>NZ_CP166730.1 GCF_041320665.1 Comamonas sp. GB3 AK4-5
AGAAATGACCGAGGAACCTACCAACGACATCGGCCAGGGCCTGTGGCAAGCCTGCGTAGAGCAGCTCAGCCAAGACCTGCCGGAGCAGCAGTACAACACCTGGATCAAGCCCTTGACCGCCGCCGTGGCCGAGGACTTCTCCAAGGTCACGGTCTACGTGGCCAACCGCTTCAAGCTCGACTGGATTCGAGCCCAGTATGCGGGCCGCATCGCCGCGCTGCTGGAGTCCTTGTACGGCCAGCCCGTGACACTGGAGTTGGCGCTCGCACACCGCGAAAGCGTTGTGCGTACTTATGTTCGCCCCGTCAACCCGCAGATGTCGCACGCCGCAGGTGCCGATGCATCGGTGGGCGCGGCCCCATCGGTCAACGAAGAAGTGGCCGCCCCGGTCTTTCGCACCCGCCTGAATCCGGCCCTGACCTTTGACACCCTGGTCGAAGGTACGGCCAACCGCATGGCGCGCTCGGCCGCCATGCATGTGGCGGGCTCACCCGGCCACCTCTACAACCCCTTGTTCATCTACGGCGGCGTCGGCCTGGGTAAGACCCACTTGGTGCATGCCGTGGGCAACCAGCTGCTGGCCGACAAGCCCGACGCCAAAGTTCTCTACATCCATGCCGAGCAATTCGTCTCGGATGTGGTCAAGGCCTACCAGCGCCGCACCTTCGACGAGTTCAAGGAGCGCTACCACTCCCTCGATCTGCTGCTGATCGACGACGTGCAGTTCTTTGCGAACAAGGACCGCACGCAGGAAGAGTTCTTCAACGCCTTCGAGGCCCTGCTGGCCAAGAAGAGCCACATCGTGATGACGTCCGACACCTACCCCAAGGGTCTGGCCAACATCCACGAGCGCCTGGTCTCGCGCTTTGACTCGGGCCTGACGGTGGCCATCGAGCCGCCCGAGCTGGAAATGCGCGTGGCGATTCTGATCAACAAGGCGCGCGCCGAAAACGCCGAGATGCCCGAGGAAGTGGCCTTCTTCGTGGCCAAGAACGTGCGCTCCAACGTGCGAGAGCTCGAAGGCGCGCTGCGCAAGATCTTGGCCTATTCGCGCTTCAACCAAAAGGAAGTCTCCATCCAACTGGCCCGCGAGGCACTGCGCGATCTGCTGTCGATCCAAAACCGCCAGATCTCGGTGGAAAACATCCAGAAAACGGTGGCCGACTACTACAAGATCAAAGTCGCCGACATGTACAGCAAGAAGCGCCCGGCCAGCATTGCCCGCCCGCGCCAGATTGCCATGTACCTGGCCAAGGAGCTGACGCAAAAAAGCCTGCCCGAGATTGGCGAGCTGTTTGGCGGCCGTGACCACACCACCGTGCTGCACGCGGTGCGCAAGATTGCCGGAGAGCGCCAACAGCTGACCGAGTTGAACCAGCAGCTGCATGTGCTGGAGCAGACGCTCAAAGGCTGACAACGGCTCTATTACTATTACGCCCCAGGGGCCCTGCCGCATACATAGCTTGTGCGGGGCTGCCGGGGCACAATGCGGTGTTTGGGCAGCGTGAGGGAGCATGGAAGTCCATGCCGCTGGCCCAGATGCCGCTCCCGATTCATCATCAGAGGTTGACATGATCGTCCTGAAAGCCACACAAGACAAAGTTCTCGCGGTCCTGCAATCGGTGTCCGGCATCGTCGAACGCCGCCACACCCTGCCTATCCTGGCAAACGTGCTGATCAAGAAGACCGGCAACGCGCTGCAGCTGACCACCAGCGACCTGGAAATCCAGATCCGCACCACGGCCGAGCTGGGGGGCGACACCGGGGACTTCACCACCACCGTGGGTTCGCGCAAGCTGATCGACATTCTGAAGACCATGCCCGCCGACCAGACCGTGAGCCTGGAGACGCAGCAGTCCAAGATCATCCTCAAGGGCGGCAAGAGCCGCTTCACCCTGCAGACCCTGCCGGCAGAGGACTTTCCGCTGGTGCAGGAAGCCGCCGCCTTCGGCCCCGCTTTCAGCGTGCCGCAAAAGGTCTTGAAGGACTTGATGGGCCAGGTGTCCTTCGCCATGGCCGTGCAGGACATCCGCTACTACCTGAACGGCATCTTGTTCGTGGCCGAGGGCAACACCCTCTCCCTGGTCGCCACCGACGGCCACCGTCTGGCCTGGGCCAGCGCCGAGCTGGATGTGGAAGCCGCCGTGAAGCAGGAAGTGATTCTGCCGCGCAAGACCGTGCTGGAGCTGCAGCGCCTGCTGTCCGACGTGGGTGGCGAGAACTCGCCCCGCATCGAGATGCAGTTCGCCAGCAACCAGGCCAAGTTCACCTTTGGCGGCATGGAATTCGTCACCAAGCTGGTCGAAGGCAAGTTCCCCGACTACAACCGCGTCATCCCGCGCAACCACGGCAACAGCATCACCCTGGGCCGCGCCCCGTTGCTGGCCAGCCTGCAGCGCACGGCCATCATGACCAGCGACAAGTTCAAGGGCGTGCGCCTGAACCTGGAGCCCGGCCTGCTGCGCGTGGCATCGACCAATGCCGAGCAGGAAGAGGCGGTGGACGAGCTCGATATCGACTACGGCGGCGATGCCATCGAAATCGGCTTCAACGTGACCTACCTGATCGACGTGCTGGCCAATATGGGCCAGGACATGGTGCAGGTGCAACTGGCCGACGGCAACAGCTCGGCCCTGGTGACCATTCCAGAAAACGAGCGCTTCAAATACGTGGTGATGCCCATGCGCATCTGAGGCACCGCACCGGTGCCCCAACACGGGTGCTAACAAAAAGAAGAGCAGCATGTGCATGCTGCTGCTTCGTTTCCACCCGTTACTTCGTTGAATTCAAGGCAGAACAAGCTTAGCAAGCTCTTGTTTTTGCAGCATCAAGGCAATTTCATTCATGACCGCAGACAACCAGCCAGACACCCAGAACCCAGCCCCCACCGGGGCGGACGCTAGCGGCTATGGCGAAGGCGCGATCCAGATCCTCGAAGGTCTGGAAGCCGTGCGCAAGCGCCCCGGCATGTACATCGGCGATACCTCCGATGGCACCGGTCTGCACCACCTGGTCTTCGAAGTGGTGGACAACTCCATCGACGAAGCCCTGGCTGGCTACTGCGACGACATCCTGGTCTCCATCCACGCCGATGGCTCGCTGTCCGTCATCGACAACGGCCGCGGCATCCCCACCCGCGTGAAGATGGACGACAAGCACGAGCCCAAGCGCTCGGCCGCCGAAATTGCGCTGACCGAGCTGCACGCCGGCGGCAAGTTCAACCAGAACAGCTACAAGGTCTCGGGCGGCCTGCACGGCGTGGGCGTGTCCTGCGTGAACGCGCTGTCCATCTGGCTCAAGCTCACCGTCAGCCGTGACGGCCAGCGCCATGAGATCGATTTCTCGCGCGGCTTTGTGCAAAACCGCCCCATCGAAATCGTCGACGGCGTGGAAACCTCGCCCATGCGCGTGCTGGGCCCCAGCGACAAGCGCGGCACCAAGGTGCACTTTCTGCCCGACCAGGAAATCTTCAAAGAGAACTTCGAGTTCCGCTACGAGATCCTGGCCAAGCGCCTGCGCGAACTCTCCTTCCTGAACAACGGCGTGCGCATTCGCCTCAAGGACGAGCGCGACGGCCGTGAGGACGACTTCTCGGGCGCCGGCGGCGTCAAGGGCTTTGTGGAGTTCATCAACGGCACCAAGAAGGTGCTGCACCCCACCACCTTCCACGCCACGGGTACCCGCCCTGCCGACAGCTACGGCGGTATTCCCGGCACCGAAATCGGCGTCGAAGTGGCCATGCAGTGGAACGACAGCTATGCCGAGCAGGTGCTGTGTTTCACCAACAACATCCCCCAGCGTGACGGCGGCACCCACCTGACCGGCCTGCGCGCCGCCATGACCCGCGTCATCGGCAAGTACATCGCCGACCATGAGCTGGCCAAAAAGGCCAAGGTCGAAGTCACCGGCGACGACATGCGCGAAGGCCTGTGCGCCGTGCTTTCTGTGAAGGTGCCCGAGCCCAAGTTCAGCAGCCAGACCAAGGACAAGCTGGTCAGCTCCGAAGTGCGCGCCCCGGTGGAAGACATCGTCGGCAAGCTGCTCACCGACTACCTGGAAGAAAAGCCGAACGACGCCAAGATTCTCTGCGGCAAGATCGTCGAAGCCGCCCGCGCCCGTGAAGCCGCGCGCAAGGCCCGCGAAATGACGCGCCGCAAGGGCGTGCTCGACGGCATGGGCCTGCCCGGCAAGCTGGCCGACTGCCAGGAAAAAGACCCGGCGCTGTGCGAAATCTACATCGTCGAGGGTGACTCCGCCGGCGGCTCCGCCAAGCAAGGTCGCGACCGCAAATTCCAGGCCATCCTGCCCCTGCGCGGCAAGATCCTGAACGTGGAAAAAGCCCGCTACGAAAAGCTGCTGTCCAGCCAGGAAATCATCACCCTGATCACCGCCCTGGGCACCGGCATCGGCAAGGCCAGCGAAGAATCCGGCAAGAGCGGCAGCGACGACTACAACGTCGACAAGCTGCGCTACCACCGCATCATCATCATGACCGACGCCGACGTGGACGGCGCCCACATCCGCACCCTGCTGCTGACCTTCTTCTACCGCCAGATGCCCGACCTGGTCGAGCGCGGCCACATCTACATCGCCCAGCCGCCGCTGTACAAGGTCAAGAACGGCAAGGAAGAGCTCTACCTCAAGGACGGCCCGGCGCTGGACCAGTTCCTGATGCGCATCGCCCTGCAAAACGCCAGCGTCAGCACCGGCGGTGACAACGCCCGCACCATCAGCGGCGAAGACCTGGACAAGCTGGCCCATATGCACCTGGCCGCCGAGGCCGTGATCGAACGCCTCTCCGCCTTCATGGACGCAGAAGCCCTGCGCGCCATTGCCGACGGCATCCAGATCAAGCTGGGCCATATCGAAGAAGCCCAGGACAGCGCCGCCGCCCTGGAGGCCAAGCTGCGCGAGCTCAGCGCCACCGGCATCCCCGCCGCCGTGACGGCCGAGATCGACCCCAACTCGCAAAACCCGGTGCTGCGCATCAGCCGCCACCACCACGGCAACATCAAGAGCTCCATCCTGACCCAGGAGTTCGTGGCCAGCCACGACTACGCCGCACTGGCAGACGAGGCCCAGAACTTCGTCGGCCTGCTGGCCGAAGGCGCCAAGGTCACCCGTGGTGAAGGCGAAAAAGCCAAGACCGAAAAAGTGGGCGACTTCCGCCAGGCCATGCGCTGGCTTATCAGCGAAGCCGAACGCACCACCGGCCGCCAGCGCTACAAGGGCCTGGGTGAAATGAACCCCGAGCAGCTCTGGGAAACCACCATGGACCCCCAGGTCCGCAGCCTGCTGCAGGTCAAGGTGGGCGACGCCATCGAAGCCGACCGCGTGTTCACCATGCTCATGGGCGACGAAGTCGAGCCACGCCGCGACTTCATCGAAGCCAACGCGCTGCGCGCAGGGAATATTGACGTGTAAAGCTGAGGCAGAGCAGAGCACGACCTCATGATCCACCGCCTGCCTCGTGCCGAATCGCTGTCGGTTGAGTTCAAGAGCGACCTGAAAAAACTCCCCGACCGCGAGTTGGTCGAGGCCCTGGTCTGCCTGGCCAATGCCGAAGGCGGCGAACTATGGCTAGGCGTAGAGGACGACGGCAGGCCTACCGGCCTGCATGCCGAGCACCTCAATCTGGCGGGTCTGGCCGGGCTGGTGGCAGCGCGGACCTCGCCCTCGCTGCGAGTCCAGGTGGAGCAGGTCGATGCAGCCGGTCTGCCCGTGGCACGCATTGCGGTACCCAAGGCACAGTCCATCGTGGCCACAGCGAACGGCGTCTACCTGCGCAGGCGGCTCAAACATGACGGCACACCCGAGTGCGCCCCCATGCTGCCGCACGAGCGTGAAAGCCGCGCCAGCAGCCTGGGTCTGGAGGATGTATCGGCCCAGCCGGTGGCGGGCGCCACACTGGCCGACCTGGACCCACTGGAGCGCGAGCGCCTGCGCCAAGCAGTACAACAGTACGGTGGCGACAGGGTGCTGCTGGAGCTGGACGATGAAGCACTGGACGGTGCGCTGGGCCTGACGACACGCCAGCCCGATGGCACGCGTGTGCCGACGCTCACCGGCCTGCTGCTGGTGGGACGAGAAAGTTCGCTGCACCAATGGGTGCCCACCCATGAGTTCGCCTTCCAGGTGCTGGCGCAACAGGCTGTGCGCTTCAATGAGTTTCGCCGCTTTCCGCTGCTGAAGGCGCTGGACTGGCTGGAAACCAATTTCCGCCCCTACAACCCAGAGGAGGAGATTCAGGTCGGACTGTTCCGCGTGCCAGTGCCCATGGTGGATATGGCGGCCTTTCGCGAGGCCGTGGCCAATGCACTGATTCACCGCGACTACCACCGCCTGGGTGCGGTGCATGTACGGCTGGAAGACGATGCGCTGGCAATCAGCAACCCCGGTGGGCTGGTGGACGGCGTGACGCTGGCCAATCTGCTGGTGACCGAGCCACGCCCACGCAACCGCGCTCTGGCCGATGCCATGAAGCGCATCGGCGTGGTGGAGCGCTCGGGACGCGGTGTGGATACGATTTTTCGCGGCATGCTCAAGTTCGGCCGCCCGAGTCCCGACTATTCGCGCACCGACGCCCACAGCGTGGTGCTGCGCCTGCCCACCGAGCCCGCCGACCAGGACTTCCGCCGCCTGGTCGTGGAAGAGGAGCGGCGCCGGACTGCCGAGCTGCCGATAGACAGCCTGATCGCCCTGGCAGCAATTCGCGCGCTGAAGCGGGTGACAGCCGATGAACTGGCCGAACGCATTCAACGCGATGCCGCCAGCGCCAAACGTACGCTGGAGGCGCTGACCGAGGCGGGGTTGGTACAAGCCCATGGCCACACCCGGGGGCGCAGCTATACGCTGTCGGCCTCTGTATACCGAGCCGCGGGTGACAAGGCAGGCTATACCCGCCAGGCTGGTTTCACCCCGATACAGCACGAGCAAATGGTGCTGAGTTACGTGCAGCAGCATGGGCAAATCCGCCGTGCGGAGATCATGGACTTGTGCCACTTGAGTGAAGGGCAGTCCAAGGATTTATTGAAACGGATGCAAGGTTCGGAGTTGCTACGACTGGAAGGTGCAGGGCGTGGGGCGTTCTATCGGATGGGAGAGCGTGGGCAAAAACGGATGAAAACGGATGAAAACGGATGAAAACGGATGAAGAGCATCCGATTCTGCTGGCGGGGAGAGCGTTGAGGGGCTGGGAGCTGGAAAACGCCGAGAAGCCATTTTTCGCGCAAATCTAGGCGCTGGGCAGGTCATACCCCAACCCCGGCGCCGCAGCTTTTCTGAGCGCATCCAGAGCAGCGTACAGCCCTCGCTTGATGGTGTTCACCATGCCCCTGGACACCTGGCTATGAAGCCGCCTGTCTACGCACCTTCCTCAGCAGAGGAAAAAAATCATCCCGGCAGGGCACGCATGGAGATGCAAGCAGCCTGCCTTGGCATATTTCAACCGCTCTGCTTTTCGCAGCTGCCGCAGCCGTCATTGCACCACTTTCACGCTGATAGGTATCTACAACGCGCTGTACATGGGCACAGACTGCTCACTTTTTCCGCTGCTGGTTTTGGATGCAGCCCAAGCCAACGGCTGCACTCCAGCGTGCTCCGACAACCGCCGTTGGGGCAGACGTTGAGGCAGGCGCTGGTTGTCAAAAATCAGGCTGCCGACGCCTTGCGGCCACGCGTTTTTTTGGCGGGGGCTTGGGCTGCACGCGCCTCGCGCAGGCGGCGCAGCAGCTCGGTTGCGGGCTCGTCATTGGGGTCTTGCGGCACCAGCTCGCCGCGAAAGGCCTTGGCCAGCAGCGCGGGGGTGAGGCGGTCGGCAGCGGTGCGGGCAGTTTGCAGCCGGGCTTCCAGCCGGTCGGCATAGGCAAACAGGATTTCGACGCGACGGACGATTTCGGCTTGTTCTTCATATGAAGGTAGTCGAAATACCAATGAATAAATTTTCTGACCAGAAATAACAGGTTGAGCCGTTGAGGAAATATTCTCACGCAAGTTAATCCCAAGCAGTGAAAAATAGAGAAAATTTTTATCTAGTATTTCGCTATCAAACTTAACTTTCAGCGCATTATCTGTAACCCAAGCGTGCTTTGGCGTTAAGTAAACACTCCCACAATAATAACCAACACGTCCAATAACGATTGTTGGTTCATAAACATTAAATCTATCGTGATATCCATTGACACCATTCCCGCCATAAACGGGGATATTGCCTTCTGAATTCATATTTTTTGCAACTAGCCCATCTCCGGAAGAGACTTTTATTATGTTTTTCAACAAGCATCGTTTCACCTCACCAAATGCACAATCCTCCGTCAACCGCCCCGAAGTGGCGGCAGCCAAGACGGACTGGCGGAAGCGTTTGAGCAAAGGGGTGATGCGGGCGAGGCGGTCGTTCAGGACATCGACGCGGGTCAGGATGGTGTCGAGTTTGTCGGCGATGCGGCGTTGTTCATTGCGTGGAGGAACAACAATCTGTGTCGCTTCAAACTTTCCTTTGGTGACGTGCTGCAATCCTGCGCCGCCGTGCGCTTTCCCAATTAAATCATTGAGCTTTTGATTGATTGCATGTCGAAATAACCTACGATCCAAAAATGAATCATCAAAATCAACACGAAAAATGTGTTGGTTTAATAGCGCCTCACCACCACGCCACACATGAGCTCCAAAGGAAGTACCCGGAGTCCCCGACCAAGCGAAAAGCAATTCACCGCCTTTTAAAAAATACTTATTCTCGTATTCACCTGAGTAACAATTAAATGAAGCATTTGGATTGTTTAAATTTTGAATTCGAACAATCGGCAAGCCTTCTAGGCTCCATTCAGTCGGTTTAAATGCTCGTCCATTTTTTAAATCGCAAAGCGAGCCAATCTCAGAAACTGCCCAAGAGCTAGGTAGCGAAGTACTCATTCCGCCCCCTCCCCCAACTCCGCCAAAATCCCTTCCAGCTCCTCCAGCGCCGCATTCAGCTCATCGGTAATCTCCCGCGCCAGCACAGCGGGTTCGGGCAGGTCGGCCGCGTCTTCCACGCTATCGTCCTTGAGCCAGGCAATGTCCAGGCTGTCTTGCTTTTCAGCGCGAATCCATTCGCGGCTGAAGCAGCGCCAGCGGCTTTGTTCGCCGCCATCGGTGCGCGTGCTCTTGCCGTTCGCATCCTCGCCATAGGCTTTGATGAAGTCCGCAAAGTGCGCGGCGGTCAGCGGGGTGCGTTTGCCAAACTTGGGGGCGTTGGCGCGCATGTCGTACACCCATACGTCTTGGGTGCTGCCGGTGGCGGCTTCGCCCACTTTTTCAAAGAACAGCACATTGGTTTTCACGCCCTGGGCATAGAAGATGCCGGTGGGCAGGCGCAGCACGGTGTGCAAACGGCATTTGTCCATCAAGGCGCGGCGTATGTCTGCGCCCACGCCGGCTTCAAACAGCACGTTGTCGGGCAGCACCACGGCGGCGCGGCCGCCGTCTTTGAGGTGTTTGACGATGTGCTGCACAAAGGCCAGTTGCTTGTTACTGGTCACATAGGTGAGGTCATCGCGCGTGGGGCCACCGCCGCCCTTGGCCGTGCCAAAGGGCGGGTTGCTGAGGATGATGTCGCTTTTGGGCAGACGCTGGCCGGCCGTGCCCAAGGTGTTGCCCAGGTGAATGGCGCCTTCCTGGTCACCCTCAATGCCGTGCAGCAGGCAGTTCATCAGCGCCAGGCGCCGGGTATTGGGCACCAGCTCCATGCCGGTGTAGGCCTTGCGAATCTGGAAGGCGCGCTGGGCTTCGCTCAGGTCAAGCAAGTCATCGGTCTGGGCGCGGATGGCGCGGTCGGCGGCAATCAAAAAGCCTGCGGTGCCTGCGGCGGGGTCTTGGATGGTTTCGCCGACTTGCGGGCGCATGACGGCAATCATGGCGTCAATCAGCGGGCGCGGCGTGAAGTACTGGCCTGCGCCGCTTTTGGTCTCGCTGGCGTTCTTTTCCAGCAAGCCTTCGTACAGATCGCCCAGGCCGTCTTTGTCGGTGTCGAACCAGTCGATGCGGTCCAGGTCGCTGATGAGCTGCTCCAGGTGGCGCGGCTCGCTCAGGCTGGTTTGGGCGTTGGCGTAGATGGCGGCAATGCGCGGGCTGGTGGACTCGGACAGCTGCTGCAGCGTGCGGCGGTAGGTGTTGAGCAGGTTGATGCCGGAGAGGCCACGCAGCTGCGTCCAGCGGGCGTATTCGGGCAGCAGCGGCGCTTGGATGACGCCGGATTCCAGGTTTTCATGCTCCATCTTGATGAAGAGCAGCAGCACGAGCTCGGTGACGTAGTCGCTGTAGTTGATGCCGTCGTCGCGCAGAACGTCGCAAAGGTTCCAGAGTTTCTGGACGATGTCAGAGGTGGTCATGCCAATGGAAAAATGTATGCTTTGTTTTGGATAGCTGCCTGTGCTTGTCAGCCAACGGCTTCAGCATGATTGGTGCATGAAAGCATTGAGCGGTAAGCACCAGCAGCTCTTATTTTTGAAGAGGCGACCCGCAGGCCCATACCGGGGTGAAGGCGGGCGCAGAGGCGGGTGCAAAGAGCGCTGAGCATAGCGCTTCGCCAAGCCCCATCAGGCCGCTTTTTGCCACAGCGCTTCGGCCAGGTGGCTGACCACGGCATCCAGCTGGCCGCCCAGAACTTTGTCGACCTGTTTGGTGCCGCCTTGCTGGCGGAAGGCTTCGTTGAGGAAGTTGCTGTCCACCACGGTTTCATGCTTGAGCTGCTTGGCAATGCGGTCCAGCCAGCTGCGCTGCGCCGTCGTCCAGCTGTGCAGGCTGTAGATGCGCTGCATGGCGCGGTTTACACGCTCTTCAAACGAAAGCAGGGCTTCGCCCAGCGCGGCTTTGCGGATATGGGCCACGATGCCGGCCGCAATGTCCTGGTTGCTTTGGCTGCGCCAGGCTGCTTGGAGGGCGGCTTCGCTGTAGCCTGCGCCATCGAGCAGCAGGCGCACTTCGCGCAGTTGCTCCCTGGTGAGGTCTTTGGGGCGGTTGACCACCACCGACAAGGCCACGGACTGGTTGAGCTGTTCTTTGATGAAGCTGGCAAAGCCGTCGAGGTAGTCCTCTGGCTTCGCATACTGGCCCCAGTTTTGCTGGCGCTCTTTCAGCTCATCATGGTGGCTGGAAATCACTGGGCGATAGGCTATGCCCATGAGCTCCTGCACCTCGCCCAGTTGCTGCAGCAGCCGGGTGTTGTCGCGCAGAAAATTGGCTGCCGCTTGCGTGCCCTGCTTTTGGGCCACTTCATGCAGATGGCGGTGCAACTGGGCCGGAGGCACACCCCAGCTTTGCTCCAGCTGCTGCAGCCGCTCTTTGAGCGCAGGTTTTTTCTCGGCCTTGTGCGCGGCCTTGCGCAGCACGCGCATGAGTTTTTGGTTCAACTGGTCCAGCACATCGTCGGCATGCTTGCGCTCTGGCGTGCTGCCTGGTGCCTGGTAGGACACGGGGTTGTGCAGCTCATCCAGCAACTGGTCGATGGTGATGTTGGGGTTTTTCACCAGGGGCTGCATGGTGTTCACGTTTTGCAGCGTGGCATACAGGTCCACCGGGTCGTAGATGCGAAAGACGGTTTTGCCAATCTCATCGCAACGGCGTGTGGCGCGGCCAATCATTTGCTCGTACAAGATGCGCGAGCGCACACGGCGCATGAAGACAAGGTTGCAGATGGGGGGCACATCAATGCCGGTGGTGAGCAGGTCCACCGTGACGGCCACCTTGGGATAGGCCTCGTTCTTGTAGTTGCGGATCATCTGGCTGACTTTGTCGGTCTTGCCAGTGATTTTGATGACGCTGGCCTGGTTGTAAGCGTCGCCATGCAGCTCTTTGAAGGCCTCGCCCAGCATGCGCACCACGGTGTCCGCATGGGTGTCGGTGGCGCAGAAGATCATGGTCTTCTCGTCACTGAAGGGGTCCAACTCCTGCGCCAGCTGGTTGCAGATGACGCGGTTGAAGTTGTCGTTGAGCACGCCTTTGTTGAAGCTGGCCACGTCGAAGTGCAACTCATCGTCCAACTCTGCCGTGTCGATTTCACCGGTTTGCAGGTGGATGCTTTCCACCGCATCGCCTTTGGCAAAGTGGATGCCGTTTTGCGTGAGCAGCGTGGTGTAGCGAATGGGGGGCTCGTGGTCGATCAGCCAATCATCGGCCACGGCTTCGCGGTAGCTGTAGGTGTAGATGGGGTGACCAAAGATGTCGCTGGTGTGCTTGGCTGGTGTGGCCGTGAGGCCCACTTTGATGGCGTCAAAGTAGTCCAGCACGCGGCGGTAGGTGGACAGGTACTGGGCTTGGTCGCGCAGCTCCAGCTCGCCTTCGGTCATGTCTTGGTCCAGCGTGTAGCCCCGGTGGGCTTCGTCCACGATGATGCAGTCAAACTGGTCCACGGGCGGCGGGCTGTCGCTGCCAAAAACACGCTTGACCATGGCTTGCACCGTGGCAACCTGCACACGGTCTTCCGCCTCGGCCGCCATATCGCCCAGTTCGGCAATGTTGTAGAGCCTGGAGAGCGGCATGTTCTGCTCCAGCACCATGTCGCCAAAGGCTTCCAATGCCTGGTCACCCAATGCCGTGCGATCGACCAGAAACAGAATGCGCTTGAAGCGCTCGGCCTTGAGCAGGCGGTAGATCAGCCCAATGATGGTGCGCGTTTTGCCCGTTCCTGTGGCCATGGCCAGCAAGCAATTGCGCTGGCCATGGGCCAGGCGTTGCTCCACCGCCTGGATGGCATTGAGCTGGTAGTCACGCAGGCCCAGGTAGATGGCGGCCTCGGTCTCCAGCTTGGCCTGTGCCTTGGCGATATCGCGGTGCAGCAGGTCCTGCAAGCCTTCTGGTGAATGAAAGCCCTGCAAAGGCTTGGCCAAGTTGGCCGTATGACGTAGGTCTCGAAACCATGTGCCACTGGATTGCTCGTGCTGCTTGACGTAGGGACGGCCATTGCAGGAGTAGGCAAACGGAATCTGGAACCAAGCACCTTGCCCGTCAGCCCATGGCTGCGCAGGCTGCAGTGCGCTCCAAGCCATCTCTGCATCACCCGCCACGGCAAAGCTACGTGCATAGCGCTCGGCCTGCGCAATCTTGCCGGCCACGTTTTGATTGAGGCGCTTGGCTTCCACCACGGCCACAGGCACCAGGCCGGCAAACAGCACATAGTCTGCGCTTTGCATGCCTTGCATGGGCCACTCGGCAATCGCCAGGTTCTGCCCGCGCACAGGGCGTGCGCCCTTGGCATAGGTCAGCTCGACGGTATCGGCCTTCCAGCCGGCATCGCACAGCATTTGGTCAATGATGAGGCGGGTGGCAGCTTCATCCATCTGCACCAGGCTTGCGGCCTTGCGAGAACGCTCACCCCAGGCGCGCACAGACTCAACGCTGGGGGCTTGTGCACTGGCTGCAGCTGCCTGTGCTTGGAGCAGGTCGGCCTGGAGTTGCTCAATGGTGGCGCTGGCTTCACTGGCCAGTTGCTCGTAAATATCGCGCTCTTGCAGCGCTTGAGCGGCCAGGCTCTTTTCCTGATCGGCTTGCTGCTGCAAGAGCTGGGCCATGGCCTCACGGTCGGATAGCAGCGCTTGTTCACTGCTCAGTCGCTCATTCAGCGCTGCAATTTGTTTTTGCAGCGCATAGAGCTTTTGACTGGGGTCATCCGGCAATTGAAATGGCCCAGGCTTGAATTGCGGGTTAGATCCAAAGGTTCGATGAAACCAGAGCGCTACTTCGCGAGCAACTTTGAGGCTTTCCAGTGCCTCGCGGTATCCAATGAGGGCGCCCACTTCATGCACCGCGTCGTTGCCACGCGTGCGCAGCAGATGAAACATCTGGCGCAATTGCGGATCCAGGCCAAGGCGGCTGTCAATGGCGCGCAGCAACTCGGCTTGTGTGGGCTGCTGCAACTGGATTCCAATGCGGTGGCCCACCTCTTTGGCAATGGCTTCCGCCAGCAAGCGCAGCTTGGCCACGCAGCTCGGTGGGTCGTGAGGAAAGATCTTCTCAGCAGCCAGGCCCAGAGCAGCCAATGACTGGGAATGCGTGCTCAGAAAGTCAAAGTTACTCACTCGCCATTGCCTCTATTTCTTAACGTATAGACACATTATGTGATCGTCGGCATGACGTTCTGAATCGACCTGCTTTCCCAGGGGCGCAGAAAGCTTCACGGCGTTGCCACATATTTCGGCTTCCCCGCATGCTTGGCCCGAATCCTGGCCATGGTCTCCGGCTGGCTGATGCGCTCCAGCTCGGTGTCGGCCTCGGCATGCATGTCCACGCCGCCGGCCTGGCACAGCGATGCCAGCGTGACCATGACGCCGCCCACCTCCTGCTGCAGCGCGCCGGCGGGGCGGCTGAAGACATAGTCCACCCATTGGTGGGCCTCGCTGGCGGTGCAGCCATTGGCCTGCACCAGCTCCAGCGCCTCTTCCAGAAAACGGCGGTTGCGCTCGGCCGGGTCGGCGGCGATCTCGGCGCCAAAGCATTGCTGCAGCCAGGGCTGCACGCGGTGTTGAAAGCTCTCGCTCATGTCATGGGTCCATCCGCTGCACCGGCATCACCCCTGTTCCATGCTGCGCGGCAAGCAAAGAGGCGCTCACCATGCGCTGCCAGAGCATGGCCAGCCAGGGTGCAGCCGTAAAAATTTCAGCAAAATACGGTGCTGATGCAGCATACATCAACACAGATAGCTATCAATTGATGAGTATTATGCCGCCCAGGCAACACATGGCGGCGCCCGCCCCTCGCCATGGCTACGAATATCACAGAGGTCCTTATACCAACCGCTATTCAAAATTGGTAAAACGAAAAAACTCGATTATCAAGGTTTCTTAATCTTCATCTTGGACGTTTGCTTGATTCTTGTAAGCTTACTTTTCCCTGACATTCATTATGGTGAATACAGGAAATTTCAGTAATTTCTGAAATTTAAAGAGGTTGCTTGGGATTTAGTCTGGGAGTGCCGTTGGCAACAACGCGCGGCATATCCCGTGCAAGGCCTTGGCCTTGTGTCTTGCCTTCCGCTGCGGCGGCCTGGTTGCACCTGCAGCCAGCAGGCGCTCATTTGTGGTGTCACTGATAGATAGGCCCTTGGTGCAAGCCTAGGCCGCTGCATTGCCATTGCAAAACAAGACAAAGGAAAAAGTGGAGGGAAAGGGTATGGAGTTCAACCGCTTGCGGTTATCAAACCCTTGATGAATTGAATCTATGACAGTGCGCACTCTCATTTTCTTTTCATGGATTTTGATTATCCCTGCGCACTCCTGAATATCTCTCTTTCCCCGCCTCCCAAGCAGTTGCTGTATTGCCTGCAGCACCAGCCATTGATTGGCACGACATAAGAAGTCCATGCGATGAAATTCAAACTCAACGGAAAAATGGTGGATGCCAACAAGGCATCCGGTGACACGCCATTGCTTTATGTGCTGCGCAACGATATGCAGCTCAACGGCCCCAAGTACGGCTGCGGCCTGGGTCAATGCGGCGCCTGCGCCGTGCTCATCGACGGCAAGGTAGCGCGCTCCTGCTCGGTGCCGCTGTCGGTGGTGCAGGGCAAGGAAGTGACCACGCTGGAAGGGCTGTCGCCCGCTGCCACGCAGCAGGCCCAGGCCGGCGTGGCGCAAGAACCCCAGTTCAAGGACATGCAGGACGCCAGCTTTGCCGTCAAGGCTCCCGTCACGGCCGCGCCCATCAAGCTGCACCCGGTGCAACAGGCCTTTATCGACACCCAGGCCGCGCAATGCGGTTACTGCGTTAACGGAATGATCATGTCGCTGACGGCCTTGTTTGATAAGCGCCCCAACGCCAGCAACGACGAGATCAAAAAGCAGCTGGCCCACCACCTGTGCCGCTGCGGCACGCATTTGGAAATTCTGGACGCCGCCTACCGCGCCCGCACGCTGATTGCCCAAGGCCATAGCGTGAAAGCCGCTGCCGCCACCGTGCAAGCCGCTTGTGAGCAACCCACTTGTGCCAAGGAGCTGGCGTGATGTTTGGAAAAAAAGACAAAGCGCTGGAATCCAGCCCCGCACAACTGACACGCCGCCAGCTGCTGAAAACCGGTGGCCTGATCATGGTCAGCGCCGCTGCCATGCCGCTGGCCACGCTGGCCAACGGCCCGGTGCTGCAGCCACCTGTGGCCGCGCAAGGCCCTTTCCCCGTGCCCGCCGGCACGCTGGTGGACAGCTTTATCGCCATCAGCGCCAATGGTGAAGTCATTGGCTACAACGGTCACGTGGACCTGGGCACCGGCATTCGCACCTCGCTGGCACAGATGATTGCCGACGAGATCGACACCGATTTCGCCCGCGTGCGCATGATCCTGGGCCACACCAGCCGCACCCCCGACCTGGGCCCCACGATTGCCAGCGACACCATCCAGAACTCGGCCACGCCCATGCGCCAGGCCGCGGCCCAGGTGCGCCAGCTGCTGCTGGACCTGGCTGCCAAGCGCTGGAATGTGCCGGCCAAGCAGCTGCGCACCGAAAACGGCTTTGTGATCGGCGCCGGCAAGCGCATAGGCTACGGCGAGCTGGCCGCAGGCCAGGACCTGCACGTGGACCTGGACACCCACATGCCGCTGCGCTCCAGCAAGGAGCACAAATACATTGGCCAATCGGTGCAGCGCGTGGACATTCCCAACAAGGTGCTGGGTGCGCTGACCTATGTGCACGATGTGCGCCTGCCGGACATGCTGCACGCCCGCGTGGTGCGCCCGCCCTATACCGGCGCCGACTACACCGCGCCGCTGGGCAACAGCCTGATCGCGGTGGACCATGACTCCATCAAGCACCTGCCCGGCATCGTCAAGGTCGTGGTCCAGGGTGACTTCATCGGCATCGTGGCCGAGCGCGAGGAGCAGGCGATTGCCGCCATGCACCAGCTCAAGGTGAAGTGGAAGGACTGGGCCGGCCTGCCCGATCTGAGCCCCACCGGCCTGCGCGACGCGCTGATCCAGAACGAGAAGACCGAGCGCATGCTGCGCGAGGACCCGGACTTCGCCGAGGCCAGCAAAAAGGTCAAGACGGCGATCGAGCGCGACTACATCTGGCCCTACCACATGCATGCCTCCATCGGTCCGTCCTGCGCCGTGGCGCGCGTGGCCGATGGCAAGGTGGAAGTCTGGACCGGCACCCAGAATCCGCACGATCTGCGCAAAGACCTGGGCAAGCTGGTGGACCTGCACCCCGACTTCGTCAACATCCACCGCCTCGAAGCCTCGGGCTGCTATGGCCGCAACTGCGCCGACGACGTGGCCGCCGACGCCGTGCTGCTTGCCCAGGCCGTGGGCAAGCCGGTGCGCGTGCAGCTGATGCGCGAGCAGGAAGCAGGCTGGGAGCCCAAGGGCACAGGCCAACTGATCCGCGTCAGCGGCGGTGTGGACGACAAGGGTGGTGTGGCGGCCTACCAGCTGCAGACCAGCTACCCCTCCAACCTCTCGCCCACGCTGGCCCTGGTACTGACCGGCAAGGTCAAGAACGAAAAGCGCGTGCTGCAAATGGGCGACCGCACCTCGGTGCCGCTGTACGACTTCCCCTCGGTGCGCATCGTCTCGCAAGACGCGCCCCCCATCGTGCGCGCCTCGTGGCTGCGCGGCGTCTCGGCCCTGCCCAATGTGTTCGCGCACGAAAGCTGGATCGATGAGTGCGCCTATCTGGCCCAGGAAGACCCCATCGCCTACCGCCTGCGCTATATGAAGGACGCACGCGCCGTGGGTGTCATCAAGGCCGCGCACCGCCTGGGCAAGTGGCAGGACGGCCCGGCCCACCGCAAGCCCGCGCCCGCCGACCAGAAGATCGTGCATGGCCGCGGCTTTGCCTATGCACGCTACTTCCACAGCAAGTTCCC
Source organism: Comamonas sp. GB3 AK4-5 (assembly GCF_041320665.1). Classification (NCBI taxonomy): domain Bacteria; kingdom Pseudomonadati; phylum Pseudomonadota; class Betaproteobacteria; order Burkholderiales; family Comamonadaceae; genus Comamonas; species Comamonas sp. GB3 AK4-5. The sequence goes on from NZ_CP166730.1 coordinate 17,824, forward strand.
CGGCTACGGCGCTGCCTGGGCCGCCTGGGTCTGCGATGTGACGGTGAACCGCGAAACCGGTGAGGTGAAGGTGGACAAGGTCTATGTCACCCACGACTGCGGCGCCATGGTCAACCCCGCCGGCGTGCGCCACCAGGTGCACGGCAACATCGTGCAGTCCACCAGCCGCGTGCTCAAGGAATTCGTCACCTTCGACAAGCAGGGCGTGACCTCGCTGGACTGGGGCGGCTACCCGCTGCTGCGTTTTGACGAGCTGCCCGAAGTCGAGATCGAGCTGCTGGAAATGCCGCACGAGGAGCCCATGGGCGCCGGCGAATCGGCCTCCGTGCCCAGCGCCGCGGCCGTGGCCAACGCCATCTTCGACGCCACCGGCGTGCGCCTGACCGAAGTGCCCTTCACCCCCAGCCGCGTGCTGGCCGCGTTGAAGCAGGCCAAGTCCAGCCAATAAGACAGACAAACACCGATGAAAACAGCCAAGAAAATCATCTACGGCGGCCTGGGCCTGGCCGCGCTGCTGGCCGGCGGCTTTTTTGCCGTCACCCACCATGCAGAAATCGCGCCGCGTGCGGCCATTGACGTGCAGGAGTTCTCGCCCGCGCTGATTGACCAGGGCAAGCTGCTGGTGACCATGGGCGACTGCGCGATCTGCCACACGGCCAAGGGCGGTGCGGAAAACGCGGGCGGCTTCCCCATGCCCAGCCCCTTTGGCCTCATCTACTCGACCAACATCACGCCCGATCCGGAAACCGGCATCGGCAAATGGTCGTACGAGGCTTTTGAGCGCGCCATGCGCCACGGCATAGACCGCGAAGGCCGCAACCTCTACCCGGCCTTCCCTTACACCGCCTTCACCCGCGTGACCGATGAGGACATGCACGCCATCTACGCCTATCTGATGTCGCAGCCGGCAGTGAAGAACCAGGCGCCCAAGACCGATTTGGGCTTTCCCTTCAACATCCGCCAGGGGGTGGCGCTGTGGAACTGGAAGTATCTGACGCCCGGCCCCGTGGCGCCCGATGCCAGCCAGACACCGGAATGGAACCGCGGTGTCTACATCGCCGAAGGCCTGGGCCACTGCAGCGCCTGCCACTCGCCACGCGACCAGTTTGCCGGCGAGAAAAAAGGCATGTTCCACCTGGCCGGTGGTTCTGTCGAAGGCTGGGATGCGCCCGCGCTGACCTCCGCCACGGCAGCCCCCCTGCCCTGGACGCATGAAGACCTGCTGACCTACTTCCGCACCGGCATCTCCGAGCGCCACGGCGTGGCGGCAGGCCCCATGGCGCCGGTGGCCCACGGCTTGGCCCAGTTGGGCGAGTCCGATCTGCAGGCGCTGACGACCTACATCATGTCGTACAAGGACGCCAAGGCCGAGCCCGGTGACGCCCAGGCCCTGGTGCAAAAGACCAACGACACGTTGCGCGTGCCGGCCGATGCCGAAGGCCTGCGCCTGTACCAAGGCGCTTGCATGAGCTGCCACAGCAGCGACCCCAAGAGCTTGCTGGCCGACACCACATTCGGCAGCCGCCCGCAGCTGGCGCTGAACACCAATATGCACGCCGACTCGCCCACCAATGCGGTGCTGGTGATGCTGGAAGGTATTCAGTCTCCGGCCCACCCCGAGCTGGGCACCATGCCCTCGTTCCGCTACACGCTGAGCGATGCGCAGATTGCCACCCTGCTCAACACCATGCGGGCCCAGTACGGCCTGCCCGAGTGGCAAAACCTGCAACCCGCCGTGGCCAAGCTGCGCGCCGAAACCGACCCGGCCAAGGCCTTGCACTAAGCCCTCGAACCGCTGCCGCGCTGCGCGCGGTGGCAGTTGCAGCCTGACGGCGCCGCCGTCAGGCCCAAAAAATTTTGCTCTACACAGAGGATGTGGGATGTCTGCAGGAGCGGGCCCAAGCAGTCCAGCAGGCACTGAATCCCACCCCACAACGGCCAGACAGCGCTTCAGGCGCGGCGTGTGCCCGCAGACAGTACTTCGGTACGGCAAGGGCGCACAACAAAGCATGAAGCGCTGTCTGGCCGCCTCCCAACGAGGCAACAGCCCAAGGACTTCCCAATGAACCACATCGACATCACTGTGCTGGAACAACTGCAGCGCTGGCGCGCACAGGGCCAGCACGCCGTGCTGGCCACGGTGGTGCGCACCTGGGGCTCCTCACCCCGCCCCGTCGGCGCCATGATGGCGCTGTGCGAGAACGGCCAGAGCGTGGGCTCGGTCTCGGGCGGTTGCATCGAAGACGATTTGCTGCAGCGCTTCACCCGCGTGGGCACGCAGATGCAGGACGCCGCCTGCTGGGCCCAGGCGCCGCAGCGCGTCAGCTACGGCCTCACGGCCGATGAGGCCCACCGCTTTGGCCTGCCCTGCGGCGGCACGCTGGAGCTGGTGTTGGAATTTGACCCCGACCCCGTGCATTTGCAGGCCCTGGTGCAGCAGCTGCATGGCGGCGCCCTGGTGCGCCGCAGCCTGGACCTGGCCAGCGGCCGCGTCACGCTGCGCGCCACCACCACGCCCGAGGAGCTGCGCCTGGACACGCACAGCCTGCACAACGTGCTGGGCCCGGGCTACCGCATGCTGCTGATAGGCGCCGGCGCACTGGCCGAGTACCTGGCCACCATGGCGGCCTTCAACGGCTTTGTGGTCACACTGTGCGACCCGCGCCAGGAGTACATGGATTCGCTGCAACTGCAGGGCCTGCAGCGCATGCACTCCACCACAGCCATGCCGGATGATGCCGTCATCGCCTTCCGTCCCGATGCGCGCAGCTGCATCATCGCCCTCAGCCACGACCCCAAGTTGGACGACATGGCCCTGCTCGAGGCCCTGCACAGCCCGGCTTTTTATGTGGGTGCCATTGGCTCGCGCCGCAACGCTGCCAGCCGCCGCCAGCGCCTGCAGGAACACTTCGACATCACCGCCGACGCCATGGCGCGCCTGCACTCGCCCGCCGGCCTTTACATAGGCAGCAAGACACCGGCCGAGATCGCGGTCAGCATCATGGCCCAGGTGATTGCGGCGAAGAATCTCTCCCCTGAGGCGCTGCGCGCCTTGCCCCCGCTCTTCGCGGGCTGCGCTCGCGGGCAGGGGGACGGCAACCTCGCTGCGGAACGGCCCTTGCACGGTGTCCCTGGCTAAAAAGGTCTCGGCATGCAACTGGGGGCTCTTGCTCCCTCGCCCGCTTGCGGGAGAGGGCAGGGGTGAGGGCGCTTTATAAAATTTGGATATGCAATCTCTTGCCACCGATGTCACCGCCGTGCTGCTGGCCGCAGGCCAGGCGCGGCGCTTTGGCAGCGACAAACGCCGCCTGCCCTGCCCGCCCCACGACAGCCTGATGGCCGCCGCGCTGGCGCCGCTACAGGCCGTGTGTGGCCGCGTCATCGTGGTGCTGCGCCCCGGCGATGCCTGGGGCGCACTGCAATGCCGCAGGCTGGGCGTGGATGTGGCCTGGTCGTTCCAACACCACCTGGGCCAGGCCGCCTCGCTGGCCGCGGTGCTGCCGCATCTGGCCTGCAGCGCCAGCCCACCGCAGGCCATGCTGGTGGCCCTAGCCGATATGGGCCAGGTGCAGGCCAACACGCTGCGCCAGCTGGTGACGGCCTGGCGCGCCGCGCCGGATCGTCTGGTATTGCCACACTGCCAGGGCCGCTCCGGCAATCCCCGTATCATTCCGGCGCCGCTGTGGCCGCTGCTGACCAACGCCACCGGCGACGACGGCGTGCGCCGCGCCCTGCCCTGGGCCCAGGCCTTGCTGCTGCCCGTCCACGACGCCGGCGTGCTGCAGGATGTGGACACGCCGCAGGATGCGCAGCAGTTGCTCCCGCCGCGCGCAACGCCGCCGTATCCTGCCCATTGAATCCAGCCCATTAAAAAGTGAGCTGTTTGTGTATATACGCCCTTGTTTTCAAGCTGTTTAAGGCTTGAAAGCCAGGGTGTATACGCACCAGCAGCTCCTGTTTTTTACAGCCCCTGACGCATGAAATCCTCCATACGCATCGTCGATGTCGACCGCCTGGAAACCTGGAGCAAGTACAAGCCCGGCCTGTGCGACAGCTGCGCGGCCAACTGCTGCACCATGCCGCTGGAGGTGCGCCTGCCCGAGCTGGTGCGCCTGGGCCTGGTGGATGCATTCGAAGTGGAACACATAGAGCCCAAGCTGATTGCCAAGCGCCTGCTGAAGCTGCGGCTGATTGACCATTTCAACCCCAAGCACGAGATCTTCACCATGGCCCGCCGCGCCAGCGGGGACTGTAATTTTCTGGACGCCACCACGCGCCGTTGCACGGTGTATGACAAGCGCCCGGACACCTGCCGCCTGCATCCCAAGAAGGGCCCAAAGCCCGGCTTCTGCGCCTATGGGCGAAAAAGCCCCCCCTGAGCCGCTGCGCGTCTTCCCCCTCTCTAGCGCTACGCGCCGGAGGGGGACGGCACCAGCGCGGCGGGACGGCCCTTGCGCGGTGCCCTGGCTTGGGTTGCGCCAGTTTTGAAGACTGTGGGTCAATTTGAGCGAAGAGGCCAGCCACTTTTCTGCTGACTGCAGGAGTGGGCCTGGGCAGCAAGCATTGGTGCTCAAGCCACCCCACACACCCCAAACGATTCAACAGACTTCATCCCAAAAACATGCACCATTTGCACATTGCCACCGCCTGTTTGTTCAACGCCCAAGGCCAGCTGCTGACCGTGCGCAAGCGCGGCACCCAGGCCTGGATGCTGCCGGGTGGCAAGCGCGATGGCGAAGAAACGCCGCTGCAGGCGCTGCTGCGTGAGTTGCAGGAGGAGTTGCAGCTGGAGCTGAGCGCGCAGGACTTTGGCGCGTTGGGCAGCTTCAGCGCCAGCGCCGCCAATGAGGCTGCCACCCAAGTCCATGCCCATGTGTTTGTGGGCCGCAGCCCGCTGCGCCAGCCCGTGCACATTGCCGCCGAGATTGAGGCCCTGCAATGGCTGCCGCTGGATGCGCCCTTGCCCGCCAGCCTGGCGCCGCTGCTGCGCGAGCAGGTGATTCCGGCGCTGCGGACGCAGCAGCTGCCAAGGCCAATGCCTGCACTGGCAGCATAAAAAAGGCTGCCCCAAGGCAGCCTCATGTTCCCCAAAGTCACCCCGCGCAGCGCACCGGGCGGTGCAGCACGCGGGGAGTTTTAGGGCGCTTCGATCACATGGTCCTGCAGCCTGGTGGCCTGGATCTTGTCGATGATCTTGCCGTCCATGTCCACCACTTCAAACTGCCAGGAATCCCAGACCACCTTGTCGGTCTCGGCAGGCAGCTTGCCGGTGAGCAGCATGATCATGCCGCTCAGGGTCTGGTAGCGGCCGCGGTCCTCTTCCGGCACGCTCTTCAGGTTCAGGCGGTCCTTCAGTTCCACGATGGGGATATGGCCGTCCAGCAGCCAGCTGCCGTCATCGCGCTGCACGGCCCAGGCGTCGCTGGGGTCTTCGGTCACGAATTCACCGGTGATGGCTTCCATCAGGTCGCGCACTGTCACCAGGCCCTGGACCACGCCGTATTCATCGATCACAAAAGCCATGGGCACGCCCGAGCTCTTGAAGTCTTCCAGCAGCTCCATGCCGGTGATGGTTTCGGGGATGTACAGCGGCTTTTCCAGAAAGGTGCTGGTGGGCATGAGCTCGCGCTCGCCCTTGAGGGCATGGGCCATCCACTCGCGGGCATTGACCACGCCCAGCAGATCTTCAAAGCTGCCGTTGATGAGCGGAAAGCGGGCATGCCCGTGGGTTTCGATCTGCGCCATGTTCTCTTCGAAGCTGGCGTTGATGTCCAGGCAGGCCACGTCGGAGCGCGGCACCATCAGCGAGGAGATGGGGCGGTCATCCAGGCGGAACAGATTGCGCACCATGGTGTGCTCATGCTGTTCGATGGCACCCGAGCTGGTGCCTTCGGCCAACATGGCGTGGATTTCGTCCTCGGTCACCATGGATTCGGTCTGCTTCACGCCCAGCAGGCGCAGCAGGGCTTGCGTGGAGCTGGTGAGCAGCACCACAAAGGGCTTGGTGAGCTTGGCCAGCAGATTGATGGGGCGGGCCACCAGGCGGGCAATGGCTTCGGGATTGGTCTGTCCCAGGCGCTTGGGCACCAGTTCGCCCACGACGATGGAGACATAGGTGATCAAGACCACGACCACGGTGGTGGCGGCGGTGCTGGCGTACACGGCCGGCACCCCCCATTGCACCAGCCAGACGGACAGCGGCTGGGCCAGGGCGGCTTCGCCAAAAATGCCGTTGAGCACCCCGATGGAGGTGATGCCAATTTGGATGGTGGAGAGAAAACGCGTGGGGTCTTCCCCCAGCTTGAGCGCAGCAGCAGCAGCGCTGTCGCCCTCATCGATCAATCTCTGCAGTCTTGCCTTGCGGGCCGTGACCAATGCGATCTCGGACATGGCAAACAGGCCATTGAGGAGGATGAGGGCGATAAGTATCGGAATTTCCATGATGGTGGGTTGCGGTGGCCTACCGCATGAGAGCTCCTAAAGAACAGGTGAAGGAATCAGGCCAAAGTGCAGACCCGCCAGAATCAGCAGGCCGCGCACTACACGGTACACAACAAAGAATGTAAAGCCCTTGTGTGACATCGGCGGTATCCGCCATGGGGTGAGAACGTAAGCAAGGGCAAAACCATGTCAGGCATGGCGTGCGCCCGCTGCAGCTACCGAGATCGGCAGCACGCAAAGCGGACACATGCTGCCCGAACCGCCCAGTGTAGCGCTCAGCCCGAAATATCAGCTATCGGGCCCCATGGCCGCCGCCTGCTGGGCCCAGCTGGGACGGCGCGGGTTGATGACGGGCAAGGCAATGGAGGCCACACCGCACACCCGGTTGCGCCCCTGCTCCTTGGCCTGGTGCAGCAGGCTGTCCGCCAGCCTGAACACCGAGTCCATGGTGTCGTCGCTGCGCACCTGGGCCAGGCCTATGCTCACCGTCACATAAGGGGCCGTGATCGAGGCGTCATGCGCCAGGTTCAGACCGTGCAGGTCTATGAGCAGCTGCTCCATGCGCGCGCGCAGCGAATCCACGCTTTCGTCATAGGCGGCCAGTGCAAACTCCTCACCGCCCAGACGCACCGCCATGTCCAGCGGACGGCGTGCATACCGGGCCAGGAGGTCTCCCACCCGGCGCAACACCTCATCGCCGGCCTGGTGGCCATACAAGTCGTTGTAGAGCTTGAAGTGGTCGATATCGATCAGCGCCAGGAACAAGGGATCTTTCTCACGCTTGGCATGCAAGATGTTGCGCTGGAACTGCTCGCGGAACATGCGGCGGTTGGCCAGCCCCGTCAGCGGGTCATGGCAGGACTCCCAGTCCAGCAGCTTGCGCAGCAGAAACTGCTCGCGCCATGCCCGCTCGCGGAAATAGGCCGTCACCCCTGACAGCACCAGCGTCAGCCACAGCATGGTCACCATCACCCAGTGCTCCTGCATCTGGGCCGGCGTCTCTAGCAACCAGGGCCCTGCCACGGTGGCGAAGATGCACACCGTGGCCGCAGCCGCCAGGGCCTGGCGCAGGCGCACACCCAGGGGGTACAAGGCCACCACCACCGTCAGCAACATGACGATGCTCACCTCTGGCGCCCCCAGAACCTTCAGCGTATAGGAAGACACCACCAGACCGCAGCCGCAGGCCACCACGGACATCTCCACCCACACCACATGGGTGCGCAGCCGGGTACGTGGGTGCAGCAAGATGTACAGGGTGCACAGAAAACAGCTGATCACCACCCAGCGCTGCAGCATGACGCCCAGCACAAACTGCAGCTCCTTGCCCGTGCCCAGAATGGACTGTATGCGCCACCAGTCAAAGGCCGCAAAAAACAGCCACAGCACTCCCAGAAAACCCAGCGTAAACAAGGTGCTGCGCCGCTGCTGCTGGCGCAAATCCTGGGCGAACTCCTGCTCCAGCGGTGGCGCAAAACGCAGCCACGCCAGCGGCTTGCCCATTTGCTGGCGCAACACATTGGCTTCGTTTGAAGAAAGAGAAGAATTCACCATGCAGCTTGATCCCTAAGTCTCCAGCCGCTGCAGCATGTGCTCACATCAAGGACTGCGCCGCTGGAGCCTCATTGTCGTCACCACCAGTTACATGCGACATCCTTCAATACATTTAACCAATGTAGGACAAGCCCTATTTATGACCAGTGCTTGATACCTGTCGGTATCGCACGCATGCACCGGCCATTCCGGGCAGCGGCATCGCGCCCCCGATAATCATCGGAGGCAAGCTTCCGCTCCCCCCCATTCCAGAAAGCACCACCGTGACCCAGGACGCGCGCAACCACATCCTGCAGCAGTTCGACCATCTGAGCCCCCAGCTTCAGGCTGCGGCCCGCTTCGTGGTGGACCACCCCAATGATGTGCTGATCCGCTCCATGCGCTCTGTGGCAGAGCTGGCCGGCGTGCCCCCTTCCACGCTGGTACGGCTGGCTCGCCAATTGGACTATGACGGCTGGCCAGCGCTGAAAGACGGCTTCGCCCATTCCATGGGCTTGGATGGCCCCCAAGGCTATGCCGACCGCGCCCAGCGCCTAAGCAACCAGGCCCACACGCACACCCTGGCAGATGAGCTGTTTGACGCGCACGGAGCCAACCTGGAGCGCACCCGCCAGCACAGCGCCTCCTTGTTGGTGCCGCTGGCGCAATGTCTGCAGTCGGCCAACCAGGTATATGTCGCTGGATTTCGCGCCAGCTACCCACTGGCCTTTGCTCTGCTGTACGGCTATCGCTTGTTCCGCGACAGCGTGCAATCGCTGGATGCGCATGCCCACAATCTGGAGATGCAGCTGCGCCCTCTGGGTGCTGAGGATGTGCTGGTCGCCATAAGCTTTGCGCCCTATTCGCGCGAGTGCCTGGAAGTGGCCCATATCGCCAAGGAGCGCGGTGCCCGCATCGTGGCGCTGACGGACAGCGAGGCCTCGCCGCTGGCGCGCATGGCCGATCATGCTGCGCTGTTCGCGGTGGACAGCCCCTCCTTCTTCCCCTCGGTCGCTGCTGGCATGGCCTTGGTGGAAGCGCTGCTGGAGCAATTGGTGGCCCTGGGCGATGCGCAGCTGCCCCAGCGCATCCAGAAAGCAGAGTCCGCGCTAGTGGACGGCGGCGCCTACGTGCAGGGCCGGCAAGCGCTGAAAGCGTTTCGCCACCGATAGCGCCTGCACACGGCGGCTCTCATCCGTATAAAGCTATTAAATACATAGCACCACCAGCCCATAGCGCAATGGGTTGCTGGGTATTTCTCATGCACCGCATATGTGTGCCCTCCCCAAACCGCGCCTGGACCTGGGCATGGCCGTGCTGCGCCAGCCATGGCCGCATGGCCTGCACTCTCTAGGCCGCGACCCCATCACGGCTGGACGTCTCGTGGTTTGCCCCATGGCGGGCTTCCCCTATTGGCACAAATGTTGCAAACAAATAAAACACGGATCGTTTGTTTCAATCACAGGGCCCACCACCGCCCCGGCGCTTTGCCGGTCGCACTGCCCGCCACCAGGAGATTCCTATGCGCACCGCCTTTCTTCCCGCCGCCCTGGCCTTGGCCGCTGCATCGCTGGCCGCCCCTGCGGCCATGGCCCAGTCGGCCAAATTCGTGACCATTGGCACCGGCGGTGTGACCGGCGTGTACTACGCCGCCGGCGGTGCCATTTGCCGCCTGGTGAACAAGGACCGCGCCAAGCATGGGCTGCGCTGCTCGGTGGAATCCACCGGGGGCTCGGTGTTCAATGCCAATGCCATTCGCTCTGGCGAGCTGGACATGGGGGTGTTGCAGTCCGACGTGCAATACGGGGCCTTCAAGGGCGAGGGCCAGTTCAAGGCCGCAGGCGCCTCGCCGGATCTGCGCGCCATGTTCTCCATGCATCCCGAGCCCATGACCGTGGTGGTGCGCAAGGAGCTCAATGCCCAGTCGCTGACCGATTTGAAAGGCAAGCGTTTCAACATCGGCAACCCCGGCTCCGGCCACCGCGCAGGGGCCGATGAGCTGCTGGCGGCCTTTGGCATGAAAACCAGCGACCTGGGCCTGGCCTCCGAGCTCAAGGCCGACGAGCATGGCCCCGCGCTGTGCGACGGCAAGATCGACGGCTTTGTCTTCGCCATCGGCCACCCCTCGGCCAATATCCAGGACCCCACCACCGCCTGCGGCGCCAAGCTGCTCAGCCTCAAGGGCGAGGGCGTGGAGAAGCTGGTGGCCAGCCACAGCTACCTGGCCAAGGCCCATATCCCCGGCGGCACCTACCCGGGCAACCCCCAGGCCACCGACACCTATGGCGTGCTGGCCACTTTTGTGACCAGTGCCAAGACCCCGCCAGAGACGGTGTATGCCGTGGTCAAACAGGTGTTCGACAACTTCGAGGACTTCAAGAAACTGCACCCTGCCCTGGCCCATCTGAAGCCACAGGAGATGGTCAAAAACGGCCTGAGTGCACCGCTGCATGAAGGCGCTGCCCGCTACTACAAGGAAAAGGGCTGGCTGCAATAAGCCCTGGAGCGTCCACCCACGCTTTCACTGCCGCAGCGGATCTCCCCCCTCACCACTGCGGTCCATCAACCGCCGGCCCCATGGCCGGCGGCCGGGGACTGGATTCACAAGGGACATGCGCTGAGCGCATGGCAACCCCATGGCAACTGATATTGAAAAAGCCCCCCAAGCCTTGCAAACCCTGGTTGCGGACAGCGACACGGGAGGCCGCAGTGCCCGGGGCCTGGCGGCCGGCGTGGTCTTCACCGTGTCCATTTTTTGGGCCCTGTTTCAGCTGTGGCAGGCCTCGCCCCTGCCCTTTGCGCTGCGCTGGGGTGTGCTCAACGACACCGAGGCCCGCTCCATCCACCTGGGCCTGGCACTGTTTCTCGCGTTTCTGGCCTTCCCGGCCTGGCGCAGCGCCAATGCGCGCCAGCAAGTACCCTGGTTTGACTGGCTGCTGGCCGCTGCGGCCGCTTTTGCCGGCAGCTTTCTCTTCACCTTCTACCAGGAGCTGGCCACCCGCCCTGGCCAGCCCAGCACCCTGGACATCGTGACCGCCACGGCCGGCATGGTGCTGCTGCTGGAGGCCACGCGCCGCGCCGTGGGCTGGCCCATGGCGGCACTGGCCATGGTCTTTATTGCCTACTGCCTGCTGGGCCCGTGGATGCCCGATGTGCTGGCGCACAAGGGCGCCTCCTTCAACCGCATGCTGTCGCAGATGTGGCTGGGCACGGAAGGCGTGTTCGGCGTGGCCCTGGGCGTGTCGTCCAGCGCCATCTTTGTCTATGTGCTGTTCGGCGCACTGTTGGACCGCGCCGGCGGCGGCAACTACATGATGCAAGTGAGCTTTGCCGCGCTAGGCCATTTGCGCGGCGGCCCGGCCAAGGTCGCCGTGGTGTCGTCGGGGCTGAACGGGCTGATCTCGGGCTCCTCCGTCTCCAATGTGGTTTCGGGCGGCATCTTCACCATTCCGCTGATGAAAAAGGCCGGCTATGGCGGAGTGAAGGCCGCCGCCATCGAGACCATGAGCTCGGTCAACGGCCAGATCATGCCGCCGGTGATGGGGGCCGCCGCCTTTTTGATGGTGGAGTACGTGGGCATTCCCTATTCCGAGGTCTGCAAGCACGCGTTTTTGCCCGCCATCCTCTCCTATATCGGCCTGTTCTACATCGTCCACCTGGAGGCGCTGAAGCTGGGCATGGAGCCCATGGTGAAGCCGCTGCACCGCAAGCTGCGCGACAAAGCCTTGCGCACCGCCCTGGGCTGCAGCGGCACGCTGGTGCTGGTGTGTACCTTGTACTTTGTGCTGGAAGCCGCCAAGGCCGTGCTGGGCGACCACGCGGGCTGGGCGATTGCCGCCGTGATGCTGCTGCTCTACCTGGTGGCCGTGCGCATGGCCGCACGCGAGCCCGATCTGCCCGAAGACATTGACGTGCAGCAGCCCAAGCGCCTGGACACCTGGGCCACCGTCAAGGCCGGCATGCATTTTCTGCTGCCCATTGGCACCCTGGTGTGGGCGCTGATGGTGGAAGAACTCTCGCCCGCGCTGGCCGCATTCTGGGCCATTGTGGTGCTGGTGCTGCTGATGGCCACCCAGCATGTGCTGATCGCGTTTTTCCGCCGCTCCGGCCAGCCCATCACCCAACTGCGCACCGGCCTGAATGATGTGGTGCAAGGCCTGAATGCCGGCAGCCGCAACATGATTGGCGTGGCCGTGGCCACGGCCACGGCCGGCATCATCGTGGGCGCCATCTCGCTCACCGGCCTGGGCCTGCGCATGACGGAATTTGTCGAGTTCGTGGCCCAGGGCAATGTGATGCTGATGCTGCTGTTCACGGCCTTTGTCTGCCTGGTACTCGGCCTGGGCGTGCCCACCACGGCCAACTATGTGCTGGTGGCCACGCTGATGGCCCCCGTCATCGTGGAGCTGGGCGCGCAAAACGGCCTGATCATTCCGCTGATTGCCGTGCACCTGTTCGTCTTCTATTACGGGCTGCTGGGCGATGTCACCCCCCCTGTGGGGCTGGCCACGTTTGCCGGCGCCGCCATTGCCCAGGAAAACGCCATTGCCGTGGGCATACAGGGCTCGCTCTATGGCCTGCGCACGGTGATCCTGCCCTTTATCTGGATCTTCAACCCAGCCCTGTTGTTGATTGGCGTGGACAGCTGGCTGGAGGTGGCCCTGGTCGCCACGGCCTCGCTGCTGGCCATGCTGGCCTTTACCGCCATCACCATGAACTGGTTGCGCGTGCGCTGCAAACCCTGGGAGCTGGCCCTGCTGGCGCTGGGTGCCTTCTTTCTGTTCCGCCCGGATTTCTTCATGGACCGCGTGGCAGCGCCCTACACCAGCGTGCCGGCCGCGCAGATCTACGCCGTGGCCGGCAATGCACCCGAAGGCGCACGCCTGGTCACCGTCATCACCGGCATGACGCTGGAGGGCGACGAGCGCACCAAGACCGTGGCCGTGCCCCTGGGTGCCGCCAACGCCGACGGCCGCAAGCGCGTGATCGACACCGGCCTGCAGCTGATGGTGCTGGGCGACAAGGTGCAAATCGCCGCCGTGAAGTTTGGCAGCGCGGCGCGCAAGGCGGGCTTTGAAGAAGGCTTTGAGGTGGCCGAAGTCCAGCTGCCCACGCCACGCCCATCGCCCTACTGGTTCTACCTGCCCGGCCTGCTGCTGCTGGCCTGTGTGTGGTGGCTGCAAGGCCGGCGCATGCCTAGAACATCTGCATCTAAACCGCTGGATACGCGCACTGCATAAGCATTGACAGCTCTTTTTTTCATAGAGACACCATGACCCACATCATCCACCGCTCCCTGCTGAAAACCCCGCGCATGGCCCAGACCTCGCAGGGCATCACCATCACCGACACCCAGGGCAAAAGCTATATCGACGCCAGCGGCGGCGCTGCCGTCTCCTGCCTGGGCCATGCCCACCCGGATGTGCTGGCCGCCATGCATGCCCAGCTCGACCAGCTGGCCTATGCCCACACCAGCTTTTTCACCAGCGCCGTGGCCGAGGAACTGGCCGACCACCTGGCCGACCATGCGCCCCAGGGCCTGGACCAGGTGTACTTTGTCTCCGGTGGCTCGGAAGCCGTGGAAGCCGCGCTGAAGATGGCCCGTCAGTATTTTGTGGACATAGGCCAGCCCCAGCGCACCCGCTTTGTGGCCCGCGGCCAGAGCTACCACGGCAACACCCTGGGCGCCTTGGCCGTGGGTGGCAACGAATGGCGGCGCAAGCAGTTCGCACCCTTGCTGATGGACGTGGGCCGCGTGGCCCCCACCTATGCCTACCGCGACCAGCGCGCCGATGAAAGCCCCACGCAATATGGCCAGCGCCTTCTGGCAGAGATCGACGCCCAATTCCAGGCCCTGGGCCCGGACACCGTGATCGCCTTTGTGGCCGAGCCCGTGGTGGGCGCCACGGCCGGCGCACTGACCGCGCCCCCCGGCTACTTTGCCGGCGTGCGTGCGCTGTGCGACCGCTATGGCATTTTGTTCATTGCCGACGAAGTCATGTGCGGCATGGGGCGCACCGGCACGCTGCACGCCGTGGAACAAGAAGGCGTGGTGCCCGATTTGATGACCATTGCCAAAGGCCTTGGCGGTGGCTACCAACCCATAGGTGCGGTGCTGGCCAAGGGCCAGGTGGTGGAAGGCATGCGCCGCGGCAGCGGCCTGTTCCAGCATGGCCATACCTATCTGGGCCACCCCATGGCCGCAGCGGCGGCGCTGGCCGTGCAGAAGGTGATACAGCGCGACCAGCTGCTGCCCCAGGTGCGCGCCCGCGGCGACTATCTGCGCGCGGCCTTGCAAGACCGCCTGGGCACACATGCCCATGTGGGCGATATCCGTGGACGCGGCCTGTTCATGGCGGTGGAGCTGGTGCAGGACCGCGCCAGCAAGGCCACTTTTGACCCCGCCCGCAAGCTGCATGCCGCCGTCAAGGCCCAGGCCATGGAGCTGGGCCTGCTGTGCTACCCCATGGGCGGCACCATCGACGGTCAACATGGCGACCATGTGCTGCTGGCCCCTCCCTTTATCGTCAGCGAATCCGACATCGACCAGATCGTGGACCGCCTGGCCCTGTCCATTGACGCCGCACTGCGTGCCACCGCCTGAATTTTCTGGAACCCCCAAACCCCATGTACACCCTGCAAGACGATCGCCTGCCGCCGATTCCCGAAAGCGAATGGACGCCCGAGCAGCGCCAGCTGGCCCAACCCATCATCGATGGGCCACGCGGCGCGCTGATTTCACCTTTTGTACCGCTGCTGCGCAGCCCCGAGCTGATGGACCACGCCCAGCGCATGGGCGAGTACCTGCGCTTTCGCAGCCGCATCGGTCTGCGCCTGTCGGAGCTGGCCATCTGCATCACTGCCCGCCAATGGTCGCAGCAGGTGGAATGGGCCATCCACGCCCCGATTGCCGAACGCGAAGGCATTGCGCCCGCAGCCCTTGCCGATATTGCCCAGGGCCGTACGCCGACGGCGCTGCAGCCGGACGAGGCCGTGCTGTATGCCTTTTGCACCGAGCTGCACCGCAACCACGGTGTCAGCGATGCCACCTGGGCCCAGGCCATTGCCCTGTGGGGCGAGGCGGGGGCCATCGACCTGATTGGCGTCAACGGCTACTACACCTTTTTGTCGATGGTGATGAACAGCGCCCGCACCACCGTGCCGCATTCCAGCGCCAGCCCGCTGCCACCGCTGGCCGGCTGAACCACCCTGCCCACCTCTTGCCCAGCCACCCTTGCGGTGGCTTTTTTCATGCCTCTTTGTACAAGCTCGCCCTCTGGCGAGCCCACTGCTGTATGGTTTCATATGAAATCATACAAACTGAAAATTGAGGCCGGGTTGCTGTTGAAAAACATTTTTCAATGATTTATGTCTCTAAGGCTTATATGTATTGCGATAGACGCTATGAATTTTGAAAATATTGATCTTCAAGCCCGGCTGGCCTGCTGAAGGATTGAGCAACCTCTAGCGATGGGGGAGAAAAAGCTGAAAAGACCATGAAAAAGCTTTTCAGACCGATGTTTCGCCCAAGCAGAGACTGGTGGACACCGCTTTTTTCAGGAGGTTTTCCACACAAGATGTGAACATCCACTCTCGCAGAATTGTGGATAACCATGGCATGTGGTTTCAGCAGCGCATCCCGTGCAATGTGGATAACTTTAATGTCCAGCAATGTGGACAACATCTCCATGTTCTGAAAAGATATTTTCAACGTGCAGAGCAGCTTGTACCCAGCCATATACCAGCTATGCACATAGTTATCCCGAGCCTGGCACGAGCCAGAATCCTGCTTTTCCAAGCCATCCCAGGGAGTGGCAGCAGGGATTTATGCCCGCTTTGTTCACAAGCAGGTGAAGGCTGCGACAATGGTTCTCAGCGCCTTGATTTGCGTACCGATGCACATGCCATGTCATCCCTGCGCATACACGCTACAAACCGGGTTTTGTAGATTGTTTGCATAAGATTTCACATCTTATCCACTACATATCCATGTATTTATTCTTATAAGAACGGTGCTCCCCTCGGGAAACCGTGCAGCCACCCCTTTCATGAGCCAGGAAAAATGGGCCGCACTGGCCCTTGAATCGTTCGATTCCGTCGTCGCCGCCATCCCGGGCTTTCGCAGCCGTGACGGTCAGCGGCGCATGGCCGAGCAGGTCTCCCGCACCTTCGCCCAGGCGCAGCTGGGCAAAATCGAAGAAGGCGCTCCAGAGCCGAAAAAATCCATCGCCGTGGTCCAGGCCGGCACCGGGGTGGGCAAGTCGCTGGCCTATTCCGTGCCCGCCATCAGCACGGCGCTGGCCCGTGGCACGCGGGTGCTGATTTCCACCGCCACGGTGGCGCTGCAGGAGCAGCTGGTGAACAAGGATTTGCCGGCCCTGGCCAAGCAACTGCCCCTGCCCTTCAAGTTCGCGCTGGCCAAGGGACGCGGCCGTTTTGTCTGCAAGCTCAAGCTGGAGCGCCTGTCCAGCACCGGCGAGCACACGGACGAGGCCGAAGATCTGTTTGCGGAAGAGCAAGCCGCCCAGCGCAAGGCCAGACCCCAGGCCGAAACCGAGGCCCGCATCCAGTTCTATGCCCGCATGGCCGATGCCCTGGCCACTGGCGAATGGGATGGCGACCGCGACAGCATGAAAACCCCGCCCGAGCCCGAGGCCTGGAGCCCGGTGGCAGCGGAAGGCAGCTCCTGCACCGGCAAGCATTGCCCGGTGTTCTCCAGCTGCACCTATTACGAGCGCCGCAAGGACATGGTGGCCGCCCAGGTCATCGTGGCCAACCATGACCTGCTCCTATCCAGCCTGGGCGCCCGCCTGCTGCCCGAGCTGGACAACTGCCTGCTGGTGCTGGACGAGGCCCACCACCTGCCACAGACCGCCCTCTCCCAGTTCGCCTGCGAGATGGACCTGAGCCGCCTGCAGTGGATAGACAAGCTCACCAGCCGAGCCCTGCGCGTGGGCCAGTTGATGGAGGTGGAAGAGATCGCCGAGCTGCCCAGCCACAGCGCCGGCCTGCGCCAGCACCTGGCCGACCTGGCCCGGCTGGTGATGGAGATCTACGGTGCCGACCTGAAAGGCCAGAAGGACAGCTGGGGCCCGGCCCGTGTGCGTGCGCCTCGCGGTGTTTTACCCGAACCCCTGCTCGCCCCCTTGGCGCAGCTCATGCACCACGCCAGCGGCTTTCTGGACGCTTTGCGCGCCATTGCCAAGGCCTTGCGTGCCGAGATCAAGGACAAGCCCGACGAGGCCCAGCGCCTGTCCGCCCTCTACGCCCAGGTAGGCACGCTGGCGCCCCGCCTGGAGGCCGTGCACGACACGGCCCAGCTGCTGAGCCAGCAGCCTGAAGCCCAGGCCGATGGCAGCCTGGGCGTGCCGAACGCCAAATGGTTCACGCTGGAAATCGATGGCGACTACATCGTCGTCAAGGCCCATGCCAGCCCCATCCTGCCCGGCGCCACGCTGCGCCAGCACCTGTGGAGCCAGGTGCGCGGCGCGGTGCTGACCTCGGCCACGCTGACCAGCTGCGGTGGTTTTGACTTCTTCCTGCGCGAGGCTGGCCTGCACGGCGATGCCGGCGTGCAGACGCTGGAGGTGGCCAGCCCCTTCGACTATGCCGCCCAGGGCACGCTGGTGGCCCACCAGACCCATGCCGACCCGCGTGAGGCCCAGGCCTTCACCGCCGAGATGGTGGACGCCCTGCTCAACGATCTGGCCCTGGTACAGGCCGGCGCCCTGGTGCTGTTCACCTCGCGCGACCAGATGCGCCAGGCCGTGGACGCCCTGCCCTCCCATATGCGCAGCTATGTGCTGGTGCAAAACGCCATGCCCCGCGCTGTGCTGCTGGCCGACCACCGCAGCCGTGTAGAGTCGGGTCTGGCTTCCATCATCTTCGGCATGCAGTCCTTTGGCGAAGGCCTGGATCTGCCCGGTGCCCTGTGCGAGTCGCTGTTCATCACCAAGCTGCCCTTTGCCCCGCCGGACGACCCCGTGGGCGAATCCCGGGCCGAATGGTTGCGCACCAGCGGCCGCAACCCCTTCAACGAACTGGTGGTGCCGGCCACGGCCATCCGCCTGGCGCAATGGGTGGGCCGTGCCATACGCACCGAGGAAGACATGGCCCATGTCTACTGCTACGACCGCCGCCTGGTGGCCACCAGCTACGGTGCCCAGCTGCTCAAGGGCCTGCCCCCCTTCACCTTGCAAAAGCGCTTGGCCCACTGAGTCTGCGCGCCAGGCAGTTGGCATGCTGCTTCGCTAACGATAGCTGTCACAGCGCAGCCACATTGGCTACGATGCGGTTTTCCCCTGAAAACCGCATCCTCTGCCTCCCATGACAGCCCACAGCCACCAGGCTGTGGAAAAGCTCTGCATCCATGCAAAACGCCATGGCGGACAGTCCCCGGCCACAAGTGCTGCTGTCAGCCTCTTTCAGAGGGGATTACCGAGCAAACCGCTCCCATGCAGGCACAGGATTTCATCCACAAGGCACTTGCCCACAGGCTGTGCATAGCAAGCATCAAAACGGCCTCGGTCCTGCCCGGGCAGCCTCCCAACCCAGGCCTGCCACCGCAACCGCTGACGCTGCAGTCCTTGCGCCGCACGGTCTGAAAAGAATATTTCAGCGCGCCGCAAGCACAGGCGAGGCCCAAGACCCCGCATGCCACAGCGCGCGCATCGTGCACAGCCAGCGATTGCCTTGTGCACAAATGCAAAAAGCCCAGGCATTGCACCCCACCAGCAACGAACCTGCACGTGAGCGCCCCACGCCATGGCGGCATTGAATTTTTTTGAACCAATTCCTTTACAGAGGGAAGTATCCCCAGTTATCAAGTGCTGTGCATAACTACCTGTGGACAAAACCGTCAAATTTACGGTGGATCGCAGGGTTCGCACACATGTCGTTTGAAAAAAGCTTTTCAGACGCATGGGTTGGAGTATGCCTGCTCGGCGCAGGTTTGGCACGGGAATCCCTTGTTTTTCAGAGTGGGATTCCACTTTTTGCAGCGAGGGCCATGGCCTGTGGCTGCTTTTCTATTGACTTGTTCATCTTTAAATTTAAATGAAATAGTCGTAGTAGTAAGTCATGCAGAAATTTGTGGATAACTTACGTTGCACCAACAATTTCAAGGACTTGGAGTGCCCAGAACCATGTGGGTCATGCACAGATGCTGCTGTGCCGGAAAAGTGAACAAGTTCCATGTCTTGAACATTTCTGTGGATAGAAGATTTCTTGTTCAAACTTTGTCCACATGCCGAAAAAGTGGATATTCACTATAAAAAATGCTTTAACGCTTGTAAACAAAGCATATGAAGCTATTAATTTTGTAGTGGATAAGTTTTTTTGGAAACTTGATCACATCGATTGATGGGGTGTGCGTAACCAAAACGGATGGGCCTGGATGCGTCCATCAGGGGTTGAAAAAAACGGAAGCCGACCTTGGACAAAAAGAAAGCGCGCCAAACTTGGCTACTGGTCGTTGTTCCTATCTTTTCTATTTTTGTTTGGTAGTAATAGTAAGCAAGGCCTTCTTCTGTGGGAAAGTCTTATTTCCTTTTTGTTTTCAATGCCTTGCATGCGTGAAAACCTTGTGCCTGGTGAGAGGGGTAACTGGGTGCCCGATTGGGGAGAAGCTGAAAAAAACTTTCCAGCCTGTGGGTAAGTGGCCTGTTGTTCTTTTTTTCTGCCCATGTTTGTCCACAGGCCTGGAGTGCCTTTTGATCCGGGGAATTGCCCCCTGTGCAAGGGCCAAGCTGGCGCATGCGGGATGTAACCGAGTTACATGGGGGCGAAAAACCAAGGCCTCGGAGGCCTGGTGGCAAACCCAGGGCGTGGGGTTACGACAGACGCCAGCGTGGAAAAAGTTGAAAAGAATTTTTCGCCAGCGGTGGGGCAAAAGGCGCGGCCACCGTGGCTGTCTGCATCCAGGCGTCTGTGAATGCGCAAATACAGACGAAAAAAAGCAGGCACAAGGCCTGCAAAGAGGGTTGAAGCCCCGGCCATGGCGGCCGGGGAGGGCGTAGGCGCTTTATGCGCCGGCCGGAGCGGGCATGGCACGCGGCCCTTGGCCACGCTCATGGCCTTGGCCGTGACCGTGGGCACCGCCATGGCCTTTGTGCATGCGCTGTCCATGCATGGGCATGGCGGCATCAAAGGCTTTTTGCTGGGGCGGATTCAGGCTGGCGTAGAAGGTCTTGGTGGCGCTTTCGCGGCGTTCGGCTGCGGCATTGCGTTCCTTGCGCAGGGTTTGCATTTGTTCAATGCGCTGGGGCGTGGTCAGCTTGCTCCAGGCTTCACGGTCCATATGTTTGCCCTGGCGTTCGGCGGGTTGGGTGCCATCCACAAACTGCTTCCAGGAAGCTTCTTGGGTATTGCTCAGCTGCAGCAGGGCTTTCAGGCGCTCCATATGCTGGGCATGCATGGCGGTGCGGTCCATGGCGTGACGTTGGCCGCGCTGAGCACCCATATGGGGGGCTGCTGGGGCTGTAGCGGTGGCAGCGGCCGTGGTCGGTGCCGTGTTGCTCTGGGCCCAAACGGGGAGGGTGAAGGCGCCCGAGATAGCGGCAGCGGCGGCCGTGGCCAGCAGAGTGCGTTGCAGGATTGCCATGGTGATGTCCTTTCCTTCTGAAGTGATGAGGCCCGCTGCACGTATCAAGATGTGCAGCGGTTGAAGGTCAGTGTGCGTGTTGTCTGTAAGCGTCCCATGTGCAGATGGTGATGCTGTGTAAAGTAATGCGAAGCCGGCGTTCACCGTCGCGGTGGGATGGCGTAGAAAATATGCAATGTTTTGGGCTTCTCAAGCAGACTTGGTGCGCTTGAGAAGCTCTTGTTTTGATAGATGGTAAATGGGGCCTGGCCAGAGCCGGCGGCCCCATGCTTTGGGAAGGAAAGGTGGCTGCGTGTTCAAGAACATGATCGTGTACCGCATTGCGGCGCAATGGCAGGGTGCACTGGAGCAGCTCGAAGAGGCGCTGCAAAAGACCCCGTTCACCCCTTGCGGGGCGACACAGGAAAAGTCTTCAGGCTGGGTGCCGCCACGGGGCGAGGAACATGGCCTGTTGGCCGAAAGCGTGGGCGGACAGTGGGTGCTGCGCTTTATGAGCGAGAGCAAGATGCTGCCGGCCAGCGTGCTCAACCGCAAGGTGGCCGAAAAAGCCGATGCGATTGAAAAAGAGTTTGGTCGCAAGCCGGGCAAGAAGGAAAAGCAGGAGCTCAAGGACGAGGCCAAGCTGGACTTGCTGCCCATGGCCTTCACCAAGCAAGGCGGCATGTGGGTGTGGATGGATCCGCAGGCCCATCTGCTGGTGCTGGACACGGGCTCTCAGGGCCGGGCCGACGAGGTGGTGACCTTGCTGGTGGAAGGCCTGCAGGGCTTTGGCGTGGCGCTGCTGGACACCCAGACCAGCCCCCAGGCCGCCATGGCGCATTGGCTGCTGACGCAGGAGCCACCGGTGGGCTTTTCCATCGACCGCGAATGCGAGCTCAAGGCCGCCGACGAATCCAAGGCTGTGGTGCGCTATGCCCGCCATCCGCTGGATATCGACGAGGTCAAGCAGCATGTGGAGCAGGGCAAGCAGCCCACCAAGCTGGCCATGACCTGGGACGACCGCGTGAGCCTGCTGCTGACGGATACGCTGCAGGTCAAGAAGATCGCCTTTCTGGACAGCGTGCTGGACGAGGCCGGCGACGAAGGCGGCTTTGACACCGATGTGGCCATTGCCACGGGCGAGCTGGGCCGGTTGATTCCCGACCTGATCGAGGCCCTGGGCGGAGAAGGCCGCACCGAACTGGGCCAGGATCTGCCGGCATCGCTGCCGCCGGCCGAAACGCTGGCCGTGCGTGTGGCGGGCGCAACTGGCAAGGGCCAGGGCACGGTCACCGGGCCGGCCGATGCACCCGTGGATAGCGCGCCCGGCGAAACGCCGTTTTAAGCGCGTATTTACCTAAGGCGCCGCCAAGCCTGCAGGGCCTTACCGCCCCAGCAGGCTGCGGGCCACAAGCTCCTTCATGATCTCCGAGGTACCGCCGTAGATGCGCAGCACGCGTGCATCGGTCCAGAAGCGTGAGATGGGGTATTCGGCCATGTAGCCGTAGCCGCCAAACAGCTGCAGGCAGGCGTCGGCCACGCGGCTGAAGAGTTCGGTGGTGTGCAGCTTGAGGGCGGACACGGCCTCGGGCGTGAGTTGGCCCTGGGTATAGGCGTGGACACAGGCGTTGAGAAAGGCCTCGGCCGCGGCAATGTCGGTGGCGCACTGGGCCAGGGTAAAGCGCGTGTTCTGGAACTGGGCAATGGCCTGGCCGAAAGCCTGGCGCTGCTGCACATATTCCAGCGTGGCATCCAGCGCGCCACGTGCGCCGTACAAGGCCTGCACGCCGATGATGAGGCGCTCGCGTGGCAGCTCGCGCATCATCTGCACAAAGCCCTGGCCTTCCACACCGCCCAGCAGGGCATCGGCGGGCACGCGCATATCCTCGAAAAACAGCTCCGAGGTATCGCCTGCGTGGTGGCCTATCTTGTCCAGATTGCGCCCGCGCGAAAAGCCGGGCGTGCGGGTGTCGACGAGGAACAGGCTCACGCCCTTGGCGCCGGCCGAGGCATCGGTCTTGGCGGCCAGCACCAGCAGGTCGGCATGCTGGCCGTTGCTGATGAAGATCTTGCTGCCGTTGATGACATAGTCGTCCCCATCCTTGCGCGCCGTCGTGCGCAAGGCCTTCAGGTCGCTGCCTGCACCGGGCTCGGTCATGCCGATGGCGGCCACGGCCTCACCGCTGGCCATGCGTGGCAGCCAGTAGGCCTGCTGGGCCTCGGTGCCGCAGTGCAAGAGATAGGGCGGAACAATGTCGTTGTGCACCTGCAGACCGCCCACAAAGCCCGCATAGCCACGGCGCGAGAGCACCTCGACCACGGCGAACGAAAACTGCACGGGGGCGCCCGGGCCGCCATGGGCATCGGGCACATCGGCGCACAGATAGCCTTGCTCGCCCATCTTCAAGAACAGCTCGCGCGGCACCTGCCCCGCCTTCTCCCAGGCCGCGTAGTGGGGCTCGATCTGGTCATCGCAAAAACGCTCCAGCGACTGCCTGAAAAGATCCAGCTCGGCGCGCTCCTCTGCGCTCAAAAAGTGATTGGTCAACATGCCCTGTCTCCATGGGTTTTGGTATTAACTCTGTGCTTTGTGGGCAGCCCCTCACCCCAGCCCTCTCCCCGAAGGGGCGAGGGAGTAAGGCACAGGGCGCCGCACACAAAACTGGCAGAGCCCAAGTCAGGGACAGCGAGCAAGGGCCGCCCCGCAGCGAGGCTGTCGTCCCCCTTTGGGGGAAGGCGCCGAAGGCGACTCAGGGGGGAGCGGGTTACACCCGCTCAAACACTGCCGCAATACCCTGGCCACCGCCGATGCACATGGTCACCAGCGCATAGCGGCCGCCGGTGCGGTGCAGCTCGTAAATGGCCTTGGTGGTGATGATGGCGCCGGTGGCACCCACGGGGTGGCCCAGGGAGATGCCGGAGCCATTGGGGTTGACCTTGGCCGGGTCCATGCCCAGTTCCTGGATCACGGCGCAGGCCTGGGCGGCAAAGGCTTCGTTGGCCTCGATCACATCCATGTCCTGGATCTTCAGGCCGGTGCGCGCCAGCACTTTTTGCGTGGCCGGCACGGGGCCTATGCCCATATAGGCCGGGTCCACGCCCGCATGGGCATAGCCCACCAGGCGGGCCAGGGGCTTGAGGCCCAGGGCGGCCACGCGCTCGCCCGAGGCCAGCACCACGGCGCCTGCGCCGTCGTTGATGCCCGAGGCATTGCCTGCGGTGACGGTGCCGCCGTCCTTTTTGAAGGCTGGCTTCATGCCGGCCAAGGCGTCGACCGTGGTGCCGCCGCGCACATGTTCATCGGTGTCGAACAGCACGGTGCCTTTGCGGGTGGCGATTTCCACCGGCACGATTTGCTCCTTGAAGCGGCCGGACGCTATGGCGGCGGCTGCACGCTGCTGGCTGAGCACGGCCAGCTCGTCCTGCATCTGGCGGCTGATCTTGTAGCGCTCGGCCACGTTTTCGGCGGTGATGCCCATGTGCAGCTTGTGCCAGGGGTCGTGCAAGATGCCCAGCATGTAGTCGATGCTCTTGGCGTCCCCCATGCGCTGGCCCCAGCGTGCGGCCTGGTCGAAGTAGGGGCCACGGCTCATGGATTCCGAGCCACCACCCACGGCGATCTCGCAGTCGCCCAGGGCAATGGCCTGGGCCGCCGAGACAATGGCCTGCAGGCCGGAGCCGCACAGGCGGTTCACGTTGAAGGCGGGCGTCTCGATGGGGCAGCCGGCATCGATGGCCGCCACGCGCGAGAGGTAGGCGTCCTTGGTGTCGGTGGGAATCACATTGCCCATGACCACATGGCCCACGGCATCCGGTGCAATGCCGGCACGGGTGATGGCGGCCTTCACCGCCGTGGTGGCCAGCTGGGTGTTGGGTACGTCCTTGAGGCTACCGCCAAAGGTGCCGATGGCAGTGCGTGCAGCGCTGATGACAAAGATGTCGCGGGTGGTCATGAACAGGTCTCCTTGGTCTTGAAATACACCATTGTGCAGATGTTGCTTGGGCGCGCAGCCGCCTGCGTGTCAGGCAGGCGGCCCGGCGGGCCTCGGGTCAGCGGCCCTGAAAGCTGGGCTTTTGCTTGGCCTGGAAGGCGGCAATGCCATGGCGCAGATCTGGGCCGTGGGCGCAGGCCATAAAGGCCTGGGTTTCGGCCGCGAGCTGGGTGGGCAGGTCGTTGTACATGCCGGAGCGCATCAGGCGGCGCATCTGGCCCAGGGCCTGGGTGGGGCCGGCCGCCAGGCGCTGGGCCAGGCCTTGCACGGCGGTATCGAGTTCGGCAGGGGGCAGGGTGCGGTTGATGAGGCCCAGGCGCTCGGCCGTGGGGCAGTCCAGGGTCTCGCCCAGCATGGCGATCTCCAGCGCGCGGGTGAGGCCTACGCGGCGTGGCAGCGCCCAGGAGGCGCCCACGTCGCAGCTGGTGCCGATGTTGATATAGGCCAGGTTAAAGCGCGTGCCTTCGGCGGCATAGATGAAGTCGGCCTGCAGCATCAGCGACAAACCAGCGCCTGCGGCCACCCCATGCACCTGGGCAATGACGGGGGCGTTGATCTGCGCCAGCAGCTCCACGGCCTGGTTCAGGGGGCCCAGCAGATCGGCCGCGCCTTGCGCTGGGTTGTCGGCCAGCGTGGCCAGATCGCCACCAGCCATAAAGCCCCGGCCCGCACCGCGCAGCACCAGGCAGCGCAGGGTGGCGTCGGCAGCGAGCTGCTGCATGGTTTGCAAAAAGGCCTGGGCCATGGGGACGTTGATGGCGTTCAAGGCCTCGGGGCGGTGGAAGGTGAGGGTGGCGATGGCGCCATCACGTTCCAGCAGCAGGGGGAGTTGTTCGGGCTTGGACAAGCGTGCTCCTTTTGAGAGAGCTTTCAGCGCTTTCTGCCACTGGTTTTCAGGTATTTTTGTGCCTGAAATCCTTTGTCATAAAGCGCTACTAGCTCATTTTTTAATGGTCAGCTCTCTCCCCTTTCCGGGAGACTTGGGAGGGAGACCTGCGGTCTAGGGACTTCAATAGGGTTGGTGTCGTACATGCTGCGGCCCCCATCCCAACCTTCCCCCGGCGGGGGAAGGAGCCATACCGGCGCCTATTGGTACAACGCGTCAATTTCGACGGCATAGGTCTTGTAGATGCTGGAGCGCTTGACCTTCATGGTGGCGGTGACTTCACCGTCATCGTGGTCCAGCTCCTTGGTCAGCAAATGGAATTTGCGTATGCGCGAGACCTGGGCCAGGCGCTCGTTGCCCTGGGCGATCTCGCTGTTGATGAGCTCGCGCACTGCGGGCGTTTCCACCAGGGAGCGGAAATGGGTGAAGGGAAGGCGCCGTGCTTCGGCCCATTTGCCCACGGTCTCCAGATCGATCTGCACCAGAGCGCTCACGAACTTTCGGCCCTCTGCCACGATGATGCATTCCTTGATGTAGGGGCTGCCCTTCATGGTGTTCTCGATCTCGGAGGGCGTGAGGTTTTTGCCGCCGGCCGTGATCATGATGTCCTTGAGCCGGTCCACGATCTTGAGCTGGCCTTGCTCCTCGCGCACCACGTCGCCGGTATGCAGCCAGCCGTTCTGTATGGACTGGGCCGTGGCTTCGGGGTTTTTGTAATAGCCGGCAAACACCATATCGCCCTTGATCTGGAACTCACCGTTGTCCGCCACACGCCAGTCCAGGCCGCGGATGGGGGGGCCCACCGTGCCCACCACCACCTTGTGCAGCTCATGGCCGGTGACCATGCCCGAGGATTCGGTGAGGCCGTAGACCTCAATCAACGGCACGCCAATCGAGCGAAAGTAGCGCACCACATCGGGTGGAATCGGGGCTGCACCGGTGAGCGCCACGTGCACATCGCGCAGGCCGATGAAGTTTTGCAAGGCGCGAAAGACCAGCCAGTAGCTGGCGGCCTGGGCCAGGCGCTCTGACAGGCTCCAGCTGCTGCGCGGTTTTTCGGCCAGTGGCGCGCAGGCGGCGAGCGCACGGTGGTACAGGGCCTGGCGCAGGCTGCCGGTTTCCTGCATCTTGATGTTGATGGAGGCGTGCAGTTTTTCCCAGATGCGGGGCACGCCCAAAAACATATTCGGCGCGACTTCGCGCAGGTCTTCCTGCACCGTGCGTATGGACTCGCCGAAATGGATTTGCGCGCCCAGGTAGATGGGGCAGAAGGTGGTCAGCATCTGCTCGGCCACATGGCACAGCGGCAGATAGGACAGATGGCGCGAATCGCGCGACAGGCCCAGGCGCTGGGCAATGCCGGGCACCACGCCGCGTATATTGCGCCAGGAAATCATGGCGCCCTTGGGCGCGCCTGTGGAGCCCGAGGTGTAGATCATCAGGCCGATGTCATCCAGCGTCTGGCGTGCCAGGGCCTCGTCAATGGGGGCCTGGCTGGCGGCCTGGGCGCCCAGCTTTTCCACCTCGTCAAAACTGGCGATCAGGGCGCGCTGCGCGGGGGCAAAGCTGCGCAGGCCCTTGGTCTCCATGACGATGATTTTCTTGAGGCGTGGCAACTGCTCCAGCGCCTCCAGCACCTTGTCGGTCTGCTCCTGGTCTTCGCAGACCATGATTTCGATGTCGGCATGGCCCACCACATAGGCCACCTCGGGTGTGGGGCTGGTGGGGTAGACGCCCACGGTGACCGCGCCCACCAGGCCAGCGCCCATCTGGGCAATCACCCATTCGATGCGGTTTTCGGCAATCACCCCCATATGGCCGCCGCGAGGCAGGCCCAGCGCCACCAGGCCCAGGCCGAAGTGGCTGGCACGCAGGTCAAATCCCGCCCAGTTCGTGGGCTTCCAGATGCCAAAGTCCTTTTGCCGTATGGCAACCCTGTCGGCATCGGTTTGCGCACGCTGGCGCAGCATCTGGGGCAGGGTGAGTTCAGGGATGTTCATATCGTCTGTGATCCGTTGTGTCATGCACTAGCTCAGGGCGCGCAGCGCCTTATGACAACCATCTTTTGCGACGTTTGTAGTGCTTGATGTCCTTGAAGCTCTTGGCTTCGCCGCTGCCACCCATGCCCAGGTAGAACTCGCGCACATCGGCGTCTTGCGAGAGGCGCTCGGCCGAACCGTCGATGACGATCTTGCCGTTCTCCATGATGTAGCCGCTGTGCGCCACGGCCAGGGCCACGGTGGCGTTTTGCTCCACCAGCAGCATGGAGGTGCCGCGCTCGGCATTGATGCGCGCGATGATGGCGAAGATGTCTTCGGTGAGCTTGGGGGAAAGGCCCAGTGAGGGCTCGTCCAGCAAGATGAGTTCGGGTTGGGCAATCAACGCCCGGCCTATGGCCAGCATCTGCTGCTCACCGCCCGAGAGATAGCCCGCCAGCCCCTTGCGACGCTCGAACAGGCGCGGAAAGTAGCTGTAGACCAGGTCGAAATCGGGCTTGGCCTGGCCGTTGCTTCGTCCCGTGAGTGCGTAGGTGGAGGCGATCAGGTTCTCCTCCACCGTGAGGTCTTCAAACACGCGTCGGCCCTCCATGACATGGGACAGGCCCCGACGCACCAGTTGCTGAGGCGCGTACTGCGCGGTGGACTGGCCGTTGTACAGCACGCGGCCACTGGCCAGCAGCCCGTCCTCCAGCGCGAGCAGGCCGGAGACGGCCTTGAGCGTGGTGCTCTTACCCGCGCCATTGCTGCCCAGCAAGGCCACGATCTGCCCGCGTGGCACGCTGAGGGACAGGCCGCGCAGGGCCTGCACCACCTTGTTGTAGATGACCTCGATATTGTTGATTTCGAGGACGTTCGCTGTGCCTGTGTCTGTCATGGTTGTGCTTCAGTTTTCACGGTGCATGCTGGGACTGCGATGCGGGCATGGCGCGGCCCAGGCCAGAGACGCCGAGCAAGGGCCGCCCCGCAGCGAAGGTGTCGTCCCCCTTCCCGCAGTGCGCAGCAATGCGAGAGAAGGGGGAAGCAGCGAAGCTGCTCAGGGGGATGCATCAGAGTTTTATCCAGTCGGAGGCTGGCAGCATCTTCTGGGCCTTCATATCGGCCTGGTAGACGCGGCCCACGGGGATGGAGTTGCCCTTGATGGTGATGGGCGTGCCGATCAGGCCTCCGGTGTCGAAGTCCTTGAGGCTGTTGAGTCCTGCCTTGAGGTTGGCTCCCGTCAAAGGCTTGCCCGCGTCCAGGCAGCGCTTGGCCGACTCCAGGAACAGCATGGCCGCCAGAAAGCCCTGGATATAGGCCGTGCTCTGGTAAGTGGGGCGCAGGGCGCGGATCTTTTCCAGCATGGGCGCTTTTTCCGTGTCGTAGTAGTAGCGAAAAGGCATGACACCCATGAAGCCATCGCCGGCCTCGCCCATCTTCATCACGGTGGAGCTGTCCATGGTCCAGAAGGTGCCCATCCATTTGGACTTCATGCCCTGCTGTTTGCCCTGGCTGATGAACTCGGGAATGGGGGCCAGGATGTAGCCGTGGAAGATGGTGTAGTCGGGCGCGGCGCGGCGCAGCTTGATGACCTCGGTGGACACGTCCACGCTGCCTGCAGGCGTCATGATCTTGATGGCAACGGACAGGCCCAGCTTCTTGGCCTCGGCCTCGCTGCGCTCAATGGGGTCGCGGCCGAACTCGGAGTCTGAATAGACGAAGGCCACCTTGGCGCCCGGCTTTTCCTTGGCGATGTGCTTGAGCAGGATGCCGAACATCTCCGTGTAGTCAGGGCCGACCAAAAACTGGTTGGGAAACTTCTTGGGGTCGTTGAGTTCGGAGGCGAAGGAGGCACCCGCCATCAAGATATTGCCGTTGCGGTCCAGCTCGGGGTTGATGGTTTTGGCAAAGCCGGTGGAGTCGCCGTAGTAGAGGTTGACCTTGTTCTGGCTGGTGATCTTCTTGAATGTGGCCACCGAGACATCGACCTTGTAGCCCGTGTCTTCGCCCACGTATTTGACCTTGCGGCCCTTGATGCCGCCTGCGTCGTTGACGATCTTCACGTAGTCGGCAATGCCGGCATTGATGCCCACGCCTGCAAACGCAAACACGCCGGTCATGGGAATCGAGCCACCGATCACGATGTCTTCCCCCGCCTGGGCATGGGCCAGCATGGGAATGCCCAAAGGGGTGGCCATGGCGGCGCCAGCGGCGAGCAGCAGCGAGCGGCGGCGGGAATTTGGTTGGTTGTGCATGCTTGTCTCCTTGGTTTTTTTGAGGTGTGGCAACCGCTTGGTCCAAAGCAGCGGCGCCGGAGGCGCCGGGGAGGCTGCTTTAATTTCGGAAGGGCCACAGATGGAAGAAGCGGCGTATGCGCCGCCACATTTCTGCGAGCCCCAGCGGCTCGAACACCAGAAAACCGATGATCAACAGCCCGAACAGCATGGTGCGCACGGGCGAGAGAAACACCGTGTACTCGCTGCCACCGGGCAGCAGGTCGACGATGAGCTTGAGCAGCTCGGGCACCATGGTCATGAAGACCGCGCCCAGAATGCCGCCCAGGATGGAGCCCATGCCGCCCACGATGATGGCTGCGAGGAAGAAGATGGACATCAGCAGCGGAAAGCTCTCGGGGGTGACCACGCGAAAGAAGTAGGCCCACAGCCCGCCGGCCACGCCCGCGTAGAACGAGGACAGTCCGAAGGACAGCAGCTTGTAGCGCAGCAGCGGTATGCCCAGCACCTCGGCAGAGATGTCCCGGTCGCGTATGGCGATAAAGGCCCGGCCGATGCGGGTGCGAAACAGATTGGCCGCACCGATGAGCATGACGATGGTGACGGGCACGATCAGCCAGTACAGCCGAAACGAGGTGTCGAGCTCCATGCCGAACAGCTGGGCCGGCGGCATCGAGATGCCCGCGGTGCCACCCGTGATCGCCAGATTGGCAAACAGAAAGTGGGCAATGAACGAGGCCGCAATCGTGGCGATGGCCAGGTACAGGCCTTTGACGCGCAGCGACGGTATGCCCACCACGATGCCACCCACCATGGCCACCAGGCCGCCTGCCAGCAGGTTGACGGCAAAGGGCAGATTCCAGCGGGTCTGCAAAATGGCCACCGTGTAGGCGCCCAGCCCCATAAAGGCGGCCTGGCCCAGGCTGACCAAGCCGGTGTAGCCGGTCAGGATGTTGAGCCCCGTGGCGCTGGCCACGTTGATGGCGACCAGGCAGGCCAGGTAGAGCCAATAATCGCTGGCCACAAAGGGAAACAGCAGCAGCAGGGCGCCGGCAATGGCCAGCCACATTTTCTGCGTGCGGGAGTCGAACAGCGTTGCGTCGGCAACGTAGCTTTCCTTGAAGGTTCCTATGCGCATTGCGGGTTTCCTAGAGACGTTCGATTTCGCGGGTGCCGAACAGGCCGTAAGGGCGCAGCATGAGGATGAGCACCAGCACGATGAAGGTGGCCAGCAGCTTGTATTCGCCGCCCAGATAAGAGCCGGCCAGGGCCTCGACCAGGCCGATGAGCAGCCCGCCAATGAGTGCGCCCAGCACGCTGTCCAGCCCGCCGACGATGACCACCACCAGCACGGACAGACCGAATACGCCCATGGACGAAGAGATGCCGCCTATGGAGCCGACGATGATTCCCGAGACCGCGGCGATCATGGCCGAGACCACCCAGGACAGAGAGAACACGCGTGGGACGTTGATGCCCACCGAATAGGCCGCGGCCTGGTCGCTGGCCGTGGCGCGCAAGGCCACGCCACCGCGCCAGAAGCGAAACAGCAGCAGCACGGCGGCAATGAACACGCCCGCCACCACGGCACCCCAGGCCACCTTGGGCGCGAGAAAGGCCTCGCCTATGACGATGGGGTTGCTGGGCATGAACTCGATCAGGCGGCGCTGGTCGGCCGTCCAGATCATCTCCACCAGGCCCACCAGCACCGAGGCCAGGCCCACGGTGACCATGAACACCGAGATTGGTGGCTCGCCCAGCAACGGGCGGATCATGGTGCGCTCTATGACCGCACCCAGCAGGCCCGTGCCCAGCACGGCGGCGGGAATGGCCAGCCACAGCGGCAGCGCGAACATGGAGGCAAAGGTGAAGAACAGATAGGCACCCACCATGAGCAGCTCGCCGATGGCGATATTGACCACGCGCGTGGCCTTGTAGACCATCACAAAGGCCAGGGCAGCCAGGGCGTACAGACCGCCGCTGGCCAGGCCTGTGAGGCTGATTTCAAACAGATAAGCCCAGTCCATCACGCGACTCCTTGTGCCGTAGCGGCCGCTTGCAGTTTGCGGCGCAGCTCGCCCACATCGCCCGAGCCCAGATAGGCCCGGCCCACCTCGGGATCGGCCTGTACATGGGCCGGCAGGCCCTGGGCAATCACCTGCCCGAAATTGAGCACCACCACGTGATCGGACAGGTCCATGACCATGCCCATGTCGTGCTCGACCATGAGCACGGTGACGCCCCATTCGGCACGCACATCAAGGATGAAGCGCGCCATGTCCTCGGTCTCTTCGCGGTTCATGCCGGCCACGGGCTCATCGAGCATGAGGATCTCGGGCTGCATGGCCAGGGCGCGTGCCATTTCCACGCGCTTTTGCAGGCCGTAGGACAGTGCGGCCACGGGGGCGTGGCGGATATGGTCGATCTCCAGGAAATCGATGATGCGCTCCTCGATGTCGCGGCGCAGATCGGCTTCTTCGCGGCGCGCACGGCCCATGTAGAGCAATGCATCGAAGACATTGGTTTTGAGGTGGGCGTGGCGACCCAGCTTGATGTTGTCCAGCACCGTCATGCCGCGAAATAGCGCAATGTTCTGGAAGCTGCGCCCCAGGCCCAGGCGGGCACGCTGCGGTGCGGGCACCCGGGTGATGTCCTGGCCGCGAAAGCGTATGGAGCCCCCGGTGGGCCGGTAAAAGCCCGAGATGGTGTTGAACAGCGAAGTCTTGCCTGCGCCGTTGGGCCCGATCACGGCGGTGATGGAGCCGGGCTGCACCGCAAAGCTCACCCCCGACAGCGCCTTGACGCCGCCAAAGGCCAGCGTGACGCCGTCCACTTGTAACAAAGGGGTGGACGCCCCCCGGATTGGTTTTGTCTCCATCGGTCTTCTGCTGCCATTTGTTTTTGTTAGAACAGGAATCTACTGGTGCGTAGATTGTTTACTCTCGAGTAGATTCTGGTGGTAACACTCCACTTGGAGCATTGGTGATTTCCCCGGTGTAATACGAGCTATGAAGAAGTTGACCGTCGAAACCAAGACCCGTCGGAACAAAAGCAACCCGTCCACGGTGGATTCGCCCTGGGCCAGTGCCCCCGATCGCGAGCGCCAGCGTGAGGTCAAGCGCAATGCCGTGCTGCAGGCTGCAGCCCAGCTGTTCAATGAGCGCGGCTTTCATGCCACCTCGCTGGATGACATCGCTGCACGGCTGAACGTCAGCAAGCCCACGCTGTACTACTACGTGAAGAACAAGGACGAGATCCTGTTGCAGTGCGTGAACAAGGGCCTGAGCATGACCCTGGAAGGCATAGAGGCCTCGCGCAAGGCAGGGGGCAAGGCCATAGACCAGTTGCGCGCCTGCATGGAGGCGTATGCGCGCGTCGTCACCCTGGACTTCGGCATGTGCCTGATTCGCGTGGGTGACGAGCAGGTGCCTGCCGAAAGTCGCAAGGAGCTGCGGCGCCAGAAATCCGCCATAGACCAGGCTTTCAGGCGCCTGGTGGCCGAGGGGGTGAAGGAGGGCACGGTCGCGCCCTGTGACCCCAAGATGACGGCCTTTGTGATTGCCGGTGCCTTGAGCTGGATAGGGCGCTGGTACCAGCCCGGGGGCGAGTACCCGGCCGAGGAGGTGGCCAAGCGCTGCATAGACACGTTGCTGGCGGGCGTGCTGCTGCGTGAGGATTCATCTGCAGCCGGGGGGCAGACCTCGGCACCCCAAACGCCGGCCAAAGCGGTCAAAGTGCAGGAGAAAGCCGAGGCCCGCAAGCCCGCTACCGCCCGGAAAGTGGCGGCAACGGCGGCCGCTGCGGCACAGAAGACCGTGGTGCCAAAGGCCGCGCGCAAGCGCACGGCCGGCGCTTGAATCGGCGCCTGGCTGGGACCTGGTTTACTGCGGCCTGGTATCGGCCGGCTGGGCTGCCAGATCGTCCAGGATGGGGCAGTCGGGCCTGTCGTCACCGTGGCAGCAATGCACCAGGGTTTGCAATGTGCGCTGCATGGCCTGCATGGCCGCAATGCGCTCGCCCAGTTCGGTGATATGCCGCTGGGCAATGCGCTTGACCTGGCTGCTGGCCCGGCCCTGGTCTTGCCACAGGCCTAACAGGGTCGCGATTTCCTCCATGGAAAAGCCCAGATCGCGCGAGCGGCGGATGAAGCGCAGCGTGTGCACATCGGCAGGGCCGTATTGGCGGTAGCCGCTGTCGGTGCGCGCCACGGCGGGCAGCAGGCCCAGCGACTCGTAGTGGCGGACCATGCGTGCGGACACCCCGGCGCGCTGTGCTGCGTCTCCAATCGAGACCGGCCAGTGCACCGGAGGGGCCGTCTTAAGCGGCGACTTGGTAGCCTTCTTCGGAGATGGCATGGCGCAGGGCCTCGCGTGTGGCTTGGCTTTGCACCACCACCTTGTTCTGGCCGCGATCGATCTGGATCTGGGCGGCAGCGTCCACTTCGTGCAGGGCATTGGTAACGGCGCGCTCGCAGTGGCCGCAGGTCATTCCGCTGACTTCAAATACATGTTCCATGGTGACGGTTCCTTGAGAGAAAAAAGGCATTCATTGCCGGGATGGGGGAATGATGAAGCTTGACATGATGGCAGAGTCAAGCGTTTGCAAGCGGTGTTCTCTGGTTTCACGTGAAACGCTGTGCTTTGCAGTGCGCGCACACGCACTGTGCATCGGATACGACAGCTACTGAAATCCAGTGCTTTCACGTCAGTTTCCCTGGTCTACGGAAAGCGGATGTCTGGCAAACTTTGCCTTTCCATCCAGGATTTGCATTTTTTTGCATTCAAGGTCGACAAGGGCTGTGCAGGTACTGGATCCATTGGTTGTTAGAGCTTGCGGAGGTTGTCGGTCATGAATGTTTTTGCGCTCATGCGGATGTTCACTATCAGGTTGCGCATGTTGGGTGCGATCGCCGTGGTGTTGCTGCTGCTTGGCATGCTGGGGGGCGCAGGAATGTGGGGAATGTTCCGCATCCAGTCCATGAGCCAGGACTTCCGCACCAGCTCGTATGAAAAGGTGCAACACCTGTCGCAGCTGCGGGCCAGCCTGGGACTGGTGCGCCAGTACGAGAAGGACATGATCATCCAGTACGAAAACCCGGAGCGCGTGACCAAGGCCAAGGCGTCGTGGATCCAGGGGCTGGAGCAGGTCAAGACGGTGGCCCAGCGGTTTGTGGGCGAGATCAGTGATGCGGATGACCTCATCGTCCAGGACCTGATGCAACGCATGAACAACTACCAGAAGCTGTTTGAGCCGGTGGTGCGCCAGCTGGAGGCCAATGGCTATGACACGGCCACGATTGCCTATCGCATGGGCAACAAGGCCATGACCGAGCTGGCGGAAGTGGACGCCCTGGTGCAAAAGCTGGCCCAGGTGCTGCAGGATGAGGCCGATGCCGCCCAGCTGCGTGAGGCCACGGTGGCGGAGCAGACCCAGTGGCTGTTCCTGCTGTCGGTGGTGATCACCGTGCTGGTGGTGGCACCGCTGACGCTGCTGAACATGGTGTCCATTTGCCGCCCGCTGGAAGCGGTGCGCCGCATGGCCCTGGCCATTGCCAAGGGCGATCTGTCGCAGCAGATACGGGTGGAAGGCAAGGACGAAGTGGCCGATCTGCAAAACGCTTTGAAGGAGATGCGCCACAGCCTGAACCATATGGTGGGTCAGGTGCGCGATGCCAGCGGCAACATCGGCACGGCCAGCCAGGAAATTGCCACTGGCAACTCGGATCTGTCTTCGCGTACCGAGCAAACGGCCGGCAATCTGCAGCAGACCGTGGCGTCGCTGATGCAGCTGACCTCGACGGTGCAGCAGACCGCATCGTCTTCACAGCTGGCGAACCAGCTGGCCAGCTCGGCCAGCGATACGGCATCGCGCGGCGGCGCCATCGTGCAGCAGGCGGTGCAGAGCATGCAGGACATCTCGGCCTCCAGCCGCAAGATTGGCGACATCATTGGCCTGATCGACTCCATCGCCTTCCAGACCAATATCCTGGCGCTGAACGCGGCCGTGGAAGCGGCCCGCGCCGGTGAGCAGGGCCGTGGCTTTGCCGTGGTGGCTGGTGAGGTGCGCTCCCTGGCGGGTCGCAGTGCGGAAGCCGCCAACGAGATCAAGCGCCTGATCCAGACCAGCGTGACCGCCGTGGACGGCGGTGTGCGCCATGTGGAAGAGGCCGGCAAGACCATGCAGGAAATGGTGGATGGGGTGCGCCGTGTCGGCGACATCATTGGCGAGATCACGGCCGCCACCAGCGAACAGTCGGCCGGTATTGGCCAGCTGAACCAAGCGGTGGGCGATATCGACCGCATGACCCAGCAGAATGCGGCGTTGGTGGAGGAGGCATCGGCCGCCGCAGACTCGCTGCGCGACCAAGCCGCACGTCTGTCTCAGGTGGTCAGCCAGTTCCACTTGGACCAGGCACTGCTGCATCAAGAGCATGCACAAGGCGGCATGGCAGCCTCTTTTGCTGGCATGCCCGCACCGCGCAGCCCTGCGCGTGTGGCTGCCGCATCGGGACCAGCCTTGCTGCGCTGATACGGCACCGCATAGCAAAAGGGCTTCCATCTGGAAGCCCTTTTTGTTTGACCAAATACCAGGATGCAAGGCCAATCCTGGTACATCAAACGGACGCACCCTAAGCCAGGGCACCGCGCAAGGGCCGCCCCGCAGCGCTGGTGCCGTCCCCCTCCCGCGTAGCGAGAGAGGGGGAAGACGCGAAGCGGCTCAGGGGGGGTTATTTCAACAAACCTTCGGCACGCATGGCCGCTTGCACGGCAGGGCGGCCCGCCATGCGACGGCGGAAAGCCTGCAAATGGCTGAGGTCGCCCAGGTCCGGACCCACCATCTGGGTCCAGTTGGATACGGTGAAGAGATAGGCATCGGCCACAGAGAAGTCGGGGCCGGCCAGGTAGTCCTTGCCCGCCAGCTCCTGGTCCACCCATTCAAAGCGCTTGCGCAGCTGGGCTTGCACGGTGGGTTTGTACTCGGCCGGTGTGTTGGGGTTGAACAGTGGCGCAAAGCCCTTGTGCAGCTCGGTGCCGATAAAGGTCAACCACTCCAGCACGCGGTAGCGGGCCATGGTGCCGGCTGCGGGAATCAGTTTTTTGTCTGGTACCTGGTCTGCCAGGTACTGCACGATGGCAGGGCCTTCGCGCAGGGTCTGGCCATCATCCAGCACCAGGAAGGGCACATAGCCCAGCGGGTTGATGCTGTAGAAGTCGGTGCCGTCCTGGAGCTTGTGGCTCTTGGTACTGGCCAGAATGGCCTCGTAAGACAGGCCGGATTCCTCCAGCACGATATGGGGAGACAGCGAACAGGCGCCGGGGCTGTAGTAGAGCTTCATGGTGTGTGGCATGCCCGAGAAAGGGCAGGGGTTGAACACCGCAACATGCTAGCGCAGGGGGCTGTTCCACGTGAAACAGGCTGCGTAGCTGGGTCTAAAGTGTTGATTCAGAAGGGGCCAAAGACAAGCTCTGCAAAGGGTGGGAAAATCTAAGGTTCGCCATAAGCCCACCAACGCTTGCACGCTGTCCGCACTGATGCGCAGCTAGCGCCTGCCGCCAGCGACGGAGTTTGAACATGCTGTATCCCCAAGAATTTGATGTGATCGTCGTCGGTGGCGGTCACGCCGGCACCGAAGCCGCACTGGCTGCCGCCCGCATGGGCAGCAAGACGCTGCTGCTGACCCACAATATTGAAACCCTCGGCCAGATGAGCTGCAACCCGTCCATTGGCGGTATTGGCAAAGGCCATCTGGTGAAGGAGGTGGATGCCATGGGCGGTGCCATGGCCCTGGCCACGGACAAGGGCGGTATCCAGTTTCGTATTCTGAATAGCTCCAAGGGCCCGGCCGTGCGTGCCACCCGTGCCCAGGCCGACCGCATTCTGTACAAGGCCGCCATCCGCGAGACGCTGGAGAACCAGCCCAATCTGTGGCTGTTCCAGCAGGCGGTGGACGACCTGATGGTGGAGGGCGACCGCGTGGTGGGTGCCGTGACCCAGGTGGGGATCAGCTTCCGTAGCCGCACCGTGGTGCTGACTGCTGGCACCTTCCTGGACGGCAAGATCCACGTGGGCCTGGACAACTATGCCGCGGGCCGGGCAGGGGATCCGCCAGCCGTCACGCTGTCGGCTCGCTTGAAGGAGCTGAAGCTGCCCCAGGGCCGCTTGAAGACCGGCACGCCCCCGCGCATTGATGGCCGCAGCATCGACTTCAGCCAGTGCACCCAGCAGCCCGGCGACGGCATGCCCGGTGGCATCAACGAAGGCCATGTGCCGGTGTTCAGCTTCCAAGGCAATGCGGCCATGCACCCGCAGCAAATGCCTTGCTGGATCACCCACACCAATGAGCGCACGCACGAGATCATCCGCAG
This sequence comes from Comamonas sp. GB3 AK4-5, assembly GCF_041320665.1. Taxonomy (NCBI): domain Bacteria; kingdom Pseudomonadati; phylum Pseudomonadota; class Betaproteobacteria; order Burkholderiales; family Comamonadaceae; genus Comamonas; species Comamonas sp. GB3 AK4-5. The sequence goes on from NZ_CP166730.1 coordinate 55,832, forward strand.
CGGCTTTGACCGCAGCCCCATGTTCACCGGCAAGATCGAGGGCGTGGGCCCGCGTTACTGCCCCAGCGTGGAAGACAAGATCAATCGCTTTGCCGACAAGGACAGCCACCAGATCTTTCTGGAGCCCGAGGGCCTGACCACGCACGAGTACTACCCCAACGGCATTTCCACCTCGCTGCCGTTTGATATCCAGTACGCACTGGTGCGCTCCATGAAGGGTCTGGAGAACGCCCATATCCTGCGCCCCGGCTATGCCATCGAGTACGACTACTTTGACCCGCGCGCGCTGAAGAGCAGCTTCGAGACGCGCCAGATTCAAGGCCTGTTCTTTGCCGGGCAGATCAATGGCACGACGGGCTATGAAGAAGCCGCGGCCCAGGGCATGTTCGCCGGCATCAACGCTGGCCTCCAGGCACGGGGCCAAGGCCCGTGGACGCCGCGCCGCGATGAGGCCTATCTGGGCGTGCTGGTCGACGACCTGATCACCAAGGGCGTGACCGAGCCCTACCGCATGTTCACCAGCCGGGCCGAGTTCCGCCTGCAGCTGCGTGAAGACAATGCCGATATGCGCCTGACCGAGATCGGCCGCCAGCTCGGCGTGGTGGGTGATGTGCAGTGGGAGATGTTCAATCGCAAGCGCGATGCTGTTTCACGTGAAACAGAGCGCCTGAAAGCCACCTGGGTGAATCCGCGCAACCTGCCGGCTGCCGAGTCCGAGCGTGTACTGGGCAAAAGCATCGAGCATGAATACAACCTGTTCGACCTGTTGCGTCGCCCCGGTGTGGAATATGCCGCGCTGATGGGCATGGATGGTGGCCGGTACGCCGCAGCCGAGGTGTCGCAGGAAAACCTGGGCGAGCTGCGCGATGGCGTGCTGGAGCAGGTGGAGATTGCGGCCAAGTACTCCGGCTACATCGACCGGCAAAAGGACGAGGTGCAGCGCGCCGCCCATTACGAGGCGTTGAAGTTGCCGGCAGAGCTGGACTATATGCAGGTGGCGGCCTTGTCGATCGAGGTGCGGCAGACGTTGCAAAAGCACCGCCCTGAAACCCTGGGCCAGGCTTCGCGTATTTCCGGCGTCACGCCGGCTGCCGTGTCGCTGCTGATGATTCACCTGAAGAAGGGTGGCTTCAAGGGCTTTGCCCCCGGCCGCACCACGGTTGAGGAGTCCCAGGCATGAGCGCGTTGAAATTGCGCACTCAACTGGAGCAGGGCGCCCAGCAGCTGAATCTGGGCCTGGGTGCGGTGCAGATCGATACCTTGATGGCTTTTCTCGATCTGCTGCAAAAGTGGAACAAGGTCTACAACCTGACGGCCGTACGCGACCCGCAGGAAATGCTGACCCACCACCTGTTGGACAGCCTGGCCGCCGTGCCGGCGCTGCGCCGCCATGTGGATAGCCTGGGCAAGCAGCCGGGTGAGCGCGTGGCCCAGCTGGATGTGGGTTCGGGCGGTGGCCTGCCCGGTGTGGTGTTTGCACTGTGCTGCCCCGAGGTGGATGTGCACTGCGTGGACACCGTGGCCAAGAAGGCAGCCTTTCTGCAGCAGGCAGCGGTGTCGCTGAAGCTGCCCAACCTCAAGGGCATCCACGCGCGCGTGGAAAGCCTGGCCGGTCCCTACGACATCGTCAGCTGCCGGGCCTTTGCCTCGCTGGTCGATTTCAGCACCTGGTCACGCGCTGCGATTGCTCCGCAAGGGACTTGGCTGGCCATGAAGGGCAAGCGGCCGGATGAGGAGATGGCAGCCCTGGGCAAGGACGTGGCAGTGTTTCACGTGGAACCTTTGCAGGTGCCTGGTCTGGACGCCGAGCGTTGTATTGTGTGGATGAAACCTGTTTCAAAGACCAACTGAACGTGCATCGCCTCTCACCCTCGCATAAACTGATGGTTGTTCGATGGGGGTGAGGGCAGTGGCTGCTCACAGCGTGGCAGCCAGCAAAGCCCCCGCTCTCATGGAAAGGCCAGGCCGACTGCTTGGCCTTTTCCCTTTGTACACAAGTACTTGTATCTGTTCTTGTGGTGCAAATGGATGTGTTTTTTTCAGCTGGTGTCTTGGCACCAGTCCTACCTCTGCAGCATCTTCATGGCCAAAATCTTCTGTGTTGCCAACCAAAAAGGTGGCGTCGGCAAAACCACTTCGGCAGTGAACCTGGCCGCAGGCCTGGCCAAAATCGGCCAACGCGTGCTGCTGGTGGACCTGGACCCTCAGGGCAATGCCACCATGGGCTCGGGCGTGGACAAGCGCGCGCTGGAGTTGACCGTCTACGACGTGCTGCTGGAAAACGCCACTATCAAGGAGGCCGCGCTGCATTCCGAGCAAGTGGGCTACCACGTGCTGGGAGCCAACCGCGAGCTCAGCGGAGCCGAGATCGAGCTGGTGTCGCTGGAGCGCCGCAACGAGCGCCTCAAGGGTGCGCTCAAGGCGGTCGACGGCGACTATGACTTCGTGCTGGTGGACTGCCCACCTTCGCTGTCCATGTTGACCTTGAATGGTCTGTGCGCAGCCCATGGCGTGGTTGTGCCCATGCAGTGCGAGTACTTTGCGCTGGAAGGTCTGACCGATCTGGTCAACACCATCAAGCAGGTGCATGCCAATATGAACCCCGACCTGGAGATCATCGGCCTGCTGCGCGTGATGTTTGACCCCCGCACCACGCTGCAGCAGCAGGTCAGCGACCAGCTCAAGGAGCATTTCGGCGACAAGGTGTTCGACACCGTCATCCCGCGCAATGTGCGCCTGGCCGAAGCCCCCAGCTACGGCCTGCCCGGCGTGGTGTTCGACCCTTCCGCCAAGGGCAGCAAGGCCTTCATCACCTTTGCCAAGGAAATGGTGGCGCGCATCAAGAAGATGCGTATCTGACCGTGAGTAAAAAAGGCTTTTTGCGCAGGTGCAGAGCGCGCGAACAGCTATCAAAACGCAAGCAATGACCGTTTTCAACCCTTCCGATGTGTGGCTGCTGCCGGGCTGGCAGGACTCGGACGCCGGCCACTGGCAAAGCCGCTGGCAGCAACGCTGGGGCTACCAGCGCCTTGCGCAACATGACTGGCAGCGCCCGCTGCGGGGGGACTGGTCGGCGCGCCTGCAGGACCAGCTGGTGGACGCACCGGCACCCGTGGTGCTGGTGGCACACAGCCTGGGCTGCATGCTGACGGCCTGGTGGGCCGCGCATTCCCCGCTGGCCCGCAGCAAGGTGCGGGCCGCCTTGCTGGTTGCGCCGGGCGATGTGGAACAGCAGGATCTGCGCCAGCAGCTGCCGGGCTGGGCGCCGGTGGCGCTGCAGCCGCTTCCTTTTCCCTCGGTGCTGGTGGGCAGCCAGAACGACCCCTATTGCACCCCTGAGCGCGCCCAGGCCTTCGCCAAGGCCTGGGGCAGCCAGTGGGTGGACGCAGGCGCTGCCGGCCATATCAACACCGCCAGCGGGCTGGGCGACTGGGATGTCGGCCATGCCCTGCTGCAGAACCTGATGAAAGACAACTAAACCATGGCAACCAAGAAACCCAAGGGCCTGGGACGTGGCCTGGAAGCCTTGCTGGGCCCCAAGGTGGATGACAAGGCCGCGCAGGCCGAGGCCGTGCAATCCGGCCTGCCCAGCAGCCTGAATCTGGCGCAGATGGTGGCCGGTCAATACCAGCCGCGCACCCGCATGGACGAGGGCGCGCTGTACGAGCTGGCCGAAAGCATCAAGGCCCAGGGCATCATGCAGCCCATCCTGGTGCGGCAGCTGACCCAGGGCGACAACGCCGGCAAGTACGAAATCATTGCCGGTGAACGGCGTTTTCGCGCCTCCAAGATCGCCGGGCTGGAGAGCGTGCCCGTGCTGGTGCGCGATGTGCCCGACGAGGCCGCTGCCGCCATGGCGCTGATCGAAAACATCCAGCGCGAAGACCTGAATCCGCTGGAAGAGGCCCAGGGTCTGGCGCGTCTGGTCAACGAGTTTGGACTGACGCATGAGCAGGCCGCCCAGTCCGTGGGCCGCAGCCGCTCGGCCGCCTCCAATTTGCTGCGCTTGCTCAACCTGGCCGAGCCGGTGCAGACCATGCTGATGGCCGGCGATATCGACATGGGCCATGCCCGTGCGCTGCTGTCCCTGGGCAAGGCCGGCCAGATCACGGCGGGCAACCAGATCGCCGTGCGCAAGCTGTCCGTGCGTGAGGCCGAAAGCCTGGTCAAGCGCGTGACCGAAGAGGCCGATGGCACGGCCGCAGCCAAGGCCAAGCAAGTGGCCAAATCCCGCGATGTGCAGCGCGTGGAAGAGGAGCTGTCCGACCTGCTGATGGCCCAGGTGGAAGTGCGGGTCAAAAAGCGCGTCAAGCGCCACGGCAAGGTGCAGGACATGGGTGAGGTGTCCATACAGTTTGGCTCATTGGATGAGCTCAACGGCCTGATCGAGCGCCTGCGCGGTTGATTTGACCCTGTCCATATCAAAGCCTCCGTATGGAGGCTTTTTTCATGGGTCGCAGAGAATGGCTGGACGCCTCGGACTGCTCTGTTTGTTTCGTGATGTTTGTGAGCGCTCTCTGGTTGACGCTTTGTTGGCCACAACCTGATACAGGGCCTCAGGGTAACTGCTGTGCTTTGTCGGCATATGGAATGTTGGAATCGGTTCCACCTTATCGATCTCCACGTTCTTTCCACCACAGCCAAGCACGACATGACTCTTTCAGCCCTGATCAAGCCGTCGACACAGCTGGCACCGCCCCGCAACTCTCCCATGTGGCGCCCCGATTTCACCTGGGGAGTGGCCACTGCCGCCTACCAGATCGAAGGCGCGACCCGTGCAGATGGTCGCCTGCCTTCGATCTGGGATACCTACTGCGCAACGCCTGGCAAGGTGCTCAACGGTGACACCGGCGACATGGCTTGCGATCACTACCGTCGCTGGGCCTCCGATGTGGATCTGATCTCCGACCTGGGCGTGGATGCCTATCGGCTGTCCATTGCCTGGCCGCGTGTCATAGGCCTGGATGGGCAGCTCAACCATCAGGGTGTGGATTTTTATCGACGCCTGCTCGATCGTCTGGCCGACCTGGGCGTGCAGCGCTATGTGACGCTCTACCACTGGGACCTGCCCCAGCATCTGGAAGACCGTGGCGGTTGGCTGAACCGCGACACGGCCTACCGCTTTGCCGACTACGCCGACAAGATCAGCCGGGCCCTGCAAGGGCGTGTCACGGCCTGGTCGACGCTGAACGAACCCTGGTGCTCGGCCTATCTGGGCTACAGCCATGGCCGCCACGCACCCGGGCTCCGGCAGCCGCGGTACGCGCCCCAGGCCATGCACCACCTGCTGTTGGGCCATGGCCTGGCGCAGCCTGCGCTGAAAGCCAATGACCCGGGCGCGCAGCGCAGCATCGTGGTCAACATCGGCAGAGGCATGCCCGAAGACCCGAACAGCGCAGCCGACCGCGATGCAGCCCACTTGTTCGAGGTGCAGCAAAACGCCTGGGTGCTGGATGCGCTGCTTGAAGGCCGCTACCCGGACGAGCTGTTCCGCTTGTGGCCGGGCACCGAGCCCCTGGTGCTGGAGGGCGACATGGCACTGATCAGCCAGCCCCTGGATCACTTGGGCATCAACTACTACCACCGCAGCACCTTGCGCAGCGACGGAGCCCACGGATTTGTCGAAGTCTGCCGCCCCGGTGTGGAGCGCTCCCAGATGGGATGGGAGGTGGCTCCTGAGGCCTTTACCGAGCTGCTGGTCGGCTTTCGCCAGCGCTATGCCAATCTGCCGCCGATTGTGATCACCGAGAACGGCCTGGCCTCGGCCGATATGGTGGTGGACGGTGCCATCGAGGACCGCCAGCGCGTCATCTATCTGCAGCGCCATTTCGCGGCCGTGCACGACGCCATGGCTGCGGGAGTCGATGTGCGCGGCTATTTCGTCTGGTCGCTGATGGACAACTTCGAGTGGGCCTATGGCTATGAGCGGCGCTTCGGTCTGGTCCATGTCGATTACGGCACCCAGGAGCGCACGTTGAAGCGCAGTGCTAAGGGCTTGCAGGCCTTTTTGCGCGAACGCGCGGCTGGCATTGTTTGAGCCCATGGGCGCCCCAGATCCTGTCGCTGCTCGATCTGGAGAGTCAGGTCTGCTGGTGAGCCGTTTCGACCTCAAAGACCACGGCCTGTAGCATCTGCGTTTTCTCAGCAAGCGAGGGCGAAGACGAGATGGCGACCATCAAGGATGTGGCGAAACTGGCCGGGGTGGGCGTGGGGACGGCCTCTCGCGCGATCTCCGGGCGTGGCGCCATCGCCCCAGATACGTTGGAGCGTGTGCAGGCTGCAGCACATGCCCTGGCGTTTCGTCCATCGATGATCGCGCGAGCACTGTCGCTGAAGTCCGTGGGCATGCTGGGTGTCTATGTACCCACTTTCACCGGCTCCTTTTACGGGGCCATCCTGGCGGCGATCGATGCCGAGTTGCGCGCAGTCCAGCGCCATATGGTGGCTGCCAGTGGCTGCGGACAGGGTGATGCGCGTCAGCAGGCTCTGGATGGTGTGGATTTTCTGATTGCGCGGGAATGCGACGGCATTGTCGTGCTCAGCCATGCGCTGCAAGAGACCGACTTCATCGCGCTGCAGCAGCGTGCAGGGCAGATGGTGGTGCTGAACCGCGATGTGGCCAGCCTGGCAGAGCAGTGTTTTTCGGTGGACCACGCCCAGGCCGGCAGACTGGCTGCGCAGGCGCTGCTGGCGCAAGGCCACCGTGCCATGGCATTGATAGCAGGCCCGCAGCATGCCCCCGACAACCTGGCCCGGGTGGCGGGCTTTGAGGCGGAGCTGGCGCGCCATGGCGTGGTGGTTCAGGCCGCGCAGCGCTTTGACGGTGATTTCAGCTTTGCCAGCGGCCATGCCGCCGCCGACTACCTGCTTGCGGGCGCCGGGCGCGACTATACGGCGCTGTTCTGTGCCAACGATGAGATGGCCATCGGGGCCATTTCCAGACTCACGGGGGCCGGCTTGCGCGTGCCCCGGGATGTTTCGGTCATGGGCTTTGACGACAGCCCTGTAGCAGCCTATGGCGTGCCGCCGCTGACCACGGTGCAGATGCCCATGTGCGCGGTGGCCGTCAACGGCTGCCGCCATCTGATCAATCGCTGCTATGGGCTGGATCTGCCGGTGCTGCGCGCCTTTCCTGCGCAGCTGGTGTGGCGCGACTCCGTGGCTGCAGGGCCGCATCCCCCCTTGCACTGAGTGCCCACAAAAAAACCTCCCGAAGGAGGTTTTTTTCAGAGAGCACTGAGGCCTTACTTGCCGACCTTGAGCTGGCCGCCGCGGCCCAGGCCGCCCTTGACTTCCTGCGCCTTGTAGTTGCGCAGCGAAATCACCATGTTGTTGTAGGCGTCCATAAAGGCAGCCACGGTGGCCTTGCCTTCGGGAGTGCGCGAGAAGCCACCCATACCGGCTGCTGCACCGCCGCCCAGCGCGCCCACGGCTGCACCGAAGTTGGTGGATGTGGCGTTGCCTTCGGAGATGGAGATCTGCACGCCCGAGCGGATGTCGAACATGGACAGGGTCACGACCGACACCTTGCTTTGCATGGCACCGCCGACCAGGGCGCCCACGCTGCCGAACAGGCCGCCCACGCCGGCAGCCAGTTGGCCGGTGGCGTCGTTGTCGATGATGATGGAGGGCTCCATGAAGTAGTCAGCGGCCACGCGCTGGCCCTTTTGCTGCTTGGAGCCGGCACGGAATTCGCCCGAGTTGCGCTGCTTGTCGGTGATGTTGGCCAGCTTGCTTTCGGTGCGGTTGTTGCCGATGGAGGTGATGACAAAGCAGTTGGACTGCTGCACGGCCAGACGGATCAGGGGCTCGATGGAGGTGATCTTGGTGGCAGCGCCAAAGCTGGCATACCACTCCTTGCCGCGGCCATCGTCCACGGCCAGCGTGCCCAGGGGGGCATCGCAACGCTCCAGCGAGGGGTTGGCGTTGACGCTGGTAGCGCCACCAGCAGCACCCGTGGCGGCCGTGGGTGCGTTGCCGGTGGTGATGGTGCCGCCGCCAGGGGTGACGCAGCCTGCCAGGCCCAGCGATGCAGCCAGTGCAATCCAACGGAGGGAAGAAGTGGTCTTGGACATAAATGGATAACTCGTGAAAAAAGGGATGGAATAGAAAACGAAAGAGGTTGCTGCTCAGCGCAGATACCAGCCACTGGGTCCCCAGACCCAGTAGTAGGGAACGCTGTAATACCAGCCACCCCAGGATTTGCGATAGGTGTCGCGAATTTGGTAGAGGCGTTGCTCGTCCTGCTTGGCGGCCTGGGCCTCCTTGAGCAGGCGCTGGGATTCCTTGTCGCCACGCGCGGCGGCGCGGTCCAGCCAGGACTCGGCTTCGCCAGGGTCGGCACCCATTTCTTCCACGCCGGTCAGGTACATGCGGCCCAGGGCCACTTGGGCGGGAAGGTGTCCGCCATCGCCCGATTTGCGCAGCCATTCAATGGCCTGGTAGCTGTTGCGTTCCACACCATCACCGCGCAGCAGGCGCATGCCCAGGTCATAGGCGGCCTTAGGATCGCGCTCGGCCAGCTGCGCCAGGGCCTGCATGCGGCGCTCTGCCTCTGCATCCACCGGCGTCCCTTGGAAGGTCGCGGTGCTGCGGTGCTGGTCTGCGCAGGCATTGCCCTGGCAGATGCGCACGACTTCCGGTCGGGTCACCTGGTCTGCCGGCGACTGCGCCGCACAGCCCAGCAGTGCAAGCGTGAACAAAGGACCGGTCCACAAAATCTGGCGCATAGTCTTCCCTTGATGGGTGGTGTGTTTATGAACGGAAACTGAAAAAGTCACCGATGGTAGCAAAACGCTATTCACGGGTTCACTGTGTTCTCAGCTTGCTGTACGCTGGCTGAAACATAGTGTTTCAATTGTTCCGCCGTGGCAGCGCTGGTGTGCCGCGAGCAGGGCAGACGGCCTGTGACAAAGAGCACCACGGACAGACCGCCGCCCACCATGCCAACGGCTATCCTTGCCGTGATCTGTTTTCCGCTATCGCGGGTATATGCCATGTCTGCCTTTCTACGCTTGCCCTCCTTGATCTGGCCGCTTCCGGCCTTGCTGGCCTGGGCTGCGGCCTGGGCCGCGTTCTTGCTGTTGGGTCGCGTGCTGCCGGTCTGGCTGGCGCTGACTGTGGGCTGCGTGCTGGGCACGGCGGCCAGCTTGTTGGGCAAGACCTGGTGGCGCCGCTGCATGGTGGCCCTGGGTTTTCCGCTGTCGCTGGCGGTGGTGGGGGTTGTGGGCCTGCCGGCCTGGGCCTGGCTGCTGCCATTGGCATTGCTGCTGCTGGTCTACCCCTTGAATGCCTGGCGCGATGCCCCCGTGTTCCCCACGCCCGCGGGCGCGCTGCAGGGCCTGCCGGCCCATGTCACCTTGCCTGAAGGGGCCCGGGTGCTGGATGCCGGCTGCGGCCTGGGCGACGGCCTGCAGGCGCTGCGCGCCGCCTACCCCCAGGCTCGCCTGGAAGGGGTGGAGTGGAGCTGGCCGCTGCGTTGGCTGAGTGCCTGGCGCTGCCCCTGGGCGCGCGTGCGCCATGGTGATATCTGGGCAGAGGACTGGGGTGGCTATGACATGGTCTATCTGTTCCAGCGGCCAGAGAGCATGTCGCGGGCCGCGCTCAAGGCTGCGGGTGAGATGCAAAGCGGCAGCTGGCTGGTGAGCCTGGAATTCCCCATCCCTGACCTGCCGGCGCTGGCCAGCTTGCCCGCCGCAGGCCATACCTTGCATGTCTACCAGCTGCCCTTATGGCCCGGCGCTGCCGAGGAGGCACAGGCCGCGCTGGAGCAGGCACCACCGTCTCCCGCCGAGCAGGCCTGGCATGCCATCTACCCGCGCCGCGAGCCGCCCAGGCTCAAGCACCGCGAGCCCCCTCCCGCACCCAAGCGCCGCCTCTGGGGGCTGCGCAAGTAAAGCCTGCTTTGTGGGATGGTCCTGGCCTTGGTGCTGCTTGGTTTGACCGGGACCCAAGGTGCATTCCGGCCTGTCGCGAGCTATGAAAATTGATAGCTTCTTATGCAGTCTGACAAAAGCTTTGCTATTGAAAATACCTGATTAGATACTTGTCTCAGGCACTGCTGTGAAGTGATATTCCGAAGCCGGGACTCGCCCCGGCGAGCGACCTACCTTCTTGCTCGCACAAGAAGGTAGGCGAAGAATGCGCCCCTGCTATTCCCGACCCCAGCGCTACCGCGCCGGGGCAACCTGCGTCACCCAGCACACAGGGCCTGCCGCAGAACTCGTTACGCGCTTACAGCGCTCCGCTCGAACAGCCGCGGCAAGTCAGTTGACGAAGCATGGCTGTCCTACGGCAGCCATGCGGCCCTGTGTGCTGTGCGCCGCAGGCGTGTATAGAAGGGGGAACAACCGCAGCGCCAGCAGTGTGACGAAGCACCGGGCATTGAGGGTTTAGAGATAGGGTTCGCCAGCAGCGCCGTCCACGCAGGGCCGGTATTCGGTTCCCCCCTTTTGCCCATGGCTTGGCGCACAGAGCCCGGGGCGGGCAGCTGTGCCGCAGGACACAGCTGCTTCGTGGTCAAGCTTGCCGCAGCATGTTTGAGCAGAGCGGCCACGCCGCGCCGCGAGTTCTGCGGCACCGCCCTGGGATCGAGCACCGAGCTTGCCCGCAGCGCAGGGACATGGGCAGTAGGGGCGGTTTCTTTTGCTTCCGTTTTCTTGAGCGTTCAAGAAAATGAAGTCGCCTGCCGGGGCGAGTCCCGGCCTCAGAACGTCATATCCGCGCTGTAGCGCAATTCGTAGTGGAGCTTCATCTGAGGTATGTAGCTAATCAGGTGAAAATATAAGCAAAGCCTGTCTGTATGGGCGATAGCTGCTAGCAAAACAGGTGTTGTGTGCAACCGGCGCGGCCTAGATGAGGACACCGCGCAAGGGCCGCCCCGCCGCGCCGGTGTCGTCCCCCTCCCGCGCTTGCGCGAGAGAGGGGGAAGGCGCAAAGCGCCTCAGGGGGCGTCACCGGCATGCAACCCCAAAAACCGCGAGGGCGACATGCCCATGGTCTTGCGCACCATGGCGCTGAAGGCGCTGGGCCCATAGCCCAAAGAGGCGGCAATGTGCTGTATGGAGTGCCGGTGGGCCGCCATGGCCACGGCCTTGGTCAGCACCACCTGCTGGCGCCATTGGGTGAAGCTGCTATCCAGCTCCTGGCGGAACAAGCGGGCCACGGTGCGCGGGCTGGCGCCGGTGTCGCGCGCCCAGTCTTCCAGCGTGGCGTAGCGCGTGGGGTCGGCCAGCACCGCTTCGCACAGGCTGCGCAGTCGCTTGTCCTGCGGCAGGTTTACGCCCAGTTGCACGGCGCTGGCGCGGCGCAGCTCATCGAGCAGCAGCGCGCTGAGATGGTGTTCGCGGCTGCGCTGTTCGGGGGACAGCGGCAGTTGCTCATCGCTTTCGGTGGACAGCTCGCGCACCACGGCCCGCAGCAGCTCCGAGGCGTTGAGCACGCGGCACTGGCGCCAGGCCGCTTCGGCCTGCGGCGCCACATCCGGGCCGCAGCGGCCATCGGGCTGGTGAAAGTACAGGGTGCGCAGATCGGCGCTGCCCACCATGGTCACAGCATGCACCACGCCCGGGGGCACCCACAGTGCCCGTGAGGGCGGCACGATGTAGGTGCCTTGGGCCACGGTCAGGCGGATGGTGCCGGTGGTGGAGATGGCCAGCTGCGCCCAGGGGTGCTGGTGGGGCTTGACCTGGGTGTCGGCCGCCAGCCAGCGGCATTTGGCACGCACCGGCCGTTGCGCCGTGGGCATGTACAAATGGGGCGCCAGGCTGTCCACATAGGTGGATGCCTTGCCGACCTGCAAGGGGCGCGCGAGGGTGCTTGGCATGTTTTCAACAGAAATTGGCTGTCTATCGTAATTCAGACGCGCCCGTCCTGCCTAAGATCACCCTCCTATGACTGCCTCCGCTCCCACCTCTGCCGGCGACTTGCGCCAGGATGCCCGCACCATCGGCCTGATCGGCCTGGCCCATGGTTCGTCGCACTTTTTTCACCTGCTGCTGCCGCCGCTGTTCCCCTGGCTGATTGCCGACTTTGGCTACAGCTATTCGGAGCTGGGGGTGATGGTGTCGCTGTTCTTCATCGTCTCTGGCACGGGGCAGATGCTGTCGGGCTTTCTGGTGGACCGGGTGGGTGCACGGCCCATTTTGTTTGCCGCGCTGTCCAGCTTTGTGGTGGCCGGGGTGGTGGCCAGCATGGCGCAGAACTACGCCATGCTGCTGCTGGCCTCGTTCTTTGCCGGCCTGGGCAACGCGCCTTTCCACCCGGTGGACTTCACCATCCTGAACAAGCGCGTATCGCCCAAGCGCATAGGCCATGCCTTCTCGGTGCACGGCCTGTCGGGCAATATCGGCTGGGCCATGGCCCCGGTGTTCATGGCGGGCATCACCATGGCCACGGGTTCATGGCGACTGGCCTGTCTGTGTGGCGCGGCCTGGGCTGCGCTGGTGCTGGCCATCATGGTGGTCAACCGCCGCTGGCTGGACGACCGTGACCCGCTGGCCATTGGCAACCAGGCCAAGCCTGCCGTGGCCCAGAGCGGTGCGGCCAGCGCCAAGCCGGAGCACGCCATGGCCTTCTTGAAGCTGCCCTCGGTGTGGCTGTGCTTCTCCTTTTTCTTCTGGAGCACCTGCGCCATGAGCGCCATCCAGAACTCCGCCAGCCCCGCCCTGCATGCCGTGTACGACCTGCCACTGAGCGTGACGACCTTCATCGTCACCGGCTACATGCTGTGTGGTGCCGCCGGCATGGTGGTGGGTGGCTTTCTGGTGGGCCGTGTGCAGCGGCTGGAGAAGGTGATCTCGATTTGCATGCTGGGCTCGTCCGTACTGCTGGCGCTGGTGGGCACGGGCTGGCTGTCGGGCATGGGCGCGGTGGTGGTGGCCTCGATCGCCGGCCTGGGCACCGGCCTGGCTGGCCCCTCGCGCGACATGCTGATCAAGCGCGCTGCCCCCGAAGGCGCCACCGGCCGCGTATACGGCACGGTGTACTCGGGCCTGGACCTGGGCTTTTGCCTGGCTGCCCCGGTGTTTGGCTGGATGCTGGACCACCAGATGTACCTGGGCATCTTCTACGGCTCGGCCCTGGCCATGGCGCTGAGCGTGGTGTCGGCCGTGATCGTGGGCGACGGGGTGGAGAAGCGCAAAAAAGGAGCAATCACCACGCGTCCAGCTTGAGTCTGCGAGGTGTAGATAGCGAAGACCGAACCAGGGAGCGCACAAGGCGCTCCCTTTTTGTTTGCGGCAGCTATGCTGGAGCCATGAACTTGCAACTGCGTGCATGGGAGGAAGGCGACAGGGCGGCGCTGCGATCGCTGTATGCGGCGTCGCGGGATATGGCCTTTCCCTGGTCGGCCCCACACCAGGCGGAAGACTTTGATGCCCATACCGAGGGCGAGTGGGTGCTGGTGGCCTTGGTCGATGGCATGCCCGTGGGCTTTGCCGCCATCTGGGAGCCAGACAGCTTTGTGCACCATCTTTTTGTCCATCCTGCATGGTTGAGACAAGGCATAGGCCGAACGCTGCTGGCGGCTTGCGTTCACCATTGCGCTGCCCGGGCCACGCTCAAATGCCTCACGGCCAATGCGCGCGCGCTGCAGTTCTACCAAGCCCTGGGTTGGACGGTGCAGGAACAGGTCACCGGGCCGGACGGCCCTTATCTGCTGCTGGCCGGGCCGCAGCCCGCTCCGCGACCAGGTACATAAAAAAGGAGCATGGCCTGCGCATGCACCCTGGGTTTGGGACAGCGTTCAATAGCCAACGCCAAGCAGAGCGCGCAACAGGCGCTCTCTTTTTTATGCCGATCTGGGCCGCAGCAAGCCGATGGGCTGTTAAGTTGTGGCTGTGCCCATGCCTGCGGCGATAGCAGGCAGAGCCGCACTTCATTGATGGACTGTTGAGGAGACAAATCTCATGCACGCACTTCCCCCCCGTTTCACCCTGCACCGCGTGGCAGCGCTGGCCTTGGTCTGGGGCATCGCCGCCATGGGCCAGGCCCATGCCGCCCCCCAGGCCGACCTGCACCTGCAGGCCCAGCAGGCGCAAAAACCTTATCTCGATACGCTGCGCGATCTGGTGCATATCGAATCCGGCAGCAAGGATGTGGAGGGCGTGAAGAAAATCGCCGACTATGTGGCCGGCAAGCTGCGCGCCCTGGGCGGCAAGGTGGAGGTGATTGCGCCCACCGATGTCTACCGCCTGGACGACACCCCCGAGCAGGTCGGCCCCATGGTGCACGCCAGTTTTCAGGGCAAGGGCAAGAGCCGCATCATGCTGATCGCCCACATGGACACGGTCTATCTGCCCGGCATGCTCAAGGACCAGCCGTTTCGCATCGAGGGCGACAAGGCCTATGGCCTGGGCATTGCCGACGACAAGCAGGGCGTGGCCCTGATCCTGCATGTGGTGGAGCTGCTGAAAAAGCAAGGCATAGACGACTATGGCCAACTCACCGTGCTCATCAACGGTGACGAGGAAATCAGCTCGCCCGGTGCACGCAGCACCATCACCCGCCTGGGGGCCGAGCAGGATGCCGTGTTCTCCTACGAAGGCGGCGGCAGCGATGGCGGCGTGCGCCTGGCCACCAGCGGCATTGGCGCGGCCTACCTCAAGGTGCAGGGCAAGGCCTCGCATGCCGGCGCGAAGCCCGAAGACGGCGTGAACGCGCTGTACGAGCTTTCACACCAACTGCTGCAGATGCAGGACCTGTCCAAGCCCGAGCAAGGCCTGAAGCTGAACTGGACCGTGGCCAAGGCCGGCACCAACCGCAATGTGATCCCGGCCGAGGCCACGGCCCAGGCCGATGCGCGCGCCCTCAAGGTGGCCGACTTCACGGCGCTGGAGCAAGCCATGCAGGCCAAGGTGGGCAACAAGCTGCTGCCCGCCAGCAAGGTGGCGCTGAAGTTCGAAGTGCGCCGCCCGCCGCTGGAAGCCAGCGAGGCCGCGCGCAAGCTGGCCCTGCATGCCCAAAGCATTTACGACAAGGAGCTGCAGCTGCGCATGACCGTGATGGACAAGGCCACCGGCGGCGGCACCGATGCTGCCTTTGCCGCGCTGAAGTCCAAGGGCGGGGTGATCGAGGGCTTTGGTCTGTCGGGCTATGGCGCGCACTCCAATGACGCGGAATATGTGCTGATCAACACCATTGTTCCGCGCCTGTACCTCTCGGTGCGCATGATCCAGGATCTGTCAAAGCAAAGCGCGCCCTGAGAGCGCGTCTTTCCCCCTCTTTCTCGCGGCGAAAGGGAGGGGGCGACTCAGCTGCGGGGCTTGCCGGGGTACAGGCCCAGCTGGGCATCCAGCTGCTCGCGGGCCTGGGCACGTGCCGTCACCGTGGTGCGGCGCGACAGGCTCAGCTCCCCCACCAGGGCATTGCCCAGGGCGGTGAAGGCGGTGTAGGAGTCAAACAGCGCCGCACCTTGCGTGGGCAGCACCAGGGGCAGATCGCAGTGCAGCGCGATCGGGGCCAGGGCATCGTCGGTGAAGGCCACCACGGGTACGCCCCGGGTGCGCAGCCAGCGTGCAATCTCCAGCGTGCTGCGCAAATAGCGGCGCACGGACAGACACAGCACCAGATCGTTTTCACCATAGTCCTGCAGGCGCTCGGAGGCGCTTTGCTCGGGGTCGACCAGCTCCGTGGGCAGGGCCACGGCCAGCTGGTTGGCCAGTAGCTGGGCCGGGCCACGGCTGTAACGCCCTCCCACCACGGCCACCCGGCCCTGGCAGGTACTCAGCCAGGTCAGCAACTGGGCAAAGCCGGGCGACTGCAGCAAGGGCGTCATGGCCTGAAGGTTGCGCATGTCCTGCTCCAGCGCTTGCTGGGCAACGGACAAGGCCCCCCGTGGGGCTCCATCGCCCGTCAGGCGCTGGCCCGGTGCCTCGTATTGCCCGGCCAGCGTGGTTTGCAGCTGTTGCTGGGCCTCGGCATAGGAGGCATAGCCCAGGCGTGGAAAAAAACGCACCACGGTGGCAGGACTGACACCGGCCTGCGCGGCCAGGGTACGGGCCGACACAAACGCCACGCTGTGGGGATTGGCGCGGACAAACTCTGCCAGGCGCTGTTCGGCCGCACCGAGGGTGGGCAGTTTTTCGGCGATGTGGTGCATCAAATCCATGGGGCCGAGCTTAGGGCTTTTTGCGACGCTGGTGCAACACTCGTTGCATGTTTTGAATTTGATGCATATTATTGTTTCTTGATATGAGTTCAAAGAAACATCTGTTTCACACGCCACAGCCTCACCATGCCCCACGCCGCCGCGTTGGGCTGCTGGGGGTGGTGCATGAAACCAATACCTTCGAATCCGGCAGCACCCGCTATGCCGCGTTTGCCCAGCCCGCAGACCGCGAGCCCTTGATGCAGGGCGATGCGCTGTGGGCCATGCGCGGCACGCGCAGCGTCATGGGCGGCATGCTGGAGGTGCTGGAGCCGCAGCTGCCTACGGGTTTGCTGGAGCTGGTGCCCCTGTACCGGGCTTCGGCCGCACCTTCGGCCATGGTGGAGTCTGGGGCCTGGCAGCGCATCCAGTCCGAGGTGCTGCAGGCCGTGGCACAGGCCGGGCCGCTGGATGGCTTGCTGATCGAATTTCACGGTGCCATGGTGGCCGAGGGTGAACGCGATTGCGAAGGCGCCTTGTTGGCCGCGCTGCGAGCCTGCCTGGGCCCGCAATGTGTGCTGGTGGCCACCCTGGACTTTCACGCCAATGTGAGCGCGGCCATGGTGGAGCATGCCGATGTGCTGGTGCCCTACCGCACCTACCCGCATATCGACATGTTCGAAACCGGCCAGCGCGCGGCACGCCGCATGCTGGCGCGGCTGATGGCCGATGCCCCCGGCTGCCATGCCTGGGCCCAGGCCGCATTTCTGATTCCGCTGGCGGGGCAGTACACGGGGGACGGTGCCATGGGCGCCTTTATGCAGGACTGCGTCATAGCGGCCCGGCGCCATGCCGTGGACGTGGCGTTCTGCGGCGGCTTTGTGCTGGCGGATACGCCCGACACCGGCCCTTCGCTGGTGGTCTATGCCCCGGAGGGGAAGCAGGATGTGGCGCAGCAGGCGCTGCGCAGCCTGATGGAGCGGCTGCAGTCCTATCGCAGCGCACTGGCGCCTGCGCTGTGGGCCCCCAGCGAGGCCGTGGCCCGCTTGCGGCCCCAGGAGCGCAGCATTTTGGCGGATGTGGCCGACAACCCGGGTGCGGGTTGCGCGGCCGACAACCTGGCCACGCTGTGCGCCCTGCATGACGCCGCCATTCCCCGCAGTCTGGTGGCGACGCTGAATCTGCCGCATTGGGCCAGCCAGGCGCATGCCGTGGGCGTGGGCGCGGAGATCGCCGTGGACCTGCCGGGCCGTGACCTGCCCGTGGTCATGCGGGTGTTGGCGCTGGGCGATGGCCACTACCGCTGCAGCGGTGCCATGTGGCTGGGCCGGGAAGTGCGCCAAGGTCCCACGGCCAGGCTGCGCTGGGGGGCGGTGGAGCTCATCGTGGCCAGCCTGCCGGTGCAGGCGCTGGACCCCGGGGCGCTGATGTGCACCGGAGTCTCGGCCGACGACTACCAGGTGCTGTCGCTCAAGAGCAGCGTGCACTTTCGGGCTGCCTTTGGTCCATGGGCCCAGACCATCTTGAACGTGGATGCCTTTCGGCAACCGGGTGATCCGGCGCCAGAGCGCATCTACCAACAGCTGCGCAGCGGTGTCGCAGTTCTTTCCTGACAACAACATTTCTCGAGGAGACATTCATGCAAGCTTTGCAACGCCGCCAATTTCTGAACCAGGCGCTGGCCGCTACGGGTGCGCTGCTGGCGCCCACAGCGTTCGCCCAGAACGAGCGCTATCCGGACCGCGCCATCACCTTGCTGTGCCCTTGGCCGGCAGGCGGCTCCACCGACGTGACGCTGCGCGCCTTTGCCGAAAGCGCATCGCGCCATCTGGGCCAGAGCATTGTCATCGTCAACCGCCCCGGTGCAGGGGGCACGCTGGGTGCCACCGCCATGCCCAGCACCAAGGCGGATGGCTACACCATCACCCAGCTGCCGCCGGCCACCTTCCGCCTGCCGCAAATGCAGAAGACGGCATGGGACCCGCTGCAGGACTTCAGCTATGTGGTGGGCCTCACGGGCTACACCATGGGTCTGGTGGTGCGCCATGACGCACCGTGGAAAACCATACAGGAATTTGTCGAAGACGCCCGCAAGCGCCCCGGCCAGATCAGCTATGGCTCCACCGGCCTGGCCACCTCGCCCCACATGGTGGTGGCCGAGCTGGCACTCAAGCAGAAGATCGATTTGCTGCATATCCCGCACAAGGGCTCGGCCGATCTGGCCAACTCCCTGATGGGGGGGCACATCATGGCCGCATCGGATTCCAGTGGCTGGGCGCCCCATGTGGCATCGGGCCGCATGCGCCTGCTGGCGGTGTATGGCACCAAGCGTGCCAAGCGCTTCCCGGATGCGCCCACGCTGACGGAAGCCGGCTACGGCATCGTCTCGGAAGCCCGCTACGGCATCGTCGGTCCCAAGGGGCTGGACGCCCAGGTCAGCCAGCGCTTGCACGATGCCTTCAAGGCCACGCTGGACGACCCCAAGGTGCTGCAGGTGCTGGAAAAACTCGACCAACCCGTGCTGTACATGAGCGGTGCGCAGTACCAGCGCTACGCCAGCGAAGAGGTGGCCCGCGACCGTGAAATCGTCAAGCGCCTGAACCTGACGCTGGAAGGCTGAGAGGGCTGCTGGCGGATGAAAAAAGGCTTGCCTGTGGCAAGCCTTTTTTGTCACTGCGGCCGCGCTTATTGCGCGCTGATGCCCTTGTCGTTGGCGATCTTGCTCCAGCGGGCAAAGTCACTCGCCAGGCGTGCCTTCATGGTGGCGCTGTCCTGGTAGCGGGCAATGGCGCCGGCTGCCAGCAGCTTCTTTTGCAGCGCCGGGTCGGCCAGCACCACTTTCAGCTCCTTGTTCAATCGGTCCACCACGGCCTGGGGCGTACCCAGCGGAGCGATCAACCCGCCCCAGGTATCGGCATCAAACCCCGGGAAACCTTGTTCGGCCACCGACTTCACGCCCGGCAGCAACTGCTTGGCCTGGTTGGAGCTGACCGCAATGGCGCGCAACTTGCCCGACTGGATATGGGGCAGGGCGGCCACCACATCGGCAAACATCACCGGAATCTGGCCACCGATCAAATCGGTCACGGCCGGGGCGCTGCCGCGGTAGGCCACATGCTGCATATCGAAGCCGCCCAAGTCCTTGAGTTGCTCCATGGACAGATGACCAAAGCTGCCCGTGCCCGAGCTGGTGTAGTTCAGCGAAGGCTTGGCCTTTTTGGCATGGGCAATCAGGCTGGGCAAGTCCTTCACATCGGGCAGCTCGCGTGGGTTGACGATGACGGCCATGGGCAAGTCATACACCGTGGCCACGGGCAGAAAGTCCTTGCGCACGTCATACAGATTGTTGTTGAACAGCACCGGCGCCAGCAGCGCAGGCATGCCAAACATGGACAGGGTGTAGCCGTCAGGCGCGGACTTGATGAAGGTGGAGGTGCCGATGGAGCCCGAAGCACCGGCGCGGTTTTCGGTGATCACGTTCTGGCCCAGGCGCTCGGACAGGCTTTGCGCCACCAAACGCGCCGCAATATCGGTGGGGCCACCGGGCGGGAATGCCACGACCAGCTTGATCATTTTTTCGGGCCAGGCTGCTGCGGCCTGGGCCGGTGCCAGCAGACCACCCGCCAGGGCGGCGGCGCAGGCAATCAGGGTGTGACGGCGGGTGAAGTGGGTGGGCAGGGAATGCATGGATTTGTCTCCTGTGTTCTGGTTTGGTCGTTGTGAGAGGGTGGTCAGATGATCTGTTGGCTGCGCAGCGCGGCCACGGCGTCGGGTGCCATGCCCAGCAGCTCGTGCAGCACCTCGTCGGTGTGCTGGCCCTGATGGGGTGGCGGACGGCGCACGGGCAGGCGCTGGCCATCCATGGCATAGGGCGGCGCCAGCACGGCCTGGGGGCCGGCTTCGCTGTCGTCAAACTCGTGCAGCAGGCCGGCCTCGCGGGTGCGCGCCGAGGTCAATGCCTCCAGCAGGCCGAACACTTCGCCGCAGGGAATCTGGGCCGCGCGCAGCTTGTCCAGCAGCTCGGCACGGGTGAAGCGGCGCAGCGCCGCTTCAATCAAGGGCATCAAGGTCGTGCGGTGGGCGGAGCGGGCCACATTGGTGGCAAAACGCGCGTCCGTGGCCCAGTCTGGCTGATGAATCACTTCCTGGCAAAAGCGCACAAACTGGCCGTTGTTGCCCACGGTGATCACCAGGGGGCCATCGGCCGCCTCGAACACCCCATAGGGCACGATGGAGGGGTGGGCATTGCCGAACTTGGGCGGGTCGCCCGCTTTCAGCAGCGCTTCCATGCCGTAGTAGCTGGTGATCATCAGCCCGCAGTCGTACAGCGCCATTTGCACATGGCGGCCACGGCCGCTGCGTTCGCGCTCCAGCAAGGCGGCCAGAATGGCCTGGGCGGAATACATGCCGGTGAACATGTCCACCGCCGCCACGCCGAACTTCAGCGGCCCCTGGCCGGCCTCGCCATTCATGGCCATGATGCCGCTCTCTCCCTGTACCACCAGGTCATAGCCGGGGCGCTGGGCCTCGCTGCCGCTGCGGCTGTAGCCGGAGATGGAGCAATACACCAGGCGCGGGTTCAGCGCCGAAAGCTGCTCATAGCCCAGGCCCAGTTTTTCGGCGCCACCGACCTTGAAGTTCTGCACCACCACATCGCATTGCTGGGCCAGCTCGCGCGCCAGCTGGAGGCCGGTTTCGGACTGCAGGTCCAGCGTGATGGAGCGCTTGTTGCGGTTGGCACTGTTGAAGTAGGAGGTGTTGCGTGAACCCACGCGCACGCCCCAGTCGCGGGTGTCGTCGCCACGGGCGGGGTGTTCGACCTTGATCACATCGGCACCAAAGTCGGCCAGCGCCATGGCACACATGGGGCCGGCCAGCACGCGGGAGAGGTCCAGCACGCGAATGCCGGCCAGGGGTTGAAGAGGGGAGGAGCTGTTCATGTCTGCTGGGCTTGCCATCCGAAGGCTGGACGGCAGAAGGTTCA
The DNA here is from genome assembly GCF_041320665.1 of Comamonas sp. GB3 AK4-5. Taxonomy (NCBI): domain Bacteria; kingdom Pseudomonadati; phylum Pseudomonadota; class Betaproteobacteria; order Burkholderiales; family Comamonadaceae; genus Comamonas; species Comamonas sp. GB3 AK4-5. The sequence continues at coordinate 76,903 of NZ_CP166730.1, forward strand.
AGCAGGTCATTCTCAATATGTTTAATTATTTTGACAATTGTGCTGATAATTGAAATATATGTTGATTGAAAGTTGACAATGGATGTGAACGCCCTGGGCCTGCTGGTGGAGATCATCGACGCCGGCAATCTGAGCCGTGCTGCTGCCCGCTTGGGCATGAGCCGCGCCAATGTGAGCCACAGGCTGAGCCAGTTCGAGCGGGCGCTGGGCCAGCAGCTGCTGCGCCGCACCACTCGCCAGATCGAGCCTACGGAGCTGGGCCGCAGGCTGTACGAGCATGGCCGCAGCATCCGCCATGAACTGCTGGCGGCCGATGAATCCGTGGCCGCTTTGGGCCAGGCCCTGCAGGGCCGGGTGCGGTTGAGTGTGCCCAGCGGCTATGGCCAGCTGACCATGGCGGCCTGGCTGACCGACTTTATGCGCAACTACCCCGGCATTGCCCTGGAGGTGATCTTCGACAACGCCATCGAAGACCTGATGGAGGGCCGCGTGGACTGCGCCGTGCGCGTGATGAATGACCCGCCCGAGCACCTGGTGGCGCGCCATCTGGGACCGGTGCAATACGTGGCCTGCGCCACGCCGGCCTGCCTGGCGCTGTGGGGGCGACCGGGCACGCTGCAGGAGCTGCTGCGCCTGCCCTTGATTGCCTCGGGACTGACGGAGCAAAAACTGCGCATGGCGGGGCTGCAGACCCTGGGTCAGGGCGATGCCGCGCTGTCCATGCGACTGGTGTCACCCAATTTCTACTTTCTGCGCGAGGCCTTGCTGCAAGGCCTGGGCATAGGCCTGGTGCCCGACTACATGGTGCGCGAATCCATTGCCCAGGGCGCGCTGCAGGCACTGGACCTGCCCATGGGCAGCCTGGACTTTCTGGCCACGCACAAGTATTTGCTCTACATGCCCACGCGCTTTCAGACCCGCGCCATCCAGACGCTGACCCAGTATCTGCACGAGCGCGCGCTGGCCGATGGTGGTTGATAGCGCCGGGGTTTCCACGGTCTGACAGCGTGGGTTCGCATTGCCCCGCGACGGCATTTGTTTCTGCTTGTGAACAGCCCCCTAGGACCTTCCCGCAGCTGTCTACTGCGGCACAGACAGCTGTCACAAGCGCTGCCTACAGTGGGCGCCGTTCTTTCACTGTCAAGGAGCTTCCATGTGCCCATCCCCGTCGGCCGCGGCCGATCCCTCCAGCCTCTCCAGCGTGCAGCGGTACGTCAGTCCTGAGGAATGGCAGCTGCGCGTCGACCTGGCGGCCTGCTACCGCTTGGTGGCCCTGTATGGCTGGAGCGATCTGGTCTTCACCCACATCAGCGCGCGCCTGCCGGGGCCGGAACACCATTTTTTGATCAATCCCTATGGGCTGATGTTCGACGAGATCACGGCCTCCTCCCTGGTCAAGGTGGACATGCAGTGCAACAAGCTGATGGATTCGCCCTACCCGGTGAACCCGGCCGGTTTTGTCATCCACAGCGCCGTGCATGCGGCGCGTGAGGACGTGCAATGCGTGCTGCACACCCATACGCGTGCCGGCGTGGCCGTGAGCGCGCAGCGGCATGGTGTGCTGCCCATCAGCCAGCAAAGCACCTTTGTGCTGGCCTCGCTGGCCTACCACGACTATGAGGGCGTGGCCTTTCGCGAAGACGAGCAGCCGCGCCTGCAGGCCGACCTGGGCAGCGCCAATTTTCTGATGCTGCGCAACCATGGACTGCTGACCTGCGGGCACAGCATTGCCGATGCGTTTTTGTCCATGTACACCTTTGAGGCGGCCTGCAAGATCCAGATCGATGCCCTGGCCGGCGGCAGAGAGCTGACGCAGGTGAATCCCGCCATCTTGCAGGGCGTGGCCCAGGCGCTCAAGGTGCAGACCGGGGGCCTGGGCGGGGCCTTTGTCTGGCCAGCGCTGCTGCGCAAGCTGGATCGCATCGATCCTGGCTACGCGCTTTAACGCTCTTTTCCTTCCACGGCCTCCTGGCATGGAGGCCGGATCCGGTAATGGCTACCCCTTTTTCGGGAGCAAAGCATGGACGAGAACCAACTGTTGAATGCCTTGATGTTCGGCGTACTGGCTCTGGTGATGTTCGGCCTGGGTTTGTCGCTGACATGGGATGATTTTTCGCGCCTTCTGCGCTATCCACGGGCCGTGGTCGTGGCCCTGGGCCTGCAAATCGTGGCATTGCCGCTGCTGTGCTTTGGCCTGGTGACGGGCTTGGGACTGCCTGCGGTGTTCGCCATAGGGCTGATGCTGCTGGCCGCCTCACCCGGGGGCATCTCGGCCAATCTGTTCTCCCACCTTTTCGGTGGCAATGTGGCGATGAACATCTCGCTGACGGCGCTCAACACCGTGCTGTCGGTGGTGAGCATGCCCTTGATCATCAACTGGAGCATTGCCCATTTCGCGCAGGCCGGCCAGATCGTGCCCGTGCAATTTTCCAAGCTGGTGGAGGTTGTGGGCATTGTGCTGGTTCCCGTCGCGCTGGGCATGCTGGCGGCGCGGCGAGCACCGGGCTTTGCTGCACGCATGCACCGTCCGGTCAAGGCCTTCAGCATGCTGGTGCTGGCGGCCGTGGCCTTGCTGGCCATGGGCAAGGAATGGCGCGCGCTGGTGGCATCGTTTGGTGAGATCGGGCCTGCCGTGGTCCTGTTCAATCTGTGCAGCCTGGCGGTCGGCTACGGCCTGAGCCGCGCCAGCAGGCTGGACAAGCCGATCTGCATTGCCGTGGCTTTCGAGATCGGCATCCACAACTCGACATTGGCTATCTTCATCGCCTTGACCGTGCTGGGCAGCTACCCGCTGGCCTTGCCTGCAGCGGTGTATTCGGTGGTCATGTACCTGACAGCGCCGGTGTTTGGCTATCTGGTGGGGCGCCCGGACGGGGGCAGGCCTCAGCAGGCCTGAGCGTCTGCCGGTGCTGGCTTGTTTACAGCGCGAAGATCTTGCCCGGGTTCAGGATGTTCTTGGGGTCCAGCGCCTGCTTGATGGCGGCCATCATGGCGATGGCGCCATCGCCGCATTCCTCGCGCAGAAAGTCCTGCTTGTGGATGCCGATGCCATGCTCGCCGGTGCATGTGCCTTCCATGGCAATGGCGCGGCGCACCAGGCGGTGGTTGAGGTCTTCGGCGCGTTGGCGCTCGTCGGCGCTGTCGGGGTCGATCAGATAGCCGAAGTGGAAGTTGCCATCACCCACATGGCCCACCAGGAAGTAGGGAATGCCGCTGGCATTGACCTCGTCGATGGACTCCAGCAGGCAGTCGGCCAGGCGGCTGATGGGCACGCAGGTGTCGGTGGTGATGGAGCGGCAGCCCGGGCGGCTCTGGATGCCGGCAAAGTAGGCGTTGTGGCGGGCGGTGAAGAGGCGGGTGCGCTCCTCGGGCGTGTCGGCCCATTCAAAGCCCTTGGCGTCGAATTCGGCCGCAATGTCTTGCACCATCTCGGCCTGTTCCTTCACGCCATTGGGGCTGCCGTGGAACTCCATCAGCAGCATGGGTTCTTCGCGCAGCGTGAGGTTGCTGTGCTTGTTGACCATGGCCACGGTGGCGGCGTCCACCAGCTCCACGCGGGCAATGGGCACGCCCATCTGGATGGTCTGGATCACGGTGTGCACGGCATCGGCAATCGTGGGGAAGGAGCAGATGGCTGCGCTCACTGCCTCGGGCAGCGGGTACAGGCGCAGCGTGATCTCGGTGAAGATGCCCAGCGTCCCTTCGCTGCCCACCATCAGGCGTGTCAGGTCGTAGCCGGCCGCGCTTTTCTTGGCACGGTTGCCGGTGCGGATCACATTGCCCTGGGCCGTCACCACTTCCAGCGCCAGCACGTTCTCGCGCATGGTGCCGTAGCGCACGGCATTGGTGCCGCTGGCGCGGGTGGCCGTCATGCCGCCGATGGAAGCGTCGGCGCCGGGGTCGATGGGGAAGAACAGGCCCTGGTCCTTGATGGCGTCGTTCAGCTGCTTGCGCAAGATGCCGGGCTGCACGGTGACGGTCATGTCTTCGGCATTGACGCGCAAGACCTGGTTCATGCGGCTCACATCAATGCTGATGCCGCCTTGCACGGCCAGCAAATGGCCTTCCAGCGAGGAACCGGCGCCATAGGCAATCACCGGCACCTCGTACTGGTCGGCCAGCTTCACGGCGTCGGCCACGTCTTGTGTGCTTTCGGCATAGACCACGGCCACCGGGGGCGGTGCCTGGATGGCACCTTCATCGCGGCCATGCTGCTCGCGCACGGCCTGGGCCTGGCTGCAGCGGCTGCCGAAACGTGTGGTCAGCGCGTCCAGAAAGGCTGGCGCAATGGCGCGGGGTTGCAGGTAGGCGGCAGCGGTGGGGGCGTTCATGTAGTGGTCTCCTGTGAGAGCGTGTCGCAGGTCTCCTGGCGACGCGCTCTGAACCCAAAAGAATACCACCGCCCCTCTGGCAGCTGGACCGGGCCCGCTACCCTGGCCTGCGCCAAGGGCGGGGGCCGCCCTGCCCGAAGGCGCAAGCAGGCTCAGTGCTGCTTCAGGGCCAGGATGAACTCCTCGCGCGACAGCGTGCCGTTGCGGTCGGTATCGAACTGGCGGAAACGTTCGGCCACGGCGGGATAGCGCTCGGCCTCGCTGGGGGTGAGCGCGCCGTCGCCATTGGTATCGGCGCGCGCAAAGGCCTGCTCGGGGGTGGGGGTGGCCACTGCGGTCTGCGCCAGCAGCGAGGGTGTTGCGGGTGGTGCCGCAGGCGCATGCATGCCGCTGCGTTGCGTGGGGGAAGCGGGGTAAATGCTTTGCGCCATGATGGCGTGGGTGCCGCCCATGGTCAGGCTGGCGAACAGCACCAGGCTGCGGGCATCGAAACAGTGCAGAGAACGAAAACGGGTGGGTTGCATGGCTTGCCAACTCCTCTGTGCATCAAAACAAGGAGCACATTCCACCGCGCTGGAGCGCTTTGCACCAGTTTTTTTGCCCACTGTTTCTGGCGTACACATGACAGCCTGAATGTGTAACGCACAATGGGTGAAAAACTTTGTTTACCTCCCCATTCACCAAGGAGCAGGCCATGGGCAACCGTTTGACACAAATCGCTACCAGAACCGGAGATGACGGTAGCACCGGCCTGGGCGACAACAGCCGTGTCTCCAAAAACAGCCTGCGCCCGCATGCCATGGGTGATGTGGATGAGCTCAATTCCCACATTGGTCTGCTGCTGTGCGAGCCGTTGCCGCAGGATGTGCGCGAGTTGCTGATCGATGTGCAGCACCAGCTTTTCAACCTGGGGGGTGAGCTGTCCATGCCCGGCTACGAGCTGCTCAAGGAAGACGGCCTGCTGCAGCTGGACCAGGCCTTGCAGCATTACAACGCCGGCCTGCCGCGGCTGCTGGAATTCATTCTCCCCGCAGGCACGCGCGCCGCAGCCCAGGCCCATGTCTGCCGCACCGTGGCGCGCCGTGCAGAGCGCCAGGTGGTGGCGCTGCAGGAGGTGGAGGCCATGCGCCCCGCGCCGCGCCAATACCTCAATCGCCTGTCCGATCTGCTGTTTGTGCTGGCCCGTGTGCTGAATCGCGTGGAGGGCGGCGACGATGTGTACTGGAAGAGCGAGCGCCTGGCACGCCAAAGCGAAAAGTAGAGCTGCATCAGCTGATACCACCTCAATTTCCGGCATAAAACATGCTGAAGACTGCGTGTGAAGCGCGGTAGCCGCTCTCTTTTTTCTAACTCCGGAGACCCCAAGGCATGCGCTTGCGGCATATCGAAGTGTTTAACGCGGTGATGCAGACCGGCAGCGTCAGCGCTGCCGCGCGGCTGATCAATGTGACCCAGCCCGCCGTCAGCCGCACCCTGCAACATGCCGAGCTGCAGCTGGGCTTTGCCCTGTTCCAGCGCGCGCGCGGGCGACTCACGCCCACCAACGAGGCGCTGGCGCTGTTCCCCCACATTGAAAAACTGTTCGACCAGCTGGACGAGGTGCAGCGCCTGGCCGCCAGCCTGCGCCACGGCCAGGTGGCCGATCGCCTGCAGGTGCTGACCGTTTTTGCCTTGAGCCGCGAAGTGCTGCCGCGCGCCGTGGCCGGACTGCGCCAAAAGTACCCGCAGGTGCAGGTCCATGTGCAGGCCTTGCACACGCCCCAGGTGGTGTCGGCCCTGCTGCTGCAGGAGGCCGATGTGGGCTTTCTCATCAGCTCCGTTGGCCAGCCCGCGCTGGAGCATGAAAGCCTGGGCGAGGTGGACATGCACTGCATTCTTCCCAAGGGCCTGCTGCCCCCGCGCAAGGTGCGCGCCGAGGGCATGGCCCTGGCCGATCTGGCCGATCTGCCGGTGGTGGCCCTGGATGGCAAAGACCCGCTGGGCATGCGCATCAACCAGGCCTGCCGCGAGCATGGCGTGGGCCTGTCGCCGGTGGTGACGGTGCAGACCTACCATGCGGCCCTGGCCATGGCCGAATACGGCCTGGGCGCCGCCATTGTCGACGGTTGCACCGCTGCTGCCGCCGACCGCCACAAGGTGCATGTGGTGCCGCTGCTGCCGAGGCTGACCGTGGGGGTCAACGCGCTGTGCCTGGCGCAGCGCCCCAGCTCGGTGCTGGCACGGGCCATGATTCAGGAGATGCGCAAGGCCTTGCGTGAAGTCCTGGGCACCTAATGCACCGATGGTCCAAGCCTTGCGGCTTGGCTGGTGATCCGTTTACAGGCGCCCATATGGCACTTGATGCGTTGTTGCGCGCCCTTGCCGTGCATGCGCACTGTCTGCGGGCACGCGCCACGCCTGAAGTGCCATCTGGGCGTTGTGGAGGTCCGGCTGCGGCTGCCGGTGCTGCTTGAGCCCGCTCCGGCCCCTCCACAGACATCTAGGCTATGTGGAGGCCTTTTCCATCTGCTGCACCAGGCGCTGGGCCGAGCCAAAAGCCAGCGTCAATCCCAGCGCGCCATGACCGGTTTGCAGCCACAGATTGGCGGGGCCGCCGCGTTGGCGACCGGTGATGGGCAGGCCGGTGGGCGTGGCCGGGCGCATGCCGGTCCAGGGCTGGACATCGCCGCCCTGGGGCAGGTCGGGGAAGACCTCGCGCGTGGACTGCTGCAGGCTGGCAATCTTGCTGGCATCGAGCTGCTGGTCGCGGCCCACGATTTCCACCATGCCGGCCACGCGCAAGCGCTGGCCTATGCGGGCGAACACCACTTTGCGCGTGCTGTCGGTCACGCTGATCTGGGGCGCAGCCGCCGGGGTCTGGGCGGCATCCACGGTGATGCTATAGCCCTTGAGCGGGTAGACCGGCAGCTGCAGACCCAAGCGGCGGGCCTGGGCCGCGCTTTCCCAGCCGCTGGCCAGCACAAAGTGGTCGGCCGTGATGCGGCCCTGGCTGCTGTGCAGCGCGGTGATGGCGCCGCCCTGCACCTCATAGCCATCCACCGTAGTGGACCAGCAAAACCGGGCGCCGCGCTGCGCCAGCAACTGGGCCAGCTGCTCGCACAGCTTGCGGCAGTCGACCGTGCTTTCGCTGGGCGTGTGAATGGCGCCCGCCATGCGCGGCGCGTACTGGCCCAGGGCCGGCTCCAATTGCGCCACAGTGGCCGCGTTCACCACTTGCTGTTCCGGTCCGCCCAACTGGGCTTGCAGTGTCACTTGGCGTGCCGCGTTGTCCAGCGCCTCTTGTGTGGGGTAGAGCACCAGCTTGCCGGGCGTGTGGTGATCGCAGGCCAGCGCCTCGCGCGCCAGCATGGCTTCAAACACCTGGCGGCTCTCCGCAGCCAGGGTCAGCAAGGTCTGGGTGCTGGCGGCCGAGGTGCTGGCATTGCAGGCGCCCAGAAACTGCAGCCCCCAAGACCATTGCTGTGGGTCGGCCTGCAGGCGGAACTTGAGCGGCGAATCCTTGGCCAGCAGCAGCTTGGGCAGTTGCTTCCAGATGCCGGGCTCGGCCAGGGGCTGGACATAGGCATAGCTCAGCTGCGCGCCATTGCCGCCGCTGGCGCCGGAGGCGGGCTGGGCAGCGCGGTCCACCACGGTGACCTGGTGGCCTGCCTGCTGCAGGATATAGGCGGTGCTCAGGCCAATAATGCCGGCGCCAATCACACAAACATGCATGTTTTGCTTCTTCAATGTGGAGCTTGCACTGTAGGTCTGCGCAGGCGCGGCGTCGCATGGCGATTCGCACACAGGGTATGCACCAGGGTTATGGAAATCGCACCACAAAGCGGCAAGGTCTGTCTGGCCATGGTGCGCGGTGCATCAAGAGGCAAGCGGCTTGCACTGTCTTGGTGAAAACCCTTTGGTCCTATAAAAACAAGGCATGGATCAGGCCGCAATCGGTATCCCCCAAAGGCCTGTGCTGTTTCTACACTGGTCCCCACATTTGCAGCCAACGAGGGACACACCATGCAATTCCACACCACTTTGCTTTGCGCCGCACTGGGTCTTGCCAGCCTGACCACAGCCCATGCCGACACCTTGTCCAAGGCGAAGGAAAACGGTCAGATCACCCTGGCCTACCGTGAATCTTCCGTGCCCTTCAGCTATCTGAACGGCGGCAAGCCCGTGGGCATCACGGTGGACATCTCCAACGCCATTGCCGATGCCGTGAAGAAGGCCGTGGGCAAGCCCGACCTGAAGGTGAACTGGCAGGCCGTGACCTCGCAAAACCGTATCCCGCTGCTCATGAATGGCACCATCGATGTGGAATGCGGCTCCACCACCAACAACACCACGCGCGGCAAGGATGTGGACTTTGCCATCAACCACTTCTACACCGGCACCCGTCTGGTGGTGAAGAAGGACTCGGGCGTGAAGAACTATGCCGACCTGAAGGGCAAGACCGTGGCCATCACCTCGGGCACCACCAATTTGCAGGTGGTGCGCAAGGCCAATGCCGAGCAAAACTGGGGCATGAACATCATCATGCCCAAGGACCATGCAGATGGCTTCCTGCTGGTGGAGAGCGGCCGTGCCGCAGCCTTCGCCATGGATGACATCTTGCTGTATGGCCTGATCGCCAACGCCAAGAACGCCAAGGACTTCGAGGTGGTGGGAGATTCGCTGCAGGTCGAGCCCTATGCCTGCATGGTGCGCAAGGACGACCCCGCTTTCAAGAAGCTGGTTGATGGCGTGGTGGGCGGCATGATGAAGTCCGGCGAGTTCACCAAGCTGTATGACAAGTGGTTTATGCAGCCCATTCCGCCCACCAACACCGCACTGGGCCTGCCCATGGCCGATGCGCTGAAGAAGAACCTGGCCGAACTCAGCGACAAGCCGGCGTTCTGATCATGCTCCCCGGTGTGATGGCTCCCCCGCGTTCCGTGGGCATTCTGGGCGGCATGGGGCCAGCCGCCGGGGCAGATTTTGTGCGCCTGTTCGTGCAGGCCTGCACGGCCTATTTGCAGACCCATGCGCTGCCGGTGCGTGACCAGTCCTTTCCCGAGCATTGGCTGGCGCAGATGCCGATTCCCGACCGCACCCAGGCGCTGAGTCTGGATGTGCACAGCGTCCAGGACCCGGCGCCGCACATGCTGCAAGGCATGGGCCGCCTGGCCGCCCTGGGCGTGTGCAGCGTGGCCGTGGCCTGCAACACCGCCCATATCTGGCACGGCCAGCTGCAGGCCTTGTTTCCACAGCTGCATGTGCTGCATATCGCCCAGGAAACGGCGGCGCATTTGCAGCAGCAAGGCGCGCGCCAGGCCGTGGTGCTGGCCACGGCCGGCACCTACCGCACAGGCCTGTATGACGCGGCCTTGCAGGCCTGCGGCATCACGCCCCTGGTGCCCGATGCGCAAGGCATTGAGCAGCTGATGCAGGGCATTTACGACGGCGTGAAACGCGGCGACCAGGCGCTGGCGGTGCAATGCTTTGGCAGCGTGCTGGAGGGCATGCGCCAGCAGCATGGCGAGCTGCCGGTGATCATGGGCTGTACCGAAATTCCGCTGGCCTTGCCGCAGGCTCCGCAGGCGCAAGGCGCCACCTTGATCGACCCGGCCTGGATACTGGCCCAGGCCCTGGCGGACCAGGCCTATGGGGCGACATAGGGTGTTGAAAAAAGCTTTTCAAGATTTCGAACACTGAACCCACGCAGCCTGACGGCTGCGTGTTTTCGTGCCGGGTGTGAAAAGCGTTTTTCAGTCGCTGCCGCCTCGTCAGGCCATACACAAATACTTGGTCTGCAGATAGTCCTCTATGCCGTGGTGGGAACCTTCGCGGCCCTGGCCCGATTGCTTGATGCCGCCAAAGGGCGCCACCGCCGTGCTGATCAGGCCGGTGTTGATGCCCACCATGCCGTATTCCAGCGCGCCGCTGACGCGCCAGACACGGCGCACATCGCGGGAGAAGAAGTAGGCAGCCAGGCCGAACTCGGTGTCATTGGCCATGCGAATCGCTTGCTCTTCGGTCGCAAAGCGAAACACCGGGGCCACGGGGCCGAAGACTTCCTCGCGTGCAATGCGGGCATGCAAAGGCACATCGGCCAGCACCGTGGCCTCGTAGAAGCTGCCGCCCAAGGCATGGCGCTGTCCACCTTGGACCACGCGCGCGCCCTGGGCCACGGCATCGGCCACCAGCTCCTGCACCTTGTTCAGCGCCGCGCCATCAATCAGCGGGCCCAGCTGGGTGTCGGGCTGGCGGCCATCGCCCATGCGCAGCTGGGACACGGCCTGGGCCAGGCGCTGCACAAAGGCGTCGTAGATGCCGTCCTGCACCAGGATGCGGTTGGTGCACACGCAGGTCTGGCCGCTGTTGCGGTATTTGGAGAGCATGGCGCCGGCCACGGCCTCGTCCAGATCGGCGTCGTCAAAGACGATAAAGGGTGCGTTGCCGCCCAGCTCCAGCGACATTTTTTTGAGCGTGGGCGCGCATTGCCCTGCCAGCAAGCGGCCCACCTGGGTGGAGCCGGTGAAGCTGAGCTTGCGCACCTTGTCGCTGGCGGTGAGTACACCGCCGATGGCACGGGAGTCACCGGCCAGCACGCTGAGCACGCCGGCGGGCAAGCCTGCGCGCTGGGCCAGCTCGGCCAGTGCCAGCGCCGTCAGCGGTGTTTGCTCGGCGGGCTTGACGATCATGGTGCAGCCTGCGGCCAGTGCGGGTGCCAGCTTGCGCGTGATCATGGCGGCCGGGAAGTTCCAGGGCGTGATGGCAGCGCACACGCCCACGGGCTCCTTGGTCACCAGCAGCTGCCGGTCTTTCCAGGGTGAAGGAATGATCTCGCCGTAGATGCGGCGCGCCTCTTCGGCAAACCACTCGATGTAGGAAGCGGCATAGACGATTTCGCCCCGCGCCTCGTCCAGGGGCTTGCCTTGCTCGCTGGTCAGGATCAGGGCCAGATCGTCCTGGTGCTCCAGCAGCAGCGCATGCCAGCGGCGCAGCACGGCGGCGCGCTCATCCGCCGTCCGGCTGCGCCAGGCAGGCAAGGCCTGGTAGGCGGCCTCTACGGCGCGTTCGGTTTCGCTGGCATGGGCCTTGGCCACATGGGCCAGCAGTGCACCCGTGGCGGGGTTGTGCACGGCCAGGGTCTGTTCGTTGTCGGAGTCAATCCAGGTGCCAGCCAGGTAGTTTTGCTGGCGCAACAGGCCCGCATCTTTCAAAACGAGTTCGGTCATGGGGAAAGCAGTCATGGCAGTGGTGGCAACTTAGTAGACGGCGCCGCCCTTGGGCAGCGGCGCGCGGTGTTTGAACTGCGCGCACAACTGGCGCGCGGCCAGGGCCAGCAGCGAGGTGTCCACACCCACCGCCACAAACTGCGCGCCCAGGTCCAGATAGCGGCGTGCCAGCTGCGGGTCGGACACCAAAATGCCCGGCGCCTTGCCCAGGGCACGCACCGTGGCAATGCCTTTTTCCAGTGCCTGCTGCACCACGGGCTCGGTGGGGCGACCCAGATAGCCCATGGAGGCCGACAGATCGGCCGGGCCGAAGAACACGCCGTCCACGCCCTCCACGGCGGCGATGGATTCCAACGCCTGCATGCCGGTGACCGACTCCACCTGCACCAGCACGCACAACTCCTTGTGCGCCTGCTGCAAATAGTCGGGCACGGCATTCCAGCGCGAAGCGCGGGCAATGGACGCCCCTACGCCCCGCACGCCCTCGGGTGGGTAGCGGGTGGCGGCGACCACATCCCTGGCCTGCTGTGCAGAGTCGATCATGGGCACCAACAGGCTCTGGGCACCGATGTCCAGATACTGCTTGATCAAGGCCGCATCGGCGGACACCGGGCGCACCACGCCATGCGTGCCATAAGCGGCCATGCTTTGCAGCTGGCTCAGCACGCTGCGCACATGGTTGGGCGCATGTTCTGCATCCAGCAGCAGCCAGTCGAAATCGGCCGTGGCGAGTATTTCCGTGGCGTAGGGGCTGGCCAGGGCCGCCCACAGGCCGACCTGGGGCTGGCCTGCAAGCAGGGCTTGCTTGAAGAGGTTGGTAGGCAATTGCATGGGTGGTCTTCAGGGAGTCTTAGTCGATGCTGGCGCCCGATTCCTTGACGATGGGCGCCCAGCGCGCCATTTCGCTGCGGATGAAGCTGCCAAATTCGGCCGCCGTGCCTGGTGCGGGCTGCGTGCCCATGCTGATCAGCTTGGTCTGCACGGTCTTGTCGGCCAGGATGTCGGTGATGTGGCGGTTGAGCTTGTTGACGATGGCGGGATCGGTGCCGGCCGGGGCCAGCAGGCCGAACCAGGAGGTCAGGTTGAAATTGGGAAAGCCCGACTCCGCCACCGTGGGTACCTTGGGCAGCTGCGCGCTGCGCTTGGCGCCCGTGACTGCCAGCGGCAGCAGACGGTCTGCGCTGATGTGGGGCAGCGGTGCGGGCAGGTTGTCGATGGCGAAATCGATCTCGCCGCCATACAGGGCTTGCAGCATGGGCGCCGAGCCCTTGTAGGGCACATGTTGCAGGGTGACACCAGCCGTGGTGGCGAACACCGAGCCGATCAAATGCGTCAGCGAGGCATTGCCGGTCGAGCCAAAGCTCAGCCCGCCTGCAGATTGCTTTTGCTTGGCCGCGGCCAGCAGGTCGGCCATGGAGCGAATGCCCAGGCGGTTGTTGGGATTGGCCAGGAAGACATTGGTCACCGTGACCACGTTGCTCACAGGTGCAAACGCCGTGGCCGGATCAAAGGGCAGCTTTCGGTAGACCAGGGGGTTGATGGCCAGGATGTTGCTGGACACCAGCAGCAGGGTGTAGCCATCCGCAGGCGACTTGGCCACGGCATCGGCACCGATGTTGCCGCCAGCGCCCGCCTTGTTTTCCACAATGAAGGTGCCACCGGTGCGCTCCTGCAGCTGCTGGGCCACCAGGCGGGCCACCAGGTCGGTCGTGCCGCCGGGCGTGAACGGCACCACAATTTTGACGGCGCGGGCGGGGTAGGCATCGGCATGTGCCAGCACCGGGCCCAGCGTCAGGGTGGCGGCTCCGAGTGCAGTGAGCAGCTTGCGGCGCGACAGTTGGGGCTTCATAAAGGTCTCCTGGGTAGTAGTAAGAAAATGGGGAGCAGGCTGTCTTGGATGCAGCCCCAAAGCGCTCCGGGTCCGGGGGCTGGGTCGGCAGGTCTGAGAAAAGGCCTACAAAACCTTGCCGGGATTGAGAATGCCCAGCGGGTCCAGTGCCTGCTTGAGCGTGTGCATGAGGGCGATTTCCTCGGGGCTGCGCGACACCGACAGGTGCTGGCGTTTTTTGCGGCCAATGCCATGCTCGGCCGAGACCGCACCATGCTGGGCTCCCACACAGTCGTAGACCATTTGCTCGATGGCTGGGGCATGGGCGCCGCGGGTGCCCGGCACATCGACGACGATGTGCAGGTTGTTGTCGCCCAGATGCCCGAAGTACATGCGCGTGCAGCCCGGCCAGGCCGCTTCGGCACTGGCTTCGACATGCTGCACGGCCTGGGCCATGCCATCGAGGGGAAAGCTCACATCAAAGGTGGAGCGGTGCGGCAGGTGCACGGGGAACTCGGCCACGGCATCGCGCAGATGCCAAAAGCGCAGCTGGTCTTGCATGGACTGGGCAATGGCCGCGTCTTCCAGCCAGCCTTGCTCCAGGCAATGCGACAGCAGTTGCTCAAAGCGCGCTCCGTCCTGGGCTTCGTCGCCGCCCTGGGCTTCCAGCAGCAAATACATGCCGTGCTGGCCCTGCAAAGGCGAGTCCACACCGGGCAGACGGGTGACGAATGCGTAGAAATTGGGCCACATCACCTCAAAGGCCGACAGGCTGCCACCCAGGCGCGCACGCGCTTCACGCAGCACCCGCAAGGCCGCGTCCAGATCGGGCAAGGCCAGCAAGGCGCATTGGGTGGTGCTGGGCAAAGGGTGCAGGCGCAGCACGGCCTGGGTCACGATGCCCAGCGTGCCTTCGCTGCCGATGAACAAATGCTTGAGGTCATAGCCGCTGTTGTTCTTGATCATCTTGTTCAGCGAGCTGACCACCGTGCCATCGGCCAGCACCGCCTCCAGGCCCAGCAGGTTGTCACGGGCCATGCCATAGCGAATCACGCGATTGCCGCCGGCGTTGGTGGCAATGTTGCCGCCCAGCGTGCAAGAGCCGCGTGCGCCGATGTCCAGCCCGCAGCTGAAGCCTGCAGCCTGGGCTGCTTGTTGCACGGACTCCAAGATGGCGCCCGCCTGCACGGTGAGCGTGCCGCCGCTGACGTCCACATCGCCGATGGCGTTCATGCGCTCCAGCGAGAGGGCGATCTCATGGGCCTGGGGATGTGCGCCGCCCACCAGCCCGGTCAATCCGCCCTGTGCCACCACTGGCTGGCGGTGGGCATGGCAGATGCGCAGCATGGTGGACACCTCCTGGGTGCTGCGCGGCAGCAGCAGGGCCCGTGGGCATTGCGGGTCCATGCGCGTCCAGTCCGTGTGGTGGCGCGCACCAATGGCATCGCCCAGGCGTATGCGGTCGGCTGGCAGCGCGTCCTGCAGGGCTTGCAGGACGGGGAGAGGTTCTAAACAGTGGAGCGGTGCTTGGGTCATGTGCAAAGCCGTGGAACACGGTGGGCAAAGCGGTTGCGGAAGGCTTGGGACGATTGTGGGCAGGCTTGGCATGGGGGGTAAACTTCGGTTTAGGCACCGCGTATGAGAAAAACTCATGCCTGGTGAACAGACTCACCTTGGCAATGGGCTGCAGCGCTTGCAGCCCCAGCGACTGGAATCACGGTTTGGCGCGGCGCATCCCCCCTCTCAATCCCCTGCACACTTTTGAAGTGGTGGCCCGCACAGGCAGCCTGACCGTGGCTGCGGCCCAGCTGCATGTCACCCAGTCGGCGGTGAGCCGCCAGATCTCGACGCTGGAGCAGTATTTCGGCGTCGAGCTGTTCAAGCGCGAGCGCCAGGGTGTTTCACTGACCGAGGTCGGCCAGCGCTATGCCGCGCAAATCGTGCCGGCGTTTGCCGCCATTGCCTCGGCCACGGAAATGCTGTGGCACAAGCCGGATGAAGCGGTGCTGCGTGTGGGCACGTATTCCACGTTCTCGGCCAAGTGGCTGATTCCGCGCCTGCCCCAGTTCCTGGCACGCCACCCCGGCAAGGATGTGCGCATCCACCGCCTGGTGCCCTTGGTCAACTTTGACCGCGACCCTGTGGACGTGGCCATACAGCTGGCGGGCGACGAAATCGAGCGCCAAAGCGGGCTGTGTGTGGACCGGATCTTTCCCGAGTACCTGGAGCCGGTTTGCGCGCCGGTGCTGCTGCAGCGCCTGAGCGCCTCCCGGCAGGCTGTGGGTGCCTTGCTGGGGCAAAGGCTGCTGGTGTCCAAATACCATGCCAACGACTGGGATGACTGGCTGGGCGCCAGTGGTTTTGAAGCCGATGCTGCCACGGCAGAACGCATGGAGTTCAATGCCTCCATGCTGACCTGGCAGGCCGCCGTGCACGGCATGGGCGTGGCCATTGGCCAATGGCCTTTGCTGCAGCAGGAGTTGAGCGATGGGGCCTTGGTCCAGCCTTTTGGCCAGCCGCTGAAGACCACGCGCAGCTATTGGCTGCTGCGCCCGCAAGGGCAGCGCAGCAGCCCGCTGGTGCGGGCTTTCAGGCAATGGCTGCTACAGGAAGCGGCCAAGGAGCCTGTGCCGGGCGGCTGAGGCCCAGCGTATCAGCGCGGAGGCAAGATGGCCATGGTGATGCGCGAGACACAGGTCAGCTCGCCGGCCTCGTTCACCATATCGATTTGCCAGACCTGGGTGGTGCGGCCGATGTGGACCGGCTTGGCCGTGCCCGTGACCCAGCCGCTGGTGGCGGAGCGCAGGTGGTTGGCATTGATGTCCAGGCCCACGGCCAGATGGCCTTCGGGGCAGGCGTGGTAGGCGCCTACGGAGCCCAGGGTTTCGGCCAGCACCACACTGACGCCGCCATGCAGCAGGCCGAAGGGCTGCTTGGTGCGTGCATCCACAGGCACCCGGCCGACGAGGTAGTCCTCACCTTTTTCGATGATCTCAATGCCCAGATGGCCCACGGCGCAACCTGCGTTGCGGGCATTCATCTCTTCCACGGTGGCGGCTTTTTTCCAGATGGCCATGTCTTTTGTCTCCTATGCGAAGCCGCATGATGCGCGCAGAGGCTCTGGCGTGCTGCCCACTGCGTGACAGTGGCGGGAGATCGCCCACCGGCTTTCAGACCGCCGCAGGCAGCTGCAGATGGACCTCAAAACCCGGCTGCAGATTGGTGAAGTGCAGCTGCCCACCATGCAAGGCCACGATGGCCTGCACACTGGACAGGCCCAGGCCGTGGCCGGGCTGGCGCTCATGGGCGCGGAAGAAGCGCTGGGTGAGCTGGGGCAGGCGCTCGGGCGGCACGCCGGGGCCGTTGTCCTGCACCCGCAGGTCGACGATGCCGGCATCGGTGGCCTGGGCCGTGATGGTGATCTGGCCACCGGGCTGCTGGAAGGCGTATTTGAGGGCGTTCTCCACCAGGTTGGCGAGGGCACTGGCCAGCAGGTCGGCATCGGCCAGCGCGTGGGGCTGACCATGGAGCTGCACCTGCAGCGTGCCGCCCACATCTTCGGCCACGGGGGCATACAAATCCTCGATCTCGGCGAGCAGGGCACTCAGGTCCACGGCAGAGAATTCCTGGCGGCGCATGCCGGCTTCCAGCTCGGCAATCTGCAGCAGCTTTTCAAACACCGTGCCCAGGTCCTGCACCTCCTGCTCCACGCGTTCGATCAGGCGTTGCTGCTCGCCGGGACTCAGGTGGCTGGCGCTGCGCAGCTGCAGCAGCACGCGGGTCAGCGGGGTGCGCAGATTGTGGGCAATGGTGTTGGAGACATGGCGCACACCATCCATGAGGAGCTCGACCTGGTCCAGCATCTTGTTGATGTCCTGGCCCAGCCGGGTGAACTCGTCATCCTGGTCGGACAGGGGAATGCGCTGGCCGAGATCGCCCGTGGACACCTGCTGCAGGGTGCGGCGTATGCTGGCTGCGCGCTCGTCCACCAGGCGCCGGAAACCTGCACTGCCGGACAGCGCCAGAATCACCACGATGACCACCGCCGACAGGCTGGCGCGCATAAAGCGCTGCTCGATGTCGCGCAGCGCTTCCATATCGCTGCCCACGATCAGCATGTGGCCGCTTTCCAGGCGTGTGACGGCCACGCGGCCGCTGAGGGTGCGGCCGTCACGCTGCACCTGCAGCTCGCGCAGGCCCAGCGTGCTGAGGCTGCGTTGTGGCTGGATGCGGGCATTGCCTACCAGCATATTGCCCTGGGCATCGGTGAGGATGACGACCTCGGTCTGGCTGTCCACGCCGTCGTTGAGCAGGTTGCGGATTTCCTGCTGCAGCGAGGCCTCGCCGTAATGCCGGGCATGGGCTTCCAGCCGCTTGAGGTCTTGCCTGGCCTGCTGGTCGATGCGGGCGCTGAGCACGCCCACCATTTGCACATAGAAGATGGCCAGCACCACCACCATGGTCAACAGCAGCAGGGCGCCGTAGTACAGCGCCAGGCGAAAGGCGATGGAGCGCCAGGGATGCCCGTTGGTGCTGGGCGGGCTCATGCCGCCGGCGCCTGGGTGGACAGGCAGTAACCCACGCCGCGCACGGTGTGGATCAGGGGCAGGGCAAAGCCCTTGTCCACCTTGTTGCGCAGCCGACTGATGTGCACATCGATGACATTGGTCTGGGGGTCGAAGCGGTAGTCCCACACCGACTCCAGCAGCATGGTGCGGGTGACGGTCTGGTCCACATGGCGGGCCAGAAAGGCCAGCAGGCGGAACTCGCGCGGCTGCAGCAGCAGGGTGCGGCCGGCACGCTCGGCATGGCGGCTGAGCAGGTTGAGCTTGAGATCCGCCACCTCCAGCATGGGCACGGGGGCCTGGGTGTTCACGCGGCGCAGCAGGGCTTCCAGCCGGGCCTGCAGCTCGGAGAAGGCAAAGGGCTTGGTCAGATAGTCGTCGCAGCCGGCCTTCAGGCAGCGCACGCGCTCATCGGTGGTGGACAGGGCGCTGAGCACCAGCACCGGCGTGGTGTCGCCGGTGCTGCGCAGGGCCTGCAAGATCTTCAGCCCATCAAAGCCGTCGGGCAGCATGCGGTCCAGCACGATGGCATCCCAGTGGCCGGTGACGGCCTGGGTCAGGCCCTCCACCCCATCGGGGCAGACGCAGACCTCGGCCTGGAGCTCGCGCATGCCCTCGGCCAGAAAACGGGCGTTTTGGGGGTCGTCTTCAATGATCAGAAAGCGTGGCATGGCAATGTGGAGGCAAACAAGTCGCCTACTATAGACATGGGAGCCAGGCCAACGCCTTGCTGGGTCACTCTGCCGAGAAGGGCAATTGCCCCCGGGCCGCATTCAGTTCCCAGTCCGCCTGCCAGGCGCGCAGGCTCAGATCCAGGTACTGCTGCTGGTGGTCGGCCACCGACTCCATGGCGTCCAGCCATTCCAGGATGGAGCTTTGTCCCAGGCGGTAAGAGTCCTGGGCCATCTGGCGCAGCGGGTCGAGCTGGGTCAGGCCGCGGGTCTCGAAGGAGCGCAGGGTCTTGCGCAGCAGATTGCGCTGGGTATAGGCCTGTTGCAGGCGTTGGCGGGCCAGCTGCTGCGCTGTGTCTTCTTCCAGCTGGGCCTGGGTGTACTCCAGGCGTGCGCGTTCGATGGCGCCCTGCTTGCGGTCGAACAGTGGCAGCTCCACCGATACGCCCACCTGGTTGTAGCGGTCGCCATCGGGGCGGTTGCGGATGCGGGCCACACCCACGGTGGGTGTGGGCAGGGCTTCACGGGCCTGCTGGCGTATCAGCTGCTCGGTCTGCGTCACCTTGGCATGGGCGGCCTGCAGCTGGGGCAGACGGGTGCTGGCTTGCTGCCACATGCTGTCCAGCGATGGTTCCTCTTGCGTGGCCTTGGCCGGCAACAGGCTGCCAATGGCCTTGGGTGTCCATTGCGGCTGGGCCAGCATCTCGGCCAGCGCGGCCTGGGCGGCCAGGGTCTCCGATTCCTGCTGTTCCAGCAGGGCCTGGACCTGGGCACGCTGCAGCTCCACGCGCGCGCCGTCGTACTTGCTGCGGGCGCCCAGCTCGACCTGGCCCAGCACCACCTTGGCGGCCTGCTCCAGGTGCTGCATGGCCTGCTGCTTGGCCGCCAGCTTTTGCTGGGCCGTGAGCAGCTCGGCAAAGCGCAGGGCGGCCAGGCTCAGCACTTCCTGGGTCTCGACCGCGCGCTCGGCCTGGCCAGTGGCTGCGGCCAGACGCGCCGCTTCGGTGCGCATGCCGATCTGGCCAAAGATGGGCAGGGGCTGCTCTATGCCCCATTCCTTCTCATCGGGCTTGCGGGAGTAATGCACGCTGGGGTTCTCCCAGGTGCCGGCGGTGCGCACATCGGCTTGCTCCATGCCCTGAACCAGCGGCATGGCACGCAGGGCCGGGTGGTGGCTGCGCACCAGCGACAGAAACTCCACCAGGCCCAGCGAGGTAGGCAGGGCGGCGGTGCCGGAGACAGCCGCCATGGGCACCGAGGTGCCCATGGTCGGCGCAGACGGGCTGGCAGCAGCGGGTTGGGCCAGGGGCCCCGCCAGGCTGGCGCCGGCCACCAACAGGGCCGCAGCAGCGGCAATTGCTTTAACGGTTTTCATCCAGCTCATCCGATTTCTTCAAAGTCTTTGGGCCCAGCCAGGCATAGAGCACGGGCAGCAACACCAGGGCAATGACGGGCAGTATCAGCATGCCGCCCACAATCACCGAGGCAAAGGGGCGTTGGGTCTCGCTGCCCACGCCGGTGGACAGGGCCATGGGCAACAGGCCCAGCAGGGCCAGCAAGGCCACCAGCAGCACGGAGCGCATGCGCTCGGCCGTGCCATGCACCAGGGCCTCCATCATGGGCACACCTTGTTGGCGCAGCGACTCCACCGAGGAGATCACCAACAGGCCCACCAGCGCCACCTGGCCCAGCAGGGCGATGAAGCCAATGGCCGCGCTGATCGACAGCTCGATGCCGGTCAGGTGCAGGGCGGCAATGCCGCCCACCATGGCAAACGGAGCGCACAGCAAAATCACAAAGGAGCTGCGGGCCTGCCCCAGTGCGCTGAACAGCAGGGCGAAGACGATCAGCAGCGACAGCGGCACCACCACCTGCAGGCGCTTGGCGGCGCGCTGCTGGTTTTCCCACTCACCGCCCCAGACGGCCTGGTAGCCCTCTGGCACCTTGACATTGGCCTTGAAGGCGGCAAAGGTTTCCTTGACCACCGAGCCGATGTCGCGGCCTTCCACGTTGAACTTCATGGCCATGTAGCGGGCATTGTTCTCGCGGAAGATGGAGGCATTGCCGATCTTCACCTTGATGCTGCCCACGGCATGCAGCGGCACCGAGCCGCCATTGGGCGTGGGGATGGCAATGTCGCGCATGCTGGCTTCGTCCATGCGGTTCACATAGGGCAGACGCACGCGCACCGGCACGCCATGCTCGCCTTCCCACAGCGTGGTGGCGATGTCGCCGGCCAGGGCCAGCTCCAGCGTCTTTTGCGCGGTGTCCATGGCGATGCCGTGGCGTGCCAGGGCTTCGCGGTTGAACTCCACATGCAGCTGCGGCGCGGGGGCGTCGCGGTACAGGTCCAGGTCCACCACGCCGTCGATGCCCCGCACCTGCTCCATGGTCTGCATCAGGATGGCGCGCAGTTGCTCAATTTCGGGGCCGAACACCTTGAGCACCACCTGGCCACGGGCGCCGGAGGTGGATTCCTCCACGCTGTCGCGAATGGGCTGGGAGAAGTTGAAGGCCACGCCGGGAATGGCGCCGAGCTGCTGGCGCATGTCTTCGATCAGCGCCGGCTTGGTCAGGCCCTTGCGCCATTCGGGCAGGGGCTTGAGGCGGATCAGCACCTTGGCCATGTTCAGCGTTTCGTTGTCGGTGCCCGATTCGGGGCGGCCCTGCTCGGAGCTGACCGAAATCACCTCGGGGAACTGGCGCGTGATATGGCGCACCTCGGCCAGCACTTCCTGGCCTTTTTCCAGCGAGATGGAGGCCGGCATCTGCACCAGCACATAGGCATCGCCCTCATCCAGCTCGGGCAGGAATTCCGTGCCCAGGCGTGTGGCCGACAGGCCGGCAATGACCAGAATGGCCACCGAGATCAGCACCACGCCACGGCGGCGGCTCAGGCTGGCCAGCGTGCGGGTGATCCAGCGCTGGTAGCCATGGTCCATGCGCTCGAACACCACGGGCTCGGGTGCCGTCACATGCTTGGGCTTGAGCAGCAGCGCACACAGGGCCGGCACCAGGCCCATGGCAAACAGCAGGGCGCCCAGCAGCGCGAAGCTATAGGTCATGGCCAGCGGACGGAAGATGCGACCTTCGATGCTTTCCAGCGAGAACACGGGAATCAGCGCGGCGATCACGATGGCCATGGCGAACAGCGTGGGCTTGGCCACGGCCACGGCCGAGTCGATGATGATGGCGCGCATCTCGCGCTGGTTGCTGGGCTTGCGCAAGCGGGCGTTGCGGATGATGTTTTCCGCCAGCACCACGGCGCCGTCCACCATGATGCCGAAGTCGATGGCACCCATGGAAATCAGATTGGCCGGCATGCCCAGCAGATGCAGACCGATGAAGGCCACCAGCAGCGACAGCGGAATCACCGAGGCCACGATCAGCGAGCCCCGGATGCTGCGCAGCACCAGCCACAGCACGGCAATGATCAGGCAGGCGCCGAACAGCAGGTTGTGCTGCACGGTGGCCAGGGTGTGGCCCACCAGGTCGGCGCGGTCATAGGTGACCTCCATGTGCATGCCCTCGGGCAGCAGGCCGCCATTGAGCTGCTCCACCTTCTCGTGGATGCCTTCCAGCACCACCGAGGGGTTCTCGCCGCGCTTGAGCAGCACGATGCCCTGGACCACGTCGTTCTCGTCGTCCATGCCCACCGAGCCCTGGCGGGGTGTGTGGGACTGGCTGACATGGGCCACGTCGCCTATGGTCACCGGCGCACCGCCGCGCATCTCGACCACCACGTCCTTGATCTCCTGCGGCGAACGCAGCAAACCGATGCCGCGGATGATCAGCGACTGCTCGCCACGGCGCATCAGGCCGCCACCCACGTTGCGGTTGGACTTTTCCAGGGCCTCGGTCACATCGTTCAGCGACAGGCCCAGGCGGTACAGCCGGTCCGGGTCCACCTCGATGTGGTATTCCTTCACAAAGCCGCCGATGCTCACCACATCGGCCACGCCCTGCACCTGCTTGAGCACGCGCACGATGTGCCATTCCTGCTCGGTGCGCAGCTGGTCCAGCGTGTGGCGGTCGCTCTTCAAGCGGTAGTAGTAGATCTTGCCCAGGGGGGTGTAGTCGGGCGCCATCTCGGGCGTCACGCCATCGGGCAGATCGGCCTGGGGCAGGCGCTGGGCCACTTCGGCGCGGGAGCGGAAGCTGTCGGCGTCATCGTTGAACACCAGGTTCACCATGGACAGGCCGAAATAGCTTTCCGAGCGCAGCGACACCAGACCCGGTGTGCCATTGAGCTCACGCTCCAGCGGCACGGTGATCTGGCGTTCCACCTCTTCGGGGGCCAGGCCCGGGGCCTGGGCGATGATGCCGACCTGCACATTGGTCACGTCCGGATAGGCCTCGATGGCCGTGTGCAGATAGGAGTAGATGCCGTAGATCGCAATCAGCAAGGTGGCACAAAGAGCCACCAGACGGCGGTGTACGACGAAGTCGATGAATGCTCGCAACATGGGCGCTTTCCGTCTTTCTTACAGCATCTGGCTGGCAGCACCGTCCAGCATCAGGGCACCACGCACCACGATGCGCTCGCCGTCCTTGAGGCCCGAAATCACCGGCACCCAGCCGCGCACCGGCAGGCCCAGGGCCACGCGGCGCGCTTCAAAGCTGTGCTCGGCGGTCTGCACAAAGACCACGGTGCGGCTTTCATCCTTGATCAGCACGGCGCCAATGGGCACCATCATCTGAGGGGGGCGGTCCACGGCAATGCCCACGCGGGCCTGCATGCCGGCGCGCAAATTGGCTTGCACGTCGGCGCCTTGCAGCGACAGCAGAATGGGGGCGCGGCGGGATTCGGCATCCACCACGGCGCCGATCTGCATCACCTTGGCCTGCACGGGCTCGGTGCGCACCGGCAGCTCCACGCGGGCCTGGCTGCCCACCTTGAGGTTGGGCAGGTCCATTTCAAACACATGGGCCACCAGGCCCAGCGACTTGCTGTTGCCCACGGCGAACAGCACGGCACCTTGCTCCACCTGCATGCCCAGATTGGCCTGGAACTGGGCCACCACGCCGTCGCGCGGTGCGCGCAGCACAATGCGGTCGCCGGTGTCGCCACCCAGCAGCGCGGCCGTGCCGTTGGCGCGCGCCAGCTCCTGCTCTGCTTCCTTGAAATGGGCCTGTGCAGCGCGCAGCTCCACCTCGGTGCCCACGCCACGGTTCACCATGTCCTGGTGGCGCTTGTATTCGGCCTGGGCCGTGCCCAGGGCCAGGCGTGCGGCCTGCACCTCATGGCGGGTGCGCAGGGCTTCGGCGCTGACCAGGGTGGCCAGGGGTGCGCCGGCCTTGACGGCCTGGCCCAGCTGCACATGCAGCGTCACCACACGGGCCTGCAGCGGCGAAGCCACGGTATCGAGCTGTCCCGGCATGAACTCCACATGGGCAGGCGCCCAGATCACCTGGCCTTTTTCGGGGGCCTGCACGACCGCCACTTCCAGCATGCGCATGGCGGAAGGCTGAACCTTGACCACGGGTGTGGTCTCACTGAGCGCCGGCAACGCGCACAAGGCGGCCGCTAGCAGGGCTGCAGTGCTGCGCAGCCGCAGTTTGGGGGAGATGGCAGATGGGGAGAGCACGGCCTGGTCACGCATGAACGATCTTTCGAGGGTTGCAGCAGCGAGGGAACAGGAACCTAGCCTTTCCACACGCGCAAACCGGCGATGCTAGGAGGAGGCCTCGGCCATGCGCATGACAATCGAATTAACGATTGGTAATTTTTGATTTTTTTCAGTGAATTTTCAGCCCGAATGGTGTATCGGTTTTTTCGTATTGACAGCGTTCGACTGCTGTGCCGGTGGGCGCGGGTCGGTGGCCACGCCCACCGGTGTTTCAGGCGCGCATATCGCCGGTGTCGATAAAGCGCTGGTGCCAGGACAGAGCCTCGGTGAGGATGTGCGGCGTGTGCTGCGCGCCCTGGCTGCGGGCACGGTCAAAGTAGTCCTGCAGCTGGTCGCGGTAGTCCGGGTGGACGCACTTGCTGATGATTTCCTTGGCGCGCTGCTTGGGCGAGAGACCACGCAAATCGGCCAGGCCTTGTTCGGTGACGATGATCTGCGTGTCGTGCTCGGTGTGGTCCACATGCGAGCACATGGGCACGATGCAGCTGATGGCGCCGTTCTTGGCCACCGAGGGCGTGACGAAGAAGGACAGATAGCCGTTGCGCGCAAAGTCACCCGAGCCGCCGATGCCATTCATCATGCCCGTGCCCATCACATGGGTGGAGTTGATGTTGCCGTAGATGTCGGCCTCGATCATGGAGTTCATGGCGATGATGCCCAGGCGGCGCACCAGCTCGGGGTGGTTGGAGATCTCCTGCGGGCGCAAGATGATGCGCTCGCGGTAGAAGTCGATGTTGTCCTCGAAGTCCTGGTAGGCCTTGCTGGACAGCGAGATCGAGGTGGCCGAGGCGCGGCTCATCTTGCCGGCGCGCAGCAGATCCAGCATGCCGTCCTGCAGCACCTCGGTAAAGCCCAGCAGGTTCTCGAACGGGCCGGTCAGCAGGCCGGCCAGCACGGCATTCGCCACATTGCCCACGCCCGACTGTATGGGCAGCATCTCCTTGGGCAAACGGCCCATCTTCATCTCGTGCGAGAGGAAGTCGATGATGGAGGAGGCGATCTGGTTGGAGGTCTCGTCGGGCACGGCAAACACGTTGTCGCGGTCGCCCTTGTGCGTCTCCACCACGGCGATCACCTTGGCCGGGTCCACCTTCAGATAGGGCTGGCCGATGCGGTCATCGGCATGGGTCATGCTGATGGGCATGCGGCGCGGTGGGATGGCCGTGCCGTAATAGATGTCGTGCATGCCCTCCATCTTGGCGGGCGGCTTGGTGTTGACCTCCAGGATCACCTTGTCGGCGATTTCCAGCCAGGTCTTGTTGTTGCCCACGGCGGTGGAGGGGATCAAGAGGCCATCGGCCGTCACGCCCAGCACCTCGACCACGGCCACCTGCATGGGGCCCAGAAAGCCGAACCATGCATGCTGGGCCACATGGGACAGGTGCATGTCGATGAAGTCAATCTCGCCCGCGTTCACGGCCTTGCGCGTGATGGGGTCGGTATTGAAGGGCAGGCGCTGGCCCAGGGCCTGGGCTTCAGCCATCACGCCGTCGCATTCGGCAGCGGTGGAGGCACCGGTCCAGACATTGATCTTGTAGGGCTTGCCTTGGGCATGCTCGGCCTTGGCGCGGGCGGCAATGGCCTGGGGCAGGGCCTTGGGGTAGCCGGCGCCGGTAAAGCCGCTCATGCCGACGTTCACGCCATGGGGGATCAGGGCCGCAGCGGCCTCGGCCGACATGATGCGCGTTTGGAATTCTGGGAAGCGGACGCGGTCTGCCAGTGTCATCGGGGTTTCTCCAACTTTGCAAAAAACAAGCCGCCTGCATGGGCGGCTCTTATAGATCTCCATGGGAAATGGTATCAGCGTTATCCCGCAACCTAGGGTTTTTGCTTAATAACAGAGGGGGTGCGTCAGGCTGCTGATTTAACTTGTCTTCAGAGGGAGTGAATGCTTGCAATGCGGTGCGGTTTTCATGCTGCGCTGCAGTAAATCGCCGTATCCACACAGGCCGTGCCGGCCTTCGAGCGCCCAGGCAGAAAAAAACCCGCAGGTTTTGCCTGCGGGTTGGGGGCCGGATGGGCCGGCGCGATGTGCTGAAGAGCCTGTTCTAAGCCTTGCGCTGGGTGTTGAGCAGGGCGTACAAAATGATGGCGCCAAAGGTGGCGGTTCCGATGCCGCCCAGGGCGAAGTCACCGAACTTCAGCGTGAATTCGCCCGTGCCCAGAATCAGGGTGATGGCGGCCACGATCAGGTTCTTGGTGTCCGAAAAGTCCACCTTGTTGTCCACCCAGATCTTGGCACCGGCCACGGCGATCAGGCCGAAGACGACGATGGAGACCCCGCCCATGACCGGCAGCGGAATGGCCTGGATCAGGGCGCCGAACTTGGGCGAAAAGCCCAGCAGCACGGCCAGCACGGCGGCGCAGAAGAACACGGCCGTGGAGTAGATGCGGGTAGCGGCCATCACGCCGATGTTTTCGGCATAGGTGGTCACGCCCGTGCCGCCGGCCGCGCCGGAGACCATGGTGGCCACACCGTCACCGATAAAGGCCCGGCCCATGTACTGGTCGATGTTCTTGCCCGTCATGGCCGTCACGGCCTTGATGTGGCCCAGGTTCTCGGCCACCAGGATGATGACCACGGGCACGATCAGCAGCATGGCATTGGCGCTGAACACCGGAGCATGGAAGGTGGGCACGCCGAACCAGGCCGCGTTCATCACGCCGCTCAGGTCGATGGGCTTGCCCAGACCCAGCACATTGGTGAAAACGCCATACAGAATGCTGGCCACGATCAGGCCGACCAGGATCAACAAACGCTGCAACATGCCCTTGGTGAACACTGCTACCAGGGCCACGGAGACAAAGGTCAGGGCCTGCATCCAGGCCTCGAAGTTGTTGGCCGCCATGTTCTTGACGGGAATGGCGGCCAGGTTCAGACCGATGATGGCCACCACCGCACCGGTGACCACCGGCGGCATGAAGCGCTCGATCCAGTTGGTGCCGATCGCCTGGACGATGAAGCCGATCACCGTGTACACCGCGCCGCAGGCAATGATGCCGCCCAGGGCCACGCCGATATTGGCGTTTGGCCCCTTGCCGGCATAGGCCGTGGCGGCAATCACCACGCCGATGAAGGCAAAGGACGAGCCCAGGTAGCTGGGCACCTTGCCGCCGGTGATGAGGAAGAAGATCAGTGTGCCAATGCCGCTCATGAGCACGGCCAGATTCGGGTCGAAGCCCATCAAGATGGGTGCCAGCACGGTGGAGCCGAACATGGCGATCACGTGCTGTATGCCCATCAGGCCGGTCTGGGCCCAGGGCAGGCGCTCATCAGGGCCGATAACGCCGCCGCCTTGCAGGACGGCGGGGGACTTTTCAGTCCAGGAAAACATTCCCATGGTGGAGTACTCCGTAAAAAACTGGCGCGATGTTAGAGCATGTTGACGATCTCTACGCAGGCGCGTTGGAGCGCAATCGGGATGCGTTCGAGCTGATGGGGCGCAGCTTGCACCCGTGTGCAAGCAAGCCACAGCGCGAAGAAATCGCCCGATTTCGCTCCAACCCTGTGGGCCAGTGCCTTTGCGGGCGGTCTACTGTGTTGCGAATCCTCGCAATAGCGCGGCTATTGCTGCGGTATTGCGCCTTGTATCTCATCCCGCAAAGACACTGGCGCGCCGCGAGGAGATCGTCAACATGCTCCTAGGCAATCGCCCTGGAGCGGAGGACGAATTGCGGACGCCGGTCTCTGCATCTCGGGCATGTCCCGATTTGCCCCGCATGGGGAATGCAATAGTGATAGCTGCTTACGCATATGCAGCAATGGTTTCAGGTATTAATGCATCTGAAATCCAGTAGGTAAAAGCGATGGCTGCTATGTGATTTGATGATGCTCCCGGCCAACGCCTGCGGCCCATGCTTGCCCCGCAAGAGGCGGCCCGCAGCGCCGGGATGGCGCCGAAGGCAGCCCAAGGGCTGTTCAGCGCCCCAGGTCTTTGGCGCTCACGCCGGCAATGCCCCAGTTCTCCTTGGGCACGTCCTGTATCCAGACACGCACATTGGCCACGGGCGCACCCACGGCCTCGACCAGGGCCTGCGTGACCTTCTCGATCACCGCTTTTTTCTGCTCCTCGCTGCGGCCTTCCAGCATGTAGATTTGTGCGAATGGCATAGAACTTCCTTTTTCCGTCAGTAGTTATCGATTGCGCTGCGTTGGCTTGCCCCCTCACCCCAACCCTCTCCCCGAAGGGGCGAGGGAGCAAGGCAAGAGGCGCAGCGCCAAGAACCGGCACTGCCCAAAGCCAGGGACAGCGCGCAAGAGCCGCCCCGCCGCGAAGCTGTCGCCCCCTTGTCTCCCTGTTTCAGGGGAAGGCGCCGCAGGCGACCCAGGGGGATCAGGCTTTTATTCCCAACTTGCGAATCAAGTCACCCCAGCGCTTGTTCTCCGCGCGGATGAACTCCGCGAACTGCTGGGGCGTGTTGGCGCGCAGATTGCCCGAGATGTTGTCAAAGGCCTGTTGCACCTCGCCCGTCTTGGCCGCAGCCACCCAGGCCTCGTGGACCTTGGTGATCACGGCCTGGGGCGTGGCGGCCGGGGCCACCAGGCCAAACCAGGTCTCCACCTCAAAACCGGGGTAGCCCGACTCGGCCACCGTGGGCACATCGGGCAAGGCCTTGGAGCGCTGGGGCGAGGTCACGGCAATGGCGCGCAGCTTGCCGGCCTTGATGTGCTGCAAGGTGGTCACCAGCGAGCTTTCCATGCTCATCATCACCGTGCCGGACAGCAGGTCGGGCACGATCTGGCTGGAGCCCTTGTAGGGCACATTGGTGAGCTGGATGCCGGCCACGGACTGCAGCAGCTCGGCGGCCAGGTGGTTGCTGGTACCGATGCCCGAGGTCGCGTAATTCACCTTGCCGGGGTGGGCCTTGGCATAGGCCACCATGCCCTTGAGGTCGGAGAACGGGGCGCCCGGGTGGACCACCAGCGCGCAAGGCGTGGTGCCCACCAGCGAGATGGGGCGCAAGTCCTTCTCCACATCAAAGGGCATGCTGCTGTAGAGGTGGGGCGCAATGGCCAGGCTGCTGATGGCCGTCAGGCCAATGGTGTAGCCGTCGGCCACGGCCTTGGCCACGGCGTCCGTGCCGATGTTGCCGCCGGCCCCCGCCTTGTTCTCCACCACAAAGGGCTGGCCCAGCTTGTTGGCCATGGCCTTGGCGGCCGCGCGCGCCATCACATCGGTGGGCCCGCCGGCCGGAAACGGCACGATCATGCGCACCGGGCGCGTGGGGTAGGCCGCCTGGGCCAGGACACGGCCCGGCAGGCCCATGCCCATGGCGGCCAGGGCCGCCGCAGCCATCCACTCTCTTCTTTGCATGCTTTGTCTCCGTTTTTGTTTTTAAAAAATCCTGCTTGGATGAATCGTTTGGAGGCGGCAACACAGCGCTTCATGCGTTGTTGCCGGCCCTTGCCGTACCAAAGTACTGTCTGCGGGCCAGCGCCTAGCCTGAAGCGCTGTCTTGCCGTTGTGGGGGAACTTCTGGTGCCCACTGGATTTCCCAAGCCCGCTCTGGCTCAAATCCAAAACGCCTCCAAGCCTGGTGCGGGACCTTCAAAACCGGCACAGCCCAAGGTCAGGGACAGCGAGCAAGGGCCGCCCCGCCGCGAAGCTGTCGTCCCCCTTTCAGGGGGAAGGCGCGAAGCGACTCAGGGGGTGAACTGAATCGAGGTACTACCCATACCCTGCACGCGCAAACAGACATGGTCGCCAGCGGCTACGGCCACGGCCTCGGTGGCGCCGCCCGACAAAATCAGGCTGCCCGCCGGAATTTCCTGGCCACGGCGGCCCAGGTGGTTGGCCAGCATGGCAATGGCCGCTGCCGGATGGCCCAGCACCGCCGCACCCGCGCCCATGGCCACGGGCTGGCCGTTTTTCTCCAGCACCAGGCCCACGGTACGCAGGTCCACGGCATCGGGGCGCAGGGGCTGGCCGCCCACCACAAAGCGCGAGGCAGAGGTGTTGTCGGCCACCACGCTCTTGAGGTCGAACTTGAAGTCGCGGTAGCGGCTGTCGATGACCTCGATGCCTGGCATCACAAAGTCGGTGGCGGCCAGCACGGCGCCGATATGGCAGCCCGGGCCCTTGAGCGCATGTTTGAGCACAAAGGCGATCTCGGGCTCCACCTTGGGGTGGATCAGCTCCGAGGTCTTGACCGTGCCGCCATCGGGAACGCTGAAGTAGTCCACCAGAAAGCCGAACACCGGATCGGTGACGCCCATTTGCTTCATCTTGGCGTGCGAGGTCAGCCCGGCCTTGAGGCCCACCACGCGTGCGCCGCGTGCCAGCTTGCGCGCCAGGATGGCGGCCTGAATGGCGTAGGCGTCATCCCAATCCATGTCGGGGTGGGAGTCGGTGATCTTCAAGGTGTCGTGGGCCTGCAGCTCGCAGGTCTCCAGGTGTTCGGCCAGTTGTTCAATGGTGGAGGGGGAAAGTGCCATGTTGTGCTCCCGAATAAAGAAAAAAATGGATGTGCTGGTCGTTGGATCAGCACAGCTGGCGCTGCGCTGCGGCGGTGCTCATGCCGCCACCTCGGCGCTGCGGCGCAGCCATGTGCCTGTTCTGGCCTGTGGGGGCGCTGTGCTCAGCTGGGTCAGCGCAGCCTTGACCCGGTCATAGGCGGGCCGCACCTGCTGCGGTACCCGGCGGCGGACTTCGTCAAAGTCTTCGCTGCGGGCCAGGGCCAGCACCCCATCGCGTGCCTCCCGGTACGCCTGCAGGGCGGAAGCGAATTCCTGGGCTGCGACACCTGCTTGCGGGCTGCGGGCCCAGTGCGCGTCCACCAACTGGTCGATGGCGGTGATGCGTTCGACCACGGGCGCCACCTCGCTGAAGGCATCGGCATTCATCACCAGGATGTTGCAGGCGCGCATTTCCTCTATGCAGTCCGCAAAGACATCCACGGCACGGCGCGTGGGCACCAGCTCCGATGTCTCGTGCTTGAGCTGGCCGATCAGGCCCTGCACCACGCGCAGCTGCCCGTTGCTCTGCCCCACCCATTCCACGGACTGCCGGGCCGCCGAAGACAGGGCGTCGGCGTCGCGGATCAAACGCTGGCTCAGGCCGCCCTGGGTCTGGGCAGCGGCGGCCATGTCACTGGCCGCTTCCCGCGTGCGGCTGGAGCGCTCGCGGATGTCTGCTAGCGCCTGGCCCGTGTCCTGGGTGCGTTGCACGCTGCCCTGTATGTCCTGCAGCACGGTCTGCAAAAACTGGTCTGCCGCCGCTGTGCTGGCGGTGATGCCCAGAATCATCTGGCGGATCTGCTCCGTGGCCTCTCGTGTGCGGGCGGCGAGCTTGCGCACCTCGCCCGCAACCACCGAGAACCCGCGTCCCTGCTCACCGGCCCGCGCCGCTTCAATGGCCGCGTTCAGCGACAGCAGATTGGTCTGCATGGCCACGTTCTGGATCATGGCGACGATGTCCTCGATGCTCTCGGTGTGCTGGCGCACTTCGCGAAAGCGCGACTCCAGTCCATCGGCGGACTCGGCCAAGGACGCAATGCGCTGCGAGGTCTCGCGCAGCAAACCATCGCCGCGCACGGCCAGTTCGTGCATGGAGTCGACCTCGCCGCAGGTGGTGGTGGCGGATTCGGCCACCGTGTCCACGCTGCGTGCCAGCGCATCCACGCCTTCACGCAAGCCGGTCAGCGTGCCGGCCTGCTCGCGTGAGAAGGCCACCACCCGCGTGAACGAGGACATCATGCTGGCGTTGTTGACCGCCACGTCCTGCGCATGCCGGTCCACCCGGGCCAGCGCCTGGGCCACAGCGCGCGTGCGCCGCGTACGCGGGCCACCCCAGCTGGCCAGTGCGGCCAGACACAGCAGCACCAGGCCCAGCAGGGCTGCCTCACGCAACCAGGCCCATGGCACAGGCCACACAGGCCATGCCAGAGAGGCCAGGAGGAGTGCAGAAATCGCAGCAAGCACCCGTGCCATGGCCGTGCCTTCAGGCGACCTGCAGACCGCGCGCACGGGCCATGGTCAGCGCCGTGTCTTCGATCATGTCTTCCTGGCCGCCGACCATGCCGCGCCGGCCCAGTTCGACCAGCAGATCGCGTGCGGGAATGCCGTACTTCTTCTCGGCCCGCTTGGCGAACAGCAAAAAGCTGCCGTACACGCCGGCATAGCCCAGGGTCAGCGCGTCGCGGTCCACGCGGATGGGGAAGTCCATCAGCGGCACGACCAGGTCTTCGGCCACATCCTGGATCTTCCAGACATCGACGCCGGTCTGAATCCCCATGCGGTCGCATACGGCCACCAGCACTTCCATGGGCGTGTTGCCCGCCCCGGCGCCCAGGCCCGCAGCCGCAGCATCGATGCGGTTGGCGCCGGCCTCCACGGCAGCGATGGAGTTCGCCACGCCCATGGCCAGGTTGTGGTGGCCGTGAAAACCCAGCTCGGTCTCGGGCTTGAGTGCGGCGCGCACGGCGGCAATGCGTTCCTTGACCTGGTCGGGCAGCAGATAGCCTGCCGAGTCGGTCACATAGATGCAGTTGGCGCCATAGCTTTCCATGAGCTTGGCCTGCGTGACCAGGCCCTGGGCGCTGTTCATATGCGCCATCATCAAAAAGCCCACGGTGTCCATGCCCAGCTTGCGTGCCTGGGTGATGTGCTGCTCGCTGACATCGGCCTCGGTGCAATGTGTGGCCACGCGGATGGTGGACACGCCCAGCGCATGCGCCATCTGCAGGTGGTCGACGGTGCCAATGCCGGGCAGCAGCAGAGCCGAAACCTTGGCCTGTTTCATCAGCGGGATCACGGTGGACAGGTATTCCTCGTCGCTGTGTGCGGGGAAGCCGTAGTTCACCGAGGCGCCGCCCAGGCCGTCGCCATGCGTGACCTCGATCAGTGGCACGCCGGCCGCATCCAGGCCCTGGGCCACGCTTTTCATCTGTTCCAGCGTCATCAAATGGCGCTTGGGGTGCATGCCGTCACGCAGCGTCATGTCGTGGACGGTGATCTTCTTGCCTTTGAGTGTCGTCATGTCTTGTCTCCTTCAGGCGGCCACGGGAGCCAGCGTGAGCTTGCCGGCCAGCATTTGTTCGGCAAACATCTCGGCCGTGCGCGCGGCGGCGGCGGTCATGATGTCCAGATTGCCCGCGTACTTGGGCAGGTAGTCGCCCAGACCTTCGACCTCCAGGAAGACGGAGACGCGCTTGCCGTCAAACACCGGGCCGTTGACCAGGCGGTAGCCGGGCACGTATTTCTGCACCTCGGCCAGCATCTGGTGGATGGAGGCCGTGATGGCGGTCTGGTCGGGCGCGTCCTCGGTCAGGCAATGCACGGTGTCGCGCATCATCAAAGGGGGTTCGGCCGGGTTGATGACGATGATGGCCTTGCCTTTTTTGGCGCCGCCCACCTTCTCCACCGCACCTGCCGTGGTGCGCGTGAATTCGTCAATGTTCTTGCGCGTGCCCGGCCCCACGGACTTGGAGGACACGGTGGCCACGATCTCGCCATAGGCCACGGCCTGCACGCGGCTCACCGCTGCCACCATGGGGATGGTGGCCTGGCCCCCGCAGGTGACCATGTTCACATTCATGGCGCCGCTGCCCAGGTGCTGCATGAGGTTGACCGGGGGTACGCAGAAAGGGCCTATGGCTGCAGGTGTGAGGTCGATCATCAGTGCGCCCTGTTCGTTGACCTTGCGCGAGTTCTCGGCATGGACATAGGCGCTGGTGGCGTCGAACACGATTTGCACGCCATCGGCCTGCATATGCGGCAGCAGTCCATCCACGCCCTCGGCCGTGGTCTTGATGCCCATTTCACGCGCCCGCTTCAAACCATCGGAATCGGGGTCTATGCCCACCATCCACACCGGCTCCAGCACGGGGCTGCGCTGCAGCTTGGCCAGCAGATCGGTGCCGATATTGCCCGGCCCTATCAGCGCGCATTTGATTTTTTTCATCTCTTTTGTCTCCTCAGGAATTTCTTAGGCTGGCCAGCAGCCTCGGATACCGGCGCGCTCTAGGTCAGAGACGCCGAGCAAGGGCCTACGCCGGCCGCGCCGCCCCGCAGCGAGGGCATCGTCCCTCTGTCTCCCTATTTCAGGGGGAAGGCGCGAAGCGACTCAGGGGGTCATATGAACCGTACGGAACAACCGCCGATGCCGCCGATGGAAACGCGCAGGTTGTCCCCGGCCTTGACCGGCACCATGGCGGCCAGCGAGCCGGAGAGCACGACTTCGCCGGCCTCCAGTGCGATGCCGTGGGCACCCAGGGTGTTGGCCAGCCAGGCCACGGCATTGGCAGGGTGGCCCAGGGCTGCGCGGCCTGCGCCCGTGGCCACGATCTCGCCGTTTTTCTCCAGCACCATGCCGCAGGTGCCCAGATCCACATCACGCGGGTCGACCAGGCGATCGCCCAGCACAAAGACGCCGCAGCTGGCGTTGTCGGCCACCGTGTCCTGGATCTTGATCTTCCAGTCACGGATGCGGGAGTCGACGATCTCGAAGCAGGCCACCACGCCCTCGGTGGCAGCCAGCACATCGGCAGCCGTCACGCCCGGACCTTTGAGGGTTTTCTTGAGCAAAAAGGCGATCTCTCCCTCGGCCTTGGGCTGTATCAGGCTGCTCGCCGGCACGGCCTCGCCCTCGTTGAAGACCATGCCATCGGTGAGCCAGCCAAAGTCGGGCTGAAACACGCCCAGCATGTCCATCACGGCCTTGGAGGTGACGCCGATTTTTTTGCCCACCACGCGCTCACCGGCCTCCAGGCGACGCGCCAGCATGCGCTGCTGTATGGCGTAGGCGTCATCGATGCTGATGTCGGGATGGCGGTTGGTCAAAGGCTCGACCACCTTGCATTCGCGCAGGGCCGCATACAGCTCGTCGCCCAGGGAGTGCTGCAGTTCAGTGTTCATAGGAAAGGCTCACAAAAAACAAAGAAGGGAAAAGTCGTGATGCTGGCAACTCAGGCCCCTGGCCAGGGCGCAGCGCTTGAACCAGCGCACCCCAACTCAGAGACATCGCGCGAGGGCCGCCCCGCCCCGCCGCGCCGGTGTCGTCCCCCTCCGGCGCGTAGCGCCAGAGAGGGGGAAGCGGCGCAGCCGCTCAGGGGGTCAAAGCTTGATGCAAACGTTCTTCAGCTCGGTATAGAACTCCAGCGAATGCACGCCGCCCTCGCGGCCTATGCCCGATTGCTTGGAGCCACCAAATGGCGTGCGCAGATCGCGCAAGAACCAGCTGTTGACCCAGGACAGGCCGACCTGCATGCGCTGGGCCGTGCGGTGGGCGCGGGCCAGGTCGCGCGTCCAGATGGCGCAGGACAGGCCGTATTCGTTGTCGTTGGCTTTGGTCAGCACCTCTTCTTCGGTATCGAAGGGGGCGATATGGCAGCAGGGGCCGAAGATCTCTTCCTTGATGACGCGTGCCGTCTCGGGCAGGCCCGTCCAGATCGTGGGCTGCACCCAGGCACCGCCCGCATGCTGGGCGCCCATATCGGGCACGCCGCCACCCGTGACCACGGTGGCGCCTTCTTCCACTGCCAGCTGGTAATACGACAGCACCTTGGCCTGGTGTTCCTTGCTGATCAGCGGGCCCAGCTTGGTGTCGGCGTCTTCGGGCAGGCCGATCTTCCAGCCCTCGACCTGCTTTTTCAGCTCGGCCACAAAGCGCTCGTAGAGGGGGCGTTCCACATAGACGCGCTCCGTGCCCAGGCAGACCTGGCCGCTGTTGACAAAGGCCGAGCGCAACGTGCCTTCGATGGCGGCATCGAAGTCGCAATCGGCAAAGACAATGGCGGCGTTCTTGCCCCCCATCTCCAGGCTCACGGGGCGTGCGCCCTTGGCCGCCGCCTTCATGATGGCTTCACCCGTGCGCGTCTCTCCGGTGAAGGTGATGGCATCCACGCCGGGGTGGCTGGTGACGAACTCACCCGCCGAGCCCGGGCCAAAGCCATGGACCACGTTGTACACACCGGGCGGAATGCCGGCCTCGTTCATCACTTCACCCAGCAGGGCTGCGGTCTGTGGCGATTCTTCCGATGGCTTGACCACCACGGTGTTGCCGCAGGCCAGGGCCGGGCCTACCTTCCATGTCATCAGCAGCAGGGGCAGGTTCCAGGGGCAGATCACCCCGACCACGCCCACGGGGCCGCGATGGCCGTAGTTGATGGCACCGCGCCCATCGGGGGTGGCCATCTCGAAGAACTCCGTGGGCACGTTCTTGACCACGTCGGCAAAGATCTTGAAGTTGGCCGCGCCGCGCGGGATGTCGATATGGCTGGCCACGCTGCGCGGCTTGCCCGTGTCCGCGCATTCGGCGGCCAGGAATTCCTCGAAGCGGCGGTTGATGCCATCGGCCACGGCATAGAGCTTTTCCACGCGTTCGGCCACGCTCATGCGGCCCCAGGGGCCGTTCAATGCGGCGCGCGCGGCGGCCACGGCGGCATCGACTTCGCTGCGGCCGGCCTCATGCACCTTGGCAATGACCTGGCCCGTGAGCGGAGAGTGCTTGTCGAAGCTGCGCCCCGTGGCCACGTAGGCGCCGTTGATGAAGTTCTGGATGTCTTTCATGGTTTCTTTCCTGTCACGCATGCTTTTGCAGCAACGATAAATACGGTGTTCAATACTGTCCAATACTGAATTTTCTAAAATCAATACCTGCAAGGTATGAAGGAGCCGCCCCATGGACTTGAGGCAGATGAAGTACTTTTTGGCGCTCGCCGAGGAGCTGCATTTCGGCCGGGCCGCGGCCCGGCTGCACATGGCCCAGCCGCCGCTGACGCGCCAGATACGGGGCATAGAAGAAGCGCTGGGCACCAGCCTGTTTGTGCGCACGCCCAAGGGCGTGGAGCTGACCGCGGCCGGCCAGGCCTTGCTGGACGAGGTGCCCAACATCCTGTCGCTGGCCCAGCGCGCCCGCGAGCGCACGCAAAGAGCCGGTCAGGGGCTGACGGGACAGCTGGATGTGGGGATTTTTGGTTCCGGCGTGCTGGATGTGATTCCGCGCCTGCTGGCCGCGTTTCACCAGGCCAGGCCGGAGGTGCGCATCGAGCTGCACAACCTGACCAAGGACGAGCAGCTGCAGGCGCTGCGCGAACGCAGAATCACCATTGGCTTCAACCGTCTGGTGCCCGCCGAGCCAGGCATAGGCGTGCAGACCGTGCTCAAGGAGGCCCTGGTCGTGGGCCTGCCGGCCACGCACAGGCTGTGCGCGCGCGAGGAGGTGGCGCTGTCCGAGCTCGACAACGAGCC
Organism: Comamonas sp. GB3 AK4-5; assembly: GCF_041320665.1. Classification (NCBI taxonomy): domain Bacteria; kingdom Pseudomonadati; phylum Pseudomonadota; class Betaproteobacteria; order Burkholderiales; family Comamonadaceae; genus Comamonas; species Comamonas sp. GB3 AK4-5. The sequence goes on from NZ_CP166730.1 coordinate 114,322, forward strand.
CATGATCCTCTACCCCAATCTCTCGCTGCACGGTCTGGCCCAGGAGGTCAGCAATGCCTTCCACCGCGAGGGCCTGCGCCTGAACGTGGCCCAGTCCGTGGAAGATGTGCTGACCTGCGTGGCCTTGGTGGCGGGCGGGTTTGGTGCCTGCATCACCACGCGCTCGGCCACCAGCCTGCGCCTGCCGGGTGTGGAATACCGGCCGCTGCGCTCGCGCCATTTGCGCGACATCGAGCTCAGCTGCCTGTACCGCAGCGACGATGCATCGCCGCTGCTGGCGGCCTTTCTGGACGTGGTGCGCACCTTTCCAGGCCAGGACAAAGCCTCGACCTGAAAGGGTAGGCAGACGCCAGGTTTCAGCCACCTTGCTGGTCCTTGCCCAGGCCCAGGGCCTGCAGACCGGCGCCTGCAATGATCTCGTCCTGCTGCTCGCTGCCACCGGACACCCCGATACCGCCAATGCGTGCGCCGTCCACCACCATGGGCAGCCCGCCACCAAAGCCCACAAAGCGTGGACGCAGGGCCAGGCCCTGGCGCACGGCTGGCGAATGCTGGGCCAGGGCCTCATGCCACTGGCCCGTGGCCAGGCCAAAGCTCACGGCCGTATAGGCCTTGTCCGTGGCAATGTCCATGGAATGCAGGGGAGCACCCGTCATGCGCACAAACGCGGCCTGCACCCCGGCCGCATCCACCACGGCCACGTTGACATGCACGCCCAATTCCACGGCCTTGGCCACGGCCGCACCCACGGCACGCAAGGCGGCTTCGGTGCGGATCACGGGTTGGGAAGCCATCAGGGAGTCCGGCATGGCAGGCCTCCTCAAAAAGCTTTTACCAAGGTGAAGCGCACCAGCGACCCCTTGGGCAGGGCACCTGTGCCGGCCGTGGCGCTCACTTCCTTGTAGACCGCGCCCTTGAGGAACACGCCCGCACCCGGCACCGGGTAGACCAGCTCGGCCCCCACGGCGTGGCGCGCGGAATGCTTGCTCGTTGTGCCCGGGCCTTTGTCATCGCTGATCTGCCATTGGCTATAGCCCACGATGCCGGCTTGCACAGCGCCGAAACTTTTGCCCAGACCCCATTCCAGCGTGACCTGGTTGCCATTGCGAAAGCCCATATCGTTCTTGCCGTTGCGCTCGAAGCGCATCAGGCCCGAGGCCGAAATGGTCTTGGCCGCGTCGAAGTAATAGGTCAGACCGCCGGTGAGCATGGTGCTTTTGTAGCCCTTGCCCGGTGAGGCCGGATCGCGGCTGCTGGCCGTATCCAGCCAGATACCGGCACCGGCCACGGCGTCCCACTGCGGGCCGTGCCAGCCCAGGACCAGGGGGCCCAGGTAGACGTCGCCCACACCCGAGCGGCTGTCGGAAATGCCGGCGGCATTCACCGTGAGCGAGGTGCGCATTACCGGCACGATGGCTTCCATGCCGTAGTCGGCGCCCAGCAGCTTGTAGTTGGTGATCCAGACAAAGCGGTTGGCCAGGGCCGTCACGGTTCCACGGTTGTGGCCGGGCAGGTTGTCACTGCTCCCCGGCGCGCGGAAGTCATTGATGTTGTAGTTCACCATATAGCCCAGGTAGTACATGCCGGGCGGCGGCACGCTGGGGCCTTGCATGCCCTCCACACCGGGAACGTAATGGCCTTCGGCCTGCACGGCCGTGGCTGCCAGCGTGCCCAACAGGGCCAGGGCAGCAGATGCAATCTTGTGGTTCATTTCTATCTTTCTTGTGGGTTCACAGATGTCTCGGGGTCCATGGGGCTGTGCAGGGGCGCTGCGCCAAAAACTGGCGCGGCCCATATCAGGGCTGCCGCGCAAGGGCCGCCCCGCAGCGCTGGCAGCGTCCCCCTGCCCGCAGCGCGCAGCGGTGCGAGAGCGGGGGGAAGGCGCGAAGCGACTCAGGGGGTGTTCCCTTTCAGGTGTACACATCCGTGAACGAAGCCACGAGCTCACCCGTGTGATAGAAAATGCCGCTTCCCAGACGGTCCTCGCTCCAGGTGGTCACGGGGCGATCGGGCTGGGCCAGATAGCCCAGGCCGGCAAAGGTTTCGTTGCGGTTGCCGCTGGGGTCGAAGAAGTAAATCGTCTCGCCGCGCGTGATGCCGTGGCGCGTGGGGGCCACGTCGATGCGCACCTTGTTCTTGGCCATGACGTCGGCGGCCTTGAGCACGTCGTGCCAGGAGTCCAGGAAGAAGGCGATGTGGTGCAGGCCCGAGGTGGGGCCGCCCACAAAGGCGATGTCGTGCGGCGTGGTGGAGCGCGCCATCCAGGTTGCGGCCTGCATAGTGCCTTCGGGGCCCACCAGAATCTGCTCGGTCAGGAAGAAGTCCAGGCACTCGGCCATGAAGCGGGTGTTGTCCTCCACGGTGTTGATGCCCGCCTCGGGGTTCATCTCGCACATCAGCAGGCAGTGGTCTATCCAGTGCGCACCCGCGCCCTTGAGGCCATCGGGCCAGGGATCGGGGTTCAGGGAGCCCACATCCGTGCCCACACATTCCTTCTTGGCGTACAGGCGCATTTCATGGCCGCTGGGCAGATTGAACTGCAGCATGCGGCCCACCGTGGGCTGGCTGCCTTCGGGCAGCATGGTGGTCTTCACCCCCCAGGCTTCGATGCGTGCCTGCAGGTTGTCGAGGTCGGCATCGTTCTGGACCTTGTAGGCCACATGGTTGAGGCCTGCGCGGTCGCTTTGCGTGAGGATGAGGGAGTACTTGTCCCATTCGTCCCAGCACTTGAGATAGACATTGCCCGCCGCGTCGCGCAGCGTGACCTTCATGCCCAGCACGTTCTCGTAGTGCTTGAGCGCGGCATCCATGTCCATCACGCGCAGATTGGCGTGGCCGATTCGCATTACACCCATGTTTGTCTCCTTCAGTTGGTTGTTGGTGTGTCGTGGGTTGTGGGGCTTGAGGAAGCGCGTGGTGGTGGCGCTCCCAGAAAAAAAGGTTTGCGCAGGCGCTGGGTGACTTCCAGGCACACGGCTTCCAGCGGGGCCACGCGGCAGGCCAGGGTGTAGCCCTGGTCGCGCTCCTGATCGCTCACATGGGCGCAGCTCACGGGGCCCAGGTGGCGCACCGCGCCCTGGAGCACGCGCACCTTGCAGACTCCGCAGCCGCCGTTGATGCAGCCCACGGGAATGCCTTTGCGCCCCAGGCGCAACATGCCAGACAGCAGGCTTTCCTCGGTGCCGCAGGCATAGCTGTCGCCGGTTTGCTCTATGCGCACCTGCACGCGGCTCGTGGGAGGGAATGGGCCAGCCATAGCCATCTCACACGCGCCTGAACAGTGGGCTGCGTGCGCCTTGCACATCGGCGGCCGAGAGGAATTTCTCGGTGTAGATGTCGCGCTCGAAAAGCCGGCCCTGCATGAGGGTGGAAATACAGGCCTCGACCATGGGCGGCGGGCCGCACAAATAGGCCTTGCAGCCCGCAAAGCCGCTGGCGAAATGGGCTTGTGCGGCCTCGTGCACAAAGCCGCGTGCGCCTTGCCAATCACCGCAGTCCTCGCCCGAGAGGGCAGGGATATAGGTGAAATGCGGGTGCTGCGCGGCCAGGGCGCGGAACTCGCTGTCGTAGTACAGCTCCTCGCGTGAGCGCTGGCCGTAGACCAGGGTGATGGGCTGTTCGCAGCCGCTGGCCAGCAGCTCCAAAATCATGGCGCGCGGGCTGGACAGTCCCGAGCCTCCGGCCATGAAGACCATGGGCTGGCGTGCCGAATGGCGCACAAAGAAACGGCCGTAAGGCCCGGCCAGCTGCAGGCGGTCGCCTTCGCTCAATGATTGGTGCAGCCAGGTCGTGCCTGCACCGCCCGGCACCAGGCGCACATTCAGCTCGATCTCCTGGGCACAACCGTCGGCACCGGGCGCATTGGCAATGGAGAAGGCGCGCGAGCTGCCCTGCTCGGCATCCAGTCCCGGTATCTGCAGCTGCACATACTGGCCGGCCTGGTAGCGCATAGTCTGGTCCAGACGCAGGTGCAAGGCCTTGATGGTGGGGGTGAGATCGACGATGCGCACCACGGTGGCGGCAAAGTCGCGCATGGGAATGATTTGCGCGTCGGGCTCGTCCTCGAAGTCGGCCTCGATGGTGGCATCGGACTGCAGCGTGGCGCAGCAGGCCAGCGTCATGCCGTCATCGCGCTCCATGTCCATCAGCGCAAAGGGATTGGCCGCGCCGTGGTCGACCTCGCCGTCGCAGACCTGGACCTTGCAGGTGCCGCACAGACCATGGCCGCAGGCATGGGGAATGTAAATGCCTTGGCGCAGCGCGGCGTCCAGCAGGGTCTGGCCTTCCTCCACTTCAATGGAGGTGCCCAGGGGTTCTAACGTCAGTTGATAGCTCATATCGTCTCGCTCTTGCTCTGTCTCACGGCAACGACCGAAGTGCTGCCGTGAGCGCTGCCCCGTTTTCAGCTACAAGACCCCTGGATACCGGTCAGGCCCGGCGTCCGAAAGCGGATCACGTCCTTGTGTGTCAGGCCGTTGTCCTCCAGCGATTTGGAGGGATCGGGTGACCAGGGCTGGCCCGACTTGAACCACTGCACCGCGCTCCAGTCGATGCGGGCAAAGTCGGGGTGTGCGCCATAGACACCGGGCAGCACGGCCTGGGGCAAGGCACCGAAAGGCATGTCGGCGGGCAGCGGAAGGGCCACGGGCGAGCAGAACATCAGGTGGTCTTCCCAGCCGATGTAGAGCAGGGGCGCAGGAAAGTTCTCGCGCACATCCTTGGCGGGAAAGCGGTAGGGCTGGAGTGCGATGACGCTCATGGCTGGGCCTCCTGGCTGGCGTTGGCGGAAGCGGAGGGCGGCGGTGGATCGCCGCGCCAGGCCGCGAAGTGGCGCTGGTCCTCCGACCCTTCGAAGTCGAGGTTGTCACGGCCAAACTGCAGGCCGTACCAGTCCAGCACGGCGGCCAGCGGATCAAAGCCTTCGGCCGTGGGGTCGACATCGGGCTTGAAGCAATTGCCCTGGTAGATCTGGTGCACGGGCAGCCAGGACTGCACGTATTTTTCGGGCTCGTGGTCGAACACATGCTTGCAGCCGTCGCTGCAGAAGTGGTATTTGCTGCCTTCGTAGTCCGACTCGCGATAGCAGATCTTGGTGGCGTCGCCAGGCTCGGTGAAGCCCATGGGGATCTGGCAGGTGGTGCACAGCATGGGCAGGGTCTTGCTGTAAAAGCGCTTGCCGGCCTGCTGCTCGGCACGGTAGTGCTCCAGGCGGGGGCGGTAGTGCTTGTCGAAGGTGTCCGGGTATTTCTCGGACAGCCACTGCATCTCCTGCTCGCCGGGCACCCAGGTGTGGAAGGGCGCGGCCGCCGTGTAGTTGTAGAAGATGTTCCAGGCCTGGTGGCTGATGTGATCCTTGCCTTCGCAGGCCTGCTTCCAGCCCTCGGGCTCGCGGATGCCGTAGCGCGCCAGGTCGCGGAACAGGGCGCCGCCGTTTTCCTCGGCGTACATCTCCCAGGCTTCCTTCCAGCTCATCACACGCTTGGGCAGCATGTAGTCCTGCATCATGGCCACCAGGGTCAGCACGCGGTAGCCGCGCCAGAACCATTTATCGATCCAGCGTTGCACGATGGGCACGTTGCCCGGGTCCTGCTCCAGCATGAACTTGATGCATTCGATGCCCAGCGTCATGTGGCGCGACTCATCGCTTTGCGCCGAGAAGCCAAAGGTCACGGTGGACAGATCGCCGTTGTGCGCTGCCCCCGACATAAAGGGCACGAACAGCAGGTTGGTGAGCACATATTCGAACGAGAAGCTCACGGCCGTGAGGAACTCGAAGGGGCCGGCACTCAGCGCGTCTTCGAAGAAGGACTTGGGCACGGACAGATACCAGACCCGGTCGAACCAGTGGGTGGAGCTGTGCATGCCGTTGAAGTACTTGTTGTAGTTCGACAGCGCATGGGTTTCGGTCTGGAAATGGCGCAGCTCGTCAATGGACTGCATCTGCGCCGCCACGCGTGCGCCGGGGCCGGTGAAGTGGCGGCCCGCGTGCGCAAAGCCACGGTGGGCGTAGTACTCCAGCGGCACCACGCCCTGGATGAACAGCTTGAGCGCGTTGATGTAGCGTGCGTCGGCCACGCCGAGCTGGCCGTTGTTTTGGGCAAAGGCCTCGATGACGGCGTAGAGCTTTTTCTCTTTTTCGCCCTGGTACTTCCAGTAGGCGTCCATGGTCAGGCGGAAGGGGTCTTCCCACTTGTCCCAGTCGTGGATCTTGATGCCCTCGAACTTGTCATAGGGGAAGACCTTGTCCATGGGCTGGTAGGTGGTCTCCCAGCCCAGGCCGCGAGTCATGGCGGTGTAGCGGTCCTTGAGGCCCAGCTTTTTCTTGATTACGGGTGCGTCCATGGTGTCTCCTTGGATGGCGTGATGGGTGATGGCCTGCGCTGTGCGAGCCGTGCTTAGTGGTTCCAGCTGAGGGAGAACTCGTCGTCGTCCTCATCCACATGGCCGGACAGCGTGACCAGGTTGATCTGGATCTGCTGCAGCTCGTAGGGGCGGCCGGTCTGCTCTTCGATGCTGGCGCGGCGTATGACCAGGCGGCCCGGGGCGTCGATCTTCACGAGACCCGGCGAGTGCACGGCCTGGGCATGGGGGTTGTCGGCGAGGATGGCGTCCACCACAGGGCGCGATTCCTCGTTGTCCTGAAAGGCGATGAACACCTTGGAAACCGTGGGGCTGCTAGCTTGGTTCATTTGCAACTTCCTGCGCTCAGATATCGAGGCCGGCCTTGCGGGCACGGGCATCCAGGCTTTGGCGGACTTCGTTCAGCGCGGTGGCGCCGCGTTCGCCCAGGGCGAGTTCGGCCACAGGGGCCAGGGCCACGCCGGCATGGTCGGCATGGGCCAGGTACCAGCGTGAGAGCTGGGCGCGGTTGGCGTCGGATTCGGCGGCGGCGACCTTGACCACGGCATCGATCCAGCGCGCGGTCTCGGCATGCCACTCGGGCATGAAGGAGGTGAGCATGGCCACGGCCGTTCCGCCCTGGACGGCCACGTCGTCGTCCACGAAATGGCTGTAGATCAGCGGGTACAGCAGGCCGTCCAGGGCCATGTTCTGGGCCACGAACAGCTCCATGGGGTCTTGCACCACCAGCAGGTCTTCGACCAGATGGCGCAGCGGCTGCCAGGCCGGGTGCTGCATCCAGTCGTTCTTGCCGGCTTCCAGCACACCGGGCTCGTCCATGACCAAGCCCAGGCGCGTGAGGTACTGGGCCACGCCCAGGTGGTCCATGGCATGCATCATGGCCGGGGCCGTGAAGGGCGTGCCGTAGCCGCGCGAGCAGATCTGGCTGTTGTTCATATTGCCGCCCCAGGCCACATGGCGCAGCGGCATCAGCACCTCGCAGACCTTGGCGCGCAGGCCGTCGGGCATCTTGCCGGCCAGGCCGCGCGACTCCACGAACTGGTAGCTGGCCTCCACGGCTTCCTGCTGCTTGGCGCGGGCCATGGTCCAGGTGGCGTAGTAGTACTGGCGCGGATCGCGCAGTGCATTCCAGTCGGCCATGCGGATCGCGGTGCGGCCGGTGTCGAACAGCTCGAACTCGGGCTCCCACAGCGGCCGGTAGTGGAAGTGGTGTGTGGGCTGCACGCCCAGCGTGGCCTCCAGATAGCGCGACGCGGGCTTGTCCCCCGTGTAGGCCGCCACGCGGGCAAAGGTGTTGCGCAGCGGCTGTATTTCGCGCGCCGAAAGCTCGATGTTCATGGGCTTGTCTCCTGTGTGGTCGTGGGATGCGAAAGCGGGTGGCCGCCTCAGAGCACGGTGGCTTTCTGGGTGTGGCAGAAGGCCTGGAAGTCGGCCTCGGTCATGGCGAGTTCCACCGTGAGCTCGGGCCAGCCCACGGAAAACTCGAAGTCCACAAAGCCATTGGCACGCTTTTGCAGCACGCGCACCGAGCGGCGTGTGAGGTCGCAGACGGGAAGGTCGAGGTGGGGTGTTTCCATGCGGGGCTCCTGGCGGGTTGTTGGCCTAGCTGTTGCACGGCCCATGCCAGATCGCTGGAATATCGATAAATCTAGGGTTACTCCCTAAATTTGTGCGCTTGGCCGCGCGCTTTGGCGTGCCAGGTTTCGGGCAAACCCTAGGGATTGGGTGCCGCAGTCCCTTCGCCTAATGCAGTGCAGCATGATCAAATCATCAACACCCAAGGCTGGGGGTTCGCAATTCATGAACTGATTGCTGCCCGAACAATGCGTTTGATGCGGGTCAATCCTCTAGCCGGGATGCATGGTTTTATCGATAGTTTGGAAATGTCACAGCCCATTCCCGCCCTGCCCTCCGATGCCGACTTGCGCAGCCTGGTCCGTTTTTCCACCGAAGACGGGCTGATCTGGCTCTCGGGCCAGCGCATGCTGCTTTTGCATCTGGCCTCGCTGCATGCCTTGCGCCGCGAGATGATGAACACCATGGGGCCCGACCACACGCGGCGCTTGCTGCTGCGCGCCGGCTATGCCGCAGGCGAGCGCGATGCGCTGCTGGCCCGCCAGATCCGGCCCACGGCCAGCCTGTTCGAGATGTTTGCCGTGGGCCCCCAGCTGCACCGCTTGGAGGGCGCGGTGCGCGCCACGCCGGAAATCTTCGAGGCCGATGAAGAGGCCGGCCGCTTTCGCTGCGTGGTGCGCTGGGAGCACAGCTGGGAAGCGGAAATCCATTTGCGCGAGTGGGGGCCGCAGGACCAGCCTTCCTGCTGGATGCTGCTGGGCTATGCCTCGGGTTATTCCAGCGCTTTTTTCCGCCGCCCCGTTTTTTTCAAGGAAATGCAATGCGCCACCTGTGGGCATGAGCACTGCCGCATAGAAGGCCGTTTTCAGCATGAGTGGCCCGATGGCGAGCAGATCGCGCGCGACTACGACCCCGACTCCATGCTGGTCCGCCTGGATGAGCTGCAGTCCCAGGTCGAGGCCTTGCGCACCGGGCTGGCCCCCAGCGACAACCAGGGGCCGCTGCTGGGGCATTCGCGGGCCTTCCAGGGCGCACTGGAGCTGCTGTCCAAGGCCGCGCCCACCCAGGTCACGGTGTTGCTCACCGGCGAGACTGGCGTGGGCAAGGAGCGCTTTGCACGCGCCCTGCACGCTATGAGCCCCCGGGCCGACAAACCCTTTGTGGCGGTGAACTGCGCGGCCCTGCCTGCAGACCTCATTGAGAGTGAGCTGTTCGGTGCCGAGAAAGGCGCGTTCACCGGTGCCACGGCCACGCGCATAGGCCGCTTTGAACGTGCCCATGGCGGCACGCTGATGCTGGACGAGTTGGGGGAGCTGCCCCTGGCTGCCCAGGCCAAGCTGCTGCGCGTGCTGCAAAGTGGCGAGGTGGAGCGCCTGGGCGGCCACCGCAGCACCCAGGTCGATGTGCGCGTGATTGCGGCCACCAACGTCGATCTGGAAAAAGCCGTGGAGCAGGGCCGCTTTCGGCGCGACCTGCTCTACCGCCTCAACGTCTACCCCATCCACATCCCGGCGCTGCGCGAGCGCGTGGACGACATCGAGCTGCTGGCCATGCATTTGCTGCAGAAATATTCGGCCCTGCATGGCAAGCCCGTTGCGGGCCTCAGCGACCGTGCGCTGACCGCGTTGCGCGGCCACAGCTGGCCCGGCAATGTGCGCGAGCTGGAGAACCTGGTGGAGCGCGGTCTCATTCTCACGCCGCCTGGCGAGCTCATCGATGTGGCCTGTCTGTTCCCCCAATGGACGGACAACGGCCAGACCACCATCGACGCCCAGGGCCATTTGGCCCAGGCATGCAGCGTGGACGGCGACCCGCGCACGGCCAGCCTCTATGACAGCATGCAAAACCAGGGCTTGTCCCTGGAGGCGCTGGAAGACGGCCTGCTGCAAGAGGCCGTGCGCCGCGCGGGTGGCAATCTCGCGGCCGCAGCCCGTGCCCTGGGCATGACACGTCCCCAGCTCAGCTACCGGCTCTCGCGCATCAGAGAACGCAGCGAAGGCGCTACCGATTCAAGAGAGTGAGCATGGCCAAAAAATCCTTTGTACAGCAGCTGCTGCATGCAGACATCGACGCTCCGGATGGCGGCGCATCGCGCACCCTGACCGAGCAAACCTATGCGCAGCTGCGCACCGACATCATCGAAGGCCAGCTGCTGCCCGGCAGCAAGCTGCGCATAGAGCATTTGCGCCAGGCCTATGGTGTGGGTGCGGGCACGCTGCGCGAGGCTTTGACGCGCCTGGTCAGCGACGCCCTGGTCACTGCCGAAGGCCAGCGCGGCTTTCGCGTCTCGCCCATCGCCATGGACGATCTGCAGGACATCACCCGCCTGCGCGTGCACATCGAAACCCATGCCCTGCGCGAATCCATACGCCATGGCGATGCGGCCTGGCGCGCCCAGCTGCAGGCCAGCTACGAGGAGCTTTCTGCGGCCGAGCAGCCCCTGTCCAGCGAGAATCGGCGCCAATGGGAGGCCTTGAACGTGCGCTTTCACGACAGCCTGCTGGCCGGTCATGCATCGCAGTGGACGGTCAAGGTGTTGCGCGTGCTCGCGCGCCACAGCGAGCGCTACCGCTGCTACGCCATGGGCCTGCCATCGCTGACGCGCGATGTGCATGCCGAGCACACCGAGATCTTTGAACTGGCCATGGCCGGCCAGGAGGCGCGTGCGGCTCTGGCCCTGGAAGCCCATATCTGCACCACCCCTCACCTGCTGCTGCAAGCCATGCGGGAGGGCAAGCTGGTGTTGCCGGGGAGGGTGCAGGAAGGGGAGGATTGAGCAGACATTGCGCGCCTGCCCGCTTTGCCAAGCGCTTCAGCGCAGGGCCGCGCTGTCGCTCCAGTGAAAGTGAATCCGCGGCGTGATGTCGGCGATTTCTGCGCGCAGCAGGCCATCCAGGCGCGCGGCCTCGCGGTGGGTGAGGCGGGCCTGGGTGGTGGACAGGCTGATGGCCGCAAAGGCCTGGCCGGCGGCGTCGCAGGCCGTGTGGCCCACGGCGGCGGTGTTGGTGTTCAAACAGCCGCCGCTGCGCGCATAGCCCAGGGTGCGGGTCTGCTCCAGCAGCTCGCGCAGCCGCGGTGCAGTGAGGCCGCCGTAGCGGCCCAGCACCTCGGCATGCTGTGCCAGGGCCTGCTCCACCAGGGCGTCATCCTGTGCCGCCAGCAGGGCCAGGCCGGCGGCGCCCACGCCCAGCGGGCGGCGGCCGCCCACGGTGACGGTGAGGGGGGCATCGGGGCGGCGCGTGGCGGTGTGGGCATAGCACACGGCCTCGGTGCCGCTGCGCACAAACAAATAGGCCGCGTAGCCGGTGGCGGCCGTCAGCCGCTCCAGGTTGGGAGTGAACAGGCCGGCCACATCGTGGCGGCTGCGCGCGGCCAGGCCGTATTCAAAGGCCAGCCGCCCCAGCACATAGCCGCGGCCATCGGGCTCGCGGGCCACCAGGCGTGCGGCCAGCAAATCCTGCAGCAGCCGGTGCACGGTGGCATGGGGAATGCCGGACTGGCGCGCCAGCTCCGACAGCGACTGGCCGCGCGCGTCGTAGCGCGAGAGCTGATCGAGGATGCGCAATGTGCGTTCCAGCACCACCGTTGCCATGTTTGTCCACCTGATGGAAAAAGCGATTGTAGGCGGCGCCTTCTTGCGAAGAATGCAGACCAACAACAACCAACCTCAGGGAGACAGACATGACAACCCGTCGCATTTTCATGGCCACGGCCGCATTGACCTTGGCCACCACCTCGGCCGCATGGGCGCAGAGCTTCCCGTCCAAGCCCATACGCTTCATCGTGCCCTACACCGCCGGTGGCACCACCGACCTGGTGGCCCGCACCGTGGGCGCCCACATGGCGCAGTCGCTGGGTCAGCCCGTCATCATCGAGAACCGGGGCGGCGCGGGCGGCAACATCGGCATGGATGCCGTGGCCAAGGCCGCACCCGATGGCTATACCGTGGGCATGGGCGCCATCTCGACCAATGCCCTCAACCCCCATATCTACCGCAAGACGCCTTTCGATCCGCGCAAGGACTTCAGCGCCATCAGCCTGCTGGGCAACTCCACCATCGTGCTCGAGGTCAACCCCGCCTTCCCGGTGAAGACCGTGGCCCAACTGCTGGACCATGCGCGCAAGCACCCGGGCGAAGCCTATTCCACGGCCGGTGCCGGCACTTCCATGCACCTGGCCGGCGTGCTGTTTGCGCAGATGAGCAAGACCGATTGGTCGCATGTGCCCTACAAGGGCAGCGCGCCGCTGCTCAACGATCTGCTGGGTGGCCAGGTGAATGTGGCCTTCGACAATCTGCCCGCCTCGCTGCCCCATATCCAGGCCGGCAAGCTGCGTGCCCTGGCCGTGGCCGGCAGCCAGCGTTCGCCCGCCCTGCCCAATGTGCCCACCATGGCCGAAGCCGGCCTGCCCGGCTATGACGTCGAGCCCTGGTTTGGCGTCTACGGCCCGGCAGGTCTGCCCGCAGCCGTGGTGCAGCGCCTGAATACCGCCCTGGTGGCGGCGCTGGCCGACCCCGCCATCAAGGACAAGCTGGCGCTGGCTGGTTTCACGCCGCGCAGCTCCAGCGCTGCCGATCTGCAGGCACTGACCCTGCGTGAATACGAGCGCCTGGGTGCCGTGGCCAAGTCCGCGCAGATGGTGTCCGAGTAATTTTTTCGAGAGTTTGCCCATGTCCCCCCTGATCGATCACACCCATGACGCGCAGCTGCAAAGCTGGGTCCCATCGGCGAATGCGCCGGACTGCGACTTTCCGCTGCAAAACCTGCCGCTGGCTATTCTTCGCCGCGCCGGCAGCAGCGAGGCCTGGCGGCCGGGCGCGGCCATTGGCGATCAGGTGGTGGACCTGCTGGCCCTGCGCGATGCCGGCCTGCTGCCCCAGGCCGCTGCCGATGCCCTGGCCGGCACCGAAAACGGCACGCTGAACGCGCTGATGGCGCGGGGCAAGCCTGCACGTGTGGCCCTGCGCCAGGCGCTGTCGGCCGGTCTTGCCGCCGGCGCGGCCCAGCAGGCACAGTGGCAAGCCCATTTGCTGGCCCAGGCCGAGGTGGAATACACGCTGCCGGCCCGCATAGGCGACTACACCGACTTCTACACCGGCATACACCACGCCACCACGGTGGGCAAATTGTTCCGCCCCGACAACCCGCTGCTGCCCAACTACCAATGGGTGCCGATTGGCTACCACGGCCGCGCGTCCTCCATCGTGGTCAGCGGCCAGGCCGTGCGCCGCCCGCTGGGCCAGACCAAGGGCCCGGATGAAGCCGTTCCGCAGCTGCGCCCCTCGCAGCGCCTGGACTATGAGCTGGAGCTGGGTATCTTCACCAGCCAGGCGAATGCCCTGGGCACACCCGTGCCCATGGAGCAGGCAGAGGACCATATCTTTGGCGTCAGCCTGTTCAACGACTGGTCGGCCCGCGATGTGCAGGCCTGGGAATACCAGCCGCTAGGCCCTTTTCTGGCCAAGAACTTTGCCTCCACCCTGGGCCCCTGGGTGGTGACGCTGGAGGCCTTGGAGCCCTTCCGCATTCCCTTTGTACGCCCCGAAGGCGACCCCCAGCCCCTGCCCTATCTGGACAGCGCCGATACGCGCGCACGCGGCGGGCTGGATCTGCAGCTGGAGGTCTGGCTGCAGACTGCTGCCATGCGCGCCCAGGGCCAGCCCCATGTGCGGCTGATGCAGTCCAACTTCCGCCACTCCTATTGGACGCTGGCGCAGCTGATTGCCCACCACACCATCAACGGCTGCAATCTGCAGCCCGGCGATCTGCTGGGCTCGGGCACCCAGTCCGGCCCCGAGGCCGGCCAGGGCGGCTCGCTGCTGGAGCTGAGCATGGGCGGCAAACAGCCTTTGAGCCTGCCCAATGGCGAGCAGCGCAGCTTTTTGCAGGACGGCGACAGCGTGCAGCTGCGGGCCTATGGGGAACGCGCGGGCTTTCGCCGCATTGGCCTGGGTATCTGCGAAGGGCAGATCCTGCCGGCGCTCTCGCTCTGAAATCTTGGTGGGTGATCCGTTTTGTGGCACCCATACAGCGCTTCATGCTTTGTGGAGTGGGATTCATAGCCCGCTGCGCTGCGAAGGACCGCCCCGGCTGCCTGTAGCGTTCTAAAAACGATAGCTACCTGTGCAAATTGAAAAAGGCTTTGCGAATCTTTTGACTCGCAAAGCCTTGTCGCATCAGCGGTGACTGCTATGCAAGGGATTTAGCCGCGGGCAATCCAGGGCGGTGGCGGCAGCTGGGACAGAATCATTTTCCAGGGGCTGCGACCCGTCAGCTGGGCTGCGATGGCGGCTTTGAGCGGCGGCAGATGGCGCGCGCCCTGCAGCACCACCTGGCGCACGATGCGGGGCAGGGGGCGGGCGTCGGTGTAGAGCTTCACCACGGTGTTGGTGCCGGCAAAAATCGGGAAGGCATGGCGGTGGTGGCCCTGGGAATAGGGTTGCAGCACGGCGGCATCGCCCCAGTCCTGGCCGGCCAGGCGTGTTCCTTGAATCGCCGCGGTGAGACGTTCCACACCGGCCAGCCCCAGGTTGAAGCCATGGGCCGTCACCGGGTGCATGCCCACGGCGGCATCGCCCAGCAGCGCCCAGCGCGCACCGCTGAAGCGGTGGGCATAGGTGGCCACCAGGGGGTAGCTGTGGCGCAAGCCAATCAGCTCCATGGGGCCTAGGCGGTCCTGGAATTCGCGCTGCACATGGGCCGCAAAGTCGGCGGGCTCCAGCTGCATCAGCTGCTGGGCGTCGGCCGAGTCGGTGGTGATCACGGCCGAGCACAGCAGCTCGCCGGTGTCGGGGTCGGGCTGCAGCGGCAGGATGGCCAGCGTGCGCTCGTAGCCAAAGCATTCGTGGGCGATGTCTTCATGCGGCAGCGTGTGGCGCAGACGGCAGACGATGACGGTGCGGCCAAAGTCCGTCATCTGCGCGCCCACGCCCAGCATGCGGCGCATGGCGGAAAAGCGGCTGTCGGCGGCCACCACCAGCGGGGCGGTGAGGGCCGGCGCTTCGCAGCGCGCGCCCTGGTCCTGGCGGGTGTAGCGCACTTCGGCATGCGTGGGGTGTATGGCCACGCCGGTGACCTGGGCCTCGGTGATGATCTCCACCCCCGGGGTGCGGCTGGCCACTTCCCAGGCCGTGCGGCGCAGTGCGTGGTTGGGCACGATATGGCCCAGCTGGTCCAGGCCGCTGCCCGTGGCTTCGATGGCCAGCATGGGGCGTTGGCCTACCGGGCCGTCATGGATCTGGGCTTCGCGAATCTGGCCGCGTTCATGGGGCTGCAGCAGCTCCCAGCTTCCCAGGCGCTGCAAGGTGTGCACGCTGGGATGGGTGAGGGCGATTTCGCGGCCGTCGGGCTGGGGTTGCTGCAGCGCTGCGGCTGCCTGCTGCTCCAGCACCGTCACCTGCAAACCGGCTTGGGCCAGGGAAATGGCAAGCGAGAGCCCCGCAGGGCCTGCGCCGACGATAAGGGCGTCTGTGTGCATGGACATGGGCAAATGGCAACGGAAAAAATCAACACAAGCAACCCTGTCAACAGGTTCTCGGGCTGCCGGGCGATTGTGAACGCATCCGCGCAGCCAGGGCTTGCACTGCCTCAAGTATGACAAGAACAGACAAGGCGGCAGAGGTGGTATGGCTTTGTCAATTGGTGCTCCTAGCATGGCGACAATTGGCGCCCCTGCCTACGCTGGCAGGCATGGCCTCTACGCTCTCCTCCCCCCGCCCTCCCCATATCCCCCAGATTCGCCTCTACCAGGAATGGCTGGCCCGGCAGCATGGGCTGCGCTTTGACAGCTATGACGCGCTGTGGCGCTGGTCCACCACCGAGCTGGATGCTTTCTGGCAAAGCATCTGGGATTTCTTTCGCATCGAATCCCCCACGCCCCACAGCGCCGTGCTGGCCCGCAATGTCATGCCCGGTGCCCAATGGTTTCCCGGCGCCCAGGTGAACTATGCGCGCCAGGTGCTGCGCCATGTGCAGCCGGCCCATGCTGCCGGCATGCCGGCCGTGGTGGCCGAGAACGAGCTGGGCCAGGTGACGGAACTCAGCTGGCCCGCGCTGCAGCAGCAGGTGGCTGCCCTGGCCCTGCATTTGCGCGCCCAGGGCGTGGGCCGGGGCGACCGCGTGGCCGCTTATTTGCCGAATATTCCCGAGGCCATGGTGGCCTTGCTGGCCGTGGCCAGCCTGGGGGCGGTGTGGAGTGTCTGCGCTCCCGATATGGGCACGGCGGCCGTGCTGGACCGCTTTCAGCAGATTGAACCCAAGGCCTTGATTGCCGTGGACGGCGTGTACTACGCCGGCAAGCCGCTGGACCGCAGCGAGGTGGTCAACGCGCTGCGTGCCCAGCTGCCCACATTGCAACATGTGGTGGTGTTGCGCTCGCCCCATGCGGCCCAGCCGGTGGCGGACAGCGCCGACCTGGCCCAGGTGCTGGCGCGCGACGATGCCGCCACCGCCGCCTTCGAGCCCGAATGGCTGCCCTTTGACCACCCGCTGTGGATCGTCTATTCCAGCGGAACGACCGGCCTGCCCAAGCCCATCGTCCACGGCCATGGCGGCATGCTGCTGGTGGCCATGTGCCTCAAGGGCCTGCACAACGATGTGGGCCCCAGCTACGAGGCCAACAGCTGGGGCGAACGCTTTCACTGGTACAGCTCCACCGGCTGGGTGATGTGGAACTCGCAAGTGGGCGGCCTGCTGGGTGGCACCACCTGCGTGATCTATGACGGCAGCCCCAGCGGCAGCAAGGCCAACCCTGATTGGGGCGTGCTGTGGCGCTTTGCTGCCCGCCATGGTGTGAGCAACTTCGGCGCTGGCGCTGCTTTTTACAGCGGCTGCATGAAGGCCGGGGTGGATTTGTCGGCCTGCGGCGATCTGTCGCATGTCCGCAGCCTGGGCAGCACGGGCTCGCCCCTGCCTGCCGATGTGCAGCAATGGGGCACGGAGCAGTTCGCCCAGTTGGGCACGCCCGGCATGTGGTGGAACAACCTCTCCGGTGGCACCGATTTTTGCGGCGCCTTCATCGGCGGCAACCGCGAGCTGCCCTTGCTGGCCGGCGAGATGCAATGCCGCCAGCTGGGCGCGGCCGTGGAGGCCTGGGACGAACAGGGCCGCCCCGTGGTGGATGCGGTGGGCGAGCTGGTCTGCACCCAGCCCCTGCCGTCGATGCCGCTGTATTTCTGGGGAGACAAGGATGGCAGCCGCTACCTGTCCAGCTATTTCGACAGCTATGCCCCCGGCCATGGCCGCCGGCCCGGAGGGGGCGATGCACCGGCCGAGGCCGGCGCCGTGTGGCGCCATGGCGACTGGCTGCGCATAGCCGCCCACGGCGGCTGCACCATCTATGGCCGCAGCGACGCCACCATCAACCGCCATGGCCTGCGCATGGGCACCAGCGAGATCTACAGCGCCGTGGAGGCCTTGCCCGAGGTGCTGGACAGCCTGGTGGTGGACCTGGAATACCTGGGCAAGGAAAGCTTTATGCCCATGTTTGTGGTGCTGCGCGAAGGCCTGGTGCTGGACGAGGCATTGCGCCAGCGCCTGGCCGCCGCCATACGCACCGCGCTGTCCCCCCGTTTTGTGCCGGACGAAATCGTGCAGGTGGCCGAGGTTCCGCGCACGCTGACCGGCAAAAAGCAGGAGCTGCCCATCAAGAAACTGCTGCAGGGCCAGCCGCTGGCCAAGGTGGTGAACCCCGACACCATGGCCAATGCCGGCTGCCTGCCCTGGTATGCCGACTACGCCCGGCGCTATCTGGCGCAGCAGGCGCAGACCGCATAAGGCCCCACCTCGCCCCCGGCATGGCTGGCAGGCCGGGGCGATGTTACGTACCGTGACCGGTGATGGAGCGTGCGGGGTACACTTTGCCGCTTTGAGATGGCGTCCCTACCACCCACTTCACACCTGCATCCACTCCATGGCCGTTGAATCCGCTCGTTCCAGCTTCGATCTGAGAAGCGCCCAGCTGCCCGTGGTGGCCGTGGTTCTGAAGGACACCAACATCCGCGTGCTGGAGGTCGAACTGGCCGAACGCCTGGCGGCTGACCCTGATTTTTTCGACCATGACCCGGTGCTGATCGACCTGACCCAGGTGCGCGAGGCCACCGATCCCGTGGACTTTGTTGCTCTGCGGCAGGTGCTGCGCAGCCACCACACCCAGCCGGTGGCGGTGCGCGGCGGATCGGCCGAGCAAATGGCGGCAGCCCATGCCGTGGGCCTGATGGCGGCACCCGACGCCATGCCCGCACGCAGCGCGGCCGCCGAGGTGCGGGAAGTCATACGCGAGGTGGAGGTGGTGCGCGAAGTGCCGGCCCCCCTGTCCAACGCCCTGGTGATCGACCGGCCGCTGCGCTCGGGCCAGCAGGTCTATGCGCGCAACACCGATGTGGTGGTGCTGGGCATGGTGAGCTATGGCGCTGAGGTGATTGCCGATGGCAATGTGCATGTCTATGCACCCTTGCGTGGCCGGGCCGTGGCCGGGGCGCGGGGCAATACCGAGGCCCGTATCTTCAGCACCTGCATGGAGCCGCAGCTGCTGTCCATTGCCGGTGTCTACCGCGCCATTGACTCCGCCTTGCCGGCCGATGTGGCTGGCAAGCCCGCCAAGGTCCGTCTCGAGGGCGAGAAGATCATCATCGAATCCCTGTAAGCTTCGGGGTAGATAGATTTTTTTCGACGCTTCACAAGCAACCACGCATTCAGTCTCTAAGGAAAAGTGCAAACATGGCCAAAATCGTCGTTGTGACCTCCGGCAAAGGTGGTGTCGGCAAGACCACTACCAGTGCAAGCTTTGCATCCGGCCTCGCCCTGCGTGGCCACAAGACGGCAGTGATCGACTTCGACGTCGGCCTGCGCAATCTGGACCTGATCATGGGCTGCGAGCGCCGCGTGGTGTATGACTTGATCAATGTGATCCAGGGCGAAGCCAATCTGAACCAGGCACTGATCAAAGACAAGCAGTGCGACAACCTGTTCGTGCTGGCCGCTTCGCAGACGCGCGACAAGGAAGCGCTGACGCAGGAAGGCGTGAAGAAGGTCCTGGATGACCTGAGCGCCATGGACTTCGAGTTCATCATCTGTGATTCGCCCGCCGGCATCGAAAGCGGTGCGCTGATGGCCATGCACTACGCCGACGAGGCCCTGGTGGTGACCAACCCCGAAGTCTCTTCCGTGCGCGACTCGGACCGCATCCTGGGCATGCTCAGCTCCAAGACCGACCGCGCCACCCGGGGCGAGAGCATCAAGGAGCATCTGCTGATCACCCGCTACAACCCCAACCGCGTGGAAGACGGGCAGATGTTGTCGCTGGAAGACATACAGGACATTTTGCGCATCGAGCTGATCGGCGTGATTCCCGAATCCGAAACCGTGCTGCAAGCTTCCAACCAGGGCCTGCCTGCCATCCACATTCAGGGCAGCGATGTGTCTGAAGCCTATGGCGATGTGGTGGCTCGCTTCCTGGGCGAGGACAAGCCCATGCGCTTCACCGATGCGCAAAAGCCCGGTTTCTTCAAACGTATTTTTGGTGGGAGGTAAGCGGGCATGTCGCTGATTTCGATGCTGTTGGGCGAGAAGAAAAAATCTGCCTCGGTTGCCAAGGAGCGGCTGCAGATCATCCTGGCCCGCGAGCGCGTGGGTGGCAGCGCCAACCAGCCGGACTATCTGCCGGCGCTGCAAAAGGAGTTGATGGCCGTGATCTCCAAGTACGTGGACATCAACCCGAATGACATCAAGGTCCAGCTGGAACGCCAGGACAACCTGGAAGTGCTGGAAGTGAAGATCGAGCTGCCCGACGCCCAGCGCTGAGCGCGGCAGGGTCCAGACCACAAAAAAGCCTGACTCCGCAAGGAGTCAGGCTTTTGTTATTGGGAGGTGCCGTGCGCGTCTCAATCTAGATAAGGCGCGGGCGGCACGCCATGCTGGGCGTACATATGGCCGCCATGGTAGAGCAGGGGGCGTGCGCCCTGCAGGTGCTGGCAGTGCTGCACCTGGCCCACAAAAATGGTGTGGTCGCCCTCGTCATAGCGGCTGCGGTGGGTGCATTCAAACACGGCGGCGGCGCCGGCAATCAGCGGCACGCCCTGGGCGCTGGGCTGCCAGTCCAGGTGGGCGAACTTGTCCGCCCCGCGTGTGGCAAAGCGCTGGGCCAGCGCCTGCTGCTCGGCCGCCAGCACATGGATGGCGTAATGCGTGCATTGCTGGAACATGGGCAGCGAGGCCGCACGGTGGCCCAGGCTCCACAGCACCAGCGGCGGATCCAGCGAGACGGAGTTGAAGGAGCTGACCGTGAGCCCCACGGGGCGGCCTTGGGCATCGGCCGTGGTGACAATGGTCACGCCCGTGGCGAATTGGCCCAGGGCATGGCGGAAATCACGGGAGGTAAAGGCGGCAGAAGCAAGCAAGGGGCTGGTCGGTGGTGGCACAAACAAAAAATTTGATGCCGATCAAACGAACAGCAACGCCCACCATTATCGGTGTACTGGGCCGTACTGCCCAATGTGGGCCGCATGGCCCCGCTGTGGGTGCGGTTCCGCAGGGCCTGAACCCGCATCGCCTCCCCTATCAGGAGCAGCGCGCAAGGGCCTGCTCCGGCCTGCCTTGCAGGCGACTCAGGCGGTGCTTTGCAAGAACCCCGCCGCAGCCCGTACCGCCTCGGCATCGGCCTGCACGGCGTCCGGCGCACCGCCCTTGCCCCACAGTGCACCGCCCCAGGGCATGGCCATGAATTCGGCGCACAGCAAGGCGGCATCGATGGAGGGCTGGGCCTTGCGGCGCTCGCCGCCGGTGCTGACCAGGTACAGGGGCTTGCCCGCCATGCGGGCCTTGAAGTCCAGCCCTGGCACGCGCAGCCAGCCGCTCCAGTGGTCCAGATAGGCCTTGATGGCCGTGGGCAGGCTGAACCAGTACACCGGGCAGACCAGCACCAGATGGGTCGCGTCCAGCGTGGCCTGCAGCAGCTCGGCCATGCGGCCCTCGGGAGGCGGATAAGTGCCGGGAGCGTTATGGCGCACATCCACAAAGGCGGGGATGGGTTCCTGGGCCAGCTGAATCCAGGTTTGCTGCACCGCGTCCGGCAGATGGCGGGCAGCCTCGCGGGCCAGCCATTCGGTGTTGCCCACGACATGGGGTTGGCGGGCCGAGGCGGTCAGAAAAAGATAGTGGTCTTGGCGCATGCCGCGATGGTAGCGTGGCAAAAACAGGAGCAGGTTCTGCTTTTGCTATGCCAGTCTGCGTAACAAATCACGGTGAAAGTGTGAGGGTTTGCCCAGCAGCTGCTACGCAAACCGGAGCAAAAGTTCAGGCTTCCAGCGGGCGCTGCTGCCAGGCGGCGGCGTTGCTGTCCTGGCCCAGGAAGTGGAACTGCATGTCCGGACGCTCGCCGCAGACCAGGGCCGCCATGGCCTTGCCGGAGCCGGCGCCATGGGTCCAGCCCAGCGTGCCATGGCCGGCATTCACCCACAGCTTGCCCACGCCGGTATGGCCTATGAAGGGGATGTTGGTGGGCGTGGCCGGGCGCAGGCCGCACCAGTACTGCGGGTTGCCGCCTTGCGCGGGGCTGCGGGTGTCGCAGACGCCGGGCAATATGGTCTCGATGCGCTCGCTCAGCATGCGGCAGCGGGCCTGGGCGATGGGGCTGTCCAGCGACAGATCAAAGCCGCCCAGCTCGATGGTGCCGGCCACGCGCAGCTCGTCGCCAAAGCGGCTCATGGCGATCTTGCGGGCGTCGTCTATGCAGGACACAAAGGGCGCGGCATTGGGCTTGAGGATGCGGAAGGTGGCGCTATAGCCCTTGCCGGGGTAGATGGGCAGGTCCACGCCCACGGTGCGCAGCAGCGGCGCGCTGTAGGAGCCACAGGCCACGACATAGGCGTCGGCCGTCAGCGTTTGCTCGGGGCCGGGGCCGTCATCTCGCAGCGGGCGTACTGTCACGCCATGGATCTCGTCGCTGCCGTGGTCAAAGCGCACGATGTCGTGGCCGTAGAGAAACTGTGCGCCGCGGGCTGCGCACAGCGCGGCCAGTTGCTGGGTGAAGGCACGGGCATCGCCGCTTTCATCGGTGGGGGTGAAGGTGCCGCCAAAGATGTGGTCGCGGTAGGGCGTGAAGGCTGGCTCTATGCGCAGCAGCTCATCGCGGCTGACCAGCTGGCGCTGCACGCCGTGCTGGCGCATGATGTCCACAGCCTCGCCGGCCTCTTCGAAGGCCTGGGCGCTGGAGTAGAAATGCGCAATGCCGCGCTCCAGGCGGTGGTATTGAATACCGGTGTCGGCCACCATGTGTTTGAGCGCGCTGTGGCTGTAGGCGCCCAGGGCCACGATTTGCTGCACATTGCGCGCAAATGCCTTGTCGTTGCACTGGCCCAGAAACTGCAGGGCCCAACGCCATTGCTGCCAGTCCAACTGGGGACGGAACAACAAAGGAGCCTGGGAGTCAAACATCCACTTCAGCGCTTTGAGCGGTGCCTCGCGATTGGCCCAGGGCTCGCAGTAGCTGACGGAAATCTGCCCCGCATTGGCAAAACTGGTTTCCAGTGCGGCATCGCTCTGGCGATCAATGACGACGACGTCATGGCCACGCAAAAGCAGGTGCCATGCCGTGCTGATGCCGATGATGCCGGCGCCGAGAACAATGGTTTTCATAGCCGCGTAGTGTGGTTTGCCCGCTGGCGGTCACCAAGCCGGATTACATTCCATGCGGTTGCATCAGAACAGCTAATACAAAGCATATACACAGGGGGAGGAGACCCTATGCAGCATTGGGATCCGGTGGCCTTGGAGTGCCTGGCCGCCATTGTTGAGTCCGGTGGTTTCGAGAAGGCCGCGCAACGCCTGCATGTCACGCAGTCTGCCGTGTCGCAGCGGCTGCGGGCGCTGGAAGAGCAGGTGGGCTCGGTGCTGGTGGTGCGCAGCCGCCCGCTGCGGCCCACACGTGCCGGTCAGTTGCTGCTCAAGCATGCGCAGCAACTGCGTTTGCTGCGGGCCGATCTGGCGCGCGACATGCAGGAGCTGGCCCCCCATGTTGCAGGCAGCAGCGCAGAGGCCAGCATGGCCGTGGCCGTGAATGCCGACAGCATTGCCACCTGGGCACTGGACGCCTTCACCTCGCTGGTGCAGGCCGGCCTGCCGCTGGAGGTGATTACCGATGACCAGGACTTCACCCAGGAATGGTTGCGCTCGGGCGCGGTGCTGGGCTGCGTGACCACGCTGGGCCAGGCGCTGCAGGGCTGCCAGGTGCTGCCCCTGGGGGCCATGCGCTATGTGGCGGTGGCCGCTCCAGACTATGCAGCCCAGCATTTGCCGCAGGGCCTGCAGGCCCACAATTTTCACCAGGTGCCGTTTCTGTGTTTCAACCGCAAGGACGATATGCAGGCCGAATTTGTGGCCCGGCTATTGGGGCTGTCACGGGTGGTGTTGCAGAGTCTGTATCTGCCCAATTCGGAAGCCCAGGTGCGGGCCGTGGAGGCTGGCTGGGGCGTGGGTGTGCTGCCCGAGCTGCTGGTGCGCGAACGGTTGACACACGGACGACTGGTGGATGTGGCCCCAGGTACCATGCTTTCCATCGATTTGTACTGGCATTGTTGGAACTTGGACTCCGCTTTGTTGCGCCAACTTACACAGGCTCTGCAAATGCACGCTAAAAGTATGCTGGAAGACAATCGTTCATAAACTCAGGTGGGTGTCTGATAGTTTTTTTCTGGGTGCAGTGTTACTTTGTGTGTACGCGATAAAAATTAATGACCGTGACGAACAGACCGCCCTTCAACCATGTCTCCTTTCGCGACATGATGCACCGGGCCCGCAAGGAAGCCATCCTGGAAGAATGCACGCGCTTGCTCAGTGACCGTGGCTATGACGCCATGACGCTGGACCAGGTGGCGGAAGCCGCAGGCATGGCCAAAGCAGTGCTCTACAAGCATTTCAAGGGCAAGGAAGACCTGTGCTGTGAAGTGATGGTGCGCGGCCTGGAGCGGGCGCAGGAGTTTCTGGACGGCCTGTCACCGCGTCTGGAGCCCAGCCAATGCCTGCAGGCCTTTGTGCGCTGGGTGTTGCAGGCCCAGCTCAACTCCGATGCGCCGCTGCTGCCGGAGCGCAAATCCGAAATACGCCATGCACTCAAGGCCTCGGAAACCTACCAGGCCGCCCTGGCGCGCCTGTGCGGACGGCTGGAGGCCTGGATTGTCCAGGCCCAGGAGCAGGGGCATATCCATATCGATTGGCCGCTGCTGGTGGCGCGGCAGATGCTGCTGTCGCGGGCGGTGGACCCCATGGTCGATGCCTTGCTGCAGACCCAGTCCTGCACGCATGAAGAGGTGGTGGACTGGTGCGCACGCGCCTGCATGGCCATGCTGCGGGCATCGCCCCTGGTCTGCCCCTGGCTGCAAGGCGGGGCCATGGATGAAAACCATGGCCGCCGTGCCGTGCCGTGCCGTGCGGCGTGGCTAAGGCATAAAAAAACCTGCCAGGGATATGGCAGGTTTTTGGCGGTGCAGGCCTTGGCACCGGGGTGCAGGGCCTGTGGCAGCTGCTTAGCGGATCAGCAGCACCGGCACGCTGCAATTGGCCAGCACCTGGGTGCTGACCGAACCCATGACCAGTTTACCCAAAGCGCCCAGGCCGTGCGTGCCCATGACAACCAGGTCGTAATTGCCTTCCACGGCTTCCTTGGCGATCAGCTCGCCAGCAGGGCCGACCTTGGTGATGCGCTGGGGATTGAGCTTGTGGCGCTCCAGGAACTCACACACCGGATCCAGCACCTTGGCGGCTTCTTCGGCGTAGTAGGCATCCACGGTGTCTTTGCCAAGCGCGGCGCGGGCGCGCGGAGGCAGGGCGGACTGCACCGAGATGGCGCTGTACGACTGGGCGCTGGCAATCAATTCTTCGTGTGTGGCCAGGTAGGCCAGCATCTTTTTGGTGTAGGGGCTACCGTCGACGGCGAGCAGGATTTTCATGGGAGGGTCTCCAGGTTAACGCTCTCAGATTAGGCGGCCCGCTGTGGTTTTGTCTTGACGCAAGTCATGTTTTTGCGCGGGCAGCCGTCTTAGAGCGAGTTGATGATCTTCGGGTCTCGCGACCCTACAGGCTGATGCTGCGGGCCGATTGGAAATGCACTTGCTCGCCCTTGCGGGCATAGCCCAGTGGGTTGGCGTGGACGCGGCAGCGCCAGGGGCTGCCGTCGGGGTGCTGCCCCTGGGCCAGGTAATCAATCGGTGTATGCACATGGCCATGCAGCCACAGCTGGGCGGCGGGCAGCAAATCGTCCAGCTGGTTGCAAAAGCCCGCCGTGCCGGCGGCCAGCCCATAGCGCGGGTCATGGCTGCGCAGGCTGGGGGCGAAGTGGGTCACGGCCACCGTGGGGCCGTCATGCGGCTGGGCCAGCGCGCTGCGCAGCCAGTCATGGCACAGCAGTGCCTGGGCGCGCATGGGCTCGGCCAGAAAGTCCTGGCCATGGCGTGTGCCGCCGGTTTTTTGCAGATAGAAATTGGCGGCACGAAAGGACTTGTCGCGCAGCTTAAGCATCCGGCCCAGATCGCCGGCCTGCACCTGCTCGTCCAGCAGGGCAATGGCA
Source organism: Comamonas sp. GB3 AK4-5 (assembly GCF_041320665.1). Taxonomy (NCBI): domain Bacteria; kingdom Pseudomonadati; phylum Pseudomonadota; class Betaproteobacteria; order Burkholderiales; family Comamonadaceae; genus Comamonas; species Comamonas sp. GB3 AK4-5. The sequence continues at coordinate 139,813 of NZ_CP166730.1, forward strand.
TCGAAGTCGGTCCACAGCGTGGTGCCGACAAAGCGCACCCCGTCCAGCACGGTGGTTTCGCGCTCCAGCCAGATCAGCCCCAGGCGCTCGCACAGGCGCTGCAGCCGCAGATGGGCCTCATCCCAGTCCTGGGCGTCGTACTCGTGGTTGCCGGGCACAAAAATCACCGGGCAGGGCCAGCCCGCGTACTGGGGCAGGGGGGAAAACCGTTCCAGGCCGAAGTCGTCGCCCGAAAGCAGGCTGCCGCTTTGGTAGGAGCCAATATCGCCCGCCAGCACCAGCACCTGGGCGTCGGAGGCCGGTTCGGGCTGGAATTGCGGGTGGACTTCCAAATGCAGGTCGGACAGAAGCTGGATGCGCATGGCTGCCTATTGTCGGCCATGGCCGGTGCACGCGGCGGTATGTGCTCAAACTGTGCGCAGCGGGCCTGCCTGCACAGACCCCAGGGCGCGGTGGGCGGCGCGGCCCAGAGCCTGGACCATCCAGGCATAGGCCATGTGGTTGGCGCCGCGCTTGTGCCACAGCGCATCCACATGCACGGCCATCACTTCAAGGGGCAGCGGGGCGATATGCAGCTGCTCGGCCATATGGGTCAGGGGCACGAAGTGCCGGGGCATGACGGTCACCAGATCGCTTTGCGCCACCACGCGGGCGGCGGTGCCGTACTGGTTCACGGTCAGTGCAATGTGGCGGGTGCGGCCCAGAGAGGCCAGGGCCTCGTCGATAAAGCCCCAGGCCCGGCCCGAGAAACTCACCAGCGCATGGCGGGCCGCGCAATAGCCCTCCAGCGTCAGCGGCCCCTTGGCCAGCGGATGGTCATGGCGCATGGCGGCCATGTATTCACCGTCATACAGGCGCCGGCTTTCATAGGCCACCAGGGCGCCGGACTGGGCACGGGCCGTCAGATCGGCCAGCACAGCGGGAAAGTTGCCAATGGCCAGGTCGGCATTGTCCTCATCCAGGAGTCCGCGTGGGTCGCGCGTGGTCAGCGGCAGGGTGCGCACCGTCACGCCCGGGGCCTCGGCCTCCAGAATGGCCACCAGATGGGGGATCAGCGTGGCCGAGGTGGCATCGGCCATGGCCAGCACCAGCGTGGTCTTGGCGGTGGCCGGGTCAAAGCGCTCGGGGGCCAGGTTGTCGGCCAGGCTGGCCAAGGCCTCGCGCACCACAGGCCACAGCGCCTGGGCGCGGGGCGTGGGTTGCACGCCCTGGCCCTGGCGCACCAGCAGATCGTCGCCCACGGCATCACGCAGGCGCCGCATGGCGTTGCTGACGGCGGGTTGGGTGATGGCTAACTTTTCTGCAGCGCGTGTCAGGCTGCGCTCGGCCATGACTTCATCGAAGACGCGCAGTAGGTTCAGGTCCAGGGAGCGGAAGTTGAGTGGCGTCATGACAATTCATCACTAAAATGAATAATGTAGATTCAAAATATAAATTTGAGAATGCATGGGGTAAACCCTATAGTTCCTCTGTCGCCTGGCATTTCGCCACCGGCGCTGTCCACGGGGTATCAACACCATGAGCCATTTCATCTACAACTCTTACTGTGTCGTGCACGCCGGTGCTGTGCGTGTGGCCCAGGTGCCCGAAGGCGTGCAGGCCCAACTGGCCCAGCAGCAGGCCGCCGAATCGGCTGGCATTGCAGAGGCAAAGGTGTCCGTGACCATGCTGACCATGGCGGCCATCGCCATGTTGGCAGCGCTGGCCATTGGTGCGGGTGACGATGCCGATCCCCTGGCCAGCATGGCGCTGTGGGTGTCCGCCGGCCTGTCGCTGGTCTGGAGCCTGAGCCCTGTGCGCCACGTAGTTGAACGCCTGGACTCCGCCCTGGGACGCTGGCAACTGGCCCGCGAACGCGCCGCCGCTGACGAGGCCACCTGGAACGTAGCCCTGCAGGACGCACGCCTGATGGCCGACCTGGCCCGTGCCATGGACCGCCAGGAACGCTGAACCTAGCGACCACCGCCCACACGCAAAAAGCCGCATCCCAGGATGCGGCTTTTTTGTTTTGGAAGAATCAAAACATATAGCGCCATGTGCTTATGGAATAAGCATATGCGGCCCTTATTCATGAGAATGGAGCACGCCGCATAAAACTGGCACAGCCTTATCAGGGCACCGCGCAAGGGCCGCCCCGCAGCGCCTCAGGGGGGTGTCTCAGGCACCCAGCCGCTGTTCCAACTGCACCTTGGCATCCAGCAAGGCCTGGGGCAGGCCCTGGGCCAGCTGCTCAAAATGGGCGCTGTGCAGCTGCAGCTCTTCGGCCCAGGCAGCCTTGTCGATGCTGGTCACGCTGGCGAACTGCTCGGCCGAGAAGTCCAGGCCGGTCCAGTTGATTTCGGCGTACTGCGGAGCCACGCCAAAAGCGGTGGTCTGCCCCTGCACGCTGCCTTCGATGCGGTCGATCATCCACTTCAGCACGCGCATGTTCTCGCCATAGCCGGGCCAGACGAACTTGCCGTCGGCATTCTTGCGGAACCAGTTGGTGGTGAAGATCTTGGGCAGCTGGGCGCCTTGCGCTTCGATCTTGGCGCCCAGGTCCAGCCAGTGCTGGAAATAGGCGCTCATGTTGTAGCCGGCAAAGGGCAGCATGGCGAAGGGGTCGCGGCGCACCACGCCCTGGGCGCCAAAGGCGGCGGCCGTGGTTTCAGAGCCCATGGTGGCGGCCATGTAGACGCCCTCGGTCCAGTTGCGGGCCTCGGTCACCAGCGGCACGGTGGTGGAGCGGCGGCCGCCAAAAATCATGGCGTCGATCTTCACGCCCTTGGGGTCGTCCCAAGCCTCGTCCAGCGCCGGGTTGTTGGTGGCGGCCACGGTGAAGCGGGCATTGGGGTGGGCTGCCTTGGCACCGGTTTCCTTGGCGATGGCGGGCGTCCAGTCCTGGCCCTTCCAGTCGATCAGGTGGTCAGGCAGCTTGCCCTGGTCTTTTTCCAGACCTTCCCACCACACATCGCCGTCGTCCGTCAGCGCCACGTTGGTGAAGATGACGTCCTTGTCCAGGCTCTTCATGCAGTTCGGGTTGGTGAGCAGATTGGTGCCCGGCGCCACGCCGAAATAGCCCGCCTCGGGGTTGATGGCGCGCAAGCTGCCATCGGCCTGGGGCTTGATCCAGGCGATGTCGTCGCCAATGGTGGTGACGTTCCAGCCCGCAAAACCGGCAGGTGGCACCAGCATGGAGAAGTTGGTCTTGCCGCAGGCGCTGGGGAAGGCCGCTGCCACGTGGTATTTCTTGCCCTCGGGGTTGGTGACGCCCAGGATCAGCATGTGCTCGGCCAGCCAGCCTTGGTCACGGCCCATGGTGGAGGCAATGCGCAGCGCAAAGCATTTCTTGCCCAGCAGGGCGTTGCCGCCGTAGCCCGAGCCATACGACCAGATCTCGCGCGTTTCCGGGTAGTGCACGATGTACTTGGTCGTGGGGTTGCAGGGCCAGCTGGTCTTGTCGGTCTCGCCTGCGGCCAGCGGTGCGCCCACGGTGTGCATGCAGGGCACGAACTCGCCGTCTTCGCCGATCACGTCGTACACGGCACGTCCCATGCGCGTCATGATCTTCATGTTCACCGCCACATAGGCGCTGTCGGACAGCTCGATGCCGATGTGGGCAATGGGCGAACCCAGCGGGCCCATGGAAAACGGCACCACATACATGGTGCGGCCTGCCATGCAGCCGTCAAACAGCGGCTGCAGCGTGGCGCGCATTTCGTTGGGCGCCATCCAGTTGTTGGTCGGGCCTGCGTCTTCCTTCTTGGCCGAGCAGATATAGGTGCGGTCTTCCACGCGGGCCACGTCCGAAGGATCGGACCAGGCCAGATAGCTGCCGGGGCGCTTGGCGGGGTTGAGCTTCTTGAAGGTGCCTGCATCCACCAGTTGCTGGCACAGCGCGTCGTATTCCGCTTGCGAGCCATCGCACCAATGGATCTTGGCGGGCTTGCACAGTGCGGCCATCTCGGCCACCCAGGCGATCAGCTTGGGGTTTTTGACGTAGGCAGGGGCTTGTACCTGCAGGGCCTGGGGGGCGTGGGCATTCATCGAAAGGTCTCCTGATTGTGATTCAACGTGCTTGCCGAACCAGACTCAAAAAAAACGTGAGCGGGAGGGTGGTTGGGCAAGGGCGCTGACCTGCTGCATTGGCAGGAGCTGATCCGTGGGCGGTAGCTGGGAGAGCCATTCTAGGAAGGCAGCCGCAAAAAGCCAGTAGGGCGAAGGCAAAAACTATGCATCATATGCATCGATATATGTCTTTTTTGCGAATGCCGGGCGCAAAAAAAGCCCCTTGCGGGGCGGGGATGCGGCCGGGTGTGGGGCCTCAAGCCATGTTCACGGCGATAAAGGCCAACAAAAACATCATGATGGCTCCCACCAAGGGGATCACATAGGGGATGTAGGGCACCACCGCTTCGGCGGCGTCGTCCGGGTCGATCTGGGGCTGGGCATCGTGGGCGGTGTGCTCATGGCTCATGCGTTCACTCCTTGCTCGGTGGCGCGGCGCACCACATGCCAGCATTGTGAAAGCGCCGCTGACCCCTTGGCTACAGGGTTATCCACGCAGCGGTGTCGTCCTCCGCATGAAACTGGCGGGGCCCAAGTCAGAGACAGCGAGCAAGGGCCGCCCCGCAGCGAGGCTGTCGTCCCCTGGGGGAAGGCGCCGTAGGCGACTCAGGGGGGGTCAAGCTCGTTCTGCTTGCATCCCCGCCGCGCGCAGCGCCTCCAGCACCTGCTCCACATGCTGGGGGTTGCGGGTCTGCAGCACAAAGTCGATTTCCACATTCTGGGCGGCCAGCAGCGTGAAGGCACGCTGGTGGTGCACCTCCTCGATGTTCGCGCCGGCAGCGGCCACGGTGGCGGTGATCTGGGCCAGCACGCCGGGCACGTCGCGGGCGCTGACGCGTATGCGTGCCAAGCGGCCGGAGCGCACCATGCCGCGCTCGATGATGGCGGCCAGCAGCAGCGGGTCGATGTTGCCGCCGGACAGGATCAGGCCCACTTTCTGGCCCAGGAACTTGTCGCGGTGGCGGATCAGCGCTGCCAGGCCCGCAGCGCCCGCGCCCTCCACCAGGGTTTTTTCAATCTCCAGCAGCATCAGCACGGCCTGCTCCACATCGCCCTCGTCCACCAGCAGCAGCTCGTCCACCTGCTGGCGCACGACTTCGCGGGTGATGAGCCCTGCCGTGGCCACGGCAATGCCCTCGGCAATCGTGGACTGGCCCATGGGCAGCTCCGTGCCCTGCACGGCGTTGAGCATGGACGGAAAGCGCTGCGTCTGCACGCCCACCACGCGTATGCCGGGTTTGAGGGCCTTGGCTGCGGTGGCCACGCCGGCAATCAAGCCGCCGCCGCCCACGGCCACTACCAGGGTCTCCAGATCGGGTTGTGCGGCCAGCATTTCCATGGCCACCGTGCCCTGGCCGGCGGCCACGGCCTCGTCGTCAAACGGGTGCACAAAGGTGAGGTTGTGTGCCTCGGCCAGTTGGTAGGCATGCTGGCGGGCTTCTTCCAGCGTGTCACCGTGCAGCAGCACCTCGGCGCCAAAGCCGCGGGTGCGCTCCACCTTCACCCCGGGCGTGAAGCGCGGCATCACGATCACGGCGCGCAGGCCCATGCGCTGCGCGTGATAGGCCACACCCTGGGCGTGGTTGCCGGCGCTCATGGCAATCACGCCGCGTGCTTTTTCCTCGCTGCTTAACAGCTGCAGGCGGTTGCTGGCGCCGCGCTCCTTGAACGAGGCGGTGAACTGCAGGTTCTCGAACTTGAGAAACACCTGGGCGCCCACGATGTGCGAGAGCGTCTGCGATTCGACGCAAGGGGTTTGCAGCACCTGGTCACGCAGGCGGGTGGAGGCAGCTTGGATGTCGGCGTAGGTCAGCATGGTGCGGCCATTGTGGCGCAGGCCGGCCGGGCATGGAGGCCGGCCTGAATGTGGCTTTTGCTGCCAAGGGGGCGGGCGGCAGGCTTGTTATCTAAAATAGGAATCATTATCAAAAACTTGTTGGGCAGGGCATGGCTTCTCTCTTGGCTTGCCGCCCGCCGCGCTGGATGGGGCTGGGCACTTTGCGCGCATGCGACTTTGGCGCGCCGGACCTCAGTTTTCTCGATGCCGAGGTCCAGGCGCAACAGGTGTTGATGGCAGGCCATGTGCAGGCCCTGCAACTGCAGCGCGGTCTGTGGTTGCATGGGGTGGAGGCCAGCGATTTGTGTACGCTGCGCTCCAGCGTACCGGCCGAACCCGGCCTGCATCTGGTGGTGCTGCTGGAAGGACGGGTGGACGTGGCCTTTGGCGGGCAGCGCCTGCAGATGCAGGTCGACCCGCTGGCAGGGCCCCAGACCGGGGCCTGCGGAGCCGTGGTGCACTCACGTCCCGGCGATGCCTTTGTGCGCCGCTGGCAGCGTGGCAAATACGAGCGCAAGCTCAGCCTGAGCGTGGAGCCCTGCTGGCTGGAGGCCCAGACCCTGGATGGGGCCGCCCTGCCATTGCTGCGCCACTGGCGTCAACACCAGCAGTTGGTCATCCGCCCATGGCAGCCTTCGGTGCGTGCCGTGGCCGTGGCCGAGCAAATCATCCAGCTGGCACGTGAAGGCAAGGCGCCGGTGCTGCTGCTCAGCCGTGCGCTGGAGCTGGTGCATGAGGCCTTGCAGTCGCTGGTGGAAAGCGGTCAGGCCCTGAAAGCACAGAGCGCCCCGCCAGTGCTGGGCCTGCGCGAGCACCAGCGCCTGATGCGGCTCAAGGCGGTGTTGGACAGCGAGACCGAGTGCTTTCGGCCCCTGGCCGATATTGCGCGGGACATCGGCCTTAGCCCCAGCGCGCTGCAACGCCAGTTTCGCCAGGTGTTTGGCAGCAGCATGGACGAGTACCGCCGCGATCAGCGCCTGGAACGCGCCTGGGCCCAGCTGGAGCAGACCGGGCGCAGCGTGTCCGAGGTTGCCCATGCGGCCGGCTATACCAGCGCGGCCAATTTCTCCACGGCCTTCAAACGGCGCTATGGCATATCGCCGAAGTGGGTGCGGGGGAAAATTTAACCCCCTGAGGCGCTTTGCGCCTTCCCCCAAGGGGGGGGACGGCATCTTCGCTGCGGGGCGGCCCTTGCTGGATGCCTCTGAGATGGGCTCTGCCAGTTTGGAATGCTGCGAGCTATGGATTGGCTCTTTGCCCTGTTGAGGCTATCCCGGTGGGCACTGCCTTTGTGGAAAAGACAGCATCCACGTTGCAGGGAGGCGGCCCTTGCTCGCTGTCCCAGGCTGGGGGCGTGCGGGTTTAGACGCCGTGGAGATGGTGGCAGGTGATGAGGGCGTGGAGAGTTGAGTGGGCGCGGCATGTCTGCTCGATGGAGCAGAGGGTGTGCTTGCTTGGACTTTGCTGAAAACGCAAATGAAAATCGTTTTCGATTGTGGCGCAAACATCTGCGCGGCTGGCGCAAACCACGGGGTGGGAGGGCGGTGCTGGAATCGACGGCTGTCATGCCGGGCCGTTGGGGTCCGGCGCATCCATGGCCCGGAGTGGGGTCATGCAACAGCGCGTGGAACAGCTATGCAAACAAAGAAAAAAACGGCGGCGGCAGCTGCCTGGGGCCTGAAGGTAGGGGTGATGACCTTGGCGAGTGCCGCGACAGCGGCCTGGGGTCAGCAGGCGTCGTCGGAGGCGGATGCCCAGCTGGAGGCCGTGGTGGTCACGGCCAGCGGGGTTCAGCAGCGCATCAAGGATGCGCCGGCCTCGATCAGCGTGCTCACCCAGGAAGACCTGCAAAAGGGCAATTACCAGTCGGTGGCCGATGCTGTGCGCCATGTGGAAGGCGTGGCCGTGGTCGGGGACGGACCCAACACCACGGACATCATGATCCGCGGCCTGCCCGGCGAATACACGCTGATTCTCATCGACGGCCAGCGCCAGAACACGCGCGAGACCATGAACCGTGGCACCACGGGCGTGCAGGCCAATCTGCTGCCGCCGCTGTCGGCCATCGAGCGCATCGAGGTGGTGCGCGGCCCCATGTCCTCGCTCTATGGTGCCGATGCCATGGGTGGTGTGATCAACATCATCACCAAGAAAGTGCCGGCACGCTGGAGCGGCAGCGTGGCCGGCTCCATGACCCTGCAGGGCGACCATGACTATGGCAACACGCGCGGCGGCGAGTTCTGGCTGGGTGGCCCCATTCAAAGCGATGTGCTGGGCCTGCAGGTCTGGGGCAAGACCGAAAACCGCAGCGAGGCCGGCAACCATTACCCGGCGGCCGACAGCGCCTTTGGCCGCGACAACCGCAGCCTGGGCGCCAAGCTCACGGCGCGGCCCGACAGCCGCCAGGAAATCGTGTTCGACGTGGGTACCGAAGACACCACCACCGAAACCACACCGGGCCGCTCCATCCTGCCCAGCCAGGACTGGAGCAAGACGCGCCACACGCGCGAGCATTACGGCATCACCCACAACGGGCGCTGGAGCTTTGGTCAGAGCAAGCTGGCGCTGTACCGCGAAGTGGGCAAGAACGAGAGCTGGCCCCAGGCCCAGAACTACAGCCAGCGTGAAGTGACCAACACCACCTTGGACGGCAATCTGACCCTGCCCGTGGCCAACCACCTGCTGCGCCTGGGCGGCCAGTACCAGCGCGTGGCCCTGGATGGCATTCGCAACGAGGCCACGGTGGGCGGCTACCCGGTCAACGTCAACAGCGTCTCCCTGAACAACTATGCATTGTTCCTGGAAGACGACTGGCTGCTGACCGAACGCCTGACCCTCACCGGTGGCGTGCGCATGGATGATGACGAGCGCCATGGCCGTCACTGGTCGCCGCGCCTGTATGGCGTCTACCACGCCAGCGATGCGCTCACGCTGCGCGGCGGCGTGACCACGGGCTTCAAGGCCCCTTCCATACGCCAGAGCACGGCCGGCTATTGCATGAGCACAGGTGGGAACTCGGGCTTTCGCGGCCCGCTGTGCGGCAACCCCGACCTCAAGCCCGAAACCAGCACCACCCAGGAGCTGGGCTTGGGCTATGAATGGGCGCCGGCCAGCCGCTTCACGGCCACGCTGTTCAACACCAACTTCAAGAACAAGGTCGTGAGCTTTGACACCGGCAAGCCCGACCCCATGAACCCTACTTCCGCCAACCACCTCTATGTCTACGACAACGTGGACAAGGTGCGTATACGCGGTCTGGAAATGGGCCTGCAGCTGCCGCTGGCCAAGGCCTTGAGCCTGAATGCCAACTACACCTACACCCAGTCGCGCCGCAAGGGTGGCACGGAGACGGCGTTTGACGGTTCCTCACTGGATGGCAAGCCGCTGGAGAAAACGCCCAAGCACATGCTCAACGCCCAGCTGGACTGGCAGACCACGGAGCGTTTGAACAGCTTTGCGCGCCTGAACTTCATGGGCAAGGCCTCTTATGCCGCCTTCCGCAACGGCGCGCGCGGCGTGCGCGAGCGCGGCAGCTCGGCCACGCTGGACTTGGGCGGCAGCTACCAGCTGGTCAAGGATGTGTCGCTGCGCTTTGCCCTGCTCAATCTGACCGACCGCAAGGTGCCGGTGGATCTGCGTGAACGCAACACCGGCCTGAGCGGCAACTGGATGGCGGATGAAGGTCGACGCCTGTGGGTGGGCGTCAACGCCAGCTTCTGAGAGTGTGAACACGCTCTAAGTTCATCCCAAGTTATGGAGAAAGAATGGAAACGACATGGCTGAAAGCCCAGACCTCGGTGCTGCAGGAAAGCGCCGGGCAGGCCCTGGCGCTGATCGTCGAGCATATGCAGGAGCATGACCTGGCCGTGCGCCAGGAGGGCGAGCTCTGGCTGGTGGACTACGGGCAGGGCCAAGGCATTCTGTGGCACGAAGCGGACGGTGTGCATGCGATTGCCAAGGCCCCCAGCATGGAGGGTCTGCAGGACATGAAGCTCATGCTGGCCCACCTGATCCTGGAGGCCACGGGGGGCGCCGATAACTCCCTGGCATGGGAGGGCGATGGTGCGGCCCTGCAACGCCCGCCGGCCTTCAGGCTGCTCACGGTGCTGCAGGTGCGGGACCTGACCCCGCATATGCGGCGCGTGCGCTTTGGCTGTGACGACCTGGCGCGCTATGCCCAGGACGCCAACATCCACTGCAAGCTGCTGTTTCCCCAGCAGGGCGAGCAGGCCCCCGAATGGCCCACGCTGTCGGCCAGCGGCATGCTCAAGCTGCCCCAGGGCGACAAGCGCCTGGACATGCGCACCTACACCATACGGGCCATTGATGGCGCTGCGGGCTGGCTGGAGGTGGACTTTGTGCTGCACGCGGATGCCGGCCCGGGATCGGCATGGGCCACCAATGCCCAGCCCGGGCAGTTGGTGGGCATGAGCGGCCCTGGCGGGCGCACGGCCACGCCTGCCGACTGGATGCTGCTGGCTGCCGACGACACCGGTCTGCCCGCCATGCTGCGTGTGGCCGCCAGCCTGCCGGCCCATGTCTGCGGCCATGTCTTCGCGGAAGTCCACGACGGGCGCGACGAGCAAGTCGTTGCAGCCCCTGCGGGCCTGCAATGGCACTGGCTGCACCGCGGCCAGGCCAGGGCCGGCTCGCTGCTGCTGCCCGCTCTGCGCAGCGTAACTTGGCCTGCCCAGGGCGAAGGTCACAGCCGCTTTGTCTGGGCCGCAGGCGAGTTCGAGGCCGCCCAGTCCATACGCCAATGGGCGCGCGATGCATGCGGCCTGGCCAAGAACGAGCAACTGGTCGTGGCGTACTGGCGCCAGGGGATGAGCGAGGCGGAGTTCAAGCGCGCTGCCTGAGGCGCTTTGTGCCGCCTCCTGGAAAGGGGGCGGCATTCTCACAGCGGGCAGCCCTTGCTGTATGCGATCCCCGCGCCGTAGCGCTGGGATCGCAGCTGCGCTTCAGAAGTGGTATTTCAGGGTCAGCATGGCTTTGCGTGGTGCGCCGTAGTAAATCTGGGAGCCGGCAAAGTCGTAGTAGTGCTTGTCGAACAGGTTGCTGACATTGAGCTGGCCGCTGAGCTGGGGCGTGAAGGCATAGCCCAGCATCAGGTCGGCCTGCACCACCGACCCCTGATCACGCCGTGCCTGAATGCCTGTGGAGGTGGTGGATGTGGCATAGGTGCCACCGCGCCATTGCAGGCCGGCACCGATGGTCAGCTGGTTCCACGCGCCTGGAAGGCGGTAGGAGGTGAACACATGGGCCAGGTTGCGCGGCCGCTGGGGCTGCAGGCGTGCGCCGGCAGCGTCCTGCGCCAGGGTGCGTGCAAAACCGGTCGAGATCTGCCAGCCCTTGGCCAGCTCGCCTGACAGCTCGGCCTCGAAGCCCTTGCTGCGCACCCCTTTTTCGCCGCGGTAGGCCTGGTTGGCCGTACCGCTGACCAGGGCGTTGTCATCCAGCACGGCCACGTTGTCCTGGTTGATGCGGAACACGGCGAACGATGCGTTGAGGCGGCCATCCAGGTAGGCGGCCTTGATGCCTGCCTCGTAGCTCTTGCCTATCACCGGGTCCAGGTAGGCGCCGCGGGTGTCCTGGTAGTTCTGGGGCTGGAAGATGTCGGTGTAGCTGGCATAGACCGAATAGGTGGGATCCAGGTCATAGATCACGCCGGCATAGGGTGTGAACACGTCGTGCTGGCGCGTGGCCGTCAGGCTCTTCGCTTCCCAGCGGGTCTGCCGGCCGCCGACGATCAGCTTCAGTGCATCGGTCACGGACAGGCGCGCGGCGCCATACAGAGCATTCTGGCGGGTGCGGTCGTTGCCCAGCGCACGGAAGTCGCCCCATACGGGCTCGGGGTAGGAGCCGTCCCAGTCGAAGATGCTGCCCAAGGCTGCGGTCGTGGAGGCAAAGTTGCCATAGGTGTAGCGCGACTGGCTGCTGGCCAGCCCCACTACGGCCTCGTGGCGGCGGCCCAGCAGATCAAACGGCCCCGTGGCCTGCACATTGCCGCTGTTCTGGTTGAACTCCTGACGGGAGTAGTTGACGTAGGGGGTCACGCCCACGCCGGTGACGCGGTCGGGCTGGCCCAACAGATAGAAGAGCTTGGACTGGTAATCGCTTTCCAGCCGGCTGATATTGGCATTGAGGGACCAGCCGTTGTCAAAGCGGTGCTCCAAGCCGGCATACACGGTGTCGTTGGTGGTGTTCCAGAAGGTCCAGTCGGCACCGATGCTGAAGGACCGGTGCCAGTGGCTGGCCGTGCCGTCCGTATAGACCATGGGCAGCCCGCCCCAGGTCACGCTGCGGGGGCGTTTGGTCTGGTGCTCCCAGCCGATGCGCACGGTAGTGGCAGGAGTCAGGTCGGCCTCCACGGTGGCCAGCAGCGCCTGGTTTCGGCTGTGATAGCGGTCAAGGTGCGAATCACGCTCCTCGGCCATGGCCGCGATCCGGGCCCGGACACGCCCGTCCTCGGTCAACGGGGTCGACAGGTCTACGGCGCCGCGGTGGTGGTTCCATGAACCGATGCCCAGCGACGCCGAGCCGGTGAACTCCTTGCTGCTGGCGCGTTTGCGCACCAGGTTGACCGAGGCACCCGGACTGCCTGCACCGGTCATCAGCCCCGTCGCGCCACGCACGACTTCCAGGCGGTCGTACAGCGTGGGATCGAACATGGAGGTGCCGAAGAAGTCGTTGCTCGCCATGGTCGGCATACCGTCGTATTGGTAGGTATCGATATAGAAGCCGCGCGCATTGAGGTCGGTCCGGTCGCTGTCGGAGCTCACGGTGCTGATGCCCGTGATGTGCTTGACCGCTTCACCCAGCGTGATGAGGTTCTGGTCGTCCATTTGCTGGCGGGTGAGCACGCTGACCGACTGTGGTGTCTCGCGCAGCGACAGAGTCAACCCCGTGGCCGCTGCAGTGCTGCGCGTGGTGTAGCTGCCCGTGCCTTCGGTGGTGGTGCTGCGTGTGGCTTCGGCGGTTACCTGCACCTCGGCCAGGGTGGCTGCTGCGGCGCCCGCTGCAGACGTGGGGCGCACGGTGGCAAGGCGGCGTAGCGCATAGCTGCCGCTGGCATCGGGCTGGGCCTCCAGCTCGGTGCCGGCCAGCAGGGCTGCCAGTGCCTGCGGCACGGTGTAGTGGCCATTCAGTCCCTGGGTGCGCTCGCCTGCGGTGAGTGCGGGCGAGAAGGTGATCAACACCCCGGATTCACGCCCCAGCCGGTTGAGTGCACCCGCCAGCGGGCCTGCGGGAATGGCGTAGCTGCGGGCTTCGGCAACCGATGTGGTCGGGGCCGGCTGTGCCTGTGCAGTGCAGGCATACAGGGCCAGGCTGGCGCACAGCAGCTGCGCAGCAAAGGCGGTGCTGCGTGCGGCAGCTCCGGTGGTGAAAAAGTGGCGGCTCATGCGGTGGTTCCCTCGGCGTGTCGTGGCCTCAATGGCGTTGCGGGTGGCGCACCGCGCAGATCGCAGCGGTGTGTCTGTTTGGCTTGACACGCAGGGCGGCGCAAATGGCCGGGCTTTTTGTCGATTGACAGGGAAAAGGTCTGTGGCGCTCATGGATAAAGCACCGATAGCTATGAATTTGAAAGCGTTGGATCGGACTCAGTCGCGCCGCACCACCGTCACCCACCAGCGGGTACGGGTGTGGATGTCCACCGGCAACGAGCGTGTGAGCGCGGCCAGCACGCGGTCGGTATCAGCCAGGGGGTAGGAGCCGGAAACGCGCAGCTGCGCCGCATCGGGCGCGCAGCGCAGCACGCCGCTGCGGTGGCGGGACAGCTCGGCCAGAAACTCGGCCAGGGGCATGTCGTCGGCCACCAGCATGCCCTCGCTCCAGGCGGCGCCGGTTTCCTGCAGGGGCTGGGCCTGGCCCACCTCCTGGGCCGTGAAATGGCTTTGTTCACCAGCCTCCAGCCGCAGGCCGCGTTGCGGGTGCTGGGCGGGCCGTAGCTCCACCGCGCCCTGGAGCACGGCCACGGCCGTGCGGCCCTCCTGCTGGTGCACGGTAAAACGCGTGCCTATGGCGCGCACCAGGCCTTCTGCCGTGCGCACGTGCAAGGGGCGGGGTGCGCCGGTGGCCGCATCCGGCTGGTGGTCAGGGGCACTTTGCACCAGGATCTCGCCTGCGCGCAGCACGATCAGGCGCTCCGTGGCCGTGTAGTGCACATCCATGGCGCTGGCGGTGTTGAGCAGCACCCGCGTGCCATCGGCCAGCACGGCCTCGCGCCGCTGCCCGGTGGCCGTGGACCAGTCGGCGGCCAGCTGCTGCCAGGCTTGTTGGCCCAGGCCGCTGTGCTGTGCAGCCAGCAGGCCGCCGGCACCGGCAGACAGCAGCACGGCCAGGCGCACGGCATGGCGGCGGCCCATGCTGGGGGCTGCCAGCGTCTGCAGCGCCACCGGCGTGGGCAGGTCGCGCAGCTGGGCATCCACTTCGGCAATGCGCTGCCAGGCGCGGGCGTGCAGCGGATCGGCCGCCAGCCAGGCTTGCCACTGCTGGCGAGTACGTTGGGCTGCAGGTCCAGTTGCTGCCTCTCCCAGCTCCAGCAGCCAGTGCACCGCCGCACGTGCCACGGTGGGCGGGATAGGCGCCGTACTTGCCGGTGCGCCGGCATTCGCAGCATCCACAGTGCTTGCATCGAACATGGTGGTGCTTTATTCCATGCCGAAGAAGCATTGCTCGGCTGCCGCTGCCAAATGCCGGCGCACCGAGGTACGCGAGATGCCCAGCTGCGCCGCGATCTGCTCTTGCGTCATCTCTTCCAACCGCCACAGCAAAAAAGCCTTGCGCGCCACCACGGGCAGGCCGTCCAGCAGGCGGTCTATGGCCACCAGGGTCTCCAACACCATCAGGCGCACATCGGGAGGTGGGGCCACGGGCTCGGGCTGCAGGGCCAGCGCATCCAGATAGGCGCGTTCGATCTGGCGGCGGCGCAGATGGTTGGCCAGCAGGCGCTGTGCAATCGTGGTGAGGTAGGCGCGGGGCTCGGCCAGTTGGTCCAGCGCCGGCCCGCGCGCGGTCAGCAGTCGCAAAAAAGTGTTTTGCGCCAGATCGGCCGCATCCCAGGCGCAACCGATCTTGCGGCGCAGCCTGGCCACCAGCCAGCTGTGGTGCTGCAGATACAGGGCCTGGGTGGCTTGGGCGTGGGCAGAAGAGGGGGCGGACATGGTGTGGTTGCAAATGCGAACGAATCGCATTCTATATGTCATGTACCCCCGGGGGGCTAGAAGTCGTAGCGGGCGCTGACGTTCAGGCTGCGTGGTGCGCCCCAGGTGTAGAACAGGCCCTGGGCATTGAAGTTGGTCACGCCGGAGAAATAGCGCTTGTCGAAGGCGTTGTTCACATTGGCGGCCACGCTCCAGTGGCGATCGATCTGGTAGCGGGCCATCAGGTCCAGCAGCCAGTAGGCATCCTGGCGCAAAGTGGCCGTGCCCCGGCTGGCGGAGATGGCGCTTTGCCAGCGCGTGGCGGCGCCCACGGTCAGGCCTTGCAGGGCCGAGTCCCGGAACTGGTAGGTGGTGCCCAGCTTGAACTGGTATTTGGGTGTGGTGCTGGCGGTGTTCAGCGTGCTGCTGTTCATCACCACGCCGCCCTGGGCTTGCCAGCCGCGAGCCAGCTCGCCCGACAGCTCCAGCTCCCAGCCGCGCCGGGAGGCTCCGCTGACCGCGCGCGAAATGGTTTCGCCATTGGGTGTCTGGCCCACGGTTTCGGCCGTGTTGTCGGTCTTCATCCAGAAGTAGGCTGCGCTGGCGTTCAGGCGCTTGTCAAAGAACTCGCCCTTGGCGCCCAGCTCGTAGGTTTTGCCTTCTTCCGGCGGCAGGCTGCGTTCGTTGGCGTCCTTGGCGCTTTGGGCCTGGAAGATGCTGGCGTAGCTGGCATAGAGCGATATATCGCGGGCCACATCCACCACCACACCCGCATAAGGTGTGACCACACCGCGCTCGCGCAGCTTGTAGTTGTACCAGCTGACATCGGAGACGTCTTTCTGGTCGTAGTTGGTGGCGCGCGCGCCGACGATGAGCTTGAGCGGATCGGCCAGGTTGAAGCGGCCTGCGGCATAGACGTAGTTGCGCTTGCGGCTGAACAGATCGTTGGAGTAGTTCAGGCCGTCCATATCGGGCCTGGCCAGCATGCCGCCGCCTTGTGCATAGTCCAGGCCGAGGGCACCCAGCGTGGTGTTGCCGCCATCGCCACGCAGCAGCTTGATGCGGCTCTTGGAGGCGCCGGCACCCAGCAGCAGGTCATGCTCGCGGCCGAACAGCGTGAACGGCCCTTGCACATCCAGCTGCAGGCTTTGGTTGCGCGTGGTGTTGTCCTGATAACGGCCATAGTTCACCAAGCCGGGGATGGCGTTGTTCATATAGCCCAGCAACTGGTCGGGCACCTCGATTTCTTCATGCACCAGCTGCAGCTTGGCTTTCCAGCCTCGGCCAAAGTTGTGTTCCACGCGGGAGAACAGATTGATGCCTTTTTGGTCGTAGCCGGCCCAGCGTGCGCCGTTGTTGTAGGAGCGCGGCATCCAGCCCACGAAGGCACCGGAGCCGGAATAGGCCTGTATGGGCGTGGTGGCACTGGAGCCGCGCAGCGTGCGCTCGCGGTAGGTGAGGCCTGCGCTGACCAGGGTGTCGGGTGTCAGCTCGTACTCCAGCGTGCCATACAGCAATCTGCCGCTGGAGCGCTCGAAGTCGCGGAAGTTGTGAGCACGTTTTTCTGACACCACCAGGCGCCCGCGCAGACTGCCTTCGGCATTCAGCGGGCCGGCAATGTCGGCATCGGCGCGGTAGCTGTCCCAGCTGCCGGTGCTGGCTTCCACATGGGCCTGGAAATCCTTGGTGGGGCGCTTGCGGATCAGGTTGATGGTGGCGCCATAGTTGCCGTCGCCATTCATGAGGCCCGAAGAGCCCTTGAGCACCTCGACACGGTCGATGTCAGCCAGGTCGTCCGCGCTGTAGAGCGTGTGGGTGTTGAAACCCCAGCCACTGGAGAGTTGGCGCGAGCCGTCCACCTGCAGGTTGGCGGTGGTGCCGCGCACGTTGAAGGTGGCCCATTGGCTCTGGCGGCTCACCGTCAGGCCCGGGGTCTGCTCCATCACCTCGGTCAAGGTCTGCAGCTTGAAGTCTTCCATGCGCTGGCGGGTGAACACCGTGACGGACTGTGGTGTCTCGCGCAGCGTCAGTGCCAGGCCGGTGGCTGCAGCGCTGGGGCCGGCGGCGGTGTAGCGGCCCGTGCCTTCGGTGCTGCCGTCGCTGCGTTCAGCCTGGGCCTGCACTGTCACTTCCTGCAAGGCGGGCGAGGTGGACGATGGGGAGGCAGAGCGCACGGCGGGCGCGGTCTGCAGCATGTAGCCGCCGCCGGATGCCGCCACGGCCCGCAGGCCGGTGCCGGCCAACAACTGGGCAAAGCCTTGCTCTACGTTGAACTTACCTTGCAGGCCGCTGGTGCGTAGCGCCTGGGTTTGTTCCGGCGTGAAGGACAGCGACACACCGGATTGGCCGGCAAAGGCCGACAGGGCCGGGCCCAGCGGGCCAGGGGCGATATGGTAGCTGCGTGCCGTGGCCGCTGCGGGCTGCTGGGCCCGGGCAGATGGGGTGTAGCTGCTGGCGCCGGCCGCCAAGGCCAGCAGGCAGGCCAGGGAGGCCTGGGCTATGGGATGCAATGCGGGGGAGGCGGAGGTGGAAGATGCAGTCATGCGGTGGTCAGGGCAGTCGGTGAAAAAGCGGCCTGTGAACCAGGCCATCCCTCTCTTGCCGAACCAGGGACGGGCAAAGTGCCAGATGGCTCAAAAAATATGGCGCAAAAATAAATCAGCGCTGGCGCAGCGACACCGGCCTCATGCCTGCAAGGGGCCAACCATGACCCACCAGCGCGTGCGCTGGATCAGCGCGACCGGTAAGGTGGCGGCCAGCATGCGCAGCACCTGGTCGGTATCGGCCAGCTGGTAGGCGCCCGAGATGCGCAGCCCGGCCACTTCAGGGGCGCAGCGCAGCGCGCCGGGGCGGTAGCGTGCCAGCTCGGCCAGGAAGTCGTCCAGCCGCATGCCGTCGGCATAGAGCACGCCCTGGGCCCAACCGGGCTCGCCGGCCGCCAGACTGGCCTCGTCGGGGCTGGGCTGCAGCGGGCCGAATGTGCTGGCCGTGAAGCGCAGGCCCTGGCCCGCAGACACGATCTGCGGTGGCGCCGAGCCTGCGGCTGGCGTGACCTCGACGCGGTGCTCCAGCACCTGCAGCGCGGTGCTGGCGCTGCCGTCTTTCGCCGCACCGTGCAGGCGCACGGTAAACCGGGTGCCCAGGGCGCGCAGCTGGCCCTGGGGTGTGACGACCAGAAACGGCCGCTGCAGCGGGTCGGGCGCGGTCTGCACCAGAATTTCGCCGCGGTGCAGGCGCACTAGGCGTTGCCTGGGGCTCCAGTCCAGGTCGACGGCACTGGCGGTGTTGAGTGCAAGTCGGCTGCCATCGGGCAGATCCAGATGGCGGCGTTCGCCCGTGGCTGTGGCGTAGTCGGCGGCCCAGCTTTGCCAGGGGGCGTGCCGCCATCCCATCCAGGCCGTGGGTGCGACCACGCCCAACACGGCCAGGGTTTGGAACAGGGCGCGGCGCTGCACGACGGGAGTTTTGCGCGTCAGCACGGGCACGCCCAGTGCGGGTGGCACAGTGCCAAATTGGTGTGCCAGGCGCTCGGCTTTTTGCCAGGCCTGTTCATGGGCGGGGTGGGCCGCACGCCAGCGGGCACAGGCCGCATGGTCTTGTGCAGTTACGGGGCCTGCGTGCAGACGCACCAGCCACTGCGCGGCCTGGCGAATGACGGCGGGGTCCAGTGTGGGGCTGTGCATGTTCAATCCATCAGCGTCAGACACAGCTCGAAACCCTGGGCCATATAGCGTTTGACGGTGCGTTCGCTCACGTTCAGTTGAGTGGCAATCTGTGCATAGCCCAGGCCTTGCAGCTGCGAGAGCACAAAGGCCTCTCTGGCCTTGGGCGCCAGGCGGCCCAGCATATCGTCGAGCTGCTGCAGGGTTTCCCGCAGGGACTGGGTCTCTTCGGGGCTGGGCACCATGTCCTCGGGCAGGGCGGCCAGCGTGTCCAGCCAGACCTGCTCGAGAGAACGGCGGCGCCAGTGGTCATGCAGCAGACCCCGGGCGATGGTGGTGAGGTAGGCGCGTGGCTCGCGCAGATCGGGCACGACCTCGGGCCTTTGCAGCACGCGCACAAAGGTGTCGTGTGCCAGGTCGGCCGCGCCATGGGGGCAGTTCAGGCGGCGGCGCAGCAGCCCCAGCAACCAGCCGTGGTGGGCGGTGTACAAGACCTGTACCGGATCGGCCGAGGTCTGGCTGCGAGGAGGGGAGCCGGCGGGCATGGAATACAAATGACTGCGAATGAGAACTTTTCTCATTCTATATGCAGTATTTCATTTCTGCACATCGGGTCGTGGCTTGCTCTTGAAGCAGGAGCATTCATCGCTGATGTAGAAAGCCAAAGCGGTCAGTTTGACCCTGCTGCGCAACTGCAGTTGGCGGTGCTGCGCTCAGGCCGGCAGTGCGCGCTCCAGCAGGGCCGCCGTATCCAGCGCTCGGACATCGATGGCGCCCAGCACGCGGGCATCGGCCTGCACGACGCGGGTGGCGATAAAGGCATCGGCCACGGCCGCCGGTGCATGGCGGCGCAGCAGACAGGCCTGGGCCAGCAGCACCAGTTGCTGCGCGATGCGGCGGGCCAGCAGCTCCTGCTCGTCGGCGGGGCGTTGCAGCAAGGCCTGCAGGTTCTGTATGGCGGCGCGCAGTGCGGCGTCGTCACCTGCGGCATCGATCAGGTCGGCCAGCAGCGCCTGGGTGCATTCCGGCTCGCGCGCCATGGCGCGCAACAGGTCCAGGCACATGATGTTGCCGGAGCCTTCCCAGATGCTGTTGACCGGCGCGTCGCGGAACAGCCTGGCCACCACGGCAGGCTCCACATAGCCGTTGCCGCCCAGCACCTCCATGGCCTCGCCGGTCACCTCAATCGCGCGCTTGCATACCCAGAATTTGGCGGCCGGTGTCATCAAGTGCTTCCAGGCGCGTTCGGCAGGTGCAGGGGCCATGCCCTCGCAGGCCTCAAAGGCGGCAGCCAGGTGCATGGCCAATGTGGTGGCGGCTTCGCTTTCCAGTGCCAGATCCGCCAGCACCGCGCGCGCCAGCGGCTGTTGTGCCAGGGGTTTGCCAAACACATGGCGGTGCCGGGCGTAGTGCAGGGCCTGGACCAGAGACTGGCGCAACACCGCGCTGCTGCCCAGCACGCAGCACAGCCGGGTGGTGGTGGCCATCTCGATGATGGTGGGAATGCCCTGGCCGGGCTCGCCCAGCAGCAGGCCATAGGCACCATGGAATTCCACCTCGCTGCTGGCATTGCTGCGGTTGCCCACTTTTTCCTTGAGCTGCTGTATCCGTACGGCGTTGCGCGTGCCATCGGGTTGCCAGCGCGGGACCCAGAAGCAGGCAGGGTCGGTATCCGGGGTCCGCGCCACCACCAGGTGGGCATCGCTCATGGGGGCGGAAAAAAACCATTTGTGTCCAGTGAGGCGGTAGGCCTGGCCACGGCCGCCGGCGCCATCGGGTGTGGCCAGCGTGGTGCTGGCGTGTACGTCTGAGCCGCCTTGTTTTTCCGCCATGCCCATGCCCACCCACAGCGCTTGTTTTTCGGGCCAGGGGCGGTCCTGGGCATCGAACTGGTGGGACAGCAGGCCGGCTTTGACCTGGGGCCACAGCGCTTCCCGGCGCAACACGCCAATGGCAGCGGTGGTCATGGTGGGTGGGCACAGCGAGCCTTGCTCCACCTGGCCGTGCAGGTAAAAACCTGCAGCCCAGGCGCTCCAGCGGCCAGGGCGGCTGCTTTCATAGGGCAGGCCGACCAGGCCTTGCTCGCGGTACAGCGTCAGCAGCGCATGCCAGCAGGGGTGGTAGTGCACGGTGTCTATGCGCCGCCCGCGTGCATCAAAGCTTTGCAGCTTGGGCATGTGGGCGTTGGCCTGTTGCGCCCATTGCCAGGTCGAGGGCGCGGTGACGTGCTGGGCGTAGTCGTGCAGAGAGGGCTGGGCCCAGGCTGCGTGGCTGTGGAGCAGGGCATGGAGCAGGGCCGCGTCGTTGTGCAGCAATGCCTGCTGGCAGGGCTCGTCAACCTGGTTGAGCACCTGGTGCGTGTCGAAAGAAGTCATGGCCATACCTCTCAACTGCTGGAGTCGATCAGTATGGCGGATGGAATATGACGGCCTGGATTAGAAGGTTTCCCAGTCGGCGTCGGAGCCTGCGGTGGCAGGCGCCGGGGCTGGCGCTGCGGCGCTGGCCGTCGATTTTTGCAGCTGGCGGGGAGGGCTGCTGGGGCGTGCCGCCGCAGACTGGGGGGCGGTGCGGGGTGCATTGGCCGGGCGGCTGCCACCAGCAAAGGACGGCGCATGTGAGGCATTACCCTGGGGGCTGTGCATGCTGGCAGCAGCGCGGTTGTCCAGCTGGAACACGGCCACGGCCTGGACCAATTTTTCGGCCTGGGATTGCAGATTGGAGGCCGCAGCGGCGGACTCCTCCACCAGGGCCGCGTTCTGCTGCGTGGTGTGGTCCATCTGTGTGACGGCCTCGCCCACCTGGGCCACGCCCTGGCTTTGCTCGCTGCTGGCGGCGCTGATCTCACCCATGATGTCGGTCACGCGGCGGATGGCGCTGACCACCTCGGTCATGGTGGTGCCAGCCTGGTCCACCAGCTGCGTGCCCTGGTCCACCTGCTGCACGCTGGCGTCGATGAGCTGCTTGATTTGCTTGGCCGCATCGGCACTGCGCCCGGCCAGGGTACGCACCTCGGTAGCCACCACGGCAAAGCCCCGGCCCTGCTCGCCGGCACGTGCGGCTTCCACGGCGGCATTCAGCGCCAGGATATTGGTTTGAAAGGCAATGGAGTCGATCACGCCAATGATGTCGGCAATGCGCTGTGAGCTGCTCTGTATGCCCTTCATGGTCTCGACCACGCGGTTCACCACATCACCGCCTTCCACCGCCACGTTGGAGGCGCTGCATGCCAGCTGGTTGGCCTGCTGGGCGTTCTCGGCGTTCTGGCGCACGGTGGAGCTGAGTTCTTCCATTGAGGCCGCCGTCTCTTCCAGCGCACTGGCCTGCTGTTCGGTGCGTGCGCTCAGGTCGTTGTTGCCCTGGGCAATCTCGGCGCTGGCGGTGGCCACGCTTTCCGCGTTCTGGCGCACGGTGTAGACCACGCCGGTCAGGCTGTCGCGCATGGCCGAGAGCGAGGACAGTACGAGAGCCACCTCGGCCAGCCCTCTGACTTCGATCTGCTGCGACAGATCGCCATGGGCCATCCGATCGGCAGCGCCGCCGGCCGTGGCCAGCGAGGTGGTGATCTGCCGGTACATATACCAGAGGATGGCCGCCATGATGACCACCATCAGGGTCGCCATCGTGCCCAGGGCCACAAACCACAGGCCTTTCTCGGCCTCGGCCGCTGCCACGGCACCGGAGGTGCGCTGGTCCAGGGCGGTCAGAAACTCGTCCACCGGCTTCATGATCTTGGCCTTGATGGCGTGGTATTCGAGGCCGTGCACCATCTTGCGGGCCTCTTCCAGATTGGGCTCGCGCTTGACGGTGAACTTGCCCGTGCCATCGTCGTACAGGCCTTTTACCATGAACATGGCCGCAGTCTCCAGCTTGACCAGGGCATTGGATTGGTCTTCCGCCTGTTTGAGCAGGTGAAACTCTTGCTCGGTGAAGCCTGCTTTTTTCATCAGATCGTTCAGTGCGGCCGCTTGATCGAAGCCTTTGCCAGGGTCGATGTCGGCGGCCCGGAAATCCCAGTAAATCTTCTCGTACTGTTTGGGCCGGGGCTTGGCGCCGTTGCGTATGTCCAGAATCTCCTGGTATTGCTGCTCCCAGCGCGGGTCACCGGTGACCACATAGGTGCGGGCCAGCCGGGTCAGATCGTCCGAGCTCTGGCGCATTTCATCGGCCAGCAGATAGGAGTTGTAGCGCGCGGCCTGCGCCTCGGTCAGGTGGAGTGAGGCCTGGGAGAGCTGAAAGATGCAGAACCCACCCAAGGCCAGCACCAGGGCCACCGTGGCCAGTGCAAAGGTGAAAAGTTTTTTGATGCTTGGCTGCATGACCCTACCCTGCTGTTGATTCCACAGAAAAACAGTGTAGGAGCCGGCCTTGCGTAGGTGCAGGCTGGCTTGATGGGCGGCACTCCGCTGTCACCGCCAACCCACAGTGTGTGGATGGCCAGGGTGGTGTGTTCAGCCCGCGTGGGCAGCGATGACGCGCAGCACCTCGCTGCCATAGGCATCGAGTTTTTTGCTGCCAATGCCGCTGATATGGCCCAGGGCCTCCAGCGATTGCGGGCATTGCTCGGCAATGGCTGCTAGCGTGGCGTCCTGGAAGATCACATAGGCCGGCAGATTGTGCGATTTGGCCACCTCGGAGCGCCAGGCCTTGAGGTTGATGAAGCGGGCCTGTGCATCCGGCCCCAGATTGGCCGCTGCCGCATTGGGTTGGGTGCCGCGCTTGCTGTTGCGGCTGCGTGGGGCAGCGGTGGTAGCGCGCAGGTGCACGCTCAGATCGCCGCGCAGCACGGCGCGCGAGCCTGGGGTCAGGCACAGGGTGTCGAAGACATGGCCGCTGTTCTCGCTGGTCACCTTGTGCAGGCCCAAAGCGCCCGTGGCCAGCAGCTGGCGCATCACGCCGCGC
The DNA here is from genome assembly GCF_041320665.1 of Comamonas sp. GB3 AK4-5. NCBI lineage: Bacteria > Pseudomonadati > Pseudomonadota > Betaproteobacteria > Burkholderiales > Comamonadaceae > Comamonas > Comamonas sp. GB3 AK4-5. The sequence continues at coordinate 163,401 of NZ_CP166730.1, forward strand.
AGCTGGGGCTCGCTGTACTCCTTGCCAATGCCGAAGGTGGAGATTTTGTCGTGCAAAAACTGGCGCACCTTGTCGGTGTCCTTGCCACGCAGCACGTCCATGATGTGGCCGGCGCCAAAAGTGAGTTGGCTCATCTCGTGCACGCGGTAAATGGTGGACAGCAGCTTGCGCGCCGCATCCGTGCCATCCCACACGGTGGGTGGCTGCAGGCAGTTGTCGCAGTTGCCGCAGGCATGGGAGGCCTCGCCAAAATACTGCAGCAAACGCACCCGCCGGCAGTCCGTGGCCTCGGCCAGCGACAGCAGGGCATCCAGCTTGCCGCGCAGCACCACCTTGAACGGCTCTTCGGCATTGCCTTCGTCGATCATGCGGCGCTGGTTGACCACGTCGGACAGGCCATAGGCCATCCAGGCATGGGCGGGCAGGCCATCGCGGCCGGCGCGGCCGGTTTCCTGGTAGTAGCCCTCGATGTTCTTGGGCATGTCCACATGGGCCACAAAGCGCACATCGGGCTTGTCTATGCCCATGCCAAAGGCGATGGTGGCCACCATCACAATGCCGTCTTCGCGCAGAAAGCGGTCCTGGTGCTGTTGGCGCACTTCCGAAGGAAAGCCCGCGTGGTAGGGCAGGGCGTTGATGCCGGCCTGTTGCAGGGTCTGGGCAATTTCCTCCACACGCCGGCGCGACTGGCAATACACCACGCCGGCCTCGTCCGTATGCTCGTTCTGTATGAAGCGCAGCAGCTGGTTGGTGACGTCTTTTTTCTCGACGATGGTGTAGCGGATATTGGGCCGGTCAAAGCTGCTGACGAACTGCTGTGCCTGCTCCAGGTGCAGGCGCTCCACGATGTCGGCATGTGTCAGGCTGTCGGCCGTGGCGGTGAGGGCAATGCGCGGCACGCCGGCATAGCGCTCGTGCAGCACCGACAGTGCCCGGTATTCGGGGCGAAAGTCGTGGCCCCACTGGCTCACGCAGTGGGCCTCGTCGATGGCAAAAAGGCTCAACTGGCCCTGGGCATGCAAATCGTCCAGCAGGCCCAGAAAGCGCGGGGTCACCAGGCGCTCGGGCGCCACATACAGCAGCGTCAGCTGGCCGCTTTGCAGCTGCCACTCCACCTGCTGGGCCTCGTCATAGCTCAGCGATGAATTGAGAAAGGCCGCATCCACGCCGGCCTCATGCAGCGCACCCACCTGGTCGTGCATCAGTGCAATCAGCGGCGACACCACCACGGCCACGCCTTGACCCGCACGCTGGCGCACAATGGCCGGCACCTGGTAGCACAGGCTTTTGCCACCGCCGGTGGGCATCAGCACCAGGGCATCGCCCCCTCCAATGACATGGTCGACGATGGCTGCCTGGGGGCCGCGAAAGGACTGGTAGCCAAAAACGTCGTGGAGAACGGACAGGGCAGCGGACAAGGGAAACTCGAAAAAGTGAGCGCTTAGAGCGTGGTGCTTGCTTGAGAACGCGATAAAGCACTCAAGTGCGGGGCCGGAGCAGGCGAGGGCAGCAGGGCAGCAGGGCTGCGCTGCTGCCGCTATTGTGCGCCGACCAAGGCCACAGCCCATCCGCAGGGGCAATGCCTGAGTGCAAGGCAGCAGCGCCCAGCCCGCGCATTCCGTGCACGCCCGCCTGCCTGATGGGCAGCCACGGAATGGCCCCGATGCAGGCAGCCTGCCGCGCATGGCGTGACAATATGTAGAGGCACTCTCCCATAGCTCCCGCACCATTCCGGGGGCTGTGTGCCGTTTGAAAAAGGTTTTTCTTTCATGTCCCACGACTCCTTTCTTTCCGCCCTGGTACAGCAACTGGGTGCGGATTGCGTGCACATCGGCTCCCAGGTGGAGGCGCGCTTTCACACCGACTGGAGCGGTCAGCCCCCTGTGGCGCCGCTGGCCCTGGTGCGCCCCCGCAGCACCGAGGCGGTGGTCAGCCTGCTGCGCCTGTGTCATGCGCACCGCATCCCCGTGGTGCCCCAGGGTGGGTTGACGGGCCTGGCCGGTGCTGCCGTGCCCACGCCGGGCTGTGTGGCCCTGTCGCTGGAGCGCATGCAGGCCATAGAGGACATCACCCCCCGCACCGCGCTGATGACGGTGCAGGCCGGCGCCACGCTGCAGTCCGTGCAAGAGGCCGCCGTGGCCGCCGGCATGGTGTTTGGTGTGGACCTGGGCGCGCGCGGCAGCTGCCAGATTGGTGGCAATGTCTCCACCAATGCCGGCGGCAACGGCGTGCTGCAGCACGGCATGATGCGCGAGCAGGTGCTGGGCCTGGAAGTGGTGCTGGCCGACGGCACGCTGTTGCCCATGTTGCGCCCCATGCTGAAGAACAACACCGGCTACGACCTCAAGCAATTCTTCATCGGCGCCGAAGGCACGCTGGGTGTCATCACCCGCGTGCTGCTGCGCCTGCGCCCCGCACCGCAGGCCAAGGCCACGGCTCTGGTGGCCATGCCGGACTTCGACGCTGCCCTGGCCGTTTTGCAGCGCATGCAGCGCCACTTCGGCAACAGCGTGGCCGCTTTCGAGCTGATGTGGGACAGCTTTGTCCAGGCCTCCATCCGCTGGCAAAAGCTGCAGCCGCCTTTTGCGCAAAGCCATCCGCTGCTGGCGCTGATCGATGTGGATGGCAAGGACGAAGCCAGCCTGCGCGCAGCCGTGGAGGAAGCCCTGGGCGAAGCCATGGAAGCGGGCGAGGTGGTGGATGCCGTCATCGCCCAGTCCCAGGCCCAGGCCAAAACGCTGTGGAAGCTGCGTGAGGCCCCGGCCGAGCTGAACACCCAGATGCACCCGCCCATCAACTTCGACGTCAGCCTGCCCCAGGCCGACATCGGTCGTTTTGCCGATGCGGTGCAGGCCGCCTTCGATGTGCGCTGGCCCGGCCACCACAGCCTGTTCTTCGGCCATGTGGGTGACGGCAATCTGCATGTCTCCACCGATGGCGCCACGGTGAATAGCGAATGTGAAGCGGTGGAGGCCGAGCTTTACCGCCTGGTGGGCGAATTCCGCGGCAGTGTCTCGGCCGAGCACGGCATAGGCCTGCACAAAAAGCCGTTTCTGCATGCCAGCCGCACGCCGCAGGAGCTGGCCGCCATGCGCGCCATCAAGGCCGCGCTGGACCCACTGGGGCTGATGAACCCGGGCAAGGTCTTCGACTGACCCGCCGCTCTTTCTTTTCTTTTTGACAAGCAATGCCCCGGGTTCGCCCGGGGCGCCCAGATTTTTGGCCATGACCGTGAATTCCGCCGCCCTGGCACGCGCCGAAGTGCCTGCCCTGCCCGCCTATAACGCCGGCCTGTCCTCCGACGCCGTGCGTGCCCGCTATGGCGTGGCCCATATTGCCCGACTGGGCAGCAATGAAAATCCCTATGGATGCAGTCCGCGTGTGGTGGCTGCCATGGGGGATCTGGCACGCCAGATCCCCTACTACCCGGACGCCAGCTGCAGCGCGCTGCGCGAGGTGCTGGCCGTGCGCCATGGCGTGCAGCCTGAGCAACTGGTGCTGGGCAATGGCTCGGAAGACATCATCCAGATGCTGTGCCAGGCCTTTACCGGCCATGGCGATGTGGTGCTGACCCAGCGCCCCTCCTTTGGCCTGCACGAAATCTACCCACGCATGATGGGCGCCACCGTGGAACTGGTGGCGTTGACGGCAGACCTGGAGTTTGACCTGGCCGCCTGGTGCGCGGCCCTGCAACGCGCGCCCAAGCTGGCTTTCATTTCCAACCCCTCCAACCCCGTGGGCTGCATGTGGACGGCGGAGCAGTTTGCCCAGCTGTTGCAGGCTGCATCGCCCGACACCTTGCTGGTGGTGGACGAGGCCTATGTGGAATACGCCCAGCACACCCCAGGCTACCCCGACACCCTGGCCCTGCTGCAAGGCTGTGGCAAGCCCTGGGTAGTGTTGCGCACCTTCTCCAAGGCCTGGGGCCTGGCCGGTTTGCGCGTGGGCTATGGCGTGGCGGGTGACGCCGCCACCATCGCCCTGCTGGACCGGGTGCGCACGCCCTTCAATGTGAACCAGGCGGCACAGATTGCCGCCCTGGCCGCCCTCAAGGACGAGGCCTTTATGCGCCGCAGCGTGCAGGCCACCGTGACCGAGCGCGATGCCCTGGCTCAGCGCCTGCGCGCGGCCGGGCTGCGGGTGGCGTCGTCGGCCACCAATTTTCTGTTCATGGACCTGGGCCAGGATGCGGCCGTGGTGGCCGAAGGCCTGCTGGCCCAGGGCATCATCACCAAACCCTGGAAGGAGCCTGGCTTCAGCCAGTTTTTGCGCGTGTCCGTGGGCCTGGCGGAAGACAACAAGCGCTTTGCCCTGGCCCTGGCCTCGGTGCTGGGCCGGCCTATCTAGGCGCAGCTATCATGACGGCCTCGCTGTTCGATGACCCGCCCCAGTCCGTGGAGCGGATCGCTATCGACGACGGGGCCTGGCTGTTGCGTGGTTGGGCGCTGGCCGCGCAAACGCAATGGCTGGCCACTGTGCAGCAGGTGCTGGCAGCCCAGCCTTTTCGCCGCAGCCTCACGCCCGGTGGCCGGCCCATGTCGGTGGGCATGAGCAACTGCGGTGCCTGGGGCTGGGTGACCGACCGCGCAGGCTACCGCTACAGCCCCACCAACCCGGACACCGGCCTGCCATGGCCCGCCATGCCTGTTTTTCTGCGGCAGCAGGCGGTGGATGCAGCGCTGGCTGCGGGCTACCCCGGCTATGCGCCCGATGTCTGCCTGATCAACCAGTACCAGCCGGGCGCCAGAATGGGTCTGCACCGCGATGCAGACGAGATGGACTGGCAGGCCCCCATCGTTTCTGTCTCGCTGGGCCTGCCCTGCACGTTTCTATGGGGTGGGCTGGAACGCAGTCACCCGGTGCGCCGCCTCTCGCTGCTGCATGGCGATGTGCTGGTTTGGGGCGGGGCCACACGCATGGCCTACCACGGCGTGCAGCCGCTGAAAGACGGCCAGCATGCGCTGCTGGGGGCGCAGCGCTGGAATCTCACCTTTCGCATGGCACGCACAGCCTTGGCGGGCGGTCTGCCGCGTTGCAAATCCGCGCAATAGCAGGCTATTGCTGTGGTGTTGCGCCTTGCATCCCATCCCGCAAAGGCAGTGCGTCAGGTGCTGTAGCGCTCACTCCGCCGTAGGCATTGCATCGCCCAGCCAGCGCCTGGGCCCGGGTCCGTTTTGGGCACACAGGTCACCGGGGTTGGTAAACATGCAGGTCTTCATGGACAGGCAGCCGCAGCCTATGCACTGGTTGAGGCCGTGGCGCAGGCGCTGCAGTTCGGCAATGCGCTCGTCCAGTCGCGCCTGCCATAGACGCGACATCTTCTGCCAGTCGCCACCCGTGGGCACATGGCGGTTGGGCAGGCTGGACAGTTGCTCGGCGATTTCTTCCAGCGTAAAGCCCACGCGCTGGGCAAAGACGATGAAGGCAATACGCCGCAAACAAGAGCGGTGGTAGCGCCGGTGGCCGCTGCTGCTGCGCACGGCCTCGATCAAACCCAGTGACTCGTAAAAGCGCAGGGCCGAAGCCTTGACGCCGCTGCGCTGGGCGATTTCACCAATGGCGATCAAAGGATCATCCTCAATTTTCATAGCGGTATTCCTTTGTGGGTTTGACTTAAAGTTTACTTGAACTTGAAGAATCCAGGCATCGGTTTGCAGCAGCGCTGCAGTGGCCAAGGATTTCTTTGAGGAGTGTGGAGATGAGGTTTTTGCAAGTGCCGATCAGGCACACCACGCTGGCGGTGGCCTTGGCTGCCGCAGCGGTATTGGCAGGATGTGGTCGCCAGGGCGTGGACCAGGCCCATGCGGCCGGCGCACCACCTGCGCCCGAGGTGCTGGTGGCCCAGGTGGCCGCCAGCAGCACCCAGGTGTGGGACGCGTTCAACGGCCGCATCGAGGCCGTGCAAGCGGTGCAGCTGCGCCCGCGCGTCTCGGGCTATATCGAGCGTGTGGCCTTCAGCGAAGGCCAGGAAGTGGGCAAGGGCCAGCTGCTGTTTGTCATTGACCAGCGCCCCTACCGCGCAGCCCTGGCCAGCGCCCAGGCCCAACTGGAGCGTGCCCGTGCAGCCGCCGGGCTGGCACGCAGCCAGGACGAGCGTGCGCGTTCGCTGATGGCAGGCCAGGCCATCTCGCGCGAGGAGGCAGAGGCCCGCGCGGCCGAGCTGGCCCAGGCCGTCGCCCAGGTGCGTGCCGCCGAGGCCGAGTTGGCTGCCGCGCAGCTGAATCTGGACTTCACCGAGGTGCGGGCCCCCGTGGCCGGCCGCGTGGGCCGCGCCCTGCTGACCATGGGCAATATGGCCCAGGCCGACCAGAGCCTGCTGACCAGCCTGGTCTCGCAAGACCCGGTCTATGTGTACTTCGATGTCGATGAGCACAGCTATCTGCGCTATCAAAAGCTGAGCCGCGAAAGCCGCAAGGGCCATGACGCCCGCCCCGTGCGCGTGGGCCTGGCCGGCGAGGACGGCTTTGTGCACGAGGGCGTGCTGGACTTCACCGACAACCAGCTCAACGCCGACACCGGCAGCATGCGTTTGCGTGCCCGCCTGGCCAATCCCGAGCGCAGACTCACTCCGGGCCTGTTTGCGCGTGTGCAGCTGCAGGGCGGCGGTAATGCCCAGGAGCTGCTGCTCATCGACGACAAGGCAGTGCTCACCGACCAGAGCCGCCAATACGCCTATGTGGTCGAGAGCGTTGAAGGGCAGGGCCATGTGGCCCAGCGGCGCGAGCTGCAACTGGGCCGCCTGGTCGACGGCCAGCGCGTGGTGGAGCAGGGCCTGAGCGCGGGCGACCAGCTGGTGGTGGGTGGGCTGCAGCGCATTTATTACCCGGGCATGCCGGTCAGCCCCAAGGCCGTGGAGCCTGCCAAGAAGGCCCCCGCAAAGACGCCTGTTGAGCCCCAGCCTCAGGCTGCGGCCCAGTGAAGAAGAGAGGGCATATGGATTTTTCCAAATTCTTCATAGACCGGCCGATTTTTGCGGTCGTGCTGTCCATCATCTTGTTCGCCGTGGGTCTGGTCGCAATTCCGCAGCTGCCCGTGGGTGAGTACCCCGAGGTTGTGCCCCCCAGCGTGGTGGTGCGCGCCACCTATCCCGGCGCCAACCCCAAGGATGTAGCCGAGTCGGTGGCCGTCCCCCTGGAAGAGGCCATCAACGGCGTGGAAGGGTTGATGTATATGAAATCCGTGGCCGCAGCCGATGGCAGCTTGCAGGTGGTGGCCACCTTCCGCCCCGGTGTGGATCCGGACACCGCCGCCGTGCGCGTGCAAAACCGCGTGAGCCAGGCGCAAAGCCGGCTACCAGAGGAGGTGCGCCAGTACGGTGTGACCACGCAAAAGCAGTCTTCCACCCCGCTGATGTTTGTGGGCCTGACCTCCAAGGACGGCAATCACGACGCCCTGTACCTGCGCAACTACGTGACGCTTAACGTCAAGGACCAGCTGGCCCGCATTCCCGGCATCGGCGATGTGGGCGTGTACGGCGCGGGCGACTATGCCATGCGCGTCTGGCTGGACCCGCACAAGGTGGCGGCGCGCCAACTCTCGGCTTCCGAAGTGATTGCCGCCATTCGCGAGCAGAACATCCAGGTCTCGGCTGGCCAGTTGGGGGCCGAACCCAATCCCCAGGGGGCGGACAAGCTGCAGTCCATTCATGTGCGTGGGCGCCTGAAGACGCCCGAGGAGTTTGGCGACATCGTGCTCAAAAGCGGTGCCGATGGCCAGGTGGTGCGTCTGGCCGATGTGGCCCGTGTGGAGCTGGGCGCCAGCGACTACACGCTGCGTTCCTGGAGCGACGACAAAAACATGGTGGCCCTGGGCATTTACCTCTCGCCCGGCGCCAATGCCCTGGAGGTGGCCGATCAGGTCTATGCCAGCATGGACAGGCTGTCGGCCAAGCTGCCCGAGGGGGTGACTTTTGAGTCGGTCTGGGACCCCACGGTGTTTGTGCGCGACTCCATCAAGGCCGTGCAGACCACGTTGATCGAGGCCGTGATCCTGGTGGTGCTGGTGGTCATCGTCTTCCTGCAGACCTGGCGCGCCTCCATCATTCCGCTGCTGGCCGTGCCGGTGTCCATCATCGGCACCTTTGCCGGCCTGTATCTGCTGGGCTACTCCATCAACACGCTGACCTTGTTCGGCCTGGTGCTGGCCATAGGCATTGTGGTGGACGACGCCATCGTGGTGGTGGAAAACGTGGAGCGCTTCATCGAGGCCGGCCACACACCGCGTGAGGCCGCTCACCTGGCCATGCGCGAGGTGTCGGGCCCCATCATCGCCATCGGCCTGGTGCTGTGCGCGGTCTTTGTGCCCATGGCGTTTTTGAGCGGCGTGACGGGGCAGTTCTACAAGCAGTTTGCGGTGACGATTGCGATCTCCACCGTGATCTCCACCATCAACTCATTGACGCTGTCGCCGGCCCTGGCCGCCAAGCTGCTGCAGCCCCATGGTGCCCCCCGCGATGCGCTTGCGCGTGGCCTGGACAAGGCCTTTGGCTGGCTCTTCCGCCCCTTCAACCGCTTCTTTGACCGCAGTGCCCAGGGCTACCAGGCCACGGTAGGCCGTTCGCTGCGCCGGCGCGGCCTGGTCTTTCTGGTTTATGCAGGCCTGCTGGCCGGCACGGCGCTGCTGTTCCAGGCCGTGCCCGGCGGTTTTATCCCGCTGCAGGACAAGCTTTATCTCTTCGGCGGCGCCAAGCTGCCCGAGGGTGCCTCGCTGGCCCGCACCGACGCGGTCACGCGCCAGATGGTGGAAGCCGCCAAGAGCGTGGAAGGCGTGGACAAGATCGCGGCGTTTGCAGGCTTCAATGCCCTGCAGGCCACGACCACGTCCAACCTCACCAGCGCCTACATCATGCTCAAGCCCTTTGGCGAGCGCACGCGCAGCGCCGAGGACATCAACGCCGAGCTGGGTGCCAAGTTCGCGCAGATCGAGGGCGGCTTTGCCTATGCGCTGATGCCACCACCCATACAAGGCCTGGGCAATGGTTCGGGCTATTCGCTGTTTCTGCAGGACAAGGCCGGCCTGGGCTATGCGGCCCTGCAGCAGGCGCTTTCGGCCTTTCAGGCCGAAGTGGCCAAGACGCCGGGCATGACCTACCCGGTCAGCAGCTACCAATCCAATATCCCGCAGCTGGAAGTCAAGGTGGACCGCACCAAGGCCAAGGCCCAGGGCGTGGCATTGACCGATCTGTTCCAGACCTTGCAGGCCTATCTGGGTTCGGTCTATGTGAACGACTTCAACGCCTTCGGCCGCGTCTGGCGCGTGATGCTGCAGGCCGATGCCGACTACCGCCAGACCGTGGAAGACATTGCCCAGCTGCGCACGCGCAACGCCAACGGCGAGATGGTGGCCATTGGTTCCATGATCACCGTGGAGCCCAGCTTCGGCCCCGATCCCGTGCTGCGCTACAACGGCTTTGCGGCGGCCGACCTGATCGGTGACTCCGACCCGCATGTGCTGTCCTCGGCCGAGGTGCTGACCAAGCTGGAAGAGATTGCCGAGCGCACGCTGCCGCGCGGCATCGAGTTGGCCTGGACCGATCTGAGCTACCAGCAGGTGGAGCAGAGCAATGCCGCTGCCGTGGTCTTTGTGATCGCCGTGATGCTGGTGTTCCTGGTGCTGGCCGCGCTGTACGAGAGCTGGACTTTGCCGCTGGCGGTGATTCTCATCGTGCCGGTGTGTATCTGCGCGGCGCTGTTCGGCGTCTGGCTGGCCGGGGGGGACAACAACGTCTTTGTGCAAGTGGGCCTGGTGGTGCTGATGGGCCTGGCCTGCAAGAACGCGATCTTGATCGTGGAGTTTGCGCGCGAGCTGGAGATGCAGGGCACGGACATGGTCACTGCCGCCCTGCATGCCTGCCGCCTGCGCCTGCGCCCCATCGTGATGACCTCCATCGCCTTTATCGCGGGTGCTGTGCCGCTGCTGATTGGCAGCGGCGCCGGCAGCGAGGTGCGTGCCGCCACGGGCGTGACCGTGTTCTCCGGCATGTTGGGCGTGACATTGTTCGGCCTGTTCCTCACGCCGGTGTTTTATGTGGCGTTGCGCAAGCTGTCGGGCCGTTCACTCGTGGTCCACAAGGCTGCGGTGCCCGCTGTTGTTTCGGAGGCCAAGCATGACTGAGATACGTCGACTTCTTTCCCGCCACGCCGTGAGCATGGCCTGCGCCACCCTGATCGCGGGCTGCGCCGTGGGCCCGGATTTCAAGGCGCCAGCATTGCCGGAGACCGGCGCGCATTTTGTGCGCGATGCGGCGCAGGCAGAGCCTCGCCATGCTGTTGCAGACCAGGCCTTCTGGCGCCAGTTCAACGATGCCGAGCTCACGCGGCTGGTGGAGCGTGCCTTGCAGGCCAACCAGGATCTGCGCCAGGCCATGGCCCGGCTGGATGGTGCCCAGGCCTTGCTGCGCCAGGCACGCTTTGACCAGATCCCCACGCTCACGGCCTCGGCCCAGGGCCAACAGCAAAAGCGCAGCGAAAGCCAGGCAGCAGGTGGAGCGCGCAGCCAGCGCAGCTATGGTGCCAACCTGCAGGCCAGCTGGGAGATCGATGTCTTCGGCCGCGTACGCCGCAATATCGAGGCCCATGGCGCCGATCTGCAAGCCGAAACGGCAGACCTGGCGGCCCTGCAGCTGGCGATTGCCGCCCAGGTCACGGCCAGCTATGCAGACCTGCGCGGCTGGCAGCAAAGGCTGGCGGTGGCGCATGCCAACGCAGACAGCCAGGAGCAGACGGTGCAACTGGTCCAGCTGCGGCTGGCACTGGGCCGTGACACCCAGTTCGATCTGGCGCGAGCCCAGGCACAGCGGGATGCCACGCGCTCGCGCATTCCCGCGCTGCAGGCCCAGATCGCCGTGGCCCAGCACCGGCTGGCCGTGCTCACGGGCCAGCAGCCCGGCGCCCTGGTGGAACGCCTGGATGCCGCAAGCCCTTTGCCCACATTGCCGGAGGCCATGGCCCCCGGCACGCCGGCCGATCTGCTGCGCCGCCGCCCCGATGTGGCTGCGGCAGAGGCCAGGCTGCATGCGGCCACGGCACGCATCGGCGTGGCCACGGCCGATCTGTTTCCGCGCCTGTCTCTGGGCGGGCTGCTGGGCAGCGCGGCCCTGGGCAGTGGCAGCCTGTTTGAAGGCACCAACGCCACAAACAGCGTGTTCTTGGGCGTGGACTGGTCGTTTCTGGACGTGGGCCGGGTGCGGGCGCGCATCGCGGCCAGCGAGGCCGGAGGCCAGGCCGCGTTGGCCGGCTACCAACAGACTGTGCTGCTGGCGCTGGAAGACACGGAAAACGCCCTGGTGCGTCTGCAGCGCACGCGGGATGAAGACCAGCACCTGGCCCAGGCCGCTGCACAGCGCCTGGTCGCCGAGCAACTGGCCCAGCGCCGCTACCGGGCCGGCGCCATAGGCTTGTATGAAGTGCTGGACGCCCAGCGCGACCTGTATGCCGCACAGGACGCGGCTTTGGAGAGCCGCACGCGTGGTCTGCACGCAGCCGTGAGCCTTTACCAGGCCCTGGCCGGAGGCTGGAAGCCAGCAGAAAAATCGTGAACAGGGTCTGACTTCCAGACCGGTTCCCCCCAAGGCGGCATAGGCCGCCTTTTTTATGTGTCCACCCCGGTGTAAACCACGATTTGCTCAAAATTTTCCTATCCGATAATTTTCCCATCGGAAAAATGTGAGAGAAAAATGGAGCAAGCAATCTTCGATTTCGCCGTGGTCGGCGCGGGTATGGCTGGGGCCTCGGTGGCCTATCGCCTGGCGCAGGCGGGTGCTTCGGTGTTGGTGCTGGAGCGCGAGAGCCAACCCGGCTACCACGCCACGGGCCGCTCGGCCGCCATGTTCATGGAGAGCTATGGCACGCAGCAGATTCGGGCGCTCACAAGGGCCAGCCGCGCCTTCTACAGCCAGCCGCCGCTAGGATTTTGCGAGCATGCCTTGCTGCAGCCACGCAGTGTGCTGTATGTGGGCGCAGAGGGGCAGGAGGCGCTGCTGTCGGACGCCCTGTCCATGTACCTGCGCGAGGGCCTGCGGGCCGAGCACCTGGACGCACAGGCCGCTTGCGCGCTGGCACCCTGCCTGGAGGAGAAACAGCTCATAGGCGCGGTGCACGATATCGATGCCATGGACATCGACGTGGCCGAGCTGCACCAGGGCTTTTTGCGCGGCATGACACAGGCCGGAGCCCAGCTGCGCTGCAACGCGGTGCTCCGCGAGGCCGAGTGCAGCGATGAAGGCCTGTGGGCCTTGACCTTGGGGAATGGTGAAGTCGTGCGGGCCCGCTCCGTGGTGAATGCCGCAGGCGCCTGGGCCGATGAGGTGGCCCAGGTGTGCGGAGCCCAGGCCCTGGGCATACAGCCCCGGCGCCGCTCCGCCTTCACCTTTGCCGCGCCCGAAGGTGTGGCCGTGCAGGACTGGCCCGCTGTCATCGGTGTGGACGAGAGCTTTTACTTCAAGCCCGATGCGGGCCAGTTGCTGGGCTCGCCCGCCAATGCCGACCCTGTGGAGCCGCACGACGTGGTGGCCGAGGAGCTGGATGTGGCCACCGGCATTTACCGCATCGAGTCCATGACCAGTCTGCGCATACACAGGCCGCGCCATGTCTGGGCGGGGCTGCGCAGCTTTGCCCCGGACGATGACTTTGTCATGGGCTGGGATGCGCAATGCCAGGGCTTTTTCTGGCTGGCGGGCCAGGGCGGCTATGGCATTCAGACGGCGGCCGGCGCCTCCGAGGCCGCCTGCGCCCTGCTGCTGGGCCAGGCGTTGCCTGAGGCCCTGCTGGCCCAGGGCGTGGATGCCGCCCAGCTCAGCCCGGCGCGCTTTGCCAGCCCGGCCAGTGCGCAGGGCTGAGAGCGTAAACACGCTCTGAACCACTTTCACACACCCTAAAAATCAAAGGAGACAGAGATGCATGCGTTCAAGGAGATATGCAAGATCGCCGGGGCTTTTGTCGGCGTCATCGTGGGCGCGGGCTTTGCCTCGGGCCAGGAAATTCTGCAGTTCTTTGCCAGCTTCGGCAGCCAGGGCCTGTGGGGTTGCGTCGTGGCAGGGCTGGCGTTTGTGTTTCTGTCCATGGCGTTTTCCACCATGGGCCAGCGCCTGCGGGCCGAGTCGCACAAGGAAGTGGTGCAGGCCTTGCTGGGCAAGCATGTGGGCTGGGTGTTCGATGTGCTGATCACCTTCTTTTTGTTTGCCATCACCGTGGTCATGTTGGCGGGGGCGGGCTCGCTGCTGCACCAGTGGCTGGGTATTTCCGAGGTCTGGGGCAGCGTGCTGGCCACCGTGGCCACGGCGCTGATCGTCTGCCTGGATGTCGGCCGTGTCATCGCCTTCATTGGCGCGGTCACACCGCTGCTGATGTTCATGACCGTGGTCGTGGCCGGCTATGTGCTGGGCACACCCCATGCCGATGTGGCCACGCTGCAGGCCGCTGCGACCGAGCAGCCCAAGGGTGCGAGCCACTGGCTGGTGGCGGCCCTGCTCTATGTCTCCTACAACGTGGTGGCGGGTATGCCTTTTCTGGTCATCATGGGCGGCCAGGCCAGCTCGCGCCGCGTGGCCCTGTGGGGCGGGGTGCTGGGGGGCTTGCTGCTGGGCCTGCTGATGCTGCTGATTGCCGCCGCCATGTACTGGCGCATGGACACACTGGGCGGCCTGTCCATGCCCATGCTGTCGCTGGCCACGCAGATCTCGCCCTGGTTGGGTCACCTGATGTCCCTGGTCATCTTCGGCATGATCCTCAACACGGCCGTGGGCATGCTCTACGCCTTCATGGCCCGCATCGTGCCGGTGGCCACGCCCAAGTTCCGCTGGGGCACAGCCCTGGCCTCGGTGCTGGCCCTGGGCGGCAGCTTTGTGGGCTTCATCGCCCTGGTGGGCATGGTCTACCCCATCTACGGCTATATCGGCTTTGCGCTCATGGCCTGCGCCTTGCTGGGCTGGCTGCGCATGGACCGTAGCCAGGTGGTGCCCGGGCGGGCCTGATCGCGGGGGCGAGGCAGGGGCCGAAAGCCTGGCGGGAGGGCCGGGGCGCTGGGGCATCAACAGGCCCTAGAATCTGCGCATCACAAGCCCCACCACGCCCCGCATGCCAGGCCCTGGTTCTCGTCCATCGCCCAACCAAATTCTTGCCTCCGTCCTGCCCGGTGCGGCAGGTGCGGCCCCTGTTTCTGCACCCGTGGGCAAGCAGGAGGTGGGCGCCAAGCTGCGCAAGGAACGCAAGCAGCGCGGCATGACCTTGCAGCAGCTGGCCGAGCGCAGCGGGCTGGCCGTCTCCACCATCTCCAAGGCCGAGCGCGGAGCGATGGCGCTGAGCTACGAAAAAATGCTCAAACTGGGCGCGGCCCTGGACATCGACATGACGCGGCTGTTCATGGGGGCCGATGCCGTGGTGCCACCCAAGGGCAGCCGGCCCACGGTGGTCAAGGACTGCTTTGACGATGTGCAGCGCTACGAGACCGATCAGTATGTGTACAGCGTGCTGTGCGGTGCCTACCCGGACAAGAAAATGCAGCCGCTGATGGCGGTGATCAATGCCCGTGAGGCGGCCGATTTCTCCGAAACCATACGCCACCCGGGCCAGGAGTTCGTCATCGTGCTCTCGGGGCGGGTGCGCATTCTGTTTGAGAACGGGGAAGTGCTGGAGCTGGGCCGCCATGAGGCCGCCTACTTCGACAGCGGCATAGGCCATGTGTATGTCAGCCTGAGCAAGCAGCCGGCCCAGGTGGTGAGTGTGTGCTGTTGAGACCCCCTGAGTCGCCTGCGGCGCCTTCCCCCTGAAAGGGGGATACAAGGGGACGGCAGCCTCGCTGCGGGGCGACCCTTGCGCGGTGTCTCTGGCTTGGGGGTGCCCGTGTGGCCTTGCTGGGAGGGTAAGGTCGTTGCAGCAAGCCGTGGCTGGGCAGGGTCTGTGCGGAGTTCCTACAATCTCGGGCCATGAGCCTGCCCACCTATACCCGCGCCCAAGAACTGCCTGCCACCCTGGCCCAACGCCTCGTCATTTTGGACGGCGCCATGGGCACCATGATCCAGCGTTTCAAGCTGGGCGAGGCCCAGTACCGGGGTGAGGGCTATAGCGGGCCGGACGGCGTGGGCCAGCGCTTTGCCGACTTCCCGCGCGATGTGAAGGGCAACAACGAGCTGCTGTCCATCACCCGCCCGGATGTGATCCGCGACATCCACGAAAAATACCTGGCCGCCGGCGCCGACCTGATCGAGACCAACACCTTTGGCGCCACCACCGTGGCCCAGGATGACTATCACATGGCTGATCTGGCGCGTGAGATGAATCTGCAAAGCGCCCGCCTGGCCCGTGCGGCCTGCGATAAATACAGTGTCAACGGCCGCATCTGCTATGTGGCCGGCGCCCTGGGCCCCACGCCCAAGACGGCCTCCATCAGCCCTGATGTGAACGACCCCGGCGCGCGCAATGTGACTTTCGAGCAGCTGCGCCGGGCGTACTTTGAGCAGACCGTGGCCTTGATCGAAGGCGGGGCCGATGTGATTTTGGTGGAGACCATCTTCGACACCCTCAACGCCAAGGCCGCGCTGTTTGCCGTGGACGAGGCCTTCGAGGCCACGGGCGAGCGCCTGCCCATCATGATCAGCGGCACCGTCACCGACGCCTCGGGCCGCATCTTGAGTGGCCAGACCGTGACCGCCTTCTGGCACAGCGTGCGCCACAGCAAGCCCCTGTCCGTGGGCCTGAACTGCGCCCTGGGCGCCTCGCTGATGCGCCCCTATATCCAGGAGCTGGCCAAGGCCGCGCCGGACACCTTCATCAGCTGCTACCCCAATGCCGGCCTGCCCAACCCCATGAGCGATACCGGCTTTGACGAGACGCCGGAGGTCACCAGCCGCCTGGTGCACGAGTTCGCGGCCGAGGGCCTGGTCAACATCGTGGGCGGCTGCTGCGGCACCACGCCCGACCATATCGGAGCCATTGCCAGCGCGGTGCAGGCCACGGCGACGCGCAAGTTGTTCTACCCAGAAAACGCGTAACACCCCCCTGAGGCGCTGCGCGCCTTCCCCTGGAATAGGGAGACAGGGGGACGCTGCCGGCGCTTACCAACCGTACAAGGCGGCCCTTGCGCTGTGCCCTGGTGTGGGCGGGGCAGGGCAGTGTGGATAGTGGGCAACACAAAATGCCGCAGAGATAGGTACAGGGTTTTTTGTAGATAAAAAGCGCTGAAGCACATAGCCATAGGGATTGTGTAGCTCCTTTTTGCAGAGCAGATTCCCATCTGCCGAAGATGGCGCCTGCTGCCCGGCCCGCCACTTTCCCCTACAGTCGCACCGTGACCTCTAGCTTGCCCCCTTCCATGCCCAGTACCGCAGCGCCGGTAGCGTCTCCCGTGCCTGGGGCGGGCACGGCGAGTCCGGTGGCGGGCGTGACGCAGACGGTCCCGACGCCGGCCGTATTCAGCGTGCCCGGCGTGTCTGGGGTGGCCGCTGCTGCCCAGGTGGCGCCGATTCTGGCGGCTGCCCAGGCGGCGCTGGCCAGCCAGGTCAATCTCTCGCCCCAGGCGCAGCAGGCCATCAAGGCCGAGGCCTTTGCCCAATTGGTGGCCCAGCTGGTGCAGCAAATCCAGGGCAGCAATGTGCAGCAGCCAGCCAACTGGCCGGCCGGGGGCGTGACGCCCCAGTGGCAGGCCCTGCTGCAGGCCCTGGTGCAACAGGCATCGGCCGGCCAGCCCCTGCCCCAGCAACTGGTCAGTGCCCAGTCCTGGCCATCGACCCTGGTGCAGACCGTGCTGCAGAACCTGGGCGCCGGGGCCCCGCCGGCCCCATCACCACAGGTGCCGGCCCAGCCTCCGCCTTCGTTGACGGCGCAGCTGCCCGCTGCAGCGGGCAACGCGGTGCCGCCAGGCAGCGGGCCAGCCGGCATGCTGCGCCCGGCTCTGCCGCCGTTGCAGAACTGGCTGGTGCAGCAAGGCGTGTTGCAGGGGCCAGATGGTGACCGGGCCTTCACGCTGACGCTGCGCGTGCCCGTGGCCTGGGCCCAGGCGCAAAGCGTGCTGGGCCAGGCGCTGGGTGCGCAGCCTGCAGCCAGCCCGGCCTTGCTGGGCGGTGGCAGCGGCCCATTGGGAGCAGGCAGCGCATTGGGGGCGTTGCTGCTGCCCTATGGCAGCAGCGTCCAGCCCTTGGCCAACACCAGCTTTGGTTTGGTATTGCAGCCCCAGGGCCTGCCTGCTGCCCAGGCGCAGGCCATGCGCACCAGTGCCGTGCTGCAGCTGGAGTTTCAGCCGCTGCCCAATGCGGCGGCCAGTGCGGCCCAGCAATCGGTGGCTGCCGCCCTGCTGCCCGCCGGCATGCTGCCGCAAGAGGCCTACCAGGCCTTGCTGGCGCGCGGCGGCGATCCCTGGCTGCACATGGCCCAGCAACAAGCCAGCGGCCAGTTGCCACGCGAGCGCCAGCACCATGGTGAGGGCCAGCAATGCGACCGCGCCGGCTGCCAGTATCAGGGCCGGGCCGAATGTGCCCAGCCGTTTTGCGCCGAGATGAACAGCATCTGGGCGGCGGATAGGGCGGGGAGACGGTGACACCCCCCTGAGGCACTACGTGCCTTCCCCCCGCTCTCGCGTCGCTGCGCTCGCGGGCAGGGGGACGACAGCCTCGCTGCGAGGCGGCTCTTGCTCGCTGTCTCTGGTTGGGGGCGGTGCGAGCGCTGTGCCGGGGGCAGCGCTTTTTGGTAGGTCCGAACGAGGCGCTATGAGCGCTTAAAAACTTCCTGTGAACTGGTAGCGCGAGGCGGGGTGCCACAGCGCCGATACCGAGGCAACCTGGCCTTGCGAGTGGGTGCGTCGGCGCAGCACCAGGCAGGGTTCCTGGGCTTCCATGCGCAGCAGCTCGGCCATTTCTGCGCTGGGCATGCCGGCCTCGATGGAGAACTCCACCCCTTGCAACGGCGCCACGCGCATCAGGTAGGCGTTGGGGGTCTGGCTGGCAAAGTCCTGCGACAGGTAGTCGGGCGCCACGGCGGGGTTGACGTAGCGATCTTCCAGCTGGATGGGTAGATCGTTTTCGTAGTGCACGACCACCGAATGGAACAAGGTGTGCGGCAGCTCCAGCTTGAATTCGTGCATCAGCGCGGGCTCGGCCTTGCAGCGTTCCAGCCGCTGCAGCTCACCGCGGTGCAGATGGCCGCGTGCCGCGATCTCGTCCGCAATATTGCGCAGCTGCACCAGGGTGGACTGGTATTTGTGCTGGGCCACAAACGTGCCCGATCCCTGGACCCGCGTCAGTGTCTGGTCGTCGCTGAGTTCGCGCAGCGCGCGGTTCACCGTCATGCGTGCCACGCCGAACTGCTTGGCCAGCGCGGCCTCGCTGGGGATGGCCTGGCCCTGTTGCCACTGCCCGCTTTGAATTTGCTGCAGCACATAGTCCTTGATGCGCTGGAATGCAGGGGCTGCGGCAGAGGGCGATGGGTCAGGTTGAGAAGGCGGACGCATAGGGTTTGTCAGGAGCAGAAAGTGGTCGCAGGAGATTGACGTTGCCCGCAAGTGAATCACAGAATTGGTATAGACAACTTATGAATTTTCAATTGTTTGTTGTATGTATCAGTTTGGTCCGGGCAGGCACGCCGCTTTCGTCGCCTGACAAGCCAAACCGCTTTGCCACCTTTCTCTGATGGACACCACCATGAACGCCAATGACGCCATCCTCCACACCGATCCCCGTTACGACGCCAGCCGCGTGATCCGTGCCCCCCGTGGCAATACCCTGCATTGCAAAAACTGGCTGGCCGAAGCCGCCTACCGCATGCTGCAAAACAATCTGGACCCCGATGTGGCCGAGAACCCCAAGGCCCTGGTGGTCTACGGGGGCATAGGCCGTGCGGCGCGCAACTGGGCCTGCTTTGACGAGATCCTGGCCCAGCTGAAAAAGCTGGAGGCCGACGAGTCGCTGCTGATCCAGTCCGGCAAGCCCGTGGGTGTGTTCAAAACCCATGCCGATGCACCGCGCGTGCTGCTGGCCAACTCCAATCTGGTGCCCAAATGGGCCACCTGGGAGAAGTTCAACGAGCTGGACCAGAAGGGCCTGTTCATGTACGGCCAGATGACGGCGGGCAGCTGGATTTACATCGGCAGCCAGGGCATTGTGCAAGGCACGTTCGAGACCTTTGTCGAGGCCGGTCGCCAGCACTACAACAACGACCTCACAGGCAAATGGATTCTCACCGCCGGCCTGGGCGGCATGGGCGGTGCCCAGCCCCTGGCCGCCACGCTGGCCGGTGCCTGCTCGCTGAACATCGAGTGCAAGCAATCCAGCATCGACTTCCGCCTGCGCACCCGCTATGTGGACAAGCAGGCCAAGGATATTGATGACGCGCTGGCGCTGATCAAGCACCACACAGGCCGGGGCGAGGCGGTCTCCATCGCCCTGCTGGGCAATGCCGCCGAGGTGCTGCCCGAGCTGGTCAAGCGCGCCAAGGCGGAGGGCCCCCGCCCCGACATCGTGACCGACCAGACCTCGGCCCACGACCTGGTCAACGGCTACCTGCCCGTGGGCTGGACCGTGGTGCAATGGGAGGCTGCAGCGGCCGATCCTGCCCAGCACGCCAGGCTCACCAAAGCCGCAGCCCAAAGCTGTGCCCAGCATGTGCAAGCCATGCTGGACTTCCAGGCCATGGGCATTCCCACGGTGGATTACGGCAACAACATCCGCCAGGTGGCCCTGGATGAAGGCGTGAAAAACGCCTTCGACTTCCCTGGCTTTGTGCCGGCCTATATCCGCCCGCTGTTCTGTGAAGGCAAGGGCCCGTTCCGTTGGGTGGCCCTGTCCGGCGACCCCGAAGATATTTACAAGACCGACGCCAAGATCAAGGAATTGTTCCCCGAGAATAAGCACACACATCGCTGGCTGGAAATGGCCCGTGAGCGTATCGCTTTTCAGGGACTGCCTTCACGCATCTGCTGGTTGGGCCTGGGCGAGCGCCACAAGGCGGCCCTGGCCTTTAACGAGATGGTGAAAAACGGCGAGCTCAAAGCACCCATCGTCATCGGTCGCGACCACCTGGACTGCGGCTCCGTGGCCAGCCCCAACCGTGAAACCGAAGCCATGAAAGACGGCACCGATGCCGTCTCCGACTGGCCGCTCTTGAACGCCCTGCTCAACACCGCAGGTGGCGCCACCTGGGTCAGCCTGCACCACGGCGGTGGTGTGGGCATGGGCTACTCCCAGCACTCGGGCGTGGTCATCGTCGCCGATGGCACGGAGGAAGCCGCGAGGCGCCTGGGCCGCGTGCTGTGGAACGACCCGGCGACCGGTGTGATGCGCCATGCCGATGCGGGTTATGACATTGCCGTGGAAGCCTCCAAGCGCCATGGTTTGAACCTGCCGATGGTGGGGGAGTGAGATGCACCCCCTGAGCCGCTTCGCGTCGTCCCCCTCTCTGGCGCTGCGCGCCGGAGGGGGACGGCACCAGCGCGGCGGGGCGGCCCTTGCGCGGTGCCCTGGCATGGGCCGCGCTGGTTTTTGCGTCTGTTGGCTTGGATTGCGTCGGTGTGACGCGTTGGGTTCTCTCTGTCTTACTCCCTCGCCCCTTTGGGGAGAGGGTGGGGGTGAGGGGCCTGTCAAGCACAGCGCCATAGATGGCGGACATATCCGTTGCTGAGCGGCCCCTGCCGCAGCGAATTTCTTCATACCGCGCCGCATTGGCGGCGCCCAAGGAACCAAGATGAACAATCTGCACATTCACCCCGGACAGCTGAGCCTGGCCGATCTGCGCCACTGCTATGCCCAGCCTGTGAAGCTCACGCTGGACGCCAGTGCCGGCGCAGGTATCGATGCCTCCGTGGCCTGCGTGGAAGCCATCATTGCCGAGGGCCGCACGGCCTATGGCATCAACACCGGTTTTGGTCTGCTGGCCTCGACCAAGATTGCCCCCGAAGACCTGGCCAAGCTGCAGCGCTCGCTGGTGCTGTCCCACGCTGCCGGTGTGGGCGAGCCTTTGGATGACGCCATGGTGCGTTTGATCATGGTGCTCAAGATCAACAGCCTGGCGCGCGGCATTTCCGGTATTCGCCGCGTCGTTATCGACCATTTGATCGCCCTGGTGAATGCCGGGGTCTATCCGCATATTCCGCTCAAGGGTTCGGTGGGCGCATCGGGTGATCTGGCGCCGCTGGCCCATATGTCGCTGGTGTTGCTGGGCGAAAGCCAGGCCCGCTATCGCGGTGAATGGCTGCCCGCCAAGGAAGCGCTGGCCAAGGCCGGGCTCCAGCCTTTGACGCTGGCCGCCAAGGAGGGCCTGGCCCTGCTCAATGGCACCCAGGTGTCCACGGCCTATGCGCTGCGCGGTCTGTTCGAAGCTGAAGACCTGCTGGCCGCCGGCCTGGTGTGCGGCAGCCTCAGTGTGGAAGCGCTGCTGGGCTCGCGTCTGCCTTTTGATGCGCGCATTCATGCGGCGCGCGGGCAGAAGGGCCAGATCGATGCGGCAGCGGCTTACCGTGACCTGCTGACGGCACACAGCGAAGTGGGCCAATCGCATGAGCGCTGCGAAAAAGTGCAAGACCCCTATTCCCTGCGCTGCCAGCCCCAGGTCATGGGCGCATGTTTGACCCAGCTGCGCCAGGCCGCCGAGGTGCTGGCGGTGGAGTCCAACGCCGTGTCCGACAACCCGCTGGTGTTTGCCGAGCAGGGCGATGTGGTCTCTGGCGGCAATTTCCACGCCGAGCCGGTGGCCATGGCCGCCGACAACCTGGCGCTGGCGCTGGCCGAAATCGGCGCGCTGTCGGAGCGCCGCATCTCGCTGATGATGGACAAGCATATGTCGCAGCTGCCCCCGTTTCTGGTGGACAACGGCGGGGTCAACTCCGGCTTCATGATTGCCCAGGTCACGGCAGCGGCCCTGGCCTGCGACAACATCTCCCTGGCTCATCCCGCCAGCGTGACCAGCCTGCCCACATCGGCCAACCAGGAAGACCATGTCTCCATGGCACCCAACGCCGGCAAGCGCCTGTGGGCCATGGCCGAGAACGTGCGCGGCATTCTGGCCATCGAGTGGCTGGGGGCCTGCCAGGGACTGGACTTCCGCAAGGGCCTGAAGACCTCGCCCAAGCTGGAAACCGCCCGCAGCCTGCTGCGCGCCAGCGTCCCCTACTACCAGGAGGACCGCTTTTTTGCCCCGGACATCGAAGTCGCCAGCAGCCTGCTTGCCAGTGGTCAGCTGAACGCCTTGGTTCCCGCCGGGCTGCTCCCCAGCCATTGAGACCCAGCGTGTGACGACAGGCTCGGCGTCCAGGCATGCCCTGGGCCCGGGCCATGCAGCCGCGAAAAAAACCAACACAAGGAGACAACGTGGGAAACGCCTTGCATAGAAAACTGGGAGCCAGACACATCAACTTTCTGGCATTGGGCTCGGCCATCGGCACGGGGCTGTTCTATGGCGCTGCGGAGGCCATCAAGCAAGCCGGGCCATCGGTCATCCTGGCCTACATGATTGGTGGTGCGGCCATCTATATGGTGATGCGGGCCCTGGGGGAAATGGTGGTGCACGAGCCGGTCTCCAGCTCCTTTGGCCACTATGCGGCCGAGTACCTCAGCCCATTGGCCGGCTTTCTGACCGGATGGACCTATGTGCTGGAAATGGTCATCGTGGCCCTGGCCGATATCACGGCCTTTGGCATCTATATGAGCTTCTGGTTTCCGGACACGCCGCAGTGGATCTGGGTGCTGGGCGTGGTGGTCATCATCTGCGGCCTGAACCTGTGCCATGTGCGTATTTTTGGCGAGATGGAGTTCTGGCTGACGCTGGTGAAAGTCACGGCCATTGTGGCCATGATCGTGGGCGGGGTGGCCATCTTGTTCGCCGGCATCAAGCTCAACGGCAACAGCGCGCCCAGCCTGGGCAACCTGGTCAACCATGGCGGTTTTTTTGCCAATGGCATACAGGGTTTCATTGCCTCGTTCGCGGTGGTGATGTTTGCCTACGGCGGCATTGAGATCATCGGCCTCACGGGGAGCGAGGCGCAGCAGCCGGAAAAAGCCATACCCAAGGCCATCAGCGTGATTCCTGCGCGCATTTTGCTGTTCTATGTGATGACCATCACCGTCATTCTCAGCATCATGCCGTGGACGGAAATCGGCACGCAGGGCAGCCCCTTTGTGCAGATCTTCCAGGGTCTGGGCATCCACTCCGCCGCCACGATTCTCAACATCGTCGTCATCACCGCTGCGGTGTCCGCCATCAACAGCGACATCTTTGGCGCCGGCCGCATGTTGTTTGGCCTGGCCGCGCGCGGCCATGCGCCGCGGGCGTTGACCAAGGTGTCGCGCTTTGGTGTGCCCTGGGTCACGGTGCTGTGCATGAGCCTGGTGCTGTTGGGCGGGGTGCTGCTGAACTACCTGATCCCCGAGCAAATCTTTTTGCTCATTGCCTCGCTGGCCACCTTTGCCACGGTCTGGGTCTGGCTGATGATTTTGCTGTCGCAAATTTCCATGCGCCGGCGCCTGTCGGCCCAGGATGTGGCCGCGCTCAAGTACAAGGTGCCGTTCTGGCCGCTGGGTCCGGCCCTGGCCGTGCTCTTCATGGTCTTTGTGATGGGTGTGCTGGGCTATGTGGAAGCCACGCGCATCTCGCTGTACGTGGGCATTGTGTGGATGGTGTCGCTGTCGGTGCTGTGGATCTGGGTGGTGCAGCCACGGTTGATGGCGCGCAAGGCCGCCGTATCGGAAGCGCCGCGACACCACGGCCCGTCTGCCGATCTGCTTCAGCAGGAGGCTTTGTGATGCCGCTGGAAGCGCAAACCATGCACGGCTTTGATTGGCAGCAGATCGTGCCCACGCGCTGGAAAAACGGAGGCGGCAGCACGCGTGAGATTGCCTGCGGGCCCCGGGGCGCGGGCCTGGACGACTTTGGCTGGCGCATCAGCGTGGCCGAGATTGCAAAGGCAGGCCCGTTCTCCGTCTTCCCCGGCATAGACCGGCACATCATGCTGCTGGAGGGCGATGGCGTGCAGCTGCACAGCAGTGCAGCAGGCATAGACCATGCGCTTGCGCAGCGCTGGCAGCCTTTTGCCTTTGCCGGCGATGTGGCGCTTTCCTGCAGCCTGTTGGGTGGACCTTCCACCGACTTCAATGTCATGACCCGGCGCGGCCTGTGGAGCGCCCAGGTCCAGGTGGTGCAACAAGCCCAGTTGCTGGGTGTCAGCCCGGCCGGCCTGGTCATGGTGTTGCAAGGGCAATGGCGGCGCGCCAGTGCGGCGCCGCCCTTGCTGCCCGGCCAGGGTTGCTGGTGGTCGGCGTCAGATGCCGGCAGCGGATTGCTGGTGCCGCAATCTGGTGATGCCCGTTTGGTGCATGTGGCACTCCACCCGGCCCAGCCTTGAGTCCAGGCGCTTCTCACGCTTTACCTGATTGCAATGCATGCTATGAATTTTGAATCTGACCCACACGCTAGCGCCGACGGCCGCTGGCAGCCCGTGCGCCTGGCCCCTGGCTTGTTTCAGGCCGATCAGGTCGTGGCCGAGCAGGAGCCGGCTTGCATCGTGGTGCAGCAAGGCCGGGTGGTATGGGTGGGGCCGCAGGCCGCCGTGCCTGCCGCCTATGCCTCGCTGCCCGTGCACGATGGACAGCAAATGCTGGTCACCCCCGGCCTGGTGGACTGCCACACCCATTTGGTTTATGGCGGCGAGCGCGCCAACGAATTCGCCATGCGCCTGGCGGGTGCCAGCTATGAAGACATAGCGCGCGCCGGCGGCGGCATTGTCTCCAGCGTGCAGCACACCCGCGAGGCCACGGAAGACGCGCTGTTCGCCGCTGCCCTGCCGCGTTTGCAGCAGTTGCTGGACGAGGGCGTGACGGCCATTGAAATCAAATCCGGCTATGGCCTGAGTTTGGCGCACGAGCGCAAGCAGCTGCGCGTGGCGCGGCGCCTGGGCCAGGCCTGCGGCGTGACCGTGCGCACCACGTTTTTGGGTGCCCATGCGCTGCCGCCCGAATACGCGGGCCGCAGCCAGGATTACATAGACCTGGTGTGCCAGCAGATGCTGCCCGCCCTGGCCGCCGAAGGCCTGGTGGATGCGGTGGATGTGTTTTGCGAGCGCATTGCGTTTTCCCTGGCCGAGACCGAGCAGGTGTTCCAGGCCGCCAAGGCCCTGGGCCTGCCGGTCAAGCTGCATGCCGAGCAGCTCTCCAACATGGAAGGCGCGGCCCTGGCTGCGCGCTACGGCGCCTTGTCTTGCGACCATATCGAACATCTCTCGGCCCAAGGCATTGCGGCCATGTGCCAGGCCGGCACCGTGGCCGTGCTGCTGCCCGGCGCCTTCTACACGCTGCGTGACACGCAAGTGCCGCCGATTGCGGCCCTGCGTGCGGCCGGCGTGCCCATGGCCGTATCCACCGACCACAACCCCGGCACCTCGCCGGCCTTGAGCCTGCTGCTGATGGCGAATATGGCTTGCACGTTGTTCAGACTCACCGTGCCCGAGGCCCTGGCCGGCATCACCACCCATGCAGCCCAGGCCCTGGGCTTGCAGGACGAGCAAGGTCTGCTGGCCGCAGGCCGCCCCGCCAACTTTGTGCTGTGGCCGGTGCAGCATGCGGCCGAACTGGCCTACTGGCTGGGTGCCAAGCCGGACTGCACCATCGTGCGCCAGGGGCGTATTGCCCGCCGTGCAGCAGCGCGGGCCTGATGTTTTGTCTTCTTCTCACCATGTGTTTATGAGCCATATCCCCGCTACCCGCCATGCCCTGTTTGCCACCGATGCCTTGCTGCCCACGGGCTGGGCGCGCCATGTGCTGCTGCGCTGGAATGCCCGCGGCCAGCTGGTGGAGGTGCAGGCCGATCAGGCCGCACCGGCCGGTGTGGCACAGGCTGCAGGGCCTGTGATTCCGGGCATGCCCAATCTGCACTCCCATGCCTTTCAGCGCGCCTTTGCCGGTTTGACAGAGTTCCGCGGCCAGGCCCAGGACAGCTTCTGGAGCTGGCGCAACCTCATGTATGACTTTGCCAACCGCATCACGCCCGAAGCGCTGGAAGCCATTGCCACCTGGTTGTATCTGGAGATGCTGGAGGCGGGCTATACCGCGGTCTGCGAGTTCCACTATGTGCACCACGACACAGGCGGCCAGCCCTATGCCGATGACGCCGCGCTGTCGCTGGCCCTGCTGCGTGCGGCACAGCGCACCGGCATGGGCATGACGCTGCTGCCCGTGCTCTACCAGAGCAGCGGTTTTGGTGGCCAGCCGCCGCGCGCCGACCAGGCGCGCTTTATTCGCAGCACCGACAACATGCTGCGTTTATTGCAGCGCCTGTTGCCCGCTGCACAAGCGCAAAACGCGGTTTTGGGCCTGGCCCCGCATTCGCTGCGTGCCGTGCCGGCCGACAGCCTGCACCAGGCCGTGGCCGGCCTGCATGCACTCTCGCCCCAGGCGCCGGTGCACATCCACATTGCCGAGCAGCTGCAGGAGGTGGATGACTGCATGGCATGGAGCGGCCAGCGCCCCGTGCAATGGCTGATGGAGCACGCGCCGGTGGACACACGCTGGTGCCTGGTCCACGCCACCCATATGACGCCCACCGAATACATGGCGGCGGCCCGCAGCGGCGCGGTGGCCGGCATCTGCCCCAGCACCGAGGCCAATCTGGGAGACGGCATTTTCGACATGCCGCGCTGGCTGCAGCATGGTGGGCGCTGGGGTGTGGGCTCGGACAGCCATGCCACGGTAAACGCGGCCGAAGAGCTGCTGCTGCTGGAATACAGCCAGCGCCTGGCGCTGCGCCAGCGCAATGTGCTGGGCAGCAATGCCCAGCCCCAGGTGGCTACGGCCATGACGCTGCAGGCCGTGGCCGGTGGCGCCCAGGCCGCAGCACGCCCCATTGCCGGCCTGGCTGTGGGCCAGCAGGCGGACTTTGTGGTGCTGGACCACAGCCATGTGGCACTGGCCGGCCTGGATGCCCACAGCGCCCATGCCAGCCATGTGTTTGCCAGCCACCGCAGCTCGGCCGTGGACCAGGTCTGGGTGGGTGGCCAGCAGCGGGTGCAGCAGGGGCGCCATGCTTTGCGCGCCACGGCACAACAGGCTTTTGTCCAGGCGCGAATGCGTTTGTTGACAACACCTTGATCTGCCCCTGGCCCTGTGGCCGGGCCGGTTTCTTCGCTATGCGTGACCGGCATGCCGGG
This sequence comes from Comamonas sp. GB3 AK4-5, assembly GCF_041320665.1. Classification (NCBI taxonomy): domain Bacteria; kingdom Pseudomonadati; phylum Pseudomonadota; class Betaproteobacteria; order Burkholderiales; family Comamonadaceae; genus Comamonas; species Comamonas sp. GB3 AK4-5. The sequence continues at coordinate 190,512 of NZ_CP166730.1, forward strand.
CCATTCCGTATGGCGCGCGGCGCCCATGTTTTTACAATGCACGTCGTGGGCCGCTTCGCGCGGCCCGCAGGCGCCTTTTGTTCGGGATGGCCGCAGACCTTGCGGCCCCTGTGATTCCTGAACCCTCTATTCCAGGCGCCGTCCTCGTCCCGTCCACTGTCTGCACGGCGGGTTTTTCTCTCAGCTGCCTACGGCAGCGCCTGCTGGCGCGGTTTCCTGCGGAAACGGCGTCACGCGATTTTTCAGACCAGGAGCTCCCCAGGATGCACCCATCCCTCCGCCTGCCTTTGGGCATCACCGTTATTTTCTCCGCCATTGCCTTGCCCGCTGCGGCCCAGTCCCAGGTCACCGTCAGCGGCTATCTGGACGCCGGCATGTACCGCGACTACGACAAGACCAACCGCCTGGGCACCATCCAGCGCAGCAACCTGGCCTTTGCCGGTGTGGAAGAGTTGGGCGGCGGCCTCAAGGCCACGTTCCGCCTGAGCACCCGTTTCGAAATGGGTACGGGCGCCCCCGAGGGCCAGGGCTCCAAGCCCTTCTGGCATGACGAATCCACCGTGGGTCTGCAAAGCGGCTGGGGTCATGTGCGTGTGGGCCGCGCGCTGAGCGCCATGTGGAGCCAGGAATGGAAGTACGACGCCTTCTCCAACGTCAACCGCATTGCCTCCACGGCCTGGCATATGGCCCATACCTTCTCGCCCACGGACCGTGCCAGCAACAACGGTGACCCCGAATACGGCCGCATGGCCAACGGCATTTTTTATGACTCGCCTAACTGGGGCGGTGTCACCGTGCACCTGAGCGCCTCGCCCGAACGCACCCAGGCCCCGGGCCGCGATGGCCGCGCCACCTCGGCCGCGGTGAACTACGACCAGGGCCCCGTGGCCGGCATGCTGGGCTATGAGCGCAACGGCAGCGGCGACAAGGACTGGTTTGCCGGCGGCAAATACCGCTTTGGCGCCGCCGCCGTACTGCTCAGCTACAACCGCAGCACGGCAGGCGACTCGAGCGACAAGTCGCGCATGGTTTCGGTGGGCGGCACCTATGACATCGGCGCCACCACGCTGCGCGCCAGCTACGGCCAGCAGCGCGTGCACCTGGACGCAAGCAGCGGCGATGTGACCAACAAAATGGCCTCGCTGGGTGCCGAGTACAAGCTCTCCAAGCGCACCATGCTCTACACCAGTCTGGGCCACCAGCGCTTTGCCGGCCAGAGCTCACACACCGCTTTCGGTGCGGGCATGGCGCACGCGTTTTAAACCGCGCATGCGGCAGGTCGCCTTCAGCGCGCCTCGCCAAGGTCCATGGCCGTCCACAAAGCCGGCCATTGCTGTGCCCAGCAGCAGTGGTGATCGAACGCCGGCAACACCACCACTGTGGGCCGCTGAGCTGCTGCAAAGCGCTGTGCAAAATCTTGGGCCAGTGCGGGCGGCAGCACCGCATCGCGGCCGCCCGTGTAATGCCACTGGCGTATGCCAGCCAGCGGGGCGATTTGTTCGACCGGATTCAGCGATGCACGCAGAGGCGCCAGCCCCTTGCGTTGCACCCAGCCATGGGGGTCGAGGTTGCCTGCCACGCTGACCAACTGATCGACATCCTGGCGTCGGGCCGCGACCAGGGCCGCCACAGCGGCCCCGCCGGAGTAGCTGACCAAGGTGATGTGCTGGGCCGCATAGGCTGATTTGAGTGCATCGACGGCCTGGTCGGTGGCTGTGATCACCGCCTCCGAAAAACGGGCGTTCGTCCAATACATGGATGGGCATCCCGTATGTTCGGCATCAACATACTGGCAGGGCCGCGCCAAATAGACCGCATGGCCTTGAGGCTGCAACAGGGCCAGCCGCAACGCCACGGGGTCGCGCGGCGTAGGGTCGGCAGAGGGTATGGCAGGCGTCACCCAGGCAAAGCCATCGCCTTCAATATAAATCGTCAGGCGCTGCTGTTGGGCGAGGGAGGCCGGTCGCCACAGCGCCAGGTGAAAGGCGCCGGCGCGCAGTTGCTCATGCTGCCAGCCCTGCTGCCCGGCCAAAGCATCCGCCGCCTGCCAGCGCTCGGAAGGCGAGGGAATAGAGGTGCAGCCGCTGCACAGCGCCAGCAACAGCGCGCAACCCAACAGTCTCATAAATGGATCTGCCCGGTGAGGATGGAAAAACCACCGGGGGCTGCCCCCGGTGGCCGTCAGACCTTGCCCGGTCTCAGAACGCCCAACGCGCCTTGGCCGACAGCGTGTGGTTGGAGTAGCCGGAGCTGCGTCCCTCTGCGTCATAACGCAGGCTGTATTCCACACCCTTGCGGTCGTTCTTGACCAGACCCAGACCAAGTCGGAAGACCCAAGGTGACACCTCCAGACCCAGGGCTTCAAACGCTGCGCCCCCCCCCGTGAAGGTCGACACCGTCTTGGCCTGCTTGTTGATGAAATCGTAGCCCACGCCGCCATTGCCCACCAGCTTCAGGCTGTCGCTCAGCTGGTGGGAAAACTTCACATCCGCCGACAACAGAAACTCCCGGTAGGTGCTGTCCTGCACCTGCAGGTTGAGCACTCCGGCCCCGCTTTCCGCGTAACCAGGGGTGCGCATGTGCATGTAGTCAGCCCGCAGCGAAGGGGTGACGCTGGTCTTCTCGCTCAGGTCCAAGGTGTGGCCGACGCCCAAGCTGCCATGCCAGGACAGGCTGTTGAAGTCGGCCGAGGCCGTCGTGCCCATGAATGCAATGTCCCGGCGGCTTTGTGCCTGGTTCTGCCCCACATCGATCTGGGCATTGAGGTCGGTCTTGGGCCCCAGGTGGTAGCTGGCGTAGCCGACCAGCTCGTAGCTGTCCACGTCCACACGGTTGCGGGCCGCGCTGGCACTGCTCTTGATCTGGCTTTTGGCATAGGTGAATGCGCCACCCAGCAAGAGCTTGTCATTCACCGGTGCATCGGCGCCGACGATAAAGCCTGCGGTGTTGGAGCGAAAACCGGAGGCGCCATTGCGGTCGTTCTGGTTGCCATGGTTGCCCAGGGCGCGCACCCAGAGGTGGCGCTCGGCCACAGCGTCTCCGGAGGACAGGCCCAGATTGGATTCGATGCGCGACTGGATCACCTTGTTCATGCTGCGCAAGACATTGCCGCCGGCCTGCGACAGGGCGCCTTGCATGGTGGGCAGGGTCTGGCTCACGGCCTGCGATACCTGCTGGCTGGTGCTGAACTGTCCCAGCGCAGTTCGCACCTCGGCCCAGGCCGGAGCATTGCCCTGCACCACCTGGTCCAGCACCACGGCGGCGCCCAGGCCGGGGGTGTTGTGTTGCTCCTCCACGCTGCTCCGTACCGAAGCATTCTGTGCCGCGATGATCTTCAGGCCGAAATCGTTGGGGTCGTAGACCCCCTCGAAACTGAAGAGCAGGGAATTCGTCTTCACCTGTGCAAAGCTGCCGGTGACGCCTGCATCTGCATGGATGACGCCGTTCAACACAGCGCCCGCAGTGAGCTGGGGAATGCCGAGCACATTGACGCTGACATCGCCTCCCAGCGTTGCTGTGCCAGACACATTGACCTTGCCATAGCTGGTCATGCCGGCCACGGCGGGGCTGAAAACGCCGGTGGTGGTGAAGTTGCCGGTGATGGCGGCTGTGCTGTCGGCGCCCACCTTGAGCGTGCCGGCATTGGTGAAGCTGGGCGTGGTGAAGTGGTTGCCATCGCGCAGGGTGTAGCTGGCGTCCGAGGCGACCGTCACCGGCGTGTTGGGCGCATACACGGCACCCAGGAACTTGGCGCTGTCGTTGCCTTCGATATAGATGTGGCTGAGTGTCGCAGGGGACTCCGCCGTTCCTCCCACAAAGACGGCATAGTCACGGCCACCGATCACGCCGCTGTTGTGCAGATTGCCCACGCTGCTGTTGCTGCCGTCAATGTTGATGCCGTAGCGAAAGCCTTGGATGGTGCCGGTGTTGACGATATCGCCCAGTTGTGAGGCCTTGAAGGTGTTGCCCACCCGAATGCCCGACTCATCGCCCCAGCCTGCGTCTTCGGTCTGGATGGTGCCCGTGTTGCGTATCGAGACATTGCCGCTGACGCCGGACAGCCCGCCCATGGAAACGCCCAGCAACTCAAGACCATGGCCACGGGCCTGGATCGTGCCGCTGTTGTCGATACCTCCAGCGACCGTGCTGCCCTCGATCAGCATGCCACGCCCGCCTCGCGGGTTGGCGTTTGCGATGGTTCCGCGGTTGATGATGTCGCCATCGATGGTGGTCAACGGGCTCCAGATATACAGCCCGGAGCTGGCGGCGCCACCGCCCAGGCCGCCACGGATCACGCCTTCATTGAGAATGCCACCGTGAATGACGCTGTCGTTGTAGATGCTGATGGCATCGTTGCCTTCCATGAGCCCGGTGTTGACGATGCCGCCGTTGACCGTGGAGTGTTCCAGGAGCAGGGCGCTGGCCAGAAAGGCCTTGGTGCTGGTGGCCCGGATCGTTCCGTGGTTGACGATGCCGTTGTCCACCTGGGCATTGACGATCTTCAGGGCCGCACTGTTGGTTCCCGGTGATTGGATCAGGCCGCCCGCATGGTTGAGGATGCCTCCGGTGATATGGGCGCCCGGATTGGGGTAGGGGTAGGTCATGCCATTGCCTGCCGTGCCGCCGTTGATCTCGATGGCCGCGGTGGAATCGCCCTTGAGTGTGCCGTGGTTGACGATGGCAGACGCCGTGGTGCCTGAGCCCTTGACTGCGACGGCGGGGACGTAGAGGCCGCTGGCCGAGACCGAGGCACTGGCGTCCACGGTGATGCCAGAGCCATTGCTGAGCGTGCAGCTACCGGTTTGGGCGCCAGATACCTGGACCGTACTGCCGTCGCTGGCACCACAAGCAGCCTGTGCAGGGGCCGTGCCCAGCACCAGGGCCACCGCAGTGAGCGCACCCGCCACGGTGCTGGCCGGTCCGCCTCCCGTGGCGGCTTTTTCATGGGCCACGACATAGCACTGGCGCGCGTGGCTCCAGACGGTGCTGTGAATTTTGTTCATGCTTCTCCCCCTCTGCTGGCGTAACGATTTGGCCGGGGAGAATATCGATGGCTTACGTTTTGAAACTGAGCAAATCTGAGCGCGAAATCTCCTCTGCGATGGTGGTCTGCATGGCTTGTGCCAATCTCCGACGGTCTTGATGGGGTGGGCAGTTGAGGGTGTGCGAGGCCGGGGCAGGCCATCGCATCTCAAAGGGGGATCAGGCCCGGATCGTGACGGACGCAAAAAAGCAGTAGCCTGCATTGCGTGCCGTATTGAGTGGCAGGGCCATGCCTGTGGCCACTTCGACCTTGCGGCGCAAACGCCGTATCTGGGTATCCAACCTGCGTTGGTCATAGGCGAAAAAGTCCTCGCCCAGTGCCGTGACGATGTCCCGCCTGCTGACCAGCCCCCCCTGGCGGGCCATGACCGCATGCAGCACCAGATAGTCCTGCTGGGACAGCGGAATAGGGGGGTGGCCGGGCGGTGTCAGGTGTCGAGGGGCTTGCTCCAACAACCAGACCGGCTTGGTAGGGAAGCTGCTTTCCAGCCGGCGGGACAGGGCTGCCAGCGTGGCATCGATCTCATCCAGATCGGCCGTCTTGGGCAGATAGTGATCGGCGCCCTCCACCAGGCCCATCACTCGGTCTGGCACGGCGCTGCGCGCGGTGAGCACCACGATGCCCAGAGGGTTGCCGCTGGCGCGCAGCTCACGGACCAGGTCCATGCCATCGCCATCGGGCAAGCCCAAGTCTATGACGGCAATCCGGTGGTGGGCCGGGGCATAGCATGCCCTGAAGGTTTGCAGGTTGGCGACGGCGTCGACAATCCAGCCGGTCTGGCCCAGAAAATCGGCCAGTTCGTGGCGCAGGATGTCTTCGTCTTCAAGCAGGATGAGGGGGGCTGCCATAAGGGCGCTGGGCCGTAGAGGCCGTGTCGGTTGGAAGGGGCCGCCCTGCCAGGACGGCCGCTGCGGGGTGCTACGCTTGCGGTCTATGAGACGTGCTTACCTGTTCGTGCTGGTGCTGTGGTTGTGCATGCCATGGAGTGTTCGGGCCCAGCATGCGCTGCTGCTGACAGCCGATACTCCCCATATCTCGGGCACGGGCGCATTGTCCCTGTTTCAGGACCGCACCGGCCAAGAGGAACCAGACCTGGTTCTGGCCGATGTGCCATGGCGGGCGTTACCGGGTGAGCTTAGCGCGGGATATACGACGGACAGCCTCTGGCTTTCGCTGCGGGTAAGGCGTGACGCCGCAGCGCCCTCCGCATGGGTGTTGACGTTGAGCAATGCATTGTTCGATCAGGTGGAGCTGTTCCAACGCACCCCAGCGGGTGGCTGGTTGCGCTTTCAGGCCGGAGAGGATCTGCCGCGCACGGCGTGGCCACTCAACACGCGTCATGCCTCGTTTCCGCTGGACCTGCCTGCGGAGCAGGAGGTGGTGTTGCTGCTGCACATTCAGTCGCGCAACGCCATCTCCAGCACGGTCGGTGTCTGGCAGCGGGACGCCTTCGACAACGACTCCCGCAAGGATGCGCTGTTCCACGGGCTTTATTTCGGCTGCTATGTGCTGCTGATCGTGTTGCACATTTTTTTCTGGCGCATGACCCGGGAGGCGCACAGCGGCTGGTATTTGCTGTACGTGGCGCTGGCCCTCACGGTACAGACGCTCACCGCCGGAATCCCGCAGTGGATTTTTCAGCTTCCAGGTGCCCTCTCAGACTTTTTGCTGGCGGGCAGCATCTGCATGGCCTTGATCGTGGGGGTCAAATTTGCGGTGCTGCAGCTCGATATGGCCACGGTCTGGCCGCGCTTTTCCCGTGTATTGACTGGCTCGGTGGCCCTGCTTGGCCTGTTGTGCATGGGGTTGGTGCTGACGCTGGGTTATGCCCAGGGCGTCGTCCCGGCGCAGCTGTTGTCGCTGTTGCTGATCGCATTGATGCTGGGTCTCAGCCTGTATTTGCTGCAGCAAGGCCACCGACCCGCCCGTTTTTTTCTGTTTGCCTTTGGTATTTACTACGCGGGCATCGTGGTCAGCTTCATGCGCAACCTTTCGGTGCTGCCCTCGAATTTCTGGACCATCAATGCGGCCTCGTTCGGCACGTTGATCCATATGCTGGCCATGAGCATGCGACTGCACGCCCGCTATGACGGCTTGCGCAAGCAGGCCGCCCAAGCCCAGGAGCAGACCATGCAGGCGGTGCGCAGGCTCAACGAAGGTCTGGAAGAAGAGGTGGCCGTGCGCACGGCCGATCTGGAGCATGAAATCGAGCGCCGCAAGCTGCTGGAAAACGAGCTACGCAGCTCGCTGGACACCGAACGCCGCGCCAAGGAAGAGCAGCGCAGCTTTGTGGCCATGGTGTCCCATGAGTTCAGAACCCCGTTGGCCATCATCAACATGACGGCCCAGCAGATTGCACGCAATCCCCAGGCCTCCCGGGATGAGGTGCTGGTGCGCTGCCAGAACCTGCGCAACACCACGCGGCGCATGTCGGACATGGTGGACCAGTACCTGGCCGCAGACCGCATGGATGCGGCGACGCCGTCGTTCTCACCCCGATCCTGCCATCTCGTGGAACTGCTGGATGCGTTGGCCAAGGAGTGGCCGCAAGGGCGGGTGAGGCTGGACTGCGGCATATTGCCGGAGCGCGTGTACTGCGACCCGGAGCTGATGAAGGTGGCACTGCGCAATCTGCTGGCCAACGCCGACCGCCATGCACCACCTGAAAGCGAGGTGCTGCTGCATGCTGAGAGCGCTTCCGATTCAGGCATTCACATTCATGTGCGCCATGGTGGCGACGCCATTCCGTTGGAAGAAGTGCCGCGCCTGTTCCTGAAATACTTCCGAGGTCGGCTGGCCCAACACCGCCCTGGCGCAGGGCTGGGCCTGTATCTGGTCCAGCAGATTGCCCAAAGCCATGGAGGCAAGGTGTGGCTGGAAGAGGCCGGTGGAGCGGGCCGCATCACATTCAGTCTCTGGCTTCCCTCCAACCGGTCTGAGTGAGGGGCTGAGTCACACCGTGTGCGTGCCAAAAATCTAGAGCACGTTCTTGTCGCGCAGCGCCTGCAGCTGGGCTGCGTCAAGCTGCAGTCTTTCGCGCAGCACTTCCTCGGTGTGCTGGCCCAGGGCCGGTGGCGCGTAGCGCAGCGTGGCCGGGGTGTCGGACAGGCGCAGAGGGCTGGACGTGGTAGTGACTTGGTTGATGAACTCGCCTTCCGGCATCTGGCCGTCCGGGTAACGCTGCTGCGTGATGCGCAGGCCACGCGCCTGCACATGGGGGTCGTCAAAGGCCTGGCGGATGTTGTTGATGGGCCCGCAGGGCACGGCGCGGGACTCGAGCAGGGCGATCCAGTCGGCCGTGCTGCGGCTGCGGGTCAGCGCCGTCATCATCGCCACCATCTCGCCCCGGTGGATGACGCGCCCCGCATTGGTGGTGAAGCGCGCGTCCTGGTGCCACTCCACACCGGCGGCCTCGCAAAAACGTGCGAACTGGCCGTCGTTGCCAATGGCCAGCAGCATATTGCCGTCGGCCGTGGGGAAGTCCTGGTAGGGCACCACGCTGGGGTGGGTGTTGCCCTGGCGGCCGGGAATATTGCCGGTGTTCAAAAAGCCTGCGCCCTGGTTGGCCAGCACGGCCATGGCCACGTCCAGCAGCGCCATGTCGATATGCTGGCCGCGGCCGGTGTGGTGGCGCGCTTCCAGCGCGCTCAGGATGGCACTGGTGGCATACATGCCTGTGAACAAATCGATTACCGCCACACCCACACGCAAAGGGCCGCCGCCGGGCTCCGTATCGGCACGGCCGGTGATGCTCATCAAGCCGCTCATGGCCTGGATCAGCAGGTCATAGCCGGCACGCGGCGCGTAGGGGCCGGTGTGGCCAAAGCCGGTGACCGAGCAGTAAATCAAACGGGGGTTGAGGGCAGACAGACTGGCGTAGTCCAGACCGTAGCGCTGCAGGCCGCCGGTCTTGAAGTTCTCCACCACGATGTCGCTGTCCTTGGCCAGTGCGCGAATGATGGCCTGGCCCTCTGTGGTGGCCATGTCCACTGTGACCGAGCGCTTGTTGCGATTGCAGGCCGCGAAGTAGCAGGCATGCTCGGACGCATCGCCCTGTGCATCGGCAAAAAAGGGCGGACCCCAGTGGCGGGTGTCATCGCCCTCGCCGGGCTTTTCGATCTTGATGACATCGGCCCCCATATCGGCCAGATTCTGTGTGCACCAGGGGCCGGCAAGCACGCGGGAAAGATCCAGCACACGCAGATGGCTCAGAGCGCCTGTGCGGGTGGTGGCAGAAGAGGCAGGGGCAGCAGCAGTCATGGAAAAAGCTCAGGTCCGAAGAGGGGGGCTGGCAGCCATCGTAGGCAAGCCGGGCCGCTGCGTGTTTCGCATTTGTGGAATGCCGGGTTTGCCCGGGACGGCGGTTCATACCGTGCATCTCCGCGCCAATGCGCGACAGCCGATAGCTTGCTGCGTTCTTACAATGCAGCGCATGTCCATGCACTTTGACCTCGTAGACCTGCGCCTGATGACCCATATCGCGGAGGCCAACAGCATGACCCGCGGTGCCGAGCTCTCCTGCATCTCGCTGCCCGCCGCCAGCACGCGCATCAAGAACCTGGAAGACAGCATTGGCACCAAGCTGCTCTACCGCACCAGCCAGGGCGTGACGCTGACGCCACCCGGCCAGGCTTTTGTCACCCATGCCCGCATGGTGCTCAGCCAGATCGAACATTTGCGCGGTGACATGCAGGAGTATGTGCGCGGCATCAAGGGCCATTTGCGCGTGTATGCCAACACCACTTCGCTGAGCGAATTCCTGCCGCCGGTGCTGCGCGAGTTTCTGGGCCGCAACCCCGATGTGAACGTGGACCTGCGCGAGCGCCTGTCCCACGATATCGTGCGTGCCGTGACCGAGGGGCAGACCGACATCGGCATCGTGGCCGGCCTGGTGCGCACCGAGAACCTGGAGACCCTGCCCTACCGCAAGGACAGGCTGGTGCTGGTGGTGCCCAAGGGCCATGCCCTGGACGGGGTGATGCAGCTGGCGTTTGCCGACACGCTGGACCTGGACTATGTGGGCCTGCACGAATCCAGCGCCATCCACGCTTTTCTGCGCCAGGCCTCGGACCAGCTGCACAAGCCCATCAAGCTGCGCATCCAGGTGGGCAACTTCGAGACGGCCTGCCGCATGATCGAGTCCGGCGTGGGCGTGGGCGTGCTGCCGGAGTCTGCCGCCAGCCGCCACGCGGCCTCCATGGACATCGCCATCGTGCCGCTGTCGGATGCCTGGTCGGTGCGCGATATGCAGATCTGCATGCGCAGCCTGGATGCGCTGCCCAGCTTTGCCAAGGAGCTGGTGGAGTTGCTGGTGATGGATGCGGCGGGAACACCTGATACCGACGAGATGCTTTAAGCGTCTTCTAAAACCAGAGCACGCTGTGCGTATGACAAGCCGATCTTCAAGCTGTTTAGTTTGTAGGTCGGCTATTTATCAGCGATCGCTACTCACTTTTTATCCAACGTGGTCGGCGCCAACCAGTACTTGAACGTGCCCTGTGCGGTGGCCACCAGCGTGCCCTGCGCGTCGGTGATCTGGGCGGCGCAGCTGCACAGGCTGCGGCTGGCCTGCACCACCCAGCCTTCGGCCAGCAAACCGCCGCGACCGGGGCGGTGAAAGCGGCTGCTCATCTCTACCGTCACAGCGGTTTGCGACGGGGCATCTGGCAGTGCGCCAGCGGCGCGTGACATCACGGAATCGAGCAGGCTCATCAGCACGCCGCCGTGGGCGGCGGGCAGCTGGTTGAGCAGTTCCTCGCGCAATTCGGGCAGCCGTACCTGCACCTTGCCGGGTGGTGCATCGGCCACCTGGCTGGCGCCCAGCAGGCGCATAAAGGCGCTGCGCTCCTGGGCCGGTGTGGGGGCTGGAGTTTTGGCGCTCATGCGTTGGCGCGGGCTTCGCGCACCATGTTGCGGGCAATGATGATTTGCTGGATCTGCGTCGTGCCTTCGTACAGGCGGAACAGGCGCACATCGCGGTAAAAGCGCTCTATGCCGTATTCCGACATATAGCCCGATCCGCCCAGAATCTGCACCGCGCGGTCGGCCACGCGGCCGCACATTTCGGTGGCAAACATCTTGGCGCTGGAGGCCTCGGTGGACACATTGCAGCCATCGTCGCGGCGGCGGGCGGCGTCAACCGTCATGCACTCGGCGGCATACAGCTCGGCCTGGCTGTCGGCCAGCATTGCCTGCACCAGCTGAAAGTCGCAAATCGCCTGGCCGAACTGCTTGCGCTCCAGCGCGTACTGCAGGGCGTCGCGCAGAATGCGCTTGGCGCAGCCCACGGCCACGGCGGCAATGTGGATGCGGCCTTTTTCCAGCACCTTCATGGCGGTCTTGAAGCCCTTGCCTTCCTGCAGGCCGATGAGGTTGGCGGCCGGCACCTTGACGTTGTCAAAGATCACATCGCAGGTGTGGGCGCCGCGCTGGCCCATCTTCTTGTCGTATTTGCCAAAGCTGATGCCGGGGGATTTGGCGTCGACGATGAAGGAGGACACGCCACCCGCGCCCTTGTCCTCAGGGTTGGTGCGGGCCATCAGCGTGAACATACCGGCATGGGGTGCATTGGTGATGAAGCGCTTGGTGCCGTTGACGATGTAGTGGTCGCCGTTCTTGATGGCCGTGGTGCGCAGCGAGGCTGCATCCGAGCCGGCCTCGGGCTCGGTCAGTGCGAACGAGGCTATGACCTCACCGGTGGCCAGCTTGGGCAGCCACTGCGCCTGCTGCTCGGGCGTGCCATCCATCAAAATGCCTTGCGATCCAATGCCCACGGTGGTGCCGATGACGGAACGAAAAGCCGGTGCGGTCTGGCACAGCTCCAGCAGCACGCGCACCTCTTCCTCCATGGTCAGCTCCAGACCGCCGAACTGCTCGGGAATGGTCAGGCCAAACAGGCCCAGATCGCGCATTTCCTGCACGATGGCTTCGGGGATTTCGTCGGTCTCTGCCACCTCGTTTTCGGCGGGCACCAGGCGCTCGCGCACAAAGCGGCGCACGCTGTCGAGCAGGGCTTCAAGGGTTTCGGGGTCGCGAATCATGTGATTTATTCCTTGTCTCAGTATTGGCATGTCTTGCCCAGTGGGTAACTTTGAAAACCACCAAACAAGTGATGCCCGTGAAGTAAAAAACTGGCGCAACCCAAAGTCAGGGACAGCGAGCAAGGGCCGCCCCGCCGCGAGGCTGTCGTCCCCCTCCCGCGAAGCGAGAGAGGGGGAAGGCGCGCAGCGACTCAGGGGGTGAGGGCCTCCGCCGTTCCCAGAACCGCCGTGGCTTGGCTGGACAGCGTGCCGCCGTTGCCATGCACCACGGCCGTGCGGTGGCGCTCCAGCTGGCGCTGGCCGGCCTGGCCACGCAGCTGGCGCACGGCCTCGATCAGCAGGAAGACGCCATACATGCCGGGGTGTACGCAGGACAGGCCACCGCCATTGGTGTTCACGGCCAGGCGGCCGCCCGGCGCAATGCCTCCGTTTTCGACAAAGGCGCCGCCTTCCCCTTTCTTGCAAAACCCCAGGTCTTCCAGGAACAAGATGGTGTTGATGGTGAAGGCGTCATACAGCTGGGCCATGTCCATATCGGCCGGTGTCAGCCCCGCCATGGCAAAGGCCTGCTGGCCGGATTGCGTGGCCGAGGTCACGGTCAGGTCGGGCATGCAGGAGATCTGGCGGTTCCAGCAGGCCGTGGCATTGCCCAGGATGTAGACGGGGGGCTGGGCCAGGTCCTTGGCGCGGTCCGCACGGGTGAGCACGATGGCACCGGCCCCATCGGTGACCAGGCAGCAGTCGCGCACCCCCAAGGGGCTGGAGACCATGCGTGCCTTCAGCACCTCGTCGATGGTGAGCGGGTCGCGCATAAAGGCTTCGGGGTTGAGCTGGGCCCAGGCGCGGGCCGCCACCGCCACCTCGGCCAGCTGCTCGCGCGTGGTACCGTACTGGTGCATATGACGCTGGGCCGCCAGCGCGTAGGCCGAGGCCGGCAGCAGCGGGTCATAGGGGTGCTCGTAGGGCTGGGGGTCCATGGCACGGCGCGCGGCCACGATGTCCTTGCGGCCTGCGGCGCCGGAGCGCTGGGCGCTGCCGTAGCAGATCAGCACGGCCTTGCACTGGCCGGCTTCCAGGGCGCGCATGGCGGGCAGCAAATGGGCCACAAAGCTGCTGCCGCCCAGCATGGTGCCGTCGATGTAGCTGGGGTTGATGCCCAGGTGCTCGATCACGGGCATGGCCCACATGCTGGCCGTGACGCTGCAGGTGGCAATGCCGTCGATGTCCTGCATGGTCAGGCCGGCATCGGCCACGGCCGCGTAGGCGGCGCGCACCAGCAGCGTCATATCGTCCATGCCGGGGGCCTCGCCGCAGCCATAGGTGGCGGCGCCGGCAATGGCCACCTTGCCACGCAGGGTGCGGTTCACGGCAGCGGCGTCCAGGCTGGACTGGGGCACTTGCAAAGCGGGGTTCATGCGGTGTCTCCCGGGGCGTTGGCGGCAGGGCGGAAGACGACCAGGCCCTTGCCGTTGTGCGGCGTCACCTGGGCGCTGACGCGCATGCCGATCTGCACGCGCTCGGGTGCAATGCCTTCGACGCGGCCCATCATGCGCACGTCTTCATCCAGATCGATCAAGGCCACGTTGTAGTCGCCGCCGGCTTCGGGTTTGCGGGCAATGGTGGTAGTTGAATACACCGTGCCCTGGCCGCTGGGGCGCACCCAGCGCAGCGGGCTGGCGCCGCAGTGCGGGCACAGCTCACGCGGGGTGAATACATGCTGCTTGCAGGCCGTGCATTGCTGGATGGCGAAGCGGCCGGCATCCAGCTCGGCCTGGTAGTGGGTCTGTGCGCTTAAGTGCATGGTGAGGCTTTCGGTCTCCTTGTTCTGTGAACAGCATGCCTGCATAGTGCCCTGGCCTCAATTCGTGAATCTGAAACACCGTCTTCGCCGAGAAGCAGGCGATGGTGGTGGGGGCACGCCGCCGGAGGCCACCATCCCCTGCGCTTGGGGATGGGGCAAAGTTTTCCCTGGCCTTTGCAGCCGATGGCACGGGATCAGCCGGCCTTGATGCCCGCGGTCTGTATCACCTTCTTCCACTTCTGCAGCTCGCTTTTCAGGCGCTGGCGCAGGTCTTCGGCCGTACCCGGATCGCCTTCGGCACCGGCCTCCAGCAGGCGGGCCTTCACGGCCGGGTCGCTCAAGGCCTGGTTGAAGTCGGCGTTCAGCTTGGCCAGAACGGCCTCCGGCGTCTTGGCTGGCGCAAACAGCGCGGCCCAGGAATAGGCCTCGTAGTGGGGCAGGCCACCGGACTCGGCAATGGTTGGCACCTGGGGCAGCATGTCCGAGCGCTTTTTGCTGGCCACGCCCAGCACCTTGATGCGGCCGGTCTTGATGTGCTGCAGGGCCGAGGGGGCATCGGCAAACATCAGCTGGATCTGCCCGCCCAGCAAATCCGTCATGGCGGGGGCGCTGCCCTTGTAGGGAATGTGCTGCAGCTGGGTGCCGGCCTCCATGTTGAACAGCTCGCCGGCCAGGTGGGTGCCGCCGCCATTGCCCGAGGAGCCATAGCTGAGCACTGTGCCCTTTTTGGACAGGGCAATCAGCTCCTTGACGTTGTTCACCGGCACCGAGGAATGGGCCACCAGAAACACCGGGAACATGGCCGCAAAGCTGACGGGGACAAAGTCTTTTTCAATGTCATAGGACAGCTTGCCCATCAGCCAGGGGTTGACGGTATGGTGGATGGAGGCGACGAAGAAGTTGTAGCCGTCGGCGGGCTCTTTGGCCGCAACAGCCGCGCCCACCACGCCGCCCGCGCCGGCGCGGTTGTCGATGATGGTGGGCTGGCTCCACATCGTGGCCAGCTTTTGCGTGAAGATGCGCGCCGTGGTGTCCACCGGGCCACCGGGTGGGAAAGGCACGGTGAATTTCACCGCCCTGGCAGGCCAGGGGCTGGTCTGGGCCCAGGCGGTGGTGCCCAGGGGGCTGAGGGCGGCCGTGGCCAGCAGCTGGCGGCGGGTCAGGGATATAGCGTGGGATGGCATGGGGGTTGTCTCCTAGAGGGGAAGGGCCTCGGCCTGGGCTTGCAGCAGGCGCTTCACAATCTTGCCGTTGGGGTTGGTGGGCAGCGCGGCCACGGTCTCGATGCGGGATGGGCGCTTGTAGGGCGCCAGCTGCTCGCGCAAATGGGCTTGTAGCGCCGCACTATCCAGCTGGCAGCCGGGGCGCAGTTCCACAAAGGCGATCACCTGCTCGTTGCCATCGGCCTCCTTGCGCCCGACCACGGCCGAGCGCTCGATGCTGGGGTGGGCATTCAGCGCGGTCTCGACCTCGGCGGGATAGACGTTGAAGCCGGAGCGGATGATCATTTCCTTCAAACGGCCCACCACCCACAGCGCGCCGTCAGCGGCCAGCTCGCCCAGGTCGCCGCTGGCATACCAGCCACCGGGACGCATCACGGCAGCCGTGGCCTCGGGGTCGCGGAAATAGCCGGGCATCAGGCCACGGCCGCGCACCCACAGCTCGCCGCGCTCTCCGCAGGGCAAGGCCTGGCCGGTGGCAGGGTCGGTCACCTGCACCTCGGCCTCGGCCACGGCATGGCCGGCACTGGTGTCCTTGCGCCACTCGTTGATGCGGGTGATGTGGACCGAGCCGGCGTATTCCGACAGCCCATAGCCATGGTGCAAGGCCTGGCCGAACAAGGCCTCCACGCGTTCCTTGAGGGCCATGTCCAGCGGGCCTGCGCCGGTGTAGACAAAGCGCAGCGCCGGGGCCTTGACATGGGTGATGCCCTGCTCCTGCAAATAGGCCAGCAGGCGAGAGAACAGCGCGGGTGGGCCTTGCAGCTGGGAGACGCCATGGTGCTCCAGCGCATCGAGCAGATCGGTAGGGTCGAACTGCGGGCGCATCACCAACTGGGCCCGGGCCTGCAAGGCTGTGAGCATGACGGTGGCCAGGCCAAAGATATGCGTCATGGGCACAAAGGCATAGCAGCGGTCGGCCGGCGACAGCGCACGGGATGCCGCAGACTGCTGGGCAAAGTGGCACAGCGCGTCATGGCCCAGCATCACGCCCTTGGGCTGGCCGGTGGTGCCCGAGGTGAAGATCAGCCCCGCCACCTCGGCTTGCAGCGGCCCGGTTTCGGGCTGGCTGTCGGCCTTGACGGGGCTGTAGGCCATGCCCGGCAGGCAGCTGGGCAGGGCCTGGTGGCGCTGGGCATGGGCTTGTGCGCTGGCGGAAGCGCTGGCCGTGAAATACACGGTGCGCGCATCGGCGCGCTGGGCGAAGGCATCGATCTCTGCCGGCGCCATGCGGGCGTTGACGCCGCAGGACCAGGCGCCGATGCGGCTGCAGGCAAAGATCAGCGCCGCGTGCTCGGGGCAGTTCTCGGCCACGACCATGACGCGGTCACCGGGGCGTACCTGCAGGCTGCGCAACTCCTGCTCGGCCTGGTCGGTCAGGTGGGACAGATCGGCAAAGCTGAGGCTGCGGTCGGGCAGCAGGATGAAGGGCGCATCGGGCGCTTGCTCCAGGCTGCGTTCCAGTAAATGGTGGATGCGTGCTGCCATGGTCAGTTGATCTCGATGCCCTGGGTCACGGTGGCCCACATGGCACGTTCCTTGGCGGCGCGATCCGTGAGCGTCTGGGGGGCGCCGGTCCATTCGTCATAGCCCAGCTCGGCGTAGCGCTTTTTCAGCTCGGGCTGGGCCAGGGCGGCGTTGATGGCCTTGTTCAGCTGCTGCACCAGCTCGGGCGCCATGCCCTTGGGTGCGAACACGCCATACCAGCCGCCCACGTCAAAGCCCTTGAGGCCTTCGATGCCGGACTCGGCAAAGGTCGGCACATCGGGCAGAGAGGGGTTGCGCTTGGGCGATGTCACCGCCACGGCCCTGACCTTGTTGCTATGGATATAGGTGCTGGCCGTGCTGATGATGTCCATCATCATGCTGATCTGGCCGCCGATCACATCGGTCATGGCCGGGGCATTGCCCTTGTAGGGCACATGGTTGAGATCAATGCCGCTGCGCTTGGCAAACAGCAAGGTGCCCAGGTGGTTGGAGCCGCCTATTCCGGCCGAGCCATAGCTCAGTCTTCCGGGGTTGGCCTTGGCATAGCCCACTAGCTCGGCCACGTTCTTGTAGGGCTCGTTGTTGTTGATCACCAGCACGTTGTAATAGCTCAGCACCGGTGCCAGTGCCGTCAAATCCCTGGCCGGATCGAACTGCATTTGCTTCATCACATTGGGGCTGATGGTGATGGTGGGGCTGGCGGCAAACCACAGTGTCTTGCCGTCGGGCTTGGCGCGCACCACTTCGCTGCCTGCCAGCGTGGCATTGGCGCCGGTCTTGTTTTCCACGGTGACGGGGCTGCCCAGCTCCTTGGAGAGGGCCTGTGCAAACAGGCGCGCACCCTGGTCCACAGGGCCGCCGGCCGAGTAGCCGACCATCAGACGAACGGGGGCGTTATTGCCTCCGATTTG
Source organism: Comamonas sp. GB3 AK4-5 (assembly GCF_041320665.1). Lineage (NCBI taxonomy): Bacteria > Pseudomonadati > Pseudomonadota > Betaproteobacteria > Burkholderiales > Comamonadaceae > Comamonas > Comamonas sp. GB3 AK4-5. The sequence goes on from NZ_CP166730.1 coordinate 208,016, forward strand.
GGCCATGGCCGTGGTGGCAGCGGTCAGCGCCAACGCGGCCAGCAGAATGTTGCGGCGTGTGCTTGTGGGCATGTCTTGTCTCCTGGTGATGGGCCCGTTATGGGAATGCATGAAGGCCATGCATATCGGGCTTGGTTGACCTACAAGACGCCATGGTGGGCGAGCCCGCTGCCTAGGGGAATCTGCATTTTGCGAACCCAGGCTTTGCACGCATTTATGGGGTAGTAACCCTGAGGGTGCCTTGCGCAACCACGCAAAAAAGCCACCGGCTGCCAAGACTGCCGGCGGCAAACACAACCGAGGAGACGGTGTTGAGAGCGTGTTGACTGTCTCTACGCAGACGCGCCGCGAGGAGATCGTAAAAACGCTTTTAGTAGCGCTCGAACACAGCGGCAATGCCCTGGCCGCCGCCTATGCACATGGTCTCCAGGCCATAGCGGCCCTTGCGGCGCTCCAGCTCATGCAGCAGCGTGGCCAGAATGCGCACGCCGGTGGCGCCAATGGGGTGGCCCAGCGAGATGCCGGAGCCGTTCACATTCAGCTTGTGGTCAATCGCATCCTTGTCGTTCCATTCCCAGCCCTTGAGCACGGCCAGCACCTGGCAGGCAAAGGCCTCGTTCAGCTCCACCAGGTCCATTTGGTCCAGCGTCAGATTCAGGCGTGACAGCAGCTTTTTCACGGCCGGCACAGGGCCAATGCCCATGTGCGATGGCTCGCAGCCCGCAGCCGCCCAGCCCACCATGGCGGCCATGGGCGTGAGGCCCAGCTCGGCCAGCTTGTCCTCGGCCACGATCAGGCAGGCGGCCGAAGCATCGTTTTGCTGGCTGGCATTGCCCGCTGTCACCGTGCCGCCTGGCATCAGCACACGCAGCTTGGCCAGGCTGTCCATGGTGGTGGCGGCGCGAAAGCCCTCGTCCTGGCTGAACAGCAGGGGCTCGCCCTTGCGCTGTGGCACGGACACGGAAACGACTTCGTCGTGGAAGCGGCCGGCCGCCCAGGCATCGGCCGCACGCTGGTGGCTGCGCATGGCAAAGGCGTCGGCCGCGTCGCGCGTGATGCCGTAGTCGCGGGCCAGGTTCTCTGCCGTCTCGATCATTCCCGAGATCTTGCCAAAGCGTTCCACAGGCTGGGAGCGCTCGCGGCCGCGATCCAGGCGGTCAAACATGCGCACATTGCCCGAGCGTGCGCCCCAGCGCATATCGGGGCTGTAGTACTCGATGTTGCTCATACTCTCCACGCCCCCGGCAATCACCACGTCGGCGGCGCCGCTTTGCACCATCATGGCGGCCGTGGCAATGGCCTGCAGGCCACCGCCGCAGCGGCGGTCCAGCTGCATGCCCGGCATCTCCACCGGCAGACCGGCCTGCAAGGCGGCCCAGCGGCCCACGCAAGGTGTTTCGCTGCTGGCATAGGACTGTGCAAACACCACATCGTCGATGCGGGCGGGGTCAATGCCGCTGCGCTCCACCACGGCGCGCACCGTGGTGGCGGCCAGCTCCTCCACGGGAACGGGACGTAGACTGCCGCCGAAAGTACCGACGGGGGTGCGAAGCGGGGAAACAATGGCGGCACGGCGCATGGGGTGGACTCCTTGTGGTGATGTTGTGATGCGGTGATGAGGGCGGCGGCTCAATGGAGGAAAGCTGCCCCGCATTGGCGCAGCAGGCCATGGGCCTCCTGCTCCAAATGTTCTTGGTGCTCGGGCGCGGCAATGTCTATCAGGCGGCGCACGCGCCGGGACAGCGGCTGGCCGCGCAGATCGGCCACGCCATGCTCGGTGACGATCAAGCCGGCATCGGCACGCGGCGTGCTCACCGGGCCGGAGAGGCTGGCCACGATGCGGCTGTGGGCCTTTGCGGTGGAGGGCAGGGCCACAATCGGCAGGCCGCCCTTGCTGCGGGCGGCGCCGCGCAGAAAGTCCATAGCCCCGCCCACGGCACCCATATAGACGCCACCGGCAACCTCGGCATTGATCTGCCCCGTCAGGTCCACCTCGATGGCGGCGTTGATGGCCACCAGCCTGTTCATGCCCGCCAGCACCTCGGGGTGGTGGGTGTAGCCGGTTTCGCGCAGTTGCAACTGGGGGTTGTGATGGGCCCATTGGCGCAGCCGCGCTCCGCCCATGAGCAGGCCTGCCGTGCCCACGCCCGGGTCTATGTTTTTGCGTGCATGGGTCAGCACACCGGCCTCGGCCAGGGCGACCACGCCGTCGCCTATGGCGCCGCTGTGCAGGCCCAGATCCCTGTGCTGGCGCAGTGCGGCCAGCACGGCCTCCGGCAGATTGCCCACGCCCAGCTGCAGGCAGCTGCCGTCTTCGACCAAACCGGCGATATGGGCCGCAATCGCTTGCTCTGCCGCGCCGGGCGCTGTGCGCGCCATCTCGGGCAGATCGCTGTCGGAGTCAATGAGCAGATCAAAGTCGTTGGCCTGCAGATAGGGGCCGCCAGCGGTCCACGGCACATCGGGGTGGACCTCGCCCACGATGACGCGGGCGCGCGCCATGGCGGCGGGCAGGTATTCGCGCACCTGGCCCAGGCTGTGGCGGCCCTGGGCGTCGGGTGGTGACACCTGGAGGAACACAACATTGGCGGGAATCGCACCACGCTCCACCAGCGGCGGTAGCTGCGAGTAGTGGGACGGAATGATGTCCAGTACACCGGCCTGGGCCAGCGCGCGGTGAGGGCCGCTGGCGGCATAGCCCAGAAAATCCAGCACATCGGCATGCGCGGGCTGCAGCGTGTCCGACAGGCCCAGGCCCACAAACACCTGCAGCCGGCCGCCTTGGGCCAGTGCATGGCGGTGCTGCACCAGGCTGCGGGTCAGTGTCAGCGGCTCGGCCGTGGCCTGGCCCCACCACAAGGTGTCACCGGGGCGTAGCAAGGCCTGCAGCTGCGCGTCAAGTGCGCTCATTCCTTGCGGTCCCAGTCAAAGCGCAGAGGCTGCTTGTCCTTGAAGCGGCCAATGGCGTCCAGGTGGTAGTCGGAGCCGCGGCAAATGGCTTGCGCGCTGGCTTCCAGCTCGGCCATGGCATGGGCGTTCAGCTCGAAGGCCTGGTTCATGATGTTCTTGGCCATGCCAATGGCCACCGTGGACGCGCCGGCAAAGCGGGCCGCCAGTTGCTGGGTGGCCTGTTGCAGCGCTGCGGCGTCTTCCACGATGTCGTAGACCATGCCCAGTGCCTTGGCCTCGTCCGCACCCACGGTGCGCGCGGTGAAGACCAGCTCCTTGGCTTTTTGCAGACCCACAATGCGCGGCAGCAGCTGCATGGCACCCAGGTCGGGCACCAGGCCGATGCGGCCAAACACGGCGCAGAACTTGGCACGGCGCGTGGCAAGCACAAAGTCGGCGGCCAGGGCCAGGCTCAGGCCGGCGCCAAAGGCCGGGCCATCCACGGCGGCAATCACCGGCTTTTCCATGTTCACCAGCTCGGCAAACCACTGGTGCAGGGCGCGCATGCGTTCGCGGTGGGCCACGCTGCCTTGCTGGCTGTTCATCATCAGGCTGATATCGCCCCCGGAGCAGAAGGCACCGCCGGCACCGGTGAGCACCACGGTGTGCACATGGGCGTCATCGCGCATCTGGACCACGGCCTGGGCCAGTCCGTCGCGCACTTCCAGGCCCAGGGCATTGCGTGCCTCGGGGCGGTTGAGGGTGATGGTGCCCACACCGTTTTCCACGGTGGTCAATACGGCAGAGTGGTTCATGGATGGTGCCAATCAAAGAGAAAAAAGTGGAATGTGCAGGGGGAGGGGGGACGTCACTGCCACTTGGCAAGCAGTCCCTCACCCCCACCCTCTCCCGCAAGCGGGCGAGGGAGAAAAGCCAAGCCAGGGCAGCCCCGCCGCATATAGCGCCCCTTTCGCCAGGGACAGCGAGCAAGGGCCGCCCCGCAGCGAGGCTGTCGTCCCCCTGCCCGCAGCGCGTAGCGATGCGAGAGCGGGGGGAAGGCGCAACGCGTCTCAGGGGGGTGTCTCACGCCAGTTCCGCAAACCCATGACTCAGCACCACCTTGTCCCGCTCCTGCACCTTGGCGCGCAGCTGGTAGTGGCTGGGGCTGCCGGGCACGCGCCAGATTTCGGTGACCAGGGTCTCACCCGGAAACACCGGTGAGGCAAAGCGAATGTCCAGCGCCCTGAAACCTGCGGCATCACCGCCCGCACACTGGCGCAGCAGGGCGCGGGCGACCAGGCCATAGCTGGCCAGGCCATGCAGAATGGGGCGCTCAAAGCCTGCAGCCTGGGCCACGGCCGGGTCGGCATGCAGGGGGTTGTAGTCACCGCTGAGGCGGTAGAGCAGGGCGGCCTCGGGGCGGGTGGTCTGGATGTCGGTGAAGTCCGGGGCGCGGTCTTCGGGTGTGGGCTGCAGCGCGGGCAACGGGGCATCGCTGGGCTGGCCGCTGCCTGCCTGTCCGGTTTGGCTGAAGCCGCCATCACCGCGCAGAAACGAGACCTGCTGCACGGTTGCCAGCAACTCGCCGGCAGCGGTTTCCAGGCGGCGCTCGGTCACCATGATGCAGCCCTTGCCTTCGCCCTTGTCTGTCAGATGGGTGACCTGGTTGTGGCCCACCACTTCCGCCGCCGGCGGCAGCGGCCGGTGCAGCCGCATGCGCTGCTCGCCATGCAGTACCTTGATCCAGTCAATGCCGGTATCGGGCTCGCGCGCCCAAAAGCCGGGGTAGCCCAGCACCACGGCCTGCGAAGGCAGGGTGCGCAGGCCCTGGCCATCCTTGCCCTCGTACACATAGGGCAGGGCGCTGTGGTCCAGCGGGTCATTGCCCAAGCCCAGGCTGAGCGCATACAACATGCTGTCGCGCGCGCTGTAGCGCTGGCGCACAGGCGCAAAGTGGCGCGCCTTGAGGTGGTGGTAGTCAATGGCCATGGAGAGGCTCCTCGGTGTGATTCGCTAGGGGGACAGTGCTTGTGATGTGGCGCATCCAACGAACGCCTTGCTGTGTGGGGCCCCCTCACCCCCACCCTCTCCCCCACGGGGGCGAGGGAGTAAAGCCAAGCCACGGCGCAGTGCCAAAAACTGGCGCAGCCCATGTCAGCAGACAGCGAGCAAGGGCCGCCCCGCAGCGAGGCTGTCGTCCCCCTCTGGGGGAAGGCGCGCAGCGCCTCAGGGGGAGTCGTCAGACTGGATCCCAGCTGAACACGTCGGCAGAGCGATCCATGGGCACAAACGAGGCCTTGAGCGCCGGCATGCCATGCTCGGCAATGAACTCGGGCGTCCAGCCTTCGCTGCGGTGTACCGAGCGCAGCGGGCGGGGTTGGCTCATCAGAAAGATCTCGTTGTTGCGCACGGCAAAGACCTGGGCGTTCACATCTTTGGCCTGGTCGGACAGCAGATAGACCGCCAGCGGCGCGATTTTGTTGGGCGTCATCTGCTGGATCTTGGCCACGCGCGCCTGCTGCTCGGGGGTGTCGGTGGGGATGGAGCCAATCATGCGGCTCCAGGCAAAGGGGGCGATGCAGTTGGAGCGCACATTGAACTTGGCCATGTCCAGCGCAATGGACTTGGACAGGGCGGTCAGGCCCAGCTTGGCGGCGCTGTAGTTAGCCTGGCCCAGATTGCCTATCAGGCCGGAGGTGGAGGTCATGTGCACCAGGGCGCCGCTTTCCTGCTCCTTGAAGTGGTTGGCGGCGGCGCGGCTCATGTAGTAGCTGCCGTAGAGGTGGACCTTGATGACGGCATCCCACTCGTCCAGGCTCATCTTGTGGAAGAAGCGGTCGCGCAGAATGCCGGCGTTGTTGACGATGCCGTCGATGCGGCCAAAGCTGTCCACGGCGCATTGCACGATGCGGCCGGCGCTGACCGCTTCCGACACGCTGTCGGTATTGGCCACGGCCTGGCCGCCAGCGGCCTTGATTTCGTCCACCACTTTCTGTGCCGGGCCGGCGTCCGTGCCTTCGCCTGTGGTGGAGGTGCCGATGTCGTTGACCACCACCTTGGCACCCGCTGCCGCCATGGCCAATGCGATGTCACGGCCTATGCCACCGCCGGCACCGGTCACTACGACGACCTTGTCTTGCATCATCTTCTGGGCCATGGTTTGTCGTCCTTTTCTGTGGTTGGGAGAGATGGAACGAGCATGCCGGCAAACCGGCGCAGGCGCCATTTGGCAATCCCAAGGGAGGACTTCGGCAATGTGAAACCAGCCCCTGAGACAGGCCCTTAGGCAGAGCCGAAGACACGCTTTCAAAAACGCAGCTTGCCTGCGGGCTGCGCTGCCGTAACCATGGCAGGCATGACAGAACCGCAACATGCAACCATCGATGCCGCCATGCAGGCGCATCTTCAGACTTGGCAGGGCAAGAGCGAGTCGCGCGTCGACCTGGTGGCTGCTGCGCCCGTGGCGGCCATGGCGGCCACGCTGGACTGTGATGACCCAGCGCCGGTGGCAGGCACGGCCTTGCCGCCGCTGTGGCACTGGATGTACTTTTTGCCCCACGCACGCCAAAGCGAAATCGGTCCCGATGGCCACCCGCTGCGGGGCGGTTTTCTGCCGCCCGTGCCGCTGCCGCGCCGCATGTGGGCCGGTGGCCGCCTGCGCTGGGAAGCGCGCAATGCGCTGGCTGTCGGGCAGGAGGTGGAGCGCGTCTCCACCATACAGTCCGTCAAGCACAAGGCCGGGCGTTCGGGCGAGCTGCTGTTTGTGCAGGTGGAGCACCGGTTCCGCAATGCCGGCGGCCTGGCGCTGACCGAAGAGCATGACATCGTCTACCGGCCGCTGGCCCAGCCTGGCGAAGCCGCACCCGCGCCGCAAACACCGCCGCTGGCCGGCCAGGCCGCATGGTCGCGCACCATCGTTCCCGATGATGTGCTGCTGTTCCGCTATTCGGCACTGACCTTCAACGGCCACCGCATCCACTATGACCGCCAGTACGTCACCCAGGTGGAGGGCTACCCCGGGCTGATCGTGCACGGTCCCTTGATTGCAACGCTGCTGGTCGATTTGCTGCGCCGCCACCTGCCGGACGCACAACTGCTCAGCTTCGATTTCCGGGCCGTGCGCCCCACGTTTGATTTGCATGCGTTCAGCGTGCATGGCAAGCCCTCGCAGGACGGAAAAACCGTGGAGCTCTGGGCCCAGGACCATGAAGGCTGGCTGACCATGCAAGCCACAGCCACGCTGGGCTGAGAAGGACTATCGAAACAAGAGCTGCTTGTGCATATGCAGCAAGCGCTAGAGGCCTGAAAGGCTTGAAACAGTTGGAATCGACAAGGCCATGATTGAAAAGACACTGAGCAACAACTACCCCGAAATCCGCGATGCCATCCGTGACCTGTGCCGTCAGTTTCCGGATGAGTATTTCCGCAAGGTGGACGAGGCGCGCGCCTACCCCGAAACCTTTGTGAATGCGCTGACCGAAGCCGGCTGGCTGGCGGCGCTGATTCCGCAGGAATACGGCGGCTCCGGCCTGGGCCTGACCGAGGCCTCGGTCATCATGGAAGAGATCAACCGCTGCGGCGGCAACTCCGGCGCCTGCCACGGCCAGATGTACAACATGGGCACGCTGCTGCGCCATGGCTCCAAGGCGCAAAAGGACAAATACCTGCCGAAGATTGCCAGCGGCGAATGGCGGCTGCAGTCCATGGGCGTGACCGAGCCCACCACCGGCACCGACACCACCAAGATCAAGACCAGTGCGGTGAAAAAGGGCGACCGCTACGTCATCAACGGCCAGAAGGTGTGGATCAGCCGCATACAGCACAGCGACTTCATGATTTTGCTGGCCCGCACCACGCCGTTGGCCGAGGTGACCAAGAAGAGCGAGGGCATGTCGATTTTCATGGTGGACCTGCGCGAGGCCGAGCAAAACGGCATGACGGTGCGGCCCATTCCCAATATGGTCAACCACGAGACCAATGAGCTGTTCTTCGAGAACCTGGAGATTCCGGCAGAGAACCTGATTGGCGAAGAGGGCAAGGGCTTCAAGTACATCCTTGATGGCCTGAATGCCGAGCGCACCTTGATTGCCGCCGAGTGCATAGGCGACGGCTACTGGTTCATGGACCGCGTCACCAAGTATGTGAAGGACCGCCAGGTGTTTGGTCGCCCCATTGGCCAGAACCAGGGCGTGCAGTTCCCCATCGCTGAGACCTTTATCGAACTGGAAGCCGCGAATCTGATGCGCTGGAAGGCCTGCGAGCTGTTCGACAAACATGAACAAATGGGTGCTCAGGCAAATATGGCCAAGTACCTGGCAGCCAAGGCCAGTTGGGAGGCAGCCAATGCCTGCCTGCAATTCCACGGCGGCTTTGGCTTTGCCTGCGAATACGACGTGGAGCGCAAATTCCGTGAGACGCGCCTGTACCAGGTGGCGCCGATCTCCACGAACTTGATCTTCTCTTATGTGGCCGAGCACCTCCTTGGTCTTCCACGTTCTTTCTGAGGGAGCTCTTATGGTTCGACCGCTTGATGGCATCACCGTGGTCTCGCTGGAACATGCGGTCGCCGCACCGTTTTGCACGCGCCAGCTGGCCGATCTGGGCGCGCGCGTGATCAAGGTGGAGCGGCCCGGAAGCGGCGACTTTGCGCGTGGTTATGACCAGCGCGTGAAGGGCCAGTCCTCGCACTTCACCTGGATCAACCGCAGCAAGCAAAGCCTGGCGCTGGATGTGAAGCAGCCCCAGGCCAAGGCGGCGGTGCTGGAGCTGTTGAAGACTGCCGATGTGCTGGTGCAAAACCTGGCGCCCGGCGCGGCGGCGCGCATGGGGCTGTCGTATGAGGCATTGAAGGCGCACAACCCCAGGCTCATCGTTTGCGACATCAGCGGCTATGGCAGCGATGGCCCGTACCGCGACAAAAAAGCCTATGACCTGCTGATCCAGAGCGAGGCGGGCTTTCTGTCCGTCACCGGCACGCCGGAGACGCCCAGCAAGTCCGGCATCTCGGTGGCCGATATTGCGGCAGGCATGTATGCCTACACCAACATCCTCTCGGCCCTGCTGCTGCGTGGCAGAACGGGCGAGGGCAGCCATATCGATGTCTCCATGCTCGAGGCCATGGGCGAATGGATGGGCTACCCGCTGTACTACGCCTACGACGGTGCCACGCCGCCGCCGCGCACCGGGGCCTCGCACGCCAGCATCTACCCCTATGGGCCGTTTACGGCCGGCGATGGCGGCACGGTGATGCTGGGCCTGCAAAACGAGCGCGAATGGAAGGTGTTTTGCGACCAGGTTCTGCTGCGCCCCGAGGTGGCCGTGGATGCGCGCTTTCACAGCAATGCCCAGCGCAATGCCAACCGTGCCGAGCTGCAAGAACTGATCTTGCAGGAGTTTGCCCCACTCAGCGCGGCCCAGGTGGTGCAGCGCCTGGACGCGGCCGGCATTGCCAACGCCCATGTCAACGATATGGCGGGGCTGTGGGCCCACCCGCAGCTGGCCGCACGCCAGCGCTGGCGCAGCGTGGCCACGCCCGTGGGCGAGGTGCCAGCCCTGCTGCCCCCGGGCGTGAACAGCGCCTTTGACTACCGCATGGACCCCATACCCGCCGTGGGCCAGCACAACGCCGCCATCCTGGCCGAGCTGGGCTGGAGCAGCGCGCAGATCGCGGCGCTGCAGCAGGCGCAAAGCGCCAAGGCCATGGATGTCTGAAACCCGAAAACAAGAGCAGTCCATGCAGATGCAGACTGCGTTGGAGACCGATATGAAGCAAGAAAGCCAGGTGGCGGTGCACCCGTTGGCAGCGTTTGCCGCCACGCTCGTTTGGAGCGATGTGCCCGTCGCCGTGCAGCGCAAGGCCGAAGATCTGTGGGTGGACTGGTTTGGCTCGGTGCTGGCCGGGCAAGGCGCCCGTCCGGTGCTGAGCCTGGCGCGTTTTGCGCTGTCGCAAGGGCCGGCGCAAGGCCCCAGCGAGGTCATAGGCCAAAGCGCCACCACCTCGCCCATGATGGCCGCCCTGGCCAATGCCGCCGCCTCGCATGTGGCCGAGCAGGACGATGTGCACAACGGCTCGGTGTTTCATCCCGCGGCCGTGGTGTTTCCGGCGGCCGTGGCTGTGGCGCAAAGCTTGGGTGCCAGCGGTGCACAGCTGATGGCGGCCTGCGTGGCTGGCTACGAGGTGGGCATACGCGTGGGTGAATTCCTGGGCCGCAGCCACTACAAAATCTTCCACACCACGGGCACGGCCGGCACCTTGGCCGCAGCCGCTGCCGTGGGCAATTTGCTGGGGCTGACGCCGGCGCAAATGCAGCACGCATTCGGCTCGGCCGGCACGCAGTCCGCAGGTCTGTGGGAGTTTTTGCGCACCGCTGCCGACAGCAAACAGCTGCACACGGCGCATGCGGCATCGGCGGGCTTGATGGCGGCCTATCTGGCACAGGATGGCTTCACCGGCGCGCAGGACATCTTCACCGGCCCGCAAGGCCTGGCCGCAGGCATGTCCAGTGACAGCAACCCCGCCAAGTTGACTGATGGTTTGGGCACGCGCTGGGCCACGGCCGAGACCAGCTTCAAATGGCATGCCTCCTGCCGCCACACCCATCCGGCGGCCGATGCCTTGCTGCAGGTCATGCAGCAGCATGGGGTGCAAATGGGCGATATCGCGCAGGTCATCTGCCATGTGCACCAGGGTGCCATCGATGTGCTGGGGCCTGTCACCTCGCCCACCACGGTGCACCAGAGCAAGTTCTCCATGGGCACGGTGCTGGCGCTGGCGGCGCGCTTTGGGCATGCGGGTTTGACCGAATTCGATACGCACTATCTGGCGGCTGACACTGTGGCAATGCGCGACAAGGTCAGCATGGTGCTGGACCCGGAAGTGGATGCCGCCTACCCGCAACGCTGGATTGGCAAGGTGACGGTGCAGACCACGGATGGACGCAGCCTGCACGGCAGGGTGGACGAGCCCAAGGGCGACCCGGGCAACACCTTGAGCCGCGAGGAAATCACCGCCAAGGCCTTGCGCCTGGCCGCCTATGGCAGTGCGCTGCCGGCCGAGCGGGTACAGCAGACGGTGCAGCAGCTGTGGCAAGTGGCCGCGTGGCCGCAGGTGGCCAGGTTGCTGGGCTGAGCACGTTCGGAGGGAGGTCAATCTCTGGCATGTCTGCGGCGGGGGCCGTGGACATGCTTTTCCCCGGGGACTGAGGCATCACAGAAATGCCGGCCCCATGACACCAGGAGACTTTGCATGACCCATTTATTCACTTCCCGACGCTGGACCCTCAAGGCCTGTGCGGCAGGCGCTGTGCTGGCGCTGGGTGCCGGCACGGCCATGGCCAACAGCTGGCCCGACAAACCCATCACCCTGGTCGTGCCCTACAGCGCCGGCGGCCCCACCGATGTGGTGGCCCGGCTGATTGCCGTGCCCATGAGCCAAAGCCTGGGGCAGAACGTGCTGGTGGAAAACACTGTGGGCGCGGGCGGCACCATTGCCCCCAACCGCGTGGCCAAGGCCAAGAACGACGGCTACACCATCCTGATCCACCACATGGGCATGGCCACGGCCCCGGCGCTGTACAAAAAACTGCCCTACAACCCGCTGACCGACTTTGAATACATAGGCCAGGTGCTGGATGTGCCCATGACGCTGTTGTCGCGCAAGGACTTCCCTGCCAACAACTTCAAGGAGCTGCAGGACTACGTCAAAAAGCACCAGGACTCGGTCTCGCTGGCCAATGCCGGCATTGGCGCGGTGTCGCAGCTGTGCGGCATGCTGTTCATGCACCAGCTGGGCGTGAAGCTGACCACCGTGCCCTACAAGGGCGCGGGCCCGGCCATGAACGACTTGATGGGCGGCCAGGTGGACTTGCTGTGCGACCAGACCACGCAGACCGTGCCGGTGATCCAGGATGGCAAACGCGTCAAGGTGTTTGGCGTGACCACGTCCGAACGGCTGAAGTCCCTGCCCGATATCCCCACGCTGAACGAGCAGGGGCTCAAGGGCTTTGACGTCAAGGTCTGGCATGGCATGTACGCCCCCAAGGGCACGCCCAAGGAGGCGCTGGACAAGCTCAACAAGGCCTTGAACGTGGCGCTGAAGGACGAGAACGTGAAAAAGCGCATTGCCGACCTCAGCTCCGATCTGGTCTCGCCCGAAAAGGCCACGCCCGACGGTCTGCGCAAGCATCTGGAGACCGAGGTCGCACGCTGGGACAAGGTGATCAAGGCCGCAGGCGTGTCGGCAGAGTAAGCGCCTCTGCGCAAGCACCGGCAAGGCTGCTCTTCGCATGGCCTTGCCGGCTTCCCCTGCCCTGCTGTATGACTGGATTGATAGCCTGCCCAGGACCACCTGGTCCTGACCACTGCCCGTGAAGCCGAATGCGTGCATTTTTTTGCCGCGCACCGGCGCGAGCGGCCCCATACGCTCGGTCTACGCGCGTGACCCCGATCTGAACCTGATCGAAATTTTCGAATACCTCTGACCGTTTTCGGTCTGTCTTGAGAGACCTTCCATGTCCGCGTTGGCACAACACGCCTGCTCTTTTCTGTTTGTTCCGGCCAACCGTCCCGAACGCATTCCCAAGGCCTTGGCCAGCGGCGCCGATATGGTGATTGCCGACTGGGAAGACGCCGTCGCCCCTGTCGACAAGGGCGCTGCCCGTGCGGCATTGCTGGCGGCCTGCCAAGCATTGGAGCCTGCCCAGCGTGCGCGTCTGCTGGTGCGCATCAATGCCGAAGGCACGGCCTGGCATGCCGAGGATGTGCGTGCCCTGGCGCAGCTGGTGGGCCAGGGCGTGGCCGGTGCGGTGGTGGCCAAGGCCGAGTCACCGGGCACGCTGGCCGGCGTGGCTGCCGTGGCAGGGGCAGGTTGTGCGCTGCTGCCGCTGGTGGAATCGGTGGCCGGTCTGGATGAAGCCCATGCCTTGGCACGGGCCCCCCAGGTGGTGCGCCTGGCCTTTGGCCATCTGGACTTTCAAGTGGACGCCGGCATGCAATGCGGCCCGGATGAGGCCGAACTGCTGCCCGTGCGCATGGCCCTGGTCTTTGCCTCGCGCCGGGCGGGGCTGGCCCAGCCCGTTGACGGCGTCACGGTGGACACGCGCGATGCGGCCCTGACCACGGCTGACACCCAGCGTGCGCAGCGCATGGGCTTTGGTGCCAAGCTGTGCATACACCCGGCCCAGGTGGCGGCCGTGCATACGGTGTTCGATCCGGATGAGGCCGCCGTGGCTCAGGCCAACCGTGTGCAGCAGGCTTTAAGAGAGGCTGGCGGCGGTGTGTGTGTGTTGGATGGCCGCATGGTGGATGCGCCCGTGCTCAAACACGCCGAGCAGGTGCTGCAGCGCCATGCCTGGGCGTTGCAGCGGACCGCCATGCGGTGACGGGGAAGGCGGCGCGGACTTGATGGAGCCAGGCCTGATGCCAGGCGTGGGTGCAAGGTCGTGATGTAATCGCGGCACTTCGGACAGCGCTCGCGGCGAGTCTCGCCTCACGACAGGCTGCCGACGGTTTCCAACTTCCCATAGAGAGATCACCATGAGCGCATTGGTCATAAAGGCCTGGAAGGCCAGCGAACAACCCATTGACGAGAGGGGCAACCACATCGCAATCACCGGGCGCGAAGGCGGCCTGGTGGCCTGGATTCTGTCTAAGGTGAACATCGACCCCACCACCACCATCTTGGTGGGCAGCGAACGTCTGGAATTCAGCAGCGCCTCGCTGTCTGGCACACAGTCGCGTTTGATTCCGCTGCAAGGCGTGTGCTCTACGTATTACGGCTACCACAAGCCCTGGAAAACCGCCGCTGCCATCAGCCTGGCCGCTTTTTTCATGGGTGCGTCCATGCTGAACCAGAGCGTGATTGCAGGCCTGCTGACGATGCTGGTCGGCTTTGGCGTGGCCGCGCTCATTTATTTCCTGAACCGCACATTGACTTTGGGCTTTGTGGAAAACAGCGGCGCTGTCAACGGCATTCAGTTCAAGCGCTCGGTGATCGAAAACATCGACATCAGCGAAGAGCAGGCCCGAGAGGTCTGCCAGCTGATGCAAAAGCTGATTGAAGCCAAAGAGAAGCGTCTCTGAGGTCTGCCTGCGGCATCCGTGTGATGCCCCGGGCCTGCTTTTTACACTGCAATTTCTTGCAGGATGGAGCGCCATAAAAAAAGCCAGCCAGGGTCGCCCCGGCTGGCTTTTTTGCATGTGCCGGATGGCGGCTTATGGGTACAGACCACGCATTTCGCGGGCATGCAAAATGCGCTTGCAGGCCACGATGAAGGTGGCGGTGCGCAGCGAAACCTTGTTCTCCTGCGCCACCTGCCAGACGCCGGCAAAGGCTTCTTGCATGATGCGCACCAGGCGGGCGTTGATTTCGTCCTCGGTCCAGAAGAAGCTGGAGAAGTCCTGCACCCACTCGAAGTAGGACACGGTTACGCCGCCGGCATTGGCGATCACGTCGGGCAGCACCAGCACGCCCTTGTCGTTCAGGATGTCGTCGGCCTCGGGGGTGGTGGGGCCATTGGCACCCTCGATCACCATCTTGGCCTTGATCTTGCCGGCGTTGTCCTTGGTGATCTGGCCTTCCAGTGCGGCGGGGATCAGGATGTCGCAGTCCACGGCCCAGAAATCGTCGTTTTGGATGGCATCGGCGCCGGCAAAGCCACCCACGCCACCGGTGTTGCCCACATGGTCCAGCAGGGCCTGTACGTCCAGGCCGCCAGCGTTGTAGATGGAACCGGTGTGGTCTTGCACGGCCACGATCTTGGCGCCGGCTTCGGCAAACAGTTTGCCGGCGGTGCCGCCCACATTGCCGAAACCTTGCACGGCCACGCGGGCACCTTGCACAGGCAGACCGGTCAGACGGGTTGCCTCCATGCCCACGGTGAAGACACCGCGGCCCGTGGCTTCCACGCGGCCCAGCGAGCCACCCAGGTCAACCGGCTTGCCGGTGACCACGCCGGTGGCCGTGGCCCCGGTGTTCATGGAGTAGGTGTCCATCATCCAGGCCATGATCTGGCCATTGGTGTTCACATCGGGTGCGGGGATGTCCTTGGAGGGGCCGATCAGCAGGCCGATCTCGCTGGTGTAGCGGCGCGTCAGGCGCTCCAGCTCACCACGGCTCAGCTTCTTGGGGTCCACGCGGATACCGCCCTTGGCGCCGCCGTAGGGCACGTTCACGGCCGCGTTCTTCACCGACATCCAGGCCGACAGCGCCATCACTTCGGACAGTGTCACATCCTGGTGAAAGCGCACGCCGCCCTTGCCGGGGCCGCGGCTGAGGTTGTGCTGCACGCGGTAGCCCTCGAAGTGGGCAATGCGGCCGTCATCCATTTCAATGGGCACGTCCACTATCAGAATGCGCTTGGGGCGCTTGAGCGTTTCCACCCAACGCGCCAGCGAACCCAGGTAGGGGGTGACGCGGTCCACCTGCTGCAGGTAGTTGCCCCAGGGGCCGAGGTCGTGCGGATTGAGGTAGGAGGGCAGGGGGTGCGCCGCCGAGGGCGCTGAAGTGGCAGGGGTGTGCATGGTGAAACCCGGAGGAATATGAAATAGAGGTGCGCTGTAGTGCGTACTTCCACCTGTTTTTGCAGCGTAGGCACTGCGCCTCGGTCTGTCCAAGGCCTGTTGTGGGTCGCATTATGCGTTTTGTGCATAATCGATAAATGTCATGCTTTTTTCGATAATTTACGCCCTTTTGCAGCTTTCGTGCGTGGTGCGTCCTGGGCGTAGATGGCCACGCGACGGCGCAGCGGCGATGGCTGGACCCCAATGACCCCTGCGAACGCTGGGAAAAAACGGAATGCGCAAGGTCCCCGAGCTGCTGATGGGGAGCGGAATAGGCCATCATTGCGCCTATGTCGGAAACCTCTGAATGCCGCAGCGGCAGCTGTGGCCCCGCCCCTTTTGCCAACACCCCGCCCATAGGCCTGGCCCCGGACCTGCAGACCCAGCATGAGCTGCTGCCGGACTGGAAGCAGATCGCGCCGGAGCTGCACGAAGATGCCTATGCCATGGCCGATGCGCTGTGGTGGGCACGCAAGCTGGGCAGCTCCCAGGCCCTGGGTGCAGACGTGGCGCCGCTGCTGCGCGGCCCCGAAGATGCCCGGGCCGTGCAGCAGGCACTGGCCCAGGTCTATGGCTGGTGGCCCGCCAACCGTGCCCCGCGCTATTGGAAAAGCGGTGGCCCCAGCCGCAGCCAGCCTCTGGTGCATGCCCCCTTGCCCGAGCCCGGCGTGCTGACCGGGCTGGCGCTGGCGCCTGCGCCCAGCACCGTTTTTCAATTGCGCGGTGTGGAGGCGGAAATCGCCTTGCGCATAGGCCAGGACGTGACGGCCGAACAGGCCGCCGCATTGGACCATGCTGGCGCGCTGGCCCTGGCCGATGCCTGGTGCCTGGCCCTGGAATGGGTGGATGTGCGCTGGCGCGATGGCCTGCAGGCCCCGGCCCTGGCCCATTTGGCCGACGGCCAATGCCATGGCGGCCTGCTGCTGGGTGCCTGGCAATCCATGCAAGCCTTGCAGGGCAAGGACTGGAGCGCCCAGACCTGCACGACCACGCGGGATGGTGCTGCGGCACAGTGCTTTACCGGCACCCACAGCCTGGGCGATCCAGCCTGGCTGTTGGTGGACTGGCTGCAGCATGTGGCGCGTGAGTACGGCAGCGTGCCCGCCGGCACGGTGGTGACTACGGGCTCCTGGAGCGGCTGCCAGCAGTTGCAGGCCGGCCAGCGCTTTCAGGCCGAATTTGCCGGCCTGGGCGCGTTGGGGTGGCAGTTCTGAGCGCCCTGCACACGTTCGACACTAGAGCGTGATCTGCGCCTTGCGGATGATGTCCGCATTGTTGGCGCTTTCCAGCTGGAGCAGCGCGGTGAACTCCAGCGGTGTGAGCTGCAGGCCCACGTTGTCGGTGCTGCGCAAGGCCTCTTGAATGCTGGCGGTGGCCAGCTGCTCCAGCACCACGGCGTTGAGCCGGTTGACGATGTCGGCAGGCGTGCGTGCCGGCGCCATAAAGCCGAACAGCGAGGTGATGTTGGCCTCGGCCACGCCTTTTTCGGCCAGCGTGGCGATCTGGGGTTGGTTGGGTGCACGCTGCGGCCCGGTGGTGGCCAGCACGCGCAGCTTGCCCTGCGCAATGAGGCCGTTGATAGTGCCAAAGGGGTTGGCGGTCATGATCTCGAAATGCCCGCCCACGGCGTCGTTCACGGTCTGGCCCACGCCCTTGTAGGGGACATGGATGAACTGCGCCCCCGTCTTGTGCTGGATCTGCTCCAGCATGATGTGGCCTACCGAGCCCACGCCCGAGGTGGCAAAACGGATGGTGCCGGGCTTGGCCTTGGCGTCGGCAATCAGCGCCTCCCAGCTCTTGCCGGCATAGGCCGAGGTGGCCAGCACATACACCGGGGAATACATCATCGGCGCCACCGCCACCAGGTCTTTGGCGGGGGTGTAGCTCAGCTTCATCAGATGGGGTGACAGCGTCAGCGGGCTGATAGCGGAGAGGGCCAGGGTATAGCCATCGGGCGTGGCCTTGGCCACTTCGGCCATGCCTACGGTGCCACCGGCCCCGCCCTTGTTTTCCACCACCATGGCCTGGCCCAGGGCTCGGGCCATTTGCTCGATCAGCTTGCGGCCCACGTTGTCGGTCACGCCGCCCGCGGCATAGGGAATCACCACGCGTATGGGCTTGCTGGGCCAGGTCTGGCTGCGGGCCAGCAAAGGCAGGGAAGTGGCAGCAGCCAGTGCGCTGCTATGGGCCAGAAAACGGCGGCGATGGAGCATGGGAAGCAATCCTTGAGACAGAGGGGAGAGGGTCCCGATGCTCCGCGCGGGTGCAGGCGGCGTCCATTGACGATGTCCCTAGGACGGACTGCGCTCCGCGCTGCTGAAAGCGTGTTAACGCTGCTGCGTGGACGCTGCGAATTCCAGCATGGTGCCCAGCAGTTTTTGCAGATGCGGCTGCACCTTGTCTGCGCGCTCGGGCAGATAGTCAAAAGGCAGGGCCTCTTGCATATAGCTGCTTTGCGTCATCTCCAGCTGCACCGCATGCACCTGGCTGGCGGGCTGGCCGTAATGCCGGGTGATGTAGCCGCCGGTGAAGCGGCCATTGAGCACGCTGGTGTAGCCATCCTCGGCGGCTTGCTGTGCGGTTTGCAGCAGCCGCTCGCCCAGGCCCGGTGCGCAGCTGGCGCCCAGGTTGGTGCCCAGGTTCAGATCGGGCAGCGTGCCCTCAAAAAAGCGTGGCAGCACGGAACGTATGGAGTGGGCATCCCACAGCAGGGCCACGCCGTGCTGCGCCTTGATGCGGTCCAGCTCGGCGCGCAGCTGGTCGTGGTAGGGCTGCCAGATGGCGGCGCGGCGCTGGTCGATTTCGGCCGCACCGGGCTCCAGCTCCGGGCTGCGGTACAGCGGTGTATCGCCAAAGCTGTCGACGGGGCACAGACCGGTCACGTTCTGGCCGGGGTAGAGACTGGCGCCATCGGGAGGGCGGTTCAGGTCCACCACATAGCGCGAGTGCGTGGCCACCAAGGTGGAGGCCCCCATGGCCTTGGCAAAGGCGTACAGGCGCGGCAGATGCCAGTCGGTGTCGGGCACCTGGCGGGCCTCATCGCTCAGTCGCTCGGCTACGCAGGCCGGCACATAGGTGCCCACATGGGGAAAGGACAGCAGCAGCGGCGCTGTGCCCTGGTGGAACTCGAAGGCCACGCGGTCGGTGGTGAATGGCATGCTGATTGACTCCTGGATCAAGGCGCTGCGCGCCTGCACGAATGCGGCTCTTTGCAGAGGGGAAAGGGTGAAAATTTATTCGGTGAGTGCATGTGAAATCCGGGCCGCAGCGGTCAGCGTCTGCTGCAGCCATTGCGCCTCCTGCTCTTGCACACGTTGTTGGGGGGCCATCAGCGTGAGTGCGGCGATGGCGCGGCGCCCGGCGCCAAACAGCGGCACGCTGCAGCCCCAGACGCCGGCATCCACCTCGCCCACGGTGATCACATAGCCGGCGTCGCGAATGGCTTGCAGCCGGGCCTGGGCCTGGGTGCGGGCTTCCAGATCGTGGGCGTAATGCTGGTGCAGCACGGCCTCGCGTTGCGCCGTGGGAAGATGGGCCAGCAGGCACAGGGCCGAGGCACCGCGCTGCAGCGGCACGCTGCGGCCTTCGGCAAAAGAGCAGCGCAGCGACTGCGGACTTTCTGCCATGGCCAGGCATATGGCCTGGCCGCCGCTGGCCACGATGAGGCCGGCGCTTTCCTGGGTCAGTTGCGACAGCTGCGCCAGAAAAGGGCGGGCGGTGTGCACCAGGCTGGAGCTGCGCTCAAACCCATTGGCCAGCTGCAGACACAGCGGGCCGGGGGCGTACAGGCCCGCCTGCTCCTGCACCAGATCAAAGCGTTTGAGGCGGGCGAGCTGGCGGTACAGCGCACTGCGCGGCAGGCCGCTGGCCAGCACCAGCTCGGCGGCGGACAGGGCCCGGGGGGCACGCGCCAGCACCGTCAGCAGATGCAGCACGCGGTCTGCGGCGGGGATAGCGGTGTCCGGGCTGTGGGTGGCTGGCATGGTGCTGGATGGTAGGAAATTTGGTTCCCAATTCATGGGACATCTATTTCGGCAGTTTTTATAAACTCAATGCCTGGGATTGTCTGTAGATGCAGGAAATATACGCATGTATTGGCCTAGGTGCATTCCCTAGGCGTGATCGGTAAAAAAGTATCAGTCCCATAAATTGGGACTTTATGCTGGGCGGGAAAAGCCCCCGACAGGCCATGGTCGCTGTCGCAGTGTCTGGGGCGGGTTGATGTTCCCGGAGCTGGTTGACGCCCGTCAGGTTCGGGGGCGTTCGCGCAGCATCTGTACAAAGCGCTGGCCGGCCAGGCCCAGCGGGCGGGCCTTGGACCAGACCCAATCCACAAATAGCGTGCTGCCGTTGCTGATGCTTTGCATGGGCACTTCCATCAAGGTGCCTGCGGCGATATGGGGCTCCACCATGCCCCTGGGCAACCAGCCCCAGGCCAGCCCGGTATGGATGAGGGACAGGGCGGCCTGGTAGCTGTCGCAGCGCCACAGCTGGTGGGCAAACACAAAGCGCGGGTGGGTCTGCAGCGGGTCACGGCTGGTGACCAGTACCTGGCGGCTGGCGGCGAGCTGGTCCGTGCTCAAGCGCACGTCGGGGCCATGGGCTGTTTGTGCGGCGCGCCAGGGGGCGAACTGCGGGGCCATGACGGCCACCAGGGTTTCATGGCCCATGCCTTGAAATTCCTCGCGCCCATCCATGGCCGGGCGCTCGAACATCAGGGCCAGCTGGGCCCGGCCGGCGTGCAGCAGCTCCAGTGCGTCGGCCTGGGGCGCGGCCAGCACTTCCACCGTCAGCCCGGGAAACTCCTGTGCCAGGGGCACCAGGCCATCGGCCCAGGCGGTGGAGAGCAGCTCGGGCGCAATGGCAAAGGTCAGCCGCTCCTCCAGCCCCTGGTGCAAGGCCTTGGCCTGCTGGTTGAGCTGCTGCAACTGGGCCGCCAGCAGGCGGGCCTGGGGCTCCAGCGCACGGGCGGCGGCGGTGGGGCGGGGCTCGCGCCCGCTGCGGTCAAAAAGCGGGAGGTCCAGCTCGGCTTCCAGCTGGGCGATGGCCATGCTGACGGCTGAGGGCACGCGCCCCAGCTGGCGTGCAGCGGCGGAAAACGATCCATGGTCCAGCACGGAGAGAAACAAAAGAACTTGCTCAGGGGGAAAAGCCATGGCGGCCAATCTATCAAGAAAACTGAAAGAATCTGACTTTTGTGCTCAATTTACGGCACATATACTGCCGGCCATGTCGAAACCTGTCAGTGCGATGGCACCCGCAACCTCTCTCTCTGCCGCTTCTTCTCCTGTCTCCACCGCCCCCTCCGCATCCCCCAAAAAACCTACCGGCCTGCAAGGGCCCTGGCGCCGCGTGGTGTTTGTCGGTCTGTACGAGCTGATCGCCATCATTGTTTCCAGCCTGTTGTTCATGGCCACGGGCCAGAACTCGGGCGACTCCGGTGTGATGGCCGTGGCGGCCTCCACCATTGCCATTGCATGGAACCTCACTTTCAACTGGCTGTTCGAGCAATGGGAGCTGCGCCAAACCCAAAAAGGCCGTTCCCTGCTGCGCCGCATTGCACACGCCATCGGCTTTGAAGGCGGTATTGCCGCCATGCTGATCCCGCTGATGGCCTGGTGGTTCGATATTTCGCTGTGGGAAGCCACGGTGCTGGAAGCCGGCCTGCTGGTGTTCTTCATGCTCTACACCTTTGTCTTCAACTGGGCGTTTGACCGCATCTTTGGCCTGCCGGCGTCGGCCCAGAACCTGCAGCCCTGATGCGCAGGCCGACCGCCGGGCATCTGCACGCATTCCCCGCGCCGGCACATTCCGGCGGCACGCCGTAAAATTGCCGGCTTCGCCCCGAGGAGCGCTGCAGCGGGCCGGTGTGTACCTGCAGGTACACGATCGGCCGGTCAGGCTCGGGGTCCGCAGATGCCTGGCCCCGCCCGCCTCTGCCCGCTCTTGCAACGGCGCTCACCTGTCTTCGATTCTGCTTTTTGGTTTTACACAGGTGAGCTGATGTCTGTTGCTGCTGCTTCTTCCATTGCCATTCCCCCCATGCGCCTGTCGGGCCTGGAGCCCGTGTTCATCGGCGAGGGCACGCTGTTCGTCAACGTGGGCGAGCGCACCAACGTCACCGGCTCCAAGGCCTTTGCCCGCCTGATCCTGAACGAGCAGTACGAGGAAGCCCTGGCCGTGGCGCGCCAGCAGGTGGAAAACGGGGCGCAAATCATCGACGTGAACATGGACGAGGCCATGCTGGACAGCAAGGCCGCCATGGTGCGCTTTCTGAACCTGATTGCCTCCGAGCCCGACATCGCCAAGGTGCCGGTGATGGTGGACAGCTCCAAGTGGGAAGTGATCGAGGCCGGCCTGCAATGCCTGCAGGGCAAGGGCATCGTGAACTCCATCTCCATGAAGGAAGGGCTGGAGAAGTTCAAGCATGAGGCCAAGCTCATCCAGCGCTATGGCGCGGCCGCCGTGGTCATGGCCTTTGATGAAAAAGGCCAGGCCGACACCTACGCGCGCAAGATCGAAATCTGCGAGCGTGCCTACCGCGTGCTGGTGGATGAGGTGGGTTTTGCGCCCGAGGACATCATCTTCGACCCGAATATCTTTGCCGTGGCCACCGGCATTGAAGAGCACAACAACTACGCCGTCGACTTCATCGAGGCCGTGCGCTGGATCAAGCAGAACCTGCCCGGCGCCAAGATCAGCGGCGGCGTTTCGAACGTGAGCTTCTCCTTCCGCGGCAACGACCCGGTGCGCGAGGCTATACACACCGTCTTCCTCTACCACGCGATTGCGGCCGGCATGGACATGGGCATCGTCAACGCTGGCATGGTGGGCGTGTACGACGATCTGGAGCCGGATCTGCGCGAGCGCGTGGAGGACGTGGTACTCAACCGCCGCCCCGACGCGGCCGAGCGCCTGCTGGAGATCGCCGACAGCGCCAAGGGCGCTGCCAAGGACGAGAGCAAGAAGCTGGAATGGCGCGGCACGCCCGAGCATCCCAAGACCGTGGGCGAGCGCCTCTCGCATGCCCTGGTGCACGGCATCACCGACTTCATCACCGAGGACACGGAAGAGGCCTACCAGCAGATCGTGGTGCAGGGCGGGGGTCGCCCGCTGCATGTGATCGAAGGCCCGCTCATGGACGGCATGAACGTGGTGGGCGACCTGTTTGGCGCCGGCAAGATGTTCCTGCCCCAGGTGGTGAAGTCCGCCCGCGTGATGAAGCAGGCCGTGGCCCATCTGGTGCCCTATATCGAAGAGGAAAAGCGCCAGCAGGAAGCGGCCGGCCTGGACGTGTCCAGCAAGGGCAAGATCGTCATTGCCACCGTCAAGGGCGATGTGCATGACATCGGCAAGAACATCGTCACCGTGGTGCTTCAGTGCAACAACTTCGAGGTCATCAACATGGGCGTGATGGTGCCCTGCCACGAGATCCTGGCCCGTGCCAAGGCCGAGGGCGCGGACATCATCGGCCTGTCCGGCCTGATCACGCCCAGCCTGGAGGAGATGCAGTACGTGGCCGGCGAGATGCACAAGGACGACTACTTCCGCATCAAGAAGATTCCGCTCTTGATTGGTGGCGCCACCTGCTCGCGTGTGCACACGGCCGTGAAGATCGCGCCCAAGTACGAGGGCCCGGTGGTCTATGTGCCCGATGCCTCGCGCAGCGTGAGCGTGGCGCAAAGCCTGCTGGGCGAGAACAAGGACCAGTACCTGGCCGGGGTGCAGGCCGACTACGACAAGGTGCGTACCCAGCACGCCAACAAAAAGGCCACGCCGCTGTGGCCGCTGGACAAGGCCCGCGCCAATGCCACGCCGGTGGACTTTGCCCACCATGCGCCCGTGGTGCCGCGTGTGCTGGGCCGGCGCGTGTTCAAGAACTTCGACCTTGGCGAGCTGGCCCAGTACATCGACTGGGGCCCGTTCTTCCAGACCTGGGATCTGGCCGGACCCTACCCCGCCATCCTCGACGACGAAATCGTGGGCGAGCAGGCGCGCAAGGTGCAGGCCGATGCCAAGGCCATGCTCAAGAAAATCGTCGAAGGCCGCTGGCTGCAGGCCAATGGCGTGATGGGCCTGTTCCCTGCCAACCGCGTGGGCGATGACATCGTGTTCTACACCGATGAATCGCGTACCCAGGTACTGAGCACCTGGTATGGCATGCGCCAGCAGACCGAAAAGCAAATCATCGATGGCGTCATGCGCCCCAGCCGCTGCCTGTCCGACTTTGTGGCCACCCAGGACAGCGGCATCGCGGACTACGCCGGCATGTTTGCCGTCACCGCAGGCATTGGAGCCGAGAAGAAGGACAAGGAATTCGAAGCCGCGCTGGACGACTACAACGGCATCATGTTCAAGGCTCTGGCCGACCGCCTGGCCGAGGCCTTTGCCGAATGCCTGCACCAGCGCGTGCGCCAGGATCTGTGGGGCTATGCCGAGGACGAGCAGCTCTCCAACGAGCAGTTGATCAAAGAGGAATACAAGGGTGTTCGCCCGGCGCCCGGTTATCCGGCCTGTCCGGACCACACGGCCAAGACCGATCTGTTCAAGGTGTTGAACGCGGCCGACATCGGCATGCACCTGACGGAAAGTCTGGCCATGTTTCCGGCCTCCAGCGTCAGCGGCTTCTATCTGGGCCACCTCGAAGCCGTCTACTTCAACGTGGGCCAGATTGGTGAAGACCAGCTGGCCGATATGGCCGAACGCCGTGGCATGGACATCGAAGAACTGCGCCGCGCCTTGGCGCCGAACCTGGGGTGATGCGCTCCTGCGCAGACCCCACCCTGGCAAAGAGAGAGCCCTATGGCTGCCCCCACTTTCAGATCTGCCGTTCCTGAAGACGCGGCCATGTGCATTGAGATTCGTGGCCTGACGCGCGAAAACGCCTTCTCTACAGAAGCGCTGCAGGCCCTGGGCATTACGGTGGACACCTGGAGCGCAGGCATCCGGGACGGTAGCTGCCCCGGTGTTGTGGCCTGCGTGGACGGACAGATGGCGGGTTACTGCTTTGGCGACCGGCACAGCGGCGAGATCGTGGTGCTGGCGCTGCGGCCGGAGCATGAAGGCAAGGGCCTTGGCAAGGCCTTGCTGCAACGCGTCGTCGAGGATTTTCGGCGCCTTGGAATGCAACGACTGTTTCTGGGCTGCTCCAGCGACCCCGGCGTGCGCTCCCATGGCTTTTACCGCCATCTGGGCTGGCGGCCCACGGGAGAGGTGGACGACCTGGGCGACGAGGTGCTGGAGCTGAGATTGGCCTGAATGGCCCGGCGCGGTCTTGTTGCGGCTTTGTAGCCGTAACTATCTATTCATTTTTTGCGTTGAATCGATTCATCTCCCACCCATTAAACCCGCTAGTGCTTTGAATTTATTGGGTTTTTGTGCTTGAATATCTATTCATAAATCTATTCATAAATTTATTCAGCACCTTGCCCCATGGACCATCTCACACTGAGCGCTGAGTCGCTGTTGCAGCACATGCGCCTCCAGGGCCGCCCGGTGCGCAGTACGGACTTGCAGCAGGTGTTTGGTGTCAGCCAACCCACCATGTCACGCGCGCTGGCAGCCCTGGTGCAAGCAGGGCAGGTGTGCAAGCTGGGCGCTGCGCGCCAGCAGCATTACGGCCTGCCGCGCGCTATTGCTGGCGTGGGGCAGCGCATACCTGTGGCCATGGTGGATGTGCAAGGCAGCTTCCAGCCTTGGGGCGTGCTGCATGCACTGGCAGGCGATGGTTTCTGGGTGGAAGGCGTTGTGGTGCAGCAGATGCTGGGCGCTGAGGCCTACCACCCAGGCTTGCCCTGGCTGATTCAGGACATGCGCCCCCAGGGTTTTCTGGGGCGCAGCTTTGCCAAGCTGCACATGGAACAAGCGCTTTCGCCAGACCCGCGCCAGTGGAGTGACGACGATGTGCTGCGCGCTATCACACGGTTCGGTGATGATTTGCCAGGCAATCTGGTGGTGGGGGAGGCCGCTTTGCAGCGCCTGCAGGCGCAAGCCGGAACGCCCTTGCCCGTGGCCGAGCCACAGGACTATCCCCGGCTGGCCGCTGCCGCTATGGCGGGGGCCATGCCTGGCTCCAGTGCAGGGGGCGAGCAGCCCAAATTTTGCTGTCTGGATGCAGCGGGCAGCAGCTGGATCGTGAAGTTCTCGCCCGCCGATGCCAATCCAGTGGCTGACCGCGTGCGTGCCCTGCTGCGCTGCGAACACTTGGCGTTGCAGCTGCTGCGCGAAGCGGGCCTGCCTGCGGCCCACACCCGTTGCTACGAAGGGGAGGGGCGAGTCTTTATGGCTGCCGAGCGGTTTGACCGCACCGTACCGGACTTATCGGGACAGAGACCTGGACGCATCGCCATGGTGTCTTTGGCGTCTTTCAATGCGGAATTCGCGGGCCCGGTGGATGGCTGGGTCCAGACGGCACAGCGTTTGCAAGGCCTAGGGCTGATGACGGCGAATGAGGTCCGTACGCTGCAGCTATGGGAGGCTGTTGGCCAGCTGATTGCCAACACCGATCGGCACTATGGCAATGTGTCCCTGTTGTGGAATGGCCGGCGCTGGGCCCTGGCGCCTTGCTACGACATGCTGCCCATGCGCTTTATGCCGGTGCAGGGCGAGGTGCCGCCGTGGGAATGGGAGATGGACGCCGTCCAACCCACAGCAGCGTTGCTGCCGGTATGGTCCGAAGCGCAGGCGCTGGCGCGCAGTTTCTGGGCCGAGGCCGCGCAGCACATGGCATAGCCCAGGTCATTGGCGCCCACAAAAAAGCCAAGGCATGGCCTTGGCTTTGAGGGAGGCAGCGGCCGCATACAGCGGCTGGGCGCTCAGGCTTTCTTGGCAGCCTGACTGCGCTTGCTCTTGCTGCCTTTGGTTTTGGTGGCCTTGTGGCCGGCCTTGGCGTGGATGGCCGTGCCCTGGCTGGTGGCGCTGGGGCTGGCCGAAGGGGCCAATGTGGCGCTGTGGGCGGCGGTGATGCTGGCGGCAGCCAGACCCAGGGCGATGAGCATGCTTTTCATGTGTTTTCTCCAGTGGTTTTTGCACAAAAGCGGGTGAACGCTTGCATTGTGTGCCTGCCATTTCGAGGCAGCAACAAGCAGAAAACAGCTTGCCCACAGGGCGTTGTGGTCGCGCGTCATCGAGGACAACGCATGGGAAAAGTCATATCCCGTTCAGCTTGGACTGCTATCTGGACCCCCGTGGTCTGGGGCCTGCAGGCCCGAGTGCGCTAGTGCGCAATATTGATATTCGCCTTGTCTTCGTTGTTGCCGCTGGTGCTCAGCAGGCGGCGGCCCTGGTCGTCGACCACGACGAATTGCATGGGGTCCTTGGGGTCACGCTTGGCGGTGACATTGATCTGCTGCACGCGCTGCCCCACGATGATGACGGCCGTGGCGTTGGGGCGATGGGGCGGGAAGATCAGGCAGGAGTGACCGGCGAGCTCGCCCTGGGAGCACTGCTCTGTGCCATACAACTTGCCTGACTTGCCCTGATATTGGACGGGGGTGCCAGGGGCGAAGTACAGGGTCTCGGGCAGCATGTCGTCGTGCTGGCAGCCGCTCAACATGCAGGCGGCAGCCAGAAGCAGGCCGCAGCGGATGGTGGGCATGTGTTTTCTCCGGAACACGTGTTTTTGAAATGGCACACCATGGACTGGCGCCTGTGCGCCGCAGGGCTGCAAAGGTGTTTTCAGATGAACGGTGGTGAGTGCTGGCGGCGAAGGTTAGCGTGTGCCGCTGCATTGGTGGATTGAAAAAATCTTTGCATTTGGGAAGTCAGTTCAATGTTTATGTAGGACTGCTTCCATTAGGTTTGTCGTTGCACGCCTGCTGAATGGGCTGAGAAAGCCATTGCAGCCAATGCCCTCATGCATCAGTTGCTACTTAATTGGTAGCATCGAACGGTGGAGGCGGCGCGCAGGCAGCCATCCGGACATTTTTCGCGCGGCAGCGCTTGTGCATCGCTGTGGGTCGGCGCAGCATGGCGGCAGCCGCGCGAGGGCGCGGCATTTTCTCCACCAGGAGTGCACCTATGCGCAACACATGGAAAATTTGGCTGCTCTCGGCCCTGATGGGCAGCACGGCAGCCTGGGCCGCCGGCACCAGCGCCGCAGCACCGGCTGCGGCTCCCGCGGCAGCCCCTGCCGCCATGCAGACCTTTGTCTGTAAGGACGGCACCTCGGTCAGTGCCGCTACCTCCAAGGGGGCCTGCAAGGGCCACAAGGGCATAGACAAATCGGCCCCTGCACCGGCCGCAGCTGCACCGGCTCCCGTCGCTGCCGCGCCTGCCAAGGCAACCGCTGTTGCAGCCCCTGCCAAGGCTGCTCCTGCCCAGGCGGTTGCCACCAAGGCGGGCGCCACGCCAGCCCCTGGCGGCGGCCCCGGCCAGGTCTGGGTGAACGAAACCAGCAAGGTCTACCACTGCCAGGGTGACCGCTATTACGGCACCACCAAGAACGGCAAATACATGACGGAGGCCAATGCCAAGGCCGCGGGCATGCATGGCGCCAGGAACAAGTCCTGCACCTGAGCCTGGTACCCAGAGCGCCAACGCAACGCCTGCACGGTGCAAGCCGGCAGGCGTTTTTTTATGCCAAAGATTCCGATGATGCAGGCTGGATCTGC
Source organism: Comamonas sp. GB3 AK4-5 (assembly GCF_041320665.1). Taxonomy (NCBI): domain Bacteria; kingdom Pseudomonadati; phylum Pseudomonadota; class Betaproteobacteria; order Burkholderiales; family Comamonadaceae; genus Comamonas; species Comamonas sp. GB3 AK4-5. The sequence continues at coordinate 236,074 of NZ_CP166730.1, forward strand.
AGATGTGGCTATGTATTCGGGAGTGAGGGTCTTGCCTGGGGGTAGATGGCCTGCACACAGTCCAGCCAGGCGCGGGCGGCGCGCGACAGATAGCCGGGGCGCCACATCAGCACCACATCCCAGGCCATTTCCGGCGCCACCAGCGGACGGCTGGCCACCAGGGCAGGATCGTATTTGGCGATCACATGCTCGAACATCACGGCCACGCCCACATCCTGGGCCACCAGGTCGCCGATGAAGTCCCAATAACGGCTTTGCAGCAGCACGCGGGGGGTGAAGCCGGCATCGGCGCAGTGCTGCAGCACTGCCTCGTGCAGGGCGAAGTCGCTGGTGTAGAGCAAAAACGGCAGCGCGGCCAACTCGTCCCAGCGCACGGGGGCCTGCGGGTCGCTCACGCGGTGCTGGGCAAAGGCCACGCGGGTTTTCTGGTGGGCGATGGTGTAGCTGGCCAGCTGTGCGTCGGCCGCATCGAACAGGCCCAGGGCCATGTCCAGCTTGCCCTCCAGCACCAGCTGGCGCTGGGCGCGGGCGCCTTGCTCGTTGACCTGCAGATCCACGCCGGGGTAGAGGGCGTGAAAGTGCGCCACCACCGGCGCCATATAGTGGCCGGCCGTAGGCATGATGCCCACGCTCAGCTGGCCGCGCGCCATGCCGTCCACCTCGGCCACCTCCTGGCGCAGCAACTGGGATTGGGCCAGCAGCTGCTGGCCCCGGTCGTAGACCACCTGGCCGGCATCGGTCAGCTGCACGCCCCGGCCCTCGCGCAGCAGCAGCGGGCCGCCCAGTTCGTCCTCCAGCGCCTTGACCATCTTGCTGATGGTGGGCTGGGTCACATGCAGGCTGTCGGCCGCGCGGGTGAAGCCGTTCAGACGCACCACCTCGATGAAGTAGCGCAGGGCACGCAGATCCATGGGATTCCTTTAGGGCATTTCTTTCATGGGAATTATTCATTTTACGAATACAAGGGTAAACCCTAGACTTGCTGCCATGTCCAAGATGTCGTCCGTGTTTTCGCCATTCCGCAGCGCCCGCGCGGGTCAGGCCCTGTGGAGGTCTCTGTGGCACGGGGCCAAAGTGGTGCTGCAGGTGGGTCTGCTCAGTGCCATCTGGGTGGCCATGGATGCGGCGCGCCAGCATTTCGGCTGGAGCATGCCGGCCGGCCTGATCGGCTTCGGTCTGCTGGCCGTGGGCCTGTTCACCGGCCTGGTCAAGGTGCAGTGGCTGCAGGGCGGCACCAACTGGTTGCTGGCCGAGATGCTGCTGTTCTTTGTGCCTGCGATGTTGGTGGTGACCGAATACACCGACTTGATCCGCAGCGAAGGCCTGCGCATTCTGGCCGTCATCGTGGCCAGCACCGCCTGCGTCATGGCCGTGACCGCGCTGGCGGTGGACCGGGTGTACCGCTTCGAGCTCTGGCTGGCGCGGCGCAAATCCTCCCGAGAAGCCCGCAGCGAAGCCGCCGCCCCTGCCGCACAGGACCAGGAATAAGCCATGTTGTCGAATGAAGTGATTGGCCTGCTGTCGCTGCTGGCCACGGTGGTCTGCTACGGCATGAACAAGCGCCTGTACCGCAAGCTCCCCCACCCGCTGCTGATGCCCATTGTGGCCACGCCCATGATGCTCATAGGCCTGGCCATGCTCACCCATGTCAGCTATCCGCAGTACATCGCCCAGACGCACTGGCTGGTGTGGCTGCTGGGCCCCACCACGGTGGCCTTTGCCCTGCCGCTGTATGAGCACCGCAGCCTGCTGCGCAAACACTGGATGTCGATTGGCACCGGCGTGCTCGTGGCTAGCGTGGTATCGATTTCCACCAGCCTGGCATTTGCCGATGCCTTTGGCCTGTCCGAAGCGCTGCAAAAAGGCCTGGTGGTGCGCTCCATCACCACGCCTTTTGCCATTGAGGCCGAGAAGGTGCTGGGCGGCCCCACCGACCTGGCCGCACTGTTTGTGCTGCTGACCGGGGTCAGCGCCATGCTGTTGGGCGAAACCGTGCTGCGCCTGCTGCCGCGCATTCGCAGCAAGCTGGCCACCGGTGCCAGCTGGGGCGGCGCCGCCCACGGCAGCGGCGTGGCCCGCGCCCGCCAGGCCGGCGAGGTGCAGGCCGTGATGGCCTCGCTGGTGATGATGATTGCCGGCGCCCTCAATGTGCTGGCGGCGCCCTGGGTGCGGACGCTGCTGTTTTGAACACTCCCCTGAGTCGCCTGTGGCGCCTTCCCCCCGCTCTTCGCTCGCTGCGCTCGCGGGCAGGGGGACGCTGCCAGCGCGGCGGGGCGGCCCTTGCGCGGCAGCTCTGGCAGGGGCCGCGTGCAGTGCTCAGCGCACCGGAATGGCAATCGGCCGCAGCGGTGCGGCGTCGCCGCCGCGGATCTTGAGTGGGCCGCCGATGAAGGCGAACTCATAGACCTTGTCGCGCGAGAGCGCGTCCAGGGCCACCAGCTCCATGATGGGAATGCCTTGCTGGGCCAGCAGATAGCTGTGCAGCGGCACGTAGTCGTCGTCCACCTCGGAGGGGAAGGTTTCCAGGCTCAGGTTGTCGGCGCCGACGATCATGGCGCCGCCGTCCTCGGCCAGAAAACGTGCGGCATCCAGACCCAGCCCGGGGGGCTTGGCCATATAGGCCTGGGGCTGGCCGTAGAGCTGCATGCGGCCCGTGCGGATCAGCACGATGTCGCCCTGCTGCAGCGTCACGTTCTGGCGCTCCAGCGCGTCCTTGAGGTCCTGGCGCGTGATGCGGTACTGGTCGGGCAGCATGTCCACGCCCTTGGCGGCAGCCACATCGATCAGCACGCCGCGCGCCACCAGTGGCGGGAATTTCTCTATGCCCGTGCGTTGCCAGCCGCGGTCGCCCAGGTGTTCGTCGGCGCTGAAACCGTTCCAGATCCTGCCGCGTATGCCGAAGTGGTTGAGCGCGTCGATGTGGGTGCCCGTGTGGCTGTACATGGAGAAGGCCGTGCCCGTGTAGCTGCGCGTGGCGTTCATGTCTTTGCCCATGTTCATGGGGTCGTCCACCACGGTGCCGCGCGGTGTGTGCGTCATCCAGAACTGGTAGTGCGGGTCGCCGGCGTCTTGCCAGCTGGGCATGCCCACGTAGTACTCGGTGGCCAGGTCATAGACCTGACCGCCCGTGATGCGCTGCAGGATGGCGGCGCGCGAGGCGGGCGTGATCAGGTTCAGCCGGCCGATCTCGTCGCCCGGGCCCCAGGGGCTGGTGCCCACGTCCTGGCGTGCGCCGGCCGGAGGCTCGTGGCCGCCGTGGGCATGGGTGAGGCCGGAGAAGGCGGCGGCCATGGCGAGCAGCAAAGCGGAGAGACCCTGCAAACGGGCGCGGGGGGAGGATGTCATGGATTTTCCTTGGAAGCGGTACGCCTTGCGGCGCGGGAATGAAAGCGCGAGAGACGCGAGAGGAAGAAGTGATCAGCCCAGCAGGCCACGCAGCCGCTCACGCAGTGCGGCCAGGGGTTGGGTTTGCTGCGGCGGCAGGCCCGGGGCGATCAAGGTGGGAATGGCATGCAGGCCCATGCGCTGGGCCAGTGCGCGGTCTTGGTGGACCAGATGCAGTGCCTCGGGGCTTTCCATGCAACGTGCAAAAGCATTGCGTTCAAAGCCGGTGCGGGTGGCAATGTCCAGCAGCACCTCGGCGTCGCCAATGTTGCGGTGGGCGCTCAGATGGGCGTGCTGTATGGCGTCGAACAGATCCCAGTGGGCCGCGTCGCCCTCCAGAATCTGGGCGGCCTGGCAGGCCAACGCACCGGCCATGCCGCTGGGGTATTCAAAGCTTTCGCGGCGCATGCCTGCAATGTCGATGCGCTGCGCGTCGTCATGCCGGGCGCAGGCCTCCCAGTGGCCCAGAATGGTGTGCTTGGCCTGCTCCATGGAGCCAAACGTCGCCACCATCTCGGCGCGCGAGGCCTGCAGCACAAAGCTGCGCTGGCGCACACGCAGGCCCAGCTCGCTTGCCACCTGGCGCAGGCGGGGCGACATCACATAGCACCAGCCGCAGACCACGTCATGGAAGAAATCGATGGTGGGGGCGCTCTGTGCTGCCGCAGGCAGGGCCGTGGTGGAGGCAGGTTGGGCGGCGCTTTGTGCTGGGGTTTGCGCGGGCAAAGCGCAGGCGAAATCATGGCATTGCGTCATGCTTGTGTCCTTCATGGCTGATGGACCGCAAGCGTAGGGCGCAGGCCCTGTGCGAGTAAGAGGCCTGTGCTTGAGAAACTCTTAACCCAGCGTCAAGAATCCCCGCCCATGGCAGCTGGCAGCTCCTCGGCCAGAAAGTCCACAAAGGCCCGCACCTTGGGCAGCAGGTGGCGCTGCGTGGGATAGACCGCGTAGACATGGCGTGCCGGCGTGGATTGGCCCGGAAAATCCAGTGCCACAAGCTGGCCTGCCGCTATCGCCGGCTGGGCGAGAAAGGACGGCAACGCACCAATGCCCAGGCCGGCCACCAGCAGCTCGCGCAGCATCAGGCTGTTGTTGACGCTGGCACGCGCTTCGGTCGGGGCTTCCAGGCCATCGTCGGCCTGTGCCAGGCTGTAGTGCAGCAGGGCGTGCTCACGCAGCGCGGCCACGCTGCTCGGGCGGCCGCGCTGCTGCAAATAGGCAGGCGATGCGCACAGCATTTGCGACAGCGAGGCCAGGCGCCGCGCAATCAGTGAGGAGTCGGCCAGCTCAGCGCTCAGGCGTATGGAGACATCAAAGCCCTGGCCCACGGCGTCCACCAGCCGGTCTTCCATGGACAGATCGATTTGCAACTGCGGATGGCGCTGCATAAAGCGCGCCAGCAGCGGCGCCAGCGTGCTCAGCGCAAACGACAGCGGGGCGTTCACGCGCAGCCGCCCCGCCACCTGCTGCGACTGGGCGCGCACCGATTGTTCCAGCGCGTCAAAGCCATCCAGCAGCCGGCAGCATTCGGCGTAATAGGCCTGACCGGTATCGGTCAGGCTCATGCGGCGCGTGGTGCGCTGGATCAGCACGGCGCCCAGCTGGGCTTCCAGCGCGCGCAGCTGTTTGCTGAGCGCGGCCGAGGACAGGTCCAGTGCATCGGCCGCCTTGGCAATGCTGCCCAGTTCAACAATGCGCCGAAAGGCGCGCAAAGGGGTGAGCGTATCCATGCGAGAGAAAAGCAAAAACGTGGCCCGCAGCGTAGCAGCTTGCGCAGTGGGGCCGACGCGGCCCGGGCGTATGCGCTTTGCTTCTGAAAAATGAGCTGCTCAAGCGTTTGCAGCTTGCTTGAGCGGCCCAAAACACCATGCATACGCGCCCAGCGTGTACGCCGTCTTGACCGTGGTGTAGAACTCTTGGGCATAGCGGCCTTGCTCGCGCGGGCCGTAGCTGGAGCCCTTGCGGCCGCCAAAGGGAACGTGGTAGTCCACGCCTGCCGTGGGCAGGTTCACCATCACCATGCCGGCCTGGCTGTGGCGTTTGAAGTGGGTGGCGTATTTCAGGCTGGTGGTGGCAATGCCGGCGGACAGACCGAACTCGGTGTCATTGGCCATGTGCAGGGCTTCTTCGTAGTCCCGCACGCGGACCACGCTGGCCACCGGGCCAAACACTTCTTCGCGGTTGATGCGCATCTCGGCGGTGCTGTCCACCAGCAGTGCGGGCTGCATGAAGAACCCCAGCTTGCCGCTGCCCGTGTGGCAGCCCACGCGGGTCCCGCCAGCAGCGAGCACCGCGCCCTCGGCCTGGGCAATGTCCACAGAGTGCAGGTCTTGCTCCAGCTGGGCCTGGCTCACCACGGGGCCGATGTCGGTGTTGGCGGCACGTGCATCACCGACGCGGAGGTTGGCCATGCGCGCTTGCAATGCCTGCACAAAAGCGGGGTAGATCTGATCGGTCACGATGAGGCGGCTGGAGGCCGTGCAGCGCTGGCCGGTGGAATAAAAACAGCTTTGCGCCGCTAGCTCCACGGCCTGGGGCAGATCGGCGTCGTCCAGCACCAGCTGCGGGTTTTTTCCGCCCATTTCCAGTTGCACCTTTTTGCCGTTTGCGGCGCAGGCCTTGGCAATGCCTCGGCCCACGCCGACCGAACCGGTAAAGCTGATGGCCGCGATACCCGGGTGGTGGACCAAGGCCTCGCCAATCACCCGGCCCGTTCCCATGACCAGGTTGAATACGCCGGCGGGAATGCCGCTGCGCTGGATGATGTCGGCCAGCGCCCAGGCGCTGCCGGGCACCAGCTCGGCAGGCTTGAGCACCACGCAATTGCCAAAGGCCAGGGCGGGTGCAATCTTCCAGGCCGGGATGGCCATGGGGAAGTTCCACGGCGTGATCAGGCCCACCACGCCCAGGGGCTCGCGGCTGATTTCCACCCCAACGCCGGGGCGCAGCGACGGAATCGACTCGCCCGCCAGGCGCAGGCATTCCCCGGCAAAGAACTGGAAGATCTGGCCGGCGCGCCCGACTTCGCCTATGGCCTCGGCCAGGGTCTTGCCCTCTTCGCGGGCCAGCAGATCGCCCAGTTCGGCCTTGCGGGCCAGGAGCTCGTTGCCAATCTTCAGCAGGGCGTCGTGGCGGGCCTGTATGCCCGAGAGGCTCCAGGCCGGAAAGGCCGCAGTGGCTGCGGCCACGGCGGTTTGCACATCCTCGGCCGTGCCCTGGGCGTATTCACCGACCACATCGGCCAGATCGCTGGGGTTGGTATTGGCCTGGTAGCTGGCAGCGGCCGTCCATTGGCCGTTGATGAGGTTGTCGTAGCGGGGCATCGGGGACTCCGTGAAAGAAGAAGGTCGGAAGGACAGCGTTCGGGCCGCAGCCCGCTCAGTGACGCGGCCTGGCTGTACCAAGGAGGTGCCCGCAAGGCTTTCCCTGGCGGGGAAGGCGCGCAGCAGCACAGGGCTTCATCTCGCCATGCAGGGTCGCTTGGGATCAAAGCTCCAGCCGGGGATGAGGTGTTGCATGGCCATGGCATCGTCGCGGGCGCCCAGGCCATGCTCCAGGTACAGGGCGTTGGCGCGCAGCAGGGCGGCGCGGTCCACGGTCACGCCCAGGCCCGGGGTCTTGGGCACTTCGACAAAGCCGCCCTGGATCTGCAGCGGGTTCTGCGTCAGGTATTGGCCGTCCTGCCAGATCCAGTGGGTGTCGATGGCCGTGACCTTGCCGGGAACGGCGGCCGCCACATGGGTGAACATGGCCAGCGAGATATCGAAGTGGTTGTTGGAGTGCGAGCCCCAGGTCAGCCCCCAGTCGCGGCAGGTCTGGCCCACGCGCACGGCGCCGGCCATGGTCCAGAAATGGGGGTCGGCCAGCGGGATGTCCACCGATTGCAGCGACAGCGCATGCACCATCTGGCGCCAGTCGGTGGCCACCATATTGGTGGCCGTGGGCAGGCCGGTGGCGCGGCGGAATTCCGCCATCACCTCCCGGCCAGAAAAACCGCCCTCGGCCCCGCAGGGGTCTTCGGCATAGGCCAGAGTGCCGCGCATATCGCGCATCAGGCGGATGGCGTCTTTCAGCAGCCAGCCCCCGTTGGGGTCCAGCGTGATGCGGGCCTGGGGAAAGCGCTGGGCCAGTGCGGTGACGGCTTCGATCTCCTGCTCGCCCGGCAGCACGCCACCCTTGAGCTTGAAGTCATTGAAGCCGTAGCGTGCGTAGGCGGCCTCGGCCTGGCGCACGATGGCATCGGGCGTCATGGCGGTCTGGTGGCGCACCTGTGCCCAGTCGCCCAGGTCCCATGGGTCCTGGCCAGGTTGGAGGTAGGGCAGCCGGGTCTGCGTGCTGGGGCCGACAAAGAACAGATAGCCCAGCATTTCCACGCGCTCGCGCTGCTGGCCTTCGCCCAGCAGCGCGGCTATGGGCACGCCCAGACGCTGTCCCAGCAGGTCCAGCAGCGCGCATTCGATGGCGGTGACCGCATGCACGGCGACGCGCAGGTCAAAGGTCTGCAGGCCACGCCCTGCGCTGTCACGGCCGGCCAGAAAGGCTTGCAGCCGTTGCAGCAGCTGCAGGTGCTGCCCTATGGGCTGGCCGATCAACAGCTGCTTGCTGTCTTCCAATGCCCGGCGAATAGCGTCGCCTCCCGGCACTTCGCCGACGCCGGTGTGTCCGCTGCTGTCGTGCAGCAGCACCACGTTGCGCGTGAAATAAGGCGCATGGGCACCGCTGAGGTTCATCAGCATGCCGTCGCGTCCGGCAACGGGAATGATCTCGATCTCGGTGATGGTGGGCGTGTGGTGCATGGTGGTGTGCAGCAAAGGCAAAAACATCGGGAGTGATGGGGCTGCGCCGGTGTCTGGGAGCACTGGTGAAGCCATGGCGCACCAAGGGCGGTGGGCGCCTGGGCCTTAATTGGCCGTGATCTTGCGCAGCTGGATGAGCTGCTTCCAGCGCTCGGACTCCTGGGCTTGAAAACGGGCGAACGCCGTCGGGCTGTTGCCAATGATTTCGAAGCCCTGGGCGATGAAGCGCTCCTGTACCTCGGGCAGTCGCATGGCGGAAATGGCCGCCTGGGCCAGCTTGGCCTTGATGTCGGCAGGCAGGCCCTTGGGGGCCACCATGCCCTGCCATGAATAGACTTCGGCACCCTTCACACCTGACTCGGCCAGCGTGGGCACATAAGGCAGGGCGGGAATGCGGTGACTGCCCGTGACGGCCAGGGCGACCAGCTTGCCGTTGCGCAGATGGGGGAGCACGGCATTGATGTTCTGGAAGGCATAGTCCACCTGGCCCCCCAGCAGATCGGTGATGGCCGGGGCACCGCCCTTGTAGGGCACATGGATGCCGGTGGTGCCGGTCTGCTGCCAGAACAGCTCGGCCGAGAGATGGTCGGACGAGCCGTTGCCAGAGCTGGCAAAGCTGCGCTGGCCAGGCTGGGCCTTCAGCTCTTCGATCACATCGGCCACGCTGCGCGCCTTGTGCCTGGCATTGGTCACCAGCACATTGGGCGCCTGCACGGCCATGGTGATGTAGTCAAAGTCCTGTTGTGCGTCGTAGGCGAGGTTCTTCACCAAATGGGGGGTGATCACCAAAGGCCCCAGCGAGGTCACCAGCAAGGTGTAGCCATCGGCGGGCGCGCGCTTGACGGCGCCCGCGCCCAGCGTGCCGGTTGCCCCGGGGCGGTTTTCCACCACAAAGGGCTTGCCCAGGTGCTCGCCCATGTGCAGGGCCATGGTGCGGGCCACGGTATCCGTGGAGCCGCCAGCAGGAAAGGGGACCACCACGGTCACCGCCCTTTCGGGCCAGGGCGCAGCATGTCCGGCAAGTGCCAGCGCGGCGGCCCAGGTCAGCCATATTTTTTTCATGTGTGCCTTTTTGCGTGGGCGGTGGTGGGCTTATTTCTCGACCTTGTCGATCAAGGCGGCCAGCATGTCCAGCTCTTCGGGCTGCAGCTCGGCCAGGGGCGTGCGCACCGGGCCTGCATCGTGGCCGACCAGCTTGGCGCCTGCTTTCACGATGGACACGGCATAGCCTTCGCTGCGGTTGCGGATCTGCAGATAGGGCATGAAGAAATCCCGGAGCAGCTGCTGCTGTGTCGCGTGGTCATCGGTTCTCACCGCCTCATAAAAGCGCATGGCGGTGCGGGGGATGAAGTTGAAGACGGCGGAGGAATACACCGGTGTGCCCAGCGCCTTGTAGGCTGCGGCATAGACCTCTGCCGTAGGCAGGCCGCCCAGATAAGCCAGGCGGTCCCCCATGGTCAGGTACATGGCGGTCATGGCCTCGACGTCACCCACGCCGTCCTTGAAGCCCACCAGATTCGGGTTGCGTTCGCACAGCCGGGCCACGGTCTCCGGCTTGAAACGGCTGACGCCGCGGTTGTAGATGACGACGCCGAATTGCACGTTGCGGCACACGGCTTCCACATGGGCCGCGAGACCTTGCTGGCTGGCCTCGGTCATGTAGTGGGGCATCAGCAAGATGCCATGGGCGCCTGCCGCTTCTGCCGCCTGTGCGCACTGGATGGCAAAGCGCGTGGGGCCGCCCGCGCCGGCAATGATGGGCACCTTGCCTTTGCAGGTGTTCACCGCTGTCTGGATGATCTGCGGATATTCCTCGGCAGTCAGCGAGAAAAACTCCCCCGTGCCGCCGGCCGCGAACAGTGCACTGGCGCCATAGGGGGCCAGCCATTCCAGGCGCTTTGCATAGCCCTTGGGATTGAAATGTCCGTGATGGTCAAAGTCCGTCACCGGGAACGACAACAAACCGGAACGCATGACATGTTTGACTTCTTGGGGGCTCATGGGACTCCTTGAATGAAGGGGGACAGAAAACAGCGGCAAGCGCCAGCCATGCCGAAAAGGGCTTGGGGCCTATTTTGATATCAGTCATCATACAAGTTGAGTTCTTCTGATTCCACGCAAAGAAGCTAGGGGGAAACGCGAGGCTGTGTGTCTCCTTGTTGCAGCGTGCGTGCTGCGGCGGCCTCGTGATGAGGGCGGAAAAAGGCGTGCAGAGGGCGCTGCGCCATGGCGGCGCAGGATGGCCGGGTTCGGTTCAGTCGCTGCTGCTGTCGCCGGCCTGGCGGGCCAGGCGCAGGCGTTCGCGTGAGTTTGTCAGGTGGATGCGCATGGCGGCGCGGGCCGAGTCGGCGTCTTGCCGCTCGATGGCGGCGTAAATCTCTTCGTGCTCGCGGTTCACGCGGCGCAGGTAGTCGGGGTCGCGCGCGGGCCTGTCGATGGAAGCGATGCGGTTGCGCGGAATCAGCATGCTGCCGAAGTGCTGCAGGATCTCCTGGAAATAGCGATTGCCCGTGGCCTGGGCAATGCTGAGGTGAAAGGCCAGGTCGTGGCTGACGGTCTCCTTGCCCTGTGCGAAATGGTGCTCAAAAGCCTGGAGTGCATCGCGCATGGACTGCAGGTGCTCACTTTTTCTGCGTTGTGCGGCCAGGCTGGCCGCCTCGGTTTCCAGGCTGATGCGCAGCTCCAGTATGGCCAGCACATCCATGGCCTCGTGCAGCTCATGGGCGCTGAGCACCAGGCTGGAGGCCGGGCGTGCCGAGAGCACAAAAGTGCCTATGCCGTGGCGGGTTTCCACCAGGCCGGCGGCCTGGAGTTTGGACAGCGCCTCGCGCACCACGGTGCGACTGACGTCGTAGCTGCGCACCAGGTCGGATTCGGTGGGCAGCTTGTCGCCTTCCTTGAGCTGGCCCTGGCGAATCTTGGCCTCGAACTCTTCCGACAGCAGATTGGCGAGGTTGCGGCTGCCGCGACCGGATCGGCTGCGCAGTGCGCTGCCTTCTGGGGTGGCGGACGTGGCGGCAGACTCGGGTAACTCCGAGGGTGGCGGGCTGATGGTCATGATAATAATTGCGCTATGTTGTATGACAACGTATCACTATACGTACAAAACAGATGTTTGCAAGATACAAATTTCACCGATTATTGTTGACGGGCGCTGCCGGTGGATTGGGGCGGGTGCTGCGCGAGCGCCTGCGCCCTTTTGCAGAGGTGATGCGGCTGTCGGATGTGGCCGAGATGGCGCCGGCCCAAGGCAGCTTTGAAGAGCTCATGGCATGCGACCTGTCGGACAAAAGCGCGGTGCATGCGCTGGTGGCCGGCTGTGATGCCATCGTGCACATGGGCGGTATCTCGGTGGAGCGGCCTTTTGAAGAGGTGCTGCAGGCCAATATTGCCGGCGTCGTCAATGTGTACGAAGCCGCGCGCTGCCATGGCGTGCGGCGGGTGGTGTTTGCCAGCTCCAACCATGTGATCGGTTTTTACAAGCAGACCGAAAAGATCGACGCCCATGTGCGCCGCCGCCCCGACAGCTTTTATGGCCTGTCCAAGTCCTTTGGCGAGGATGTCGCGAACTTTTACTTTGACCGCTACGGGATAGAGACCGTGAGCATGCGCATCGGTACGTCGGTGCCCGCGCCCAAAGACCGCCGCATGCTGAGTACCTGGCTCAGCTATGACGATCTGGTACAGCTCATCAGCAAAGGCCTGTTCACGCCGAATGTGGGCCATACGGTGGTGTATGGGGCGTCGGCCAACCGGGACGGCTGGTGGGACAACCATGCGGCCGCCCATCTGGGCTTTGCACCACAGGACAGCTCGGAGCCCTGGCGGACCGAGATCGAAGCCCTGGCGGCCCCGGCTGCCAACGACCCAGTTGCCCTCTACCAGGGCGGCGTCTTTACGGCCTATGGCCCGTTTGGTGACGAGGCCGGAGACGTTGCATGAGTGCCGCCGAGCTGGTCCTGGATGTGCACAATGCCACGGGAGAAAGCCCCGTCTGGCAGGCGGCCGAACAGGCGCTGTATTGGGCCGACATTCCACATGGGGTGCTGCACCGCTGGCAGGCGGAACTTGCCCAGCATATGCGCTGGAAATTGCCGCAGATGCTGGCCTGCATGGCCCCCTACCAGGGTGATCCCCAGCGGTGGATTGCGGGCCTGGAAGACGGGTTGTATGAGGTGACGCTGGATGAGGGCTATGGCCGCGCAAGCGTGCAGGCGCTGGCCAGGGTGGAGCACCCCATGCCGGGCATGCGCTTCAACGATGGCCGCTGCGATCGCCAGGGGCGCTTCATTGCCGGGACCATGCTGATGGACATGGCGGCCGCCCGGCCGGTGGGGCAGGTGTACCGGCTGGGCGCGCAGGAGCTGCACAGCGGGAGCGCCACCGATTTACGGCTCGGGCCGCTGCTGACCCCGAATGGCCTGGCCTTCAGCCCGGACGGCAAAACCATGTACCTGTCGGACTCGCATCCGCTGTCGCAAACCATCTGGGCCTTTGATTACGACATCGACACCGGAACGCCCAGCAAGCGCCGAGTGTGGGTCGATATGCAGCCCCTGCCCGGCCGGCCCGATGGGGCAGCCATGGATGTGGACGGGGGTTACTGGATTTGCGGCAACGACGCCGGCCTGGTGCACCGCTTCACCCCGGCCGGAAAACTGGACCGCTCCCTGGTCGTACCCGTCAAGAAACCGGCCATGTGCGCCTTTGGCGGGCGTGATCTGGACACCTTGTTCGTCACATCCATACGCCCGCAAGGCGTGGACCTGGCGGACCAACCCCTGGCGGGAGGTGTTTTCGCGCTGCAGCCCGGTGTGCAAGGGCTGGCCGAAACCGCTTTCAAGGGGGAATGAAGACGAAGACAGCGCAACGCAGGCACGGCGAGGGCACATGGCCTGCACCCACTTTCTCCACACAAAAGGTAGATCTATGCGATTCAAGAAACTGTGGACGGCCCTGGCCGTCAGTTTGGTGTCGATGGCGGCGAGCGCCACGGAATTTCGCGCCTCCGACATCCAGCCCGAAGACTATCCCACCGTGCTCGCCATCCACTTCATGGGCGAGCGCCTGAAGACCCTGTCAGGGGGCAAGCACAGCATCCGGCTGTATCCCAGCGGCTCGCTGGGGGGCGAGAAGGAAACCATAGAGCAGGCCAAGATCGGTGCGCTGGCCATGGTGCGTGTGAATGTGGGCGCCATGAACAATGTGTGCAGGGAAACCATTGTGCCCACCATGCCGTTTCTGTTCCGGTCGACGGCGCATATGCACAAGGTGCTCGATGGCCCCATAGGCGAGGAGATCTTGAAGGCCTGCGAAAAGCAAGGCTTCATCGGGCTGGCGTTTTATGACAGCGGTGCGCGCTCTATGTTCACTGCCAAGAAACCGATCAGAAGCTTTGCCGACATGAAGGGCATGAAGGTGCGCGTGCAGCAGTCCGACCTGTGGGTGAGCATGCTCGAAGCCATGGGCGCCAACGCCACGCCCATGCCCATGGGCGAGGTTTACACCGGCCTGAAAACCAGCCTCATCGATGCGGCAGAAAACAACTACCCCACCTATGAAAGCTCGCGCGCCTTCGAGGTGGCCAAGTACTTCACCAAGACCGAGCATTCCATGGCCCCCGAAATCGTGCTGTTCAGCAAGCGCGTGTTCGACAAGCTCTCACCGCAGGAGCAAGCCTGGGTGCGCCAGGCAGCCAAGGAGTCGGTGCCCTATATGCGCCGTCAATGGGCCGAGCGCGAGGCCAAGTCGCTGGCGCTGGTGAAGGCCGGCGGTGCGGAAATCATCGAGATCGACAAGGCGCCGTTCCAGGCCGCGATGCGACCGGTCTATGACAAGTTCATCACCGACGCCAAGTTGAAAGACCTGGTCAAGCGCGTGCAGGACACCCAGTAAAGCGCGGTTGGCAAAAAGAAAGCCTGCCCCGCATCGCATGGCATCGATGCGGGGAATTTAAAAACGATAGCTACTTGTGCTTATGGATAAAGCGTGAGCGGCCTGTTTGGATCAAACATGTATACCAAGATGAGTAGAGCCTTGTCCGCTCTGTGTCTGTGGCTGGGCGTGGTGGGGTTGATGGGATTGATTGCAGCCGTGAGCTGGCAGGTGTTTGGGCGTTATGTGCTGAACAACACCCCCACCTGGGCCGAGAGCCTGGCGTTGCTGATGGTGCTGTATGTGACCATGTTTGGCGTGGCCGTGGGCGTGCGCAATGCCGGTCACATCGGGCTGGAGTCCTTGTTGGTGCTGGCGCCCGACTGGCTGCGCATACGGATGGAATATGTGATCCATCTGTTCGTGCTGCTCTTCGGCGCAGCCATGGCCTGCAGCTGCGCATCGTTGGCGGAATCGGTGTGGGCCTATCGGCTGCCCACCCTGGGCATCTCCGAGGGGTGGAAATACATCCCGGCCGTGATCTGCGGCTGCCTGATCGTGCTGTTTTCCATCGAACACATCCTGGCGCTGGCGCAGGGACGTGAGATCGAAGTCATGTAAGGAGACGCACGATGACCATCCCCTTGCTGATTCTGTGTCTGTCGTTTACCTCGCTGCTGCTGCTGGGCGTGCCCGTGGCCTTCTCCATCGGCCTGTCGGCGCTGGCGACCTTGCTGTATGAGGGTCTGCCGCTGGCGGTGGGCTTTCAGCAAATGACATCGGGCATGAGCGTGTTCTCGTTCCTGGCCATTCCCTTCTTCATCTTTGCCGGCGAGCTGATGCTGCATGGCGGCATTGCCGATCGCATCGTCAACTTTGCACGGGCCCTGGTGGGCCATGTACGCGGTGGCCTGGGCATGTCCAATGTGGTGGCCTGCACTTTGTTTGGCGGGGTGTCGGGCTCGCCGGTGGCCGATGTGTCGGCCATGGGCGCGGTGATGATCCCGATGATGAAGAAAGAGGGCTACCACGCGGACTACGCCGTCAATGTGACCACGCATGCGGCCCTGGTGGGGGCGCTGATGCCCACCAGCCACAACATCATCATCTATGCCCTGGCAGCTGGCGGCAAGGTGTCGATTGCGGCGCTGATTCTGGCCTGCCTAGTGCCCGCGCTGCTGCTGACGGTGAGCAACCTGATCGCCGCCTATATGGTGGCGCGCCGCCGTGGGTACCCGGCGGGCAGCTTTCCGGGCTGGGGCATGGTGGGGCGCTGTTTTGCCGCCGCATTGCCGGGGCTGTTCGTGATCGTGCTGATTCTGGGCGGCATTTTGTCGGGCGTGTTCACCGCCTCCGAATCGGCCGTGGTGGCCGTGCTCTATGCCCTGGTGCTGACGGCGTTTCTCTACCGCAGCCTGCGCTGGAGCCACTTCCTCCAGGCCGCCACCAAGGCGGTGCGCAACACCGGCATCATCTTGCTGCTCATCGGCATCTCCAGCAGCTTTGGCTACCTCATCAGCCTGTATGGCGTGGCCGAGCTGACCGGGCAGATGCTGTCCCAGGTGAGCTCCACGCCATGGGTGATTTTTCTGCTGATCAACATCATCTTGTTCGTGCTGGGCACCTTTCTCGACATGGCCGCCACCATCTTGCTGTGCACACCCATTTTCTTGCCGATTGCGCAGCACTACGGCATGAGCTCGGTGCAGTTCGGGGTGGTGATGCTCATCAACTGTGCCCTGGGGCTGAACACCCCGCCGGTGGGCAGCACGCAGTTCATAGGCTGCGCGATTGGAGAGGTATCGGTGGGCAAGGTGATGCGCACCATCTGGCCCTTCTACGGCGCGTTGATCTTTGCATTGGCCCTGGTGACCTTTGTGCCCGCATTTGCCAGCTGGTTGCCCAACTGGTTTATGGCTGCCTAGTGCTGCGGTTGGCAGGAGTGGTTCAGTTCCTGCCTTGGGGCCGCAGATTGCGGCCCTTTTTTTGTCCAGGCATATCGCATGGGACTTGGCTCAGGGTTGACCCGCAAAGCGCGGTGACGGGCACTGCCGGTCTGTCATCTGGGTTACGCAAAATAATGGGTGTTTGCCCTGTGTGTTCTGCAATGCAGAACAGCCTTCTTGTTGTTGCCAGCCTCCTTGGCTGAGTATGGACGCCGTTCGGTGCTTTTGCGGCACCGGTGGCTTACGCAACAAGGAGTGCAATATGCGCGGTGACAGCAAGCGTCCGGCCCGCTGGAAAGCGGCGGGCGGTGGGCAGGGAGGTCGTTGACATGGACGCCTTTCTGCAACAAGTGCTCAATGGGCTGACCCTGGGTGGCATCTACGGCCTGGTGGCCCTGGGGCTGACCTTGGTGTACGGCATCTTGCACGTGCCCAATTTCGCGCATGGCGGTTTCTACATGATCGGCGCCTTTGTGGCCCTGCATGCCATGGTGGCCTGGAGCTGGGGCTACTGGGCGGCCATGCTGATGGCGGCGGTGACAGTGGCCGTTCTGGGCATGCTCAGCGAGCGCCTGGTGTTCAACCCGTTGCGCAATGCATCGCCGCTGCACCCCAAGATCGCCTCCATCGGCCTGCTGCTGTTTCTGGAGGCCGGTGCCCAGGTGCTGTGGGGTGCGGACTTCCAGCGCATGCCCACGCCCTACACCAGCATCGTGGAAATGGGCGGCATCACCGTGCCGCTGCAGCGTTTGCTGATCGTGGTGGCGGCGTTTGCGCTGATGGTGGCGCTGCACCTGTTTCTGACGCGCACCACCACGGGCTCGACCATCATCGCCATGGCCCAGAACCGCGAAGGCGCGTCCATGGTGGGCATCGATGCCAACCGCGTGGCCATGATGACGTTTGCCATCTCCGGCGCCCTGGCGGCCGTGGCGGCGGCGCTGTATGCGCCCATCAACCTGGTCTATCCGGCCATGGGCCATCTGGTCATCACCAAGGCCTTTGTGATCATCATCCTGGGCGGCATGGGCAGCATCCCCGGCGCCGTGGCCGGGGGGCTGATCCTGGGCTTTGCCGAGAGCTTTGGCGCCTACTACCTCTCCACCGACTACAAGGACATCATCGCCTTTGTGCTGCTGGTGGTGATTCTGTCCCTGCGTCCTCAGGGCCTGTTTGCACCCAGGGGGCGCGCATGAAGAGCTTTATCGACAGCAAACTGGCCTGGGCATTGCTGCTGGCTGCCGGTATCGCCTTTCCCTGGTTCGCCGGCAACGACTACCACCTCACGGTGATGAGCACGGCCTATATCTTTGCCATTGCCACGCTGGGCCTGAACCTGATCACGGGCTACACCGGCCAGCTGAATCTGGCCCATGCCGGCTTTATGGCCGTGGGGGCCTACACCGTGGGCATTCTCACCGTGGACCATGGCTGGACCTTCTGGGCCGGCCTGGCCATGTCCGGCCTGGTGTGCGTGGTGCTGGGCTATGTGATCGGCATCATCTCTCTGCGCCTCAAGGGCCATTACTTCTCGATCTTCACGCTGTGCGTGGGCTACATCATGTTTTTGCTGATCGAGAAATGGGAAGACCTGACCCACGGCACCGTGGGCATCATGGGCATCCCCGAGCCCGAGGCCATTGGCGCGCTGAGCTTCGACACACCGCTGCGCATGTACTACTTTGTGCTGTGTTTTCTGGTGCTGCTGGTGTGGGTGATGCGCCGCATCGTCAAGTCGCTGCTGGGCCGCACCTTCATCGCCATCCGCAACAGCGACGAGCTGGCCGAGGCCCTGGGCATCAACCTGATGCGCAACAAGGTGCTGGCCTTCATGCTCAGCGTGTTCTATGCCGGCATTGCCGGTGGCCTGTACGCGGGGTTTGTGCGCTTCATCGGCCCTGATATGGCCGGCGTGCACCACACCTTCGACATGATGATTTTCGCCATGGTGGGCGGCCTGGGCACGGTGTTCGGCCCGCTCTTGGGCGCCATCGGCATGCCCTGGATCACCCAGTACCTGCAGTTTTTGCAGGAGTACCGCTTCATCGTGTTTGGCCCCATCTTGGTGATGCTGGTGATCTTCATGCCCTATGGCGTGGTGGGCAGCTTCACCGCCTGGCGCGCACGCCGGGCAGCCAAGCAAGCCAAAGCGGCCAAGGAGGGAGCGCGCCATGCTGAAAATTGAACATCTGACGAAAAAATTCGGTGGCCTGGCGGCGGTGAACGACGTCAGCACCACCATCGAGGCCGGCAAGGTCAACGCCATCATCGGCCCCAACGGGGCGGGCAAGACGACGTTCTTCAACCTCATCAGCTCCACCCACCAGCCCACCAGCGGCACCATCACCTTCAATGGCCAGGATGTGACTTCGCTGCGCCCCGACCAGGTGGCCAGGCTGGGCATTGCCCGCACCTTTCAGACCACGGCGTTGTTCGACCGCGCCACGGTGCTGGACAACCTCATCGTGGGCCACCGGCTGCGCACCCAGTCCGGTCTGTGGGATGTGCTGCGCGGCTCCAGCCGCTTGCGCGAAGAGGAGCGCGTGTGCCGCGAAAAGGCCCGCGACGCCCTGGACTTTGTGGGCCTGTCGCATGTGGCCCAGCGCATGGCGGGCGACATCTCACAGGAGGAGCGCAAGCGCGTGGCCTTTGCGCTGGCGCTGGCCACCGACCCCAAGCTGATGCTGCTGGACGAACCCGCCGGCGGCGTGAACCCCGAGGAAACCGAGGGCCTGGCGGAGCTGATCCGCAAGCTGGTGCGCCACGGCATCACGGTGGCGCTGATCGAACACAAGATGGGCATGATCATGAGCTTGGCCGACAAGATTCTGGTGCTGAGCTATGGCGAAAAAATCGCCGAAGGCACGCCCGATGAAGTGCGCCGCAACCCGGCCGTGATCGATGCCTACCTGGGGAGCGAGCATGCTGAAATTTGAGAATCTCTCGCTGAAATACGGCAGCTTTCTGGCCCTGGATCAGGTCAATCTGCATGCAGGCCAGGGCGAGCTGGTGGTGCTGCTGGGCGCCAATGGCGCGGGCAAGAGCTCGATGTTTTTGACGGCCAGTGGCATCCACAAGGCGGCCGGTGGCTCCATTACCTGGCAAGGGCAGGAGCTGCTGGGCAAAAAGCCTTCGGCCATTGTGCAAAGCGGCCTGGTGCAATGCCCCGAAGGGCGCAAGCTGTTTGCGCAGATGAGCGTGCGCAAAAACCTGGAGCTGGGGGCCTATGTGCACCGTCGCGACCCGGCGCCCAGCCAGAAGACACTGGAAGAGGTCTTCACCCTGTTCCCCATATTGCGCGACAAGCAGCATGACCCGGCGGGCTCGCTCTCGGGTGGCCAGCAGCAGATGGTGGCCATTGGCCGCGCCATGATGGGCCGGCCCAAGGTGCTGCTGCTCGATGAACCCTCGCTGGGCCTGGCGCCGCTGGTGATCAAGCAGATGTTCGAGGTGATACAGCGCATCAACCAGGCCGGCACCACGGTGCTGCTGGCCGAGCAAAACGCCTATGCGGCGCTGAAGATTGCCCACCGCGCCTATGTGCTGGAAAACGGCCGCATCGTGCGCGAAGGCCTGCCGGCCGAGCTGCTGGCGGATGACTTTATCCGGCGCGCTTACATCGGCGCATAAATATGAAGCACCCCCTGAGGCGCTGCGCGCCTTCCCCCTCTCTTCGCGCTACGCGCGGGAGGGGGACGACAGCCTCGCTGCGGGGCGGCCCTTGCTCGCTGTCTCTGGCGAAAGAGGTCTCGGCAGGCAGCAGGGGGTTGGCGTGATACCCGATAAGTGTGGCCATGGGGCCTGAGTTTTTTGTGCATTCCTATACCAACCAAGGAGACAACCATGCATGCTTTTTCTCGATTCAATCGTCGCCAGCTGACGGCGCTGGCCCTGGCCTGCGCGGCGGTGGCGGCCGGCCCGGCCATGGCGCAGGAGGTGGTCAAGATCGGTTATTCCGGCCCGCTGTCGGGCGGCGCGGCGCAGTATGGCAAGAACGCGCTCGATGGCATGCAGATGGCGGTGGCCGAGATCAATGCAGGCAACCCGGAGATTGCAGGCAAAAAGGTCAAGTTCGAGATCGTGCCGCTGGACGACAAATACAACCCCTCAGAAACCGCCATCAACGCCCAGCGCCTGGTGCAGCAGCACAAGACGGCGGCCATTCTGGTGCCGCACTCGGGCGGCATTTACGCCCTGCAGGCCATCAACGAGCGCAGCGGCTTCATCGTGCTGGCCTATAGCTCGGTGCCGCAGATCACCGATCGCGGCAACAAGCTGACGCTGCGCATTCCGCCGGTGTTCACCAGCTATATCGAGCCCTTCTCCAAATACGAGATGCAGCGCTATGGCAAAAAAGTGGCCATGGTGGGTGCCGACCATGACTACGCCAAGGCCTGGGCGGCGGCCTTCAAGCCCGGCTGGGAAAAGCTGGGTGGCACCGTGGTGGCCGAAAACCCCATGAGCTACAACCGCGCTACCGATTTCTATAGCGGCGTGAGCAAGGCCCTGGCGGCCAAGCCCGATGTGATGTTTGTGGGCGGGGCCTCCGAGCCCACGGCCCTGGTGGTCAAGCAGGCGCGGGAGCTGGGCTTCAAGGGCGGCTTCATCGTTATGGACCAGGCCAAGCTCGACGAGATGGCGCGCGTGGTGGGTGGCTATGCCACCTTGGAAGGCTCCATCGGCGTGATGCCCGTGTCCGAAGACAGCAAGCCCGCCAACCAGGCCTTTGTGCAACGCTTTGGCAAGATGTACCCCAACCGCGTACCGGGCTCGGAAGCACAGTGGAACTACACCGCCGTGCACGCCACGGCCAAGGCCATGCAGCTGGCAGGAACCTATAGCGACGCCAAGGCCATCCACACCAAGCTGGACGCGGCCTACAAGGCCCTGGCCCCCGATGTGAACCCCGGCGGCGTGCTGGGCGTGGACGCACAAGGCGGCACCCTGACCCACGAGCGCGGCGCCGCGGTCAAGGACGGCAAGATCGAGGCGATTTCGACCGTCAATTGACCCTGCCACCCGCTGGCTTGAGCCTCCTGAAACGCAGCTTTGGCTGCGTTTTTTGCTGGGGAGGTGCTACGCAAAACAGGAGCTGTTGGTGCAGATGCAGCAAGGACTGCAACGGCTTTTGTGACTACGCTGCAAGCCACATCAGCAGATCAAGCTCCTGAATCGGGAGTGCCGTGGCAAGCGTCCGGGGCGGCCCCTCACCCCCACCCTCTCCCCCGAGGGGCGAGGGAGTAAAGCCAGGGCCCAATTCAAGGCATGACGCACAAAACCGGCACAGCCCAGCTCAGAGACAGCGAGCAAGGGCCTACGCCGGCCGCGCTGCCCCGCAGCGATGCGAGAGCGAAGGAGGACACGAGGTGCCCAGGGGAGGCGCTTGTATATCACTCCGCCTCACACCAGACCCTGGTGCATAAGACCGGCGCGGCCTAGCCCAGAGACACCGCGCAAGGGCCGCCCCGCCGCGCCGGTGTCGTCCCCCTGGGGGGAAGGCGCCGCAGGCGACTCAGGGGGGGGTTAAACCAAACTCGACCCACCATCCAGCACCAGCGCCTGGCCGGTCATATGCCGCGAAGCGTCCGAGGCCAGATAGGCCACGGTGCCCTTCAGATCTTCTTCATTGCCGATGCGGCGCAGCGGCGCGCGGGCGATGAGTGCGTCGCCCAGCTTGTCGATCAGGCCGCTGGCCAGCTTGCTGGGGAAAAAGCCCGGGCAGATGGAATTCACACGGATGCCGTAGGGTCCCCACTCGGAGGCCAGCACGCGCGCCAGGTGGACGGCGGCGGCCTTGGAGGTGTTGTAGGCCACGGTGTTCATGCCGGTGGGCGTGCCCTTGAAAGCGGCCACCGAGGCGGTGATGATCACATTGCCATGGCCCTGGGGAATCATCACGCGCTTGCCCACTTCGCGGGTCAGAAAAAACGGCGCGTTGACGTTCAGGTTCATCACCTTGTGCCAGGCCTCGTCGGGGTAGTCCTCGGCCTTGGCACCCCAGGTGGCGCCGGCGTTGTTGATCAGAATGTCTATGCCTTTGCAGCGCGCCAGCACATCGTCCACCAGGCCGGGAATGCGGTCGAACTGCTGCAGGTCGTTGGTGAAGGTTTCCACCTGGTAGCCCAGGCCCTGCAGATGGGCGCGGGCCTGCTCCAGCTCGTCGGCCTTGCGGGCGGTGATGGCCAGCTTGGCGCCCATCTCGCCCAGGGCCTCGGCCATTTGCAGGCCCAGGCCGCGCGAGCCGCCGGTGATCAGGGCCGTCTTGCCCGTCAGGTCAAACAATGCTTTCACGCTCATGTGCAGCTCTCCTTGGAGGAATGGGGTGGGGTGCAGAAATGCGAAAGCCCATGCTAGGGCGCAGGCCGGTGCGGCGCTGTCTTCTAAGTAACTGGGCGTCTCATGCGTGACGCGACAGCGGCAGCGATGGCGGCGTCTTCAGCGGCGGAAGGGATGCGCTGGGTCAGGCCCGGTAAATGGCCTGCTGCAGCCGCTGCACCAGGCGCAGCAGCTCGGGCTGGGCGCGTTGCAACAGCATTTCGGGCGAGACCAGACGGGACGGGCCGCCGCAGCTGATGGCCATCAGCGGCAGCCCACGGCCGGGCTGAAAGGCCAGGGCGATGGCATTCACATGGGGCTGCCAATCGCCAAAGGAGCAGCTCAGCCAGGGTTGGACCCGGTCATGGGCCCGGGGCCACAGCGGCAGCTGGGCCTGGGCCACGGCCCATTGCTCGGGGGCATGGGCCTGCAGATAGTCCAGGGCCTGCTGCCGGTCGGTCGCCGTGGCGGCGGCCAGCCAGGCCCGGCCCATGGCCGTGGTGGCCAGGGGCAGGCGCGTGCCCATGTCCAGGTTGGAGACTATGGGCTGGGGGCAGGGGCAGTGCTCGATGTAGAGCATGTTGTGCCGGTCGCGTGTGCCCAAGGCAATCTCGGCCTGGGCCAGCTCGGCCAGGCGCTGCATCAGCGGCCGGGCCAGCTGGCGCACATCCAGGCCGGTGAGCATGGCGCTGCCCAGGGCCAGCGTGGCCGTGCCCAGGCGGTATTTGCCGGCCTCGGGCACATGGATGAGATAGCCCAGCTGGGTCAGGGTGCGCGTGAGCCGCGAGACCGTGGATTTGGGCAGGCCGCAGCGCTGGGCAATCTCCTGGTTGCCCAGCAGCTTCTCACCGGAGCGAAAGCAGGACAGCACGTCCAGCCCGCGCGCCAGCGCCGTCACAAAGTGGCGGTCTTCAGCGGGTGCGGGCGGGGGTGCAAGGGGCGGCATGCGAGAGGGCATCGGCCCACGATAGGCCATGGCCGCCCGCCTGGCTGTCACCTCGGTGTGCGGTGCTTTTTCTCGGCGCCAGGCCCATGAAAAAGGCCTGCGCAAGGCAGGCCTTTGGTGTGGCGTGAAAGCGGTTTTACTTTTCCACGAAGGCGCGTTCGATCACGAAGTCGCCCGGGGTGCTGGTATTGCCTTCCTTGAAACCGCGCTCTTCCATCATCTCCTTGAGCTCGGCCAGCATGGCGGGGCTGCCGCACAGCATGACGCGGTCGGTTTCCGGGTTCAGCGCGGGCAGGCCCAGGCATTGGGGGAAGGTGCCGGCCTTGATCTGGTCCGAGATACGGCCCTGGTTGCGGAAGGGCTCGCGCGTCACGGTGGGGAAGTAGTGCAGCTTGCCGGCCACGATTTCACCCAGGAATTCATGCTCGGGCAGCTCTTTCTCGAACAGCTCCTGGTAGGCCAGTTCCTTGACCTCGCGCACGCCGTGCACCACGACCACATTGTCGAAGCGCTCGTAGGTTTCGGGGTCGCGGGCCACGGCCAGCCAGGGCGCCATGCCGGTGCCGGTGCCCAGTAGGTACAGGTTTTTGCCAGGCAGCAGATAGTCGATCAGCAGCGTGCCCGTGGGCTTTTTGCCGACGATGATGGTGTCACCCACCTGGATGTTCTGCAGCTTGGAGGTCAGGGGGCCGTCGGGCACCTTGATGGACAAGAACTCCAGATGTTCCTCGTAATTGGGGCTGGCAATGGAGTAGGCCCGCAGCAGCGGCTTGCCGTCCACCTTCAGGCCAATCATGGTGAAGTGGCCGTTGGAAAAGCGCAGCGCAGTGTCACGGGTGGTGGTGAAAGAGAAAAGGCGGTCGGTCCAGTGGTGCACAGACAGCACGCGTTCTTCAAGAAAAGCACTCATGATGGCAATGGAGAGTCAAACAGAAAGAACCAGGGCGGCAGGCATGCCGCGCCGGCGTAAAGCCGCTTTCGGTGGCGAAAAACGTCTGTTTGCAATGCCAGCGAGGGCGAAGGCGAGGCGTTTCATGGCGGCCGGGCGGTCCATGTTGGCAATGCGGTATTGTCCGGCAATTGGCTGCCCACAGGTACATTTCAGGGCCTAGCCTTGATATGGATTAGTGATAAGGAGAATGACAATGCCGGTTTCCCCCCTGTTGACGCGCCTGCGTTGGACCTTGCCATTGTGCATATGGGCGGCGACGCCGGCCTGGTCCCAAGGCGTGCTCAAGATCGGCGAAATCAACAGCTACAAGGCCATGCCGGCCTTTCTGGAGCCCTATAAAAAAGGCATGGAGCTGGCCGTGGCCCAGGTGAATGCCAGCGGCGGCCTGCTGGGCAAGCAGGTGCAGCTGGTGGTGCGCGACGACAACGGCAACCCGGGCGATGCCGTGCGTGCGGCCGAGGAGCTCTACACCCGCGAGAAGATCGATGTGCTCACCGGCAGCTTTCTGTCGCCCGTAGGCATGGCGCTGACCGATTACGCGGGGCAGAAAAAGCGTTTCTTTCTGGCCAGCGAAACCCTGACCGACAAAGTGGTCTGGGCCAATGGCAACCGCTACACCTTCCGCCTGCGCGGCTCCACCTATATGCAGACCGCCATGCTGGTGGAAGAGGCGCTGAAGCTGAAGAAAAAGCGCTGGGCCATCGTCTACCCGAACTACGAATACGGCCAATCGGCCGTGGCCACCTTCAAGACGCTGATGAAGCAGGCCCAGCCCGACATCGAGTTCGTGGCCGAACAGGCTCCGGCCCTGGGCAAGATCGATGCCGGCTCGGTGGTGCAGGCCCTGGCCGACGCCAAGCCCGACGCTATCTTCAACGTGCTGTTCTCGGTAGACCTGGGCAAGTTTGTGCGCGAGGGCAATACCCGCGGCCTGTTCAAGGACCGCCAGGTGGTGGGCCTGCTTTCCGGCGAGCCCGAGTACCTGGATGCCTTGCGCAACGAGGCACCCGAGGGCTGGACCGTCACCGGCTACCCCTGGTATGCCATCAAGACGCCGGAGCACGAAGCCTTTCTCAAGGCCTATCAGGGTCGCTACAAGGACTACCCGCGCCTGGGCACCATCGTGGGCTACAACGCCATACAGTCGCTGGCCGCCGGCATCAAAAAGGCCGGCAGCACCGACACCGAAAAGCTGATTGCCGCCTTCCGTGGCCTGCCCGTGGCTACGCCCTGGGGCACCATCAGCTACCGCGCCCAGGACCACCAGTCCACCATGGGCGCCTTTGTGGGCAAGACCACGTTCAGCAAGGAAATGAACCGCGGCGTGATGACGGACTTCCGCTATGCCGATGGCAAGGACTACCAGCCTTCGGATGAGGCGGTGAAAAAACTACGCCCCGCTTCGGCACAGTGAGCGCATCCGCATCGCGCGCGAGGACAAGCCACCGCTTTGGTGGCTTTTTCGCAGCGGTGCCATGCGCATCGGCCTTGCAAAAAATAGGAGCGGGCCATGCCCGTATGACAAGGCTTTCAACCGTGTTTCGCGCTGAAATAAAATACCTATAAGCACAAGACGCTATGCATATAAAAAGAGGGAGCGCAGGGGAATGAGTGCATCCGGCCTGCTGGCCCAGTTGCTCAACGGCCTGGCCAGCGCATCGTCGCTGTTCCTGGTGTCCGTGGGGCTGTCGCTGATTTTTGGCGTCACCCGCACCATCAACTTTGCCCATGGCTCGTTCTACATGCTGGGTGCCTTCATGGCCTTCACCAGCGTGGAGCAACTGGCGCCGGTGCTGGGTTTCTGGCCTGCCCTGCTGCTGGCGCCGCTGGCCTGCGGCCTGCTGGGCGCGCTGGTGGAAATGCTGCTGCTGCGCCGCATCTATGCCGCGCCGGAGCTGTTCCAGCTGCTGGCCACGTTTGCGCTGGTGCTGGTCATCAAGGATGCGGCCCTGTGGCTGTGGGGGCCGGAAGAGCTCTTCGGCCCGCGCGCGGCAGGCTTTGAGGGAGCGGTGGACATTCTGGGCCGCCAGTTCCCCCGCTACGACCTGCTGCTGATGGCCGTGGGCCCGCTGGTGTTGCTGGGGCTGACGCTGCTGCTCACCCGAACCCGCTTTGGCACCTTGGTGCGCGCCGCCACCCAGGACAGGGAAATGGTGGGCGCCCTGGGCGTCAACCAGGCCTGGCTGTTCACGGCGGTATTTGCCCTGGGCACGCTGCTGGCCGGCCTGGGCGGTGCGCTGCAGCTGCCGCGCGAACCCGCCAGCCTGGAGATGGACATGCTCTCCATAGGCAGCGCCTTTGTGGTGGTGGTGGTGGGCGGCATGGGCAGTATCCCCGGCGCCTTTTTGGCCGCGCTGCTGGTGGCCGAACTGAAAGCGCTGTGCATCTGGCTGGGCGTGCAAGAGGTGGCGGGCGTGGAAATTTCATTTTCCAAGCTCACGCTGGTGGTGGAGTTTGTGGTCATGGCTGCCGTGCTGATCTGGCGCCCCTGGGGCCTGCTGGGCAAGCCCCAGTCCCTGGCACGCAGCAGCGCACCCGAGCAGCCGCTGCGCGCCGCAGGCCGGGGCAGCACCGCAGCCTGGCTGGGCCTGCTGGCGGGCCTGGTGCTGCTGCCGGTGGCCACCGGTGAGGCCATGGGCGCGGCCGGCAGCTATGCCAGCGTGCTGTTGACCGACATCTTTGTGACCGCGTTGTTTGCCGCCAGCCTGCACTTCATCCTCGGCCCCGGTGGCATGCATTCCTTTGGCCATGCGGCCTATTTCGGCCTGGGCGCTTATGGCGCGGCCCTGCTGGTGCGCCTGGCCGGCCTGCCCATGGAGGCGGCCCTGCTGCTGGGCCCGCTGCTGGCCGTGGCCGGTGCGCTGCTGTATGGCTGGTTCTGCGTGCGGCTGTCGGGCGTGTACCTGACCATGCTGACCCTGGCCTTTGCCCAGATCAGCTGGGCCATCGTTTTTCAGTGGGACGGCCTCACCGGCGGCAGCAACGGCCTCACCGGCGTCTGGCCGCCAGAGTGGGCATCGCAGGGTGCGGCCTTTTACTGGCTGGCGCTGGCGCTGTGCGCGGCTGGTATTTATCTGCTGCGCCGCCTGTTGTTCTCGCCCCTGGGCTATGCGCTACGTGCCTCCCGCGACTCGGCGCTGCGCGCCGACGCCATCGGCATAGACGT
This sequence comes from Comamonas sp. GB3 AK4-5, assembly GCF_041320665.1. Taxonomy (NCBI): domain Bacteria; kingdom Pseudomonadati; phylum Pseudomonadota; class Betaproteobacteria; order Burkholderiales; family Comamonadaceae; genus Comamonas; species Comamonas sp. GB3 AK4-5. The sequence continues at coordinate 263,453 of NZ_CP166730.1, forward strand.
ACGCCGCGTGCAGTGGACGGCCCTGGTGATTTCCGCCCTGTTTGCCGGCCTGGCCGGGGCGCTGTTTGCCTTCAGCAAGGGCGGTGTGGCGCCGGACGCCATGTCGGTCACCAAGTCGGTGGACGGCCTGGTCATGGTGCTGCTGGGCGGGGTGCAAACCCTGGCCGGCCCCGTGGTGGGGGCCGCCGCCTTCACCTGGCTGCACGACACCGTGGCACGCAACACCGAATACTGGCGCGCCCTGCTGGGCGCCACCATGCTGCTGCTAGTGCTGCTGTTTCCACAGGGAATTTCCGGTTTTGCGCAGCAGCTGTACGCACGTCTAGCTCCCAAAAGCAGAGCGGAGGCCAGGCCATGACGCTGCTGCAAGTCGATGCCATCAGCAAGGCTTTTGGCGGTGTGCAGGCCGTGCAAAAGGTCTCGTTCAGCCTGCAGGCCGGCGAGCTGCTGGCGCTGATAGGCCCCAACGGAGCGGGCAAGAGCACCACCTTCAACATGGTGGGCGGCCAGCTGGTGCCCGACAGCGGCCGCGTGCGGCTGGCGGGGCAGGACATCACCGGCCTGGCGCCACGCGCCATCTGGCGGCGCGGCGTGGGCCGTACCTTTCAGATCGCCCAGACCTTTGCCTCGCTGACCGTGGTGGAGAACGTGCAACTGGCCCTGCTGTCGGCCGACCGGCGCATTTTTGCCTGGTGGCCACGCGCCGCCAACCACCGCCGTGGTGACGCCCTGGCCCTGCTGGCGCAGGTGGACATGCAGGCCCAGGCCGACCGCCCCTGCAGCGCTCTGGCCTATGGCGATGTGAAGCGCGTGGAACTGGCTATGGCCCTGGCCCATGACCCGCGCCTGCTGTTGATGGACGAGCCAACGGCCGGCATGGCGCCGGGCGAGCGCGTGGCGCTGATGCAGCTGACGCGCCGCATCGCCCGGGAGCGCGGCATGGGCGTGCTGTTCACCGAGCACAGCATGGACGTGGTCTTCGGCCAGGCCGACCGCGTGGCCGTGCTGGTGCGCGGCCAGTTGCTGGCCCAAGGCACGCCCCAGCAAATGCGGGACGATCCACGCGTGCAGCAGGCTTATCTGGGCACGGGATTGGTGCTGGAGTCGCAGCAATGAATCAAACCAATAGCAGCCAGCGCATGTCCAGCAAGCTTGAAGCGCCGAAAACACCTGAAACTCCTCTGCTGCAGGTGGAGCAGTTGAACGCCTGGTATGGCGCGGCGCATATCCTGCATGGCGTGTCGCTCACCGTGGGCAGGGGCGAGGTGGTGGCGCTGATGGGGCGCAATGGTGCGGGTAAATCCACCACGCTCAAAAGCATTGCCGCCCTGGTGCCGCGTCGCGAAGGAAAAGTTTTTTTCATGGGCGCGGACATTGGCCGCCAGGCCCCGCACCAGATTGCCCGGCGCGGTCTGGGCTATGTGCCTGAAGACCGCCGCATCTTCACCGAGCTGACGGTGAGCGAAAACCTGGAAGTGGGGCGGCAGGCCGCGCGCCACTGGCCCGATGGCGCGGCCCTGCCGCACTGGACGCCTGAAAAGCTTTTTTCACTTTTCCCCAATCTGGGGGAAATGCCGCAGCGCCTGGGGGGGCGCATGAGTGGTGGCGAGCAGCAAATGCTGGCCGTGGCCCGCACGCTGATGGGCCAGCCCTATCTGGTGCTGCTGGATGAGCCCTCGGAGGGCGTGGCCCCCGTGATCGTGGAGCAGATGGCGCGCACCATCCTGGCGCTCAAGGCCCAGGGCATGGGCATTTTGCTGTGCGAGCAAAACCTGCCCTTTGCCCAGGTGGTGGCCGACCGCGCCTATGTGCTGGAAAAAGGCCAGATCGTGCACCAGGGCCCCATGGCCGCACTGGCGGGTGATGCGGCCGTGCGCCAGCAGTACCTGGGTGTGTAGCGGTCAGGGCGCTGGCGCCACGCTCAGCAGCGGTGTCAGCGGCTGCAGCTGGGGCGCGCGCAGCAGGCCGCTGGGCAGCAGGTAGCGGCCGTTGAGCAAGGGCAGGGTCACCTCGGTGAAGGCCGCATCCAGCGGCACACCGGCTTGCTGCCAGGCTTGCCAGGCCAGTGTGGTGCAGTAAACGCCATGGCCGCTATCGAGCAAGTCAAAGGCGCGGCCCTGCTGGGCCAGTGCCCAGTCCACGGCCTGCTGGCGGGCCTGGTCGCTGGCCTGCACGCGGTACAGCTGGTAGCTGCGGCTGCGTTGGGGGGCCAGGTAAAAGTCCAGGCTGTCCAGCACCACGGCGTCGGGCTGGCCGGGCTTTTCGGAGGGCGTGGCGTGCAACACCTGCCATTGGCCTGGTGCACCGGGCTGGGCCACCAGCAGGCCCACATGGCTGAACTCGCCACGGTCCACGGCACGCACCAGCTGGCTGACGCTTTCCGTGCCCTGGCGAAAAATCAGGTCACCCGCAGCGGCCTGTGCAGGCAGTTGCGGCGCGGCGAACAGCGTGGAGCAGCCCAGCCAGAGCATGGCAGCGGCGCAGTGCCGCCCCAGCGTCACAGCTGGACTTTCCAGACGCCGTTTTCCTGGCACAAATTGATGCGCTCGCGGCGGGTGCTGCCGTCGCGGTAGGTGACCAGCACCCAGACCTTGGTGACCTGGGTTTCCTCGGAGAACGCTCGCTCCACCACTTCCACTTGCTGCAATCCGCCATTGGAGTCGATTTTTCTTTTGGCACCCGTCAGCAGGCGACGCAGCTTGTCTTCAAAGCTGGCCAGCTTTTCCGGTGCAATGGTGCGTGCGGAGACCAAGCGGATGCTGTTGTCGAAATCGCCGGCCGCCACCAACTGGTAAAAGCGCTGGACCAGGGCGTCCTGGCTTTCCGTGGCGGAGGGGGCGGTGGCGCAGGCCGCAAGGCCCAGTGCGGAGAACATGGTGAAGCAGGCCAGCAGACAGTGGCGACGGGACATCGGGGCAGAAACAGACACAGCCATCCAAGGGGAATAGAGAGCGCGCCAGTGTAGTGGCGCGCTGCGCCCTGGGCGCCGAGTTTCAGGCGAAGGCCGTGGCCGCCAGATGGGGGTGGCGCGCCATGCCCTGCAGCCATTGGCACAGCAGCGGATGCTGGGCGGGGGTGATGGTGCCGGGCAGGCGAAAGTTCACATACTCGGCGGCCACGGCCACCACCAGCTGGTCCAGCGTGCAGCTGGCGCCCAGCGGGGCGGGCAGGGTTTTTTCGAGCTGGGCCAGGTCACGCTGCATGGCGGCGAGGCGGCGCTGGCCCATGATGGTGTGGTCGGCCGCCGCATCGTGCTTGCGCGCAATCATGGTGTTGAATGCCGCCTCCATCAGCCCATAGCCCACGCCGACCTGGGCCAGCGTGGCGGCCATGGTGGTGCCGGGCAGCAGCGGTGCACCGCGGCCCTGGGCGTCCAGGTACTGCGCAATCAGCAGCGACTCGGACAGGGCATGGCCGTCTGCCGTGACCAGCACCGGGATGCGGCCCTGGGGGTGTACGGCCAGCAGGGCCGCATCATTGGCCCAGGGATCGCACCAGACCAGCTCCACATCCAGCCCTTTTTCCAGGGCAATGACGCGCGCCAGGCGTGCAAACGGGGACGTGGCATTCAAAAACAAACGCATGGAAGATCTTATTCAAAAAAAGAGCAGCTGATGCTTATGCAGACTGGGTTTTGACTGGTTTGGCCTTGGAAAAAACTACCAGCAGCACGCCCAGGGACAGGGCCGCACAGCCCAGCGCAAACAGTGGCCGGTAACTGCCGGTGTGGGCGTAGAGAAAGGCCATGGAATAGCCGGACAGCGCCTGCAGCAAGGCAAAGGCTGCGGTGGCGTAGCCCCACATCTGCTTGTGCCGACCCGGGCCTATCAGCTGCATCAGATAACCCGAGGTGATGGCCGCCAGGCCGGGTGACAAGGCACCCACCAGAAAGCCCGACAGCGCATGGCTGCCAAAACTGGCCCAGAGCAGGGGCATGCCAATGGCCGCAGCCTTGATGGTATAGGCCCCGCAGGTCGTGCCCCACCAGCCCCAGCGCGTGGCGCAGTAGGCGGCGCACAGCGGGCCGGCAATGGCACCCAGGCCAAAAAATGCCCATTGGCTGGCGGCATAGGCTGCGCCCAACTGCAGCTCGCGGTCCAGATAGTCCACCCAGAACACGGTGTGGGGCACAAAGCCGAAGGCGTCGGTGCCGTAGGCCAGCATCACCAGCACCACGGCGGCCGTCCACAGCGGCGTGCTTGGCAGCGGCGCGGCGCTGGGGTGGATGGCAATGGGCGCCGGCGCCGTTACCCGCCGTGCACTGCGCCAGCCCACGGCCAGGGCCAGCAGGCACAGCGCGCTCAGTGCCCACCACACGGCGCCCAGGCTGCTGCGTGCAAACACCGGCCCCAGCGTGGCAGCCAGCAGCGCACCCACGCCAATGCCGCAGAACATCAGCGGGCCCAAGGTGGCGCGGCGCTCGGGCGCGGCGGCCGACATGGCCATGGAAGGGCCCAGCACCATCAAGGTGGCACCGGCCACGCCGGAGACCAGGCGCCAGACAAAGAACACCGCCATGGGCTGGGGCTGGCTGCAGGCTGCAAAGCTCAGTGCCACGGCCATCCAGCAGGCCACCAGCACGCGCACGGGGCCCAGGCGTTCGGCCAGTGGCGCGGCGGCCAGTGCGCCGATCAGATAGCCCAGCAGATTGGCCGCGCCCAGATAGGCCACCTGCTCGCCGCTGAACCAGCCGGCGTGGACCATTTGCGGCATCAGCGCGGTATAGGCAAAGCGGGCCAGGCCTACGCCGCTGAGCGTGGCCATGAAGCCGGTGAGAAACAGAGGCAGTTCGTTGCGGTGGAGCACGGTGGGCAGGCCAGGCAGATAGATGGGCCACAGCGTAAGCGGCTTGAGTCGATCATGTCCAATGATTCAAAATGATGGATTGCATCGTTTTTGGAGATGGTCTATGCAGCTCAAATCCCTGCGCATGTTCGATGCGGTCTGCGACTGCGGCAGCTTTGGGGCCGCCGCCCAGCGCCTGCACACCGTGCAATCGAATGTGACGGCCCACATCAAGAAGCTGGAGGACGAGGTGGGCGTGCAGTTGCTGGAGCGTGCTGCGCCGGTGTTCCCCACGCCGGCAGGGCGTGTGCTGCGCCGCTATGCCCAGCAGATGTTGCAGGCCCACGACGCGGCCCTGGCCGCGCTGCAGGGCCGCCAGGCCGCCCCCGGCGCCTTGCGCATAGGCAGCATGGAGACCACGGCCGCGCTGCGCCTGCCGCCGCTGCTGGCCCAGCTGATGCAGCGCCACCCCGGCATGCAGCTGGAGTTGCGCACCGGCCCCACGGCCAGCCAGCTCAGCGAGTTGCTGGCCGGCCAGGTGGACTGTGCTTTTGTCTCGGGCATGCCGCCCCAGCCTCAGCTGTCGGGCTGGCCGGTGTTCAGAGAAGAGCTGGTGCTGGTCAGCGCCCAGCCGCTGGCGGCCTTTCCCACACCGCTTGCGCTGTGCAGCACACCGTTTCTGGCCTTTCGCCAGGGCTGCAGCTACCGCCAGCGCATCGAGCTGCTGCTGGCCAACCAGGGGATCACAGCCGTGCACATCATGGAACTGGGCACGCTGGACGCCATCCTGGGCTGCGTCGCCGCCGGCATGGGCTATGCGCTGCTGCCCCAGGCCGTGGTGGTGTCTCAACAGCACCGCTTTGGCGTGCACTGGTGCCCGCTGCCCGCACCCTTGCAGCCCAATATCGCCCGGGTGGATACCTGCTTTGTGACTGGCGCGCAGACCGGGTGGTCGCCCGCGCTGCGGGCTTTTGCACAGCTGTTGGGCGTGGTGCCGGCAGAAGCAGAGGACGGGGCCGAGGCGCTGGAAGCCGCCGTGTTTTTGACGTGAAGGCCAAAAGCCAGGGCTTGCCTGGTGCAGCGAAGTTGCCGCTGGGTAATAATTGTTTGCTTGTGTATCTACGTCAGAAGGGGCTGAGGCCCACGGGCGAAAGATTCAATCCCTCACCATGTTTTCTGGATAACCCCAGGTGTTTTTGAGCGTGCGTGAATTGAAAAGAAGGCAGAGAAGGTCAGCATAAAAATGCAGAAATATTCTGGGTATGGGAAGTTTGTTTCAGTCAATATTATTGCGGCGGCTCTGATCTCTTTACGGTATTTTAATTTCTTGCCCGAGCTTCCAGATACCTTGATTGGCTGGATCTTCATGGTGACGGCAACCTATTCGCAAATGGCCCTGCTGGGGATTGCGGCCGCCATTGTGCTGCTGCCGGCATTGTGGTTGAGAAATTCTTGGCGCCATCTCATCCTCTCCGCCGCAGCGACCTTGGTCATCGGTCTTCTGGTGGTGGACACCATTGTCTTTTCACAATACCGATTCCATATCAATTCCGTGGTGCTGGAGTTGTTGATGGCTGGGCAGGTGGTGGATTTCCCCCTGGCCATGTGGCTGATGCTGGCCGTGGCGGTGGCCTTGCTGTGGGTTGTTGAATATGCCTTGCTGCGGGTGTTGGAAAGCAAAGAGCCATTGCGCCGACTGAAGTCGACGCGGTGGATGGCAGCCGCTGCACTCGCCGCCTTGCTTGCCACCAATGGCATTCATGTCTGGGCCGCAGCCCATGCTTTTCAGCCGGTGACACAACTCAAGCGCTATTTGCCCCTGTTTTATCCCGCCACCTCCAACAGCACCATGCGCAAATATGGCTGGGTGAACGAGCAGGCCTTGGAGCAGCAAAAGCTATTGACCGAGCACAAGCAACGCAGTGACTTGCGCTATCCCGTGCATCCGCTGCAGACAGGGCCTGTTGAAAAGCCCGTCAATATCGTGATCTTGGCGATAGACTCGTGGCGAGCGCACACTTTCAATGCGGAGAACACGCCCAATCTCTGGTCTTTTGCGCAATCGGGCATGGTGCTGAACCAGCATATGTCCACAGGCAATGCGACCCGCGTGGGAATCTTTGGCATGTTCTACAGCCTTCCTGGCTCGTACTGGCACAGTGTGCTGAACAACCGGGCCAGTCCCGTATTGCTGGACAGGCTGCAGGCACTGGATTATCAACTGGGCATTTTTGCTTCTGCACAGCTGAACAATCCGGAGTTTGATCAGACGGTTTTTTCAAAGGTCAAACCACTGCGTACCGGTTCCCAAGGCGCCACGGCGGTAGACCGTGATACCAACATCACGGAGGAATGGGTGCAGTGGTTCAAGCAGCGTGAAAAGGGACGCCCGTCGTTCTCATTCCTTTTCTACGATGCCCCCCATAGTTATGAATCTCCAAAGCAATATGCCCATCGCTATGAGCCCATGCTGGAGAACCCGGACTATTTGCAGCGTGGGCCCAAAACCGATACCTTGCCCTGGTTGAATATGTATAAAACCAGTGTGCATTTTGTGGACAGTTTGGCCAAGCAGGTCATTGACCAGCTCAAGGCATCCGGTGAAATGGACAACACCATTGTGATCATCACCGGTGACCATGCCGAGGAAATCAATGACAACGGGCTGAATTACTGGGGGCATAACAGCAATTTCTCGGATGCCCAGGTGCATGTGCCTTTTGCCATGGTCGGGGGCGGGATTCGGCCGGCGCATGATTGGGGGTCTGCATTCACCAGCCATGCCGATGTTGTGCCTACGCTGATGAAGCAGTATCTGCAGGTGGAAAACGACCCCGGCGATTACGCCATCGGTGTGAATTTACTGGACAAACCGGTAGACCGGCCATGGCTGCTGATTTCCGGCTACAGCCAATATGCCGTGGTCACCGCCAACGACATTCTGGAAGTGGGGTCTCTGGGGCAATACCAGCTTGTGGACAAGCACTACAAGCCGCTGAAGACCTCGCCCAATTTTGCCTATGTGCAGCAGGCCATGGAGCAGATGCGGCGCTTCAGCCAGTAAGGGGCGCAAGGGGAGATAGGGGCCTTCCCCTGGGAATAAGCAGGTCGTGCCCACCGGATTTCGGTGCCGCTGCAGAACCTGCTTGTGCCTCAGTCGCACAAAGCTGGCGTAGCCCAGGCCAGAGACACCGCGCAAGGGCCGCCCCGCCGCGCTGGTGTCGTCCCCCTGCCCGCGAGCGCAGCTCGCGAAGAGCGGGGGGAAGGCGCGCAGCGCCTCAGGGAGCCTCTACTTCACCCCTCGCCGATACTGCAGCGCTTCGGCCACATGGGCGGCCTGCACGGTCTCGCTGTCTGCCAGGTCTGCAATGGTGCGCGCCACCTTCAGTGCCCGGTGGGTGGCGCGGGCGGACCAGGCCAGGCGTTCGGCCGCTTTGTGCACCAGGGCCTGGGCGGCATCGTCCAGCTGCAGATGCTGCTGCAACGCGCTGGGCAGCAACCACTGGTTGGCATGGCCTTGTCGCTGCAAGGCGCGCTGGCGGGCCTGGATGACACGGGCCTGCACCGTGGCACTGGGCTCGCTTTGCACGGGTTGCAGCAGCTCTGCGGGAGGCAGGGCCGGTACCTCCACCTGCAGGTCGATGCGGTCCAGCAGCGGGCCGCTGAGCCGGGCCTGGTAGCGCGTCACCTGGTCGGGCGTGCAGCGGCAGCGGCTGCTGCCCCGCAGGCCGCAGGGGCAGGGATTCATGGCGGCAACCAGTTGAAAGCGCGCAGGAAATTCCGCATGTTGGGCGGCGCGGGCAATCTGTATGCGCCCGGTTTCCAGCGGCTCTCGCAGCGCCTCCAGCGCGCTGCGGGCGAATTCGGGAAATTCATCCAAAAACAAAATACCCTGGTGGGCCCGTGAGATGGCCCCAGGCCTGGGGGGCGAGCCTCCACCCACCAGGGCCACGGCGCTGGCCGTGTGGTGGGGCGCTACCGTGTGGCGCTGGCCCCAGGTGGCGGCGTCGAAGTCGCCGGTGAGGCTGGCGATGGCGGCGGCTTCCAGCGCCTCCTGCGGGGTTTGCGGGGGCAGCAGGCCGGCCAGGCGCTGGGCCAGCATGGACTTGCCGCTGCCGGGTGGGCCGATCAGCAGCAGCCCGTGGGCGCCGGCCGCGGCAATCTCCAGCGCGCGCTTGGCGGCCGCCTGGCCCTGTACCTCGGCCAGATCGGGAGGGGCCTCTGCTGGGGCATGGGGCGTGGCCATGGCGGGCGCCAGGGGCTCGCCCCCCTGGGGCAGCAGGGCACGCACCACATCCAGCAGATGCGTTGCGCCATAGACGGTGCTGCCGGGCACCAGGGCGGCCTCGCTGGCACTTTCCTGGGGCAGTACCAGAGGCAGGGCATCGCCTTGCAGCTGCAGGGCCAGCGCGGTGGCCAGGGCGCCGCGCACGGGGCGCAGCGCGCCGGACAGCGACAGCTCGCCGGCAAATTCATAGCGCGAAAGCTGTGTGGCGTCGATTTGCCCGCTGGCCGCCAGAATGCCCAGGGCAATCGGCAGGTCGAAGCGGCCCGAGTCCTTGGGCAGATCGGCCGGGGCCAGGTTGACGGTGATGCGCCGGCTGTGCGGGAACTCCAGCCCCGCATTGGCGATGGCGCTGCGCACGCGCTCGCGTGCTTCCTTGACCTCGGTATCCGCCAGACCGACAAGGGTCAGACAGGGCAGGCCGTTAGCCAGGTGGACTTCCACCGTCACGCGCGGTGCATGCAGGCCCAGCAGGGCACGGCTGGGGACCAGGGCCAAACCCATGGGCGACTCCCTTTTCGCAGTCAACAGTGCGGCCCAGTATGGCCTGCAGCGTCTTGCGCGCCGCGGTGGTGCGACGGCCGTGCATGGGCAGGCCGAGGGAGGGCTGCGCCCTTCCATCGGAAATTTCGCACCATCTTGGTGCTTTTTATATGGCCGATGCGTAGGTGCAAGGGGCGCAGGGAGGACTGCACAAAGCAGGTGCACGCGGACTGTGCGGTGCAGGTAGCCGGGTTCACGGCCCGTGGGGCGCAAGCTGGCACGGTCCCTGCTTTAACAGAGCTCCATTTCACCACCCAAGCGGAGGATCTGTATGAAACGCGTGTGCTGCAAGACCCTGGCTTTGACAGCGCTGGTCGCTGCGCCCCTGTGGGCCCAGGCGGAATTGACCGCCAATATCGCTTTGACGAGCAACTACAAATTCCGTGGCCAGGACCAAGACACGGGCCGCAGCAGCACCATCAAGCCGGCCTTGCAAGGCGGTTTCGATTACAGCTTCGGGGACAGCGGCTTTTACGTGGGCAACTGGAACTCCTCCGTCAACTGGCTGCCTGGCAACTCGCTGGAGACCGACTTTTACGGCGGCTATAAGTTCAAGGGGGCGGGCGTGGACTGGGATGTGGGCGCGCTGACCTATCTCTACTCCGGCAACAGCCGCGGCACCACCACCGAGCTGTACGGCGCAGGCAGCTATGGACCGTTCACGGCCAAGTATTCGCACACCGTCTCCAAGGACTATTTCAACTGGGCGGGCGCTAAGGATGGCTCCGGGCTGAAGGGCCGCAACACCGGCTATTTCCAGCTGGCCTACAGCCAGGAGCTGGTGAAGAGCGTGACCCTCAAGGCCTCCGTGGGCTACACGCGCTTTTCCAGCGACATCAAAAGCCTTGGCGTGCCCAACTATGTCGACTACAGCGTGGGAGCAGCCTATGACTTCGGCGGCGGTCTGAGTCTGACCGGGGCAGTGGCCGGCGCCAATAAAAAAGCGTACTTCGGCGATGTGAACAAGGCCCGTCTGATCGTGACGCTGGCCAAGACTTTGTGAACCTCAAGGAGCTCACGTCATGAAAATGATTTCCGCCATCATCAAACCCTTCAAGCTCGACGAGGTGCGCGAAGCGCTCTCGCTGATCGGCGTGCAGGGCATCACCGTGACCGAGGTGAAAGGCTTTGGCCGGCAAAAAGGCCATACCGAGCTGTACCGCGGCGCGGAGTACGTGGTTGATTTTCTGCCCAAGGTCAAGGTCGAGGCCGCCGTCAGCGACGAGGTGCTGGAGCAGGCGCTGGAGGCCATTGAAAGCGCGGCCCGCACCGGAAAAATCGGTGACGGCAAGGTCTTCGTCTACGACCTGGAACAGGTGGTGCGTATACGCACCGGCGAAACCGGCAAGGACGCCCTCTGAACCCCCAACCATTGCGAGAAACCGACATGAAAAAAACACTTCCCGCACTTTCATTGGGTCTGGGCATGCTGGCCGCCACGGCCGGTGCCTGGGCCCAGGAAGCGGCACCTGCTGTGGCGGCGGCCGTGACCGAAGCCACAGCGCCTGTGGTGGCCGCAGCTGTTGAAGCCGCACCTACGCTCAGCGCAGGCGACACCGCCTGGATGCTGACCTCCACCATGCTGGTGATTCTGATGGTCATCCCCGGTCTGGCGCTGTTCTACGGCGGCCTGGTGCGCTCCAAGAACATGCTGTCCGTGCTGGCGCAGGTGTTCGTGATTTTTTCGCTGATCACCGTGCTGTGGGGCATTTACGGCTTCTCGCTGGCCTTCGGCGGTGAGGGGCGTTTCTTCGGCGGTTTCGACAAGCTGTTCCTGGCGGGGATTGCGCCCGACACCTTGTCGTCCGCGTTGAAGACCATTCCCGAATATGTGTTCGTGGCCTTCCAGTCCACCTTTGCGGCCATCACCGTGGCGCTGATCGTGGGTGCCTTTGCCGAGCGCATCAAGTTCGCGGCCGTGCTGCTGTTCTCCGTGCTGTGGTTCACCTTCAGCTACATCCCCATGGCCCATATGGTCTGGGGCGGTGGTCTGCTGGCGGCCGATGGCGCGCTGGACTTTGCCGGCGGCACCGTGGTGCACATCAACGCCGCCGTGGCCGGCCTGGTGGGCGCCTATATGGTGGGCAAGCGCATAGGCTTCGGCAAGGAAGCCCTGCCGCCCCACAGCCTGACGCTGACCATGGTGGGCGCCTCGCTGCTGTGGGTGGGCTGGTTCGGCTTCAACGCCGGCTCCGCCGGTGCGGCCAACGGCATTGCCGGCCTGGCCTTTATCAACACCATCTTCGCCACCGCAGCGGCGGCCATGTCCTGGATCGTGGCCGAGGCGCTGTGCAAGGGCAAGGCCTCCATGCTGGGTGCGGCTTCCGGCGCCGTGGCCGGTCTGGTGACCATCACCCCCGCCGCAGGCTTTGTCGGCCCCATGGGCTCCATCGTCATGGGCCTGATCGCCGGCCCTCTGTGCCTGTGGGGGGTGTCCGGGCTGAAGCATATGCTGAAGGTGGACGACACTTGCGACGTGTTCGGCGTGCACGGTGTGGGCGGCATCTTGGGTGCCATCCTGACCGGTGTGTTCTGCGCCTCCAGCCTGGGGGGCATGGAGCCCGCCAACTACGACATGGCCCACCAGGTGTGGGTGCAGCTCAAGAGCGTGCTGGTGACCCTGGTGCTGTCGGGTGTGGTGGCCGCCGTGGCCTTCACCATCTGCAGGTTCACCGTGGGTTTGCGCGTCTCGGAAGAGGCCGAGCGCGAAGGTTTGGACATCACCAGCCACGGCGAATCTGCCTACCAGCGTTGAAGCTTTGGCGGGCCGGACCTGGGGCCGGCCTGTGTCCCATTGCGAGAGTCCCGTATTCCACAGCCCGCCTCTGGCGGGATTTTTTTGCGCGTGCGACTCTGTTTTTGAGAGCGGCTTGTGCAGCATCCATCAGCATCACAGCGGAAACAAAGGACATGCAGTCAAGCCGCTTCACAGCGGCTGTTCAAAAAAATCACAAAGGTCGCTGCAGCTTGCAGCAGGGGCAGCCGCTACCATCCCAGCCCATGGAACCAGCATTGAGCCAGATCATCGAGCGCGTGCGCGCTGCCGTGTCCGACCAGCAAGCCCTGCGTATCCAGGGCGGAGGAAGCAAAAGCTTTCTGGGCCGCGCGCTGCGCGGCGAGCTGCTCGATATGCGTGCCCTGCAAGGCATCGTCGACTATGAACCCAGCGAACTGGTGGTGACGGTGCGTGCCGGCACGCCGCTGGCGCAGCTGGAGCAGGCCCTGGCCGAAAAAGGCCAGTCCCTGGCCTTCGAGCCGCCGCACTTTGCCAGCCAGGGCCAGCAGGCCACGGTAGGCGGCATGGTGGCGGCCGGCCTGTCCGGCCCGGCCCGCGCCAGCGTGGGCGCGGTGCGCGACTATGTGCTGGGCATAGAAATCATCAACGGCCGGGCAGAGCAGCTGCGCTTTGGTGGCCAGGTCATGAAGAACGTGGCGGGCTATGACGTGTCACGCCTGATGGCGGGCAGCTGGGGCAGCTTGGGCGTGATCACCGAGGTCAGCCTGAAGGTGCTGCCCGTGGCGCCGGCCGAGGCCACGCTGCGCTTTGATGGCATCAGCCAGGCCGATGCGCTCCAGCAACTGAATCGCTGGGGCGGCCAGCCCCTGCCGCTGAACGCCAGCTGCTGGATGCAGGACCAGGGCCGTGACACGCTGTATGTGCGCCTGCGCGGCGCCACGGCCGCGGTGGAGGCCGCCTGCCGCAGCATGGGCGGCACGCACCTGGACCAGGCCAGCACGGCGGCCGACTGGGCCGCCTGCCGCGAGCAGCAACTGCCCTGGTTCACGCAGCGCGCGGCAGACCACTGCCTGTGGCGGCTGTCCGTGCCGCAGACCGCACCGGTGCTGGCGCTGCCCGCAGGCATTGCGGCCCCGTTGGTGGAATGGCATGGCGGCCTGCGCTGGGTGCAGGCACCGCGCAATGCGGGCCCGGCCTTGCAGGCCCTGGCCCGCTCCGTGGGCGGCGATGCACTGCTTTTCAGAGCAGAAGACGCAGACAGCATCAGCGGCGCGCCGCTGTTTGATCCACAAAACGCGGCGGTGCAGCGCATTCACCGCCAGCTGCAGCAGGCCTTTGACCCGGCCGGCATCTTCAATCCCGGGCGTGCCATGGGCGCGGCCTGCGCTTAAGGCAGTGCGCAGGCTGCTGCTGCTCACCACCCGCCAGCGCACCGGTGCATCCAACCGGGCGCTGGGCTATCTGATGGCCTTCAACGCGGGTGCCATCAATGCAGGGGGCTTTTTGGTGCTGCATTTGTACACCTCGCATATGACGGGTTTTCTGTCCATGTTGGCTGACAACCTGGTGCTGGGCAACACGGCCCTGGTGCTGGCGGCCCTGGGGGCCTTGCTGTCCTTTTTGTGCGGTGCCACGGTGTCGGCCCTGTTGGTCAACCGGGCGCACCAGCTGCATTTGCGCAGCATTTATGCCCTGCCCTTGCTGCTGGAGTCCGGGTTGATGCTGGTCTTTGGCCTGCTGGGCGCGGTCACGCTGGTGTGGCACACGCCCTTCACCGTGCCGCTGACGGTGCTGCTGGTGGCCTTCACCATGGGGGTGCAGAACGCCACGCTGACCAAGATGTCCAGCGCCACCATACGCACCACGCACATGACGGGGGTGCTGACAGACCTGGGCATAGAGCTGGGCAAGATGCTGTTCTGGAACCGGGTGGGCCGGCAGGACCCGCACTATGTGCAGGCCAACTGGGCGCGCGTGCGCCTGTTTTGCGGCCTGCTGTGCATGTTTGTGGGCGGCGGCATTGCCGGGGCCCTGGGCTTCAAGCACCTGGGCTTTATCTGCGTGCTGCCCCTGGCACTGCTGTTGCTGGCAGTGTCGCTTCCTCCCCTGTGGGCTGATTGGCGCTATGGCCGTCTTTCGCCCGCCGATCCCGACCTGAATGAGACCGGGCATTGAGCCCGGCCGTGACCACGAGACCACACCATGCAGACCAACCTCGCCCCCGAATACCGCAGCACGCCCGAAGGCCTGGAGGCCGAAGCCATTTTGCGCAAATGCGTGCACTGCGGTTTTTGCACGGCCACCTGCCCCACCTACCAGCAGCTGGGCGATGAGCTGGACGGCCCGCGCGGCCGCATCTACCTGATCAAGCAGGTGTTGGAGGGCGCCACGCCCTCCCGTGCCACGCAGCAGCATCTGGACCGCTGCCTGACCTGCCGCAACTGCGAATCCACCTGCCCCAGCGGCGTGCAATACGGCCATCTGGTGGACATAGGCCGCAAGGTGGTGGATGCGCAAGTGCCGCGCCCGCTGGGCGAGCGCGTCAAGCGCTGGGCATTGAAGGAGGGCATCAGCTCGCCGCTGTTTGCGCCCGCCATGAAGCTGGGCCAGGCCGTGCGCCCCTTGCTGCCCGAGGCCCTTCAGGCCAAGGTGCCGCCCAAGAGCGCGCATGGCGTCTGGCCCACGCGTGAGCATGTGCGCAAGGTGCTGCTGCTGGCCGGCTGTGTCCAGCCCTCCATGCTGCCCAATATCAACTACGCCACGGCGCGGGTGCTGGATGCCGTGGGCATTCAGACCGTGATTGCCGACAAGGCTGGCTGCTGTGGCGCGGTCAAGTTCCACCTCAACGACCAGGACGCGGCCAAAGACCAGATGCGCGCCAATATCGACGCCTGGTGGCCCATGGTGGAGGCCGGGCAGGTGGAGGCCGTTGTCAGCAATGCCTCGGGCTGCGGTGCCATGGTCAAGGACTATGCCCATGCGCTGCGGGATGACGCGGCCTACGCGGCCAAGGCCCAGCGCGTCAGCACCCTGGCACGCGATCTGAGCGAGCTGCTGCCAGCCCTGCTGCCCGAGCTGGCCGACAAGCTGGCTGGCCGCGCCCAGGTGCCCCGGCAGCCCATGGCCTACCACCCGCCCTGCACGCTGCAGCATGCGCAAAAGATCAAGGGTGTGGTCGAGGCCAATCTGGGCAAGCTGGGCTTTCAGCTGCGCACGGCGCGCACCGAGTCGCACCTGTGCTGTGGCTCGGCCGGCACCTATTCCATCTTGCAGTCCGACATGGCCCAGCAGCTGCGCACGCGCAAGCTGGATGCGCTGGACGAGGCGTTTGAAGGTGGTGCACCCGCTGCCATTCTCTCGGCCAATATCGGTTGCATCACCCATTTGCAGGCCGGCACGGCCATCCCGGTGAAACACTGGGTGGAGGTGCTGGATGAAGCATTAACACCCCCCTGAGTCGCTGCGCGCCTTCCCCCCGCTCTTCGCTCGCTGCGCTCGCGGGCGTGGGGACGCTGCCAGCGCGGCGGTGCGGCCCTTGCGCGGCAGCCCTGATCTGGGCCGTGCCGGTTTTGTACAGTGTGTGCGGTGTGCAGCAATGTGGAAAAACGGTGCGAGGCTAGAGTGGTATCCCCGCGCTGCCGGCCAGCACCTCAGCCGTCTCTGCCCGCTGCCGCGCCAATGCTGGCATGATGGCGGGCTTGTTTTTTGTCGCCAATGGCCTGCCCATGACCGAACCCGTGTCCTCTCTTCCCGAAACCCCGGCCTCCGACGCCGTTGCCGCACAGCCCGTACCCGTCGTACAGGCCGAAGCAGGTGCCCGTCGCCGCAACCGGCGTGGCGGGCGGGGACGTGCCGCCGCACCGGCCGGCGCTGCCACGGCTGCCGCGCAGCCCGCTGCCAGCGCTCGCACTGCGCGCCCTCCCCATCCCGTGCTGCTGCAACTGGCGCAGCAGTACCCGGCCCTGTTCGGTGACAGCCCCAAGCCGCTCAAGCGCGGTGTGTTCCAGGATCTGCAAGCCGCATTGGGCGAAGCGCTGGAAAAAGACGGGCTGAAGCAGGCGCTGGCGCTGCATACCCGCTCCACCCGCTACCTGAACGCCGTGGCCTCCGGCATGGCCCGCCATGATCTGCAAGGTGTGGAAGTGGAAGCCATGGCGCCCGAGCATGTGCTGCATGCGCTGATGGAAGTCTTCCGCCGCAAAAAGCCGCGCGAGGGCGAAGACCTGCAGGCCAAGCTGGCCCGCCGCATCGGTCTGGCCTTTGTGGACAGCGGCCTTTCACGCGATGCCTATCTGGAAAAAGTGCAGCTGCGTGACCCCGACGCCCAGGCGATGGTGGAAGCCGCCCTGGCCGAAGTGGCTGCGCAAGACGCTCGCGCCGAGGCCGTGCTGCGTGCCTTTGAAGGCAGCGGTGCGGATACGGTGGAGGCGTTTGCCGATATGTATGGCATGAATATTCACCAGGTTCAGCGCCAGCTCCAACGCGCCAAACAACTGAAAGCCTGATGCTTTCCTGAGATGGACGTCCTTGCTGGAGGGCGTCCATACAGCGCCTCATGCTTTGTTGTGCGCCCTTGCCGTGCGAGAGCACTGTCTGCGGGCACACGTCGCGCCTGAGACGCTGTCTGGCCGTTGTGGGGATGGATTAGCGCCAGTTGGGCCTGTTCGGCCCGCTCCGGCAAACCAATGCCTTGTGCTCAGGCGGCAGCGGTTTGCGCCAGCGCCTGGGCAATGTCATCGCCCAGCGTCACCGGCGCATCCTGGGGCGCATAGCGGCGGATGACCTGCCCGTCGCGCCCGACCAGGAATTTGGTGAAGTTCCACTTGATGGCCTTGCTGCCCAGCAGGCCGGGTGCCTGCTGCTTCAGCCAGACGAACAGCGGGGCGGCGGCGTCGCCGTTGACCTCGATCTTGGCCATCATCGGAAACTCCACACCGTAGTTCTTCTGGCAGAAGGCGGCAATATCGCTGTTGTGCGCAGGGTCCTGGTGGCCGAACTGGTTGCAGGGAAAGCCCAGCACCACCAGCCCCTGGGCGCCAAAGCGCTCGTAGAGCTGTTGCAGGCCTGCCAGCTGGGGGGTGAAGCCGCAGGCACTGGCCGTGTTCACCACCAGCACCACCTGGCCTGCGTACTGGGACAGATCCAGCTCGTCGCCGGCGATGGTGCGAACCTGGAAATCATGGAGCGTGGTCATGGTGCCTCCTTGGATGGGCGCCATCTTGCCATGCACTGCCAAGCCACTTCAAGCCTTGCGGCGGCGCCCCTGCAAGGTGGCAAGCAAGGCCCCGCTGATGATCAGGGCTCCTCCCAGCAACATGCGCGGGGTGAGCTCCGTGGCGCCCAGCAACCAGGCCGAGGCGGTGGCGAACAGCACTTCGGACAGCATGATCAGCGAGGTGGTGGCCGTGGGCAGGCGGGCCGCGCCAAATTGCAGCGCCCAGTTGCCCACCGATACCAGTAGCGCCATGCCCACGGCGCACAGCACCCAGGTGGTCTGCAGCGCGGGCAGGCCGGGCAGCATGCCCAATTGGTAGCCCGCAGTGGCGGTTGCCAGGCCCATGAGGGTGCAGCCCAGGAACATGGCCAGCATGCGCGAGGTGCCAGGCACCTCATTGGTGCGGCGCAGGATGACATTGGTCACGGCAAAGCAAAAGCCACCCAACAGGGCCAGGTAGTCGGGCAGTGCGATATCGGCCGTCAGGCTGTCCCAGTTGGCGCCGGCAGGCACGATGACCAGGCCCATGCCGCCAAAGGCCAGTGCCAGGCGCAGCAGGCCTTGGGGCGTGGGGCGCTCGCCCAGAAAGCGCCAGGCCAGCAGCACTGCCCAGGCGGGCATGAGATAGAAGAGCAAGATCACCCGCACCACATCGCCGGTGGAGCTGGCGGTGTTGAAGGCCACATTCGTCAGCCCGGACGACAGGGCCAGCAGCCACAGCGCCGGCTGGGCCAGCAACACCTTCCAGGCGCGCGGCACCAGCAGCGTGGTGCTCAGCACCAGGGCGCTGTAGATCAGCGAGGTGGCCCAGGGCGCGGCCAGGCCGGCCGCGTGCATGGTTTTGAAGGGCCACCAGGACAGGCCCCAGACCATGGCGTTGAACAGCAGGGCGAAATACGGTGCGGAAGCAGGCATGGGTAAAAACGAATCCGGCGCAGGTGGTGCCTGCGCCGGATGCTATGAAAACAAGAGTTTGGCGACGAGGCGGAGGTCAGTGGTGGTCGTGGCGGGCAATGGTCAGCAGCCGGCGCACTTCGCCGCCGTGATGGCGGCAGTTGTACACATACCAGCGGCCGATCAGCCACATGGTGACGGCCACGATCAGGCCAAAGCCGGTGATGGCGCCATAGGCCGAAACGCCCAGCATGGTGGCCAGCGCATACAGCCCGCCCAGGCCCAGTATGCAGGCCTGCTCGTTGAAATTCTGCACCGCGATCGAGCGGCCTGCACCCATGAGGTCATGGCCGCGGTGCTGCAGCAGGGCATTCATGGGCACCACCAGAAAGCCGCCCAGGGCCCCCAGCAGCACCAGGAAGGGAATCGCAATCCACAGCTGGCCGATGAAGTTCATGCAGATCACCAGCAGGCCCATGGCAATGCCCATGGGAATCACCCGCGTGGCGTGCTGCAGGCGCATGCGCATGGAAGCCAGCACCGCGCCGGCAGCCGTGCCGATGGCCACCACGCCCACCAGGGCCGATGCCTGGGTGGTGCCATAGCCCAGGGCCACGGCGGCCCAGGCCAGCACGATGTAACGCAGATTACCGGACACGCCCCAGAACAAGGTGGTGGTGGACAGCGAGATCTGGCCTAACTTATCGCGCCACAGGCGGCGGTTGCAATCCCAGAAATCGGGCAGCAGCGCCAGCGTGGCCTTGGCCAGGCTTTGTTCCGGGTGCTGGCGCATGGGCACCAGCGCGGCGCTGGTGCGGGGGATGCGCAGATTGAAGATGGCGGCCAGGGCGTAGACAAAGATCAGCAGGGCAATGGCGGCCTCGGCGGGGTTGTCCACAAAGGGCAGATTCAGTGCCAGCAGATAGGGCGCCACCATGGGGCCTACCAGCTGCCCGCCCAGCAGCACGCCCAGGATGATGGAGGTGATGGTCAGCCCCTCGATCCAGCCATTGGCCTTGACCAGCTGGGAGGGCGGCAGCAGCTCGGTGAGGATGCCGTACTTGGCCGGCGAATATGCGGCGGCGCCCAGGCCCACCACGGCATAGGCCAGCAGCGGGTGGTGGCCTATCAGCATCATCAAGCAGCCCGCCACCTTGATGGCATTGCTGATGAACATCACCCGGCCCTTGGGCAAGGCATCGGCAAAAGCGCCCACAAAGGGCGCCAAGATCACATAGAACAGGGCGAACATGGGCACCAGGGCCGCACGTTGCCATTCGGGGGCGCCGGAAGTGCGCAGGAGTTCGACCGCGGTGACAAACAGGGCATTGTCGGCCAGCGAGCTGAAGAACTGCGCCGACATGATGGTGTAGAAACCGCGCTTCATGGAGGGGGAGATCGCTATTAGAAGAGCTAATGACAGCGCTATTCTGAACCTGGGGCAAAGTGACTGGCGGTTATATCACGCAGCCCTGCGCAGGGAGTGCCAGAATTCCGTACTTCTTTTCCCTAGCTCTGACTTCTGCCATGCCACGTCCCATACAGGCCACCATCCACTTGCAAGCCCTGCGCCACAACCTGGAGCGCGCACGCCAGGCCGCCCCTGATGCGCGGCTGTGGGCGGTGGTCAAGGCCAATGCCTACGGCCATGGCATAGAGCATGTGTTCGATGGTCTGCGCGCCACCGACGGCTTCGCCCTGCTGGAGCTGTCCGAGGCCGAGCGCATACGCCGCCTGGGCTGGCGTGGTCCGATCCTGTTGCTGGAAGGGGTATTCGAGGCCCGTGACCTGGAGCTGTGCTCGCGCCTGGGCGTGTGGCATTCGGTGCACTGCGACCAGCAGATCGACTGGCTGGCTGCCCACAAGACGCAGATGCCCCACCGCGTGTTTTTGAAGATGAACAGCGGCATGAACCGCCTGGGCTTTACCCCCGAGCGCTTTCGCAGCGCCTATGCCCGGCTGAATGCGCTGACCCAGGTGGAAGAAATCTCCTTCATCACCCACTTCAGCGATGCGGACGGCCCGCGTGGCATTGCCCAGCAGCTGGATGCTTTTTTGCACGCCACGCAGGACCTGCCGGGCGAGCGCAGCGTGTGCAACAGCGCCGCCACCTTGCTGCATGGCATGGAGGCCCGCACGCGCAATGACTGGGTGCGCCCCGGCATCGTGCTGTATGGCAGCGCACCCGACTACCCCACCCACAGCGCGGCCGACTGGGGCTTGCAGCCGGCCATGACCCTGTCCACCCAGGTGATTGGCGTGCAGGAGCTGGCGGCCGGCGACACCGTGGGCTATGGCTCCACCTTCACCGCCGACGGCCCCATGCGCACCGGCATCATCGCCTGCGGCTATGCCGACGGTTACCCGCGCCACTGCGGCACCGGCACGCCGGTGCTGGTGAACGGCGTGCGCACCCGCGTGCTGGGCCGCGTCAGCATGGACATGCTGAATGTGGACCTGACCCCCGTGCCCGACGCTGGCATGGGCAGCGAGGTCACGCTGTGGGGTGTGGCCAGCAATGGCGCCCAGTTGCCCATCGATGAAGTGGCTGCGGCCGCAGGCACCGTGGGCTATGAGCTGATGTGCGCGGTGGCGCCACGGGTGCCTTTTGCATGCACCCCCTGAGGCGCTGACGCGCCTTCCCCCTCTCTGACGCTACGCGCCGGAGGGGGACGACAGCCTCGCTGCGGGGCGGCCCTTGCTCGCTGTCCCTGACCTCGGTCACGCCAGTTTTGTACGCTCTGCCTTGCCCCTCGCCCGCTTGCGGGAGAGGGGGGAGGGTTCGTTGCACACAGCAGCGTAGTAGCTCCCGCATACGCTTACGCCTCTTCCAGCTGCGCCGCGTGGGGGCGAGGATGCGCCTTTGTCCTTGAGCGCGTTGCGGAGGGTGTTCGCCAGCGGCTCAGATAGAGCCCTCGGCTGGGGGTAGACAGTTTCGCGGCGCTGGTCAGTCGTGCAGCGGGTTGGGGTGTTCGCAGACGTCGGCGGCGCTGCCATCGGCCTTGCAGGGCAGGGGCAAGGCGTGCAGCTGGGCATGCATCTGGCGCAGGCCGGCCAAGAGCTCACGTTGCTGCGCGGCAGGCATGGTCTGCAGCATCTGTTCTCCCAGTTGGTTGCGGTGATTGCGCAATGCGGTGAAGGCGGTTTCTCCCTGGGCGCTCAGGCGCAGGCAGCGGCTGCGCTTGTCCTGGGGGTGGGGCACGCGCTCCAGCCACTGGGCGGTTTCCATCTGCTGCAGCATGCGTGCCACCTGGGCCTTGTCGGCGCCGGTGTAGGCCACCAGGTCCTTGTGGGTACACAGAGGGTTGCGGCCCACGTAGAGCAGTATCTTCAACTCATTGGGTGTCAGCGGCAGCGGCAATGCCTGGGCCTCCAGGGTGGCGCGCATCTGGCGGCGGTAGGCCAGTGTCAGGTCATGCAGGGTGTCCAGCACGGCAGAGGGCAGCGGGGTGTGGTCCATCGGTGTTCGTGTAGGCAGGGACAAAGTAGGGCTATGTCGTTGACAAAGTCAATAACCAGCGGGTATCTTGTTGACTAAATCAACATTCTAAGCAGGAGCGCGCATGGACGCCACACCTACCACTACCCCGAACCCGGTCTCTACCGAACTGCGTGTGCAGCGCGTGCGCCATGAGTTTGCTGCGCGCCATATGCAGCTGATGGCGCGTGAACGCCTGAGCGCCGGCTTTGTGCGCGTCATCCTGGGCTCGGCCGATCTGAGCGGCTTTCGCAGCGATGGTTTTGACGACCATGTCAAATTGCTGTTGGCGCCCCCTGGCCATGCGCGGCCCGGCCTGCCCGAGCTGGTGGATGGCAGGCCCTTTTTTCAAGGCGAGCGCCCCGTGGCGCGCGACTACACCCCGGTGCGTTGGGATACGGAGCAGGGCGTGTTGGTGCTGGAGTTCGCCATCCACGACGCCGGCCCGGCCGCGCACTGGGCGCGCACGGCGCCCATGGGCCATTGGGTGGGTGTGGCCGGTCCGCGCGGCAGCATGGTCATCCCCAAGGGTTTTGCCTGGCACTGGCTGCTGGGCGACGACAGCGCCCTGCCCGCCATTGAACGCCGCCTGGCCGAGTTGCCGGCCGAGGCCCATGTCACCGTGCGCCTGAAGGTGGCAGAGGCCGATCGCCGCACGCTGCACAGCGCGGCCCGGGTGGATTTGCAATGGGTGGATGACCTGGCCGAAGCCGCCGCCGCCCTGGCGTTGCCCGACACCGAGGGCTATATCTGGGCCGCAGGCGAACACAGCGAGATGGCCGCCATCCGCAGCGTGATGAAGGACAAGGGCGCCCCCCTCAAACGCATGCGCATCGCCGCCTACTGGAAGCGCGGCGAAGCTGCCCACCACGCGGAGCTGGTGGAAGAGGCGTAAGCGCAGCAGGCGCCGCTGCGCTGTTGCTGGAGGCCGTGCCCCCCTCACCCCCATCCTCTCCCCGAAGGGGCGAGGGAGTGAAGTCAGGGCGCGGTGCACAAAACTGGCGCGCCCCATGCCAGGACACCGCGCAAGGGCCGCCCCGCAGCGAGGCTGTCGTCCCCCTGGGGGGAAGGCGCCGTAGGCGACTCAGGGGGTTAGTCGTGCATCGCCGCCCGCACGGCGGGGCGCTGCAGCATGCGCTGGTAATGCTCGGCCACCCGCGGGAAATGCGCCATGTCCACGCCATCGCCGGCCAGCCAGCTGGCCACGGTGAACAGATAGCCATCGGCCACGGTGTATTGGTCGCCCATCACCCAGGGGCCACGGTCCAGCCAATGTTCCTCGATCAGGGCAAAGCAGTCGGCCATATTGCTGGCCACCTTGGCCTGCATCGCGGCGATGGCGTGCTCGTCATCGGCCCAGCGGCTGCCGCGCTTTCTATGGGCGTGGGCCACATGCACGGTGCTGGCTAGATAGCCATGAAAGCTTTGCATACGGGCAAACTGCACCGGGTCGGAAGGGGCCAGATGGGCGCTGGCAAAGCGCTGGGCCACATAGGGCAGCAGGGCCACGGCCTCGGTCAGCACCGTGCCGTCTTCCACACGCAGGGCGGGCACGCGGCCCAGCGGGTTCAGCGCCAGGTACTCGGCGCTGCGCTGGGCGCCCTGGGCAAAGTCCACATACTGCAGCTGGTAGTCGGCGCCGGCCTCGTTCAGCGCAATGCGGGTGGCCAGTGCGCAGGTGCCGGGGGCATAGAACAGGGTGAGGTGGGACATACAGGGTCGAGACGGAGCAAAAGGAAGACCGCAGCATAACGGGCCTGATCGGTCACTGCAAAGACAGGAGCACGGACCGCATATGCCACATGTTTTTACGCGATGAAATGCCGTGCAATGAAAGCGCGGTGCGCACAAGCTGCTCTGGTTTTTGCGGGCATGCAAAGGTCGGCCACCTGCAGCCCCACCCGCCGCTATAGTCCCTGCCCATGGCCAAGGACAAAACCATCTACACCTGCAACGCATGCGGCGGCACCACGCCGCGCTGGCTGGGCAAATGCCCGAACTGCGGCGCATGGAACAGCCTGATCGAGACCGTACCCGAGGCCGCCAGCGGCGGCAAAAACCGCCTGAGTGCCCCGCAAGGCTATGCCGGCATGGCCAATGCCCAGCCGGTGACGCCGCTGTCCGCCATCGAGGCGCAGGACGTGGCGCGCACGCCCAGCGGCATCGAGGAGCTGGACCGCGTGCTGGGCGGCGGCGTGGTCGAGGGCGGCGTGGTGTTGATTGGCGGTGACCCCGGCATTGGCAAGTCCACGCTGCTGCTGCAGGCCATGGACGCGCTGCAGCGCGCCGGCCTGCCCACGCTGTATGTGACGGGTGAGGAAAGCGGTGCCCAGGTGGCCATGCGTTCGCGGCGCCTGGGCATTGATGGCAGCCAGGTGAATCTGCTGGCCGAAATCCAGCTGGAAAAAATCCTGGCCACGGTGGAGGCCACGCAGCCGGCCGTGGTGGTGGTCGACTCCATTCAGACCGTGTATTCCGACCAGCTCACCAGCGCCCCGGGCTCGGTGGCCCAGGTGCGCGAATGCGCGGCGCATTTGACGCGCATGGCCAAGAGCACCGGCGTGACCGTGATTCTGGTCGGCCATGTGACCAAGGAAGGCGCGCTGGCTGGCCCGCGCGTGCTGGAGCACATGGTGGACACGGTGTTGTACTTCGAGGGCGACACCCACAGCCCGCACCGCTTGATCCGTGCCATCAAAAACCGCTTTGGTGCGGTGAACGAGATTGGCGTGTTCGCCATGACGGAGAAGGGGCTCAAGGGCGTCTCCAACCCCAGCGCCATCTTTTTGAGCCAGCACAGCGAGCCCGTGCCCGGCAGCTGCGTGCTGGTCACGCTGGAGGGCACGCGCCCGCTGTTGGTGGAGATTCAGGCACTGGTCGATGGTGCAGGCCCCGCACCCCGGCGCCTGTCCGTGGGCCTGGACAAGGACCGATTGGCCATGCTGCTGGCCGTGCTCAACCGCCATGCCGGCGTGGCCTGTGCCGACCAGGATGTCTTCGTCAACGCCGTGGGCGGCGTGCGCATTGGCGAGCCGGCGGCCGACCTGGCGGTGATGCTGTCCATTACCAGCAGCCTGCGCGGCAAGGCCTTGCCCAAGGGTTTTATCGCCTTTGGCGAAGTGGGCCTGGCCGGCGAGGTGCGCCCCGCGCCGCGTGGCCAGGATCGGCTGAAAGAGGCCGCCAAGCTGGGCTTCACGGTGGCCGTGGTGCCCAAGGCCAATGCGCCCAAGAAAGCCATTGCCGGCCTCACTATCCACGCCGTGGAGCGGGTGGACGAGGCCATGCAGATCGTGCGCGGTCTGGAGTGATGCAAAAAGCAGAGCGCCTATAGCCTGTATGGCTTGAATTTCAGGGTGAAAAGTATCTGAAATCAAACACAGAAGCGCGCAGAGTGCTCTGTTTTTTCTGGTAATGGCAAAGCCCCCGCAGGGGTACGCACTGCCCGCAACCGGCGGTCATTCCCCCTGTTGGACAATAGGGCGCATGAATTTCCGCAAGTTTGTTGTGCCAGTCGGTCTGGCGATTCTGTTTTACGCCGCCCACCGCTCCTATGGCTGGATGGGCGTGGCGGCGGTCGGCGGCGGCACCTTGATGACGCTGTTGCTGCACTTCACCCGCCTGATGACCATCATGCGCCGCGCCTCCCAGCGCCCCATAGGCTATGTGGGCAGCGCCATCATGCTCAACATCAAGCTCAAGCCCAAGGTCACGCTGATGCATGTGATCGCCATGACGCGCTCGCTGGGCCTGCGCATGTCCGAAGAAGGCCAGGACCCTGAGATCTTCCGCTGGACCGATGGCACGGATTCGCATGTGACCTGTGAATTCGTCGGTGGCCGATTGATGAAGTGGACGTTGCAGCGCCCCCAGCCCGCCGCCTCCGAGGCAGCGCAGGAGCCTGGGGCTGCCGAGCCTGCTGCACTGCCACCCGCGAATCCTTGAGCCACATGGGTGCTGCCAGCGCCGGGCACGCGGTCGCCTGGCGCGGTATGGCATGGCCTCTGTAGGCAGCCACCGCCCTAGAATGCTGCTTTGACCCGCAAGCCCTTTTCTTCTGAAGCAGGAGTGGTATGAGCCCCGTAGTTCCTTCGATGTCCGACCGTGACGGCAAGATCTGGATGGATGGCCAACTGGTGGAGTGGCGCGACGCCAAGGTCCATGTGTTGACCCATACGCTGCACTATGGCTGCGGCGCTTTTGAAGGCGTGCGCGCCTACGAAACTGCGAGCGGCCCGGCCATCTTCCGCTTGCAAGACCATACCCAGCGCCTGTTCAACAGCGCCAAGATCCTGCGCATGCAGATCCCCTTTACCCAGGAGCAGGTCAACCAGGCCCATGTGGACGTGGTCAAGGCCAACGGCCTCAAATCCTGCTATCTGCGCCCGCTGACCTGGATTGGCGACCGCAAGCTGGGCGTCTCCCCCAAGGGCAACAGCATCCACCTGATGGTGGCGGCCTGGGCCTGGGGCGCTTACCTGGGCGAGGAAGGCATGCAACGCGGCATCCGCGTGCGCGTGTCCAGCTACACCCGCCACCATGTGAACATCACCATGACCCAGGCCAAGACGGTGAGCAACTACACCAACTCCATCCTGGCGAACACCGAGGCCCTGGACGACGGCTACGACGAGGCGATTTTGCTGGACGCTGCCGGCTTCGTCTCCGAGGGCTCGGGCGAGAACATCTTTGTGGTCAAGGACGGTGTGGTCTACACGCCCGACTTGTCCGCAGGTGCCTTGAACGGCATCACCCGCAACACCGTGTTCCACATCTGCAAGGACCTGGGCCTGGAAGTGGTGCAAAAGCGCATCACGCGCGACGAGCTCTACATTGCCGATGAAGTCTTCTTCACCGGCACGGCCGCCGAAGTGACCCCCATCCGCGAAGTGGACCGCCTGCAAATCGGCGAAGGCCGCCGTGGCCCCATCACCGAAAAAATCCAGAGCGCCTTCTTCGACATCGTCAACGGCCGCAATTCCAAGTACGCGCACTGGTTGACCAAGGTGTGAAAATCACCCCCTGAGCGGCTGCGCCGCTTCCCCCTCTCTCGCTGCGCGGGAGGGGAACGGCACCAGCGCTTCGGGGCGGCCCTTGCGCGGTGCCCCTGACTTGGCGGGCGCTGATGCAGGGGCCTTACCCCATTCAAACATCAAGAGAAAGACACGAGAAAATGAGCACCAACGCCGTCATTGAACTGGCTGCCAAGGACCTGAACGCCCAAGGTGGCGTCTACTGCCCCAGCCCCAAGGCCGATATGAAGCTGTGGAACAACCACCCCAAGGTCTATCTGGATGTGGCCCACACCGGCGAAGCCAAGTGCCCCTACTGCGGCACCCTCTACCGCCTGAAGGCGGGCGAGGTGTTTGCGGGCGGGCATTGAACCCCGCTGCAAGCTTGCAGTCAGGCCGGCTCAAGCTTGCGCAAAGCTGCGCTGCCAGATGCTCCCGGGGACTGCGCCGCCATGCAGCTTGAACATTTCAGTGAAATGGCGGCGCTCCCCGCCGCGCAGCTTGATGATGGGCGCCGATAGCCTGGGAGCGCCCACCAGGCACAGCATGGGGTACAGCAAATACCATTTCCAGCGCAAGGAGTGGTGGTAGTAGTAGGCAGTGTCTTCCGCTTTGAAAAGCGCCATAGGTGCACCGCCTTGCTGGCGCAGCACCTGCTGTGCCGTGATGTGAATCAGTAGGTAATGCGGGTCTCGAATGCCTTGCTGCAAGGCTGCCCAATTGGGCAGCGCTTGCAGGCGCTGCAGATAGGCCGCGCTGCCTTCTTCGATCAGTGCACGGTGAAACTCTTTTTGCCAGGCCACAATAAAAGAAGCCCCTGGCAGCGCCCCGAATGCCCAGCTTTCAATGACGGGAAAGTGCGGGTCCTGGGTGAATTTTTCCAGGTAAAAACCGGTGAACTCGACGGCCTGTGGCAACTGCGCATGCATCCAGTCCAGCGACTGGGTCAGCAGGGTGCTGGCATCCAGCCAGAAACCGCCATGGCGTGCCACCAGGTACAAACGCATCCAGTCCGATTGCTTGGTAGGATGCAGCGCCAAAAATGACTCCGGCAGCTCTCCGCGTTGGACATAGTCGTCCACATTGCCGGGGTGCACCAGGCGAACTTCATAATCCGGGCATTGCTGTCGCCAGCTCTGTATGCATTCGCACACAAAGGCGTCGGGCTGCACCTGGTTCCAGTAAGTCCAGATGATCTTGGGAATCTCCGGTGCTTTCTGCAGCGGCTGTTCGGCACCGCCAGATACATAAGGGGCTGGCAATTCATAGCCCGCACCGCTTTGGAGGTGGTGGGGCCGCACAAGCTGCAGAACGCCTTTAAATAAGCTGGCTGGGATTCGTTTCATGGTGCCCACATTGCGATGAGGCTTGCACTGTACAGGCGCCTCTCGCTTGATTGACTGAAAAAACAGGATGCTTCGGCTGAAAGAATGCAAAACATGACATCCACTGCAGCAGTGCAAGCCCGCCCACAGCCGCTGCGATTGCTGCACTTCGTCACGGGCGGTTTTTCGGGTGCCACGCAGGTGGCGGTGGATCTGTGCCTGGCAGCGCAGCAAACGGGAAACATGGAGGTGTTGCTGGTGCTGCGCCGCAAACGCAATACCACCGACCAACGCGTGCAGCAGCTGCGGGAGCAAGGGCTGAAGGTGCAAGTGGTGTCGAACTTCTTGCACCTGTGGACCGTGTGGGAGCTGCGCAAGATCATCCGGGCCTGGAAGCCCGATGTGGTCTTTGCCCATGGCTTCAGCGACCATATCTGGGGCCGCCAGGCCGCAGTGGCGGAAGAGGTGCCCCATGTTTTCCATGTGGAGCACAACTCGCGTGAGCGCTATACCCCGCGGCGATTGAAGCAGGCGCTGGCCTTGATGCCCCATACCCAGGCCAGCATCGGTGTGTCCGAAGGTGTGCGGGAGAGTTTGGCGGAGCGGGGTTTCCCGCCAGAGAAGTGCATGGCGATCCCCAATGGCATCGATCTGGCACGTTTCCCCGAGGCGCTGCTGACTGCATCGTGGAGCGCGCGGGAGCCCGCCATTTTGATGGCCTCGCGTTTTGCACGCCAAAAAGACCATGCCACCTTGATTCGGGCCTTGGCCTTGCTGCGCGCGCAAGGCATGACGCCAAGGTTGTACCTGGCGGGTGCTGGCAGCCAGCGGCTGCGCAAGCGCGCCGAAGCGCTGGTGGACGAGCTGGGGCTGGGGACGCAAGTCCAGTTTCTGGGCAATGTGGCCGATCTGCCCCAGCGTCTGGCCCAGACCCAGGTGATGGTCTTGTCCACCCACTGGGAAGGCATGCCCCTGGCCTTGGTGGAAGGCATGGCCGCAGGCTGTGCCTGCATCGCCACGCAGGTGTCGGGCATGCAGGCCGTGGTGCGCCATGGCGTGGACGGCTTGCTGGTTCCCCATGAGGATGCCGCTGCGCTGGCAGAGGCTTTGCTGCGCGTGCTGCGGGACAGCGCGCTCGCGGCCCAACTCGGCCAGGCCGCGCGGCAGAAAGCGCTGTCTTCCTATGGCCGGGAACAGATGTGGCAGCACTACCAGGATTTGCTGCCGCATGCGGGCAGTTAAGAGCGTGCTCTAAGCCCGGGGGTAGATCAGCAGATGTCTGCTGCCTGCGGGGGCTTGGCCCGCGCATTGCCCCAGGTCAGCTGCCATTTCATGCGCAGCTTGCGCAGGCGCTGGCTGAACTGCAGCGGCCCTTCGCGCTGTTGCCAGATGCTGCTGACTTCGCTGGTGTCGTCCAGTGCAATCACCGAAGGGTGAACGCCGAAGACACGCAGCCCGTTTTCAAACCAGAAGCGCATGTCCACATCCACGGGCCGCCCGAACGGCACGCGGCTGTCCAGCATTTTTTGCGCGCCGCTGCGGCTGACCACATAGCCGGCAGCAAAGCTGGGCACGCGGCGGTAGGTGATGAGTTCCAAAACAGTGGAGGGCAGAGGGCGGCGGCTGGCGACCTTTTCCTGGGCGCGGCCAAAGAGCTTGATCAAATCCCAGCGCTCTGGAGGCAGCTGTTCAATGGCTTGCAAGGCCTGCGGCAGCGTGGGCAGCAGGCGCACATCGTCTTCAAACACCACCATAGCGGGGGCGTCGCTGGCCAGGAGCTGACGCCATGCGGCCATATGGCTGCTGTAACAACCTTTTTCGCCATTGCCCAGTGGCTTGAAATACTGCGACTGGGTGAGAGGCGCACTATGATGCCGCTCCTGTATTTCAGCGGGAAGATCGGCCCACCATACGGCGGGCAGGCGTGTGGCGGCCAAACCCATTTGCAGCATTTGGGATGCCATGCGCGCCTGGCGCTCGGTGTCCTTGGCAAGGTTGATATAGACAATAGGTAGGCTGGGCATGCAAACAAAACCGGCAGATGTGATCAAGGGCGAAACTATGTACGGAAAGAGCGTAAGCGCAGGAGTCGGCTTTTGTGCCTTCTTGCTGTTCGCTTTGGCGTTGACTGTTCCATCGGGATATTCGTATGGGGCAGTGGGGCTGGTGATTTTCTCGCTGGCTGGCGTGGGGCTGCTCCGACGTGGCGCAAGCTGTGGCGCAGGCATCGCATTAGGGGGCATTTTGCTTGCCATGGGGCTGCTCTGGGGCATGAGCTTTGATGGCTGGTGGTCCTGGACCGGCTCGGATTATTGGCCGAAATACTGGTTGGCAGCCGCTTGCTTGCCCGTGTTGGGCCTGGTGGGTGTGCCAGCAGGCAAGCTGCAATGGGGCCTGGCTGCTGGCAGCGTGGGGGCGCTGGGGGTGGCTGCCTACCAATACCTGGTGCAAGAGATGGTCAAGGCCACGGGCTTTACCAATGCCATCCAGTATGGCGATCTTGCCATGTACATGGGGCTGGCGACCTGGTGCTTTGCACTGTTCAACGGTCGTGGCTGGAAGCAGTCGTTGCTGCTGTGGCTGTATGGTGCCTGCGGTGTGCTGGCCTCGTTGTTGTCTGAAACCCGAGGGGGCTGGGTGGTGGCACCCATGCTGCTGGTGGTGATGCTGTGGGCGCTGTTCCGCAATGGCCGTGCCAAGCTGGCCTTGGCCACGGTGGTGGCCGTGGGTGTGTTGATGGCGGCCGTCCTCATTCCTTATGGAAAGAAATACGAAGAGCGGATGGAGCAAGGGCTAACGCAGTTGCACCAATATGAGACACAGCCTCAACAATTTGCAGCGACGTCGATTGGGCAGCGTTTGGAGCAATGGAGATTAGCTTGGCGCATGATTAAGGCCAAGCCTGTAGTGGGTTGGGGTACGCAAGGTGTGATCATCGGTAAGCAAGCCCTGGTTGATCAGGGCCTGGCGCATCCTTCGGTGATGAAATATGGTCATGCCCATAATGAAATCTTGGACATGTGGGTCAAACGAGGCGCGTTGGGGCTGGTCCTGCTGCTGCTGTTTTATACCATTCCGCTGACGGTTTTTTGGCCTACACGCCAGCGTTTGGCTGCGGTACTGGTCGAGGACCAAGCGGGCATAATGGCGCTGCGGATAGCCGCCTCATTGTTGCCATTGGCTTACTTTGGTTTTGGCTGGACCCAGGTTTTCTTTGCCCATAACAGCGGCAATCTGTTCTACATCTTTGCCCTGGTCAGCTTCTACGGTGGTATCAAGGCGGTGGAAGCGAGACGCATCCAAGCTGCGCAGAGCGCGTAAACACGTTCTAAGAGCGTGTTTACGATCTCCTCGCGACGCGCCAGTGTCTTTGTGGGATGGGATACAAGGCGCGATACCGCAGCAATAGCCGTGCTATTGCGAGGATTCGCAACACCGTAGACCGCCCGCAAAGCCACTGGCCCGAAGGGTTGGAGCGAAATCGGGCGATTTCTTCGCGTTGAAGCTTGCTTGCACACGGGTGCAAGCTGCGCTCCATCACTTCGAACTCCTCCCGATTGCGCTTCAACGCGCCTGCGTAGCGATCGTGAACACGCTCTTACAGCGGCAAGCGCAGCTCAAAACACGCTCCCGCCTCTCCATCGGTGCGCTCTGCGGCATGTACGCTGCCGCCGTGGCGCTCGGCGATGGAGCGCACCAGGGACAGGCCCAGGCCCACACCGCCGGAGCGTTCGCTGGCGCCGGGCAGGCGGTAGAACTTTTCAAAGATGCGTTCGCGCTGCCCGGCGGGCACGCCGGGGCCATGGTCTTGCACGCGGATCAGCGCCATATGCCCATCGCGCGCCAGGGTCAGTGTGATGTTGCCGTGGCTGTAGCGGCGGGCGTTTTCCAGCAGATTGCGCACGGCACGGCGCAGCAGCTTGGCTACGCCTTGCACTTCGAGGGCGTCGATGTCCTGCAGGTCCAGCTCGGCGTCCACGCGGGCGCATTCCTCGGCGGCTAGACCGATCAGGTCCACCGATTCGGCGGTGCCCACATCGGCCTCCTTGGTTTCCAGGCGGCTGGCCAGCAGGATTTCGTCCACCAGCTGATCGAGCTCGCTGATATTGCGCAGTATCTCGGCCTTGGCCGCTGCCGAGGGCTGGCCATTGCCCATCAGCTCCAGGCCCATGCGGATGCGTGTCAGCGGGGAACGCAGCTCGTGCGAGGCATTGGCCAGCAGCGTTTTGTGTGAGGTGACCAGGGTTTCGATGCGGCTGGCTGCGGCGTTGAACTGGCGGGCCAGATCGGCCACCTCATCGTTGCCCTTGGTGGGCACGCGCACCGACAGATCGCCTTCGCCAAAGCGTTGCACGCCGCGTTGCAGATTCTCCAGGCGTTTGAGCAGGCGGCGGATGATGGGGAACACGCCCACGGCCACGGCCACACCGACCAGGCCCAGCATCCACAAAAAGCCAAAGGGCGGGCGCAGCCAGAAGGCCGTGTAGCCGCCTGGGGGATGGTGTTCGCCCCGGCCGCCGCGCTCCCCACGTTCGCCCCGCTCACCCCGGCCCCCACCGCGTTCACCGCGGTCCGCGCGCTCGGTGCGCGGGGCCAGGTGCAGCTGCAGCAGCTCGCCATCGGGGGTCAGCACATCAAAAAGTATGCCTTCTTGCGGCGGCATGGGCGCGCGCGTGGCGTTGCCGCGTGCGATCACCTTGCCCACGCTGTCGGTCAGCACCAGTTCGCGGGCGGGTGGGTTGGCCTGGGTCTGGGCATTCAGCTCGCTGGCTTCCTTCCAGGCCCAGCCCACCAGCAGGGTCAGAATGGCCACGCCCAGCACTACGGCCAGCCAGATGCGCAAATACAGACGCCGGGAAAAAGCCTGGAACATGTGAGGTGCTCCTATAGGTGGTGCATGGCGCTGCGCTTCGCCGCAGGCCCCTCATCCCCACCCTCTCCCCAAAGGGACGAGGAAGCGGGGTCAAGCTCCCATCCCCGCCTTCCCCCGGCGGGGGAAGGAGTCATACAAGGGGCAGCCACTGGCACGGCCCAGGCCAGGGCTGCCGCGCAAGGGCCGCCCCACCGCGCTGGCAGCGTCCCCCTGCCCGCGAGCGCAGCTCGCGAAGAGCGGGGGGAAGGCGCCGCCGGCGACTCAGGGGGGTGTCCCATATCAGTCCTGTTGTTTGGCGAAGACATAACCCACACCGCGCACCGTCAGAATGCGCTTGGGGGCCTTGGGGTCGGCCTCGATGGCGGCGCGGATGCGGCCCATGTGCACGTCGATGGAGCGGTCAAACGCCTCCAGCTCGCGGCCGCGCACGGCTTCCATGATCTGGTCGCGGGTGAGCACGCGGCCGGCGCGCTCGGCCAGGGCCACCAGCAGGTCGAACTGGTAGCTGGTCAGCTCGCTGGGCTGGCCGGCCACGGCGATGGTGCGGGCATCGCGGTCGATTTCCAGCGAGCCAAAGCGCAGCACCGGTGTGGTCTGGGCTGCGGGCGTGTTTTCGTTGCCACGGCGGCGCAAGATGGCGCGGATGCGCGCCAGCAGCTCGCGTGGCTCAAAGGGCTTGGGCAGGTAGTCGTCTGCCCCCATTTCCAGGCCGATCACGCGGTCCATGGGGTCGCCCTTGGCGGTCAGCATCAGCACCGGTACCTGGGCGGCGCTGCCGGGCAGGGCACGCAGGCGGCGGCAGACCTCCAGGCCGTCCATATCGGGCAGCATCAGGTCCAGGATCACCAGGTCGGGCAGATCGGCCGGGTCGCTGGGCTGCAGCCTTTGCAGGCCGCTGCTGGCATCGGCGCAGTGGATGACGGCCAGGCTGTTCTGGCCCAGATACTCGCTGACCATCTGGGCCAGGCGGGCATCGTCTTCAATCATCAGCAGTTGGTAAGTGCTCATGGAGTGGGAGTGTATGCAGGCGCACAAAAATCTAGCTGTCCAGCATGGCAGGCTTGCGTCACCGGCGCTTGTCCTGACGGTAAAGCACAGGTAAATCACCGGCCGCGCTGCGCGGGCGATCGCGCCTGAGGCTCACCCAAGCCGGGGCCGTGCGCAAGGGCTCTGTCGCGCGGCCCGGGGGCGCTTCACCTTTTGGGGCTGAGGCGCGATGCCAGCGCCACCAGCAGCAGCACCGGCAGCCCCAGGGCGGCGGTGCTGATGAAGAACGGGGCATAGCCATGGACGTCCACAAAGGCGCCCGAAAAGCCCGCCAGCCATTTGGGGGCCAGCATCATCATGGAGCTGAACAGCGCGTATTGCGTGGCCGAGTACTGCACATTGGTCAGGCTGGACAGGTAGGCGATGAAGGCCGCCGAGGCAATGCCACTGGCCAGATTGTCGGCGCTGACCACCAGGGTCAGGCCCAGCACATCATGGCCCCGGGTGCTGAGCCAGGCAAACAGCAGATTGCTGGAGGCCGACAGCACGGCGCCCAGCATCAGCACCCGCATCACGCCGATGCGCATGGAAATCACGCCGCCGATAAAGGCGCCAAGCAGCGTCATGATGACGCCGAACACCTTGCTCACCGTGGCCACCTCGGCCTCGGTGTAGCCCATGTCCACATAAAAAGGGTTGGCCATGATGCCCATCACCACATCGCTGATGCGGTAGATGCCAATCAGCGCCAGGATCAAAAAGGCCTGCGCGCCATAGCGGCGCACAAAGTCGGCAAACGGGGCCACCAGGGCCTCCTCCAGCCATTCGATCAGATTGCGCGCCGGTGCCTGGGGCAGGGCCTTGGGTTCGGGGGACAGCAGCACGGTGAGCACGCCCACCAGCATGGAAGCCGCCATGGCGCAGTAGGCAAGGCGCCAGGCCGAAAGCTGGTAGGCCGCATCGCCGTTGTGCAGTGCCAGGGCCACCAGCCACAGCACGCCGGCGCCGGCCCAGATCATGGCCAGTCGATAGCCCGTCTGGTAGGTGGCGGCCAACGCGGCCTGGCGGTCCGCATCGGCGGATTCGATGCGGTAGGCATCCAGCGCAATGTCCTGCGTGGCCGAGCCAAAGGCCACGGCCAGCGCGCACCAGGCCATGCGTGCCAGGTCTTGCTGGGGGTCGGTAAAAGCCATGCCCAGCAAACCGCCCATCACCAGGCATTGCGCCAGCAGCAACCAGCTGCGTCGCCGTCCCAGCAGGCGCTTGAGCACTGGCAGCGGCAGCCTGTCCACCAGGGGCGCCCACACCCATTTGAAGGCATAGGCCAGGCCCACCCAGCTCATATAGCCGATGGTTGCGCGCTCCACCCCGGCCTTGCGCAGCCAGAAAGACAGCGTGCCCAGCACCAGCAGCAAGGGCAGGCCGGCCGAAAAGCCCAGGGCCAGCATGCGCAGGCTGGCCGGCTCGGCATAGACGCGTAGCGTCTGTGCCCAGCTGCGGCGCGGTGGATGGGTGGGGGCGTGGGGAGCGGAAGGCGTGGCCGGTGCGGCAGAGGAGGAAGGTTCGGACATGGGTGGGCGGCAAAAGGCTGAGGGCCATTATCCCGCGATGCCTGTTGGCCGCAGTGCGCGCTACCATGGAAGACCCGATTGCACCACCATGGCCACCACCCGCACACCCGCTATCGCTGCCGCACTGGATGCGCCCAGCAGCTCGGTGCGCCGCTACAGCGGCGAGCACCAGTCCCATGCCCACGACCACGCGCAAATCCTCTATGCGCTGCAGGGCCGCATGGAGCTGGAGCTGAACGGCCATGCCAGTTATGTGGATGCGGCCTGCGGCATGCTGATTCCCGCTGGGGCTGCCCATGGCTATCTGGCCCAGCCCGGTACCCGGGTGCAGGTGATCGATGTGCCCGCCGGCCCGGGATTGGACCGGGGTCGGCGCTTTGCCGTGCCCACCGCGCTACGCGCACCGGCATTGGCTTTGCACCCCATCAGCGCGGCGGCCCAGCTGGCCCTGGTGCTGGAGGCCCCCGGCTTGCTGCAGCGCCGTGCATTGGACCTGGCCTGGCTCACCCAGCAGGTGCAGGCCGCCTTGCATGCCGACTGGCCCACGGCCCGGCTGGCTGCGCTGTGCCACTTGAGCGTGCAGCAGTTTCATGCCCGCTTTGTGGAGCTGACAGGCCGGCCACCCCAGGCCTGGCTGCGTGGCCTGCGGCTGGACGCGGCCCAGCAGCAGCTGGCCCAGGGGCAGTTGCTGGAGACCACGGCGCTGCGCTGTGGCTACCGCAGTGCCAGTGCCCTGGCTTATGCGCTGCGGCGGGAGCGGGGGGTAGGCGCTCGCAGTTTGCGAGCGGTCACCCCCTGAGGCGCGCAGCGCCTTCCCTGGGAAGGGTAGCTTTGCAGCGATGCTCTTCTCGCTTGCATTTGAGGTTGATTCCTCTTTAAACAGGCTGCTTTATAGCGTGCAAGTGCTGGGCATCGCTCAGAGCATCTGCGCAGGCGCGGCCCAAGTCAGGGCAGCGTGCAAGGGCCGCCCCGCCGCGCTGCTGCCGTTCCCCTCCGGCGAAGCCAGAGAGGGGGAGGACGCCGCAGGCGGCACAGGGGGTGCTTCATCTCACCACCAGAGTCGCTCGATAGTTGCAAAAATGGTGCGGCGGCATCATGCGAGGCATGAAATCGTCTGTTTTTTCCGCTTCCACCCTGGGCGTGGCCCTGGTGTCGTTGGCGGGTGTGTTGTGGGGCTCCAGTGGAACGGCCCAGCATCTGGGGGCGGCCGGCTTGTCGCCGTTTTGGGTGGGGGCCGCCCAGTTGGGCGTGGCCAGTGTGTTTTTGCTGGGGTGGCTGTGGTGGTCTGTGCGCGGCCGCTCGCAGCTTCCAGTGCTGCGACCGCGCGCGGCCGGCCTGCGCTGGTCGTGGTTTGTCTGGGCCTCGGTGGGCATTGGTGGTTACAGCGTGTTCTTCTATGAAGGCCTGCGCCTGGCGGGCGTGGGTGTGGGCACGGCCGTGGCCATTGGCAGCAGCCCCATCTGGGCCGGTCTGCTGCAGGCCCTGGTGCTGCGCGCGCCGCTGTCCGCCCTGTGGTGGCTGGGTACGCTGGTCAGCGTGGCCGGGGGGGCGGCCATGGTGGCGGGCAAGGGCGGAGGCAGCAGCATCTCGTGGCATGGGTTGCTGCTGTGTTTGTTGGCGGGGCTGTCCTATGCGGGCTATGCGCTGATCAACAAGCGCCTGGTCAGCCATATGGCGCCCAAGGTGGTCAATTGCTATGTGTTCACCGGGGCGGCACTGTTGGCAGCGCCCGTGGCCTGGCTGCAGGCGGGTGCGCCGCAGTGGTCGCTGTCGGCGCTGCTGGTGGTGGTTTATCTGGGCCTGGTGGTGTCCGGTGTTGCCCATTTGTTGTTCTCCATAGGCCTGCGCCATATCTCCGGCCCTACGGGGGTGACGCTGTCCCTGGTCGAGCCCATGGCCGCTTTTTTGCTGGCGGTGTGGATCGTGGGCGAGCGCCAGCCGCTGGCGGCCTGGCTGGGCCTGCTGGCCGTGCTGGCTGGCCTGATGGTGGTGGTGGCGGCCGAGGTGCGCAGTGCCCGGCAGCGGCCGGTGGCACAAGCCATGGCCTAGCCAGCCCCTTGGGGTTTGGCGGCACAATCCGGGGCTCTTGTTGATTTCCGGAGCCCTGCTGTCTTATGCCGATCCCTCGCATTGCCCGTGATGTGGAATGGACGCCGCCACTGGCTGCGGCTTGTGACTGTCATGCGCCCCGCCGTGGCTTTCTGCAGGCCTTGGTGGCCGGGGCAGCATGGGCGGGCAGCGGCGGTGCCTGGGCACAGGTGAACGTGGGCAGTTCCTCGGGTCTGCGCAAGCTCATTCCGGCGGAAGACCTGGAACAGGCCGCCGGCCAGCAATACCAGGAGTTGCTGCAAAAAGCCAAGTCCCAGGGCGCGCTGGCTGCGACCAGCAACCCGCAGCTGCAGCGCCTGCGGGCCATTGCCCAGCGCCTGATTCCCTATGCCGCACAGTGGAACCCGCGTGCCGCGCAGTGGCGCTGGGAGGTGAACCTGATTGGCAGCAAGGAAATCAACGCCTTTTGCATGCCCGGCGGCAAGATCGCCTTCTACACCGCCATTCTGGAAAAACTCCAGCTCAACGATGACGAGGTGGCCATGATCATGGGCCACGAAATGGCCCATGCGCTGCGTGAGCATTCGCGCGAGCAGATGGCCAAGAACTCGGCCACCAATATCGGCCTGTCGCTGGGTGCGCAGCTGCTGGGTCTGGGTGATCTGGGCAATCTGGCCGCCAAGATGGGCAGCCAGCTGCTGAGCCTGCGCTTCAGCCGCAGCGACGAGAGCGAGGCCGATCTGGTCGGCCTGGAGCTGGCCGCGCGCGCCGGCTACAACCCCCAGGCCGGAGTGACGCTGTGGCGCAAGATGGGGGAGGCCACGGGGGAGGGTGGTGTGGGTTTTCTCTCCACCCATCCCACGGGGCCGGATCGCATACGCGAACTGGAGCGCAATATTCCGCGTGTGCAAGGCTTGTATGAGGCATCGCGGAAGCGATGACACCCCCCTGAGTCGCCTTTGGCGCCTTCCCCCCGCTCTTCGCTAGCTTCGCTCGCGGGCAGGGGGACGCTGCCAGCGCGGCGGGGCGGCCCTTGCGCGGCAGCCCTGACATGGGCAGCACCAGTTTTACGCGCCGTGTCCTGGGCTTACTCCCTTGCCCCTTCGGGGAGAGGGTGGGGTGAGGGGCTGTCGGCCGGAGCGGGCCTGGGTTTGTATTGGGCATTGAATTCCTCCCCACAACGGTCAGACAGCGGTTGAGGCGCGACGCGTGCCCGCTGACAGTACTGGCGTACGGCAAGGGCACGCAACAAAGCATCAAGCGCTGTATGGCCGCCTCCAAACAAGGCGGCCATACAGCGATGAAGTCTGTTTACAGCAGTTGCAGTCCGCCGGCGATGGTGGTGGAGAGCAGGGCCGCGCTGGCGCGCAAGGCCTCGGTCTCGGTCTCGTTCATGGAAGGCATGAACGGGGCAGAGGCGCCGCGTGCGCTGATCAGGTGGGGCAGGGAGACGCAGGTGTCGCGCACGCCCAGCAGCTCGGGCATGCAGGTGGAGACGGCAAACACCGACTGCTCATCGGCCACGATGGCCTTGACCAGGCGGGCAATGCAGCCACCGATGCCGAAGTTGGACACGCCCTTGCCTTCCTTGATGCGGTAGGCCGAGGTGCGCACGTCTTCCGCAATCTGCAGCTGCATGGCGGCATCGATGGGGCGACCCAGCTGTGCGGCAAAGTCCGTCACCGGCATGCCGGCCACCCAGGCGCTGCTCCAGTTGGGCACGGACGAGTCGCCATGCTCACCCAGCACATAGGCGTGGATGGCGGGGGGCGCCACGCCCAGGTAGTCGGCCAGCCGGTCGCGGAAGCGGATGGAGTCCAGCGAGCAGCCCGTGCCGATGGCCCGGCCCGGCGGCAGGCCGTAGCGGTGCACAGCGATGGCGGGCATGACGTCCACCGGGTTGGTGGCGAACAGCAGCACGGCGTCAGGCGCCACCTTCAGCACCTGGCCGATGATGGTGTCCGTCATCTTCAGGTTTTGC
This sequence comes from Comamonas sp. GB3 AK4-5, assembly GCF_041320665.1. NCBI lineage: Bacteria > Pseudomonadati > Pseudomonadota > Betaproteobacteria > Burkholderiales > Comamonadaceae > Comamonas > Comamonas sp. GB3 AK4-5. The sequence continues at coordinate 303,185 of NZ_CP166730.1, forward strand.
TGCAGCAGCTCCAGCCGGGTCTGGCCGGGTTTGAGGCTGGCGCCGGCGGTGATGACCACCACCGAGGCGCCTGCCAGGTCGGCGTAATCGCCTTCGCTGACGCGGGCAGCCGTGCCAAAGGCAGCGGCGTGGCCGATGTCGGCGGCCTCACCGGCCGCGCGGGCAGCGTTCTGGTCCACCAGGGTGATCTGGCTGATGCCGGGCGTAGCCGACAGCAAGTAACCCGCTGCGGCGCCGACCTGGCCGGCGCCAATGATGCCAATATGCGCGCCCATTTACAGCACTCCCATCCAAGGCCACAACGTGGAGGACAACAACAAGATCAGGCCCAGACCGGCCAGCGTGACCACAATGCCCACCTTGGCGAACTGCGCGGTGCTGAAGGCATTGGTGCCGTAGCACAGCATGTTCTGCGGAGCGTTGGTGGGCAGGATGAAGCCAAACGACACCACAAAGCTCTGGATCATGACGATGCCGAAAGCGGTTTCGGTGCTGACGGGCAGGGTCTGGGTGAACGCGATCATGATGGGGATCAGCGTGCTGGCCAGGCCGGTGGCCGAGGCAAAGCCCAAGTGCAGCACGATGCTGAACACCGACAGCGCACCAATCACGGCCACCACGGGCAGCACGGACAGGCCCATCTGGCCCAGCGTTTGCTGTGCCAGCCAGCCGGCAGCGCCGGTCTTGGACAGCAGATTACCCAGGGAGATGGAGGCGGCAAACAGCACGATCGTGCCCCAGGGCACCAGCTTTTCGGCCTGCGACCAGTGCATCACACCGATCTTGGGCATCAGCAGCAGGGCAATACCGATCTGGGTGGTGGTGGTGGTGTCGAAGGGATGCAGCATGCCTTCGGTGGACCACATCACCAGCAGCAGGGCCGCCACGGCGATCAGGCGCTTTTCGGGACCGGTCACCGGGCCCAGCTCGGCCAGTTGCTGGCGCAGCTTGCCGACCATGTCTTCACCGGCGGGCACTTGGGGACGGAGAATCCACAGTGCTGCAAAAAACAGCACCACGCTCATGCCCAGGGTGAAGGGCAGGGCGGTGATGAACCACTGGCCCCAGGTCACGTTGTGGCCAAAGGCTTCCTGCATGAAGTTCAGGCTGATGATGTTCTGCGCAGCACCGGTCTTGATGGCCATGTTGAAGATGGAGCAGGCGCTGGCCGTCACGATCATCAAGGTGGCGCCCAGCGAGCTGTTCACCGCCAGACCCAGGGCGGCAGTGATACCGATCATGATGGGGATCACCGCACCCACGCGGGCCGTGGCCGACGGGATGAACAGGGCCAGCACAAAGCCGACGATCATCGCGCCCAGCACCAGGCGGGCAGGCGAGACGCCGATCTTGCTCATCACGATCAACGCGATGCGCTTGTCCAGCCCCGTGTGCTTGAGTGCCACGGCCAGGAACAGCGCGGCGGCCACCAGCAGCACGGCGGTGGAGGAGAAGCCGCTGAGCATGGTGGTCAGGGCGGCCGAGGAGTTCATGACCTTGCCGCCCTCGGTGAGGGAGGTGCCCATCAGCCCCAGCACGGCGGCGCCGGTCAGCACCACGGCGCTGTTGGCAGGGGAGACGCATTCGCTGATCCACAGCACCACCACCAGGACCAGCAGGCCCAGGGCCACCTGACCCGAGTCGGTCAGTCCGGCAGGTTGGGGCAGGGCCAGCACGATGCCATACAGCACCAGGCCTAGAAGAAGGTAAGCAAGTTTTTTATTGGAATCAGGCTCCGGTTTGGAGGTGATCGGCCCGGTTTCAGGTGCGGATGTAGACGCCATAGGTGCTCCTCGCAAGAGTGAAAATCGCCACACGGATGCAACGATGCTAGTTCTTGCGCGCACTGCCTTACGTCAGATAAAGGATGCTTTTCCTTACAAAATTGATGCATATCAAGCAATATGTCGCCGACGGGACACATGCTGTAACACCGGGCGCCCGGGACGCCGTCGCTCAGGTGTTCCCCACGTAGGGATTGGTGGCGCGCTCGCGGCCAAAGCTGCTTTCCGGGCCGTGACCGGGGATGAACACCGTCGCATCGCCCATGGGCCACAGGCGCTGGGTGATGGAGTCGATCAGCTGCTGGTGGTTGCCCTGGGGAAAGTCGGTGCGGCCTATGCTGCCGGCAAACAGCACATCACCCACAAAGCAGCGCTCAATCTGCGGCGCGTGAAACACCACATGGCCGGGTGTGTGGCCGGGGCAGTGGCGCACGGCCAGTGTTTCCTGGCCGATGCTCACGCTGTCGCCATCCGCCAGCCAGCGCGTGGGCACAAAGGGGCGCGATGGCGGAAAGCCGAACATGGCACCCTGCTGGGGCAGGCCATCAATCCAGAACTGGTCGCCCGGATGGGGGCCGATGATGGGCAGGCCCAACTGCTCGGCCAGATCGGCCGTGCCGCCCGCATGGTCGATGTGGGCGTGGGTGATCCAGATGGCCTTGAGCTGCAACTCCAGCCGCTCCACCTCCCACAAAATGGTCTCCAGATCGCCGCCGGGGTCGATGACGGCGGCGTCCCGGGTCTGGTCACACCACACCAAAGAGCAGTTTTGCTGGAAGGCAGTGACGGGGATGGTGTGGTAGGCAAGCATGGCGTGGGAAGTGTTCTGAGAGGTTCTGAGAAAAGCAAGGCCGATTGTGGCCCAGCATGCAAAAAGCCTCTGTACCTGACGATACAGAGGCTTTGTCACCAACCCATGGTGTCGCCCGTAAAGGGGGCTCGAAACTGGCACGCTCTCAGTCAAAGACAGCGAGCAAGGATCTACGCTGGCCCAGCATGCAAAAAAGCCCCTGCACCTGACGGTACAGAGGCTTTGTCACCAACCCATGGTGTCGCCCGTAAAGGGGGCTCGAAACTGGCACAGGCCCATGTCAGGGCTCCGCGCAAGGGCCGCCCCGCCGCGCTGGTGCCGTCCCCCTCCGGCGCAGCCAGAGAGGGGGAAGACGCGCAGCGGCTCAGGGTGCTTTAGATCAACTTCAACGCACCCTTCATGATGCTGTAGTGGCCGGGGAAGGAGCAGAAGAAGCTGTAGTCGGTGCCGGCCTTGAGCTTGGCCACATCGATGTCGAAGGTGGTGGACTCGCCGCCGCCAATCATCTTGCTGTGGGCGATCACGCGGGCGTCGCCGGCCTTCACGTAGTCAGCAGCGGCCGTGGCCTTCATGCCGTCGGCTGCCACGGCAGCCATGTCGGCGGTGCTGGACACCACGATGTTGTGGCCCATGGAAGTCTTGGGCATCTTGCCCACGTGCTTCAGCGTCACGGTGAACTTCTTGCAGGACTTGGGCACGTCGATGCTCTTGGTGTTGAACTGCATCGCGTCGTTGGATTCCACGGTCAGCGCGCAGTCGGCGGCCATGGCGGGGGCGGCAATAGCACCAGCGGCGCACAGGGCCACAGTCATCAGAATCTTCTTCATGTGCGGAAACTCCTTCACAAAATCAAAAAACGAATCGGGGAATGCCGGACGGCAGACCACGTGCATTCTGTTTCAGAATTTTCTGAAAATTCGGCCCAATCAGAATGGGTACAGCTGTCAACGACGAGGGCAATACCGCCGCAGGCTTGCCAAACCCCGGCTTCTGTGGGCGTGATTTCGGGTCATGCGGACGCCGCGCTGTGTGCTGGAACTTCTTTTGAATTCAACGGCTTGCGACTCTCTGGCATGCGGCGGCGGAGCGCCAGGCTGTGAGGCACGGCAGCCTGGCGGGCGGTGGCAGGCATGGCAGCCGCTGGCGCAGCGCACCAAAGCTTGTGTTGTATCAAGCTTTGCGCACGGACAGACGGTGCAATAAAGGGGTTTTGCTATTTATAAAAGAGCAATATATGCGTATGGAAAGCCAATCTCAGCCGTTTTTCAGGCGGAGATTGGCGTCTTGCAAGCGATGGTTGCTCTGATTTTTGCGAATGCCGGCATGCGGCATCTGCGGGACCTAGCACTCAACCTAGTGTGAGGTCGTAAGCAATGGTGATGGGGGCGTGGTCCGAGAACTTCTCGCCCTTGTAGATGGACTCCTGGCGGGCCAGTGCGGCCAGTGCCGGCGTGGCCAGGTGGTAGTCCAGGCGCCATCCCACATTGTTGGCATAGGCCTGGCCGCGGTTGCTCCACCATGTGTAGCAGGCGTCGGTGGTGTCCGGCTGCAGCTGGCGGTAGACGTCGACGATGCCGCCCGTGGGCGCTACGGGGTCCAGGGCCATGTCCATCCAGGCGCGCTCTTCGGGGGTGAAACCGCTGTTCTTCTGGTTGCCGCGCCAGTTCTTCAGGTCTTCCTTGCGGTGGGCAATGTTGATGTCGCCGCATAGGATGAACTCGCGCTCGCCCTTCATGCGCATCAGGTGGGCATGCATCTCGGCCAGAAAGCGGAACTTGGCGCCCTGGCGCTCCTCGCCCGAGCTGCCGCTGGGGAAATAGGCGCTGATGATGGACAGCTTGCGCGCCGGCGTGTCAAAGCGCGCCTCCACATAGCGGCCCTCGGGGTCGAACTCGGCCGAACCCAGGCCCACGATCACATCCGACGGTGCATGGCGGGTGTACACCCCCACGCCCGAATAGCCTTTTTTCTCGGCAAAGTGGAAGTAGCCGGTCAGGCCGGCCAACTGCTCGAAGCGGCCCTGAATATCTGCAGCCTGCGCCTTGATTTCCTGTACGCAAATACAATCCGGGCCGGTCGCCGCAACCCAGGCTTCCACTCCTTTGGATGTGGCGGAACGGATGCCGTTGAGGTTGAGGCTGGTTAATTTGAACAAGGAAGAGTCCATGGTAGTCAATGGCGCACAGCAACAGGATCAAGATCGTCTGGCACAGGAATTTGTGCAGTTTGCCGTGGACGCAGGCGTGCTGCGCTTTGGTGAGTTCAAGACCAAGGCCGGGCGCATGAGCCCGTACTTCTTCAACGCTGGTCTGTTCGATGACGGCGCCAAGATGGGGCGCCTGGCGGAATTCTATGCAAAAGCCATTATGGCCAGCGGCATGGAGTTCGACATGGTCTTTGGCCCGGCCTACAAGGGCATTCCGCTGGCTGCCACCGTGGCCGTGGAACTGGCCCGCCTGGGCCGCAACGTCCCCTTTGCCTACAACCGCAAGGAAGCCAAGGACCACGGCGAAGGCGGTACCCTGGTGGGCGCCCCGCTCAAGGGCCGCGTGCTGATCATCGATGACGTGATGAGCGCTGGGACTGCGGCCCGTGAATCCATTGCCTTGATCCGCGCTGCCGGTGCCACCCCCCATGCCGTGGCGATTGCCCTGGACCGCCAGGAAAAGGCCACGGAAAACGGCCAGGACGTGGACCACAGCGCCGTGCAATATGTGCGCAACCAATTGGGGCTGCAGGTGGCCACCATCGCCACCCTGGCCGATTTGCTGCAATACCTGCAGGCCCAGGGCGCGGGTGGCGAGATGCAGCAACACCACGAGCGCGTGCTGGCCTATCGCCAGCGTTATGGGGTGGACGACAAGGCCTGAGCCTTTCTCTCTGAGCCCTACATCCTCGGTATCACTCCCTCGCCCGCCTGCGGGAGAGGGTAGGGATGAGGGCCGGTTTGCCGCGCTGGCTGCAGCGCAATTAATCCCTTGGCTGCCGCGGCGCGGCCTGCTTCATAAAGCGTAGCGCCCAGCACACGGCCAGGGCCGCAGCCCAGGCCACTGCGGCGATGAACAAGGGCAGCGACCACAGTGAGGCGCCGTGCACGGCCATTTGCCAGGCCGGGTCGCTGGCCTGCAGCCAGGGGCGGTAGCCGGCCCACAGCCCATAAACCAGCCACAGCAAAGCGGCCACGGTATAGCCCAGCGCAAAGCGCTGGGCACTGGGGGCCTGGGTATGTGTGGGGGGCAGCTGGCGCCGGGCGCGCCAGACGCGAACAATGCCTGCAGCCACCAGCAGCGCGGCGGCCAGCATCGACAGGGCCAGCGGGCCCCAGAAATCCTGCAATGCATTCATGGGGCTGGACGATAGCGCATGGCGCGCCTTCGCCCCCGCTCTCGCCCGCTTCAGGCCGGTGTGGCCTGGTGGTGGTCGCTGGTGATGCGTGCCACCAAAGCGGCCAGCACCTGGTCCGCTTCCTCGCAGGACACCTGGCAGGTGCCTGCAGCCAGGTGGCCACCGCCGCCGTATTCCAGCATCAGCTCGCCCACATTGGTGGTGCAGCCACGGTCCAGAATCGACTTGCCCGTGGCCAGCACGGTGTTGGCCTTGCCCCGGCCCCACATGACGTGGATGGAAATATTGCACTGCGGGTACAGCGCATAGACCATGAAGCGGTTGGTGGCCCAGATGGGCTCTTCATCGCGCAGGTCCAGCACCACCAGGTTGTCGTGCACGGTGGCGCAGCGCTGGATTTGCGCCTTGGCGCGCTCCGTCTGCTCAAAATACAGCGTCACGCGCTCTTGCACATCGGGCAGTTGCAGCACCTGTGACACCGGCAGGTCGCGGCAATGCTGGATCAGCTCCATCATCAGCGCGTAGTTGCTGAGGCGGAACTCGCGAAAGCGGCCCAGGCCGGTGCGGGCATCCATCAGATAGTTCAGCAGCGTCCAGCCCTGCGGGTCGAGGATGTCCTCCAGCGCGTACTGGGCCGAGTCGGCCTTGTCCACGGCCTCCATCAGCTCATCGGTGATGGAGGGGAAGCGCGCCTTGCCGCCGTAGTGCTTGTAGACCACGCGGGCGGCCGAGGGCGCATGCGGGTCGATGATGTAGTTGCCCAGGAAGGCGCGGTTGCGCACCACTTCCGAGGCATGGTGGTCAAACACCAGATGGGCGCCCGGCACAAAAGGCAGGTTGGTGGTGATGTCGTTGCGCGTGATGCGCACCTTGCCATCTTGCATGTCCTTGGGATGGACAAAGGTGATCTCGTCAATCATGTCCAGCTCTTTGAAGAGCATGGCGCAGACAAGACCATCGAAATCGCTGCGGGTGACGAGGCGGTATTTCTGGCTCATGGAAATCGGCGTAGGAAAAGAGGCGGATCGCACGGATGCGGCAAGCGCATGCGTGCCGGTCAGACGCATTTCGTCACATGATAGCGGCGCTCTCTGGGCGCCACCACCGGTTGGCCAACTGCACACAAGGGATGTCCCCAGGCGAATTGCTTCTGAAAAGAGAGCTGCATGTGCAGATGTGCTGTGTTTTTCAGGCCTTTTTGGCCTAAAAAACGACGTTGCCCCAACATGGGGCGGTGGCCCTGAAACGACGCTTTAACGTGGCTTTAACGGCCATCTGGCCCCGATTAGACGGCCGTCAGCCACACCGTGTCGCCTCCGGCGCTGGAGGGCATGGGGCGTATGCCCAGCAAGGCGGCATGGCGTTTGAGCAGGTCTTCAAACTGCGCGGCATCGATCTGGCCGCCGTCTTGCAGGTAGTCGCTGGCCACCTGCGAGGTGGTGAAGCTGGTGCTGCCAAATTTCTGGACGATGTTGCGCAGCTTGTCGAGGTTGATGGGGGCGGTGTTCACGGTACGTTCTCCGGCAAGTGGCAAAAAGCGGTCTGCGTGCACGGCAGGCCATACAGCCAATGTGCATGAGGGCGGCAGGTGGCGCAAGAGGGACGGGCTAGGCCGAAACAGCAATGGTGCGCTGGCGCAAAAGAAGGCAGCCCCTCTTCACCTGGGCCTGCACCAACTGTGGCCAAAGTGCTGCAAACACCGCAAAAGTCCAAGGCTCGGGGCCGTGCAACTGCGGCCACGCCGGCACGGGCTGGCATCTGCCCGTATCATCGGGCGCTTTTTTCGCCGGCTTGCCCATTTTTGGGGCGCTTTCCCCATGCCACCACTTTCGCCCCTGGGCAGCCACATGCTGGCAGCCATCACCATTCCCTCCAGTGCTGCGGCACTGCGCCCCGTTGCACGCCTGCGCGTGGCGGTGGGATGGCCCTGCGCGGCGGTGTGACATGAAAGCACAGACCTGCTGCGGCAAGCCACGGATCTCTCTTCGCTGTAAAAAGGACGGACATTCACATGCAGGCTGCTGACGTACAGAAGACGGCCCAGTTGCAAAAAACGCTGGTGCTGTGGCAGGTCATCATCATCGGGCTGGCCTATATCCAGCCCATGACGCTGCTGGACACCTTCGGCATGGTGTCGCGCGACAGCCTGCAGCATGTGCCCACGTCCTATCTGATCGCCCTGGGCGCGGTGCTGCTGACCTCCATCAGCTACGGCCACATGATCCGCAAGTACCCGTCCTCGGGTTCGGCCTACACCTATGTGCAAAAGTCCCTCCACCCCAACGCGGGCTTTATGGTGGGCTGGTCCTCGCTGCTGGACTATTTGCTCTCGCCCATGGTCAACATCCTGCTGGCCAACATCTACCTGAGCGATATGTTCCCCGAGGTGAACCATTGGGTGTGGGTCATCGGCCTGTCGCTGATGATGGTGGTGGTGAACCTGCGCGGCGTGCGCTTTGTGGCCAATTTCAGCAGCCTGATCGTGGTGCTGCAGCTGCTGGTGATCGGCTTTTTCACCTATCTGATCTATACCAAGCTGGCGGCCGGCCAGAACGCCCTGGGTGATCTGGCCCAGCAATCCGGCAACCAGGGTCTGTGGAGTTTTTCGCCCTTCTGGAGCCCCGATGCCGACCTGGGCAAGCTCATCACCGGCGCCACGATTTTGTGCTTCTCCTTCACCGGCTTCGACTCCCTTAGCTCGCTGGCCGAGGAAACCAAGGACACCAAGCGCACCCTGCCGCGCGCCATCTTTTTGACGGCGCTGATCTCGGGCCTGATCTTTGTCTTTGCCACCTATTTCATGCAGCTGTACTTCCCGGGCGCGCCCACGCAGTACTTCAAGCTGGTGGACGAAACCCAGCCCGAAATCCTGATGCTGGTGGGCGGGGCCTTCTTCCAGTCGGTGGTGCTGAGCTTTGCCATCGTCACCGTGATGGCCTCGGGCATCTCTGCCCATGCCGGCGTCTCGCGCCTGATGTATGTGATGGGCCGCGACGGCGTGCTCCCCAAGAAGTTCTTTGGCCATATCCAGCCCAAGAGCCATACCCCTTCCTACAACATCTGGCTGGCGGGCCTGATCTGCCTGAGCGCAGGCTTTTTCAGCCTGGAATTCGTCGTGGCGCTGATCAGCTTTGGCGCGCTGACGGCCTTCAGCTTCGTCAATCTGTCGGTGATCTGCAGCTACGGTTTTCGCGATGGCCGCTTGAAGACGCCGCGTGACATCCTGCGCTTTTTCGTGCTGCCGCTGTTGGGCTTTGCCTCCATTGGCGCGCTGTGGCTGGAGGTGGAGGAAACCTCGCTCAAGGCCGGCGTGGTCTGGGCGGCGGTGGGCCTGGTCTATCTGGCCTGGCTGACCAAGGGCTTCAAGCGTTCGGCCCCGCAGCTGCACGAGGAAATTGAGTAAACACCTCCTGCCAGAAGCCCGCCCCGTGCGGGCTTTTTGCTGTCTGCGGTGGCGATCAAGGGTGCGAAAGCAAAGGTGCTATGCTGCGCTGCAACATTTCTGCACAGCCCTGCTGTCCCTGCATGCCTATCAGTGACTGGTCTTTTTTTGCGGTGATCGCCACCATCTTGCTCACGCCCGGCCCCACCAACACCTTGCTGGCGGCGGCGGGCATCCGCTCGGGCCTGCGCAGCTCGTGGCAGCTGATACCGGCCGAATGCCTTGGCTATCTGATAGCCACCACCATTTGGGGGGCGCTGCTGCAGGTGGTGGTGACCGAGTCTCCCTGGCTGGTGCAGCTCATCCAGCTGGCCAGCGGCCTGTACATCGGCAAGTTGGGCTGGGAGTTGTGGGTTTACGCCAGCCTGCAGCCGGGCAACAGCCAGGTGCCCGCCATTGGCAGGCGCCAGCTGCTGGTGGCCACCTTGCTCAACCCCAAGGCGGTGATTTTTGCGCTGGCGTTGTTCCCGGCTCAGACTTGGATGAGTGCCAGCAACTATGCCTGTGTCATGGGCGGCTTCTCCCTGCTGGTGGTGGGCATCGGCACGCTGTGGATTGCCTTCGGCGCCGTGCTTCTGGGCGGGCGCATCGCCTGGCTGCAACCCCGCCACTTCCAGCGCGTGGCCGCCGTGGTGCTGTGGGGGTTTGCTGCCTGGTTGCTGCTGAAAGCTGTGGGGGCTTGAAGTTGAGCACCCCCTGAGCGGCTGCGCCGCTTCCCCCTAAAGGGGGACGACAGCCTCGCTGCGGGGCGGCCCTTGCTCGCTGTCTCTGGCGAAAGGGGTCTCGGTAAGCAAAGGGGATATCACCACGTTGCCTGACTAGCGACCCTGGCTTATCCCTCACCACCAAGAGCACATTGCAGCCACTTCTCTCCACAGAGCAAGGGCGCATGCAAGCTGCGCAGCGCTTAAAACTGGCCTGGCCCAACATCAGGGCTGCCGTGCAAGGGCTGCCTTGTCCCCCCGGTCAGCGCTGGCAGCGTCCCCCTGCCCGCATCGCTTGCGATGCGAAGAGCGGGGGGAAGGCGCGTAGCGCCTCAGGGGGGTGTTACGGTCTTTCCCTCGACTGCGGCAAGCGCAGCTCCAGCGGCTCATAGCGCCGCAGCCGCAGCTGCTGGCCTGCCAGCAGGTCGGTGGGCATGCCCTCGATCTGGGCGCTGGCGGTCTTGAACAGCACCACCACCTCGGGGCCGCAGGCATGGGGGCTGATCCAACGGGCCGTGGCAAAGCGGTTGTTGCGGTCCACGCCCATGTCGTCGGGCTCCAGCGTAAAGCGTGCCAGCACCTGGCCCTGGCGGTCCTTGGCGATGGCCTGCACCCGCACGGCGCGGAAGCTGTGGGGGCCGGCATCAAAGATGAAGCTGGCCTCGCAGCGCTGGGAGCTGAGCCGCAAGGTGCCGTAATGCCAGGCATCCAGCACCGGGCCTGCGGCTTGCGCAGGCCAGCAGGCCAGCGCCAGCATGGCGGCGCAGGTGCTATGGAGGAAGGAGCGCAAGCTGCGCATGGGGTGTGCCTTAGGCGGTGGTTTTGCTCAAATGGCCCACGGGGCCTGCGCTCAGAATCTCGCGCAGCGGCTTGCGTGGCGTGGGGGTCTCGCGGGAGGCCAGGTCTTCGGGCAGGGTGGCGGCATCACCACGGCGGCCCACGGCGACCAGGGCCTGCACCTGCATATGGGCGGGCAGCTGCAGCACCTGGCGCGCCGCTTCGGCTTCGATGCCGGCCATGGCATGGCTGGCCAGGCCCATGGCATGGGCCTGCAGCGCCATGAATCCCCAGGCGCAACCGGTGTCAAAAGCGTGCATGCCGGCCGAGGTGTCCGACATCACCACGATCAGCGCGCCGGCGTTCAGGCACCAGCGGCGGTTGAATTCGTTGGGGATGGTGGAGAACGCGGCCCAGTGCGCATCGCCACGCAGCGCATAGGCAAAGTGCCAGGGCTGGATGTTGCTGGCCGAGGGGGCCCAGCGTGCGGCCTCCACCACCTGCTCGACCTGGGTGGTGGTCAAGGGCTCGGGCACAAAGGCGCGCGGCGAGCTGCGTTCCAGAAACTGTGGGGCGATGGGAGCGGTGGCAATGCGGGAAGTGGTCATGGCGTTGCGAAAAAGAATAAAAAAACCACGCCGGCCCGGTGGGGCCAGGCGCGGTCTGCCTGCATTGTGGCGTAAGAGCGTTTTTACGCCATGGCTTGCCGGTTTACTCGGCGCGCTGCGGGCGCTCGCTCATCACGCGCAGATGGCGCTCCATGCGGATAAAGACCACCACCATCACGACCAGCACCAGCAAGGACATCAGCATGCTCCAGAAGGCGGTCTCGGCGGCCTTGTTGTAGAGGTTGAGCAAGCTGGTGTCGCCGTCCTCGCTGCTGTCGCCACGCAGCACGCGCGCGGCCTGGTCAAAGGTAATGGTGTAGTTGGTCAGCACCATGCTCATCAGGCTGGAGGCGGCTTGCTGCTGCAGCTGGGGGGCCAGATCGGCATTGCCAAACACCTGCTGCAATGCGGCGGGCAGGCCTTGCACATAGGCCACATAGGCGCCGGCACCATGCTCGGATTCGGCCATTTGCGCGCGCTCGTGGATGGCGTAGGCTACTTCCAGCGGTTCGCTGAAGTAGCCGTTTTCCTCGTCGTCGCTGTCTTCGCTGCTCACATAGGCGGCACGGCCGTTTTCCTGCTCATCCTTGATCAGGCGCTGCACCAGCGCCGCATCGGGCATGTCCTTGCCCTGGAGCAGCACATTCAGCGGCGCCAGACCACGGCCACCGCTCTCGCTTTCCACGCGCTCGCGCTGGGCTGGGTTTTGGTTGATGAAGGCGCGGATGGCCTGGTCGGCCTGCTGGAAGCTGGGGCGCAGCAGCGGGTCGCTCAAACGCTTGGCCAGCGGGATTTGGCTGTTGCCCAGGTCGCGGCCGGTTTCTGCCACCACATAGGCCAGATCCAGCTTGGCGTCCTTCCAGTTCAACGCGGCAGGTTCGGACAGCGCCGAGCTGGCGGACTTGTTGCCGCGCACGCTGTCCCAGACCCACAGTGCCAGTGCCACCAACACCACCAGCGAAAACGCCAACAACACCACCCGCACCACCTGCACCAGCAGGTCCTCTATGCGTCGCAAAAACGTGAACATGGACTTCCCATCCCTCTGAAATATGAATTTGTGGAATGCGTTTGCTATAAAAAACAAAGCGCTATAAACGCGCGGATTCTATGTGTGCCGGCTTTTTGATGATGTTAAAAAAAGCATCTTTTCTGCGTGAGAGCGCTCACTTTGCGCAAGAGGTAGTGCTGGTATGGAGTCGATGGGCAGGCCAGGCAGAGTGGCGGGCAGATTGCACACACCCGCTGTGGCGAAATAGGCAACAGGCTCTAATGGGGTTTTCACGGATCGGAGCAATGCCCCCATGGCCAAGACATCGCTGGACAAATCGAAGATCAAGTTTTTGCTGCTGGAGGGCATTCATCCCTCTGCGCTGAAGGTGCTGCATGACGCGGGCTACACCAACGTGGAAGCGCTGTCTGGCGCGCTGGAGGGCGAGGAGCTGAAGGCGAAAATCGCCGACGCGCACTTTGTGGGCATTCGCTCGCGCACCCAGCTCACGGCCGAGGTGCTTGCTGCGGCCAACAAGCTGGTGGCCGTGGGGTGCTTCTGCATTGGCACCAACCAGGTCGATCTGGACGCCGCACGCGAGCGCGGTGTGGTGGTCTTCAATGCCCCGTTTTCCAATACCCGCTCGGTGGCCGAGCTGGTGCTGGGCCAGGCCATCTTGCTGCTGCGGGGCATTCCCGAGAAGAACGCCGTGGCCCACCGCGGTGGCTGGAAGAAGAGCGCCGAGAACTCCTTCGAGATCCGGGGCAAGACCCTGGGCATCGTGGGCTACGGCTCCATCGGTACCCAGCTGTCGGTGCTGGCCGAGGGCCTGGGCATGCAGGTCATCTTCCACGATGTGGTCACCAAGCTGCCGCTGGGCAATGCACGCCAGGTCGGCCTGAACGAGCTGCTGGGCCAGGCCGACATCGTCACCCTGCATGTGCCCGAGCTGGCCTCCACCCACGGCATGCTGGGTGCGGCCCAGATTGCGGCCATGAAGCCGGGCAGCATTTTGATCAATGCCTCGCGTGGCACCGTGGTCGACATCGATGCCCTGGCCGCTGCGCTGCAGGCGGGCCAGTTGCTGGGCGCGGCCATCGACGTGTTCCCGGTCGAGCCCAAGAGCAACAAGGACGTTTTCCAGTCGCCGCTGCGTGGCATGGACAACGTCATCCTCACGCCCCACATCGGTGGCTCCACCATGGAAGCCCAGGCCAATATCGGCCTGGAAGTGGCGGAAAAGCTGGTGCGCTACAGCGACAACGGCAGCACCATCTCGGCCGTGAACTTTCCCGAAGTGGCGCTGCCCGAGCACCCGGGCCACAACCGCATACTGCATGTGCACCAAAACCGCCCGGGCATGCTGCTGGCCATCAACCAGGTGTTTGCCGACAACGGTATCAACGTGGCCGGCCAGTACCTGCGCACCGATGAGAAAGTGGGTTATGTGGTGATCGATACCGATACGGCGTCTTCGGCGCTGGCGTTGGAAAAGCTCTCCCAAATCCCCGGCACCATCCGCTGCCGCGTGCTGTTTTGACCTTGGCCTGACGGCGGGGTGGGTGCCCTGTATGGCATGGAAGATGCCAGTCCGTTGGGTCAGGTAGAAGTGGCGGTGCTGGAAGGCACCCCACTCCAAGGACTGTGGAGGGCCATCGGAGGGCCATCGCCTGGTAGCGGGCGGGCCGTGCGACGAGCCCAATCCCGACAACCCGCCGCGCTGAGCGCGCAGAAAAAAAGCCTGCTGGCAATGCCAGCAGGCTTTTGAATGTGGTGCCCATGGGCAGGATTGAACTGCCGACCTCTCCCTTACCAAGGGAGTGCTCTACCACTGAGCCACATGGGCGAAGCCTTCGATTATAGCCCTGGATTCAGGATCGGGTGGGCACAGACCCTACTCCAATGTGCAGGCATTGCTGTGGCGCAGCTCGGTCAGCGTGCGCTGCTGGAATTGCAAGGGGCGCGGCGCGTTCCATGGCGCGGTGGCGGCCATGGCGGTGCCATAGCCTACGGCGCGGATGGCCGCCTCGGCCAGCAAGGCCGTGCTGTGCTCGGGCGGCTGCTGTGCCTGCAGCGGCGGCATCAGCGTTGGGTGCTGTGTGCGCAGCGCCGCATTGCCCCAGGCCAGAAAAGGCACTTCCAGGCTGCTGAGGCTGGGGCCATGGCGGTAGGTGTCACCGCAAGGCGGCACCGTCAGCCCATGGTCGCTGGTGTAGAGCAGCAGGGCAGGCTCGGTGCTGCTGCGCTCCAGCAACTGTGCCCATTGCGCCTGGTGTAGCGGATGGAGTTGTCATAGGCATCAGCCAGGTGGTAGCGCCCGCTGGGATAGCGTTTGGGCAGGTCGGGGTGGCTGCCATAGGTGTGGAGCACCACCAGCTTGCGGGGGGCAGTGTCTTGCAGCGCTTGCGCCAAAAAGGGCGTCAACACCTCGTCAAGCTCGCCGTTGCCCACCTTCTTGTAGACCTGTGCGGCCCGGCGCAATACCTGGGTGGAAAAATCTTCCTGCTGGTTGAGAAAGCGCGAATTGGTGAAGACAAAGACCTTGTAGCCCGCGTGCTGGGCCCAGTCTAAAAACGAGGGCGCGCGCTGCGTGATGCTGTCGTGGGCCGAAAGGCCGGTGAGCAGAAAAGGCAGTGCGGCCGAGGTTGTCAGGCCTTGGGCCAGCACGGGGGCGGCGGCAGTCCCAGGCAACCGCGCCAATGGTGCGTTGGTGTCGGCCTGGGCATAGCCCAGCAGCGACCAGCGCTGGGCCGTGGCGCTTTCTCCCAGCACGACCACCAGGGTGCGGGCCTGCGCGCCCTCCGGCGGCATATCGGGAAGTGCGGGCTGGTAGAACAGCGCATCCTGGATTTCGTTTTGGCGTTCAACGGCCTGGGCGATATGGATGGGATAGAGGCGGCGCAGTTTTTTCAGCGAGTCGCCGGCGTCCCAATGCCGGGCCAGGGCAAAGCCCAGAAACACCAGCCAGAACAGCAAAGCCGCCATGGCCGTGCGCCGTGCCAGTGCGGACTGTGCCAGCGCCGGGCCGTTGCGCCACAGATAGCGACCGACCACGGTGCACAGCAGCAGCCAGCCCAAGACCAGGGCACAGATCTGCCAGGACAGCGTGCTCAGGTACTCCAGGCTCTCCTGCAGGTCCGAGCGCGAGGAGGTGGCAATGAAATATTCGTCCACCAGATTGCCGAAATAGGCGCTGTGCAGCACATTCATCGCACCCAGCAGGCTCAGGACGAGCACGGCCGGCATCCGCACAAAGCGGAGCAGGGCCAGCGGCCAGAACAGCAATGCCGACAGCAGCAGGAACAGCAGGGGCAGATCGGTTTTCCCACTGAGCAGCGACGGGGTGAACAGCAGCAGCCAGGCGGAGAAGGTGAGCAAAGCCTGCTTGCGATCGGTCTTGTGATGGATATGGTTCTCTGGCGCGCGCATGGTGTGGCTGTACGTACCCGCTCCCCCCTCGGTTGCGGGCTGTTGTGTCGCTGGAAAAGCGGGCGAGCTTACTCCAAAGGTCCGCAGCACGGGCTGCCGGGATGCGGGCAGGGTGACGCCAATGTCCACAAGCCTGGTGCTCTCGCTGCAAGGCCTTGTCTGCGGGCGCGTCTTCTCAGAGCGTGTTCATGATCTCCTCGCGGCGCGCCAGTGTCTTTGCGGGATGGGATACAAGGCGCGATACCGCAGCAATAGCCGCGCTATTGCGAGGATTCGCAACGACGTAGACCGCCCGCAAAGGCACTGGCCCTTTGGGTTGGAGCGAAATCGGGCGATTTCTTCGCGCTGGGGCTTGCTTGCACACGCGTGCAAGCTGTGCCCCATCGGCTCGAACTCCTCCCGATTGCGCTTCAACGCGCCTGCGTAGAGATCGTGTTCACGCTCTAAAATTCGGGCAAACGCGCTCCACGCAGGCCACACAAGCTCCGGCAGCTCCTGTTTGGACCTTGCCCCATGCGCTTGCCGCTGCCGTGGCCGCAGTGCATGGCCGTGCACTGCGGCGCTTCTGATCTAACTGGCCGTGAGCCAGGCACAGGAGGTGTAGGCTCGACGCTTTCGAGGATGTGAAGCCTGTTCGCTCACCCACGTGCCTGCGCGGCGCGCCCTTGACCTTTCTTTTCGGCTTGCAGCTATGTCCCATCCACCATCTGTGCGTGAATTCACGCTGCGTGGCGTCCTTCTGGGCGCTCTCATCACCCTGGCCTTCACGGCGGCCAATGTCTATCTGGGCCTCAAGGTCGGCCTCACCTTTGCCTCGGCCATTCCGGCGGCGGTGATCTCCATGGCCTTGCTCTACCGTTTCAAGGACTCCAACATCCTGGAAAACAACCTGGTGCAGACCCAGGCCTCGGCCGCCGGCACGCTGTCGTCGGTGATTTTTGTGCTGCCCGGCCTGTTGATGCTGGGCCTGTGGACGGGGTTCCCGTTCTGGCAGACCGCGCTGATCTGCGCCGCCGGTGGCACGCTGGGCGTGCTCTACACCGTGCCGCTGCGCCGCGTGATGGTGGTGCAGTCCCCCCATCTGCCCTATCCCGAAGGCGTGGCCGCAGCCGAAGTGCTGCGCGTGGGCGAGGCCCAGCGCCAGCAGGCCAAGGGTGGGGCCGCCGGTGGCGGTCTGCGCGAGCTGGGCTGGGGCACGGGCCTGGCTGCACTGTTCGCGCTGTGCAGCAACGGGTTGCGTGTGCTGGGTGATGCCATCAATCTGTGGCTGCCCGTGGGGCAGACGGCGTTTCGCGTGGCGGCGGGCTTCTCGCCCGCTTTGCTGGCCGCGGGCTATCTGATGGGGGCTGCGGCCGGTATTGCCGTGCTGCTGGGCCTGGTGCTGGGCTGGGGTGTTGTGGTGCCCTGGCTCACCCTGCAGGCCACGCCGGCGGCGGGCCAGACCGTGACCGAGCTGGCCACCCAGCTGTGGGGTAGCAAGGCACGTTTTCTGGGGGCCGGTGTGATCGGCATCTCGGCACTGTGGACCGTGGGCACGCTGGCCCGCCCCATTCTGCAGGCCATGCGCCACCAGCCGGTGCGCCGTGGTGATGCGGCTGCCGACCCAGAGGGCGATACCGACCGCGACATGCCCCGCAGCTGGATGCTGGCCATTGGCGCCGTCGCGCTGGCCGTGCTGTTTGGCGTGGTGAATTACTTTGTGGCCCTGCACATGCCCGAGCTCTCGGGCGGTGCGCGCTACGCCCTGTCCGCGCTGTGCGTGGCCTTTGCAGCGGTGTTCGGTTTTCTGGTGGCAGCGGCCTGCGGCTATATGGCCGGCCTGGTGGGCTCTTCGGCCAGCCCCATCTCGGGTATTGGCATCATCGCCACCATTTTGATGGGGCTGTCGCTGCTGGCGCTGCATGCATGGGTGCCGGCTTTTGCGGACAGCGTCACCGGCAAGCTGGGCGTGGCCCTGGTGCTGTTCATGGTGGCGTCCGTGCTGGCCATGGCCGCCATCTCCAACGACAACCTGCAAGACCTCAAGACCGGCTACCTGGTGGGGGCCACGCCCTGGCGCCAGCAAGTGGTGCTGATCATCGGCTGCGTAGTGGGGGCGCTGGTGATTCCGCCGGTGCTGGAGCTGCTCTACAACGCCTATGGCTTTGCCGGCGCCCTGCCACGCGAGGGCATGGACCCCAACCAGGCGCTGGCCGCTCCGCAGGCCACGCTGATGACGCAGATTGCCAATGGCATCTTCCACGGCGATCTGGACTGGACCATGCTGGGCCTGGGCGTGCTGGTGGGCGTCGCCGCAATTGCCACCGACATGGCCTTGCGCAAAAGCGGCCGGGGCGCCCTGCCGCCGCTGGCCATGGGCCTGGGCATTTACCTGCCGCCCACCATTGGCATGACGCTGTTCCTGGGCGCCATGCTGGGCCGCCTGATCCAGCGCAGCATCCGTCGCTACGGCGAACGCAAGGGCAAGGACTGGATGGCCGCTGCCGAAGAACGCGGCCTGCTGCTGGCCTCGGGCCTGATCGTGGGCGAAAGCCTGATGGGCCTGCTGCTGGCCGCGCTGATCGGTTTCAGCGGCAGCGATGCGCCGCTGGCCCTGGTGGGCGGTGATTTCGCGCCCGCCATGTGGCTGGGTCTGCTGGCGTTTGCTGCGCTGTGTGCCTATTTCTATCGCCGGGTGCTGCAGCGATGAAGACGGGCGACTTTGCCGTCGGTGCGCCCTGGCGCGCCTTGGACAGCTTCAGCCACCGCTGGCTTGAAGGTGCGGACAGCCTGGATGCCGTGCTGGCCACGTTGGAGTCCCTGCGCGCCGCCGAGCCCGGCATGGGCTTTCTGTGCACGCTGGACGACGTGGCCCAGTGCCGCTACACCAGCGGCCATGCGCGCCAGGATGACCGCCTGTACCTGGCGTACGACGATGCGCCGGACGAAGCCACCGAAGACCGGTTGCAGCTGGAGCACACCATGCGCCAGCTGCAACACCCCGAATGGGCGCAGGACTGGGCTGCCGTTTGCGGCAGCCTGTTGGTGCTGGAAGAGGATGTGCTGGCCCTGCTGGCGGCCAACCGTGCGCCGCAACGGTTGCTGGACGAGGTGGTCTACATCCAGCGCCTGCCTGTGCCGCGCGACGACCTGTTGCTGGCCGGCATGCCCAATGGCTACTTCAGCGCAGATTGGGATGTGTTCCAGAACCACGCCGTGCTGCACCATCTGACCATGCAGCATGGCTACCGCTTCTTCGGCATCGGCGCGAGCTGGCTGGGCCTGGTGCGCGCCACACCACCGGATGCCGAACAGGCTCGCGCTCTGGTGCAGGACCTGCGCCAGCTCTACGGCCAGGGCCGTGATGCGGTGCTGCAGCACCCGGGCTGGGACGCGTTGGTCGCGGTGCTGCAGGCCCGGCGCACCCTGCTGCTGGGCTACACCGAAGGCATGGCTGAATCATTGGGCTGCAGTGCCGCAGCGTGATGCTGCTGCGTTATCAGGAGCATCTGGTGCAGTCAGGTAAATCTTTTCAGTCTGATTTGGCTTGATTGGATACTTGTCTCAGTCACTGTTGTGAAGTGATGTTCCGAAGCCGGGGCGAGACCCGGCCTCGGAACGTCATATCCGCGCAGCAACGCAATTCGGGGTGAAGCTTCATCTGAGACATGTGGGAAATCAAGCCGAATAGCCAATTAACGCTGATGCAGAGGGCATAGATAGCTATCAAAAAAAAAGCTGCCGTGCGTGTGCACTGGCAGCTTTTTCTTTATCGGAGCGCTCGCAGACTCCCAGTCAAATCCCCGTCGGCGTGGCCCACGCCAGGACTCCGCGCAAGGGCCGCCTCGCAGCGCTGGTGTCGTTCCCCTCCGGTGCGAAGCGGCAGAGGAGGCGTTATTTCAAACCCAATCGCTTGGCCAGCTTGTGCAGATTGCTGGCGTCCAGTCCCAGGGCGCGGGCGGCGGCGGCCCAGTTGTGCTGGTGCTGCGCCAGGGACTGTTGAATGACATGGCGCTGGCAGGTGGCCATGGCCTCTTGCAGCGAAGTCTGGGCGGCAAACGGGGGCAGGGGCGGGAGGGCTGCCGCTTCTGTGGGGGCGCTGCCTGCTGCCGGCGCGGCGGAAGGTGGCAGGGCCTGGGCGTCCAGGTCCAGCATATCGGCCTGCAGTGTGACGATATCGTGGGCTTGTGCGCCACGGCTGATGGCCTTGAGTGCGGCACGGCTGATGACATGTTCCAGCTCGCGCACATTGCCCGGCCAGGGGTAGTGGCGCAGCGCCGCTTCGGAGGCCGGAGACAGGCGCAGGCTGCGCAGACCCAGGCGGGCGCGGTTGCGCTCCAGAAAATGGCCGGCCAGCTGCAGCACATCGCCCTCGCGCTCGCGCAGCGGGGGAATGGGGATGGGGTAGACCGAGAGCCGGTGGTAGAGGTCGGCGCGAAAGGCACCCTCGCGCACCAGGTCGCGCAGCTGGCGGTTGGTGGCGGCAATCACGCGCACGTTGACGCGCCGGGGCCGGTCGGCCCCCAGGCGCTGGATTTCGCCGTTTTGCAGCGTGCGCAGCAGCTTGGCCTGGATGGACAGTGGCAGCTCGCCCACTTCGTCTAGGAACAGCGTGCCGCCTTCGGCGGCCTCGAAGCGCCCGGGCCGGTCGCTCACCGCACCGGAGAAGGCGCCCTTGATATGGCCGAACAGCTCGCTTTCGGCCAGCGACTCGGGCAGGGCCGCACAGTTCACATGCACCAGCGGCTTGTCGGCGCGGCGCGAGCGCTGGTGCAGGCGCAGCGCAAACAGCTCCTTGCCCACACCGGTCTCGCCCAGCAGCAGCGCGGGCAGTTCGGAATCGGCCACCACCTCCAGCTCGTGCAGCAGGTGCACGATGGCCCGGCTCTGGCCAATGATGCCGCCTTCCTCGCGCAGCCCCATCGCAGAGGAGGCGGGCGCGGCCCAGCGTGTGCTGCGCAGGGCGCGGATCTCGGCCTCCATGCGGGTGATGCGCACAGCCGCCTCGATCACGCAGGCCAGCTGGGCCAGGTGGGCCTGTGCCTGGGCATCGAAGCGGCCGATGTCCAGCGCATCCAGCGTCACCACGCCCCAGCGTTTGCCCTCCACATCCAGCGCCAGGCCCATGCAGTCATGCACCGGCAGCGGCTCGCCGGCATGGCCGTCGATGAGGCCGTCATAGGGGTCGGGCAGGTTGCTGTCGTGGTGAAAACAGGTCACGCCGCGCCCCGCCAGGATGGCGGCCAGCCGGGGGTGGTCCTGCACGGCAAAGCGCCGGCCCAGTGCGTCGCTGGACAGGCCATCCACCGCCTGCGGGCGCAGCTGCTGCGCCTCCAACCGCAGCAAGGCCACGGCACCGCAGCCGAAATGCGCACGCAAGGCATTCACCAAGCGCTGCAGCCGCACGGCGGCCGGCAAGTCGGCCACCAGATCGGCCAGCAGCAGCGTTTGCACGGTGTCGATGGTCATATTTACCCTGAATGGTGTTTTCTACCCTTGAATGCTAAGGGTGAAAAGCACCCTTGTTTTTCCAAGTTGCTGATTTAAAACAAGTTTTGTGCTGGCACGGCTTTCGCAACAAGGGGGGTGCCCACCCGGGCATTGCGCTCACAAGAAAGCCTCGTATGAAACGCATCCATCCTCTTGCTCCGTTGGCCGCTGCGCTGTGCGCGCTGGCCCTGTCCCCCGCTGCCCTGGCGCAGCATGCCGGCCACAGCGCTGCTGCGACTGCGACCCAGGCGCCCGCCGCCAAGCTCGTGCGCCTGGAGCTGCACACCAACATCGTCGACGGCAAAATGGTCTATGTCGACGCCAAGGGCCGCGTCAACCCCGACATCCAGGCCCAGGTGGGCGACACCGTGGAGATCACGCTCAGCAGCGGAGAGGGCGCCGAGCATGATTTCGTGGTGGACGAGCTGAAAGTCGCTTCGCCCAAGTTCAATGCCGAAACCGGGCCGCAGCGCCTGCGCTTTCAGCTCACGCAGCCGGGCGAGTTCAACTACTACTGCTCCATTCCCGGCCACCGCCAGATCGGCATGCAGGGCCTGATCAAGGTCACCGGCCAGGCCAGTGCGGCAGCCCCTGCGGCACCTGCTGCTCCCGATCCGGCGCTGGCCCTGTACACGCCAGCGCCCGTGCCGCAGCGCAGCGCCGACCCCACCGCGGTCAGTGTGGTGGCCGACCCGGCCAAGGTGCCTCCCGCCATAGGCCCGCGTGCGCCCCAGGTGCAAAAGCTGCGCATGGAAACCGTGGAGCTGGCCGGCAAGCTGGACGACGGCACCAGCTTCACCTACTGGACCTTTGACCGCCAGGTGCCCGGCCCCATGCTGCGCGCCCGTGTGGGCGACACCATCGAGCTGACGTTGGCCAATGACAAGAGCAGCAAGGCCATTCACTCCATCGACCTGCATGCCGTCACCGGCGGCCATGGCGGTGGTGAACACACTCAGGTGGCGCCCGGCCAGGAAAAAACCATCACCTTCAAGGCGCTGAATTCGGGCCTGTTCGTCTACCACTGCGCCACGCCCTTGGTGCCCCAGCACATTGCCGCCGGCATGTACGGAATGATTCTGATCGAGCCCGAGGAAGGCCTGAGCAAGGTGGACCGCGAGTACTACGTCATGCAGGCGGATATGTACACCCACCGCCCCATAGGCGCCAAGGTCCACCAGGAGCCCGACCTGGACAAGATGGCCAACGAGCTGCCCGACTACTACGTCTTCAACGGCGCCGTCGGTGCGCTGACCAAGACCCACAAGCTCCAGGCCAAGGTGGGCGAGACGGTGCGCATCTACTTCGGCGTGGGTGGGCCCAACAAGGTCTCGTCCTTCCACGTCATCGGCGAGATCTTCGACAAGGTCTACAGCGAGGCTGCGCTCAACACCGTCAAGACCAATGTGCAGACCACCCTGGTCGCTCCCGGCGGCGCCACCATCGTCGAGCTCAAGGTCCAGCACCCCGGCAGCTATCTGCTGGTGGACCACGCGCTGTCGCGCACCGGCAAGGGCGCCGTGGGTGTGCTGGAGGTCACGGGCGAAGGAGAGCCCGGCGTCTACAAGCCCAGCAAGCTTTAACCATCCACCCCCTCTTTGAGACTTGTACAGGAGCGTCCCATGACCTTGATGGACCAATCCCTGGGCCAGCTGGCCCGCAGCATTCCCGGTGCCACCGGCATCTTCAACCGCTACCAGTTCGATTTTTGCTGCGCCGGCAACCGCAGCTTGCGCACGGCCGCCGCTGCGGCCGGTGTGAATGGCGAGTCGATTGCCGCCGAACTGCAAACCCTGCGCGAGCGCGGCGAGCCGCTGCAAGGCCCGGACTGGAGCCAGGCCAGCGACACCGCACTGGTGGACCATATCCTGGCCCGCTACCACGCCGTGCACCGCGAGCAGCTGCCCGAGCTGATCCGCCTGGCCCGCCGCGTGGAGCAGGTGCATGGCGACCGTGAAGACTGCCCCGTCGGCCTGGCCGACCACCTGGCGGCCATGGCCCAGGAGCTGGAAAGCCATATGAAGAAGGAGGAGGCGGTGCTCTTCCCGCTGATAGCGCGCGGCCAGGGCGCCCTGGGCGGCATGCCCATCCATGTGATGCGCGGCGAGCATGAGGAGCATGGCGAATCGCTGCGCCGGCTTCTGGCGCTGACCGACCAGATCACGCCCCCACGCGGCGCCTGCACCACCTGGCGCGTGCTGTACAGCGGGCTGCAGGCCTTTCATGACGACCTGATCGCCCACATCCACCTGGAAAACAACCTGCTGTTCGAGCGCTTTGCGCCAGCGAAAGTCCATTAACCCCCTGAGTCGCTGCGCGCCTTCCTCCTGAAAGGGGGACGGCGGCCTTTGCTGCGGGGCGGCCCTTGCTGGCCGTTCCCGGTGGGGGGCCGTGGGCATAGAGCGCAGCACGACGCCCCATTTTTTTAAGGAGTACGCCCCATGGGACCGTACAAAAAGCATTGGTTTGCGCTGATAGGCCTGTGCATCGTCATGTTCTCGCTGCTGGGTTATCTGGGCGTGGACATTTACCGCAGCGCCCCGCCCATTCCCACCCAGGTGGTGAATGGGCAGGGCAAGACCCTGTTCACCCAGGATGACATCCTCGACGGCCAGACCGCCTGGCAGTCTGTGGGTGGCATGCAGCTGGGTTCCGTCTGGGGCCATGGCGCCTACCAGGCACCGGACTGGACGGCCGACTGGCTGCACCGCGAGCTGATGGCCTGGCTGGAGCTGGGCGCACAGCAGCGCCATGGCCAGCCCTATGCCCAGCTGAACCGGGTGGACCAGGCCGCGCTGCGCGCCGCGCTGCAGGCTGAATACCGTGGCAACCAGGTGGATGGCGCCAACCGCCTGCAGCTGAGCGAGCGCCGCATCCAGGCCGTGGCCCAGACCGCGGCGTACTACGACAGCCTGTTCTCGGCCGACCCGGCGTTGCGTTCCAGCCGCGAGAGCTTTGCCATGAAAGAAGACACGCTGCCCA
Source organism: Comamonas sp. GB3 AK4-5 (assembly GCF_041320665.1). NCBI lineage: Bacteria > Pseudomonadati > Pseudomonadota > Betaproteobacteria > Burkholderiales > Comamonadaceae > Comamonas > Comamonas sp. GB3 AK4-5. The sequence goes on from NZ_CP166730.1 coordinate 327,527, forward strand.
GCGCCGAGCGCCGTCAGCAGCTCACGCATTTCTTCTTCTGGACGGCCTGGGCCGCCGCCACCGAGCGCCCTGGCAGCCAGGTCACCTACACCAACAACTGGCCGCACGAGCCCTTGATTGACAACCGCCCCAGCAGCGAGAACGTGGTCTGGTCGATTGTCAGCGTGGTGGTGTTGCTGGCCGGCGTGGGCTTTCTGGTCTGGGGCTGGTCCTTTCTGCGCCGCCATGACGAGCCAGAGCCCCCCGCGCCCGAGCGCGATCCGCTCACGCGCTTTGCCCTCACCGCTTCGCAGCAGGCTCTGGGCAAATACCTGTTTCTGGTGGTGGCGCTGTTTTGCTTTCAGGTCTTTATCGGCGGCTTTACCGCCCACTACACGGTGGAGGGCCAGCAGTTCTATGGCGTCGATGTGTCGCAGTGGTTCCCCTATGCGCTGACCCGCACCTGGCATATCCAGAGCGCGCTGTTCTGGATCGCCACCGGCTTTCTGGCCCTGGGCCTGTTTCTGGCGCCCATCATCAACGGCGGCAAGGACCCCCGCTTTCAAAAGCTGGGCGTAGATGTGCTGTTCTGGGCCCTGGTCTTTGTCTGCGTGGGCTCGTTTGTAGGCAACTACCTGGCGATCGCGCACAAGTTGCCGCCCGAGTGGAGCTTCTGGCTGGGCCACCAGGGCTATGAGTATGTGGACCTGGGCCGCATCTGGCAGATTCTGAAATGGGTGGGCATCTTGCTGTGGCTGGTGCTGATGCTGCGCGGCGTGCTGCCGGCCCTGTTGGCACGCAGCAATGCGGCGCAAAAGGAAGACAAAAACCTGCTGGCCCTGCTCACCGCCTCGGTGGGTGCCATCGGCCTGTTCTACGGCGCCGGCCTGTTCTATGGCGAGCGCACCAGCCTGTCGGTGATGGAGTACTGGCGCTGGTGGGTGGTGCACCTGTGGGTGGAGGGCTTCTTTGAAGTCTTTGCCACTACGGCCCTGGCCTTTATCTTCTCCAGCATGGGCCTGGTCTCGCGCCGCATGGCCACCTCGGCCAGTCTGGCCTCGGCCTCGCTGTTCCTGCTGGGTGGCATTCCCGGCACCTTTCACCACCTCTACTTTGCCGGCACCACCACCCCGGTGATGGCCGTGGGCGCAGCCTTTAGCGCGCTGGAAGTGGTGCCGCTGATTGTGCTGGGCCACGAGGCCTGGGAGCATGCCCGCCTCAAGACCCGCGCGCCGTGGATGGCCCAGCTGCAATGGCCGCTGGCCTGCTTTGTGGCCGTGGCCTTCTGGAACATGCTGGGCGCCGGCGTGTTCGGTTTCATGATCAACCCGCCGATCTCGCTCTACTACATCCAGGGCCTGAACACCACGCCGGTGCACGCCCACGCGGCCCTGTTCGGTGTCTATGGCTTCCTGGCCCTGGGCTTCACCCTGCTGGTGCTGCACTATGTGCGCCCGCAGCTGGTGTTCAGCCAACGCTTGATGCAGACCGGCTTCTGGGGCTTGAACATCGGCCTGGTGTTGATGATTGCCACCAGCCTGCTGCCCATTGGCATCATCCAGTTCTATGCCAGCGTCAGCGAAGGCATGTGGTGGGCCCGCAGCGAGGAGTTTATGCAGCAGCCGCTGCTGCAACAGCTGCGCTGGGTGCGCACCTTTGGCGACGTGGTCTTCATCGTCGGTGCGATGGCGCTGAGCTGGCAGGTGGTGATTGGCCTGTTGAGCCCGGCCGCTCGCAAGCCGCAGACGGCGGTGGCGGCCAAGCCGGCACGCGCCTAAACCCTGCCCGTCCTGGCCGTTGGGCCAGAACGGCCACATCCCAAGGCCACGGCATATGCCGTGGCTTTTTTGCGTGGGGCTCAGGTGGGCGATATGCAGCCAAAACGGCGTTTTATGCAGGCTGCATATGCGTAGACAGCTTCTGTTTGGGTAGTGGAGGCCGGTCAGTGCGGGGCGGTGTCTACCGCCTGCGGCAGCCCTGTGGCGGACTCATCCCCCCGCGCCAGCGCATCGGCCACGCCGTTTTTGTGGCGCGGTATCCATTGCACCTTCACCGCCGCAAACAGCGGCAGCAGGGCGCGGGCCTGTTCGTAAATGGGGTGCAGCCGGGCAATGGGCCTGGGCTGGGCCTGGCTCAGTTGCTCGGCCAGGATGCTGCTGTCGGTATAGAGTAGCACCTGCTGCGCCTGTTGGCTGTGCAGCCACTGCAGCGCATGGATGGCGGCCTTGGCCTCGGCCTCGTTGTTGCAACCGGTATGGGGCAGGGCCAGGCTGAATTTGTGCTCGGCACCATCAGGCCCATGGGCCACGCCGCCTATGCGCATGCGGCCGGGGTTGGGGAAGGCGCTGCCGTCGATGTAGACGGTCCAGAGGGGGGATTGCATGGGGGGGAGCTTAACCATGGCGGGTGGGGTGTGTGGCTCGCCGCTGAAAAAAGCTTTTCAGCATGATGGCCTCATTTCTTGCAGCCCAGGCTGGTGTTCTATGACTCCCTCGCCCGCTGGCGGGAGAGGGTTGGGGTGAGGGTGGCGGTTCAGCGCTTGTTTTGAAAAATTCTTTTCTCTGGGCTGTGTTGGATGTTGTTGTGGATTTGTTTTCCGAGGCCGGGTCTCGCCCCGGCGGGCGACTTCATTTTCTTGAACGCTCAAGAAAACGGAAGCAAAAGAAACCGCCCCTGCTGCCCATGTCCCTGGGCTTCGCTGCGGGCAAGCTCGGTGCTCGATCCCAGGGCGGCGCCGCAGAACTCGTTGCGCGGCATGGCCGCTGCGCTCACACATGCTGCGGCAAGCTTGACCACGAAGCAGCTGTGTCTTGCGGCACAGCTGCCCGCCCTGGGCTCTGCGCGCCGAGCCATAGGCAGAAGGGGAAAGCGGGGACCGGATACCTGCCTTGCGAGCGCTGTGCGCCGGACCCAGGCCGGTATTGCACCTTCCCCTGTCGGGGGAAGGTTGGGATGGGGGCTCACCGCGAAGGTGCTACCTGCTGCTTCGTCACTCCGCCCGCCGGGGCGAGACCCGGCCTCGGAACAACGCCTCTTCACAGTGTTTATTCAGAGGAAAGCGGCCTCTAACGCATACCCCAGCAGCAAAGACTGCTCACTTTTTTTGAGAGCTGTACGCAGAAACAAGCTCAACGCACTTGCCGCGCCGCAAAGTGCACGCCCGGCTGCACATAGCTCTCCTGCGCCTGCACCAGCTGCAGCTCAGACTGGCCTGCATCATGGGTGCGCTGCAGCAGCTCAAACATGCTGGCCGTGGTGCGCTCCAGCGCGGTCTTGGCGGAACCCGCCGCGCCAAAGTGTTGGCTGTAGTGGGCGGTGAACAGGGCCGCCGTCACATCGCCCGAGCCGTTGACCTTGCCGGGAAAGCGGGGCGTGCTCACCAGCCAGGCGCCGGTGGCGTCCACCGCCAGCATGGCGATGGTGTCGGCGGGCGCATCGGGCTGGAAGACGCTGGTCACCAGCACGGCGCGTGGGCCCATGGCCATCACGGCGTCCACCGCCGCCAAGGTGCTGGGCAGATCGCTGACCTCCATGCCCGTCAGATAGCCCAGCTCAAACTGATTCGGCGTCACCAAGTCGGCCGCAGGCACCACGCGCTCGCGCAGCAGCTGGGGAATAGCGGGGTTCACAAAACAGCCGGATTTGGCATTGCCCATCACCGGGTCGCAGGTGTAGGTGGCTTGGGGGTTGAGCGCCTTCACGCGGGCCACGGTGGCCAGAATGGCATCGGCGATATCGGCGCCGCCCTGGTAGCCGCTGAGCACCACATCCACCTGCGCCAGCGCGCCGCGCTTTTCCATGCCATCTACGATGGCGATGACCTCGCTGGCCGGAATGGCCGAGCCGCCCCATTGCCCGTAACCCGTGTGGTTGGAGAAGTTGACGGTGTACACAGGCCACACCTCATGCCCCAGGCGCTGCAGCGGAAACACCGCGGCGGCATTGCCGACATGGCCGTAAGAGACATGGGATTGGATGGAGAGGATGTTCATGGCGTGCGCAATGCCTGGGCTGGGAGGCCGCTCTGTGGGGCCTGGGAGATGCGTTGGAGCATGGCTCCAACAGGGTTTGCAAGCTTAGTATAAAAGCGAGGATCCCTCTGGTCTTTGAAAATGCATATTAAGTGTGTTGCTCTCGTGCATCCAGTAGCCGATTTCCCCTTTATTTATTCTGACCGTGCGCTTGCTTGTTTTTTAAAAGAAGCGTGGATCTATATTATTGAATCTTGCTATCGTCTTTTGCTATTAATATTGGTTCAATTCTTAATTTTTCAGAATTTGGAAGCTTTGAATATATATCTGATTCAGGAAATGATATCTGCAGATTCTGGATAGAGTCTTTGGTTTTTTTCTTTTCCAAATGAGAAATGGCAAAATCTAATATTTTTTGCTTGCTTTCTTTGTCGATAATTCCATCGAAACCAATTAGCTTATTGCCAAATATTGCAACATATGTACCAATGAACCAAAATACTTCACTGGGTACATTGGTTTTTATATCATTGTAAATTGCCCAAATGTCACCGGGGGATTTGAATTGTGCTTTGACAAATGAAGGCGTGGACTCATTTTGCTTGCGATTTAGCAACTTTTGGCAGAATTCATCGATTCCGTCTATAAGCTCGAATAATTGGATGATGTCTTTTGTTTTTATATTCGATTGGGCTTTTATCTTTAAAGAAGTATGTACCTTAGATCCTTTAACAAAGAATGGGAAGAGCGTATGGTAAAGAGATTCATGATATTTGGTGATGTTAAATAGGCTTTGATTGCACTTCAAGCCGACTTGTAAATCATATGGAATCTCATTTCTTTTGATTGTTGTTCCCCATTCAACTTTGCGCCGAAGGCCTAAAAGATATTTTTTTGCTTCAAATCCACTTCCATCAAGAAAGGGATCGCTTTTTACTATTCCAATGGCAATTTCTTTTTTGCCGATTGTAATAACCCAGTCATTTATTTTTATCTTATCAATGAAACGATAAACTTGGTTTTGTCGGCTAGTTTTTGCAGAATAAGGCAGGTGCAAAGAAATAATATTTAGAGTATTTTCTGATATCTGATCACTAGTAATTTCGAGATCATCAATATGAGAGAGGGCAACAAAACCACTCTTAATAAAATTATTGAAATAAAATCCACCGTCAGCACGAATTACCCAATAATTTTTCTTTGGATCGACAATAGGGATCATCAGTTCTCCGAAAATGAATAAACCCGCCTTGATGGGCGGGTTTATTGTAGTGGGTAACAAGTGGTTACGCCAACTTCGCCTTCAACACTTCATTCACCTGCCCAGGATTTGCTTTTCCCTTGGAAGCCTTCATCACCTGGCCGACTAGGGCGTTAAATGCCTTGTCCTTGCCCGCGCGGTATTGCTCCACGTTGCCGGGGTTGGCGGCGATGACCTCGTCGATGATCTTTTCCAGCGCGCCGGTGTCGTTCATTTGCTTCAGGCCCTTGGCCTCGATGACGGCGTCGACGTCGGAGCCCTCTCCGGTCCACAGCGCCTCAAACACGGTGCGGGCAGCGTTGTTGGAGATGGTGCCGTCAGAGATGCGGGCAATCATGGCGGCCAGCTGTTGGCTGGACACCTTGACCGCCTCCATGCCGATTTCTTCGGTGTTCAGGCGGCGGGAGATTTCGCCCATCACCCAGTTGCTGGCCAGCTTGGGCTGGCCGCAGGCCTTGGCTGCGTCTTCAAAGTAGGCGGCCATGGCTTGACTTTGGGTCAGCGTGGTGGCGTCGTACGCGGGCAGGGCGTACTGCTCCACAAAGCGGGCGGCCATGGCGCGGGGCAGCTCGGGCATGTCGGCCTTGACGCGCTCCACCCACTCCGGGGCCACGACCAGGGGCGGCAGGTCGGGGTCGGGGAAGTAGCGGTAGTCGGCCGCGTCTTCCTTGGTGCGCATGGCGCGGGTTTCGCCGGTGTCGGGGTTGAACAGCACCGTGGCCTGCTGGATCTTGTGGCCGTCTTCAATCTGCTCGATTTGCCAGAGGATTTCGTAATCGATGGCGATCTGCATGTTGCGGAACGAGTTCAGGTTCTTGATCTCGCGGCGTGTGCCCAGCGGCTGGCCGGGCTTGCGCACGGAGACGTTGGCGTCGCAGCGGAAAGAGCCTTCCTGCATATTGCCGTCGCAGATGCCGATCCAGGTGACGATCTTGTGCAGCTCCTTGGCGTAGGCCACGGCCTCGGCGGTGGAGCGCATATCGGGCTCGGTGACGATTTCCAGCAGCGGCGTGCCGGCGCGGTTCAGGTCGATGCCGGACTGGCCGATGAACTCGTCGTGCACGGACTTGCCGGCGTCTTCCTCCAGGTGGGCGCGCACCAGGCGCACGGTCTTGAGGATGTTCTCTTTGCCTTCTTCCAGATAGAAGCTGACTTCACCGCCTTGCACCACGGGGATCTCGAACTGCGAGATTTGGTAGCCCTTGGGCAGGTCGGGGTAGAAGTAGTTTTTGCGGGCAAAAATGCTGCGCGGCGCGATGGTGGAGCCCAGCGACAAGCCGAGCTTGATGGCGCATTCCACGGCCGTCTTGTTCATCACCGGCAGGGTGCCGGGCAGGGCCAGGTCCACGGCGCTGGCCTGGGTGTTGGGCTCGGCGCCAAAGGCGGTGCTGGCGCGGCTGAAGATCTTGCTGTTGGTGGCCAGCTGGGCGTGGGTCTCAAAGCCGATGACGACCTCGTAGCCATTGATCAGTTTCACAGTCATGTTCTGTGTTTCCTCACTGCTATTGTTTGATGAGCTGTCTGTGCATGAGTGCTGCGGTTTTCAATAGGTTTTGTCATTGAAAGTGGCGCTTCTCATGCACAGCCAGCTCTTGTTTTTTAGATGCCTGTAGGGCGCTGCAGGTGGAAGTCGGTGGCCTGCTGGAAGCGGTGTGCGGCGTTCAGCAAACGGCTTTCGGCAAAGTAGTTGCCGATCAGCTGCAGGCCCACGGGCATGCCGGCATCGCCAAAGCCTGCGGGCAGCGAGAGGCCGGGCAGGCCGGCCAGCGATGCGGGCAGGGTGAAGATGTCGGCCAGGTAGTTGCTCACCGGGTCGGCCTTGCCACCGATGGCCCAGGCCGTGGTGGGGGCTGCGGGGCCGGCGATGACGTCGCAGTCCTTGAAGGCGGCCTGGAAGTCGTCGGCAATCATGCGGCGGATTTTTTGCGCCTGCAGGTAGTAGGCGTCGTAATAGCCTTCGCTCAGCACATAGGCGCCCATCATGATGCGGCGCTTGACCTCGTCGCCAAAGCCTTGGGCGCGGGTCTGCTTGTACATATCGTTGAGGTCGGCAAAGTCCTTGGCGCGGTGGCCGAACTTGACGCCGTCAAAACGCGAGAGATTGGACGAGGCTTCGGCCGGTGCCAGGATGTAGTAGACGGGCACGGACAGCTCGGTGCGCGGCAGCGTGACGGGCACTAATTTTGCCCCCAGCTTTTCGTATTCCTTGAGCGCGGCGTCCACGGCGGTGCGCACATCGGCGGAGAGGCCTTCGCCAAAGAATTCGGCGGGCACGCCAATGCGCAGGCCTTCAATCGAATCATTCAGCTTGGCGCTGAAGTCTTCGGCCGGCATATCCAGGCTGGTGGAGTCGCGGTCCAGATCGGGGCCGCACATCTCACTCAGCAAGAGCGCGCAGTCTTCGGCAGAGCGGGCCATGGGGCCGGCCTGGTCCAGGCTGGAGGCGAAGGCGATCATGCCGTAGCGGCTGGCGCGGCCGTAGGTGGGCTTGATGCCGGTGATGCCGCAAAACGATGCGGGCTGGCGAATGGAGCCACCGGTGTCGGTGCCGGTCACGGCCGGGGCCAAGCGCGCGGCGACGGCGGCGGCCGAGCCACCGGAGGAGCCTCCGGGCACATGGTCCAGGTTCCAGGGGTTGCGTACGGGCTGGGCCGTGTCAAAGCCCACGGGGGCGATGGCCGAGTTCTCGTTGGCGCCGCCCATGGCGAATTCGTCACAATTCAGCTTGCCCAGGGTGACCATGCCGGCCCCACCTTCGGAGCCCCCCAGCTTGGCAACCACGGTGGCGTCAAAAGGCGACTGGTAGCCCTCCAGCATCTTGCTGGCGGCGGTGGTGGGGAAGTCGCGGGTGACGAAGATGTCCTTGTGTGCAATGGGCACGCCGGCCAGCTTGCCGCCCTTGCCAGCGGCGATCAGGGCGTCGGCGGCCTTGGCCTGGGCCAGGGTCACGTCTTCGTTGATGGAGACAAAGGCGCCCAGGTTCTGGTGCTGCTTGGCGCGGGCCAAAAAGTGCTGTGCGGCCTCGGTGGCGGAGACTTGCTGGGTGCGCAGTTGCGCGGCCAGTTCGGCCACGCCGAGGTGGTGCAGTTCGGTGTTGCTCATGGTTCTGTGGCTTTGCGCGTTTATTCGATGACCTTGGGCACCAGGAAATAACCCTTCTCGGCCGCAGGTGCGTTCTGCATGTTGGCTTCACGGTTATTGAAATCGCTTACCAAATCTTCACGTAGGCGCAGGCTTACGTCTTGGATGGCTGCAACCGGATGGGCCAGGGGCTGGATGCCGGAGGTATCCACAGCCTGCATTTTCTCGACAATGCCGAAAAATCCGTTGAGTTGCGTGAGCATGCGCTCGCTTTCGGTGGGCGAAAGCGCAAGCCGCGCCAGATTGGCGATGCGGTCGATGTCTTGTGAGGTGAGTGGCATAGAAAAACGCGGATCAAAAAACTGATGCATTGCAGTGGTGCACTGCATCTGGACTTAAGTTATTCACAGGGGATACGGTATTATCTCGGCTTTGCCGTAATGACATCTGTAAAGGCGTCATTACGCAAAAGAGCCTACACCCCGTTCTACCTTGATCTGCAGATACATATCCTGGCGATGGCAAGCCGAAGCGCATGCTGTGCCTGAGAGGAATTTGAATGTTCGGAGCCTTCCGTCGGTACTTCTCCACCGACCTCGCCATTGACCTTGGCACCGCCAACACCCTGATCTTCGCCCGTGACAAGGGCATTGTTCTGGACGAACCCTCTGTAGTCGCTATCCGCCATGAAGGCGGGCCGCACGGCAAGAAGGTGATCCAGGCCGTTGGAGCCGAGGCCAAGGCCATGCTGGGCAAGGTGCCCGGCAACATCGAAGCCATTCGGCCCATGAAGGACGGCGTGATTGCCGACTTTGTGATCACCGAGCAGATGATCAAGCAGTTCATCAAGATGGTGCATCCACGCTCGGTGCTGGCGCCCAACCCGCGCATCATCATCTGCGTGCCCTGCGGCTCCACCCAGGTGGAACGTCGCGCCATCAAGGACGCGGCCGAAGCGGCTGGCGCCTCCATGGTCTACCTGATCGAAGAACCCATGGCCGCCGGCATCGGTGCCGGCCTGCCGGTGTCCGAAGCCTCGGGCTCCATGGTGGTGGACATCGGTGGCGGCACGACCGAAGTGGGCGTGATCTCGCTGGGCGGCATGGTCTACAAGGGCAGCGTGCGCGTCGGTGGTGACAAGTTTGACGAAGCCATCATCAACTACATCCGCCGCAACTACGGTATGTTGATCGGTGAGCCCACGGCCGAGCTGATCAAAAAGCAAATTGGCTCCGCTTTCCCTGGCTCCGAAGTCAAGGAAATCGAAGTCAAGGGCCGCAATCTGTCCGAAGGCGTGCCGCGCAGCTTCACCATTTCCAGCAACGAAGTGCTGGAGGCGCTGACCGATCCGCTCAACCAGATCGTGTCTGCCGTGAAAAACGCGCTGGAACAGACCCCGCCCGAGCTGGGTGCCGACATTGCCGAGCGCGGCATGATGCTCACCGGTGGTGGTGCCCTGCTGCGCGATCTGGATCGCCTGCTGGCCGAGGAAACCGGTCTGCCCGTGTTGGTTGCCGAAGAGCCGTTGACCTGTGTGGTGCGTGGTTGCGGCATGGCCCTGGAGTCCATGGACCGCCAGGGCAGCATCTTCACCAGCGAATAAGCCCTGACCCCGCCCCGCAGCCTTCGCCCGGGGCGTTCTTTTTTTCTCTTTGCCATGACCCGCTCGAGCGCCTTTGATTTTGCAGCGCGCGGCGTTGCCGACGCCGCATGGGCCGGCCCTCGCCTGCAGGAGGCCCGCACATGAGTCTGGGAACGCTGGAACGCAGCGCACCCTCCATGTTCAAGCAGGGTGCCTCGCCCGTATCGCAGCTGGTGCTCTACAGCGTGCTGGCCCTGGGGCTGATGGTGGCGGATGCCCGCTTCCATGTGGTCGAGCCTGTGCGCCAGGCCGTCTCCACCGCCCTGTACCCGGTGCAGTGGGCCATGGTGCAACCCATGCGCTTTTTTGGCGGCGGCATGCAGTATTTCCAGGACCTGGAAGGCGCCCAGCAGGAGGCGCAGGAAGCGCGCCAGGCCATGCTTGCCATGTCGCAGCGCGCCACCCAGTCCGACCAGTTGCTCAAGGAAAACGAGCAGCTGCGCAAGCTGCTGACCCTGCGTGACCGCGTCACCGTGCCGGCCAAGGCCGCGCAGGTGATTTACGACACGCCCGACCCCTATACCCGCCGCGTGGTGATCGACAAGGGCCAGGTGGCCGGCGTGCTGCCGGGCTCGCCCGTGATCGACGAGCGCGGCGTGCTGGGCCAGGTGACGCGGGTTCAGCCTTTTCTGAGCGAGGTGCGCCTGCTGGTGGACCGCGACCAGGCGATCCCCGTTTTGAACCAGCGCACGGGCGAGCGCAGCGTGGCCTATGGCGACCCATCTGCATTGCGCAGCGACGGCATAGAGCTGCGCTTCATGCCCAGCAATGCCGATGTGAAAGAGGGCGATCTGCTCATCACCAGCGGCGTGGACGGGGTCTACCCCTCGGGCCTGCCGGTGGCCAAGGTGGCCAAGGTGGAGCGCCGTGCCGAATCAGCGTTTGCGCGCATCTACTGCGAACCGGTGGCCCGGCTGCAGGGCGCGCGCCATGTGATGCTGCTGACCCCCATGGACAAGGTCTTGCCGGATACCCCGCACGCCCCCGATATGGCGGCGGACCGGCAGCGCGAGGACAAGTCCGTGACCCGCCGCGCCAGCGAGGTGCGTCTGCCGGGCCGCAGAGACAGTGATGAGCGCCTGCCCGCAGGCCGCAAAGGGGGTGCGCAATGATCATGCCGCGTGGTCAGGAACTGCTGATGCCGGTGAACCCGCTGTTCATCGCGCTGTCCATCATCATTGCGCTGGCCTTGAACATGCTGCCCTGGGGCGGCTGGGTCTGGATGCCGGATCTGCTGCTGGTGGTGCTGGCCTTCTGGGGCGTGCACCAGTCCGGTCGCGTGGGCATGCTGCTGGGCTTTTTGCTGGGCCTGTGCATGGATGTGCACCAGTCCGCCTTGCTGGGCCAGCATGCGCTGTCCTATGTGCTGATGATGTTTGCCTGCCGCATGGCCAGCCGCCGCCTGCTGTGGTTTAACGTGCTGATCCAAGTCGGCTATATGTTGCCGCTGTTCGTGCTGGCCCACAGCGTGGCCGTGCTGGTGCGCATGGTGGCGGGCGGAGTCTTCCCCGGCCCCCTGGTGCTGGTGGCGCCGCTGATTGAAACCCTGATGTGGCCGCTGGCCAGCTGGATGCTGCTGGCGCCACAACGCCGTCCCCCTGACCGGGACAGCAACCGCCCGTTGTGAGACACGCCATGGCATGGGTAAGGCATTCGCTGCCGGGCACTGACGGGGAGCGCGGGCGATGAGTTTCATCGAGGTGCGCAACACCGAATCCGTGTTGCAGGACTTCAAGCTGCGCGTGTGGGTCATCGCCATTGTGGTGATGCTGCTGCTGGGCGTGATCGTGGCGCGGCTGGTGGTGTTGCAGGTGGCGCGGCATGACGCCTTTGTGGAGCGGGCCGAGAGCAATCGCACGGCCGTGGTGCCCATCGTGCCCAACCGGGGGCAGATCCTGGACCGCAACGGCGTGGTGCTGGCCTCCAACTACTCGGCCTATACGCTGGAAATCACCCGTTCCAAGGTGGAGAACCTGGAAGAAACCATTGACGGCCTGGCCGAGGTGGTGGAGATCACGCCGCGTGACCGGCGCAAGTTCAAGCGGCTGATGGAGGACTCCAAGAGCTTTGAGTCCATTCCCATCCGCACCCGGCTGACCGATGTGGAAGTGGCCAAGTTCGCGGCCCAGCGCTGGCGCTTTCCGGGCGTGGACATCCAGGCGCGCCTGTTTCGCTCCTACCCGTTGGAGAGCGTGGGCGGCCATGTGGTGGGCTATATCGGCCGCATCAACCAGCGCGAGAAAGAAGCCATCGAAGACTGGGAAGACGCAGCCAACTACCGCGGCACCGAGGTCATCGGCAAGCTGGGCATTGAGCAAAGCTACGAAAAAGAGCTGCATGGCCTGACGGGCTGGGAGCAGCTGGAGACCTCGGCCGGCGGCTATGCCGTGCGCCGCCTCAACAGCCGTCCCGCCACGCCGGGCGACTCCATCGTGCTGTCGCTGGATATCCGCCTGCAAAAGTTGGTGGAAGAGCTGTATGGCAGCCGCCGTGGAGCGCTGGTGGCGCTGGACCCTCGCAACGGCGAGGTGCTGGCCATGGTCAGCAAACCCACTTACGACCTGAACCTGTTTGTGGGCGGCATCGACACCGAGAACTGGGCCTTGCTCAACGAGTCCATCGACAGGCCGCTGCTCAACCGCGCGCTGCGCGGCACCTACCCGCCGGGCTCCACCTACAAGCCTTTTATGGCCATTGCCGGCCTGGAAAGCGGCAAGCGTCGCACGGACACCATCATCCAGGACAACGGCAGCTGGACCTTTGGCGGCCACACCTTCCGCTCGGGCCACCCCAATGGGGCCACCAATCTGCACCGCTCCATCGTCAAGTCATCCAATGTGTACTACTACATGCTGGCCAACGACATGGGCGTGGACAGCATCCACGAATGGCTGGGGCCCATGGGCTTTGGCCAGCAGACGGGTATTGACCTCAGGGGCGAGGTGCGCGGCGTGCTGCCCAGCACCGAATGGAAGCGCAACACCTACAAGCGCCCCGAGCAAAAGAAATGGTATGCGGGCGAGACCATCTCGCTGGGCATTGGCCAGGGCTATAACAACTTCACCATTTTGCAGCTGGCCGATGCCATGGCCATGCTGGCCAACCACGGCGTGAAGAACAAACCCCAGCTGGGCCTGGGCCGCATCGATGCCGTGACGCGTGAATACCAGCCGCTGTCGCATGAGGCCCCCCAGTCCATGGGCTACAAGCCCAGCAATGTGGAAGCCGTGCGCAATGCCGTGGCCGCCGTGACGGTGGAAGGCACGGCGCGCAGGGTGTTTGCCGGCGCGGGCTATCTGTCGGCCGGAAAGACCGGCACGGCCCAGGCCGTGGGCGTGCGCCAGAACGAAAAATACAACGCGGCCAAGTTGAGCGAATACCAGCGCGACCATTCGCTCTACATCGCCTATGCGCCTGCGGACAATCCCACCATCGCCCTGGCGGTGATCGTGGAGAACGCCGGCTTTGGCGCCGCCGCCGCCGCCCCCATTGCCCGCCGCGTGATGGACTACTGGCTGCTGGGCCGCTACCCCAGCGAGGAAGACATTGCCGCCATGCGCAAGGGCCTGGCGGGCACGCCGGTCGGGGTATCGCGCAATGCCAACGACATCGCCATGCCGGGCGAAACCTTGCCGCTGCCGGGATTGCCGGTGCATCAACTGCCCAATTTCCGCACCGAGGGCGGCGGCAGCCCCGAAGCGCCTAGCGGGCCGGTGGAGGTGGAGGAGGATTGAGCCGCAGGCTCAATCCGATGGCGTGCGCTCAGTCGCCCAGTGCGCAGGCGCCGTCTGGGCTTTGCGCGCAGGCAGCATGGCGTAGGCCCGCTCAGGCAGACCCATTCAAGCCTCAGGCACTGAAAACGGACGCGCCCCTGGTCAGGGCTGCCGTGCAAGGGCCGCCCCGCAGCACTGGCAGCGTCCCCCAGCCCGCGAGCGTAGAGAGCGAAGAGCGGAGGAAGGCACGATGCACCCAGGGGGATGGCTTAGAACGTGTTCAATGTCTCTACGCAGGCGCGTTGGAGCGCAATCGGGAGGAGTTCGAAGCGATGGAGCGCAGCTTGCACCGGGGTGCAAGCAAGCAACAGCGCGAAGAAATCGCCCGATTTCGCTCCAACCCTTCGGGCCAGTGCCTTTGCGGGCGGTCTACGGTGTTGCGAATCCTCGCAATAGCACGGCTATTGCTGCGGTGTCGCGCCTTGTATCCCATCCCGCAAAGACACTGGCGCGCCGCGAGGAGACTTTGAACACGTTCTTACATGCCTCCCAACGCCACATCAGGTTCAGGCACTGAAAACGGACGCGCCCCTGCTCAGGGCTGCCGTGCAAGGGCCGCCCCGCAGCACTGGCAGCGTCCCCGTGAGCGTAGCGAGCGAAGAGCGGGGGGAAGGCGCGCAGCGCCTCAGGGGGGTGTACCCAGGTTCGCAGACTGCGGTGGTGCCCATTGGCTGAAGAACAGGGCCGCCACGATCAGGGCGGCACCGCCTATGGCCACGGTGCCCATGCGTTCGCCGATCAGCACCCAGGCCGTGAGCGCGGCGAAGACGGGCTCCAGGCCGAAGACGATGGCGCTGCGCATGGCGTCCACGCGCTGCTGGCCCCAGGCCTGCAGCGTGACCACGATGACGCTGGCAATCAGGCCCAGGTAGAGCACGGCCATCCAGGCGGGGGTGTCCAGCGCCGCAGCTGCCTGCGCCAGGCTGCCAAACCCGCCTTGCAAGGCCAGGGCCAGCGTGGCGCAGCCCAGCATCACGCTGGCCTGGGCAGCGGCCATGCGAGTGGCGCGCAGCGGCGCGGCCAGGGTGCGGCGTGCGGCCTCTTCCAGCACCAGGATGTAGATGGCATAGAACAAGGTGCTGCTCAGGGTCAGCGTGTCGCCCCAGTTCCAGGGCGCGTCTTCAAAGAACATCAAAAACATGCCGCAGAGGGCCAGGCTACAGGCCACCCACAGCTGCCAGCCATAGCACCGGCCCAGCGCCACCATGGCCAGCATGGGCACGACCAGCACGTTCAGCCCGGTGACAAAGGCATTGCGGTTGCTGCTGGTGCGGGCCAGGCCTTCCACCTGCAGCCAGAAGGCGATGAACATCAGCGTGCCCAGCAGCAGGCCCCAGCGCCATTCGCTGCTGCGCATGCCGCGCCACAGCGGCAGCAGCACGCAGCTGGCGATGATGAAGCGCAGCCAGATGATTTCCAGCGCCGACAGCGGGCCGGACAGCAGCTTCATCGCGGGAAAGGTGGTGCCCCAGACCACGGTGACGATCAGCAGGGCCGCCAGACCCCCACGTTCGGTGCGCATCGATGAAAGACTTTCCGCGCCCGAAGGCTGGCAAAAAAAGGAGCGCCCTACGCTGATGGTGCGCGGCGCTCCAGGTTCAACATGCTGGAGATCCGCGCGGCATAGGCGTAGGACGCTCCTGATAGAGGAGTTATGCGCTCATGCGGCCGATGAAGGCGCGGATGCGGTCATTGGCCGGGTTGGCAAAGAACTCGGCCGGAGGGGCATCGTGGGCGATGCAGCCCTGGTCGAAGAACATCACGCGGTCGGCCACGTCCCGGGCAAAGCCCATTTCGTGGGTGACGACGACCATGGTCATGCCAGCCTTGGCCAGCTCGCGCATCACGTCCAGCACTTCCTGCACCATCTCCGGGTCCAGGGCGCTGGTGGGCTCGTCGAACAGCATGACCTTGGGCTGCATGGCCAGGGCCCGGGCAATGGCCACGCGCTGCTGCTGGCCGCCCGAGAGCTGCCAGGGATATTTGTGTGCATGGTCTTGCATGCCCACGCGCAGCAGCAGCTGCATGGCTTTTTCATTCGCCTGGGTACGGCCCAGCTTGCGGATGCGGCGGGGCGCCAGCGTGATGTTGTCCAGCACCGTCATATGGCCGAACAGATTGAACTGCTGGAACACCATGCCCACTTCGCTGCGCTGCCAAAGCAGTGCGGCTTCGTTGTCGGTCACGGGCACGCCGCCGATGGTGATGGTGCCGCTGTCATGCGGCTCCAAGCGGTTGATGGCGCGCAGCAGCGTGGATTTGCCAGAGCCGGAGGCGCCGATGATGACGGTGACCTCGCCGGTGCGGAACACCGTGGACACGCCCTTGAGCACCTCATGGTTGCCAAAGGATTTGCGCACATCCTGCGTCACGATATAGGGGGTGCCGGTTTGCGTGGCGCTCATTTTGCACGTCCTTCCACGTCAAAGCGGTATTCGATGGCATGGGTCACCTGGGTCACCAGCGTGGTCAGAATCAGGTAGGTGATGGCCACGGTCACCAGGGTTTGCACAGGCTGGAAAGTGGCGGACTGGATGCGGTTGCCCACATTGGTCAGCTCCACCACGCCGATGGCATAGGCCAGCGAGGAGTCCTTGAGCAGGGCCACGAAGTTGCTCACCAGCGGTGGCAGCGAAATCTTGAAGGCCTGGGGGAAGACCACGTCCAGGAACACCCGGCTCTTGGGCAGGCCCAGGGCGCGGGCGGCCTCGGTCTGGCCACGCGGCACGGCCAGCAGGCCGGCACGCACGGCCTCGGCGTTGTAGGCCCCCACGTTCAGGCCCAGGGCCACCACGGCGGCGGCAAAGTCGGGCAGGTTCAGCCCGGGCACCAGCACCGGTAGCGCAAAGTAGACAAACAGAATCTGAACCAAGAGCGGCGTGCCGCGAATGGCCCAGATGTAGAAGCTGGCGACCCAGCGCAGCCAGGTCATGCGCGAGGTGCGGGCCAGCGCAGCGCCCACGCCCAGCAGCAGGCCCACGGCGCCGCTGACCAGGGTCAGGCTCAGCGTGGTGAGCGCGCCTTCGGCGAACAGGGCGGCGTTGGAGCCAATGGGTTCAGGGAAGAAGGCAAGAAGCTGGCCCAGGAGGGAGAGCACCAGCACCATCAGCAGCAGGGCCGCAATCAGGGTGGCATTGCTGCGTTGGGTTCGGCTCCAGTGAGAGGGCCACAGAGTAAGAAGCATGGGAGGAGAAAAGCAAAAGCCCCTGGCGGGGCGGCAGGCACAGCCAGGGGCAGGGGGTTACTTACAGGTGACGTCTTCTTGGAAGTACTTTTGGGAGATGGCCGCGATGCTGCCATCGGCGATGGCAGCCTTCAAGGCCTTGTTCCATGCGTCTGCCAGACCTTGGTTGCCCTTGGACACGGCGGAGGCCACCTGTTCGATGAACAGCATATCGCCGGGCTTGAAGCCGGCCTTGGCATTCTTGGCCAGCATTTCCTTGGCCACGAAGCGGTCGGTCACCCAGGCGTCGACACGCTTGGATGCCAGGGCATTGCGCGCGGCTTCGTCGGTGGGAAAGTTCTTCACATCCTTCACGCCGGGCACTTTTTTCACATGCTCCAGGTAGGTGGTGCCGGTCTGCACGGCCACCGTCTTGCTGGCCAGGTCACCCGCCTTGGCAATAGAGGGTGTCATGGACACGATCTGACCGCCCGAGCAGTAGTGGGGCAGGGTGAAGGTCACGGCCTTGGCGCGCTCTTCGGTGATGGCGTGCGAGGCAATCACCAGGTCCCAGCGGTCCTGGGCCAGGCCGGTCAGCAGGGCGTCAAAGCCCACGGTCTTCCACTCGAACTTCAGGCCCATTTTCTTGGCCACCACTTCGGCGACGTCGATTTCATAGCCGGTGAGCTGCTTGCCTTTGAAAAAGTTGAAGGGCGCGTACTGGCCTTCGGAGGCCAGGATGATGGTGCCGCTTTTCTGGATGTCTTCCAGCGAGCGGGCTTGGGCGGTGACGGCGCCGCACAGGGCTGCAACCAAAGCAAAGGCCTTCAACACTTTCATGGGCACTCCTCGTTTCCTTGTGGTGTGGTTATGCAAAAAACCGACTGGCAGGTACGCCAGCCAAGGCAGATTATGGGGAGCAGCAGCCCGGGAAGGTAAAGCGTCTAAACCCGTAGAGGGGGCCGATCTGCCGAGGATTCCGCCGTTCACAAGGCCGCGATGCCCCCGGCAGAGCGCGGTTTTTCCGGGGTGTAAGGGGCCGCATGTAATGGTGTGTAGCAATCCTGACAACCGGTGCTGCACCGGTTGTCTTGCCGCCGAATCACCCGCGCGCAGGGATGCGCTGCGAGGTGCTTACTCCGGGCAGCGGATGTCTTCCTTGAACCACTTTTGCGAAATCTTGGCGTAGCTGCCGTCCTTGAGCGCGGTCTCGAAGGCCTGGTTCCAGGCGTTCACCAGTGTCTTGTTGTCTTTGGACACGGCGGCGGCAATGCGCTCCACAAACAGCAGCTCGCCCTGCTTGAAGTTGGCATTGGGGTTCTTGGCCAGCATTTCCTTGGCCAGGAAGCGCTCGGTGACCCAGGCGTCGGCACGCTTGGACATCAGGGCCTGCAGGGCGGCTTCGTTGGTGGGGAAGTTCACCAGGCGCTTCACGGAGGGCACATTTTTCTGCACATACTGCAAATAGGTGGTGCCCGTCTGTGCCACCACGACCTTGCCGGCCAGGTCCTTGGCGTTCTTGATGCTGTCATCGCGTGCGATCACCTGGGCGCCCGAGCAGTAATGGGGCAGGGTGAAGGTGACGGCCTTCTCGCGCTCGGGCGTGATGCCGTGCGAGGAGATCACCAGATCCCAGCGGTCTTGCGACAGGCCGGTCAGCAGCGAGTCGAAAGGCACGGTCTTCCACTCGAACTTCACGCCCAGCTTCTGGGCCATCAGCTCGGCCAGGTCGATCTCGAAGCCCACCAGCTTCTTGCCTTCAAAGTAGGCAAACGGGGGGTAATAGCCTTCGGTGGCCATGCGGATGGTGCCCTCCTTCTGGATGGCATCGAGAGGGCGGGCCTGCACAGCGGTCGTGGCCAGCAGGGCCAGCGTTGCGGCGGCAATCAGAGAAATGCGTTGCATGGAAAAGGGCTCCAGAAGACCTTGCTGCACACAGCACCCCGGCCCCATGTGGATGGGGCGCCGCCCGCGCTCGTGGCGCAGCGGTCAAACAACGCGGGGTGACAACTGCCTCCCCACAGGGGCGGGGCGGTGTCTGTGCCGCAGGCGAAGGAACATGCTGTCCTGATGCTGCGGCCCGGGTGGCAAAACAGGGCGATTATAAAAGTGGCCTTGCACGGCTGCCGATGGCGGCACTCGTGCCCTGCGATGGTGCTGGCTTATCCCAGCTGGAAAGCGTCGTATCCGGTCTTGAGAATCAGCAGGCTGACCACGGCGATGAAGATGCCGCGCACAAAGCCCGTGCCATGGCGCAGGGCCATCCAGGTGCCCAGCATGCTGCCCAGCACATTGGCTACAGCCAGCGGAATGGCGAAATGCCACCACACATGGCCCTTGAGCGTGAACAGGGCCAGGGCCGCGACATTGGTGGCAATGTTCAGCAGCTTGGCATTGACCGAGGCATTCAGAAAGTCAAAGCCCAGCAGGCGCACGAACAGAAAGACAAAAAAGCTGCCCGTGCCGGGGCCGAAGAAACCGTCGTAAAAGCCGATCACCAGGCCGATGGCGGCGGTGATCAGCTGCGCGGCCCGGCCGCTGTGGCGCGGTGCGTGGTCGCGGCCCAGCTCTTTTTTGGCCAGGGTGTAGAGCAGCACGCCCAGCAAGATGAGGGGCAGCAGCTTGCGCAGAAAGCTGGGGTCGACCTGGGTGACGGCATAGGCGCCGGCAAAGGCGCCCAGGCAGGCCGCGATGATGCCGGGGATGATGGCGGGCCAGCTGATCTGCAGCCGGCGGCTGTACTGCCAGGCCGAGATGGCCGTGCCCCAGACGGCGGCGCTTTTGTTGGTGCCGAACAAGGTGGCCGGCGGGGCCGAGGGGAAGGCCGCGAACATGGCGGGAATCAGGATCAGCCCGCCGCCGCCCACGATGGCATCCACAAAACCGGCCAATGCCGAAGCGAGAGAGACGAGTATCCATTCCATAGCGGCGCGCATTGTCGCACCAGGAGGGGGAATGCAGCGGCCATAAAAAAGCGCCGGGGGTACCGGCGCTTGGAAAGCAATCTCGTAGACGGATGCTTTTTTTGAATATTGGTCTGGTTGTGTCGAGTCGTCTCCTCGGCTCCTCCGTGTCGCACCGAGGTGCGCTCAGAAGTAGGGTTACTGTAAGACTTGCACTGACATGGTGCATCGGGGATTTCCCGCAGCTTACACGCCCACGGCTCCCAGGGCTGCGACCAAGTGCAACACAGAAAGAGAGGGCGGCTGCCGCAGGGTGGGCCTTGCGGTTGGCAGACATGTAAAAGCAGAGCAACCAGCGTAATGCAGGCCTGCATTTGCGGCTTGATTCAGCGCAGGATACAGGCAGAAAAAGCGCTGGCAGCTCACTTTTTTGAGGCCGCAGGGGGCTGGGCCTCAGGCCGCCTCGGCGGTCTGCTGCAAGGACGCGTTGCGGGTTTGCAGGTCGGTGCGTATCCATTCCGCAGCCTTTTCGGCCAGCATCAGCGTGGGGCTGTTGGTGTTGCCGCTGGTGATGTGGGGCATGGCGCCGGCATCCACCACGCGCAGCCCGGCCACCACGCCGCCGCGCCCGTCGCGCACACGCAGGCGGCTGTCCAGCACGGCCATGGGGTCGCTGTCGCGGCCCATGGCGGTGGTGCCCACGGGGTGGAAGATGGTGGTGGCAATGTCGCCGGCCAGGCGGGCCAGGTCTTCATCGCTTTGGTATTGCGGGCCGGGCTTGTACTCCTCGGGCTGGTAGGGCGCCAGCGCCGGCTGGGCCGCAATGCGGCGGGTCACGCGCAGGCTGTCTGCGGCCACCTGGCGGTCTTCGGCCGTGGACAGGTAGTTGGGCGCAATCGCAGGTGCGTCCTGGAAATCGGCGCTCTTGATCTGCACCGTGCCCCGGCTCGTGGGGTTGAGGTTGCAGACGCTGGCGGTGAAGGCGGGAAAGCTGTGCAGCGGCTCGCCAAAGGCGTCCAGCGACAGCGGCTGCACGTGGTACTCCAGATTGGGGTGTTCGCGCGTGGGGTCGCTGCGCGTGAAGGCGCCCAGCTGCGAGGGCGCCATGCTCATGGGGCCGCTGCGCTTGAGCGCGTATTCCAGACCGATCTTGGCCTTGCCCCACAGCGAGCCGGCCATGGTGTTCAGCGTGGGCGCGCCCTGGATCTTGTAGACCGCGCGGATCTGCAAATGGTCTTGTAAATTGGCGCCCACGCCGGGCAGATCGCACAGCGTGGGAATGCCGTGCTGCTGCAGCAGCGCACCCGGGCCTATGCCGGACAGCTGCAGCAGCTGGGGCGAGTTGACGGCGCCGGCGCTGAGGATGACTTCTTCGGAGGCCTGGGCGGTGACGCGTTCATCGCCGGTCCACACCTCGACGCCGGTGCAGCGCAGGCTGCCATCGGCCTGGCGCTCGGTGATCAAGCGCGTAGCCTGGGCACAGGTCCACAGCTCGAAGTTGTTGCGGCCATAGCAGGTGGGGCGCAAAAAGGCCTTGGCCGTGTTCCAGCGCAGCCCGTCTTTCTGGTTGACCTCGAAGTAGCCCACGCCTTCGTTGCAGCCGCGGTTGAAGTCGTCGGTGGCGGGAATGCCGGCCTGCTGCGCGGCCTGGGAGAAGGCATCCAGAATGTCCCAGCGCAGACGCTGCTTTTCCACCCGCCATTCGCCGGTGCTGCCCGTGGCCTTGTTGCCATGCAGGCGTTTGAAGTTTTCGTTCACGCCCTCGGGCTGGTCCAGGCGCCAGTGGTCCTCATGGCGGCGAAAAGCCGGCAGCACGTTGTCCCATCTCCAGGCGTCGTCCCCGGTGTGCCGGGCCCAGCCGTCGTAGTCGCGGGCCTGGCCGCGCATATAGATCATGCCGTTGATGCTGGAGCAGCCCCCCAGGGTCTTGCCGCGTGGGTAGCGCAGGCTGCGGCCGTTGAGGCCGGCGTCGGCCTCGGTCTGGTAGAGCCAGTCGGTGCGTGGATTGCCTATGCAGTGCAGATAGCCCACGGGGATGTGAATCCAGTGGTAGTCGTCCTTGCGACCGGCTTCGATGAGCAGGATGCGCAGACGGCGGTCGGCGCTGAGCCGGTTGGCGATCAGGGCGCCGGCAGTGCCGCCGCCGATGATGATGTAGTCAAACAGGGTGTCGCTCATGGGTGCACAGGCTGCCGGGGCATCAAAAAAATCTGTCGAAGAAGGGAAAAACTGCGGCAAGCTTGTGGGAGTGGGGCATCGCCTGTCGAGAGGGAAAACGGCAGCTTGCTTCCAAAAAAGGAGCTGATATAGCGCGTCTACCCTGCGTATAAAGGTGTTTTTGATAAATATTGCAATGCGGCATGGGGCGGGGCCGTCTTTTGCAAAACCAGGGGCATGTGCGACAGACGTTATCCTGTGTACTTTTGTGACTTGCTGGAAAACCCGCAGCCCTTTGCCATGAACACCCATCCGCCACAACTGCAACGCCAGGACCAGCCCGAAGGGGCGTGGGCCGTGCTGCAAGGGCGTTGGGGCGCCGCCGACTTTGGCGACCGCGCACATTGGCAGCGGGTGCGTCAGCAGCTCAAGGCCTTGCCGCCCTCGGATGCCCTGGGTTGGGATCTGGAGGCTGTGCAGTGGCTGGACCATGTGGGCGCCCAGCTGCTGTGGCAGCACTGGCAGGGTCGCTGGCCGCAGCGCCTGCGCCTGAGCGCCGGGCAAAAAGCCATGCTGCAGCGGGTGGAGCGCTTTGGCAGCGAAGGCCCCAAGCCAACGCCTGGCTACCGGCTGGGCGATGCCATCGAGTCTCTGGGCTGTGCCGTCATCGACGGGCTGCACCATCTGCAGTCCATGGTGCAGCTGATAGGCCAGCTGCTGATTGATGTGCTGCGCCTGCTGCGCGCACCGCTGCGTGGGCCCTGGCGCGATATGTCCGGCCACCTCTACAGCATGGGGGCCCTGGCCCTGCCCATCACGGCCCTGGTGGGCTTTTTGATCGGCGTGGTGCTGGCCTATCTGATGTCGCTGCAGCTGCGCCAGTTCGGGGCCGAGGCCTTTATCGTCAATATTTTGGGCATCTCGCTGATCCGTGAGCTGGGGCCGCTGCTGGCCGCCATCCTGGTGGCGGGCCGCACCGGATCGGCCATCACGGCGCAAATTGGCGTGATGCGCGTGACGGAAGAGCTGGATGCCATGCAGGTCATGGGCATTCCCCAGGGCTATCGCCTGGTGATGCCGCGCGCCCTGGCGCTGGCGCTGGCCATGCCCCTGATCAGCCTGTGGACCACGCTGGCTGCGCTGGCCGGCGGCATGCTCGCGGCCGATATGACCATGGGCATATCCGCCGCCTATTTTCTGCAGTCTCTGCCCGAGGCCGTGAATGTCGGCAACCTCTGGCTGGCCATGGGCAAGTCCATGGTGTTCGGCGTATTCATCGCCTTGATCGGCTGCCACTGGGGCCTGCGCGTCAAGCCCAACACCCAGAGCCTGGGCCAGGGCACGACGGCTTCGGTGGTGGCGGCCATCACCATGGTGATCGTGGTGGATGCCGTCTTCGCCATTCTTTTTCGCAACGTGGGGTTTTGATGGCTGACGCTTCCGCCCTGGCCTCCACCCCCGCCGCGCCGCCCTGGGCGCGGGGTGAGCGCGTGGTCCACATCGACAAGCTGTGGAGCATTTTTGGCAGCGGCGACAACGCTTTTGCCGTGCACCAGGACCTGGACCTGGACATTTACCGGGGCGAGATGCTGTCCATCGTGGGCGGCTCGGGCACGGGCAAGACCGTGCTGCTGCGCCAGATCCTGGGCCTGTTGGAGCCGGGCAAGGGCAGCGTGCAGGTGCTGGGGCGCCCGGGCAGAGAGATGGGGGGGGAGGGCGCGGCCAGCCGCGTGGGCATGCTGTTTCAGCAGGGTGCGCTGTACTCGGCCTTCAATGTGCTGGACAACGTGGCCTTTCCGCTGCGCGAGCTGGGCACGCTGCCCGATGCGCTGGTGGATGCCGCCGCCTTGGTCAAGCTGCAGATGGTGGGCCTCAAGCCCGAGCACGCCACGCGCATGCCGGCCGATCTGTCGGGCGGCATGGTCAAGCGCGTGGCCCTGGCACGGGCGCTGATCATGGACCCACCGCTGCTGCTGCTGGACGAGCCCACGGCCGGCCTGGACCCCAATGGCTCGGACGACTTCTGCACGCTGCTGCGCGAGCTGCATGCCGAGCTGGATCTGACGGTGGTCATGGTCACCCATGACCTGGACACCTTGTTCGCCCTGTCCAGCCGCGTGGCCGTGCTGGCCGAGAAGAAAGTGCTGGTCACCGGGACGCCGCAGGATGTGGCCGTCTTCCAGCACCCCTTTGTCGAGCAATTCTTTCAAGGGGAGCGTGGCCGCCGGGCCATGGCCCCCGCACCAGTCGGGTCAGACCCGGCGGGAGGTTTGTGATGGAAAACAAGTCCCATGCCATGGCCGCAGGCCTGTTCGTGGTGGTGGTGGCCTGCCTGCTGGCCGGCCTGGCGCTGTGGCTCACACGCGACCGCAACCAGTATGTGCTGTACGAGATGTCCACCAAGGACGCCATCAGCGGGCTGCAGCCCCAGGCCACGGTGCGCTACAAGGGCGTGTCGGTGGGCAAGGTCACCCGCATTGGCTTTGATGCGCAAAACAGCGGCAATGTGCTGATCCGCATCGCCGTGGACAGCGATGCCCCCATCAGCCCCCAGACCACCTATGCCCAGCTGGGCTACCAGGGCGTGACGGGCATTGCCCATATCCAGCTGGATGACAGCGATGCCAAGCAGGAGGTGCTGGCCGAGGGCCCCAGCGGGCTGCAGCGCCTGCCCATGCGCTCCTCGCCGCTCACGGTGCTGGCGGACCAGAGCATGCTGATCATGGGGCGGGTGAATGAGGCCACACGCCGCATCAACGAGCTGCTGGACACTGAAAACCAGGAGCATTTCAGGCAGGCGCTGGCAGACATTGCCGGTGCTGCCAAGGGCGTGAACCGCCTCACCGAGAACTTGAATCACACCCTGAGCGATCGCCTGGAGCCCGCCATGGCCCAACTGCCCGGTTTGACGGAAGACGCGCGCCGCAGCATGCAGGCCATGGTCAAGGCCGGCGATGAAGCCGGGCAACTGGCCAAGGATATGCGCGGCCTGACCGAGCGCCTGCAAAAGTCCGGCGGCGCCCTGGACCAGCTGGAGCATGGCAGTCAGTCGCTGGCCTTTGCCGCCGACCGCCTGGGCCGCTCCACCCTGCCCACGGTCAGCCAGGCCGCCGGCGATGTCTCGCGCGCGGCGCGCAGCATGGGCCAGGCCGCCTCCGGCATTACCAACAACCCGCAATCCCTGATTTTTGGCGACGGTCAGATGCGGCCCGGCCCGGGTGAGCCCGGCTTTGTGCCACCGGCCGCCAGCCGTTGAGGAGTGTCCCCCATGCGCGTTCCCGCCCTGATTCGAATCTCCGCAGTCTCTGCCGCGTTGGCTGCCAGCCTGGTGGCTTGCAGCAGCCTGCCTTCCGTGCCTTCTCAGCCCGCCCGCTATGACCTGGGCGTGCCGCCCCCGGTCCAGGGCAGCCAGGCCACCGCCTTCCCGGTGCTGGCGCTGGCCGATATCCAGTCCCGCACCCAGCATGACGCCAGCACCGCCGTGCTCTACCGCCTGGCCTATGCCGACGGCCAGGCCCTGCAGGCCTATGGCCAGGCACGCTGGAGCCAGCCACCGGCCTTGCTGGTGCAGCAGCGCCTGCGCGAAATCCTGGGCCAGGGCCGCACCGTGCTGTCGGCCGAAAGCGGCGCCCAGCCTCCTCTGGTGAAGGGGCGGCCTGTGCCGGTGCTGCAGCTGTCGCTGGAAGAGTTCTCCCACACCTTCACCAGCGCCGACCGCAGCGCCGGCGTGCTGCGCCTGCGCGCCACCCTGGTCGAGCCCCGGCGCAGCGGAGACACCTTGCTGGGCCAGCAGGTGTTTGCCGTGCAGCAGCCCGCCGCCAGCGCCAATGCTGCGGGCGGCACCCAGGCTCTGGCCCAGGCCGTGGCCGAGGTGGGGGCTCAGTTGCAGACCTGGTTGAACGGGGTAACACCCCCCTGAGTCGCCTGCGGCGCCTTCCCACCGCTCTTCGCTCGCTGCGCTCGCGGGCAGGGGGACGACACCGGTGCTGCGGGGCGGCCCTTGCACGGTGTCTCTGGTTTAGGGCAGCGCCAGTTCTTGCCCTGTGCCCTGGTCTTGCTCCCTCGCCCCTTTGGGAGAGGGTTGGGGTGAGGGGCTGTCTTTTTAGTGTTTCTGCGCTGTAATCCTTGGTGGATAAGCGCAGGCAGCTCCTGAAAAAAGAGCATTCCTTCCCATGGATAGCGCCGACGCTTGATGTAGCGCAGCCCGGTTATGCGGTGGCGGCCCTAAGCTGCGGCGCATTGCAAAACGGGGAATAGCTGCCATGGCGACATTGGAATGGACTGCGGATTTGGTGCTGGAGCTGCCCGCCATGGATGAGACCCACCAGGAGTTCGTCGAGCTGCTGGCCCAGGTGGAGGCGGCGGCTGATGCCGAGTTGCTGCCGCTGTGGCAGCAGTTGGTGGAGCACACCGATGGCCATTTCGGCCAGGAAGACCGCTGGATGCAGCGCACCGGCTTTGCCGCCGACAACTGCCACAGCCTGCAGCACAGCACCGTGCTGCAAATCATGCGCGAGGGGGCCGAGCGCGGCGCCAAGGGCGAGTTGCATGTCATGCGCGGCATGGCGGCCGAGCTGGTGACCTGGTTTGTACACCATGCCCAGACCATGGATGCAGCCCTGGCCCAGCATCTGAAAAGCGTGAATTTCGATCCGGCCTCGGACGTGGTGCACCAGCCGCAAGCGCTGCCGCAGGCACCGATTCACGGCTGCGGCGGTGCCTGCTCCACGGGCGACGACCATATCGGGCAGCAGGAGAGTGCCCAGCAAGTGGCCCAGGCGCTGTAAACCCTCTCTGGGCGGGCTGCAGCGTCAGCCCAGCAGGCCGGGGAAGATCTTCCCCAGGCCGCCGGCCATGACTTCGACAGCCAGGGCCGCCAGGATCAGGCCCATCAAGCGGGTCATCACATTGATGCCGGTTTTTCCTAGCACACGGCTGATGGGATCGGCCAGCGAAAACGCGGCCCACACGGCGGCGGCCACCACCACGCCATAGCCCAGCAGCGCAAGGTGCTGCCAGATATTGCTGGCCTTGTCGGCATAAATCACCACGGTGGACATGGCGGCCGGCCCGGTCAGCAACGGAATCGTCAGCGGCACCACGGCAATGCTGTTGCCCATGGCGGCTTTTTCGGCCCCGGCCTCCAGCGTGCCGGTATTGGGCCGGTCTTCGGCCGGGCGGGCGTTGAGCATATTCATGGCGCTGATCAGCAGCAGCAGGCCGCCGCCGACCTGAAAACTCTGCAGCGAGATATTGAAAAAGTCCAGCACCTGCAGGCCCAGCAGTGCGCAGGCACAGATCACCACGCAGGTGCTGATGGCGGCGCTGCGTATGGTCTGGCGGCGCTGGGCTTCGTCAAAGCCCTGGGTGTAGTGGATGAAAAACGGCACGATGGCCAGCGGGTTGACGATGGCCACCAGCGTGATGAGGGGTTTGAGGTCCATGGCGGTTGGGTTTCAGAGCGTTCTCAGAGTCGGCCGCCGGAGACTTCGGTAAAGCTGGCGGTGGTGTAGCTGGATTCGGGGGACATCAGCCAGACAATAGCGGCTGCCACTTCTTCTGCGGTGCCGCCGCGTTGCATGGGCACCAGGTGTTGCAGTTCACGCACACGGTGGGGCAGGCCGCCGCTGGCGTGGATGTCGGTGTCGATCAGGCCGGGCCGCACGGCGTTGACGCGAATGCCCTCGCCAGCCACTTCCTTGGCCAGGCCGCGTGTCATCACATCCATGGCGCCCTTGGCTGCCGCGTAGTCCACATACTGGTTGGCGGCCCCCAGCAGGGCCGCCCCGCTGGAGACGTTGACAATGCTGCCGCCCGCGCCGCCGCGCAAGGTGCTCATGCGGCGCACGGCTTCGCGGGCGCAGTAAAAACTGCCCAGCACATTGATGCGGAACATGCGCTCCAGCCGTGCCGCGCTCATGTCCTCGACACGGCAGGGCTTGTCCACCACGCCGGCGTTGTTCACCAGGGCCGACAACGGCCGGCCCCAGTGGCGGTCCATGGCGGCAAACAAATCCAGCACCTGGGCCTCGTCACCCACATCGCCCTGTATGGCGATGGCTTCGCCGCCGGCGCTGGCGATTTCCTGCACCAAGGCATCGGCCGCGTCACGGCGCTGCTGGTAGTTCACGGCCACGGCCCAGCCACGGGCTGCGGCCAGGCGGGCGGTTGCGGCGCCAATGCCACGGCTGGCACCGGTGATGAGCGCAATGGGTGAAGCAGGCATGGAGCCTCCGGTAAAAAGCGAACATGCATCAAGGCATGCAGCTTGGCATTAGACCGTGTTTGTGTGCCCTGGTGTCAGCCCGCACCAACACAGGTGCTTGGCATGCAGTCTGTCCCCATGGCACAGTGCCTCCCTTTCGGTTGTTGCCCATGGCCCAAGGCTTTGGCCGTGGGTGCTGGCCCAGTATGTGGTCTGTTTTTTGCTGCCAAGGAAGTCCCATGTCGCCTCTCGGTCCGTCCCAGCCCTTGATTTTGCAGACCGCGGATGGTCGATCTCTGCCGGCCTGGGCGGCCATGCCTGACGGCCCGCTGCGCGGAGCGGTGGTGGTGTTGCAGGAGATTTTTGGCGTCAACAGCCATATCCGTGCCGTGACCGAGCGTTTTGCGGCTCGGGGCTTTGCGGCGCTGGCGCCAGCGCTGTTCCACCAGTTCGACCCCACGGGCCCGCTGGGTGTGGAGCTGGGCTATACCGAGGCCGATGTGCAGGCGGGGCTGCGCCTCAAGGCCCAGGCCGAAGCCCTGCCGCCGCCCGGGGTGCAGCAGGATATTCACGCCGCAGTGGACTGGTTGGCGACCACCACGGGGCAAAAAGTGGGCGTGGTGGGCTTTTGCTGGGGCGGCTTGCTGGCCTGGCGGGCGGCCTGCCAGCTGCCCCAGCTGTCGGCCGCGGTCTGCTATTACGGCGGCGGCATGACCCGCCCCGAGGAGCGCAGCCGCAGCCCGCTGTGCCCGGTGATGGCGCATTTCGGCCGGCAGGATGCCCATATTCCACTGGACAGCGTGCAGGCCTTTGACCAGGTCCAGCCCCAGGCACAGGTGCTGGTGTACGACGCCGACCACGGCTTCAACTGCGGCCAGCGTGGCAGTTATGACGACGCCTCGGCCCTGGTGGCGCGCGACCGCACGCTGGCGTTTCTAGATGCCCAGCTGGGCGGGTGAGGGCGCAGCGCAGTCAAGCGGGCTCGGCTTTTGTTTTGATAGTTGCCAACGCGCTCTGCGCAAGTGATAGTGGCCAATTTCTCTCAATTCAGCAGGGCCTGCGCCCCCAGGAGAACGCAATGCCAGGCCCATGAGGATGTTGGTGATCCGGTAAGGCCTGCTTGTGTCCCCGCTAGAAAACCGGCCAGCCCATGCAAGGGCACCGCGTAAGGGCTGCCAAGGCCCGCCTCACCCCAGCTCTCTCCCCGAAGGGGCGAGGGAGTCAAACCGAAGGCGCAGCGTGCAAAACTGGCGCAGCCCATGCCAGGGCACCGCACAAGGGCTGCCAAGGCCCGCCTCACCTCGGCCCTCTCCCCGAAGGGACGAGGGAGTCAAACCGAAGGCGCAGCGCGCAAAACTGGCGCAGCCCAAGTCAGCAGACAGCGAGCAAGGGCCGCCCCGCAGCGAGGCTGTCGTCCCCCTGGGGGGAAGGCGCCGAAGGCGACTCAGGGGGGGGGAGCGCTACTTCAAACTATTCCGATCCAGGTAGCGCCGGCGCCAGAAGAACACCAGCAGGGTCACGGCAATCAGTGCCATGGAGCCCATGGCCCACCAGAAGCCATCGGCGGTGTGCACCCAGGGAATGAACTCGAAGTTCATGCCAAAGATGGCGGCAATCAAGTTCAGCGGCAGGAACACGGCGGTGAGCGTGGTCAGCGTGCGCATGATGTCGTTGGCGCGGTTGCTTTGGGTGGAGAAATGCATTTGCACGGCGGCTTCGGCACTTTGCTCCATGCGGCGCACATGGTGAATGACGCGCTCTATGTGCTCCAGCACGTCGCGTGAGCGCACGCGCAGCAGCTCATGCTCGCGCCGGGCGTGGGGGGTGTCGGCGTTGACCCAGCCATCCAGGGCCTCGATCCAGTCCTGCAGGGCGCCGCGCTGGTCTTCGCTGATTTCGTCCAGCTGGTGCAGGGCCAGGCGGGCCGTGAGCACGGCACTCCAGTCGTGAAAGCGGGCGTTGGGCCGCAGCAGCGAGAGCTGCCAGTGGTCCAGCTGGCGTGTCATCACGCGGCGCAGTTCCAGATAGCCGTCCACCATCTGGTTGAGCATGCGCAGCATCAGGTCGGCCGGGCTATGAGGCAGCTTGGCGGTGTTGCTGCGGCCTTCGGTTGTGCCGCGTGCGGTCTCCAGCCGTTGCTGGAACTGTTGCTGCATGGTGCATTCAGGGGGGTGCACGGTGAGCAGCAACTGGTCGTACACGGCAAAGCCTATGGGCTGGGTGCGTACGCGCTGCAGCACGGGCACCGGCGGCGGGGCCGAGCCCTTTTTGCCGGCGGCGCGTATGGTGGCCGGCGTATCGCTGGCGCCGGATTCCACCAGGCGGTGGAACAGCATCACGTCGTACTGCGAGGTGTAGTCGTAGGTGGAGGGGATGCTGGGGTTCAGCAGGTCGGCCACATGCAGGTCCAGCAGCGGCGCGCCGCAGACGCTGGTGAGCATGGCCTGCAGCGCGGGCAGCTGGGCTTCGAACTCGGCCCGGGTGCAGGCCAGCCACCAGAAGCTGCCGGCCTCGGGTGCTTCGCTGGGCAGGCTGCCGTTCAGGATGGTGACGCTATGGGCCGTGGGGTGGATGCGCAGCAGTTGCATGCGTTCAGGCGGGCGGTGAAGAGTTCAACATGCCGCAAAGGCAAAGAAGGCGCACTCGGGATGCTATTGCATGCATAGCGTCCAGAGCGCGGTGGCGGCGAGGCCTTAGCCTTGCTGGCGCAGCTTTTTGGCGGCGTCGATGGCGAAGTAGGTGAGGATGCCGTCGGCGCCTGCGCGCTTGAAGGCCAGCAGCGACTCCATCATCACGGCGTCGTGGTCCAGCCAGCCGTTTTGTGCGGCGGCCTTGAGCATGGCGTATTCGCCCGAGACCTGGTAGGCGAAGGTGGGGACCTTGAACTCGTCCTTGACGCGGCGCACCACGTCCAGATAGGGCATGCCGGGCTTGACCATCACCATGTCGGCGCCTTCGGCCAGGTCCAGCGCCACTTCGCGCAGGGCCTCGTCGGTGTTGGCGGGGTCCATCTGGTAGACGTTTTTGTCGGCCTTGCCCAGGGCGCCGCGTGTGCCCACGGCGTCGCGGAAGGGGCCGTAAAAGGCGCTGGCGTACTTGGCGCTGTAGGCCATGATGCGGGTGTAGATCAGACCTTGCAGCTCCAGGGCTTCGCGGATGGCGCCGATGCGGCCATCCATCATGTCGCTGGGGGCGACCATGTCGACACCGGCTTCGGCGTGGTTCAGGGCCTGGCCCACCAGCACTTCCACGGTTTCGTCATTCAGGATGTAGCCGCTCTCGTCCAGGATGCCGTCCTGGCCATGGCTGGTGTAGGGGTCCAGGGCCACGTCGGTCATCACGCCCAGATCGGGGAATTCTTTTTTCAGGGCGCGCACCACGCGGGGGATCAGACCGTCGGGGTTCAGCGCTTCCTTGCCATCGGGGGTCTTCAGGCTGGCATCGATGTTGGGGAACAGGGCCAGCACCGGGATTTCCAGCTTCACGCATTCTTCCGCCAGGGGCAGCAGCAGGTCCAGGCTCAGGCGGTCCACGCCGGGCATGGAGGGCACGGCCTCGCGGCGGTTGCGGCCTTCGTGCACAAACACCGGATAGATGAAGTCGTGCGCAGAGAGGCGGTTTTCACGCACCAGATTGCGGGTGAAGGCATCGCGGCGCAGGCGACGGGGGCGGTTTTGCGGAAAAGGGGTGGGGTTGGACAGATGCATGGGGCCATTGTGCCCCCGCAGATCGGCACTGTCATGGTGCTGTCCTGGCAGCACCGGTCGCCGGGCCGTTGGTGACAGCCATTGGGCGTGCCGTCATGCCCTTCAGATGAGTAGCAGCTGCTGACATGCCGGGGCTCGGTAGATTGGCGTCTGGAGTGGGTTTGCTCACTTCCCTGCTCTTCCTCCCTGAGCAGGTCCTCATCGCGAGGAATTTGCATGCCCGGCTTAGGCCGGGCTTTTTTTGCCTCGTACACTGAGCCCATGTTGTGGGTTAAAGCATTTCACATTGTCTTTGTGGCCAGTTGGTTCGCCGGCCTTTTTTATCTGCCGCGCATCTTCGTCAATCTGGCCATGGTGTCCCCGGGCTCCGTGGCCGAGCGCGAGCGCCTGCTGTTGATGGCGCGCAAGCTGCTGCGCTTCACCACCTTGCTGGCGGTGCCAGCCCTGGGTCTGGGCCTGTGGCTGTGGCTGGGCTGGTGGCGTGGCGCCGGAGGCTGGTTGCATGCCAAGTTGCTGGTGGTGGCCTTGGTGGTGGTCTACCACCTGGTGTGTGCCCGGTTGCTGCGCCAGTTGGCGCAGGACGCCTGCACCCACAGCCATCGCTGGTTCCGCTGGTTCAATGAAATTCCCGTGCTGCTGCTGGTGCTGGCCGTGGTGCTGGTAGTGGTCAAACCTTGGTAAACCCGGCGCGCCGCTGGCGCCCGGAGGAAGAAAAGGGGAGTCGCCTTCCATGCAGGCACGCAGTTCCGCCTGGCCGCTGTCCGCGATCTACACCGCACTGATCGTCTTTGCCAGCCTGTTTCCGTTTGATGGCTGGCGGGGGCAGGGCGTGGATCCCCTGGTGTTTCTGACGGCGCGTATTCCGCCGCCGTACTGGACCTGGTTCGACGTCAACATCAATATTGCCGGCTATGTGCCGCTGGGTTTCCTGCTGGCCCTGGGCATGTTGCGCGATGGCCGCCGTGCCCGCTGGGCCGTGCCGCTGGCGGCGTTGCTGGGCGCGCTGCTGTCGCTGTGCATGGAGTTTTTGCAGATCTACCTGCCGCAGCGTGTGCCCTCCAATCTGGACCTGTCGCTGAATGCAGCCGGCGCTCTGTTGGGTGCCACGTTGGCCGGGCTGCTGGAGCGCCTGGGGGTGCTCCAGCGCTGGGCCCATTTCCGGGAGCGCTGGCTGCTGCCAGGCTCGGGCGGTGCCGTGGCCTTGCTGGCGCTGTGGCCGCCGGCCCTGCTCTTTCCGTTGGCGCTACCCTTTGGCCTGGGCCAGGTGCTGGAACGCCTGGATTTGTGGCTGGGTGAGCAACTGGATGGCACGCCTTTTATGCGCTGGCTGCCGCTGTGGGACGCGCCCGCACTGCCGCTGAGCCCGGGCGCCGAGCTGCTGTGTGTGTTGTTTGGGCTGTTGGTGCCTTGCCTGCTGGGCTACTGCGTCATCACCCATCGTGTGCGGCGTGGGGTCTTTGCCACGGTTGCGGTGCTGATCGGCGTGGGGGTGACGGCCTTGTCGGCGGCGCTCACCTACGGCCCTGTCCATGCCTGGGAATGGTTGCAGCCACCGGTGCGCGCTGCCATCTGGGGCGGAGGGTTGCTGGCGCTGGCGCTGGTGTTTGTGCCCCGGCGCATATGTGGTGTGCTGCTGCTGGTGGCGCTGACGCTGCATCTGAGCTGGCTGAACTTTGCCCCCACCGATGCCTATTTCGACCAGACGCTGCAGCTGTGGGAGCAGGGGCGCTTTCTGCGCTTTTACGGCCTGGCCCAGTGGTTGGGCTGGCTGTGGCCGTACGCCACCCTCGCCTATGTGGGCTGGTATGTGGCACAGCGCAGCCCCGCTTCTAGAATGGCGACATGAGCGACCACTCCAGCGCGCCTGCGGCGCAGCCGGGCTACTACGCCCGCCATATCTTCTTCTGTCTGAATGAGCGCCCCAATGGCGAGGACTGCTGCGCCCTGCATGGCGCCAAGGCAGGGTTCGATCACTGCAAGCAGCGCGTCAAGCAAGAGGGCCTGGCCGGCAAAGGCCAGGTGCGCGTGAACAAGGCCGGTTGCCTGGATCGCTGCGCTGCCGGCCCCGTGGCCGTGGTCTACCCCGAAGGCACCTGGTACACCTTTGTGGATGAGGCGGACATCGATGAAATCGTCGACTCCCACCTGAAGAATGGCAAGGTGGTGGAACGCCTGCTGGTGCCGCCGGAACTTGGGCGCTGAAATGCGCTCACACCTTTATTGGCCTCAAAGCCCTGCTGAGCACGCTGTGATTGCGTGAGCAGCTCCTGATAAAAGAGCAGTACGTGAACGTGCAGACTGAAAAATTCACCTTGACCGGCGCTGCAGGCGCCATCGAGGCCCTGCGTGACCAGCCCGGCCCGGAGAGTGGCCTGCATGCCCCCCGTGGCGTGGCCGTCATCACCCATCCGCATCCGCTGTTTGGCGGCACCATGGACAACAAGGTGGTACAGACCCTGGCGCGTGCCTTTGTGCAATGCGGCTGGACCACGGTGCGCTTCAACTTTCGCGGTGTAGGCGCCAGCGCCGGCACCCACGATGCAGGCCGGGGTGAGCTGGATGATCTGCTGGCCGTGGTGCGCCAGGTGGCGCCCGAGGGGCCGATTGCCCTGGCCGGTTTTTCGTTTGGCGCCTTTGTGGCCAGCCATGCCCTGGCCACGCTGTGGCATGAGGGCCGGGTGGAGCAGGCCGTGCTGGTGGGCACGGCAGCCAGCCGTTTTCAGGTGGCGCCGGTGCCGGCCGAGGCGCATGAGCGCACCTTGGTGGTCCATGGCGAGCAGGACGACACCGTGCCCCTGGCCGCGGTGCTGGACTGGGCGCGCCCGCAGATACTCCCTGTAACCGTTGTACCCGGAGGGGGACATTTCTTCCACGGACAATTGCCTTTGCTCAAAGGCTTGGTCGCCCGCCACCTTCGCGCCGCAGCCTAATGGTGTGGGCGGCACAGGCCATCCCGATCTCTCTTTTTGTCTTTCTTTAGTCTGAGCATTCTGTTCCCATGAAAATTGTGAAAAAGCACCTGCAAGCCCTGGTTCTGAGTGCGGCCCTGGTGCCGGTATGGGGGCTGGCGCAGATCGCCCAACCCCAGCCGCCCGAAATCGCGGCCCGCAACTACCTGCTGATTGATGTCACGGCCAACCAGATCTTGGCCTCCAAAGAGCCCGATGTGGCCATCGAGCAAGCCTCGCTGACCAAGCTGATGACGGGCTACCTGGTGTTCGATGCGCTGCGCACCAAGAAGATCACGCTGGATCAAAAGCTGCCGGTGAGCGAGCAAGCCTGGAAGATGCCTGGCTCGCGCATGTTCATCGACCCCAAGATGCAGGTGTCGGTAGACGATTTGCTGCACGGCATGATCGTGCAGTCCGGCAACGACGCCACCATGGCCCTGGCCGAAGGTGTGGGCGGCTCCAAGGAAAACTTTGTGCGCTTGATGAACGAGCAGGCCAAGGCCCTCGGCATGAAGAGCACCAGCTACAAAAACCCCGAAGGCCTGACCGAGCCCGGTCACCTGACCACGGCGCGTGACCTGTCCATTCTGTCCACGCGCCTGATGCATGACTTCCCCCAGTACATGCACTACTACTCGACCAAGCAGTACCGCTACCCGGGCACGCCAGCCTCCAACAGCAACAACCGCAATACCTTGCTGTTCCGCGATCCCACGGTGGATGGCCTGAAGACCGGCCACACCAATGCCGCCGGCTATTGCCTGGTGGCCACGGCCAAGCGCGACATGCCCAATGTGGGCAGCCGCCGCTTGCTGTCCATCGTGCTGGGCACGGCCAGCGAGAACGCCCGCGCCGGTGAAAGCCAGAAGCTGCTGAACTGGGGCTATACCGCCTTTGACGGCGTGAAGCTGTTCGACGCGGGCCAGCCCGTGGAAGAGGCTCGCCTGTGGAAGGGTGCCAAGGACACGCTCAAGATCGGCCAGGAAAACCCCATTGTGGTGACTGTGCCGGCGGGCAGTGCCGGCAAGCTCACCACCCAGGTGGTGCGCAAGGATCCGCTGATTGCCCCCATCACCAAGGGCCAGACCGTGGGCTCGCTGAAGGTGCTGCTGGGTGCCGACACCGTGGCCGAGGTGCCTGTGGTGGCGCTGGAAGAGGTGCCGGAAGCCGGCTTCTTCCGCCGCCTGTGGGACACGATCCGCCTCTGGATCATGTAAGAGGGCCGAGAGAGCGTGCGTGCGCTCTCTCGGCTCGCTGCGCTTGCAAGTCCTTGATTTCGCAGCCCTGCCAACAGGCAGTGACTGCAAGGGCTAATACCGCAGCACTTGCCCGCACCAGACCGAGCTGGTACAGTTGCGGGCTTTTCGGAATTTCCGAAGGGTTTCACGTTTTCGCTTTTCAAGAAGCAAATTCACGTTTAGGGACGTTTATTAATGCCAACCATTAACCAACTCGTGCGCCAGGGCCGCACGGTCGAAGTTGTCAAATCCAAGAGCCCTGCTATGGAAAACTGCCCCCAACGCCGTGGCGTGTGCACCCGTGTGTACACCACCACGCCTAAGAAGCCTAACTCGGCTTTGCGTAAGGTGGCCAAGGTGCGTCTGACCAACGGTTTCGAAGTGATTTCGTACATCGGTGGTGAAGGCCACAACCTGCAAGAGCACAGCGTGGTGCTGGTGCGCGGCGGTCGTGTCAAGGACTTGCCCGGTGTGCGTTACCACATCGTTCGCGGTTCGCTGGACCTGCAGGGCGTGAAGGATCGCAAGCAATCGCGTTCCAAGTACGGTGCCAAGAAGCCTAAGGCCAAGTAAGAACGCAGTTCTGAAGTCCTGGTTTTTCGAACCAACAAGTAGGTGCTGTGTCCCGCGTGGCGCGAGATCACAGCGTAGTGACCCAAAGCGCAAATGTTTTGTGTGGGTCGAGTAAGTGGGAGTCCAGTTTTGGCTCTCGCGGTGTCTGAAAAGATGCCAACTGAAGCAAAGATAGAGGTAAAAAATGCCACGTCGTCGCGAAGTCCCCAAACGTGAAATTCTGCCGGATCCCAAGTTCGGCAATGTCGAGCTGTCCAAGTTCATGAACGTGATCATGGAAGGCGGCAAGAAGGCTGTTGCAGAGCGCATCATCTACGGTGCCCTGGAGCTGATCGCCAAGAAGTCGCCCGAGAAGGACGCTCTGGAAGTGTTCACCACCGCCATCAACAACGTGAAGCCCATGGTGGAAGTGAAGTCCCGCCGCGTGGGTGGCGCCAACTACCAGGTGCCCGTGGAAGTGCGTCCTGTCCGTCGTCTGGCTCTGTCCATGCGCTGGATCAAGGAAGCCGCCCGCAAGCGTGGTGAGAAGTCCATGGCCCAGCGCCTGGCCAACGAACTGATGGAAGCCACTGAAGGCCGTGGCGGCGCTATGAAGCGTCGTGACGAAGTCCATCGCATGGCCGAAGCCAACAAGGCTTTCAGCCACTTCCGCTTCTAATCGGAATATCGCTCTCGCGAACGGGGCCGCACGCAAAACATTGCTGCGGCCTTGTCTCGATTTAGAGCGTCCCCATATTGAACTGTCCATTCGGCGCACAAGGTCGGGTGAGGCAGATCTCCCATACGATCAATCAAGGATCCATCATGGCTCGCAAGACCCCCATCGAGCGCTACCGCAATATCGGTATCTCCGCTCACATCGACGCAGGTAAGACCACCACTTCCGAACGTATCCTGTTCTACACAGGCGTGACCCACAAGCTGGGCGAAGTGCACGACGGCGCTGCGACCACCGACTGGATGGAGCAAGAGCAAGAGCGCGGCATCACGATCACCTCGTCGGCCGTGACCTGCTTCTGGAAGGGTATGGACCTGTCCCGCCCCGAGCACCGTATCAACATCATCGACACCCCCGGCCACGTGGACTTCACCATTGAGGTGGAGCGTTCCATGCGCGTGCTGGACGGCGCCGTGATGGTGTATTGCGCCGTGGGTGGCGTGCAGCCCCAGTCCGAAACCGTGTGGCGTCAAGCCAATAAGCACAAGGTGCCTCGTCTGGCCTTCGTGAACAAGATGGACCGTACCGGCGCCAACTTCTTCAAGGTCGTTGAAGGCATGAAGACGCGTCTGAACGCGAATCCCGTGCCTATCGTGGTGCCCATCGGTGCTGAAGACAACTTCCAAGGCGTGGTCGACCTCATCAAGATGAAGGCTATCTTCTGGGACGACGCTTCCCAGGGCATGAAGTTCGAATACCGCGACATCCCCGCCGAGCTGGTTGATACCTGCAACGAATGGCGCGAGAAGATGGTTGAGTCGGCTGCCGAAGCTTCGGAAGAGCTGATGAACAAGTACCTGGAAGAGGGCGACCTCTCCGAGGCTGAAATCCTGGCCGGTCTGCGTCAGCGCACCATCGCCACCGAAATTCAGCCCATGCTGTGCGGTACCGCGTTCAAGAACAAGGGTGTGCAGCGCATGCTGGACGCCGTGCTGGACCTGCTGCCTTCGCCCGTGGACATTCCTGACGTTGCCGGTACCGACCCCGATGACGAAGAGAAGAAGCTGAGCCGCAAGGCCGACGATGCCGAGAAGTTCTCTGCTCTGGCGTTCAAGCTGATGACCGACCCGTTCGTGGGTCAGCTGACTTTCGTGCGCGTGTACTCCGGCGTTCTGACCAAGGGTGAGACCGTTCTGAACTCCGTCAAGGGCAAGAAAGAGCGTATCGGTCGTATCGTGCAGATGCACGCCAATGAGCGTCAGGAAGTCGAAGAAATTCGCGCCGGCGACATCGCTGCTTGCGTGGGCTTGAAGGACGTGACCACCGGTGAAACACTGTGTGCCGTGGATGCTCCTATCGTGCTGGAACGCATGGTCTTCCCCGAGCCCGTGATTGCACAGGCTGTGGAACCCAAGACCAAGACCGACCAGGAAAAGATGGGTATCGCCCTGTCGCGTCTGGCTGCTGAAGATCCTTCCTTCCGCGTGCGCACCGACGAAGAATCGGGTCAGACCATCATCGCCGGTATGGGCGAGCTGCACCTGGAAATCATCGTTGACCGCATGAAGCGCGAATTCAACGTGGAAGCCAACGTGGGCAAGCCCCAGGTTGCCTACCGCGAAACCATTCGCCAAAAGGTTGTGGACGTGGACGGCAAGTTCGTTCGCCAATCCGGTGGTAAGGGTCAGTACGGTCACGTGGTGTTCACGGTCGAGCCTCAAGAGCCCGGCAAGGGCTTCGAGTTCGTCGACGCCATCAAGGGCGGTGTGGTTCCTCGCGAATACATCCCTGCGGTGGAAAAGGGCGTGATCGAAGCGCTGACTGCCGGCGTGCTGGCTGGCTACCCCGTGGTGGACGTGAAGGTCACGCTGACCTTCGGTTCGTACCACGATGTGGACTCGAACGAAATGGCGT
Source organism: Comamonas sp. GB3 AK4-5 (assembly GCF_041320665.1). Taxonomy (NCBI): domain Bacteria; kingdom Pseudomonadati; phylum Pseudomonadota; class Betaproteobacteria; order Burkholderiales; family Comamonadaceae; genus Comamonas; species Comamonas sp. GB3 AK4-5. The sequence continues at coordinate 366,703 of NZ_CP166730.1, forward strand.
TCAAGATGGCCGCCATCTTCGGTTTCAAGGAAGCTGCTCGCAAGGCCAGCCCCGTCATCCTCGAGCCCATGATGGCCGTGGAAGTGGAAACCCCTGAAGACTACGCCGGTACCGTGATGGGTGACCTGTCTTCCCGTCGTGGCATGGTGCAGGGCATGGACGACATGGTTGGTGGCGGCAAGGCCATCAAGGCCGAAGTGCCGCTGTCCGAAATGTTCGGCTACGCCACTTCGCTGCGTTCGATGACCCAGGGTCGCGCCAGCTACACCATGGAGTTCAAGCACTACGCTGAAGCTCCTCGCAACGTGGCTGAAGCCATCGTGGCCGCACGCGCCAAGTAAGCTGCATCGTATAATCGAGAGCTTTTGAATCGAATCGCGGCCCTCTTTTTGGGGTGCCGCGATTTTTGCCGGTCTGCGATCTCATGCCGCCCTGTCACCTGTGCGGGGCGACCAAGCAATGGGATGCAGACCTTAAACATCACACAGGTTTGCTCTTTTCTCTGGAGAATTTGCAATGGCAAAAGAAAAATTTGAACGGACCAAGCCCCACGTGAACGTGGGCACCATCGGTCACGTGGACCACGGTAAGACCACCCTGACGGCTGCTATCGCTACCGTTCTGTCCAAGGCCTTCGGCGGCGAAGCCAAGGGTTACGACCAGATCGATAACGCGCCCGAAGAAAAGGCTCGCGGCATCACCATCAACACCTCGCACGTTGAGTACGAAACGGCCAGCCGTCACTACGCTCACGTGGACTGCCCCGGTCACGCTGACTATGTGAAGAACATGATCACCGGCGCTGCTCAAATGGACGGCGCTATCTTGGTGTGCTCGGCCGCTGACGGCCCCATGCCCCAGACTCGCGAGCACATCCTGCTGGCTCGTCAGGTGGGTGTGCCCTACATCATCGTGTTCCTGAACAAGTGCGACATGGTGGACGACGAAGAGCTGCTGGAGCTGGTCGAAATGGAAGTGCGCGAGCTGCTGGCCAAGTACGACTTCCCTGGTGACGACACCCCCATCGTGCGTGGTTCGGCCAAGCTGGCCCTGGAAGGTGACCAGTCCGACAAGGGCGAGCCCGCCATCCTGAAGCTGGCTGAAGCTCTGGACACCTACATCCCGACGCCCGAGCGCGCTGTGGACGGTGCTTTCCTGATGCCCGTGGAAGACGTGTTCTCCATCTCGGGTCGCGGCACCGTGGTGACCGGTCGCATTGAGCGCGGTATTGTCAAGGTCGGCGAAGAAATCGAAATCGTCGGTATCAAGGACACCGTCAAGACCACCGTGACCGGCGTGGAAATGTTCCGCAAGCTGCTGGACCAAGGTCAAGCTGGCGACAACGTGGGTCTGCTGCTGCGCGGCACCAAGCGTGAGGATGTGGAACGCGGCCAAGTGCTGTGCAAGCCCAACTCCATCAAGCCCCACACCCACTTCACCGCTGAGGTGTATGTGCTGTCGAAGGACGAAGGCGGTCGCCACACTCCTTTCTTCAACAACTACCGTCCTCAGTTCTATTTCCGTACCACCGACGTGACCGGCTCCATCGAGCTGCCCGCCGACAAGGAAATGGTGATGCCTGGTGACAACGTGTCGATCACTGTGAAGCTGATCGCCCCCATCGCCATGGAAGAAGGTCTGCGCTTCGCTATCCGCGAAGGTGGCCGCACCGTGGGCGCTGGCGTGGTTGCCAAGATCATTGCCTAATTCTTAGAAAACTAGGAATTAACAATGTCCAAGCAAAAAATCCGCATCCGCCTGAAGGCGTTCGACTACAAGCTGATCGACCAGTCGGCAGCTGAAATCGTTGATACCGCCAAGCGCACTGGCGCCATCGTCAAGGGTCCCGTGCCCCTGCCGACCCGCATGAAGCGTTTTGACATTCTGCGTTCGCCTCACGTCAACAAGACCAGCCGCGACCAGCTCGAAATTCGCACCCACCAGCGCCTGATGGACATCGTGGACCCCACAGACAAGACTGTGGACGCCCTGATGAAGTTGGACCTGCCGGCCGGCGTGGACGTCGAAATCAAACTGCAATAAGAGCAGAAGTGAGGTGTTAAAGCCTCACCTGATTCTTCCTTTTAACGCGAACTTGCCTGAAAAGGCAGTTCGCGTTAAAATTTGGGGCTTCGCTAATTTCTAGCGGAGTTTTATCAACCTTCTTTCGCGCGTTGCCCGCAAGGGCGCAAGTGCGCAACGCTGGGCCAATTGCAGTTACAGCGGCGAAAGTTTTGGAGAAACAAATGAGTCTGAGCAACTCCCTGGGGTTGCTGGGCCGCAAGGTGGGCATGATGCGTCTGTTTACCGATGATGGGGACGCAGTGCCTGTCACGGTGGTGGATGTATCCAACAACCGAGTGACCCAGGTCAAAACCCAAGAGAACGATGGCTATGTGGCCCTGCAGGTCACTTTCGGTGCACGCAAGGCCTCTCGCGTGACCAAGCCAGAAGCCGGCCACCTTGCCAAGGCAGGTGTGGAAGCCGGTGAAGTGACCCAAGAATTCCGTGTGACCGAAGAAACCGCTGCCAAGTACGCAGCCGGTGCAGCCCTGCCCGTGGCCGAGCTGTTCGCTGTCGGTCAAAAGGTGGACGTGCAAGGCACCTCCATCGGCAAGGGCTTCCAAGGCACGATCAAGCGTCACAACTTCGGTGCACAACGCGCTTCGCACGGTAACAGCCGTTCGCACCGCGTGCCCGGTTCTATCGGTATGGCACAAGACCCCGGTCGCGTGTTTCCCGGTAAGCGCATGTCTGGCCATATGGGTGACGTGGCCGTCACGACCCAAAACCTCGACGTGGTTCGCATCGACGAAGCGCGTCAATTGCTCTTGATCAAGGGCGCAATCCCTGGCTCCAAGGGCGGTTTCGTGTCTGTGCGTCCCGCCATCAAGGCCAAAGCTTCTAAAGGAGCGAACTAATGCAGCTCGAACTCCTGAATGAACAAGGCCAGGCCGCATCCAAGTGCGATGTGCCTGAAACCGTGTTCGGCCGTGATTTCAACGAAGACCTGGTCCACCAGATCGTGACCGCCTACCGTGCCAACGCACGCCAAGGCACCCGCGCTCAGAAGGACCGTGAGCAAGTGCGTCACACCACTGCCAAGCCTTTCAAGCAAAAGGGCACTGGCCGCGCACGTGCTGGTATGTCGTCCTCGCCCCTGTGGCGTGGCGGCGGTCGCATCTTCCCGAATCTGCCTGAAGAAAACTTCGCGCAGAAGATCAACAAGAAGATGTACCGCGCCGGTATGGCTTCCATCCTGTCGCAGCTGGCCCGCGAAGGCCGCCTGGCCGTGGTGGACTCCCTGACGCTGGAATCGCCGAAGACCAAGGTCCTGGCTGACAAGCTCAAGTCCATGAACCTGCAATCGGTGATGGTGATCGCCGATGAAATCGACGAAAACCTGTACCTGGCTTCGCGCAACCTGAAGAACGTGTTCGTGGTGGAAGCTCGCTACGCCGATCCCGTTTCGCTGATCCATTACAAGAAAGTGCTCGTCACCAAGGGCGCAATCGACAAACTCAAGGAGATGTTCGCATGAGCACGCTCAAGTTTGACGAAGGTCGTCTGATGCAAGTGCTGGTTGCTCCCATCGTGTCCGAAAAGGCCACCATGGTTGCTGAAAAGTCCAACGCTGTGACATTCAAGGTGCTGCAGAACGCCACCAAGCCTGAGATCAAGGCCGCTGTTGAACTGTTGTTCAAGGTGGAAGTGGCTGGCGTTTCCGTGGTGAACACCAAGGGCAAGACCAAGCGCTTCGGCAAGACCGTGGGCCGCCGTGACAACGTGCGCAAGGCTTACGTGATGCTCAAGCCCGGTCAAGAGCTGAACCTGTCTGGGGAGGCTGCTTAATCATGGCTGTTATCAAAATCAAGCCCACTTCGCCCGGTCAACGCGGCGCAGTGAAGGTGACCCGGGACCACCTGCACAAGGGTGCCCCTCACGCCCCCCTGCTGGAATCGCAATTCCAGAAGGCCGGTCGTAACAACAACGGTCACATCACCACCCGTCACAAGGGCGGTGGCCACAAGCACCACTACCGTGTGGTGGACTTCAAGCGCGACAAGGACGGTATCCCCGCCAAGGTTGAGCGCATTGAGTACGACCCCAACCGTACGGCCCACATCGCTCTGGTGTGCTATGCCGACGGCGAGCGTCGCTACATCATTGCTCCTCGCAACTTGGAAGTGGGCGCAACCATCATCAGCGGCTCTGAAGCGCCGATCCGCGTGGGTAACACCCTGCCGATCCGCAACATCCCTGTGGGTTCGACCATCCACTGCATCGAGCTGCAACCTGCAGGTGGCGCGCAAATCGCCCGCTCCGCTGGTACCTCGGCTACGTTGCTGGCCCGTGAAGGCGTCTACGCTCAAGTGCGTATGCGTTCCGGCGAAGTGCGCAAGATTCATATCGAGTGCCGCGCCACCATCGGTGAAGTCGCCAACGAAGAGCACAGCCTGCGCCAACTGGGCAAGGCCGGTGTGAAGCGTTGGATGGGTATCCGCCCAACCGTCCGCGGCGTTGCCATGAACCCGGTGGATCACCCCCACGGCGGTGGTGAAGGTCGTACCGGTGAAGGCCGTCACGCAGTTGACCCATGGGGCAACCTGACGAAGGGCTACCGTACCCGTAACAACAAGCGCACACAAGTCATGATTGTGTCGCGTCGTAAAAAGTAAGGGGTAGCAAATGACTCGTTCTCTCAAAAAGGGTCCGTTTGTTGACCATCACTTGCTGGCTAAGGTCGAAAAGGCCGTTGCCACCAAGGACAAGCGTCCTGTTAAGACCTGGTCGCGTCGCTCCATGGTTCTGCCCGATTTCATCGGTCTGACCATCGCTGTGCACAACGGCAAGCAACACGTGCCGGTCTACATCACCGACCAAATGGTGGGTCACAAGTTGGGCGAATTCGCTCTGACTCGTACCTTCAAGGGTCACCCCGCCGACAAGAAGGCCAAGAAGTAAGGAACGACCATGTCTGAAACACGTGCAGTCCTCCGTGGCGTCCGCTTGTCGGTTGACAAGGGTCGCCTGGTCGCGGATCTGATCCGCGGCAAGAAGGTGGACCAAGCTCTGAACATCCTCGCTTTCACGCAGAAAAAAGCTGCCGTGATCGTGAAGAAGGTGCTGGAGTCCGCCATCGCCAACGCTGAACACAACGATGGCGCCGACATCGACGATCTGAAGGTCAAGACCATCTTCGTCGAACAAGGCACCACGCTCAAGCGTTTCACCGCTCGCGCCAAGGGCCGCGGCAACCGCATCAGCAAACCCACCTGCCACATCTACGTGACCGTGGGTAACTGAGGCCTAAAGGAAGAATATGGGACAGAAAATCCATCCTACCGGCTTCCGTCTGGCGGTGAGCCGCAATTGGGCAAGCCGTTGGTACGCAAGCAACCGTGACTTCGCTGGCATGCTGGCCGAAGACATCAAGGTGCGTGAATACCTGAAGGCCAAGCTGAAGAACGCCGCTGTGGCGCGCATTCTGATCGAGCGTCCTGCCAAGAACGCCCGTATCACCATTTTCTCGGCACGTCCGGGTGTGGTGATCGGCAAGAAGGGTGAAGACATCGAGGCCCTGAAGAAGGAACTCGCTACTCGCCTGGGCGTGCCTGTTGCTGTGAACATCGAAGAAGTGCGCAAGCCCGAAATCGATGCCAAGCTGATCGCTGACTCGATCACCCAGCAGCTGGAAAAGCGCATCATGTTCCGTCGCGCCATGAAGCGCGCCATGCAGAACGCCATGCGTCTGGGTGCCCAAGGCATCAAGATCATGTCGTCCGGTCGTCTGAACGGCATCGAAATCGCACGTACCGAGTGGTACCGCGAAGGTCGCGTGCCACTGCACACCCTGCGTGCCGACATCGACTATGGCTTCTCTGAAGCCAAGACCACCTACGGCATCATTGGCGTGAAGGTCTGGGTCTACAAGGGTGATACCTTGGGCCGCAACGATCTGCCCGCCGTGGAAACGCCCCGTCCTGACGATGAGCGTCGTCCTCGCGGTCCTCGCCGCGATGGCCGCCGTGATGGTCGCGATGGTGCAGGCCGTGGTGCTCGCCGCCCTGCCGGTGGTAATGCGGCTCCTGCTGACGGTAGCGACAAGGCTGCCGCCGCTGGCGCTGACTCCGTTAAGCGCGTTCGCAAGGCTGACGCGCCCGCTACAGCAGCGGACGGTAAAGGAGAATAAACATGCTGCAACCTGCACGCCGCAAGTTCCGTAAGGAACAAAAAGGCCGCAACACCGGCATCGCTACACGTGGCAACTCCGTTGCCTTCGGCGATTTCGGTCTGAAGTCCACGGATCGTGGCCGTCTGACGGCCCGCCAGATCGAAGCCGCACGTCGTGCGATTTCCCGTCACGTCAAGCGTGGTGGCCGCATCTGGATCCGCGTGTTCCCGGACAAGCCAATCTCTACCAAGCCCGCAGAAGTGCGTATGGGTAACGGTAAGGGCAACCCCGAGTACTACGTGGCCGAAATCCAGCCCGGTAAGGTGATCTACGAAATCGTGGGTGTGCCTGAAGAGTTGGCCCGTGAAGCGTTCCGCCTGGCTGCCGCCAAGCTGCCGCTGCGCACGACCTTCGTGTCCCGTCAAATTGGTGCTTAAGGAGATCAACATGACGAAATCTGCTGAACTCCGCCAAAAAGACGTGGCTGGCCTGGAAGCTGAAGTGAAGTCCTTGCAAAAGGCCCACTTCGGTCTGCGTATGCAAAAGGCCACGCAACAACTGGGCAACACTGCGACCATCAAGGCTACCCGCCGCGACATCGCTCGTGCCAAGACCATCCTTGCTGAAAAGCAAGCCGCCAAGTAAGGAAGCCGACATGACGGAAGCTAAAAAATCCCTCAAGCGCACCTTGATTGGCAAGGTGGTCAGCGACAAGCGCGCCAAGACCGTGACGGTTCTGGTCGAGCGCAGCGTGAAGCACCCGATCTACGACAAGATCGTGGTGAAGTCGAGCAAGTACCACGCTCACGATGAAGAAGGCCAGTACAAGCTGGGCGACACCATCGAGATCACGGAAAGCCGCCCGCTGTCCAAGACCAAGAACTGGGTTGCGACCCGTCTGGTGCAAAAGGCCGGTCTGCTCTAAGCATTCATTTGCTCTGACAGCACTGTCTTGAAAAGCGACCCACAATGTGGGTCGCTTTTTTGTTTTCCGGGTCTTGCAAGCATGTCGCAGGCAGGCCGGAGGCACAACACCCTAGAGGACGCAACATGATCAAGGTCGGAGACACACTGCCCGCATGCAAGCTGATGGAATACGTGGAAGTGGAGGGCAATGGCTGCAGCATTGGCCCCAATCCCGTGGAATTGCCTCAAGCACTGGCTGGCAAGACCATTGCCCTGTTCGCCGTGCCCGGCGCCTTCACGCCCACCTGCTCGGAAAAGCACCTGCCTGGCTATATCGAGCAAGCAGCTGCGTTCAAGTCCGCCGGCGTGGATGAAATCTGGTGCCTGGCGGTGAATGACGCCTTTGTCATGGGCGCCTGGGGCCGCGACCAGCAGGCCACCGGCAAGGTGCGCATGATTGCCGATGGCGATGCCACCTTCTCCAAGGCCGTGGGCCTGACGCTGGACCTGAATGGCAAGGGCCTGGGTCTGCGCGCCAACCGCTATTCCATGCTGATCAAGGACGGCAAGGTGCTGCAACTGAATGTGGAAGCACCGGGCAAGTTCGAAGTCAGCGATGCCGCCACGCTGCTGGGCCAGGCCAAGGTGGCCTGAGCGCACACAGCGCTGCGTGATCCATGCATGGCTCATGCACCAACCAAAAACGCCACATCCGTGGCGTTTTTCTTTTTCGACCGCAGTCTGCTTCGACCGCAGTCTGCTGTGTTTCGTAGGCTTGGCGCATGTCCGCCATGTGGGCGGAGCGACGTCGCAGCCTAGAGAATGTCGGCCTTCAGGTAATGGGCGCCGGCAATGGGGCTGTGGTAGTAGGGGGGGATTTCCTCAAAGCCCAGCTCGGCATAGAGCGTGCGGGCAGATTCCATCTGGTCCAGTGTATCGAGCAGCACATGGTGGTAGCCCAGCTGTTGGGCCGCCGTCAACGTGGCTTCCGCCAGCTCGCGGCCCAGGCCAAAGCCGCGGAAGGCCCGGCGCACATATAGGCGCTTCATTTCTGCGGCGTTGGGGTAGTCGCTGCTGTCCAGGGGGCGCAATGCGCAGCAGCCGGCGGGGCTGCCATCCACATAGGCCAGCAGCAGACAGCCACGGGGTGGGGCGTAGTCTCCAGGCAGCTGTGCCAGCTCGCGCTCGAAATTTTGAAAGGCTAGGTCTATGCCCAGGCTGTCCGCATATTCCGTGAACAGGAGGCGAATGGCTTCAAGTTCAGCGGAAGTTGTGGCGGGCAGCAGGGCCACAGTGGGTCGGTCCACGGGGATGCGGTGCGCTTGGCGCAGAGTGGGCAAAGACGCAGTGTAGCGGGCGCTGCAGCAGGCCGCTATCGGGACTAGGCCTGAGATAGTGCGAGCAGACCCTGGCAGACCGGGCCGGCCAGGACGCCGCAGCGCATCAGAAGGCGGGCGCGGCGGCTAGCTGGTAGATCCACCATGCCCCGGCTGCGCACAGCGCGGCCAGGCCCAGGGCCAGCAGGCGCTGCACCATGCCGTCGCGTGTGGCGCGTGTGCCAGCAGGGGCCGGCTGGTCGCCATGCAACATGGCTGCCACCATGCGCTGGCGGCGCACCACGGTGTAGAACACAACGGCGCACAGGTGCAGTGCTATCAAGGCCAGCAGCAACCACTGTCCCCATTCCTTGTGCCAGGTGGTGGCCCAGCCGACGGTGTCGCCGCTGACAAAGCGGGTCAGCGGGCCGGAGAAGGCAATGTCGTCATCGCTGAACAGGCCGGAGCCCGCCTGTGCGCCAAGCACCAGCAGCATGCCCCATACCGAGAGTGCGCCCAGCGGGTTGTGTCCGTTGCGGTCGCTGGCCGTTCCCTGGCCGCGCAGATAGCGCAGCAGCCGGGCCGGGCTGGGGGTGAAGGTGGTGAAACGCGACCAATAGCCGCCCACCAGGCCCCACAGGATGCGAAACACGAGCAATGCCAGCACGGCATGGCCCAGGCGCAAATGCCATTCCATGGCATTGCCTCCCATCTTGGCGGTGACGACCAGGGCGATGACGCTGGCAGCCAGCAACCAGTGGAAGAGGCGGGTGGGAAGGTCCCAGATGCGGGTGGAAGAGGTATTCATGGCCTCCAATGTATGCGCTAGCTTGCAGGTAGTGGCTGCGATAACGCAAAAAGTCGGATTTTGGAAATCTGGGTGACACGGCGATACTGGAGCCCGGGCCCCAATAGGGGCCTGATTGATACCACCAATAACCAAGGAATCCCCATGAAGAAGACCCTGCCTGCCTTGCTGCTGGCGGCCTCCGCGGCCCTGTTGAGTGCACCGGCCTCCGCCCAGTTCGCCAAGAGCGAAGATGCCATCAAATACCGCCAAAGCGCCTTGTTCGTGATGGCCCAGCATTTCGGCAGCCTGGGTGCCATGGCCAATGGCAAGGCACGGTTCGATGCCAAGCTTGCGCAAGAAAACGCTGCGGTGCTGGACGCTGTGGCCAAGCTGCCCTGGAACGGTTTTGCTGAGGGCACGCAAGGCGGCAAGGCCAAGGCCGATATCTGGAAAGAAAAGGCCAAGTTCAACGACCATAGCAACCAGTTCGTGACGGAAGCGGCCAAGCTGTCTACCGCCGCCAAGACTGGCGATCTGGCGCAGCTGAAGGCCGCTTTCGGCCCTACCGCACAAACCTGCAAGAGCTGCCACGACGCTTTCCGTAGCCGATAAAAGCCACAGCGGGCGCAGCGAATGGCGGACATCAATCCGCTTGCTAACGCTGATATGCGTACAAAAGCCAGCATGATGCTGGCTTTTGTTGTTTATGTTGGGCTGAAGAATGAAAGCGGTAGCGCCCAAAGCTTGTCTACATTGATTTCCCCGCTGAAACCAGTCTGAAAGGTAAGCTGCCCATGCACAAAGTGCTCTTTGTTTTGCAGAAGTGCAGCCGGCGCAGCGCCAAGCTCAGGAGGAGCCTCTGCGCATAACACTGAGGGCGCGTAGCGCCAAAGAGGGGGGAATGTGCGCGAAGCGGCAGGGAGTTTTAAGCCTCCGCCAGCAGCTTTTCAATCAGCTTGTGCAGCTCGGCAAAGTCGGGTGCGCCCACATAGGTCTTCACGATCTCGCCGCGCTGGTTGACGATGTAGGTGGTGGGCGTGATGCGGATATCGCCCCAGGCCTTGGCCGCAGCGCCGGTGTTGTCCAGCGCCACCGCAAAGGGCAACTGGCGTGACTGGGCGAAGTTGACGACATAGCTGGGCGGGTCGTAGCTCATGGCCACGGCCAGGGTGTCATAGCCCCGGTCCTTGTACTTGTTGTAGGTGGAGACAATCTCTGGCATCTCGGCCACACAGGTGGTGCAGCTGGTGGCCCAGAAATTCACCAGCGTGACCTTGCCCTGCATGTCTGCCGTGGTGCGGGTGCTGCCATCCAGCAGCACAAAGGACGACTGCGGCGCCTTCTGGGTGGCAGTGCCCCAGTACACATAGGCTCCAAGGCCTGCGATGGTGGCCAGAGCGACGCCGGCGATCCAGTGTTTCGTTCCCATGCCGCGATTGTGTACCAAGGGCCGGCCTGGGCGTTCATAGCCGACTTGGACGTGAGGCTGAGCAGCGCCTGCATCAAGCCTTGGATTACATCTGGCAGTGAGTGGGTACTTCGGGTATGACTGCATTTAATAAATGGCGCGTGCTGCCGATAATCGGTGTATGACCAGTTCCATCGTTTCCCGTTGTGCTTCGCTTTTGTGGGTATGTGTTGCTGCCGCTGCGCTGTCAGGCTGCGAGAAGGAGCCCATGCTGAGTTGGCATGAGGTGCAGATGAAAGATGCGGGGCTGCTGGCCTACTTCCCCTGTGAGCCCGATGTGGCCCAGCGCAAGGTGGACTTTGGCATGGAGCAAGGCCCGGTGACGGTGAACATGATGGGCTGTGATGCCGTCGACTCCACCTATGCCGTCTCCCACTGGCTGCTGGACGATGCGCGCGAGGCCGACGATGCCCTGGCCTTCTGGGAGGCCGCGGTGCTGACCAAGCTCAACGCGGTAGACAGCGCCGAGGGCAAAAGCGGTGCGCCCTTTGTGCCGGCAGGCGCCATGAACCTGCCGCGCTCCATCCGTGCCACGGTGCAGGGCGTGGGGCCTTCGGGCTGGACTGTCACCACCCATGGCGTGTGGTTCGCCCGCAAGGAGGGGCGCAAGGCCCGCATCTACCACGCGGTCATTTACGCGCCGGCGTCGCAGCACAAGGTGGCCTCGCAGTTCTTCAAAGGCCTGGTGCTGCAAAACGAATAGCAGGTACTGCGCTTTGAGCCTGCGGCTCCCAGCGTTTTCCTTCTCGGAGCAGGGCGGTGTGCCGCTTGACTGTTGTCTGCGTACAACTGCCCCAGGCCTGCGCCCAGACGGGGCGGCAAGCTGTAGCCCAGGGGCATGCCGGGGGGCGCCTGCGGTCGCGGCCCGGCGCGCCATAATGGCCAGAACCATTGCGCTCCATGACACCTGTTCGCATCCTCCTGATTGCCCATGCGCCCCTGGCACACGCCTTGCGCGACGCGGCCCTGCATGTCTTCAATGACTGCGGCGGCGGCGTGCTGGCACTGGACGTAGAAGCGCAGGCCGAACCCGAAGACACTCTCCAGAACGCGCGCAATCTGCTGCGTGACGTGGAGGACGCACCCTTGCTGGTGCTGACCGACATCTTTGGTGCCACGCCCAGTAACGTGGCGCTGCGCTTGGCCGAAGGCCGCAATGCGCGGGTGCTCACGGGTGTCAACATGCCCATGCTGCTGCGGGCTTGGTGCTATCGCGCCGAGTCCTTGGAGAGTGTGGCCGCGCGGGCGCAAGCCGGCGGCACGCAAGGCATCTTGCTGGCAGGTGGAAGCGCACCCCAGAACCAGAGTCCCCGTTTGCACCATGATTCAGAGCACCGTCACGATCAGCAATAAGCTGGGCCTGCATGCCCGCGCTTCCGCCAAACTTACCAAGCTAGCCGGCAGCTTTCCCTGCGAGGTCTGGCTCTCGCGCGGCGAGCGCCGCATCAACGCCAAAAGCATCATGGGCGTGATGATGCTGGCCGCCGGCCTGGGCGCTGAAGTCACGCTGGAAACCGATGGTGCCCAGGAGCAAGAAGCCATGGATGCGCTGCTGGCCTTGATCAACGACAAGTTTGGCGAGGGGCAATAAGCCCGGCGCGCGGCAGCTCCCGCGCGACAATAAGAGCAATACAACGCGCACCCTCGTGTCCTGAGTCGGGATTGGTTCGACGAACTTCTATTTCAGGACACTATCGGTGCGCCACCACAAAGGATTGCCGGCATGACATTTGCCATCCATGGCTTGGCTGTTTCCCGGGGTATTGCGATCGGCCGTGCCGTAGTCGTCGCGTCCAGTCGCATGGAGGTGCGGCACTACTTCATCCAGCCCGAGCAGGTTGCCAGCGAAATTGACCGTGCCCGCACAGCGCGTGACGCGGTCGTGGTGGAGCTCACCCGGCTGCTGGAGAGCATGCCCGCCGACGCGCCGGGCGAAGTCGCGGCCCTGCTGGAAGTGCACCTGATGCTGCTGCAGGACGAGGTGATGGAAAACGGCGTCAAGCAGTGGATCACCGAGCGCCTGTACAACGCCGAATGGGCGCTGACCACGCAGCTGGAAGTGATCTCGCGCCACTTCGATGAGATGGAGGACGACTACCTGCGCGAGCGCAAGTCCGATATGGAACAGGTGGTCGAGCGCATCTTGCGCCATATGCGTGGCGTGGCCAGCCCCGTGTCTGCCGATGCCTGCGTGGCGAAAACGCGGCGCGAGTCCGATGCGCAGGAGGTACTGTCCGACGACATGGTGGACGCGCCCCTGGTGCTGGTCGCGCAAGACCTGTCCCCGGCCGACATGCTGCAGTTCAAACGCAGCGTGTTCGAAGGCTTTGTGACCGCCGTGGGCGGCAAGACCAGCCACACCGCCATCGTGGCGCGCAGCATGGACATTCCCGCCGTGGTGGGCGCGCGTGCGGCCAGCCAATTGGTGCGCCAGGACGACTGGGTGGTGATTGATGGCGATGCGGGCATCGTCATCGTCGACCCCTCGCCCATCTTGCTGGAGGAATACCAGTTCCGCCGCCGCCAGATGCGCCTGGAGCGCGAGCGCCTGACCCGTTTGCGCCACACTCCCGCGCATACGCTGGACGGACAGAAGATCGAGCTGCTGGCCAATATCGAGCAGCCCGAAGATGCGCCCACGGCCCTCAAGGCCGGCGCCATGGGCGTGGGCCTGTTCCGCAGCGAATTCCTGTTCATGGGGCGCAGCGGCAAGCTGCCGGGCGAAGAAGAGCAATACCAGGCCTACCGCGCCGCGCTGGAAGGCATGCAGGGCATGCCGCTGACGATACGCACCATCGACGTGGGGGCCGACAAGCCGCTGGAGGGCAAGATCAATCCTTCGCTCAACCCGGCGCTGGGCCTGCGGGCCATACGCTGGAGCCTGGCCGAACCGGTGATGTTCCGCACCCAGTTGCGTGCCATCTTGCGTGCGGCGGCGCATGGCAAGGTGAACCTGCTGTTCCCCATGGTGGCCCATCTCAGCGAAGTGGAGCAGACCCTGGCCCAGGTGCGCCTGGCCCAGTCCGAGCTGGATGCGCGTGGCATGGTCCATGGCCCGGTGGCACTGGGTGCCATGATCGAGGTGCCGGCTGCCGCGCTGATGGTGCGCAGCTTTTTGCGCTACTTCGACTTCGTCTCCATAGGCACCAACGACCTGATCCAGTACACCTTGGCCATCGACCGCGCCGACGAGGCCGTGGCCGATCTCTACGACCCCTGGCACCCCGCCGTGCTGCAGTTGGTGGCCCAGGTGATTCGCGAGGCGAATGCGGCCGGCAAGGGCGTTTGCGTCTGTGGTGAAATGGCTGGCGATGTGGCCTTTACCAAGCTGCTGCTGGGCCTGGGGCTGCGCAGCTTTTCCATGCACCCGGCGCAGATTCTGTCGGTCAAGCAGGAGGTGTTGCGCGCTGACACCCGCAAGTTGCAGGAGTGGGCCCAGGCCGTGCTGGCGGCAGATGATCCGGCGGCGGTGTTGAAAAGTATTCCCTGAGTGGCTTTGCGCCTCCTCCCTCATTCGCGCAAGCGTGGGAGGGAGCGGTCCTTGCGCGGTGCCCCGGCATGGGCAGGCGAAGTGGGGCTGCGGTGGTGGAAAACCATGCAAATTAAAAGTTATTGAGATTCATTCTCAGTTGGTGCTATAATTGAACCCATGGAAGCAGCACACCGGCCCCGCAGGGGTTTGAAGGTGGCAGCCGCTTCCCATCGGTTTCATCGTGGGGCGACTCAGGGCCTGTAAAGCCCGAAGGTCGTTTTTTGCCAGCCAGCGGACTGCCCGGTTAGCCACGCAATTTTTTCCACCCGAAACCTGGTGCCGTCTTTGTGTGAAATCGCGCCTTGCAGGCTCTATCGCCGCAAGGCGTTGTTGTTTGTGGCTGTGTGCTTATGAGCTGCAAAAACAGGAGCTTGTTGCGCAGATCAGACCCAGGCATGGAGTTGTTTGGTATCTGCCCTTGGCCTTGAGTAAGCGTTGATAGCTTCTGTTTCCGTAGCGCGGGCATAAAAAAGCCACCAGGCTGGCTGGTGGCTTTTTGCATGGCGCTGGCCGCCTGGGTGCGGTTTACACGCCGGCGGCGTGGGCCTGTTGGTCGGCGTGGTAGCTGCTGCGCACCATGGCGCCCACGGCGGCGTGACTGAAGCCCATTTTGTAGGCCTCTTCTTCAAACATCTTGAAGGTGTCAGGGTGCACATAGCGGCGCACCGGCAGATGGCTATTGGTGGGCGCCAGGTACTGGCCAATGGTCAGCATGTCGATGTCATGGGCGCGCATATCGCGCATCACCTGCAGGATTTCCTCGTCGGTCTCGCCCAGGCCCACCATCAGGCCGCTCTTGGTCGGCACATTCGGGTGCAGGGCCTTGAACTTCTTCAGCAGGTTCAGAGAGAACTGGTAGTCGGAACCGGGGCGCGCTTCCCTGTACAGGCGGGGCGCGGTTTCCAGGTTGTGGTTCATCACATCGGGCGGCGCGGCCTTGAGGATTTCCAGGGCGCGGTCGTCGCGGCCTCGGAAGTCGGGTACCAGGATTTCGATCTGCGTGGTGGGCGACAGGGCGCGGATGTTCTGAATGCACTCCACAAAGTGGCCGGAACCGCCATCGCGCAGATCGTCGCGGTCCACGCTGGTGATGACCACATAGTTCAGCTTGAGCGCGGCCACGGTGCGTGCCAGGTTCAGGGGCTCGTTCACGTCCAGCGGGTCGGGGCGGCCATGGCCCACGTCGCAGAAGGGGCAGCGGCGCGTGCACTTGTCGCCCATGATCATGAAGGTGGCCGTGCCCTTGCCAAAGCATTCGCCAATATTGGGGCAGCTGGCCTCTTCGCAGACGGTGTGCAGCTTGTTGCTGCGCAGAATGTCCTTGATCTCGTAGAAGCGTGTGCTGGGGCTGCCGGCCTTGACACGAATCCACTCGGGCTTCTTCAACACCTCGGCCTGCTCCACCTTCACGGGGATGCGGGCCAGCTTGGCGGCCGCTTTCTGCTTGGCCAGCGGGTTGTAGTTTTCGGCGGACTGCGCTTCGCGCACGACTTCATTGGTACTCATGATGTCTCATTTCAATTGATCCAGCGCGCTTGCTTCAGTCCGCGCGCCTTGAGGCCAGGGCACCGCGCAAGGGCCGCCCCACAGCGTCGGTGCCATCCTCCTCTGGCCAAGCCAGGGAGGGAGAAGGCGCGCAGCGGCTCAGGGGTGTCATACAAGTCGGGTCATTAGCTGGTGGCCCAGCACATGGGCGACTTCGTCCCAGCTGGTCTGGACGCCCATTGTAGAAAGGTCCACCGTGGGCAGCCCGGCATAGCCACAAGGGTTGATGCGGGTGTAGGGCTCCAGGTCCATGGCTGCATTCAGCGCCAGACCGTGGTAGCTGCTGTGGCGGCTGACCTTGATGCCCAGGGCGGCGATCTTGCCCAGGCCGCTGAAGTCGGGCTCGGGCGCTGCGCTGCCGGGCACGCGTTGCATGGGGCGCTGCTCCAGCCGGGCGTGGCTGCGCGGATCATCCAGGCGCACATAAATGCCGGGAGCGCCGGCCACACGGTGGCCGGTCACGCCAAAGTGGGCCAGGGTGCGGATGGCGGCTTCTTCCAGGCGGTAGACATATTCCTTGACGAAATAGCCCCGGCGCTGCAAATCCAGCAACGGATAGGCCACTACCTGGCCGGGGCCGTGGTAGGTGACCTGGCCGCCGCGGTTGGTGGCCACCACCGGAATGTCGCCTGTATGCAACAAATGATCGGTTTTGCCAGCCAACCCTTGTGTGAAGGTCGGGGGGTGCTCGCAAATCCAGAGCTGGTCTGGCGTATCTGCCGTGCGTGTGCGCGTGAACTCCTGCATGGCCTGCACGGTGGGGCCATAGGCCACCCGCCCGATGAGCCGGGCATCCAGGGGCAGGGCGCAGGGACTCACAGCACGACCTTGACCATGGGATGGGCGGTGAGGGCGCGGTACAGATTGTCCAGCTGCTCGCGGCTGGTGGCGGTGATGGTGATGGTCACGCCCAGGTATTTGCCGGAGCTGCTGGGGCGCAGTTCCACGGAGGATGCGTCGAAAGCAGGATCGAATTCCTCTGCCACCTTGGTGATGGCGTGCACGAAATCATCGGTCTTGATGCCCATCACCTTGATGGGAAATTGAGACGGATATTCGATCAGCGAGTCCTTGCGAGGATCCGGCGAGGCTGGCGTGGTGGTGTCGTTCATATATGTCAATCGAAGGTACAGACGCCCAAGCGCCAGGGCTTTGCTGGCGATGGACGGGATTGTGCGGTATCGTTGCGCCCGTTTGAGGCGGGGTAGGACGAGTCCTAGCCAAGCATGCGTAAATTCCCGAGTCCAAGAGGGTTCACCCTGACGTGGCGAACGGGTTTCTACTTATAATCAGAGGCTTTGTGAAAGTTCGGGTCTGCTGAGGTCGCTATCTACAAATGAACAAAAAAGCACCCTGGCAGGATGAACTTGAGGCGCAAGACGAGGATTTCAAGCCTTTGACGCCCGAAGAGGCGCAAGCATGGCGCCGGCGCAATCCGCCGGTGTCGGTCTGGCGCATCGTGGCAGGCCAGGTCGCCGTGGGGGCGCTGGTGGCTTTGCTGGCGTGGGGCATCAGCGGACAGGCCCGTGTGGGTTGGTCTGCTGCTTACGGTGCGTTGTGCGTGGCGATACCCGCAGTCATTTTTGCCCGCGGTGTTACGCGAGGCGGCATGGCAGTTGGCGCTGGTGCCGCGATGACGCGCCTCTTTGGTTGGGAATTGGTCAAGCTGGTGCTGTGCATTGCCATGATGGCGGCCGCACCGCATGTGGTACGAGACCTGAGCTGGCTGGCGTTGTTGGCCGGCGTGGTCGCAGTGATGAAAACGTACTGGATTGCACTGTTGGTGCGCTCTGGTGTCCGAAAAACCGTTTGAAGATTGAGAAGAGAGTTGACGATGGCCGCTGATGCGCACGCCCCAACTGCAAGTGAATACATCGTTCACCACTTGCAACACCTGCAAAACATCAAGCAGAAGTCCGTCATTGATTTCTCGGTAGTCAACTACGACTCCGTTGCAGTGTCCGTCGTCCTGGGCTTTTTGAGCCTGTTCGTGCTGTGGCTGGCTGCACGCAAGGCGCACTCCGGCGTGCCGGGCCGCTTCCAGGCTGCTGTCGAAATGCTGGTCGAAATGGTGGACAACCAGGCCAAGGCCAACATCCACAACGCCGAATCGCGCAAGTTCATCGCTCCGCTGGCACTCACGGTGTTCGTGTGGATCTTCATGATGAACGCCATGGACTTGCTGCCCGTGGACCTGCTGCCCGTGCTGTGGCAAGGCGCCACCGGCGACGGCCACGCCTATCTGCGCGTTGTGCCTACCGCCGACCTGTCGACCACGCTGGGTCTGTCCACCGCCGTGCTGGTGCTGTGCCTGATCTACTCGGTGAAGATCAAGGGCGCTGGTGGCTGGGCGCATGAGCTGGTGACCGCCCCGTTCGGCACCTCCAAGAATCCTATCTTTGCCGTGGTCCTGGGTGTGATTAACCTGGCCATGCAAATCATTGAATACGTTGCCAAGACCGTCTCGCATGGCATGCGACTGTTCGGCAATATGTACGCTGGTGAGTTGGTGTTCATGCTGATTGCCCTGATGGGTGGCGCAGCAGCCATGTCGCTCTCTGGTGTGTTGCTCCCTGTGGGGCACATCATTGCAGGCTCTATCTGGGCGATCTTTCACATTCTGATCATCACCCTGCAGGCCTTCATTTTCATGATGCTGACGCTGATTTACCTCGGCCAGGCGCATGAAGCCCACTGACCTTTCCCCTTCACTTTTCAACCTTTCCTCTAATCTCTAGGAGTCATCATGGAAAACATTCTCGGTCTCGTCGCTCTGGCTTGTGGTCTGATCGTTGGTCTGGGTGCTATCGGCGCTTCGATCGGTATCGCTCTGATGGGCGGCAAGTTCCTGGAATCCTCGGCTCGCCAGCCTGAGCTGATCAACGAACTGCAAACCAAGATGTTCATCTTGGCCGGTCTGATCGACGCCGCTTTCCTGATCGGTGTGGCTATCGCTCTGCTGTTCGCTTTCGCCAACCCCTTCGTCCTGGCCTAAGCTCCGATCAACGCCCTAGATAGAAAGGTGTTGCCGTGAGTATCAACGCGACCCTGTTCGTTCAGGCCATTGTTTTCCTGATCCTGGTGCTGTTCACGATGAAGTTCGTGTGGCCCCCGATCGCGAAGGCGTTGGATGAGCGAGCCCAGAAAATCGCCGATGGCCTCGCTGCTGCCGACAAGGCCAAGTCCGAGCTGACCGCTGTCAACCAGCGCGTTGAGCAAGAACTGAGCCAGACGCGCAACGAATCAGCTTCGCGGCTTGCGGACGCCGACCGTCGCGCCCAGGCCATCGTCGAAGAGGCCAAGGCCCGTGCTACAGAAGAAGGCAGCAAGATTGTTGCCGCTGCCCGTGCAGAAGCCGCGCAGCAAGCTGTTGCAGCCCGCGAAGCCCTGCGTGAGCAAGTGGCTGCGCTGGCAGTGAAGGGCGCCGAGCAGATCCTCCGCAAGGAAGTGAACGCCGGTGTCCACACTGATCTGCTGAACCGCCTGAAGACAGAGCTGTAAGGAACGCAAAAATGGCAGAACTCGCCACCATTGCCCGCCCTTACGCTGAAGCATTGTTCAAAGCCTGCGCCGATCAAGGCGCAGATTTGGGCAGCACTGTCGCTTGGGTGGAGGAATTGGCGGCGATTGCCGCCAACCCGCAATTGCGCCAACTGGCCGACAACCCCAACGTGTCGCAGACGCAAGTCTTCGACCTGATCACGGGTGTGGCCAAGTCGGCATTGCCCGAGTCCGCACGCAATTTCTTGCGTGTGATTCTCGAAAACGGCCGTCTGGATGCGCTGCCCGAAGCGGCAGCCCAGTTCCGCAGCCTCGTGAACAGCAAGAGCGGCTCCTCGGATGCCGTGGTGTACAGCGCCTTCCCTATGACGGATGCCGCGCTGGCCGAGCTGGGCGCCACGCTGGAAAAGCGCTTTGGCCGTAAGCTGAATCTCTCCGTGAAGCTGGATGAGTCGCTGATCGGCGGCGTTCGCGTCGTGGTGGGCGACGAGGTGCTGGACACCTCCGTCAAAGCCCGTCTGGAACAAATGAAAGCGGCCCTCACCGCGTAATGCGCGCTTGAGGTCTCGGCTAATACACAAGAAAGAAGGAAAGAGTCATGCAACTCAATCCCGCAGAAATTTCTGAACTGATCAAGAGCCGCATCGAAGGGCTGGCTGCTAGCACGGACGTCCGCAACCAAGGTACCGTGGTCTCCGTGACCGACGGTATCGTGCGCGTGCACGGCCTGTCGGATGTGATGGCTGGCGAAATGCTGGAATTCCCCGCCGGTGCCGATGGTCAGCCTTCCTACGGTCTGGCCCTGAACCTGGAGCGCGACTCCGTGGGCGCCGTGATTCTGGGTGCTTATGAGCACATCTCCGAAGGCGCCACCGTGAAGTGCACGGGCCGCATTCTGGAAGTGCCCGTGGGCCCCGAACTGGTGGGCCGCGTGGTGAACGCCCTGGGTCAGCCTATCGACGGCAAGGGCCCGATCAACGCCAAGATGACCGACGTGATCGAAAAGGTCGCTCCTGGTGTGATCGCCCGTCAATCCGTGGACCAGCCGCTGCAAACCGGCATCAAGTCCATCGACTCGATGGTGCCCGTGGGCCGTGGCCAGCGCGAGCTGATCATTGGTGACCGTCAGACCGGCAAGACTGCCGTGGCCATTGACGCCATCATCAACCAAAAGGGTCAAGGCGTGACCTGCGTGTACGTGGCGATTGGTCAGAAGGCTTCTTCGATCAAGAACGTGGTGCGCGCGCTGGAACAAGCTGGCGCGATGGAATACACCATCGTCGTGGCTGCGACCGCCTCCGAATCCGCTGCCATGCAGTACGTGTCGGCCTACTCCGGCTGCACCATGGGCGAATACTTCCGCGACCGCGGCGAAGACGCCCTGATCGTGTATGACGACCTGTCCAAGCAGGCCGTGGCCTACCGTCAAGTCTCGCTGCTGCTGCGCCGTCCTCCCGGACGTGAAGCTTTCCCCGGCGACGTGTTCTATCTCCACAGCCGTCTGCTGGAGCGTGCCGCTCGCGTGAACGCCGACTACGTCGAAGCTTTCACCAAGGGTGAAGTGAAGGGCAAGACCGGTTCTTTGACCGCGCTGCCCATCATCGAAACCCAAGCCGGTGACGTGTCTGCCTTCGTGCCTACCAACGTGATCTCGATCACCGACGGCCAGATCTTCCTGGAAACCAGCCTGTTCAACGCCGGTATCCGTCCCGCTATCAACGCCGGTATCTCGGTGTCCCGCGTGGGTGGTGCTGCTCAGACCAAGCTGGTCAAGGGCCTGTCCGGCGGTATCCGTACCGACCTGGCGCAGTACCGTGAACTGGCTGCGTTCGCGCAGTTCGCTTCCGACCTGGACGAAGCCACCCGCAAGCAGCTGGACCGCGGTGCCCGCGTGACCGAGCTGCTGAAGCAAGCACAGTACTCGCCACTGTCGACCGCACTGATGGGCGTGTCGCTGTTCGCAGTGAACAAGGGTTTCATGGACGACATCGAAGTCAAGCAAGTGCTGGCTTTCGAATCCGGCCTGCACCAGTTCTTGAAGAGCAGCTACTCCGCCCTGTTGGACCGCCTGAACGAAAAGCGTGCTTTCGACAAGGAAGGCAAGGACGAGGCCGAATTGACCGCCGCTGTCGCTGCGTTCAAGAAGTCGTTCGCTTAAACCGGACGAGGAGCCATCATGGCAGCAGGTAAGGAAATACGCGGCAAGATCAAATCGGTGGAAAACACCAAGAAGATCACCAAAGCCATGGAAATGGTGGCTGCATCCAAAATGCGCAAGGCGCAGGACCGGATGCTGGCTGCCCGTCCATACAGCGAAAAAATCCGCAACATTGCAGCCAACCTTGGTCAAGCCAACCCTGAGTATGTGCATCCGTTCATGCAAGTGAACGATGCCAAGAAGGTCGGCGTCATCGTAGTGACGACCGACAAGGGTCTGTGCGGCGGCATGAACACCAACGTGTTGCGTGCCGTCACGACCAAGCTGCGTGAACTGCAAGATGCGGGTATTGCGACAGAAGCAGTGGCCATTGGCGGCAAGGGACTGGGTTTCCTGAACCGCATTGGTGCCAAGGTGGTTTCCCACGCTACAGGCCTGGGTGACACGCCGCATCTCGACAAGCTCATCGGGCCGGTCAAGGTGCTGCTGGACCAATATGCTGAAGGCAAGCTGAGCGCGGTGTACCTAGCGTACACCAAGTTCATCAACACCATGAAGCAAGAGTCGGTGGTGGAGCAACTGCTCCCCCTGTCGTCCGAAAAGATGCAAGCCGAGAAGACGGGTGCATCGTGGGAATACATCTACGAGCCTGACGCACAGAGCGTCATTGACGAGCTGCTGGTTCGCTATTTGGAATCCCTCGTGTACCAGTCGGTGGCGGAAAACATGGCGTCCGAGCAATCGGCGCGCATGGTGGCCATGAAGGCCGCAACCGACAACGCCGGCAACGTCATCAGCGAGTTGAAGCTGGTCTACAACAAGACGCGTCAAGCAGCGATCACGACCGAGTTGTCGGAAATCGTGGCCGGCGCCGCCGCTGTGTAAACGGCTTTAACAGACAAACAGATTGGAGCAAAAAATGGCTCAAGTACAAGGCAAGATTGTTCAATGTATTGGCGCCGTGGTGGACGTGGAGTTCGCCCCCGGTGAGGTGCCCAAGGTCTACGACGCGTTGAAGCTCGAAGGCTCGGCCCTGACGCTGGAAGTGCAGCAGCAGCTGGGCGACGGCGTGGTGCGTACCATTGCCCTGGGTTCGTCGGACGGCATCAAGCGCGGTCTGATGGTGACCAACACCGGCAACCCCATCACCGTGCCCGTGGGTCCTGCGACCCTGGGCCGCATCATGGACGTGCTGGGTAACCCCATCGACGAACGTGGTCCTGTGGACAACACGCTGACCGCCGCCATCCACCGTAAGGCTCCTGCCTACGACGAACTGTCGCCTTCGCAGGAACTGCTGGAAACCGGCATCAAGGTGATCGACCTGATCTCTCCTTTCGCCAAGGGCGGCAAGGTGGGTCTGTTCGGTGGCGCCGGTGTGGGCAAGACCGTGAACATGATGGAACTCATCAACAACATCGCTAAGGGCCACGGTGGTCTGTCGGTGTTTGCTGGTGTGGGCGAGCGTACCCGTGAGGGCAACGACTTCTATCACGAAATGTCGGACGCCGGCGTGGTGAACCAGCAGTCGCTGGGCGACTCCAAGGTCGCCATGGTTTACGGCCAGATGAACGAGCCCCCAGGAAACCGTCTGCGCGTGGCGCTGACGGGCCTGACCATGGCCGAAGCCTTCCGTGACGAAGGCAAGGACGTGCTGTTCTTCGTGGACAACATCTACCGCTACACCCTGGCCGGTACCGAAGTGTCCGCTCTGCTGGGCCGTATGCCTTCCGCCGTGGGCTACCAGCCTACCCTGGCCGAAGAAATGGGCAAGCTGCAAGAGCGTATTACGTCTACCAAGGTTGGCTCGATCACTTCCATCCAGGCCGTGTACGTGCCAGCGGATGACTTGACCGACCCTTCGCCTGCCACCACCTTCGCCCACTTGGATTCGACCGTGGTGCTGTCGCGTGACATTGCTTCGCTGGGTATCTACCCCGCGGTGGATCCTCTGGACTCCACCAGCCGCCAGCTGGACCCCCAAGTCGTGGGTGAAGAGCACTACTCCGTGGCCCGCCAAGTGCAGGGCACGCTGCAGCGCTACAAGGAACTGCGTGACATCATCGCGATTCTGGGCATGGACGAGCTGGCTCCTGAAGACAAGCTGGTCGTGTCCCGTGCTCGCAAGATGCAGCGTTTCCTGTCGCAGCCTTTCCACGTGGCCGAAGTGTTTACTGGCGCCCCCGGCAAGTACGTGCCCCTGGCTGAAACCATCCGTGGTTTCAAGATGATCTGCGCTGGTGAAGCCGATCACCTGCCCGAGCAGGCCTTCTACATGGTGGGTACCATCGACGAAGCCTTCGAGAAGGCCAAGAAGATGGCAGCCTGAATATCGGCGCCCCGCTAGCGGTGTCTGTCGCTTCCCTCTGCACAGAGGGAGCGATTCCACCGCGCTGCGGGGCCGGCCTTGCTCGGCGTTGCTGAGCGAGGCCATGCTGATTTCAGGTTCCTGTCTTAACCTTTTCTAGGAGCAAAGATGAACACCATCCACGTTGATGTGGTCAGTGCCGAAGAGTCCATCTTCTCCGGTGAAGCGCGCTTTGTCGCCTTGCCCGGTGAAGCGGGCGAGCTGGGCATTTATCCCCGCCACACACCGCTGATCACCCGCATCAAGCCGGGTTCGGTGCGCATCGAAATGCCGGATGGCAGCGAAGAATTTGTCTTCGTGGCCGGCGGTATTTTGGAAGTGCAACCCAACTGCGTGACCGTGATGTCCGACACCGCCATCCGTGGCAAGGATCTGGACGACGAGAAGGCCCAGAAGGCCAAGCAGGCCGCTGAGGAAGCCCTGAAGAACGCCAAGAGCGAACTGGATCTGGCCAAGGCACAGTCCGAGCTGGCCGTCATGGCAGCCCAGATTGCAGCCCTGCGCAAGTTCCGTCAGAAGCGCTGATCGCTTTCGATTTCTGCGCCTCCAAGAAAGCCACCGCGAGGTGGCTTTTTTTGTGGATGGCATGTGGGTGCATGGTGGGCTGAAGAAGGTGAAAAGACTTTTTCTACAGCGGTCGCAAATCGAGGCTGACGCCACTCTGAGCAAGGGTTTTGGCGGTGGCTATTGAAAAATTCTTTGCAGCCCAGCCTGTGCGCAACTATCTGCACAGCTGTCCACAGGGAGGGCGCACCTGATGCCGTGCGCCATCGGCCGAGATTGCACAGAAAAATCCGCTATTTACGCAGATGCAGAAAGCAGTGGCAGCTCTCTTTTCAGGAGCGCGTGTTACAGATCTTTGAAAATACGCCCCTGCACCACGGGCGCATTGGGCAGGTCGTCTTCCCTCGCGCCGGAGTCACTTCGGGGAAATCCTTGCACCAGCAAGCTGGACAGGCGCTCCAGCACTGCAGCCAAGCCATCGGCATAGGCATTGCGGCGAAAGTCCTGCTGCACGCCCTGCAACACGGCTTGCCATTCGCTGGCCGAGACCCGCCGATGCAAAGCGCGGTCGGCCACGACTTCTATAGCGTGATCGGCCAGCAGCAGGTAGATCAATGCGCCGTTGTTGTCTTCCGTGTCCCAGACGCGCAATTTGCCAAACAGTGACAGTGCGCGCTCGCGTGCCGAGGCATCGCGCCAGATATAGCTCCATGGCAGGCCTGCTTCGATACAGATGCGCAGCTGGCCTGTGTGGTGTTGCTCGCTGGCCGTGATCAGTGCTTCGAGCTGATCCAGGAGCAGGGGCGGAATACGCTGGCTCAAGTAAAGCTCGGCCCAGCGATGGCGAACAAGCCGCCCAATGCGAGAAAAGATACGCTGCATCTCACCAGTCTCCCGAGGCGCCGCCGCCACCAAAGTCGCCACCACCGCCGGAGCTGAAGCTGTCGCTGCTGCTGGAACTCCAGTCGCTGCTACTGGAGCTGCTACTCCAGCGGGAGCTACCGCTGTCACTGCTGCTGGAGTGCCAGCTGCTGGCGCTCTTGTTCCGGCCCTTGCCGCCTTTGCCCTTGCCTTTTCCCTGGGAGCGGCCGCGTGAGCCCGCATAACGTCCTGCATTGCTGCGGTTGGCGTTGCCCAGCAAGACAGACAGCATGGCGACCAGGCCGGTGGCCAAGGCCACGGGCGCACTGCCCGAAGTCAAATAGCCCATTGCGCCCATGCCGCCACCCAGGAGCAGCGACCCCAGGCCTTTGCCGAAAAGGGCGCGGCTCCAGGGAATGCCGAAAGCAAAGCCGATGAAGGAGAAAAAGATGAGCTGGAACCAGTTGGCCCGGGAGCCCTGCGGGCTGGCCGGCTCGGGTGCCGGTAGCTCCTCGCCGTGGATGCGCTGGGAGAGCCGCTCTACGGCGGCTTCCAGTCCTTTGGCGTAATCTCCCGTCCGAAAATGCGGCTTCATGGTGCCATCGATGATGCGGGCGGCCATGATGTCGGGGGTAGCGCCTTCCAGCCGGCGCGCGACTTCGATGCGCATGCGCCGGTCGTTCTTGGCCACCACGATGAGTACGCCGTCGCCCTGGTCTTTGCGCCCTATCTTCCAGCTTTGGGCCACGCGGTTGGCATAGGCCGCAATGTCCTCGGGCGCGGTGCTGGCCAGCATCAAGACCACCACCTGGGCGCCGGTGTCATCCTCCAGGGTCTTGAGCTGGGCTTCCAGGCCGGCGAGCTCCTGCGGGCTCAAGGTTGCAGACAGGTCCATGGCCCTTGCCTGCAGCGGGGGCACGGCTTGCAGGCCGGTCTGGGCGGCTGCCGCTGCACCCAGGCAGAGCAGCACCGAGGCCAGCAAGGCGCGCAGCCAGAGCCAGGGGGTGTACAGCGTGGGCGCGGTCCCTGGCATTACCACCCCCCCGAGGCACCGCCGCCGCCAAAGCGGCCGCCGCCACCGGATTTGAAGCCGCCGCCACCGCCCCGGCCACCTCCTCCGCCACCCCGGCCGCCGGACAGCAGCAGGCCCAGCAGTTTGAAAAAGCCCAGCAAGGTGAACAGCATGGCCACCACGCCGGCGCCAAGGGCAATTTCCCAGCTGCGCTCAAGCACAAAGACGGCAATGCCGGTGCCCGCGCCCATGAGCATGGAGCCCTTGAAGCGACCCAGCAGCTTGCGGGCCAAAGGAGCGCCCAGCAGCCAGGACAGTGCGACGAACATCAGGCCGGAATCCGACTCCGGGGCTTTCTGGGCTGCGCTGGGTGGCGGTAGTTTTTCGCCGCGAATCAGCATCGAGAGCTGTTGTATGGCGGCGCCCAGGCCGCCGGCATAGTCCCCGGCCTGAAAGCGCGGCTGCATGGCACTGTCGATGATGCGCGCGGCCATGATGTCGGGCACAGCGCCCTCCAGAGTGCGGGCGACTTCGAGGCGCATGCGCCGGTCGTTCTTGGCCACTACGATGAGCAGGCCATCGCCCACATCTTTGCGGCCTATCTTCCAGCTTTGGGCCACACGGTTGGCGTAGGCCGCAATGTCTTCGGGCGCGGTGCTGGCCAGCATCAAGACCACCACCTGGGCGCCGGTTTCATCTTCCAGGGTCTTGAGCTGGGCCTCCAGGCCAGCGAGCTCCTGGGCGCTCAGCGTGGCCGACAGGTCCATGGCCCTGGCTTTGAGTGCGGGCACGGGCTGCAGCTGCTGGGCTTGCAGGCTTTGCCATGGCAGCAGCAGTGCTGCAAAAACCAGTGCAGCCCAAGCACGCAGCATCAGCGTCACAGGCATGTTGGCCTTATTTTTTGTCGCTGGAGAAGTCCACCGACGGTGGGCGCGAGATCTCGGCCTCGTTTTGCACGCTGAAGTTGGGCTTGGCCTTGTAGCCAAATACCATGCCCGTCAGATTGCTGGGGAAGCTGCGGGCCAGCACGTTGTAGTTCTGCACGCTCTGGATGTATTGGTTGCGGGCCACGGTGATGCGGTTTTCTGTGCCCTCCAGCGTCACGCGCAGGTCGCGGAAGGCCTGGTTGGCCTGCAACTGGGGGTAGCGCTCGGACACCACCATCAGGCGCGACAGGGCGCTGGAGAGCTCACCCTGGGCCTGCTGGAATTGGTTGAAAGCCTCGGGGTTGTTGATGAGCTCGGGCGTGGCCTGGATGGAGGTGGCTTTGGAGCGGGCCTCTATGACCTTGGTCAGCGTGTCCTGCTCGAAATTGGCCTCTCCCTTGACGGAGGCCACGATGTTGGGCACCAGGTCTGCACGGCGCTGATACTGGTTGAGCACTTCACTCCAGGCGGACTTGGTTTGTTCGTCCAGGCGCTGGAAATCGTTGTATCCACAGCCGCTCAGGCTCAGGGTCAGGGCGAACAGGGCAATCAGACGTTTCATGGGTGTCTCGGATCGTTGCAGGATGGGCAGATTGTGCCGCAGAGCAGGCTGGCGAAGGGGCCGCAGGACTTGTGGCCGTCTTCGCAACACATGGCCGCTCCATGCAGGCAGAGGGGCGAAAATGGAGCAGGGCCACACTATCATTCAGACTGTGTTCATGGTCTTGGGCCGCCGCGCTGCCAGGCCATGGCTTGTGGCGATTGGGCTGGAGTCCAAGCCCGGGCTCCAGAGCCTTCCCAGATGGTTTCGGCATGAAAGATGCTGGCAAGCAGCCGGCGATTGCTGCGGTTGTGACCCCAGCATAGCGGATCATGGCCACAGGCTAGGCACGGACCAGTCCACGCTGGGTGCGCAACTGGCGCAAACCTGAGAGAAAGAAGCGTTCCGCTATGGATGACATCGTGAAGCAGGCCATGTTGAAATGGCCGAATGTGGCGGATTGCTATGGCTGGCTAGGCTTGGACGCACGTGGGCGCTGGTTTCTGCGCGACATCACGACACAGACCTGCGGGATGTTTCCGCACAGCAAGGGCTCGTTGCTGCAGCACGAGAAGCTGCAGGGCTTCATCGGCCGCAATTACGAGGTGGACGCTCGCGGGTGCTGGTTCTTCCAGAACGGGCCGCAGCGCGTGTATGTGGAGTTGGAAGACACCCCTCTGGTCTGGCGGCTGGACCAGGATGGCACGGTGCGTGCCCACACGGGTGTGGTCGCCATGCCTGAGCATTGCCTGGTGGATGAGCGCGGCCATGTGTACCTGGTCGCGGAAGCAGTGCTGGGCCTGGTGCATACCCAGGATGTGATGCGCATGGCGGCAGCCATCGAAAGTGGTCGCTGGACGCCGCAAGCGGTGGCGAGTGCCGAGCTGGAGGCGCAATACCATTTTGTGCGCAGCCCCCAGCAGCTGGAGATGCAGGCCTCTGCGGCCGCGGCCTAATCTAGGGTTTGATAGCGTCCGGCGCTTGCCCAGCCTGCGTAAGCGGCCTGTTTGAGCATAAAAAAGGATCGCCGTGGCGATCCTTTTGGCGCTGGAGTGGCAAGCCTTATTTGGCTTCGCCCTCGGCTGCGGCGGCTGGTGGCTGGGGCTCATCGAACTTGCCACCGGCTGCATTGGCCATGAAGGCCACGCCACGGGAGATTTCGAGGTCGTTGAATTCGCCACCACCTTGGGCGCCCATCAGGCCCTTGCCTTTGAGTGCCGACTGCACCAGGGCCTCGAAGCCCTGACCCAGACGCGGGCCCCAGGCTGCGGCGTCGCCAAACTTGGGCGCGCCAGACATGCCGGTGGCATGGCAGGCCGCGCACTGGCCCTTGTAGACCTCTTCGCCACCGCGCAAAGGACGGTTGGCGTCGCGGATTTCCACGGAGCCGATCTTCTGCAGGCGCTGTGCCTGGGCGCGGTCATTGTTGCCGGCGCCCGGACCGGTCTTGTTGGAGGAGTTCACGAATTGCACCAGGCCGATGATGACGAACACCGGAATGACAAACGAGAACAAGACCGCGATCAACAGTTGCTTGGGATTCTTGACCGGGCCCGTATGGGCTTCTTCGTGGGGAGTGGCGCTCATGAAGACCTCAATAGTTATGGGGGCTTAAAGGTAACGGCGGATTATATCCAGCCCCTTGTTTCAAGCCACTGGGCAACGCCATGGCTTGACGCCACTGGCGCACATGCCATGAGCTGGATCAAGCAATGGCATGCCAGGCCAGAAAACAACAAGGCCCCGGGAGGGGCCAGGGCCTTGTGTGGGGGCAGCAGCAGGGAAGCTGCTGTGTGCTCAGGGGGCCGTGGTGGCTGCCGAGCGCTCAGGAGCGGGTTCGGTCCAACCGCCGCCCAGTGCCTTGTACAGGGCCACCTGGTTTTGCAGCTGGGTCAGGCGCACCTGCACCACCGATTGCTCCAGCGTGAACAGCGAACGCTGTGCATCCAGCAGGTCTAGATAACTGGCCACACCGTTGTCATAGCGCAGCGTGGACAGCTTCAGGCGTGCCGTTTCGGCCGTGAGTTGGGCCTCCTGGGCCTGCAGCTGCTCGACCAGGGTCTGGCGGCTGACCAGTGCATCCGAGACTTCGCGGAAGGCCGTCTGTATGGCTTTCTCGTACTGCGCTGCGGCGATTTGCTTGCCGGCCTTGGCCACATCCAGATTGGCCTGGTTACGGCCGGCCGTGAAGATGGGCAGGTACAGCGAGGGCGCAATGCTGAAGGTCTTGGAGCCCGACTTGAACAGGTCCGACAGCTCGGTGTTGGCGTAGCCCGCGGAAGCTGTCAGCGACACGCTGGGGAAGAACATGGCACGGGCCGCACCAATATTGGCATTGGCCGCGATCATGGTCTGTTCAGCCTGACGGATGTCCGGGCGGCGCAGCAGCAGATCGGAAGGCAGACCGGCAGGCACATCGGCCAGGGCCGGCTGATCTGCGAGCTTTTTGCCTTGCAAGCTGGTGACCAGCTCGGGTGGCAAGGTCTGGCCCACCAGCAGCGTCAGCGCGTTGATGTCCAGATCACGCTGGCGCGTTTGCTGGGCCAAGGTGGCGCGGGCACTTTCGACCAGCGAGCGAGCCTGCTGGTAGTCCAGCTCGGACGCGGTGCCGGCATCGAAACGCAGCTTGGCCAGACGCACGGATTCTTCGCGCGTTTGCAGCGTGCGCTGCGAAATGGCGCGCAGTTCCTCGTCGGCCTGCAGGCCCAGCCAGGAGCTGGCCACACTGGCCACCAGGCTGATCTGCGTGGCCTTGCGGCCCTCTTCGGTGGCCAGGTACTGGGCCAGGGCTTGCTGCTTGAGGCTGCTGATGCGGCCCCAGAAGTCAATCTCCCAGCTGGGCATGGACAGGCCCACCGAATAGGCGTTGGTGTAGCCCGAACCCAGGGTGCTGGGTCCGCGCGATCCGTTGGCGGCGACACCCAGGTCGGGGAACTGGGCGGCGCGCTGGATCTGGTAGAGCGCGCGGGCCTGCTCGATGTTGAGCACAGCCACACGCAGATCGCGGTTGTTGTCCAGGGCTTGCTGGATCACTTGCTGCAGGCGTGCATCCGTGAAGAAGTTCTGCCAGGGCACATCGGCCGCAGCCTGGCCTTGGGCCGCATCCGCCACGGCATAGTGGTCAACCACGGGCGCAGCGGGCTTGTCCAAAGCCGGGATGAAGGAGCAGCCCGAGGCCATCAAGGCGCTGGCCAGCAGGGTGGGAAGCAATCGCTTATGCATGGTGAGAGCCTCCTTGCGTTGTCGAGGGGCTGGTCGAGCCCGGAGGGCTTGTGTCTTGCTCGGACTTTTCGCCAAAGAGCTTGAAGACCGCGATGAAGAAAACAGGGACCAGGAAGACCGACAACGGGGTGCCGATCACCATGCCCCAGAACACGCCGGTGCCAATTTCTTTTTGGCTGGCGGCGCTGGCGCCCGAGGCGATGTACAGCGGCACCACGCCCAAGATGAAGGCCAAAGAGGTCATCAAGATGGGGCGGAAGCGCAGGTGCGCAGCTTCCAGCGCCGCGTCATAGGCACTCATACCCTGGGCATGCAGGTCCTTGGCGAACTCCACAATCAAAATGGCGTTCTTGGCCGACAGACCAATCACCGTGATCAGTGCCACCTGGAAGTAGATGTCGTTGGGCATGTCACGGATGAACATACCTGCCAGCGCACCCAGCACGCCCAGAGGCACCACCAGCATCACCGACAGCGGAATGCTCCAGCTTTCATACAGGGCAGCCAGACACAGGAACACCGCCAGGATGGAGAAGGCGTAGAGGATCATGGCCGAGGAGCCGGACTTCTTTTCGTCCAGCGACTGACCGGTCCACTCATAGCCAAAGCCGTCCGGCAGTTCCGCCGCCAGCTTTTCCATTTCGGCCATGGCCTGGCCACTGGTGTAGCCGGGCTTGGCCTGGCCGGTGATGCTCATCGACGGATAGCCGTTGTAGCGGGTCACCTGCATGGGGCCGCTGATCCACTTGGCCGTGACCATGGTGGACAGCTCGACCAGGCTGCCCGCGGAGTTGGGCACAGTCAGGCGCATCACGTCTTCGGGTTGCATGCGGCGGTTGGCGTCGGCCTGGATGGTCACGCGCTGCATATAGCCCTGGTTGGGGAAGTCGGTGGAGTTGGCAGAGCCCAGGGCCGTGGCCAGGGTCGATGCCAGATCGCCCATGTTGACATTCTGCGCATAGACAGCGTCGCGGTCGATTTTGACTTCCCACTGCGGGGCGTCATCCACACCATCAAAGCGCACACCCGCCAGGATGGGGCTCTGGTTGGCCTTGGCAATCATCTGGTTGCGCGCTTGCAGCAAGGCTGCATGGCCCTTGGCGCCACGGTCTTGCAGGCGGAAGGTGAATCCATCGCTGGTGCCCAGTTCCGGAATGGAAGGCGGCACCAGGGTGTAGATAAAACCATCACGCAAGGCCATCATGGCGCCCATGGTGCGGCCGGCAAACGACTCCGCGTCCGATCCCTTGGCGCTGCGCTGCGACCAGTCCTTGAGGGTGGTGAAAGCCAGGCCCACGTTTTGTCCCTGGCCCGCAAAGCTGAAGCCCAGAATGGTCACGATGTGGTCGGTTTCAGGCTGGCTCAGCACAAAGTTTTCCAGCTGTGCCATGGTGTCGGTGGTGCGGTCCAGCGAAGCGCCAGGAGGCAGCTGGGCCAGCGAGATCACATAGCCCTGGTCTTCGGTCGGCAGAAAGCCGCTGGGCAGCTTCATGAACATGAAGACCACGCCGGCAATCACCAGCAGATAGACAACCACGGCCTGTGCCGAACGCTTGACGACGCCGCCCAAAGCGTTTTGGTAGTGCTTGGAGCCCGCATCGAACTTGCGGTTGAACCAGTTGTAGAAGGGGCCCAGGGGGCCGGTCTTCTTGTCATGCGCATGGCCCTTGGGAATGGGCTTGAGCATGGTGGCGCACAGCGCAGGCGTCAGCGTCAGCGCGAAGAAACCCGAGAAGAAGATGGAGATCGCCATCACCAGCGAGAACTGGCGATAGATATTGCCGGTGGCGCCGCTGAACATGGCCAGCGGCACGAACACGGTCACCAGAATCACGGTGATACCGACCACGGCGCCCTGGATCTGGCCCATGGCCTTGATCGTGGCTTCCTTGGGTGGAATCCCTTCCTCGGCCATGATGCGCTCGACGTTCTCCACCACCACGATGGCGTCGTCCACCACGATACCGATCACCAGCACCATGGCAAACATGGCCAGAATGTTGATGGTCAGGCCCACGGCCAGCATGGCGGCAAAAGTGCCCAGCAGCGCGATGGGGACCACGACGGTGGGGATCAGCGTGTAGCGGATGTTCTGCAGGAAGATCAGCATCACGATGAACACCAGCACAATGGCTTCCAGCAGCGTGTGCACCACCTTTTCAATCGAGATCTTCACGAACTTCGATGTGTCATAGGGGGCAGACCACTTCACGCCGGTAGGCAGGAAGGGTTCCAGCGCATCCATCTTGTCGTAGACCAGCTTGGCCGTGGCCATGGCATTGGCGGTGGAGGTCAGCTGCACGGCCAAGGCCACGGCAGGTTTGCCGTCCAGGCGGGAGTTGAAGGCGTAGGTTTCCGTGCCCAGTTCCACGCGTGCCACGTCCTTGACGCGAACGGTCGAGCCGTCGGTATTGGAGCGCAGCACCACGTTGCCGAATTGCTCCGGTGTCGTCAGCTGACCAGGCACCACGATGGTGGCGCTCATGGTGGTGCCGGGGACGTTGGGCGTGTCACCCAGTGCACCGCCGGAGATCTGCTGGTTCTGCGCGGCAATGGCTGCGTTCACCGAGCTGATGGGCAGTCCATAGCCTTGGAGCTTGATGGGGTCAATCCAGACACGCATGGCGCGGCCGGCTGCAAACAGCTGGGCCTTGCCCACGCCTTCCAGACGCTGGACTTCTGGCAGCACGTTGCGGTTGACGTAGTCGGCAATGTCGTCGCGTGAGGTTTCGCCAGATTCGGCCTGGAAGGCCAGAATCATCAGGAAGTTGCTCATGGCCTTGTCCACGCGCACGCCCAGGGCTTGCACCACGGTGGGCAAGCGGGGCAGGGCGCGGGAAAGACGGTTTTGCACGTCCACCTGGGCCAGGTCGGGGTTGGTGCTGGGGTCGAACGTCAGGGTGAGCGTGCCTTGTCCCCCGGCGGGGGCCTTGCTCTCCATGTACATCAGGCCGGTGGCACCATTCATTTCCCGCTCGATGAGCTGGAGTACCGAGTCCGTCATGGCCTCGGAGGTGGCTCCGGGGTAGGTGGCCGTCACCGTGATGGTGGGCGGCGCCACCGACGGAAACTGCGCCACGGGCAGCTGGGTGATGGAGACAACGCCCGCCAGCACCACAAAGATGGCAATCACCCACGCAAAAATGGGGCGGTGAATAAAAAACTTCGACATGGAAGTGCGCTCCGTTTATTGGGCGGCGGAAGGCTTGCTGTCAGCCGCCGCTTCTTGCTTGCTCGCGGGGGCGGCTTTCGCAGCCGGCGCGCCAGCGGGCTTGGCATTGGCTTGCCATGGCACGGGGGTGACCTTCTTGGCACCCATGCCCACCTTGATCAGGCCGTCGACCATGACTTTTTCGCCGCTTTTCAGTCCGCTGGTGACAATCCAGCTGTTGCCTTGCGAGCCATTGATCTGCACCGGGCGCGGAGCCACGGTGCCGTCGTCTGCCACCACCATCACGAAATTGCCTTTCTCGTTGCGGGTGACGGCCTGTTGAGGAATGGCGACGGCGTTGTCGATCAGAGCTTGCTCCAGACGGACACGCACATACATGCCGGGCAGCAAAAAGCCGTCGGGGTTAGGCAGCTCGGCGCGCACGCTGACCTGGCCAGTGGTTTCATCCACGGTCAGGTCGGTGAACAGCATGCGGCCGGTGTGCGCATATTCCCTGCCGTCATCGGTGTAGATGTGCACCTTGGCGGCATTGCTGCCGTCGCGCGTCAGCTTGCCGCTGGCCAGCGACTCCTTGAGGCGAAGAATCTCGGCCGAGGATTGGGTCAGGTTGACGTACAGCGGATGGATCTGCTGGATCGTGGCCAGTTGGGTGACATCGCCTTGACCCACCAGAGCACCTTCGGTGACCAGGGCGCGGCCAATGCGGCCGGCGATGGGGGCGGTGACGGCGGCATAGCCCAGGTTGACGTTGGCTGTGGTGACGCCAGCTTTGGCTGCCGCGACCTGTGCCTGGCCTGCTTTTTCATTGGCAATGGCGGTGTCGTAGTCCTGCTTGCTGATGGCATTGGCCTCTACTAGCGGCTTGTAGCGGCGGGCCGTAGCGGCTGCTTGCATCAGGTTTGCCTCGGCCTGGGCCAACGAAGCCTGCGCACTTTGCAGGCTGGCCTTGTAGGGGGTGTCATCAATTTGGAACAGCAGCTGTCCAGTTTTGACGTCCGAGCCTTCTTTGAACAGGCGCTTTTGCACGATGCCGGCTGCGCGAGCGCGCACCTGTGCCGTGCGGAAAGCTTCCAGGCGGCCAGGCAGGTCCGCAGTCAGAGGCACGCTGCCAAGTTGCACTGTGACAACGCCGACTTCCGGGGGCTGGGCCTGTGCGGCGGCTTGAGATGGCTGCGCGGCATTTTGCTTGTCACCGCATGCGGTCAGCGCCAGTGCGGAGACCAAGGCGACCCCCAGCGCGATGGCGCGCATGGTGTGGGGCGAAGTGACAGAGTGAACAGGAGCCGCTGGGGTTGCTTCATACACGGGCTGCATGAAAGTCCTTCCGGTAGTGAGTTGGATGCGTAAAAGGCACAGAGCCATTGCGCTGCGCCAAAGCGTAAGAGATGTCTTCAGAATATTGCGGATCATTATACATACATGCATGAATGTATAATGACAGAGAAAATGGTGGGGATGTCGGCTCGGAGTCGGGCGAGAGCGTCGCGAGGAGCGCGAGAGAAGGAGTGCGTCATGGTGCGTCGAACGAAGGAAGATGCTTGCGCGACCCGCGCAGGTCTTCTGGATGCCGCGGAACAGGTGTTTTATGAGCAGGGCGTGGCGCGTGCGTCTTTGAGTGAGATTGCGCAGAGGGCAGGGGCTACGCGTGGTGCAGTGTATTGGCACTTCAAGGATAAGTTGGACCTGTTTTTTGCCATGTTGGAGAGGGTGGCATTGCCGCTGGAGCGTGAGGCGTATAGCGATGAGTCCGCGGGCATATCCATGACGGGGGTGGCGCGGGTTCGGCATGTGATGGCTCTGGTCTTTGCTCAACTGGAGCGCGATGCGCAGACTCGGCGTGTCTTTGAGATCTTGTTGAACAAGGTGGAGTACGTGGGTGAGCTGCTTTCCGTGCAAGAGCGCAGTCTGGAAGCGAGGGCCGCATTTGAGGCCAAGCTGGTGACTTATATCGCCGCAGCCCAGCAGGAGCAGTCCGTGCTGCTGCAGGTTCCGGTGGAAGAGGCTGCGCTGGCATTGCGGTGCCTGTTTGATGGGTTGATCAAGAGCTGGCTGATGTCGCACTCCAGGTTCGATCTCTCCGGTGCTGGCATGCGGGCTGTAGATGCTTATCTGCATGGCATCGGACTGCGTACGCAATAGGCATCTGGTTTGGCAGGGCTGCGCTGTGGGTCAAAGTCGTGCGACAATGCGCGGCTCACAAGGCATGTGGATTGTGTCTTGAGCGGCTGTAGCTCAGTGGATAGAGTATTGGCCTCCGAAGCCAAGGGTCGTGGGTTCGATCCCCGCCAGCCGCGCCAGCGTTCTTGCTGAGTCAGCAAGAAATACGGAAAAAGCAGCGTTTTCTTTTTTGTCGGAAAAACGGTGCTACAATTCGAGTCTCTTCGGAGGGGTGGCCGAGTGGTTAAAGGCAGCAGACTGTAAATCTGCCCGCTAACGCGTACACAGGTTCGAATCCTGTCCCCTCCACCAGCAATGGTTGCAAGAGATGCGTCACTTTGTGATGCGCGCAAACGCAAGGTTTGCGGGAGTAGTTCAATGGTAGAACCCTAGCCTTCCAAGCTAATGACGCGGGTTCGATTCCCGTCTCCCGCTCCAATTGTTTGAATTTCAGTGTCTGCGCATAAGTGCAGGCATTTGCCCATGTGGCTCAGTGGTAGAGCACTCCCTTGGTAAGGGAGAGGTCGGCAGTTCGATCCTGCCCATGGGCACCATCTTTCTGGTGCTTCTTTTGGATGGTGGCGCCCAGAGCAAGTTAGGCATTTGGTTTTTTTCGGAGTCGAAAAAATGGCAAAAGAAAAGTTCGAGCGCACCAAGCCCCACGTGAACGTGGGCACCATCGGTCACGTGGACCACGGTAAGACCACCCTGACGGCTGCTATCGCTACCGTTCTGTCCAAGGCCTTCGGCGGCGAAGCCAAGGGTTACGACCAGATCGATAACGCGCCCGAAGAAAAGGCTCGCGGCATCACCATCAACACCTCGCACGTTGAGTACGAAACGGCCAGCCGTCACTACGCTCACGTGGACTGCCCCGGTCACGCTGACTATGTGAAGAACATGATCACCGGCGCTGCTCAAATGGACGGCGCTATCTTGGTGTGCTCGGCCGCTGACGGCCCCATGCCCCAGACTCGCGAGCACATCCTGCTGGCTCGTCAGGTGGGTGTGCCCTACATCATCGTGTTCCTGAACAAGTGCGACATGGTGGACGACGAAGAGCTGCTGGAGCTGGTCGAAATGGAAGTGCGCGAGCTGCTGGCCAAGTACGACTTCCCTGGTGACGACACCCCCATCGTGCGTGGTTCGGCCAAGCTGGCCCTGGAAGGTGACCAGTCCGACAAGGGCGAGCCCGCCATCCTGAAGCTGGCTGAAGCTCTGGACACCTACATCCCGACGCCCGAGCGCGCTGTGGACGGTGCTTTCCTGATGCCCGTGGAAGACGTGTTCTCCATCTCGGGTCGCGGCACCGTGGTGACCGGTCGCATTGAGCGCGGTATTGTCAAGGTCGGCGAAGAAATCGAAATCGTCGGTATCAAGGACACCGTCAAGACCACCGTGACCGGCGTGGAAATGTTCCGCAAGCTGCTGGACCAAGGTCAAGCTGGCGACAACGTGGGTCTGCTGCTGCGCGGCACCAAGCGTGAGGATGTGGAACGCGGCCAAGTGCTGTGCAAGCCCAACTCCATCAAGCCCCACACCCACTTCACCGCTGAGGTGTATGTGCTGTCGAAGGACGAAGGCGGTCGCCACACTCCTTTCTTCAACAACTACCGTCCTCAGTTCTATTTCCGTACCACCGACGTGACCGGCTCCATCGAGCTGCCCGCCGACAAGGAAATGGTGATGCCTGGTGACAACGTGTCGATCACTGTGAAGCTGATCGCCCCCATCGCCATGGAAGAAGGTCTGCGCTTCGCTATCCGCGAAGGTGGCCGCACCGTGGGCGCTGGCGTGGTTGCCAAGATCATCGCGTAAAATTTATCGGGTTTAGGGGTATAGCTCAATTGGCAGAGCGTCGGTCTCCAAAACCGAAGGTTGTAGGTTCGATTCCTACTGCCCCTGCCACCTCCAGGTGGTAAAGATAAGCCCGCCAGAATCTGGCGGGCTTCAGTGTCTTGTGCTCAGCCATTGTGCTGCGCGGAAAAAAGATTAGGTATGGCCACATCGCAAATTGAAACAGTCAGTTCTGGTGCTAGCAAAGCTAAGCTGGCTGCAGTGCTGGCTCTGGTAATTGCATCCATTGCCGGGTTTTATTTCCTGAGCAAGCAAGGGCCTGTTGCCCAGTGGGGTGTATTGCTGGTGGGGTTGGTTGCGGCTGCGGCCGTCTTTTTAGTGTCTGAGCCGGGTAAGCAGTTCGTTGGTTTTGCCAAGGATTCCTGGAAAGAAGTCAAAAAGGTCGTCTGGCCCACCCGCAAAGAGACCATGCAGATGACGCTTTATGTGTTCGCCTTCGTGGTGATCATGGCGTTGTTTCTGTGGCTGACTGACAAGACCGTGGAATGGGTGTTGTATGACCTCATTCTGGGCTGGAGGAAATAATGACTGATGCGATGGACGCCGGTGCGTTGGGTGCTCAAGAGGCACCTGCTTCTGCAGTGAATCCAGATTTGCGCTGGTATATCGTGCACGCCTATTCCGGCATGGAAAAGGCCGTGGAGCGCAATATCACCGAGCGCATCCAGCGCTCCGGTATGCAGGAAAAATTTGGCCGGATTCTGGTTCCCACCGAAGAAGTGGTGGAAATGAAGAACGGCCAGCGCAAGACCACGGAGCGTCGCCTGTTCCCGGGCTATGTGTTCGTTGAGATGGTCATGGACGATGACACCTGGCACTTGGTGAAGCACACCAGCAAGGTGACGGGTTTTGTGGGCGGAGCCAAAAACCGCCCTGCACCAATCTCGGAAGAGGAAGTGCAGAAGATCGTCAGCCAGATGCAAGAGGGCTCCGACAAGCCTCGCCACAAGGTGGAGTTCATGGTGGGCGAGCTGGTGCGTGTCAAAGAAGGTCCGTTCACCGACTTCAATGGCTCGGTCGAAGAAGTCAATTACGAGAAGAGCCGCTTGCGCGTCTCGGTGGCCATTTTTGGTCGCTCGACGCCAGTGGAGCTGGAATTCGCTCAGGTCGAAAAGACGTAAGTCTTTTGGTAAGAACCTGGTGAGTGTTTGCACGTTTTTTTGGACTCGCGTGTCGAAATAAGAGTCCTTCATCACGGGGAGCTATGCATTGCATAGCGCTATACCCGTAAGGAGCAAAAAATGGCGAAGAAAATCGTCGGCTTCATCAAGCTGCAAGTGCCAGCTGGTAAAGCCAATCCCTCCCCACCCATCGGTCCTGCGCTGGGTCAGCGCGGCCTCAACATCATGGAATTCTGCAAGGCGTTCAACGCCCAGACCCAAGGTGTCGAGCCCGGCCTGCCTCTGCCAGTGGTGATCACGGCTTTTGCTGACAAGAGCTTCACCTTCATCATCAAGACCCCTCCCGCTACCGTGCTGATCAAAAAGGCCGTGAAGCTGGACAAGGGTTCTTCTAATCCCCTGAAGAACAAGGTCGGCAAGATCACCCGCGCTCAGCTGGAAGAAATCGCCAAGACCAAGTTGAAGGACATGAACGCCGCTGACGTCGACGCCGCAGTGCGTACGCTGGCTGGTTCTGCCCGTTCGATGGGCGTGATCGTGGAGGGTGTGTAAATGGCCAAGTTGACCAAGAAGCAAAAAGCTCTCCAGGGCAAGGTGGATTCCAACAAGCTGTACGCTTTCGCTGACGCCGTGGTGCTGGTGAAGGACGCTGCAACTGCCAAGTTCGATGAGTCCATCGACGTGGCTGTGCAGCTGGGCGTGGATGCCAAGAAGTCGGACCAAGTGGTGCGTGGCGCTGTGGTGCTGCCTCACGGTACTGGCAAGACCACCCGCGTGGCGGTGTTCGCACAAGGTGCCAAGGCTGAAGAAGCCAAGGCTGCTGGTGCCGACATCGTGGGTATGGACGACCTAGCTGCACAAGTCAAGGCCGGTGACATGCCTTTCGACGTGGTGATCGCTGCTCCCGACGCTATGCGCGTGGTGGGTCAGCTGGGTCAGATCCTGGGCCCGCGTGGCCTGATGCCTAACCCCAAGGTTGGCACGGTGACTCCCGATGTGGCTACGGCAGTGAAGAACGCCAAGGCTGGTCAGGTGCAGTTCCGCGTCGACAAGGCCGGTATCATCCACTCGACCATCGGCCGCCGCTCGTTCGACAACGAGAAGCTGCAAGGCAACCTGGCTGCCCTGATCGACGCGCTGAACAAGGCCAAGCCTGCTTCCAGCAAGGGTCTGTACCTGCGCAAGGTGGCGGTTTCCTCCACGATGGGTGTGGGTGTTCGTGTCGAACCCCAATCCATCTCGGCGTAATTCGCTAAAATCTTTGGTTCGCCGTAAAAGGTGAACCGATGTGGTGGGCTGCATGCCTTGGTAACAAGGCATGCAGGTCATCCAAGACCGCTGGTGTGGCTTGCCGATTGGCTTCCAAGAGGCTTGCCACTTAATGCAAACCAGCGCAGATGGCGATCCCGCTGCAGATGGATGAATGTCCCTCTAACAGTTGGTCGCTGCAACAAGAGCGCGCACAAAGGGCCTGCCCCGCGTGTGCATTTGAAGGAGTAGACCTTGAGTCTTAATCGCAGTGAGAAAGAAGCGGTCATCAATGAAGTGACCAGCCTCGCCGCTAAAGCTCAAACGCTTGTGTTCGCGGAGTACCGCGGCATTACGGTCGCCGACATGACCAAACTGCGCGCCGAGGCCCGCAGCCAAGGTGTGAGCCTGAGCGTGTTGAAAAACACCCTGGCCCGCCGTGCTGTGTCCGGTGGTCAGTTTGAGGTGGTGGCTGATCAAATGACCGGTCCCCTGATCTACGGCTTCTCTGAAGACGCAGTGGCCGCCGCTAAGGTGGTGGCCAACTTCGCGAAGACCAACGACAAGTTGGTGATTCGCGGTGGTGCGTTTTCGGGCAAGGCCCTGGACGTCGACGGCGTGAAGCAGCTGGCAAGCATCCCCTCGAAGGAAGTTCTGCTGGCACAACTGTGTGGCTTGCTCATGTCGCCTATCTCGCGTACAGCCGTGGTGCTGGGCGCGCTGGCGGCCAAAAAGGGCGAAGGCGCAGAAGTTGCTGCCGAAGCTGCTGCAGCTTAATTGCGGCAACAACCAACCAACAAATTGTTAGGAAAACAAAATGGCATTCGATAAAGACGCATTCTTGACCGCCCTGGACAGCATGACTGTTCTGGAACTGAACGACCTGGTCAAGGCAATTGAAGAAAAGTTTGGCGTGAGCGCTGCCGCTATGGCTGCTCCTGCTGCCGCTGGCGGCGGTGCTGCTGCTGCTGCTGAAGAGAAGACCGAGTTCAACGTGGTGCTGACCGAAGCTGGCGCCAACAAGGTGTCCGTGATTAAGGCTGTGCGTGAAATCACCGGCCTGGGTCTGAAGGAAGCCAAGGACTTGGTCGACGGCGCTCCCAAGGTGGTGAAGGAAGCCGCTCCTAAGGCTGACGCTGAAGCCGCTGTGAAGAAGCTGGTCGAAGCCGGTGCAAAGGCTGAACTGAAGTAATTCAGTCCATTCCTGAGGCTGGAGTGCTCGCAAGGGCCTCCAGCCTTTGGTGCTTGTGGAATCCGCCTCCAGAGCACACCAGAAAAAGGGGTATACAAGCCTTTTTTCTAGTGTCTTCTGACAACCCGACAGCAGAAGATGCCTTGGTTCGGGCGATGTGCAATGCATCGCCGTCAGCCATGGTTGGTAGTGGCCAACCGCCAAGCCGGCAAAAGGAGCGCGCCCTTCTTGCCGGACCGTGTCGTCGCAGACCCAGGACTCAAGTCTTTGCCCGGAGATCTCATGGCCTATTCTTACACCGAACGCAAGCGGATCCGCAAAAGTTTCGGCAGCCGCGATAGCGTGCTCGAAGTGCCTTACCTGCTGCAGATGCAAAAAGATGCCTACACCGCATTCCTGCAAGCAGATCTAGCCCCCAAAAAACGTAGCATTGAAGGCCTGCAAGCGGCTTTCAATTCCGCTTTCCCCATCGTCTCCCACAATGGTTTTGTGGAGATGAAGTTTGTTGAGTACAACCTCGCCAAGCCCGCTTTCGACGTTCGTGAATGCCAGACCCGTGGCCTGACATTCGCCTCGGCAGTGCGCGCCAAGGTGCAGTTGATCATCTATGACCGCGAGTCGTCCACGTCGCAGTCCAAGGTGGTCAAGGAAGTGAAGGAACAAGAGGTCTACATGGGCGAAGTGCCCCTGATGACCGACAAGGGTTCCTTCATCATCAACGGCACCGAGCGTGTGATCGTTTCCCAGCTGCACCGCTCGCCTGGCGTGTTCTTCGAACACGACAAGGGCAAGACCCATAGCTCGGGCAAGCTGCTGTTCTCGGCACGCATCATCCCTTACCGCGGCTCCTGGCTGGACTTCGAGT
Source organism: Comamonas sp. GB3 AK4-5 (assembly GCF_041320665.1). Taxonomy (NCBI): domain Bacteria; kingdom Pseudomonadati; phylum Pseudomonadota; class Betaproteobacteria; order Burkholderiales; family Comamonadaceae; genus Comamonas; species Comamonas sp. GB3 AK4-5. The sequence goes on from NZ_CP166730.1 coordinate 409,140, forward strand.
TCGACCCCAAGGACCTGCTGTATTTCCGTGTGGACCGCCGTCGCAAGATGCCGGTTTCCATCCTGCTGAAGGCCATTGGCCTGACCCCCGAGTCCATCCTGGCGAACTTCTTCGTCAACGATAACTTCCGCCTGATGGACAGCGGCGCGCAGATGGAATTCGTGGCCGATCGCCTGAAGGGCGAAGTGGCCCGCTTCGACATCACCGACAAGTCCGGCAAGGTCGTGGTGGCCAAGGACAAGCGTGTCACGGCCCGCCACACCCGCGAACTGGAGCAATCCGGCACCAAGTACATCAGCGTGCCCGAAGACTTCCTGATCGGTCGCGTGCTGGCCAAGAACATCATTGACCCGGACACCGGCGAGATCATTGCCAAGGCCAACGAAGAGCTGACCGAAGCCCTGCTGAAGAAGCTGCGCAGCGCCGGCATCCAGGACATCCAGTGCATCTACACCAATGAACTGGACCAGGGCGCCTACATCTCGCAAACCCTGCGCACCGACGAAACCGCCGACGAATTCGCCGCGCGTGTGGCCATCTACCGCATGATGCGCCCCGGCGAGCCGCCGACCGAAGACGCCGTGCAGGCCCTGTTCCAGCGCCTGTTCTACAACGCCGATACCTATGACCTGTCGCGCGTGGGTCGCATGAAGTTCAACGCCAAGGTGGGCCGCGACGATGCGACCGGCCCCATGGTGCTGTCCAACGAAGACATCCTGGCCGTGGTCAAGATCCTGGTGGATCTGCGCAACGGCAAGGGCGAAGTCGACGACATCGATCACCTGGGTAACCGCCGCGTGCGCTGCGTGGGCGAACTGGCCGAAAACCAGTACCGCACCGGCCTGGCACGTATCGAAAAGGCTGTGAAGGAGCGTCTGGGTCAGGCCGAGCAAGAGCCGCTGATGCCCCACGACCTGATCAACTCCAAGCCGATTTCTGCGGCCCTGAAGGAGTTCTTCGGTGCTTCGCAGCTGTCGCAGTTCATGGACCAGACCAACCCCCTGGCAGAAATCACGCACAAGCGCCGTGTTTCCGCCCTGGGCCCAGGTGGTTTGACCCGCGAACGCGCAGGCTTTGAAGTGCGTGACGTGCACGTGACCCACTACGGCCGCGTCTGCCCTATCGAAACGCCTGAAGGCCCGAACATTGGCCTGATCAACTCCCTGGCGCTGTACGCTCGCTTGAACGAGTATGGCTTCATCGAAACCCCCTACCGCCGCGTGGTGGATGGTAAGGTGACGATGGAAATCGACTATCTGTCGGCCATCGAAGAAGGCAAGTACGTGATCGCCCAGGCCAATGCCGAGCTGGACGCCGAAGGCCGTCTGGTGGGCGAGCTGGTGTCGGCCCGTGAAGCCGGTGAATCGACCCTGCTGTCGCCCGAGCGCGTGCAGTACATGGACGTGTCGCCTGCGCAGATCGTGTCCGTGGCCGCTTCGCTGATTCCCTTCCTGGAACACGACGACGCGAACCGTGCCTTGATGGGCGCCAACATGTCGCGCCAGGCCGTGCCTGTGCTGCGTCCCGAAAAGCCCATGGTGGGCACCGGTATCGAGCGCGTGGCCGCGGTCGACTCCGGCACCGTGGTGACTTCCAAGCGCGGCGGTACCGTGGATTACGTGGACGCGACCCGCATCGTGATCCGTGTGAACGACGACGAAGCCGTGGCTGGTGAAGTCGGTGTGGACATCTACAACCTGATCAAGTATCAGCGTTCCAACCAGAACACCAACATCCACCAGCGTCCCGTGGTCAAGCGCGGCGACAAGCTGGCCAAGGGTGACGTGATTGCCGACGGTGCTTCGACCGACCTGGGCGAAATCGCCATCGGCCAGAACATGCTGATCGCCTTCATGCCCTGGAACGGCTACAACTTCGAAGACTCGATCCTGATCTCCGAACGCGTGGTGGCCGAAGACCGCTACACCTCGATCCACATCGAGGAACTGGTGGTCATGGCCCGTGACACCAAGCTGGGCGCGGAAGAAATCACCCGCGACATCCCCAACCTGTCCGAGCAGCAGCTGAACCGCCTGGACGAGTCCGGCATCATCTACGTGGGCGCCGAGGTGCAACCTGGCGACACGCTGGTGGGCAAGGTCACACCCAAGGGTGAAACCACGCTGACGCCTGAAGAAAAGCTGCTGCGTGCCATCTTCGGCGAGAAGGCTTCCGATGTGAAGGACACCTCGCTGCGTGTGGACCAGGGCTCGTCGGGCACTGTGATCGACGTGCAGGTCTTCACCCGTGAAGGCATCCAGCGTGACAAGCGCGCCCAGCAGATCATCGACGATGAACTCAAGCGCTACCGCCTGGACCTGAACGACCAGCTGCGTATCGTGGAAGCCGACGCCTTCGACCGTATCGAGAAGCTCTTGATCGGCCGCGTGGCCAATGGCGGCCCGAACAAGCTGTCCAAGGGTGCCAAGATCGACAAGGCTTATCTGGACGGCGTGGAGAAGTTCCACTGGTTCGATATCCGCCCTGCCGAAGACGAAGTGGCTGCACAGCTCGAATCCATCAAGAACTCGCTGGAGCAAACGCGCCATGAGTTCGACCTGGCCTTCGAGGAAAAGCGCAAGAAGCTCACGCAAGGCGACGAGTTGCCCGCTGGCGTGCTGAAGATGGTCAAGGTCTACCTGGCCGTCAAGCGTCGTCTGCAGCCTGGTGACAAGATGGCCGGCCGCCACGGTAACAAGGGTGTGGTTTCCCGCATCGTGCCCGTGGAAGACATGCCTTACCTGGCCGACGGCACCACCGCCGACATCGTGCTGAACCCGCTGGGCGTGCCTTCGCGTATGAACATCGGTCAGGTGCTGGAAGTGCACTTGGGCTGGGCCGGCAAGGGCCTGGGCCAGCGCATCGGCGACATGCTGCGCGACGAAGCCAAGGCTTCCGAAGTGCGTGCCTTCATGGAAGAGATCTACAACAGCCGCGGCCGTAAGGAAGATCTGTCCCAGCTGAGCGATGCCGACGTGTTCGCCATGGCCGAGAACCTGAAGACCGGTGTGCCGTTTGCCACCCCGGTGTTCGACGGTGCTTCCGAGCAGGAAATCAAGGACATGCTGAAGCTGGCATATCCCGATGAGCTGAAGGAGCGCAAGGGCCTGACCGACACCCGCACCCAGGCTTACCTGTTTGATGGCCGTACTGGCGAGCGCTTCGAGCGCCCGACCACCGTGGGCTATATGCACTACCTGAAGCTGCACCACTTGGTCGACGACAAGATGCACGCCCGCTCCACCGGCCCGTACTCGCTGGTGACGCAGCAGCCTCTGGGCGGTAAGGCCCAGTTCGGTGGCCAGCGTTTCGGTGAAATGGAAGTGTGGGCGCTGGAAGCTTACGGCGCCGCCTATGTGCTGCAGGAAATGCTGACCGTGAAGTCCGACGACGTGGTGGGCCGTACTAAGGTGTACGAATCCATCGTCAAGGGCGAGCACGCCATCGAGGCAGGTATGCCCGAGTCGTTCAACGTGCTGGTCAAGGAAATCCGTTCCTTGGGCCTGGACATCGAACTCGAACGTTCTTAAATATTGAAGGGAAAGAGTCCATGAAATCGTTACTCGACCTGTTCAAGCAATTCACGCCGGATGAGCATTTCGATGCCATCAAGATCGGTCTGGCTTCGCCCGAAAAGATCCGCTCGTGGTCTTTCGGTGAGGTGAAGAAACCCGAGACCATCAACTACCGTACCTTCAAGCCCGAGCGTGATGGCCTGTTCTGCGCCAAGATCTTTGGCCCGATCAAGGACTATGAGTGCCTGTGCGGCAAGTACAAGCGCCTCAAGCACCGTGGTGTGATCTGCGAGAAGTGCGGCGTTGAAGTCACACAGACCAAGGTGCGCCGCGAGCGCATGGGTCACATCGACCTGGCTGCGCCCTGCGCACACATCTGGTTCCTGAAGTCCCTGCCTTCGCGCCTGGGCCTGGTGCTGGACATGACGCTGCGTGACATCGAGCGTGTGCTGTACTTTGAAGCCTATGTGGTGACCGACCCCGGCATGACCCCGCTGAAGAAGTTCGGCATCATGACCGAGGACGACTACGACGCCAAACAGCGTGAATTCGGCTATGACGAGTTCACCGCCAAGATGGGCGCCGAAGGCATCAAGGACCTGCTCGAAGGCATCGATATCGACAGCGAAATCGAGCGTCTGCGCGGCGATCTGACCGGCTCCGAAGTCAAGGTCAAGAAGAACGCCAAGCGCCTGAAGCTGCTGGAAGCGTTCAAGAAGTCCGGCATCAAGCCCGGCTGGATGGTGATGGAAGTGCTGCCCGTGCTGCCTCCCGATCTGCGTCCGCTGGTGCCCCTGGACGGTGGCCGCTTTGCGACCTCCGACCTGAACGACCTGTACCGCCGCGTCATCAACCGCAACTCGCGTCTGCGTCGCCTGCTGGAGCTGAAGGCTCCCGAAATCATCGCGCGCAACGAAAAGCGCATGTTGCAAGAAGCCGTGGACAGCTTGCTGGACAACGGCCGCCGCGGCAAGGCCATGACGGGCGCCAACAAGCGCGCGCTGAAGTCTCTGGCCGACATGATCAAGGGCAAGAGCGGTCGTTTCCGCCAGAACTTGCTGGGCAAGCGCGTGGACTACTCCGGTCGTTCCGTGATTACCGTGGGTCCTTACCTCAAGCTGCACCAGTGCGGTCTGCCCAAGCTGATGGCCCTGGAGCTGTTCAAGCCCTTCATCTTCTCCCGTCTGGAGCAGATGGGCATTGCCACGACCATCAAGGCCGCCAAGAAGGAAGTCGAATCTGGCTCTCCCGTGGTGTGGGACATCCTGGAAGAGGTGATCAAAGAGCACCCCATCATGCTCAACCGTGCGCCTACGCTGCACCGTTTGGGTATCCAGGCGTTCGAGCCCATCCTGATCGAAGGCAAGGCACTGCAACTGCACCCGCTGGTCTGCGCGGCATTCAACGCCGACTTTGACGGTGACCAGATGGCTGTGCACGTGCCCCTGTCCGTGGAAGCACAGATGGAAGCCCGCACGCTGATGCTGGCCTCCAACAACGTGCTGTTCCCCGCTTCGGGCGAGCCCTCCATCGTTCCTTCGCAGGACGTGGTGCTGGGTCTCTACCACGCGACCCGCGACAAGATCAACGGCAAGGGCGAAGGCATGGTGTTCACCGACACCAACGAAGTCCAACGCGCCCTGGACGCTGATGAGGTGGAGCTGCACGCCAAGATCAGCGTGCGTCTGCCCGAGTGGAACAAGGACAAGGACTCTGGCGAGTTTGTGAAGACGGTCAGCCTGGTGGAAACCACCGTGGGCCGCGCACTGCTGTCGGAAATCCTGCCCAAGGGCCTGGCCTTCAGCAACATCAACAAGGCGCTGAAGAAGAAGGAAATCTCCAAGCTCATCAACGCCTCGTTCCGCAAGTGCGGTCTGAAGGCCACCGTGGTCTTTGCCGACAAGCTGCTGCAAAACGGCTTCCGCCTGTCCACGCACGCTGGCTTCTCCGTGGCCATCGACGACATGCTGGTGCCTCCGCAAAAGGCCGATATCCTGGCCCGCGCCGAGTCCGAGGTGAAGGAAATCGAACAGCAGTACGTCTCCGGTCTGGTGACGGCTGGTGAGCGCTACAACAAGGTGGTGGACATCTGGGGCAAGGCCGGTGACGACGTGTCCAAGGTGATGATGGACCAGCTCAAGGTCCAGAAGACCACCGACCGCCACGGCAACTCGGTGGACCAGGAGTCCTTCAACGCCATCTACATGATGGCCGACTCCGGTGCCCGAGGCTCTGCAGCCCAGATCCGCCAGCTGGCCGGCATGCGTGGCCTGATGGCCAAGCCTGACGGCTCCATCATTGAGACGCCTATTACCGCGAACTTCCGCGAAGGCCTCAACGTGTTGCAGTATTTCATCTCCACCCACGGTGCCCGTAAGGGTCTGGCCGACACGGCCTTGAAGACCGCGAACTCGGGTTACCTGACCCGTCGTCTGGTGGACGTGACGCAAGACTTGGTCGTGAACGAGCAGGACTGCGGTACGTATAACGGCTATCTGATGCGCGCCATCGTCGAAGGCGGTGAAGTGATCGAGTCCCTGCGCGACCGCGTGCTGGGCCGCTCCACGGCCGAAGAGGTGCTGCACCCCGAAACCCGCACTGTGCTGCTGCCTGCAGGCACCCTGCTCAATGAAGACCTCATTGAAGAGCTGGAAGCCCAGGGCGTGGACGAAATCAAGGTGCGCACTGCGCTGACCTGCGAAACCCGCTATGGCCTGTGCGCCACCTGCTATGGCCGCGACTTGGGCCGTGGCGGCCTGATCAACCTCGGCGAAGCCGTGGGTGTGATCGCTGCACAGTCCATTGGCGAGCCCGGCACCCAGCTGACCATGCGTACCTTCCACATCGGTGGTGCGGCTTCGCGTGCAGCCATTGCCTCCAGCGTGGAAGCCAAGTCCAACGGTGCGGTGAGCTTCAACGCCACCATGCGCTATGTGAGCAACACCAAGGGCGAGCTGGTGGTGATTTCCCGTTCCGGCGAAATCGTCATCTCCGACAACGGCCGCGAGCGTGAGCGTCACAAGGTGCCTTATGGCGCCATCCTGACCATCAGGCCCGATGAAGTCATCAAGGCCGGCAAGATCCTGGCCAACTGGGATCCGCTGACCCGCCCCATCATTACCGAATACGCCGGTCAGGTGAAATTCGAGAACGTGGAAGAGGGCCTGACGGTGGCCAAGCAGGTCGACGAAGTGACCGGCCTGTCCACCCTGGTGGTGATCGACCCCAAGCGCCGTGGCTCTGCCAAGGTGGTGCGTCCCCAGGTCAAGCTGATCGACGCCAACAACCAGGAAGTCAAGATCCCTGGCACCGACCACTCGGTGACCATCGGCTTCCAGGTGGGTGCGCTGATCCAGGTGCGCGACGGTCAGGACGTGGGCCCCGGCGAAGTGCTGGCCCGTATCCCGGTCGAAGGTCAGAAGACCCGCGACATTACTGGTGGTCTGCCGCGTGTGGCCGAGCTGTTCGAAGCCCGTACACCCAAGGACAAGGGCACGCTGGCCGAGATGACCGGCACCATCTCCTTTGGTAAGGAAACCAAGGGCAAGATTCGCCTGCAGATCACCGATCTGGAAGGCAAGGTCTGGGAAGAGCTGGTGCCCAAGGAGCGCAACATCCTGGTGCACGAAGGCCAGGTGGTGAACAAGGGCGAGTCCATCGTCGACGGCCCGGCTGATCCGCAGGACATCCTGCGCCTGCTGGGTATCGAGGAACTCTCGCGCTACATCGTGGACGAAGTGCAGGACGTGTACCGCTTGCAGGGCGTGAAGATCAACGACAAGCACATCGAAGTGATCGTGCGCCAGATGCTGCGTCGCGTCGTGATCGAAAACCCCGGCGATACCACCTACATCCAGGGTGAGCAGGTGGAGCGCTCCGAAGTGCTCAACACCAACGAAGCCAAGCAAAAGGACGGCAAGATTCCGGCTACGTACTCCAACGTGCTGCTGGGTATTACCAAGGCTTCGCTGTCGACCGACTCCTTCATCTCCGCGGCTTCCTTCCAGGAAACCACCCGCGTGCTGACCGAGGCTGCCATCATGGGCAAGCGCGACGAGCTGCGTGGCCTGAAGGAAAATGTGATCGTGGGTCGTCTGATCCCCGCAGGTACCGGTCTGGCCTACCACCAGGCACGCAAGGCCAAGGACGCCATGGACGACGCAGAGCGCCGCGCCATTGCCGATGCCGAAGCGGCCGAGCTGGCTGGCGTGACGGCCGACGAGCCTGCTGGTGAAGACAGCGCTGCTTAAGCGCCGTCGTTTCGCCTGAGCGATACGCTCCCCGCCTGCCCACGCAGGCAGGGAGCGTTTTTTATTGCTTCCTCACGGAATATTCAAGCCTTGCGGCTTGGATGGGTGAGTCGTTTTGAGGCGGCCATACAGCGCTTGATGCTTTGTTGCAGGCCCTGGCCGTACCCAAGTACTGTCTGCGGGCCTGCGTCGCGCCTCAAGCACTGTCTGGCCGTTGTGGGCTAGGGTTGGGGCCAATGGGGCTGCTGAGGCCCACTCCGGCATATCCTCTGCTGCCCCGTATTCGTGTTGTTGTATGGAATTTTTGCTAGCCCGTGCAGGGTGGCAATGTGTTGATGCGAAAGCCCAGGCTTTCGCCGTGATCGATTTATGAACAAACCCTCAGCCCCCTCCCGTTCCAACGCCCCGGCCCAGCCGGTGGCGCTGTCGCGTCAGCTGTCCCATGTGGCACAGGCGCTGCAGGCCATCCGTTCCGGCCAATCCGGGGCGGCGGTGCTGCAAGCCGTGCCCGCCGCGCTGCGTCCTGGGGTGCAGGCCCTGCTGTTTCAGGTGCTGCGCCACCTGGGCCGTGCCCTGGCCTTGCGCGCGCTGTTGGCGCCCAAGGCCCCAGCCCCCAAGGTGGATGCGCTGCTGTGCGCGGCCCTGGCCCTGGCCTGGGATGAGGCTATTGCCCCCTACACTCCATTCACCCTGGTCAACCAGACGGTGGAGGCCGCCAAGCACGGCCCCACAGCCCGCCAGGCTGGCTTCATCAACGCCTCCTTGCGCCGTTTCCTGCGTGAGCGCGAAGCGCTGGTGGCCCAGACCGACAGCGATCTGCAGGCCCGCTGGAATCATCCGCTGTGGTGGATCACCCGCCTGCAGCGCGAATACCCCACGCAGTGGCAGCAGATTCTGGAAGCCAACAACGCCCATGCGCCCATGGCCTTGCGCGTTCATGCGCAAAAAAGCACACCAGCGCAGTATCTGCAAGCGTTGAATGCTATTGATTTGAAAGCAACAGCCTTCGGTGCCCACGGCGTGCAACTGGCCAAGGCCCAGCCCGTGGATGCCCTGCCTGGCTTTGCACAAGGCCTGGTCTCCGTGCAAGACGGCGCAGCCCAGTTGGCGGCGCCTTTGCTGCTACAGGGCATGGACCTGGAGGGCGACCGCGCCCTGCAGGTGTTGGATGCCTGCGCCGCCCCCGGTGGCAAGACGGCCCATCTGCTGGAGCTGGGGGGCGAGCGCCTGCAGGTGACGGCGCTGGAGGTGGATGCGGTGCGCGCCCAGCGCATCCATGGCACCTTGGAGCGCGTGGGTGCCAAGGCCCAGGTGCTGGTGGCCGATGCCGGCCAGCCCGCGCAGTGGTGGCAGCAGGCCAATGGCGGCCAACCCTTTGATGCCATCTTGCTGGACGCGCCGTGCACGGCCTCGGGCATTGTGCGCCGCCACCCCGATGTGCGCTGGCTGCGGCGCGAAAGCGATGTGGCCCAGCTGGCCGCCATCCAGTCGCAGCTGCTGGACACGCTGTGGCCGCTGCTGCGCCCCGGTGGCCGCTTGCTGTATTGCACCTGCTCCATCTTCCAGGCCGAAGGCGCTGCACAGGTCAAAGCGTTTCTTATGCGCAACACCGAGGCCAGGCTTCTGCCCTCTCCAGGGCATTTAATTCCCGGAACTTGGTCGGTGGATGGCCCACTCCCGGACAATGGTGCTGGTGATCACGACGGTTTCTTCTACGCGCTCTTCGCCAAGGCGCCTTGACCCCGGGCGTGCCGCAGTGCGGTGCGGTGCCGCACTGTTGGCGTCCGTCCTGTGGCTGGGGACCGTGGCGCCTGTCTGGGCGGAGGCCGAGGCGCCTTCCGCAGTGGCCGAGCTGTCTGTCGATGCAGACAACCGTGGCCTGCAGCTGCGCAGCACCGGCGAGGTGCTGCAACTCAGCGCTGCACTGAATTTCGAGCTGCCGACACTGGTGGAAGACGCCTTGTACAAAGGCATTCCGGTGCATTTCGTGCAAAGCGCGCGCATGGTCAGCGAACGCTGGTATTGGAGCGACAAGCTCATTGCCCAGGTGGAGCGCCATATGCGCCTGAGCTACCAGCCCCTCACGCGCCGCTGGCGGCTGTACAGCAGCAGCAGCCCGCTTAATGAGCGTGGCCAAGGCGGTGGGGTGGCGCTGGGGGTCGGCTTTGACAGCCTGGACGACGCGCTGCAGTCCATGCAGCGCATCACCCGCTGGAGCGTGGCCGAGCTGTCCCAGTTGCCCAGCAGCGGTGAGCTGCTGGTGGAATTGCAGATGCGCATCGACATTGCGCAGCTGCCCCGACCGCTGCAGATCGGCACCCTGGGTCGCAAGAGCTGGAGCGTGCTGGAGTCGCGTGTGCAGCGCGTGGATGTGCTCAGCCTGCAATGAAACCCTCTTTTTCCTCTTCCGGCGCATCGCTCAACCCCAAGGCCGTGCGTTGGGCAGTGGGTGTTTCGGCTGCCGTGATCTGCGCCATTGCCCTGGTGCTGCTGTTTTTGCTGACCCTGGCCACCAACAACCGCGTGCTGTACGAGCGCCATTACCTGTGGCTGTTCGGCCTGAACGTGGTGGTGGCGGCGGTGTTGCTGTGTGTGCTGCTGTGGATGGCGGTGCGCCTGCTGCTGCGCTGGCGGCAGCGCAAATTCGGCAGCCGATTGCTGCTCAAGCTGGCCGCCGTGTTCGCCATTGCCGGCGTGGTGCCGGGGCTGCTGATCTATGTGGTGTCCTACCAGTTCGTGTCGCGCTCCATCGAAAGCTGGTTTGACGTCAAGGTCGAAGGCGCGCTGTCCGCCGGCGTGAGCCTGGCCAGCGTCACCCTCAATACCGTGGCCCAGGACATGGCCAACAACACCCGCACCGCCAGCAACCAGTTGGCCCAGGTGCCGGATGCCGCCGCCGGCCTGGTGCTGGAGCGCATACGCGACCAACTGGGCGCCACCGATGTCATCTTGTGGAGTGGTGGCGGCAAGGCCTTGGCCACGGCCGGCCAATCCCTTTTTTCGCTGCAGCCCGACAGGCCCAGCAGCCAGCAGCTGCGCAGCCTGCGCAGCCAGCGGCCATTGGCCACGATTGAAGGCCTGGACGATATAGACCCCAAGGACCCGAACGCCTACCGCCAGGTGCGCGTGCGCACGCTGGCCGTGGTCAACAACCCCAGCGTGGGCTTGCTGGAAGAGCCGCGCTATCTGCAGGTGGTGATACCCATGCCCCAGGCCCTGGTGAGCAATGCGCTGGCGGTGCAGGAGGCCAACCGGGAGTACCAGGAACGCGCCCTGGGCCGCAGCGGCTTGCGCAGCATGTACATCGGCACGCTGACGCTGAGCCTGTTCCTGGCCGTGTTCGGCACCGTACTGATGGCCGTGCTGCTGGCCAACCAGCTGGCCCGGCCCTTGCTTTTGCTGGCACAGGGCGTGCGGGACGTGACCGAGGGTGATTTGCGACCCAAGGCCGTGGTGCAAACCCATGACGAGCTGGGCGGGTTGACCCGCTCCTTTGCCCTGATGACCCAGCAATTGGCCGATGCACGCGCTGCCGTGGACAAAAGCATGGACGAAGTACAGACCGCACGCACCAACGTGCAGACTATTTTGGACAACCTCACCTCCGGCGTGCTGGTGCTGGATGCGCAAGCCCATGTCATCTCCACCAACCCCGGCGCCACGCGCATTCTGCGTCTGCCCATGGCTGCCCATGTCGGCCACGCGCTGGGGGATGTGCCGGGCCTGGAAGGCTTTGGCGCCATGGTGCAGGAACAGTTCAATGTGTTTTTGGGCGAGCAGGGCGCCTCGCTGGGGCGGGACCGCTGGCAGCAGGTGTTCGAGCTGGGTACCCATGGCGACCTCCCTCGCGCCGGCGAGGTACAGCATGACAAGACCAGCCTGGTGGTGCGCGGTGCCGAGCTACCCGGCGAGCGCCGGCTGCTGGTGTTCGACGACATCTCGGAAATCGTCTCGGCCCAGCGCTCCAAGGCCTGGGGCGAAGTGGCCCGCCGCGTGGCCCATGAGATCAAGAACCCGCTGACACCCATACAGCTTTCTGCCGAGCGCCTGGACATGAAGCTGGCGGGCAAGCTGCCCGAAGCCGAGCAGGCCTTGCTGCACCGCTCGGTGCGCACCATCGTGGAGCAGGTCGACGCCATGAAGCGTCTGGTGAATGAGTTCCGCGACTACGCACGCCTGCCGGCCGCCGAGCTGCAGGTGCTGGACCTGAATGCCCTGGTGCAGGACGTGATGCACCTCTATGGTGAAGAGAATGCCCGCGTGCCCGTGCAGCTTGAACTGGACCCGCAGTGCCCGCCGATTGCGGGTGATGCCCAACAACTGCGCCAAGTGATTCATAATCTTTTGCAAAATGCACAAGACGCCACCGAGCAGCAGGCCAGCGCACAAGGCGTGGCCCCACCGCCGGTGCGGCTCAGCACCCAGTGGCTGGAGGCGGCGCGCCGTGTGCGTCTGAGCATTAGTGACAGCGGGGGGGGCTTTCCTCCCCATATCCTGCAGCGGGCGTTCGAGCCCTACGTGACAACCAAGGTGCGGGGCACAGGGCTGGGCTTGGCGGTGGTCAAGAAAATCGCAGATGAGCATGGTGCGCGCATCGATTTGGCCAACCGCAGCGAAGCGGGTGTGACCCAAGGCGCACAAGTGTCGCTATCATTCATCCCGAATAACAACGCCGCGGCGTCGGAAGGGATGGCGACCGCGTACCGCAGTACATAGGCTTCAAGACACATGGCAAACATACTGGTGGTCGACGACGAACTGGGGATTCGAGATTTGTTGTCGGAAATCCTCAACGACGAAGGTCACAGTGTGGACCTGGCAGAAAACGCGACCCAGGCCCGAGAGGCCCGCAACGCGCATCACTACGACCTGGTCCTTCTCGACATCTGGATGCCCGACACCGACGGCGTCACTCTGCTCAAGGAATGGTCCATGGCGGGGCAGCTGACCATGCCCGTCATCATGATGAGTGGCCATGCCACCATCGATACGGCGGTCGAGGCCACCCGCATCGGCGCCCAGTCCTTTCTGGAAAAACCCATCACCTTGCAAAAGCTGCTCAAGGCAGTGGAGCAAGGCCTGACCAAGGCCGGCGGTGCAGCCTCCTCGGCAGCGGCCCCGTCCGCGCCTGCGGCGCTGTACAGCGAACGCCAGGAAGAGCAGCCCGCCATGGCTTCGCAGCCTGTGCTGGGCCGCGGTGGCATGCACGACACCACGCTCAGTGCCCACCAGGGCTTTGACCTGGACCGCCCGCTGCGCGAGGCGCGCGACGGTTTCGAGAAAGCCTATTTCGAGTTCCACCTGGCACGCGAAGGCGGCTCCATGACGCGTGTGGCCGAAAAAACCGGGCTGGAACGCACCCACCTCTACCGCAAGCTGCGTCAGCTGGGGGTGGATCTGGGGCGCAACAAGCGCGGCAACTAAAAAATCTGCCGTTTTTCCTGAGCAGTCGATTTCTTTGTATATAATCGAGAGCTCTAGGCCCGGTAGCTCAGTCGGTAGAGCAGAGGATTGAAAATCCTTGTGTCGGCGGTTCGATTCCGTCCCAGGCCACCAAAATTGGAAACGAGCGGATGGTGCAAACCTTCCGCTTTTTTCATACGCAGCAAAGCTCGCTGTATGTGGCAAAGCCCACGCCCATCCATTGCTATTGGCCCGGTAGCTCAGTCGGTAGAGCAGAGGATTGAAAATCCTTGTGTCGGCGGTTCGATTCCGTCCCAGGCCACCAAATTTTGAAACCCCGGTACCTCACGGTACTGGGGCTTTTTGTTTTTGCCGGCACCCCCAAATGCTGGGTTTTTTGCATGCCCGCCAGCAGCGGCGTGCAGGCACTGGCAAGGAGGGGGATTGAACGAGGACCCCATGCGCAGCATCACCTTTGTACGCCACGGGCAAAGCACGGCCAATCTGGGTGCCGTGTCCGCACCCCATCCCGATATTCCCCTGAGCCTGCTGGGCCAGGCACAGGCCCAGTTGCTGGCCAGCAGCCTGCCCACCCAGCCTGCGCTGGTGCTGGCCTCGCCCTATATCCGGGCCCAGGACACGGCCCAGCCCTATTGCCAGCAATGGGGGCTGGCTGCACAGCTGGAACCGCTGCTGCATGAGATGGACGCCATCGCCTACGAATGCATTGCCGGCATGGAGGGCGAGCAGCGCATGGCGGTGGCTGCCAAGTACTGGGAGGCAGCTGACCCCGATTTGCGCACCGGCACCCAGGCCGAAACCTATGCCGAATTCGGCCGGCGCGTGCAGCAGTTCCGCAGCCAGAATCTGCCCCAGTTGCCGGATCGCAGCGTGGTCTTTGGCCATGGCCTGTGGATGGCCATGCTGTGCTGGCAGCTCTCGGGCTTTGCCTGGGAAGGCCGCGAGGGCATGCAGGCCTTCAAGCGCTTTCAAATGGGCTGGCCCATGCCCAATGGCGCCAGCTACCGGGTGCAAGGTGATGGGCAAATGCCCTGGGCAGTACAGATCGATAGACAGGTCATGCAGGCACTGGGTGCGCTGTCAGCGTCGCTGTAGCGGCCATTCGCCTTCGCCATTCGCTTCCTCCTTGCGCTACATCAGTCCCACTATTTTTGGCCATGCACTGCTGGTTTTAAAGATATATATTTAATACATCTTATTGCCGGATGTTGTCCCATGACGCCGCTATTGCAGATAGAAGAGCCGCGAGCCGCCCCGCAGCCCGCGCCTGAGTGGAAGGCCTTTATGGCCATGGGCTTCAGGCCCTTGTACCTGGCCGGCTGCCTGTGGGCCGCGCTGTCGGTGGCGCTGTGGGTATATGCCCCGCAGTGGCTGACGGGGCAACTGGGCGGCGTGCTGTGGCATGCGCATGAAATGCTGTGGGCCTTTGTGGCCACGATTGCCGTGGGATTTTTGCTCACGGCCGCCGGCAACTGGACGGGGCGCAACCCCTTGGAGGGCAAGCCTCTGGCTGCCTTGTGTGCCCTGTGGTGCTTGGCGCGCATCGCCTTTTTGTTGCCGGGCATGCCTGCCCTGGTGCTGGGGGCGGCGGCCGAGCTGCTGTTCTTTGCGGGCGCAGCCGTTGCCCTGGGCCGGGTGATTTATGCCACGCGCAGCCGGCGCAACTACGGGCTGCCCCTCCTGCTGCTGGGCCTGGCTGTGGTCGATGGCCTGTACCTGTGGGCGGCCTGGCAGGGCGACTATGGGCTGCTGATGCAGCGCTTTTACGCCGGCCTGCTGTGCATGGCCATCATCGCGCTGCTGATCGCGCGGCGCGTGATTCCGTTTTTTGCCATGCGTGCCGTGGCCGGGCTGGACATTCCCATGCTGGGCGGCAGCGGCCCCTGGCAGCTGGGCGCCAGCGGCCTGGCCCTGGTCTGCCTGCTGCTGGGGTGGCAGCCCGGGCTGGCGCTGGGCCTGGCCGTGGCCGGCCTGCTCACGCTGTGGCAGCTGCTGGCCTGGAAGCCCTGGGCCGTGCGCAAAGTGCCCCTGCTGTGGGTGCTGTATCTTGGCCATGCGGGCCTGGGCGTGGGCCTGCTGGTGGCGGCAGCCCAGGCTGCGGGCTGGGTGCTGCGGCTGGCATGGCCGGTGCATGTGATCGGCGTGGCGGGTTTTGCCGTCCTCATCATGGGTATGGTGACGCGCACGGCCCTGGGCCATCTGGGCCGGCCGCTGCGCAGCGATGCCAGCATGGTCGCGGCCTATGGTCTGGTCATCGCGGCGGCTGTGCTGCGCCTGCTGGCCTTGTGGCCTACGGCACTGTCGCTGGCTGCCCTGCATGCATCGGCCCTGGCCTGGGTATTGGGCTTTGGCCTGTATCTGTGGCGTTTTGCACCCCTGCTGATCCGCCCGCGTGTGGACCAGGCCGGGCAGGGTGCCATACCGATTCGGAGGCGCTGATGCGTTTGACCGCCATGACCGATTACGCGCTGCGCCTGCTGATGTATGTGGCGCAGCGGCCGGAGCGCCTGTGCACGATTGCCGAGGTGGCGCAGGCCCATGGCATCTCCGAGGCCCATTTGATGAAGGTCACCCATTTGCTGGCCCAGCAGGATTGGATAGCGACGGTGCGCGGCAAAGGCGGCGGCATGCGCCTGGCGCACAGCCCTGCCGACATCAACCTGGGTGCCGTGGTGCGCGGCATGGAAAGCGATTTTGCCTTGGTGGAATGCCAGGGCGGCGCCAGCCAGTGCGGCCTGACCGGCCATTGCGCTCTGGCAGGCGTGCTGGACGGGGCCTTGCAAAGCTTTATGGCGCACCTGGACGGATTCTCTCTGGCCGATGTGCTGCCTGCAGCGGCGTCTGCCGTGCCGCAACCGGTGGCAATGCTGCGCAACATCTCTGCGAAAACCTCGAGGAAAAGGCAGTAAGCCATGCCCTATGGTTTCTTGGTCACCGTGCATTTGCTGGCCGCCATCGCCTTTGCCGGCACCGTGTTTTTTGAGGTGGTCATCCTCGGCGGCATCGCGCGCAAGCTGCCTGCCAGAACCCTGATCCCGGTCGAGCAGGCCTTGGGCACGCGCGCCGTGGCCGTCATGCCCTGGGTGTTGCTGCTGCTCTATGCCGCAGGACTGGCCATGGCCTGGCAGCACCGCGCCCTGTTGGCCCAGCCGCTGGCCAGCAGCCTGGGCCTGCTGCTGTCCATCAAGATGCTGCTGGCATTCAGCGTGTTCGGCCACTTTGTGATGGCCATACTCTGGCGCCGGCGCGGCCAGCTTCATGCCCGGCGTTCGCGGCGCTTGCACCTCTGCATTTTTTGCCATGTGCTGGCCATTGTGGTGTTGGCCAAGGCGATGTTTTACGTGAGCTGGTGACTCCTCTATGGATAGCAGGGTGTGCAGGCATAGGGCCGGTCTGGGCCAGGAATGCTGTTGCAAACCAGTGACGGCAAGCATCGGCAGCTATCAAAACTTCTAGTTATAGAGCTTGGTGCGCGCAAGGCAACGCGGGCAAGTTAAGCTCGCAGCTGACACAGCACAGCAGGGGGAAGAGGGTGGAATCGCAATGGCAACCGGGCTTGATCGCCCTGCACGGCAACCAGACCGAGGCCCTGGCCGATACGGTGCTGGCCTGGCTGGCGGCCCATCCGCTTTCTGCGCTGGAGCCCGAGACCGTGCTGGTGCAAAGCAATGGCATGGCCGAATGGTTCAAGATGCGCATGGCCGAGCAGCAGGGCGTGTGCGCCGCCGCGCGCGTGGAGCTGCCGGCGCGCTTTGTCTGGCGCAGCTACCGGCAAATGCTGGGGCCCGATGCCGTGCCGCGCGAGTCCCCGCTGGACAAAACCCCCATGATCTGGCGCTTGATGCGCCTGCTGCCGCACTGCCTGGCCGATGCCGCCATGGCGCCGGTGTTCGCCCCCATCGCCCATTTTTTGCGCCCCGGCGAGCCCCAGCGCCTGCTGCAGCTGGCCCAGCGCCTGGCCGACTTGTTCGACCAATACCAGATCTACCGTGCCGATTGGTTGGAGGCCTGGGCCCAGGGCCGGGATGTGCTGTGCAACCCGGGGCAGCCTGACAAGCCCGTGCCCGAAGCCCAGCACTGGCAGCCCCTGCTGTGGCGTGCGCTGCTGGCCGAGCTGGACGAGGGCGAGCGCGCCGCCACCCGTCCCGCGCTGCTGGCGCGGGTGCTTTCTGCGCTGCAATCGGGCCAGGCTCCGCACAGCCCGCTGGCGCGGCGCGTGGTGGTGTTTGGCATGAGCCAGATGCCGTTGTCGCTGATGCAGTTCTTGAGTGGCATTGCCCGCCACAGCCAGGTGCTGATCGCCGTGCCCAACCCCTGCCGCTTTCACTGGGCCGACGCCATCGATGGGCGCGAGTTGCTGCGCCAGCAGCGCCGTCGCCATCCCGACAAGGCCGGCAAAGACCTGGCCCAGCTGCCTCTGCAGGCCATGCATGCCCATGCCCATCCGCTGCTGGCGGCCTGGGGCCGGCAAAGCCGCGACTATGTGCGCCAGCTCGACGCTTTTGACACCACCCACGACACCGCCGCGCAATGGAACTGGCCGCGCGTGGATGTCTATGAAGAGGGCGATGCCCAAGACCTGGCCCATGCGCCGCTGCTGCAGCAGGTACAGCAGCGCATACGTGATCTGGTGCCGCTGGCCGAGCACCCCAGGCTGGAAATCCCGGCCCAGGATCGCTCCATCGTCTTTCACCAGGCCCACGGCCTGGTGCGCGAGTTGGAGGTGCTGCACGACCAACTGCTGGAACTGCTGGCCCAGCCAGCAGCCGCAGGCAGTCAGCCGCTGGCGCCACGCGATATCGTGGTCATGCTGCCCGCCATCGAAGAGGCTGCGCCGGCGATTCGCGCCGTGTTTGGTCAGTATGGCCGCCAGGACGCGCGCTTTATTCCCTTTGACATTGCCGACATGGGGGCGCGCGCCAGCAGCCCGCTGGTGACGGCGCTGCAATGGCTGCTCAAGCTGCCGCAGCAGCGCTGCCGTTTGAGCGAGCTCTGCGATCTGCTGGACGTGCCCGCCGTGGCCGCGCGCGTGGGTCTGGCGGCCGAAGATCTGCCCCAGCTCACGCACTGGATGGCGGGCGCCGGCATGCGCTGGGGGCTGAATGCGGCCCAGCGCGCCCAGCTGGGCCTGGCGGCCTGCGGCGAGCCCAACAGCGCCTGGTTTGGTCTGCAGCGCATGCTGCTGGGTTATGCCAGCGGCGCCGCACCCGCCGAGGGCCAGAGCCCGGCCTTTGCCGGCGTCGAGCCCTATGACGAGGTCGGAGGCCTGAGCGCCGAGCTGGCCGGCAGCCTGGCCAGCCTGCTGGCACGCATGCTGCAGTGGTGGCAGAGCGGCAACGACAGCGCCACGCCCGAGCTCTGGGCCCAGCGCTTTCGTGCCCTGCTGGACGATTTTTTCGTCGCCCAGACCGACGAAGACCAGGCCTTGCTGGCGGCCCTGGACCAGGCCCTGGTGCGCTGGCAGTCCGCCTGTGCCCAGGCCGGTTTTGTCGATGCCCTGGCCCTGCCCGTGGCGCAAGAGGCCTGGCTGCAGGCGCTGGAAGAGCCGGCGCTGAACCAGCGCTTTCGCGCCGGCGGCGTGACGTTTTGCACGCTGATGCCCATGCGCGCCATTCCGTTTGAGGTGGTGTGCCTGCTGGGCATGAACGATGGCGACTACCCGCGCCGCGCCAGCCGTGCCGATTTCGATTTGATGGCCCAGGCCGGCCAGCACCGCCCCGGCGACCGTGCGCGCCGCGACGACGACCGCCAGCTGATGCTGGACGCGCTGCTGTCCGCACGCCGCATGCTCTACCTCAGCTGGGCTGGTCGCCATGTGCGCGACAACAGCGAACAGCCGGCCTCGGTGCTGGTCTCCCAGCTGTGCGACTACCTGGCCCAGGGCTGGCTGGGGGAGGGCTGCGGCCATCTGCCGCCGCGCGAGCAAGGCAAGCTGCTGCTGGCCCAGCGCAGCCAGCAGCATCCGCTGCAGCCTTTTAGTCGGCGCTATTTTGAGGCCGGTTCAGAGATTTCGACCTATGCCCGCGAATGGCATGCGGCCCATGCCGAAGCGGTGGCCGACAGCCCGCCCAGCCTGCCGGATTTTGCCCCCGACCCCGAGGCCCCGCTGACGCTGACGCGGCTGGCCGACTTCTACCGCAACCCGGCGCGGGCCTATCTGCGCCATCGCCTGCTGGTGCGCTTTGTGCCCGAAGAAGAAGTGGTGATGGATGACGAGCTGTTCCAGCTCGACGGCCTCACCGCCTACGGCCTGGTCCAAGGCCTGCAGCAGGCCGGTGCGGCCCAACTGGCCGCAGCCCCGCAGGCCGATGTGGCGGCCCAGGTCCAGGCCCAGGTGCAGCGCCTGGCGCGTGCCGGTGGCCTGCCCCTGGCCGGTCTGGGCCAGCGTGCGGCCCAGGCACTGCAGGCCCAGGCCACGCCCTCGCTGCTGGCTTGGCAGCATTTGATGCAGGAATGGCCGCACAGCGCGTCCCGTGAGCGTTTGCTGCTCGCAAATGGTGAGCTGCGGCTGGACGATTGGCTGGATGGCCTGCGCGAGCGCAACCAGCCCTGGACGCCGGATGAAGCCGTGGAAGACCCTGGCTTTACCCGCTGCTGGATGGCGCTGGAGCCGCGCACTCTGCTGCGCAAAAAAGGCGATGCCCTGCAGGCCGACAAGCTGCTGGGTCTGTATCTGCGCAGCCTGGCATTGGCCGCCACCGGGACCCAGACCTTGGGCTGTGTGGTGGCACGCGATGTGGTGGTCTGGAGTCTGCCCCTGCCCCAGGCCGAGGCCCGGCAGCGCCTGCTGGAATGGATGGCGCTGTGGCGTGATGGCCAGCATGCGCCCCTTCCCCTGCCGCTGCGCACCGGCGTGGCCGGTGCCGAGGGCGATATGGTGGCCGCCGCCCAGGCCTATGAAGGCAGCTTTGCCCTGCGTGGCGAGGACCAAGACCCCAGCTGGGCCCGCTGCTACCCGGAGTTTGCCGATTTGCTGAGCGCCGCTTACGGCACGGCCGATGTGCAGCAGCTGTCCGCGCTGCTCTATGCCCCCATGCTGGACTGGATGGCTCAGCATGTGCGCAGCCAAGATTTACCCGGCGACGACCTGTCTGCCCTGCAGGAGCGCGCCGCATGAGCGACAGCACAAGCCCCGCCACCACGGCCAGCAGCCACGTGCTGGATGCCCTGCGTTTCCCGCTCTGGGGCTCGCGCCTGATCGAGGCCAGTGCCGGCACCGGCAAGACCTGGACCATCGCCGCCCTGTATCTGCGCCTGGTGCTGGGCCATGGTGGCGATGCGGGTTTCAGCAAGCCGCTGATGCCGCCCGACATCCTGGTGATGACCTTCACCCGCGCCGCCACGCGCGAGCTGTCGGACCGCATTCGCGCCCGCTTGATCGAGGCCGTGCAGTGTTTTCGCGGCGAGGCCGAGCCTGCAGCCCACGACGGCTTTTTGCGTGAACTGCGCGATGCTTTCCCCGAAGGGCCAGAGCGCGAAGCCGCAGCCTGGCGTTTGGACATGGCGGCCCAGTGCATGGACGACGCGGCCATCCACACCATAGATGCCTGGTGCCAGCGCATGCTGCGTGAGCATGCGTTTGACAGTGGCAATCTGTTTGACGAGACGCTGGAGCCCGACGAAAGCCAACGCCAGACCGAGGCCGCGCAAGACTATTGGCGCCAGCAATGCTATCCGCTGTCCGGTGAGTTGCTGGAGCAGGTGCTGGCCGTGTGGCCCCAGGTTGATGCCCTGGTGAGCGATATGCAATCGCTGCTGCGCGAGCCCGTGCCTGCCAGTGCGGGCGAGGGTAGCCTGGGCGAATGCATTACCCAGGCGCTGGCGCAGCACCAGCAGGTGCTGCACGATCTGGCCCAGGACTGGGAGGCCAAGGCACAGCGGCTGGAAGACTGGCTGGATGGCCAGCTGGCCAGCAACAAAAGCGCCTGGAATGGCCTCAAGCTCAAACCGGCCAACTACAAGGCCTGGCTGCAGACTTTGCGGGCCTGGGCCCAGGCGCCGCACCAGGAACTGGCCGCAGCCCTCAAAACCGGTGCCACGCGACTGACGCCCGAAGGCCTGGACGAGGCCCGCAAGGGCGATGCCCCCGTGGACCTGCCGCCCGAATCCCAGGCTCTGGCCCAGGTGCTGGCGCAACTGGCCGCCTTGCCCACCCTGGCCAGCCAGCTGCGCCTGCATGCCGCCGCACAGGTGCAGCAGCGCTTGCTGTGGCTCAAGCGCCAGGCCGGCACCTTTGGCTTTGCCGACATGCTGCAACGTCTGGACGCGGCCCTGGCCGGCGACAACGGCGCTTCGCTGCGCGCCGCCATGCTGGCCCAGTACCCGGTGGCGCTGATCGACGAGTTTCAGGACACCTCGCCGCTGCAATACCGGCTGTTCGACCAGATCTACCGCACCGAAAGCAATAGCACTGAGAGCGCGCTGCTCTTGATTGGCGACCCCAAACAGTCCATTTACGGCTTTCGTGGCGCCGACATCTACAGCTATCTGCAGGCGCGTCAGGCCACGGCCGGGCGCCACTATGTGCTGGGCACCAATTACCGCTCCACCCAGGCCCTGGTGGCGGCCGTGAACCACTGGCTTGTGCAGGCCGAAAGCAGGGCCGGTGAGGGCGCTTTCATGTTCCGCGCCGGCAGCGCAAACAACCCCCTACAGAACCCGCTACCTTTTGAGCCTGTGCAGGCCCAGGGCCGCAGCGAGTGCCTGATGGCGGGCGAGGCGCCCATGGCCGCGCTCACCGTAGCCTGGGACACGGCAGGGGGCGAAGAACCCCTGAGCAACGATGTGATCCGCCTGCGCTTTGCCCAGCATTGCGCCCGGCAGATCGTGGGCTGGCTGTCCGATGCCACCGTGGGCTTTGCCCAGCTGGAAAAAGAATTTCAACGCCTGCGCCCGGCCGATATCGCCGTGCTGGTGCGCACCGGCAAAGAGGCCAGCGCCGTGCGCCGCGCCCTGGCCCAATGCCAGGTGGCCTCGGTCTATCTGTCCGACCAGGACTCGGTGTTTGCCAGCAGTGAAGCACGCGATCTGCTGTACTGGCTGCGCGCCGTGGCCCAGCACCGCGACACTCTGGCCGTGCGCGCCGGCCTGGCCACGGAGTTGATGGGCCTGTC
The DNA here is from genome assembly GCF_041320665.1 of Comamonas sp. GB3 AK4-5. Classification (NCBI taxonomy): domain Bacteria; kingdom Pseudomonadati; phylum Pseudomonadota; class Betaproteobacteria; order Burkholderiales; family Comamonadaceae; genus Comamonas; species Comamonas sp. GB3 AK4-5. The sequence goes on from NZ_CP166730.1 coordinate 431,442, forward strand.
CTTCGAGACCCTGGCCTGGCTGGCCAGCGATGAAGAAGCTTTCGATGCCCGCAGCGAGCAGCTGCGCGAGCTGCACAGCCTGTGGCTGCGCCAGGGCGTGCTGGCCATGCTGCGCCAGACCCTGTACCGCTTTGACCTTCCCGCGCGCTGGCTGGCCTTGCCGGCCCTGGGCGAGCGGCGGCTGACCAACTATCTGCACCTGGCCGAGTTGCTGCAAAGCGCCAGCGCCCAGCTGGAGGGCGAGCAGGCCCTGATTCGCTGGCTGGCCACGCAGATCGAGGCGCCTGGCAGCGGCGGCGAGGCACAAATCGTGCGCCTGGAGTCCGACGCCGACCTGGTCAAGGTGGTCACCATCCACAAGAGCAAGGGCCTGGAATATCCCGTGGTCTGTCTGCCGTTCGCGGGCAGCTTCAGGCCGCTGGAAAAACGCGGCACAGCCTATCTGTCCCTGCCGGTGCAGGGCGAAGATGGGCCGGCACGTGAGCTGGTGCTGGACTACGACGGCGCGCAGCTGGCCCAGGCCGACCGCGAGCGCCTGCGCGAAGACCTGCGCCTGTTCTACGTGGCCCTGACCCGGCCGCGCCACGCGCTGTGGCTGGGTCTGGCGCCCATGAAGCGCGGCCAGGGAAAAGCCTGTGTGAACGAGCAGGGCGCCGCAGGCTATCTGCTGGCCGGCCCTGCGGTGCAAAGCACCACGCAATGGCAGGACAGCCTGCAAGCCCTGGCCGATGGCTGCGGCCATATCGCGGTGCAGGCCCTGGCTGCCGAGTTGCCCGCGCTGCCGCGCTGGGTGTCGGCCCAGGAGGTGCCCGCACTGCGGCCTGCGCCGGTGTATGAGGCCCTGTTCGACAAGCGCTGGGGCATCGGCAGCTTCTCGGCCCTGACCCGTGCCATGGCCGCGCCCAGCGTGCCGGTGCTGCCCGTGGCCGCGCAGTTTCCGGCCGACGATGAGATCGACCCCCTGGCGGCAGAGGGCCCGGAAGCTGCAGTGACCCTGGCCCCGCTTTCGCTGCCCATGCAGCCTGCATCGGCCGCTCCCGTGTGGCACCGTTTTATGCGTGGCCCGGTGGTGGGCAATTTCCTGCACGACCAGCTGCAATGGCTGGCGGGCGAAGGCTTTGCCCTGCCAGCACCAGGCAGCCGCGAAGGCGAGCAGGGCGAGGATGTCAGTTTCACGCCGCTGGAAACCCGGCTGCTGCGCCGCTGCGAGCGCGCGGGCCGCACCGAGCAGAGCCTGGACGCGCTGCGCTGGCTGCGCGCCGTGGTCCACCAGCCGCTGCCACCGCTCTCCCTCAATCTGGTGGAGCTGGCCGCCCAGGATGCGCTGCTGGCCGAAATGGAGTTCTGGCTGCCGGCCCGGCTGCTGTCGGCCCCGCGCATAGACGCCCTGTGCCGGCAATACCTGCTGCCCGGCATGGACCGGCCCGTGCTGCCGCCCCGTGCCTTGCACGGCATGTTGATGGGTTTTGCCGACCTGGTGTTCTGCCACCAGGGGCGCTATTGGGTGCTGGATTACAAAACCAACCACCTGGGAGCGGATGGACAGGCCTATACGGCGCAGGCTTTGCAGCAGGCCATGCTGCACCACCGCTATGACGTACAGGCCGCGCTGTATCTGCTGGCCCTGCACCGCCTGCTGCGCAGCCGCCTGGGCGCGGCCTATATGCCCACCGAACACCTGGGTGGGGCGCTGTACTTTTTTGTGCGCGGTCTGGACGGCGCCACCCAGGGCATGGAGGTGCTGCCCCAATCCGAGGACATGATGGCTTTGCTGCACGCATTGGATGCCTTGCTGGCCGATGGCCAGAGCACGCAGGAGGTGCAGCCATGAAGCGCAGCCGCAAGCTGGATGTGCAAACCCTGGACCTGTTTGCCGAGCCGGCCCTGTCCGTGCCCGACACCTTGACGGCCTTGCAGCGTCTGGCCGATGCAGGCCTGCTGCGTCGCCTGGACAGCGCCCTGGCCGCCATGGTGGCCGATCAGGATGCGGGCGCCACACCGGCCCTGCTGGTGGCCACGGCCGTGCTGGCGCAGATGGAAGGCCGCGGCCACAGCTGTCTGCCGCTGACCGCGCTGGCGGCGAATCCCAATGCCGTGCTGGCCTGGCCCAGCGAAGCCTTGGCTGCGCAGCAGGCGCTGTGGGCCCAGCTGCCCGCCAGCTGGGCCGATTGGCAAGAGGCGCTGCGGCGCAGCCCCGTGGTCCGGGTGCTGGGGCGCGACGCCGATCTGGGCCAGCCCCTGGTGCTACGAGGCGATGGTGCGCCGCTGCTGTATCTGCGCCGCTACTGGGATTACGAGCGCAGCGTGGCCGCACAGATTGCGGCCCGCACCACGGCCGATGTGCTGCTGGATGAAGCCAAGGTGCGCCACTGGCTGCAGCGCCTGTTTGTCCCGGCCAATGGCATTGCGGCCAATGCCTCCATGGACTGGCAAAAGCTGGCCTGCGCGCTGGCGCTGCGCGGGCGCATGTCGGTGATTACCGGCGGCCCGGGCACGGGCAAGACCTATACCGCAGCCCGCTTGCTGGCACTGCTGTTTGCCACGGCGCCTGATGCCACGCAGCTGCGCATCGCCCTGGCCGCGCCCACGGGCAAGGCGGCGGCGCGGCTCAAGCAGTCCATTGATGCCTCGTTGCTGCAGCTGCAAGACATTGTCCAGCCCGAACTGGATTTGCCCTCCCTGGTGCAGCGCATGGGGGCGGCCCGCACCCTGCATGCCCTGCTGGGCGCACGGCCGGATACCCGGCATTTCAAGCACCATGCGGGCCAGCCCCTGGATGTGGACGTGCTCATCGTCGATGAGGCCTCCATGATCCACCTGGAAATGATGGCCGCGCTGTTGGAGGCCCTGCCGCCCACGGCGCGTTTGATTCTGCTGGGCGACAAGGACCAGCTGGCCTCGGTGGAAGCCGGCGCCGTGCTGGGCGATTTGTGCAGCAATGCCCAGGCTGGCAACTACCTGGCCGACACGGCGGCCTATGCGCAGCGTGTGACCGGGCAAGCGATTCCCGCAGAATTCATGGCCGAGTCCCGTGGCACTGTGGATGGATCCCCTGCCTCTGAAACAGGCACGGCACAAGCCAGGGCACCGCGCAAGGGCCGCCTTGTCCCCAGAGAGGCGCTGGTGCCGTCCCCCTCCGGCGAAGCCAGAGAGGGGGAAGACGCGCAGCGGCTCAGGGGGAGTACTCCCATCTCTCAGCATATGGTGATGCTGCGCGAGAGCCGGCGTTTTAGCGGCCCTATCGGCCTGCTGGCCCTGGCCGTGAATGCTGGCGATGCCGTGGCTGCCCAGGCCTTGCTGACCGAGCACACCCGGGCCGGCCGGGACGCGGCGCTGTGGGCCCACCAGGGTGGCCCCGCCCAGCAGGTGGCGCGCATGGCCGTGCAAGGCCGTGGTCCGCAGCCGGGCTATCGCCTGTATGCCCAGCAGTTGCAGCGTGGGCTGCTGGCGCGCCCGGCCACGGCCGAGGCCCATGCCGCCTGGGTGCAGACAGTGCTGCAGGCCTTTGACCGCTTTCGCCTGCTGTGCGCCGTGCGCGAGGGCGATTGGGGTGTGGCCGGGCTGAACACCGCCGTGGTGAAAGAACTGCGCGATGCCGGCCTGGTCGCGGCCGAGGGCGAGTGGTATGCGGGCCGGCCGGTGATGGTCACGCGCAACGATGCCCAGTTGGAGGTGTTCAACGGCGACATCGGCATGGTCCTGCCCAGTTTTGCCGACCCGGCGCGGCTGCGCGTGTACTTTTTGCGCGGCGACGGCTTGCACCATGTGAGCACGGCACGCCTGGCCCAGGTGGAAACAGCATTCGCCATGACGGTGCACAAAAGCCAGGGTTCGGAATTCGCCCACACCGCTCTGGTGCTGGCCGCCCAGGGCGGCAATGTGCTGGGCCGCGAGCTGGTCTACACCGGCATCACCCGCGCACGCGAAGCCTTTACGCTGTGGACCGAGGTGCCGGGCCTGCTGGCCTCGGCCATCGGCAGCCCCACCCAGCGCAGCAGTGGGTTGCTGCGGTTTTGGGAGCATCCTGTGAAGAATAAATAAGCGCTGCGGCGTTTATGCATCAAACTCAGGAGATAGCTTTGGCAGGGGGCTTTGCAACTGGCGCGGCCCAGGTTAGGGCGCCGCGCAAGGGCCGCCCCGCAGCGCTGGTGCCGTCCCCCTCCCTCGCGCAGCGAGAGAGAGGGGGATGACGCGAAGCGGCTCAGGGGGCGTCAATCGCATCAATGTGCATACACCGCATCCCAATGGGTGAAGCCCTTGACCTCGATAGGATTGCCGCTGGGGTCGTGGAAAAACATGGTCCATTGCTCGCCGGGCTCGCCTTCAAAGCGCACCTGGGGCTCCAGCACAAAAGCGGTGTGGGCGGCCTTCAGGCGTTCGGCCAGGGCCTGCCAGTCGGGTTTGAGCAGGATCACACCCAGATGGGGCATGGGCACCATGTGCTGGCCCACCTTGCCGGTATTGGCCACGGCAAAGGGCTGGCCCAGGTGCAGCGAAATCTGGTGGCCGAAGAAGTCGAAGTCAACCCAGGTCTCGGTGCTGCGGCCTTCGCGGCAGCCCAGCACGCCGCCGTAGAAACGGCGCGCGGCATCGAGGTCGGTCACATGGTAGGCGAGGTGGAAAAGGCTTTGCATCATGGATGTGAGCCTAGCACCGCCCATGCCTACAATGCCTGCGTGATGCGCTCCCGCCCCCTCTCCGTCTGGCATGGCTGCACCCGCTGGGTGCTGGCGGCCTGGCTGTGTGTGGTGCTGGGCTCGGTGGCATCACCCTGGGTGCGTGCCCAGGCCGGCATGGGTGAGGTGCTGTGCAGTGCCGCTGGCCCCGTGCTGCAGGTGCCCAGCCCGGCCGAGCAACTGCTGGGCGCGCCGCCTGCCGTGCATGCCCTGGATTGCCCGCTGTGCCTGCCGCTGCTGGCGCCACCGCTGGCCTGGCAGCTGCAGCTCCGGGAAGCGCCCCCCCCGGCGCAGCTGGCGGTGTTGCCGGTGCAAAGCCCCTGGTCTTACCGCGCTGCCGCCGCCTTGCCTGCGCGTGGGCCTCCGGTATTTGAATACTCCTGATTTGTGAGCTTTTGCAGCGCATGCTGTCTGCCTTTGAAGCAGATTTGTGCTGCATGTCTGGATGTATTTTTGGGGAGCTGCGGGCGCATTGGAATGCCTGTGGGCTTCCGCTTTTTTGGAGCAAAAACCATGTTTGCAAAGACCCTGACACGCCGTTTGGCCCTGTCCCTGGCCACGGTGGCCGCGCTGTCGACCTCCGCATGGGCCCAGTCCGATGCCGCCCCTGTGGCGGTGGAGCAGGCCTGGGCGCGCGCCAGCGTGCCTGGCCAGCAGGCTACGGGTGCCTTTATGCGGCTGACGGCCAAGGAGCCGCTGCAGCTGGTGGGTGTGGAGACCCCGGCCGCCGCCGTGGCCGAGGTGCATGAAATGAAGATGGAGGGCGATGTGATGCGCATGCGCGCCATTGCCAGCCTGGACCTGCCCCAGGGCGTGGCCGTCGAGCTCAAGCCCGGTGGCTACCACCTGATGCTGCAGCAGCTGAAAAGCCCGCTGCTCAAGGACACGCAAGTGCCCATCACCCTGGTGTTCAAGAATGCCAAGGGCGTGCTCTCGCGCCTGAGCCTGCAGGTGCCGGTGCAGGCCATGGCCCCCAAGGGTGGGGCCATGCCGACGGGCCATGGCATGCACGGTCACCAGCACTGAGACGGCACAGGCACCCCGGGGTTGCTCCCGCTTTCGCATCGCTGGTGATGTGGGCGCAGGGGCCGGCGCTGCTGCTTCGGGGTCACCCGAGATGCCCGCAGTGCCTGGCTTCCAGGTGATCCAGGCGGTCGTTTGAGCGCAACGGTGGGTGTCTGGCTGTGGCAATGCCTGGCCGCTGGGTTAAGCTCATTGCTCTCCCGCAGCGCGGCCCGGTTCCGGGCGGCGGCTTGCATTGACGCTACTTCTTGGGGACAGCTATGAGCGATTCCGCCGCCTTCGGTTTCGGTAAATTCATTCCGGGATTCGATTTTCTGAACCAGCTGGGCCAGGCCGGCGCATCCAAGGGCATGCCGCCGTTGTCGCACTGGGTGGCGCCGACGGTCAGCGTCGAAGAAATCAGCAAGCGCATCGAAGAGCTCAAGGCCGTGCAGTTCTGGCTGGAGCAAAACAGCCGTGCCCTGTCGGCCACGGTGCAGGCGCTGGAAGTGCAGAAGATGACGCTGCACACCTTGCAGGGCATGAATGTGAGCATGGCTGATCTGGCCAAGAGCTTTGCCGGCCCCGGCAATCCCATGCAAGCTGCGGCCGCACCAGCGGCGGGCGAGCATGCGGACTGGCCCATGTCCTCGGGCGGCGCCAAGTCCCGCAAGAAAAGCGCAGCGGCAGCCAAGCCAGAGCGCGCGGAAGCGGAGGCGCATGCTGCGGCTGCGGCCCAGGCCGCCCAGGAAAAAACGGCGGCTGCCGGTGCGGCCAGCCATGCGGATGCGGCTGGCAAGGCCGATAAGGCCGATGCGGGTGCCCACGCTGGCGCTGCCGCAGGCATGGGCGACCCCATGCTGTGGTGGGGCGCGCTGAGCCAGCAGTTCCAGCAGATTGCCGGCCAGGCCCTGCAGGACCCGGCGCAACAACAGGCCATGGCCAAGGCCACCCATATGGCCACCGATTTCACCAAGGCGGCCATGCAGGCCGCCAGCCAGATGGCACGCAAGGCCGCCGAGGGGGTGAAGGCCGCCTCTAGCGCGGCAACCCCTGGCCGCAAGGCGAGCCAGGCTGCGGGCGGCACTGCGGCCCCCGCGGCGAAGACCACGGCCCGCGCCCCCAGCGCGGCCCAGGAGAGCAAGCCCAGTGCGGCTGCAAAGCCCGCCGCCAAGCGCCCTGCAGCGGCGAAGAAGGCCGCTGCCCGCAAGCCCGCCTCGCCTGCGGCCAAGTCTGCCGCTTCGGCCAAGTCGGTGGCGGGACGCCGATGAGCGCAGGGTTGGACGCAGGAGCGAAGATGGCGTTTTTTCCATGTGCCCATGCCAGCCACTTGCAGTGGCGGCAGGCACTGACCCAGGTTGTGACCCAGGTGCGGGCGCAAATGGCCATGCAAAGCGGCCAGGACTGGCCGGCGCTGGGTCTGATGTATTTGAGTACCCCTTATGTCCCGCATGCGGCGGAGATCCTGGCTGCACTGACCCAGGAGCTGCCCGAGGTGCACCACTGGAGCGGCATGTCGGCACCAGCCGTGCTGGGGGGCGATATGCGCTACGCCGGCGAGCAAGGGGCCATGGCGGTCATGTTGCCGCTGCTGGGCGAGGCGGACTTCCGTCTTTTCTCCGGACTGCGGCCCATTGCCAAGGTGGCATCCGACGGCTTTGCCATCCACAGCGTGCTGGTGCATGGCGACGGTCGCATGCCCCAGCTGGAAGAGCTGCTGCTGGAGCTGGCCTCGCACACGGCCAGCGGCGAAATGATGGGGGGCTTTGGCTCCGAGCGTCGCAGCGGCATGCAGCTGGCATGGAGTCTGCAGTCCAGCCATTCCGAGGACACCGGCCTGCTGTCCGGCGGCCTGTCGGGCGTGGCCTTTTCCGACCAGGTGCACACAGTCTCACGGGTGGTGCAGGGTTGCAAGCCCCTGGCCTTGCCCATGGAAATCACCGATGCGCGTGAGCATGTCATCCTGGGCCTGAATGGCCGTCCCGCCCTCGATGTGCTGATGGAGACCCTCGGTGTGCAGCTGGAGGTGGATGCACAGGCCGCCATAGGCCGTGTGCGCCACACCCTGGTGGCCTTGGCCGCCGGGCCTTATACGCCGCACAGCAGCAGCATTGATGTGCGTGCCCGCGTGCGTCCCATCATGGGGCTGGACCCGCTGCGCCGTGGTCTGGTGCTGGATGAGGTGGTGGACCAGGGCATGTATCTGGCGTTCTGCGAGCGCAGCGGCAGCTCCGCATGGTCTGAGCTGCGCCGCGCCTGCGCGGAAATCCAGGAGCAGCTCACCCCTGACATTCCCTGGCCTGCGGCCGGAGCACAGGCGCCGGCGCGCATTGTCTGCGGCGCCATCTATGTACGCAGCCATTTGCGTGGTGGGACCGCCGCCACCAACGAGGTGGATGCCGAGCTGCAGCTGATACGCCATGCGCTGGGCCCCATCCCGCTGGTGGGCTTTGTGACGGCGGGCGAAATCTCCGGCCGTGAAGTGCATGGCATGAGCGGCCAGCTGACGGTGTTCACCCAGCCGCTGGCGACATAAATAAATCGCACGGCCTCTGCACAGTCTTCAGTGCCGTGAGGCCCTAACCCAGTGGCCGGGCTCCCAGACATAAGCTGCGCGTGGCCCTTGCCAGCGCCAATGACCGGCTACCCAGGTCTGGCCATGGCGTGCCTTGGGGCGGGCTTCATGGCGTGGGGCGGTGGTGCCGGGCGGGAATGCGCGGGCGCATGCTGGACCTGTACCAGCACCGGCGCATTGCTCCGGTGGACCGGTTGGGCTGATGCAACTGCGGCGGCCAGTGCCAGGCTGCTGCCCAGCAGCAGGCGGGAGGTCAAGAGGGTGGGGCGAAGAAGCATGGCGCGGTTCCCGAGAAGCTGTGGTTGAAGGCCTGAGCATCCGAGCTCCGGGTGAACCCGGTGTACGGCGGATGCAAAGCTGTGTGAAGCCCGGTCTGCAATCGTTTCGGGGCGCGCATGCTGCACGCATTGGGTGATCTGGGCACCTGCTGTCGCGGCCGACTCCCTCCCTTTCTGCCCTTGCTACCATGCGCGGCACATGCAGCGCTGCGGGCCACCAGGCAACGCAGCGCCAATGAATATGTTTACAGGACCCGGTATGCGCCCCCAGTCTTCTTCTTCGCCGCCTTCCGAGCACCAGCCCAATCAATTTTCCTTGCTGGGGCAGCGGCGTTTTGCGCCGTTTTTCTGGACACAGTTTTCGGGGGCGGCCAACGACAATCTGTTCAAGTTCGCCCTCACGGTGATGGTGACCTACCAGCTCAGCGTGTCGTGGCTGCCGCCGTCGCTGGCTGGCCTGGTGATTGGTGCGCTGTTCATCCTGCCGTTTCTGTTGTTCTCGGCCACCTCGGGCCAGCTCACCGACAAGTGGGACAAGACCCGCATGTTCCGCCTGGTGAAGAACCTCGAGATCGCCATCATGCTGCTGGCGGCCTGGGGCTTTGTGGCCGCCCATGTGCCCTTGCTGCTGGCCTGTGTGTTCCTGATGGGCCTGCATTCCACGCTGTTCGGGCCGGTCAAGTTCGCCTACCTGCCGCAGGTGCTCAATGAGCGCGAGCTCACCGGTGGCAATGGCATGGTGGAAATGGGCACTTTTGTCGCCATCTTGCTGGGCAATGTGGCCGGCGGCCTGCTGGTGGCCGTGCCCGCCGTGGGCCATTTGCAGGTGGCCGTGGCCTGCGTGGCACTGGCCCTGGTGGGGCGGCTGTGTGCTCAGTTCATTCCGAATGCTCCGGCCACCGATCCAGACCTGGTCATCAACTGGAACCCCTTCACCGAAACCTGGCGCAATCTGCAGCTGGCCCGCCAGCAACCGGTGGTGTTCCGTTCGCTGCTGGGCATCAGCTGGATGTGGTTCTTCGGCGCAGTGTTTCTGGCGCAGTTCCCCAGCTTCGCCAAGGAGGTGCTGCACGGCAACGAGCATGTGGCCTCGCTGCTGCTGGTGATTTTTTCCATAGGCATAGGCGTCGGCTCGCTGCTGTGCGAGGTGTTCAGCCGCCGCCATGTGGAGATTGGCCTGGTGCCGCTGGGTGCCATCGGCATGAGCGTGTTCGCCATCGACCTCTACTTCGCCGCGCGCGCGCTGCCACCATCTGCGCTGATGGATGTGGGTGCTTTCCTGGCCGAGCACCGCAACTGGCGTGTGATGGTGGATTTGGGCTTGCTGGCGCTGTCGGCCGGCATCTACAGCGTGCCCATGTATGCGCTGATCCAGATGCGTAGCCAGGCCACGCACCGTGCCCGCATCATCGCGGCCAACAACATCTTGAACGCCTTGTTCATGATCGCCTCCAGCGTGCTGGCTGGCGCGTTGCTGGCAGCGGGGTTCAGCATCCCGCAAGTGTTTCTGCTCGCCGGCATCGCCAATGCGGTGGTGGCGCTCTATGTCTTTTTGCTGGTGCCGGAATACCTGCTGCGCTTTGTGGCCTGGGTGGCCACGCATTTCATCTACCGCTTCAAGGTGCGTGGTGAGCCGCATATTCCCGCCAGTGGCGCGGCCGTGCTGGTGTGCAACCACGTGAGCTTTGTCGATGCCCTGCTGTTGATGGCCGCCAGCCCTCGGCCCATCCACTTTGTGATGGATGCGCGAATCTTTCAGATGCCTGTGCTGGGCAGATTGTTCCGCCTGGCCAAGGCGATTCCCATCGTTCCCTACAAGGAAGATCCGGCCACTTACGAAGCCGCCTTCGTCCGCGCCGCCCAGGTGCTGCGCGAGGGCGATTTGCTGGCCATCTTCCCCGAAGGCGCCATCACCAGCGATGGTCAGCTGCAGCCCTTCAAGGGCGGCATCATGAAAATCCTGGAGCAGGCCCGGGTCGATGGGCTGGAGCTGTCGGTGGTGCCCATGGCGCTGACCAATCTTTGGGGCTCGTTCTTCAGCCGCATCGAGGTACGAGACGGCAAGAACGTGGCCATGGTGCGGCCGCTGCGCCGTGGCTGGCTCAGCCGCGTGGGCTTGGAGGTTGATGCCGCTGTGCCAGCAGACCAGGTCACGCCGGAGCTGTTGCATGCCCGCGTAGCGGCCTTGCTGGCGCGGTGAGCGCACTTGTTGGATGGCACGGCTTGTGAAGACCGCAGCCACATGAAGGCATGGGGGAGATGTACCCGCCATCCCGGCTTACCCCGCACGAGGTATGTCAAAGACTGTGGCCTGCGCGTCAGGCAGGCGGGTGCAAGGCCGGGGGGCGGGTATAACGCCATGGTCACCGAAGCAGATGGCGGCACGCCAGGAAATCAATGCGCAAGGAATTTTTTGTGAACATGGCTTCGAACCTCTCCACCCCAGCCGTTTCCCCCCGGAGCTTGCTGCACCACAGCCTGTGCGCCATCGGCCTGGTCGGTGCGCTGTGGGGCGTGGGCACCACAGCCCATGCGCAGAGCGAGGCATCACCGGTGTTGTCGGCGCTGCCGCTGGCCTCCATGGTGGGGGCGGCCGCATCGGGTGGTGATTCGGAGCAGGTGATGCTCGCACCGCTGCTGGTCTCCGGTGTGGGGGCTTCGCTGGTGGTGGAATCGGTGCAGGTCTCGGCGAATGGCGTGGTCTATGTATTCAAGAACATGGCCAATGGCGCCTCGGCGGTGCTGGAGGTGTCTGGCAATGCGGTGGGTGCTGTTTCGGTGGGCGTGGGTACCGTGGTGCAAAGCAGCGCCATCGGCGCCGGCGTGATCCTGCTGGCCGCAGGTCAGGTGCTGGCCTTTATCCCGAACGCCGTGGGCAAGGCCTTGCTGCACAACGAGCGCCTGTGATGCGCAGCGTCTGGAGTAGCACGCGCATGCCCTATCTCCGTTGCGCGCCCACCCGCATGGCCGCCGCCACCATGCTGTGCCTGGCCTTCATGGCCGCAGGCACGGCACAGGCCGGTCGCAGCTGTGAAAACCGGCCGATGACGGCGCAGATGCTGACGCAGTCACTGGATCTGGCCCAGCGAACGGCCCAGGTACTGGAAGCGGAGCACCAAAAAATCGGCACCAAGGTGGTGCTGCTGGGGCGTGCCGGCCAGGATCTGTCGACTTACCAGCTGAAGTATTCGCACTTCGGCTGGGCCTACCGTACACCGGAGGGGCTGTGGCGCGTGGCGCACAAGCTCAATGGCTGCGGCACGGCCGAAGGCCATGTCTACCGGCAGGGCTTGGGCGAATTCTTTCTGGATGATTTGTGGCGTTATGTGGCGGCCGTGCAGGTGCCCACGCCCGAGGTGCAGCAGGCGCTGTGGACCTATCTGACGAATCCGCAGACCGTGCTGCGCATGCAGCATGCGCCCTACAGCATGGTCAGCTACGTCTGGGGGCAGCGTTACCAGCAGTCCAACCAGTGGGCGCTGGAGAGCCTGGCCGTGGCTATGGAACCCGCCACGGTGCAGCAACGCGCCCAGGCGCAGGCCTGGCTGCAGTTCAAGGGTTACGAGCCCAGCGCGCTGGTGATCCGCTCCTGGACGCGCCTGGGTGGGCGCATGACCGCCGCCAATATTGCCTTTGACGACCACCCGAATGAAAAGCGCTTTGCCAGCCGCATCGAGACCGTGACGGTGGATTCGGTCACCCAGTGGATGCAGCGCACCCAGCTGGCAGGCCCTGTACGCGAGCTGCGCTGACAGCGGCATGCGATATTTGCCATCAAAATGGTCTGTATCGCCCGTCTGGACTGCATAAGCCGCTATTGAGTCAGGAATTTGTATGAGTAAATCTTTGCGCTTGCCCGAGAAATGGTTTCGCCGTGGCCTGTGGCTGGTGTCGGTGGTGTTTGCCTCTTTTCTGATCGGCCTGGGCGGGCTGGTCGTGGGCAATCTGCCCCAGGTGGCGCCGACACAGGAAGTGGAGGACTTCATCCCCGCTGCCGACGCCCAACCGGTGAAGGCCGCGTTGCAAGCTGCCCGCAAGACCGAGCGTGAGGCAGAGCGGGCGCGGGATACGGCACGGCTCAAGTACGACGCGGAAAAGGCCAGGTACAGCGCTGCCCGCGAAACCTTTGACAACTGGGTGGCCACGCGCCGCGCCACCGACCGCCCCGAGCAGGATGCGGACCTGCTGCGCCGCACCCGTGCGCTGGATGCGCTCAAGCAGGCCGAGGACCAGGCCCGCCAGCTGCTGGAGCAGCAAGACCAGAGCAGTCTGGCGGCCGCGCAGGCGGTGGCACAGTCCGAGTCGGAGTGGTCGGCCTTGCGTGATGCGGCCTATCCCCAGTGGCAGGAGCGCATGCGGGCCGTGGAGCTGCGCGTTTTTCTGTACCGCCTGGCCATCACCTTGCCGTTGCTGGTGCTGGCCGGCTGGTTGTTCGTCAAGCAGCGCAAGAGCACCTGGTGGCCTTTTGTCTGGGGCTTTATTTTCTTTGCCCTGTTTGCCTTTTTCGTGGAGCTGGTGCCCTATCTGCCCGATTACGGCGGCTATGTGCGCTATATCGTCGGCATTGTGCTGACGGTGCTGCTGGGGCGCTATGCCATCCTGGCGCTGAACCGCTATCTGGAGCGACAAAAACTGCAGGAGGCCCTGCCCGAGGTACAGCGCCGCGAGGAGCTGAGCTACGACGTGGCCCTGGAACGCCTGGCCAAGAGCGTGTGCCCCGGTTGCGAGCGGCCGGTGGATGTGAAGAACACCGAGATCGACTTTTGCCCCCATTGCGGCATTGGCCTGTTTGACCATTGCGGCGCGTGCCAAACCCGCAAGAGCGCGTTCTCCCGTTTTTGCCATGCCTGCGGCGAGCCGGCGAAGGCGGTGCTGGCGCAGCCCCTCAAGCCCTGAAAGACAGATCCGGGGCGGCAGAGGGCGTTTGTGCCTGCCGCGGTGTGCTTTGCACTTCCACCTGGATCTGGATGGCGGACGGGGTCTGTGTCTGGGGCAAGGCCATGGTGCTGGGCACCGTGGCCAGACATTCCACGCGGTTGCGCCCGCCCTCCTTGGCGCGGTAGAGCTGGGCGTCGGCCTGTGCCAGTGCCAGTTCTGTCGTGGCGGGCAGGGCCGTGGCCGCGTAGTGGGCCACGCCCACGCTCATGGTGATCTGCAGGCAACCGCCCTGGGGGATGGGAAAGGACAAGGCCTGCACGGCGATGCGCAGACGCTCTGCGGCGGCCAGTGCCTCGTCCAGCGAAGCGCCAGGCAGGCAGACGCAGAATTCCTCTCCGCCATAGCGCCCCACCAGGGTGCCGTCTTGCTGCTGTTGCAGCAGCGTGTTGGCAAAGCCTTGCAAGACCTGGTCGCCCATGGCGTGGCCATGCTGGTCGTTGACCTTTTTGAAATGGTCAATGTCCAGCAGCAGCATGGCCAGGGGAGCAGGTGGGGCATGCAGCTGGGACAGGGCCGCTGCGCTGCGCTGTATGAAGGTGCCGCGTTCCAGTGTGCGGGTCAGAAAGTCATGCTCTGACGCGTAATGCAGGCGCTGCAGCACCTCGTTGCGTGCTGCATGGGAGCAGGCCACGGTCAGCGGGCCCAGCCACAGCAGGCTCAGCTCCAGGCGCAGCGCGGCCATGCCGCCGATGACGGTGCTGGTCTCCAGGTCATAGCCTTGGACGAAGAGCAGACATTTCCACAGCGTGAACAGGGCGAACAGGGAGGCGGTGCAAAACAGCGAATAGCGCAAAGCGCACCAGATAAAGGCCGGCAGCGTGAAGGCCATGGCGCCAGGGCCGCCAATGGCAAAGGCCACCAGCTCGGACAGCAGCAGTGCCAGCAGTGGCAGCGGATTGGAGTGCTGCGAGTCTTTTTGGCGCCCAGGTTGTCCATAGCTGAGCACCATTGGCACGATGAGCAAATGGTTCATGCCTTCGGTGACCAGCATGATGGTCAGCGTATACCAATGTTGCCCCGTACCTGGCTCCACCCATTGCAGCATGGCCGTGACGGTGCTGGCTGCCAGGCAGGGGGCCAGCACATACAGCGGAGAGTGTTCGCGCCGCAGCTGCAAGGTGGCCGGTGTCAGCCGTGCCAGCAGTGTGCTGCCCACCAGCACACCCGAGACGTCGGACAGGGCACAGAACAGGGCGGACTGCAGCGGCTGCTGATCCAGCAACTGAGCGACCAGGCTGGCCAGGGCGATGGCCATAAAGCAGGGCCAGCGACGCCACTGTGGCTGGCGCGCCAGCAGCCCCAGCATCAGGGCATTGGCAATGCCAAAGCTGGAGAAACCATCCCATAGCTGCCATTGCGACGTCAGCGGATAAAGCAGCAGGGCAATGCCCCATGGCAGGGCTGCATGTTGCCGAGGCGAAAAGGAGTCAGCGTGTGCCTGTGACATGGCGGCGGTGGTGCAGATGGGAGGGGGTGTCGCTGGTGTTTCCGTAAACCGTGGAGACCACGCGGTCGCGCCCGTTCTGCTTGGCTTGGTAGAGCTGCAGGTCTGCGCTGTGGATCAGTGCGTCGATGGCATGGGGCGGGGGGCAATGGGGGCAGAACGCCATGCCCACGCTCACGGTGACATGCAGCGGCGGGCTGCTGCCACCCAGCGCAAAGCGGTGGGCGCGCACGGCAGCACACAGTCGCAGTGCCAGTGCCTGGGCCTGGTGCATGGACATCTGGGGAAGCAGCACCAAAAACTCCTCACCACCCAGGCGGCCCATGGTGTCGCCCGCACGCAGTTGGAGCCCAGCCACCTGGGCAAATTGGCGCAGCACGGCATCACCGGCGGCATGGCCATGGCAGTCGTTGATGCGCTTGAAATGGTCCAGGTCCAGCACCAGCATGGCCACCGGCGCCTGTCGGGCGCAGAGGTGGCCCATTTGCTGTTTGGCCTGCAGGAAAAACGCATTGCGGGAGAGCAGCCCGGTGAGAAAGTCGTGGCTGATGGTGTGGTTCAGCTGCTCCATGGCGCGCTGGCGTGCCTGGCGGTTGCAGGCCATGGCCAGCGGCCCCAGTGCGAGCAACGTAATGCCCACCCGCAGCGACAGGGCGCTGTTCCAGAATTGGGGCGTGAACTGAAAGCTGCCCATGGCGACCTCTGCCGTCAAAATCAGGCAAACCACCAGACACAAGATGGCCGTGCTCAGAAAACGGTAGCGGATTGCGCACCAGAGCAAGGCGGGGATCACAACCGGCAAGCTGTCCGCCCCTCCAACGGTCAGGGCCGCGGCGGTGGATGCGATGACGGCAGCCAGCGGTGCCGCGTGCTTCCACAGCCGGAGCAGGGAACGCGGGGGGAAGCAGATGGAAATGCTGAATGGGCGGCAGCGAGGCAGGGCCAGCAGCACGGGGAGGATCAGCATATTGCTTTGCAGCTCGCCGCTGAACCACATCGACAGGCTGACCCAGAGCTCGGTCTGAAACAGCACAGGCCCCGTTCCGCCGGCGACCACGGCACTGGCACTGGCAGCGGCCAGTACCGCAGCGAACAGCAGCAAAGCCGAGTGCTGGCTTTGCATATACCGGGTGGCCGCATCGGCGCGCAGCAGAATCAGGCAGCAGGTGGCACTGCTGACCAGGTTGGCCGCAGTGAACCACAGGGTGCTCAGCAGCTGTGAGCCGGTCAGCAGATCGGCCGCCACAAAGCCCGTGCCGGCACCCAGCCAGGCCAGCGGGGAATGCGCCAGATGCGGGTGGCGCAGCATCAGCCCGGCCAGCACCGGGTTGGCCGGCCACAGGGCCGAGGTGAAGTTGATGGGGCGCCCCAGAATGCCGAGCAGGGCGAAGCAGAAGACGATCAGTGCTACCAGCGCGGGCCCCCGCCATCCGGCCCACGTCGGCTCTGGCGTGTCACAGTCCTGCGCAGCGGTGTGGGAAGGCGGGAGTTGCGGTGTGGGCATGGCGCGGGCTACGCACCATGCAATAGGGCAGGTGCCGTGGCCGTTATACCCCGCGGCTGCGATCCTGCGCGAACTTCTGTCGGAAAGCGCCGAACGTCCCGGCCTCCAGTGCAGCACGCACTTCCTGCATCAGATTCAGGTAGTAATGCAGGTTGTGGATGGTGGTCAGCATGGGGCCCAGCATCTCACCGCAGCGGTCCAGGTGGTGCAGATAGGCGCGCGAGAAACCGTCGCGGCCGCCGTCGTCCCAGCTCACGCCGCTGGTGCCCGCGCAGGCGTGGCAGGTGCAGGTGGTGTCGAGCGGCTGGTGGTCGGTCTTGTGGCGTGCATTGCGCATCTTCAGATCACCATAGCGGGTGAAGACCGTGCCGTTGCGCGCATTGCGCGTGGGCATCACGCAATCGAACATGTCCACGCCGTCGGCCACGCCCTGGACCAGGTCTTCGGGCGTGCCCACACCCATCAGATAGCGCGGCTTGTGGGCCGGCAATAGATGGGGGGTGTGGGCCATGATCTCCAGCATCTCGTCCTTGGGCTCACCGACGGAGACACCGCCCACGGCATAGCCTGGGAAGTCCATTTCCACCAGCGCCTGCAGCGATTCCTCGCGCAGATTCAGGAACATGCCGCCTTGCACAATGCCGAAAAGGGCATTGGGATTTTCCAGGCGTTCGAACTCGTCCTTGGAGCGTTTGGCCCAGCGGCGGCTCATTTCCATGCTCTTGCGCGCCTCGGCCTGGGTGGTCTTTTTGCCGTTGGTTTCGTAGGGCGTGCATTCGTCGAGCTGCATGACGATGTCGGAGTTCAACACCGTCTGGATCTGCATGCTGACCTCGGGCGACATGAACAGCTTGTCGCCGTTCACGGGGCTTTGGAAATGCACGCCTTCCTCGGTGATCTTGCGCATGGAGCCCAGGCTCCAGACCTGAAAGCCGCCCGAGTCGGTGAGGATGGGCTTGTTCCACTTCTCAAAGGCATGCAGGCCGCCAAAGGTCTGCATGATGTCCAGGCCGGGGCGCATCCACAGGTGGAAGGTGTTGCCCAGAATGATTTGCGCGCCCATTTCCTCCAGGCTGCGCGGCATCACGCCTTTGACGGTGCCATAGGTGCCCACGGGCATGAAGATGGGGGTCTGCACCACGCCATGGTTGAGCGTGAGCTGGCCACGGCGCGCGTGGCTGTTGGGGTCGGTCTTGAGAAGTTCGAACTGCAGCATGATGGCGCGCATTGTCCTTGAATTGGCTCCCCCCTGAGGCGCTGCGCGCCTTCCCCCGAGGGGGACGACGGCCTTTGCTGCGGGGCGGCCCTTGCTGGCCGTCCCTGACTTGGGGCGTGCCGTCGTAGGCCCTTGCGCTGGCCCTGGTGTGGTGCGCCGTTGCATGTGGCATGCCTGCGCGAGAGCCGCTGCCTGCGCGCAGCGCTTGTTGGTGGTTCTTGACCTGGGTCACGGCCCAATGCATGCGATGGGGAGGGGGCGGTGCCGGGGTGTCTATAGTGGTGGTTGCGGCCATCAGGCCATTCAGGAGGACATGGAAATGACAAGAATTTTGGTTGCAGTGGATGGTTCTCCCTCGTCGCTGGAGGCTGTGCGCCATGCCGTGGGGCTGGTGCGCAGCGGTCTGCGCGCCACGGTGGTGCTGGCCCAGGTGCAGGAAGAAGCATCTTTTCTCGAGCTGGCCACGCAGGATTCCGACCGCATTGCCAAAGCGGCCTTGGGTGCCGGCATGCACCTGATGGCGCCTGCCGTGGTGGAGCTGCAGGCCGCAGGCGTGCCTTTCGAGCGTGAAGTGGCCCTGGGCGAGCCCGGCACCACCTTGGTGGACATGGCCGAGCGCCTGCAGTGCGACTGCATCGTGGTGGGGGCTCGCGGCATGGGCGCGCTGCGCCGGGCCTTTATCGGCTCGGTGTCGCAGTCGGTGCTCAACCACAGCCGTGTGCCGGTGACCGTGGTGCGTGAGCGCGAAGATGCCGCCATGGAGGTGTTGGGCGAGGACGGTGCCCAGGTGATGGCCGATGGCGTGACGCCTTTGTCGACCAAGGCCAGTCTGTAAAAGACCTGCAGAGCAAGCTCCTGGCGCAGGAGCTGCTATCAAAAAAGCGGAGCTGGGCTCCGCTTTTTGGCTGCTGGAAGAGGGCCGTCTCTTCCCGACTTCAGGCTGCCGCCTGTTGGCGGTAGCGGTCGTAACGATCGTGGCTGTGGGTGGAGGCGCGCTCGCTGGCGGCTTGCAGCTTGCCATGGGGCAGCGTGGCCAGGCGCTGGAACATGCGGCGGCAGTAGCCGCGTATCCACAGGCATTTGTTGATTTCATCCACGGGCAGGGGCCCGGAGACCACGACGATGCCGTCCGCCTCATCCCACAGCCCAGCCAGGCGCAGGCGGCGGCACATGGTCAGCGCCCAGGATTGGATGCGCAGCGGACTGCCATGCTGGTGGACTTCTCCGGTGTGCAGGTTAAAGGCGATGGCGACATGGTCGGTCTTCAGCTTGAACCGGCGTGTACCGGTGACGGCATTGGGCTGTTCGCGCATGTCGTAGAGGTAGTACTGCCCGGATCTGAGCTGATATCGCAGATGCTGTAAATCCATGAATCATGCCCTTTAAAGCGTGCCCCTGAGAGCGGGCGGTACGCAGGACTGCGTGGGAGGCATTCTCTCCGAAATAGCCCAAGGAGGGGATTATCTCGTCGGTTGGACCCTGGCTAACTGCGCATCAGACGGGGCTTCCCCCGCCATGTGTGCGGATTGCGCCAGTCCAGGGACTGCGGCCCGGGGAATTAAAAGTCCAGCAGGCTGAGACCCACGCTGAACATGGTGCGCTTGTAGTTGTAGTCGATCAGGCTGTCGCCGTAGCCGCTGAACAGCTGCACATGCAGGCGCAGATTGCTTTTGCCACCGTTCCAGCCCTCACCCAGGGTGCGCAGCCACTCGATGCGGCCTGAGCCTCGGCCCTTGCCCAGGCTGCCTCTGGCGGTCAGCCCGAGGTAGTTGTGCTGGTTCACATTCCAGCCCAGCTTGAGCTCGCCACGGCCTATGTCGTCTTGTATGCCGGGGTTGTCATCGTTGTTCGGGCTTTCCTTGATGCGCTGCCACAGCTTGGCGTGGACTTGCCAGCGATTGTCCAGTTCGGCTCCGGTGAGCACATACCAGCGGTTCCAGCTGCGCGATAGCGGGTCGCTCTGGCCATTGGACTGGTGGGCCAGCCCCACGCCGCTGTAGCGCCAGCGCCAGCCAAAGGGCAGTTGGGCGGTGGTGGGGTAGATGTAGAAGATTTCCGGCTCGTGGTCGGTGGTGCGAAAAGGCCGGGAAATATCGGCATTGAACACCTGCCAGTACGACTGCTGGGTGTAACCCACCCACAGCGAATCCTTGAGGCCGGAGCTGCTGTCGGTCAGCAGGCCGGAGGCCAGCTTTGTGCGCGCAGACAGCTGTATGCGCATCTCCTGCTTTTGGTAGGGCTCCGAAGTGCTGGCTGGCTTGCCGGGAGTGCTGGGCTGCTCGTTGACATGGTCGGCCGTGGTCAACGACACGCTCATGGGGCGGTAGCCACGCAGGCTGAAAGTGCCGCAATCGGTGCCGGGCTCCAGCTCAAAGAAGCGCGAGACCTCGCTGTAGCGCGGATCGCGGCAGCCGCCGTTGGTGGATTGCAGCCCCTGGCCTGCCACGTCGGCCACGGCCATGGGCGCATTGGCGGCCTGTTGCAGCGTGGGGGCGGGTTGCGCATTGGCGCTGGCAGGCGGGGCTGTCCAGGCCGTGGCGGGCGGCGGGGTCAGTGGTTGCTGCTGCTGGGCCCAGCTGTCAAAGCAGGCCAGGCGGGCCTGGTTGTCGGAGGTGGCAGCGCATTGCTGCCATGTGTGGTCTGCCGCATAGGTGGCTCCAGAGCAGATCAGCGTCAAGCCTGTGGCAAGGGCCCAGACGGAGAGATGCTGCAGGCAACGGTGCAGCCACAGTGGGTGCTTGTCAGTGCTTGGTTGGTGGGCTGTGGCGGGCATGCGATGAGGTCCTTAGGCGCTCCCGGTTTGGAGAGCGTGCCGACCTTAGCGCAGCAGCCCGCAAAAAGCATGGGAATACCTTATTGGTTTTGTCATCGTGTGTGTAAAAAACGCGTCTATCCCCGTGTTCCATAGCCCATGCAGCACAAGCAGGCGAGGCAGTACGCTGTGCAGGGGCCTGCGCCGGCCGCACTGCCTCGCTCGCGGGTGCCATCGCCCTCAAGCGAAGCGGGTTCAGACTGCGCAGCCTCTCGTTTGAGAGGAGTCCCAGGCCTTGAAAGGCCGCGTGATGAAGATGTTGAGCCAGCAGCTTTTGCCAACTCTGTGGCGGCTCAAGCTGCTGCATGGCACTTGATTTTCAAGACGCTGATCCAGACCGTGTTTCAGAAGTCGAGCAGGCTAAAGCCCACGCTGAACACGGTGCGCTTGTAGTCGTAGTCGATCAGGCTGTCGCCGTAGCCGCTGAACAGCTGCACATGCAGGCGCAGATTGCTTTTGTCGCCGTTCCAGCCATCACCCAGGGTGCGCAGCCATTCGAGCCGGCCTGAACCGCGTCCCTTGCCCAGGCTGCCGCGGGTGGTCAGTCCGAGATAGTTGTGCTCGTTCACATTCCAGCCCACTCTGACTTCGCCTCGGCCTATGTAGTCCTCGATGCCCGGGTTCTGATCTTTGTGGGAGCTTTCCGTGATGCGCCTCCACATCTTGGCGTGGACATGCCAGCGGTTGTCCAGCTCGGCACCGGTGAGCACATAGGCGCGGTTCCAGCTGCGCGACAACGGATCGCTCTGGCCATTGGACTGGTGCACCAGCCCTACGCCGCTGTAGCGCCAGCCAAAGGGCAGCTGGGCCGTGGTAGGGTAGATGTAGAAGATTTCGGGCTCGTGGTCGGTGGAGCGAAACGGCCGGGAGATGGCGCCGTTAAACATCTGCCAGTACGACTGCTGGCTATAGCCCACCCACAGCGAATCCTTGAGACCGGAGCTGTCCTCGGTCAGCAGGCCAGACGCGATTTTGGTGCGTGTGGACAGCTGGATGCGCACTTCCTGGTCTTTGTAGGGTTGAGGGTTGTTGGGCCCTTTGCCGGACGGTGTGGGCTGCCGAAGGGTCTGGTTTGCAGTGGTCAGTGACAGGCTCATGGGGCGGTAGCCGCGCAAGCTGAAGGTGCCGCAATCGCTGCCCGGCTCCAGCTCGAAAAGGCGCGAGACCTCGCTGTAGCGTGGGTCGTGGCAGCCACCATTGGTGGAATGCAGCCATTCGTTGCTCACATCGGCTACGGCCATGAGGGCGTCGGCGGCCCGTTGCAAGGCCTGCTCGGGCTGCTCGTTGGCACTTGCCGCAGGGGCGCTCCAGGTGGTGGAGGGCGGAGGGGTCAAGGGCTGCTGTTGATGGGTCCAGCTGTCAAAACAGGCCAGGCGCGCATGGTTGTCTGCGGTGGCTGCACATTGCTGCCAGGCCCCCCCGGCAGTGGCTGGACGGCCTGGGCCGTCAGGCTGCCACCCGTGGCCAGCACCAGGGGAATGTAGGAGGAGATGCAGTGATGTCGCCACAAGGGGCGAGTGTCGGGGCGAGCGCGGGCAGTGACTGGCATGCGAGGCAATCCTTCTGGCTGTGGTGGCCAAATCACCTTATCGCAGCGCTGTACCTGTGGTTACAAATCCCCTGCAATGGAATTTGTCTGACATGCCTCCTGTGCTAGCGCTTGCTTGATGCAAGAATGGACCGCGGGCTATGGGGTGCGCTTGCGCAGCACAAAAGGCAGGGGCTGCGCATCGCCATTGCCTTCGATCTGGTAGTGTCCGCGAACTTCTCGGGCGCAGCTGCCCTCGCTGACCTCGCCCAGCCAGGTGGCGCTGATGTTGATGCCGTTGGCCGACTCTTCCAGCGTGACCGCGCCATCGTTGACATCGCCCACCATGGCGTGGTTTTTATCACCACGCCGGACCTCGCCCTTGACCGTGCCCTGCCACTCGGGATGGGGGCCCAGGCGCAGCACGGCAGCGTTGTCCTGGTCCGCAATGCGGGCCACCCACTCACCTTGCAGCAGGCTTGTGTTCATCTCCCAGGCTTCGGGGCAGTCGGCTGGGGATTCGCTGCTGTTTTGTGCATAAACGCTGGCGCAGACTGCATAGGCAGCTATGTAAAGCGAAGCGCGGGCCAGGGGGCGAAAAGCAAGGGTCAACATATTCCAGAGGCGGCTCAGGCCGCAGGCGGTGCGGCCTTGCGGGCCGCAAATTCTTCGCGCAGCTTGCGCAGCTTTTCGCGCGGGTCTTCCTTGGCAGTGGCCGCGTCCAGGTTCATTTCCTTGATGAAGCGGCTGGGCTGGCATTGCACCATGTCGCGCCCTTTTTTGCGGCGCTTGGTCCAGCTCACGGCCAGGCTGCGCTGGGCACGGGTGATGCCCACATACATCAGGCGGCGCTCTTCCTGCAGGCGGGCGGCGATATCGTCGCTGACGACTAGCTGCTTGCCGTCATCGTCATCGAGCTTGAAGGGCAGCATGCCCTCTGTCACGCCCACCAGCATCACATGCGGCCATTCCAGGCCCTTGGAGGCATGCAGCGTGGAGAGGATCACCATGTCCTGCTCTTGTTCGCGGTCGCTGATGGTGGACAGCAGGGCAATGTTCTTGGCCACTTCCAGCAGGCTTTTGACTTCGGTCTGCGTGGTGGTGCCGGCCGCATCGGCAATCTCGCCGCCGGCGCGCTGGCTCATCCAGTCGCAGAACTCCAGCACATTGCTCCAGCGTGCGGCAGCCACGGTCTCGCTGTCCTCGCTGTCGTACAGATACTGCTCGTAGCCAATGTCTTTCAGCCAGTCGAGCATGAAGCTGCGCGAGGCTTCCGCGCCCAGGGTATGGCGGGCGCGGTATTCCAGGTCGTTGATGTAGCGGCCAAACTCCAGCACGCTCTCATGCGCCTTCTTGGGCAGCAGGGCTTCGAGCATGTGGGAGAACAGCGCGCCAAACATGGACAGCTTGTGCTGGGTGGCAAATTCCCCCAGCTTGCCCAGCGTGGTGTGGCCTATGCCACGGCGCGGCGTGGTGATGGAGCGCAGAAACGCCGGGTCGTCATCGTTGTTGATCCACAGGCGGAACCAGGCGCACAGGTCCTTGATTTCGGCGCGGTCAAAGAACGAGGTGCCGCCCGAAACCTTATAGGGAATATTGGCCTTGCGCAGCGCTTTTTCAAACGGTTTGGCCTGGTGGTTGGCGCGGTAAAGGATGGCGAAATCCTTCCACGCAGGCTGCGGGTTGGCGGCGGCGCGCAGGCTTTGGATGCGCGCCACGGCGCGCTCGGCCTCGTGCTCCTCGGTGTCGCAGTCCACCACGCGCACCGGCTCACCTTCGCCCAGCTCCGAGAACAAGGTCTTGGGAAACAGCTTGGGGTTGGGGCCGATCACATTGTTGGCCGCACGCAAGATGGCCGAGGTGGAGCGGTAGTTCTGCTCCAGCTTGATGATGTTGAGCTGCGGAAAGTCAACCGGCAGCTTTTTCAGATTGTCCAGTGTGGCGCCGCGCCAGCCGTAGATGGACTGGTCGTCATCCCCCACGGCGGTGAAATGGGCACGCTCACCAACCAGAAACTTGAGCAGCTCGTACTGCGTGGCATTGGTGTCCTGGTATTCGTCCACCAGCACATGGCCCAGCAGGCGCTGCCATTTTTCGCGCACCTCGGGGTGGCCGCGCAGCAGGCGCATGGGCATGCCGATCAGGTCGTCAAAGTCCACGCTTTGGTAGGCGGTGAGGCGCTCCTCATAGCGCTGCATGATGAGGGCAATGCTGCGCTCATGGTCGTCCTGGGCCATGGCCAGGGCCTTGCGGCTGTCCCAGCCGGCGTTCTTCCAGCCGCTGATGGTCCATTGCCATTGGCGGGCCGTGGCCATGTCGGTGGTGCCGCCGGCACAGTCTTTCAAGATGCCCGTCACATCATCTTGGTCCAGGATGCTGAACTGGGGCTTGAGGCCCAGCACATGGCCGTCTTCGCGCACCATGCGCACGCCCAGGGCGTGGAAGGTGCAGATCAGCACATCCTTGGCCTGGCGACCTATCAACCCGGTGGCACGTTCGCGCATTTCGGCGGCGGCCTTGTTGGTGAAGGTGATGGCCGCAATGCGCCGGGGGGCCAGGCCGTTTTCGATCAAACGGCCGATCTTGTGCGTGATGACCCGCGTTTTGCCCGAGCCCGCGCCGGCCAGCACAAGGCAGGGCCCTTCGGTGTAGTGGACGGCTTGGAGTTGGGCCAGGTTGAGACCAGCGGACATGGGCAGAGCAGGGCGGGAGCAGGGGTGAAAACAGGCCGCTGATGATACTGGCCGATGGGGCGCCAGGCCCAACTACCCATCCATGGCCTTATGGCTGGCGATTTTTGGAAATTGAGTGAAAAAGCCTGTCTGCGCAGGTGTGGCCTGCGCAGACAGCTTCTTTTTTCATAGTGACTGCGGCTGGGTCTGTGCCCCGGCGCTCAGCCCGAGCGCCGCGCGCCAGCGCGTGATGTTGTCACGCAAGGCCGTATTGGCCAGCGGCGCGGCGAGCTCAGGCCCCAGCGCAATCGGGCGTGCACTGGCACCCAGCTGCTGGCGCAGCGCGGCGCCCGTGGTCTCGCCTTGCACATCCTCGCGCAGCGCATACAGGTGCGAGGTTTGGGCCATCACGGTCTGGCCGCGCCGTGACAGCAGATAGTCCAGCCACAGGCGGGCAGCGTTGGGGTGGGCAGCGCGGCGGTTGATGAGCAGCACGCGGGAGCTGACCAGGGTGTAGTCCTCGGGGAAGATCACGCCCAGTTGGGGCATGCGGCGCGCGGCCGCCAGGGCGTAGGCGCCCAGCAGATTGAAACCGAACGGGGTGCGGCCCGCGGCAATGCGCTGGACCATGGCATCGACGGTCAGCAGCAGCTGGGGGCGCCGGGGCCTCAGGGCCTGGGCGCTGGCCCAGAAAGCATCGGCGTTGGCGGCCATGTCCTGGGTGGCCAGGAAATAGCCGACACCGGATTTCTGGATGTCGTAGCTGGCCACCCTGCCCTGGAACTGGCCCAGCCACGGGGCCAGGGCCGCGTGGCTGCGCGGCACCTGGTGTGCGGGCAGCCGCTGCTTGTGGTGGGCAAACACCACGGGTTCATAGGTGGTGGCCCAGAGCTGGCCCTGCCACTGTGCCCAGGCCGGCAGATGGGCTTGTTCGGGCGATGCATAGGCCAGCGCGTGGCCGGCCTGGGCCAGGGCCACCATCTGGTCCATGGCCGAGCTCCACAGCAGGTCGGCGGCCTCATGGCGGAGCTGGTTTTCGGCGATGAAGCGGTGGTAGAGCGTGGTGCTGCCCAGGTCTTCGTAGCAGACGCTGATGCGGGGGTACAGGCGCCGGAAGTCCGCTACCAGCGGGGCGGCCACGCGCTCATCGGTGTTGGAGTGGATGGTGAGCCGGCCTTCATCCTCGGCGGCCCGCACCGTGGTGGCATAGGCTGCGGGGTAGCCGGCAGGTGCTGCGGCACGCGGGGCATAGCCCAGCAATTCGTCCCGGTCTTGTGCTTGGGCGTTGCCCATCCAGGGGGCTGCGCCCAGGGCGGCCAGCCGGGCCAGCGCATTGCGGCGCGGCAGTCGGGTTTCAGGCGGTTGTTGCATGCTCATGCTGCGCTCCCCATCAACGGAATCACGCCCAGCACCAGCATGCTGACCAGCATGACGACGGCGGCGGACAGGGCCCACAGCAGCGTGAAGCGCTGGTGGTCGCCAAACTCCACCTTGGCCAGGCCCACGAGCAGATAGGTCGATGCCACCAGCGGGCTGAGCAGATGCACCTGCTGGCCGACCAGGGAGGCTCTGGCGATTTCCACATGGCCTATGCCGTAGACGGCAGCCGTCTTGGCCAGGATGGGCAGGATGCCGAAGTAAAAAGCGTCGTTGGAGATCAAAAAGGTGAAGGGAATGCTGAGCACGGCCGTCACCACGGCCATATAGGGGCCCATCCACTCGGGGACCATGGCGATCACGCTGTTGGCAATGGCATCCACCATTTGGGTGCCCGACAAGATGCCGACAAAGATACCAGCCGCAAAGATCAGCGACACCACGGGCACCACGTTGGCGGCATGGGCTTCGATGCGCTCCTTTTGCTGCTCCAGACTGGGGTAGTTGATCACCAGCGCGATGGCCGATGCCACCATGAACAGCACCTGCAGCGGAAGCGCGTCCAGCACCAGCAGCACCATCAAACCCAGGGTGAGCAGGGCGTTGATCCACAGCAGCCTGGGGCGTGCGAGTTCGGGATTGCCTCCGGTGACTTCGGCAATCGACGGATTGCCATCGGCGTTGTGGCCCTGGAAGAGGTGTTGGTTGATATTGCCCAGGCGCCGGCTTTCGCGCTGGCCGAGGATGAAGGCCACCAAGGTGCACCAGATGCCGGTGATGACCATGGGCAAAATCATGGGCACGAACACATCGTTCATCTCCACACCCAGGGCGCTCACGGCGCGGGCCGTGGGGCCGCCCCAGGGCAGGATGTTCATCAACTGGCCGGCCATCATCACCACGCAGGCAAACACCAGGCGGCTGATGCCCAGACGCTGGTACAGCGGCAGCATGGCGGCGCAGCTGATCATGTAGGTGGTGGAGCCATCGCCATCCAGCGACACGCCGGCGGCCAGCAAAAAGGTGCCGACCACGATTTTGGTGGGGCTGCCGCCGACCGCGCGCAGCACCAGTTTGATGATGGGGTCGAACAGCCCGGCGTCGATCATCACGCCGAAGTACAGGATGGCAAACATCAGCAGCACGCCGGTGGGCGCGAGCTTTTTGACGCCATCGAACATCATGGGGCCCAGTTCCATGCCGAAGCCTCCCAGGAGGCCGAAGACGATGGGAACCAGGATCAAGGCCACCATCGCGGAAAGGCGCTTGGTCATGATCAGCGCCATGAAGACGAGGATCATGGTGTAGGCGAGGGCGGTCAGCATAAGAGATACTCCTTTGTCGTTTTTAATTGCTTTTAGTCGCGAATCGCGGTGCGAATCGGCGCGCGATGTTAGCGCATACTTTCCTTTAAAACGGTAAGTAGATTCCTAAATGTCAGAAATACGGCCCATGCTCGCTGTACTTGCCGTCACCTTCCCTTTTTTTGCCCTGGTGTTGTGCGGCTTCGTCGCCACCCGCCAAGGTGTGCTGCCTTTGTCGGCCATCTCGGGGCTCAACAGCTTTGTGCTGTTTTTCGCCCTGCCCTGCATGCTGTTTCGCTTCGGCGCGCAAACCCCTATTGCCCAGCTTCTGGACCCGGTGGTGGCAGGTGTTTACCTGCTGTGTGCCTTGGTGATGGTGGCAGGCACCATGGCACTGACATGGCAGCGCTGGGGGTGGAACGATGCGGCCTTTGGTGCGTTGGTAGCGGCCTTTCCCAACTCCGGCTTCATGGGAGTGCCCTTGCTGCTGGCCTTGCTGGGTGAGCGCAGCGCCGGCCCGGTCATCCTGACCATGGCCCTGGACATGGTGATCACTACCTCGCTGTGTATTGCCCTGTCGCGCCTGGGCCAGGGTGAACATGGTGCGGCGCAGGCTTTGCGCAAGGCACTCAAGGGCATGCTGACCAATCCCATGCCCTGGTCGATTGCGCTGGGGGCGGTGGCATCGGCCTGGGCGCTGCAGCTGCCAGGGCCGCTGGACCAAACCGTGGCCATGCTGGCCGCAGCGGCATCCCCTGTGGCCTTGTTCACCATCGGCGCGGTGCTGGCGCGCTCGCAGATGAACCAGCACGAATATGTGGCGCCGCGCGACTATGTGCCCATCGCCCTGGCCAAGCTGCTGCTCCACCCCCTGCTGGTGTGGTGCGCAGGCCGCGCAGCCCAGGCCATGGGCCTGGTACTGCCGGATGAGGCACTGGTGGCACTGGTGCTGGTGGCTGCTTTGCCCAGTGCCAGCAATGTGTCCTTGCTCACCGAGCGTTTTGGTGCCCATGGCGGGCGGGTGGCACGCATCATCTTGGTGAGCACGGCGCTGGCGTTTGCGACGTTTTCGGGGGCAGTGCTGGCATTGCTGCCTTGATCCCGGTGGGTGTCGCGTCCGGCACGCGTCGCTATACTTGCGCGCCCTGGTGCAGGCCTGACAGACAAGTCCGGACAACCCGCGCGTGCTACTTTTTTCCAGGCGCTTGGTCTTTTTTGCAGCCCTTTGGAGGCTGCTGCGCATGTTCCTTTTTTTGCCCGTGACCTCTTTTTCCGCGACCTCTTCTGTGCAGCCCAGCGCCGCTTTGCGTGCCCTGGCTGTGGTGGCTGTGCTCTATATTTTGTTGTGGACGGTGGCCCCGCCCATGCTCAGCCCCAGCTTTCCTCTGGATGTGGTGGAGAGTCTTTCATGGGGGCGGGAATGGCAGTGGGGTTACTACAAACACCCGCCATTGGCACCCGAGCTGCTGCATGTTTTTTTCCTGCTCTTTGGTCGCTTTGGACCTTTCCTGCTGAGCCAGCTGTGCATTGCCGCCACGCTGTGGCTGGTGTGGTGCACAGGGCGCCGCCTGATGTCGCCGGACCGTGCACTGCTGGGGGCTGTGCTGACCATGGGGGTGGTGTACTACACCTTCCCCGCTCTGGAGTTCAACCACAATATTGCGCAAATGCCTTTGTGGGCCGCGCTGGGCTATGCCTTGCTGATGGCCTTGCAGCAGGGACGGCTCTACCACTGGCTGCTGCTGGGGGCTTTGGCCGGCGTGGGCCTGCTGACCAAATACTCCGTCGCCATTTTGTTGATAGCGCAGGCGTTGTATCTGCTGCTGGGGCCGGACCGGCGCTGCCTGCGCCAGCCAGGCCCCTGGTTGGCCTTGCTGGTCATGGTGCTGGTGTTCCTGCCGCATGGGATGTGGCTGTACCAGTCTGATTGGCTGCCTTTTTCCTATGCCAGCGAACGTGCAGCTGCAGTGGGCGTGCATACGCGGCTGGGTGCCATCAGTTTCTTAGGGGCCCAGATACTCAGCCATCTGCCCATGCTGGTGATTGTGCTGATCGCCGCGCTGTGGGCCCGCAGACAAGCCAGGGCGGTAGCGCCAGAGGCCGGCCCCTGGCGCTTGCAGACCCAGAACGCTGCCTATTTGCTGGCGGTTGCGTTGCTGCCAGGCTTGTTGCTCACCACGCTGGGGCTGGTGACCGGGGCCCGCGTGCGCGATATGTGGGGCTCTCCGATGTGGATGTTCAGCGGCTTGCTGGTGATGGCCTGCCTGTCTGATCGCTGGTTCCAGTCCATGCGCGAGCGCCTGCTGCGCGGTGTGACGGTGTGGCTGGTGTTGGTGTCCTTGTTGACGGGTGCGTATCTTGCCTGGGGTGCCCAGTGGCGACAGCGGCCGGCCCGTATGGACTGGCCCGCCGCAGCGATGGCCACGCAGGCTGAAACCGCCTGGGCGCAGCACAGCCATTGCCGCTTGGATGTGGTGGCCGGCGATTATTGGCTGGCAGGCCTGGTGGCAACTGCTTCGCCGCAAGGCCCCTCGGTGCTGATTACGCGAGATCCGCGTTTTTCTCCCTGGGTGACGACACAGCGCTTGAAGCAGCATGGAGCGCTGTGGGTGTGGCAACTGGACCCGGGTGGCGCCGATCCACAAGCGCCCGCGCCCTTGGATGCCGTGCAGGACGATCCAGCCTTGCAGCTGTTCCAAGGGCAGTGGGATATCCCATGGCCCTACGCCCCTCGAAGTGAGCCGCTGACCATGGGCTGGCGCGCCTATGTGCCCAAGGGCTGTGTGCAGGCTGCCCCAAGCCCGTCAGGAGCGGCGGGGTAATGCCTGGGCAGGGTTGGAATTGCGCACCTGGGGCCGACAGACGCGCGGACTGCGAGGACAATGGCGCCATGAGCACTCAGCCTGTTGATGCGCCGGCGCCCTCTGCGTCGGCCTACCCCTCTGCCGCCCTGCCCCGTGCGCCGCTGCAGCTCAGCTGCGTGGTGCCTGCGCACAACGAAGAAGCCAATCTGGAAGCATTCCTGCGGGCCCTGGTGCCGGCGGTGCAGGCGCTGACGCCGGACTTCGAAATCGTGGTGGTCAATGACGGCAGCCGCGATGGAACCCATGAGGTCGCCATGCGCCTGGCCCAGGAACTGCCGCTGCGCTATATCGCGCTGTCGCGCAATTTCGGCAAGGAAGCCGCCCTGTCTGCCGGTGTGGACTATGCCCGTGGCAATGCCGTGCTGCTGATTGATGCCGACTTCCAGCATCCGTTGGAAATGCTGCCGCAGATGCACAGCCTGTGGCAGTCGGGCTACGACATGGTGTATGGCGTGATCGCCGACCGGGGTGCAGAAAGCAGCACCAAGCGTGTGGGCACCAATATGTTCTACCGGCTGATGAATGCGGGTAGCCGCGTCAAGATTCCACCGAATGCGGGTGACTTCCGTTGGATGGACCGCCAGGTGGTGGACGCCCTCAAGGCCTTGCCGGAGCGCAACCGCTTCATGAAGGGCTTGTATGCCTGGGTGGGCTTCAAGACCGTGGCCCTGCCTTTTGTGCCGCTGGATCGAGCCGGTGGCGAATCCAGCTTCAACCTCTGGCGCTTGTTCAGCCTGGCCATGCAGGGGCTGACCTCGTTTTCCACCTTGCCGCTGCGCGTGTGGAGCGTGGTGGGGGGGCTCATTGCCTTGGTGGCCCTGGTTTATGGCGCCGTCATTACCGTGGACACCGCCCTCAATGGCGCAGACCTGGAAGGCTGGCCCACGCTGGCGGCAGGCATCATGCTGTTTTCGGGTGTGCAGCTGATGTCCATCGGCATTCTGGGCGAGTACATCGGCCGTATCTATGAAGAGGTCAAGCAGCGGCCCACCTATCTGGTGGCCCGTGACGAAGACCACAGCCCGCTGGGCAAGCTGCAGCCATGAGCCTGGCGTATGCGCTTCAGCGCCTGCGCCAGCTGCCGCAAACGCTGCAATTCGTGGGTGTGGGCGGAGCCGCCGCAGCCACCCATTTGGCCGTGGTGTTCCTGTTGGTACAGGGCCTGGGCATGGCGCCGCTGGTGGCCAATGTGCTGGCTTTCCTAGTGGCCTTTGTGGTGAGCTACAACGGCCATGCCTGGTTCACCTTCGCCAGCCATGCCGTGCGCGGCTGGGCGGTGGTGGCCAAATATTTCGCCGTGGCCAGTCTGTCCTTTGTGGTGAACGAAGCGCTGTACTGGGTGGCGCTGCACCGGCTGCATTGGCATTACTTCTGGAGCCTGCTGGGGGTGCTTGTGCTGGTGGCGGTGGGCACGTTTGTGCTGAGCAAGTTCTGGGCTTTTCGCGCCCCCGGTGCCGGCGCGGCGCAGGAGAAATAAATGCGCACTATTGCCTTGTGTGCCGACGACTACGCACTGCACCCGCTGGTGGATGAGGCCGTGGAGCAACTGGTGCTGCAAGGGCGTTTGTCGGCCACCAGCTGCATGACTACGGCGCCGCGCTGGGCTGAGGCGGCCCGCCGCCTGCCGGCGCTGCGCCCGCGCCTGTCCGTGGGCCTGCACTTCAATTTGACCGAGGGCCATGGTGCGCAGCCCGCGCCCGGCATAGGCCAGGTG
Organism: Comamonas sp. GB3 AK4-5; assembly: GCF_041320665.1. NCBI lineage: Bacteria > Pseudomonadati > Pseudomonadota > Betaproteobacteria > Burkholderiales > Comamonadaceae > Comamonas > Comamonas sp. GB3 AK4-5. The sequence goes on from NZ_CP166730.1 coordinate 463,346, forward strand.
ATTGCACAGGCCTACACCGGCCGCTTGACGGCCTCCGCCATGCGTACCGACTGGCAGCGCCAGTTGGACGCATTCGAAGATGCACTGGGGTCTGCGCCTGACTTTATCGACGGCCACCAGCATGTGCACCAGCTGCCCGGTGTGCGCACGGCGCTGCAGGCCGAGCTGCAGGCCCGCTATGGCGACCGAGGTATGGCCTTGCCCTGGGTGCGCTCCACCGCACCTGCAGGCCGGCTATGGCGCGACCCCAAGGCCAGCATCATTGCCCTGCTGGGCGGCTGGAGCAGCACGCGCCGCCTGCAGCGGCTGGGTGTGCCGCACAACCACGGCTTTGGCGGCGTCTATGGTTTTGACGCGCCCACACCCGAAGCCTATAGCCGCCACATGGCGCAATGGCTGGCCCAGCTGCAGTCCGGCAGCCTGATGATGTGCCACCCCGCCACCGCCCCCGTGGAAGGCGACGCCATAGGCGCCCAGCGTGCGGTGGAATATGCCTATCTGCGCTCCGACGCTTTTGGCAAGGCATTGCAAGCGGCCCATTGCCGTATTGCCCAAGGAGTTCTGCAGCCCTTGTTCGGCGGCTGAGCGCTCTCCAAAGAAAAGCATTCCGTGCAGATCCCGTCTGCATGGAATGCTTTTTTTATGGTGTAAATATGTGGAATGTTTTGGGCGTGAAAAAGCATGCCGAATATAAAAACAAGGTGGCTGAATATTGGTGTGAATGTTTTTTTATATTGATGATGGATTGGTGTATTGTTTTTTGATTATTAATTCTGTGGCGGAAAAATAAAACACCCACTGTGGCTTCAAAACTTGGCGACGAGTGGAGATAAAAAATATGGGAATATTCCTGCATTCAGCATGAGGCTGGCATGGGGTAGACCGTTTATCAGTGTACAAACGTAAATCCTGTGTGGAGGAGCTGCCAGTACGATGGTTGCGTTGGGTTTGACGAAGCAAAGAGCTTGGCCTGGCGCAGCGTCTCAAGTGGATCCGCCTCTGATCAGAGGCTGTGGAAGTTGAGGCACAAGAGGCCAATTTTTTCAACACCACACCACTTCATGCCATGAATCTTTTCAATCAATTAAAAGTGTCCGGCAAGCTCGCTGTGGCTTTCTTCATCATTGTTCTGATGATGATTTCCCTGGGTGCGTTCTCCATCAACCGTTTGAATCGGCTCAACGATCAGACGAACTTCATGGTCACCGCGCGGATGGCCAGTGTGCGTGATGCAGGCCAGATGAGTGAGGCGGCCAACACGCTGCGACTGCTGGAGTTCAAGCTGGCCACATCGCCACAGCAGGAGTGGCCCGAGATTCGCAAAGGCATGGTCGAGGCCATGGAGACATACAACCAGGTGGACAAGCGCTACCCGGAGTCCATTGGCGACCCCACCGAACAGTCCATCTACGACCAGGTGAAAGCCCGCCAGCCTGCATGGGCGGCCATGCACCAACGTGTGATTGGCTTGGTGGAGCAGGGGGCGGGTCAGCAGGCGGTGGATATTCTCAACGGTGAAAGTCGCCAATTGTTTATGGCGCTGAAGGAGCCGATTGCCCAGCTCGTCAAACACAACGAAGACCGGGCGGCGGTAGAGGCCCAGGACAGCAATGCCACCTATATGAATGGGGTCTGGTTCATTATTGCGGAAGTGGTCGCCGCAGCAGGAGCAGCCATTTTTTTGGCTTGGTTTCTTTCACGCCAAATCGTGGAGCCGCTCAACCACGCGGTGAAGCTCTCCCACGCCATAGCTGCAGGGGATCTGACCCAAAGGCTGGACACCAGAGGGCGCGATGAAGTCAGTGACTTGTTGCGTGCATTGGCTGCCATGCGTGACAACCTGGTGCGCACACTATCGGGCATGCGTGACAGCAGCGAGTCGGTGGCCACGGCCAGCGCGCAGATCGCGTCAGGCAATGCCGACCTCTCCAGCCGCACCGAAGAAACCGCCAGCAGCCTGCAGGAGACGGCGGCTTCCATGGGGCAGATCACGGGCGCCGTCAAAAACTCGGCCGATGCGGCCCGGCAGGCCAACAAGCTGGCGCTGGAGGCTTCCGACATCGCGGTGCGCGGCGGTGAGGTGGTGGCCCAGGTGGTGGGCACCATGCGCGCCATCGATGCCAGCTCGCAGAAGATCTCCGACATCATCGGCACCATAGACAGCATTGCATTTCAGACCAATATCCTGGCGCTGAATGCCGCCGTGGAAGCCGCCAGAGCGGGCGACCAGGGCCGAGGGTTTGCGGTGGTTGCCACGGAGGTACGCAACCTGGCCCAGCGCAGCGCGGTCGCCGCCAAGGAGATCAAGGGCCTGATCAACAAGTCTGCCGAAACAGTCGGGGCCGGAACCCTGCTGGTGAACCAGGCCGGCGAGACCATGGAGCAGATTGTCGATAGCGTCAAAAAAGTGGCCGGCATCATCAGCGAGATCAGCGAAGGCGCCGTCGACCAGACCCAAGGTATTGAGCAGATCAACACGGCAGTGGCCCAGCTCGACCGCATGACCCAGGCCAACTCCGCCGTGGTCGAGGAATCGGCCGCCGCCGCCGCCAGCCTCAAAGAGCAGGCCTACCAGCTCTCGGTACTGGTCGATCATTTCCAGCTGACCGACGCCGTGCGCACCGCAAGACCGACTCAGCCATCCATGATGCACGCCGCACTTCTCGCATAAAGCGGCGTTGCCTCGCACCGGCCGGCCCTGGGGGCTTCCCCTCCCGCATACCTAGCCCCCATTCGCCAGCGACACCGCGCAAGGGCCTACGCCGGCTGCCCCGCAGCGCTGGCGTCGTCTCTTTTCAGAAATAGCTTGCCCACGGGGGATCTTGGGCATGCCCTCAAGGTTTGTTTGAGCCCCCACCGCGTAAAACTGGCGCTGCCCCAAGTCAGGGGCAGCCAGCAAGGGCCGCCCCGCAGCCAAGGCTGCCGTCCCCCTGGGGGGAAGCCGCGAAGCGGCTCAGGGGGGATCAATACTCCATAAACATCCGCTGCAATTCCTGCGTGCTGGCGCCCTTGCTCAGGGCCAGCATGGTCAGGATGCGGGCTTTTTCCGGGCGCATATCGTGGGCCACGACCCAGTCGTATTTGTCGTCGGGCTGCTCGGCATTGCGCAGCACAAAGCCGTAGGGCACGCGCGAGGCGCGCACCACGATCACGCCCTGGTTGCGGGCGTCCTGCAGCGGCTTGACCATGCGGTCGGCCACCGAGCCATTGCCGGTGCCGGCGTGGATGATGGCCTTGGCGCCGCTTTGTACCAGCGCATTCACACCCGTGGGCTGCACGCTGCCGTAGGCGTAGACGATGTCCACCTGGGGCAGCTGTGTGAGCTTGTCGATGTTGAATTCGGACTGGTTGGTGTGGCGCTTGGCCGGGGCGCGAAACCAGTAGTTCTTGCCCTCCACCACCATGCCCAGCGGGCCCCACTGGCTCTTGAAGGCGCCAGTCTGGATGTTCACATCCTTGTTCACATCGCGTGCGGTGTTGATCTCGTCGTTCATGGTCACAAACACGCCCTTGCCGCGCGCGTCGGCAGACGCCGCCACGCTCACGGCGTTGACCAGGTTCAGCGCGCCATCGGCCGACAAGGCGGTGCCCGGGCGCATGCTGCCCACCACGGCAATGGGCTTGTCGGTGTGGACCGTCAGGCTCAGGAAGTAGGCGGTTTCGGCCAGCGTGTCCGTGCCATGGGTGACGACAATGCCGTCCACATCGGCCTGCTTGGACAGGGCTGAGACGCGCTGGGCCAGGGCCAGCAGATTGTCGTTGGTGAAGCTTTCGGAGGCGATCTGGAACACCTGCTCGCCGCGCACATTGGCCACCTGGGCCAGCTCGGGCAGGCCTGCCAGCAGCTTGTCCACCGGCACCTTGGCGGCGGTGTAGGTGGCGCTGTTGATGGTGGAGGCGCCAGCGCCGGCAATGGTGCCGCCGGTGGCCAGCACCACCACATTGGGCTTGGCAGCGGCAGGGGCCGCAGCGGCTGCAGCGGTGATGGTGGCCGTGGAGGCGGCGTTGGCCGTGCCCACAGGGCCGGCCAGCAGCATGGCGCCCAGCATGGAGGCGGCAGCCAGACGGCTCAGGGGAAAGCGGACAGAACGGGGAGCAAATCGCATAGACCTTCCTTGGTACAAAGCAGCAACAGGTTGCACACCTTGCGCGTGCGATCGCTCACTCGCAATGCGGGCTAATCCGAATGGTGGTTGCGCTGCATGGCGATGGATGCTCTTAAAAAGAGAGCGGCTTGCGCAATGGGGTGTTGCATCTCTGAGTAGAAGCCGCCAGAGATGCAAGGCACTCGGGCAAAAGCTGCTTTGAAAGTGAGAGCGTCTACCCCGGCGCCCACAGCAGCAACGGGTGGGTTACAGGCTTTGCGGGTCCACATCCACCAGCCAGCGCACCAGGCCTTTGTGGGCGGGCTGGCTGCGCAGCCAGTGCAGCCAGGGCTGCCAGGCGTGCAAAAAGCGTTGCAGGGCGCGGCGGTCGGTCGCCTCGATCAGCATCTGGGCGCGCTCCACATCGGCCACGCGCTGCATGGCCATAGGAATGGGTGGGAACAGAAACACCGCATCGAGGTGGGGCAGCTGGCCTTGCTGTGCGGCCTCGCTGGCGGCGCGCAAAAACGCCTGGGCCGTTTCTTGTGTTTTGGCATCGGCCCGCACCAGGGCCTGGAAGGCAAAAGGCGGCATGCCGGCATCCTGGCGCTCGCGCAGCTGCTGGCCGGCAAAGCGCGGGTAGTCATGGGAGCGCAGGGACTGGAACACGGCGTGCTCCGGGTCATGGGTCTGCACCCACATTTCCGGCCGGCTGCCTTGGTTGGCCACATAGCTGCCATCGCGCCCGGCGCGGCCGGCGGCCTGCATCAGCAGGCAGAACAGGCGCTCGGGTGCGCGGAAATCGCTGGAAAACAAGGCGCCATCGGGTTGCACCGCAGCCACCAGGGTGATGCGGCGAAAGTCATGGCCCTTGGCCACCATTTGCGTGCCCACCAGCACGTCGATCTCGCCGCTGTGCACCTGCTCCAACTGCTGCTCCAGCGCGCCCTTGAGGCGGGTGGTGTCGGCATCGATGCGGCCCACGCGTGCGGGTGCGCCATCCGGACGCTGCACATTGCGCAGCAGGCGCGCCAGCTCTTCTTCCAGCTGCTCCGTGCCTTTGCCCAGCGGCAGGATGTCGGGGTTGCCGCATTCCGGGCAGGCGTGGGGCACGCGCTGGGTAAAGCCGCAGTGGTGGCAGCGCAGCGTGCGGTCGCCCTTGTGAAACACCTGGTGGGCGCTGCAATGCGGGCAGTCGCTTTTCCAGCTGCAGTCGGCGCAGAACAGCACGGGGGCAAAGCCGCGGCGGTTGAGCAGCACCAGGGCCTGCTCGCCGCGCTGTACGCGCTCGGTGATGGCGCCCAGCAGCGCCGGGGAGAACACGGTGCGCCGGGGCTGCTGGCGCATGTCCACCAGGCGCACGCGGGGCAGCTCGGCCGCGCCGATGCGGCTGGGCATGTGCAGGCGCAGATAGCGGCCGGGGCCACCGTCGGTTTCGGGCTCGCTGGCATGCCAGCTTTCCAGCGAGGGCGTGGCGCTGCCCAGAATCACCTGGGCGCCCTGGGCACGGCCGCGCCACAGGGCCAGGTCGCGGGCGGAGTAGCGTGCGCCTTCCTGCTGCTTGTAGCTGGGGTCATGCTCCTCGTCGACCACGACCACCTTCAGCCCCGGCAGGCTGGCAAACACCGCCATGCGCGTGCCCAGCAGCACCCGGGCCTGGGCGCTGTGGGCGGCCAGCCAGCTTTTGAGGCGCTGCGGGTTGGTCATGCCGCTGTGCATGCTGACCACGGCCTGGGGACCGAACAGCGGGGCAAAGCGGGCGGTAAAACGCTCCAGCAGCTGGGGCGTGAGATTGATCTCCGGCACCATCACCAGTGCCTGGGCCTGCGGGTCGGCCTCCAGCGCCTGCTGCACGCGCTGCAAATAGACCTCAGTCTTGCCGCTGCCGGTGGCGCCAAACAGCAAAAAAGGGCCGGGGTGTTGGTCCATTTGCGTGCAAACGCTTTGCTGTTCAGCACTGAGTGCTATGGAGTTTTCGGCGAACGTTGGCGTGAGCAGCGTGGCATCTGCCTCGGCCTGTGCCGCCATCTCGGCGGCCAGGGTGGCCTGTGCCTTTTTGCTCAGCTTTTTGGTCTTGGGCGGCGCCAGGCGCCGGGCCAGTTGCTCGGCCGTCATGTCCTTGAGGGCCGGGGGCAGGCCGGTGAGCGCGATTTCGCCCAGGCTGCGCTGGTAGTACTGGGCGGCAAAGGCCACCAGACGGCGCCAGCTCGGTGACAGCGGCGCCAGGCCTTCCAGCACGCTGCGTACGGGTTTGAGCTGCTCAGGGGCCAGGGTCTCGGTCTGCTCCGGCTTGTCCCAGACCACGCCCAGCAGCTCGCGTGTACCCAGGGGCACACGCACCAGGGTGCCTGGGGGCAGGCTGTGCGGGGCTGTGTAGCTCAGCAAGCCCCCCACGCCGCTGTGTACCGGCGTGTGCACCGCCACATGCACGACACAGGCGGTGGTGTCGGTGGGGGCAGGGGGACAGGGGGGGGCGTGGGGCGAAAGCGGCATGCTGCAAGGCTTTCCACAGGAGGGACGTCAAACAGGTGGCGTTTCTGTGGATAACTTTGTGGGGATTATCCGGTGGAACGGCTGGCGCATGCGGGAGCAGAAAACCCTCAGCGCCTTGGCAAGATGTTGTGCTTGCTGTGATTTTCGAATTAAATCAATGACTTATGACGTGTTTCTGTGATTTGGTGCTTCTCAAAAAAAGCGCCCCACAGGCCATGGCCGCAAGCGGGTTTCTGTGCATAAGTTGGATGTGCACATTCGTCAAGGGCTTGCCAGCGGCGCACAAAATGGCAGAGAAACAGGGCGCAGCCTGGCAAGGTGCGGCTATTGGCGGCCGATGCGAGTGGGTACTTGCGAGAAGCCCGCAGTTACCCACTTTTTTACATTCAGAAACAATGCGCCGCTGTCTGTTTTAACCCGCACGCAGTGCGCGCGAATGCTGGTGCACGGTCTCCACCAGAGCCGCCACATGCTCGGGCGGGGTGAACTGGCTGATGCCATGGCCCAGGTTGAAGATATGGGTGGGGCCGGTGGTGCTGCGGTCGGTGTGGGGCTTGCCAAAGCTGTCCAGCACGGCGCGGGCCTGGGCGGCCACCTGCTCGGGCGGGGCAAACAGCACATTGGGGTCGATATTGCCCTGCAGCGCCTTGCCGGGGCCGCCCACCTGGCCGCCCACGATGGCGCGGGCCTTGGCCAGGTTCACGGTCCAGTCCAGGCCCAGGACTTCGCAGTCCAGGCTGTTCATCTCATCCAGCCAGACGCCACCGCCCTTGGTGAAGACCAGGCGCGGCACATCCTGGCCGTCCACGCCGGTGCGCTTGAGTTGTGCCAGCACGCGCTTGGTGTAGGCCAGGCTGAACTGCTGGAACATGCCGTCGGCCAGCACACCGCCCCAGCTGTCAAAAATCATCACGGCCTGGGCGCCGGCATCAATCTGGGCATTCAGGTAGATGGCTACGCTGTCGGCGTTGACTTCCAAGATGCGGTGCATCAGGTCGGGTCGCGAATACATCAGGCTCTTGACCAGGCGGTAGTCATCGCTGCCGCCGCCTTCGACCATGTAGCAGGCCAGTGTCCAGGGGCTGCCGGAAAAGCCAATCAGCGGCACGCGGCCGTTGAGCGCCTTGCGGATGCTGGTGACGGCATCGAACACATAGCGCAGCTTGTCCATATCGGGCACTTGCAGCTGGGCCACGGCGGCCTCATCGCGCACCACCTTGGCGAACTTGGGGCCCTCGCCCAGGGCGAAAGACAGGCCCAGGCCCATGGCGTCGGGCACGGTGAGGATGTCGCTGAACAAGATGGCGGCATCCAGGGGGAAGCGCTCCAGCGGCTGCAGCGTGACTTCGGTGGCGTAGTCCACATTGGTGGCCAGCCCCATGAAGCTGCCGGCCTGGGCGCGTGTGGCGCGGTATTCGGGCAGATAACGACCCGCCTGGCGCATCAACCACAGCGGGGTGTAGTCGGTGGCCTGGCGGCGGCAGGCGCGCAAAAAGGTGTCGTTCTGAAGGGGGGCAAAAGACATGGAAAGGCTCACACGAAATGACCCGGCGGTGGACGTCAGCGCATGCTGCGGCTGAGGGGCAGGACGCTGCCTTGTCCGGCGGGGGGATGGGGGAGCGGGGAGTGTAGCGGATGGCCCCGTTTCAGGCCGCCATGTCGCAGTGCTGCGGCGGGGTTCCGGCACAGGCTGCTGATACAGCGCAAACCCTGGGTTTATGCCTCAACTTGTTACAACATGGTTACTATTCGCGACCTCTGCTGACTTCCTCTCCCTACCGTGTCCCTGCCCGAGACCCTGCACCTCCCCGCCTTCCAGAGCCTGACGCTGGCCATTCTTTTGTTCTTTGTCGGCCAGAAAGTGGCCGCAGCCTGGGAGCCGCTGCGCCGCTACAACATCCCCGAGCCGGTGGTGGGGGGCTTTCTGTGTGCCAGCGTGGTGGGGCTGGCTTACGCCGTGCTGGGCCTGCGCATCGAGTTCGACCTGCAGGTGCGCGATACGCTGCTGCTGTACTTTTTCGCCGGCATCGGCCTGAAGTCCGATCTGAAGACGCTCAAGGAAGGCGGCAAGCCGCTGCTCATCCTGCTGGCGCTGGCCTCGGGCTTTATCGTGCTGCAAAACCTGCTGGGCATGGGCGTGGCCGAGCTGTTCGGCCTGGACCCGCGCGCCGGGCTCATGACGGGCTCGATCTCGCTCACCGGTGGCGTGGCCACCACGCTGTCCTGGGCGCCGCATTTTGTGGACCAGCTGGGCATTGCCAATGCCATGGAGCTGGGCATGGCCAGCAATATGGTGGGCCTGATTGCCGCCTGCACCATTGGCGGCCCCATTGCCGGCTGGCTGATGCGCCGCTACGCCATCCAGGGCAGCGGCACCACGGCCCTGGATGTGGGCGTGTCCCTGCAGCAAGCCACGGTCAAGCTGGACTATTACGGCGTGCTGCGGGCCCTGCTGTGGCTGAACCTGGCCTTGATGATTGGCGGTGTGCTGACCCCGCTGTTCCAGCAGGCCGGCCTGCAGCTGCCCATGTTTGTGGGCTGTTTGATTGGCGGCATTGTGCTGCGCAACACGGCAGGCCGCTGGATGCTGGGCCGCCGCTACCGCAGGCTGGGCCAATTCCACTGGCACAGCATGCGCGAGGGCCTGGCCATGATCTCGGACATCTGCTTGGGCCTGTTCCTGACCATGGCGCTGATGGGCCTGCAGCTGTGGGTGCTGGAGGGCGTGCTGGGCTTTGTGTTGACGGTGCTGGTGCTGCAGGTGTTGCTGGCCATCGCCTTCACCACCTTCATCGTCTTTCGCACCATGGGGCGCGACTATGAAGCGGCCGTGGTCTGCGCCGGTTTTGGCGGCATCACCCTGGGCTCCACCGCCACCGCCGTGGCCAATATGACGGCCGTGGCCCGCAGTCATGGCGCGGCGCACCGGGCCTTTATCGTGGTGCCCCTGGTCTGCGGCTTCTTTGTGGACATTGTCAACGCCCTGGTGATCCAGTTTCTGGTGCGCTGAACCACCAGCTACAAGCCGTGGGGATAGGCACGACATGCAAAAGTCATGTCTTTGCCATGGATGTGTCACATACGACAAGCACACTGCATGCCGTGAGACGAAGTGAGCCAACAGGGACGTCGGTGGGATCAACCACTGTCGTGTAAGACCCGGCTTCGGACTCACGCGAATTTTCAACGCGCAGGTGCTCGGAGGCAGTATGGACATCCTCACCATCCCGGCAACTGGCGCGGCGGGCTCAGCAAGCCGCTTGCGCCAGGCCCTTCCCGCCAGCCGCCCGGCGGCTCCCGAATTGGCCGTAGGCTGGGCCCGGCATCTGGATGAGGTGCGCGCAGCACAGCGGCTGCGCTACCAGGTCTTTGCGGAGGAAATGGGCGCCAAGCTGCCCCAGGACCAGCCGCACAGCCTGGCGGGCCATGATGCCGACCACTTCGATGATTTTTGTGAACACCTGCTGGTGCGCGACCAGGCCACGCAGAAGGTGGTGGGCACCTACCGCCTGCTGACCCCCAGCCAGGCTCGCCGTGCCGGTGGCCTGTATTCGGAAGGCGAATTCGACTGCAGCGCGCTGGACCCGCTGCGCGAAGACATGGTGGAGCTGGGGCGCAGCTGCGTGCACCGCGACTACCGCAGCGGCGCCGCCATCCTGGCGCTGTGGGGTGCGCTGGCTGACTTTATGCAGCGCAACCGCCTGCAGTCCATGGTGGGCTGCGCCAGCCTGCCCTTGCACCACCCCGGCTTGACCTATGGCGAAGGCGCGGCCCGCATCTGGGCGCAGCTGCCGGAAAAAAGCCATTGCGACCCGCAGTGGCGCGTGCGCCCGCTGCTGGCCCTGCCGCTGCGCGAGCAAGAGCTGGCGGCGCAAGCCGACGGCCCCGCAGTGGAGCTGCCGCCGCTGGTGCATGGTTATCTGCGCATGGGGGCCAAGGTGCTGGGGGCGCCGGCCTGGGATCCGGATTTCCAGACAGCGGACCTGCCCATCATGTTGCAAATCGCCGACCTCCCCGCTCGCTACCGCCGCATGCTGGGGTGTTGAACAGGACACTCCCCTGAGCGGCTGTGCCGCTTCCCCTCGCTCTCGCATCGCTGCGCTCGCGGGCAAGGGGACGACAGCCTCGCTGCGGGGCGGCCCTTGCTCGCTGTCCCTGGCGAAAGGGGTCTAGGCAGACGATGGAGATAAAGCCACAGCTTAACGTTGGGGCGAGTCTGTACAGCTAAAGATACAAGGTTGCACTTTCCTCAACAGGACAAGAGTGTGAGCTAGCTGCACAGCACGTAAAACTGGCGCGGCCCAAAATCAGGGCTGCCGCGCAAGGGCCGCCCCGCCGCGCTGGCAGCGTCCTCCTGCCCGCGAGCGAAGCGATGCGAGAGCGGGGGGAAGGCGCAAAGCGCCTCAGGGGGGTGAGACCAAGCGCCGATGCTCAATTTTGATGCAGGCGTCCTGCATCACCAGCAGCCCGGCTTGCGCGGCCAGCGCGGCGGCGGGCTCGTTCACCACGCCTTGCTGCAGCCACAGGCAGTGCGCACCGACGGCGATGGCTTCCTGGGCGATGGGGGGAATGGCTTCGCTCTTGCGAAAGCAGTCCACGATGTCGACCGTGAGCCCTTGGGCGGTCAGGCTGGCCGCTGCCTCGCTCACGCTGGCATAAACCTGCTCGCCCAGAATCTTTACACCCTCGGCGGCCACCACGGGGTTGACCGGAATCACGCGCAGCCCATGGCGTTGCAGATACTCGGCCACCTCATGGCTGGGCCGGTCGGCCTGCGGCGACAGGCCGACGACGATGACGTTGCAGGGCGGCTGCAGCAAAGCGTGCAGGGCGGAGTCGGATGCGTTGGCAGTGTGTGGCATGGGGGGAGTGTGGCCCAGGTGCTGTGGTCTGTCTGTCACGCAGGTGGGTTGTTGTGCGTGATGTTTACAGCTGGGCCAGGGCCTGCCGCACCTCACTGATCGACAGCAGCTCGCTCAGTATCTGGGGTGGTTTGCCCGGTGCGTACAGCACATAGACCGGCACGCCGCTGCGGCCCAGGCGGCTCAGCTCGGCGGTGATGGCGGGGTCGCGCCGCGTCCAGTCGGCGCGCAGCAGGGCTACGTTGCGTTGCGCAAAGTCGGCCAGCACGGCCTGGTCGGACAAGGTGGTTTTTTTGTTGAACTGGCAGGTCACGCACCAGGCAGCGGTGAAGTCCACAAACACCGGCTGGCCGGCGGTCTGCAGGCTGGCCACCTGCTCGGCGCTCCAGGGCTGCCACAGCGCAGCCTCGGTTCCGGAGGGCGTGCTGGCAGACACGGTGTCCACCGGCTGCAGCACCAGGCGGCCGGCCGAGGGCAGCAGCCACACCGTCAAGGCCAGCACCAGGCCAGCCAACAGCCAGCGGCTGCGGCCGGACAGCGTTAGCGCCCAGGCCAGGGCGGCCAGCAGCAGCAGCAGGCCCAGCAGCGCGGCCGCGCCGTCAATGCCGCTTTGCTGGCCCAGCACCCACACCAGCCACACCACGGTGGCGAACATGGGGAAGGCCATGGCGCGGCGGAAGGTGTCCATCCACGCGCCGGGGCGGGGCAGCCAGCGCAGCACGGCGGGTATCAAGCAGGCCAGCACATAGGGCAGGGCCATGCCCACGCCCAGGGCGGCAAACACCGTCAAGGCTTGCACGGCGGGCATGCCCACGGCAAAGCCCAGCGAGGCGCCCATAAAGGGCGCGGTGCAGGGCGAGGCAATGGCCACGGCCAGCACGCCGGAGAGGAAAGCATCGGCCACCGGATGGCGCGCCTGGGCGCTGGCCCAGCGACTGGGCAGCAGCATGCGCAGCTCGAACATCCCGGCCAGATTCAGGCCGATGAGGGTGAACAGCGCTGCCAGCGCAGCCACCACACCGGGCGACTGCAGTTGAAAGCCCCAGCCCAACTGCTCGCCCGCTGCGCGCAGGCCCAGCAGCAAACCGCCCAGGGCCAAAAAGCTCACGATCACACCTGCGCCATAGGCCAGGCCACCGGTGCGGCGTGCGGCCGCCGTGGTGCCGGGCTGGGTGAAGGCCAGCAGCTTGATGGCCAGCACCGGGAACACACAGGGCATCAGGTTCAGAATCAAGCCGCCCAGCAGGCCGCCAAGCACGGCCAGCCACAGGCTGGTGTTGGCACCAGGGGCGGTACTGTCAGGGCTGTCGGCTGGCTGCACTGCCGTTGCCGCCACGCGGTTGGCCTCCAGTGCCGCGGCCAAGGCCGGGGAAACCGTGGCCACATCGGCCGCCTGCCACTGGCCTTCCACCGGCGCCACCACGCGCCAGGCCTGGGCGGGCGGGGCATGGGCCACATCGCTGCCGGCAGCGGGCAGGCCCAGCACAATGGGCAGGCTGGTTGGGGTGTCGCCGCGCATCTCGGACAGCGGCAACTCGGCCGTCCAGCTGCCGCCGCGCCAGGTCTGGGTCCAGTCCTTGCCCAGCTCGGCCGCATGTACAAAGGTTTCGGCCGATTCGGGGTAGAAGGCGAGCTGCTTGCCCAGGGCGGCGGCAGGCAGGCCGTCGACCTGCAGGCGCACGCGTTCGCCACCAGGCAGCACGGTAAAACGGGCCTCGCCATTCAGTACCTGGGGAGCCCGGTGGGCGGCTTGGGCAAAGTCGGCGGCGGCCATGGCCATGCTGCCCTGCACGGGAATGTCCAGCGTGAAGCGGCCGTCTTCGGGAATGCACTCCACCCGGCAGACCAGCCAGCTGGCCTGCAGCTGGATGCGCAGCTTGCCGTTGGCCTCCGGCACGAAATCCGGGGTCACGGTCACGGGCACCGGCAGCAGCACCTGGCCTTCGTAGCCATAGTTCAGCATGGTGCCCACGCGGATTTGCTGGGGCACAGGCCATTGGATGTCACCCGCCTCCAGGCCGGGGGGCAGTTGCCAGTCCAGTTGGGTGGGCAGGCCGGAGTCGCCGGCGTTCTTCCAGTAGGTGTGCCAGCCGGGCTGGTGGCGTATGCGCAGGCCCAGCGTCAAGGGCTGGCCGGGCGCCACGCCATGCGGGGCCAGGGCCACCAGCTCGGCATGTACGCGCGGGGTCTCCACGGCGGCGCTGCTGGTTGCGGCCTGGTTGCCCAGTTTCAGCTGAATCTGGGCATGGGCCGCAGGCAATCCCAGCAGGGCGAGGGACAGCAGCAGGCGGGCGAGAAAAGCGGGAAAGTGGAGGGCAGGCAAAGACATGGCAGCGGTTGGAGGCAGGAGTGCCATTTTGGTTCCAGAGCGTGAAGCCAGTCTTATGTGCCAGCCTTATCTGCCCGTTTTGCGCAGGGGTGTTGGGGCGCAGCTTGCTTCAACGGGAAGGTCGGACGTCTGGCACGGGATCGGCATGGGTGGGCGCGGAATAACCGGCCTCGGCTCCCACGCTGCACACCGGCGTGGGCGGCTGCCCGGCGACCTCGGCCGGTGTGGCCACCGGGTCCTGCGGGGCTTGGGGCAGCATGCGGGCGGATCGCCAGCTCCCCCAGCGGTAATAGGCCAGGATCATCAGCACCGAGGCCGCCGAGCTGATGGGAAAGCTCCACCAGATGGCGTCCACCCCCAGCGCCGGCTGCAGCCACTTGGCCGCCGGCACGCGTATGCCCCACATGGCAATGCCCAGAATCACCATGGGCACCAGCACGGCGCCGGTGGCGCGCACCACGCCCGAGAGCACAAAGGTCACGCCAAAGAACAGAAACGAGCCTATGGCAATGTGGTTGAGGTGGCGGGCCACGGCAAGCGAGGCGCTGCCGGTGGGCAAAAACCAGCCCAGCACCCAGCGGTCCAGCAGCACGATCAGGGCAATCAGGCTGCCCGTCATCACGATGTTGGCCAGCATGCCGGCGCGGGCCGTGGCGTCCACACGCTTCCACAGGCCTGCGCCCACGTTCTGCGCCGCCATGGACGAGCAGGCCGCACCGATGGCCATGGCCGGCATTTGCACATAGGTCCACAGCTGTAGCGCGGCGCTATAGGCCGAAGCGGTGAGCACGCCGTAGGCATTGACCATGGAGATCATGGCAATCATGGCCATGGAAATCATCACCAGCTGCACCCCCATGGGCAGGCCCTTGACCACCAGGGTGCGCACAATGGCCGGATCGGGTTTGAACAGGCCCAGCTGGCGCCGACCAATCCACAGCGGATGGCGGCGCAGCCGCAGCCAGGCCAGCAAGGCGGCAAAGCTCAGCCCATTGGCCACCAGCGTGGCCATGGCCGAGCCCTGCACGCCAAAGGCCGGCACCGGGCCCCAGCCAAAGATCAGCAGCGGGTTGAGCGCAATGTCCAGCAGCACCACCAGCAGCAAAAACCAGAACGGTGTCTTGGTGTCACCCGCCCCGCGCAGCACGGCGGTGACAAAGCTGAACATGAACAGCAGCGGAATGGCCAGAAAAATCACCTGCAGATAGGCCTCGGCCAGCGGCAGCGAGGCCTCGGGCGTGTCCATCCAGCGCATCAGGCTGTGCGATAGCGGCCAGCCCAGCAGGGCCAGCACCAGCGAAATCAGCCCAAAAAACGTGGCGCTGCTGCCCAGCACCCGCTTGGCCTGGGCGATGTTGTGCGCCCCCATGGCCTGGGCCACCAGGATGTTGGTGGCCATGCTGATGCCGAACATGGCACCCACCAGGGCAAACAGCACATTGTTGGCATTGGCCGTGGCCGTCAGCGCCGCTTCGCCCAGATGGCCGCCTACCCAGACCGCATTCACCGAGCCATTGAGTGACTGCAGCACATTGCCCGCCAGTATGGGCAGGGCAAACACCAGCAGCGTGGGGGCGATGGGGCCTTGGGTCAGGTCGCGCAGGGCGGGCTTGGAGGGGGAAGGCATGGCCCATTGTGGCCGGGCTGCAGAAAAAACCATAGCGGCCAGCGCGCATGCAGGGCGCGGTTACATGCGGAATCCGTCGCAGATCCGCCAGGAGGGTACAGCGCAAGCTATGAATTTCAGAGAGCCTCCATGCCGCCCAGGGCGCGGGTGCGAAGCGCAATAATGCCGTCATGGACGACACAAAAGCCTCCTCCCCCACAGTCTTGCCGCGCTGGCCCGCAAGCCACTGGGCCCAGGTCTCGGCCCGTGACTTTGCGCTGGCTCAGGGCAACGGCCTGGCTGCGGCCACCGTGGCCGTGCTGCCCGTGGGTGCGGTGGAGCAGCATGGCCCGCATCTGCCGCTGGCGGTGGACACCACCCTGGTCGACGGCATCGTGGCCGCCGCCCTGCCCCAGTTACCGGTCGAGCTGCCGGTGCTGGTGCTGCCCACGCAAAGCATAGGCCTGAGTCTGGAGCATGAAAGCTATGCCGGCACCCTGGGCCTGTCGCCCGCCACGCTGCTGGCGCTGTGGACCGAGATCGGTGCCTGTGTGGCCCGTGCGGGAGTGAAGAAGCTGCTGCTCTTCAACGCCCATGGCGGCAATGTCAGCAGCATGGACATCGTGGCCCGCCAGCTGCGCATGCAGTGCGGCCTGCTGGTCTACCACAGCAGCTGGTTCAATCTGCCGCTGCAGGGTGCCGATGCTGCTTTCAGTGCCCACGAACACCGCTTTGGCGTGCATGGCGGCGAGGTGGAAACGGCCATGATGCTGCACCTGGCGCCCGAGGCGGTGTGCATGCAGCATGCGCAAAACTTTGCCTCCAGCTCCGAGCAGCGCGCCCAGCACTATCCCATTCTGGGCAATGGCAAAAGCGCCAAGCTGGGCTGGGCCATGCAGGACTACAACCCCCAGGGCGCAGCCGGCAATGCGGCGGCCGCCGATGCAGCGCGGGGCAAGGCCCTGGTGGACGCTGCCGCCGCCAGCCTGGCAGCGCTGCTGCAGGAAATCCACCAACTGCCCGCCAACACCGTGGCTGCGCTGCCCCGGCCTCTGGACTGAGCCTGCAGGGAACGCGCACGCGGCGCGCGTGTTGGTGAAGGTGATGGGGGCGCGGCTTCAGTGATCGGCTGCGTCAAGCGCTGGCGGGCAGCAGATACAGGCGCTCCTGCTGCCAGTGGTGCAAGGCCTCGCGCAGCACCAGCAAGGCGGCGGCTGCGCGCGCCTCGGTAGGCAGATGGGGGTGGTGGCCGGCGTAGTGGCGGCTGGCCTGGCTGGCCAGTTGCTCGAACAAGGCTTCCACCGCTTGGCGCGTGACATGGTCCGGGGCTTGGCCGGCGGTGGGTGCATGGCTGCCCAGCGTGGGCTGGCCGGCGGCCTGTCGGGCCAGCGCCAGCAGCAGCGGATCCTGTGTGACCAGCAGGCTGTCAGGGGGCAGCAGCCGCGCGACAGGCATGACGGCGTCTTCCACCTCCATGATGCCCACCTCCAACTGAATGGCCGTGGGCAAGGCGTTGCCAAAACTGCGCTGTGTCAGCGGCAGCAGGCCCAGTGGCAGCAGGTGGAGCACCGGCACGGCATGCCGCGGGCCGCCTTGGCTGACCAGCAGCTGGCAGTTGGCGTCGTCCATGGAGAACAGCGCCAGCGTCTGCGTGTCGGCCAGGGTCTGGCCAAACAGGGTGCGCAGCTGGCGCATGAGAGCCGCGTGGTCAGCGTGCAGAAGATGGGGCATGGAAGCTTGGTGGCAGTGCAAAACCCCGTTGTACGCCAAGTCTCGGGCAGGGGCCAGGGTGGTGGCCTCCTGCCGGAGGGGGCTGTTAGAGCGTGTTCACGCTGTTAGGCGAAGGTGGCCCAGTCGCGGGTCTCGGGGGTGTCCAGATGGTTCAGGGTGTTGAAGGTCTGCAGCATCAAGCGCTTGGGGCTGATGCTGAATTCCGTCACCGCGCTGTTGCGCAGGCGCATGTTCAGCGCAATGCAGGCCTCGGGTGTGGTGCCCAGCACCTGGCCGACGGCGGTGGAAATCGGCCCGCCGCTGCTGACCAGCAACACATTGCCGCCCGCATGCTGCTTGCGGATCTGCTCCAGCGCCTGGTGGATGCCGTCGGAGAACGCTTCCCAGCTGGGCATGCCCTGGGGGGTGATGACGCCGCTCATCCATTGGGCCAACGCATCGCACAGCAGGCGAAAGTGCAGGCGGTAGCGCTCGGGGGTGTCTGGTTTTTCCAGCGGCTCGGTGTGGATGCAGCGGATCAGCGCATGGCTGTCGTACTCATTGAGTGCGGGCAGCGCCGTGGCGGCGGGCAGGCCGGGTAGCTGGCGGGCAATGCCCTCCAGCGTCTGCGCATGGCGGTGCAGTGTGCCGGTGAACACGGCATCAAAGGACTGCCCGTGCTCCTGCCAGTACTGGCCCAGGCGCTCGGCCTGCGCCATGCCGCGAGGGCTGAGCTGGTCATAGTTGTCGGCTCCAAAAGATGCCTGGCCGTGGCGTACGAGGTAGAGGGTTCCCATGGGCGGATTGTTGGGCCGCGCAGGCGGGCTGCGCTGTCAACCCCGCGACCAGTTGGCGCTTGGGCGACAGCTGCTATCCCGCATGGCTTGTCTGGATTGCGCCGGCGCACAGTGCCACAGGCCGGGTTAAGATGATTGAGAGCTATTCTCATAAAACATAACAGCACGCTCCGCCTCCAGACCGCCAGATGCCTTTTTTCTGCTATGCCGTAGAAAACCATCGCCCGTCTGGAGGCGGAGCGTGCTTTTTTTCTGTGTTCCCCTTTTCCCTTCTGGAGACTTTCATGTTGCTACGTCCCTTGTTTGCCTTGGCCGCCGTGGCCAGCCTGTGTGCCCCCAGCCTGTCCGCCGCTGCGGCGCCCGAGGCGCTGACGCTCTACACCACGCGCGAGCCGGCGCTGATTCAGCCGCTGCTGGCGGCTTTCACGGCCAAGACGCAGATCGAGGTGAAGACGGTGTTCGTCAAGGACGGCCTGCTGGAGCGCGTCAAGGCCGAGGGCGAACGCTCGCCCGCCGATGTGCTGATGACGGTGGACATCGGCAATCTGCTGGACCTGGTGGACGGCGGTATCACCCAGCCGGTGAAGTCGGCCGCGCTGGAAGCCGCCATTCCCGCCCAGCTGCGCGACGCCGGCAACCAGTGGTTTGCCCTGTCCATGCGCGCCCGCGTGCTGTATGCCGAGAAGGATTTGAAAATCGGCACCTTCCGCTACGAAGACCTAGCCAGCCCCAAGTGGAAGGGCAAGGTCTGCAGCCGCGCCGGCCAGCACCCCTACAACACCGCGCTGATTGCCGCCATGATTGCCCACGACGGCGAGGCCAAGACCGAGCAGTGGCTCAAGGGCGTCAAGGCCAATCTGGCACGCAAGGCCACCGGCGGCGACCGCGACGTGGCGCGCGACATCCTGGGCGGTATCTGCGATGTGGGCCTGGCCAACACCTATTACGTGGGCCATATGAAGGCCGCCAAGGAAGGCACGGACGCCCGCAAGTGGGGTGACGCCATCCAGGTGATCAAGCCCACCTTCGCCCCGGCCAAGAGCGGCACCCACATCAACATCAGCGGCGCCTCGGTGGCCAAGCATGCGCCCCACCGCGCGCAGGCCGTGCAACTGCTGGAGTTCCTGGTGTCCGAGCCGGCGCAAAACCTCTACGCCCAGGCCAACTACGAACACCCGGTGCGCAAGGGCGTGGCCCTGGACCCGGTGGTACAGCAAAGCATTGGTGCCATCCAGATCGATACGCTGCCCCTGGCCGAGATTGCCAAGTACCGCAAGCAGGCCAGCGCCTTGGTGGACAAGGTCGGCTTCGACAAGTGACACCCCCCTGAGTCGCTGACGCGCCTTCCCCCCGCTCTCGCATCACTTCGTGCTGCGGGCAGGGGGACGACAGCCTCGCTGCGGGGCGGCCCTTGCTCGCTGTCTCTGGCGGAAGGGGCCTGAGCAGGCGACTGAGGAGGAGCAAGGCTCCTGTGCTGGTGGGTCGGAATAGGCCCGCGTTAAGATGCCGCCCTTTCAGGGCCACGGCACTCGCGGGGTTCGGACTGCTGGAGTGTGCCGCAAAGGCGCAGTGGGCCTTGGGGCGCCAGCCACAACGGCCAGACAGCGCTGCAGGCGCGGCGTCTCGCCCGCAGACAGTACGCCTGTACGGCAAGGGCGAGCAACAAAGCATGCAGCGCTGTCTGGACGCCTCCAACCAGGGCGCCTGCGTTGAGTCAAGGTGGCGGGCGCATGCCTTCCCACTCCATTTCATGAAGAGATTTTTCTTTTAATGTTTTCTGTGTTTCGTTCTGGGTTGCGGCCTGTGGGGGTGGTGTGGCAGGGGGCGAGTTGGTTGATCGCCCTGGGCGTGCTGGCGCCCGTGCTGTCCCTGGCCTGGCTGGCGCTGGGGGCGGACTGGGCGCATTGGCATGATTTGCTGCGCTATGTGCTGCCCGATGCGGCGGCCAATACGGCGCTGTTGCTGACGGGTGTGGGGCTGTTGGTGCTGGTGGTGGGCACGGGCTGTGCCTGGCTGGTCACGGCTTGTGATTTCCCCGGGCGGCGTTGGCTGCTGTGGGCGCTGCTGCTGCCGCTGGCCATGCCGGCCTATATCGTGGCTTTTGCCTACCTGGATGTGCTGCACCCCATAGGCCCGGTGCAGGGCGCGCTGCGCTGGCTGCTGGGTTATGACAGCCCGCGCCAATGGCGGCTGCCCGATCTGCGCTCCATGGGCGGCGCCATCTTTGTGCTGGGCTTCACGCTCTACCCCTATGTGTATATGACGGCGCGGGCCATGTTCATGACCCAGCCCGCCCATTTGCTGGAAGCGGCGCGCTCGCTGGGCGAGACGCGCTGGGGCGCTTTCTGGCGCGTGGCCCTGCCCATGGCGCGGCCGGCGCTGGCCGTGGGCCTGAGCTTGGCGCTGCTGGAGGCGTTGAACGACATCGGCGCCTCGGAATTCCTGGGCGTGCACACGCTCACCGTCTCCATCTACACCACCTGGGTCACCCGCTCCGATCTGGCCGGTGCGGCCCAGATCGCCTGCGCCATGCTGCTGGCCGTGGTGGCCCTGGTCTGGCTGGAGCGACAGGGCCGCAGCCGCCAGCGCTTTGGCGCGGCCCAGCGCATGCGGCCCATACAGCCCAAGCGTCTGCCCGGTCCGCTGGGCTGGGCCCTGACGGCCCTGGTATCGCTGCCGGTGCTGATCGGCTTTGTGGCGCCCGCGGCCTATCTGCTGTGGGAAAGCGCCAAGCGCTTGCTGCAGGGCAGCGGCATCTCCTCCGCGTTGTGGGCCAGTTTGCTCAACACCCTGGGCCTGGCCCTGGGCGTGACGGTGCTGGCCGTGCTGGCCGGCCTGGTCGTGGTCTGGAGCACGCGCCAGGGCGTCAGCACCCGGGCGCCGGTGCGCTGGCCGCTGCAGCTGGCCACGCTGGGCTATGCCGTGCCGGGCACGGTGCTGGCCATTGGCCTGCTGACGCCGGCGCTGGCGCTGGACGCCGGCCTGGCCCAGTTGTTCGGTGCCCAGGGCCTGCCGCTGCTGGGCTTTGGCGTGGTGCTGGTCGTGGCCTGCGTGATCCGCTTTCTGGCCATGCCCGTGGGCGGTCTGGATGCCGGCCTGGCCCGTATCCCGCCCACGCTGGAACAGGCCTCGCGTCTGCTGGGCGAAACCCCCTGGGGTACGCTGCGCCGTGTGCACCTGCCGCTGCTGCGACCGGCCCTGGCCACCAGCGCCATGCTGGTGTTTGTGGATGCCATGAAGGAGCTGCCCGCCACCTTGCTGCTGCGCCCGGCCGACTTTGACACCCTGGCCACCTGGCTGTATGCCGAGGCCGCGCGCGGCACCTATGAGGAGGGCGCCATCGCCGCCCTGTGCATTGTGCTGGCCGGCCTGGTGCCGGTGCTGTGGCTGGCGCGGGTCCAGCAACAGGAGGCAAAATAAATTGATAGCTGTTTACGCTGATACATCCTTGGCTTCAGGCCAGAATAATGCGCAATGCCAGCCACATAGCGCGCTGAATGCTCTGTTTTTTGCTATGACTGTGAAGCTGCCATGACCGCCGCCCTGCGCCTGGAGCGCCTGCATCTGGCCTATGCCACCCCCCAGGGCCTGCACAGCGTGGTGCAGAATTTTGATCTGCAAGTGCCTGCCGGCCAGATCGCCAGCCTGCTGGGCCCATCGGGCTGCGGCAAGACCTCGGTGCTGCGCGCCATTGCCGGCTTCGAGCCGGTGCAAAGCGGTGCCATCTGGCTGGGCGAACGCCTGCTCTCCGGCCCCGGCGTGCAGCTGCCGCCCGAGCAGCGCCAGGTGGGCATGGTGTTTCAGGAATACGGCCTGTTTCCGCATCTGACGGCGGCAGACAACGTGGGCTTTGGCCTGCGCCGCATGGAGGGCGCCGCGCGTGCCCAGCGGGTGCAAGAGTTGCTGGCCGTGGTGGGCCTGGCCCAGGCCGGCGCACGCTACCCGCATGAGCTCTCCGGCGGCCAGCAGCAACGCATTGCCCTGGCGCGGGCCCTGGCGCCGTCACCCGCCTTGCTGCTGCTGGACGAGCCCTTCTCCAACCTCGACGCCGCCACCCGCGAACGCCTGACGCAAGAAGTGCGCGACATTCTGCGCGCCGCCGGCCAGACCGCCGTGCTGGTCACCCACCATGCCCGCGAAGCGGAGACCATGGCAGATGAAATTTTTGAGATGACACCCTCCTGAGTCGCTGCGCGCCTTCCCCCCGCTCTCGCATCGCAAAGCGATGCGGGCAGGAGGACGACACCAGCGCGGCGGGGCGGCCCTTGCGCGGTGTCTCTGGCGAATGGGGTCTTGGCACGCGGCATGCTGTACCAGGGAACTGCTGTCTTTATGTCTGCCGGAGCGAGCGTGCCGCAGCACAGCGGGGCTTCGGGCCGGCACCCCAACGCCCAGACAGCGCTTCAGGCGCGGCGTCTCGCCCGCAGACAGTAGTCCTCTACGGCAAGGGCGAGCAACAAAGCATGAAGCGCTGTATGGGCGCCTCCAAACGACTCAACGACGCAACAACGCAATCGTAAAAATTACAGCAGCACTTGGCCTTGGATACAGGTGACGGTGTGGCCACCGACCCAAAGCTGTCCTTGGTCATCTTCGCTGATGTGGACCTGACCATCGCGCCCCACGCAGCAGCCCTGCTGGGCCAAATAGGGCGCGCGCAGCAGGCCGCTGTCGCGCAACCACAAGCCCAGGCCGGCGTTCAGGCTGCCGGTGACGGGGTCTTCGTGCACGCCCACAGGGGCGGCAAAGCCGCGTACTTCCAGCTGTGGCCCAGTTGGTTCGCTGCTTGCACGCAAGCCGGTGGCAAAGGCGCGGGCCTCGCGGCTGCTGCGGCCTATCAGCGCTGGAGCCTCTTCGGTGGGGTACAGCGCACACACGCCGGCCTTGACGTTCAAGGCCTTGAGCCGGGCGTGGTCGGGTTCCAGGGCCAGCACGGTGTCCGGGCTGTCCAGCAGCACACCCATCCAGCGCGGGCCGTTGTCCAGCCAGGCAGCACTTTGTACCTGGCTCTCTGAGACGCCCAGGGCCTGGGCCACCTGGGCAAGCAGCGCTGGCTCTACCGCGCTGATGGCCGTGGCCGGTGCGGCAAAGGCCAGGCGCTCGCCAGCCGTATCGGCATGGCGGGTGATGGCCACCAGGCCCTTGGCGCATTCCTGCACGATCCGGTCCGCGCGCTGCGGCACGCCGCCCTGGGTCAGCCAGGCGTGGCAGCTGCCCAGCGTGGGGTGGCCGGCAAAGGGCAACTCCCCCCCGGGGGTAAAGATGCGCACGCGGTAATCCGCCCCACCGGCGTGGCCGGCCGCTGTGGGCGGCAGCACAAAGGTGGTCTCGGACAAATTGGTCCAGGCCGCAAAGGCCTGCATCTGCTCGTCATCCAGGTCCGTGCCATCCAGCACCACGGCCAGCGGATTGCCGCGGTAGGGCACGGAGGTGAACACGTCCACGGTGGTAAAGGGGCGCTGGCGCAGGGTCGTCATGGCAATTTCATCGGTGGTTGCAGTGCTGGGGCCTGCCCCTCACCCCACCCTCTCCCCAGAGGGGCGAGGGAGAAAAACCAGAGGGGGCGCAGCGCAAGAATTTCTTTGCCGCAGAGCCCCTTTTGCCAGGGCCAGAGAGCTGCGGCTTGGCACCGTCTCTTTCGCCAGGGCAACGAGCAAGGGCCGCCCCGCAGCGAGGTTGCCGTCCCCCTCCGGCGCAAAGCGCCAGAGAGGGGTGAAGGCGCGCAGCGCCTCAGGGGGTGCCGTTAGTTCTCGTCTCAGGGGGTGTAGTTACGAATAGCGTCCGCCAGGGCCGCAACCCCCTTGGTGATCTGCTCGGGGGGCACGGTCACATAGGACAGGCGCAGGGTGTTGGTCTGCGGCTCCTGGGCGAAAAAGGGCGCGCCGGGCACAAAGGCCATGCCGCGTTCCACGGCCTTGGCCAGCAGGGCCTGGGCATCCATGCCCTGGGGCAGGGTGACCCACAGGAACATGCCACCCACGGGGCGGGTCCATTGCACGTCCAGGCCGGCCATTTCGCTTTCCAGGGCCATCAGCATCACATCGCGCTGGGCCTTGTACATGGCGCGGATGGTGGGCACATGGCGGTCCAG
Source organism: Comamonas sp. GB3 AK4-5 (assembly GCF_041320665.1). Classification (NCBI taxonomy): domain Bacteria; kingdom Pseudomonadati; phylum Pseudomonadota; class Betaproteobacteria; order Burkholderiales; family Comamonadaceae; genus Comamonas; species Comamonas sp. GB3 AK4-5. Next base: position 487,319 of record NZ_CP166730.1, read on the forward strand.
GAAACCGTCCTTGATGACCTCGGCCACCACGCGCTGGTTGAAGCTGGGGGTGTGCAGATCGGCCGCCTGCTTGGCCTGGGTCAGCTTGCCGTAGACGGACTGGGGCGCGACGATGAAACCAATGCGCAGGCCGGGGGCCAGCACCTTGGAGAATGAGCCCATATAGATCACGCCCTCGGGGTTGCGTGCGGCCAGCGGCAGGGCCGGCTCGCCCTCGTACCAGAGGTCGCCGTAGGGGTTGTCTTCGATCAGGGGAACGCCCAGTTCCTTGGCCTTTTCTACCAGGGCCTGGCGGCGGGCCTCGCTCATGGTGCGGCCGGTGGGGTTCTGGAAGTTGGGCAGCACATAGGCCATGCGGGCCTTGTCGGCGCCCGTACCCACCTTGGCGGCGAAGTCGTCGACCAGCATGCCCTCGTCATCGCTGTCCACACCCACCGGCACCGGCTCCATGGGGGCAAAGGCCTGCAACGCGCCCAGGTAGGTGGGCTTTTCCACCAGCATGCGGCTGCCGGGGTCCAGAAAGACCTTGCCGATCAGGTCCAGCGCCTGCTGGCTGCCGGTGGTGATCAGCACCTGGTCGGGGTTCACATCCCAGGGCAGAAAGTCGGCCACAGCTTGGCGCAGCGCGGGAAGGCCTTCGGTGGTGGAGTACTGCAGGGCAGCGGCGCCGTCGCGCTGCATCACGGCCTGGCAGGCCTCGCTGAAGGCGTCCAGCGGGAAGGCATGGGGCGAGGGCAGGCCACCGGCCATGCTGATGATGCCGGGGCGGTCGGTCAGCTTCAGGATTTCGCGGATCGCGGAGGAATTCATCTTGGCGGCACGTGCAGCCAGGGTCCAGTTCGTCATAACGCACTCTCAAAAATCAGCGCGCGCCCGCATCGGGCGCATCACGGTGGAAGAGCATGCCGTTGTGGGGCATGTGCCAGCTGCGCCATACAGGCGTCGGCATAGGCCGGGGCAGGACGGCTGGCAGAAAAACGGTGGCAGTCTCCGGGGTATGAAGAGCTACTCGGATGCGGCTTATTGTGGGGTGGTGTGACGCCTCTCTCGCAAAGTTGGACAAAAAACAGTGTGCAGCCAAGGGGTGAAGGCTGCGCAGATGGCGATGGCAGCCTTGCTCACGCGCGCAGCATCCAGACAGCGGTGGCCACCAGCAATGCCGCCATGCCGCGGTTGAACCACAACAGCCTGCGGCCCTGGGCCAGCCAGCCACGCAGCAGCGCGCCCAGGCAGGCATAGAGCAGATTGCTGGCCAGGGCATAACACAGCATCACCGGCAGCACCACGGCAAGGCGCAGCAGCGCATCGGGCTTGCCGGCCACCCAGCCGGCCACAATGGTCAGCGCCAGCAGCCAGGCCTTGATATTGACGAACTGCAGGGCCACGCCCTGCCAGAAGCCCACTTGCAGCGGCGCACTGTGCGCCTGCGCCTGAGTTGGAGGAAGTCGGCCGCTGCCCCAGAGCTTGAAGGCCAGCCACAGCAGATAGGCAATGCCCAGGCCCTGCATCAGCCAGCGCAGCGCCGGTGCCGCCGCCACCATGGCGCCTATACCGGCTGCGCACAACAGCAGCAGCAAGCCCCAGCCACAGGGCACGGCCAGCACAAAACGCAGGCTGCGCCGCAGCCCATGGTTGGCGGCCAGCGCGGTGGACAAGGTGGTGTTGGGCCCGGGGCTGAAGCTCATGGCCGAGGCCAGCACCAGCAGGGCAGTGAATTCGTGCAAAGGCATGGGGGAAAACCAAGCAAAACCGTCCCACTGTAGTGTTTGGCACAGGGCTTGCCCAGCGCACTATCCCTAGGAGGGCTGCGCTTGCCTTCTGCAAAAAAGAGAGCGGCCGTAGCGTGTGGAGCCTTGTTGTTCGATAGATAAGGTCTTGAGTTCAAACCAGTGTGCGCTGATGAAGCTATGGTTTTTTGTGCTGCTGCAGCTTGGGCGAGCCCCCATCCTCACCTTCCCCCGGCGGGGGAAGGGGCCATACCGGCAGGCATATGGGGTGTGGCGGCCCTGCAGCCGCTTGCCGGGGCTGCCCCTCACCCCCACCCTCTTCCCGGAGGGGCGAGGGAGAAAAACCAGGGGCCGTCAGGGTTTCATCTCAAAGGGCGAGGGAGTGGGGCACTGCGCATAAAACTGGCGCAGGCCCAGGTCAGAGAGCAAGGGCCGCCCCTTACGCTCCGCTGTCGTCCCCCTGCCCGCGAGCGCAGCGAGCGAGAGCGGGGGGAAGGCGCCGTAGGCGACTCAGGGGGGTGTCCCTATAACACCAGCTTTTCGCAAGGCCATTCCACAATGCTGCGCAGCAGGGTGCGGTTGACATGCTCCATGTCGATCTTGAAGCGCTCGCACAGCTCGCGCACCACCGCACCTTCTTCGCGCTCCAGCGCCTGGGCCAGCAGCAGGCTGGGGGCGTAGGGGCCGTCTTCATCCACGGCAGCCTCATGGATGCGCTCGGACAGCGGCAGACGCTGCAGGGTTTGCGACAGCGGCTCGTCCAGCAGCTCGTCGAGGCGGGAGAACAGGCCGCACAGATACACCTCGCTGCGCAGTTCCTGGCTGACGCCGGGGTCCAGCAGGCGTTCGGTCAGCTCGGCACGCATCACGGTGGAGGCACGTATGGGCTGCAAATCCTTGTCGGCGCTGGCCTGGGTCAGCTGGCCGGCCAGCCACTGCTTGAGGTGGCTGTAGCCCAGCATCACAAAGCCCATGCGCAGCGAATCCACGCCCGAGCGCAAGGCCAGCGAGGCCGAGTTGGTGAACATCAGAAAGCGGTAGGCCAGCATGGGGTCTTCGCTCAGGATCTGTTCGAAGCTGTCCAGCGATTCGTCGGCATCCACGGCCTTGAGCAAGCGCATCACATGTTCATGGCTGGGCGCCAGCGCACGTTCGCCGCGCAGCTTGTGCTGCACGTCTTCCGAGGGCCAGCCCACAATGGCGGCCGCGCGGTGCTGGTCCAGGCAGCGGTGCATGATGGCGCGGCTGTGCAAATCCTCGTACATCTGCCCGTCCAGCAAGGCCAGGTGCGGGGGCAGGGGTGCGTCGGGGTGCAACTGCATCAGCTGCACCGCATCCTGCGGTGCCAGGTGCAGCATGCTGGAGCTGAACCAGCGGGCGCTGTCGGCGTCAGGCAGCGCGTCCAGCGCGCCGCGCCACACCAGGCGCACGCCGCGCGCCTGGGCACGTTGCACCAGGGTGTAGAGGGCCGAGTCGGCCAGCCATTCGCCGCGCACCTCGACCAGCAAATAGGGGTTTTGCGGCGTGTGTTCCAGCAGCAGCACCAGCAAATGGCGCTGCTGCGGCGACAGAATCAGCTGCGGCGCCGTGGGCGACCACATTTCCTGCAGCATGCGCAGAAAATGCGGCACGTCGGGTTGCTCGCCCCCATCTTCGTGCATAAACAATTGCACGCCCGCCAGCTTGCGGTCGGCATTCCACAGGGGCCGGTAGCCCAGGGCCAAGGAGGTGAGCGCAGACTGAACCATGGGGCGATACGGGGGCGGTATTTATCAGTTGATGAAGTTGAACAGCGACAGCTTCTGGATGGAGGCGTAGGACTGCATGGCAGCAGACACGGTGACCTGCTGATTTTGCAACCGGGCGATGGCTGCAATGTATTCCGAATCGTTCATGTCTTCCGCCGCAGCGCGTTGGGCCGCCATCTGCTCGTTGCGGGCCAGCAGGGTTTCGCCGATGCGATCCGACTGGGCCATCAAGTCACCAGCATAGCTGCGAACGGTAGACACACGGTTGAGCGCGGTATCGATTTCTGCCTGGGCCTTGGCCAGGCCATGGGCCAGCTCGCCAAAAGCGGTTTTTCCATCCATCTTGCCGCTGTTGCGGGCCGTGGCAATGGCGCTGTCCATCACCGAGAACAGGTCGGTGCGCTCGCTTTGCTTGACGGTGAAGCCGTCGCCATTGGCGGGCACGCCGGAGATCACCATGTCCATGCCGCCCACGCGGATGGCATCGCCCGACTTATAGGCCAGGTTGGTCATGGGGTTGCCAGCCGTGTCATTGACTGGCGCGCCAGCGCTGTCCACCACGCTGTAGGTGGTGGCGCCGCTGGCATCAACGCTGAACTTGATGGTCTGGGGTCCGACAAAGGCTGCAGCGGCGGATGGGTCTTTGATAGTGCCCACCGTGCTCCAGGCCTTGCCCTGGTTGGGGGTATAGGTGGGCGGCGTGGTGGCAGGGGTGACTTCCACACCCAGCTCCACGGCCAGCACGCCGTTGCCGGTGGAGCCGTTCATAAAGGCCAGGGCACCATCCAGGCTGCTGGCAATGCCGTAGCTGCCGCTGCTGCCTTGCTGGCCGGGCTGACCGTCGTAGTTGTACTTGCCCGAGATGATCTCTTCCTTGCTGTCCAGGCCGCGGAACAGGGGCAGGCCGTTGCTGTCCGTGCGGTTGGCATAGCCCAGGATCTGGCTGCGCAGGCTTTCCATCTGCTGCACCAGGGCATCGCGCTCGGTCTGCGTGAACGTGCCGTTGCCGGCATCAATCGTCAGGGAGCGGAATTTCTGCAGCGCATCGACCACTTCACCCAGGCTGGATTCGCCATAGGTGACGGTGGCGGTCTGGGCATCCAGGGCGCGCTGGTCGGTTTCCAGGCGGGTCATGCGGGTGCGGGCGCGCTCGGCCTGGGCGGCCGCCACGGGGTCATCGCTGGCACGCAGCACCTTGCGCTTGGCGGACACATGCTCGATCTGGTCCGACAGGTCTTTTTGCTGCTTGCTGAGCTGGTTGATGGTGTTGGTGTACAGGGTTGCCGTGCTGTAGCGGTTGACATTGGCCATGGGGAACTCCTAGGGATATCAGCGGTTGACGGCGTTGAGCACGCTGTCGAACAGGCTTTGGGCGGTTTGGATGACCTTGGCCGAGGCCTGGTAGGCCTGCTGGAACTGCATCAGGCGCGCGGCCTCTTCGTCCAGGTTGACGCCGGAGACGGCGGTGCGATCGCCCTCCAGGCTGGCAGCCACGCTGGCCGACAGCTCGGCCGCGTACTGGGCGCTTTGCGTGCGCGTGCCCACCACGGCCATGGCCGAAGAGAAGCCGTCGGTGAGCGCGGTGCCACCGTCAAAGATCTTGGCGTCGCGCAGGTCCAAAAAGGCCGTGGCATTGCCGGCGTTGCGCTTGTAGCTGTCGCCCAGGGAGGGCTCCAGGGCATTGCTCACCTCCACCTTGTCGCCCGCCTGGGGGGTGCCGGCCAGGGTGATCTGCCAGCCATCGATGGTGATGGGCTTGCCCGACTGGTAGGGCTGTGGGCCGCTGGTGTTGCCGTTGTAGTCGTAGAGGATTTTGCCGGTGGCGTCGATGCTGAAGGTAAGTGTCACGGGCGTGCCAACGGCAGGCACTCCGGTGCCCACGGCCTTGAGCTGGGACAGCTGCAGCGTGCCCTTGTTGTCCTGGTTGATGGCGGCGGACACCGGGTTGGCCACGGCCAGATCGGCCGGGGTGTAGACCAGGGCCTTGATGTCGCTGGCGGCAGAGCTGAAGGGCTTGAACAGAATGCTCTGGCCATCGGCGCCGGCATTGGCGGTGGCGTCCAGCGTGAAGGTCAGGCCATCCACGGTAAAGGTGGAGTTGGTGCCGGTGGTGGTGTAGTTCAGCGCAGGATCGCCCAGCGAACGGGTCTTGCCATCGGACAGGCGCACGATCTTGGTGTCGGCGGGGTGGTTGGCACCGAAGACGATTTTGTAGTCCGAGGCCACGAGGGCGTGGGTGTCGGTGAAAGCCACCGAGGCCGAGGGGGTGCCCAGGTCGTAGCCCGGGATATTGCTGTACCCCGGCATGCTGGTGGGCAGGTAGAACAGATCGCTGCCGTGTTCGCCGCTGAGCGTCAGGCCCAGCTTGTTCTGCTTGTTCAGCTCGGTGCCAATGGCCAGGGCCATGCGGCCCATCAGATTGCGGGCTTCGGCCAGGTCTTCGTTGTTGAACTTGAGCAGGCCTGCCACTTCGCCACCGGCCACCATGTTGGCCGTGAGCTCCACCTTCTCGCCGCCGGGCTGGCTGAAGTACAGGGCCAGCTTGCCGCTGCCGGGGTAGTTGGTGGCTTCGCTGACGCTGAGCTGGCCGCTGCTGGCGCCCAGCACCAAAGGCTGGCTGCCGCCCACAAACAGGTTGATGGAGCCGTCATCGGCCTCCACCTGGGTGGTTTTCACATACTGGTTGATCTCGCGGATCACCTGGTCGCGCTGGTCCAGCAGGTCGTTGGGCGAATGGCCGCTGGCCAGCGCACGGCTGATCTGGGTGTTGAAGGTGGCCACCTGGACGGCCAGGCTGTTGACCTGGTTCACATCGTTGGTGATCTGCAGCTTGGTGGTGTAGTCCTGCTCTTCCAGCGCGGCCGAGGAAGCGCGAAAGCGCGAGGCCAGTTCGGACATGCGCGCCAGCACCACGTTGCGCGCGGAGGCGTCGGTGGGCGAGGTCTGCAGGTCGGAAAAGGCATTCATCATGTTGCTGACGGCCGAGCCCAGGCTGGAGTCGCCGCCCGAGAACACGTCCTGCATCTGCGTCAGCGACTGCGAGCGCGCGGCATCTGCCGCGCTGGCCGCATTGGCGGCGTTGGATTGCTTGTTCAGCAGCTCGCTGTAGTTGCGCATCACCGAGGCCACCGACACACCGTTGCCGATGAATCCGTTGCCACGGTTTTGGCCGGCCACGGTCTCCAGGGCCACGGTCTGGCGCGAGTAGCCCTTGGTGTTGACGTTGGCGATGTTGTGGCCAATGGTCTGCAGTGCAGCCTGGTTGGCGGTCAGGGCGGAGACTCCGACGTTCATTAAGCTCATGATGCTGTCGCTTCCTTAGGCTTGGTTGCTGCGCTGCGCTGCTGCGGCACTTTCGATGGCGCGACTCAGCTTGTTGGCGTATTGGGGATCGGTGGCGTAGCCCGCTTTTTGCAGGGCCTGGGCGTAGGCGGCGGCAGAGCCGCTGCCGGCCACGGCTTCGGCCTGGGCATAGCGTGGGTTTTCGGTGATCAGGCGGGCGTAGTCGCGGAACGAGTCCTCGTAGGAGTCATAGGCGCGGAACTTGGCCTTGATCTTGCGGGGCACGCCGTCTATGTATTCGGTGGTGGTGATTTCGGCCACCTTGCCGCTCCAGCCCTTGCCGGCCTTGATGCCGAACAGATTGAAGGAGTTGCTGCCATCGCTATGGCGGATTTCGCCCTTGCCCCAGCCGGTTTCATGGCCGGCCTGGCCCACCATGAAGTTGGCTGGAATGCCGGATTCCTGGGCCACGCGCTGCGCGGCAGGCAGATGGGATTGCACAAAGTTGTCGCGCCCCTTGGGCGCGGGAGCGTAGGCGTCCACGGCGGTGCTGCGCGAGCCCCAGCTGCTGCCTGGCAACTGTGCCATGGCCGAGCGGCTGGCCAGGCTCACGGTGGAGGACAGGCGCTGGGCCAGGGCATCGTCATCGCCCAGCAGGCTGCTCATCTCGCCGGTGACATCGGCCGCGGCCAGGCTGTCCTTGCCGATGGAGCGGGAGATCTGCGCAGTGATGGAGTCGCTCAGGCCGCGCGGCATGCCCGACATGGCTACCGACAGCTGCTGGTCATACATATCGTTGGCCAGGCTGGTGGCGGAGTTCTCGAGCATGCCCGACTTCATGGTCGCGTCGCGCATGCTTTTGATCATCTCGCGCATGAACAGCGACTCCAGCTGCTTGGCGGCTTCGCGCGCGGCCTTGGGGTCGCCCGACTGGGTCTTGAGCGAGTGCAGCGACTGCACATCGCTGACCAGCGCATTGTTGGCGTTAAAAGAGAGGGAGCTCATATCACCTCCAGTTCGGCGTTCAGGGCACCTGCGGCCTTGATGGCTTGCAAGATGGCCAGCAGATCCTGGGGCGTGGCACCCAGGGCGTTCAGTGAGCGCACCACATCCGCCAGTTGCGAGGATGCGGGCATGTTGACGATGGCCCCCGGCTCCTGGCGCAGCTGGATGTTGGCCTTTTCCGCCACCACGGTCTGGCCGCCTTGCGAGAACGGGCCTGGCTGGCTGATGACGGGGGTGGAATTGATGGTGATGGCCAGATTGCCGTGGGCAATGGCGCAGGGGCCCAGCGTCACGGCCTGGTTCATCACGATGGAGCCGGTGCGGGCATTGATGACCACCTTGGCGGCGGGCTTGCTGTTTTGCAGCGTCAGCTCTTCGATGTCGGCAATAAAGCTCACGCGGGCGCTGGGGCTTTGCGGTGCACGTACTTCCACCGTGCGGCCATCCAGGGCCTGGGCCGTGCCCTGGCCATGGCGGTTGTTGATGGCCAGCACCACCTTGCTGGCGGTCTGGAAGTCGGTGGCGTTCAGCCCCAGGCGGATGGTGTCGTTGTCATTCAGCGGCGAGGGCACGGCGCGTTCGACCTGGCCACCCAGTGGAATGCGGCCGGCGCTCAGGTGGTTGATCTGCACCTTGGAGCCGGCTTGCGAGGCGCCGGCACCGCCCACCACCATATTGCCCTGGGCCAGGGCGTAGATCTCGCCATCGGCGCCGCGCAGCGGCGTGGCCACCAGGGTGCCGCCACGCAGCGATTTGGAGTTGCCCATGGAGGACACGACCACATCGATTTGCTGGCCGGGGGTGGCGAAGGCGGGGAGTTCTGCGGTGACGATCACGGCCGCCACGTTCTTGAGCTGCAGATTGCTCATATTGGCGGTGGAGGGGAGGGTGATGCCCATTTGCTGCAGATAGTTCGACAGCGTCTGGGTGGTGTAGGGCATCTGCGTGGTCTGGTCGCCGGTGCCGTCCAGGCCCACGACCAGGCCATAGCCGGTCAACTGGTTGCTACGCACGCCTTGCACGGCAGCCACTTCCTTGATGCGAAGCGCTTGTGCAGGGGGTGCCAGCAGGGTGCCGCACAGGGCAATCAGCAAAAAAATGCCTGGTGCTGTGCGGAACTTTGGGAGCATGGACAGTACTTTCATACTGCCCAATTCTGGAGAGGATCAGAACGGCATAAAGTCCAAAAAGAACGAGGACAACCAGCCAATTGACTGGGCCGAACCCTGCTGTCCGCGGCTGCGCGACTCCACGCGCACATTGGCCACCTGGGTGGACGGAATCACGCTGTTGGGTTGCAGCATATAAGGGTCGACGGTGCCGGTGAAACGCAGCACATCGACGTTGTGGTTGACGCCGATCTGCTTCTCGCCGGCCACGATCAAATGGCCGTTGGGCAGCACATCGATGACAGTGGTGGTGATGGAGCCGGTGAAGGCATTGGCACTCTCGGTGCCGCCCGCGCCGGAGAAGTCGTTTTTGTTATCCAACTCAGCGCCCAGCTTGTCGAAAATGCTGGAGCCTTTCTTCATGAAGGGCAGGGCGGTGACGCCCATTTCCATATTGTTCTTCCGATTGACGCTGGACGACTGCTTCTGGCTGGCCGTGACCTTTTCGATGATGGCAATGGTCACGATATCGCCCACCATGCGAGCCTTGCGGCTTTCAAAGGGAGGGCGGTAGCGGTTGTTCTGGAACAGGCCGCCGGTGTTGGCCGAGGGGGCAGCGGGCGCGGCAATGGCGGCAGCGGCCAGCGGCTGGGTGGGCAGGCCCAGGTCAACGGGAGGCGGCTGGTTGAGGGGGGCGCAGCCGGTCAATACCAGAGCCGCCGTCATCCAGACGCTGGAGTACCAGACCTTGAGGGCGGTGGGCGAAAGAGAGTAGGGGCGCTGGGGCGTGGTCATGGCAAACATTCCATTCGCAAAAACAGGAGCGTGATGTGCAAGCAAAACAAGGTTTTCAAGGTGAATCTCACCTGAAAACCTTGCTGTGTGCGCTATGGCAGCTCACTCAAAGAAAGCAGCAGAGGCATCAGAGCTGCGAGAGCTTGGCCAGCATCTGGTCGCTGGTGGAGATGGCCTTGGAGTTCATTTCGTAGGCGCGCTGGGTCTGGATCATGGCGACCAGCTCTTCCACCACGTTCACGTTGGACGACTCCAGAAAGCCCTGCATGATGGTGCCCAGATTGTTGTTGCCAGGCGTGCCAGTCTGGGGCGTGCCCGAGGCAGGGGTCTCGCGGAACAGGTTTTCACCCAGCGGCTCCAGGCCGGCGGAGTTGATGAAGGATGCCGTGGTGATTTGCGCCGTGCCAATGCTGGTGCTGCCGGCAAAGAACTCCACACCGCCGGTTTTGCTGATGGCGATCTTGGTGGCGTTCTGCGGCACGGTGATGCCATCGAGCAGCGGGTAGCCGCCGGCCGTGACCAGCTGGCCCGTGCCGTTCTTGGTGAAGGTGCCGTCGCGGGTATAGGCCGTGGTGCCATCGGGCATCTGGATCTGGAAGAAACCGTCGCCGCTGATGGCCACGTCCAGGTCCTTGCCCGATTCCAGCGGTGTACCCTGGGTGAAGTTGCGCGTGGTGGCCACGGTGCGCACGCCCAGGCCCAGGTGCATGCCGGTGGGCAGCACGTTTTGCTCGGTGGCCTGGGAGCCGACCTGGCGCAGGTTCTGGTAGATCAGGTCTTCGAACACGGCGCTTTGGCGCTTGTAGCCGGTGGTCGAGACGTTGGAAAGGTTGTGCGAGACCACATCCATATTGGTCTGCTGGGCCTGCATGCCGGTCTTGGCAATCCACAGAGAATTCATCATGGCAAAGTATCCTTAATCGGTGGTGCGTGGGACGGCGGCTTAGCCGTTCATGCTCAGCAGCTGGCTGGCAGTCTTGTCGTTGGCTTCGGAGGTCTGCAGCATCTTGATTTGCTGCTCGAACTGGCGTGAGGCGGCGATCATGCCCACCATCTCTTCGACGGCGTTCACGTTCGATCCTTCCAGCGCGCCGGGCAGCACGCGGGCATTGGCGTCAAAAGGCAGGTCGCCATCCACGCCGCGGAACAGGCCGTCATCGCTGCGCTGAATGGGCTGGTCGGCGGTGGGCGTCACCATCTTCAGGCGCGCAATGTTCAGCGGCTGCTGGCCGGGAATGGTGGCCACCACGGTGCCGTCGCCGCCAAAGCTGACCTTGGCGTTTTGCGGCACGACGATGGGGGCGCCACCGTCGGAAAGAATGGGCAGGCCGGTGGCGGTCACCAGCTCGCCCTGGTCGGTCACTTCCAGTGCGCCGTTGCGGGTGTAGGCCTCCAGGCCGTCCAGACCCTGCACGGTGAACCAGGCGTTGTCCCGGGCCATCAAATCGGTGTTCTTGCCCGTGGTCAGCGCCGGGCCGGGCGTATCCAGGCGGCCGGAGGTGGCGTCCAGCGCAAACACGCGGGTGGTGGAGCCCTGCCCTTGCACCGGCACCGAGCGGAAGGTGGACATCTCCGCGCGGAAGCCTGTGGTCGAGGCATTCGCCAGGTTGTTGGACAGCACCGCCATGCGCTGGCTGGCAGCGTTGGCGCCGGTCATGGTGGTGTAGATGATGCGGTCCATGGTCTGGGCTCCTGTGAGGTATCAGCGCTTAGCGCAGGTTGACCAGGGTCGAGAAGATCTGGTCCTGGGTCTTGATGGTCTGGGCATTGGCCTGGTAGGCACGCTGGGCCGTCATCATGTTCACCAGCTCGGCCGTCATGTCGACGTTGGATTGCTCCAGTGCCTTGCCCTGGATGTTGCCAAAGTTGCCGCTGGTGGCGCTGCCGTAGACGGCGGGGCCGGAGTCGTTGGAGGCTATCCAGTTGTTGTTGCCGTCGGGAATCAGGCCTTGGGAATTGGTGAACTTGGCCAGGGCGATCTGGGCTTCCGCACGGGTGATGCCGTTGGAATACGAGGCCATCAAGGTGCCGTCCTTGGACACGTTGACATCGGTCAGCTCGCCCGAGGCATAGCCGTCCTGGGTGGCCTTGGCCACCGACCAGGCGCTGCCGAACTGGGTGCTCTTGCTCAGGTCCAGATTCACGGAGAAAGGAGCGCTGGCGCCCGTGGTCGGGTTGATGGTCAGCTGGAATGCGGTCGCGGGAGCGGTCGGTGTGGCGCTGGCCAGGGTGCCGTCCGTGTTGAACTTCAACTCGCCGATGGGGTCGGTGGCCGTGAGGCTGTCATAGACCTCCCAGGTATTGGGGCCAGTCTTTTCGAAGTACACCGAAGCGGGGTGGGCCACGCCCAGGCTGTCAAACACCTGCAGCGAGGTGCCAATGGCGGCGCGGGGTGTGGGCGCGATGGGTGGGGTGGCCGAGCTGTCGCCGGCGGCCAGGTTGGCGCGGGCGTCCAGGTTCAGGACGTAGCTGATGCTGGTGGTCTGCTTGGCAGGAATGGGGGCGCCCGTGGGGAAGGTGATGGGGCCCAGCGTCACGCTGTTGCGCAGGCCGGTGAGGGGGTCCACGGTGTAGCCCATGACCTTGTCGCCGTTGACGGTCTCCAGGTCGCCATTCTTGTTCAGCTGGAAGTTGCCGGAACGCGTGTAGGCCGTGCCGCTGGTGGTGTTGACCACGAAGAAGCCATCGCCGTCGATGGCCATGTCCAGGCCATTGTTGGTGGGGGTGATGACGCCCTGGCTGAACTGCTGGGTCACGGCCGCCACGCTCACACCGATGCCGGTGTTGTTGCCGCTGGCAGCGCCCATGGCGCTGGCCACCATTTCATTGAATTCGGCGCGCGAGCCCTTGAAGCCCGTGGTGTTGCCGTTGGCGATGTTGTGGCCGATGACGTCCAGGCTTTTGCTGGAGGCGTTCAAGCCGGAGAGACCGTGATAAAAGCCCATGGTGTGTGCTCCTGGTGAATAGGGTGAGACAGGCCTTGGGCCTTAGAAAACGGACTGAACCTTGTTGTAGTCAACGGTGGTGCCGTTGCCGAGCTCCAGCACCAGCTTGCCGCCGCTCACGGTGGCAGCCACCACGTTGCTGGCGGTCAGCGGTGTGACCTTGACGACGCTGTTGGCATTGGTGGCCTTGACGTTGTATTTCAGGTTGGATTTGTCGCCTTCGTACTTGCTGCCGTCCCAGGTGAAGTAGTTGCGGCCAGCGTTCATATTGCTGAGTTCGACGGTGTCCACCAGCTCGCCGGCGCCATTGGTGATGGTGACGGTCACATTGGCGGCCTTGCCTGCCAGCTCGAAGGCAGCCGTGCCCTCGCCCTTGTCGGTCAGTGCCAGGCCGTTGCCCTCGGTCAGCACCGTGTGGCCAATCAGGCTGCTGCCTTGCAGCATCTGCATCTGGCTGAACTGGCTGGTCACGCTGCTGACGGTTTCGTTGAGCTTTTCAATGCCGCTCACCGTGCTGATCTGCGCCATTTGCGAGGTCAGCTGGGCGTTGTCCATGGGGTTGGTGGGGTCCTGGTTCTTCAGCTGGGCGACCAGCAGGGTCAGGAACTTGTCCTGCATCTCTGCGGCCGAGGTGCCGTTCTTGGCACCAGAGGCAGCGTTGCCGCTGCCGGTGTTGTTATTGACGCCGTTGATCATGCTGTCCTGCTTTCTTGCGAAGGATTACTGGCCGAGCTGCAGCGTCTTGAGCAGCAGCGTCTTGGCGGTGTTCATCACTTCCACGTTGTTCTGGTAGGAGCGTGATGCGGAGATCATGTTGACCATCTCGTCCACGGCATTCACGTTGGAGTGGGTCACATAGCCCTGCTCGTCGGCCAGCGGGTGCTGGGGGTTGTGGATGCGGCGGCCAGGGGTCTGGTCTTCCTCGATGCCCACGACCTTGACGCCTGCGGCGCCTTCCTTGCCCATGGGCGCGGTCTGGAAGACGACTTCACGGGCCTTGTAGACATCGCCGTTGGGGCCGGCGACGGCATCCACGTTGGCCAGGTTGGAGGCCACGACGTTGAGGCGCTGCGACTGCGCGCTGATGGCGCTGCCGGAGACGCTGAAGATGGAGAACATGGACATGGTGTGTTTCCCTCGGGGACGTGGTTTTACTGGCCGGTAATGGCGCTGAGCATGGTCTTGGACTGGCCATTCAGGAAGCGCAGCGTGGCTTCATAGCGCACGGCGTTGTCCACGAAATTGGCCCGCTCACGGTCCAGGTCCACGGTGTTGTTGTCCAGTGCCGGTTGTGAGGCAATGGAGTAGCCCAGGCGGGCATCCTGGTTGTGCCCGGTCTTGGCGGCAGGCAGCGGAATATGGCCGGCGTGGCTGACGCTGCCGGCGCGCTGCTGCTGTACCAACTGCGAGGTCTGCCCGGTGGCAGAACGCAGGGTCTGGGCGAAGTCGAAGTCCCGGGCCACATAGCCAGGGGTATCCGCATTGGCGATATTGCTGGAGATCACGCGCTGACGCTCGGCGCGCAGCACCAGAGCGTCGCTGTGGAAACCTAATCCGCCGGTCATTTTGTCGAGCATGTGTCCCTCGCTGTGCAATAGAAAAGCATCCACGCATCGAAAGGACGCGGGAAGTGGACTGATTATGAAAACCGGGTGTTTTTTCTAAAGCGCGAAGAAGCGGGGGAGGGGGCTGCAGTTCCGGGGTTTGTGCCGGTGGGCTTGCCACTACATTGTTGGGACTGCTCCGAAAAGGAAGGGAGCGTTCTCTCTACCCACTATCGAAAGCGTCGCCGCAATGCCTGGTTTCCAGATCCCGTCCATCTCATTCACTGTTGCCTGGTGGCGGCGTGGGGTGGTTGCGGTCCTGGGGGCTGTGGCGCTGGGGGCGGTAGCCCAGCCGCAGCAAAGCCTGGAGCAGGTCAGCCGCGACTGGTTGCAAGGCGCCGTCCCGCAAGGGGGGCAGAGCCAGGATCTGCCGCTGCGCATGGAAGTGGAGATCGGACGCCTGGACCCCCGACTGAATCTGGCTGCATGCGCACGCATGGAGCCTTATCTCCCCAATGGCTCCAAGCTCTGGGGGCGGACCCGTATCGCCATCCGCTGCCTGGAAGGCAGCCGGCTGTGGAATGTTTTCCTGCCGGTCACCGTCAAGGCATGGGGCCCGGCATGGGTGCTTTCCAACAACGTCAGCATGGGGGAAACCCTGGAGATGCAGGACGCGACCCAGTCCGAAGTGGATTGGGCGGCAGAGACCGCTTCCGTGATCGCTCAGCCCGAGGATTGGGTGGGGCAGACGGCGGCCCGACCCATGATGGCTGGCCAGACTCTGCGCCAGGGCATGGTGCGACCACCGCTGCAGTTCCGGTCTGGCGCGCAGGTCAAGGTGCTGGCGGTAGGCAATGGCTTTGTCGTGACCTCTACGGGCCAGGCCATGGCCGCTGGCGGACAGGGGCAGACAGTGCGGGTTCGCATGGATAATGGCCGGATTGTTTCCGGCACTGTCAATGCGCAAGGAGATGTGGTCGTGGGGCAGTAGCCCTGTGTACCACTTCAGAAATAAATGCTTAAGTTTTTTGGCGGCCCGCCGATAGACTGGATAACAAGCCCCTGACAGGGCGCTGGAGCACATATATGAAGGTCGGACAAAATACAGAGCTGCTGACGCAGCTGCAACAAAATCAGAATCTCTCCGCTGCAGAGAAGAAGGCCGGTACGGCCGGCGAAACCCTGCAGCGCAGCACCCAGACCGCCGCTGCCGGCGTGCCGGTCACGGTGTCGGACTCGGCCCGCTCGCTGGGCGTGAGCAACAGGGCCCAGGGCGATATCGATGCCGCCAAGGTCCGCGCCATGCGTGAGGCCATTGCCAACGGCAGCTTCACAGTGGACGCGGGTGCAGTGGCCGACAAGCTGCTGTCCGAGACCAGCAGCTTTCTGCAGTCGCCTGCCAACTGAGTAGCGCCCACCCTCCAGGGGGCTTTCTCCGCACCCTGACCCGCATTCGCCAGCTCTGCCTTCCGACCTTCGGTAGAGCCTGCGCCATGCGGGTTTTGGTTTTTTCGGCAGCCCCTAAAATTGCTGCACTGTTTTTTTTGATCTACGGGAGCCTTTTCATGCAACTCGACGAAGCACTTGGTCATGTAGAGGGCCTGCTCCAGCTGGTCACTGCCGCCCTGGAGCGCCAGGATGGCGCCCCGCCCGTGGACGAGGCGGTGGAAGGCCTTCGCTCCTGCATGGTGGCTTTCTCTGGGCTGGCCCAGCAGTACGCCCCCGAGCAATTCACCCCCGAAGCGATACAGCGCATGCAGCGCATCTCCCAGACCGTGGCCTTGCAGCGCGAACATCTGGTGCGCCTGGGCGCCATCACCACCCAGCAGGCCCAGGCCCTGGTGCCGCAGCAGCGCGACGCCCATACCTATGGCGATGTGGGCGCCTCTGGTCCTCAGGGCAATCGCGCCTCGGTGTCCAAGCTTTACCACATCAGCGGCTAAGCGCCGCACAGCGGCGCGACTGCCCAGAAACACCAAAGCCAGCGCATGCGCTGGCTTTTTTGTGAGCGTTGATAGCTTATGGGTTATGCGTTTGCGTTGTTTTTACAGCGCAAACACAAGCGGCAATGGCTACGAATGCTACGGTTTTTCAGCAGCCATCTTGGTGATGTCTGGCACTGCGTATGCAACTGGCGCGGCCCAGCTCAGGGGCACCGCGCAAGGGCCGCCCCGCAGCGCAGGTGCCGTCCTCCTCCGGCGCAGCCAGAGAGGGGGAAGCGGCGTAGCCGCTCAGGGAGTGTGGTGCTTAATGCGCCCGCATCTTGGTGCGCAAGCGCGCAATGGCCTGGCTGTGCAGCTGGCAGACGCGCGACTCGGTCACTTCCAGCACGGCGGCAATCTCCTTGAGATTCATATCGTGCTCGTAGTACATGCCCATCACGTATTTTTCACGTTCGGGCAGGCTGTCGATGGCTTCCACCAGGGCGGCACGCAGGCGGTGGTCGCGCAGCATGGCCATGGGGTCGGCGCTGTTGTCGGCCACATAGCGGTCGAGAAAGCTTTCCTCGTCGTCCTGGCCGGGGGACAGATCTTCCAGATAGAACAGCTGGGTGCCGCGCACCTTGCTCAGCAGGCTTTGGTAGTCGTCCAGCGACAGCGCCATGGCGTCGGCGATTTCGGATTCGCGGGGCGCGCGGCCCAGCGTTTGCTCCAGCCGGCGGATGGTGACTTCAATGTCTTTCTGGCCCTTGCGCGAGCTGCGGCTCATCCAGTCGTTCTCGCGCAGCTCATCGAGCATGGCGCCGCGGATGCGTTGGCTGGCAAAGGTTTCAAACTGAACGCCCTGCGCACTTTCGTAGCGCGACAACGCCTCGGCCAGGCCGATCATGCCCACCTGAATCAGATCGTCCAGTTCCACGTTCGGTGGCAACTTGGCGATCATGTAGTGGGCGATACGGCGCACCAGCGGGGCGTGCTGGCGAATCAGCGCGTCTCTATCAAGCTGGCCATGGGCGGTGTACATCAGATCAGTGGCTCCACTCGGTATGAACAGCCGTCTGTGGCGGTGCCACAGGCTCGGCTTGCTCTAAGCATTGTAGCGACCAACGTTGCAGTTGCCGGGGATGCTGGGGGTTGAGCTGCATCACCAGCGGCTCCACATGCAGGTGGTGCATGGCGCACTTGACCACCATTTGCAGATTGTGTGCGATGCCGGTGTCCGGGCTCATGGTGACCAGCTTGGCGGTCAGGCCGGCATGCATCAGCGTGTGCTTGAGCGCACGGTAGCTGCGCAGCACATTGCGGCCCTGGGCAGGCACCATCAGCAGCGGTGGGCGGGTAGCACCTTGCAGCACGGGGCTGAGCAGCAGTTCCGGCGCCACGATCACCACCAGTGCGTGGTTGCGTAGGTGGCGGTGCAGCAAATCCAGGGCGCGCACACCTTGCTGGCGTGCACGGTGGGCCAGTTGCACCAGGCCGCGCGCGGCGGGCAGGGTGGCCACGCTGTGGCTGGCCTCATGCCCCACGGGCAGGGCGACAAAGCCGGTGCCGCTGTGGGGCTGCAGCAGATCCTGCAGGCCGGGAGATTCGGTGGTTTCCTTTTGCGTGCCATCCAGCACCACCACGGGGTAGCCCTGTTGCTGCAAAAGCGCGCAGGCCGCCCACAGATCCTGGGTGCCAGCCATGTCGCCGCCAGGGAGCACGCTGAGCACACGCAGCTGCGATGCCGGGCCTTGCCATTGCAGGCCGTCGCCTTGGTGGAGGCTGTGCTCAAGCATGCAGGGCTCCGGCGCTGCGCGGCGATTCCGCGAAGAAGAAGTCCAGGTCCAGTGCCGATGGGTCAAAGGCCGAGCGGCTTTGGGTGCGCATGGAGGTGGCAACCAGTTCCGAGGCGTTGGCGCGCTCGAAGTCTTCAGGCACGCGCTGGCCGTTGGTGATGCCGCGCAGCTGCATCTGGTGGCGCACCAGGGCGTCCAGCGCAGGGCCCAGCTTCACGGCTTCGTCCACCTTGGAGAGGATGGTCTGCTTGCAGCCTTCGCTCTTGAAGGCGCCCAGGGCTTCGTCCAGGGTGTCGCCCTGGCTGCCGGCGTTGAGCACCAGCAGGCGCTGCACGCGCGGCAGGTCCAGCACGTTCAGAATGTCGTCCTTGCGCGGGTCACGGGGGGCCACGCCGGTGGTGTCGATCAGCACCATCTTCTTGCCGGACAGCAGGCTCAGCAGATCTTGCAGCGCCGCCTTGTCGTGGGCCAGATGGGCCACTACACCCAGCATGCGGCCGTAGGCGCGCAGCTGCTCATGGCCGCCGACGCGGTAGGTGTCCAGGGTGATCAGGCCCACGTTGTGGGCGCCGTGTACCTGAGCGCACAGGGCGGCCAGCTTGGCAGCCGTCGTGGTCTTGCCCACGCCGGTGGCACCCACCAGGGCGAAGACGCCGCCGGTTTCGTAAATAGGCGCCTGCTTGGCGTCGGTGTGCAGATTGCGTTCCAGCACGCCCATCAGCCAGCGCAGGGCTTCGGCAGGGCCGGCGCTCTGGGGCATGCGTTCCAGCAGGGCACGGCCCAGTGCGGGCGAGTAGCCGGCGCGGATGAGCTTGACCATCAGATTGGAGTGCAGCGGGCTGCGCTGGGTCTGGTTCAGCCAGGACAGGGTGTTGAAACGCTCTTCGATCAAGTCCTTCATGGACTGCAGCTCGTTCATCACCTGGGTGCCGGCGACGGGGGCCATGGCGGCAGCGTTCTTGCGTGGCTCCACGGGCAGCTCCACGGCCAGGCCGCGCAGCGGGTTGTGCTTGAGCACCGTGGGCGCTGTGGGCAGGGGGGCGCTATCGCGCACGGCGTCCAGGCGGTTCTTGCGGGCAAAGGTGGGCAGCTCGGCAGTGGCTTCATCTTCCATGCCGGGGTTGGCACCACGGCGGCGCAGCATGCGTTCGCGCACATAGTCCTGGAAGGACAGGGTGCTCATGGCCAGCTGCTCGGTGTCTTCGGCCACGCTTTGCTGGGGCGAAGCCTTCATGACCTTGGGGGCTCGGGTTTCCTCGGCCTCGCGAGCCTGGATGGCAGATTGCAGACGCGAGCTGGGGCGGCTGTTCTGGTCCAGCTTGCCCAGGCCGTCTTCCGACGTGGCCATGACTTCCACACCCGTAGCGGTGCTGCGGTTGGACAGAATCAATGTGCCTTCTCCGAAGACAGCCCGTGCTTTGGCCAGGGCCTCGCGGGAGGTGGGGGCGGTAAAGCGTTGGATGTTCATGCGGATGCACCTTTAAGGATGGGGCCAATGCGGATGGTGTGCGTCTCGGGGATTTCGCTGTGGGCGAGCACCTGCAGACGGGGCGCGACACGACGTACCAGCTTGGAAATGGTGTTGCGAATGGAATCGGGAACCAGCAGGCAGGCGGGCAAGCCCATTTCTTCCTGGCGGTTGGCCACTTCGGCGGCGCGCTGGGTCAGCACGTCGGCCACGCCCGGGTCCAGCGACGGAGCGCTGGGGTTGGCCAGTGCCTGCACCAGCAGGCGCTCCAGACCGGGTTCGATGGCAATGACGTTGAGCTCGCGCGTCGGGCCGTAAATCTGTTGCACGATGGCCGGCGACAGCGCAATGCGCACGCGGCGGGCCAGTTCGGCGGGGTCCTGGGTGCTGCCTGCATGCTCGGCCAGCGTCTCGATGATGGTGCGGATGTCACGGATGTGCACCGAGTCCTCCAGCAGCAGCTGGAGTACTTTTTGGAACGTCGTGATGGACACCATTTTGGGAATGACTTCTTCGATCAGCTTGGGGGCCAGCTTGGCGACATGCTCCACCAGCTGCTGCACTTCGGTACGGCTGAGCAGCTTGGAGGCCTGGACTTGCATCAAGTGTGACAAATGCGTCGCCATGACGGTTTCCGAATCAACGACGGTAAAACCAGCCATTTGCGCGGCTTCTTTCTGGCGCTCGTCGATCCAGTGGGCCGGCAGGCCGAAAGCGGGGTCGGTGGTGGGGGTGCCAATCAGCGGTGTGCTGATGCCGCCCGGGTTGATGGCCAGGTACATGCCGGGGAAGGCCTCGCCCTCGCCCACCATCACGCCGCGCAAGGTGATGCGGTAGGCGCTGGGCTTGAGTTCCAGGTTGTCGCGCACATGCACGGCCGGGGGCAGAAAGCCCACTTCCTGGGCGAACTTGCGGCGCACGCCCTTGATGCGGGTCAGCAGGTCGCCCTGGCGGCTCTTGTCCACCAAGGCGATCAGGCGGTAGCCCAGCTCCAGGCCCAGCAGGTCCACGGGCTGCAAATCGTCCCAGGTGGCTTCGCTGTCTTGCTGGGCTTGGGCCACGGCGGCTTGCTTCTGGCTTTCGCCGCTGGACTCGGACGAGGCCTGCTGCTTTTTGCGGTGGATCATCCAGGCGGCATAGCCAAAGGCCGAGCCCATGGACAGGAACACCAGATGGGGCATGTTGGGAATAAGGCCCAACATGATCAGGATGGCGCCGGTAATGCCCAGGGCACGCGGCGACATGAACATCTGGGAGGCGATCTGCTTGCCGGTGTCTGCGTCCTTGCCCACGCGCGAGATCACCATGGCCGAAGCCACCGAGATCAGCAGGCCGGGAATCTGTGCCACCAGGGCGTCACCCACGGCCAGCAGGATGTAGCTATTGGCCGCATCACCCGCCGACAGGCCGTGCTGGGCCATGCCGATGATGAAGCCGCCGAAGATGTTGATCACCAGAATCAAGATGCCGGCAATGGCGTCACCACGCACGAATTTGGAGGCGCCGTCCATGGAGCCGAAGAAGTTGGCTTCTTCCTGCACTTCCAGGCGGCGGCGCTTGGCCTCGGCCTCGTCGATCAGGCCGGCATTCAGGTCGGCGTCCACAGCCATTTGCTTGCCGGGCATGGCGTCCAGGGTGAAGCGGGCCGAGACTTCGGCAATACGCTCCGCACCCTTGGTAATCACCACGAAGTTGATCACCACCAGGATGGCGAACACGATCAGACCCACGGCGAAGTTGCCGCCAATCAGGAAGTGACCGAAGGCCTCGATCACCGCACCTGCTGCACCGGGACCGGTGTGGCCTTCCATCAGCACCACCCGGGTGGATGCCACGTTCAGCGACAGGCGCATCAATGTGGTGAGCAGCAGCACCGAGGGAAAGGCCGCGAAGTCCAGCGGCTTGATCATGTAGGCCGCCACCATCATCACCATCAGGGCGATGGCGATGTTCAGCGTGAAGAAGGTGTCCAGCATCCAGGTGGGGATGGGCAGCACCATCAGCGCCAGGATGGCGATCACCAGGATGGGCGCGGCCAGGCCCTGGACCGCGGCCCCATGGGTGCCTGTCCATTGCTGCATCTGTTTTTTGAGTGCGGCGGTGTTCATGCTGCAGGGCTTTCCATGGTGGATTGGGGTGACGGTGACGGCTTGTGGTGGGGGTCCAGCTCAGGCGGGACATGGGGCTGGGTTAGCTCGCCTGGTGGCGGGCCATCGCCGTGCAACGCCGCTTTCAGGCGGTAGACATAGGCCAGCACCTGTGCCACAGCGGTGTACAGGGTGGAGGGAATGGATTGGTCCAGCTCGGCATGGGCGTAGAGCGCGCGGGCCAGCATGGGGGACTCCAGCACCGGGATTTCATGGGCCTTGGCCACTTCACGGATCTTCAGCGCCACCAGGTCGGCGCCCATGGCCACCACCTGGGGTGCGGCCATGCTGGCTTCGTCATAGCGCAGGGCCACGGCGTAGTGGGTGGGGTTGGTGACCACAAAATCGGCCTTGGGCACGCGGCCCACGGAGGCGCGGTGTGCCACTTCACGCTGCTTCTGGCGCAGCTTGCCCTTGACTTCGGGGCTGCCTTCGGATTCTTTGTGTTCCTGTTTGACTTCCTGGTGGCTCATCTTCAGGCGGCGCAGGAACAGGAATTTCTGCAGAGGGATGTCGATGATGACGACCAGAAACACCACCAGCAGCATCAGCGTCACGCCGCCGGCGATCCAGTCGCCCACCTTGGCCAGGGCCGAGCTGCTGGGCTGCAGCGGCAGCATGGCCAGCTCGGGAATGCCGGAGCGCAGATACATCCAGCTGACCCAGGCCAGCACCGTGGTCAGCAGCACGTTTTTGGCGGCCGTCACCAGCTGTTGCATGGACAGCAGGTTTTTGATGCCGGACAGCGGGTTGACGCGGTTGAACTGGGGGGTGATGGGCTTGAGGCTCCACACCCAGCCGCCAGCCATGACGGCGCTGATGATGGAGACGGTCGAGATCAGCGTGGCCAGGATCAGCACGGCCACCAGACCCACGCTGGCCATGTCGCCCAGCCGCTCCACCATTTGCTGGGGCGCACGCACGATGCTGGCGTTGAAGGAGAACTGGCGCAGCATGGCTTCATGCATGTGACGCACCATGGTGGGGCCGCCGAACAAAACCACCAGCGCACCCATGCCCAGCACACTCAGGTGCGAGAGGTCACGCGAGCGTGCAGCCTGACCGTCTTTGCGGGTCTTCTGCAGTTTTCGCTCGGTAGCGGGTAGGTTTTTGTCTTGGCTGGATTCCATGGCGGCACGTGGGAATGTCCGTGCCATTGTCCGCAGCGGGCTGCGGCGAGATGCCATGAAAAGCGGGGCAGACGCTGCGCTATTTCGGCGCCCATGGGTTTGGGCGGCGGCCAGAGTCTGCTAGGGGTGGGGCGCAGCGGGTGCTGCGATGCTCTGAAAATATGAGCTGCTTACGCTTTATGCAAGCGCCTTGCAGTCGTATTTTGATGTTGGTGCTGCGGCCTGGGGCTGCAGCGGTGTGCGCAAAAAGAGCGCCAGGCTTAAAAGCCCAGGCTGGCCAGCAAGTCGTCCACTTCCGACTGAGAGGTCACCACATTGGGGGTGTTCTCCGGGTCGACCACGGGGCCTTGCAGCGCTGGGTGGCCGTCGGCGGTGACTTCAAGCGGCGGGGCCTCTGCGGGCTCTTCCACGATGGTGGCCAGCACGGCGGCCGACGCCGGAGCGCTGTGGGTGGGGGCGGTCTGCAGCAGCAGATCCACCAGCTGCTGCTCCAGGTTGGAGGTCAGCTGCACCACTTTGGCGATCACCTGGCCGGTCAGGTCGTGAAAGTCCTGGGCCATCATGATGGAGGTCAGGTGGCTGTCCAGGCGCGCATTGGCGGCGTCCATGGCTTCAAGGTGGTTCATGACCGTGCCCTTGGCCACCGCCGCCACCGGATCGGCCACCAGGGCCTCACGCATCAGCTGGGTTTGCTGCACGATTCCGGTGTGCTCGTCCTTGGCCGTATCCACAATGCCCAGCACTTTTTCGGCGGCTTCGCCAGTCAGGCGGGCGATATAGGTCAGCCGGCTTTGCGCATCGGGCAGGGCGTCCACCGAGTCGCGCAGGCGTTCGGCGTAACCCAGCTCGCGCAGCGAGTTGTGCAATTGGCGGGTGAGCAGTCCCAACTTGTTGTGGACGTCACCCTGGTCATAGCTGCCGGGGAGAGGTGGAGTCGGCGCTTCAGACATGGGATTACATCCCCATCTTTTTCAATACCAGGTTGACTTTCTCTTCCAGCGTGGCCTTGGTGAAAGGCTTGACGATGTAGCCGGCGGCGCCACCTTGTGCGGCGGCCACGATGTCTTCCTTGCGGGCTTCCGCCGTCACCATCAACACGGGCAGGTGTTTGAGCTTTTCGTCGGCCTTGATTTCGGTCAGCAACTGGAAGCCGTTCATATTGGGCATGTTGATGTCCGTCACCACAAAGTCGAACTTGCTGTTGCGCAGCTTGTGCAGTGCCACCACACCGTCTTCGGCTTCATCTGCCTCTGTGAAGCCGCTCTCCTTGAGCAGGTTGCGCACGATGCGGCGCATGGTGGAAAAGTCGTCAACAATCAAAAAGCGAAGGGCATTGGCCACGGGAGGACCCTTTCGGTCGAAATAGCTCAGTTTTCAGCGATGTGCCTGCGCGCATCCTACGCGACAAATTGTCACGAAGACGGCGTTGCAGGTACAGGATTGTCCTGCTTATCGGCAGGTTCAATGGTTTCCTTGATCGCGTTTTTCCCCAAGAGACGTTCTTCGGCCTCATGGGTCAGCACGGTGATGGTGATGCGGCGATTTTGCGGGGCGCGTGGCTTGTCGAGGTAGAGCAAGTCACTGGCTGCCAGTCCGACCACGCGGGCCAGTTTGTCATCGGGCATGCCGGCGGCCACCAGTTCGCGGCGCGAGGCGTTGGCCCGGTCCGAGGAAAGTTCCCAGTTGCTATAGCCTCGGTCGCCGTTGCCGTAGGGGGCGGAGTCCGTGTGGCCAGCCAGGCTGATGCGGTTTTCCACGCCACCCATGGCGGTCCCCACTTCACGCAGTATGTCGCGCATATAGGGTTTCAGAATGGCACTGCCGATGTCGAACATGGGCCGGTTTTGCTCGTCCACGATCTGGATCTGCAGGCCGTCGGGCGTGACGTCGATGCGAATCTGGGACTTGTACTCGTTCAGCGTGGCGTTGCTGCTGATCATGGCGTCAATCTTGGCGCGCAGGGATTTGATGCGTTGTGCGTCCTGCTGCGCCCGGATGGCGCGTGCCGAGCTGTCCGCCTTGCGGTGGTTGTTGTCCTGGTCGGCATCGGAGCGACGCACCTGGCCGTGAACCTTGGCCAGGTCGTTGCCGCCGCCGGGGATGATGCTGGAGCTGTTGCCAGAGCCGTCACCGCCCGCCATGGAGACTTTCAGCGGGGAGTTGAAGTAGGCCGCAATCCCTTGCAGATCACCTTTGGCGGTGGAGCCCAGCAGCCACATCAGCAGAAAGAAGGCCATCATGGCCGTCATGAAGTCGGCGTAGGCGATCTTCCAGGCGCCACCATGTGCACCATGCGCAGCCTTTTTGATGCGCTTGATGATGATGGGCTGCAGTTTTTTTTCGGTAGCCATGGCGTGTCTTGAGCAGTCGGTTGGCGCTTACTTGGTGCTCTTGACGTACTCTTCCAGCTCCAGGAAGCCTGGGCGTTCGGTCGAGAACAATACCTTGCGGCCGAATTCAATCGCCGTGGGAGGGTTGTAGCCCTGCATGCTGGCAATCAGCGTGCACTTCACGCATTCCAGCTCCTTGGTGCCATCTTGGAAAATCTGTTCGATCACGCCGGCCAGTGGCTCCACCAGCGCATAGGCCAGCAAGATACCCAGGAAGGTTCCCACCAGGGCCGAGGCAATCATGCCGCCCAACACGGAAGGTGGCTGGCCCACGGAGCCCATGGTATTCACCACGCCCAGCACGGCGGCCACAATACCGAAGGCTGGCAAGGCGCCGGCCAGGCGCTGCAGTGCAGCGACAGGGCGGTGGTTTTCCTGGTGATGGGCCTCGATTTCGTTCTCCATCAGCGTCTCAATCTCGTGGGAGTTGAGGTTGCCGGAGACCATCATCCGCAGGTAGTCGGTGATGAACTCGACCAGGTGGTGGTCCGCCAGCAATTCGGGGTACTTCTGGAACATGGGCGATTGCTCGGGCTCTTCGACATCGGCCTCAACGGCCATCAGCCCTTCCTTGCGGGCTTTCTGCAGAAGGTCGTACAGCAAGGCCAGCAGGCTCATGAATCGCGCCTTGGTGTGTTTGGAGCCTTTGATGGCCAGCGGGATGGCCGCAGCCGTCGCCTTCAGCACCTTGGGCTGGTTGCTGACAATGAAGGCGCCAATGGCACCACCACCGATGGTGGCCATTTCAAAAGGTAGCGCCTTGGCCAGCACCGACATATTGCCGCCGTGCAGTGCGTAGACGCCGAAGATGCAGCCGAAGGCCACAAGGTAACCGATGAGGACAAGCATGGGGAAATTGTGTCAGTCAGCAGGCCGAGCGATGGGAGGAAGAAGCAGAGAAAGAAAGCATATCTTCAGCGCTAGGGGCGATCTTATCGGGGGATGTGCAACTGAGCCAGAAGTGTATTTTGGTCAACTGATTTTTCATTTTCTTTCATCCGGAGCCGGGTGGCGATCGTTTTCTAGGGAATGGCTCCTCGCTATGGGGTGGCGCATCAATAAAAAACCGCTCTACCGCAGCTTGTGAGCGGTAGAGCGGTTGTCGTGGGGGTGGCGGCTTAGCCTTGCAGCAGCTTCAGCACGTTTTGCGGCAGCTGGTTGGCCTGGGACACCATGGCCGTGCCGGCCTGCTGCAGGATCTGCGTGCGGCTCAGGTTGGCGGTTTCCTTGGCAAAGTCGGCATCCATGATGCGGCCACGGGCAGCAGACAGGTTTTCCACCTGAATGTCGATATTGTTCACGGCATTTTCAAAGCGGGTCTGGATGGCACCCAGGGTGGCGCGTGCACCATTGACCTGGTCGACTGCGCTGTCGATCTTCTTCAGCGCAACCCAGGCGCCGGATTGGGTGGAGACGTTGATGTCTTCGATGCCGCGGGCGGCGTCCACCAGCGTGCCGGCAGTGGCTGTGCCTACGGGCGGGGTGCCTGCGTAGCCAATCGTGATGCTGGGGTCGTTGGCAGCAACGGAGGTATCCATGCCGCTATTGATTTCGGTAAAGCCATTGAAAGCCACGGAAACGGGGTTGCCGTCCACGTCCTTTTTGGAGGACATGATTTCGACCTTGTAGTCCTCGGTGCCTTCGATCTTGGTCAGATAGGCGGTGACGCCGGTGTCTGCTGTCTTGTCGTTGATGGCCGTCACGATTTGGCCCAGACGCTCTTGGCGGCTGGTGGCCTTGTCGATAGCGCCGAGGTTCACGTCGGTGGTAACGGCAGGGTTGTTGGATGTGAGGGTGATGGACAGGCCGCCGGTCACGGGAGGGGTTGCCGTGGGGTTGTTGGCGACGATGGGGGTGCCATACGCGCTCAGGGTCGTATTGGCTGCGTCGTTGGAGGTGTCGACGGCTGCCAGGGTGGACGTTGCGTACGAGACGGTCGACAGCTGGGAGGAGCGGGTATCGGCCAGCGCACCCAGCGTGACGTTGTCGCCCGAGTTGGCGCCCACCTGGAACACGGCGCCGGCAAACGAGCCATCCAGAATTTTTTGGCCGTTGAAGTTGGTTTGCTTGGCCACGCGGTCGATTTCCGCACCCAGCTGGGCCACTTCGGCCTGCAGGGCCTTGCGGTCGCTGTCGCTGTTGGTGGCATTGCTGGACTGCACGGCCAGCTCACGCATGCGCTGCAGCATGTCGCCCACCTTGCCCAGGGCGCCTTCGGCGGTCTGGGCCAGCGAGATGCCGTCGTTGGCATTGCGCGAAGCCACGGCCAGGCCCTTGACCTGGGTGTTCATGCGTTCGGCAATGGCCAGGCCGGCGGCGTCGTCCTTGGCACTGTTGACACGCAGGCCGGAAGACAGGCGCTGCATGGTGGTGTTCAGCGAGCTGCCCGAGAGGGTCAGGTTTCGCTGGGCGTTGATCGAAGCAATATTGGTGTTGATAGTGGCGGCCATTGCTGTTCCTCTAGTGAAAGGGCGGGTTGCATCGCATCGCTACTGAAACCGTGGGCACAAATAAGCGACAGGCAACGCTAGCGATGGGGGAATTCTTCTATGGCTGCCCTGTGTGCGTTGCGGGGATAAGCAGCGCGATGGCGTGCTTTCTTGGGCTTTCAGCCTTGTTGGTGCGCAGCCGCTTTCTGTGGAAATTGGTCGCTTCTTTTTTCAAGGTGATGGCTAAGCAATAGGTTTTTAAAGAGTGAGTGCTTATTTGTTACACAAAACAGATCAAGGGAGAAATCAGGGAATCCGATAAACGGTTTGTACGGAGCCGGCGTGCAGCCCGAGTGGCTGACAAGGTCCATAGAGACATTCGCAGGCCTCTGACACCCAAGCAAACCTTATCCGCTTCAAGGAATTCACCATGGCCCTGACCATCAACACCAACGTTGCTTCGATCAATGCCCAGCGCAATCTGGGTCTTTCGGGCAGCACACTGGGCACTTCCATGCAGCGTCTGTCCTCGGGCCTGCGTGTCAACAGTGCCAAGGACGACGCTGCAGGTCTGGCCATTGCAGAGCGCATGAACGCGGCCGCCAAGGGGCTGGCTGTGGCCTCCCGCAATGCCAACGACGGCATCTCGCTGGCCCAGACCGCCGAAGGCGCACTGGGCAAGGTGGGAGATATGTTGCAGCGCATGCGTGAGCTGGCCACCCAGTCGGCCAATGCCACCAACAGCGACAGCGACCGCAAGGCCTTACAGGCCGAAGCCAGCCAGCTGAGTGCCGAAATCGACCGTGTGGCCAAGACCACCGCCTTCAACGGCCGCAAGCTGCTGGATGGCGCATTTGCGGGCGCGGTATTCCAGGTGGGCGCTGCGGCCGGCGACAACATCACCGTGGGCGGCCTGGGCAACACCACGGCGGCTGGTCTGTCCAATGTGAGCTATGGAGACAAGACGGCCACGGCCACGATGACGACGCAAGACAGCTATGCAGCGCTCCCGGCCACGGTGTCATCTGCCGCCGCCGCTTTCTCCATCACGGTGGCTGGCGTGAATGGTGGCGAGGCTATTGATCTGGGGCCGTTGGAAAACGCCAGCTCCAATGAAGAACGCTTGGGCCAGGTGGTTGCTGCCATCAATGCCAAGACGGCCGACACCGGCGTGACCGCCTTCCTGGAAAAAGACAGCACGGGGGTCTACAAGATCAATGTGAAGTCCGAGAAGCTGGACACCGATGGCGTGCCGCTCAAGGTGGACTTCACGGGGTTGGACACGGTGACCAAGGGGCAGTCCGCCACCCCTGCACAGTTGCTGGAAGCCACCGACCTCAACATCGACCCTGGCACAGCAGCGGACATCCAGCAGAACGTCAAGGGTATCGACACCCTGGATATCTCGACGCAGTCCTCTGCCTGGGTGGCGCTGAAGAAGATCGACGATGCGCTGGACCAGGTGAACGCGGTGCGTGGCCAGTTGGGGGCTCTGCAGGCGCGCTTTGAGAAGTCCATAGAGAACATCGACATCATGGGCGAGAACATCACCGCGGCCCGTGGCCGCATCATAGATGCCGACTTCGCCAAGGAAACCGCCAGCCTGAGCCGCACGCAAATCCTGCAGCAAGCCGGCACGGCCATGGTGTCACAGGCCAATCAGCTGTCCCAAAGCGTGTTGAGCCTGCTGAAGTAATACCAGGGCGTAGCCCTGGCGTTTGAAGCTGAGTGCTCTACCCGGGCTGCGCGTCCAACTTGGGGCTTGTGGTGGCCAGGAGCTACACGAAGCCCTGACAAAACAGGTGGTTGAGCCGCCTGAAAGCACGGCACCGGCAGCGGATTGCCATTGTCAGGTGTCACATAAGTGAGCGTAACCAAGGGGAAGTCATCATGGCTATGTCTATTAATACCAATGTTGTGTCCATCAATGCACAACGCAATTTGAGCCTTAACGGTAACTCGCTGAGCACCTCCATGCAGCGCCTGTCCTCGGGCTTGCGTGTCAACAGCGCCAAGGACGATGCGGCTGGCCTGGCCATTGCCGAGCGCATGAACGCTTCGGCCAAGGGCCTGGCGGTGGCAGCGCGCAATGCCAACGACGGCATCTCGCTGGCCCAGACCGCCGAAGGCGCACTGGGCAAGGTGGGCGACATGTTGCAGCGTATGCGTGAACTGGCCGCCCAGTCGGCCAATGCCACCAACAGCGACAGTGACCGCAAGGCCTTGCAGGCCGAAGCCAGCCAGTTGAGCGCAGAAATTGACCGCGTGGCCAAGACCACCAGCTTCAACGGCAAAAAGCTGTTGGATGGCAGCTTTGCCGGCGCCATCTTTCAGGTGGGCGCCAACTCGGGCGACAACATCACCGTGGGGGGGCTGGGCAACACCACGGCCGCGGGCCTGGCCGATGTGACCTACGCCGAGGCGGTGGTGGCTGCCGCGACTGCGCCTGCGGCAACGTACGCAGCCGTGGCTGCCGGCGGTACTTTCACCATCACCGTGGGGTCGGGAGCTGCGGTTGATTTGGGTGCGTTGGACGAAGCCAGCTCCAACGAGGAGCGTTTGGGCCAGGTGGTCGCCGCCATCAATGCCAAAACGGCCGATACCGGTGTTACCGCTTTCCTGGAAAAGGACAGCACGGGCGCCTACCAGGTGAATGTGAAGTCGGACAAGCTGGATGCGACAGGCAGCACAGAGGCCGTGGCCATCGGTGGCCTGGCGGCGGTGACCACCGGTACCGCAGTGGATTCGACGGCAACTGCGGAGGCATTGCTGGCGGATGACGCTTTGGCGATTGCGGCCGGTGCGGAGGGCGCCAATGGCAAGGGCATTGACACCATCGACATTACGACCCAGGCCAATGCCTGGGTGTCGCTGAAGAAGATTGACGATGCCCTGGACCAGGTGAACGCGGTGCGCGGCCAGCTGGGCGCCTTGCAGACCCGCTTTGAAAAGACGGTGGAAAACATCGACATCATGAGCGAGAACGTCACGGCCGCCCGTGGCCGTATCGTGGATGCCGACTTTGCCAGCGAAACCGCCAATCTGAGCCGTGCGCAGATTCTGCAGCAAGCCGGTACGGCTATGGTGGCCCAGGCCAACCAGCTGCCCCAGAGCGTGCTGAGCCTGTTGCGCTAAGCGCGGATCTGTTTAGCCATGGAGTGTGAGTCCTCCTGGCTGGACTGCAGAAGTTGAAGCTTGCTTTTGGATGGCAGCCCTGTTTCGACAGGGCTGCCTTTTTTCTTGCTGCGCACAGAACCGTTTGTATGGCCAGAGGAGGGGCCGCCATCTATGGGAGGGCAAGTTTGTAGTCGCTGTGTATTCGCTTGTTAATAAAAGGGCTAAAGAAAAAAAAACGCAGCCCGATAACAGATGTGTACAGAGCAAGCATGCAGCCTGAATGGCTGACAAGGTCCATAGAGACGCCCGCAAACCTCTGACAAGCAAACCTTATCCACGTTCATCTGCTTCAAGGAATCCATCATGGCCATGACCATCAACACCAACGTCGCTTCGATCAACGCCCAGCGCAATCTGGGTCTGTCGGGAAGCACTCTGGGTACTTCCATGCAACGCCTGTCTTCGGGTCTGCGTGTGAACAGCGCCAAGGATGACGCTGCAGGTCTGGCCATTGCAGAGCGCATGAACGCGGCCGCCAAGGGTTTGGCAGTGGCCTCCCGCAATGCCAACGACGGCATCTCGCTGGCCCAGACTGCCGAAGGCGCACTGGGCAAGGTGGGTGACATGCTGCAGCGCATGCGTGAGCTGGCTACCCAATCGGCCAACGCCACCAACAGCGAAAGCGACCGCAAGGCCTTGCAGGCTGAAGCCAGCCAGCTGAGCGCCGAAATCGACCGCGTGGCCAAGACCACCACCTTCAACGGCCGTAAGCTGTTGGATGGCTCGTTTGCAGGGGCCATCTTCCAGGTGGGTGCTGCGGCCGGCGACAACATCACCGTGGGCGGCCTGGGTAACACCACAGCGGCTGGCCTGGCCAATGTGAACTACGGCGAAAAGACGATCGACTCTGCCACGCTGGATCTGGCTGCTGCCGACAAGGCGACCTATGACGCACTGGCAGCTACGGTGTCCCCTGCCGCCGCCGTGCTCTCCATCACGGTTGCTGGTGTGAATGGCGGCAATCCCATTGACCTGGGCCCTCTGGAAAAGGCCAGCTCCAATGAAGAGCGTATGGGCCAGATCGTTGCTGCCATCAACGCCAAGACTGCAGACACCGGCGTGACCGCCTTCCTGGAAAAGGACAGCACAGGTGCTTACCAGTTGGGCATCAAGTCGGAAAAGCTGGATGCAACGAACGCACCGGTAGCGGTGACGTTTGAAGGCCTGGATACCGTGACGACCGGTAAAAAAGTGTCCGATGGCACGGCTGCCGGCCCTCTGATCGCGACGGCAACTGGCCTGGATATCGTGGCCGCAGACCTTGGCAAGGATGGTAAGGGTATTGACAAGATTGACGTGTCGACCCAATCCGCTGCCTGGGTGTCGCTGAAGAAGATCGACGATGCACTGGACCAGGTGAACGCGGTGCGCGGTCAGCTGGGTGCTTTGCAAACTCGCTTTGAGAAGTCCATCGAGAACATCGACATCATGGGCGAGAACATCACCGCAGCCCGTGGTCGCATCGTGGATGCCGACTTTGCCAAGGAAACCGCCAGCCTGAGCCGCTCGCAAATCCTGCAGCAAGCCGGTACGGCCATGGTGTCCCAGGCCAACCAGCTGCCCCAGAGCGTGCTGAGCTTGCTGAAGTAAGCACACAGGTAAATGCACGGCGCAACCCTGGATTGCTGAAAAGCATGCGTTCACCCCAGGGTTGCTTACCCAACTTGGGTCTTGTGATGGAGCGTAGCGAACGGCATCGCAAGACCCTGGCAAGAACGGGTGGCTTGACCACCTGAAAGTACGGCGCCGGCAGCGGATTGCCATTGCCAGGCGCCACATAAGTGAGCGTCGAAAAGGGGAAATCATCATGGCTATGTCCATCAACACCAATGTTGTGTCCATCAATGCACAACGCAATCTGAGTCTGACCGGCAGCTCGCTGGCCACCTCCATGCAGCGCCTGTCTTCGGGCCTGCGTGTCAACAGCGCCAAGGACGACGCAGCTGGCCTGGCCATTGCCGAGCGCATGAACGCTTCGGCCAAGGGCCTGGCGGTGGCAGCGCGCAATGCCAACGACGGCATCTCGCTGGCCCAGACCGCCGAAGGCGCCCTGGGCAAGGTGGGCGACATGCTGCAGCGCATGCGTGAACTGGGTGCCCAGTCGGCCAACGCCACCAACAGCGACAGCGACCGCAAGGCCCTGCAAGCCGAAGCCAGCCAGCTGAGCGCTGAAATCGACCGCGTGGCCAAGACCACTTCTTTCAACGGCAAAAAGCTGTTGGACGGCAGCTTTGCAGGGGCCATTTTCCAAGTGGGCGCCAATGCCGGTGACAACATCACCGTGGGCGGTCTGGGCAACACCACTGCGGCTGGCCTGGCCAATGTGAACTATGCGGAGCTGGTGAAGAAGGACATTGATGTCGCGACCAAGGCAACGTTCGGTGCAGTGGCTGCGGATGACGGTGCAACTACTCCGGCCGCAACCTGGACCATTCAGGTAGGCACCGGTACCGCCATCAGCCTGGGAGCCCTGGACAAGGCCAGCTCTAATGAGGAGCGACTGGGTCAAGCCGTGGCGGCCATCAACGCCAAGACTGCTGATACCGGCGTCACGGCTTTCCTGGAAAAGCAGGCTGATGGCAAATATGCACTGAATTTGAAGTCGGAGCGTGTGGACATCGATGCGACCACGGGTGATGTCACCTCCCAAGAGGTGAAGTTCACCGGCCTGGACAAGGTGTTTGCCGGCGTGCAGGCCGATGGCACGACGGCCCAGGACTTGGGTGGCTTGGTTGCCGGCGCCACGGGGCTGGATATTGCAGGTGACGAAACCACGTTGGGCAAGAACGGAAAGGGTATCGACACCATCGACGTGTCGACCCAGTCCGCTGCCTGGGTGTCGCTGAAGAAGATCGACGATGCCATGGACCAGGTGAATGCGGTGCGCGGCCAACTGGGCGCCCTGCAGACCCGTTTTGAAAAGACGGTGGAAAACATCGACATCATGAACGAAAACGTCACGGCAGCCCGTGGCCGTATTGTGGATGCCGACTTTGCCAAGGAAACTGCCAATCTGAGCCGCGCGCAGATTCTGCAGCAAGCCGGAACGGCCATGGTGGCCCAGGCCAACCAGCTGCCCCAAAGCGTGCTGAGTTTGTTGAAGTAAGTGTGAGTGAGTCTGTCCGGTCACGGGGGCAATCCCTGTGCTGGGCAGCAATGGTTGAAGTTTGCTTTTTGATGGCAGCCCTGTTTCGACATGGCTGCCTTTTTTATGGCTGTGTTCCTAGAGTCGTCTGCATGGCTGGCGAGAGGTCCTTGTCGTAGCCACCGAAGGCAGAGCGGAGAGGCTTTATCTCGTTGAGCGCAAGTCTGTAGGAATTGTGTATTCGATTGTTAATAAAAAGGCTAAAGAAAAAAGCAGGCAGCCCGATAACAGATATGTACGGAGCAAGCACGCAGCCCGAATGGCTGACAGGGTCCACAGAGACTTTCGCAATTCCGACACCCAAGCAAACCTTATCCACGTTCATCTGCTTCAAGGAATCCATCATGGCCATGACCATCAACACCAACGTCGCTTCGATCAACGCCCAGCGCAATCTGGGTCTGTCGGGAAGCACTCTGGGTACTTCCATGCAACGTCTGTCTTCGGGCCTGCGTGTGAACAGCGCCAAAGATGACGCTGCAGGTCTGGCCATTGCAGAGCGCATGAACGCGGCCGCCAAGGGTTTGGCAGTGGCCTCCCGCAATGCCAACGACGGCATCTCGCTGGCCCAGACTGCCGAAGGCGCCCTGGGCAAGGTGGGTGACATGCTGCAGCGCATGCGTGAGTTGGCTACCCAGTCGGCCAACGCCACCAACAGCGACAGCGACCGCAAGGCCTTGCAGGCCGAAGCCAGCCAGCTGAGTGCCGAAATCGACCGCGTGGCCAAGACCACCACCTTCAACGGCCGCAAGCTGCTGGATGGCTCATTTGCAGGCGCCATCTTCCAGGTGGGTGCGGCTGCCGGTGACAACATCACCGTGGGCGGCCTGGGCAACACCACGGCGGCTGGCCTGGCCAATGTGAACTATGGCGAGAAGGTGAAGGCCGATATCGATGTCGCGGTGAAAGCAACATACGACGCGGTGAAGGCGGACGACGGCGCATCTCCTCCCGTTCCCACCTGGACCATTCAGGTGGGCACCGATACCGCGATCAGCCTGGGCGCCCTGGACAAGGCCAGCTCCAATGAAGAGCGACTGGGCCAGGTCGTGGCGGCCATCAACGCCAAGACGGCAGACACCGGCGTCACGGCTTTCCTGGAAAAGCAGGCCGATGGAAAATACGCATTGAATGTGAAGTCGGAGCGTATGGACGCCACGGATCCAACCAAGGCTGAAGCCATCACGATCACTGGCCTGGCTGCTTTGGTGACGGGCATGAAGGCCGATGGCACTGGCCCCTCCACGGCTTTGCTTGCCGATGCGGATGTGTCCCTCGTAGCCGCTGATGTGGGCAAGAACGGCAAGGGCATTGACGGTATCGATATCTCGACGCAGGCCAATGCCTGGGTGTCGCTGAAGAAGATCGACGACGCATTGGATCAGGTGAACGCGGTGCGCGGTCAGCTGGGTGCTTTGCAAACCCGCTTTGAGAAGTCCATTGAGAACATCGACATCATGGGCGAGAACATCACCGCAGCCCGTGGTCGCATCGTGGATGCTGACTTTGCCAAGGAAACCGCCAGCCTGAGCCGCTCGCAAATCCTGCAACAAGCCGGCACGGCCATGGTGTCCCAGGCCAACCAGCTGCCCCAGAGCGTGCTGAGCCTGCTGAAGTAATTCCCAGTGCAACCCTGGATTGCTGAAAAGCATGCGTTCACCCCAGGGTTGCTTACCCAACTTGGGTCTTGTGATGGAGCGTAGCGAACGGCATCGCAAGACCCTGGCAAGAACGGGTGGCTTGACCACCTGAAAGTACGGCGCCGGCAGCGGATTGCCATTGCCAGGCGCCACATAAGTGAGCGTCGAAAAGGGGAAATCATCATGGCTATGTCCATCAACACCAATGTTGTGTCCATCAATGCACAACGCAATCTGAGTCTGACCGGCAGCTCGCTGGCCACCTCCATGCAGCGCCTGTCTTCGGGCCTGCGTGTCAACAGCGCCAAGGACGACGCAGCTGGCCTGGCCATTGCCGAGCGCATGAACGCTTCGGCCAAGGGCCTGGCGGTGGCAGCGCGCAATGCCAACGACGGCATCTCGCTGGCCCAGACCGCCGAAGGCGCCCTGGGCAAGGTGGGCGACATGCTGCAGCGCATGCGTGAACTGGGTGCCCAGTCGGCCAACGCCACCAACAGCGACAGCGACCGCAAGGCCCTGCAAGCCGAAGCCAGCCAGCTGAGCGCTGAAATCGACCGCGTGGCCAAGACCACTTCTTTCAACGGCAAAAAGCTGTTGGACGGCAGCTTTGCAGGGGCCATTTTCCAAGTGGGCGCCAATGCCGGTGACAACATCACCGTGGGCGGTCTGGGCAATACCACGGCGGCTGGCTTGGCCAATGTGAGCTATGCTGAAAAAATCAGCGACGCTATCGACGTGTCGGTGAAGGCAACGTATGGTGAAGTGAAGGCCCTGACGGATCCCGCAGACCCAACAACTGCTGTCTGGACCATCAAGGTCGGTGGTGATACTGCCATCAACCTGGGTGCGCTGGACAAGGCCAGCTCCAATGAAGAGCGTCTGGGGCAAATGGTCGCGGCCATCAATGCCAAGACGGCGGACACCGGTGTGACCGCTTTCCTGGAAAAAGACAATGCGACCGGCGAATACAAGCTGAACATGAAGTCGGAGCGCATGGATGCGGCCGATCCAACCAAGGCGGCAACTGTCGTGTTTACCGGCCTGGATACTGTGAGCACGGGTACCCCGGTGGATACCACTGCCACCGCCACTGTGATGCTCAAGGCTGCCGACTTTAAGATTGACGACACCGACCTCGGTACTGCGGGTAAGGGTATGGACACCATCGATATCACGACACAGGCCAATGCTTGGGTGTCGCTGAAAAAGATTGACGACGCCATGGACCAGGTGAACGCGGTGCGCGGCCAACTGGGCGCCCTGCAGACCCGCTTTGAAAAGACGGTGGAAAACATCGACATCATGAGCGAGAACGTCACCGCGGCCCGCGGCCGTATCGTGGATGCCGACTTTGCCAAGGAAACCGCCAATCTGAGCCGCGCGCAGATTCTGCAGCAAGCCGGCACGGCCATGGTGGCCCAGGCCAACCAGCTGCCCCAGAGCGTGCTGAGCCTGCTGAAGTAATACCAGGCCCAGTCCTGCGCTTGCTTTGGGGAGGCATAGGACTGGGCATTCAACTGGGGTTGTGTGATGGCCAAAACGGCATGGGACGCTGGCAAGAACGGGGTGAACCCGTCTGCATGCATGGCGCCTGGCTATGGCCCATCACGGTTCTACGCCCACCGAAGTGGGCGTTAAAAAAGGGGAAATTAGAATGGCTATGTCCATCAACACCAATGTTGTGTCCATCAATGCACAACGTAATCTGAGTCTGACTGGCAGCTCGCTGGCCACCTCCATGCAGCGCCTGTCTTCGGGTCTGCGTGTCAACAGCGCCAAGGACGACGCAGCTGGCCTGGCCATTGCCGAGCGCATGAACGCTTCGGCCAAGGGCCTGGCGGTGGCTGCTCGCAATGCCAACGACGGCATCTCTCTGGCCCAGACCGCCGAAGGCGCCCTGGGCAAGGTGGGCGACATGCTGCAGCGCATGCGTGAACTGGGTGCCCAGTCGGCCAACGCCACCAATAGCGACAGCGACCGCAAGGCCCTGCAAGCCGAGGCCAGCCAGCTGAGCGCTGAAATCGACCGCGTGGCCAAGACCACTTCTTTCAACGGCAAAAAGCTGTTGGACGGCAGCTTTGCAGGCGCCATCTTCCAGGTGGGCGCCAATGCTGGTGACAACATCACCGTGGGCGGTCTGGGCAACACCACAGCTGGCGGTTTGGCCAATGTGACCTACGCTCAAAAAACCCTTGATGCAACTGCGCTGAAGCTGGAAGCTGCAGACAAGGCCAGCTATGGTGCATACGCAGCCACCGCTGCAGGCGCTACCGCCACCTTCACCATTCAGGTTGGCACTACGGGTGCTGTCATTGACCTGGGCGGTCTGGACAAGGCCAGCTCCAATGAAGAGCGCATGGGCCAAGTGGTGGCCGCCATCAACGCCAAGACGGCCGATACCGGCGTGACTGCGTTCATGGAAAAGGACAGCACGGGCAAGTACCAGCTGAACGTGATGTCGGAGAAGCTGACTGCAACTGGTGTGCCGGAAACCGTGGCCATCAAGGGCCTGGAGCTGGTGACTGTGGGCAAGAAGGACAGCGATGGTTCGGCTTCGACCGCACTGCTCGCGGCAGACGCTCTGGCAGTTGCCGCTGGTGATCTCGGCAAGAACGGCAAGGGTATTGACACCATCGACGTGTCGACCCAGTCCGCTGCCTGGGTGTCGTTGAAGAAGATCGACGACGCCATGGACGAGGTGAATGCGGTGCGTGGCCAACTGGGCGCCCTGCAGACCCGTTTTGAAAAGACGGTGGAAAACATCGACATCATGAGCGAGAACGTCACGGCAGCCCGTGGCCGTATCGTGGATGCCGACTTTGCCAAGGAAACGGCGAACCTGAGCCGCGCGCAGATCCTGCAGCAAGCCGGTACGGCGATGGTGGCCCAGGCCAACCAGCTGCCCCAAAGCGTGCTGAGCCTGTTGCGCTAAGTGTGGGTGAGTCTGTCCGGTCATGGGGCGCAAACCCCTTGGCTGGGCAGCATGGTTGAAGTTTGCTTTTTGATGGCAGCCTTGTTTCGACATGGCTGCCTTTTTTACGTCTGTCTGTGGCGGCGCGTATCGAGGGCTCAAGTTGCAGGGAAAGCTGCCGATATAGCGGTAAGCACTGGCAAGCGCGATCGCCTTGGTTATGACAGTAGGTCAATCGGATTGCACGGTGCTATAGGTTTTGTTCAGCCTTTTGCGGTGGAATGACTTGCGTCACAATCTGCGAAGACGCTGATGGTCTTGGCATAAGCGTAGGACAGTTGGCAGGAGGCTGGCTGGCTCAACACTCAGGAGGGTTGAAAAATGGGCGTTTCATCCGTTGGTATCGGTAGCGGGCTGGAAGTTGAAAAGATCGTCTCGCAGATGGTCGAGCTGGAAAAGTCGCCGCTGAAAGCCCTCCAGACCAAGGCCACCAGCATTCAGACTCAGATCTCGGCCTATGGCGAGATCAAGTCCCTCACCTCGTCTTTGAACGACATTGTCTCCAAGATGTCGCGTGACAGCGGCTGGAACAGTGTCAACATCACCTCATCCAATACCGCAGTCAGCGGCGCCATGACCGGGATTGCGGCCACGGGCTCGTTCAACATCAGTGTGAGCCAGTTGGCGCGATCCCAGACCACGATGGTTGGTGGTGCAGGAGGCATTGCTTTGCCCAAGGACCAATCCATGGGGGCTGGTGGCAATTTGAAGCTGGAAATCGGCGGCAAAAGCTTTGATGTAGAGATTGGGGCCGGCGACAACCTGACCAAGATTGCAGCCAAGGTCAATGGCTCTGGAGCCGGTATTCAAGCTACCGTGGTGGCCAACGCCGATGGCACGGAGCGCCTGATGCTGCGCTCCAAGGAAACGGGGACGCCACATGCCTTTACGGCGACGGTGACTACCACCCCCTTGACGCAGAACCCCGGTGAAACTGCGGCAGATTTTGCGGCGCGCCAGGCGGAATTGGCCGATTCGACGCTGGCCAAGCTGAGTATGAGTGAGGCGCAGAGCGCCCTGAATGCCAAGGTGAAAATGAATGGCGTGGATATCGAGTCCGCCAGTAATACCTTCACCGATACCATTCCTGGTATGTCGTTCACGGTGTCGGCCATCACGACGGGCGATGCTCTGCTCACTGTGAAAAGCGATACCGAGTCCATCAAAAAGAACATCCAGGACTTTGTTGAGGCCTATAACAAGCTCAACGATTTGCTGTCCAAGTCGACCAAGAATGTGCGTGACCTGAATGGCAAGGTGGATGCCAAGGCCACCGAAGACGGCACCGGCGTTCTGCAAGGCGATAGCGCGACCGTGAGCCTGCAAAACGCTTTGCGCACGCTGACCATGGGGACTTCAGGCTCCAAGGGCTCGCTGCGGCGCCTGTCCGATATCGGTATTCAGATGCAGCAAGGCGGCAAGTTGACGGTGGACGACACCAAGCTCACCAAGGGGCTGGCCAAGGGCGAGGATTTGAAAGCCTTGTTTGCCAACAAGGCGGACAGCCAAGGCAGCGGTGGTGGCATTGCGGTGAATTTCAAAAGCTTTACCGACAAGCTGCTGGCCTACGAAGGAACTTTTGACAACAAAACCGGCTCGATGGACAAGACGCTCAAGCGCAACCAGCAAGAGCAGGACAAGGTCAACACCCGGGCCAACAATCTGCAGATACGCCTGTACAAGCAGTATTCCGCATTGGATAGCCAGATGGCATCGATTTCGGGATTGAACTCCTATGTCTCGCAGATGGTGTCTGCCATGAACAATCCCAAAAAGTAAGTAGCAGGGAAGTTTCTTCTCTCGAATTTCGTGACGGCCTCTGAGGGCCCACGCAACAAGGATCGATATGTTTTCATCAACAGGTTTCAGCAAGGCCAATGCCTACCGCCAGGTGGGCGTGCAGTCCGGTATCGAGAATGCCTCGCCGCACATGCTGATCCAGATGCTGTTTGATGGTCTGTTCCAGTCGCTGCGCGCGGCACGCGGTGCCATGGACCGCGGCGATGTGGAAGAAAAAGGCCAGCAGATTTCCAAGGCCGTACGCATCTTGCAAGAAGGTCTGGTGCTGGGCCTGGACATGGAAAAAGGCGGCGAGCTTTCTGGGAACCTGAAGCTGCTGTATGACTATGCAGTCAAGCAGTTGACGACGGCGAACCTGAACAATGATGCGTCCCTGGTGGATGAGGTCCTTGACGTGCTGCAGCCGGTGGCGGATGGCTGGAAGGAAATTGGCTCCCAGGTAGATGCTCGCGGAGGCTGAAGATGGAGATGCAGTTGTTGGATTACTACAAGGCCATTGAGGCCAAGAGCGCAGACATGCTGCAAGCTGCGTTGCAACACAATTGGGATGCCGTGGTGGATTGCGAAAAAGCCTGCGGCGTGCTGATCAACGAGCTGCGACTGCAGGCGGAGTCCAGTGCCTTGACCGGCGTGGAGCGCAAGGAAAAAACGCGCATCATGCAGCGCATCTTGCGCAATGACGCCCAGATCCGTGTGCTGGCCGAGCCTTGGCTGGCCCAGCTGGACCATCTCGGCAAAGTGCCTACCTCGGTGATGCATTGATGGACGAGCGACATCCCCCTGAGGCACTGCGTGCCTTCCCCCCGCTCTTCGCTCGCTGCGCTCGCGGGCAGGGGGACGCTGCCAGCGCTGAGGGGCGGCCCTTGCGCGGCAGCCCTGGCTTGGGGGATGCACCAGTTTAGCGTCCAGATAACGATTGCTATGGCGCACCACAGCCCGTATGCCGCAAGGCGTACGGGCTGTTTTGCTTTGTGGGGCAGCACAATCGCTCTCCGGGCCGGGCTGATGCCTTGAAAATCGCTGACTCGATCCCAGATGGGGCTGCATGGCGGTCGCGCAGGCGGCCTTGGCCTCCACTTTTCCCCGTATTTCCAGAAGACAAGCCCTTATGAGC
Source organism: Comamonas sp. GB3 AK4-5 (assembly GCF_041320665.1). Taxonomy (NCBI): domain Bacteria; kingdom Pseudomonadati; phylum Pseudomonadota; class Betaproteobacteria; order Burkholderiales; family Comamonadaceae; genus Comamonas; species Comamonas sp. GB3 AK4-5. The sequence goes on from NZ_CP166730.1 coordinate 528,603, forward strand.
AAGCAAACCCATTCCTTTCAGGCAGAAGTGGCCCAGCTGTTGCACCTGGTCACGCACTCGCTGTATTCCAACCCCGAGATCTTTTTGCGCGAGCTGGTCTCCAACGCCTCGGACGCTTGCGACAAGCTGCGCTTCGAGGCCTTGAATGACAGCAGCCTCTACGGCGACCAGCCCAGCCTGGAAGTGCAGATCACGCTGGACGCCAAGGCCAAGACGGTCACCATCACCGACACCGGCATTGGCATGAGTACACAGGAGGCGATTGACCACCTGGGCACCATCGCCAAGAGCGGTACCAAGAGCTTTATGGACAAGCTCTCCGGCGACCAAAAAGCAGACTCGCAACTGATCGGCCAGTTTGGCGTGGGCTTTTACTCCGGCTTTATCGTGGCCGACAAGATCACCGTGGAGTCGCGCCGCGCAGGCCTGGCTGCCAGCGAAGGCGTGCGCTGGATCAGCGGCGGCTCGGGTGATTTCGAGGTGGAAAGCATCACCCGCGAGCAGCGCGGCACCAGCGTGGTTCTGCACCTGCGCGATGACGCCGAAGAATTCCTGAACGCCTGGAAGATCAAGCAGCTGGTCACCAAGTACTCCGACCACATCAGCCTGCCCATCCTGATGGAAAAGGAAGAGTGGAAGGACGGCGAGAACGATCAGCCCGGCGAGATGGTAAAAACCGGTGAGTGGGAAACCGTGAACAAGGCCAGCGCCCTGTGGACCCGTCCAAAGAAGGACATCACGGCCGAGCAGTACCAGGAGTTCTACAAGGCCATCAGCCACGACTACGAAGACCCGCTGACCTGGAGCCACAACCGCGTCGAAGGCAATACCGAGTACACGCAGCTGCTCTACATCCCGGCCAAGGCCCCGTTTGATCTGTACCAGCGCGACAAGCACGCCGGCATCAAGCTGTATGTGAAGCGCGTGTTCATCATGGACGACGCCGAGGCGCTGATGCCCCAGTACCTGCGCTTTGTGAAGGGTGTGATCGACTCGGCCGATCTGCCGCTGAACGTCAGCCGCGAGCTGCTGCAGGAAAGCCGTGATGTGAAGCTGATCCGTGACGGATCGGTCAAGCGCGTGCTGTCCATGCTGGAAGACCTGGCTCGCCATGACAAGCCTGCTGCAACCGATGCTGCCGAAGCCGACGTGACCGATGTGGTGAGCGATGAAGACAAGGCCAAGCAAGGCAAGTACAGCCAGTTCTACGCCGAGTTCGGTGCGGTGCTCAAGGAAGGCCTGGGCGAAGACATGGGCAACAAGGAGCGCATCTCCAAGCTGCTGCGCTTTGCCTCCACCACCTCCGATGCCGCCACCGTCTCGCTGGCCGACTACAAGGCCCGCATGAAGGAAGGCCAGGAGGCGATTTACTACATCACCGCCGACACCCTGGCCGCCGCCAAGAACAGCCCACAGCTGGAAGTCTTCAAGAAAAAGGGCATCGAAGTGCTCTTGATGACCGACCGCGTGGACGAGTGGACGCTGAACTACCTGACCCATTTCGACGGCACGGCCCTGCAATCTGTGGCCAAGGGCGCGGTGGATCTGGGCAAGCTGCAGAACGAGGAAGAGAAGAAGGCCGCCGAAGAGGCCGCCGAAGCCTTCAAGCCCGTGCTGGCCAAGCTGAAAGAAGCGCTGAAGGACAAGGCCGATGACGTGCGCGCCACCAGCCGCCTGGTGGACTCGCCCGCCTGCCTGGTGGTGCAGGACGGTGGCATGAGCACCCAGCTGGCACGCATGCTCAAGCAGGCCGGACAGGCTGCCCCCGACAGCAAGCCGGTGCTGGAAGTGAACCCCGAGCACCCGCTGATCAAAAAGCTCGATGGCTCGGTGCATTTCCACGATCTGGCCCAGATCGTGTTTGACCAGGCCGTGCTGGCCGATGGCGGCCTGCCCGAAGACCCCGCCGCTTACGTCAAGCGCGTGAACGCCTTGCTGGTCTGAGCGTAAGGGCGGCCCGCCGGCGGCCTTACCATCCCACAGCCCCGGCCTGGTGTCGGGGCTTTTTTGTGGGTGTTTTTGGCGGTTAACGTATACAGGCTAAGTTGTTCTTGCTCTTGATAAAGGAGCGAAAAATACGGCTGTGCCTTTGACCTTGGCCGGCCAATGCTTGGCGGCCAGCCCTCGGTCCCAGCACACCACGGCCAGCGTGCACAGGCCCAGTGCACCACCGGCCAGGCTGACGCTGCCCCAGCCTCCATGCAGCCAGGCCCAGGCACCCAGGGCCGAGCCGCTGGCGGCACCGATAAAGTAGGTGGTCATATAGACCGCGTTCAGGCGTGACCGGGCCTCGGGCGCCAGGGCATAGACCACGCTCTGGTTGCTGATGTGCAGCGCCTGCAGCGCGCCATCCACCACCAGAAATCCCAGCAAAAACAGCCACAGGCTGCTGCCCCCCAGCCACAGAAAGGCCCAGCCCAGCAGCATCAGCAGGGCGCCAGCCAGGGTGGCGGACTGTTCCTTCCCGTGATCTGCCAGGCGGCCCGTCATATTGGCCATCAGCGCCCCGGCAATGCCGACGATACCGATGAGGCCGATCTGCATGTCCGAGAGGCCATAGGCCGGGCCGGCCAGCAGCAGGGCCATGGTGGAAAAAAGCACGCTCACCGTGGCAAAGCCCAGGCCGCCAATCAGCGCCCGGCTGCGCAGGCGCGGGTGCTGGCGCAGCAAAGAGCCCAGGGAGCGTAGCACCTGTCCATAACCCAGCCGGGTGGCAGGCCGTGCCGTGGGCAGGCCTCGGGCCAGCAGCGCTGCCATGGCCAGGGTGGCGACCGCGCCCACCCAGTACACCGCGTTCCAGCCGCCCAGGCCCGAGAGCAGGCCGGCCACGCTGCGTGCGGCCAGAATGCCTACCAGCAGCCCACTCATCACCAGGCCCACGGCCCGCCCGCCCGTCCCGGGGGCGGCCAGGCTGGCCGCCATGGGGACCAGCACCTGGGCCGCCACGGAGAACAGGCCCGTCATGGCGGTGCCCACCACGAGCAGGGTGAACTGCTGGGTGCTGCCACTCAGGCCCGACAGCAGCATGCCGGTGGCGGCCAGCACCATCAGGGACAGCACCAGACGGCGTCGCTCCAGCATGTCGCCCAGCGGCACCAGCAAGAGCAGACCGAGGGCATAGGACAGCTGGGCCAGCGTGACGGTGCTGGCCGCCTGGGCCTCGCTCACCCCCAGATCCTGGGCCATGGAGTGCAGCAGGGGCTGGTTGAAGTAATTGGCGCCCGCGCACAGGCCGCAGGCGATGGCCATCAGCACCAGGGTGCGGGTGGACAGGACGGGCAAAGCCGCCGCAGGGGATGTGGACATGCGGCTGCCTTTACAGCGGCAAGGCCGCCGTGGCGTCCACCTCGATCAGCATGCCGGGCAGGGCCAGCTTGGGCACGGGTATCAGCGTGCAGGCCGGGAAGGGGCGCGGGGGCTGATGCTCCTCGCCCCAGTACTGGCGCAGCGCCTGCTGCCACAGGTGAAAGCGTTCCAGCGAATGGTCCACGATCAGCACCGTGAGCTTGGCCACATCGCTCATGCTGGCGTCGGCGGCTGCCAATGCGGTGTGCACATTGGCCAGAGCCCGCTCGGCCTGGGTGGCAAAGTCGTCGGGCAGCTCGGCCGCTGCGTTCTCACCACCCTGGCCGGAGACAAAGACCCAGCGCAGCGGCGACTCCACACGCACCACATGGGTGTAGCCATTGGGCGCGGCGTCATACAGGCCGGGTGGTTGCAGATGTTGCAGGCGACTGTTCTGCGGCACAGGCTGGGAAGAAGAGTCGGTTGGAGTGGGGGCGAGCGTGGAAAGGGCCTGGGCCATGGGGAGATTCCGAATGAAAAAGCACGGTATGGACGGCAGCCGCGAGCCATCAAAAAGGCAGCCATACCGAACAAGGTTACATTCTTCAACCTCAACTCAACTTGAGGTCAATGGTCCGGCCCCCTGTTTTTCAGGGGCTTTATGGGGCCCGGTGGGTACAGGTAAAAAGGTGATGGAGTGATGCGGGAGCCCCGTAATGCCCTGCTGATGCAGCAGGAGGAAGATGCCGGTGACGCAGAGGCCGTGCTGGCCGTGGGCGAGGTTGCACGCCGCAGCGGCGTGCCGGTGTCCATGCTGCATTTTTATGAATCCAAAGGGCTGATACACAGCCAGCGCACCGCAGGCAACCAGCGCCGCTATGCGAGGGCCGTGCTGCGGCGGGTGGCGGTGATCAAGGTGGTGCAGCGCATGGGCGTGCCGCTGGCCAAGATTGCGGCCGCGCTCGACGCTCTGCCGCGCAGCACACCCACGGCCCAGGATTGGCGTGCCATGTCGGAATGCCTGCGCGGCGATCTGGATGTCCGCATCCAGCAACTTACCCAGTTGCGCGACCAGTTGGACAGCTGCATAGGGTGTGGCTGTTTGTCGTTGCAGGACTGCCCGCTGCGCAATGACCGTGACCAACTGGGCGATGCCGGCCCCGGGCCGCATTTCCGTGAAGGCCCGTAGACAGGTCTTTGAACAAGTTCTTAAGCTTGGGGAGTACCGTGAAGGCTGTGACTGGGCCGTCGCAGGCATGCTGCAGACTGAAGGTGCACAGGGCTGGCGCAGATAGCCGCGTGCGCCGAGAGGTCTGGGGAACGATTGGCACCCATACCATCTCCAATCTTCAGTGGCTGCCCCTTTTTGGGGGTAGCGCTGCTGTCCGACGGCTGTGCACCCATGGTGCGGCTGGCCCGTTGAATGGGCTGATGCTCGTTTTTTGGGCGAAACAAGGGCTTCTGTCCTGCCCCTCTCCCCTCGCTGACAAGGAATTCCCATGCTCTACCGCCTCCATGCCCCCACCGTACGCGCGGCCGTGGCCGCCGCTGTCCTGGTTGCCGCACTGGGCCTGGCCGGCTGCCGTGCAGGCATTGGCGTGGGCATTCCCGTGGGGCCGCTGTCGGTCGGTGTGGGCGTGGGCAGCGGTGGTGTGAGCGCGGGCGTGGGCACCGGCGTCGGCCCGGTCGGTGTGGGTGTGGGCGTCAACCAGCGTGGCCAGGTCACGGGCAATGCGGGCGTGGGTGTTTCCACCGATGTGGGCGGTGGCGCGCGGGTAGGGGCCGGCGTGGGCACCTCCACGGTGCTGCATGACCCCGCCAGATCGGCGGCGCCGGCGGCACAGCCCGCGTCGGCTGCCGCTCCCGTGCAGGCCGCTCCGACAGCGCCTGCAGCGCCCGCAGCGGCGCCTGCCGACATGCAGTGGCGCGATGCCAGCGGCCAGGTGGTGCCTGCCTGCAAGGTTGAAGGGCGTTGTTGAGAGGTTGTTACACCCCCTGAGCCGCCTTCGGCGTCTTCCCCCCTCTCTGGCGCTACGCGCCGGAGGGAGACAGCACCAGCGCGGCGGGGCGGCCCTTGCGCGGTGCCCTGACGTGGGCTGCGCCAGTTTCATGGGGTGCCGTTGGCACGCAGCGCCATGGAGAGTCGCAATCAAATGTAAAGCGGTGCTTCTTCCATGGCCAGTTGCTGGGCTTGCAGGATCTGGGTCTGCTCCTGCCAGTAGTGCTCACTGCCAAACCAGGGAAAGGCGCGGGGAAAGGCTGGGTCCTGCCAGCGCTGGGCCAGCCAGGCGCTGTAGTGGATGAGACGCAGCGTGCGCAGGGGCTCGATCAGGGACAGCTCGCGGCGGTCAAAGTCGCGCAGCTGCTCATAGCCTTCGACGAGGGTGGACAGCTGCTGGCTGCGCTGCATGCGGTCGCCGGACAGCAGCATCCACAGGTCTTGCACGGCCGGGCCCATGCGGGCGTCGTCCAGGTCGACAAAGTGCGGGCCACCGCGGCCTTCGTCGTCCAGCGGGGTCCACAAAATATTGCCGGGGTGGCAGTCGCCATGCAGGCGAATCTGCGTGGCAGGGTGGGCCGCCAGCGCGGCTTCGGCCATGCCCACTGCCGCTTCGGCCGCTTGCTGCCAGGGCTGGCGCAGATGGGGTGGGATGTCGGCATGGGCCAGCAGCCACTGCAGCGGCTGGCGCCCCAGTTGCTGGGCATTCAGTGGCGGGCGGTGGGCAAAGGGCTGCTGTGCACCCACCTGGTGGATGCGGGCCAGAAAGCGGCCAATCCATTCCAGCGTGTCCCAGTCGTCCAGCTCGGGCGTGCGCCCGCCGCGCCAGGGGCTGACGCTGAAGGCAAAGCCCGCATGCTGGTGCAGCGTCTGGCCTGCCAGGGTCAGCGGTGCCACCACCGGCACTTCGGCCTGGGCCAGCTGCAGGGAGAAAGCGTGCTCCTCGCCAATCTGCTGAGCGCTCCAGCGGCTGGGGCGGTAGAACTTGGCCACCACCTTGGCGCTGCCTTGCTCGGGCGTATCCAGGCAGGCCTGGTAGACGCGGTTCTCGTACGAGCCCAGGGCCTGTAGGCGGCCGTCGGGCATCAGCCCCACGGCGCACAGCGCGTCCAGCACGGCGTCTGGCGTCAGCTGGTCATAGGGATGGGAGGAGGCGGATTCGGAATGGCTCATACGGCCACATTGTCATGCCCATGCAGGGCCGCAAACGGCACATGTTGCTTGACCAGGATCACGGTGCAGGGCGCGTCGCGCGCCACGCGCATGGGCACGGTGGCAATCAGGCGCTGCATTTGCAGGCCGTGGGTGGCGGCGCCCAGAATCATCAGCCCCACATTGTTGCCCTCGGCATAGCGCACCAGGGCCTGGGCCACGTCGGTGGCCTCCAGCACGTGGTAGCTGACGCCATGGCTGTGCAGATCCAGCGGCTGGGCCCATTGCTTGAGGCGGGAGCGGTGCTGGCGGTGCAGCGTGGTTTCGCTGCGGCTGCTGTCCGAGGTGCTGCTTGCCAAGGGCGAGAGCACCGTCACCACCGCCAGCCGCGCGCCGGGGCGTATGCCCAGCGAACGGGCCACGGCCTGGCGCAGCGAATACAGCGTGGCATCCGTCACGTCCTGGTGGGGCAGGGCCACCATCAGAATCGGGCGCTCGCCAATCTGCTCGCTGGGCAAGGGACTGGGCCGGTACTCCATGCCGGCGGCGCGCACCCAGCGGCGCAGCTTGGCGCCCAGAGACAGGCCTTGCAGGCGCTGGCTGCGCTCGGTCAAGGGCACTTGTTCGGGATGCAGCAGGTCAAAAGCCAGTTGCGCGGCCGTGGGGTAGCGCAGGGCGGCCTCGGGTTCCAGGCAGCGCAGAATGACTTCCTGCAGCCATTCCGGCAGCTCGGGCCGCAGCGCACGCGGGGGCTCGGGCGCCATCCACATGCGCTGGCGCAGGCCGCCATTGGTGGCCGGATTGCCAAAGGGCAGCTCGCCCGTGGCCAGCTCGTAGAGCATCACGCCGATGGAAAAAATGTCGCTGCGTAAATCACCGCGCACGCCCACGACCTGCTCGGGGGCCATCCAGGCGGGCGAGCCCACAGCCTTGCGCAGTTCCTCGGCCAGCAGGTCGGGGTAATGGGCGTGGCAGGACAGGCCAAAGTCCAGCAGCACGGCCGTGCCGTCGTCCTTGATCAGCACATTGCCGGGCTTGAGGTCGAGGTGGCAGCAGTTTTGCTGGTGCAGGCTGTGCGCCGCCTGGGCCATGGCCGCGCCCAGTTGGGCCACGGTGTGGATGGCGGGGCGTTCGGCCTGGTCCAGCCAGTGCTGCAGCGTGTGGCCATGGACTTGCTCCATCACGATATAGGGCAGGCGCAGCAAATCGCCGGCGGCCACAAAGTGGGGCACATGGGGGCCGCTGAGCACGGGGTGAATTTGCAGCTCCACCTCGAAGCTGACGATGTTCTCCGCCCCGTCGCCCGCCGTCATGCGCGGAATCTTCATCACCATGGGAAAGCCCGGGCCGCTTTCCGCCTGGCGCGGGTTGGCGTATTCGACGGCGTAGATATGGGCCATGCCGCCGGCATGGATGCAGGCGATCACGCGAAAACCGTCGATTTCGGTGCCGGGTTCCAGTTTCTTCATCGTCCCTCCTGCAGGCGCTGGGCAAAGGATGCTGGCATGGGTGTGGCGCGTATGGCGCGGGCTGCCGCCTCGTGGTCATAGACCACGCGGTGGAAGGTCAGGGTGAAGGCCATTTCGTCGAACAGCGCATACATGGCGCGGGTGTCGCCATCGCGGGGCTGGCCGCAGGAGCCGACGATGGCCAGCCATTGCCGGTAAGGCGGTACCGGTACGGGCACGCCGGGCTGGGGCGTGAAACGCATCAGCTTGGCCGTGGGCGTGAGGAAGTACAGCGCTTGCTCATGCACATGGCCGCTGAACACATAGCGGATATTGGGGTCGATCTGGGTGGCCGCACTCATGCTGCGCTCGGCAGCGGCGCTGTTGTCCACATAGTGCCAGCGCTGGGGGCCGTCGGCGCTGGCATGCACCAGCAGCACCTGGCCGGCCAGATGGGTCAGCGGCAGGCCACGCAGAAAGTCGCGTTGGCTGACCGAGAGCTGGTCATGCGTCCACTGCGCGCCCTGGGCGCCCACATGGGTCACCTGCTCGGGTGGGGACACGGCCATGGCATCGTGGTTGCCTTGCACGGCCCAGGCGCCCTGGGCCACCTCCTGCATCACCTGCTCCAGCACGGCAGCGGGCTCACCGCCATAGCCGACCAGATCGCCCAGCAAGGCAATGCGCGTGGCGCCCTGGGCACGGGCATGTTCCAGGCAGGCCGTCAGAGCCTGGCGATTGGCGTGGATGTCGGAGATCAGGGCTAGCTTCATGCACCGCATCTTGCCCACCCAAGCTGGCAGGGGGCTTGCAAATCAGCTGCGGGTTTTGCCCAGTGAGCAACGTAAAAATAGGAGCTATCGCTGCTTTGAATGCATGGCTTTACGATGAAAATCATACAGAAGACGAATGACTAAAAGCGATGGGTGCTCTCTTTTTCGAGGGCATCGCTATGCTGCTGAGGATATGTCAGCGGCACAGAAACTGGCGAAGCCCAGGCCAGGGCACCGCGCAAGGGCCGCCCCGCCGCGCTGGTGCCGTCCCCCTCCTACGCTTAGCGTGAGAGAGGGGGAAGCGGCGCAGCCGCTCAGGGGGAGCTCTTCAAAAGCTCACCGCCCCAAAAATCCCCAGCGTCTGCTCAAACAGCCGCAGCAGTGGCTGCTCCATCATGGGCAGCGTGGCCGTGATGCCCAGCATGCCCACCGTCAGCGTGACCGGAAAGCCCACGGCAAAAATATTCATCTGCGGCGCAATGCGCGAGATGATGCCCATGGTCAGGTTCACAAACAGCAGCAGCGCCATCATGGGCAGGGCAATCCACAGCGCGCTGGAGAAGATGGCCGAGCCCAGCGCGTGAATGCGCATCTGCGACACCGCATGCATGAAGTTGCCATCCACCGGAAAGGCCTGGTAGCTGTTGATCACGGCCATCAGCACCACCAGATGACCGTTGATGGCCACAAACAGCAGCGTGAAGATCTGCACCAGAAACCGCGATACGGCACTGAGCTGTGCATTGCTGACCGGGTCGAAGAAAGAGGCGAAGTTCAGGCCCATCTGCAGGCCCACCAGCTCGCCCGCCACCTCGACGGCGGCAATCGCCAGGCGGGCCGCAAAGCCGATGGCCAGGCCCACACCTACCTGCTGCAGCACCACGCCCAGCGCATCGGGTGAGTTGACGCTGACCACGGGCTGGTCGATCAGCGTGGCCTGGGCACACAGCGCAATCACAAAGGCCATGGCCACCTTGGCCCGCATGGGGATGGCGCGCTGCGAGAACACGGGCGCCACAGCGAACATGGCCAGGGTGCGCAAAAACGGCCAGAACACCGGCGACAGCCAGGCCATGATTTGCGGCTCGGAAAAACCAAACACCGGGGATTGCCTGTGAAAAATAAAAGCGGGCCGCAGGCAGGCGTCAGCCCAGCGCCAGCGGAATGCTCTCTATGGTGCGGCGGATAAAGTCCACCAGCGTGCTGATCATCCACGGCCCGGCAATCAGGAACACCAGCACCGCTGCGACCAGCTTGGGCACAAAGGACAAGGTGTTCTCATTGATCTGCGTTACCGCCTGGAAAATACTCACCACCAGGCCCACGGCCATCACGGTCAGCAGCACGGGCAGTGCAATCATCAGCAGCATCGTCAGCGCCTCTCGGCCAAACGTCAGCACCATTTGCGCGTTCATGGCAGCTCCTAATGGCTAGATGGCAAAACTGGCAGCAAGCGAACCTATCAACAGGTTCCAGCCATCGGCCAGTACAAACAACATGATCTTGAAGGGCAGCGCCACCAGCACCGGTGACAGCATCATCATGCCCAGCGACATCAAAATGGATGACACCACCATGTCGATGATCAGAAACGGAATGAAGATCATGAAGCCGATCTGGAATGCCGTTTTCAGCTCGCTGATCACAAAAGACGGCACCACCACACGGAAGGGCGCGTCCTCGATCTTGGTCTCCGCAGGCAGCTTGGCCAGACGGGCAAACAGCGCATAGTCGGACTGGCGCGTCTGGCGCTGCATGAAGTCACGCATGGGCAGTTGGGCCTTGTCCACGGCTTCTTCAAACGTAATCGTGCCCTTGCTATAGGGCTGGTAGGCATCGGCGTAGACCTTGTCCAGCGTCGGCCCCATGACAAAAAGCGTCAGGAACAGCGACAGCCCAATCACCACCTGATTGGGCGGCGAGGACTGTGTGCCCAGGGCCTGGCGCAGCAGGCCCAGCACGATGACGATGCGGGTAAAGCCCGTCATCATCAACAAAATGGCCGGCAGAAACGACAGCGCCGTAAAGAACAGCAGCGTCTGGATGGGCACCGAAAAATTCGTACTGCCTCCGCCCGACCCCATCAGCAGCGGCAGGCTGGGCGCATTCTGTGCCCAGGCCAGCCCGGGCAATGCCGCACAGGCCAGGGTGCAGGCCGTCCAACGTGCGAATGAGGAGGTGCGAAGCATGGGAAACGATTCCGGAAAGGTAGGCAGAAAAAGCCTGGACCGCGCAGATGCGCGGCCTCTGCGTTACTGAGGGCCCCTGGCCGACTCTTGGGAAGCCATCTGCTCCATGGCCTGAGAGAACGAAGCCTGCGATGTCTGCAACCCAGGCGATACCTGCGATGCGGAGGCCACAGCTGCTGGCCCGCCCTCCAGTACATGCAAGCAGTGGATGTTCTGCGCTGTCACGCCCAGCACCAGGCGGGTGCGCTGTGCGCCCTGCCCCACCTCCACCACCACAATGCGCTGGCCAGGTGACAGCGACACGGTGGACAAGACCTGCGTCTGCACACCTTGCTCGCCCCGCGCCACCAGTTGCCGCTGCTGCCAGCGGCGCAGCAGCCAGGGCAGCGACGCCATGACGGCAACAAACAACACCAGTACCGCAATGGTCTGGAAGTTGGAGGCCGACGCGGCGGCAGTGTTATCCACGGCTGACCCGGCGCAAGCGCTCGGATGGTGTCACCACGTCGGTCAGGCGGATACCGAACTTGTCGTTCACCACCACCACTTCGCCCTGGGCAATGAGGTAGCCATTGACCAACACGTCCATGGGCTCACCCGCCAACGCGTCCAGCTCCACCACCGAGCCCTGGGCCAGTTGCAGGATGTACTTGATCGGCACCTTGGTGCGGCCCAGTTCCACCGACAGCTGGACGGGGATGTCCAGCACCATGTTGATGTCATTGACCGGCACTTCCGTGCCTCGCGCATAGGCGGGATCGCCGCTGAGCGGGCCACCCTGTTCGGGATCGAGCACAGATTGGTCGTCGACCTTTTTCTGCTCGTCCATTGCCTCTGCCCAGTCCGAGAACGGGTCATCGCCCTCGCCCGCACCAGCGCCGGTGTTTTGCTCAGTTGCCATTCTTCTCTCCCGTCCAGTTCCCATCCACACCGCGCAGGCATTGCTCGACGCGGATAGCGTATTTGTTGTTGTAAGTCCCGTACTGGCAATCGAAGACGGGCACTCCGCCAATCGACGCCTTGATACGCGGCTCACGGTCTAATTCAATGAAATCGCCCGGCTTCATCGCCAGCAGCTGCTCCACCGTCGCATCGGCACGGGCCAGCTCGGCCACCAGCGTCACCTCGGCCGACTGGATTTCGCGCGTCAGCACCTTCACCCAGCGGCGGTCCACTTCCATGGAGTCGCCCTGGGTGGACGAATACAGGATGTCGCGAATCGGCTCCAGCGTGGCGTACGGATAGCACATGTGGATGGAGCCGGAGATGTCGCCGATTTCCAGCTGGAACGCGGTGGACACCACGATTTCGCTGGGCGTGGCGATGTTCGCAAACTGCGGCTGCATTTCCGAGCGCTGGTAAGCCAGCTCCAGCGGGTAGATACCGTGCCAGGCTTTTTTGTATTCCTCGCAGATCACATCCACCAGGCGGTTGATCACGCGCTGCTCGGTGGCGGAAAAGTCACGGCCTTCGATACGCGTTTGCAAGCGGCCTGCGCCGCCATACAGCGTGTCGATGATGCCGAACACCAGCGAGGGGTCACACACCACCAGACCGTTGCCACGCAAGGGGCGGATGGCCACGATGTTGAAATTGGTCGGCACCGCAAGGCGGCGCAGAAAAGCACTGTAGCGCTGCACGCTCACCGTACCCACCGAGACTTCGGGGCTGCGGCGGATGAAGTTGAACAGTCCAATACGGAAATTGCGTGCAAAACGCTCGTTGACGATTTCCATGGTCGGCATACGACCACGGACAATCCGTTCCTGGCTGGAGATATCGTAGTTGCGGACGGCGGTATCGTCGACGTCGCCCACCTCCGACTTCTGACTCTCCCCCGTTACCCCTTCCAGAAGGGCATCAACTTCTTCTTGCGAGAGAAAGGAATCACTCATGGCCCTGGCTCCCGCGCTTACTGAATGATGAAGCTGGAGAACAGCACGCGGCGCACCGGACTGGTGCGGCGGCGCGGGCGCTCTTCGTACTCGTCGTCACCTTCGTCCGCACGGTCTTCCGATGCGCGGGGCGCAGTGCCCTTGAAGCCCAGCGGCCTGGCCACTTCCGCCAGGATGTCAGCCGCCAGCTTTTCCTTGCCTTCACGGCGTAGCAGCTCATCGGCCGTGCGCTGAGACACCAGCATCAGCACGCTGTTGCGGATGCTGGGCATGTACTGCTTGACGGCCGTCGAGGTCTTTTCGTCTTGCAATTCCAGCGTGATGCCGATCTGGGCAAAGCGGTCACCACCGGCATCCGCCAGGTTGACCACCATGTTCTCCATGGGCAAGAACGTGGGCACCTGCACTGCAGCGGCCTTGGTTTCGCCCCCGTCCTCGTCGGCGGCATGGCGCTGCTTGTTCACCAGGAACAAGCCCAAAGCGGCCGCAACAATCACCAACAATGCGACAACGGCGCCGATCACGATCAGTTTTTTGCTCTTGGCAGGCTCTTTGCCAGGCGGTGCTGCAGAGGTATTGGCGGACACGTGTGGATTCCTTGGTGGAAAATAAGAACTGCCCGGCTTGGAAGCTGGCATTCATGGCTCCGGCGGGAGACCGCTCTGCATCTTCAGAGTGATCCTCTCCCTCGCGGCAGTCAACAAAATGCTCAACGTCAAGCCCCATACGGGCCTTTGGACGCCAATTATTCCGGGCGCAGCGGAAATCATAGCCAGAATAAAGCGCCCAAACATCGCCCAATCCCCACGGCTCACATTCTTCGGCGTCCCTGGCAAGGGCGGCAACGCAGCGCCAACCCCGGTTTGGCAGTGCCCGCACCGCTGGCCGGACCGCTCCATCATGGCCCTGGCTGGCGAAAGATTCCATAAAAAAGGGGCGCAACCTGCGCCCCATTACCTTGGAATACCTGGATTCTCGCACGCACTCAGGCAAAAACATCCACTCCTTGCGCTGTGCGTGCCGCGCTTGCAGCCACCATCTGCGGCTCCACGCCTTCCAGACCCACGCCGCGCAGCCGCACACGCTGTGCGCCATCGGGCATAAAGCCCGGCTGCTGGCGGTCGCTCCCTGCCTGCCCACCGCCGGCCTGGGTTTGCACCTGCACCCCTGCCAGCTCCACACCCTGCGCGGCCAGCATGTCCCGCAATTGGGACAGGCTGGCGTCCAACTGGCTGCGGGTAGTCTCGGCATCGCTGCGGAAGGTGATGTGGGCCGTATTGCCATCCAAAGCCACCTGCACCCGCACCGGCGCGCCATCGCGCTCCAGCACCAGCTCGGCCCGCTGCTGCCGGGCATTCATCCAGAACGCCATGTCCGGCTCGGCCTGTGCCCCCTGGGTATCACCTTGGGCTTGCTGGCTGGCCGCAGCCTGTGCCACGGCGCTGTCCAGCAGGCGCCCGCTGCCACCAGCCAAATGGCCTTGCGCCGCTGCGGCATCGGTCACCGCGCTGCCACTGTCATCCGCCGACTTGCTGCCCGCGCGACGCAGGCCTGCGGCCTCCGGTGCGCCCGTGGCCGCCAGAAATTGCGACATCTGCCCCATCAGCCGCTGCATGGCCTCGGCAGGCTGGGCCTGGCGGTCCACCGCCACCCATTGCCCATCCAACGCCACGCGGCCTTCGCCTGCGCGCTCGCCGCGCTGCATGGCATCGCCATCCATTTGCATGGCTGCCGCCACATCGTCCAACGCCTGTCCGGCTGCCTGGGTCAGCGCGCTGGCAGCCATACCGGCCTGCATCGCCTGCCCCAATGGCTGGCCTGCAGCCTGGGAAGCGGCCTCCGCCAACGTGGCCACACCCTGTGCCACCACCGGGGTGGCACCGGCGCTGTGCGCCAACATGGACTGGTGCGACAGCCCCAAGGGGTCTCCGGCCTCCAGCCTTGCCTGCAAATGGGTGCCGTTGCGCACGGACACATCACCCGACTGGTCCAGCTGTGCTGTCTGCCCCACCAGGCTGTGCACGGCCGTCCAGGCCATATCACCGACCCAGGGCAGCATCTGCGTCGCGGCGTCCTCCACCGGCGCGGGCACGACCTCGGTCACCACGCTTTTTGCAGCCTGGGCGACCTCCGTCACGGTTTGTGCCACCGCAACCGGCAGCCCGGCTGCCTGCAGCAGCCGCGAAAAGCCGGCGCCGCCATCTGGCAACTCTGCGCCCTCGGCATCGCCGCTGCGACTCTTGCGTAGCGATGCAGCACCCTCGGCGGGCTTGGAGCCTGCCGTGGTGACCGCTGTGGGAATGGGGGTGGTGACAGCCATGGTCAGGCCTCCTGAAACTGCATGCCGAAAGTGCGTCCGATGAACTGCAGGGCCGCACGTTCATCCGTCTGTTTTTGCTCGCGGCGCATCTGCGCCAGCACGATATCGCGGCGACGCGTTTCCACCACCTTGTTCAGGCTGGTCAAACGCAGCTCGGTCGCCATCAACGCTTTCTGGGAAGCCTCCAGGCGCAGGGCCTGGTCTTGCACCACCTTGGTCTGCAGCTGAATCGCGTGCTGCAGCCGGGCCATGAATTGCTCATGGTGGTACATCACTTCCAGCTTCAGCTGCGCGCCTTCCTGTGGCGCCCAACGCTGCTGCATTTCCAGGACATAGTTTTGCAGCTGCTCCATTTGCGACTGCGCAGCCTCCGAGGCACGCTGGCGCTCGCGCAGGGCGTTTCTCGCCTCGTCGCGTTTGCGTGTCGCCATCTCAATGGCCACCGTCAGTGCGTGCAATGATGACATCTGCCTTTTCCTTTACTTGTCCGCTCAGGCCTGCTCCAGTACCGCCGCCATGTCCACCAGGCTTGACTCCATGGGCGCAGCATCAAACATGGACTGCTGCAGGAAATTCACCATCGCGGGCTGCAGGCGGATGGCCTCGTCCACTGCTGGATCCGAGCCACTCGCATAAGCCCCTACTTGTATCAAATCCCTACTCTTTTGATAGCAGGAATAGACGGCCCTAAACCGCCTAGCTAGGTCGAAATGCTCTCGGGGCACCACGTTGTGCATCACCCGGGAGGCAGATTGCTCAATGTCGATGGCGGGGTAATGTCCCTGCTCGGCCAGTGCACGCGAGAGCACAAAGTGGCCATCCAAAATGGCGCGCGAGGCATCGGCAATCGGGTCCTGCTGGTCATCTCCTTCGGACAGCACGGTGTAGAAAGCCGTGATGGAGCCCACGCCATGCAGGCCGTTGCCACTGCGCTCGACCAGGGCCGGCAACTTGGCAAAGCAGGAAGGTGGATAGCCCTTGGTGGCCGGTGGTTCCCCAATGGCCAGTGCAATCTCGCGCTGTGCCTGGGCATAGCGGGTGAGCGAATCCATCAGCAGCAGCACATGCTTGCCCTGGTCGCGAAAATATTCGGCAATCGCCGTGGCATAGCTGGCGCCCTGCATGCGCAGCAGCGGCGGCGCATCGGCCGGGGCGGCCACCACCACGGCGCGCGATCGATCCTGGGCGCCCAGAATGTCTTCCACGAATTCCTTGACTTCGCGGCCGCGCTCACCAATCAGGCCCACCACGATGATGTCGGCCTGCGTGAAGCGCGCCATCATGCCCAGCAGCACCGATTTGCCCACGCCCGAGCCGGCAAACAGACCCAGACGCTGACCGCGCCCCACCGTCAACAGTGCGTTGATGGCGCGCACACCGGTATCCAGGCTTTCGCGCACCGGCGAACGCTCCATGGCGTTGATGGGTTCGCGGTCCAGTGGCTGGGCCTGCACATTCGACAACGGGCCCGCATGGTCCAGCGGCGTACCCTGCGAATCCACCACCCGGCCCAGCAGGCCATCGCCCATGGGCAGGCGCAGCAGACCCGTGGCAAGCGAGGGCACCTCGGTGTCCCCCAATCGCAGCGGAGATACATAGGGCTCGGCCGGCGTCACCGTGGCACCGCAGGACAGGCCCTGGATATCGCCTGCCGGCATCAGAAAGGCACGTTCACCGGCAAAGCCCACCACCTCGGCCAGCACGGGCTCCTGGCCCGGCATCTGCAAATGACATTGCGAGCCCACCGGCACGCGCAGGCCCGAGGCCTCCAGCACCAGGCCCGTCAATCGGGTCAGCGTGCCATGGCTGTGCAAGGGCAGAGGCTGGTTGACCCGCGCCCGCGCCAGCTCCAGCATCTGCTGCAGCTGCTCCGGCACGGTCTGTGTTTCATTGGCCATGCGGCGCTCCGTCATACCAGGTCGACACCAGGCCCAGGGCCGCCACGGCACGCTGCCAGCGTCGTTCCAGACTTCCATCGACCTGCGCACCCGCGCTCTCCACCTTGCAGTCGCCCGGGGCCACACTGGCATCCACCAGCCACTCGATCTTGGGTTGCGGGAACTCGGCCTTCAAGGTGGTCTGCAGCTGCGCCCAGTCCTGGGGGTTGAGGCGCACCGTGGCCGGCTTGGATTCCGCCGACATCATGTCCAGGGCCTCGCGCACCACAGGCAGCAGCGCCTGGGGGTTGCTGCGCAGCTCCTGGCGCACCACCTGGCGGGCGATATCGCAGGCCAGTTGCAGCACATCGGGGGCCATGCGCTGCTGCATGTTCTGCACCTCGCGCTGTGCAGACTGCAACACGCCTTGCAGCTGCTGTGCAATCTGCTGGCCTTGCTGCGCCTGGTAGTCCTGCAGCTTCTGCTGCCACTCGGCAGCCGCTTGTTGCTGGCCTTCCTGCTGTCCCTGGCTGTGACCCAGCTCCAGCCCCTGCTGATAGCCTGCTGCATGTGCGTCCTGGCGCGTCAGCTCCAAGCGTTCCAGCACCTCTTCTTCTGGCACCTGCACGACTTGCTCGTCGAGCGGCATCTCCATCTCGGGAGGCACAACGGGAGGCTGAGGCGCCAACAGGTCTTGTAGCGTGTCCAGCTCCGGCAGCAGGGCTGCGCCATTGCCGGAGCGGGAATGCTCCACGCTTTCGAAGCGCCATTGGCGCACGGCCTGACCGTCGATTTCCTCGCTGGGGATGAAGCGCGCGTAATGGTTGGTGGTGCGTGTTGTCATGCCCATTTCCTCAGACGAAGCTGTCTTCCGCACCGCTGCCCAGACTGATCTGGTTCTCGTCGGCCAGACGACGCACCACCTTCAGGATTTCCTTCTGCTGCGCTTCCACTTCCGACAGGCGCATGGGGCCACGCGACTCCAGATCCTCGCGCAGCGCTGCGGCCGCACGCATGGACATATTGGCCAGAATCTTGTCGCGCACTTCCATGGAGCCGCCCTTGAGGGAGACGATCAGCGTCTCGGACGGCACCTCGCGCAGCACCAGCTGCAGCGAACGGTCGTCCAGCTTGACCAGGTCGTCGAACACGAACATCTTGTCCATGATCTTCTGCGCCAGGTCGGCGTCGTAGTTGCGGATGGTGTCCAGCACCGCCACATCGGCGTTGCCACCCAACTGGTTGATGATTTCCGCCGCCGTCTTGACCCCGCCCAGCGAGGTCTTGCGAATCTTGTCGCCGCCGGCCAGCACCTTGTAGAGCACCTCGTTGAGGTCCTTCAGGGCCGAAGGCTGAATGCCTTCCAGCGTGGCCACGCGCAGCATCACTTCGCTGCGCAGGCGCTCGGGCAGTTGCATCAGCACGGCCGCTGCCTGCTCGAATTCCAGGTGCACCAGAATGGCGGCCACGATTTGCGGGTGTTCGTTGCGCAGCAGCTCGGCCACCGACACCGGGTCCATCCACTTCAGGCTTTCGATGCCGGAGACATCGCCGCCTTGCAAGATGCGGTCCAGCAGCAGCGCCGCCTTGTCATCACCCAGGGCGCGCCGCAGCACCGACTTCACGTAGTCGCTGGCGTCTTCCACCAACAGGCTTTGCGCCGCGCAGTCGTCGGTGAAACGGGCAATCACGAAGTCCACTTTTTCACGCGACACGCCGCGCATGCGGGCGATGGTTTCGCCCAGCTTCTGCACTTCCTTGGGCGACAGGTGCTTGAACACCTCGGCCGCCTCTTCCTCGCCCAGGGACATCAACAAAATGGCGGCGTCATTCAGACCACGATCGTCCATAAAAATCTCTTTGTGTGTGGTGTGCAATCAAGGAGTCGGGTCAGGACGCCTCGCCATTGATCCAGGTCTTGACGATATTGGCCACGGCAATCGGGTTCTGCTTGGCCAGGGCACGTGCCTGCTCCAGGCGAACCTGCTCTTGCGAGGGCTGGCCCGGCTCCAGCGGAGCCGCCAATGCGGGACGCTCCAGCTCGTCGGCAGCCACCAGGTCCACGGCCGTGGCTTCTTGCTTCTTCTGCTTGCGACGGCGCAGCAGCATGCCCAGCAGCAGCACGGCAGCAGCCACGCCCAGGCCCACGGGCCAGGCCAGGGTCTTGGCCAGCTCGATGGTTTCAGGCTGGCGCCACAGCGGCAGGTCCACATGCTGCACCTTCTCCACCAGGAAGGGGGTGTTCATCAGGTTCACCGAGTCACCACGCTCGCTGTTAAAGCCAATGGTTTCGCGCACCAGGGCCAGCATCTGGGCCTGCTGCTCGGCCGGCAGCGCCTTGGGCGCGGCAGCCTCTTCACCGGCCACTGCGGCCACCGGCAGATAGTTCACCACCACGGCCGCGGTCAGGCGCTTGACGCCACCGGTGCTGTTGCGGGTCACGCGCACGGTCTTGTCCACCTCGTAATTGGTCACCGACTCACGCTTGCTGCCGGGAATGGCCATGAAATCCGCCTTCTGCGGGCCATTCGCGGCCTGCAGCACAGGGGCCGCGTTGTTGTTGATCGGTGCCTGGTTGGGCTGTGGCGGCTGGTTGCTGGTGGCACCGGGCACACCCGTGGGCGGCTGGGGCTTTTGTTCGCCCGTGCTCTCCACTGTCTGCTGGCTGCGCACCGCGCTGGGCGCCTGACCCTGGTTGGGATTGTGTTGCTCAGTGGTGGATTCGGTCTGGGAGAAATCCAGCTCGGCCGTCACCTGGGCCTTGACATTGCCCTTGCCCACCACGGGCTCCAGAATGTCCAGAATGCGTTGGGTGTACTGCTTTTCCAGCTGCTGCTGGAACATCAGCTGCTGCAGATCCACAGCAGTGTCCTTGCCATCCGGCGACTGCGACAGCAGCTTGCCGCTGTCGTCCAGCACGCTCACGGCCGAGGGCAGCATCTCCGGCACGCTGGAGGACACCAGGTGCACGATGCCGGCAATCTGGGTGCGGTCCAGCACGCGGCCGGGGTAGAGGGTCAGCAACACCGAGGCCGTGGGCTTTTGCTGCTCACGGAAAAAACCGTTCTGGTTGGGCAGGGCCAGGTGCACGCGGGCACCTTGCACCGCCGACAGGCCTTGGATGGAGCGCGTCAGCTCGCCTTCCAGCGCGCGCTGGTAGTTCACCCGCTCCTGAAACTGGGTGATGCCGAATTTGCTGCCTTCCATGATCTCGAAGCCCGAGACCGATCCCTTGGGCAGGCCTTGCGTGGCCAGCTTCAGGCGCACGTCATGCACGCGGTCACCCGGAATCATGATGGCGCCGCCGCCTTCGGTGTACTTATAAGGCACGTTCATGCCCGTCAACTGGGCCACGATGGCACCGCCATCCTTGTCGCTGAGGTTGGAAAACAGCACGCGGTAGTCAGGCTGGCGGCTGTAGAAGAAAGCGGCTGCCAGACCGGCCACCACCAGCGCCGCCACGATCCCCCAGCGCAGGCGTTGGCCACGGTCCATGCCGTTCAGGCGCTGCTGCCACTGTGCGGGCATGGCAGATGCCTGGGTGACTGCGGGCGGTGAATTCTCGGCAACAGGGACTTGTGCGACAGCTGACATGGGATCTTCCAAAACAGAAAGAGTGGGCCCGACACGGAGCCCAACGTGTTGCCGATTATTCAAATTCCTGCCATCTACGTTCGCCCAATAAGGCGCGGCTTTTCCGCTTTATTCCCCCAGCTGCGCCAGCCCGGTCGCACTTACGATTGCTCACATTACTCCAGCTACGACCAGGAATACACCATGGACCTCCGTCTCAACAGCGCGACCTCTCCCGTCTCTGCCGGCGCCGATCTGGCCAGCAAGCTGACCCGCCCGCTGCAAAAGGCCGAGGCCCAGGGCCACGGCTTCAGCGCCGAGCTGGAAAGCGCTCTGCGCTCGGTCAGCGCAGCGCAAAACCATTCTTCGCACATGCAAAAAGAAGTGCAGCTGGAAAACCCGGCCGTCAGCCTGGAAGAAACCATGGTGGCCATGCAAAAGGCGCAGATCGGTTTCCAGGCTTCGCTGCATGTGCGCAACCGCTTGGTCCAGGCCTATAGCGACATCATGGGAATGCAAGTCTGACCTCCCCCTGAGCCGCTGCGCGGCTTCCCCCTCAGGGGGACGACAGCCTCGCTGCGGGGCGGCCCTTGCTCGCTGTCTGCTGGTGTGAAGCGCGCCAGTTTTACAGGCTTCTGCATCAAACTAGGTCTTCGCCTGTGCACAGCGTGCCCTGGAGACAACAGCCTCGCTGTCTGTGAGGCCTGGACTGCGCCGGTTTTAGGCGACTGGGTCAAGCCCATCTTTTGATGCAGATACAAAGTCTCCATGGGCACGACATGCCTGTTCTTGAGGAACTGCCTGCATAGACCGCATCTACTCAGAAAAATAAAAAAGGAGCGCTTGATGCGCTCCTTTTCTTGTTTGCAGAACAGTAGGGTCCACAGTCCCGGACCAATGCCGGCCGGAGCGGGCGGCTGCCATTGCGCAACCACTCCACCTCAGCCCACAACGCCCAGACGGTGCTTCTGGCGCGGCGCGGGCCCGCAGACAGTATGGGCATACGGCCAGGGCACGCAACAAAGCATCAAGCACCGTATGGGCGCCTCATCACGAGGCGCCACATCCAGCAGATTGAGACTTAAAACTGCTCGTCGGCGCCCAGATAGCGCCATTGGCCCACGGGCAGATTGCCCAGCACCACCTTGCCGATACGGATGCGCTTGAGGCCCACCACATACAGGCCCACCTGTTCGCACATGCGGCGAATCTGGCGCTTCTTGCCCTCGGTCAGCACAAAGCGCAGCTGCTCGGGGTTTTGCCAGTCCACCTGGGCGGGTTGCAGCGGCTCGCCATCCAGCTCCAGGCCATGGCGCAGGCGTGCCAGCTGCTCGGCCGGGAAGACGGACTGGATGTCCACTTCACGGCCTTCATAGGTCACGCGCACCAGGTACTCCTTGTCCATGGTGGAGTCCTCGCCAATGATCTGGCGGGCCACACGGCCGTCCTGGGTCAGCACCAGCAAGCCCACGGAGTCGATGTCCAGGCGACCACAAGGTGCCAGGCCCTTGAGCTGGCTGAAGTTGAAGTGGGTCTTGCTGGTGTCGTGGTTCCAGCGCGACTGTGGGTTGATCAGCACCACGGCGGGCTCGTGACCGTCTTCGGCCTGGCCGCTGACATAGCCCATGGGCTTGTGGATCAGGATGGTGACCTGCTGCTCCTGGCGGTCCTGGGCGGCACGGTCGATCTCGATGCGGTCGCTGGCCACCACCATCTGACCCATCACGGCCACGGCACCATTGACCTTGACCCAGCCGTTTTCCACCCACTCATCGGCCTCGCGGCGCGAGCACATGCCCAGCTCGGCCATGCGCTTGTTGATGCGGGACTCACCGGGGCGCGCGTCAGCACGGGGTTCCTCGGGCTCGGGGCGGATGATCTTCACCGGTGCCGCCTTGCCGCCCAGCCCTTCGGGTGCGCGGTAGGTGCGGATGCCGCCGTAAGAGCGCTCTTCACCGGGCTTGGGGCCAGCACGGCGCTCGGCACGGAAGTCCTCGCGGCTGCGGTTGTCCTGGCGTGGCGCGCGGTCGTCGCCATAGGGGCGGCGTTCGCTGCGCTCACCGTCACGCGGTGCGTAAGGGCGGCTAGGGCGATCCGAACGCTCGAAGCGGTCACCACCGCGATCGCCACCAAGGTCTGCACGGGGGGCAAAGCCTTGGCGGTCACCACGCGGGCCATCGCCACGGTCATCGCGGCGGGGCTGGTAGGGGCGATCCGCACGGCCAAAGCCGCCTTCGCTGCGCTGCTCACGATCGCGGCCTGCGCCTTGACCGTCACGCGGGGCGTAAGGACGGCTGGGGCGATCCGAACGCTCGAAACGGTCACCGCCGCGATCGCCTCGGTCTGCGCGAGGGGCAAAGCCTTCGCGATCACCACGGAAACCGTCGCCGCGCGGGCCATCGCCACGGTCATCGCGGCGGGGCTGGTAGGGGCGATCCGGGCGGCCAAAGCCGCCTTCGTTGCGCTGCTCACGATCGCGGCCACCGCCTTGGCCATCACGCAAGGCATAAGGACGGCTGGGGCGGTCCGAACGCTCGAAACGGTCACCGCCGCGATCGCCTCGGTCTGCACGGGGTGCAAAGCCCTCACGCTCGCCACGGAAACTGTCGCCGCGCGGGCCATCACCGCGGTCGTCGCGGCGGGGCTGGTAGGGGCGGTCCGGGGGGCCAAAGCCGCCTTCATTGCGCGGGTCGCGGCCTGCGCCGCCTTGGCCGTCACGCGGTGTGTAAGGACGGCTGGGGCGGTCCGAGCGCTCAAAACGCTCACCGCCGCGGTCGCCTCGGTCTGCACGGGGTGCAAAACCTTCGCGATCACCACGGAAACCGTCGCCGCGCGGGCCATCACCACGGTCATCGCGGCGGGGCTGGTAGGGGCGATCCGGGCGGCCAAAGCCGCCTTCGTTGCGCTGGTCGCGGCCTGCGCCGCCTTGGCCGTCACGCGGCGCATAGGGGCGGCTGGGACGGCCTTCACGCTCAAAGCGCTCGTTGCGATCGCCACGGTCGGCGCGGGGCGCATAGCCCTCGCGGTCGCCACGGCTGTCATCCCGGCGGGGACGGTCGTCGCGACGGCCAGCGCCAGCGCGGGGCGCACCGGAGTCTTTGCCGCCGGCACGGGGGCCGGGCTTGCGGGCTGCGGGCGCCGCGGCAGGCGCGGCGGCAGGGGCTTTCACGCGCAGCGTGGCCCGGGATGCGGAATGGTCCGCATCGTTGGATTTGGGTGGTGTCGAGGACATGGGGGCGCTATTGTCGCGCCACTGCGGATTCCCCACCGCTCACCTGGCTCTTGTGCACCTTGTCGATGCGGGTCTTTGTGAGGGCACGGTCCGGTTCAAACACCCGGTTGCGCAGTGCTGTCAGGTCCAGCACACGCAGGCCGCCGTACTCCACCTGGATCACGCCTTCGGCCTCCAGCGCGGCCAGGGCCTCGTTGACGCGCTGGCGCGACAGGCCCACCAGATAGGCCAGTTCCTGCTGGGTGATGCGCAACACCAGCCCCACGCCGGGGTAGAGCACGGGATTGAACAAGGCCGCCAGGCTGCGGGCTACGCGCACCTCGGGGTTGTTGAGGCGGTCAATCTCGCGTGCGGCGATGAACTGGCCCAGGCGCTCGTTGAGCTGGTTCATGACAAAGCGGTTGAAACCGATGGAGTGGTCCAGCAACCAGTGAAACGTATCCACCGGCAGGCCAGCCACCACGCTTTTGCGCAGGGCCTGGATGTTGTAGCGGTAGGTTTCGCGCTTGAGCACCGTGCCCTCGCCGAACCAGCCCCCGGGGGGAACGCCGGTGAACGTCATGGTCAGGCCCTGGGCGTTGTCGGCGCTCATCTTGAGCAGCCCCTCGGTCAAACCCATCCAGTAGGTGACGGCGCGGCCCATGGTGCAGATCAGCTCGCCGGTCTCGACCTCGACCACCTGCAGATCGACCACGGCCCGCTCGCGCTCGGCGGGCTGGAGCAGGCGCAGCCAGGGGATTCCATCCAGCTCATGGGGCGTGGGACTGCGGCGGCGTTGGTGAAGAGGCGGTGACGAAGACATAGTGCCTGAGCATGGCCTGTTCTGCACCCTCACAAACATTGGGTTTTCCCCCAGGCTTGTATGCAAATTTTGCTTCGCCGCAAGCAGACAACACCACAAACCGACGGCCGGTAGTCTGCAAAAACCTGGCCTGCACTGCGCAACGTGAACGCCACCCACTGATTTGGCGCAAGGGCCGGGTGGCGATTTCCGCCATCGTCCGACAAGTCGAGCGCGTTTTCCCGATCAGGAGTTTCCCCCGGAAAGTCGTCGCAAAGACAACCAGACGTCAAATCGATTCCTACTATCACGGCAATACCCCGCTGGTGTCGGACCTTGATCCGGCGCCATGGCCAGCAACCAGCATCCTGTGAGGAACCGGAATGAGCAGCACATTCCCGCATCTGCTTCTGAAGCACGCCGCCGAACGCCCCCAGGCGCCCGCGCTGCGTGAAAAGGAGTACGGCATATGGCAAACCTGGACCTGGGAGGAAGTCGCTCGCGATGTGCGCGCCTTCGCCTGCGGCCTGGCCGACCTGGGCCTGAGCAAGGGCCAGAACCTGGCCTTCATCAGCGACAACCGGCCCCATCTGTATATGGGCTTTGTGGCCGTGCAGAGCCTGGGCGCCGTGCCCATTCCGCTCTACCAGGATGCCGTGGCCCAGGAAATGACTTTCGTCATGCAGGATGCCGACATCGCATTCGCCTTTGCCGAAAACCAAGAGCAGGTGGACAAGCTGCTGGAAGTGCGCGAGACCGTGCCCAGCATTCGCCACATCATCTATGACGACCCACGCGGCCTGCGCAAATACGACCAGCCCGGCCTGATCAGCGTGGAACAGCTCAAGGAGCGTGGCCGCGCCTGGGACCAGGCCCATCCCGGCGCCTGGGATACCTTGGTTCAGCAGGTCAAGACCAGCGATGTCTCCGTCATCCTCTACACCTCGGGCACCACCGGCAAGCCCAAGGGCGTCTGCCAGACGCACAGCAGCTTTGTGGGCTCGGCCCAGGGCGCCGTGGAAGTGGACAACCTGACGCCGTCGGACAACGTCATCTCCTATCTGCCACCGGCCTGGGTGGGCGATCATTTGTTCTCGCTGGCGCAATGGATGGTGGCCGGCTTCACCATCAACTGCCCCGAGTCAGCAGCCACGGTCAACATCGACCTGCGCGAGATTGGCCCCAGCTATTACTTTGCCCCGCCGCGCGTGTTTGAAGGCATGCTGACCTCGGTCTCCATCCGCATGGAAGACGCCGCACCCGCCAAGCGCTGGCTGTATGCCCAATGCATGCAGCTGGCCAAGCGCGTGGGCGCCGACATCCTGGATGGCAAGCCCGTGGGCGCGCTGGACCGCATCAAATACAAGCTGGGCGACCTGCTGATCTACGGACCGCTGCGCAATGTGATGGGGCTGTCGCGCATCCGCGTGGCCTATACGGCGGGCGCCGCCATCGGCCCGGACCTGTTTCGGTTTTTCCGCTCCATCGGCATCAACCTCAAGCAGCTCTATGGCCAGACCGAAACCTGCGCCTATGTCTGCATCCAGAAAAACGGCCAGGTCAAGCTCAACACCGTGGGCCAGGCCGCGCCCGGCATCGAGCTGAAGATTGCCGACAACGGCGAGGTACTGGTCAAGGGCGTGTCGGTGCTCAAGGAGTACTACAAGCGCCCCGACGCCACGGCCGAAGTCATTGACGAAAACGGCTATTTCCACACCGGTGACGCCGGCGTGCTGGACGCCGACGGCCACCTGCGCATCATCGACCGCGCCAAGGACGTGGGCAAGACCAACACCGGCGCCATGTTTGCGCCCAACTACATCGAGAACAAGCTCAAGTTCTTCCCCCACATCAAGGAAGCCGTGTGCTTTGGCAATGGCCGCGACCAGGTCTGCGCCTTCATCAATATCGACTACGAAGCCGTGGGCAACTGGGCCGAGCGCCAGAACATTCCCTATGGCGGCTATGTGGACCTGGCCTCCAAGGCCAAGGTGCTGGAGCTGGTGGCCGAGTGCATAGGCGAGGTCAACGCCGACCTGGCCTCCGAAGCCGGCATGGCCGACACCCAGGTGGCACGCTTTTTGGTGCTGCACAAGGAGCTGGACCCCGATGACGACGAGCTGACCCGCACCCGCAAGGTGCGCCGCAACTTCATCGCCGACAAGTACGGCGTGCTGGTGGACGCGCTCTATGATGGCCGCACCGCGCAGTTCATCGAGACCCAGGTCAAGTTTGAAGACGGGCGCACCGGCTCTGTCAGCGCCACGCTCCAGATTCTGGACGCCAAGATCCACCCGGCCACCCTTGCCGCCTGACCGCAAAAAGACCAGCAGCCATGACAGACAAGAACATCGGCGATGTCATCTTGGACATCCAGAACATCAGCCTGCGCTTCGGCGGGGTGAAGGCCTTGACCGACATCTCGTTCAATGTGCGCGAGCATGAGATCCGCTCCATCATCGGCCCCAATGGCGCCGGCAAGAGCTCCATGCTCAACTGCATCAACGGGGTCTACACACCGTCCGAAGGCTCCATCACCTTCCGTGGTCAGAAGTTCGACCACATGAACAGCCGCCAGGTGGCCGAGATGGGCGTGGCCCGTACCTTCCAGAACCTGGCGCTGTTCAAGGGCATGAGCGTGATCGACAACATCATGACCGGCCGCAACCTGAAGATCAAAAGCAATATTTTGATGCAGGCCCTGCGCATAGGCCCGGCGGAAAAAGAAGAGATCGCCCACCGCGAATTTGTCGAGCACATCATCGACTTCCTCGAAATCCAGGCCTATCGCAAGACCCCCGTGGGCCAGCTGCCCTACGGCCTGCAAAAACGCGTGGACCTGGGCCGCGCACTGGCCATGGAGCCGCAGGTGCTGCTACTGGATGAACCCATGGCCGGCATGAACGTGGAAGAGAAGCAGGACATGTGCCGCTTCATCCTAGACGTGAACGACGAATTCGGCACCACCATCGTGCTGATCGAGCACGACATGGGCGTGGTGATGGACATCAGCGACCGCGTGGTGGTGCTGGATTACGGCAAGAAGATTGGCGACGGCGCGCCCGACGAGGTGCGCAACAACGAAGACGTGATCCGTGCCTATCTCGGCACGAGTCATTGAGATGGGACACCCCCTGAGTCGCCTGCGGCACCTTCCCCTGAAATTGGGAAACAGGGAGACGAAATCCTCGCTGAGGGGTGACGCGGCGGGGCGGCCCTTGCTCGCTGTCTCTGAGCTGGGCTGTGCCAGTTTTATGCGCTGCGCCCCAGGCTTTACTTCTCGCGCCTTTGCTTGCGGCAACCGAATCTGAATGAGAGCAAATCTATGGCCTTCTTTCTCGAAACCCTGTTTGGCGGCCTGATGGCCGGCATGCTCTACGCCCTGGTGGCGCTGGGCTTTGTGCTGATCTTCAAGGCCTCTGGCGTCTTTAACTTTGCCCAGGGCGCCATGGTGCTGTTTGCAGCCCTGGCCATGGCACGTTTTGCGGAATGGATTCCGCAGTGGACCGGCATCGAAAGCAAGCTGCTGGCGAATACGGCGGCCTTTGTCATCGCCGCCGCCATCATGTTTGTCTGCGCCTGGGTCATTGAGCGTCTGGTGCTGCGCCACCTGGTGAACCAGGATGCAGCCACGCTGCTGATGGCCACCCTGGGCATCACCTACTTCATGGAAGGTGTGGGCCAGACCCTGTTCGGCAGCGAGATCTACAAGATCGACATCGGCATGCCCAAGGACCCCGTGTTCCTGCTGGATTCGGTGTTCGACGGCGGCGTGATGGTCAACCAGGAAGACGTGATCGCTGCCGTGATCGCCGCCTGCCTGGTGGCCGCCCTGTCCCTGTTCTTCCAGAAAACCAGCACCGGCCGCGCCCTGCGCGCCGTGGCCGATGACCACCAGGCCGCCCAGTCCATCGGCATTCCGCTGAACCGCATCTGGGTCATCGTCTGGTGCGTGGCCGGCATCGTGGCCCTGGTGGCCGGGATGATCTGGGGCTCCAAGCTGGGCGTGCAGTTCACGCTCACCACCGTCGCACTGCGTGCCCTGCCCGTGGTCATTCTGGGCGGTCTGACTTCGGTGCCCGGCGCCATCATCGGCGGCCTGATCATCGGCGTGGGCGAGAAGCTCTCCGAGGTCTACCTGGGCCCCTATGTGGGCGGTGGCATCGAGATCTGGTTCGCCTATGTGCTGGCCCTGGTGTTCCTGCTGTTCAGACCGCAAGGTCTGTTTGGTGAAAAGATCATCGATCGTGTGTGAAACAAGCGATCACCCCGGAGGGGTCTTTGCGCACAGCGCAAAGGATGATCTTCCAGCAAGGCGTGCGCTGCACGCCGCCGCTAAAAGATCAGTGCAAACCGTGATCTTCCAGCAAGAAAAAAATTAGGAGAGAGACATGTTCTATCGTGAAAACGGTCAGTTCAAAACCAGCTACCGTGCGGACCAGCAGATCTTCACCATCCGCCAGGACAAGGTCGCCATTCTGGCGCTGATTCTTGCGGCCTTTCTGGTGGTGCCCATGTTCGCCACCGACTACTTCTACCTGGCGATCCTGACCCCGCTGGTCATCATGTCGCTGGCCGCCCTGGGCGTGAATATTTTGGTGGGCTATTGCGGCCAGATCTCACTGGGCTCGGGCGCCTTCATGGCTGTGGGTGCCTACGGTGCCTACAACTTCGTGGTGCGCATGCCCGGCATGCCCCTGATTCCGGCACTGATTCTGGGCGGTCTGTGCGCCACCTTCTTCGGCATCTTGTTCGGCCTGCCCAGCCTGCGCGTCAAGGGCCTGTACCTGGCCGTGGCCACGCTGGCGGCGCAGTTCTTCAGCGACTGGATGTTCTTGCGCATCAAGTGGTTCACCAACGACTCGCCCTCGGGCTCGGTCTCGGTGAACAACCTGGAAGTCTTCGGCATGGCCATCCAGTCGGCACAGTCCAAATACCTGTTCTGCCTGGCCGTGCTGGTGGTGCTGGCCCTGCTGGCCAAGAACCTGGTGCGCGGCGCCATCGGCCGCGAGTGGATGGCCATCCGCGATATGGACGTGGCGGCCAGCGTGATCGGCATCCGCCCCATGTACGCCAAGCTCAGCGCGTTTGCGGTCAGCTCCTTCATCGTCGGCGTGGCCGGGGCACTGTGGGGCTTTGTGCACCTGGGTGCCTGGGAGCCTGCGGCCTTCTCGGTGGACATCTCGTTCAAGCTGCTGTTCATGGTCATCATCGGCGGCCTGGGCTCCATCATGGGCAGCTTCTTTGGCGCGGCCTTCATCGTGGTCCTGCCCATTGTGCTGAACCTGGTGCTGCCTGCCCTGGCTGGTCTGTTCGGCATGAGCATTTCCACGGCGGGCATCTCCCACGCCGAACTCATCATCTTCGGCGGCCTGATCGTGTGGTTCCTGATCGTGGAGCCCCACGGCATCGCCAAGCTGTGGTCCACCGGCAAGCAAAAGCTGCGTGTCTGGCCCTTCCCGCATTGACCCTTTATTGACCCCCATTGATCCCCTGTTGAGTTTGCAAGGTGTGCATGCGCGCAATGCGCGTTTTCGGTGACGTTGAAACCATTCCATAAGTGAGGAGACAAACCATGAAGTTCACCCGTCTGGCCCTGGCAACCGCCTTGGTTGCAGCAGGCGCAGGCTTTGCCACTACGGCATCGGCCCAAGCCAACGAGCAATTCTTCCCGCAGCTGACCTACCGCACGGGAGCCTATGCGGCCTATGGGATTCCATGGTCCAACGGCAAGGTCGACTACATCAAGCTCATCAATGCACGCGATGGCGGCATCAATGGCGTCAAGCTCACTTACGAGGAATGCGAAACCGCCTACGCCACCGACCGCGGCGTGGAATGCTATGAACGCCTCAAGACCCGCCCTGGTGTGGCTGTGGTCGAGCCTCTGGCCACCGGCATCACCTTTGCGCTGACCGAAAAAGCCCCGGTCGACAAGATCCCGCTGATGACCCAGGGCTACGGCCTGTCCATCTCCCAGGACGGCAATGCCTTCCAGTGGAACTTTCCCTTCCTCGGCAGCTACTGGACCGGCGCCGACATCCTGATCCAGCATCTGGGCAAGCAGGCCGGCGGCCTGGACAAGCTCAAGGGCAAGAAGATCGCCTATGTCTACCACGACAGCCCCTTTGGCAAGGACGCCATCCCCCTGCTGGAAAAACGCGCCAAGATGCATGGCTTTGACCTGCAGCTGATGCCGGTGACGGCACCCGGCGTGGAGCAAAAATCCACCTGGCTGCAGGTGCGCCAGAACCGGCCCGATTACCTGCTGCTGTGGGGCTGGGGCGTGATGAATGCCACCGCCCTCAAGGAGGCCCAGGCCACGGGCTTCCCGCGCGAGAAGATGTACAGCGTGTGGTGGGGCGGCACCGAGCCTGCCGTGCGTGATGTGGGCGATGGCGCCAAGGGCTTTAACGCGCTCTCGCTCTACGGCCATGGCACCTCGTCCAAGGTGATGCAAGACCTGCTGAAGCTGGTGCATGACGCCAAGCAAGGCACAGGCCCCAAGGACGAAGTGGGCACCGTGCTCTATGTGCACGGCGTCATCACCCAGATGCTGGCCATCGAGGCCGTGCGTGTCGCGCAAGAGAAGTTCGGCAAGGGCAAGGTCATGACCGGCGAGCAGGTGCGCTGGGGCATGGAAAACCTCAAGCTCGACGCCAAGCGCCTCAAGGAACTGGGCTTTGACGGCGTGATGCAGCCCATGTCCACCAGCTGCGCCAACCACATGGGCTCCAGCGCCGCCCGCGTCTACGCCTGGGATGGCAAGAACTGGCAGTACAGCTCCGACTGGTACCAGGCCGACGCCAAGGTGCTGGACCCGCTGGTCAAGGAGCATGGCGACAAGTATTTGGCGGACAAGAAGATTGCCCGCCGCACCGACTGCAAGTAAGCAGACTGCCATGGCTTGCGCGCACAGCGAGGCCGGCCATGGCTCCCTCATAAAAAGGAGACAAGCATGAAACTCAACCATCTGACTGTGGCTGCCACCCTCGCCCTGACCGGCCTGGGCTTTGCCGGCAGCGCTGTGGCACAAGCGCAGGAACAGTTCGTCCCGCTGCTGTCCTACCGTACCGGCCAGTTCGCACCCCTGGGCATTCCATGGGGTGACGGCAAGCTGGACTACCTCAAGCTGGTCAATGCCAAGGGCGGCATCAACGGCGTGAAAATTTCCTACGAGGAATGCGAAACCGCCTACGACACCAGCCGCGGCGTGGAATGCTATGAGCGCCTCAAGGGCAAGGGCAGCGGCGCGGCGGGCTTCGACACCCAGTCCACCGGCATCACCTTTGCCGTGACCGAAAAGGCCCCCATCGACAAGATCTCTGTGGTCACGCCCGGCTATGGTCTGTCCCAGTCCGTGGATGGCAAGGTCTTCGAGTGGAACTTCCCCCTGCTGAGCACCTACTGGACCGGCGCTGACGCCATCGTCCAGGACATCCTGAAGAAGGAAAAGGGCAGCCTCAAGGGCAAGAAGATCACCCTGGTCTACCACGACTCTCCCTATGGCAAGGAGCCCATCCCGCTGCTGCAAAAGCGTGCAGAGAAGGAAGGCTTCACACTGGCCCTGCTGCCCGTGACTGCCCCCGGTGTGGAGCAAAAAGCCACCTGGCTGCAAGTGCGCCAGAACCGACCCGACTACGTGATCCTGTGGTCCGCCGGCGTGATGACGCCCACGGCCATCCGCGAAGCGCAGGCCACGGGCTTCCCGCGCGAGAAGATGTACGCCGTCTGGTGGGCTGGCTCCGACCATGACGTGAAGGGCATCGACGGCGCCAAGGGCTACAACACCGTCACCATCCACAACACGGCCGAGCACGACAAGGTGCATGACGAAGTCAAGACCATGCTCTATGACAAGGGCCAGGGCGCTGCCGGCAATGCCAAGGAACTGGGCGCCATTGCGCACACCCGCGGCATGGTGATCGCCATGCTGCAGGTGGAAGGCATCCGCACGGCCCAAGAGAAATTCGGCAAGGGCAAGGTCATGACGACCGAGCAGATCCGCTGGGGCATGGAGAACCTGAACCTCACGCAGGAGCGCCTGAACGAGCTGGGCTTCGGCAAGCTCATCCGCCCCATCAAGACCAGCTGTGACAACCACATGGGCGCTGACTGGGCCCGCATTGCGCAGTGGAACGGAAGCAAGTGGACCGTGACCTCGGACTGGTACCAGGCCGACAAGACCCTGATCGCCCCCCTGGTCAAGGAATACGCGGACAAGTACGCCAAGGACAAGAACATCAAGGTCCGCAGCTGCAATTGACCCCCCATGCATCCGCGCCCACTTCCTCGGAATGCGGCGCGGGTGCAGTGTTGAAAGCTATTTTTTGATGACGAATGTGGAAACCATGACCGATACCCGAACCGCCACTGCCTCCAACTCCGCTGCGCCCGTGCTCGTGGTCAACGGCATTGAGGTCATCTACAACCACGTCATCCTGGTGCTCAAAGGCGTCTCGCTGCAGCTGCCGGAAAAGGGCATCGTCGCCCTGCTCGGTGGCAACGGCGCAGGCAAGACCACCACGCTGCGGGCGATTTCCAATCTGCTCAAGGGCGAACGTGGTGAGGTCACCAAGGGCTCTATCGAGCTGCGTGGTGAACAGATTCAAAACCTCTCGCCCGCCGACCTGGTCAAGCGCGGCGTGGTGCAGGTCATGGAGGGCCGCCACTGCTTTGCCCACCTGACCATCGAAGAAAACCTGATGACGGGCAGCTACACCCGCACCGACAAGGGCGAGATCGCAGCCAACCTGGAAAAGGTCTACAACTACTTCCCCCGCCTCAAGACCCGCCGCACCAGCCAGGCGGCCTACACCTCGGGCGGCGAGCAGCAGATGTGCGCCATTGGCCGCGCCATCATGAGCAACCCGAACATTGTGTTGCTGGACGAGCCCTCCATGGGCCTGGCGCCGCAGATCGTGGAAGAGGTGTTCAACATCGTCAAGGACCTGAACGCCAAGGAGGGCACCACCTTCCTGCTGGCCGAGCAGAACACCAATATGGCGCTGAAGTACGCCGACTACGGCTACATCATGGAAAGCGGCCGCATCGTCATGGACGGCAAGGCCAGCGACCTGGCCAGCAACGAGGACGTCAAGGAGTTCTACCTGGGCGTGGGCGGCGAACAGCGCAAGAGCTTTCGCGACGTCAAGAGCTACAAGCGCCGTAAACGCTGGTTGGCTTGAACTGTTCCCCTGAGTCGCCTGCGGCGCCTTCCCCCCAGGGGGACGACAGCGGAGCGTAAGGGGCGGCCCTTGCTCGCTGTCTCTGGCGGAAGGGGTCTCGGGATGCGGAGGGGAAAAGCGTAAGCCCTCCGGCTTCACTCCTTCCCCCTCCGGGGGAAGGCGGGGATGGGGGCCACAGTGTCCGCCGTATTTTTACTCCTTGTTTCATAGCTTGCTGCGCTTTATGCACAAGCTCTAGAGCGTTATTTCACTTCAAGATTTTGCAGAGGAGCCATCCGAAATGAGTACGTTTTTCGATGCCCTGGAAACCCGCAGCCCGCAGCAGCGGGAGGCCGATCTGCTGGCACGTCTGCCGGCGCAGATTGCCCATGCCCAGCAGCACTCGCCGGCCTTCGCACGCATCCTGCAGGGTGTGGATGCCGCGGCCATCACCAGCCGCGCCGCGCTGGCCCGGTTGCCGGTGACGCGCAAGTACGAGTTGCAGCAGCAGCAGCGCGACCAGCTGGGCCAGGCTGGCCAAGGCCCTTTTGGCGGCTTTGCCACCCAGGGTTTTGGCAAGGCCATGCCGCGCGTGTTTTCCAGCCCCGGCCCGATTTACGAGCCCGAGGGCACGCGCCCGGACTACTGGCGCATGGCCCGCGCCATCCACGCCGCAGGCTTTCGCCCGGGCGAGCTGGTGCACAACTGCTTTTCCTACCATTTCGTGCCGGCCGGCTCGATGATGGAAACCGGTGCCCATGCCCTGGGTTGCACGGTGTTCCCCGGCGGCACGGGCCAGACCGAGCAGCAGGTGCAGGCCATGGCCGAGCTCTGCCCTGCCGGCTATATCGGCACGCCCAGCTTTCTGAAGATCATTTTGGAAAAAGCGGCCGAGCTGGGCATTGCCCTGCCCACGCTTTCCAAGGCCCTGGTCAGCGGTGAGGCCTTTCCGCCCTCGCTGCGCGACTGGCTGGCCGAACGCGGCGTGGCGGCCTACCAGGCCTATGCCACGGCCGATCTGGGCCTGATCGCCTATGAGACCGAGGCCCGCGAAGGCCTGGTGCTGGACGAGGGCGTGATCGTGGAAATCGTGCGCCCCGGCACCGGCGACCCGGTGGCCGAAGGCGAAGTGGGCGAGCTGGTCATCACCACGCTGAACACGGACTACCCCCTGATCCGCTTTGGCACCGGCGACCTGTCGGCCGTGCTGCCCGGACACTGCCCCACGGGCCGCACTGCCACCCGCATCAAGGGCTGGATGGGCCGGGCCGACCAGACCACCAAGGTGCGCGGCATGTTTGTCCACCCCGGCCAGGTGGCCGAAGTGGCCAAGCGCTTTCCGCAGATTCTGAAGGCGCGCCTGGTGGTCAGCGGCGAGATGGCCAATGACCAGATGGCCCTGCTGGTGGAAACCCAGGAGACCGCAGAGGGCCTGGCCCGCCTGATTGGCGACGCCATCCGCGATGTCACCAAGCTGCGCGGCGATGTACAGCTGCTGCCCCCGGGCAGCCTGCCCAATGACGGCAAGGTCATAGAGGACGCACGCAGCTACCGCTGACCGTGCCTTCCCCTGCAGCGCCCATGTCACCGGCCCCGGCGACATGGGCGCTGTTGTTTTGGGGCCGTCGATCACGGCATGCATTGCCAGGCCATGGCGGCCACGCCGCATTGGTGGGGATGATTCCGCCTGCCCGCAATGCCCGATATCAACACCTGGCTTCTGCTGACGCAAATGCGACAGTTTTTGACATCTACCTGACGAAGACGTTCTTCCGACACTGTTTTCACAGGTTTTTTTACTTCCAAAAAAGTAGCAGCAAACAATTACAAATAAATGCTTTGCAGCTTTTCTCTCTTTAAAAACAGCGCCAAAACGCTCGGGTTACTACCGAGCCGGCAACGACAGATGTTCGCCACCATGGCGCCCTTGTTTTCGTAGGAATCGAGTCAATGAAAAACACCCTCCGCCTGGCCGCTGTGGCCGTTGCCGCCGTCGCCGCTTGCGCTGCCCAAGCCCAGACCTTCCCAGTCGCTGGCAAGAACATCACCATCGTGGTGCCCTTCTCGGCAGGTGGCCCCACCGACCGTGTGGCCCGCGACCTGGCCGAAGCCCTGCGCAAGCCCCTGGGCGGCGCCACGGTGGTGATTGAAAACGCCGCCGGTGCCGGCAGCACCATCGGTGCCGCCAAGGTCGCCCGCGCACCTGCGGATGGCTACACCCTGCTGCTGAACCACATCGGCATGGCCACCATCCCCTCGCTCTACCGCAAGCTGTCGTTCAATGTGCTGAACGACTTCGAGTACCTGGGCATCATCAACGACGTGCCCATGACCGTGGTTGGCCGCCCCACACTGGAAGCCAACAACTACGCCGAACTGAACAAGTGGATGCAGGCCAACAAGGAGAAGGTCAACCTCGGCCACTCCGGCCTGGGATCTGCCGGTCACCTGTGCGGCCTGATGTTCCAAAGCGCCATCAATGTGCAGATGACCACCGTGGCCTACAAGGGCGCGGCGCCTGCCATCACCGACTTGATGGGCGGCACCATCGATCTGATGTGCGACCAGACGACCAACACCAGCTCCCAGATCGAGGCCAAGAAGGTCAAGGGCTATGCCGTGACCACCAAGGAACGCCTGAAGACGCCGGCCCTGAAGGACATGCCCACGCTGAACGAGTCCGGCGTGAAGGGCTTTAACGTCACCGTGTGGCACGGCCTGTACGCCCCCAAGGGCACGCCAGAAGCCGTGCTGGCCAGCCTCAACACCGCGCTGAAGACCGCGCTGAAGGACCCCACCTTCATCCAGAAGCAAGAAGGCCTGGGCGCCATTGTGGCCACGGACGGCCGCATGGAGCGCACGGGTCACAAGGAGTTTGTGAAGTCGGAGATCGATGCCTGGGGCAAGGTCATCAAGGCCGCCGGCCAATTCGCCGACTAAGCCTTAAACAGCCTTGCTGTTGGGTACTTGGCTCGTGCCGAGACGCCCATACGGCACTTGATGCGTTGTTGCTCGCCCTTGCCGTATAGAAATACTGTCTGCGGGCGAGCGCCTAGCCTGAAGTGCCGTCTGGGCGTTGTGGGGAGGAATTGAGCACCCACTGAACTGCTTGCCCCCGCTCCGGCCGACATCTTTGCCCCCTGCATTTCTGAGTTGAGCCACAAAAAAACGGTGCCCAAGGCACCGTTTCTTCTTTACGCTTGCCGGCAAGGCCTCAATGCTCCCAGGTCACATCCTTGTTTTCCTGGGCGCTGCTGCGCAGCATGTCCAGCAGCGGCTTGGTGCGTTGGCGCAGGCTGACAGCGCCCAGCTCGTCGCCGAGCTTGGCCAGCGCTTCGCCGGCCTTGGAGTCACCCTGCTGGACGTCTTCTTCCAGGGCCTTGCGGCGGCGGTCATCTTCGACCACGGCGGCTTCCAGGGCCGCAATGGCGGCGGGGATCTGCCCCAGGGTCACAATGCCGGACTCACCCGGCGTCTTGCCCAGAATCTGCAGGATTTGCTTGCCGGGGGCATCCAGCATGATGAGGTCGGCAGTCGCGCGGGATTTGAATTTATAGGCCATGGATGCTTGCTCCTCTCTTTGTCTACCGTTCTCGGTACATATAGTCGCGCTGGAATGGATACGACGATTGTGCACCCCGCAAGCTGCCATGGTCGAGTTTGCCGTCCGGATGGGTGAGCAACATTTGATGTAACGCTATCCATCCCTGCTCGAAAGCCATGGCGCAGCCCGCCAGATAGAGGCGATAGGCCTTCAAGGCTTTCTGTGCCCGCTCGGGCTCGACCTGCTGCTGCAAGATGGTAGCGGCCTGGGGCAGCTGCGCTTCCAGCGCATCGGACCAGGCCCAGAGCGTGCGCGCGTAATGCGGGCGCAGGTTTTCGGTGTCCACCATTTCCAGACCGGCCAGGGCCGTGTCATGCAGCACGGTGCTCACATGCAGCAGCTCCCCGCCTGGAAAGATGTAGCGGTCTATGAAATCCCCCATGCCCGCACCCAGCTCCATATTGTCCACGCCTGCGGCGGTGATGCCGTGGATCAGGGCCATGCCGCCGGGCTTGAGCAACTTTTTCACCACCTGAAAATACGCCGGCATATGGGCCCGCCCCACATGCTCGAACATGCCCACCGAGGCCACCTTGTCAAAAGCGGCCTCGCTGGTTTTCTCGCGGTAGTCGCACAGCTCCATATGCACCCGGCCTTGCAGGCCCTTGGCGGCAATCAGCTGCTGCACATGGTTGTACTGGTTGCGTGACAGCGTGATGCCATGGGCCTGCACGCCATAGTGCTCGGCCGCCCACAGCAGCAAGCCGCCCCAGCCCGCGCCGATGTCCAGAAAACGCTCGCCCGGCTGCAGCTGCAGCTTGCGGCAGATATGGTCCAGCTTGGCCTCCTGGGCCTGGGCCAGGTCCATGCCGGGGTCGCGGTAATAGGCGCAGGAATAGACGCGGCGCGGATCCAGCCACAGCGCGTAGAAATCATCCGAGAGGTCGTAGTGGAACTGGACTTGCTGGGCGTCCCGCACCAGCGTGTGCATGGCCCGGGAACGCAGCTTGCCCACGGCACTGGTCCAGCGGTTGGCCACCTTGAGCGGGTCCACCTCCAGCAAGGAAGCCGCCATGCGCATCACGTCGCGCATATGCCCTTGCACGTCGACCTGGCCTTCGACAATGGCCGTGGCCAGCGAGCCTATCCGGCCGCCCGCCAGAAACGCCAGCGCCAGCGCCGAATGCACCTGCACCCTGACGGGGGCATCGTCCGGGCCTATCTGCTGCCCATTGGGCAGCTGAACCCAAACCGCTGTGGGGAGGGAGGCGAGACGCGCCTCCAGATGGGGGGGCATGGCTTTCATGGCTCCCCATTTTTCGCAGCGTCCATGAAGCGTCAATGACCCCAACGCACGAAAAGGTCCATGAAAAAAGCAATCACTTCGCCGCAAACACCGATGAAATAAGGGTTTCCGTCAGCGCCAACAGAGCTCCAGCATTCAGGCGGTTTTGAGCAACTCTTTGTAAGCCCGCCGCGTTTGTGGGGCCACGGCTTCCAGCACCTGCTCGTAGGAAGTCTTGTGCCGCGCCATCAGCCGCACCGAGGCCACGGTGCGCGACTTGCAGAACCAGTGGCAGCTGTGCTGCATCAGCATCAGCTCGGCCGTCATGCAAAAAGCCTGGGCCTTGCGCTCCGAAAGCGTCATGCCCTCCTGCGCGCAGGCGGCCTTCAAGGCCTTGGCATGCAGCTGCAGGGCCGCACGCATATCGAAGCTGGCGGCCGGCAGCAGGCGCTCAAAATAAGGCAAGGCCAGCGGCAGGGTGCTGATGCGTGTGCGCTCCTCCGGCACCTGGGCAAAATCATCGGCCAGGCGCTGGAACTGGCTGCACAGCTGCTGCTCGTAGCCGGACAAGGTGCCCCAGATCTGCTCCTGGCGCTGGGGGTCGGCTTCACCGGCTGCGCGCAGATAACCATCCATGAGCGTGGCCATCAATTTCTCGATCTGCGTGCCTCCCAGGAACGAGGCCAGCAGCAAGATGCGCTGCTTTTGTGCATGCGCCTTGAGGAAGTACAAAGCTATGGTGAGCAGTAAAAAAAGCGTAAACCAATCCATCAGCGTGCACAGATCCAAACCAAACAAGCGTTCAAGTGTAATGGCCGGCCTCTGTTGCGCGCTCGGCCTGTTGCTGGCGGGCTGTTCTGCCCAGACCTGGCCGGGCTATTACTGGCAGGCCGCAGCCGGGCAAATGCAGTTGCTGGCCGCCGCCCAACCCATTCCCACCGCCGTGCAAGACCCCGCCACGCCAGACGCCCTGCGCCAGCGCCTGGAACGCAGCCAGCGCATACGCCGCTATGCCAGCGAGTGCCTGGCCCTGCCCGACAACGCCAGCTACAGCCGCTACGCCGATCTACAGCGCGAGAACGCAGTCTGGAATGTGGTGGCCGCACCGGCAGATGCGCTGGACTTGCACCAGTGGTGCTTTCCCATCGTGGGCTGCGTGGGCTACCGGGGTTATTTTCAGCAGGCCGATGCCCAGGCCCAGGCCCTCCAGCTGCGCGCCCAGGGGCTGGACGTGCATGTCTATGGCGTGCCGGCCTATTCCACCCTGGGCTGGTTCAACTGGCTGGGGGGCGATCCGCTGCTGAGCAGCTTTATCCACTGGCCGGAGCCCGAACTGGCCGGCCTGGTCTTTCACGAGCTGGCCCACCAGCTGCTGTTTGTGCCGGGCGACACCGCCTTCAATGAGGCCTTTGCCACCACGGTGCAGCGCCTGGGCACGGCGCAATGGTTGCGCGATGCCGGCACACCGGCCCAGCAAGCTGCTTTTGCCCGCAGCGAGCGCTGGCGGCTTTCATGGCAGGCGCTGACCCAGTCCACCCAGGCTGAACTGGCCGCGCTGTATGCCGCACAGCACACCAGCCCGCTCACACCGGAGGCCTTGCTGGCGCGCAAACAGGCCGTGCTGCGGGATTTTCGCCAGCATTACGCGGCCTTGCGCCAGCAGTGGCGACCGGCCTCACAGCCCATGTCTACCAACGACGCCTGGGCCCGCCTGGATGCCTGGGTGGCCCAGGCCAACAACGCCAGCTTTGCCTCTTTGGGCCTGTATGAAGACTGGGTGCCGGCCTTCACCGCCATGTTCCAGCAGGCCGACGGGGATTGGCCCCGCTTTTATGATGCGGTGCGCGCCGTGGCGGCCATGCCCTCCACGTCACGCCAAGCTGCGCTCTGTGCTGCATTTCCTCCAGACTCACTACCAACCGCCTGTGTCCGACATCCAGATTGAACGCGCCCACCAGCTGGGCCTGCCCACCGCCCGCCAACATGCCCGCAGCTGGGCCGACAAGGCCCAGGCCAAATTCGGCGTGGACTGCCGCTACGAAGAGGGCAGCGACAGCGACACCCTGCATTTCAGCGGCAACGGCATCGACGGCCAGCTGCTGGTCACGGCCACGACCTTGTCCCTCCAAGCCGAGCTGGGTTTTCTGGCCGCCATGTTCAAGGACCAGATCGAAACCAAGCTGCGCGCGCAATTTGACGAAATGACCGGTGTGACCGCATAAGCTTACGCAGGAAGCGCTCCCATATTCATAGCTGCCTGCGCAGGCCATCCGCTGACCTTGGTATGTTTTTCCCTGATTAGCCACATGCCTCAGATGAAGAGTCACGACGAATTGTGCTGCTGTTCGCACATGACATTCCGAGGCCGGGTCTCGCCCCGGCGGGCGACTTCATTTTCTTGAACGCTCAAGAAAACGGAAGCAAAAGAAACCGCCCCTGCTGCCCATGTCCCTGCGCTTCGCTGCGGGCAAGCTCGGTGCTCGATCCCGGGGCGGCGCCGCAGAACTCGCTACGCGGCTATGCCGCTCTGCTCAAACATGCTGCGGCAAGCTTGACCACGAAGCAGCTGTGTCCTACGGCACAGCTGCCCGCCCCGCGCTCTGCGCGCCGAGCCATGGGCAGAAGGGGAAGGCGGGAACCGAATACCTGCCCTGCGTAGGCTGTGCTGTTGACGAACTTTATCTCCAAGCCATAAACACCTGATGCTTCGTCACGCTGCTCGCGCTGCGGTTATTCCCCTTCTATATACGCCTGCGGCGCACAGCACACAGGGCCGCATGGCTGCCGAAGGACAGCCATGCTTCGTCAACTGACTTGCCGCAGCTGTTCGAGCGGAGCGCTGTAAGCGCGCAGAGAGCTCTGCGGCAGGCCCTGTGTGCTGGGTGACGCAGGTTGCCCCGGCGCGACAGCGCTGGGGACGGGGATAGCAGGGGCGCATTTTTGGCCTACCTTGTTGTGCGAGCAACAAGGTAGGTCGCCTGCCGGGGCGAATTCCCGGCTTCGGAATATCACTTCACAGCAGTGCCTGAGATAAGTACCTAATCAGGTGTTTTTCATTGAAAAACATTGCCACACCAGCGCA
The DNA here is from genome assembly GCF_041320665.1 of Comamonas sp. GB3 AK4-5. Lineage (NCBI taxonomy): Bacteria > Pseudomonadati > Pseudomonadota > Betaproteobacteria > Burkholderiales > Comamonadaceae > Comamonas > Comamonas sp. GB3 AK4-5. The sequence goes on from NZ_CP166730.1 coordinate 570,205, forward strand.
AGCAGCTCCTGTTTTTATATTGCGACTTGCACAGCACGGTACGCTGCCAACAGCATATGCCACGAGCGCAGCCCAGCTCAGGGCTGCCGCGCAAGGGCCGCCCCGCAGCGCGGGCAGGGGGAAAAGCAGCACAACATACCCACGGGTGCGGCTTACATCACACCAAGCCCTCAATCAGGCCCCAGCGCATAAAACAGGCACTACCCAACTCAGAGACAGCGAGCAAGGGCCGTCCCGCAGCGAGGCTGTCGTCCCCCTGCTCGCAAGCGCAGCTCGCGAAGAGCGGGGGGAAGGCGCCGCAGGCGACTCAGGGGGGTGTCCCTGAGCACAAAAAAAGCGGCCCTTGCGGGGCCGCTACCTTGGATCCTCTGCTGGCTGCTTCGCACTCAGCGCAGCGATTCAATGAGGTCAATGTACTGCTGTTTGGCCTCGTCTGCCGTGGTGTCCTTGAGTTTCTCCCATGCATCCCATTTGGCGCGCCCCACCATGTCGGTGAAGCTGGGCTTTTTGGCCTCGTTGTCACCCTCGGTGGCCTGCTTGTACAGGGCATAAATCTTCAGCAGCGTGCCGTTGTCGGGGCGCTCGCTCAGGGTTTTGGAATTGGCCACCGCGGCTTCAAAAACGGCGTTCAGATCGGACATGAAACAGGCTCCTCGCATCATTGCTCTGGCTGGCAGTGTAGCCAAGAATCGACCAACAAAAGCACGATCGTTCGTTTTCAGCACCCAGGCTTTACCCCTAGAGCGCACCAGCATGCACGGAGCCTCATCCCTCAGGATGGATTTACCTGGTGGGCTGCGCCAGCCATTGCTGGGCCAGCAGCACCCAGAAGGCTGCACCACGCGGAATCAGGCTGTCATTGAAGTCATAGCTGGGGTTGTGCAAATTGCACGGCCCGCCGCCATGGCCCATGGCACGGTGGTCGCCGTCGCCATTGGCGATAAAGCAGTAGGCCCCCGGTTTTTCCAGCAGCATGAAGGCGAAGTCTTCCGCACCCATGGAGGGTTCTTGCGGCAGGGCATGGGCCTCGCCCACCACCTGGGCCATCACGCGGCGGGCGAACTCGGCCTCGGGCGCGCTGTTGATGGTGGGCGGGTAGTTGCGCACAAACTCGAACTCGCACTGCATGCCATGGGCGGCGCACAGGCCACGCGCCAGCTCTTCCATGCGGCGCTCGATCAGGTCCAGCACCTCCAGCGTGAAGGTGCGCACCGTACCTTGCAACTCCACGCTGTCGGGCACCACATTGGTGGCCTCGCCGGCATGCACCATGGTGACGGACACCACGCCGGCCTCTATGGGCTTGACGTTGCGGCTGACAATGGTCTGGAAGGCCGTGATCAGCTGCGCCGCCACGGGCACCGGATCCAGCACCATGTGCGGCATGGCCGCATGGCCACCCTTGCCGCGCACCACGATCTTGAATTCATTGCTCGAGGCCATGGCCGGGCCCGGGCCCACCGCCATGGTGCCGGCCTGCATGCCCGGCCAGTTGTGCATGCCAAACACGGCCTGCATGGGGAACAGGGTGAACAGCCCGTCCTGGATCATTTCGCGCGCACCGCCGCCGCCCTCTTCGGCCGGCTGGAAGATCAGGTAGACCGTGCCCTCGAAGCTGTCGCGGTGGGCCGCCAGGTATTGGGCGGCGGCCAGCAGCATGGCGGTATGGCCGTCGTGGCCACAGGCATGCATCTTGCCGGCGTGGCGGCTGGCATGGGGAAAGGTGTTGAACTCCTGCATGGGCAGGGCGTCCATATCGGCACGCAGGCCTATGGCGCGGCCCTTGGAGCCCCCATCCTCGCCGCCGTCCCGGCCGTGGACTATGCCCACCACCCCTGTCTTGCCCAGGCCGCGGTGAATGGGAATACCCCACTCCGTGAGCTTGGCCGCCACCACATCGGCGGTGCGTCGCTCTTCAAAGCACAACTCGGGGTGGGCATGCAGATCACGGCGCAGGGCGGTGATCTGGGGGGCCTGTTCGGCCAGGAATTCAGTCAGGGACATACAGGCCTCTTCGCATCGGGGTAGACAAGCGGGCGCCGGCAAGCAGACAGAGGCAGCGCCGGCCCACAAAGGCGCAGGATACCGCGCCACATGCCGCATTCTGAGTACCTGTGCAGCAACCCTGTTGTCATGCGGATACCGCACAATGCAGCATGCAAAGCTTTCCTGCCCCCGCTTCCGCCACAGCGGCGCATATGCGCCGGTTCGATGATCCCCAGGCCGCGCTGGCCTGCGTCCAGGCCCTCTACCAGGAGCAGGTGGACCACCTGCGCGACGCCATGCGCCGCTTTGTGGCCGGCGAGGTCTTCTCGGCCCCGGTCCACGCCTACTACCCTCTGGTGTGCATAGAGACGCATACCGTGGCCCGGGCCGACACCCAGCTGGCCTACGGCTTTGTCGAAGGCCCCGGCCGCTACGAGGCCACGGTGACCCGGCCCGACCTGTTCGACCGCTATCTGCTCGAACAATTCCGCCTGCTGCGCAAAAGTCACGGCGTGGACATCCAGGTGGGCCTGAGCCAAAAGCCCATTCCCATCCACTTCTCGTTTGCCGACAACGACCATGTGGAAGGCAGCCTCTCGCCCGAGCGCCGGGTGCTGATGCGCGACGTCTTCGACCTGCCCGACCTGGAGGCCATGGACGACGGCATTGCCAACGGCACCTGGCGTGCCCAACCCGGTCAGGCCTTTCCGCTGTCGCTGTTTACCGCACCGCGCGTGGACTATTCGCTGCACCGGCTGCGCCACTACACCGGCACCCAGCCCGAGTGGTTCCAGAACTTTGTGCTGTTCACCAACTACCAGTTCTACATCGACGAGTTCATCCGCCTGGGCCATGCCGAAATGGCCAAACCCGACAGCGAATACATTGCCTTTGTCGAGCCCGGCAACGTCGTCACCCGCCGCACCGGCCTGACGGCCGAAGCCGTGGACGAGCTGGGCGCCGCCCCGCCCCGCCTGCCGCAGATGCCGGCCTACCACCTGGTGCGGGCCGACCAAAGCGGCATCACCATGGTCAACATCGGCGTGGGTCCGGCCAATGCCAAGACCATTACCGACCATATCGCCGTGCTGCGCCCCCATGCCTGGATGATGCTGGGCCACTGCGCCGGCCTGCGCAACAGCCAGCAACTGGGCGACTATGTGCTGGCCCACGCCTACGTGCGCGAAGACCATGTGCTGGACGAAGACCTGCCGCTGTGGGTGCCGATTCCCGCCCTGGCCGAGATCCAGGTGGCGCTGCAGCAGGCCGTGGCCGATGTGACGGCCATGACCGGCTCCGACCTGAAACACATCATGCGCACCGGCACCGTGGCCAGCACCGACAACCGCAACTGGGAGCTGCTGCCCGACAACCTGCCCCAGCGCCGCTTCAGCCAAAGCCGGGCCGTGGCCCTGGACATGGAATCGGCCACCATCGCCGCCAACGGCTTTCGGTTCCGCGTGCCCTACGGCACCTTGCTGTGCGTGAGCGACAAGCCCCTGCATGGCGAGATCAAGCTGCCCGGCATGGCCAATCACTTCTACCGCGAGCGCGTGGACCAACATCTGCGCATTGGCATGCGCGCCGTGGACCTGCTGCGCCAGGGCGGCTCGCAGCGTCTGCACAGCCGCAAGCTGCGCAGCTTCGACGAAGTGGCTTTCCAGTAAGCTCCCCCTGAGCCGCTTCGCGGCTTCCCCCTCTCTTCACGCTGCGCGCGGGAGGGGGACGGCACCGGCGCTGCGGGGCGGCCCTTGCGCGGTGCCCTGGCGAAAGGGGCATGGCATGCGACAGGGGGCGCTCGCCCCTTGCCTTGGCCGTTGCCCCTTCCCCCTCCGGGAGAAGGCGGGGATGGGGGCTTGCCCCGGTATTTCTCCCTCGCCCCTTTGGTGAGAGGGTAGGGGTGAGGGACTGCTCGCCGCGCCCCAAGCTTCAGGCGCGGCGCGCGTCCGCAGACAGTACTTGGCTACGGCAAGAGCGTGCAACAAAGCCGCAAGCGCTGTATGGCCGCCTTCCCACAAGGCGCCATACCCAGGTTCTGAGTTAAGAGTGGCTAACACCACCGATCCACGAAGCGCGCGCAGATGATCGCTGCCGCCAATTTCAGCAGCGCTTCGTGGATATCCAGCCGTCGTTCAAAGCGGATTCGCAGCTTGCCCAAGCCTGCAAACCAGCTGTGCGTCCTCTCCACCACCCACCGGTGTTTGCCCAGCCGCTCGCTGCTCTCAATGCCTCTTCTGGCAATTCGGCCCATGATGCCCTGCTGCCTCAGATGGGCTCGGCATCGCTTGAAGTCGTAGCCTTTGTCGGCGTGCAGCTTGGCTGGCCTTTTACGGGGACGCCCTGGCAGGCCAGCAATCGCAGGAATCGCGTCCACACACTTCTCGAACATCTTGGAGTCGTGCCGGTTCGCGCCGCTGACCAAGATCACCAGCGGGATGCCTCTGGCATCTACGACGATGTGCCGCTTGGAGCCGAGCTTGCCTCTGTCCGTGGGGTTTGGGCCCGTTTCCTGGCCCCCCGGGGGCTTGGTACCGAGGAGCCATCAATGCTGGCCCGGCTCCAATCGATTTGGTCATGTTCACGCAAGCGAGTCAGCATGGCTTGGTGCAGCTGCTCCCAGACACCAGCGGCGTTCCAGTCGCGCAGGCGCCGCCAGCAAGTCATGCCGCTGCCGTAGCCCAGGGATTGGGGAAGGTCTTCCCATGGAATGCCTGTTTGCAGCACGAACAAGATGCCGTTGAGGGCAGCTTCATCGCTGATTGCGAGTTTGCGCGCACCGCCTTTGGCAGAAGGCACGAAGGCTGGGATCAGGGGTTGTAGCTGTCGCCACAGTTCTTTGCTTACGGGTCGTCGTGCCATGAGGGCAGCGAGCATAACCGCTCTGCGAGGCCCTCTGGAGAAGTGGTGTTAGCCACTCTAAGCGAGGACCGCCGGGGCTAGCGCCGGCACGGCTGCGGCCTGCAGCAGCTGTGCGGCTTCGCGTGCGGCCACACGGCCTTCGTCGGTGGGGATGACCCAGACTTCCACGCGGCTGTCGGGCGCATGCACGGCGTAGGCGGCCTTGCCGTCGGCCTTGCGGTTGCGCTGCTCGTCAATGCGCAGCCCCGTCCAGGACAGGCGCTGGCAGACCTGCTCGCGCAGCACGGCGTCGTTCTCGCCAATGCCGCCGCTGAAGGCCAGCACGTCCAGGCCACCCAGGCAGGCCATCAGCGCACCGCTTTCACGGATCACGCGGTGGGTGAATTGCTGAATGGCGCGCTCGGCATCCGGGCTGTCGCTGGCGCGCAGGGTGCGCATATCAGCCGAGATGCCCGACACGCCCAGCAGACCGCTTTGCTTGTAGAGCAGCTTCTCCATTTGCGCATGGGTCCAGCCCTGCTCCATCAGATACAGCAGCACACCGGCATCCAGCGAGCCGCTGCGCGTGCCCATCATCAGGCCGTCCAGGGCCGAGAAGCCCATGGTCGTGGCCACGCTGGAGCCGGCCAGGGCCGCACACAGGCTGGCGCCGTTGCCCAGGTGGGCCATCACCACGCGGCCACGGCCACGGATGGTGTGCTCCAGCAGCATGGACATGATGTATTGGTAGGACAGGCCGTGAAAGCCATAACGGCGCACACCCTCTTCCTGCAGGCTCTTGGGCAGGGCGAAGGCGTAGTCCACCTCGGGCATGGTAGCGTGGAAGGCCGTGTCGAAACAGGCAATCTGCGGCAGCTGCGGGAAGGCGGCGCGAAAGCGCCTGATGCCTTCCAGGTTGTGCGGCTGGTGCAGCGGCGCCAGCGAGTTGAAGCAGGCCAGGCGCTCCAGCACCTCATCGGTGACCAGCACGCTTTCGGTGAACACCCCGCCGCCATGCACCACGCGGTGGGCCACGCCCTCGATGTCGGGTGCGGCTTCCAGCTTTTGCACCAGGGCGCGCAGGCTGTCCAGGGCTATGACAAAAGGAGCACCATCTGCAGGTACAGACAGTGTTTCCTGGTGTTTTTTACCCAGATAGGTCCAGCCCATGGCCGGCGCACCGCCGGGCTCCAGCCCCTGGATATTGCCCGAGAGCACATGCGGTTGCACCTGCCCATCCTTCAGTGGGTGCAGGGAAAACTTCAAAGAGGACGAGCCTGCGTTGACGGCAAGAATGGCCATGGTGTATCTCCTATTTTTTTGCAGCTTCAAGGTTCCACATCTGCACACCCGCCGGCCGTGGCCGGCCCCGGTGGCATGACTGATGTGGTGAGCTTAAAAGCTGTGCACGATCTTAGTGACCGCTCTTCCAGGCATTGGCCGCCTGCTGTTGACGTGCGTCATGCGCCGCCAACACGGCCAGCACGGCCGAGGCCACGCGGGCCATGGGACCGTCGGCGCGGCTGGTCAGGGCGATGGGCACGCGTGCGCCCAGCACCAGGCCCGAGCCCGAAGCGCCCGCCAGGTATTCCAGCTGCTTAGCGACCATGTTGCCGCTTTCCAGATCGGGCACGGCCAGAATGTCGGCCTGACCGGCCACGGCCGAGGCAATGCCCTTGATGCGCACCGCGTCCATGGACACGGCGTTGTCAAAGGCCAGCGGGCCGTCGAGCAAACCACCCTTGATCTGGCCACGATCGGCCATCTTGCACAGCGCGGCCGCATCGATGGTGGAGGGAATGCTGGGGGTGACGGTTTCCACCGCCGACAGCACGGCCACCTTGGGCACTTCCGTGCCCAGAATGCGGGCAAAGTCGATGGCGTTCTGGATGATGTCCACCTTCTCCTGCAAGGTCGGGCGGATGTTGATGGCCGCGTCGGTGATCAGCAGCGGCTTGTCATACAGCGGCACATCGAAGCGGAATATGTGCGACAGGCGTCGACCCGTGCGCAGCGCCGGCTGGCACAGCACGGCCTTGAGCAGCTCGTCGGTGTGCAGGCTGCCCTTCATGATGATTTCCACATCCTTTTTGGCAGCCATCTCGGCGGCCAGCTCGGCAGCAGCGTGGCTGTGCTCCACATGCAGGATTTCCACGCCATCCAGGTTCAGGCCGGCGTCTTCGGCGGTGCGGCGAATGCGGCCTTCGGGGCCGATCAGCACCGGCACGATCAGGCCATGCTGGGCCGCGTCCAGCGCACCGCTGAGCGAGCCTGCATCGCAGGGGTGGACCACGGCGCAGCGCACGGCTTCCAGCGATGCGGCACGGGCCAGCATGTCTTTCAGACGCGCTTCGGGGTCGAACAGCTGGATTTGCGGTGCATGCACCACCGGCACCTTGACCTTTTGCGTGGGCGGCATCAAACGGGCCTCGCCCTTGAGCACCACTTCGCCCTTCTGGTTGGTGACCAGGCAGTCCATCTTGATGCGCTTTTTCTCGTCGTCCTTTTCACTCACCGTGGCCAGCACGGTCAGCGTGTCGCCAATGCGCACGGGCTTGGTGAACTTCAGCTCCTGGCCCAGGTAAATGGTGCCGGGGCCGGGGAACTGGGTACCGAACAGCGCCGAGATCAGCGCCGCGCCCAGCATGCCGTGGGCGATGACGCCGTGGAACATGGTGGCATCGGCGTATTCGGCGTTCAGGTGGGCGGGGTTGATGTCGCCCGAGACAGCAGCGAAGGCCTGGATGTCCTCCAGCGTCACGGTGCGCACCAGCCGGGCGCTCTGGCCCAGGGTCAGCTCGTCATAGGTGACGTTTTCCATCCATTGCTCAACATGCGGGGTCTGCAGGTTCATGGGATACCTCGGGGCAAAAGAAATACGGGAAGGTGTGCGGTGTGCACCTGCGGAATTGCATTCGATGGGATAAAGAGGCGTAGAGCCGCAGACCGTGCTGTAGCACGGCAAGGCGGCCCAACGACCTTAGGCAATCGAAGGCAAACCGTGCTCAGTCCATGGCGTGGACGCCGGCATCCACATAAATGGTCTGGCCGGTCATGCCGGATGCGGCATCGGTGCAGAGGAAGGCCGACAGCTGGGCGATTTCCTCCAGCGTCACCAGACGCTGCAGCGGGGCCTTGTCCATGGCGGTCTGCATCAGCTTGTCGAACTCGGCAATGCCCGAGGCGGCGCGCGTCAGGATGGGGCCGGGGGACACGGCGTGCACACGGATGTTCTTGGGGCCCAGCTCCATGGCCATGTAGCGCACCATCGATTCCAGCGCCGCCTTGACCGGGCCCATCAGGCCGTAGTTGGGCACGGCTTCGCCGGAGCCCAGATAGGTCATGGACAGCATGCTGCCGCCGTTCGGCATATGGGGAGCGCACAGCTTGGCCACTTCGGCAAATGAGTGGCAGGAGACGGAGACGGCGCGGGCAAAGCCTTCGCGCGAGCTGTCCACCACATCACCGTGCAGGTCCTCAATCGGCGCCCAGGCAATGGAGTGGATGACGAAGTCGATCTGGCCCATGGTCTTGACCGCGTGGTCCACCAGCGCCTGTAGCTCGCCTTCGGTTTCGACGTTGCAGTTGACCAGGTCGATGCCGGCGGGCTGGGTCAGGGGCTCCACATATTTGCGGGCCTTGTCGTTCAGGCAGGAGGCCACGACTTGCGCACCCTGTGCGGCGGCCAGCTTGGCGCAGCCCCAGGCGATGCTGTGGTCGTTGGCGATGCCCAGGATCAGGCCTTTTTTGCCTTGCAGGCTGAAGGAAGGAGGTGCTTTGGTCATGGTCTTGGGTACTTTCAGGCTCAAGAAGATCCGCCACACGCTGCGTGGTGCGGAAAGCCTTGCGCGCAACCGGGGCGCGCAGAGGCTGCTATGAAAAGGCGGGAATCAGGAAGCCGAGGCTTCGAGCGCGCGCAGGTCGATGCCGTCAGCACCCGGGCGGAAGCCCTCGCGCTGCAGCTTTTCTTCGGCGTAGATGAAGAGGTCGCGCGTCACTTCGGGGCCCAGCTTCTGGGTGTAGCGCGTGGTCACGCCGTAACGCAGCACCAGCAGACCGCGCAGCTCTTCCTGCATGCGGCGCTGGCGGCCACCGCCCTGCACCACGGCGGCGTCGCATTGCAGAGCGCGCTCGACGTCGCTGTCTTTTTCCAGCGACACATCCAGAGCGGTTGCCAGCCGCGCAATGCGGGCATTCAGCCGTTCAATGGATTCGCTCAAGCGCTCCACACGCGCGCTCAGCGCCAACTCAGTCGTTTTGTCTTCAGTCTGCATAACGCACCATCACGTAGTCGCCCGGTGCTTCACACACCACGCGATCCGGCGAAATCGCCGGGGGTTTGATAGGAGTGCCGGAACGCTCGTTCAACCAGGCGTGCATGGCTTCCCACCAGGAGCCCTGTACCACCGGTGCCTGTGCCACCCAGTCGTCGGGGTCGGTCCAGCCCTGGCCGTCTTCGACGCTGGCTATCTGGTAGCTGCGGCGTGGGCGGCCTGGTTCGGAGACGATACCAGCGTTATGACCACCGGCTGCCAGCACAAAGGTCACGTGCGTGTCGGTCTGGAGGTGGATTTTGTAGACCGACTTCCAGGGCGAGACATGGTCGCGCGTGGTGCCCACCACCATCATGGGCGCGCTGATGTCCATCAGTGCCACGGTGGCGCCGGCAAAACGGTACTGGCCGTTGGCCAGGGCGTTGTTCAGGAACAGCGAGCTCAGGTATTCGCTGTGCATGCGCGCGGGCAGGCGGGTCTGGTCGGCATTCCAGCTCATCAGGTCGAAGCTGCTGTCTTCCTCGCCCAGCAGGTAGCGGCTGGTGTTGCGCGACCAGACCAGGTCCTTGGACGCCAGAAACTGGAAGGAGCCCCCCATCTGGCGGCCGGACAGATAGCCCTTCTTGGCCATGGAACGGCGCAGGCCTTCGAGCTGTTCGTCATCGATGAACACGCCCAACTCGCCAGGTTCGGAGAAGTCGGTTTGCGCCGCCAGCAAGATGACGGAAGCCAGCTCCGGCAGGTTGGCAGGCACCAGGGCTTTTTCCTTGGCCGTCCAGGCATCGGCCTTTTTGCGCGCCAGGCGACCCAGGGTGGCGGCGGCAATCGCCAGGAAGGTGCCGCCCAGGCAATAGCCCACGGTGTGGATGCGCGCTGCGCCGGTGCTGGCCTTGACGGCCTCCATAGCTGCCAGCACGCCGCTGGACAGGTAGTCCTGCATCTTCAGGTCACGGTCCGAGGCATCGGGGTTGCGCCAGGAAATGATGCACACCGTGTGGCCCTGCTCCACCAGGTACTTGACCATGGAGTTCTTGGGCGACAGGTCCAGGATGTAGTACTTCATGATGCACGAGGGCACGATGAGCACGGGCTCTGGCTGGACCTTGGCCGTGGTCGGCAGGTACTGGATGATTTCGATCAGGTGGTTGCGGAACACCACCTTGCCCGGCGTGCAGGCCACATCCTTGCCCACGGCAAATTCCAGGGGCTCCAGCGCTTCGCTGGGGGTGTCGGCCTTGGCATTGGCCAGTGCATGCAGGTCCTGGCTGAAATGCTGGAAGCCCTTGCGCAGGCTTTCGCCCTGGGTTTCACGCGCCTTGGCCAGCACTTCGGGGTTGGTGGCCGCCCAGTTCGAGGGCGACATGGCATCCAGGAACTGGCGGGCAAAGAAGTCCACCATATGGCGGTGGTGGCGGGTCATGCCGTCCACCTTGGCCGCCTCACGCCACCAGCTGTCGCTGGCCTTGAAACCTTCCTTCAGCGCGGCATAGGGCCACTGCGTCCAGGCTGGGTCCTTGAAGCGGGAGTCTTTCTCGGTGGCCTCCGGGTCGGCAGCGTGCAGGCTGCGCTGCACGGCTTGGCGCGACAGCTCGGCCGCCTTTTGTGCCAGAGCCATTTGCTTGCCGGGCGAGCAGGCCAGGTGCATGGCCCAGTCTGCAGCGGCCAGGCTCAGCGCAATTGGCGACAGCCCCATATTGGCGCGGCTGAGCATGGATTGCACCTGGTCATCCAGCAGCTTGGTGGGATCGGGTGCCGGCGTCGCAGGCGTGGTGTTCTCCATGGAATGACCTTTATCAATAGGGGTTACAAATGGATGCACTCAGTACATTCTCGGCAAAAACCCTGAGAAAACCAAGCACATCCACACCAGGCTTGATGCAAGTCAAATCTGCCGGCAAGCCGGCGTGGCGCCTCATCTTTGTCCGAATTGCTGCAACGCAGCATGCAACATATTCACCACAAGCGCCCAAGCAACAGCCAGCGCTCACATTGGTGAAAATTTCAGTCCGCGCCGCGCAGCAAGGCAGCGGCGCGCTCGGCAATCATCACTGTCGGTGCCTGGGTATTGCCGCTGGTGATGCGCGGCATGACCGAGGCGTCCACCACCCGCAGCCCCTGCACCCCATGCACACGCAGCTGGCTGTCCACCACATCCTGCGCGCCGACGCCCATGCGGCAGCTGCCCACGGGGTGGTAGATGGTGTCGGCCCGCTCGCGCACCCAATGCTCCAGCGCGTCCTCGGTGTGCAACTGCGCCAGATCGGGCTGCTCCCGCCCTCCCCATTGGGCCAGCGCAGGCTGGGACAGAATCTCCCGCACCCGCTGCACACCCCGCACCAGGCGGGCCGCATCGTCCGGGTGGGAGAGGAATTGCGGGTCGATCAGGGGGGCTGCCAAGGGGTCCGGGCTGGCCAGGCGCAGCAGGCCCCGGCTTTGCGGTTGCAGCACACAGACATGGCCGGTAAAGCCATGGCCCCAGACATTGCCCCGCCCATGGTCGGCCTGTTTGCCCGGCAGAAAGTGCAGCTGCAAATCGGCCTCGGGCTCGCCGGGGCTGCTGCGGATAAAGCCGCCCGCCTCCGCCAGATTGCTGGTCAGCATGCCGCTGCGCCGCTGCTGCCATTCCCACACCCCTTTGGCGATGCGCCCCAGCCCGGCCAGCGACACGCCCACACCCAAGGCCGACCCCGGCAGGCTGTGGACCACGGTCACATCGGGATGGTCGTGCAGATTGCCGCCCACCCCTGGCAGGTCATGGAGCACCGGCAGGCCCATATCCTGCAAATGCGCCCCAGGGCCAATGCCAGACAGCATCAGCAGCTGCGGAGACTGTAGCGCGCCGGCACACAGCAGCACCTCGCGACGGCAGTGCAACGTCTCGCGCCGGCCCGCACTCAACAGCTCCACACCACAGGCGCGGCGGTCCTGGTCCAACATGATGCGCAACACCTGGCTGCCGGTACGCACCTCCAGATTGGGCCGCCCCCGGTGCGGTGCCACATAGGCCTGGTAGGCACTGCGGCGGGCACCGTCGCGCTGGAACACCTGGTACAGGCCCACGCCTTCGAGACTGTGACCGTTGAAATCGGCATTGCGTGCATGGCCGGCCTCGATGGCGGCCTGGACAAAATGCAGGCTCAGTGGGTCGGGCTGCTGCAGATCGTTGACCGCCAGCGGGCCCTGGTCGCCATGCCACAGGTCCGCGCCCCGGCTGTTGCTTTCCGCCTGCAGAAAATACGGCAGCACATCGCTCCAGCCCCAGCCGGGATTGCCTTCGGCCTCCCAGAAGTCAAAGTCCGAAGGCCGGCCACGGATGTAGATCATGGCGTTGATGGCGCTGGAGCCCCCCAGCACCTTGCCCCGCGGCTGGTAGCCACGGCGCCCGTTCAGACCCGGCTGTGGCGTGGTTTGAAAGCGCCAATTGAACTGCTGCGTCTTGGGCAGCAGGGCCAAACCAGCCGGACAGTGCAGCAGCGGACTGTTGTCAGGCGGCCCGGCCTCCAGCAGGCAGACCTGGGTGTCCAAGTCCTCACTCAGCCTTGCGGCCAATACGGAGCCCGCAGCCCCTCCCCCGATCACGATGTAGTCATGCATTGAGCTGTCCCATCTGGGCCACGCAAAGCGCGGCAGTGCGCTCCACATTACCTGGGTTGCGTACGTTTTTCGATACGATGTAACCCAGCTATTTTTCTTTCTCTGGAGACTTTTCGTATGGCAATCCAAACTGTAGGCATCGTGGGTGCGGGCACCATGGGCAATGGCATCGCACAGGCTTGCGCGGTGTCTGGCATCAATGTGGTGATGGTGGATATTTCCGAAGCCGCCGTGCAAAAGGGCCTGGCCACCGTGGCCGGCAGCCTAGACCGCTTGATCAAAAAGGAAAAGATCACCGCCGCCGACAAGGACGCTGCGCTGGCCCGCATCAAGACCTCGACCAGCTATGACGACCTGAAGAGTGCACAGCTGGTGATCGAGGCAGCCACCGAAAACTACGATCTCAAGGTCAAGATCCTCAAGCAGCTCGACGAGCTGCTGGGCGCCGACGTGCTGGTGGCCACCAACACCTCGTCCATCTCCATCACCAAGCTGGGTGCTGTGACCAAGCGCGCCGACAAGTTCATCGGCATGCACTTCTTCAACCCCGTGCCCATGATGAAGCTGGTGGAAATCATCCGTGGTCTGCAGACCAGCGATGCCACACACGACGCCGTCAAGGCCTTGTCGGAAAAGCTGGGCAAGAGCCCCATCACCGTGAAGAACGCCCCCGGCTTTGTGGTCAACCGCGTTCTGGTGCCCATGATCAATGAAGCCTTCCAGGTGCTGTCCGAAGGCACGGCCACGGCCGAGGACATCGACGAAGGCATGAAGCTGGGTTGCAACCACCCCATCGGCCCGCTGGCCCTGGCCGACATGATTGGCCTGGACGTGTGCCTGGCCGTGATGGAGGTGTACCTGGAAGAGTTCGGCGACAGCAAATACCGCCCCTGCTATTTGCTGCGCGAAATGGTGGCCGCCGGCCGCCTGGGTCGCAAGACCGGCCAGGGCGTATATAGCTACTGACCCCCTGAGACGCTTTGCGTCTTCCCCCCGCTCTCGCATCGCAAGCGCTGCGGGCTGGGGGACGCTGCCAGCGCGGCGGGGCGGCCCTTGCGCGGCAGCCCTGATTTGGGCCGCGCCAAGTTGATGCGTTGCGCTCTGGATTTTCTCCCTCGCCCCTTTGGGGAGAGGGCTGGGGTGAGGGGGCAGCCCCGGCACATTGCTGCCAGGGCTATTGCGCCCTAGAGGCTCCCCCCAAGAAGTGGGGTTCTATTTCAGGGCTTTTTGATGTGTTCACCCTGCTGCGAGCAGGTTTTTATCGCAATTTAATTGCACACAATTTAATTGTAGAAAATAATTCAACCATGCCAAGGACAAAAACGCCCTCCAGCGATGCCGCGCTGCAGCTGGATCACCAGCTGTGTTTTGCGCTGTATTCGACCTCGCTGGCCATGACCAAGCTCTACAAACCTTTGCTTGCGCCGCTGGGCCTGACCTATCCGCAGTACCTGGTGCTGCTGGTGCTCTGGGAGCGCGATGACCACATGGTCTCCGAACTGGGCGAGCGCCTGTTTCTGGACTCGGGCACTTTGACCCCGCTGCTCAAGCGCATGGAGGCGGCTGGCTGGCTGCAGCGCCAGCGCGATGCACAGGACGAGCGCCGCGTGCGTGTCACGCTCACTGCAGCCGGCAGGGCGTTGCGTGCCCAGGCTGCGGGTATTCCAGGCTGTCTGCTGCAGAGCAGCCAGTGCACTGTGGACGAGCTGCAATCGCTCACCCAACAGATTCAGCAGCTGCGCGCCCGCCTGGCCGCAGCGCTGCCACCCGCTTCGGTCTGAAGCGTTTTTCACCCTTGAAGGAGCACACCATGGCCTCTCTGGAAAAAGTTCTCTACACCGCCCGCACCCACACCACAGGCGGGCGCGACGGCGCCTCGCGCAGCGATGACGGGCGTCTGGATGTGCAGCTGTCCTCGCCCGGCACCAGTGGCCAGGGCAGCAACCCCGAGCAGCTGTTTGCCGCCGGCTATTCCGCCTGCTTCATCGGCGCCATGAAGGCCGTAGCCGGCAAGCAAAAACTGGCCCTGCCGCAAGACCTGGCGATTGATGCCGAAGTGGACCTGGGCCCCATTCCCAACGCCTATGGCATTGCCGTGCGCCTCACCGTGCGCCTGCCCGGCATGGACCGCGCCGCCGCCGAAAAACTGGTGCAGGAGGCCGACCTTGTCTGTCCCTATTCCAACGCCACGCGCGGCAATATCGACAAGCAGCTGACTGTGACGGTCTAAGACCCGCAGCAAGCCAAGCGCTATCAGACCGGGCCAAGCGCCCGGTTTTTTCATGCAGCCTGCAGTGCCAGCAGCGCCTCGGGGGCCGGAAAGTAGCGCTGCTGCTGCAGATCCCACACACCTTCCGCCGTCAGCGGCCCGGCGATGTCCTGCGTGGCATAGCGCACCAGCGCCAGCTGTTCCACCTGCAGCGGCAGCGCGGGCTGGCCAATGCCCAGGGCATGCAGCCGCTCCACCAGCGCCAGCATGGGCAGGGCCTGGGCGTAATGGCCCAAGGTCAGATGGGGCACATAGCGCCAGCCCGCCACGGGGGGCTGGCGCTGCAAAGCCTGGTGCAGGCCCGCCAGCTCGGCCGCTCCTTGCGTCACACACAGATAGGGCACGGTGGTGAAGCTGCCCAGCCCCTGCAGCTGCACGGAAAAAGGCAGCTGCTGCAATGCCTGCAACGCGGCCAGATCGGCCTGAAGCCTGGCCGCGCCGAACTCGGCCTGCGGGTGGCCGTCCGCCGCGCACAGTCCCCGGTAGGCCAGCGTCAGATGCGGCTGGCGGGCATAGCGCGGCAACAGGGCCGCGCCCAGCGCATGGCGCGCGGCCTGCACGGAGGCGGCCACGGCGGCGTCATGCACCAGCACCACCCACACGGCACACCAGGGGCAGCCCTGGTGCCACTCCGCAAAGTCGCGGTCCTCGCAGGGTTGGGTCAGAGAAGGCACATGCTCCATGGCGCCAGTGTGCATGAATGACATAGAACTCCCCCTGAGCCGCTGCGCGTCTTCCCTCTCTCGCGCGCTGGGCGCGGGACGGCACCAGCGCCTGACAGGGATACAAGACGGCCCTTGCGCGGTGCCCTGGCCTTGGGGTACGCCAGTTTTTTAGGCTGTGCACAGGTGAAAAAGCAGAGCATTGCTAGGGCCTGTTGAGATTTGATTGACAGGCTTCAGAAGGCGTCACAATCGCACCGTGATTCGATATGTTTTGACAGATGAACAATGGGCTCGAATGAGCCCATTGTGTTTAGGTAAGGTTGGCGACCGAGGCCGCAGTGGCGTGGACAACAGGCTCTTTGTCGAGGCTGTGCTTTGGATCGTGCGCACAGGCAGTCCTTGGCGAGACCTTCCAGTGGAGTTCGGCAAGTGGAACACCACACCGTGTTCAAGCGGTTTGGCGACTGGGTCAAAGCCGACGTTTTTCAAAAGCTGTTTGATGCAGTCAGCATGCAGCCGGATATGGAATACGCCATGGTAGATGCAACGATTGTGCGTGTGCACCGGCATGGACAAGGTGCTAAAGGGGGTCTGCGCGCCAGGTCATAGGTCGCAGCCGAGGAGGATTGACTACCAAGATATTGGCACTGACCGACGCTCTTGGGTGCTTGGTTCGATTCGTTTTACTTCCTGGACAGCGCCATGACCTCCAGGGTGTGCAGGAGCTGCTTGAGGGCGTTGATTTGCAGGCGCTGCTGGCAGATAAAGCTTTCGATGCGGACTGGCTCAAGCAACGCTTGCTGGCACAGGGCTGCCAAGTCGTGATCGCGCAGAAGTCCAATCGACGAGCCCCAATGGCGATCGATATGGAGGTCTACAAGTGGAGGCACTTGATAGAGGACTTCTTTTGCAAGCTCAAGGAGTTCAAGCGTATTGCATTGCGCAGTGACAAGACGGACAGCAGCTTCGCTGCTGTCATCACATTGGCGTCCGCCGTGATCAATTCGCGCTAAATCTCAACAGGCCCTAGTGCTTATGTGCTCGGTTTTAGAGTGATTTATCTCTGAAATCGAGCCGCGATGGGCTAAGGATGCTCTTTTAAAGAGAGTGCCTTCCCCTGGCGCTCACACCAGATTGTTGCGAATGGCGTAGACCGTCAGCTCGGCATTGTTGGCCAGCTGTAGCTTTTCCAGCACGCGGGCGCGGTAGACGCTCACGGTCTTGGGGCTGAGCATCAGCTCTTCGGCAATATCGGTCAGCCGCCGGCCGCTGGCGATTTTTTGCAGCGTCTGCATCTCGCGTTCGGACAGGGTGGAGTGCAGCACTTCGGGCTGGGGTTGGGACAGGCTGTCGGCCAGCATTTGCGCCACTTCGGGCGTCAGGTATTTGCGGCCTTGCATCACCAGGCGCACGGCCTCGATCAGCTGTACCGGGTCGCCGGCCTTGTTGGCATAGCCTTGGGCACCGGCTTTCAGACAGCGCAGCGCATATTGGTCCTCGGGGTACATGGAGACCATGATGACCTTGATCTGCGGGTCGGTCTCGCGCACGCTGGTCAGCACCTCCAGGCCGTTGCGCCCGGGCATGTTGATGTCCAGCAGCAGTACATCGCAGGAGGTGTCGCGCAGGGCCTGGCGCAGCTCGGCATAGCAACCGGCTTCGGCCGTGACACGGATGTCGGTGGCCTCCTGCAAGGTATCCCGGATGCCGCGGCGCAGCACGGCATGGTCATCGCATAGCACTACATCGATCAAGATAACTCCTCTGCTGGGTCAAAATCCGTCCCCGGCGTCAGGGGGATGGAGACGATGATGCTGCTGCCCTGGCCAAGCTGGCTGCTGACATCCAGCCAGCCCCCCACGGTGCGGGCACGCTCGGCCAGGCCGCGCAGGCCAAAGGCCTTGGGTTTGTCGCGCTGCTCGGGGCCGATGCCGCAGCCGTTGTCTCGCACCTCCACGGTGAGCACGCCTTCGGCATCGGACATGTCGATATGCACCGCCGTGGCGGCCGCGTATTTGGCGACATTGGTCAGCGCTTCCTGGGTGGTGCGGTAAGCCACCAGCTGCACGGCCTGAGACAGGGGGGCGCGCAGCGGGTGCAGCAGCAGCGTCACCGGTGTGCCGGTGCGCCGCTCGAAGCCTTCGGCCAGCCACTGGATGGCGGCCGCCAGCCCCTGGTCCAGCACCGGCGGGCGCAGGTTCATCATGATGCGCTGGCTGGCGCCCAGGGCGTGCTGCAGCATTTCCAGCGCGGACTGGGCATGTTCGCCCACGGCTGGCAGAGGCGTTGCATTGCGGGTGATCCAGGCCAGGTCGAACTTCACTGCGGTGAGCGAGCCGCCGATGTCGTCGTGGATTTCACGGGCAATGGCGGTGCGCTCTTGTTCGATCGATGTTTGCAGGTGCTCGGTGAGTTCGGCCAGTCTGCGTTCGGAGGCCGCCAGCTCGGCCACCGCTTGTTCACGGGCGCGCCTGGCCTCATGCACCTCCAGCGCGCGGGTGAGCACATGGGGCAGCCGTGCAATGTCGTCCTTGAGCAGGTAGTCGGAGATGCCTAGACGGATGGCATCGACCGCCGCGGCCTCACCGATCGCTCCGGAAAGCAAGACAAATGGGGGGCAGTGCGGCAACTGCTGGGCAGCTTCCCAAGCCTGGATGGCGGTAAACCCGGGGAGATAGTAGTCCGCGAGCACCAAATCGAACGCTTGGGTCTGTAATTGCTTTAAAAAATCGGGAAGTTGGTCTACGCTCACAACGCTGCAGTTCAGCTGTGCGCGCCGCAATGTCAACGCCGCCAGTCGCTGGTCGGCTTGCGAATCCTCAAGGTGGAGGATCAGGAGGGGTCTATCTGTTGGATTAGTACCCATAAGGAGCGCTATCATAGGATACATCTTGGAACAAACGCGCAGGCTGGCTGGGGCAAGCAGACAGAGAAGACCGGCTGCTTCAGCAGTCAGGCCTGTAACCCATCCTGCGCAGCTTGGGCCCTCAAAAAGCCGCTGTGCCAAGCTTTGCACCTGCCCCTAAATGGAGAAACGATGCATTCAACGCTTATGCCGACTGGAGAACCTGCTGTTCAGGTGCCTGTCATGGTTGCAGCGGAATTGCAGGATTCCCTGTTGGTTGTCATGCGCGACCTTCACCGGTTGGAGGGGCTGCTCAATCATGCCACGTCCAACTTGTTGGAGCGCTTTTCCGAAGCCAATGGTCTGTTGTCGGGCTCTGGCACGATGGAGCGCGACGAGATGGAAGCCGCCCGCCATGCCTTGCGCAGCGCGGTGACGGAGCTGCAGTTTCACGATATGGCTACGCAGCTGATCTGGCATACCACCCAGGTGCTGCAAGGCTGTGCCTTTCGACTGGCATCGGAGACCATGGGCCAGGAAGAAGGGGAAATCCCCGTAGAGCCGGCACAATCCATGATGCCGGAGCGCCCCAACCCCGTTACCCAAAGCGAAATGGACGCTGGGTCGGTGGATTTGTTCTAAGACGCTGTCCTGTTTACCTATTCCAAAGTCAGTTGGAGCCTATACATGCAATCGATCCTCGCTGTAGATGACTCGCCATCCATGCGCAAGATGGTGTCCTTTACCCTGTCCGGCGCGGGCTACAAAGTCGTGGAGGCCGTGGATGGTGTGGACGCACTGGAAAAGGCGGAAGCACAGCAGATTGATCTGGTGCTGGCTGACCAGAACATGCCGCGCCTGGATGGCATCGGCCTGACCAAGAAGCTGCGTGAGCATCCGCGCTTCAAGAACACGCCCATTCTGATCCTGACCACAGAGTCCAGCGACCAGATGAAACAGGCCGGCCGCGCTGCAGGCGCCACGGGCTGGCTGGTCAAGCCGTTCGATCCGAGCCGGCTGATCGAGGTCATTCAAAAAGTCATCCGCTAAAGAGCGGCGCAGGCGAATACAGGAGCCTTCATGGTGGATACACACACAGAGGCTGGCGGGGGCGCAGATTTTGACCTCACCCAGTTCTATCAAATCTTCTTCGAAGAAGCGGGGGAGAACCTCGATCAGATGGAGCAGATGCTGCTCAATCTGGATCTTTCGGCCGCGAATGACGAAGAGCTCAACGGCATCTTTCGCTGCGCCCACTCCATCAAGGGTGGCTCCGCAACTTTCGGTTTTACCGATGTAGCCGAGCTGACCCACAAGATGGAGTCGCTGCTGGATCGGCTGCGCCGCCATGAAATCACGCCCATCCCGGAAATGGTGGACGTGTTGCTCGAGTCTGCGGATGCGTCGCGCAGTCTGCTGGCACGTCACCAGGCTGGCGGCGAGGGCGAGACCATGTCCACCACGGACCTGGTGCGCCGCATTACCGAGCTGGCTGCAGGCAATGGGCCGGCGCCAGTCGCCGCTGCCGCGCCTGCGCCTGTTGCAGCGCCGGTTGCAGCTCCTGCTCCTGTAGCCGCACCGGCCGTGGCCGTGCCTGCAGGCACGCGTGCGCTGGAAATTCGCATCGGCCCCATGGACAACCTCGATCTGGCCGATGCCATCAAGGAGTTGTTTCGCGATATCCCGGGCCTGGGAACGATTGAAGACCTGCCTTGCGCCGATACCGGTTGCCGCCTGTTCAGTGTGCAGACACAGTCGACCGATGACGACCTGCTGGATTTGTTTGCCTTCCATGTGGCCAAGGAGCAGGTGCAGATTCGCAGCCTGACGGCCCAGGCCGCAGCGGCTCCCGTGGCGGAGCCCGCTGTCGCCGAAGCCAGCGCGGAATTGCCTGCGCAGGCCGCGGTGGCTGCGGGCAGCGAAATAGCCGGTGGCAATTTCGGCATCTTCCCTGGCTCCCCGGGCGACCCACAGGCCCGTACCGCCCCGGCCAAGCCTGCTGCTGCGGCCAAGCCCGCCATGGCTGCCGCGATGGAGTCCACCAGCATCCGCGTGGCCCTGGGCAAGGTCGATCAGCTGATCAATCTGGCCGGCGAACTGGTGATCACCCAGGCCATGCTGGCGCAGAACAGCCGGGCCCTGGATCCGGCCGCCAACCAGCAACTGCTGGCGGGACTGGCCGATCTGGATCGCAACACGCGCGACCTGCAGGAATGCGTGATGTCGATCCGCATGATTCCCATGTCCACGGTGTTCAGCCGCTTTCCGCGCATGCTGCGGGATCTGGCGAACAAAATGGGCAAAAAGTTCGACCTTGTGCTGCAGGGCGAAGCCACCGAGCTGGACAAAGGTCTGGTGGAAAAGATCACCGATCCGTTGACCCACCTGGTGCGCAACTCGCTGGACCACGGCATTGAAATGCCAGAGCAGCGCTTGGCATCGGGCAAGTCCGAAGCCGGTACCCTGACGCTGGCGGCCTCACACCAAGGCGGCTCCATCGTCATCGAGGTGCGTGACGACGGCAAGGGCATGAACCGCGAAAAGATTCTGCGCAAGGCCCGTGAGCGCGGCATGGATGTGCCGGACACCATCCAGGACAGCGATGTCTGGCAACTGATCTTCGCGCCAGGCTTCTCTACGGCTGATGTGGTGACCGATGTGTCCGGCCGTGGCGTGGGCATGGACGTGGTGAAGAAAAATATCACTGCCCTGAACGGCTCGGTGGAAATCGACTCCGCCGAAGGCGTGGGCATGCGCGTGGCCATTCGCCTGCCGCTGACCCTGGCCATCATGGACGGCATGTCCGTGGGTGTGGGCAAGGAGGTCTACATCCTGCCGCTGTCTTCGGTGGTGGAGTCCTTCCAGGTCAACCCGGACGATGTCAACACCGTGGCGCAGGGCTCGCAGCTGGTCAAGGTGCGCGATGAATACATGCCCGTGATCGCCATGGAAAAGATCTTCCATGTGCCGCGGGCAGAGAATGAAAAGAGCAGCGACATCATGGTGGTCGTCGAATCCGACGGTAGCCGGGTGGCGTTGCTGGTGGACGAACTCCTGGGGCAACATCAAGTGGTGGTGAAGAACCTGGAGTCCAACTACCGCAAGGTGCCCAATGTGTCCGGGGCCACCATCCTCGGTGATGGCACGGTGGCCTTGATTCTGGACACGATCAGCCTGGTCAATCGGGCGCGCTATTGACGGGGCCTGACCTCTAACACACCAAGGCATGACCGCCGCACAAGGCGGATCGGCCAGGAGAAAATGCAATGAACATAGGCAAAAACGCTGGCGCTGCAGCCACTGGGACGCGCGAGTACCTGACTTTCCGTTTGGGCCAGGAAGAGTACGGCATCGACATCCTGAAGGTGCAGGAAATCCGTGGCTACGAGCAGCCCACGCGCATCGCCAATGCGCCGGAATTCATCAAGGGCGTGGTCAATCTGCGCGGCACCATCGTGCCCATCGTGGACATGCGCCTGAAGTTCAACTGCTCGGAAGTGGAATACAACACTTTTACGGTGGTGATCATTCTGAACCTGCGCAACCGCGTGGTGGGCATCGTGGTCGACTCGGTCAGCGATGTGATGGAGCTGGCGCCGGAAGCGGTGCGCGCGGCCCCCGATATCGAAAGCGCCATCGACAACGGCTGCATTCTGGGTCTGGGCTCGGTGGGCGAGCGCATGCTCATCCTGCTGGACATCGAAAAGCTCATGTCCAATGTCGACATGGGCTTGGTGGCGCCGGCCGAGTAAGGGGCCGGGCGCGGGCCTGATTCCTTTGCCAGCGGCCCGCCTTCGGTGGGCTGTTGATTTTGGACGCCCGACATTGGGCGTTGGCTTTGTTTTATCCCTGTGAGCCATGCGTACTTCTGCTTCTTTGCTGTCCTCGGATGCCGCTCCGTCATCGCCCATGCCGGGTTCCATGGGAGGCGCAGCGGTGCAGCGTGAGTTCGCATGGACCAATGCGGACTTCACCCGCGTCCAGGCGCTGATCTATAAACATGCCGGCATCAGCTTGCATGACGGCAAGCACGCCATGGTCTACAGCCGCCTTTCCCGGCGTCTGCGCGATACCCGCAATGACAGCTTCGACGGCTATCTGTCCTGGCTGGAGAAGCAACCCAGCGATGCTCCGGAATGGCAGGAATTCGTCAACGCGCTGACCACCAATCTGACCTCGTTTTTCCGCGAGCAGCATCACTTCGAAATCTTTGCCCAGCATTTGCGCAGCCGGCCTTCCAATGCCTGGAAAGTGTGGTGCAACGCTGCATCCACGGGCGAAGAGCCGTATTCCATCGTGATGACGGCCATGGAGTCTTTGGGGGCGAATGGGCAATTCAAGCTGATGGCCAGCGATATCGACTCCAAGGTGCTGGCAACTGCCTCGGCCGGGGTCTACCGCCTGGAAAACGTCAAGAACCTGAGCCAGGAGCGCCTGCGGCGCTTCTTCATGAAGGGCAAGGGCAACAACGAAGGCATGGTGCGCGTCAAGCCTGAGATGCGGCGCATGATCGACTTTCTTCAGGTCAACCTGATTCGGGATGACTGGCCCTTCCAGGAGCCCTTTGATGTGGTGTTCTGCCGCAACGTGATGATTTATTTTGATGCGCCCACGCAGCGGCGTGTGCTGGAGAAGATCCATCGCGTGCTCAAACCCGGGGGTATGCTGTTTGTGGGACATGCCGAGAACTTCAGCGAGTCGCGTGATCTCTTCACCTTGCGCGGCAAGACCGTGTATGAGCGCCGCTGAACAGGCAACGCCAGTTATTGGAACAAAGGTCCACCATGAACCCTCTGCGAAAAGGCGTGCCTATGTCGTCCAATCCCCTGGAAAGTAGCTGGGGGGGCTCGATGGCTCGGGGCGAGCGCCGAGGCCCTGTCCCGAAGATGGCCCCGGTCAGCGCTCCCGTTTTTCACAAGCCTGCTGCCAGCCAGCCGCCTGCGCCTCCGTCTTCGCTGGAGGCACTCAAGCGCCGCACGCCCAAGCCGGGTGAGGCTTCTTTTTTCTACTTCGATCCGCACTTCCAGTTCAATGCCGTCAAGGTGTTGCCCGGTGAGTACTTTGTGACCAGCGAGAACATGGCCATCGTCACGGTGCTGGGCTCGTGCATTGCCGCCTGCCTGTGGGACAGCTCCTTGAATGTGGGAGGCATGAATCATTTCATGCTGCCTGATGGCGATGCGGGTGACGTCTCTGGTCGCTATGGCTCCTACGCCATGGAGCTGCTGATCAATGAGATGATGAAGCTGGGTGCACGCCGTGAGAGCATGCAGGCCAAAATTTTTGGCGGCGGCGCGGTGATGGCCAACTTCACCACCATGAATGTGGGCGAGCGCAACACCGACTTCGTTACCCAATATCTGAATACCGAGCGCATTCCCATCGTCTCCGAGGATGTGCTCGACATCTATCCGCGCAAGGTGGTGTATTTCCCGACTACGGGAAAGGCGCTGGTGAAACGCCTGGCCCACGCTCACCCCGAAGAGTTGGTGGCGCAGGAGCGTCGAGGCAATGCGGCCACGGTGGCAAAGAGCAATGCCGGCGGCAGCGTAGACCTGTTTTGAGAGAGGTTTGAGGGAATGAATCGGAAAATCAAGGTGATTGTGGTGGATGACTCGGCGCTGGTACGCAGCCTGCTGGCCGAAATCATCAACCGTCAGCCGGACATGGAATGCATTGGCACGGCCAATGATCCGCTGATTGCGCGGGAAATGATCCGTGAGCTCAACCCTGACGTGATCACGCTGGACGTGGAAATGCCCCGCATGGATGGCATCGACTTCCTCGGACGACTGATGCGGCTGCGCCCCATGCCGGTGCTGATGATCTCCACGCTGACTGAGCGCGGCGCGGAAGTGACCATGCGTGCGCTGGAGCTGGGGGCGGTGGACTTTGTGGCCAAGCCCCGCGTGGGCGTGGCCAACGGCTTGCAGGATCTGGCCCACCAGATCGTGGACAAGATCCGGGTGGCGGCTGTGGCCCAGGTGCACCGTGCCGTGCCTGCTGCCAATCCCGCGCTGACCCCTGCAAACAAGGGTGCTGCACCGGTGTCGTCGGCCACGCTGCTGGGGCGCTTGTCCACAGAAAAAATCATCGCCATCGGCGCCTCTACGGGCGGGACCGAGGCCATCAAGGAAGTGCTGGTGCAGATGCCGGCCGATGCACCGGCCATCGTCATCACCCAGCATATGCCGCCGGGCTTTACCACCAGCTTTGCTGCGCGTCTGAACGGGCTGTGCCAGATCACGGTCAAGGAGGCGGTGAATGGCGAGCGCATTTTGCCGGGTCATGCCTATATCGCACCGGGTGGCAAACAGTTCGCCATTGCGCGCAGCGGTGCCAATTATGTGGCGGTGGTCAATGACGACCCTCCGGTCAATCGCCACAAGCCTTCGGTAGAAGTGCTGTTCAAGTCCGTTGCTGCCTGTGTGGCGCGCAATGCCTACGGCGTGATGCTGACGGGCATGGGGGCGGACGGTGCCGTCGCCATGCGCGAGATGAAGGACGCGGGCAGCTACAACTATGTGCAGGACGAGGCCAGCTGCATCGTCTTCGGCATGCCGCGCGAAGCGATTGCCCATGGAGCGGCCGATGAGGTGCTGCCGCTGACGCAGATTGCCTCGGCCTTGCTGGGCAAGCTGCGCACCGCGCCTGACCATGTGCGTCACCGCATCTGAGTCTTTCGCTGTGTGGTGACCAAGGAGCCGCATGCCAGCGCATGCAGGCTCCTTTTTTTGCCTGCTCTCGCCAGGGCGCAGGCCCGGGATAAATAAAAAAGGAGCGCCTATAGCTTGTGCTACTTGCATCTCAGTGCTGTAAGCGCCGAAGATGCAGCAGACATTAGCTATGGGTGCTCCTGTTTTTAAAACGCTTCAGCGCTCCTGCGCTAGGCGCTCAGTTGGAAGACAGTTGCTCCCAGCGCTCCAGGGCTGTCATCAGGGCGGCTTCGATTTCGCCTTCGCGTTGGTGCAGCTGTACGGCCTGGGCATTGTCGCGGGCGTAGATGCCAGGGTCGGCCAGCTGCTCGCGAATGCCGGCCTGTTCGGCTTCCAGCGCCGCAATCTGTGCAGGCAGTTGGTCCAGCTCGCGCTGCTCCTTGTAGTTGAGCTTGCGCTTGGCGACAGAAGGCACTGGGGCAGCAGGTGCTTCGGCGGGTGCAGGCGCCGCATCCTTGCTTGCCTGTTTGGGCGTGGCTGCTTTGGCGGCTTGTGCCGCTGCGGCCTTGCTGCGCTTGGACTGGACCAGCCAGTCCTGCACGCCGCCTTCGTATTCGCGCCACTTGCCATCGCCTTCATGGGCAATGGTGCTGGTGACCACATTGTTCAGAAAGGTGCGGTCGTGGCTGACCAAGAACACCGTGCCGTCATAGTTCTGCAGCAGGTCTTCCAGCAGCTCCAGGGTGTCAATGTCCAGGTCATTGGTGGGCTCGTCCAATACCAGCACATTGGTTGGGCGGGCAAACAAGCGTGCCAGCAGCAGTCGATTGCGCTCGCCGCCCGAGAGGCTGCGCACGGGCGAATGGGCCCGCGCCGGCGAGAACAGGAAGTCACCCAGATAGCTCTTCACATGCTTGCGCTGGTTGCCAATCTCGATCCATTCGCTGCCGGGGCTGATGAAGTCCTCCAGCGTGGCATCCAGATCGAGCGCATTGCGCATCTGGTCGAAGTAGGCGACGGTGATGTTGGTGCCCTGGCGCACCGTGCCCCAGGGGCTGTCACCTGGCTCGGGTGCTGGCGCATTCGCTGGTGCCGGATCGGGCTGCAGCTGGCCAAGAATGAGCTTGAGCAGCGTGGTCTTGCCGGCGCCGTTTGGCCCCAGCAGGCCAATCTTGTCTCCTCGCAAAATGGTGGCGCTGAAGTCATCCACGATCAGGCGCTCACCAAAGGCCTTGCTGACATGGGTGAGTTCGGCCACCAGCTTGCCGCTCTTGTCGCCGCTGCTGACATCCATCTTCACATTGCCTTGGGCCGTGCGGCGGGCCGCATGCTCGGCACGCAGTTCCTGCAGGCGAACGATGCGGGCCGTGGCGCGGGTGCGGCGGGCTTCCACGCCCTTGCGGATCCAGACTTCTTCTTGAGCCAGCAGCTTGTCGGCCTTGGCGTTGATCACGGCCTCTTGCGCCAGTTGTTCAGCCTTGTTGGTGACATAGGCGGCGAAGTTGCCGGGGTAGGACGTCAAATGGCCTCGGTCCAGCTCCACGATGCGGGTGGCTACGTTGTCCAGGAAAGAGCGGTCGTGGGTAATCAGCACAATGGAGCCCTTGAACTCCTTGAGCAGGCCTTCCAGCCATTCAATAGAGTCCAGGTCCAAGTGGTTGGTAGGTTCGTCAAGCAGCAGCACATCGGGCTCGGTCACCAGTGCCTGCGCGAGGGCCACGCGCTTGCGCACGCCTCCAGACAGATTGCCCACCAAAGCTTGGGCATCCAAATGCAGGCGCTGCAGCGTTTCCTCTACGCGCTGCTCCCAATTCCACGCGTTCTGCGCTTCAATGCGGGATTGCAGCGCATCGAGGTCCACATCCTCTGCGCCTGACAGGTATTGATCTCGCAGCGCGGCCACTTCGGCCAGGCCCTGCGAGGCCGACTCAAACACCGTGTGCTCCGGGTTCAAATCAGGCTCTTGCGCGACATACGCAATGCGCACACCCGTTTGCAGCTGTAGTTGGCCATCGTCTGCATGCACCAGGCCCCCTAAAATTTTCAGCAGCGACGACTTGCCTGCGCCGTTGCGACCGATAAGACCTACGCGTTCGTTGGTCTCCAGAGAAAAGCTGGCGTGATCCAGCAGTGCCACATGCCCGAATGCGAGCTGTGCGTCCAATAAGGTGATGAGTGCCATGTTGCCTGCATTATCCAAGGCAGCGCACGGCGCTGCCTTGGACAAGCACCGGCTTCTGCCGGTGCTTGTTCTGAAGTTGAGGGATAACCCTGATTTGCTGTGCTATGATCCGTCTCCTCTTGAACGAGCCGCTCTATGCAGCAAGCCAAGAGAGTCTTGAAAAGTTCTCGAACATCTCTGAATTTCGATGTACAATGCAAGGCTTCGCTACCAAGAGATGTTTTTCTCGGAGGCGAAAA
Source organism: Comamonas sp. GB3 AK4-5 (assembly GCF_041320665.1). Taxonomy (NCBI): domain Bacteria; kingdom Pseudomonadati; phylum Pseudomonadota; class Betaproteobacteria; order Burkholderiales; family Comamonadaceae; genus Comamonas; species Comamonas sp. GB3 AK4-5. The sequence goes on from NZ_CP166730.1 coordinate 597,753, forward strand.
GATCAAAAATTCTTTGATCTGCACGATGAAAGTTGTGCTACAATACAAGGCTTCGCTGATCGCAGCGAGTCAAGCTTGGAGGCCTGGTGGTTTTTGAGTGGATTCATTAAAAATGTACAGCCGATAAGCGTGGGCGTTTGAAGGCGATTGCCAAGTTCTTTGGAACTAAAACAAACGCTCACAAAAACAGTAATGAGGAAAGAGAAATCTTTCTTGATTCCGTCAAGTGAGTGAGTAGTCGAAAGACTTTAAATTCAAGATCGAACTGTAGAGTTTGATCCTGGCTCAGATTGAACGCTGGCGGCATGCTTTACACATGCAAGTCGAACGGCAGCACGGACTTCGGTCTGGTGGCGAGTGGCGAACGGGTGAGTAATACATCGGAACGTGCCCAGTTGTGGGGGATAACTACTCGAAAGAGTGGCTAATACCGCATGAGAACTGAGGTTGAAAGCAGGGGACCGCAAGGCCTTGCGCAACTGGAGCGGCCGATGGCAGATTAGGTAGTTGGTGGGGTAAAGGCTTACCAAGCCTGCGATCTGTAGCTGGTCTGAGAGGACGACCAGCCACACTGGGACTGAGACACGGCCCAGACTCCTACGGGAGGCAGCAGTGGGGAATTTTGGACAATGGGCGAAAGCCTGATCCAGCAATGCCGCGTGCAGGATGAAGGCCCTCGGGTTGTAAACTGCTTTTGTACGGAACGAAAAGCCTTTTTCTAATAAAGAGAGGTCATGACGGTACCGTAAGAATAAGCACCGGCTAACTACGTGCCAGCAGCCGCGGTAATACGTAGGGTGCAAGCGTTAATCGGAATTACTGGGCGTAAAGCGTGCGCAGGCGGTTTTGTAAGACAGTGGTGAAATCCCCGGGCTCAACCTGGGAACTGCCATTGTGACTGCAAGGCTGGAGTGCGGCAGAGGGGGATGGAATTCCGCGTGTAGCAGTGAAATGCGTAGATATGCGGAGGAACACCGATGGCGAAGGCAATCCCCTGGGCCTGCACTGACGCTCATGCACGAAAGCGTGGGGAGCAAACAGGATTAGATACCCTGGTAGTCCACGCCCTAAACGATGTCAACTGGTTGTTGGGTCTTAACTGACTCAGTAACGAAGCTAACGCGTGAAGTTGACCGCCTGGGGAGTACGGCCGCAAGGTTGAAACTCAAAGGAATTGACGGGGACCCGCACAAGCGGTGGATGATGTGGTTTAATTCGATGCAACGCGAAAAACCTTACCCACCTTTGACATGTACGGAATCCTTTAGAGATAGAGGAGTGCTCGAAAGAGAGCCGTAACACAGGTGCTGCATGGCTGTCGTCAGCTCGTGTCGTGAGATGTTGGGTTAAGTCCCGCAACGAGCGCAACCCTTGCCATTAGTTGCTACATTTAGTTGAGCACTCTAATGGGACTGCCGGTGACAAACCGGAGGAAGGTGGGGATGACGTCAAGTCCTCATGGCCCTTATAGGTGGGGCTACACACGTCATACAATGGCTGGTACAAAGGGTTGCCAACCCGCGAGGGGGAGCTAATCCCATAAAGCCAGTCGTAGTCCGGATCGCAGTCTGCAACTCGACTGCGTGAAGTCGGAATCGCTAGTAATCGTGGATCAGAATGTCACGGTGAATACGTTCCCGGGTCTTGTACACACCGCCCGTCACACCATGGGAGCGGGTCTCGCCAGAAGTAGGTAGCCTAACCGCAAGGAGGGCGCTTACCACGGCGGGGTTCGTGACTGGGGTGAAGTCGTAACAAGGTAGCCGTATCGGAAGGTGCGGCTGGATCACCTCCTTTCTGGAAAACAGAGCAATCAAGTTTGAACGTCCACACTTATCGGTTGTTGGAACAAGCCGCAAGGCTGCAAAGAGATTTGCGGCGTTGAGGAATGGGTCTGTAGCTCAGCTGGTTAGAGCACTGTGTTGATAACGCAGGGGTCGTTGGTTCGAGCCCAACTAGACCCACCATCAAATTCCAATGCCAGTGCAGAGGATCCCGGGGGATTAGCTCAGCTGGGAGAGCACCTGCTTTGCAAGCAGGGGGTCGTCGGTTCGATCCCGTCATCCTCCACCAACGAAAACTGCGCCTGAGAAGGTGCTACAATCGTTGGCTTCGCACTGAAAAGCGTTTAATACAAAAGCAGTCTTGCAAAGACTGCTTTTGTATTGATCGACACGATCAATAGGCTGTTCTTTAAAAATTCATAGAGTCGAAATCAGCGTTGCTGGTGGAAAGCGAAGTCGAAAGATATTCGCACCGTGCCGCCAGCAACATTTTGATTGCGTCAAAACAGATATTTTGCGAATGCGAAATTATCTAGTAATGACGAATATCTCCAAGATAGCAATATCGAGGAATTATTCACATTACGGCATAACGCGTGAGGTGAGAGACCTCACAAGTCTTTGAACACCGAAATGGCGATCTCTAGCGATAGAGGTCAAAGTTATAGGGTCAAGTGACTAAGAGCATGTGGTGGATGCCTTGGCGATTACAGGCGACGAAAGACGTGATAGCCTGCGATAAGCTTCGGGGAGCTGGCAAATAAGCTTTGATCCGGAGATTTCTGAATGGGGAAACCCACCCGCAAGGGTATCGCATACTGAATACATAGGTATGCGAGGCGAACCTGGAGAACTGAAACATCTAAGTACCCAGAGGAAAAGACATCAACCGAGATTCCGATAGTAGTGGCGAGCGAATTCGGAACAGCCTTCTAGTGATAGTCGATTGGTTAACAAAACGGAATGGAAAGTCCGGCCATAGTGGGTGATAGCCCCGTATGTGAAAACCGAACGGTGGTACTAAGCTAGAGAAAAGTAGGGCGGGGCACGAGAAACCTTGTCTGAATATGGGGGGACCATCCTCCAAGGCTAAATACTCGTAATCGACCGATAGTGAACCAGTACCGTGAGGGAAAGGCGAAAAGAACCCCGGGAGGGGAGTGAAATAGATCCTGAAACCGCATGCTTACAAAAAGTAGGAGCCCTAAGGGGTGACTGCGTACCTTTTGTATAATGGGTCAGCGACTTACATTCAGTGGCAAGCTTAACCGAATAGGGGAGGCGTAGAGAAATCGAGTCCGAATAGGGCGTCCAGTCGCTGGGTGTAGACCCGAAACCAAGTGATCTATCCATGGCCAGGATGAAGGTGCCGTAACAGGTACTGGAGGTCCGAACCGACTGATGTTGCAAAATCAGCGGATGAGCTGTGGATAGGGGTGAAAGGCTAAACAAACTTGGAAATAGCTGGTTCTCTCCGAAAACTATTTAGGTAGTGCCTCAAGTATTACCGTCGGGGGTAGAGCACTGTTTAGGCTAGGGGGTCATGGCGACTTACCAAACCTATGCAAACTCCGAATACCGACGAGTACAGCTTGGGAGACAGAGCACCGGGTGCTAACGTCCGGACTCAAGAGGGAAACAACCCAGACCGCCAGCTAAGGTCCCTAAAATTGGCTAAGTGGGAAACGAAGTGGGAAGGCTAAAACAGTCAGGATGTTGGCTTAGAAGCAGCCATCATTTAAAGAAAGCGTAATAGCTCACTGATCGAGTCGTCCTGCGCGGAAGATGTAACGGGGCTAAGCCAGTTACCGAAGCTGCGGATGTGCAATTTATTGCACGTGGTAGGAGAGCGTTCTGTAAGCCTGTGAAGGTGCCTGGAGACGGGTGCTGGAGGTATCAGAAGTGCGAATGCTGACATGAGTAGCGTTAAAGGGGGTGAAAAGCCCCCTCGCCGTAAGCGCAAGGTTTCCTACGCAACGTTCATCGGCGTAGGGTGAGTCGGCCCCTAAGGCGAGGCAGAGATGCGTAGCTGATGGGAAACAGGTCAATATTCCTGTACCGATCAATAGTGCGATGTGGGGACGGAGAAGGTTAGCTCAGCCAACTGTTGGATATGTTGGTTCAAGCCTGTAGTCGTGCCTGGTAGGCAAATCCGCCGGGCTTAGATGAGGGGTGATAACGAGTGTGCTTGCACACGAAGTGAGTGATACCCTGCTTCCAGGAAAAGCCACTAAGCTTCAGCTATTGACGACCGTACCGCAAACCGACACTGGTGCGCGAGATGAGTATTCTAAGGCGCTTGAGAGAACTCAGGAGAAGGAACTCGGCAAATTGATACCGTAACTTCGGGAGAAGGTATGCCCCAAGTAAGTGAAGTTGAACAAACGGAGCTAAAAGGGGTTGCAAAAAATCGGTGGCTGCGACTGTTTAATAAAAACACAGCACTCTGCAAACACGAAAGTGGACGTATAGGGTGTGACGCCTGCCCGGTGCTGGAAGATTAAATGATGGGGTGCAAGCTCTTGATTGAAGTCCCAGTAAACGGCGGCCGTAACTATAACGGTCCTAAGGTAGCGAAATTCCTTGTCGGGTAAGTTCCGACCTGCACGAATGGCGTAACGATGGCCACACTGTCTCCTCCTGAGACTCAGCGAAGTTGAAATGTTTGTGATGATGCAATCTCCCCGCGGAAAGACGGAAAGACCCCATGAACCTTTACTGTAGCTTTGTATTGGACTTTGAACGGATCTGTGTAGGATAGGTGGGAGGCTTTGAAGCCAGGACGCTAGTTCTGGTGGAGCCAACGTTGAAATACCACCCTGGTGCGTTTGAGGTTCTAACCTAGGTCCATTATCTGGATCGGGGACAGTGCATGGTAGGCAGTTTGACTGGGGCGGTCTCCTCCCAAAGCGTAACGGAGGAGTTCGAAGGTACGCTAGTTACGGTCGGACATCGTGACGATAGTGCAATGGCATAAGCGTGCTTAACTGCGAGACTGACAAGTCGAGCAGATGCGAAAGCAGGACATAGTGATCCGGTGGTTCTGTATGGAAGGGCCATCGCTCAACGGATAAAAGGTACTCTGGGGATAACAGGCTGATACCGCCCAAGAGTTCATATCGACGGCGGTGTTTGGCACCTCGATGTCGGCTCATCTCATCCTGGGGCTGTAGTCGGTCCCAAGGGTATGGCTGTTCGCCATTTAAAGAGGTACGTGAGCTGGGTTTAAAACGTCGTGAGACAGTTTGGTCCCTATCTTCCGTGGGCGTTGCAGATTTGAGGAAGCCTGCTCCTAGTACGAGAGGACCGGAGTGGACACACCTCTGGTGTACCTGTTGTCACGCCAGTGGCATCGCAGGGTAGCTACGTGTGGAAGAGATAACCGCTGAAAGCATCTAAGCGGGAAACTCGTTTCAAGATGAGATCTGCCGGGGCCCTGAGCCCCCTGAAGGGTCGTTGTAGACCACGACGTTGATAGGCTGGGTGTGGAAGCGCAGTAATGCGTTAAGCTAACCAGTACTAATTGCCCGAGAGGCTTGACCCTATAACTTTGACTGCCATGCAGTTCAGACTAGTTATGCCAAGTTTTACGCAATCAAGATAATCGCTGATTAAAGACTCTATGAATTTGAGTTGTAGATAGGAATATCTGCAGCTTTACAAGTTATGCCTGATGACCATAGCGATTTGGTACCACTCCTTCCCATCCCGAACAGGACAGTGAAACGAATTTGCGCCGATGATAGTGCGGGTTCCCGTGTGAAAGTAGGTCATCGTCAGGCTCTTACGCCAAAACGCCCGGCAAGCTGCCGGGCGTTTTCTTCTCCCTCCTGAATCAGGGGTGAAAAGAAAACGTGAAAATGTTTTAAAAGCGCAATGAAAGTTGTGCTACAATACAAGGCTTCGCTGATCGCAGCGAGTCAAGCTTGAAGGCCTGGTGGTTTTTGAGTGGATTCATTAAAAATGTACAGCCGATAAGCGTGGGCGTTTGAAGGCGATTGCCAAGTTCTTTGGAACTAAAACAAACGCTCACAAAAACAGTAATGAGGAAAGAGAAATCTTTCTTGATTCCGTCAAGTGAGTGAGTAGTCGAAAGACTTTAAATTCAAGATCGAACTGTAGAGTTTGATCCTGGCTCAGATTGAACGCTGGCGGCATGCTTTACACATGCAAGTCGAACGGCAGCACGGACTTCGGTCTGGTGGCGAGTGGCGAACGGGTGAGTAATACATCGGAACGTGCCCAGTTGTGGGGGATAACTACTCGAAAGAGTGGCTAATACCGCATGAGAACTGAGGTTGAAAGCAGGGGACCGCAAGGCCTTGCGCAACTGGAGCGGCCGATGGCAGATTAGGTAGTTGGTGGGGTAAAGGCTTACCAAGCCTGCGATCTGTAGCTGGTCTGAGAGGACGACCAGCCACACTGGGACTGAGACACGGCCCAGACTCCTACGGGAGGCAGCAGTGGGGAATTTTGGACAATGGGCGAAAGCCTGATCCAGCAATGCCGCGTGCAGGATGAAGGCCCTCGGGTTGTAAACTGCTTTTGTACGGAACGAAAAGCCTTTTTCTAATAAAGAGAGGTCATGACGGTACCGTAAGAATAAGCACCGGCTAACTACGTGCCAGCAGCCGCGGTAATACGTAGGGTGCAAGCGTTAATCGGAATTACTGGGCGTAAAGCGTGCGCAGGCGGTTTTGTAAGACAGTGGTGAAATCCCCGGGCTCAACCTGGGAACTGCCATTGTGACTGCAAGGCTGGAGTGCGGCAGAGGGGGATGGAATTCCGCGTGTAGCAGTGAAATGCGTAGATATGCGGAGGAACACCGATGGCGAAGGCAATCCCCTGGGCCTGCACTGACGCTCATGCACGAAAGCGTGGGGAGCAAACAGGATTAGATACCCTGGTAGTCCACGCCCTAAACGATGTCAACTGGTTGTTGGGTCTTAACTGACTCAGTAACGAAGCTAACGCGTGAAGTTGACCGCCTGGGGAGTACGGCCGCAAGGTTGAAACTCAAAGGAATTGACGGGGACCCGCACAAGCGGTGGATGATGTGGTTTAATTCGATGCAACGCGAAAAACCTTACCCACCTTTGACATGTACGGAATCCTTTAGAGATAGAGGAGTGCTCGAAAGAGAGCCGTAACACAGGTGCTGCATGGCTGTCGTCAGCTCGTGTCGTGAGATGTTGGGTTAAGTCCCGCAACGAGCGCAACCCTTGCCATTAGTTGCTACATTTAGTTGAGCACTCTAATGGGACTGCCGGTGACAAACCGGAGGAAGGTGGGGATGACGTCAAGTCCTCATGGCCCTTATAGGTGGGGCTACACACGTCATACAATGGCTGGTACAAAGGGTTGCCAACCCGCGAGGGGGAGCTAATCCCATAAAGCCAGTCGTAGTCCGGATCGCAGTCTGCAACTCGACTGCGTGAAGTCGGAATCGCTAGTAATCGTGGATCAGAATGTCACGGTGAATACGTTCCCGGGTCTTGTACACACCGCCCGTCACACCATGGGAGCGGGTCTCGCCAGAAGTAGGTAGCCTAACCGCAAGGAGGGCGCTTACCACGGCGGGGTTCGTGACTGGGGTGAAGTCGTAACAAGGTAGCCGTATCGGAAGGTGCGGCTGGATCACCTCCTTTCTGGAAAACAGAGCAATCAAGTTTGAACGTCCACACTTATCGGTTGTTGGAACAAGCCGCAAGGCTGCAAAGAGATTTGCGGCGTTGAGGAATGGGTCTGTAGCTCAGCTGGTTAGAGCACTGTGTTGATAACGCAGGGGTCGTTGGTTCGAGCCCAACTAGACCCACCATCAAATTCCAATGCCAGTGCAGAGGATCCCGGGGGATTAGCTCAGCTGGGAGAGCACCTGCTTTGCAAGCAGGGGGTCGTCGGTTCGATCCCGTCATCCTCCACCAACGAAAACTGCGCCTGAGAAGGTGCTACAATCGTTGGCTTCGCACTGAAAAGCGTTTAATACAAAAGCAGTCTTGCAAAGACTGCTTTTGTATTGATCGACACGATCAATAGGCTGTTCTTTAAAAATTCATAGAGTCGAAATCAGCGTTGCTGGTGGAAAGCGAAGTCGAAAGATATTCGCACCGTGCCGCCAGCAACATTTTGATTGCGTCAAAACAGATATTTTGCGAATGCGAAATTATCTAGTAATGACGAATATCTCCAAGATAGCAATATCGAGGAATTATTCACATTACGGCATAACGCGTGAGGTGAGAGACCTCACAAGTCTTTGAACACCGAAATGGCGATCTCTAGCGATAGAGGTCAAAGTTATAGGGTCAAGTGACTAAGAGCATGTGGTGGATGCCTTGGCGATTACAGGCGACGAAAGACGTGATAGCCTGCGATAAGCTTCGGGGAGCTGGCAAATAAGCTTTGATCCGGAGATTTCTGAATGGGGAAACCCACCCGCAAGGGTATCGCATACTGAATACATAGGTATGCGAGGCGAACCTGGAGAACTGAAACATCTAAGTACCCAGAGGAAAAGACATCAACCGAGATTCCGATAGTAGTGGCGAGCGAATTCGGAACAGCCTTCTAGTGATAGTCGATTGGTTAACAAAACGGAATGGAAAGTCCGGCCATAGTGGGTGATAGCCCCGTATGTGAAAACCGAACGGTGGTACTAAGCTAGAGAAAAGTAGGGCGGGGCACGAGAAACCTTGTCTGAATATGGGGGGACCATCCTCCAAGGCTAAATACTCGTAATCGACCGATAGTGAACCAGTACCGTGAGGGAAAGGCGAAAAGAACCCCGGGAGGGGAGTGAAATAGATCCTGAAACCGCATGCTTACAAAAAGTAGGAGCCCTAAGGGGTGACTGCGTACCTTTTGTATAATGGGTCAGCGACTTACATTCAGTGGCAAGCTTAACCGAATAGGGGAGGCGTAGAGAAATCGAGTCCGAATAGGGCGTCCAGTCGCTGGGTGTAGACCCGAAACCAAGTGATCTATCCATGGCCAGGATGAAGGTGCCGTAACAGGTACTGGAGGTCCGAACCGACTGATGTTGCAAAATCAGCGGATGAGCTGTGGATAGGGGTGAAAGGCTAAACAAACTTGGAAATAGCTGGTTCTCTCCGAAAACTATTTAGGTAGTGCCTCAAGTATTACCGTCGGGGGTAGAGCACTGTTTAGGCTAGGGGGTCATGGCGACTTACCAAACCTATGCAAACTCCGAATACCGACGAGTACAGCTTGGGAGACAGAGCACCGGGTGCTAACGTCCGGACTCAAGAGGGAAACAACCCAGACCGCCAGCTAAGGTCCCTAAAATTGGCTAAGTGGGAAACGAAGTGGGAAGGCTAAAACAGTCAGGATGTTGGCTTAGAAGCAGCCATCATTTAAAGAAAGCGTAATAGCTCACTGATCGAGTCGTCCTGCGCGGAAGATGTAACGGGGCTAAGCCAGTTACCGAAGCTGCGGATGTGCAATTTATTGCACGTGGTAGGAGAGCGTTCTGTAAGCCTGTGAAGGTGCCTGGAGACGGGTGCTGGAGGTATCAGAAGTGCGAATGCTGACATGAGTAGCGTTAAAGGGGGTGAAAAGCCCCCTCGCCGTAAGCGCAAGGTTTCCTACGCAACGTTCATCGGCGTAGGGTGAGTCGGCCCCTAAGGCGAGGCAGAGATGCGTAGCTGATGGGAAACAGGTCAATATTCCTGTACCGATCAATAGTGCGATGTGGGGACGGAGAAGGTTAGCTCAGCCAACTGTTGGATATGTTGGTTCAAGCCTGTAGTCGTGCCTGGTAGGCAAATCCGCCGGGCTTAGATGAGGGGTGATAACGAGTGTGCTTGCACACGAAGTGAGTGATACCCTGCTTCCAGGAAAAGCCACTAAGCTTCAGCTATTGACGACCGTACCGCAAACCGACACTGGTGCGCGAGATGAGTATTCTAAGGCGCTTGAGAGAACTCAGGAGAAGGAACTCGGCAAATTGATACCGTAACTTCGGGAGAAGGTATGCCCCAAGTAAGTGAAGTTGAACAAACGGAGCTAAAAGGGGTTGCAAAAAATCGGTGGCTGCGACTGTTTAATAAAAACACAGCACTCTGCAAACACGAAAGTGGACGTATAGGGTGTGACGCCTGCCCGGTGCTGGAAGATTAAATGATGGGGTGCAAGCTCTTGATTGAAGTCCCAGTAAACGGCGGCCGTAACTATAACGGTCCTAAGGTAGCGAAATTCCTTGTCGGGTAAGTTCCGACCTGCACGAATGGCGTAACGATGGCCACACTGTCTCCTCCTGAGACTCAGCGAAGTTGAAATGTTTGTGATGATGCAATCTCCCCGCGGAAAGACGGAAAGACCCCATGAACCTTTACTGTAGCTTTGTATTGGACTTTGAACGGATCTGTGTAGGATAGGTGGGAGGCTTTGAAGCCAGGACGCTAGTTCTGGTGGAGCCAACGTTGAAATACCACCCTGGTGCGTTTGAGGTTCTAACCTAGGTCCATTATCTGGATCGGGGACAGTGCATGGTAGGCAGTTTGACTGGGGCGGTCTCCTCCCAAAGCGTAACGGAGGAGTTCGAAGGTACGCTAGTTACGGTCGGACATCGTGACGATAGTGCAATGGCATAAGCGTGCTTAACTGCGAGACTGACAAGTCGAGCAGATGCGAAAGCAGGACATAGTGATCCGGTGGTTCTGTATGGAAGGGCCATCGCTCAACGGATAAAAGGTACTCTGGGGATAACAGGCTGATACCGCCCAAGAGTTCATATCGACGGCGGTGTTTGGCACCTCGATGTCGGCTCATCTCATCCTGGGGCTGTAGTCGGTCCCAAGGGTATGGCTGTTCGCCATTTAAAGAGGTACGTGAGCTGGGTTTAAAACGTCGTGAGACAGTTTGGTCCCTATCTTCCGTGGGCGTTGCAGATTTGAGGAAGCCTGCTCCTAGTACGAGAGGACCGGAGTGGACACACCTCTGGTGTACCTGTTGTCACGCCAGTGGCATCGCAGGGTAGCTACGTGTGGAAGAGATAACCGCTGAAAGCATCTAAGCGGGAAACTCGTTTCAAGATGAGATCTGCCGGGGCCCTGAGCCCCCTGAAGGGTCGTTGTAGACCACGACGTTGATAGGCTGGGTGTGGAAGCGCAGTAATGCGTTAAGCTAACCAGTACTAATTGCCCGAGAGGCTTGACCCTATAACTTTGACTGCCATGCAGTTCAGACTAGTTATGCCAAGTTTTACGCAATCAAGATAATCGCTGATTAAAGACTCTATGAATTTGAGTTGTAGATAGGAATATCTGCAGCTTTACAAGTTATGCCTGATGACCATAGCGATTTGGTACCACTCCTTCCCATCCCGAACAGGACAGTGAAACGAATTTGCGCCGATGATAGTGCGGGTTCCCGTGTGAAAGTAGGTCATCGTCAGGCTCTTACGCCAAAACGCCCGGCAAGCTGCCGGGCGTTTTCTTCTCCCTCCTGAATCAGGGGTGAAAAGAAAACGTGAAAATGTTTTAAAAGCGCAATGAAAGTTGTGCTACAATACAAGGCTTCGCTGATCGCAGCGAGTCAAGCTTGAAGGCCTGGTGGTTTTTGAGTGGATTCATTAAAAATGTACAGCCGATAAGCGTGGGCGTTTGAAGGCGATTGCCAAGTTCTTTGGAACTAAAACAAACGCTCACAAAAACAGTAATGAGGAAAGAGAAATCTTTCTTGATTCCGTCAAGTGAGTGAGTAGTCGAAAGACTTTAAATTCAAGATCGAACTGTAGAGTTTGATCCTGGCTCAGATTGAACGCTGGCGGCATGCTTTACACATGCAAGTCGAACGGCAGCACGGACTTCGGTCTGGTGGCGAGTGGCGAACGGGTGAGTAATACATCGGAACGTGCCCAGTTGTGGGGGATAACTACTCGAAAGAGTGGCTAATACCGCATGAGAACTGAGGTTGAAAGCAGGGGACCGCAAGGCCTTGCGCAACTGGAGCGGCCGATGGCAGATTAGGTAGTTGGTGGGGTAAAGGCTTACCAAGCCTGCGATCTGTAGCTGGTCTGAGAGGACGACCAGCCACACTGGGACTGAGACACGGCCCAGACTCCTACGGGAGGCAGCAGTGGGGAATTTTGGACAATGGGCGAAAGCCTGATCCAGCAATGCCGCGTGCAGGATGAAGGCCCTCGGGTTGTAAACTGCTTTTGTACGGAACGAAAAGCCTTTTTCTAATAAAGAGAGGTCATGACGGTACCGTAAGAATAAGCACCGGCTAACTACGTGCCAGCAGCCGCGGTAATACGTAGGGTGCAAGCGTTAATCGGAATTACTGGGCGTAAAGCGTGCGCAGGCGGTTTTGTAAGACAGTGGTGAAATCCCCGGGCTCAACCTGGGAACTGCCATTGTGACTGCAAGGCTGGAGTGCGGCAGAGGGGGATGGAATTCCGCGTGTAGCAGTGAAATGCGTAGATATGCGGAGGAACACCGATGGCGAAGGCAATCCCCTGGGCCTGCACTGACGCTCATGCACGAAAGCGTGGGGAGCAAACAGGATTAGATACCCTGGTAGTCCACGCCCTAAACGATGTCAACTGGTTGTTGGGTCTTAACTGACTCAGTAACGAAGCTAACGCGTGAAGTTGACCGCCTGGGGAGTACGGCCGCAAGGTTGAAACTCAAAGGAATTGACGGGGACCCGCACAAGCGGTGGATGATGTGGTTTAATTCGATGCAACGCGAAAAACCTTACCCACCTTTGACATGTACGGAATCCTTTAGAGATAGAGGAGTGCTCGAAAGAGAGCCGTAACACAGGTGCTGCATGGCTGTCGTCAGCTCGTGTCGTGAGATGTTGGGTTAAGTCCCGCAACGAGCGCAACCCTTGCCATTAGTTGCTACATTTAGTTGAGCACTCTAATGGGACTGCCGGTGACAAACCGGAGGAAGGTGGGGATGACGTCAAGTCCTCATGGCCCTTATAGGTGGGGCTACACACGTCATACAATGGCTGGTACAAAGGGTTGCCAACCCGCGAGGGGGAGCTAATCCCATAAAGCCAGTCGTAGTCCGGATCGCAGTCTGCAACTCGACTGCGTGAAGTCGGAATCGCTAGTAATCGTGGATCAGAATGTCACGGTGAATACGTTCCCGGGTCTTGTACACACCGCCCGTCACACCATGGGAGCGGGTCTCGCCAGAAGTAGGTAGCCTAACCGCAAGGAGGGCGCTTACCACGGCGGGGTTCGTGACTGGGGTGAAGTCGTAACAAGGTAGCCGTATCGGAAGGTGCGGCTGGATCACCTCCTTTCTGGAAAACAGAGCAATCAAGTTTGAACGTCCACACTTATCGGTTGTTGGAACAAGCCGCAAGGCTGCAAAGAGATTTGCGGCGTTGAGGAATGGGTCTGTAGCTCAGCTGGTTAGAGCACTGTGTTGATAACGCAGGGGTCGTTGGTTCGAGCCCAACTAGACCCACCATCAAATTCCAATGCCAGTGCAGAGGATCCCGGGGGATTAGCTCAGCTGGGAGAGCACCTGCTTTGCAAGCAGGGGGTCGTCGGTTCGATCCCGTCATCCTCCACCAACGAAAACTGCGCCTGAGAAGGTGCTACAATCGTTGGCTTCGCACTGAAAAGCGTTTAATACAAAAGCAGTCTTGCAAAGACTGCTTTTGTATTGATCGACACGATCAATAGGCTGTTCTTTAAAAATTCATAGAGTCGAAATCAGCGTTGCTGGTGGAAAGCGAAGTCGAAAGATATTCGCACCGTGCCGCCAGCAACATTTTGATTGCGTCAAAACAGATATTTTGCGAATGCGAAATTATCTAGTAATGACGAATATCTCCAAGATAGCAATATCGAGGAATTATTCACATTACGGCATAACGCGTGAGGTGAGAGACCTCACAAGTCTTTGAACACCGAAATGGCGATCTCTAGCGATAGAGGTCAAAGTTATAGGGTCAAGTGACTAAGAGCATGTGGTGGATGCCTTGGCGATTACAGGCGACGAAAGACGTGATAGCCTGCGATAAGCTTCGGGGAGCTGGCAAATAAGCTTTGATCCGGAGATTTCTGAATGGGGAAACCCACCCGCAAGGGTATCGCATACTGAATACATAGGTATGCGAGGCGAACCTGGAGAACTGAAACATCTAAGTACCCAGAGGAAAAGACATCAACCGAGATTCCGATAGTAGTGGCGAGCGAATTCGGAACAGCCTTCTAGTGATAGTCGATTGGTTAACAAAACGGAATGGAAAGTCCGGCCATAGTGGGTGATAGCCCCGTATGTGAAAACCGAACGGTGGTACTAAGCTAGAGAAAAGTAGGGCGGGGCACGAGAAACCTTGTCTGAATATGGGGGGACCATCCTCCAAGGCTAAATACTCGTAATCGACCGATAGTGAACCAGTACCGTGAGGGAAAGGCGAAAAGAACCCCGGGAGGGGAGTGAAATAGATCCTGAAACCGCATGCTTACAAAAAGTAGGAGCCCTAAGGGGTGACTGCGTACCTTTTGTATAATGGGTCAGCGACTTACATTCAGTGGCAAGCTTAACCGAATAGGGGAGGCGTAGAGAAATCGAGTCCGAATAGGGCGTCCAGTCGCTGGGTGTAGACCCGAAACCAAGTGATCTATCCATGGCCAGGATGAAGGTGCCGTAACAGGTACTGGAGGTCCGAACCGACTGATGTTGCAAAATCAGCGGATGAGCTGTGGATAGGGGTGAAAGGCTAAACAAACTTGGAAATAGCTGGTTCTCTCCGAAAACTATTTAGGTAGTGCCTCAAGTATTACCGTCGGGGGTAGAGCACTGTTTAGGCTAGGGGGTCATGGCGACTTACCAAACCTATGCAAACTCCGAATACCGACGAGTACAGCTTGGGAGACAGAGCACCGGGTGCTAACGTCCGGACTCAAGAGGGAAACAACCCAGACCGCCAGCTAAGGTCCCTAAAATTGGCTAAGTGGGAAACGAAGTGGGAAGGCTAAAACAGTCAGGATGTTGGCTTAGAAGCAGCCATCATTTAAAGAAAGCGTAATAGCTCACTGATCGAGTCGTCCTGCGCGGAAGATGTAACGGGGCTAAGCCAGTTACCGAAGCTGCGGATGTGCAATTTATTGCACGTGGTAGGAGAGCGTTCTGTAAGCCTGTGAAGGTGCCTGGAGACGGGTGCTGGAGGTATCAGAAGTGCGAATGCTGACATGAGTAGCGTTAAAGGGGGTGAAAAGCCCCCTCGCCGTAAGCGCAAGGTTTCCTACGCAACGTTCATCGGCGTAGGGTGAGTCGGCCCCTAAGGCGAGGCAGAGATGCGTAGCTGATGGGAAACAGGTCAATATTCCTGTACCGATCAATAGTGCGATGTGGGGACGGAGAAGGTTAGCTCAGCCAACTGTTGGATATGTTGGTTCAAGCCTGTAGTCGTGCCTGGTAGGCAAATCCGCCGGGCTTAGATGAGGGGTGATAACGAGTGTGCTTGCACACGAAGTGAGTGATACCCTGCTTCCAGGAAAAGCCACTAAGCTTCAGCTATTGACGACCGTACCGCAAACCGACACTGGTGCGCGAGATGAGTATTCTAAGGCGCTTGAGAGAACTCAGGAGAAGGAACTCGGCAAATTGATACCGTAACTTCGGGAGAAGGTATGCCCCAAGTAAGTGAAGTTGAACAAACGGAGCTAAAAGGGGTTGCAAAAAATCGGTGGCTGCGACTGTTTAATAAAAACACAGCACTCTGCAAACACGAAAGTGGACGTATAGGGTGTGACGCCTGCCCGGTGCTGGAAGATTAAATGATGGGGTGCAAGCTCTTGATTGAAGTCCCAGTAAACGGCGGCCGTAACTATAACGGTCCTAAGGTAGCGAAATTCCTTGTCGGGTAAGTTCCGACCTGCACGAATGGCGTAACGATGGCCACACTGTCTCCTCCTGAGACTCAGCGAAGTTGAAATGTTTGTGATGATGCAATCTCCCCGCGGAAAGACGGAAAGACCCCATGAACCTTTACTGTAGCTTTGTATTGGACTTTGAACGGATCTGTGTAGGATAGGTGGGAGGCTTTGAAGCCAGGACGCTAGTTCTGGTGGAGCCAACGTTGAAATACCACCCTGGTGCGTTTGAGGTTCTAACCTAGGTCCATTATCTGGATCGGGGACAGTGCATGGTAGGCAGTTTGACTGGGGCGGTCTCCTCCCAAAGCGTAACGGAGGAGTTCGAAGGTACGCTAGTTACGGTCGGACATCGTGACGATAGTGCAATGGCATAAGCGTGCTTAACTGCGAGACTGACAAGTCGAGCAGATGCGAAAGCAGGACATAGTGATCCGGTGGTTCTGTATGGAAGGGCCATCGCTCAACGGATAAAAGGTACTCTGGGGATAACAGGCTGATACCGCCCAAGAGTTCATATCGACGGCGGTGTTTGGCACCTCGATGTCGGCTCATCTCATCCTGGGGCTGTAGTCGGTCCCAAGGGTATGGCTGTTCGCCATTTAAAGAGGTACGTGAGCTGGGTTTAAAACGTCGTGAGACAGTTTGGTCCCTATCTTCCGTGGGCGTTGCAGATTTGAGGAAGCCTGCTCCTAGTACGAGAGGACCGGAGTGGACACACCTCTGGTGTACCTGTTGTCACGCCAGTGGCATCGCAGGGTAGCTACGTGTGGAAGAGATAACCGCTGAAAGCATCTAAGCGGGAAACTCGTTTCAAGATGAGATCTGCCGGGGCCCTGAGCCCCCTGAAGGGTCGTTGTAGACCACGACGTTGATAGGCTGGGTGTGGAAGCGCAGTAATGCGTTAAGCTAACCAGTACTAATTGCCCGAGAGGCTTGACCCTATAACTTTGACTGCCATGCAGTTCAGACTAGTTATGCCAAGTTTTACGCAATCAAGATAATCGCTGATTAAAGACTCTATGAATTTGAGTTGTAGATAGGAATATCTGCAGCTTTACAAGTTATGCCTGATGACCATAGCGATTTGGTACCACTCCTTCCCATCCCGAACAGGACAGTGAAACGAATTTGCGCCGATGATAGTGCGGGTTCCCGTGTGAAAGTAGGTCATCGTCAGGCTCTTACAAGCGCAACACCCCCAGCTCTCGAAAGAGGCTGGGGGTTTTGTCTTTGGTCTTTGGCTGCTGAATCCCATAATGCCAAGCATCCCGCAGAGAAAATAGAGCAAACAAAAAAACAGGAGCACGCTACGCGTGCTCCTGTTCGTTTATGGGCTGCTTGATATTGGGAATTGAGGCCTGAAGCGCTGTGGAAGCTCTCGAATCAGTAGCGTGAAGTGCTTGTTCTATCTACGACGCTGGCCGTCCACAAACACCATCAGCTCGCCTTTTTCAAAACTGGTCCACTGCTCGTTCTTGGTCAGCGGCGCGGTGACGATGATGGCCACCCGGTCGTTGGGCGTGGTTTCGCTGGCAAAGTCCACGCTCAGGTCTTCATCTGCCAGGTGGGCCTGGGCAAAAGGGTGGCAGCGCTCGGTATAGCAAAGATGGGTGGTGGCATGGGCCCACAGCGCTTCGCCGTTAGAGAGCAGGAAGTTGAAGGTGCCGTGTGGCGCGATGCGGGCTGCCAGCTCGCGCAGTGTCAGCGTGAGCTCCTCGATGGTGGGCACGCCGGCGTGGGATTTCCACAGCTCCTGCATGATCCAGCAAAAGGCCAGCTCGCTGTCGGTGCTGCCTACGGGGTGAAAGTGGGTGTGCAGCTTGGGGGCAAAGTTCTTCAGATCGCCATTGTGGGCAAACACCCAGTTGCGGCCCCAGAGCTCACGCACAAAAGGGTGGCAGTTCTGCAGGCTGACCACGCCCTGGGTAGCCTTGCGGATATGGGCAATGACGTTCTGGCTTTTGATGGGGTAGCGGCGGATCAGCTCGGCCACGGGGGAGTCGATAGCGCGCTCATGGTCCACAAAGTGGCGCAGGCCTTTTTCCTCGAAAAAGGCAATGCCCCAGCCATCGGTGTGATCGCCGGTATTGCCTGCGCGTTGTGCAAAGCCACTGAAGCTAAAGCGCACGTCAGTGGGGGTGTTGCAATTCATTCCAAGCAGCTGGCACATGGCGGCGGTATCTCAATCCAAAGCAAAGAGGCATAGCCTAACCCGGCTGGGGGCCGGTGGTATGCAAAGTCTGCAGCACTGCGTTGGCTTGCCAGCCTACCCAGGGGCAAGTGTGACAGGCAGAATGCGCCCAACCGAGTACCGTAGAGCCCATGCAAAGCACCACCCCAATCCCCCAGCCCCAGGCTGTGAGCTACAGCATCAGCGATCTGGCCAAAGAGTTTGATCTGACCACCCGCGCCATGCGCTTTTACGAGGATATGGGCTTGCTGCAGCCCGAGCGCACCGGCCCTGGCGGACGCAACCGTGTTTATAGCGCGCGCGATCGCACGCGGCTGCGGCTGACCTTGCGGGCCAAGCGCCTGGGACTGTCGCTGTCGGAGGCCAAGGAAATCATCGACCTCTATGACAGCCCGCGGGACACGGGCACGCAGCTGCGCAAGTTCCTGGAAGTGCTGGGTGCACACCGCCTGCAGCTGGAAGAGCGCCTGGGCGACCTGCAGGCGAATCTGGAAGAGGTGATGGAGCATGAAGCCGAAGCCCGCCAACTCCTTGCCAAGCTGGGGCCCAATGAGGTTTTTGATTGACGTTAACGTAAACGTCAGCGTAAACTAGAAAAAAGCAAGGAGACGCTATGGCCGAAGACACTGCCGCCCTGCGCCGCGTGCGCGACAGCTTTGTGCGGCAAGGTGCCATGGGCACGTTGGGGGCTGAAATCACCCATCTGCTGCCCGGCGAGGTCGACATCGGCTTTGACTGGGCCCAGGGGTTGACGCAGCAGCATGGCTTCATCCATGCCGGAATGCTGTCGGCAGCGCTGGATTCGGCCTGTGGTTATGCGGCCTTCAGCCTGATGCCTGAAGACGCCGAGGTGCTCACCATCGAGTTCAAGATCAATCTGCTGGCCCCTGCCAAGGGTCAGCGCTTCCGCTGCGAAGGGCGGGTGCTCAAGCCGGGGCGCACCATCATGGTGGCCGAAGGCCGGGCCTACGCCGTCGACCAGGAGCAGGAAAAACTGGCTGCCACCATGCACTGCACATTGATGGTGTTGCAGGGGCGGCCAGGGATTGCCGTCGTCTAGGCAGCAAAACATATCCCCAGGGCTTGATAAGCCCCACACACCAAGCAGGGGCGCATGACAGCGTGCAGCCCCATCACCGAGGAGACAAGAAATGACCAATCTGCCAGGCCTGAATTTTCAGTTGGGCGAAGACATTGATGCGCTGCGCGATGCCGTGCGCGAGTTTGCACAGAGCGAAATTGCGCCCCGTGCCGCCGAGATCGACCGCAGCGACCAGTTCCCCATGGACCTGTGGCGCAAGTTTGGCGATCTGGGCGTGCTGGGCATCACCGTGTCCGAGCAGTACGGCGGCGCCGACATGGGTTATCTGGCCCACATGGTGGCCATGGAAGAAATCTCGCGCGCCAGCGCCTCGGTGGGCCTGTCCTACGGTGCGCACAGCAATCTGTGCGTGAACCAGATCAACCGCAACGGCAACGAAGCGCAAAAGGCCAAGTACCTGCCCAAGCTCATCAGCGGCGAGCATGTGGGGGCGCTGGCCATGAGCGAGCCCGGTGCGGGCTCCGACGTCATCAGCATGAAGCTCAAGGCCGAGGACAAGGGCGGCTACTACCTGCTCAATGGCAACAAGATGTGGATCACCAACGGCCCCGACGCCGACACCCTGGTGGTCTACGCCAAGAGCGAGCCCGAGCTGGGCGCGCGCGGTGTGACGGCCTTTTTGATCGAAAAAGGCATGCCGGGATTTTCGATTGCGCAAAAGCTGGACAAGCTGGGCATGCGCGGCAGCCACACCGGCGAGCTGGTGTTCCAGAACGTGGAAGTGCCGGCAGAGAACGTGCTGGGCCAGGTCAACGGTGGCGCCAAGGTGCTCATGAGCGGCCTGGACTATGAACGCGCCGTGCTCACCGGTGGCCCCCTGGGCATCATGCAAAGCGTGATGGACAACGTGGTCCCCTACATCCACGACCGCAAGCAGTTCGGCCAAAGCATTGGTGAGTTCCAGCTCATCCAGGGCAAGGTGGCCGATATGTACACGGTGCTGCAGGCCGGCCGCTCCTTTGCCTACACCGTGGCTAAGAACCTGGACATGCTGGGCACGGACCATGTGCGCCAGGTGCGCAAGGACTGCGCCAGCGTGATTTTGTGGTGCGCCGAAAAAGCCACCTGGATGGCGGGCGAGGGCGTGCAAATCTATGGCGGCAATGGGTATATCAACGAGTACCCACTCGGTCGACTGTGGCGAGATGCGAAACTCTATGAGATTGGCGCCGGCACCAGCGAGATTCGTCGCATGCTGATTGGCCGCGAATTGTTCGCTGAAACCTGCTGAAAAAGCAGGGTGGGCGGCGCCGTTTCCCTGTATTCAAAAGGAACGCCAGATGACGACCAGTACCTCCATCGAAGACCTGTTTGTACACAACAAGGAATGGGCCGCCCAGATGGAGCGCGACCGCCCCGGTTTCTTCACCGGGCTGATGGCGCAACAAAAACCCAAGTACATGTGGATCGGTTGCTCCGACAGCCGCGTGCCCGCCAACCAGATCACCGGCCTGGAGCCGGGTGAAGTCTTTGTCCATCGCAATGTGGCCAATGTGGTGGTGCCCAGCGACCTGAACTGCCTGAGCACCATCCAGTACGCGGTGGAGCACCTGAAGGTCGAGCACCTGATGGTGGTGGGCCACTACGGCTGCGGTGGCGTGCTGGCCGCACTGGAAGGCGTGCGCCTGGGCCTGGTCGACAACTGGACCCGCCATGTCCGCAATGTGCGCGACAAACACTACGACCTGATCAAGGCCACGCCCGTGCAGTACCGCCATGATGTGCTGTGCGAGCTGAACGCCATCGAACAGGTCATGAACGTGGCACAAAGCACGGTGATGCAAGACGCCTGGGCCCGTGGCCAGAAGGTGTCGCTGCATGGCTGGTGCTACAGCCTGGAAAACGGCCTCATCACCAATTTGCACATGACGGTGCCCGGCACCGGTGGCCTGCATGAGGTGCACCAGAAGGCGGTGGAAATGGTGGCGGGCCGCGTGCGGGAGTGATGTGAGGCACCCCTGTGCCGCTTCGCGTCTTCCCCCTCTCTATCGCTGTGCGATGGAGGGGGGAGGGGGACGGCACCGGCGCTTACTAGGGGTACAAGGCGGCCCTTGCGCAGTGCCCTTGCATAAGGGGCGCCTGCGATGGTTCACTGATAACTGACGGCTTGCTGTACTGACTGGTATTTTTGTTGAGCACTCTCTGAACCGCGAGCGATTTGCATGTTTCCGCAGCAACTGGATGCCCCCCAGGCCTATGCCATTGCCCAGGCGATGATGGATGGCTTCAACCGCCACTATCTGCTGTTCAGGGCCGAGTCGGCCCGGGCCAAGCGCCGTTTTGAGCAGGCCGACTGGAATGGCCAGCAATGCGCCCAGCGCGAGCGCATTGCCTTTTATGACCTGCGGGTCAACGAATGCGTGCAGCGGCTGGCGGCCGAGTTCCATGCGGGGCAGCTGCCCATGCCCGTGTGGCAGCAGGTCAAGCTGCACTACATCGGCCTGATGGTGGAGCATTTGCAGCCCGAGCTGGCGGAGACCTTCTTCAACTCCGTCACCACCAAGATCCTGCACCGCACCCACTTTCACAACGACTTCATCTTTGTGCGGCCCGCGGTCAGCACGGAATACCTGGAAAGCCGCAACCCGGCCGACGCGCCGGCCTACCGCGCTTATTACCCCGGCTCGCTGGAGGCGCTGCCCCAGTCGCTGCGGCAGATGGTGGAGCATCTGGGCCTGCAATGCAGCTATGAAGACCTGGAGCGCGACATCGCCACCCTGGCCGAGCGCGTGCGCGCACGCATGGCCGGCATGACGCTGCGCGCCAACTTCCAGATCCAGGTGCTCTCCAGCCTGTTCTACCGCAACAAGGGCGCCTACCTGGTCGGCAAAATCATCACCGGCTATACCGAGCTGCCGCTGGCCATTCCCATTTTGCATAGCAGCCAAGGCGCACTGGTGCTGCATGCAGCGCTTTTTGGCGAGGATGATCTGCACGGGCTGTTCAGCTTTGCGCGGGCCTACTTCATGGTGGACATGGCCGTGCCCAGCGCCTATGTGCAGTTTCTGCGCAGCCTGATGCCGCGCAAACCCCGGGCCGAGATCTACAACGCCCTGGGCCTGGCCAAGCAGGGCAAGACCCTGTTTTACCGCGACTTTTTGCACCATCTGCGCCATTCCAGCGACCAGTTCCGCATTGCGCCCGGCATCAAGGGCATGGTGATGCTGGTGTTCGACCTGCCCAGCTTCCCCTATGTGTTCAAGCTGATCAAGGACTTCTTCCCGCCGCCCAAGGAGACCACGCGCGCCCAGGTCAAGGGCAAATACCTGCTGGTCAAGCAGCATGACCGCGTGGGCCGCATGGCCGACACGCTGGAATACAGCCTGGTGGCCTTTCCGCGTGATCGCTTTTCCGAGGAGCTGATTGCCGAAATCCAGCAGTTCGCCCCGAATCAGATCGAGATCAGCGACCGTGATGGCGATGGCCAGCAGGAGGTCATCATCCGCCACCTCTACATCGAGCGCCGCCTGGTGCCGCTGAACCTCTATCTGCAGGAATGCTTCGAGGCCGGGCTGGACCAGCCGCGCGCCAAGGCGAATATGGAGCGCTCAGTCATCGAATACGGCAATGCCATCAAGGAGCTGGTGGCCGCCAACATCTTCCCCGGCGATATGTTGTGGAAGAACTTTGGCGTCACCCGTGGCGGCAAGGTGGTGTTCTATGACTACGATGAAATCGAATACCTGACGGACTGCAACTTTCGCGCCGTACCGCCGCCACGCAATGAAGAGGATGAGATGTCCGGCGAGGTCTGGTGGCATGTGGGCCCGCACGATGTCTTTCCCGAAACCTTTGGCCCTTTCTTGCTGGGCCACCCCGCTGTGCGCGAAGTTTTTATGCGCCACCACGCCGACCTGCTGGAGCCCGCGTTCTGGCAGGGCCACAAGGAGCGCATCCAGCAAGGCCATATGCACGATGTTTTTCCGTATGACCGCAGCAGATGCCTGGTCACCCCCTGAGCGGCTTTGCCGCTTCCCCTTCTCTGACACAAAGCGCCGGAGGGGGACGACAGCGGAGCGCAAGGGGCGGCCCTTGCTCGCTGTCTGTGGCGAAGTGACTTTGCATGCAGCGAGGCCGCGCAAGCGGCCAGCACTGTTGCGGCCTGATTGAGATTGTTTTTTACCTGTGTCGCTATAAAACCTAAGGAGATTTCCATGCACCAAGATCCCGTTGTCATCGTCAGCGCTGCCCGTACCCCCATGGGTGCATTCCAGGGCGATTTTTCCGAGCTGGCCGCCCATGATCTGGGGGGAGCTGCCATCCGCGCTGCGGTGGAGCGCGCCGGCATTGCGGCCGAGAAGGTCGAGGAAGTGCTGTTCGGCAACTGCCTGATGGCGGGCCAGGGCCAGGCACCGGCACGCCAGGCCGGCTTCAAGGGCGGCCTGCCGCAAAGCACCGGCGCCGTGACCCTGTCCAAGATGTGTGGTGCCGGCATGGAAGCCACCATCCTGGCCCATGACCAGCTGATTGCCGGCAGCCGCGAGGTGATGATTTCCGGCGGCATGGAAAGCATGACCAATGCCCCCTATCTGCTGAAGAAGGGCCGCGCCGGCTACCGCATGGGCCACGACAAGATCTTTGACCACATGATGCTGGATGGCCTGGAAGACGCTTACGAAGCCGGCCGCTCCATGGGCACCTTTGGCGAGGACTGCGCCGCCAAATACAGCTTCACCCGTGAAGCCCAGGACGCCTTCGCCGTGGCCAGCGTGCAGCGCGCCCAGGCGGCAACGGCCAGCGGTGCCTTCCAGGCCGAGATCACCCCCGTCACCGTCAAGACCCGCAAGGGCGATGTCACGGTGAGCGTGGACGAAGGCCCGGCCAAGGCCAAGCTGGACAAGATCACCAGCCTCAAGCCCGCGTTCAAGAAGGACGGCACCATCACCGCGGCTTCCAGCTCCAGCATCAACGACGGCGCTGCCGCCATGGTGCTGATGCGCGAGTCCACTGCCAAGCAACTGGGTTGCAAACCCCTGGCCCGCATCGTGGCCCATGGCTCCCATGCCCAGGCACCGGAATGGTTTACGACCGCTCCTGTGGGGGCCACCGAAAAGGCGCTGAAGAAGGCCGGCTGGAAGGTGGAGGACGTGGACCTGTGGGAAATCAATGAAGCCTTTGCCGTGGTGCCCATGGCCTTGATGGCCGAGTTGAACGTGCCCCATGACAAGGTGAATGTGAACGGCGGTGCCTGCGCCCTGGGCCACCCCATCGGCGCCAGTGGTGCGCGCATTCTGGTCACGCTGATCCATGCACTGCAGCACCGTGGCAAGAAGAAGGGCCTGGCCACGCTGTGCATAGGCGGTGGCGAAGCCACGGCCATGGCCATCGAGCTGGTGTGATGCAGGGCATGCGGTAAACCTTCATTTACAGTTGTGCCCCAGTAAGGCCCTTAGGCCCTCGTAGGCCCATGGCTGCATGCGCTGCACAGACGCATGCAGCCTTCTTTGCAAGGTTTCCGCATGCATGCAGACATTCACGACGACGATCACACCGCCCCAGCGTCTTCACCCCTGACCGGGGCACAGAGCGCCGATTTCTGGCGCGCGTTTACCGAGCAGCTGAGCGCGCTGCAAGCGTTGCCGGGCGTGGCGTTTGTGGAGCGCGCCAATGCGCTGCTGCAGCAGCAGGCGCCCGCACTGTCCATGGAGCTGGAGGGCCGGCCGGACGAGCAGGGTGCCCGCCTGGTACTCACCGCCCATGGCGATGTCGAGCAGTTCGAGAACGTGCAAACCCTGGTGCGCCATGTGCCGGAGGGCCTGCCCTATACCGTACAGGCCTTTCGCAGCCGTACCCTGGGCGGCAATTTCGCCATGCGCATGCAGGACTTCGAGCTGTCCTGCGCCGATGTGCGTGTGCAGCACTACGACGCCGGAGGTATCACCGGCCTCACGCTGTCTTTTGCCAAGGACATTCCGGACGATATGCAAGAGCATGCGCGGCATATGGCCTTCATCTTGCTGGACCATGTGCTGGGCGAGTGGGATTTTTCCGTGCGCGTGGGGCCCGTGGATTTTGCCGAAGGCGAGCCCCAGGGCGCGGGCCTGCCGCTGCCTTCCTTCCCCGTGCTCTTTGATGCTTTCCAGCGCGAGGTGCTGGGCCGCAGCTATGCCTTCCCTGCGGAGGCGGAAGACCGCTGGTTGTCGCTCAAGGTCCATGCCCGCGATGCCGGGCCAGATGACGAGCCCGACCTGCTGACCTTCCACGACAGCGCCAATGCCCTGGCGACGCGGGCCGACCTGTCCCACCTGCTGCTGTGGACGCTGCCTTTTTCCAGCCAGGCCAGTCTGGATGCGGCGCGCGATGCCCAGGATGCGCTGGAGGCCGAGTTGCTGCGCCTGCAGCGTGGCGTGACCGCCTTCACGCGCCTGGAGGGCATGGCCACGCGGGTGGCGGCCTTTTATGTGGACGACCCTGCCCATGCCCTGCAGTGGGCCGAGCGGCTGGAGGCGGAATATGCACCCCAGCAGGCAGGCCAGCTGCAGCTGCGCTTTGATCCATCCTGGCGCGAATACCTGGACCTGTATGCCGTCATCCACCGCAACGACAGGGCCGCGACATGATCACCTCCGAAGCGCAGCTGCGCCAGCTCTACGCCATGCCGGCGGAGCGGGCCTTGCTCAAGCAGCAGGTCGATCTGGACCGGCATTGCCTGCGCTTTATCGCGCTGTCGCCGCTGTGCGTGCTGGCCACCGGCGGCGCGGCCGGCAGCCTGATGGACGCCTCGCCCCGTGGCGGCGCTCCTGGCTTTGTCAAAGCCCCGGACGCGCGCACCTTGTTCATCCCCGATGCGGGCGGCAACAACCGCCTGGACAGTCTGAGCAATCTGCTGCGCGACCCGCGCATAGGCCTCTTGTTCCTGGTGCCCGGCATCCATGAGACCTTGCGTGTCAACGGCACGGCCAGGCTGCGCGATGAAAGCCATTACACGGCGCTGTTCGCGGGCCCGCATTTCCACCCCAAGCTGGTGATCGAGGTGCAGGTGCAGGAAGCCTATCTGCACTGCGCCAAGGCGCTGATGCGCGCGCGTGCCTGGCAGCCCGAAGCCCAGGTGGCGCGCACGGCCCTGCCCAGCATGAACCAGATGATCCATGCCCAGATCGGCATGGCGGCGCCCACGGAGACGCAGGCGCAGATGGAACACCGCTACAGCGTGCAAATCGCTGCCGAGCGTCCCGGAGGCAGCATTGGCTGAAGCTCCTGAATCATGAGCTGCTTGTGCTTATGCACAGCGCGTTAGAAGCCTTTTTGCTTGGTATTTCTTGAGGAATTTTCATGGCCTTGGTTTTGATCATGGGCGCTTCGCGCGGTATTGGCCTGGGGCTGGTGCAGGCTTATCTGGAAGGCGGTCACCGCGTGATCGCCACCGTGCGCCAGGATGCCGACCAGGCGCGGCTGCAGGCCCTGGGCGCCGAAGTGCGGGTGCTGGACGTGGCCAATCCGGCCAGCGTCAGCGGCCTGGCCTGGCAGCTCGATGGTGAAGAGATTGACCTGGCCCTGTATGTGGCCGGTGTGTGGAGCGATCTGGATGCCGGTACACCGCCCACGCAGCAGCATTTTGACCAGGTGATGCACACCAATGTGCTGGGCGCCATGCAGGTGCTGCCCCAGGTGGCCCCACGGGTGGCCGCAGCCGGCGGCGTGTTTGCCCTGCTCAGCAGCGAGATGTCCTGCCTGGATACGGCCGAGCCCGATGCTTGGCTGTACCGCGTGAGCAAGGCCGCGCTGAATATGGTGGTGGCCAGCAGCCAGGCCCAGTGGCCCGGGGCCACCCTGGTGGCACTGGACCCGGGCTGGGTGCAGACCACCATGGGCGGCGCCATCGCCCCTTTGACCGTGGCGCAAAGCGTGCAAGGCATGGTCCAGACCCTGGCCGGGGTGACGCCGGCCGATGGTGGGCGACTGCTGCGCTATGACGGTACGCGCGTGCGGGCTGACTGAATTCGTTAGCTATCAAAAACAAAGCTGCAGCAGCTTGTGACATGGGCTGCTGCAGCGGATTTCTCTTCATAACCTACAAGCCGACCACGGCTGGAGACAAGACATGCTGCTGACCCCCGACCAGGAAATGATCCGCGACGCCGTGCGCGATTTTGTGCGCGAGCAAATCACCCCCCATGCTGCGCGCTGGGACAAGGAGCACCATTTCCCCAAGGATGTACACCAGGGTCTGGCCGCCTTGGGTGCCTATGGCATCTGCGTGCCCGAGGAACTGGGCGGCGCCGGTCTGAGCTATGTGAGCCTGGCCCTGGTGCTGGAAGAAATTGCCGCTGGCGACGGCGGCACCAGCACCGTGATCAGCGTCACCAACTGCCCGGTCAACGCCATCTTGATGCGTTATGGCAATGCCCAGCAAAAAGAGCAATGGCTGCGCCCGCTGGCGCAGGGTGCCATGCTGGGCGCCTTCTGCCTGACCGAGCCCCATGTGGGCTCTGACGCCAGCGCGCTACGCACCACGGCGACCAAGGACGGTGGCGACTATGTGATCCAGGGCGTCAAGCAGTTCATCACCAGCGGCAAGAACGGCGACGTGGCCATCGTCATTGCCGTCACAGACAAGGCCGCCGGCAAGCGCGGTATGAGTGCCTTCATCGTGCCCACCAGCAACCCCGGCTACCAGGTGGCGCGGCTGGAGGAGAAGCTGGGCCAGCATTCCAGCGACACGGCGCAGATCAACTTCGAGCAATGCCGCATTCCTGCGGCCAACCTGATCGGTGCCGAGGGCGAGGGCTACAAGATTGCCCTGTCGGCACTGGAGGGCGGGCGCATCGGCATTGCCGCCCAAAGCGTGGGCATGGCGCGTGCGGCTTTTGAATGCGCGCTGCAATACAGCAAGGAGCGCGAGAGCTTTGGCCAGCCCATCTTCAACCACCAGGCCGTGGGCTTTCGCCTGGCGGAATGCGCCACGCAGATTGAAGCTGCACGCCAGCTGATCTGGCATGCGGCCAGCCTGCGCGACGCTGGCCTGCCCTGCCTGAAAGAGGCCGCCATGGCCAAGCTGTTTGCCAGCGAAATGGCCGAGCGCGTGTGCAGCGCCGCCATCCAGACCTTGGGTGGTTATGGCGTGGTGAATGACTTCCCGGTGGAGCGCATTTACCGCGATGTGCGCGTCTGCCAGATCTATGAAGGCACCAGCGACGTCCAAAAAATCCTGATCCAACGCGCGTTAGCCTGATTTTTTGTATGGGTCTGTGATTCGTGTGAGGGCCGACCATACGGCCCTGCATGCTTTGTTGCGCAGCCTTGCCGTGCGACAGCACTGTCTGCGGCTGCGACGCCGCGCCTTCAGGGCCGTCTGCCCGGGAGACCATTCACGCGCCCGCTACGCTCCCCGGGAAATAGCTGCGGTCCATATGCTTGCAACTGGCGTTATCCACACCAGGACCCCCCCTGAGTCGCTTCGCGTCTTCCCCCTCTCTCACGCTGCGCGTGGGAGGGGGACGGTACCAGCGCGGCGGGGCGGCCCTTGCGCGGTGCCCTGGCATGGGCCGTGCCAGTTTTGCACGCAGTGCCCTTGGTCTCGCTCCCTCGCCCCTTCGGGGAGAGGGTTGGGGTGAGGGGCGGGTTGTGGTGTGGGGTTAGGTATGCACTCCGCAGGGCCCGCAGGGCAATGCCCAGCATGGGCTGCGCCGGTTTTTGGGGCTGTGCGCCTGGCTTTACTCCCTCGAACCGAAGGGGAGAGGGTTGGGGTGAGGGGCTGCTTGCCCCACCGGCTGTGCATTTCGCAGCGCCCACAGCACGCCGCCCACCAGCAGGGCAATGCCCAGCAGCGTCGGGGCGGGCGGCCAGCTGCCGCGCAAGCTGTAGGCATAGGCCAGGGCGGTCAGGGTTTCGCAGACGATGAACTGGCTGCTCAGCGTGGTGGGCATGCGTTGGCAGGCGGCGTTCCAGCACATGGCGCCCAGCCAGGAGCCCAGCACGCCGGCGGCCAGCATCAGGAGTACAAACTTGCTTGGTTGCGGGCCCAGGGGCATGGCAAAGCTGTCATGGCCTTCGGGGGCCGTGGCCCACAGCAGCAGATAGCCCAGGGCGGCAATCGGCAGGGTGATCAGGCCCTGGGCCGTGGCCCAGGTGCGGGGCGCGATGTGGGGCTGGCTGCGCAGCCATTCGGCATTGCGGATGGGAAACCAGGTCCAGCACATCAGCGCGCACAGCGCCATCAGAATGCCCAGACCGTAGTCGCCCAGGTCTGCACCTGCACGCATCTGGCCCAGGGCCTGCAACTCATGGTGGTTGACCAGGGCCATGCCGGCCAGCATCAGGCCCAGCGAGGGAAACAGCCGTTGCCAGGCCACGGCCTGGGGGCCTGCGCGCAGATTGGAGGCAATGGCAATCACCACCGGCAGGGCGCCGCTGGCAATCAAGGTGGGCAGCGGCGCACCGGCATGCTGGATGGCGCTGGTCATCAGCAGGTAAAAGGCCAGATTGCCCACCAGCGTGAGGCGCAGGGCCAGCAGCCAGGCCGGGCGGCGCAGCTGGCGCAGGGCGTGGCGGTCCACCCATGCCAGGGGCAGGGCCACCAGGCCGAAGCAGAGGTAGCGCCCCAGCGTCAGCAGCAGCGGTGGGTAGTCGGGCAGCAGCAGGGGTACGACAAACACCAGGCCCCACAGCACGCCTGCCGTGGTGGCGAACAGGCTGCCATTCCAAAGTTGGCGTGTCATCACCATGGCCTCCCAAGCGGTGCCCCAAGGGGCGGGCAGGCGGCGCGCAGCGGCAGGGCTGGCAAGAGGCAGACAGAGGCAAACATGGTGGTTGAAAGATGCGGCCGTGATTGTGCGATGCACAACATCGGTGCGCTGTGCAGGGCCGCACAGTGGACATCGCCGCAGGGGATTGGCCCAGACCCGGGCATGGGGCACGGCGTAGTGCTAGTGCCTGTGGGCCGGGGGGATTGCTATGTCAGCGGCTTCGCCGACTGGCAAAGTAATGCGCAGGCGAGTCGCCCAGAACCTTGCGGAACATGGCGATGAAGTTGCTGGGCGAGGCATAGCCCAGCGCATCGGAGACCTGGGCCACGGGCTGGCCGCGTGCCAGCAAGTCCAGACCATGCGCCAACTGGGCCTGCTGGCGCCATTGCGCAAAACCCATGCCGGTTTCGGCCTGCATCAACCGGCGCAGTGTGCGCGGCGACAGCGCGCCGTAGGCGGCCCAGTCTTCCAGCGTGCGCGGGCTGCCCGGCGCCTGGAGCAGGGCGTGGGCAATGCGCAGCAGCCGGGCATCACGGGGCATGGGCAGGTGCAAGTCCTCGTGCGGGGCCTGGCGGATTTCGTCGTGGATGACGGCGGCCATGCGCGTCTGCTCTGGCGTGGGTGGGGCCTGCTTATCCCATTCCACGGCACGCAGGGCCAGCACGCGCAGCACGGGGCTGATGCCGATCACGCAGGGCTGGGTGGGCAGGCCGGCGCAGAAATCTGCGGTGGCCAGCAGCATCCAGCTGCTGAGCCGGCCGCTGACGCTGACCTTGTGCGGCATATGGGCTGGCATCCAGCCCGCGCGCTGTGGCGGCAGCAGCCAGGCGCCATGGGGCGTGCTCACATGGATCAGGCCCTGCTCCACGCAGAACACCTGGCCGCGCGCATGCTGGTGCCAGTCGTACTCCCGCAGGCCCAGCGGGGCGTCGCCTGTGCTGCCGGCGTCATCACCGCCGCGCACCGCAATGAGTGCCGGCCCATCCAGCCATTCGCTGTAGTCGTGCGCGTACAAGTCCATGGCGGTATTTTGGCCGTGTTTCAGTATTTTCTGGCCGTATGCCGTTACCGTGATTCCGGGTGCTTGCCTAAGAATGGGAATCACTATCACCGGTGACCAGGCTGTCCGGTGGAGGTTTTCCGCATTCGCAAGGAGTATTTGATGAGCACCTACCCAAGCTCTGTGTTTGCGCTGCACGATGTGCGCGACTTTCCCTTTGTTCACACCACGGCGCTGGAGCGCAGCCCTGGCAGCGGTGTTCCATGGCAGGCCGAGATGCAGGCCCTGCTGGCACGCGGCGAGCATTTTGTGATCTTTTACCCCTCGTTCCACAGCGGCGAGCAGCCGGCCCCCGACGCAGGCACCCAGGCCCAGCTGCAGCAGGACCGCAAGGCGCGTGCGCTCTGGCTCAAACAGTACCGCCAGCAGTTGGCCCGGTTCTGCAAGGGCTTGATCACCATCGAGCCCGATGCCCAGCACTATGCCCTGGAGGCCGCCCGCTACCCGGCCATGGAAAAAGCCTTTGGCGTGCCGCTGCGCGTGGCGGCTTCGCGCCAGGAGGCCGAGGCCATGGGGCGCTTGCTGCTGGCCTGACTGCGCTAGGCCCCACCCACATCCGGTGCACGCCGGCGCAGCACCACGGTGATCTGGCCATTGGTTTCGATGGTGGCGCGCTCCACCTCATGGGCGTTGAGGCAGCCATTGGCGCGCAGCGCGGCGGCCAGGTCATCGGTGGTGATCTGCTCCTGGGCCAGCAGCGGCTGCTGCACCACGCCCTGGTGGATCAAGACCTTGGGCCTGCCATCCACCAGATGGCGCAGGCGCGGAAAGCGGTAGCTCAAATGGGCCAGCAGCACATGGCAGGCCAGCAAGGTGGCCGCGCTGACCAGGCCGCCCACCAGGGAGTTGTCGCCAGCGTTCATGGAGTTCTGCACCGCGTTCGACAGCACCAGCAGCAGCACCAGGTCAAAGGGTGCGTATTGCCCGGTCTGGCGCCGGCCCGTCAGGCGCAAAAACACCAGCAAGAAAAAGTACACGGCCACGCCGCGCACCACGAACTCCCACCAGGGGACCGCCATTTGCCACATACCGTGCTCCTCGTATTGCATTGCGCACCACCATAGCGCAAGCCGAAGGCGCCGGATGGGCCGGACGCGCCCGATACAGGGATCAGTTCTCGGCCACGCGGGGGTCCAGCTGCTGGGCCAGGGTCTTGGGCAGGGCCAGGTCCAGATCGGCCAGGCGCTGCTTGACCAGAATCTCCGGCACCTCAAACAAATGGGCCAGCTCCTGCAGGCTGCAGGCATGCCGGCCGGCCACGGTGTAGCGCAGCACGGTCTCGGGCAGCAGCAGCTGCAGGGCGAAGTCATTGGCCTCGCTGTCCTGGCGCTGGTTGTGGTCGGCGTGGTAGCTGTCGCTGATGCAGATGGCGCGCTGCATGCCGGGGCGCAGGTGGTGCAGCGCCAGGTGGGCAATGGCATGGGCCACGCCGTAGCGCTGGCGGGTGATGGGGTGGCTCTGGCCGATGGTGACGCAGGCCTTGTGCGCCCCGGAGACCTCCAGCAGGGCGCAGGCCGTGCCGGTGTCGCCCAGGCTCACACGCAGCTGCATGGCCTTGGCGATGCGCGCCAGATTGACGGGCACCGATTGGTCCCAGTGGGTTTTGAGAATGCCTTCCGCAAGCAGCGCCATGTGCCCATTATCCGCTGCCAGGATGGGGGCACGGCCTGCACCACGGGGGTGCACCAGCGGGCTTTCATGGCCTGCGCCGGCTCGCTAAAGTATTTGACATGAAATAGCGTGCAGTGCAGCAAATTCGGGTGTTGTATGCTATGAAAAATGATGGTTTAAATGCTGCTTTGCAGCAATGCCACAGGTTCAGGGAGACCGCCTTATGCCCAGCCTCACACTGCAAGGACAGCGCCTCTACTACGAGGACACCCAGGGCAGCGCCCCGGCGCTGGTGTTTGCCCATAGCTTTCTCATGGATGGCAGCATGTTCCATGGCCTGGCGCAGCGCTTTCGATCGCAGTGGCGCTGCATCAGCTGGGACGCGCGCGGCCATGGCAGCTCCAGCGGCGCGCTGGAACCCTTTACCTACGACGATGTGGCCGACGACCTGGCCGCGCTGCTCACCAGCCTGGGGGTGAGCAAGGCCGTGGTGGTGGGCGTCTCCCAGGGCAGCCAGGTGGCACTGCGCTTTGCGCTGCGCCATCGCCAGCATCTGCGCGCCCTGGTGCTGATGGGCGCCCAAGCCGGCACTGAAGACCCGCAAAAACTGCCGGGCCAGGCCTCGCTGATTGATGAATGGGCCCGCGCCGGCCTGTCCGAACCCATGGCCCGGGGCATGGCCCACCGGCTGGTCGACGCCGGCTGGCATGGCATTGCCGAGTGGCAGGCCAAATGGCGCAGCTGGACGCCGGCGCAGCTGCGCCGCTGCTTTTCCACTCTGGCCCTGCGTGACGACCTCAGCGGCCGCCTGGGCGATGTGCAGCCGCCGGCGCTGCTGATTCACGGGGGGCGTGATGTCTGCGTCAGCGCTGCGCGGGCCCGTGCGCTGGCGCAGGAGTTGCCCCATGCCCAGTGGCTGCAGATTCCCGGCGCAGGTCATGCGCCGCTGCTCACGCACCCGGCCGAGGTCGAGGCCGCCATGGCCCGCTTTCTGGCCCATCTGGGCGATCCGCTGTACCCCGAGTTTTCCGAGCCCAGTTCATCCCAGTTGGCGGCCGCGTGAACCCTGGGCCGCAGCGCCTGGTCTTTGCACGCATTCTTTGCAACGGCCCCAGGGCCGTTTTTCTTTGGGGCAAAGATGCAGCACCCTGGTGCATGGCTATGCCATCCATGGCCGCAGCCAGCGGCCCGGTCTGCAACAATCCGGGGTGTTTTCCTGAGTGCCCCGTACCCATGTCGCCACGTGATCGCCACACCACCGCCTCGGACCTCGCTGCCTGCCCCTGCGGGCGCGCCGCCCAAGGCAAGCCCCTGGCCTATGCAGTCTGCTGCGGCCACTTCATCGACCATTGGGATGCGGTGCCGGCGCCGGACGCCGAGCATTTGATGCGCTCGCGTTACACCGCTTTTGTGCGCGAGAACGCGGCCTATCTGCAGGCGACCTGGCATGCCAGCCAGCGCCCACCGGAGCTGACGTTCGAGCCCGCAGCCAAGTGGCTGGGCCTGCAGGTCAAGCGCTTTGCTGCCACGGGCGCGGATACGGCTGAGGTGGAATTTGTCGCCCGCTTTCGCGTGGGGGGCCGCGCCGTGCGCCTGCATGAGCGCAGCCGCTTTGTGCGGGAGGATGGGCGCTGGTTTTATGTGGATGGCGATGAAATCACCTCATCCCCCTGAGCGGCTGCGCCGCTTCCCCCTTCTCTCGTGCTGTGCACGGGAAGGGGGACGACACCAGCGCGGCGGGGCGGCCCTTGCGCGGTGTCTCTGGTGGAAGAGACCTGGGCACACCGTTGTGCGTAATTTTTGAATAAATACATTGCTGATGCGCTCTGTATCAGCATCAATAGCTATGCAATTTGAAGCAATCCTGTTTGACTGTGATGGCGTGCTGGTCGACAGCGAAACCATTACCAACCGCGTGCTGCACGGCATGCTCAACGCATCCGGCTGGGCGCTTTCCGAAGACGAATGCATGCGCATTTTTGTCGGCCACACCGTGCGCAGCAAGACGGCGCAGATCGAGGCCGAAACCGGCAAGCCGCTGACCGATGCCTGGATGGCCGAGTTCTACGATCGCCGCAACCAGCGCCTGCGTGCCGAATTGCTGCCCATTGCAGGTGCCGTGCCCGCTGTGGCCAGGCTGCACCAATCCCTGGCCGGCAAGATGGCCGTGGCCAGCGGGGCAGACAAGCCCAAGGTGGTCATGCAGCTGGACAAAGTGGGCCTGCTGCCGTTTTTTGGCGAGCAGGTCTTCAGCGGCCATGACCTGCCGCGCACCAAGCCCTGGCCCGATGTCTACCTGGCCGCTGCTGCGGCCGTGCAGGCAGACCCGGCACGCTGCCTGGTGATTGAAGACTCGGTGCCCGGCCTCACCGCCGGCGTGCGCGCCGGTGCCACCGTGTGGGGCTTTTGCCCCAAGGTCGGCGCCCACTCCACGCCCCAGCAGCTGCTGGAGGCTGGCGCTGCCCGGGTGTTTGACGATATGGTGGACCTGCCCAGGCTGTTGGGCTTGGCCTGATGCTCTGAAAGAGATAGCTGGAAGTGCAGGTGGAGCTTGTGCTGTAGGCCAGAAACGCCTTTATCCCACCACCCGGTGCAGCGCCCGGTATTCCGCCGGGCTGTGGCCGGTCCAGGTCTTGAAGGCGCGCAGAAAGCTTTTGTCGCTGGCAAAGCCGCAGGCCTGGGCGATGCGTTTGAGCGGGCGGTCGCTGCGCAGCAGCAAGGTGGTGGCTCGGTCCAGGCGCACGCTGTCTTTCAGGGCCTGCAGGGTCTGGCCTTCGGCCTGTAGCTGGCGGTGCAGGCTGCGCGGCGACACCAGCAGGGCGCGGGCCAGGGTGTCGGCCGTGTGCAGCAGCTGGGTGTCTGCCACCAGCAACTGGCGCACACGGGCGCTCCACTGGCGTTCACGCCGATAGGGCAGTACCTGGATGGGCAGGGCGCGTTGCAGCATCTGCTGCAGCGCGGTTTCGTCGCGGGCCAGGGGCAGGTCCAGCAACCGGGCCTCAAAGCGCAGGCTGGCCCAGGCTGCATCGAAGCTGATGGCGCCGGGGAACATCTGCGGGTAGGCATCGGCATGCGGAGGGGCGGCAAAGGGAAAGCTGGCCTCCAGCAGCGGCAGGCGCGCATCGATCAACCAGCTGGCCACGCCGTGGACGTTGCGCAGCAGCGAGACGGTGCAGAACTCCCGCACCGGGCCCAGGTTGCGCAGTTCCTGCAGGCGCAGCTCGGCCAGCTCGCCGTGGCGCACCAACTCCAGGGACACATCCTCATTGAGCAGCCCGTGGTGGCGGCACCAGCGCGCCATGGCCAGGCCCATCGTGGGGCTGCTGATGCTGGCGCGCGCCAGCATGCCGTAGCTGCCCCAGGGCAGGCGGCGGCCGAACCAGCCCAGGGCTTCGTCGTCCAGCTCGCGCATGGCGTGGGCGCACAGCAGCTCCATTTGCAGGGCGGTGATGCGGGAGCGGGTCTTGGCCACCTGTTCTGGCGCGATTTGTGCCGCCTGCAGCGCGGCAATGGGGTCCAGCTCGCGCTTGGCATAGGCCCAGACCACGGCCTGCACAAAGGCCATGGGTGTGAGCGCCGTAGAAGCGCTGAGGGCGGAGGCGGTCGTGGGGACCAGGCTGGGCGTGTACATGGGTGGCAATTATTGCAACCTTGCTGACGGCTTCTGCGTGATAGGGGCCCGTATGCTGAAGAGATTGATTGACATGGCGGGGCCACGCAGACCCCCCGGCACCAGGAGACAGCACCATGGACACTTCTTTTTTGTCCACCAGCCATGCGCGCGGCGCTACCGACCAGCCCCTGATCGAGCAGACCATTGGCGACTTTTTTGCGCAGATGGCGGCGCGCCAGCCCGGGCGTGAAGCCCTGGTCAGCCGCCACCAGGGCCTGCGCTACAGCTATGCCGAGCTGCACCGTGCGGCACGCCAGCTGGCCAGCGCGCTGCTGGGCCTGGGCATCACGCGCGGGGACCGCGTGGGTATCTGGAGCCACAACAACGCCGAGTGGGTGCTGATGCAGCTGGCCACGGCCCAGGTGGGCATCATCCTGGTGAACATCAACCCGGCCTATCGCACGGCCGAGGTGGAATACGCGCTGAACAAGGTGGGCTGCAAGGCCTTGGTGGCCATGCCGCAGTTCAAGACCAGCGACTACCTGGGCATGGTGCGCGAGCTGGCGCCCGAGTTGGTGCACTGCGAGCCCGGCCAGCTGCAGGCCACGCGCCTGCCCACGCTGCGCTCCGTGGTATGGATCGACGTGGCAGGCGAGGGCGAAGACCAACCCGGCATGCAGCGCTTTTCCGCGCTGATGGCCACGGGCGATGGCGACGATGCGCGCATCGACCCCATTGCCGCCACGCTGCAGAACACCGACCCCATCAACATCCAGTTCACCAGCGGCACCACGGGCTTCCCCAAGGGCGCCACGCTGACCCACCGCAACATTCTGAACAACGGCTTCTTCATTGGCGAATGCATGCGGCTCACGCCCGAAGACCGGCTGTGCATTCCCGTGCCGCTGTACCACTGCTTTGGCATGGTGTTGGGCAATCTGGCCTGCTTCACCCATGGCAGCACCATCGTCTACCCGAATGACGGCTTTGATGCCCTGGCCGTGCTGGAGGCCGTGCAGGCCGAGCGCTGCACCGGCCTGCATGGCGTGCCCACCATGTTCATTGCCGAGCTGCAGCACCCGCAGTTTGGCGAGTTTGATTTGTCCACGTTGCGCACCGGCATCATGGCCGGCTCGCCCTGCCCCATCGAGGTGATGAAGCGTGTGGTCAAGGACATGCACCTGAGCGAAATCACCATCGCCTACGGTATGACGGAAACCAGCCCGGTCAGCTGCCAGAGCGATGCCGGCACGCCGCTGGAAAAGCGCGTGGCCACCGTGGGCCAGGTGCAGCCCCATCTGGAGGTGAAGGTGGTGGACCCCGACACCGGCGCTACCGTGGCGCCTGGCGTGTCGGGCGAGCTGTGCACCAAGGGCTACTCCGTGATGCATGGCTACTGGGGTGATGCGGAGAAAACCCGTGAAGCCATTGATGAAGACGGCTGGATGCACACCGGCGACCTGGCCACCATGGACGCCGAAGGCTATGTGAATATCGTCGGCCGTATCAAGGACATGGTGATTCGGGGCGGCGAGAACATCTACCCGCGCGAGATTGAAGAGTTTCTCTACCGCCACCCGCAGATCCAGGATGTGCAGGTGGTGGGCCTGCCCGACCAGCGCTACGGCGAAGAGCTGTGCGCCTGGATCATCACCAAGCCCGGTGAAAGCCTGGACGAGGAGGGCGTGCGCAGCTTTTGCAAGGGCCAGATTGCCCACTACAAGGTGCCGCGCTACATCCGCTTTGTCGATGCCTTCCCCATGACGGTGACCGGCAAGATCCAGAAGTTCCGCATCCGCGAAGAGATGGTGGAACGCCTGCACCTGACGGCGGACCGCACAGCATGAAAGCCCTGGTCCGTCGTCCGCTGCACTTCACGCGTCCGTGCTCAATGTCCGTCTATGGGCAGGCCGGCCGCGCGGCGGGCCACGACCAGGCGTTTGCGCATGGCGACCTCGGCCATGTCCAGCTCGCTGACCATGGCGCGCAGCGTCTCGTCATTGATGCGGTGGGCCTGGCGTTCACCGTACAGCGTGTCGCGCTCCACCTGGATGCAGCGCAGGCGCAGTTCCATCTCACGCAAATAGCGCAGGCGGCGGTCCTGCACCAGCTCGGGCGTGTCGCGCTGGGCTTCGGTGGAGTTGGCCACGCCGCTGTCGTCCACCAGGTGGATGCGGTTGCGGTATTCCTGGGTGATGCGCCCCACCACTTCCTGGTACTGGGCCAGCCACTGCTCGTCGTGGCGCTGGGCCTCTTCCTCGGTCAGCGTCAGGCTGGCAATGGCGGCCTTGCAGGCGACGGCGCGTGCATGGCGCTCTTCGTGCTGGGTCTCGGTGTCCTCATGCGGGGGCATGCGGCGCAGGATCAGGGGCAGGGTGATGGCGGCCAGCACCAGGGTGAACAAAATCACGCCGGTGGCCAGAAAAATCAGCAGATCCCGTTCGGGAAAGGGCACGCCGCCGCGCATGTGGACGGGAATCGACAATGCCGCCGCCAGCGTCACCGCGCCGCGTATGCCGGCCATGGTGGTGGCCAGGTTCAGCAGGGCCGAGGGCTTTTCGGTCATGCGGCCTTCGCGGTGGGCCTTGCGCAGCGCACCATGCACGCCCAGCGTGATCCAGATCCAGCGCAGCAGCAGCAGGGCAAACGAGATCACTGCCACATAGCCAAGCAAACGCCAGCCGTCATGGCCGGCGCTCAGCAGGGTGGCGCCCATGATGGAGGGCAGCTGCAGGCCCAGCAGCAAGAAAATGGCGCCGTTGAAGGCCGACTCCACCATGCCCCAGGTGCCCTCGGTCTGCAGCCGCTCCGAGATGAAGTTGCTGCGGTCCAGGTCGGCAAAGTTGGTGGCGATACCGGCGGCCACGGCAGCCAGAATGCCCGAGACGCCAATTTTTTCGCCCACGATATAGGCCGCAAACGGCAGCAGCACCAGCAGCAGCACCATCTGCGTGGCGGCCACATCGCCCACGCGGCGGGTGACGGTGTCGCGCATGCGGCTGAAACCCCAGCCCAGCAGGGCGCCTATGCCCAGGCCGCCCACGGCCATCCAGGTGAAGTCCTTGGCCACGGCGTCCCACGAGAAAACACCCGTCAGCGTGGCGGCCACGGCAAATTTCACGGCCACCAGGCCGGAGGCATCGTTCAGAAGCGACTCACCCTCCAGCATGTGCATGGTCTTGCTGGGCATGCCCAGGTTGCGGGTGATGGCCGAGACAGCCACGGCGTCGGTGGGCGAGACCACGGCGGCCAGGGCGAAGGCCACGGTGAGCGGAATCGAGGGAATCATCCAATGGATGAAATAACCCAGACCCAGCACCGTGAAGCACACCAGGCCAAAGGCCAGCAGCAAGATGGGCTTGGCCATGGCAAAGAATTCGCGCTTGGGAATGCGCCAGCCGTCGGCAAACAGCAGCGGCGGAATGAACAGCAGCAAAAACAGCTCCGGGTCGAAGCTGATGTGCAGGCCCTTCTGGGGCCAGGCAATCACAGCGCCCAGGGCGATTTGAATCAGGGGCAGGGGGATGGCGCGCATATACCGTGCGGCAATGCCTGTCACGGCCCCCAGCATCAGTACCAGCAAAACGGTTTCAACGGTGTGCATAAGGGCCGTATTTTCCGTGACTGCACCGTGCGCGCGCGCTTCGGTCAGAAACAAAAACCACACAAAGAACCAAGGTAGACCTTTCTCAAGGGACAGCATGAACATTCTGGGAACGCAACTGAACCCGCGCTCGGCGGACTTTTTGGCCAATGCGGCTGCCATGCAGGCCGTGGTGAACGACCTGCGCGCGCGCTGCGAACAGGTGGCGCAAGGCGGCGGCGAGGCCGCCCGCGCCAAGCATGTGGCACGCGGCAAGCTGCTGCCGCGCGAGCGCGTGCAGCGCCTGCTGGACCCCGGCACGCCTTTTCTGGAAGTGGCACCGCTGGCCGCGCTGAACATGTATGGCAACGACGCGCCGGGCGCCGGCATGATTGCCGGCATAGGCCGCGTCAGTGGTGTGGACTGCATGGTGGTGTGCAACGACGCCACCGTGAAGGGCGGCACCTACTACCCCATGACGGTGAAAAAGCACCTGCGGGCCCAGGAGATTGCCCAGCAAAACCGCCTGCCCTGCATCTATCTGGTGGATTCCGGCGGTGCCAACCTGCCTAACCAAGATGATGTGTTTCCCGATCGCGATCACTTCGGCCGCATCTTCTTCAACCAGGCCAATATGAGCGCAGAGGGCATTGCCCAGATCGCTGTGGTCATGGGCTCTTGCACCGCTGGCGGCGCCTATGTGCCGGCCATGAGCGATGAATCCATCATCGTCAAAAACCAGGGCACCATCTTCCTGGGCGGCCCGCCGCTGGTAAAGGCCGCCACCGGCGAGGTGGTGAGCAGCGAAGACCTGGGCGGTGGCGATGTGCACACGCGCCTGTCCGGCGTGGCCGATCACCTGGCGCACAACGATTTGCACGCCCTGGCCCTGGCCCGCCAGACCGTGGCGAATTTGAATAAGAACAAGGCGCAAATGCCTGCGGACCAAGCACCGCAAGCTCCGCTTTTTGAAGCAAAAGAGCTGTACGGCGTGATCCCGGTGGACACGCGCAAGCCCTTTGATGTGCGCGAAATCATTGCCCGCATCGTGGATGGCAGCCAGTTCGACGAATTCA
Organism: Comamonas sp. GB3 AK4-5; assembly: GCF_041320665.1. Classification (NCBI taxonomy): domain Bacteria; kingdom Pseudomonadati; phylum Pseudomonadota; class Betaproteobacteria; order Burkholderiales; family Comamonadaceae; genus Comamonas; species Comamonas sp. GB3 AK4-5. The sequence goes on from NZ_CP166730.1 coordinate 638,331, forward strand.
AGGCCCGCTTTGGCTCCACCCTGGTCTGCGGCTTTGCGCGCGTCGAAGGCATGCAGGTGGGCATCATCGCCAACAACGGCATTCTGTTTTCCGAATCGGCCGTCAAGGGCGCGCACTTCATCGAGCTGTGCTGCCAGCGCAAGATTCCGCTGGTGTTTTTGCAGAACATCACCGGCTTTATGGTAGGCCGCAAGTACGAGAACGAAGGCATTGCCCGCCATGGCGCCAAATTGGTCACGGCCGTGGCCACGGCAGCCGTGCCCAAGTTCACCATCATCATTGGCGGCAGCTTTGGCGCCGGCAACTACGGCATGTGCGGCCGCGCCTACTCGCCGCGCTTTTTGTGGATGTGGCCCAACGCCCGCATCTCCGTCATGGGCGGCGAGCAGGCGGCCAGCGTGCTGGCCACCGTCAAGCGCGACGGCATCGAGGGCAAGGGCGGCAGCTGGAGTGCGGAAGAGGAAGAGGCTTTCAAGGCACCCATCCGCCAGCAGTATGAAGACCAGGGCCACCCCTATTACGCCACGGCCCGCCTGTGGGACGATGGCGTCATCGATCCCGCCGACACCCGCCGCGTGCTGGCCCTGGGCCTGTCGGCCAGCCGCAATGCGCCGGTGGAAGACACCAAGTTCGGCGTGTTCCGCATGTAAACCTGCCCACCCGAAAGGAGCGCACCATGGACCCCATCAGCCACTTCACCACCTTGGCCGGCTACGGCCAATGGGCCACGGGGCGGCTGCTGGACGCCGTGGCGCTGCTGCCAGAGGCGGAGTACCGGCGTGATGTGGGTTTGTTTTTTCACAGCATCCACGGCACGCTCAACCACCTCTTGGTGACCGAGCACCATTTGTGGTTTGTGCGCTTTTCAGAAGGCGTGTCGCCCAAGGTGGCGCTGGATACCGAGCTGGAGCCAGACCGCGCCACACTGGATGCCAGCTTGCGCAGCCTGGCCGAGCGCTGGGCGCCCTGGCTGGGCACGGTGCCTGCCGCGCGCTGGGCGCAAAACCTGGACTACACCACCATGCGGGGCATACCGGCAAGCCTGCCTTTTGCCGCCATGCTGACCCATGTGTTCAACCATGGCACACACCACCGCGGCCAGATCACGGCGGCGCTGACCCAGATGGGCCAGCCCTGCCCAGAGCTGGACCTGGTGTACTACCTGCAAAGCCTGGGCAGGCCATGAACTCCATGCACCTCTTCCCCTTTTTGCTGGGCCCTACCCGGCAGGAGAAAGTTCTATGACCCACCGTTACCTGACTCTGACCGTCAACGCTGGCGTGGCCACGGTCACGCTGACCCAGCCGGAAATCCGCAACGCCTTCAGCGACGAGGTGATTGTCGAAATCACCGATGCTTTTCGCACGGCGGGCGAGCACCCCGATGTGCGCGCCATTGTGCTGGCGGCGGAAGGCCCTGCGTTCTGTGCTGGCGCCAACCTGAACTGGATGCGCCGCATGGCCGACTACAGCCGCGAAGAAAACCTGCAGGATGCGGGCGCGCTGGCCGAGATGCTGCGCACCATCTACGCCTGCCCCAAGCCCACGATTGCCCGCATCCAGGGCGATGTCTATGCCGGTGGCATGGGCCTAGTGGCGGCCTGCGATATGGCTGTGGCGTCGAACAACGCAGGTTTTTGCCTGTCCGAAGTGAAGATCGGCCTGGTGCCCGGCACCATCGCTCCCTATGTGCTGCGCGCCATGGGCGCACGCGCCAGCCACCGCTACTTTCTGACCGGGGAGCGCTTTGATGCGGCCGAGGCGCTGCGCATCGGTTTTGTCCACCAGGTGGTGGAAGACGCCGAGGCCCTGGATGGTGCTGTGGACGGCCTGCTCAAGTCGCTGCTGGCGGCCGGCCCCGAGGCGGTCAAGGCCTGCAAGCAACTGGTGCAGGACGTGGCCGGGCGCGACATCGATGCCCCCTTGATTGCCTCCACCGTGGAGGTGATTGCCGACATCCGCGCCAGCGAGGAAGGCAAGGAAGGCGTGCAGGCGTTCCTGAATAAACGCAAGCCGAAATGGTTGGGCACCCCCTGAGCCGCTGCGCGTCTTCCCCCTCTCTATCGCTACGCGATGGAGGGGGACGGCACCAGCGCCTACCCGGGGAGACAAGGCGGCCCTGGTGCCCTGGTCTGGGCGCCAGCGTGGGGCGCTACTCCAAGAAACATAGCTAGAAGTGCTTGATAGGTAAGCGCTTCAGGTTGAATAAATGCAATGAGAGACTAGTCATGTTTAAAAAAATTCTGATCGCCAACCGCGGTGAAATCGCCTGCCGTGTGGCCGCCTCCGCTCGCCGCATGGGCGTGCGCACCGTGGCCGTGTATTCCGATGCCGACGCCGATGCCAAGCATGTGGCGGCCTGCGATGAGGCCGTGCACATCGGCGGCAGCGCGCCCAAGGACAGCTATCTGCGCTGGGAGCGCATTCTGGAAGCGGCCAAGGCCACGGGTGCTGAGGCCATCCACCCCGGCTACGGTTTTCTGTCGGAGAACGAAGACTTTGCCCAGGCCTGCCAGGCCGCTGGCCTGGTCTTCATCGGCCCGCCCGCATCGGCGATTCGCGCCATGGGCCTGAAGGCCGAGTCCAAGCAGCTGATGGAAAAAGCCGGCGTGCCCCTGGTGCCCGGCTACCACGGAGCCGACCAGAACCCCGAGATGCTGCACAAAGAGGCCGACCGCATTGGCTACCCCGTGCTCATCAAGGCCAGCGCCGGCGGCGGTGGCAAGGGTATGCGCCTGGTGGAAAAGAGCGAAGACTTTGCCGCCGCCCTGGCCAGCTGCCAGCGCGAGGCCATCAACAGCTTTGGAAACGATGCCGTGCTGATCGAGAAATATGTGCTGCGCCCGCGCCATATTGAGATTCAGGTGTTTGGCGACACCCAGGGCAACTGCGTCTACCTGTTCGAGCGCGATTGCTCGGTGCAGCGCCGCCACCAGAAGGTGCTGGAAGAAGCCCCGGCCCCCGGCATGACCGAGGCCTTGCGCAAGCAAATGGGCGAGGCCGCTGTGGCAGCGGCCAAGGCCGTGAACTATGTGGGTGCGGGCACGGTGGAATTCATCGTCGAGCAGCCCGGCGGCTATGAGGCCCCCGAGCAGATGAAGTTCTACTTCATGGAGATGAACACCCGCCTGCAGGTGGAGCACCCCGTGACCGAGGCCATCACCGGTGAAGACCTGGTGGCCTGGCAGCTGCAAGTGGCCGCCGGCAAGCCTTTGCCCAAGCAGCAGTCCGAGCTGCGCATCATTGGCCATGCCATCGAGGCCCGCATCTGCGCCGAGAACCCCGGCAACGGCTTTTTGCCCGCCACCGGCTCTCTGCATGTCTACCGCAAGCCGGCCTGCACCAGCTTTGAAATCGGTGAGGTGCGCGTGGACGACGGCGTGCGCGAAGGCGATGCCATCAGCCCCTTCTATGACTCCATGATCGCCAAGCTCATCGTGCGCGGAGACACGCGCGAGCAGGCACTGGCGCGGCTGGATGCGGCGCTGGAGCAGACCCATATCGTGGGCCTGGCCACCAATGTGCAGTTTCTGCGCAAGGTGATCCGCAGCAATGCCTTTGCCACGGCACAGCTGGATACGGCGCTGATCGAACGCGAGCGCCCCGTGCTGTTTGGCCAGGACCCCGTGGGTCGCGAGCTGGCCGTGGCCGCCGCCGTGGCGGCAACCCTGGCCTGGGAACAAGGCCTGCAAAGCGCCGACCCCTTTAGCCAGCGCGATGGCTGGAGCATGTATGGCCGCCAACAGCGTTATTTCCAGTTCAGCCACCAGGGCAGCGAACTGGCTGCCACCCTGGTCTATGCCCAGGGCGACACCCCGGCCCAGCTGGGTGTAGCGGAAGTCGGGGCCCAGGCCGCAGGCCAGCCCCAGCCGCTGCAATGGAAGGCCTTGGACGGTGGCTGCTTGGACCTGCAACTGGGCGCGCTGCGCACCAGCGCCAATGTCTATGTGCAGGGCGATGCCGTGGCCGTTTTCACCCCCGCAGGCGGCACGCAGCTGACGGCCGTGGACCTGATGGCCCATGCCGGCGACAGCGGCACCGAAGGTGGGCGCCTCACGGCCCCCATGCCGGGCAAGCTGGTGTCGTTTGCCGTCAAGGCCGGCGATGCCGTGACCAAGGGCCAGGCCCTGGCCGTGATGGAAGCCATGAAGATGGAGCACACCATTGCCGCGCCGGCCGATGGCGTGGTGGAGGAGCTGTTGTATGCGCCAGGTGACCAGGTGGCTGAGGGTGTGGAGTTGATCAAAATCACCACCCCCTGAGCCGCTGCGCGTCTTCCCCCTCTTTAGGCGCTGCGCGCCGGAGGGGGACGGCACCGGCGCTGCGGGGCGGCCCTTGCGCGGTGCCCTGCTGTGGGCCTGCGCCAGTTTTGTGCGTTGTGCCCCAGCCTTGCAGCCGAGCCTTGGCTGTTACCCCTTCCCCCACCGGGGGAAGGTGGGGATGGGGCTGGCCCCGGCGTTTCTCCCTCGCCCCTGTGGGGAGAGGGTAGGGGTGAGGGGCTGCCCCATGTGCGCTGCCATGGCATGGGTCGCGGCAGTTTGATGCGGAGATGACCGTCATAACAAAGTGAGCAGCCATAGCCGATAAAGCTTGGATTTGAAGTATGAAACGTATGAAAAACCAGGCTACATCTGCAAAGCAAGCTCCTGTTTTTTGCTTTTCTGCTGCCCTCTCTTTGACAGCGCAGCAGCGCCAAGCCGGTTACGCTTCAACGCTATGAGAGTCACTTTTTGTTGTAAGGACACCAAGGCCGAGCCTTGGCTGGAAGGTTTGCGCGCCGCATTGCCGGATGCGGAGCTCAGCGTGTGGCAGCCGGGTGCGCCCCAGGCGGATTACGCCGTGGTCTGGGCGCCGCCCCAGCAGTTCATGGACGAGCAGCCAGGGCTGAAGGCCTTGTTCAACATCGGCGCCGGTGTGGATGCGCTGATGCAGCTCAAGCTCCCGCCACAGGCCCAGGTGGTGCGCCTGGATGATGCCGGCATGTCGGTGCAGATGGCCGAATATGTGAGCCAGGCCGTGATCCGCTATTTCCGCGAGCTGGATGGTTATGAGGCCGATATGCGCGCCGGCCGTTGGGCATTTCGCAAGCCGCGTGCGCGTGCCGATTTCACCGTGGGGGTAATGGGCCTGGGCGTGCTGGGCGCGCGCGTGGCCAAGGCGCTGACGGTGTTTGACTTCCCCGTGCTGGGCTGGAGCCGCTCGCCCAAGGCCGTGGAGGGCGTGCGCACTTTGCATGGCAGCCAAGGTTTTGCCGAGTTTCTGGCCCAGACCCGGGTGCTGGTGAACCTGCTGCCGCTGACGCCGGAGACCGAGAACATTCTGAACCGCGCCAACCTCAGCCAGTTGCAGCGCGGCGCCTATGTCATCAACGTGGCGCGTGGCGGCCATCTGGTGGAAGAAGACCTGCTGGCGCTGCTGGCCGAGGGCCAGATTGCCGGCGCCACGCTGGACGTGTTCCGCCAGGAACCACTGCCTGCCGGCCACCCGTTCTGGAGCGAGCCAGGTATCACGCTGACGCCCCACACCTCGGCACGCACGCTGCGCGATGAAAGCATTGCCCAGATTGTCCGCAAGGTGGCGGCCATGAGCCGTGGCGAGGCGGTGGTCGGCATGGTGGACAGAGAGCGTGGGTATTGAGCCTTTTTTATTGGAGACAAACATGCATAACTATCCCCAACGCGTGAAACTGGTCGACGTGGGCCCGCGCGACGGCCTGCAAAATGAAAAGCAACCCGTGCCTGCGGCCGTCAAGGTGGAGCTGGTGCACCGCTTGCAAAACGCGGGCCTGACCGAGATCGAGGTCACCAGTTTTGTGTCGCCCAAATGGGTGCCGCAAATGGCCGACAACGCCGAGGTGATGGCGGCTGTGCAGCGCAAGCCCGGTGTGCGCTACAGCGTGCTCACGCCCAATCTGAAAGGCTTTGAGGCGGCCGTGCTGTCCAAGCCCGATGAGATCGTGGTGTTTGGTGCGGCCAGCGAGGCCTTCAGCCAGAAGAACATCAACTGCTCCATAGCCGAGAGCATCGAGCGCTTTGCCCCGGTGGTGGAAGCGGCGCGTGCCGCCGGCATCTATGTGCGCGGCGCCATGAGCTGCACCGTGGGCTGTCCTTATGAGGGCGAGATTGCACCCGAGCGCGTGGCCTATCTGGCCGGCCTGATGAAGGGCATTGGCGTGCAGCATGTGGGTGTGGCCGACACCATTGGCGTGGGCACCCCCATCAAGGTGCGCAAGGCCATCGAAGCCACGCTGCAGCATTACGACATCCACGATGTTTCCGGCCATTTCCATGACACCTATGGCCAGGCCCTGTCCAACACCCTGGCCGCGCTGGCCATGGGCGTGTGGCAGTTCGATACCTCGGTGGCGGGCCTGGGTGGCTGCCCCTATGCCAAGGGCGCCACTGGCAATGTGGCCACCGAAGACGTGGTCTACATGCTGCATGGTATGGGCATTGAGACCGGCATCGATCTGGACAAGCTGATCGACGCCGGCGCCTATATCAGCGAGCACCTGGGCCGGCCCACGCAGTCGCGGGTGGCCAAGGCCATCTTGGCCAAGCGCGCGGGCTGAGCCCTGTGGGGTTGGCTGGCGTGTGCCGTGATGGGGATGTGAAAAGCCCCAGTGTCCTGAGTTGGAGGTTCGTTGAATAACAAATCGCCCGAGATCGCAGCCAGGCAAGGCGCCAACCGCAGTCATAGCCGTAGCTATGGCGAGGATTGGCAACGCGGTATGGCGAAGATATTCGGGTGATTTGTTCCACGAACTTCTATTTCAGGACGCTAGGATGGCGGCCATGTCAACTCGAACTCATCAACGCCTGTCGCGCCTGGCCGTGGTGCTGTCCTGCAGCCTGCTGCTGGGCGCCTGCGCGGGCATGGACGCCCAGGAATGCAGGGACACGGACTGGGCTTATCTGGGGCAGCTCGACGCCATGGAGGGCAAGCTGGATCTGGAGACCCGCGCCAAGCGCCACTTCAAGGCCTGCAAGAAAAACGGTGTGGCCATGGATGTGCGCGCCTACCAGCAGGGCTGGATGCATGGGCTGAAGCGCTTCTGTACGCCCGAAAGCGGCAAGGCCTATGCCGAAAGCGGCCGCAAGGTCCAGATGGGCTATTGCCCGGCACAGCTCGAAGCCGCTTTTCTGCAAGGCTATTCTCCCGTCCGTGAGCGCTATGAAATGCAGCAGGCCGTAGCCGATCTGGACCGCCGCATCGACGCCAAGAAAAAAGAGCTGCGCGAGGCGCGGGACGCCAAAAACAGTGCCAGCCATATCGCCTATGTGCAAAAGGACTTGCGCGACCTGCAGCTGGAGATGGTGCAGCTCAAGCTCAAACTGGCGCAGTAAAGCCGCTGCGCAAAAACTGCGCGGCTGAGGGCGCGAGGCGCTCATTTTTCAAAGAGTTTTTTATGTGTGGATCAGAACTTCACGCCTTGCCCGAAGGGGTACAGCGCGTCAGCCGTTTTTTGCAGGATGCCGGCCATCCCCATGCGCCGCAGATGCTGGATGGCGCGGCGCGCACCTCGCAAGAGGCTGCTGACCAGTTGGGCACTGCCGTGGGCCAGGTGGCCAAGAGCGTGATCTTCAAGCGCAAGGAAGACGGTGCCCATGTGCTGGTGGTGGCTGCGGGCGACCGCCGCGTGGACGAGAAAAAGCTGGCCGCCCTGGTGGGCAAGGTGGGCCGAGCGGACGCCGACTATGTGAAGGAGCGCACGGGATTTTCCATCGGTGGCGTCAGCCCCGTGGCCCATGCGCAGCAGCCGGTGGTGCTCATCGATGCCAGCCTGGCGCGCTTTGAGGTGCTGTGGGCTGCGGCAGGCCATCCGCATGCGGTGTTCCCACTGTCCATGGCCGCGCTGCAGCAGCTGACCGGTGCGCCGGTGGTGGATGTGGTGCAGGCCTCGGCCGGGGAGGGTGCATGAGCTGTCCTCCCGCACAAGAAGCGCTGTTGTACAAGGCGCGCCAGGTGCTGGCGCAAGGCTTGCTGGAGACGGAAGCTGCCGAGGCCCCGCCGTCACCCTGCATCTCCGTGTGCCGCATGGATGAGGATCGCAGCCACTGCGTGGGCTGTTTGCGCACGCTGGAGGAGTTGCGTCTCTGGGGCAAGACGGACGCCGCCACGCAGCGCCAGATCTGGCATGCCGTGCTGCAACGTTGTGAGCTCACCCCCTGAGCCGCTGCGCGTCTTCCCCCTCTCTGGCACTGCGTGCCGGAGGGGGACGGCACCAGCGCCTATCGGGGAGACAAGGCGGCCCTTGCGCGGTGCCCCTGGCTGGGGGGCTGTGCCAGCGTTCGGAGGATTGCTGGAGCGGGCTCGAGAAGCATTGCAGCCTTTTGGTCGAAACCCACAACGCCCAGACGGCACTTCAGGCGCGGCGTCTCGCCCGCAGACAGTACTGGGGTACGGCCAGGGCGAGCAACAAAGCCTCAAGTGCCGTATGGGCGCCTGAAAACGATACGCCTACCAAGCCGGAAGGCTTGGTGAGGAATAAGGATTTGGGATGGAGATCCTATACCTCAACATCTCATAAAGTCGTTTGAAAACAGGAGTTGCTGATGCGCGAGATCACGTTCTATTTGGACTTTGTGTCGCCTTATGCCTGGCTGGCCTTTGCCAAGCTGCCGGATACGCTGGAGGGCATCAGCTGCCATGTGCGTTATCGCCCGGTGCTGTTGGGCGCTTTGCTACAACAACACGGCAACCCCGGTCCGGCCGGCATTGCGCCCAAGCGTGCCTGGACTTATCGCCATGCCGAGTGGTTGGGCCAGGCCCAGGGCACGCCGCTGCAGATACCGCAGCAACACCCTTTCAACCCCCTGCCTTTGCTGCGGCTGGCGCTTGCATGCAGCGATGACGGCTGCATCAACCGCTTTACGGCCGATGCCCTGTTTCGCCATGTGTGGGAGGGCGGTGGTGATGCGCTGGCGCCGGAGCGCTTGGCCGCATTGCGCACCCGCCTGGCCGAGCAGTTGCGCAGCGATGCACAGGCGCCGGCACGCGCCAAGGAGCTGCTGCGTGCCAACACCGATGCGGCGTTGGAGGCCGGTGTATTTGGTGTGCCCACATTCAGCGTGGACGGGCACGGTTTCTTCGGCCTGGATGGCCTGCCCATGTTGGGTGCCTATCTTCGCGGCGAGCCCTGGTTTGCCACGGACCGCTGGGACCATGCCGCCGCCGTTCCCTCAGGGTTAACGAAGGGCCTGGCGTGAAACCCTTAAGGGTTTGCAAGCGGTTGTTTTATATGGTGAAACTGCCTCTGCGGGTTAGGCCTTAAACCGTCAGTCCCTGGTCAGTTTGACGCAAGTCAGCGTTGGTTTCGCGTCAGAAGGGGGTCAGTGCATTCTTCAAGAATGCATTGACCGGAAATTCCGGAACGAAACCCCCAGAGGAGACAAGACCATGGCCATCAACGCTGCCAACGGCGCAGGGACGAAAGGAGCGGCTACACCCCGCCCCATGACGCCCGAAGAGCGCAAAGTGATTTTCGCGTCCTCACTCGGAACCGTGTTCGAGTGGTATGACTTTTACCTGTACGGATCGCTGGCGGCCATCATCGCCAAGCAGTTCTTCAGTGGACTGGATTCCGGCTCCGCCTTCATTTTTGCGCTGCTGGCCTTTGCCGCCGGCTTTATCGTGCGTCCCTTCGGTGCACTGGTGTTCGGCCGCCTGGGGGACATGATCGGTCGCAAATACACCTTCCTGGTGACGATTCTGATCATGGGCATCTCCACGTTCATCGTGGGTATCTTGCCCAACTACGCCGCCATTGGCGTGGCTGCGCCCGTGATCCTGATCATCCTGCGCATGCTGCAAGGCCTGGCGTTGGGCGGTGAGTACGGTGGTGCCGCCACCTATGTGGCCGAGCATGCACCTCACGGCAAGCGCGGCGCTTACACAGCATGGATCCAGACCACGGCCACGATCGGCCTGTTCCTGTCGCTGCTGGTGATTTTGGGTGTGCGCCTCACGGTCGGTGAAGAAGCCTTTGTCGACTGGGGCTGGCGCATTCCGTTCTTGGTGTCTTTGGCGCTGCTGGGCGTTTCGGTGTGGATCCGCATGCAGCTGTCCGAGTCCCCTGCCTTCCAGAAGATGAAGGCCGAGGGCAAGATTTCCAAGGCGCCGCTGTCCGAAGCCTTTGGCCAGTGGAAGAACCTGAAGGTGGTGATCCTGGCCCTGATCGGCCTGACCGCCGGCCAGGCCGTGGTCTGGTACACAGGCCAGTTCTACGCGCTGTTCTTCCTGACGCAGCAGCTGAAGGTGGATGCCGTCACGGCCAATCTGATGATTGCCGCTGCTCTGCTGCTGGCCACGCCCTTCTTCGTGATCTTTGGCTCGCTGTCCGACAAGATCGGCCGCAAGCCCATCATCATGCTGGGCTGTGTGCTGGCCGTGGTGACCTATTTCCCCGTGTTCAAGGCGCTGACCGAAGCCGCCAACCCTGATCTGGCTGCTGCGCAGGCCAAGAACAAGGTGGTGATCGTGGCCGACCCTGCCGAGTGCTCGTTCCAGTTCAACCCCACCGGCACCGCCAAGTTCACCAGCTCCTGCGACGTGGCCAAGCAAGCCCTGGCCAACCGCTCGGTGAGCTATGACAACGAAGCCGCACCGGCTGGCACGCCTGCCGTGATCAAGATCGGTAACGACAGCATCTCCAGCTTCGCGTCGGCCGGTCTGAGCCCCGATGAGTTGAAGGCCAAGGGCGCCGAGTTCAACAAGGCCGTGGCCGAAACCTTGAAAAAGGACGGCTACCCCGACAAGGCCGACCCGGCCAAGATGAACACGCCGCTGGTGGTCGCCATCTTGTTCTACCTGGTGCTGCTGGTGACCATGGTCTACGGCCCCATCGCCGCCATGTTGGTGGAGCTGTTCCCGACCCGCATCCGCTACACCTCCATGAGCCTGCCCTATCACATCGGCAATGGCTGGTTCGGCGGCCTGCTGCCCACCATGTCGTTTGCCATCGTGGCGCAGACCGGCAATATGTACAACGGCCTGTGGTATCCCATCATCATCGCGGGCGCAACAGCAGTGATCGGCACCCTGTTCCTGCGTGAAACCAAGGACGTGGACATCTACGCCGAGGACTGAATCCGGTGACACGGCGGCGGGCATGGACCTCCATGCTTGCTGACTTCAGCCAAGGCCTCCGGCACCTGCGGCCGGGGGCTTTTTCTATCCGCCTGCAACGGTGTTGCAGCAAAACGTCAAATCATGGTGTTACGTGCCTGTGGCGACATGATTTGTCAGCACGGCTCCTACAATTTCACGGCCTAGCCACTGTCTTTGCAGCGCATGCGCTCTGCCCACAGCGTCGCTGGACCAACGAACTGAAACCACCACAAGGAAACCCAATGAAGATTCAACGCGTGATGCTGGCCGTTCTGGCCCTGTGCGGTACTTCGGCTGCCCTGGCCCAAAGCAGTGTGACCATCTATGGCCGTGTGAATACCACGATCGAAAGCCAGAAGTACTCTGACTCCAAGAGCATGACGGGCATGTTCAATAACGCTTCGCGTATCGGCTTCAAGGGCGTGGAAGACCTGGGCAATGGCCTGAAGGCCGGCTTTGTGTTGGAAGCTGGTTTCGGCTCGGACGATGGCTCTGGTCCCCTGACCTTCGGTCGTCAAAGCGAAGTGAACCTGTCGGGCAACTTCGGTATGGTCCGCCTGGGTAACTTCTTCCCCGAGTCCTACTACGCATCGGCTGACTATGTCAGCTTGCACAACCACGACACCGGCTCGTCGGCTGACGCGCTGTATGTTGACCCTGTCTGGATGGGTGCTGGTTCTGCCAGCCAATATCGTGCTGGCGGTCTGAATACCGGCAACAAGCTGGCTTATCGCACCCCCACTTTTGGTGGTTTCTCTGCTGAAGGTTCGGTGTCCATGCACGAACGTGCAGCCAATACCAACAACAAGTATGGCTACGACCTGGCCGCCAACTACAACCAAGGTCCTCTGGCCCTGGGTGCTGGCTACAGCCAGTGGGATGGCAACAAGCAAGGCTCGCTGCGTGGCCTGTACACCTTTGGCCAAGTGACCCTGGGTGCCTACTACCAGCGCAACGACGAAAACCTGCTGGGTTCTCGCAACAACTTCCGCCTCTCCGGCATGTATGCGCTGGGCGCTTCGGAATTCCACGTCAACGTGGGCCGCGCCAATGCCTGGAGCAAGCTGGATGACTCGGCTGCCACGCAGTGGACCCTGGGCTACAACTACAACCTGAGCAAGCGCACCAAGGTCTATACCTACTACACCAAGATCAACAACAAGGCGAATGCCAGCTATGGTTACGCCGTTGGTGCAACGAATCCCGCAGGCCAGGACTTCCGCTCCTTCGCCGTCGGCATCCGCCACAACTTCTGATCACCCTGCAGCGTAAGCTGCCCGCAATCCGGGGCTGTTCCAATCGGTCCTGGTCTGCTTCAAGGTGCAGGCTCCACACTGGTAACGGTGTGGAGCTTTTTTCTTGGCCCCGGCCGTTCTGTCTGATTGCTATCCATTCCTTGAGGAGACAAAGCATGTGGAAGATTGTTGTGGGCTTTGTGGTGTTTGCCGCCATCAGCCTGTTTGTGATCATGAAAGCCGGTGACAAGGTCGACATGAGCGGTGAAAAACATGGCGCAGATGCCGTGCAGGCCCCCGAGCCTGTGCCAGCAGCGCCGGCAGTGGAAGCGCCAGCCCCTGCGGCAGAAGCACCAACAGCACCTGCTGCAGCTGCCGACGCCAAATAATCGCGCATGTTCTGCGCTGTCTTGCGCGGGCCAACACGCTCTTATCCCTTGCACTGGCGGCAAGGTTTTTTTTATTCCAGCTCGTGTGAGCCCATCGCTTCCAAACCACTGTTGCAGCCCTCGGCATAGGCTGTTGCTGTGATGACCAGTGAAACGATAGAGTATGCGCAATCATGTGGATATATACAGCTGTCTAGAATGATTGGCCTCCGCTAGAAAAGAACGCAGCCATGACCCAGGGCCAGATCCGTATCCGTGGTGCTCGCCAGCACAATCTGCAGAACATCGACCTCGACATTCGCATCGGCGAGTTGACCGTGGTCACCGGGCCCAGCGGCTCGGGCAAGTCCAGCCTGGTGTTCGACACCCTGTTTGCCGAAGGTCAGCGCCGCTATGTGGAAACCTTCAGCGCCTATGCGCGCCAGTTTCTGGACCGTATGGACAAGCCGGCCGTGGACCGGGTCGAAGGCGTGCCGCCGGCGATTGCCATCGACCAGACCAATCCGGTGCGCAACTCCCGCTCCACCGTGGGCACGATGACGGAGCTGAACGACCACCTCAAGCTGCTGTTTGCCCGCGCTGCCCATTTGTTCGACAGCGCCACCGGCCTGGCCGTGCAACACGACACGGCGGAAACCATTTACAGCGCGCTGCAGCAGCGCTGCGCGCAGGCGGGCGACCCGCGCATTGCCCTCACCTTCCCGGTGGAGCTGCCGGCCAATACGTCGGCCGACGAGGTGGCGCAATGGCTGTCCGCCAGCGGCTTCACCAAGGTCCAGGCAGAGCGCGAGGTGGAGCGCGCGCCTGCTGTGCCGGAGGCTCCTGCCAAAGGCAAGAAAGCCAAGGCCGCAGCCCCTGAAAAAATCAAGGTGCTGGACGTGGTGGCCGACCGCTTTCGCTTCAGCCGCGTGGAGCGCGCCCGGGCCATGGAGGCCATTGAGGTGGCGCTCAAGCGCGGCGGTGGCAGGCTCACCGTGTATGTGATGCCGGAAGAGGGCGAGTCCTTTCTGTGGAAGTTCTCCGAAGGCCTGCATTGCCCCGAGAGCAATCTGAGCTACACGGCACCCATGCCCAGCCTGTTCTCGTTCAACTCGGCCGTGGGCGCCTGCGACAGCTGCCGGGGCTTTGGCCGGGTGATTGGCGTGGACTGGGGCTTGGTGATTCCCAACGACAAACTCACGCTGCGCACCGGGGCCATCAAGGCCATACAGACACCGGCCTGGAAGGAGATTCAGGACGACTTGATGCGCCATGCCGAGGCCGAAGGCATTCCCCGCGACATCGCCTGGAGCAAGCTGACGGCCGAGCAAAAGCGCTGGGTCATCGACGGCTCGCCCAACTGGAATGGCAAGTGGAACCAGACCTGGTATGGCATCAAGCGTTTCTTTGAATACCTGGAGACCAAGGCCTACAAAATGCACATCCGTGTGCTGCTGTCCAAGTACCGCAGCTACACGGAATGCCCGGCCTGCAAGGGCGCGCGCCTCAAGACCGAAAGCCTGTTGTGGCGCATAGGAGGCAAGCCCCAGGCCGATGCCGTGCTGCCAGCAGACCAGCGATTCCTGCCCGTGGGGGTGGGGTGGTCGCAGGCGCAGCTGGAGGCGCTGCCCGGCCTGAATCTGCACGATTTGATGCGCCTGCCCATCGCGCGGCTGAGCCAGTTCTTTGACAGCCTCAAGCTCTCGGATCAGACCGGCCTGGCCGAGGGCGAGCTGCAGGCGCTCAAACTCTTGAACGAAGAAATCGGCACCCGCCTCAAATACCTGGTGGACGTGGGCATTGGCTACCTTACGCTGGACCGCCAAAGCCGCACGTTGTCCGGCGGCGAGGTGCAGCGCATCAACCTGACCACGGCCCTGGGCACCTCGCTGGTGAACACGCTGTTCGTGCTGGACGAGCCCAGCATCGGCCTGCATCCGCGCGACATGGAGCGTATCACCCAGGCCATGCACCGCCTGCGCGATGCCGGCAACACCCTGGTGGTGGTGGAGCATGACCCGGCCGTGATGTTTGCCGCCGACCGCATGATCGACATGGGCCCCGGCCCGGGCGCCAAGGGCGGCAACATTGTTTTTGACGGCACGCCGGAAGAGCTGAAGCGGGCCGATACCCTGACCGGCGCCTACCTGGGCGGGCGCAAGCAGGTGGGCTTTGGCGTCAAGCGCATGGTGACCGAGTCCACGCCCCGCCTGGTGCTGGAGGGCGCGCGCGCCCACAATCTGCAGAACCTGAACGTGGACTTTCCGCTGCAGCGTCTGGTGACGGTGACCGGGGTCTCGGGCTCCGGCAAGTCCACGCTGATCCAGGACATTCTGGCGCCGGCCTTGATGCGCCACTTTGGCAAACCCACGGACAGCCCGGGCGCGCATGACCGCCTGCTGGGGGCCGATCACCTGGCCGATGTGGTGTTTGTCGACCAGTCGCCCATTGGCAAGACGGCGCGCTCCAATCCCGTGAGCTATGTGGGTGCATGGGACAGCCTGCGCGAGCTGTTTGCGCTGGCGCCGCTGGCCGCGCAGCGCGGCTATACCGCTTCCAAGTTCAGCTTCAACAGCGGCGATGGCCGCTGCCCCACCTGTGGTGGCTCGGGCTTTGAGCATGTGGAGATGCAGTTCCTCTCCGATGTCTATCTGCGCTGCCCGGACTGCCATGGCAGCCGCTATCGGCCCGAGATTCTGGAAGTCACCCTGGAGCGCGAAGGCCGCGCGCTTTCCGTGGCCGATGTGCTGGAGCTGACCGTGGCCGAGGCCGCCGCGCTGTTTGCCAAGGACACGGACGTGATCCGTGCGCTGCAGCCCATTGTTGACGTGGGCCTGGAATATGTGAAGCTGGGCCAGCCCGTGCCCACGCTGTCGGGTGGCGAGGCCCAGCGCCTCAAGCTGGCCGGCTTTCTGGCCGAGGCCGCCAAGACGGCGGCCAAATCCAAGCAAAAACTGGCGCGCAAGGGCACCTTGTTTCTGTTTGACGAGCCCACCACCGGCCTGCACTTTGAAGACATTGCCAAGCTGATGCGCGCGCTGCGCAAGCTGCTGGAGGCTGGCAACAGCCTGATCGTCATCGAGCACAACCTGGACGTGATTCGTGCCAGCGACTGGTTGATCGACCTGGGCCCCGAAGGGGGTGAGGGCGGCGGCCAGATCGTGGCCCAGGGCACGCCCGAGGAGGTGCGACAGGTCAAGGCATCGCACACCGCCCAGGCGCTGCGCGAGTACGACCAGGCCATGGGCGTGGGCGGTCTGCGCGTGGCCGAAGTGGCCCCCATGCTCACGCAAACAGAGCGTGCCAAGCGCGCCAAGCCTGCGTTTGCAGGCAAAAGCGCCATTGAAATCGTCAACGCCAGAGAGCACAACCTGAAAAAACTGAGCGTGGACATTCCGCGCGGCAAGTTCAATGTGGTGACCGGCGTGTCGGGTTCCGGCAAGTCCACGCTGGCCTTTGACATCCTGTTCAACGAAGGCCAGCGCCGCTATCTGGAGTCGCTGAACGCCTATGCCCGTTCCATCGTCCAGCCCGCGGGCCGGCCCGAGGTGGATGCGGTGTGGGGCATTCCGCCCACCGTGGCCATCGAGCAGCGCCTGTCGCGCGGCGGGCGCAAGTCCACTGTGGGCACCACCACCGAGGTCTGGCACTTTCTGCGCCTGCTGTATGTGAAGCTGGGCACCCAGCATTGCGTGCACGACGGCGCGGCCGTGGAGCCGCAAACGCCGGAGCGCATTGCCGCCCAGTTGCTCACCCAGTTCAAGGGCCAGCATATCGGCCTGCTGGCACCGCTGGTGGTGGGGCGCAAGGGCGTCTACACCGAGTTGGCCGACTGGGCCCGGCCCAAGGGCTACACCCATTTGCGCGTGGATGGGGCTTTTCTGCCCACCACGGGTTTCCCGCGTCTGGACCGCTTCAAGGAGCACCATATCGAGCTGCCCGTGGCCAGCGTCAAGATCTCGGCCGCCAACGAGGCCGAGCTGCGCACGCAGCTGGCCAAGGCGCTGGAGATCGGCAAGGGCGTGGTCCATGTGCTGTCGGGCATTGCACAGCTGGAAGACACCATGGCCAGCGGTGGCGCCGGCGTGGGCCAGGTGCAGGTGTATTCCTCGCAGCGCGCCTGCCCTGTGTGCTCCACCAGCTATGCCGAGCTGCAGCCGGCGCTGTTCTCGTACAACAGCAAGCACGGCTGGTGCCCCGACTGCGTGGGCACAGGTGTCAAGCTCACCAAGGAGCAGCGCAAGGTCTATGACGACAGCCAGCTGGCCGAAGACAACCGCGGCCGCGAGCTGACATTTGACGGCCAGGAGGTGGAAGACCTGCAGGAAACCTGCTGCTCCACCTGCCAGGGCACACGGCTCAACCCCACGGCGCGGGCCGTGCAGTTCCACGGCCTGGCCGTGACGGCGCTGGCGCAGATGTCGGTCACACATTTGCGCGAATGGTTCCAGGCGCTGAAACCCACGGGCCGCGAGGCCGATATCGCCCGTGATCTGCTGCCGGAAATTCTGGGGCGCCTCGAATTTCTGGAAGAGGTGGGCCTGGGCTATCTGACGCTGGATCGCGGCGCGCCCACGCTCTCCGGTGGTGAGGCCCAGCGCATACGCCTGGCCGCGCAGCTGGGCAGCAATCTGCAGGGCGTGTGCTATGTGCTGGATGAGCCCACCATCGGCCTGCATGCGCGCGACAACCATATTCTGCTCAACGCCCTGCACAAGCTGGGCGACAAGGGCAACACCCTGGTGGTGGTGGAGCATGACGAAGACACCATACGCCGCGCCGACCATGTGATCGACATCGGCCCCAGCGCCGGCAAGCGTGGCGGGCATCTGGTGGCCCAGGGCACGCCGGCCGACATCATGGCGGCTGCCGACTCGCAAACCGGCCGCTACCTGCTGCACGCCATGCGCCATCCCTTGCAGGCGCGCCGCGCCGTGCTGGGCGTGGCGGATGCGGTGCAAGCCGCAGCTATCAAAGCCGAAGCGGCTGCCGCTGATACAGCCAGCGTTAAACCGAAAAAACGTAGCAAGAAGCAACTGGCGGAAGATGCTGCCGCGGCGCTGGCCGCCGACAGCGCCGCGGCCAATGCCCAGTTGCAGAACCCCGTCAAAGACAGCGGGCCGCTGCACTGGCTGACGGTGGAAGGTGCACGCCTGCACAATCTGCAAAGCGTGGAAGCCAGCGTGCCGCTCAAGCGCCTGGTGGCCGTCACGGGCGTGTCAGGCTCCGGCAAGTCCACGCTGGCGCGCGATGTGCTGCTGACCAATGTGGCCGCCCTGGTGGCCCAGCGCGCCACCAAGGCCGGCCGCGAGGAGATGGAGTCCGGCAAAAAGGTCAAGCTGGTGGGGGCCAAGGCCGTCACCGGCTACGAGGTGATCGACCGCGTGCTGGAAGTGGACCAGACGCCGATTGGCAAAACCCCGCGCAGCTGCCCCGCCACCTACATCGGCTTCTGGGACACCATCCGCAAGCTGTTTGCCGATACGCTGGAAGCCAAGGCGCGCGGCTATGGTGCCGGGCGTTTCAGCTTCAATACCGGCGAAGGCCGCTGCCCGGCCTGTGAGGGCCAGGGCATGCGCACCATCGAAATGAGCTTTCTGCCCGATGTGAAAGTGCCTTGCGAAACCTGCCATGGCGCGCGCTTCAACCCCGAGACCCTGGCCGTCACCTGGCGTGGCAAAAGCATAGGCGATGTGCTGCAGATGGAAGTGGACGAGGCCGTGGAGTTTTTTGCCTCCATGCAAAACATTGCCCATCCGCTGCAGCTGCTGAAAGACGTGGGCCTGGGCTATCTGACCTTGGGCCAGCCTTCGCCCACTTTGAGCGGCGGCGAAGCCCAGCGCATCAAGCTGGTGACCGAGCTCACCAAGGTACGCGACGATGTCACCAAGCGTGGCAACAAGGCGCCGCACACGCTGTATGTGCTGGACGAGCCCACCGTGGGCCTGCACATGGCCGATGTGGACAAGCTGATCCGCGTGCTGCACCGCCTGGTCAATGCCGGCCACAGCGTGGTGGTGATCGAGCATGACCTGGACGTGATCGCCGAGGCCGACTGGGTGATCGATCTGGGCCCCGAAGGCGGCACCGGTGGTGGCCAGATCGTGGCCACCGGCACGCCGGAAGAGCTGGTGGCCATTGGCACCCACACCGGCCAGGCGCTGGCACCGGTACTGGCGCGCGCTGCCTCGGCCTGAACGGGTGGCCGCACCTATGGCTTTGACACGCAACAACTGGCCCAGCGCCGACGCGGTGGAGCGCAGCCTGGCAGCGCAGTTCACCCTGCCACCCTTGCCCGAGGCGCTGCAGCCGTGGCTGGACTGGTGTGCCGCATTGCCGGCCGATGTGGCCCTGCACCTGGACGCACTGGGCCCACTCACCGGCGCACGCACCGTGGACGGCCCCAGCCTGCTGCGGGCCATGGAGGGCTACCGCTTTGTGCTGAACCCGCAGTCCAGCACGCCGGAGCAGCTGGTCTGGCAGGACATGGCAGAGACGGGCGACTGGCAGCCGCATTGGATCGTGTTGCAAAACAGCGAGGGCGACCCGCTGATTGCCGATCTGCGAGACCCTGCCGTGCCGATACTCGAGGCCATGCATGGCGCGGGGCGCTGGGACCCCCAGCCCTGTTTTGGCAGCGTGGCGGAGTTGATGCAGCACATAGCGGTCTACACACCGCAATCGCCGGGCGATGGGCCGCCTACGGTTTTTTATTCCGTAGACCTGGTGGACCTGGGGCCCCAGCCGCTGCGCGTGCTGACGGCGCTCAAGACCCATCCGCGCTGGCGCGGCCATGCCGGCTCCCGGCTGCTGGCCCTGCGTGATCAGCTGCCGCTGTGCCTGCTGGAAGACAACGTCAGCACCAGCCTGCGCGACCACTGGGTGCACACCTGCGAAGCCCTGGGCGGCAAGGTGGAAGTACGGGAGCGCACGCTGCCGCGCAGCTAAAGAAAGGGATGGCGATGCAGAACGAGGGAGTCCAAGGCGGTGTGCGTCTGCTGCTACGGATGGAGGGCGCGGCCCTGCTGGCGCTGGCAGTGGCTGCTTATGGCCACTGGTGTGTGCCGCAAGGCCAGGGCTGGGGGCTTTGGGCCGCCTGTTTTTTGCTGCCGGACCTGGCCTTGCTGGCCTACCTCGTAGGCCCGCGCACAGGGGCTGCCTGCTACAACAGCACGCACAGCCTGTTGGGCGCGGTGGCCTGTCTGTGCCTGGCTCTAGCAGGTGCTGGCGGCTACTGGTTGGCTGCCGGCCTGGTGTGGGCCGCCCATATCGGCTTTGACCGCATGCTGGGCTATGGGCTCAAGTACGGCAGCGGTTTTGGCCATACCCATCTGGGCCGCATAGGGCGGGAGCGCTCCAGCGCCAAAGCCGAATAAGAGGCCGCACCGCGCTGGCTGCCGAGAAAGAAAACCCATGGAAAAACCCGTCATTGTTTTTGTGAGCGCGGTCTACCCCAGCCAGCACAGCCTGCTGTGCAGCCATCTGCGCCAGACCGGTATGGCAGACAGCTGGTTTATGACCATGCCAGGCCATGTGCAGCGCCATGCCCAGGACGGAGAGCATCTGCTGCCCTTTCAGCCCGATGGCGACATCATGGGCCACCAGGGCTATTACTACGCCAGCAAGGTAGAGCGCTCGGCCCGCATTGCACGCGGCGTTTACCAGGCGATCAAGGCCTTTGAAGCCAAGCAGGGTAAGAAGGTGGATGTGATCGTCTCCCACTCCATGTGGGGGTCTACCAATTTGCTCTATGGCGAGCTGGACGCCGCCTTTGTCAGCTACATCGAATTTCCCAGTTACCGCGCCCATGGCTGGGACGCACGCTACCCGCCCGATCTATCGCAGCGCCTGACGGACCGCAACATGGAAATGCTGCACTACCACCAGGTGCTGTGCAGCGATCTGACCATCACGCCCAGCCAGCATGCCAGGTCCATGTTTCCACCGGAGTTGCAAAGCCGCATTGCGGTGCAATTTGAAGGCTTTGATCTGTCGGCCGAGATGGCGAAAGCACGGCCCACAACGCCTGCGGATACGCGCTTCAGCATCGGGTTTTCTGCCCGCGATCTGTCCAGCGCCAAGGGTTTTGAAACCTTTATGCGCCTGGTGGACCGCATGGTGCGGGAAGGCCAGGCCGAGGGCGTACGCTTTGTGGCCCTGGGCGATGCGCAGGCGCCGACCTATGGCTACGAGCAGCAATGGGTGCAGCGCCAATACGGGGATGCGCAATTCAGCTTCAAAGACCATTTGCTCAAGCTCCACCCGGCTGCCGAGGTGGTGGAGTTTCCGGGCAAGCTGCCCTATGCGCAGTTCGCCCAGTTGCTGGGCGAGATCGACCTGTTTCTCTATCCTTTGCGCCATGGCGTGGCCAATTGGGGGCTGATGGAAATCCTGGCCCGTGGCGGCTGTGTGCTGGGCTCCAACTGGGGCTTTGTGCCCGAGCTGGTGCAGCATGATGTCAACGGCATGCTGCTGCCCGATGCGGACGACGCCTGGATACAAGCCATCGCCAGCTTGCGCGCTGACCCGCAGCGGCGGCAGCGCTATCGCCAGGCGGCCATGGAAACCGGCAAGGCCTTCCACATTGCCCGTGTGGCGCCGCGTTATATGGAGCTGTTTCGCCTGGCCATGTTGAACCAGCGCACGCGAAAGAACGCTTGGGGCGCAGTCCCACTCGCGCCTCGCTAGCTATTACATCCAGAGCGTGAAATGCATGTGCAGCGCCCCTGTGCGGCCTCAATATCTGCATATGACAGGCGCTTGGAGGCGGGGCGCGGGCGGGTGAAATAATGGGCGGAAGCCGGCCGAGCCTGCGACACTCTTTTGCCCTCATCCTCCTTACCCCCATGCCTGAAACACCCCATCGCTCTCTCTTGCAGACCCATGGCAGCGAGGTCAATCGCTCCGGCGAGCTGGAGGTGTTGGTGCTAGTCGCGGAGCGTGGCAGCCTGTCGGCTGCGGCGCGGCAGCTGGATCTGTCGCCCTCGGCGGTGAGCAAGACGGTGTCGCGGCTGGAGGCCCGCTTGGGTGTGCAGCTGCTGCAGCGCAGTACCCGGCACCTGCAGCTGACGGCCGAAGGTGCACAGCTGGTGGAGCAGGGCAAGCGCCTGCTGGCCGATCTGGATGCGCTGGAAGCCAGGGTGGCTGCGCGCAGCGCGCCGCAGGGCGTGGTGCGCATCACGGCCAGCACCTCCACAGGCCAGCTGCTGTTGGTGCCCAAGGTGCCGCAGCTGCTGGAGCAGCACCCGGGGTTGGAGCTGGAGCTGTTGTTCTCCGACCCGGTGGTGGACCTGGTGGCGGAGGGCATAGACATTGCCATCCGCTGGGGCCAGCTGCCGTCCTCGGACATGGTGGCGCGCAGGCTGGGTTGCACCCGCCAGGTGATTGTGGGGGCGCCGGACTATCTGGCCCGCCACGGTGTGCCGCTGCACCCGCAGGAGCTCCAGACCCACAGGCGCATGGGCTGGTCCTATCCCCGTGCCATCCCGCATTGGCCTTTTCTGGTGGAGGGGCAGCGTGTGATGGTGGATGCGGGCGAGGTGCTGCGCGTCAACGATGGCGATGTGCTGCGCAGCCTGGCCGTGGCCGGTGCGGGCCTGGCCAGGCTGTCGCTGTTCCATGCCTGGAAGGATCTGGAAGCGGGGCATTTGCAGGTGGTACTGGAGGACTTCAACTGCGGGGACCTGGAGCCCATTCACGCGGTCTACCTGGGCAAGCCCGATCGCCTGCCACCGCGCACGCGGGCCGTGCTGGATTTCTTGCAAGCCCATGTCGATCTGCGCCATGCCGAGCTGCTGCCAGCGCCGTGGCAGGCTTGAGCCATTGACCAGTGCCTATTGGTTTACCCATGGCCCGCAGCAGCGAAAGAATCATCTATTTGCAGCCCGATGCACCGGCCAAGCCGGC
Source organism: Comamonas sp. GB3 AK4-5 (assembly GCF_041320665.1). NCBI lineage: Bacteria > Pseudomonadati > Pseudomonadota > Betaproteobacteria > Burkholderiales > Comamonadaceae > Comamonas > Comamonas sp. GB3 AK4-5. The sequence continues at coordinate 660,948 of NZ_CP166730.1, forward strand.
CATGGGGGCGCCCTGCAATGGCTGCGGTCTGTGCTGCCTGGCCGAGCCCTGTCCGCTGGGCATGTGGGTGTCACGCCGCCGCAGCGGGGCCTGCAAGGCCTTGCAATGGCATGAATCTGCCCAGCAGTACCGCTGCGGCATGGTGGTGGACCCTGCTGCCGTGCTGGGCTGGAAAACACCTTGGGCCGTATCGCTGGTGGCCCGGCTGGCCCGGCGCTGGATTGCCGCAGGCATAGGCTGCGATGCAGATTGGCAGGCGCAGCCACCGCGCGATGCAGACCCTGAGGCCACCCCATTTCCTTAATGGTTTCAAGGCCTTGGGTCATTGCAGCGGTCATTGACATCAATAATCAAAAAACTGCCTTGGCAGGCTGGTCTTCGGTGCTTTTTAGGCGCGGAGGGCGCATGGCCTTTCCAAGCGCTGGGCTTTGGCCAGGTTTTGAAAGCACAGTTGGTACCCATACCGCCACACGCTGCAGGGTGAGGCAGGCAGCTTCGATCTGCGCGCAAGCCTGTGCGGCGGCGCCCTCGGGAGCAGCCGGAGCAGAGCCCAAAGAAGACCATGGCAAGGGGCGATCATGTCCCGCCCGGCCACCTTGTGGCGCACTGTTTTTCCGCAGTCCAGGCGCCATGCCGACGCAGGCTTGGGGTTGCTGGTGCTGCCGCTTCCCGGCCCTGTGGCCCTTCGTTATTAGTAGGGCCCATTGGCGAGCCTTGCGGCGCGGCGGTGGTGCCCGGCAGAGCAAGAGGGCATGGACTTGTCAGCTCGTATCTTGCTGCACCCTTTTGGAGTGTTGAAGGCCTGTTGACAGGCCTTTTTCAGGTGGGTGCCGGCTGCTGCGGTACATGGATGATTTGCTTCGCTCGTTTTTTTGAAAGCGCGCAATGATGAACCTACCTGGCCACAGCGCATTGCCCTCTTGGCGGCAACTGCGCTGAATTCCGCTCGCGTTGCAAGGGCCTTTGCAGCCTATGTCGCGGCATTTTTACCCCGCTCCCATGGCATCTTTGCTGCCGGTTGGAGTCTTGTGTTCGGGGTGGGGCATGGCGCTTGCCATGGGAATGCTGCTGGTGCTGGGCGGCCACCATGCCGTGGCCGCCACCTTCCCTCCCGTGGCCAACGCCATCAGCATCACGGTGGTGAAAAACAGCGGTGAGGTGGCGATCCCCCCCGATGTCTCCGGTGTCTTTGATGCGCTGGCGGTCGTCTCCAGCGCTGGCAATGGCTTTGCCCGCGCTGGCACCGACCAACTGCTGTATTACCGCCCCGTCAGCGAGTATTCCGGTACCGACACATTCACCTACACCGCCAGCAACGAAGCCGGCAGCTCTGCGCCCGCGACGGTCACGGTCACCGTGAATCCGGCCCTGCCCATTGCCAAGAGCAGCACCAGCACCGTGGCGGCCAACAGCGTGGGCAATGTGTTGACACTCAGCCTCAGTGGCGGGCCGGTCGACAGAGTCACCATCCAGACCTCTCCCGCCAACGGCCTGCTCACCGTCGCGGGGAGTGGGATTGCCTACACCCCCACAGCCGGGTATTACGGCACGGACTCCTTCAGCTACAGCGCCAGCAATGCGGGAGGAACTTCGCAGACCGCAACAGTCACCATCACCGTCAACCCGCCGCCGCCCATAGTCCATGACGTCAGTGTTTCCGTTGCGAAGAACAGCGGAACCACGTTGATCACGCCCAGTGTCACCGGTACTTACCGCTCGGTGGTCAAGGCTTCTGAACCTGCCCACGGCTCGGCCTGGACCAGCCAGAAGACCATGCTGGGATACACCCCGGATGGTAATTATTCGGGGTCTGATTCTTTCACCTACACCGCCACCAATGACGGTGGAACCTCGGCGCCTGCGACGGTCTACATCAACGTGGGGGCAGCGGTGCCCATTGCCAACAACAGCAGCGCATCTGTGGCGGCCAACAGCAGCGCCAATGTGCTGGCACTGAATCTGAGTGGGGGGGGCGCTACCAGCGTGGCCCTGGTCACTCAGGCGGACCATGGTGTGGCCACGGCCAGCGGCAATGCCATCAGCTACACGCCCACCCCTGGTTACTCGGGCACAGACGCTTTCACCTACACCGCCACGAATGCCAGCGGAACCTCCACCGTGGCGAACGTGAGAATCACTGTGACTCCGCCCACGCTGAGTCTCAGTCCCACCAGTTTGAATATGGGAAAAATGGGCTCGGCCTACAACCAGATTCTGGATGTCAGTTTTGGAACGCCGCCTTATGTGTACGCCCTCAGCGAGGGGCGCTTGCCCGAAGGGATGGTGCTGGGCAGCATCACGGGTACACCCACAGAAAGCGGGACCTTCAGCTTCACAGTTCAGGCCACCGATGTCTATGGGGCCACTGGCACGCAGAGCTATGAGCTGACCATCGCCATTCCAGCGCCTAAGGCGAATGCCACGAGTGCGACGGTGGCGGCGAACAGCAGCACCAACTTGGTGGACCTGGACACCACGGGAGAGGTCGACAGTGTGGCCGTCGTGGGCCAGGCCGGGCATGGAGAAGCCACGGCCAGCGGTGCCAATATCTACTACACACCTGCTGTGGGCTACTCGGGTACGGATGCATTCAGCTACACGGCCACCAATACCAGCGGCACCTCGGCGGCTGCGACCGTCACGGTCACGGTGACGGCTCCCACGCTGCTGCTGACACCCAATACCTTGAACTCGGGCACGGTGGGTTCGGCATACGGCCAGACATTGGCATCCAGCGAAGGTACGGCCCCTTATACCTACACGCTGTCCTCTGGAAGCCTGCCTGAAGGACTGAGTCTGGGAAGCAGTGGTGCAATCACGGGAACGCCTACGGCCAGTGGCAACTTCAGCTTCACCATCCAGTCCACCGACGCCTATGGTGCCACCGGAGCGCAAAACTATGTGCTGCTCATTACGCCCCTACCGGTCCCTGTGGCCAATGCCTCGAGCATCACCGTGTTGGCCAACAGCAATGCCAATCCGGTGGCGTTGAGCATCACGGGAGCGGCCACCAGTGTGGCCGTCGCCACCCAGGCGTTGCAGGGCACGGCCACAGCCAGTAGCACCGGCATCAGCATCAGTTACACCCCCGTGGCGGGCTATTCGGGGGCAGACTCCTTTACCTACACGGCCAGCAATGCCAGTGGCAGCTCGGCGGCGGCCATGGTGACGATTGCGGTGACAGCACCTGTGCTGATGCTGTCACCCAGCACCCTGATCACGGGCATGGTGGGCTCGGCATACAGCCAGACGCTGTCTGCCAGCCAAGGCACGGCCCCCTATACCTATGCCCTGTCCTCAGGGGCGCTGCCCGGTGGGCTGAATTTGGGAAGCGACGGCGTACTCCAGGGAACGCCCACAGCCAGTGACAGCTTCAGCTTCACCATCCAGGCCACTGACGCCCATGGCGCTACCGGAGCGCAAAGCTATGCGCTGTTCATTGCCCCCTTGCCGGTGCCTGTGGCCAACCCGTCGAAGCTGACCGTGGCGGCCAACAGCAATGCCAACCCGGTGACGCTGAGCATCACGGGGGCAGCCACCAGTGTGGATGTGATTGCGCAGGCGCTCCACGGCACGGCATTGGCCAGCGGCGCCAGCATGGGCTACACGCCCACGATGGGTTACTCGGGAACGGATGCCTTTACCTACACCGCCACCAATGACAGCGGCACGTCGGCAGTGGCCACGGTGATCGTGACGGTAAGTCCTCCGTTTTTGAGCATTGCTCCGGGCGTTTTGCCGGATGGCATGGTGGGCACAGCCTATGGCCAAAGCCTGAGCGCCAGCCTGGGAACGGCACCCTATACCTATGCCTTGGTTTCGGGCAGCCTGCCTGGGGGGCTTGGCCTGGGAAGCGGTGGCATGCTCATGGGAACGCCCACGACCAGTGGCAGCTTCAGTTTCACCATCCAGGCCACCGATGCTTATGGTGCGACCGGAACACAAATCTATGCGCTGCTCATTACGCCTCTGCCGGTGCCTGTGGCCAACCCGTCGAAGCTGACCGTGGCGGCCAACAGCAATGCCAACCCGGTGACGCTGAGCATCACGGGGGCTGCCACCCGTGTGGATGTGATTGCGCAGGCGCTCCACGGCACGGCGGTGGCCAGCGGCGCCAGCATGGGCTACACGCCCGCGATGGGTTACTCGGGAGCGGATGCCTTTACCTACACGGCCACCAATGGCAGCGGTACGTCGGCAGTGGCCACGGTGAGCGTGACGGTGAGTCCTCCGGTTCTGAGCATTGCCCCGGGCGCTTTGCCGGATGGCATGGTGGGCGCAGCCTATGGCCAAAACCTGAGCGCCAGCCTGGGGACGGCGCCCTATACCTATGCCTTGGTCTCGGGCAGCCTGCCAGGAGGGCTTGGCCTGGGAAGCGATGGAACGCTCATGGGAACGCCCACGGCCAGCGGCAGCTTCAGTTTCACCATCCAGGCCACCGACGCTTATGGTGCGACCGGAACACAAATCTATGCGCTGCTCATTACGCCTCTGCCGGTGCCTGTGGCCAACCCGTCGAAGCTGACCGTGGCGGCCAACAGCAATGCCAACCCGGTGACGCTGAGTATCACCGGGGCAGCCACCCGTGTGGATGTGATTGCGCAGGCGCTCCACGGCACGGCATTGGCCAGCGGCGCCAGCATGGGCTACACGCCCGCGATGGGCTACTCGGGGGCTGATGCCTTTACCTACACCGCCACCAATGGCAGCGGTACTTCGGCAGCGGCCACGGTGACCGTGACGGTGAGTCCTCCGGTTCTGAGCATTGCCCCAGGCGCTTTGCCGGATGGCACTGTCGGGGCGGCCTATGGCCAAAACCTGAGCGCCAGCCTGGGGACGGCGCCCTATACCTATGCCTTGGTCTCGGGCAGCCTGCCTGGGGGGCTTGGCCTGGGAAGCGGTGGCATGCTCATGGGAACGCCCACGACCAGTGGCAGCTTCAGTTTCACCATCCAGGCCACCGATGCTTATGGTGCGACCGGAACACAAACTTATGCGCTGCTCATTACGCCCCTGCCGGCGCCTGTGGCCAATCCTTCGAATACCACCGTCTTTGCCAACAGCAGCGACAACCTGGTGACGCTGAGCATCACGGGGATGGCTTCCAGTGTGGCCGTCGCGACCCAGGCAGCCTCTGGCACGGCCACAGCCAGTGGTGCCAGCATCCGCTATACGCCTGCGGCGGGCTACTCGGGCTCGGACTCCTTTACCTACACCGCCACCAATGCCAGTGGTACCTCGGCGGCCGCCACGGCGACGATTGCGGTGACAGCGCCTGTGCTGATGCTGAGCCCCTCCACCCTGATCACAGGCATGGTGGGCTCGGCATACAGCCAGACGCTGTCTGCCAGCCAAGGTACGGCCCCCTATACCTATGCGCTGTCCTCGGGGGCGCTGCCCGGGGGGCTCAGCCTGGGCAGCGACGGTGCACTCACGGGAACGCCCACCGCCAGTGGCAGCTTCAGCTTCACCATCCAGGCCAGCGACGCCCATGGCGCCACCGGAACGCAAAGCTATGCGCTGTTCATTGCCCCTCTGCCGGTGCCCGTGGCCAACCCTTCGAGCCTTACCGTGCCCGCCAACAGCAATGCCAACCCGGTCACGCTGAGCATCACGGGAGCAGCCGCCAGCGTGGCGGTGGTCACCCAGGCGCTCCACGGCACGGCTTTGGCCAGCGGCGCCAGCATGAGCTACACGCCCGCGATGGGCTACTCGGGGGCTGATTCCTTTACCTACACAGCCACCAATGCCAGTGGTACCTCGGCGGCCGCCATGGTGAGCGTGAACGTGCTTTCTCCCGCGCTGAGCATTGTTCCGGGCACTTTGCCGGATGGCATGGTGGGCACAGCCTACGGCCAAAGCCTGAGCGCCAGCCTGGGAACGGCGCCCTATACCTATGCCTTGGCCTCGGGCAGTCTGCCTGGGGGGCTCAGCCTGGGAAGCGGTGGTGCGCTCACGGGAACGCCTACGGCCACAGGCAGCTTCAGCTTCACCATTCAGGCCACCGACGCCCATGGCGCCAACGGGGCGCAAAACTATGTGCTGTTCATTGCGCCCCTGCCCGTGCCCGTGGCCAACCCCTCCAATGCCACGGTATTCGCCAACAGCAATGCCAATCAGCTGGCGCTGAGCATCACAGGTGCAGCGGCCAGCGTGGCGGTGGTCACCCAGGCGCTTCATGGCACGGCCTTGGCCAGCGGTGCCAGCATCCGCTATACGCCCATGGCGGGTTACTCGGGTGCGGACTCCTTCACCTACACGGCCACCAATGCCAGCGGCACCTCGGCGGCGGCCACGGTGACGATTGCCGTGACAGCGCCTGTGCTGGCGCTGAGTCCCAGCACCTTGCCGGACGGCATGGAGGGCACAGCCTATGGCCAAAGCCTGAGTGCGAGCTTGGGCACAGCACCCTATACCTACGCGCTGGCCTCGGGCAGCTTGCCTGGGGGGCTCAGCCTGGGAGGCGGTGGTGCCCTCACGGGAACGCCCACGGCCACAGGCAGTTTCAGCTTCACCCTCCAGGCGCGTGATGCCTATGGCGCCACTGGAACGCAAAGCTATGCGCTGCTCATTGCGCCCCCGCCGGTACCCGTGGCCAATTCCGCGAGCATCACCGTGCCGGCCAACAGCAGCGCCACCCCGGTGACGCTGAGCATTACCGGGGTGGTGGTCAGCGTGGCCGTGGCGACCCAGGCCGCCCATGGCACAGCCACAGCCAGCGGCAGCAGCATCAGCTATATGCCCACGGCGGGTTACTCGGGCTCGGACTCCTTTACCTACACGGCCTCCAACGCCAGCGGCACTTCGGTTGCGGCCACGGTGGCGGTGACGGTCAGCCCTCCCACTTTGAGCATCGCCCCTGGCTCGCTGCCGCCGGGCACGATCGGCATAGCCTATGGCCAGCACCTGAGTGCCAGACTGGGAACCGCACCCTATGGCTATACCCTGGCGCAGGGCAGCTTGCCTGCGGGCATCAGCCTGTCCCGTGATGGGCAGCTCAGCGGCACGCCAACGGCCTATGACGCTTTTGACTTCACGGTCCAGGCCTCGGATGTTTATGGCGCCACAGGTCTGCAGCGCTATACGCTGGCGGTCGCCATCCAGGCACCCACTGCCGGCCCGGTGAGCGCCACCGTGGCGGCCAACAGCTCGGACAACCCCATCGCACTCCAGCTGGCCGGGGGGCCGGTCGCCAGCGTGGCCGTGGTCAGCCAGGCTGCGCATGGCACGGCCAAGGTCAGCGGCACCGCCATCCTCTATACGCCCACTCCCGGGTATTCGGGGGGGGATATGTTCAGCTACGCGGCCACGAATGCCGGCGGCAGCGCCACTGCCACGGTGACGGTGACAGTGACCGCGCCCCAACTCGGCATCACGCCCGCGGCGGGCAAGCTGCCCAATGCCACCGAGGGCGCGGCTTACAGCCAGAGCCTGGTGGCCAGCGGAGGGACTGCGCCCTATGGTTTTGCGCTGAGCAGCGGGGCCTTGCCCGCAGGCCTGAATCTCTCCACGGGTGGTCTGATCGCGGGCACGCCACAGGTGTATGCCACTGGTGGCTTCAGCTTCAGCGTCGGGGTGAGCGATGTGTATGGCGCTACGGGAGGGGTGAGCTACACCCTGGCAGTGGGCCAGATGCAGCCTGTGGCCCCATCGCTGAGCGTGACCCTGGAGTCCGGCAGCAGCGTGGAGCTGGACTTGACGGCCAATGCCATGGGCGGGCCCTTCAGCAGCGCCGCGCTGCTGTCCCTGTCACCCGCTGAGGCGGGCAAGGCCTCCATACAGAGCAGCCCATCGGCAGGGGCGGCGGGCGCGCCGGGGTATCTCTTGCGCTTTACCAGCAATCGCAGCTTCAGCGGAGCCGCCGTGGTGGTCTACACCTTGAGCAATACGGCAGGCACTTCGGCTCCAGCTCAGGTCCATATCCAGGTGCTGGCACGCAGCGACCCCAGCAAGGACGCCGAGGTGGCCGGCATTGTGGCGGCCCAGACCCAAAGTGCCAGCCGCTTTGCCAGTGCCCAGATTGCCAATGTCGCCACGCGCCTGGAAGGTCTGCATGCCGATGGCTGGGGGCGCTCGGACTTTGGCCTGAGCCTGAACGCCGGGAGCCGGGCCGCACTCCCTCAGTCCATGCCGGACGGCTTTCCCATGGGGGGCATGCGCAAGACGACGCAGCGCGCCGAGCAGGGATTGCCCGGCTTGTATGCCAGCCCCTATCCCTTGCCGGATCTGCCCGCCAGCAACCAACCCTCCGGCAGCGGCAAACAGGCGCTGACGTTCTGGGCCGGGGGCGCGGTGGACTATGGCCGCCAGTATGTGCGCGGCGTGGATACCGAGTACCGCTTCACCACCAGCGGCATCAGCGCTGGGGGCGACTATCGTCTGAGCGATCTGGCCACATTGGGCCTGGGCCTGGGGTTGGGCAGAGACAGCTCACTCATCGGCTTGAACGGCAGCAAGAGTGCAGCCGACAGTCTCTCCGTCATGCTTTATGGCAGCCTGCGGCCGGCCAAGAACATGTTTGTGGACGGCTTGCTGGGCTATGGCCGTTTGCGCTTTGATTCGACGCGCTACATCACCGATGGCGGCGGCCTGGCCACCGGCTCGCGCACCGGCAAGCAGCTGTTTGCCGCCGTGGTCGCCGGCATGGAGTTTCGCGAGTCCGGCTGGATGTGGTCGCCCTATATGCGGCTGGAGCTGAGCCGTGCCACGCTGGACACCTATAGCGAATCGGCGCCCAGGTTGGCGGCCCTGACCTACTTTGCCCAAAAAACCAGTGTGCTGAGCGGCGTGCTGGGCCTGCGTGCCGAAGGTATCTACAACCTGGGAGAGGCCAAGCTGGTGCCCAAAACCAGGCTGGAATACACACACAGCCTGCGGCGTGATGGCGAGGCCGGCTTGGCCTATGCCGATCTGGCCGACCTGGGGCCGGCCTATAGCCTGGGCAGCAACAGCTTCCAATCCGGGAGCTGGACGCTGGGCCTGGGCCTGCGCCTGCTGTGGCGCAAAGGGCTGGAGCTCTCGCTGGAGCTGAGCTCCAGCATCGATATCAACAACAACCGAAACCAGGGCTTGTCTCTGGGCTTGCGTGTGCCGTTCTAGCCAGGGAGCTAGGGATAGCCCCCTCAGGGAAGAGCCGGCGGGCTCTTATAGTTGCAATGTCATTCATTCAAATAACTGGCGACAGTTCGGGGCCTCAGGGGCACGCCGAAACTTTCACCATCGAGACAAAGAGCAGCATGGCATTCATTTTTCGCAAGACCGCCTGGGGCATGGTGGCCGCTGTGGCGGCGTGGGGCAGCATGGGCGCTGCGCAGGCGCAGGACGTGGCCGCCAACTGGCCGGCCAAACCCATCAAGCTGACCGTGCCCTATACCCCGGGCGGCTCTACCGACATCGTCAGCCGTACCGTGTTTGACGCCGTAGCCAAAAAGCTGGGCCAGCCGGTGATTGTGGAAAACCGCCCCGGTGCCAACAGCACCATCGGCGTGACGCAGACGGCCCGCGCCCCTGCCGACGGCTACAACTTTGTCAGCGTGCTGGCGGCCTATACGGTGAATATGTCGCTGTACAAAAAGCTGGCCTACAAGCCCGGCGACTTTGTGGCCGTCAGCCATATGGCGGACCTGCCGATGTTTTTGTTCGCGGCCAACAAGCTGCCGGTGAAGAACGCCAAGGAGCTGGCCGATTACGGCAAAACGCACCCGCTGAACTACGCCTCCAGCGGCACCGGCGCCAGCGCCCACATGATTGGTGCGCGCTTTGCCCAGGAGAACGGGCTGAATGCCCAGCATGTGCCCTACAACGGCAGCGCCCCCATCCTGTCTGACCTGATGTCGGGCCAGGTGGACCTGTTGTTCGACCCGGCCCTGGTGCCCATGCCCCATGCCAAGAACGGCAAGATCAAGGTGCTGGCCGTGGCCTCGGAAAAACGCTGGCCCGGCGAGCCGAATGTGCCCACCATGCAGGAGTCGGGCTTCCCAGGTTTTGTGATGAATTCCTGGGTGGGTCTGCTGGCGCCCAAGGGCACGCCCCAGCCCATCGTCGACAAGCTGTCCAAGGCGATTGCCGAGGCCGTGCAGTCGCCCGAGGTCAAGGACAAGCTGACGCAGCTGGGCTTTGGTGCCGTGGGCAGCACGCCGGCGCAGTTTCAGGCTTTGATCGACAAGGACACGGCCATGTACCGCCAGATCATCGAAACCGCCAAAGTCAGCATTGATTGATGCTTTCGGGATCGGAGCTGCGAACCGTTCGAGCGCGGCCATACAGCGCTTGAGGCTTTGTTGCTTGCCCTTGCCGTGCATCAGCACTGTCTGCGGTCAAGCGTCGCGCCTGAAGCGCTGTCTGTCCGTTGTGGAGTGATACCCAAGGCCCGCTGCGCTGCGTAGGCCCGCTCCGGCTGAAACCCAGAAGCAAAAGCCCGCAAGCGCTTGACCTGCGGGATTATTTTGATAGCTGCTTGTGCCCATGCAGCATCGGTTTCAAATGATTGAAATGCTGAAGCTGGTGTTATGTCGGCGTAGGCTGCTCTTATTTTTGTGCAGCCAGAATGTGCTCGGCCAGCTGCACAAAGCCGTCGCCGCGCTCGGCCTGGGTGGCGTAGCGGGGCAGGTGCTGCAACTGGGGCACAAAGCGGGCGATATTGGCCACGCCCACCGACAGCGGCACATGCTGGAACATCAGCTGGTCATTGGTGGAGTCGCCGATGTAAATCCAGCGGTCCAGCGTGGCGTCCAGGTCGATGTCGAACAGCGCACGCACAATCCAGCGCGCGCCTTCCAGCTTGTTGTGTCCGCCAAACCAGGCGTTGATGTGGATGGAGCTGACGGTGGCATTCATGCCGGCCGCCTGCATGATGGCGACGCAGGCGTCGATCTGTGCCTGGGGCAGCTGGGTGAACTCGCTGTGGTCCACGGCGATATCGCATTCGCGGCCATGCGAGTCGGTGGCCCGCACGGCGCCGGGCACGGTGGCCTCCACCTGGGCCAGCACTTCCTGCATGCGGGCGAAGTTGTGGGTGCGCTCGGCCTCGTCCTGCTGGTAGAGCTTGTCCAACCCACCAGCGGCATTGCGCTTCAGCGCCACGGCGCCGTTCTCGGCGACGATGGCATCCACCGGCCAGGCCGCTGCAAACGGTACGCTCCAACCCACGGGGCGGCCGGTGATGGGCACTACTTTCAGGCCCGCATCTTTCAACTGGGCTATGGCCGCCACCACATGCGCAGGCACCTCGCCCTCGGTGGTCAGCGTGTCATCGATATCGGTCAGCACGCCCAACACATTCGCCGGCACAACCAGCTCGGACAAAGGACGCAGAAATTCTTGGCTCACTACAAACTCTCAAAAACAAATGCTCAGATCCATACACAGGCCTGCCTGTATGGCACCTTCCCCCTTTGGGGGAAAGGCGGGGATGGGGGCTGCATCCGGGGTCAAGCCAGCCGTCTTGATGGGCTTTCGCCGCTGGCCCCCACCCAACCCCTCCCCCGGAGGGGGAGGGCGTGAAGGCGCTTAGTTCGCGCTGCCCAGGCTCAGCCCTGCGTGTTCGCGCAGCGGATGGAAATGGATCTTGGGGAAACGTTCCTGCGCCAGGCGCACGTCATAGGGGCTGGTGCACAGATAGGCCAGGGTATCGGCCGCGTCATGCGCCAGGCGCAGCGGGTAGGCGTTCTCGAACTCGCGCAACTCAGCCGGGGTGTCGGCCGTGATCCAGCGCGCGCCCGTGTACTGGCAGCCTTCCAGGCGCACATCGCAGTCGTACTCGGTCTGCAGGCGGTGCTGCACCACTTCAAACTGCAGCTGGCCCACGGCGCCGAGCAGCATATTGCCGCCCACATCGGGCTTGAAGACCTGGATCGCACCTTCCTCGCCCAGCTGCATCAGGCCTTGCTGCAGCTGCTTGGTGCGCAGCGGGTTCTTCAGCACCACGGTCATGAACATTTCGGGGGCGAAGAAGGGCAGGCCGGTGAACTGCAGATTGGGGCCATCGGTGATGGAGTCGCCCAGCTGCACGCCGCCATGGATGGTGAAGCCGATGATGTCGCCGGCATAGGCCTCGTCCACGGCCTCGCGGCGCTGGGACATAAAGGTCACAACCGAGGTGGGGCGCAGTTCCTTGCCGGTGCGCTGCACCTTCATCTTCATGCCCGGTGTGTACTTGCCCGAGGCCACGCGCACAAAGGCGATGCGGTCGCGGTGGTTGCTGTCCATATTCGCCTGGACCTTGAACACCACGCCCGAGAAGCCCTTGTCCTCGGGGTGGATGGTCTTTTCCTCGCGGTTGCGATTGACCTCGGTGAAGGCAATGCGCGGGCCGGGCGGGGGCGACATGTCGACCACGGCGTCCAGCACTTCCATCACACCGAAGTTGTTCACACCGGAGCCGAAGAACACGGGGGTCAGCTTGCCGGCCAGAAAGGCTTCATGGTCCCATTCGGCCGAGGCGCCCACGGCCAGCTCCATGCTCTCCAGCGCATCGTCAAAGGCCTTGCCAAAGCGGGCGCGCAAGTTGTCGCTTTCGGACAGCGGAATCACTTCAAAGTCCTTGGGGCCGCGGTCGCTGCCGGGGGCGAACACCGTCATGCTCTGCGTGCGCAGATTGATGATGCCGCCAAAGGACTTGCCCTGGCCCACGGGCCAGGTGATGGGGCAACAGGGCATGCCCAGCTCGCGCTCCACCTCGTCCATGATGTCCAGCGGATCGCGCACTTCCCGGTCAAACTTGTTGATGAAGGAAATGATGGGCGTGTTGCGCTGGCGGCAGACCTCGATCAGGCGGCGGGTCTGGGTTTCCACACCATTGGCCGCGTCGATCACCATCAGGGCCGAGTCCACGGCCGTCAGCACACGATAGGTGTCTTCCGAGAAGTCCTTGTGGCCGGGGGTGTCGAGGAGGTTGATCACGTGGTCGCGGTAGCTCATCTGCATCACCGAAGACGCCACGGAAATGCCGCGCTGCTTTTCAATCTCCATCCAGTCGGAGGTGGCATGGCGCGAGGCCTTGCGGCCCTTGACGGCACCGGCGATCTGGATGGCGCCCGAGAACAGCAGCAGCTTTTCGGTCAGCGTGGTCTTACCCGCGTCCGGGTGGGAAATGATGGCGAACGTACGACGGCGCCGGGTTTCTGGGGCGTATGACACGGTAGGGAATGCGCGGTTGCGGCCGGGTGGCCAGCCAGAAGAAAAGAAGAGCGGCCGTGGATTGCCTGCAATGCAGTGGGCCTGAAAGGCCGGCATTTTAACTTTGGTGGCCTGGCGCTGCAGCTTGGGGGGCTTGGCAGGCGGGTCTGGGCCATCTTGATGCCATCTTGATACGGCGCCTCGCAATCTCAACCCGCTCTTGACGGGGCAATTCCTACAGTGCCTTCATCGCAATCCGGCTGCATGTGCGGCTGGTGGAAGGAAAGCAATGACGAACCACTGGATGGATGTCCTGGCTGTGTGCACGGCCCTGGGACTTTTTGCCTATTTGGGCTATGCGCTGCTGCGCCCCGAGAAGTTTTGAGGGGGCTGCCATGCAAGTGCTGCAAGACCTGGTTTTTGTGGGCCTGACGCTGGCCTGCTTTGTTGGCCTGTTGGGCTTTATCCGTGCGCTGACGCGAATTTAAGAAACGCCCCCTGAGCCGCTGCGCGTCTTCCCCCTCTCTCGCTGCGCGGGAGGGGGACGGCACCGGCGCTGCGGGGCGGCCCTTGCGCGGTGCCCTGGCCTCAGGCCATGTCGGGTTCCAAGGCCTGGTGCCGAATCGGAGAAATTTTATGTGGTTACCCTGGATGGAATACGCCGCCGTGCTGGCGGTGGTGACGCTGCTGACCATTCCCATGGGGCAATGGTTGGCGCGCTGTTTTACGAGTGAGGGCCATACCTGGCTGGAGCGCCTGAGCTACCGCGCCCTGGGGGTGAACCCGGCCGAGCGCATGGACTGGCAACGCTATGGCACGGCCCTGGTGCTCTCCAACGCCGCCATGATGCTGTTGGGCTATCTGATCCTGCGCATGCAGGCCAGCCTGCCGCTGAACCCGCTGGCGATTGCGGCCCAGGCGCCGGACCTGGCCTTCAACACCGCCGTCTCCTTCGTCACCAACACCAACTGGCAGGCCTATGCGGGGGAAAACAGCCTCAGCAATGCCACGCAGATGGCGGCCATCACCTTTTTGATGTTTGCCGGTGCCACGGCAGGTATAGCGGCCGGTGCCGGTTTTGTGCGCGGCCTGGCCCGCTCCAGCAGCCAGGATCTGGGCAACTACTGGGTGGACTATGTGCGCGTGTTCTGGCGCGTGCTGCTGCCGCTGTCGTTTGTCATGGCCCTGGTCTATGTCTGGCAGGGCATGCCGCAGACGTTGCACACCGAGGCAGTCGCCACCACGTTGGAAGGTGCCCGCCAGCAATTGCTGATGGGCCCTGTGGCCAGCTTTGAAAGCATCAAGCACCTGGGCACCAATGGCGGTGGTTTCTTCAGCATGAATGCGGCCCACCCGTTCGAGAACCCCACACCGCTGACCAATGTGCTGCACATCTTCTCGATGCTGCTGATTCCTGCGGGCCTGACCTATGCATTTGGCTCCATGCTGCTGCGCCGCCGCCAGGGCTGGGTGTTGTTTGGCGCCTGCATGGTGATGTTTGTCGGTTTCCTGAGCCTGGTGTTTGTGGCCGAACAAAACGGCAGCGGTCTGCTGGCGCGCGCCGGTGTGGACCAGCAATGGAGTCCCACACAGCCCGGCGGCAATATGGAGGGCAAGGAGCTGCGCTTCGGCATCGTGGACACGGCCTTGTTCGTGACCACCACCACGGCCGCCACCACGGGCTCGGTCAATGCCATGCATGACTCGCTGACGCCGCTGGGCTCGATTACGCCGCTGGCGCAGATGATGCTCAACTGCGTGTTCGGCGGCGACGGCGTGGGCCTGATCAACCTGATCCAGTACGCCATCCTCACCGTCTTCCTGGCCGGCATGATGATTGGCCGCACGCCAGAGTTTCTGGGCAAGAAGATCGAGGTGCGCGAGATCAAGCTGGTCATGCTCTCGGTGCTGGCGCATCCGGCCTCCATACTGGGCTTTACCGCGCTGGCCGTGTTGTGGCCCGATGCGGCGGCCAGCCTGAACAACCATGGCCCGCATGGCTTCTCGGAAATCCTCTATGCCTATGCCTCGGGCACGGCCAACAACGGTTCGGCCTTTGCCGGCCTGAACGCCAACACCCCGTTCTTCAACACCACGATTGGTCTGGCCATGATCGCCGGCCGCTTTCTGACCCTGCTGCCCTTGCTGGCAGTGGCCGGCAGCCTGGCCGCCAAGGCCACGGTGCCCGCAGGTCCGGGCACCTTCCCCACGGCCACGCCGCTGTTCATGGGCCTGCTGGTGTTTGTGGTGCTGGTGGTGGGCGGGCTCACCTTCTTGCCCGCATTGGCACTGGGTCCGGTGGTGGAGCAGCTGCAAATGCTGGTCGGCCAACTGTATGCCTGACACCCCCCTGAGTCGCTGCGCGCCTTCCACCCGCTCTCGCATGGCCAGGCCATGCGGGCAGGGAGACGCAGCCCTCGCTGCGGGGCGGCCCTTGCTGGGCTGCCGCACATGGAGTGCGTCGGCTTCAACGCTCAGGGGCATTCACCAAACCAATGGAAGCAAGCCATGAAATCTTCTTCTCACACAATTTGCACCCCGGCAGCGCCTGCTGCGGTGCCTGCCCAGGCGGATGCGCCTGCGGCCTCCTGGGGCTGTTTGCTGGGCAGCAGCCTGCGCGCTGCCGTGCTGATGATGCTGGTCGCCGGTATCGCCTACCCGCTGTTCACCACTGGCGTGGCCCAGGCCCTGTTGCCCCAGGCCGCCCATGGCAGCCTGATAGAGCGCAATGGCCAGGTGGTCGGCTCAGCCCTGATCGGCCAGCAGTTCACGGGCTCCCAGTATTTCCATGGCCGTCCCAGCGCCACGACGGCGCCCGATCCGCACAACGAGGGCGCCAGCATCGCCGCGCCCTATAACGCTGGTCTGTCCGGTGCCAGCAACCAGGGGGTGACGCACAAAGACCTGGCCGACACCGTGGCCCAGCGTGTGGCGCAGTACCGCGCCGATAACGGCCTGACCGCCGATACGCCCGTGCCGGTGGATGCAGTCACAGCTTCCGCCTCGGGGCTGGACCCGCATATCTCGGTGGCCAACGCCCTGCTGCAGCTGCCGCGCGTGGCGCAGGCGCGCCAGCTGGGTCAGGCACAGGTGCAGACCTTGGTGGACCAGGCCACGCAACAGCGTGTGCTGGGCCTGCTGGGTGAGCCGCGTGTGAATGTGCTGCAGCTCAATCTGGCGCTGGATCAGGCGCAGAGTTCAGTGCAAAAAACGGTTGTAACGCCCAAGGAGTAAGCAATGAGTGCTATCAAAACAAGAGGTGGTGTCAGCGTGCTGGATGGATCGCTGGCACGGGCCGCGCTGTGGCATGCCGTGTGCAAGCTCTCGCCCCGCACGCAATGGGCCAATCCGGTGATGTTCGTGGTCTATCTGGGCTCCATCCTCACCAGCTTGCTGTGGGTGCAAAGCCTGCTGGAGCCGGGCGCTCCGGGCGAAAGCCATTCCGGCTTCACCCTGGCGATTGCGCTGTGGCTGTGGTTCACCGTGCTGTTTGCCAACTTTGCCGAGGCCCTGGCCGAAGGCCGCAGCCGCGCCCAAGCCGCCAGCCTGCGTGGCATGAAGCGCGACACCGTGGCCAAAGTGTTGGACCAGCCCCAGCATGGCGCGGCCTGGATTCCCGTGCGTGCCAGCGAGCTGCGCAAGGGCGTATTTCTGCTGGTGGAGGCCGGTGATGTGATCGCCCTCGACGGCACGGTGGTGCAGGGCGTGGCCTCGGTGGACGAGAGCGCCATCACCGGCGAATCCGCCCCCGTGATCCGCGAGGCCGGCGGCGACTTCTCCTCGGTCACCGGGGGCACCCGCGTGCTGTCGGACTGGCTGGTGGTGGAAGTCACCGTCAACCCCGGCGAATCGTTTCTGGACCGCATGATCTCCATGGTCGAGTCGGCCAAACGCCAGAAAACACCGAATGAATTGGCGCTGACGATTTTGCTGGTCGGCCTGACCCTGGTGTTCCTGCTGGTCATCGTCACGCTGTGGCCCTTCTCGGCCTTTGCCGTGGAGCAGGCGGGCGCAGGCTCGGTGGTGGGTATTGCGGTGCTGATTGCCCTGCTGGTCTGCCTGATCCCCACCACCATCGGAGGCCTGCTGTCGGCCATTGGCGTGGCGGGCATGAGCCGCATGATGCAGGCCAATGTGATCGCCACCTCGGGCCGCGCTGTGGAGGCCGCAGGCGATGTGGACGTACTGCTGCTGGACAAGACCGGCACCATCACCCTGGGCAACCGCCAGGCCAGCGAATTCTTCCCCGCCCCTGGTGTGACCCCGGCCCAGCTGGCCGAAGCGGCGCAGCTGTCCTCGCTGGCCGATGAAACCCCCGAAGGCCGCAGCGTGGTGGCACTGGCCCAGGAGCGCCATGCCCTGCCCGAGCGCCACAGCCAGGACCTGCAGGCCGAGTTCGTGCCCTTTACGGCCCAGACCCGCATGAGCGGGGTGGACCTGCGCACGCCACAGGGCCTGCGTAATTTGCGCAAGGGCGCGGCCGACGCGGTGCGCCGCCATATCGAGGCCCTGGGTGGCAGCTTTCCCGCTCCGGTGCAGCAATCGGTGGACAACGTCTCGCGCAAGGGCAGTACGCCCCTGGTGGTGAGCGACGGCGCCAAGGTGCTGGGCGTGATCGAGCTGAAAGACATCGTCAAACCCGGCATGCGCGAGCGTTTTGCCGAGCTGCGCCGCATGGGCATCAAGACGGTGATGGTCACGGGTGACAACCCCCTCACCGCCGCCGCCATTGCCGCTGAAGCGGGGGTGGATGACTACCTGGCCGAGGCCCGGCCCGAGGACAAGCTGCAGCTGATTCGCAACCACCAGGCCGCAGGCCGGCTGGTGGCCATGACGGGCGACGGCACCAATGACGCGCCCGCCCTGGCCCAGGCCGATGTGGCCGTGGCCATGAACAGCGGCACCCAGGCAGCGAAAGAGGCCGGCAATATGGTGGACCTCGACAGCAACCCCACCAAGCTCATCGAGGTGGTGGAAACCGGCAAGCAAATGCTGATGACCCGGGGTGCGCTGACCACCTTCAGCATTGCCAACGATGTGGCCAAGTATTTCGCCATCATTCCGGCCGCTTTTGTGGGCACCTATCCGCAGCTGGCGGCGCTGAATGTCATGCAGCTGCACAGCGCCGATTCGGCCATTTTGAGTGCCGTGATCTTCAATGCGCTGATCATCATCGCCCTGGTGCCGCTGGCCCTGCGCGGTGTGCGCTATCGCGCCGTGGGCGCCGCCGTGCTGCTGCGCCGCAACCTGCTGATCTACGGCCTGGGCGGCCTGATCGTGCCCTTTGTGGGCATCAAGCTCATCGACCTGCTGCTGACCGCCTTCGGCCTGGTTTAACTGCCATCCCTTGTGTCTTGCCCATGCCCACGCCCCTGCGCGGGCAGGGGCAGGCTTTGACTCCTGCTTTTTCACTATGCATTCTTCTTCCCTCAAATCCTGGCTGGCATTGCGCTCCTTGGCCGTCACCGCGGCCCTGCTGCTGGGCCTGAGCGCAGCATTTTGAGCCCCTTGTTGAGCCTGCGACAGTGATAGGCTGAGAACGCCATGCCCACACCCACCTCCCCCATTGCGCCCCGGCCCGACCCCGATGCCCTGGTGGCCCAGTTGCAGGCCGAGCAGCAGCAGGCCGCACGCGGCAAGCTGCGCATCTACTTTGGCTCCAACGCCGGTGTGGGCAAGACCTACTCCATGCTGGCCGCAGCCCAGCGGGAGCGGCAAAGTGGGCGCAGCGTACTGGTGGGCCTGGTCGAAACCCATGGCCGTGCCGAGACCGAGCAGCAGTTACATGGGCTGGAGCAGCTGCCGCGCCGCTCCCTGGTCTACCAGGGGCGGCATCTGGCCGAGTTCGATCTGGATGCCGCCCTGGCGCGGCGCCCCGATGTGCTGCTGCTGGACGAGCTGGCGCACAGCAACGTCAGCGGCTCGCGCCACCCCAAGCGCTGGCAGGACATGCAGGAGCTGCTGGAGGCCGGTATCGATGTCTGGACCACGCTGAATGTGCAGCACCTGGAAAGCCTCAACGACGTGGTGGGCGGCATTGTGGGCATCCAGGTGCATGAGACCGTGCCTGACCATATCTTTGACGACGCCAGCGAGGTGGTGGTGGTCGACATCCCGCCCGAGGAGCTGCTCAAGCGCCTCAAGGCGGGCAAGGTCTATCCGCTGGAGCAGGCTGAAAGGGCCTCGCGCAACTTCTTTCGCCTGGGCAATTTGCTGGCGCTGCGCGAGCTGGCGCTGCGCCGCACGGCCGACCGGGTGGACGAGGACATGCGCGACTACCGCCGCGAGCAGGCCATAGGCGATGTCTGGCCCACGCGCGAGCGTCTGTTGGTGGGGGTGGGTGGGCGTGCCGGCGACGATGCCCTGGTGCGCCAGGTGGCCCGGCTGGCGCGGCGGCTGGAGGCAGACTGGGTGGTGGTCTATGTGGACGCGCCCACACGCCAGCATCGCTCCCGGCAGGCGCGCGAAGCCGTGCTCAAGACCCTGGCCCTGGCCGCGCGCCTGGGGGCGGAGACCGCCACCATTCCCGGCACCCAGGTGGCCCAGGCCCTGGTGGACTTTGCGCGCGAGCGCAATGCCAGTCACCTGGTGCTGGCCCGTGTACCCCAGCGCCTGACGCGGTGGTGGCCCTGGACGCCGGTCAGCCTGCCCGAGCAGATTGCCCGCCTGAACCCGGGTCTGGATGTGCTGCTGCTGTCCGTACATGCCCACAAGAATGAGAGCACTGTCAGCGCTCCCGTATTGCGTGAAGACGGTATTTCATGGATGGGTTATATCGGCACCACCCTGGCCTGTCTGGCGGCCACGGCCGTGGCCGAGCTGCTGCTGCAGGTGTTTGACCCGGCGAACGTGGTCATGTTGTTCCTGCTGGTGGTGGTGTTGTCGTCCCTGCGCTGGGGCCGGGGGCCTGGAGCCTGGGCGGCGCTGCTGTCGGTGCTGCTGTTCGATTTTTACTTTGTGCCGCCGCGCAGCTCCTTCAGCGTCAACGACACCCAGTATCTGTTTACCTTCTGCCTGATGCTGGGCGTGGCCCTGGTCTGCGGCCAGTTGATGGCCAGGCTGCGGCATGAGGCGCGGGTGGCGGCCGAGCGCGAGCGCCGTGCCGGCGCCTTGGCGCGGCTGGCGCGGGATCTGTCGGGTGCGCTGACGCAGGCTCAGGTCACACAGATTGCACTTTCCACCTTGTCAGGGGTGTTCGATGCGCAGGTGGGACTGCTGCTGCCGGACAGCGAGGAGCGGCTGCAGCAGGTGCGCGGCAGCGAAGGCGTGATCGACCCCAGCGTGGCGCGCTGGTGCATGGAGCATGGCCAGATGGCGGGCTGGGGCACGGACACCCTGGCCGCCGCGCCGGCGCTGTATGTGCCGCTGATGGCCCCGGTGCGTGCGCGTGGGGTGCTGGCGCTGCAGCTGCGTGCGCCCCAGCGCCTGCGCGTGCCCGAAGAGCGCCGCCTGCTGGACGCCTGTGCCAGCCAGATTGCGCTGGCGCTGGAGCGCCAGCATTTTGTGGAAGTGGCCCAGCAGACCCAGGTGGCCATGGAGGGCGAGCGCATGCGCAACACGCTGCTGTCTGCGGTGTCGCATGATTTGCGCACGCCGCTCACTGGCATTCTGGGTGCGGCCCAGGTGGCCCTGCCCCATGCACCGCCGGGGCCGGCCCATGACATGCTGCTGCAGATCCGCAACCAGGCCCAGGCCTTGCAGCAGCTGGTGGACAACCTGCTGGCCATGGCGCGCCTGCAGCAAGGCGGGGTGCATTTGCAGCAGGCCTGGGTGCCCGTGGAAGAGCTGGTGGGCAGCGCCTTGGCGCAGATGCGTGAGCGCCTGGCAGATCACCCGGTGCACACCGACTTGCCGGCAGGCTTGCCACTGCTGTGGATAGATGCCGCCATGCTGGAGCGGGTGCTGGTCAATCTGCTGGACAACGCCTGCAAATACACGCCGGCCGGCACGGGCCTGCAGATCGTGGCCCTTGTGGACGGTGGGCAGCTGCAGCTGCAGGTGGCCGACGCCGGGCCAGGTCTGCCCGCACATCTGGAGCAGGAGCAACTGTTCGAGCCCTTTACCCGTGGCAGCGCGGAATCCAGCATCTTTGGCATAGGGCTGGGCCTGGCCCTGGGGCGGCGCATTGTCCAGGCCCATGGCGGAAGCCTCACGGCCTATGCGGCCCAGCCCGGCCCTGGTGCCGTGTTTGTCATCGCCCTGCCGGTGCTGGAGCAGCCGGCGCTGGATTGATGCGGCCTTGCCTTCAATCGCCTCCCGTTGTGGGGGCGCTTTACCCTGCTGCAGCACGGTCTGCGGCTCCCCGCCGCGTTATCCGATGGGATCCCCATCCGCAGGGCTTTTGCGCAGCAAGTAGATGTCCATGATCCAGCCATGCTCGGCCCGCGCAGCCGCGCGGGTGGCCACGATGCGCTGGGCCACCTCCGCCAGCGGGCCATGGTCCAGCAGCTGCTGCGGCATGCCCAGATAGGCGCCCCACCAGATCTGCACTTCGCGCGCCAGCGCGGCGGGCAGGGCGGTGAAGCTGCACTGCCCATCCAGCATCACCACCATGGTGTCCACGCCGGCTGGCCAGCCGTGTTCGCGCAGTTGTCGGCCCGTGGTCACCACAAAGGGCTGGCCTATGTCGTTGACGGGAATGGCATGGGCGGCGGTCAGGGCCTGCATGGCGGTGATGCCTGCCACCACGGTCACCTGCTGCGGGGCAGGCCGCATGCGTGCGGCAATGCGCAGCGTGCTGTCATACAGCGATGGGTCGCCCCAGACCAGCAGGGCCAGCTGCAGCACCCCATCCGCTGCGCGTGCTGCCAGGCCTGCGGCCAGTGCGTCGGCCATGGCGGCCTGCCAGCGCTCGGTGATGGCTGCATGCCATTCGTTGACCTGCTCCAGATAGTCATCGCCCTGGCTGCGGCGCAGCGGCATGTCGAAGCCGGCAACGCGGGTGGCCGAAGCGGGGGGCAGCACGGCATCGCACAGCTGCTGGCGCAGGGCGGCCAGCTCGGCCTTGTCCTCGCCCTTGTGGGGCAGCAGGATGAGGTCGGCCGCCTGCATGGCGTGGATGGCCTGGCGCGTGAGGTGATCAGGGTTGCCGGTGCCAATGCCAATCAGCGTCAGCGCCACGGGAGGCAGGGTGTGGCTCATGCCTGGCCTTCGGAGAGCGAGGAGCTGGTCAAGGGCCGGTCGGTGGCGGTATCTACAGCCTGGCCGTTGCCGGGAAAGCGCGGCTCCGTGCCCAGAGGGCGGTAGCGGCGGTCGTAATCGGCGGCGTAGAGGCGGCTTTCGCCAAAGTCTTCGGCGCTGATGCTGCGGCCCACCAGCATGATGGCCGTGCGCTCCATGCTGGTGGCCACGGCCTGGGCCAGCGCGCCCACGGTGGTGCGCACCACGGTTTCATCGGGCCAGCTGGCGCGCCAGACGATGGCGGCCGGGCAGTCGGCGCCGTAATGCGGCAGCAGCTCAGCCTGCACTTTCTCGGCCACATGGATGGACAAATGAATCGCCAGCACCGCGCCCGTGGCGGCGAATGCGGCCAGGTTTTCGCCCTCGGGCATGGCCGTGGCGCGGCCCGAGGTGCGGGTCAGCACCACGGACTGGCACAGGCCGGGCAGGGTCAGCTCGGCGCTCAGCGTGGCGGCCGCAGCGGCAAACGAGGGAACGCCTGGCGTCACGGTATAGGCAATGCCTAAAGCGCGCAGGCGGCGCAGCTGTTCGCCCATGGCCGACCATACAGACAGGTCGCCGGAATGCAGGCGTGCCACGTCTTCGCCACGGGCCTCGGCAGCGGCGATTTCGGCCACGATGTCCTCCAGGCTCATGGCTGCGGTGTTGATGATGCGGGCGCCGGGAGGGCAATGCGCCAGCAGCTCGCGTGGAATCAGCGAGCCTGCATACAGGCAGACGGGGCAGCGCGCCATCAGGTCGCGGCCGCGCACGGTAATCAGGTCGGCGGCGCCGGGGCCGGCACCGATGAAATGCACGGTCATGCCGTAACTCCTTGGCTTTCAGTGACAGCGCGGGCGGCTGCCAGACAACAGTTGAGGGGGCCGCTGCGGCGCAGGGCAGCGGCCAGGGTGGCACCGCCATCGTCCGCCACCATGCGGGGCAGCAGCAGGGTGGACGCCGGGCCTGCGGCGCTCAGGGCCACGGCCTCGGCCACGCTGCCGGTGCCATAGCGCGCAAGAAGGCGTGCCGATTGGGTGGCCACGGGCTGGCCAGGCAAATCCTGGGCAGGCACGGCCACCAGGGTGGTGTCAAAGAGCAGGGCAGCCCTCCATTCGCGCAGGGCGGGGTGCTGCTCCTTGCCTTGCAGCACCGCAACCGCACAGAAACGCTGCAGTGCCGGCAGGGCGGTCTGGGCCCGCAGCCACAGCGCTTGCACATCGCTGGCCTGGGCCTGGGCGCGCAGCCCGAGGCCCAGCACCAGGCAGGCGTGATCCCTCATGCCTGCCAGCTCCATTGCAGCAGCGGGCGTGCGGCCTGCCAGCTGCGCATGCGGCCCAAAGGCACGGCGCTGGACAGTTCCAGCTTCAGCAGTTTGCCGCCCAGCTCGCCCTGCAGTTGCACCAGCAGGGCCTGGGTTTCCAGCGTCACGGCATTCACCACCAGGCGGCAGCCCGCAGGCATGTGCTGGCGCAGGGCGGCGAACAGTGCTGCATCAAAACCGCCACCCACAAACACGGCCTGGGGTGTGGGCAGCTGGAGCTGGGGCAGAGCATCGGCAGAGCTGCCATGCACCACCTGCAGGCTTTTCTGCAGACCAAAGCGCGCGGCATTGGTGTGGATATTGGCCACGCGCTGCGCATGCTGTTCCACGCTGACGGCGGTGCCGCCGGCCAGACACCATTCCACCGCCACCGAGCCCGAGCCGCTGCCCAAATCCCACAGCCGCTCGCCACGGCGGGGTGCCAGGGCGGACAGCGTCAGCGCGCGCACTGGCGCCTTGGTGATCTGACCGTCATGGGCATACCAGGCATCGGGCCGGCCGGGCACCTGGGGCAGGGCCGATCCGCCCTGGGCCAGCAGGCCCACGGTCACCGGGGCTTGCGCGGGGTCTGCGGCAAGGGCCTCGGCGGCCGTGTCGGCACGCAGCATGCGGCAGCGCTCGCGCGGCCCGCCCACGGATTCCATGACCCACAGCTGGCTGGCGCCCCAGCCTTCGCGCGTCAGCCACTGCGCCAACTGTTCCACGGCGGCGCCATCGCGCAGCAGGGTGATGAGCTGGCGGCCGGGTGCCAGGCGCGGCAGCAGCTGTTCCAGCGGGCTGGCGTGCAGGCCCAGGCAGTCGGTGGCTTCCAGCCTCCAGCCCAGACGTGCCGCCAGCAGCGAGAATGTCGAGGTTTGGGCAAAGCAGCGCCATTCCTGGGGCGGCAGCTTGGCTGCCAGACTGCCGCCGGCGCCAAACCAGAAGGGATCGCCCGAGGCCAGCACGGCCACGCGCTTGCCGCGCTGGGCCAGCACCGGTGCCAGGTCAAAGGGCTGGGGCCAGGGCTGGCCGCGTTCGCCCACCTCGGCCAGCGCCAGGTGGCGTGGGCCGCCAAAGACCAGCTCGGCGCTGTCCAGCGCCTGGCGGGCTGCGGGGGAAAGCCCAGGCAGACCGTCTTCGTTCAGCCCTATCACACTCAACCACGGATCAGTCATGACGCAAGTTCTCCTGCTGGGTGGCACCAGCGGCGCCAGCCAACTGTCCCAGGCCTTGCACCGCGCGGCGGTGCCAGCCTTGTTCTCGTATGCCGGTGTGACCCAGGCGCCGCTGGCCCAGCCCTTGCCCACACGCAGCGGCGGCTTTGGCGGTGCGGATGGGTTGGCGCAGTTCATTCGCACGCAGGGCATCAGCCATGTGGTCGATGCCACCCACCCTTTTGCCGCCCAGATGAGCCGCAATGCCTGTGCCGCCTGCGCGGCCACCGGCACGCCGCTGCTGGCCCTGGAGCGCGCGCCCTGGCAGGCCCAGGCTGGCGATCGCTGGATAGCGGTGGCCGATATGGCCGAGGCAGCCCAGGCCTTGCCCGAGGCGGCTGCGCGTGTGTTTCTGGCCGTAGGGCGCAAGCAGCTCGATGCTTTCAGCGTGCGCCCTCAGCACCACTATCTGCTGCGTTTGGTGGACAGACCCGAGCCCGGGAGCATTGCGTTGCCGCAGCACACCGTGGTGACAGGGCGCGGCCCCTTTAGCGAGGCAGATGACCTGGCCTTGCTGCAACAGCACGGCATTGAATGGCTGGTGGCCAAGAACGCCGGCGGCGAGGCCACGCGTGGCAAGCTCGATGCCGCGCGCCGCCTGGGCCTGCCCGTGGTGATGGTGCAGCGGCCAGCCTTGCCGGACCGGCCGCGCACCGAAGACGTGGGTGCCGTGCTGCATTGGCTGAGTTACGGTGTGCTGCCGTCGGGTGTGACGCCTACGGCGCCGTCTACTGGGCCATAGTGGCGCGGCGTATAGATCCAGCGGCCCACGCGGCGCGTGCTGCTGTTTCCCACCAACACCACTGTGCGCATATCGGCCATCTCGGGCTGGGCCTGCTCCAGCGTGCAGACCTGCAAGGTCTCGTCGGACGTGGACACGGCACGGGCAAAGACCAGCAGGCGCTGGGGCTCGCAATGTGCGCGCAACAGCTCCAGCAGGCGCACAAAACCCTCGGGTCGGCTGCGCGAGCGCGGGTTGTAAAAAGCCATGGCAAAGTCGGCCTCGGCCGCCAGCTGCACGCGGCGGGCAATCACCGGCCAGGGCTTGAGGTTGTCCGACAGATTGATGCAGCAAAAATCATGGCCCAGGGGCGCGCCGGCACGGGCTGCGGCGGCCAGCATGGCGGTGACGCCGGGCAGCACCTGCACATCCAGCGCCAGCCAGGCCGGGGGCGCGTCGACGGCCTCCATGGCCTCGAACACGGCCGAGGCCATGGCAAAGACGCCCGGGTCGCCCGAGGACACCACCACCACCTGCCGGCCCTGGGCCGCCAGCGCAAGGGCCTGGCGGGCACGCTCCAGCTCCACACGGTTGTCCGAGGCATGCCATTGCACGGCCTGGTCCGGTGCCTGGGCGGTCGCTTCTTGCGCCAGCAGCGCCTGGACCCTGGCCACATAGGGGAAATAGCCGACCACCTCGTCGGCGGCCAGCAGGGCCTCGCGCACGGCTGGTGTGATCTGGGCCAGATCGCCCGGGCCCAGGCCGGCAATGTACAGCCGGCCTGCGGTTGCGGGGATCACCATGCGGCCTCCGGCCTGCGGCCCTGGCCATGGACCAGCACGATGGCGAAATAAGGGCAGACCTCGTCGCCAACCTCGGCCAGCCGCTCCACCTGCTCGTTGGCGGTGCTGCCGTTTTGCACCAGCCAGGCGGACTCCAGCCGGCCGGCACGCACCAGGGCGCGGCGTATGCGCGGCAGATTGCGGCCCACCTTCATTACCACCAGGGCGTCGGCAGTCTCCATGCGCCGCACCAGTTCATCTTCGGAGAGGGTGCCCGTCATCACGCCCAGCACATCGTCGCCCCAGGTAATGGGCTGGCCCGTGGCATGCCAGCAGCCCACCATGCCGGGAATGCCGGGCACCACCTGCAGCCCCACATCGCCGCGCTCGCGCAGCCGGGTGTAGAGGTGCATAAAGGAGCCGTAGAGAAAGGGGTCGCCCTCGCACAGCACGATCACCTGTTCTTGCTTGGCCAGTTCGGCCAGGCGCAGACACCAGTCGTCATAAAAGCGCGAGAGCAGCTGCACGTACTCGGGGCTGTCTACCGGGATCTCGGTGGTCACCGGGTACTCCATGGCGTATTCGCTGGCCTCGCTGCGGAGGAGCCCGTCCACCAATTGCCTGGCCTTGCCGGGCCGGCCTTTTTTGCGGAAAAAGGCCACATGGCGTGCGCCGCGCACCAGGCGATCGGCCTTGACGCTCATGAGTTCCGGATCGCCCGGGCCCAGTCCCACGCAGATGACGCCGGGAGCGGCGCTCTGCGCCAGGTTTTGCGGTTTATTCGACATGGCTGGCCAGGGCGTTGATGGCGGCCACCGTCATGGCCGAGCCACCCAGGCGGCCACGCACAATCATCGAAGGCACGGGCAGGTCCTGCATCAGCGCCTCTTTGGATTCGGCCGCGCCGATAAAGCCCACGGGGCAGCCGATGATGGCGGCGGGGCGCGGGCAGTTGGGGTCTTGCAGCATGTTGAGCAGGTGGAACAGGGCCGTGGGCGCATTGCCTATGGCCACCACGGCGCCGGCCAGGTGGGGGCGCCACAGCTCCAGCGCTGCAGCGCTGCGCGTGGTGCTGAGTTTGTGCGCGAGCTCGGCCACGCCGTCTTCATGCAGCGTGCAGATCACCGGGTTGCTCGCAGGCAGGCGCGAGCGGGTAATGCCTTCGCTGACCATGCGCACATCGCAGAGCACGGGAGCACCGGCCTGCAGCGCCCGCTGGCCGGCCTCATACATGCCGGGCGAGAGCTGCACATGGGGCGCCAGCTCCACCATGCCGGCGGCGTGAATCATGCGCACCACCACGCGCTCTTCACCCGGGGTGAAGCGGGCCAGGTCGGCCTCGCGGCGTATGGTGGCAAAGGACTGCCGATAGATTTCGGCACCATTGGTTTCGTAGGTATGAACCATTAGATTTCTTCAAACAGCAGCCCGGGATTGTCGCGCAGAGTGGCTGCCTCCCAGGCCGCATCGGCAAGGCCATGCGCGGTGCCGTGGCGAATCACTTCAAACATGGGGGCCTTGTCGCCTGCCTGCGCCCGCAGCGTGACCGTGGCCGGCTGCTGGCGCGCACAGCCTTTGGCGCAGCCCGAGACATGCAGATGGGCACCCTGCGGCACATGGGGTGCTAGCGCCAGTGCCAATGCCTGGGTCGGGGCCAGCGCCTGCTGGCAGCCGGGGGCGCCGGTGCAGGCCGAGACGCGCAGCCTGGCGTCGGAGGCGCTGTTCATCCAGTGCTGGGCATCGTCCAGGCCCGCAGCCTCGGCGCCAGCGTGGTCTATCCCTTCGACCAGCAGCATGCGCCAGGGTGTCGGGCGCAGGCCGCCAGCGTGGGTGCTGGCCAGGCGGGCCAGCGCAGATGCCGTCACACGGCCCAGTGGCGCGGCCACCAGCAGGCCCAGGCCGGCTTGCCAACCGGGCGGGGGGGCATCGCTGCTGCTGGTGCAGACGGGTTGCAGGGAGAGTTGTAGCTGGGGGAGAACGGGCAGGGCTGCATGTTCTGCCTGCCAGTCCTGCAGCAGGCGGGACAAGCGCCCTGGGTGCAGTCCCTGCGATCGCCGGGCCAGGGCCTGTGTGGCGCACCAGCGGGCCAGGGCCAGGGCCGCCTCCACAGCCTGTTGGGGCGATGGGGCCTTCCAGGCCATGGCCTGGCCCTCGGCCTGTACCAGCCAGGCCTGGCCGGTGCTGGCCTGCAGGCGCACATCGGCGGCCACCTGGGCCAGGCCGGCATGGTGGCCGCTGGCAATGGAAAAGCCGAATTTGGCGGGCAGGGCGTCCAGGTCTGGCGCCTGTGACAGCGCGGCTTGCAAGGCCTGGGCCAGCGCCTGCACGCCGTCACCCGCGCGCCACAGCGGATCAATGACCAGATTGCGCAGCCGCTCCGTGCGTGCATCGCTGTCCAGCAGGTCTTGCGCGGCCAGGGCCTGCAGCACCACGCGATGGCGATCGGGGGCGATGCCGCGCAGCTGCACATTGGCCCGGCTGGTGAGCTCCAGCAGGCCGCCGCCATGGTCCTGGGCCAGTTGTGCCAGCAGCAAGGCCTGCTGGGCCGTGAGCCGGCCCAGTGGCGGGCGCACGCGCACTACCAACCCATCGCCGGAGGCCATGGGCTGCCAGGCACCGGGACACCAGCCCCGGATATGGGCCGCAGGGTGGGAGGAGGTTGCAGACATGGGTGTGGAATGTAGCGAAGTACGAGAGCTCTCAGGGGTTTGCTGCCCCTGTCGTGCGCGTGGTGCGACTTTTGTCAAAATCATGCACATGACTGCCACCGCCCCCCGCATTTTGCTCATTGAAGATGAGGCCAGCATTCGCCGCTTTGTGCGCCTGGCATTGGAGGACGAGGGCTGGCAGGTCTTCGAGGCCGATACGGCCAAGCGCGGCCTGATCGAAGCCGCCAGCCGCCAGCCCGATGCCGTGGTGCTGGACCTGGGCCTGCCCGATGCGGATGGAAAAACAGTGATCGCCGAGCTGCGCAGCTGGAGCGCCTTGCCGATTCTGGTGCTCTCGGCCCGAGAGCGCGAGGAAGAAAAAGTGGCCGTGCTGGATGCCGGTGCCGACGACTATCTGACCAAGCCCTTTGGCGTGCCCGAGCTGCTGGCGCGCTTGCGCGTGCTGCTGCGCCGCCGCCAGCAGGGGCAGGCTGCAGACAAGCCCGGTAGCCGCGTGCAGTTTGGTGCGGTGGTGGTGGACCTGGCCACCCATGAGGTGGCGCGTGCCGGCGAGCCCGTGCACCTGACTCCCATCGAATTTCGCCTGCTGGCGGCGCTGATTGCAGGCCATGGCAGGGTGCTGACCCACCGCCAGCTGCTGCTGCAGGTCTGGGGGCCGGAATACCTGGACCGGCCGCACTATCTGCGTGTGCACATGGCCAATCTGCGGCAAAAGGTGGAGGCCGATGCGGCCCAGCCCCGGCATTTGATCACCGAGCTGCAGGTGGGCTATCGCTTGGTGGGGCTGGCTAGTTAGCGGATCAGCAAGGCGCAGGCGTACAAGCCCAGTCCAAAGACGGCATGCATGACCAGGCTGTGCATACGGGCCAGCCAGGGGCGCGGCGCGCGGCTGGCGGCCCAGCCTGCACCCAGGGCGGGTTGCATCACAAAAAACGGGAACACCACCGTGGCCGTACCGAACAGCAAGGCCGGCAGCAAACTAGGGGTGGCCAGCCAGGCGCTGCCCTGCCACAGCACCAGGCCAGCGGCAAAAGCGATACCGGTCAGAAAATGTACGGCCCAGCCCAGAACTGCCTCAAAGGCCTTGGGCGCCGCGGCACCAATGGGTGCGTGGGCAAAACGGCCATGGGGCATATGGGCAATCCAGCGGCCGACCAGGGCGTAGTCGAGTGCAGGCACGCCCAGCAGGCGCTTGCGCGCCGCAGCCCATAAGTCGGTGGCGATGGTGGCGCCTATGCCCATGGCGATGGTTTGGAGGGTGACAATGGGGTCAGTAAAGCTCATGGAACGCTCGCGCAAACAAGAAGAAGCAAGATGCTGAAAAATCCCACTATGCAAACTCAAGCCGACTTCAAGTCAAGCCCCCATGTTGGTTGATATAGGAGATGTGGTGCGGCGCACGGGGCTGGCCGCCTCCACCTTGCGCTATTACGAAGCCCAGGGCTTGATTGCCGCTGCGGGTCGCCATGGCTTGCGCCGCCAATACCAGCCCCAGGTCTTGCAGCAGCTGGCCTTGATCACCCTGGGGCGTACGGCGGGCTTTTCGCTGGCGGAAATTCGCCAGATGCTGGGCGATGGCGGCAGCCTGGTGGTGGACCGCCAGGCGCTGGAGCGCAAGGCCGACGAGCTGGACCGCAGCATTCGTCGCATGACGGCGCTGCGCGAAGGCCTGCGCCATGTGGCGCAATGCCCGGCGCCCCAGCATCTGGAATGCCCGAAATTCCAGCAAATCCTGCGCCTGCATACGGCCAGCCAGCGGCACAGGGCGGAAGAGGGCGGCGCTTCAGCGCATCCTTAATCACGTCACATCGGCTGGCCGGTCTGGCTGCCGGATGCGGCGCAGCCCGTATAATCGCGGCCTGTCCGAGGAGCGTTGCAGCGCCCCCAGTGTGAGCGGGGCGTGAGGCTCGGATTTTCATTGCAACGACGCTCACCCACGCTTTCTGTGCGGTGAGGTTCATTCAAAGTCCCCCGCAGAACGTGGTTTTTCATTCATTTTTTGGAGAAAACCATGAACGCTGCTGTTCGATTCAATCCTGCTGACTCCGCGATCACCGATATTTCCCTGGCCGCCTGGGGCCGCAAGGAAATCAAGATCGCCGAAACCGAGATGCCCGGCCTGATGGCTGTGCGCGAAGAGTTCGCCGCTGCCCAGCCGCTGAAGGGCGCGCGCATCACCGGCTCGCTGCACATGACCATCCAGACCGCAGTGCTGATCGAGACGCTGACGGCTCTGGGCGCGCAAGTGCGCTGGGCCTCGTGCAACATCTTCTCCACCCAGGACCATGCCGCAGCCGCCATCGCCGAAACCGGCGTGCCGGTCTACGCCATCAAGGGCGAATCGCTGAAGGACTACTGGGACTACACCCACGCCATCTTTGAATTCGGCGCCAAGGACACCGAGGGCGAAGGCCCGAACATGATCCTGGACGATGGCGGCGATGCCACCATGCTGATGCATCTGGGCAAGAAGGCCGAGAAGGACCTCTCTGTGCTGGCCAACCCCGGTTCGGAAGAAGAAAAGATCGTCTTCGCCGCCATCAAGGTCAAGCTGGCGGTGGACCCCACCTGGTACAGCCGCAAGAGCGCCCACATCCTGGGTGTGACCGAGGAAACCACCACCGGTGTGCACCGCCTGAACGAAATGTCGGCCAAGGGCACGCTGCTGTTCCGTGCCATCAACGTCAACGACTCGGTGACCAAGTCCAAGTTCGACAATCTGTACGGCTGCCGCGAATCGCTGGTGGACGGCATCAAGCGCGCCACCGACGTGATGATCGCCGGCAAGGTGGCTGTGGTCGCCGGCTACGGTGACGTGGGCAAGGGCTGTGCCCAGGCCCTGCAAGCCCTGCGTGCCCAAGTGTGGGTCACCGAGATTGACCCCATCAATGCCCTGCAGGCTGCCATGGAAGGCTATAAGGTCGTGACCATGGAGTACGCCGCTGACAAGTGCGACATCTTCGTGACCACCACCGGCAACAAGGACATCATTCGCCACGAGCACATGATCGCCATGAAGGACGAAGCCATCGTCTGCAACATCGGTCACTTTGACAATGAAATCGACGTGGCGTCGATCGAGAAGTACGAGTGGGAAGAGATCAAGCCCCAGGTGGACCACATCACTTTCCCCGATGGCAAGAAGATCATTCTGCTGGCCAAGGGCCGTCTGGTGAACCTGGGCTGCGCCACCGGCCACCCCAGCTTTGTGATGTCCAACTCCTTTGCCAACCAGACCCTGGCGCAGATCGAGCTGTTCACCCGCCCCGATGCCTACGAAGTGGGCAAGGTCTATGTGTTGCCCAAGATCCTGGACGAAAAAGTGGCCCGCCTGCACCTGAAGAAGGTGGGTGCCCAGCTGACCGTGCTGAGCCAGGATCAGGCCGATTACATCGGCGTGAAAAAAGAAGGCCCTTACAAGCCTGAAACATACCGTTATTAACACCCCCTGAGGCGCTTTGCGCCTTCCCCCTCTCTGGCTTCGCCGGAGGGGGACGACAGCCTCGCTGCGGGGCGGCCCTTGCTCGCTGTCTCTGAGCTGGGGCGCGCCAGTATTTAGGGTCTGGCGCCATAGATAACCGAGATATTCCTGGAGAGCGACGCGATGCGCGCAGATGTATTTTTAGTAGAAGCCGGTCATGCGACCACGCGCTCCCAGGCCCAGCGCCTGATTGCCAGTGGCGTGGAGTGGCGTTTGACGCCTCTGGCACCCTGGAAAAAAGTGGTCAAAAACGGTGACGAGATCCCTGCCGGCGCCGAGTTGCAGCTGTTGGATGCGGCCGAGGCCAAGTACATCTCGCGCGGTGGCTTGAAGCTCGAAGGTGCATTGGCGGCCACCGGCCTTTCGGTGGCCGGGCTGCGCTGCCTGGACGTGGGCCAGAGCACGGGAGGCTTTACCGATTGCTTGCTGCAAGCCGGTGCGACACAGGTGATTGGTGTGGACGTGGGCCATGGCCAGCTGCATGAGCGCCTGCGCTCGGACGCTCGCGTGGTGTGCGTGGAAGGGCTGAATGCCCGCGCCATGACGGCGGCTGCGCTGGAAGCCGCCTGCGATCTGGCGCTGTCGGAAGTCGTCGAGGAAGAAGAGGACAACGACACCCAGCCGCAGGCACCCTATGCCTGGATGCGCAACGGTGGCCAGGTCGATGAAGACTATGACGACAGCGACGACGCCAAGGAGCAGGATGTCGAAGCCTTCAAGGCCGAGCGCGCTGCCATGGCACGCGCCAGGGCCGAAGGTTCGCGCCCGGTGGAATACCGCCGCAAGCCCGGTACCGAACATATCGACCTCACGCCCGCGTTCGACTTTGTCACCGGCGATGTGTCCTTTATCTCGCTGACCCTGGTGCTGCCCGCCGCCGTGCAGCTGCTCAAACCCCACGGCCATTTGCTGATGCTGGTCAAACCCCAGTTCGAGCTGCAGCCCGGCCAGGTGGGCAAGGGTGGCATCGTGCGCGATACCGCCTTGTATGCCGAGGTGGAGCAGCGCATTCGCACCTGCCTGGAGTCCTTGGGTCTGACGGTCAAGGCCTGGCTGGATTCGCCCATTGAAGGCGGTGACGGCAACCATGAGTTCTTCGTCCTGGCCCAACAAGGCGCTGAGATCAAGGCCTTGCCCAGCCTGGAGGCTGAAGATGCGCCCGCCAAGCCGGTGGCAAAGGCTGCGGCCAAACGCCCGTCGCGGGCTGAGGTCCGCGCCAAGCGCAGCGCGCAGGAGCTGTACGAAGACCCCGAGGTGGCCAGTTTTGGTCAGCCCGGCCCTGCTCGCTCCAAGCAGAAAAAACGCAACGCATAAACATCCCCTTGCGCAGCTGCGGCGCTTCCCCCCCGGGAGCGGCGCCTCGGCTGCGGGGTAGCCCAGGCCTCTGGCTGGGACTACCTGGGTAAGGCAGCGCTGCCGCAACGCCATACAAAAATC
Organism: Comamonas sp. GB3 AK4-5; assembly: GCF_041320665.1. Taxonomy (NCBI): domain Bacteria; kingdom Pseudomonadati; phylum Pseudomonadota; class Betaproteobacteria; order Burkholderiales; family Comamonadaceae; genus Comamonas; species Comamonas sp. GB3 AK4-5. The sequence goes on from NZ_CP166730.1 coordinate 694,830, forward strand.
CTACGGAGACCCGCATGAGCTTTCCCGTCAGCTTTGAGTTTTTCCCCACCAAGACCCCCGAAGGTGCGACCAAGCATGAGCTGGTGCGCCAGCAGCTGTATGCGCGCCAGCCCGAGTTCTGCTCGGTCACCTACGGCGCCGGCGGCTCCACGCAAGAGGGCACTTTCCGCATGGTGCGCGCCATCCTGGATGAGGGCATGGCCGCGGCCTCGCATTTCTCCTGCGTGGGGGCCACGCATGCCAAGGTGCGTGAGGAACTGACGCAGCTGAAAGCCATGGGCGTGCGCCGCATCGTGGCGCTGCGGGGCGATCTGCCCAGCGGCTACGGCCTGGGCGGCGAGTTCCAATATTCCAGCGATCTGGTGGCCTTTATCCGCCAGGAATTCGGTGATGCCTTCCATATCGAAGTGGCGGCCTATCCCGAAACCCATCCCCAGGCGCGCAGCCCCGAGGCCGACCTGCAGGCCTTTGCTGCCAAGGTCAAGGCGGGTGCCGATTCCGCCATCACCCAGTACTTCTTCAATGCGGATGCCTACTACCGCTTCGTGGAAGGAATTGGCAAGCTGGGGATTGCGGTGCCGGTCGTGCCGGGTATCATGCCGATCACCAATTCTTCCCAACTCATGCGCTTTTCCGATGCGACCGGCGCTGAGATTCCCCGCTGGATTCGCCTGCGTCTGCAGGCCTTCGGGGACGACGTGGCTTCCCTCCGTGCCTTTGGCCTGGACGTGGTCACGCACCTGTGCGAGCAGCTGCGCAGCCAAGGCGCGCCGGGCTTGCACTTCTACACCATGAACCAGAGCGCAGCGACCTTGGAGCTGTGCCGCCGCCTCGGCCTGTAACAGACGCGCATTGCGCGCGCTGCCTTGTCTATGGTGTGCGGTGCCTGCCGTCTGTGCGAGACAGAGGACACTGCATGCCATCCATCTGCCAGAACATCGGGCAAGAGCCCGAGACTGCACGCTACCGCTGGGTAGCGCTGTGGGGTGCGGCGCTGCTGCTCAGCGGCTGCGCACCGCTGCCACCCGCGCCGCCCTCCACGTCAACTGCGGCTGTGGTTCCTTCTGCTGCGCCGAGCACCGCCGCCAACCAGGTCAATCCGGCCGCCGATGCGGGCAATGCCCGCCCAGGCCGCTGGGGCTGGTGGCGCCATGACCGTGCCGGCGCTGAAGCCCTGGCCAAGGTCGCCCCCAAGCCTGCGCCACTCAGCGATCAGCCCGACCCGGCAGCCCAACTCGCGCCTGAGGCACGGGACAGCGACCAAAAAGGCATTGCCTCCTGGTATGGCCCCGGCCTGCACGGCCGGCGCACGGCCAATGGCGAGCGCTTTGACAGCGGCGCGTTGACGGCGGCCCACCCTTCCCTGGCCTTTGGTACGCGCGTGTGTGTGCGCAGCGCGGCCACCGGCAAAACAGTGGTGGTGCGTATCAACGACCGGGGGCCGTTCGTAAAAAACCGTGTGATCGACCTGAGCCAGGCCGCCGCCGAGGAGCTGGGCATGATGGGCCTGGGCATCAAGCCGGTAGAGCTGTGGGCCCTGGCCGATGATGAGGTGCAATGCCCGGGCGACGAGCTCGATGAGGATTCGGATGTCGCAATAGACGGCCTGAGCGAAGCGGCCCGGGCGGCCTTGCAGGCGCACCGCGAGACCGTTTCCAGCAAGCCGGTCGTGCAGAGCAAGCCTCAGAAAAAGTGAGCGCCCTATGCGCAGCAGGTCTGCGCAGGCGCGGTAAAAGTCGGACACACCACGCTGCGGCTGGCGTGGTGTGCGCCAAGTACCGGAAGAGACCTCAGCCGCCGGATTCCAGCGTGAAGCCGGCGTGCTTGTCCTGGCCCAGCAGCTTGACCATTTGCGGCAGCGACTGCTTGAGCTTTTCCTTGACGGTGAAGGGTGGATTGATCAGGAACATGCCGCTGGCGGGCAGGCCGGGGCGCTTGCTGGGCTCGTCTTCCGTGGCGGACAGGGCGGCGGACTGCATCTTGCTGGACTTCACCGTCAGCGTGGCATGCAGCCAGCTCTTGCCGGCCTTGGTGGCCATGGTCTTGAGGCGGCGTGGCAGATCATGCGCATCCTGGCGGGCGATGATGGGATACCAGATGGCATAGGTGCCGGTGGCAAAGCGGACCAGGGCGTCCTGCACCATGTCGATCACACGGCCATAGTCGGTCTTGATTTCATAGCTGGGGTCGCACAGCACCAGGCCACGGCGCGAGGGCGGAGGCAGCAGTTTCTTCACGCCGCCAAAACCATCTTCCTGGGCAATCAGAATGCGTTTGCCTGGGTCCAACTGGGCGATGTTTCCGGCCAGGGTGCGCGAGTCCGTGGGGTGCAGCTCGAACAAATGCATCTTGTCCTGCGGACGCAGCAGGCTGTTGCTGATGAAGGGCGAGCCGGGGTAGACGCGCAGCTTGTTGCCCTGGTTGAAGCTGGCCAACACCTGCAGATAGTCCTGCAGCGCAGGCGTCAGCTGGTCCAGTGGCGTGTCCAGCAGGCGCTGCACGCCTTCGCTGGCTTCGCCGCTGGTGCTGGCGTAGTCGCCATCCAGGCGATACAGGCCGGCGCCGGCGTGGGTGTCCACCACCGTCAGCGCCGTCTCCTTTTGCGTCAGGTGCTGCAGGGTGGCAATCAAAACGGTGTGCTTGAGCACGTCCGCATGGTTGCCGGCATGGAAGGCGTGGCGGTAGCTGAACATGGTGGTGCAGGAAAAGGGCCGCAGGGCGACCGCAAGGTATGGGGTGTATCGGGAAGCGTGCCGCGCGATGCAGGGCTGTGCACGGCGGTGCGGGCAGGGCCAAGTGTGGCGCGGCTGCCACCAGCCAGGGGGAAACATGGCCAGTTGCAGGGGTGTTTGCCCGTATTGGACTCTATTTCGTATAATGGAGAGCTTCGCAGCGATTTTATGGCCCCGCGGCGAAGGTTAAAGCTTCGGTTTTAACAACCCCGCCTAAGAGGCTTCCTTTAAAAGACAGGTTTCATATCTGCCTTTTTCAAGAAGAAGCGCCGACCGCGGAAAAGGGCCAGCCAAACCCTCTGAAAGAGAAAACTCATGTCTACATTCAGCGCAAAGCCCGCTGAGGTGCAACACGAGTGGTTTGTGATTGACGCCACCGATAAGGTGCTCGGACGTGTCGCCAGCGAAGTGGCACTCCGTCTGCGCGGCAAGCACAAGGCCATTTACACACCTCACGTTGACACCGGTGACTACATCGTCATCATCAACGCCGCCAAGATCAAGGTCACTGGCACCAAGAACTTGGACAAGGTGTACTACCGTCACTCCGGTTTCCCCGGCGGCATCACTGCCACCAACTTCCGCGACCTGCAAGCCAAGTTCCCTGGCCGTGCACTCGAGAAGGCCGTCAAGGGCATGCTGCCCAAGGGTCCTCTGGGTTACGCCATGATCAAGAAGCTGAAGGTGTACGGCGGTGCCGAGCACCCCCATACCGCTCAGCAGCCCAAGGCTCTGGAAATTTAAGGAGACCTAGATGATTGGTGATTGGAACAATGGTACCGGCCGTCGCAAGTCCAGCGTCGCCCGTGTATTTCTGAAGAAGGGCTCCGGCAAGATCACTGTGAATGGCAAAGACATTCAGCAGTACTTCGGCCGTGAAACCTCCATCATGATCGCAAAGCAGCCCCTGGTGCTGACTGGCAATGTCGAAGCTTTCGACGTCCAGATCAACGTCCACGGTGGTGGTGAATCCGGCCAGGCTGGCGCTGCCCGCCACGGTATCACCCGTGCTCTGATTGACTATGACGCGGCTCTGAAGCCCGTCCTGAGCCAAGCTGGTTACGTGACCCGCGACGCTCGTGAAGTCGAGCGTAAGAAGGTCGGTCTGCGTTCTGCACGCCGCGCCAAGCAGTTCTCCAAGCGTTAATTCGCCGGGTCTACCGAAGGGTGGTCGATGCAAATCGGCCACGCTTTCAGAAAAAACCGCCACCGCTTTCGGGCTTGGCGGTTTTTTTGTGGGCCAAAGACAGGCAGGCAGCGCGGGCAAAGCCCCCACTGTCACTGCCGGCAAAGCCCAGGCGCATGGGAATTCCCGAGCGCGCTGCATTACCATTTCCCGTATTGATTCCTCGGAGTATCCCCATGAGCGCCGTTGCCGAAAACACCATCACCGAAATGCCCGCCCCGATTCTCTTTACCGACAGCGCTGCGGCCAAGGTGGCAGACCTGATCGCCGAAGAGGGCAACCCCGACCTGAAGCTGCGCGTGTTCGTGCAGGGCGGCGGCTGCTCGGGCTTCCAGTACGGCTTTACCTTCGATGAGATCACCAACGAAGACGACACCACCATGACCAAGAATGGCGTGTCCCTGTTGATCGACGCCATGAGCTACCAGTATCTGCTGGGCGCCGAGATCGACTACAAGGAAGACCTGCAGGGCGCGCAGTTCGTCATCAAGAACCCCAACGCCAGCACCACCTGCGGCTGCGGCTCCAGCTTCTCGGTGTAAGTTGCGCTGATTCTGCGTTCTTGCCCCATCCCTCGGATGCCTTTGCAGTTCGCAGGCATCCCGCTCTTCGCAGCCGCTGCTTGTCAGCGGCTTTTTTTACGCCTGCCGCCCGGCCTTTGCCTTGATGCCTGAAGTCTTCGCCTCTCCCGCTTCCCCTGCGCCCTTGGCGTCACACCGTGAACGCCTGCTGTGGCTGGTGGCGATTGCCTTTTTTCTGCAATCGCTGGATGCCACCATCCTCAACACCGCGCTGCCGGCCATGGCCCAGTCGCTGGGGCAGAGTCCGCTGAAGATGCAGACCGTGATCGTGGCCTATTCGTTGACCACGGCCATGTTGATTCCCGCCTCGGGCTGGGTGGCCGACCGCTTTGGCACCCGGCGTGTCTACGGTGCGGCGATTGCCTTGTTTGTGCTGGGCTCCATCCTGTGCGCGCTGGCGCCCAGCCTGAATCTGCTGGTGGCCGCACGCGTGCTGCAGGGTGCGGGCGGGGCCATGATGCTGCCTGTGGGGCGGCTGGCGGTGCTGCGCAGCCACCCCAAGGGGGACTTCATCCGTGCCATGAGCTTTATCGCCATTCCCGGTCAGGTGGGTGCGCTGCTGGGCCCCACGCTGGGCGGTGCGCTGGTGGAGGTGGCCAGCTGGCACTGGATCTTCTGGATCAATGTGCCCGTGGGCCTGTTTGGCATGTGGGCCACGCGCCGCTGGATGCCGGTGGGGGAGCCCCTGCCGCGCCGCAGCTTTGATGGCTGGGGCTACGGCCTGCTGTCCTTTGGCATGGTGTCCATCTCGGTGGCGCTGGACGGGCTGACGGGGATGGGACTGGGTATGGCCCTGGTGGTGGTGTTGATGGTGTTTGGCATGGCCAGTCTGGCCGCTTACTGGATGCATGCGCTGCGGGTGCCACAGCCGCTGTTTCCGCCCGCGCTGTTCCAGGTGCGTTCGCTGCGCGTGGGTCTGCTGGGCAATCTCTTCGCCCGCTTTGGCAGCGGCGCTGCGCCTTTTCTGATTCCGCTCTTGCTGCAGGTGGGGCTGGGCATGTCGCCTTTTCATGCCGGGCTGATGATGCTGTCCACCGTGGTGGGCGGCATGCTAGTCAAACGCTATGCCGTGAGTACGGTGCAGCGCTTTGGCTACCGGCGGGTGCTACAGGTCAACTCCGTGCTGCTGGGCCTGGTGTTGGCCATGTTTGGCCTGAGTTCGCCCACGCAGCCGCTGGGGTTGCTGCTGGTGCAGCTGTTTGTGTTTGGCTGCATCAACTCCATGCAGTTCTCGGCCATGAACTCGGTCACGCTCAAGGATGTGGAGGGCGAGTTCGCCAGCAGTGGCAACAGCCTGCTGTCCATGGTGCAAATGCTGTCCATGGGCATGGGGGTGGCCCTGGCGGGGGCGCTGCTGGCGGGCTTTTCGGACCTGTGGGCGGTGTTGGGCGACCACTCGCTGCGCGCCCTGCAAGCCACTTTTGTCACCGTGGGCCTGATGACACTGGCCGCCACCCTGGTGTTCAGCCAGCTGGACAACGATGAGGTCGTGCGGCCTGGGGCCGATAGCGGCAATTAAAACAGGAGCGCTCTTCGCGTTCTATGTCTTGTATTGCGATGCAAACCATATGGCATCGCAAGCGTGGAGAGCTGAAGGTGCTATGAAAATATTCAGCTTTATGCTGGGTAGATGGCACCCAGCACACGCGGCCCGCGCGCACCGGTGACGGCGGGCAGATTGCCGGGTAGGCCATGCAGGCATTGGCGTGCCAGCCAGGCAAAGGCTGCTGCCTCCACCTCCAGCGGTGGCAGGCCGCGTTCGGCCGTGCTGCCCACGGCCACGCCGGGCAGCAGGGTGGCAATGCGCTGCATCAGGTGGCTGTTCAAGGCGCCACCACCGCAGACCAGCAGCCGGCGGCCGCTCCGGCCCCAGCGGTGCACGGCGTCGGCACAGCTGGCGGCGGTGAGCTCGGTCAGCGTGGCCTGGATATCGACCAGTGCGGCCTGGGCAGCCTCGGGCAGGGCTGCCAGATGGGCTGCCAGCCAATCGGCATGGAACAGGTCGCGCCCCGTGCTCTTGGGTGGTTGCTGGGCAAAAAAAGGCTGGTTCAGCAGGCGTTGCAGCAGCGCGGGCAGCACACGGCCGGAGGCGGCCCAGCGGCCGCCGTCGTCATAGGCCTGGCCGGTGTGCTGCAGGCACCAGCCATCCATCAATGCATTGCCCGGGCCGCAGTCAAAGCCTTGCACGCAGCCACCGGCGCCCAGCACGCTGAGATTGGCAATGCCGCCGATGTTGAGCACCAGCACGGTCTCGCCAGCCCGGCCAAAAACGCCCTGGTGAAAGGCTGGCACCAGCGGGGCACCCTGGCCGCCAGCGGCCAGGTCACGGCTGCGCAAATCGGCCACCACGGTGATGCCGCAACGTTCGGCCAGCAGGGCGGGCGCGTTGAGCTGCAGCGTATAGCCCGTGCCATCGAAGAGCTGGGGCCGGTGGCGCACGGTTTGGCCATGGGCGCCTATGGCTGCCACCTGCTGGGCCGCCACACCGCTGCGCTGTAGTAGCTGCTGCACCACCTGGGCGTAGCAGCCCACCAGGGCGTTGGCCGCCAGGGCGGCGCGGTGCAGTTCATCGCTGCCCCCAGGGGTATTCAAGGCCAGCAGCTCGGCGCGCAAGCCGCTGTCAAAACCGCAGCTGGCATGTTGCAGCACGCGTGTGCCCTGGTGCAGGTCCACCAGCACGCCATCCACGCCATCCAGCGAGGTGCCGGACATCAGGCCTATGAACAATTCGGAAGTGGCGGTGAGCGGGGTCATGGTGCGGGGCGCGAGCGTTGGAGGGCGGATGGGCAAGGGCGCAGTATGGCCTGGAAACACCAAAGGCCCCGAAGGGCCTTTGTGTGGAAGCGGCGGCGCTTATTGGGCGCTGGCCTGCTGGATGGTGGCAGCCGAATCCAGCTGCATGCGCATTTGGGAGGCGAGCTGCTTGAAGGCGGCTTCGTTCTGGCGGTTGAGTGGCGCCTCGGCAGCGGCCTTGGCCATCACTACCTGTGGGTCCTCATGCTTGCCGTTGACGCGGAACTCAAAATGCAGGTGCGGTCCGGTGGCCCAGCCTGTGGAGCCCACGGCGCCCACGTTCTGGCCCTGTTCCACGTTCTGACCCTTCTTGACGTCGATGCGGCTCAGGTGGGCGTAAACGGTTTCGTGGGCGCGGTTGGCATGCTTGATGAACACCACGTTGCCAAAGCCGTTTTGCCAGCCGGCGAATTCCACCACGCCATCACCAATGGTGCGCACCTTGGTGCCCGTGGGGGCTGCGAAGTCGGTGCCCAGGTGAGCCTTCCAGGTCTTCTGGATGGGGTGGAAACGCATGGCAAAGCCGCTGGAAACGCGCGAGAACTCCACCGGGGAGACCATATAGGCTTGGCGCAGGCTGCGGCCATCCAGGTCGTAGTAGTTGCCGCGGTTGCTGCCCTCGGGCTGGTACCACATGGCCTGGTGGGTCTTGCCGTTGTTGTGAAACTCCACACTCAGCAGACGGCCAGCGCGCAGGGGCTCGCCGTCGGCTTCCAGGCTTTCGTAGACCACCGAGAAGCGATCTTCTTTGCGCAGTGCGCGGCGGAAGTCGATGCTGCCGGATAGCACATCGGCCATTTGCACGGCCACGTTGTCGGGGATGAAGGCGGCGTCCGTGGCGGCAAACAGCGAGCTGCGGATCACGCCGCCAGCCAGGCGGGTGTTGATGGTCAGCGGCGCTGATTCCACCTTGGCGCTGAACTGGCCGTTGGCGTCGCGCTCGACCACCAGGCGCTGGAAGTCGCTGCTCTCGTCGTTCAGGATCCAGCGGACCGTCAGGCGTTGCAGCTGGTGGTCGTTGCTGGCTTCTGCCGAAACCAGGCGGCCGGCACGGCCCAGCAGATGCTGGCGAATCGTTTCATTGCTGCGCAGAAAGGACGACGCCACGGGGTCGGCAATGCCCATGCGTTGCAGCAAGGCCTCGGCCGAGTCCGTGCTGCGCGTATAGTCGCTGCGGAACAGGGTGAAATGGTTCAGGTCGGCCAGATCGGCCAGGGTGGTGCCGTCCGCGAGGGAGGCCACCGGTTGGGCGATGGTGCGCACCTGCACGTCTTGTTGCGTGGGGGCTAACGAGGCCACGGCAAACGCCGCCCCACCGCCTGTGAGCAGCATGGCTGCCAGGCCGGAGGTGACGCGCTTGGGGTGGGTTTGCACCAGAAGAGCCAGCCGTGCAAGCAAAGCATTGCCAGCTGTGATCAAGCGGTCTTTCAAAACGATGTCCCTAGGGTCTGTGCACAGCCACCACCAAGCGCCAACTGGCGTGGGCATTAGCTGTGCGGGGATGTCGGACAGCAGCCATATGGCGGAGTAGAAATGGGATGCCTACTAGAATCCGCCACTGCAACCGAGCCCGGAGTATAGCGGGCGTCTCCTCTATAGCATCGAAGAAAACCCTTATGAATCAAGATAGTGTGAAAAAATATCCGATGACGGAAGCGGTAGAGCGAGCGCTGGAAGTGACGTTGCGTGGTGTCGATGAGCTGCTGCCCAAGGAAGACTGGGTGCAGAAGCTGGCCAAGTCCGAAGCCACGGGCGTGCCGCTGCGCATCAAACTGGGGCTGGACCCCACGGCGCCCGACATCCACCTGGGTCACACCGTGGTGCTCAACAAAATGCGCCAGCTGCAGGACCTGGGCCACCAGGTGATTTTCCTGATCGGCGACTTCACCACGCTGATTGGCGACCCATCGGGCCGCAACAGCACCCGCCCGCCCCTGACTGCCGAGCAGATCAAGGCCAACGCCGAAACCTATTACACCCAGGCCGCCAAGGTGCTGGACCCGGCCAAGACCGAGGTGCGCTACAACAGCGAATGGTGTGACCAGCTGGGTGCGCGCGGCATGATTCAGCTGTCGGCCAAGTACACCGTGGCCCGCATGATGGAGCGCAACGACTTCCATACGCGTTTCACCGACGGCAGCTCCATCAGCCTGCACGAATTCCTCTACCCGCTGCTGCAGGGCTATGACTCCGTGGCGCTGAAGGCCGACCTGGAAATGGGCGGCACCGACCAGAAATTCAATCTGATGATGGGCCGCCATCTGCAGGCCGAATATGGTCAGGAGTCGCAGTGCGTGCTCACCATGCCGCTGCTGGTGGGCCTGGACGGTGTGCACAAAATGTCCAAGTCCAAGAACAACTACATCGGCATCACCGAAGACGCCAACACCATGTTTGCCAAGGTGCTGTCGATTTCGGACGAGCTGATGTGGGACTGGTACACCTTGCTGTCCTTCCAGAGCCTGGAACATATTGCCCAGCTCAAGGCCGACATCGCGGCCGGTGGCAATCCCAAGCATGCCAAGGTGGCCCTGGCCAAGGAAATCACCACCCGCTTTCACAGCGCGGCGGCGGCCGATGCGGCCGAGCAGGACTTCATCAACCGCTCCAAGGGCGGTATCCCCGATGACATCCCCGAAGTGAGCCTGTCCGGCGCGCCCATGGGCATTGGCGCGCTGGTCAAGCAGGCCAATTTGGCGGCGTCGACTGGTGAGGCCAACCGCCTCATCGATGGTGGCGGCGTGCGTGTGGATGGCAATGTGGTCAGCGACCGCGGCCTGAAGCTGGAGGCCGGAACCTTTGTGCTGCAAGTGGGCAAGCGCAAGTTTGCCCGCGTGACGCTGGCTTAAGCCGTTTCACGGAGTGTCGAGGGAGCTGCGCCGCTATCTTGACGCACGGGTGGGCGTGCAGCGAAGTCCAGCGGCTTCGGTGGGTGAGCCGTTTAGAGGCGCCCATACGGCACTTGATGCTTTGTTGCGCTCCCTGGCCGTATGCAGATGCTGCCTGCGGGCGCGCGCCGCGCCTGAAGTCCCGTCTGGGCGTTGTGCGGGAGAGGGCTCTGGGGCCGAAGGGCTGCTTAGGCCCGCTCCGGCGGACATCCAGATACTTTGCAGCAGAGCTTCTCGCTAAGCCGACACCGTGCCCATGGCTTGGCGCGTGTCCTCGGCCTGCTGCTGCAGCCAGTCGGAAAAAGCCTGCACCTCCGGGCGCTGGGCGCTGCGCGGGCCGGTCAGCAGCCAGTAGGCCAGGGGGGAGTCCAGGCGCTGCTGCGGAAAGACTTCTACCAGCCGGCCATCGCGCAAGGCTTCGGCCACCAGGGGCAGCCGGGTCAGGGCCAGGCCCTGGCCGGCCAGGGCGGCCTGCACAATCTGGTGGGCATAGCGCAGATACACCCAGCGGCGGGGCTGCAGGGCGGCGCAATCCTGGTCGCGCAGCCAGCGGTGCCAGCTCAGCCACTGCAGATGGGGGTGCTGGTCAGCATCGGTGGCTTCAATCAGGCTCCAGTCGACCAGGTCTTGCGGTTGGCGCGGTGCGCTGGCGGATTGCAGCAGCCAGGGGCTGGCGACCACCGCCAGTTGCTCGCCAAACAATGCCGTGGCGCTGCGCAGTGCGGCCGTGGGGCGGCTGTAGCGTATGGCCAGGTCCACATCGGTGGTTTCCAAATCCACCAGGCTGTCGGTGGTGTCCACGCGAATGTCGATATCCGGGTGCTGGCGTTGAAAGTCTTCCAGCCGGGGGATCAGCCACATGGCCGCAAAGCTGGCCCAGGTGGTGATGGACACGCTTTTGCGGCCGGCGTTCTGGCGCACATTGCGCACGGCGGTATCTATGCGCTCCACCGCCGGGGTCCAGGCCCGCAGCAACTGGGCGCCGGCACTGGTCAGCTCCACGGCGCGGGTGTGACGCAGAAACAAGGACAGGCCCACCTCATCTTCCAGCCCCTGGATTTGCCGGCTTACGGCCGATTGGGTCAGGGACAGCTCCTCCGCCGCCGCTCGGAAGTTCAGATGCCGGGCCACGGCCAGAAAGGCGCGCACATGGCCGATGGCAATCGGGCGCGTGCGCAGGGGCAGAGAAGGGCTGGCAGAAGGAACGAGAGGCATGCTGGAAGAGCCAGGGGCGAGAAAGACGGCCATGTTACGCACAGCCTGCCGGGACGCCAACCCGGCAGTGTGCTGTGTCGTTCCCAATGGAGGGCGACAGATACCTGTGGGCGGCGGATAATTCCCCGCTTTGGCATGCAGCGCCCGTCTTGGCAGGGGCTGTGCCTTCACACCATCCCATTTCCATCGATATGACCGTGCAACTCGACCTCATCATCATGGCCGCCGGCAAAGGCACGCGCATGAAAAGCCGCTACCCCAAGGTATTGCAAAAGCTGGCGGGGCGCGCGCTGCTTTCGCATGTGCTGGACCAGGCTGCGCAGTTGCAGGCCCGCTCAGCCGTAGTGGTGACGGGGCATGGTGCTGCACAAGTGGAAGCAGCCATCGCAGGCGCACAAAGCGCTGCATCCGGTTTTGACCTGAAGTTTGTGCGCCAGGAGCCCCAACTGGGTACCGGCCACGCCGTGCAGCAGGCCGTGCCCGCTCTGGCCGGTGATGGCATGGCCATCGTGCTGTCGGGCGATGTGCCGCTGACCCAGGCAGACACCTTGCAAGGCCTGCTGGACGCCGCAGGCCAGGACAAGATGGCCTTGCTCACCGTGAGCATGCCCGACCCCACGGGCTATGGCCGTATCGTGCGCAACGCGGCGGGCACGGTGCAGCGCATCGTGGAGCAAAAAGATGCCAGCGAGGCGGAGCGTGCCATCACCGAAATCTACAGCGGCATCATGGCCGTGCCGGTGAAACACCTCACCCAATGGCTGTCCCGTCTGAGCAATGACAACGCCCAGGGCGAGTACTACCTGACCGACATCGTCGCCATGGCCGTGGCAGACGGCGTGCCCGTGGTGGGCCACCGTATCAGCGATGTGCTGCAGGTGGCGGGTGTGAACAGCCCGCTGCAGCTGGCCGAACTGGAGCGCGCCCACCAGCAGCGCCAGGCCCGCCAGTTGATGGAGCAGGGCGTGCGCCTGGCCGATCCGGCGCGCTTTGATGTGCGTGACGATGTGCGTGGCAGCAAGGCCGATCTGCGCTGCGGCCAGGATGTGGACATTGACGTGGGCTGCATCTTCACCGGCAAGGTCACCATTGGCGATGGTGCGCAAATCGGCGCCTACTGCCACATCAGCAATGCCAGCATTGCGGCCGGCGCAGTGATTCACCCCTTCACCCATATCGATGGCGAGCAAGCCGGTGCCAGCGTGGGCGAGGGCGCGCTGATTGGCCCGTTTGCCCGTCTGCGCCCCGGTGCGCAGCTGGGCCGCGAGGTGCATATCGGCAACTTTGTGGAGGTGAAGAACTCCACCCTGGCCGATGGCGCCAAGGCCAACCACCTGGCCTATCTGGGCGATGCCACCGTGGGCGAGCGTGTGAACTATGGCGCGGGCTCCATCACCGCCAATTACGACGGATCCAACAAGCACCGCACGGTGATCGAGGCCGATGTGCACATCGGCAGCAACTGCGTGCTGGTGGCGCCCGTCACCATCGGTGCCGGCAGCACCGTGGGAGGCGGCTCCACCATCACCAAGAGCACCGAGCCAGGCTCGCTGAGCGTGGCCCGGGGCAAGCAGATCAGCAAGGCCAACTGGCAGCGCCCGGTCAAGCAAGCCAAGGCCTGAACCATGCAGCAGCCCGAATCCGCCGCGACAACCGCCGACCTGGCCAGCCAGCTGGCGCAAAGCCAGCAAGCGCTGGCCCAATTGCGGGGCGCCCATGAAGGCCTGCTGCGCGCGGTTTCGCACGATTTAAGGGCGCCGCTGCGGCACCTGACCTCGTTCGCCCCGCTGCTGCGCGAGGCTGTGGAGCAACTGGCCTCCCTTGCGCCGGGCGAAGCCGCTGAAGAGGCCCAGGAATTCCTGGGCACCATGGAGCAGTCCGCCCGCAAGATGGGGCGCATGCTGGAGCGGCTGCTGCAGCTGGCCCATGCGATCCAGCAGCCGCTGGCGCTGCAGGCCGTGGATGTGGGCGCCATGCTGCAGGCCTGCGCGGCCCCGGTGTCGCAGCCGCACACGGCGCAGCCTGCGTTGCTGCGGGCCGATCCTGCGGCCCTGCGTGTGGTGCTGACCGAGTTGTTGGGCAATGCCACCAAATTCAGTGCAGGCCGGCCGCAGCCGCAGGTGAAGGTACAGCTCTCCATGCCCGCACCGCAGCTGTGGCATATCGAGATCCGTGACAACGGCGTGGGCTTTGACGCGGCACGCATGGACACCGCGTGGCCACCGTTTCAGCGCATGCACCGTGACAGCGATTTCGAGGGCGTGGGCTGTGGCCTGGCGCTGGCCCATCGCCTTGCCCAGCGCCATGGCGCCCGGCTGCAGCTGCAGGCCCAGCCTGGCGAAGGGTGCACCGCCGTGCTGGCCTGGCCGGCAGCGCTGTAACCCAGCGAGGGCAGCGCGCAAGCGCTGCTCCTCTACGGCGCTGGGGGAGGCGGGCGGCGGCTCAGGGAGTGCTATTTCTGGGCGGCATCCAGCACGGGCAGCAAACTGCTGAACTTGGCCCGCTTGGTGGCAAAAAACGTCTTCACATTGCGCACATTGGCATGCTGGGAAAAAAGGCGCTGCGACAGTGCCAGGTAGGCGGGCATGTCCCAGCAATGCAGCACCAGCACAAAGTCCGGCCCCGGTGCCACGCGCCAGCATTGCTGCACGGCGTCTTCGGCCACGGCCAGGGCCTCGAAGGCGTCCATGGCTTCGGCGTCCTGGCGGTCCAGGGTGATCTCCACCAAGGCCTGCAGCCCATGGCCCAGTTGTTGGGCCAGGCGCTCGGGTTGCACCAGGGCCACGGTGCGCTCCAGCAAGCCCAGGGTCTGCAGGCGGCGGACCCGGCGCAAACAGGTAGGCGCCGACAGGCCCCACCGCTCGGCCAGCGCCTGGTTGCTCAGGCTGGCATCGCGCTGCAATGTGTCTAGCAGTTGCAAGTCGGTGGCATCCAGAGGATAGAGTTCGTTTTTTTCTTTCATTTAAATAAAACTAAAGAAATTAAATTTCGTTTGTAAGTTTTTTGGAATTTTAATTTCATTATCCATGTTTTTATTTTTTGAAAATTTCGTTTCACTGCTTCTACCATTCCGCATCCATTTCAACCGGAGTTCTGTCCATGTGTGGCATCGTCGGCGCCGTCTCTACCCGCAACATTGTTCCCCTGCTGGTGCAGGGCCTGCAGCGTCTGGAATACCGGGGCTATGACTCCTGCGGCGTGGCGGTGCACCGCCTGGTGTCGGGCAGCCCCATCAGCCAGGGGCTGCAGCGCGCGCGCAGCACGGCCCGCGTGGCCGAACTGCTGGAGCAGGTGCAGACCGAAGACCTGCAAGGTCTGACCGGCATTGCCCACACCCGCTGGGCCACCCATGGTGCGCCAGCGGTGCACAACGCACACCCCCATTTCAGCTACGGCCCGGGCCTGACGGTGGAGTCGGGCAAGCCGGCCCGCGTGGCCCTGGTGCACAACGGCATCATTGAGAACTACGAGCAGCTGCGCGCCCAGCTGCAGGAAAAAGGCTATGTCTTTGCCAGCCAGACCGACACCGAGGTCATCGCCCATTTGCTGGACAGCCACTACAACGGCGATTTGTTCGAGGCGCTGAAGGCCACGCGTGCCGAGCTGCATGGCGCTTATGCGCTGGCCGTGATGCACAAGGACGAGCCCCACCGCGTGGTGGGCGCGCGTGCCGGCTCGCCATTGATTTTGGGCGTGGGCGTGGACAACAGCGAGTTCTTCCTGGCCAGCGATGCCATGGCTCTGGCCGGCGTGACCGACCAGATCGTTTACCTCGAAGAGGGCGATTTGGTGGATCTGCAGCCCGGCCGTTATTGGATCGCTGCCAAGGATGGTCATGTGGTGCTGCCAGAGCAGCGCCCAGTCAAGACCGTGCACGCCCACAGCGGTGCGGCCGAGCTGGGCCCCTACCGCCACTACATGCAAAAGGAAATCTTCGAGCAGCCACGCGCGATTGCCGACACGCTGGAAGGCATTGTCAACATTGCCCCCGAGCTGTTCGACGGCGCCGATGGCACGGCCGCCTGGCGCGTGTTCAAGGACATCGACAGCGTGCTGATCCTGGCCTGCGGCACCAGCTACTACAGCGGCTGCACCGCCAAGTACTGGCTGGAATCCATTGCCGGCATCCCCTGCAATGTGGAAGTGGCCAGCGAATACCGCTATCGCACCAGCGTGCCCAATCCCAAGACGCTGGTGGTCACCATCAGCCAGTCTGGCGAGACGGCCGACACCCTGGCCGCACTGCGCCACGCGCAAAGCCTGGGCATGACCAACACCCTGACCATCTGCAATGTGTCCACCAGCGCCATGGTGCGCGAATGCAAGCTGGCCTACATCACGCGCGCAGGGGTGGAAATCGGCGTGGCATCCACCAAGGCCTTCACCACACAGCTGGCCGGCCTGTTCCTGCTGACACTGGCCCTGGCCCAATCCAAGGGACGACTGACCGAGGAGAAAGAACAGCATTACCTGACCGCCATGCGCCACCTGCCCGTGGCACTGCAGGCCGTGCTGGCGCTGGAGCCCCAGGTCATCAGCTGGGCCGAAGACTTTGCCAAGATGGAAAACGCCTTGTTCCTGGGCCGTGGCGTGCACTACCCCATTGCCCTGGAAGGCGCGCTCAAGCTCAAGGAAATCAGCTACATCCACGCCGAAGCCTATTCGGCCGGCGAGCTCAAGCATGGTCCGCTGGCGCTGGTGGACAACACCATGCCCGTGGTGACCGTGGCGCCCAACGACGAGCTGCTGGAAAAGCTCAAAAGCAATATGCAGGAAGTGCGTGCGCGCGGCGGCGTGCTGTATGTGCTGGCCGATTCCAAGACCAATATCGAAAGCGCCGAAGGCATGCATGTGATTCGCATGCCCGAGAACTACGGTGCGCTCAGCCCCATCTTGCACGTGGTGCCGCTGCAGCTGCTGGCCTATCACACGGCCGTGGCACGCGGCACCGACGTGGACAAACCACGCAACCTGGCCAAGAGCGTGACGGTGGAGTGAGGCTGCGGGGCCTTGCAAGGCCTTTCAGTTATGAAAAAAGCGCTCCATCGGAGCGCTTTTGATTGGCGCAGGGGCACCGCAATGCAGTGACCCTGTGGGGCGTTTAGACCAACGAACAAAACCCTTGGTACGTCGTTGTTCAGCCTTGTCGTGCCCTGGTACTGCCTGCGGCTTCACACCTCGTCTCAAGCGTAAATCTGAGATTTACTGGGTTTGGTTGGCCGGTCTTACTGCGTCGTATCGACACGCAGCTTGTAGGCCACGCCGTCGCGGCCGGGGTCTGCTCCGCCGTGCAGGCCATCGGCTTGCACCTGCACACCATGCACCCAGGCAATCGTGTAGTTATAGGGGTTGCGGCCAATGCTGTAGCCCAGATTCTCCAGCGCGCGCGTGGTGTAGCGCGGGATGCGGTTGCACACGTCGATGGTATTGCTGGTCGAAGAAAAACGCGGCGCAGAGACTGCGGCTTGCATTTCCATCTGGTGGTCGATCACATTCAGCAGCACATGCAGCACGCCCATGGCGATTTGCGTGCCGCCGGGTGCGCCCAGTACCACGTCAAGCTGGCCGTCCTTGAAGGTCATGGTCGGGCATGAGGCGGTGAAGCGGCTCTTGCCCGGTTTGATGCTGCCAGCGCGGCCCGGGCGCGGGTCGAACACGCCCATGCAGCCGTTGTACTGGAAACCCATGCCCGGCGTGATGATGCCGGAGGGCATGGCCAGCGAGTGGGTCATGGACACGGCATTGCCATCGGCATCGACCACGCTGAGGTGGGTGGTATCGCGGGGCACCGGGGCGCCAGGGTTGACGCGCTCGATGCTGAAGCGCTGGCCGGCGCGGATCTGGGTCGCAACCTCGCGGGCCATGTCCTTGGAAAGCAGCTGCTCCAGGGGAACTTCAAAGAACTTGGGGTCGCCAATGCAGCGGTCCTTGTCCGTCGTCGCCTTTTTCATGACCTCGCACACCAGCTGAATGTATTCCGGGCTGTTGTGCTCCATGCCGCGCAGGTCGAAGTTCTCCAGGATGTTCAGCATCTCCAGCAGCATGGCGCCCCCACCGGGCGGCTGGTTGGTGGTGATGGTGCGATCTCGGTAGCTACCCACCAGCGGCTGGTTGCGTGTCACCTGGTACTGCGCCAGGTCTTCAAGTGTGATCAGTGCACCCAGCGACTGCAGGTGGCTAACCATCTTCTGGGCCAGATCGCCGTGGTAGAACGGGTGCGAGCCTTCTTCGGCCACCTGGCGCAGCACGCTGGCCATGCCCTGGTTGTGCAACGGCGTGCCAATGGCCTTGGGGCGGCCATCGGGGCGGCAGTAAAGCTGGCGGCTTTCTTCGCAGTACTGCAGGCGCTCCAGATTGCCGACGCGGCCCATGGTGGGCTCGTCAATCCAGAAGGCATGCATGCCGGGGCGCACAAAGAAGCCGTCTTCCGCCCAGCGGATGGCGGGCTCCACCACCTGCTTCCACGGCAGGCGGCCATGGGCCTGGTGCATGGCCTCCAGCCCTTTGAGCGTGGCGGGTGTGCCAATCGACTGGGGGCCTATGTCGTTGACACGGCCTTTGAGGATGAAACCGAAACCATCCTTGGTTTCTCCCTCCAGCAAATGCTCCCACATGTCTTCGCGGGCAGCGAGGGGCGCAGGCGAGTGGAAGTCGAAATACTCGTGCACATTCTTGCCCGGCATGTAGACGGTGCCGGTGCCAAAGCCCGCAATGCCGCACATGATGGGGTCGACCACGGTTTGCGCCAGTGCCGTGGCCACGGCGGCGTCCACCGCATTGCCGCCGGCACGCAGGATTTCAATGCCCGATTCGGCAGCCTCGGGCTGCGGGCATACGACTATTGCTTCTTTTTTCATAGCTTTCAAGCAGATACCCCGCAACGCGGGGCGGGCAGCAAAGCGCTGCGGGTTATTTGGCGCTGAGGTTCAGCTTGTTGAGCGTGGGCCCCCAGGCCTTGGCGTCGCGCACCGTGGTCTCTATCACCAAAGAGGCAGGACCTGCGACGGGGAGCACGCCCAGCGTGCCGAGCTTGGCCAGCACGTCGGGGTTTTTGTGGAAGGCTTCAGTGGCTTTGTTGAGCTTTTCCACAATGCCTGCCGGCGTGCCTGCGCGCGCGACCACCGCGCTCCAGCCCATGGTGTCAAAGCCCTTCACGCCCAGCTCGCTCAGCGTGGGCACATCGGGCAGCTCGGGCATGCGCTGGGGCGAGAGCACGGCCAGGGCATTGAGCTTCTTGGCCTTGATATGCGGCAAAGCTGTGCCGTACACGGGGGCCATTACCTCGGTTTGGCCGCCCATGGTGGCGATGACGCCGTCGGCCTCGCCCTTGTAGGGGATGTGTGTCATGGAGATGCCCAGTGCGTCGGCCATCAGTTCCACGGCCAGATGGGTCGAATTACCCAGACCGGCCGATGCGAAGTTCAGCTTGCCAGGCGCTGTCTTGGCCTTCTCGGTCAGCTGCTTGAGCGTCTGAATGCCGGTGGCGGGGTTGGTCACCAACGCAAAGGAGTTGGTGCTCAACATGGCCACGCCCGTGAAGTCCTTTTCAGGGTTGTAGGGCAGAGGCTTGTAGGTGAACTGGTTGAGCACCATCAGCGAGACGCTGCCATACAGCAGGGTGTAGCCGTCAGCGGGGGCGTTCAACACATTCTGCGCGGCAATGAGGCCACCGCCTCCGGGCTTGTTTTCCACCACGATGGTGGCCCCCATGGCGCGCCCCGCATGCTCGGCCCACAGCCGGGCGATGGTGTCTGAACTGCCGCCAGGGGCTTGCGAGACCACCAGCTTGATCGGCCGGTTGGGGTAGGGCGTTTCCGCCTGGGCTGCCAGGGTGGCGGTAGTGGCAATGGCAAGCCCAGCGAGGAGCTTGGTGAGGTGGTTCAGCGTAGGGGACACAAGCAATTCCTACCAAACAAAAAAGAGGGGGGAGTCATTTCATTGTCATGAGGATTTCGCCATGCTCCTAGTGAAAAGGCACAATGGATACATGAAGGTTTACTCATGATTGAACAGCCAGGAGGACTTGCCTGGGCCCGGCGCCTCAAGCTGCGGCATCTGGAGTCTTTTCTCGTGCTCGACGAGGCTGGCACCCTGACCCAGGCCGCACAGCGGCTGCATATGACGCAGTCGGCCATGTCCCATTGGTTGGCCGAGCTGGAAAGCGATGTTGGCACCCCACTGGTGGTGCGCGGGCGTCGCATCCAGCTCACCGCGGCAGGCCATTTGCTCAAGCGGCTGGCGCAAGGGGTGCTGGGGGATGTGGCGCGTACCGGCATTGAAATGCGTGCGGTGGCGGCAGGGCGTGTGCCCCGGCTCAATGTGGGCAGCGTCTGGGCGGGCATTGCCGGTGGTTTGCCCGAGGCAGTGAGCGCATTCCAGCTGCGCCATCCCGACGTCGCGGTGGCCATCCACGATGGCCCCTTTGACAACCTGCTCAAGGGGCTGGAAACCCATGCCATGGATGCGGTGGTGGGCGTGCTGGATGCACGTGCCCACCGCGCAGGGCTGGAGCACCGCGTGCTGTTCGAGGACCGCGTGGCCATTGTGATCGGGCGGGGCAGCAAGTACTGGCAGCATACGGGGCGCCTGGATCTGGCCGATGTGCTGCATGAGCAATGGGTCATGCCGCCCACGGGAACGCTCACCCGTATCCAGATGGATGCCTTTCTCATCGAGCAAGGGGCCTCCTGGCTGCTGCCCAAGGCCGAAACCGCTTCGCTGGCCATGATGCAGGCCTTGCTGCACAAGGGCGACTATGTGGGCGTGTGTTCGGAGTCCATGGCGGACTACATGGCTTCGCTCAACGTGTTTCGCAAAATTGCCATCGACTCCAGCATCCGCTTTGGGCCCATCACCGTCATGTGGAGCCGCGAGCACGCCAGCGCGACCTTGATGGACTTTGTGCAGTGCCTGGAGGAAAGCGCTGCAGGAAGGCATCTGGGACGCTAGCCAGAAAGTCTTGGTCAGCGCGTTTTGACGCGCTGACCATGGCTTCGGTGCTGACTTTAATGCCCCAGCCTTCTTCATGAGGCCCATGCCGTATGTCGCAATAAAATCTTTCATGGAGCCAAAGCCGATTGACATTTTTAATAAATAAAGTCATCAAACCTGGCGGCGGCGCCAATGCGGGGAAACCCTTGCTGCCTTAGTATCGTTTTGTAAATCTCTGTGCGTGTGTCGTACGACATGCGGACATCTCTCGGACAAAACGGAAAAAACTATGGCCAGCACGACCGTTCTCGTAACGCAATTGACAGGAACCGCTTGGATTCGCGACACGAATGGCAACCTCACACCGCTGCGTGAAGGTATGCGGATTCCGGCGGATGCCGAGGTGGTGACTGCTTCGGGCAGCACGGTGCAGTTGCAGGCCGATGGGCAGCCGCCTTTGACCCTGGGAGAGAACCAGGATGTGGCGCTGAATGCGGAGCTCTTCGATGACGTGCCTGCAGCCGACGCCGCTGTGGCGGCTGCGGTGCCGCCCGAGCTGGAGAGTCTGGTCGCGCGTCTCAATGCCGGGCAAGACCCGTTGGAGGAGCTGGACCCCACGGCAGCCACCATGCAAGGTGGTGGTGGTGGCGGCAGCACTTTTGTGCGTTTGAACGCCGTGCTGGAAGCCACGCTGCCATTGGCGCTGGCCTACCCCCGCCCAGGGGATGAGCTGGTGGAAGACCGCCGAGGTGGCGAGGCCGGAACCACCCTGCCGCCGTTGTACGAGGGCACGTTGACGCTGAGCTCCCAGCCCCAGGTAACAGAAGGCGGCAAGATCATCGTGACCGCGACGGTGGACCGTGCGCCCCGTGGTTCTGATCTGGTCATTACGCTGAAGACGGGCGAGACCATCACCATCAAGGTGGGCCAGACCACCGGCTCCGTGGAGATTGCAACGCGTACCGACGACGCCTATTTGCAAGGCACCGACCACCATGTCTTTGAGGTCGGCACTACCACGGGTGGAGGCTACGACAGGCTGGATACGACCAGCACCACCAGCACGAATGTGGTGGATGACCAGGACGCCACCGAGATCGTGCTGACTTCCGATGCGCAGGTAGTGGAGGGCGGCAAGATCACCATCACGGCCACGGTGGACAAGGCGCCCCAGGGCTCGGACCTGGTGATCACGCTCAAGACCGGTGAACTCATCACCATCAAGGTGGGCCAGACCACGGGCAGCGTGGACGTGCCCACCCGTACCGACGATGGATTTCTGCAGGGCACGGACACCAAGACCTTTGCAATCGACAAGGCCAGCGGCGGCAATTACGAGGCACTGGACACGAGCAGCACCACCCACACGGATGTGGTGGACGACGAGGACGCCACTAAGATTGAGCTGAGCTCGGACAAGAGCGTGACCGAGGGCGACAAGATCACCGTCACGGCCACGGTGGACAAGGCGCCCCAGAACTCGGAGCTGGTGATCACGCTCAAGACTGGTGAAGTCATCACCATCAAGGTGGGCCAGACCACGGGCAGCGTGGACGTGCCCACCCGTACCGACGATGGATTTCTGCAGGGCACGGACACCAAGACCTTTGCAATCGACAAGGCCAGCGGCGGCAATTACGAGGCACTGGACACGAGCAGCACCACCCACACGGATGTGGTGGACGACGAGGACGCCACCAAGATCGAGCTGAGCTCGGACAAGAGCGTGACCGAGGGCGACAAGATCACCGTCACGGCCACGGTGGACAAGGCGCCCCAGAAATCGGACCTGGTGATCACGCTCAAGACCGGCGAGATCATCACCATCAAGGTGGGACAAACCACGGGCAGCGTGGATGTGTCCACCCGTGCGGACGATGGATTTCTGCAGGGCACGGACACCAAGACCTTTGCAATCGACAAGGCCAGCGGCGGCAATTACGAGGCACTGGACACGAGCAGCACCACCCACACGGATGTGGTGGACGACGAGGACGCCACCGAGATCGTGCTGACCTCGGACAAGAGCGTGGTGGAGGGCGAGAAGATCACCGTCACGGCCACGGTGGACAAGGCGCCCCAGAACTCGGACCTGGTGATCACGCTCAAATCCGGCGAGATCATCACCATCAAGATGGGGCAGACCACGGGCAGCGTGGACGTGTCCACCCGGGCGGACGATGGCTATCTGCAGGGCACGGAAAAGCAAAGCATTGGAATTGCCAAGGCGGAGGGCGGCAACTACGAGGCACTGGATACCAGCAGCACGACGACGACCAATGTGCTGGATGATGCTGACGTGGTGACGGTCAAGCTGAGGGCGACGGAATCGACCATCGAAGATGGTGGATCCATCGTCTACACCGCCAGCCTGGTGGATGCCAAGGGCAACCCGGTCACCACGAACAACGCCATCACGGTGACGCTGAAAAATGGCGAGGTGATCACCATTGCGGCGGGTACCAGTGCGGGTGAATCCAAGCCGGTGCCGGTGGACCGTGATGATGTCTATGTGGAAAAGGACAGCATCAGCAACCAGATCAAAACGATCAGCGAAGCCAACGAAGGCCAGGTTGGTGCCTTTGAAAAACTGGTGGCAGACAAGACTCCGGCGATCACCGAAATCCTGGACGACAGCGACCCCGTTTTTGCGCAAATCCATGTGGACAAGTCGGCCGTGTTTGAAGGCGGTGCCCTGGTCTATACCGTGAGCCTGGTGGATGCCGATGGCAAGCCGGTCAAGGTGGCGGATGGCAAGAGCGTGACCATTTCGCTGGACTGGAGCGGTGACGCGGCCAATAGTGCGGATGTCGGCAAGCTGCCCAAGACGGTGACCATCGATGCAGGGAAAACATCTGCTGATTTCACGGTCAAGACCATTGCTGACAAGGTGGATGAATACCGCGAGACCCTGACGGTGACCATCTCCGTCGTCAAAGACCACGACGGCGTCACCAAGGGTTTTGAAGACCTGCAGATCAGCCAGACGGATGCCGGCGTCAGCAGCACGGTGGTGGACAAGCCGTCCATTTCCGGGCAGATCACGGTCTATGAAAAAGGACTGACCAGCACGGCGGACACCTCCGAAAGCGCCTCCGGCATCTTGAAGGTGTCTGCGGGCTCGGGGCTGGACCACATCAAGATCAATGGCGAAGTCATTGCGCTGGCCGATCTGCAAAACCTGGGCGCAGGCAAGACCATCACCATCGCCGGCCATGGCGAGTTGACGATCACAGGCTTTACGCCTACCGCTTTCGTGGATGGCAAGGCCGTGGCTTGGGACATCAGCTACAGCTACACACTGACGGATGCCCAAACCCATGCAGCGGGTCAGGGCGCGAACGAAGCCCTGAAGAACATTGCTTTGGAAGTGGTGGCCAAGGGCGCAGATGGCACGGGGACCGAATCATCCAAGGGCGTGCTGGGCGTGATCGTGGTCGATGATGTGCCCACCATCGAAACCGAAGCCGGGGTGCAGGAGCCTGTTCTGACCACCGACGACGCCGACCTGAAGGGCGGCAAGACCGACAAGGACAGCGTGGATTTCTCCACCGCCTTTGTGATCAAGAACTCGGACTTTGGCGCAGACAAGGGCCAGGGTGCCAACATCAGCTGGAGCTATGCGCTGAGCGTGGTCAACGGCGCGGATTCCGGCCTCAAGAGCGGTGGCCAGACCATCATCCTGCAGCAGCAGGGTGACGGGAAAATCGTAGGTATCGTTGATGGGGCTGGCGGCAAGGAAGTGTTCAACGTCACGGTGGATGCCTTCGGCAAGGTGACGCTGGAGCAAACCGGCGCCATAGACCACAGCAAGTCGGACAGCAGCGACTACAAGAGCGACACGCAGCACATGCTGGACGAGCTGGTCAAGCTCACCGGCACGGCCACCATTACCGACAGCGATGGTGACAAAGCCAGCCACAGCACCAGCATCGACATCGGTGCCAATCTGGTGTTTACCGATGACGGCCCCAGCATTGGTGCGCCTCAAGACGGTCGTGTGGAGGAGAAGAACCTGGCCACGGGCACCGAGGCCAATGCCGGCCCGACCGTGGTGACGGGCTCATTGGCTGTGGACTTTGGTGCGGACAATGCTGCGGGTGCCAAGGCCTATTTCACCGAGGAAACTGTTAAGCAACTGCAAGACCTGGGCTTGAAGTCCAACGGCAGCGCCTTGGGCATCACTCTCAAGGACGGTGTGATCATCGCCAGGGCTGGAGGTGAAGAGATCTTCCGTCTGGAAATCACCAATGCCACCACCAACAATGCCGGCTACCAATTCACGCTCAAGGGCGCGCTGGACCATGTGGATGGCAGCGGAGTGCAGGTCAATGTGCTGGATCTGCCCATCAGCTTTGAAGCCCGGGACAGCGATGGCGATACGGCCCAGGGCAAGTTCCAGGTCACCGTGGTGGACGATGTGGAACGCTCGGAGCTGACCATCACCGTGAACGAAGACAGCCAAGCCACTTGGTCAGGCAACACCTTTGTTCTGGGTGCCGACGTGGCCGCCAGCGAAATCAAGTTGCTGGCCGCAGATGGCAGCCAGCTTCAGGGTGTGCCAGATGGCAAGGGCGGCACGAAGTACACCACTGGCCATGGCTTGCAGGGCACGGTGACCGTCAACAAGGACGGCAGCATCAGCTATGTGCCCAGCAAGGACTACAGCAACCAGCTGCAAGGGAAGGATAAGTACGCGGCGGACGAGCTGAAGTTCTCCATCCTCAAGGACGATGGTTCCACCATTCACGGCACGGTCAAGGTCAATGTCAACGCCGTGGCCGATGCGCCGGTGCTGGACAAGCCGACATCGGTCACGACCGACGAAGATGTCGCCGTGGCACTGCGCCTGAAGACACCGACGACCAGCGATGCGACCGACCAGAGTGCGGGTGCTGGCGACAATCCCGAGCGGTTGGGGGCCATCAAGCTGAGCGGCTTCCCGGATGGCGCAAAGCTGCTGGATGCCGCTGGCAATGTGGTCTACGAGTTTGTGGGTGGGAAGACCTCCATCACCATCAAGCTCTCCAACGGCAACCACACCAGCGACAGCACCAGCGATGCGATACTTTCGATGACCAAGGAGCAGTTCGAGGCGCTGAAGGTGCTGCCACCGGCTGAAAGCGGTGCCAACTTCAAGGTGACGGTCAGCGTGACCAGCTATGAGGTGGATGAGAACGGCGCCAAACTGAGCAGTGTGAACGGCAAGCCGGGCTCCACCACGGTGGAGGTCAAGGTGCATGCCGTGACCGACCCCATCGAACTCAAGATCAATGGTCAGGATTCCCATGAACTGACGATCAAGGAAGACAGCAGCTACAACCTGACGCCGCTGCTCAAGGTCAATCTGGACGTCGGCAAGGATGGCAACACCACGGCCGACGTGGATGGCAGTGAAGTGCGTTGGCTGGCAGTGACGGGCCTGCCCGTGGGCAGCTATGTCAACGGCACGCTGATATATAGCACCACCCAGGTGGTGAACGTTCACATCACTAGCAAGGACGCCAGCAGCCTGCCGGATATCAAGGTAACGCCACCCCAGGACTTCAGTGGTGATATCAATGGCATCACGGTGACGCTCAAGTCCCAGGACAAGGACCCCGATGGTGCGAAGGAAAATGGCGAGGTTCTGAGCGACGCTGTCACGCTGAATCTGCATGTCACGCCAGTAGCCGGAGATGTGGAGGTCCGTCACCCCAAGGCGATCCCCGAAGACACGGAAGTGGCCTTCATGGCCGGCGTGCGTGTGACCGACACCCATATGGTGGGCGGCACCGAGGTCATCACCAAGGTGCAGTTTGAGCTGCCGGATGGCTGGGCGCTGACTGGGCAGCCAGTAGCCGGTTTGGCAGGTGGTGCAGTTTGGACCCTGACGGGCTCGGGCACCCATGCTGACCCCTATGTGATCCAGTTCAGCGCTGGTTCCGAGGCCAGCCGTGAGCAGGTGCTGAGCCAGTTCAAACTTACGCCGCCCGCACACAGCAGCAAGGACGCGACGGTGGACCTGTCCATCACCACGGTGGACACCTCGACTGTCAATGGCCAAGCCGTCAGCGACGAAAAGACCGTCACCAAACCGGTGGAGATCACCGTGACACCGGTGGCCGAAAGCACGGGCAACAAGGATTCGGACGGTAACGGCACCCCTGACTTGACCGTGCCGACCGAGCACCATGTCTACGACTTTGTGGGCAAAGAAGACACGGTGTTCGATTTGAATATCGAATCGGCCGCTTTGCTGAACAAGGCCGGATGGAAGAACGAAGACGCGGACGAAACCACCACCGTGCTGCTGACGCCGGTGAAGTTGTCGGCCGATGGGTCAAGCAGCAGTCCGGCCATTGGTTCGGTCTTTACCTGGGATGGCGGATCCGCCACCTACAACGGCAAGCCCATCGAGGTACCGCTGGAGGCCTTGGCCAGCCTGAAGTTCCAGGCGCCCCACAACGACGCGGGTACCTTCCAGATCCAGTTCCAGGCCAAGACCTATGACTACGACGACGACCACGAAGGCAGCGGCACGCCCGATACTGCAGTGTCCGACGCGGGAAGCCTGACCATCAAGGTAGCGCCGGACGCCGATCTGGCCGCCCTGTCGGTCAAGCCGGCGCAAGGGCTGGAAGACACGGCAATTGCCCTGTCCATCCGCCCCTCCAGCTCGGATGATTCGGAAACCTTTAACGTCAGCATTGCCAAGATCCCGGCCGGTGCCACCCTGCACTACAACGGCGTGGACATCACGGCCGATACCACGGGTGTGGCCGGCATTGAAGTGGTCAAAAACGGTAGCACCTGGTCGGTGGTGATCACGGACTTCCAGCAAAGCGCTGGGCTGAGCGTGACGCCGCCCACCAACAGCAACGTCGACTTCGGACTGGAAGTGAAGACCCAGACCGTGGATGCACTGAATGGCTTTGACACCAGCACCGGTGCCTGGAGCAATGTGCAGACCTTGCCCGTCAAGGTCGTTGGCGTAGCCGACGATGCCAGCCTGGAGGCCAAGGCGCACAGCTATACCGAGGCCGATCTGGACAGCGGCGCTGCCAAGATCACGCTGGGCGACATGATCGAGAGCGTGCACCAGGTGGATACGGATGGCTCCGAAAAACTGAGCTTCCAGATCACGGGTCTGCCGGAAGGCTTCTCGTTGGAAGGCGCTCGCTATCTGGGCGGCAGCGGTGCAGACCGTGTCTGGGCCGTGGATTCGGAGGCCGCACTCAAGGCCATCACCATCACGGGGCCGGAAAACTTCAGCGGCACCGTGTCGGTGAAGGTGACGCCGGTCACCACGGAAAACGACGGCGACTGGAAGGCCCATGCCACGCAAACGCTGGTGGCCATCATCACGCCGTCACCGGAATCCACAGGTTCGGTCCATACGACCTTGTACGAGGATCGCGAGTCTGCGGTCAACTTCTCCATCCGCGTGCCGGAAGGGGAAAACGAAACCCTGACCCATGTACACATAAAGGTGGAGGAATTCACCGACAAGGGCTTCCAGCTGTTCCTGAATGGCAAGCCCCTGGACGCCGCAGGTGTGAAGGTGGTCACGGATGCGCAAGGTGGCAAGTGGTATGTGCTGGATGCCAAGCAGGCCGGACAAGTGACTGCCCAGCCGACCACGGAGAACAAGGCCGACAACCAGGCCGATGCGCCCGAACTCAAGTTCACGGTCAAGTACGAGGTGACGGACAAGTCCAGCGATGGCACGGTAGACCCCGTGACCAAGCTGGGCGATGCCCAGGACTACCAGCTGCATGTGAAGCCGGTGACCGATCAGGTCGGCGTCCACCTGGATGGCATCACCTCCGACACCAGCGGCGGCGCCAGCCTGGTGACTGATACCTCAGGCTCCGTGCCCAGCGTGACGCTGGGAAGCGCAGGCAGCTTCCAGGTGGGGATTGTGTTGGACTCCCCCGACCAGGACGGCAGCGAGTCCCTGATTCAGGTGCTGGTGACGGGCGTGCCCAACGGCTTGACCGTCAATGGATTGACCATTGATGGCGTGCCTGTCGGTGTCGCGCACCAACTGGACAACGGTAAGTGGTTGGTGGACGTGACGCCTTCGCAACTGGCACAGTTCAATGCGACAGTGAATGGCGGCGCCATCGACGCGAAGTTGTCTTTCTCTGCGGGCTCTGGACTGGTCGACCACGCGAATGCCACGATTGGCATTCAGGTGATCAGCCATGACAAGGGGGCCGAAAATCGGCCCAGCGCTTCCACGCAGTACGAGCTCAAGACGGACTACACGGGTGGTAACACGGGTGGCGAGCCCGGCGCGCCGGTGCAGCTGGACTTTGCACAGAACCCGAACTTCGTGGGCAAGGAAGATGCGAAGTTCACACTGGGCGACCTGTTTGATGCAGCGATCAGCCACAACCCGAACGGCCAGGATGTGGCCTTCACGCTGAGCCTGAAGCTGCCGGCCGGCACCACCATCACCCAGGATGGACATGCGCTGCAAGCCATCAAGGTGGGCGATGATGATGGTGCGGAAGTGCTGTGGCTGATCTCCGGCACCGCCAAAAACACGGCAGAGCTGGAAGCCTTGCTCAGCAAGGTGGAGGTCACGCCGCCAAAGAATCTGAATGACCACTTCGGTGGCATGTCGATCGATGCGACCTTTGCCGGTCATGTGCAGTCCACGGGCGCGCAGACCGTGGTGAAGGTCAATGACAAGGTGGCCCTGACCCCCGAGACCGATGGCGTGAACGCTGCAGTTTCGCTGTCTGCCGCCGATGCCCATGGCGTGCCGACGGGCGAGCATCCCAAGGAGGGAAGCGACATTGCCATCCAGGTCGATCTCAGCCGTGGTGTCGATGGTCCGTCGCTGTTGAATGGCACCATGGTCATCAAGCTGACCGAGGGTGGTGGCTTCAGCGGTGGCAAGCTGTTCTATGGCGACACCGAGCTGACCCCGGAAAGCGATGGCAGCTACAAGCTGACGCTGGACGCTGCGACCCAGAACGCCTTGCTGAACGGCAGCAGCACCAGCATCACGGGTCTGCACTACCAGCCGGCCGATGGACAGAAGTACGTCAATGGCAGCCTGCAGGTGGAAGTCTCCGTCCAGAGCAAGGAGCAAGGCTCTGTCTCGGAAGGCTGGGTGAATAGCGAAGGAAACAGCGGCACGGTGGTGACCGACAAGATCAACAACAGCTTCGAGTTCACAAGCGTGGGCTCCAACGACCCCTACCAGAACGGTGATGTGGGTACGGTCAAGGGCAGCGAAAACCAGACCGGAACCAGCCTGATCACGCTGGATATTTCCGGCAAGTTGCTGGATGCCGATGGCTCCGAGCAGATCCACACGGTGACGCTGGAGCACCTGCCCAATGGCTTTTTGGTGTTCTACACGGATGCCAATGGTGCGGTGGTGCAGGCCGTCAACACCGGCTCCAACTGGAGCATTCCGGTGGATGGGGCTAAGTTCCCCGTCATCAGCATCCAGGCACCGCAGAACTGGAGCGGTACCTTGGACAACCTGGAGCTGCGCGTGCTCAGCGGTGAGCGCAGCAATCCCGAAAGCCAGCGTGTGGATACCGCCACCTTCCAGCTGGAAGTGGCCCCCAAGGCCGATGGTTTCGAGACCGATACGCCGGTGGTGGAGCAGTCCTTTGGCCGTGAGGGTGACATCATTGCCCTCAATCTGAATTTGGCCATGAAGGATAGACAGTCCGCAGGTGCCGGTGACAGCTCGCAGGAAACGGTGACCCTGACCCTGACGGGTCTGGGTGAGCATGCCAGCTTCTATGTGGGCAGCACGCTGCACACGGCGAGCTACGACAAGGCAACCGATACCTATACGTTGAATGGCTTGAGCCAGAACGATCTGGACCACCTGGGCTTTATCCAGGCCAAGGATGCCTTGACCGACCAGAACGGCGGTGCAGCCGGCCTGCAGATCGGCTTCACGGCCCACACCGTGGATGGCAGCGACGCCTCGCACACCATCTCTGGCAGCTTCGACCTCACCTTGAACAGCCAAAGCGGAGCCGGTGTGGTGCTGGAGGATTCGAGCAGCAACCATGGCAATTTGATCGGTGGCTCCGGCAACGACACCTTGCTTGGCGGCGCGGGCGACGACATCTTGCGTGGTGGTGCTGGTGACGACCGCCTGGAAGGCGGCAGCGGCAACGATGTGCTGATCGGTGGTTCCGGCAACGACACCCTGATTGGCGGCTCCGGCAATGACACCTTGATTGGTGGTGAAGGCGATGACATCTTTGTCTGGAAGCAGGGGGACGAAGGCGGAAAGGGCCTGAACCTGGCGGCCAAGGACGTGGTGACCGACTTCGGCAATGGCCGTGATGTGCTGGACCTGGCAGACCTGCTGCAAGGCGAGAACGCGGAGAACCTGGGCAAGTACCTGAGCTTCAGCAAAGAGGGTAACGACACGGTGCTGCGCATCTCCAGCTCCGGTGACTTCAACCATGAGGACCCGGGCTCGTTCACCTCCAAGGTGGACCAGCAGATCACCTTGCAAGGGGTGGATCTGCTCAATGGCAGCTCGTCCGAAGACCTGGTCAGGCAGATGCTCAGCGATGGGCGCCTGAAGGTGGACCAGGTCTAAAGCGGGGGCCCTGGCCGCGGTGGCATCGCCCACCGCAGCCAGGCGTCCGGGGAATTGCTCCGTGATTTTGTGGGCAGACCGAGCTTGCAGTTTTGAGAAAAACCACCCGGAAATGCAGCATGCATATGCATTCGCTGCTATGAAAGAAAAAGCGCTCCGTGAGCGCTTTTTTTGTGGGTTTTCTTTGCGAATCCTTTAGGTCGTGAACACGCTCTTATCCCGCCAGCGCCTGCTGGCGCGCATTGCGCTGTGCAGGGGTTTCCTGGGTCAGCTCATCCATAACCTGCTGGCGGGTTTTGCCGGGGCCTTCGCTCTTCACCGGTGCCGGGTAATTGCTGCTGTTGAAGCGGGAGGCACCTTCACGCGCTGCTGCGGCTGCTTCGGCCTGTACCTGCGCGCGGGTCTTGCTGCTTTTGAAATGCTCGGGGTAGGCCTTGGCCCCGGCTTCGTTGTTGGTGGGGTGCCAATAGCTCTCTGCCGCGGCCATGCCAGGGGCTGCGAAGCTCGCGACCAGCAGGGCGGCAGCGGTGAAAGGTGCGAAATAAAAACGGCGTGCCATATCAAACTCCTAGGGTGAAGAAACCATCCTCTGGTTTCAAAAAAACATTGCGAAAGAGGATGGAAGAAGTCTAGAAACCGCATGCCGACATGCAGCCAACTGCCAGGTGACATTGCCGTCATGTCCGCGAGGTGGTGCATGAAAAAAGCCATGGCCGCAATGGCCATGGCTTGTGTGGGAGTGAGGTGTTATTTTTAAGCGGGTTGTTCAGCCTTTGCAACTGGCGGGGCCACCTCTTCGGTTTCCGACAGATCCCTACGGTGCACCAGTCGGTACAGCAAAGGCAGGACCAGCAGAGTGAGAATGGTGGACGACAAAATGCCACCAATCACCACCGTGGCCAGCGGGCGCTGCACCTCGGCACCGGTGCCCGTGGCAATGGCCATGGGCACAAAGCCCAGCGAGGCCACCAGGGCCGTCATCAGCACGGGGCGCAGACGGGTCAGCGCGCCCTCGGTCACGGCGTCGTACAGGCGCCGGCCTGCTTCACGCAGGGAGCGGATGTAGGCAATCATCACCAGGCCATTGAGCACGGCGACGCCGGACAAGGCAATAAAGCCCACGGCGGCCGAGATGGACAGCGGAATGTCCCGCAGCCACAGCGCCACAATGCCACCGGTGAGCGCAAAAGGAATGCCGGTGAACACGATCAGCCCATCGCGCACATTGCCGAACATGGCAAACAGCAACACAAACACCATCAGCAGGGCTGCGGGCACGACGATGGCCAGGCGCTGCCGTGCAGACTCCAGGTTCTCGAAGCTGCCACCCCAGCGTGTCCAGTAGCCGGTGGGCAGCTGCAGGGATTCCAGCCGCTGCTGGGCCTCACCCACAAAGCTGCCTATGTCGCGGCCGCGCACATTGGCGCTGACCACGATGCGGCGTTTGCCGTCCTCGCGGCTGACCTGGTTGGGGCCGGGTGCGATCTCCAGCGTGGCAATGGTCGACAGTGGCACAAAGCCCAGGCGCCCATCGGCTCCCCGTGGCAAGGCAATGGGCAGGCGGCCCATGGCCTGCATATCGTTGCGCACGGCATCCGGCAGGCGCACCTGGATGTCAAAGCGCTTGTCACCTTCAAACACCGTGCCGGCCTCGCGCCCGCCCAGGGCCGTGCTGATGGTGTCCTGCACATCGCCCATGTTCAGTCCGTAGCGCGAGGCTTTCTCGCGGGCTATCTGTATGGTGAGCATGGGCAGGCCGGTGGTCTGCTCGACCTTGACCTCGGAGGCTCCGGAAATCTGCTGCAGCATGCCGGCCACGGTTTGTGCGCTCTTTTCCAGCACCGCCATGTCGTCACCAAAGATCTTCACCGCCACATCGCTGCGCACGCCCGAGATCAGCTCGTTGAAGCGCAGCTGTATGGGCTGGGAGAACTCGTAGTTGTTGCCCGGTATGCGGTTGACCGACGCCTGCACGGCGGCCAGCAGATCGTCGCGCGTGCGCGCCGGGTCGGGCCATTGCTCTCGGGGCTTGAGCATGATGTAGCCGTCCGAGATATTGGGCGGCATGGGGTCGGAGGCGATCTCGGCCGTGCCGGTGCGGGCAAAGACGCGCTCGATTTCGGGGAATTCCTGCTTCAAGGTTTTCTCGATCTGCATCTGCATCTGCAGCGACTGCGTGAGGCTGGTGCCCGGGATGCGCAGGGCCTGGATGGCGAAGTCGCCCTCGTTGAGGTTGGGGGCGAATTCGCTGCCCAGGCGCGTGGCCAGCAGCAAAGAGAGCGCCACAGCTACGCCTGCAGCCGTGAGCACCACGGAGGGTGCGGCCATGACGCGCTCCAGCAGCGGTGCGTAGGCGCGGCGGGCCCAGCCCATGAGGCGGTTTTCCTTCTCTGCCACCTTGTCGCCCATGAACAGGGCAATGGCGGCCGGGATGAAGGTGATGGACAGCAGCATGGCACCGGCCAGGGCAATCACCACCGTGAGTGCCATGGGGTGGAACATCTTGCCCTCCACGCCGGTGAGGGCAAAGATGGGCAGATAGACCACCATGATGATGAGCTGGCCGAACAGCAGTGGCCGGCGCGACTCCTTGGCGGCAGCAAACACCTCGTGGAAGCGTTCGCTGCGGGTCAGGGCGCGGCCCCGTGCTTCTTGTGCATGGGCCAGCCGGCGCACGCAGTTCTCCACAATGACCACCGCCCCGTCGATGATGATGCCGAAGTCCAGTGCCCCCAGGCTCATCAGATTGGCGCTGACCCTGTAGTGCACCATGCCGGTGAAGGTGAACAGCATGGACAGCGGAATGATGAGTGCCGTGATCAATGCCGCGCGCAGATTGCCCAGGAACAGGAACAGGATGGCGACCACCAGGGCCGCCCCTTCCAGCAGGTTTTTCTTTACCGTGGCGATGGCCTTGTCGACCAGATGCGTGCGGTCATACACCGTGATGGCCTTGACCCCCTGGGGCAGGCTGCGGTTGATCTGCTCCATGCGTGCGGCCACGGCCTGTGAGACCGTGCGGCTGTTCTCGCCAATCAGCATGAACACCGTACCCAGCACCACTTCGCGCCCGTTGTCGGTGGCGGCGCCGGTGCGCAGCTCGCGGCCCAGGCCGACTTCGGCCAGGTCGCCTATGCGTATGGGCTGGCCCTGGGCAGAGCCCACGATGACCTGGCGGATGTCGTCCATGCCTGTGACCTGGCCCGGTGCGCGGATCAGGTACTGCTCACCCTGGTGCTCGATATAGCCTGCACCGACGTTGAGGTTGTTGCGCGAAAGCGCGGTCACCAGATCGGCCAGGGTGAAGCCATAGGCCGCCAATTGTTCGGGGCGCGGCGACACCAGATATTCCTTGGCAAAGCCGCCTATGGAGTTGATTTCGGTGACCCCCGGCACATTGCGCAGCTGGGGCTTGATGACCCAGTCCTGGATCTCGCGCAGGTCCATGGGGGTGTAGGGCGTGCCATCGGCCTTCTTGGCGCCGTCCTCGGCCTCCACCGTCCACAGGTAGATCTCGCCCAGGCCCGTGGAGATGGGGCCCAGCGAGGGCGTGATACCGGTGGGCAACTGGCTCTGGGCCTGCTGTATGCGCTCGTTGACCAGCTGGCGTGCGAAATAGATGTCCGTGCCGTCCTTGAACACCACCGTGACCTGGGACAGACCGTAGCGCGACAGCGAGCGGGTCTGCTCCAGATTGGGCAGGCCTGCCATCACGGTTTCTATGGGATAGGTGATGCGCTGCTCGGCCTCTAGCGGTGAGTAGCCGCTGGCCTGGGTATTGATCTGCACCTGGACATTGGTGATGTCGGGCACGGCATCGATGGCCAGGCGCTGGTAGTTGTAAATGCCCAGGGCCGCAAGGGCCAGCACGGCGACCATGACCAGCCAGCGCTGCTCGATGGCAAATCGGATGATGCGTTCAAACATGTGCGGCCTTTGCTTAGTGCGTGTGTTCCGCTGTGGCCTTACCAAGTTCAGCCTTGAGCATGAAGCTGCCTTCGGTGACATAGGTCTGACCCGGTTTCAGGCCTTCGAGAATCTCCGTGCTCTGGGCATCCGCACGCCCCAAGCGCACGGGCTGGGCGCGAAAGCCTCCGGGAACGGGCACGAACACCACGCTTTGCTTGGCGTCCATGCGCTGGATGGCGGGGGTGGCCACGGCCAGAGGCACGGTCTGCGAAGAGGCGGTGAGCTCCACATTCACAAACAGGCCAGGGCGCCACAGACCATCGGGGTTGGGCAGGGTGATGCGTGCGGGGGCGGTGCGGGTCTCCTGGCCGATCAGGGCGCCCACATAGGCCACGTCGCCCGTGGCCGAAGAGGCAAAGGCCGTGGCCTTTACCGTGGCCTTTTCACCCACACGCACGGCGGGCAGATCGGTAGCCGCCACGCGCATTTCGGCCCAGACCGAGCGCAGATCGGAGATGGTGAAGACCTGGGTGGTGTCCTGCACGGCTTCGCCGACGGCCAGGTGTTTTTCCACCACCACACCATCAAAAGGCGCGCGCAGCTCGAAGCGGTTGAGTGCACCGCCACCTGGGCCAGCGCTTGCGCCAGCGCCCGTGGCGGCCAGCTTTTGCTGGGCGTTGGAGGCGGCAATCTCCGCTTCGCGCAGGGCCTGCCGGGCCTGCAGATAGTCCTGCTCGGCCGAGATTTTTTCCTGCCACAGCTGCTTTTCACGCGCATAGGTGGTGCGGGCCAGGGCCAGGCGCTGGCTGGTAGCCTGCAGCTCGCTGCGCTGCTCGGAGACGGCTGCGCTGCTGAGCACGGCCAGCACCTGCCCCTTCTTCACGGTCTGGCCTAAATTGGCCGGCACGGATTCGGCCACACCTGCCACGCGCGGTACCACATGGGCGGTGCGGTCTTCGTTGAAGCGGATCTCGCCGGGCAGTTGCAGCATGGTGCGCACGACGGCAGAGCCGGCCTCTGCGGTCTGTATGCCTGCCGCCTGGGTGCGCTGTGCATCCATGGGGATCAGGCCTTCATCCTCGTCATGTCCCGCTTCGGCCTGCGGTTTGGGTGCAGGCACGGCGGCCTCTTTTCCCTTTTCATCGTCATGGTGCTCGCCATCGGCGTGCCCGTCTTCATCCTGGTGGTCCCCATTTTTTGGGGTGCCGTGGTGCTCAGTATCGGCATGGCCGGCCGCCTCGGTATGGCCATGGCCGTCGTCGCCGGCATTGCTGCTGCCGCCGCTGTCGGGACCACTGCGCAGAATGAGTACGGCAGACAGGGCGCCGATGGCCAGGATGACGGCAATGGCCACCCGGGTGCGGCGGGAGGCCTGGGGCGCTGGATTTTTTTCGTTCATGGTGGTGGCGATGTGGAAAGTTAGCGGCCTGTGGTGAGACCCAGCAAACGGTCGATTTCGGCCGCCGCACGGTGGGTGGCCAGCAATTGGTCGAGGTACTGGTTGCGCATGTCGAACCAGGAGCGCTGGGCATCCAGCACATCGAGGTAGCTGAACTTGCCCAGGGCAAAGCCCTTGCTCGCGGCCTCGTAGGCCGCCTGGGCCGTGGGCAGTACCTGCGTGGAAAGCTGCGAGGCCTGCTGGCGGCTGGTTTCCAGGGCCTCACGTGCGGCATACAGCTGGGCTTGCAGCTCCAGCCGGGTGGCCTGCAGGCGGTCTTCGGCCTGGTCCGCCAGGCGCAAGGCCTTGAGCTGGTTGCCTCGGTTGCTGTCCAGCAAGGGCAGGGGAATGGAGACGCCGAAAACGATCTGGTTGCGGGCCGTCTCCTGGGCGCGTTTCACGCCCAGGCTGAGCGTGGGGTCGGGCACGCGCTTGGCGCGTTCCAGATCGGCCGTGGCACGGCTTTGCTCCAGCACGGAGCGGGCCTGCTGCAGGGCAGGGGCCTGCTCCAGCCCTTCTTGCAGCACCTGGGCATCCGGCACCGCGGGCAGGGCGTCCAATGTCCCTTGTGCCTCGGTGAATGCGGGAGCGTTCTCCCCTATCAGGCTCTGTATGTGTTGGCGTGCCACCCTCTGTGTGGCCTGGGCCTGGGCCTGCTCCAGCAGGGCACTGGACTCGGCCACGCGCGCACGGTTTTCCTCCAGCGGGGCTGCCTTGCCGGCCGCCACGCGTTTGCCTGCGGCCTCGCGTGCGCTGCGGGCAATGTCCAGTGTTTGCGCAGCCAGGGCCGTGCGCTGCTGAGCGGCCAACAAGCCAAAGAAGGCCATGCGCACATCGGCCAGCAGACTGGCTTTGGCCGCATCCAGTTCGGCCTGTGACAGGTCGCGCTCTTTTTCGGCGGCGCGCATGCGGGCTGCGCGTTTGCCGTTGATCTCCAGGGTCTGGCTCCACTGCACGGTGCTGCTGCGTGTGCTGCTGCGGGTGTCCTCCT
This sequence comes from Comamonas sp. GB3 AK4-5, assembly GCF_041320665.1. Classification (NCBI taxonomy): domain Bacteria; kingdom Pseudomonadati; phylum Pseudomonadota; class Betaproteobacteria; order Burkholderiales; family Comamonadaceae; genus Comamonas; species Comamonas sp. GB3 AK4-5. Next base: position 732,070 of record NZ_CP166730.1, read on the forward strand.
GGGCGTAGGAAAGCTCGGGGTTGGGCCGGGCGCGGCTTTGCAGCATGGCGCCGTCGCTGGCTTCCAGACCGCGCTGCGCGGCGCGCAGGCGCGGGTGCTGGCTTAGTGCCTGGGCCGCAGCCGCTTCCCATGTCAAGGGGGAGGCGGTCACTGCGCTGCCGGGCTTTTCCTGCGCCATGCCTGCCACGCCCGTCAGGCCGAGACAGGCCAGCAACAAGGCATGGCGCAGCACATCGGTGGGGCGGCAACTGCGATGGGGCGAGGCGAAAATCATGGATGAAGCTCCTTGCCGGGCAACATCCATCGTCTGCCGGGCTTGCGGGTGCCCGTGTGAAAAGAGGAAAGCGGGTGGGCCTGGCCACTCTAAAAAAATGCGGCCTTCGCCATCCTGACCGCCAGATGACAAATATGTCATTTTCAAAAAGCGGCGGCCTATCCCAAAATCGCGGGCATGAAACTCTTGGTCGTGGAAGACGAAATCAAGCTGGCCGATTACCTGGCCAAAGGCCTGGCGGAAGAAGGCTTTGTGGTCGATGTGGCCCACAACGGCATCGACGGCCTGCACCTGGCCTGCGAGCTGGACTACGACCTCATCGTGCTCGACGGCATGCTGCCGGGCATTGACGGGCTGGCCGTGCTGGCGGCGCTGCGGCAAACCAAGTCCACGCCGGTGCTGATGCTGACGGCACGGGGCCAGGTCGAGGACCGGGTCAAAGGCCTGCAGGGCGGCGCTGATGATTACCTGGTCAAGCCTTTTGCGTTTTCAGAGCTGGTGGCGCGCCTGCATGTGCTGTTGCGGCGCAGCGGGCCGGGGGCCGCGCAAGCCATCCCCGAAGCGACCACCCTGCGTTTGGCGGATCTGGAGCTGGACCTGATCCGCCGCCGCGCCATGCGTGCAGGGCAGCGGCTGGAGCTCACGGCCAAGGAGTTCAATCTGCTGAGCCTGCTGCTGCGCCGCCAGGGTGAGGTGTTGTCGCGCACCGAGCTGGCCTCGCAGGTCTGGGACATGAACTTCGACAGCGAGACCAATGTGGTGGAAGTGGCCGTGCGGCGCCTGCGGCTGAAGCTGGACCAGCCGTTTGCACAGCCGCTGCTGCACACCATACGCGGCATGGGCTATGTGCTGGAGTCGCGCACGCCATGAAGCCCATGCTCCCCGCTTCCGCAGCGCCGGTGCCGCATCTGGCCCGGCGCCTGGCTCGCGCACTGGCCTTGCAAACCATTGTGGGCCTGGGCCTGGTCTGCGTGGTGGTGTATCTGGCCATTGCCCTGACCTTGAAGGACCGTCAGCAAGATGCCCTGGACCACAAGCAAGAAGCCATAGAGCATCTCTTGGGTGAAAGCCGTGGCACCCATTCGCCGGAAGCCTTGACGCATATGCTCAACGACTTTCTGACGGGCCACGACGAGCTTTCGCTGCGCATTGCATCGGCCTCGGGAGACCGGGTGTACGAGCTTTTGCGCCAGCCCGAGAATGCGGACCGCAGCACCTCGCGCCGGTTCGCGGTGGAGGTGCCTGTGGCGGATGGCGGTGTGCGGCCCATGCAGGCCGTGCTGTGGCTGGACCAGCGACCCGATGACCGCCTGCTGCGCCATCTGGCCTGGACATTGGGCCTGGCCGCCGTGGCGGGCGCCTTGCTGGTGTCGCTGGCCAGCACCTGGCTGGTACGCCTGGGCCTCAAGCCCTTGCGCTCGCTGGTGGAGCAGACGCGAAGCCTGTCAGCCCAGGAGCTGCACCGGCGGCTGGACGACAGTCACCAGCCCAAGGAACTGCGGCCATTGATCTCGCAGTTCAATGCACTGCTGGACAGGCTGGCCGTGGCCTACCAGCAGATGGAGGCCTTCAATGCCGATGTGGCCCATGAGCTGAATACGCCCCTGACCACCTTGATCAGCAGCTGCGAGCTGGCCTTGCGCAAGCCCCGTGGCGCGGCCGAGCTGCAAGAGATTCTGGCGTCCAATCTGGAAGACTTGCAGCGCATGGCCGGCATCGTGGCCGACATGCTGTTTCTCTCGCATGCAGACCGCGGCGCAGAAGCCCGGCGCAGCGCGGTGCCCAGCCTGGCGGCCCTGGCGCAGGAGGTGGCCGAATTCCATGAAGCGGCGTTGCAGGAAGCCCGGCTGCAGGTGCGCATAGAGGGCGATGTGGCCGCATCGGTGGATGTGCGCCTGCTGCGCCGTGCGCTGTCCAACCTGTTAGGCAATGCCACGCGCTATGCACAGCCTGGCTCCACCGTGGTCATCGAGATAGGGGTCCAAGCTGCCCCCAGAGGTGCGGAGCCTGGGCCTTGGGCGCACCAGCATTTGCAGGTGGCCGTGCGCAATGCCGGTGCGGGGATTGCAGCCCTGGATTTGCCGCGTATTTTTGACCGTTTCTATCGCGCCGAAGTCGCACGCTCTCACGCCGATCGCAACCATGGTCTGGGCCTGGCCATCGTCGCCGCGATTGCACGCATGCATGATGGAAAAGCCTTTGCGGAATCGGCCCACGGTGAAACCCGTATCGGTCTTTTGCTGCCGATGTCGTGAATCTGTCCAGCCATTGGCATGGCCGTCAGGGTGGGCAGCGAGCAGGTCGACGGAGTGCGGCAAAGCGCTGGTGTGCGGCGATCTAGGGTAATTGCTGATTCGCCGTATATCGCCCTGGCTTCTAGAATTTGACACACGATTTACCGCGACCAGATACAGGAATCCATCTGCCAGTGCTGCCAGATGCGTTCCGAGCAATGAAGCTCAAGTCAGTTTTCTGACTTGGGCTTTTTTTGTTTTTGGCACTCCCACCGTCTTGTTTTGCACAACCTCTTTCAGAGGTTGGGCTGATGCATGCCTGTGCGAGCCGGGTGTCTGCCTGCGGCTTCGTCAGCCGCCGCTGTTGTACAGCGGTTTTCAACGCAGCGCTCTCATGCAGGAGGCGGATTCCATGGATACCAACATTTCCCGACGCAAAGTAGTGGGTGCAATGGGGGGGGCTGTTCTGGCGGGTGCCGGAGCAGGTGTTCCGGGCTTTGCATGGTCGCAGGAGACGGTCAAGCTGGGCTTGCTGCATTCGCTGTCGGGAACGATTGCACTCGCAGAGGCCTCGCTGGTGGATGCCGAGAAAATGGCTGTCGAGGAGATCAATGCGGCCGGTGGCGTGTTGGGGCGCAAGATCGAAGTGGTGCTGGAAGACGGTGCCAGCGAGAACACCGTATTCGCCGAAAAAACCCGCAAGCTGCTGGAGCGTGACAAGGTGGCCGCCATCATTGGCTGCTACACCTCGGCCTCGCGCAAAGCCGTGCTGCCGGCGCTGGCCGCCAATAAGGGGCTGCTGTACTACCCCACCTACTACGAAGGCCAGGAGCAGGACAAGCATGTGATCTACACCTCGCAGGAGGCCACGCAGTCGGTGGTGGCCGCCATGGAGTGGATGGTCAAGCACAAGGGCAAGTCCATCTTCCTGGTGGGTTCGGACTACATCTATCCGCGTACCTGCAACAAGATCGCCAAGCAGGCCCTGGTCAAGCTCGGAGGCAAGGTGGTGGGCGAGGAGTACGCCCCGCTGGGGCATTCCGAGTTCTCTTCCATCATCAACAAGATCAAGGCCGCCAAGCCCGATTGCATCTACAGCACTGTGGTGGGGGGCTCGAACGTGGCCTTCTACAAACAGCTGCGCGCTGCTGGATTGGATGGCAGCAAACTGGTGCTGCTGTCCACCGTGGTGTCGGAAAACGAAATTGACGGCATAGGCCGCGACAACGCCGTGGGCTATTACGCCTGCATGGGCTATTTCCAGAGTCTGAAGACTCCGGCCAATGCGCGCTTTGTCAAAGCCTTCAAGGCCAAATATGGCGCAGAGCGGGTGATCGGCGACCCCATGGAGGTGGCCTACAACAGCGTGTATCTGTGGAAGTTGGGCGTGGAAAAGGCCAAGAGCTTTGACCCGGAGAAGGTGATCGCAGCCTCGGCCGGCCTGGAGATTGAAGCCCCCGAAGGCACGGTGCGTGTGCACGAGAGCAACCACCATGTCTACAAAAAGGTGCGCGTGGGCCGGGCGCTGCCGGATGGGCAGTTCGAGGTGGTGTGGGAGTCTGCGGGGCTGATGACGCCCAACCCGTTTCCCAAGTTCTGAACCCCTGTACGCACTTCGAAATAGGGCATGGCGATGAGCTTCGATATTGCGGTGATGCAGGCCTTCAACGGCATCAGCTTGTTCACCATTTTGCTGCTGATGTCGCTGGGGCTGGCCATTGTGTTTGGCCTCATGGGGGTCATCAACATGGCGCATGGCGAGTTGATGGCCATGGGTGCCTACGCCACGTATTTGACTGCCAAGCTCTGCGAGCATTGGCTGCCCGATTGGTGGATGGCCGTGTATTTGTTCATTGCCATTCCAGTGGCCTTTGCCGTCACCTTTGTGGCGGGCTACGCCATAGAGCGGGGGCTGATCCGCTTTCTCTACAACCGCCCGCTGGACACCTTGCTGGCCACCTGGGGGCTGAGCCTGATCCTGCAGCAAGCCTACCGCAGCATCTTCGGCGCACAGGAGGTGAGCGTGCCCTTGCCGGGTTGGCTGGCGGGGGCATGGGAACCCACCACAGCGCTGCAATTTCCGCTGAACCGGCTCTTCATCATTGTCCTGACCGCCGTGGTGGCGGTGGCCGTATATGGGCTGCTCTATCGCATGCGCTGGGGGCTTGAGGTGCGTGCGGTGATGCAGAACCGCCTCATGGGGTCCGCGGTCGGGGTCAACACCGCAAGCGTCGACGCCATGACTTTTGCGCTGGGTGCGGGCCTGGCGGGCATTGCCGGCAGCGTGTTCACCATGGTGGGATCCACCAACCCCGGAACAGGCCAGCTCTACATCGTGGATGCCTTCATCGTGGTGGTGTTCGGGGGCGTGCAAAACCTGCTGGGTACTGCCATGTCGGGCTTCACCCTGGCCGAGGCGCAGACGGTGCTGGAGTCTGTGATGAGTGGCTCCATGGCACGGGTCAGCATTTTGCTGCTGGTGATTGTGGTGCTCTATTTCCGCCCGCAAGGCCTGTTTGCCTTGCGCGCCAGGGGCTGAAGCCATGGGGGCGCAAAAACTCAAACTGGAAGTCGCCAGCGGCCTGCTGGTGTGGGTGCTGCTGCTTGGCGTCGCCCCCTGGGCGCTTGACCCGTTCCGTCTGAATCTGATGGCCAAGTACCTGGCTTTTGCCTTTGTGGCGATCGGCATTGTGCTCACCTGGGGCTATGGCGGCATTTTGAGCCTGGGGCAGGGCATTTTCTTCGGACTCGGCGGCTACATGCTGGCCATGTGCCTGAAGCTGGAGGCCTCTGCGCCGGAGTTGCCCGACTTCATGGTGTGGAGCAGCGTGGAACAGCTGCCGCTGTGGTGGGAGCCCTTCCGGCATTTTGGCTGGACGCTGCTGGGCATTGCCGTGTTGCCTGCGGCATTGGCCTATCTGTTTTCCTATGCAGTGTTCAAAAAACGTGTGAGCGGGGTGTACTTTGCCATCGTCACGCTGGCGCTGGCGCTCACCTTGACGGTGCTTATCGTCGGGCAGCAGGGCGACACCGGTGGGGCCAATGGCATCACCGATTTTCGAACATTGATGCAGATGCCTATTGTGGGCGATGGACCCCAGCGCACGCTTTACTGCATCGAGGTGCTGGTGCTGGAGGCCGTGATGGGCATAGCCCTTTTTGTGGCGCGCAGCCGGTTGGGCAAGGTGCTGGTGGCCATCAGCAACCAGGAGGGGCGTGTGCGCTTCAGTGGCTACAACACGGCGCATATCAAGGCGTCCGTATTTGCACTGGCCGCATTTTTTTCCGCACTGGGCGGTGCGTTCTACACCTTGCAGGTGGGAATGATTGCGCCATCCGTGCTGGGAGTGGTGGCATCGGTGGAGATGGTGATCTTTGCCGCCGTCGGCGGGCGCATGTCGGTCGTGGGTGCGGTGATCGGCGCCGTGCTGGTGGGCTTTCTGCGCTCCTATCTGTCCGAGACCTTCCCGGAGATCTGGCTGTACTTTTTGGGGGCCTTGTTCCTGATCGCAGTGCTGGTGCTGCCAAACGGCTTGTTCGGCTTGCTGGAGCGCTGTGTGCTGCTCCTTAAAAGGAAGCGAGCCGCTTCCATCCCTGTGCAGGAGGATGTGCGCGCATGAATACCCACACCATGGTCCTGACAGCCCCAGAGCGGCCTGTCGAAATCGACGATGCACGCCGCGCCGTGGTGGGCGCCCGCGATGCCGTGGCACCCCTGATTCTGGAAGTGCGTGACCTGAGCGTGTCTTTCGATGGTTTCAAGGCCGTAGACCATTTGAGCCTTTCGGTGGAGGCCCGCGAGCTGCGCGTGGTGATCGGCCCGAATGGTGCTGGCAAGACCACGCTGCTGGACATGATCTGCGGCAAGACGCGGCCCAGCTCGGGGCAGATTCTTTTCCAGGGACAGGATGTGACCCGGCTGAGCGAGGACCGCATCGTCAAGCTCGGCATTGGGTGCAAGTTCCAGACCCCTTCGGTGTACGAAGACCTCACGGTGGCCGAGAACCTGGAGATCTCCCTGCCACAGGGCCAGGGGGTGCTCAGCTCGCTGTTCTTCCGGCGTGGAGCCCAGGTCAGGCAGGCCATTGCCTGGGCCGCGGAGCAGGTGTTTTTGCAAGACATGCTGGAGCACAAGGCCGGCCAGCTCAGCCATGGACAAAAGCAGTGGCTGGAGATCGGCATGTTGCTGACGCAGGAGCCCAAGCTGCTGCTGCTGGATGAGCCCGTGGCTGGCATGAGCCCCCATGAGCGCGAGCTGACGGCCGAGCTGCTGCAGCGCATCTCGGACGGCAAGTCGGTGATCGTGATCGAGCACGACATGGACTTTGTGAAGCGCATTGCGGACAAGGTCACGGTGCTGCACCAGGGCCGTTTGCTCAGCGAGGGTACGGCGGCCCAGGTGCAGGCCGATCCGCGTGTGATTGATGTGTATCTGGGCCATTAGAAATGGCCTTGGAACACCCCCCTGAGTCGCCTGCGGCGCCTTCCCCCCGCTCTCGCTTCGCTGCGCTCGCGGGCTGGGGGACGCTGTCAGCGCGGCGGGGCGGCCCTTGCGCGGCAGCCCTGGCATGGGCCGCGCCAGTTTTGTGTGCCATGGCCCTGGCTTGGCTCCCTCGCCCCTTCGGGGAGAGGGCTGGGGTGAGGGGACTCGCCAAGAAGAACGCTGATCGTATGGATGAAATAAAGCACTGGAAGGGCGGAAGAGCATGCTCGAGGTAAAGCAATTGCAGGTGGGCTATGGCGAATCCAATGTGGTGCACCAGGTGTCGCTGCAAGTGGAGGCGGGTGAGGCCGTGGCGCTGATGGGGCGCAATGGCATGGGCAAGACCACATTGCTCAAGGCCATTGTCGGCATGCTGCCGGCCAAGCAGGGCAGCATCACTTTGGATGGCAGGTCGTTGGCTGGTCTGCCCAGCTACCAGCGTGTGCGCTGCGGCATGGCCTTTGTGCCGCAGGGGCGCATGATTTTTCCGCAGCTCACGGTGGAGGAAAACCTGCTGGTGGCCATGGACCGCAACCACGCGCGCACCAAGACCGTGCCTGGCTATGTGCATGCGGCCTTTCCGGTGCTGGCCGAGATGCGCCACCGCAAGGGCGGCAATCTTTCGGGCGGTCAGCAGCAGATGCTGGCGATTGCGCGGGCGCTGGTCAGCAACCCCCAGGTGCTGATCCTGGATGAGCCTACCGAGGGCATTCAGCCTTCCATCATCAAGGATATGGCACGGATCTTGAATCTGTTGCGGCGTGAGCGCGGCTTCGCCTTGCTGGTTTCCGAGCAGGTGCTGAGCTTTGCACTCGATCTGGCAGACCGCTTTCTGGTGATCGACCGTGGACGGATCGTCCACGAGGAATACCGCGCAACCCTGGACCGCGACAAGGTCAGCGCATTCCTGACCGTGTGACGGTCAACAAGCAACCCAAGTGGAGACAACGATGCGACATGGTGATATTTCAAGCAGTGCCGATGCCGTTGGCGTGGCCGTGGTGAATTACAAGATGCCGCGCCTGCATACCAAGGCGGAGGTGCTTGCGAACGCACACAAGATTGCCGACATGGTGTTGGGCATGAAGCAGGGCTTGCCCGGCATGGATCTGGTGATCTTTCCCGAGTATTCCACCCATGGAATCATGTACGACCCCAAGGAGATGTACGAGACGGCCTCCACCATCCCCGGTGACGAGACGGCCATCTTTGCCGAGGCCTGCCGCAAGGCCAAGGTCTGGGGCGTTTTCTCGCTCACCGGCGAGCGCCATGAGGAGCATCCCCACAAGGCGCCCTACAACACGCTGATCCTCATGAACGACCAGGGCGATATCGTGCAGAAGTACCGCAAGATCATGCCCTGGGTGCCCATAGAAGGTTGGTATCCCGGCGACTGCACCTATGTGAGCGAAGGCCCCAAGGGCCTGAAGATCAGCCTCATCATCTGCGATGACGGCAACTACCCCGAAATCTGGCGTGACTGTGCCATGCAGGGCGCCGAGCTCATCGTGCGTTGCCAGGGCTATATGTACCCCGCCAAGGAGCAGCAAATCCTGGTCTCCAAGGCCATGGCCTTCATGAACAATGTCTACGTGGCCGTGGCCAATGCGGCGGGCTTCGATGGCGTGTACTCCTACTTCGGCCACTCGGCCATCATCGGCTTCGATGGCCGCACCCTGGGGGAATGCGGGGAGGAGGACATGGGCATCCAGTACGCCGAGCTCTCCAAGCACCTGATCCGCGATGCCCGCAAGAACGGCCAGTCGCAAAACCACCTCTTCAAGCTGCTGCACCGCGGCTACACCGGCAAGATCAATTCCGGCGAAGAGGCCAAGGGTGTGGCGGGCTGCCCCTATGGCTTTTACGCCAAGTGGATCAACGACCCCGAGGGCACGCGCGAGATGGTGGAGTCCTTCACGCGCAGCACGGTGGGCACGCCGGAATGCCCCATCCCTGGTATCCCTCACGAGGCGCCCAAGCACCGCTGAGCCTTGTGTCCGCCGGCCCGCGCGCCGCTGTGTGCGGGCTTTTTTCCACCTGATGCGAAAAGAGGCATGCCATGAGCCAGACCCCGGCCGCCGACAATATCCTCGGTGAAGAGTATGAGCATGAGCCGGTGCCGCTCTCACAGCGGCGCAGCACCTTTTCGGTGTCCATGGTCTGGCTCGGCTTTCCCATGATCATCACCGGCGCCATGACAGGCTCCATTCTCGTGGCGGGCATGGGGTTCAAGGCCGCGCTGCTGGCCATGGTCATCGGTAATCTGCTGATGTTCGCCTACGTCGGCGCGCTGGGGGTGTTGGGTACGGCGCGTGGTCACAACTTTGCGTTGCTGGCCAGCACCACTTTCGGCCGCAAGGGCTATGTGCTGGCCTCCGGGCTGCTGTCCACCTTGCTGCTGGGCTGGTATGCCGTGCAGACGGGCATCACCGGCAATCTGATGCATACGGCCTTTCAGCTCGACTACCTCAGCATGACTGTTGCGGCGGGCATGCTTTATCTGGGCATCACCTTTGTCGGCATTCGTGGTCTGCATTGGATAGGCATGGTGTCGGTGCCCTTGTTCGTCGTGCTGGGCGGGTGGGTGGCATGGCACTCGGCCACAGCGGCGGGCTGGGGGCAGGTGCTGGCCTATGGCGGAACGCAGGCGGCGCTGTCCATGTCTTTTGGCGTGGGCCTGACGATGGTGGTGGCGCTGTTCATCGATGCCGGCACGGTGACGGCTGACTTCAACCGCTGGGCCGCCAACCGCCGCAGCTCGCTGATTGCCACGGCCTGTGCGTTTCCTCTTGCCAATCTGGTGGCCATGTTGGTGGGCGGCGTGATGACGGCCGCGCTTGCCCAGCCGCAACCACAGCCTTTTGGTCTGGACAATATGTTCGGCTATCTGCTGGCGCAGAACACCACATGGCTTTCGGTGCTGGCCTTTGTCTTTTTGCTGTGCAATCTGGGCTCGGTGTGCGCGCACTGCCTTTACAACGCAGCCGTGGGCTGGTCGCGCATAGGCTGTGGGCGCATGCGCGTGTTTGCGGTGGTGCTGGCAGCGGTTGGCATCGTGGTTGCTGCGGCCAATGTGTGGGCGCTGTTCATCCCCTGGCTTTCGCTGCTTGGCATTTTGGTGCCCCCCATAGGCGCCATCTTGATTGCGGACCTGTACTTTGTGCGGCCGGGGGCGCAGATTGCGGCGGATTGGCGACCGCGCGCCTTCATCGCCTGGGGCGCCGGTTCGTTGGTGGCCTATGCCACCGAGACCATGGCGCCAGAACTGTCCACTGCTGTGGCAGCTTTCATCGCAGCCGGGGTCTGCTACTTCGCGCTGCACCTGCGTGGCACGCCTATGGTGGGCAAGGCTACTTCCTCCATCGATCGTTGAACTCCCTTTGGATTCACCACCATGGACTACCAAATCTTTGCGCTCGGCGATGTGGTCTTGCAGCGCGGCGCCACGCTGCGCAATGCCAGGCTGGCCTACCAAACCTATGGCAGGCTCAACGCCGAAAAAAACAATGTCATCGTCTATCCCACCTGGTACTCGGGCCAGCATGTCGACAACGAGTGGCTGATCGGTGAAGGCATGGCGCTGGACCCCAGCAAGTACTTCATCATCGTGCCCAATATGCTGGGCAACGGGCTGTCCTCTTCGCCCAGCAACACGCCGGCACCCTATGACCGGGCCCGCTTTCCCCAGGTCACGCTGTATGACAACGTGCGGCTGCAGCACCGGCTGCTGACCGAGTTGTGGGGGATCGAACGCATCAAGCTGGTGGTGGGCTGGTCCATGGGGGCCCAGCAGACCAACCAGTGGGGCTGCCTCTACCCGGAGATGGTGGAGCGCATCGCACCGTTTTGCGGCTCGGCCAAGACTGCGCCCCACAACATCGTCTTTCTGGAAGGCGTGAAGGCCGCGCTGACTTCCGATGCGGCCTGGCATGGCGGCTGGTATGACAAGCCACCCACCACGGGCTTGCGTGCCGTGGGGCGCGTGTATGCGGGCTGGGGGCTGTCGCAGCCGTTTTACATGCAGGAGCTGTGGCGCAGCCTGGGTTACAGCTCGCTGGAGGACTTTCTGGTGGCCTATTGGGAAGGGTTTTTTCTGCCCAAGGATGCCAACAACCTGCTGGCCATGCTCTGGTCCTGGCAGCACGGTGACATCAGCGACAACCCCGTATTCCAGGGCAACTTCAAGCAGGCGCTGGCCGCGATCAAGGCGCGGGCCCTGGTCATGCCCGGTGAGATGGACCTGTACTTCCCCGCCGCAGACAACGCCTGGGAAGTGGCGCAGATGCCCAATGCCGTGTGCAGGCCTATTCCGGGCGTCTGGGGGCATTTCGCGGGGGGCGGCGCCAACCCGGTGGACACGCAGTTCATCGACGACCAACTCAAGGAGTTGCTGGCCTATGAATGAAGCCCATGCCGGGGCCTCGGTGCTGGACCCCCTGGCCGCCTACAGGCTGGCCACGCCGCCTTACTACTACGAGGTGCAGCATGAGGTCGCCATGTTCGAGGCGGCCTACGCGCTGCGCCTGCCGCTGATGCTCAAAGGCCCCACGGGCTGTGGCAAGACGCGGCTGGTCGAGCATATGGCCTGGAAGCTGGGGCGGCCGCTGGTCACGGTGGCCTGCAACGAAGACATGACGGCGGCCGATCTGGTGGGGCGTTACCTGCTCGATGCCCATGGCACCCAGTGGCATGACGGGCCGCTGACACAGGCCGTGCGCTACGGCGCGATCTGCTACCTCGATGAAGTGGTGGAGGCGCGGCAGGACACGACGGTGGTCATCCACCCGCTCACCGATGCCCGCCGCCAGTTGCCGCTGGATAAAAAAGGCGAGCTGGTGCAGGCGCATCCGGATTTTCAGCTGGTGGTGTCTTACAACCCCGGCTACCAAAGCCATAGCAAAGACCTGAAGCAATCCACCCGCCAGCGTTTTCTGGCCATGGATTTTGCCTATCCGCCTTCCGAGCAGGAAGTGCAGATCGTGGCGCATGAAGCCGGGGTTGCGCTTGCGCTGGCGGGCAAGCTGGTTGCCATTGCCAGCCAGTCGCGCGCCCTGGTGGAGCGGGGGCTGGAAGAGGGCATGTCCACCCGCATGCTGATCCATGCAGGGCGTTTGATCCGCCATGGCATGGAGCCCGCAGACGCTTGCGATCTGGCCATGGTGCGGCCTCTCAATGATGAGCCCGACCTGCTGTGGGCATTGAAAAGCCTTGTCGATGCGCATTTCTGAACCCCACACGCAGGCCCGGCCCGATGTCTTGCGGGAGTGGGGGCGTGTCAGCGCGCATTGGCGCAGCGGGGACCAGGCCTTGCTGGCGCTGGCCATGGAGCGGCAACTGCCCCTGCTGCAGCGGCTGCTGCCGGCCAAGGACTGGCCGGTGCTGCTGGAATTGCTGGACGGGCTGCATGCTGCACACCCGAGCGCTGCCCTGGCTGTGGCGGGGCAGCTGGGCATGTTGCTGCAGCAGCTGGATGTGCAAGGGCTGCGGCGCTGGATACTCACCGGGCTGCGCAGCCACGAAGCCGGGTCGGCGGAAATACGGGGCGCCTACTTTCGGCTGCAAAGCCACAGCGCCATACAGTCCATGCACGCCGAAGCCGCGGCCATGCCGCTGACCCAGGCCATGCCCTCTCTGGCCTGGCTGCTGCATCTGCTGGCGGGTGAAGCCATTGCCGTGCAGCCGCGCGCGCAGCCCTTGCTGCATGTCGCTCCCGACCGGCCCGTGCTGGATGCCGGGCATGGCCTGTTTCTGCCAGACAGCTATACCGCACGCGACGGGGCCGATCACTGGGCGCTGCTGCGCGCGGCCGTGGCCCATGCGGCCGCGCATTGGCGCTACTCGCCGCGCAAGCAATCCGGCCGTGGTTTGAAACCCATGGGCCATGCCGTAGTGGGGGCGCTGGAGGATGCGCGTGTCGAATGGTTGTTGGCCCAGGCCTATCCAGGCGTGCAGCGCTGGTTTGTGCAGGCCTTTGTACCGACCGCATCGCTCCAGCAGCGCAGCGATTTCGAAGGGCTGCTGGCCCGGCTGCACTGTGCGCTGGCCAACCCTTTGTATGTGGACGAGCATGGCTGGATTGCCAAGGCGCGCACCCTGTTTCAGGAGCTGCAGCTGCGGGGCGATTTATTCCGGCCGGCGCCGCTGCGCGAAGCCGCATCCGTTCTGGCCAACGACCTGGGGCAGATGCGGCTGCGCATGAATCTGCAGGGCTTTCATGTGCCTGCGGCCTACCGTGACGACAACAGCTTTTTATGGGACCTGGGAGAGAACACCAGCGACCCGGCGCCCGAGCTGCTGGCACAAAGCGTGCTGCGGCCACAGGAGACGCAGCCTGCGCGGCCCGACAACGGTGACGTGCAGCCAGCGCCTGGCGCCACACCGATGGACCCTGTGTCGTTCTTCTATCCGGAATGGGACTATCGCCTGGAGCGGCTGCGTCCGGACTGGTGCACGGTGTATGAGCGCCAGCCGCCGCTGGCCGCTCGCAGCCGGACTCCTGCCGATGCAGCAGCCATTGGCCCGCACTGGCGCCTGGCCCGCCGCAGCAACAGGCATATGCGTTTGCGCAGGCAGCTGCAAGGGGATGAGCTGGACCTGGATGCCGCGATTGACTGGAGCGTGGACCGGCGCGCGGGGCGTGATCCTTCGGCGCATATCTTTCGCGGCGTGGGCCGCGCTGCACCCTTGCTGCACCTGCTGGTGTTGGTGGATTTGTCGCAGTCCTGCAATGACCTGTTGGAGGGCCATGCAGGGCTTACCTTGCTGGGCTTGCAGAAAAAGGCATTGACCTTGCTGGCGCAGCGCGTGGACCGCAGCAGCGTGCGCCTGGCCATCCATGGCTTTCATTCGGACACGCGCCATGCGGTATCGTACTTTCGCCTGCTGGAGTTTGGCCAGCCATGGGATGGCACAGGGGAGGGCTGTATCCATGCGCTGCAGGCCGGCTATTCCACCCGCCTGGGCGCGGCCTTGCGCCATGCCTCCCATATCGCCGCCACCGTGCCGGCTGCGCAGCGGGCGGTGGTGGTACTCAGCGATGGCGCACCTGCAGACATCGATGTGTTTGACCCGCGCTACCTGGTGGAGGATGCGCGCGCTGCCGTGCGCGCCGCACAGCGCACAGGCGTTGCAGTGGTGGCCCTGGGCATTGGGCAGGTGGATGCGGCGCAGATGCGGCAGATCTATGGACGGGGGGGATATGGGGTGGCCCGCAATCCGCTGGAGCTGCCCCAGCGTTTGCTGGGGCTCATTGCCCGCCTGGCGCGCTGAGGCAGGCGTGGTCTGCGTAAAGTGCTATAGAAAGAGGAGACGTTTTGGCCAACAAGGATCCGCTGAGAGTCGGCGTGCTGTTTTCGCAGACCGGGGTGACATCGCGCATCGGCCAGTCGCAGCTGCAGGGCAGCCTGCTGGGAATCGAGGAAGTGAATGAGGCCGGTGGCGTGGATGGGCGTGAGGTGATCCCCGTGATCTACGACGCGCAATCCGATCCGCGCCAATACGCCACGCTGGCCGAGAAGCTGATTGTGGAAGACCGGGTGAACACCATCTTCGGTTGCTATATGTCCAGCAGCCGCAAGGCCGTGATCCCCATCATCGAGCGCTGGAACAAGCTGATGTTCTACCCCACGCTGTACGAGGGTTTCGAGTTCTCCAACAACCTGATCTACACCGGCGCTGCGCCCAACCAGAACAGCGTGCAGCTGGCCGAGTACATGACGGCCAATTTCGGTGCGCGCGCCTATCTGATCGGCTCGGACTACATCTACCCCTGGGAGTCCAACCGCATCATGAAAGAGCTGGTGCAGCAACGCCACCACAGCGAGCTGCTGGGCGAGCGCTATGTGCAGCTCGATGCCAAGGAGGCAGACTTCAAGCCCATTCTGGAAGACATCAAAGCCAGGCAGCCAGACTTCATCTTCTCCACCGTGGTGGGGGATTCCACCGCAAGCCTCTACCAGGCCTATGCCGATGCAGGGTGTGACCCGCAGCGCATGCCGATTGCCAGCCTCACCACATCGGAAGCCGAAATCTCGCAGATGCAGGCGGGGACGGCGGCAGGCCATTTCACGGCGGCGCCGTATTTCCAGTCCATACGCTCGGACGTGAACCAGCGTTGTCTGGAGCGCTTTCGGCGCCGCTTCGGGCACCATGTGATGCCCAATCTCTGCTGGGAGGCGGCGTATTTTCAGATTCACCTTTTTGCCAATGCATTTCGCTTGGCAGGCAGTGACGAGATCAACCTGCTGATGCCCCATCTGCTGGGCAGCGAATTCCAGGCACCCCAGGGCAAGGTGCGCATTGATGCGAGCAACCACCACACCTGTCTGTATCCGCGCGTGGGCCGTGTGGACCACCAGGGGCAATTCACCATCATGCGCGAGGCCACCAGGCCGGTGCATCCCGACCCCTATTTGGTTACACATTCACTGGGGGACTGGACCGTAAAATTGCCCAATCAAATCAAAGCCCCCGCAGAAGGCGGTTGACGTGGACAGTGGTTACAAACCTCGTGCGGCGGATTCAAGTCTTCTGGGAGATCTGCGCACCTTGCGCGTGGCGGTCTTGCATCCCGACGATACGGATGGCCTGCACCTTACCCAACAGCTGCAGCGCATCGGCTGCCAGACGCAGGCGTTCTGGCCTCCGCCCCCAGTCTTGCTCGGCATCACGGATGTGGTCTTCATCGCCGTGCGGCCTGACATCATTCACCGCGATATGACATGGCGCACGCCCGACATCCGGGCTGCAGTGATCGCCATCGTGAACTACGAAAACCCCACCATCGTCCAGAACGTGCTGGCCCTGGGTGCCCATGCGGTGATGCCATCACCGGTGCGCTCGTTTGGTGTGCTCTCCACCCTGGTGGTGGCGCGCGGTGTGCAGCGGGAAATGGGCAACCAGCTCAAGCAGATCCGCAAGCTGGAATCCAAGCTGCTGGGGCAGCGTCGCCTGGCGGAAGCCAAGGCAGTGCTGATGCAGACCCGAGGCATTGCAGAAGACGCGGCCTACGACTTGATTCGGGCCCAGGCCATGGCCAAACGCATGTCCATGGATGAAATCGCCACGGCCATCATCCATGCCAATGACATCCTGAACCTTGGCAAGGCCTGAGCGTCTGCATCCTGTTGTTTTCAAAAAGGCGGAGCGGCCCAGCGATATATCTGATACATGCGATACATGCGAAGCTGGTATTGGCATGGGCTTTTTCGGCCGTTCCGAAAAATAAAATGATCGATCGCCTTTGGCGCTCTGGCCTGACCGGCCCCCATGCCTATGTTGCGGCACTTTCATCAAGTCGGCGCATTCCTGGTGGGGATCGTCATGGGGCTTTCTTCGGGCATGGCCGCTGCGGCCAGCTCCACGGTTTCCATCACCGTCTACACGAACAGCACCAACAACACCATTTACACCCCGGTCGGGGGGGAAAAAGGCGCTTCAGTCTGGACTGCACCAGCCCATGGCACGGTGTCTATCGTGGGCTACAGCGTTTTCTATACGCCCACGGCAGGGTATACGGGGGCGGATAGTTTCACCTACATCATCAACACCACATCGGGGGGGGTGAACTATGCCAACCAGCATGCAGTCAACGTCACGGTCACCTTGCCTCCGCCGCCCACGGCCAATGCCGTCAGTTCCACGGTCGCGGCCAACAGCAATGCCAATGCCGTCACGCTGAGTACCTCGGGCACTGTCACCAGTGTGGCGGTGGCCAGCCAGGCCGCACATGGCACGGCCACGGCCAGTGGCACATCCATCAGCTACACGCCCACGGCGGGTTACTCGGGCACGGATTCGTTCACCTATACCGCCAGCAATGTGGGGGGCACTTCCTCGGCCGCCACAGCGACGATCACGGTCACTCGGCCCACCTTGACCCTGACGCCCAGCAGCCTGGCCGCAGGCACCCAGGGCACGGCCTATAGCCAGAGCCTGGGGGCCAGCCTGGGCACCGGGCCTTATACCTACGCCATCAGCACGGGGAGCCTGCCTGGCGGATTGACGCTGAGCAGTGCCGGTAGCCTGAGCGGAACGCCCACGGCCAGCGGGACTTTCAGCTTCTCTATCCAGGCCACCGATGTCTACGGCGCCACGGGGGTGCAAAGCTATACGCTGCAGCTGGCCCCCATCCCACTGCCGGTCGCTAACCCCACAAGCACGAGCGTGGCCGCCAACAGCAGTGCCAACCCGGTCCCACTGAACATGACGGGGGGCACTGCCAGCAGCGTGGCCGTGGCGGTGCAGGCCGCACATGGCACGGCCGCGGCCAGTGGTACCACCATCACCTATACGCCCACGGCGGGCTACTCGGGGGGCGACAGCTTCAGCTATACCGCCACCAACGCCAGTGGCACTTCGAGTGCGGCTGCGGTGACGGTGACCGTGACCCAGCCGACTTTGGGTATTGCGCCCAGCAGCCTGCCCTCCGGTATGGTGAATACGACCTACAGCCAGAATCTGACGGCCAGCCTGGGCACGGCTCCCTACAGTTATGCCGTCATTTCCGACAGCCTGCCCGCAGGGCTGAGCCTGAGCAGTGCCGGCAGCATCAGCGGCACGCCTACGGCCAGCGGCTCCTTCAGCTTCACGGTGCAGGCCACCGACCTTTATGGCGCCACAGGCGTGCGGTCCTATACGCTGTCCATTGCCGTGCAACTGCCCGTGGCCAACGATGTGTCGGCCACGGTGGCGGCCAACAGCGGTGCAAACCCCATCATGCTGAGCACGACAGGTCCAGTCAGCAGCGTGGCCGTGGCCAGCCAGGCCACGCATGGCATGGCCACGGCCAGTGGCGCCAGCATCAGCTACATGCCTACAGCGGGCTATTCGGGCCCGGACTCCTTTACCTACACGGCCGCCAACTCCAGTGGCACTTCCAACGTGGCCACGGTGACGCTCTCTGTGAGTGCCCCTACGCTGACCCTTGCTCCCAGCAGTCTGCCTGCGGGCATGGTGGCGACGGCCTACAGCCAAAGCCTGTCAGCCAGCCTGGGCTCCGCACCCTATAGCTATGTCGTCAGCCTTGGGACACTGCCTTCCGGTTTGTCACTTGATGCGCCTACCGGGCAGATCACGGGCACGCCTTCCAGCAGCGGCACTGCCAGTTTTACGGTCCAGGCCACGGACCGCTATGGTGCGATAGGCTCGCAAAGCTATACGCTGCAGATCTCGGCCATTCCGGTTCCCGTGACCAGCGCATCGGGCATGACGGTTGCGGCCAACAGCGGTGCCAGCCCGGTGACGCTCGCTATCACCGGAGGAACGCCGACCAGCGTGGCCGTGGCTGGGCAGGCGGCGCATGGCACGGCCACGGCCAGTGGTACCAGCATCAGCTACATGCCCACAGCGGGCTTTTCGGGCCAGGACTCCTTTACCTATACCGCCTCCAACGCGGGCGGTACTTCCAATACCTCCACGGTCACGATGACCGTATCGGCCCCCACATTGACGTTTGTCTCCAGCAGCTTGCCCGCGGGCACACAGAGCCAGGCCTATAGCCAGACGCTGGCGGCCAGTCAGGGCGCGGCGCCTTATACCTACGCCATCAGCGCAGGGAACCTGCCCAGTGGGCTGGTTCTGGGCAGCGATGGCAGCCTCAGCGGCACGCCCACGGTCAGCGGTACGTTCAGCTTCACAGTCGAGGCCACGGACAGCAACGGCGCCAAGGGTTCCCAGATCTATACGCTGACCATCACGGTAGCTGCACCCGTGGCCAATGACGTGTCGGCCACGGTGGCGGCCAACAGCAGCGCCAATGCGATCACGCTCAACATCACCAGGGCCACGGCCAGCAGCGTGGCCGTGGTCAGCCAGGCCACGCATGGCACGGCCACGGCCAGCGGCACCAGCATCAGCTACACGCCTGCGGCAGGCTACTCGGGGGGGGACAGCTTTACCTACACAGCCACCAATGCCAGTGGCACGTCCAGCCCTGCGACGGTGACGATCACGGTCAGCGAGCCTGTGTTGGCGATTGCGCCCGGCAGCTTGCCTTCAGGCGTGGTGGGCACGGCCTACAGCCAGAACCTGACTGCCAGCCTGGGCACGGCCCCTTACAGCTGTGCCCTCAGCGCAGGGAGCCTGCCCAGCGGGCTGAGCCTGAGCAGCGCCGGCAGCCTCAGTGGTACGCCCTCGACAGGGGGCTCCTTCAGTGTGACGGTGCAGGTGACGGACAGCTATGGTGCGACGGGTACGCAGACCTACACCTTGGCCATTGCCGCGCAAATGCCTGTCGCCAACGCTGTGACCGCCACCGTGGCGGCCAACAGCAGTGACAACGTCATCATGCTGAGCACGACGGGCGCCAACAGCGTGGCCGTGAACAGCCAGGCCTTGCATGGCACGGCCACGGCCACGGCCAGTGGCAACAGCATCAGCTACACCCCCATCGCGGGCTACTCGGGCAGTGATAGCTTCACCTATACGGCCACCAATACCAGTGGCACTTCCAGCCCTGCCACGGTGACGGTCACCGTGACGGCGCCGACACTGACCCTGGCCCCCAGCAGCTTGATGGCCGGGGTGGTCGGTACGGCCTATAGCCAGACGGTGAGTGCCAGCCTGGGCACGGCGCCTTACAGCTATGTGCTTGACTCGGGAGGCGGATTGCCCACAGGCTTGTCGATCGATCCGGCGAGCGGGCAGATTTCAGGTACGCCTTCCAGCAGCGGTACTTTCAGCTTCACGGTAAAGGCCACGGACAGTTATGCGGCCACAGGGTCTCAGGCCTATACGCTGTCCATCACCGTGCCGGCGCCCGTGGCCAATGACGTGTCGGCCACCGTGGCCGCCAACAGCAGCAACAACGTCATCGCCCTCAACATCACCAGGGCCACGGCCAGCAGTGTGGCAGTGGCCAGCCAGGCCGCGCATGGCGTGGCCACGGTCAGCGGTACCGGCACCGGCATCAGCTATACGCCCACAGCGGGTTTTTCGGGGCAGGACTCCTTCACCTACACGGCCAGCAATGCCAGTGGCAGCTCCAGCGCGGCGACGGTGACAGTCACTGTCACCACGTCCACATTGGCGATTGCGCCGGGCAGCTTGCCATCGGGTGTGGCGAACACGGCCTATAGCCAAAGCCTGACGGCCAGCCTGGGCACGGCCCCCTATGGCTACAGCATCGGCACGGGCAGCTTGCCTGCAGGCTTGAGCCTGAGCAGCACCGGCAGCCTCAGTGGCACGCCGACGGCCAATGGCTCTTTCAGCTTTACCGTGCAGGTCTCCGACAGCTATGGCGCAACAGGTGCACAGTCTTATACGCTGGCGATTGCCGTGCAGCCGCCCGTTGCCAACAATGCCTTGGCCTCGGTGGCTGCCAACAGCGGTGCCACCTCGGTGACGCTGAACATTACCGGAGGGCAGGCCTCCAGCGTGGCAGTGGCCAGCCAGGCCACGCACGGCACGGCTACGGCCAGCGGCACCAGCATCAGCTACACGCCGGCCGCGGGCTTTTCGGGCAGCGATAGCTTTACCTATACCGCCACCAATGCCAGCGGAACCTCCAGCCCCGCCACGGTGACGGTGACGGTCAGTGCACCCACGCTGACCATCTCACCCAGCAGCCTGACCGCCGCCACCGTGGGGCTGGCCTACAACCAGGCCTTGACGGCCAGCCAGGGCGCAGCGCCTTACAGCTATACCGTCATCGATGGCGCCCTGCCGGCGGGCTTGTCGCTGAACCCCAGCACGGGGCAGATCACGGGCACGGCCACGGTCAGCGGCTCCTTCAGCTTCACGGTGCAGGTCAAGGACAGCAATGGGGCCTTAGGCTCTCAGATCTATGCGCTGTCCAGTGCGCAGCCGGTGCCCGTGGCCAACGCGGTATCGGCCACGGTGGCGGCCAACAGCGGTGCCAACGACATTTCGTTGAACATCACCAGAGCTGCCGCCAGCAGCGTGGCCGTGGCCAGCCAGGCGGGGTATGGCACGGCCATGGCCAGCGGCACCAGCATCAGCTATGCCCCTGCGGCAGGCTACTCAGGGACGGATAGCTTTACCTACACGGCCAGCAACGCCAGTGGCAGCTCCGGTGCCGCCACGGTGACGGTGACGGTCACCGAGCCCAGTTTGAGCATGGCGCCCAGCGCTTTGCCGCAAGGCATGGTGGACACTGCCTACAACCAAAATCTGGCAGCCAGCATGGGCACGGCGCCCTATCGCTACACCCTGGTTTCAGGCAGTTTGCCTAATGGTTTGAGCCTGGGCAGTGACGGCAGCATCAGCGGCACGCCCAAGGAGGACGGCTCCTTCAGCTTCACGGCGCAGGCCACCGACAGCCATAACGCCACGGGCACCCAGGTGTACAAGCTGGCCATTGCGGTGGCGCTGCCTGTGGCAAACAATGCATCGGCCACGGTGGCTGCCAACAGCAGCAGCAACGCCATCACGCTGAATACGGTCGGCACAGTCAACAGCGTTGCGGTGGCCAGCCAGGCCCAGCATGGCACGGCCACGGCCAGCGGCAACAGCATCAGCTACACGCCCGCCGCGGGCTACTCGGGCGGCGACAGCTTTACCTATACCGCCACCAATGCCAGTGGTACATCCAGCGCAGCCACGGTGGACATCACCATCACCGCCCCCACACTGACCATGGGACAAGGCAGCTTGCCTGCGGCAACAGCAGGCGTGGCCTATAGCCAGACCTTGACAGCCAGCCAGGGCACAGCGCCTTACACCTATGCCATCACCACGGGGGCCTTGCCTGCAGGCTTGTCGCTGGATACGGCCACCGGGCAGATCACCGGCACGCCCTCGACCCTGGGCAGCTTCAGCTTCACGGTGGGGATCACCGACCACTATGGAGCGACAGGCTCACAAAGCTATACGCTGCAGGTCACGGGCACCCCGGTCCCCGTGGCCAACCCATCCAGCATGACGGTGGCGGCCAACAGCACGGCCAACCCGGTGAGCTTGGACCTCACCGGAGGTGCGTCGACCAGTGTGGCGCTGTTCGCCCAGGCCACCCATGGCGTGGCTTTGGTCAGCGGCACCAGCATCAGCTACACGCCGACGGCGGGCTATTCGGGCCCGGATGACTTCAGCTATACCGCCTCCAATGCGGGCGGCACCTCGGCCGCTGCCAAAGTCACCATACAAGTCACGGCGTCCACTTTGGCCATTGCGCCCAGCACGCTGGCTGCAGCGACCGAGGGCCGTCCCTACAGCCAGGGCTTGACGGCCAGCCAGGGCACGGCGCCTTATACCTACACCATCATCGGGGGGGCACTGCCTGGCGGCCTGGTCCTGGGCAGCGACGGCAGCCTCAGCGGAACGCCCACGGTCAATGGCACTTTCAGCTTCACCTTGCAAGTTGCCGACAGCTTGGGCGCGATAGGCAGCCAGGCCTATACGCTGACCAGCAGCTTGCCGGCACCCGTGGCCAACGATGTCTCGGCCACGGTGGTGGCCAACAGCAATGCCAACACCATTGCATTGAATATCACCAGGGCGGTAGCCAGCAGCGTGGCCGTGGTGAGCCAGGCGGTGCACGGCATGGCCACGGCCAGTGGCGCCGTGGTGAGCTATACGCCCACGACAGGCTATTCGGGCATGGACACCTTCACCTATACCGCCACCAATGCCAGCGGTACATCAGGGGTGGCCACGGTGACGGTCACCATCACGGACGCCACATTGACCATCACGCCCAACAGTCTGCCGGCCGGCATAGTGGGGACGGTCTATAGCCAGGTACTGACGGCCAGTCTGGGCTCGGCGCCTTATGCCTACACCATCAGCACAGGTGCTCTGCCTGAAGGACTGTCGCTCAACAGCGTCACCGGGCTGCTGGCGGGTACGCCCACGGCCGCAGGCTCCTTCAGCTTCACGGTTTTGGTCACGGATGTCTATCAGGCCACAGGGCCGCAAAGCTATACGCTGCAGATTGTGGCCATGCCGGCTTCCGTCACCCGGAATGCGAGCATGGCGGTGGCGGCAAACAGCCGCGCCAACCCGGTGCAGCTGGGTGTTCTGGGCTCGGTGGCCAGTGTGGTCGTGACAGTCCAGGCGGTGCATGGCATAGCCTCAGCCAGTGGCGCCAGCCTCAACTACACCCCCAACACGGGCTACTCGGGGGTGGATACGTTCAGCTATACCGTGACCGATGACAGCGGTGCCTTGAGCGCCGTTACGGTCGCGGTGCAAGTGAGCCCGCTGCCTCTCAGCGCCACGGAGGGCCGCCTTCCCGATGCGGTCGCTGGCGCCAGCTATAACCACAGCCTGGCGATCAGTGGCGGAACGGCACCCTATGTTTTTGCAGTGGGCAGCGGGGTCTTGCCCCCAGGGTTGACGCTGTCCGCAAGCGGTCAGATTACGGGAACGCCCCAGTCCCAGGCTTTGGGCAGCTTTGCTTTCACCATCGTGGTGACGGATGCACAGGGCGCCAGTCGCACACTGAGCTACAGCCTGCGGGTGAGTCAGGCTGTACCCATAGCCCCCACGCTGAGTGCCAGGATTGCCGCCAATGGCAGCGTGGAACTTGATGTGAGTGCGTCCGCCACAGGCAAGCCCTTGACCGGTGCAGACCTGATTTCTCTGACCCCCGCGGACGCCGGCAAGGCCAGCCTCCGCAGCGCGGCATCTGTGGTGGCTGGTGATGGGCCTGTCTATCTGGTGTCCTTCACCGCTGGGGCCGCCTTCAGCGGCAGCGCCTTGATCAGCTATAGCCTGAGCAATACGGCAGGCACCTCGGCGCCCGGGGAGATTCATATCCAGGTCACCGCGCGCACCGACCCCAGCAAGGATGCGGAAGTGGCCGGCATGGTGGCGGCCCAGATCAGCAGCGCACACCGCTTTGCCTCGGTCCAGATCGCCAACTTCTCCCGGCGGCTGGAAAGCCTGCATGCCGATGGCTGGGGGCGCTCGGACATGGGCCTGACGCTGGATACAGGGCGCCAGCCTGAGCTGGGCCAGGAAGACCGCGTGCTGGGCCGCTCGCCGTTGGCAGGCATGCGCAGGACCAGCGCCAGGATAGGCGTTGCCACCTCCAACCTGCCGGATCTGCCAAGCAGCGATGGCGCCGGGGGTGTGGGAAAGCAGGCGCTGGCGTTCTGGGTTGGCGGCACCGTGAAGTACGGCCGTGAATATGTGCGCAATGTGGACACCAAGTACCGCTTCACCACCAGCGGCATCAGCGCAGGGGCTGACTATCGGGTCAGCGATCTGTGGACCTTGGGGCTGGGGCTGGGGCTGGGCAGGGACAGCAGCTATGTGGGAGAGAACGGCAGCCAGAGCACGGCAGACAACCAGCTGACGGTGTTGCTCTACACCAGCCTGCGCCCGGGGGGGAAGGTTTTTGTGGATGGCCTGCTGGGCCATGGCCGCTTGCATTTTGACTCCAGCCGCTACATCACCGATGGTGGTGGCACGGCCCAGGGCACGCGCAGCGGCAACTTCATGCTGGGCAGCCTGATTGCGGGCATGGAGTTTCGCCAGCCGGGCTGGATGTGGTCGCCCTATGCGCGCCTGGAAGTGGTGCAACTCACACTCGACACCTACAGCGAGTCCGCAGCCGGGCTTGCCGCGCTGACCTATTACGCCCAGCAATCCAGCGTCCGCAATGCCGTGCTGGGCCTGCGCGCCGAAGGCCTTTATGCGCTGCGCTGGGGCAGCCTCATGCCCCGCATCCGGCTGGAATACGCACGCAATATGCAGCGCAACGGCGAGGCCGGTCTGGCCTATACAGACCTGGCGTATCTGGGGCCGGCTTACGCGATCAGCCCTTTCAGCTTCAGCACCGGCAACTGGAGCCTGGGGCTGGGCGCCCGCTTGCAGACCCGGCGCGGTGTGGAGTTTTCGCTGGAGCTGAACCTCGGCTTTGCCTCGGGCAGCCAGAGCCGCTCCATGTCGCTGGGCCTGCGCGTACCGTTTTAGCCCATGGGCTGCCATGACTCTGAATCCCGCGCTTGACTCTGACACCATGGCAATCTTTACAGTGCACGCATTCGTGATGAGGAAACCGCAATGAGTGCATCAACGCCATTAACTGCTGCCGTGGATCTTTCCGTGCAAGGCATGACCTGCGCTTCCTGCGTGGGACGTGTGGAGCGCGCCTTGAAAAAGCTGCCCGGCGTGCAGGACGCCCAGGTCAATCTGGCCACTGAAAAGGCCAGCATCCGCTTCGAGGGAGCACCCGACATTCCCGCTGCCATCGCCGCCATTGAAAAGGCGGGCTACGAAGTGCCGCAGACCCAGGTGGAACTGGTGGTGCAGGGCATGACCTGCGCCTCCTGCGTGGGCCGGGTGGAGCGTGCCTTGAAGAAGGTGGCGGGCGTGCAGGCGGCCAGCGTCAACCTGGCCACCGAACGTGCCCTGGTCACCCTGGCAGGCCAGGGTGGTCCCAGCCAGGTGCAGGACCTGGTGAAGGCCGTGGAAAAGGCGGGCTACGAGGCCCGCGCCCTGGATGCAGGGGCCGCACAGGCCCAGGGCTCCGAGCAGGACGCCATGGCCGAACGCCAGGCCCAGGAGCGCGTTGCGCTCCAGCGCGCGCTGATCGTGGCCACGGTGTTTGCCCTGCCGGTATTTGTGCTGGAAATGGGCGGCCACATGGTGCCGGCTTTCCACCACTGGGTGGGCCAGACCATAGGCACGCAAAACAGCTGGTATCTGCAATGTGTGCTGGCCGCCATTGTGCTGTTTGGCCCTGGGCTGCGCTTTTTCCAAAAAGGCATTCCGGCCCTGCTGCGTGGTGCGCCCGATATGAACTCTCTGGTCGCCGTGGGCACTTCGGCGGCCTTTGCCTATTCGCTGGTGGCCACTTTTGCACCCCAGCTGCTGCCCGCGGGCACCGTGAATGTGTACTACGAGGCCGCAGCCGTCATCGTGGCCCTGATTCTGCTGGGCCGCTTCATGGAAGCCCGGGCCAAGGGCAACACCTCGGAAGCGATTCGCCGCCTGGTGCAGCTGCAGGCCAAGACGGCGCGCGTGCGCCGGGGTGGTGAGGTGCAGGAGGTGGACATTGCCGCCGTGCGCGCCGGCGACATCATCGAGGTGCGCCCTGGTGAACGCATTCCCGTCGACGGCGAGGTGGTCGAGGGCCGCAGCTTTGTCGATGAGTCCATGATCAGCGGCGAGCCCGTGCCCGTGGAAAAGGCCGAAGGCGCCGAGCTGGTGGGCGGTACCGTCAACCAGAACGGGGCATTGGCATTTCGCGCCACCAAGGTGGGCGGCGACACGCTGTTGGCCCAGATCATCCGCATGGTGGAGCAGGCACAGGGCAGCAAGCTGCCCATCCAGGCCCTGGTGGACAAGATCACCATGTGGTTTGTGCCCGCCGTGATGACGGTGGCGGTGATCACCTTCGGCATCTGGCTATTCTTTGGCCCGGACCCCGCTTTAAGCTTTGCCCTGGTGAATGCCGTGGCCGTGCTCATCATTGCCTGCCCCTGCGCCATGGGCCTGGCCACGCCCACCTCCATCATGGTGGGCACGGGCCGCGCCGCGCAAATGGGCGTGCTGCTGCGCAAAGGCGAGGCGCTGCAACAGCTCAAGGATGCCAAGGTGGTGGCCGTGGACAAGACCGGCACATTGACCCTGGGCCGGCCCGAGCTTACCGACCTGGTGCTGGCGGATGCCTTCGAGGGCGAGCGTGCCCGCGTGCTGACCCTGGTGGCGGCGGTGGAGGCGCTGTCCGAGCACCCGATTGCCCGCGCCATTGTGGATGCCGCCAAGGCAGAAGGTCTGGCCTTGGGCCAGGTGGGGCAGTTTGAATCCGTCACCGGATTTGGCGTGCGTGCCGAGGTCGATGGGGTGAAGGTGGAAATTGGCGCTGACCGCTTTATGCGCGAGCTGGGCCTGTCCGTGGACAGCCTGGCTGCCGAGGCCACCCGCCTTGGCAACGAAGGCAAGACGCCGCTGTACGCCGCCCTGAATGGCCGCCTGGCCGCCATGATTGCCGTGGCCGACCCCATCAAGGAAAGCACGCCGGCCGCCATCCAGGCCCTGCATGCCCTGGGCCTGAAAGTGGCCATGATCACCGGCGACAACCAGCACACGGCACAGGCCATTGCGCGTCAGCTGGGCATTGATGAGGTGGTGGCCGAGGTGCTGCCCGGCGGCAAGGTGGATGCGGTCAAACGCCTGAAGGCGCAATACGGCGTGCTGGCCTATGTGGGCGATGGCATCAACGACGCCCCGGCCCTGGCCGAGGCCGATGTGGGCATGGCCATTGGCACGGGCACGGATATCGCCATCGAGGCCGCCGACGTGGTGTTGATGTCGGGTGACCTGGGTGGCGTGCCCAATGCCATCGCCCTGTCCAAGGCCACCATGGCCAATATCGGGCAGAACCTGTTCTGGGCCTTTGCCTACAACGTGGCGCTGATCCCCGTGGCTGCAGGCCTGCTTTATCCCGTCAATGGCATGTTGCTGTCGCCGGTGTTCGCAGCCGGGGCCATGGCGCTGTCCAGCGTGTTTGTGCTGTCGAACGCGCTGAGACTCAAGCGTTTTGTGCCACCGCTGGTGGTTGGGAAGGACTCCTGATGAGCGACCTGCCTCAGACCAACTTTCACGTCGAATTGCACTGTCGCTCAGCGTTTTGATCCCGGGGCCGGGTCTCGCCCCGGCAGGCGAGGTACTTTTCTTGCTCGTGCAAGCAAAGTACCCAAAAGAACACGCCCCCTGCTGCCCATGTCCCTGCGCTGCGCTTCGGGCAAGCTCGGTGCTCGATCCCAGGGCGGCGCCGCAGAACTCGTTGCGCGGCATGGCCGCTTCACTCGAACAACCGCGGCGAGTCAGATGACGAAGCAGCTGTGTCCTGCGGCACAGCTGCCCGCCCCGGGCTCTGCGCGCCGAGCCATGGGCAGAAGGGGGAAGGCGGGAACCGAATACCTGCCCTGCGCAGGCTGTGCCGTTGGCAAGCCTTATCTCCAAGCTATCAGCACCTATCGCTTCGTCACGCTGCTCGCGCTGCGGTTGTTCCCCTTCTATACACGCCTGCGGCGCACAGCACACAGGGGCGCATGGCTGCCGAAGGACAGCCATGCTTTGTTATCGAGCTTGCCGCAGCTGTTTGAGCGGCGCGCTGAAAGCGCAAAGCGAGTTTTGCGGCAGGCCCTGTGTGTTGGGTGATGCAGGTTGCCCCGCCGCGATAGCGTCGGGGTCGGGGATAGAGGGGCGCATTGGTCTCCACTTACATGGCTACGCCATATAAGTTTCGCCCCACGCAAGCGTGAACTTCGCCTACCTTCTTGTGCGAGCAAGAAGGTCGGTCGCCTGCCGGGGCGAATTCCCGGCTTCGGAACACAAGCTCATAACGACATCTGAGACAAGTACCGCATTAGGAGAAATCTCTCTGAGATCCATGCCCATCAAGCGGTTGCAGCTACTTTTTTCTCAGTGCGGCAACTGTGGCACATCCACAAAATCATCCAGGCTCAGGCCCTTCTCCCTGAGCAAGGCCTCCAGCACGGGCTGCAAGCGGCCGAGGCTGGCTTGCACGGTCTCGCGCACCGTGTCCACCACCACCTGGGTGCTGCGTTCGATCTCGATGTTCACCAGATCGCCCACCTGCTTGTCCTCGAACACCGTCATGCGCCGGGTTTCGGGGATGAGCCAGACCTCGAACCAGCCGGCCTGGCGGTCCACTTCCGACACCGTGAGGCTGGCGCCGTTGATGGCGATATAGCCCTTGGCAAACACGTAATGCCTGAAGCCCTCGGGAATGCCAAAGCGGATCTTGTAGTTGGTCTCCGTGGCCATGATGTCGAGCACCGGCGCGGTGAAGTCCACATGGCCCGACAGTGGATGGCCGCCAATCTCGGCGCCATCCTTGGCGGCCCGCTCCACATTGATGCGGCCACCGGCCTTGTAACTGCCCAGAGTGGTGATGTTGAGGCTTTGCAGCATCACATCAAAACTGGCCTGGGTGGGCGAGAGGATCTCGGTCACCGTCAGGCACACGCCGTCATGCGAGACGCTGGCGCCAATGGCCAGCTCGTCGCAAAAGCCTGCGGGAAATTCCATGGTGAAGGTGCGCAGACCGTCCTGGTCGCGCAGCGCGGCAATGCTTGCCACGGCCTGGATGATGCCGGTGAACAAAAGTGGCTCCTTGGATGTGGGGGCTGGACCGTGCGGTGCACCGCCCTGGAGTGCCGATTGTGCCCGGGGTACAGGCCAGGATTGAAGTGGCGGCTTGGCTACCGCAGCCACACAGGGGTTTCTGACTTTTGCCTGATTAGCGATATGCCTCAGATGAAGCTTTACGATGAATTGTGCTGCTGCGCGAGCATGACATTCCGAGGCCGGGTCTCGCCCCGGCAGGCGACTTCATTTTCTTGAGCGCTCAAGAAAACGGAAGCAAAAGAAACCGCCCCTACTGCCCATGTCCCTGCGCTTCGCTTCGGGCAAGCTCGGTGCTCGATCCCAGGGCGGCGCCGCAGAACTCGTTGCGCGGCATGGCCGCTTCACTCGAACAACCGCGGCGAGTCGGTTCACGAAGCAGCTGTGTCCTTCGGCACAGCTGCCCACCCTGGGCTCTGCGCGCCGAGCCATGGGCAAAAGGGGAAGACGGGAACCGAACACCTGCCCTGCGTAGGCTGTGCCGTTGACGAGCTTTATCTCCGAGCCATGAACACCTGATGCTTCGTCACGCTGCTCGCGCTGCGGTCGGGGATAGCAAAGGGGAATTCCCTGCTTCGGAATATCACTTCACAACAGTGTCTGAGATAAGTATCTCATCGGGTTTTTCAATGCTCCAGCGCTTTGCCTGATTGCGTGAGGCGCTATGGAGTTTGATAGCACTCCAGCGCATGAAAAAAGCCGGCGCAGGGCCGGCTTGGGGGCTGGTCTCCAGCGCATGCTGCGCTGGAGCAGGGCCGAGGTTAGACCTCGGTGGCAGCCACTGCCTCGCGGCGTGCCACGGAGCGGTTGTAGGCAAAGCCGGCGATGAGGATGACCAGCACCACGGCCTGGGCCAGCAGCGTTTCCAGCGTGGGGTAGACGCCCAGCAGTTCCATGCGCGTGAAGGCGACGGGTGTGGCATCGACCCAGCCGGCTTCCTGCAGCGAGGACATGCCCTTGCCCACCAGCACCACGGCCAGCACGGCCACCAGGATGGAGGTGGCAGAGAAGAACTTGCCAATCGGCATGCGGGCGCTGGTGCGCAGCAGCACCCAGGCGATCACGGTCAGCAGGGCTGCAGCTGTGAGGCCGCCGCCCAGCAGGGCGCTGTGGTGGCCGTCCGAGGCCAGGGCCGAGAAGAACAGCACGGTCTCGAACACCTCGCGGTAGACCGAGATAAAGGCCAGCAGGAACAGGCCCCACATCGAGCCCTGGCCCATGGCACCGTGGA
Source organism: Comamonas sp. GB3 AK4-5 (assembly GCF_041320665.1). Taxonomy (NCBI): domain Bacteria; kingdom Pseudomonadati; phylum Pseudomonadota; class Betaproteobacteria; order Burkholderiales; family Comamonadaceae; genus Comamonas; species Comamonas sp. GB3 AK4-5. Next base: position 762,354 of record NZ_CP166730.1, read on the forward strand.
GCTTCTCGCTCAGATAGGCCTGCCAGCGGCCGGCGCTGCTCTTGCTGTGCATCCACAGGCCCACGCTCAGCAGCACCAGGGCGGCAATCACCGAGCCCAGGCCCTCGGTCACTTCACGGCTGGCGCCGCTGATTTCAACCAGGTAGGTGGCAGCTGCCCAGGTCAGGCCACCGGCCACCAGGGCGCTGGACCAGCCTGCGTGTACATAGCGCAGCGCGTCGGGGCGGCCGGCCTTGCGCAGCAGGGCAATCATGCCCACCACGATCAGCAGGGCTTCCAGGCCTTCGCGCAGCAAAATGGTGAGGGCGCCGACAAAGGTGGCGGTGGCGTCGGAGGCGCCGTTGCCCAGTTCCTCATCCACCTGGCGGAACAGGTCTTCCAGCTGCTGGGCAGCGGCTTCTGCCTCTGCCACGCTGCCCTTGGAGATGGTGCCGCGGTAGGCGATCATGGCCGATTCGACCGAGATCATCAGCTGCTTGTTGCGGGCCGCAATCGTGGGCTCCAGCGGCTCGAAACCGTCCAGATAGGCCGACAGGGCCAGCTTCATGGCCTGGTTGCGGTCTTCTGCCTTCAGCGCTGCCAGGCTCTCGGCCAGGCGCAGGCGCGACAGGGCCACGCCCGTGGGCTTGCCCGCGGTGATCACGCTGGGCTGGGTGCGCAGATAGGCCAGCACATCGCGTGCGGTCTCGGGGGCAATGTGCTGGGACAGGGCTGCCGTGGTGGCCGTGGTCAGCGCCGCCATATCGGGGAAGCGGGCACGCAGTGCGGCGTCGTTCTTCCACAGCTGCTCGCCCTGGGCGCGCATGGCATCGTCATGCGACATGCTGCCGATGAAAAAGGCCAGGGCCCAGCGATCCTCTTCGGGCAGGGTGGCGTAGCTGACCATGGACGTGCCCTCCACGCCTTGCGAGGCCACCTGGTAGAGCGCCATCAGGCTGCGGGCGTTGGCACGCTCGGCGTCGTTGAAGGCAATGGGTTCGGGGTCCAGGCCCTTGGCGGCCGGGCCGTCGCCACCGCCGGTGGCACCGTGGCAGCTGGCGCACAGCTGCTGGTACAGGGCTGCGCCCTTGGACAGCTCGGGCACAAAAGTGGGGGCCACCGGAATGGGGTAGGCCGCCACCAGCATGTCGGCGGCCTGGTGGGCTAGGCGGGCCACGTCATCGCCGGACTCTTTTTTCTCGACCGCGCTGCGCAGCTGGGCAATCACGCCGGCCACGCGGGCCTTGTCGGCATGCTCAGGCAGGACTTCGATCTGCTTGATGGCATTGGCTGTGAAGTCCAGCATCTCCTCGTATTCGCTCTCGCTGGTGATCTTGCCGTCCTCCACGGCGCCGCCGTAGTCCACGGCCACATAGTCCAGCAACTGCCACAGCTGGCGTGCGTCGGGTTCGTTGCCGGAAGGGGAAGTTTGGGCCATGGCCTGGCCCGTGAACGCGCACCACAGCAATGCGGCGGCCCACCAGAGTTTGAATCGCATAAGAAAGCAAATGAGAATTATTCTTTGTATTCTAGAGCGAGTTGCCAGGAGCAGCCTGTCGCGTGCGCTTTTGCCCCTGTGTCTTATGCCAGCGTAGGCCGTGTTCGCAGACCTGCTCCGGAATGCTGGTGTTGTTGGCGGTGGCAGTGCCCACGGGTGCGGCAGACCTGTCATCCAACTCCCCACATAGAACACTGGCGTTCAAAACCGGCGCGCCCCAAGCCAGAGACAGCGAGCAAGGGCCGCCCCGCAGCGAGGCTGTCGTCCCCCCTTGGGGGGAAGGCGCCGAAGGCGACTCAGGGGGGCGCTACTCAGGGGGGCTTATCCCGCCCAATGCCCACTCATCAAGGCCAAAGGCTTGTGGGCGGCATGCACCCAGGCGCAGTCGGGCCAGGACTGCATCTGCACACTCAAGCCGGCAAATACGCCATAGCCTTCTCCGGCCGTGATCGCTCCATCGGCTTGCAAGGTCTCGCCGCTGCGTATGCTGCAGGCCGCGCGGATATCGCCCTGGGACTTGATGCCCCAACCGGCCTGGATATGGTTGCCGCAAGCGATGTGATCGCCGGCCGCCATGCCATGGCCCACATCCAGCAGGCCCTGCACCGTGATGCTGTCGCCCGCGCGCAGGCTTTTGCCGCAGGCCAGGCTGCCTTGCACCTCGACCTCGCGCCCGATATGGGCGCTGTCCTTGATCTGCACATGGCCGGTGCTGCGCAGCTCCCAGCCCGTGCGCAACTCCTGGGCGCGGATATCGCCCTCGCATTCCACGCTCCAGGCGGCCTTGATGCTGCCGCCGGCTTGCAGCAGTTCCTCACAGAAGATGGCGCCGCCGCTGTGAAGGTCTTCGCCGACCTCGATCCTGCCGGCCCGTATGCCGGCACCCACCTGCAGGCTGCGCCCCACCAGCAACTGGCCGGTGACGCGCACATCGCCATGCACGATCACCGTGCCAGCAAACACCAGGTTGTCGGCCTCCAGGTGCTCCACCTCCAGCACCGCATGGGTGGAGCCAAAGTTCTGCAGCAGCCAGCGCGCGTCTTCCACGCGGCCGGCGGCCACCTGGGTGTCCATGGCGTTTTGATAGTCGCCGCCGCTGAGGTTGTTGCGCACAAACCAGCGATAGCCCATGGCGCAGGGGTTTTTGCCGCGCAAAAAGTTTTGGGTGAGTTCCATTTCCATGACCAGATCTCCGCGATACGGGTGGCGAAAGCAAGCGTGTGGCAAGGCCCGTGGCAGCAAACGCTAAGACGTGGTGCTGAAGACGTGGTGGGGCCTTGGCGCATGCGGCTTGCATGCTGAGGAGGAGGCCGTACGGGGGGAGTGCTGTGTGCCTTATGCCGCCCGCACGGCGGCGGAAAGCATGGCCGTGACGCCACTGAGGCTCACGAACGCGGTCGGCAGGCCATGGCGGCGGGTGTGCAGCGCACGCAGCACGCAGGCACGCGAAGCCGGCTCTGCAATCAATGCAAAGCGGCGCAAGCGGGCAGCGGTGGTGAGGTGCAGGCAGGCCATGGTGGTGGAAATCTCTGGGGCCGAATTATGCCGTGGGTGCTGTTGGGGTGCAGCGGGCGCTGTTTTTTTAGGGCTGGCGCGGGCCTGGCGAAGCGCTGCGCTTTGCGGGGCGGCCCCTCACTCCCACCCTCTCCCGCAAACGGGAGAGGGGGTCATACCGGGATCAGGCAGGCCCCTGCCGTATGACGTACCCCTTTCGCCAGGGACACCGCGCAAGGGCCGCCCCGCCGCGCAGGTGTCGTCCCCCTGCCCGCGAGCGTAGCGAGCGAAGAGCGGGGGGAAGCGGCGCAGCCGCTCAGGGGGGTGTCGTCGATTTCACCGCCGCCCGCAAGCGCTGCACCGCCTGCTCAATCTGCGCCACCTCGGGCGCGGCAAACGACATGCGCAGCGTGTGCAGATCCGGTTCGGCCGGGTAGAAAGCCTTGCCGGGCACATAGACCACGCCCTGGGCTATGGCGGCGTCAAACAGCTGCTGTGGGTCTACGCGGCGGTCCAGCTCGGCCCAGACAAACATGCCGCCCGCAGGGCGGGTGCAGCGTATGCCACTGTCTTCGCCACTGTCCTCCCCTTTACTCAGGCCTTGCACCAGGGCCTGCATGCGGCGCTGGTATTCACGGCGTGCGCGTTGCACGGTGGCCGGGTAGCGGCCGCTGTGTAAATAACAGGCCGCCACAGCCTGCGTCAGCGGTGAGGTGCACAAATCGGCCGTTTGCTTGGCCACGGTGCAGCGGCGCAGCAGCGGCGCGTCGGCCAGCATCCAGCCCACGCGCAGCGCGGGTGCCACGGTCTTGGACAGGCTGGACAGATAGATGACGGGGTTGTGGCCAGAGCTTGTCAGGCGCTCGCCCACGGCGCGCAGTGTGGCGGGCATGGCCAGGGGCTGGCCTTGCGCATCGTCAAAACACAGCTCGCCATAGGGATCGTCTTCCACCACCCAAAAGCCGTATTGCACCGCCAGTTGCACCAAGGCCTCGCGGCGCTCGGCCGCCAGCAGGGTGCCGCGCGGGTTGGAGAAATTGGGCACGGTGTAGAGCAGCTTGGGGCGCTGTTCCGCGGGCAGACTGGCCAGCAGCTTGGCCAGGGCCTGGGTTTGCAGGCCTTGCGCATCCATGGGAATGGGCAGTATGCGGGCCTGGGCCAGGCGCAGGGCCTGCAGCGTGGCGGGGTAGGCCGGCACTTCCACCAGCACCGTGTCGCCGGGCTCGATGAGCACGCGCACCAGCAGGTCAAAGGCCTGTTGCGAGCCGGTGGTGACCAGAATGTCGGCCGGCGTGGCTTGCATGCCGCGCTCCTGCGCCTGCTGTGCCAGGGCTTCGCGCAGCGCGGGCTGGCCTTCGGTGGCGCCGTATTGCAGCGCGCCCGCGCCCTGGGTCATGGCCTGTTGGGCGGCTTGGGACAGGCCTTCGGCATCAAACAGGCTGGGCGAGGGATAGCCACCGGCCAGCGAGATCATGCCGGGGCGTGACAGATAGGGAAACAGCTCGCGTATGGGCGAGCCCGCGGGCTCGGCAAAGCTGGCTGCAAAAGGGGCCAGGCTCATACCTGGGCCTCGGCCAGCGCAGCTGCGTCCGCACTTGCGCCGGTCAAGGCCTTGCGCACCTGCTCCATGGATTGCTGCTGCGAGCCTGCATACAGCGCGATTTCGTCGTGCACCTGGGCGCCCAGTGCCAGCTCAAACACCTGCTGGGCCGCATGGGCCTGGTATTGTTTTTGCTCCTCGCCACCCAGGTTGGACTGGAAGATGCCGGCCGCGCTCACGGGTAGAAAGTCTTCGTAGGTGATGGGCTCGGCCTGCACCAGGCCTTGGGTGATCAGGGCTTCCAGGTCTGCTTCTGCATCCACTTTGCCAGCCTGTGCCTGGCCTTGTTCGGTCAGGCTGTAGCGGTAAAAGGCCAGGCCTTGCTGGCGCAGCGCGGCATGGGTGTCGGGGAACTGGGTAAAGACCTGCTGCAGGCGGCCGGCGTAATCCGGGGCGGCGCTGCCGGCGTTGTCCATGCTGCGCACCTGGGCCAGCAGCTCGTCATACAGCGCACGGCCTTTGCGGGTCAGGGCCACGCCGCGTTGCTCGATCTCGCCAAAGCGCGCAGTGTGGGCGCCGCTGCCGGTGCCACCGTTATCGGCATCGGTAAAGCGTATGGCTTCCTTCAAGGCCTTGAAGCTGGTCTGGCGCAGCAGAACCGGGCAGGCGCGGCGGGGCGGGCCTTCGACCACATCCTTGGCGTCCATACCGCGTGCGGGCATGCCGGCCTGGGCGGCGTCAATGTCCAGGGTGCGCGGCGTCAAATGGTTGATGTGGGGGCCCTTGAAGCACACCACATCGGCCACCAGGCGGTGGGATTTTTGCAGCGCGTCGTAGCTGGCGGCATCCACCGTGGCATCGCTGTGCCAGCGGAAGGTCTCCAGCGCTTCTTGCACAAAGGCGTCGGCGTCTGCGCTGTTCAGACCGCCATCGCGCTCGGCCTGGGCGATGAGCTCCAGAGCGCGGGCGGTGAAGATCTGGCGGCGGGCCAGTATCTCGGCGGCCTGGGCGCGCAGCGCCGCATCGGCGATCAGCTCCAGGCGCAGCAGCGAGGTGAAAACGCGAAACGGATTGGCCAGCAGGGCCGCGTCCGTCACGGGGCGGAAGGCCGTGGAGTGCACGGGCACGCCGGCCACCGAGAGGTCGTAATAGCCCACGGGCTCCATGCCCATCACGGCAAACAGGCGGCGCAGCGTGGCCAGCTCCTCGGCCGTGCCCACGCGGATCGCGCCGTGCCGCTCCACATCCAGGCGCTCCAGTTCACCGCTGTGGGCCATGCGCGCGGCCAGTTGCGGATCGGCCTTCAGCGTCTGTGCATTGACCTCGGCCACCAGCTCGATCAGGGCGCCATATTGCGGCACTTCCTGGCGGTACATCTCGGACATGGCGCGCGAAAAACGCGTGCGGATGTCGTTGCTGGAAACAAAGCGGGAGCTGGGGGAGGAAGAGGCACTCATGACAGAACAGAAGGGCTAGGGGTTCGTGGGATGGCCGTGCGTACTGCCGGACCGTAGAGATATGCCGCATGGTGTGCGGTGGTTTGACTTTGGTCAAACGATAATCCGGCCTGCAGGTCATACCTAAATGGAATGAGCCTGCATGCTCGCCTTTTCAGATCGCCACCACCATGCAGCTGTCCCGCCGTTTTCTGCCTCCCATGTCCTTACTCTGCGCCTTCGAGGCCTCGGCGCGCCACCAGAGCTTTACTGCGGCTGCGGCCGAGCTGCATCTGACGCAAAGCGCCGTCAGCCGCCAGATCCGCGCGCTGGAGGAGCGCCTGGGCACCGAGCTGTTTGTGCGCGAGCGCCAGACCGTGCGCCTCAGCGCCGCCGGCCAGGCCTATGCCCAGGAGATTCGCGCGGCCTTGGTGCGCATCTCGCATGCCACGCTGGGCTTTCGCACCAACCCCCAGGGCGGCAGCCTGAACCTGGCCATCCTGCCCACCTTTGGCACGCGCTGGCTGGCGCCCCGGTTGCCGCAGTTTTTCAGCGCCCACCCGGGCATCACCATCAACCTGACCACGCGCTTGTCGCAGTTCGACTTTCAGCTGGAGGCGGTGGATGCCGCCATCCATTTCGGCCTGCCGAACTGGCCCGGTGCCGAGTTGGAGTTTTTGATGAGCGAGACCGTGGTGCCGGCCTGCAGCCCCGAAATGGCCGCCCAGTACGGTTTTGCGAGGCCCGAAGACCTGCTGCGCGCGCCCCTACTGCACCTGGCATCGCGCCACGACGCCTGGCAGCGCTGGATGGCCAGCCAGGGTTGCCAGAGCGGGCAGGGCAGCGAAATACAGGGCATGTTGTTTGACCAGTTCGCCACCGCCGCCCAGGCCGCCATGGCGGGTGTGGGCGTGGCGCTGCTGCCCAAGTTCCTCATCACGCGCGAGCTGCAGACCGGGGGGCTGGTGCAGGCGCTGCCGCAGTTGCCGGAGATGGAAAGCGCCGAGCGTTATTACCTTGCCTGGCCCACCAGCCGCGCAGCCTATCCACCGCTACAAGCTTTTCGTTCTTGGCTGCAGCAGGCTGCGCAAGACTTCTCGACTTGTGACTTGGGTGAGTGAATCGTTTGGAGGCGGTCATACGACGCTTCATGCGTTGTTGCTCGCCCTTGCCGTATCTCGATACTGTCTGCGGGCGAGACGCCTAGCCTGAAGCGTCGTCTGACCGTTGGGGTTGGGTGTGGAAGCCCACTATGCTGCCTTGGCCCGCTCCGGCTGCAGTGAAGTCCGCAAAGCTTGTGCTTGAAAAATGAGCATCTCTTGCAGGTGCTTGCTGGGTTACCAAAGTAAAAATGCCTGAACCCCAGCGGGTTCAGGCATCGACTGCTATCAATAAGCGGAGCGTGGCTCAGCTGTTATAGGCTTCCAGCGGCTTGTCATTGGGTGCCTGCAGCAACTGCTTCAAGGTGTCGCTCATGGGCAGGTTCAGCGGCATGTCCTTGGGGGGGATGGGCTGGGTGAACCATTTGTCATAGACCTTGGCTACTTCGCCGGACTTCATCATGCCCACCAGGGCGTCATCCACGGCTTTCTTGAATGTGGGGTCGTCCTTGCGCATCAGCAGGGCGATGGGTTCGGAGCCCAGCACCTCGCCCACCAGCTTGTAGCCCTTGGGGTCCTTGGAGTTGGCGATCACGCCGGCCAGCAGGTTGTCGTCCAGCACAAAGGCGTCGGCGCGGCCGGATTCCAGCATCAAAAAACTCTCGAAATGGTCCTTGCCCAGCTGGGTCGGCAGCTTGATGCTGTGCTCATGGCTGTATTTGCGCAGCAGCTGCACGGCGGTGGTGCCGGCCGAGGCGGCCACGGTCTTGCCATCGAGCTGTTTGAACGAGGTGATGGGCGAGTCCGCACGCACGGCCATGCGCACCTGGCTGACATAGGTGGTGACGGCAAACGACACCTGTTTTTGGCGGCTGAGGTTGTTGGTCGTGGGGCCGCAGCCCAGGTCCACGGTGCCGTTTTGCACCAGGGGCAGGGTGTTCTGGGCAGTGATGGCCATGTATTCGATTTTTGCGCTGGGCACGATCTGGGCCAGCACCTTCTCGCACAGCTCGACGTGGTAGCCCACGTACTTTTGCATGGAGCCCAGGGCGTAGGCCATGGGGGCCGAGCTTTCGCGCACACCGATCACGACCTTGCCGCTTTTCTGGATTTTTTCCAATGTGGTCTGGGCCTGGGCACCAAAGGTGGCCAGCAGGGCGGTACATGCCAGTGCGATGTTCGCGGTCATAGAGCGCATGAGGGAGAGTCTCCTTGAGTAGTAGGTGGTTGCTAGTGCGCGGGGTTTTTTGTCAAGTGCTTGTCTCAACTATCCGGTAAATAAGTGCATCGTCATAACGATGAAATGGAAGAAGGTCATTCATGCAGCGTATGACTTGCGGCCATGCACAGCCGGGCGCAAAGCCATAGCGCAGAGGGTGGCCCCGCTTTTTGGTTAACATCCGCGCCTATTTCACGGGCCCGCGCGCGCCAGATTGGGGTGTGCGCGGCCTGGTCAGCAAGGCCGTGCCGCAGCCGCCGGCCTGCTCCTTTTTCGGTCAGCGCAGCTTGAGTTTCTGAGTGCCAGGCCCGGAATGCACCGGGTCCGCGCGGACCTCATTCGAGACAGATTTCATGAACACCCACACCCCTCCCTCATTCCTGAGCCGCATCGCGATTGCCATCGGCAGCTTTTTCGCCATCCTGGGCAATGGTCGCCTGGCCGCCGATGTGGTGCGCCTGCGCGCCGGCGAGGCCCTGGCCGCCGACGCCGCACCCCAGGAGGTGCGTGTGGAAGTGCCAGTGGAAAAAATCATCGAGAAGATCGTCGAAGTCCGCGTGGAAGTGCCGGTCGAAAAAATCGTCGAGAAGGTGGTGGAGAAACCGGTAGAAAAACTGGTCGAAAAGACCGTGGAAGTCGCCACCGACACCGCCGCCCTGCAACTGCTGGGCCTGTTGCAGCGCGAGGCACGCTTTGTGGACTTTATCCAGGAAGAAGTGGCGCCCTATACCGATGCCGAAATCGGCGCCGCCGCCCGCGTGGTGCACCAAGGCTGCCGCAAGGTGCTGGGCGCGCATTTCACGCTTTCCCCCGTGCGTACCGAGGCCGAAGGCAGCCGTATCACGCTGCAGGCAGGCTTTGATGCCGCAGCCGTGCGCCTGACGGGCAATGTGGTGGGCCAGGCCCCCTTTACCGGCACCCTGGGTCATCGCGGCTGGCAGGTCAGCGAGGTCAAGCTGCCCCAGCTCACCGATGCCAAGGCCGCTGCCATCATTGCCCAGGCCGAGGTGGAGCTGTGAGCATGAACCAGAACCAGAACGCCAAATTCAGCATTGGCATCGACCTGGGTACCACGCACTGCGCCCTGTCCTATGTGGACAAGGTCGCCAGCGATGGCGAGCAAGTGCAGCAGCAGGTGCTGCCCATTCCCCAGCTCACCGCCCCGGCCAGCGTGCAGGCCCTGCCGCTGCTGCCGTCTTTTCTCTATCTGCCGCATGAGAGCGAACTGAGCGAGGCCGAGCGCACGTTGCCCGGCGCCGCAGCGCAAGACTTCATCGCCGGTGAATTCGCCCGCGCACGGGGCGCGGCCACGCCCATTCGCTTGGTGAGCAGCGCCAAGAGCTGGCTGTGCCACCCCGGTGTGGACCGCCGCGCCGGCATTTTGCCGGCCGATGCGCCCGAAGAAGTCAGCCGCATCTCGCCGCTGACGGCATCCACCCGCTATCTGCAGCATCTGCGCTGGGCCTGGGAACAGGCCCATCCCGAGGCGCCTTTTGCCGAGCAGGACATCACCGTCACCATCCCCGCCTCGTTCGACCCCGCTGCGCGCGAGCTGACGGCCGAGGCCTGCAAGGCCGCAGGTTTTCAAAACCTCACGCTGCTGGAAGAACCGCAGGCCGCGCTGTACAGCTGGATTCAGGCCAGCGGCGGTGACTGGCGCAAGCAGGTCCGCCATGGCGACATCATCCTGGTGGTGGACGTGGGCGGTGGCACCACCGACCTGTCGCTGATTGCAGTGCTGGAGCGTGAAGGCAATCTGGAGCTGCAGCGCATTGCCGTGGGCGAGCACATCCTTTTGGGTGGCGACAATATGGACCTGGCCCTGGCCTATGGTGTGGCCCGCAAGCTGGCGCAAGAGGGCAAGCCATTGGACGCCTGGCAGACCCGGGCCCTGGCCCATGGCTGCCGCGCCGCCAAGGAGCAGTTGCTGGCCGACGCCACGCTGCAGTCCGTGCCCGTGGTCGTGCCCAGCCGGGGAAGCAAGTTGATTGGCGGCAGCATCCGCACCGAAGTCACGTGTGATGAAGTGCTGGCCATGTTGGTCGAAGGCTTCTTCCCCAAGGTGGCCGTCAGTGACAAGCCCCAAACCCGTGCCCGTGGCGCGCTCACGCAGCTGGGCCTGCCCTATGCACAGGATGCCGCAGTCACCCGCCATCTGGCCGCCTTTTTGACCCGCCAGGTCAATGCCCTGGCCGAGATTGAAGGCGTACAAGGTGACCAGGTGGAGGGCTCCACCTTTTTGCACCCCACGGCTGTTTTGTTCAACGGTGGCGTGCTCAAGGCGCCCCAGATCGAGCAGCGCATTCTGGACGTCATCAACGGCTGGCTGGATGAAGAGGCCTGCGAGAGCGCCCGCCTGCTGGAGGGCGCCAATCTGGACCTGGCCGTGGCCCGTGGTGCGGCCTACTTTGGCCATATTGCGGGCTCAGGCCGTGGCATGCGCATACGCGGTGGCACGGCGCAAAGCTACTACGTGGGCGTGGAGAGCAATATGCCCGCCATCCCTGGCATGGAGCCCCCCATCTCGGCCCTGTGCCTGGCGCCCTTTGGCATGGAAGAGGGCACGGAAGTGGCCCTGGACGCGCAAGAGTTCGGCCTGGTCGTGGGCGAGCCGGTGCGCCTGCGCTTTTTTGGTTCCAGCGTGCGCCGCAGCGATGCGGTCGGCACCATGCTGGACTTCTGGGGCCCGGAAGAGCTGGTCGAGCTGCAAGAGATTGAACTGAACCTGCCCGCCTCCGGCCGCGCTGCCGGTGAGGTGGTACCTGTGACCTTGGTGGCCCGCGTCACCGACATCGGCACGCTGGAGCTCAATGCAGTGCCCGTGGGCGGCAGCGAGCGTTGGAAGGTGGAGTTGGATGTGCGGGCGCAGACGTCCGAAGCAGCTGAATAAAGCTTGTTGCTTATCAAGCGAAAGTCCGCTGACTGCAAAGTTGGCGGGCTTTTTTTGTGTCGTGACGAACTCTTCGCCCGATTGGCTATTCGTCTCAGGCGCTGCTGTGAATTGATATTCCGAAGCCGGGGTGAGACCCGGCCTCTGGATGTCATGTTCGCACAGCAGCACAATTCGTCGTGAAGCTATAACCAATCAGTCGCTTCGCAGGCGACTTAGGGCTTCAAAACTCATGCCGCAACCCCACCCCCATGGTGCGCGCATCCTGGCCAAAGGCCACCCCGTTTTTAAAGCCATAGCCATATTTCACGTTCGCGCTGTTATCCAGCTTGGTGTAGAGGGCATAGACCTTGGTGCGGCGGCTGAGGTTGTAGTTGCAGCCCAGCATCAGCTGGCGGGCGCTGCTGTCGGCCACCTGGTCCCATTGGCCGGTTGCACCATAGCCAACGACAAACTGGGCGGCGCCTGCCGTGTACATGGCGCTCACGCGTGCGTTATTGCGCTGGCCGCAGGCTGCACCGCCGTTGTTGCAAGCCAGGCCCAAGGCATCGGTGGCGCGCTGAAAGTAGGCCGCAATCTGGAAAGGGCCCGCGGTGTAGTGCGCACGCAGGCCCCATTGGCTGCTGTCGCCATGGTGAGAATAGCCTGCCGCCAGTGACCAGGCGCCCAGTGCCCAGTTGGCCGCCAGGTCATAGCTGTTTTTCTGGGTGCTGTCGGGATCTCTTTCATGCAGGGAGACGGCACTCACCACTGTCAGTCCATTCACGGTGGGAGAGGTGTAAGCGATGCCATTGCTACCCCTTGTGACGATGTGGTAGAGCGCGTCGGATACTGCACCCGTATCGTGGTTGGGCTGGTCCAGAACTCCGTAGTCGGCGACAAAATCATAGGAGCGCCCCCCAGTCATACCCATCGAAAGCTGGCCGAAATTTCCGGCCAGATAGACATTGCTGTTGCGCTTGAAAGACATGCCGCCATCGGCCAGCATGCCGGCTCCCGTGTCGGACTGAAAGCCCGCCTCCAGTGCAAAGCCTGCCTTCATGCCCTGGCCCAGCGATTCGCTGCCCAGAAAGCCTATGCGGGAGTTGTTGTTGACCATGGCGGTCACGCTGTTTCCGCCCACGGTCTGCCGCTCTATCGAGGTGTTGATGCGGCCGTAGATGCGGAGGTCGCTTTGCGCCCAAACGGCGCTGTTGCTGGCGGTGGTCAGCATGGCAATCATCACAGAGGTCTTGGTGCGCATGGTGGTGGTCCGGATCGTGAATGAAGTGGGGAGGGTCCAAGCAATCGGGTCGAACGCGCGTGCACGAGGGCATTCCGCAAAGGTCTGCCTGTGCTTGAATGGCAAGTTGCATGCCAGGGCGGTGCAACAGTTTGTGTGGCGCCCATGGCTGGTGCTGGCTTGCGCTGCGGCACACCGGCAGATGCAAGGGCTTGGCCGGGCTTGCTACGATTGCTCACAGATAGAACCCGGTTTGCCCCCTTGATTGCCATGTCCCCACCCCGTCCCACCTACGCCATCGGCATCGACCTGGGCACCAGCCACACCGTGGCCGCCTATGCCCCGTTGGAGGGAGGGACCGTCGCTGTGGCTGCGCCCTGTATCGCGCTGCTGCCCATTCCCCAGCGCAGCAGCGCGGGGGAGGTGATTGCCCAGCCGTTGCTGCCCTCGGTGCGCTACCAGGCAGCGGTGGGTGAGCTGGGGGATGCCTGGCAACAGCCCTGGCCGCCGCAGGGGGCGAGCGAGGCAGGACCCGCCGTCATCGGCCGTTGGGCACGCGAGCTGGGGGCCGCTGTGCCGGGGCGCCTGGTGGCCAGCGCCAAGAGCTGGCTGTCGCACCAGGGCGTGGACCGCAGCGCCGCCATACTGCCCTGGGGAGGCGGTGACGATGTGGCCAAGGTCTCGCCCGTGCAGGCCTCTGCCAGCTATCTGGCCCATGTGAAATCGGCCTGGGATGCAGCACACCCCGAGGCCCCGCTGGCACAGCAGGCCCTGGTGCTGACGGTGCCGGCGTCGTTTGACGAAGGCGCGCGGGCGCTGACGCTGGAGGCAGCCCAGCTGGCCGGCCTGCCCCAGGTGCAGCTGCTGGAAGAGCCCAAGGCCGCTTTCCACGACTGGCTGTTGCTGCAAGGCGATGCCCTGGTCACGCAACTGGCGGACAGCCGCCTGGTGCTGGTGGTGGACGTGGGCGGTGGCACCACCGATCTGAGCCTGATTCGCGTGGACACCGCAGAGCCGGGCGCCCCGCATGGTGGCCTGCCCACGCTCACCCGCACCGCCGTGGGCGAGCATCTGATGCTGGGGGGGGATAACATGGACCTGGCCCTGGCCCACCAGCTCGAGCCCCAGTTTGCGGGCGAAGGCGGCAGGCTCACGGCCGCCCGCTTTGCCCAGTTGGTGCAGCGCTGCCGCCAGGCCAAGGAGCAGCTATTGGCTGCGAACGCGCCCGAGCAGGTGGCCGTCACCCTGCTGGGCGCGGGCAGCCGGCTGCTAGCCGCCACCCAGTCCGCCACGCTCACGCGCGCCCAGGTGCAGCACTGCGTGGTGGACGGATTCTTTCCGCAGGTGCAGCTGGCAGATACCCCGGCCAGGCGCCAGGGCGGACTGCGTGGCCTGGGCCTGCCCTATCCGGCCGATGCGGCCATCACCCGGCATCTGGCGCAGTTTTTGGCCCAGCATGCGGGCCCTGCTCTTTCCGATACCCTGCCGGACACCGTGCTGCTCAATGGCGGCGTCTTCCATGCAGCCGCCATTGCCCAGCGCCTGGCCCAGCAGCTCAGTGACTGGCGCGGCAGCCCCGTGCGCGTGCTGCACAACCCGCACCCGGACTGGGCCGTGGCACGGGGTGCGGCAGCCCATGGCCTGACCCAGCAGGCCAGGCATAGGTCTGAGCAAAATACGCCTGCAGCGCAATCCCCATCAGCACCTGCAGCTCCCAAATCCATGGTGCCGCAAATTGGCGGCGGCGCGGCACGCAGCTACTGGCTGCTGCTGCCGGGCAAGGCGGGCGAGGCCCCCCAGGGCCTGTGTCTGCTGCCGCGCGGCACCGAAGAAGGCGTGCGCCTGTTGCTCACGGGCCGGCGCTTTGCGCTCAGGCTGGGCCAGGCCGTGCGCTTCAGCTTGCTGGCACACAGCAGCGGCCAGCCGGCCCAGGCCGGGCAGATTGCCCCGTTGCAAGGCGATGGCTGGGTGGAGCTGCCACCGATTGCCACCGTGCTGCCGGCCCCTGAGGCGCTGAGCCAAGGGCGCAGCACGGCCCAGATCGAGGTGCAGCTGCAGGCCTGCATGAGCGAGCTGGGCACGCTGGAGGTGCGCTGCGTGGCGGTGGATGATGCAGCGCAGTCCTGGCTGCTGCCTTTTCAGCTGCGTGGTGCTGCTATGAAAAACGATGCTGGCAGTGCAGATGCAGCCAGCGTTGCAGACCAAAAAAGCTTGCAATCCGACGACCGCCAGCTGCCCCAGGCCGTGGCTCAGATCGAACGTATCTTTGGCAACCAGTCGCAGGACGTAGAGGCCAAAGAGGTGCGCCAGCTGCGCCAGTCGCTGGAAAAAATCCTGGGCCCGCGCGAGGCATGGGATGTGGCCCTGCTGCGCGCCTTGTTTGATGCGCTGCTGGCCCGCGCCAAGCGCCGCCGTCGCACGCCCGAGCATGAGCGCGTGTGGCTGAACCTGGCCGGCTGGTGTCTGCGCCCCGGCGTGGGCGCCCAGCTCGATACCTGGCGCGTGGAGCAGGTCTGGGCCTTGTATGACCAGGGCTTGGCCCATGGCAAAGAGACCGCCAACTGGACGGAGTGGTGGGTGTTCTGGCGCCGCGTGGCCGCCGGCCTGAATGCGGAGCAGCAGCTGCAACTGCTGGAGGCCGTGGCCGGCCAGATGCAAAAAGCGGTGCAACAAACCACACGCTCCGGCGGCAAGAGCAGCCACGGCAGCTATGACGACATGCTGCGCCTGTTTGCCGCCATGGAGGCCGTGCCCTGGCAGTACCGCCAGGAAATGGGCCAGTGGATGCTGCAGCGTTTGAAGCGCCCGGATGAGACCGTGCACACCTGGTGGGCCATAGGCCGCTTGGCCGCACGCCAGTCATTGGCCGCCAATGCCCATCTGGTGATGCCGCCCGAGGCTGCCCAGGAGTTTCTGAGCGCCACCCTGGCCCAGGACTGGCGCAAGAACGAAACAGCCATGTTTGCCGCCGTGCAAATCACCCGCATGACCGGCGACCGTGCGCGTGACCTACCCGATGTCGTGCGCGCCCAGGTGCTGGAAAAAATGCGGGCTGCAGGTGCACCCGAGCGCTGGGTCGCCATGGTCGAGCAGGTGGTGCAGATGGCGGCAGAAGACCAGAAACGCAGCCTGGGAGATAGTCTGCCGCCGGGGCTGGTGCTGTTGTGAGAGGACGTAGGGACGATGAATAAACGGCAGCCACAAAGGCTTTCACCTTCGCAACTGACGGAGACCGATCGTTTAAGGCGTAAACGGCGCAACGCTGTGGCGAAAGCCGTGCAAGGCATGATGGGCCAATCATGGGTGATGAGAGGCATGCTTCATGCGCAACTCGGTCTGAGGGAGGGCGCTTCAACAGCGGTTGCAGGCTTTGCGTTGCATCCAGCATGGGCCCAGCAGTGCTGGGGGCACAAGCTTGTAGTGCATGTCGCAGTGGAGATAATCAGGCATTACCTGGCGGACTGGTTGGAGGTCGGGGGGCGGCGAATCCACACCAGCGATTTCTTTCTGGC
This sequence comes from Comamonas sp. GB3 AK4-5, assembly GCF_041320665.1. Classification (NCBI taxonomy): domain Bacteria; kingdom Pseudomonadati; phylum Pseudomonadota; class Betaproteobacteria; order Burkholderiales; family Comamonadaceae; genus Comamonas; species Comamonas sp. GB3 AK4-5. The sequence goes on from NZ_CP166730.1 coordinate 778,244, forward strand.
CTATGGGGCTGGGATAGAGCAGGTCAAATATGACATTGAGCGACTCAATGTTTTGAAGGAAGCGCGTGAGTTGATGGCGGCGAGCTGGGACTTCCAGCGGACGGACGCTTATGCCCAAATGGTGCATGCGATAGGACAACAGCGGTCTGTCATGCGCCAGCAGGTGAAGTTGGATACCTTGGAAAAAGTGGAGGCCTATTTTTTAAGGTTCCATGCCTTGTACAAGTCTGTAATTGACCATGGGTTGCTATCAAATCGGGATGTGGTTAGTGAGCTAGGCCAGGCTCCAGATCGAGAAATCGGCATTGCTTTGGGGCGAGATGGGGGACTGGTGAAATTACATGGTGGACAGCATCGTTTTGCACTGGCTGTGGCGCAAGGCATGAAGACCATTCCTGTTGAATTGCGAATGGTGCATGCAGATGTAGTTGCATCTGCATGTAGGGCACATCAATGTTCGGCGGTGGAGGCTGTTGAGATACTTGCTCGCAATTTGAGACACTAACCTCCGATGCTTATGAGTGGCGGAGAGAGAGTTCGAGAGACGCAATTCCGTGAGGTTGGCAGCTATCTAGGAAAAGCTGGTCGATCCACACGGGAACGCCGTGGCCGTCCAACGCACTGGTCTTGCTTCCGCTGCCCGCATCGGTGCGCATGTGGTCGCTGGGTGAGCACACGTTCTACCGGGAAGTGGGCTGGTTGCAGCAGCGCCATCCCAAGGAGCCGGCGTTGATGGCCAGGCTGGTGCAAGGACTGCAGCAGCAGGTGGACGCCTTGAATGCGGCAGCGCCTGGGGCCTTGTAAAGCGAGCAAGAACACGCTTCTGGAAACAAAGTAAATCAATAAAAAATTATCGTTTTGCGATAATTTTTGCTACAGTCACGCCATCTCGAACGTGAAAAGGATGGACCGTGAAATCAACCGACTCTCTGGCGCGCAGCAGCCAGTACATTGCGGCGGCGGCCTTGGTGCTGGTGGTGGCCATGCTGGTGCTGAACACAGCCACCTGGTTTTTCCCTGCACTGGGCCAAGTGGATGGGGGGGCGGGGCTGAGCTTTTCGCTGACCCAGCGCATGGTCAGCATGGCGGGCATCGATGTGGCCGCCATGCCCTGGTGGCAGTTGCTGGGTGCGGCGCTGATTTCCAGCATTCCCTTGTTCGCCATGGCCTACGGCTTGCTGCACCTGCGGGCGCTGTTCCAGCAGTACGCCGGTGGCAGCTATTTTGCGCATTCGGCCTATGGGCATATGGAGAAGCTGGGCCGCGCCATCCTGGCCTGGGTGGTGCTGGACTTTGTCTGTGAGCCGGTGCTGAGCCTGTGGCTCACCATGCTGGCGCCCGTGGGCCAGCGCATGCTCACGCTGAGCCTGGAGCCACCGGTGTTCATCGCCCTGTTTCTGGCGGCCTGCGTGATCGCGATCGCCCGCATTCTGCAGCGCGCTTGCGATTTGCATGCCGAAAACCAGCAGTTTGTGTGATGGTGCGCCATGAGCATTGAAATTGCACTCGACGTGATGCTGGCCAAGCGCAAGGTCAAGTCCAAGGACCTGGCCGCCGCCATTGGCATCACGGAACAAAACCTCTCCTTGCTCAAGCAGGGCAAGGTCAAGGGCATGCGGTTGGCCACGCTGGATGCCATCTGCCGTCACCTGGATTGCACGCCCGGTGATGTGCTGGTCTATGTGCCAGGCAAGGCCGAGGCCGCCGCCGGGTCGGACGACGCGCTGTAGCGGTAACGCCAAGCCAGGAAAGTTTGTGAGGCCATGGCACTGGCCGGGCTGCGGGCTCGGTAGACTGCGCCACGGCCCGGCATGCTGGTCTGGGCCTTGGTGGCAACCCTCTCTGTATAAGGAGCGTGCGCATGATCAGTCTGGAATTCTTGCTGACCTCATTGGTGGTGGTGCTGATACCTGGAACCGGCGTGGTCTACACCGTGTCCACGGGGCTGGTGCAGGGGCGCAAGGCAAGTCTCTATGCGGCCCTGGGCTGCACGCTGGGCATTGTTCCGCACCTGCTGGCTACGGTGCTGGGGCTGGCCGCGTTGATGCATACCAGTGCCCTGGCATTCCAGTTGCTGAAATATGCAGGCGTGGCCTATCTGTTCTATGTGGCCTGGGCCTCCTGGCGTGACAAATCCGCATTCACCGTGGACGGCGGTGTGGCCAAGACTTCGGCGGGCAGCCTGGTCATCAAGGCCATCTTGATGAATGTGCTCAATCCCAAGCTGACCATCTTCTTTTTGGCCTTTTTGCCGCAGTTTGTCCCCCAGGAAGCCACCCAGCCGCTGCTGCAGCTGCTGCTTCTCAGTGCGGTGTTTATGGCGATGACGTTTGCGGTGTTCGCGGTCTATGGCCTGGTGGTCCATGCGTTCCGCCGCCTGGTCATTGAGTCGGCCGCCGTGCAGCGATGGTTGCGCTATGGGTTTTCCTCGGCCTTTGCCGGCCTGGGCATCAAGCTGGCCTTGACCGAAAAATAGGCCCAAGTCCTGGCGGAGACGAAGCAAGAGGGTTGGGCGTTCGTAGAATGATCTGCAACTGTTTGTTGGAGATCCTCCGGTGAAGTTTGTTTCCAGAAAAAGCGCGCTCTCGTTCGCGGCCCTGGCCTTGGTGGGCGGCATGGTGTCTGCCCAAAACGCCTGGCCCACCAAGCCCATCACCTTTGTGGTGCCCCAGGCCCCCGGTGGTGCCAACGATGTGATTGCGCGTGCCGTGGCCCAGGGCCTGGGCCAGACGTTGGGCCAGCCCGTGGTGGTGGAAAACCGCCCCGGCGCCAACGGCAATCTGGGTACCGGCCAGGTGGCACGCAGTGCCGCCGATGGCTATACCTTCTTGGTCACGGCGCAAAGTGCCTACACCATCAACCCGGCGCTCTACACCAAGGTGCCGTTTGATCCCATCAAGGACTTCACCCCGGTGATGCAGCTGGCCGTGGCGCCTTATCTGCTGGTGGTGAACCCGAGCTTTCCGGCCAAGAACCTGAACGAGCTAGTGGCCTATGCCAAGCAGCATCCGGGCAAGGTGGAATACGCCTCGGCCGGCAATGGCACGCTCAACCACCTGCTGGGTGAAATGCTGAAAAAGCAAAAAGCGGTGGACCTGCTGCATGTGCCCTACAAGGGCGCCTCGGCCGCAGCCACCGATGTGGTGGCAGGCCAGCTGCCCATGACCTTTGGCAGCTTTCCGGGTGTGATGCCTTTTGTTGTCAGCGGCAAGCTGCGTGTGCTGGGCGTGGCCGCTGACAAGCCCACCACGCTGGCGCCCGACATCCCCGTGCTGGGCAAGGACCTGGCCGTGACCAGCTGGTATGGCCTGTTTGCCCCCGCGGGGACGCCGCAGCCCATTGTGGACAAGCTCTACCAGTCCATCCAGCAGGTGCTGGCCAGGCCCGAGATGGGGGAGCGCTTCAAGACCCTGGGCGCCGAGCGTGTGGAGTCCAGCCCGCAAAGCTTCAAGGCCATGCTGCCGGCTGAGTTGGCGCACTGGAAGCAGGTGGTCAAGGAGTCAGGCGCCCATATCGATTGATGCTTGGCCGGTTGGGACTGGGGCTACCATCGCGGCTTTGATCGGCCGGATCGCTGTCGGCCCTTGTCTTGATGCTGCTTGTTTCTCCGTTTCGCCGTTCCCGTTGGTGGCTGGCGCTGCTGGCCTTGCTGGTCATTGCCATCGGCCTGGCTTCGCGCCGGGGCTATTCCCCTTTCCCCGCTGCTTTGGGCAACTACCCCGGTGATGCGCTGTGGGCCTGGGTGGTCATGCTGTGCGTGGCCTGGCTGTGGCCGGCCATGGCGCGTGGGCGGCTGGTGGGGGGGGCGCTGCTGGTCGCCTTTGCTATCGAGTTTTTGCAGCTCTACCAGGCCCCATGGATGCAGGCGCTGCGCGCCAACAAGCTGGCCTATCTGGTGCTGGGCAATGGCTTTGATCCGCTGGACCTGCTGGCCTATGCCGTGGGCATTGCGGTAGGCGCTGCGGTGGATGGCATTTGGGAACAGATTCGCAGCAAGGAGTAAAGCATGCGAGGTATGCATTGGAGCCGCATGGCGGCCGGGGCCCTGCTGTGCGCCGCCAGCCTGTGGGGCGCAGCCCAGGCCCAGACATTCGCCAGCCCAGAGACTGCGGCATCGCAGCGGCGCTGCGGTTGGTGGGAAAACCCCAGGCCGGGCAATGCCTGGCTGAATGACCGTGACGGCAGCTGGACCGTGGGCATGCAAGGTGGCCCGCAGGCCGAGGGCGATTGGCCCAGTTTTAGCGATGCGCAATGGGTGCGCACCAATGGCTATTACGGTTACGGCTGTGCCTGCTTGCGTGTGGTGGCCGATGCGGACACGCAGCAGGTGCAGCGCATTCTGTCTGCCACGGCCAAGCCGCTTGCGGCCTGCCGGCTGGACCGGCATCTGCGTGAACCTGCGCGCTGACCTCCAGAGCCTGAAGGGCGCTTAGGCGCTGAAATCCAGCACCGTTTGCCCCACTTGCTGCAGCGCCTGTTCCAGCAAGGGCAGGGGCAGGGATGCCAACGCCAGGCGCAGCGCATGCGGCGCCTGCGCCGTGGTGGCAAAAGGTTCGGCCGTGGAGACGGCAATCTGCTGCTGCAACAAGGCCTGGGCCACCTGGTCGGCCCGCACCTCGGGCGGCAATGGCAGCCACAGAAAGTAGGAGCTGGGATGGCTCATGCGCGGCAGCTCGGGCAGCAGTGTGCCCAGCACGCGGGCGGCGAGCTGCTGGCGCTGGCGGGCATCGGCGCGTTTGTCTGCTTCGAGCTGGGCTACGGTGCCATCTTCCAGCCAGCCACAGGCCATGGCCGTCATCACTCCTGCGGTGTTCCAGGTGGTGGCGCGTATGGCGCTCTCCAGTGCGGGCACCCAGGCCGGTGGTGCCACCACCCAGCCCACGCGCAATCCGGTGGCCACGCTTTTGGACAGGCCCGAAACATACAGCGTGCGCTCCGGTGCCAGCGTGGCCAGTGGCGGCGGCGCCGGGTCGGCCAGGTAGGCATAGGCCGCGTCTTCGATCAGGGTCAAATCATGGCTGCGGGCAATCTCCACCAGCTGTTGGCGCTGCGAAAGCGGTAGCACCCAGCCCAGCGGGTTGTGCAGCGTGGGTTGGGCGTAGACGGCGCGCACGCTGCGCTTCTTGCACAGCTGCTGCAGCGCCGCCATATCCGGCCCCTGGGGCGTGCTGGGAATGGGCAGCAGCTTCAGGTGCAGCTGCTGGGCCAGCAGCTTGAAGCCGGGGTAGCTCAGTGCGTCCACAGCCACCACATCGCCGGGCGCCAGCCGCGCCATCAAGGCCACGGTCAGCCCGTGCTGTGCGCCATCCACCAGCACCACCTGCTCGCTCGCCACTTGCAGGCCCCGGGCTTGCAGATGCTGGGCCACGGCGGCGCGGTCGCGTGGGCGGCCGCCATGGGGCTGGTAGCGCAGCAGGGCGTCCAGGTCGCCGGTCAGGGCCAGCTGGCGCAAGGCGGTGCGCAGCAACTCGGCCTGGCCGGGCAGGGTGGGCATGTTGAAGCTCAGATCCATGCTGCCCGCTGGGGCGGGTGGAATGTCGATGCCATGGCCCGGGGGCAAGGCGGTTTCCTTCACAAAGCTGCCGCGCCCGGTTTCGCCGCTGACCAGGCCCATGGCAGCCAGCTCGGCGTACACACGGCTGGCCGTGACCAGGGCCAGACCTTCGCGCGCTGCCAGTTGGCGGTGCGTGGGCAGGCGGCTGCCTGCGGGCAGCTGACCGTTGCGTATGGCGGCGGCCATATGGTCTACCAAAGCCTGGTAGCGGGTGGTCCGCTGGGGGCGGGGGATGCTCATGGAGGGCTGTGCTTTGTATGCATGACAATTTTTTGATTGTATTGCTGTACCTGCCTAGCATGGCGGCATGACCACCCTACAAACCATCCCAACGCCCCAGCAGACAACGTCCTCCACCCGCAGCGCGCGAGGCTGGTGGGATGGGGCCATCGGCGTGCTCATCTTCAGCGGCTCGCTGCCGGCCACAAGGCTGGCGGTGCAGGATTTGCCGCCCCTGTGGCTGACGGTGGCACGGGCCAGCATTGCCGCAGTGCTGGCGCTGGCGGTGTTGCTGCTATTCAAACAGAAGCGCCCTGTGCGCGCCCAGCTTGCTTCACTGGCCGTGGTGGCCATGGGCGTGGTGCTGGGCTTTCCGCTGCTGACGGCGCTGGCGCTGCAGCAGGTGACGGCAGCGCATTCCATTGTCTGGGTGGCGCTGCTGCCGCTGTGCACGGCGGTGTGTGGCGTGTGGCGCGGGGGGGAGCGCCTGCAGCCCGCGTTCTGGGTGTTCTCGCTGCTGGGGGCGGCCCTGGTCATGGGCTTTGCGCTGGCCCAGGGGGGCGCGTCATCGTGGCAGGGTGACGCCCTGATGCTGCTGGCCGTGGCCTTGTGTGGTCTGGGCTATGCCGAAGGTGCCAGGCTGTCGCGCAGCCTGGGCGGCTGGCAGGTCATCAGTTGGGCACTGGTGCTGTCGCTGCCGGTGATGCTGCCGCTCACGCTGTGGCTGTGGCCCGGTGATCTGGCGAAGGTGCGCGCACCGGCCTGGTGGTCTCTGGCCTATGTGGCGCTGTGCAGCATGTGGCTGGGTTTTGTCTTCTGGTATCGGGGGCTGGTGCGGGGAGGTATTGCGGCCGTGGGCCAGTTGCAGCTGCTGCAGCCCTTGCTGGGTTTTGCCCTGGCGGCCTGGTTGTTGGGTGAGACCGTGAGCCCGGCCATGTTGGCGGTCACGGCGGCCGTGCTGGTCTGTGTGGTGGGAGCCCGGCGGACATCGGCCAGTCGTTAGAGCGTGACAGACCTTGGAATATGCACAGGGCTTGTGTGCCTTGTGGTGTAAAAAACACAAAACAGCGGCTGCAAGAGCGGGGTGCCGCAGGGCGATGAATCCGGGAAAATGCGGGCTGATCTGGTTGATTCGATGTCTACCGCCAGATTTGGCAGAGTAAGCACTCTATCGATCAAAGGTGGTTGATTGATTGAAATTACCTGCGTGCTTTCTTACGACAGAGCGCAGATAAGTTGTACAGAATGGCGAGCGTATGGACATTTCTAACGCCGCGTTGACACAGGTCGCTTTGCAAAAAGAATTGCACGATGCGTTTGCACGCTGGATGGCCTTGTGCGAAATCACGGCCCGTAAAGACGGGGTGTCGCAGGAGGATTTGCAGCAGGAGCTGGACTGGCTGCAGAAACGGCGCGATTTGCTGCTACAGCGCAGCACCCACCAGCATATGCGCCAGGTGGTGGCTGACATTCAAAACGCCGAGGTCTGGGTGCACTCCGGCTTGCGGGCGCATATGCAGGATTTGCGCGCCCTGTCCCATGCTGCCGTCGATAAGGACGGTGCGGCCATGCCCACCATCAACCATTTCAAGCATGCGCTGCAGGCCGGGCTGGCCCAGATCGGCCTGTGGTCTGCTCTGCCCTTTCCCTATGCCAGCAAGGTGATTGCAGGCGCTGGCTTCGATTGGCTGCTGCTGGACAGCGCGCACGCGCCCTCCGAGGTGCAGCAGCTGCTGCAGGCCATGGCCGCAGCCACGCCCGGCGAGGGCCCGCCTTGCTGTCATGCCGTGGTGCGGCCGGCAGGCAATGACCCGCAGGCGATTCAGCAATACCTGGGCATGGGCGCGCAGACCCTGCTGCTGTCGGTGCAAAGCGCCGCGCAAGCCCTGGCGGCGGTGGAGACCGTGCGCGCGGCGTTGGCGGATATGGCCTGCATGGGCCATGGCGCCGGCCATGCACTCGACAGCATCTGCCTGCTGGTGCAGGTGGAAACGCGTGAGGCGCTGTCGCAGTTGGAGGCCATTGCCCGCGTGGATGGCGTGGATGGCGTCTTCATCGGCCCGGCCGATCTGTCGATAGGCCTGGGCTACTCCGACGATGGCAGCCAGCCGGATGGCATGCGGGCCCTGATTGCCCAGGCCTTGGCGGCCGTGCGGGCCTGCGGCAAGGCGCCCGGCATTCTGGCGCCCGATCCTGAAAGTGTGCAGGACTGCCTGGATGCCGGGGCGCTGTTCGTGGTGGTGGGCACGGACATGCAACTGCTGCGTGAAGGGGCCGATGCATTGGCCGCCCGCTTCAAGACGGCCCAGGCCGGACCGGGACTGGGTGCATCCATGTATTGAGCGTGGTGCCCACGCTTTCTAGAATGCCTCAGAGCGTGTTTACGATCTCTACGCAGGCGCGCCGCGAGGAGATCATAAACACGCTCTCAGAGCGCAGCATCCCACATTGCGTAGGGATGCTGCTCTGCTTTTGGAAGCGGCTGTCGCTATATTGTCTTGTGTTTCAGCCAGACTGGGTTGAAATGCCAGGCAGGATGCGCTGGTGCTGCTCCTGTTTTTGACGCCCCCTGGAGCTGCGGCTTCGGGACTCTCCTACACTGTCATGGATGGATTTTTCCCATGTCTCACGCCTACCCCGATACCCAGTTGCTGATTGATGGCCAATGGGTGGATGCCGCCAGCGGCAAGAAAATTGCCGTGCACAACCCCGCCACGGGCGACGTCATCGGCCATGTGGCCCATGCCGGCATTGCCGATCTGGACCGCGCACTGGCCGCGGCGCAAAAAGGCTTTCAGGTCTGGAAGCACACCAGCGCCCACGAGCGCCAGGCCGTGATGCGCCGCGCCGCCCTGCTGCTGCAGGAGCGCGCCGATGTCATCGCCGCCGTGCTGACCCAAGAGCAGGGCAAGCCCCTGGCCGAGGCCAAGGGCGAGGTGCTGGCCGGTGTGGGCATCATCGACTGGTTTGCCGACGAAGCCCTGCGCCTGTACGGCCGCATCGTGCCGGCACGCAAGAGCGATGTGCTGCAGCAGGTCATCAAGGAACCCGTGGGCCCGGTGGCGGCCTTCACGCCCTGGAACTTCCCGGTCAACCAGATCGTGCGCAAGATCAGCGCCGCCCTGGCCACCGGCTGTTCTTTCCTGTGCAAGGCGCCCGAAGAAACCCCGGCCGCACCGGCCGCGCTGCTGAAGTGTTTTGTCGACGCCGGCGTGCCTGCCGGCGTGGTGGGCCTGGTCTATGGCGACCCGCATGAAATCTCCAGCTACCTGATCCCCCACCCCGTGATCCGCAAGATCACCTTCACCGGCTCCACGCCCGTGGGCAAGCAACTGGCCGCCATGGCCGGTGCCCACATGAAGCGCTGCACCATGGAGCTGGGCGGCCACGCTCCGGTCATCATTGCTGAAGACGCCGATGTGGAACTGGCCGTGAAGGCCGCCGGTGCCGCCAAGCTGCGCAATGCCGGCCAGGTCTGTATCTCGCCCACGCGCTTTCTGGTGCACAGCAGCCTGCAAAAAGCCTTTACCGAAAGCGTGGTGCAGTACTTCGAATCCATCAAGGTGGGCAACGGCCTTGCGGCCGACACCAAGATGGGCCCGCTGGCCAACCCACGCCGCATCACCGCCATGAAGGCCCTGGTGGAAAACGCCCAGGCCAAGGGGGCGGATGTGCTGCTGGGTGGCAAGGCCCTGGGCGATGCCGGCAACTTCTACGCTCCCACCATCCTGGGCAATGTGCCGCTGGATGCCGATGTGTTCAACAACGAGCCCTTTGGCCCGGTGGTGGCCATGCGCAGCTTTGAGCGCATCGAAGACGCGATTGCCGAAGCCAACCGCCTGCCCTACGGCCTGGCAGCCTATGCCTTCACCCGTTCGTTGAAGACGGCCCACCAGCTAAGCCAGCAGGTGGAAACTGGCATGCTGTGGATCAACCAGCCGGCGATGGCTTCGGCCGAAATGCCTTTTGGGGGCATCAAGGATTCGGGTTATGGATCGGAAGGGGGCCCCGAAGCGCTGGAGGCCTATCTCATCCCCAAAGCTGTTTCGATAGCGATGGTGTGACTTTCTGACGATGCAGTGGGCGCCTCGTTGTGAGCTGCCCATACAGCGCTTTATGCGTTGTTGCTCGCCCTTGCCGTACGCCTGTACTGTCAGCGGGCGAGGCGCCTAGCCTCAAGCGCTGTCTGGGCATTGTGGAGTGGTGTTGGGAGTCCGATGGACTGCTGAGGCCCGCTCTGGCATGCCTTGAGATCCGCGTAAAAAAACCGCCAGCCCGTTACCGGGTCTGGCGGTTTTTTTGTGGGCAGTGGTGTGTCTACACCTTGGCGGTTTCGCTGAAGAAACTGGGGTGCAGCGCCAGGTCCTGGGCAGCCAGGCGCAGCTGCGCGGCCTGCGTTGCGTGTGCGACGTCCAGGCGCTGGGCCACGGCGCGCAGGCTTTGGGCGGCGCGGGTGGGGGAGTCGGGTAGCTGGCCCAGGCGCTGCAGGCCGTGGTGCAGGCTGCGCGCCAGGCTGTCGCTGTGTTGGCTATCGGCGTGCAGCTGGTGCAGCAAATAGGTGGCCTTGCCCACGCGCAGCGCGGCCAGGCCGCAGTCGGCGGCGTCTTGCACCTGTTCGGTGCCCACTTTCTCGGCGGTGCGCACCAGGCGCAGCAGGCGGTGGTAGAGGCGGGCTCGCCATACGCGCAGGTCCTGGGGCTGCATCGGCGCCCGGGCCATGGCCTGCAGCTCGCGGACCATCATGGCGCGCAGGCCTTGCACGCGGCCCTGCACCGTCACCGGCAGAATAAAGCGGTAGGCCGCCCAACCCGCGAGTGGCCCGGTGATGATGGCCAGGCCCATGGCCAGCGAATGGCCATAGTCCACGACATAGGGGTAATGCGGCGTGAGCGCCAGCAGCAGCACCATGCAGCAGTCATAACCCGAGAGTATGGTGCGGCGGTGGCTGAACAGCAGGGCCCCGATGAAGATAAAGGGCAGCATCCCCAGCACCATTTGCAACTGGCTGTGGGCCCAAGGCCAGACCAGCCACTGGCAGGCCAGGGCCACGACCACGCCCATGGCCTGGCCCAGGGCGACATAGCGCATGGTGAAGGCCGGGTTCTCGAAAGAGGAGAACACCGTGATCATCACCGACAGGCCCAAAAGCATATAGGCGCCGCCACTCCAGCCCGTGGCCACCCAGACCATGCCCACGGTGAACATGGCGGCAAAGGCCCGCAGCAGGGCGCGGCGGGCGCCCAGCCAGTCGCTGTGCAGCACCACGGGCAGGGCGCGGGCGCGCTGGTGGGCGGGCAGGGCTTGGTCGCTGGCCGCCAGGCCATGGGCTTGCAAGGCCAGGGCGATATGGGCCAGCAGCTCGGGCGCTGCGCCCCAGCCCTGGCTGGCGCTGCGGGCCCGGGCCAGCGCCGGCAGCGCGGCCAGCGGGTCGGCCTGGGTTTCCAGTTGGTGGGCGGCCTGCTCCAGCGCCTGGCTCACAGTCTGGGCCTGCGCCATGTCGAGTTGGGGATGGGGGGCGCCGCCAGCGCTGTCGCGCAACCACATCAGCGTGGAGATCTGCACATTCATCAGCCGGCGCAACGCGCGCACGGCCTGGCGTGAGCGCTGGGAGCCAGCGGCATGCGGGTCCAGCCCTTCTTCGATCACGGCCATGGCAGAAAGGCGCCGGGCCAGGTCCTGGGGCGACAGCGCCGCGCTGCTCTGGGTGGCTGCCGCCAGGTCGCGCAGCAGCCGGGCGCAGAGCTGGCGCACCTGGGTGTTGCCGGGGATTTCGGCCCCGCGCGGGGTGAACAGCCAGCCCACCAGCAGGGCCGCCGCCACGCCGGTGAGGGCGGTGAACAGCCGGTCCCAGCCCAGGGCAAACACATGCTCGGGGTGGCCGCTGTCCAGCAGCGCCACCATGGCGGCGGAGTAGCCGGCCAGCATGGTGCCGTAAGAGGCAAAGCTGCGCTGCAGATTGCCCAGGCCGGCGCACAGCCCTATCCACAAGGCCAGGCCGGTGACCAGCCAGAACAGCTGGCCGCCGGCCAGCAGCACCAGGCCCACGCCGGCCGCCGTGCCGATGACGGTGCCCGTGGTGCGGAAAAAGCTTTTCTCCAACAACTGGCCGCGCAGCGGCTGGGAGGCGGCCCACACCGTCATGCCAGCCCATTGCGGGTGCTCCAGCCCCAGGGCCCAGGCGGCCAGCACGGCCAGGCAGGCCGCCAGCGCGGTGCGTAAGTGAAGGCGCAGCCGCGCGCTGTCAAACCCCCAGCCTGCGGCGCGGGTCAGCAGGCGGTCGTAGGCGGCCAGGCTCATGGCTGGGCCTCGGCGGTGGCTTCGCCGCTGCCATCGCTGTCAGCAGTCTTGTCGCTGCCGGCCTGCATCTGCTCCAGTCGGGCGCGGATCTTGTTCACCCCGCCCAGCATGGCCTCTACCTCGGCCTCATCCAGGTCTTGCAGCATGGCCAGCTCGGCCTCCAGCATGGTGGCGCGGATGCGGTCCACGGCCGCGTGGCCGGCCTCGGTCAGGTAAATGCGTTTGCTGCGGCGGTCTGCGGGGTCGGCGCGGCGCTCTAGCCAGCCCCGGGCTTCCAGAATGTCCAGCAGCCGCACCAGGCTGGAGCCGTCCAGGCCCACGCGTTCGGCCAGGGCTTTTTGCGTGCTGCCGTCGCCCCAGGCGCGCAGATGCAGCAGCGGCGTCCAGGTGGCATCGGTCAGGCCGCTGGCGGCCAGTTGTTCCTCGACCTGGCGGCGCCATTGGCGCACCAGCGTCACCATCAAAAAGCCCAGGCGTTCTCGGGCGGGAGATTCGGCAAATGACATGCTGGGGATTTTAGTTGCATTGCAATTAATTTGTATTGCAAATTAATTTAAGTGCAATCTTCTATGCGACCATGGCCGCTGTCTGCAGGCATCCAGACAGGCATGAAATCCACCTAAAAAGCAGACGTGGTCAGCAGAGACTGCTATGGCTTCAGAAGCGGTGCTCGCCTGTGGGCAACGCGCCATGGACTGGTTTTGGGGTCTTGGGTTTATCGCTATTCAATAATTGAATAGCGATGGCTAGAATCGCCGCTCTTACGCTTTTTCACAAATTCCCTGCTGCACGGCCGTGCAGTGCGGGCTGATTTCTCTTTTGCATGTCTTCACACCACCACGCTGATTCTTCGCGCCTTTCGCTTCCCGGTTTCCGGCTCCGCAGCCCTTGGCTGTGGGCGGCATTGGCTTTGTCCCCCATGGCTGCGCTGGCGCAGACCGTTCCGGCCGCAGAAACCGGCAGCCAGACCTTCACGCTGGGCACGGTGGAAGTCAGCGGCCAGCGCCAGGCAGACCAGGGTGCTGGCGATGCACAGCGGGTGGACAGCGCCGAAATGGCGCAGGCCAACGCCAACACCGTGGCCGACGCGGTGCGACAGATGCCCGGCATCAATCTGTCGCGCAACAACCGCAACGAAGAAACCATCAACGTGCGCGGTTTTGACTCGCGCCAGGTGCCCATTTATGTGGACGGCATTCCCCTGTATGTGCCCTATGACGGCTATGTGGACCTGGGGCGCTTTACCACCTTTGACTTGGCCGAGATCAATGTGGCCAAGGCCGGCGCCTCGCTGCTGTACGGCCCCAACACCCTGGGTGGCGCGGTGAATCTGGTGACGCGCAAGCCGGTCAAGGCCTTTGAGGGCGATGCCCGCATCGGCTTTGGCTCGGGCAAGGAGCGCAAGGCCGCCGTCAACCTGGGCGGCAATCTGGGAAGCTGGTATTACCAGCTGGGCGCTTCCTATCTGGATGCCGACAACTTCCCCCTGCCCAAGGGCTTCAAGGACTTCAAGGCCAAGCCTTCCGACACCGGCAACCACCGTGAGAACGCCTATCGCACCGACAAGCGCTTGTCGTTCAAGGTCGGCCTGACGCCCAATGCCACCGATGAATACGCTCTGGGCTATGTGCGCCAGGAAGGCGAAAAGGGCAACCCGGTCTACACCGGCACCTCCACAGGGAAGAACGCCGCACGCTACTGGCGCTGGCCGTATTGGGACAAGGACAGCATCTATTTCCTGAGCACCACGCGCATTGGCAGCAGCAATGTGCTCAAGACCCGGCTGTACCACGACACCTACAAAAACGGCCTGGACATGTACAAGGACGGCAGCTATGCGCAGCATGATCCGACCAGCAGCTACAAGGACGTGAGCCAGGGCGGCAGCGTGGAATGGGCCAACTACAGCCTGCCGGGCCATGAGCTGCGCTTTGCGCTGCACTACAAACAGGATGAGCACACCGACGCGGCCTCGGGCAAAGACCCTGAAAAGCACTACCGCGATGTGACCACCTCGCTGGTGGCGGAAGACCGTATCCAGTTGGGTGAGCGCTGGAATCTGACGCTGGGCCTGAGTCATGAAAAGCGCAAGGCCAAGGAAGTCTATTTCTGGAGCGCCGGTTCGACCGACGCCACCAATGGCCTGGCCAAGCTGAGCTATGCGCTGACACCGGCGGGCGATGAGATCTACGCCATTGCCTCGCACAAGACGCGCTTCCCCACCATCAAGGACCGCTACTCCGCCCGCATGGGCCGTGCGCTGCCCAACCCCGACCTCAAGGCTGAAGTCGCCAACCACCTGGAGTTGGGTGTGAGCGGTGCACCCTGGCAAGGTGGCAAGGGCCAGGCTGCGGTGTTCTACAGCCGGGTGAACAACCAGATCCAGACCATGACGGTGGATTCCACGGCCTGCGGCGGCACCACCTGCGACCAGGCACAGAACGTGGGCAAGACCCGCAACTGGGGTCTGGAGCTGTCGCTGGCGCAAAAGCTGTCGGCACAGTGGAGCGCCAGCGCTGGCTACACCTATCTGAACCGCACCAACCTCAGCGACCGCAGCATCACGCTGACCGACACACCGCGCCAGCGTGTGTTTGCTTCGCTGCAATGGAACCCGCATGCCCAGTGGCAGCTGCGCACCGAGCTGGAGGCCGAGCAGGGCCGCAAGGTGCCGCTGGCCGCCAGCGGCCAGTCTTCGGTCTACCAGATGGCAGGCTACGGCGTGCTCAATCTGCGCGCCCGCTATCTGCCGCGTCCCGACACCACCCTGGACTTTGGTGTGGCCAACGTGGGAGACAAGTGGTATGAGCTGGCCGACGGCCTGCCCATGCCCGGCCGTACGCTGTACGTGAACCTGGGCTACCGCTTCTGATGGAGCAGCTTCTGAACCGTCGCCAGTGGCTTCAGCACAGTGCTGCAGCCGGTGCCGCGCTGGGTCTGGGTGGCTGCGCTTCCATGGGCCAGCCACCCACCACCCCCGGTGTTCAGGTGGCTGCCGTGGGCGGCCTGGTGCTGTGTGGCGTGTGGCCGCGCGTGGCCGAGGCCGCCAGCCAGGCTCTGGCCCTGCCGGTGACCACGGTGGCTGCCGCGCCCAAGGAGGGCGTGGTGCCTGCCTTTGCGCGTGGTGATGCGCAGATGCTGCTGATCCACGCCAGCGACGAAGCCATGGCGCTGGAAGCCGCAGGCCTGGCCGGTCCGGCCCGCGTCTGGGGCTGGAACGAGCATGTGATTGCCGGCCCCGCTGCCGACCCCGTGGGCGTGCGCCAGGCTGCCAGCGGCACCGATGCGCTGCGCCGCATTGCGCGGGCCCAGGCCCCTTTTATTGCGCTGCGCGACCCCGGCAGCTACACGGTGGTGCAGCGTTTGTGGCGGCGCGGCGGTGTGCGGCCCGATGCCCGCTGGCTGCGCGTGGACACCGGGCCCCAGCCTCAGGCCGTGCTGCAACTGGCGGCCGAGCTGCAGGCCTATGCCGTGGTGGGCCATATCCCGCTGCACTTTGGCAAGATGAGCGGGCCGGGCATTGAGCTGTTGCTGCACGGTGACCCGTTGATGCGCCGTCCCTATGTGCTGCTGACCCCCGGCCCCAAGCACCCCGCCACGCGGACTCAGCGCCAGGCCGTGCAGGAGCTGGCAGACTATCTGCTGGGCCCCGCCGGCCAACAGGCCTTGGCGGATGCCAATGTCGCCACGGCCGGCCCCTGGGTGTTTGCGCGCGAGAGCGTGCCGGCCGGCTTGAACACCGGCGCCGATTGATACGGCGTTGTCTTCAATCGTCAAACGTTGTTGGGTCGCCTTGTCGTGCTACAGCACTGCCTGCGGCTCCCCGCCTAGTTATCCCATTGAATGCAAAACCGTATGAGTGCATTGCATGACCGCTTCTTCCGTTTCTCTTGATGATGCCGCGCTGCCGCTGGCCGCGCTGCTCCACGCCGATGACTGCCACGATATGGACGCGCTGCTGGAGCGCGTGGCCCGGCGCCTGATGGCGGCTGGCTGGCAGGTGGGCGGCCTGGTGTTTCGCATGGACCACTATGCCAATGGCAACAAGCGCATGCGCTTGTTTGACCTGCGCAGCGATGCCGAGTTTGAGCTCTCGCAAGACCTGGGGGCATCTTCCGATGCCTGCAGCCTCAACCCCCAGGCCATTGCCCAGGCCAGCGCCGTGCTGCGCAAGGCCTTGGCAGACCGGGTGCAGCTGATGCTGGTCAACCGCTTTGGCCAGGTTGAGGCTTTGGGCGGTGGCTTTGCCCAGGAGTTTGCGGCCTGTGTGGAAGCCGGCCTGCCCGTGCTCACCGCCGTGGCCCAGCGCCATGCCAGCGAGTGGCAACGCTTTACCGGCGGAGCGCATTGCACGCTGGCGGGCGATGAAGAGGCCGTGCATGCCTGGTGTGTGCAGCAGCTGCAAGCCCAAAAGCAGTTACCAAAGGCCACACGGTGAAGCCCCAGCTCACGCGCCGCCATCTGTTGGGCGGTCTGGCGGCCTGGGGCGCTGCGGCGGCTTGGCCGCTGCAGGCCGCTACGCCTGCAGCGGCCCACACCATTGCCGCCCGCTTTGGCCAGCTGCCTGCCGCCCCCCAGCGCGTGTTTGCCGCCGGGCCTCCGGCCGGGGTGCTGGTGGCCGCGCTGGCGCCGCAGCAGCTGATGGGCTGGCCCATGCAGCTGTCCGATGTGGCGCGCAGCTATCTGGGGCCGCAGTTGCGCGCCCTGCCGCATTTGGGGCGGCTGTCTGGCCGGGGCAGCACCATGCCGCTGGAAGCCTTGCTGGCGCTGCAACCCTCGCTGGTGCTGGATGCCGGCACGGCCGATGCCACCTATGTCTCGGCCACCGAGCGCCTGGCACGCCAGACCGGCCTGCCCTGCGTGCTGGTGCAGGGCAGTCTGCCCGATCATGCCCGCCAGCTGCGCGAGGTGGGTGCGCTCTTGGGCGTGGTCGCACGCGGCGAAGTTCTGGCCCAGTACGCCGATGCCATGGCCGCCCTGGTGGCCCAGGTGGTGGGCAGCCTGCCCATGGCCCAACGCCCACGGGTCTATCTGGGCCGCAGCGCCAATGGCCTGGAGACCGGCCTGGCCGGCTCCATCAATGTGGAAGTGATCGAGTTTGCCGGTGGCCGCAATGTGGCGGCCGCTGCCGGGCGCGGCGGGCTGACGCGGGTGTCCATGGAGCAGATGCTGGCCTGGGACCCGGAGGTGATCCTCACCCAGGAGCCGGCCTTTGCCGAACTGTTGCGGCGTGACCCGTTGTGGCGCGGCATCAGCGCCGTGCGCAGCGGCCGCATCCACCTGGCGCCCATGCTGCCCTTTGGCTGGCTGGACGGGCCGCCCAGCGTCAACCGATTGATCGGTGTGCGCTGGCTGCTGGAAAAGCTGCACCCCGGCCATGCCGCGCTGCGTGGCCTGCCGCCGCTGGCCCAGGCCGTGCGCGAGTTCTACGCCCTGTTCTATGGCGCCCAGCTCTCCGATGCGCAGGTGCAGAACCTGCTGGGCATTGCGCGCTGAGGCCTTTCAATACCTGCCTTTCAACATCTCGCAGGCCGCTATGGATGGCATAGCGGCCTGTGCATATCCTCCATGGCTTTTGCGCTGAATTGAATTTGAATGCCTGATTCCCCAAGCACCAGCTGCTCACAAAAAAAGAGCGCGCCAAAGAGTGCACCTGCATCGGCCCGCTGGGGCTGGTTGCTGGCCCTGGGCCTCTTGCTGGCGGTGCTGCTCTGGGCCCTGGCTGTGGGCCAGTTTGCGCTGTCGCCCCAGCAGCTGGGCCAGGCGCTGTGGGCCGCGCTCACCGGCGCGCCATCGCCGCTGTCCCCGCATGCCGAGACCGTGCTGTGGAATATCCGTCTGCCGCGCATTGCGGCCGGCATGGTGGTGGGCGCGGCACTGGCAGCAGCGGGTGCGGCCTACCAGGGCATGTTCCGCAACCCCTTGGTGTCGCCCGACATTCTGGGCGTCTCGGCCGGCGCCGGCCTGGGCGCGGTGCTGGGCATTTTCATGGGCTGGAGCATGGTGATGGTGCAGTTGCTGGCCTTTGGCGGCGGCCTGGCGGCCGTGGCCGTGGTGGTGGCCGTGGCGGCCAGTGTGCGCCGCCATGACCCGGTGCTGGTGCTGGTCTTGGCCGGCATTGCCCTGGGCGCGCTGCTGGGCGCGGGCATTGCGCTGATCAAGACCCTGGCCGACCCCAACACCCAGCTGCCCTCCATCACCTTCTGGCTCATGGGGGGGCTGAGTGCCGTCACCTTGCAGGAGGTGCGCGTTACCGCGCCGCTGATGCTGGCCGCCCTGGTGCCCCTGGTGCTGCTGCGCTGGCGCATCAATCTGCTGGGCCTGCCCGATGAAGAGGCCCTGGCCCTGGGCGTGCAAGTGGGCCGGCTGCGCTTGCTGCTGGTGGCCTGCGCCACGCTGGGCACGGCGGCGGCGGTGTCGCTGGCCGGCATTGTGGGCTGGGTGGGCCTGGTCGTGCCCCATGTGGCGCGGCTGCTGGTGGGGCCCAACTTTGTGCGCCTGCTGCCGGCCTCGGTGCTGCTGGGCGCCGGCTTTGTGGTGGCCGCCGACACGCTGGCGCGCACGGCGGCGCGCATCGAGCTGCCGCTGGGCATTCTCACGGCTCTGGTGGGTGCGCCGTTCTTTCTCTATCTGCTGGCCCGCACCGGCCGGCGCGAGGGCGGGGAATGACGCTGCCGCATACCGCCATCCCCGTGCTGCAGCTGCAGCAGCTGCGCACCGGCCATGGCCGCCGCGTGGTGGGCGAGGGGCTGAACCTGGAGATTGCCGCCGGCGAGGTGCTGTGCCTGCTGGGGCCCAACGGCTGTGGCAAAACCACGTTGTTTCGCACCGTGCTGGGCCTGCTGGCACCCCTGGGTGGCCAGGTGCTGGTGCAGGCCCAGGCGGTGCAGCGCTGGCCGCGCGCCGAGTTTGCACGCCGCGTGGGCTATGTGCCCCAGGCGCAGAACGGGGTGTTTGCCTTCAGCGTGCTGGACATGGTGTTGATGGGCCGCGCCGCGCGCCTGCCGGCCCTGGCCCAGCCTTCGGCCGCCGACCGCGCCCTGGCCCTGCAATGCCTGGAGCGTCTGGGCATGGCCCATCTGGCGCCGCGCCGCTATACCGAACTCAGCGGGGGCGAGCGCCAGTTGGTGCTGATCGCCCGGGCCCTGGCCCAGGAGCCGTTGCTGCTGGTGATGGACGAGCCCGCCGCCAGCCTGGACTTTGGCAACCAGATTCGGGTGCTGGCCCAGATTGCCGCGCTGCGAAGCCAGGGCATGGCGGTGCTGATGTCCACCCACCAGCCCGAGCACGCGCTGCGCGTGGCCGACCGCATCGCCCTGCTGGGCCAGGGCCGGCTGCTGGCCGTGGGTGCGCCGCATGCTACGGCCACGCCCTCGGCGCTGGCCGCGCTTTATGGCGTGGAAGAGGCAGAGATTGCGGCCCATCTGCGGGCCGCAACGCCGGGGCGCTGAGGTTCGCGCACTCGCGGGGAGGCAGCCCTCATGGCTGCGCTGGCTGGTTTTTGGGGCGTGGCCGGCAGGTTGGCGGTGTACTGGTGGCAGACGGCGCTTCGCCCTCCTTGGAGAAGGCCTGCGCATCTGCCGCCATGTTTGCCGTGCTGTCTGGGCACCACGGCAGTGGGGCGGGTGCCAGCTTGCTCGCCGCAGCATTGGTCTGACGCTCTTGTGGCAAAGGCATGCGCTTCGTCACATGTTCTGCGGGTGGAGCGTGCTCCATGGCCTGGTGAGCCTGGCTGGCCTGGTTCTTCTTGGCCTCCGCAAGGCTGTCATGGCGCCGCGCAGAGGCCGATGGGCTGGGCTGAGGCATGGGCGCTGGCGGCGCCGCTGCGGGCGAGGTTGATGCGGCCCTATCGGCAGACATGTCCGCGCTTGGGGACAAGGTTTCGGCGGCAGGTGCGCGATGGGCACCGTGGCTGGCGTCGCCCCACCATGTGGTTTGCAGCATCAACCAACCCACCAGGCCCAGGGTCACCATACCGCCCAAGGCATGGCGCCGCCATTGCCTGTCGTTGGCTGCAGGCTGGGGGGAGGTCTGGGATGCCGCTGGCTTTTCCAGGTCGGCCGGGCCATGCTGCGCTGCAGCCGCATGTGCAGACCCTTGCCGCGCCTTGGCCTGCTGGCGGGCGTAGGCCAGGATGCGTTCGCTGCTGGCCACATCCGGCCCACGGTCCTCGACAACCGCATCCAGGTAAACGGAGCGCAGGCCATCGGGTTGGGGCTCGTGGGGTGTGGGGTGTTTCATCTCAGCTCCTGGAGCGCCGTGCGCAGTTTGGCGCGTGCATAGCGCAAACGGCTTTTGGCCGTTTCCTCGCTCACGCCCGTGGCCTCGGCAATCTCGGCCAGTGACATATCGGCCTCCACCTGCAGCAAAAAACACGCGCGTTGTTCGGGCGGCAGGCTGGCGACAGCGGCCAGCAAGGCGCGGGCGGTCAGTTGCCGGTCCACACAATATTCGGGCTCGGACCCCGAGGCCGCAAACAGGCTGTCGGCCAGGCCCAGGGCTTCCTCGCTGTCTTCATTCAGGCTGATCGTGGGCTTGCGACGGCGCCAATGGTCCACCAGCCGGTGGTGGGCCATGGTGAACAACCAGGTGGTGAATTTGCTGCGAACTTCATAGCTGGCAGCACCATCCACCACTGCAAACCAAAGGTCCTGGCTCATGTCATCGGCCAGGGCTGCGTCTGCGGTGTTACGGAAAAAATAGCGCCATAGGCGCTGGCAGTGCCGCGCATAGAGCGGTGCGAAGGCCGCAGCTTCTCCTGCGGCATAGGCACACATCAGCGCTTCGTCTTTCAGGGCAGAGAGTGGGGCGGGCGTCAACGCGTTCACGGCCATGCGCCCCATTATGCAAACCTGGCCCGCGCGGCCTGTGCGCCCGCGGCCTGCGGCGGCATTTCGTGGTCTGGGTTCACTGGGCAGGGGGATCGACCACAAAGCCATCATCTGGAAAAGGCCGTGGCTTGCGCTGCACGCGGGGAGGGGGCGGCTTGGGAATCACGCCCTTGGCGACCAGATTGGCATAGCTGTCGTAGCGGATGTGCACCAGCTGCTCGGGCCGCGCGGTGGCGCTGTCGACGCTGGTGGTGGACACATGGGAGGTTTCGATGGCGCCATGGCCTGTGCCCAAGGAGGGCGTAGGCGCCGCAGGGGCCGAGCGTGGGGCAGATTTCTCGGCCTGGCGCATGGCCGGTGCGCTGGACGCCGATGCACGCGGCGCTGCCATATCCGCCGCCGCGGCAGATTCCGCCGAGTTGCTGCGGGCGCTGGATTCGTAGCTGGAGCGGTCGTTGGGCTGATAGGCAATGCGCAGTGCTTTTTCCCGAAACAGCGCCACCCCGATGACGCCGACGTCCTGGGGTCGGCCCGTACGGCTGGCATAAGACATATCGCTTTCCGAGAAGTAGAAAGCGGCGACCTTGTCCAGGCTCTTGCGCCAGCCCGCGATATCGGCGGCTTCGCCAGCGTCGAACACATAGCCGTCATCCGGCCGCGCTGCAGCGCGCTTGCCCGTGAGTACGTTCAGACCATCGACGCTGATCACGCCCATGATGCGATCGTCCGTGGTGTTGTGCACGCGAACGGCGTAGTTGGCGCCGGGCCGCCCCGCGACCCAGTATTCGCCCTGGTGGCGGTAGACCGGCAAGACCTTGCCGCTGGCACGCTCCACGATGCGGATCGTGGCCAGCGGCCCCGTTGGGGCCACTGGCAGGGAGGTGGCGCCTGCGCAGGCCGCAGCCAGCCAGACCGCAGCGGCCAGGCCGCCATGCCAGCTCGCTCGGCGCGAGGCAGCCGCGAAAGGGGAAAAGCGCATGGATCTCTCCGAAAGAAGTCGATGACATACGCTGAAACGCGGCACATGCTGGGACGGGGTTAAATCCGGCTGCGGTAATTGTTAGTACATGTAACGCAATCTTTTCTCACCCCACCTCACGGTGCGGTGCTTTAGTTCGCCTCGGCGCCGGACTGCTTGACCACCTGCTTCCACTGCTGGAATTCCTTTTCCTGGCGGGCCGCCAGCTGCTGCGGGCCGTCATGCATGGCGGTGACGCCCAGTTGCTGGAAGCGTTGCTGCAGTGCCGGGTTTTTCATCGCGGCCTGTACGGCGGCATAAAGGCGGTCCACCACCGCCGTGGGGGTGCCGCGCGGGGCGTAGAAGGCCACCCACAGGTCGCCGCTGAAGCCGGGCAGCGCCTCGGCAATCGCCGGCACATCGGGCAGCAGGGCCACGCGGCTGGCGCTGCTCACGCCGATGGCGCGCAGCTTGCCGCCTTTGACGGCTTCCACGGCCGAGGGCAGGCTGGCAAACAGCATGGGGGCCTGGTTGCCCATCACATCGCTCATGGCCGGGGCCACGCCCTTGTAGGGCACATGCTGCAGCCCTAATTTTCCCTGTTCATTCAGCATCTCGCCCAGCAGGTGGTTCAGCGTGCCGCTGCCGGCCGAGGCGTACTGGTAGTAATGCTGGGGCTTGGCTTTGACGACGGCCAGAAACTCCTGCAGATTGTTGGCCGGGAACGAGGGGTGTACGCACAGCACGTTCGGCACCGAGCCCACGGCGGCAATGGGCATGAAGTCCTGGATGGGGTCAAAGCCCGGCTTTTTGTAGACCCAGGGCACGATCAGCTGGTTGCTGTTGGCGGTGAACAGAATGTTGTAGCCATCGGGCTGCTCGCGCTTGGCGGCCTGGGTGCCGATCACGCCACCGGCTCCCGCTTTGTTATTGATCACCAGGGGCTGGCCCAGTTGCACCGCCATCTGCTCGGCCATGATGCGCGCCACGATGTCCACCGTGCCGCCCGGGGCGGTGGGCACGGTGATGGTGATGGGCTTGTCCGGGTAGGCCGCCAGCGCGGCAGAGGACCAGGCCAGGGTGGCGGTGGCGCAGGCCAGCAAGGCGATGCGGCGGGACAGGGAAGCAGGGGTCTTGGCCATGAAAGCTCCAGTGCAAAAAGGACCGAGGGAAAAAGTCATCCAAAAAATGGGCGAGGGGGAGGGAGAAAGTCGGCGCTCAGGCTGGCGTATTGGCAGGTGTTCTGGCACGCCGGTCCAGCAGCGGGTGCAGGGTTTCGGCCCAGGCCAGCAGCGCATGGTCCCAGCCGGGGCGGGCCACCAGCATCACGCCCAGGGGCAGCTCGTTGTCACTCCAGCCCGTGGGCAGGTGCAGACAGGGCCAGCCCAGCACCGACCAGCCTTTGTTGAAGCCGGATTCACCGGTATGGGCCAGCCCTTGGGGCGCGGCGCTGATGGCCCCCGTGGTCATCACCAGATCGGCATCGCCGAAGTAGCGGCGCCATGCACCGCGTTCCTGCGCCTGCCATTGCAGGCTGTCCTGGTAGTGGCCCGTGGAAATGCCCAGGCCCCGTTGCACGGTGGCCTGCAGTGCGGGGCTGAGGTGGCGGAACTGCGTGGGCGTCAGCCGCTGCAGCTGCAGCGCCATCTCGTGGTGCACCAGCAGGCTGTGGGTGGCTATCAGCTGCTGGGTGGCAGCGGGCGTCTCTGCCTTGTCCAGGGTATGTCCGTGGCGCTGCAGGTCGGAGACCGCCGTGTCCAGCACGCGGCGGGCATCGGGGGCCAGCGTGAAACCGGGGTGCTCATGCAAGACGGCAATGCGTGGCGAGACTTTGGGTGGCAGAGGTGCCTCTCCGGCCGACAGCAGCACCTGGGCCACGCGCCGGGCCGTGGACATGCTGTGGGCAAACCAGCCAATGGCATCCAGCGAAGGGCACATGACGCGCATGCCCTCGCGCGGCACCCGGCCGTAAGTGGGCTTGAAGCCCAGCACGCCGCAGTAGGCAGCGGGGCGGATCATCGAGCCCCCCGTCTGGGTGCCCAGCGCAAAGGGCACCATGCCGGCCGCCACGGCAGCGGCCGAGCCGCTGGACGAGCCGCCGGGGGTGTGGTCATGCCGGTGTGGGTTGCAGGTCGGGCCGGGCGTGACATGGGCAAACTCTGCCGTCACCGTCTTGCCTATGGGGGTGGCGCCGGCCTGGCGCAAGCGGGCCACGCATGGTGCGTCCTGGGCCTGGGGCACGGGAACGGACAGGGGCGAGCCACACAGCGTGGGCATGCCGGCCACATCCAGCACATCCTTGACGCCAAAGTTCAGCCCTGCCAGGGGGCCCTGTGCAAGGGGGGCAAAGACCGGCTCGCGCGCCAGATAGGCCCAGGCCCGCAGCTGGGTGTCCTGCTGCGCAATCTCGGTCAGCACCTGCTCCGGCGCCGAGCGCAGGGAGGGGGGACTGGAGGGGGACAGGGTGGCGTAAGTCACGGATCGGGGTTTTCCAAACACAATGCTGCGCATGCTAGGCAGGGTGTTTTGTTCCGTCCAATTCGAAATCAAGGGGAGACTATGACGCGTTCCGACACAATGGCCGTCGATGATCGTCAGCTGGCCTGCTTTCTGGCGGCCGCCGATGAGTTGCACTTCGGCCGGGCCGCGGCGCGCATGCACATGAGCCAGCCGCCCTTCAGCCAGCAGATCCGCAGGCTGGAGGCCAGTGTGGGCACGGCGCTGTTTATTCGCACCACCCGTTCGGTGCGGCTGACGCCGGCCGGTGAGGTGATGTACCAGCATGCCCGCGAGATTGCCGCGCAGACCCAGCGCATGCTGCGCGCCGTGCGCCAGGCTGCGGTAGGAGATGGTGGCACGCTGGTGGTGGGGCTGGCGCCCACGGTGATGTATTCGCCGCTGGCGGATGCGCTGTACCGCTACCGGGCGCAGCACCCCCAGGTCACGCTGGAGCTGCGGGAGATGAACTCCAACACCATGCAGGCCATGCTGCAGTCCCGCTCCATCGATGTGGCCTTGATGCGGCCCATGGCAGTCTGCGCCGAGATCGCCTGCATGGAGGTGTTTCATGAGCCCATGGTGGTGGCGTTGCGGCGTGATCACCCCTGGGCCACGCAGCGGCGCATCACAGCCGAGCAGTTGCAGCAGCTGCCGCTGCTGGGCTATGCGCAGGCCGGGTCGCCGTATTTTCGGCAGGTGCTGCAGAACCTGTTCCAGGCACTGGACGTGCAGCCGCACATCGTGCAGGAAAGCCAGATCCCGACGCTGTTGACGCTGGTGGAGATTGGCGTGGGTGCTGCCATCGTGCCGTGGACGCTGTCACGCCAGCGCACCGAGAGCCTGAAGTTTCTGCCGCTGCAGACCGATGGGGTACAGGCCAGGGCCTGCATCGTGGCGGCCTGGCACCGAGGGGTGTTGCACACCACGCGCGATGTCTTCGTCGCCGCCATGCCTTGCGAGAGCGACACGGTAGAGCAGTGAATGCTTTGGCCAGGGCCTGCATGGCGTACAGTGGGCCATGCCTGTCGACCGCCCTGTTCACCCCGTTTCACCAGCCCCTGTGGCGGCCTTTGATTTTGACGGCACCTTGAGCGTGGGCGACAGCCTGCAGGACTTTGCCCGCTACAGCCTGGGCCGGGCCGGCTGGCTGTGGGCCGCGCTGCGCACCGTGCCGGCGCTGCTGGCCTGGCGTGTGGGATTGGGCAGCCGCCAGCAGGCGAAACAGGCTTTTTTGCGTGCCTGTTGGGGTGGGCAGGACGGCGCTGCGCTGCAGGCCCTGGGCGAGCGCTATGCGCGCGAACGCCTGCCGCAGCTGCTGCGCCCGGAGATGCTGGAGCAGGTACAGCAGCACCGTGCGCTAGGCCATAGGCTGGTACTGGTCAGCGCATCCCCTGCGTTTTATTTGCGCCCCTGGGCGCTGCAGGCCGGCTTTGATGCGGTGCTGGCCACCGAGCTGGATTTGCAAGGCCGTTTTACGGCCCATCTGCACCGGCCCAACTGCTGGGGGCCGCACAAGGTGGAACGCCTGGCTGGGTGGCTTAATACAGAGCCTGTAGCCCTGGCTTATGCCTATGGCGATAGCCGGGGCGACCGGGAAATGCTGGCCTGCGCCCACCACCCCTGGCTGCGCGGCAGCGGGCTGCCTTTACCGCCCTTGTTCTGAGAACGTGTTCAATGTCTCTACGCAGGCGCGTTGGAGCGCAATCGGGATGAGTTCGAGTCGATGGGGCGCAGCTTGCACCCCTGTGCAAGCAAGCTTCAGCGCGAAGAAATCGCCCGATTTCGCTCCAACCCTGCGGGCCAGTGGTTTTGCGGGCGGTCTGCTGTGTTGCGAATCCTCGCAATAGTGCGGTATCGCGCCTTGTATTCCATCCCGCAAAGACACTGGCGCGCCGCGAGGAGACTTCGAACACGTTCTGAAGCAAAAGCGCGGTTGCTTACAGCCACTGCGGTAGCCACAGATTCAGCAGCAGGCCGGCACCCAGCAGCCAGCCAAACAGCACCAGGGCCAGCAGCAAGGGCTTGGTGCCTGCGGCACGCACGGCAGCGATGTGGGTGGTCAGGCCCAGGGCGGCCATGGCCAGGGTCAGCAGCAGGGTGTCCAGCTGCACGCCCACAGCCACCAGCGGTGCGGGCAGAACGTCCAGCGAATGGATGCCGGCCACCAGCACAAAGCCCAGGGCAAACCAGGGAATGCTGATGGGGCTGGGCGTGGCATGGCCGCTGTCTGCCTGGCCTGCTTCGGCCTGGCGCTCGCTGCGGGCCAGCCACCAGGACAGCACCAGCAAAAATGGCGCCAGCATCATCACCCGTACCATCTTGGCAATCACGGCCATGTCAGCGGCTTCGCGGCCCACGGCCTCGCCAGCGGCCACCACCTGGGCCACCTCATGCACGGTGGAGCCCACATACAGGCCGTATTGCTGGGCGCTCACGTCCAGCCAGCCATGGGCCGCATTCCAGGCAAACAGCGCGGGGTAGAGAAAAGTGGCCACGGTGCCAAACACCACCACGGTGGCCACTGCCACGGCCACATCGCTGGCCCGGCCCTTGGCCACAGGCTCGGTGGCCAGCACGGCGGCGGCGCCGCAGATCGAGCTGCCGGCGCCCACTAGCAAGGTGGTGCGCGGGTCCAGCTGGAACACGCGCTGGCCCAGCCACTGGGCCAGCAAAAAGGTGCTGGTCAGCACCACCGCATCGATGGCAATGCCGGCCCAGCCCAGCTGGCCTATGTCCTGAAACGTCAGGCGCAGGCCGTAGAGCACGATGCCGGTGCGCAGCAGCTTGGCCTTGGACAGGCCCACGCCGCTGGCGCAGGGCGCAGCCAGGCGCGGGTAGATGGTGTTGCCCACCACCAGGCCCAGCACAATGGCCAGGGTGAGCGCACTCAGGCCGCGCTCGGCCAACGCCGGCAGCGTGGCAGCCCACAGGGCCACCGCAGCGATGGCGCCGCACAGCAGCAGGCCGGGCAGCCACTGCAGCAGTTGCTGGCCGGAGCGTGACAAAAATGACGGGGAAAGTGCAGGAGTGGACATGGCAGACAATGCCGTCCACGAAAAGAGGGGGGAGGGTCAGGACGGGCCTGGAGCGTGGGCGACGGTCTGGACTTTAGATAACTTGGTTATATTTGTATAACTGATAGTTTGTGTAGGTTCTAGCGATGAAACCGGTTGATGGCTGCGCCAGTGCGCAGCAAAAAGGAGAGTGCCCATGCTCCATCTGACGCTGCGCCAACTGGAAATCTTCTGCGCCGTGGCACAGACCGGCAGCACCGTGGCGGCGGCCCAGACCGTGTCGCTGTCCCAGTCCGCTACCAGTGCCGCGCTGCAGCAGCTGGAGCTGGCCTTGGGCAGCCAGTTGTTCGAGCGCGTGGGTCGCCAGCTGGTGCTGAATGACGCCGGCCGCGCCTTGCTGCCCCAGGCGCTGGACATGTTGGAGCAGGCGCGCGCCATAGAGCAGGCGTTTTCGGGCAAGGGCAGCGGCCTGCCGGTGCGGCTGCGCCTGGCGGCCAGCACCACCATAGGCAGCTATGTGCTGCCCCCGGTGCTTGCCGCGTTTGCGCGCAGCCACCCGCAGGTGGCGGTAGACCTGCAGATCGCCAACACCGCCGAGGTGGCCGAGGCCGTGCAGGCACTGGAGGTGGACCTGGGCCTGATCGAGGGCACCAGCCATTGGCAGGGCATGGAGGTGCAGCCCTGGCTGCGCGACGAGCTGGTCATTGTCTGCGCCCCGCAAGACCCATTGGCCCGGCAGGCCGTGAACAAGCCCGTGGGCGCGGCCGCGCTGCGCCAGGCACGCTGGCTGCTGCGCGAGCCGGGATCGGGCACGCGCGAGATGGTGGAACATGCCCTGCTGCCGCGTCTGCACCAGTTGCCGGCCGCAGCCACCCTGGGCAGCTCCGAAGCCATTGCCCGCTGCGTGGCCCAGGGCCTGGGCATCAGCTGCTTGCCGCGTGTGCTGGTCCAGCCCCTGGTGGATGCGGGCGAGCTGCAGGTGTTGCCCACGGCGCTGCCGCGCATGCAGCGGCATTTCTCGCTGCTGCAGCGCGCGGGCAAACGTCACTCGCCGGCGCTGGCGGCCTTTGTGCAAGCCTGTCTGCAGTTTGCTCCCGGCGAGCGGGTGTGAGGGGTAATGGCTTGCGGGGGCCACTGCATAATCGCGGGCAGCTACAGAATATGAAGTGCTATGCCAGCGCGTCAGCAGCGTTTCAGTGCAGCAGAATGCGCATGATGTCGCTGCGGGTGATCAGCCCCGCCAGCTGACCCTGGCGCAGCACGGCCACAAAGGGCACGGTGTGCTCGGCCAGGGCCTCCAGCAACTGGGACACGGGCGTGCTGTCTTCCACACTCAGGGGTGCGTCCTGCATCAGCGCGGCCGCAGTGACCGTGGCGGCGGCCGGTGGCTTCTTGCCCCACAGCCGCCAGCTGCGTTGCTGGCGCCGGGCGCCGGCGTCCTGCTGTTGTTGCTGCCACAGCCAGTCAAACAGGGCGCCGCGAGCCACCACGCCCAGCAGGCGGCCGCTGCCATCCACCACCGGCAGGCTTTTGATGGGGTGCTGCTGAAACTGTGCCGCCAGCGCAGCCGGGCCGTCGCCAGGGCTGCAGGTCCAGGGGCGGGCCGTCATCACCTGCCCGCAGCTGACGCTGCCAAAGCGCCGGGCAATGGCCTGTTCTTCGGCCGCGCGCACCAGTTGGCCCAGCTCCTGCGGGGTCAGGTTGTAGTCCTGGTCAAAGCGGGCCAGCAGGGCTTGCAGATCGGCCTGGGACAAATCATCGGCCGGCAGATGCTGGGCCTTGGCGCTGGCCGTGGCTGGCAGGGCTTGCAGCGGGTAATGCTTGCCCCAGGCGCGGTGGTAGGCCATGGCCAGCAGCACCAGCAACAGGGTCAGCAGCCCAATGGGCATGAAGGCATAGCTCCAGTCATGGTGCACACCATGCTGGGCCTCCAGCGCCAGCAGCAGGGCCACGGCGCCCCCGGGCGGATGCAGCGAGCGCGTCAGCTGCATGCAGGCAATGGCTCCACCCACGGCCACGGCCGGCAACAACCAGGCCGGAGCGGACTGGGGCCAGCAGGCCACCACCAGCAAGGCCCACAAGGCCGCCACCGTGTTGCCCACCACGCAGGACCAGGGCTGGGACAGCGGCCCGGTGTGCACGGCAAACACCAGCACCGATGTGGCACCCAAGGGGGCAAACAGCGCCCAGTGGCCCACACCGGTGCCTGACAGGGGCAGTTGCAGCAGCCATGCCGACAGCCCCAGGGCCAGGCAGGCGCCCAGGCCCACACGCAGCACATCCAGTCGCGCGGCAGGGGCCACGGCCGGTTTCCATCCATTCCACAGTTGCATGCTATTCCAGGTGAAACATTCGCTCCGGGTGACCGAGGTGAAGCGCAAAAGACCGTCGCAGCAGCCATGCAGGCCCGCAGAGCAGGGCATGGCGCAGGACGAAAATTCCAGTAAAAACCGCCTCTGATGCAATCTACATCAGCAGGGAGTGCTCTGGTTTTTAATTTTTCTGGCACCCGGCGCGATGGGCATGGTGCGCGTGGCAGCGCAGCACAGAGTCGGGCTCCGACCGCCCAGTCCGGGGGGCAGGCGACGACAGCGTACGGCCGTAGCCCAGGCAGGATGCCGCGTGACATTTTCCACCGCAGGCAGGGCTTCCGCAGGTCATTGCTCGCATCCCATCCTTGGAAGGCGGGGCAAGATGTACGCTAGGCTATCCCGGCATCCCTAAAGAACCAAGAAGCGATCCACCCAGATGAAGACCATTGACGAAATGCTGCACCTGGACCTGCTCACCCACGAGCAGCACCTGCAAATCAGCCACTGGATTGCCAGCTCCGAATCACCCGAAGCCATTTTGCAAATGCCCGCACCCCTGTGGCAGGCGGTGGAGCGGGCCAGTCAGGTGATGGGGGTGAATGAAGACCTGTTGCGTCCGCCAGCGATGGAAATCTAAGCACCCCCTGAGCGGCTTCGGCTTGTGCCTCGCAGCACGCATCAGCACAAGATACTGAGCACGTTTTAATGCTTTATGCCACTGCGGCGCACACGGCCCGCAGCAAGCTGGATGGACCTTACCTCGTGAATGCTCAATGTCAAAGGACCATACCCGTTGTTGACAGAAAGTAGCTGCAGCTCGCCGTCGCGCCGCCAGTTCAGCTGTTTGAGCATCTTGCGGCCGTTGGCACAGACCACCACCACATCGTCGCCTTCCTGGGCCTCGATATTGGGTTCGACGATCACAAACTCTCCAGCCCGGTATCTTGGATGCATGGAGTCCCCGCGTACACGAACGGCATATGCGTTCGGGTCTGTGGTCGGGTACTCCACATAGCCATCACCAAACCCAACGGGGTACTCCAGCTCCTCGAGGTACCCGTCATCTCCGCCTTTGACTTCGCCAATCACTGGGATCTTCTTTATTGCTTTCAAGCTCAGTGCATCGCCGATATCGGATGACAAAAGCTCTGTTACTGATCCTATGCCAAATCCATCTTCAAAGTAGCGATCGATCAGGCCTAGCACGGTAGCGATGTTACGCGCCGATCGCTCGCCAAAGCTCTGGCTTGGGTCGAGCAATTGCGATACGCGCCCTTCAGTCAAGCCTGTGGCCTTGGCAAAGCTGGCTTGGCTACCGCTGTACGAAGAAGAGTCAATGAGCGCGCGTAGGCGCCGCTTTCGGTGTTGCGTGATGTCGTCCATGTTCAGCTGATTGTAAGCATTTTCTTTATAAATTTATTGACTAAATGTTTAGAATCATCTAAAGTTAAAACATGCTCCATGGATTGGCTGAGCCAAGAGCTGAGGCAAGAGGACGCAACACAGGAAAGAGAGCACAGGATGATCGAAACACCAACCACTCAAGAGCGGTACTTGACGGCAATCCATTCCAGCAGCCTGCGCGTAGAAGCTGCATGGTCGGGCGATGCGGATTACCTGATCGCTGCGGGTTGGGGCAAATATCGCTTTGGCTCGGCCCTGATGCGGTTGCACAGCGAATGGGATGCCGCCGCGCGCAGAGGCTGCCGAATTCCGCGTCAAGCAACACGCAAGCAGATTGCGGCTCTGGCACAGCACTTCTCCAGGCAGGAAGGGGCAGAAAAAGTGACGCAAGCGCACTCCGAGAAGGCCCGCCAGTCCTTGGCTGAGAAGTTTGAATTGGAACTCAGGGAAACCATGTGCGCTCTGAAGTCGCTGCCGAGCGTACGACTGCATTTGAGCATCAAGGCTGCGATGGAGGAGGTGGCAGATGCTGAGGCCATGAGTGCGCTGCTTTTGTTGCATTGGCTACAGCCTGGCTGTCCCGTGTGCTGTGGCAGGAGATTCCAGTTACAGCCTTGGACGGATGTGTTGTCAAACAAGCCATGCGGTGGCTGCGGTGGTTCGGGCTGTGCTCCTGCACCTGGAGGAGAAAAAGGCAAGGCGTTGCTGAATTACCTGGACGATTGCGTCAACGTGGCGCGACAGGCCATCAAAAAAAGAATTCAGACATTTGCTTGACGTTGGGAAAAGTTTCTGTATACTTTGCTAAGTCGGTAGCAAGAAAAATCTTGCTACCGTAAAATTTTCTATAAAAGACGCGCATCAAGCCTGTGGCGGTGCGTGTAGTTATCAAGGGACAAACTCGTCCTCAAAAAGCAAAGCGGCCTGCAAGGGCCGCTTTTTGTTTTTGTACGTTCACTTTTTGTACGTTCACTTTTTGTGCGCTCACTTGGCCAGGGCTTGCTCAACAGCGGGTTGGGATGTGTGCTGCTCTCATTTTTCAGACCTTCCAGCTGTCAGGCTTTCGCCAAGCGCTGCATTGTCAACATGGTGTGCGCCGGATGAGAGCTGCGCACATGACGCAGCAAACCGTAGGTTTGCGGTCAAAACAAGGCGTGGGGCCGCAGGCAGCACACCTCGCATGACAAGGCTGCGCAACGACGTATCGAGGGTTATGTAAGTGGTTCTTACTGTAGTTGCGAACCAGTGACAGCCTGTAGCTGCCGCTTTGTTTAAAGGCCCGGTGCATTAAGCCTCCGGGTTATGCCCTTCCTTGCTCCTGCCACTTTTATGCCTAGCGCGCTCTGTCGTGGTGGAGAGCTTTGCTTTTCACCGCTGCAAGGGCCTGAAGTTTGCTCTGGTAGAGCTTTCATTGAAGTGGTCTGATGAGGTGGCGTGCAATGCAGGGCTTGGCGAGTAGGACAACGTTATGGTTAAAGGCATGGACATTACCAAACTGGAGTCTTTTGTGGAGGAGCTCGGAGATGCCGTGCAGGCGCTTGCTACTCCGGCAGCTGAGGCTGCGGCACAGGTCATTTATGAACGCATGCAGTTCAATGTGGCGCACATTCCGCAGATTGCAGGCAACGTGGCGGAATCCATCTATTTGGCCGATGCAAGCGATGGCCGCCCAGAAGGGGTCGCCAGCTACCACATCAGCTGGGATAGCACGGCAGCACCCCACGCGAGTTTGATCGAGTATGGCTACTGGCAGCGCTATGCCGTGCGCTATACCCGTCAAGGTTGGGTCACACAAATAAGGCCGGAGATGCAAGGCAAACCAGAGCCAGGGCCTTATGCGTCGCAGGCGCAAAAAGACGCGTATTACCTGCAGAGGCCTGGAGGGCCTGCCTATATCGCGGGCAAAGCCTTTGCGCGAGGCGCTTTGTCGGCAGCAGAAAAAGCCTGTGATGCGGCGGAATCCGTATTGCTGGCCCACATCACAGAGATGGAGTAAACATGGACCAAGCTTTGCAGGCGGCTATCGAAGCTGTCATTTCTCAAACCTATGCATCTGCTGCACCTCCGCAGACAGAGGGGCTGTATGCCGTCTGGCGTCGCATTGGTGGAGAGCCTATGGAGTATCTGGACAACGCCGAGCCGCAGGTGTCGCATGCGTTGGTCCAGGTCGAGGTTTGGGGTGGTGATGTGCTGCAGGTCAAAGAGGGCATACATCAACTGGCTGGTAGCCTGCGTGGCCATGCTGAGTTGGTGATTCGTCCCAATGCTGGATTTCGCGATGGCTATGACGCAGACATGAAGCTGTTCTCGGCCTCGCAGGACTTTGATGTCTGGGGATGATGAAGCGTTTTTCATCGCAATTTTGATCACAGAGTTTTGAGCCCCAAGGTCTTGTTCCTTGGGGCTTTCTTTTGCCCGTAAGGGCTTTTTTCGACCCGTCATGGGAGACCGTGGCGGGTTTCTTTTTTTCCAAAAAGGGACACATTTATGCGCAAAGTACCTCTGCCCGATGGGGCAAAGCTTTATCTGGCTACTGCACTGGGCACAGCCCTGGCATTTGGCTCAGTCTCCAATGCCGCCAATGCGGTGGTCACTGTGGACAACAGCTTGAAGGCCACTGACCTTGTCATCTTGGACAGTGAAGACTGGCCCGAGCTGACGGGCTTGGTGGCCCGCGTCAAAACAGCAACGGCGCAGGCCGTGACGTTGGACGGCGTGGACACCAGCAACACAGTCAAGTTCCCTGCCGGGGGCAAGCTCAGCTTGATTCCGCTCCCGGATGAGACGGGCTTTCAACGCTTGCCCTATGTTCCGACCTTCGCCCTGAGCGGTGGCGAACTGCAAACCGGCAATACCAGCTACCTGGATGTCGAGGAGAGCAGCGAGTTCAAGACAGGGCGCAGTGCCCGTCGCCTGCAATACACCATCAGCTGGAAGGGCGATGGTGTGGCGCGTGCAGCACTCAAGGCCGCCAATGGCCAAGACCCTTCCGTGCACAAGCTGGTCTATCGTGATGGCTCGGCTTCCTTCTATGTGGGGGAGCTCGACTATGACGATGCCGCCAGCACGGAAAAAGGTCAGGAACAGGTGACGACCTCGACCGTGTTGCTGCGCCATGCGCCCACCTATATCGGTAGCGAGGTTTGACCATGGCCCAGGAGAAGGAAATCGCAAGAACCATCCGCCTGGGCCAACGCCCAGATGGAATTCCCGAGGTGGTCAAGTTCAAGCTGCTCGATGGCGGCGATGCCATGCTGCCGGTGACTTTCAAATACCGTACGTTGACCGAGTTTGGCGCTCTGCTGGATGAGGTTTTCGGTCAGTCCCTGGACGCCGAAACGGATTTGCAGGGCAAGCTTTCGAGCAAAAGCCTGCAGCAACAACGTGTGCAGTTCAACGGCCAGTATTTGTTCGCCATCTTCCAGAACTGGGGGCTGGACGTTCCGCTGACCTTGCCGGCATGCATACAACTGGCTGATGAGCTGCCTGGAGCGGCCCAGGCCGCGATGGGTTTGTACCGTCAGCTTATCACCGAGGGTCGCTTGGGAAACTGATAGCGGCGGCCAAGGCGCGCTATGCCCGGATTCCCGACGCAGCCTACTTGCGTCAATGGGGAATGCCTGCGGAGCAATTCGTGGGCACGTATCAAGCCCAGGTCTGGCCCGAAAACTGGGCCGCCTGGTGCTTGTTCGAAACCATGGCCACGCAGTGGCGGGCAGGCCCGGGCGGTGTTATTGGGCTTGACTACTCCGTGCTCGCTGAAGAGTTGCGCTTGGCGCAGATTCCGCAGGTTGAGCACAGGCGTCTGCGCAACGATATCCGCGTGCTGGAAGCCGCCGCACTCGATTGCATTTACGAAGAGGGCTGACATGGCAGACATAGATCGCCGCAAGGTACAGATAGAGGTCGAGGTGAATGCCACGGGCGCCCTCCAAGGCTTTGAGGAGGTGGCCAAGGCCGGGCGCAACATGGCGAGCGAGGTGGCGCAGTCCACCCGAAGGGCGGCCGAAGGTGTCCAGCCCCTGGGGCTGGCGGCCGAGTCTGCCAGCCGTGATATGAGCAGGGCAGAGCAGTCGATGCTGGCCTCCATACAACGAGCCACCACTGCTTTGCAGTCAGGGGCGAAGGCTGGTGCTGACTTCTACAATGCATTGGTTAAGAAGGGCGGTCTTGATCAGGACAGGCTTAAGCCATATATCGAGCAGCTGCGAGAGATCGAGGCCTTGCAAGGCCGGCTAAAAGGTTCTAGTGGCTCTGGCGTGAAGCCGATGCAGGAGGTAGCAGGCGCGAAGAATGAGCCAGCCGTGGGTGACGTGCCTGGGCAGTTCAAGGCTGGGCAGTTCAAGGACCTTGTTTCCAGCCTGCAAGAAGGCCAACGCCCGATGAAGGCCATGCTTGAGCATGGCGACCTGCTCAAGAACATGTTCACGAATACCGGGGCCTCTGCCAGGGCACTGGGGGCCCGTATTCTCGGGCTTGCCAATCCGTATGCCCTTGCTGCAGGTGCTGCGGCGGAGTTGGCCTCAGCCTACAACCAGGGCAGTCAAGAGGCTGACGCTTATGCCAAGGCTCTCATCATGAGCGGCAATGCAGCTGGTGTCACGGTGGGTCAGCTCGCCACCATGGCTCAGGCCATTGATGGCAAGGGGTTCACCCAGGGAGAAGCTGCTGCTGCTTTGGCGCAATTGGCTGGCACCGGCCATGTGGCTGCTGAGAGCATCCAGAAAGTGGCAGAAGTCGCCTTGAACCTGGAACGTGAAGCCGGTGTGCCCATTGCTCAGACTGTCAGTGACTTCGCAGAGCTGGGTAAATCACCGGTAGAAGCATCTTTGCGGTTGACGGAAACGCATCGCTATCTCACGGCCGAGGTGTATGAGCAGATCAAGGCCTTGCAAGACCAGGGGCGCGAGTCCGAAGCTGCCAAGCTGGCGCAGGAAACCTATGCCGACGTCATGATGGGGCGGTCGGACCAGTTGAAGGATCGGCTGGGCTTGCTGGAAAGCGCATGGCGCGGGGTTGGCGACTTTGCTAAAAAAGCATGGGATGCCATGCTGGGGATTGGACGTGGGAAAAGCGTTGAGGAGCAGCTGGAAAAGCAGCAGCAAACAGTTGAAAACCTGCGACAAGTCCATGAGGGATATGTAGAGCGCTTTGGTGCAGGACGTAATAACAGTGGAGCTAAGCTGGCCGCGGCAGAAGCAACGCTGTTTGAACTGCAAGGGCAAGCCAATGATGCATCGGCAAAAGCGATGGGCGAAGCTGCTGCCCAGCAGCGTGAAGGTGCTCGACTTAGATGGAAAAGTAATGGAGAGCGGTACTTAGATAAAAGCGCTAGGTTGAAAACGGCTTTGACAAAAGCCAGAAGCGAAGGAAAGGATGCTGGTGCCTCAGAGGAAGAAATTGCGGGTCGCCTTGCTGCAATTCGTGCAGAGCATGCAGGCGCAGGAAAGAATGCTGGCGCAGCCGCTCGCCGCCAAGGTTCATCCGCAATCCAGAGTTCAAACCGCGCAGAAGTCGCCCTGCTGGATCAGCAACAGCGCAAGCGGGATCTGGAGCGTCAGGCAGGCCTGGTTTCCGAGCAGGACTATTACGCCCAAAAGCGCACCTTTATTCTTGAAGTCAATAAAGCGGAGGAAGACGGGCTTAGGCAGCAAATCAGCAACCTGGAAAGCCGCACACGCAGTGGCAAGGCCTCACGGGAAGAACAAAATCAGCTGGCAGAGGCCCGCACCAAGCTGAATACCAAGGAGTTGGAAAGCCAGAACAAGCTGACAGTCCTTGACCAAGAGGCCAGTGCTGCAGCCAAGCGAAAAAATGACGAGCTGCAATCACTGACAGTGACCCATGAGCGCTACCTGGAACAGCTAGATAAACAGGCTGGCCGCCAAGTGGAAACTGCCTGGATGGGGGATAAGCAAAAGGCGCGACTCCAAGGCCAGTGGGCCATTGAAGATCGCTATCTGGCCGAGCAAAACAAGCTGCAAGACCAGCGCGCAGGCCTGAGTGAGGAGCAGCGCCAACCGATTGATCTGCAGCTGCAACAACTGCAGCGAAAAAAGGCACGCGAACTGCAGCTGTATCAGCAGACCTACGAGCAGATGGAGCTGATGCAAAGCAAATGGTCTTTAGGCGCTGCCAGGGCTTTGGAAAATTATGTGGACCAAGCCGCGAATGTGGCGGGACAGACCGAGGCGCTGTTCTCGCAGGCATTTCGCGGCATGGAAGATGCATTGGTGTCCTTTGCCATGACAGGCAAGGCGGACTTCAAAAGCCTGGCCGACTCCATCATTACGGAGATGATCCGTATCCAGATCCGTGCGGGCATGGCGAGGATGCTTGGTGGCGAGTCCGGTAGTGGGGGCTTGTTTGGTAGCCTTTTTTCCGGGGGCATGAGCCTGTTTGGCGGCGGCGCTGGTGCATCGTCGGGAGCGATCAGTCCTATGGCTGGCGGTGGCTCCTATAGCCTGAGCAGCGGTGCTAGTG
This sequence comes from Comamonas sp. GB3 AK4-5, assembly GCF_041320665.1. Taxonomy (NCBI): domain Bacteria; kingdom Pseudomonadati; phylum Pseudomonadota; class Betaproteobacteria; order Burkholderiales; family Comamonadaceae; genus Comamonas; species Comamonas sp. GB3 AK4-5. Next base: position 815,815 of record NZ_CP166730.1, read on the forward strand.
GGTTGGGCCTGAAGCTCAATGCCCTGGGGGGTGTTTATGACAGCCCGAGCCTGAATCTGTACAGCAATCAGGTCCACGATAGTCCCAAGCTGTTTGCATTTGCCCAGGGTATGGGGGTGTTTGGCGAGGCTGGGCCAGAGGCCATCATGCCGCTTAAGCGCGGGCCCGATGGCAATCTCGGAATCCGTGCTCTGGGGGCGGCGTCTGGTGGGTCTACGACAGTGGTGAACGTCCATACCCCGCCTGGAGCCCAAGTGGAGCAGCGCAGCTCGCGTGATCTCAATGGGCGAGAAGTTGTTGATGTGTTCATCAGGCAGGCAGTGTCGGAGGTCGCTGGCCAACTGGCATCTGACAGCGGGCAAATAGGCCAGGCCATGAGGGCAAGAAAGAACATGGGGGTGTGAATATGGAAAAGCTACCGAGCTACGTTCGTATGCTCAAAGACGACGCCGGGGAGCAATTTGACCCCGGCGTTGTTGTTTCGGAGATGGATAAAGGCCTGGCCAAGATGCGTGTCGGGCAAAGCAGAGTGGTCGTCCAAGTGACGGCCACTTTGTTTTTCAGGACCCGTGTTGATTCACAGGCCTTCGAGGACTGGTATTTCAACGAAATCCGCCGTATTGGCTGGTTTGACTGGCGCGATTCACGCACGGGACAGGCCCGTTCTGTGCGTTTCAAAGGGGGCGATATTGGAAAGTTACTCCCATTGGCCAGCCAGTACGGTAAAGCGCAGCGCTCAGTCACTCTGGAGTACTTGCGATGAGTAAGTTCAGCGAACGCAATCAACGGATCACCAATGGCGTGGGCCATATTGAGCTGCTGGAGGTAAGTAATGCCAGCTTTTCGGGCCCCATGCGCATTGCCAATGATGTGGTGGACTGGGTGAGTCAAGGGGTCGCCTACATAGGCTTGCCATTCGGCTTCACCTTGCCTGAGGATGTCAGCGGCAGCATGCCGCGCATGCAACTGGCCGTGGATAACGCGGGGCGCGGCTTTAGCGACGAGCTGGAGCGCTTGCTGCCGGGCACCACCACCATGGCCAAGCTGATCATCGTGGCGCGTGATACGCCGGATCGGCATGAGCATGTGTTTTGGTTGCCCATGAGCAGCGTCAGCATCAGCGGCGCAACGGCCCAGGCCACTTGCAGCGTGGATGAGATTACGCGTCAGTCAGCCTGCAAACAGATAGCCAATCCATTCACGCTTCCCGGGATCTTCTGATGGATGCCTGGCAGATAGACCGTTTTGTCGGGATCCCGTATTGCCCTAGGCACATGGACTGCGCGGATCTGGCGATGCAAGTCCAGGGCGAGCTGTTCGGGCGTGAAGTGTGGGTGGCAAACAAACGCCCCCGTCCTTTTTTACCAGCCGAGCAGGATGCGGTCATTTCCACTTACTGCGATCAATTGGCCGACTTGGTCGCTGAGCCGCAGGATGGCGATGCCGTGCTCATGCGTGAGCCTGGAGCACAGATGGCCGGTCACATAGGCACTTACTTTTTTGTCAATTACGCACCGCATGTGCTGCATACAGCTACCTGGATGCAGGGGGGCAGCACGTTGCATCGCTTGCAAGATCTGTCCGGCTTTGGTCTGACAGTGGAGGGGTACTATCGATGGAAATAAGTCGTACACAGATCGACGCTATTTATGACGCCCATGGGCGTTTGGTCATCACGCCGCATGCGCTGACGACCGAGGGCCAGCGCAATGTGCCGGTGGACCTGCAGCCCGGTGAAAGCCTGGCGTCTTTTCTTGAACGCCATGTTCCAGGCATCCAAAGCGGAGCCTGGAGCGTAAGCATTGACGGCTCCACAGTGCCATGCGCCATGTGGGCCAGCATCTACCCTCAGCATGGCATGCACATTGCCTGCCGTGCGGTGGTGGCCAAGCAGGCCGTGCAGCTGGTGGCCATTGCCGCGCTGTCTTATTTCACCATTGGCGCTGGAAATGCCATCTGGGGGATCAATGCCGCAGCCGCACTTGGGTCTACGGGTCTTGCCGTAGCGCAATGGGGCACATTCGTTCTGGGCTCCATGCTGATCAACAAGGTGCTGGGCCCAAAGGCGCCAAAGGTCGGTGATGTTGCGGCTGCGCGCCAGGTCTACAGCCTGAGCGGCCAGCGCAACAGTGCGCGGCCCTATGAGGCTCTGCCTGTGCTGTGGGGTGAGATGCGTGTCACCCCCGACCTTGCCAGCCAGCCCTATGCCTGGTTTGAAGGGGATGAGCAGTTCATGTCCACCATCTTGCTGGGTGGCGTGAACGTGCACACCGCTGCTGATCTGTCCATTGGTGACACGCCCATCGCCTCGTTTTCCGAAGTGAGCGTGTTTCACAATGGTTTCAGGGGCATGCCCAGCGTGGCCGTGCCCCTGTACAGCAATGCCGACACCATTGCCGGTGGCGAGCTGATGGACACAGCGGAATGGGTGACGCGTACCAGCTCCGCTGGTGCTGTCAGCTTGCATGTGGACCTGGAATACCAGCTCTTTGCCCAGGGCAACCAGGGGCTCAAGCGTGCCTATCTGAACCTGGAGGCGCAGTACCGCGCCGTTGGAGCCTCGGCCTGGCAGAACTTCTTTGCCCCCAAGCAGCTGAGCAACAACACCACGGAGGCCCGGCGCACCACCTTCAGTAAAACGGTACCCTCTGGTCAGTATGAGGTGCGCATGCGCCACACGAACGGCAAGAGCCCGGACAAGACCACGCGCCAAGCGCAGTGGACAGCGCTGCGCACCGTGCAGGCAGACGCCACTGATTACAGCCAGTGGGGACGCATCGGCATCAAGATCAAGGCCACGGGCCAGCTGTCTGGCAGCTTGGACACGCTGCGCGCTACCTACCGTGCTCGGCCTATACCAATGTGGGATGGCGTCAAGTGGGTGACGGCCACGACCCGCGAGGAGGGGCTGAGCAACCCTGGCGCCATCATCTTGCAGACCCTGCGCGGCGTATACGTCAAGGATGCTGCGGGCAAGCAAGTGCTGCAGTGGGGCTGCGGCATGTCCGACGAGCAGATCGACATCGAGGGCTTGAAGGCCTTCATGTTGCACTGCAAAGCCAATGGCTACACCTATGACCGCTGGATCACACAGCAGATGTCGCTGCAGGAGTTCTGCGACGAGGTGGCGCTGGCTGGTATGGGGCAGTTCGCCTGGACTGATGGCAGCCGGCCTACGGTGGCATTTGTTGGAAGTGGCCAGCCCATCAGCGCTGTGGTCAACATGGCCAATATGAAAAAAGCCAGCTTCAGCGTGGACTACACGCTGAGTAACGCGGCGGATGGCATTGAATACCAGTACCTGGACCGCAACACCTGGGAAACCAAGACGCTGCGCGTGACGGCCCCGGGCGTGACCACCATGCTCAACCCGGCGCGGGTGACGGGAGAGGGCGTGACAAGCGAGGCCCATGCCGCCGTGCTGGCCCGCTACCACCTGGCCCAGAGCCTGTACCAGTTCAAGACCATCAGCTACCAGGCGGATATTGAGCATCTGGACTATCGCCGCCTGAGCGTGCTGTCTGTGAGTCATGACCTCACGCAGTGGGGCTACGGCGGCCGTGTGATAGCGGCTCAGATCGTGGGCGGAAAAATCCGCTTGCAGCTCGATGAGCCCGTGCCGCTGCTGGCCACGCCGCACCTGGGTCTGCGCATCCCTGGTGAGCGTGACTACCGTGTGTGGCCCATGGTGGCCATGGCCGAGGCTTCGGATGTGGTGGAGCTGGTGGGCGGCTGGCCTGCCGGCGTGGCATTCCCTGGCGATGACCTGGACAACCCTACGCATGACACCTTGTGGTGCGCAGACTTCAAGCCAACGCCGGGCTACCGCGTGCGCGTGACCAGCATTGAGCCCGAGCGCGATCTGTCAGGAGCTTCCATCGCTTGCGTGCCCGAGGGGCCGGAGTTCTGGGATTACGTCCTCAATGGCACCTATGTGCCTGCACCCAACCAGAGCAGTATTCCCCAGCTGGGCCGGCCTGTTGCGCGCGACTTGCGTGTGCAAGAGCAGGTCAATCTGCAGGGTGACACCGAGTGGTACGAGCTGCACGCGCAGTGGGAGGTAGACGGCGACTATGACCACGCCCAGGTGTGGGCCGGCCGCGACGGCGGCGAGCTGCGCCTGGTGGATGGCAATGCCAAGGGTAGCCGCACAACGTTCCGCATTGATGGGGCGGGGGAGTGGCTGGTCGAGGTGCGGCCCTTCAACCCGGGCGGCCGAGTGGGCCAGTCGGCCACGCTGCTGTACATCACGACGATGACCCAGCTGCCACCGCGCAACCCTGGGGCGTTTGCGGTGCTGCAGGTGGATGGCGGCCTGCGCCGCTTTGTGTGGTCCTACTCGGGCGACAAGCCTGCCGCGCTGGCAGGAGTGCAGATCCGCTATCTGCCGGGTGATGTTCCGCTGAATCTGACCAACTGGGACAGCATGCGCCCCCTGGGGGCTGCGGATGATGTCTACACCGCCCAGTTTGAAACAACCAAGCCGGATGCCGGCCAGTGGACCTTTGGGCTGCGTGCAGTCAATACAGCAGGGCAACTGGCCGAGGGCGTGGTGCGCACCGTGGTGCAGCTGGATGTGGTGTTTGATGACATCTTCCAGCCGGACCTGACGCCGCCGCCCATGGCTACCGGCTTTGCAGTGGCGGCCGCACTCACCACGGCCACGCTGCAGACAGCGATGCCTGTGTATGAGCAAGGCCATGGCCACGCCAGCACCAACTTCTATGTGGCAGAGGTCACGGCGGCAGTTCCGAATCCTGGGTTTGCTGCTGCGCGCCTGGCGGCTGCAGGGCCTGAGCACGTTGCCTCGGCCGCTGTGGACCTGGGCAAGACCTACCGTTTCTGGGCCAAGTGGAAGACGGTGGACGGCGTGGAGTCGCTGCAGCCTGCAGGCCCCGTCACCCTGACGGTGGGCAAGGTTGGCAATAGCGACCTGGGCCCGCTGGTGGTGGAAGCTGGCAACCTGGCCAACAACGCGGTGACGGCTACCAAGCTGGCGACCCAGGCCGTGGATGCAACCAAGTTCGCGGCTGGTATCGAGCCTGTGGGGATCATTGCAAGCGGGGCCCTGCCCACGGTCAAGAGCACCAGCACCATCGTCTACGGCGGCAAGCTGTACCGCTGGAACGGGACCAAGTACACAGCAGAGACAGCGGCAGTCGATGTGGCTGGGCAGCTCACAGATGCTCAGCTTGCCGCCATTAGCGCTGCCAAGCTCACAGGGCAGATCGTGGGCACGCAGATCACGGACGGAGCTATCAGCACGCCCAAGATTGCGGCCGGTGCTGTGAGTGCAAACCAGATCGCCGCAGGTGCGGTGGTGGCGGGGAAGCTGGCGGCCAACGCAGTGACGGCAGTGACCATTGCTGCAGGCGCGGTTACGGCCGGAAAGATCGCTGCCAAGGCGGTGACAGCAAACGAGCTGGCGGCCAACTCGGTGACTGCCGCAGCGATTGCAGCAGGCGCCGTGCGTGCTGAGCAGATTGCGGCAGGGGCTATCTCGGCCAGCAAGATGCTGGTGTCTGACACATCAACACTTGTGCCTGATCCTGAGTACCAGGACATTGCGATGTGGTCACCGCACTCTAGAGGCGCGATTTCGTTCAAATTGAATGAGCCTAACGCATCTGCAGGAACCATCAGCAAGTCTGTATTGAGGATAGATAAGGCTTACGAGGCTGCGACGACCTGGGGCGGAGGCTCGTGCACTTTATTCGCAGTAGCACCTGGGTCGGAATATGTGCTGAGAACTAATATCTATGTTCCTGCTGCTGCGATGGTTAAAGTCCGAATCTCTTTCCGTACACCAGCAAACGTACAGAGAGATTTCGACTATGACTTCACAACCACGGGGTCAAGCTGGAACTCGATAGAGCACACAGCGAAGACGTCTAGCGTAGAGTCTTCAGCGTTCGTGAGTGTGTTTATAAGAGTAGACAGCGCAGCAAACTATCTCTTTGTCGGGAAGCTGCGCTTCAGCGAAGCTATGGCAGGGACGCTGATCGTGGACGGCGCAATAACGGCCACAAAGATTGCAGCAAATGCCATCGCTGTGGGCACGGCCGCTATCCAGAACGGTGCCATCATCAACGCCATGATCGGCAATCTGGCAGCAGACAAGATCACGGCAGGGGTGTTGGCAGCTGCGCGCATTGCTGCAGGCTCCATCGATGTCACCAAACTGGCCGCCAACTCTGTGACTGCCACACAGCTTGCTGCCAACGCGGTCACGGCCGGAAAGATCGCGGCCAATGCAGTGACGGCCGCAACCATTGCCGCAGGCGCAATCACAGCTGCAAAGCTGGCAGCCAAAGCGGTTACGGCCGACAAGATGGATGTGACCATGCTGTCCGCAGTTGCGGCAAATATGGGCACGCTTACTGCCGGCCGTATTCAGAACACGGCCAATACAACATTTATCGACCTGAATGCATCCGGTGCGAAACGGGCAATCCAGTTTGGAAACGATCTTGTTTACTCCGAGTCTGGTGGGCTTGTTATTAATAAGCTTGGCGTTATTGATACGCTTCAACTAGCTGGTGGGGCTATTACTTCAATTGCAACAAGAGTCAAAGGGAATATTGCTTTTTACGTTTCAACAAGCAGAATTCTCGATGATTTTAGTTTTGATGGAAAATATGCGAATTTTATTTACCTTTCATGGATTGGGGCGATAAGATCAAATGCAATTCGCTTATATGTCAGTGACGGAGGTGATTCTTCCTATTGGGGAGACTTTACATCTGAATTTGTCTTTGCACGAATAACTGGTATCCCATATATAGGTTCCGAAAAGTCTGGCTACGAATTCTCGATCGGTGTTTATAGTGGAATGAATTTTCCTTATACATCTCCGGTTCATCCGCTGCCTGCAGGAACAACCCGCGTTGTTCTCCGTATGGAGGCGATGAGCAGATCCGCGCCTGAAGGCTATAGAAGCATTAATGACGTTAGAGTGAACCTTCTTTCTATTAAAAGATAAGGCTGATATGTCAATATTGAAAATAATTCCTACCCCTAATGGACTGACAGCTGCACACCGGGTTGTTAAATCTGAATTATTCGGTACTACTTTGCGGCTGCAGGTGCATATGTACCCCAGTGCTGATAAATCCGAGGATGCGCATTTACTCTGGCAGGAGTATCCCGAGTTGCCGCTTTCGGTACTGGATATGCAGGAGCCCACTGACTCGTTGGAACGCGCCCTCGTAGCCCGGGCTGGAGGAGTGTTTGCAGGTGGCACGGTTGTGTCGGCCGCTGCGGGCGACGATCTGGAAAACTCCCAGGCGCGCAAGTGGACGGAGATCAAGGCTGAGTGTGATGCGCTGGAGTCTGGTGGCTTCGACCTGGCCGGCGTGGGGCGCTTTGACAGCGACGCCGAGAGCCGTGCGCGCATCGTGGGCGCGGCCATGGCTGCAAAGATCGCGCGTGATGCTGGCCAGGCTTATGCAATTCGCTGGACCCTGGCGGACAACACCACGGTGGAGCTTGATGCTGATGGCGCGATTGATGTGGGCTTTGCGCTGCTGGCCCACACAGATGGTATCCACCAGCGCAGCCGCGTCCTCTATGCAGCAATCCAGGGTGCAGAAACCGCAGATGCCGTGGCGGCAATCCGCTGGGATGCCGAGTCCGTCAACACCTGATCACCAAAAACCAAAGGATTCATATGAACAACGAAAACGAGAGCGCAATCAATTCCCGCTTGGCCGAAGTGCTGAATGCCAATGTGGGCAACAAGATCACGCCGGAGCTGTCCGCCGGCTTGCAGGGCACGCTGCAGCAGCTGATGAACACCATCGCATGCGAGGCCTATGAGGCTGGTGCAGCCTCTGTGCGCAAGACTGGGGATAGCGTGGTGGACGAGGTTATAGATGTGGAAACCAAGGACTGATTTTTGACAAGTAAAGCCTCAGTCTGAGGCTCTGTATTTGAGAACGTCCTCCCAGGTTTTGTAGGGAGGAAGGGGAGGGGAATGGACAACAACTGGACAGATCAAATCTTGCCAAAGCTCCCCGGGCTGCTTGGGAGCGCTGGGGCATTGCTTTGGATTCAAGGGTCATGGCCGCGCAAGGTGGCGATGCTTGTGCTGGGCGTTGCAGCGAGCGCTTACGGAACAGTGGATTTTGTGGGGCTGACGGGGAGCAGCGAGGGGCTAGCGGGCTTTGTCGTCGGCCTGTTTTCGATGACTGCGGCCGACTGGGCATTTCGTGCATGGGATCAGTTTGCGCTGAGTCCATTGCTCAACGAGTGGGTGCGCAAGCGCTTGGGCCTGGGGCCACAACAAAAAGATGGAGAGAGTGGGGCGTGACACTGGACCAGATCATCAAGACCGGCATTGCGCCGGCCATGGCCCTGCTGCCAGCCAGCATGGACAGCCCGCGCGCCCGGGTCATGCTGCTGGCCATAGGCTTGCAAGAGAGCGGTTTTCAGCACCGCCGCCAGCTAGTGGGTAGCCCGCCGCGCCCGGCAGGCCCGGCCAAGAGCTATTGGCAAGCCGAGCAGGGTGGCGGCATGGTGCATGGCGTGCGCCTACATGTCTCCACCCGTGTCGCCGCAGCGCGGCTGTATGCGGCCCGTGGCGTGGCGGTAACCGATCGTGCAATCTGGGACGCCATCGAGCGAGACGATGCGCTGGCTGCAGGTCTGGCCCGGCTGCTGCTGTGGACCGACCCTAAGGTATTGCCCGCGCTTGAGGATGTGCATGGAGCGTTTGATCTTTACCTGCGGACATGGCGCCCTGGCGCTTGGGAGCGCGGGGGCACAAAAGAGCGTCAGGAGCTAAAGGTACGCTGGATACGCAACCACGACATGGCGAAGGCCACTACAGAGGTGTCAGCATGACCGCACGCGGCAAAAGAATTCTGGCCGCCTTGGTGTTTGCAGGGGCCTTTGCAGCCGGCTGGATGGCCCAGGGCTGGCGGGCAGGTACGGCGCTGGCCCAGCTCGAGCAGCAGCACACCCAGGTGCTGGTAGCCCAGCATGCCCAGGCCCTGGTCGACTACCAACGCATGGAGGCAACAAAGAATGAAGCCATCAACGCAGCGCAGCAGCGCGCCGCACAAAACCGCGCTGCTGCTGACCGTGCTGCCGCTGCTGCTGGCAGCCTGCAGCGCGACATCGCCAGCGTGCCCGACCGCATCACAGCCGCTACCCGCGCCGCCGTCAATGCGTATGCCGCAACAGCAGGAGAGCTACTCGGCGCGTGCACAGCGGAATATCAGTGGCTGGCAGAACAAGCTGATGGACACGCAGCTGATGCGCGACTAATGCGCGAGGCATGGCCAACTGCCAGGCAGAATAAGCTGGTGACGGGCAGTCACCATCTATAACGGAGCCCATGCGGTGGCAGCTTTGCAGTGGGCTCCTGGCTTGCCGCTTCTGAACGCGCCAAGGTCGGGCTGAATCAGCTGCTGGGTTGAAGCGGTGCCGCCGCGTTTCTGCGGTATTGAATATGGGGCGGAATGTGGGGTGAGAATACCGCTAAAGCAGACTGTATATGCACAGCCTGCTCTTTTTTAAGCCGCAGTTTGCGCAAACCGCGCTGCAGCGTTCAGCACCGCCAGCACCGAGGCGGTGACGATGTTGGCATGCCGGCCCACGCCAAAGCGTGAGCCGGGCACGCCGGGCAGGGCGGCTTCGACAATGGCCACGGCGCAGGCATCGGCGCCGGCTCCGGTGCTGCGCTCCTCATAGCTGTCTATGCGCAGCGGCTGGTTCAGTGCGGCCACGGTGGCGGCAATCGGGCCGCTGCCCGTGCCGCGCAGCGTGCGTGCGCTGGCGCTGTCGGCGCCCAGTTGCAACGCAATGCCCTGGCCCTGGGCGTCGTCAAACAGGCTGTGGCCCTGGTAGCGCAGCGCGGGATGCTGCTGATGGGCCTGCAAATAAGTGGCCTCGAACAAGGCCCAGATCTGCTGGCTGGACAGCTCGGTCTCGCTGGCGTCGGCCAGGCGTTGCACGATGGCGCTGAACTCGATCTGCATGCGCCGGGGCAGGTGAATGCCCCAGTCCCGCTGCAGCAAAAACGCAATCCCGCCCTTGCCCGACTGGCTGTTGACGCGCACGATGCTGTCATAGGTGCGGCCCAGATCCTGGGGGTCTATGGGCAGATAGGGCACGCGCCACAGCGCGCCCGCTTGCTGGGCGGCAAAGCCCTTGGCAATCGCATCCTGGTGGGAGCCGGAGAACGCGGTGAACACCAGGTCGCCCACATAGGGGTGGCGCGGGTGAATGGGTAGGGCGGTGCATTCCTCGGCAATGCGGGCCACGGCGGCGATGTCGGAAAAATCCAGGCCTGGCGCAATGCCCTGGGTGTAGAGGTTGAGCGCCAGGGTCACCACATCCAGATTGCCGCTGCGCTCGCCATTGCCAAACAAGCAGCCCTCCACGCGCTGGGCGCCGGCCAGCATGGCCTGCTCGGCACAGGCCACGCCGGTGCCACGGTCGTTGTGCGGGTGCACGGACAGCACAATGTGTTCGCGCCGTGCCAGGTTCCGGTCCATCCATTCGATCTGGTCGGCAAACACATTGGGTGTGCTCACCTCCACCGTGGTGGGCAGGTTGACGATCATGGGGCGCTCGGGCCCCGCATCCCAGGCCGCAATGGCCGCGTTGCACACGGCCAGCGACACCTCCAGCTCGGCCATGCAAAAGGTCTCGGGCGAGTACTGCAGCACCCACTGCGTCTCGGGGTGCTGGTCTGTCAGCCGTTTGAGCAGGCCCACATGCTGCTCCACCATGGCGATGATTTGCGGCACCTCCATGCCAAACACGATCTCGCGAAAGGCCGGGGCAATGGCGTTGTACAGGTGCACGATCACGCGGCGTGCGCCGGCCGCGCTGCGCACCGTGGTGGTGATCAGGTCTTCGCGCAGCTGGGTGATCACCATGGGGGTGACGTCATCGGGGATCAGACCGTCATCAATCAGATGGCGAACGATGTCGAAATCGGTCTGCGAGGCCGAGGGGAAGCCGACCTCGATTTCCTTGAAGCCTATGCGCACCAGCTCGTGAAACAGCCGCAGCTTGCGCTCGCGGTTCATGGGCTCGAACAAAGCCTGGTTGCCGTCGCGCAAATCGGTAGACAGCCAGATGGGAGCCTGCGTCAGCTGGCGCGCAGGCCATTGGCGCTCCGGCAAGTTCACCACCGGATAGGCACGGTATTTTTGAGAAGGTTGAGTCAACATCACTACCTCGTTACAGGGGAAACACAACACCTGGTTTCCCTGCGCGAAGCAGCTACGGTCGGGGCCTGGGGAAACCAGGATGGGACGGTGCGCACATGCGTGCGTACGGGCCCCGACACAGGGTCAGAGCGCGTAGGCCTAGGGAGTGCATGTGGAAAACGGTCACGGTAGCAAGCTGGGGTGCAAACAGAATGCAGCCACTTTAGACTGCGGTCTTCTGGCTATCTATCAAAAATTGGCCATTCGTTTTATTGATTTGGACATGTGAATGGGTTTTGCATCCCCCACGCGCGGCGGCCATGCGCTGGATCTGCTGCAGGCCGAAAACTCCGCCCTGGCCGTGACCGGTGTGGTCCAGCGCTACCCCGCAGGCCATGTGGTGCCGGCGCACAGCCACCGGCGCGGGCATTTGCTCTATGCCATCGAGGGTGTGCTGCTGGTCGAAGCCGACAGCGGCCAATGGCTGGTGCCGCCCACGGCGGCGGTGTGGCTGCGCCCCGAGGTGATCCACCGCATCACCGCCACCGTACCGGTGTGCGTGCACGGCATTTTTATCGACCAGGCACTGGCTACAGCCCTGCCTGAGCAGGACTGTGTGCTGCACATCAGCCCGCTGGCGCGCGAGCTGATTGCCGTCCTGGTGCAGCTGCCCCACCAAGCTCCGCATTCGCCGCGTGACGCCCTGCTGGGCGCACTGCTGGTGGAAGAACTCAAGGCCGTGGCAGCCCTGCCTTTTTATTTGCCTTGGCCCGAAGATGCCCAGATGCGCCGGCTGTGCCAGGCCCTGGTGCAAGCACCGCAGGACCAGGCCAGCGCGGAGGACTGGGCCCAGCGCCTGGCCATGAGCAGCAAGACGCTGCAGCGCCGTTTTCTGAAAAGCACGGGCATGAACCTGGGCCAGTGGCGGCAAAAAATGCGCTTGATGGCCTCGGTGGAGTTGCTGTTGCAGGGCCGGCCCATTACCCAGGCAGCGCTGGAAAGCGGCTATGAAAGCCATAGCGCCTATTCGGTGGCGTTTAAAAAGCAGTTTGGGTGTTCGCCTTCGGAGTTTGTGGCGGTGGGGCGTGGGCGTTAGAGCATCTGTCTTGCGCTTGCATACCCGCTTGGCCGTGATCAGAAGGCTGTCATTGCCTGGGTATTTCATTAAATATACACTGTATGTTTAATGAGGAGGGGTTTATGGCGACTGCACATGTATTCATCGCGACCAGCCTGGACGGCTTTATCGCGCGACCCGATGGCAGCCTGGATTGGCTGCTGCAGCGTGACCATGCCGGCGAGGACCATGGCTACACGGATTTCATGGCCGACAAGGACGCCATCGTGATGGGGCACGGCACCTACACCACCGTCGCGGATATGAAGCCCTGGCCCTATGATCGCCCGGCCTATGTGTTGACCAAGACCTTGGCCGGCACGCCTGTGCCCGAAAGCCAGCAAGGCAAGGTCTTTTTCCTGGATCTGACGCCCCAGGAGTTGCTGGCCAAGCTGGCGCGTGAGCAGGTGCAAAAGGTCTATGTGGATGGCGGGAAATTGGTGCAGTCCTTTTTGCGGGAAGGGCTGGTCCAGGACATGGTCATCACCACGGTGCCCGTGCTGATTGGGGCCGGCAGGCCTTTGTTTGGCGCGCTGGCCAAGGATATTGATCTGGAGCTTGTGTCCAGCCAGCGCTTTCCTTCCGGCATGGTGCAATGCAAATACCGCGTGCTCCCATGAGCCGCCCGCGCGGACGCCCTGCCAAAGGTGAAGGTCTGTCCAAAGACGACATTCTTTCTGCAGCGCTTGCACTGCTGGATGAGGGCGGCGGCACAGGACTGACGATGCGCGCGCTTGCCGCGAGCCTGGGCATTACGCCGATGAGCCTCTACCACCATGTGGCGGATCACGCCGCACTGCTGCGCGCATTGGCAGACAAGGTGTATGGCGGGGTGCGGGAAGAGAGCGCATGTGGCGCAGACCCGGTTTGCGCCATCCGGCAGCTTTTGCAGCGCTATTACGCGGTCGTCACACAGCACCCCCAGTTGACGCTGGCCATCTTCTCCGAACCACAAGCCTTTGCCGGGGTGAACCAGGAGATCACAGACCAGCTGACGTCATGGCTGGCGGCCTTGACCTCCGACGCTGCGCTGTGGCGGGACATCCTGATTGACCATGCCCATGGCTGTGGTCTTGCACGGGTTGCGGTTGCCGCCGACCCGGCGCAGGCAGCGCTTTTGCAGGCGCGGTATCTGCAAGCGCTGGATTGCTTGCTGGCGCAAATCGGAAGCGGCGGCAGCCGCTAGCCTGTGTGCGCCTGCCGTAAAAAATAATGCCCTGAACTGCCTTTCAGGCTGGCAGCAAGGGCATGTCGTGCTCTGTTTTTATTTTTTCACCGGAATCGGCGTGCTGTGCGGCACGGCCACGGCGGTCACGCTGTTTTGTGGCGAGCCCTCGATCACGCGGTCGGAATAGGTCATATAGACCAGGGTGTTGCGCTTGGCGTCCACCATGCGCACCACGCGCAGGCGCTTGAACAGCAGCGAGGTGCGCTCGGTGAACACCTCTTCCTGCTGCTTGAGTGGCTGCGGAATCTGAACCGGGCCGGTGGCCTGGCAGACGATGGAGGCTTCGGAGCGGTCTTCGGCCAGGCCCAGCCCGCCCTTGATGCCCCCGGTCTTGGCGCGCGAGACATAGCAGGTCACGCCGGCCACCTTGGGGTCGTCGTAGGCGTCGACCACGATTTTGTGGTCCGGGCCAATGAATTTGAACACCGTGTCCACGGAGCCGATTTGCTCGGACTCCGCCGCATGGGCGGCGGGCGCTTGCAGGGCGAGGGCAGCCAGCGTGGCCAGCAGCAGGGCGGACAAAGTAGGGCGCGGGGCAGAGGTATGCATGGCTGCCAAGCATACGCGGGCTGAGTGGACTTGTGCCGGCTGCGGATGCTGTCGCGATGCGACAATTTGGCGACTTTCGCAGGACACGGCTATGCACTATCAGGCGTCGCTTTTGCTGATGGCGGGCATTTACCTGGCCGTGCTGGTCAGCCCCGGCCCGAATTTTTTCATCCTCAGTCAAATGGCCCTGGACGGCCATGGCCACTCCGCACGCTATGTGGTGCAGGGGCTGACCAGCAGTGGCCTGGCTTGGGCGCTGTTGTCGATTGCGGGGGTAGCGGCGTTGCTGGCCCAGCATCCGCAACTGGCCATGGCGCTGCGCTGGCTGGGCGCGGCGTATCTGGTCTGGTATGGCGTCAAGCTGCTGCGCGCGGCTTGGCGGGGGTGTACACATGCGCAGAGCCTGTCCCAAGCGCCACGGTCACGCGGGGCCGCGTTTCGCATGGGCTGGTTCACCGGGATGACCAACCCCAAGGGCGCAGCCTTCTGGACCAGCGCCTTTGCGGCGAGTTTTCCGGCGCAAGCTCCGACCTGGTTTTATGGCATTACGCTGCTGCTGGTGGCCGTGATGTCCCTGAGCTGGCACCTGGGCATCACCCAGGTCTTTGGCATCCCCGCTTTGCGCAGTGGCTATCTGCGGATGGAGCGGGCCATCAGTGGCCTGTCCGGCGCTGCACTGGTCTTGCTGGGGGCGCAGCGCGCGGTCTCCCGCTAAGAACGTGAACACGCTCTAAGGTGACAGAGGCCTCAGGCTGCGGGTAATGGTTTTCAGGCTTGCACCATCTTGGTGCCCGCGCTTTCTATAATCGCCACTTCTTTTGTTCGTCTGTCGTGATTGCAGGTCTGCATACGGCGAGACTCCAGATTCCCTTTGCGGGAGCCTGCCGTCTGCTTTGCACCTGCCCGGGTGCAAGCCCGGGCGGCTGCCACCGTTGCCATGCCTTGCTTCCCTGTTCCGGGGCACGCCAGGCCTTGGTGGAGTGGAATATGGAACTGTGGCAGCAACTGGAGCCTCGGCTGGAACAAGTGGTGCGTGAGGTGATCGCACCGGCGGCGGAGGAGACCGATCGCCAGGCCCGCTACCCGCGTGCGGCGCTGAATGCGCTGGGCAAGGCCGGGCTGCTGGGACTGCTCAGCAGTACCGAAGTGGGCGGCCTGGGCGGCGGCCTGCCCGAGGCCGTCCGGGTGATCGAGCGCATTGCCCAGGACTGCCCTTGCACGGCCATGGTGCTGACCATGCACTACTGCGGCGTGGCACTGATCGAGCCCTTTGGCGGCGCCCCCGAAATGGATGCGGTGCGCCGCGACATTGCCGCCGGCCGCCATGTGAGCACGCTGGCCGTGTCTGAAGCTGCCTCACGCAGCCATATCTGGGCCCCGGCCGGTACGGCCAGCGATGCCGGTGAGGAAGCCGGTGATGTGGTGCAGCTCAATGCCCTGAAAAGCATGATCACCTCGGCCGGTGAGGCTGACTCCTATGTCTGGATCTCACGTGCTACGCAGGGCGAGGGCAATACGCTGTGGCTGGTGGACAGCCGCCTGCCCGGCCTGCGCATTCCCAGCCAGTTTGACGGCATGGGCCTGCGCGGCAATGCATCGTCACCGATTGCGGCCGAGAACGTGGTCGTTCCCCGCCATTTCATGCTCGGTGCCGACGGCGCGGGCGAGGCCGTCAAGGGCCAGCATTTGATGCCTTTTTTCACCACGCTGATTGCCACCACCTCGGTGGGACTGATGCAGGGCGTGCTGCGCCGTGCACTGCAGCATGTGGCGGGCACGCGGTTTTCCAGCACTGGCGGCTCGCTGGCCGACCTGCCCACTATCCGCGCCTACCTGGCCAAGGCCCAGCTCAAGGCAGACCAGGCCCAGTTGCTGCGCGACGACGCCGTGGTGGCGGTGCAGACGGGGCGTGCCGATGCGCGCACCCGGCTGCTGCAATGCAAGGCCGCAGCCGCCGAAGCGGCGCTGGAGGTGAGCGACACCGCCATGCGCGTGTGCGGTGGTGCGGCCTTCCGCAAGGAGCTGGGCATTGAGCGCCTGTTCCGCGATGCGCGTGCCGCCTCCGTGATGGCACCCACCACCGATGTGATCTACGACTTGCTGGGCAAGTCACTGTGCGAGGCCGTGGCCTAAGCCACAGCTTTCTTTCTCTCTTCTTCTTATTCACTAGGTAATTCCATGACTGCTTCCTACCAAGTTCTCACGCTGGGCGCCGTGGCCTATGCACCCAAGGTCGTCACCATCTGGGAGGGCTTCAAGTCCTATTTCAGCGAACGCGGGCTGTACTTCGACTTCGTGCTGTATTCGAACTACGAAACCTTGACCGAGGCGCTGATCCGCGGCGATGTGCAGCTGGCCTGGAATTCGCCGCTGGCCTTTGTGCGCGCCGACCGCATGGCCCGCGCTGCGGGCCAGCGCGTGGAATCGATTGCCATGCGCGACACCGATCTGGACGTGCAGTCGCTGCTGGTGCTGCCCGCCGACAGCAAGCTGCAATCGCTGCAAGACCTGCGCGGCCAGACCGTGGGCTTTGGTGCCATTGACTCGCCCCAGGCCACGCTGATTCCGCTGGACCATTTGCGCCAGGCCGGCCTGGTGGGCGGGCGTGACTACCAGGTGCAGCGCTTCGATGTGCTGGGTGGCAAGCATGGCGACCATATCGGCGGCGAACGCCTGGCCGCCAAGGCCATGGTGGCCGGCGAGATTGCCGCGAGCTGGATGGTGGCCAAGAACTACCAGGCCTTTGCCGCCGAAGGTACGTTGCCGGCCGGAGGCACGCGCGTGCTGGCCACTTCGGGCGCTTTTGACCACTGCAATATGACCACGGGGCCCAGCATCACCCAGGCCGACTCCGAGCGCTTTCGCGAGATTTTGATGGGCATGTCCTGGGACGATCCGGCCGTGCGCCCATTGCTGGAACTGGAAGGGTTGAAGGCCTGGCACCCGGGTCGCGCCAGCGGCTATGCGCTGCTGGAACGCGCCGTGACGGACGAGCAGTTCTACAGCGCCGATGGCCGCATCACCGTGCAGGGCTACCAGTACTGAGCGCGCAAAGGACGTACACCCATGAGCCGTTATCTGGAAACGCTGGAAACCATTGTCCAGCACACCATCGCCCCCGCTGCCGCAGACACCGACCGCGAGGCCCGCTTTCCCCAGGCCGAGCTGGATGCGCTGGGCCAGGCCGGGCTGCTGGGCTTGCTCAGTGCCACCGAAGTCGGGGGCCTGGGCCAGGGCCTGGCCCAGGCGGTGCAGGTGATCGAGCGCATTGCGCGCGACTGCCCCTCTACCGCCATGGTGCTCACCATGCATTACGCCGGCACCGTGCTGATCGAAAAATACGGCCCGCTGGACGTGCGCCGGGCGATTGCGGCCGGGCGCCATGTGACCACGCTGGCCTGGTCTGAGGCGGGCTCGCGCAGCCATTTCTGGGCACCGGTCAGCACCGCCACGGCCGATGGTGCGGACCATGTGCTGCTGGATGCACACAAGAGCATGGTCACCTCGGCGCAGCAGGCGGACTCCTATGTGTGGTCCTCACGCCCGGTGGCGGCGAATGGCGCGGCCACGCTGTGGTTGGTGGATAGCCGTCTGCCCGGCCTTGCCAGCCCCCAGGCTTTTGATGGCATGGGGCTGCGCGGCAATGCCTCGGCCCCGGTGCGGGCGCAGCAGGTGCGGTTGCCGCTGCAGGCCCGCCTGGGAGCCGATGGAGCGGGCGGCGACATCATGAACAACGACGAGCTGCCGGTGTTCACCACCTTGATTGCCACCACCTCCATTGGCTTGATGGATGGGGTGTTGGCGCGTGCCACGGCCCACATCACCAGCAGCCACTTTGCCGCCAGCGGCAGCAGCCTGGCCGACCTTCCCACGGTTCGCGCCTATCTGGCGCGCGCACGCATCCGGGCCGACCAGGCCCGGGCACTGCGTGACGACACGCTGGCCGCCTTGGCGACGGGGCGGGCGGACGCCATGCTGCGGGTGCTGGAGGTCAAGGCCAGCGCGGCCGAGGCGGCGCTGGAAGTCAGTGACACGGCCATGCGGATCTGCGGTGGCGCGGCCTTCCGCAAGGAGCTGGGTGTGGAGCGGCTGTTCCGCGATGCGCGTGCGGCGTCGGTCATGGGCCCGACTTCGGACGTGTTGTACGACTTCATCGGCCGTGCCTTGTGCGGCATGCCGCTGGCTTGAGCCGGCAGCGCCCTTCAGGAGAGCCAAGACGATGACGGACTTGCAGATACGGGCCGGCGCAGCCGCCCCAGTGGTGGATCTGGGCGCACTGGGCTTTGATGCCGGGGCCCACCTGCTCATCAAACACGCGCTGGCGCCGCTGGCAGTGGGCGAGGCGGTGCGGGTGCAGGGCAGCGCGCCGGGCTGGCAAGCCCAGCTGGTGGCCTGGTGTCAGGCGCAAGGCCATGCCTTGCAAACGTCGGCGGGCTGGGTGCAGGCGCCGCAGTTGACGGTGTGCAAGGGCGGGGCCCAGGCCGGGCGCTGGCGGGCAGCGGCCCAGACCGGCCACAGCGATGGGGCGCAGCCCGGTGCCGTGGCCGAGCAGGCCTTGCCGCACTGGGGCCTGGCCGCGCGCGGCGCACAGGTGGAGCAGGGCGCACCGGCTTTTCGTTTTCGGCTGGTGGATAAGGCAGAATTCTGGACCGACAGCGCGGCCGATTTGTACGCCCAGGCCGTGGCCGCACAGTGGCATGCCGACACGGCCATCGACTGGAACGATGCACCCGAGCCGCCAGCGCCCATCGAGGACGCCATCGTCCAGATCATGACCTATATGGTCGAGAACGAGAACGCGGCCCTGGTGGTGCCGGCCCGCTTTCTGGGCGAGCTGCACCCGCACTACCGCGAGCTGCAGGCGGCGCTGGCGATTCAGGTGGCGGACGAGGCGCGTCACATCGACGTTTTCACCCGCCGCATACGTCGCCACGGGCGCGTGCCGGCGCTGTCCACGGCCGGGGGGCAGGCCTCGCTGATGAGCCTGCTGGATGAAAAGGATTTTTCAGTCGCCAGCTTTTTGCTGTCGGTGCTGGGCGAGGGCACCTTCGTCAACCTGTTGCAATTTTTGCAGGCCGAGGCGCCTGACCCCCTGACCCGCCAGATCTGCCGCCTGGCCGCACGCGACGAGGCCCGTCATGTCGCACTGGGCATGTCGCACCTGCTGTACCGCTTGCAGCGCGAGCCGGAATTCCGCCACCGACTGGCCGAGGCCGTGGAAGCCCGCCACGATGCGCTGGCCGGCACGGCCGGGCTGAATGAGGAGGTGTTCGACGCCCTGATCCTGGTGGCAGCCGGTGAGATGACGCCCACGGCCATTGCCCGCGGCGCCCAGCGCGTGCAGCAGCTGATGCGCGATATGGAAGACGGGCGCTACACCAAGCTGGTGCGGCTGGGCTTTGACAAGGCCCATGCGGCGGAGCTGGCCTCGCTGCATACGCGGAACTTTATGTGAGCAGTCTGTGCTGATGGGCTCTGGGTTTCCATATTGAAAATATGGTAAATCAAAGCAGATCAAGCAGCAGATGCTCTGCAATGTAGAGCGGCAGCGAGAGTCGGCCCAGGCACTCAAACCTGTACCGGCCCACCAGGCAGCGGTACCTGCAGCCCCACCTTCAAACAGTTCAGCGCCACCGAGGTGCAAAAGCGCCGCACGTTGTCGTCGCCGCCAAACAGTCGGGTGGTGATGGCCTCGTAGTCGGCCATGGTGGCTGCGGTGATCACCAGCAGGTAGTCGGCTTCGCCGGTGATGGCATAGCACTGCTGCACGGCGATTTCATCCTGCATGCGTTGCTGCAGGCCGGCGGTGCGCAGCGGGTGTTCGTCATGCAGATGGACCTCGACCAGCAGCGTCAGCGGCCGGCCCAGGCGGCTGGCGTCCAGCACGGCGGTTTCGGCGCGGATCACGCCGCTGGCTCGGAGTCTGCTGATGCGGCGTTGCACGGCGGGTGCGGACAGGTGCACGGTCTGGGCGATGTCGCGCTGGGACAGGGTGTTGTCGCGCTGCAGCAGGGCCAGGATGGCCAGATCGAAGTCGTCCAGTGTCAAGGAGGAAGGTGAAGCCATGGAATGAGTGAAAGTTGCGCCAAGCAGCTCGATTCAGAGCCAAAACCACAGGGGCTGTGCAATACATTCTCGCCATGTTGATGCAACGCAATGCTGTTTGGCTGCCATGGCTGGCCATTTTCGCCTCCGTCTTGTTTCTGGGCCTGGGGACTTCCTGGGCCAAGCACAGTCTGTTTCCTGCCGTGGGTGCCCAGGGCACCACGGCCGTGCGCGTGGGGTTTTCCGCGCTGATTCTGCTCTTGCTGTGCCGGCCCTGGCGCTGGCCGCTGTCGGCCGCAGACCGTCGTGCGGCCCTGCTCTATGGCGCGGCCCTGGGGCTGATGAACCTGAGCTTTTACATGGCGCTGCGCACCCTGCCTTTTGGGGTGGCCGTCGCCATCGAATTCTCCGGGCCGCTGGCCGTGGCGGTATGGGCCTCGCGCCGGCCGCTGGACTTTGTCTGGGTGCTGCTGGCCGTGGCCGGCCTGGGCCTGTTGCTGCCACTGGGCCATGCGGTCAGCAGCCTGGACCCGGTGGGCGTGTTGTGGGCCGTATTGGCGGCGGTGTGCTGGGCCAGCTACATCCTGTTTGGCAAACGCATAGGGCATTTGCCGGTGGCGCATTCGGTGTCGTTAGGCCTGGCCATGGCGGCCCTGGTGGTGTTGCCTGTGGGTGTGGTGCATGCGGGCAGTGCCCTGCTGTCGCCCAGCGTGCTGCTGGTGGGCCTGGGCGTGGCGGCGGTCTCCAGCGCCTTGCCCATCTCGCTGGAAATGGTGGCGCTCAAGCGCCTGCCGCCTCAGGCCTTTGGCATCATGCTCAGCATGGAGCCCGCCGTGGCCGCCGTCCTGGCCCTGCTGCTGCTGGACGAGCAACTGAGCGCCGTGCAGTGGCTGGCGATTGGTCTGATTGTGCTGGCCTCCATGGGCAGTGCGCTGACGGCCTCCATGGCGACCCTGGTGAAGGAGAAAAGCCGGTCGCGGGCCGATGCACTGCAGGCCGATTTTTCAGCTAAATAGGCCTGTGACGCAGACTACATCTGCACAGACTGCTCACTTTTTGAAGAATCTGCCCATGAAAAAGCCCCGTCAGAGCGGGGCTTATGTGAGAACAGTTGGAGGCTGGCTGGAGCGGGCCTGAAAAGTCCAGCAGAACTTTGGACTCCCTCCACAACGCCCAGACGGCGCTTCAGGCTAGGCGCCGCGCCCGCAGACCGTACTTTCGTACGGCCAGGGCGCGCAACACCGCATGCAGCGCCGTATGAGCGCCCCCAACGAAGGCACTCATCACGGCAGCAGCATCAGGCTTCGGCGATGCGCTTTTGCAAATGGGCCAGGGCCTCTTCCACCTGGTCCACCAGCACCAGACACAGATCACCCGTTTGCAGGCGCGCCAGCGCATGGTCGATGGCGATGAATTCGCCATGGATGTCGGTCACATAGCTGGTGCGGCTGGCGCCTTCCAGGCCCTTGCGCAGCAGGCCGATGACTTCGCCGTCTTCACGGCCGCGCTGGCAGGCATCCTGGTAGAGGATGACGTCGTCAAACGCATGGCCGAGGATGGCGGTCTGCTCGGTGATGTCCTGGTCGCGGCGGTCGCCGGCGCCGGAGATCACCACGCTGCGCTTCTTGGCGGGCATGGCTTCCACGGCCTTGGTCAGCGCGCGGATGGCGTCGGGGTTGTGGCCGTAGTCGGCAATGATGGTGGCGCCCTTGTAATCCATCACATTGAAACGGCCGGGGGCGTTGTCGCTGTCGTTCACAAAGCCGGCCAGGCCGCGCTTGATGGTGTCCCAGGGCAGGCCGACGGCCCAGGCCGCGCCAATGGCGGCCATGGCGTTGTCGACCTGGAAGCCGATGCTGCCGTTGCGGGTCACGGGGATGTCGCGCAGCGGCACGGATTCGCGCCACGAACCTTCGGCGGCCACGATATGGTCGCCGTCCACATAGACTACGCGGTTGCCTTGGGCACGGTGGGTGGCCATGACGGGGTGGTGGCGGTCGGCACCGAAGAAGATCACCTTGCCGGTGCAATGCGCGGCCATGGCCGAGACATGGGGGTCGATGGCGTTGAGCACGCCGTAGCCATTGGGGGCCACGTTCTGCACGATGACGCGCTTCAAGACCATCAGCTCGTCGACGGTGGTGATGAAGTTCAGGCCCAGGTGGTCGCCCTCGCCCACATTGGTGACCA
Source organism: Comamonas sp. GB3 AK4-5 (assembly GCF_041320665.1). Taxonomy (NCBI): domain Bacteria; kingdom Pseudomonadati; phylum Pseudomonadota; class Betaproteobacteria; order Burkholderiales; family Comamonadaceae; genus Comamonas; species Comamonas sp. GB3 AK4-5. Next base: position 838,109 of record NZ_CP166730.1, read on the forward strand.
CGGCCACCTGGCAGCGGTCAAAGCCCAGGCCTTCGCGCAAAATGCCGCCACGGGCGCATTCCAGCACGGCGGCGTCCACCTCGGGGTGGGAGAGTACATTGCGCGCGCTCTTGGGGCCGGAGCAGTCGCCGCTGTCAATCTGGCGGCCGTTGACGTAGACGCCATCGGTGCTGGTCATGCCCACGCGCAGACCTTGCGAGGTGAACAGCTGGCCGATCAAGCGGGCCGTGGTGGTCTTGCCATTGGTGCCCGTGACGGCCACCAGGGGAATGCGACCGTCATCGTTGCCGGTGAACAGCAGGTCCACCATGGGTGTGCCCACGTTGCGGGGCTTGCCGAAGGAGGGCGCCAAGTGCATGCGCAGGCCGGGGGCGGCATTCACTTCGACGATGCCGCCGTTTTGCTCTTCCAGCGGATGCAGCACGGACTCGCAGATCACGTCCACGCCGCAGATGTGAAGGCCTATGGTCTGGGCGGCTTCAATGGCGCGGGCGGCCACTTCGGGGTGGACGTCATCGGTCACATCGGTGGCGCTGCCGCCGGTGGACAGATTGGCGTTGTTGCGCAACACCACGCGCTGGCCCTGCACGGGCACGCTGTCGGCGGTCAGGCCTTCGGAGGCGATGCGGGCCAGGGCGATGTCGTCCAGGCGAATCTTGGTCAGCGCCGTGCCATGGCCGGAGCCGCGGCGTGGGTCTTGGTTGACGATGTCCACCAGTTCACGAATGGTGTGCTCGCCATCACCCAGCACCTGGGGTGGCTCGCGGCGGGCGGCGGCCACCAACTGGTCGCCGACCACCAGCAGGCGGAAGTCGTGGCCGGGCAGAAAACGCTCCACCATGGCATCGTCGCCATATTGCATGGAGGTGGCGTAGGCAGCTTCCAGCTGGGCGCGGGTGGTGATGTTCACCGTCACGCCCTTGCCCTGGTTGCCGTCCTGGGGCTTGACCACCACGGGCAGGCCCACTTCCTGGGCTACGGCCCAGGCATCTTCCAGATCGGTGACGGGGCGGCCCAGTGGCACGGGCACGCCGGCCGCGTGCAGCAGGCGCTTGGTCAGGTCTTTGTCTTGCGCAATGGACTCGGCCACGGCGCTGGTCTGGTCCACCTCGGCGGCCTGGAAGCGGCGGGCCTTGGAGCCCCAGCCCAGCTGCACCATGGAGCCTGCCGTCATGCGGCGAAAGGGGATACCACGGGCCACGGCTGCATCGACGATGGCACCAGTGGAAGGACCGATGCGATCGTCCTCATCCAGCTCGCGCAGGGCCGCGATCACGGGCGTGGCGTCAAAAGCGCTGTCGTTCAGCGCGGCCTGGATCAGGGCTTCGGCCTGCTCCAGCGCCATGCGGCCCACGGCCTCTTCGGTGTACTCGACCACCACCTGGAAGGTGCCTTCCTCCAGCGTGGCATGGGTGCGGCTGAAGGTCACTTGGCAGCCGGCCTGGGCCTGCAGCGACAGCGTGGCCACTTCCAGCACATCGGCCAGGGACACCGGCTTGTCGGCACCCTGGGGGTGCAGCGGGCCAATGGCGGGGAAACGGGCGCGCAGCCGGTCTTCAAAACCGGTCAGCTGGGCGATATCGCATTCCACCGGTGTGCACACAACCACGGCTTCCACGGCAGTGTTGCGGCTCCACAGGTTGGGGCCACGCAGGGAACGGGTACGAGAGATTTCCATGGTGATTGTCGCTTTCTGGCGGCCGCTGCTCGGGGGAGAGGACCGTTGTTTTTTGAGGGCGTGGACTCAGGCTCGGCTGTATTCAAAAGTTTTTATGCCTGCGGCGATCAGGTCAGGCGCAATGTCCATGGACCAGGCCGTGGCAATCGCGGCCAGCAGGGCCGGGGTGTCCACGCTCAGGCCGGTGGGCTGGCGCAGCGCGTCCAGGGTGCCCAGCACCCGCTCCTGGGAACCGGTGGCCAGAATCACCTGCTTGCCGCGCACCAGCACGGCGCGGCCTTCGGGCTGGACGCGGTGGGCCGCCACGGCGGCGTTGTCGGCCTCGGTGGAATACAGCAACACCTCGCCATCGCACAGCTCGGCGAGCTCGGCCACTTCGGGCAGGTCGGCGTTCAGCACACCGGCGCCTTCGCTCAGCACCACGTCGATCTGGGTGCGCAACACGCGGCGCATCTGGCCGGCTTCGTGCACATCGTGGTCGGCCAGGGATTCAAAACCATCCATGTCGGTGACCACGCCGACCAGGCAGCGGTCATAGGCCAGGCCTTCTTCCAGGATGGAGCGCGAGGTGGTCTGGATCACGGCGGCCTGGGCTAGGCGGTTGGTCAGCAGGCGGTGGGCGCCGGCCCAGTTGGCGGTATTGGTTTTTTGCGTCTGGCGGTTGTTCAGGAACATGCCTTCGCTGGAGGCCACGCCGGTGAGCTTGCCCGACAGCTGCAGCAGCCAGCCCACCAGGCGGGCGATGAAGGCGTTGTCACGCGTGCCCACAATGCCCACCAGGGGAATGCGGCCGGCGCCGGCGCCGTCTTCGCGCGGGAACAGGTGGTCGGCAATCGCCATGCCCACGGGGCGGGGTGCGCCGCTGGTGGGCTTGAGGTGCATCAGCAGGCCGGGGCCGGCATTCACTTCCAAAATGGCGCCCTGGCCCTGCATGGGCTGGGAGACATCCTTCAGGATCATGTCCATGCCGGCAATGTCCAGGCCCACGATTTTGGCGGCCAGCGCGGCGTAATAGGCCACGTCGGGGTGTACGTCGTCGGTGCAGTCAATGGCCATGTTGCCATTGCGCTGCAGCAGCACGCTCTGGCCCTGGGGGATGACGGAGTCGGGCGTGACATGCTGGCGGTTCAGCTCCAGCTTGACGGCGCCGGCGTCCAGCTTGATCCAGTCCAGCGGGTATTCCTGTTCGGGGCCACGGCGTGGGTCCTGGTTGAGCACATCCACCAGCTCGCGCAGCGTGGCCTTGCCGTTGCCGTGCACGGACACGGTCTCGCCCTTGGTGGCGGCGACGACCTTGCCGCCCACCACCAGCAGGCGGTGCTCCACGCCGTCGATGAAGCGCTCGACGATGACGTCCGAGCCCTCAGGCTGGGCCAGGGCAAAGGCGGCCTTGATGTCGGCCTCGGTGGACAGCTCCAACGTCACGCCCCGGGCGTGGTTGCCGTCCGAAGGCTTGACGGTGACGGGGAAGCCGATGTCCTGGGCCACTTCCCAGGCCTCTTCGGGGCTGGCCACGATCTGGCCCTCGGGCACGGGCACGCCGCAGGCCGTCAGCAGGCGCTTGGTGAAGTCCTTGTCCTGGGCAATGCCTTCGGCAATGGCACTGGTCTGGTCGGACTCGGCCGTCCAGATGCGGCGTTGGGCTGCGCCATAGCCCAACTGGACCAGGTTGCCATCGTTCAGGCGAATATGGGGGATGCGGCGCTCGCCAGCTGCATCGACAATGCAGCCGGTGGAGGGGCCGAGGTAACGGTCGTTGATGGCCGTCTTGATGGCGTGAACCGCTGGTTTGAGGTCAAACGGCTGGTCGTTGATGGCGGCCATCAGCAGCTTGTGGCCATGCTCCAGCGCCACGCGGGCCACGGCCTCTTCAGGGCAGCGGAACACCATGCGGTAGACGCCGCGTTGCGAGATTTCGCGGGTTTGGCCGAATTCGGCAGGCATGCCGGCCAGGTTCAGCAGCTCGATGATCACATGCTCCAGCACATGGCCCATCCAGGTGCCGCCTTCCAGGCGTTGGATGAAGCCGCCGCGCTCGCCCACGCCGCAGGTGTGCTCGACCAGGTCGGGCAGCCAGCTGGTCAGGCGCTCGTTGAGTCCAGGAATCTTGTCTGAGGGATAGTCTTCCAACTCTCCCAGATCCAGCCAGACTTCCAACACGGGCCGATAGGTCCAAACGCTGGGGCCGCGCAGGAAAGTGGTGCGCAAGAGTTGGATGTCGTTGAATGTCTTCGCCATGGATGGAGCGTAATGAATGATGAGGGGAGGAGGACGGCCGCAGGCGGCTTCTCACCAGAGTTTGTCAGCCTGAGAGGGTGGTGAAGCGTTAAGTCTGCTAACTCCATTGCAATGGGCTTGCACATTGGTGCGTCCATGTCCATCCACTGGCAGCCAGGCTGCTGGAACGGATACAAACAGTTCAATATGCACATTCACCATGCTATAGAGGCCTCAGGCGTCTCGGATGGCCCTTTCGGGGCTGACTTGCGGGCGCAGCTCGCACCCCATGAAAACGTATTGTCCGTCCTTCCGGTTGACTTGACGGTCGATTTGCGCTTCGCGTCCGGACTGGTAGTGGTCACTTCCTCTCGCCTGCTGGCGCGTGTGGATTCGGATGGAGGCTGGTCTGTCTGGCCCTTGTCACCCGCTCTGCGTTTGCAGTTACTGGACCATGCTGGCGTGGGCACGCTGGAGCTGCACGATGGCAGCCAGCGCCTGGCGCTGTGGCGCTTTCGCCTGGCCGTGCAGAACGAGGCGTTTCGCCTCATCCAGCGCTTTGACCAGCAGCGCGCGCTGCTGGCCCAGGGGGATATGCCGGGCCATGTCCAGGAGAGCGACGAGGTGCTGTGCGAGGTCTGCAGCACGCCGCTGCCCCCTGACAGCGATGAATGCCCGGCCTGTGCCCGCCAGCAGGCGCCCCAGCCTTCCACCTGGGTGCTGCTGCGCCTGTGGCGTTTTGCCCGGCCTTACCGGGGCCAGCTGTTGCTGGGCTTTTTGCTGACGCTGGCCACCACATCCGCCCAGATGGTGGCGCCGTATCTGACCATTCCGTTGATGGACAAAATTCTGATTCCCTTTCAGAACGGCGAAAAAATTGATCCGAATCTGGTTACTTTCTACCTGAGTGCCTTGCTGGTGTCGGCGCTTTTGGCGTGGATGCTGGGTTGGGCGCGTACCTTTGTGCTGGCCAGGGTCTCCGAGCGCATTGGCGCCGGGCTGCGCACCTCCACCTACAACCATTTGCTGACGCTGTCGGTGGACTACTACGGCAGCAAGCGCACCGGCGACCTGATGGCGCGCATTGGTGCCGAAACCGACCGCATCAATCTGTTCCTGTCGCTGAACGCCCTGGATTTCGCCACCGACGTGCTGATGATGGTGATGACCTCGGTGATCCTCTTCACCATCAACCCCTGGCTGGCGCTGGTCACCCTGGTGCCCCTGCCCTTTATTGCCTGGATGATCCACACCGTGCGCGACAAGCTGCGCACCGGCTTCGAGAAGATTGACCGTGTCTGGTCCGAAGTGACCAATGTGTTGGCAGACACCATTCCCGGCATCCGCGTGGTCAAGGCCTTTGCCCAGGAAAAGCGCGAGGCCGACCGTTTTGCTGAGGCCAACCAGGTCAATCTGCAGGCCAACGACAAGGTGAACAAGACCTGGTCGCTGTTCACCCCCACCGTCACCCTGCTGACCGAAATGGGTCTGCTGGTGGTCTGGGGCTTTGGTATCTATCTGGTGGCCCACGAAAACATCACCGTGGGTATCTTGACGGCCTTTATTGCCTACATAGGCCGCTTCTACAGCCGCCTGGATTCGATGAGCCGCATTGTCTCGGTGACGCAAAAAGCGGCCGCCGGTGCCAAGCGCATCTTCGACATCCTGGACCATGTCAGCAACGTGCCCGAGCCCAGCAACCCGGTGAAGCTGGCCAAGACGCAGGGAGCGATCACCATGGATGACGTGGGCTTTCGCTACGGTAGCCGCGCCGTCATCAAGCACTTGAACTTGCAGATACAACCCGGCGAGATGATTGGCCTGGTGGGTCACAGCGGCTCGGGCAAGAGCACGCTGGTGAACCTGATCTGCCGCTTCTACGATGTGTCCGAAGGCTCCATCCAGCTCGACGGCGTGGATGTGCGCCGCATGGCCGTGTCGGACTATCGCAGCAACATTGGCCTGGTGCTGCAAGAGCCCTTTTTGTTCTTTGGCACCATTGCCGAGAACATCGCCTATGGCAAGCCCGGTGCCACGCGGGAGGAAGTGGTGGCCGCAGCCCGCGCCGCCCATGCCCACGAATTCATTCTGCGCCTGCCCCATGGCTATGACTCGCTGGTGGGCGAGCGCGGCCAGGGCCTGTCGGGCGGCGAGCGCCAGCGCATCTCGATTGCCCGCGCCCTGTTGATCGACCCGCGCATCTTGATCCTGGACGAGGCCACCTCGGCCGTGGATACCGAGACGGAAAAGGAAATCCAGAAGGCGCTGGACAACCTGGTGCAAGGCCGCACCACGATTGCCATTGCCCACCGCCTGTCCACGCTGCGCAAGGCGGATCGCCTGGTGGTGATGGACCGTGGCGAGATTGTGGAAGTGGGGCCGCACGACGCGCTGATGGAGGCCAAGGGCCATTACTGGCGCCTGTACGAGGCCCAGGCCCGTCGCGCCGAAGAAGATGCCCAGGCCGCCGGCCTGACGCTGCAAGTCTCGCACCAGGAGTAAGCCATGCTGCACACAACCGATTCCAATCTGGCGGGCCTGCGGCTCAGTCGCAACGCCCATGGCCGTCTGGTGTTGACCTTGAGCAGCGGCCAGACCTTTGAGGCCGTGGTGCCGGTGCGCGCCTACCCCTTGATCGCGCCGGAAGAAGGCCTGTCTCTGGTGGCCACCGACGGCAAGGAAGCCTTGTGGGTGGACCGCATGGCCGACCTGCCGGCCGAAGTCCGTGCGCTGATCGAGGAAGACCTGGCGGTGCGCGAGTTTGTGCCGACCATCTTGGCCATTCGCAATGTGTCGAGTTTTTCCACGCCCAGCACCTGGGACTTGGAGACCGACCGGGGACCTGCGCAGATGGTGCTCAAGGCCGAGGAAGACATCCGCAAGCTGGAAGGGCGCACCAAGCTTTTGATCAGCGGCAGCGACGGGGTGCAGTACCGCATTCCGGACAGCAACCAGCTGGACAAGGCCTCGCGTAAATTGTTGGGACGATTTTTGTAAGTAATCGCTCTCTTTGTATTCGCTTTGTAGGCTCGAAGTGAGTAGTTTGCTGAGAGCTGGCGGTATGCGGGGATGGAAAAAACTGTAAAAAAGCCTAAACTTTTCAAATACAAGGCCGAAAACACAGTGAACCGAGGAATAGCGCCTTCAGCACCCACATCCACAACCGAGAGTACGCCATGCAAATACCACCTGTAGACCGCAATCCCATTCAATGGAACACGCAAGGTGCCAATTTGTATTCGACTGGCGCCTCGGGGCCGGCCCCCATTCGGCCGGTGAACCAGGTCAACGCGGTCGAGTCGACCGACAAAATCGGCGAAGGCGCACAGGCCAAGGGACCGGACAGACCTACTGACAAGGATGCGCGCAACCTGGACTGGACCCAGCGCGCAGACAAGCAGCAGGCTGAAGTCCAGAAGGCCAAGGAGGAAGAGGCCCAGAAAGAGCCCATCTCCAAGATGCTGATAGAGCATATCCAGTCGCTGTGGCGCGCCAGCGCCATGGCGGTCGAGGCTTCGCAGGAAGCCCACCAAAAGGAGCAGGGCCAGGAAGTGCACCAGAAAGTGCAGCCTGCCCGTGCCGCCAGCGAGCGCCTGACTTACGAAGACGTGGCCGTCAAACGCACCAGCGGCCTGTGAGTTTTACCCCTCCAAGGGTTGTGCCTGATACGCCATGCAGCAATGCATGGCGTTTTTTGCTTTTGAGCAGGCTGCAAGCGCAGGTGCTGCTCTCTATTTTGGAGTGCTCTCGCTGGCTGCAGCCTGGGCTGCCTTGGCCGCATCGCGCTGGGCCCGGTACTTGATGGCAAAGGCACGCACCTCGTCCAGGGTCAGATAGCCGTCGTGGTTGGTGTCAGCCTCGTCAAAAGAGCCATACAGGCGTGGCACCAGGGCCAGCTCCTTGCGGCTGATCTTGCCGTCCCTGTTGAAGTCCAGCATCTGGAAGTCTTTGATGGCCTTGATTTCACCCTGGGACAGGGGTTTGCCGTCCGGGCCGGTCATGGCCACGGGGTCGATCTGGCCCTGGGCCCAGGTTGGCGCCAGCGGTGCGGCAGCCGCAGCGCACAAGGCCAGGGACAGAAGCAATCGGGGCAGGGACATGGAAACTTTCTCCAAAACATGCTGGATGGCCCAGTGTGGGCCAAGCCGGTCAACCGGGCACATCGCTGGGGTAAAGCCGGGCAAGCGGATGTGTCTTGCGCCTTCGCAGGATTTTTCGGGTGCATCCCGCATGGCAAGAACTTGCGGGAGGCATTGCATACAAACTGGCAAGGCATAGGCCAGAGACAGCCAGCAAGGGCCTACGCTGGCCACCCCGCCCCGCCCCGCCCCGCAGCAAAGGCTGCCGTCCTCTGAGGGGAGGCACAAAGTGCCTCAGGGGGGATTGGTGACCCCGCTGTGCACATGGCCTGAGGGCACATGGGCTGCGGCCGAGGTGACATGACCGGTCTGGTCGTCAAAAAAGAAGTCGGGCTCGAACTCGCGCAGAAACTCCCCTTTGGACAGACCGCCCAGAAACATGGCCTCGTCCACCCCAATATTCCAATCCATCAGCGTGCGGATGGCGCGTTCATGCGCCGGCGCGCTGCGGGCCGTGACCAGTGCGGTGCGCAGCCGCATGCCGCCGGTTTCGCCTGCCTGGGCGGCCTGTTGCAGCCGGTGCAAGGCGGCCAAAAGCGGCTTGAACGGGCCATCCGGCAGGGGCTGGGTGACATGTTCCACCTCGTGGCGCTGAAAAGCGTCCAGCCCTTCGGCCTGGTAGATGCGTTCGGCCTCGTCGGAAAACAGCACTGCGTCGCCGTCAAAGGCAATGCGCAGCTCCTGCGGATAGTTGGTGCTGGCACCGGCCGACTCGGTCAGTACGCGCGCAGCCGGGTAGCCCAGGCGCAGGGCTTCGCTCACGTCGGCAGCATTGGCGGACAGAAACAAATGGGCCCCCAGCGGCCGCAGATAGCCGAAGGGGTCGCGCCCCTGGGTGAACACGCCGCGCTGGATGTCGTTCAGCCCATGGGCCTTGGCGCTGCGAAACACCCGCATGCCACTGACCGGGTCATTGCGCGACAGCACCACCACCTCCACGCGCGCCTGCTCTGCCGTGTTGAAGGCCAGCAGCTTGCGCACCAGCGGCAGGGCCACGCCGGGAGCGGCGGGGCGGTCCAGCTGGCTGCGCTGCAGGGCCACGTAGGCAGCAGGGTCCTGGTTGAAGACGCGGTTCTCGTCCTCGAAGTTGAACAGGGCGCGGGAGGAGATGGCAACGACCAGCTTGTCTTGAAGGGAGATGGCCATGGTGTGGCGGGCGGCTTGCGTGGTGGAAAGAGGCTTATGGTAACGAGTGCCTCTCTTCACAGCCGGGCCAGATTGTCTGGCCTGCGTGCTGTGCTGCGGCGCTTAGGCCGGTTGCGCTGCCAGCTCTGCGGTGTTGAGATCTATGCTGCGCAGCGAAGCCGGGCGGTCCAGCAGGGGCTGGGTATAGGCGCTGAATTCGGGCAGGTCGGGCAGCGTCTTCATCAGATGGGCCCAGTGCAGGTAGCTGGCCATGAACAGATCGGCTGCCGTGAACTGGTCGCCACACAGATAGCGCTTGCCAGCCACGGCCAGGCGCAGGGTTTCAACCACATCATCCAGGCTGCCATAGCCGGCCATAAAGACTTGTTCGGGCGTTTGCTGGTCCAGGTGGCCGAAGTATTTGGCGGTGAGTGCGGCATCGGCAGGGCCGGCCAGGAAAAACATCCAGCGGTAATAGCTGCCGCGTAGAGGATTGCCGGTTGCCGGGGCCAGATTTTTTTCCGGAAACAGATCGGCCAGGTAGGTCAGGATGGCAGCGGTTTCGGTGATCACCGTATCGCCATGGGTGAGGGCGGGCACCTTGCCCATGGGGTTGAGGGCCAGATAGTCCGGCGCCTTCATGCTGGTGTGAAACTCCAGCCGGGTGATGTCGTAGTGGGCACCGCATTCCTCCAGCATCCAGCGCACCATGGCAGCACGCGAACGGGGATGGAAAAACAGACGCAGGGTGGGTGCTTGGGTGGTCATCACAGTGTTTGAAAGAACATGGCAAGAACGCCATGACCGCTACTGTAAAAACCCATGCTGACAGTTTTTGTCAGCAGTGCGCGGCGTGCTCGGCCTGGCCTGTGCGTCAGCGTTCAATGGCGCATGCAACTGGCGCGGTCCAGATCAGCAGACAGCGAGTAAGGGCCGCCCCGCCGCGAGGCTGTCGTCCTCCTGGGGGGAAGGCGCCGTAGGCGACTCAGGGGGGACTATTTGATCCTGTAGCACATCTGCTTCGACCAGCGCTCAATCAGACTAGCGCGTGGCTCGGGATAGCGCTCCTCCAGCGGCGTGACCGAGCGCACGCGGTCGGCGCGGAAATGCCGGAAATCCTGGCGCAGCTCGCACCAGGCGGTGACCACGCGGGTATGGTCAAAAAACGCCATGGCAAAAGGCCAGACGCAGCGCTCGCTGAGCTGGCCTTTTTCATCGCTGTAGTGCAGCTGTATCTTGCGTTGCTGCCGTATGGCCAGGCGCAGAGCGGTTTGCCAGGGCTCGGGTGCGGCATCGGCCCGGTGCATGGGGGGCACCAGCAGCCCGCTGGTGTCGACCTCGATGCGCAAATCCAGTGGCAGGGCGCTGCGCACGCGGTCCAGCGCGGACTGGGCGGCCTGGGCCAGCTCGGGGTCGGCCTGCTGGCTGGCCCAGCGGGCACCCAGCAGCAGCGCTTCCAGCTCGTCGGGTGTGAACATCAGCGGCGGCAGCAAAAAGCCGGGGCGCATGGCATAGCCCACGCCGGGGTCGCCGGCAATGGCCGCGCCCTGCTCGCGCAGCGTGGCAATGTCGCGGTACAGGGTGCGCAGGCTCACGCCCAGTTGCTGGGCCAGGGCTGGCCCGGTCTGGGGCTGGCGCGCGCGCCGCAGCTGGTCCAGCAGCTGCAGCAGGCGGGCGGAGCGGCTCATGCGGGAAAGGCCAAGGGCTTAGTTCGGCGCCAGGGCCTGGGCGGTGAGCTCCAGGCTGCGCAGGCGCAGCGCCGGGTCGTAGACATCGGAGACCAGCATGAACTCATCGGCTTGCGTGGCCTGGGCAATGGCCTGCAGGCCGGCACGCACGCTCTCGGGGCCGCCCACCACGCCCATGGCCAGAAAGTCGTGGATGGCGGCTTTCTCCTGGTGGCCCAGCAGGGCCATGTAGTTGTCCACCGGTGGCTGCAGGCGGCCGCGCTGGCCGGTGATGATGCCCAGCACGCGCTGGTAGGTGCTGCTGGCCAGGAATTCGGCCTCAGCATCGCTGGGGGCGGCAATCACCGGAACACCGACGATGACGTAGGGCTTGGCCAACTGTGCCGAGGGCTGGAACAGCTGGCGGTACAGCGCGATCGCCTGGTGCAGCATGCGCGGCGCAAAGTGCGAGGCAAAGGCGTAAGGCAGGCCCTTGGCGGCCGCCAGCTGGGCCGAGAACAGGCTGGAGCCCAGCAGCCAGATGGGCACATGGGTGCCGGCGCCGGGCATGGCGACGATGCGCTGGCCCTCTTGCACCGGGCCCAGCAGGCGCTGCAGCTCGCTCACATCGCGGGGAAAGTCTTCTTCTGATTCCACTCGGTCGCGGCGCAGGGCGCGCATGGTGGCTCCATCGGTGCCGGGAGCGCGGCCCAGGCCCAGGTCGATGCGGCCGGGGTAGAGCTCGGCCAGGGTGCCAAAGGCCTCGGCCACCACCAGAGGGGCGTGGTTGGGCAGCATGATGCCGCCCGAGCCCACGCGGATGCTGGAGGTGCCGGCCGCGATATGCCCCACCAGCACGGCTGTGGCCGAGCTGGCAATGCCCGGCATATTGTGGTGCTCGGCCAGCCAGTAGCGGGCAAAGCCCAGCTCCTCGGCCTTGCGAGCCGTGGTCAGCGCAATGTCCAGCGCCTGGCGCACGCTGCCGCCTTCGCGGACGGCCACCAGGTCCAGCATGGACAAGCGGGGTGTGCGTGGGGGGAAGTCGCTCATGGCATGTCTCCAGAAAAGGAAAAATCAAAACCTGTAGCAGCAATAGCGCAACAGAAGCCAGTTGGAATGGGTTTTATGCTTCAGATGCAAAGTCCAAGCGCTTCAGATGCTCTGTTTTTCACAGGTGCAGCCGCACAGATGGGGGCGGCAGGGGCGCTTTGCCAGGGGCTGCTGTGTTTAGAGCAGCTCAGACAACCCTCGATACGTCGTTGCTCAGCCTTGTCGTACTAGGTGTACTGCCTGCGGCCTCGCGCCTCGTCTCGATCGCAAACCTACGGTTTCCTGGGTCGTGTGAGCGGCTCTTATTCGCCACGGCGCGACATCTCGTTCTTGCAGGTGATGCCGATGATCACGCACCACACCAGGGCCAGCACGGCAATGCCCAGGTTTTCGCCGCCACCGGTTTCCATGGCCAGCACCGAGAACGGCAGGGCCACCAGCGCGGCCAGGCGGATGAAGCGGCGCAGGCGCTGGGTGGGCAGGCGCTCCTTGAAGCGCAGCAGCGCCAGGTAGCTGGCTGCAGCCAGCACGGTCAGGTAGAGAAAGGCGTCGCCGCCATAGGGCAGGGCCCAGGTTCGTAGAGATTCCAACATGGGCCCATTGTCGGACAGGGGTGATGTCCGCAGGTGCTGCAGGCTATGGGCCAGGGGTCACGGGCGTGACCGGGTTACTTGCGGCGCCCGCGCTGGTTCCAGTAGCTGAAGGCCTCGTGGTAGACCTCCACATCCAGCTCGGCCACACGTGCCTGCAGGTTTTCCTGTGCATCGGCCACGCCCTGGTTGTAGAAAACTGGGCCGATTTCTTCCACCAGAAACTTCAGCAAGCCGCCGGCAGCGACATTGCCTATGGGCTCTTCCATATGTTCGCGGAAATAGCGCTCGATGGAGGCAATGGCTTGCTGTTGGGCTTCGGGAGAGAGTTGCAGAGGCATGGGGTTGGGAGGCAAAAGTTCAGCGGACGGGCACGCCAAGGCGCTGCAATGCAGGCCCTGAATCTGCCCAGGGTAGCACCAGCCACTGGCCAAAACCGGGTGAGGGCAGCATCCAGTCCGCGCTGGTGGGCGGCTGCTGGCCGTGCAGCAGCAGCCACTGCACGCAGCGTATGACGCCGGCATGTGTGACCCAGACCACATCGCGCGCCCCCTGCTGACTGTCCACCGCCCAGCTGTGCTGCAAGGCCTGCAGCACACGCTGCAGCATGGTGGCCAGGCTCTCGCCGTCGCCGGGAGCGTGGCCGGCCAGGTCGGCGGCCCAGGCATCGATCTCGCTGCGGGCAATGGCCTCCCACGCCAGGCCTTCCCAGGTGCCAAAGTCCATTTCCTGCAGCCGGGCATCGACGCAGGTGTTGTGGGCAAAATCGGGCTGTAACGCAATCAGCGAGCGCGCAAGCTGCTCACATCTTTGTAGGGGTGAGTGGCGCAATGCGGCCATTGATGGCAGGGGCGCTGAAAAGTTTTTTGCAGCGGTGGCCGGTGCAGCTGAAAAATCCTTTGCAGCCTGGGCCGTGAGCGCGGCTACAAAATTTTCAGCCGCCTGCTGGGTGTCGCCGGCATCGGCCGCCACATCCAGTCGGCCATAGCAGACGCCGGAGTCGACCAAGGGGCGGGCATGGCGCAGCAGCCACAGACGGCTCATGGGGTGTTCACAGCAGCTGGCGCAGGTGGATGGCAGCGGCCAGCAACAGGGCCAGCTCGTTCAACTGCTGACAGGCCCCCAGGCAATCACCCGTCATGCCGCCCAGGCGGCGCCAGAACCAGCGCTGCAGCAGCCAGGTGGTGATGCCCATGGCCGCGAGCAGAGCCAGCACCAGGGTGTACGAGCCCAACCAGGCCAGCAGGGCCAGCGCAGGCAGGCACCAAAGGGCTGCGGTGAGCAAGCCATTCCAGCCCAGTTGCTGACCGGCCACGTGCAATGTCTTGCTGCTGGTGGCCAGGCCCACATGGGGCAGGTTGTGCATGAGCACGAGTGGTGCAAAGCGCGACAGCACATGGGTGCAGCACAGCAGCACCAGCACGGGCGCTGCGCCCCAGAATGGCTGCATGGCGGAAAGCAGCAGAGCAATCAGTGCCAGCTTGGTGAGCAAGGCCATGACCAGCGTCATCACGCCATAGGCGCCCATGCGCGAGTCCTTCATGATCTCCAGCGCACGCACAGGCGGCACCCAGCCGCCCAGGCCGTCGGCCACATCGGCCAGGCCATCTTCATGAAAACCGCCGGTGAGCCACAGCGTGCCTGCTGTGCTGAGTAGCGCGGCCAGCAGCGGCGTCCAGCTGGTGGTGGGCAATAGCCAGAGAAAAGCCCCCAGCAACAACGCCGCCCATAGCCCCACCAGCCAGCCCACGCCTGGCAAATGCGCGGCGCTGGCACGCTGCAGCTCCGGGCTCCAGCCCACCCAGGCCGCCAAGCGCCCGGTGACAGGGATGCGGCTGAAGAATTGCACGGCCAGCAAAAAGTGGCGCAGGGGCTGCATGCTGGGGAAGACTCCTGAAAAGTGAGCTGCTGATGCTGGTTCAATAAATAACAGAGGCCTAAGAACGTGTTCAATGTCTCTACGCAGGCGCGTTGGAACGCAATCGAGAGGAGTTCGAGCCGATGGGGCACAGCTTGCACGCGTGTGCAAGCAAGCCCCAGCGCGAAGAAATCACCAGATTTCGCTCCAACCCTTTGGGCTAGTGCCTTTGCGGGCGGTCTACGGTGTTGCGAATCCTCGCAATAGCACGGCTATTGCTGCGGTATCGCGCCTTGTATCCCATCCCGCAAAGACGCTGGCGCGCCGCGAGGAGACTTCGAACACGTTCTAAAAGGCCTCTGTTATTTATTTCAGGAACAGCTGGTAAGCCGGGTTGTCGGTCTCTTCCACCCAGGGGTAGCCCAGGTTTTTGAGGAAGCTCTCGAACTTTTTGCTGCCCTTGGCCGGCACTTGCATGCCCACCAGAATGCGGCCGTAGTCCGCGCCCTGGTTGCGGTAGTGGAACAGCGAGATGTTCCAGGTCGGCGCCATCAGGCTGAGGAACTTGAACAGTGCGCCCGGGCGCTCGGGGAAGACAAAGCGCAGCAAGCGTTCTTCCTGGGCCAGCGGCGAATGGCCGCCCACCATATGGCGCAAATGTTCCTTGGCCATTTCGTCAAAGGTCAGGTCGATGGCGTCGAAGCCATTCTTCTGGAAGGTCTTGCAGATTTTTTCCGACTCGCCCTTGGTTGGGGTGGTCAGGCCCACAAACACATGGGCCTTGTTTTCGTGGCTGATGCGGTAGTTGAACTCGGTCACGCTGCGCGGGCCGCCAGGCAGCTTGCCCACCACTTCGCAAAAATGCTTGAAGCTGCCGCGCTCTTCGGGAATGGTCACGGCAAACAGGGCTTCGCGTTCCTCGCCGACCTCGGCGCGCTCGGCCACAAAGCGCAGGCGGTCAAAGTTCATGTTGGCGCCGCACAGAATGGCGGCATAGGTCTCACCCTTGGTCTTGTGCTTGGCCACGTACTGCTTGATGGCAGCCACGGCCAGGGCGCCCGAGGGCTCGACGATGGAGCGGGTGTCGACAAAAACATCCTTGATGGCGGCGCACACGGCGTCGGTGTCCACCACCACATAGTCGTCCACCAGGTCTTTGGCGATGCGGAAGGTTTCTTCACCCACCAGCTTCACGGCCGTGCCGTCGGCAAACAGACCCACGTCGGCCAGTTCCACGCGTTGGCCGGCGGTGACGGATTGCAGCATGGCGTCCGAATCCTTGGTGTGCACGCCAATCACCTTGATGTCGGGGCGCACGGCCTTGATGTAGTTGGCCACGCCCGAGATCAGTCCGCCGCCGCCAATGGCGACAAACACCGCATCCAGGCGCTGGCTGCCCAGCTTTTGCAGCTGGCGCAGCAGCTCCATGGCAATCGTGCCCTGGCCGGCAATCACATAGGGGTCGTCAAAGGGATGGACAAAGGTCAGGCCCTGTTCTTTTTGCAGCTTGACGGAGTGCTTGTAGGCATCGGAATAGCTGTCGCCGGCCAACACCACCTCGCCGCCCAGAGCCGCTACGGCATCCACCTTGACCTGGGGGGTGGTGGTGGGCATGACGATCACGGCGCGGCAGCCCAGCTTTTTGGCGCTCATGGCCACGCCCTGGGCGTGGTTGCCGGCGCTGGCGCAGATCACGCCTTTTTGCAGCTGCTCGGCCGTGAGATGGGCCATTTTGTTATAGGCACCGCGCAGCTTGAAGCTGAACACGGGCTGCTGATCCTCACGCTTCAAGAGCACCTTGTTGTGCAGGCGGCGGCTGAGGTTTTTGGCAATATCCAGGTCCGACTCCACGGCCACGTCATAAACGCGGGCATTGAGGATGCGGGTCAGATAGTCGGCGGGGGTAAGGGGTGTCTTCGTCATGGGTGTGTGGCCAGCTGCGGCGCGCACAGCAGATGGGCGGCGCGCAAGGGCTACCATCATAGTTATCCATGGCGTTGAGCGTTTCACATACTGTGTGAATCCGGCGCTTCCCATACCGGGGCCGCTGCGGAGCCCAAACGAAAAAAAGCCCCCAGCCGGAAAGGCTGAGGGCTGAATCCACCGTTAGAGGAGGTGGAGGAGACAATCGGCGCGGGGGCGATGAAGCGAGGCTTCTTCGCGCTGTCCATCCGCCGCAGCGGATAACGCATGGACAGATTGTAATGCAGCTTCTGTTGCGGCGCAACAAATACTGAATTTTCAGGAATGGCTGAAACCTTCGGCCTCGCCACTTACCGCCTTGTGCCCAGGCTTTTTCCTGAGGCCTTAGGCTTTACTTGTTGTTAGGAGAACACAGATATGGAATGCACCGTCAGTTGGACTGGCGCCTCGGGCACGCGCTCGGGCATGGGCTTTGTGGCAGAGACCGGCAGCGGCCATGTTCTGGCCATGGATGGCGCCCCCGATGAAAAAAATCCCGCCAACGGCGGCCAGAACCTGGCACCGCGCCCCTTGGAGGCCTTGCTGGCCGGCACCGGTGGTTGTACCGCCTATGACGTGGTGCTAATCCTCAAGCGTGGGCGCCACGATGTGCGGGGCTGCAGCGTCAAGCTGTCCGCCGAGCGCGCCGAGACGGAGCCCAAGGTGTTCACCACCATCCAGATGCATTTCACCGTGACCGGCAAAGGCCTGCCCACCGCTGCCGTGGAGCGCGCCATTGCCATGAGCCACGAGAAGTACTGCTCAGCCAGCATCATGCTGGGCAAGACGGCGCAGATCACCACCAGTTTTGACGTACTGGAAGCCTGAACGGACGGGGATGGCAGGCCGGACTGTCGCAGGCGGCTTCACAGGGCGTCATTCACATTTGTTGCGTTCAAGCAACGTAAAACGCCCTTTTTAGCCGCTGCGTAGGTGAATTGCTTTGCGCATCCCCCATCGGTCTGGTGCAATAGACCCAACTTCCCCACCAGGAGGTTGGCGCGGATGACGAAAAGGTTGTCCTGTAAGAAGACGACTCCCGCACCAGCGCCCTCTGTAAACCTTGGAGTAACTCGCAATGAAGAAATCTTTGATCGCCCTGGCTGTGATGGCCGCTTCCGGCGCCGCAATGGCCCAATCCTCCGTGACCCTGTTCGGCGTGGTCGACGAGGCCGTGACCTATGCAAACGGTGGCCAAAATTGGAGCGGCATCAACTCCGGTGGCAACGCTACTAGCCGTCTGGGCTTCCGTGGTACGGAAGACCTGGGTGGTGGCCTGAAGGCTAACTTCTGGCTGGAAGGCGCTGTGGGCGCTGATGATGGCGGTTCCGGCCTCGACTTCAAGCGTCGTTCGACCGTGGGCCTGGAAGGTGGCTTCGGTGAAGTGCGCCTGGGTCGTGAACTGACCGCTGCCTATAACGCCGTGGCTCGCTACGACGTGTTCGGCAACGTGGGCATCGGCAATTCTCGTATGTGGGCCGATGGCTCCAAGCTGAACGCTGGTGGTCTGACTGGTGTGCAACTGACCAACAACCGTGTCAGCAACGCGATCACCTACATCACGCCTAACTTCAGCGGCTTCAAGGCTGCTGCCAACTATGGCTTTGGCGAAGAGACTGGTTCCAACCGCGGTAACCGTTATCTGTCTGCTGGTCTGACTTATGACAATGGCCCTCTGAGCTTGGGTCTGGGTCTGGAGCGCCAAAACCGCACTGAAATCATTGCTGGTGGTCGTGACGTGACTGCATGGAGCCTGGGTGGTTCCTACAATCTGGGCGTGGTGAAGCTGGCTGCTGCTTACAAGGACAGCCAGTCGAAGATCGAAGCTGGTGACAAGGACAAGTTCAAGGGCTTCATGCTGGGTCTGTCTGCTCCCGTCGGCACTGCTGGTGAAGTTAAGGCTTCCTACAACCACTACGAAAACAAGTACGCTATTGGCGCTGACGGCAAGCTGAAGGCTGACCAGTTTGCCCTGGGCTATGTGCACAACCTGTCCAAGCGTACGGCTGTGTATGGCACTTACGCCTTCATCAAGAACAAGAACAATGACGGCGCGAACCTGGGTATCAACCTGAACTCCGACAAGGGCGGTACGCTGAAGGATAGCGGCAAGCAGCAAGCTATCCAAGTGGGTATCCGCCACTCCTTCTAATCTGACGCAGGCGTAAGTCTGCTTGGATTAGCAAGACCAAAAAACCAGCCTTCGGGCTGGTTTTTTTCGTTGAGAGCTGTCTAGGGTTTTTGCCTGTGGAAAAAAAGCACGGTGGTGCATTTTTGGTAAGGCGCGCTTCTAGAATGGATTTGCACACAGTCAATTACATTCACAAGGAGACAGCTGATGCATACAAAGACCGCAGTGGGAGTTGCCATTGCCTGCATGGGTCTGGGCAGCGCCATGCTTGCACAGGCGCAGAGCAAGGTGGAGCTATGGGGCATTGTGGATACCGCTGTACGACATACCAACAATGAGGGAGCCGGCAAAAACGGGCTGACCAAGATGATTGGCGGCGGCATGTCGCAAAGCCGTTGGGGCCTGAACATCGAGGAAGATCTGGGCGGTGGTAGCAAGGCCTTGGCGCACATGGAGCACCGCTTCAATGCCGATACCGGTGAAAAGGACGCGACCGCGCCTTTCTTCCAGCTGTCCTATGTAGGCCTGCAAGGCCCTTATGGCAAGCTGACCATGGGTCGGCAGTGGAACGTGCTGTTTGATGTGGTGACTTCCACCTATGCATCCTTCCCCTATTCCCCTTATATGGATGCCTACAAGCCCGAGTTGGGCATGGCAGCTGGGGCGCGTTCCAGCAACTCGCTGAAATACACGCTGGCCACGCCTTCACGAAACTGGGTAGGTACGCTGCAGTATTCGTTTGCAGAGGGTAATAAGACAGATGCGCTGGAGCGCGGTGCTTTGGGTGCTGCCAGTGCAGCGCAAACGGCTGCAATGCCAGGCGCGGTGGCTGCGGGGAATGCGGCCGCGGCCGCGGCTGTTGCGGCGGGCAACGCAGCAGGAGCTGCTGCGGCTGCTAGTGCAGCGGCGACACAGTATGTGACGCAGGCAGTAGGTACGGCGGTGAACGCTTATGGCGCAGCGAATATCCCTGGCGTGGCAGCTGGTGCGTTGAAGCAGGTGGGCGGCTTCTTGCGCTACTCTGAAAACGGCATTTCGTTGGGCGGTGGCTATCTGCGTACATCGCTGCCAGGCGGTTCGGACTTGGATGCTTGGACACTGGGTGGTTCGTACCGCACCGGTCCGCTGTATTTCAATTTGGGCTATGGCTTGAACAAGATCAAGATGGACAAGGCGGCCGCTGGTGATATTGCTGGCCTCATCCGTAATTCCACCGATTTGGCGATTGTGGGCAGCATGTGGTCGGGTCAAACCAGCGGTGGTTTCCAGCCGGGTGATGCCAACAAGCGGCAAATGATCAAGGTAGGTTTTGGTTACCAGATCACGCCGCAGCTCAATCTGGGGGCACATTATTTCCATGCCAAGCAATCGGGCAGTGCACTAGGTAATTTCAATGGCAAAGCCAACTTCATTGTGGCAGTGGCTGACTATGCATTCAGCAAGCGTACCGACGCTTATTTTGGTGTCGATAACACCCGTGTCAGCGGCGGCTCTGGCGTGGTAATTGACAAAGACAGTCAGGCGCGTAGCCGCACAGGCATCACCGTGGGCCTGCGCCACCGTTTCTAAAGCGCTTTGGCTTTCCTTCAAACCGGCCATTGGCCGGTTTTTTTATGGGCTGTGTCTTTTGGATTGCAGATTGGTGCGCAGCTTGGGCAAATGTTCCTGCAGCAAGGGGCCCATTTGCAGGGCCACGCTGGTGGCCAAAACATCGATGATCAGCAGATGCAGCAGGCGCGAGACCATGGGGCTGTAGACGTCATAGCCTTCCGGGTGATCGGCTGCCAGGTGGATGTCGCTCAAGCGGGCCAGTGGTGAATGGCTGGCGGTGATGGCGATCACCGTGGCGCCATTGGCCTTGGCAATTTCGGCCGCATCGAGCAGGTCACGGGTATGGCCGGAGTTGGAGATGATGACGGCGCAGTCGCCTGCATGCAGCATGGTGGCACTCATGACCTGGATATGCCCATCGCTGCTGCACAGGCTGGTGATGCCCAGGCGGAAAAACTTGTGCTGCCCATCCTGGGCCACGATGCCGGAGTTGCCTGCGCCGTAAAACTCCAGGCGACGGCCTTGTTTCCATGTGTGCAATATGGCCGTGATGGCTTGTTCCAGGTGGGGGGGGGAGGCTGCGTTGCGGTATTGCAAAAATGCGGCCACCGAGTTGTCGATCACCTTGACCAGTACATCGGCCGTCTTGTCATCCGCATCCACGCTGCGGTGGATGAAGGGGACGCCTTCAGTGGCGTGGCCAGCAAGCTTGAGCTTGAAATCCGCCAGTCCGTCATAGCCCATGCTGCGGCAAAAGCGCACCACGGTGGGCTTGCTGACATGGGAGCGCTCAGCCAACTCTCGTACAGGTAGGCGGGCAAAGGTCAGAGGGTCTTGCAGTACCAGTTCACCCACACGCTGCTCGGCGGGGGCCAGGGAAGGGAGGGAGGCAGCAATCCGGTCTAGCATGGCAAACACTTGTGTGATTCAAAAAGCGGCGAGGGTGCGGCCGCATACACTTACGCTCCAACGACCGGTGCATGGGCCATGCATCCATTCGCGCGACAGACTTAGCGTGTGGGCGATTTCCCTTGGCTGTGTGCCAGTGTGGAAGTCGCCAGCGCGCTTTTACTCAGGGACCGAAGTATGAACCAGCTCGAGGCACTTAAACGATGGACCACCGTGGTTGTAGACACGGGAGATTTTCAGCAAATTGCCCAATTCCAACCGCAAGATGCCACGACCAACCCATCATTGATCTTGAAGGCGGTGCAAAAATCTGACTATGCACCTTTGCTGGCCGAAGTGCTGCACCAAAGCCAAGGTGAAACGCTGGCGCAGCAGATGGACAGGCTGATCGTGCGCTTTGGCTGCGAGATTCTCGCTTTGGTGCCGGGGCGTGTTTCTACCGAAGTGGATGCCCGTCTTTCCTTTGACACCCAAGCTACGGTGGCGCGTGCGCGCAGCATCATGGTGCTGTACCGGGCACAGGGCGTGGATACCTCACGGGTGTTGATCAAGATCGCTGCCACCTGGGAGGGCATTCAGGCTGCGCGCCAGCTGGAGGCAGAAGGCATTCACACGAACCTGACGCTGCTGTTTGCACGCTGCCAGGCCATTGCCTGTGGCGAGGCCAAGGTGCAACTGATATCGCCTTTTGTGGGGCGGATTTATGACTGGTACAAAAAGCAGGCCGGTGCCAGCTGGGACGAAGCGGCCATGGCTGGCGACAACGACCCCGGCGTGCAATCGGTGCGTGCCATTTTTGACTACTACAAACGCTTTGGCATTGCCACCGAAGTCATGGGTGCGAGCTTTCGCAATACCGGGCAGATCACGGCCTTGGCCGGGTGCGACCTGCTGACCATTGCCCCTGAACTGTTGGCACAGCTGCAAAGCACGGCCGCTGATGTGCCGTGCGCGCTGAATGCCACGGCTGCGCTGCAACTGGCGCTGGAGCCGGTGCGCTATGACGAGGCGGCTTTTCGCTTGGCACTGAATGCCGATGCCATGGCTACGGAAAAACTGGCCGAAGGTATCCGGGCCTTTATTGCCGATGCGCTCAAGCTGGAGCAGCTGATGCAGGCTGCGGGCTGAAATTTTTCTCTGATCTTGCATGCAATGTAACCAGACCGCCGCGTGGCAATCCCTTGCGCAGCTGCGCGTGCGGCAAGCCAGCGATTGGGATATTCGCCAGTCTTTCGCAAGCGATAGTGAACGCTTTGACCATTTCAGCCAGCAAGCTCCCCATGTGTTTGCGGACCTGTCCAAGAATGCCTGGGACGGTGAGGTGGAGCGCCGGCTGATGGCCTTGGCGCGGGAATGCCGGCTGGAGCAGTGGCGCAGCGCATTGTTTGCGGGCGACCCTATCAATGCGACAGAACACCGCGCCGCCATGCACTGGCTGCTGCGTATGCCCGCTGATGGCGGTGCGCTGGCGGCAGGCGGGGAAGGTCTTCAGGCCGGTCTGCAGCAGGATTTGCAATTGGTGCACCACACGCTGGATGCCATGCTGGCATTGGCGGAGCAGGTGCGAGCGGATGCATTCATCACCGATGTGGTGAACATCGGCATCGGAGGCTCTCACCTGGGGCCGGAAGTGGCGGTCAATGCGCTGGAAGACTGGGTTACGCCTGGCAAACGCTTTCACTTTGTCTCGAACGTGGATGGCCATGAACTGGGCCATGTGCTGGACAGGGTGGACCCACAGCACACCTTGTTCATCATCGCGTCCAAGTCCTTCACCACGGCGGAGACCATGCTCAATGCCCGCTCGGCACGGGAATGGTTTGTGGCACAGCTGCAAGCGGTGACTCCTGCGGTGCAGGCCGAGGCGCTGGCGCGGCATTTCGTGGCGCTGACCACCAATGTCGTGGCTGCGGCGGAATTCGGCATTCGCACCAGCTTGCCTTTCTGGGATTGGGTGGGGGGGCGTTATTCATTGTGGTCGGCCATTGGCTTGCCAGTGGCCATTGCCGTGGGGGCCGAGCGCTTTCGCGAGATGCTGGCGGGCGCGCACGCCATGGACGCCCACTTTGTGCAGACCCCATTGGAGCGCAATCTGCCTGTGCGCCTGGCATTGCTGGATGTCTGGTACCGCAACTTCATGGGCTATGGCAGTCGCTGCATGGCGGCCTACAGCCATGGGCTGCGCCGCCTACCGGCCTATTTGCAGCAACTGGAAATGGAAAGCAATGGCAAAGGCGTGGACCGAGAAGGTCAGCTGCTTGGCGTACAGACTTCGGCCGTGGTGTGGGGAGAGCCGGGCACCAATGGCCAGCATGCCTTCTTCCAGATGCTGCACCAGGGCCAGGATGTGGTGCCGGTGGAGTTCATTGCCCTGCGCGACGGCGGCAAGCATCTGGGGGCCCACCACCGCAGTCTGGTAATCAATGCCGTGGCCCAGGCCCAGGCCTTGCTGATGGGACGGTATGACGGTCGGCCCGAGCAGTTCTGTCCAGGCAACCGGCCCAGCAGTTTTCTGTTGCTGGAACGGCTGGACCCTGCTGCATTTGGGGCGCTGGTGGCCCTGTATGAGCACCGGGTTTTCTGCTCGGGCGTGATCTGGGGCATCAACAGCTTTGACCAGTGGGGTGTGGAGCTGGGCAAATTGCTGGCCCAGGATTTGCAGGCACGTATGGCACGCAATGACTGGACAGGGGTCGATGCCTCTACCGCCGCGTTGCTGCATCGGCTGCTGCCGGAAGAAGTGGTGGGTGCCTCTGCATAAGCCAGGCGCTTTGCTGTGCTTTGGTGCGTGATGGAGCTTCCGGGCTGGCCTGCACCAGAACGACTCATGCCTGCCCGGCCTCTTCTTTGACCCAGCCCATGAGGCCTTGATTTCTGGCTGGTACATGGCCTTGGGTTGCGTGACCAAGTAGCAAGTAAAGCGTGCGGACCAGGGCTTGTCCATCACCTGCCCCATTTCCCATTGCCTCCAGGGCCTGTAGTGTCGGGAGCCACGTGGTGAGTGCATGAAAGAGCACGGTATGGGCGCCAACACCATATATTGGATTGAAGGCGCCCATGACCTGGAGCGCGCAGCAAGGTGGCTACAGTAGCAAGCGGTGGCGCTATGGTTTGCCTAGGATGCGGGTAGCCATCAGCTCGTGCGTTTCATCGATAGCAACAATGCTGTTGCGACCCCGCAGACCAAGGCTGCGACCAGCATCGCAATCTGGAAGCCGCTGCCGATAGATGTGGCGTACAAAGCCGACAACTGCCCTGGCACCACATGGTGAGTGATCGCCTGGCTTGCCAAATCTGCCGCGCCTTCAACACCTTGCAGCTCCGAAGAACCCACCATTGCCTGGATGGCTCTGTGGGTCATCAGTGCTCCCAGCAGAGCGATGCCCACCGTCATACCCATTTGACGCAAAGCGTTGAGCATTGCCGAGACCATACCTGCGCGCGTTGGCGGCGCACTCTCCATGACCGCCACCCCCGTGGCCGGGACGGCCAGGCCAACCCCCAGTCCCATCAGTACAAAAAGGGCTCCGACAACGGCATACGGTGTGGAGGTCGTGAAAAGCGCCATGGTGGCCATGGAGAGTGTGGTGAGGGCATAGCCGGCCACCATGAGCCGATGTAGAGAAAATCGTGCGCTCAGCCTGCCGAAGAGTACAGAGGCGAGGCCTGTGACCACAAAGAGCGGCATCATGCGCCAGCCGGTTTCGACGGGGGACCAGCCTTGAACGCGCTGCAGAAAGATCGAGAAGAAGAACAAGCTGCTGTAGTAGGAGAAGCCGAGTGCGAAGGATGCAAAGTTCGTCAACGCAAACCCGGACTGCCTAAACATTTGCAGAGGCACAAGCGGCCGCTCGACCTTCAATTCGACGGCAACGAACAGCATGGAGAGCAGCAATGCCAGCCCCAGCGCAGTCATGGGGCGTGTGGCCGTGAAGCTGGATTCACCCGCCTCGATCAGCCCATATGTCAAAGCACCAAGGCAGAGCACGCTCAGCAACTGCCCGGCAGGGTCCAGTGCGGCATCGTCAGGATGGCGGCGCTCCGGGATGCCCCATAAACCCAGCGCCACAGCCAGAATGCCCAAGGGCAGGTTGATGAGAAATATGCTGTGCCATGTCCAGAAATGCAGCAGCAGCCCACCGAGTAGCGGCCCCAGCACCAGTGCCAATGCACTGAAGGCGGACCAGCCGCCGATGACATGTGCCCGCTGCTTGGGATCAGGGTAGGCATGCACGAGGATGGGCAGGGCCCCCGGTATGACCAGCGCACCTGCGAGCCCTTGAAGTGCCCGGCCCGCCAGCAGCGGGTTCAGCGAGGAGGCCATGGCGCAAAGAGCGGATCCAAGGGTGAACAGGACGATGCCGCACATCCAGGCACGCTTGTGACCGTAGCGATCCGCGAGAGGTCCCGCAGAGAGCATGAAAGCCGAAAGGCAGATGGCGTAGGCATTGACAACCCATTGCAGTCCAGCGATGTCGGTGTGCAAGGCTTCTTGCAGCGTGGGCAGTGCGACGTTGACAATGCTGATGTCGAGGGTGGCGAGAAAGGTGCCCAGGTAGGCGGCAGCGACGGCACAGCGGCGGCGGGAGGCCTGATGGTCTGCTGCGGTGAATGAGGTGGTTGGAGTGGAAGGCATGCCTTATCCTAATTATTGACTGACCGTCGGTCAATAATTGGTGTAAAAAAATATCACTTCAGATTTTGCGGTAGCCATTCCTTTAGACTGGCTTTTGCTTGCTCCTACCCAGATAAGTTGACGCGATGAAAGAAAAAACACCTGCAAAGGACTCCACAGCCAAGCGCCCGGGTCGGCCCAGGACGAAGCCGGCCGAAGTGCGTCTTGACGAGTTGATGGCCGCCGCCGAAAAGCTCTTCCTGGAAAAAGGTGTCGAGGCCACGACGATCAGCGACATCGTCGAGTCGGCCCAGGTCGCCAAAGGCACCTTCTACCACTACTTTTCTGCCAAGACCGACCTGCTGGAAGCCCTAGGCAAGCGCTATACAGAGCGCTTCATGAGCAGTCTGGAGCGTGCCATGTCCGCTTGCGCGGCCGATGACTGGGTGGGGCGGTTGCAGGTCTGGGTGTATGCCAATGTCGAAACCTATGTGAAGACCTACCAGATCCATGACATTGTCTACACCAACCACCACCATCACGATCGTTCCAACCAGGCCAAGAATGCCATCCTGGACCAGTTGCTGGAAATCATTGACGGTGGTTGCCGGGCTGGTGTCTGGTCGCCGCCCGCTCCCAGGGTCGTCGCCTTGCTGATCTATTCGGGTGTGCACGGCGCGACCGACGATGTCATTGCCGCCCGAACGAAGAACATCAAGCCCTTTGCCCACAGCGTCTCCGAAGCATGTCTTCAGATGCTGAACCCGGCAAAGAAGGCTGCTGCATAAGTCCACGCCTCTTCCACGCCTCTCTCTGCTCTCTCAGGCCGTGAATGGACTTTTGTCAGCGGATGAAGGCCGGGCGCGCACCAACCGAGGTGCTCGCATGCCCACGGGGATGGCTGAGACATAGCGTTCGTTGCCCCGCCATAGCGCCCGAATACCAGGCGCCGCCGCTGAGAAAAATGCGCTCGCCATAGTTGCGCAGATACACCTGCTCGGCGCTCCCGGTATGGGCATGGGGCGCCAGGCCCAGCATGGCCAGGCGCTGAAAAGCGCCAAATGCGTTGGCACGCATGGCATCAAAAGCAGCGTCCAGCAGGCCGGGGCTGTTGGCATTGCTGCCTGCCATGCCATTGCGGTTCCCGATTTTGTCCGTCCAGATGGGAAGTCCTGCATTGCCGTCCTGGCGGTCCGTGGGCGCATCGAGCTTGGCGGTGCCCACGGTGCCAGGTTCCACCAGCGTGCCATCGCTGAGGCGGATGGCCTTCCAGTGGCTTGAGTCTGTCGACGCGCTGGCATGCGCTACGTTGTTGTCCGGTATCACTTGCACCTCGCCGTCCACAAGGCGCAGGCCGGCCTGCCATTCCCAGAGATTCCCGGTCAGGTCTGCAATGCCGTGCGGCGAATGGTCATGGCGCCAGCTGTGCGGGCCGGAACCGGTCAGCACGGCCGGTTCGCCACCGTCCAGGCCGCAAGGCCCGCCATCGATACGAACGCCCTTCTCACCAGGCGCTTGCGCGTCTTGGCCGAACTGGGTGTTGCCGTGTGATGCATAGCCTTGCGCGTGGCTCCACAGCATCAGCGCTGCGCGCTCGGCGTTGGTGCTCAAGTGCCAGCCCTGGCCACAGGCACGCGCTGCCTGCCAGGCCATGTCGAAATCGAAGCGGCAAGCTGGAGGGACATCCGGCAGGCTCAGCAACTCTCCATCGCTCAGTGTTCCGGCATAGGTCCCGTAGAAGAACTCGCGCTTGCCGTGGCCGTCGACGATGAAGGCCGGGTGCAGCCCCTGGCCCAGTTCCGGGGCGATGTCTTCGAGCCGCCAGCCAGGCACGATGTTCATATGGCTGGGCTGGCCCTTGGCGGTGTAGAGCACGGTTTGTTTGCCGCCCGAGGCTTTTTCTATGCGTGTGCGCAAGGCATCTTTGGCAATGATGGTCAGCATGGCTGCTCCTCTGATGTTGTCTGTGTCCATGCGGCGTTGTGGCGCAGCGATTGATCCACCATCACATGCCACAGGCCCTGGGAGCATTGCTCCACGCGAGCCTGTACGCCATAGACGCGGGCCAGCAGCTGTGGCGTGAGGACCTGGGCCGGCGCTCCACTGGCAAGCACGGAGCCGTTGTGCAGCACCACGACCTGGTCCGCAAAACGCAAGGCGTGGTCTATGTCATGGATGGCCATCACGACGCACATGGCATCTCGTCGGGCCAAGCTTCTCAGCAGCTCCAGCACCTCGAACTTGCGCTGCAGATCCAGCGCGCTGGTGGGCTCGTCAAGCAGCAAGACGCGGGGCTGGCGCACCAGTGCTTGCGCAATGGAAACCAACTGGCGCTGCCCTCCGCTGAGGGCGCTCAACTCACGGTCTGCCAATCCATCGATCTGCAGGGTCGTCAGAATCTGGGTCACGGCATCGAGCTCGTTGTCGGATACCGACCAGCCTCCTGCCGCCTGTTTGCCTGCCAGCAAGACAGCCTCAAAAACGCGCAGCGATGAGCGCATCGAGTAATCCTGCGGCACATGTGCCGGCCGGTTGGGATGGTGGGCAGGCCAGTGCGCCAGGGGCTGTCCGCTCACACGCACCACACCACTGCCTTGCAGCTCGCCCGCCAGGCACCGCAACAGGGTGGATTTTCCGGCCGCATTGGAACCCAACAGGGCGGTGACAGTGCCTGCGCGCAGCGGGCCAAAGGTGATGTCGCTGAGGACCTTGCGGGCGCTGAAGGACACAGACACACCGGCTACATCAAGCATGTCTTTCATCGTGTGCGTGTCCTGAGAATCAAGATGAAGAACAAAGGCACGCCCACCAGCGAGGTGACGATCCCGATCGGCAGCGTTTGCCCGGGCAACAGGGATTTGCTCAGCACGGAAGCGGCCGACAGCATGGCCGCCCCGCACAGGGCAGAGGCCGGGAGCAGATAGCGCTGATCCTCCCCTATCAGCATGCGCGCGACATGGGGCCCCACCAAACCGACAAAGCCTATGGTGCCCACAAAGGACACGCACACGGATGCCAGCAGACTCCCCAGCAAAATGCCACGCAGGCGCAGGCGGTCGACGGGAACGCCCAGGCTGCTGGCGCGGGCTTCTCCCAGGCGCAAAGCGGTCATGGCCCATGCCTGTTTGGCGAAAGCCATCCATACCACCACAAGGACGGTACTCATGATGCCGAGCTTGAGCCAGTTGCTGCGTGAGAGGCTGCCCATGGTCCAGAAGACCACGGCAGACAGCGCCTGGTCCGGCGCCACATATTGCAGGGCCTCCAGCAATGCGCCAAAGGTAAAGACCAGGGTGGTTCCCAGCAGCACAATCATTTCGGTGCTGATGCCGCGGCGCCGGCTCATGCGGTGAATGAAAAGCGCTGCAGCCATGGACACCAGAAAGGCGTTGGCAGGAATGGCAAAAGCCACGGCCGCCGCAGGCAGAATGCTCACGCCCAGCACCAGCCCTATGGCTGCGCCAAAGCTTGCGGCTGCGGAAAGGCCCAAGGTGAAAGGGCTGGCCAGCGGGTTGTTCAGCACCGTCTGCATTTGCACGCCTGCAATCGCCAGGCTGGCGCCGACCACCAGAGCCGAAAGTGCCACGGGGAGCCGGATATCCCACAGGATGACGTGAATGGCGGGTGCCGCGTTGCTGTCCCAAAGCGCGCGCAATATCTGGTCTGGTGCGTACAAGGCTTGGCCCAGTGACAGGTCAAGCACAAAACAGGCGATGGTGAGTAGCGCCATCACCCACAGCATGAGGCTGCGTTTGCGCGAAAGCCGCTGATAGAAATGCCGGCCGTTCTCGAGCATCGAGGGGTCGGCATGCGAAGAAGTCGAGGTCATGTGGATGGGTTCAGACTGAGCCAATAGCCGGGTTGGTAGGGGATGGGGAGAAAGCGCTGGTGCAGTTCGCGGAAGGTGGCGTCCGGATCCAGATCGTGAAAAAGATCGGGATGCAGCCACTTGGCAATCTGCTGCAGCGCGATGAAGTAATAGGGGTTGTCGTAAAACGGATGCCAGATGGCGTGGATCCGCCCTGCTTTCACGGCGCGCAGCGAGCGATAGGCCGGTCTGTTCATCAGGCGCCGCAGGCTGGCCAGGCCTGCGGCGGGGTCAGAGCCGGGGCCCAGATCCACCCAGTCGCCCACGGGCGAATACAGCTTCCAGTTGGCGCCGGTGACCAAGATCACATCCGGGTCGGCTGCAATCACTTGCTCGGGATGCAGCGTGCCGAAGGTCCCGTGCAGCACCTGGCTACCCAGGTTGGTTCCACCTGCTGCGGCCACGAGCTCACCGAAATTCCCATTCCCATAGGAAAGACAGCAATCGTCATAAAGCCCGGCCGCTCTTTCCAGCATCACCAGGGGCCTGTGCCCCAGGTTTTGCAGCCGCTGTGTGACGCGCAGCGTTTGTGCATGCCGAAAGCGCAAAAAGTCCGCGGCCCGGTCCGGGCGACCCATGATCTGCCCCATGATTTCGATGCTGCGCGTGGTGTTCTCGAACATGCGGGTGCGGAAGTCGACGAAGACCACCGGAACGCCCACCTGCGACAGTCGCACCAGCAGACCGGAGGACTCCGCTGCCGACCTGGAGCTCAGATTGAGGACCACCACATCGGGCTCCAACGAAATCGCCAGCTCGATATCGATGGCACCCACGGTCGAGCCCCGAAAGGTTGGTATGCGGTCGATGGCGGGGAATTTCTGGCGATACGCCATATAGCCGCCCAGGTCGGCAGAGCGGAAGTTGTCCCCCCAGCCCACCACGGAGCCGAAGGGATCGCTGTTGCCAAGCAGTGCCACCACATACGCGAGTGGCCCGTCGCCCAGCACCACACGCCGTGCGGGCGTGCGGAGCTTCAACACCCTGCCGGTGATGTCGGTCACGCTGGCTATCTGTTCGCCAGCGTGCGCAGGCGCAACGCCGGCCAGAGTGGTCAGCCCCGCAGCCCATGCGCCTTGCAGCAGCACCCTGCGGAGATTGCGGGTGCCCGGCATCACCAGCGGAACCTGGCGGTGGCCGTGATCGTGCGGTCTTGTCCGATGAAGCAGGACGACTGCGAGCCGCAGCTGGCGATGTACTGTTTGTTGCCCAGATTGCTGACATTGACGGCAAGCGATGCGCCATGGAGGTCACGGCTGAGGCGTCCCAGGTCGTAGCTCAGGGCCAGATCAACGAGCGTGGCCGAGGGCACGGTGAAGGTGTTCATCGGGTTGCCGAAGCTGCTGCCCAGGTAGCGGGCGCCGGCACCCACGCGCAGGCCGCTCAGCCAGCCCGATGCAATGCGGTAGTCCAGCCATAAGGAGCCGCTGTTTCTGGGTGTCTGGGCCTGGCTTTTCCCCTGGTAGTTGGCATCGCTGACCAGCACATTCTCGAGATAGGAATAGCTCGCCAGCAAGTTCAGATTGCGGACGATTTCCGCACTGGCCTGCAGATCCAGCCCGCGTGAGCGCACTTCGCCGGACTGTGTCCAAAAGCCCAGATTGCGCGTATCCGCCGTCTTGACGTTGGTCTGGTTGATCTGGAACACGGCTGCCGAGAGCAAGGTCTTGGAGCCGGCCGGGTGGTATTTCACACCGGCTTCGTACTGCTTGGTCTCGGTGGGCGCAAAGGCTCGGCCATGGAAGTCGTTGCCCAGCACGGGGTCGAACGAGGTGGCGTAACTCAGGTAGGGCGCCACGCCGTTGTCAAACACATAGTTCAGCCCCACGCGGCCACTCCACTTATTGTCTTTTTGCTGGCTGTAGTTCCACTTGGGCGAGTAGCTGCGGGACTGGTCGTCGGTCTTGGACCAGTCGTGGCGGGCATTGAGGGTCAGGCGCCAGCGCTCATAGGCCATCTGATCCTGGGCATAAATGCCGATACGGTCGAACTGCTGGCGCACGTTGTACGGCGTCGTGGCCATGCTGCTGCTGAAGTCCGGCACCGCAATGGGGCGGTAATTGGTCGGGTCATAGGGGTCAAAGGCCACCGGGTCCATGCGATAGGAATCGCTGCGCATGGAGCCTCTTGCGTAATCCATGCCCGCCAGCAAGGTGTGGCGGGTGCTGCCCAGGTCGATGCTCTTGGTGACGTGGTTGTCCGTGGCGAAGGTATTGGAGCTGGCCGGCGCCAGCCCATAGGTGCCCTGCAGCCACAAATGCCCGCCACGGTTCTCGTACGCATAAATGGATGTGCGCTGGATGTCCGAGTTGATGTACATGTAGCGGGAATTGCTGGTGAACTTCCAGCCATTGCCGAACTGGTGCTCGAACAGCGAGCTGATCGAGTTCTGCTTGCGGCTCGAATCCTGAAAACCCATGTCGGTGTAATTGCGCCGGAGGTTGATTTTCGGGAAAGGGCTGTTGTCCAGGCCCACGGCTGCAGCGGGCAGGCTGTTGTAGTCCGGGATTTCGGGCTCGCGTGAGTGGGTGGCCAGCAGCGTCCAGGACGTTGCCGCGTTCGGGCGCCAGGTCAGCGCCGGTGCGAGGTAGATGCGCTTGTGCCTTACGTCCTCGACCTGCCCTTCAGAGTCCAGGCCTGTCGCAGTGAAGCGGTAGAGCAAGGTACCGTCGGCATTGGCTGGGCCGGTGGTATCTATGCCGACCATGCGGCGCCCGAAATTGCCGAGCTGCATCACCACCTCGTTCGAGGCCTCGGCCTGCGGGCGGCGGCTGACCTGGTTCACGATGCCACCGCCTGTGCCTTGGCCATAAAGCGCTGCAGATGGGCCTCGCAACACCTCGATGCGCTCCAGTGAATAGGGATCAATCTGCGGCGTCCATGTCGAGACATTGCTGATGATGCGCAGCCCATCCAGGTAGTAATCGGCATCGAAGCCGCGGATGCGCGTCAGATCCAGCTGGCCGCCAAAGCCGCCGTATTTCTCACTGACGGCGCCACCCGTGTAGCGCAGTGCTTCGCTGCTGGTCAGCGGCTGCAGCACTTCCATCTGCTCGCGCGTCACCACCGAGATCGACTGCGGTGTTTCCAGAATAGGCGTGTCGGTCTTGCTACCCGCGGTGGACTGCTCGGCCACATAGCCATGCACGGCTCCATTGTCCTGGTCTGCGGACGACCCTCCGGTCACTGTGACGGTTGGGAGTGCGGAGGGCGCGCCTGCCGCCGTGCTGTGGGCGGCTGTGTCGTCTGCGGCATGCACTTGTGCAGACCCAAGCAACATGAGCAGGGTCGCGATGGCGCTGTATCGAGGCGAGCGGTTAACCGGCGGTGTGTGATGAGAAAGACGGGCGTAGCGATGCATTGCGGCTCTGGTGCATGAAGTGTTTTCAAAAAGAGAGTCGCATCATATTCACCGACCGACCGTCGGTCAATAAAAATGATTGCTATTACCATGATGAAAAGCGGGTCGAGAAAGGTTCGTTCAGGTGCCTGGGATGAGGGAATCGTGATGTAAAGCCCAGAGCTTTGTCTGCGCTGCGCTTGAATGCAGCCTTCTCGCTTGGGTGCCTCCATCGAGCCGGGGCGATAGCACCCGGTGTCACTCTGGCGGGGGCCTGGTCGGCCCTGCCCGCGGAAAAAACGAAACTGCCGTGACTTTCCGTAGCAGCTCTGGAATTCCCCGCCTCTTGAAAGTGCCGTTTTATCCCTTATTATTAGCACTCGTAGGGGTTGAGTGCTAACAAGCCTCCCTCAGCTCATCCGCTCTGTCTTGGTACGGGGCGGAACGGACATAACCACTGTGTTGATATCTAGGAGAAATGAATGAATCTGCGTCCTCTGCACGACCGCGTGATCGTCAAGCGTCTTGAGAACGAAACCAAGACCGCTTCGGGCATTTATATCCCTGACAACGCCGCCGAGAAGCCTGACCAAGGCGAAGTGCTGGCTGTGGGTCCCGGCAAGCGCAACGACAAGGGCGAGCAGATTGCTCTGAACGTGAAGGTCGGCGACCGCGTGTTGTTCGGCAAGTACTCGGGCCAGACCGTGAAGGTCGATGGCGATGAGTTGCTGGTGATGAAGGAAGACGACCTGTTCGCCGTTGTCGAAAAATAAAGCTGCTGCGCGAGCGCCAGGCGTTGTTGCACCGTGCTCGGAATCCTCACGTACCACAGTACGTTCCGGTTCCTGTGCGCGCTGCGCCTAGCCTGACACCCGCTCGCGACGCTTTCTTTTCCGACAAGCATTTCGCGTATCTCGGATAACTCTCAAATTCATAGCTTCTAGTGCTTACTACATATGCGCTACAAGCTGTTTTGAACCAGATTTAGGAGCCAAACATGGCAGCAAAAGACGTAGTTTTCGGTGGTGAAGCCCGTGCCCGCATGGTGGAAGGCGTGAACATCCTGGCCAACGCGGTCAAGGTCACCCTCGGCCCCAAGGGTCGCAACGTGGTGCTGGATCGCTCGTTCGGCGCCCCCACCGTGACCAAGGACGGTGTGTCCGTGGCCAAGGAAATCGAACTCAAGGACAAGCTGCAGAACATGGGCGCCCAGCTCGTGAAGGAAGTGGCTTCCAAGACCAACGACATCGCTGGTGACGGCACCACGACCGCTACCGTGCTGGCCCAGGCCATCGTGCACGAAGGCACCAAGTACGTGGCCGCCGGCCTGAACCCCATGGACCTGAAGCGCGGCATCGACAAGGCTGTCGCCGCTCTGGTGGAAGAGCTGAAGAAGCAATCCAAGGCCACCACCACTTCCAAGGAAATCGCCCAAGTCGGTTCGATCTCCGCCAACTCCGATGAATCCGTGGGCAGCATCATTGCCGAAGCCATGGACAAGGTCGGCAAGGAAGGCGTGATCACCGTGGAAGAAGGCAAGTCGCTGGCCAACGAACTCGACGTCGTTGAAGGCATGCAGTTCGACCGCGGCTACCTGTCGCCCTACTTCATCAACAACCCCGAAAAGCAAGTTGCCCTGCTGGACAACCCCTTCGTGCTGTTGTTC
Source organism: Comamonas sp. GB3 AK4-5 (assembly GCF_041320665.1). Taxonomy (NCBI): domain Bacteria; kingdom Pseudomonadati; phylum Pseudomonadota; class Betaproteobacteria; order Burkholderiales; family Comamonadaceae; genus Comamonas; species Comamonas sp. GB3 AK4-5. The sequence continues at coordinate 872,475 of NZ_CP166730.1, forward strand.
GACAAGAAGATCAGCAACATCCGCGACCTGCTGCCCACGCTGGAAGCCGTGGCCAAGGCCGGCCGTCCTCTGCTGATCATTGCAGAAGACGTCGAAGGCGAAGCCCTGGCGACCCTGGTGGTCAACACCATCCGCGGCATCCTGAAGGTTGTGGCTGTGAAGGCTCCTGGCTTCGGCGACCGCCGCAAGGCCATGCTGGAAGACATCGCCATCCTGACTGGCGGCAAGGTCATCGCTGAAGAAGTGGGCCTGGCACTGGACAAGGTCACGCTGGAAGACCTGGGCCAAGCTGCCCGCGTCGAAATCGGCAAGGAAAACACCACCATCATCGACGGTGCTGGCAAGGCTGACGAAATCGAAGCCCGCGTCAAGCAAATCCGCATCCAGATCGAAGAAGCCACTTCCGACTACGACCGCGAAAAGCTGCAAGAGCGCGTGGCCAAGCTGGCCGGCGGCGTGGCCGTGATCAAGGTTGGCGCTGCCACCGAAGTCGAGATGAAGGAAAAGAAGGCCCGCGTGGAAGACGCCCTGCACGCTACCCGCGCTGCTGTGGAAGAAGGCATTGTGGCCGGTGGTGGCGTGGCCCTGCTGCGCGCCAAGCAAGCCGTGGGCGAGCTCAAGACCGGCAATGCCGAGCAAGACGCTGGCATCAAGCTGATCCTGAAGGCCATCGAAGCCCCTCTGCGTGAAATCGTGGCCAACGCCGGTGGCGAGCCTTCGGTGGTGGTGAATGCCGTGCTGAATGGCAAGGGCAACTACGGCTTCAACGCTGCCAACGACAGCTATGGCGACATGCTGGAAATGGGCATTCTGGACCCCACCAAGGTGACCCGTACGGCCCTGCAAAACGCCGCTTCCGTGGCTTCGCTGCTGCTGACCACCGAGTGCATGATTGCCGAAAGCCCCAAGGCTGAAGGCGCTGCAGCCATGCCCGACATGGGCGGTATGGGTGGCATGGGCGGCATGGGTATGTAATACCCGCCGTGACGGCAGCGGCCCCGCGCTGCTGCCCGCCACAGTCCAAAACCCGCAGCCCGCAAGGCCTGCGGGTTTTTTCGTATGTCTGCCCTACACTTGGGGCGAGATTTTTTGCATTGACGCCCCCCATTCCGTCCACATTCCCGCATGACCACCGCTGCCCCGCTTGCCCCCTTTATTGCCCATACCGCCGACCACGCCACCGTGCACATTGACCTGGGCGAGCGCAGCTATCCCATTCGCATCGGGGCCGGCCTGCTGGGCGAGACCTCCACCTACCAGGGCCTGCCCAAGGCACGCAGCGCTTTGATCGTCACCAACACCACGGTGGCGCCGCTGTATCTGCAGCAGGTGCGCACCGCGCTGGCCGCGCAGTACGCGCAAGTGCATGTGGTGGAACTGCCCGATGGCGAGGCCCACAAAGACTGGCAGACCCTGAACTTGATTTTTGATGGCCTGCTGCAGCAGGGCTGTGATCGCAAGACCTTGCTGTTTGCCCTGGGCGGTGGCGTGATTGGCGATATGACGGGCTTTGCCGCCGCCAGCTATATGCGCGGCGTACCCTTTGTGCAGCTGCCCACCACGCTGCTGTCCCAGGTGGATTCCAGCGTGGGCGGCAAGACCGCCATCAACCACCCGCTGGGCAAAAACATGATCGGCGCCTTCTACCAGCCGCAGCTGGTGCTGTGCGACCTGGCATCGCTGGACACCTTGCCCGTGCGCGAGCTCTCTGCCGGCCTGGCCGAGGTCATCAAATACGGTCCCATCGCCGATATGGCGTTCTTTGACTGGCTGGAAGCCAATATCGACCTGCTGCGTTCCGGTGACCGCCAGGCCATGGCCCAGGCCGTCAAGCGCAGCGTGGAGATCAAGGCCTGGGTGGTCAGCCAGGACGAAAAAGAAGCCGGCCTGCGCGCCGTGCTCAACTTCGGCCACACCTTTGGCCACGCCATTGAAGCCGGCATGGGCTACGGCGTCTGGCTGCATGGCGAGGGCGTGGGCGCCGGCATGGTGATGGCGGCGCATTTGTCGCAGGAACTGGGCCTGGTGGATGCCGCCTTTGTCGCACGCCTGACCCGCTTGATCGAGCGTGCCGGCCTGCCCACCAAGGGCGCCATGCTGGATGCCAAAGACAATGCTGGCGCCTATCTGGAACATATGCGCGTGGACAAGAAAGCCGAGGCCGGCGAGATCCGCTTTGTGCTGATTGATGGCCCCGGCAAGGCTGTAATGCGCAGCGCACCTGATGCGCTGGTGCGGCAGGTGATTGACCGTTGCTGTGGGTAAATAAGAAGTACCCCCTGTGCCGCTGCGCGGCCGGCGTAGGCCCTTGCGCGGTGCCCTGACCTGGGCTGCGTCGGTTTTATGCGCTGTAGGTGGCGTGTGGATTCCTTAAAACCATAGCTGCCGTAGCTTGTCGATGCTGCATACCAGGCGGTTTTGATGCTTGAAAAGGAGTGGTGGATGGCGATGCAAGGACTGGCCCCCTGGGCATGTGACCCGGCGCAAACCCGGGGCAGGCGCTTTGCCGAGGCCCCTGCGCCCACGCGCAGCGACCACCAGCGTGACCGGGACCGCATCGTCCACTCCAGCGCTTTTCGCCGCCTGGTCTACAAGACCCAGGTGTTCTTGAACCACGAGGGCGACCTGTTCCGCACCCGGCTGACGCATTCGCTGGAGGTGGCACAGCTAGGTCGTTCCATTGCCCGGCCGCTGGGCTTGAATGAAGACCTGGTCGAAGCCATCTGTCTGGCCCATGACCTGGGCCACACCCCGTTTGGCCATGCGGGCCAGGACATGCTGAATGCCTGCATGCGGCCCTGGGGCGGGTTTGAACACAATCTGCAAAGCCTGCGCGTGGTGGACCAGTTAGAAGAGCGTTACCCAGGCTTCGACGGCCTGAACCTGAGCTTTGAAACGCGCGAGGGCATTCTGAAGCACTGCTCCAAGGCCAATGCCGAAAAGCTCGAAGCGCAGGAGCCCGGGGGCGTAGCCCATAGGTTTTTGCACGGCGCCCAGCCCTCGCTGGAGGCCCAGCTGTGCAATCTGGCCGATGCCATTGCCTACAACGCCCACGATGTGGACGACGGCCTGCGCTCCGGCTACATCAGTTGGGAGCAACTGCTCAGCGTGCCCCTGGTGGCCCAGCACCATGACCAGGTGCTGGCGGAGTATCCGGCGCTGGCCGAGCCCGACCAGCAACGCAGGCTGTTGTACGACACCATTCGCCGCATGCTCAGCGAGCAGGTGTATGACGTGATCGCCACCACGCAGGCGCGTGTGAAGGCCGCTGGCGTGGGCAGTGTGGAGGCCGTGCGCCGCCACCCCGAGCGCTTGGTGGCCTTCAGTGACGATATGGCCGGGAAAAGCCAGGCGCTCAAGCAGTTTCTGTTTCGCAACCTCTACCGTCATGCCGAGGTCACGCAAACCATGGACCATGCGCAGACCGTGGTCCAGGAGCTGTTCACCCTCTACCTGGAGCAGCCGCAAGAGATGAAGCCCCGCCACGCCGCCCGGGCCCAGGCCGCAGACACGCAAGCGGGGCGCGCCCGGGCCGTGGCCGATTTTGTGGCCGGCATGACCGACCGCTATGCCGCACGCGAGCATGAACGCCTGACGGGGAAACGCCTGCTGGCCTGAAACGGGCCAAGGGTTTAGGCTTGCGGGCGGAGGAGCCGCGAGAACCCCGAAAAAGTCGATGAGCCTGCCAAGGCCGCAGGCCGGCATGCATGAAAACTGCGGTCTGGGCTGTGTTTGCGCCAGGGCAAAGTCCGAGCCGCGTACGCAGAACTGGCACGCCGATAGAATTCGCGGCAGAGATTCAATGAAAGAGGGGGCATTGCGCCCCCGTTTGCTTTTTTGGGGGCCGCCACATGACCGATACCACCGACCACAACGCCGAAGAACAGCCATCCTTTCCAGAAGACATGGTGATCGCCGACACCGTGCGCTGGCTGGAGCGTGCCGTCATCGGCCTCAACCTGTGCCCCTTTGCCAAGGGCGTGCATGTCAAGGGCCAGATCCACTACGTGGTCAGCCAGGCCAGCGACGCCGAGGGCGTGGCCAATGACCTGCACCGTGAGCTGGAAGCCCTGGCCGAGGCCAACCCCGAAAAGCGCGACACCACGCTGCTGATCCTGCCCGAGGCACTGACCGAGTTTCTGGACTTCAACGACTTCCTGGAAATTGCCGACGCCATGGTCGAGGAGCTGGACCTGGCCGGCATCTTGCAGGTCGCCTCCTTCCACCCGCGCTTTCAGTTTGAGGGCACGGACGTGGACGATGTGACCAACTGCACCAACCGTGCGCCTTACCCCACGCTGCACCTGATCCGCGAGGACAGCCTGGACAAGGCAGTGGAAGCCTTCCCCGAAGCCGAGAGTATTTACGAGCGCAACATGGAAGTGCTGGAAGACATAGGCCTGGAAGGCTGGCTGGACCTGGACGTGGGCCCGCGTTGCCCGGTCACCGGCCATGGCGCACCGGCTGCGCCTGGCGCTGTGGCTGCCACCTCCACTGCCGTCGCCAACCAGGACGCAGACCGCTGATGGCCAAGCACGACAAGGCCGGAAAAAGCGGCAAAGACAGCAAGCCGGCAGCTCCTGATATTGCCACCCAGCTGGGGCTCAAGCCCGGCCAGAGCATAGAGCTGCTCAAGGCCCTGCACATCCTCACGCGCGAGGGCAAGCTCAACCAGGACTCGCGCCGCAAACTCAAGCAGGTCTACCACCTCTACCAGTTCATCGAGCCGCTGCTCAAGGAGTTGGGCGCGGATGGGCATGCCGTCACCTTGGCCGACCATGGCGCGGGCAAGTCCTATCTGGGTTTCATCCTCTACGACCTGTACTTCAAGGCCAGCGGCCAGGGCAGCATCTACGGTATCGAAACCCGGGCACCGCTGGTGGAAGCCTCGCAAAAGCTGGCGGCCGAGCTGGGCTTTGAGCGCATGGAATTCCTCAATATGTCGGTGGCTGAATCCACCCATGTGGACTTCATGCCCGCGCGTTTTGATGTGGTCACGGCCTTGCACGCCTGCGACACCGCCACCGACGACGCCATTGCCTTTGGCCTGGAGAAAAAAGCCAAGGCCATGGTGCTGGTGCCCTGCTGCCAGGCCGAGGTGGCCGCCTGCCTGCGCCAGACCAAGGCCCTGAGCCTGACCCGCACGCCGCTGGCCGAGCTGTGGCGCCACCCCATCCACACCCGCGAGATCGGCAGCCAGATCACCAATGTGCTGCGCTGTCTGTACCTGGAGGCCAGCGGCTACCAGGTGACGGTGACCGAGCTGGTGGGCTGGGAACACAGCATGAAGAACGAGCTGATCGTGGCTCGCTATACCGGCCACAAAAAGCGCGCCGCTGCCGAGCGCCTGCAGCAGCTGCTGGCCGAGTTCGGGCTGGAGGCGCTGGCGCAGACCCGCTTCAAGCTGCCGGAGCAGCCCGCCGCAGCCCAGGCCCAGGCCTGAAGCCAGCCCTCAGCGCCAGGGCCGGACTTCACCCTCAATTTGTGCGGTGCGTGCTGAGGGGCGGTCGGGGGAAGGCCGCTGAGGTGCGGGTGCCCGTGGTGCCAGCGGCAAGGTGGCCTCGATCGCGGTGTGGCCGCTGCGCGAATGCACCTGCAGTTGCCCGCCCATGCGCTCCATGCGTGCCCGCATGCTGGACATCCCTATGCCCAGACCGGCGCGCAAGGTGGCCGGTGCGTCAAAGCCCAGGCCATCGTCTTCGATATAGAGCAGCAAAATGCCTGGCTCGGGGTAGCTCAGACATACCTGCACGGTGTGTGCATGGCTGTGCTTGATGATGTTGGTCAACGCCTCCTCGGCCACCCGGGCCAGCAGCATGCATTGCAAAGCACTGGGGGGCGGGCACCAGTCTGCTGGAGCCCGCCATTCGGAGCGGATGTCCAGGTCGTCGAACAGACTGACAAAGCGATAGCGCAGGGGAATCATCCACTCTTCGGGCGTGGTCGGGGCATGGGCGCCGATGCTGCCATCGCTGTCCACCACCTGGCGCAGGTCATCGCGCAGTAGCTTGAGCATGGACAGGTAGCGTTCCTTGGAGGGCGGGGCATCGTTTTGCTCCACCAGCATGATGGAGCGCACAATCTGTCCGCCCAGGCCATCATGCAGGTCTTGCGCCAGCTGCAGCCGCTCCTGCAAATGGGCATTGGCCAGAGCCAGTGCATGCTCTTCGGAGAGGGTGGTGTTCAGGTCTTCACAGGCTTGGGCCACGGTTTCTCTCAGCTCCTGATTGAAGCGCTCAATGCGCTCTGCATCTTGAAGAATGCGTCGGCGCATCAACAGAGCTGACAGCAGCAGGAACAGCAGGCCTGTGTAGGGGCTGTAGACCTTGTGGCTGGGCCAGATTTCCAGCACCACCAGAAGATCGCGAGCGCCTATGGACACCATCACCACCAGGCAGGCGGCCACGAGTTGGTGCTGCAGTCTGCGCGTGCGCAGCGCATGCCAGATCACCCATGCAGTGTTGCCAAGAAAGAGCAGGGTGTAGAGGTCGGCGATGCGCTGCATGGGCGCCCAGCCCGGACCGGTCACGATGATGAGGGCGCCCGCCAGCATCAGCCATCCCAGGCGCAGCAGATGGGGACGTGACAAGGGGCTCTCTATCAACTGCCAGCAGAACACCGAAAAACTGGCCATATAGCCTATGTAGGCCAGGTGGTTGGCACGGGCCATGGCCAGGTTGTCGGGAAATGGCCAGGTTTCGGTCAGCAGCCCATTGCTGATGAACAGCACCCAGCACAGCGATACCAGGGCATACCAGCCCAGCAGTGGACGCTTGCGCTGGGGAATCCACACCGCCAGGGCCATGACGCCCAGAGCGGCTGACAAGATGATGTTCAGCCAAAAAAGGGTGCGCACATCCCAGTTGCGCTGCAGGTGAGCCTGGAGCATGGCATCGGGGGAGCCCAGCTGCAATGCACCCAGGCCGGGGTGGAGCTCGGATAGGCCGACCACACGCACCCAGATGGTGTTGTGGCCTGCGGCATGGAGCGAGGATTGCGGCAGTATCCAGTAGTGCGAGGTGCTCCAGGAGCGGGACAGTGGCTCCTGCAAATGGCGGTCGCGCCAGACGAGATCCTGGTTGCTGTAGACCTCACCCGCCATGCTGATGCTGCCTATCGTCAAGGCGATAGGGGTGGCGAGAGGGCAATCCGTCGCCCAGGTGATGCGATACCAGACCGTGCCGTCATAACCGGGCCAACGCGGGGCCCAGTTGTCCGGCAGCGTCACAGCCTGCCAGCCATGCTGCGGTGCCTGGGAGGATGCGGCGTTCGAGCGGGCTGCCATCACGCTGACCATGCGGGTCGCGCAGGCTGCGGCTTCCGTGCGGGCGTGGGCCGGCGGCTGCCAGCACAGCCATACCCAGCACAGGCAAAGCTGCCAGGCCAGTTTGCGCCAGCGAGATGTCATGAACCGAGCAGCCCGCGGGCGCGGGCCTCGCTGACGGCACGTATGCGCGAATTGACCGCCAGCTTGCGATAGATGTTGCGCACATGGGCCTCGACCGTGTGGCGCGACAGGTGCAACTGCTCCGCGATTTCCCGGTGCGAAAGGCCATGGGCCACCTGGTTCAGTATTTCGATCTCGCGGCTGCTGAGGGTCGCATCTTCTTGCGATGTCGAATGCCGCAAGCCATCGGCACTGTGCTGCTGGAATTCGCTGATGACGCGCCTGGCAATAAAAGGGTCGATAGGTGCTCCGCCGCGCAGCACGCTGCGTATGGACAGGGTGACCTCCAGGTCATCGCGTTCCTTGAGCACATAGCCGGTGGCGCCAGCGCGCAGCGCGGCGAGGATGGCCTCCTTGGTGCTCCAGGCGGAGATGACCAAAATGCCCATGGCAGGGTCAGTGGCGCGCAGCTCGGCAATCAGCTCGGTGCCATGGCCGTCGGGTAGCCCCAGGTCCACCAGGGCCAGGGCGAAGGCCCGCTGTGCCGCATGCTGGCGCGCCTGGGCCAGCGATGCGGCAAAGCACATGGCGGTATCCGTGTAGCCCAGGGTGACGAGGATGCGATCCAGGCGATGCTGTATCAATGCATCGTCCTCCACGATCAGTACCGGTGTGGGCAGGGGCGGGGCGGCGGGAGGCTGGATGAGGTCGGGCATGGGGGCAGCAAAGAGGGCCATAGGCCAGCCCTCGGTAGCAACAGAAATGCCGGCACTATGGCGCATGGCTGGGCCGCTTGGCTATCCCTGAATCCAGGTAATTTGCGCATGCCGCATCTTCAATACCGGTAGCGCAGCGTCAGCAACCAGCTGCGCGGGCTGCCGTAGCTGGTGAACATGGGGCTGTCTATGCCTCGGTAGTAGCGCTGGTCCAGCAGGTTGTGCACATTGAGCTGCAGCAGCCATTGCGGCGTGAGCTGGCGCGCCGCCATCAGGCCCAGCAAGGTGTAGCCAGGCTGGCGGATGCGGTAGGTGGCACCACTCAGGCTGTCCTGCCCTTCGTTGTAGATGGCGCTTTGGCGGTAGAGGCTGGCGCCCAGGCGCCAGGCGCTGTCCGGCAGGCGGTAGACGGTGGCCAACTGCCACAGCTGGTGCGGCAGCTGGGGCTCAAAGCGCTGGTCTTGCTTGAGGGCATCGCGGGTATAGCGGCTGTGCACCAGGGTGTAGCTGGCCGATAGCTGCCAGGCCGGGGTGATCTGGCCCTGCAGCTGCACCGCCAGGCCCCGGCTGCGTACCTGCTCGCTGGCGCGATAACAGGCCTCGCCAGGAAATTTGGGGCAGCTGAGCTGCTCGTAGATCTGCTCGGGTGCATTGCGTTGTGCGACCTGGAAAAGGTGCAGACCCGCCTGCAGGCGCTGTTCCAGATAGCGGCCCTGCAGGCCGACGCCATAGGTGCGGCCGGTGGTGGCCGGCAGCACGCGGTCTGTGGTGTCTCGTTCGGTGCGGGGCTGGAAGATGTCCGAGGTCTGCAGATAGGCGTTGTGCTGTGCATCCAGCTCCCACACCAGGCCTGCATAACGGCTGAAGTGGTGCAGGCGCCCCTGGTCTGTGCGTCGCAACGGAGTTTTGATGTTGTCTTCCACCCAACCTTGGTGGTGGTAGCGGTCCCAGCGCCCGCCCAAGGTCAGCTGCAGCCGCTCATGCAGCTGCAGCTGCGTGGCCAGCCAGACTCCGCTCTGGGTCGGTGCCAGCTGCTGGCTGTGTTGCAAGGCAGAGGGCTGCAGCAAGGCCAGCGGGGGCAAGGGCCGGGTGATGGGGGGGGCATAAGCATTCAGCCCACCCACCCAGTAAGGGATGGTCCAGCCCTGGCCCATGGCATCACTCTGGCGGTGGCTCCAGCCCAGGGCCAGCTGGTGCTGGCGGCCGGCAAAATGCCAGGGGCCGCGCAGCGACAGGGCGTAGCTGGTCTGGGTCTGCGCAGAGGTGTACAGCCCCAGGCCTTGGTACAGGGCCGTGGGCGTACCTCCGCTCAGATAAGTGCCTAGATAGTTCAGCTCCGAGCGCAAGCGCAGCAGGTCGGCCCGCAGTTTCCAGCCGCTGTTCCATTCATGTTCCAGCTGGGCAAAGGCGGTGCTGGTGCGTTGGCGCCAGTATTCCCAGTCATAGCCCAGGCTGGTCGCGCGAGGCAGGTGCAGATCGCTGCCGTCCGGGGCTGTGGGAATGTCGCTGAGCGATTCCTGGTGGTGGTTGCGCTGCTGGCTGGCGCCCAGGCGCAGCGTGGTCTGGGCTGCGATATCGGCTTCCAGCACACCGTAGTAGCTGCGTTGGCGATGGTTCACCCCGTCCTGGAAGCCGTGCCGGTTCTGGCCATCCACCAGCACACGGGCACGCAGCGAGCGGGCCAGGTTCAGCGGGCCGGAGGCGTCCACCATGGCCTCGTTCTGCCCCCAGCGGCCGGTGCGCAGCTGCAGCTCCACACGTGCTTGGGCGGTGGGTAATTTGCGCACCAGATTGAGGGCGGCCGAGGGGTTACCCATGCCGGACATCAGGCCCGATGCCCCCTGAACCACCTCGACCCTGTCATACAGGGAAAGGCTTTGGCCCAGGTCGAAGTTCTTGTCAAAGCTGGTGCTCACGCCATCCAGCATCCAGTGGCTCAGCGCAAAGCCGCGGGCATACAGCTGCCCGCGCGACACCGTGAGTCCGGTCGAGAGCATGGCCAGGTCCCGCGTGGTGTGCACGGCCTGGTCGTTGAGCAGGCTGCGCGTGAGCACCTGTACCGGCTGGGGCGTAGCCTGGGGCGTCAGGGCCAGTCCGGTGGCCGTGGCGCTGGGAGCGGCGCTGCGGTAGAGCCCATGGTCCTCGGTGGTGGCCGGCGCAGGGGTGCTGACCTCCACGGTCTCCAGCACGGCCGCCACAGGCGCGGCATCTGCCGCCAGGCTCTGCAGCGGAGCCTGGCAAACCAGGGCCGGGACCAGGATCAGAGTCATGTGTGCGCAGACCTGGCGGCCCCCAGCGTGGGCAGACAAGGCGGAAGGTCGGCGGGACAGGGCAGCGCAGAGCAACACGGGAAAGGGGCGCAGCAGCGCCCGGGCAAATGGATGCAGGCGATGTTATGTGACGGCTAATGACAATTAGACACTTTGTGATGCAAAAAGCACGACGGTGTTCTTTGGAGAGAGCTCAGGCGGTCCAAGGCTTGCTTTGGGGGTGGTTTGGGTGCAGGGCGGGCAGACCACAAAAAAACGCCTGCGCAGCCCGGTAAGGGGCGGCTGCAGGCGTGCAAAGGAGGAGAGAGATTGACGTACTGGACGTCGAGGGCAGTGCAGGGAAGCTACTGCCCTGTCCGCACTCAAACCTGAGCGCCAGACTCCTTGACGACCTTGCCCCACTTGGCGGCTTCGGTCTTGATGTAGCTGTCGAACTGGGCCTGGGTGTCCAGCACCACTTCACCGCCCTGGTCTTCGATCTTCTTGATCACGGCAGGGTTCTTCAGCACCTTGGCCAGCGCGGCATACAGCTTTTGCTGTACCTCGACCGGTGTCTTGACTGGGGCCCACATGCCGAACCAGGAGGTAGCTTCATAGCCCGGCACGCCGGCTTCGGCGATGGTGGGCACATCTGGCAGCTCGCGCGAGCGCTTGGCCGTGGTCACGGCCAGGGGGCGCAGCTTGCCCGAGCGCACATGCTGGATGGCCGAGGGCATGTTGTCGAACATGATGGAGATCTGGTTGCCCAGCAGGTCGCTCATGGCCGGGGCGCTGCCCTTGTAGGGCACATGAACCATGTCGATATGGGTCATGGACTTGAACAGCTCGCCCGACAGGTGCACGGAAGAACCGCTGCCCGAGGAGCCGAAATTCACCTTGCCGGGGTTGGCCTTGGCGTAGGCGATCAGTTCCTTGACGTTCTTGAAGGGCTGGGCCGGGTTGGCCACCAGCAGATTGGGCACAGTGGCCACGCGGGTCAGCGGAGCGAAGTCCTTGATGGGGTCAAAGGGCATCTTGCTGTAGAGCGCCGCATTGATGGCGTGCGTGCCCACGGTGCCCAGGAACAGGGTGTAGCCATCGGGCGTGGCGCGGGACGCGGCCAGGCCACCGATATTGCCGCCGGCGCCGGGGCGGTTGTCGATGATCACGGGTTGGCCCAGTTCCTCACCCAGATACAGACCGACGATGCGCGCCAGGATGTCGGTGGTGCCACCTGCCGAGAAGGGAACAATGATGTTGATGGGCTTGCTGGGGAAGGCCGCCTGGGCAGTCGCCGTGCCGGCCACGGCCAGGGTGGCAGCAGCGGCCAGCAGTTTCAGGCCATGGCGGCGGGAGAAGCTGAGGGAAAGGCTGCGGTGGGCATCGAACATGGTGGTCTCCAATTTATAAAAATAGCGGTGCAGCCCCGGCCACAGAGGTGGGCCGGGGTGGGGTGTCTGAGCGGGGGGAGGCGGAGCGGACAGACCTGCTGCCCGCTCCAGGGCAGACCGAGAGTGGCTCACCAAAACCCGAAAAGCGAAGCAGTGCGTGGGGGCCGGGGCGCGAAGCCGTAGCCGGAACAGGACACCACGAGGTCGCCAGGGCTTGGTGGGGCCGCCTTATTCCTGAACGATGGAAGAAGGGTGGTTGGCCAGCGGCGTGACCTTGATTTCCATATAGGGGAACAGGGGCAGCGAGCTGAGCATGGTGTGCAGCTCGTCGTTGTCCTTGGCGTCGAAGATGCTCACATTGGCGTACTCGCCCACCACGCGCCACAGGTGGCGCCACTTGCCTTCGCGCTGCAGCTTTTGCGAGTATTCCTTTTCTTCTTGCTTGATCTTGGCTGCGACCTCGGGGTCCAGCGTAGCGGGGATGCGAACAATCATTTCGGCCATGTACAGCATGGATTGACTCCTTGAGAAAACGGGGGGAAGAGAAGGGAGGGGGGAGAGACCGGGCGCAGGCGCCCGGCCGGGGAATAGATCAGCCGATCAGAGATGCGGCCAGATGAGCATGGTGGCCGAATAGATCACGCCGACCAGAATCATGGAGACCACGGTGTAGCCCATGATGTCCTTGAGCTTGAGCTTGGACAGGGCCAGGGCCGGCAGAATCCAGAAAGGTTGGACCAGGTCGTTCCAGCCATTGCCCAGCATCACCGACATGGCGGTCTGTGCCTGGGATGCGCCCAGGGTGGTGGCCGCATCGATCATGAACGGGCCTTGCAGCACCCAGTGGCCGCCACCCGAGGGGGCGAAGAAATTGATCACAAAGGAGCTGATCAAGCCCCACAGCGGCAGGGTGTCGGCGTTGGAGATGTTGACGAAGATATGGGCGATGGACTCGACCAGACCCGAGCCATGCATGATGGCCATGATGCCGGCGTAGAAGGGGAACTGCAAAATGATGCCGCCAATGGTTTTGACGCCTTCGTTCACCTTTTCCACATATTGCATGGGCGTCTTGAGCAGCAGCACGCCCAGGAACAGGATGAAGAAGTTGATCATGTTCAGGTCGAGGTTGCCGCCCTGGTAGAAGTGCAGGCCCACATAGCCCATACCCGACAGACCGATCAGCAGGCTCAGCGCGCGGCTGTTATTCAGGCGCCAGGCCAGGGTTTTTTCGTCGCCCAGCAGCTCGCTGGCAGCGCCGCCCTGGTTTTCCTTGGCCACGGTGGCGGGGTCCAGCTCCACCACTTTTTCGCCCTTCTTGGGGTGCATGGCGGCGTTGAGTAGGGGCAGGGCGATGAGCACCACCAGGCTGGTGATCAGAATGGGAGCGGAGAAGATGGTTTCCGTCAGCGGAATAATCCCCATGGGGCTTTCAAAGCTGTGGCCCTTGGTGGAGATCAGCACCGGAATCGTCGCCGAGAAACCCAGGCTGTACATGGTGAAGCCGGTATAGGCCGAGGCAATGATCAGGGGGTAATGCACGCCCTTGACCTTGAGCGCCAGCTTGCGCGCCATGATGCCGCCAATCACCAGGCCAAAGCCCCAGTTCAGATAGCTGCCCACGCAGCCCACGATGGTGGCCACGATGATGGCCTGGTAGGGGGTGTGCACATAGCTGGTGATCTTGTCCAGAAAGCGGTTGACCACGGGGGCTGCGGCCAGCACATAGCCCATGACCAGGATCACGGCCATCTGTGTGGTGAAGGCCAGCAGGCTCCAGAAACCCTTGCCCCAGTCCTGCACCACCAATTGGGCGGGACGGTCTTCGACGGCGAAGGCCAGCACCATGGTGAGCAGGGTGAGCAAGATGGCGAAGACAAAGGGGTCGGGCAGATACTTGCGCATCAGCTCCGTGAAGAAGGCGGTGATTTTGGACATGGAAGGCTTCTTGTTTGGCAGTGACTCAACAGGAGAAAACGCGGGTCAGCTTGTGAGGGAAAAAGAGGGAGGTGTTTGGCTTACACGCCGGCAACGCCGACGGTCATGCCCCCACAGACATAGAGCACCTGGCCGGTGACAAAGCCGCTGCGGTCATCGAGCAGGTAGGCCGCGGCGTGGGACACGTCCTCGGGTTCGCCCACGCGCTTGACGGGCACGGAGGCAATGATTTTTTGGGTGCGTGGCGCATCGGGCGGGTTGGCTTTGTCAAACAGCTCGGTGCGTATGGGGCCGGGGCCTATGGCATTGGCGGTGATGCCCCATTGGCCCAGCTCCAGCGCCCAGACGCGGGTCATGCCGATCAGCCCGGCCTTGCTGGCCGCATAGGCCGTGCGCAAATCCTTGCCCAGGGCCGCGCGTGAGGACATGTTGACGATGCGGCCAAAGCCGGCCTCTTTCATGCCGGGCAGCAGGGCCTGCATGCATTGCAGGGCGCAGCGCAGATTCAGCGCCATGGCCAGGTCGAACTCACCCAGGGTCTGGGAGGCCGCGTCGTTGGGCACGACCACGCCCACGTTGTTCACCAGGCGGGTGATGGGACCGCCGGCCAGGGCCTCTTGCAGGGCGCGGGCCGTGTCTTCGGTATTGCTCAGATCGGCCTGTATGCCGCCGGGCACATGGTCGACCACGCGGTCGATGATGACGGGCGCATAGCCGTCTTCGCGGCAACGCCGGGCAATGGCAGCACCGATGCCGGCACCGCCGCCGGTGATCAGTACACGGGGAGCAGTTGGGTTGGTCATGGCAGAGGCTTTCACAAACAAAGGGGTTGCACGCTCAGAGGCAGCATTCGCCGGCCAGATAGGCCTTGCGCCAGCGTGTGATGCTGACCTTGTCGAACAGCTGGGCCTGGTGGAACGGATCGGCCTCTATAAAGGCCTGGGCCTGCTCGCGGGTCTCCAGATCGACGAGGTACAGACCGCCACCCAGGTCCTGGCCGTCGTCGTGCAGCTTGGCGCCGCAGGCCAGCAGCAGATGCTGGTGGGCCTGCAGAAACTCCAGATGGGCTGGCCGGTGGGCCTGGCGCACGGCCTGGTGGTCGGGCTTGTCAAAGGTTTCGATGACAAAGGGCATGGGTGTCTTTCAAGAGCTGAACTGGAGGCTTACACCGTGGCCACGGGTGTCAGTGGCGAGGCCACGGCGCCCGGCAGGTGCAGCGGGGGGGCGGTGAGCAGAAAGTGGTGGCGCTGGTGGGCGCGCAGCCAATGGGCCAGCGGTGTCAGATGCCAGAGCTCGCCCAGGTGCACGCCCAGCTTGAACAAACAATGCTCGTGCAGTGGCAGGGCTGCGCAGCAGTCCGCGCCAGGGCGGGCTGGGTGGGCTTCGACGGCGTAGTTGTCGGCAGCGATGGCGGCTACCTGGCTATCGCTGATCCACTGCAGCAGCTTGTCGTCGCGTCCGTCGAGCACGGCGCAGCTGTTGTTCAGCACCTCGGGGTCGGGGCGCTTGTGCATCTCCAGCACGCGCTGGGCAAAGCCAGTGTGCAGGCACAGGATGTCGCCGACGGCTATCTCCACGCCATCGGCCTCGATGATGCGCATCAGCTGCTCGTAGCCCACCAGGCTGCGGGCATCGCCCAGGTGGGCATGCAGGTCGACCATCACGCCACGGCCTTGCACGCCGTTGGCCGCCATGGCTTCAATGCCCAGGGCCTTGGCGCAGCTGGTGCTGGCTGCCTCGTCCAGGCGCTCGGGCATGCCGGTGCCGCTGATGTCGGCCGGGCCGACGATGTCGATGCCGGCGCGAAAACCGTTGTAGTACAGCGGCTCGGGCAGGCCGTCGCCATTGGCGTCGAACAGCGAACCCACATGGGCCAGACCGTCCCACTGTGTGGAGTACTGCAGCGACAGAATCGCCATGTCGTCGGACAGCACATCGGTGCGGCCGGGCTCCAGCTCCTGCAGTAGGCAGTTGAAGTTGACCATGCCCTTGCGTTGCAGGGGGCGCAGCACGGGCGGCTTGCGGTTGGGGTTGAGCGCGCTGCCACCGGGATAGTCCAGCGGCAGACTGAGGGCAAAGCGCAGGCCTTCGCGCACCTCGGCCACACCCTGGCGCACCTTCTCAGGGGTGAGCAGGTTCAGCCGACCCAGTTGGTCGTTGGGACCAAAGTCGCCCCAGGTCGAGCCTTGGGGGCGGTGTTTCCAGCGAGGATTGGAGATGGACATGCGTGCTCCTTGTTCAGCAGCCGGAGCGGGGCTCCGACTGTGGTTCAGTGCTGCTGCAAAAAGTGCTGCAGTGCCTGGTTGAAAGCCTCGGGTGCTTCCAGGTTGGACAGGTGCGAAGCCGGCACCGTGGCCAGGATCGAGCCCGCAATCGCGGCCTGCATGGCCTGGGCATCGGCCACGGTGGTCACGGGGTCGTGGGCACCGGCCACCAGCAGCGTGGGCGTGGTGATGGTGGTGATGGCGGCGCGTAGGTCTTCCTTGGCCAGGGCTTCGCAGCAGCTGGCATAGCCTTCGGGGGCAATGCCGGCAATCCAGGCCTGGGCCTGTTGCACCACGGCGGGCTGGGCCGCCGCAAAGCCTTCGGTGAACCAGCGGCTGGGCGAGGAATCGGCCAGGGCCTGCATGCCGGCGGCACCCTGGGTGCGCACGGATGCTGCACGCTCCAGCCATGGGCCCTCGGCGCCGATCTTGGCGGCGCTGTTGGCCACGGTGATGCTCCGCATGCGTGCAGCGGCGTTCACACCCAGCCACAGGCCGGTGAGGCCGCCCATGGAGATGCCGCAGAAATGCGCCTTCTCGATCTGCAGCGCATCCAGAATGGCCAGCACATCGCCGCCCAGCTGGGTGAAGCTGTAGGGTCCAGGGCTGCACACGCTGGCGCCATGGCCGCGGGTGTCGTAGCGCAGCACGCGGAAATCACGGCTGAAAGCCTGGGCCTGGGCTTCCCACATCTCCAGCGTGGTGCCCAGGGAGTTGGAGAACACCAGCACCGGTGCGCCCTCAGGGCCTTGCAGCTGGATGCGGAAAGTACCGGCAGCGGTAGTCAGTTGTTGGGTGGCGCTCATGGCTCAGACCTTCTCGAGGATCACTGCAATGCCCTGGCCCACGCCGATGCACATGGTGCACAGCGCATAGCGGCCACCCAGGGTGTGCAGCTGGTTGACGGCGGTGGTGGCCAGGCGGGCGCCGGAGGCACCCAGGGGGTGACCCAGGGCGATGGCGCCGCCCCATTGGTTGACGCGGGCATCGTCATCGGCAATGCCCAGATCGCGCAGCACGGCCAGGCCTTGGGCGGCAAAGGCTTCGTTCAGTTCGATCACGTCCATATCGGCCAGGCTGAGGCCGGTCTGGGCCAGCACCTTGCGCACGGCGGGGGCCGGGCCAAAGCCCATGATGCGAGGGGCCACGCCGGCCGTGGCCATACCCACCACGCGGGCACGGGGCACCAGGTTGTATTGCTTGGCGGCTTCTTCATTGGCCAGCAGCAGGGCGCAGGCGCCGTCGTTCACGCCGCTGGCATTGCCTGCGGTCACGCTGCCGTCAGGACGGACCACGCCCTTGAGCTTGGCCAGCGCTTCCAGCGTGGTGGCGCGGGGGTGTTCGTCCTGGCTGACGATGATGGCGTCGCCCTTTTTCTGGGGGATGGTGACGTTGACGATTTCCTGGGCCAGGTAGCCGGCAGCGATGGCGGCGGCCGCCTTTTGCTGCGAGGCCAGGGCCATGCGGTCTTGGGCTGCGCGCTCGATCTTGAAGTCGTCGGCCACGTTTTCGGCGGTTTCGGGCATGGAGTCCACGCCGTATTGCTGCTTCATCAGCTTGTTGACGAAGCGCCAGCCGATGGTGGTGTCATACACGGCGTTGTTGCGGCTGAAGGCGGACTCAGCCTTGGGCATCACAAACGGAGCGCGGCTCATGGATTCCACGCCACCGGCAATCATCAGCCGGGCTTCGCCGGACTTGATGGCGCGGGCGGCAGAGCCCACGGCGTCCAGGCCGGAGCCGCACAGGCGGTTGAGGGTGGCGCCAGGCACGTCGATGGGCAGGCCGGCCAGCAGGCTGGACATGCGGGCCACGTTGCGGTTGTCTTCACCGGCCTGGTTGGCGTTGCCGTAGAGCACATCGTCCACGGCCTTCCAGTCCACGCCGGGGTTGCGCTCCATCAGCGCCTTGATGGGCAGGGCGCCCAGGTCGTCGGTGCGCACGCTGGACAGCGCGCCGCCGTAGCGGCCGAAGGGGGTGCGGATGGCGTCGCAGATAAAGGCTTGGTTGCTCATGGAAGAAGTCTCCGTGTCGGCAGGTCGCTGCGCCTGCAGGGTTCAAAAACAGGAGCTGCCTGTGCTTTTCTATCAAGCACTTGCAGCTTCTAGCTGTGTGAAAGTGAGTGGGGAAGCGCTGTGGCTGCTACGGTTTATGCTGCGGCAGCAGGGGCGATCGGCAGGCCGACGATGGTTTCCAGCTCGGCATGTGAGAGGCCGGGCACCAGGTCCACCAGGCGCAGGCCGGTGGGCGTGCATTCCAGCGTGCACAAATCGGTGTAGATGCGCTTGACGCAGGCCAGGCCGGTGAGGGGGTAGCTGCAGGCCTCGACCACCTTGCATTCACCGGCCTTGCTGACCAGGTCCATCATCACCCAGGTGGACTTGGCGCCCACGGCCAGGTCCATGGCGCCGCCCACGGCGGGAATGGCGCCAGGCTCACCCGTGCTCCAGTTGGCCAGATCGCCCGTGGCGGAGACCTGGAAGGCGCCCAGCACGCAAATGTCCAGATGGCCGCCGCGCATCATGGCGAAGCTGTCGGCATGGTGGAAATAGCTGCCACCGGGCAGCAGGGTGACGGGCTGCTTGCCGGCATTGGTCAGGTCATAGTCTTCCAGGCCCTTGGCGGGCGCCGGGCCCATGCCCAGGATGCCGTTTTCCGAATGCAGCACCACCTCGCGGTCGGCCGGAATATGGTTGGCCACCAAGGTGGGTTGGCCAATGCCCAAATTGACATAGGCACCGTCGAAGATGTCCTGGGCCACGCGGGCAGCCAGTTGGTCTTTGCTTCGTTTTTGATAGTTGCTCACGCTGGTATCTCCTGCTTGAACGGACGTTATTGCTTGAAGCCACCGGCTTTGGTGGCCACGCGGTCCACCTTCACCAGCTTGCTGACATAGATGCCCGGGGTGACGATGGCCTCGGGATCCATCTCGCGCAACTCGACCAGCTCATGCACCGTGGCCACGGTGTACTTGGCGGCCATGGCGCACACAGGGCCGAAGTTGCGGGCCGACATGCGATAGGTCAAATTGCCCCAGCGGTCGCCGCGCTCGGCCTTGACCAGTGCCACATCACCGTAGATGGGGTACTCCAGCACATAGTGCTTGCCGTTGATTTCGCGGGTTTCCTTGCCGGCGGCCAGCTCGGTGCCATAGGCCGTGGGGCAGAAGAAGGCGCCAATGCCGGCGCCGGCAGCGCGCATGCGCTCGGCCAGATTGCCCTGGGGCACGAGTTCGAGTTCGATCTTTCCGCTGCGATAGAGATCGTCGAACACCCAGCTGTCCACCTGGCGGGGGAAGCTGCAGATGATCTTGCGCACCTGGCCGCTTTTCAGCAGCGCGGCGAGGCCGGCCTCGCCGTTGCCGGCGTTGTTGTTGACCACGGTGAGCTCGCGCGCGCCGGTGGCGATCAGGCCGTCGATCAGCTCAATGGGGTTGCCGGAAGTACCGAAGCCGCCGATGAGGACGGTGGCGCCGTCTTGCACGCCGGCCAGGGCTTCAGCGACGGTGTCGGTGATTTTGTTGATCATGTGTGGGCTCCTGCAGACATGGGCGCTTGCGCGGAAGGCGAAAGCGGTAGAATGTTCGCATATAGAACAAATGTTCGCTAAAAGAATTATAGGAAGTCGAGCAGCCGTTTGGCGGCTGTAGAAACCACATCAGGGAAAACCCCATGAACACCGAAAACACAGCGCCCAAGCCCAGTGACAGCTATGTGCAATCCTTTGCCCGCGGGCTGGAAGTGATCCGCTCCTTCAGTGCCCAGGCGCCGGAACAGACCCTCAGCGAGGTGGCCGCGCGCACCGGCATGACGCGCGCCGGCGCCCGCCGCATCCTGCTGACGCTGCAGTCACTGGGCTATGTGGACAGCGACGGCAAATACTTTCACCTCACGCCGCGCATCCTGGACCTGGGCTTTGCCTATCTCAGTTCCATGCCGCTGTGGAGCCTGGCCGGCCCGTCCATGGAACAGTTGGTGGACACGGTGCAGGAGTCTTGCTCTGCCGCCGTGCTGGAAGGTTTGGACGTGGTCTATGTGCTGCGCGTGCACACCCACAAAATCATGAGCACCAACCTGGGTGTGGGTTCGCGCCTGCCGGCGTTCTGGACCTCGCTGGGCCGGGTGCTGCTGGCGGCACAGCCGGATGAACAGGTACAGGCATTGCTGGAGCGCCGCCCGCGAACCCAGTACACCCAGCTGACCCAGACCAGCGACGAGGCGCTGTGGGCCGCGATTCGCCAGACGCGGGCCCAGGGCTGGTGTTTGCTGAACCAGGAGCTGGAAGAAGGTTTGATCTCCATTGCCGCGCCGGTGCGCAACCGCATGGGGCAGACGGTGGCGGCGCTCAACATCAGCGGCCAGGCCAACCGTACCAGCGCCGAGATGATGCAGAGCCAGTTGCTGCCAAAGTTGTTACAAACCTGCGAGCGCATTTCCCAGTTGCTACAGGCAGCCGGGCGTTGAGAAATTCGAAGAATCCCCTGGTAACAAATGCAGCAATCAGCTGCTAGCTGATGTGTGGCGGTGCGCATAATATGTTGCAAAACATTGCTTTGCGCTCTCTGCGCCGCTGGCTGGTTTGGCTGGCGGGAACGCTCCGGGCAAATGACTTGCTTCTGACTTCCTTCCCCCCCATCCACTACTTTTTGCACCCATGGCCCGCCTGCCCCGACTGACTCTGCCTGGTATGGCGCATTACGTCATCCAGCGTGGCAACAACCAGCAGCCCATCTTTCGGGATGCGCAGGATTACGCCGTGCTGAAGGATTTGCTGCGCGAGATGGCGCGGCGCTTTCAGGTGGAGGTGCATGCCTATGTGTTGCTGAGCACGCAATTCCATGTGCTGGCCACGCCAGAGACGGAAGAAGGGCTGCCGCAGTTCATGCAGTCCGTGGGGCGCAGCTATGTGCGCTACTTCAACAACCGCCATGGCCGCAGCGGCACGCTGTGGGAGGGACGCTACCGCTCCACCGTGCTGGAAGCTCCGGGTTATCTGCTGCCCAGCATGGTGTTGCTGGAGTTGCAGCCGGTGGTGGAAGGCTTGGCGGTGCTGCCGCAAGACTATGCCTGGTCCAGCTGCGCACACAACGCCGGGCTGAAGCAAGACAGTCTGGTGCGCTCCCACACCCAGTATTGGGCGCTGGCCAACACCCCTTTTGCCCGCGAAGCCGCCTACCAGCGCGTGCTGGAGCAGGGCGTGGGGTCCATGGTGGCCGAGGAAATCCTGGAAGCTGCCAGCAAAGGCTGGGCCCTGGGATCGCCCGACTTTGTGGCCAGATTGCAGCAGGACACCGCGCGGCGGCTCACCCGCCGCCGCCCAGGCCGTCCGGTGCGGGCCTCCAAGAATGCGGGGCAGCCGCTGTCAGCCAGCGCACGCTGAATCCTGCTGCGGCAAATATCTGCACCACATCGGTGCAATCAATGCCAATCCCTTTTTGATTTTGCACCTTCGAGGTGCTTGATTTCTGCGTAAGTAGGTGCTTGCGTGTGGGTGGTGATTGTTTTGGTGCATTCAATCTGTCCCTTATTTATTCTTCCTCTTTGCTTTGTAAAAATAATTGGTATCTGACCCCAATTAAATTTTCTTGCATGGGTTCATGCCGTGTCGTACGCTTGCCGTCCCAGCGATAGAAAACTAGAGGAAACCCCATGACGACGGCTGCCGAAATCGCCCATTTGCAAGAGCATGGGCTGTACGCCAAGCACAACGAACACGATGCCTGCGGCCTGGGCTTTGTGGCCCATATCAAGGGCGAAAAGCGCCATGACATCGTCCTGGGCGCCTTGAAGATCCTCGAGAACATCGACCACCGCGGCGCCGTGGGGGCCGATCCGCTGATGGGCGACGGCGCCGGCATCCTGATCCAGATCCCCGACCAGCTCTACCGCGAAGAGATGGCCAAACAAGGTGTGGAGCTGCCGCCTGCGGGTGAATACGGCGTGGGCATGATTTTTCTGCCCAAGGAGCATGCTTCGCGTCTGGCCTGCGAGCAGGAGATGGAGCGCGCCATCAAGGCCGAAGGCCAGGTGCTGCTGGGCTGGCGCGATGTGCCGGTGAACCGCGACATGCCCATGTCGCCCACCGTGCGCGAAAAGGAACCCATACTGCGCCAAGTCTTCATCGGCCGCGGCACGGACGTGATTGTGCAGGACGCGCTGGAGCGCAAGCTGTATGTGATCCGCAAGACGGCCAGCGCTGCCATCCAGAACCTCAAGCTCAAGCACAGCAAGGAATACTATGTGCCCAGCATGAGCAGCCGCACTGTGGTCTACAAGGGCCTGCTGCTGGCCGACCAGGTGGGTGTGTATTACCTGGACCTGGCCGATACGCGCTGCGTCTCGGCCATCGGCCTGGTGCACCAGCGCTTTTCCACCAACACCTTCCCCGAGTGGCCGCTGGCCCACCCCTACCGCTACGTGGCCCACAACGGTGAAATCAACACCGTGCGCGGCAACTACAACTGGATGGTGGCACGCGAAGGCGTGATGGCCTCGCCCGTGCTGGCCGACGACCTGCAAAAGCTCTACCCCATCAGCTTTGCCGGCCAGTCCGATACCGCCACCTTCGACAACTGCCTGGAACTGCTGACCATGGCGGGCTACCCCATCAGCCAGGCCGTGATGATGATGATTCCCGAACCCTGGGAGCAGCACGAGGCCATGGACGAGCGCCGCCGCGCCTTCTATGAATACCACGCCGCGATGATGGAGCCCTGGGACGGCCCGGCCTCCATCGTCTTCACCGATGGCCGCCAGATCGGCGCCACGCTGGACCGCAACGGCCTGCGCCCCTCGCGCTATGTGGTCACCGAAGACGATATGGTCATCTTGGCCTCCGAGGCCGGCGTGCTGCCGGTGCCCGACAGCAAGATCGTGCGCAAGTGGCGGCTGCAGCCCGGCAAGATGCTGCTGATCGACCTGGAGCAGGGCCGCATGATTGAAGACGACGAGCTCAAGGCCAATGTCGTCAATACCAAGCCCTACAAGCAGTGGATCGAGAACCTGCGCATCAAGCTCGACCAGGTGCAGGTGCCGGCTGACTTTGTGGCGCCCGCCAAGTCTGAGCTGAGTCTGCTGGACCGCCAGCAGGCCTTTGGCTTCACGCAGGAAGACCTCAAGTTCCTGATGCTGCCCATGGCCCAGAACGGCGAAGAAGGCGTGGGCTCCATGGGCAACGACAGCCCGTTGGCCGTGCTGTCCGACAAGAACAAGCCGCTTTACAACTACTTCCGCCAGATGTTCGCGCAGGTGACCAACCCGCCGATCGACCCCATCCGCGAAGCCATCGTGATGTCGCTGGTGTCCTTTGTGGGCCCCAAGCCCAATTTGCTGGATATCAACCAGGTCAACCCGCCCATGCGCCTGGAGCTGCAGCAGCCCATCCTCGATTTCGAAGGCATGGCCAAGCTGCGGGAGATCGAAAAATACACCCACGGCAAGTTCAAGAGCGCGACCATTGACATCACCTACCCGCTGTCCTGGGGGCGTGAAGGCGTGGAAGCCAAGCTGGCCTCGCTGTGTGCCCAGGCGGTGGATGCCATCAAGGGTGGTGCCAACATTCTGATCATCAGCGACCGCAATGTGAGCGCTACGCAAGTGGCCATTCCCGCGCTGCTGGCGCTGTCGGCTATCCACCAGCACCTGGTACGCGCGGGCCTGCGCACCACCACCGGCCTGGTGGTGGAAACCGGCACCGCCCGCGAAATCCACCATTTCGCCGTACTGGCCGGCTATGGCGCCGAAGCCGTCCACCCCTATCTGGCCATGGAAACCCTGGCCGAGCTGTTCCAGCAGCCCGTGGAGGGTGTGGATGCCGACAAGGCGGTCTACCACTACGTCAAGGCCATCGGCAAAGGCCTGTCCAAGATCATGTCCAAGATGGGCGTGTCCACCTATATGTCGTATTGCGGCGCCCAGCTGTTTGAGTGCGTGGGCCTTTCCACTGCCACGGTGGACAAGTACTTCACCGGCACCGCCAGCCGCGTGGAAGGCATAGGTGTGTTCGAGATCGCCGAGGAAACCATACGCAACCATGTGGCCGCCTTCAGCGATGACCCGGTGCTGGCCACCATGCTGGACGCCGGCGGCGAATACGCCTGGCGCAACCGTGGCGAGGCCCATATGTGGACGCCCGACGCCATCGCCAAGCTGCAGCATTCCACCCGTAGCAACAACTTCAGCACCTACAAGGAATATGCCCAGCTGATCAACGACCAGAGCAAGCAGCATATGACGCTGCGCGGCCTGTTCGAGTTCAAGTGCGACCCCGCCACGGCCATTCCCGTGGACGAGGTGGAGCCGGCTTCCGAGATCGTCAAGCGCTTTGCCACTGGCGCCATGTCGCTGGGTTCCATCTCCACCGAGGCCCATGCCACGCTGGCCGTGGCCATGAACCGCATTGGCGGCAAGAGCAACACCGGCGAAGGCGGCGAAGACCCCAAGCGCTACCGCAATGAGTTGAAGGGCATCCCCATCCAACAGGGCGATACGCTGGCCTCCATCATCGGCAAGGCCCAGGTGGAGTCCGACATTGAACTGCGCGCAGGCGACAGCCTGCGCTCCAAGATCAAGCAGGTGGCTTCCGGCCGCTTTGGGGTGACGGCCGAGTACCTGTCGTCTTCCGACCAGATCCAGATCAAGATGGCCCAGGGCGCCAAGCCCGGTGAAGGCGGCCAGTTGCCAGGCGGCAAGGTGTCCGAATACATCGGCATGCAGCGCTACTCCGTGCCCGGCGTGGGTCTGATCTCGCCCCCGCCCCACCACGACATCTATTCCATCGAAGACCTGGCACAGCTGATTCACGATTTGAAGAACGTGGCCCCGCATGCTGACATCTCGGTCAAGCTGGTGTCCGAAGTCGGCGTAGGCACGATTGCAGCCGGCGTGGCCAAGTGCAAGAGCGACCATGTGGTGATCGCCGGCCACGACGGCGGCACCGGTGCATCGCCGCTGTCCTCCATCAAGCATGCCGGTGGTCCCTGGGAAATCGGCCTGGCGGAAACCCAGCAAACCCTGGTGCTGAACCGCCTGCGCGGCCGCATCCGCGTGCAGGCCGACGGCCAGATGAAGACCGGCCGCGATGTGGTGATTGGTGCGCTGTTGGGCGCCGATGAATTCGGCTTTGCTACCGCACCCCTGGTGGTGGAGGGCTGCATCATGATGCGCAAATGCCACCTCAACACCTGCCCCGTGGGCGTGGCCACACAAGACCCGGTGCTGCGCGCCAAGTTCACTGGCAAGCCCGAGCATGTGGTGAATTACTTCTTCTTCATCGCCGAAGAAGTGCGCCAGATCATGGCCCAGCTGGGCCTGCGCAAATTCGATGAGCTGGTGGGCCGCTGCGACCTGCTAGACACCAAGAAGGGCATCGAACACTGGAAGGCCCAGGGCCTGGACTTCAGCCGCTTGTTCTACCAGCCCGATGTGCCGGCCGATGTGGCGCGTTTTCATGTCGACAAACAGGATCACCTGTTGGATAAGGCCCTGGATGTGAAGCTGATCGAGCGCTGCCAGCCCGCGATTCAAAACGGCGAGAAGGTGCGCCTGATGGAAGTGGCGCGCAATGTGAACCGCTCCGTGGGCGCCATGCTCTCCGGCGCCGTGACCCGCGCCCATGCCGAAGGCCTGCCGGACGACACCATCCGCATCCACTTCGAGGGCACGGGCGGCCAGTCCTTTGGCGCCTTTCTGTGCCAGGGCATCACGCTGAACCTGACCGGCGAGGCCAATGACTACACCGGCAAGGGCCTGTCCGGCGGTCGCGTGGTGGTGCGGCCCAGCCGCGAATTCCGCGGCAGCTCGGTGGCCAACACCATCGTGGGCAACACCGTGATGTTTGGTGCCACCCGGGGCGAGGCCTTTTTCAGTGGCGTGGCCGGTGAACGCTTTGCCGTGCGCCTGTCCGGCGCCACGGCGGTGGTCGAAGGCGTGGGTGACCATGGCTGCGAATACATGACTGGTGGCACCGTGGTGGTGCTGGGCAAGACCGGCCGCAACTTTGCCGCTGGCATGAGCGGCGGCCTGGCCTATGTCTACGACGAAGACGGCAAGTTTGCCGAGCGTTGCAACACCGCATCGGTGAAGCTGGAGAAAGTGCTGCCCCACGACGAGTTCGTCAGCAGCATCGACCCTGGCGTGTGGCACCACGGCCAGAGCGACGAGCAGCAGCTGCGTGCCCTGGTCGAGGCCCACAGCCGCTGGACCGGATCGCAACGCGCCCGTGACCTGCTGGACAACTGGGCCGCAGCGCGTGCCAAGTTCGTCAAGGTCTTCCCCAGCGAGTACAAGCGTGCCCTCGGCGAAATCTATGAACGCAAACAAAAGGACAAGCAAGCTGCATCTGCGCCGGCCACTCCCAAAAAAGAAGCGGTAGCAGCCAAGTAATAGCGGCCTGAGCGCGGTGGTCGGCTCGACCACCGCACCGCCTACGCGAACAAAGATTTCAAGGAATACACACCATGGGTAAGAGCACCGGCTTTATGGAGTACGAGCGCATCGAAGAGGGCTATGCCCCTGTTGCGGAACGTCTCAAACACTACCAAGAATTCGTCATTGCATTGACGCCCGAGCAGGCCAAGATCCAGGGCGCACGCTGCATGGACTGCGGCACACCGTTTTGCAACAACGGCTGCCCGGTCAACAACATCATTCCGGACTTCAACGACCTGGTGTACCGGGGTGACTGGGCCAACGCCATCCAGGTGCTGCACAGCACCAACAACTTCCCCGAGTTCACCGGCCGTATCTGCCCCGCACCCTGCGAGGCGGCTTGCGTGGCCAATATCAATGGCGATGCCATAGGCATCAAGTCGATTGAGCACGCCATCATCGACCGCGCCTGGGCCGAAGGCTGGGTGAAGCCCCTGCTGCCCAAGCTGCAGACCGGAAAGACGGTCGCCGTGGTGGGCGCCGGCCCGGCCGGCCTGGCTGCAGCCCAGCAACTGGTGCGCGCCGGCCACGATGTGACACTGTTCGAGAAGAACGACCAGGTCGGCGGCCTGCTGCGCTACGGCATCCCCGACTTCAAGCTGAACAAATCCCACATCGACCGCCGCGTGGAGCAACTGGTGGCAGAGGGCCTGAAGATTCGCACCGGCGTGCTGGTGGCGGGCAAGGACGGCCTGGGCAAGGACAGCAAGGTGACCAACTGGTCCAAGGAAACCATTGCCCCTGAAACTTTGATGGCCGAGTTCGACGCCGTGCTGCTCACCGGTGGTGCCGAGCAATCGCGCGACCTGCCCGTGCCCGGTCGCGAGCTCAAGGGCGTGCATTTCGCCATGGAGTTTTTGCCGCAGCAAAACAAGACCACGGCAGAGGGCAAGTACAAGGGCCAGATCCGTGCGGACGGAAAGCATGTGGTGGTGATTGGCGGTGGCGACACCGGCAGCGACTGCGTGGGTACATCCAACCGCCACGGTGCGGCCAGCGTGACCCAGCTGGAGTTGATGCCCATGCCGCCCGAGCAGGAGCACAAGCCCCTGGTCTGGCCTTACTGGCCGCTCAAGCTGCGCACCAGCTCCAGCCACCAGGAAGGTTGCGAGCGCGAGTTCGCCATTGCTACCAAGGAATTCATGGGCGAGAAGGGCCAGCTCACCGCCATCAAGACCGTGCGCCTGGAATTCAAGGACGGCAAGATGACCGAGGTGGCAGGCTCCGAGCAAATTCTCAAGGCCGATCTGGTGTTTCTGGCCATGGGCTTTGTCAGCCCCGTGCAGACCGTGCTCGACGCCTTTGGCGTGGACAAGGACGCACGCGGAAACGCCAAGGCCAGCACCGATTTCACGGGCGGCTATGCCACCAGTGTGCGCAAGCTGTTTGCCGCAGGCGATATCCGCCGTGGCCAATCCCTGGTGGTGTGGGCCATCCGTGAAGGCAGGCAAGCCGCGCGCGCAGTGGACGAGTTTTTGATGGGTACGAGCCAGTTGCCGCGTTGAGTCACCGCCGAATACATGCCAAGGGCGCTGGAGAGCGCCCTTTTTCATGCTTCACATACAGGAGCGCCTATAGCGCTTGCCCACTTGGTTTACATGCGCTTTATGTGTGAGATGTACAACATGAGCGCTATGGCTGCTATCTTTTTTACAAACTCAGCGCAGACATTCCAGTCGGGGAATGGCGTCATCGCCAAAGACCAGCACGGCGTTTTGCGCCCATTGCCGGCCCCAGTAGCGGGCCTGGGCGCGGTCCATATGCCAGATCAACAGGCTCTCCTCGCCCGGCCATTGGCCCAGGGGGTCGCGGCCCAGGGCCGGGGTCCAGGTCCAGCCTTCGGCCTGCAAGGCCTGGCGCAGGGCCTGCATGCGCCGGGTGTTTTCGGCGGCTGGCAGCAACTGCCCCCTGGGGTTACAGGCAGTCAGCAGACAGGCTTGGCGTGCGTTCAGTCGTTGCATGGTCTGGCGCAGTGGCGCATGGGCCACATCCACCTGCAGCAGGCTGGGGGTGTCCTGCACCTGGCTGGACATTTGGCCCGATGCCGGAAGCCACACCTCATACCAGGCCTGGCGATAGGCCTGCACCAGTGCGGGCGGCAGCGTGGTTTTCATGGGCGTTGCGGGGTCAGCAGGCGGTACAGCGGACGCCAGGGAGAGGGGTGGGCGGGGCATGGTCATGCGGAAATGGAGTGCGCAGGGCCGCGCTCTGCGCGACAATAGCGGATTCATCCGGCTGCAGATGGCTTTTCACGCATTCACCTGGGAATCCTTTTTTCTGGCATTTCCTGGGTACAGAGCGCGCTTGCACCGATGGCAGGTTTTCCTTCACTTCAGCTCTTTCTACACCATGAAAAAACGCACCCTCCTGGCCACGGTGGCCCTGACTGCTCTGCTGGCCGCTTGCGGCAAGAACGAACCTGCAGCGACCACTGCCGCTCCGGATGCCGCTCCCGCACCCGTCGCTGCCACCAAGCTGGTGGTGGGCCTGGACGATAACTTCCCGCCCATGGGCTTCCGTGACGAGAAGAACCAACTGGTGGGCTTTGACATCGACATGGCCAATGAAGTGGCCAAGCGCGCCAATATCGAAGTGGAATTCAAGCCCATCGACTGGAACGCCAAGGAAGCCGAGCTGCTGGGCAAGCGCGTGGATGCGCTGTGGAATGGCCTGACCATTCTGGAAGCCCGCAAGGAAAAGATTCTGTTCTCCGACCCCTACATGGTGAACAAGCAGATCATCATCGTGAAGGCTGGCTCGCCCATCAAGGGCAAGGCCGATATGGCCGGCAAGGTCGTGGGTGCCCAGGAAGGCTCCAGCGCCGTGACCGCCATGGAAAAGGACACCGAACTGCACAAGCAGTTCAAGGAAACCAAGCTCTTTGGTGACAACATTGCCGCGCTGATGGACCTGGAAACCGGCCGCCTGGACGTGGTGGTGGTCGATGAAGTGGTGGGCCGTTACCTGGTGAACAAAAAGCCTGACAACTACACCGTGCTGAGCGATGACTTCGGCACCGAAGACTACGGCGTGGGCTTCCGCAAGGACGACGAAGCCACGCGCAACAAGGTCAACGACGTGCTGACCGAGATGAAGAAGGACGGCAAGGCCGCTGAAATCGCACAGAAGTGGTTTGGCGCTGACGTCATCAAGCATTGAGCGTGATGCACCCCCTGAGCCGCTTTGCGTCCTCCCCCTCTCTGGCTTCGCCGGAGGGAGACGGCACCGGCGCTTCGGGGCGGCCCTTGCGCGGTGCCCTGGCATGGACAGCACCCGCTGCATGCGATGTAGGCAGTGCAAGCGCCCTGGTGAACTGAATTTTTTGACTGTATGGCACCGGCAATGCCTGGCATTGCCGGTTTTTTTTGCTTTGCGAGGACAATCGCGTCCGGGCATGCGTGGGGAGGTTTCTCTTTGGCATGTCTGGCGCCTGTGCCTGTGGCAGCTGCCAACCACCCAAGCGCCACCTTGAAGGCCTGTTGATGGATTACGTAATTTCGCTGTTGGGGCCCATGACCGATGGGGCCCTGGTCACTCTCAAACTGTTTGTCATCACGCTGGTGTTGTCCATTCCCCTGGGTCTGGCGCTGGCGCTGATGCGCATCTCCCGCTTTCGGGCGCTCAGCGCCCTGGTGGGGGGCTATATCTGGTTGATGCGCGGCACGCCGCTGATGCTGCAGCTGCTGTTTGTCTATTACGCCCTGCCTTTTGTGCCGGGCGTGGGCATTCGCCTGCCCGATTTTCCGGCCGCCGTGGTGGCCTTTGCGCTGAACTACGCCGCCTACTTTGCGGAGATCTTCCGCGCCGGCATTCAGTCGGTGGACCGTGGCCAGTATGAAGGCGCCAAGGTGCTGGGCATGAGCTATGCCCAGACCATGCGCCGCATCGTCCTGCCCCAGATGTGGTCCCGCATTCTGCCCCCGGTCAGCAACGAGACCATCACCCTGGTCAAGGACACCTCGCTGATCTATGTGCTGGCCCTGAACGACCTGCTGCGCGTGGCGCGCGGCGTGGTGCAGCGCGACTTCACGTTTACCCCCTTCATCGTGGCAGGGGTCTTCTATCTGGCGATGACGCTGGTGCTGACCTGGGGCTTCCAATACCTGGAAAAGCGCCATGCGAGGTATGAGTGACCCCCTGAGCCGCTTTGAGGCTTCCCCCTCTCTGGGGGGCGACAGCCTCGCTGCGGGGCGGCCCTTGCGCGCGGTCCCTGGCTTGGGGGCGATGCAAATGGCGTACAGCACTATGAAAAACGGAGATGGCAGTGGCAACTGAAGTAATGATTTCCGCCCAGGACATCCACAAGGGTTTTGCCGGCACACCGGTGCTCAAGGGCGTGTCTCTGGAGCTGCAACGCGGTGAGGTGGTGGCCGTGATCGGCCCATCGGGCTCAGGCAAGAGCACGTTTTTGCGTTGCCTGAACCACCTGGAGACGATTGACCGCGGCACCATCAGCATTGAGGGTGAGGTGTTGGCCCGCTCCGAAGGCGAGGCCAAGGCCCAGTATGTGAGCGAGGCCGAGATCCGCAAGATCGGCCGCAAGATGGGCATGGTGTTCCAGTCCTTCAATCTCTTCCCCCACCTCACGGTGCTGGAGAACATCATTGAAGCGCCCATACAGGTCAAGGGCATGAAGCGCGAAGCCATCGTGCCCAAGGCCGAGGCGCTCCTAAAGAAGGTGGGCCTGCTGGAAAAGCGCGATGCCTATCCCAACCGCCTCTCGGGTGGTCAAAAGCAGCGTGTGGCCATTGCCCGTGCGCTGGCCATGGACCCGGACATCTTGCTGTTTGACGAGCCCACCTCGGCCCTGGACCCGGAGCTGACCGGCGAAGTGCTGCGCACCATGCGCGGGCTGGCCGAGGAGCATATGACCATGTTGGTGGTGACCCATGAAATGGGTTTTGCCCGCGAGGTGGCCAACCGCGTCATCTTCATGGACGGCGGCCATATCGTGGAGCAGGGCCCTGCGGCGGCCTTTTTTGCCAGTCCACAGCAGGCCCGCACCCGCGCCTTTTTGCACAATATGTTGTGATGCAGCAACGGTTGCAGCGCCATTGGGCTGACAGCCTGGCCCGTTAACCGTCCTACAACCTGACGCAAGTGCTTGTGCTACATGGTGCAAGCGCTTTTGCTATAAACATACATGAATGTATGTTTATGGGTGGCCATACTGGCGGACCATGGGGTGGAACCCGCACAATGTAATGTTTCGGTCCAAGGAAGCTTGAATCCCTGATGTCTCCATCTCCTTCTCTGGTAGAGCTGCACAATGTCACGTTCGGCTATGGCGAACGGACTATTTTGCGCGACCTCTCGCTGTCGGTGCCGCGCGGCAAGGTGACGGCGCTGATGGGTGCCTCCGGTGGCGGCAAGACCACGGTGCTGCGCCTGATCGGCGGGCAGTACCGCGCCCAGCAGGGCCAGGTGCTGTTCGACGGCCAGGATGTGGGGCAGATGGACCAGGCCAGCCTGTACGGCGCCCGCCGGCGCATGGGCATGTTGTTCCAGTTCGGCGCTCTGTTTACCGACATGGACGTGTTCGACAACGTGGCCTTTCCGCTGCGCGAGCACACCCAGTTGCCGCCCTCCATGGTGCGCGACATTGTGCTGATGAAGCTGCACGCCGTAGGCCTGCGTGGCGCGCGTGAGCTGATGCCCAGTGAAATCTCCGGCGGCATGGCCCGCCGCGTGGCCCTGGCACGCGCCATGGCGCTGGACCCGGAGCTGCTGATGTATGACGAGCCTTTTGCAGGGCTGGACCCCATTTCCCTGGGCACCTCGGCGCGGCTGATTCGCACGCTCAACGACGCCATGGGGCTGACCACCATCTTGGTTTCTCACGATGTGGAAGAGACCTTCCGCGTTTCCGACCATGTGGTGATTCTGGGCGCGGGCGGTGTGGCCGCCCAGGGAACGCCCGAAGAGGTCATGCAGCACCCAGACCCCTTGGTGCAGCAGTTTGTGCATGCCCGCCCGACCGGGCCCGTGCCCTTTCACTACGCCGCGCCTTCGCTGGAAGCCGATTTCGGCAGCGCAGGCCGCCAGGGGGGGGAGCGATGAACTGGCTGCATCCCGCACGCATAGGCATGGCCGTACGCGGCAAATTGATCGATCTGGGCCAAGGCGCACGCCTGTTCGCCCGTCTGCTGGGACTGCTGCCCGAGGCGCTGCGGCGCTTTCGGCTGACGGGTGACCAGATCCACTTCCTGGGCAATTACTCGCTGGCCATCATTGGCGTCTCCGGCCTGTTCGTGGGCTTTGTGCTGGGCCTGCAGGGCTATTACATCCTGCAGCGCTATGGCTCGGCCGAAGCTCTGGGCATGATGGTCACCCTGAGCCTGCTGCGCGAGCTGGGCCCCGTGGTCACCGCCTTGCTGTTTGCCGGCCGTGCCGGCACGGCCTTGACGGCGGAAATCGGCCTGATGAAGGCCGGTGAACAGCTGTCGGCCATGGAAATGATGGCCGTGGACCCGGTCAAGCGCATTCTGGCGCCCCGGTTCTGGGCCGGGGTGGTGACCATGCCGCTGCTGGCGGCAGTGTTCAGCGCCGTAGGCGTGCTGGGCGGCTGGATCGTCGGTGTGCTGATGATCGGTGTGGATTCCGGTGCCTTCTGGGGCCAGATGCAGTCTGGCGTGGACTGGTGGGATGACCTGGGCAATGGGGTATTCAAGAGCCTGGTGTTTGGCGTGGCCGTGACCTTTGTGGCGTTGCTGCAGGGCTATGTGGCCAAGCCGACACCAGAGGGTGTGTCGCGCGCGACTACGCGCACGGTGGTGATGGCCTCGCTGGCAGTGCTGGGGCTGGACTTCCTGATGACCGCCTGGATGTTTACCGTCTGAAGCGGCATGGCCGCGCAAACCAAGGGATAGGGATAAATGCAGCAATCCAAAAATGATGTGTGGGTTGGCTTGTTCGTGCTGATCGGTGCTGCGGCGCTGGTGTTTCTGGCGCTGCAATCGGCCAATTTGTTGAATCTGAATTTTCAAAAAGGCTATGGCGTCTCGGCCCGCTTTGACAATATCGGCGGGCTCAAGCCCAAGGCCGCGGTCAAGAGCGCGGGTGTGGTGGTGGGGCGTGTGGAGGCCATCACCTTTGACGACCAGACCTTTCAGGCCAGCGTGAGTCTGGTGATGGAAGAGCGCTACAAGTTTCCCAAGGACAGCTCGCTGAAGATTCTCACCAGCGGCCTGTTGGGCGATCAGTACATCGGCATCGAAGCCGGGGCTGACGAAGAAGACCTCAAAGCCGGTGATCGCATCACCTCCACCCAATCGGCGGTGGTGCTGGAGAATCTGATCGGCCAGTTCCTCTATGGCAAGGCAGAGCAGGGGGCGTCGACCCCCGCCGCCGAGCCCGCTGCCCCGGCCGGCGCAGCGCATGCAATCGGACAGTAAAGCACGATGAGTAAGCAAAACCTTTCTTTTTCCTGGGCGCGCACCGGCGCGATGGCCGCGGTTGCGGCCGCTGCATTGGCCCTGGGTGGCTGCGCCGCCACGGGCAGCAACCCCCAAGACCCTTATGAGTCTTTCAACCGCAAGATGCAGTCGTTCAACGACGGTGTCGATGATGCGGTGCTCAAGCCTGTGGCCACGGGCTACAAGGCCGTAACCCCCGAGCCTGTGCGCCTGGGCGTGGGGAATTTCTTTGGCAACCTGGGTGATCTGTGGTCCCTGGTGAACCATTTGCTGCAGGGCAATGGCGAGCAGGCTTACAACCACGTGGTGCGCTTCTCCACCAACACGGTGCTGGGCCTGGGCGGCTTGTTGGATATCGCCACCGCCATGGGGGTGGACCGCCAGAAGCAGGACTTTGGCCGCACGCTGGGTGCCTGGGGCATCAAGCCCGGGCCTTATCTGGTGCTGCCATTTATGGGCCCCTCCACCGTGCGCGACACCGTGGCCCTGCCCGTGGACTGGAAGGGCTATGTGCTGAGCGATATGCACCCTATCTCTCACCGCAACAGCCTGCTGGGCCTGAAGGTGGTGGACGACCGTGCGCGTCTGCTTCAGGCTGGCGATATGGTGGATGCCGTGGCCCTGGACCGCTATGCGCTGATGCGTGACTTCTACCTGCAATCGCGCCAGAACCGTGGCAGTGACGGCAGGATTGAGGACATGGACGCAGGCAAGCTGCCGCCCGAAGAGGAGTGAACGCCAAGCACATGCCTGCTATGGCGGCATAGCAAGGCATTGGCTGGCAGTGCAGGCCCGGCCTGCCGATTGAAAAGGACATGATGATGATCAACCGCCGTACTTCCGTGCAATCCCTGGTGGCCTTGGCTGCTGCCGCCTGCATTCCCCTGGCTGTCCAGGCCGCCGACGAGGCGCCGGATGCGCTGATCAAGCGCCTGTCGACCGATGTGCTGGAAACCATCAAGGCCGACCCCGCTCTGCGTTCCGGCGACATGGCCAAGATCACCGCCTTGGTGGACCAGGTAGTGCTGCCGAATGTGAACTTCCGCCGCATGACCTCGGCGGCCGTGGGCCCCAAGTGGCGCCAGGCCACACCGGCGCAGCAAGAGCGCTTGCAAACCGAGTTCAAGAAGCTGTTGATGCGCACCTATGCCGGTGCCCTGGCCCAGGTGACGGACCAGACCGTGGTCGTCAAGCCGCTGCGCATGGCCGCAGGCGATACCGATGTGCTGGTGCGCACCGAAGTTCGTGGCAAGGGCGAGCCGGTGGCCCTGGACTTCCGCCTCGAGAAAAAGCCCGAGGGCTGGAAGGTCTACAACTTCAATGTGTTGGGCGTGTGGCTGGTGGAAACCTATCGCACCCAGTTCGCTGAAGAGCTGAACAAAAACGGTGTCGACGGCCTGATCAACACCCTGGCCAGCCGCAGCACCATGCCGGCCAAGGCTGGCCAATGAGCCAGATCGCCCTGCCGGCCCAGCTGGATGGCGACCAGGCAGCCGCGCTGCTGCCGCAGCTGCGTCGCCAGATCGAAGCCCAGGCCTCAGCGCCTGTGGTGCTGGATGCCGCAGCCATACAGCGTTTTGACTCGGCCACGCTGGCGCTGCTGCTGGAATGCCGGCGCCTGACGCAAAGCCGTCAGCAGGTGCTGGAGTTGCGCAATCTGCCGGCCGGCATGTTGTCCATGGCCCATGTTTACGGCGTCGATGGCTTGCTCGGGCTGCCGGTGAGCGCCGCGGCCGACGAGCTGGCCTGAGCGGGGCATAACCCGGCTGCAGCCTGTCCCCGGCCCAGCGTTTGCAAGCCCATCTTGCCGGGCTGCGGGCACGCAAACGGGGTCTGCACTTAAAATGGACGGCTGCCTATGTCTGCCGTCTCATTTCAATCCGTCTCCAAGACCTACCGCACGCCCAAAGGGGCGTTTCAGGCCCTGCAAGAGGTCAGCCTGGACATTGGCGAAGGCGAATTCTTCGGTCTGCTCGGGCCTAACGGCGCGGGAAAGACCACTTTGATCAGCATTCTCGCGGGCCTGACCCGGGCTACCACGGGCCGGGTGCGCGTACAGGGCCACGACGTGCAGGCCGACTTTGCTGCCGCACGCCGTGCGCTGGGCGTGGTGCCGCAGGAGCTGGTGTTTGACCCCTTCTTCAATGTGCGCGAGACCTTGCGGCTGCAGTCCGGCTACTTCGGTGTCAGAAACAACGACGCCTGGATTGACGAACTGCTGGAGAACCTGGGTCTGGCCGACAAGGCCACGGCTAATATGCGCCAGCTCTCGGGCGGCATGAAGCGCCGTGTGCTGGTGGCCCAGGCCCTGGTGCACAAGCCCCCCATCATCGTGCTGGACGAGCCCACGGCCGGCGTGGACGTGGAACTGCGCCAGACGCTGTGGCATTTCATTGCCCAGCTCAACAAGCAGGGCCACACGGTGCTGCTGACCACCCATTACCTGGAAGAGGCCGAGGCGCTGTGCAACCGCATCGCCATGCTCAAAAACGGCCAGATCGTGGCGCTGGACGACACCTCCAATCTGCTGAAAACCGCTTCGGCCAATGTGCTGCAGTTCAAGACCGACCAGGCCTTGCCCGCGCAACTGCTGCCGGTGGCACGTGTCACCGGCCGCGTGGTGCAGCTGCCGGCCCAGGGGCCGAACGACATCGAGGCCTATCTGGCCGCGCTGCGCCAAGCCGGCGTGGCCATGGAAGACATGGAAATCCGCCGTGCCGACCTGGAAGACGTGTTTTTGCAAGTGATGAAGGGGGCCGCCTGAGGGCGCAAGAGTTATGCAAGGCTGGCAGTCCCTGTTCTACAAAGAAATCCTGCGCTTCTGGAAGGTGAGCTTCCAGACCGTGGCCGCGCCCGTGCTCACGGCCGTGCTGTATCTGCTGATCTTCGGCCATGTGCTGGACGGCCATATCAAGGTCTACGGCAGCCTCAGCTACACCGCCTTTCTGGTGCCCGGCCTGGTGATGATGAGCGTGCTGCAAAACGCTTTTGCCAACAGCTCCTCCAGCCTGGTGCAAAGCAAGATCATGGGCAGCGTGGTGTTCATCTTGCTCACGCCGCTGTCGCACTGGGCCTGGTTTGTGGCCTTTGTGGGCGCCTCGGTGGTGCGTGGCCTGGTGGTGGGCCTGGGGGTCTATATCGTCACCCTGTTCTTCACACCGGCCGTGGCTGTGGCGCCGCTGTGGATCATCGCCTTCGCCTTTCTGGGCGCGGCGCTGTTGGGCACGCTGGGCCTGATTGCCGGACTGTGGGCCGACAAGTTCGACCAGATGGCGGCCTTTCAGAACTTTTTGATCATGCCCATGACGTTTCTGTCGGGTGTGTTCTATTCCATCCATTCGCTGCCGCCGTTCTGGCAGCAGGTCAGCCATTTCAATCCCTTCTTCTACATGATCGATGGCTTTCGCTACGGCTTCTTCGGCCTGAGCGATGCGTCCCCCTGGACCAGCCTGGCCATCGTGGGCGGTGCCTGGCTGCTGGTCAGTGCCCTGGCCGTGCACCTGCTGCGCACGGGCTACAAAATTAGAGGCTAAGCCCTTGGAATGAAACAGCCCCTGAGCCGCTGCGCGCCCCCTTTTTCGGCTGTGCCGAAGGGGACGGCACTCGCGCAGCGGGGCGGCCCTTGTGCGAAGCCCTGACAGGGGCGGCTTGCACAGGCTGAGCATGGGGCCCGAGGTTTTGCGCAGAGCGCTACTGGATAATTGAACTGAAATGACTGCAGACCAACTCAAAGACATCATCAGCGCCGGCCTGGCCTGCGAGCACATTGCACTCGAGGGCGATGGCCGCCACTGGTTTGCCACCATCGTCTCGGCCGCGTTCGAGGGCCAGCGCCTGCTGGGCCGCCAGCGCCTGGTCTATGCCACGCTGGGCAACCGCATGGCCACCGACGAGGTGCATGCGCTGTCGATGAAAACCTATACCCCTGAAGAATGGGCCAAGCAGGCTGGGCAGTAAGCGCTTTCGGTCCGCTCCTTTCACTACTGGATTAATAGCTGCGAGCGCAATCACAAAAAGCGCTGCAGCCTTGTTCGACTCATAAGGCTGTCTGCAATGGACAAACTCAAGATTCACGGTGGCCGCCCGCTGCAGGGCGAAGTCACCATCTCCGGCGCCAAGAACGCTGCCCTGCCGGAAATGTGCGCCGCACTGCTCACCAACGAGCCCGTGCACCTGCACAACGTGCCGCGCCTGCATGACGTGGCCACCATGCGCCGTCTGCTGGACAACATGGGCGTGCAGACCGAGACCCATGGCGAGCGCGGTGGCATGAGTTTTGTCGCCCCTGACAGCCTGAACCCCGAAGCGCCCTATGAGCTGGTCAAGACCATGCGCGCCTCGGTGCTGGCCCTGGGCCCGCTGCTGGCCCGCTTTGGCCACGCCAAGGTCTCGCTGCCCGGCGGCTGCGCCATCGGTTCGCGCCCGGTGGACCAGCACATCAAGGGCTTGCAGGCCATGGGTGCCATCATCACCGTGGAAAACGGCTATATGCACGCCAGTCTGCCCGCAGGCCAGACCCGCCTGAAGGGCGCGCGCATCACCACCGACATGGTGACGGTCACGGGCACCGAAAACTTTCTGATGGCCGCTGCATTGGCCGACGGCGAAACCGTGCTGGAAAACGCCGCCATGGAGCCGGAAATCACCGACCTGGCCGAGATGCTGATCAAGATGGGCGCCAAGATCACGGGCCATGGCACCAGCCACATCGTGATCCAGGGCGTGGACAAGCTGCACGGCTGCACCCACCAGGTGGTGGCCGACCGCATCGAGGCCGGCACCTTTTTGTGTGCCGTGGCCGCTGCCGGTGGCCAGGCGCTGCTGCACCATGCGCGCGCCGATCACCTGGGCGCCGTGATCGACAAGCTCAAGGATGCGGGCGTGCAGGTGGAGCCTGTGGAGGACGGCCTGAAGGTCGCCTCCAACGGCCCGCTCAAGGCCCAGAGCTTTCGCACTACCGAATACCCCGGTTTCCCCACCGATATGCAGGCCCAGTTCATGGCGCTGAACCTGGTGGCCCAGGGCTCCAGCGTGGTGACCGAGACCATTTTTGAAAACCGCTTCATGCATGTCAACGAGATGCTGCGCCTGGGCGCCAACATCACCGTGGACGGCCGCGTGGCTCACCTCGAAGGCGGCAAGCGCCTGACCGGCGCCACCGTGATGGCCACCGATTTGCGCGCCTCGGCCAGCCTGGTCATCGCCGGCCTGGTGGCCGAAGGCGAAACCCTGGTGGACCGCATCTACCACCTGGACCGTGGCTATGACCGCATGGAAGACAAACTGCGCGCCCTGGGCGCCGATATCGAACGGGTGACCCAATGACCGCTGCCGCACCCGTGACCATCGCCCTGTCCAAGGGCCGTATCTTTGAAGAAACCGTGCCCCTGCTGGCTGCTGCCGGCATTGTGGTGACCGAGGATGTGGAAAAGTCGCGCAAGCTGATTTTCGACACCAACCAGGCCAATGTGCGCGTGGTGCTGGTGCGCGCCTCCGACGTGCCGGTGTATGTGCAGTATGGCGGTGCCGACCTGGGCGTGTCCGGTCTGGATTCGCTGATCGAGCATGGCGGCCAGGGCCTGTACCAGCCGCTGGATCTGCAGATCGCCAAATGCCGCGTCAGCGTGGCCGTGCGCAACGGCTTTGACTATGCACTGGCCGTCAAGCAGGGGGCGCGTCTGCGCATTGCCACCAAGTACCCCGAGATTGCCCGCAACTTCTTTGCCCAGAAGGGCGTGCACGTGGACATGGTCAAGCTCTACGGCTCCATGGAGCTGGCGCCGCTGATTGGCATGGCCGACG
This sequence comes from Comamonas sp. GB3 AK4-5, assembly GCF_041320665.1. Taxonomy (NCBI): domain Bacteria; kingdom Pseudomonadati; phylum Pseudomonadota; class Betaproteobacteria; order Burkholderiales; family Comamonadaceae; genus Comamonas; species Comamonas sp. GB3 AK4-5. The sequence continues at coordinate 912,064 of NZ_CP166730.1, forward strand.
CCATCGTCGACCTGGTCTCCACCGGCAACACGCTCAAGGCCAATGACCTGGTCGAGGTCGAGCCCATCATGGACATCAGCTCGCGCCTGGTGGTCAACCAGGCCTCGCTCAAGCTCAAGCAGGCTCCGCTGCGCCACATCATCGATGCATTCACGCAGGCGGTTGCCGCCAAAAACAACTGATTCTCTCCACCGGTAAATACTATGGAATTCGTAGCTGCTCCCGCCCACCTGTCAACCGCTGATGCCCAATTCGAGCATGATTTTGCGCAGCGTCTGCATTGGTCGGCGGACCAGGATGCAGCCATCGAACAGCGCGTGGCCGACATCCTGGCCGATGTGCAAAAGCGCGGCGATGCCGCCGTGCTGGAATACACGGCCCGTTTTGACGGTTTGACGGTGGACAGCATGGCGGCGCTGGAGCTGAGCCAGGCCGAACTCAAGGCCGCTTTCGACAGCCTGCCCACCGAGCAGCGCGAGGCCCTGGAGTCGGCGGCCCGCCGGGTGAAGAGCTACCACGAAGCCCAGAAAAAAGCCTGCGGCGAAAGCTGGAGTTACCGCGATGAAGACGGCAGCCTGCTGGGCCAGAAGGTCACGCCGCTGGACCGCGTGGGCATTTATGTGCCCGGCGGCAAGGCGGCCTATCCCAGCAGCGTGTTGATGAATGCCATTCCCGCCCATGTGGCTGGTGTGCAGGACATCATCATGGTCGTGCCCACGCCCCAGGGCGCCAAGAACCCGCTGGTGCTGGCCGCCGCCTATGTGGCCGGCGTGCACCGCGCCTTCACCATTGGTGGCGCCCAGGCTGTGGCCGCGCTGGCCTACGGCACGGCCACCGTGCCCAAAGTGGACAAGATCACCGGCCCCGGCAACGCCTATGTGGCCAGCGCCAAAAAGCGTGTGTTTGGCCAGGTGGGCATCGACATGATTGCCGGCCCCAGCGAAATCCTGGTGCTGGCCGATGGCACGACGCCGGCGGAATGGGTGGCCATGGACTTGTTCAGCCAGGCCGAGCATGACGAGCTGGCCCAGTCGATTTTGCTGTGCCCGGACGCGGCCTATATCGTCGCCGTGCAACGCGAAATCGACCGCCTGCTGCCCGAGATGCCGCGCAAGGCCATCATCGCCAAAAGCCTGACCGACCGTGGCGCGCTGATCCTCACGCGCGACATGGAAGAGGCCTGCGCCATCAGCAACCGCATTGCCCCCGAGCACCTGGAAGTCTCCAGCCGCGACCCCCACAAGTGGGAGCCGCTGCTCAAGCATGCCGGCGCCATCTTTTTGGGCGCCTACACCTCGGAAAGCCTGGGCGACTACTGCGCCGGCCCCAACCATGTGCTGCCCACCAGCGGCACGGCGCGTTTTAGCTCGCCACTGGGCGTGTACGACTTCCAAAAGCGCAGCAGCCTGATCGAGGTCAGCGAAGCCGGTGCGCAAATCCTGGGCAAGACCGCTGCCGTGCTGGCCTATGGCGAAGGCCTGCAAGGCCATGCCCGTGCCGCCGAGATGCGCCTGAAGTAAGCACTGCAGCTGGCAGCGCAGCCGTGGCGGGGCCACGGCTTTTTTATGCCCGCTGTGCGGCCAACTTCCGATCTTGGCTGACGGCGGCCGGTCCGCTTTTGCCGCAAACTTGGCGCTGCAGCGCAGGGGTGACACCGCTTTTGCGCCAACCCTCAAAAGGAATACCACAATGAAATCTATCCAGACGGCCAGTTCCCTGCGCTGGTGGCATTGGCTGGCCGCCATGTTGCTTGCGGCGGGCCTGGTGGCTTGCGGTGCACCGCATTCGGCCTCGGAGCGGGCGCAGGCCTCGGAAGCCGCTTCCAGCCGCGCACCAGCCAAAGCCGCCTCCACGCTGGGCACGCAGTGGGGGGAAGGGCGTGCGTCCGCCACCCAGTCCGTGGAGGCCACACGCTTGTACCCCGATCGCCCGCAAGCGCTGTCGCAGCTGCTGTATTCGGACGAAGCCAGCATTCGCCGGGCCTTGGGAGGTACGGCAGACCGCCAGCTCAATGTGCTGCTGGCAGACGGCGATGTGGAATGGGCTGTGCAAGATGGACAAGGCCAGGCGCTGCCCATCTTCAGCACGCGCGGTGCACAGAACTACCAGCTTGCAGGCCGCCATGGCGAGCGTTATGAGCTGGTCTACACCAACCACAGCCAGCGCAGCTACGAAGTGGTGGCCACGGTGGACGGGCTGGATGTGCTCACCGGCCAGGCCGGCAGCATGCAGCGCAGCGGCTATTTGCTGCGCCCCGGTGAAACCCTGCGCATCGACGGCTTCCGCAAAAGCCAGAACGAGGTGGCGGCTTTTCGCTTTGCCAACAAAGGCCGAGCCTACGCCAACCACACACCCGCAGGCGATGCGCGCAATGTGGGTGTGATCGGTGCTGCGCTGTTCGAGGTGCGTCTGGGTGAGCCCAAGCCCGCTGTTCGTCCCTCCCGCCCCCAAGGCACCGAACCTGCGCCTGCGGCCTTCCCTGGTGACCCTGCGCCCACCTATGCGCCGCCACCGCAATACCGCTGATGCGGCATGCGACACACCGCGCCCAGGGCGCGGTTTTTTTATGCCGGCCCATGCTGGCCCGGGTGGAGTAGCACCCAGCGCACGGTGGCCGCTTCCTGTCCCTGGGTACCTACAAAAAGCAGGGCAGGGCCGGGGCAGTAGCGGCGTTGTCCTGGTGCCAGAAAGTGGTCATCCAAGGTGCCGGCCATGGTCAACCACACAGCGCCGTGCAGGCTTTCCAGCACGGCCATGCAGCGCTTGGGAACGCGCAGGCGTTGGACCGGCGCGTCCGCAGCCAGCGCCTGTGTGCGCCAGGGCGGTGGTGGCGGGGGCGTGAAATAGGCGCATGGTGCAGCAGCGGGCAAGAGGCGGTCTTGGTACATGTCTGCACTGTCGTGCGGGGGCGCACAGGAAAACAGTGGCAGCGCCGTGCCAACCGCAGCCATACAGCCGTGGTGCAGGGCGGCGCTGTACTGCCCGGGTCACGTGGGCTCTGTACTAGCAGCTGAAAAAATTTGTAGTACAGAATGCGGGGATGGAATCCCCTCGCTCGCTCCCGCTGTATTTGCAGATTGCCGAACCCCTGGCCCAGTGCATACGCCAGGGCACGCTGGCTCGGGGCGACAAGCTGCCTTCGGTACGCGCGCTGGCGCGCCAGCATGGCGTGGCCCAGGCCACGGTGGTGCAGGCCTTGCACTGGCTGGAAGATGCCCAGCTGATCACGGCCCGCCCGCGCTCGGGCTTTTATGTGGCGCCGCGCCCGGTGGCGCTGCCCGAGCCCAGCACGGCTAGGCCTGTGCGCCGGCCCAGGGCGGTGCAGCCGGACTGGCTGGGCCAGCGTGTGCTGGGGCGCACACAGCCCGAGGGCATGGTGTCGTTCAGCAGCGGCACGCCGGGGCCGGATTTGCTCAACACCGACCGTGTGCGCCGCGCCGTGGCGCGTGCCGTGCAGCAGCACCGCCATCTGCTGTGCACCTATCCCGAAACCAGCGGCCATGCAGGCGCGCGCCGTGCGCTGGCCCGCTATGCCGTGGGCCTGGGTTGCAGCCTGGACCCGGAGCGCATTGTCATCACCGCCGGCTGCATGGACAGCGTGGCCCTGTGTCTGCGTACCGTCACCCGGCCCGGCGATGTGGTGGCCCTGGAGTCGCCCACGCATTTCTCGTTTCTGGAGGTGCTGCAGGCCTTGCAGCTGCGCGCGCTGGAGATTCCCACCCATCCGCGCCATGGACTTTCTCTGGATGCCCTGCAGCTGGCGCTGGACACCCAGCCCGTCAAAGCCTTGCTGATGGTGCCCACGCTGAGCAACCCGCTGGGCAGCTGCATGCCGCAGGCTGAGCGCAAACGCCTGGTGCAGATGGCGGCCCAGCATGGCCTGGCCGTGATCGAAGACGCCATCTATGCCGACCTGGCCGAGGGCGACACCATGCGCCGTACCCTCAAGTCCTATGACAGCACCGGCCATGTGATGCTGTGCCATTCCTTTTCCAAAACCCTGGCCCCGGGCCTGCGCCTGGGCTGGGTGGAGGCCGGACGCTGGGCCGAACCCCTGCGCCGCATCAAGGACATGCATGCCGGCGGCCAGTCTGCGGTGCTGGAGCTGGCCTTGGCCGACCTCATCACCCAGACCGGCCACCACGCGGCCATGCGCCAGTTGCGCGCAGCGATTGCGGTGCGGGTGGACCAGGCGCGCCAGGTGATTGCCCGCCATTTCCCGCAGGGCACGCGGGTCAGTGATCCACCGGGCGGCCTGCTGCTGTGGCTGGAGCTGCCGCGCGGTGTGGATGCTTTGCAGCTGCACCAGGCCTGCCTGGCCGAGAAGATTTTGGTGGCGCCCGGCTCGGTGTTTGGCACGGCAGGGCGTTTTCCCCAGGGCCTGCGCATAGGCCTGGGCGGTGACTGGAGCGAGCAGCACCTGCCGGCGCTGCGCCGCGTGGGCGAGCTGGCGCAGCAGGCCCTGGCTTGTCGCACGAAATAAGTGCGACACGAATTTCGTGTTACACGGATTTCGTGTACGATGGGCCGCATGAAGAACCTCACCATCACCGTGGAAGACAGCGTGCTCGAATGGGCGCGGGTGGAAGCCGCCCGGCGCGGCACCAGTGTCTCGCGCATGGTGGGTGATTTCATGGCCGAGCTGATGCAGCGCGAAGACGCCTACGAGCGAGCCTACCTGGCCTGGCGCACGGACGAGCGCAGCTGGCAGGCTGAGGCTGCCGTCGGTGCATCGGCAGCAAAATCCATAGCGCGCTCTGCTGGTGTAGAGCGCGCAGCAGGCCCCAAAGACAGGAATTCCGGAGCTGCCGCATGAACCCGGTGTTTGTCGATACCTCGGTGTTGATCGCGGCCGAAGATGTGGCCGGTGGCGATTTGCACACCGCCACACTGGCCTGGCTGGACCGGCTGTGGCGCAGCCGCAGGGGCCGCACCGGCAACCAGGCGCTGGTGGAGTTCTATGACCAGGTGACCATGGCCGCCGTGCCCCTGCCCCAGGGCGATGCGCGCGCCGCCATCCGCCGCTACCAGACCTGGGCGCCCTGGAAAACCGATGCCGCCACGCTGGAAACCGCCTGGGCCGTGCAGGCCCGCCACCAACTGGCCTTTGGCGACTGCCTGGCCGTGGCCTGTGCCCAGCACAGCGGCTGCGACCGCATGCTGAGCCTGCATCTGCCGCATGGCGCCGAGTTTGGTGGCGTCACTGTGCTGCATCCGCTGCGCCAGGCGCCCCCTTCTTCGGAGGCCTGAGCCGCAGACCGCATGGCCGCCGCAGGCCATGGCCCCGTGAATCTTTCCTCCGGCTTCTTCTTTCACCCAAGTGCACCCATGACCGCTTCCCCCGCATCCACCCAGGCCCTGCAACGCATACGCGCCGATGTGCGCGCCATGCAGGGCTACCATGTCCAGGCATCACAAGGCCTGTTGAAGATGGACACCATGGAGAACCCCTACCGACTGCCGCAGACCCTGCAGCAGCAGCTGGGCGAGCGCCTCGGGGCGCTGGAAGTGAACCGCTATCCGGGCGAACGCCTGGAGGTGCTGAAGAACATGCTGGCCGACTATGCCGGCGCACCGGCCGGCACGGCCGTGCTGCTGGGCAATGGCTCGGACGAAATCATCACCCTGATGGCGCTGGCCACCGCCCAGCCCACCGCAGGCGCACGGGCCACCATGCTGGCGCCCATGCCGGGCTTTGTGATGTACCCGCTGTCTGCCCAGCTGCAGGGCCTGGACTTTGTGGGCGTGGAGCTGACGGCGGATTTCGCGCTGGATGTGCCCGCCATGCAGGCCGCCATCGCCAAGCACCGCCCCGCCATCACCTATATGGCCTACCCCAACAACCCCACGGCCACGCTGTGGCCCGAAGACCAGGTGCAGGCCGTGATCGACGCCGTGGCCGAGGTGGGCGGCCTGGTGGTGATGGACGAGGCCTACCAGCCCTTTGCCAGCCGCAGCTGGGTGTCCCGCATGCAGGCCGATCCCGCGCGCAACCAGCATGTGCTCTTGATGCGCACGCTGTCCAAGTTCGGCCTGGCCGGTGTCCGCCTGGGCTATCTGATCGGCCCGGCCGCGCTGGTGCATGAAATCGACAAGGTGCGCCCGCCCTACAACGTCAGCGTGCTGAATTGCGAAACCGCCATCTTTGCGCTGGAGCATGCCGCCCTGTACGCCGAGCAGGCCGCCGCCATCCGCGCCGAGCGCCAGCCGCTGATTGATGCCCTGCGTGCCCTGCCCGGGGTGGAGAAGGTCTGGCCCTCCGAAGCCAATATGGTGCTGCTGCGCGTGGGCAATGCAGGCCAGGCCCAGGCCGCCATGAAGGCGCGTGGCGTGTTGGTGAAAAATGTCTCGGCCATGCACCCGCTGCTGGCCAACTGCCTGCGCCTGACCGTAGGCACCCACGAAGAAAACGCCCAGATGCTGGCGGCATTGAAAGAGTCTTTATGAGCAACGCACTCGTCACCTCCACCGCTGCAGACTGCACCGTCGCCCGCGTGGCCGAAGTCCAGCGCAACACCGCCGAAACCCGTGTGCAGGTGCGCATCAACCTGGACGGCACGGGCAAGGCCAGCCTGCATTCGGGCATAGGCTTTCTGGACCATATGCTGGACCAGATTGCCCGCCACGGCCTGATCGACATGGACGTGGACTGCGCGGGTGATCTGCACATCGACGGCCACCACACGGTGGAAGACATCGGCATCACCCTGGGCCAGGCCTTTGCCAAGGCCGTGGGCGACAAAAAAGGCATACGCCGCTACGGCCATGCCTATGTGCCGCTGGACGAGGCGCTGTCGCGTGTGGTGATTGATTTCTCCGGCCGTCCCAGCCTGCACATGGATGTGAAGTTCACCGCCGGCAGCATTGGCCAGCTGGACACCCAGCTGGTCTACGAATTCTTCCAGGGCTTTGTGAACCATGCCGGTGTGACGCTGCACATCGACAACCTCAAGGGCTTCAACGCCCACCACCAGTGCGAGACCATCTTCAAGGCCTTTGCACGCGCACTGCGCTTTGCCCTGGAGCATGATGAGCGCATGGCGGGTGTGGTGCCGTCCACCAAGGGCACGCTGTAAAAAAAGGAGCTGCCATCGCCCATACGGCGCGGAACTGGCAGTGATTTGAATTGAAAAACAAAGCTACAAGCGCTTAGGCTGCTATGAATGCTGTGAACAATACCGTGGCCGTGGTCGACTATGGCATGGGCAATCTGCGCTCTGTCTCCCAGGCCGTGATGGCCGCGGCGGCCGACAGTGCCGTGCGCGTGGTCGTCACCCAGGACCCCGCCGTCGTGCGGGCCGCCAGCCGCGTGGTGCTGCCCGGCCAGGGCGCCATGCGCGACTGCATGGCCGCGCTGCGCGATTCCGGCATGCAGGAAGCCGTGCTCGAAGCCGCCGCCAGCAAGCCGCTGTTTGGCGTCTGCGTGGGCATGCAGATGTTGCTTGAGCACAGCGAGGAGGGCGACACGCCCGGCCTGGGTCTGATCCCCGGCAGCGTGCAACGCTTTCAGCTGCAAGGCCGCATCCAGGCCGATGGCAGCCGCTTCAAGGTGCCGCAAATGGGCTGGAACCAGGTGCAGCCCCAAAGCCACGCAGGCCAGCGCCACGCCATCTGGGGGGACATTCCCGATGGCAGCTACTTCTATTTCGTGCACAGTTTTTATGTTCGCGCGACACAGCCGGAGCATTGCGCCAGCCACACCGATTACGGTGGCTTGTTTGCATCGGCCGTAGCCCGCGATAATATTTTCGCCACCCAGTTTCACCCCGAGAAAAGCGCCGACCAGGGCCTGGCTCTGTACCGCAATTTTCTGCACTGGAAGCCCTAACGGGCTTCAACGGCTTTTTCCACCCGGGCCGCAAGCTCTGTACAGAACCGGCCCATTTCTTTGCTGACCGCTGACCATCATGCTGCTTATCCCTGCCATTGACCTCAAGGACGGACAATGCGTACGCCTCAAGCAAGGCGACATGGACCAATCCACCACCTTCGGTGACAACCCAGGGGCCATGGCCGCCAAGTGGCTGGGCGCTGGCGCCCGCCGCCTGCATCTGGTGGACCTCAACGGTGCTTTTGCCGGCCAGCCCAAGAACTTGGCAGCGATCAAAAGCATTCTGAAGGAAGTGAATGGCGAGATCCCCGTGCAGCTGGGCGGCGGCATCCGTGACCTGGACACGATTGAGCGCTATATCAATCTGGGCATCGAATACCTCATCATCGGCACGGCTGCGGTGAAGAACCCGGGCTTTCTGCAGGAGGCCTGCAGCGCCTTTGCCGGCCACATCATCGTCGGCCTGGATGCCAAGGACGGCAAGGTCGCCATCGATGGCTGGAGCAAGCTCACCGGCCAGGATGTGATCTCCACCGCCAAGCGTTTCGAGGACTGGGGTGTGGAATCCATCATCTACACCGACATCGGCCGCGACGGCATGCTCACCGGCATCAACATCGACGCCACCGTGAAGCTGGCCCAGGCGCTGAAGATTCCGGTCATTGCCTCGGGCGGACTGGCCGGCATGGCCGACATCGAAGCCCTGTGCGCGGTGGAGAGCGAAGGCGTGGAAGGTGTGATCTGCGGACGCGCCATCTACACCGGTGACCTGGACTTCGCCGCAGGCCAAGCGCGTGCGGATGCGCTGGGGAGTGAAAACACCCCCTGAGCGGCTTTACCCCCTCCCCCTCTTTGGCGCTGCGCGCCGGAGGGGGACGACACCGCTGCTGCGGGGCGGCTCTTGCAGGGTGTCTCTGAGCGAGGACATGCTGGTTTGATGCACCAAGGACCATGGATATGAACATGCAGCTGCTTGCGGGCGCTACCCGTGAAATCTGGCGCGGCCTGGACTGCACGCGGCTGGCGCTGGACTGCGGCGACAGCCTGCGCGTGAGCGACTTTGGCGCCCAGGCGCTGTCCTGGCAGGTGCAAGGGCAGGAGCGCTTGTTCCTCAGCCCACAGACTGTGCTGGATGGATCCTTTCCCATACGCGGCGGCATTCCCATTTGCTTCCCCCAGTTCAATCGGCGCGGCGGCCTGCCCAAGCACGGCATCGCGCGCCGCCAGCCCTGGCGGTTTGTGCAGGCCAGCGGCCAGGCCGATCGGCAGCTGCACGCCCAGTGGCGCTGGCAGCACAGCGCCGACACGCAGGCCATGTGGCCTGCGCATATTGCCGCCAGCGTGCATGTCTCTTTGCAGCCGGGGCAGTTGCAGGTGGTGCTGGAGGTCGAGAACCTGGGCGATGCGCCCTGGCCGTTTACCGCCGCCCTGCACAGCTATTTGCGCGTGGACCAGGTCGGCGGCTGCAGGCTGCAGGGCCTGGAGGGTCGGGCCTACTGGGACACCACGAACAACGCCATGCGGCCGGCCGTGCAGCAAGGCGCGCTGGCCTTTGGCACCGAGGTGGACCGCGTCTACCCCGGCAGCAGCCAGCCGCTGCGGCTGGAGGGCGGCCTGCCGTCCACGCTGGCCATCTCCCAGGATGCGGCCTGGGGCGAAACCGTGGTCTGGAACCCCGGTGAGGCCTTGTGTGCCCAGCTGGAAGACATGGCGCCGGACAGCTGGCAGCACATGCTGTGCGTGGAAGCCGCGCACATCAACCAGCCCGTGGCCTTGCTCCCCGGCACAAGCTGGCGCGCCGGCCAGACGCTGCAAGTACTGTAAAAGCGATTTTTTCGGCTGGAGCGGGCCAGGGCAGTGCAGCGGGCATAGGGGCCCGCTTCACAATGGTCAGACAGCGCCACAATGGATAGCCCGCCCTTTGAACACGTTCTTAGGCTCCACTCACTGCAGCATAAAAGTCTTGTACTCCAACTGGTCCAGGGCACGGCTGAGCAGCATCAGACCGGTGCACAGCGTCACCAGCATGGCCAGCGTAAAGCCATAGCCGTAGAAGGCCGCGCCCAGGTACAGAGAAATGCCGGTGAAGATCACATTCAAGGCCACCAGCTCGGCGCACAGCCACACCACGGTGCGGCGCTGGTCCAGATAGAAGAACACATTCAGCACGGCCATCAGGCCCACTTGCAGGGCGGCACCCACCACCTGCACATGCAAGAGCGGCAAATAGAGGTCGGAGATGCCCAGCCACCGCAGCACGGCGGGGCCGGCGACAAAGCTCACCAGCACGGCCAGGGTCTGGATTTTGGCGATCTCGCCCAGGCCGTTCTGAATGGCATAGACCATTTCGTTGCGCATGGACTCTATGTATTCCAGCGAGCCGCCTTCGCGCACGGCGGTGTAGAACTTGTCGTAGTACTCGACAAAGTCGGTCTCTATGCGCACCAGAAACACCGCCATGCCGGGGATGATGGACAGATAGGAGAGAAACACCGGGATGTCGTAGATCAGCGAGGCGCGCAGGCCGCCGATGATGAGCTGCGAGGTGTCCGGGTAGAACCAGAACATCAGCTTGTCGGCCCAGATGCCCAGGTTGTAGAGCAGGCCGGTCAGCACCAGCGAGCCATACAGCCAGCCGGAGCGCAGAAAATCAAAGGCCAGAATGCGGCGCTGGGGATTGAACTCCCGCAGCACCAGCACCCACATGCCGGCAAACATCAGCAAATGGCCGATTACAAAGCTGGCGAGCAGGCCTTCCAGTCCGAAGTGGCGCAGCAGCAGCGACAGCAGCACGATGAAGCTGTAGGCACCGGCAAACAGCAGCGTGATGGCCTTGTAGCGCTTCATGCCCGAGAGCAGCACGGTCAGAATCCAGACGCCGCACATCAGGGCAAAGCCTGCCAGCATCAGCACCCGGTAGAGCAGGCGCTGGCCAGAGAACACCGTGAAGCAGGCCAGCAGCCCCCAGAGGGCCGCGCTGGCCAGTGTCAGCAGCAGCAGACCATGCAGATTGGGCAGCACCAGATCATGGCGCTTTTCAAACAGGCGGTCGGAGATGAAGCGGGTAAAGGCCAGTTGGGCCAGCCCCGTCCAGATCAGGCTGAAAGCCACCAGATAGGTGACCGAGGTCTGGAACTGCGTGACCAGGTAGGAGGGCACCACCAGGCCCACGCTGAGCAGGCCCATCAGCAAGATGCCGACGATGGAGAACACCCAGGGGCCTGAGCCGATCACGCTGGCATAGACATAGGTCTGCAGCAGGCCGAACAAGGTGTTTTTGCGCAGCAGATGCCGCAGCTCGAAGCCGATACCCGCCATCAGCATGCCTCCTTTTGCGCAGCGAGTGCGTCTTGATAAACACGCCGATAGCTGTCGAACATGCGGGTGTCGGTATAGAAGTTTTCCACCCGCTGCACGCCGTTGCGGCTGGCCTGGTGCCAGGCCTGTGGATCGGTGAGCAGGGCCAGCATGGCGTCGGCCAGGGCCTTGGGGTCGGCAATGCCCACCACCTTGCCACTGGCGCCCAGTGCGCGGTCTTCGCCATCCAGGCCTTCCACCAACTGGCGGCAGGAGCCCACATCGGTGGTGACCACGGGAATGCCGGCCGCATAGGCCTCCAGCACCACCAGGGGCAAGGCCTCGCTGATGGAGGACAGCACCACCAGCCCCACCTGGGGCAGGATGTCGGCCGTGCGTTGAAAGCCCAGGAACTTGACCTGTGAGGTGAGGCCCAGTTGCTCCACCAGATGCTGGCATTCCTGGGCGTAGCTGTTGTCTTCTTCCATGGGGCCCACGATCCAGGCCTCGGCCGCGGGATTGCGGTTGACCACGCGGCGCATGGCGCGCAGCAGGGTCTTGATGTCCTTGATGGGCACCACGCGGCCCAGCAGGCAGATCACGGGCGGGATGGGGGCATCGTCTGCACGGCGACCTGCTGCGAACTGGGCCACGCGTATGCCATTGGGAATGTTCAGCGTGCGCTCCGCAGGGGCACCGTCGGCAATCTGCCGCAGCCGGTTGGTTTCATACAGCGCCACGATGGGCGAGGCCGCGCGGTAGCAGTAGCGGCCCATCCATTCGAAGAGGCTGATCCACATCTGGCGGAAGTAGGACACCTCGTTGGGATTGCGCTGGAACACATTACGGTTGTCGCGTATCCAGTCGCTCTTGAGCAGGTCGATCTGCCGCTCCTTGGTGTAGATGCCATGTTCGGAGAGCACGAAAGGAATGCCGCGCTGGTTGTGCAGCAGCGCACCCAGGAAACCGGCATAGCCCGTGGATGCGCTGTGCACCACACGCACTGGCAGCAGCTTGTGGGCTACGCGGGCCATGGTCCACAGCGGCTGGAACATGATGCGCACCGTCCAGAAATAGTCTAAAAAGGACGGGTCGGTGCAGTATTCCTGGTAGCCGTCGCGTATCAGGGTCCACGCCGCTTCGCTGTAGAGAAAGTCCTCTAGGGGCAGGGTGCCGCCCGGCATCATGGCCTGGGCCACCGCCCCCATGGCATCCAGCACCTGATCGGCTGTGGCCTGGCCGCTGGCGTGCAGGGCCAGGCTGTCAATCAGCGCCTGGACCTGGGCATAGGCCTGGGGGTTGCCCGGGCGTGCATGGGGCTGGGCAGGGGCCTGCAACTGGTCGTAGAGGAAATGCTCCTCAAAGTGCACCACGTTGTCAGGCAGCTGGTAGCGAAAGTGCTGGTAGTCCTGGGGGCGGCTGCCTATGAAAACCAGGGCGAAACGGTGTTCCGGATAGGCCTGGATGATCTGGTGCACCCAGCTGGCCACCCCGCCACTGACATAGGGATAGGTGCCTTCGAGGAGCAAGGCGATGTCTGCCTCTGCAGCTTGGGGATGCATGGCTTAGCTCCAGTAGTCGATCACAGGGCGCAGCTTGGGCAGCGTGCTGTGCTGTCCAAGCTGGCGCATGATGGCGCGCACGCGGGTGAAGTCGCCGCGTTCAAAATAAATTTCTGCCTTGTAGGGCAGCACCTGGGTTTCCGGCAGCTGCAGTTGCAGCGCCTGGGCGTAGCACTGCAGGGCCTCATCCTGACGGCCCAGGGCATGCAGCAAACGCCCTCGGCGCAGATGCAAGGGGCCGTCATCGGGCTTGTGCGACAGCACCAGATCGCAGTAGCGCAGCGAGGTCTGTACGGAAAACTCCCGCATGTCATCGGAGGCCAGGCCCTGGTAGATCAGCTCCCAGTACAGATCGGAGAGCTTGCGCGCGGCCTCCAGGCCCTCGGACGACAAAGGAGTTGTGCGGGCTGCAACCTGTCGCTCTGCCTGCTGGAAGAGGACGGATGCTTCGTGTATGGACTGCGAAATCCGTTGCTCCATACGGTCCAGCATGCCGTAGGCCAGCAGACGCATATCGTCGCTGTGGTCGTTGAGGGCATCGCGCAGCAGGGGCGAGGCAATGTGGCCGCTGATGTGGTTGAGCGACACCAGGGCGTGAAAGCGGGTCTGGGCGGGGGCCTGGGGGTTTTTCAGCAGCGCCCGCATGCCCGTGGAGCGGCTGGCGCCTTGCAGATGCTGGTGCAGATCGAATTCGGGCAGCTCCACGCTGTCAAACGGCAGCTCCCGGCTGCGCGCTGGGTAGGTGCGTATGGTGAGGATGGCCAGCACCACCAGGAAAAAACCCACCACCGGGATCACGAAGGCAAAGACGGCGATCAGGCACACCACGGCCCAGCGCGGACGGCTGCGGTCACCGATCAGCCAGGGCAGCACGCACAGGGCCAGCAGCACACAGGCAGCGCCGTGCAGCGCAAAGTAGCTCAGCAAGGCCGGCTCGGAGCGCTCGAGGAACATGCCCATCAGCGACCAGCTGGAGAGCTCCAGGGACAATGCGGCCAGGCCCAGCTTGAGATTAAGCATGCAGCAGTCCGTCGAGATGTTGCAGCAGCGCCAATGGCGGGTGCTGGCCCAGTGAGAACACCCGGGGTGCAATGCCAAAGGCCTGCAGCGTCTGTTTGGACTTGGGGCTCAGCAGCAGCTCGATGCGCTGCAAAAAGCCTTCGGCAGACGAGGCATTGCCCAGGGGCATGAGCACGGCCAGCATCTGCCGGCCCTGGGGTGACTGCATCAGCCAATGCTCATCCAGCATGCGCCGCATGCGCAGAATCTGCTGAGGGTAATGGTGGGCAATGGCCTCGTCGGAGAACTCCAGCACCACCAGCGTGCTGTCGAGCCCCGCAATGGCCTGCATGTGTGACAGGCGCTGCAGCTCCACGGCAAAGGATTCCGGGCATTCCGGGTAGGCCTGGACAATGGGCTGGGCCAGCGCATGGCTGGACAGTCCATCGCAGTAATAGTGGAGCAGCAGATTGATGACCTGCAGGTTCTCGTCCTGCAAGGCATAAAACGGCATTTCCTCGACCACCAGGAGCGCGAACGGTGTGCCGCTGAGGTCCAGCAAGGGCGCGGCAATCAGGTAATGGCTGGAGAGGCCGGCACCGTCCGCGGTCTGCGCCACATGGCACAGGCGAAGCGTGTCCAGGGCCTGGCGAATCAAGGGGTCTTGCAGCTGGGGTGCTTTGGGGGTGCCCAGCTGTGCCAGTGCGTCCGGGTGCACGAGGTCATGGGTCACGGCAAACAGGCTGGCGCTGCTGATCTGGCAGTACTCGCCCAGCAATTGCAGCAGCCGCAATGGCGCCTTCTGCGGATCATCGCCCGTTTGCAGGTGGCGCAGGGCATCGCGCATGGACATGGGGCGGCCGATCAGCTCCTGCTCCAGGCGGTCGTGGGACAGGCGCAGCAGATAGTACTGGCGCACCAGATGTTCGAGGCGCTGGTCCAGGTAATGCTGGGCCAGTTCGGCCCGCCGGGTCTTGTGGCGCCACAGGCTGGAGAACTCGCCCACGACCAGGACGGTGATGAAGCCGCCGAGAAAGTACAGCTGGGGAAAATGCAGCCAGTCAGCACCATGAAAAACTGCCCAGCCGGCCAGCAAGACGGTGCTGGCGCCGAGCCCGCCCAGTGCGCCGTAACGCAGGGCCACCACGATGGGTGCCAGCCAGGCCCAGGGGAACTCGGCATGGACCCACAGCGGGTCCTGGGGCGACAGCCCATAGCCGACCAGCAGAAACAGGGCCGGCAGGAGGAGGATCTCCAGCAGCCGGATGCGGGTGCTGCCCTCGGTGGAGGCCAGCTTGCCCAGTGGTGAGCCCAGCATCCACCTGTTTGGGCTGCTGCCAGGCTGGGCCTGCTGGCGCCGGGCCTCGGGATCAGAACGCACGGTGTCCATGGTGAGATGCCCTGCGGTTAGCGCACATTGCCCAGGCCGGTATGGAGCAGCCCCCGAATGAGCTTTTGGCCGACCGATGCCAGTGCTTCGCGGCTCCAGCCACTCTTGCCGCCGGTGCCGCTCCACAAGGTGGCTCCGGTGTTCACATCGATGATGTGCAGCGCCACGCCGACGGCGGGCTCACCGTCCACGCCGACCTTGTAGCGCCACTCGTCCACGGCGCCGCTCAGGGCATAGGCTGCCCCTTGCTCGCGGGCCCAGTTCATGGCGGCATCTCCGCTGGCCGCATCGGCCGGGGCAAACAGCGCATCGGCGGCATTGGCGCCGCCCGTGTAGCGTTTGACGCTGCCCACGCCCTGTGCCTGGAGCAGGGCCAAGGCAATGGCCTCGGCGCGCTGGCCGGCCATGGGGGTCTCCGTGTGGTTATCGAAAGGCAGCACGACCCAGCTCGCATTGCGCTGCAAGGCGGGGGATTTGCCGTAGTCCACGGTGGAGCAGCCTGCCAGTGCACTGACCAGTGCGAGCGCGGTGAAGGAAAGGTAATGGCGTCGGTTCATGAAGGCGCTCCCTCGGTGAGATGGTGAAAAGTCAGAAATGGCGGCGGTAGCTGATCTGCAGCTCACGCGTGGTGCCAGCCACTTGGGGGCTGGATTTGGCGAAATTGGCGCCCAGCACCAGGTGGTCTTGTCCCCACAAGCTGCCCGCCACACCCAGGGTCAGGCCGTAGCCTGCGCCGTCGCGGCTGTGGCGGGTGAGGGACAGGCTGGCAAAGGGCCGGATGGCACGGGTGTAGTCGTCGGCGTAACGCTGGTTGGTGGACAGGGTGATGCCGTAGTACTGGAAGCTGCGGGGCAGCAGAAAGCCCGCAGGAATGCTGGCCGGTGGATTGGGCAGGTAGCGCAGCAGGTTCAGGTCGCGCCCTTGCAGCAGGCCTACCTGGCCTTCCTGGTAGCTGTAGCTGGACCAGAACATGCCGGCTTGCAGGCTGGGGCTGTCGCTGCGCAGGTTGTGCAGGTATTGCAGCGTGGTGTTGTGGCCATCGCCCACGCGGCCGCCGGTTTGCAGCTGGTAGCGATTGCGCACATGGTCCAGGCTGATGCTGTCCTGGCGCGTGGGGGCATAGCTCAGGCCCAGGCTCAGCTGGTCTTTCATGCCCGCCATGCGCAGCGGCGTGGTTTCTTCGGTGGGCAGTTGGTGGCCCAGTTGGGCACGCAGGCGCAGGCGGCTGCCCAGACGCTGCTCCCACTGCAGTTCCAGCGGGTGATAGCGGTCCAGGCTTTCGCGTTGGCCTGCGCGCAATGTGGCCGTGTGGTCTTCGTTTTTCCAGTGCAGGCGAAAGTCGATGCCGCGCTCATTGCTGGGCTGCTGCAGCAAGCTGCTGTCGCGGGTGCTGCGCTCTATGCGCAGGGCATTGACATCCAGTGACCAACGCGGCGTCATGGCCAGGTGCCAGGTCGCTGTGGTGGAGCGTTCGGCCAGTTCGTTGAGCCGGCGGGAGGCATGTTGCACGCCCAGGCTGTCGCTGAAGGCCAGCAGGCTGTCCGTGAGCTGCTGGTGCAGGGGATCGTCAAAGCCCTGGGCAGTTTGCGCTTCAAAGGCGGCAGACTGGGCCATGCGCGTGTCACCCGCCTGCATGGCGGCCGTGATGCGGTCGTAGCGTGGCAAAGCCTCCCCTGCGGTTTCCAGCAAGCGGCCGGCGGCGGCACGGTCTTCATCGGCCAGGGCCAGGGTGATTTCGGCCCATAACGGCTGTTGTTTGGAGCGGCTGCCTGCGTACTGCTGCCACAGCCGCGCGCGCACGGCCTGGTATTCGCCGGCTTCCAGGTACCAGCCGAGCAGCACATCGGTGGCAGCATCGGAGAGCGCAGGGGGGCTGCTGCCCATCTGGTCCATGCGCAGCAGCTCGCGCAGGACGGCCATGCCGGCATCGCCCGCTTGCTGGTTCATCAGCAGCCGGGTACGGGCGATGCGGCGGGTGGATGCACCGGCATCGCTGTGCAGCCATTGCGCCAGCTGGGTGCGGCGTGCTGCAGCATTGCCGGACAGGGGTTGCACGCCCTGCTCCTGTAGCAGTTGCTTGCGCAGCCGCCATGCCAGGTCGGCCTGCTGGTTTTGCTCCAGGGCATCGGCGTAGCCCATCATCCACAGAAAGTCCTGGCGGTACTCGGCCAGGTGGGGCTGGAGGTACTGGTCCAGGGCGATCTGGGGCTGGGACAGGTTCAGATAGGCTGCAGCCAGGGCTTCATGCATGCTGCTGTCCTGCCTCCACTCGGCTTCGTAGGCCTGGAGCAGCTGGTGCAGCGCGGTGGCATCGCCCGTGTCTATGGCCAGCCACAGCAGGGCCTGGCGCATGTCCTGGCTGCCGGGGAAGACTTGCAAACCAGCGGTGTAGGCGGCACGGGCCTTGGTGGGCTGGTGCATGCCCTGGTAGTAGTTGCCCAGCAGGGTGTAGAAGAGGGGCTGGGCGCGCAGCGCAGCCAGGGCGTCGTCAGGTGTTCCGGTACGCAGGCCCTGGACCATGGGGGTGACGCTGTTCCAGTCCTGGTGCTGGGCGTAGAGCAGCAGGGCCTGCTCGAAATGCCGTGGCTTGTGCAGCTTGTCCCAGCCCATGCGGGCCACGGCGGCGGCTTCGCGTGTCTGGTCCTGCTGGTGCAGCAGTTGCAAAAAGGCGTCGTAATCCTCCGGGGTGGCCGCGTCGGTGTTCAGCAGTGCCGCATAGGCCGCTTCTGCCGTGGGGAGGTCATTTTGGTGGTCTGCCACTTCGGCCTGGAGGCGCAGGAACTCGGCCGCAGCCTGTGGATCGCTGGGCAGGGCTGACGCGCTGGCGCGCAGCCATGCAAGGCCCAGGTCGCCGCGTCCCATGCGCAGGGCCAGGACCGCGGCCTTCATGGCCCGCTCCGGCGTGGTGTGCGGGGTTTGCTGCAGCAACTGCTCCCATTGCTGCAGGGCAGCCTCGTCATCGCCGACACGTTCGTACAGGCCGGCCAAGGCTTCGCCGAGTTCCGCATGCTGAGGCTGCAGCGATTGGAGCACGGCAATGCCCTTCTGGGGCTGTCCCAGGCGCTCGTAGGTGGCAATCAGCGCCTGGAGCAGTTGGGGGTCTTGAGGGTGGTGGCGCAGCTGGTAGTGCAGGGCATCGGCCAGGGGGCCATCTTCCAGCAGCCCGGGCGCCAGGCGCAGTACCTGCTGCCAGGCTGCTGCATCGTTGCTGCGCTGGGCAATGGTGTGCCACTGCGCCAGCGCTTCAGAGGGGCGCTGTGTCCATTCGGAGACCTCGGCCAGGCGCTGTCGCCATACCAGGTCGTCAGGAGCGTGTTGCACGGCCGCCTTGGCCACGCGCCAGGCGTCTTCGAGGTTGCGGTTTTCCAGGAACACGGTGTAGCCCAGCGTGTAGACCTTGTCGTCAAACGGCAGCTGCGGGCCGCTGGAGGACGAGGTGGAGGCCGCGGTGTTGCGCATGTCTGGGGCGCGTGCAGGCATCTGGTCGTCCCAGAAAAAAGCCTGGCGCCGGAGGCCGAACACATCGACCCCGGCCGCGGCCATGGGGCGGGCCTCGTCGGCAGAAGGCTGTTGCCAGGACAGTTGCAGCAGTTGTTTGGCATAGCGTTGCGCCACGGCGGGCTGGCCTGCTGCGCGGGCAATGGCAATCAGCTGGTAGAGCACGGTGGGGTCATCGGTATAGGGGCCGAGCAGTTGCTCGGCCAGCGCCAGTGCTGCGGCCTGCTGGTTGCCGGCCTGCAGCACGGCGACGGCGCTGAGCAGGTATTTTTTTCGCTGCTCCAGGGATGCGCTGGCCGCGCCGGCCTGCTGGTACCAGTGCGAGGCCGCGTCATACCTTCCGTTGCCCAGCGCAGCCTGGGCTGCGATTTCCAGAATATGGCTGCGCTCGTCCTGGGATTCGGGGCGTTGCAGCAGCGTGTCAAAGCTGCGCTGTGCCAGGGCCTCGTCGCCCAGGGCCAAGGCGGCCTGGCCGAGGTAGAGCAGCTGGGATTCGTCCAGATGCTGCAGCTTGATGAGCTTCTGTTTCTGGAGCGCGTTCTGTCGTGCAGATGCGCTTTCCGGGCTGTTTTGGCTGCTGGATTTTTGAAACTGGGCATAGCTGGTTTCCCAGTCTGCCCATGCGGCCTGGTCGGCCTTGCTCGCGGGGGTGGCGTCGGCGGCCAGGCGCAAGGCCTTGGCTTTTTCGACGCGTTGCAGCAGGTCCTGCAGCTCGACGTTGTCCGGGTCGCTGCGCAGCAGATTGCGCAGATAGGACTCGCTCAGGTCGATATTGGCTTGCGAGCTCTGCAGGCGCTGCTCCAGGTTCTTGCGTGGAAACAGCACCCACAGCGCGCAGCCGATCAGGCCTGCCAGCAGCAGGATCAGCCACAGAGGTGCGACCTGTGGCCGCTCAGGAGGCGCACTGTGCATGGAAAGAGGCTGCCGTTGCGGGCAGTCGGAAGCGTTGAATGGTGGTCCCGGCGTTCGTGGTGTGCGATTGCGGCACCAGTACCCGGCCCTCGCTGCGCAATTGGCAGGAGCCGCTCACGGCGAGGCTGAATTCCAGCGGTGCATGGCCTTCCAGGCGAAAGGCGACGCCCTGGGCCTGCGGCTGCCAGGACTGTAGTCGGGCATTGGCCTCTTGCAGGGCGATGGGTGCGGGTTTGGCCGCCTGGCTGGTGCGCAAAAAGGCTGCGCCATTCACCAGATTCACAAAGCGGTCTTGCTGAAAGTCGTTGCTGCCGGCAACGCCGGTGCTGGTCTGCATGTCGATTGGCCCCCAGGCCTTGGGAATGCGCACGGTGCGCAGCTCGCCCTGGGTGCGTATGCGCCAGCCATCGCCCTCGCGCGCCAGGGCCGCGCCGTAGAAGTCCTGCACCTTGCGGATGTACTCCGAGGGGAACACGGGGTGCAGCGGCTGTCGTGCGGCCCAGCCATAGGCCTTGTGCAAGGCGTTGATGCTGGCGAGCTTGCTGGCAGAGTAGGTGTGGTAGTAGATGTCGACCGCCTTGAGCCTTCGGGGCGTTTCGGTCATCTCGAAGGTTTCGATGACGCGCTCATAGCCATAGAAGGGGCCGTGCCAGAGCTCGGTGTAGATGTTCTCGTTGGTGACGGGGGCGTAGACCTGCAGATAGCCCTGCTTGGTGATGCCATGGCCCTGAACAGCGGTCAGCGAAGGGTTGCTGCGCGTGATGTAGGTGTCACCCCCATTCATGTTGAGCAGCCCGTTCTGGGTGGTGATCTTCAAAGCCTCTTCGCCGGGGGCGGTGTCGCCCGACCACAGCAGAATGCGCACAGGTTTGCCCTGGGCCAGGCGATCGCGGATGTAGTTCACCGAGCCCACGATTTCCCGGTGCAGGTCCATGGTGTAGCCGGGAATGCTGAGGTTGATAGCCGCTTCCTTGTTCTCGGCAAACAGGCCGTGGCGCACCGAGGTATCCCACAGATAGGGGTGGGAATAGGTGTGGCTGGCCACCTCCACATGCGGCAGCGCAAACATGCGCTTGGCAATGCCCTCCAGTTGTGCGCTGAACTGCGGGTACAGGCCTTGGGGCGAGACTTCGGACTCGATCACGGACACCGCATGCGGGATGCGGTATTTTTGCAAGATGTCCGTCAGCAGCCAGTCGGCGGCAAAACGGTTTCCGGGCATCTCGGCCTTGGAGGGAAAACCGTCGCCATCGATGTGGGCAAACAGCAGCCTGCGGCCATTTTCGGTGGTCACATCCGGCACCGGCAGCACCTGCAGGCGCAGGGCCTGTTGCACAAAGGCAAACGGGTCCACCACCCAGCGTGAGTCTTCGGTGCCGGGCACGCCCTGCACCACATAGGGGTTGTAGAGAAAGCCACCCCAAGGCGTGATGGCGCCAGCCGTGTAGCTCTGGCCCTTGCTGTCCTGCACCGTCACCAAAGGCTTGCTGCCGGGCTGCGCGGGTGGAAGCATTTCCTGATAGGGCGATCGGTCGGCCGGAAAGCTGCGGGTTTCAAAGCCCACCATGGCATCTTGCTGGGTGACCTTGACCAGGCCACTGGAGGGCGCTTTGCGCTGCAGCCCCAGCTGCTTGGCCCAGGCCGGCGTCATGTCAAAGCCCAGATCGCCCAGCACCGCCCAGGGCAGCCTGGCTTGCATAGTCTGGTAGATCCAGCGCTGCATGGCCGGCTGGGCCGGGCCGGGAATGGCGCCGTCGAACCAGGACGCCACGGCGGCATAGCGGTCGCCATAAATGCCTTCAGGCAGTGGCTTGCGCACGTCGTAGTAGTCGGCGATATAGCCCAGATAGTTCAGCGGCATTTGCAGAAAACGGTGGGCTGCCGAGTAGTTCAGCGCCGGGGATTCATCCCCGTTGTAGAGCACGGCAATGCGCCGTGGCACCAGCTCCACGCTGCCTATGCCCACGGTGTGCAGCTGGTGGTCCGTCACCCAGGGGATGAAGCCTTGCTCCTTGATGCGTTGCGCCGTCTCGCGGGTCTTGGCGCGGTCCTGGGGCGGCACATAGTCGATGATGAGCATGGGAATGCCCATGCTGCGCACGGTGTGCGCCTGCTGCAGCAGCCAGTCGCGGTCTGGGGCACTGACGGGCGCGTACTGTTTGCTGCGTGCATTCCAGCCCTGGTAGAGCGATTCGGCCGCCACCATCTGCACCTTGTCCTTGATGCGGGGCAGCACCTCGAAGCCACGGTTGAGGATCAGCTGTATGCCCGGAAAACGGCGGTGCAGCTGTTCGATGACGGCCACCACCCCGTCTTGCTGGGCCTGCTCATTGAACTGGCTGGCCAGGCGGTAGGAATCCAGGGTGTCGATGAAAAAACCGCGAAAGCCCTGCTCCCACAGCGGCGCAATCACCTGCTCGGCAAAGAATGCGGGCCAATCGGGCTGGCTCTGGTCCACCAGCACCGAATCCCAGTCGCTGTTGCGGCCCAGGCGCCATGCGGCGGGAATGCGCTGGAAGTAGGCGCGGCTGGGATGCACCTCGGTCAGCGCGGCATAGGCATACAAGCTGCTGCCAGGCGCCTGAAAGGCGGCAGGGCGCAAGCCGTGGTCGGCGTCCACCACCACAATGTCAAAGGCTTTGAGCTCGTCCAGTGGTGCAGCAGCACCGTAGTACAGTGCCACCGCCGGAGGGGCCGCAAGTGCCGCCGCCTGGTATGCAAATGCCAAGGCACAGACCAGCAAGCGTCCATAGGCACGAATCAGATGAAGCACAAAGCCCTCCCGTCGTTTTGAATGTAAATAGTATTGAACTATCAATTCAATCGTGATGATTGTTAAATTTTGTTCATGAGTCGGGTATGTACTAGCAATTTGGCTGCAGGTTTACCTGTTGTAGCGACATTCGGTCAATATCTCGAAAACAACACATACCTGTGTAGTAGGTATGGTTTCTCAAGGAGTTCAACTTGATTCTTGTCACCGGCGGTGCCGGATTTATTGGCTCACACACCTGTGTGGCACTGGCGGCCTGCAACGAGCCGTTTCTGATCCTCGACAGCTTCGACAACAGCCGCCGCTCTGTGCTGGAGCGGCTGGCGCGCATCACCGGCCAGACACCGCTGTGCGTGGAAGGCGATATCCGTGATGCAGCGCTGCTGCGCAAATTGTTTGCCGAGCATCCCATCACCGAAGTGATCCACTTTGCAGGCCTCAAGGCCGTGGGTGAGTCGGTGCGCGAGCCGCTGCGCTACTACGACAACAATATTGCAGGCAGTGTCACGTTGCTGCAGGCCATGCGGGAAGCGGGCGTCAAGACCATTGTGTTCTCTTCTTCGGCCACTGTGTATGGGGACCCTGCCTCGTTGCCGATACGGGAAGACTTTCCCCTGTCCGCCACCAACCCTTACGGGCAGACCAAGCTGATGATGGAGCAGGTGCTGGCCGACGTGGACAGGGCCGATCCCGGCCAGTGGCGCATGGCGCGGCTGCGCTACTTCAACCCGGTGGGCGCCCATGAAAGCGGCCTGATTGGTGAAGACCCGCAGGATGTGCCCAACAACCTCATGCCCTATGTGGCCCAGGTGGCCTCGGGCCAGCGCGCCCAGTTGAACGTGTTTGGCGGCGACTACCCCACGCCCGACGGTACGGGGCAGCGCGACTACATCCATGTCACCGACCTGGCCGCAGGCCATGTGGCGGCCCTGCGCTATCTGCGCCAGCACAGCGGCGTGCTGACCGTGAACCTGGGTACGGGCCGGCCGGTATCGGTGCTGGACATGGTGCGCAGCTTTGAAAAAGCCAGCGGCCAGCCCGTGCCCTACGAGATCGTGGCCCGCCGCCCGGGTGATGTGGCCCAGTGCTGGGCGGATCCGACATTGGCCGAGCAACTGCTGGGCTGGAAGGCCGAGCTGGATGTGGACCGCATGTGTGCGGATGCCTGGCGCTGGCAAAACGGGATGGCGCGTGAGCTAAACACCCCCTGAGGTGCTACGCGCCTTCCCCTCTCTGGCGCGATGCGCCGGAGGGGGACGACACCGGCGTTGTGGGGCGGCCCTTGCGCGGTGTCTTCGCATAGGGGCGGTTTTGTGCAGCGCGGGTCTGGCTTTGGGGGCTGCAGCTGTGCCCGTTATGCCGGTGGGTACTGAGAACATGTTCAATGTCTCTACGCTGGCGCGCCGCGAGAAGACTTTGAACACGTTCTAAGTGCATATTCAGGAAGAGGCTGTCCTCGCTCGCAGTCTCTGGCGGAGGTGCGCCGGTTTCATTCCATTCGGATGGTGCGCAGCGCTCTGGATTGAACAGGAGGTGGCCCGGCTCAGCTGGGCATGGCGGTCATCGCCGCTTGCGGCCGAGCCGGGGTGGGAGCGCTGTGCGTGTTATCTTTTGGCCTTTGTTGGTCTCTACGCTACGCGCCTGTTGTTCCTATGCTTGCCAAACGCATCATTCCCTGCCTGGACGTGACCGGTGGTCGTGTCGTCAAAGGCGTTAACTTTGTCGAGCTGCGGGATGCCGGCGACCCGGTGGAAATCGCGGCGCGCTACAACGCCCAGGGGGCGGATGAGCTGACCTTTCTGGACATCACCGCCACCAGCGACGGGCGCGATCTGATCCTGCCCATCATCGAGGCCGTGGCCGCCCAGGTCTTCATCCCCCTCACCGTGGGTGGTGGCGTGCGCACACCGGACGATGTGCGCCGATTGCTCAATGCCGGCGCGGACAAGACCAGCTTCAACTCAGCCGCCATTGCCAATCCCGCGACCATCAATGCCTGCAGCGACAAATACGGCGCGCAATGCATTGTGGTGGCCATTGACGCCAAGCGTCGCACGGCCGAAGACGCCGCCCGCGTGGGCGCCAACGGCCAGCCCGTGGGTGAGGGCTGGGATGTGTACAGCCATGGCGGGCGCAAGAACACCGGCCTGGATGTGGTGCGCTGGGCCGTGGAAATGGCCGAGCGCGGCGCGGGTGAAATCCTGCTAACCAGCATGGACCGCGACGGCACCAAGAGCGGTTTTGATCTGCAGCTGACGCGCGCCGTGGCCGATGCCGTGGGCGTGCCGGTGATTGCCTCCGGCGGTGTGGGCAATCTGGACCACCTGGCCGATGGCGTGCAGCAAGGCGGCGCCGATGCGGTGCTGGCGGCCAGCATCTTCCACTACGGCGAATACACGGTGCAGCAGGCCAAGGAACGCATGCGCGAGCGCGGCATCCCCGTGCGCTTGTAAGGCTTTGCTGCGCCGCACTGCACGGGCTGCACGCCAGCAGCCATGCAGCGTACCGTCAAAAAACAGAAGCATGCTGTGCTGAGGATGCAAGGGTTTGCAGGTGATTTTCATCTGAAACCGTTTGCACACCAGCACAGGCAGCTATCAATTCAAAGGATTGCCATGCAGTGGCTCGATCAAGTGAAGTGGGACGACAAGGGCCTGGTGCCCGTCATCGCCCAGGAAAAAGACACGGGCGACGTGCTGATGTTCGCCTGGATGAACCGCGAAGCGCTGCAGAAAACGGCAGAGCTGGGCCGCGCGGTCTACTTCAGCCGCTCGCGGGGCAAGCTGTGGGCCAAGGGCGAGGAATCGGGCCATGTGCAGCAGGTGCACGAGATGCGCATCGACTGCGACAACGACGTGGTGCTGCTGCAGGTCACCCAGCTGGGGCATGAGCCCGGCATTGCCTGCCACACGGGTCGCCACAGCTGTTTTTTCAGCATCTACCAGGACGGGGCCTGGGTCGCGCATGACCCGGTCTTGAAAGACCCCGATTCCATCTATAAATGAAGATTGCAATGTCTGATACCACCCACACCGTATCGGTAGAAGGCGCGCTGGCGCGTCTGGCTGCCGTGATCGAAAGCCGCAAGGTCGCCAACGGCGGCGATCCGGAGCAAAGCTATGTGGCCCGCCTGCTGCACAAGGGGCCGGACACATTTCTGAAAAAAATCGGCGAAGAAGCCACCGAAGTGGTGATGGCCGCCAAGGATGCCGACCACGGTGGTGACAAAGGCAAAATCCTCTATGAGGTGGCAGACTTGTGGTTTCACACCATGATTGCGCTGTCGCACTATGGCCTTTCCCCCGCCGAGGTCGTGGCCGAGCTGGAGCGCCGCGAGGGCACCAGCGGCCTGGAAGAAAAAGCGCTGCGCAAGGCCCAGGAGCGGGCCGCACAGGAAGCCGTGGCCCATAAGGCCCCATGAAGTCTTATACGAAGGAGTGCAATATGGACCGCAATGACATCGTCGACGTCCGCGCCGTAGACCAAGCCACCCTGGATGGCCTGCGCGCCTGGGGCTGGGTCAGCTACATCCTTCACCTGATCGTGGCCGTCACCGCCGTGCTGCCGGGCACGCAGGCCAGCGTGGCCCTGCTGCTGCTGGCTCTGGTCATCGACCTGGTCAAGCGCTCGGCGGCCGAAGGCAGCTGGCATGCCTCGCATTTTTCCTGGCGCATACGCAGCGTGCTCTGGTGTGGCGTGCTCTACATCATCACGGCACCGCTGTGGCTGGTGTTCATCATTCCGGGCTGGATTGCCTGGGGCTTGATCTCGCTGTGGTTCCTCTACCGCATCGTGCGTGGCATGCTGGCCATGAGCCGCAGCGAGCCGTTGCCGCTGTGAGTTGGAATTTCTGTGGCTGGGCGTTGCCCGGCCGGTTTGCTTCACTATCTGCGTCACCATCACGCTGCTGCCCATGACTGTTCGTGCCTCTGCTGCTCCTATCTGCCTGAACCTGGCTCTGCAAGGTGGGGGCTCGCACGGCGCTTTTACCTGGGGTGTGCTGGACGCCTTGCTGGAAGACCAGGGCTTTTGCTTTCCCGGTATCAGCGGCACCAGTGCCGGCGCCATGAATGCCGCTGCCGTGGTCCACGGTTTTTCCAGTGCAGCGCTGGAGTTTTCCAAGCCGGGCGAGCATCGCCATGTCGAAGGCTGCATCCGCGCCCGCGCCGCGCTGCAGGCGCTGTGGAATGGTGTGGGCACCATGGGCAGCCTGATGTGGGGCGTGCCCGCAGCGCAAAGCGCGCTGATGAACATGATGACCCAGTGGCTTTCGCCCTACCAGACCAATCCGCTGGACTTCAACCCGCTGCGCAACCAGCTGCAGCAGGTGGTGGACTTCGATGCCGTGCAACGCGCCGTGGGCATGGAGGGTGTGCCCCGGGCCTTTGTCTGCGCCACCAATGTGCGCACCGGGCGGGGCAAGATCTTCAAGGGGGCAGAGATCAGCGCCGATGCGGTGATGGCCTCGGCCTGTCTGCCCCAGCTGTTCAGGGCCGTGGAAATTGACGGCGAGCATTACTGGGACGGCGGCTACTCGGGCAATCCGGCGCTGTACCCGCTGATCTACGACACCCAGTGCAGCGACATGCTGCTGGTGCAGATCAACCCCATCGAATACCACGAGCTGCCCAACACGGCCGCCGACATCATGGAGCGCATGAACGAAGTTACCTTCAACGCCGGCTTGCTGTCAGAGCTGCGCGCCATCGACTTTGTGCGCCGCCTGCTGGCCGAAGGTCGGCTGGACGCCAACCGCTACAAGAGTGTGCTGCTGCACCGCATTGACGGCGGTGGGGCGCTGGCGGAGTTTGGCGCCTCCAGCAAGACGCGGGCCGATGGCGCCTTTTTGCGCGAGCTGTTTGCGCTGGGGCGGGCCGAAGGCGAGCGCTGGATTGCGGACCACCGCGGTGACGTGGGCGTGCGCCAGACGCTGCAGATCGTCGACAATCTTTGAGTTCTTTCCCCTCTTCGCGCGGCGCCGCCGCGCAGCATGTTCCCAACCGCTTTGCCATGACCGAACCCGCATCTGCGCCCGCATATTCCGCGCACCCCGATCACGACGCCAACTGCATCTTCTGCAAGATCATTGCCGGCCAGATTCCCTCGCGCAAGGTGTATGAGGACGAGGATGTCTTCGCCTTTCACGACATCCAGCCCTGGGCACCGGTGCATTTCCTGATCGTGCCCAAGCGGCATATTGCCTCCATGGCCCATCTGACGGCCGAAGACGCGCCGCTGATGGGCAAGATCATGGCCTTGGCCCCCCGGCTGGCCCAGGAGCAGGGCTGCAATCCCTATCCGGATGGGGGCTTTCGCGTGGTGATCAACACCGGCGCCGAAGGCGGCCAGGAAGTGCATCACCTGCATGTGCATGTCATCGGGGGGCCCCGGCCCTGGAAGAAAGGGTGAACACCCCCCTGAGTCGCTGCGCGCCTTCCCCCCGCTCTTCGCTCGCTGCGCTCACGGGCAGGGGGACGCTGCCAGCGCTTCGGGGCGGCCCTTGCGCGGCAGCCCTGGCTGGGCTGCGTCGGTTTTATGCGCTACGCCCCTTGCTCTCTGACTCTGGGCTGTGCGCGCTGGCCTTGGTTGAGGCCGTCGCAATCGCCAACGTGGCTTAAGGCTTTCTGCCGCCATCCGGGGTGGCGGCCGTCTACAATGAAACGCATTCGTTAGGAGAAATTTCCATGGGCTCGTTTTCCATCTGGCACTGGTTGATCGTGCTGCTCATCGTGGTCTTGGTGTTTGGCACCAAGAAGCTCAAGAACATCGGCAACGACCTGGGCGGCGCCGTGAAGGGCTTCAAGGACGGCATGAAGGAGCAAGGCGGCAAGGAAGCCGCTGACACCCCGGAAGCCCCTGCCGGTCAGGTGACGGCCAGCACCAGCGCCGACAAGGCCACCATTGACGTTGAAGCCAAGCAAAAAAGCTGAAACGTCGTGAAAGTGTGCGCACATGTTTGATCTCGGCATTTCCAAGATGGCGCTGATCGGTGTGGTGGCCCTGGTGGTCATCGGCCCCGAGAAGCTGCCGCGCGTGGCCCGCACCGTGGGTGCGCTGCTGGGCAAGGCCCAGCGCTACGTGGCGGACGTGAAGGCCGAGGTCAGCCGCTCCATGGAGCTCGACGAGCTGCGCAAGATGAAGGAGACGGTGGAAACCGCCGCACGCGACGTGGAAAAGTCCGTGCACGACACCACCTCCGACCTGGAAAAGGACTGGCGTGACGCCACCGATTTCGAGTCTGCCGGCAGCGAGGCCGGCTCCACCCTGGCCAGCAGCTATGAAAGCTACAGCGCCGTGGCGCCGGTGTACCGGCATCCGGGCAAGAACTTCCGCCTCAAGCGCGGCGCGGTGCCGCAGTGGTACAAGGCGCGTGCAGGTGTGCGCAGCAAGGTACAGTCCGGTGCGGCGCGCGTGGCGCGTTTTCGGCCCAAGCGTTTTCATTGACTGCGCTGGCGATGCGCACAATCTAAGCCTGCGGGGCCGTCAGTTGGCTGACCGGCCCTTTTCCGTTTCAGGGCGTGACGCCTGCATGGCAGGCTGCGCGCCCGGTATCTAACACCCACCATGTCCGACAAACCTTCTCTCGAAGACGAAATGGCAGGCACCGAGCAGCCTTTCGTGCAGCACCTGATGGAGCTGCGCGACCGTCTGCTGTATTGCATCTACGGCATTGCGCTGGCGGTGGCGGTGCTGGCGCTGTGGCCCGGCCCCGACCGGCTGATGGACTTCGTCGCCTATCCCATCCGCGCCCATATGCCGCCGGATGCCAAGCTGATTGCCGTGGGCGTGTTCTCGCCCTTCTTCATCCCGCTGAAGGTGTTGATGATGGTGGGCATGCTGGCCGTGCTGCCCTGGATCATGTACCAGCTGTGGGCCTTTGTGGCGCCGGGCCTGTACAGCCACGAGAAGAAGTTTGCCCTGCCGCTGATTATTTTCGGCAGCCTGCTGGCCTATCTGGGCATTGCCTTTGTGCAGTTCTTTGTGCTGGACAAGATGTTCAACTTCATCCAGCGCTTCACGCCCTCCAGCGTGGCGGCCACGCCGGACATCGCCTCCTATGTGGAGGCCATCTTGTCGCTGTACCTGGCCTTTGGCTTGGCTTTTCAGGTGCCCATTGTGGTGATGCTGCTGGTGCGCTTTGGCGTGGTGGAGATCGCCAAGCTCAAGCAGTTCCGTGGCTACTTCATCGTGCTGGCCTTTGTGGTGGCCGCCGTGGTCACACCGCCGGATGTGATCTCGCAACTGGCGCTGGCCATTCCCATGTGCATCTTGTACGAGGTGGGCATCATCGGCGCGGGCTGGTTTACCAAGGTGTCTCGCGCACCCGAGGGCGAGCAGGCCGAGGCTTCGGATGCGCTGCAGCCGCAGCAGCCAGGGAACGAGAAATAACGCAGCGTTGAGGCGCAGCCTTTGCCCGCTGCCGTTGTGCAGTCCGGTGCAAGGCCGGCGACATGTTTTGACTGGCTTGCCAAGCCCGGTGCATTCACCATGCATCGGGCTTTTTGTTTGTGGAGCTGGGGTGGGTAGCTGCTCCTCAAAAAGTAGCGGTTTCTGCGTATGCGGTCTTTATTTGTGCAATGAACCCGTTTCAAAGTGCCGGTGGATAAGCGATAGCTGCTCTGATAAGCAGAGCGCTGGCTGCAGGCAGCAGGCGCAAAAAAAGCCCGGCCAAGCCGGGCTCTGCTGGGGCGCGGTGCCGCGCGGTCAGCGATTGCGGCGGGGTTGCTGCGGGCTGGGGCGCACGCCGGGGGAGATATTCAGGCTGGCGCTGCCATCGGCACGCTGCACGGTGAAGGCCGTGGCCTCGTTGGGGGTCAGTGCTGCCACGGCGGTCATCAGCTCGGCCACGTTGCGCACCGGCTTGCCAGCCACTTCGGTGATCACATCGCCAGGGCGCATGCCACCCTGGGCTGCCGGGCCGTTGTGCAGCACGCCGGTGATGATCACCCCTTGGGCGGCCTTGACGCCAAAGGTCTCGGCCAGCTCGGGCGAGAGCTCGTTGGGCTCCACACCAATCCAGCCGCGTGTGACCTTGCCGTCTTTGACGATGCCATCCAGCACGATCTTGGCGGTGGACACCGGAATGGCAAAGCCGATGCCCATGCTGCCGCCCGAGCGCGAGTAGATGGCGGTGTTGATGCCCAGCAAATGGCCGTTGACGTCCACCAGCGCGCCGCCGGAGTTGCCGGGGTTGATGGCCGCATCGGTCTGGATGAAGTTCTCGAACGTGTTGATGCCCAGTTGGTTGCGGCCCAGGGCGCTGACGATGCCGCTGGTGACGGTCTGGCCCACGCCGAAGGGATTGCCAATGGCCAGCACGGTGTCGCCCACGGCGGCCTGGTCGGAGTTGCCCAGCACGATGACGGGCAGCTTGTCCAGCTCCACCTTGAGCACGGCCAGGTCGCTGTCGGGGTCGGTGCCGATGATGCGGGCCTTGGCCTGGCGGCTGTCGGCCAGGGTGACCTCAATCTCATCCGCGCCGGACACCACATGGTTGTTGGTCAGGATGTAGCCGTCGGGGCTGATGATGACGCCGCTGCCCAGGCCTGCTTGTTCCTGGGTGCCGGCCTGGTCGCCGAAGAAGAACTGGAACCAGGGGTCATTGGCACGCGGGTTGCGCACGGCCTTGCTGGTGTTGATGCTGACCACGGCCGGCATGGCCACCTTGGCGGCCGCGCTCAGGCTGCCCGCCACGGGTTCGGGGCGCTGGGTGCTGGGGGCTTCCAGCAGCGAAATACCGGCGCGGCTGACGGTGGCGCCGCGCTGCAGCCAGCTCGGCTGCAAGGTGACCACGATGAAATAGGCGGCCAGCAGCACGGTGACTGTCTGCGCGAACAAAAGCCAGAAACGCTTCATACAAAGAAGTTCGGTGGAATGAGAAGAGGGGGTCTGCGAGCGTAAACACGCTGTGAAGAAGCGTACGTGGGTTTGTGCCCGGCTGCAGCGATTGTGCGGCATCGTGGCTGGGAATGTCTGGCTTCGCTGTCCGTGGAGGTGCGGGGTTAATGTCGCCAGGATGTCAGTCGCACGGTGTTAACCCTAGAATATTTCTTCGACTGCGCCTCGCCATGTTCGTCTTGCGTCCGCACACCCGCGGGCTGCAAGGCCGGTGCAAGTCTCCATCCCGAAGTCTTGCTGAACGGCCCGCCACTGCATGTTGCACCCCTAAATGCTGTGGCCGCCCGCTGCGCTGTCTGACCGAATTGATTTCTGGAAAGACGCTCCATGAGTAAGACTGCCAATGCACAAGCCCACCAAGTGGCGGGCGGTGCACACCACCGTCCTTTGAACCGTGACGACTACAAGACCCTGGGCCTGTCCGCCCTGGGTGGAACGCTGGAGTTCTACGACTTCGTCGTGTTTGTGTTCTTTGCCAACGTCATCGGTACCCTGTTCTTCCCTGCCGACCTGCCCGACTGGATGCGGCAGTTGCAGACCCTGGGCATTTTTGCCGCCGGCTACCTGGCACGTCCCCTGGGCGGCATCATCATTGCCCACTATGGCGACAAGATCGGCCGCAAGAAGATGTTCACGCTGTCCATCTTTTTGATGGCCGTGCCCACCTTGGTCATCGGCCTGCTGCCCACCTACGCCACGATTGGTATTGCCGCCCCGTTGCTGCTGCTGTTGATGCGCGTGCTGCAGGGTGCGGCCATCGGTGGCGAAATGCCGGGTGCCTGGGTGTTTGTGGCCGAGCATTCGCCCGCCAAGAACTATGGCCTGGCCATTGGCACGCTGACCTCGGGCATCACTGGCGGCATCTTCCTGGGCTCCATCTTTGCCGTGTGGCTCAACAGCGCCTATACGCAGGCCGAGATCCACGACTGGGCCTGGCGCATGCCCTTTATCTTGGGCGGTGTGTTTGGCCTGGTGTCGGTGTATCTGCGCCGCTTTCTGCAAGAGACGCCGCTGTTTCGCGACATGCAAAAGCGCAAGGCGGCCGATGCCGAGCTGCCCATCAAGACCATCTTGCGTGACCACCGTGCAGCCTGCGTGCTGGTGGCGCTGATGACCTGGGTGCTGTCCACCGCCGTGGTGGTGGTGGTGCTGATGACCCCGTCCTATCTGCAAAAGGTGTTTCACATCGCTCCGAGCGACGCCATGACCGCCAATGCTGTGGCCACGGTCACATTGACCATAGGCTGTGTGTTCTGGGGCTGGCTGAGCGACAAGCTGGGCACCAAGGCCGCCATGCTGCTGGGCTGGGGCGGCATGACCGTGACCGCCTACATCTTCTACCTGAACCTGCCGGGCCTGGACACCCTGGTGCTGCGCTACGCGCTGGTGGGCTTCTTTGTGGGCTCCATCTCGCTGCTGCCCGTGGTGGGCGTGCGCGCCTTTCCCGTGGCCGTGCGTTTCACCGGCCTTTCGTTTGCCTACAACATGGCTTATGCCGTGTTTGGTGGACTCACGCCCATGCTGGTGGCCGTGTGGCAGCAGGTGGATATGATGGCTCCTGCCCACTATGTGGCGGCCATGGGGGTGCTGGGCATGGCCATTGGCTTCTGGCGACTGGCCCGCTTTGGCTGGCAGCCCAAGGTGAAATCTGCGGCTTAACTTCTGTGAGTGATTCGTGCGAGGGCTGCCATACAGCGCTTCATGCTTTGTTGCTTGCCCTTGCCGTATAGAAATACTGTCTGCGGTCAAGACGCCGCGCCTGAAGCGCTGTTTGGCCGTTGTGGCGATAGGCGTTAACGCCAGCGAAGCTGCCATGGCCCGCTCCGGCAGACGATCCAAAGCTTGATTCTTGGCGCTCAAAACTGGCGCGGCCCACGCCAGGGCACCGCGCAAGGGCCGCCCCGCAGCGCTGGTGCCGTCCCCCTCCAATCGCGCAGCGATAGAGAGGGGGAAGACGCCGCAGGCGGCACAGGGGGTGTCTCATAATCTCGCCATGATTCAGCGACACGAACTTCTGGCCCAGTTGGATGGCCTGCTGCAACCCGAACGCTTCAAGGACTACGGGCCCAATGGCCTGCAGGTGGAGGGCAAGGCCGAGATTCGCCGCATGGTCAGCGGTGTCACGGCCAGCCGGGCCTTGATCGAAGCAGCGATTGCCGATGGCGCCGATGCCATTTTTGTGCACCACGGCCTGTTCTGGCGTGGCATGGATGGGTGCATCACCGGCTGGATGAAGGAGCGCATCCGCTTGCTGCTGGCCCACGACATCAATCTGTTCGCCTACCACCTGCCGCTGGATGCCCACCCCGAACTGGGCAACAACGCCCAACTGGGCCAGCGCTTGGGTCTGGCGCATGACGCCACCTTTGGCGACCAGGCCCTGGGTATGGTGGGCAGTGCCAGCTTTGCCAACGCCCAGGCGCTGGCCACCCAGGTACAGGCCGCATTGGGGCGCACGGTGACCTGCGTCAGCGGAGCGGCAGACCAGCCTATCCGCCGCGTGGCCTGGTGCACGGGTGGGGCGCAAGGCTTTTTTGAGGGCGCGATTGTGGCCGGTGCCGATGCCTTTATCACCGGTGAAATCTCCGAGCCCCAGGCCCATCTGGCGCGCGAGACCGGCACCACCTTTATTGCCGCCGGCCACCATGCCACCGAGCGCTATGGCGCTCCGGCCGTGGCCGCCCATGTGGCGCAGCAGCTGGGGCTGGAGCACCGGTTTATTGATATTGATAACCCGGCATGACGGTGGAACACCCCCTGAGTCGCCTGCGGCGCCTTCCCCCCGCTCTTCGCTCGCTGCGCTCGCGGGCAGGGGGACGCTGCCAGCGCGGCGGGGCGGCCCTTGCGCGGCAGCCCTGACATGGACTGCGCCAGTTTTGTGCGCTGTGCCCGTTGTCTTGCTCCCTCGCCCCTATGGGGAGAGGGTGGGGTGAGGGGCTGCATGCCACGACCGACGACTCTGAAAAACAGAGCTGCCTACGCTTGATAGATAAGCGTTAGCGGCTGATTGGATTCCAAACACCATGTCTGCACCTTCTACACCGCTGCCTGTTGCCATCACCCAGGGTGATTCGGCTGGCATAGGGCCAGAAATCATTGCCAAGACCTTCAGAGACCATGGGCCGCTGCTGCATGGCTGCTTTGTGGCAGGCGATGTGGAGACCATGCGCCGGGGGGCGCAGGCAGTGCTGCGCGGGGGCGAGACGCCGCTGCCGGTGGCGGCGATTGCCACGCCTGCCGAGGCCTGGAGCGTGCCGCCGCGCTGTATGCCGGTGCTGCAGCTGGCGGAGATGCCGCCGCCCGCGCCCTGGGGGCAGGTCAGCCGCCAGGCTGGCGAGGCTGCTGCGCGCAGCGTGCAATGGGCGGCGCGTGCGGCCCTGGCCGGTGAGGTGGCGGCCCTGGTGACGGCACCGCTGCACAAAGAGGCCTTGTCGCTGGCGGGTGTGGATTACCCGGGCCATACCGAGCTGCTGCAGGCCGAGGCGGCGTGCCATGCTGGCGTGCCCATTGAGCAGATGCCGGTGCGCATGATGCTGGCCAATGACCAGCTGCGCACGGTGCTGGTCAGCATCCATGTCTCGCTGCGTCAGGCGTTGGAGGCAGTGACTGTGGGCAATATCCTGCAGACATTGCGCATCACCCATGCTGCACTCACGCGCAGTCTGGGGCGTGCGCCCCGCATCGCGGTGGCCGGGCTGAACCCGCATGCGGGGGAGGGCGGGTTGTTTGGGCGCGAGGAAATCGAGGTGATTGCTCCTGCCGTGGCCCAGGCGCGGTCAGAGAAAATGGATGTGAGCGGCCCCATTTCCCCGGATACGGTGTTCATGCGGGCCCGCAATACCCCGCAACATCCCGGGGAATTCGACGTGGTGTTGGCGATGTACCACGACCAGGGTTTGATCCCTATCAAATATCTGGGTGTTGAAGAAGGCGTCAATGTGACCCTGGGATTGCCCTTGGTTCGCACCAGTCCGGACCATGGAACGGCCTTCGACATTGCCGGAAAAGGGCAGGCCGATGCCTCCAGCATGGTGGAGGCAGTGCGCATGGCCAAGCAGCTGGCAGGGCTGCCGCTGCACTGAGAAAAGCCCCGAATGAAGGCGCCGCAAGCCGCCCGGGCCAGGACCGCATGGGCATGAAAAAGCCCCGACAGGCGGGGTTTGGAGGGGTGAAGAACGGCGTTTTACGGGGCGGTCAGCCGTTTTTTCGCAGGCTGTCGCGGATTTCGCGCAGCAGCACAATGTCTTCCGGTGTGACGGGCACGGCCTCGGGTGCGGGCGGGGCTTGGCGCTTCAAGCGGTTGATTTGCTTGATCATCATGAAGATGATGAAGGCCAGAATCACGAAGTTCACAGCCACCGTGATGAAGTTGCCGTAGGCAAAAACGGGTACGCCGGCCTTGCGCACGGCGTCCAGGGTCTGGGGAATGCCGTCTGGCACCGAGCCCAGTGCCAAAAACATATTGGAAAAGTCCAGTTTGCCGAACACCAGGCCCACAACCGGCATGATCAAGTCGTTGACGATGGAGTCCACGATCTTGCCGAAGGCGCCGCCGATGATCACACCGACGGCCAAGTCAATCACGTTTCCTTTGACCGCGAATTCGCGGAATTCTTGCATCATTCCCATGGCGGAAAGCTCCCTGTCAAGAGTTAGACCAAGCGCAAGTATCGGGCGATAAATCAAATTTGCAGTCACGCAGCGACTGGAATAACCCTAGTGGCTCCGCTACAATTTTTCGATTGACCCCAATCTAGCGATGTTCATCGAGGATTCCCATGAGTGAAACTCCAGTCGACTCCAGCAAACGGACGTGGATCATCACGTCTGCTTGTGCAGGCGCGGTGGGCGGCGTGGCTGCTGCCGTGCCTTTTGTGAGTACGTTCCAGCCTTCCGAAAAAGCGAAGGCGGCAGGTGCTGCTGTGGAGGTCGACATCTCCGCATTGAACCCCGGTGAGAAGCTCACCGTCGAGTGGCGCGGCAAGCCGGTGTGGATCATCAGGCGCACCCCTGAGCAGCTCAAGGATCTGCCCGAGCTGGATACCCAGCTGGCCGACCCCCAGTCGCTGCGCAAACCGGATGAGTTCACGCCCGTCTATGCCCGCAATGAAGTCCGCTCCATCAAGCCCGAAGTGCTGGTGGTGGTCGGCATCTGTACCCATCTGGGTTGTTCGCCCTCCGACAAGTTTGTGGCTGGTCCCCAGCCCTCGTTGCCGGCGGACTGGAAGGGCGGCTTTCTGTGCCCCTGCCACGGCTCGACCTTCGATATGGCCGGCCGCGTGTTCAAGAACAAGCCCGCGCCGGACAACCTCGAAGTGCCTCCGCATATGTACCTGTCGGAGACCAAGCTCCTGATCGGTGAAGACAAGAAGGCTTGATGGAGTCGACATGGCACACGAATTCAAAGAAATAGATCCCAACGCGTCCACGGGCGCCAAGGTGACCAATTGGTTCGAGAACCGTTTCCCCACGGCGTTCTCGGCCTATAAGGTTCACATGTCGGAGTACTACGCTCCGAAGAATTTCAACTTCTGGTACATCTTCGGCTCGCTGGCGCTGCTGGTGCTGGTGATCCAGATCGTCACCGGCATCTTCCTGGTGATGCACTACAAGCCGGACGCTGAAAAGGCCTTCGCCTCGGTGGAATACATCATGCGTGATGTGCCTTGGGGTTGGCTGATTCGCTATATGCACTCCACGGGGGCCTCAGCCTTCTTTGTGGTGGTGTATCTGCACATGTTCCGTGGCCTCTTGTATGGCTCCTACCGCAAGCCGCGCGAGCTGGTCTGGGTCTTTGGTTGCGCCATCTTCCTGGCGCTGATGGCCGAAGCCTTCATGGGCTATCTGCTGCCCTGGGGCCAGATGTCGTACTGGGGCGCCCAGGTGATCGTGAACCTGTTCGCGGCCATCCCCTTTGTGGGTCCCGACCTGGCGCTGCTGATCCGTGGCGACTATGTGGTGGGTGATGCCACGCTGAACCGCTTCTTCAGCTTCCACGTGATCGCCGTGCCTCTGGTGCTGCTGGGCCTGGTCGTGGCGCACTTGCTGGCGCTGCACGATGTGGGCTCGAACAACCCCGACGGCGTGGAAATCAAGGCGCCCAATGCGCCCAAGGATGAAAAAGGCCACCCTCTGGATGGCATTCCTTTCCACCCCTACTACACGGTGCATGACATCTTCGGTGTGGCGGTGTTCCTGTTCCTGTTCTCGGCCGTGGTGTTCTTTGCGCCCGAGTTCGGTGGCTACTTCCTGGAATACAACAACTTCATTCCGGCCGATCCGCTGAAGACGCCCAACCACATTGCTCCGGTCTGGTACTTCACGCCGTTCTATTCGATGCTGCGTGCCATCACTTCCGAGATGATGTATGTGCTGGTGGCCTGCGTGGTGCTGGCGGCGCTGTTCACCTTCGTGAAGACCAAGCTGCCCGGCATTGCCAAAGCCATTGTCGGCGGCGCTGCCGTGGTGGCCGTGGCCCTGATGCTGAACATCGACGCCAAGTTCTGGGGCGTGGTGGTCATGGGGGGGGCTGTGGTGATTCTGTTTGCTCTGCCCTGGCTGGATTGCAGCCCGGTCAAGTCCATTCGCTATCGTCCGAGCTGGCACAAATACCTGTACGCCGTGTTTGTGGTGGTGTTCGTGGTGCTGGCCTATCTGGGCGTGCAACCACCATCGCCCATCGGCGAGCGCGTGTCGCAGGTCGGAACCCTGTTTTACTTCGGTTTCTTCTTCCTCATGCCCTGGTGGAGCCAGCTGGGCACGCCCAAGCCCGTGCCTGATCGCGTGACTTTCAAGCCCCACTGAGCCTAGGAGAGAACAACAATGAAAAAACTGATCCTCACGCTGGTTGCCGCTTTGGGCATCGTCACGGGTGCCCAGGCATCCAGTGACCTGCTGGTTCCGCTGGACAAGGCGCCGATCGATACGACCAACCAGGCTTCGCTGCAAAACGGTGCCAAGCTGTTTGTGAACTACTGTCTGAGCTGCCACTCGGCCGCTTTCATGCGCTACAACCGTCTGCAGGACATCGGACTGACCGAGCAGCAGATCAAGGACAACCTGCTGTTCACCACCGACAAGGTGGGCGAGACCATGATCTCGGCCATCGACCCCAAGCAGGCCAAGGACTGGTTTGGTGGCAATCCGCCCGATCTGACCGTGATCGCACGCTCGCGTGCCAGCGGTGATGGCTCGGGTGCGGACTACCTCTACACTTTCCTGCGCACCTTCTACAAGGACGAGACCAAGCCCACGGGCTGGAACAACCTGGCCTTCCCCAGCGTGGGCATGCCCCATGTGCTGTGGCAGCTGCAGGGCGAACGCCGTGCACTGTTTGAAGAGCAGGAAGTCCACGGTCAAAAGACCCAGGTGTTCAAGGGCTGGGAAGAGCTGACTCCCGGCTCCCTGACCCAGGTGCAGTACGATCAGGAGGTTGGCGACTTGGTGAATTACCTGCAATGGATGGGTGAGCCGGCACAAAATACGCGTATCCGTATTGGTGTGGGCGTGCTGATCTTCCTGGGTATCTTCATCTTCATCGCTTGGAGACTGAACGCCGCGTTCTGGAAAGACGTCAAGTAAGTAGTAGTTGGTCTGTGGTCGCCTCCGCTTCGGTGGACAGCGGCCCGGTCTTTGTGGAGTGGGCGCTTTGAGAGCGTCCCACTCTTTTTGATTTTTAGGAGCTTCCACCATGATGGTGCTTTATTCGGGAACGACCTGCCCTTATTCCCACCGTTGCCGCTTCGTGTTGTTCGAAAAGGGCATGGATTTCGAGATCCGCGATGTGGACCTGTACAACAAGCCCGAAGAAATCAGCGTGATGAACCCCTACGGTCAGGTGCCCATCCTGGTGGAGCGCGACCTGATTCTGTACGAATCCAACATCATCAACGAGTACATTGACGAGCGCTTTCCGCATCCCCAGCTGATGCCCGGCGACCCGGTGGATCGTGCCCGCGTGCGTCTGTTCCTGCTCAACTTCGAGAAGGAATTGTTCGTGCACGTGAACACGCTGGAAGAACGCAATGCCAAGGGCAATGAAAAGGCCATCGAAAAGGCGCGTGCTCACATCCGTGACCGCCTGACGCAGCTGGCCCCCGTGTTCCTGAAGAACAAATACATGCTGGGCGAAGGCTTCTCCATGCTGGACGTGGCGATTGCCCCGCTGCTGTGGCGCCTGGACTACTACGGCATCGAGCTCTCCAAGAACGCAGCGCCCCTGCTGAAGTACGCCGAGCGCATCTTCTCGCGCCCTGCCTACATCGAAGCGCTGACGCCTTCCGAAAAGGTGATGCGCAAGTAATGCGTGCCTGAGGCGCCGATAACGCCTTCCTCTTTGTACCCGCCCACTCTGCACCAGAAGCCATGAACGCCCAGGAATCCACATCGACCCGCCCCTATCTGATTCGGGCCATCTACGAGTGGTGCACGGACAACGGCTTGACGCCGTACCTGGCGGTGCGGGTGGACAAGACGGTGCAGGTGCCGCGCGAGTATGTGAACGACGGTGAGATCGTGCTGAACGTCAGCTATGACGCCACCAGCAGCCTGCAAATCGGCAACGACTTCATCGAGTTCAAGGCCCGCTTCGGCGGCAAGCCGCGCGAGATCATGGTGCCCGTGGACAAGGTGCTGGCCATCTACGCCCGTGAAAGCGGGCAGGGCATGTCCTTCCCTGTCGTGGATGATGGTCTGCCATCCATGCCCGCATCTGAGGCCGTGGATGCACCAATCGCCGAAGGTGAAGGCGAGGCCGACCGCGTGGTGCAGCTGGTGCCGGAAGGCCAGAGCGCTGCGCCCCTGAGCGCCGTGCCGCGCAGCCACATGGCCGGCGATGGCGCCGATGAGGAAGACAAACCCCGTCCACCCACGGGCAGTGGCCGTCCTTCGCTGAAATTGGTGAAGTGAGGCGCGCTTGCACGCCAAGGCGCGTGCAAGCCAATTCCTGCATTACAATTAATGGTTCCGCCGGTTTAGCTCAGTTGGTAGAGCACCCGCCTTGTAAGCGGTAGGTCGTCAGTTCGAATCCGACAACCGGCACCAATTTCCCCAGCAGTTTCAGGCGCTTCTTCTGTGAAGCACCTCGTCCCTCCGGCAGCCGATCTGTATGCGGTCTGTGGTGCGGACCGCCGGTTTAGCTCAGTTGGTAGAGCACCCGCCTTGTAAGCGGTAGGTCGTCAGTTCGAATCCGACAACCGGCACCATCTCCCCCCTCCCATATACCTGTCTTGGTTCTTCATGGCGCTGTGCATGAGGCCGGCTCAGCCCATGTCAATGGGACAGGCAGGCCTGCACCTCGATGCGTCCGGTTATGCAGCGCAGCTTGCAAAACTGGCGCGCCACACATGAGGGCACCGCGCAAGGGCCGCCCCGCCGCGCTGGTGCCGTCCCCTCCCACGCGCAGCGTGAGAGAGAGGGGGGAAGACGCGAAGCGGCTCAGGGGGAGACTTTTATCCGAATATGCTGCACATCCCAGCCCTTGACGCGCAAATGTGCCTCCATACCTGGCAGCAGATAGCGCAGCTTGGTCGCCGCGGCGTTGTTGCGCACCAGCACACACCAGCTGCTGCCCTCAATGGGGCCGGCCTCCAGGCAGTGGCGCAGCGCCGGCGGCACCAGGGGCAGCACAGCGCGCAGGCGCTCTTTGGAGTCCTGTGTCAGCGCCACCAGCTGCGTCAGCGTGGGCGAGGCCCGAACGGCTTGTTCAGCAGTGATGGCGTGGTGGCGGCGGGTGAAGGAGGGCGGCGGCATGGGGCGAAATAGTGAGCGAGCATTATGCGGTTCAACGCTGCGGCAGACAGGGCTGTCACACGGCAGAAATTCCCTGTGGCTGGGCCGCAGTTAGAATCAATTTTTGGCTTGCATCGCCTCCTGGACCTTGCAGGAGGTGACGCCAGTCCCCATTTGCACCTTCATCTTAGGGATTCTGACCCACCGCATGGCCTGCAGGGCTGTAACGGCGGGGTCTGTTCGCATGGCCACCAACTTCCTCACCAAATTATTCGGCAGCCGCAATGACCGGCTTCTCAAGCAATACCGCAAGACGGTGGCTCGCATCAATGCGATGGAGCCTGAGTTTGAAAAGCTGAGCGATGAGGCTTTGCGCGCCAAGACCGACGAGTTCCGCGCACGCCTGGCCCAGGGCGCCACGCTGGACGACCTGCTGCCCGACGCCTTCGCAGTGGTGCGTGAAGCGTCCAAGCGCGTCATGAAGATGCGCCATTTCGATGTGCAGCTGATGGGCGGCATGGCCTTGCATGAAGGCAAGATCGCCGAAATGCGCACCGGTGAGGGCAAGACGCTGACCTCCACCCTGCCTGTGTACCTGAATGCCCTGTCCGGCAACGGCGTGCATGTGGTGACGGTGAACGACTACCTGGCCAGCCGCGACGCGGCCACCATGGGACGGCTGTACCACTTCCTGGGCATGGCCGTGGGCGTGAACCTGCCCAATGCGCCGCGCGACGAGAAGCAGCAGGCCTATCTGGCCGACGTCACCTACGGCACGAACAACGAGTTCGGCTTTGACTATCTGCGCGACAACATGGTGTATGACGCGGCCGACCGCGTGCAGCGTGGCCTGAACTACGCCATCGTCGACGAGGTGGACTCCATTCTGATCGACGAGGCCCGCACCCCGCTGATCATCTCCGGCCAGGCCGAAGACAACACGGCCATGTACCTGGCCATCGACAAGCTGGTGCCCCAGATGGTGCGCCAGGAGGGCGAGGCCGACCCCCGCACCGGCGAAGGCGTGACCAAGCCCGGCGACTTCACGCTGGACGAGAAAAGCCACCAGGTCTTTCTGACCGAGCAGGGCCACGAAGTGGCCGAGCGCATTCTCTCGCACGCCGGCATGATTCCCGAAGGCGCTTCGCTGTACGACCCGGCCAACATCGCCCTGGTCCACCACCTCTACGCCGCGCTGCGTGCCCACCATATCTACCACCGTGACCAGCACTATGTGGTGCAAAACGGTGAGGTGGTGATCGTCGACGAGTTCACCGGCCGCCTGATGTCCGGCCGCCGCTGGAGCGATGGCCTGCACCAGGCCGTCGAAGCCAAGGAAGGCGTGTCCATCCAGGCCGAGAACCAGACCATGGCCTCGATCACCTTCCAGAACTACTTCCGCCTCTATGGCAAGCTGTCCGGCATGACCGGTACGGCCGACACCGAGGCCTATGAGTTCCAGAGCATCTACGGTCTGGAAACCGTGGTCATCCCGCCCAACAAGCCCAGCAAGCGCGAAGACCAGCTGGACCGCGTCTACAAGACCACCAAGGAAAAGTACGACGCCGCCATTGCCGACATCCGCGCCTGCCACGAGCGTGGCCAGCCGGTGCTGGTGGGTACGACCTCGATCGAGAACTCCGAAGTCATCGACGAGCTGCTGCAGAAGGCCGGCCTCCCCCACCAGGTGCTGAACGCCAAGCAGCACGCCAAGGAAGCCGACATCATTGCCCAGGCCGGTCGCGAAGGCATGATCACCATCGCCACCAATATGGCCGGCCGTGGTACCGACATCGTGCTGGG
Organism: Comamonas sp. GB3 AK4-5; assembly: GCF_041320665.1. NCBI lineage: Bacteria > Pseudomonadati > Pseudomonadota > Betaproteobacteria > Burkholderiales > Comamonadaceae > Comamonas > Comamonas sp. GB3 AK4-5. Next base: position 954,756 of record NZ_CP166730.1, read on the forward strand.
CGGCAATATCGAAAAGGAAATCCAGGCCATCGAGACCGATGAGACCCTGGACGCCGGCACCAAGCAGTCCCGCATTGCAGCCCTGCGCGCGCAGTGGAGCGTGGACCACGAGAAGGTGCTGGCCCTGGGTGGCTTGCGCATCATCGCCACCGAGCGCCATGAATCCCGCCGCATCGACAACCAGCTGCGCGGCCGTTCGGGCCGCCAGGGCGACCCCGGCTCCTCGCGTTTCTACCTCAGCCTGGACGACGCGCTGATGCGCATCTTCGCCGGCGACCGGGTGCGCTCCATCATGGACCGCCTGAAGATGCCCGAAGGCGAAGCCATCGAGGCCGGCATCGTCACCCGCTCCATCGAGTCCGCACAGCGCAAGGTGGAAGCCCGCAACTTCGACATGCGCAAGCAGCTGCTGGAGTACGACGATGTCTCCAACGACCAGCGCAAGGTGATCTACCAGGAGCGCAACGACATTCTGGATGCCACCGAGCTGGACTCCATGATTGCCGCCATGCGCCGCGATGTGGTCACCGAAGTGGTGCACCAGCATGTGCCGCCCGAGTCCATGGAAGAGCAATGGGATGTGCCCGCGCTCGAGAAGGCCCTGGTCAGCGACTGGCAGCTGCATGTGGACCTGGTCGCCTGGGTCAAGGGCAACGACCACGCCACCGACGAAGACATCCTCGAACGCGTGCTGGAAGCCGCCAACGCCCATTACCAGGCCAAGGTGGATCTGGTGGGCTCCGAGCAGTTCCTGCAGTTCCAGCGTGCCGTGCTGCTGCAAAGCTTTGACACCAACTGGCGTGACCACCTGGCCGCGCTGGACTATCTGCGCCAGGGCATCCACCTGCGCGGCTATGCGCAAAAGCAGCCCAAGCAGGAATACAAGCGCGAGGCCTTCGAGCTGTTCCGCCAGCTGATCGACCAGGTCAAGAGCGAAGTCACCCGCGTGCTGATGACGGTGCGCATCCAGCAACCCGAAGCGCTGCAGCAGGCCGCCCAAGGCATTGAGCAGCATGCCGAGCAGGTGCAAGGCGGCATGCATTACGCCAGCGCTGACGGCGACAAGAGCGATGCGGGAGAAGGCTTCCAGCTGCCCGAAGGCATGCGTGTGGGCCGCAATGACCCCTGCCCTTGCGGCAGCGGTGAGAAGTTCAAGAACTGCCACGGAAAGCTTGCGTGACACTCCCCTGAGGCGCTGCGCGCCTTCCCCCCGCTCTTCGCTCGCTGCGCTCGCGGGCAGGGGGACGACAGCCTCGCTGCGGGGCGGCCCTTGCTCGCTGTCTGCTGGGTTGGGCTGTGCCCGTTTTGTACGCGCTGCCCCGGTCTTACTCCCTCGCCCCTTCGGGGAGAGGGTTGGGGTGAGGGGGCTGCTCGCACAGCACGGATATGCATCACCAAAACGGGCTCAGGCCCGTTTTGTGTTTTGTGCGTAGACCGCAGCCGCTGTAGCCGGCCGATAATTGGCCACCGTTTCAATTTCCGTAGGAAGCCCTGCAATGCCCGTGAATCTCCCTGTCCCCGTTGCCGCAGACCTGCACCCGGTCGCCGGCGTGCGCATTGGTGTCACCGAAGCCGGTGTACGCAAAGCCAATCGCAAAGACCTGACCGTGTTCTTGCTGGATGAGGGCACGACGGTGGCGGGCGTGTTCACGCAAAACCGCTTCTGCGCCGCGCCCGTGCAGGTCAGCCGCGAGCATTTGCAGGCCGGCCAGGGCATTCGCGCCATGGTCATCAACACCGGCAATGCCAACGCCGGCACCGGCGCCGACGGCCTGGCCCGTACCCATGCCACTTGCGAAGCATTGGCCAAGGCGCTGAACCTGGCGCCCGCGCAAATCCTGCCGTTCTCCACCGGCGTGATCATGGAGCCGCTGCCGGTGGACCGCATCGTGGCGGGCTTGCCTGCGGCGATTGCTGCTGCCAAGGCCGACAACTGGGCCACGGCTGCCGAAGGCATCATGACCACCGACACCCAGCCCAAGGCCTATAGCCGTCAGGTGCAGCTCGGTGGCAAAACCGTCAGCGTCACCGGCATCAGCAAGGGCGCGGGCATGATCCGCCCCAATATGGCCACCATGCTGGGCTTTGTGGCCACCGACGCCGCTATTGCCCCCGCGCTGCTGCAGGCCCTGGTGAAGGAGCTGGCCGATGGCTCGTTCAACCGCGTGACCATTGATGGCGACACCTCCACCAACGATTCCTTTGTGCTGATGGCCACGCACCAGGCCGGCAATGCGCCAGTCACCAGCTGGGACAGTGCCGAGGCCCAGGCCTTGAAGACCGCGCTGCTGGATGTGGCCCGTCTGCTGGCCCAGGCCATTGTGCGCGACGGCGAAGGTGCGACCAAATTCATCACCGTGCAAATCGATGGTGGCAAGACCGAAGAGGAATGCCGGCTGGCCGCCTATTCGATCGCGCATTCGCCGCTGGTGAAGACTGCCTTCTTCGCTTCCGACCCCAATTTGGGCCGCATTCTGGCGGCCGTGGGCTATGCTGGCATCCACGATCTGGATCAGACCAAGATCGATCTGTTCCTGGACGACGTACATGTCGTCGTCAATGGCGGCCGCAATCCCTCCTACAAGGAAGAAGACGGCCAGCGCGTGATGAAGCAGCAGGAAATCACCGTGCGCGTGGGCTTGGGCCGTGGTCAGGCCAGCCAGACGGTGTGGACTTGTGATTTGAGCCACGACTACGTCACCATCAACGCCGACTACCGTTCCTAAAGCGGTTTTCCACAACCCGGATACTTTGTTGCGGAGCCTCGCCGTAGCGCTGCTACTGTCTTCGGCTCCGCGCCGCGTCTCCGGGCTGCGGCCAACCGCTGGCGTTGGGGGTGCTCTCAAATTCAGGAGCATTCACTGCTTTTAAATAGCTGGTTCCAGCATGTTTTGTATCTGAAGCTGGCTTTCTATCAGCAGTGATAGCTATCAAAAATAAATGGAGATATGACTGTGATGGATGTAAGCAACCCTCTGGAGCGGTTGGTGGAGCGTGCTGAGCTGTTGATGCAGCGCATCGAGGCCGTGTTGCCCCAGCCGCTGCAAGCGCCTGCCGACTGGAACGACGCCATTGCTTGGCGCTACCGCAAGCGCGCCAATGGCTGTGGTCTGCTGGAGCCGGTGCGCCATGTGGGCGCCATGCAGCTGTCGGATTTGCAGAACATTGACGGCCAAAAAGACAAGATTGCGCGCAACACCGAGCAGTTTGTGCAGGGCCGCACGGCCAACAATGTGTTGCTCACGGGTGCGCGTGGCACGGGCAAGTCTTCGCTGATTCGTGCCTGCCTGCATGCCTATGCGCCCAAGGGCTTGCGCCTGATTGAGGTGGACAAGGCCGATCTGACCGATCTGCCCGACATCGTCGACGTGGTCGCCGGCCGGCCCGAAAAATTCATCATCTACTGCGACGACCTGAGCTTTGAAGAGGGCGAGCCCGGCTACAAGGCCATGAAGTCCATCTTGGACGGCTCGGTCTCCGCCGCCACGCCGAATGTGCTGGTCTATGCCACCAGCAACCGCCGCCATTTGCTGCCCGAGTACATGACGGACAACCTGGCCCAGAGCAAGGGCGAGAATGGCGAGATCCACCCCGGTGAGGTGGTGGAAGAGAAAATCTCCCTGTCCGAGCGCTTTGGCCTGTGGGTGAGTTTCTATCCCTTCAGCCAGGACGAATACCTGCGCGTGGTGGCCCAGTGGCTGTCTTCGCTGGGCCTGTCGGTTGCCGAGATCGAGGCCTCCCAGCCCGAGGCCCTGGTGTGGGCGCTGGAGCGTGGCTCGCGCAGCGGCCGCGTGGCTCAGCAATTCGCCCGCGACTGGGCCGGCCGCGATCAGCGTCCGGTGGAAGGCCGCCAGCGCATTGCCGATGTGGATGGCCTGAGCGAAGAAGCCGAAACCGATTGATTGAATAGACAGCGTGGTGGCCTGTGGGGCGCCGCGCCTGGAATACCCCCTGTGACTGAAGCCTCTGCCTCCCCAAGCTCTTCCCATACCCCCGCCCGCAGCCACACCGAAGTCGCTGTGGGCGTGCTGATCCGCGAAAGCGATGGCGCCCTGCTGATCACCAGCCGCCCGCAGGGCAAGCCGCGTGCGGGTTGGTGGGAGTTCCCGGGTGGCAAGCTGGAGGCGGGCGAGAGCGTGGAGCAGGCCCTACGCCGCGAGCTGCAGGAGGAAATCGGCATCCACATTACCAACTGCATTGCCTGGAAGGTGACCGAGCATGACTACAGCCACGCCCTGGTGCGCCTGCACTGGTGCAAGGTCACGCAGTGGGAAGGTGAGTTCGAAATGCGCGAAGGCCAGCAAATGGCCTGGCAGCAGCTGCCTTTGACGGTGCGCCCGGTGCTGGAGGGCTCTTACCCTGTACTGGAATGGCTGAGCGCGGAGCGCGGCCTGCCGTTTGATGTGGCCCTGTATGCGCAGCAGGCGCAAGATGGCCTGGCGGCTGAAAAATAAGGAGCAGCCCCTGCGCAAGGGCTGTGCATTTGCGGCAGATTTCTATCTGAAAGCCATGCGTGATGGGCAGCAGGCGCTCTGTTTTTTACCAGCCCGCTGAAAAGCGTTTTTCAGTCTTCGTGGCGCGGGTCGCCGTATTGCGCATCCTGGGGCGGAGTCTGGGCCGGCACGCGAAAGCTTTCATTGGCCCAGGCGCCCAGGTCGATCATCTTGCAGCGCTCGCCGCAGAAGGGGCGAAAGCGGTTGCTGGGTGCAAAAAGGCTGGGGCCGCCGCAGGTGGGGCAGGGCACGGTGGTGGGGGTGGAAGAAACGTCGGGCGTGGTCATACCGCCCAAGCCTAGCGCAAATGCTGTGCCCCTGTGGGCTTAGGCACAGAGAGTGAGCTCAAAAGCCGCTTCTTCATGGGTGGGCTGCAGCTTGCCGGCCTCGTCCGGGCGCATCAGCCGCACCGACACCATCAGGCGGTTGCCGCTGATTTCGGGCACCAAGTTCAGCTCGGGGTCTATGCGCAGGCGCAGCAGCTGAAAGCTGCGGCCCGCGGGCAGGTATTGCTGGAAATGCCCTTTGCTGGCCGCCACCTTCTGTGGCACACCGGTGTCGCGCAGCAGGCCCAGCAGCAGCAGCAAGGCGTTGGACAGGGGCTGAAAGCAGGCAGACCAGCGCTGCAGATCGTCACGGCGGCGCTCGCAGGGCAGGTGCTTCCAGGTGTGATAGGCCGGCAGGTCGAAGCCGCAGGTGCCGCCAGGAATGCCCATGCGGCTGCGCACGGCCATCAACCAGTCGTTTTCGGTCAGCGACTGGCCGGTCTTGCCGGTCTGGGCATTCAGGGCGGTAAAGGCCGTATCCAGCTGGGCAATGATGTGGTCCAGCATTTCCTCGGCGATGGAGGGGTTGCCGCGGTAGCTGTCGAGCAGGTTTTTTTGCCGCTCCAGGTCCTTGAGGATGTCAGCCTTCAGGTCGGCACGTGCCGCGACATCCAGCAGCTCGAACAGCGTGGTCAGGGCAAAGTGGTGATCCAGTGCAGATTCGCCTTCCAGCAGCTCGCTGAGACGGCGGAACAATTGCTCCAGGCGCAAATAGGTTCTCTGCCGTTCGTTGAAAGGATATTCGTAGAGGATCACGCTGGTTGCTTCCGAGGCGGGCTTATCCAATCTGGGGACACATGGCGAAGATGCTGCAAAGGCTGATCCGGCTTGGGTAGTGTGGTTCAGACTTCATAGCATCATAGCCCGAAGAAGTCGGCAATACGATCGGCATGTTCCCGCAATTGCATCAACGTCAGGCTGTCGTTGTAGATCACCCAGTCGGCGGCAGCCCGGCGCTGGCTGCGCGCGGCCTGTGCCGCGATGATGTTTTGCACCGCTTCACGCTCCAGGCCGCTGCGTTGCATCACCCGGGTAATTTGCGTGGTTTCGCTGCAGTCGACCACCAGCACCTGGTCCAGCCGGGCCGGCCAGCGCGGGGACTCCACCAGCAGCGGGATATCGAACACCAGCAGCCGGGCACCCGCCGCCACAGCCGCCTGGGCATGGGCTTCGGTGCTGCTGCCCACCAGGGGGTGAACAATGGCCTCCAGCGCCTGGCGGGCCGTGGCGTCCTGAAAGACCAGCGCACGCATGGCGGCGCGGTCCAGGCTGCCATCCGGGGTGGCGATATGCGGGCCGAAGCGCGCCATGATGGCAGGCATGGCCGCACCGCCTGCAGCGGTCAGACTGCGGGAGATGGCGTCGGCGTCCAGCAGGGCCGCACCGCGATCGGCCAGCATCTGGCCCACGGTGCTCTTGCCGCTGCCTATCCCTCCGGTGAGTCCCAGGCGCAAAGGGTGTCGGTGCATCACATTCCTGCAAAAGCGAACAGGCCGTCCACCATCATGTCGGAACCGAACACCATGGCTGCGCAGCCGGCCCCTGCCAAAAAGGGGCCAAAAGGAATGTAACCGCCTTCGCGCAAGCTGCCGGTGAATTGCAGCGCCAGACCGGCGATGAGACCCAGCACCGAGGCGATGAGGATGACGGGCACCAGGGCCTGCCAGCCCAGCCAGGCACCCAGGGCGGCAAAGAGCTTGAAGTCGCCATAGCCCATGCCCTCCTTGCCGGTGGCCAGTTTGAAGGCCCAGTACACCAGCCACAGCGACAGATAGCCCGCGACCGCGCCATACACGGCATCGGGCAGTGGGGTGGTGGTCCACTGCAGCGCACTGGCCAGCAAGCCGGCCCACAGCAGGGGCAGGGTGATGCTGTCGGGCAGCAAGGTGGTGTCCCAGTCTATGAGTGCCAGCGTCAGCAGTGCAGCGCTGAAGCCGCACCAGGCCAGGCCCGTGGGGTTGGTACCCCAGCGCGCCACGCACAGGGCAAACAAGGCCGCAGTGGCCAGCTCCACCAGCGGATAGCGCATGCTGATGCGGGCCTTGCAGTGGGCGCAGTGCCCGCGCAGCACCAGATAGCTGAGGACGGGAATGTTCTGGTACCAGTAGATGGTGTGTCCGCAGTGCGGGCAATGCGATCGCGGGGTGGACAGGGTGACACCGTAGGCGGGCGCTCGACCAGACCCCGCGACATGCGCAGCACCCCGTATGGCGGCCTCATGCTCGGCGGCCCAGTCCTGTTCCATCTGGCGCGGCAGGCGGAGGATGACGACGTTCAGAAAACTTCCGATCACCAGGCCGAACAGGGCGGCCAGCCAGGCTTCCATGCCAAAGTGCAGCGCCATCACACCACCTGGCCGAGTTTGAAAATGGGCAAATACATGGACACGACGATACCGCCAATCAGCGTGCCCAGGAACACGATGATGAGGGGCTCCATCAGGCTGGACAGGCCGGCCACCCTCTCATCGACCTCTTGCTCGAAGTAGTCGGCGGCCTTGCCCAGCATATGGTCGAGGGTGCCTGACTCCTCGCCGATGGCAGCCATCTGCAGCACCATATGGGGAAAGACCTGGGTATGGCCCATGGCGGTGCTCAGGCTGGTACCGGTGGCCACCTCCTGCTGAATGCGCTGTGTCGCGCTGTGGTAGACATGGTTGCCCGAGGCGCCGCCCACCGAGCCCAGGGCCTCCACCAGCGGAACGCCGGCGGCAAACATGGTGGAGAGCGTGCGCGTCCAGCGGGCCACGCAGGACTGTTGGAGCAGCGGGCCCAAGAGGGGCAGCTTCAGCAGCAGCCGGTCCATGTGCTGCTGCAGGCGTTCGCTGCGCTTCCAGGCCAGCCGCAGGCCGTAGACGGTGGCAACCAGGCCAGCGCAGAGCTGCCACCACCAGCGCACCACGGTGTCGCTGACCGCCATCACCAGCAGCGTGGGCGCGGGCAGATCGGCGCCGAAGGAGGAGAAGACTTCCTTGAACGCCGGGATCACCCAGACCATGATCACGCTCACCACCACCAGGGCCACGGCGAGCACGGTGCAGGGGTACATCAGCGCCGACCGGATCTGGAGCTTGATGCGCTCGGTCTTCTCCATATAGCTGGCCAGGCGGTCCAGCAGCGCCTCCAGAATGCCTGCGGTCTCGCCGGCCTCGATCAGGTTGCAATACAGCGCGTTGAAGTAAAGCGGGTGCTTGCGAAAAGCCGCACTCAGCGAGGTGCCTGTTTCCACATCGCTGCGGATCTCCAGGAGCAGCTGGCTGACTCTGGGGTTGTGGTGGCCGCTCCCCACGATGTCGAAGGCCTGCAGCAGCGGAACACCGGCCTTCAGCATGCTGGCCATCTGGCGGGTGAACAGGGCGATGTCCCTGGGGCGGATGCGCTTGCCTGCAGGCATGCGCCGCTGCTGGATGCGCAGGCCACCAATGCCCTGGCGGCGCAGGCTGGAGTGCACCAGGAGGGCGCTTGCGGCACGCATCTCGCCGCGCACCAGCTTGCCGCTGCGGTCCTTGCCCTCCCAGGCAAACAGCCGCTCTTTGCTGGCGGTGCGCTTGCCACTGCTGCTGTGGGGACGGGCTGCAGTCGCCATGCGAAGCTCCTTTTCAGGCGCGCGTGCGATGGGCGCACGCGTGGAATATTTAGCTGTTGGTAACGGCCAGCACCTCTTCCAGCGAGGTCTGGCCCCATCTGACTTTGTGCAGGCCGGACTCGCGCAGCGAGCGTACGCCCTCGGCTCTGGCCTGCGCGGCCATCTCCAGCGCGCTGCCGTCGCGCAGGATGATGTGTTGCATGGCCTCGCTGATGGGCATGACCTGGTAGATGCCGACGCGCCCTTGGTAGCCCTGGTTGCAGGCCGCGCAGCCCACGGCGTGGTAGGGCCGCCAGGAGCCGTCGAGCGCCTCCTCGGTAAAGCCGGCTTCCAGCAAGGTGTGTGCAGCTAGGTCGACCGGTGCCTTGCAGGCCTCGCACAAGCGCCGCGCCAGACGTTGGGCGGTGATGAGGATCACGCTGGAGGCGATGTTGAACGGTGCAACGCCCATGTTGCGCATGCGCGTGAGGGTGGAGGGCGCATCGTTGGTGTGCAGCGTGGATAGCACCAGATGCCCTGTTTGCGCCGCCTTGATGGCGATATCGGCCGTTTCCAGGTCGCGGATTTCGCCCACCATGATGATGTCCGGATCCTGGCGCAAAAAAGACCGCAGCGCGCAGGCAAAGGTCAGTCCGGCCTTTTCGTTGACATTCACCTGGTTGACGCCGGGCAGATTGATTTCCGAAGGGTCTTCGGCGGTGGCAATGTTCACGCCGGGCTGGTTCAGCAGGTTCAAACAGGTGTAGAGCGACACCGTCTTGCCCGATCCCGTGGGGCCGGTGACCAAAATCATGCCGTAGGGGCGCTGTATGGCCTGGAGCAGGCGCGCTTTTTCGGGGGCTTCGTAGCCCAGGGCGTCTATGCCTATTTTTGCGCTGCTGGGGTCGAGGACGCGGATCACGATCTTCTCGCCAAACAGCGTGGGCAGGGTGGAGACACGGAAATCGATGACGTGGTTGGCAGCCACCTTGAGCTTCATGCGCCCGTCCTGAGGCACGCGTTTTTCGGCAATGTCCAGCCGGGAGATCACCTTGATGCGCGAGGCCAGCTTGTCCTTGATGGCAATCGGAGGCGCGGCGATTTCACGCAACGTGCCGTCGATGCGAAAACGCACGCGGTAGTGGTGCTCGTAGGGCTCGAAATGCAGGTCGGACGCGCGCATGCGGACGGCGTCCAGCAGCATCTTGTGCAGGAATTTGACGACCGGGGCATCTTCCACCTCGTGGCGGAGGCTGCTGTTGTTTGCCTCTTCGGCGGGCATGTCCTGGATGTTTTCAAAGACAAATTCCTCGGGCATGCCGGTGTGGCGGTCCAGGGCATTGGCAGTGCTGTGGTGGCTGGCGTCCAGCAGTTGGAGCAACTGGTCGTACTCGGCCACCACCCATTCCACATTCAGCTGGGTGGTGAACTTGATCTGCTTGGCTGCCTCCTGGTTGCTCGGGTCTGCCGTGGCCACGATCAGCTTTTTCCCGCGCCGGGCCAGGGGCAGCAGTGTGTGGGTGCTGCAGATTTTCCGGTCCAGCAGCTCGCGCGGCAGCTGCGCCGGGTCCAGTGCCGTCACATCCAGCAGCGGAAGGCCAAAAATCTGTGCACTTGCTGTAGCCAGGGTGGCTGCGCTCATGGTTCCAGAGGCGATCAGCTCGGCCGCAAAGCTGGTCTTGGCGCTGGATGCCTGGCGGTGCAGCGCTTCCGCCACATGGGCGGGCAGCTGCTTGGCCTGGACCAGGGCATGTCCCAGTCCGGACGCCGAAGCGCGCGCTGCAGAGGAGGCGGGAGACGGCGCAGCCATGGAGGTGTGTGGCAGCAGGAGTGGGTGATGCTTGGCATCATCCTGCATCACGCATGGGCTGCATAGACACGAAAGCCTGCTTGCGCAGGCTTCAGGTGGCAGAAAGTGGATGGTCGGGGTGAGAGGATTCGAACCTCCGGCCTCTACGTCCCGAACGTAGCGCTCTACCAGGCTAAGCTACACCCCGACTTGAGACTCTTTCGATTTTCTGCGGCGTATGCGTCCGAGAAAGCAGAAATTGTAATCCCAATTTATGTGCGACGCAGCAAAAGCTGGGAGGCCAGCTGGCGCATGGCGGTGGTGCTTTCATGTGCTGGCAAGGCGTCCAGCGCACCGATGGCGCGCATGGCTTCGTCATGTGCGGTTTGGCGCGTGACGTCCAGTGCGCCGGTGGCGCGCACGATGGCCAGGATGTCGGTCAGCTTGTCGGTGGAGCCTTGTTCGATGGCTTCGCGGATCAGGGCGGATTGCTCGGCGCTGCCGCGTTGCATGGCCACAATCAGCGGCAAGGTGCACTTGCCTTCGCGCAGGTCGTCGCCCAGGTTTTTGCCCATTTCGGCGGCATCGCCGTCGTAGTCCAACACGTCGTCAATGATTTGGAAGGCGGTGCCCAGGGCCTGGCCATAGATGACGCTGGCGGCCTCCTGCTCCGGCGTGGCGCCGGCCAGAATGGCGGCGATTTGCGCGCTGGCCTCGAACAGCTTGGCGGTCTTGGAGCGGATGACGTGGAGGTAGCCGGCTTCGGTCAGCGAAGCGTCATGGGTGTTGATCAGCTGCTGCACCTCGCCTTCGGCAATGATGTTGGTGGCGTCCGACAGCACTTGCAATATGCGCATATTGCCGGCGGCCACCATCATCTGGAAGGAGCGGGTGTGCAGAAAGTCACCCACCAGCACGCTGGCGGGGTTGCCAAAGTTTTCGTTGGCCGTGGGGCGGCCTCGGCGCAGGGTGGACTCGTCCACCACATCGTCGTGCAGCAGCGTGGCGGTATGGATCAGCTCCACTACGGCAGCCAGGTCAAAACGGCGCTGGTCGTCGCAGGACAGGGCGCGGGCCAGCAGCAGCAGCAGGGCTGGGCGCAGGCGTTTGCCACCTGCTGCAATGATGTACTGGGAGATCTGCCCGATCAGCGGGACGCTGGTGGTCAGGCACTGGGCGATGACGCGATCCATCGCGTGCATGTCGTCCGCGATGAGGGCCAGCGGATTGGTGTTGGTATGAGCTGTAGTCAAAATAACCGCCTTCAAGAGCCAGGGATTATAGGAAGCCCTGCGTGCCCGTAGGCGCGAGCATGCGGCATCACTGTGGTGCGACATGCGGACAATTTCAAGGAGTGGTATACTTTTGGGCTCCATGGAAATTTGTTCATGGATGATTCCCCTTTGAAAGAGGTTTACATGTACGCGGTCATAAAAACCGGTGGCAAGCAATATCGCGTTGCCGCTGGCGAAAAAATCAAAGTAGAACAGATTGCTGCGGACGTAGGCCAGGAAATCGTGATCGACCAGGTTCTGGCAGTCGGCAACGGCTCTGAACTGAAGGTTGGCACGCCCCTGGTGTCCGGCGCAACTGTGAAGGCAACTGTGGTTGCTCACGGCAAGCACGACAAGGTGCGCATCTTCAAGCTGCGTCGTCGTAAGCATTACGCCAAGTCTCAAGGCCATCGCCAGCAGTTCACCGAACTGCAAATCGTGGCGGTTGCTGCTTAATTCTGAAGGAGCTTAGTCATGGCACAGAAAAAAGGCGGCGGCTCTACGCGCAACGGACGTGATTCCAAGCCAAAAATGCTGGGTGTGAAGGCCTTTGGTGGTCAGCTGATCAGCGCTGGTTCCATCATCGTGCGTCAACGTGGTACCAAGTTCCACCCCGGCACCAATGTCGGCGTGGGCAAGGACCATACCCTGTTTGCTCTGGTCGAAGGCAATGTGGTTTTTGAAACCAAGGGTGCCCTGTCCAAGCACACGGTCAGCGTGACTCCCGTCTAAGCGACGGTCTTCACCAGACCCCAGCAAAGCCCCGACCTGTCGGGGCTTTGCTGTTTCAACCGGGCAGAAAACCCGGTCTTGCCGCTGGCTTGCACGCCTGGCGGTATGCTTGCCCGGTGCCGGATGCGCCGGCTTTTGTCGTATGCGGTGTCTTTTGCCGCATGCGACAGCTTTTCCAGAGTAGCGGGATACCCCATGAAGTTCGTCGATGAAGCTTTTATTGACATTGCAGCCGGTGATGGTGGCAATGGCTGCGTGTCGTTCCGGCACGAAAAATACAAGGAATTCGGCGGCCCGGACGGGGGCGATGGCGGCCGGGGCGGTCATGTGTACGCCGTGGCCGATCCCAATCTGAACACCCTGGTCGATTACCGTTATTCGCGCCGCCACGAGGCCAAGCGCGGCGAGCATGGCAAGGGCTCGGACATGTTCGGCTCTGCGGCCGACGACATCACCTTGAGCATGCCGGTGGGCACCATCATCACCGACGCCGAAACCGGCGAAGTGCTGTATGAGCTGTTGGAGCCGGGCGAGAAGATCACCATTGCCAAGGGCGGCGATGGCGGCTTTGGCAATCTGCGTTTCAAGAGCGCCATCAACCGCGCTCCACGCCAGAAAACACCGGGCTACCCTGGCGAGCGCAAAAGCCTGAAGCTGGAGCTGAAGGTGCTGGCCGATGTGGGTCTGCTGGGCATGCCCAATGCGGGCAAGTCCACTTTTATTGCGGCGGTGTCCAACGCCCGTCCCAAGATTGCCGACTACCCCTTCACCACTTTGCACCCCAATCTGGGTGTGGTGCGTGTGGCGCCCGAGCAAAGCTTTGTCGTGGCCGATATTCCGGGCCTGATCGAAGGCGCTTCCGAAGGCGCGGGTCTGGGCCATCTGTTCCTGCGCCATCTGCAGCGCACCCGCTTGCTGCTGCATGTGGTGGACATTGCGCCGTTCGACGAGGGTGTGGACCCCGTGGCGCAAGCCAAGGCCATTGTGGAAGAGCTGCGCAAATACGACGAAGGCCTGCACAGCAAGCCGCGCTGGCTGGTGCTGAACAAGTTGGACATGGTGCCGGTCGAAGAGCGCGCGGCCAAGGTCAAGGACTTCGTCAAGCGCTTCAAGTGGAAGGGCCCGGTGTTCGAGATTTCGGCGCTGACGCGCGAAGGCTGCGAGCCGCTGATTCGCAAGATCTACGAGCATGTCCATGCCCAGCAGCTGCTGGAGCAGGGCCCCAAGGAAGTCGATCTGCGCTTTGTCGAAGCGGAAGGCGATGCCGGTCCGGACCTGAGCGATCCGCGCTTTGCGCCGCGCGATATTGACTAGCGTGTGGCCTGAGAACGGCTAAGATTTGCAGGTCGACAGCGTCACCCCCAGGGTGGCGCTGTTTTGCTTTTGAATTGATAGCTGCAAAAGCTTATAGCTAGCGATTTGCAGCCCTAAAACGCTGATAAAAAATGGCTTCCAGTGTGTTGCGCGATGCCCGTCGCATCGTGGTCAAGGTCGGTTCCAGTCTGGTCACCAACGAAGGGCGAGGCCTGGATGAGGCTGCCATCAGCGAATGGTCGCGCCAGCTGGCGTCCCTGGTGCATGGTGAGGGCGGCATCAAGCGCGAACTCATCATGGTCTCCAGCGGCGCGGTCGCCGAAGGCATGAAGCGTCTGGGCTGGGCCTCGCGGCCCAAGGAAATCCATGAGCTGCAGGCTGCCGCCGCCGTGGGCCAGATGGGCCTGGTGCAGATGTACGAGACCAAGCTGCGCGAGCAAAACGTGGGCAGCGCCCAGGTGCTGCTCACCCATGCCGATCTGGCCGACCGCGAGCGTTATCTCAACGCCCGCGTCACGCTGCTGACGCTGTTGCAACTGGGCGTGGTGCCGGTGATCAACGAGAACGACACCGTGGTCAATGACGAGATCAAGTTCGGCGACAACGACACCCTGGGGGCGCTGGTGGCCAATCTGGTGGAAGCCGATGCCCTGATCATCCTCACCGACCAGAAAGGCCTGTACACGGCCGATCCACGCAGCAACCCCGATGCCCAGTTTGTGCATGAAGCCGTGGCCGGCGACCTCAAGCTCGAAGCCATGGCCGGCGGCGTAGGCTCCAGCATTGGCAAGGGCGGCATGCTGACCAAGATCCTGGCGGCCAAGCGCGCGGCGGGCTCGGGGGCGTCTACCGTCATCGCCTGGGGGCGTGAGCAGGACGTGCTGCTGCGCCTGACCCAGGGCGAGGCCATTGGCACGCTGCTGGTGGCAGCCACGCACAAAAACCAGGCACGCAAGCAGTGGATGATGGATCACCTGCAGCTGCGCGGCGCCGTCACCGTGGATGCCGGCGCGGCCCGCGTGTTGCGTGCCGAAGGCAAAAGTCTGTTGCCCATTGGCATGACGGCCGTGGAGGGCGACTTCTCGCGCGGCGAGGTGATTGCCGTGCGCGACCCGCAAGGCCAGGAGCTGGCGCGTGGACTGGCCAATTACGCCAGCTCGGAAGCGCGGCTGCTGTGCCGCCATGCCTCCAGCGAAATCGAGCGCCTGCTGGGCTATATGGCCGAGCCCGAGATGGTGCACCGCGATAACATGGTGGTGATAGCGCGCTAGTTGCGGCTGCAAAAGTAGCTATAAAAAAAGGAGTGGCATGCCACTCCTTTTTTTGATCTTTTTGTTAGCGCGCTTCAGGATTGCGGGTCCTGGGAGGACTGTGGGTCAGGGTCGAAACTGGCGCCGGGAGGCAGTTCCAGTCCGGGGTTGAGCAGCAGGCCAAGGCGTTGCTGGGGCACCATGGGGTCTGCTTCCTGCGCCGGGGCACCATCCCGGCCACGCATGCCGCTGCGCAGATAGCGGTTGCGCTGCTCATAGCGGGGCAGAAAGCGGGCCAGCTCGGTGAGCGCCATTTCATACACCCCGCGCTTGAACTCCACCACCACATCGAGTGGCACCCAGTAATCGTTCCAGCGCCAGGCATCGAACTCGGGGTGGTCGGTGGCACGCAGGTTCAAATCCCAGTCGTGTCCGGTCAGCTGCAGCAAATACCAGATCTGCTTTTGCCCCTTGTAATGACCCCGCGCGTCACGGCGTATGTAACGGTCTGGCACCTCGTAGCGCAACCAATCCCGGGTGCGGGCCACCACGCGAACGTGGTTGGGCTTCAGCCCCACTTCTTCATGCAGTTCACGGAACATGGCCTGCTCGGGCGTTTCGCCCCGATCAATGCCACCTTGCGGAAACTGCCAGCTGTGGGTGCGGATGCGTTTTCCCCAGAACACCTGGTTCTTGTGGTTGAGCAGGATGATGCCGACGTTCGGGCGAAATCCGTCCCGGTCAAGCATAATCGAACCCCAATTTTGTCTATTGAGGCCATTATGCACGGTGCCTTGCCCCCGGCAAGGTCGGCGGCTTCATATTCCGTTTGCGCTCCCAATGAAAGC
This sequence comes from Comamonas sp. GB3 AK4-5, assembly GCF_041320665.1. Lineage (NCBI taxonomy): Bacteria > Pseudomonadati > Pseudomonadota > Betaproteobacteria > Burkholderiales > Comamonadaceae > Comamonas > Comamonas sp. GB3 AK4-5. The sequence goes on from NZ_CP166730.1 coordinate 970,346, forward strand.
CTCCCAATTTCTTATCTCCACCCTCAAGGAAGCTCCGGCCGATGCCGAAGTGGTCAGCCACAAGCTCATGACGCGGGCTGGCATGATCAAAAAGCTGGGTGCCGGCATCTATAACTACATGCCCATGGGCCTGCGCGTGATTCGCAAGGTCGAAGCCATCGTGCGCGAGGAAATGAACCGCGCCGGTGCCATGGAAGTCACCATGCCCGTGATCCAGCCCGCCGAGCTGTGGCAGGAAACCGGTCGCTTCGACAAGATGGGCCCCGAGCTGCTGCGCATCCAGGACCGCCATGGCCGTGACTTTGTGGTGCAACCCACCAGCGAAGAGGCCGTGACCGACATCGCCCGCCAGGAGTTCAAGAGCTACAAGCAGCTGCCCAAGAACCTCTACCAGATCCAGACCAAGTTCCGCGATGAGCGCCGCCCCCGCTTTGGCCTGATGCGTGGCCGCGAGTTCACCATGAAGGATGCCTACTCCTTCGACAAGGACCACGCCGGCGCCCAGATCAGCTACCAGACCATGCGCCAGGCCTACCAGCGCATCTTTGACCGCTTCGGCCTGCAGTACCGCGCCGTGCGCGCCGACAGCGGCGCCATTGGCGGCGATCTGAGCGAAGAGTTCCAGGTGATCGCCTCCACCGGCGAAGACGCCATCGTCTACTGCCCTCAGAGCGACTACGCCGCCAACATCGAAAAGGCCGAAAGCCTGGCGCCCACGCAGGCTCGCCCCGCTGCCAGCCAGTCCATGGCCAAGGTGGCTACCCCCGGCAACAGCACCTGCGAGGCCGTGGCCGCGCAACTGGGCCTGCCGCTGTCCCAGACCGTGAAGTCGCTGGTGCTGGCCACCGACGAGCTCGACGACAAGGGCCTGATCGTCAAGACCCAGGTCTGGCTGCTGCTGCTGCGCGGCGACCATGAGATGAACGAGATCAAGGTGAGCAAGGTCGAAGGCCTGGCGGGCTTCCGCTTTGCCAGCGTGCCCGAGATCGAAGCCCACTTTGGCAGCCAGCCCGGCTACCTGGGCCCTGTCGGTCTGAAGCTGCCGGTGAACATCGTGGTGGACCGCGATGTGGCCGTGATGGCCGACTGGGTGTGCGGCGCCAATGAAGAGGGCTTCCACATCACCGGTGTGAATTTTGGCCGCGACCTGGCCGAGCCCACCGTGGTGGCCGATCTGCGCAATGTGGTGGCTGGCGACAAGTCGCCCGATGGCGCCGGTGTGCTGGCCATCGAACGCGGCATTGAAATCGGCCATGTGTTCTACCTGGGCACCAAGTATTCCCAGGCCATGAATGCCACCTTCCTGGGCGACAACGGCAAGCCCCAGCACTTCGAGATGGGCTGCTACGGCATCGGCATCACCCGCCTGCCGGCTGCGGCCATCGAGCAGAACCATGACGAGCGCGGCATCATCTGGCCCGACGCGATTGCGCCTTTCACCGTGGTGATCTGCCCTATTGGCATGGGCCGCAGCGAAGCCGTCAAGGAAGAAGCCTTCAAACTCTATGAGGCCCTGCTGGCCCTGGGTGTGGACGTGATCCTGGACGACCGCGACGAGCGCCCAGGCGCCATGCTGGCCGACTGGGAGCTGATTGGCGTGCCCCACCGCGTGGTGTTGGGTGATCGTGGCCTCAAGGACGGCGTGGTGGAATACCAGCACCGCCGCGATGCAGAAGCCACCAAGATCGCCACGGGCGACGCTTTGTCGCACCTCAAGGCGCAGCTGGGCTTGAACTAAGCTTTTCCCCATGACAAAAAGGCAGCGGCAACGCTGCCTTTTTTTATGCCTTCACGCAGGGACTGGTGCAGGGCTTGGTGGAAAGGACTCTCCCATGGAAATGCGGCATGCAAGCACAGGCGCTTGCTCCCGCCGCGCCTGCCTGGGCGCGGTCGCGACCTGGATGCTGGGCCTGGGCCGTAGCACCCAGGCCCATGCCGGTGGCCAGTTGGAGGAGCCGCTGGCCGATGCCGTGCGCACCGCGCTGCGCGCGGCCCTGGGCGGTTTGGCGCTGCCGGAGCCGGTATTTGCCAGCACCGAGGCGCGCATGGCCTATCTGCGCTGGCTGGTGCAGATGAGCCAGCGGCTGGCACCGCGCCAGGGCGATGCCTCCGTGCGCCGCGACTTTCTGCAGACCGCCTGGTATGAGGCCGGCCGCGCCGGGCTGGAGGTGTCTCTGGTGTTGGGCCTGGTGCAGGTGGAAAGCGCTTTTCGCCAGCACGCCATCTCGCAGGCCGGTGCACGCGGCTATATGCAGGTCATGCCGTTTTGGGCGCGGACCATAGGCGACGGCGATGCGGGCAAGCTGTTTCAGCTGCAGACCAATCTGCGCTATGGCTGCGTGATACTGCGCCACTATCTGGACCGTGAGCGTGGCGATATGGCCATGGCCCTGGGGCGCTACCACGGCAGCCGGGGCCAGCATGCTTACCCGAGCGCGGTGCTGGCGGCCCAGCGCTACTGGATGCTGGGCAGCGCCTGAAAGCTCTTGAAAGCACAGCCTGTAAGCACAGGCTGCTATCAAAATTGGAAATCGTAGAAACGAAAAAGGCTGCCGCAGCAGCCTTTTGGCGATGCAGATGCTCAGAGCATCCACAGGGTTCTCAGAGCGTGAACACGCTCTCAGGGCACCAACGGGTGCTGGCCGGCCGCCGGGGCGTCGGGCACGCCGGTATTCAGCGGCGGGGGCAGCTCGGGTGTGGGCAAGGCGGGTGGGGCCGGGGGCATCAGCCCATCGCTGAGACGGGAAACCAGCACCTGGTCGATGCGGTAGCTGTCCACGTCAATCACCTCGAACTTGTAGCCCCCCCAGTCCACGCTGTCGGTGCGGCGCGGCACACGGCGCAGCATGACCATCAGAAAACCCGCCAGGGTCTCGTATTCGTCGTCATGCGGCATTTCTTCCAGGTCCAGGGCGCGGATCACATCGTCGATGGGGGTAACACCGTCGATGAGCCAGGAATGCGCATCGCGGCGCACGATCTGCTGCTCCTCGTCATCGGCCGTTACCAGGTCGCCCATCACCGTGCTCATCACGTCATTGAGCGTGACCACGCCCACCACCAGACTGTATTCGTTGAGGATGATGGCAAAGTCCTCGTGCACCTGCTGGAACTGGTTCAGCACCTCGGCCAGCGTCAGCCGGTCGGGCACGATCAAGGCCTTGTGCACCAGGCTGCTGCCGTCCTGCAGCGAAATGGGCTGGTTGTTCAGCACGCGCTGGAACAGGTCCTTGGCGTCCACATAGCCCACCACATGGTCGATATCGCCATCGCACACCGGGTAGGTGGAATAGGGCTCCTCGGCAATGCGGGCGCGGATCACTGCGTCGGGGTCGTCGCGCAGGAAATAGGCCACGCTTTCGCGCTGCGTCATGGCCGAGGATACGGTGCGCGTGTCCAGCTCAAAGATATTCGCAATCACCTGTTGCTCGCGCCGTTCCAGCACGCCGGCGCGGGTGCCGGCTTCGGTCATGGCCAGAATATCGTCCGAGGTGATGCGCTCGTCACGCACCATGGGCAGGCCGAACAGGCGGAACAGGGCATCGGTGATGCGGCTGTAGAACCAGACGATGGGCTTGAGCAGGCTCATGCACAGCTGCATCGGAGCCAGCACGCGCAGCAGCAGGTATTCCGGCTGGGACATGCTCAGGCGCCGGGGCAGAAGGTCGGCAAACAGAATGAACAGCGAGGTGATGAGGAAAAAGGACAGCACCGAGCCCATGCTCTGCGCCGTGCTGGCGGGCAGCCACCAGGCCAGAACCTCGGCAAAGCCGCCACTGAACGTGCCCTCGCCCACGATACCGCCCAGGATGGCGATGGCGTTCTGTCCCACCTGCACCACAGTGAAATAGTCACCGGGCTGCTCTTGCATCTTCATGGCTTTTTCTGCACGGGGGTCACCCTCGTCGGCCATTTGACGCAGGCGCAGGCGACGGGAAGCGGCCAGGGATATTTCCGCAACGGCCACGAAGGCGCTGGCGGAGATCAGAACAGCAATGATGATCAGGCTTTGGGTCAGGGTCATAGGCGAGTGGGGTGGCGGGTGACTGCCGAATGTCACCGGGGCGCATGCCTCCTTTGCATGCCGGCTTTCATCTACTCTTGCGCCGCTGCCTGGCGGCCAGAAACGAAAAACCGCCCTCTAAGGGGCGGCTTGATAGGGCTGAGTGAGGCGAGCAAAGGCCATGCCAGCCATGCTGGCCATTGGCGTTGGCATCGTGTTTTGCAGTTGCATATCGAACCCATGCAACTGGCGCAGCGCCCCCATCAGGGCGCCGCGCAAGGGCCGCCCCGCCGCGCTGGCGCCGTCCCCCTCCCGCGAAGCGAGAGAGGGGGACGGCGCGAAGCGGCTCAGGGGGAGCTTCATCTCTTAGCCCTGGATCAACTGCTGCAGCTCACCGGACTCGTACATCTCCATCATGATGTCCGAGCCGCCGATGAACTCACCCTTCACATACAGCTGGGGAATGGTGGGCCAGTTGCTGTAGTCCTTGATGGCCTGGCGGATTTCCTGGTCTTCCAGCACGTTCACCGTGGCAATGGCCTTGGGCTCCACGCCGCAGGCCTTCAGAATCTGCACGGCACGGCCGGAGAAGCCGCACATGGGGAAGCTGGCGCTGCCCTTCATGAACAGCAAGATGTCGTTGTTCTTGACCAGTTGGTCTATGCGTTGTTGAACGTCGCTCATGGGGTTCTCCTTGTAAGGGATCTGCAGGCGCATTGCCATGCAGCATTGCCGTTGATTATTTCACTGTCTGCACCCGGCTGTGGGCTGTGGGTGATTGCCCTGCCGTGCAACGCACAATGCCGGCCAGGTCGTGGCGGTGCTGGACAGCGGTGAACCCCGCGGTTTGCAGCAGGGCGGCCACGGCTTCGGCCTGGTCCCAGCCATGCTCGATCAGCAGCCAGCCACCCGCGGTCAGCCGGGCCGGCGCCTGGGCCGCGATGGCGCGGATGTCATCCAGACCATCTTCCCCACTGGTGAGGGCCTGGCGCGGTTCGTGGTGCAGCGCGGGCATATGGGGGTCATCTTCGCGGATATAGGGCGGGTTGGTGACGATGGCATCAAACAAACCCTCCAGCTGCTCCAGCCAGGAGCTGTGCACAAAGCGCACAGGCAGCTGCAGACGCTGGGCATTGGCGCTGGCCACGGCCAGGGCGTCCAGGCTGGCATCCACGGCCGTGACTTCGGCGTCGGGGCGTTGGTGTTGCAAGGCCAGGGCAATGGCGCCGCTGCCCGTGCCCAGGTCGGCTACCTTCGGTTTTGATAGCGGCTGCAGCAGCTCCAGCGCCCATTCCACCAGGGTTTCGGTATCGGGGCGGGGGTCCAGCACGCGGGCATCCACTTGCAGACTGAGGCCAAAGAATTCCTTGTGACCGGTCAGATAGGCCACGGGCTCTCCATCCAGGCGGCGCGACAGCAGCTGTCCCCATTGCGCGGCCTGTGCCGGGGTGAGGGCGTCGTTGTCATGGGTCAGCAACCAGGCGCGGCCCGCATCGCCTTGGCCCACGCAGTGCAGCAGCAGCATCTGGGCGTCGATGCGCGCCAGGCCTTGTGCGGCCGCCTGCTGCAAGGCCTGGGCCACGGTGGGCAAGGGGGTGTGGGCGGATTCGGTCACGGCAGTGCAAATGCTCCAGGCAGAAAGGAAAGGGGGCGGGTTCAGCGGCGCGGGGCGTCCACAAAAGGGCGTGCCTGCAGCACCAGGATTTGCTCGCCCTGCAGCGCCCATTCAATGTCCTGGGCCTGTCCGCCAAAGCGCCGCTGCACCGCCAGGCCCACGGCGGCCAGACGTGGTACCAGGGCGTCGGTGAGCACGGCGCGGCCTGCGGTGGTGGGCACTTCGCGCACGCCACCGGCGGGGTCCAACTGCAGGGCCACATCGTCGGCAGAGCGGTTCAGCACCTGTATGGCCTTGGAGCGGCTGGAGTAGAGGATTTGTTCGGCCACGCGCTGGCCTTCGACCACGCGGATGCCAATGCCGCGCTTGGCCGCGATATAGGTGGCATGGCGGCGCGTGGTGTCAAACGGGTCGCGGGTGATCATGACGCCCGAGGCGCTGGAGTCCACCGCTGTTTGCACCAGCACCGCCATGGCCACTTCGGACTCGGCAATGCCGGCGGCGGCCCGCGCCTCCCAGGCCTCGAAGTTGTAGACCGAGGCCCAGACCTGGCGCACGGCCGTGGCCAGGCCCTCGGCGCTGCGCACATTGGGCACGGTGGTGTACAGGCCGGCGCCGCTGAAGCCGGGCAGGTCTTCCGAGCTGGAGGAGCTGCGCACAAACACGCCCTGGCCTGTCAGCTGGCTCTGCCAGCGCTGCTGCCAGGCCTGGGCTTGGCTGGCATCCAGTGGCCAGTGGCTGATTTCCTCGCGCAGCGCGCTCAGGGCCTGGCGGCGCACACCAGCATCGCTGGCAAAGCCGGGCTGCTGGCGCATGCGCGCAATGCGCTCGGCCAGGCCGTGCTGGCGCATGAAGTCGGCATAGGCCGCAAAGGGAATGCAAAAGCCGTCGGGCACTTGCACATGCTCCAGGCGGGCGGCATTCACCTCGCCCAGATTGGCTGCCTTGGCGCCGCAGTGTTTGCGGCCGGATTGGCGCAGTGCGGACAGCGGTTGCAGCGCGCTTTGGCGCAGATCGGGGGCAATGGTCAGGCGCTGGCCGCCGGTGCGGGCCGCGGCACGGCGTTGCAGCGCCTGTTGCGCGGTCTGGCGTTCAGCCTCGGTGGCGGCGCGCACGGCATAGTCCGAGGCGCGTACTTCCAGGTGTACCCATTGGCCATCCCAGCGGGCCAACTGGCGGGCAGCGTCCTGCACAAAGGCATTGGGTATGCCCCAGCCGCGCGCCAGCAGGTTGACATGGGACAGCACGGTGGAAGGGCGCTCGGTCAGCACACCGGACACCGGTGGCAGGCTGATGGGCACCTCGCGCAGCACCACAATGTCCTGCGGCGCCAGTTGCACAGCCGCCTCGGCGGTTGCGGCAATCCGCAGCCGCCCCACGGCGGCGCCGGTGTTCAGCGCGATAAAGGTCTGTGCGCCCAGCAGGGCTTCCTGCGTGACCACATGCTTGCCGGCGGCCTCGCCCACAGCCTGCTGGGCCGTGGAGTTGGCCTTGAAGCGCAGCGGTGCAAAAAATCCGGCCTGCAGGCTTTGCGCCGTGGTGCGCAGCAGCGCGGGGGTGAGACGGTCGCCTTCCCAGAATTCGTAGGTGTAGCCCGACAGTGCGGGCTGCCAGCTCAGCGTGCCCAGCAGAAAGCGCCGGTCCGCGTCGCGGTAGTTGCGGTTCAGCGCTGCGCGGTCGCCTGTGAGCAGGCCTTGGTGGCGCAGAAAATTGTCGTGCAGCTGAAAGCGCGGCGTGTTGATGAAGTACAGGCGCGGCGCGGGGCGGGCATGGCGGTCGATGGCGAACAGCACATGGGGCATGGCGCCTGGGCTGCCTGCGTCGTAGACACGGGCCAGGCGGTCAAAGTCGGCCTGGTTTGCGAGTGCCGGCAATGCATCGCCGCTGGCGCGGTTGGCCGCAGCCTGCACGGGGCTGCCCGCACCCGACTCATAGGCCGAAGGCTTGCGCACTGGTTGGGCCTGGGCGCCCAGGGCGAATGCCAGCCAAGCGCCTGCCAGCCATGCCGTAGCCCGCCGCATTTACTGGGCCTCCAGCTCGGCCAGCAGCTCGGCCTCGCGGGCGTGTTGCAAGGCCTGCAGCACATCACCCAGGTCACCCTCCATCACGGCCAGCAGCTTGTACAGCGTCAGATTGATGCGGTGGTCGGTGAGCCGGCCCTGGGGGAAGTTGTAGGTGCGAATGCGGTCTGAGCGGTCGCCCGAGCCGATCAGGCCCTTGCGCAGCGCGGCCTCCTTGGCGGCACGCTCGCTGCGTTCCTTTTCCTGGATACGGGCCTGCAGCACCTGCAAGGCCTTGGCCTTGTTGCTGTGCTGGCTGCGGCCGTCCTGGCATTCGGCCACGATGCCGGTGGGCAGGTGGACCACGCGCACGGCCGAGTCGGTCTTGTTGATGTGCTGGCCGCCGGCGCCGCTGGCGCGGAAGGTGTCTATGCGCAGATCAGCCGGGTTCAGCGTGATGGCCTGGTGCTCGTCGGGCTCGGGCATCACGGCCACGGTGCAGGCGCTGGTGTGGATGCGGCCTTGTGTCTCGGTGGCGGGCACGCGCTGCACGCGGTGGCCGCCGGACTCAAAGCGCAGCGCGCCGTAGACATCGTCTCCGTCCACGCGCAGCACCACTTCCTTGTAGCCGCCGATTTCGTTTTCGTTGGAACTCATCACCTCCACCTTCCAGCCCACGTTGGCGGCATAGCGGGTGTACATGCGGGCCAGGTCACCGGCAAACAGCGCGGATTCGTCGCCCCCGGTGCCGGCGCGGATTTCGACAAAGGCGGGACGGGCATCGTCGGGGTCCTTGGGCAGCAGCAGGCGCTGCAGCTCGTCTTCCAGCTTGATCAGCTCGGCCTCGCCGCTTTCGATTTCTTCCTGGGCCATTTCCGCCATGTCGGGGTCTTCCAGCATCTCGCGCGCGGCGGCGATGTCGGCCTCGCACTGCAGATAGCGGCGGTAGCGGCCGGCCACGGCGGTGACATCGGCATGCTCGCGCGAGATGCGGCGGTACTGCTGCATATCGCCCATGATGTCTTCACGGGAGAGCAGAAAGTCCAGTTCTTCCAGGCGCTGGGCGTAACGCTCCAGCTGGGTGCGTAAAAAAGGCTTCATGGCGGGGCAGGGGAGAAGGGGGTGCTATCGCAGGGATAGCTGCCCACGCGCTGCTGGATTGCGTGGGAAGGCAGTTTGGCTGTGTACCACCGGGGGCAGCGAAGCCGGTGCCGGTGGTGCCGCAGCCTGGCGGGCAGGCGCCGCTAACGCTCGCCGGGACGGCGGCCGCGCAGGAACAGGCGGGTGACGGTCTGGGCCGTCTGGGCGCGCTCTTCGGCGTCGCCCTGGTGCAGCGCGGCCATGGTGCCGTGCATCATTTTTTGCGTCAGGCCACGGGACAGGGCTTCGAGCACGGCGTCCATGTCCTCACCCTTGGCCAGCAGCTTTTTAGCGCGGGCAATTTCCAGTGCGCGCCAGGTGTCGGCCTGGGCGTTGATCTGCTGAATCAGTGGCACCACGCCGCCCTGGGCGCGCTGGTCCATCCACTGCACAAAGTTCAGCACGCCGGCATCGATGATGGCCTCGGCCTGGGCCACGGTGGCCTGGCGGCTGGCCTGGGCGGTTTTCACCACGCTGGCCAGATCGTCCACGGTGTAGAGATACACGTCGCGCAGGTCTTTGATTTCGGGCTCGATGTCGCGCGGCACGGCCAGGTCGACCATGAACATGGGGCGGTGCTTGCGCTTCTTGAGGGCGCGCTCCACGGCACCCAGGCCAATGATGGGCAGGCTGGATGCGGTACAGCTGATGATGGCGTCGTATTCGTGCAGATGGTCCGGAAGATCGGCCAGGCGCATGACGCTGGCGCCAAAGCGGCCGGCCAGCTTTTCACCGCGCTCCATGGTGCGGTTGGCAATCGTGATCTGCTGGGGCTGCTTGGCCGCAAAGTGGGTGGTGGCCAGCTCGATCATCTCGCCCGCGCCCACAAACAGAATGCGGATCTTGGTGAGGTCTTCAAACAGCTGGCCGGCCAGGCGCACGGCAGCGGCAGCCATGGAGATGCTGTGCTCGCCGATCTCGGTGGAGCTGCGCACCTCCTTGGCCACGGCAAAGCTGCGCTGGAACAGCTGGTTCAGGGTGCTGCCCAGGGCGCCGGCCTCTTCGGCCGCGCGCACGGCGTTCTTCATCTGGCCCAGGATCTGGGTTTCGCCCAGCACCATGGAGTCCAGGCCCGAGGCGACGCGGAAGGCATGGCGCGCCACCGAGCCGCTTTCCAGCAGATAGGAGTGGGAGCGTAGCAGATCCGGCGCCACGCCACCGGACTGGGCCAGCCAGCCCAGGGTGTGTTCCAGCACAGGGGCGCTGGCGGCGCCCGTGGCGCAGTAGATTTCGGTGCGGTTGCAGGTGGAGAGGATGGCGGTTTCCACCTCGGTGTGGCGCGTGGCGCTGGACAGCGACTGGCGCAGCCCCTGCAAAGTGGGCGCGATCTGGTCGATGGCAAACGCAAAACGGCCCCGTAAATCCAACGGTGCCGTGTGATGGTTGATTCCAAGAGCCCAGACTGCCATGGCGTGGATTATAAAATTCACTGGCGCTCTGTGCGCACTGGCGCTGCAAAGCCTTGATCTGTGTCATTTTCAGATCGCAAACATGTTGTGATGTCCGCACTTACTTTTCTCAACCACCTCTTCAATCTGCTGGCGCCGGCCTTGTTTCTGGCCCTGCTGCTGGCCCTGGGCGCACGCCTGGTCTGGCGCCATGCCACGCCCTTGGTGAACCTGTGGGAGCAGATGGTGCTCAACGCCGTGGTGGGCGCCGTGGTGCTGGGAGGCGCGCTGGCATGGTGGGGACGGGACGGTTTGCTGAGCACTTATGCCTTGCTGGCGCTGGTGATGGCCAGCTGCCAGTGGCTGATGGTGCGCGGCTGGCGCGTTTAAGCCAGGCTATCCGCCGCTGCCTGCTCCAGCACCCAGCGGCGGAAATCTTCCAGGGCCGGGTGGGCGGGGCGCTGCGCCGGCCAGCACAGAAAATAGCCGCGCTCTATGCGAAACGGCCGCTGCACCGGCACCACCACACGGCCGGTGGCCAGGTCTTGTGCGATCAGGCAGCGCTGCACCACGGCCACGCCCAGGCCGGCCATCACGCCTTGCACCAATTGGGTGACCAGTTCGAAATCGGCCGCCGGTGCCGGGCAGGGGCGGTTGTCGCCCATGGCCTGGAACCAGCGAGCCCAGTTGTCCGGGTAGTTGGTGTGGGCCAGCAGCGGGCGGCGGCGCAAATCCTCAGGCGTGCGTATGCCATGCTCCCCTTCCAGGTCTTGCGGGCGGCAAATGGGCACTAGGTCCTGGCCCACCAAGTAGTCGGCATGCAAGGGCTCCGGCCAGGGCGCTGCGCCTATGCGCACCCAGGCGTCGATCTGGGCCGAGGTCAGCGGGTCATCGCGGCGGTAGGGGGCAAAGCGCAGCACCATGCCCGGGTGGCGGGCCGAGAAATCCGGCAGGCGCGGAATCAGCCACTGGCTGAACAGCGTGGGCGGCACCGACAGACACAACTGCTGGCCGTTGGGGCGGCGACGCAGGCTGGTCGTGGCCGACTCGATGGTGAACAGGGCCGGGGCCACGGCGTCCAGGTATTGCTGGCCGGCTGCGGTCAGCACGTTGCGCCGGCCCTGGCGCTCGAACAAGGGGCAGCCCAGATGCTCTTCCAGCCGGGCAATGGCGCGGCTGATGGCGCCCTGGGTGACGCTGAGCTGCTCGGCCGCCAGCGTGTAGCTGCCCAGGCGGGCCGCCTCGGCAAAGGCATGGAGTTCGGACAGGGACGGTGACTGGATGCGCATAACGGAAAGGGCCGGAGGCTGCAGCGGGAGGTGAGTTGGCGGCGAATTATGAGCACTGGTAATACATGCCGGCCTTTTTGTCTCTTTTCCCCCGCACACATTCCTTCAAGAATCGCCCCACCCATTGGTATTCCCATATTCACAAAATTCCGAGGAGATCCCCCATGCCCTTGCGCCGCACCCTGCTGAGCACTGTTGCCGCCACTGCCTTGTTGAGCGCCCTGGCACCCGCCATGGCTGCCAGCCCCGCGAATGCCTCCGGCGCCGGCTACCCCAACCGCCCCATCCGCCTGGTCGTGCCCTTTGGTGCGGGCGGCTCCACCGACATGGTGGCCCGCTTGCTGGCCGAGAAGATGGGCCCCATCCTGGGTCAGTCCGTGGTGGTGGAGAACAAGGGCGGAGCGGGTGGCTCCATTGGTGCGGCAGAAATCGCCCGGGCCGCTGCGGACGGCTACACCATCGGCATGGCCACGGTGTCCACCCATGGCGCTAACCCGGCCATCATGAGCAAGCTGCCCTATGACGCCAAGAAAGACTTCACCCCCATCACCAATGTGATGAGCGTGCCCAGCGTGTTTGTGGTCCACCCCAGCGTGCCGGCCAAGACCATGAAGGAGTTCATTGCACTGGCCAAGGCCAACCCCGGCAAGTACACCTTTGCCTCGCCGGGCACGGGCTCGCTGGGCCATGCCAATATCGAGAACTTCATGAACCTGGCCGGCATCAACCTGCTGCACATCCCCTACAAGGGCGCGGGCCAGGCCTTGAACGACGCCCTGGGCGGCCAGGTGAATGCCATGACGGACAATCTGCCGTCCTCGCTGTCCAACATCCAGGCCGGCAAGCTGCGCCCCCTGGCCGTGCTGGCCTTCAAGCGCGCCGAAGCCCTGCCCGATGTGCCCACCTATACCGAGCTGGGCTTCCCGCAAATGGGCGATGGCGGCTGGTTCGGCCTGGTGGCCCCGGCTGGCACACCGCGCGCCATCATTGACAAGCTCAACGCTGCCGCCCACAAGGCCATGCAAGACTCGGCCTATCTGGCCAAGCAAAAAGACATCTCTGGCGAAGGCATGGCCAACAGCCCCGAGCAGTTTGCCAAGCAGATCGACACCGCCATCGCCCGCTACACGGCCGTGGCACAGCGCGCCCACATCAAAGTTGACTGATGACACAGCTGCCTGATTTTCTGCAGCCCCGGCCCGGGCAACCGGTGCTGGTGCACCCCCCGCAAGGCCCGGTGTTGCCGCTGGTGTGCGACTCGCCCCACAGCGGCACCCACTATCCCACCGACTTTGGTGTGGCTGTGCCGCTGGCGCTGCTGCGCCGTGGTGAGGACAGCCATGTGCATACCTTGTGGGATGCCCTGCCCGCCTACGGCGCCACGCTGATCGAGGCCACGTTTCCGCGCACCTATATCGACCCCAACCGCACGGAGGGTGACATCAACCCCGCCATGCTGGATGGGCCATGGCCGCAGCCCTTGCAGCCCGGCCCCAAGACGCTGCAAGGCCTGGGCCTGGTGTGGGAGCGCATCAGCCAGGCCGGCCAGGCCACGGCGATCTATGAGCGCAAGCTCAGCGTGGCCGAGGTGCAGCACCGCATTGAGGCTTACTGGCGGCCCTACCACGCGGCCGTGGCCCAGGCCATTCGCTGGAGCGTGGACCGCTTTGGCGGCGTGTGGCATATGAATCTGCACTCCATGCCCAGCGATGTCTACCAGCGCCTGGGCCGTGCAGATGCCCCGCCGCTGGCCGACTTTGTGCTGGGCGACCGCGACGGTACGACCTGCGCGCCGGAGTTCATCCACTTGATTGGCGACACCTTGCAGGGCCTGGGCTATAGCGTGGCCTATAACGAGCCCTACAAGGGCGTGGCGCTGCTGGCCGAGATAGGCCAGCCCCAGCTGAACCGCCACAGCCTGCAGATCGAAATCAACCGCCAGATCTATATGGACGAGGCCACGCGCGAGCCCAATGCCGGCTTCGAGCCGCTGCGCCAGAATCTGCAAAAAGTGATGGCGGTGGTGGCGGACTATGTCCACGGAAAGTTGTAGAGCCCCCTGAGTCGCTAACGCGCCTTCCCCCCGCTCTCGCCTCGCAAGCGATGCGGGCTGGGGGACGCTGCCAGCGCGGCGGGGCGGCCCTTGCGCGGCAGCCCTGGCGTGGGCGTGCCGGTTTCATGCGCTGTGCATCTCATCTTGCCCCTCGCCTTTTTGGAAAGAAGGCTGGAGTAAGAGACTGGCGTGGGTGCGGGTACGGCTGTCCTTGCCGTGTGATCCGTGGATAGCTGAAGCAGGCTGACGGCCTGGGCGCTTGTGGCTGGCGGTGCATGCAGCGCTTTCTACAATGGTTTTTGCACACCAGCGCGGCCGAGTTTCCCCGGCCGCGTTGCTTTTTCAGCCCCTAAAAAATCGGAGACACAACATGGCATCCATCGTGCGCACCGGCCTGGCCCTGGCGGCAGGCGTTTTGCTGTCTGTGGCCGCCCAGGCCCAGAGCTTTCCCAACAAGCCCATCCGCGTGGTGATGGGCTTCCCGGCCGGCGGCCCGCTGGACCAGCATGCCCGCCTGCTGAGCGACAAGCTGCAGGCCGTGCTGGGCCAACCCATCATCGTGGACTACAAGCCCGGTGCGGGTGGTTCCGTGGGTGCCCAGGATGTGATGCGCTCGCCGGCCGATGGCTATACGCTGATGCTGGCCAACACCGGGGTGATGGCCATCAACCCCGCGCTCTACAGCCGCCTGCCCTACAACACGCTCAAGGACTTCACGCCCGTGGCGCGCACCGCCATGCAGCCGCTGGCGCTGCTGGTGAACAACAAGGTGCAGGCCAAGAGCCTGCCGGAATTCATCGCTTACGCCAAGGCCCACCCCGGCAGCATCAATTTTGGCTCGGCCGGCAATGGCGGCATCAGCCACCTGGTGCCCGAGATGTTCAAAAGCGCGGCAGGCGTGGACCTGGTGCATATCCCCTACAAGGGCAGCGCCCCGGCCTTTACCGATTTGATCGGTGGCCAGGTGCAGTTCATGGCGGAAAGCATTCCCCAGGCAGCGGCCTATCACAAGCAGGGCAAGGTGCGTGCCCTGGCCGTGACCAGCAAGGAGCGCAACCCGGCCCTGCCCGAGGTGCCTACGGCCATCGAAGCCGGCCTCAAAGGCTTTGAAGTCGTGGGCTTCTATGGCTTTCTGGCCCCGGCCGGTACACCCAAGGAGGTGGTGGGCAAGCTCAGCAGCGCTTTCCAGCAGGTGATGCAGCTGCCCGAGGTGCGCAGCCGCATGGTGGAGCAGGGCGCCGATCCGGCCTTTCTGGGGTCTGATGACTTCGCCAAATTCCTGGCCGGCGAAATGCCGCGCTGGGCCGCAGCCGTCAAGGCTTCCGGCACGAAATTGGATTGACACCCCCTGAGGCGCTCGCAGCCAGCGCGGCGGGGCGGCCCTTGTGCGGCTGCTCTGGCTTGGGGGCGTCAGCGTGGTGCGCTGTTGGGCAGGCAGAAAAACCGGCCATGCCGGTTTGGGGGTGAATATTTCATAGCGCCTAGCGCTTATGCCGCAATGGTTTCAGGCGCATAGAGTGTTGAGGCCCAGGCTATTAACGCTACGAATGCTCCTGTTTTTTACAGCCCCGGCCCGGTCTGCGCCGGGCTGAACAGATCGACCCGGTCGGTGATGATGCCGTCGGTGCCCAGGTCGATCAGGCGCTGGGCGGCCCAGGCGTCGTTCACGGTATAGCTGCTGCAGTGCAGGCCGGCGGCGTGCACCTTGGTCACCAGCTCGGCCGTCCACAGCTCGTGGTTGAGCACCATGGCGCTGCAGCCCAGGTCCAGGGCGGTCTGCAGATCGATGTCTCCGGTGCCATCGGCCAGCTTGTCCACCAGCAGGCCGCGTGGGATATGAGGCGCAACTTCCTTGGCGCCTTGCAGCGAGGCAGGCTTGAAGGAGGTGAACAGCGGCGGGGTGCGGTCCTGGGGCCAGATACGGTTCATCAGTGCGCCACAGGCGCGGCCGGTTTCCAGTTCCTGGCCGGGCGTGGGCTTGATCTCCACATTCAGCTGCAGCTGATTGGCCAGGCACCAGCGCGCCAGGGCTTCCAGCGTGGGCAACTGCTCGCCCGCATAGGCACGCGAATGCCAGCTGCCGGCGTCCAACTGGGCGATCTCGCCCATGGTCAGGTCGCTGCCCGTGCCGTGGCCGTTGGTGGTGCGCTCCAGCTCCGCGTCATGCATCAAAAACAGCACGCCGTCCTTGCTGAGCTTGGCGTCGCATTCAAAAAAGCGGTAGCCGTACTGGGCTCCCAGGCGGAAGGCACTGAGCGTGTTTTCCGGTGCCAGCTTGCCGGCGCCGCGGTGGGCGACCCAACGGGGATAGGGCCAGGGTGCGAGTGTGGTCATGGACTTGTTATGCAATCACGTGGCTTTGAAAACTGGCGTGGCCCAGTCCAGGGACAGCGAGCAAGGGCCGCCCCGCAGCGAGGCTGTCGTCCCCCTTGGGGGAAGCCGCTACGCGGCTCAGGGGGTTACAGTCTTTTTCCTGTCTCGGCGTTAAACCAGTGCAGGCGATCTTCGCGGGCGGAGATACGGGCGGTCTCGCCGGGCTTGGGATAGGGCTTGCCTTCTTCCACGCGCACCGTGACGTCGTCGCTGCCCACCTTGCCGTAGAGCAGGCGCTCGGCGCCCAGCAGTTCCACGGTGTCGACCTTGAATTCCCAGCCGCCGGCATCGACCAGGTCGATGTGCTCGGGGCGGATGCCCAGAATCTGGCCTTGCTTGCCGTTCGGGGCGTTCTTCAGCAGGTTCATGGGGGGCGAGCCAATGAAGCCGGCCACAAAGGTGGAGGCGGGGGTGTGGTAGACCTCTTCGGGCGTGCCGAACTGCTCCACATAGCCGCCATTCATGACCACCATGCGCTGGGCCAGCGTCATGGCTTCCACCTGGTCGTGGGTCACGAAGATGGAGGTGATGCCCAGTTCGGCGTGCAGCTTCTGGATTTCGATGCGGGTCTGGCCGCGCAGCTTGGCGTCCAGGTTGGACAGCGGCTCGTCAAACAGAAACACCTGGGGCTGGCGCACGATGGCGCGGCCCATGGCCACGCGCTGGCGCTGGCCGCCGGAGAGCTGGCGCGGCTTGCGGTCCAGCAGATGGCTCAGCTCCAAAATCTTGGCGGCCTTGTCCACGCGGCGCTTGATCTCGTCTTCCGGCACCTTGGCGAGCTTCAGGCCATAGGCCATGTTCTCGTAGTTGCTCATGTGCGGGTAGAGGGCGTAGTTCTGGAACACCATGGCGATGTTGCGCTTGGCGGGTTCCAGGTCGTTGACGACCTTGTCGCCAATCCACAGCTCGCCACCGGTGATTTCTTCCAGGCCGGCGATCATGCGCAGCAGCGTGGACTTGCCGCAGCCCGAGGGGCCGACCAGCACAATGAATTCGCCGTGCTTGATTTCGACGTTCACGCCATGGATGACGGGCACGGCGGTCTTGCCGCTGCCGTAGCGCTTGACGATGTTCTTGAGAGAGATGGATGCCATAACAGGGTTGTATTCAATCGGTCAAAAGAGGGCGGAGGGGCCCGTTGAGGCGGGGATTACTTTTCGGTATCCACCAGGCCTTTGACAAACCACTTTTGCATCAGCATCACCACGGCTGTGGGCGGCAGCATGGCGAGGATGGCGGTGGCCATCACGATGTTCCAGTCCACGGCGGCTTCGCCACCGGCCAGCATGCGCTTGATGCCGATCACCACGGGGTACATGTCTTCCGAGGTGGTCATGAGCAGCGGCCACAGGTACTGGTTCCAGCCATAAATGAACTGGATCACGAACAGGGCGGCAATCGAGGTCTTGGACAAGGGCACCAGAATGTCCTTGAAGAAACGCATGGCGCCTGCGCCGTCAATGCGTGCGGCTTCCACCAGCTCGTCCGGCACCGACAGAAAGAACTGGCGGAACAGGAAGGTGGCCGTGGCCGAGGCAATCAGCGGCAGCGTCAGGCCGGCGTAGCTGTTGAGCAGACCCAGTTCGGCCACCACCTTGTAGGTGGGCAGAATGCGCACTTCCACCGGCAGCATCAGCGTCAAGAAGATGGCCCAGAAGCAAATCATCTTGAACGGGAAACGGAAGTAGACGATGGCAAAGGCCGACAGCAGCGAGATGGCGATCTTGCCCACGGTGATGATCATGGCCACCCAGAAGCTGACCCACATCATGTGAAGCACATTGGTGTTGGAGCCCAGCTTGCCGGAGCCGATCAGTGCTTCCTTGTAGTTCTCCCACATATGGGAGCCAGGCAGCAGCGGCATGGGGGCCTGGACGATGGCGTCGGCCGTGTGGGTGGAGGCGATCAGGGCCAGGTACAGCGGGAAGGCCACGATGGCCACGCCGAAAATCAGTACGGCGTGGGAGAAAAAATTGAGCCAGGGATTTCTATCAACCACGAGGGGTCTCCGGGTTCAGAAAAAAAGTGGTGAAAGTCATGGGCGTATGCAAGGCACGGCCGAGATCAGAGGTGCCGCGCAAGGGCCGCCCCGCAGCGCCGGCGCCGTCCCCCTGGGGGGAAGCCGCGCAGCGGCTCAGGGGGGGGTCAATACTGCACTTTCTTTTCAACATAGCGGAACTGAATCACGGTCAGCACGACGACGATCAGCATCAGGATCACCGACTGCGCTGCGGAGCCGCCCAGGTCCAGGGCCTTGAAGCCGTCCAGATAGACCTTGTAGACCAGGATGGAGGTCGACTGGCCGGGGCCGCCGTGGGTGGCTGCGTCAATGATGCCGAAGGTATCAAAGAAGGCATAGACGATGTTGATCACCAGCAGGAAGAAGGTGGTGGGCGAGAGCAGGGGCAGCTGGATGTTCCAGAAACGGCGCCAGGGGCCGGCACCGTCGATGGATGCGGCTTCGATCAGCGCCTTGGGAATGGACTGCAGGCCGGCCAGGAAGAACAGGAAGTTGTAGGAAATCTGCTTCCACACCGAAGCCAGCACGATCAGCGCCATGGCCTGGTTCTCGTTCATCAGGTGGTTCCAGCCGTAGCCCAGCTTTTCCAGGCCGTAGGCCACCACACCGAGAGAGGGGGAGAACATGAAGATCCACAGCACACCGGCAATCACGGGTGCCACGGCGTAGGGAATGATCAGCAGCGTCTTGTAGACCATGGCGAAGCGCACGATGCGGTCCGCAAAAATGGCCAGGCCCAGCGAGGCTGCAATGCCGATACCGGCCACCAGCACCGAGAAGATGGCGGTGCGGTAGAAGGAGTCCAGATAGGTCGGGTCGGAGAACAGGGTGCGGAAATTCTCCAGCCCCACCCATTCCGTGTTCATGCCAAAGGCGTCTTCCATCTGGAAGGACTGGAGCACGGCCTGGCCTGCGGGCCAGAAGAAGAAGATGCCAATGACCAGCAACTGGGGAGCTATCAGCACCCAGGGCAGCCATTTGGATCGGAAAAGTACGCGTTTTTCCATGGGGTTCACAAACAAGAAAGCCGCCGTGCCCAGGGAAGGAACTGCGGAGGTCTAGGGTCGACTGCTGCCGTATGCAAGCAGGGAAGCGAGTCGAAACGAATCGAGACGAAACACTTTGTTGTCGAATTTCCGCGTATTGTGCCTAGCGAAAAGCCGCTGCGCCAGAGACGCAGCGGCTGGTCTTGCGAAAAGAAGGGAATTAATTACTTCTTGTACGAACGCTCGAAACGCGCCAGCAGTTCATCGCCGCGGCTCACGATGGAGTCCAGGGCTTGCTTGCCGGTCTTCTTGCCGGCCCACACTTGCTCGAGTTCTTCGTCCTCGATGGTGCGGATCTGCACATAGTTGCCCAGGCGGATGCCGCGCGAGTTGTCGGTGACCTTGCGGACCATCTGGGTCACGGCGGTGTCGGTGCCGGGGTGCTTTTCATAAAAGCCCGACTTGTTGGTCAAGTCGTAAGCGGCCATGGTCACGGGCAGGTAGCCGGTGCGCTGGTGCGAAGCGGCCTGCACCTTGGTCTGGGAGATGAACTCGAAGAACTTGGCCACGCCCTTGTATTCCTCGGCCTTCTTGCCAGCCATGACCCACAGCGAAGCGCCACCGATCACGGTGTTCTGGGGAGCGCCCTTCACATCGGGGTAGTAGGGCAGGGGTGCCAGGCCGTAGGCGAACTTGGCGTTCTTGGCCACGTCGCCGTAGTAACCGGAGGAGGTCTGGATCATGGCGCATTCACCGGCGGTGAACGAAGCCTGGGGGATGGCGCCACGGCCCTTGTAGACAAACTCACCGGCCTTGGCCGCAGCGGCCAGGTTGTCGATGTGCTTGACGTGCAGGGGCGAGTTGATCTTCAGGCGGGCCTTGTAGCCGTTGGCGGAGAGGCCGTTGTGCTCGGTGGCGAACTCCACGTTGTGCCAGGTGGAGAAGGACTCCAGCTGGGTCCAGCCTTGCCAGGCCAGGGTCATGGGGCAGCTGTGGCCGCTGGCCTTGAGCTTCTTGGCGGCTTCGAACACTTCAGGCCAGGTGGCAGGGGCCTTGTCGGGGTTCAGACCGGCCTTTTTGAAGGCGTCCTTGTTGTAATAGAAGATGGTGGTCGAGCTGTTGAAGGGGAAGCTCAGCATCTGGCCGTTGGGGGCGGTGTAGTAACCGGCCACGGCGGGGATATAGGCCTTGGGGTCGAAGGCCACGCCGGCGTCACCCATGATCTTGGCCACGGGCACGGTGGCGCCCTTGGAAGCCATCATGGTGGCGGTGCCCACTTCGAACACCTGCAGGATGTGGGGGGCATTGCCCGAACGGAAGGCAGCGATGGCGGCCGTCATGGATTCGTCGTACACACCCTTGAAGGTGGGCACAACCTTGTATGCCTTCTGGCTTTCGTTGAATTGCTTGGCCAGATCGTTGACCCACTCGTTGTTCACGGCGGTCATGGAATGCCACCACTGGATTTCGGTGGTTGCGTGGGCAGTGCCGATGGCGGCGGAGGCAATCGCGGCAGACAGTGCCAGGCGCTTGAGTTGCATGCAGGACTCCTTGTGTGCAATGCAGGGGGAGAGTGTGTAACCCATGGTAGTGGGCCCGAATGGCGCTTGTGTGACGCAGCTGGCGCCGGCTTGTACCGAAGCGCGCAGCACCTTGACGGTGCGGCTTTGGGGGCTGCAGCGTCACAAACGGTGCGGTCATTCTATGTCTCGAGGTTGCAAACAGGTACCAAAGACACGGCTGCTTGTGGCGCTGTAACAAAACAGAAACGAAAAGATTGGAGCATGAACGCGCTGTTGCTCGAATGGCGTGCGGGGGCGGTGCTTTTGTGCTTGTGGTGCATCGATGGCCTTCTCGCGACCGCACCGCGCAGAGATCGCGGCGCGGCGCTTGGCCCCCAGCCGTGGCATGGCTTCAGGGAAAGCCCGGCAGGATCCGGGCCCCTGGCATAAAATTGCCGTCCCCATGGCTCAGGAGCGCCCTCTAGGGCGCCCATCCCCCGGTCCCCACATGAATGCACCGATTGCGCAGGCCGCCTTATTGGGCAAGTCGGCCGAACCTGCCCGACTCCGCGAAATTCCCTATAACTACACCTCGTTCTCCGACCGGGAAATCGTGATCCGCCTGCTCGGCGCGCCCGCGTGGAACGTGCTGGAGCAGCTGCGCAGCGAGCGCCAGACCGGTCGCTCCGCCCGCATGCTCTATGAGGTGCTGGGCGATATCTGGGTG
This sequence comes from Comamonas sp. GB3 AK4-5, assembly GCF_041320665.1. Lineage (NCBI taxonomy): Bacteria > Pseudomonadati > Pseudomonadota > Betaproteobacteria > Burkholderiales > Comamonadaceae > Comamonas > Comamonas sp. GB3 AK4-5. The sequence continues at coordinate 991,442 of NZ_CP166730.1, forward strand.
GTGCAGCGCAACCCCTATCTGCAGGACGACCTGCTGCACAACCCCGGCCGGCGCAAGCAGCTGGTGGAAGCCCTGTCCCACCGCATGGCCGAGGTGCAAAAGCGCCGCGTGCCCGAGGCCGATGCCCAGCGCGACGCCCTGGTGGGCGAGCTGATTGCGGCGGCCAACAACGCGGTGCATGAATTCGACCTCATGTTCGACGAGGCCGAGAAGTTGCGCCAGCGCGTGCGCAAGCAACTGGGCAAGCTCACGCACAAGGACAACATCAAGTTCGATGGTCTGTCGCGCGTCAGCCATGTGACCGACGCCACCGACTGGCGCGTGGAATACCCCTTTGTGGTGCTGACGCCCGACTCTGAAGTCGAGATGGCAGGCCTCGTCAAAGGCTGTATCGAGCTGGGTCTGACCATCATTCCGCGCGGAGGTGGCACGGGTTATACCGGCGGCGCGATTCCGCTGACCTGGCGTTCGGTGGTGATCAATACCGAAAAGCTGGACGCCATCACCGAAGTGCAGATGCAGCAGCTGCCCGGCGTGGATCACCCCGTGCCCACGGTGTGGACCGAGGCCGGCGTGGTCACCCAGCGCGTGGCCGATGCGGCCGAGCGCGCCGGCTTTGTGTTTGCCGTGGACCCGACCTCGATCGAGGCCTCGTGCATAGGCGGCAACATCGCCATGAATGCCGGCGGCAAGAAAGCCGTGCTGTGGGGCACGGCGCTGGACAACCTCGCTTCCTGGCGCATGGTCACGCCCGATGCGCAGTGGCTGGAAGTCACGCGCCTGAACCACAACCTGGGCAAGATCCACGACGCCGAGATGGCCAGCTTCGAGCTGAAGTATTTCGAGGCCGACGGTAAGACCTTTGTGCGCACCGAGCGCCTGGACATTCCCGGCCACAAATTCCGCAAGGAAGGCCTGGGCAAGGACGTGACGGACAAGTTCCTCTCCGGCCTGCCCGGCGTGCAAAAAGAGGGCACGGATGGCCTGATCACCAGCGCACGCTGGGTGGTGCACCGCATGCCGGCGCACACGCGCACGGTGTGCATGGAGTTTTTCGGCAATGCCAAGGACGCCGTGCCCTCCATCGTCGAGATCAAGGATTACATGTTCGCCGAGCAAAAGCGCTCGGGCGTTCTGCTGGCGGGCCTGGAGCATCTGGACGACCGCTATCTGAAGGCGGTGGGCTATGCCACCAAGAGCAAAAAGGGCAACGGCCACCTGCCCAAGATGGTGCTGATTGGCGACATCGTGGGCGATGACGCCGACGAAGTGGCGCGCGTGGCCAGCGAAGTGGTGCGCATTGCCAACTCGCGCAACGGTGAAGGCTTTACCGCCGTGAGCGCCGAGGCACGCAAGAAATTCTGGCTGGACCGCAAGCGCACGGCGGCGATTTCGCGCCACACCAATGCCTTCAAGATCAATGAAGACGTGGTGATCCCGCTGCCGCGCATGGCCGAATACACCGACGGCATCGAGCGCATCAATATCGAACTCTCGCTGCGCAACAAGCTCAAGCTGTGCGACGCGCTGCTGGCCTTCTTCCAGGACGGCAGCCTGCCCCTGGGCAAGCAGGACGATGCGGGCGAAATCCCCAGCGCCGAGCTGCTGGGCGACCGCGTGCAGCAGGCCGTGGCCCTGGTGCAAGAGGTGCGTGGCCTGTGGGCGGGCTGGCTGGGCGATGTGGCCCAGCTGTTCCCGCAGCTGCAGGACCACCGCCTGCGCTCCAGCTGGAAGACGCAGATCAAGGCGCCGCTGGCCCAGATCTTCAATGGCGAAGCTTTCAAGGCTATCCTGGCCGAGACGGTGCAGATTCACCAGCGCGTGCTCAAGGGCCGCGTGTGGGTGGCGCTGCACATGCATGCCGGCGATGGCAATGTGCACACCAACATCCCCGTCAACTCCGACGACTACGAGATGCTGCAGACGGCGCACGAGGCCGTGGCCCGCATCATGCAGCTGGCCCGCAGCCTGGACGGTGTGATCTCGGGCGAGCACGGCATTGGCATCACCAAGCTGGAATTCCTCACCGACGAAGAACTACAGCCTTTTGCTGACTACAAGCAGCGCGTGGACCCGGAAGGCCGCTTCAACCGTGGCAAGCTGATCCGCGAAAAGAACGGCCTGGTGCCGGCGCGCTCGCCGCGCGAGGCGCTGATGTATGCCGATCTGACCAATGCCTACACGCCCTCGTTCGGCCTGATGGGCCACGAGTCGCTGATCATGCGCCAGTCCGACATCGGTGCCATCGCCGACTCCGTCAAGGACTGCCTGCGCTGCGGCAAGTGCAAACCGGTGTGCAACACCCATGTGCCCGGCGCCAATATGCTGTATTCGCCGCGCAACAAGATTCTGGCCACCTCGCTGCTGGTGGAAGCCTTTTTGTACGAGGAGCAGACACGCCGCGGTGTGTCGCTCAAGCACTGGCAGGAATTTGAAGACGTGGCCGATCACTGCACGGTCTGCCACAAATGCTTTACGCCCTGCCCGGTCAAGATCGACTTTGGCGATGTGACCATGAATATGCGCAATCTGCTGCGCAAGATGGGCAAGAAGAGCTTCAACCCGGGCAACAAGGTGGCCATGGCCATGCTCAATGCTACGAATCCCGACACCATCAAGCTGCTGCGCAAGGGCATGGTGGGTGTGGGCTTCAAGGCACAGCGCCTGGCGTCCGATCTGCTGCATGCCGTGGCCAAGCCGCAGATGAAGCGCCCGCCCGCCAGCGTGGGCAAGGCGCCGCTCAAGGAGCAGGTGATTCACTTCGTGAACAAAAAGCTGCCCGGCGGCCTGCCCAGCAAGACGGCGCGTGCGCTCCTGGACATCGAGGACAAGGAGTACGTGCCCATCATCCGCAACCCGGTCACCACCACGGCCGATACCGAGGCGGTGTTCTATTTCCCCGGTTGCGGCTCGGAGCGCTTGTTCAGCCAGGTGGGCCTGGCCACCCAGGCCATGCTGTGGCATGCCGGCGTGCAAACCGTGATGCCGCCCGGCTACCAGTGCTGCGGCTATCCCCAGCGCGGCAGCGGTCAGTACGACGTGGCGGACAAGATGATCACCGACAACCGGGTGCAGTTCCACCGCGTGGCCAACACGCTGAACTACCTGGACATCAAGACCGTGGTCGTGTCCTGCGGCACCTGCTATGACCAGCTGCAGGGCTACCACTTCGACAAGATCTTCCCGGGCTGCCGCATCATCGACATCCACGAGTTCCTGCTGGAAAAAGGCATCACGCTGCCGGCGGGGCAGGGCGGCTACCTCTACCACGACCCCTGCCACAGCCCCATGAAGCTGCAGGATCCGATGAAGACGGTGAAGGCCCTGGTGGGCGATGGTGTGATCAAGAGCGACCGCTGCTGCGGCGAGTCCGGCACCTTGGCCGTCTCGCGCCCCGACATCTCCACCCAGATCCGCTTCCGCAAGGAGCAGGAGATCCTGAAGGGCGAGGCCGAGCTGCGCGCCAATGGCGCTGTGGATGCCAAGCAAAACGTCAAGATCCTGACCAGCTGCCCGGCCTGTCTGCAAGGTCTGTCGCGCTATGGCAATGACCTGAAGGACGGCCTGCTGGAGGCCGACTACATCGTCATCGAAATGGCCAAGCAGATCCTGGGCGAGAACTGGCTGCCCGAGTATGTGAAGCGCGCCAACGATGGCGGCATCGAAAGAGTGCTGCTGTGAGCGCCGCTGCCCCCAACACCTTCCCGGCCCAGCCCGGTTGCCCGCTGTGCGACGAACTGGGCGGCCAACTGGTCTGGCAGGGCAGCAAGGCCCGTGTGATCCGCGCCCAGGAAGCGGGCTTTCCCGCTTTCTACCGCGTGGTGTGGACGGCGCATGCGACCGAGTTCTCCGATCTGGGCCCGGCCGAGCGCGCCGAGTGCATGGAGCTGGTGGCCGCGGTGGAAACCGTGTTGCGTGCCCAGCTTTCTCCGGACAAGATCAACCTGGCGGCCCTGGGCAATATGGTGGCCCATCTGCACTGGCATGTGATTGCACGCTGGCGCTGGGACAGCCACTTTCCCGGCTCGGTCTGGGCTGTGGAGCAGCGCCCGCGCGATCTGGCGCGCGAAGCAGAGATTGCGGCCCGGCTGGACGCAGTGGACCGCGCCATTGCCCAGGCATTGGCCCCGCAGGTTTGAAAATAGGAGCTGCCTCTGCTGATGTAGTTATTATTTCCAGGTGATTTGCCTCGGAAACTGGCTCGGTAAAAGCACAGGTAGCTATGGTTTTAGAGCACTCCATGTTCTTCGATAGGTGTCTTTATGGCTGACTTGCCCATTCCCCAGTCCATCACCCTGCACGGCGCCTCGCGCCTGCTGGAGCTGGGCTATGCCGACGGTGTGGTGCACCGCCTGCCATTCGAGTTTCTGCGCGTGCATTCGCCCTCGGCCGAGGTGCAAGGCCACGGCCCCGGCCAGGAAGTGCTGCAGACCGGCAAGCGCGAAGTGGACATCAACGCGCTGGAGCCCGTGGGGCATTACGCCATCAAGCCCATCTTCAGTGACGGGCATGAAAGCGGCATCTTCACCTGGACCTATCTGCACGAGCTGGGCAGCAAGCAAGAAGCGCTGTGGGCCGACTACCTGGCGCGCCTGGCCGCTGCCGGTGTGGACCGCGACCAGCCCATGGCCGCCAAGGCCGGCGGCAGCTGCGGCACGGGTGCTGCAGCCGCGGCGCCCGCGGAAAGCGGTGGCGGTGGTTGCGGCAGCGGTTCCTGCGGTTGTAAGAGCTGATCCCCCTGAGTCGCCTGCGGTGCCGTCCCCCCAGGGGGACGGCACCGGCGCGGCGGGGCGGCCCTTGCGCGGTGCGGTGCTGGCTGCCGGCATTGCGGGTGCCGCAGGCATCTGTGAATCGTGGATTTGTAGCCGGCCTGTAGCCGCTTCCTGTCCCAAACCCGAGGGCACCATGTGTTCTTGCTGCCATGCAGCATAGATCGCGGTGCTATAGTTAAAGTAGCTGTTGCCTTCGGCGGCATCAGCGTTGATCGCCTCTACGGCTGGAAGCGATGCCCTGTAGGCCTACGGGGTTGTCGCTGTACCTGTCGCCAGGGGCTGCTTACATTTCTGTCCTATGAGCAGCACACACTTTGGATTCCAGACCGTCGACGAGAACGAAAAAGCTGGCCGCGTGCGCGGTGTTTTCGATTCCGTGGCCTCGAAGTACGACGTCATGAACGACCTGATGTCCGTCGGTCTGCACCGCGCCTGGAAGGCCTACACCGTCATGGTGGCCAACCTCAAAGAAGGTGACCAGGTGCTGGACATCGCCGGCGGCACGGGCGATTTGTCCATGGCTTTTTCCAAAAAAGTGGGAACCAGTGGCCGGGTTGTGCACACTGATATCAATGAGGCCATGCTGCGCGTGGGCCGCAACCGCCTGATCGACAAGGGTGTGGTGCTGCCCACCTTGGTGTGCGATGCCGAGAAGCTGCCCTTTCCCGACGGTCATTTCGACCTGGTCAGCGTGGCCTTCGGCCTGCGCAATATGACGCACAAGGACGCGGCGCTCAAGGAAATGAACCGCGTGCTCAAGCCGGGCGGCAAGCTGCTGGTGCTGGAGTTCTCCAAAATTGCCAAGCCGCTGGAGAAGGTCTATGACTGGTACTCCTTCAACATCCTTCCCAAGATGGGTTCGATGGTGGCGGGCGATGCGGAAAGCTACCGCTATCTGGCGGAATCCATTCGCATGCACCCGGGTCAGGAGGCGCTCAAGGGCCTGATGCAGCAGGCAGGCTTCGGTCATGTGGACTATCACAACATGACGGGCGGCGTGGTGGCGCTGCACATGGGCATCAAATGCTGAGCATGCGGGCAGACAAAGACAGGGACAGGTTCACGCAGGCGTGGACCAAGGGTTTTGGTTAGTTTTCAGATTGAGTCAATGACAGGGAGAACAAAGCGATGATGAAGGTGTGGGCAGTGGTTTTGGTCGCAGTGCTGGCCGTGGTGCATCCCGATGCAGAAGCCAAGCGCGTGGGTGGTGGCAGTTCCATGGGACGTCAGTCCAGCAACGTGACGCAGCGCGAGGCCGCTCCGCGTCCGGCGCAGGCGCCAGCGCAGCAGCAGCAAGCTGCCAAACCCGCTACGCCTGCACAGGCAGCGCCTGCGGCACAGCCCAAGAAGCCTTGGGGCGCCATGCTGGGCGGCCTGGCTGCCGGCCTGGGTCTGGCCTGGCTGGCGAATTCGCTGGGTTTTGGTGAAGCCTTTGCCAACATGCTGATGTTCGGCCTGCTGGCCATGGCCATCATGGTGGTCATTGGCATGGTGATGCGTGCCCGCAACAAGCCCAAGGCAGCAACGGCCTCGGCCGCGGCCTCGCCTTTTGCTTTCCAGGGCGCTGGTGCTCCGGTGTCGCCACCGGCTCCGGATACCGTGGTGCAGCCGCGCCAGTACAACCCCGAGAAAGTCGGTAACGACGCCTCGGCCCGTCCCTGGGAGCAAGACCATGTGGCCGCAGGCGGCTCCATGATCGGCTCCGGCCTGACCGGCGGCGGCATTCCCGACAGCTGGAGCGTGCCCGATGGCTTTGATGCCGAAGGCTTTCTGGCTTCTGCCAAGCGCAACTTCATCAGCCTGCAAGCCGCCTGGGACCAGGGTGATGTGGCCACGCTGCGCTCCATGATGACTGATGAGATGCTCGGCGAAATCAAGAGCCAGCTGCAAGAGCGCGAAGGCCAAAGTGGCGGCGCAGCCAACCAGACCGATGTGGTCATGATCGAAGCCCAGCTGCTGGGCATCGAAGACCTGGGTCGTGGCTATATGGCCAGCGTGGAGTTCTCGGGCATGATCCGCGAAGACGCTTCGGCCGGCCCCAGCCCCTTCCGCGAAGTCTGGAACATGACCAAGCCCAAGGACAATTCCAGCGGTTGGCTGGTGGCTGGATTGCAGGCTTTGCAGTAAAGCTTTCCACTTCAGGAATAATCGGGGGACTATGGCAACACAGTCCCCCTTTTCTTTTCTCAACAGCCTGGCCGAACGCGTGGTGCATACCGTGCAGCCGCCCCAGTGGCTGGTGCATGAAACCCAGCAGCGCGTCGTGCTCTTTCTCAACCATGTGTTGATGCAGGAAAAGGCCGCCACGGAGCGCCTGGTGCGTCAAAAGGGTCGTGTGGCCAGGGTGCAGTGGCGCAGCTTCAATATGGCGCTGCTGATCACCCCGGCTGGCCTGTTCAATCTGGCGCCCGAAGGCGCCGCCCCCGATCTGCTGCTGGAAATTGCCGACAGCAACCCGCTGGCGCTGGCCCAGAGCGCGTTGCGCGGTGACAAGCCCGCCATCCGCATCGAAGGCGATGTGCAGCTGGCAGCCGACATCCACTGGCTGGTAGACAACGTGCAGTGGGATGTGGAGGAAGACCTGGCGCGCGTCATTGGCGATGCGCCAGCCCACATGATTGGCAGCGCTGCCCGCAAGCTGGCCCAGGGCCTGCGCCAGTTCGTTGGCGCCCGCATGGGCGGCCAGCAGGCAGCCACCGGCAGCGTGCCGGTGGTGGTGGAACCCGAGTCCCGTCCGCCGCAATGAGCAAGCTCCTGCGCGGTGTCGCCATCGTCTGGGTGGTGTTGCGGTATGGGCTGGATGAGCTGGTGCTCTCCGGCTTCGACCATCCCTGGTTGCGCCAGCTGCGGCGCGTGCTCACCCTGGGTCGCAAGCTGGACAAGCCGCGCGGCCAGCGCCTGCGTCTGGCGCTGGAAGAGCTGGGCCCGATTTTTGTGAAATTCGGCCAGGTGCTGTCCACCCGCAGCGACCTGATGCCTCCCGATGTGGCCGAGGAGCTTGCCAAGCTGCAGGACCGCGTGCCCCCGTTTGATCCGCAGATTGCGATCGAAACCATTGAGCGTGCCTTCCGCAAGCCCCTGGACCAGGTCTTCGTCAGCTTCGAGCGCGAGCCGGTGGCCAGTGCCTCGATTGCCCAGGTGCACTTTGCCGTGGTGCGCGACCGTGACGGCAAAGAGCGCGAAGTCGCCGTCAAGGTGCTGCGCCCGGGCATGAAGCGGGTGATCGACAAGGATCTGGCCCTGATGCACATGATGGCCAGCTGGGTCGAAAGACTCTCTGCCGACGGCAAGCGCCTCAAGCCCCGCCAGGTGGTGGCCGAGTTCGACAACTATCTGCATGACGAGCTGGACCTGATCCGCGAAGCCTCCAACGCCGCCCAGCTGCGCCGCAACATGGAGGGGCTGGACCTGGTGCTGATCCCCGAGGTGTTCTGGGACTTCTGCCGCACCGATGTGATGGTGATGCAGCGCATGAAGGGCGTGCCCATCAACCAGATCGACCGTCTGCGCGAAGCCGGGGTGGACATCCCCAAGCTGGCGCGCGATGGTGTGACCATCTTCTTCACCCAGGTGTTCCGCGACGGGTTTTTCCACGCCGACATGCACCCGGGCAACATCATGGTCAGCCTGGAGCCCGAAACCTTCGGCCGCTATATCTCGCTGGACTTCGGCATCGTCGGCACGCTGACCGAGTTCGACAAGGAATACCTGGCGCAGAACTTCACGGCCTTCTTCCGCCGTGATTACAAGCGCGTGGCCGAGCTGCACATCGAAAGCGGCTGGGTGCCCCCAGAAACCCGAGTCAACGACCTGGAGGCCGCGATACGTGCGGTCTGTGAGCCTTATTTCGACCGGCCGCTGGCAGAGATATCCCTGGGCATGGTGCTGATGCGCCTGTTCCAGACCTCGCGCCGCTTCCAAGTGGAAATCCAGCCCCAGCTGGTGCTGCTGCAAAAGACGCTGCTCAACATCGAAGGCCTGGGGCGCCAGCTCGACCCCAATCTCGATCTGTGGAGCACGGCCAAGCCTTTCCTCGAAAAGTGGATGCTGGACCAGATGGGCCCGCAGCGTTTGTGGCGCGAGCTCAAGGCCGAGGCGCCGCGTTACGCCAAGCTGTTGCCCGAGCTGCCGCGACTGTTCTACGATTTCCTGCAGCACCGTGGCCAAGGTGACCAGCAGGCCTTGCGCGAGCTGGTAGCCGAGCAAAAACGCACCAACCGCCTGTTGCAAACCCTGGTGTATGGCGCTTTGGGCTTTGTGCTGGGCCTGGTGTTGGTGCGCGTTCTGCTGGCTACGCGTTTCATTTTCTAAAAACAATAATTTTTTCTGCGAGAGGACCAGCCGTGCTGCTCTTTATGGTGATTGCCTACCTGTTTGTCACCATCGGCATAGGCCTGTGGGCCGCCAGGCGGGTGAAGAACACGGCCGACTTTGCCGTCGCCGGCCGCCATTTGCCGATGTACATGATCATCACCCTCACGTTCGCCACCTGGTTTGGCTCGGAGATCGTGCTGGGGGTGCCGGCCAAGTTCATCGAGGGCGGCCTGCATGCCGTGGTGGAAGACCCCTTCGGCGCCGGCATGTGTCTGATCCTGGTGGGCCTGTTCTTTGCCGGCAAGCTCTACCGCATGACCTTGCTGACCATCAGTGACTACTATCGTGGCCGCTATGGGCGGGGCATTGAGCTGATCTGCTCACTGATCATCATGCTCAGCTATCTGGGCTGGGTCTCGGCCCAGGTCACGGCGCTGGGCCTGGTGTTCAACCTGCTCTCGGGCGGGACGCTCTCCATACCCTGGGGCATGGCCATTGGCGTGCTGTCGATTCTGATCTATACCCTGTGGGGGGGCATGTGGTCGGTGGCGGTGACCGACTTCATCCAGATGATCATCCTGGTGGTGGGCCTGGTGGTGCTGGCCTACTTTGCCGCCGACATGGCCGGCGGTGCCGACAAGGTGATTGAACTTGCCACCAGCCGCGACCTGTTCAAGTTCTGGCCCGAGCCCAGCTGGCACGAGATTTTGTTCTTCTTTGGCGCGGCCATCACCATGATGCTGGGCTCCATCCCGCAGCAGGACGTGTTCCAGCGCGTGATGTCGGCCAACAGCGAAAAGGCCGCCACGCGCGGCACCATCATCGGCGGCACGGCCTATATCTTGTTTGCCTTTGTGCCCATGTTCCTGGTGGCCAGCGCGCTGATCATCATGCCCAGTGAGGTGACGGCCCTGCTGGCGGAAGACCCGCAGAAAGTGCTGCCCACGTTGGTGATGGAAAAAATGCCGCTGGCCATGCAGGTGCTGTTCTTCGGTGCGCTGCTGTCGGCCATCAAGTCCTGCGCCTCGGCCACCTTGCTGGCTCCCAGCGTCACCTTCACCGAAAACATCTGGCGCCAGATGCGGCCCATGACCAGCGACCGCGAGAACCTGCTCACCATGCGCATCAGCGTGCTGGTGTTTGCCGTCTGCGTGCTGGCCTATTCCATCCTGATGGAGGGCACGCCCATTTATGAGTTGGTCTCCAGCGCTTATCAAGTGCCTCTGGTGGGGGCCTTTACCCCATTGATCTTTGGCCTGTACTGGAAGCGTGCCAGCACCCAGGGGGCTTTTGCCGCCGTGGTGCTGGGCATTGGTGTGTGGCTGTTGTTCATGGTGGTGCCCGGCTGGGCCGAGGTCTTCCCGCAGCAGCTGGCAGGCTTGATGGCGGCCATCACCGGCATGGTGGCCGGCTCGCTGCTGCCGCAATGGGTGTCCAACCGCCGCGATGAGGTGGTGCACTACACCTCCGACACTGGCATGACGCCTGCCTGATGTGATGCTGCAGCCCGGGCCTTGCTGCGTGCAGGCCCGAGGGCCGCAGGTGGGGATTGGCCATGCCGGGGGCGGCCGCGGCACGGCTGCCTATAATTAAAGGTTTTGCGATCTCCTTTTTCTTTCGCCCTATGCCTATTTATGCGTACCTGTGTGGCGCCTGCGGCCACGCCAAAGATGTGCTGCAAAAGCTGTCCGACGCACCGCTGACCCAGTGCCCGGCCTGCAGCGCAGCCGCGTTTGCCAAGCAGCTCACCGCACCGGGCTTTCAGCTCAAGGGCACGGGCTGGTACGCCACCGACTTCAAGGGCGGCGCCAGCAGCGCTGCTTCGGCCAAGACGGAGCCGGCTGCTACCCCTGCCTGTGGTGCCGGCGGCTGCGGCGCTGCGGCGGCATGTTCCGCTGCGGAGGTGTGAACGCCATGTTCGCCTTGCGCAAGTGGCTGTTCAGCGGACTGCTGGTCATTGTTCCCGGGGTCATCACGGCCTGGGTGCTGAACTGGATCGTCAGCACGCTGGACCAGACGCTGCAAATCCTGCCGGAAGCCTGGCAGCCCGACCGCTTGCTGGGCGTGCATATTCCCGGCTTTGGCGTGCTGCTGACCCTGGCCATCTTGCTGGTGGTGGGCGCCGTGGCCAGCAACTTCATCGGCCGCAAGCTGGTGAGCTGGGGCGATGCGGTGATCACCCGCATCCCGGTGGTACGCTCCATCTATTCCAGCGTCAAGCAGGTCTCGGACACGGTGTTCTCCGACAGCGGCAATGCCTTTCGCACCGCGGTGCTGGTGCAATGGCCGCGCGAAGGGGTCTGGACCGTGGCCTTCATCACCGGCAACCCTTCGGGGGAGGTGGCCAACTATCTGCGTGACGAATATGTCAGCGTGTTTGTGCCGACCACGCCCAACCCCACGGGCGGCTACTTTGTGCTGATGCGCAAAAGCGATTGTGTGGAACTTGAGATGAGCGTGGATGCCGCGCTCAAGTACATCGTCTCCATGGGGGTTGTGGCGCCGCCGCCGCTGCCCGTGCCCGACGAACCCAACCGATAAACAACCCAAGCGCGCTCCACAGGGGCGCAGGAAGATAAACCAATGGCCATGCGCTCTGAATACTGCGGTCTTGTGACCGAGGCCCTGATGGGCCAAACCGTGACCCTGTGCGGCTGGGTGAATCGCCGCCGTGACCATGGCGGTGTGATCTTCATCGACCTGCGCGACCGCGAAGGCTATGTGCAGGTGGTGTGTGACCCCGATCGCGCCGAGATGTTCAAGACGGCCGAAGGCATTCGCAATGAGTTCTGCGTGCAGATCAAGGGCCTGGTGCGTGCACGCCCTGCCGGCACCACCAACGACAAGCTCAAGAGCGGCCAGATCGAGGTGCTGTGCCATGAGCTGAATGTGCTGAACGCCTCCGTCACCCCGCCGTTCCAGCTGGACGACGAAAACCTGTCGGAAACCGTGCGCCTCACCAACCGCGTGCTGGACCTGCGCCGCCCGGTGATGCAGCGCAACATGATGCTGCGCTACAAGACTGCCATCCAGGTGCGCAACTTCCTGGACAAGCTAGGTTTTATCGACATCGAAACCCCCATGCTGGGCAAGTCCACCCCCGAAGGCGCCCGCGACTATCTGGTGCCCTCGCGCGTGCATGACGGCGAATTCTTTGCCCTGCCCCAGTCGCCCCAGCTGTACAAGCAGATGCTGATGGTGGCCGGTTACGACCGCTACTACCAGATCACCAAGTGCTTCCGCGACGAAGACCTGCGGGCCGATCGCCAGCCCGAATTCACGCAGATCGACTGCGAAACCTCCTTCCTGAACGAGGAAGAGATCCGCGCCATCTTCCAGCGCATGATCTGCGAAGTCTTCCAGACCCAGCTGAATGTGGATCTGGGCGAATTCCCCATCATGACCTACCAGGACGCAGCCTTCCGCTTCGGTTCGGACAAGCCTGACCTGCGCGTCAAGCTGGAGTTCACCGAGCTGACCGACTGCATGGGCGACGTGGACTTCAAGGTCTTCTCCACCCCCGCCACCACCAAGGGTGGCCGCGTGGTGGCCCTGCGCGTGCCGGGCGGCGCCCAGATCTCGCGCGGCGAAATCGACGGCTACACCGAGTTCGTCAAGATCTACGGCGCCAAGGGCCTGGCCTGGATCAAGGTCAACGAAGTGGCCAAGGGCCGTGACGGTCTGCAGTCCCCCATCGTCAAGAACCTGCACGACGCAGCGATTGCTGAAATTCTGAAGCGCACCGGCGCTCAGGATGGCGACCTCATCTTCTTCGGTGCCGACAAGGAAAAGATCGTCAACGACTCCATCGGTGCCCTGCGTCTGAAGGTGGGGCACAGCGAGTTCGGCAAGAAGAACGGCCTGTTCGAAGACCGCTGGGCACCGCTGTGGGTGGTTGACTTCCCCATGTTCGAGCATGACGAGGAAAACAACCGCTGGGCCGCGGTGCACCACCCCTTCACCAGCCCCAAGGACGGCCACGAAGAACTCATGGTCAGCGACCCGGGCAAGTGCATTGCCAAGGCCTACGACATGGTCCTGAACGGCTGGGAACTGGGCGGTGGCTCGGTGCGTATCCACCGCGCCGACGTGCAGGCCAAGGTGTTTGCCGCCCTGAACATCTCGCCCGAAGACCAGCGCGCCAAGTTCGGCTACCTGCTGGACGCGCTGCAGTACGGCGCGCCTCCCCATGGTGGCCTGGCCTTTGGCCTGGACCGTTTGATCACGCTGATGACGGGTTCCGACTCCATCCGCGACGTGATCGCCTTCCCCAAGACCCAGCGCGCCCAGGACTTGCTGACGCAAGCGCCTTCGCCCGTGGACGAAAAGCAGCTGCGCGAGCTGCACATCCGCCTGCGCAACACGGCGGTGACCACCACCACGGCCGAGTAAGCCTTGCATGCGTGGGGAGCAGGTTTGCATCCCACCACAGCACAGGCTTTGAACACTTTTCGGCCTGCGCGATAGTCCAACGCCATCCAGCCCCGCGGCTGGGTGGCGTTTTTTCTTGCTCTCTGTTTGGGAGCTGACAGTGCACAAGACATGGAGTTTTCAGCTTGAAACCCCATGGAACCGGACGACACAAGGCATGGGTAGCTATGGTTTTTGATATCCGGATGAACCGTATGGGGCGCAGCGCACTGGGCTGGGTGGCCGTATGTGGGGCCGTCTTCGCTGCCTTGGCGCTCGGGGGCTGTGGAGAAAAACGCACCGAACTGGGCCAGGGCGGCTCGGAAATCACGGGTTCTGCCGGCCCGCAGGGTGCGCGCGATGCGGCACCCTCGCTGGAAAAATGCGAGGCACCCATTGCCACCGTGGCCTTGGTTGAGAATCCCCGCGGCTACGTCATGCCCTATGGCAATGGCCAGCTGCCGCCATCGCCCGTGCCCCTGGTGAAACTGCTGGCCCAGCAAAGCGGCTGCTTTCGCGTGGTGGACCGCCATGCCGGCCTGCAGGGCACGCTGCGTGAAGGCCAGTTGCGCGACGCCGGTGTGCTGCGCCAGGGCAGCACGGTACAAAAGGGCAAGGGCTATGAGGCGCAATACCAGTTGGTGCCCAGCCTGACCTTTAGCGAGCAGAACGCGGGCGGTGGCCTGTCCGGCATCATCGCCATGATTCCTGTGCTGCGCGATATTGCTGGGCTTGCCGGCCTGGTGGAGAACGTCAAGTTCAAGGAAGCGCAAACCGCGCTGTTTCTGACCGACACCGAAACCACGGAACAGGTGGCCGCAGCCACGGGTGCGGCCCGCACTACAGACCTGGGAGCGGGCGGCTTGATATTGGGTAAGCTGGGTGGCGGCGGTGGTGCTGGCTGGAGCAATACCAATGAAGGCAAGGTGATTGCCGCCGCATTTCTGGATACCCACAACCAGTTGGTGCACCAGCTACGTGTGCTGCAGACCAAGACCCTGCCTCCGGCGGTCGCAACCCGAACACCCGCTGCGGCACGCTGAGGTCCCTGCGCAAAAGAGGCGGTGAGTGGTGACCTGAGAGCGGGCAAAGGTTTTGTCACGCAGCCGTTGCTCCACGGCGCTACCATGGGGTCATGGTGAATGTGTCAGCCCAGGGCTTGCCTGCTGCTGCGGCAGTGGGGCAGTCTTTCAAGATTCCCGAATCGGTATTGGTCATCATCTACCGTGCCGATGGTCAGGTGCTGCTGCTGCGCCGCAGCCAGCCCGCGCCCGAGGGCCAAGCCTTTTGGCAAGGCGTCACGGGCAGCAAGGATTTTGCGCACGAGGACTGGCGCACCACCGCCATGCGCGAGGTGCAGGAAGAAACCGGCATCGACGCCCTGGCCCCTGGCTGTGAACTGCAGGACTGGGGCCTGGAGAACATCTACACCATCTACCCGCACTGGCTGCATCGGTATGCGCCCGGTGTATGGTGGAACACCGAGCGGGTGTTTGGATTGCGGGTGCCGTCCTACACGGAGCCTGTCTTGAATCCCCGCGAGCACACCGCATTTGCTTGGCATGCTTGGCGGGAAGCGGCCGACCGCTGCTATTCCCCTTCGAATGCCGAAGCCATTCTTCACCTGCCTTCCTACCTTCCTGCATGAAAGAGCCCACTCCCTCAGTGCTGACCACCGCATCGGGCATTGTTTTGCCGCCCGAGCCGGCCGTTTTGCGCGTGGCCACCTACAACATCCACAAAGGTGTGCAGGGCCTGGGGCCCACGCGGCGGCTGGAGATTCACAACCTGGGCCACGCGGTGGAGCAGCTCGATGCCGACATCGTCTGCCTGCAGGAGGTGCGCAAGATGAATCGGCGCGAGGAGCAGTATTTCGAGCGCTGGCCCAAGGTGTCGCAGGCCGAGTTCCTGGCGCCCGAAGGCTATGAATCGGTCTACCGCACCAATGCCTACACCAAGGACGGCGAGCACGGCAATGCGCTGCTCACGCGCTGGCCCGTCAAGGGCAGCAACCACATCGACATCTCCGACCACCGCTTCGAGCAGCGAGGCCTGCTGCATGTGGAGGTGGAGGTGCGCGGCCGGGCCGTGCATGCCATCGTGGTCCACCTGGGCCTGATCCCCGGCAGCCGCGTGCGCCAGATCCAGGCGCTGCAGCAGTTCATCGAACGCGAGGTGCCGCCCGGTGCGCCCCTGGTGGTGGCCGGCGACTTCAACGACTGGGGCACCCACATCAAGCGGCTGCTGGCCAGCTACGGCTTGTACGAGTTCGAAGCCGATGGCCTGAGCGCGTTGACCTATCCCTCGCGCCTGCCGCTGGCCCAGCTGGACCATGTCTATGTGCGCGGCATGACGCCCACCAGCTTGGCCGTACCCCAGGGCCGCATCTGGTGGCGTATGTCCGATCACTTGCCGTTGATTGCGGAATTCCATATATAGGACACCCCCCTGAGGCGCTGCGCGCCTTCCCCCCGCTCTTCGCGAGCTGTGCTCGCGGGCAGGGGGACGCTGCCAGCGCGGCGGGGCGGCCCTTGCGCGGCAGCTCTGACTTGTGGGCTGTGCCGGCTTTATGCGCAGGGGCCTGAATGAGGGCCTGGTGATGTGCAAATTACACCCATGGGTAGGTTGTGCTGCTTTTCCCGCTCTTCGCGAGCTGTGCTCGCGGGCAGGGGGACGCTGCCAGCGCGGCGGGGCGGCCCTTGCGCGGCAGCTCTGACTTGGGCTGTGCCGGTTTTATGCGCTGGGCCTGATTGAGGGCTTGGTGGGATGCAAACCGCACCCATGGGGAGTTTGAGCTGCTTTCCTTGCTTTCGCGTCGCTGCGCTCGCTGGCAGAGGGCGTTGCCAGCGCGGCGGGTGTTGCTCCTTCTCCCGCCGGGGGAAGGCGGGGATGGGGGCCTGGCCCCGGTATGGCTCCCTCGCCCGCTTGCGGGAGAGGGTGGGGGTGAGGGGGGGCTTTCTTCGCTGTGCGCGCCAGATTGGCAGCACAGGGCGGGCCAGCGCTGTCGCACAGGCTATGGTTTGCTATTAAATAGATAGCTTGTAAGTTAGTGTGGGTGCGCTGTGGAGTGCAGATTCCCTGCTGCTTACATGTTGGCCATTCGCTGGTACCATGCCGGGCATGTTTAGTGATCTCGCTGCCGACGACATGACACCTGTGAACCCGGATGAGGGCATCCCCGTCTCCGTGAAAATCCGCGAGCGGATCGCGGCAGCCCGAAAACGCTTCAACGCCAACGACAACATTGCCGAATTTATCGAGCCGGGCGAGCTGGAAAAGCTGCTCGACGAGGTGGAGGTGAAGATGCAGGGCGTGCTCGACAGCATGGTGATCGACACCGCCAACGACCACAACACCAAGAGCACGGCGCGGCGCGTGGCCAAGATGTATTTGAACGAGGTCTTCAAGGGCCGCTACGTGCAGGCGCCGGCGATCACCGAATTCCCCAATGCCGAGCGCCTGAACGAGCTGATGATCGTGGGCCCCATCACCGTGCGCAGCGCCTGCAGCCACCACCTGTGCCCGGTGATTGGCAAGATCTGGATTGGTGTGTTGCCCAATGAGCACACCAATGTGATCGGCCTGTCCAAATACGCCCGCCTGGTGGACTGGGTCATGGGCCGTCCGCAGATCCAGGAAGAGGCCGTGGTGCAGCTGGCCGATCTGATCATGGAAAAAACCCAGCCCGATGGTCTGGCCATCGTGATGGAAGCCTCGCATTTCTGCATGTCCTGGCGCGGTGTGCGCGAGATGGACAGCAAAATGCTGAACTCGGTCATGCGTGGCGCCTTTCTCAAGGATGTCAACCTGCGCCGCGAGTTTCTGTCGCTGATTCCCGGAAGGAGTTAAGCCATGCTGGTGCGCCTGCTCTATGTCAGCCGCGCAGTCGATACCTCGGCCGCGGCCATCGAATCCATACTCGCCCAGTCGCGCGAGCACAATCTCAGCAAGGGCCTGACCGGCGTGCTGTGCTATGGCGGCGGGGTGTTTTTGCAGGCCATAGAGGGCGGGCGCAGCGCGGTCAGCCACCTGTTCAGCACCTTGCAGCAAGATGCGCGCCACAAGGATGTGGAGCTGTTGCAGTTCCAGGAGATCGAAGAGCGCCGCTTTGGCGGCTGGACCATGGGTGTGGTCAATCTGAACAAGCTCAACCATTCCATCTTGCTCAAATATTCCGAAAAGGCCGAGCTCGATCCCTACGCCGTCTCCGGCAAGGTGTCGTTTGCCTTACTGGAAGAGCTGATGGCCACGGCCTCCATCATTGGCCGGGCATGATGCGCTTGTACTAGGTTCCATGTCCGGCAGGAGCGCTCACACGCTCTGAGGCTGGACCCAGGGGCCTGAGGCCCCTTTGTTTTTTCTGGGATGTTGTTGTCGTTATGAGTTTGCAGGCATTTGCGCTGATCATCGTGGCCGGTCTGATCCACGCGGGGTGGAACGTGGCGGCCAAGAAGGCGGGGGGCGACTCCCGCTTTGCCTTTTTCACCTCCTTCATCATGATGCTGGTCTGGGCTCCGCTGGGCTGGTGGGTGGGCCGTGACGTGGTGCAGCACTGGGGGGCGATCGAATGGGTCGTGGTGCTGGTCAGCGGACTGCTGCATGTGGCGTATTACGTGATCTTGCTGCGCGGCTACCGCCATGCAGACCTGACGGTGGTCTACCCGCTGGCGCGGGGCAGCGGGCCGCTGATGTCGTCCATGGTGGCGATCCTCTTTCTGGGCGAGCAGATCTCGACCCTGGGCGTGGCCGGCATTGCCGGCGTGGTGCTGGGCGTGTTCTTCATCGCCGGCGGGCCGGCGTTGCTGCGCCCGCGTACCGATCCCGAAGCCAGGCTGCGCCTGCGCCGTGGCTTGCTGTATGGCGTGGCCACCGGGGTTTTTATCGCCAGCTACACCGTGGTGGATGGCTACGGCGTGCGCATGCTGCTGATGTCGCCCATCTTGATCGACTACATGGGCAATTTTGTGCGCGTCTTCCTGCTGGCCCCCGTGGTGCTGCGTGACCTGCCCGAAGCCCGCCGTCTGTGGGCACTGCAATGGCGCTGGGCCGCGCTGGTGGCCTTGGTCAGCCCCATTGCCTATGTGCTGGTGCTGTATGCCATGCAGACGGCCCCCATGTCCCATGTGGCGCCGGCGCGCGAGGTGTCCATGCTGTTTGCCGCGCTGATTGGTGGGCATTTGCTGAATGAGGGCGACCGCGTGGTGCGCATCTTTGGCGCGCTGCTGATTGCGTTGGGGGTGACTGCGCTTGCATTAGGGTAGAAATGGGACACCCCCTGAGGCGCTGCGCGCCTTCCCCCCAGGGGGATGACACCGGCGCGGCGGGGCGGCCCTTGCGCGGTGTCTCTGGCCTAGGTCGCGCCGGTTGCATGCAGTGTGTATGCAGTACAAGTAAAAATGGCTTGTAGCGCTTTATCCTATGGCATTGGCAGCTATGGTTTTTGGAGTTTTTGCATGATTCGCTTTGGCATTACCTATCCCCGCACCTTGGGTGCGGCGGCGCTGGCGCTGGGCTTGTGGGGTGCAGTGGCCCAGGCAGCACCTGCGCCCTGGTATTGGTGGGTCAGCAAGGTCGATGAGCAGCGCGTCTGCGCCCAGTCCATGCCGGAGCAGGGCTGGGAGCGGGCCGAGGGGCCATTCACCCGTTCCGACTGCCAGCGCTGAGCCGACGCACAGAAAGAATCAACCCATGCCTTCTCTGGAATCGCTGACCGCCTTTTTTGGCATTGCCGTGCTGCTGGCTTTGACGCCCGGGCCAGACAATATTTTTGTGCTGCTGCAGTCCGCGCAAAAAGGCTGGCGTGCCGGGCTGGCGGTGGTGTTGGGTTTGACGGCCGGTGTCGCGGTGCACACCACGGCCGTGGCCCTGGGCCTTGCGGCGGTGTTTGCCGCTTCGGTCACGGCATTCACCGTGCTCAAGTGGTGTGGTGCGGCCTATTTGAGCTATCTGGCCTGGGGGGCGCTGCGGGCGCAGTCCAGCGTCAGCGACATGCCGGTGCAGCAGGCCCGCGACCAGCGTTTGCCGTTGCGTGAGGGGCTGCGCATGGTGGGGCGGGGCCTGGTGATGAACCTTACCAACCCCAAGGTGCTGATTTTCTTCCTGGCCTTCTTGCCCCAGTTTGCCAATCCGGCACTGGGCCCGGTGGCGCCGCAGATTGCGGTCTATGGTGCCGTCTTCATGGCCGCCACCTTGCTGGTGTTTGGCTCCATCGCCTGTTTCAGCGGGCTGTTTGGTGCCATGCTGCAGCGCTCGGCCCGTGCCCAGTGGTGGCTGAACCGGCTGGCCGGCATGGTGTTTTTGGGCATGGCGGTGCGTTTGGCGACGGTGGAAAGGTAACGGCTCCCCCCTGAGCCGCTTCGCGGCTTCCCCCCAGGGGGACGACACCGGTGCTGCGGGGCGGCCCTTGCACGGTGTCTCTGACTTGGGTTACGCCGTTTTTGTGCGCTCCGCCCTGGTCTTACTCTTGCGACCTTATGGAGGAGAGGCACGCTATTTCATCCAGGACTGGAGCCGGGCATCCTCGCTGGCGATTTGCTCGCAGTCGTTGAAGGCTGCAAATTTTTCCAGCGCCTGGCGTAGCTGTGGCCCGAAGCGTTCCAGATCCAGCGCCTGGTTTTCCAGATGCAGGCTCAGCACCTGCAAGCGCTTTTCCTTGCGATGGGCTTTGCAGTCCATGCGGCCCACCAGGCGATCGCCCCACAGCAGGGGCAGGCAGAAATAGCCATAGCTGCGCTGGGGCGCGGGCACATAGCATTCCAGGCGGAAGTCCATGCCAAACAAGGCGGCTAGGCGTTCGCGGTGAATCACCAGATTGTCAAAGGGCGAGAGCAGGCGTATGCCGCGTGGGGCGGGCCTGCGGGCTTCGTCCAGCAGATGGGCGTCGACATAGGCCTGGTCCAGGCCCGCATCCTGCACGGCCAGCAACTGGCCTGCGTCCACGCGCTCGGCCAGCAAGCTGCGCATGGCCTCGCGCAAGGGCTTGCCAGTGCGCAGATGCAGCAGCTGTTTCCAGGTGACCAGACCGTGGGCGCGCAAGCTGGTGTCCAGCAGATAGCGGGCGTACTCCTCGGTGGATGGCTCGCTCAGGTCCATGCCCGCAGGCAGCATTTGCTCGCGCAGTGCATAGACCTTGCCCATGCCGTTGCGTTCACAAATCATCAAGTCGCCCTGCATGAACAGCTTGTCCAGCGCCCGGCGGCCTGGGCCCCAGCTCCACCAGCTGCCGCTGGTGCCGTTGCGGCCCGTGTCCAGCTCGCGCATGGACAGCGCACCTTCGCCGCGCACGCGGGCCAGCAGCTCCTGCATGAGCTTTTTGTCGACGCTTTTGAAGTAGGGATGCTCACCGCTGCGAATGCTGTGCATGCGCGGCAGGGCAAAGCGGTAGTCGCGCATGGGCAGATAGGCCGCCGCATGAAACCAATGCTCAAAGATCTGGCGCTTCTGCACCAGCTGGTTCAGATGCCCTGTTTCATAAGCCGGCACCCGCGCCCACAGCACATGGTGGTGGGCGCGCTGCACCACGGCCAGGGTGTCAATCTGCACATAGCCCAGATGCGCGATGGCGGCCTGTGTGCCGGCCAGGCCTTTGCCAAAAGGCCTGGTGGAGCTCAGGCCCTGGCAGGCCAGGGCCATGCGGCGATAGCGTGGGTGTGCTGCGTTGGGCTGCATGAGGAAAAGCGGGTGCTGGACAGCAGCGCTGTGATCAGGAATCGGGGCTTGCATTCTCGCGTGCCTGCACAGCCAATTGGTAGCGAAATTCCTGGCTGCGGCCACCATAACCATAAGCCGCGGCGCGAGCATCGATGATGTGCACATAGGACACCGCATGCAGCCGTTCGCACAGCGCCGCCATGGCGGTGTAGATCGCCTGCAGATAGGCCGCCTTTTCCGCTTTGGTGTTGGTCTCATCGGTCACGCTGATGGACAGGTAGAAGGCGGATTGCTGCAGGGCCTGCAGCGACTGCCCGGCGACAAACCAGTCGCTGGCAGCGATGTGCTGCACGGCCACGGAAATCAGAGCCGGGTCCTTGCCCAGCAGTTCCGCCGTCAAGGCACTGATGCGTGCCACGGCCTGGGCGCTGCGGGCACTGGCATCGCCCGAAAGTTGCAACTGGATATGGGGCATGGAAAGCTCCTGAGGGGTGATGAAGGCCCGCAGTGTGCGGCTTGTCTATTCATTTGAAAAACGGGAAGATTTTTTGGATGTCACCTGTTTTTCGGATGGATAAACCCATGCAAGGATTTGATCTGCTCCAGCTGCACAGCCTGCGCGTGGTGGCCGAGGCCGGCAGCCTGACGGCTGCTGCACCGCGGCTGTTCTTGTCGCAATCGGCGGTGAGCGAGCACATGCGCAAGCTGGAGGCCGCTTGCGGCCAGCCGCTGTTGTTGCGCAGCAAGAGCGGGGTGGTGCTGACGCCGGCGGGCACGCGGCTGTTGGCCCATGCACAGCGCATCTTGGCGCTGTCTGAGCAAGCCTGGAATGACCTGTGCGGCCCGCAATTGCAAGGCCATGTGCGTCTGGGCGTGAGCGACTATTTCCGTCCCCAAGCCTTGGCTTCTCTGCTGGCCCATGTGGCGGAGGTCCATCCTGGGCTCCGACTGCATGTGCAGGTGATGCACAGCAGCCAGGTGCGCAGCATGTGGCAGCAAGGGGCGCTGGACCTGGGGTTGTGCATGCAGTTGGAGGGCGATGCGGAAGGCGCCAGTACGCTGTGCAGCGAGGCACTGCACTGGGTGGCCGCGCCACATGCGGTATTTGCGCAGGACCAGCCCGTGCCCCTGGTGCTGTTGCCCGCGCATTGTTCTTTGCACCACCTGGCCGTGCAGCGTCTGGCCAGCCAGGGGCAGGCCTATGAGGTGGTGCACCTGGCCTCGGGCGTGGCGGGATTGCAGGCGGCCGTGGCCGCAGGGCTGGGCGTGGGCTGTGTGAATACCTCAAGCCTGGGGGCGGGCATGCAGGCCTGGAAACCTCAGGCGCCAAGGGCGGCCTGGCCGGCGTTGCCGGCGGTGCAATTTCAACTGCTGCCGCTGCGGGCAGGGGCCTCCAGCCTGGTGGCCCAGGTGCGGGCGGCGCTGCTCAGTCAGTGGGCGGCTTTGCCGCTGTCGTAGCGGATTGGCGCGGGTTTGCGGCAGGTGGCTGAGGCCATGCAGGCAGCGGCGCACGCAGCTGTTCAAAAGCGCGGGCGATTTGCAGCACGCCCAGGTCGTCAAAGCGGGCGCCAGCAATTTGCAGGCCTATGGGCAGGCCCTGGCTGGACATGGCGCAGGGCACAGAAATCGCGGGCTGCTCCGACATATTGAAGGGCACGGTGAAGGCAATGTGCTCCAGCGGGCGCAGCGGGTCGTTGGTGGGGGTCGCCAGTTGGGCGTCGAAGGCAGTGATGGGCGCCACGGGCGAGAGCACATAGTCGAATGCTGCGCAGGCCTGCACCGTGGCCTGGCGGGTGAGGAAGAACTGGTGCTGGGCCGCAAACACGGCCGGGGCCGTCAAGGCCTGGGCGCTGTCCGCCCACTGGCGGATAAAGGGCAGAACCTTGGCCTGTTGCGCGGCCGGCAGGGCTTGCAGGTCCATATGGGAGCGCATGCGCCAGAAATGGTCCATGCCGTCCAGCATGTCGCGTGTCAAAAACGGGGCCATGGGTTCGACGATGGCACCAGCCTGTTTCAGCAGCGCGGCGGCCTGCTCCACAGCCTGGCGCACTTCGGGCTCCACGGGCAGACCGCAGCCTGCGTCCAGCAGCAGGCCTATGCGCAGGCCGCGCAGCCGCTGCAGGCCGGGGGCCAGTTGCTGCCAGGCGATGCGCTGGGGCGGCAAGGCCATGCAGTCGCGGGCATCGGGCTGGGCCAGCACCATCATCATCAGCGCGGCGTCTTCCACGCTGCGTGTCATGGGGCCGGCGCAGCGGCCGGTATAGGGAGGGTCTATGGGGATGCGGCCCAGGCTGGGCTTGAGGCCCACGATGCCGCACCAGCTGGCGGGCAGGCGGATGGAGCCGCCGATATCGGTGCCCACATGCAGCGGCCCATAGCCGGCCGCTGCTGCAGCCCCTGCACCGGCACTGCTGCCACCAGGGCCCTTGCTCAGATCCCAGGGGTTGCAGGCCGTGGCGTGGAAGCTGGAAAGCCCGGAGGACAGCATGCCAAAGTCGGGCATGGTGGTTTTGGCCCAGAGCAGGGCCCCGGCCTCGCGCAGGCGGGCGGCGGGTGGGGCATCGGCCGCCGCTGGCTGTAGCGCTGTGGCCGCCGTGCCCAAAGGGGTGGGATCACCCGCGGTGGCGATGTTGTCCTTGATGGTGGTGGGCACACCATCCAGCCAGCCCTGGGGGCTGCGCTGCATCCACCGGGCCTCGCTGGCGCGGGCTTGCGCAAGCGCAGCTTCAGGCCGGTAGAGGTAGGTGGCGTGCAGGCTGGGCTCCCAGCGTTCCACCTGCGCTATGACGGCCTGCATGACTTCCACCGGGGACAGCTGACGGGCCATATAGGCTTGCAGCAGCTGGGTGGCGCTCAATTGGTGCAACTCGCTCATATCCCTCCTTGGTGGCCCGGGTGGGCTTTCAGTATGTCGATACCAGGAAAAACGGCCTGCATGGACTGCTGGAGCGGGCCAGGGCCGTGTGGCAGGGGGCTGAACCCTACTCCACAACGGTCAGACAGCGCTTCAGGCGCGACGCGTGCCCGCAGACAGTACGCCTGTACGGCAAGGGCGCGCAACAAAGCATGAAGCGCTGTATGACCGTCTCAAAACGAGACAGCAACAAGGCCTATTCTTAGGCTGGCATCTTGAAGTCACATGTTTAAGCCCAGGACAGGGCCGACAGATCGTTGACGAAGATGGGCATATCCTTCCACAGACCACGCAACCCCTTGGCAGCCACGGTCACCCATTGCGACTGGTAGAGGAAGGCGTGCACGCTGTCTTCGGCCAGCAGGCGCTGGGCGTCACCAAGCAGGCGGGCACGGTCGGCCGGGCGCGGTGTGTTCTTGATCTTGTCGTAGAGCCGGTTGAACTGCTCGGAGTGATAGTTCCAGTAGTAGTCCGGCTTGGCGAAGTTGCCCAGGTCAAAGGGCTCGACATGGGAGATCAGCGTCAGGTCGTACTGCTTGTTGGTGTAGGTGCTCGACAACCACTGTGCCCATTCCACGTTTTGCAGCTTGAGCTTGATGCCCACCTTGGCCAGCTCGGCGGCGATGATTTCGCCGCCCTGGCGTGCATAGGGCGTGGGCGGCAGCGTCATGCTCAGCTCCAGCGGCAGCTTGACGCCGGCCTCGGCCAGCAGCTTTTTGGCTTTTTCCGGGTCATAGGGGTTGATGCCGGTGGTGTCCACATAGCCAAAGGCGCCGGGCACGTAATGGCTGCCAATGGGCACGCCATAGCCTTCGGCGGCGCCCTCGATGACGGTCTTGCGGTTGATGGCCGCAGCAATGGCGCGGCGCACGCGCACATCATCCAGCGGCTTGCGGCCGTTGTTGATGGCCACAATGGTCTTGGCGCGCGAGCCGCTGACCAACACCTGAAAGCGTGGGTTGTTCTTGAACTGCGGCACGCTGCGCGGGGTGGCGCGGGGGAAGGCGTCCACATCGCCCGCCATCAGCGCGGCCACCTGGGCGGCGGCATCCGGAATGAAGCGGAAGGTGGCGCGCTGGATGCGGATCTTGGCGGCATCGCGGTACTGCGGCCAGGCCTGCAGGGTGATGGACGAGCCCTTGCTCCACGGGCCCAGCTTGTAGGGGCCGGTGCCCACGGGCTTGGTGGTGTTGGTGGCGGCGCTCTTGGGCTCGACGATGATGGCCGTGGCCTGGCCCAGCACGAACAGAAAGTCCGGATCGATCTCCTGGGTGAGGATGACCAACTGGTGGGCATCGATCACGCTGACCTTCATGGCGGCGAAGCTGCGCTTGTCCTTGTTGGTGCTTTTGTCGGCCGCTGCGCGCTCGAACGAGAACTTCACGGCCTGGGCATCGCAGGGTTCGCCGTTCTGGAACGTCACGCCCTTGCGCAGGCGGAAGGTGTAGGTCTTGAGGTCGGGCGAGACCTCCCAGCTTTCGGCCAGCAGGGGCGAGACGCTGCCGTCGCTGTTGATCTTGGTGAGGGTCTCGAAGATGTTGTAGAGGGCGATCTCCGCCACCGACGAGGCCGCGTTGGCCGTGGGGTCCAGCACCGGGGGCTCTAGCGTGAGCGCCAGGGTGACGCTGTCCTTCTTGCTCTGTGCCAGGCCTGCCAGCGGGGTGAGCAGGGGAACGGAAGCAAGAGCGCCTGTGGTCAGAAGGCGGCGGCGGTTGAGCATGGGGTGGGTCTCCGGACGAAAGCTTGTTGTAAGAACGTGTTCAAAGTCTCCTCGCGGCGCGCCTGCGTAGAGATATTGAACACGTTCTAAGAGCGGGGTGGCGATCACCTGCCGATTGCGCTCCAACGCGCCTGCACAGAGATCGCCCTCCCGTTTTCAGAAAAAAGGCCGCAGGGTGCGGCACATTTCGCTTTGTACACCAGTTGGACGTGCAGGCCGAATGCTCAGCGCTGGGCCGCGGTGGTTGCGGCCGCTTGCCGGGCCTGGCGGCGGGCACGGGCCAGGCCGGGGGCGATATGGGGCACGGCCTGCACCAACTGGCGGGTGTAGGGGTGCTGTGGGGCGGTGAACAGCTGTTCGGGGCTACCGCGCTCCACCATGTGGCCCTGGTGCAGCACCACCACTTCCTGGCACAGCTGCTGCACCACGGCCAGGTCGTGGCTGATGAGCACAAAGGTCACGCCATGGTCTTGTTGCAGCTGCTGCATCAGGTTCAGCACCTGGGCCTGGACCGAGACATCCAGGGCGCTGACCGGCTCGTCGGCCACGATCAGCCGGGGCCGGGTTATGAGGGCGCGGGCAATGGCAATGCGCTGGCGCTGGCCGCCGGAGAATTCATGCGGGTAGCGGTCCAGATCGCTGGGGCGCAGGCCCACCTGGGCCAGCACCTCGGCCACGCGCGTGCGGCGTTCGGCCGCCGTGGCACCCAGCACTTCCAGTGGCTCGGCCACGGTGCGGGCCACGGTCTGGCGTGGGTCCAGCGAGCCATAGGGGTCTTGAAAGACCATCTGAAAATGGCGTCGGTGTGCTCGCAATTCGGAAGCGCTTAACGCGCTCAGGTCTTGCCCTAGCAGCCGAATATGGCCCGAAGTGGGGCGGTCCAGCGCCATGATGAGGCGGGCCAGTGTGGACTTGCCGGAGCCGGATTCACCCACCACGCCCAGGCTGCGACCGGCCTGCACCTGCAGGCTGATGTCGTCCAGCGCCGCCACGCAGGCCGGTGCGCTCCACAGCTGGCGGCGTGGCAGGCGGTAATGGCGGGACAGCTGCTGCACTTCCAGCAGCGGGGGGGGCATGGTGCTTGTCATCTCAGTGCTCCATAGAACAGCGGCGCATCCAACGGGCAGGCACCAAAGTCAGGGACAGCCAGCAAGGGCCGCCCCGCAGCAAAGGCTGTCGTCCCCCTGGGGGGAAGGCGCCAGAGGCGACTCAGGGGGGCGCTCATTTCATGGCTTCGGGACGCAGGCAGCGCGCCCAGTGTTGACCCGCTTCATCCTGCTCCATAGCGACAGGCACCTGGCTGTGGCAGGCCGCCTGGGCATAGCTGCAGCGGTTGCTAAAGGCGCAGCCTGCGGGCAGGTCGGCCAGATCGGGCACGGTGCCGGAAATGGTGGGCAGCGGCGGCATGCGGCCATCAGGCTGGCGCTGGGCGTGGAGCTGGGGGCGGGCGGCCAGCAGGCCCCGGGTATAGGGGTGTGCCATATGGGCAAACAAGGTCTCGGTGGGCGCGCTTTCCACCACGCTGCCGCCATACATGACCAGCATCTGGTCCACGTTCTGCGAGACCACGCCCAGGTCGTGGGAGATGAGCACCAGGCCCATGCCGCGCTCGGCCACCAGGTCGGCCATCAGGTCCAGGATTTGCTGCTGCACCGTCACATCCAGCGCGGTGGTGGGCTCATCGGCAATCAGCACATCGGGTTCACAGGCCAGGGCCATGGCAATCATGATGCGCTGGCGCTGGCCGCCGGAGAATTGGTGGGGATAGTCGCCCAGGCGCTCGGCCGCGCGGGGAATACCCACGCGCTCTAGCAAAGCCAGGGCCTGGCGGCGGGCGCTGGCTGCGTCCAGGCGCAGATGGCGGCGCAGCGGCTCGGCCACCTGGCGGCCAATGGGGTGCACGGGGTTGAGGGCGGTCATGGGCTCTTGGAACACCATGGCCAGGCGGTTGCCGCGCAGCTGGCACCATTGCGCCTCGCTCTGGCCCAGCAGTTCCTGGCCCTGCAGGCGCAGGCTGCCGCTGGCGCGGGCGTTGTCGGGCAGCAGGCCCATCAGCGCCAGGGCGGTGAGAGATTTGCCGCTGCCCGACTCGCCAATCAGGCCCAGTGTGCCGCCGCGTTCCAGCGTGAACGCGACATTGCGCACGGCCGCCACTTCCCCGCGCTGGGTGCGGAGGGTGACGGACAGGTTGTCTACTTCCAGCAAGGCCATGGCAGTCCTTTAACGGCGGCGCAGGCGCGGGTCCAGCAGGTCACGCAGGCCGTCGCCCAGCAGGTTCAGACCCAGCACCGACAGCGCAATTGCTACGCCGGGAAAGATGGCCAGCAGCGGGGCCTGGAACATCAGGGTCTGGGCCTCGCTCAGCATACGGCCCCAGGAAGGCATGGGCGGCTGTGTGCCCAGGCCCAGATAGGACAGAGCGGCCTCGGCCAGGATGGCCAGGGCGAACTGTATGGTGGCCTGCACCACCAGCACCGCCAGGATGTTGGGCAGCACATGTTGGCGCGTGATCTGCCAGGTGTTCTTGCCGCAGGCGCGGGCGGCCAGCACATATTCGCGCGTCCACACGGTATTGGCCGAGGCGCGGGTGATGCGCGCAAACGTGGGGATATTGAAGATGCCGATGGCGATGATGGAGTTCACCAGCCCCGGGCCGAACACGGCGGTGAGCATGATGGCCGACAGCAGGGCAGGAAAGGCAAAGGTGAAGTCCGCCAGCCGCATGATGGCTTCTTCCACCCAGCCACGGCGGGCGGCGGCCAGCAGGCCCAGGGCCACACCCAGCACCAGGCCCAGGCCCACGGCAATGATGCCCACCCAGATGGAGTTGCGCGCGCCCACCAGCAGCAGCGAGGCCACGTCGCGGCCATAGGCGTCCGTGCCCAGCCAGTGGCTGGCCGTGGGCGGCAGCAGCTTGGCCTCCAGGTCCATGGCGTACGGGTCCCAGGGTGTCCAGACAAAGGACAGCAGGGCGCAGGCGATGAGCAGCAGCGTCAACACACCGCCGATGGCAAAACTGGGATGGCGGCGCGCGCGCTGCCAGAAGCCGGGAGCGGTCGTTACCGCATTGGCGAGGCTCATATCAATACACCATGGCGAGCAGTCCCCTCACCCCTACCCTCTCCCGCAAGCGGGCGAGGGAGAAATACCGGGGGCAGCCCCCATCCCTGCCTTCCCCCGAAGGGGAAGGAGCAATAGCCAAGGCGCGGCGCACGAATGCCACTGCCGTATGCAGAGCCCCTTTCGCCAGAGGCAGCCGCAGCGAGGCTGTCGTCCCCCTGCCCGCGAGCGCAGCTCGCGAAGAGCGGGGGGAAGGCGCGCAGCGACTCAGGGGGTGTTTCATATATCCGATGACTCCACACGCGGATCGATCACCGCATACAGCAGATCCACCACAAAGTTCACCGCAATCACCATGGTCGCCAGCAGCATCACGCAGTTGCGCACCACGATCAGGTCGCGGTTGGCAATGGACTGAAAAATCAGCCGGCCCAGGCCGGGCAGATAAAACACGTTTTCCACCACGATGGTGCCCGCCAGTAAATTGGCAAACTGCAGGCCCATGACGGTGATGACGGGAACCATGGCATTGCGCAGCACATGGCCCCACAGCGCGGCGCGCTGGGACAGCCCTTTGGCGCGGGCCGTGCGCACAAAGTCTTCGCGCAGCACCTCCAGCACGGCCGAGCGGGTGATACGCGCCAGAATGGCCGCCTGCACCACGGCCAGGGCCACGGCGGGCAGCACCAGGGCCTGCAGCGCGGGCCACAGGCCGCCGCCGGCCTCTTCACTCCAGCCGGGAAATCCGCCGGCGGCAAACCACTGCAGCTTCACCGAGAACAGCAAAATCAAGAGGATGGCAAACCAGAAATTGGGAATGGCAATGCCGATCTGGGCCAGGCCCATGATGCCCACATCGCCCAGTTTGTTGTGATGGGCGGCGGCATAGACGCCGGCCAGCAGGGCCAGCAGCGTGGTCAGCAGCATGGCCAGCACGGCCAGCGGAATGGTGACGGCCAAGCGCTCCAGCACCAGCTCCAGCACCGGCGTGCCATAGGCATAGCTGTCACCCATCTGGCCCTGCAGAAGGCCCCACATCCAGTCGCCATAGCGCTGCCAGGCGGGCTGGTGCAGGCCCAGCTGCTCGGCCATGGTCTGCACGGCCTCGGGGTCGGCATCCGGCCCCAGCAGCACCTGGGCCGCGTTACCGGGCAGTACTTCCAGCACGCCAAACACCACCATGGACGCACCCAGCAAGGTGGCGACCAGGGTCAGCAGGCGTTTGACAAGGAAAGTGCTCATAAAGCGATAGCGTGGTGTGCGCACCAGCCGTGCATGGCGGCGGTGCCTGAGAGGGCGAGCTTAACGGCAAACGAGCGCCCCTGTCTGCCTCCAGGCAGTCAGGGACTTTTCCGTATGCAAGCCAGGTGCATGGCGGGCGCCGATAATGGAGCCATGTCTAGCCAATGCCTGCTGTTTTCGGGAGTGAAGCCATGGCGCTGATGATCACGGATGAGTGCATCAACTGCGATGTGTGCGAGCCTGAGTGCCCGAACGACGCCATCTACATGGGCGAGCATATCTATGAGATTGCGCCGCACAAGTGCACGGAATGCGTGGGCCACTTTGACGAGCCCCAGTGCATGCAGGTCTGCCCCGTCTCCTGCATTCCGGTCAATCCCGAGCATGTGGAAGACCGCGAAACCCTGATGCAGAAATACCTGCGTCTGCAGGCGGCGGCCGCCGCTTCGGCAGGGGCCACGCAAAGCTGATTGCTTTCGTCCAAAAATTGCAGTCAAAACAGCTGTTTACGCAAGCACCGCAAGCGTAAGCAGCTATTTTTTTGGAAGCTTGGGTGAGGTGGCAGGCCCCCATCCCAACCTTCCCCCGGCGGGGGAAGGGGCCAAACCCAAAGGGGCAGGGTTTGCCGGAGCGGGCCAGGGCAGCCCAGCAGGCGTTCAATTCAACCCCACAACGGCCAGACAGTGCCTCAGGCGCGGCGTGTGCCCGCTGACAGTACGCCTGTACGGCAAGGGCGCGCAACAAAGCATGAGGCGCTGTATGGCCGCCTCCACACGGGCCACTCTCCCCATCCAAAAAATCAGGCTTCGGGATTTTGAGGTGGTTTGCGTTCGGGCTTGGGGCGGGGGGGCTTGGTGGTGTGGATGAGATTGGTGGCCTTGCTCATATCCCCTTCAACCAGCTCCCGCCAGTATTTGAGGCTGTGGGCAATGCTGTCCTGAATCAGGTTCCACTGCTCCTGCGGCGGCTTCTTCAGCACCCAGCTGGCGACTTCACCCTTGTGGCCGGGGTGGCCTATGCCCACGCGCAGCCGCCAGTATTGGTCGCTGCCCAGCTGGGCATGGATGTCGCGCAGGCCGTTGTGGCCGCCATGGCTGCCGCCTTTTTTCAGCTTGGCCACGCCGGGCTCGAAGTCCAGCTCGTCATGCACCACCAGAATCTCTTCGGGCTGGATCTTGAAAAACCGTGCCAGCGTGCCCACCGATTTGCCGGACAGGTTCATGAATGTCTGGGGTTCCAGCAGCCACACGGTCTGGCCCAGTACATTGGTGCGCGCCATCAGGCCCCAGTAGCTGCGCTCGGGGTTGAGTTGCACCTTGAGTTCGCGTGCCAGGCCGTCAATCCACCAGAAGCCGGCATTGTGGCGGGTGTCCTCGTATTCGGGCCCCGGGTTGCCCAGGCCCACAAACAGTTTGATCATGGCGGTGATTATCCCGGTGGCGCTGCCATGCTGCAGGCGAGCGCCCAAAAACAAATGGCCCACACAAGGTGGGCCATATGAGGGCATAGCCCTTGCGGGCTATGCAGTGCCAGGCACAAGAATTACTTCTTGCCCTTCTTGGCGGGAGCTGCTGCGGGTGCAGGTGCTGCGTCAGCAGCAGGAGCCACTTCGGGCAGCTTGATGGACACCAGGGCGGGGTTCTTGTTGGAACCACGCACCACGGCCTTCACGCCGTGGGGCAGCTTCACAGTCTGCAGGCCAGGTGCAGCCTTGGAAGTCATGGTGCTCAGGTCCACGTTGATGAACTCGGGCAGGGCGGCGGGCATGCACACCACGTCCAGTTCGTGGATCAGGGGGGTCACGGTGCACTGCTCGCCCTTGACGGCGGGGGACTCTTCCACGCCCACGAAGTGCAGAGGCACCTTCAGGTGCACCTTGGTCTTGTCGTCCACGCGTTGGAAGTCCACGTGCAGCACCAGGGGCTTGTAGGGGTGGAATTGCACGTCGCGCAGAACGACCTTGGTTTCCTTGCCGTCCAGCTCCAGGTCCAGGATGGAGGAGTGGAAGACTTCCTTCTTCAGAGCGTGGAACAGGTTGTTGTGGTTCAGCTCGATCAGTTGGGCTTCAGCAGCACCACCGTAGATGATGCCGGGGGTGTTGCCCGAATTACGCAGGCGGCGGCTCGCACCCGTACCTTGCTTGGCGCGCGAAGTTGCGGCGAATTTCATAATGAACTCCAGATGGGGTGGACCGCGACCAGTCTCACCCTGTTGATAAAAAGACGGGCAGAAAGATTTTCTGACCCTGTCTTTGCTGTGCCCCGTAACACACACCAGCCTCCGCGAGGGAGGCTGTCATGGTTTCGGACCTGAAAGGGGCTTAGTCCGAGAAAAGGCTGCTCACCGAGTCACCCGTGGAAATGCGCTGAATGGTTTCAGCGAACAGGGGTGCGACGGAGAGTTGGCGGATCTTGCTGCAGGCCTGGGCATTGGCGTTGAGCGGAATGGTGTTGGTCACCACCACTTCGTCCAGTGCTTCGCCTTCGGTGATGCGCTGGATGGCCGGGCCCGAGAAGATGGGGTGTGTGCAATAGGCATACACCTTCTTGGCGCCGCGCTGCTTGAGCACTTCGGCCGCCTTCACCAGGGTGCCGGCGGTGTCGATCATGTCATCCATGATCACGCAGTTGCGACCATCGATGTCACCGATGACATGCATCACTTCGGACACATTGGCCTTGGGGCGGCGCTTGTCGATGATGGCCAGATCGCAGCCCAGCTGCTTGGCCAGTGCACGGGCGCGCACCACACCACCGACGTCAGGGGAGACGACGATCAGGTCTTCGTAGTTCTTCTGGCGCAGGTCGCCCAGCAGAACGGGAGAGGCGTAGATGTTGTCGACGGGAATGTCGAAAAAACCCTGGATCTGGTCGGCATGCAAGTCCATGGTCAGCACACGCGACACGCCAGCGGCTTGCAGCATATTGGCCACCAGCTTGGCTGTGATGGCCACACGGGTGGAGCGCACGCGGCGGTCCTGGCGGGCATAACCAAAGTAGGGGATGACGGCGCAGATGCTCTCGGCCGAAGCGCGCTTGAGCGCGTCGACCATCACCAGCAACTCCATCAGGTTGTCGTTGGTGGGGGCGCAAGTGGGCTGGACAACGAAGACGTCGCGGGTGCGGACGTTCTCCGCGATTTCGACCGTGACTTCACCATCGGAGAAACGACCAACATCGGCATCGCCCAGGGACGTGCCGAGATGTTTGGCGATCTCCATAGCCATGGGCTTGTTGGCGTTGCCCGTGAAGACCTTGAATTGGGAATGATTGGAGTGCATGTGCGTCCCAGCTAGGGGGTTACCTGTACGCAAAGAATATCTGGCAGGGGAGGAAGGACTCGAACCCTCGCATGCCGGAATCAAAATCCGGTGCCTTGACCAACTTGGCGACTCCCCTACACAGGTTGGCTGCCCCAACTAAAAGGCAGTCAACCGGTAGTTCTTTTATCTGCTATCCACTCTTTCAGCGGATGGCTCGGCAGATTCTCGCAAACTTTGATTGTCCAGTCGCACGGCTGCGTTACTGAAAAATCGGCTTGCTTTATTTGCGCAAACACTGCACTTCCTGAGCCCGTCATTCTAGCCTGTAAACCGAGCGAGGCGAGCCAGTTGCTGGCTTTTTCCACATCGGGGCACAGTGCTTGTGCAACGGGCTGCAAGTCGTTGTGACCAAAGTCAAAGTGATTTGCAGCAAAGTCTGCGATTGTAGCACGCTGTGTATCGCGCTTGAGAAGGGGCGAGGAAAAAATGCCCGGCGTGTCCAGTCCGGCATTGGGTTTGACCACCACAAAACGCGCGCGGGGCAAGGCCTGCAGGCCCTCTAGCGGCGTGATCTGCTCGCCTATGCCCTCCACCCAGGCATTGCTGCCACCAATGAAAAACGGCACGTCGGCACCCAGTTGCAGGCCAATGGTGGCGAGCTCGCTGCGGTCCAGCCCCAGGTTCCACAACCGGTTCAGGGCCAGCAGCGTGCTGGCCGCGTCCGAGGAGCCGCCGCCCATGCCGGCCTGGGAGGGGATGTGCTTGTCCAGGGCAATGTGCGCGCCCTGTGTGCAGCCGGTGGCGGCTTGCAGGGCCCTGGCCGCGCGCACGATCAAATCATCGGCCGGCAATGCCGGTGCCAGGGTATTCAGGTCCTGGCGGGTGATGCGGCCGTCCTGCGTCACTTCCAGGTGCAGGCTGTCATGCCAGTCGATCAGCATGAACACCGACTGCAGCAGGTGGTAACCATCGGCCCTGCGGCCGGTGATGTGCAAAAACAGATTGAGCTTGGCCGGTGCCGGCACATCGTAGAGCGCGCGCATGGGAAACAGAGGGAATGTGGAAAGACGAATCATCGGTCCAGCACCAGCCGCAGGCTGGCCTGGGGAGCAGGGCTGTGGCGCAGGGCCTGGAGACGGCCTTGCTCCCAGCGGCTCAGGTCCACATTCCAGCCCTGTGCCGCCTGGTCCTGGCCATGCAGCCAGGCAAAGAGGGCGGGAATGGGCAGGTCGGTGCCCAGGGTGTCGCGCACCAGCTCGTCCAGCGAGGCCGAGCTGCGGCTGTCATTGCCCTGCTGCAGGGTGGCACTGCCAGGCTGCCAGCTGAGCAAAGCCAGGCTGGAGCCCAGTGGGGAAAACAGTTGCAGGCTGCCGGCCTGGGGGCTGCCGCGCAGCTCGAAACTGGCGCTGAAGGAACGCTCTTGCGGCGCGACGGGACTGTCAGGCTGTATCTGCAAGGCCATGCGGCCGCTCCAGAATGGGACGGTGGCGCTGTCTGGGGCGGCCGAGCTGCGGGGTGCTGTGCTGCAGCCGGCCAGCCACAGGGTGGTGGCGGCCATGCCTGCGCACAGCAACTGGCGCCGTAGCCCGGGCGCCGGTGCGCGCTGGCTCACGGCTGGACTCCCAGGCGCTTCAAGGTCTCCAGCAAGGTCTCGTTGCCGGGTTCGCGGTCCAGGGCGCGCTTCCAGATGGCGCGGGCGCGTGTGGTCTGGCCTTGCTGCCACAGCACCTCGCCCAGATGGGCGCCAATTTCCACGTCATCGCGCAGACCGTAGGCATTTTCGAGCAGGGTCAGGGCCTGGGCGTTGTTGCCCAGCTTGAATTCCACCCAGCCCAGGCTGTCCATGATGTAGGGGTCCTTGGGGGACATTTCCAAGGCCTTCTGGATCAGGGCCTTGGCCTCATCCAGCCGTTCGTTGCGCTCCACCAGGGCATAGCCCAGGGCGTTGTAGGCGTGCTGGTAGTCGGGCTGGCGCTCGATGATGTCGCGCAGCAGGCGCTCAGCGGTGTCGAACTTGCCGGCTTTTTCGGCCAGCAGGGCCGTGTCGTAGGCGATGTCGTTGTCGTCCGGCGATTGATCCAGCAGCGTGCGTTGCAGCAGATAGGCCTCCTGCGGGGCATCGGCCTCGCGCAGCAGGCGCACCTCGGCACGGCGCTTGAGTCTTTCCTGTTCGGTGGTTTGCGTGGGCACGGCGCGGATCAGCGCTCTGGCCTGGGCCAGCTTGCCCTGGCGGGCCAGGATGGTGGCACGCAGGCTTTGCACGTTCAGGATGTTCTGGCCACCCGCAATCTTGTCCAGCCATTGGACGGCCGACTTTTCATCGCGCAGCTGCAGCGCGATATTGGCCTGCATCAGATAGGCCTGGTTCAGGCCTGCCTGGCGGACGCCGCTGTCGGGGACTTGCTCTGCCAGCGGAATGAATTGCTGCAGCGAGCGCTGGGCAGCCTCCAGCTCATTGTTTTGCAGCTGCAAGTCCGCCAATGCGATCCAGGCGTCGGTGAACTCAGGGTTCTCGTTGGTGAGTATGTCCAGCTGCTGGCGCGCTGTATCGCTGCGCCCATAGCCCATCAGCACCCGGGCGTAGGCCATGCGGATGGCGGCGGAGGGCTGGTGCTGCAGATAGGCCTGAACCTGGAATTCGGCCTCGGGCAGGCCGGCTTCCATCAGCTCCAGCGCCAGCAATGCCGTGGCGCCGCTTTCGGGCGAGATTTTGTGGGCCTGGCGCAGGGCATCCAGGGCCAGTGACTTCTGGCCAGCCGTGATGCGCAAATGGCCCACGGTGGCCCAGGCGGCTGCACCGGTCGTTGGGTTGCGCAGCTCCTTGGCCAGAGCCTGCTCCACCACGGCAGCGGCCAGGGCCTTGTCGGAGACGCGGCTGTAGAGCTGCGCAATGCCCAGGAAGGCCGCGGGCTTGCCGGCAGCCGGTGTGGAATTGATTTCCTGCTGCAGCGGCTGCACCGTGTCGGAGACGCGGTTCAGTGCTATCAGGATTTGCAGCACAAAGCGGTTGGCATCGCGTGAGCGGGGGAAGGCTTGCTTCCATTCCTGGGCTGCAGCCAGTGCGCGTTCGCCGTTGCGGGACTGCAGGGCCAGCTCGGCCACACGCTGGTAGAGCTGCTCGCTGTTGGCGCGGCGGGCTGCTTCTTGCATCAGGGCGATGGCATTGACCAGATCGCCTTGGCCGGAAGCCATTTCGCCCACCAGGATTTCGTAGAACAGCTCGGCGTTCAGCGCTTCCTTGGCATCGGTCTGGCGCGCGGCCTCGTCTACCGGCGGTGCATTCACATGCGCGGCCACCGGGGCGGACTGTGCATGGGCGGCCAGGGTGCCCATCAACAAGGCGCTGACCAGGGATAAGCGCAGGGAGCGGAAATGAAGCTGCATCAACCCATAATAATCCATGCCCATGCCGTCGCATGGCTCCCTTTGTTGTTCCCTTTGCTGTTCTTGTACGCATGCCTGAATTACCTGAGGTTGAAGTCACCCGCCGCAGCTTTGGCACAGCCATTGCCGGCGCCCGCATTCATGCCGTGACCCTGGGTAAACCCCTGCGCTGGCCCCTGGGCATTGCGCCCCAGGCGCTGGAGGGCCGTGTGGTGCAGCAGGTGGATCGGCGTGGCAAATACCTGCGGCTGTGGCTGGACCAGGGCATGGTGCTGCTGCATCTGGGCATGTCGGGCAGCCTGCGCTTTGACCAGGAACTGGGGCCGGCAGGCAAGCACGACCACTTTGATCTGCTGACCGACAAAGGCCATCTGCGCCTGCATGACCCGCGCCGTTTTGGTGCGGTGGTCTATGTCACGGGCGAGGACGATCCCCTGGCCCGCAAGCTGCTGGACGGCCTGGGCATGGAGCCGCTGGACCCCGCTTCCTTTGTCTGGGAGCGCTTTGCAGCTGGCCTGCAAGCCAGCCGCACGCCCATCAAACAGGTGCTGATGGGGGGCAAGCTGGTGGTGGGTGTGGGCAATATCTATGCGTCAGAGGTGTTGTTTCTGGCCCGTATCCACCCGGAAACACCGGCGCGCGATGTGAGCCCGCGCAAGGCCAAGCAGTTGTTTGCCGTGATCAGCGAAGTGCTGGCCCAGGCCGTGGAGCAGGGCGGCACGACGCTGCGTGACTTTTCCAATGCCCATGGCATGCCTGGGCATTTTCAGCTGCAGGCCCATGTGTATGGCCGGGGTGATTTGCCCTGTACTTCTTGCGGCCGGCCCATAAGGCTGCTGCGCCAAGGGCAGCGCAGCACCTATTACTGCGCCCACTGCCAGAAATAAATTGCTTTCTTGGATGGTGTCTCGTTTTGAGGCGGCCATACAGCGCTTGAGGCTTTGTTGCTCGCCCTTGCCGTAGATGACTACTGTCTGCGGGCGAGACGCCGCGCCTGAAGCGCCGTCTGGCCGTTGTGGGGTTTGCTGCAGTGCCCACTCCTCTTCAGACGCCCGCTCCGGCTGGCAGAAAGACCGGCTTCTCAAATAGCCTCTGGCTGAGAGTGGGGCAAGGCGCTGGCGCACAATCCCAGGCAGACCAAAACCAGCAGCGACCCATAGCGGTTGCTGCCTTATTCCAAGCACCCGCGTGACATCTTTGCCCCCGACTCTGGCCACTGCCGTGGTGCAGTGGCAGGCCAGCCATGGCCGCAACCACCTTCCCTGGCAGCAGATGCGCGATCCCTATCGCGTCTGGCTGTCCGAAATCATGCTGCAGCAAACCCAGGTCACCACGGTGCTGGGCTATTACGACCGCTTTCTGCAGCGCTTTCCCGATGTGGCCAGCCTGGCCGCAGCGGCGCAGGACGATGTGCTGGCGCTGTGGAGTGGGCTGGGCTATTACAGCCGGGCCCGCAATCTGCACAAATGTGCCCAGGCCGTGGTGAATGACTTTGGTGGAGCCTTTCCACGCAGCAGCGCGCTGCTGGCCACGTTGCCGGGCATTGGCCGCTCCACCGCAGCAGCGATTGCCAGCTTTTGCTTTGGCGAGCGTGCCGCGATTCTGGATGCCAATGTCAAGCGTGTGCTGACGCGGGCGCTGGCCTATGGCGAGGATTTGTCCCAGGCCAAAAATGAAAAAGCTCTGTGGCTCAAGGCCGAGGCTTTGCTGCCCACGCAGCAGTTGGAGGTGCAAATGCCGCGCTACACCCAGGGCCTGATGGACCTGGGCGCCACCGTCTGCCTGCCGCGCAAGCCCAACTGCCTGATCTGTCCGCTGCAGCCCCAATGCAAGGCCGCGGCCGCGGGCAATCCGCAGGACTATCCGGTCAAGACGCGCAAGACCAAGCGCAGCTCCGAAGCCTGGTGGCTGCTGATTGCGGTGGATGCACAGCAGTGCGTCTGGCTTGAACGCAGGCCCCAGCAGGGTATCTGGGCTGGCTTGTATAGCCCGGCCATCTTTGACGGCCGCACGGCACTGGAGCAGGCCGTGGCCCTGCAATGGCCATCGGCCGCAGCGGCCAATGAGCTGCCCGCGTTTTTGCATGTGCTGACGCACAAGGATTTGTTTCTCCACCCCGTGTTCGTTCCCGTGGGAACTGCCGCAGCGGCCGGGTCTGGCGAAGGCGGCCGCTGGGCCGGCGTGGCCGAATGGGCGGCCATGGGTCTGCCAGCACCCGTGCGCCGCTTGCTGGATGAAGAGCTGGGCGCATAAGCACTGGGTTTGCGGCGAGGACCACAGGCGCTTTGTGCCCAAGGCATAGGCCTTGCCAGCGCGGAACAAGCCAGGGCTTGCTGCATGAAAACCGGCAGGGCCTACAGGGCCTAACGTCGAAGGACGAGCAAGGGATCAGAATCGCCTTTTTGGTAGCAGCAAGGCGCAGCGCAGCAGCATCCATGCCTGCCATTGCTCCCTGGCACCGGGCTCTCGCCGAGCACGGCGGGTGGCGTCGATGATGTACAGGCGCAGATTGCGCAAGGCCTGTCGGTCACGGGTTTGTGTCGCCTGCAGCCAGACTTTTTCACAGCGCTGGCGCTCCAGCATGTGCTCGGTGCTCATGGTTGCGAAGCCTTGTCTGCAATGGATGCCTGGGCCGTTTTGGCTGCTTCGCCGCCAAACGCATACCAGTCCACCTTGCGTGTGCAGACCATGAGCAGGGCCAGTACCGCAAACAAGGCCAGAGCGCCCACGACCAGGGCGGTCTGTTCCAGTTGCAGCAGCACATACAGCAGGGCGTAGAGGGCGGCAATACCGGCTGCAAACGGCAGGCCCAGCCTGAAGCTGCCCAGGATGTGGCTGGCGTAATAGGCCAGCAGGACAACGCAGGCCACGGCGGCCGCGGCGTAGGCGCTGGCAAAGCCCAGATGCTCGGAGAGGCTGATCAGCAGCAGGAAAAAGCTGCACAGCGCCGAACCTACGAACAGGTATTGCACCGGGTGCACACGCAGTTTTTTGAGCACTTCAAACATGGCAACGGCCACAAAAGTCAGCACCACGAACAGCAAGCCATATTTGGTGGCACGGTCGCTGAGTGAATAGAGGTTGACGGGATCCACAAAATCCGTGGTCAGGGTTTCCAGACAGCCTGAAGGAGCCACACTGTCGTAATAAGAATCCTGGTCACGGCCGGCAGGGCAAAGCTGAGTTTGCTGCTGAAAGGCCTGCCTGGCCGAGGAGGCCAGGGCCGAGAGATTCCAGCTGGCGCTAAAGCCTTGCTCGCTGATCTCGCGGCGTGTGGGCAAAAAGCTGCCGCCAAACGAGGGGTGGGGCCAGTCGGACGAGAGACTGACCTGGCTTTGGCTGCCCAGTGGCACAAAGGCCAGGCGCTCCGTCCCCACAAGCTCCAGCTGTACGGACAGCTCCAGGGGCTTGCCTTTCTTGAGCAATGCCAGGGGCAGTGCTGCGCTGACTCCTTGGGTGTAGCGCTCAAGCCCGGTGCCAGGCTCGGCCGTCAGCTCTTTTTGGTCTGCAAGAATGCGTGCGCTGCGCACGCCACGGGCATCGCTCAGGGCCAGAGCAATCTTCAAGGGCTCGCAGCTCACGCGGGTGGAGGCGCTGGCCTTGCCAGCTGTGACGGGCTCCAGATACTCGTCGGCATTGGCGAAGCTGGCGCTGATGCTGTCCTTGAGCACATAGCCGTTGACTTTGTGCAGTCCACGCGCGAGCTCCTCCATATGGGCGGATGCCTCATGGCGCAGCGTATCGGGCTGCAGCATGCGCTGGAAATTTTCGGTGCTGGTCTCGATTTTCTTGCCGTTTTGCACACTGGTGTATCGGGTACAGGCTTGCACCAGCACCGGCCCCATCAGCGTTTGCGGGCCCGCCAGGCTTGCGACCACGCTTTGCACTGCATGGTCGCGGTTGCGTATGCGGTCTTGCACCAC
This sequence comes from Comamonas sp. GB3 AK4-5, assembly GCF_041320665.1. Lineage (NCBI taxonomy): Bacteria > Pseudomonadati > Pseudomonadota > Betaproteobacteria > Burkholderiales > Comamonadaceae > Comamonas > Comamonas sp. GB3 AK4-5. Next base: position 1,032,093 of record NZ_CP166730.1, read on the forward strand.
GTCCTGGATTTGGTACAAGCCCAGCATCAAAAGGACCAGCATGACAAACAGGGCCAGGCCTTTACTCAGCAATCGGTTCTTCATTTTCCGTCTTCCGGCTATTGATCAGGCCAGCAGTTTCGGCAGAGCTTGTGCGCGGGGGATGAAGTCTGTGAAGTGAAAGTGAAGCCCCCTGAAGCGCTGTGCGCCTTCCCCCTCTCTCGCGTCGGGGGAGGGAGGCGACAGCCTCGCGGCGGGATGGCCCTTGCTCGCTGTCCCTGGCTCGGGGCGCGCCAGTTTCTTGCGCTGTGGCCTTGGCTTTATGCGCTGCGCCTCTGGCCCCAGCGCAGCGTCACGCAAAGTCCGGGTTCGCTGTTGCGGGCTTGCATGCTGCCGCCGTGCAGGGCCATGATGCGCGCAACAATGGACAGGCCAAGCCCTGTGCCGCTGCGTTCGCCTCCGGGCCTGGGTGTGGTGAAAAAGCGCTGGCCCAGCCGGCCCAAAAGGCTTGCTGGTACGCCAGGGCCTTGGTCGCGCACACTGATGCCCGAGGGGGACAGCTCCACAAAAATACGGCTGCCCCGGGGTGAGAAATCCAGGGCGTTTTGCAGCAGATTGCTGATGGCCAGCACGACGAGGCCAGCCTCCCATGGGCCTTGGCTGTCCTCGCCGCTGAGCTCGAACGCTATGCCGCATTGCTCTGCCGCGCTCGCAAGCTGTGCCATGGCCTGCTCGGCGCTCTCGCGCAGGCTGCATAGGCCCTGGGTCTGCAGCTGCTGGCGCTGTTCCAGGCGGCTGAGCTGCAGCAACTGGTCCACGAGATTTTGCAGTCTCTGGCATTGGTCCACGACCTGGCGCGCAAACAGCTGGCGGTCCGGCTCGGGCAGGTCTTCCTGCAGCAGCTCGCCCGCGCCGCGTATGGCGGCCACGGGGCTTTTGAGCTCGTGGGTCAGGGCGCGTACATAGCCTTCTATGTAGTCGCGCCCTTCAAGGCGGCGGCGCATGTTTTCCATGGCCAGTGCCAGCTCACCGAGCTCGCCCGGCATATCGGGAACCTGGGGTGAAGCTGGGGCCGCTGTGGGCAGGGCTTCCTCCTGCAAGGTTGGGGCCTGGACCTGCTGGGCATAGCTGCGCAAGCGCCGCACATGGAGCACCAGCCACCAGGTGACGGCAAAGCCCACGCCGGCCGACAGCAGTAAAAACAGCAGCCCGCCGCGCAGCATCTTGCGTTCGGCACTGTCCACAATTTTCTGCACCGAGCGCGCGGGCTTGGAGGTGGTGAGCACGCCGATGATGCGACCGTCGTCGACGATGGGGGCGGAGACATACATGACGCTGCTGGCTTCGTCATTGGCGATGTTGCGCGTGGTGCGCGCCCCGTATTCGCCGCGCAAGGTGAGGTGGACGTCGCGCCAGCGCGCGTAATCGGCGCCCACATCGCTGCCTGCCGAGTCGAACAGCACACGCCCTTTTTCATTGGTGACCGTGACGCGCAGATCCAGGCTGGCCTTGCGTGTGTCCCAGATCCAGACCTTGACGGGCTGCCCCGTATAGCTTTGCAGCTGGCGCGCAAAAAGGCTGTGGGCAGGATCTTGGACCAGGGTGCCGCTGGCGAGCTCCGGGGCGGCAAGGGCTGCGAGCGCGTAGGAGGTCTCGACCAGGGTGTCCTCGGTGACCTTGCGCACGCTGGGCTTGATCTCGACCATGAAGACGCGCAGCACAAAGAAGGCGGCCAGGCCATTGATGACGAAAAAGGCAAAAAACAGTCGCAGGCCCAGGCGCATGGTGAAGCCCGGTTATAGCGGCAGCTGCAGGCTATAGCCCATGCCGCGGTGCGTGGTGATGAAGTCCTGCCCGCTGGCCTGTGTCCTGAGCTTGGCGCGCAGGGTTTTGACATGGGTGTCCACGGTGCGGTCCGTGCTGTCGCTGTCCTGGCCCCAGATGTTTGCCAGCAGGAAATCGCGGCTCAGTATGCGGTCGGGCCGTGCCAGCATGCATGCCAGCAACTGGTATTCACGCCGCGTCAAATCCAGCACCCTGCCTTGCATGCGTATGCGTTGGCCAGGCTCATCCAGCTCGAACCAGGCGGTGCTGGCTGCGGGCGCCTCCTGGCTGGCGGCGGCTTGCAGGCGCTGTACGCGGCGCAGCAGGGCACGGGTGCGCGCGACGAGTTCACGCGGGCTGAAGGGTTTGCTCAGATAGTCGTCTGCGCCCAGTTCCAGGCCCAGCACGCGGTCCATTTCCTCGCCGCGCGCGCTGAGCACCAGAATCGGCGCATGGACGCCGGCCGCGCGCAGCTCGCGGCACCAGTCCAGGCCGTTGCCGTCGGGTAGGCCCACATCGAGCAGCAGGGCATCAAAGCGCCGCGACTTCCACTGTGCATATGCATCGTCCAGCCGCAGGCAATGGCTGGCGGCAATCCCATCACGCGCCAGTGCATAGCAAACGGTGCGGGCTATGGCGGGGTCGTCTTCGACGAGCAGTACCTGGGGACCTTGGGGGCTGGTGGCGGCTTGCATGGCGCTGAGGGCGAGCTTGGATGCGTTATCAAAAAGGGGCTGTTTGCGCAGGTTTTCAGAGTGCTTACATCCCGTCGGAGGAGGGAGTCCAGCAGGCTGGGTTTGCCGGAGCGGGCCAGCGAAGCGTAGCTAGCGCCTAATTTCACCCCACAACGGCCAGACCGCACTTCAGGCGCGGCGCCTTGCCCGCAGGCAGTACGCCTGTACGACCAGGGCGAGCAACAAAGTATGAAGTGCGGTATGGCCGTCTCAAAACGAAGAAGCCAACCAAGCCGCAGAAGGCAGAAGTTCAATGCCGGCGCTGGTCCATTTCGCGGTGACGGCGCAGCGTGGTCCACTGGCCCAGATAGTGATTGGCCAACTGCTCCACCAGATACACCGATCGATGCTGCCCCCCGGTGCAGCCAATGGCCACCGTCACATAGCTGCGGTGGTTCTGGTTGAGCACATCCAGCCAGTGGTCCAGAAACTCGATGATGTGGGCCTGCATGCGCTGCACATCCGGGGACTGGCGCAGATAGTCAATCACCGGCTGGTCCATGCCCGTTAGCGGTCGCAGCTCCAGCTCGTAATAGGGGTTGGGCAGCATGCGCACGTCAAACACATAGTCGGCATCTACCGGCAGGGCATGTTTGAAGCCAAAGGACTGAAAGACCAGCGTCATCTGCCCCGGTGGCACGGAGATCAGGCTTTTCACATAGCTTTGCAGCTGGGCCGAGCGCAGATTGCTGGTGTCGATGACATGCGAGCGTTCGCGCAGCGGTGCCAGCAGTTCATGCTCGGACTCTATGGTTTGCACCAGGGCCAGCCGGGCGCCATCGCTGCTTTCGCTGGACAGCGGGTGGCGGCGGCGGGTTTCGGAAAAACGGCGCACCAGCGTGCCAATGGAGGCATCCAGAAAGATGGAGTGCAGCACCACGCCCTGGGCCTTGAGGGCGTTGAGCTGATCGGGCAGCTGCGGCAGGCCTCGGGGGCTGCGGGCGTCCATGGCCACCGCCACCTTGTGGCCATAGCGGCTGTGATCGAGCTTTGCAAAGTCGCTCAGCAGCTCGGGCGGCAGATTGTCCACGCAGTAGTAGCCGGCGTCTTCCAGCGCATGCAGGGCCACGGATTTGCCGGAGCCGGACATGCCGGTGATGAGCACGAGTTCCAGGGCCATGGCGGTGAATTTCTCCTTGTGGTGGGCCAATAGGGGATGCCGCGGACTGCAGCGTGCGGTCAGGGGCTGCCGGCCTGGGCCAGCATTTCGCGTGCATGGGCCAAGGTGGTGGCAGACAGGCGTTCGCCGCCCAGCATGCGGGCGACTTCCTGTTCTCGCTCAGTATCGCGCACCGGCGTCACCGAGCTGGTGGTGCAGGTCTTGTCGCGCCGTTTGGACACCACGTAGTGCTGGTCGGCGCAGGCAGCGACCTGGGGCAAGTGGGTGACGGCCAGCACCTGGCGGTCGCGGCCCAGGGCCCGCATCAGCTTGCCCACGGTTTCGGCCACGGCGCCACCCACGCCCGAATCCACCTCGTCAAAAATCAGGGTGCCGGCCTGGCCCAGCTGGCTGGTGGTGACGGCAATCGCCAGCGACAGGCGCGAGAGCTCGCCGCCCGAGGCCACCTTGCCAATCGGCCGGGGCGTGGCGCCGGGGTGGCCGGCCACCAGGAATTGCACCGCGTCCATGCCGCTGGCGCTGGGTTCTTCCAGTTTGTCCAGTTGCACGGCAAATCTGCCGCCCTGCATGCCCAGGCCCTGCATGGCCTGGGTGATGGCGCGCGACAGCTTGGGCGCGGCCTTGGTGCGCTGGCGCGAGAGCTCGCGCGCGGCGGCCTGGTAGGCCTCATGGGCTTGCTGTTCACGCTGGCGCAGGCGGGCCACATCCTCCACGGCGTCCAGCTGGCGCAGCTCGTCGCGCCAACCTTGCAGCAGACCGGGCAGTTCTTCGGGTGAGCGCTTGTAGCGGCGCGCTAGTTGCATCCACAGGGTCAGGCGGCCATCCAGTTCGGCCAGGCGCTCGGGGTCCAGCTCGGTGCGGCGCAGATAGCTGTGCAGGCTGTGTCTGGCGTCGCTGACCTGGGCCAGACTGGAAGCCAGAACATCGGCAATCGCTTGAAATTCGGGCTCCAGATGCTCTTGATTTTGCAGCGTGCTGTGGGCGCGGGTCAGCGGGCCGGAGATGCCGGTTTCATCGTCTTCCAGCAGATACAGCGCGCTTTGCGCGGTTTCGAGCAGGCTTTGGGCGTGAGACAGGCGCGTGTGCTGGGTGTTGAGCTCGTCCCATTCCTCTGCGCCGGGGCTCAGCTTGTCCAGCTCGCCAATCTGCCACTGCAGGCGTTCGCGCTCGCGCTGCAGCGTGTCCTGGGCGGCCAGCGCATGTTCCAGCTCCTGGTGGGCACTGCGCCATTGGCTCCAGCAGGTGCGCAGGGCCTGGGTGTCGGTGCCGGCATAGGCGTCTAGCAGGGCGCGCACGGCATCGGGCCGGGTCAGGCTTTGCCAGGCATGCTGGCCGTGTATGTCCAGCAGCAGATCGCCCAGATGGCGTAGCTGGGTGGCCGTGGCGGGTGCGCCATTGATCCAGGCGCGGCTGCGGCCCTGGGTGTCGATCACGCGGCGCAGCAGCAACAGGTCTTCGCGTGCAAAGCCACCTTCTTCCAGCCAGGCTGCCAGGTGGGTGGGGCAGTCGAATTCGGCGGTGATATCGGCCTGGGTCTGGCCCTCGCGAACCACGCCGACATCGGCGCGGCTGCCCAGGACCAGTTGCAGGGCGTCAATCAAGATGGACTTGCCGGCACCGGTCTCGCCAGTGAGCACGGTGAAGCCGGTGTGCAGGTCCAGGTCCAACGACTGCACGATGACAAAGTCGCGCAGCGCAATGCGTCGCAGGGCCATGGTTCAGGTGCCCCCTTCGTTCCAGCCCAGTTTCTTGCGCAGCGTGGCGTAGTAGTTCCAGCCCGTGGGGTGCAAAAAGCGTATGCCATGCTGGGCGCGGCGTACATAGATGCGGTCGCCGTGGCGCAGCGAGGCCAGGGACTGCATGTCAAAATTGGCGCTGATGTCGCGCCCACCCACCACTTCGATCATGACCTCGCCCTGATCGGACAGCACGATGGGGCGGTTGGACAGGGTGTGGGGCGCAATCGGTGCCATCACCCAGGCGCCCACGGAAGGGTGGAGCAGTGGGCCGCCGGCCGAGAGCGCATAGGCTGTGGAGCCCGTGGGGCTGGCCACGATCAGGCCGTCGGCGCGCTGGTTGGAGACAAAGCGCCCGTCGACCTCGACACGCAACTCCACCATGCCCGAGGTGCTGCCGCGGTTGACCACCACATCGTTCATGGCCAGGGCCTCGAACACGCAGGTGTCGCCGCGCATGACGCGGGCTTCGATCAGCGGGCGGGGGTCTTCCTCGTACTCGCCCTCCAGCATGGCCTGCAGCGTGGGCAGCAGGTTTTCATCCATGGGGATGTCGGTGACAAAGCCCAGCCGCCCCTGGTTGATGCCAATCAGCGGCGTGCCATAGCGCGACAGATGCCGGCTGACACCCAGCATGGTGCCGTCGCCTCCCATGACCAGGGCCAGGTCGCAGGCCAGGCCCAGGGCATCCACATCCAGACTGCGGTAGGCTGCGGGCTGACCCATCTGCAAGGCGGTCTCGGCCTCCACAATCACTTCACAGCCCTGGGTGCTTAAAAAGGCGGCAATGTCTTCCAGCGCCTGGCGCGGGCAATCCTGGGGAGTACCTGTCGCAGAAGGGGCGCGGTACTTGCCGATGAGGGCCACATGGCGAAACTTGGACGTCATGAGGGAAATTACATCATTAAAATCATTCCATGCTCGATGAACGTGCCAAGTTGTTGTTGAAAGCGCTGGTCGAGCGCTACATTGCCGACGGCCAGCCGGTCGGTTCGCGTACGCTGTCGCGCGCCTGCGGCCTGGAACTCTCGCCAGCGACCATCCGCAATGTGATGTCCGACCTGGAAGAGTTCGGCCTGATCGTCAGCCCCCACACCTCGGCCGGCCGTGTGCCCACGGCCAAGGGCTATCGCTTGTTTGTGGACACCATGCTCACCGTCAGCCGCGACATGCTGCCGGCGCCCGAGCTGGCACCCGAGCAGCCGCAAAAAGTGATAGCCAACGCGGCGAATATGCTTTCCAGCCTGTCGCAGTTTGTGGGTGTGGTGATGGCGCCACGGCGCAGCTCGGTGTTCAAACACATCGAGTTCGTCAAACTGTCCGAGCGGCGGGTGCTGGTCATCATCGTCTCGCCCGAAGGCGATGTGCAAAACCGCGTCATCTTCACCGACCATGATTTCTCCGGCACCCAACTGCTGGAAGCCTCCAACTACCTGAACGCCCACTACGCGGGCCTGGCCATCGAGCAGGTGCGCGAGCGCCTGCAGACCGAGGTTGAGCGCCTGCGCAGCGAGGTGACCGATCTGATGCAGGCCGCCGTGAACGTCAGCGCAGAGGCCATGAACCCACAGCCGCAGGAGCAGGTCATCATCTCCGGCGAACGCAATCTGCTGGCCGTGAGCGATTTCTCCAGCGATATGGGCAATCTGCGCAAGGCTTTCGATTTGTTCGAGCAGAAAACGCAAATCCTGCGTCTGCTGGACTTTTCCAGCCAGGCCGAAGGCGTGCGCATCTTCATCGGTGGTGAAAGCCAGGTCGTGCCCTTTGAGGAGCTGTCCGTGGTCAGCGCGCCTTATGAGGTTGACGGTCAGATCGTGGGCACCCTGGGCGTGATCGGCCCCACGCGCATGCACTACGACCGGATGATCCAGATTGTGGACATCACCTCCAAGCTGGTCACCAATGCCTTGAACACCCGGCGTTGAGCGTGCGCGCACGCGATCTGATCGCCAGGCGCCGTAAGTGCCCTCTAAGCCGTTACAATGCACGCGCCCTGCCTTGTGCAGGGCTGGCAAGGGGCGTTAGCTCAGTTGGTTAGAGCAGGGGACTCATAATCCCTTGGTCGTCGGTTCAAGTCCGCCACGCCCTACCAATGAATTCAACGGGTTACGAGTAGTCGTAACCCGTTTTTTTTTGTGGTTGTTCCCGCCTTTTCCTAGCCAAAACGTGCAATTGGAACTATGGTGCCGACCTTTCGCGGTTTGAGGGGCGCATGCAGGCCTCTGTAGATGGCGGAAATTGTCCTGTGCTTTTTGTGTGACCACTTACTGCCAATCTTTTGAAAAGTCAAAGAGGAAATTGTTAAATTGTTTTTCTCTTGATATTTTTTTTCTATATTGTTTCTCCTCGTTTCTAAATTAATTGTGGTTTTCTTAGATTAGTATCTGTCTGTGTCTACGCAGAAGCTGTGTTTCACAAGAGCACATCTTTGTAAGCCTTTTAGGGCTTTGGCACTGGATTGAAAAAGTTTTTCAATCCATTTAGTGAAAGAGAAGTTCGACCATGAAAAAATCATTTGTCAGCCTGGCTATCCTTGCCGTCTTTTTTGCAGCTGGCGTTCAAGCAGCTCCCGCAGTGGGTGCTATGGGTGCGATTTCTTTTGAGGGCAGCATCACCGTGGATGCCTGCCAGGTGAGCAGCGGCGGTGCAACCTCTTCGGGTGCAGACATGCTCGTGTCCATGGGGCCGCACTCGGCTGAGACCTTGGGCACGGAAGCCAATCCGGCGATTTCTGCCGGCAAGCTGAGCACCATTGCCAAGAACATCGATCTGAACGTCGAGTGCACCCAGGGCACCAAGGTTTCGCTCTCGTTGAAGCCTTCCAGGGTGGTGGGCAAGGGCGTTGGGGTGAATGGAACGGCACAGGGTGTGCAGATCATGCTGATGAACGGCAGCGATATCCTGGACTTCAGCCAGGGAGATACGGTGACCCTGGGGGCGACCTCGGGCAGCAACATCAGCATTCCGCTGAAGGCCTACTACACCCTGCAAGCTGGTAAGGCAACTTCGGATGCCAAGGCTGGCACGGCGAGTGCTCTGGTGGCCTACACCCTGTCCTACGAGTAACGCAGGTTGACCTTGGTGGAGTATTAAGCTGTTGCCAAGGTTGTATACAAGGCAAGCAATATTTATTGCTTGCCTCTATTTTTTGAAAATAAAATATTATTCAGTAAATTATTTTCAAAGGTTGATATTTTTATTTTTGGATTCAATGGGTTTTAAAATTTTTTCAATTCATACCTGATATCGAAAGGTGTTGATGAGTTGTAAAAACTCACCCGTTTGATATTTATGGTCAATGTCTTTTCGGAATTTCATAATCCGATTTGTGCATAGATACCGCAAGCCACAAGCATTTAAATGCGTTTTCCTATTTTCTATGCCCAGTCAGGATGCCGCTATAGACCCGCTACTGAATAAGTAGCGGGTTTTGCTTTATAGATGCGCGCAAGAGGGGGATTTGAGTGGAGAGCGCTCCGTGGGCTCCGGGTTGCCTGGGGGCTGGGTGCCGTCCATGGTCTGCCAATCGTCGCCCCACAGCTCGCTGGGGTGGGGTGTGCGGTCGGAGCCGTTGCCGCAGCGCAGGTCGGTGGCGGGGCAGTACAGGTCGCAGCCCCAGCACAGGCGCTCTGGATGGGCTGGGACTGCAGGGAATTTCTTGGCCATGGTGTCGCTCGTTGCATGGGAGGTATGCCCAGTCAGTATGCGGCAGTGCAGGAAGGGGCTGTCTGGGTCGTGGCGTGCATTCCGTCCTGGCTTGGCCTGCATCAAAAACAAAGCGCCCGAGCTGCGGGGCAGTTCGGGCGCTTGGTGGACTCCATTCTGCAAGTGGCCGCAGGATGGAGTGTGCAGGGTGTGTGAGCCGCCTTTTAGCTTGCGCTCAGTGCGCCAGGCATGGTCAGCTTGTCGGCCACCAGCAGTTGTTGCAGCTGGGCCTGGCTCATCACGCCCAGCTCTTCGGCGACCGCGCCGATGGACTTGCCGCTGGCGATGGCGGCCTTGGCGATCTGGGCGGACTTCTCGTAACCAATCAGCGGGTTCAGCGCGGTCACCAAGGTCACTGAGCTGGCGATGCGCTCGTCCAGCACGCGCTGGTTGGCGACGATGCCTTCCACGCAGTTGACTTGCAGCGTCTTGCAGGCATGGGCCAGGTGGTGCAGGCTTTTGTGCAGGGCCCAGGCCATCAGTGGCTCAAAGGCGTTGAGCTGCAGCTGACCGCCTTCGGCAGCCATGGTGATGGCCACGTCGTTGCCGATCACTTCAAAGCAAACCTGGTTCATCACTTCCGGGATCACCGGGTTGACCTTGCCGGGCATGATGGACGAGCCGGCCTGGCGTGCAGGCAGCTGGATGTCGCCCACACCGGCCTGGGGGCCGGAAGACAGCAAGCGCAGGTCGTTGCTGATCTTGGAGAGCTTGACGGCGATGCGCTTCAAAATGCCGGAGATGTCGGCAAACGCGCCGGTATCGCAGGTGGCGGCGATCATGTCGGCGGCCTTGACCACGGGCACGCCCGAGAATTCCGCCAGCTTGGGCACGACCACGTCGACATAGCCCACGGGGGCGTTCAGGCCGGTGCCGATGGCAGTGCCGCCCATATTGATGTCGCACATCAGCACGGCAGATTCGCGCAGGCGCTTCTCGTCATCGGCAATCATGGAGACAAAGGCGGTGAACTCCTGACCCAGGGTCATGGGCACGGCGTCCTGCAGCTGGGTGCGGCCGATTTTGAGTACATCCTTGAATTCCGTGGCCTTTTCCTGGAAGGCGCCACGCAGTGCTGCCAATGCGGCCAGCAGCTCCTGAATGCCAAACCAGGTGGCCAGCTTGACGGCCGTGGGGTAGGAGTCGTTGGTGGACTGGGAAGCGTTGACATGGTCGTTGGGGTGGATCACGTCATAGCGACCCTTGGCCAGACCCAGATGCTCCAGCGCACGGTTGGCGATCACCTCGTTGGCGTTCATATTGGTCGAGGTGCCGGCGCCGCCCTGGATCACGTCCACCACAAACTGCTCATGCAACTGGCCAGCGGCTAGGTCGTCGCAGGCCTTGGAGATGGCCTCGGTCTGCTGGGCGTTGATGGCGCCCATGGCCAGGTTGGCGTGGGCGGCAGCCTTTTTCACAAAGGCGTAGGCGCGGATCAGCTGGGGCATCTGTGCCACGCTGTGGCCGGTGATGGGAAAGTTCTCCACCGCACGGGCGGAGTGAACCCCCCAGTAGGCGTGGTCGGGGATGTCCTTGGAACCTAAAAAGTCGCTTTCTTGGCGCATGGTGAGCAATTGGCTGAAAAAAGAAAAAGGGGCAGACCCGGCGGCTGGGGCCGGGGGCCACGCGGGATGCGGGGTCCAGACGTGGCAAAGCCCGATTTGCAGGCACCAAAACGGTGCGTATCCAAGCCGGGCCGTTGGGCTGAATTATGCTCAAAACAAATGAGAAGCCAAATTTTGCTGCATATCGTTCGCAGTGTCGCACTATTTTGGTGCGATATTGTGTCTGAGTTTGACGTTGCAGAAAGCCGCGCTCAGCCGCATGGCGCAAGGCTTTGCGGCTTTGGAGGGGAAAAGCGGAAGGGGTTTGGGCGGCTTTTGTGCCCATGGGGCGATCTGGCGGCAGCGCTGTGCTTTCGCATGGCCTTGGTGGTCTTGTGGCTGCGCGGTGGGCAGAGTGCCTTGCAGTCAAGTCCCTCATGGCCTCCATGTCTTTGGAGGGCGGCGACGAGATGTGGACAAAAGGCGGTAAAAACAAAAAAGCCCACAGGATGTGGGCTTTTTTGCGGTGCATGCACCAATTGGTTGCGAGGGCTGGATTTGAACCAACGACCTTTGGGTTATGAGCCCAACGAGCTACCAGACTGCTCCACCTCGCGGTAATTTGATTGACTGGTTTCTGATGCTTGTGGTGCCCGGGGCCGGAATCGAACCGGCACGCCTTGCGGCGGCGGATTTTGAGTCCGCTGCGTCTACCAATTCCACCACCCGGGCTGGCATCAGAGAGGCTGGATTATGGCACATTTATGGACATGAAAACGTATCCTTCGATTGAAAGCGTCATCGGCAATACGCCTCTGGTGGCGCTGCAGCGTATCAACGCTGCTGCACATGCAGCGCAAGGCAATGTGGTGTTGGGCAAGCTGGAGGGCAACAACCCTGCGGGCTCCGTCAAGGACCGCCCGGCTGTGTCCATGATCCAGCGGGCCCAGGAGCGCGGTGAAATCAAGCCTGGCGACACGCTGATCGAGGCCACCTCCGGCAACACCGGCATTGCACTGGCCATGGCGGCTGCCATCAAGGGCTATCGCATGGTCTTGATCATGCCGGAGGACTTGTCCATAGAGCGTGCCCAGACCATGAAGGCCTATGGCGCCGAGCTCATCCTCACGCCCAAGAGCGGCGGCATGGAATACGCCCGTGACCTGGCCGACCAGATGGTGGCCCAGGGCAAGGGTGTGGTGCTGGACCAGTTTGCCAATGCCGACAACCCGCGCGCCCATTACGAAGCCACAGGGCCCGAGCTGTGGGAGCAGACCGGGGGCGAGATCACCCACTTTGTCAGCGCCATGGGCACCACCGGCACCATCACCGGCGTGGCCCAGTTCCTCAAGGAAAAGAACCCGAATGTGAAGATCATCGGCGCCCAGCCGTCCGAAGGCTCGCGCATTCCTGGCATCCGCAAATGGCCCGAGGAATATCTGCCCAAGATCTACGACGCCAGCCTGGTCGACGAGCTGGTCTATGTGAGCCAGGACGATGCCGAGGACATGGCCCGCCGCATGGCGCGCGAGGAAGGCATTTTTGCCGGTATCTCCGCGGCCGGTGCCTGCTGGGTGGCCCAGCAGATTGCAGCGCGCGAGCAAAACGCCACCATCGTGTTTGTGGTGTGCGACCGTGGCGACCGCTATCTGTCCACGGGGGTCTTCCCCGCGTAAGCTGGCTACCCCCTGAGGCGCTGGCGCGCCTTCCCCCAAGGGGGACGACACCAGCGCGGCGGGGCGGCCCTTGCGCGGTGTCCCTGGCGGGGGGCGTGCCGGTTTTATGCCGCGTGGGCTTGAATGAGTCATCAGAAGAGCGCAAAGACCTCCATGGGCACGCCATGCATGTTCCAAGGGGGCACCGCCTGCTCTTGCTGGGGTCGAGAAGATTTGATGGAGAGCCTCAATGGCGTTTGAAGTTCGTTTTTGCAGCAATTGCGCCACCGAGTTGCAGTGGATTACCGAGGCAGAGGACAGCGGCGATGTCAGCCGGCTGCGTTGCCCGACCTGTGGCTTTACCCACTGGGGCAATCCCACGCCGGTGCTGGCGGCGGTGGTGGAAAACGACCGTGGTGAGGCCCTGCTGGCGCGCAATGCGCTGTGGCAGGAAGGGGTGTTTGGCCTCATCACCGGCTTTATGGAAGCGGGCGAATCGCCCGAGGCCGGCATCTGCCGCGAGGTGATGGAAGAAACCGGGCTGCGTGCCAAGGGCTTGCGCTTGCTGGGCAGCTGGGAGTTTCTGCGCATGAACCAGGTGCTGATTGCCTACCATGTGCGTGTGGAGGGTGAAGTGCGGCTTTCGCCCGAGCTGCTGGAGTACCGCTGGGTCACACCCGAGGCGGCGCGTTGCTGGCCTTCCGGCACCGGCTATGCGCTGGCCCACTGGGTGCAGAGCAAGGGCCTGGCGCCGCAGTTCGGTGCTTTTCGGCCTGGCCAAAGTCCCGAGCCCGATCCGGCCAAATGGCCGCTGCAGTTCTGGAGCGAAGACCCGCGCTTTTTGCAACCCCCGCAGCTGGACTGATGCCGCACTGAAGTTGTGTGGTGTGCGTACCGCTGCCACCAGCAAGGCTGCTGCAGCTTTTCTACAATCACACCATGCAGATTGACCAAGAAATCGACACCCGCGGCCTGAATTGCCCGCTGCCCATTCTCAAAGCCAAGAAGGCGCTGGCGGGCATGGAAAGCGGCCAGCTGCTGAAAGTGGTGGCCACGGACACCGGTTCCACGCGCGACTTTCAGGCCTTTGCCAAGCAGACCGGCAACGAGCTGGTGCACCAGGAAACCGTGGGCGACGAATTCATCCACGTGCTGCGCCGCCGTTAAAAACCATAGCTGTCACAGCGCAAAAGGCCTGCAACTGCAGGCCTTTTGTATTCAAAACGCAATAGATAAGCGCGTCAGATGCTCAGGTTTTTGAGGTAGTCGCGAAAGCTCGCGCCCACTTGGGGGTGCTGCAAGGCCAGCTCCACCGTGGCTTCCAGAAAGCCTTCTTTGCTGCCGCAGTCATAGCGCTTGCCGCTGTACTGAAAGGCGTAGACGGCCTCGTTGGCCATGAGGCGTTCGATGGCATCGGTGAGCTGGATCTCGCCGCCCACGCCCGTGGGCTGGTTGCGGATCTCGTCAAAAATGGCCGGGGTCAGCACATAGCGGCCGGCCACGCCCATGCGGGACGGGGCCTTCTCGGGCGCGGGCTTTTCCACGATCTCGTCGATGCGCATCAGCGGGCCACCAGCGGGCTCGCCCTTGACGATGCCGTAGCGCTTGGTGTGCTCCAGCGGCACCTCTTGCACGGCCAGCAGCGAGCGGCCTTGCTTTTGGAAGGCCGCCGTCATCTGCGCCATCACGCCGGGGCCACCGGCATCGCCGCGCATCAGGTCGTCGGCCAGGATCACGGCAAAGGGCTCGTTGCCCACCAGGGGCGCGGCGCAGAGCACGGCATGGCCCAGGCCCAGCGAGCGGTGCTGGCGCACAAAGGCGCAGTTCATATCGGCCGGGCTGATGCTGCGCACCAGCTCCAGCATCTCCTGCTTGCCGGCCTGCTCCAGCTCGTTTTCCAGCTCGTAGGCGGTGTCGAAATGGTCTTCGATGGCGCGCTTGCTGCGGCCGGTGACAAAGATCATGTCGCGTATGCCGGCCTCATAGGCCTCTTCCACGGCGTACTGGATCAGGGGCTTGTCCACCACCGGCAGCATCTCTTTGGGAGAGGCCTTGGTGGCGGGCAGAAAACGGGTGCCCAGACCGGCGACGGGAAAGACGGCCTTTTTGACGCGCGTTTGGTTGCTCATGCAGATTCCTTGCTTCAAATCCTAGAGGCACCGCCTCCCCTTTGCAGGGGAAGCGGCGCAGCCGCTCAGGGGGTTATTTCAGCCGCTCGAGTTGCTGCTGGATGCGGGCCAGCGTGGCACCAAATTCGGCCACACGCTTTTTCTCCTGCTCCAGCACGGCGGCCGGGGCCTTGGCGCAGAAAGCCTCGTTGGAGAGCTTGGCGTTGGCCTTGGTGATTTCGCCTTCCAGGCGCTTGGCTTCCTTGGACAGGCGCGCCTTTTCGGCTTCCACGTCCACTTCCACAAACAGCGCCAGGCGGGCATCGCCCACCACGGACACCGGGGCGTTCTGTGCCTCGGCGGCCCAGGCGGCCTCGTCGTCAAACACCTTGACCTCGCTGAGCTTGGCCAGGTTCTTCAGCACGTCGGCATTGGCGCGCAGGAAGGCGGCGCCATCGGCCGAACCTGCCACGGCCAGCAGCGGCAGGCGCTGGGCTGGCGACACGCCCATTTCACCGCGCAGGGCGCGGCAGCTGTCCACCATCTGCTTGATGCGGGCCACATAGGCAATGGAGGCCTCGTCGATCTTCTCTGGCTGTGCTTCGGGGTAGGCGGCAATGGCCACCGATGCGCTTGCGCGGCCGGCCACGGGGGCCACCTTCTGCCACAGCTCCTCGGTCACAAACGGGATGATGGGGTGGGCCAGACGCAAAATGGTTTCCAGCGTGCGGATCAGCGTGCGGCGTGTGGCGCGTTGCTGGGCTTCGTTACCGGTCTGGATCTGCACCTTGGCGATTTCCAGATACCAGTCGCAGAACTCGTTCCAGACAAAGTCGTAAATGGTGTTGGCCACGTTGTCCAGACGGTACTCGGCAAAGCCCTTGGCCACTTCGGCCTCCACCTTCTGCAGCTGAGAGACGATCCAGCGGTCCGGCTGGCTGAAGTGCATATAGCCTTGCAGCTCGCCACCCGCCTGGCATTGCTCCTTGGTGTGCTCCTTCAGGCCGCAGTCAAAGCCTTCGCAGTTCATCAGCACAAAGCGGGAAGCGTTCCACAGCTTGTTGCAGAAATTGCGGTAGCCCTCGCAGCGCTTGCTGTCGAAGTTGATGGAGCGGCCCAGCGAGGCCAGGGCGGCAAAGGTAAAGCGCAGCGCGTCGGCACCGTAGGCGGGAATGCCTTCGGGGAATTCCTTTTGCGTGTTCTTGCGCACCTGGGGAGCGGTCTCGGGCTTGCGCAGGCCCTGGGTGCGCTTTTCCAGCAGGGGCTCCAGCGCAATGCCATCGATCAAGTCCACGGGGTCCAGCACATTGCCTTCGGACTTGCTCATCTTCTTGCCCTGGGCGTCGCGCACCAGGCCATGCATATAGACATGGGTGAAGGGCACGCGGCCGGTGAAGTGGGTGGTCATCATGATCATCCGGGCCACCCAGAAGAAGATGATGTCGTAGCCGGTCACCAGCACCGAAGAGGGCAGGTAGAGGTTGTAGTTGTCGTCCGCCGCATCGGTCTGCTGGGGCCAGCCCATGGTGGAGAAGGGCACCATGGCCGAGGAATACCAGGTATCCAGCACGTCGGGGTCGCGAGTGAGTTGGGGGCCTACGGACAGCAGGCTTTCCAGGCGGGATGCATTGCTGGCCTGGCCTAGATTGCGGGCGGTAAGCAAATCGCCTTCCATGGCACGCATCCAGTTGTCACGTGCCTCTTCCTCATTGCGGGCGACCCAGATGGTGCCTTCCTGGTCATACCAGGCGGGAATCTGGTGGCCCCACCACAGCTGGCGCGAGATGCACCAGTCCTGGATGTTGTTCATCCACTGGTTGTAGGTGTTGACCCAGTTTTCGGGCACAAACTTCACGGCGCCGGATTCCACGGCGTCGATGGCTTTTTGCGCGATGGACTTGCCCGTGGCGTCGCCCGTGCCTTGCTTGGCCACCTGGTTCATGGCGATGAACCACTGGTCCGTCAGCATGGGCTCGATCACCTGGCCGGTGCGGTCGCAGATGGGCACCATCAGCTTGTGCTTTTTGATCTCGACCATCAGGCCGGCGGCCTCCAGGTCGGCGACGATGGCCTTGCGGGCCACAAAGCGGTCCATGCCACGGTACTTTTCGGGCGCTTCGTCGTTGATCTTTGCCGTCAGCGTCAGCACGCAAATCATGGGCAGCTTGTGGCGCACGCCCACCTGGTAGTCGTTCTGGTCGTGCGCAGGCGTGACCTTGACCACGCCGGTGCCGAACTCGCGGTCCACATACTCATCGGCAATGATGGGAATCTCGCGGCCCACCAGGGGCAGGGTCACGGTCTGGCCGATCAGGTGCCGGTAGCGTTCGTCTTCGGGGTGGACCATCACGGCCACGTCGCCCAGCATGGTCTCGGGGCGGGTGGTAGCCACCACCAGTTGGCCTTCACCGCTGGAAAGCGGGTAGGCGATATGCCACAGCGAGCCGTCTTTTTCCTGGTTTTCCACTTCCAGGTCGGACACGGCGGATTGCAGCACCGGGTCCCAGTTCACCAGGCGCTTGCCACGGTAGATCAGGCCTTGCTCATACAGCTTCACAAAGGTGTCGGTCACCACCTGGGACAGGTTGTCGTCCATGGTGAAGTATTCGCGGCTCCAGTCCACGGTATCGCCCATGCGGCGCATCTGCGTGGTGATGGTGTTGCCGGATTGCTCCTTCCACTCCCAGATCTTTTGGGTGAATGCATCGCGGCCCAGGTCATAGCGGCTCACGCCCTGGGTTTGCAGCTGGCGCTCGACCACGATCTGCGTGGCAATGCCGGCGTGGTCGGTGCCGGGAATCCAGGCCGTGTTGAAGCCCTTCATGCGGTGATAGCGCGTGAGGGAATCCATGATGGTCTGGTTGAAGGCATGGCCCATGTGCAGCGTGCCGGTCACATTGGGGGGGGGCAGCTGGATGGAGAAGTTCTGCTGCGCAGCCACGGCTTCGGCGTTGGGGCTGCCCGTGCCACGGTAACCGGCATTGCCATAGCCACGCTTTTCCCACTCGGGGCCCCACTGGGCCTCGATGGCGGAGGGCTCAAAAGACTTGGAGAGGCTGGAAAGACCGGGTTGTGCAGGGGTATCGCTCATGGCTGCTTGGCAAATAGGCTGGAAATAAAAACGGCATCCGCAAGCGGGATGCCATCGTCCGGTTGGAAGGGACGGATTGCCAATGATTTTAGCCAGCCCCCCGGGCTGCGCGCGGGCCGGGGTCTATGGGGGTGGTAAAGCACGGCCCAAATGCAGTATCCATCAGCACATGCAGCTATGAAAACTGCAGTGCCGCAGTCCGGTGCAGGTGTTTATTTTTGATAGGCCTGGACCTGGAAATCCAGGCAGCGCGCCGTCATCACCCAGTCCTGTTGTCCGGCCTTGTTGGTCCAGTCCTTGCTGCACCGGGCCCAGATGCTGGCCTTGCTGGGGGATGCATTCGATGCAAATTCCTGGGCCTTGCTTCTGGCCTCGCTCTGTTTGTCTATGCAGTGGCTTTGCAGAGCCGGGTGGGTGGAGGGCCATTCGCTGGCGCACAGCTGCTGGATGTCCTTGGCGGCTTCCGCTTCGGACGCCACCGCCGGGTGGTGCGGGGCGCCGACATGGCTGGCGCTGCTCTGGGCCTGGGCTGCGGTGCCCAGCATCACCCATGCGGCGGTACAGAGGAATTTGGCGTAATGCATGGTCTTCCCTTTCCTGGCAAATCTGGCAAATGCTTGCAATTCATTCTATGTCCGCATGCGGGCAGACCTTGCTGCGGAACCAGGGCGGGAGAAGGGTGAAGCTTGCGCATGTATGTGCGATCTCCTCGCGACGCGCCTGCGCAGAGATCGCAAGCACGGGCTCAGCGCGCACCGCCGTATTCGGGCCGGTCGTTGTGCTGGGGCTTGAGTGGGGCAGTGCCTTGGCCCTGGGCTCGCTCCGTGCGCCACTGCTGCTTGCGTGCGGTCCATTCGGCCAGGCGGGCGTGGGCGGTCTGGCTTTCGCGTGCCATCTGCACCTCGTCGGCCAGCTGGGCCGACAGCTCCAGGCGAATGCCATTGGGGTCAAAGAAATAAATGCTCTTGAAGATGTGGTGGTCGGTCACGCCCAGCACTTCCACGCCATGGGCCTGCAAGCGGGCCTTGGTGTTCTCCAGCTCCTGCACTGTGTCCACGCGAAAGGCGATGTGGTTGATCCACAGCGGGGTATTGGGTGATGGCAGGGCTTTTTCATCGTCGCCAATGTCGAAGAAGGCGATGAAGCTGCCATCGCGCAGGCGAAAGAAGAAATGGGTGTAGGGGCAGTACTCGCCGGTGCTGGGCACATGGTCGCTCTGGATGATGTGGTAGAGCGGCAGGCCCAGTATGTCTTCGTAGAAGTGGCGGGTTTCCTCGGCATCGCGCGCCTTGTAGGCGTAGTGGTGCAGCTGCTGCACGGCGGCGGGCGGGGGCAGCGCGTCCAGCGCGGCGCGGGTCAGGGTGGTGGGGGCGGTGTGGTGGCCCATGGCAGCTCTCCTTTTACGTATATGCAATGCATTGCACTAAGCGTAATTCTAGAAAGACCAAGACCCGCCAGGGCCAAGAAAAAACCCGCATGCCGAGGTGGCGTGCGGGTTGTGGGCGTCAGAGCGAGTGCTCAGAACGTGTTCAATGCCTCTACGCAGGCGCGTTGGAGCGCAATCGGGATGAGTTCGAGTCGATGGGGCGCAGCTTGCACCGGGGTGCAAGCAAGAGCCAGCGCGAAGAAATCGCCCGATTTCGCTCCAACCCTTCGGGCCAGTGCCTTTGCGGGCGGTCTACGGTGTTGCGAATCCTCGCAATAGCACGGCTATTGCTGCGGTATCGCGCCTTGTATCCCATCCCGCAAAGACACTGGCGCGTCGCGAGGAGACTTTGAACACGTTCTCAAGCATCCGAAGTATGCGCAGGGTTTACTGCTTGACGGCTTCCATCTGCAGCACCAGGCGCACGTTCTTGCTGAAGCCCCAGTCCACGCCGTAGTTCACGCCCCATTGGGTGCGGTCGATGGTGGCTTCAAAGTCGCCGCCGCAGACCTCACGCTTGAGCATGGGGCTTTCGTAGCAGGTGAACTTGTTGGACTTGATGGTGATGGGGTGGGTCTGGCCGTTCAGGGTCAGCTGGCCGGTGACTTCCTTGAGCTTGTCGCCGTCAAACACGAACTTGTCGGAGACGAACTTGGACACCGGGTACTGGTCGGTGTTGAAGATGTCCTTGCCCTTGAGGTGCTTGTCGAAAGCGGCGGTGCCGGAGTTCACCGAAGTCATGTCCAGCGTCACTTCCACCTTGCCGGTCTTGCCGGCCTTGTCGAATTCCACCTGGCCGCTCTTCTTGTCGAAGCGGGCGCGGTTGGTGGATGCGCCGAAGTGGTCGATCTCGAAGGTGGCGAAGGTGTGGGTGGGGTCGATGGCGTACTGGGCCGGAGCAGCGTGGGCAGCGGTGGCGAACAGACCGGCAGCAGCCAGGGCAAACAAGGTGGAACGCATCAAGAAATCTCCTGTGAAGGTGAAGAGGGGGAGAAAAACAAATCTCGGAACTACCGAATCGATAGCTTGCTGTGCGCTGGCTGCAATGATTTCAAAGCAAAACTGCTTTCAAAGCAAGCAGCCATGGGCACAAGCCGCTATCACAAACAATGTGGTGGCAGGGCTTAGAGCTTGCCCACGCCGGTCAGGGCCAGCTTGAACTGCACGGACACCTCATCGGCGACCATGGAGGTGTCGGACCAGTCACCGTCGCCAATCTTGAAGGCCAGGCGCTTGAGCGGCAAGGTGCCTGCGGCCATGGTGGTGGCGCCCGACTGGGTCAGGGCCACGGGCAGGGACACTTTTTGCGCATTGCCCTTGATGGTCAGCGTGCCGTCCACCTGGTATTTGCCGCCGCCCAAGGCCTTGACGGCGGTGGATTCGAAGGTGGCCTTGGGGAATTTGGCGATGTTGAACCAGTCGGCACCCAGCAGATTGCTGTCGGTCTCCTTGGAGCCCATGGTGGCGCTGCCGGTATCCACGGTGAAGTGGATCTTGCTGGTCTCGGGCTTGGCGGTGTCGAAATTCACCTGCGCCTCAAATTTCTTGAAGTGGCCTTGCAGCGGCACACCCATTTGCTTGGCGGTGAAGTTGATGCTGCTTTGCGCCGGCACCAGGGCCTGGGCCGCCATGGCGGCAGTGGCGAAAAGGGCTGCACCGGCGAGGGTGGCAGCACGGAGGGTGGCGGTGAAATGCATGCTGATCTCCTGACGTTCAAAAATGAAAAAAGACGGGGTGGTTCAGGCAGCGCTGCCGGGCCACATGCGGCGCAGCAGACCGTCACGGTCTATGAGTTGGTGCTTCAGCGCGGCGGCGATGTGCAGGGCAATCAGGCCCGCCAGACTGTACGCCGCAATGGCGTGCCAGGGCTTGATGGCCTCAGCCAGCTCCGGGTTGGCGGCCACAAAGTCGGGCAGCTGCCACAGGCCGAACCACACGATGGGGAAGCCCGCCGCCGAGCTATAGGCCCAGCCCAGCAGGGGCACGGCAAAGAACAAGACATACAGCAGCTGGTGCACGCCATGGTGGGCCAGCTGCTGCCAGCGTGGCATGGCCGCCGCCATGGCTTTGGGCAGGGCGGGAGGGCGATGGGTGAAGCGCCACAGCAGGCGCAGCACGCTCAGCACCAGCAGGCTGACGCCGGCCCATTTGTGCCAGTTGTAGTACTTCAGGCGTGCCGGAGAAAACGGCAGCCCGGTCATATACCAGCCAAAGACCAGCAGGCCGATCAGGCCCAGTGCCAGCACCCAGTGGAAGGTGATGGCGGTGAGGCTGTAGCGGGAAGAAGAGGTGGAGTGGGGCATGTAGTTCGCAAGGGAAAGCGCCTGGCAAGCAGGAAAAATGGCGCAGACAACGTTGCCATGTAGGCAGTGTAGGAAAGCTGCAGCGAAAAAAAGTTCAGGCGAATTGACGTGACAGTTCAAAAAGCTTGAATGCCCGCAGGCCCTGGTCAGGGCGGTGGCTCGGGTAAGCTCGCCAGCCCTATGGCACAGACTCTGGCAAGCCCCGCACACAGCGAACTGATCATCAAGAAGAGCCGCTTCATCGGCTGTGTACAGCCCATGGCCGACCGCGCCAGCGCGCAGGCCACGGTGGACGCGCTGTGGCGGGTACACCCCACGGCCACCCATATCTGCTGGGCGCTGCTTGCAGGCGGCCAGTCGGCGGCCGTGGATGACGGCGAGCCCGGCGGCACGGCCGGCCGCCCCATGCTGGACGTGCTGCGTCACCAGGAACTGGAAGGCGTGCTGGCCACCGTGGTGCGCTATTACGGCGGCGTGAAGCTGGGCGCCGGCGGCCTGGTGCGGGCCTATACCGACAGCGTGGCCCAGGCCCTGCTAGGGGCCGACAAGGTGCTGCTGCAGCGCATGAGCACGCTGCAGTGCAGCCTGCCCTACGACATGGAAGGCTGGCTGCGCCGCGACATTGCCCAGGCAGGGGCCGAACTCTTGCAGGTGCGGCATGACAGCCTGGTGCATATGCAGTGGCAGCTGCCGGAAAGCGAAGCCGCAGCCCAGGTGCAGCGGCTGAATGACCAGGGCCAAGGCAAGCTCGGCTGGATAGAACACTGGAAAGACTGACGAAATAAAAACAGGGCCGCAATGCGGCCCTGTTTTTATTTCGCGTGCAAGGCAGCTTGTTTCCAAGCCGCGGCGGCTTCGTCCGGGGCCTCGTGGTGCTCGGCCAGAATGGCCAGGGCCTTCCAGGCGCTGTGCAGCAGGGCGTCGTCCTTGAGCTGGGCCGTGGATTGGCGCAGCAGCTGCTGTGCCTTGCCCCACAGCTGGCGTTGCAGGCAGGCCATGCCCGCCAGGTACTGCAGATGAGGCTGGTGGGGGGCGCTGCGCAGTGCGGTTTCGATGCGGGCCAGCCAGGCGCCATCCACGTCTTCCAGGCATTCCTGCAGGGCTTGGAACAGCAGCACGCTTTGCGAGCGGTTCAATGCCTGGGGGTTGCGCAATTGCGCGTCCCAGACGGGCAGCAACCAGTCGCGGGCCGTGGCGCTGCTGCCGCCCAGGGCCACCAGCCGGCGCGCGGCGGGAATGGCCAGCTCGGGCATCTGGCGCTCATGGGCTTCCAGCTGTGCCCAGGCTGCTTGCAACTGGGCGGGGTCATAGGCCTGGTGCAACTGCTCCAGCAGCAGGCTGCGCAGCAGGCTGCCGGCCGCTTCGGGTGAGAAGGCCTTGTGCTTGGCCAGCAGGCGGGCGGTTTCCAGGGCCGGGCCGGTTTGCTGGGCCAGGCGTGAGGCCTTGAGCTTGATGCGCAGCGCCACCGTGCGGCGTGCGGCGCCATGGGGCAGCTGGGCCAGGCGCTCCAGCGCGGCGGCAGCGTCGCGGTCATCCAATGCCCAGCGGGCCGAGCGCATTTGCGCACCTTCGCGCAGCTCCTGCTGCTGGGCTGTTCCGTTGAGGGGGGCCAGCTCCAGCGCGGCTTCCAGGTGTTTGTCGCGTGTTGTGCGGTCCTGCAGCGCGTGGGAGCTGTCGGCCGCCGCCATATGGGCGATGGTGCGCAGCTGGCGCCGGTAGCTGACCGTGGCCTTGTCCAGTGACAGACCTTCTTCCAGCTGCAGCGATTGCAGCGCCGCCTTGCGGGCACGCAGAAAACGTCCGGCATGTAAATGGGTCAGCGACTCCTGCAAGGCCTGGTGCATATTGCGTTCGCGCTGCTGCAAGCGCCAGCGCTTGGCCTGCAGCGGCAGCGACACCAGCACGGCAAAGCCGCGCAGGGCGCCGTAGAGGATGGCAAAGGCCGACAGCAGCAAGGCCATCACCATGTTCAGCGACAGGTCCAACCGGTAGGGGGGCCAGAACAGCGTGACCGATCCCTGGTTGGTGCCCGCGAACAGGGCGCCCGCCACGGCCAGGCAGAACAGACCAGCAAACCACAGTGCAGCACGCATATCGCCCTCCTAGCGGGTCAGCGGCTGGACGCGGCAGTGGCCAGCGCGCTCAGCGTGTCGTTGAGGGTGGGCTGCTCGGTCTGGCGCAAATGCGTCTGGATCTGCAGCAGCAGGGATTGGGCGCTTTGTGTGCGGCGCGACTGGCCGTCAAAGTATTTGGCGACTGCGGTGCTAGAGGCACCCAGGTCGGAGCGGGCCGCGTCGTACTGGCGCGCCAGCAGGCCCAGGCGGGCATTGAGCAGCTTGAGCTTGAGGTTCTCACGCAGGAAAAAAGCCTGGTCCGGTGCGAGCAGCATGGCATCGGGATGGTCGATGCGGCGTATGCGCACCAGGTCACGGGCTTCATTGGCCGAAGCCGTCCAGATGCGGCTGCCCCAGTGCTGCCACCAGGCCCACTGGGTGGGGGAAACCGCCGCATCCAGCGCGGGTGGCAGCGGTACGCCGGTGGAGGACATGTGGGCGCCCGTGGGCGGGGCCATGGTCACGTTGCTGAGCAGGGGCATGTCATCCACCATGCGCACCAGCTCGTCCAGACGGCCCAGCAGGCCGGCGGTGTCCATCACATTGGCGCGACCCAGGCGTTCCAGGTCTTGTTCCATGGCGCGCTGCACCGGCGCCAACCGGGGTTGGGCCGCACGCTCTATGCGCTGGGCCGAGGATTTGAGTGTGACGGTCAGCGGCTCCAGGCTGCCGGAGAACTGGGCCTGCTGCAGCGCGATGCGCAGTGCCGACTCCACATCCACCAGCAGGGTTTCGTCGCGTGAGCGCGAGACGCTGTGGATCAAATCTTCCAATTGGGTGCGTTGCAGCGTGGCTTCCTGCACCCGGGCCTCGACCACGGCCAGGCGGCCCGCAGCTTCGCGCACCAGGTCCTGGGACTCGCGTGCCAGCGCCCGGGCCTCGGTGGCCTGGGTGCCGGACTCAGCGGTCTGGCGGGCCAACTGCTCCTGCATGCCGCCCACTTTTTGCCAGAGCAGCCCGCTGCTGCCCAGCCCCGCAAGGGCCAACACCATGGCCACCCAGGCCAGCGGAGAAGGCCCAGAGGAAGGGCTTGGGCTGGCCGTTGGAGGCGAGGTGAAAGAGGGTGGGGGTGCGCCGTCGGTGCTCATGACCACGATTCTATCGACGCAGACACATGCTCTACATCGGGCTTACATTCCCGCACCAGACCAAAGCCTGCAGCCCGTGCCGTGGCGGCAATACGCGGGTGGGTGGCCAGGGCGCGCTGTGTTTTCCAGTCCTGTGCTGGGCAGAGCTGTTGCAGGTGGACAACAGCTTCGGAGCTGCTGAACAGCCACAGATTGTGGGTATTGCAGTGGCTGGCAATGGCATCCAGCAGCGCAGGCGTGGCGGCCGGGCATTGACGGGCATAGACGCCCACCAGCTCCACCTGCGCGCCCTGCTGGCGCAGCTGACGGGCCAGCCATTCGCGGCCGGAGCCCTGGACGTCGGCCTGGCTGTGGGCGCTGGCGCCGCGCACGATCAGCACCTGGTCATGGGCCTGGATCTGCGGGCCCACCACGGCCCACAGGGATTCGGAGTCGAATTGGGCCGCATCGGCCGCAGGGCTGTCGATGGCGGTTTCAGGCAGGCCTTGCTGCACCAGCGTCTGGCGCGTGCCTGGGCCTGGCGCCCACAGTCGCAGCTGGCCCGCAGCCACGGCCTGCTGCAGGGCCTGGGCCATGCCCGGGGCCGCTAACAGGCCGCGCACGGCATTGGGGCTGACGAACATCAGCGCGCGGTAGCGCTCCAGCTGTTGGGCGACGCCTTGCAGCGCAGCCTGGGTGGCGGCGTCGGTGGCGGGTGCAATATCGATCAGGGGCAGCACGGCGGCATCCATGCCCTGCGCCTGCAGCAAGCGCTGCCAGTGCTGCGCCTCCGGCAGTGGGCGGGTCAGGATGACGCTGGGCCGCGCCGCCATCACTCGGCCTTGGGGGCGCAGCGTGCACCCTGAGCCAGCAGTTGTTCGGCCACGGCCGCTCCCAGCGCTTCGGCCTGTTCCAACGTGGTCACGGCGGCTTGCTGGCGCACGCGTACCAGCGGCAGCACGCCGTCCACATCGCCCCAGGCAGCGTCCAGCGTCAGCATGCCGTCATCGGCCAGCAGGGCATGGGCGGCCAGTGGCACGGAGCAACTGCCACCCATGCGGCGGCTGACGGCGCGCTCGGCCGCCACACGCAACCAGCTGGGCATGTGCACAAGGGGCTGCAGTGCGGCGATCAGGTCGGTGCGCTCGCTGCGCACCTCGATACCCAGGGCGCCCTGGCCGGCGGCGGGCAGCATGTCGGCGGCGGAGAATTCGCAGCGTATGCGTGCCGCCAGCCCCAGGCGCTTGAGGCCTGCGGCGGCCAGCACGATGGCGTCGTATTGGCCCTCATCCAGCTTGCGCAAACGGGTGTCGAGGTTGCCACGCAAGGGCTCAATCTTCAGGTCGGGGCGCAGGGCCTGCAGCAGCACCTGGCGGCGCAGGCTGGAGGTGCCCACCACGGCGCCTTGCGGCAGTTGGTCCAGGCTGGCGTAGCGGGGTGAGACAAAGGCGTCGCGCGGGTCTTCGCGCTCCATCACGCAGGCCAGGGTGAAGCCCTCGGGCAGCTCCATGGGCACGTCCTTGAGCGAGTGCACGGCAATGTGGGCGCGGCCCTCTTCCAGTGCCACTTCCAGCTCTTTCACAAACAGCCCCTTGCCACCGACCTTGGACAGGGAACGGTCCAGAATCTGGTCGCCCTTGGTGGTCATGCCCAGCAGCTCCACCTGGTGGCCGCGTGCACGCAGCAAGGCCTGCACATGTTCGGCCTGCCACAGGGCCAATCGGCTTTCACGGGTGGCGATTACAAGCGAAGAGAAAGAAGAGGTCACAGTCATACGTTGTCAGCCTTCGGGACAACGGGGGATGCTAGCATGCGCGCCGACCTCATTTGCTTCCTGGAGTCTTTTGCATGAATGCTGCAGCCCGTCGACGTTCCGAGACCCCTTCTGCCCCTTCCGTTCCGGTGCGCCGCACGGACAAGGACCAGCCGCTGATAGATGACATCCGCCTGTTGGGCCGCTTGCTGGGCGATGTGATTCGTGAACAGGAAGGTGCCGCGGCCTATGAGCTGGTGGAGCAGGTGCGCCAGCTGTCCGTGGCGTTTCGCCGCAACGAGGACCAGGCCGCCGACAAGCAGCTCAAGAAGCTGCTCAAGGGCCTGTCCGGCGACCAGACCGTGAGTGTGATTCGCGCCTTCACCTATTTCTCCCACCTGGCCAATCTGGCGGAAGACCAGCACCATATCCGCCGCCGCGAGGTGCATGAGCGCGCCGGCCACAGCCAGGAAGGCAGCGTGGAAGTGGCCCTGTCGCGCCTGCGCTGGGAAGGCATAGAGAACGATGCCGTGGTGCGGGCCCTGGCCCAGGCCTATGTGGCGCCGGTGCTCACAGCCCACCCCACCGAGGTGCAGCGCCAGAGCATTTTGGCGGCCGAGCAAAGCATTGCCCGCCTGCTGGGTGAGCGCGACCTGATCCGCGCCCGCGCCCAGCTCTATGCCAGCAGCAAGGATGCGCTGAGCCCGCGCGAACTGGCCGAGAACGAGGCCCAGCTCAAGGCCCGTGTGGTGCAGCTGTGGCAAACGCGTTTGCTGCGCCATGCCAAGCTGACGGTGGCCGACGAAATCGAAAACTCGCTGCGCTACTACGAAGCCACTTTTCTGCGCGAGATTCCCCGCATCTACCAAGAGATGGAGCAGCAGCTGGGTGGCCAGCGCATCCACAGCTTTTTGCGCATGGGCCAATGGATTGGCGGCGACCGCGACGGCAACCCCAATGTGACGGCAGAGACGCTGACACTGGCCCTGCAGCGCCAGTCCGAGGTGGCGCTGCGCCACTATCTGACCGAGGTGCATTTTCTGGGCACCGAGCTGTCCATGGCGGAGCGTCTGGCCGAGGTTTCGCCACAGATGCAGGCCCTGGCCGATGCCTCGCCCGACCAGAACCCACACCGTGCCGACGAGCCCTATCGCCGTGCCCTGACCGGGGTGTATGCGCGCCTGGCGGCCACGCTGCGCAAGCTCTCGGGCGGTGAGGCCGCACGCCATGCCGTGGCGCCGCAAAACCCCTATGCCAGTGCGCAGGACTTCTTGCAGGAGTTGCGCACGGTGGAAGACTCGCTGCTGCGCAACCATGGCGAAGCCCTGGTGGCCCAGCGCCTGGCGCCGCTGATGCGTGCGGTAGAGGTTTTTGGTTTCCATCTGGCCACGGTGGACCTGCGCCAAAGCTCGGACCAGCATGAGTCGGTAGTGGCCGAGCTGCTGGCCGCTTCCCAACTGGAGGCCGACTACAGCGCCCTGGATGAGCCCGCTCGCCAGGCCCTGCTGCTGCGCCTGTTGCAAGACGCCAGGCCGCTGCGCGTGGTGGGGGCTGAATACTCGCACCACAGCCAGGCCGAGCTGGCCATTTTTGAAACCGCGCGCCAGGCCCGGGCCGATTACGGCCCCGAGGCCTTGCGCCACTGCATCATCAGCCACACCGAGACGGTGAGCGACCTGCTCGAAGTGCTGCTCTTGATGAAGGAAGTCGGCCTGATGCATGGCACGCTGGACAGCAGCAGCGCCGTGGCCGACATGGTGGTGGTGCCGCTATTTGAGACCATCGAAGACCTGCGCCAGGCCGCCTCCATCATGCAGGCCTATTACGCCCTGCCCGGCATGGCGCAGCTGTGGAAGCGTTCGGGCGCCGAGCAGGACATCATGCTGGGCTATAGCGACAGCAACAAGGATGGCGGCATCTTCACCAGCAACTGGGAGCTCTACCAGGCCGAATCGGCTCTGGTGCAGGTGTTCGACCCGCTGGCCGCGCAGTACGGCATTCGACTGCGCATGTTCCACGGCCGTGGCGGCACCGTGGGCCGGGGCGGTGGCCCCAGCTACCAGGCCATCTTGGCCCAGCCACCCGGCACCGTGCGCGGCCAGATCCGCCTGACCGAGCAGGGCGAGGTGATTGCCTCCAAATACTCCAACCCCGAGATCGGCCGGCGCAACCTGGAAACCCTGGTGGCCGCCACGCTGGAGGCCACGCTGCTGCAGCCCACCAAGCCGGCGGGCAAGCCCTTTTTGGTGGCGGCCGAAGCCCTGTCGCGCGCCAGCATGGCCAGCTACCGCAAGCTGGTGTACGAGACCCCGGGCTTTACCGATTACTTCTTCAGCGCCACGCCCATACGCGAGATTGCCGAGCTGAACATCGGCTCGCGCCCGGCCTCGCGCAAGCCCTCGCAAAAAATCGAAGACCTGCGCGCCATTCCCTGGGGCTTTAGCTGGGGTCAGTGCCGCCTCACGCTGCCGGGCTGGTATGGCTTTGGTACGGCGGTGCATGACTTTGTCCATGCCAAGGGCCAGGACCCGGCCAAGCAGCAGGCGCTGCTGCGGCGCATGTACAAGCAGTGGCCCTTCTTTCGCACCCTGTTGTCGAATATCGACATGGTGATGGCCAAGAGCGATCTGGCCCTGGCCTCGCGCTACAGCGAACTGGTGCCCGATGCCAAGCTGCGCCGGCGCATTTTTGCCGCCATCCAGGCCGAGTGGCAGCGCACGGTGGAGGCGCTGGAAATGGTCACCGGCGACAAGGACAGACTGGCACACAACAGCGCGCTGGCACGCTCCATACGCCACCGCTTCCCCTATATCGATCCGCTGCACCACCTGCAGGTGGAGCTGGTGCGCCGCTGGCGCGATGGCGGTGGGGACGAGCGCGTGAAGCTGGGCATTCACATCTCCATCAACGGGATTGCGGCGGCGTTGAGGAATACGGGGTGACACCCCCTGAGGCGCTTCGCGTCTTCCCCCTCTCTCTCTCGCTATGCGAGGGAGGGGGACGGCACCAGCGCGGCGGGGCGGCCCTTGCGCGGCAGCCCTGACATGGGGGTGTTGCGAGCGCTGTGCTCGTTTGATGCGCTGCGTCCCTGGTCTTACTCCCTCGCCCCTCCGGGGAGAGGGTTGGGGTGAGGGGCCTTTCCACAGGCATAGCGCATGGCACCGTGCCCAGCGCGTTTCAAGATGCTTTCAGGGCACAAAGCCAACAGGCTGGCCGGGTCATGCTCCCATGCCGATAGCGCTGCGCGCCATAATGCGGCGCATGCACCTTCCCACTCCGCTTTCCACGGCGTGCGGTTCTGACCGTGCCGCTTCTTCCTCTGCAGCTGCTGTGCAACCCGCGCGACGCCTGCTGTTGCTGGCTGCGGCTGCCGTGCTGGCCGGTTGTGCCAGCAGCGGCAAGCGCGGCAGCGGTGGCAGCACGGCGGCCATTCCCAAGGGGCGGGGCGGTGGTGCGGCGGCCGTGAACCCGCTGGCGCTGAACAGCGATCTGCGCGAGGCCTTGCTGGCCCGCACCATGCTGGTGGTCAACACCCCCTACACCTATGGCGGCAACAGCCCGGAAGGCGGCTTTGATTGCAGCGGCCTGATTCAATGGGCCGTGGCCGGCATCCATGGCGCCAGATTGCCACGCACCACGGCGCAATGGGCCCAGGCCAGCACGCCGGTGAGCCGGGGGCTGGAGCGCGGTGACTTTGTGTTCTTCAACACCTTGGGCGGTGCGTATTCCCATATGGGCATTTACGTGGGCAACGGCCAGTTTGTGCACGCCCCTTCCAGCGGCGGCACGGTGCAGCGCGTGCGCATGGACAACGTCTATTTCGCCAAGCGCTATACCGAGGCGCGCAGTATTTTTGCGTGAGCTGCTGCACCGCCTTCCGCATCTTTCTTCAGAGGTCGGCCGCCTTTTTAAGGCGATAGGGAAGTCTTCTTTTGATAGCTTGCAGCGCTGATGGCATAAGCGCTACAAGCGTTTTAGCCTGAAATTTTTCAGTGTTCTCCACGGACCGCGCGTGAAGAACGCCTGGCACAGCAGACGCTTTGCCGTCAGAGTCGCTCAGTATGCGGGCGGGCTCTTCACCAGCTTGGTGGTGGCGCTGGCCAGGGCCGTGATGGTGGCCCAGTCGCCATGGGCCAGGGCTGCACGCGGTGCCAGCCAGGAGCCGCCGACAAGGGTCACATTGGGCAATGCCAGATAGTCCATGGCATTGCCGGCCGTGAGCCCGCCCGTGGGGCAAAAGCGCAGGTCCGCCAAGGGGGCGGCCAGTGCTTGCAGCAAGGCCAGGCCACCGGCTTGTTCGGCCGGGAACAGCTTGAGCAGGCCAAAGCCATGCTCGCGCGCGGCCAGGGCTTCGCAGGCGGTCATCACGCCGGGAATAAAGGGCAGAGACCCGGCTGCCGCTGCGGCCAGCAGGTCGGGGCCCGCCCCGGGCGAGAGCGCAAAGCGCGCCCCGGCATCGCGCACGCGGTGCAAATCCTGGGCATCCAGCACCGTGCCGGCACCCACGCACATTTGCGGCACGGCATGGGCCACGGCGCTGATGGCATCCATCGCCACCGGCGTGCGCAGCGTGATCTCCATGGCATCCACGCCACCGGCGAGCAAGGCCTGGGCCAGGGGCACGGCCTGGGCCAGCTTGTCGATGACGATGACGGGCAGCACCCGGGTGCTGAATGTGGGCAAGACTGTTGCAGATGTGGGAGTGCTCATGCCATGGCCTCCTTGACCAGCGTCGCATTCACCTGGGCGGCATAGGGCAGCGGCGCGACCGCGCCATAGCCTTGCACGGCCAGGGCGGCGGCGGCATTGGCGTAGCGTGCGGCCGTGGTGATGTCGTTGCCCTGGGCCAGACGGGCCAGTAGATTGCCGTCGAAGCAGTCGCCCGCGCCCGTGGCGTCGGCCAGGGCCACCGGCCGGCCCGCGATACGGGTGCTGGTGTAAAGGCCCTCGTCCTGTCGGGTGCTGACCATGCAACCCTCGGCCCCCAGCTTGAGCACCACGGTGGCCGCGCCGCGTGTATGGCTCCAGTTCAGAATGTCTTGCGGCGCAGTCAGTCCGGTGAGTGCTTGCATGTCTTCCAGACTGGGCAGAAAGATGTCGCACAGCGACACCGCATGGGCGATGCAGGCACGGGCCCGCTCCAGCGGCCAGAGCTTGAGGCGCAGATTGGAGTCGAGCGCCACCTGTGCGCCTGCGGCACGGGCAATGCGCATGGCGGCGAGGGCGGTGTCGCAAGCCGTGGGCGAGATGGCCAGGGAGATGCCCGAGACCATGAGCAGGCGGCAGTCTTGCAGCCGCTGCAGCGCTGGCGCCGTCTCTGCCCAGGCGGGCGTCATATGGCTGGCGGCCGAGCCCGTGCGCAGATAGCTGAACTGGTGGCCGGCCTCGCCATGGGTCACAAAGTAAATCCCCGTGGGCTGGCTGGCATCGCGCTGCACGGCTGCATGGTCCACGCCTTCGCGTTGCCACAGCGAGAGCAGGGCATCGCCAAAAGCGTCCTGGCCCACGCGGGTCAGATAGGCCGTGCGTGCGCCTGCACGTGCGGCCGCAATGGCTGCATTGCTGGTGTCGCCGCCAAAGCCTTGCAGGTACTGGGGCTGGTCGGCATGGGTCTGGTTGAACTCGATCAAGGCCTCGCCCAGCGTGACCAGATCCCAGGTTTTGGAGTGTGTGCCGTGCTGCATGGCGGGGCCACTCAGTTGCGGGGCTTGTAGGCCGTGACGTCGATCTCGACCTTGGCGTCGATCATCAACAGCGACTGCACCGTGGAGCGCGCGGGGCGGTGATCGCCAAAGCATTCCATATAGACGCGGTTGAAGCTGCCGAAGTCGCGGGCATCGGCCAGCCAGACGCTGACCTTGGCCACATCCTGCAGCGTGCAATCGGCCAGGGCCAGGGCGGCCTTGACGCGCTCAAACACCTGGCGTGTCTGGGCTTCGATGCCGCCCGCGATGACCTCGCCCTGGTCGTTGGTGGGCACCTGGCCCGAGACAAACACAAAGTCCCCGGCGCGCGTGGCCGGAGACAGGGGGCGGGCCTGACGGTCCGAGGCCAGCGGCGATTGACCCAGCATTTCGACTTTCGACATGCTCATCTCCTTATGTAATGTTATTACTCAAAAAATACAGGAAAACCCTGTTAATTGCGAACAGAACTCTGAAATACGATTCGCGATGTAATTTTATTACTCAAAGAGGACGCGATGCAAACGAAAAAACCCCGCCAGCCCCTGCAGCCAGCCCAGGGCTTTGCCGTGATGCGGCGCGATCTGCTGGGGCTGGCTGCGGCATCGGCAGCCTGGTGGTGTGGCATGGGCGCTGCGCAGGCGCAGCAGCGGGGCGGGGCCGTGAACCTGGCCATGATTGGCGAGCCCCAGGGGCTGGACCCCATGGTGTCCACGGCCGATCTGGTGGGCACGGTGATGCAGCATGTGTACGAGCCGCTTTACACCTTTGATGGGCAATGGGCGATTGCGCCCATGCTGGCCGAGGCCTTGCCCCAGGTGTCCAAGGATGGCCTGCTCTACCAGATCGCCCTGCGCAAGGGCGTGAAGTTGCACAACGGCCGCGAGCTGAATGCCGAAGATGTGCTGGCCTCGCTGCGCCGCTGGATGGAGGTGTCCCCGCGCGGCAAGGCCGTGGCCAAGGAGGTGGAGGCCTTGACGGCCAGCGGGCCGCTGGCGATTGAGATCAAGCTCAAGGCACCTTATGCACCGCTGTTGGCCCAGCTGGCCCTGCCCACGGGCATGGCGGCCATCATGGCCAAGGAAAGCCTGGCCCCCCAGATCAAGGAGTTCATAGGCACGGGGCCTTACAAGCTCAAGGAGCGCCGGCCCGACCAGTTCATCGTGCTGGTGCGCCATGAAAGCTATAGCGCACGCAAGGAGGCCGCCAGCGGCTATGCCGGCAAGCGCGAGGCACTGATCGACGAGCTGCGCTTTGTGCCCGTGCCCAATGCCAACACCCGCATCGAGGGTGCCCTGTCCGGCCAGTTTCACTATGCCGATCTGCTGCCGGTGGAAGCCGCAGGCCGTGTGGACAAGGGAGCACCGGCCGTGGTGCCCATCGTCACGCCCAATTTTGGTTTCCCCTACATCGTGCTCAACACCCAGGAGGGTGTGCTGGCCAAACCCGCGCTGCGCCAAGCCGTGCAGACCGCCACGGGCCAGGCCGAGTTGATGGCCGCAGGCTTTGGCAACCCGCGCTTTTTCACGGCCGAGCCCAACTTCTTCCCCAAGGGCACGCCTTTTTATGCCGATGCCGGGGCCAAGCAATACAACCAGCGCAACCCGCAGTCGGCCAAGGAGCAGGCCGCCAAGGCCGGCTACAACGGCCAGCCGCTGCGCATCATGGTCAGCCGGCAATACGAGTTCCACTACAACATCGCCCTGGTGCTGAACGAGCAGCTGAAAAAAGCCGGTTTCAAGACCGAGATGCAGGTGGTGGACTGGGCCACGCTGGTGCAGCGCCGCAATGACGCCAAGCTCTGGGATCTGTTCATCACCCACTCGGGGGTGTTCCCCGAGCCCATGCTGTCACCACCTCAATTGGGTGAGGGCGCGCCCGGGGGCTGGGACACACCGGCCAAGAAAGTGGCGCTGACGAGCTTCAACCAGGAGAGCGATCCCGCCAAGCGTGGCGCCCTGTGGGGCCGTGTGCAGCAGCTGGTGTATGACGAGGTGCCCTTTATCGAGGTGGGCAAGTTCAACAGCCTCTCGGCACGCTCGGCCAAGCTGCAGGGCTATACGCCCTTGTTCTGGCCCTTCTTCTGGAACACCAGCCTCGCCAAGTAGGCGGTCACCGTCAGGGGAATGTGATGTTGAAATTTCTCATCCACAGGCTGGGCGGGGCGCTGGTGGTGCTGGCCATTGTGGCGGTGCTGGTGTTTGCGCTGACGCGCCTGGCCTCGGGCGACCCCGTGGCCCTGCTGCTGGGCGACCAGGCCACAGCCGAAGACATTGCCCAGGCCCGCGTGCAATACGGCCTGGACAAGCCTTTGCCGGTGCAGTTTGCCCTTTGGGTGGGCGAGCTGCTGCAGGGCAATCTGGGCCAATCCATCTTTTTGCAGCAGCCCGTGGCGCAAACCCTGCTGGAGCGGGCCGAGCCCACGCTGATGCTGGCCCTGCTGGCCGTGGGCATTGCGGCGCTGATTGGTGTGCCCTGCGGCATGGCGGCCGCCATCTGGCGCGGCAGCCCCAGCGACCAGCTGCTGTCCAGCGTGGCCATGCTGGGCGCCAGCGTGCCCAGCTTCTGGTTTGGCTTGATTTTGATCCAGCTGTTTGCTGTCAAGCTGGGCTGGTTCCCGGCCTCGGGCTATGGCAGCCCGGATGCGTCGTTTGCCGAGCGCTTCACCCATTTGCTGCTGCCGGCTCTGGTGCTGGGTGTGTTGAATTCGGCCCTCATCATCCGCTTCACCCGGGCCTCCATGCTGGACATTCTGGGCGAGGACTATGTGCGTACTGCACGCGCCAAGGGCCTGGGCGAGGCCACGGTCATGACCAAACATGTGCTGCGCAATGCGCTGGTGCCCATCATCACCGTGCTCGGGCTGACGCTGGCCTTGATGATTGGCGGCACCGTGGTCACCGAGACCGTGTTCAACCTGCCCGGCGTGGGCAATCTGGTGGTGCGTGCCGTGCTGCGGCGTGACTACCCCGTCATACAGGGCACGTTGCTGATGATTGCCAGCGTCTATGTGTTCATCAACCTCGCCATCGATTTGGCTTACACCCTGGTCGATCCACGCATACGTCTGGAGGGAAAATGATGGGTGATTGGCGCAAATGGGCCGCGCGGCTGTTCGCGCGCAAGGTGGTGCTGATGTCGGCCTTGTTGCTGGCCGGCGTGCTGCTGGTGGCCCTGATTTTTCCCTGGGTGTCGGATGCCGATCCGAACGCCATCTCGGTCAGCGAGCGTCTGCTCGAGCCTTCGGCCACCCACTGGGGCGGCACCGACGAGCTGGGCCGCGACGTGCTGCTGCGCATTGTGCATGGCGCACGCTACTCGCTGCTGATCGGCTTTTTCACGGCCGCGGGCGCCGTGCTGCTGGGCACGCTTCTGGGCATGT
This sequence comes from Comamonas sp. GB3 AK4-5, assembly GCF_041320665.1. Taxonomy (NCBI): domain Bacteria; kingdom Pseudomonadati; phylum Pseudomonadota; class Betaproteobacteria; order Burkholderiales; family Comamonadaceae; genus Comamonas; species Comamonas sp. GB3 AK4-5. The sequence goes on from NZ_CP166730.1 coordinate 1,067,318, forward strand.
TGGCGGGTTTTTTCCGCCGCCTGGACGCGCCCATCATGCGCTGTGTGGACGCCATGATGTCCTTCCCCGACATCCTGCTGGGCATTGCCCTGGTGTCCATTCTGGGCGCCTCGCTGTGGAACGTGATGCTGGCCCTGGTCATCGTCTACACCCCGCGTGTGGCGCGGGTAGTGCGTGCCGCCACCATGGTGCTGCGCGAGCTGCTGTTTGTGGACGCGGCGCGCGCCCTGGGTGTGAGCACGGCGCGCATTCTGTGGCGGCACATTCTGCCGAACCTGGTCTCGCCGGTGCTGGTGCAGATCACCTTCATCTTTGCCTACGCCATCCTGGCCGAGGCCGGCCTGTCTTTTCTGGGTGTGGGCGTGCCGCCCGACATTCCCACCTGGGGCACCATGATTGCCGGCAGCCTGGAGTCGGCCGACAAGGCGTTCTGGATCATTCTCTACCCCGGCCTGGCCATTGTGTTCACCGCCTTGTCGCTGCAAATGCTGGGCGATGGCGTGCGCGATCTGCTGGACCCCAAGCTCAAGAAGGCCGCATGAACCACCGCACATTCGACTCCCTGGCGCCCCGGCTGCAGGTGCAGGGCCTGTCCACCTCGTTTGCCACCGATGGCGGTCGCATCCAGAGCGTGGCCGAGGTGAGCTTTGCCATACGCCCCGGCGAAACCCTGGCCCTGGTGGGCGAGTCGGGCTCGGGCAAGTCCGTGACCAGTCTCTCGCTGATGGGTCTGCATGCGCGCAGCTCCCAGGCCCAGGTCGGCGGCCAGGCCTGGTTTGTGCAGCGTGATGGCCAGCGCGTGGACCTGCTGGCTCTGGCAGAGCGCGACAAGCGTGCGTTGCGCGGCAATGAGATTGCCATGGTGTTCCAGGAGCCCATGACCAGCCTCAACCCCGTGCTCACCGTGGGCGAGCAGATTGCCGAAAGCGTGCGTCTGCACCTGAGGCTGGACCGCGCAGGCGCACGTGCCCATGCGCTGCGCATGCTGGAGCTGGTGGAAATCCCTGCCGCTGCCCAGCGCGTACATGAATATCCGCACCAGCTCTCGGGCGGCATGCGCCAGCGCGTGATGATTGCCCTGGCCATGGCCTGCAATCCCAGCTTGCTGATTGCCGACGAGCCCACCACCGCGCTGGATGTGACCATACAGGCGCAAATCCTGGCGCTGATGGGCAGGCTGCAGCAGGAGACCGGCATGAGCCTGCTGTTTGTCACCCACAACCTGGGCGTGGTGGCGCAATACGTCGATGCCGTGGCCGTGATGTATGCCGGCCGCATTGTCGAATCCGCGCCCGTGCTCGCGCTGTTTGCCCAGCCCTGCCACCCGTATACCCAGGGCCTGCTGGCCTGCCTGCCCGGTGTGGCGCGGCGCCAGGCCGGCGCTGCTTTTGGCGAGAGCGTGCGCGCCGGTACCCGGCCCAAGCTGGCCGCGATTCCCGGCCAGGTGGCCAGCCCCTTGGCGCCGCCGCCGGGCTGCGCCTTCGGCCCGCGCTGCAGCCGCCATGGCGCGGCCTGCGATGCGCAGATGCCGGCATTGGCAGCCCTGGATGCGCAGCGCCAGGTGCGCTGCGTGCATGCCCATGAGGAGGTGACGGCATGAACGCCAGCCCCAATCTGTTGGAAGTGCGCGGCCTGCGCAAATACTTTGGCCACGGCGCGCATCCCGTGCGCGCCGTGGATGGCGTGAGCTTTGATGTGCGCCCCGGCGAAACCCTGGGTCTGGTGGGCGAGTCGGGCTCGGGCAAGAGCACCATAGGCCGCATGCTCACGCGCCTGATCGACCCCACCGAGGGGCAGATGCACTACCTGGGCGCGGACGGCGCAGCGCATGATCTGGCAGCGCTGTCGGCATCCCGCATGCGGCCGCTGCGCTCGCAAATTCAGATCATTTTTCAAGACCCCTATGCCAGTCTGAACCCCCGCATGCGCATACGCGATGTGCTGGGCGAGGCGCTGGACACCCACGGCCTGGCACGTGGCGCGGCGCGCCAGCCGCGCATTCACGAGCTGCTGGCCCAGGTGGGCCTCAGGCCCGAGCACGCCGAGCGCTTTCCGCACGAGTTCTCGGGCGGCCAGCGCCAGCGCATAGGGATTGCCCGGGCCCTGGCCGTGGAGCCGCGCTTCATCGTGGCCGACGAGCCCTTGTCGGCCCTGGATGTGTCCATACAGGCCCAGGTGGTGAACCTGCTGGGAGAGCTCAAGGAACAGCTGGGGCTGACCCTGCTCTTCATCTCCCACGATCTGGATGTGGTGGAGTATTTGTGCGACCGCGTGGTGGTGCTGTACCTGGGCCATGTGATGGAGGTGGCACCCACCGAGGCCCTGTATGCCCAGCCGCAACACCCTTATACGCAGGCCTTGCTTGCGGCAGCGCCCCTGCCAGACCCCGCGCAGCGGCGTAGCATTCCGCTGCTGCAAGGCGACTTGCCCAGCCCCGCCAACCCGCCTTCGGGCTGCGTGTTTCGCACGCGTTGTCCAAAGGCCGAGGCCGCCTGCGCCCGTGCCGATATGACGCTGCGTGAGGTGCAGCCGGGGCGGTTGACTGCATGCTGGAAAAATTAAATGCACCCCCTGAGCCGCTTCGCGTCTTCCCCCTCTCTTGCGCTGTGCGCTGGAGGGGGACGGCACCAGCGCGGCGGGGCGGCCCTTGCGCGGCGCCCTGGCGTGTGCTGCGCCAGTTTTGTGCGGCACGCCCTGGTCTTGCTCCCTCGCCCCTTGGGGGAGAGGGGGGGGGGAGGGGGAGCCCGCACAGCGCAACGCTATGGATAACGAATACCGATCAATACCATGACTTCTGATTTTTCAAACCCTTTGCTGGATGCCGCTTGCAAAGGCTTTCCACTGACGGCCCAGCCCTGCCGGGCCAGCGAGATTTCCGCGCGTGGCTGGAATCTGTTTGCGGGCGACTTGCCGCTGCCGCTGGCGGTGTTGCGTCGCTCGGCGCTGGAGCACAACCTGGCCTGGATGCAGGATTTTTCGCAGCGCAAAAACGTGCTGCTGGCGCCGCACGGCAAGACCACCATGTCGCCCGAGTTGTTTGCCCAGCAACTGGCCCAGGGAGCCTGGGGGCTGACCTTTGCCACGGCCTACCAGGCCAGCGTGGGTGTGGCGGCCGGGGCGCGGCGCATCATCATTGCCAACCAGGTGGTGTGTGATGCCGATCTGGATGCACTGGATGCCTTGCTGGCCCGCCATGCCGATTTGCGACTGTGGTTTCTGGTCGACTCGCGCGCCCAATTGGCCTTGATCGCAGATTGGGCGCAGCGCCGGGCCAGCCAGCGCGTGTTTGATGTGCTGCTGGAAATGGGTGTTCCCGGCCAACGCACGGGCTGCCGCAGCCTGGAGCAGGCCGTGGACCTGGCCCAGGCCGTTGCGGCTTCGACGGTGGCGCGGCTGGGTGGCATAGAGTGCTATGAGGGCGGCGTGGCACGCTGCGACAGCGAACATGATGCACGTGAGGTCACGGCCCTGGTGCGCCGCGTGGTGGAGGCTGCGCAGGCCTGCGACGCCCAAGGTCTGTGGGCAAAAGGGGAAGAGCCCGTCTTGCTCACGGCCGGTGGCTCGGCCGTGTTCGATTTGGTCGTGCCCCTGTTGCAAACCCAGAATCTGTCTCGCCCCGTGCACGGCGTGCTGCGCTCGGGTTGCTACATCACCCACGACCATGGCAACTACCAGCGCTTTCTGAAGCTGGTGGAGCAGCGTGAAGGCCTGGATGCCTCGCTGCGCCCCGCGCTCAGCGTGTGGGCCATGGTGCAGTCCGTGCCCGAACCTGGGCTGGCGCTGCTGACCTGTGGGCGGCGCGACATCTCCTATGACCTGGAAATGCCTGTGCCCGTGGGCCTGGCAAGGCGCGGTGAGCGCCTGGCGCAGCCCGCCCCTCATGGCTGGAGCATCAGCGCCCTCAATGACCAGCATGCCTATCTGCGTTTTGATGGTCAGAGCCCGCCGCAGGCCTGGCCGCGCGTGGGCGACCTGGTGGAGCTGGGCATCTCCCACCCCTGCACCACGTTTGATAAATGGCGCTGGATGCCCGTGATCGAAGACGACGGTGCCGTGAGTGGCGCCATTCACACCCGGTTTTGATGCATGCCTGAATCCATGATTTCTTCTTCCGCGCCAGGCCTGCTGCAGCAGATGCGCGAGCGCCTGGAACAACTGCCCGAGGCCCAGCGCCGCGTGGTGCAACACGTGCTGCAAGACCCGCGCGAGGCCGTGGCCGCCACGGTGGAGCAACTGGCCCAGCAGGCCGGTGTGTCCATGCCCACCATCGTGCGCACCTGCCGCAGCTTTGGCCATGATTCGGTGCGCGAATTCATGCTGGCCCTGGCCCAGGATCTGGCCGTGTCCGGCTCCTACATCCACCGCAGTGTGCTGGCCGAGGATTCGGCCCAGGACGTGGCCAGCAAGATCGTGCATGCGGCCGTGTCTTCGCTCACCGATCTGGGGCGGCGCATGGATGTGGACATGATCGACCGCGTGGCCACGCGCCTGGCCCAGGCCCGGCGCATCGATTGCTACTCGGTGGGGGCCGCCTCGACTTTTATGGCCAACGAGCTGCAAAGCCGCTTGTTCCGCCTGGGGCGCACGGCGAATGCCATCTTTGATGCCCACCAGCAACTGGTCTCTGCCAGCACGCTGGGACCGGATGGCGTGGCCTTTGTGATCTCCCATGTCGGGCATATGCCCTACACCATAGAGGCTGCGCGCTTTGCACGCTCCCAGGGTGCCACCGTGGTGGCCCTGACCCAGCCTGGTACGCCGCTGGCCGAGACGGCCGACCTGCTGCTGGCGGTCTCGGCGCCGCAGGACGCCGTGATGCGTGTGGGCACGGAAGCCTATCTGGCCCATCTGGTGGTCATCGAAATCCTCACCGTGCGCCTGGCGCAAAAACTGGGTCCCGTGGCCGCACGCGGTCTGCAGCAGTTCAAGCAACTGCTGCACAAGCATGGCTTTGACAGTGCCGAGTACGACGGCATGGTGGACAACATACAGGGCCGAGACCTGGAGAGCTGAGATGGCTGCAAGCTGGTTGCGCGGGGGACGGATTGTCGATGGCTCGGGGCAGGCTGCCTGGTCCGGTGAGGTCTTGTTGGACCAAGGCCGTATTGCGGCTGTGGGGCCAGCGCTGGGGGCGCAGCAGCTCGCGCCCTGGCACAGTGCCGGCATAGAGGAGATCGATTGCAGCGGCCTGGTGGTGGCGCCGGGCTTTATCGATGTGCACACGCACGACGATGCGGTGGCCATAGACGCACCCGACATGCTGCCCAAGCTGTCCCAGGGCGTGACCACGGTGATCGTGGGCAACTGCGGTATCTCGCTGGCGCCTGTGGTCAGCGAGGCACCACGAGCGCCGCTGTCGCTGCTGGGGCGCCACCAGTTCCGCCACGCCAGCATGGCGGCCTATGCCCAGGCCGTGGACGCTGCGCGCCCCGCCGTGAACGTGGCCGCGCTCATAGGTCACACGGCACTGCGCATGCGGCATATGGCCCAGCTGGACCGTGCGGCCACGCCGGCCGAGCGCCAGGCCATGGCTGAGGAGGTGGCCGCCGCCATGGAAGCTGGTGCCCTGGGCCTGTCTTCTGGTGTGTTCTACAAGGAGGCCTATGCGGCCGACCTGGACGAGCTGACCGCCCTGGCCACGGCCGCAGCCCGCCATGGCGGTGTCTACGCCACCCATATCCGCGACGAGCTGGCGCAGATACTGCCGGCCTTGCAGGAGGCGGCCCAGACCGCACGCCAGGCCGGCCTGCCGCTGGTGCTGTCCCACCACAAATGCGCGGGCGCGGCCAACTGGGGCCGCACGCGCGAAACCCTGGCCCTGGTGGATGCACTGGGCCAGCACCAACCCATCAGCCTGGATGTCTATCCCTATACCGCCGGCTCCACGGTGCTGCGCAGCGATCTGGTGGATGGCGTGATCGACATCCTGATCACGGGCAGCCAGCCCCACCCTGAAATGGTGGGGCGCTACCTCAAGGACATTGCGCGGGAATGGGCCGTCAGCGAGCGCGAGGCCAGCGAACGCCTGCAACCCGGCGGTGCCTGTTATTTCCAGATGTGCGAGCAGGATGTGGAGCGCGTCATCGCCCATCCCAAGACCATGATTGGCTCGGACGGCCTGCCGCATGACGAGCGCCCCCACCCCCGGCTGTGGGGCGCTTTTCCCCGCGTGCTGGCCTGCTACTGGCGTGAAAAAGGTGTGCTGGGCCTGGAGGAGGCAGTGCACAAGATGACGGGGCTGTCGGCCTCACGCTTTCGCCTGGCCGAGCGCGGCCTGCTGCGCCAGGGCTTTCATGCCGATGTGGTGGTGTTCGACCCCGAGCGCGTGCGTGACATGGCCAGCTATGAAAGCCCGGTGCAGTTCAGCCAGGGCATAGAGCGGGTCTGGGTGAATGGCCAGCTCAGCTACACCGCCCAGGGCCGCGCCACCGGCGCCCGCGCCGGGCGCTTTGTGCGCCGGGCCTAGGTCGCCGCGCCCTGGGGGAGCAGCGCCAGCTGCCAGTCCATGGCATGCCAGGGGTGCTGGGGCTCCGTCACCCATTGCGCCACCTCGTCCTCGCTGAACAGCTTGCCCAGCACATCGGCTCGGCCCTGGGCCAGCCATTGCGCGCGGCCCCGGGCGTAGGCGCTGCCGAAATCCTGCCAGCTGCCAAAGCATTCCTGGGCACGCTGGGCGTTGAGCAGCAGGATGTGCAGATGGGCCTCGTCCGGCAGCAGATTCAGCATGCGCGCGCTGCGCACAAAAAAGGCCACGCGCGCGCAGGCAAATGCCATGGCGGCACGCAGATCGTCTTCGCGGTGGGGGCGCTGCAGGTCCAGCATGAACCAGCGCTGGCGCAGCGCGGCGGGCAGTTGTTCCTGGGCCTGCTCGTCGCTGAGGTCGGTGCGCAAACCCAGGTGGTGCAGCACCTGGGGGCGCAGTTGCAGGGTCAGTTGGTCGTCGGTTCCGGATACCGCACCGGAAAAACCGTCCTGTATGGAGTGGAAGGCCATGGGGTGGGCCAGGGCCAGCGCCCAGTTCAGCGCGTCGCTGCCGGTGCTGTAGCTGGACATGTCGCCACGCCGCTGGGCCTCTTTGGCTTTGCGCCAGCTCTTGCGTACCACCCAGCACATGCCCACCAGGGCCAGGCTGCCCAGCAGCCAGTGGATTTGCATCAGCCCGTAGATGGCTGCAAAAGGCAGTAGCACGATGAAAAGGGATTTGATCACTGTCTGGCCCTCCCGCGTGCGGCCGGACTGCGGCGCCGGGCCAGCTCCAGCGTGTGCTGCTGGGCCGGGGTTTTGGGCATGCGCTCCATGCCTTCGGCGCCCACGCTGTCCTTGCGGGCAATGGCCATCCATTGCACCAGTGGAGAGCGCAGCGTGCTCAGGTCCAGCAGATCGGGGTGCTGTTGCAGCAGCCACAACTGCTCGGCCTCGCTGCGCATGTCGGCGGCGACGCACCAGGGCGTGAGCGTGGCATCGGCAGTCAGCAGCTGGGCCGGGCGCCGCACAATGCCCATGACCAGGGCGTCATCCGGCACTACCGCGTTCAGTGGCAAGTGGTTGAGCAGGGCCACCACATCGGCGGCATAGCGTGCAATCGGCGGGCGGTTTTGTTTGCCCTTGATTTGCTCGATCTGCAGCAGGCCGCCTTCCTTCAGATAGGCATTGACCGTGATGCGCGGCTGGGCCGAGCCCGTGCGGTAGCTGAACAGCCGCATGCGGCCTTTTTCACAGGCCTCTGCGTAATGCTCGCCATAGCCACCGAAAAACTGCTTGCGATCGGCAAACTGCCCCACGCAGTGGCCCATCATCTGGCTCTCGTAGGCCATTTCCTGGCGCAGCGTGGGGCTTGCGCCATCGAACTCCACAAACGTGCCGTGCTGGCCGCGCAGCAGGCCATGCACGGCGCTGGGACAATGTTCCACCCAGCCGCTGTGCTGCTTTTTCTCGAAGGCCAGGTGTTCCAGCGTCCAGCGCGCGAGCGCCTGGGGTGCATTCACGCGCTGCAGCTTGCCTTCCAGTGAGGTGCCCTTGCGGGTGGAGAGAAACTCCACCAGCCGGGTTTCCAGCGCCAGTACCTCGGGTGCATCGGGCTCCACCCACCACAGATCGGGCAGGGCAAAGCCTGCGGCCTGCTTGGCCAGGCGCTCCTGCGCCCAGGCGGGTGCGGGTGTGCGGCCCAGCAGTTGCTGCAAGGCCTGGGCGTCGGCCATGCGCTGCACGGCCGGTGGATCGGCCTGCACATTGCCGATCACATGGCGGCAGAAGTGGTTGGCCAGCCAGGCTGCGATCTCGGGCGCGTCGCCACGCTCTGCACTGCGGGCCTGTATGCGCGCTTTGATGGCCGGGGCATTGACCACGTCGCGTGCCTTGTAGGCGCTGGCGGTGGTGGGCGCCGTCATGGCCTGGCTCACCAGAATTTCCACCAGGGTTTGCTGCCGGCTGCGGGCTGGTCGCGCTGGGCCAACAGGCGCTGGGCGCGTTCCAGGCCTTCGCGGGCCATGCGCTGCTCGGCCTCGTTGTCGTTCTTGCCCAGGTTGCCTACGGCCTCCTGGTGCATGGCCACGCATTCCTCCAGCAGCTCGGGATAGGCTTCCAGCGCGCAGCCCAGGCGGCGCAGGGCATAGCTTTCCTTGAGCGCACGCACCTCCTGTTGGTAGCTGCGCAGCCGGGGCAGCACCTGCTCGGGGCGGAAGACCGAGAAGAAGTCCAGCATGGACATCAGCGCGGCCAGGTAGCGGCGGCGCTGGTCGCGTTGCTCGTCCTCGTCCAGCTCCTCGAACCATTGGTCCAGGCGTTCCAGCCAGATGCTGATTTCATCGCCACGGTCCAGCTTGTACAGCGACATGGCGATGGTGGAGAAGTAGTTGGCCGGGTCATGGCGGCCATAGCCGTGCTGCTGCACAAAATGCCACAGGCGCTCGGCCTCGGCGACGATGGCCGCGTCATCGTCCTTGCCTATGGCGCACCACAGCAGGCCATCCTGGTGTTCGGCAAACGGGCTGCTGGCCAGGCCTTTATGGTGCAGCACGGCCGCTTCGTCATAGCGATCGGCAAAGCGGTATTTGATGGCCAGGTTGTTGCACAGCATGGAGTAGACATGCAGGTCTGCGTCCTTGAAGCGGCCCTGGCCCGTGGCCCAGAACTGCTCGAAGCGTTCCAGGCCTTGTTCGTAATAGCGAATCACCAGCGGCAGCAGCACCTCGTCGGCAGGCACTTTCTTTTTGCCACCCATGAGGGGGGCCAGGTCGTCCGCATCGTCCAGCACCACGCCAGCGCCATAGCACCAGTGGCCGCCCAGGGCGTTGGGGAAGGGGCGGGCCAGGGCTTCTTCCAGTGGCAGGGCGGCAAAGCGCGCGGCCCAGAGTTTGGGCAGCTTGTCGCTGTCGGCCCATTCGGGATGGCGGCCGACGGATTGCTCCAGCAGCGGCAAGGCCTGCTGCATCTGGCGCTTGGCAGCAAGGCGCAGGCCCAGGATGAGGGCCAGCAGGTCGTTGTCCGGCTCGCGGCTGCGCACAAAGTCCAGGTAAAAATCAGAGGACTCGAGGGGCATGGCGCCCGGTTCCCGGGCCAGCATCTGGCGCATGTCTTCATCTTCCCGGGCGCATGCCAGGATCACCGCCCAGGTGATGGCGTGTTCGCTGTCTGGCGCAAAACGCTCCAGGGCCAGCTGGCAACCGCGCTGGGCCGCGCCGGGGCGGGCATGCAGCACGCTTTCCAGTGCCAGGGCGGCGGCTTCGTCCATGCGGCCGGCCTGCGCCAGCCAGTCCAGCTGCTGGGCACCGAAACTGTCGCCATGGTCGTCGGTCAGGCCGAAGTGGCCCTGCGGAGCCAGCTGCACGGCGGCATCCAGTTGGCCGGCCAGTGCGCAGGCCTGGGCCTGCAGGCGCAGTATGCGCACCTTGCGGTGGGCGCGAACGGCCTGCGAAGGGGCGGGTTGTTCATCGCGTGCCAGCTGCTTCTCGCAGGCCATCAGCAGCGCGGGCAGGCTGGAGGTGACCACGGGCAGCACGCGATCGGCCAGTTCCATCCACTGGTCAAAGTCCACGCCCTGCTCGGGCGGGGCGTCGCGCAGTGTCGTGATGGCGGATTGCACATGGCGGGTGGCGCTGGCGGTATCACCGCGGCGCTGGTCCAGCTCGGCCTTGTGCACCAGGGCCATGGTGTCCAGATAGGCCGCGCGGTCCTCGTTGTCCGGGTCGGCACGTTCCTGGGCACGTTCCAGGTCCACGCCTTGTGCGGCAATCTCCCAGGCCTGGGCCTTGTTGGCCATCCACTGCCAGCCTTGCCAGTAGCCGCTGGCGTCCACGGTGTCCGGCAAGGCCGCCAGCGACTGTGCGGTGGGCAGCAGCAGGGCCACGGCCGAAGCCGGGTCAAAGTCCAGACGGCTTTGGATGTCGCTGAGCGCAATGCGCGCCTGGGCATCGGCGGGGTGGCGTTCATCGCCTTGCAGCGCGGCCTCGCGATGGGTTTGCAGAAAAGCGTTGGCGGTCTCGGGCTGCTCCAGCGTCAGCCAGAAGTCGTGCACCCGCTCCAGCTCTGTCACCGTGGTGGGGGCAAAGCTTTGCTGCGCCATCAGCTCTACCACGGCGGCCACCCGGTCGCTGTGGGCAATGGTGCTGGAACTGTCGTCGTGGAGCAGCTCGTGGGCCTGTTCCAGAAATGCGTGCAGAGCGTCGCCCTGCAGCGCGGAGGCCGATGCCGCCGCGGAGCGTGGTGAATGCATGGTGAATGCCGAAAAAATGGGCGTGTCAGCCCCGAAAAAAAGGGCTTGTGGCCCCCAAACAGCCCGCATCCTAGCGGTCACCATGGTGGGGCGGACGCAGCCTTCGGGGGTTTCACATTCTGTTGCAAATTGTGGTCTGACCCCTTTCCCTCCATAACCTGGAAAGGCTGTGGCTGGTCGGGGGATGGGGTGATAGCGTGCGCTTGCCTTTGCGGCCGAACTTAATCGCGCACCAGCACTTCACCGCGCAAGGTGTAGGCCTTGGCTTCGGTGATCTTCACGTCCACGATCTGGCCGAGCAGGCGCTCGTTGCCGGGGAAGTTGACCACGCGGTTGCACTCGGTGCGACCCATGAGCTCGCTGCCGTCGCGCTTGGAGCGGCCTTCCACCAGCAGGCGCTGTACCGTGCCCACGCGCTCTTCGCTGATGTCCTTGATGTTCTGGTTGATCACGGCCTGCAACTCCTGCAGGCGACGCAGCTTGACCTCGTGCGGCGTGTCGTCGTGCAGATTGGCGGCCGGCGTGCCGGGGCGGGGGCTGAAGATGAAGCTGAAGCTGTTGTCAAAGCGCACGTCGTGGATGAGCTTCATCATCTTCTGGAAGTCCTCCTCGGTCTCACCGGGGAAGCCCACGATGAAGTCGCTGCTCATGGCCATATCCGGGCGAATGGCGCGCAGCTTGCGGATCGTGCTCTTGTATTCCATAGCCGTGTAGCCGCGCTTCATGGCCATCAAGATCTTGTCGCTGCCATGCTGCACGGGCAGGTGCAAATGGCTGACCAGCTTGGGCAGCTTGGCATAGGCCTCGATGAGGCGGGGCGTGAACTCGTTGGGGTGGCTGGTGGTGTAGCGGATGCGCTCGATGCCGGGGATCTCGGACACATATTCCAGCAGCAGGGCAAAGTCGGCAATCTCTGTCGTATCACCCATCTTGCCCAGGTAGGCATTGACGTTCTGGCCCAGCAGCGTGACTTCCTTCACGCCCTGGTCGGCCAGGCCGGCCACTTCCACCAGTACGTCCTCGAACGGGCGGCTGACTTCCTCGCCGCGCGTGTAGGGAACGACGCAGTAGCTGCAGTATTTGCTGCAGCCTTCCATGATGGAGACAAAGGCCGAAGCGCCTTCCACACGGGCGGGTGGCAGGTGGTCGAATTTTTCGATCTCGGGAAAGCTGATGTCCACCTGGGGCTTGGCCTTGGCCGCACGCTGGTTCAAGAGCTCGGGCAGGCGGTGCAGGGTCTGGGGGCCAAACACCACGTCCACATAGGGCGCGCGCTTGATGATTTCCTCGCCCTCCTGGCTGGCCACGCAGCCGCCCACGCCGATGAGCACGCCTTTTTCCTTGAGGTGCTTGAAGCGACCCAGGTCGGAGAACACCTTCTCCTGCGCCTTCTCACGCACCGAGCAGGTGTTGAAAAGAATCAGGTCGGCCTGCTCGGGGTCGTCCGTGGATTCGTAGCCCTGGGCGGCGCCCAGCACATCGGCCATCTTGTCCGAGTCGTACTCGTTCATCTGGCAGCCAAAGGTTTTGATAAAGACTTTTTTGGTGGTCATGGCAGTGGGGCGACGCTAGCGCTTGCGCGCAGGTCTTATGGGGTCAATCGCCTTCTGGCGCATAGGGCATGCGCTGGAGGCTGTCAAAAAAAGGAGCGAATCGGGAGCGGAGCGCGCAGAGGGCTAGCGCTGCGAGGGCAGCTTGGCCTGGATTTCTTCGGGCGTGAGTATCCAGGCCTGGTGCAGCCAGCGGGTGCTGGGCTCGATCACATAGTTCACCGTGAAGGTTTGGCCCTGCAGGGTGTGGGCAAACACCAGGCGGTTTTTGGCGTCGAGCAGGCGAAAGCCTGGTGTGGTGCGCAGGAGCTTGCCGTTGATGGTGAGCTCAGGCAGGGGCGCGACCTGCATCACGCCACGTTGGACATTGTCTGGAAAGCTGCGTTGGGCCGCTTCACTTACACCGCGCGTGCCGGCAGGCGTGGTCTGGGCATGGACAGAGGGGATGGTCTGGGCATGGGCCGCAGACAGTGGAGCGAGCAGGGTCGCCAGCAGGGCAGCGGCGCACAGGCGCAGGCCTGGTGAGAAAAATATGGGGCAGCGGGGCATGGTGTATATCCAGGGGCTGGGGCCGAGATTGTACGAAGCTGCTGCTGTCTGCGTGTTTCAGTGGGGCATGTTCTGGCTCATGCGCCTGCTGCAGCCCCCGGCGCATACAGCACCGCCTGGGGCGGGCGGCACAGGCCCCAGAAGCGCAGGCCGGTGAGCTCGGCCATGCGCACGCCCATGGCTGTGGGGGCCGAGATGGTGGCCAGGGCGGCCACGCCCAGCTTGGCACATTTGCGCACCAGCTCATGGCTGCCACGGCTGGAGAGCACCACAAAGCCGGGCTCGGTGAGCTTGCCGTTGCGCGCCAGGCGGCCCAGCAACTTGTCCAGCGCGTTGTGGCGGCCCACGTCTTCCAGCACATCGTGGAGTTGCCCATCCAGCGTGGCCCAGCCGGCGGCATGGATGGCGCCGGCCTGCTGGTTCAGCAACTGCAGGGCCGGCAACTGCTCCATGGCGCGCAGCACCGTGGGCAGATCGACCTGCGCAATCCAGGGCTGGGGCGGCAGGGCAGGAAAGTCCAGGTCCAGGGCGGCAAAGCTGTCCACGCCGCAGACGCCGCAACCGGTGCGTCCGCTCATGCTGCGGCGGCGGTCCTTGAGCCGGGCAAAGCAGCGCGCGGCAATGTCCAGCTGTACCTCAACGCCATCCATGCCCTCGGGCAGGCCGGCCACAGCGGCGGCCACGGTGTTCACCTCGATGCCATAGCAATCGGCGGCGCGGTCGAGAATGCCTTCGCTCAGCGCAAAGCCCAGGGCAAAGTCCTCCAGATCCTGTGGCGTGCCCATCATCACCGCGTGGGAGATGCCATTGAACACCAGGGCAATCGGTACCTCGTTGGCCAGCACCCGGGTCTGGGCCTGGGGCTGTACGCAGCCATCGCCCTCCAGGCGCAACTGCTGTGCCGTCACCGGCAGCACGCAGGGGATGGAGTCGGGAGCGGGCGAAGAGGGCAGGGGGCAGGCATCAGTCATGGCGATGGCATTATCGAATGCGGGCAAAGCCTGGTGCCAGCGCCGAGTTAACCCCGGCTCCGCGCAGGAAGGCGCGGTAGACGACGCAGAGCGATGTCACGCCAAGGCTGGCAGGAATAGCGGATTGACGCCGCTGCGCACCAACTCCTTGGCTTCCATCTCCGCATCCAGCGCCAGGCTGGCCAGGTCGTCGGCCACCAGCTCCAGCTGGTGATCGGCCTGCAGATAAAAAGCCTTGAGGTAGCTGTGGCAGTCGCCGCAGGCCTCGGCCTTGATGGGGGCCTTCTCGTCCTCCAGACACCAGTAATCGAGTGCGCCAGTGCTGTCACAACTGGTGCATTTGGTGCGCACCACATGCCATTGGCTCTCGCACAGGCTGCATTGCAGATAGCGCAGACCGGCTTGTGCGCCGCTGAGCACCAGGCTGGCCGTGGGTGCATGGTCGCAGACCGGGCATTGGTGGCGCTGCTCGCCGGGCTCGGCCATGCCAGAGGCCGGCAGCTGGCCGGCCAGCTGGCGCCAATACAGTGACAGCGCGGCCCACAGCAGTTGGCCCACGGCGGCATCGGGCAGCGCCGCTCCTGTGTCCGGCGGCAGTGCATCGCCACGCAGCGCGGCCAGCAGGGCGTCGGCCCAGGCGTTGCACTGTGCTGCATCGGCGGCGCGCAGTGTGGCCAGGGCCTGCTGCACGGGCGCACCCTGCATGCCGGGCCGTGGGGTGAGCTGCTGGAGCAATTGCTCCAGCAGCACCAGCCAGTGGGCGCTGCGCGGCCATTGGCCGCTGTGCAGCGGTGCAGGGGGCTGGCCCTGCTGCAGCAGCAGCGTCTGGGCCAGTGCGGCCTGTTCTGTCGCGGGCAACGGTGCGGCCTCGGCCACGGCCTGCTGGGCGTCGACCAGGTCGGCAGCCCACAGCAGGTAGTCGGCCATGGCATGGCCGTGGGCCAGCTTGCGCAGCCGTGCTGCGCGCGGCGCATAGGGCAGGGCCCCGGAGGGCAGCTGCAGCGCGGGGATGTGGGTCACGCCCGGCGAGCGTTCCGATTCAGGGACGATACGAATGCTCATCGCGTGCGCCCTGCCTTGGCCTTGGTGGGCTTGCCTTTGGCCGATATTTCCTCATGCCAACGGTCGTGGTGGGCCTTGGCCCAGGCATGGCTGACATAGCCGGTGACCATGCCGCGGATCGAGCCCTTGACCCAGAAGGCCAGGTAGATGTGGCCCAGGATCAGCAGCATCAGCCCGATGCCGGCGACCGCATGCAGCAGCAAGGCCACGCGCAGCACGGGAATCGGGAACAGGTGCGCGAAATAGGCGCGCCAGATCACCAGGCCGGTGATCAGCAGCAGGCTGATCAGGCTCATGATGCCCCAGAACAAAACCTTCTGGCCGGCGTTGTACTTGCCAATGCGCAGCGGCTTGCTGTGGTCGCCAGCCAGCACGGATTTGACGTTCTCCGCCCAGATACGGTCCTCTTTGGCAAACAGGTTGTATTTGACAAAGCGCACGAACAGATAGACCAGCGCCACAAACACCACCACGCCGAAGAAGGGGTGCAGCAGCCGCGCCATCTGCGGTGTGCCGAACACGTTGTTCAGCCAGTTCAGGCTGGGGAAGACCCAGGACAGGCCGGACAGGGCCACCAGGAAAAAGCACACCACCATGGCCCAATGGCACAGGCGGTCAGGCAGTGGTGTGCGCAGAATTTCGCGGTCTTTTTTCATGCCCGGTCTCCTTGCTTGCCCTTTTTGGCGTGGTCGTGGTGGTGGTCCTCGTCTTCATCGATCTCGTTGGGGCCGGTGGCCATGTAGTGGGCCGCAGCGCCTGCCAGCGTGGCAATGAAGCCCACGGCGGCCAGTGGCTTGAGCAAGCCCTTCCAGCCCTCGACCACGCCGCTGATCTTGGGTTCCTTGGGCAGCTTGTGGTACAGCTCGGGCTGGTCTGCATGGTGCAGCACATACATCACATGGGTGCCGCCCACGCCTTGCGGGTTGTAGACGCCGGCATGGTCGAAACCACGGGTCTTCATCTCTGCCACACGGCCTTCAGCCCTGTCCAGCATGTCGTCCTTGGTGCCAAACGAGATGGCGCCGGTGGGGCAGGTCTTGACGCAGGCCGGCTCCTGGCCCACGGCCACGCGGTCGGAACACAGCGTGCACTTGTAGGCCTTGTTGTCCTTTTCGCTGATGCGCGGGATGTTGAAGGGGCAGCCGGCCACGCAGTAGCCACAGCCTATGCAGTGCTCGGACTGGAAGTCCACGATGCCGTTGGCGTACTGCACGATGGCGCCGGGCTGCGGGCAGGCCTTGAGGCAGCCTGGGTCTTCGCAGTGCATGCAGCCGTCCTTGCGGATCAGCCACTCCAGCTTGCCCTTTTCGTTGATGTGCTCGTCAAAGCGCATCAGCGTCCAGCTCTCGGGCGAGAGGTCGCGCGGGTTGTCGTAGACGCCAAAGTTCTCGCCCACGTCATCGCGCAGGTCGTTCCATTCGCTGCAGGCGACCTGGCAGGCCTTGCAGCCAATGCAGATGCTCACATCGATCAGTTTGGCAACTTCCGCTTTGTGATCGCGTGCACGTGCTGCGGGCGTGAGGCCATTGGTGGCCGAGCGCCGCACAATATCTTGGGATTGCATGCTCATGGGGCCTCGCCTTATGCTTTTTCGATGTTGACCAAAAAGGCCTTGAACTCAGGGGTTTGTGCATTGGCATCGCCGATTCCCGGGCTGAGCGTGTTGGCCAGATAGCCCTTGCGCGTCGTGCCTTCGTAGCCCCAGTGGCAGGGAATGCCGATCTGCTCGATCTCTTGCCCTGCGACCTGCAGCGTCATCACGCGCTTGGTCACCACGGCTTTGCCCTTGATGTGGCCGCGCTGGCTGGAGACGCGGATCATGTCGCCCGCCTTGATGCCTTTCTTTTCTGCCAGCTTCTCCGACAGCTCGATGAACTGCTCGGGTTGCACGATGGCATTCAGGCGCGCGTGCTTGGTCCAGTGGCGGAACATCTCGGTGATCGAGTAGGTTGTGGCCACATAGGGGAACTGCTCGCGCGAGCCCATGCGGGCGGCATCGTCGGCAAAGACGCGCGCCACCGGGCTCTTGCTCACGGCGGGGTGCAGCGGGTTGGCGGCAATCGGGCTCTCGGTGGGTTCGTAGTGCTCGGGGAAGGGGCCGTCGTTCATGCCCTTGAGCGAGAACAGCCGGCCCAGTCCGTCGGGCTGCATGATGAAGGGGCTCACGCCGCTGTTGGGTGCAGCCGTCAGCGGGTAGTCGGGCACGTCGGAGCCGCCCCATTGCTTGCCATCCCAGTGCAGGATCTGGCGCTTGGGGTCCCAGGGCTTGCCGGATGGGTCGGCCGAGGCGCGGTTGTAGAGCAGGCGGCGGTTGGCCGGCCAGGCCCAGGCCCAGCCGGGGGTGTTGCCCAGGCCGGTGTCGGTGTTGTCGCGGCGGGCCATCTGGTTGCCTGCTTCCGTCCACGAGCCGGCAAAAATCCAGCAGTAGCTTGAGGTCGTACCGTCGTCGCGCAGCATGCCGAAGTCCGACAGCAGCTGGCCCTTTTTGGCGATCAGCTTGCCGTTGTCGTCATACAGGTCGGCCAGGGCGTAGCCATTGGCTTCCTTGGCCACCTCTTCGGGGTGGGGGTCCAGCGGGTCGTGGTAGTCCCAGCGCATGTTCATCAAGGGCTCCATGCCTGCGCCGCCTTCCGTGGCGTACAGCTCGCGCAGCTTCATGAAGATGCCGCCCAGAATGCGGCCGTCGTGGCGCGCTTCGTACGGTGGCTCTTGTGCGGCCCAGTGCCACTGCAGCCAGCGGCCGGAGTTGACGATGGCGCCGTTTTCCTCGGCAAAGCAGGATGAGGGCAGGCGGAATACCGTGGTCTGGATCTGCGCTGGATCCACGTCGTTGAACTCGCCGTGGTTCTTCCAGAAGGTGGAGGTCTCGGTCTGCAGCGGATCGATGATGACCAGGAACTTGAGCTTGGACAGCGCATCGCGCACCTTGCCCGAGTCGGGCATGGCCGCCACGGGGTTGAAGCCCTGGGCGATATAGCCGTTGACCTTGCCGCGGTACATCAGGTCGAAGTAGGCCAGCATGTCGTAGCTGCGGTCCCACTTGGGCAGCCAGTCGTAGCCCCAGTTGTTTTCGCGCGTGGCATGTTCGCCGTACAGATCCTTCATCAGGCTGACGAAGAACTTGGGCGTGTGCTTCCAGTAGTTCACCTGGCCGGGCAGATCGGCCTGCGGTGTGGCCTCTTTCAGGTACTGCTCGATGGTTTGCTGCTGGTCTTGCGGCAGGTTCAGGTAGCCGGGCAGGCGGGTGGAGAGCAAACCCAGGTCGGTATAGCCCTGGATGTTGGAGTGGCCGCGCAGCGCATTCACGCCGCCGCCGGCCATGCCGATGTTGCCCAGCAGCAGCTGGATCATGGCGGAGCCACGGATGATCTGCGCGCCTGCGGTGTGGTGGGTCCAGCCCAGGGCGTAGAGGAAGGTGGCGGTGCGATCGGGCACGCAGGTGCTGGCCAGTTGCTCGCAGACATGCAGGAAGTCTTCTGTTTTTGTGCCGGTGATGGTTTCCACCATCTCGGGCGTGTAGCGCTCCACGTGTTTTTTCAGCAGCTGCAGCACGCTGCGCGGGTGCTGCAGCGTCTCGTCCTTGAGTGCATGGCCTTGCGCGTTGCGCTCATAGGTCCAGCTGGATTTGTCGTAGACCTTTTTGTCCGCGTCGTAGCCGCTGAACAGGCCTTCGTCAAAGCTGTAATCCTCGCGCACGATCAGGCTGGCATTGGTATAGGCCTTGACGTAGTCGTGTTGGATCTTGTCGTGCTGCAGCAGGTAGTTGACGACGCCCATCAAAAAGGCAGCGTCCGAGCCTGCGCGAATGGGGGCGTAGAAGTCCGCCACCGAGGCCGTGCGGTTGAAGCGCGGGTCCACCACCATCAGGTGGGCGTTGTTGTGGATCTTGGCCTCGATTGCCCACTTGAAGCCCACCGGGTGGGCCTCAGCGGGGTTGCCGCCCATGACCAAAATCACATTGGCGTTCTTGATGTCCACCCAGTGGTTGGTCATGGCGCCACGGCCAAACGAAGGGGCCAGTGCCGACACCGTGGGGCCGTGGCACAGGCGGGCCTGGCAGTCAAAGCCGACGATGCCCATGGCACGCGCAAAGCGAAAGTCGAGGATGCCGGTTTCGTTCGACGCGGCCGATGAGGCCAGCATGCCGGTGCTGAGCCAGCGGTTGACGGTCTGGCCCTTGTCGTTCTTCTCGATGAAGTTGGCGTCGCGGTCGTCCTTGAGCAGGCGGGCAATGCGTGTATTGGCCTCTTCCCAGCTGATGCGCTTCCACGCGTTGGTGCCGGCTTCGCGCACCTCGGGGTATTTGAGGCGCTGGTCGGAGTGGATATAGTCCAGCGCACCCGCGCCCTTGGGGCACAGCGAGCCACGGCTGACGGGGTGATCCGGGTCGCCCTCGATGTGGAAGATCTTGGACTTGGCGTTTTTGGCGCCATCGCCCAGGCTGTACATCAGCATGCCGCAGCCGACCGAGCAATAGGTGCAGTTGTTGCGGGTTTCCTTGGCGCGCAGCAATTTGTACTGGCGGGGCAGGGTTGCGTGTGCAACCGAAGAGGCAAAGCCCAGAGCGGTAGCGGTGGCGCCAGCAGCACCGGCGCCGCACAGCTTGAAGAAACGTCTTCTGCCGTGATTCATCGTGAGTTTTTTCTTAAACCGCGCTCCCATGACCATGGAGGGCGTTAGGTTTGCAGGCCGCAATGCCTGGTGAGCCGGGGGAACAGCCCGGACTCGGAACCTCGACCTTGACGATTGCCCGCACATTGCCGGACCTCACGGGCCACGTCGAATGTTGAGGGGGTGCCAATGGCAGGCAATTGAACCGCTTCGGTAGGAGCTGGTTCGCAAAGCGAGGAATTGGGTGAAGGCCCTCAAGCCTTCATGTCGTCCAGCCCCTGGAATCTGTTGGCGATGCGAACAGACGCTTACAAGTTGCTGGAAGGATCGGCAATCTAGTCACACCAAACCTTGATGTCCAGCAAAGAAGAGTGTTGCGCTCGGGTATATATGCGCCGGGGCGCAGCAGGCCGCAAAGCGTGCACTCAATCCAGCAGGGCCACGCCCTTGACCTGGGCGAACACCGGCTGGTGCACCTGCAGCCCCAGCTGTTGCACCGAATGCAGGCTCAGCCGCGCCAGCAGCGTGGTTTTGCCTGCTTGCAGCTGCAGCATGGCGTGGCCTTGGGCGTCGGGTTGTATGGCGGCAATCACCACCGGCAGCACATTGAGGATGCTGGAGCCCTGCGGCGCTGTCAGCGCCACGCTCACATCGCGGGCCTGTATGCGCAGGCGCACGGCAGTGCCGGGCGCGCGCTCCTGGCTGCCCACCAGGCGCAGCTGGCCGCCGTCAAAGCTGGCCGTGGTCAGGTGCTGGACTGCGTCATGGCCTGTGACGGTGGCAGGCACCACGGCGGCCGCGGCATCGCCCTGGGCCAGCGGAAGATCTAGGCGCGACAGCAGGCTGGCCGTATCGCCCTGGGCCACCACCTGGCCGGCGCGCAGCAGCACCAGCTGGCTGGCCAGGCGGGCCACCTCGTCCAGCGAGTGGCTGACATAGAGCACGGGAATGTCGAGATGGGCCTGCAGCTTGTCGAAATAGGGCAGCAGCTCGGCCTTGCGCTCGGCATCCAGGGCGGACAGGGGCTCGTCCATCAGCAGCACGCGCGGGCTGGTGGCCAGGGCGCGGGCGATGGAGACGCGCTGGCGCTCACCACCCGACAGCGTGGAGGGCTTGCGCGGCAGCAACTGGGCAATGCCGAGCAAATCGATGACTTGCTCCAGGGCCACGCGCTGGCGGGCCTGGGGTGTGCGGCGCAGGCCGTAGCGGATGTTCTCTTCGGCCGTCAGATGGGGGAAGAGGCTGGCCTCCTGGAACACATAGCCCAGGGCGCGCTGGTGGGTGGGCAGCCAGTGGCGTGCGGCATCGTCCTGCCAGCGCTCGCCATTGACGGTGACGCGGCCACGGGCCCGCTCCAGCCCGGCGATGCTGCGCAAGAGCGTGGTCTTGCCGCAGCCCGAGGGGCCGAACAGTGCGGTCACGCCCTGGCCGGGCAGTTGCAGATCCACGTCCAGCGCAAAGTCGGCGCGCTGCAGCTGCAGGCGGGCGGTGATGTGGCGCTGGGCCTGGTGGTGGGCATTCATGCTGTGTGGGTTCATAGCGGCGAGGCGTTGCGGCTGTCGCGGGGCTGCAGCCAGTTCAGCAGCATCAGCACCACAAAGGCAAAGGCCACCATGCCACCGGCCAGCCAATGGGCCTGGGCGTATTCCATGGCTTCCACATGGTCGTAGATCTGCACCGAGACCACGCGGGTCACGGCAGGGATGTTGCCGCCCAGCATCAGCACAATGCCGAACTCGCCCACGGTGTGGGCAAAGGTCAGCACGGCCGCGGTGATGAAGCCGGGCCGCGCCAGGGGCAGGGCCACGGTGAAGAAACGGTCCAGCCGGCTGGCGCCGAGCGTGGCGGCCACCTCCAGCGGACGGTTGCCCATGGATTCAAAAGCGCGCTGCAGCGGCTGCACGGCAAAGGGCAGCGAATACACCAGCGAACCCACGACCAGCCCCGGAAACGTAAAGGGCAGATGGCCCAGCCCCAGCGCCTGGGTGAAATGGCCTATGGGGCCGTTGGGCCCCATGGTGACCAGCAGGTAAAAGCCGATCACCGTGGGCGGCAGCACCAGGGGCAGGGCCACGACGGCGCCAATCGGCCCACGCCAGCGCGAGCGCGTGTGCGCCAGCCACCAGGCCAGCGGCGTGGTCAGCACCAGCAGCAGCACGGTGGTGACGCTGGCCAGCTCCAGCGTGAGGCGGATGGCGGCCCAGTCTTCGGGGCTGAGGATGGGAGAGTTCACTGCGTAAAGCGCAAAGATTGCACTGTGAAAAAAGGAGCTGTATTCGCTGATAGAAAGCCATTTTCAAAACCAAATAGGCTTGAAACTGGCTTTTTATAAGCGGCAACTGCTATGAGTTTCTAGATATGCTGGAGTGGGCCTGTGCATTGCAGCCAGGAGTAGGTGCATCCCCACAATGGCCAGACAGCGCTTCAGGCTAGGCGCTGGCCTGCAGACAGTACTTTGGTACGGCCCAGGGCCAGCAACACCGCATGAAGCGCTGTATGGACACCTCCAAACGAGGCGGCCAGCGAAGCCCAAGGCTTTGCTATGGCGTGAAAAATTAGAACGCGTAGCCGTAGGACTTGATGATGGCGCGGGCCTTGTCACCCTTGAGGTAATCCATCAAAGCCTTGGCGGCCGCATTGTCCTTGGCCGCGTTCAGCACGATGGCGTCCTGGCGGATGGGCTCATGCATGCTTTCGGGCACGATCCAGGCCGAACCTTCGCGCAGCTTGCCGTCTTCCATCACCTGCGACAGGGCCACAAAGCCCAGCTGGGCATTGCCGCTGGCGGCGAACTGGTAGGTCTGGCCGATGTTCTCGCCCAGCACGGTCTTGGCTTGCACCTGTGCAGTCAGACCCAGCTTTTCCACGGTCTGCATGGCGGCGAGGCCGTAAGGGGCCAGCTTGGGGTTGGCGATGGCGATGTGCTTGTAGTCGCCGGTCTTGAGCACGGCGCCCTTGTCATCCACGTAGTTGGGCTGCTTGCTCCACAGCACCAGCTGGCCGATGGCGTAGGTGAAGCGCGACTCGGCCACGCCACGGTTTTCCTTGGCGATTTTTTCGGGCGTGCTGTCATCGGCCGCTAGCAAGATGCCAAAGGGCGCGCCGTTGGCGATCTGGGCGTAGAACTTGCCGGTGGCACCAAACGACAGCACGGCCTTGTGGCCCGTGTCTTTCTCGAACTGCACCGCAATCTTTTGCATGGGCGCGGTGAAGTTGGCGGCCACAGCCACGGACACTTCGTCGGCGTGGGCGGCGCTGGCCAGCAGCAGGGCGGAAGGCAGGATCAGGTGACGCAGAGAGAAAGTGGTCATGGTTCGTTATTCCTTTGGTGAATAACGTCGAGTATAGGACAGCACGCCGCAGCAAGCCGGGATGTGCGGGCATGATGGCGGCCATGGCTGATATCCCCGCTTCCTCTGCTGCATCCGTTTCCCTGCCCGCCCCCGCTCTGCTGGAGGCCCTGGGCCATGGCATGAGCGACAAGCGCCTCATGGTGCTGCGCCAGCTGGCACTCAATGGCTCCATCTCCCAGGCCGCACGCGACAGCGGCATCAGCTACAAGGCGGCCTGGCAGGCGCTGGACACCCTGACCAATCTGGCCGGCATCACCCTGGTGGAGCGCAGCGTGGGCGGCGCCGGCGGGGGCGGCGCCACGCTGACGGCGGCCGGCCATGCCCTGCTGCGTGCGGCCGACGCCATGGAGCAGGCCCGCGCCGAAGTGCTGGCCCGGTTGCAAGGCGCGGGCCTGCCGCCCCCGGTGCTGGCCCGCCTGGCCGTGCGCACCAGCATGCGCAACCAATGGCCTTGCACGGTGGATGCGCTGCAAACCGAGGGCAGCCGGGTGATGGTGCAGCTGCATTGCGCAGCCACATCGACCGCGAAAAACGCCAAGACTGCCCCCCCTGCGCTGCAGGCCCAGATCACGCATGAAAGCGCCGAGTTGCTGGCGCTGGCCCCAGGCCGGGAGCTGCTGGCCATGTGCAAGGCCACGGCCGTGCAGGTGCTGTCGCTGGAAGAGGCGGACGCAGCCCAGGACCGAGGTCTGCAAGCCACCTACTGGCAAGGCACGCTGGCGCGCATGGATGCCGAGGTGGGCGGCTACAGCCATGAGCTGGCCGTGCGCCTGCCCGGTGGAGTGCACGTGGTGGGCTTCGGGGCGCAAGGGCCCTGGCATGAAGGCATGGCCGTGGCGGTGCATATCCCGGCCGCGGCCGTGGTGCTGGCCCTGGTGGATGGGGCGTAAACCTGGCGGCTTGATGCAGGTCAATCGGCACTGACCCTGAAAATGGGATAGTGGATCGATTTGCCCCAGTCCTTGGGTGGAATGACCATGCGCAAAGGCCAACATGCCCCGAAGACGCGTTGTTTTTGACACAATACGGGCCAGAACCACGCCTTTGCCTGAGGAGGCAGCGCACTACCGCTGAGAGTTATCTGTGAGTATTTTCGACCGACTGAAATCCAATCTGCCTGGCAGCGAAGCTGCCGCTGCTGCACCTGCTGCTGAAAGCAAGGTGGGGGGTGGCCGTTTCATGGGCAAGGACGAGTCCCAGGCCATGCGCCGCGCCGAACGTGCCGTGCAGGAAAAACCGGTCGAGCAAGGTTTGCAGGCGCCGGGGGAGGTCTGGATTTATGTCTGCCCCAATACCCAGCGCGTCATCAAGGTCGAGGCCCTGGGCCAGGCCCAGGGTGAAGTGCTGACGGCGCGCATGATGGCCGATCTGCAGCGCACAGGCATCTGCGAAGAAGTCTCCTACCATGCGGGCTACGACCAGTACTGGAAGATGCCTTCGCAAGAAGCCATCTTCCGCATGCCCACGCTGCATGGCGTGGAGGTGCCCCCGCTCAAGCGCCTCAAGCTCAGCACCAAGCTGGTCAAGCCTGGTGAGGCGCGCGGCTTCTGGATGCGCGTGCGCCTGCGCACCGATGCGGAGCTGCCCCAGGCCGCCTCTGCCGACGACAGCCGCGTGGGCTGAGCGCGCTTACTTCTTCCAGCAGGCGCTGCCTAAACAGGGTCGCCTCATAAAGCACCATCCTGCTCGCAGTCCCCACAGCGGGACATTCCAGTGATGCATCCGCGTTGCTGATATCCATGGCGCATGAAATTGGCGCCGCATAGGTCAGGGCACCGCGCAAGGGCCGTCCCGCCGCGCTGGTGCCGTCCCCCTCCGGCGAAGCCAGAGAGGGGGAAGACGCGAAGCGGCTCAGGGTGTGTGCACCCCGGCCCGCACCGGCAGCCCCGCCAGCAAATGCCAGCCGGTCTGCACCACAAACTCGGCATAGTCCATGGGGCGCTGGATCTGGGCCTGTGCATTGTTGGGCAGCACATAGGCCCAGGCGCGCTGGCTGCTGGCGTCATACACCAGCTTGAACAGCTGGCTGGGCACCCAGACCTGGCCGCTGCCCATGCGCGGTGCGGCATCGGTATACAGCGGCCCGGTATAGACAAACACATCGCCGGCCGCGCGCTGGGCGTATTTGCGCACATCGGCTTCCAGCTTGGCCCAGACCTTGCGGTTGTGGGTGGGGTCTTGCGGCACCATGTTGGTCAGCGCAAATGACTGGGCCATGCCGCTGGCAGTGTACTGGTTGGCGGCGGCCGCCATATGGCCGCGGTCATAGCCGCTGCCCTGGTAGTCGGACAGATCGGCGCGCTGCGATCCGGGCACGCGGGCATCCGCATAGAAGCGATCGGTGCGGGCCAGGCCTGCGGCCTGCTGCAGCCGGTGGCGGTTCAGGCGCTCGACCACCACCATGGGGGTCTTGGTGCGCCCCGAATACAACACGGCAAAGCCATCCGAGCACAGGGCGCGGGCAGACCACAGCGCATCCACGCTGGCAGGCTGCAGGGCGCGGCGCTGCGGAAACTGGTCGCTGCAGGCGGCAAAGGCCGAGCTGTCATCTGCCGTGCTGGCGGCCGGGGCCGGCAAGGAGATGGTGGCTTCGGGAGCGTTGGCCCATTCCCCTACGCGCTGTTTGAAGAGGCGTGTGGCGTCATCGGTCCAGGCCTGGCCCCAGCCACGCAGCTGCTGGCGGGCATCGTTCAACACCAGGCGCCAGCGCTCGCTCAACAGGCTTTCGGGGCTGCGGGTCAGCAAGTCCCAGGGCCCCAGGGTCTGCACCAGCACGGCATTGCCGAACAGGGCGCCCCAGATGAAACAGGCCGTCCGCCCGGTCAGGCGTTGCCGGAGGCGGTGAAACCAGTGCAGGGGAGCGAGGGAGGACTTGCGCTTGCGGGAGGCCATGGACACGCAGCTGCGCGCTCCTGCTGCATGCGGGGCATCGCAGGAGACCGTCAGCCAGGCTCGGGGGAAAGATGCACTGCCCCAGGGGACAGACCATGTCTGCTCTTTTTCAAATAGCAGTACAGTGATGCAGTGTAAGCCTTAGAGAGAATGAGTACTATAGATAACTGTGAAAATAAACAGCTATCCGATCTGCCTGGAAAAGCAGTTTTTTGAGAGGCAGAAGCGAAAAAATTCGCGTTTTCCCTGAATGGGGGATTTTTCTGCATATAATCATGGCTTCGGCGGCTGTAGCTCAGCTGGATAGAGTACTTGGCTACGAACCAAGGGGTCGTGGGTTCGATTCCTGCCAGCCGCACCAAAACGACAAGCCTCAGAGTGGAAACGCTCTGAGGCTTTTTCGTTTCCTGACTCCCCCCTGAGCGGCTGCGCCGCTTCCCCCCAGGGGGACGACAGCCTCGCTGCGGGGCGGCCCTTGCTCGCTGTCTCTGAGTTGGGCTGCGCCGGTTTGTGCGGCATGGGCCGAACCAAGTCTTGGTTGCATACAGAACTCCCATGGGCATGTTCTGCTCGTTCCAAGGGGGATGGCGCCTTTGCTGTGGGATGAGGCGAGGTCTGCCGGAGCGTGCCTGCGCAGTCCAGTGGGCGTTACCCTTCCACCACAACGGCCAGACAGCGCTTGAGGCGCGGCGCGTGCCCGCTGACAGTACTTTGGTACGGCAAGGGCGCGCAACAAAGCATCAAGTGCTGTATGGCCGCCTCCAAACGGCAGACCAACTAAGCCGTAAGGTCACTCAGGCGTTTGGTGAATACCAGGCGGAAGCTGCTGCCTTGGCCGAGGGTGCTGTTCAGTTCGATCTGTGCACCATGGCGCTGCATGACGGTGTGGACAAAAGCCAGCCCCAGCCCCAGGCCCTGCACGGCACTGTTCTCATGCTGGGTCTGTCGTGCAAAAGGGGCAAACAATGTGGCTTGCTGCTCGGGGCTGATGCCGTCGCCCTCGTCGCGCAGCACCACCACCCAGTGGGCGGGGCGCACCTCCAGGCTGCAGTGCACGCGGCTGCCTTCGGGGCTGTATTTGATGGCATTGCCCAGCAGGTTGACCAGCACGCGCCGCAGCTGGCTGGGGTCGCCTGTGGTCAGAGCCTCTGCTTGCTGCGGCTGCCATTCCAGGCGGATCTGCTTGGTCTGGGCCAGGGCCCAGCTGTCGTCCAGGGCCTGGTCCAGCAGCTGCCCCAGTTCCACAGCCTCCTGGCGCGGCGGGTGTTGCTGGGCGCGCGCCAGGTGCACAAAGTCTTCGGCCAGTTCCAGGGCGCTTCTGGCGTAGCGTTCGATACGGGCCTCGGTATCGCGGGGAGCACGTGCCGCCAGCGCTATCGATGATGTGGAGGCGAAGGCCCTGTCCATCTCCAGCAGCGTGAGGATGGCGCCAATGGGGGCACGGATGTCGTGCGAGATGAAGTGCATGGCCTGGTCGCGCTGGGCCATGGCCTGGCGCATGCGGGTGATGTCCACCAACGTCAGCAGCCAGCCGGTGGTGGGCGGGGCGGCAAAGGGGCGGCCCACCAGCAGCAGGTGGCGGCCCAGCCGGTCCTGGCCTTCGCGCTGGAATGCGGCCTGCATGCCTTTCAGGGCCATGGGGTCGAACAGCGGGCCCTGGGTGTCGTTGTCCAGCGCACCGGCCAGCAGGATCTGCACGTCCTGGCGTTCCTGCAGATTCTGGTCCAGCGATTGGGCATAGCGGTGGGCCGCGCTGTTGGCCAGCAAGATATGGCCTTGTGGGTCGCAGACCAGGGTGGGGGACGGCAGCTGCAGCAGGCTTTCGCTGACGAAATGGTGGAGCTGGCGCAGCTGGCGCGAGGCCTGCTCCACGGCCTGGATGCGCTGGGCCAGCATGTCCTGGCCCATGCCGGCGGGCTGTAGTGTGGCCAGGGCGCCGCTGCGCGAAAGATCGCGCATCTCATGCTCCAGAAAACGCGCGGCGGCATTCAGGCGTCGCCAGCTCCACAGCGGATAGGCCAGGGCCAGCACCAGCAAGGCGGCGGCGGGCGCCAGTGTCAGCTGCCACCACAGCGGGGCCAGGGCGGCCACCAGCAAGGTGGCGCTCCACAGCAGGGCGCAGGCGGCCAGGGCGGCGGAGGGGCCCAGCATGGCCAGGGCCACCAGGGCCAGCAGCAGGGGCAAGGTGTTGAAGCTGCGATTGACTAGGGGTGAGGCCGGGGCAGCATGGCGCTGCTGCAGTGCGCCGTTGAGGATGTAGCCCACCATGCTGACATTGGGGCTGTGCCGCATGTCCTGCTGCGCCGGGGTGGCAAAGCCCGGCGCCAGGCCGATGGCGGTCTGGCCGACCAGCACGTATTTGCCCCGGAAGGCGCTGGGGGGGATATCGCCGCGCACCACGTCGATATAGGAATAGGTGGTGAAGGGCGGATTGCCGCTGGCAAAACCTATTTGCTGGCGTGGAGGCTGCGGCGGCTGGCATTGCGCGGCCTGGGGCTGGCCCAGGCACAGCATGGCCAGGCCCAGGTGCAGATGCTGCTGCCCAGCCAGCCCCGTCATGGGGGCAAAGCGACGCACGCCGCCGTCGGTGTCCACCGGCAGCTGCACATGGCCCAGGGCAGCCGCAGCCCGGGTGAGCGCCGGTAACTGGCCCACGGCGCGGCCCGATGCGTCTTGTGCCACGGCCAGCACCACGCGGCCGCTGTCGGCAATGGAGCGCGCCAGCAGGGCGTCATCCGTGGGGTGGTCCAGGTCTTCTTCGCTGAACAGAATGTCCAGGCCTATGGCCTTGGGCTGCTGTTCCGAAAGATGGCGCACCAGCTGGGCATGGATGGCGCGGCGCCAGGGCCAGCGGCCTATGGCGTCTATGCTGCGCTCGTCGATGGCCACCAGCACCACCTCGCTGGAGGCGGGGCGCTGCAGCAGCCGGGCCGACAAATCCTGAACCAGCAGATTGCTGCGCTCCAGCTGCTTGGGGCCGGCCAGCCACCAGACGGCGGCCAGCAGGCAGATGCTGACAATCGCCCATTCCCGGCGCAGGTCCAGCCGTTTTTCGGGCCAGCGGCCCTTGGCGCGCAGCCGACTCAGCCAGGCACGCATGGCGTATTCCTGCTGCTATGGAATGCGTAGCTGCTATCGCTTGTGGAAAAAGCCTTGCAAAGGTAAACCCGTCCAAAACCGAGAAGCTGTGCGCACAGCATGCTCTCTTTTCGATGGGGGGCCTGCATGGACAGCGAGTCTTCCCGGGCTTACTCGGTGATCACGTCCAGGCCGTTGCCGCTGCGCAGCGGGCGGCCAAAGCCATCGCGCACCCAGGGCCGCAGCGTGAACTCGCGGGCGGCGGACAGGGCGCTTTCCAGACCCGATGCATCGCGCGCCTGCAGGCGCAGGTAGTAGCGGCCAGGGCCGAGCTCGGAGGCTTCCCATTGCGGTTGTTCCACCCGGGTGTCCAGCAGCGGTTGCAGGGCCTCGGGCTCGCGCGCCACGACGATGCGCCAGCTCTGGCCGGGCTCGCCCTGCCAATGCATGGTGGGCAGGCCGCCTGCCGTGTTCCAGGCCAGGGCGGCGGCATCGGGCACGGGCGGGCGCTCGGCCGCGCGGAAATCCTGTGCAGCGGCAAACGGGCCCTGGTCGGGCTGGCCGTTGTCCAGCGTGCGTATGCTGGCCGTGCGCCAGCGGTATTCGCCCCGGGGCAGGGTTTCGGTCTCCAGCGCGCAGGTGTTGAGCACCTCGTCGCGCAGCGGCGCGGCAAAGTCCTGGCCGGTGGCTGCAATCTGGATGCGGTAGGCCGTGGCGCCATGCACCGGCGTGCAGTGCAGTGCCACCGCGTCGCTGGGCAGCACGGCGGCGGGAGGGGTTTGGTAGAGCGGCGGGACAGGATGGGCCTTGACCTTTAACAGCCCCTGGGCCGGCAGGCCGGGAATGCCGTGGCCGTCCACGGCCCGTACCTGCAGGAAATAGCTGCCATCGGGCACGGCCGGAAAGCGCACCGTGTCGCCCGCAAAGCGGCCATTGCGCAGCACCTGGCGCCCGGCTGCATCCTCGCTGACCTGCACCACATAGCCTGCAGCAGTGGGCTGGCTGGGCAGGGGCAGGTCCAGCCATTGGGCATCTTCGGCCAGCTGGGGCAGCTGGCTGGCGGGCAGCGCGGGCAGCAAGGCCGCTTGCTGCAGCTGGCCGCTGCGGTCCACCGCGGCGCCCTGGCCCTTGGGCAGGCGGGCGTTGGCGTTTGCCGTCAGCGCCGATTGCACCTGCACCACGCCGCGCTGCACGGTGGTGACGGTGCTGCCGTCCTCTGCCAGATAGACGCCGAATTCCGTGCCGCGCACGCTGCTGGTGGCAACGTTGGTGCGCACATCCAGCGCCGGTGGCCGGCCCTTGTGCGGCGGCACGGCCGCATCGAGCGCGCCGCGCTGCAGATCGACCACGGACTGCAGGCTACCGGCGCGGCCCTTGCGGCGCAGTTGCTGCAACAGGATTTCGCTGTCGGCCTGGACTTGCAGCAGCGTGCCGTCCGCCAGGCGCACGCTGACAAAGGCGTCGGGAGGGACGCGCAAACGGCTGCCTTCGGGCAGGTCCTGGCCGGGGCGCAGCGGGGTTTCTGCGGCCTGGCTGCTGCGAGAGGGCGGGGGCAGCAAGGTGGCATTGCCTTGCAGGAAACTCACCGAGGCCGAGGCCAGGCGCTGCAGGTGGTAGGGAATCTCCAGCACGGAGCCGGGCTGCAGCCGGTAGGGGCTGCCCACCTGGTTGTGGCGTTGCAGCGCAGGCCAGAGGGAGCCGTCGCCCAGATAGTGGCGCGACAGCTGCTCCAGCGTATCGCCGGTCAGGATGCGGTGGCGTGTGGGAGCGCTGGCCGCAGGCGTTTGGGCCTGGGCGGTGAGGGCCAGTGCCAGCAGGCTGGCGGCCGCAGCTTGTGGCCAGCGGACGTGGGCGATGCGATGAGAAGGCATGGGCAGGCGAGTGCAGGTGGCAGGTTGCGGCCTCTACGGGTGGGCGAGGCCGCAAGCTGTTCTAGGCGGGTCGGTGGGGGGCTTCGGATGGCGCCGTGCTGCCTTGGGCATCCAGGCGGTAGCCCAGGCCGTAGACGGCCGAGATGGCGTAAGCCTGCCCGGGTCGCAGCTGCAGCACCTGGCGCAGGCGCGAGACATGGGTGTCCAGCGTGCGCGAGAGCATTTCGGAGTTCTGGCCCCAGACGGCTTCACGCAGGTGGTCGCGTGACATCAAGCGGCCCTCGTTCTGGAACAGCAGCACCGCCAGCGCGAATTCGCGGTGGGTGAGCACCACGCTTTGGCCCTGGAACTCGGCCATGAAGCTGGACTGGGTGAAGCGGTAGGGCCCGAACTCCAGCACATCGCCCCTGGATTGGGGGTAGGCGCGGCGCAGCAGGGCCGCAATGCGTGCCTGCAGCTCGGCCACGCGCACGGGCTTGACGATGAAATCATCCGCGCCGCAGGCCAGGCCTTCGACCAGATCGCTTTCCTCGCTGCGGTGGGTGATGAACACAATGGGCAGCGTTGCGGGGAGGTTCTCACGCGCCCAGCGCACGATTTCCGGGCCGGACAGGTCGGGCACCTCCCAGTCCACCAGCAGCAGATCGAAGCTTTCCCGGCGCAAATCCTGCAAAAAGGCCACGCCGCTGCGATGCAGCCGGCACACATGGCCGGCCTGGCTCGCCACCTGCTCAATCAGCTCCAGCTGCAGTGGTTCGTCATCTAAAACTGCAATGCGCATACTGCCCGCCTCCCTGAATCTTGCTGTGATTGTCGCAAAAGCCGCGCTGCGGCCTATTGCCCGTTGTTTTTTCAGTCTTGTGCCGCCGCGTCCTGCAACTGCTGCAAGGCGGCTGCGATCTCGCTTTGTTCCACCTCGGGCAGGGGCTGCAGATGGGAGTGCAAATCCGCCAGCGCGGCCTGGCCCTCGCCTTGCAGGCGGGCAATCCATTGGCCTGCCTCGCGGGGCTGGGCAAAGCCCTGGCTTTGCAGCAGCACCTGGCCACCTGCCGTGGTGAGCTTGAAGTAGAACAGACCGTCTTTCTCGCGGTATTGCTTGAAGGCAGGCAAAGCGGTTTTTTCGGTCTTGGCAGCCTTGGTCTGGCCCAGCGCGGCCAGATTGCGCAGGCCCACGGCGCTGCGCAGCTGCTGCAGCAGCGGCCGGGTGATGGCACGGGCGCGCGCGGCGCCGGCCTGGAGTATGGCCTCCACCTCTGCGGGGTGGGCCATCAGGTGCTCGTAGCGGGCGCGCATAGGGGAAATTTCCCGGTCAATGCACTCGTACAGCTTTTGCTTGGCGTCGCCCCAGGCGATGCCGTCGGCAAAGGCCTGGCGCATGGCGGCGGCTTCGGCCTCGGTGGCAAAGGCCTGGTACATCTGGAACAGAGCCGAGCCCTCCACGTCCTTGGGCTCCCCTGGAGCGCGGGAGTCGGTGACGATGGAGCCAATCAACTTCTTCAGCTGCGCCGGCGGCGTGAACAAGGCAATGGTGTTGTTGTAGCTCTTGCTCATCTTGCGGCCGTCCAGGCCGGCAAGCAGGGCCACGTTGTCGTCCACGGCGGCCTCGGGCGGGGTCAGAAACTCGCCGTACAGGTGGTTGAAGCTGGCTGCCATGTCGCGGGCCATCTCGATGTGCTGGATCTGGTCGCGGCCCACGGGCACCTTGTGGGCGTTGAAGGCCAGGATGTCGGCGCCCATCAGCACGGGGTACATGAACAGGCCGGCGCTGACGCCGTCATCGCTGTCGCGGCCGGCTTCCTGGTTTTTGTCCTGGGCGGCCTTGTAGGCATGGGCGCGGTTGAGCAGGCCCTTGCCGGTGGCACAGGTGAGGAACCAGGTCAGTTCGGGAATCTCGGGGATGTCCGACTGGCGATAGAAGGTCACATGGGCCGGGTCCAGGCCTGCTGCCAGCCAGCTGGCGGCGATTTCCAGGGTGGAGCGCTGTACGCGCTCGGGGTCCTGGCACTTGATCAGTGCATGGTAGTCGGCCAGGAAATAGAAGTTCTCCACTTCCTTAGAGCGGCTGGCGGCAATGGCAGGGCGCATCATGCCGGCGTAGTTGCCCAGGTGGGGCGTGCCGGAGGGGGTGATGCCGGTGAGGTAGCGGGTAGTCGTCATGGATGCAAACAGTCGAAAGCCAGGCCGGCAGGGAGCCGGCACTCTATCAGGGTCAGGTCAGTAAACGGGCCAGGGGCGTGAGTATCCAGTCCAGCGCTTCGTAGCCCCATTGGATCAGGGGCATCAGCCAGAGTTGGCCCACCACGCCCATCAGCACCAGGGCCAGCACGATGAAAAAGCCAAAGGGCTCCACGCGCGAGAACCAGTAGGCTGCCTTGGGCGGCAGCAGTCCGGCCACAATGCGGCCTCCGTCCAGGGGGGGCAGCGGAAACAGGTTGAAGGCCCACATCACCAGGTTGGTGAGGACGCCGGCATGTGCCATGGCGATGAAAAATCGCTCTTGCACGCCGGAAACCATGAGGACCATCAGCAAAGCGGCCCAGACAATGGCCTGGATGAAGTTGGAGGCCGGGCCTGCCAGCGCCACCCACACCATATCGCGCTTGGGGTGGCGCAGGCGGCTGATGTCGACGGGCACGGGCTTGGCATAGCCGAACAGAAAGGCCCCCGAGGTGGAGAAATACAGCAGCAAAGGCATCAGCACCGTGCCTATGGGGTCGATGTGCTTGAGCGGGTTCAAGGTCAGCCGGCCGAGCATGGCGGCCGTGGGATCGCCAAAGTGACGTGCTGCATAGCCATGGGCGGCCTCGTGCACCGTGATTGCAAACAGCACGGGCAGGGCGTAGATGAGCACGGTTTGGATGAGTTCGGAGGCGTCCACGTCGTTGCGAAAAAGGGTGAGGGAATAGGTTTATAGCCCCAAAGCCTGGAGGTCGCCCTGGCCTTGGCGCACCAGCAGCGCATCGCCGCCCGTGTACATAGGTGTCAAATCCAGCACCGTGGTGGGTTGCATGGGGCAGGCGCCGGCATCGACGATGCCATCGAGCAGCTTGTCAAAGCGTTCGCTGATGTCCTCGGGGTCGTTCAGCGGCTCGGTGTCGTCCGGGGCAATCAGCGTGGTGCCCAGCAGGGGGGTGCCGTGCAGCTCCAGCAACTGCTGCAGACCTTTGTGCTCGGGCACACGCAGGCCTATGGTCTTGCGTGCCGGGTGGCTGACGCGCCGTGGCACTTCCTTGGTGGCGTCCAGGATGAAAGTATAGGGACCGGGCGTGCCCAGCTTCATCAGGCGGAACTGGCGGTTGTCCACACGGGCGTAATTGGCCAGCTCGGACAGGTCGCGGCACAGCAGGGTCAGATGGTGTTTGTCATTGATCTGGCGGATGCGGCGCAGGCGGTCCACGCTGTGCTTGTCGTCCAGGTGGCAGACCAGGGCGTAGCTGGAGTCGGTGGGCACGGCCAGCACGCCGCCGTGCTGCAAGATGTCCACGGCTTGCTGCAGCAAGCGGGGCTGGGGGTTGAGGGGGTGAATCTCGAAATACTGGGCCATGGCATGTCTTTAGGCTGGGTCACGCCCGGGCTGCGGGGCGCGTTGGATGCGAGAAGCCAGCAGGGCCCATACCGGGGGCAGGGCCGAGGGCAGAGAAGGCAGGGAGCCCAGGTCCACGCGGGACTCGGCCGGGCTGTGAAAGTCGCTGCCGCGTGAACCATGCAGCCCCAGGTCCTGGGCCAGCTGTGCATAGCGGGCGGCTTCTGCGGTGGTGTGGCCACCGCAAACCACTTCAACGGCCTGGCCGCCGCAGGCCACGAAATGGCTGCACAGCGCATGCTCCAGCGTGGCGTCCAGGCCGTAGCGCGCCGGGTGGGCCAGCACGGCCACGCCGCCGCCTGCGGTGATCCAGCCCACAGCCTCGGCCACGCTGGCCCAGCGTTGGGGCACAAAGCCGGGCTTGCCTTCGGTGAGAAAGCGCTGAAAGACCTCGCCCATGCTGGTGCAGATGCCGCGCTCCACCAGAAAACGGGCGAAATGGGTGCGGGAGATCAGCGCGGGATTGCCCACATAGCGCAGCGCACCTTCGTAGGCGCCGGCAATGCCGGCGGCCTCCAGCTGGCGTGCCATCTCTTGCGCGCGCGGCCCACGGCTGTGGCGCAGAGCGTGCAATCCTTGCTGGAGCACCTCGTGCTGGACGTCAAAGCCCAGCCCCACGATATGGATGGTGTGGCCGGCATAGCTGGCCGAAATTTCCACCCCCGTGAGGTAGTCCATGCCCAGGGCATGGGCGGCAGCGCAGGCTGCTGCCTGGCCTGCCAGCTCGTCGTGGTCGGTGAGTGCCCACAGGTCCACACCGCCACGGCGGGCGCGTTCTGCCAGCTGTGCAGGCGACAGCGTGCCATCCGAGAACGTGGAGTGGCTGTGGAGATCGGCATTCAAGTAGGGCATGTGCACCGGCAATTGTAGAAGTGCCCGCCAGGGGCCGTTTTCGTGGGGCCGCAATCTGTGCGGTGGCAGCAGGGCAAAGCCTGTGGTGCGGGCGTGCATGTAGGTAACTTTTTTGCCGACCGTTTGCCCTATCCATGGAAGGCGCAGCAGCAGATTTTTGGGGGCCTGCAAGGGATAACAGGCCCTTACAAATTGCTGCGCAGGCGTCGGTGCAATGCGCTAGATTTTCTAGATGGGCGGTATCTCCCGCACCGGTTGGCAACTGAGGGCATGGCCCCATGCAGCGATGAAAACCCAGAACCTTTCCGTGGCCCTGAAGATCTGGGCGCTGGTGAGCATGGTGGTACTGGCCATGGGCGGCCTGGGCAGTGGCCTGCTCTATGTGATGGCGCAAAGCCACACCGAGATCCGCGAAAAAGTGCAGGACTATGAACAGCGCATCCGCCTGGCCGAGCAATGGCGCGCCATCAACGAACTGGCGGCCAGCAGTGTGACGGTGGCATCCCTGTCCAACGAGCCTGCGGTCATTCAGGCACTGGCAGAGCGCAGCCGGGAGGCCAATGCCCGCTCGGCTGCGTTGCAGCAGCAGTTGGAGGGGAGGCTGAATTCGGCCGCCGGCCAGCAGGCCTTGCAACGCATTCGCGCGGCCCACGAGCAGATGCTGTCCATCCACCAGGCGCTGGATCGCCTGCATGTGGCCGGCTCTGCTGCGCAGGCCAAGCAATTGATGGAAGGCAGCTTTGTGCCGGCCGTGTCCTCCTATGTAGAGGCCTTACGGGCCCTGGTGCAACTGGAGGAAAAGCTGCGCGATGGCGTTCTGGAGCAAGACCAGGTGCGCAGCTTGCAGCTGCAGTGGATGGCAGGGGGCGCCCTGGCGCTTGTGCTGGTGATCGCCCTGTTGATTGCGCGGGCCATGATTCGCCAGATCACCTTGCCGCTAGGCCGTGCCGTGGCGGCCACGGCGCAGATTGCGGCGGGTGATTTGACGGTGGATGTGCAGGACGCGCGCCAGGATGAGCTGGGGGCCTTGCTGCGCAGCCTGTCCGCCATGGCTGCCAAGCTGCGCTCGGTGGTGGCTGAGGTGCGCGCGGGCGTGGAGGCTGTGTCCTCGGCTGCCGGCCAGATGGCCATTGGCAACCAGGATCTGTCGGCTCGCACCGAGCAGACCGCAGCCAACCTCGAAGAAACCGCTGCCAGCATGGAAGAGCTCACCTCCACGGTGACCCAGTCCTCCGAGACGGCGCGCCAGGCCAACCAGCTGGCGGGCACGGCGGCCCAGGCTGCCGAACGTGGCGGCGTCGTGGTGCAGCAGGTGGTGC
This sequence comes from Comamonas sp. GB3 AK4-5, assembly GCF_041320665.1. Lineage (NCBI taxonomy): Bacteria > Pseudomonadati > Pseudomonadota > Betaproteobacteria > Burkholderiales > Comamonadaceae > Comamonas > Comamonas sp. GB3 AK4-5. Next base: position 1,103,720 of record NZ_CP166730.1, read on the forward strand.
AGTCCATGCAGCAAATCACCGACAGCAGCCGCCGTATCAGCGACATCATCGGCGTCATCGATGGCATTGCTTTTCAGACGAACATCCTGGCGCTGAATGCGGCGGTGGAAGCGGCCCGTGCGGGTGAGCAAGGCCGTGGTTTTGCCGTGGTGGCCGGCGAGGTGCGCTCCCTGGCCGGTCGCAGTGCCGAAGCCGCCAAGGAAATCAAGGCCTTGATCACCACCAGCGTGCGCAATGTGGAGTCGGGCTCGCAGCAGGTGGAGCAGGCCGGCCAGAGCATGCAGGAGATTGTGCAAAGCGTGCGCCATGTGACGGATTTGATTGCCGAGATCACGGCCGCTTCGAACGAGCAGCGCGACGGCATAGGCCAAGTGAACAGTGCCATCAGCAACCTGGACCAGATGACGCAGCAAAACGCCGCCTTGGTGGAGGAGTCCGCAGCAGCGGCCACGGCCATGCGCGAGCAGGCGCTGCGCCTGGAAGAGGTGGTGGCGGTGTTCAAGGTGGGGCAGGCGCAGTCCGCACCGCCAACGCAGCAGGTGGCAAGGCCCTCGGCCCTGGCCGCAAAGACCTTGGTGCGTGCCGCAGCCGTACCTCGCGCCCAGGCGCCGAGGTCGTCGCCGTCGCCGCGCCTGCAGCTGGCGCGCCCCTTGGTGGCTGGGGATACCAGTGCCAAAGGCTACAAGGCGTTCTAAGGCGGACACATCATGGGTTGCAGGCTGGCCCGCCTTGTGGGATTCCCGCCAATGCTGCAGCGCAATGAAATGACATGAAACAAAGGAAGTTGTCAATCGGTGCTGGACCAGTACCGTTGATCGGGTCTGCTCCTACAGAATGAGCACGGGTAGCTTTGCCCGCTTGTCTTTCGTTGGTGTTGCGCTAGGACGATTTTCATGAATTTGCAGAACATTCGTGTCACCCACAAGCTGTGGGCCGTGGTGGTGGGCTCGATGACAGCCATGGTGCTGTTGACTTTTGGTCTGATGGTGTATTCAGACCGCCTGGACACCCAGGTCGCCAAGCAGATTGAGCTCGCGGAAAAGCGCATCGTGCTGTCCATGAACTGGAAGGGCATGACGGAGGTGGCAGTCGAGCGTTATGTGGTGGCCGTGATGTCGTCAGAAGCCCACATCGTCGACCAGATGAAGCAGCTGGCCACCGGTGGCACGGCTCGGATCACCGAAATCCAGAGGCAGGTGGTGGAAGCCGCCGACACCCCGGCGGAAAAGGCCCAGCTGGACAAGGTGGCCAAGGCGCGCACCCAGACCCTGGCCGATATCGCCAAGGCCCAGGATGTGCGCGGCCAGGGCGATATGCTGGCGGTGAACGAGATTGTGGACAAGCAGCTGCGTCCTTCGGCCATCCAGTACGTCAAGGAACAAGAGGCGCTCATCGCCATCCAGGAGCAGATGCGTGAGGTGGCCAAGGCCGACGGCCAGCGTAAGCGTGTGGAGGCCTACGGCATTGCCGCAGGTTGCAGCCTGCTGCTGGTGCTGGTGGGCCTGATGCTGGCGGGCGCCATCGTGCGCTCCATCACCCGTCCGCTGGACCGGGCAGTGCATCTGGCCGACCAGATTGCCGATGGCGATCTGACGGTGGATGTGCATGACGACCGCCAGGATGAAATGGGCCATCTGCTGCGCAGCCTGGCCACCATGACCAGCAAGCTGCGCTCCGTGGTGGGCGAGGTGCGCACGGGTGTGGAGTCGGTGTCCTCGGCCTCCGGCCAGATCGCCACCGGCAACCAGGACCTGTCGGCACGTACCGAGCAGACTGCGGCCAATCTCGAAGAAACCGCTGCCAGCATGGAAGAGCTCACCTCCACGGTGACCCAGTCCTCCGAGACGGCGCGGCAGGCCAACCAGTTGGCGGGCACGGCGGCCCAGGCCGCAGAGCGTGGCGGCGCCGTGGTGCAACAGGTGGTGCATTCCATGCAGCAAATCACCGACAGCAGCCGCCGTATCAGCGACATCATCGGCGTCATCGATGGCATTGCCTTCCAGACCAATATCCTGGCGCTGAATGCGGCGGTGGAAGCCGCCCGTGCGGGCGAGCAAGGTCGTGGCTTTGCCGTGGTGGCCGGCGAGGTGCGTTCCCTGGCAGGTCGCAGCGCCGAGGCCGCCAAGGAAATCAAGGCCTTGATCACCACCAGCGTGAGCAATGTGGAGTCGGGCTCGCAGCAGGTGGAGCAGGCCGGCCAGAGCATGCAGGAGATTGTGCAAAGCGTGCGCCGGGTGACGGACTTGATTGCCGAGATCACGGCCGCCTCGAACGAGCAGCGCGACGGCATAGGCCAGGTCAACAGTGCCATCAGCAACCTGGACCAGATGACGCAGCAAAATGCGGCGCTGGTGGAAGAGTCCACGGCAGCGGCCACGGCCATGCGCGAGCAGGCGCTGCGCCTGGAGCAGGTGGTGGCAGTGTTCAAGGTGGGACAGGAAAGCCTGGTGCGCCGTGCGCCCGTGGCCGCCCCCCGCAGCATGCCGGCAGCCACCCCATCGGTGGCTGCGCCCCGTAGTCCGCAGGCCTCTGGTCAGCAGGCCGCCAAACCTGCGGCGCTGGCCCCGGCCAAAGCCCCTGTCGCCGCAGCACGTCCGGCCGCCACACCACCCGCTGCAGCACCGGCATTGCGCAGGCCCGCACCCGCAGGCGCCAGCACCGTTGCCAGTGCGGACGATGATGAGTGGGAAACCTTTTGATGTGACCTGCTGCAGCGCTCTGTGAATGTGCCGGCCTAGGCCGGCAACCTCACCCGCTTCAGTGCGGGGGAGAAATAGCGGGGGCAGGCCCTTATCCCCGCCTTCCCCCAACGGGGGAAGGAGCAATCCCAAGGTGCTAAGCAAACGTCCCTCTGGCGTATGCAGAACCTCTTTCGCCAGAGACACCGCGCAAGGGCCTACGCCGGCCACGCCGCGGAGAATGCATGTGGTCATGGGGATTTCTACGCTGCCCAGTGCTTTTGCTGTGGCCCCTATCACATAAAACTGGCGCAGCCCAAGTCAGAGACGCCGCGCAAGGGCCGCCCCGCCCCGCCCCGCCGCGCTGGTGTCGTCCCCCTGGGGGGAAGCCGCGCAGCGGCTCAGGGGGGATCAGCACTCAGGGGTCAACATTCCGCCCCCTCAATGAGAAACTGCACCTTGCGCTCGCCGCGCCATTCGTTGATGTCCAGGCGAAACGCCATATAGACGCGTTCAGGCACGGGCTCGGTGCGGCCAAACCAGATGCCGTCCACCACATCGCCCTGGTGGCGCAGCTGCAGCTTCAAATGCTTTTCGCCCACCAGGCGCTGGGAGACGACTTCCACCTCCTCGCTGAACGTGGGGTGGGCAAAGCCCTGGCCCCAGACATCCAGGTTCAGCCGCTCCACCATCTCGGCCTGGCGGAATTCGGCGCGCAGCGGGCCGTCGGTTTCCACGCAGCGGGTCAGCGTGGCCGCGTCCAGCCATTCCTGGGCCACCTGGGAAAAGGCCTGCTCGAACTGCTCAAAACCCTCTTCGTCGATGGTGCAGCCGGCCGCCATGGCATGGCCGCCAAAGCGCAGCAACAGGCCAGGGTGACGTTTGCCCACCAGGTCCAGCGCGTCGCGCAGGTGAAAGCCGGGAATGGAGCGGCCCGAGCCTTTGAGCTCATGCTCCTTGCCCGGCGCCTGGCTGGCAGCAAACACAAACGTGGGGCGGTGCAGCCTGTCCTTGACGCGGGAGGCGACGATGCCCACCACGCCTTCGTGAAAGTCGGGGTCGAACACGCTCACGGCTGGTGGGGCTGTGATGCCATCTTCGAACAGCTCATCGGCCAGAGCGAAGGCCTGCAGACGCATGCCGCCTTCGATCTCCTGGCGCTCACGGTTGATGCGGTCCAGGGTGCGGGCCAGCTCCAATGCGTGTTCGTAGTTGTCGGTGGTCAGGCATTCGATGCCTATGGTCATGTCGGCCAGGCGGCCTGCGGCGTTGATGCGCGGGCCCAGGGCAAAACCGAAGTCAAAGGTGGCTGCCTGCTGAAAGGAACGGCCCGAGGCCTCGTACAGCGCGCGTATGCCGGCCTGCATATGGCCTTTGCGTATGCGTTGCAGTCCTTGGGCCACCAGGCGACGGTTGTTGCTGTCCAGTCGCACCACGTCGGCCACGGTGCCCAGGGCCACCAGGGGCAGCAGCTGGTCCAGCTTGGGTTGGCTGGCCTGGTCCCAGACACCACGCGCGCGCAGCTCGCTGCGCAGGGCCAGCAGCACATAAAACATCACGCCCACGCCGGCCAGGGCCTTGCTCTCGAAACCGCAGCCCGGCTGGTTGGGGTTGACCATGGCGTGGGGCAGGGGCAGTTGCTCGCCGGGCAGGTGGTGGTCGGTGACCACCACGGTCAGCCCCAGGGCCATGGCGGCCGCGACGCCATCCAGGCTGCCAATACCGTTGTCCACGGTGACCAGCACATCGGCGCCCTTGTCCTTGACGCGGCGGGCAATGGGGGCGGACAGACCATAGCCATCGACCACGCGGTCGGGTACCTCGTAGCTGACCTGGTGTGCGCCCAGCATGCGCAGGCCGCGCAGGGCCACGGCGCAGGCGGTGGCGCCGTCGCAGTCGTAGTCGGCCACGATGCAGATATGTTGTTGGCGGGCGATGGCATCGGCCAGCACGCGGGCCGCCTGCTCCACGCCCAACAGCGTGGAAGGAGGGAGCAGCTTGGCCAGGGCAGGGTCCAGCTCGTCGGTGGAGCACACGCCGCGCGCCACATACAGGCGGGCCCATAGTGGGTGCACGCCGGCGGTCACCAGCTGTTGCACGGTGGCTTCAGAAATCTCTTTTGCAATAATTTTCATAGCGCTTTACGCACGCTGTCAAAGCGCTGGGGAGTCAAAAGGCTGCGAATGCGTTGGCCCAGGCCGCGTGGGCCCGTGCTGTAGCTGCGGGCGCTGCGCTCGCCGCACAGTGCCAGGCTGGCGCTGCCGCCGGCTTGCACATGCTGCAGCAGTGCGGCCATGGGGCCTGCGTCCAGCGCGCTCCAGGCCTGCTCCCACAGACGGCTGTGGCCCAGCAGCGCGGGCGCGCGCAGGCTCTCCCACACTTCGGGTTGGGCTGTGGTCACCGCAGCCTTGGCAGCGGGCAGCTTGCCCACGCCATGCAGCCAAAAAGCATTCACGGGCGGCAGGCCGCGCGCGGCACGGCTTTCGTTGAAGGGGTGGGTGTAGAGCAGCATCTGCACCTCGCTGTGCAGGCGCTGCAGCGGCAAGGTGGCGGAGGTGGTGGGCGTCCAATGGCGTACATCACGCAGCAGCACCCGGTCCAGCGAGGCCGATTGCAGCGTCTGCAGCGGCGAGCCCTGTACCAGCCAATGGTCGGGCTGGGCGTAATGCAGCTGCAGGCCGTCTTCCGCAAACCAGGGTGCCAGCACGGCCAGCAGGGCGCGGGAGTCGGTCTCGTCCAGCTGTAGCTCGGTGGGGTTGTCTAGCCGGACCTGGTCGGTGCCCACGGCCCAGTGGCAGGGTGTCAGAAAGGCCCAGGCGCCTGCGGCGGTTCCCTGGGCGCTGCAGTCCGGCTGTTGGTTGGCGGCCAGCGCGGCCCAGGGCAGGGATGCTTTGTGTGCGGCCGCCAGATCAGCCCAGCCGCGCCAGTGTGCTGCCATGCGCTCATGTGGTGGGCACAGGTCTTCTTCCTCGCCATCCAGTGTGTCTGCGCTCACTAGTCGGGCCAGCAAGGCATCCAGGTGGGGCAGTTGCAGTGCCTGCTCCATACCGGCCACGGCGGCATAGGGAATCAGCACATGGCGGTGACCGCTAGCGGCAGGGGCGGTGTGGTGGGGGAAGGGCAGCGGCGGGACAGGCATGGGGACGTATTGTCGGCCATGCACCAAAAAGCGTTTGCGCAGGGATGTTGTTGGTATTAACTATCAAGGCTGCAGGGAAGCTGTAATTTCAGTGTTGATTTGAAACAAAGTAACGCCAATAATTGTAAAAATCATCTCAAAGACATACAGATGCCGGCACCTCTGATTCACTATTCTTTTGAAATGCGAGTTGCCATGCTGATTGAGCACCTGCAGGGGATAGAGCCCTGCACCAGTGCACAAGAAGCCCATGACGCGGTGGCAGCCTATTGGTGGCAGGTGCACAAGGACTGCGGCAGCAGCGCGGGCCACCTGGACAGGCTCAACAGGCTGCGCCTGAATGCCGAAAATGGCTGGAAAGATCTGGATAAGGCCGTGTGTTACTGCGACGGTCATGAGGAGCCACCCATGCGCATTTATTTGCACCGGGACGGCAGCATCGTCATTCAAAGCCTGAAACCCACCGATTTACGCATTTTGTTCACCCTGCCGGGGCGGCGTCGGCTGGAGCCGGCTGCAAGCCGTGTGGCACGGGTGAGCGTGCCTGCTGCCCCCCTGTACTAACATGCGCTTTTTGCACGTTGGCGTGGGAGTTTCATGGTGGAGTATGGGTCTTCGCCTGCCGTAGAGCAGGCGCCTTGCGCTCCGGCTTCTCCGGCAGCACTTTTCTGGGCATTTACTTGGCTGGCCTTGCAAGGTTTTGGCGGCGTGATGGCCGTCATCCAGCGTGAGCTGGTGGAGCGCCGCCGCTGGATGACGCAGGAAGCCTTTTTGCAGGACTGGGCGGCCGCCCAGGTGTTTCCCGGGCCGAATGTGGTCAATCTGTGTGTGATGTTTGGCGAGCGCCACTTTGGCCTGCGCGGCGCACTGGCCGCCATGGCCGGCATGCTGCTGGCGCCCACGGTGCTGGTGCTGGCACTGGGTAGCTTGTATCTGCAGTGGGCCGACCACCCGGCCGTGGCCGGCGCCTTGCGCGGCATGGGGGCCGTGGCTGCGGGCCTGGTGCTGGGCACGGGCATCAAGCTGTCGGCCGGGCTCAAGGGCCACCCGCTGCCGCTGTGGCTGGGCTGGGTGCTGGCAAGCGCCGCTTTCGCCTTGATGGTGTGGCGGCAATGGCCGCTGTGGTGGGTGCTGCCTGTCGTGGGGGGCCTGGGTTGCTGGCTGACCTGGCGCAGGCTGTCATGAGCGCGGCCTTGACTCCCCTGGTGCTGGATGCAGCCGGCTGGTTGCAGCTGACGGCCTATTTTCTGTCGCTGTCCCTGCTGTCCGTGGGCGGGGCCATGGCTACGGCGCCTGATATGTACCGGCATGTGGTGGAGGTCCGGGCCTGGCTGTCCGGCGACCAGTTCTCCACCGCCATCTCCATTGCCCAGGCCGCACCGGGGCCCAACATCATGTATGTAGCGCTTTTGGGCTGGAACATCGGCCTGAACGCCGTGGGGCCGGACCGGGGTGCCGTCACCTGGCTGGTGGCCTTGGCCGGCTGCCTGGCTTGCCTGGTCGGCATGTTGCTGCCCAGCTCCATCCTGGTGTGGAGCAGCACGCGCTGGATGCGCCAGAACCGCATGCGTCGCTCGGTGCGGGCCTTTCGCTGGGGCATGATGCCGCTGGTGGTGGGCCTGGTGCTGGCCACGGGCTGGATTCTGGCCGCGCGCGAGACCGGCGCCGCCCAGGCCTGGGTGCCCTGGCTGCTGGCTGGAGTGACCACGCTGCTGGTCTGGAAGACCCGGATGCACCTGCTGTGGATGCTGGGCGCCGGTGCCCTGCTGGGAGCCATGGGCTGGGTCTGATCTTTGTGCAAAGCCGGCCTGGGTCTGGGCTTGTACCGGCAATGCCACAATGCGGCCACCATGCAATTTCCCTACGAACTGGCTTTGGGCTGGCGCTACACGCGCGCCGGCCGCGCCACGCGGCGCAACGGGTTTATCTCGTTTATCTCGGGTGTGTCCATGCTGGGCATTGCCCTGGGTGTGGCGGCGCTGATCATTGTGCTGAGCGTGATGAATGGCTTTCAAAAAGAGGTGCGCGACCGCATGTTGAGCGTGGTCTCGCACATCGAAATCTTTGCCCCCGATGGTGCGGCCCTGCCCGATGTGGCCCGCACCATGGCCGAGGCCAAGCGCAATCCCGCCGTGCTGGGTGCTGCTCCTTTTGTAGCGGCACAAGCATTGCTGGCGCGCGGTGAAGACATGAAAGGCGCCATGGTGCGCGGCATTGACCCGGCGCATGAGGGCGAGGTGACCGATGTGGCCAGCCACAACGCGCCAGCCCTGGCCACGCTGACGTCAGGCAGCTTCAACGTGGTGCTGGGCAGCGAGCTGGCGTTGGCGCTGGGTGTGCGCGTGGGCGATGTGGTGACCCTGATCGCCCCGGGCGGCCAGGTGACGCCGGCCGGTGTGGTGCCGCGCATCAAGCAGATGACGGTGTCGGGCACTTTTGACTCCGGCCACTACGAATACGACTCGGCCCTGGCCATGCTGTACTACGAAGATGCGCAACGCCTGTTCCGCCTGGAAGGCCCCACCGGTGTGCGCCTGAAACTGCAGGATTTGCATGCGGCGCCCACGGTGGCCCAGCAACTGGCCAATACATTGACCGACCGCCTCTACATCCGCGACTGGACGCAGCAGAACAAGACCTGGTTTGCCGCCGTGCAGGTGGAAAAACGCATGATGTTCATCATCCTGACCCTGATCGTGGCCGTGGCCGCGTTCAATCTGGTGTCCACCCTGGTGATGACGGTGACCGACAAGCGCGCCGACATCGCCATCTTGCGCACGCTGGGTGCATCGCCCTCCAGCATCATGGGCGTGTTCATGGTGCAGGGCGCCATGGTGGGCGTGATCGGCACCTTCAGCGGCCTGGCCCTGGGCCTGCTGGTGGCCTGCAATATCGACGTCATCGTGCCGGCCATTGAGCATGCCGTAGGCGCCAGCTTCTTGCCCAAGGACATCTACCTCATCAGCAAGATGCCCAGTGAGCCGCAAAGCAGCGACATCGTGCCAATTGGTGTCATCTCCCTCATCCTGGCCTTTGTGGCCACCATTTACCCCAGCTGGCGGGCCAGCCGCGTGAACCCGGCGGAGGCCCTGCGCTATGAGTAAGCAAGTCGTTCTGGAAGCCCGTGGATTGGGCAAGCGCTTTACCGAAGGCCGGCTGGACGTGCATGTGCTGCGCGGCGTGGATTTGCAGGTGCATGCGGGTGAGACGCTGGCCATCGTTGGCGCCTCCGGCTCGGGCAAGAGCACCTTGCTGCATTTGCTGGGCGGGCTGGATGCACCCAGCACCGGCAGCGTGCAGCTCATGGGCCAGCCCCTGAACCAACTCAGCCCCCACAAGCAGGGCGTGTTGCGCAACCAGCATCTGGGCTTTATCTACCAGTTCCACCACCTGCTGCCCGAGTTCACCGCCCAGGAAAACGTGGCCATGCCGCTGCGCATACGCCGCGAAGCGCAGACGCTGTGCATGGAGCGTGCGGCGCAAATGCTGGAGGCTGTGGGCCTGGCGCCACGCCTGGACCACCGGCCTGCCGAGCTCTCGGGCGGCGAGCGCCAGCGCGTGGCCATTGCCCGCGCCCTGGTCACCCAGCCCGCCTGCGTGCTGGCCGACGAGCCCACAGGCAATCTGGACCGTGGCACGGCCGACGGCGTGTTCGCCCTGATGCTGGACCTGGCCCAGCGCCATGGCACGGCCTTTGTGATGGTGACGCACGACGAATCCCTGGCCGGGCGCTGCGACCGCGTGGTGCGGCTGGACCAGGGGCAGCTGGCGTGAGTGCAGACCCGGCCCACTGGCAACCCATGGCTTCGGAGCAGGCGCTGCAGCAATGGCTGAGCAAGCCCCTGGCCCTGGTGCTGTGGGGTGGTGCGCACTGCGGCGTATGCCAGGCCCTCAAGCCCAGGCTGGCGCAGATGGTGGCCCAGGATTTTCCGGAAGTTGCCCTGGCCTATGTGGACTGTGAGGCGTTGCCCGCAGCCTGTGCCCAGCAAGGTGTTTTCACCCTGCCCGTGCTGCGCTTTTTCGCAGCGGGCAAGCTGGTGCTGGAATATGGCCGCTCCTTTGGACTGGCCCAGGTGGGCGAGGACATGCGGGCCGCGCTGGAGCGCCTAGGGTAAGAAGAAGTTTTGCTAGCTTGCTGTGCAGCCAATACAAGCGTTTGCCATTGAAAAGCATCGGAAACCCAATGCCGGAAAGCACTGTCAGCACCTGTTTGGATAGCAAATCCCCAGCCATGTGGATAGACACCCATTGCCATCTGGATGCCCCCGAGTTCGATGCCGACCGCGACGCCGTGCGCCAGCAGGCGGCGCAGGCCGGGGTGGGCCATGTGGTCATCCCTGCGGTGGCACGTGCGCATTGGCCGCAGGTAATCGCACTGGCCGAGCGCCATGGGGACAGCTATGCGCTGGGCATTCACCCCCTGTACACACCAGCTGCGCAAGAGAGCGATATCGCCGCGCTGCACGCGATGCTGGCCGAGCACCGCCATGACCCGCGCCTGGTAGCTGTGGGCGAGATCGGCCTGGATTTCTTTGCCGCCGGGCCGCCCCAAGGCAAAGAGCAGCCCCCTCTGGGGGCAGCGAGCCACACGCAGTGGGCGAGCGTGGGGGGCATGCCTGCCGCCGGGCCGCCCCAAGGCAAAGAGCAGCCCTCTGGGGGGGCAGCGAGCCACACGCAGTGGGCGAGCGTGGGGGGCATGCCTGCCGCCGGGCCGCCCCAAGGCAAAGAGCAGCCCCCTCGGGGGGCTGCGAGCCACACGCAGCGGGCGAGCGTGGGGGCCTTGCCTGTGCACGGCCTGGATGCTGCACGCCAGACTTGGTTTTACGAGCAGCAGATTGCGCTGGCACGCGAGTTCGACCTGCCCGTGATCTTGCATGTACGCAAATCCAGCGACCAGCTGCTCAAGGTGCTGCGGGCCACGCCCGTGGTGGGCGGCATTGCCCATGCCTTCAACGGCAGTGCGCAGCAGGCCCAGGCCTTTATCGACCTGGGCTTCAAGCTGGGCTTTGGTGGCGCGGTGACCTATGACCGGGCGCTCAAGTTGCGTGCGCTGGCGGCCACGCTGCCCTTGGACAGCCTGGTGCTGGAAACCGATGCCCCCGACATTCCCCCCCACTGGCTCTACACCACGGCCGAGCAGCGCGCTGCCGGCCAGCCCCAGGGGCGCAACACCAGCGCCGAGCTGCCGCGCATTGCCGCTGTGGTGGCGCAGCTGCGCGGCATGGCGTTGCAGGACTTGCAGGCCGCCACCACGGCCAATGCCCGCGCAGCCTTGCGCGGATTGAAGGGCTTTGCCGCCTGAGCCGTTTCGCGCTGCACGGCAGCAGTGCGTGGTGCACAGAGCAAACAGTGTTTTGCAGTCTCCAGCAAGCAGGCAGCGCGCAGGTCGCTATGCATTTTCAATACCCGGGCATGGGCGTGCGGCATGCATGTGCCGCACAATCGCGGCCCATGGCGAGTACCTCCAGCTCTGAAACTGCGCACGCGCAGCGCCTGCACGGCCTGCCTGCGGTGGCTGATGTGCGCACGCGCCTGGTGGTGCTGGGCAGCTTTCCTGGCGTGGCCTCGCTGCAGGCCCGGCAGTATTACGGCCACCCACGCAACCAGTTGTGGCCCATCTTGCAGCTGCTGTGGCCGCAGCATGCGCTGCCACCACGCGAAGGCTATGCCGGCCGCTGCGCTTGGCTGCTGGAGCGCGGGCTGGGTCTGTGGGATGTGTATGCCAGCTGCGAGCGCCAGGGCAGCCTGGACAGCGCTATCCGCAATCCCCAGCTGAATGATTTTGCGGCACTGAAGCAGCGCTGCCCGCAGCTGGTGGCCGTGGCGCACAACGGCGGCGAAAGCGCCAAACATGCACGCACTCTGCATGGCCTGGGCCTGCAGGTGCACCAATTGCCTTCCACCAGCCCGGCCAATGCCAGCTGGAGTCTGGAGCGCAAACGCCAGGCCTGGCAGCAGGTGATGGCGGAATATGGATTGTTGGACCCGGATTGAAGAGAGAGATAGAGAACATGGCTTCACGCAAAAAACCGGCAGCAGATGCTCACGAGCTGCCCGAAGTCAGCGTCTCGGACGATGGCATTTCCCGTTATCTGCACCTGGGCACGCCCTGGGTGCAGGGTTCGATGAAGCTCAAGGAACCCTTCGAGATCGACCTGGAATATGTGCAGCGCATGATGGCCTGGCTGCTGTTTGTGGAGCCTGCCAGCGTGGGCGAACGCCAGGCGCTGCAACTGGGCCTGGGCGCGGCGGCGCTGACCAAGTTCCACCACAAAAAGCTGCGCATGCCGACCACGGCCATCGAGCTCAACCCCCAGGTGGTGAACATCTGCCGCAGCTGGTTCAAGCTGCCGCCAGACAGCGAAAGCCTGCGCGTGGTGCTGGGCGATGCGGCGGTGGAAATCCGCCGCCCCGAGTGGCAGGGCAGGGTGGATGCGCTGCAGGTGGATCTGTACGACCACAATGCCGCCGCCCCAGTGCTGGACAGCGAAGACTTTTATGCCGACTGCCGCGACAGCCTGACGCCCGAGGGCTGCATGACGGTGAATCTGTTCGGCCGCATGAGCAGCTACCAGGCCAGCGTGGACAAGATCAGCGCGGCCTTTGGGGCCGAGAATGTCTGGGCGTTTCGCCCCACACGCGAAGGCAATACCGTGGTGCTGGCCCAGCGCGTGGCCAGTCGGCCTACGCGCGAGCAGTTGCAGGCCCGCGCCGAGGCCGTGCAGGCGCGCTGGGACTTGCCGGCCACCAAGTGGCTCAAAGTCTTCAAGCCAGTGGTAGCAGACCCGCAGGCCTGAGCGTCACGTCCCGGTCTGCAGGCAAGGGCTGGTGAGGGCAAGCTTTTGTGACGAATGTGAGTAAGCCCTACCTCTTTCGCAGGCTTGCGCGCGATGGACGGTTGTGTGAATATTCTTCGAGGCAGAACGCAGGGGAGCACAGGGCGGCAGCAACAGGCCTTGTGCACGACGGCTGCCTGACCCATTCCTCGAAGAGGTTGCACCATGTCGATTTCCTCCGTCTCCAGTGCATCTTATGGCGCTGCGCCGGCGCGCAGCACGCTCAGTGCCAGCAGCCAGATTGGCGTGCTGCAAAACAGGCTCAGGGATTTGGCCGAAAAGCTCCAAGACACCAGCGCGTCGGTCGATGAGCAGTCGCAGGCCGAGTTGCCGGTGCGTGCCCAGGCCGCCAATGTGCTGGCCAAGATCAAGGCGCTTCAAGAGCAGCAGGATTTGCAAAAAACACAACTCGAAGACACGGCGGCCGCCATTGCTGCGACACCCACCACGGATTGGTCCTCGGAAGAGGTGGCAAACAGCAGCAGCCAGCGCTTCAACGACACGGCCTTGGGGCATAACGTGGATACCTACGCTTGAGAGCGTAAAAGCATTCTCAGAGCGTGTTCACGATCTCAGTCCAGCCCGCAGGCCAAAGCGTGTTTTGCCTGTGCATTCAGTGCCCAGGCAGAGCTGGTGTGTGCGGCCACGAAACGGGCGGCAGCGGCCCATGGCTGTGGGCCGCTGGCCTTCGGCATCACCGAGGGCCTGCATGTATTCCTGCGTCTGAGGCCAAGCTCACCGATGGTGAGAAAAATCCACGGGCCGCCATCGTCGAGATGGCCGCATAGGCTGCACTGACGGCCGCTTGCGGTTTCTTCTGCTCCCTCAACGCCCAAGCTCCCCTGGCACTCTCTGCCGGGCGATGGCGCTGGGCGTTCCCGCCTGCCTGTTACACGCCGCGTCGGCTTTGCGCCTGGTGCGGGTGCTGTACCCGCCGTGCCAAAAAACCGAACCCCAACGCCGCGGCAGACCTGGGCCGCCGCCGTGGCGTCATGCCAATGCCATGGGACGCTCCTGTCCTCGCGCGCAATGGCTTGCCCAAGTGGCTCTCAAGGACTGGCTTTGCGGCGCATGGGCCATGAATGGCTGCAGCGCTTGCCGATGCATGGCGATGGTGGGCAGGTGAAAACCCTTGAGTTGCGATGCCGAGCTCAGGGATAACACTGACATCTGGGGCGTGATGGGTGGAAGTCAAGGGGTTTGGTAGGTGGAATCCACATCAAAACGTCCATGCTTTGCTTACAGAATCCAACCGTCGTTAATCCGTCACAGGAGACGTTTTCGTGAAAATCAAGAGTCAAAAAGACTTTTTTGCCGGTTTGATGTATTTGGCCGTTGGTGGCGCTTTCGCTATCGGCGCAACCGAGTACAGCATCGGTTCTGGGGCCCGCATGGGGCCCGGCTACTTCCCGCTGATTCTGGGGGTGATCCTGGCCTTGATCGGTCTGGTCATCACCTTCCAGGCCACGGTCAAAGGTCCCGATGATGGTGACCCGGTTGGCAAGTGGGCCTGGAAGCAGGTGTTCTTCATCCTGGCCGCCAACTTTGCCTTCGGCATCTTGTTGGTGGGTATCCCGGCTTGGGGCATCCCTGGCCTGGGCCTGATGGTCGCCATCGTCGCCCTGGTGGTGATCGCCAGCGTCGCCGGCTACACCTTCAATCTCAAGGAAGTGCTGGGCCTGTCGCTGGTGTTGGCTGTTGGCAGCTATGTGGTGTTCGTGTGGGCCCTGAGCCTGCAGTTCCCGGTGTGGCCGACCTTTATTACCGGCTGAGTGCGGGAGGTATAGACAATGGAACTCTTTGACAACTTGGCGCTTGGTTTCGGCGTGGCTTTCACCATGCAGAACCTGTTGTACGCGCTGATCGGTTGCGTGCTGGGTACGCTGATTGGTATCTTGCCGGGCCTGGGCCCTGTGGCGACCATCGCCATGCTGCTGCCCGCCACTTACTCGCTGCCCCCTGTGGCTGCGCTGATCATGCTGGCCGGTATCTATTACGGTGCCCAGTACGGTGGCTCGACCACTGCTATTTTGGTGAACTTGCCAGGCGAGTCCTCGTCCGTTGTGACGATGATCGACGGCTACCAGATGGCGCGCAAAGGCCGTGCAGGCCCTGCGCTGGCTGCTGCCGGTATCGGCTCGTTCTTCGCAGGTTGCGTGGGCACCATCATCTTGGCTGCTTTCGCGCCTCCGCTGACCGAGATCGCTTTCAAGTTCGGCCCTGCTGAATATTTCTCGCTGATGATCCTGGGCCTGATCGGCGCTGTGGTGCTGGCTTCCGGCTCCCTGCTGAAGGCTGTGGGCATGATCGTGCTGGGTCTGCTGTTCGGCATGATCGGTACCGACGTGAACTCCGGCGTGGCACGTTACAGCTTTGACATCCCCGAGCTGACCGATGGCATCGACTTCGTGGTGATCGCCATGGGTGTGTTCGGTTACGGTGAAATCATTGCCAACCTGTCCAAGCCCGATGATGAGCGTGAGGTGTTCACCGCCAAGGTGACCGGCCTGATGCCCACCAAGGAAGACTTCAAGCTGATGTTCCCCGCCATGGTGCGCGGTACCTTGCTGGGTTCGGCCCTGGGCATCTTGCCCGGTGGTGGTGCCATGCTGTCGGCCTTCGCTTCCTACACCCTGGAAAAGAAGACCAAGCTGCGTCCCGGTGAAGTGCCTTTCGGTCAAGGCAATATCCGTGGTGTGACGGCGCCCGAGTCGGCCAACAATGCCGGTTCGCAGACCTCGTTCATCCCGCTGCTGACCCTGGGCATCCCCCCCAACGCCGTGATGGCGCTGATGGTGGGCGCCATGACCATCCACAACATCCAGCCTGGTCCCCAGGTGATGACCAGCAATCCCGAGCTGTTCTGGGGCCTGATCGCCTCGATGTGGATCGGTAACGCCATGCTGATCATCTTGAACCTGCCCATGATTGGCATGTGGATCAAGCTGCTGTCCGTGCCTTATCGCTGGCTGTTCCCTGCCATCGTGCTGTTCTGCGCGGTGGGTGTGTACGGCACCAAGAACTCCGAGTTCGACGTGTGGCTTGTGGGTATCTTCGGTTTCATCGGCTATGTGTTCTACAAGCTGGGTACCGAACCTGCACCGCTGCTGCTGGGCTTCATCCTGGGCCCGATGATGGAAGAAAACCTGCGTCGCGCTCTGCTGCTGTCGCGTGGTGACTGGTCGGTCTTCGTGACTCGCCCCATCTCTGCCGTGATGCTGCTGCTGGCTCTGGTGCTGCTGGTCATCGTGACGCTGCCTGCGGTGAAGAACAAGCGCGAAGAAGCGTTTGTGGAAGAGTGACGCCTGGCGCGTAACTGCATCCGCAACCAAAAAAAGCACCTTCGGGTGCTTTTTTTGTGCCTTGCATTCGATAAATGGAGGCAAATTAAAGGGTTTGTTTGGATTGCAAACATGTGAAACAAAATGTTTTTAAAATCCACAATCTTTGGCATACCCGATCGAAAGACGGGGGCGCAAAGCCATGGGCCTACGGCATGCCTTGCCACGGTTGCCAGGTTGCTTCACCGGTACATGCACCGCATGTGCTGCGTCTCTGGGCGTGCCTTTATTGCATTACAGCGCTGGCTGTGCTGCGTCTTCCTGGCAAGAGGTCTAGATGAGCTTTCTGAATATGCGTGTCTCCCAAAAGTTGTGGACCACTATCGTGGCATTGCTGGCAGTGGTGCTGAGCGTTGGTGGTTTTTTGCAATACAGGGCCAATGCCTTGACGGACAGCGCCGTTGCCACGGTGCAGCGCTATGAGGCCAATATCACGTCGGCATTGCGCTGGCAGGCTGCGGTGCTCAAGACCCAGGAGACCGTCATCGCTGCGATTGCCAGCGGCGAGACCCATGTGGAAGAGATGCTCAATCAGCGGCTGAAAGAGGGCCGCGTCATGATTGCCGAGGCCCGCAAAACCGTAGAAGAAAGCCTGCAGACCGAGGCGGATCGCAAAGGTGTGGCCGCCGTGGTGGCGGAAGCCGACAAGGTGAGCGCTGTGATGAAGCAGCTGGACAGCGTGCGCCAGTCCGAGTCCTACAGCGCCCGCACCGACTTTGCCAGCCAAGACTATCTGCCCGCTGCCGAGAAGTACAGAGAGGCTCTGCAGGACTTTGTGGCCTTGCAGGAACGTCAGCGCGATGAAGCCATTGCCCAGGTCCATGCCCAGCAGCGCACACTGGCCAGCTCCGGCATGGTGGTGGTGTTGGTGCTGACGGTGTTGTTGGTACTGATCACCCGCAAGCTCATACAGACGATTGCCCAGCCGCTGGAGCATGCAGTCTCGGTGGCAGAGGCCATCGGTGGTGGTGACCTGACGGTCAACACCAAGGTGGACCGCCACGATGAATTCGGTCAACTGCTCAATGCCCTGAACCATATGGTTCAGCGTTTGCGCTCCGTGGTGGGCGAGGTGCGCACGGGCGTGGAGTCGGTATCTTCGGCTTCCAGCCAGATTGCCACCGGCAACCATGACCTGTCGGCCCGCACCGAGCAGACCGCAGCCAACTTGGAAGAAACCGCTGCCAGCATGGAGGAACTCACCTCCACGGTGACGCAGTCCTCCGAGACGGCGCGCCAGGCCAATCAACTGGCCGGGACAGCCGTGCAGGCCGCAGAGCGTGGCGGCGTCGTGGTGCAGCAGGTGGTGCAGTCCATGCAGCAAATCACCGACAGCAGCCGCCGTATCAGCGACATCATCGGCGTCATCGATGGCATTGCTTTTCAGACGAACATCCTGGCGCTGAATGCGGCGGTGGAAGCGGCCCGTGCAGGTGAGCAAGGCCGTGGATTTGCCGTGGTGGCCGGCGAGGTGCGCTCCTTGGCCGGTCGCAGCGCCGAAGCCGCCAAGGAAATCAAGGCCTTGATCACCACCAGCGTGAGCAATGTGGAGTCGGGCTCGCAGCAGGTGGAGCAGGCCGGCCAAAGCATGCAGGAGATTGTGCAAAGCGTGCGCCATGTGACGGATTTGATTGCCGAGATCACGGCCGCCTCGAACGAGCAGCGCGATGGCATAGGCCAGGTCAACAGTGCCATCAGCAACCTGGATCAGATGACGCAGCAAAACGCCGCACTGGTGGAGGAGTCCACGGCAGCGGCCACGGCCATGCGCGAACAGGCGCTGCGCCTGGAAGAGGTGGTGGCCGTGTTCAAGGTGGGGCAGGAAAGCCTGGTGCGCCGCGCGCCCGTGGCTGCCCCCCGCAGCATGCCTGCCGCACCCCGTGCCGCGATGGTTGCCAGCCCATCAGCCCATAAGCCTGCGGTGACCGTGGGCGCATCCAGTGCTGCAGCTCCGGTGATTGCACAGCCTGCCAAAGCCCCTGCAGCGGCCCTGCGCCGCCCCGGTGTGCCTCACAGCGCCACGGCGGACGATGGGGAATGGGAAAGCTTCTGAGCCTGGCTTGATGGGGCCTCAGGCATGGCGCCCTGGGGTGCCGGATGCAGTTTCTGCTGCCAGGGCATGGGCGGGCATTCATACAATCGCAACGGCTACCCGCACAATAGCGGCAGTTTCTCGAGGTTTGCATGTCTGTTCCGCTCCAGCCCCTTTCCCATCCGCAGCGCACCTTGCTGCACAACGAAATCCATGCCCGCCCGGCCGAGCCCATTCATGCGCCGGCGGCCATCACCCATGTGGTCATGCTCACGGACGCGGCCCAGCGCGAGGCCAGCCGTGCGCATCTGGCGGCGCTGCTGCGCGACCACCACCAGACGGGCCCCGACCAGGACACCACCCATTTGCGTGTGGACCTGGGGGCATTTCGCCTGCGTTGGGAGCTACATACCGAATTCGTCACCTGGACTTTTATGGTGCCGCTGGAACTCGGCGTGCCCCTGGACACCCGCAGCCCGCCCACGGCCATCGAGCAGGTGCCGCAGGCCTGGTTTGCCAAGCTGCCGGGCCTGTGCCTGAGCAGCGCACACCTGTGGATCGTCAAGGAGGCGCAATGCGGGGGTGAAGGCATCAAGGGCCTGGTGCTGCAGATGCTGAACGAAGACACCTTGGCCGGTTCGGTGGTGCATGTGGGACATACCGAGGTCTGTACCGACTTTGCCATCCATGCCGACGGCTACTCGCGCATGCTGGTCAAGCCCTCGGACCACATCAGCGCCCGACGCCTGGGCCGCTTGGTGCAGCGCTTGCTGGAGATTGAAACCTATCGCATGTCGTCCCTGTTGGGACTGCCCGTGGCGCGCCATGCGGCCGCGGTGCTGGCCACGGCGGAAAAAGAGCTGGCCGACCTGGCCCAGGCCATTCGCGAGGCCGATCGTGAGGCCGAGCCCGTGTTGCTGGACCGATTGACGCGCCTGGCTGGCCAGGTGGAAAGCGAATACGCGGCCACGCATTCGCGGTTTTCGGCCAGCCGCGCCTATTTCGAGCTGGTGGACAAACGCATACGCGATCTGCATGAGCAGCGCCTCTCGGGCCTGTTGACGATTGAGGAGTTCATGGACCGGCGCCTGTCGCCCGCCCGCAGCACCTGTGAATGGGCCACGCACCGGCAGAACGCGCTGTCGCAGCGCGTCTCACGTGTCAGCAACTTGCTGCGCACGCGGGTGGAAATCGAGCAGCAGCAAAGCAATCAGCAGATTCTGGAGACCATGAACGACCGCCAGGGCATGCAGCTGAAGATGCAGTCCACGGTGGAAGGCCTGTCGGTGGCGGCCATCACCTACTACATCACCGGCCTGATTGCCTACCTGAGCAAGGGAGCGCAAAAACTGGGCTGGCCCTGGTCGCCGGAAATCACGGCTGCGGTCGCCATTCCCGTGGTGGCCTTCAGTGTCTGGTGGTCGCTGCGCCGCCTGCACCACAAACTGTTCCACGGCAAGCATTGAGTATCTGTGAGTGAATCCGTCTTCTGAGCAGACTGCATCTGCTACGGCAGCTCCCAACGGAATAGCGGGAGGCCTGCTGCTGGCCTCCTTGGGGGCCATCGCCTTCAGCGGCAAGGCCATCATCGTCAAACTGGGCTACCGCTATGGTGCCGACGCCGTGTTGCTGCTGATGCTGCGCATGCTGTTTGCGCTGCCGCTTTTCCTGCTCATGGCCTGGTGGGCGGGGCGTGGCCGGCCGCCGCTGTCACGCCGCGACTGGTTGGGGGTATGGGGCCTGGGTTTTTCGGGCTATTACCTGTCCAGCTACCTGGACTTTGCCGGGCTGCAATACATCACGGCCTCGCTGGAGCGCTTGATCCTCTACCTCAACCCCACGTTGGTGGTCATCTTTGGCTGGCTGGTGTATGGGCGCACCATCACCCGGGGGCAGCTGCTGGGCATGGCGCTGAGCTATTGCGGGGTGCTGCTGGTCTTTGGCCATGAGCTGGGTGCCCAGGGCAGCCATGCTGCCTGGGGTGGCTTTCTGGTGCTGGCCAGTGCCATCAGCTATGCCGTCTACCTGATCTACAGCGGCGAAATGGTGCGCCGCCTGGGTTCGCTGCGCCTGGTGGGGCTGGCCACCAGCGTGGCCTGCGTGCTGTGCATTGCCCAGTACCTGATCGTGGGCGATGTGGCCAGTTTGCAGGCCGTGGCCCGCGAGGTGCTCTGGCTGTCGCTGCTCAACGCCTTTCTGTGTACGGCTGCGCCGGTGTTGATGGTGATGATGGCCATCGAACGCATAGGCCCGGGCCTGGCGGCGCAGGTTGGCATGATAGGTCCACTGTCCACTATTTTGATGGGGGTATGGCTGCTGGATGAAGGCTTCAGCCAGTGGATGCTGGCGGGGACGGTTCTGGTGATGGGGGGCATCTTGCTTTTCACCCGCAAGGCCCGCAGACAGCAAGGCTGAACGCAGGCCCTGACAATGGGGGAGAGCCAAGCAACAACAAGGAGATCTCTCATGGATTTGGGTATTGCCGGCAAATGGGCGCTGGTCTGCGGCGCCAGCAAGGGCCTGGGTTTTGGCTGTGCCAAGGCCTTGGTGGAAGACGGTGTGAATGTGGTCATCAATGCCCGCAGCGATGACCCGCTGCGGGAGGCTGCTACGCAATTGAGAGCGGCTGCAGTGAAATGGGCCAGCACCACAGGGAAAAAAGCCCCTGAAGTACTGGCCGTGGCCTGCGACATCACCACCGAAGCCGGCCGCGCTGCCGTGTTCAGCGTGCCTGGTGGTCCGGGCAAGGATTACGACATGGTGGTGACCAATGCCGGCGGCCCGCCTCCTGGCGACTTCCGCAACTGGGACCGCGATGCCTGGATCAAGGCGGTGGACGCCAATATGCTCACCCCCATCGAGCTGATCAAGGCCACGGTGGATGGCATGGCTGCACGCGGCTTTGGCCGCATCGTCAACATCACCTCCAGCGCGGTCAAAGCACCCATCGACATCCTGGGCCTGTCCAATGGCGCACGCAGTGGCCTGACCGGCTTTGTGGCCGGTGTGGCGCGTTCGGGCATTGCCGCCAAGGGCGTGACCATCAACAACCTGCTGCCCGGCAAGTTCGACACCGACCGCCTCAAGACCACGTTCGGCGCTGCGGCGACCAAGACTGGCAAGAGCGTGGACGAGGTGCGTGAGCTGCAAGCAGCCCAAGTGCCTGCCAAGCGCTTTGGTACACCCGAGGAATTCGGCGCCATCTGTGCCTTTCTGTGCAGCCAGCATGCGGGCTATATGACAGGGCAGAACATTCTGGCCGACGGCGGTTTGTACGCAGGTACTTTCTGAGATAGTTTGCGTGGGCTGACTGCAGGTGTCGGCCCACGATGCTGTAGGCGTATTGGCGAAGCCATTGGTCAGCTGACATCCTTCCAATGGTGCAGGGATGTGGACTCGCTACGCCGCACTCGTTACACCATGTAAAAAATGCGTTGGACATGCCCGCAAAGCTGCGGCGGTCGCGCATGTTTTGGTTGCGACCACGGATGCCAGCATGCCCGCTATCCCTCGTACTGCTGAATTGATGCACCTGCCCGCGCGCCGGGGCTGCGGCATGGCCGCTGCGGGACGCTGAGCATGGAGCGCCCGCGTTTCCAATCCTCTCCTTATGCCGCCAGGGTGGTATGGGCCAGCGCTATCGCACTGGTGCTGGTACTTGTGGTGGGCGTGTTCTGGCTGCTGCACGATATGCGCAGCAGTGCCCGCGCCGACAGTGAGAAGAGCCTGTCCAGCTTTGTTCAGCGGCAGCAGCAGGCGATGAACCGGCTCATAGGCAGCATCGACCTGCTACTGTTCAGCGTGGACGATATATTGCGCCTGTCAGACACTTCCGTTGCCAACCAGAACCTGGCCGATCTGCAAAACGTGCTGCAGATGACGGTCAAGCAAGACTCTCTCATCAGCTCTATCGTCATCGTCCAACTGGACGGCAAGGTCTTGGCGGCTGCCGATAGCCAAGGCAATTACCGGGTGGAGCATATTCCCCGCAGCTGGCTGCAGGGCATTGCCCAGGTACCGGGCAAAGAACGCATGCTGCGCATCAGCGCACCGGACGCAAGCTGGGCCCAGATGCGCGTGGTGCATATTGCACGCATGCTTCCCAGCTCGAAGGGTGTACCTGTTTTTGTGGTGGCCCAGGTGCCTTTGCCCAGCTGGATCAGCGTGCTGATGCAGGGCTCCACCCTCAGTGGTCTGGAGGTGACGCTCGAGCGCATGGATGGCAGCCGGGTGCTGAGCGTGCCCAGCGATACCGAAGACAGCGCACCGTATCGTGCGGCCGTGTTGACGGAGGTGCTGCCAGTGGGTGTGACGGACGCCCGCTCGCGCCTGGATGGGGCTCCCGTGCTGATGGAGGTGGTGCCGCTGAACTATGACGGGCTGCATCTGACGGCTGCCCTGCCGCTGGCTACGGTGCTCCAGCATTGGTATGCCACGCGCAATGCGGTGCTGGTGGGGGTGTTGGTGTTTTCGCTGCTGCTGTTGGGGGGCGCTGCATTGATGCAGGTCTACCTGCGGCGCATGCAGCAGGCTCAGCAGCAGGTGTTGGAGTCTGGCGCCACCTTGCACAGCGCCATGGACAGCATTGCCGTCGGCTTTTTGCAGCTGGATGTGCAGCACAAAGTGGTGCACTGGAATCCGCGCTACGAGGAAATGTTCCCTTGGCAGCGCGGCCATCTGCTGCATGGTTGTTTATGGAGCGATGTGCTGGGCCTGGTGTCTTCGGGGGCCGACACCCAGCTGCACAGCGAGCTGGTGCAGCTGCGTCGGCTGCAACAGGCCTGGGATGCCGGTGAAGCCACCGTGGCTGAACTGGCTACGGTGGGTGGCTTGATGCTGCAGCTGAGCCGACGCTTTACGCCGGATGGCGGCAGCGTCATCACCTGCGAAGACATCACCGAAATTCGGGCGGCCACGGCCGAGATTGAAAACCTGGCTTTCTACGACCCACTCACCGGCCTGCCCAACCGCCGCCTGCTGCTGGACCGCTTGCGCCAGGCCACCCACCTGGCGCTGCGTGCGGGGTGGTTGGGCGCCTTGATGTTCGTGGACCTGAACAAATTCAAGGTCCTCAACGACACCCAGGGCCATGAGGTGGGAGACATGCTGCTGCAGGAGGTGGCACAGCGCTTGCGCAATGCCATACGTGCTTCCGATACGGTCGCTCGCCTGGGGGGGGATGAGTTTGTGATCATGCTGTGCGATCTGCCGGCGGATGCGGAAGCCGCAGCCCGCTTGACCGAGCGCATTGCAGAGAAGATCGTGCACCGCCTGGGAGAGCCTTATCTGTTGGGCTCCTATGTGCATAGAGGCACGGCCAGCCTGGGGGTGACCCTTTTTGGGCAGGAGCCGGTGGAAGTGAGTGAGCTGCTCAAGCAAGCGGACATCGCCATGTACCAGGCCAAGTCCATGCAGGCAGTGGATGTGTGTTTTTTCGAGCCCCACATGCAGGAAGTCATCAACGCCCGCGCGCGCATGGAGGCCGATTTGCGCCAGGCGCTGGCCCTGGAGCAATTTTCCCTGCACTACCAGCTGCAGATTCTGGCGGACGGCAACATTGACGGGATCGAGGCCTTGATTCGCTGGGAGCATCCGGAGCGCGGCATGGTCCTGCCCAGTGCCTTCATTCCTGTGGCCGAAGACAGCGAGCTCATCGTGCGCATCGGCCAATGGGTGTTGCGTACGGCCTGTCAGCAGCTGGCGCGCTGGCAGAACCAGCCGCGCCTGGCCGGCGTGGTGGTGGCTGTGAATGTGAGTGCACGCCAGTTCCGGCAGCAGGACTTTGTACAGCAGGTGCAGCGGGCGCTCAAAGACAGTGGTGTGGCCCCGAGCCTGCTGCGGCTGGAGCTGACAGAGGCGCTGGTGATTGACGACATGGAAGACTCCATCGCCAAGATGAGCGCGCTGCGTGCGATGGGGGTGCGTTTTGCCATCGATGATTTCGGCACCGGCAAGTCCTCGTTGTTCTACCTGACGCGCCTGCCTTTGAGCCAGCTGAAGATCGACCAGTCCTTTGTGCGCCACCTGGGCGTAAGCCATACGGATGATGTGGTGGCGCAGACCATCATCGGCATGGCCCACAACCTGGGCCTGACGGTGATCGCTGAAGGCGTGGAGCAGCAAGACCAGATCGACAGCCTGCTGCGCTTTGGTTGTCAGCGGTTTCAGGGCCATTTTTTCTGCCTGCCGCTGCCTGCAACTGCGTTGCAGGGTTTTGTCGAAGAGATGCCGCCACTTTCGCAGGCCATGCAGGGCGGCAACGTGCTGTCCGGTCAGGGGCGGTTGACCTTGGTCGCCCCTGCGCAGACCGAGCATTCAGCGCCGGGAGGAGACGACGATGCCGCCCACGATGAGCGCGAAAGCCAGCAGGTGGTAGAGGTGGGGCAGCTCGGCCAGGACCAGTGTGGAGAGCATGGCGGTAAAGACCGGGATGAGGTTGGCGAAGAAACCCGCTACAGCCGGCCCAGCGTGTGAGACACCGACATTCCAGAAACGGTAGGCCAACACGGCCGGTCCCAGGGCGATGAACAGCAAGGCAGCGGCCAGTGGCAGGCTTTGTTGCAGGTGCTGCAGGCCCAGTGCCAGCTCACCCCCGGCAAACAGGGCCGACCAGCCCAGGCCGAACACCAGTTGCGCCATCAGAAAAGCAGCCCAGTCGTGGCGGATGGTGAGAGGCTCCTGGGTCTTGGCCAGCATCCAGCTGTAGAGTGACCACAGTACCGTGGCCAGCAGCACGAAGAGATCACCGGGCACCAACTGCAGGCTGAGCAGCTGGCGCAGCTCGCCCCGGCTCAATACCACGGCCACCCCCAGTACCGAGAGCAAGGCGCCCAGCATCTGGCGCAGCGAAATGCGCGCGCCATAGCGCAGACGGCCGATCAGCAGCATCCACACCGGCATGCTGGAGCCCACCAAGGTCACATTGATGGGCGATGAGGTTTGCAGTGCCGCATACAGCAGCGCGTTGTAGCAGCCAATGCCCAGCAGGCCCAGCACGGCATAGCGCCGCCAGTGCGCCCACAGGGGACTGCTTCGGCGCAGCACGCCCGATGCAAAGGGCAGCAACAGCACAAAGGCCAGCCCCCAGCGCAGGAAGTTCAGGGTGAAAGGGGAGATCAGCTCATGGACCATGCGGCCCACCACGGCATTGCCGGCCCACAGCAGCGGCGCAGCCGTCAGCATGGCCGCCGTGCCCAATGTCAACGGGGAAGTCATAGGGCCGCCATGGTAGCGTTGTTGTCCCTGCCCAGGCCTTGCTCGTGGCAGCATGTCAGCTTTGCTGCCATCGTGCATCACGCTGCGTATTTTTTCAGGAGATGTCATGCCCAACCATGTCGTACAAATTACCCACAACGGCGGCCCAGAAGTGCTGCAACTGGTGGAGCAGAGCGTGCCCGCGCCAGCCAACGGCGAGGTGCTGCTGCACCACCGGGCCATAGGCCTGAACTTCATTGACGTCTACCAGCGCTCAGGCCTGTACCAACTGCCTCTGCCGTTGAATCTGGGCATGGAAGCCGCAGGCATGGTCGAGGCCGTGGGCGCTGGTGTGACCCATCTGAAAGCCGGTGACCGCGTGGCCTATGCCAGCCACCCGCCAGGCAGCTACAGCGAGCGCCGCGTGATGCCCGCCACCCATGTCTGCCGCCTGCCCGACGCCATCAGCTTCGAGACCGGTGCGGCCATGATGCTCAAGGGCATGACGGCCCAGTACCTGCTGAAAAAATGCAAGCCCGTGGAAGGGCTGCAACCCGGCGACCATGTCTTGTTCCACGCCGCTGCTGGCGGAGTGGGCATGATCGCCTGCCAGTGGGCCAAAGCCCTGGGGCTGGAGCTGATTGCCACCGCAGGGTCGGATGAAAAATGCGCGCTGGCCCTTGCCAATGGTGCAGCGCATGCTATCAATTACAGAACAGAGAACTTTGCCGAGCGGGTGATGGAAATCACCGGCGGCAAGGGTGTCAAGGTGGTGTACGACAGCGTGGGCAAGGACACCTGGGAGGGCTCGCTGGCCTGCTTGCGCCGCTTTGGGCTGATGGTGAGCTTTGGCAATGCCTCGGGCCCGGTGCCGGCGTTTGCGCCGGCCGTGCTGGCGGCAAAGTCGCTGTATGTGACGCGCCAGACCCTGTTCGCCCACATGGTGGACCGTGAGGCCACCCAGGCCATGGCCAATGACCTGTTCCACGTGGTGGAGAGCGGGCTGGTGAAAATCCACATCGCCCAGCGCTACCCACTGGCCGATGTGCAGCAGGCCCATCGCGACATGGAAGCGCGCAAGACCACGGGCTCCAGCATCCTCCTGGTCTAGTGTCAGACATGGACTTGCAAGCACCACAGGCCTGGATACAGCCCTTGCGCCTGGCCATGCAACAACCGCCTGCCGCGCCACGCTGGCCGCTGCATTGCAACGGCCAGGTCATTGGCAGTGTGGAGCAGGGCCTGCTGGAGTCTATTGCCGCACCGGCATGGGCAGCGGCACAGGGCATGCAACTGCTGCCAGTGCAAGAGGCGGGCCCATGCTGGCAGTTGCAGGCCACGGCCCCCACACAGGCTTTGAACGGCCTGGCGCAGCTGCTGCGTGCACATGGGCGCTGCGGACCCTGGCGCAACGAGCAATTGGATGTGCGCGCCGATGGCAGCGATACGGTGCTGGCCACCATAGAGCGCGGCGCGGTACGCGCCCTGGGGATTGCCACCCAGGCCGTGCACCTGCTGGGGATGGCCCCGGACGGCCGCATGTGGGTGCAGCAACGGGCCTTGAACAAGGCCAGCCACCCGGGCAAATGGGACACGCTGATGGGGGGCATGGTGTCGTCTGGCGACAGCATCGCCACAGCCCTGGCGCGTGAAACCGAGGAGGAGGCCGGGCTGGACGTAGCTGCCTTGCAGGCCTGCACCTATGGCGGCCATGTGGACTTTGCCTGCCCCAATGGCGAGGAGGGCGATGGCGTGGGCTATATGCGAGAGCGCATCCACTGGTACCACGCCCAGCTGCCTCAGGGCTTGGAGCCGCACAACCAGGACGGCGAGGTGGCGCAATTCCAGTGCATAGACCGCGCCACCTTGGAAGCATGGCTGCTGGCTGGCCGCTTCACACCCGAGGCCAGCCTGATTCTGGCGGACTACCTGGCTTGGTAGTTGGTGGGCTTGCCCATGCTGCGGGAAGCCCCCTCCCCCCCCTTTCCCGCAAGCGGGTGAGGGAGTCATACCAGGGGCTCAGTGCTAAAAACAGATGCTGTTGCATGCCACGCCCCTTTCGCCAGGGACTGCGAGCAAGGGCCGCCCCGCAGCGAGGCTGTCGTCCCCCTTGGGGAAAGCCGCGCAGCGGCTCAGGGGGTGGGCACTTTATGCTCACGCAGCCGGCTGGGTGCCAGGGCGCCGGCTTGCTCCAGGATGGGGTAGGCCACCGAGCACAGCAGCGAGTTGATGCGCTTGAGATCGCTGATCAGGTCGATGTGCAGCGAGCTGGTCTCTATGCTGGGGACAGTGTTGTCGGCCAGACGATTCAGGTGGGTGGCTGCATAGGCCAGCTCCAGATCGCGAAAGCGCGCCTTTTCTTCCAGCAGTTTTTGCGCCTCGCGCGGGTTGCCGTTGAGGAACACGCTCATGGCCAGGCGCAGATTGTTCAGCAGGTGCTGGTGCAGCTCGCGGATTTCCTGCATGCCGGCATCCGAGAAATGCCGGCCCTTGCGGATCTTCTTGACTTCGACTTCCTGCAGCACGCGCTCGATGATGTCGCCGATCTGCTCCATATTGATGGTGAAGCTGATGATTTCCGTCCAGCGCTGGCCTTCGCGCTCGTCCAGCTCGGCGCGCGAAATCTTGGTCATGTAGTACTTGATGGCCGAGTACAGATCGTCCACCGTGTCTTCGAGCTTGCGCAGATCCTGCGACAGCTTTTCGTCATCGGTTTCCACCACCTGTTGCAGGCCGATCAGCATGGACTCCACCACATCGGCCTGATGCAGGGCTTCACGCGCCGCGCAGCTGATGGCCAGCGAGGGGGTGGACAGGGCCGATGGGTCCAGATGGCGCGGGCGCAGCAGGCTGGCGGCGCTGTGGTCCTCGGGTTTGGGCAGCAGCTTGGCCACCCAATGGGCCACGGTCTGGGTCATGCCGATAAAGCACAGGCTGTTGAAGATGTTGAACACCAGGTGGAACAGCACCACGTTCTGGCCGGCTCCGTCGATATGGGGCTGGGCATACAGCACCCACAGACCGGTGAACGGGGCCACGATGGCCACGCCCATGATCTTGAACAGCATATTGCCCATGGTGACCTGGCGCACCTCGATGGCCGCCTTGGCGGTGGTCAGCACGGCCACCAGGCCGCTGCCCAGGTTGGCGCCCAGGGTCAGGCCCAGGGCCACGTCCAGCGGGATTACGCCCGAGCTGGCCATGGCCGCAATCAGCAGCACGATGGCCAGGCTGGAATAGGCCAGCACCGCCAGCACGGCGCCCAGCATCAGTTCCATGAAGATGTCGCTGCTGACCGAGGACAGCAGTGTGCGCACGGTGGGCGACTCCAGCAGCGGCTCGGTGGCTTCCACCACCAGACGCAGGGCCAGCAGCATCAGGCCCAGGCCGATCAGCGCACGCCCTATGCGCCCGGGCGTGGTGTCCTGCCGGGTGATGAACAGCACCACGCCCACAAAAATGAACAGCGGCGACAGCCAGGATAGATCGAACGAGAACAGCACCGCCATGATGGCCGTGCCCACATCGGCGCCGCGCATCACGGACAGGGCCGCAGGCAAGGAGATAAAGCCCTGGCCGACAAAGGCCGAGGTCATCAGCGAGGTGGCCGTGCTGGACTGCACCAGGGCGGTGACGCCCAGGCCTGATAGCGCCGCCGTGAAACGGTTGCCCATGCTGTGTGCCAGCAGATTGCGCAAATTGGCGCCAAAGACGCGCAAAACCCCGGTTCGCACCATATGGGTGCCCCAGACCAGGAGGGCCACAGCCGCCAAAAGATTCAGTAAGTGCTTCATCAAAGGTTCGCCAAGAAGCGAACAAATATAACCTTGGGGCCCCCGTCAGCGCACAGACCATACAGAGAGCGCGCACAGAGGGGTGGGAGATAAGAAAATTCTAGAAAGAAAACGAAGCAAAAGGAAGTGGTGATAACGGCATAAAACCCTAGCGTTGCTGCGCATGCTGCTATGTATTTTTTCTACGGCCTACGCTAGCACGGGCATGGAGCGCTGGTGTGGCGGGCCGTCCTTCTGGTGCGCAGAGATGGACAGCCGTGCAGCAAGCTCTCTGGCCGGCGGCTGAAGCCCCGGCCTTGGGGTTTTTACAACCCGCGCTTGGCGCGGCGGGCGCGCAGGATTTCATCGAGGATCAGCAAGACAGCGCCCACGGAGATACCCATATCGGCCACGTTGAAGGCCGGGAAATGGCTGAGGCCCCAGTAGAAGTCCAGAAAGTCCACCACATAGCCGTGTTGCAGGCGGTCCACCACATTGCCGATGGCGCCACCCAGAATGCTGGACAGTGCAAAGCAAAACAGCTTTTGCTCCGGGTGTTTCTTGAGCTGCCAGACGATGAGCACCGTGGCAGCTGCGCCGATGGCCACAAACAGCCAGCGCTGCCAGCCGCTGCCGTCGGCCAGAAAGGAAAACGCCGCGCCGGTGTTGTGGGCGCGCACGATGTTGAAGAAGCCGGTGATGGGTGTCCAGTCGCCCAGCTGGTAGACGCCCAGAATCCACTGCTTGCTCAGCTGGTCGATGGCGATGATGGCCAGGGCCCAGGCCAGCCAGGGCCAGATGCGGGTGCTGCGCGAAGCGCCAAGGGGTGCGGTCATGGCAATCGGGTCCACAGTGAAACTAAAAAATCATAGCTTTCTGTGCAATCACCACAAGGTTTTCAGGTGGATTAATGCCTGAAGCCAGCGGTTCAATTGCACAGACAGCTCCTATCTTTGCATGAACGCAAACCGCCCACGCGGCCGTGGGCGGGGTGTTATCTCAGCGGCGAGGCTTATGCCTTGCTGCGGGCTTCACCGCTGCCGTGCAAATTGCTGTCGCAACGGCCGCACAGCGTGGGGTGCTCGGGGTTGACGCCCACATCATCGCGGTAATGCCAGCAGCGCTCGCACTTGGCATGCGCCGAAGGCGTCACCGCCACGGTCAGGGCCTGTGTATCCGCTGCTGCAGCCACGGCGGCAGCGGCCGAGGTGATGAAGACGAACTTCAGGTCATCGCCCAGCGATTGCAGCAGGGCCAGGTCTTCGGGCTGGGCGCTGAGCGTGACTTCGGCCTGCAGCGAGGCGCCCACCTTGCCGTCGGCACGCAGGGCCTCGATGTCCTTGTTGACCACATCGCGGATGGCGCGGATGCGCTCCCACTTGGCCAGCAGGGCTGGGCTGCCCTCGGGCAGGGTGCTGTATTGCTCCAGGAAGATGGATTCGCTGCTGCCCACGATCTGCCAGGCCTCTTCGGCCGTGAAGGACAGGAAGGGCGCCATCCAGCGCAGCAGTGCCTGGGTGATCTGGTGCAAGGCGGTCTGGGCGCTGCGGCGGGCCAGGCTCTTGGGCGCGCTGGTGTAGAGGCGGTCCTTGAGGATGTCCAGGTAGAAGCCGCCCAGGTCTTCCGAGCAGTACAGCTGCAGCTTGGCCACCACGGGGTGGAACTCATAGACCTTGTAGTGGGCCAGGATGTCCTGCTGCAGCTGGGCTGCGCGGGCCAGGGCGTACTGGTCGATCTCCAGCATGTCTTCAAATGCCACGCTCTCGGTGGCGGCATCGAAGTCGCTGGTGTTGGCCAGCAAAAAGCGCAGCGTGTTGCGGATGCGGCGGTAGGCGTCGACCACGCGGGCCAGCACCTTGTCGTCGCCGGCGATGTCGCCGGAGTAGTCGCTGGCGGCCACCCACAGGCGAATGATTTCCGCGCCCATTTTCTTGCTGACTTCGTCGGGTTCGATGCCGTTGCCCAGCGACTTGCTCATCTTGCGGCCCTGGCTGTCCACGGTGAAACCATGGGTCAGCAGGCCCTTGTAGGGTGCGCGGCCGAAGATGGCGCTGGCCAGCAGCAGCGAGCTGTGGAACCAGCCGCGGTGCTGGTCATGGCCTTCCAGGTACAGATCGGCCTCGGGGCCGCTGTCATGGTGCATCTCGGGGTGGGAGCCGCGCAGCACATGCCAGAACGAGGAGCCCGAGTCGAACCAGACTTCGAGAATATCGGTGCTCTTGGTGTAGAGCTTGGCGTCTTCGGCGCCCAGGATGTCCTCGGCCGTGGCGCGGCTCCAGGCCTCGATGCCGCCGGCTTCCACCATGTCGGCCGCCTGGTCGATGATCTCCATGGTGCGCGGGTGCAGCGCGCCCGTGTCCACATGCAGGAAGAAGGGGATGGGCACGCCCCAGGAACGCTGGCGCGAGATGCACCAGTCGGGTCGGCCGGCGATCATGTCACGCAGACGGGACTGGCCGTTTTCCGGGTAGAAGCCGGTTTGCTCGATGGCCTCCAGCGCGATCTGGCGCAGTGTCTTGGCCGGCTTTTGGGCGGGGTCGGTGAACACGCCCTCGCCCTCGTCCATGCGGACGAACCACTGGGCCGCGGCGCGGTAGATCACCGGGGTCTTGTGGCGCCAGCAATGCGGGTAGCTGTGGCTGATGGTGGTGGTGTCCAGCAGGCGGCCGGCCAATTTCAGCGCGTCGAGGATGACGGGCACGGCCTTCCAGATATGCTGGCCGCCAAACAGCGGCAGCTCGGGTGCGTACACGCCGTTGCCCTGCACGGGGTTCAGGATATCCTTGTAGTCCATGCCGTTGCCGACGCAGGAGTTGAAGTCATCCACGCCATAGGCCGGGGCCGAGTGCACGATACCGGTGCCGTCGTCGGCCGTGGCGTAATCGGCCAGGTAGACGGGCGAGACGCGGTCAAAGCCCTTGTCCACATGGGCCAGGGGGTGCTTGAAGTTGACATGGTCCAGTGCCTTGCCCAGGGCGGTGGCGATGACCTTGCCTTCCAGCTTCCAGCGCGTGAGGCATTTCTCCACCAGGGCGCTGGCGACGATGAGCAGACCACGCTCGGTCTCGACCAGGCTGTATTCCAGCTCGGGGTTGACGTTGAGCGCCTGGTTGGCGGGAATGGTCCAGGCCGTGGTGGTCCAGATGACGATAAAGGCTTCTTTGGAGAGCTTGTCCAGGCCAAAGGCCGCAGCCAGCTTGGCCGGCTCGGCAGCGGGGAACATCACGTCCAGCGTCTGCGACTGTTTGTCCGCGTATTCGATCTCGAACTCGGCCAGGGACGAGGCGCAGTCAAAGCACCAGTACACGGGCTTGAGGCCACGGTAGACAAAGCCGCGCTCCACCACCTTCTTCAAGGCCCGCAGCTCGCCGGCCTCGTTGGCGTAGTTCATGGTCTTGTAGGGGTGGTCCCAGTCGCCCAGCACGCCCAGGCGCTTGAAGCCCGCCATCTGGATGCCGATTTGCTCGGTGGCAAAGGCGCGGCTCTTGGCCTGCATCTCGTCGCGCGGCAGATTGCGGCCGAACTTCTTTTCGATGGCGTTCTCGATGGGCAGGCCGTGGCAGTCCCAGCCAGGGGCGTACATGGCGTCAAAGCCCTCGAGCTGGCGGCTCTTGACGATCATGTCCTTCAGGATCTTGTTGACGGCGTGGCCCATGTGGATCTGGCCGTTGGCATAGGGGGGGCCGTCATGCAAGATGAACTTGGGCGCGCCGTGGCGCGCGTCGCGCAGCTTTTTGTAGATGCCCTTGTCGTCCCATTCCTTGGCCCAGGCGGGCTCACGCTTGGGCAGATCGCCGCGCATGGGGAAGGGGGTGTCGGGCATGTTCAGCGTCGATCGATAGACAGACGCTTCGGGCTTGGCGGACTTGGAATCAGACATGGAAAACCTTAGAGCAGAGCATGGCCCCAGCGGGCGCAGCAGCGCAAAGACCAGGGCGTGAAGGGAGTGCGAGCGCCTGGTGCGCACCCGCGCCCAGGCAGGGGACGGCGAGCGTCAAATTCGGTCGCGCGTGGTCTGGCGACGGGTATCGGTATAGGACGGCTGCTGGGTGGATGCGAAAAACGCACGCGCGTCATCGCAGTCCTTGGCGATGCCGGTCGTGAGGGCGTCGAGACTGTCGTACTTCAGCTCGTCGTGCAGTTTGTGCAAAAGTTCCACGCGGATGATTTTACCGTAGGCGCCTTCGCCTCCGAGTTCGGTGGGCCAATCCAGGCAATGGGTCTCCAGCAGCACGCGGCCGCCGTTGACGTCGCCGGGGTCCAGCGAGGGACGCACGCCCAGGTTGGCCACGCCGCGCAAAGCCTGGCCATGCAGGCCGTGAACCAGCACGGCAAAAATGCCGCTGGCTGCGGGCTTCCAGTGGTCAAAGCGCAGATTCAATGTGCGAAAACCGTCGGCCGCACCGGCGCTGGATTCGGCCAGTTGCCGGCCGAGCTTGCGCCCATGGACCACATGGCCCGAGATCGTATAGGGATGGCCCAGCAGCTTGGCGGCCTGCTGCATGTCGCCGGCCGCCAGGGCCTCGCGCACCGTGGTGCTGGAAACGCGCTCGCCATGCACCTCGTAGCTGTTCATGCGTGCCACATCAAAGCCCTGGGCCTGGCCGGCTGCGTCCAGCATGGCGTAGTCGCCGGCGCGCTTGCTGCCGAAGCGAAAGTCGTCGCCCACCAGCACATACTTGGCGCCCAGGCCGCTGACCAGCACGTCCTGGATAAAGGCCTCGGGCGCCTGGCCTGCCAATGCGGCATTGAAGGGCAGCACCACCACCTGGTCCACGCCGCAAAACGCCAGCTGACCGAGCTTGTCGCGCAGCGTGCCCACACGGGCCGGGGCCAGTGCGGGCTGGTTCAGCTTCTGGGCGAAGTAATCGCGCGGATGGGGCTCGAAAGTCAGCACGCAGGTGGGCAGGCCGCGTTGCGCTGCCTCGGCACGCAGCAATCCCAGCATGGCCTGGTGGCCACGGTGCACACCATCAAAATTGCCTATGGTGAGCGCGCAGGCACCAGCCCGCTCTGGGTGTTGAAGGCCTCGGAAAATCTTCATCGGATTGCTTTATTTTTTATAGCATTGCGTGCTGTTCAACTCAGTGCGCGATGGTGGTTGGACACTGAAAGCGAGTATATTGCCACCGATAAGGTATGCCTGCTGCTTGCCTTATCGAGCCTGCGACTTAGCGCGCGACCCGTCTTGGCCCCTGGTTGGTAAGAGGAGGTGCATCGTGAAGGTTCTGAAGCTGTCCGCCCACGGACTGCCCCAGTCATGGATCAGTCTGGAAGAGGCCGTGCTGCACTACGCCGCCGACGAGGTCCGTTGGGAGTCGGGCGCGCAGGTCGCGGTCTTTCGCGGGGGGCACAACGCCCATACCGGCGTGCAGTCGGTGATCTGTGTCAACAGCATCATCGGCACCAAGGGCGTGCCCCGCATCAATCCCCATGCCCTCAAGCCGGGGCTCACCAACAGCAAGCTGTTTGCCCGTGATCGCCATCTCTGCGCCTATTGCGGGCGCAAGCATGATGAAGCAGATCTGACGCGCGAGCATATCCAGCCCTTTGCCCAGCGTGGCCAGGATCACTGGATGAATGTGGTCACGGCCTGCCGCGCCTGCAACCACCGCAAGGGCCCGCGCACGCCCGAGCAGGCCCATATGCCGCTGCTGTATGCGCCCTACATCCCCAGCCTGTGGGAGGACTTCATCTTGCGCAACCGCCGCATCCTGGTCGACCAGATGGAGTTTTTGCTGGCCCATGTGCCCAAGAGCTCGCGTTGGGCGCTATAGCCAAGGGTGAGAGGGGTGCTGCAGAATTTGCTGGCCGGGCCGGCATGGAGCCCAAAAGCTCACGCTGGGCGCTCTAGCCAAGGGTGAGAGGGGCGCTGCAGAGTTTGCTGGCCGGGCCGGCATGGAGCCCAAGAGCTTACGCTGGGCGCTATAGGCCAAGGGCGAGGCGGGCGCTACAGAATTGGCAGGACTGGCCGGCAGGGATGACGGCGTCGTGGTGAAATAAGGGTTTACCCCTGTCACTGCCCAGCGCATGATCGTCCGCGACCGCCCCACCGGCTTCAATCTCTTTCTCATCCTGCGCGGCTCGGTGCTGCAACGCATACGCTGGGTGCTGTGTCTGAATGTGGGCTTGGCCATCTTGGTGACGCTGGCCCATGGCAATTTGTTCGACATCAAGATCACCCTCACGCCCATTCCCTTCACCTTGATTGGCCTGCCGCTGGCCATTTTTCTGGGCTTTCGCAACACCACGGCCTACAACCGCTTCTGGGAGGGGCGCAGGCTCTGGGGCGAGCTGACCATCTGGGCCCGAACGCTGTCGCGCCAATGCCAGAGCATGATCCACCAGCCCCTGGTGCTGGATGCACACAACCGCGTGGGCGATGTGCGCGTGCGCATGGTGCACCGGGCCATCGCCCATGCGCATGCGCTGCGCTCGCAGCTACGTGGCCACCAGGATGATGGGGTGCTGGAGCGCTGGCTGACGGCCGAAGACTGGTTTGCCATGCGCAATCAGCCGCTGAACTACCGCCCCGATGCCTTGCTGCTGGCCAATTCACGCGATCTGAGCGACTGCCTGCGCAAGGGCTGGATTGACTCCATGCTGGCCAGCCAGATCGACAAGACCCTGACCGGCATGACGGCGGCTGCTGCCTCGTGCGAGCGCATACGCCACACGCCGATTCCGTTTTCCTACACCTTGCTGCTGCACCGCACGGCCTATCTGTATTGCTTTTTGCTGCCCTTTGGCCTGGTGGATACCACGGGATTCATGACGCCTTTTGTGGTGGCCATCGTGGCCTATACCTTCTTCGGCCTGGATGCCCTGGGCGATGAGCTGGAAGAGCCTTTTGGTGTGGAAAGCAATGACCTGCCGCTGGATGCCATGTGCAGGGGCATAGAGATCAGCCTGTGCCAGTCGCTGGGTGACCCCGACGTACCGCCCCCGCTACAGCCCTTGGATTACAGGCTGACTTGATGCCGTGTTCTGAGGGCAGAGCCGTAGTCTTATTGGGCTTTGCGGGGTGCCTCGCTTGGAGGCGCCCATACAACGCTTGATGCTTTGTTGCTCGCCCTTGCCGTATGCAAATACTGTCTGCGGGCAAGCGTCGCGCCTCAAGCATTGTCTGGGCGTTGTGGGGAAGGCGCAGGTATTTGTCAGCGCTTTCGAGGCCCACTCCAGCAGGCATTCAAGTCCTTGCTCACGCAAAACGGACCCGTGAGGGTCCGTTGCGTTGAGGGCCGGGCAGTGCGCTTACGCTGTCACGCCGGCGGTGTCTTGCATGCGTGCCGACACTTCACCGAGGTGGTGCAGGCTGTCGCCATAGGTCATTTCCAGCTGGGTCAGCTTTTTGAAATGGTGGCTGATGATGTATTCATCCGTCACGCCAATGCCGCCATGCAGCTGCACGGCCTGCTGGCCCACATGGCGCATGGACTGGCCCAGCTGCACGCGGGCGCGGGCGATGGCCTGGCGGCGTGCAGCGGCTGGCTGGTCCAGTTGCAGGCTGGCGTAATAGCTCATGGAACGGGCCAGTTCCAGCTGCATCTTCATGTCGGCCGCGCGGTGGCGCAGGGCCTGGAAGCTGGCAATCGCCACGCCGAACTGCTTGCGCTGGTTCAGGTATTCGGCGGTGGTGTGCAGGGCCTGCTCCATCACGCCCACGGCTTCGGCGCAAATGCTGGCGCTGCCCACGTCCACGGCCAGCTCCAGGGCGGCCAGGCCGTCGGTGCTTACCAAGGTGGCGGGGCTGTTGCTGCACTTCAGCTCGGCCGCGCGGCCACCGTCTTGCGTGCCATAGCCTTGGGTGGAGACCCCTGCGGCCGAGGCTTCGACCAGGAACAAGGCCTGCTGGCCGTCCAGCATGGCAGGCACCAGAAAAGCGTCCGCCTGGTCGCCCACGGGGACTATGCTTTTGTGAGCTGTCACTGCATATGCAGCGCCGCTTTTCGTGGCTTTTGCCTCACATAAATCAAGGCGGTAGCGGGCCTTGCGCTCCTGCTGGGCCAGCACCACGATGGCTTCACCGGCCGCAATGCGCGGCAGCCAATCGGCCTGAGCGGCGTCGCAGGCGTATTGGCGCAACACGGCGCTGGCGATCAAGGCCTGGGCCAGGGGCTCCAGCACCATGCCACGGCCCAGCTCCTCCATCACCACCATGGCGTCGACGGAGCCCAGACCCAGACCGCCATGCTGTTCGGGCACGGTGAGGGCGGTCAGGCCCAGCTCGGCCAGCTCGATCCAGGTGTCACGAGAAAAACCACCGGCCTTCACGGCGGCACGGCGGTGCTCGAAGGTATAGGCCTTGTCTACCCAGCGGCGCACGGCATCGCGCAGTTGCTGCTGGTCTTCGGAAAAATTGAAATCCATAAATGTCTCCTGGTGCTGGATGTGGGTAAAAAGGCGCTGGGCGCCGCTTCACATGCCAGCGAAGCTCTGTCTAGAGCCCCCTCACGGAGGGGGCGCGGGGGAGCGGGAAAATAGCGTGGCCGCTCCAGATCTCAACATCAGCCCAGAACCGTCTGCGCCACGATGTTGCGTTGCACCTCGTTCGAGCCCCCGTAGATGGTGGTCTTGCGCATATTGAAGTAGCTGGAGGCCAGCGGGGCCAGGCCCAGATTGCCGCCGGGGTAGTCGCCTTGCCAGCCGGCCTCCATGGCCTCGTGGATCAGGGGCAGGCTGAAGGGGCCACCGGCCAGCATCATCAGCTCGGTGTAGCGCTGCTGGATTTCGCTGCCCTTGATCTTCAACAGGCCGGCAATGTCCAGCGGGTTTTTGCCGCTCTTCTCGGCCGAGAGCACGCGCAGCACCAGCATTTCCAGAGCCACCACATCCACTTCCAGGAGCGCGATCTGGTCGCGAAAGCGTGAGTCTTCCCACACGCCCTCGGCCTGGGCCACGCGCTTCAGGCGCTCCAGCTCGCGCTTGGCGCGGTTCACGTCGGCGATATTGGTGCGTTCGTGGGCCAGCAGGTGCTTGGCGTAGGTCCAGCCCTTGTTCTCTTCACCGATGAGCTGGTCGGCAGGGACCTTCACGTTGTCGAAGAAGACTTCGTTGACCTCGCACTCGCCATCGAGCAGCTTGATGGGGCGCACCGTCACGCCGGGAGACTTCATGTCGATCAGCAAAAAGCTGATGCCGGTCTGGGGCTTGCCTTCGTTGCTGGTGCGCACCAGGTTGAACATCCAGTCGCCGTACTGGCCCAGCGTGGTCCAGGTTTTCTGGCCGTTGACGATGTAGTGGTCGCCCTGGCTATCTGTCACACGTTCGGCACGGGTCTTGACGCTGGCCAGGTCCGAGCCCGAGCCCGGTTCGCTATAGCCCTGGCTCCACCAGACTTCGCCGCTGGCAATGCCGGGCAGAAAGCGCTGCTGCTGTTCCGGCGTGCCAAAGGCCTGAATCACCGGGGCCACCATCACCGGGCCAAAGGGCACGATGCTGGGGGCGCCGGCCTTGGCCAGCTCTTCGGCAAACAAATGCTTTTGCACGGCGCTCCAGCCTGGGCCGCCGAATTCCTTGGGCCAGCCATAGGCCAGCCAGCCTTTTTTGCCCAGGGTCTTGGCCCAGCCCTGGATGTCGGCCCTCGTCAGGCGCAGGCCTTCGTGCACTTTGCGGGTGACCGCAGGGTCCAGATGTTGGTGTATCCAGTTGCGCACTTCCTCGCGGAAGGCTTGCTCTTCGGGCGTGAATGCCAAATCCATGCGGAGTCTCCTTGTAGTGCAAGGTTTTTAGCATGGTCGTTCGC
Organism: Comamonas sp. GB3 AK4-5; assembly: GCF_041320665.1. Classification (NCBI taxonomy): domain Bacteria; kingdom Pseudomonadati; phylum Pseudomonadota; class Betaproteobacteria; order Burkholderiales; family Comamonadaceae; genus Comamonas; species Comamonas sp. GB3 AK4-5. The sequence goes on from NZ_CP166730.1 coordinate 1,142,458, forward strand.
TTGTCCTATGTCGGCGGGGCGACAGCCTAGGGTCTGTCCTGTGCTGGGGTCGCTCATGGAATTTTGCAGGGCGAAAGGGCAGGCCCTTATTTATTCATGCAGCTCCAGCACGTTCATGCGTGCAGCGTCCAGCGACCAGTTGTGGCCGACTACGGCTTCCTGGCCGCGCACCAGCCGCTGGGGCTGTATGGCATCGCTTTCGCTAAACAGTTTCAACTGCTGGCGCAGCAGAGGGCCGCCGGGGTTGGAATGCGCCTGCTGGCCGTTGAAGCTGACCGGAGCCTGCATGTCCTCCAGGTCACCACGCAGTGCGCGCAGCAGCGTCAGGCTGCCCCGGTCGTCGCTGCCGATCCCCCAGACGAAAAGCCGCTCTGCCTGCAGCTGCACCAGTGCGCTGCTGCGGGGAAAGGGCGCACGGTAGATGTGCACCAGGTCGTAGCCTGGGGCGCCGACCTCGAATTCGTAGCCGATGCCAGGCTGGGCCGAAAACGGGCCCCAGCGGCCATCGGCGCCGGTGGTGGTGGCATACACCGCTGCGCCCTGGCGCTGGCCGCTGACGGCATGCACGGCGAAGACCTGCACGCTGGCACCCGCCAATGGCAGGTTGCTGAGGAAATGGCCGCTGGCTGGATCGCTGGGTATATGACCACGGCCCACCACGGTGCCCGACAGCTGGGGTTGTGCCTCGGCACTGATCCAGCGGCTGTTCTGGCCTGGGGCGGCCGCGGCCGGTGCTGCGGGCGGCTTGCCTGAGAGAAAGGGGAAGAGGGCTTCAAAGGCCGCATCGGAGCTGGCTGCGGCGGGGTAGGAGGCTTGTGCCAGTTCCACATGCGGTGCGCCGGCCAGGCGGAAGGTGGCCGGTGTCTGGCGTGCCGCGACGGCCTCACCCAGGGTCCAGTTGCCTGGGGGCATGGCGTAGGGGCCCATGGCCGTGGTGCCAACGGACAGCCAGCGCAGCAGGCCATCGGGCTGGGCAGGGGGCTGCTGGTTCAGTCCGCGCAGATAGGGGCCTGTGGGAGCGAAGTCATGGTGCTCGTACAGCCCTTCGGTCTTCCATGCGCCGGCATGGGGTGTGCCGGCGGTGACGGCATGGCTCAGATACTGGCCACCGCCCTGGCGCACATAGTCGCGCAGCGCCAGGCCGCTGCGCCCCTGGGCCACCACGGCCACCCGATGCGCACCTGTAGCTGCCAGGGCTTGTTGCACCTGTTGGGCAATGAAGTCGCGCAGGCCATCGGCATCGGTGTAGCCATAGGGCGGGGGAGCACTGGAGGTGATCTGCATGCCGGGGGCGCCGGCCACATTGATGCGCTCTTCGGCGCGTTGCGTGGGCGGCAGCAGCGGCAAGGGCAGGCTGGCGGCAAACAGCCGCTCGCGTGGCCAGCCCTGGGATTCGAAACGCCACAGCATGGTTTGCCATTGCGCTGCGCTGCTGTTCTCTCCATGGATGAAGACGATGGGCACGGGCGCCGCGGTGGGGGTGGCCGCCAGGTCTTTGCTGCGGGCAGTCGACGGGGTGGAGGGCGTTTGCAGGCAACCGGCCAGGACAAGGGAAAAGACGGCGGCAAGCGCCAGGTGCAAGAGGCGAGGAGAACGCGGCAGGGAGGGCAAAGGCATGCGAGAAAGGCCGGAAAAAGTGGAGCAGGCCGAGATGGCGCAGACCGGCCAGTCTATGCCGGGCGGGCCACGCCTTGCCCGCCCGGCGCGGCTGGTGCTGGCTGCGGTCGCCAGTGGCACACCGGCGACCTAGTGAGCTCCGGTGTCGGCCGCGCTTCAGTCTGCCTGTTCGGTGGCGCTGTCCGGCTCCACGCCCAAGGCTGTGCACAGCTGCTGCACCGTGGCACGCAGCTGGGCCACCTCGGCTTCCAGCGCGGCCAGGCGTTGGGCTGTGCCGTGGTCCGCACCACTGCTTGCGCTGCTTTCGCTGGTTGCAGCCAGGGCGCTGACATCGACCTCGCCGCACAGCAAATGGGCCCAGCGTGCCTCGCGGGCGCCGGGTGCGCGGGGCAGCAGCACCACCAGCGGGCCGCCTTTTTCCTCGCTGCGGTCGCGCAGCTCTTCCAGAAAGGCCTCAACCGAACCGATGTCGGCAAAGCGGTGCCAGCGCTCGGTGTTGATGCGCAGCTCGCCCGCAGTCTGCGGGCCGCGCAGCATCAGCAGGCCCAGGATGGCGCTGGCCTGGCTGGGCACGCCCACCACGCGCTCGAAGTTGTGCTCCCAGCGCGTGGCACGCTGGCCGCTGGCTTCCATCACCAGGTGGCGCTGGCGCAGCTCGTCCAGTACGGCCTGGATGTCGCCCTCGCTCAATTGCATGGCCGGAGCGCGGCTGGTCTTTTGGTTGCAGCCGGCCTGCAGGCTGTTCACCGTGAGCGGGTAGCTGTCAGGCACGGTGCGGGCTTTTTCCATCAGCGTGGCGAGCACCCGGACGGCGTAGGGCGACAAAGGCTGAGTGCGGTGGTCGAATGGCATGGCAGGGATAATTCGCAAGTAATGAAAAACATCGTGATTTTGATCTCTGGCGGAGGCTCCAACATGGCAGCCATCGTTCGGGCCGCCCAACAGCAGGAATGGGCACGCCGTTTGGACGCTCGCGTGGCCGCCGTCATCAGCAACAAGGCCGACGCCCAAGGCCTGGTTTTTGCCAGTGAACAAGGCATTGCCACCGCCGTGCTGAACCACAAGGAATTCGCCAGCCGCGAGGCTTTTGATACCGCGCTGGCCGAAACCATAGACCGCCATGAACCTGCGCTGGTGGTTCTGGCAGGCTTTATGCGTATCTTGACGCCGGGCTTTGTGCAGCACTACGCAGGGCGCTTGCTGAATATCCACCCTTCGCTGCTGCCGGCGTTTCCGGGGCTGCACACCCACCAGCGCGCCATCGATGCCGGCTGCAAATTTGCCGGTGCCACCGTGCACGAGGTGACGGCCGAGCTGGACGTGGGCCCCATCCTGGACCAGGCCGTGGTGCCCGTGCTGCCCCAGGACACGGCCGAGGCGCTGGCGGCACGTGTGCTGGCGCAGGAACATGTCATCTACCCCCAGGCGGTGGCAAGTTTTTTGCGAAAACTGTAGCGCCTTGCGCAGGCGCACATTGCGCTGGCACCTGTTTTTAATGAAATTCCGGGGTACCGGCCATCCCGGAATGGCGCTGCCTGCGGCGCCATATGGCCATGCACCAGCGGGTCGGTCCGCATCTTCTGGCCGGGGGCGGCCGGGCTGGGAATCGCCCTGGTTGTCGTTTGCAGGCAACAGTTTTTCGCGGTTGGTGTTGCGAAATTACAAGCTGTATCAATGATCCTTGGCTGTGCTGCCTGCTTGCTCGGCTTGCCGCAGGATTTCCCAGTCCACAGGCCGAAATGGCGCTCTGACCGTGTGGGGCTGAGGGGCTTTGCTGCCGGGTGTGGGGCCGGTCGACTGCTGGCGCCAGCAGGACGGTAAGGCTTTGTTTTCATGTTTGTATCGCCGGCTGAGACAAGACAGCTTCCAAGACCCTGAATTGCCTACGGGGTATGCCACCTTTTGTCCGGCAGGAGAGTGAACGCTTCACTACACTTCTTTCAGTTTTGGAAGCGATCACAGAAGAGGGAGCTGGGAACGATGTACCGAATCTTGGTGGTGGATGATGACGAGGAAATCACGGCGTTGCTCAGCCAGTACCTGGGACGCTTTGGCTTTGAGGTGCACTGCGCCCATGACGGCGTGGGTATGCACAGCGAGCTCAAGGCCCATCGTATTGATCTGGTGGTGATGGATGTGATGTTGCCCGGTGTGGACGGACTGACGCTGGCGCGCCTGTTGCGGCAGCAGTCACAGATTCCCATCATCATGCTCACGGCAAGGGCCGAGTCTTACGACTGTGTCGTGGGCCTGGAGCTGGGGGCTGATGACTACATAGGCAAGCCTTTTGAGCCCAGGGAGCTGGTGGCGCGCATCCACAGCGTGCTGCGCCGGCACGGCCATGCCCAGCCCAATGCCCGCCAGGCGACGAATGTGCGCTTTGATGCCTGGACGCTGCAGCGCCTGGAGCGCCAGGTGGTGGACCCGCAAGGCATGGTGGTGCCGCTGTCTTACGCCGAATACCGGTTGCTTTGCACCTTGCTGGAGTCGCCGCGCCGCGTCTTCAGCCGCGAGCAACTGATGGAGCAGGCCCGGGGCCGCACCATGGAGACCATGGACCGCAGTGTGGATCTGTTGGTCTCGCGTCTGCGCCACAAGTTGGGTGAAGAGGGGCCGATGCTCATCAAGACCGTGCGGGGTGCCGGCTATATGCTGGATGCGCGCCAGGTCCAGGCCAGCGCGGTATGAATATGTCTGATGCCCCTGCTTCGCCTGGCAGCTTGGGCGCTGCGAGCGCACCGGTGACCACGCCCTCTTCCCCCTCCAGTGAAGGCCATGAAGCATGGTGGCGTTGGCTGTTGCGTTGCTGGCCGGACACCTTGTTTGGCAGGCTGGCACTTTTGCTGGGGCTGGCAGTCATCATCAGCCATGTGCTGGCCTTGAGCTTGCTTTTCGAGTTTCGCCCCGCGCGGCAGCCGGAGCGACAGATTTGCGTGGTGCCCGAGGTGCTGAGCCCCATCAATCCATCGGCAGAAAAGCCGCATGTGGTGGGGCGTGTGCTTCCCCAGCAGCTACAGCCTGGCGGCTATGCGGCGCAGCCGTCCGAGCAGCCCCGGCCGCGAAAACTGCTGCCTTTTTCGATCGATGTGGGTGTGCGCCTGGCGGTGCTGCTGCTGGCAGCCTGGCTGGGCGCGCGCTGGCTGTCGCAGCCCATGCGCCGCCTTGCTGTTGCGGCGCGAGAGCTGGGAAACAATATCAACCGTCCGCCGCTGCCCGAAACCGGCACGGTGGAGTGCCGCGAAGCCAGCCAGGTGTTCAACCAGATGCAAGAGCGCATCCAGCTGCAGCTGCAGGACCGCGATCGGCTGGTGGCGGCCGTCTCCCATGATCTGCGCACCCCGCTGACCCGGTTGCGCCTGCGCGCCGAGCTGCTGGATGACGCCGAGACCACGCAGGAGTTCCAACGCGACATCGCCGAGATGGAGGCCATGATCCAGGACACCCTGGACTATCTGCGTGGCCAGGCCCAGGGGGTGCCCATGGTGCGTGTGCAGCTGCAGGCCCTGCTACAGAGTGTGATGGACGACTACGCACTGGCCGGCGTGCAGATACCGCTGCGGGGCGAGGCCCGCCCTGTTCAGGCCCAGCCGGGGCAATTGCGCCGCTGCGTGGACAACCTTATTGCCAATGCCTTGCGTTACGGCGGTGGGGCCGAGGTGTGGCTGGAAGACGGCCCGCAGGGCGTGTGCATCACCGTGCGCGACCATGGCCCTGGTTTGCCAGATGACGCATTGCACGAGGTGATGCAGCCTTTTGTGCGCATGGACGCTTCACGCCATCGCCACCATGGCGGGGTGGGCCTGGGCCTGTCCATTGCCCGTGATATTGCGCTGCGCCACCACGGGCAGCTCAGGCTGCTCAATGCGGACGACGGTGGCCTGTGCGCCGTTCTGGAGCTGCCGCACAACCAGCCATAAAGTGCCATCGCGCGGGGGCCCATGCCATTCCGCTGTGCACCTTGTAAGAGCGTGTTCAAAGTCTCCTGAGCAAGAGCCCCAAGAACGCCAGATGGACGAACTGCAAGCTGGTGTTGAGCCAACGCTCGCAGTTTTTCCATAACCTTCTGTTCTTCTCCAGCCAGGCGAAGCTGCGCTCCACTACCCAGCGCTTGGGCATGACCTTAAAGCTGTGCATCTCGCTCCTCTTGGCGATTTGCACCGTCACGTGCTCGCCCAGAATCTCTTGTACGCCCTGCGCAAAGGGCTGGCCCACGTAGCCGCTGTCGCACAGCACGCCTTGCACTCGCCCCAACGTCCGCTTACAGCGCTGCAGGGCCTGCAGGGCACCTTTGCGGTCCGTTACCTCGGCCGTGGTCACCGCAATGGCATGTGGCAGCCCCTGCGTGTCCACCGCAATGTGGCGCTTGATCCCACAGACCTTCTTGCCCGCGTCATAGCCCTTCAGCCCCGCCGTGTCCGTGTTCTTCACGCTCTGCGCGTCCACAATCAAGAACGCGCTGCATGCGTTGCGCCCCAGTTTCTCGCGGGCCGCGCCAACCTGATTTTTTTAAAGCCTGCTCCAGCAGGCTGCCTTCCTCGCGGGGCTCGCTCCAGATCGCCCAGTACGAATGCACCGTGCGCCACTTGGGAAAGTCGCTGGGCAGCGCTCGCCACTGGCAGCCCGTGCGCAGCAGATACAGCACGGCGCAGAACACCTCGTAAAGCTCCACCTTGCGTGGGGCCGTCCTTTTGCGCGCACTCTCCAGCATTGGCCGGATCACTTCGAACTGCTCGCGCTTGATATCGCTGGGGTAGCCTTTTCTCATCCTGCGAGCTTCTCACATCTGGCGAGACTTTGAACACGTTCTAAGAGCGTGTTCAAAGCCTCCTCGCGGCGCGCCAGTGTCTTTGCGCTTGCGGGCGGGCTTTGTCTGCTGCATTCATTGCATGGCCGATAGGTTTCAGCCAATCGATCCCATACAGCCCATACAGCGCCTTTGCATAAAGGGTGTCGAATGTGCCTGCCTGCCTGCCTGCCTGCCTGCCTGCCTGCCTGCCTGCAGTTGTGCAGTGCATCGCAGTCATATGGCCTGGCGCAAAAAAATCCCAGGGAATAAGACCTTGGTGAAAATGATGGCGGTGAAGCCTGTGTTCAAAACCATATTAATAAGCAGGACTTTTAATTGTTAAAAGAAAATACAAATACAGATGTTTGTATCTTGTTTGTTTGGTATTTATCGGTCAATTGATACGTAAAAATTTATAATTCTTTCAAAAAGCGCAGTGGTTTTTGAAAATAACTGCATGCTGGGATATACACTCGCCATTCAAAATGACCATGAAATAATTTGTCTTCACACAATTTCGACTATGCATCACATTCTGGTGGTTGACGACGATGAAGAAATTACCACGTTGCTGACCCGTTATCTCACGCGTTTTGGCTTTGCCACTTATGTGGCCAGCGACGGCGACAGCATGCGTGCGCAGCTTGCGGCCCATCCCATCGACCTGGTGGTGCTCGACATCATGCTGCCGGGCGTGGATGGAATTCGCTTGGCCAAAGAGCTGCGCGAACGCTCGCAGCTGCCCATCATCATGCTGACGGCCAGGGCCAACCCGTTTGACTGTGTGCTGGGGCTCACCTTGGGTGCCAACGACTACATGGGCAAGCCTTTTGAGCCGCGTGAGCTGGTGGCGCGCATACAGAACGTGTTGCGTTACACCGCAGCGGCGGCGCAAGCGGGTGAGGTGCCACAGGACCTGTCCGAGGTGGTGCAGTTCGATGGCTGGCAGCTCTACAGCATGGAGCGCTATCTGGTGGCCCCGGATGGGGCAGTGGTGCCGCTGTCAGGCGCGGAATTCCGGCTGTTGAGCACGTTTTTGCGCTCCCCTCGGCGGGTGTGCAGCCGGGACCGGCTCATGGAGCAGGCCCAAGGACGGACGATGGCGGCCTTTGAGCGCAGCATCGATTTACTGGTCTCGCGCCTGCGCCAGAAGCTGGGGGATGACCCCCGATCCCCCACGCTGATCAAGACCGTGCGCGGCGTTGGCTATTTGTTCGAGGCGCGCAAGGTTCAGGGGCAGGCGGTTTGGCCTAGATGAACGCCTCCCCCTGAGCCGCTGCGCGTCTTCCCCCCCTCTATCGCTGTGCGATGGAGGGGGACGGCACCAGCGCGGCGGGGCGGCCCTTGCGCGGTGCCCTGACATGGACCGCGCCAGTTTCGTAGGCTGTGGCGTTGGCTCACAAGCGCTGTCTGGGCCTTGCGGGATTGGATACCCGCTTGAACCCTCCACTCCCATTTCGGTTTGTATTTCCCTGAATGCGGTGCGCAGCGCTCAAAAACTGGCGCGACCCAGGTCAGCAGACAGCGACCCAGGTCAGCAGACAGCGAGCAAGGGCCGCCCCGCAGTCCCCCTGATGGGAAGACGCGAAGCGGCGCAGGGGAAGTGGAGCATTTCAAGCCGGGGCCTGGCCCAGCAGGGCCGTCTTGAGTCGTGGGTCAGCGGGCTGCTCGCCCAGCCAGATATTGAGCAAGGCGTTGTAGAAGGCAATCTCCTGTATGGGCTGTATCACCCGGCGCTGGTTGTGTTCGATCACCGTGCCGGTGCCTGGAATCCAGTCCAGCGTCAGCAAGTCGCCGCGGCGCAGGCCGGTGGGCAGGCGCGCAATGGCCTGGCTGAGTCCTTCCATTTGCTCCAGCACATGGGTGTCCGTGTGTGCCAGGTCTTTGGACAGTTTTTCCAGCACGCCCGCTTTGAACTCTTGTGAGGAGATATCGCGCATCAGCCGGATCACCAGGCGGCGCGGCCCATCGCTTTGGAGTACGGCCTCGGTGGTGCGACGTTGGTCGCGCAGATAGAGGCTGACGGTGTATATCTTGAACATCAGGCGTGTGCTGACGCCGGCGCCATTGAGCAGCAGGTGCTGGCCTGCCACTTGCACCGAGTTTCCGGTGACGGTGCCATCGGTCTCGGTGGCGCGCGCCAGGCCCGGGAAACAGGTGGCTACGCAGGATGCGAGCGCCAGGGCGCGTTGGTAGGGAAGGTACATGGCTTGCTCCTTGCAAGGTGATGGCAGCAACCGGCCTTGCTGCAAAAAAAGGTGGCCGGGGAAAGAAGAAAGCAAGGGCGCGGGGTTCACCAGATGGCCAGGCTGTTGGTGAGCACCCGTTGCAGCCAGCTGCGTTGACCGGCCTCCGAGGTGTCGCCGCGGCCGGCGACCTCCAGCCTGGCGTTGATGACATCGGCCGAGCCCACGATGTTTTCCGGTCGCAGGTCGCGCGGGTCGACGATGCCGGAAAAGCGCAGCGTCTTGACGTCGCCATTCATGGCCGTGCTGCGCTCGCCCGCCACCACCAAATGGCCGTTGGGCAACACATTGATGACCGACACCGCGATCTGCCCGGTGAAGCTGGTGCTGTTGCTGGTGCTGCCATCGCCCTTGAAGGAGTCACTGCCCGAGGCCGTGGCGTCCAGATTCAGCATCGAGCCCAGAAACCCGGTGCCGGAGTTGCTGCCCGGCCCCTTGTTGATGATTTCGTTCTCGCGGCTGGCATCGGTCTTGGCCGTGCTGCTGGCGTTCATGGATTCCGCAATGTCGACCTTCAGGCTGTCGCCCACATGGCGGGGCTTGGCGCGTCCACCAAAGGGGGCGTTGAAGGTGCTGGCCCGAAAGAGGCTGCCGGTGTTCACGCGCTCAATGGCTGCCAGACGCGGCGGGGCGGTCACGGCAACCGGGGCCGTGACGATGCTGGGCTCGGAAGTGCTGCAGCCGGTCAGCAGATGGGCACACAGGGTGGCAGCTGCCAGCAAAAAAGGGCGGGGAAGAGAGTGCATGGAGGGCTCCTGGACGCAAGAAAGAGGACGCAGAGCGGGGTTTCAGTAACCGGTCACCAGGGCCGCCACCACGGGGCTGAGCTTGGTGCGGGTGTCGCTCCATTTGCCTTTGGCCAGATGGATGTCGAGCTGGAACTGGCTGGACGAGAGCAGCTCGCCGCTTTTCGAGCGCAGGGCCAGCTGCGCCGAGCTCATATAGGGGCGCAGCTCGCCCGTAAGCGGTGTGACGCCCCAGTCGAAGTAGGCCGTGTATTCCAGCCAGATGTTGCACAGCCGGGCTGCGGGCGGGTTGTCGTAGACCTTGCTGCTGACGCCGTGCGACTGCAGCTCGGCCTGCAAGACGGGCACCAGATCCGGCACCTGGTTCTGGGGGTTGAACTCAATGCACACATCGCTGGGCACGCTGCGCAGGTGGTAGAGGGTGTTGCGGGCCTCGGGCGCCGCAGACGACACGGCGGTACTGGCCAGTCCACCTGCGGCCTTGACCAGCTCCCACAGCGGCATGGGAGTGATGATGGAGCAGCCTGTTTGCAGGGTGCAGGCCGCCATGCTCAGGGTGCAGAGCCGGAGGAAAGAGGGGGGGCGCATGCTCGTCTCCTTGCGGGGCATCAGACGATCTCGCTCAGCATGGAGCGCACCGTGGTGGCGCCCAGCGCCAGATAGGTGGCTACGCCCTTGGCGCCGGTGCTCACGGCATCGACCACGGTGTCCGCACCGCTTTCTAGAGCGCCCATCACCGCCTCTGTGCCGCTTGCCACGGTGTCCACAACGGCGTCCGTTCCCGTCTCGAGGGCATCCATGACGCTGTCTGCGCTGCTCTCCAGGGTGTCCATCACGGTGTCACTGCCGGTTTCCAGTGCATCCATCACGCTGTCTGCACCGCTCGCCAGGCTGTCCACCACCGTGTCGGAACCGTCTTCCAGAGCCTCCATGACCGCCTCTGCACCGCTGCCTATGGCGTCCAGCACGGCCTCGGCGGCGTCGCCCACGGAATCCGCAGCAGTGCCGAGCATTTCGGAGGTGCTGTCCACGCCGTCACTCAGCAGGTCGCCGATGCCGGATGCCGCGTCTTCCATTGCTTCCCCGAGCAGGGCCAGGCTTTCGGCGCTGAAGGTGCAAATGGCGCTGACCATGCTCGACGTATCGGCCTGGTCCTGGGTGGTGCTGCTGGTGCTGCGGGTTTGCGCGGGCAGCGGTGTGGTCAGCGAACGGGTGGTGGTGCTTGAAACCGATGTGATGTCGCTCATTGCAAACTCCTTGAAGAGGTGAGCGAATACTAGGATTTCAGGCCACAGCTAAATAAATGGAATAAAAGGCGTTAATCCGGACAACTTACAAAGCGCATGCATGCAATCAACAATATGGATACGAAAGAAAAGCGCTGAGATCTGCTTTTGCGTGCATTTTGTAGCGATGTGGAAAAAATAGAGTCACCAATGCAATACAAGCGCCAGCGCTCTGCCTCGCAGCGGGACCAAGCTTTCGCTCTGGATATTCTTTTGATTTGTATCTATTGAATGAAACGATATTCCATAAGCGGAAAGTCGTGATAAAAAGAATCCATGGAGCTTAAAAACCAATGAAAGCAGCATGAACCCTCTGCAGGCCATTCAATCCGTGCGCGGCATCAGCCATCTGGGCGATGCCTTGCAGTCCAAACGTTCGCTGGGAGATGTGGCCGGGGCCGTGGTCGGGACGGTCTATGCCACCCAGTCCGGTGGCCTGGGCAGCCTGGCCAGCGGCATGTTGGAAGAGATGACCTCGGCACTGGTGGATGGCGTGGTGTCGGGTGTGTCCGAGGTGGTGGACACCTCCACCGCTGCTGGGCGCGCCGTGGCGTCTTACACCAGCCAGGGGGTGCAAAGCCTGGGCAAGCTGGTGGATTTTTTTGCCTGAGACGGCCTGCTGATTGCTCTTTTAAAGTGAGCTGCTAGCGCTTGTATGGCGGGCATTAGCGCCGGGTTTTTATCAAATTGACTCCGGGCGCTGCGCTCCCACCCAGGCAAAACGCGGCTGCGCCACGCCATTCACCTCTACGGTCTCGGTAAACATGGCGGCAGGGCGCACCCACAGCGCGCCTTCGCCATATAAGGGGCGGTATACCACCAGAGCCTCCAGCGTCTCGCTGTGGCGGGCAACTTCCAGCACCTGGTAATGCTGGCCTTTGTAGTGGCGGTAATAGCCGGCGGGAATCTGGGGCAGCGGGGTGAGCGTGTCGAGGGTGTCTGAAGAGGTCATGGCTGCAGATGGTAGAGCAGGGGGAAGGCCTGCCCCAGCAACCAGCGCGCTGCTTGGGAATCGGGGCAATGGGACAATGCAGGCTATGCATCCCAAAGCCCTTCTGGACGCTTGCGCCGAACTGGTCAAGCTGACCTTGCAATTTCAACACCCGGCCGACGCCGTGGTGTCCCGCTATTTCCGCGATCACCGCAACCTGGGCCCGCGCGAGCGCGCCACGCTGGCCGAGACGGCCTACACCGTGCTGCGCAAGAAAACCCTGTTCGAGTCCTTGGCCCGTTCCGGCAGCGGTCCCAAGGAACGGCGCCTGGCCATTCTGGGCTTTCACGGCCCGCGCAGCTTTTTGAAAAGCGCGCTGAACCCGCAGGAAATCCAGTGGGTCGACGACTGCGACGCGGTCAAGCCCGAAGAGCTGATGGCCCAGCACCGCCACAATCTGCCGCAATGGATGGCCGATGCACTACAGGCCCAGGTGGGCGATCAGTTTGAAGCCCTGGCCGCCAGCATGCTGGAATCCGCACCGCTGGATCTGCGCGTCAACGCCTTGCTGGCCAAGCGCGATGCCGTGCAAAAAGAACTGGCCCAGGCCGGCATCAAGGCCGTCGCCACACCGTATTCCCCCTGGGGCCTGCGTGTGGACGAAAAGCCCGCGCTGACCCGGCTGGAGGCCTTCCAAAAGGGCCGTATCGAGGTGCAGGACGAAGGCTCGCAGCTGCTGGCCCTGCTGCTGGATGCCAAGCGCGGCGAAATGGTGGTGGATTTTTGTGCCGGTGCCGGTGGCAAGACCCTGGCCATTGGCGCCTCCATGCGCAACACCGGCCGCCTGTACGCGTTTGACGTGTCCAGCCACCGCCTCGAAGCCCTCAAGCCCCGCCTGGCGCGCAGCGGCCTGTCCAACGTCCACCCCGCCGCCCTGGCCCATGAGCGCGATGAGCGCGTCAAACGCCTGGCCGGCAAGATTGACCGCGTGCTGGTCGACGCCCCTTGCTCCGGCCTGGGCACCTTGCGCCGCAACCCCGATCTGAAGTGGCGCCAGGACATGCAGGCCGTGGCCGAGCTGACCGAAAAACAGCTGTCCATCCTGAGCAGCGCTGCCCGTATGGTGAAAAGCGGCGGCCGCCTGGTCTATGCCACCTGCTCCGTGCTGCCCGAAGAAAACGAGCGCATTGCCGAGGCCTTTCAACAGGCCCATCCCGACTTTGTGCCGCTGGATGCCGGTGAAACCCTGGAAAAGCTCAAGGTGGAGCAGGCGAATAGCCTGTGTGCTGGTGGCGAAACCGGCACGCAATATGTGCGCCTGTGGCCCCATGCTCACCAAACCGACGGCTTCTTCGCCGCCGTCTGGGAACGTAAGTAAAAAATGCTTGGTTGCTGCCTTGTTGTGAGGCGGCCATGCAGCGCTTGATGCTTTGTTGCGTGCCCTTGCCGTACGCAAGTACTGTCAGCGGGCGCGCGTCGCGCCTCAAGCGCTGTCTGGCCGTTGTGGTTGTGCTTTTGTGCCCGCTGCACTGTTCAGGCCCGCTCCGGCCTGCATTCAACTTCCACGCCTTCTCGCCCCTGCACCCTCTACCATCCTCCGCATGAGTTTCCAATACGAAAACCTGGCCCAGCTCGACCTCTGGACGAGCTTCTTCAAAGTCACCCCGCTCGAGCTGCCGGCCGAGCGCCAGATGCGTCCCCGTCGCATCAGCGGCTTTATCCGCGCCAAGGCGCAGCCAGCGCCCGAGACGGCGGTGCCTGCCGCACCTGTGGTGGTTGCGGATGCCGGGGCTGAAGTGACGGCCGAGAGCGGTGGCAAAAAAGCCGCGCCCCCGGTGGAGCGCGAATGGGTGACGGCGCAGTGGGGGCTGGTGCCGGCCTGGGTCAAGTCGGCATCTGACGCCCGTTTGCGCTCGCTCAAGCTGATCGAGGCGCGCAACGAAAGCGTGTCCACCACCCAGGCTTTTCGCGATGCCTGGCTGGCGGGGCAGCGCTGCATCATCCCCATTCAGGCCTTTTATGAGGATGACTTGCGCGCTGGCGGCAAGCCCATCCCCACGCGCATTGCCCGCGTGGATGGCGAGCCCATGGGCGTGGCGGGTGTGTGGTCACGCTGGCAAGACCCGGAAACCGGCGCCGAGTTGATGAGCTACGCCATGCTCACCATCAACGCCAACAGCCACGCCTTGATGCGCCGCTACCAGCACCCGGGCAGCGAAAAGCGTATGCCCGCCATCCTGGGGGAAGGCACTTATGACGCCTGGCTCACCGCCCGCCAGGAAAAAGCCCGCGAATTCATGCGCGCCTACCCGGCCAACTGGATGCTGGCCAATCCGGTGGAAAACAAAAAGGACAAAAAGCCCAAGGGCTTGTTTGATTGAACATTGCTGGGGAAGCGCCGCGTTTTCTTGAGCGCTATAGCAAACAAAGCAAATCGTCCCCTTGTCTCGCTCCCTCTTCCCTTTGCAGGAGAGGGCAGGGGTGAAGGAAGGTTTGCAGCAGTGGCTGCAGCTGGTCCTCCAAAGATTTTCTATTGAACAGCTGCCGAGAGCCTGTTGGCCTAGACCAGCATGTGAATACCTGGGGACAGCCCCTCACCCCCACCCTCTCCCCGAGGGGCGAGGGGCAATACGGGGGCAGCGGCCCTGGATCGCACAACCGCCCGGTGTTGCTCCTTCCCCTTCGGGGGAAGGCAGGGATGGGGGCAGGCCCCTTGTCTTGCGCCCTCTCCCGCTTGCGGGAGAGGGTCGGGGTGAGGGCCGGTTTGCAGCAGGCCGCTGTGTCCCTTGGCACAAGCAAAAGCAGAACCCGAACGACTCAGGCCGCAGCAGGCTGTTGCCGCCCCAGCAGCCTGCGCACCGCTGCGTAGAGACCTGCCACCCAACTGGGCTGCGGCGCAGGCTCCAGCAGCTGCAGCTGCACGGGATTGCTATCCAGGCTGTGCAGATGCAGCCACACCGGCATGCCGTCGTGGCCACCTTCGATAAGCTGGCCGCAGGCCAGCTCGCGCTGCTGGGCCAGCAGTACCTGACCCCATACGAGCGGGCCGCTGCGCACGCCCACACGGCCTTCCAGGCACAGCAAACGCCAGCCTGGTGGCAGGCACAGCACAGGCGTGGTGCGCGGATCAATCCGCTGTGGTTGTGCAGTGGCGGCGGTAGACATGGGCGTTCTTTCAAAGTGGTGTTGCAAGGCCTCCAGCATAAAAATCGCGCCCTGTTTGCAACAGGCACAGCCTGCGGAACAGAAAAGCAGAACAGCAGCGAAACAGGCGCCCTGTTCCGCATGCGGGCATGTCGTTCTGTATCTGTTGAGCGGGCCGCGCCTGCGGCATCATGGGGTCCTGCCTGGTCCATCTTCTGGCTGATCTGCCCATGCCCCGCTCCACTGCCTCGCCCCCGCCTTCGTCCTCGGAGTTACCGCTGTACCGCCAACTGGCCCAGGTGTATGAACAGGCCATTGCCAGCGGCAGCCTGCGCCCCGGCATGCAAATGCCTTCGGTGCGCGAGCTGCGCCAGCGCCACCAGGTCAGCCTGTCCACGGCGCTGCAGGTGTTGCGCTGGCTGGAGGCCCAGGGTGCCGTCGAGGTGCGCGAGCGCGTGGGCTATTTTGTCTGTGCGCCCCGCACACTGGCTGCCGTGCCCGCCGCACGCGAGCCCGATATGCATCTGCCGCTGCAGCCTGACCCCCAGCTGTTTGCCGGCATCAACGAGCGCATCTCGGTGATTCTGGAAAAAGCCCGCCTGGCCGGCCCGCTGGTGGTGGACCTGGGCAGTGCCATGCCTGCCCCCAGCCTGTTCGATGGCACGGCGCTGAACAAGCTGGCCGTGCGCCTGCTCAAGGAGCAGCCCGATGTGCTGGTCTATGGCCCATCTGCGCCGACCACCCACTCCGAGTTCCAGCAGGCCATGGCCCACCATGCGCTGCGCTTTGGCCTGACCCTGGCGCCCGACGAGGTCAGTGCCACCCATGGCAACTCCGAGGCGGTGAACCTGGCGCTGGACGCCGTGGCCCAGCCCGGCGATGTGATCGCGGTGGAGTCGCCCACCTTCTTCGGCATCTTGCAGGCCATCGAGGCCCAGGGCCTGCGCGCGCTGGAAATCCCCAGCAGCCCGCACACGGGCATCTCGCTGGAGGCGCTGGAGCTCGCCGCCCGCAACGAGCCCCGCCTCAAGGCCGTGGTGGTGGTGCCGCATCTGCAAATGCCCCTGGGCAGCGTCATGCCTGATGCCCACAAGCAGCGCCTGGTGCAGCTGTGCGCCGAGCATGGGCTGGCGCTGATCGAGGACGATATCTACCGCGAGTTCATGGACACCCCCCAGCCCGCACGCCCGGCCAAGGCCTGGGACCAGCCGGGTGACAAGGGCTGCGTGATTTACTGCGTCTCGCTCAGCAAAAGCTTTGCCCCCGGCCTGCGCCAGGGCTGGATGAGCGGGGGCCGCTGGCATGCGCGGCTGCAAATGCTCAAGTTCTCGCGCACCCGCAATATGCAAAGCTGGTCACAACTGCTGGCCGCGCGCAGCGTGGACTCTCCCGCCTACGAGCGCCATCTACGCCGCATGCGTGCCCAGCTGCAGGTGCAGCGCGAGCAGGCCGCCCAGGCCGTGGCGCGCTACTTTCCCGTGGGCAGCCGCTTCAGCCTGCCGCGCGGAGGGCTCAGCCTGTGGGTGGAACTGCCGCCCGCTATCTCCACCATGGCCCTGTACGACGAGGCCCTGGCGCGCGGCGTGCGCATCGCGCCCGGGCCCATGTTCTCCAATACCGGGCGCTATGAAAACTTTATTCGCCTGAGTTGCGGCCTGCCTTTTACCTCGGCGGTGGAGCAGGCCTATCAGACGCTGGGGGCACTGATGCATGAGCAGCTGCGGGCTGCGGGGCCGGAGTTGGTGTTGGTGAGGGCTTAGTTTTGAAGACTGTGCTTATTTTTATGGGCTGTTTGGAAAGTGGGAGTGTTGGCTTTCGACCGAGGCTGTGTGGAAACTCAAAAACTTCACCGGCATCTCAGCCAATGGGTCAACAAGCTCTTGCATTTCGTGGTGTTGAAGATTTTTTCCCTCAAGAACGACCTGTCCCCTCCCAATCGGGCATCCAACGCCGTTTCTGACTCCAATTTCACCCTTTAAAAGGGCTCACCTGCCTACCAGACGCATTGCAGCCATGGTTCTTGCGAACCCAAGAATTCCAAGCACTCGCTTAAGGTTGTAGGCCAGCACATTCAAGCTCATCTCGGTGCTCACATTCGGCAGCCGCCTGGTTAGGAAGTGCGTGTACCCCATCCAATGCTTGAGCGTGCCGAACACATGCTCCACCGTCCGCCTTCTCACCATCATGGCGTCAGGCATTTGGTCCAAACGCTGCTGCGCTCGCTCCACGACGTCTTCGTGCTCCCATCGACTGATGCGGCGGTAATCGCTGGGCGTGCACTGGGATTTGATTGGGCATTGTTTGCAAGCGCTGCTCCAGTAGCGTCGCATTTGCAGACCTGCCTCCTCGCGGGTGAAGCGGTAGATGGCCCGCTGTCCTGCGGGGCACTGGTATTCGTCATCTTTCTGGATGTAGATGAAGTCTGAGCGATCGAAGCGGCCTTTGGCACGCGCACCAGATGTATTGGGCTTGGGAAGAATGGCTGCTACACCAGTGTCTTCGCATGCTTTGATCTGCTCACCACTGTAATAGCCACGGTCCGCAATGGCTTGCAGCTTGCGTTTGCCCATGGCCTTGCGTGCAGCCAGTGCCATGGAAGCAAGAGCACTTCTGTCATGGCCTTGATTGATCACTTCATGGGCGACGATCAGATGATGTTTGGCATCTACCGCTACCTGAACGTTATAGGCCACCATGCCAGAGCCTCGGCCACTGGTGGCCATGGATCTGGCATCTGGGTCTGTTGTTGATAGCTGCTTGTCCGGCTGCTCTTTGAGTTGTTCCTTCACCTCATCGAGTGCCTGCATTTGTTTGCGCAGCAAGGCTATCTTGTCTTGGAGTCGGGTGGTCCGCGCCTCAAGCTCCGCAGGCTGCGTGCGATCTGCTGTATCCAGATCTGCCAGGTAGCGCTGAATGCTTTCTTCGATCTGCTGTTGGCGCTTGTCAATCTTGCCCAAGGTGAAGTTCTTGTCACGAGTGTTGACGGCTTTGAACTTGCTGCCATCAATCGCTACCAGAGCCTTGGTAAACAGCTTCAGATCACGACACAGCACTACGAACCGGCGGCATACATTGCGGATGCCTGCGCCGTTATCTCGACGGAAATCAGCGATTGTTTTGAAGTCAGGTGACAAACGGCCAGTGAGCCACATGAGCTCCACATTGCGCTGCGCTTCACGCTCCAGGCAGCGGCTGGATTGGATGCGGTTGAGATACCCGTAGATGTAGACCTTGAGCAGTACCGCAGGGTGATAAGCCGGGCGACCTGTGGCTGCAGGTGTTGCCCCATCAAAGCCCATCGAACACAAGTCCAGTTCTTCAACGAACGCATCGACAATGCGCACGGGATTGTCTACACCCACAAAGTCATCGAGACACTCGGGCAGCAAGGTCACTTGCTCGCGGGCCTGGCCTTCAATGAATCGCTTCATGGGTCACCTCGCTAAAACCGGGTGCTGTGATTTTAAATTTTGAAGCGTGAGCGGCCAAGCGTTTTCACACAGCCTCGACCCAGAGCTGTCTTTCAGCTTGCTGCGTTAGCATGCGTCCGCGACTTTCGTCGGATTTCTAAAAATTGATGTGCCCCAAGTATGAACACAATTGACGCTGGAATGCATAGGTCACTCTGTGCAAAAGCTCCGCATCCTGTCCTTTTGATTGATGGAACACCGCTTGAGATGTGGGCTAAAGGGGTAATTTCCTCCGATGCTCTGGGGACTGATTCAACTGACACACTTGTCCCTGCTCAAGGGTGGCTGGTTGATGAATCCGATTTACAGAATGCTTGGTATCTCTTGGAACCCAAAGATGAAAGTTCATCAACGATAGTGCCAGTATTGATTTGTCCAGACGATATGGACATGAGCTGCACTGTTGCTGTGGTAGAGCAACAGGTTGATACTCAAACAGTGTCATGGCTAAGAATCGGTCGCGCTACGGATGTGCGCAATGGCATCGTTGTTTCAGTTGCATGGGAAATGCCCAGCCAAAAGGCTGTATTTGACAAGGCTGCTTTTCGTGCTGCAGTTGATGAATTGAAACGACTGACTGATGAAGAGTGGCACTAGCCTGCACAGTAGGTGACCGGCAGCTCCTGGCCGAAGGCCGCCATCCAACGTTTAGTCAATAAAAATCCCCGCCAAGCCAAACAGCCCGCGGGGATTCCTTATTTGATAGCTGCCTCAGCGCCTGCAGCAAGCGCCAGAAGCCTAAAACACTCTCAAATCAAGCCGTCACAGCCTGCTCCAGCAGCGCATCAATGGCCGCATGCTGGGCCAGGGTCTGGGCGCAGGCATGGGCGGCTTCCTCGCCTTTTTGGATGAAGTGCTGGCGGAAGAAGTCCACCAGTTCGCCATGCTGGAAGTTGTAGGGTGTCAGCGCCACGGAGAACACGGGCACGCCGGTGTCGAGCTGCACGCGCATCAGGCCGTCGACCACGGCGGTGGAGACAAACTCGTGGTGGTAGATGCCGCCGTTGACGATCACGGCGCAGCCAATGACCGCATCGAACTGGCCGGACTGGGCCAGCTTTTGCGCCATCAGCGGGATTTCAAAGGCGCCGGGCACATCGATCTGGTGAATGCGTGCCGGGGCAGCGCCCAGCTCGGTCAGGCGGCGTGCGGCGGCGTCGCGGGCCTGGTGGACCACGTCGCTGTGCCAGTTGGCGCTGATGATGGCGATGCGGGCCTGGGCCAGTGCAGGGTTGGCCGCGCTGGTGGTGGGGAGGGAAACCGAAATCTGATTCATGGTGTTGGTCTGGAAAGACGTGGAACAAATGAATCAGGGCGCGCGAAGGCAGCGCAGCCAGAGACGGTTGCACATGGCGCGGCCATGCCGCACCCATGCGCTGCCGCCCCAGGCTGGGGGACAGGTCTTCACGTTACTCTTTCATCCGGACTGTGACCGTCGGCTCTGGCATCGCACCAGATCTGCTGACCTTGCCGGGGCTGTGCCTGGCAAGCGCTCGCGGGCTCGCAGCCTAGGCTGCATACCGCCGGTGGGGAGTTTCACCCCGCCCTGAGAACGTTGTCGCCCTTGGTGGGCAACGTGGACATTGTAGGACGCTGCCGGCGCCATCCACTGTCACCTCGGTAAGAGCCTGCTGCGGACGCGGGCAACAAAAAACCGCCAGGGCCGGGGCCGGTGGCGGTTTTTTGGGGAATCAGGCCGAATTACTTCAGCTTGGCTTCCTTGTACTCGACGTGCTTGCGAGCCTTGGGGTCGAACTTCATGATCGACATCTTTTCAGGCATCGTCTTCTTGTTCTTGGTCGTGGTGTAGAAGTGACCGGTACCAGCAGTGGAAGCCAGCTTGATCTTTTCGCGTCCGCCTTTAGCAGCCATGGTGTTTCTCCTTCAGGAAATTAAGCTTGGCCACGGGCGCGCATGTCTGCGAGCACGGAGTCGATACCGTTCTTGTCGATCAGGCGCAGAGCAGCGCTGGAAACGCGCAGGCGCACCCAACGGTTTTCGCTTTCCACCCAGAAACGGCGGTACTGCAGGTTGGGCAGGAAACGACGCTTGGTCTTGTTGTTGGCGTGGGAAACGTTGTTGCCCACCATGGGCTTCTTGCCCGTAACTTCACATACGCGTGCCATTGGGACACTCCGATAGTTGAATCGGCCGCCGGCTCTGAGCCCCTGCTGTGCAGGGTTGTGCCGACAACCTCACCTCGCCAGTTTGAATGGGTGGCGGTAACCCGTTTGCTATCCATGTCCCAATCTGTTGGTACAGACGTCCCACATCCAGCAAAGCCAGGGATTATAGCCAGGAAATGAAAAAGCCCCTGAAGGGGCTTGGAATCACCCCCTGAGGCGCTGCGCGCCTTCACCCCTCTCTGGCGCTACGCGCCGGAGGGGGACGCTGCCAGCGCGGCGGGGCGGCCCTTGCGCGGCAGCCTGGCCTGCGCTGTGCCAGTTTCAAGCGATGTGGCCTTGGCGCAGTCGCAAGGATGCGACAGTTCAGCAACCACCCGGGCGGCGCCGGGAGGTGATGCTTATTCCTGTTCCAGAAAGCGCTGGGCGTCCAGGGCTGCCATGCAGCCGGTGCCGGCGCTGGTGATGGCCTGGCGGTAGACATGGTCCTGGCAGTCGCCGGCGGCAAACACGCCGGGCACGCTGGTTTGGGTGGCAAAACCCTTCAAGCCGCCTTGGGTGACGATGTAGCCGTTTTCCAGCTCCAGCTGGCCCTGGAAGATGTCGGTGTTCGGGTGGTGGCCGATGGCGATGAAGGCGCCTTGCAGCTTGATCTCTTCGGTGTGGCCGTCCTGGGTGTGCTTGAGGCGGATGCCGGTCACGCCGCTTTGGTCGCCCAGCACCTCGTCCAGTGTGAAGTGGGTCTTCAGCTCAATCTTGCCTTCCTTGACCTTGTCCATCAGCTTGTCCACCAGGATGGGCTCGGCCTTGAACTTGTCGCGGCGGTGCACCAGGGTCACCTTGCTGGCGATGTTGGACAGGTACAGCGCTTCCTCCACGGCGGTGTTGCCGCCGCCGACCACGCACACGGGCTGCTCGCGGTAGAAGAAACCGTCGCAGGTGGCACAGGCGGAAACACCGCGGCCCATGAAGGCTTCTTCCGAGGGCAGGCCCAGGTATTTGGCCGAGGCGCCGGTGGCCAGGATGAGGGAGTCGCAGGTGTAGGTGCCGCTGTCACCGGTCAGGGTGAAGGGGCGCTTGGAAAAATCAACCTTGCTGATATGGTCGAACACAATCTGGGTCTTGAAGCGCTCGGCATGCTCCTGAAAGCGCTGCATCAGTTCAGGGCCTTGCACGCCCATGGCATCGGCGGGCCAGTTGTCCACCTCGGTGGTGGTCATCAGCTGGCCGCCCTGGGCCATGCCGGTGATCAAGAGGGGGTTGAGGTTGGCACGTGCTGCATAGACGGCAGCCGTGTAACCGGCGGGGCCGGAGCCGAGGATCAGGACTTTGGCGTGGAGCGGAGAGGTCATGTGCGCAATCAGCAAGCAAGAAAATGGCGCTTTGTATGCGCCGCAACTGCGAGGTGCAATGGCGGTGCCACAAAGGCAGGGGCCGGAGCCAGCCGCAGCACGCTGCGCTGGACCGGAGCAAACAGGTATTGTAGAAAGGGCAAGAGCCCTGTGCCGAATCGGGCTGTTGTAGGCAGCTTGCTTGCTGGTATGGCAAGCTTTGTTGCAACTGTTTGCATTTGCCCAGGCTCCGGAATCCTGGATGCCGCTGAAACGCTGGGGTAAGCTAGCCGCCTTGCATATGACTTCTACTTTCAATGCCTTGAACGCCTCGTCTGCCAAAGCCCCGCCGAAAGCGGGCATTGTTCGTTTTGGACATGAGGTGTGCTTGGTGGTGGCGCTGTTGGCGCTCACCTTCTGGCTGCTGGCACTGTTCACCTACTCCCCCCAAGATGCGGCCTGGTCTACCAGTGGCCAGGCCAATGGCGTGGTCGTGCGCAACTGGGTCGGCAGATTGGGCGCCTGGCTGGCCGATACCTCGTATTTCGGCTTTGGTTACTCCGTCTGGTGGGCGGTGCTGGCTGCTGTTTTCTCCTGGTGGCGCTCGCTGCGCCGCTGGATGCGTGGCGAAACCCTGGTGGGCCAGTTGTGGCAGGAAAAGCTGCAGTTCTGGCTGGGCCTGCTGCTGCTGCTGGGTGCCAGCACGGCGCTGGAATGGTCGCGCCTGTACCGGCTGGAGGCCGCGCTGCCCGGCCACGGCGGTGGCGTGATGGGCTATATGGTGGGCAAGGCCAGCGTGGGCTGGCTGGGCTTCACCGGCTCGGGGCTGATGGGCATCATGCTGCTCATTTTGGGCCTGAGCCTGGTGTTCCATTTCTCCTGGGGCGGCGTGGCCGAAGCCCTGGGTGCGCGCATTGATGCGCTGGTGCGCATCGGCCAGCAACACCGTGAAAAGGTCAAGGACCTGGCCGTGGGCCGCCGCGCAGCCAAGGAGCGCAGCGATGTGCTGGAAGAGGTGCATGTCAGCGCCGAAGAGGCCTACCAGCCCAAGCCGGTGCAGATCAATACCCCGGTGCAGACTCCGGTCGTGCCCAGCGAGCGCGTGATCAAGGAGCGCCAAAAGCCGCTGTTCCAGGAAATGACCGACAGCGCCTTGCCCCAGGTGGACCTGCTGGATGCCGCGCCTGCCAAGCAAGAAAGCGTCTCCGCCGACACGCTGGAGATGACCAGCCGATTGATCGAGAAAAAGCTCAAGGACTTTGGCGTGGAAGTGCATGTGGTGCAGGCCACGCCGGGCCCGGTGGTCACCCGCTACGAGATCGAGCCCGCCACGGGCGTCAAGGGCTCGCAGGTGGTGAACCTGGGCAAGGATTTGGCGCGCTCGCTGTCCCTGGTGTCGGTGCGCGTGATCGAGACCATCCCGGGCAAGAACTACATGGCGCTGGAGTTGCCGAATGCGCGGCGCCAGTCGATTCGATTGTCCGAGGTGCTGGGCTCCCAGGTCTACCACGAGGCCAAGAGCATGCTGACCATGGGCCTGGGCAAGGACATCGAGGGCAAGCCCGTGGTGGCCGACCTGGCCAAGATGCCCCATGTGCTGGTGGCCGGCACCACCGGCTCCGGCAAGTCGGTGGGTATCAACGCCATGATCTTGTCGCTGCTGTACAAGGCCGAGGCCAAGGATGTGCGTCTGCTGATGATCGACCCCAAGATGCTGGAAATGTCGGTCTACGAAGGCATTCCCCATCTGCTGTGCCCGGTGGTGACCGATATGAAGATGGCCGCCAACGGCCTGAACTGGTGCGTGGCCGAGATGGAGCGCCGCTACAAGCTGATGAGCAAGCTGGGTGTGCGCAATCTGGCGGGCTACAACACCAAAATAGACGACGCCAAGACCAAGGGCGAAATCATTGGCAACCCCTTCAGCCTGACGCCGGAGTCGCCAGAGCCGTTGCAGCGCCTGCCGCATATTGTCATCGTCATCGACGAGCTGGCCGACTTGATGATGGTGGTGGGCAAGAAGATCGAAGAGCTGATTGCCCGCCTGGCGCAAAAGGCGCGCGCGGCCGGTATTCATTTGATTCTGGCCACCCAGCGCCCCAGCGTCGACGTGATCACCGGCCTGATCAAGGCCAACATCCCCACCCGCATCGCCTTCCAGGTCTCCAGCAAGATCGACAGCCGCACCGTGCTGGACCAGATGGGGGCCGAAAGCTTGCTGGGCATGGGTGACATGCTTTACATGGCCAGCGGCACCGGCCTGCCGATTCGCGTGCACGGGGCCTTTGTCTCGGACGATGAGGTGCACCGCGTCGTCAGCTACCTCAAGGAGCAGGGCGAGCCCGACTACATCGACGGCGTGCTGGAGTCCTCCATGTCCGATGAGGGCGGCGGGGGTGACGGCGAAGGTGGTGGAGATGGCGAGCAAGACCCCATGTATGACCAGGCCGTGGAAATCGTGCTGAAAGACCGCAAGGCCAGCATTTCCTACGTGCAGCGCAAGCTGCGCATTGGCTACAACCGCTCGGCCAATCTGCTGGAGCAGATGGAAAAGGCCGGGTTGGTCAGCTCCCTCACGGCCAGCGGCCAGCGCGAAGTGCTGGTGCCCGGCCGCGGGGATGAATAACGGCTGCGCGCCGTTTCCTATCGATTAAGGAGTTTGCGCATGCGCAAGACGATTTCCGCCCTGGCGCTGTCCCTGCTGCCGCTGTGGGCCATGGCCGACGGCCTCTCCAGCCTGGAGGCCTTTATGAAAACCGCCCAGGCGGGCAAGGCCCAGTTCACCCAGACCGTGACCTCCCCCGGGCGCGACGGCCAGCCGGGTCGCAGCAAGACCAGCAGCGGTGAATTTCAGTTCCAGCGGCCGGGCAAGTTCAGCTTCAACTACACCAAGCCCTTCGAGCAATTGATCGTGGCCGATGGCAAAACGCTGTGGATGCTGGACAAGGACCTGAACCAGGTCACCCAGCGCGCCCAGGCCCAGGCACTGGGCAGCACGCCGGCGGCGATTCTGGCCTCGGCCACCGATCTGGAGGGGCTGCGCAAGGACTTCGGCCTGGCCAATGCCCCCGATGCCGAGGGCATGGAATGGGTGCAAGCCACGCCCAAGGCGGCCGACAACCAACTGCGCGAGGTGCGCGTGGGCTTTGACGCCGGAAAACTGGCGGCGCTGGAAATCCTGGACAGCTTTGGCCAGCGCTCGCTGATTCGCTTTGCCCAGCTGCAAGTGCTGCCGTCGCTGCCAGCATCGGCTTTTCGCTTCACGCCGCCGGCGGGGGTGGATGTGCTCAAGCAGTAAGCAATAAGCGGCGCGGTGGCGCCTGGCCGCTGCTTTGAAATCAGGAGCTGCTTGAGCTTGTGGTTTATGCGTTAGGGGCTTGAAAGACTTGAGGTTTGGGTCCTGTCAGCCCTTCGGCGTGGGAATGAAGAAAGGGCGTGCCTCGCAAGAGGCATGCCCTTTTTGCTGGTCCTGCAGGGAATCAGACCTGTGCCGCTGCAGCCGGGGCTGGCAACACCCGGTCGGCAGCCGCTGCCAGCAGCAGTGCGGCCAGCACCGGCGTCAGCCAGGCCATGCCCATGGCGGCGCCGGGCAGGGTGCTCAGCCATTGCGGAGCGTCGACCAGGCCCGCAGTCTTGGCGCCATCGATCAGGCCCAGCACCAGGGCCACGCCCATCACCGGCGCGTAGACGCGGCGGGCCTGTTTCCACAGGCCGGAGAGCAGGCTCAGTGCCACCAGGGCGATGGACACCGGGTAGATGATGGCCAGCACGGGCTCGGCCACGGTAATCAGCTGTTCCAGACCCTGGTTGGCAATGGCCATGCTGAGCAGCGATACCGCCACCACCATGCTGCGGTAGGAGTAGGGCAGCAGCTGGCTGAAATAGGCGGCGCAGGCGCTGACCAGGCCCACGCCCGTGGTCAGGCAGGCCAGCAAAATCACCACCGCCAGCAGCACCATGCCCCAGGGGCCAAAGGTGTGCTGCACATAGCTGGTGAGGATCTTCACGCCGGTGGTTGCGTCAGGCGTCAGGCTGCCACTGGTGGCGCCCAGATAGATCAGCGAAACATAGACCAGGGCCAGGCCGGTGGCCGCAATCAGGGCGGCGATGATGGTGTAGCGCTGGTGCAGGCGCGGCTCCTGCACGCCGCTGTCCTTGATGGCGTTGACGATGACGATGCCAAACACCAGGGCGGCCAGCGCGTCCATGGTCTGGTAGCCCTGCACAAAGCCCTGGCCCAGGGCCAGGTCGGGGCTGAGGTAGGCGGGGGCGCTGGCCATCAGCTCGCCGGCGGGCAGCATAAAGGCCGCGCCGCCCAGCACCACCAGGGCCAGGATCAGCACCGGAGTGATGAGCTTGCCGATGTTGTCCACCAGCTTGCCGGGGAACAGCGACAGCAGCATCACCAGGCCAAAGTACACCACGGTGTAGATGCCCAGCGACCAGGGGCTGTCACCCACAAAGGGTGCCACGCCCAGCGCAAACGACACGGTGGCCGTGCGCGGCGTGGCAAACAGCGGGCCAATGGTCAGGTACACGGCCACGCCCAGCAGCAGGCCGGCCACCCGGCCTATGGGGGTGGTGATGGTCTGCAAGCCACCGCCCACGCGGGCCAGGGCCACCACGGTGATCAGTGGCAGGCCTACGCCGGTGAGCAAAAAGCCCAGGGCGGCGCTCCACAGATGCTCGCCTGCCGCCAGACCGACCATGGGGGGAAAGATGATGTTGCCCGCGCCCAGAAATAGCGCGAACGTCATAAAGCCGAGGGCCAGCAGGTCCTGCGTCTTGAGTGTTGTCATACCAAAAGCCCTGCACCCCGGCGCTGCGGCAGGGGATGCGTTAAAACATTGCAAACCAAGTGAAAGCGGGGACTCGGCAACAGGCTTCGGAGGTCGAAGCCAATAGGCAGCCTGCTTGCTGGGTGGCAGCGGGCGGCAACCGAGTCGGGCAGGGCAGGGCCGTTAAGCTTGTGGCTGACGGGCCGGAAGGCGCTGTAGCACCATGGGGGTGAGGGGTGACCTCGCCAATGGAGAGCGTTTGTCCGCTGAAACCCCATTTTGCCCGATGTGAACTTCTGATATATGGCTATTTCCCGAAAACCTGTTGCAAGCACCGATTTGTTTGGCACCGCCGGCGGTGGTGGCGCTGCGGCGGTATCCACCGCCCACCAGCCGCTGGCCGAACGCCTGCGCCCCCATACCTTGGGCGAGGTGGTGGGCCAGCAGCAGGTGCTGGGTGCGGGCATGCCGCTGCGCCTGGCCTTCGAGTCGGGGCGGCCGCACAGCTGCATCCTGTGGGGGCCGCCGGGCGTGGGCAAGACCACCATCGCCCGCTTGATGGCCGACTCCTTTGATGCGCAGTTCATCTCCATCAGCGCGGTGCTGGGCGGTGTCAAGGATATTCGCGAGGCCGTGGAAAAAGCCCAGATGGCCAGAGACAGCCTGCTGCAGCAGCGCACCATCGTGTTTGTGGACGAGGTGCACCGCTTCAACAAAAGCCAGCAGGACGCTTTCTTGCCGCATGTGGAAAGCGGGCTGTTCACCTTCATCGGTGCCACCACCGAGAACCCCTCTTTCGAGGTCAACTCGGCCCTGTTGTCACGCGCTGCCGTCTATGTGCTGCAAAGCCTGACGGCCGAGGAATTGCAGCAAATAGTGCTCAAAGCGCAGGCCCTGGGCGCGGTACCAGCTATCGAAAGCGAAGCGCTTGACCGGCTGATCGCCTACGCCGACGGCGATGCACGCCGCCTGCTGAACACGCTGGAAACCCTGTCCATCACGGCCGAGCAGGCCAAGGTGGAGGCCATCACCGATGCCTGGCTGCTGCAGGTGCTGGGTGAGCGCATGCGCCGCTATGACAAGGGCGGCGAGCAGTTCTACGACACCATCAGCGCGCTGCACAAGTCGGTGCGTGGCTCCGACCCTGACGCCGCCCTGTACTGGCTGGTGCGCATGCTCGACGGAGGGGCCGACCCGCGCTATATGGCGCGGCGCCTGGTGCGCATGGCCTGGGAGGACATCGGCCTGGCCGATCCGCGCGCCATGCAGATCACCAACGAGGCCGCACTCACCTATGAGCGCCTGGGCAGCCCGGAGGGCGAGCTGGCCCTGGCCCAGGCCGTGATCTACCTGGCCGTGGCCCCCAAGAGCAATGCCGGCTACAACGCCTACAACCAGATGCGTAGCTTGGTGAAGAACGACAGCACCCGGCCCGTGCCCATGCATTTGCGCAATGCCCCCACCAAGATGATGAAGGATCTGGACTGGGGCAAGGGCTACCGCTATGCCCACGACGAGGAAGGCGCCTTTGCCGCTGGCGAGCGCTATTTCCCGGATGGCATGGAAGAAGCCCGCCTGTACCAGCCCGTGCCGCGCGGGCTGGAGATCAAGATCGGCGACAAGCTGGCGCAGCTGCGCGCCATGAATGCGGCGGCGCGCCAGGCCGAGGGTGCGGCGCCTGCGGACGCTCCCGCCGAAGCGCGTCCAGACTCCGCAAGCTGACACCGGGCTGAAGACTGTGGTGCCGGGGTAACGGCGCGTAAGTCGCATGCGGCCGCTCCGCCGTCTTTGCCTGCCCGTAGCGGGTTGTGGCATTGATGCGTGTTCTGCATTAACCGCTTTCTGGTCTATCCCGCACAGCCGTTGCATCTACGGCATGGGTGGCTGTGGGCGCGCCTGGCATGCGGCCCGGGCACTAATGCAAACCTGTCCCGCAACGGCCCGGGGAAACCCCATTTTGGGGAGGCCGGCAAGTCCATAACGTGCAGCCATTCCTTTTTCCGGCAGGCCCGCCCGAAATATTTCTGGCGGGCTTTTTGCTAAGGGAAAAGCAAGCGCATGGGCGCTCGGGTCAATCGGTGGCCTGAAAGCAAGCCTGTGACCTGAAGAGAGGATGCAACGTATGGATATCTTGCTGCAGCAGATCATCAACGGTCTGGTTCTCGGCAGCATGTACGCCTTGATAGCCCTGGGCTACACCATGGTGTACGGCATTATTCAGCTCATCAACTTTGCCCATGGCGAAGTGCTGATGGTGGGGGCACTGACCAGCTGGAGCTGCGTCGGCATGATGCAAGAGGCCATGCCCGGAGCGCCGGGCTGGGTCATCTTGCTGCTGGCCACCCTGATTGCCTGCGTGGTGGCTGCATGTCTGAATTTCTGCATCGAAAAAGTTGCTTACCGGCCGTTGCGCAACAGCCCGCGCCTGGCCCCGCTGATCACGGCCATCGGTATGTCCATTCTGTTGCAGGCCCTGGCCATGATGCTGTGGAAGCCCAATCCCAAGGCCTATCCCACGCTGCTGCCGCCCGAGCCCTATGAGGTGGCGGGCGCGGTGATCACGCCCACGCAAATCCTGATCCTGGCCGTCACGGCCATGGCGCTGGCCATCCTTGTCTACCTGGTCAACTACACCAAGTTGGGGCGTGCCATGCGCGCCACGGCCGAGAACCCGCGTGTGGCCGCGCTGATGGGTGTGCGTCCGGACATGGTGATCTCGGCCACCTTCATCATCGGTGCCGTGCTGGCGGCCATCGCCGGCATCATGTGGGCCTCCAACTACGGCACGGTGCAGCACACCATGGGCTTTCTGCCTGGGCTCAAGGCCTTTACGGCAGCCGTGTTCGGTGGCATCGGCAATCTGGCAGGCGCCGTCATCGGCGGCATTCTGCTGGGGCTGATCGAGTCCATCGGCTCGGGCTATATCGGCCAGCTCACGGGCGGTGTGCTGGGTAGCCACTACACCGACATTTTTGCCTTCATCGTGCTGATCATCATCCTGACCCTGCGCCCCTCGGGCCTGATGGGTGAGCGTGTGGCGGACCGCGCTTAAAGGGAGGACGCCGTATGCAATCCAAGAAAACTGTGCAATGGGTGTTGGGCGGCCTTGCCCTGCTGGTGCTGCCGCTGGTGCTGCAGTACTTTGGCAATGCCTGGGTGCGCATTGCCGACCTGGCGCTGTTGTATGTGATGCTGGCCCTGGGCCTGAACATCGTCGTGGGCTATGCCGGTCTGCTGGACCTGGGCTATGTGGCTTTCTATGCCGTGGGTGCCTATATGTTCGGCCTGATGGCCTCGCCCCATCTGTCCGAGACCTTTGAATGGTTCAATGCCCTGTTCCCCGAGGGGCTGCACACCAGCATCTGGCTGGTGATTCCGCTGGCGGCGCTGTTGGCAGGCATTACCGGTGTCTTGCTGGGCATTCCGGTGCTCAAGCTGCGCGGCGACTACCTGGCCATCGTGACCCTGGGCTTTGGGGAAATCATCCGCATCTTCATGAACAACCTGGACCATCCGGTGAACATCACCAACGGTCCCAAGGGCATAGGGCAGATTGATTCCATCCAGGTCTTCGGCCTGGATCTGGCCAAGCGCCAGGAAGTCTTTGGCTACGACATCAGCTCGGTCACGCTGTACTACTACCTGTTTCTGGCCCTGGTGTTGCTGACGGTGCTGATCTGTTTTCGCCTGCAGGATTCGCGCATAGGCCGGGCCTGGATGGCGATTCGCGAGGATGAAATTGCGGCCAAGGCCATGGGCATCAATGTGCGCAATATGAAGTTGCTGGCCTTTGGCATGGGGGCCACCTTTGGCGGGGTGTCGGGCGCCATGTTTGCGGGCTTTCAGGGCTTTGTCTCGCCGGAATCCTTCAGTCTGATGGAGTCCGTGATGATCGTCGCCATGGTGGTCTTGGGCGGCCTGGGCCATATCCCCGGGGTGATTCTGGGTGCGGTGCTGTTGGCCGCGTTACCTGAGGTGCTGCGCTATGTGGCTGGGCCGCTGCAAGAGCTGACCGGGGGGCGGCTGGACGCCGCGATCCTGCGTCAGCTGCTGATTGCGTCAGCCATGATTGTGGTGATGCTGATGCGTCCGCGCGGCCTGTGGCCTTCGCCGGAGCATGGCAAAAGCCTGGCGCAGAAAGGATGAGCCCCATGCAAGAAGCGCGCAAAGAACAAGCAACGGCCACCCCTGTGAACGCAGAGGCCCCCGTGGTGCTGCAGGTGGCCGGTATTTCCAAGCGCTTTGGCGGCCTGCAGGCGCTCAGCGATGTGGGGGTCACCATCCGGCGCGGCCAGGTCTATGGCCTGATAGGGCCGAACGGCGCAGGCAAGACCACGTTCTTCAATGTGATCACCGGCCTGTACACGCCCGACAGCGGCAGCTTTTCGCTGGCGGGCCGTCCTTACGAGCCCGCGGCCGTGCACGAGGTGGCCAAGGCCGGCATTGCCCGTACCTTTCAGAACATCCGCCTGTTTGCAGAGATGACGGCGCTGGAGAACGTGATGGTGGGCCGCCATGTGCGCACCAAGTCCGGCCTGATTGGCGCGGTGCTGCGTACGCCCGGCTTCAAGGCCGAGGAGGCCGCCATACGCCAGCGTGCACAGGAGCTGCTGGAGTATGTGGGCATTGGCAGCTACGCCGACTTCAAGGCCCGGACCCTGTCCTATGGCGATCAGCGCCGGCTGGAAATTGCCCGCGCCCTGGCCACCGACCCGCAGCTGATTGCCCTCGACGAGCCCGCTGCCGGCATGAATGCGACCGAGAAGGTGCAGCTGCGCGAGCTGATCGACCGCATCCGCAAGGACAACCGCACCATCTTGCTCATCGAGCATGACGTGAAGCTGGTGATGGGCCTGTGCGACCGCGTGACGGTGCTGGACTACGGCAAACAGATTGCCGAAGGCACACCGGCCGAAGTGCAGAAGAACGACAAAGTGATTGAGGCCTATCTGGGCACCGGAGGGCATTGAGCATGGCAGAGCAGGTGACACAAAGCACAGGCGCCGCAGCCGGCGCAGAGCAGGGCCCCGTGCTGCTGCAGGTCAAGGGGTTGAAGGTGTCCTATGGCGGCATACAGGCCGTCAAGGGCGTGGACTTCGAGGTGCGCCAGGGCGAGCTGGTCTCGCTGATTGGCTCCAACGGCGCGGGCAAGACCACCACCATGAAGGCCATCACCCGTTCTCTGGTGGCCAATGGCGGCGACGTGCTGTATCTGGGCCAGAGCGTGCAGGGGCGCGGCGCCTGGGATCTGGTCAAGGAAGGGCTGATCATGGTGCCCGAAGGGCGGGGCGTGTTCGCGCGCATGACCATTACCGAGAACCTGTTGATGGGCGCCTACACCCGCAACGACAAGGCCCAGATCGCCCTGGATATCGAACACATGTTTGCCCTGTTTCCGCGCCTGAAGGAGCGTCGCGACCAGTTGGCGGGCACCATGTCCGGCGGCGAGCAGCAGATGCTGGCCATGGCGCGGGCGCTGATGGGCAAGCCAAAGTTGTTGCTGCTGGACGAGCCCTCCATGGGGCTGTCGCCCATCATGGTGGACAAGATCTTCGAGGTGGTGGCCGATGTCCATGCCCAGGGCATGACCGTGGTGCTGGTGGAGCAAAACGCCAGCCGCGCGCTGGCGCTGGCCAACCGTGGCTATGTGATGGAGTCCGGCTGCATCACCATGGAAGGTGCGGGCCAGCAGCTGCTGGACGATCCCAGGGTGCGGGCCGCATATCTTGGTGAATAGATGGAGTGTGTGCGCTCACAATATTTTGTTTTTCTGGATTGGAGATCAGCCATGATTGGAAACAAAAATCAGAGCAGTCAATGCGTGCAAAAAATAACACCCAAGATGAAAAAGCATTGAAAGCGCAGGTGTGTAAGCGTTTGCAGCTTCTGTATTGATAGTAAACACCTGGATACCTGCTGTGAGCTTGGGAGAATCGTCGCTGGAGAGCAACAGAGTGGTGGATTTTTTTTCTACTGTCATAAATCGCTGATAGCGCGCACCCCTCACTCTGTGCTTGGTTGGGTGCGTGCAGTCCTGTGTGGGAAGCGGCGCCGCAGTCTCTGTATCTCCTCTGTAGGCGGGGTGAAAAATGGTGTTCATCGGCAGTGAAGGTACAGAGGCTTTGCAGGCATTTTTCGCACGGCCGCGGCCTGTTGCCACGGCCTTGGAAAACGCTGCCACAGCCTGACGACGCGGTCGCGCTGAGGGCAAGGCCCGCAAGCTGGGCGTTAAACTTCGGCGCAATTTCTTGCCAGCTGCCGAAGAGGCGGCTGGCGTCTCTCAGCCACTAGGAGCCATGGATGCTGTTTGGCAAGCTTTTGCCGCGCGAAGGCAATTTTTTCGAAATGTTCAACCAGCATGCCGAGCGCATCGTGGAGGCTGCCCGCGCCTTCTCTCAGCTGGTCGCCAACTACGGCGATGAACATCTGCGCGACAAGTACAACCAGGATGTGGACAACGCCGAGCGCGCGGCCGACCGCGTCACGCACGAGGTCAACAAGACCCTGCACCAGACCTTCATCACGCCGATCGACCGCGAGCACATCCACACGCTGATCAACACCATGGATGACGTGGCCGATCTGCTGCAGGACTGTGCCGAGTCCATGGCGCTGTATGACGTGCGCCATATGACGGACGAAATCCATCGCCTGACGGACCTGAGCCTCAAGTGCTGCGAGCGCGTGCGCGACGCCGTCAAGTTGCTGGACCGCATTGCCGACCAGAACACGGCCGAGGCTGCGCTCAAGACCTGTGAAGAGATCGACCGCCTGGAAGGCGATGCCGACCGCGTGCTGCGCGCCGCCATGAGCAAGCTGTTCCGTGAAGAGCCGGATGTGCGCGAGGTGATCAAGCTCAAGGCCATCTACGAGCTGCTGGAAACCGTCACCGACAAGTGCGAGGACGTGGCCAACATCATTGAGGGCATCGTCCTCGAAAACGCCTAAGCACGCGAGAGGCTTTCCCATGGAAACCGTACAAGCTGCCCTGTGGGTGGTGATTTTGCTGGTGGTGCTGGCGCTGGTGTTCGACTTCATGAATGGCTTTCATGATGCGGCGAACTCGATTGCCACCGTTGTCTCCACCGGCGTGCTCAAGCCCACGCAGGCCGTGGTGTTTGCCGCCTTCTTCAACTTTGTCGCCATCTTCGTCTTCCACCTCAGTGTGGCAGCCACGGTGGGCAAGGGCATTGTGCAGCCGGACATCGTGGACACCCATGTGGTGTTTGGTGCGTTGAGCGGGGCCATCGTCTGGAACGTCATCACCTGGTATTACGGCATCCCGTCCAGCTCGTCGCACGCCTTGATCGGTGGCATCGTGGGCGCGGCCATTGCCAAGGCCGGTGCCAGCGTGCTGATGGCCAGCGGCATTCTGAAGATCGTGGCCTTTATCTTCATCTCGCCGCTGCTGGGCTTTTTGTTCGGCTCGCTGATGATGGTGGCCGTGGCCTGGATCTGCCGCCGTGCCCGCCCCAACAAGGTGGACAAATGGTTCCGCCGCCTGCAACTGGTGTCTGCCGGTGCCTACTCGCTGGGCCATGGCGGCAATGACGCGCAAAAAACCATCGGCATCATCTGGCTGCTCTTGATTGCCACGGGCTACGCCTCGGCCGGCGACAGCTCGCCCCCGCTGTGGACCATCATCAGCTGCTATGCAGCGATCGGCATGGGCACCATGTTCGGTGGCTGGCGCATTGTGAAAACCATGGGCCAGAAGATCACCAAGCTCAAGCCCGTGGGCGGTTTCTGCGCCGAAACCGGTGGTGCCATGACGCTGTTCCTGGCCACCTTCATGGGTGTGCCCGTGTCCACCACCCACACCATCACCGGCGCCATCGTCGGCGTGGGCTCCACACAGCGCATGAGCGCCGTGCGCTGGGGCGTGGCGGGCAACATCGTCTGGGCCTGGATTCTGACCATTCCCGCCAGCGCCTTTGTGGCGGCCATTGGCTACTGGGTCAGCCTGCAGCTGTATTGATATTGGTTTGATAGCTGTAGGAGCAATCCCAGATTGCTTATAAGGCCTAGAAGGCACATAAAAAGCTCCACCGATGTGGAGCTTTTTTCATGGAACCAGCTCCCAAGTGAGCCCCTCAGCCGTGCAAAACAGGTGTTCACCATGTCCCCGGTCTATACAAGCGCGAAGAGAGGGGGGAAGACGCGCAGCGGCTCAGGGGGAGGCTAGTTCTCCGGCTGCGAGATTTTTCGCGCCTCTTCGATCTGGTACTCAAAGTAATGCTGAAAGCTGTAGGCAATGCTGGCCATCAGCACGGCGGCCCCCACCATCAGCGCAGCGGCAATGGCGAAGATGGTGGGCCAGCCGGTGCGCCCGGGCGCAGCGTCGGGGGCTGCACGGGGGTTGTGGCGGGCATTCCAGCGCTCGGGTGTGGCCAGGCCGTAGAGGATGGCCACCAAGGCGCAGCCGGCGATGGTGAAGCCCAGCAGCGGAATCAGCACCCAGCTGAGCGGGTCGTCCTGGCCCAGCTGCTGCACGCGCTGTATGCCATACAGCCCCAGCGCGGTCGGGACGGGCAGCATCCAGCCCGGCAGATCGCCCAAGCCGTAGAGGTAAAAACGGTGCAGTCCCAGCGGTCCGCCGAGAAAGGCCAGCCATGCGGCCAGGGTCTTGTTCTTGCGCATGGCCCATTATTGGCCGCTGGTCCGCCATTGCCAGCTAGGGTGATCGCCATGGGCAGCGGGCCACTTTGTGGGGAGGCTGTATGCATGGAGGCAATAAATGTCTATAATTGCGCGCTTTGCTGCGTGTCGCTGGCCGGGTGGCTAGTTGCGTGTCTCAAACGCGGTAAAAGATGTGCAGCGCAAGCTGCATGCCCACCCGAAGGATTTAATCATGGTCGTTATTCGTCTGTCCCGCGGCGGCTCCAAGGCTCGCCCGTTCTACACCATCGTTGCAGCTGACAAGCGCGTGCGTCGCGACGGCTCGTTCATCGAGCGTCTGGGTTTCTACAACCCTAGCGCCCGTGGCGCCGAAGAAGGCCTGCGCGTGGCGTTGGACCGCGTGACCTACTGGAAGAGCGTGGGTGCTCAGGCTTCCGAAACTGCGGAACGCCTGATCAAGCAAGCCACTGCCAAGGCTGCTGCTTAATCAGCATCGCTCCTGAAACGGGTTCCGTCGGCCAGTCTGACGGAGCCCGTTTTTTTGTTTTTTCCCTTCACCTGTCAGCCTACGCCATGAGCCAGATGCCCCAACTCGAAGTGACCACCTTGCCTGCCGATGCAGTAGAAGTCGGCCGCATTGCGGATGCCTGGGGCATCAAGGGCTGGTTCAAGGTCATTGCCTACAGCAGCGATGCCGATGTGCTGTTCACTGCCAAGGACTGGTTTTTGCTGCCGGCCGAAAAAGGTGCCAAGCATTTCAGCAGCACCGTGTTGCTGCCCGTGAAGCAGGCGCGTACGCATTCGGACTCCATCGTTGCCACCTCGGCTGCCGTGACGGACCGCAATGGCGCCGAAATGCTGCGCGGCGCGCGCATTTTTGTCTCGCGCGCGGCTTTCCCGCAGGCTGCAGAGGGTGAGTATTACTGGGTGGATTTGCTGGGGCTGGCGGTGGTCAACCGCGAAGGCGTGGCCTTGGGCCAGGTCAAGGACTTGCTGGCCACCGGCCCGCAGACCACGTTGGTGCTGGGCTACGAGGAAGAGGGCAAGGAGCGCGAGCGCATGATTCCCTTTGTCGATGCCTATGTGGACAAGGTGGATCTGGCGAGCAAGACCATCGTGGCGGACTGGCAGCTGGATTACTAAGGCACCCCCTGAGCCGCTTACGCGGCTTCCCCCTCTCTCGCTGCGCGGGAGGGGGACGGCACCAGCGCGGCGGGGCGGCCCTTGCGCGGTGCCCTGGCATGGTGTGTGTCGCTTTAGGACCTGTGCTTGCTGCAAATTTCGGAGCTGCTGTTGCAGATGTGCCATGCGTTTTGATGTGATTACCCTGTTCCCCGAGATGTTTGCCCCCTTTCTAGAGAGCGGGGTGACGCGGCGGGCCTATGCGTCGGGGCAGGTGCAGGTGGTGCTGTGGAATCCGCGGGACTATGCCCAGGGCAATTACCGCCGCGTGGATGATCGCCCCTTTGGGGGTGGCCCCGGCATGGTGATGCTGGCCGAGCCGCTGCAGCATTGCCTGGATGCGATCCGTGCTGCTCGCGTGGTGGGCGATGCGCAAGAGGCTGCGCAGCCCGCGCCGGTGGTGTTGTTCTCGCCCATTGGTGCCACGCTCAAGCATGCGGCGGTGGCGGACTGGGCCGAGGGCCGGGGTGCGGTGCTGCTGTGCGGGCGCTACGAAGGCATTGACCAGCGCTTTATCGATACCCATGTCACCCACCAGATCAGCCTGGGTGACTTCGTACTTTCGGGCGGTGAGCTGGCGGCCATGGTGCTGCTGGACAGCATTGCCAGGCTGCAGCCCGGTGTGCTGAACGACGAGGGCAGCTTTCAGCAGGACAGCTTCAACCCCGCGCTTGACGGCCTGTTGGACTGCCCGCACTACACCCGCCCCGAGCAATGGATGGGTCAGGATGTGCCGGCCGAGCTGCTCAGCGGCCACCACGCCCACATCGAGCGCTGGCGCCGCGACCAGC
Source organism: Comamonas sp. GB3 AK4-5 (assembly GCF_041320665.1). Classification (NCBI taxonomy): domain Bacteria; kingdom Pseudomonadati; phylum Pseudomonadota; class Betaproteobacteria; order Burkholderiales; family Comamonadaceae; genus Comamonas; species Comamonas sp. GB3 AK4-5. The sequence continues at coordinate 1,179,508 of NZ_CP166730.1, forward strand.
GTTTGCGCATTACGACGGCCTACCGGCCGGAGCTGATTGATCAGGCCCGCAGCCAGGGGCTGCTGAACGCCAAAGACGAGGCCTATTTGGCAAAAATCACGGCCAAGCTATAATCCTTGGCTCTTTGATCCTCTATCCGGCCGCTGCATCGGTTTGAATGCAGCCCATGGTGCCATCCCGGCACCGGCCAATCCTGGCGCGGACACGATCAAGATGGATGAAACCATGAACCTGATCCAGACCCTCGAGCAAGAGGAAATCGCCCGTCTGAACAAGACCATCCCCGCTTTTGCCCCCGGTGACACTGTCATCGTGAGCGTGAACGTGGTGGAAGGCTCGCGCAAGCGCGTGCAGGCTTACGAAGGTGTGGTGATTGCCAAGCGCAATCGCGGCCTGAACAGCGCTTTCATCGTGCGCAAGATCTCCAACGGCGAAGGCGTGGAGCGTACGTTCCAAACCTACTCTCCGCTGATTGCTGGCGTCGAAGTGAAGCGTCGCGGCGATGTGCGCCGCGCCAAGCTGTACTACCTGCGTGAGCGCAGCGGCAAGTCTGCTCGCATCAAGGAAAAGCTGCCCCAGCGCGTCAACAAGGCTGCTGTCGCAGCCGCGTAAAAGCGTTTTTCGCGCTACAAGGTTGCAATCGCAGCCGCGTAAACGCGAGTTTGCATTACAGGGCTGTTTCGGCAGCCTCGTGTGCGACCGGTGCTTTGCCGGAAAAGCCGCTACAGTCCGCTGTAGTGGCTTTTTTTATGGCCGCAGCGCACCGCGCTTTCCCCGCAGCCATGTCCGAATCTCCCCATTCCTCGACACCCACTTCTGTGCACATGCCTGCACCCACCGGTGCGCCGGCCCCGGCGGCGCACCGTCCTGGCCTGCCCTTGGCATTCGACCCGCGCCAGGCGCCGCTGCTGGGAGTGGATGATCACCTGCCTTCGGTGCCCTTGGCGCAGCAGACCGAGGCCGCGTTGCGTCAGCGTTTTGCCCGATCTCTCCAGTGGGAGCCGGAGCTGCGGCAGGAGCCACGCATGTCTGATCGACCGCCCATGCAGGCTGCCGTGCTGGTGCCGCTGGTGTTGCGTGACGAGCTGACCGTGCTGCTGACTGAGCGCACCATCCAGCTCTCCACCCACTCGGGGCAGGTGGCTTTCCCGGGCGGCAAGCGTGACCCGGAAGATGCAGACCTCACCGCCACGGCCTTGCGCGAGGCCCATGAGGAGGTGGGGTTGGACGCCACCTATGTGCGGGTGCTGGGCAGCTTGCCTATGTATGCCACGGGAACGGGCTTTCAGGTCACGCCCGTGGTGGCGTTGGTGGACCCGGCCGCGCCGCTGCGGCCCAACCCCTATGAGGTGGCGGAGTTGTTCGAGGTGCCGCTGCGCTTTTTGCTCAACCCCGCCCACCACGAGCGCCACAGCTACGACTGGAACGGTGTGCAGCGCGAGTGGTTTGCCATGCCCTACCGCAACGGTGCGCGCGAGCATTACATCTGGGGTGCCACGGCCGGCATGCTGCGCAATTTCTACCGCTTCATGCAGGCACCGTTGGTGTGAAACCCCTCGTTGCACCTGCTACATGAACTGCGCTTTACCAGCTGCCGGTATTATGGCGGCATGAGTTTTTTCGCCATCTTGCTTGCACTGCTACTGGAACAGGCGCGCCCGCTGACCCACAACAACCTGGCCTATGCCGGTATGCGGGCCTGGGCCGTCTCGGTGCGGCGCAATTTTGATGCGGGCCAGGCGCACCACGGCTGGGTCGCTTGGGTCCTGGCTTCCGTGTTGCCAGCCTTGCTGGTGGCGGGCGTGTATTGGCTGCTGGATGTCTTCATAGGCTGGCCCGTGGCCATGCTGTGGAATGTGGCCGTGCTCTACACCACGCTGGGCTTTCGCCAGTTCAGCCACCATTTCACCCGCATCCGCGATGCGCTGGAAGCAGGCGACGAGCAGACCGCGCGCGAGACGCTGGCGGAATGGCAGCAGGTGGACGCCAGCGAGCTGCCGCGCAGCGAAATCGTGCGCCATGTGATCGAGTATTCCGTCATCAGCGCCCACCGCCATGTGTTTGGTGTGCTGTTGTGGTTTGTGGTGCTGGCCATGCTGGGCCTGGGCCCGGCCGGCGCCGTGGTCTATCGCATGGCCGAGTACCTGTCGCGCTACTGGTCGCGCAAATCCATTGCGGGTGCCCCCCCTGTCAGCGAGCGGTTGCAGCGGGCTGCCCGTGCAGCCTGGCAGGCCATGGACTGGCTGCCGGCGCGGGTGACGGCCCTGGGCTTTGCGGTGGTGGGCAGCTTTGAAGAGGCCATAGACGGCTGGCGCTACTACGCCCAGCGCTTTCCGCATGACAACGATGGCGTGATCCTGGCCGCCACGGCTGGTGCCATCAATGTGCAGCTGGGTGGCGAGGCCTTGCGCCAGCGCGAAGACCTCACCGTGGGGCCCATGTACGACGACGAGGCAGATTCCAGCTCCACCCCTGGGCGTACGGCCGAGATCAGCCATTTGCGCAGCGTGGTGGGCTTGGTGTGGCGTTCTGTTGTGGTCTGGATGCTGCTCCTCGCCCTGCTCACCCTCGCCCGCCTGCTGGGCTGATTTTTTACTGTTGGGGTGAGTGATTCGTTTGGAGGCGCCCATACGGCGCTTCATGCTTTGTTGCTCGCCCTGGTCGTACCAAAGTACTGCCTGCGGGCGAGACGCCGCGCCTGAAGCGCCGTCTGTGCGTTGTGGTGTGTGGTTGATGGCCTGCTGCGCTGCGCAAGCCCGCTCCGGCTGAAAACTGCCGCTGAGCTGGCAGCCTTCGCTATTGCTCCTTCCCCTTTCGGGGGAAGGTGGGGATGGGGGCTACCCGCACACAAAGGCCGCAGCTATACAGCATGGGTGCTCATGAAAACAGAGCGACCTATGCGCCCTGTATCTACGCTGCAGAGGGATTTGGCTTAAACCTCAACGCCAGGGCGACTGGCTCAGTTCTTCAAACAGCTCACCATAGATGCGGTAGCGGTTGGCATCTATGGCATGCGGGCTGCCTTCGTTATCCACCTCGGCCATCACGGCGCAGCCGGGCTCGTGCAAATGGGTGCAGTTGTAGAACTTGCATTCCTGGGCACGCGCGCCGATGTCGGGCATGCAGCGCGGCAGGTCGGTGGGGGCGATGTGGTAGAGGCCGAATTCCTGAAAGCCGGGCGAGTCGATCAGCGCGGTGCTGCGCGCCTCGTCCATCCAGTACCAGGTGGTAGTGGTGGTGGTGTGCTTGCCGGAGTTCAGGGCCTGGGAGATCTCGTTTGTGGCCGCGCTGGCGCCAGGCACCAGCAGGTTGATCAAGGTGCTCTTGCCCGAGCCCGAGGGGCCCAGCACCAGGGTACGTTTGCCGGCGAACAGGTCCTCTAGCGCCTCGCGCTGCTCAGGGTCGTCGCTGGTCAGGTTCAGCGGAATCACCGGGTAGCGGTCGCTGCCGTCGGCGTTCTGGATGGCGCGGTAGGCGGACAGGCGCATCCAGGCATCAAAAAACGGTTCTTCCAGATCGCTTTTGTTCAGCGCAATGATGGGCTGGATGCGGGCATCCTCGGCGGCGATCAGGGCGCGTGCCAACTGGCTTTCGGAGAACACCGGTTCGGCAGCGATCAGGATCAGCACCTGGTCGATGTTGGCCGCAAACATCTTGGTGCGGATTTCGTCGCGACGGTACAGCAGATTGCGGCGCTCCAGCACCTTCTCGATCGTGCCTTCCTCACCCTGGCCAGGTGGTGGCGCCTGCCACAGCACGCGGTCGCCCACCACGGCCTGGCTTTTCTTGCCGCGCGGGTGGCAGATGCGGCGGCTGCCGTCATCGGTCTCGACCACGCAGTGGCGGCCATGGCTGCCCACGACCAGGCCTTCTTGTGCAGCGTTGCCGGCGGCGCCTGCAGCGGGAGCGGATCGGCGTTTGCTCACAGGCAGCCCACCAGCGTGTCGGTGCGCTGGGCGCAGTCGAAGTCGGTCTCGGAGATGCCTGCGGCGTCATGCGTGTTCCAGCGCACGGTGCAGCGGCCGTAGTCCACCTGCAGGCTGGGGTGGTGGTCCTGTTGGTGGGCCACCCAGGCCAGGGCATTCACAAAGGCCATGGTCTGGAAGTAATTCGCGAAGTGGAAGGTTTTTTCCAGGGCCGTGCTGGCGCCTTCGCCATGGACTTCCCAGCCGGGGTGGCGCGCCAGGCGCTGTGCCACGGCGGCCGCGCTCAGGGCCTGGCGGAGGGGCAGGCGGGACCAGTCGATGGTGTGCAGCTGGGAGGGCGTGGTCATGCTGGGGTTCCTGCGGGGGCGGTGGGTGTGGCAGGTGCCGGCATGCGGGCCAGGCGTTCCAGTGCCGGGGGATGGGAGTAATAGAACTTGGCAAACACCGGGTCGGGGGTGAGGGTGGATGCGTTGTCCTCATATAGCTTGAGCAGGGCGCTGGCCAGTGCCGCGCCATCGGCCTGGGCCATGGCGTAGGCATCGGCCTGGAATTCATCGCGGCGCGAGCCCATGGCCACCAACGGCGAGACAAAGAAGCTGAACACCGGCAGCACCAGCATGAACAGCAGCAGTGCCACGGCGTTGTCGTCGCCCTGGGGCAGGCCCATGGCCAGGCCCACGCTGGGCAGCACGCCCAGGCCGGTGTAGAACCAGGTCTGCTGTGACAGCCAGCCCAGCAGGGCAAAGCCGGCCAGGCTGAGGGCGAACATCAGCACCATGCGCTTGGTGATGTGGCGGTGCTTGAAATGGCCCAGCTCGTGGGCCAGCACGGCTTCGACTTCTGCGGGTTGCAGCTGCTTGAGCAAGGTGTCGTAGAACACCACGCGCTTGGACGAGCCAAAGCCGGTGAAATAGGCATTGGCATGGGCCGAGCGGCGGCTGCCATCCATGACGAACAAGCCCTTGGCGGCAAAGCCGCAGCGCTGCATCAAGGTGGTGACGCGGGTCTTCAATGCCTCATCGGCCAGGGGTTCGAATTTGTTGAAAAGAGGGGCGATAAAGCTGGGGAAGACCCACATCAGCAGCAGGTTGAAGCCCGTCCACAGGCCCCAGGCCCGCAGCCACCACAGGCTGCCGGTGGCCTGCATCAGCCACAGCACGGCGGCGGCCAGCGGCAGACCAATCGCAGCACCCAGCAGGGTGGACTTGCACAGGTCGGCCAGCCACAGGCGCGGCGTCATCTGGTTGAAGCCAAAGCGCTGCTCCAGCCCAAAGCTCTGGTAGTAGGACAGCGGCAGTTCCACCAGACCGGAAATCAGGGCGAATGTGGCCAGAACGGCCAGCTGTTGTGCAATGCCCGCTCCCATTTCCGAGAGCAGCAGCCGCTGCAGAAAATCCAGTCCACCCAGCAGCGTCCAGGCCAGCAGCATGGCAGTGGAAAGGCTCAGCTGCAGCAGGCCCAGCTTGGCCTTGGCCAGGGTGTAGTCGGCGGCTTTTTGGTGGGCTGCCAGACTGATGCGGCTGGCAAAAGGCGTGGGCACGGCAGCGCGGTGCACGGCCACATGGCGGACCTGGCGGCTGCTGAGCCAAAGCTTGAGCAGCAGCTGCAGCGCCAGGGCTGTGGCGAAGGCCAGCGTCAACAGCAGCGAGGGTGGAAAAGAGTCATTTGCGGGCATGTGCGGCGAGTGTAGGCGACAATTTGCACATGCCTGATGCCGCTTTGAATGAAACCCCTGTGCTGGCCAAGTCCGATCTGAACTTGGTCTGGCTGGACTGTGAAATGACAGGGCTGCAGCCCGAAACCGACCGCCTGATCGAGATCGCCGTGGTCATTACCAATGCCGATTTGTCGGTGCGTGTGGAAGGCCCTGTGTTTGCGATCCACCAAAGCGATGAGCTTCTCAACGGCATGGATGCCTGGAACAAGGGCACGCATGGGCGCAGCGGCCTGATCGACCGGGTCAAGGCGTCCACTATCAGCGAAGCCGATGCCGAAAAGCAGCTGATTGCCTTTCTGTCCAAATATGTGCCCAAGGGCAAGGTGCCCATGTGCGGCAACAGCATCGGTCAGGACCGCCGTTTTCTGGTGCGCTACATGCCCAAGCTGGAAGCCTATTTTCACTACCGCAATGTGGATGTCAGCACGCTCAAGGAGCTGGCCCGTCGCTGGAAACCCGGCGTGGTCAATGGCTTCAAGAAAGCCCAGCGCCACACCGCCCTGGCCGATGTGCTGGAGTCCATCGACGAGCTGGCGCATTACCGGGCGCATTTCCTGGCGCTCTAAACCTGTTCTTGTGGTGCCCTAGGCGTGTGGCGCCGGTCACCTCCTGGTTGCTGTCAGGGGTTTACGTAAAAACCCGAAGTGTGTGATAATTGCGCTCTTGCCTTAGTACAAGCGCCGCAGAGCAGCGGCCGGGCAAATAGCGCATCTCCCCTCACACACCGGGCCCCATTTTGGCGGGCATGGCTTGCAAACTGCACAGCCTGCCGCCGCGAAGCACGCCCTCCAGGCTCAGCAGAGCTGAAGCGTTTGACGGTTGATGTTTTTATGACCGTCAAGCAGCCCCGCAACCCGTGCACCAATTCGCACGTTGTGGCGCTGTACGCATGAGAAAAACCATGAACGACACACTCCTTGAGCAGGGCATTGCTGCGCCTGCCGTATCCGATTTGCCTTCTGAAGCATCGCAACTGGACGCCTTGCTGGCCGACCAAGATAACGAAATTGACGCCGCTGTTGCGGAACCCGAAGCCGAAAACGGCTTTGTGAAGCTGGGCCTGGCTCCTGAGCTGGTGCAGGCTGTGGCTGACCTGGGCTACACCCAGCCCACCGCTGTCCAGCAAAAAGCCATTCCCCTGGCCATGGGCGAAGGCGCTGATGCCAACGGCTTCATCGACCTGATGGTTTCCAGCCAGACCGGCTCGGGCAAGACGGCTGCTTTCCTGCTGCCTGTGCTCAACACCCTGATCCAGCAGCGCGCCGACGCCGATGCTGAAGCCAAGGCCGAGTTCGACCGCCAATGCGCTGAAGCTGCTGCCCGTGGTGAACCCACGCCCAAGCGCGCCAAGCGCAAGGACCCTACCAACGCCCGCAACTTCAAGGCTGCCGTGCCCGGCGCCCTGGTGCTGTGCCCCACGCGTGAGCTGGCCCAGCAGGTGGCGCATGACGCCATCGAACTGGTCAAGCACTGCCGTGGCCTGCGCATTGCCAACGTGGTGGGCGGTATTCCTTACCAGCTGCAAATCGCCAAGCTGCAAAACGCCGATCTGGTGGTGGCAACGCCTGGCCGTCTGCTGGACCTGCAGCGCTCGATGCAGATCAAGCTGGACAAGGTGCAGTTCCTGGTGGTCGACGAAGCCGACCGCATGCTGGACCTGGGCTTCTCCGACGACCTGGCCGAAGTCAACCAAATGACTTCCCAGCGCAAGCAGACCATGATGTTCAGCGCCACGTTCGCTCCCCGCGTTCAGCAGCTGGCCATGCGTGTGATGCACGACAACGGCGCCGGCGTGAAGAAGGTGACCGTGGACACCCCGCAGGAAAAGCACGCCAGCATCAAGCAGGTGCTGTTCTGGGCTGACAACGCCCAGCACAAGCGCAAGCTGCTGGACCACTGGCTGCGTGACTCCTCCATCAACCAGGCCATCGTGTTCGCTTCCACCCAGGTGGAGTGCGACGGTCTGGCAACCGATCTGCAGCAAGAAGGCTTCTCTGCCGTGGCACTGCACGGTGCGCTGAGCCAGGGCCTGCGCAACCGCCGCCTGATGGCGCTGCGCAATGGCCAGGTGCAGATCTTGGTGGCTACTGATGTGGCGGCACGCGGTATCGACGTGCCCACCATCACCCACGTGTTCAACTACGGCCTGCCCATGAAGGCCGAAGACTACACCCACCGTATCGGCCGTACCGGCCGTGCGGGCCGCGAAGGTACGGCCGTGACGTTTGCGGAGTTCCGCGACCGTCGCCGTGTGTTCGACATCGAAGGCTATACCCGCCAGCAATTCAAGGCCGAAGTGCTGCCAGGCCTGGAGCCCCAGCAACGCTTCCCCGCAGCCGGTGAGCGCGATGGCCGCCGTGGCGGTGGTGGCGGCGGCGGTGGCCGTGGTGGTTTTGCCGGTCGCCGTGATGGCGAAGGCTATGGCCGCAAGCAAGGCTTTGGTGGTGATCGTGGCGGTTTCGGCGGTGGCGGTGGTCGTGGTGGCTTCGGCGGCGATCGTGAACGCAGCTTCGGCGGTGATCGCGGTGGTTTTGGCGGCCGTGAGCGCGAAGGCTTTGCCCCGCGTGGTGAGCAGCGTGGCTTCGGCGGCAATGACCGCGGTGGCGAGCGTCGCAGCTTCGGTGGTGACCGTCCTGAGCGCAGCTTTGGTGGTGATCGCGGTGGCTTTGCCGGCCGTGACGGTGGTGCACCGCGTGGCGAACAGCGCAGCTTTGGCGGCGACCGTCCGGAGCGCAGCTTTGGTGGTGGTGACCGTGGTGGCTTCGGCGGTGGCCGTGACCGTGAGGGCTTTGCCCCCCGTGGCGACAGCCGCGGCTTTGGCGGCAAGTCGGCTGCTCCCAAGCCTTATGCACCGCGTGACAACGGCGCAGGCCGTGGCGGCAAGGGCTTTTCGCGCAACGAACGTTGATCGTTCGCTGTCTCCTGCGGCAGGGTCGTTAAGATACGGCCTTGCTCAAGGAGGAGTTCAAGAATGAAATTTGCCCAGATCGCCGTCATTGTTGCTGCTGTTGCCCTGGCGGGCTGTGCAGCCCTGCAGCCCCAGGACCCCATGGTCAAGGACGCTGCGCCCTACGTGGAAAACCCAGACTACGATTACGCGCTGGTCTGCGATTTGCGCCACGACGATCTGCGCAAATGCGAAGCCACGCTCAAGCAGCTGTGCAGTGACCGGGGTTTCCTGGACCTGCGCATCCGCCCACTGCGTGAGCCCGGCAGCAATGTGGAAAGCTCTACGCACCGGCTGATGCAGGTGCAGTGCAAGGCACGCAGCTGAGTCGGTTCTCGCTATTCCCGCAACGGGCACCATGGAAATCCCATGGTGCCCGTTGTCATTGGGGGCATTGAGCCGGTTCTTATTACAATGCGCCCATCGTCGCAGCCAGGCATGCGGCCGGAGCCCGCGCAGTGCAAGCACAGCGCGAGCGCGCCGGCACCGGCACCGCTTGTGTCTGAATGAATGAGTACGCCACCTGGCACCGCCAGATGGCCTGCATGGCGGGTGACGCCACGCACACCCCAACCACCAAAGGAATTCCATGAGCCTCAAATGCGGCATCGTGGGCCTGCCCAATGTGGGCAAGTCCACCCTGTTCAACGCCCTGACCAAGGCCGGCATCGCCGCCGAGAACTATCCCTTCTGCACCATCGAGCCCAATACCGGCGTGGTGGAAGTGCCCGATCCCCGTCTGGACCAGCTGGCCCAGATCATCACCCCCGAGCGCATCGTGCCGGCGATTGTGGAGTTTGTGGACATCGCGGGCCTGGTGGCCGGTGCCTCCAAGGGTGAAGGCCTGGGCAACCAGTTCCTGGCCCATATCCGCGAGACCGACGCCATCGTCAATGTGGTGCGCTGCTTTGAAGACCCCAACGTGATCCACGTGGCCAACAAGGTGGATCCGATTTCCGACATCGAAGTCATCCAGACCGAGTTGTGCCTGGCCGACCTGGCCACGGTGGACAAGGCGCTGAACCGCTACAGCAAGGCCGCCAAGTCGGGCAATGACAAGGAGGCCGCCAAGCTGGTGTCCCTGCTCACCCCCATCCAGGCCGTGCTCAACGAAGGCAAGCCTGCACGCGTTGTGCCGGTCTCCAAGGAAGACGCCCCTCTGCTCAAGCAGTTCTGCCTGATCACGGCCAAGCCCGCCATGTTTGTGGGCAATGTGTCCGAAGACGGTTTCGAAAACAACCCGCTGCTCGACAGCCTCAAGGCCTATGCGGATGCACAAGGCGCACCGGTGGTGGCCATCTGCGCCAAGATCGAGGCCGAAATGTCGGAGATGAGCGACGAAGACCGTGACATGTTCCTGCAAGAGCTGGGTCTGCAGGAGCCGGGCCTGAACCGCCTGATCCGCGCCGGCTTCAAGCTGCTGGGCCTGCAAACCTATTTCACCGCAGGTGTGAAGGAAGTGCGCGCCTGGACCGTGCCCGTGGGTGCCACCGCGCCCCAGGCCGCAGGCGTGATCCACGGTGACTTCGAGCGCGGCTTCATCCGTGCCCAGACCATTGCCTTTGACGACTTCATCCAGTTCAAGGGCGAGCAGGGCGCCAAGGACGCGGGCAAGATGCGCGCCGAAGGCAAGGAATACATCGTCAAGGACGGCGATGTGCTGAACTTCTTGTTCAACGTCTGAGCACCAGAGCGTTGCAACCAAGCCCTCCTTGTGAGGGCTTTTTTGTGACCGGGCGCGGGTCGGTACCGGTTTTCTCGGTCCAGACAGGCCCGCATCGGCAGGCACACAAGGCGCCAGGCCACAGCCCGGTGGCAGGACACTAGAATTTGGGTCTTCTTCCACCTCTTTCGCCGCTTTGGCGCTTGCCCGATTTGAACGACTCTGGATTGCATTCCGTGCAGGCCGATCTGGTGGCTGTGCTGGTGGCCGTGACTGCCGGCCAGCCCCGTATCCTGACCACGCAGACCGGGCGCAAGCTGCCGGCCGGGCCCTTCAGCGCCCACCACCGCTCGCTGCAGGCCAGCCTGCGCGCCTGGGTGGAGGCCCATACCCACCATCCGCTGGGCTATGTGGAGCAGCTCTACACCTTTCCCGACGGAGACCGTAGCCAACAGCTGGGCGTGCGCGCCATCTCCATCAGCTATTTGGGGCTGACGCGGGAGCGCGAAGATGCCCAGGCCGGTGGTGGAATGTGGCAGGACTGGTACCGCTACTTTCCCTGGGAGGACTGGCGCAGTGGTGCGCCGGCGTTGCTGGCGGCGACCATTGACCCGCAGCTGCGCCACTGGAGCCAGGCTGTTCCTGATATGCAAGCGCAACAAGCGCGCTGGCAGCGCGCTGCCATGACATTTGGCCTGGATGGCTGTGAGTGGAATGAAGAGCTGGTGCTGCAGCGCTATGAGCTGCTGTACGAGCTGGGCCTGGTGGCCGAAGCTTGGCGCGATGCCGCACAACCACCCGATCGGTCGCTGCTCCCAGGCCAGGACATGGCCCATGACCACCGCCGCATTCTGGCCACGGCCATGGCCAGACTGCGCGCCAAGATCAAATACCGGCCCGTGGTGTTTGAGCTGATGCCGCCGGAATTCACCCTGCTGCAGCTGCAGCAGACGGTGGAGGCCTTGGCGGGCCGTGGGCTGCACAAGCAGAACTTCCGCCGTCTGATTGAACAGCAGGCCCTGGTGGAAGAGACGGGGCAGATGGCCGTGGGCACGGCCGGGCGGCCCGCCAAATTGTTCCGCTTTCGCAGCAATGTGCTGCTGGAGCGGGCCATTGCCGGCTCCAAGCTGCCTTTGGCAAGAAGCTGAGAGCCTCTTCTGAGGACCGGCCGCAACGCCGACATGCGCTTGGGAGGGCTGGTGTGGCTCCAGGGCTTGACGTGGCTAATGCTCATTATTAGCATAAGTATATGTGCGCGCTGCCGATGGCCGCGCGCTTGTTTTTGGCTAATAAATACTCAAAATGAGCATTAATAAATTTGCAGCCCTCCCGATTCCATCCCTGCCCGAGGTGATGCTGGAGCCGCTGGTGCGCATGGCCCTGCTGGAAGACCTGGGCCGTGCCGGAGACCTGACCACGGACAGCATTGTTCCCGCCGATGCCTCGGACGCCCTGCGCCTGGTGGCGCGCCAGGAAGGTGTGCTGGCCGGTCTGGACCTGGCCCGCCTGGCCTTTGGGTTCATGGACCGGCAGATGGCGTTCGACCTGGTCTGTGGTGACGGCACGCGGCTTCAGCCTGGCATGGAGATTGCGCGCATACGCGGCAAAAGCCGTGCCATCCTCAGCGCGGAGCGCACGGCGCTGAACTATCTCTGCCATCTGAGTGGTGTGGCCTCGGCCACGCATTCCATTGCCCAGGCGATTGCAGGCTTTGGCACCCGTGTGACCTGCACGCGCAAGACTATGCCCGGTCTGCGGGCGCTGCAAAAGTACGCCGTGCGCGTGGGCGGCGGCAGCAACCACCGCTTCGGCCTGGACGATGCCGTGCTGATCAAGGACAACCACATCGCCCTGGCCGGTGATGTGGCCACGGCCGTGGCGCGGGCCAGGGCCGGCGTGGGCCATATGGTGAAGATCGAGCTGGAAGTGGACACGCTGGAACAGCTGGAAGTGGCGCTCTCGCTGGGGGTGGATGTGGTGCTGCTGGACAATATGGATCTGGACCAGCTGCGCCAGGCCGTGGCCATGTGCCGGGGCCGGGCCATCACCGAGGCCTCGGGCCGCATCACGCCCGAAACCGCGCCGGAAGTGGCTGCCACGGGGGTCGACCAGATCGCCGTGGGCTGGTTGACGCACAGCGCCCGTGTGCTCGACATCGGCCTCGACGCATAAGCATGAGATACCTCTTGAACGACAGCGTCGCTGTGCAGCGGCGTTTGCTCGCCGTCACGGGCCTGGAGGGCGCTTGCCCGGCAGGAAGGCCCGGTCTATGAGCAAGTCGGCTCCAAGGCGTAAGGGTTGGGTGCTGTGGACGGGCGCTGCACTCTTGCTCGCGGCCGGTCTGTGGCAGGCCGGCACAGGCATGGCGTCCTTGCGCAAAGACCGGCCTTTGACCATCGTGGTCACGTTTCCGCCCGGGGGCGGCACCGACTTGCTGGCACGCAAGCTGGGCGCCGCGCTGCAGGCGCGCACCGGCCAGACCGTGGTGGTGGAAAACCGCCCCGGCGCCAGTGGCAACATCGGTGCGCGCGAGGTGGCCCAGGCCCCGGCAGACGGCCACACCTTGTTGATGGTCAACAGCGCGTTTGCCATCAACCCCGGCGTTTACCGGCAACTGGACTTTGATCCGCGCAAGGACTTCAAGGCTGTCTTCAACGTCGGCACCATTGCCTCGGTGCTGGTGGTGCCGCAGACCAGTGCGCTTTGGCAGCTGTCCGATGCGCTGGCCATGGCAAGGGCCTCCCGGCCCCTGGCCTTTGCCAGCTGCGGCAATGGCACGCCCCAGCATCTGGCCGGTGAAATGCTGGCCCAGGGCACAGACACGGCTTGGCAGCATGTGCCCTACAAGGGCTGCGGGCCAGCCGTGCTGGCCGTGGCTGCCGGCCAGGTGCCCATGGCCGTGGTCACGGCCAGCAGCGCGGCACCGCTGATGGCGGCCGGCCGGGTGCGTGCCATTGCCACCACGGCACCAGCCCGGCTGGCGCAATGGCCCGAGCTGCCCACCGTGGCCGAGCAAGGTCTGCCCGGTTTTGCGCTGGAGCAGTGGCATGGCCTGCTGGCCCCTGCCGGCATGCCCGACGCCACCATCCAGCATTGGCATGCGGCATTGCGGCAGCAACTGGACGATCCCGACATGCAGCTGGCCCTGCAAGCCCAGGGCTATACCCTGGTGATGCAATCGGCAGCGGAATTTGCGGCGCTGATCCAGGCAGACATGGAGCGCTACGCAGCGACCACGCAGTCCCTGGATCTGCAGATGGACTGAGGGCGTGAACACGCTCTGAGGGCGCCAGCTGTTTATCCACCAGCTTTGAACGCTAAAAACCACGCAAAATACCTGAATCCAGTGATGTTCACGCGGTACCGAAACCGCTTCAATACCCTGAATGGGCACAGCACGCAGCCAGCCTACCCGCTGGCTGTCTCTTTTGGCATGGTGCGAAAAGAGAATGGGGAAGGTGCAAGCCCGTTCTGGGAGAGTGATCGTGGGTCTCGCCACCGCTTCAAGCACGGATACCTTGGGCTCGCCTGCGGGGCATGCCGCCGACGGCCCCTGGCGCCGCCTGGTGGCGGCACACCAGCACAGGCTGCGTCACTTCATCTACCGCCATATCGGCCATGCAGATGACGCGGAAGAACTGGTCCAGCAGGCTTTTGTGGAAGCGGTCCATGGTTATTACGGCTTCCGAAAGGAGGCCGAGCTTTCGACATGGCTCTACGGCATCGCCAAGAATCTGGTGCGCAATTACCTGTCGCGGGCGCCGCAGCGGCGCTATGAGTTCGTGAGTGACGAGGTCTTGCTGGAAACAATGGACACCGCTCCCGGCCCGGACGATGTGCTGGAATGCCAGCAGGCATTGCGGCGGCTGAACCAGGCGTTGCGGGAGTTGCCGCAGAACATGCAGCAAGTCCTGTGGCTGGTGGGGGTGGAGAAGCTGTCGTATGAAGCTGCGGCGCAGCAGCTGTCTGTGCCGACGGGGACGGTGCGCAGCCGGGTCTCACGGGCGCGCAGTGCGCTGCAAACAAGGCTGGGGGGCTTGCCATACTGACGGGAGCCTCGGGGCAGCCAATGGAGCGGCCTTGTGGGCAGACCGCCGGCGCTCAAGGGACCGGGCGCTGAGCAGCGTTGGGGTCTTGCGGTGGATGAGGGGGTGGCTGGGCGGTGTCGGCATTGCGTGCCAGGTCGTAGCGGCGGGCCATGTCATCCGATGCTTGAAGCTGTGCCCGCAGCAGGGCAATCATTGCGCGTGTCTGGGCCATGATTGCTTCGGCGCTGTCGGAGTCGGTCATCGGGTTTCCTTGGACTGAATCTGCATATACAGATTCAGTAACCGTGGGCCGCATGGAGTTCCATGGGCCGTCCGCCGTGTCTATGCCGGGATGAGCGACAAGATGGCCCAGGTCATCAAAAGATAGCGCATGAATTTGCCGACGGCCATGTACAGCACGCAGGGCCAGAACGACAGCCGCAGCCAGCCCGCCACGGCGCACAGGGGGTCACCCACCAAGGGCAGCCAGCTCAGCAAACAGGCCTTGGGCCCCAGCTTGCGCAGCCAGATGCGGGCACGGCGCTCATGGCGTGAGAGGCTGCGTGGCGGCTTGGCCTTCGGGTCGGCGTGCCGGTGCTGGCGTGCCAGCTCCCAGGCGCGGTGGGCGCCCAGGCCCATCCACCAACTGATGGCGCCGCCCAGCGTATTGCCGGCCGTGGCCACGAAGATGGTCTGCCAGAACAGGCCGGGGTTGAGCTGCAGCAGACCGACCACGGCGGGCTCAGACCCCAGGGGGAGCAAGGTGGCAGACACCAGGGCGACGAGAAACACCGTGCTGAGCCCGAACTGGGGCAAGGCCAGCCAGTCAAGCAGTTGCTGCATCCATATTTCCATGGGGACTAAGTGTAGGTCTTGGCAGACAGGCATCTCCCGCCATTGAAGTTATAAGACTATGTTGACGTTTTCGGAGCAAGGCTTGCCATGAACTGGACCCATCAGACATCCGCATACAGGGCGGGGCTGCGTGCCGCTGCATGGCTGTGCTGGGGCTGTGCTCTGGGAGTCGCAGGCGGGGCCGCGGCAGGCACGCCGCAGCCCCATGCAGCGCCGCAGCCCGCATCGGTGCGCTCGGTGCCAGTGGTTGCAGAGCCTGCGCCCCCCATGCCCAGCGTGACGGCGCTGCAGCAGCAAATCACCAACCGGCTGGCCGCGCCAGACTGCAAGGGACTGCTGCCGCAGCCGGCTGCCCTGGTGGCCTTGCAGCAGTTGCTGCGGCCGCAAGGCCTGGGCATTCGTGTGCTGGGTTGTCCCATGGCGCCGGCACCCTGGAGTCGGCGCGTGCTGGCGGTGACGGCCGTGGTGCTGGATGGGGACAAGGCCCAGGACACCGTGCGTGGCGCCCTGGCCGATGGCGAGGAGGTGGATATGGGGGGCGACTACCGGCCCACACCCTGGCCGCAGCGTGGGCATCCGGATGCGGACGAGGTGTTGGACGACGATGCCGTCTCCCCCGATGTGCAGTTCAACCGCCGCTGGCTGCGCAGCGTGCTGGCCTCGCAAGGCTTTGTCGCGTTGAAGGGGCCTTGGTGGGGGTTTATGGAATCTCGCCCCTGAGCCGCTTTGCGGCTTCCCCGCTCTCGCATCGCTGCAAGCTTTGCATGCCTCAAAAGCCCATCATCTGGGCGAGTTTTGCTATGCATTTCGTAAAAAACGGCAGCGTGCAGCCCGGCTTCCAGGTAGTTGACGCGGGGTTGGTGCTATTGCATCTGCGAAGCCGCTGCTGAAAAAATGGGCAGGTACAATCTTGCCTCCCTTCGCGTCCCCTGCACATCCGCCTTCGCCTTCATGTCCCTCCCGCCTGCCCTGCCAACCCTGCGCATAGGCCAACACAGCTTGGCAAATCGCTTGTTTGTCGCCCCCATGGCGGGGGTGACGGACCGGCCATTTCGCCAGCTGTGCAAGCGCCTGGGCGCGGGCTATGCGGTCAGCGAGATGGTCACCTCGCGCAAGGATTTGTGGAACAGCCTCAAGACCAGCCGCCGCGCCAACCACGCGGGCGAGCCGGGGCCGATTGCCGTGCAGATTGCCGGCACCGATGCCCCCATGATGGCCGAGGCGGCCATCTACAACATCGAGCGTGGCGCGCAGATCATCGACATCAACATGGGCTGCCCGGCCAAAAAAGTCTGCAACAAATGGGCGGGTTCCGCCCTGATGCAGAACGAGCCGCTGGCCGTGGAGATTGCCGCTGCCGTGGTCGAGGCCGCGCGCCCCTTCAACGTGCCCGTCACGCTGAAGATGCGCACCGGCTGGAGCGATGGCCACAAAAACGCCGAGCTGCTGGCGCGGCGTTTCGAAGCCGTGGGCATACAGATGCTCACCGTGCATGGCCGCACGCGCGAGCAGGGCTACAAAGGCTTTGCCGAGTACGACACCATTGCCGCCGTCAAGGCTGCGGTGGCCGTGCCCGTGGTGGCCAATGGCGACATCACCAGCCCTGAAAAAGCGCGCGATGTGCTGGCCTATACCGGGGCCGACGCCGTGATGGTGGGCCGTGCCGCCCAGGGCCGGCCCTGGATCTTCCGCGAGATGGCCCATTTCCTTGCCACCGGCACCCACCTGGCACCGCCCAGGGTGGCCGAGGTACGGGAATTGCTCTTGGAGCATCTGCAAGACCATTACGGCCTGTATGGCGAGCTCACCGGCGTGCGCAGCGCGCGCAAGCACATCGCCTGGTATGTGCGCAGCCTGCCGGGCGGGGACGCCTTGCGACAACATATCAACACCATCGACGACTGCCAGCAGCAGTGGCAGGCCGTGGCCCGCTACTTTGACCAGCTGGCCGAACAGATGGAGCGCCTGCCCGAGGGCGGCGTGGACACCGACATTGAGGAAATGGCCGCATGAGCCAGGACAACCAAAACATCGAGGAGTGCGTGCGCTCCAGCCTGGAAATCTACTTTCGCGACCTGGGCGGCGAAGCCCCCAATGGCATGTACGACATGCTGGTGCGCCTGGTGGAAAAACCGCTGCTGGAAGTGGTCATGCAGCAAGCCGAGCAGAACCAGTCGCGCGCGGCGCAATGGCTGGGCCTGAACCGCAACACCTTGCGCAAGAAACTGGTGGACCACCAGATGCTGCAAGGCAACCCTCCCAACTGATACGCCCAATTGATAGCTGCTTACGCAGATGTTGTAAGCGCTAGCCCCCGATTTTTATTAAAACTTCATAGCAGCACCATGAAAGCTCTGATCTCCGTCTCCGACAAGACCGGCATTGTCGAATTTGCCCAAAGCCTGCATGCCCTGGGTGTGCAACTGCTGTCTACCGGCGGCACGGCCAAGCTGCTGGCCGACAAGGGCCTGCCCGTGACCGAGGTGGCGGAAGTCACCCAGTTCCCCGAAATGCTGGACGGCCGCGTCAAGACCCTGCACCCCAAGGTGCATGGCGGCCTGCTGGCCCGCCGCGATCTGCCCGAGCACATGGCTGCGCTTTCGGCCCATGGCATTGAAACCATCGACCTGCTGGTGGTGAACCTCTACCCGTTTGAAGCCACCGTGGCCAAGGCCGGTTGCACCCTGGCCGACGCCATCGAGAACATCGACATTGGCGGCCCCGCCATGGTGCGCTCCGCTGCCAAGAACTGGAAAGACGTGGGCGTGCTGACCGCCGCCGACCAGTACGACGCCGTGCTGGCCGAGCTGAAGGCCGCCGGCAAGCTCTCCGACAAGCTGCGCTTTGCCCTGTCCGTGGCTGCCTTCAACCGCATCGCCCAGTACGATGGCGCCATCAGCGACTACCTGTCTTCGGTCAAGTTTGAAGACGAAAAGCTGAGCGAGGAATACGTGCCCGAGCGCGGCCTGTTCCCCGCCCAGAGCAACGGCCACTTCATCAAGGTGCAAGACCTGCGCTACGGTGAAAACAGCCACCAGCAAGCCGCGCTGTACCGCGACCTGTATCCCGCACCGGGCTCCCTGGTCACCGGTGTGCAGCTGCAGGGCAAGGAACTCTCGTACAACAACATCGCCGACGCCGACGCCGCCTGGGAATGCGTGAAGAGCTTTGACGAGGCCGCCTGCGTCATCGTCAAGCACGCCAACCCCTGCGGCGTGGCTGTGGGCAAGGATGCGCACGAGGCCTATGCCAAGGCCTTCCAGACCGACCCCACCAGCGCTTTTGGCGGCATCATTGCCTTCAACCGCACCGTGGACAAGGCAGCAGCCGAAGCTGTGGTCAAGCAATTCGTCGAAGTGCTGATGGCCCCCGATTTCACCGCTGAAGCGCTGGAAATCTTCAAGCCCAAGGTCAATGTGCGCCTGATGAAGATCGCTTTGCCCCAAGGTGGAAAGAGCGACTGGGACAATGGCCGCAACGCTATGGAATCCAAGCGCGTGGGTTCGGGCCTGCTGCTGCAAACTTCCGACAACCACGAGCTGGCCCTGGCCGACCTGAAGGTGGTCACCGTCAAGCAACCCACGCCTGCCGAGCTGCAAGACCTGCTGTTCGCCTGGAAGGTGGCCAAGTACGTCAAGTCCAACGCCATCGTGTTCTGCAAGAACGGCATGACCATGGGCGTGGGCGCCGGCCAGATGTCGCGCCTGGACTCGGCCCGCATCGCCTCCATCAAGGCCGAAGCCGCCAAGCTGTCGCTGCAGCACACCGTGGTGGCCTCGGACGCCTTCTTCCCCTTCCGCGACGGCCTGGACGTGGTGGTCGACGCCGGTGCCACCTGCGTGGCCCAGCCTGGCGGCTCCATGCGCGACCAGGAAGTGATCGACGCGGCCAACGAGCGTGGCGTGGCCATGGTGTTCACCGGCGTGCGCCACTTCCGGCATTGAACTGGGGAGCACCCCCTGAGCGGCTGCGCCGCTTCCCCCTCTCTGGCGCTGCGCGCCGGAGGGGGACGACACCGGCGCGGCGGGGCGGCCCTTGCGCGGTGTCTCTGGCGAATGGGGCCTTGGCATGCGGCATGCTTGTATTACTACCGGATGCTCTATGTTCGCCGGAGCGGGCGCAAGAAGTCCATTGGGCTTTTGAACGTTCGCCACAACGCCCAGACAGCGCTTCAGGCGCGGCGTCTAGCCCGCAGACAGTACTTGGGTACGGCAAGGGCCAGCAACAAAGCATGAAGCGCTGTATGGGCGCCATGGCATGAGCAACGATCGAAACGATCAAAAAGCAATGACGGATTTCAGAGACGACGAAGACAACTATCCGGCGAAGCCGCGTTGGATGGGGTGGGCGATTGCCATTTTCATGGCGGCGGCTGCGCTGGGTGTGGCCAACATCGGCTGGCGCATCATGCAAGTCAGCCCAGCCGAACAAGCCGCCGACGCCCTGTTGCAGCAGCACCCGGAGCTGGCCGCCGGCAAAAAGCTGGTGGAGTCGTCCGACTGCATGCGCTGCCATGGCTGGGAGCGCAATTTTGTCGGCCCGGCCTTTGTCTCGATCGCCGAGCGCTATCGTAGCCAGGCCGATGCCGAGGCCTATATCGCACGCAAGATCCGCGAAGGCAGTGTGGGTGTCTGGGGCAATGTCATCATGCCGCGTCACCCGCAGATTGATGAGGCCCAGTCGCTGCAGATGGCGCAGTGGCTGCTGGCGGTGCAGCCCGTGGCGCAGCCGTAATACCTGCTGCCACGTAGAGCGCTGGGCGCAAGCCTCGCGTGGCCAGAGGGGCTTGCACCCACGCAGCAGGTTTTTCGGCCTGCAAAGGCTGGCATGGCAGCGTCGGGTGGCGCTGCGCCGCAATCTGCCTGCGCACGCAAGGCGCGATGTGCAGGCTTCTTGTGTGGCGATGGCGCCTAACGGTTTGGCATGCAATATGCAGCCGGCTTGATGCAAGACATGCAATTGCTTTGGGCATGCGCAAGCTTCTAAGGCGAAGTGCCTACTAACTATAAAATGCGCGGTTTTACTTTTGAAGAGTGCCGCACTGCGCCCTGAAGACATGGGATATGTCTGGGGCATGGGCTGCGGGCTTTTTGGGGAACTGCATGCAGTGGCTAAAAACCAAAACCATTGAGCAAGCGCTGGCCGATTCGGACGAGCCGGGCCGCCAGCTTCAACGCAGCCTGGGCACCTTTGATTTGATCATTCTCGGCGTGGCCGTGGCCGTCGGGGCGGGCATTTTCTCGGTGGGCGCACGCGCGGCAGGCAGCTTTGCCGGGCCGGCCGTGATCTTCTCCTTCATCCTGGCCGCGGCCACCTGCGCCGTGGCCACCATGTGCTATGCGGAGTTCGCCTCCAGCGTGCCCGTCACCGGCAGCGCCTATACCTACACCTATCTCACCATGGGCGAAGGCGTGGCCTGGATCATTGGCTGGAATCTGCTGCTGGAGATGATTGCCGCGGGCGCGGTGATTGCCAAGTACTGGGGCATTTACCTGTCCACCGTGTTTGCCACGGCGGGCGTGGATGTGCCCAGCACCTTGCACCTGGGCTCCATCAGCCTGGAGTGGGGGCCGTTCTTCATCGTGGCGGTGTTCACCGCGTTGCTGATTCTGGGCACGCGCGAATCGGCACGGGTGAACAATGTGTTCACGCTGATCAAGATCGCCATCACGCTGTTTGTGATCGTCGTGGGCTTTACCTATATGGATGTGAAGAACTTCATGCCCTTTATTCCACCGGCACAGCCGCCCGTGGTGGGCCATGGCGTGACTGCTGATGTCTGGGGCCAGCCCATGCTGGCCTGGCTGTTTGGCGCCCAGCCCAGCCAGTATGGCTGGCTGGGGGTGATCTCCGGCGCCTCGCTGGTGTTCTTTGCCTTCATCGGTTTTGATGTGGTGGCCACCTCGGCCGAAGAGGTGAAAGATCCGCAGAAAACGCTGCCGCGCGGTATTTTTGGCGGCCTGGCCCTGGTGACCGTGCTCTACATCCTGGTGACGCTGGCCCTCACCGGCATGGTGCCCTATGCCGAACTGGCCAAGGCCGAGAACCCCTCGCTGGCTACCGCCTTCATCAACGTGGGCGCCAACTGGGCGGCCCAGGTGATTGCCGTGGGCGTGCTGCTGGGCCTGACCACCGTGGTCATGGTGCTGCTCATGGGCTCGGCCCGCATCTTGATGGCCTTGTCGCGCGACGGCCTGCTGCCACGCAGCTGGAGCGTGACCTCGGCCACGCGCAAGACGCCGGTGCGCCTGCAACTGCTGGTGGGCGTCATCATTGCCGGCCTGGCAGGCTTCACCCAGGTGGAGCTGCTGGAGGAGATGATCAACATCGGCACCTTGTCGGCCTTTGTGCTGGTGAGCATTGGCGTGCTGATTCTGCGCCGCAAAAACCCCGATATGCCGCGTGGCTACCGCGTGCCCTGGGTGCCGGTGCTGCCCGTGGTGTCGGCCCTGCTGTGCACCTATCTGATGCTCAACCTCACCACGCTGACCTGGCTGCGTTTTCTGGGGTGGATGGTGATTGGCCTCGTCATCTATCTGGCCTACGGCATGCGCCATTCCCGCCTGCGTGAACGATAGGACACCCCCCTGAGGCGCTATGCGCCTTCCCCCCGCTCTTCGCTCGCTGTGCTCGCGGGCAGGGGGACGACACCGGCGCTGCGGGGCGGCCCTTGCGCGGTGTCTCTGGCCTGGGGCGCGCCAGTTGCATGCGCTACGCACTTTGCCTTGCACCCTCGCCCGGTTGCGGGAGAGGGTGGGGGTGAGGGGGGCTGTCTGGCCGTTGTTGTGTTGCTTTAAGGCCCGCTCCGGCAGGCAGCAAAAACCATAGCTGTCTTCACTCTATTTTTCTAGTTTTCAGAAGCTTTTCACCTGATTAGATACTTGTCTCAGGCACTGCTGTGAAGTGATGTTCCGAAGCCGGGAGTTCGCCCCGGCGGGCGAGCTCCTTTCTTGCTCGTGCAAGAAAGGAGCCAAAGAACACGCCCCTGCTATCCCCGACCCCTGCGCTGTCGCGCCGGGGCAACCTGCGTCACCCAACACACAGGGCCTGCCGCAGAACTCTCTGCGCGCTTTCAGCGCTCCGCTCGAACAGCCGCGGCAAGTCAGTTGACGAAGCATGGCTGTCCTGCGGCAGCCATGCGGCCCTGTGTGCTGTGCGCCGCAGGCGTGTATAGAAGGGGAACAACCGCAGCGCCAGCAGTGTGACGAAGCGGCTGGTGTCGAGAGATGAAAAATAAGGTTTGCCAATAGCGCAGCCTTCGCAGGGCAGGTATTCGGTTCCCGTTTTCCCCTTTTGCCCATGGCTTGGCGCGCAGAGCCCGGGGCGGGCAGCTGTGCCGCAGGACACAGCTGCTTCGTGAACTGACTCGCCGCGGTTGTTCGAGCGGCGCGGCTCTGCCGCAAAGCGAGTTCTGCGGCGCCGCCCTGGGATCGAGCACCGAGCTTGCCCGCAGCGAAGCGCAGGGACATGGGCAGTAGGGGCGGTTTCTTTTGCTTCGTTTTCTTGAGCGCTCAAGAAAATGAAGTCGCCTGCCGGGGCGAGTCCCGGCCTCAGAACGTCATATCCGCGCTGTAGCGCAATTCGTAGTGGAGCTTCATCTGAGGTATGTAGCTAATCAGGGCTTTTCATTCTGAACCCAATGCCGAGAGCGCTATAGCTGCTACGAAAAACAATGCCCTGCCAATTTTTTGGCAGGGCATTACTGTTTTTGTGTACAGTGGTGAAATGACGAATACCTCCACACCGGCCGCTGCAGACGGCCAGCCCCGTTGCAAGTGGTGCCTGGGCACACCGCAGTATGTGCACTACCACGACCATGAATGGGGCTTCCCCGTGGGCAACGATCAGCGCTTGTTTGAAAAGCTGTGTCTGGAGGGTTTTCAGTCCGGGCTGAGCTGGCTGACCATTCTCAACAAGCGCGAGAACTTCCGCGCTGCGTTTGCGGGTTTTGACTTTCACAAAGTGGCGCAGTTTGGCGAGGCCGATGTGGAGCGGCTGCTGCAGGACGCAGGCATTGTGCGCCACCGCGGCAAGATCGAAGCGGTGATCAACAATGCCCAGCGCGCCATTGAGATGGTGGCGGCTGAGGGATCGCTGGCTGCGTTTTTCTGGCGCTACCAGCCTGCCGTGCCCTCCACCGGTGCAGAGTTTGTGGCCCAGAGTGCCGAGTCCCAGGCCCTGTCCAAGGAGCTGAAAAAGCGCGGCTGGAAGTTTGTGGGCCCCACCACCATGTATGCGCTGATGCAGGCCATGGGCCTGGTCAATGACCATGCCCCGCATTGCATCACCCGCGCGGCGGTGGAGCAGGCGCGCAAGGTGTTTGCGCTGCCCAGATAAGAAAGAGGGGGTGCAGCGCAGCCGCTGTCTGCGCGGCCTAGCTTGCCTACAGCGACGTCCCCGTGGCGTAGCTGTGCGCCACTTCCAGTCCGCCGTCAATGACGAATTGCACGGCCATGCACACCAGCAAAAAGCCCATGACGCGGGAGATGGCCTCGACGCCGCCGGCGCCCAGCAGCTCGGCAATGCGGTCGGCAAAGCGCAGCACCACCCAGAACAGCAGGCCCAGCAGGGCAAAAATCAGCAAGGGCGCCACCGTCAGCACCCAGGGCGCATAGCCGTCCGTGACCGAGGGGCGCAGCGAAGCCGCGCCGCTGATGATCATGGCAATGGTGCCAGGGCCTGCAGTGCCGGGCAGTGCCAGGGGCACAAAGGCGATATTGGGTGGTTTGCGCTTGCCTTGTTGCTGCGATACGGCATCGGCCTCGGGCGTCTCATCCAGGCGGGAAGAGGGGAAGAGCATGCTGAAGCCAATGCTGGCCACGATCAGGCCACCGGCAATCTGCAGGCTGGGAATGGAGATGCTGAAGGTCTGCATGATCCACGAGCCGCCGTAATAGGCCACCAGCATGATGCCCACCACATACATGGTGGCCTCCTTGATCTGGCGCTGGCGTTCAATATGGGGCAGTTGCCCGCCCAATGACAGCAGCAAGGTCATGGAGGTCAGGGGGTTGGCCAGCGGCAGCAGCAGCGCCAGTCCCAGACCCACCAATTGGATCAGCTGGGTGATTTCTTTCATTGCGTCACTCCTTCAATGCAGCGCGTAAAAAAGCAACGCCGGGCGAACCCGGCGTTGCACAGTCAATGAGACCGATGAGGTAGGGGATGAAGAGATTTACAGCGTCTTGAACACTTCGCGTGCGGCTTCGATGGTGCGGTCGATGTCGTCGTCGGTATGGGTCGCGCTGACAAAACCGGCCTCGTACAGCGCGGGTGCAAAGTAGTGGCCGCGCTCCAGCATGCCGTGGTAGAACTTGTTGAAGACCTTACCATCGGTCTTCATGACCTCGGTGTAGGTCGTGGGCAGTTCGGGCAGGAAGTAAAAGCCGAACAGGCCGCCTTGCCAGTCCACCGAGAAGGGAATGCCGGCGGCGCGGGCTTCGGCCTTGAGGCCTTGCATCAAATGGCCGGTCTTGAGGTGCAGCTCGGCGTGAAAGCCGGGGCGGCTGATCAGCTCCAGGGTCTTGAGGCCGCAGGCCGTGGCAATGGGGTTGCCCGACAGCGTGCCGGCCTGGTAGACCGGGCCCAGCGGCGAGAGCTTTTCCATGATCTCTCGGCGTGCGCCAAAGGCCGCCATGGGCATGCCGCCACCAATCACCTTGCCCATCACCGTGATGTCGGGGGCAAAGCCGGGGATGTCCTTGGCATACACGCTTTGCGCGCCGCCCAGGGCCACGCGAAAGCCCGTCATCACCTCGTCGTAAATCATCAGCGCGCCATGCTCGCGCGTGAGCTCGCGGATGCGGTGGGTGAAGTCCAGGCTGGCGCGCACAAAGTTCATATTGCCGGCAATGGGCTCCATGATCACGCAGGCGATGGTGCTGCCCATCTTGGCAAAAGCCTCTTCCAGCTGGGCCACATCGTTGTACTCCAGCACCACGGTGTCCTTGGCCACATCGGCGGGCACGCCGGCCGAAGACGAGGCGCCGAACGTGGCCAGGCCCGAGCCGGCCTTGACCAGCAGGGCGTCGGCATGGCCGTGGTAGCAGCCGTTGAACTTGATGATGGTGTTGCGGCCGGTGTAGCCGCGTGCCAGGCGCAGCGCGCTCATGCCGGCTTCGGTGCCGGAGCTGACCAGGCGCACCATGTCCATGCTGGGCATGAGTTCACGGATTTTTTCGGCCAGCACCACTTCGCGTTCGGTGGGGGCGCCATAGCTGAAACCTTCCAGCACGGCGGCCTGCACGGTGGCAATCACCTCGGGGTGGCCGTGGCCCAGGATCATGGGCCCCCAACTGCCGATGTAGTCGGTGAACTGCTGGTCGTTCTGGTCCCAGAAATGGGCGCCCTGGGCACGCTTCACAAAGCGCGGTGTTCCGCCCACGGCGGCAAAGGCCCGCACGGGCGAGTTCACGCCGCCGGGGATCACGCCCTTGGCGCGTTCGAACAAGGCAATATTGAGATCAGTGTTTGGTGTCATGGGGTGGCATCACAAAGCCCTCCAGTGGCTGGGGGGTCAAGGCATTGGGCGCGGCTGCGTCGGTGTCGGAGGATTCGTCTTCTTCGCCATCGGGCTGGGCCCAGAACATACGATCCGGCAGGAAATGCCCCATGCCGGGGCGGAAACCGTGGTCCAGGCAACGGTCCAGGTATTCCAGCGCCTCGTCGGTGGCGGCACCCAGGTCGTTGCCCGTGGCCAGCAGGGCGGTGAGTGCGGCCGACAGCGTGTCGCCCGCGCCCACAAAGCTGCCGTCAAACAGCTCGAATTTGCTGCTGCCCAGCACCGTTTCGGGCGAGGCCAGCACGTTGTCTACATATTGCTCGGGCAGGGGGATGCCGGTGACCAGCACATAGGGCACATCTTTTTCCTGCGCGGCACGGGCCAGGTCGCGGGCCGTGGGGGGGCGGCTGTGTGTCCAGTCGGGCAGCAGCCAGCGCCACAGCGTGCCGTGGTTGCCCACCAGCACCGAGGTCTGGGGCAACACCAGCTCCTGGAAGGCGTCCAGATACTGGTCCTGCAAATCATCTTCCCACCACGACAGGTCGGGCATGTAGCTGATGATGGGGATCTCGGGGTAGTCGGAGGAAATCTCGGCAATCGTGCTGAGGATTTCGGGCGAGCCCACAAAGCCCACCTTGATGGCGCGCACCGGCAGGTCTTCCAGCACGGCGCGGGCTTGTTCGTTCACCCATTCGTCATCGAGGCGATGGTGGTCGAAGATGCGGTTGGTGTCGCGCACATAGGTGCCGGTCACCACGGCCAGAGGGTGGCCGCCGACGCTGGCGATGGTGGTGATGTCGGCCGTCAGACCCGAGGCACCGCAGGGGTCGCAGGCATTGAAGGTCAGCACGCACACCGGGTCGGTGGAGACCGGTTCGGTGTCGTCCACAGGCGTTGGGGATGCGGGGGGTGAAGAAGTGAGAGCCATGTGCGGTCCGGGTGGCAGACCCCTCAAGAACAGCACCGGCCGGCGCTGCATAGGGTCCAATGCATTCTATGTGAAGGACTTCTGTACCGTGGGCGCCTCGCGGGCGGGAGGGCCGGGGGCTGGCACATGGCCCGGGGAGGGGGCTGCCAGGGCCGCCGGAACGGTGTATGGCGTAAACCATAGCATTGTCAGCTTTTGTATATTGAGTTTCATGCGGTTTTAAGTCGGAGAATGAAGCCGCAGGCGCTATGGTTGCTCCTGTTTTTGGGCGACGGCCATGACCCCATGTCCTGCAGCGGCTGCTGCAGCGGGCGGCGCAGCCTTCGTACGTTCACCGCTAAAATCCCCATATGCCCGCTGAATCTGCGCCTATCAATCTGACGCACCACTTCCTGATCGCCATGCCTGGCCTGGAGGATGAATCTTTCTCTCGCAGCGTGGTGTACCTGTGTGAACACAGCGAGCGCGGAGCGCTCGGACTGATCATCAACAAACCCATGGAGCTGAGCCTGGAAGGGCTGCTGCACAAGATCGACCTGCCCATGGGGCGTGACGATCTCAGCGCCGCCCCGGTCTACCAGGGAGGCCCGGTGCAGACCGACCGGGGCTTTGTGCTCCATGATCCCATCATTGTCGAGGGGGCTGAGCCGGATACGGCCATCTACGCCTCCACCATGACGATTCCCGGCGGCCTGGAGATGACCACCTCCAAGGACGTGCTCGAAGCCCTGTCTACCGGCGCCGGCCCGCGCCGCGTGCTGGTCACGCTGGGCTATGCGTCCTGGGGTGAAGGCCAGCTGGAATCCGAGCTGGGCGAAAACGCCTGGCTCACCGTGGCCGCCAACGCCGATGTGATTTTCGACACCCCGCCCGCACAGCGCTACGACAAGGCCCTGGGCCTGCTCGGCCTGCAGGCGTGGACGCTCTCGCCCGACGCGGGGCACGCATGAACCATTCCACGCCAGACACCCGGCCCGGCAGCGCAGCTGCCCCGGCCGTGGCATTGGCCGCGACCCCCTCGGCCGCACCGGCCCCTGTGCCGGCTGCCCCTGTCGTGCCGGCGCATTTCCAGCAGTTCCTGGCCTTTGACTTTGGCACCAAGCGCACGGGCTGTGCCTCGGGCAACCGGGTGCTGGGCGGAGCCAGTCCGTTGCGCACCATACAGGCCGAAGGCGCGGATGCGCGCTTTGCTGCTGTGGAAAAGCTGATCAAGGAATGGCAGCCCCAGGCCCTGGTGATTGGCGTGCCCTACCACCCCGATGGGGCGGCGCATGAGAACACGGCCCGCGCCAAGAAGTTCGGCCGCCAGCTGCATGGGCGTTTTCGCCTGCCTGTTTACGAAGTGGATGAGCGCTACAGCACCACCGAGGCCCTGGCCGGTGGTGCCAAGGACGCGGATGCCGCCTCCGCCTGCATCATCCTGGAGCAATTTTTGAGGAGTCTTTCATGAGCGTTTCCGTCGCCGGTTCTGCCGGTTCCCTGGTGCTGGATGCCGAGGCCCTGTACAAGGAGCTGCTGCGCGGCGTGCGCAGCCTGATGGGCCCGGCCACGCAGCTGGTGGGCATTGCTTCGGGCGGCGCCTGGCTGGTGGAGCGCCTGCACCAGGACCTGGGCCTGTCGGGTACGCCCGGCGTGCTGTCCTCGGCCCTGCACCGCGACGACTTTGCCCAGCGCGGCATGGCACAAAGCGTGCAAACCCAGCTGGACTTCGATGTGAATGGCGCCGACATCCTGGTGCTGGACGATGTGCTCTACACCGGCCGCACGGTGCGCGCCGTGCTCAACGAGCTGTATGACTATGGCCGCCCAGGCTGCGTGCGCCTGGCCGTGCTGGTGGACCGTGGTGGCCGCGAGCTGCCCGTGGCCGCCGAGTTCGCCGCCGCCCGTGTGGCGCTGCCCGCCAGCCAGTCGCTGGCCCTGGTGCGCGCCGAAGACGGCACCTTCCAATTTGCAGTCAAAGAGGCCTGAACGTGCTGTACAAGCGCAATCCCCAGCTGAACAAGAACGGCGAGCTCATCCACCTGCTCTCCACCGAAGGGCTGTCCAAGGACATCCTCACCCATATCCTGGACACGGCCAGCAACTTCGTCAGCGTCAACGACCGCGAAGTGAAGAAGGTGCCGCTGCTGCGCGGCAAGAGCGTGTTCAATCTGTTCTTCGAGAACAGCACGCGCACGCGCACCACCTTCGAGATTGCCGCCAAGCGCCTCTCGGCCGACGTGTTCAATCTGGACATTGCCCGCAGCTCCGCCAGCAAGGGCGAGACCCTGCTGGACACCATAGACAACCTCTCGGCCATGGCGGCCGATGTGTTTGTGGTGCGCCACAGCGAGTCGGGCGCGCCCTACCTCATCGCCCAGCATGTGGCCCCGCATGTGCACGTGGTCAACGCCGGTGACGGTCGCCATGCCCACCCCACCCAGGGCCTGCTGGACATGTACACCATCCGCCACTTCAAGCAGGACTTTGCCAATCTGCGCGTGGCCATCGTGGGTGACGTGCTGCACTCGCGCGTGGCGCGCTCGGACATCCATGCCCTGACCACGCTGGGCGCGGCCGAGGTGCGTGTGGTGGGCCCGCGCACCCTGGTGCCGGCCGATATGGCCAGCATGGGCGTGCGCGTCTTCCACAACCTGGAAGAGGGCATCAAGGACTGCGACGTCATCATCATGCTGCGCCTGCAAAACGAGCGCATGAGCGGGGCGCTGCTGCCCTCCAGCCAGGAATATTTCAAGAGCTTTGGCCTGACCGAAAAACGCCTGGCCCTGGCCAAGCCCGATGCCATCGTCATGCACCCCGGCCCCATCAACCGTGGCGTGGAGATCGACTCCGCCGTGGTCGACGGCCCGCAGGCCGTGATCCTGTCGCAGGTCAGCTTTGGCATTGCGGTGCGCATGGCGGTGATGTCTATCGTGGCGGGCAACGAGGCTTGATGCGGGCATCAAGCCACCCCCTGAGGCGCTGCGCGCCTTCCCCCTCTCTGCTTCGCGGAGGGGGACGACACCGGCGCTGCGGGGCGGCCCTTGCGCGGTGTCTCCTGCGAAAGTGGACGCTGGAAGCGGCAGGGCGGGGTAGAGGGCCGTGTGGTGATGAAGTCTTGCTTGGTATGTTTTTGATAGCTGTTGGTGCTTGTGTATCAAGCGTTGGCAGCCAATTTGGTGTGAAACCATGAAAATCTTGATTCAAAACGGCCGCGTCATCGACCCGGCCCGTGGGTTTGACCAGGTGTGTGATGTGGCGCTGGCTGCCGGCCGGGTGTTGGCCGTGGGCCAGGCGCCGGCGGGTTTCGAGGCCGATCGTGTGATCGATGCCACGGGCCAGTGGGTGGTGCCCGGTCTGGTGGACCTGGCCGTGCGTCTGCGCGAGCCGGGTTATGAGCATGAAGGCATGTTGGCTTCCGAAATGGCGGCCAGCGTGGCTGGCGGCGTGACCAGCCTGGTCTGCCCGCCCGACACCGATCCCGTGCTGGATGAGCAAGGCCTGGTGGAAATGCTCAAGCTGCGAGCCGAGAAGCTGCACCAGTCACGCCTGTTCCCCATGGGCGCGCTGACGCTGGGCCTCAAGGGCGAGGTGCTGACCGAGATGGCCGAGCTGACCGAGTCCGGCTGCGTGGCCTTTGGCCAGGCCGATGTGCCGCTGCCCAACATCCAGACGCTGCAACGCGCCATGGCCTATGCCAATACCTTTGGCTATGCCGTGTGGCTGCGCCCGCAGGACAAGGACCTGGGCAAGGGCGTGGCGGCCAGCGGTGCGCTGGCCACGCGCATGGGCCTGGCCGGTGTGCCGGTGGCGGCCGAGACCATTGCCTTGCACACCATCTTCGAGCTGATTCGCGGCTCGCAGACCCGCGTCCACCTATGCCGCCTTTCCAGCGCCGCCGGCGTGGCCCTGGTGCGCCAGGCCAAGGCCGAGGGCCTGAACGTGACGGCCGATGTGTCCATCAACAGCCTGCACCTGACCGAAAACGACATCGGCTATTTCGACAGCAGCGCCCGCCTGGTGCCGCCGCTGCGCCAGCAGCGCGACCGCGACGCGCTGTCGGCCGCGCTGGCCGACGGCACCATCGACGCCCTGGTGTCCGATCACTGCCCGGTGGATGCCGATGCCAAGGTCCTGCCCTTTGCCGAGTCCGAACCCGGTGCCACCGGTGTGGAGTTGCTGCTGTCCCTGGCCGTCAAATGGTCGCAGGACCAGGGCGTGCCGCTGCTGCGGGCCCTGGAAGTCGTCACTGCTGCCCCGGCCCATGTGTTGGGCGGAGCCCTGGGCACGCTGCAGGCCAGCCTGGGCCAGTTGGTGGAAGGCGGTGTGGCCGATCTGTGCGTGGTCAACCCTCAGGCCGCCTGGACGGTGGGTGCGGGCGAGCTGCTCAGCCAAGGCAAGAGCACCCCCTTTGCCAGCTACGAGCTGCCGGCCCGTGTGCAGCTCACCGTGGTGGGCGGCTATATCGCCTTTGAACGCAGCTAAAGCCACCATGCCCAAGCCATTGCGGGCCATGGCCCGCGCACTGGGCCTGCTGGGCCATGTGCTGTCCGGCATCTGCACGGTGTGGGTGCGCTTTCCTCGGATGACCCCGGCCGAGCGCCATCAGCGCGTGCAGGCCTGGGCCGGCGCCATGCTGGTCAAGGTCGGCATCCGGCTGGAAGTGATAGGCCAGCCTGTGGCCAGTGGCCCGGCGCTGCTGGTGGCCAACCACATCTCGTGGCTGGACATTCCCGTCATGCATGCGGCGCGGTTTTGCCGCTTTGTCTCCAAGGACGAGGTGCGCAGCTGGCCGCTGATTGGCCGCCTGGCCTCGGCGGCCGATACCCTCTATATCGCCCGCAGCTCGCGCCGCGATGCTTCGCGCATGGTGCAGACCATGGCCGACAGCCTGGCCCAGGGCGATGTGCTGGCGGTCTTCCCCGAGGGCACGACCAGCGAAGGTCTGGGCTTGCTGCCGTTTCACAGCAATCTGCTGCAATCGGCCGTGGTGGCCGATGCCGTGGTGCAGCCCGTGGCGCTGCGCTTTGTGACGGCTGCCGACGGCCAGACCAGCACTGCGCCCAGCTATGCCGGCGATACCGCGCTGCTGACCTCTATCTGGCGCACATTGTGCGCCGACCAACTGGTGGCCCAGCTGCATTACGGCCCACCCCAAAAAGCCCAGGGCCGTGACCGGCGTGCCTGGGCCGAAGACCTGCATGCCGAGGTGAATCGGCTGCGTCAGCCTGTATCCATGTCTTGTTCTGCACCCCCCGCGCTGCGCCTGGCCGCGTCCGACGATGCCCAGGCCTTGCGAGCCATTTTGTGGGCCACCTACGAAACCACCTGGAAGCCCGAAGTCACGGCCGCCAAGCATGCGCAGATCTGCGAGCAGGACAAGCCCGCAGCCTATGTGCAGTCGCGCGGGGAGCTGTTCTGGCTGGCCGAGTGCGACGGCGTGGTGGCCGCCATGGTGGACTGGGAGGATGACTTCGTACACGCCCTGCATGTGCTGCCCGGCTTCCAGGGGCGTGGCCTGGGGCAGGCTCTGCTGGTTCATGCCGAGGCCGCCATGCGTGCGGCCGGCCATGCCAAGGCCAGGCTGGAAACCGACACCTTCAACCAGGCCGCCATTGGCTTTTATGAGCGCCATGGCTACCAGTGCGAAGCCACCTACCCCGATGAGGAATGGGAAAGCGGGCTGACCACGGTGCTGATGACCAAGGCCTTGTAAACACACTCCTTGGGGATCTTTTCGTCCCAGGGGATGTCGTACCCTGTGCGGATGCTGCGGCATCGGGAGGGCTTGCTGCGAAAACAGTGAGTCCATCCACCAACCAAGGAGTGCGATATGGGAGTGAATGTGCAAGTGGATGTGGCCGTCATCGGCGCAGGGACCGCGGGCATGAATGCCTACAGCCAGCTGCGCAGGGCCGGGGCCAGCAGCGTCATCATCGACCAGGGCCCGTTGGGTACCACCTGCGCCCGCGTGGGCTGCATGCCCTCCAAGGCCGTGCTGTTGGCCGGCAAGCGCTGGAGTACCTTGCGTGGTCTGCTGCCTGCTGCCGACCGGGAGCACGCGCTGGAGGCACTGCCTGCCGGCAGCACCAGCCCGCAGCAGCTGTGGGAGCAGGCCCTGGCCACGCGCGATGAACTGGTGGGTGGCAATGTGCGCCAACTGCACAGCCTGGCGGGCGACGCCCTGCTGATGGGCCAGGCCCGCTTCACCGGCCCGCAAACCCTGCAACTGGACAATGGCAGCACCGTAGAGGCCAAGGCCTTTGTGCTGGCCACCGGCTCCGAAGCCGTGCGCCCCCAGGCATTGCAAGACGCCCTGGGCGACCGCCTCATCACCACCGATGAGCTGTTCTACCTGCCCGAGCTGCCGCGCAGCATGGCCATTGTGGGTCTGGGGCCGATTGGCCTGGAAATGGGCGTGGCCCTGACTCGCCTGGGCAGCCAGGTGGTGGGCAGCAACCGCTCGCCCAAGTTGGGGCAGATGGATGACCCCGAGGTGAATGCCGCCGCCATGGCGCATTTTGGTGCCCTGTTTCCCATGGTGTTTGGTGAGCCGGTGCAGGCTGGCCGCCGCAGTGCAGGGGGCGTGGATTTTCAGGCCGGCAGCCTGCAGGCCCAGGTGGACTGGGTGCTGGCCGCTGCAGGCCGTGCCCCGCGTGTGGGTGCGCTGGCGTTGGAGCAGGCCGGTGCACAGTGGGACGACAAGGGCAGACTGCGCTGGGATGCAGCCACCCAGCAGCTGACAGGCATTCCCCTGTTCCTGGCGGGCGATGTTTCGGGCGACCGGCCCTTGATGCACGAAGCCGCCGTGGGCGGCACCATGGCTGCCCAGCATGCGCTGCGGCATCTGGGCCTGATGGGCACAGACCAAGCCCTGCGCCAACGCGCTGCGCCGCTGTCCATCGTCTTTAGCGATCCCGATCTGGCTTGGGTGGGCCAGCGCTTTGCGCAGCTGCCGCCCGATGCCGTGGTGGCCACCACCCAGGGCAGCGGCAATGGGCGTTCCAAGATCATGCAGGCGCCTGAGCATATGCTGCGCCTGTATGCCGACGCCAGCAGCCGCAAGCTCCTGGGCGCCAGCATCTTCTGCGCCGGCGGCGAGCATCTGGCCCACCAACTGGCCTGGGCCGTGCAGCGTGGCGAAACCGTGGAGAGTCTGCTGGACCTGCCTTACTACCATCCCACGGTGGAAGAGATGATTGACAACGCGCTCAAGGCGCTGCGCCGGGAATTCCAAAAGCGCAACCCCAGTACAAAGGAATGAATGCCATGAATGGACGGGTATGGATGGTGCTGGCAGGCCTGCTGGGTGCCGTGGGTGTGGGCATGGGGGCTTATGCCTCGCATGGCCTGGGTTTTATCGCCGACGCTGCGCTGCGCGAGGCCATGCGCGCCACGCTGCAGCAGGCGGTGCAGCAGCAGCTGTTCCACGCGCTGGCGCTGTTGGGCGTGGGTGTGCTGGCGCAGCGGGCCGAGGCGGCCACGAGCCGCTGGCTGGCCCTGTCCGGCCTGCTGTTCGCCGTGGGCGTATTGCTGTTCAGCGGCCTGATCTATCTGCGCATTCTGGGCGGGGTGGACAGCCTGCGCGCCTTGGTGCCCTGGGGCGGCACCAGCCTGATTCTGGGCTGGCTGGCGCTGGCCGTGGCAGGGTGCAAGATGCCGCGCTCGCATTGAGCATTTTCTGCTTTCGCCACATGCTGCGTAGGAGTGGGGCAGGGCCTACACTCGCGGCATGAGCGACATCACCATTTTTCACAACGCCCGCTGCAGCAACTCGCGCGGCGCGCTGGCCCTGCTGCAGGAGCGCGGCATAGAGCCCAATATCGTCGACTACATCGCCACCCCGCTGACCGCCCCTGAACTGGCCGAGCTGGTGGAGCATCTGGGTGTGCCGGTGCGTGATCTGCTGCGCAGCAAGGAAGCCATTTACAAGGAGCTGGGTCTGGACCAGCCCGGGATCAGCGATGCCCAGATCATCCAGGCCGTGGCTGCCCACCCGGTGCTGTTGAACCGCCCCATCGTGGTCACGCCCAAGGGTGCGGCCCTGTGCCGGCCGCCGGAGAAGGTGCTGGAGCTGCTGTAACCCCTGATCCGGGTCTACTGGTACGTCATGGTGAAGGTCAGCGCTGCATTGGCGCTGCCCGGCGTGACCGTGGCGGCGGTCTGGCGGTAAGCCGCTTTCAGCGGTACTTTGTAGGAACCACCGGCCGCGCTGTTGTAGCCCGTCAAGGTGTACTGGGTGTTGAACTTGAGCGGGGCATCACTGCTGTCTTTGAGCTGCAGGGCAATGCCTGTGGCAGTGGCGGTGCTGGAGAGTGCAAGCAAGCCATTGTTGGCATCAATCACCGCATTCACCGGTATGAATTGGTACTGGATTTTGGTGAGACTACCGGCGGGACAGGCGTTGATGCTGACATCAAAGCTCACCACGGGCGTGGAGTAGCCGATTCCCGTGAATTTCGACAGCTGTTGCTTGCCCATGTTGACGGTCACATTCGGCGTTTCGCAAGCAGCGATGTTGATGATGGTGGGCGTGAGCGAGATGAACTTGTGAAAGCTAGACTGCACGGCATAGGTTCCCGTCTGAAACCGACCGACCCAGGCAGTTTCTGAGGCTGCGCCGCCTGCGGTGGTGCCCGGGGTCACGGCGCCGGTTTTGACATAGGCAAACTCCATCTGGAAGCCGAGGTTCATGACATCGCTTCCATTGTTGGAGGTGCACGCTTGGTATCCCCAGCTTGCGTCTGCGTGCAAAGAGACCCAGGCATACCAGCCGCTGCAGGCACTTTTTTGCGTGAGGATATAGGAGCGTGCGCCTATCGCCACCCCAATGCCGGGCACGGTGGTATTCCAGACTTGGTAGGGCACTCCGGTAGAGCCGTTGACAGTCATGCCCACGACGGGGGTGAGTAGGGACTTGTAGGCTGGGCCGACCCCAGCATTGGTGACCGGGCAGCTGTAGTAGTTGGTGGCCGCCGGCGTGGAGGTCCACGGCGTCAGTCGGGTGCCGTCCACTGCATCACGTGGCACGGTGATGGAGGCCGGCATGGCAACGGAAATGGTCTCCGCGGCGCCGTTGCATGAAAAGCTTTGTGCCAGCGCTGTTTTGCAGGCAAGACCAAGCACCAGGGCTGTGACCAGCAACAGGCATCGTGCCAGCCCGCTTTGGCCGCTGGATGCCTGGGCCGGAGGGGAGGATGCCAATGTTGCAGCAACCGCAGGCCGTGTCTTTTTCAATTGCGGCATATTGCCTCCATCTGGGTCCACGGCTGCGTGCCTGGCGGGTTTTCTTTGGGCAAGGTGTACTGCAGCACACAGCGCTCTGTCGCGGCCTCTCCCCACAGGATGTGCAGCGTGGCCGCATCGCTGCGTACCCCGCGCAGCACAATGCGGCCGGTTTGCGCCACGGTGCCAACGTTGTGGGCCTGGGCATCCAGCACCTGGGCGCCAAAGGGCACGGGCTGGCCATCGGCCAGGCTGGCGCGCAGCAGCACGGCGCGGCCTCCGCCATCCACCTCGAACTTGAGCGGGACCACGGCGCCGGCCGTTGGGGCCACACGCTGCGTGGTGGACTTGAGTTCCACGCTCAGGGGCAGTCCCTTGGGGTCAAGCTCTACCTCGTTGCTGGCAAAGGGTGTGAGGCCCGAGACCAGTGCATGGCCGAAGCGGTCCACACGCAAACCGCTGCCGGCGGTCACGCGTGCGCCGCTGGCGCCTTTGGCTTCCACAATGCCTACCGTCTCGCCCACGGAAGGCGTGAGCACCACGCCGCCGCCATAGACCACCGCGCTGCCAGAGATGCCGGCGCCATATTGCGTGTAACCGGCGCCCTTGGAGGCATTCGCCGTCAGGGCGGCATAGGGCGACAGATAGGACAGATTGGCGCCCACTGTGTTGGTGGTGGGCATGCTGTCATTGCTGTCATTGCTGGCGCGGCTGGCGTTGACGCCATAACCCAGGGTGTTGTCCACGCCCAGAGAGCCCGACACAGACTGCTGGATCTGGGTCTCTCCGTTGGAGCTGCGCTGCAGATTGGTGGAGGCGTAAAGGTGGCGCTCGCCCAAGCTCAAGGGAACCGAGACATTGAGCATGATCCGGTTGTCCCAGCGGTTGCGCATGGCATCGAACTGGCGCCCCGCCGAGATGCCATAGCTTATGGAGCGGTAGCTGTTGTTGTAGCCGGCCTGGAACTGGATGTCTCGGCTGCTGCGATCCCAGTAGTCCACCGCAGAGCCTGTGAGGTAGAACGAGCCCCAGCCGGCTTGCAGGCTTTGGTTGAGCACGGCCTGGAACTGGCCACGGCGAATGCCGCTGTGTCCCATGTAGGAGGGGTAGTCCAGGTTCTTGCTGCTCTGCTGCAAAAGAGCGTCTTGCAGGCTCATAAAGCCCTTGCTGGAATAGCGGTAGGCCGCCAGGGTGACGTTGGTCGCGGTTGGGGCAATGAGCTTGCTATAGGAGAGTTTGATGCTGTGGCCGTTGTGCCGCTCTTGCCCGGGCAGGCTGGCGAAGGCGTGGGTGATGTCCAGGCCCAGGGCCCCGAACGTGGTGTTGAAAGCGGCGCCAACCAGGGCAGAGGCGTAGTGCCTGGCAAACGTCAGCCCCCCATAGCCGGTGAACAGATTGCTGAAGCCATGCTTGATGCCCCCCTGGACCAAGCCGGCGTTGCTGGTGAAATAGGCGTTGCGATACTGGCCGGCAGAAAGGCTGTATTGCGTGACGTCGGGACGCAGTGCATTCACGACCGTGGCGAATGGGACCTTGAAGCTCTGGATGCGGCCGTCGGCCTCGGTCACGCTGACATCCAGGTCACCGCCATAGCCCGTGGGGTAGAGGTCGTTGATCTCGAACGGGCCGGGGGCCACGTTGGCGGTGTAGATGATGTTGCCGCTCTGGCGGACCTGCACCAGGGCGTTGCTGTAGGCCATGCCGCGAATCGTGGGGGCATAGCCGCGTTGCGACTCGGGAAACATGCGCTCGTCGCTGGCGAGCTGCACGCCGCGAAAGCCCACGCTGTCGAACATGCTGCCATCGGTGAAGGCGTCACCAAGCACCAGACGCGACCGTATGCTGGCCAGGGAGCGCTGCAGCGAGGTTTGTGAACCCTGGTAGCCAGAACCGTTATAGGAGGAGTGGCTGAAGTTACCGCTGTGGCGCAGACGCCAGGGGCCCAGGTTCAGGCCTGCGGTCACACCCACAAAGACCTGTGTGTTGGAGCGGCCCACGCCCTCGCTGCGGTAGATATTGGTGTTGTACTGCAGCAAGGTAGCGGGCACTCCATCACTCCAGAACTGGGGATCGACATAGCCTCGGGCCGAGCGTCTGGTGATGGCCTGTGGCAGGCTGGTGTCGAGCCGCTGCTCGCCATTGTCGAATGTGGCGCTGGCATTGGGAATGAGAGCGTCCAGGGGCAGGCAGACATGGGTCTTGTCTGTCAGCAGTTGCATGGCCTCGGGGGAGAGCTTGCTCAGATCGACACCGATATGCAGCAGCAAATGCTGGTCGAAACAAGGATGGACGTTGTTCGGGTTGGCATCGACCTGGCGCAGCGTGATGGTGCGTCGGCCCAGCCAGGCATTGTTGACAAACAAATCGCTGCTGTATTCGCCAGGTGTGGCCAGATTGCCTTGCTGAAAGCGGCTGGCATCGATGCGGAATCCGCTGGGTTGCTGGAGAAACTGTTCGTTGAATTCGACCTGTGCCAACTGCGTCGTCCCGGTCGACGCTTCTGCGGCCATGCCTATGGGGGTGAGTGAGTACAGGGCGAGCAGGCTCCAGGCACCAAGGCTTCTGGAAGCGGACAAGTGCAGCAAAAACAGGTTCTCCACAGACCGCCAGGGAGGCGAGAAGCTGGTTGTGAAAGAAGGTGTGGATGCCCAGTACACGGTGGAGAAGATGAGCAGGTCAAAGCCAAGGCGGGTCTGCCAGGCTTATGGCGGCGGGTTCTTGGCGTGGGGGCGCAGCAAGGTCTCGCCCTCTATGGGGCCGCCGTAGTCGTTCAGCGCGCGGTGGCGCACGCTGGCTCCGGGGGTGTCGGCGGCCTGGCCCTTGAGCGGGAACACCCGGGTCTTACCGGGGCCGACCATGTCGCCCTCATCGAAGCTGGCAACCTGGCCGTCGGAGTGCACATGGACTTCGGTCAGTGAGACATGAAAAGGCGTGGGGTTGTGGGTCTGGATGGCGAGCTTGCCGTCCTTGTGAATGAGCTGCCAAGAAAGCTGGGCGGGTGCTTCCTCGGGCTTGCCTTTAAGCCCTATGGGGCGAAAGAACAGCTTGATGCGCGTGCGAAACGCCAGCTGAATCTTGTTGGAATCGGCCTCCTCGGCGCTGGGCTTGGGCGGGATGTCCAGCACATTGAGCCAGAACACCGATTCGCGGTCCGTGGGCAGAGGCTCGCCCGTGTAGACGATGCGCAGGGTCTGGGCCTTGCTCGGGTCTATGCGCGACATGGGCGGCGTGACGATGAAGGGGACATGGACATTCGAGGGCGCACTGCTGGTGTCGCCCGAATCCACCCAGGCCTGGACCAGGGCGGGGGCTGGCCCCGGGTTGGTCAGCCTGAGCGTGACCTCGGGCTCCTTGGCCGCATAGATCACGCGTGTGGCGCCTATCACCACGGAGGCCTGCGAGAGCGTCGGCATGCCGCCCAGCCATGCCAGGCCTGCCGCAGTGATCACATGTCTGATGGTTTTTCCGATGTTCATGGGTGAGAGGCTGGGCGGTCGCTGGTGCCGCGGGTGCAGATGAAAAAAGGCGGACGCGCGTCCGCCCCGGGTGGGGAGCGCGCCCATCCATGCGTTATGGGTAAATCAGCGTGTAGCGCACGCTGGTGTTGACCGGGCCGGTACCGGCTGCACCGGCGAGGGCGTTGTATTCGGCAAAGTAGGGCAGCGTTGCCGTGCCTGTACCGCTGATAGGGACGGTCTGGGAGTTTTGGGTGGTGCCCGGAGTGGAGCCGTCGGCGGCGCCAATCTTGATGTTGCTGAAGTCGGCGTTGAGCAGGCCGATTTCCACATTGGTCACGGCGGTGGTCAGCCGGCCCGTGCCGAGATTGACCGTGGGGCCCGGTTCGAAATAGGTGCGGACATTACCGCCGGTGGGGTTGCAGGCCGTCAGTGCTATGTTGAATGCGGTGCGGCCCGCCACATGCTCAGGGGCTGTATTCAGCGCCGTGGCCGATACCCTTGGCAGAGTCACGGTGAAGTTGTTGCTGCCACCATTGCCGCTGATGGTGCAGGTGTTGCTGGTGACTTCGCCCGTAAAGGTGATGGTGCCGTCAAATGCAGAGGCGAGGGTGGTGACTCCACAGAGGACCAAGGCGGTAAGGATTTTGGATTTCATAGTGGCAGTGGGTTAACAGTGGAGTCAGCACAAGGCTTGCGGCCTTCTGGGGCACGCAAAGTGCGGTCTTGTGCCAGCGTGGCTGGTCCGCCGCAGTGCCCGGTCCTGTGTATCCATGCCCTGCAATGCAAGAGCGCACTGATGAAGCCCGGCGCTGTGCACACTGCGGCGGCAAGCGCTGCTTCACTCTAGGCGCAGGCAAGCAATAAGTTGTTACCGCTGAAGCGTTTGAGAACGACCGGGTAGGCTGCGTTACTCGATGAAATCCTGCTTTTATGCAATGCACAAGCGCTTGTATAGCTATGCTTTTGATATCTTCCGCGCATCCGGTTCGGGGCGGGAACCCACCACCCAGCGGTGCAACGTGTTCCGGTGGTGGCTTAAGTTCGATTTAAGTCGGGGCTTTCACACTGCAGTCCATTCCCACACCGGCTATTGCAGCCAGGACTTTCAGGAGAAACCGTGATGGACAAGCTGCTCTCTACCCCCCGTCGTCTCGTATTGGCCCTGGTGGCCGCAGGTGCCATAGGTGCTGCGGGTGCCGGCCTGGTTTCCGGCATGCACCACAGCGCACAGGCCAGCACGCCGGTGGCTGCGGCCACGGCCACTGCAGCCTCGGCAGCAGCCCCCGTGCCCACGGTGGGTATGCCTGACTTTGCGGCCATCACCCGTGCCAATGCCCCGGCCGTGGTGAACATCAGCGTCGTGGGCGATGCCCGAGCCATGCAGATGCGCGGCGATGACAGTGCGGATGACGGTGACAGCGGCGCAGGCCCGCAGATCGACCCCAACGACCCCTTCTTTGAATTCTTCCGCCGCTTTGGCTTGCCTGGCATCCCGGGCATGCAAGGCGGCCAGGCCCAACCGCGCGACACCCCGGCGCGGGGTGAGGGCTCGGGCTTTATCGTCAGCAGCGACGGCCTGATTCTGACCAATGCCCATGTGGTCTACGGCGCCAAGGAGGTCAGCGTCAAGCTCAACGACCGGCGCGAATTCCAGGCCAAGGTGCTGGGCCTGGACCCCAAGACCGATGTGGCCGTGCTGCGCATCCAGGCCAAGGATCTGCCCGTGGTGAAGCTGGGCAATACCAAGGACTTGCAGGTGGGCGAATGGGTGCTGGCCATTGGTGCACCCTTTGGCTTTGAGAACAGCGTCACCGCCGGTGTGGTCAGCGCCAAGGGCCGTTCGCTGCCGGATGACAGCCTGGTGCCCTTTTTGCAGACCGATGTGGCCATCAACCCCGGCAACTCTGGCGGCCCGCTGTTCAATGCTCGCGGCGAGGTGGTGGGCATCAACAGCCAGATCTACACCCGCTCGGGTGGCTACCAGGGCGTGTCCTTTGCCATCCCCATCGAGCTGGCCTCGCAGATCCAGCAGCAGATCGTGGCCCATGGCAAGGTGGAGCATGCTCGCCTGGGCGTGGCCGTGCAGGAGGTGAACCAGGGCTTTGCCGACTCCTTTGGCCTGAGCGCACCGGAAGGGGCATTGGTGTCCTCGGTGCAGGACGGCTCGCCCGCCGCCAAGGCAGGCCTGCAACCCGGTGATGTGGTGCAGACCGTGGACGGGCAGCGCATTGTTTCCTCGGGCGACCTGCCGGCCTATGTGGGCCTGCGCCAGCCCGGCGACAAGCTGCAACTGCAGGTGTGGCGCCAGGGCAAGGCCGTGCAACTGACGGCCACGCTGGCCAATGCCGATGATGGCAAGACCCAGAAGGCCGCCAAGGCCGAGGCTGAGAAAGGCAAGCTGGGCCTGGCCCTGCGTCCGTTGACGCCGCAGGAGCAGCAGCAGGTGGGCGTGCAAGGCGGCCTGTTGATCGGCCAGGTCAGCGGTCCGGCCGCCCAGGCCGGTGTGGCCCCTGGTGATGTGCTGCTGTCCATCAACAACCAGGCGGTGAACAGCGTGGAAGCCGTGCAGACCGCCATGGCCAAGGTCGGCAAGACCGTGGCCCTGCTGGTGATGCGGGGCGGGGACAAGATCTTTGTGCCCGTGCACCTGGGCTGATGGCGGTTGTCTCCACGCTATGCTTGCTTCATGCGACTGTTGCTTGTTGAAGACGACCCCATGATCGGCGAAGCCGTGCAAGACCTGCTGCGTGGCGAAGGCCATGCGGTGGACTGGGCGCACGACGGAGTGCAGGCCGACACCGCCTTGCGCGGCACGGCCTATGACTTGGTGCTGCTGGATCTGGGCCTGCCCAAGAGGGATGGTTTGGACGTGCTGCGCGCCCTGCGCGCCCGCAAGGACCGCACGCCAGTGTTGGTGGCCACGGCCCGCGATGCCGTGGCCCAGCGCATTGCCGGTTTGGACGCGGGGGCCGACGATTACATCGTCAAACCCTATGACCTGGACGAGCTGCTGGCCCGTATGCGCGCCCTGCACCGGCGCAGCGGCGGCCGGGCCGAGCCTGCCTACTGCCATGGCGACGTGACGGTGGAGCCTGCCACCCGCAGCGTGACGCTGCAGGGCGCCAGCGTGGCCCTGTCGGCCCGCGAATGGGCGGTGCTGGAGGCGCTGACTGCCAGGCCAGGTCAAGTGCTCAGCCGAGCCCAGCTGGAGGACAAACTCTACGGCTGGGGCGAGGAAGTGGGCAGCAATGCGGTGGAGGTTTATATCCACGGCCTGCGCAAAAAGCTGGGGGCCGAATTGATTTTGAATGTGCGTGGACTGGGGTATATGGTGCCGAAAGACTGACCCCCCTGAGCCGCTTCGCGCCTTCCCCCAGGGGGACGACACCGGCGCGGCGGGGCGGCCCTTGCGCGGTGTCCTGGCAAAAGGGGCGGGGCAGGCGGCAGGGGCACATTTCCCCCTTGTCTTGGGTGTTGCCCCTTCCCCCGCCGGGGGAAGGCGGGGATGGGGGCCTGCCTTCCTGTTTTTCTCCCTCGCACCGAAGGGGAGAGGGCAGGGGTGAGGGGCTGTCCCAGCGATTGGAATGCTGGGGCATCAAGAATGGAAAAATGCTATGACTTCGCTGCGTTTGCGGCTCATTGTGTTGATGGGGCTGGCCATTGTGTTGGCGGCGGTGCTGCAGGGCGCGCTGGCCTATCGCAATGCCTTGCAAGAGGCCGATCTGCTGTTTGACTACCAGATGCGCCAGACCGCGCTGGCACTGCGCGCCGGCCTGCCGGTGGATGCGCGTGCGGCCTCACCTTTGTTGCCGCCCGAGGACGAGAACCACGAGTTCATTGTCCAGGTCTGGACCAATGAGGGCCTGCGCATTTTTGAATCCGCCTTTGGCGCCGCCTTGCCGCAGATGGCGGTGCTGGGCTTTGCCGACGTGCGTGTGCGCGGCAGCATCTACCGGGTGTTTTCGCTGCAGTCACCGGCCCAGGTGATCCAGGTGGCGCAAGACCTGCAGGTGCGCAGCCATATGGCGCGTACCCTGGCCTGGCGCACGGTGTGGCCCATTGCCTTGCTGGCCCCCTTGCTGGCGCTGGCCGTGTGGTGGGTGGTGGGCCATACGCTGCGCCCGGTGGACCGCGTGCGCCGCGAGTTGGCCGAGCGCGATGCCACCTCGCTGGAGCCGGTACAGGAAAACGATGTGCCGCAGGAGGTGCAACCCCTGGTGCAGGAGCTGAACCTGTTGTTTGCCCGCGTGCAGCAGGCCTTTGAAAGCCAGCAGCATTTTGTGACTGATGCTGCCCATGCCCTGCGCTCGCCACTGCAGGCGCTGAAGCTGCAGCTGCAAGGCCTGCAGCGTGCTCCTGATGATGCCGCCCGCCAGTTGGCACAGCAGCGGCTGGCAGCCGGCATAGACCGCGCGGCCCAGCTGGTGGACCAGCTGCTGCTGCTGGCCCGCGAAGATGCCCAGCAGGGCGCACGCAACCCCACGCCCGCGTCCAGGGTGGACCTGGCACCCTTGGTGGCCCAGCAGCTGGCCGACATGGCGGTCCAGGCCCAGGCGCAAGGTGTGGATCTGGGCTTGGGCACAGGCAGCGCAGCCGCTGCCTGGGTGCGGGCCGAGCCCGCGAGCCTGCAGGTGCTGCTGCGCAACCTGGTGGACAA
Organism: Comamonas sp. GB3 AK4-5; assembly: GCF_041320665.1. NCBI lineage: Bacteria > Pseudomonadati > Pseudomonadota > Betaproteobacteria > Burkholderiales > Comamonadaceae > Comamonas > Comamonas sp. GB3 AK4-5. Next base: position 1,223,392 of record NZ_CP166730.1, read on the forward strand.
CGCCGTCAAATACACGCCCGCAGGCGGCCAGGTGGATGTGCGCCTGGAGCTGCGGCCCGCTGCAGAGGGGGCAGACAGCACGCCGGCCCAGGTGCTGTTGGTGGTGGAAGACAGCGGCCCGGGCATTCCCGAGGCCGAACGCGACCATGCGCTGGAACGCTTTGTGCGCGCCGAAGGTGCGGCTGCCTCCGGTATCCAGGGCAGCGGCCTGGGTCTGGCGATCGTACAAACCATTGCCCAACGCCAGGGCGCGCAGGTGGCGTTGCATGGCTCCAAGAGCTTGGGTGGCCTGTGTGTGCAAGTAACCTGGCCGGCAACGCAACCCGTGGCTTAGCGCCGCGCTAGATGCTCATGGTTTGATAGCTTCTTCAGTGCTATCTGTCTATGTCTCAAGGCTTTTTCTTGAGTGACTTCACAGTGGCTTGCGTGCCGCGCTGCACCGCATCGGCGGCGCGGGCGGTGTGGTCGGCCACCTGCAACGTGGCTTGCTGCAGCTTGTCTGTGGCCTGGTCCACCCAGGCCCCTGATGTGCTGGCGGCCGAACGTGCCACGCCCTTGGTGGCGTCGACCACACCCTGGCCGGCCTGGCGCACGCTGTTCACGGTGGACTGGGCCGTGTGGCTGACGGCATCGCGCATGCGGCCATAGACGGCCTGGCTGACACGGCTGCCCACTTCACGCACCAACTGACCCAGCAGGCTGGCGGCATGCACCGTAGCACTGTGGCGCACACCGGCGCGCTCGGGCTGCAGCAGCGGTGCGCAATAGGCCTGGGCCACCAGGCCCACGCGCAGCGTCAAAAAAGCATTGGCGGCGCCACTGGCCAGGCTGTTGGTCAGCAGGCTGCCCACGGCACCCAGGCCGGGCACGCTGGCCAATGCGGCGGGCGTGGTGGCCTGCACCAGCGGGGCGGCCAGCTCGGCAAAGTCGATGGCGTCCATGCTGCTGGCCACCAGCATGCAGGCGCCCACATTGCCGTACAAATAGCCCAGCTGGCGCAGCGAAGGTCGCAGACCGTAGATGCGCGCCACCCGCCACACCAGTCGGACCTGGGTGGCCAACACCACCAGGGCGTCGAGCTTGCCGTTTTGCAGCAAGGCGGTGCTGGTCAGCACGGTGGTGGCCAGGCTGCGGGTTTCGGCCTCGGCCAAGGCTTGCAACTGCTGCAATGCCTGGGCGATGTCGGCCTCGCTGTCCAGCGGCTGATTTGCCAGGTGCGGGTTGCGCGCCAGGTGCTGGCGCAGCCGGGCCTGGTAGGCGACCTGAGCGGCAGCATCGTCGCTGCCAGGGGGCTTCAGGGCCGGCGGCAGGCGCAGCAGCCAGAACGTGGGGAGCAGCACCGCCACGGCCAGCAGGCCCAGCAGCCCTACAAAAGTCCATTGCCCCGCCCCTGCATGGATGCGGTCGGCCGCATCGGCCAGCTGCGAGACCATGGCTACAGTAAACACGGCCATATAGGCCAGAAAGGCCAGCAACAAGGCCAGCAGAATGCGGCGGGTGGTGCGGTGCATAGAGTGGGCTTTCAGGTATCCATGTCCTTGCGTTGTACCGGCGGCTGCTGGGCGTTTTTGCGGCTGGCACCGGCGCGGCCGGCCTTGCTCCAGTCGTAGCGCTCGCCATCGGGGGTGTGCCCGTCTTCCACGGCTGCCACGCCCACGGGGCCGACCATGTCGCGCAGCTCCGAGGAAATGGTCACATGGGCATGGTGTGGGTCGGCGCGCAGGCGCTGGCACTGGGCCAGGGCTTCGCCCATCTGGGCGTCGGTATAGGGCAGGCAATGCGGCAGCCAGGCCGGCTCCTCGCCCTCGGGACAGGTGTTTTGCAGGTAGTAAACAACAATGCTCATGGCGCCATTTTCAGGGTTTTATGTGCTTGTACCCCAACTGGGGTGATGCGGTGCAAGACAGGGCTGGGCCTGCTTTCCTGTGCTTCAATGGTTTCCATGACTTCTTCTGCCCTGGTGTGGCTGCGGCGCGATCTGCGCTGTGATGACCATGCCGCGCTCTACCATGCACTGCGCCGCTTTGAGCGGGTGTATTGCGCCTTTGTGTTTGACACCGAGATTCTGGACGCTTTGCCCAGCCGGCAGGACCGGCGCGTGGAGTTCATCCACGCCAGCGTGCTGCAGCTGCATGCGGCGTTGCAGGATCTGGCGGCGCGCAGCGGGGCCGAGGGCGGCGGCCTGATCGTGCGCCACGGCGTGGCGTTTGAGTGCGTGGTGCAGCTGGCGCGCGAGCTGGGCGTGCAAGAGGTGCTGGCCAACCGCGACTACGAGCCCCAGGCCATGGCCCGCGACCAGCAGGTGGCCCGTGAGCTGCAGGCCCTGGGCATTGCTTTCAGCGACTACAAAGACCAGGTGCTGCTGGACCGCGACGAGGTGCTGACCCAGCAGGGCCGTCCTTACAGCGTGTTCACCCCCTACAAGCGCGCCTGGTTGCAAAAGCTCGATGCCTTCCAGCTCAAGCCCTATCCGGTGGAGCGCCATGCCCGCCACTTGGCTGCCCTGCCTGCGGGCGAAACCCTGCCCAGCCTGCAAGACCTGGGCTTTGCCCCGACCAATCTGGCAGCGCTGCCCCTGCCAGTGGGCATGCAAGGCGCACAGCAGTTGCTGGCCGATTTTCTGCCGCGCATGGAGGCCTACCAGGAGGCACGGGATTTTCCGGGCCGCAAGGGCGTGTCCTATCTCTCGGTGCATCTGCGCTTTGGCACCGTGTCCATACGCCAGCTGGCCAGGTTGGCCCAGCAGCGGGCGTTGCAAGGTGATGAAGGTGCCCAGACCTGGTTGTCCGAGCTGGCCTGGCGCGACTTTTATTTCATGATTCTGTGGCATCACCCCCATGTGCTGACCCAGTCATTCCGTGCGGAATATGACCGGGTGCTGTGGGACGATGCACCCGAGCTCTGGCAGGCTTGGTGCGAGGCCCGCAGCGGCTACCCGCTGGTGGATGCCGCCATGCGCCAGCTGCACCAAACCGGCTATATGCACAACCGCTTGCGCATGGTGGTGGCCAGCTTTTTGACCAAGGACCTGGGCATTGACTGGCGCCGGGGCGAGCGCTATTTTGCCGAGCACCTGAACGACTATGACCTGGCCGCCAACAACGGCGGCTGGCAATGGGCGGCATCCACCGGCTGCGATGCACAGCCCTGGTTTCGCATCTTCAACCCGGTCACGCAGTCACAGCGTTTTGACCCGGATGGGCGCTTTATCCGCCGCTATGTGCCCGAGCTGGCGCGGCTGCCGGACAAGCACATCCACTTCCCCGCGGGCATGAAGCCGCTGGAGCTGCAGGCCTGTGGGGTGGAGCTGGGGCGGGACTATCCCCAGCCCGTGGTGGACCATGCCAGCGCGCGGCAGCGCACGCTGATGCGCTTTCATTTTCTGCAGCAGGACGGGCTATAGGCGCAGCAAAGAGAGGGCTAAAGCACGTCTGCTCACGGCGATCTGGATCTTGTTTTTTGTGTTGATTCAATATTTCAACTATTATTGAATTATGAATGAAGAGCAAGTCATCAAATCACTGGCAGCGCTGGCACATCCGGTGCGGCTGCGTGTCTTTCGCGCGCTGGTGGTGGCAGGGGCAGAAGGGCTGACGCCTTCTGTTCTGGCGGAGCAGCTGGAGGTGGCATCCACCGCGCTGTCCTTTCACCTCAAAGAGCTGGTGAACGCCGGCCTGGTGACGCAGGAGCGCATCAGCCGCAACCTTTTCTACAGGGCCGACTTTAGCCAGATGGATGGAGTCCTCGGCTATCTGACGGAGAACTGTTGTGCCGGTGCCGGCTGTGGGATTTCTGCACCCAGCTGCTGCCCCACCCACGACCAAGGTGGCCAAGCATGAGCACACATATTTTGGTGCTCTGCACCCACAACGCGGCGCGCAGCGTGCTGGCGGAAGCCATGTTCAACCACTGGGCCAAGAAGCTGGGCGTGGATGCCAAAGCCTTCAGCGCAGGGGCAGCGCCCAGCGGCCGCATCCACCCCCAGGCCCTGCTGGCCCTGGATGCCGCAGGCGTGGAGCGTGCGGGCCTGGCCAGCAAACACATGGACTTGTTTGCCCAGGCAGGCGCACCCGAGATGCGGGTGGTTCTCACGGTATGCGACAGCGCTGCAGCGCAGCCCTGCCCGATATGGCCTGGCGCGCCGGTGCGTGGCCACTGGAGCTATCCCGATCCTTCGGCCGCCCCCGCGCACGAACAGGCCCAGCGCTTTGCGCTGACGCGCCAGGCCCTGGGCTACCGCATGCTGCAGCTGGTGCAGCTGCCTTTTGCCAAGCTGGACAACCAGGCATTGCAGGCGCTGGTGCAGCGCATAGGGGAGTCTTGACATGCAAGCTTCCGCTCCAGCTCCTGCCAAGCCCGCCATGGGCTGGTTTGAACGCTACCTCACGCTCTGGGTGCTGCTGTGCATAGGCGCGGGCATTGCCTTGGGCCATGGCTTGCCCGAGCTGACCCACGCCGTGGCCGCCATGGAAGTGGCCAAGGTGAACCTTCCGGTGGGCATGCTCATCTGGGTGATGATCATTCCCATGCTGGTCAAGATTGACTTCTCTGCCCTGTCGCAGGTGAAGTCCCATGCGCGCGGCATCGGTGTGACCTTGTTCATCAACTGGGGCGTCAAGCCTTTTTCCATGGCCTTGCTGGCCTGGTTGTTCCTGCGGCATCTCTTTGCCCCATGGCTGGACCCGGCCCAGGTGGACAGCTATGTGGCGGGGCTGATCTTGCTGGGCGCGGCGCCTTGCACGGCCATGGTGTTTGTCTGGAGCCAGCTGTGCAAGGGCGACCCGTATTTCACCCTGTCCCAGGTGGCCTTGAACGACGCCATCATGCTGCTGGCCTTTGCGCCCATCGTGGCCTTGCTGCTGGGTATCTCCTCCATTACCGTGCCATGGGCCACCTTGCTGGTTTCGGTGCTGCTCTACATCTTGGTGCCCGTTGCCTTGGCGCAAATGCTGCGCAAGCATTTGTTGGGCAAGGGGGAGGCTGTTTTTCAGCGGGCCACGGCCGCCATGGGGCCGATGTCCATGCTCGCATTGCTCACCACGCTGGTGCTGCTGTTTGCCTTCCAGGGCCAGTCCATTCTGGCCCAGCCCCTGGTGATCGCCTTGCTGGCCGTGCCCATCCTCATTCAAGTGGTGCTGAACTCGGGGCTGGCCTACTGGCTCAACAAAAAACTGGGCGTGGCCCATTGCGTGGCCGGACCTTCGGCCTTGATTGGCGCCAGCAACTTTTTTGAGCTGGCGGTTGCCACCGCCATCAGCCTGTTTGGCCTGCACTCCGGTGCCGCGCTGGCCACCGTCGTGGGGGTGCTGATTGAAGTGCCTGTCATGCTGGCCGTGGTGGCCGTCGTCAACCAATCCCGGCGCTGGTACGAAGGCCAGCTTCCAGCCGTACAACCCTGAGCACCACCATGTCCCTTGAATCCATGGCCTCCCATGTGGATGCTGCCAGCTTTCACATTCCCACTTCGCAAGTGCTGCAGGCGCTGCAATCGCGCAATGCCTCGGCCCATGGGCCGCGCATTCTGATGCTTTATGGCTCGCTGCGTGAGCGTTCCTACAGCAAGCTGCTGACGCAAGAGGCCGCGCGGTTGCTGGAGGGCATGGGGGCCGAAGTGCGCATCTATGACCCAGAGGGGCTGCCCCAGCCCGATGCGGCACCGGTGGAGCATCCCAAGGTGCAGGAGTTGCGTGCGCTGGTGCGGTGGAGTGAAGGCATGGTGTGGACATCGCCCGAGCGCCATGGCGCTATGACCGGCATCATGAAGACCCAGATCGACTGGATTCCGCTGTCGGAAGGCGCGCTGCGCCCCACCCAGGGAAAGACGCTGGCCGTCATGCAGGTGAGCGGCGGTTCCCAATCCTTCAACGCAGTCAACCAGCTGCGCATTCTGGGCCGCTGGATGCGCTTGCTCACCATCCCCAACCAAAGCTCGGTCGCCAAGGCCTACCAGGAGTTTGAAGAGGATGGCCGCATGAAGCCCTCCTCCTTTTATGACCGGGTGGTGGATGTGATGGAGGAGCTGGTGAAGTTCACGCTGCTCACGCGGGACGTCGCCCCGTATCTGGTGGACCGCTATAGCGAACGCAAGCAAGCGCGTGCGCTGCAGCCTGCCCGAATGCCAGAGCTCTAGTACCGCCAAGACCACCGTCGATACGTTGTTGTGCGCCCGCAAGAGCGGGCGCGGCTGCTCAGCTCCGCCGGGCGAAAGCCGCCTTCAGGCGCTGCAGCATGTCACGGTTGAGGCTGCGCTGCTGGCTGCTCCAATGGGTCATGGACTTTTCCAACTCGGCCTGCAACTGGTCGGCGGTGCGCCAGTCACCTTGCTCTGCGGCCCAGATGGCGTATTCGGCCGTGACGTCAAAGCTGCTGGATTGCTGGTGGGCGAACGCAAAAGACTTGCGCGCCATTTCCTGGTCGCCCAGGGCCGCATAGGACTTGGCCACCAGCAGGCCCACGGGCTCGGCGCGGTAGTGGATATCGGTCTGGGCAATGGCCTGCAGATGGCGCAGTGCCACCTGGGGCTGGCCGGCCTCATACGCGGCCTGGGCCGTGCCCCAGCGTATGTCCAAATCGTTGGCAAAAGGCCCCTTCATGCTGGCCTCAAAGTGCGTCAGCGCGGCCTGGGCCTGGCCGGTGGTCAGCAGGGCCTGGGCCAGGCGGATTTCGTTTTGCGCGGTGGGGCTGTAGTCGAAGGCAGCCTGGGCTTCACGCACTTCACGCTGCGGGTCCAGCGCCCGCACGGCGCTGCTGGTCAGCTGGCGCGCCTGGTGCTGCAGGCGCGAGTTGGGCAGGTAGACCGCAAAAAAATACACCACGCTGCCCAGAAAGGGAAAGGCCAGGAGGATGAAAATCCAGTAAGTGTTCTGGCCCGAGCGCACGGCGTGCACGGCAAAGAAAATGGCAATGATGATGTGCAGGCCAAGTCCGGCGAATGGCATGAAATTCCTTGTTATGCGTGTGCCGGAATTGTAAGAGCGTGCTTGCGATCTCTACGTTGGCGGGGCACGAGGAGCGCGCTGCAGAGGCTTTGCTTTCGCCTGGCTGCCGGCATCGCTGCGGCGAACCCTGTTGAATAATTGGACTGACTGGTCTATATTCATTGCATGCACCATGCACCCACCTCCAAACCACGGCGCGGCCGACCCCCCAAATCGCGGGGGGAAGATGCCGACACACGCGAGCTGTTGGTGCGTGCCGGCCTGGAAGTGCTGACCGAAAAAGGCTTTGCCGCCGCCGGCATCGACGAAATTCTGGGCCGGGTGAACGTGCCCAAGGGCTCGTTCTATCACTACTTCGCCAGCAAGGAAGCCTTTGGCCTGGAGCTGATCGAGCGCTACGCCACCTACTTTGCCCACAAGCTCGACAGCCACTTTGACAACCAGGCCGCTGCGCCGTTGGCCAGGCTGGAAGGCTTTATTGCCGATGCGGTGAGCGGCATGGAGCGCTTTGCATTCAAGCGGGGCTGCCTGATTGGCAACCTGGGCCAGGAAATGGGCGCGTTGCCCGAGTCCTTTCGCACGCGGTTGGTCGAGGTTTTTACCGACTGGGAGCAGCGCACGGCGGCCTGTCTGGAGGCCGCCAAGGCGCAGGGGCAGATTGCGCCCCATGCCGACTGCCAAGCCCTGGCCACGGCCTTCTGGATTGGTTGGGAGGGTGCCGTGCTGCGGGCCAAGCTGGAGCGCAGCGCCCAGCCGCTGAGCGCATTTGCCCGTTTTTTTCTCTCGGGTCTGCCCAGGGCCTGATTTTTTGCCTTTAACTAGACGATGGGTCTAAACAAACAGGAGTGTGGATGTTCCAAGCCATCTTGATCGCCAAGGACGACGCCGGCTACCAGGCCCGCTTGCAGCGTCTGGAGGAATCCCAGTTGCCGGAGGGCGATGTGCTGGTGCGCGTCTCGCATTCGACGTTGAACTACAAGGACGCGCTGGCCATCACCGGCAAGGCGCCGGTGGTGCGCCAGTTCCCCATGGTGCCCGGCATCGATCTGGTGGGCCAGGTGGAATATTCCGCGCATGCCGGCTACCAAAAAGGTGACTGGGTGTTGCTCAACGGCTGGGGCGTGGGCGAGGCCCATTGGGGCGGGCTGGCGCAAATGGCACGCCTGAAAGGGGATTGGCTGATTCCGCTGCCCGCCGGGCTGACGCCGCAGCAAGCCATGTCCATCGGCACGGCGGGCTATACGGCCATGCTCTGCGTCATGGCGCTGGAGCGCCATGGTCTGCAACCCGGCGATGGCGAGATCGTGGTGACCGGCGCGGCCGGTGGTGTGGGCAGCGTGGCCATCGCCATCCTGGCCAAGCTGGGCTATAGCGTGGTTGCCATCACCGGGCGCACCGAGGACGCAGCCTATCTGCAAGGTCTGGGCGCCACCGAAGTACTGCCGCGCGCCCAGTTCTCAGCTCCCGGCAAGCCCCTGGCCAAGGAGCGCTGGGCCGGTGCGGTGGATGTGGTAGGCAGCCACACCCTGGCCAATCTCTGCGCCACCACACGCTATGGCGGTGTGGTCACGGCCTGTGGGCTGGCCGCCGGCATGGACCTGCCCGCCAGCGTGGCCCCCTTCATCCTGCGTGGCGTGACCCTAGCCGGCATAGACAGCGTGATGCGCCCGCGCGCGGACCGCATTGCGGCCTGGGGCCGATTGGCCCGCGATCTGGACCTGGACAAGCTGGCCACCATCAGCCAGGAGCTGCCGCTGTCCCAGGTGATTCCGCTGGCAGCGGAGCTGCTGCAAGGCCGCGTCAGAGGCCGCATCGTGGTCGACGTGAACCGCTAAGCCACCGATATTTTTTTCACCATCGCATCCACAACAGGAGACAAGACATGCACCCCAGCGACACCGCCGCCATCAGCCGCTTTCCCATTCCCCGGCTGGAAGACATGCCCGAAGACATACGCGCCCGCATCGTGGCCGTGCAAGAAAAGTCGGGCTTTATCCCCAATGTGTTTTTGACGCTGGCCCACCGCCCCGACGAGTTTCGTGCCTTCTTTGCCTACCACGACGCCCTGATGGAGCGCCCCAGCAAACTCACCAAAGCCGAGCGCGAAATGATCGTGGTGGCCACCAGCGCCGTGAACCAATGCCAGTACTGCGTGATCGCCCACGGCGCCATCTTGCGCATACGCGCCAAGAACCCGCTGATGGCCGATCAGATCGCCACCAACTACCGCAAGGCCGACATCAGCCCCCGCCAAAAAGCCATGCTGGACTTTGCCATGAAGGTCTCTGCCAGCGCCCATCTGGTGGGCGAGGCGGACTTCGAGCTGCTCAAGCAACACGGCTTTGACGATGAAGACATCTGGGACATGGCCGGCGTGTCCGCCTTCTTTGGCATGTCCAACCGCCTCGCCAATGTGACCAATATGCGGCCGAATGCGGAGTTCTACGCCATGGGACGGGGGTGAGGGGAAGGGCCATGTGATGCGCTGCTGCGGTGGTGCATCGCACAGCCCAGTCTGTGATGCCTCTGAATATTTAGCCGCAGTCCACCTGAAGACGGCTGAAGTCCTTGGCGCGTAGCTTGTCGTCCTCCACAAAGGCCATCAGCCGCGCGCCATCCTGCCAGCACCAGTTGAATGCGTCGTGCGACTGAAGCGTCAGCAGCGAGCGCCAGTGCGAGCTGCTGGGGTGCTCCTCCAGATTCGGCGTGGGGTCATAGCCCAGGCTGTCCCAGGAAGGGCGACCCAGCAGATAGTCGCGCGGCAGATCACCGCTTTCTTCCAGTGCATCGAACCAGTCGTAGAGTTCGTCAAAATCCATGGGCCAATCGTTGCGCAGTTCTTCGTGGCGCGGAATGTCGATGCTGGTTTCAAACAGCAGTTCGCAGCTGTCCGTGACCCAACGGTGGGGTACCTGAATTTCGTGCAGATCGCGGGTGTCGGGCCAGTAGAAAGCCTTGAGATAGTTCTCATCACGCCAGAAGATGGCGTCGTCCTCGTCAAAGCCATAGAACAGCGACAGCAGCCCGCTGGTGGGCAGCTCTGCCGGGCGATCGGGCCCATCGGGTAGCTCTGCAAAATTGATCTGTCCGACAAACAAATAGTGGCCGTCCGGATGCTCGGGCCAGGCAAAGCCTGCGGGCACCATGGGCTGGCCGCCAAAGCGGCTTTGCAAAGGCTTGCCCTTGGTGCCTCCCAAGCGAATGGCAATAGCAGGCCGGGCCAGGTTCAAGAAATATTGCTTGTGCGCTTGCAGCGGCGGCGAGGCATCAAGGTGTTTTGCAAGCGTGTTGAGATCCATGTCGCTTTGGGCTGTGAGATTGCAGGCCATTCTGGCTCAGACCGCACTCAAGCTCAGCCAGATGCCGCCTGCCAGACGCAAAAAATCGTCTCCCTGATTCTGCCTGCGGCATTGCCATTTGTAATTTTCTGGGGCCGTCATCAATCAAGTCGGATGACGGCGGCGACCAGATGGATGCGAGCAACACAGCAGCAGCTTTGAGGTCTGGTCTAGGGCCGCCGATGTGGCCAGACCTTTGAGTGGAAGGTTTTTAACTTGCTCCTACTGGCGGTCAGTCAAAGTGTATATACGAGTCGTGCTGCATATAACGTAGCGCGGCAACTATTCGCAGGCATACCCTAAGAAGCAATTGAAGAAAACGATTGGCCGGGCTGGGAGGCCATGCAGCATCAAAGCGGCGGCCGCTCCAGTGCAAGCCATTGCTGTACCGAAGGCCTCTCCCATTGGCGAGCGGCATAGCTTGCCAATTTGGTTGGCACCTTGTCACCGTTCAGAATGAGGCGGTTGAGCATCAAGGCCAAATCGGTGTCGGCAATACACCATGCGCCAAAAAGATGCGATGCCTCTTGCGAGAGCAGCGCATCGGCTGCAAAAAAGAGCTTGTGGGCCGCGGTCTGGGCTGCGCTCGATAGTGGCGCTGCCGCTCGAGCGTAAAAAATGACCTCGGTGGAGCGCTCTTGCCGGATGGGCATGAGGTCGCTCCTCAACCAAGCTTGAAGTTGGCGAGCTCTGGCACGGGCTTGCAGATCCACGGGATAGACCTGTGTTGCTGGAAACGCTTCATCGAGGTACTCGGAAATGGCCGATGACTCAGACAATGCAAAGTCCCCGTGGACCAGCGTTGGCACACGCTGCGTCAACGAGGTCGTGGCATAAAGCCCGGCGACATTTTCTTGTCGGCCAAGATCTATCGTGGAAAGGTCAAACGGCAGCTGCTTTTCTTGCAATGTCACAAAAACAGACATGGCATAGGGGCTGGCAAATTGCGCATCGGCATAGAGATGTAGTGGGCTGAACTGCATATCACTCCTCCATGAAAGATTTGGCATGGTGGCTGTTTGCGCTGACTTCGGTGTGACAGCTTGCTGCAGGGCCTGTGTTTTTGAAGGCGGCTGCAACCGCTTTGCTTGATAAGCCAGCGACAAAAAAGGCCGGCAGGTGATACACCTGCCGGCCTTGCGTTTGGTCCCTCCAACAGGAATCGAACCTGTATCTAGCGCTTAGGAGGCGCTCGTTCTATCCATTGAACTATGGAGAGGGAAGCCGGCCATTCTACCTGGGTCTACCTCGCGGCTTGGGGAAGCTGAAGGCCCAGACCAAGGAACCCACGAGGGCCTTGAGCGCGGGTGAGGCGGCATAAAACCGACGCAGCCCATGCCAGGACACCGCGCAAGGGCCGCCCCGCCGCGCCGGTGTCGTCCCCCTGGGGGGAAGGCGCGTCAGCGACTCAGGGAGTGCTTATTTCAATCCCTCCGCATGGTGTAGATCAAATCCACCGCGGTCTGCTCTCCGGTCTGGGCGCGCAGCGTGAGGCGGCGCGAGAGGTCGTAGAGCACGTAGAGCGTGCCCATGGCGCCGTTCAGGCTTTGCTCGTAGGTCACGTACAAGTCCTTGGACAGGCGCTTGCCCACCGTCAGCGCGGCGCCGGAGTTGGCGTCGTTGGGGTCGGCAGAGCCCTTGAAGCCGATTTCATCCAGGCCCACGCGGCCGGCAAAGTTCTCGCTGGTGCCGCCGCCGCTGAGCAGGGCCAGGGCGGCCTGTTGCAGCAGCGCAGCCTCGGCACCGCCATTGGTGGTGTCGCGGCCCATGACGATCCAGGAGAGCTTTTCGGCGTCCGACATTTCCGGGTCGGAGAACAGCGTGACTCGCGGCGCCGAGGCGCTGCCGGTGACGCGCACGCCGGCGCGCACGGTGATGTTGGGGCGGATGGCGGTGATGTCCAGCGAGGGGTTGTCGTAGGGGCCGTTGAAGCGGATCAGGCCGGTTTCCACGTCCAGCGACTGGCCCCAGGCACGGTAGCGGCCTTGTTCGGTGTGGATCTCGCCGGTGATCTGCGGCGGTGCGGTGAGGCTGTTGCCGCCGCGCACCTGCAGCTGGCCCTTGAGGCGGGTGGTGATGCCAAAGCCTTGCAGGGCAAAGTCCTGGCCCAGATCCAGCTTGAGCAGAATGTCCGGCACGCGGGTCGTGGTGGGCGTGGCGCCTTTCTCGGCCTGGGCCTGCTGGGCCATTTGTTTGGCTTGCTGCTTGGCCTCTGCTTCGCGGCGTTCGGCTTCGAGCTTGCGGGCGGCGGCGGAGCGCACCACCACATCCTTGTCCAGCGAGGGTGCGGATTCATCGGGCAGCAAGATGGCGGCCCGGTCGACGGTGAGGTCGCCGCGCAGCACAAACTGGCCTTGTTCCAGCTTGGCCTGCATGCCGCCCGAGGTGCTGAGCTGGCGGTCGGCCCGCACCAGCACCTGCAGTTTTTCGGCCTTGAGCTGCAGGTCCATGCGCATGCCGGACTGGCCTTCCGGTGCCTTCGGATCCCAGGCGATGTAGCCGCTGCCGCTCAGTTGGCCGCCTTGCTGGGGGGCAGGCGTGAGGTTGCCGCTGTAACCCAGGATGCGGGCCGTGCTGCCCTTGCCGCCTTGCAGGGACAGCTCGGTGATGTCCAGGCGTGTGCCTTGCAGGCGGGCGCGCAGGCGGCCGTCTTGCAGGTCCAGGCCGTCGAGCAGCGAGACGATGGAGAGCTGATCGGCGCCCAGATTGCCATCCCAATGCGGGGCATTGCGCGTGCCGCTGATGCGCACATCGGTCTGCAGGCTACCGGTCACGCGCCAGCCTGGCGGAGCAAACATGGCCCAGATGCCGATATTGGGTAGCTCGGCCTTGGCGCTGCCATTGAGCGGGGCGTTTTCCGGCCAGCTCCAGCCTTCGGCCTTGTGCTGCAGGCGGGTGCGCAGATCGGCGCTGAGCTGGCCGGCGCGCTCGGTGTCCCACAGGAACTGGGCGCGCACTTCCTGGCCCTCGGTCTGCAGTTGCAGGCGCAGATTGCGGATGCGGGCGCGCAGCCCACGGCCGGGCACACGCTCGGGGCGCACGCTGCCATCGGCGCGGCGGGTGACCACGCCTTGCGAGCGCACTACGGTGACGCTGGCGTGGCTTTCCTCTTCCACCACGGCCAGGCGGATGTCGCCGCTGGCGCGTTCCAGCACCACGTCGGTCACCGGCGTACGGGCCATGGTGTCGATGTTCCAGTGGCCTTGCAGGCTCAGGTCGCCACTGATGCCCGCGGTTGCCAGCGGGCCCTTGCTGGGGTCGGCGCTGAAGGCGTCTGCCCAGGCCAGGGGGATGCCTTGCAGCTTGCCCTGGCTTTGCAGCTGCCAACTGCCATTGCCGCTTTGGCGCAGCAACGTGGGCTGCCATTGCACACCGGCCGGGGCGTTGCCCGTGGGGGCGGTTACGCGCAGCTGGCCTGCGCTGGTGTCGATGCGCTGGCCGCGCACGGTCTGGCCGGTGCTGCGTTGGCTGACCGTCAGGGGCTCGGCCAGTTCCACCTTCCAGGTGTTGGCATCGCCGGCATTGGGGCTCCACTGGGCCTGCAGGCGTTCCACACGGGCCTGCCAGTCCAGGGCTGCGGCGCCGCGCTGGGTCAGCAGGCCAGCCTGGAGTTGGGTGTCTACGGCCATGCGTTGCGTGCCCAGCTGCAGCTGGCTGCGCAGGCTGGCCTGCATCTGCTCAGGGCTGCCTTGCAGCTCCAGTGCCAGCTGGGTGATGCGTGTGCTGCCAGCCTGGGCGCCTGCCGGCGTCCAGCTCAGGCCATCGCTGCGCAGCTGTGCCACCAGGCGCAGGCCCGAAGCGGCAATGGGAGCAGCGGGGTTTTGCAGCCGCTGCTGCAGCTTGCCCCAGCCGCCTTTCCATTGCAGCTGGGCGTTGGCCGTGCCTTGCAGCTGGGCGCCTTTCAGGTCGTTGCCCATGCCGGGCAGTTGTTGCAGCCATGCCAGCAGCTGGGGCGCGGAGGCCAGTTGCAGCGTGGCCTGGCCGTTGCCTTCGTCGGGGCTGATTCCGCCGCTCAAGGTCAGTTGCACGCCGGGCACCTGGGCGTTGATGCCCGGGGTGTGCAGGGCCAGGGTCTCGGTGTTGAAGCTCAGGGCCTTGCTGTCCAGTTGGGCCTTCAAGGCCTGCAGGTGCACATCGTGCAGTGACAGCAGCGGTGCTTTCCAGTTGCCCTGGGCACGCACGGTGTCTATGCGCAGGGCCGATGCGGCCTGGGCGGTGCGCCCCACACGGCCTGTGGCCGGGCCGCTGGTGGTGGCCAGGTCCAGGGTGAATTGCACGCTGGCGGTCTGGCCTGCGGCCGATGGGTCTGCCGCCTGGGGGCCGGCCGGGGCTGCGGTCTGGGCGGTGAGCTGGCCCTTGAGGGGCGTGGGGTCCAGCGTGCTCCACAGCGCGGCGGGGCTGACCTGGTGCAGCATGACCGCGCCCTGCACGGCCTGGCTGTCGCTGTCGTAATTGCCCTGCACGCTCAGGTGGCCGGTGCCCAGGTTGATCTGGGCTTCTTCCACGGTCCACTGGTGGCCGTCCTGGCGCACATCGGCCTCAATCTGGTGCACCGGCAGGCTTTGCAGGTCCCAGGGGCCGGGGATGGCGTTGCGCAGATCGGCGCGCAGCTTCCAGCCACCATCGACCGGGCCGGCCTGCACCTCACCGCTGAGCAAGGTGTGGGGCCCCGCAGGCCAGAACATGGACACATCCACCTGGCTGAGCTGGGCCTGGGCGGCTTCCAGCGGCTGGGCTTGCCAGGGGCGCACGGTGGCCTTGACCTGAGCGCGCAGTGTCTGGCTGTCGGCAATGTCTTCGGTGTCCTGGGCGCTGGGCAGAGACAGCTCTGCCAGGGAGTCCGATTGCACCAGGTCTTTGGCATAGGCCTGGGCCTGCAGCTGCAGGCGGGCATCGGCCCCGGCCAAGGTGCCGTTGATATGTACCGTGGCCAGGGTGTGCAGCTGCATGTCCTGGTCGGGCAGCTCGGTTTTCACGGCACCACGCAGATTGGCTTCCAGCTCCATGGGGGCTGCGCCTTGCAGCTTGAGCTGGGCGGCATAGCGGCCTTCAGCCCATTGCAGCTGGTTGATGGCCAGTTGGTGGTGACCGCCGGTGTAGCGGTAATGGCCTTGCAGCGTGCTGGCCTGCACATCGGGCGTGCCCTGCCAGACCAGTTGGTCCACTTGGAAAGGCAGGTCTATGCGCAGCGGCAGCTTGAGCGATTCCAGAGGCTGCAGGGGCGTGCTGTCGGTGGGGTCGGGTGTGCTGCGAAGGCGTAGGCTGGCAATGTGGACCAGGCCCAGGCGCAGCTCACCGGCCAGCAGGGGGCGCAGCAGCCATTCGATCTTGGCCTCTTCCACCTCCACCTGCATGGTGGGGCTGGCCCAGCGCAGCCAGCCTATATGGCCGCCGTTGCGCAGCGTGCCTTGCACATCGCGGGCTTCCAGATGCTGGCCTTCCGGCAGCCAGCCGGCGACGCGTTCCAAGGTGGTGGCCAGGGAGTCGCTTTGGCCCATCCACCACCAGGCGCCGCCGAGCAAGGCCGACACCGCCAGCAACAGGGCCGCGGCACTGGCCAGCAGCCACCGCAGCCAGCGGCGGCGGGCAGGTGCAGAAGAGGGCGCAGGGGCGGGAGAGGGGGCACCCGCAGGCGCAGAGGAAAGAGTGGATTCGGTCACTGTAGGGTCTGCCATGCTCAGAACGTGAAGCCCATGCGCAGATGCAGGCGGAATTGCTGGGTTTTGATGCCGTAGGCCAGGTCGGCCTGCACCGGGCCCACCGGGCTGGCCCAGCGGATGCCGGTGCCCACGCCGGTGTAGAACGTGAGCTGATTGGGTTTGTCGGAGACGCTGCCGGTATCCAGGAACACGGTGTGCTCCCAGTCGGAGCGGTTGCCAGCCACGGTGATGGGGCGCTGCCACTCCACGCTGCCGGACACCATGTAGCGGCCGCTGATGAGCAGGCCTTGGTCATTCTCCACGCCAATGGATTGGTAGCGGTAGCCGCGCACCGTGGTGTCACCACCGGTAAGGAAGAGCTGGGTGGCGGGAATGTCCACATCGTTCTTGGCGAGGATGGCGCCGCCTGCCGCGCGCAGGGCCAGCCGGCTTTGGCGGTGGCCGGGCTGGTCGGCATCACCCAGGCCGACCAGGGTCAGCCAACGGGCCGAAACCCGACCAAAAGGCTCGCGTGCCGGTGTCAGCGTGGTGCCCGCACCCGCTTCCCAGGCAAAGCCAAAGCCGCTGGTGGGTGCGGTGGGGTTGTTGAAGTAGCGCCCCGTCCAGCCGTAGTTGGCCGTGATGGAGGAGCTGCTGGGTGGTGCATCCAGGCCTTGCAGCTTGGCAAAGTCGTACTGCAGATAGTAGTTGCGGTCGATGTGGTCTTCGTTCTTGATGCGGCCAAAACGCAGCTGGGCGCTATTGGCCTTGTAGTCGCCCAGGGTGGCGCGCTCGAGCTTGGCGCTGGTGAACCAGGCCCAGCCGTTGTCGTCGGGCAGGTCCACGAGGCGGGTGGACAGCAGTGGGTTCTTGGTGTCGAGCTGCAGCTTGCTCACGGCGCGCCAGCCCAGCCCCGGCACCCGGTTGTGGATATGGTCTACGGACAGGCGCGGGCCGGTGTCGGTGCTGGCGCCCACACCGAACACCCATTTCTGCAATTGGGCCTCGCGCACCTGGGCCAGCACCGGGGCGTGGACCTCTTGGTCGCCGGGTTGGGCGCTCTCGGTGTCCAGCGTGAGGAACACCGAATCGAAGTAGCCGCTGCTGGCCAGGCGCTGCTGGGCGTCGAGCAGCGAGGTCTGCTTGTACTCCTTGCCCACGGGCAGGCGGGCAATGCGGCGCATGCCGTCCGGGTCGTAGCGGGGTATGGGCTCGGCGCCGGGTTTCTCATCGCTGGGACGGGTGCTGTAGCTCAGCTGCAGCGGGCCAAAGTAATAGGCTGGGCCGGGGGTGTAGTCAATGGACAGGTCGGCCAGCTGGGTGTCGGCATCGATGTCGGCCAGGCTGCTGGTGATGTGGGCCGTGGGAAAGCGCTGGGCCTGCAGCTGGCGCAGACCCTGGCTCTTGGCGCCAGCCCAGGCAGACTGCGAGAAACGATCGCCCTGCGTCAGACTCCATTGGCGGCGCACGGCCTCGCGTTGCCAGGCGCTGTGCTCTTCGCCGGCGGTGGGGCCGGAGAAATCAATGCGTGCGCTCTGTACGGTGGTGGCCGGGCCGGGGTCTACCAGCACGGTCACGGCCATGGGGGCCTTGGCGTCTTCTCCGGGCGTGTCTTCCAGCTTGAGCGAAATCTTGGGCGAGAAATAACCCAGCGTGCCGATCAGGTCACGGATGTTGGCGTCTGCGGAATTCAACAGGCTCAGCACCTCGCGGCGGCGCAGCTCCGGGTGTTGGGCAAAGCGCTGCAGTTCCAGGTGTTTTTCCAGCAGCTTGCGCACATCGCTCGGGGCTTGCACGTCGACCGTGAAGCTGGGAGGGCCTGATGCAACAGAGGCGGCGGCAGCATCCACGGAACGGTCTTTGGACAAGATGCTGCAGCCGCTGAGCATCAGCGAGCCGCTTAACAAAAACGCCGACCCTAGGGCCGGCGCGGACGCTGGAAAAAGCTTGGACATCCTCTTATTTTGACAGCAGCCTCATCGTTTCCTCCAAACCCTTCAGTGACAAAGGGTACATCCTGTCACCCATTAGGCTGCGAATGAGGTCAATGCTTTGTCGGTATTCCCACACGCCCTGGGGCTCGGGGTTGACCCAGGCATGGTGGGGAAAGGCATGGGTCAGGCGCTGCAGCCACTCGGCTCCGGCTTCCTCGTTGTGGTATTCCACGCTGCCGCCGGGCTGGTTGATCTCATAGGGGCTCATGGTGGCGTCGCCCACAAAGATCAGCTTGTAGTCCTTGTTGTATTTGCGAATGATGTCCCAGGTGTCGAACTTCTCGGCAAAGCGGCGTTTGTTGTTCTTCCACATGAAGTCATAGACGCAGTTGTGGAAGTAATAGAACTCCAGGTGCTTGAACTCACTCTTCACCGCGCTGAACAGTTCTTCCACGCGCTGGATGTGATCGTCCATGGTGCCGCCCACATCCATCAGCAGCAGCACCTTCACATTGTTGTGGCGCTCGGGCCGCATTTTGATGTCCAGCCAGCCGGCGTTGGCGGCCGTGCTGCGTATGGTGTCGGGCAGGTCCAGCTCCAGCTCGCCGCCCTGGCGGGCGAACTTGCGCAGTCGGCGCAGCGCCACCTTGATGTTGCGCGTGCCCAGCTCCTGCGTGTCGTCGTAGTCGCGGTAGGCGCGCTGCTCCCACACCTTGACGGCGCTGCGGTTCTTGCCGGGGCCGCCAATGCGTATGCCCTGCGGGTTGTAGCCACCGTGGCCAAAGGGGCTGGTGCCGCCGGTGCCAATCCATTTGTTGCCGCCTTCGTGCCGGCCTTTTTGCTCTTCCAGGCGCTTTTGCAGCGTCTCCATCAGCTCGTCCCAGCCCATTTTCTGGATGGCGGCTTTTTGCTCGTCCGTCAGCTCACGCTCCAGCATCTTGCGCAGCCATTCGGCCGGCAGCTCCTTGGTGAAGTCGGTGAGCATTTCCACGCCCTTGAAATAGGCGGCAAAAGCGCGGTCGAATTTGTCGAAGTGTTTCTCGTCCTTGACCAGGGTGGTGCGGGCCAGGTAGTAGAAATCGTCCAGGCTCCAGCCGTCTTCGCTGCGGGGGCCGACCACGCCTTTTTGCAGCGCTTCGAGCAGGGTCAGCAGCTCCTTGACGGAGACCGGCAGCTTGGCCGCACGCAGGGTGTAGAAAAACGCGATCAGCATCTTTTGACTCTCTGGCGCTTATTCCATGCGCATGTGCTGCTTCAATTTGTCTAGCAGCTGGATGCGGCTCTCGGGCCATTCGCCGGCACGCAGGCTGTACATCACGGTGTCGCGGATGCTGCCGTCGCGGCGCATGGCATTGCCGCGGATCACGCCGTCCTTCTTGGCGCCCAGGCGTTCGATGGCGCGCTGGCTGGCAAAGTTGAAGTTGTCGGTGCGCCAGCCCACCACATGGCAGCCCAGGGTGTCGAAGGCGTGGCCCATCATCAGCAATTTGGCGGTGGTGTTCACATGGGTGCGCTGGCAGCGCTTGGCATACCAGGTGAAGCCGATCTCCACGCGCTTCACGGCCGGCAGGATGTCGTGGTAGCTGGTGCTGCCCAGCACCTCGCCGCTGGCCGCATCGAGCACCACAAACGCGAAGCGGTGGCCATCAGCGCGGCCCTGCAACGCGGTTTCGATATAGCTGCGGGTCTGCTCGGGCTCGGGCACCGAGGTGACGCGGATATTCCACAGCTGCCCGTCGGCAGCGGCTTCGCGCAGGCCTGCTTCATGCTGCAGTTCCAGGGGGACCAGGCGCACGCCATGGGCTTCGAGTGTGACCGGGGTGACAAAGGCAGGGCTGTCCATGGGGTGCTCAGGCAATCAAGGGGTCAAGAAAAGTGCAGGCCGCAGAGGTCTGCCATCAGCTGTGGGGGGATTGTTCGGTGCGCGCAGCCTTG
This sequence comes from Comamonas sp. GB3 AK4-5, assembly GCF_041320665.1. Lineage (NCBI taxonomy): Bacteria > Pseudomonadati > Pseudomonadota > Betaproteobacteria > Burkholderiales > Comamonadaceae > Comamonas > Comamonas sp. GB3 AK4-5. Next base: position 1,243,176 of record NZ_CP166730.1, read on the forward strand.
GCTGCCCGCCAGCGCCGCGCCAGGTGCAGTCCCAGGCCGCCGCCCAGGCCCACGCAGGCAATGCCCAGCAGGCTGGTGGCGCCATAGCCCTGGTCAAAGATGTTCCAGCCTGCGGCCTGGCCCAGCCAGTAACCGGCCAGTGCGCCGCCCATAAAGCCTGTGGCGTCGCTCAGGCCTTCCAGCAGCAGTTTTTTGGCGGTGGTCATGTGCATATCTCCCTGTATGTGTGTTGTGCGGAAACGATAGCAGGGTGGCGCAGCAGGTGGGAGCGGGAATGCCCTTCAGCGGTTGCGCTGGTTCATGAAGACCAGCTTTTCGAACAGGCTGACGTCCTGCTCGTTCTTCAGCAGCGCACCCACCAGCGGCGGCACGGCCACCTTGTGGTCGGCGGACTGCAGGGCTTCGGGCGGGATGTCTTCGGCCAGCAGCAGCTTGAGCCAGTCGATCAGCTCCGAGGTGGAGGGCTTTTTCTTCAGGCCAGGGATGCTGCGGATGTCGTAGAAGGTCTGCATGGCCGCCGTCAGCAGCTCGCTCTTGAGCGTGGGGAAATGCACCGCCACGATCTGGCGCATGGTGTCTGCGTCGGGGAACTTGATGTAGTGGAAAAAGCAACGGCGCAAAAAGGCGTCGGGCAGTTCTTTTTCGTTGTTCGAGGTGATGAACACCACGGGGCGGTGCTTGGCGCGGATCATCTCCCGCGTCTCGTAGCAGTAGAACTCCATGCGGTCGAGTTCACGCAACAAGTCGTTGGGGAATTCGATGTCTGCTTTGTCGATCTCATCAATCAGCAGTGCTACGGGCTGGTCGGCCGTGAAAGCCTGCCACAGCACACCTTTGACGATGTAGTTCTGGATGTCCTTGACCTTCTCATCACCCAGCTGCGAATCGCGCAGGCGGCTGACGGCGTCGTACTCGTACAGGCCTTGCTGGGCCTTGGTGGTGGACTTGATGTGCCACTGCAGCAGCGGCAGCTTCAGCGCATCGGCCACTTCCTCGGCCAGCATGGTTTTGCCGGTGCCAGGCTCGCCCTTGACCAGCAAGGGGCGCTGCAATTGAATGGCCGCGTTGACGGCCAGCATCAGGTCTTGGGGGGCGACGTAGTTCTCAGTGCCTTGGAATTTCATGGTCTTGTATCAGCGTAAACATTGATTAAGGCGCTTGACGGTTCTCGCCATAATGAATTTGTGTGAGCCAAATCCCAGTTCAAACTTCCCAAGGATTGTGCGCGCAATGAAACAATATCTGTCCATATGGGGTGCCCTGCTTGTCGCTTCTGTGACCCCGGCTGCCCTGGCCCAGGAAATCAAGGCGGACGCCCAGGCGGGCGCTGGCAAGGTGGCCATGTGCATAGGCTGTCACGGCATTCAGGGTTACCAGGCCAGTTTCCCTGAGGTCTATAAGGTGCCCAAAATCTCCGGGCAGAACGCACCCTATATCGCCTCTGCCCTGCAGGCCTATAAAAAAGGCGAGCGCCGCCACCCCACCATGCGCGGCATTGCCGACTCACTCAGCGACCAGGATATTGCCGATGTGGCGGCCTATTACGCCAACCAGGCGGAGCAGGGCGGTCAGGCCGGCCAGGGGAGTGCCGTCACCGCCAAGGCGCATGACCCTTCGCCGGATGTAGCGGCCTTGATTGCCAAGGGCGCTTGCTTTTCCTGCCACGGAGAGGGCTTTGCCAAGCCGCTGGACCCCAGCTACCCCAAGGTGGCCGGGCAGTACGCGGACTACCTGTTCTCCGCCCTCAAGGCCTACCAGCATGAAGGCAGTGGCAAGCTGGTGGGGCGCAACAACCCGGTGATGGCGGGCATGGCCAAGCAGTTCACCACGGCCGAGCTCAAGCAGTTGGCCGGTTATATAGGCTCCCTCCCCGGCCCCCTCCAAACCATTCCCGAGCAACGTTTTCGTTGATGTGATCTTTCGCTTGGGTTCGCCGTCTTGAGGCGGCCATACAGCGCTTGATGCTTTGTTGCCTGCCCTTGCCGTATCGACATACTGTCTGCGGGCACGCGCCGCGCCTCAAGCGCTGTCTGGCCGTTGGGGCTGTGCACGAGCGCCCGCTGCGCTGCTCAGGCCCGCTCTGGCAAACCCACTGCCTTTCGTTTTTGTATGAAAAAGGCCTGCAGCGCAGGCCCTATAAGCTATTGCAGCTATCAAAATTAGGGTGTTTGTCCGCTGCGTAAAGCGCCACTTCTATTGCTGGTGACTGGCGCAGTCCATGCCAGGGCACCGCGCAAGGGCCGCCCCGCCGCGCTGGTGCCGTCCCCCTCCGGCGCGTAGCGCCAGAGAGGGGGAAGACGCGAAGCGGCTCAGGGGGAGCTCTCAGTCCCGTGTTGCCCGGCGCTGCACCGCCGCCACATAAGCATTGCCATCGGGCGGTCGGCCGCTGCGCTGGCTTTCCCACAGCATGGAGCCCAGGCATTCCATGACCTCGTGGTGGGCCTCGTGCAGGTCGTGCTTCTTGGCCAGCAGTTCCACGGCCTGGCGTATGCCGCGGGGCGAGTCCACGCTGCATTGCTCGCTGATGGACAGGTGCATGGACAGGTGAAGAAACGGGTTGGTGCGCTCGGGCTCGGCGTCGTAGTTGCGGGCCACGGCGGCGTCCACGTCATCCAGCTCGGCAAAATATTCGGGGTGTTCGGCAATCCACAGGCTGGCCAGCGTCTCGATGGCCTCCATGGGGGATTCGCTCTTCATCTTGGCGCGCACGCTGCAGAAAAAGCGTCGCACGTCCGCTTGCGAAGGGTTGAAAATCATGGCGGCAGATTAGCATGCCCCCGCCAGGCGCTGCGGCTGCACGGGCATGGGGGCGGGCGGTACCTGCTGGGCTCGCCCCCGGTCTCGCAGATACCAGTTGCAGCCACCGCCTTGCCCGACGAGGACGTAAGATGCTGCGCTTTTTGGGGTGTTGCCGATGGCAACGCCGCATGCAGGCGACAACAACAGGCAGGTGACGCATGGACGGGCAGACATGGTGGGCTTTCTTTATGGCGTGTTGGCTGATTGCCTTGTCGCCGGGGTCGGGCGCCGTGCTGTCCATGAGCCATGGCCTGAACTACGGCCTGCGCAAGACCAGTGCCACGGTCTGCGGTCTGCAGCTGGGCTTGCTGTTGATCTTGCTGGTGGCAGGGGGCGGTGTGGGCACGCTGCTGATCGCCTCGGAATGGGCTTTTTCAGCGGTGAAGATTCTGGGCGCCTGCTATCTCATCTACCTGGGCTGGAGCCAGTGGCGCAGCGTGGGCAATGGCCTGGACATTGCTCATGCCCAGGGCGCGCCGCATATGCCCTGGCGCCAGCGGGTGCTGGCCGGCTTTCTGACCAATGCCACCAATCCCAAGGGCATCATCTTCATGGTGGCGGTGCTGCCGCAGTTCCTGACGGAGCAGCGCCCGCTGTGGCTGCAGCTGGCCATCATGTCGGCCACCTGCATAGGCGTGGATTTGGTGGTCATGCACGGCTATGCGGCCAGCGCCTCGGCTCTGCGCCGCTGGATGCGCAGCCCCGAAGCCATGCGCGGACAAAACCGCGTGTTTGGCGGCCTCTTGATGCTGGTGGGCGTGGGTCTGTTTTTTGTGCAGCGCGGCGCTGGGCACTGATGCAAAAACCATAGCTTGCTATGCCATGGGATAGCGCGGTAGCGCCTGATTGGGCTGGATGAAGCACCGTTTCAGGCATTGTGGTGAGGTGTGTGGGTTGAGACCCGAGTGAGGGGTGCAGGCGCGGTTTTAGTACATCCACTTCTTCACCAGTGCGGAGCCCAGACGTTGACGGAGCATGGCCTCGGCGCGTGCATCGCCATCGTCCTTGCCATCGGCAGTTGCATGCGCAAGACACAGTGCCATCAAGGCCAGTGCATCCAGGTAGTCGCCCGCATCGTCAAAGACACGTGTCAGCAAAGGGCCGCTGTCGTGATCCAGGTACCAGACCGAGCCATCGCGGCGGTCAAAACACCAGAGGTTTCCATTCCCCAGGTAGTCGCCGAAAGCCACCAACGCGTCCAGTGCAGCCATCAGGGCCGGCGCTTGTTGCGGCTGGCTGATCTCCACGATATCGCTGATGCCCGGAAAGACCACATGCACCGGGCCTATGGCGTCCATATCCGTGTCAGGCGCGCTTGGATCAAAGCGCGGATTCAGTAGGCGCTCGCTCCAATCCAGTACACCCAGCTGTAGGTAATAGCCACGCAAGGACTGGGGCAGCGAGCAGCCCAGCCGCCACTCGCACAGGCGGAGCTCGGCCAGGCTGCAGGGATTGGCTTGCACAACCTCTTCGTTCATCCATGCATGGGCCTGCAAACCCTGGTGCCAGTAGGCCAGGCGCTGGTCTGCAGATACATGGGCGGGTGGCCAGTGTGGGTCGGGAACATCCTCCTCTGCCCACATATCCTGCGGCTGGGCAAAGTGCAGGCCGCGTCCAAACTCGGCCTGCAGAAGCTGAAACCATGCCGTGATGTCCGATGGCGTGGGCCAGTTCATCTGGCGCAGCACAGCCACCGGTAGCCAGGGCGTATAGCCCATGCGAGGCGCCTCATCCCTGTCGCGCACCACCAGGCGCAATGTGGGCTGCTCCAGTACATCTGCGGGAGAAATCTGGCCCTGCGCATTCAGCAATGTCACAGCATGGGCAGGCAGGTCCACCCAGTCGCCCGTGGCCAGATCAGGCAATGCCTGCACCATTGCAGCCAGGTTTTTGAAAATTTTCATGCTGGCATTATTTCCTGCGCAGCACCTTGGACAGGGCGCCCTATATTGGTGCCTGAGCCTGTTCTGAAGTCTGGGCTCGTGCTTGAGGGGCGATGGACCCGGAAATATCCCTGGCCTGTCGCTCTGCCGACAAAGCCTGCGCATGGCGCTGGCTACAGTGGCAGGTATGACGAAAAAAAGCTTTGCCTCCTATGCCGAGGTGTTGGCCGCTGTGGGCCAGGATGTGGCCCTGACGGACTGGGTCACCATCACCCAGGAACAGATCAATCTGTTTGCCGATGCGACGGGTGACCACCAGTGGATACATGTGGATCCGGAGCGTGCCAGCCAGGGCCCGTTTGGCGCGCCTGTGGCCCATGGCTTTCTGACGCTGTCGCTGCTGGCCAGGTTTCTGCAGGAATCCACGGGTGTGGAAGGCGCCAAGGTGGGTGTGAACTACGGCCTCAACAAGGTGCGCTTTCCGGCACCTGTGCCGGTGGGCAGCCGGCTGCGTGGCCATATCAAGCTGCTGGCGGCCGAGGCAGTGGCGCCCGATGGCATGCAGATGACCTGGGGCGTCACGGTGGAGCGCGAAGGCAGCGACAAGCCGGTGTGTGTGGCCGAATCGCTGAGCCGCAGCTACGGCGCCGCCATGGGCTGAGCACGGTCAACAAAAAGCCCCGCGGGCTTGCGCCAGCGGGGCTAGATGGTTTGAACGAGCTGCTGACGCAGGATGCGTTCAGAGGGCTTAGAGCGTGTTCACGATCTCCTCGCGACGCGCCAGTGTCTTTGCGGGATGGGGTACAAGGCGCGATACCGCAGCAATAGCCGCGCTATTGCGAGGATTCGCAACGACGTAGACCGCCCGCAAAGGCACTGGCCCGCAGGGTTGGAGCGAAATCGGGCGATTTCTTCGCGCTGAAGCTTGCTTGCACCCCGGTGCAAGCTGTGCCCCATCACTTCGAACTCATCCCGATTGCGCTTCAACGCGCCTGCGTAGAGATCGTGAACACGCTCTTATTCACCCCAGACGATGCTGCCCTCTTTGAGGGCAGCTTGGGTTTCGGCACGCACGGCCTCGCGGCTCACGGCTGAGTTGATGGCCAGCTCGTCGGCGCGCAGCTGCACCTGGTTGCCATTCATGGCCATGCGGTGCTGCTGGCGTGCGGCCTGCAGCTCGGCCACGACTTCGGCACGGGTCAGCGTGCTGTGGCTTTCCACTGTGGGGGGCCAGGGTTGTTCGCCCTGTGGGGCTGGAACGCCTGCTGCCTGTGCGCCCAGGGCGGCCAAGGACAAAGCGGCTGCAAGACCCAAAGTGTGAATGTTTTTCATGGTTGATCCTTTCCTGTCATGAACCGGTGCATGGCCTCGCCGCACCGTGTGACTTGAATGTAGATCGTCCCAATGAAGAAGATAAGCCTGCAATGCTGCGACTTATTGTTCTGATTTTGTGATGAATTTAGCCTGAACTTGTGCCGCTTTTGCGGCTCTGATGCGGCAGGCTTCGAGTCTTATGGCGTGGCAAAACCGTTCTGGCGCCAGGCCTCAAACACCGTCACCGCCACGGCGTTGGACAGGTTCAGGCTGCGCTGGCCGGCCCGCATGGGCAGGCGCAGACGCTGGCTTTCGGGAAAGCTGTTGCGCAGATCGGGCGGCAGGCCCCGGGTTTCGCAGCCAAACACCAGCCAGTCACCGGGCTGGAAAGCCAGGTCAAAGGCCGGGCGGCTGCCATGGGTGGTCATGGCAAACATGCGCTCGGGGGCAGGCTGCATGGCGGCCACAAACGCCTCCCAGTTGGCATGGCGGCGCACCGCTGCGTACTCGTGGTAGTCCAGACCGGCACGGCGCATATGGCGGTCTTCCATGGAAAATCCCAGGGGCTCGATCAGGTGCAGATCGCAGCCGGTGTTGGCGGCCAGGCGGATGACGTTGCCCGTGTTCGGGGGGATCTCGGGCGTGACAAGAACAATGTGGAACATAAGCCGCGTATTGTCGTGCCCTGCGTGCACACCTGTGTGGCCTGGGTTTATGGGGTGCGGGCCAGCGCCACGGCCGCCACCTGGAGGGCGCCGGCCTGCAGCAGGGCATGGGCTGCCGCATTCAAGGTGGCGCCGGTGGTGATGACATCGTCCACCAGCAGCACGCACTGCCCGGCAATGCGTGTGCGGGCCGCATCGGGCACGGAGAAAGCCCCGCGCAGATTGCGCAGCCGGGCGGCCCGCCCCTGTCCCGTTTGGGCGGGTGTGTGGTGCAGGCGCTGCAGGCCCTGGGGCAGAACCTGGGGTGCATCCAGGGCGCGGGCCAGCAGCAGGCTTTGGTGATAGCCCCGGGCACGCAGGCGCTGCACCGACATGGGAATGGGAATGCTGAGTGCGCATTGCGCGCGCAAGGCCAGCCACTGGGGATCTGTCTGCATCCATTGCGCGAGATGGCGGGTGAGGGCGGGCTGGGCGCCGTATTTCCACTGGGTCAACAGCCGTGACCAGGGGTAGCCATAGTCCACGGCCACCACGCAGTGGGACAGCGGTGGTGGCTGGCGCAGACAGGCGCCGCACAGGCCCTGGGGATTGTCGGCAGGCAGTTGCAGGGCGCAACTGCGGCAGCGCGGTACGGGGCAGGCAAAACGCGCCATGCAGTCGCGGCACAGCGGCTGGGCTGGCCAGCGCAGGCACAGCAGGCACTGGCTGGGCCAGAGATGGGATAGCCATGCCGAAAGCGGTGAGCGCATGGAGTCAATATACTGCCCGCCGCAGTGTCATGGCCTGGGGGGCCGAGCCTCCGGTCCATGCACTGCGCCTTTCTTTGCCTTGTTCTCCCTTGGGTTTCGTCCATGTCTACCGCGCTGCCTCCCACCATCGACCCCATTGCTGCCGCACGCTGGCAGGCCCGCGCACCTGCGGCTTCGCCCTGGCTGCATGAAGAGGTGGCGCGGCGCATGGAGCAGCGTTTGCAGTGGATGGCCAAGCCCCCCACATCCTGGCTGGACTGGGCGCCGGTGCGTGGCGGCCTGCAAGGCCATGGCCTGGTGGCCGAGCGCTATCCCCAGGCCCAGCGCTGGGTGCATGAGCCCCAGCCGCAGCACGCCGAGGTGGCACGCAAGGCGCTGGGCAAGTCCTGGTGGGATGTGCAGCGCTGGTCCGGCAAGCAGCCGCGCTTTGGTCTGCCTGCTGTGGGTGAAGAAGTGCAGATGCTCTGGGCCAATATGCATTTGCACCAGGCGGCCGACCCCCAGGCGTTGCTGGCGCAGTGGCTCAAGGCCTTGGCCGTGGATGGCTTTGTGATGTTCTCCTGCCTGGGGCCGGATACGGCGCAGGAGCTGCATGCGCTCTACCAAAAAGCGGGCTGGCCGCCCGCAGGCCACAGCTTTACCGACATGCATGACCTGGGCGACATGATGGTGCAGGGCGGTTTTGCCGAGCCGGTGATGGACATGGAGCACATCACACTCACCTTTGCCACGCCCGAGCGTTTGCTGCAGGAGCTGCGCGAGCTGGGCTGCAATCTGCACCCCCAGCGTTTTGCGGGTCTGCGCGGCAAGGCGTGGCGGCGCGAGCTCTTGGCCCAGCTCGATGGTTTGCTACGAGTCAAGGAGCAGGACGGACAGTTGGCGTTGACCTTCGAAGTGGTCTATGGACATGCTTACAAACCGATGCCACGGGTGCGTGCCTCGGGGGAAAGCATGGTGGCGTTGGACGACATGAAGGCCATGTTGCGGCAGGGGCGCAACACGGGTTTGCGATAGCACGAAAGGCGCGTCAGCTCTTTTGATTCTGCGCAAAGCCTTCTACAATTTTTTCAACGACTGACACAGCAGCTCTCCCCGGATCGCAGGAACTTAGGCCGGGGAACCGTGCCACGGCCCTATGCCGTCAGGAGGGAAGAATTGGTGTTTCGCATTGCCTTGGAGTCAGGTCGGCACCTGTTGCGTGCCAAGGCCTGCATGCTGAAATTTTTCACCCCGCAGCGGTCTGACCACGGTTTTTTCGACAGGGTCTGGTGGGCGCAGTCTCACGCCGTTGCCAGGATGGTGGCGCCTGCTGCGCGCCACTGCGCTGCGCCACATGCCCTGCTGCATGCTCGGCAGCATGCGCTGACACACAACCCCGCGCCACGCGCAGTTCCCCGTCTCACCAGGCAATCGGTATGGAGCGTGCGCTTTGCACGCGCCTGCAGGAGAGGGCGCGCCCGCGCCAGCGCCGCCCCCTGACGTCTGCCGCAAGGGCTGTTCGCAGCGACAGCGAACCGGCCCCATAGCTTCCCAGGTTTCCGTGGCCCACGACTTGAGCGAGAACTATGAAAAGCATCACATCCCGGCCTCTTTCACTGACGTTGCTGTCTGCGCTGGCATGGCTGTCGCAGACGGCCCACGCCGTGCAAGATTTGCCCGGCGGCCCTTCCGTGCGCCAGATGAACCTGGCCCCGCCGGTGACCCGCATTGCGCAGGAGCAGCATTTTCTGCATTGGATGATGCTGGGCATCTGCAGCGTGATCTTTGTCGGGGTGTTTGCGGTGATGTTCTATTCCATCTGGAAGCACCGCCGTTCCCAGGGCGCCAAAGCGGCCAACTTCCATGAGTCGGCCGCGGTCGAGGTGGCATGGACCGTCATCCCCTTCATCATCGTCATCCTGATGGCCTTGCCGGCCACCAAGGTACTGGTGGCGCAGAAAGACACGACCAATGCCGATCTGACCGTGAAGGTCACAGGCTACCAGTGGAAATGGGGTTATGACTACCTCAAGGGCGAGGGCGAGGGCCTGAGCTTCATCTCCACGCTGGACAGCAGCCACCGCGCCCTGTCCAGCAGCGGCGATGTGAAGAATGCCCCCAATGATTACCTGCTCAAGGTGGACCAGCCCCTGGTGGTGCCTGCCGGCAAAAAGGTGCGCATCATCACCACGGCCAACGATGTGATTCACTCCTTCATGGTGCCGGCCTTTGGCATCAAGCAGGACGCCATTCCCGGCTTTGTGCGGGACACCTGGTTCAAGGCCGACAAGCCCGGCGACTATTACGGTCAGTGTGCCGAGCTGTGTGGCAAGGAACACGCTTACATGCCCATTCACGTGAAGGTGTTGGCGCCTGGCGAGTACAAGAGCTGGGTGGAGGAAGAGGGCAAGAAAGCCGCGGCCAAGCGCGATGACCCGAACAAGGTCTGGAAGCTGGAAGAGCTGGTGCAGCGTGGCGAGAAGGTCTACGCCGCCAACTGCGCCCTCTGCCACCAACCCAATGGCAAGGGCGCGGGGCCCATCAAACCACTGGATGGCAGTGCGGTGGTGCAGGGGCCGCTGGCCGAAGCCATGCATGTGGTGCTGGAAGGGCGCAACAACGGTGCCATGCCGTCGTGGAAAGCACTCAGCGATGTGGAGTTGGCGGCGGTGCTGACCTTTGTGAAAAACCACTGGAGCAACCAGACGGGCCAGCTGGTGCAGCCCAGCCAGTTCAAGGATGCGCGTGGTGGCAAATTCCCCGAAGGGGGGGCTGCTGCGGCCGCGCCCGCACCCGCGCCAGCTGCGGGTGAGGCTGCAGACAAGACGGCCGCAGCGCAGACAAGTCCGTCTGCCGCGCGCGTGGACATGGTGGCGGCGCAGTGATGCGGGCCTGATGGCGACTATCCGGAGACAAAGCATATGAGCGCTGTTTACCCCCCTTCGCACACCCCGGGCTCCGATGCGGCGGCGCCTGGTGCGGGCCATGAGCCTCACGACCATGGCCACCATGGTGATCACCACCATGCCACGCCCACGGGCTGGCGCCGCTGGCTTTACGCCACCAACCACAAGGACATCGGCACGCTGTATCTGCTGTTTGCCTTCACCATGCTGATGGTGGGCGGCGTGCTGGCGCTGCTGATTCGCGCCGAGCTGTTCGAGCCGGGGCTGCAAATCGTCAACCCCGAGTTCTTCAACCAGCTCACCACCATGCACGGGCTGATCATGGTGTTCGGCGCCATCATGCCGGCCTTTGTGGGCTTTGCAAACTGGATGATTCCGCTGCAGATCGGTGCATCGGACATGGCGTTTGCGCGCATGAACAACTTCAGCTTCTGGCTGATGATTCCCGCCGCCATGATGCTGGTGGGATCGTTCTTCATGCCCGGTGGTGCGCCGGCTGCGGGCTGGACGCTGTATGCCCCGCTGACGCTGCAGATGGGCCCGTCCATGGACACCAGCATCTTTGCCATGCACATCATGGGTGCCAGCTCCATCATGGGCTCCATCAACATCATCGTCACCATCCTGAACATGCGCGCGCCGGGCATGACCTTGATGAAGATGCCCATGTTCGCCTGGACCTGGCTGATCACGGCCTACCTCCTGATTGCCGTGATGCCGGTGCTGGCCGGCGCCATCACCATGACGCTGACGGACCGCCATTTCGGCACCAGCTTCTTCAACCCCGGCGGCGGCGGCGACCCGGTGATGTACCAGCACATCTTCTGGTTCTTTGGTCACCCCGAGGTCTACATCATGATCCTGCCGGCCTTTGGCATCATCAGCCAGATCGTGCCGGCCTTCAGCCGCAAAAAGCTGTTTGGCTACACCTCCATGGTGTATGCCGTGGCGGCCATTGCCATCCTGTCCTTCATCGTCTGGGCCCACCATATGTTCACCACCGGCATGCCGGTGACGGGCCAGCTGTTCTTCATGTACGCCACCATGCTGATCTCGGTGCCCACGGCGGTGAAGATCTTCAACTGGGTGGCCACCATGTGGCGCGGCTCCATGACGTTCGAGACCCCCATGTTGTTTTCCGTGGGCTTCATCTTCGTGTTCACCATGGGCGGCTTCACCGGCTTGATTCTGTCCATGGCGCCCATAGACATCCAGCTGCAGGACACCTATTACGTGGTGGCGCATTTCCACTATGTGCTGGTGGCGGGATCGCTGTTTTCCATGTTCGCCGGCTACTACTACTGGGCACCGAAATGGACCGGGGTGATGTATTCCGAAACCCGTGGGCAAATCCATTTCTGGGGCTCGCTGATCTTCTTCAACGTCACCTTCTTCCCCATGCACTTTCTGGGGCTGGCCGGCATGCCGCGCCGCTATGCCGACTACCCCATGCAGTTTGCCGACTTCAACGCCGTGGCCTCGGTCGGGGCTTTTGGCTTTGGCCTGATGCAGGTGTATTTCTTGCTTGCGGTGTTGCTGCCCGCCATGCGCAAGCAGGGCGCCCCGGCACCGCAAAAACCCTGGGACGGTGCCGAGGGACTGGAGTGGGAAGTGCCTTCGCCCGCGCCTTTCCATACCTTTGAAAACCCGCCCAAGCTGGACGAAACCGCGACCCGCGTGATTGGATAAACCATGCATACCTTGCACCACCACCATAGCAACCACAACACTTCCTCCGGCATGCCGGACCGCTCCACCGCCTACCAGTTGCAACGCCGCAAGAATTTGCGCCTGGCGCTGATCCTGGCATCTGTCGCCCTGGTGTTCCTGCTGGGCTTTGTGTTCAAGATGGCCTGGTTGAGATGAAGCAGCATCGCCCTGAGGCACGGCCTGCCTGCCCCTCGCTTTCGCATCGCTGGGCGATGCGGGAAGGGCTGCGTCATCGGTGTCTCGGGACGGTTCTTGCGCGGCTGCCCCGCCATAGGGCATGCCTGTTGGGCGTGCCGCACTCTGCTGGGGTATGCCAGCTGGACAGACTGAGCATGGCGCACAGCGCCATGGATCACGGATAGGAAGCGCCATGGCTTTGCACCGAGACAATCTGCGCATGGTGGGCAAATTGGCCGTGGTGGCCGTGGGCATGTTTGCCTTTGGCTACGTCCTGATTCCCATCTACAAGCATGTGTGCGAGGCCCTGGGCATCAATGTGCTGGCTGTTTCAGAGCGCCAGGTGCCGGGCAACTCGGTGGGTTCGCCGCTGAACACGCAGGTGGACAAGAGCCGCACCATCACGGTGGAGTTCGACGCCAACACGCGTGGCCCCTGGGAGTTCAAGCCCGCACAGCGCTCGCTGCAGGTGCACCCGGGCGAGCTGGCCACGGTGATGTATGAATTCCAGAACGTGCAAAACCGGCGCATGGCCGCACAGGCTATTCCCAGCTATGCGCCGCGCAATGCCGCGCCGCATTTCAACAAGCTGGAGTGTTTTTGCTTCAACCAGTATGAGCTGGCGCCCGGTGAGAAAAAGGAATGGCCCGTGGCCTTTGTGATCGATCCGCGCCTACCCAAGGATGTGAGCACCATCACCCTGTCCTATACCTTCTTTGAAGTGGGTGGTGCCATGCCAGCGGCACCCAGCACCACCCCGGCGCCGGTCGCCCATGTGGCGGTGGAGAAGGGTCAGTCATGAACCACAAGGCAAAGGCAGAGCTGAAGGCAGAACCAGAAAACCGCGCCTGGTGGCGTTCCATCAAGGCTGTGGCCTGGGCCATGCTGGGGGTGCGCGATGGTGGCGAATACCAGCGCGATTTTGCCCAGCTGCACCCGCTGCAGGTGATTGCCATCGGCCTGGTGGCGATTTTTGCGCTGGTGCTGGGGTTGATCGCCCTAGTGCACTGGATGGTGTGAGTAAACCCAGGCCGGGCGCCCAGGGCGCCCGGCTGAGCAAGGTCTATAACGACAGGAGCAGAGACATGAGTGCACCCACCTCTGGAACCACGCCCTACTACTATGTGCCGGGCGTATCGCACCACCCGATCTGGGCGGCGGCAGGCCTGTTTTTTGTGGTGCTGGGCGCAGGCAACTGGGTCAACGGCCACAGCTGGGGCATGTGGTCTTTTGGGTTTGGCCTGGCCTGGTGGGCCGTGGTGCTCTACCAGTGGCTGCGTGATGCCGCACGCGAAAGCGAGGCCGGGCTGTTCGGCCGCAAGATCGACCTGTCCTACCGCTGGAGCATGAGCTGGTTCATCTTTTCGGAGGTGATGTTCTTCGGTGCCTTTTTCACCGCCCTGTGGTGGGCGCGGGCGCACTCCATACCGGCCCTGGGCAGCCTGGACAACTCCCTGCTGTGGCCGGAGTTCAAGGCGGCCTGGCCCAGCATCTCGCCGGGCGCCACCACCTCGCCGGCCGGCACCGTGGAGCCCTTCGAGACCGTGGGCCCGTTCTGGTTGCCCACCATCAACACCGCGCTGCTGCTGAGCTCGGGCGTCACGCTCACCATCGCCCACCATGCGCTGCGCGCCGGCCAACGTGCCAAGACCGTGGGCTGGATGTGGCTGACCGTGTTGCTGGGCCTAGTCTTTTTGTGTGTGCAGGCCTATGAATACCACCACCTGTATACCGAGCTCAACCTCAAGCTCAGCTCGGGCGTCTATGGCTCCACCTTCTACCTGCTCACCGGCTTTCACGGCTTTCACGTGTTCGTGGGCATGGTGATGCTGCTGGTCATCACGCTGCGGCTGCAGCGCGGCCATTTCTCGGCCCAGCGCCATTTCGGTTTTGAAGGTGCGGCCTGGTACTGGCACTTTGTGGACGTGGTCTGGCTGTTCCTCTACGTGCTGGTGTATTGGCTGTAAGCGGGAAATGGCATGGCGTAGAAAAAACAGCGCTATGCCATGCATAGCTGCATGTGCAATGGAGTCAAGCCTTCTGCGTGGGTTGGATGCGAGAAGCGAGGCTGAAGGCGCGGTGGATGCTCTCTTTTTTGAGGGCAGCTACCGCTGCAGCGGCAGTCCGGTGGGCTGGATATACCCCAGCTTCCAGGCCAGCAGCAGGCAGACAAACAAGACCACCGACAGGGCCACGCGCACGGCCAATGCCCGGGCCATGCGGCGGCTGCGCTCCTGGTCGGAAGGGGCATCCTCACCTTGGCGCAGCATGAAAAACAAGGCGGCGCCCAGGCTGACAAGAATGGCCAGAAAGGCCAGTGCTACAAGGTATCCCATGCAAGGCATTATGGAATGAGCCAGTCGCCGCATCCCCGGGGAATACGCGGGTGGCTGGTGGCCGCTGCGGCCCTGGTCTGCCTGCTGGTGACGGCCCGTCTGGGCTGGTGGCAGCTGGACCGTGCTGACCAAAAACAGGCGCTGCAGACCGCCGTGCAGGCCCAGGCCGCTGCCCAGCCCTGGGACAACGCAGCCTGGCGCGTTGCACTGCAGGCGACGGACCATGTCGATGCCGCGGCGCAAGCCGGCGCGGCCCTGCTGCACCACCCCGTGCTGCTGCGCGGGCGCTGGCTGGCGCAGCAGCAGGTGTTTCTGGACAACCGCCAAATGCAGGGGCGCCCCGGCTTTTTTGTCATCACGCCGCTGCTGCTGGAAGGCGGCGGTGCCGTGGCCGTGCAGCGTGGCTGGGTGCCACGCAATTTTCAGGACCGCACGCTGCTGCCCGCCATCACCACGCCCACAGGGCCGGTGGTGGTGCAGGGGCGGGTGGCGCCACCGCCCTCAGCCCTTTACCAATTGGGAAGCGATGCCCCCGAGGCCGGGCCGGCGCAGATTCGCCAGAACCTGGACCTGGCGGCCTATGCGCTGACCACGGGGCTGGATCTACCGCCCTGGAGCGTGTTGCAAACCGACGCGGCAGCCGATGGCTTGCTGCGCGACTGGCCTCAGCCCGATAGCGGCGTGGCCAAGCACTACGGCTATGCGGCGCAGTGGTTTGGCCTGAGCGCCCTGGTGGCGCTGCTGTATTTCTGGTTCCAGATTCTGCGGCCCCGGCGCCGCACCCACGAGCATGCCCATGACCCCGTCTCCTGAATCATCCGCTCCCCAGCCCTTGGGCCTGACCGTGCACAGCCTGCCCAGCCCTCAGGACCTCCCCGCACAGCGCACCCGCCTGGGCCGCTGGAAGATGCTGGCCGTGCTGCTGGTCTGTGCCGCACCCGTCATTGCCTCCTACTTCAGCTACTACGTCATCCGCCCGCAGGGACGCAGCAGCTACGGCGTGTTGGTGGCGCAGCAGCCGGCCATGCCGCAGTTGCAGGCCCAGCGTCTGGATGGCAGCGCCGTGCCCCTGACCAGCCTGCAAGGCCAGTGGCTGCTGGTCAGCGTGGCGGGCGGGGCCTGCGCTGCGGCCTGCGAAGCCCATCTCTATCTGCAGCGCCAGCTGCGCGAAAGCCTGGGCCGCGAGAAGGAGCGGGTGGACTGGGTGTGGCTGGTCAGCGATGCAGCCACGCCGGCTGCCGCGTTGCAACCGGCCCTGGCCCAGGCCCAGGTGCTGCGCCTGCCGCAGGCGCAAATTCAGGCCTGGCTGCAGCCGGAGCCCGGCCAGGCACTGGAAGACCACCTCTATCTGGTGGACCCCCAAGGCCACTGGATGCTGCGCTGGCCTGCCAGCCTGAATCAGGCCAGCGCCGGCCGTGCCAAGCGCGATCTGGACAGGCTGCTGCGGGCCTCGGCCTCCTGGGACCAGTCGGGGCGCTGAATCCGGGCTGGACCAGCAGGCCCCCACCTGGGCACGGCGCCCCCATAGCCCCAGAGCGTGGCTGCTCCTCGCAAAGGCCGTCGTCCTCTTGGGGAGAAGGCTGGCGGCGCATCAGAGGGGAGGGCGTTACGATGGCACATTTGAATCAATGCGGGTGCCGCTGCGGCCAGGCTGCGAAAGCGTGCGCCGCTGTGGGAGAGTAAGAATGGACAAACGACGCGCACTGCACTGCCTGGTGGCGGCAGGCATGGCAGCCACCTTGGGCGCAGGCTTGGCAGGTTGCTCGGACCAGCCCGGGGCCAAGCTCAACGGGGTGGATGTCACCGGTGCCGAATATGCCAAGGGCTTTTCGCTGCCCGATGCCGATGGCAAGCAGCGCTCCATCAAAGACTTTGCCGGCAAGGTCACCGTGGTGTTCTTCGGCTACACCCAATGCCCCGATGTCTGCCCCACCACCTTGCAGGAGCTGGTGGAGGCCAAGCAGCATATGGGCGCCCAGGGCGACAAGCTGCAAGGCGTTTTCGTTTCGGTGGACCCGGAGCGTGACACGCCCGAGGTGCTCAAGGCCTATGTCGGCAACTTCGACCCCGGCATGGTGGCCCTGACCGGCACGCCCGAGCAGGTGGCCGCCATGGCCAAGGACTTCAAGGTCTATTACAAAAAGGTGGAGGGCCAGCAGCCCGGCACCTACACCCTGGACCACACGGCAGGCCTGTACATCTATGACCCGCAGGGCCGGCTGCGCGTGTACCAGCGTTACGGCGCGGGTGCCAAGGTGCTGGCCGAGGACGCTCTGACCCTGCTGGCACAGCCGGCGGCGTAAGTCCGTCCTGCTCACTACAGGCCGCTGCCGGGGCGCGGGTCTGTGGTGCTAATAAGGAAAATAAATCGATTGCAGGCCAGGGTTGATTTTTATCAACCGGTACGGCGGAGGTGCTGCGCATATTGGCCCATTTTGGGCGGCGCAGCCCTCTGTGCATGTGAACGAACCCCTCGCGGCGCACTCGCGAACGGGGTTGTCCACAGACTCTCAGTGGCGCGCACGCATTGTGCAAGTCACCGGGAGCCTCCATGCGGCGCAACCTGCCTGTCACCACGACTGAACTCCAGCTGCAAGATGACGCCACCTTGCTGTCGGCCACGGACCTCAAGGGCAAGATCATCTATGCCAATGATGCTTTCTTGAAGATTTGCGGCTACGACTACGAAGAGCTGCATCTGCAGCCCCACAACATCATCCGCCACCCAGAGACACCGGCGGTGTTGTTCGAGGACATGTGGAACACCTTGAAGCAGGGCGCCAGCTGGACCGCCGTGGTCAAGAACCGCTGCAAAAACGGTGACTTCTACTGGGTTCGGGCCAATGCCAGCCCCATCCAGGCAGGGGGCAAGACCATTGGCTATCTGTCGGTGCGTACCAAGCCCTCGGCCCAGGAAACCCAGGCACAGCAGTCGCTTTACGACCTGCTCAACAGCGGCGCGCAGCACCTGCAGGTACGGCGTGGCTTTGTTTTTCCCAAGGGCTGGCGTGCGTGGTGGAGTCTGCTGCACTTTGTGCCCATGTCCACCAAGCTCTATGCGGGGGCTGCCCTGTTGTTGCTGTGCGCCCTGGCCCTGGTGGGGGCGGCGGCCTGGGGCCTGGAGCCCCGCACGCTGGGGGCCATGGCCTTGTGCTGGATGCTGTGTGCCTTCACCGGCCTGCTGTGGGTGGGGCGCCGCCTGGTCTGGCCGCTGCACGCCGTGCTGCGCCAGGCACGGCAGGTGGCCAGTGGGGACAGTGCCCAGTCGCTGTTTCTGGAGCGGCGCGATGAAGTGGGCAGCCTGATGCGCAGCGTGGAGCAGGCCGGGCTGAACATGCGCTCGCTGGTGGGGGACATCGAAGGCAAGGCCGAGCAGGTCAGCGTCTGCGCCCAGCAATTGCAGGCCGGCAATGTGCAGCTGGCCTTGCGCACCCAGCAGGCCTCCAGCGAGCTGGAGCAGGCCGCCGCTGCGCTGGCGTCCCTGGGTCAGACCATCAGCAGCACGCAGACCCAGGCCGAATCTGCCATGCTGCAGGCGCAGGACGGCGTGCAAGGCGTGATGC
The DNA here is from genome assembly GCF_041320665.1 of Comamonas sp. GB3 AK4-5. NCBI lineage: Bacteria > Pseudomonadati > Pseudomonadota > Betaproteobacteria > Burkholderiales > Comamonadaceae > Comamonas > Comamonas sp. GB3 AK4-5. The sequence continues at coordinate 1,261,257 of NZ_CP166730.1, forward strand.
AGGGGCAAAGCAGCGTGGACCAGCTGGTGCAGTCCATGGCGGGCATAGACGCCGCAAGCCGCAAGGTGGGCGACATTGTGGGGCTGATCGATGGCATCGCCTTTCAGACCAATCTGCTGGCGCTCAATGCCGCCGTGGAGGCCGCCCGCGCGGGCGAGCATGGCAAGGGCTTTGCGGTGGTGGCGGCCGAGGTGCGCCAGCTTTCACAGCAAAGTGCCCAGGCGGCGCGCGACATCAAGCAGCTGATTCAGGGCTCGCGCCAGCAGGTGGAAAAAGGCCATGCGGCCGCGGAGACTGCACGCATCACCATGCATTCGGTGGTGGAGGGCATAGAGGGGCTGGCCCACACCATGGCCAGCATCCAGGAGCACACCCAGGTGCAGGCGGCCGGCAGTGCGCAGATCAGCGACGCGGTGGCCCATCTGCGTGGTCTGAGCGATCAAAACCGCTCCATGGCCCAGGAAAGCGCCCAGCTCAGCGATGTGCTGGCCCTGCAGGCCCAGCGTTTGCACGGTGCGGCCGGCGTGTTCATTCCACGCCAGCGGCAGGCGCTGCACAGGGAGGAAGGCGCAGCCGGTATTGCACAGGCAGGGCTTGCGCCGCCAGCGTTCCAGCCACCTGCCCTGGCTCCAGCAGGCCTGGCACCGCGGCGCTCACCGGCACCGCAGGCCATGGTGGAGTGAGGCGATCCGCCGCTGGCCCACCCCGCTGCAGCCGGTTTACTGCGCGCGAATGCCTTGCTCGCGGATGATGCTGCCCAGGGCCTGCACATCCTGCTGAATGCGGTTGGCCAGGCCTTCGGGGCTGCTGCCCACCACCTGCCAGCCCTGGAGTGCCAGCTTGGCCCGCATCTCCGGCGTACGCACGATGGCGCTGACGGCGACGGCCAGTTGCTCCACATGCTCGCGCGGCATGGCCTTGGGGGCGGCCACGGCGTTCCAGATTTCCAGGTCAAAGTTCTGCACGCCCAGCTCCTTGAGGCTGGGCAGGCCGGGTGCCAGCGGGCTGCGCGCGACCGAGGTGACGCCAATGCCACGCAGCTTGCCGGCTTGAATCTGTGCCATGGCCAGTGCCGGCGGCAGCATGGACAGCTGCAGATCGCCGCCCTGGATGGCGTTGAACACCTGGGGGTAGCCGGCATAGGGAATGTGCACGGGCTTGAGGGCAGAGCGGCTCTTGAGCAGCTCCATGCCCAGATGACCCACCGTGCCCACGCCGGGTGAGCCATAGCTCCACTGGTTGCCGGCCTTGGCGCCTGCGGCAAAAAAGGCCTTGCCCTCCAGGGAGATGGCGGGCGCCACCAGCACCAGCGGGGCCACGCCGATGAGGCTGACGGGCTGCAAGTCCTTGACCGGGTCATAGCGCACGGCCGGGTTCAGCAGCTTGGCAATCGTCATATTGCCGTTGATCATCACGCTGAAGGTGTGGCCGTCTGTGGCCTTGGCCACGGTTTCACCGGCAATGTTCCCGCCCGCGCCCACCTTGTTTTCCACAATGATGGTCTGGCCCAGGGCTTTTTCCAGCGGTTCGGCCAGGGCGCGGGCCGTCAGGTCCGGCGAGGAGCCGGCCGGAAAGCCCACGATCAGGCGCAGGGGCTTGTTGGGCCAGCTGGGGCTCTCAGCCTGCGCCGGTAGGCCAAGGCCCAGGGCGGTGGCGCTGGCCAGACTCAGCAGGCTGCGGCGGCACAGGGTGCGGTAGGGGGATGCGCTCATGGCAACTCCAGATACAAAATTGATAGCTGCCTCAGCGTGTGGTGTCTGTAGCAAAGCATAAAAAAACCCGGAAATTATCCGGGTTTTCGTCTGCAACTTGGCAGCCTTGTCGGGCGGCTGTTTGCAGGTTTGTGCGGTCCAAGGCCGGTGGTCAAGCAGCTTCTTAGGCAAACTCGGTGAGGGCCTTCTTCATCTTCTTCATGGCCGCCACTTCAATCTGGCGGATGCGTTCGGCGCTCACACCGTACACGGCGGCCAGCTCATGCAGCGTCATGCCGCCCGAGCCGTCATCGTTCACCTTCAGCCAGCGCTCTTCCACAATGTGGCGGCTGCGGGCGTCCAGCGCTTCCAGCGCCTGGGCAATGCCGTCGGTGGCCAGCACATCGCGCTGCTGCGACTCGATCATGGAGGTGGGCTCGTGGGCGGCATCGGCCAGATAGGCGATGGGGCCAAAAGCCTTGTCGTCATCGTCGCTGGGCGAAGGGTCCAGCAGCACGTCACCGCCCGAAAGCCGGGTTTCCATCTCGATGACTTCCTCGCGCTTGACGTTCAGGCGCGCGGCCATGGCGTCGATCTCTTGCGCGGTCAGCGTGTCGCGGAAGGCGGCTTCGCCCCCTTCCATGGCGGCGTCGGCCTTGAGCTCCTGCTTCATGGAGCGCAGGTTGAAGAACAGCTTGCGCTGGGCCTTGGTGGTGGCCACCTTCACCATGCGCCAGTTCTTCAGAATGTATTCGTGGATCTCGGCCTTGATCCAGTGCATGGCGTAGCTCACCAGGCGCACGTTCTGGTCGGGGTCAAAACGCTTGACCGCCTTCATCAGGCCCACATTGCCTTCCTGGATCAGGTCGCTGTGGGGCAGGCCATAGCCCAGGTACTGGCGCGAGATGGACACCACCAGGCGCAGGTGGGACATGATCAGACGCCCAGCGGCATCCAGATCGTTTTGTTCTTTGAGCTTGCGTGCGTAGTCCTGCTCTTCCTCTTGGGTGAGCATGGGCAGGTGGTTGACCGCGGAGATATAGGCATCCAGGTTGCCCAGTGGCGGCACCAGAGCCCAAGGATTTGCAGGCGCCAAAGCCGTTGCAGCCGTAAGGTTGCTCGTCTGTGTAGTCATTGCTTTCATCCTTTCTTCCATCGGTTCATGTTAGCACTCTCTATGACCGAGTGCTAAACGAGAAGTTCCGTCCACATCACGCGATAAGGGTGTAACAGATTTCGCTAAACCCCAGGCCTGTTACAGGCCATCCGCCAGGCCCATGGGGCCGAGGCAGGATGGTTTCCGCTCAGTACCCCAGCAGATAGGGATTGAGCCCGCCGCGCCGATACGGGGTTTCGCTGCGCATCAGCAGGTCCAGGCCCAGGCTGCCCACATCGTCGGCCACGGGTTCCAGGCTGGGGTTGCGTACCTGGTAGAGCAGCTTGGTCCAATGGCCGCATTCCTTGCAGACCTCGGCCTTGACCGTGGCGTCGTCGGTACCGGCGCTGCGGTAGCTGATGCCCTTGGTGGAACCGCAGCACAGGCATTGGATGCGCACCTCGTTCCACTGCGTGGCGCAGCAGTTGCAGCTGGCATAGCGCACGTTCTCGATATCGCGCAGGCCGATGACGGAGGATGTTACGGGCAGGCCGCCGCAGGCCGGGCAGACGCCGGTGGCCACGGGCTGCAGCGCCTCGGCGGACAGGCTGGTGGCCAGGCGCGCCAGGTGCAGCTGCACTGCAGCCGCGGCAAACAGGTGGGGAGCCACCGCATCTTCAGGGATGGCGTCGCCCAGCACATTGGCCAGCAGCCAGCGCAAATCGTCGGCTTCGGCGCTGCGCAGGGCGTCCAGCGCCTGGCGTGCGGCGGCTGGCATGGTGATGCTGGTGGCTCCCTCGCACAGGGCGTGCAGGCAGTCCAGCAGCTGAGCGTCATCAGCCAGGGCCGTGCGGTCTATGGGAGGCAGACCGGCCTGCTTGGCTTGCTGCAGGCGTTCGCTGCTGATGGGCACTGGCGCCGGTAGCGCCTGCACCAGCCTGGCCTGTAGCGCGGCCAGGTCGCCGAGAAACTGCAGATAGGGCGCCAGATCGTTGCTTTGGGCCAGAAAGTGAAAGCGGCTGGCACGGCTTGTAAAGCATTGCGCGGGCGGTTGTTGCAGCGTGAACGGGGTCTTGGCAATGCCCCCGGTGATGAAGGAGGGATCGGGTTGGATAGGGCTGTCTGCCATGGGGGGAGGCCGGCAGGCCGGCGTTGGGAATCGGGGGGGCTCGGGCATCCGCGCTGGGCGGATGCTGCGAAATCAATCGGGTGAGGACTTGGTCGCAGGAGGTGGAGCAGCAGGCGCCGCCGCCTCATGCGGGCGCTTGGCCAGCTCGCGCAGCCATTTGCGGTGGTGGCGAAAGGCCCAGCCCCCGGTGACGGTGCCGCGCGTCATTGCCGGGATGGTGCCCCGCGTCCAGATGGCAGCATACACGTGGGCCACAAAGATGAAGAAGCAGCCCAGGGCCGCCGCCGCATGGGCGACCACGGCAATGCGCCGCAGCGGGATGGGGATCAGAAATGGGAAGTACTGTTCCCAGATCATGATGCCGGTGACGATGAGCAGCAGGATCAATCCGCTCATGCCCCAGAACACGCCTTTTTGCCCGGCGTTGTACTTGCCCAGCTCGGGCAGGTTTTCTTCCTTGCCCTGGAGCACATCGCCAATCTGCATGCTCCATTGCAAGTCTTCGCGGCGCGGCAGGTTGAGGTGCCACATCTGCAAAAACAGGCCCAGAAAGCTGAAGAACAGCAGCACGCCGATCCAGGGGTGGATCCAGCGCGTCATCTGGCCGCCACCAAACAGCTTGGACAGCCAGAACAGCGAGGGGTGGAAGAACGCTGCCCCGGTGAGCAGCAGGGCGATCATGCAGGCGGCCGTGATCCAGTGGTTGAAGCGGGTGATGCCGCGGTAGCGCACCACCATCACCGGCTTGCGGCTGGCCAGCTCATCGCCCTTGGCAGAGTAGACGCGCTGGCTTGCAGCGTTTTTTGTTTGGTCGGCCATCATTGCTCCTTGCCGTGCGCCTGTTCATGGCCATGGCTGTGGTCGTGCCCATGTCCATGCGGGTAGCCATCGCCGCCCTGGTCGACATCGTCCACCAGCTCTTGGGCCTCTTCCTCCTCGTGCGGGGTCACGGCATTGGGCTTGGCAAAAATGCCGTGCAGCACCGCACCCACGGTGGCCAGGCCCGCAGCGATCAGGCCCAGCTTTTTGGCCGAGCCCTTCCACAGCGCCACTGTGGGCGAGATCCTGGGGTCGTCCGGCAGGCCTGCGTACAGCGAAGGCTTGTCGCGGTGATGCAGCACATACATCACATGGGTGCCGCCCACGCCTTGGGGGTCGTAGAGGCCGGCATTGTCGTAGCCGCGCTCCTTCAGGTCTTCCACGCGCTCGGCGGCCAGGGCCTTCATGTCCTCCTTGGTGCCGAAGCTGATGCACTGTGTGGGGCAGGCCTTGGCGCAGGCCGGGCCCTGGCCCATGGCCACGCGGTCCGAGCACAGCGTGCATTTCTTGGACACATTGGTGGTCTTGTGAATGCGCGGCACATTGAAGGGGCAGCCCTTGACGCAGTAGCCGCAGCCAATGCAGTTGTCGGAGATGAAGTCCACGATGCCATTGCTGTACTGCACGATGGCGCCCGGCGAGGGGCAGGACTTCAGGCAGCCCGGTTCCTCGCAGTGCATGCAGCCGTCCTTGCGGATCAGCCATTCCAGCTCCCCGGTGCCGGGGTTCTGGTATTCGGTGAAACGCATCAGCGTGAACATGTCCGGCGTCAGATCATGCGGGTTCTCGTAGATGCCCACGTTCTCTTCCATGGTCGGGTGGGTGTCGTTCCACTCGATGCAGGCCGACTGGCAGGCCTTGCAGCCTATGCACTTGGACACGTCGATCAGCTTGGCCACCTTGGTCAGCTGGCGTTCGGGCGTGGGAACGTGGTCCGTGGCCGAGATCTTGATCACGTCCGTGGGCAGCAGATTCGACGCCATGGGCTGCACCGGCGGGTTGGCGGCCGCGGTGCGCGGCTGTTGGGCCTGGGGGAAGCTCATGACGTCAACCTCTTGATGTCTTCGGCGCTGGCCGGCTCGATGTTGACGAGAAAGGCCTTGGACTCGGGCGTGTCGATATTCGCCTCACCGGCAAACACCGTCAGGCTGTTGGCACCAAAGCCCTTGCGGGCCGCACCCTTGAAGCCCCAGTGGATGGGGATGCCGATCACATGCACCTCCTTGCCGTCGCAAATCAGCGGGCGTATGCGCTTGGTGACCACGGCCTTGGCCCAGACCTCACCGCGCTTGTTCCACACGCGCACGCGCCCACCCTTGTTGATGCCGCGCAGCGCCGCCAGCTCCTCGCTGATTTCCACGAAAAAGTCGGGCTGCAGCACGGCATTCACCGTGTTGTGCTTGGTCCAGGTGTGGAAATGCTCGGTCAGGCGGTACGACGTGCCCACAAAGGGGAACTCTTCGCTGGTGCCCAGCTGTTCCAGGTCGGCCTGGAAGATGCGGCCCACAGGATTGCCGCGCATCTTCTTGTTGAAGGGGTTCTCCACCGGGCTTTCCCAGGGCTCCATGTGCGTGGGGAAGGGGCCGTCGCGCAGCATCTTGCGCACGAACAGCCGGGCCGTGCCCTCCTGCGTCATGATGAAGGGGCGCACCACCTCGGGCTGGGCCGTGGGCGAGAAGTCCGGCACGTCAAAGCCTTCCCAGAGCTGTTTGTCGGCATTCCACTCCAGCAGCTTGCGCTTGGCGTCCCAGGGCTTGCCCTGGAGGTCGGCGCTGGCGCGGTTGTAGAGAATGCGGCGGTTGGCCGGCCAGGCCCAGGTCCAGTTCAGATAGGTGCCTATGCCGCCCTCGTCGTGGTTGTTGCGGCGGGCCATCATGTTTCCCTGCTCGGTCCAGGAGCCGGCATAGATCCAGCAGCCCGACATGGTGGAGCCATCGGCGCGCAGCTCGCTGAACGCCGCGTGCTGCTCGCCGGCCTTGCGAACCAGCTTGCTCGGGTCGTTGAGGTCGTATACGTCTTTGAGCGCCCGGCCATTCATTTCCTTGGCCAGTTCCTCGGGCTCGGGGTCATTGGGCTTGTGGTAGTCCCAGCTCAGATTGAAGATGGGATCGGGGCAGACGCCGCCTTCCTTGCGGTAGAGCTCACGCACGCGCAAAAAGATCTCGGCCATGATCCAGGTGTCATGCTTGGCATTGCCCGGCGGGTTGGCGCCGGTCCAGTGCCATTGCAGCCAGCGGCCGGAGTTCACCGTGGCGCCTTCGTCCTCGGCAAAACAGGTGGAGGGTAGCTCCAGCACCTCGGTCATGATCTCGGCCGGGTTCACATCGTTGTAGACCCCGTGGTTTTGCCAGAAGGCTGCGGTCTCGGTCTCCAGCGGATCGATGGATACCAGCAGCTTGAGCCTGGACAGCGCCCGCGTCAGCTTGGCCCGGTTGGGGAAGGACATCAGCGGATTGAAGCCCTGGCAGAAGTAGAGGTTGACCTTGCCTTCCTCCATCATGGTGAAGGTGCGCAGGATGTCGTAGTAGGGCACATCCAGCTTGGGCAGCCAGTCGTAGCCAAAGCCGTTGTCTGCCGTGGCCTTGTCGCCCCACATGGACTTCAAAAAGCTCACCATGAACTTGTCGGTGTGCTGCCAGTAGCTGGTCTGGCCCGGGAACATGGGCTTGTTGGTCTTGGTGGCCAGGTAGGCCTGCAGCGAGGTCTCGCGCTCGTTGGGCAGGCCCATATAGCCGGGCAGCATGTGGGACAGCAGACCCAGGTCGGTCAGGCCCTGGATGTTGGCGTGGCCGCGCAGCGCGTTCACGCCGCCACCGGGCAGGCCGATATTGCCCAGCATCAGCTGCAGCATGGCCATGCCGCGGATGTTTTGCGCACCCTTGGAATGCTGGGTCCAGCCCAGGGCGTAACAGGAGGTCATGACCTTGTCGGTGGCCGCCGTCTCGCCGATCATCTCGCAGATCTTCAGAAAGCGGTCCTTGGGCGTGCCGCAGATGTTCTCCACGAACTCCGGCGTGTACACCTCCACATGCTGGCGCAGCAGATTCCACACGCAGCGCGGGTGTTGCAGCGTGGGGTCGGTCAGCGGCTGGCCGTTGGCGTCGTACTGGTAGTCCCACTCGCTTTGGTCGTAGCTGCGCTGTTCCTCGTCATAGCCGTTGAACAGGCCATCCTTCCAGCCAAAGCCGTCGCGCACCAGGTAGCTGGCATTGGTGTAGTGCTTGAGGTATTCCCACTGCACCTTGTCATTGGCCATGCAGTAACGGATCACGCCCATCAGGAAGGAGATGTCCGAGCCCGGCCGTATGGGGGCGTAGTAATCCGCAACCGATGCCGTGCGGTTGAAGCGGGGGTCCACAACGATGAGCTTGGCCTTGTTGTGGTGTTTGGCCTCGGTCACCCATTTGAAGCCGCAGGGGTGGGCTTCGGCGGCATTGCCACCCATGACGACGACGAGGTCGGTGTTCTTGATGTCTGTCCAGGCGTTGGTCATTGCGCCACGGCCAAAAGTCGGAGCCAGACTGGCTACCGTAGGGCCGTGTCAGACGCGTGCCTGATTGTCGAAGGGCAGAACGCCGAGAGCGCGCACCGTTTTGTAGGTGATCCAGCCGGTTTCGTTGGTGCCGCCCGAGGCGGCCAGAAAACCCATGCTGGTCCAGCGGTTCACGGTGGTGCCGGCTTCGTTCTTCTCGACAAAGTTGGCGTCGCGGTCGTCCTTGATGTGGCGCGCAACCTTGTCGAGGGCAAAGTCCCAGCTGACCTCTTCCCAATGGTCAGCCCCCGGTGCGCGGTAGCGCGGCACCTTGGTGCGGGTGTCGGAGTTGACGAAGTCCTTGATGGCCGCACCCTTGGGGCACAGCGTGCCCTTGTTGGTGGGGTGGTCTGCATCGCCTTCGATGTGGATGATCTTGGCCTTTTCGCCCGCGTAGAAATCACCCTTGGAATACATGATGATGCCGCAGGCCACCGAGCAGTAGGTGCAGATGTTGCGGGTTTCGGTGGTGGTGGCCAGCTTGAACTGGCGCACATGGGCTGCCACATGGGCCTCGGCCTCGCCGAAGCCCATGGCCGCCAGCGATGTGGTGGCCACGCCCGCGCCGGCCAGCTTCAGAAAGCCGCGCCGGGAAAGGCTGTGGGGAATAGGGGTGTCTTGCATGTCGGTGGAGAGCCGGTTTGGACGGGGTGGGCGAACTGCGGTGCACCCTGATGCAGGGCGGAAAAACGAGGTTTACGGCGCACCAAAAGAATGTGCCGGCATACGCCTTGCGGTGATATGCCGGCACCCATTGCGCAATAAGCGTCAAGCGCAAGGTTGGTGTGGTGCTTCCGTAATGCGTTAGTCGCTCCTTTTTCGCGATGTGTTCCCGGTTGGGATCGCCAAAAACTGATGGATGGAAGAGGGCAGCGCAGTGGTGAAGAGAACAAGCGTCAACTCAAGGTCCCAGGCAGTGCGCTGACACGGCATGGCCGCTACCTTCGGTAACGGTTCGCTATATTTGACCATATATAACGAAGGCGGTGCAAGAAGCGCCGCCCAAAAGACTTGCAGGGTTCAGGGTCAGTGCCTGCGGATGGCGGCGAGCCCGTGCGCCGCACGGGTCAATGTTTCAGCAGGGCTTTCAAGGCATCGATCTCTGCCACGGCGGCCTGGCTGGCAATGGCCTCGATGTTGCGGTAGCCAGACACAATGGCTTCGCCGGTTGGTGTCAGCTGGGCACCACCCCCGCCGCTGCCGCCGGGCGAGGAAGTAACGGCAGGGCTGGTCAGCGACTGGTTCATCTCGTCGACCAGGTTCCAGGCCCGGCGGTAGGACATGTCCAGGGAGCGCGCAGCGGCGGAAATCGAGCCATGGGCCTGGATGGCCTGCAGCAGCTGCACCTTGCCAGGGCCAATGGCGATGGTGTCATCCAGGTAGATGCGAAGGCGAAAAAGGGCTTGGGTGGTCATGGGCACTCGTGGGGGCTGCATGGCAGCCGGCTTGCAAAGCGCCGGCGGCTGCGCCGTGGTGATGTGCTGGCTCTGCTGGTGTCCTGAGTTGGTGCTTGGTTCTGCGAACTTCTATTTCAGGACGCGAGGGCATGGCCGCGTGGGGCCCACAGTGTAGGTGAGGCGCTGTGGCCAGTGTCTTCGCACCCTGCCACACTGCCAGGCCTTGGGGCAGGGTGTTTGGTGCGACGCTGAATATGCGGCACTATCACCGTCTATCGGAATCGCTGTGAGGAGCGCTGCATGACTGTTCTTTCCCCCCGCCGTCCTGCCAAGGGCTTTGGTTTCATGGGCATCAGCGTGGTGACCACCACCTTGCCCACGGCCGAAGATGCCCAGCGCATGGCCAGCGGCGCCGTGCAGGCGCGCCTGGCAGCCTGTGTGCAGGTGGATGCCATCACCTCCCACTATGTGTGGGAGGGCGCGCTCGAAGAGCTGAGGGAATGGCGGTTGGTGCTGAAGACTGTGCCGGATGCGGTGCAGCCCCTGGTGGAATGGCTGCGCAGCCAGCATCCCTATGAGCTGCCGCAAATTCTGCTGCGCGGTGAGCAGGCCCAGCGCGACTACGGCCAGTGGGTGGCGCAGAACGTGCAACTGCCGGTTGAGGCGCCGGTCAGCCTGCGCAAAGCCTGAGAGCCGCGCGGCAAGCGGCCGCTGGTTGGTAGCATAGGCCTTGGTTTTTTGATAGCGGTCACTGCTGACGGGTTCTAGGTTTGCAATAGCTAAAAGTCGCAAATACAGCACTGAAGCGCGATGGCTGCTCCTGAAAAAACAAAGCCCCGCACGGGGCGGGGCTGGGATGCAGCGCTGCGCTGGCTTGAATGTCAGGCCAGCAAGGCCTGGGCAAACTCGGCGGCGTTAAAGGTTTCCAGATCTTCCACCTTTTCGCCCACGCCGATGAAGTAGACCGGAATCGGCCTTTCCTGGGCGATGGCGGCCAGCACGCCGCCCTTGGCCGTGCCGTCCAGCTTGGTGACGATCAGCCCGGTCAGGCCCAGGGCCTCGTCAAAGGCCTTGACCTGGTTGAGGGCGTTCTGGCCGGTGTTGCCATCAATCACCAGCAGTACCTCGTGCGGGGCCGTGCCATCGGCCTTGCTCACCACGCGCTTGATCTTCTTCAGCTCTTCCATCAGGTGCAGCTGGGTGGGCAGGCGTCCGGCCGTGTCGACCAGCACCACGTCCTTCTTGCGTGCCTTGCCGGCAGACACTGCGTCAAAGCTGACGGCGGCGGGGTCGCCCCCTTCCTGGCTGACGATTTCCACGGTGTTGCGCGTGGCCCAGACACCCAACTGCTCGCGCGCGGCGGCGCGGAAGGTGTCGGCCGCCGCCAGCAGCACGGTCTGGCCGTTGTCAGCCAGGTGCTTGGTCAGCTTGCCAATGGAGGTGGTCTTGCCCGCGCCGTTGACGCCGGCCACCATGATGACGGTGGGCTGGTGCTCGCCAATCACCAGCGGCTTTTGCAGGGGCGCCAGCAAATCGGTCAGGGCCTGGGCCAGCAGGCCTTTGACGGCGGCGGGTTCGGTGGTCTTGGTGTCCTTGACGCGGCGCTTGAGGTCTTCCAGCAGATGCTGGGTGGCCTTGACGCCGGTGTCGGCCATCAACAGCGCGTCTTCCAGCTCTTCATACAGCGCATCGTCAATGCGTGTGCCGGTGAAGACGGTGGTGATGCTGCTGCCGGTTTTGCGCAGACCGGCCTTGAGCCGGTCCATCCAGCCCTGGCGGGCGTCGGCCGCTTCGGGCTTGGCCTGGGGCTCGGCCACGGTGGGCATGGCGAAATCTGGGGGCGGCGCGTCGCCAGCGGGCTGGGCCGGAGTAGCATCACCCTTGGTGCCGCCAAAGGTGGTGCGCAGCCAGCCCATGGCCCCGCTTTTGGCGGGTTCCTCGGGAGCTGGCTGGGGCACGACAGGGGCGGGCGCATGGGACACGGGCGCCTGTGCATCGGACCGAAGGCCTTCCGTTTCGGGGGCGACGGGCTCGGTGTGTGGGGGCTTTTTCTTGAAAAAACTGAACATTGGTGGATTCTTGGAATCACTCCATTCTATGAAACGTACCCTTACCCTCCTAGGACTTGTGGCAAGCACCGCACTGGCGCAGGCTGGCTCTGCTGCCGGAGCCCCGGTTTTGGCCGCCTCGCCATCGCTGTCTTCCTCGCTGGCCGAATGGGCCATGGCCGCGCCGGGCGCCGCCTCCAGCGTGCGCCAATACCAGCTGGCCAATGGCATGCAGCTCATCGTCCAGCCCGACAAGCGCGCCCCCACGGCCGTGAACATGGTCTGGGTGCGGGTGGGCTCCATGGACGAGGTGGATGGCACCTCCGGCATCGCCCACGTGGTGGAGCACATGATGTTCAAGGGCTCGGCCAAGGTGGCGCCAGGCGATTTCTCGCGCAAGGTGGCGGCACTGGGCGGGCGTGAAAACGCCTTCACCAACCGCGACTACACCGGCTACTACCAGCAGATTCCCGCCAACAAGCTGCGCGAGGTGATGGCGCTGGAGGCCGACCGCTTTGCCAGCAACCAGTGGCCGGACGCCGAGTTCACCAAGGAAATCGAGGTGGTCAAGGAAGAGCGCCGCATGCGCACCGAGGACAATCCGCGCTCCATGCTGATGGAGCAGCTGATGGCCACGGTGTTCCAGGCCTCGCCCTACCACCGCCCCGTGGTGGGCTGGATGGATGATTTGCACGCCATGACGGCCGACGATGTGCGCCAGTTCCAGAAGGCCTGGTACCAACCAGCGAATGCCGTGATCGTGATTGCCGGTGATGTGGACCCCGAGCAGGTCAAGGTCTGGGCGGAAGAAAGCTACGGCCAGATTCCCGCCCGCGCCGTGCCTGTGCGCAAGCCGCGCCCCGAGCCGGCCCAGATCGGCGTGCGCCGCATCGAGGTCAAGCAGCCGGCCGAGCAGGCTTTTGTGGCCATGGCCTACCGCGTGCCCGCTTTTCAAAACCTGGCCCAGCCCGGCGAGCAGGACCGCGACGCGCTGGCGCTGACCGTGCTGTCCGCCGTGCTGGATGGCTATGACGGCGCTCGCCTGGAGCGCGCCCTGGTGCAGGGCAAGGGCCGCGTGGCCGATGGGGCCGGCAGCTCGGCCTCGGTGTTTGGCCGTGGCCCGGCGCTGTTCATGCTCAGCGGTGTGCCGGCCAAGGGCCACACCGCGGCCGAGGTGGAGAAAGCCTTGCGCGGCCAGATCCAGCGCATTGCCAAGGAGGGCGTGCAGGCCTCCGAGCTGGAGCGGGTGAAGACGCAGTGGATGGCCTCCAACGTCTACGAGCGCGATTCCGTGTTTTCGCAGGCGCAAACCCTGGGCAGCTACTGGATCATGGGCATGCCCGTGGATGCCGAAGACCAGGTGCTGCGCCAACTGATGGCCGTGACGGCCGAGCAGGTGCAGTCCGTGGCCCGGCGCTACTTCGGTGACGACCAGCTCACCGTGGGCGTGCTGGTGCCCCAGCCGCTGGCGGGCAAAAAGCCCAGACCCGCTTCTGCTGCCGCCGCAGGCGGTGATCTGCATTGAGCCCTCGGAGCATCACGATATGAAGAATATGAAAACCATAGCTGCCTGTGCTTATGTGGCTTGCACATTCGCCGGTTTTGGCATGAATAACGCCTGGGCGCTGCTGCCCATCGAGCATTGGACCCAGGCCAGCGGCGCCCAGGTCTGGTTGGTGGAAAGCCCCGGCATTCCCATGGTGGATGTGCAGGTCTCCTTCGATGCCGGTGGCCGCCGCGATCCGGTGGCGCAGTCCGGCCTGGCCAGCGCCGTGGCGCTGATGGCGTCCAAGGGCGTCAAGGCCGACGGCAAGCAGCCCGCGCTGGACGAAAACGCCCTGGGCGAGGCCTGGGCCGATCTGGGTGCCTCCTTTGGTGCGGGCGCCGGCCGGGACAGCTTTAGCTACTCGCTGCGCTCGCTGACCGTACCCGATCTGCTGAACCGCTCGGTGCAGCTGGCCTCGCGCCAGATGGCCCAGCCCAGCTGGCCGCAGGAGGTGTGGCTGCGCGAGCGTGCCCGCTGGAGTGCAGGCATCCAGGAAAGCAACACCCGCCCCGGCGTGGTGGCAGGCCGCAGCTTTGGCGAGAGGGTGTACAGCGGCCATCCCTATGGCATGCGCACCACGGAGCAGACCCTGGCCCAGATCCAGCTGCCCGCCATGCAGGCCTTGCATGCCCGCTCCTTCCAGGCCTGCCGCGCCAAGGTCAGCGTGGTGGGAGCCGTCAACCGCCAGCAGGCCGACACCCTGGTGCAGCAGCTGCTCTCGCGCCTGCCGGCCAATGATGGCAAGGGCTGCCAGAGCCTGCCGGCCGTGGCCGAGGTGCCAGCGCTGCAGAAGGCTGTCGAGGAAAAAATCCCCTTCCAGTCGGCCCAGGCCCAGGTGTTGATAGGCCAGCCCGGCATACAGCGCAAGGACCCGGACTTCATGGCCCTGCTGGTGGGCAACCATATTCTGGGCGGTGGCGGTTTTGTCTCGCGCCTGATGGAAGAGGTGCGTGAAAAGCGCGGCCTGACCTATGGCGTCTCCAGCGACTTCTCGCCCGGCCTGCATGCCGGCGCCTTTGTCATCAGCCTGCAAACCCGTCCGGACCAGGCCGAAGAGGCGCTGAAGGTCACGCGTGAGGTATTGGAGAAATTTGTGGCGGAAGGCCCTACGGAAGCCGAGCTGCAGGCCGCCAAGGACAATCTGATTGGTGGCTTTGCCCTGCGCGTGGACAGCAATGCCAAGCTGCTGGGCAATGTGGCCAATATTGCCTGGAATGGGCTGCCACTGGATTATCTGGACCATTGGACGGACCGCGTCCAGGCCCTGACCGTGAATGACATCCGCGCTGCCGTGCAGCGTGTGCTGCACCCGGACCGCATGGTGACCGTGGTGCTGGGAGAAAAGAGCAAGTGAGCCGCAACAGTTATCGCACCCTGGAAGAAGCCATGGCCGTGGAGGCCAAACTGCGCCGCCGCCAGGAAAAAGCCCAGCAGGAGGCCGAAGCCGCAGCCGGCGCCGTCAAGGGCGCGGCCAGGGCATCGGCCGCCCGGGCCAAGCAAGGCGGGGGCAACAAGGCGCCGCGCCAGGGCAATGTGGGCAATGGCGAGGTGCGCATCATCGGTGGCCAATGGCGCCGCCGTCGCCTGCCCGTGGCCACCAGGCCCGGGCTGCGCCCCACGCCCGACCGCGTGCGCGAGACCCTGTTCAACTGGCTGGGCCAGGACCTGGGCGGCTGGCGCTGCATAGACGCTTTTGCCGGCACCGGCGCCCTGGGGCTGGAAGCCGCCTCACGTGGCGCGGCCGAGGTGTGGATGGTGGAGCAGGACGCGGCGCTGACCGGTCAGATCCAGCAGCTGCAGCAGCAACTCGGTGCCAACGCCGTGCGTGTGCAGCGCGGCGATGCGCTGGCCGCGCTCAAGCAGGCCGCACCTGGCCACTGGCATATTGTGTTTCTGGACCCGCCTTTCGAGGCGGAGCAGCTGTTTACGCCCGCGTTGCAGGCGGCGGCACAGGCCGTGGCTGCCGATGGCTTTGTCTACCTGGAAGCACCCGTGGCCTGGGAGGGCGAGGCCCTGGCGGCCCTGGGCCTGCAGGCCCATCGCTATCTGAAGGCCGGCAATGTGCATGCGCATTTGCTGCGCCGCCTGCCGAAGGCCGAGCCTGCGGTTTAGTCTGGTGAGGCTGGAAGCTCCTGTTTCAGGAGCTTCCAGCGTAGATGCAGCAGGCAAAAGAGGCCTTTGAGGCCTCTTTTTTTATGGGCTGGAGCATGGCGATCTGGGCGCCAGGATATGGGGTCACACAGGCGCTGGTGCTTGCCAAAAGGGCGGCGGCATAATGGCCGCTGATTTTTTGGAACCGCTCGCAGAGCAAGGAGATTTGTCCATGTCGCATCCCCCGGTGATCGCTGTCTACCCCGGCACCTTCGACCCCATCACCCTGGGTCACGAAGACGTGGTGCGCCGCGCCTGCCAGTTGTTCGACCATGTGATCGTGGCCGTGGCTGCGGGCCACCACAAGAAGACCTTGTTCACGCTGGAGGAGCGCCTGGAGATGGTGCGCGAATCCGTGGCGCCTTACCCCAATGCCTCGGTGGAGAGCTTTACCGGTCTGGTGCGTGACTTTGTCGTGGCCAAGGGCGGCAAGGCCATGGTGCGTGGCCTGCGCGCGGTGACCGACTTTGACTATGAGTTCCAGCTGGCGGGCATGAACCGCCATCTGATGCCCGATGTGGAAACCGTGTTTCTGACGCCGGGCGACAAATACCAGTTCATCAGCAGCACCTTTGTGCGCGAGATCGCCTCGCTGGGGGGCGAGGTGGACAAGTTTGTTTCCCCTGCCGTGCAGGCCAGACTGATGGAGCGCGTGGGACGCGCTTAAGCGGAGACATCAACCGGCTGCGCTGGCAAGGCCCGTCGGTGGGCGGCCAGCAGCTCATGCACAAAGCGCAGCTTGGTCATGGCGCCGCTGGACAGGGCAAAGGGGTAGGCGTCCTGCTGGCCCAGGCTGCGGTTGAGGCTGTTGAGCAGCAGGGTCAAGGGCACCCAGGCCTGCAGCATGGCGTCGAACTGGTCCCAGGGCGGTGTGAAGGGGTCGTGCACGGCCTGCGGCTGGGCTTGGCCCGGAATGGTGACCGAGGTGCCAAAGCTGGCGGCGGTCTCCAACAGGTCCACCAGGTGCAGATAATGGGCCCAGGTTTCGGCCCAGTCCTCCCAGGGGTGTGCGCTGGCATAGGCGCTGACATGCTGGCTGTGCCAGTCGGCAGGGCCTGCCGGCCCCTGCACATAGTGGCGCTCCAGGGCCTGGGCATAGTCCTGACGCTCGTCACCGAACAGCTGGCGAAAGCGCTCCAGCACTTGGGCGTTGGCACGGACCAGCAGCTCCCAGAAGAAATGTCCGGACTCATGGCGCAAATGGCCTTCCAGCGTGCGGTAGGGCTCGTGCAGCGCTAGGCGGCGGCGGGTGCGTTCATCCTCATCAGCCTCGGCCACGTTCAGCACAATGGTGCCGTGGCTGTGGCCTGTGATCACGGGCGGCTGGCCGGGCTGGTCCGCCAGAAATTCGTAGGCCGGAGAGGGAACGCCGTCCAGCACAGTCAGGCGCAGCCGGGCCAGGGTGTAGAACAGCTGGCGCTTGGCGTCTTCCATCAGCCGCCAGCGGCGCAGATGGGCGCTGTCTTGCAGATCGGGCAGCCAGCGGGTCTGGCGGCAGGCCAGGCACAGCGCCTGGGGGTCATCCTCGTGCACCGAAAAATTGCAGGCCTGGTGCAGGGCCTGGTTGGCGCACATGCGCCAGCAGCGGGCCGGGGCTGCCATGTCGGCCGTGGGTGCCAGGGCTTGCCAGTGCTGCAGCGCGGGAGCTGCCGCGTCCATGGGCCGGGCAGGGCGCAGCGCCACCATGCGCAGCAGCTCGGGCACAAAGGCCAGTTTGCTGCCGCAATGTACGCAGTGCACGCTGTCGAAAAAGACCAGGTGGCCGCAGTGATCGCAGTTGAACGCTCGCATAGCGGCCCAGCTTAATCAAAGCAGGGCGCCATGCCCAATTCAAGGGTATGCCTTGAAAGCCAACAACACCGGCCCAGCTTGGCGCCAGACCGGTGTTGCAGGGAGGTGGTGGCGCCAGGCCGGTGGCCGGCGCCGTTCAGGGGCGCACGAGGATGCTGTTGCGCACGGCCTTCACGTCCTTGGTGTTGCGAGCAATGGACTCGGCGCGGTCTTTCTCTGCCTGGGTGGTGGCAAAGCCCGATAGCTGCACGGTGCCCTTGAGGGTCTCCACACTGATGGCCGTGGCCGAGACGGTTTTGTCTTCCGCCATCTTGGCTTTGACGGCGGTGGTGATGGCCGAGTCATCGATGTAGGAGCCAACGCTTTGCTGGTCGCGCACGACCGCGCAGCCGGTGGCACCCAGAACAGCGCTGCCCACAAGCAGGGAAAAGGCAATGGCACGGGTGGTGGCTTGCATGGTGGGGCTCTCCAAAAAGGTGAGAAAGGGAATGTGCAGGGGCCGGGCGCGGGCTCAGCGGCGGCGCGACCCCATCAGCAAGGCGGTGGCCAGGGCTGCGCCCGCTGCAGCGGCCAGCAAGATGGACTTGCCGGGTTGCTCCACCACGTAGCGGGTGGTGACCTCGGTGGCGTTCTGGAGCTGGCGCCGCGCGCGCTCCGAGCTGTCTGCGCAGAAGTTGATGCTGCGCAGGGCGATTTCTTGCGCTTTGGCCGCGAGCTCGTTGATGGAAGGATTGAGCTCGTGCTCCACGGCCTGGATGCCTTCTTGTGCCTTGTCAAAGGCATTGCTGGCAGCGGCACGGGAGGTTTTCATGGCTTCCTTGGCCGTGGCGGACACGTCATCCGCAAACTCTTTGGCGCTGTGCAGCGCTTCTTGCGCCTCCTTGGTGGCCTGGTCAAAGTGCTTGGTGGTTTTGTCGGAGATGGGCATGAGAAGTTCCTTGTATGAGACAAAGGTGTGAGGCCTTGGGGCTCAAATTCAGCACGGAGGCGATTGCCGCCAGAGTGACAAAGACATGTGCGCCGATGTCTTGGCAATGCCTGCCGTGCTGGCAGCTGCGCGACCCCATCCGGATGCGGCGGCAGTCAAGGCTAGCACCAGAAATACCGTGGCGTAATAGAGCAAGGCCCTGTTCGCGCTGCGGTAGGGGGAAGGGTCAATGTAGCGCCGCTGGCGCGGGAAGGGCTGCCGGCCAGCCTTTGCCGATGCTGACAGTGTGCGCTGATGTGGCTGTCCGAGAGGGACTACAAATGACCACAGCCAGCGGGGCTGGCTGTGGTGGGGACTGCGCGCGGGTTTAGGCCGCCAGGGACGACTGGGCCGAGGGGATCACGGCGGAGATGGTGGTGCCCTCGCCGAGGGA
Organism: Comamonas sp. GB3 AK4-5; assembly: GCF_041320665.1. Classification (NCBI taxonomy): domain Bacteria; kingdom Pseudomonadati; phylum Pseudomonadota; class Betaproteobacteria; order Burkholderiales; family Comamonadaceae; genus Comamonas; species Comamonas sp. GB3 AK4-5. The sequence continues at coordinate 1,279,818 of NZ_CP166730.1, forward strand.
GGAGGTGATGGTCAGGCGACCTCCTGCGGCTTCCACGCGGTGGCGCATGCCCGCCAGCCCGTGGGATTTGGGGCGTATGCTGCGCAAGTCGAAGCCGTTGCCGTTGTCCTGGATCTGGACCGCGACATAGGTGGGGTAGTTGTGCACGCTGACCACGGTCCGTGTGGCGTTGGCGTATTTGCCGATGTTGGTCAAGGACTCCTGGATGATGCGGTAGACCGTCAGCTGGGTGGCGTCAGGCAGCTCCACCTGCTCCAGGCTGCTCTCCACTTCAATGTTGGAGCGCTGTGCAAACTCGCGCGTCAGGATTTCCAAAGAGGTGGTCAGCCCCAGGTTGGACAGCGAAGAGGGGCGCAGGTCTTCGATGATGCGGCGCTTCAAGGCAATCCCGCAGTTGAGCGTCTCGGTGAGGTGCATGATGCGGTCCGCCACCTCGGGCACGGTCATGTCGATGCGCGACTTGAGGCGGGCCACATCCAGCTTGGCGGCGGTGAGCAGGGAGCCCAGCTCGTCGTGCAGCTCGCGGGCCAGATGGCCGCGCTCGTCCTCACGCACCTGCTGCAAGTGGTTGGCCAGCTCCGTCAGGGTGGCCGTGCGTTCGCGCACCAGGTCTTCCAGCCGGCTGCGCTCTTCGCTCTGGATTTTCTGCTCCCGCTTGTGCACGGCTTCCAGGGTGTGAGATTGGCGCAGGTACATATAGAAAGCCAGCAGGCCGATGGCGGTCACGGTGGCAATGCCCAGGCGCGAAATCCACAAGGCTTTTTCCACATCGATGCGCTTGGCTTCTGCGCGGGCACCACTGCGTGCGATCAGCTGCTGGGTGTAGCCACGTATGGCATCCATGTTTTGCTTGCCCATATCGGTGAACATCACAAAACGCCAGGCCTCTTCATTGCCTTCGCGAAAAAGCCGCAGGCTGAGTTCCATTTCGGCGGTTTTGCGCGATACCTGTCGGGACAGCGGGGCAAAGGTGCTGAGGTCATCGGGGCTGGTGATGAACAGCTCGCGCAGCTGATCCATATCGCCGTTGATTAATGCAATGGCCTTGTTATAGGGCTCCAGATAGCGTTCATCGCTGGTCAGCAAATAGCCGCGCAAGCCGGTTTCGGCATCCAACATGTTTTGCATCATGTGGTTGATGGCATTGCGATTTTTTTGCGCATGCACCATTGCGTCGAGTGCCTGGTTGGAGCGCTGGTACCCAACCTCGTTAATTGCCACCATGGCAATTGCTGCCAGCATGGCCAGCGGCAAGCTGATGGCCATGCGGCGTATGTGGGTCCACTTCATCGAAATCCTCCTGCGGATGGGAGTGTGGTGCAGTTATTCTGCATAATCAAGTTGCTTCAGAAATGGTTCGTCATACAAGGGCGCTGTCGCTTTCGGCAAGACCGGCAGTTCCAATTCAAAGAGAGGTGTTGCAATGATCAAAGTAGGCATAGTTGACGACCATGCCATCGTGCGCCAAGGACTGCGTCAGTTCCTGTCGGAGCATGTGGATTTGCGGGTGGTCGGAGAGGCTGCCAATGGCAGGGAGGCCATCGATCTGGTGCGGGAGCAGGAAATTGATGTGCTGGTGATGGACCTCTCTATGCCGGGGCAAAGTGGTCTGGATGCTCTGGGCATGCTGCGCGCCAAGGTGCCCGATATGGGTATTTTGATTTTGAGCGGTTATCCGGAAGAGCATTACGCCATCAATATGATTCGCCAGGGAGCGAGCGGTTACTTGAACAAGGAGTGCGACCCTCCAGAAATTGCGGAAGCCATTCGCACCATTGCCTTGGGACGTCGCTATCTGACGCCTACGGTGGCAGATTTACTAGCCCAGCAACTCAATCGAAAAGACGATGCACCGCCGCATGAGCAATTGTCCGAACGTGAATTTCAGGTCTTTCTGAAATTGGCCAAGGGTGAAACAGCCGGTGATATTGCAAAATCTTTGTCTCTAAGTGTAAAGACTGTGAGCACTTACAGAACGCGCCTGATGGAGAAAATGGCACTTTCGTCAAATAGCGATCTGACCTACTACGCATTGAAAAACAGGCTGATTGATTGATATCAGTGCTCCAGCCATAAAAAAGCAGTCGTAAAGACTGCATTTTTTATGGCGCGGAGATGGTTTCAGGCAGCAGCGTTGCTTTGTTGCATGCAGTAATCCACCAATGCATCAATTTCATTGGATTTATCGAAGACGGCATCCACGCCCAATTGCGTGCAGCGTGCACGCACATCGGCCGTGGCGTAATTGCTGAGTACCACCATGCGCTGCTGGGGCGCGCGTTGCTGGCAGGCCGTCAGCACGCCCAGGCCACTGCCTTGGCGCAGAAAGAGGTCGACGATGGCGATGTCCCAGTGTGCCGCGTTGGCGGAAAGCCAGCTCGTACCTTCGCTCTCGGTCTCGGCAATGCCCACGGTCTCGACATCGGCCAGCTCAGCCAGAGCGTCGATCAGGTTTTCACGGATCGTGGCGTTGTCTTCAACGATGTAGGCGCGCAGTTTCACTGTGTTCTCGTCCAGGGTTGATGGGACGCAATGTGGACGATGGTGGAGGGAAATGGGCTGTGGGGTAAGCGAAGGTCGTCAATTGTGCCAGCGCCTTGCGGGGTGAAATGTAGGTGAACTCCTACTGGTTTTTGCTGCATACCGTGCAATCTGCGTTGCGGTGCGTGCGCATGCGGCTCCATTGCATGCTGCGGCCGTCGAGCATCAGCAACTGGCCTGTCAAAGGCTCTCCAATCCCCACGATCAGCTTCAGGGCCTCGGCGGCCTGCATGCTGCCCATCACGCCCACCAGGGGTGCCAGCACGCCCATGGTGGAGCATTGCACCTCTTCAAACTCCGCTTCAGGCGGGAAGATGCAGGCATAGCAGGGCGTGTCTTCCTGGCGCGGATCGAACACGCTGATCTGCCCATCCAGGCGAATCACGGCAGCGGCCACCAGGGGGATGCCGTGGCGTATGCAGGCCGCATTCACGGCATGGCGGGTGTGGTAGTTGTCGCTGCAATCCAGCACCACGGTGGCGCGGGGGATTTCCTGGTCCAGCAGCGCGGTATCTGCGCGCTGCACCAGACCATGCACTTGCACCTCGGGGTTCAGTGCCAGCAGCGCCGTGGTCAGCGAGTCGACCTTGTACATGCCGACGCGGGCAGTGCTGTGGCCAATCTGGCGCTGAAGATTGCTCATGTCCACCTGGTCGTGGTCAAGCAGGGTGATCTGCCCGACACCGGAAGCCGCCAGGAACAATGCCGCCGGGCAGCCCAGCCCTCCGGCGCCCAGGATCAGCACATGGGCGTCCAGTATGCGCTGCTGGCCTTCGATGCCGATTTCGTCGAGCAGGATATGGCGGGAGTAGCGCAGAAGTTGATCGTCATTCATGGTGGCTCAAAAGGATAAGGCTCTTTACGGCATATGGGATGGAGATGCGCCGGGGCAGTCTGGCGCAGTCAGTCTAGTGGCATGCTCTGGCCTTACGGCCAGTTGCCGCCTCGTGTGACGGCGGCCATACAGCGCTTCATGCTTTGTTGTTCGCCCTTGCCGTAGATGACGACTGTCTGCGGGCAAGACGCCGTGCCTGAAGCGCTGTGTGGGTTGAGGGCCCACGCCAGCGGTGCTGCAGAGGCCGGTTCCGGCCGATATCGGGCTTTGCCGTTGTATGGTGATCCCCAAAGAAAAAGCCGGGCAGGGTGCCCGGCTGTGTCTGAATTGGCTTGCCAGTCAGAAAAAAGCCGAGGGCTTACTCTTCCTTGGTTTCCGCAGGGCGCTCGGTGGCGGTCTTGCTGACTTGCACCGGCTTGCCCTTGAGCTGGTTCAGGGCCTGCTGCAGCTGGAAGTCCTTGTCCGAGCCAAACTCGGGCAGGCGGCGCTCGGCGATGGGCTTTTTGGCCTCTTCTTCCAGGCGCTTGCGGGCTTCTTCGCGGGCCTTTTCACGGGCTTCGTCCTTGACCTCGTCGCCTTGGCCGCTGGAAAGGTGCTTTTCCAGGTCGGCTTCACGCATGCGCAGGGCCGCATACATATCGCCATTGGCGGTTTCATCCAGCATCACGTCGGGCACGATGCCCTTGGCCTGGATGGACTTGCCGCTGGGGGTGTAGTAGCGGGCCGTGGTCAGTTTCAGACCAGTATCTGGGCCGAGGGGGCGCACGGTCTGCACCGAGCCCTTGCCGAAGGTCTGGCCGCCCATGACGGTGGCGCGGTGGTGGTCCTGCAGGGCGCCGGCCACGATCTCGCTGGCCGAGGCCGAGCCTTCGTTGACCAGCACCACCATGGGCACTTTCTTCAACGCTGCGGGCAGGCGCTGCAGCGGGTCGCCCTGGCCACGGCGGGTGTAGAACTCGGGGTTGGCCTTGAAGGTGGCCTTGCTTTCGGGCAACTGGCCGTTGGTGCTGACCACGGTCACGCCTTGCTGCAGGAAGGCGGCCGAGATGGCCACCGCTGCGTCCAGCAGGCCGCCCGGATCGTTGCGCAGGTCCAGCACCAGTCCCTTCAGATTCGGGTCTTGCTTGTAGATCTCTTCGACCTTGCGCACAAAGTCGTCCACCGTGTGTTCCTGGAACTGGCTCAGACGGATCCAGCCGTAGCCGGGCTCCACCAGCTTGCCCTTGACGGACTGGGTCTTGATCTCTTCGCGGGTGATGGTGACGGGGAAGCTGCGGCTTTCGTCCTTGCGCAGGATGGTTAGCGTCACCTTGGTATTGGGTTCGCCGCGCATACGCTTGACAGCGTCATTCAGCGACAGGCCCTTGACGGCAGCTTCATCGATCTTGGTGATCAGGTCGTTGGTCTTCAACCCGGCGCGGTCGGCGGGCGAGCCTTCGATGGGCGAGACGATCTTGATCAGCCCGTCTTCCTGAGTGATTTCAATGCCCACGCCCACAAAGCGACCGGAAGTGCCTTCGCGGAATTCCTTGAACGACTTCTTGTCGAAATACTGGGAATGTGGATCCAGGCTGGACACCATGCCGGAGATGGCATCGGTGATCAGCTTTTTGTCGTCCACCGACTCCACATAGTCGGTCTTGACGATGCCGAAGACTGCAGACAGTTGCTGGATCTCTTCCAGCGGAAGCGGTGTCATGGCACCACGTGCCACGGTTTGCAGCGACACGGTCGTCAATGCGCCGGCCAGCACACCCACAGAAACCCATCCAGCAATTTTCAGTTTTTGGCCCATAGATCCATACCTTTAACGGCGCAATATACACCGGGGACCTTGGCCCTTGGTGGGCCTCGGGTCCGAACTCGCTATAGATTTACCGAGTGTGACTTTTCAGCGTGTGCTTGTGATCTCCGCGCGAACACGGATTGGCGCTTCGCGGGGAGATCGCTCGCATGCTCAGGCCTTGCCTTGGGCTGCGACGGCTGCAGCCGCCTTGGCTGCGGCTTCGGCGTCGCCCAGGTAGTAGCTGCGGATGGGCTTCAAGTTGTCATCCAGCTCATACACCAGCGGAATGCCATTGGGCACGTTCACACCCACGATGGCATCGTCGGCGATGTTGTCCAGATACTTGATCAGGGCGCGGATGGAATTGCCGTGGGCTGCCAGCACCACGCGCTTGCCAGCCTTGATGGCGGGCGCCATGGTGTCGTTCCAGAACGGCATCACGCGGGCCACGGTGTCCTTCAGGCATTCGGTCAGCGGAATCTGCTCGGGCTGCAGGGCTGCATAGCGGCGGTCGCTGCGCTCGCTGCGTGGGTCGGACGCTTCCAGGGCCGGTGGCGGCACGTCGTAGCTGCGGCGCCAGACCAGCACCTGGGCGTCACCGTATTGCTTGGCCATGTCTGCCTTGTTCAAACCTTGCAGGCCGCCGTAGTGGCGCTCGTTCAGGCGCCAGTTGTTTTCCACCGGGAGCCAGGTGCGGTCCATCTCGTCCAGCACATGCCACAGCGTGCGGTTGGCGCGCTTGAGCATGCTGGAGAAAGCCAGGTCGAAGTCATAGCCCTCGGCCTTCAACAGGCGGCCTGCGCTCTTGGCCTGTTCCACACCGGTGTCGGTCAGGTCCACATCGGTCCAGCCGGTGAAGCGGTTTTCGAGGTTCCAGGTGGATTCACCGTGGCGGATCAAAACGAGCTTGTGCATGAAGTCCCTTGGCGCGGCACGCGCGCGGCAAACGAAATAAAGAAAAGGTGCGGATTGCGTAAAACCGTTGATTTTAGGCCGCAGCAGGCGCCGTGTTCGGGCTGCATGCCCGTTCAGACCGGAATGCCGGACTTCTCCCCCTAGAATTGCGCGGTTTGCTACCCCGAGGACTGACGTGAATTTCTTCATCGAGAACTGGTATTTGATCCTGCTGGCCATTGGCTCCGGCGCGTTGCTGTTGGTGCCTTCGCTCAAGGGCGCGGGAGCTGGCAGCCTGACGGCGGCCGACGCCGTGCAGCGCATCAACCGCGAAAAAGCCGTGGTGGTGGATGTGCGCGAGCCGGAAGAATATGTCCAGGGCCACATCACCAACGCCAAGAACATCCCGATGTCGCAGCTGGAAGAGCGCCTGCCCCAGGTGGTCAAGAACAAGGCACTCCCCGTGGTGCTGGTGTGCGGCAAGGGTCCCCGCGCCGTGCGTGCCGAAGCGGTGGCCAAGAAGCTGGGCTATGAAAAGGCCCAGGCACTGGCTGGCGGCATGAAGGGCTGGCGCGATGCCAGCCTGCCGGTTGTAAAGACCTGAACCGCCCCCAGCTGCTGAGCATGCGCGGCCCACAAGTTGGGCCGGCGCAGCCCCATCACCCAGGAAAGAGACCCCATGCAAGCCGTCAAGATGTACACCACCGCCGTCTGCCCTTACTGCATTCGTGCCAAGCAGATTCTGAAGTCCAAAGGCGTGGAGCAGATTGAGGAAGTGCGCATCGACACCGACGCCGCCGCCCGCGATCACATGATGCAGACCACCGGCCGCCGCACCGTGCCGCAGATCTTTATCGGCGACACCCATGTGGGCGGCTGTGATGACCTGATGGCCCTGGATGCCAAGGGCGGCCTCGTACCCCTGCTGAATGTTTGACACCCCCCTGAGGCACTGCGTGCCTTCCCCCCGCTCTCGCATCGCATGGCGATGCGGGCAGGGAGACGCTGCCAGCGCGGCGGGGCGGCCCTTGCGCGGCAGCCCTGGCCAGCGGGACGTCAGCTACATCGACTGTGGACGGTGCGCGGCATCGTGGTCCATAGAGATGCGCATTGCATAATGCTCGCCACACCCGCTGCACAGCTGCTGTGCCGGCGGGCTTTTTTGTATATCCGGTTGCTTTTGACCTGAAAGACTGACTCCATGTCCGAACAAGAAAACCCCGTGTTCCAGATCCAGCGCGTGTACCTGAAGGACCTGTCGCTCGAACAACCGAATTCCCCCGCCATCCTGCTGGAACAGACCCAGCCCAGCGTGGACATCCAGCTGGGTGTGGAAGCCACGCCCGTAGCCGAAGGCGTTTTTGAAGTGGCCGTTACCGCCACCGTGCAGACCAAGATCGAAGACAAGACCGTCTTCCTGGTCGAAGCCAAGCAGGCCGGCATCTTCGAAATCCGTAACATCCCCGAAGAGCAAATGGGCGGTGTGATCGGCGTGGCTTGCCCGCAAATCATTTACCCCTATCTGCGCGGCAACGTGGCCGACATCGTGACTCGTGCCGGCTTCCCGCCCGTGCACCTGGCCGAAATCAACTTCCAGGCCATGTACGAGCAGCAAGCCGCTGCCGCAGCACAGGCCGACGGTCAGCTGCCCCAGTAAGCGCGCTTTCAGCCGCTTTCGGTGATGTCCGCATGCAGGCTAGCCTGCAGACTCACCACAAGGCCCTGCGGGGCCTTTTTCTTTGGCCGCTTTTGAGTCAGGGTAGGGCGTGCGGGCCGCAGCGTCTGCTGCGCGTACCATGCGGGCTCGGCCTTGCCCGAGCAGCCGCATTGAATGACTATGGAAAGCTTATGGATACAGCACAGACAGCTATGAAAATCACAGTGATCGGCGCCGGCGCCTGGGGCACGGCCATGGCCATGGCCGCCGCGGCCCATCCAGCGGGTCACCAGGTGCTGCTGTGGGCGCGTGATGCACGCCAGGCCGAAGACATGTATGCCATCCGCCAGAACACCCGCTATCTGCCCGGCCTGTCGTTTCCTCCGGGCTTGAAGATCGCCCAGGGTGCGCAGCTGCGCGATGTGCAGGCCGCCGTGGCCGACGCGCAGTTGGTCATCATTGGCACGCCCATGGCCGCACTGCGCGGCTGGCTGCAGCAGCTGCAAGGCCTGCGCGTGCCGGTGGCCTGGCTGTGCAAGGGCTTTGAAGCCGGCACCGGCCTGATGCCGCACGAGGTCTGTGCCGAAGTGGCGCCCCTGCTGCGCTGCGCGGCCCTGAGTGGCCCCAGCTTTGCGCAGGAGGTGGCGCGCAGCCAGCCATCCGCCCTGGTGGCCGCCAGCCGCGATGCCCAGGTGCGCCGCGCCCTGGTGGACGCGCTGCACAGCCCTGCGCTGCGCGTCTATGGCAATGAGGACATCGTGGGCGTGGAAGTGGGCGGTGCCGTGAAGAACGTGATGGCCATTGCCGCCGGCCTGTGCGACGGGTTGGAGCTGGGGCTGAATGCCCGCGCGGCCTTGCTCACACGCGGCCTGGCCGAGATGACGCGCCTGGGCGTGGCCCTGGGCGCCCGTCCCGACACCTTCATGGGCCTGTCCGGCCTGGGGGATTTGATGTTGACCGCCACCGGCGACCTGTCGCGCAACCGCAAGGTGGGCCTGCTGCTGGCCAGCGGCATCAGCCTGGCCCAGGCCGTGGAGTCGTTAGGCCATGTGGCCGAAGGCGTGTACAGCGCCCGCACCGTGCTGGCCCGTGCCCAGGCCCTGGGTGTGGACATGCCCATCGCCGCCACCGTGGTCGACCTGCTGGATGGCAAGGTCGCTCCGGCCCAGGCCGTGCACCGGCTGATGGAGCGCGACCCCAAGCAGCAGGAGCGTTAAGCCGCCGCCGCATTCAATCTGCGGCTACGCAGCGCCTGGGTGCGCCAGAAATTCTTGAACCATGCGGTTGAACCTGTCCGCATGTTCCCACTGCGCCCAGTGGCCGCATTGGTTGAAGATGTGCATCTGGGCGTTGGGAATGCCCCAGATCACGCGCAGGCCGATGTCCAGCGGCACAAAGCGGTCATCACGCCCCCAGATGACCAGGGTCTGGGCCTGGATCTCGGAAAGGCGGTTGCTGTAGTCGCTGAACTGCCTGGGGTTGATCTGCAGGCTTTTGACGAAGTTCTCCAGATGGTCGCGGCGCGCGAGTATGTTGGCCAGGCGCTGCTGGTAGAGTTCCTCGGTGAGGCTGCTGGCGTCATAGACAAAGACATTCATCATGCGTTTCAGGTTCTCCACCGTAGGGTCACGGTAGAGCGCGCCGATGAGTTTGATGCCTTCGGTGGGCATGGGCACAAAGCTGCTGGGGCCACCTGTGCCGCCGCCCATGAGGATCAGCTTGTCCACCATGGTGGGGTGGGCCAGTGCAAAGCCCACGGCGCTGTGGGCGCCCATGGAGTTGCCGATGATGTGGACCTTGGTCAGGCCCAATTGGTCGAGCACGGCCTTGAGGCAGCGTGCATTGAGATCGGAGCGCGATCCCGTGCTGACAATGCTGTCGCTTTTGCTCCAGCCGGGGCAGTCCAGCAGCAGGACGCGCCAGCCGGCTTCGACCAGGGGCTCGATATTGCGGTGAAAGTTGGCCCAGCCGCTGGCCCCTGGCCCTGAGCCGTGCAGCATGACCACGACCTGATCGCCGTGGCCCACATCGTTGTAGTGCAGTTTGAGTGGTTTGCCATCTTCGGTGATGGTCACAAAGCGGCTGGTTTCTGCTTCGCCGATGCTGGGGTTCATACGTTGTTGTCTCCTGAATGCATGGTTGGGGGCGCGTGATTTATTGGCCAAACTGGGCACGTACACAGCCCAGGCCGCTGATATGGGCCTCGAAGCGGTCACCTGCCTGTACGGGCACCATGGGGCCCAGGGCACCGGTGAGTACCAGATCGCCCGCGCGCAGCGGCTGGCCCAGGCCGGCGAGCTTGCGTGCCAGCCATGTGGCCGCATTCAAGGGATGGCCCAGGCAGGCGGCCCCATTGCCCTGGGAGGCAGTCTCGCCATTGCGTGTGAGCCGCATCTCGCAGAGCTTGAGATCCAGAGCGTCAAGTCGTACGGGAACGGCACCCAGCACCACCAGGCCGCTGGAGGCGTTGTCGGCCACGGTGTCCACAAAGCGGATGTTCCAGTCGGCAATGCGGCTGCCCACAATCTCCAGTGCTGGCAGTGCATAGGCCGTGGCGTTGATGACATCGACCAGGGTGGCGTCTGGCAGGTCCAGGTCGTGCTTCAGGACCAGGGCGACTTCGGCCTCTATCTTGGGTTGCAGCGTGCGCTGCCTGGGCAGGACTTCATCGTCGCCATACACCATGTCGGCAAACAAGGTGCCAAAGTCCGGTTGGTCCACGCCCAGCTGCTTTTGCACGGTCAACGAGGTCAGACCTATCTTGCGACCCACGATGCGCCGACCCTGGGCCAGGGCATGGCGCACATTGGCCAATTGCACCGCATAAGCGTCGTCGTGGTCGCTCATTTCGTCGCGCAGGGGGGGAATAGGCTTGCGCATTGCTTCGGCTTGGCGCAGTCGCTGGGCCCAGGTCTGGATTTGCTCAGGAGAGGTCATGGAAAAGTCCTATTTCAGGTGTGCATGAACATCAGGCCGTAGCCTGCGATGAGCGCGGGAATCGCGCGGTAGGCATAGACGGGGCAGTGCAGAGGGTGGTCTGAAGGCAAAGCCGCACGTGCGACCAGCCAGGTCTTGGACTCATGGGCCGAGTTGCCGGCGAGCTCGGCAATCGAGGCCTCGCTCATGGCGCACAGCGCATCCAGCTCGCCGTGGCGCAAGGTGTTCATCCATTGCTGGTCCCAGTCCGGGTTCAGGGGTTTCATCCAGTGGTCGCCACGCGCCAGGGCCATGCCTGCGGCCATGACGCGCTCGGTCTTGGCGGCCTTGTCGGCTTCAGTCGGGAGGCGCTTGACCGTGATGCGCTCGCGCACGGCAGGGTCGGGGTGTTGCATGGTGGGCACGGGTGGCTCGTGTGAAAGCCCGCCTGAGCCAATGACCAGCGTGCGCTGTGGCAAACCGTCCAGGTAGGAGCCTATGGCCTCGCCCAGGGCCTTGCAGCGTGCCAGCCGTGCAATCCCAGGCTGGGCGACAGCGTTGAGGAAAATCGGGATCACAGGTGGGGTATCCAGATCGTCGCCCCACAGCACCTGCAAGGCCTGGGAGAAACCATGGTCGACTTGCATGCGGCGCGAGACGGCCAGGTCAAAGTGCCGGTCCATCAGATAAGCCGCCATCGATAGCGCCAGCTCCTCGGGCACGTTGAGAGGGCCTGCAGGGGTGAGGTAGTCGCCCACGGCCCAGGCCTGGCTGCCCAGGCAAAAAGGCGGCATGAGTTCGTTGAAAAAACCGTTGTAGTGATCCGGTCCTATGAGCACGATGAGCTCGGGGTCAAAGGCCGCTATGGCGGCACGCGCCTGCTCCACGGCTTCATCTAGCACGCGCTGGTCCTGCGGGTCTATGGGATTCAGGCCCAGCAAGGGGGAGTGGGACATGCCCAGAAAGGCGCGTTTTGGCGCTTGTTGTGGAGTCTCTGGCTTCATATCTTTCAGGGAGAAAATTCGGTCAATCTCGATCGATTGGAAGATTGTCAAGATGCCGCTGGTGAATGAGAACAGCGTGCGCAGAGTGCACCTATGACCCAGGGCTTACCCCCGGTTCGTCACACCGGGCGCAAAAAAGCCACCGCAAAGGGTGGCTTGAAATGCAGGAGTGGCTTGGCTTATTGCACCAGGCGCCCACCGTCTACGACCAGGTCGGCTCCCGTGATCATGCGGGCGTCGGCCGAGGCCAGAAAGGCCACGGCAGCCGCCACATCCGCAGGTTCGACGATCTGGCCCATGGGATTCATCTGTTTCACGGCTTCCAGGGCCTGCTCGCGGCCGCCGAAGCGTTCGGTCAGCTGCTGTTCCACAAAAGGTGTCCACAGATAACCGGGGTGCACCGCATTCACGCGCACCTGGTAGCCATGGCGCGCGGCGCTGATGGCGGCCTGCTTGCTCATGGTTTTGAGAGCGCCCTTGCTGGATGCATAAGTGCCCAAATCCTTGGAGCCCACATAGCCCGAGATGGAGCCCATGTTGACGATGGCACCGCCATGCGCTTGCGTCTTCATGGTCTTGAGCGCGGTCTGCATGCCCAGCAGGGCACCCTCTACGTTGACGGCAAACACCTGGCGCCATTCGTCCAGGTCAAGCTCGTCAAAAGCCGCAGGCTGCCGGGGAATCATGCCGGCGTTGTTGACCAGCACATCGAGTCTCCCGTGCTTGTCGACGATGGATTGCGCAATCTGCTCCCATTGCGCGCGGCTGCGCACATCCAGCTGGACCAGCTCGGGCGCAGACGCACCACGGTGTGCGAACTGGGCCTGAATGGCCTCGGGGTTGTCAAAGCGCAGATCGGCAAGCACCACATGCGCGCCTTCGCTGGCCAGACGCAGGCCACAGGCCAGGCCTATGGCACCTGCACCGCCGGTGATCAAAACGGTTTTTTTCTCAAAACGCTGCATAAGGGCTATCCATTCTTCAGATCACGCAAGGTGCTTACTCTGCCTTCATTCCGGCGTCTTTCATGATCGGCACCCAGCGCTTGGCTTCCTCGCGCGTGTAGCGGCTAAACTCCTCGGGAGAGCTGGTCTTGATCAGCAGGCCCTGGCTGAGGAATTTCTCCGCTACCTTGGGGTCGCGCATGCCAGCATGTGCGGCCTGTGCAATTCTTTGCACCACCGGGGCCGGCGTGCCAGCCTTGACGGCAACGCCATACCAGAAGGTGGGAACAATATCGCCATAGCCCAGCTCGGCCAGCGTGGGCACCTGGGGCAGCACTGTCGAGCGCTTGTCCTCGCCCACGGCCAGTGCGCGCATCTTGCCCGACAGCACATAGTTGCCTGCGCTGGGCACGGTGTCATAGAAGAAGTCCACCTGCCCGCTCATGACATCGACCAGGCCGGGGGCAGAGCCGCGGTAAGGCACATGGTTCATGGGCACGCCAATCTTTTTGCTCAGCAGCACGCTGAACAGCTGGCCGCCAGAACCCACGCCCTGGGATGCGTAGCTCAAAGGCTTTTGTGGATGGGCCTTGGCATGGTTGACCAGGTCCTGCAAGGTCTTGAATGGGCTGTTGTTGGGCACGACAAACAGGCCCGGAGCCACGGTGAGCTGAGAGACCGGGATCAAGTCTTTTTGCGGGTCATAGGACAGCTTGGCAAAAAGACCGGTGTTGGTGGACAGCGAAGGCACATCGCCGACCAAAATGGTGTGGCCGTCGGCAGGCGCATTCTTGAGCATATTGACCGCGACCTGTGCTCCGCCACCAGGGCGGTTTTCCACGATCACGGGCTGTTTGAAGTCCTGGGTCAGATAGCTGGCCAGCTCGCGCGCCAGTTGATCCGTGGGGCCGCCGGCGGCGTAGGGGACGACCAGGGTCACGGGCTTGGTGGGAAAGTCGGGCGCAGCCAGGGCCGGGCCGGCCAGTGCCAGCAAGGCAAGACCTGTGGCGAACGAAAGTGCGGTGCGACGTGTATTCATGCTTGTCTCTCGAAGGAAAACTGTTTTTGGAAGATGCCTGCAGTCCAGTACTCAGCCGTTGTGCCGCTGTAAAACCTATCCGCTCAGCGCCATGTTTCGCCACGGTTCATGGCTGCGGCGATTTTCATGACTCGAATCAAGTACCCCAATAGAGTGCACCTGGTGCACTTTTTGAAGAGGGTTAACCATAGGCAAATCTTGCACCATGGGGTTGCAGCAATGGTGCGAGGGAGCGCGCAGGCGCAATCCTCATGGCCAATGCTGAAGGCTGGCTTGGGGGGGCGGGGAGAAACCATGGCCGGTCCGGCCTATGATTTGGGATGATCTTTTCACCCCCCAGCCTGAATGGCGCGGACGAGGCCGACTACAAAGAGGTGCGCAGTCTTTCGCGCGGCCTGGCCATCTTGCAAGCGCTCAACCGCGCCCCGGGCGGCATGGCCTCGACCACCATGCTGGCCGAGACCACGGGTGTGCACCGAACCACCGTCAAACGCATCTTGGAAACCCTGCGTGCCGAAGGTTTTGTGCGGCGTGGAGAAAAGGAGGGGCAGTACTACCTGACCTTTGCCGTGCGCAGCCTGAGCGAGGGCTTTGCCGACGATGATTGGGTGGAGCAGGTGGCGCTGCCATTGATGCGCGCAGCGGTTCCCGAGCTCATGTGGCCTTGTGACCTGGGGACGTTGGAAGGCGGTTTCATGGTGGTGCGCGAAAGCACGCACCGCTTCAGCCTGTTGTCCCAGCACCGGGGCATGATTGGTGAGAAGCTGCCGCTTTTCTTCACGGCCATGGGGCGGGCCTATTTGGCGGCTTGTGCCGAAGACGAACTCGAAGGCTTGCTGGCGCTGCTGGCACAGCGCAACGATGCCGTGGGCCATATGGCCAAGGACCGTGCGGCCGTGGACGAATTGATCGCCAAGACCCGGGCCCGTGGCTATGCGGTCAATGTCGGCGACTGGGACCGGGAAGCACCGTTCGGAGCTATTGCCGTCGCCTTGCGCAGCGGTCACAGACTGATTGGTGGTGTGAACCTGATCTTCCCCAAGTCTGCGGTTTCGCCCGAGGACATCGAGGCCCGATATCTGCCTCGCCTCAAGCGCCTGGCGCAGAGGATGGGGCGCGACATCCAGCCCTGGGTGGGGTAAGGGCAGTTCATCACCTTTGTTGGGCGAGCCGCAGCTTCACCGCTGCAGCCCTTCCAGCGCATCGCGTTCAAAGCCGCGCCAGATGTCGTCGCGCCGCTGCAAGGTCTGGGCAACTTCGGTGGAGCGCTGCTGGGCCACGGCCGAGATCAGGGCATTGCCCAGAAAAAAAGCGGCGGTGTAGGAGTCGAAGGGCGAGGCATTGGCCGTGTGCACCAGCAGGTGGTGGCTGCTGTGGGCCAGCACCGGTGCCTGCGGGCTGTCGGTGATCACCAGCACCTTGCAGCCCTGGGCATGAAAGTGCTGGGCCGCATGCAGGGCGCCGCTGGAGTAGCGGCGCACGGTGTAGACCAGCAGCACATCATCCGGCTGGGTCCAGACCAGGCGGTCCACCATGAAGCGGGAGCCCGCGGCCAGCTCGTGCACATCGGGGCGGCACAGGCTGAGGTGGGTGGCCAGATAGGCCGAGACCGGTGCGCTGTTCTTCTCGCCCAGCACATAGACCTTGCCGGTGGACTGGGCCAGGGCCTTCACCATGGCGCGAAAGGCCTGCATGTCCAGGCCACGGCGCGTGGCTTCCAGGTTGTGCTGGTCATGCAGCAGCGTGTCGTCCACGTACTCCTCCAGGCTGCGGCCCTTGCCCAGGGTGGCGGGGGCGCGCAGGGCGGCGCTTTGCAGCCGGGTGGTGACTTCGGCACGGGCTTCGCGCCGCAGCTCGGCCAGG
Organism: Comamonas sp. GB3 AK4-5; assembly: GCF_041320665.1. Taxonomy (NCBI): domain Bacteria; kingdom Pseudomonadati; phylum Pseudomonadota; class Betaproteobacteria; order Burkholderiales; family Comamonadaceae; genus Comamonas; species Comamonas sp. GB3 AK4-5. The sequence goes on from NZ_CP166730.1 coordinate 1,295,297, forward strand.
CTGTCATAGCCCAGCTTGGCCACCAGGCGCACCACGGTGGAGGCACTGGTGCCTGTACGTGCGGCAAGCGCACTGGCGGGCTCCAGCAGGCCATGGGGGTAGTCGCGGTGCAGGCTCTCGGCCAGCGTGCGTTCGCTGGCGGTGAGATGCGGTGCGTGGTGGGCAAGCCGTTCGTTCAGCAGCATGGAAAGACGAAGAAAGAGAGCTGTGGAGGCGGGGGAATCAGCAGAAAAACGCCTGGAAGATGCCTGTGGATACGGGCGCCCAAGCATAGCGGCAAGCACTGCGGCCATGGCTGCAGGGCAGCGGAAACCACTATTGCAATGAAATTTGCAGAAAAATATGATTTCTGCAATGTTTGTTTCATAATCGCCGCGCACCAGCAGGTGCCACCACCTGTTCTTGGCACGGGTTTCGACTGCCACTCTCCCCCCTCTGTTTGCCTCCATGTCTTCGTCTGTCTTGCATCCTGCTTCCGCTTTGGGCTCCAACCACCAACCGCTGCTGGATTGGCTGGCCTCCCAGCATGACGCCATGTGCGCATTGCTGGAACGTATCGTCAACATTGACAGCTGTAGCAAGGACGAGGCCGGTGTGCGCCTGGTCGCGACTGCCTTGCGCGAGCGCCTGGAAGCCGCTGGCATTGCCGTGCAGACCCTGGCCCAGCCCGGCTGGGGCGACTGCCTGCTGGCCACGCTGCCCGGCCGCGATGCCGCAGCCAACGGCCATATCCAGCTGATGGGCCATACGGACACCGTTTTCCCTGCAGGTACTGTGGCCGAGCGTCCCTTTGCGGTGCGTGACGGCCGTGCCTATGGCCCGGGTGTGGCGGACATGAAGTCCGGCCTGGTGCTCAACGTCTTTGTGGCCGAGGCCCTGGCCCGCTTCGGCGGCAATGCCTCGCCAGTGCAACTGCTGTTCACCTGCGATGAAGAAGTGGGCTCACCCGTGTGCCGCACGCTGATTCGCGAGCGCTCCCAAGGCGCGCGCGCCGTGCTGAATGCCGAGCCGGGCCGCATCAGCGGCAATGTGGTCAACCAGCGCAAGGGCTCGACCCGCATCGAATTCGAAGTCTTGGGCGTGGCGGCCCATGCCGGCATCAACCCGGCCCAGGGCGCCAGTGCCATTGCCGCCTTGGCCCACAAGACGCTGGCCCTGCACGCGCTCACCGATTCGCAGCCTGGCGTGACGCTGAACGTGGGCTTTGTGCAGGCCGGCATGGCCGCCAATGTGGTGGCGCCCCAGGCCCTGGCGCATCTGGATTTGCGCTACACGGCCGAGACCGATATGGACGCGCTGATGGCCCAGATCACCACCATCATCGAGGCCGAGTCACTGCCGCGTACCAGCGGCCGTATCCTGGCCCAGACCGGCACCCTGCCCATGGCCAAGACACCCGATGCGCTGCTGGCGCTGTACCAGCGCTCGGCCGCCAGCGTGGGTTTTGCCGTAGAGGGCGAATTTACCGGTGGCGCAGCCGACAGCGGTATCACCTCGTCCATGGGCATACCCAGCCTGTGTGCGCTGGGCCCTGTGGGCGGCTACCCGCACAGCGAGCGCGAGTTCTGCGATCTGAGCACCTTTGTTCCCCGTGCCCAGGCCATGGCCTTGACCGTGATCGGCCTGGAATAAGCCATCGAACCTGGCCTTGTCGCCCCCTGTTTTTTTATCTTGAGCATTCCCATGACAGAGCACACCAATTTCCCTGCCATGCCCGCGCGCCGCAAGGCCATGGGCCAGATTGCCGGCCTGGCCGCAGGCCTGGGCCTGGGCGGTCTGCCCGCGCTGGCGGCAGAAAAATATCCCACGCGGCCCATCACACTGGTTGTGCCATTCCCACCCGGTGGTTCGGTGGACGTGATGGCCCGCCAGTACACCGAGGCCCTGGGCCGTTTGCTGGGCGTGCCCATCGTGGTGGAAAACAAGGCCGGTGCCGGCGGCTCCATTGGCTCGCAGTTTGTGGCCCGCTCCAAGCCCGACGGCTACACCCTGGTGGCCTCGTCGCAAAGCAGCCACCTGGCCAACCCGCTGGTGCAGCCCAATCTGGGCTATGACCCGCTCAAGGACTTTGACAATATCGCCCTGATGGGCCGCCAGCCCAATGTGTTGCTGGTTCACCCCAGCCTGCCGGTCAAGACCTTTGCCGAGTTTGTGGCCTATGCCAAGCAGTACCCCGAGCGCCTGAATTTTTGCAGCGCTGGCGCCGGCAGCATGGGCCAATTGAATGTGGAGATGATGCAGCTGGCCACCGGCATCAAGGGCACAACCCATGTGCCTTACCGTGGCGGCTCGCCTCTGATCACGGCCGTGCTCAGCAACGAGGTGCAGTTCGGCCTCGATAACCTGGTGATCTTTTTGTCCCATATCCAGGCCGGCAAGCTACGTGCATTGGCTGTTGCCTCGCCCACGCGCATTCCGCAAATTCCGGATGTGCCCACATTTGCCGAGCTGGGCTTTCCCCAGCTCAACCAGCCTTCGTGGACCGGTATTGCCGCGCCTGCCAACACGCCGGCACACATCGTGGCCGCCATCCACAAGGCTGTGCGTACCGCCGCCACCGAGCAGTCCATGGTGGACAACCTCAAGAGCCGTGGCGTGATTCCGCCTGAGGAAATGAGCCCGGAGCAGTTGGAGAAGATGATGGCCGAGCGCTTGAAGGCCTACGCCGAGGTGGTGCGCAAGGCTGGCGTAAAACCTGAATAAGAGGCACCCCCTGAGCCGCTGCGCGTCTTCCCCCTCTTTAGGCGCTACGCGCCGGAGGGGGACGGCACCAGCGCGGCGGGGCGGCCCTTGCGCGGTGCCCTGGCATGGGCTGCGCTGGGTTAGAGCGCATGGTTTCATGCGTGCTTCTGATGGTGCACCAGTCATTCCCTTGGGCAATGCGTGCGTCCTCCTGGAGAGGTGCCTGCGCAGCGGATCAGCGAAATAGAAAACGGCCTGGTATTTGCCAGGCCGTTTTGCATGGGGCGGCGGATGCGGAATGCGAGGCGCTTTAGTCCTCCTGGCTGGCTTCGTTCAGCAAGTCCAGGGCTGCGGCATCGAGCTGCAGCGTGGCGGCGTTGACCAGGGATTGCAGTTGTTCCAGGTTGGTGGCACTGGCAATCGGCGCGGTGATCCCAGGCTGGTGCAGCAGCCAGGCGATGGCCACTTCGCCGAGCTGGGCGCGGTATTGGGCGGCCACTTGGTCGATTGCGTCCAGAATGCGCAGGCCGCGCGGGTTGAGGTAGAGGCCGGTGGTCTTGGCACCGCGCGCACTCTTGGTGGCATCGGCTTCGCTGCGGTATTTGCCGGTCAGAAAGCCGGCGGCCAGGGCGTAGAAATTGATCACGCCCACATCACGCTCCACGCACAGCGGCTGCAGCTCTTTTTCAAACACGGCGCGGTCGTAGAGGTTGTACAGGGGCTGCAGGCTGTCAAATCGGGCCAGGCCATGGCGTTCGCTGCAATCCAGCGCCTCTGCCAGGCGCTGGGCGCTGTAATTGCTGGCGCCAATGGCGCGCACCTTGCCCGCCTGGATCAGCTCGCCCAAGGTGCCCAGCACGTCTTCGAAGGGGATGCTCGGATCGTCGTCGTGTGTCTGGTAGAGGTCGATGTAGTCGGTCTGCAGGCGTTGCAGTGATGCATCCACGGCCTGCTTGATGTACTTGGGGTGCAGGCCCACTTTGCCGTCGCCCATGTCCTTGCCCAGCTTGGTGGCCAGCACCAACTGCTTGCGTTTGCCGGATTTTTTCAGCCACTGGCCTATCAGGCGTTCGGACTCACCGCCCTCATGGCCGGGCACCCAGCGCGAATACACATCGGCGGTGTCCACAAAGTTCATGCCCGCGCCCAGCCAGGCGTCCAGCAGATTGAAGCTGGTGGCGGGGTCTGCGGTCCAGCCAAACACATTGCCGCCAAAACACAGCGGCGAAACCTGCAAGGCCGAGCGACCTAGGGGGCGGGTAGGGAAGGACATGGAGGGCTCCTGAAGAAGAGAGGGGAGTGCTCTGATTAAGTGAGCTTGCTATGCAGATGTAATCTGCTTGAGGGGGTGTTTTGATGACAAACACTGTACACCTGCATTTGCAGCGCTTTGACGGGCATCGCCACCCGCGTGACAGGGTGATGGGCAGTACCAGGACCTGGTTCAGGGCAGGACGCGCCGTGTGCCATCCAGCCCGCAGACCGTGGTGCATGCAGACGCCCGCAGCGGCAGAAGTACCCTTGGTGGTTGTAAGCAAATGAAATATTGATAATACAAATGAGACTGGTTCCCATATACACTTTCGCGGAATTTCTCTCCCCCTTCATCCGGCTGCGGATGCGCCCTGTGCTCTTTTGGTGCGGGGCGTTTGTTTTTCCGAAAGTTGTTTCCCATGGATTTCCAGTCAGGCTCCGCCCCTGCCACCTTGCCTTCGTCGCGGGCCACCTCCCTTGCCACTTCCACGTTCCGTGCCACACCTTTGGCGTTGGCCTTGTGCCTGGCCATGCCGGTGCTGGCCCAAGAGGCTGCCCAGCAGCAGGAACAGCCGGTGAAACAGACCAAGCCGACGCAGACGGTGTTGGAGGACGTGACGGTCACTGCCACCATGAGCGCGCACGATGTGCGCACAGCACCGGCCAGCGTCAGCGTGGTCAACCGCAAAAAGCTCGATGAGCGCATGCCCGCCAACCTGATGGAGGCCGTGCAGGACGAGCCGGGTGTGGGGTTTAACGTGATCAGCACGGCGGGTCGCAAGACCTTGTCCCTGCGCGGCATGGAGAGCAAGCACATCCTGACCATGGTCGACGGCAAGCGCATTGCGGGCAGCGACGATGTGGTGGGCCACTCCGACTATTCGCTGGGCTGGGTGCCCATGGTGGCGGTGGAGCGTGTGGAAATCATTCGCGGCCCCATGTCCACGCTGTATGGCTCGGAAGCCCTGGGCGGCGTGGTCAATATGATCACCCGCGAGCCCGGCGACACCTGGAAAACCTCGGTGCTGCTCAAGGCCGGCACCCAGACCGATCGCTCGGGCGGTGGCTTCACGCAGCAGTCGATTTACTCCGCAGGCAAGGTCAACGATGTGCTGTCGCTGAAGCTCAGCGGCACCAATGCACGCAACAGCGATATCCCCGGCGTTCTGAACCCCCAGGTGTCCGAGCTGGAAGGCGCGCACAACATGCAAGGCGGTGTGGGCGGCATCTTGAACCTGGCCCAGGGCCACAAGCTGGACTTCAACGTCATCCGTGGCAAGGACGAGCGTTTCTTCGATACCTCCAGCGGAAAAAAAGGCACCTACCGCAACGGCTATGACATCAACCGCAGCCATGCCGACATCGGCTGGCGTGGCGAGCTGGCCGGCTGGACCGGCAAGGCCCGTGCCTATATGAGCCGCATCGAGTCCATCAACACCCCGGCCGCAGGCGTGGATGCCACGGCCGCACACACCTTGAAGGAGCAGGTGCTGGACACCTCGTTCTCGCGCAGCTTCAAGGACCATATGCTGACCTGGGGCGGTGAGTTCCGCCGTGAAAGCCTGGAGCATGAGGGCCTGACGGGGGGCAAGACCAATGTGAACCACCAGGCCTTGTTCGTGCAGGATGAATGGGCACTGGCGCGCAGCCTGGTGCTGACCTCGGGCCTGCGTCTGGACCACCATGCCCGCTTTGGCAACGAGCTGAGCCCACGCCTTTACGCGGTGTGGACGCCGACCGAAGAACTGGTCATCAAGGGCGGCTACAGCCACGCCTTCCGGGCTCCCAACCTCAAGCAGGGCGACCCCAACTACGTCTACAGCTCCAGCTCCTATATCTACTACGGCAATGGCGACCTCAAGCCCGAATCGGTGAACAGCTTCGAGCTGGGCGCATCGTGGAAGACCAGTGCGGCCGAACTGTCGGCCACCTTGTTTCACAACAATGTGCGTGACCTGATCAGCAGCGAACGCCTGGGCAAACAGGGCTCGACCACGCTCAACCGCTATGTGAACGTGAACAAGGCCAAGATCACCGGCCTGGAGCTGGGCGCCAACTGGGAGCTGGCCCGCCAGTGGAGCTGGATCAACAACGCCACGGTGCTGATGAGTGCCAAGGATGCGACCACGGGCAACCGCCTCAACTACCGACCGCGCTACAGCGTGAACTCTGCGCTGCAGTGGGAAGGCGAGGACGGCTGGGCCGCACGCGTGGGCCTGCGGCATGTGGGCAGCCACCAGGCCAGCGCCACCATTGGCCTGCCGGCCTACAACCTCTGGAATGCCAGCCTGAGCAAGCGGCTGAGCAAGACCTACCAGATCGGTGTGGCGCTGGAGAACATCGGCAATGTGAAGCTGGCCGAGCGTTCCAGCGACTTCAAGACCGCCGAGCGCGGACGTGCCATTTCGGTGAGCCTGCAAGCCGATTTCTGAGCGCTGCCGTGGCGCCATAGGCGCCATGGTGCGTGCGACAACCAAGCGATGGCAGAGCAGGTGCGGGCCCGTGGCGGGCCACATCGGCTTTGTCTTGTGAGCCAGGTAATGGAGAAGGAAAGAGCGCTTGCCGCGCTTTCCGAGACAGGACAAGTCAAGTGATAGCGAAATGGATAGGGCTGGGGCTGTGGTGGCTGTGCGGCCTCGGTGCGGGCGCGCATGCCCAGCCCGTGCCTCCGCAAGCGGCAACGCTGCCAGCCGGCATGACGGTGCTTTTTATCTCGGCCAGCAACGTGCCCCTGGGCAAGTTTCATGCGCTGGAAAAGATTGCCGCCCCCCACGGCATTGCCGTGCGCCAGCAATCCCTGCAGGGGCTGGCGGACAATGTGGACGCGGCCAGCCTGCCGGCGGCCGACCTGGTGGTGATCGATGCCTACCAGCAAGAGCAGGTGCAGGCCAAGCTGGGCCAGGCCATGGCCGATATGGAACGGGCGCATCGGCCCTATCTGTGGCATCTGGAAAAAGGCCCCCAAGGCAGCGGCATGCCGCAGGCCCTGGTGCAGCGGCTGGCCGCCTACTACCTCAACGGTGGGCAGGCCAACTATGCGCATTACTTCCAGACCCTGCAGCAGTGGCATGCGGGCTCGTCTGGGCCGGCCATTGCCGACCCCGTGGTCTATCCCAAGGTGGGCATCTACCACCCCAAGGCCCAGGGCCAGGTGTTTTTGGGCACCCAGCAGTACCTGGGCTGGCGACAGCTGCAGCCAGGAAATCTGCCGCCCGTGGTGGCCATCAACTTCCACCAGCAGCAGTTGAGTGGCATGCAGACCGAGGTCATCGATGACCTGATCGCCCGCATCGAGCAAACCGGCGCCGTGGCCTTGCCCTACTTCAATCCCTCGGCCGATGAAGAGGCCCACCACGCGCTGCTGACGCTGCAAGGCCAGCGCGTGGCCGATGTGCTGATCAACACCCGCATCATGCTGAATTCCGAGGGCTCGCGCCGCGCCTATGAGGCCCTGGGCATCCCCGTCATACAGGCTACGACCTACCGCAGGGGCAGCGCCGCAGACTGGGAGGCCGACCCCCAAGGCATACCCGCCATGGACCTACCCTTGTACGTGGCCCAGCCCGAGTTCACAGGCATTTCCGACATCCAGATTGCTTCGGCCGTGGATGGGCCAAGCGGCTCGGCCCTGCCACTGGAGGCACAGGCCCAGTCGGTGGTGAACAAGGCGTTGCGCCTGGTGGCCTTGCAGCGCAAGCCCAACGCGCAAAAGCGCATCAGCCTGTTTTTCTGGAACTCCCCGCCGGGCGAAAAAAATCTGGCCTCGGCCTTTATGAATGTGCCGGCCAGCATGGTGAATGCGTTGCAGGCCATGCAGGCGGCAGGCTATGCCACCGAGGTGCCGCCGCAGGAAGTCTTGATTCCCCAGCTGCAAAGCCTGCTCACCCATATCTACCGCAACACCCGCTTGCAGGATCTGGTGGAGCAAGGCCAGGCGGACACCTTGCCGGTGGCGCAGTACGAAGCCTGGCTGGCGCAGCTGCCCGCCTCGGTGCGCCTGGGTGTGGATGCGCGCTGGGGCGCACCCGCGCAATCGGACATGGTGATAACGCACCAGGGCCGCGCAGTGTTTGTCATCCCGCGCCTGGTGCTGGGCCATGTGGCCCTGCTGCCGCAGCCGCCACGCAGCGACAAGCGCGACGACCAGGAAAAAGCGCTCTACCACTCGCTCAGCAGCGTGCCCACGCACTTTTACCTGGCCACCTATCTGTGGGCGCGTGAGGCCCAGGGCGGCTGGGGCAGCGATGCCATCATCCACTTCGGCACGCACGGCTCGCAGGAATGGCTGCCCGGCAAGGAGCGCGGCCTGCGCGTGACGGACTATGCCTCGCTGATGGTGGGCGACCTGCCCGTGGTCTACCCCTACATCGTGGACAACATCGGCGAAGCCCAGCAGGCCAAGCGCCGTGGCCGTGCGCTCACGCTGAGCTACCAGACGCCGCCCTTCCAGCCCGCAGGCATGCACCAGGACTGGACGGCGCTACACGATCTGCTCCATGCCTGGCAGGAGCAGGACACGGGCGCAGTCAAAGACCAGTACCGCACCGACATCCTGGCCAAGGCACAGGCGCTGCGCATGGACAAGGACATGGGCTGGAAGCCGCCCCATACCCCCGAGAACTTCGCGCAGTTTGTTGACAGCCTGCATGCCCATTTGCACGAGTTGGCCGAAACCATTCAGCCCCTGGGCCTGCACAGCCTGGGCCAGGCACCGGCCGATGAGCACCGCATCGCCACCGTGGCCATGATGCTGGGCAAGCCCTATTGGTATGCGGCGGCCAGGGCCGCAGGCGTGGAAGAGGGTGAAATCGACGAAGCCATGGTCGGCCCGTATGAGACCATGCAGCAGTCGATACCGTTGCAGCTGCTGCAGCATGCGCTGCAGGGCAGCGGCCAGGTGGCAGGCCATGCGGCGGCCAGCATGGCCGCCTATGCTGCCGACCCGGCCCTGCGCCCCTGGCTGGAACAAGGCCGTGACTGGTACGCCCGCCTGGGCGCGCAAAACGAGCTGCCGGCCTTGCTCCATGCCTTGTCCGGCCAGTACATCCCGACGTCCTATGGCGGTGATCCGGTCAAGAACCCCGACGCCTTTCCCACGGGCCGCAATCTCTACGGCTTCGACCCCGCGCGCGTGCCCAGTCCCCAGGCCTGGCAGGCCGGCAAACAGGCTGCGGAACAAATGCTGGAGGTGCACCGCCAGGCCACGGGCAAGCCCCTGTCCAAGGTGACGTTCTCGCTGTGGTCGGTGGAGACCATGCGACACCAAGGCATCTTGGAAGCGCAGGCCCTGCACCTCATGGGCGTGGAGCCGGTGTGGGACAAGGGTGGGCGCGTGGTAGACGTCAAGCTGCAAAGCCGCCAGGCGCTGGGCCGCCCGCGCGTGGACGTGGTGCTGTCGGCCACCGGCCTGTACCGCGACCATTTCCCCAACACCCTCAAGCTGCTGGCCAAGGCCGCCAAGCTGGTGGCCACCACGCAAGAGGCTGACAACCCCGCCTGGGCCTTCAGCCAGCAGCTGCGCCAGCGGCTGCTGAGCCAGGGCGTGGCCGAGGATGTGGCCGACGATGCCAGCCAGACCCGCATCTTCTCTACCGCCTCTGGCGAATACGGCACCGGCCTGCCCGAGGCCACGCTGGCCACCGACTCCTGGGGCAGCAAGGAAGAGGGCAATGCCAAGCTGGCCCAGCTCTACCTGAACCGCATGCAGACGGCCTATGGCCCGGACGAAAAGCGCTGGGGTATGCAGGGTGTGGAAGGCGCGGCGCCCGGCACCAATCTCTATGCAGAACAGCTCAAGGGCACGCAGGCCGCCGTGCTGGCGCGCAGCTCCAACACCTACGGCATGTTGACCACGGACGATCCCTTTCAGTACCTGGGAGGCATTGGCCTGGCGGTGCGCGCACTCAATGGCGAGGCGCCGGCGCTGTACATCAGCAATCTGCGCAATCCCGGCGCCACCCGCACCGAGGCGGCCCAGGACTTTCTGGCCAAGGAACTGGCCACGCGCCAGTTCCACCCCGGTTATATCCAGGGGCTGATGAAGGAAGGCTATTCCGGCACCCTGCGGGTGCTGGATGCCACCAACAACCTGTGGGGTTGGACAGCCGTGGCGCATGAAATCGTGCGCGATGACCAGTGGCAGGAAATGGCCGATGTGTATGTCAACGACAAGCACCAACTGGGCGTGCAGCAATGGATGGAGGAGCGCAATCCCCACGCCTACGCCCAGACCATGGAGCGCATGCTGGAAGCCGCACGCAAAGGCTACTGGCAGGCCGATGCGGCCACGCTCTCTCAGCTCAAGGCCCGCTACAGCGCGCTGCAGCAGCGCTTTGATGTGCACAGCGCCAACCAGGCCTTCATGGACTATGTGCAGCAGGGCAGTGAAGTGGCGGCCTTGCCCACACCGAAGGCAATGCCTCAGCCCTCCGCACCGGCCGCACCGCAGGCCCAGGCTGCGCCGGCAGCGTCCCCGCCCGATCGACCCGAACAGCCTGATGACGCGCCGCCTGACAACGCCCCTCCCACCACCCAGGTGAGCGGCATGGTGCTGGAGAAGACCGAGCCCACACCCGACCCCAAGCCGGCCGACGCGGTGCTACAGGCGCTGGAGCAACTCTTTCTTGCCGGCCTGCTGCTGGCCATGGCCGCACTGGGCGCCTGGGCGCAAACCCGGCCCGTGGCCCAGGCCCGCCGCAAGGCATGACGACGCAAGCCCTTACCACCATAACGACACTGGAAACCACCATGAGCCACCATATTGAAAACTGGATGTACCTGATAGGGCAGATTTTTCTGATCCCCACGCTGGCCGCCATTGCCCTGCTGTTCTTCTATTCCCTGTTTGCCTTTGGCGCGTTTGCTGTGGCCTGGGGACAGCGCCGCAACCAGACGCTGCAAGCCGCTGCGCAGCAGCCTTCGCGGGCCTACCCCTTGCTGGCCCTGGCGCAAGCCCAGCCCGGCATGGGCGCAGATGCGCGCGACCTGGCCGCCCACAAGCTGCTGGAAGTGCCCCGCGTCATCACCCGCGTCATGCCCATGCTGGGCCTGGTGGCCACCATGATTCCCATGGGGCCTGCGCTCAAGAACATTGCCGGTGGCGATATTGCCGCCGTGGCCGACAACCTGGCCGTGGCGTTTTCGGCCGTGATCCTGGCGCTGATTGCCTCGTCACTGACCTACTGGATCGTCTCGGTGCGCAAGCGCTGGCTGGCCGAGGAGCTGGTGTGGCTGCAAAGCCAGGATGCAGCCAACGGCGCGGCACGGGCCGCTGCGTGAAGGGGCTGCCATGAAGTTTCTGCAGGAAACCGATAGCGACGATCCCATGCTGTCGGTGGTCAATCTGATCGACATCTTCTTGGTGATCATCGCGGCTTTGCTCATCACCATCGCCCAGAACCCCTTGATGGCCGCCATGGCCAAGCAGGACGTGACCGTGGTCACCGACGCAGGCAAGGACGGCATGGAAATGCTGGTGAAAAAAGGCGACAAGATCGAGCGCTTCAAGGCCAATGGCCAGACCGGCGAAGGCGAGGGTGCCAAGGCCGGCGTGGCCTACCGCATGAAGGATGGGTCGGTGGTCTATGTGCCCGAGAGCACCGAAGCCGCAGCCGGTGAAACCGCGCTGACTGCGCCCTGATGGTGGGCGTTGGCCAGGCGCGAGCGGCTCTTAAAAAGAGAGCTGTCTGCGCTCTCCATACAAGGGATTGAGGTGTGTTTGGCCTGATTAGCTACATACCTCAGATGAAGCTCCACTACGAATTGCGCTACAGCGCGGATATGACGTTCTGAGGCCGGGACTCGCCCCGGCGGGCGACTTCATTTTCTTGAGCGCTCAAGAAAACGAAGCAAAAGAAACCGCCCCTGCTGCCCATGTCCCTGCGCTTCGCTGCGGGCAAGCTCGGTGCTCGATCCCAGGGCGGCGCCGCAGAACTCGCTTTGCGGCAGAGCCGCGCCGCTCGAACAACCGCGGCGAGTCAGTTCACGAAGCAGCTGTGTCCTGCGGCACAGCTGCCCGCCCCGGGCTCTGCGCGCCAAGCCATGGGCAAAAGGGGAAGGCGGGAACCGGATACCTGCCCTGCGCGGGCTGCGCTATTGGCAAACCTTATTTTTCATCTCTCGACACCAGCCGCTTCGTCACACTGCTGGCGCTGCGGTTGTTCCCCTTCTATACACGCCTGCGGCGCACAGCACACAGGGCCGCATGGCTGCCGCAGGACAGCCATGCTTCGTCAACTGACTTGCCGCGGCTGTTCGAGCGGAGCGCTGAAAGCGCGCAGAGAGTTCTGCGGCAGGCCCTGTGTGTTGGGTGACGCAGGTTGCCCCGGCGCGACAGCGCTGGGGTCGGGGATAGCAGGGGCGCATTCTTCGCCTACCTTCTTGTGCGAGCAAGAAGGTAGGTCGCCCGCCGGGGCGAGACCCGGCTTCGGAACATCACTTCACAACAGTGCCTGAGACAAGTATCTAATCAGGGTGTTTGGCTCTGAATCCTTGGATGTATCTGCATAGGCTGCTATGTATTGGATAGTGCATAGCCCCATGCATGCACATTGAAAAAGCCCGCAGTGCGGATGGTTCTGCGGGCTTTTTTGTGGGGGTCGGTAAAGCTTACAGGCCCAGCTCCAGCGCCAGCAGCTCGTCCACGGTCTGGCGGCGGCGGATCAAGCGGGCCTGGCCTCCATCGACCAGCACCTCGGCCGCCAGCGGGCGGGTGTTGTAGTTGCTGGACATGGAGCTGCCGTAGGCGCCGGTGTCATGAATCACCAGCAGATCGCCCACGCTGGCGCCGGCCAGCGAACGCGGCAGCACCACGCCGCCGTCGCCCTGGGTGAACACATCGCCGGATTCGCACAGCGGGCCGGCCACCACGCTGTCGCGTGCGGGCAGTTGTTGGCCGTCGCGGCGCAGCACTTCCATACCGTGGTAGCTGCCATACATGCTGGGGCGCATCAGCTCGTTAAAGCCGGTGTCGACCAGTACAAAGTGGTTGTTGCCGGCGTTCTTGGTGGCGCGCACCGTACCCAGCAGCACGCCGGATTCGGCCACCAGAAAGCGGCCAGGCTCCAGCTCCAGGCCCAGGCGGTGGCCAACGACTGCTTCGGCCTGTTTGCGCGCCGCATCCCACAGGCCGTGGTAGTGGGCGGTGTCGATGGTGGCGTCGCCCTTTTTGTAGGGGATGGACAGGCCGCCGCCGGCAGAGATCGCATGCAGGTCCACGCCCGCGGCCTTGCTGCGCTCCACCAGCTTGACCATGGCACCGCAGACCTCTTGCAGATGGCCGTAGTCCACGCCCGAGCCTATGTGCATATGCAGGCCGGCCAGCACCAGGCCGCCTTGCTGGATGGCGGCCAGCGCGGCCTCCAGCTCGGTGTGCCAGATGCCGTGCTTGCTGTGCTCGCCACCGGTATTGGTCTTGTTGCTATGGCCATGGCCAAAGCCGGGGTTGATGCGCAGCCACACATGGTGGCCGGGCGATGCAGCGGCCAGCTGGTGCAGCATGTCGATGGAGCCTGCGTTGACGGGCACCTTGTGCTCCACCACGGTAGCCAGCGTGGCCTCATCCATCACATCGGCGGTGAAGACGATGTCGGCCGGCTCGCCAAAGCCGGGCGTGAAGCCGGCGGCCAGAGCACGCAGGATTTCACCGCGCGAGACCGCGTCCACCTTCACGCCTTGTTCGCGCATCAGCTTCAGGATGTGGATGTTGGAGCAGGCCTTTTGCGCAAAGCGCACGGTGTCAAACGCCTGGAGCTGGGCAATGCGCTCGCGGATGGTGGCCGCGTCGTACACCCACAGCGGGGTGCCAAATTCGTCGGCCAGGGCCCAGAGCTGGGCGGGGGAGAAAGGGTTGCGCATGGTGGGTACTCTGAAATCAATAGCTGCTGTTGCAGATACAGACTGCGCCAACGGCCAAAAACATGGTTTTTTGCAGCCTGGGCAATCTCACTGGGTGCTGAGAATGCCCCAGGGACTTCATCTGGTCGAATGCTTTGTTATGGCAAAGTCATTCATTTCTGATATGTGTTGATTTGCCCATGCCCCCATCCACCACCTCGTTGTCCGAACGCATCAGCCACCGCCATATCGAGGTGTTTCGCGCCGTGATGCTGGCCGGCGGGGTGACGGCAGCGGCCCAGCTGCTGTTTACCTCCCAACCCACCGTGAGCCGCGAGCTGGCGCGGCTGGAGCAACTGCTGGGCTATGCGCTGTTCGAGCGCGTGCAAGGCCGGCTGCGGCCCACGGCCCGGGCCTTGGCGTTGTGGGCCGAGGTGCAGCGCAGCTGGCAGGGCCTGGAGCGCGTGGTGGACAAGGCCTTGGAGCTGGGCCAGGCCCAGGGCACCCATGTGCGGGTGCTGTGTCTGCCAGCCCTCAGCCATGCGTTGCTGCCCGGGGCGCTGGCGCGCTTGCAGGCCGAGCATGGGGCGGTGCCGGTGAGCATCACCACCCAGGAGTCACCGCTGCTGCAGGAATGGATGGCGGCCCAGCGCTTTGACCTGGGCCTGGCCGAGCTGGCGGACGCTCCACCCGGCACGCGCAGCCTGCCGCTGCCGGCACGCGATGAGGTGGTGGTACTGCCCGCAGCCCATCCGCTGGCCCAGCGTGCGGTGTTAACGGCCGAGGACTTTGCCGGCCAGCCCTTTGTCAGCCTGGCGCGGGACGATCCCTATCGATTGCAGATTGATGCGGTGTTCGAGCAGGCGGGCGTGCCGCGCCAGTTGGGGCTGGAGACGGCCAGCGCCGTCTCGGTCTGCGCCCTGGTGCAGCAGGGCCTGGGCCTGGCCATCGTCAATCCCTATACGGCCCAGGCCTGCGCCGGGCCGCAGCTGGTGGTGCGGCCGCTGGCCTTTTCCATTCCCTACCAGGTGCATGTGCTGCTGCCGCTGCACCGACCGGCCGAACCCGCGGTGGATGCGCTGGTGGCCGCTCTGCAGCAAGCGAGCACAGCACTTAGAACGTGTTCAAAGTCTCGCCAGATGTGAGAAGCTCGCAGGATGAGAAAAGGCTACCCCAGCGATATCAAGCGCGAGCAGTTCGAAGTGATCCGGCCAATGCTGGAGAGTGCGCGCAAAAGGACGGCCCCACGCAAGGTGGAGCTTTACGAGGTGTTCTGCGCCGTGCTGTATCTGCTGCGCACGGGCTGCCAGTGGCGAGCGCTGCCCAGCGACTTTCCCAAGTGGCGCACGGTGCATTCGTACTGGGCGATCTGGAGCGAGCCCCGCGAGGAAGGCAGCCTGCTGGAGCAGGCTTTAAAAAAATCAGGTTGGCGCGGCCCGCGAGAAACTGGGGCGCAACGCATGCAGCGCGTTCTTGATTGTGGACGCGCAGAGCGTGAAGAACACGGACACGGCGGGGCTGAAGGGCTATGACGCGGGCAAGAAGGTCTGTGGGATCAAGCGCCACATTGCGGTGGACACGCAGGGGCTGCCACATGCCATTGCGGTGACCACGGCCGAGGTAACGGACCGCAAAGGTGCCCTGCAGGCCCTGCAGCGCTGTAAGCGGACGTTGGGGCGAGTGCAAGGCGTGCTGTGCGACAGCGGCTACGTGGGCCAGCCCTTTGCGCAGGGCGTACAAGAGATTCTGGGCGAGCACGTGACGGTGCAAATCGCCAAGAGGAGCGAGATGCACAGCTTTAAGGTCATGCCCAAGCGCTGGGTAGTGGAGCGCAGCTTCGCCTGGCTGGAGAAGAACAGAAGGTTATGGAAAAACTGCGAGCGTTGGCTCAACACCAGCTTGCAGTTCGTCCATCTGGCGTTCTTGGGGCTCTTGCTCAGGAGACTTTGAACACGCTCTTAGAGCGTGTTCACAATCTCTACGCAGACGCGTTGGAGCGCAATCGGAATGAGTTCGAGCCGATGGGACGCAGCTTGCACCGGGGTGCAAGCAAGAGCCAGCGCGAAGAAGTCGCCCGATTTCGCTTCAACCCGAAGGGCCAGTGCCTTTGCGGGCGGTCTACGGTGTTGCGAATCCTCGCAATAGCACGGCTATTGCTGCGGTATCGCGCCTTGTATCCCATCCCGCAAAGACGCTGGAGCGCCGCGAGGAGATCGTGAACACGCTCTTAGGCCCACCCCTTTCAAGGTCTTGGTGTCGGTGCTCTTATCTGACCTAAATCAGTCGGCAATCAACAGCAAAACCAGCATTGGACTGCCTGTTTTTTGTGCACGATGACACTAATTTGGGCTTGTTGGTGTGCAAATGCAGGTAGATAGAGCCGGTTGCTCAAACACCTTGAAAGGGATGGCTCTTAGGCCGCCGGCCGCTTGAAGGAAATCATCTTGGGGCGAAAGCGCTGCAGCACCTCGCCACGCTGGTTCTTGGTCTCGCACAGCACGCGCAGCATGGCGCGGTTGGGTTTGGACTGGGAGGGGATGATCTCCACAATCTCCGACTCCACATGCAGCGCATCCTCGGGGCGGGTGGGCTGGGGCCAGGCCAGCTCCTCCATGCCGCCGCCAATCACGCCATCGGCCAGCGGAATGCTTTCGGTCACCAGGCGCATGCTGATGGAGGCCGTGTGCCAGCCGCTGGCGGCCAGCCCCTGGAAGAAGCTGTGCTTGGCCGCTTCGGGGTCCAGGTGAAAGATCTGGGGGTCAAACTGCTGGGCGTAGGCAATGATTTGCGCCGCGTCCAGCTGGTGGTCTCGGCTCTTGAATTTTTGGCCTACGTACAGGTCTTCCAAATACAGCTTCTCGCTCATGCAGCTCTCCTTGTGAGGTGCTGGGCAGTATGCATGGTGCGATGTGGCGGCCCTGTAGCGCAGGCGGCAGCTTGCCGGCCAGAGCCTGCGGATCAGGCATCGGGGACAGCTGCATAGAGAACGCTAGCGGATGGGCTCGGGTGCCGGAAACTGCCAGCTGCCGTTCAAGACTTCTGGGCGGGGGCGATAGAGTCTGACGGTGTAGTTCCAGCCCGTGACGATGGGGAGGCAGTTGCTGACCTTGCTGCCGCAGCCGCCGAACTGCATGGTGATGGAGCCGTCCGCTGCCTTCTTCGCGGTGAGGTTGTTCAGCGTGTAAGCGTTCTGGGCGTTCTTCTGGAAATAGCCTTTTGCGTTGTAGACGCTGACGGACCAGAAGGCGTCCACGGGAACCTCTTTGACGTGCAGTCGATAGACCGTCTTGCCATCGTTTTTCTTCGGCGTCACGTTGAGGTAAACAGCGTCCTTGGGCGGGTTGCCGCCCCACGCCGCTGCGACCCCGATGAGGTGCTGCACCGGGTCCACTTCCTCTTTCGGGCCGAGCGCCTTTTTGAAGTCGGGGAGGGTGGTGGCAAGCGTCAACAATGCGTCACGCACTTTCTTTTGGCTGGCGGGGTCCCAGGTCGGCAGCTCCAATGTGCCGGCGCTTTTCTGAGCGACCGCAATCTGGTCTTGCAGGGCATGTGCCTGCTGGAGGTCTGCAGGAATGTTGGGGTCCATCAATGTGCGGACCACTGCTGCGACATAGCGTGTCCCGACGTTCTCTTTCGTCAGCTGGTGTGTGCCTGCGCCGTAAAAAACGTTCGGAACGAAATGGTCCTCGTTGATGACCTGCAGCGACATGAAGCGCTTGCCGGAGTCGGGCAGCGTGATGCTGACAGGCCCCGCATCGAGGTCGAAAACACCTGTTGAATACAGAGTGTCTCGGTTCAATCTGACGACGTTTTGCTGCGCGATGGATGCAGGCTCGCGTAGATGGAATAGCTTGCCCACCCCCGCCCTTTTCGCCAGCGATGCAAAGTAGGTGTCGGTTTCGGCACGCACGAAGTTTTCCACCGTGACCGGGTGGGCTGTGGGGGTGTCTTGAGAGCGGGCGCTGAGAGCCGTGAGTGAAACTACGGCGAGGATGAGCGAGACAAAGGGCGTCTGGTGCACAAATGGTCCTTTCTAGGCGGAGATCCTGAAGAGAAGGTTGACCGTGCTCCTTGTCATTCCGGACGCCGGTCAGTCGCGACCATAACGCTTGGGGGAGGGGTGTTGTATCGACTTTGAAAGCGTGCTTACGATCGTTACGTAAGCACGTTAAAACATCGATGGAATGGGTGGGCGGCAGTGGAGCGCAAGGCCGGGTTCAGGTATGCACGGGCCGCAGCTTGCGGCTCAGGCTCCAGGTCAGCAGGTTCAGCAGCGAGCACAGCAGCCAGTAGACGGCGCCGACAAAGATGAAGACCTCCGTGGGGTTGACCATCAACCTGGCATTCACCTGGGTGGCCAAAAAGGACAGTTCGCTCACACCCACGATATAGGCCAGAGAGCTGTCCTTGATCAGGGTGACCCACTGGTTAAGGAAGGAGGGCAGCATGATGGAGAGTGCCTGGGGCAGCACCAGCAGGCGCAGCACCTGCCAGCGCGTAAAGCCCAGGGCCGCGCCTGCATCCCATTGCCCCTGGGCAATGGCGTGGATGCCGGCCGCCACGCTGTGGGCCAGATAGGCTGCCGAAATCAGCGACAGTGCGCAGACCACGGAGAACAGGGCCGGCACATCCAGGCCAAAGAGCACGGGCAGCAAAAAGTAGATCCAGAAGATCAGCATCAACACCGGTATGGCGCGCAAAAAGCCCAGCACGGTGCGCAGCAGCCGGGCTCCCAGGCTGCGGCTGTCCTGGCCCATGGCCAGGGCAATGCCCAAGGCCAGGCCCAGCACGGCCGAGATCACCCCGGAGATGCCGCTCAAGATCAGCGTGAGCAGGGCTCCGCCGGGTGGGCCGTCGGGAAACGTACCCCACAGAAGGTATTGCCAATCATCGACCAGGGCAGAGAAGTTCATGCGCGCTCCATGCGAGAGCGGCCCCAGCGGCGACGGGATTGGATATGGCGGCTCAGCAGCTCCAGCAGCAGCACCAGCAGGATGTACAAGGCCGTGGCAATGCCGTAGACCTGAAAGGACTGGAAGGTCTCGGCCTCGGCCTGGCGCGCGCGGTAGGACAGCTCCACCAGGCCGATGGCCATGCCCAGCGAGGTGTTCTTGACGATGTTCATGTATTGGCCAAACAGCGGGCCCACGATGTGGGCCAGGGCCTGGGGCAGCACCACATGGCGCAGCACCGAAAGCGGCCGCATGCCCAGCGACAGTGCAGCCTGGGTCTGGCTGCGCGCCACGCTGCCAAGGCCGGCGCGAATCTCTTCACCCACATAGGCTGTGGAATACAGCACCAGGCCCACCATGGCCGCCACAAACTCGAACGAGGGCCAGCCCAGGCGCAAGCCCCCCAGTTCCAGCCAATGCGGGCTGTTGAGCCAGTCCATCCACTCCGGCGGCAGCAGGCCGGGCACGCCAAAGTACCAAAAAAACAGCTGCACCAGCAGCGGCGTATTGCGAAATATGGACAGGTAGACATGGGCCGCCCAGCGCACAGGCAGCAGCTGCGCCCCGCGTGCCACGGCAAACGCCATGCCCAGCAGCGTGGCAGCCGCAATCACCAGCAAGGAGGTGAGCAGGGTGACGGCCGCGCCATTGAGCAGCCAGCCCCAGTACTTGGCGGCCAGCAGCGGCTGTGACCATTCTGTAAGTGCAGCAATCATGGGGAAAAAGACAGCGCCTGAAATGGTTTCAGGCGCTGGGAGTGCAATGCAGAGGAACCGAAAATAATAGCTTGTACCGCAGCACTGGAAGCGCTTACAGGCTGTTTTTTCCAAAAGCTACGACCATGTCAAAACCGGTACAGCCCGAGCCGGCAGATACCGACTTGGGCTGTCGTTCACTTTGCAACTGGCGCAGCTCAGAGACCGCTTGCAATGGCCTATGCCGGCCGCGCCGTAGCGCGGCTGTCGTTACCCATTGGAGAATGTGCTGGCCCTGTCCATGGGAATGGCCGGCTTGGTGGCAGTCTCCAAAGCCAGACCCCAAATCCACAAAACCGGCGCAGCCCAAGCCAGGGACACCGTGCAAGGGCCTATGCCGGCCGCGCCGCCCCGCAGCACCGGTGTTGTCCCCCTTGAAGGAATAAGCCGGCCGTGCCCAGCGGACTTCTCGGCGTAGCAAAGACCTGCTGGCGCCCCAGCCGCACAAAACCGGCACAGCCCAAGCCAGGGACATCGAGCAAGGGCCGCCCCGCAGCACCGGTGTCGTCCCCCTGGGGGGAAGGCGCCGCAGGCGACTCAGGGGGGCTTACTTCTCCCCGATCTTGAAGTTGCGAGTCAGCGGTGTATTGCTCTTAGGGCCAAACCAGGTGTCGTAAATCTGGCCGGCACGGCCCTTGGCTTCCAGCTCCTTGAGCGTGGTGTTGACGAAGTCGGTCAGCGCTGTCTCGCCCTTGGGCAGGCCCACGCCGATGTAGTCGCTGGAGATGGTGAAGGCCGGCACCTCCCACTTGGCGCGTTCCTTGGCGTCCTTGATAGTGGCCAGCAGGCCCACCAGCTTGGGGCCGTCTTGCGAGATGGCCTGCACATTGCCGTTGCGTAGCGCGGTGAAGGCAAAGGGTGTGTCGTCATAGGCCACCAAGGTGGCTTGCGGGTAGTTTTGGCGCAGCACGATCTCATTGGTCGTGCCCTTGTCCACGCCAATGCGCAGGCCGCTGAGTTGCTCGGCCGAAGTCAGCTTGCCCTTGGGGGCCAGAAACTGGGTGCCGGAGGCGAAGTAGGGAATGCTGAAGTTCACCTGCTTGCTGCGCTCTTCGGTGATGGTGAAATTGGCCAGCACCAGATCCACCTTGCCGGACAGCAGCAGGGGCACGCGGTTGGCAGGGTTGGTGGGCACCAGTTGCAGCTTCACGCCCAGGCGCTTGGCGAATTCATGGGCATAGTCCACATCCAGGCCCACGATCTGGCGGGTCTTGGGGTCTACAAAGCCGAAAGGCGGGTTGCCATCAAAAGCGGCCACGCGTAGCACGCCGGCTTTCTGGATGTCTTGCAGGCGGTCTGCCCAGACTGAGCCCGAGGCCAGCAGGGCTGCTGCGGTGGTGGTGGCGGTGATCAACTTCTTCAAGGTCATGACACTCTCCCCGAAAGGGAACACAGGTGATGGGGCCAACGCGCCGGTCGCTGCCAAGGTGCAGCGGGAAAATACCGATGGTGTTGGGATGGAAGCTATTTTGGAAATAATTGGTTAGAACTGCAAAGAATATTTATTGAAAAATATATATAGTTTTGTGTATGAGGGATGTGAGAGTGATGGAGCCTGCCTGGATGTTTGAATTTGCCGATGCCGAAGTGGCGGCCTGTCAGCTGCAAGGCAATGTGCTGACCCTGCGCTTTGCCGCCGCGCGCGTGCAGTCGGGCCCGCGCAGCGAAGCGCAATGGATGGCGCTGCAGCTGCTGGCCGGTGGTGTGCAGCAAGCCAGTGCCGGAGGTGCCGCTGCCAGCGTGGGGCGCTTGCATGACGGCCTTCTGCGTTGGGCGGACGACGGCAGCCGCCAGCGCCATCTGCCCCTGCCTTTTCACAGTGAGCGCGCATGCATGCTGGAGCTGGAGTTTGCCCAGGGCGAGCGCTGCCTTTTTTCGGCACAGAGCCTGCAACTGCAAGTGCTGCCAGGGCGCTGCGCCGTGGATGCCTACCAGTGCTGAAGTGAAACAGCTCCTGCGTCGCTGATGTGCCTTCCCCCTCAAGGGGGGATGGCTTTTGCAGGCTGTGTCTGGCACCGTGCATGTCGGCGGCAAGTCCGCGGCATGTGATGCGGGTGGAGCGTCGCGCAATGGTCAGTGGGCATGGCGGCTGAGGGCAGCGGCTGCCGCGATACTCACGCATTGTTTTTTTACCCTCACCACAGGATGCCCCGCATGCACGAGCCCGTTGCTTCACGCCCTTCAATGACTGCCTGGACTTTTGCCGACCAGCTCAGCAGCTACCGTTTTTGGGGGCTGTTGGCTGCCTGGGTGTGCGCTGCCCTGAGCATGCAGCTGCTGCGCAGCAATGCGCTCAAGGACGCCATGGACGTGATGGGCCGGTTCGAGATGGTCCAGGTGATGGGCGTGGTTCCACCCCTGGGCATGCTGCTGGGACTGGTGTTGGGCTTGCTGCTGGTACGCGGGGCCTTGGTGCCTGGGCTGCTCGTCTTGTTGTCGCTCGCCGCCGTGCTGTGGCCGCTGGCTGCAGGCCTGTGGATGGAGCCATCGCTGCTGGCGCTGGGCGTGACGCTGCTGGTCGGCCAGCTGCTGCCATTCACCTTGATGGTGGTGGTGCTGGCTGTGCTGGCCGGCGGGCGTGGTGGCACGCTGGCGTTTGCCAGCGTGCTGGTGGTGGTGCTGGCACTGAAATCCATGTTGGAAATGCTGGCCCCGGGGCTGGGCCTTTATCTCCTGGACGGACGCTGGCCCAACTGGGCAAGCCCTGGCCTGGGGTTGTTGGCTGTGCTGTGTTTGCTGCCCTTGCTGCGGCCTGCAGCCCGGGCCTTGTTCAATGCCGCACCGCCCGTGCGCCATCAAGCGCTCAAGCCATGCCCGCGCAGCCCTTGGGGCATGGCGCTGTGGGTGGGCCTGGTGTGGCTTGCGGTGCTGATGCAATTGCTGCTGCTGTGGCTGGACATGGCCGGGCGCTGGACCTACCTGTCCCAAGCCTGTGCATTGGCCGGCCTGGTGGGGCTGGTGCGCTGGAACTATCGCCTGCATGGTGAAGTGGCGTTTGTGGCGCCATCCCCCGAACTGCTGACGCCGCGCGCAGCCGCCTGGGCCAGCTTGCTGGTGCCGCTGTCGTCGCTGCTGCTGCCGCTGCAACTGGCCGCTGTGCTCAACCAGGCGCAGCGCAGCCGCATCTCCATGGGCTGGCTGTTGTTCTGGTGCCTGTTGCTGCCGCCGGTGGCCCTGGCCTTGGTGCAGCGTGCGCTGAACGAGGCGGCCGCCACGCCGATGCGAACAGAAGGTGAATACTGAGAGAGCGCCAGCACGCTCTCAAAAGGAGTGGTACAGACCGATCTCTTGGCCAGAGAGGTTGGTGCCTGCTGTGACCGAATAGCTCAGAGTGCCTGCCAATTTGCGTGAGGCTTTTTTCTCGTTGCGCATATGTGCAACGGAGCAAAAGATGCGGGTGCGTTTTGACAGCGCGTAGGAGTATCCCAAGGCCAGGCGCTGGCTGTTGGAACTGTCTTGCACCTTGTTCTGGAACCAGGTGTAGCCCATGCGATATTCGCTGCTGCCCTGGTAAAACTTCCAACCCGCGCTATAGAGGTCAATGCGCTTGCTGTTTCCCCGTTCCGTGACGTACAGCAGCGTGGGTTGAAAGCCCCGTACTTTGTAGGAAGCACCCAGCTGGAAGGTTCTGTAGCTCACACCTTCGGCCTCGGTCCCCCCTCGCGCCAGGGCGTAGGCAGTGGCCAGTTGCACCGGGCCGCTGCTATAGCCGGCCCGCACCATGGTGTTGCTGCCCAGCCTGTCGTGGCCTGCCTGCTCGCCAAAGCTGTAGCCGAGTCGGCCAGAAAAGCCGCCCATATTTGGAGACAGGTAGGCGATGCTATTGGGGCTGCTCCATGAACTGGAGCCGTTGATGGAGCCGATGGCGGTTCCACTGATCATGTTGCTGGCGTTGATCCCGATAATGCCGGCGCCCCCCGTAGGGTTGAAGCCGTCGCGCATGTCGCTGAGCATATTGGAGAGCTTGCCGGTCTGAAACTCGCCAAAGCGGCCCTGCAGTTTGATGCGGCCGCCGGGCTTGATCTCATGATCGGCGCCATCTGCCTTGTAGCTGCTTTCTAGCTGAAAGCTCAGCTTGTAGCCGCCGCCCAGATCTTCCACACCGCGCACGCCGATATTGGAGCCGGAGCGTCCCCCGCTGGCCATGCCCGTCACACTGTTTCCGGGCATGGAGATATGGACCACCGAGGTATCCACTTCGCCATAGATGCTGAAGCTGGATTGGGCCGCTGCGCCATCTGCCATGGCAAATACCGCCGTGGCAAGAAGTTGTCTCTTGTTCATGTTTTTTATTCAATTCGATATTCGTGAACGCTTGCGCACCTGAATCGCAGAGCCATTAAATCCAGGCCGAACGAAACATTCTTTGTTTATTGGTATGTAATTAAAAAATTTTGTGCACGCATGTAACTGGTTGGTAGGGCTCTGGCATACCGCTCCATGCGCGCTTGTGCAGCGCTTGAAAAGCCTGGTTTTGAGGTTTGGGAGGATTTAAAACACAGGTGGTTTACCCCGGTGGCGAGCGTTGTGGAGATCGGATAGCGCTAACTTTTATTGGTCATCAAAACCTGTGGTAAATCCCGATTTCGTAACCACTGATACTTTGACCTGCACCTACGGAATGGCTGAGCATCGTTGCCAGCTTGCGTGCAGCATTTTTCTGGTTTTTCAAACGTGCCACGGAGCTGAAAATCTCTGTGCGTTTGGAGAAAATATAGGAGTAACCAAGAACCAGCCGTTGAGAATCGGCCCGGTCTTGTACCTTGTTCATGAACGATGTGTAGACCCCGCGCAGCTCGTGGGTGGCCCATCGGTATTTGATGCCAAGGCTGTAGAGGTCTACGCGCTGGCTGTTGCCGCGCTCCGAGCCAAGCAGCAGCATGGGCATGAAGCCTCTGATCCAATAAGAAACGCCCAGGTTGTAGGTGCGGTAGCTCACGCCCAGGCTGTTGGTTCCGCCACGGGCGAGGTTGTAGCCTAGGGACAGGTGCAGCGGGCCGTTGGAATAGCCCACCCGTGCGGAGATATTGCTGCCCAGGCGGTTGTTGCCAGCCTGTTCGCCAAAACTGTAGCTCGCCCGGGCATATACCTTCCCTAATTTGGGTGAGAGGTAGGTGATGCTGTTGGGGCTTGTCCATGAGCTGGAGCCTGTGATCGAGCCTACGGTGGTCCCACTGAGCTGGTTGTTGCCGTTGAGCCCCATGATCCCCGAGCCCCCGGTGGGGCTGAAGTCATCCCGCAGCTGGCTGAGAATGTTGGCATCCCTGCCCACGCGCAGCTCACCAAAGCCGCCTTGCAGGCCAATGCTGGAGTGACCGCTGAACTCGAAGGCCGAGGTGCTGCTGCCGTCTGATTTGACCCCGCCTTCCAGCCACAAATTCAGCCGGTAGCCATTGCCCAGATCTTCACGGCCACGAATGCCAAGCTTGGAGCCGGAGCGCCCGCAGCAGGCAAGACCCGCCACGCTTTTTCCGGGAATGGAAAGGTGAACCACCGAAGTATCCACAGCGCCGTAGATGGTGAGGTTGGATTGGGCCGCTGCGCCATCTGCCATGGCAACTACCGCCGTGGCAAGAAGTTGTCTCTTATTCATGTTTTTTTATTCAATTCGATGTTCGTGAACGCTTGCAATCGATGGATTGCTTTGTGTGGAACGCTTGTGTACCTGAATCGCAGAGCCATCAAATTCAGGCTGAATGAAACATTTTTTATTGGTATGTAATTAAATTTTCTTGTGTATGCCTGTAACTTTTTTGGAAGGGTTCGGCATACCGTTCCATGCGCGTTTGTGCAGCGCTTGAAAACGCCTGGTTTTGAGGTTTCGGATAACTTAAAACACAGGCGGTTTACCCCAGTGGCGAGCGTTACGGAGATTGGATGGCACTAATTTTTATTGGCCATCAAAACCTGTGGTAAATCCCGATTTCGTAACCACTGATATTTTGGCCAGCATCCATGGAATGGCTGAGCATCGTAGCCAGCCTGCGTGCGGCGTTTTTCTGGTTTGTCAAACGTGCCACAGAGCTGAAAATCTCGGTGCGTTTGGAGAAAATATAGGAGTAACCAAGAACCAGCCGTTGAGAGTCAGACCGCTCTTGTACCTTGTCCATGAACGATGTGTAGACCCCGCGCAGCTCGTGGGTGGCCCATCGGTATTTGATGCCAAGGCTGTAAAAATCTACGCGTTGGCCATTGCCGCGCTCTGAGCCAAGCAGCAGCATGGGCATGAAGCCTGCGATCCAGTAAGAAGCGCCCAGGTTGTAAGTGCGGTAGCTCACACCCAGGCTGTCGGTTCCGCCCCGCGCGAGGTTGTAGCCTAGGGACAGGTGCAGCGGGCCGCTGGAATAGCCCACCCGCGCGGAGATGTTGCTGCCCAGGCGGCTGTTGCCTGCCTGTTCGCCAAAACTGTAGCTTGCCCGACCATACATCCCTCCCAATTGGGGTGAGAGGTAGGTGAGGCTGTTGGGGCTTGTCCATGAGCTGGAGCCCATGAGTGAGCCTATGGCGGCCCAACGGAGCAGGTTGTTGCCGTTGAGCCCCATGATCCCCGAGCCCCCGGTGGGGCTGAAGTCATCCCGCAACTGGCTGATGATGTTGGCATCCCTGCCCACGCGCAGCTCTCCAAAGCCGCCTTGCAGGCCAATGCTGGAGCGACTGCTGAACGCGAAGGCCGAGGTGCTGCTGCCGTCTGCTTGGATTGAGCCTTCCAGCCACAGATTCACTCGATAGCCATTGCCCAGCTCTTCGGAGCCACGGATGCCAAGCGCGGAACCGGAACGCCCGCCGCCGGCCAGACCCGTCACGCTTTTTCCGGGAATGGAAAGGTGAACCACCGAAGTATCCACAGCGCCGTAGATGGTGAGGTTGGATTGGGCCACTGCGCCATCTGCCATGGCGAAGGTCGCCACGGCGAGAAGTTGTCTCTTATTCATGCTTTTATATTTGATTTAATGTTTGCAAGCACTAGCGATCGTGGAATCGCTTGGTGTAGAACACGCGAGCTTCGAAATCGCAATACCATTAAATCCAAGCCGAATGAAACATTCTTTGTTTATTGGTGTGAAATTAAGTTGATTTGTGTTCTCGTGTAACCAGTTGAGGTGGTGCGGGGATGCGTGCTTTCTGGGCGCTAATGCGACTCCCGAATGCGCCTGGTCATAGGGGCCATGGCCGCATCGCATAGACTCGCCGCAATTTCTTTGTCTTCCGGCTCGCCACCGCGGCCTTGAACACCCTGAGGAAGTTCTGCATGACCGTCTCTGCTCCCGCATCCGCCACGCCCTACGGTACCTTGCCGCCGGCGTCCCCCTTGCCCCAGCGCTCTCCGGTCAGCCTGCCGCGCCTGGCGCAGATGCGTGCCGCCGGTGAAAAGATCACCATGCTCACGGCCTATGACGCCACCTTTGCCGCCATGGCCGATGCGGCCGGGGTGGAGTGCATCTTGGTAGGCGATTCGCTGGGCATGGTCTGCCAGGGCCTGCACAGCACCGTGGGGGTCAGCCTGGACGATATGCGCTATCACACGGCCTGCGTGGCACGTGGCCTGCACCGCGCCCAGGCCACGGCCTGGCTGATTGCGGACCTGCCCTATGGCAGCTACCAGGCATCGCGCGAGCAGGCTTTGCACAGCGCCAGCGCACTGATGCAGGCGGGCGCGCACATGGTCAAGCTCGAAGGTGGTGGCTGGACCGCTGCCACGGTGCAGTTTTTGACGGAGCGCGGCATTCCCGTCTGCGCCCATCTGGGCCTTACGCCCCAGACTGTGCATGCCCTGGGCGGCTATCGCGTACAGGGTCGTGACGATGTGGCTGCCACCTTGCTGCGTCGCCAGGCGCATGAGCTGCAGGATGCCGGCGCCACCATGCTGGTGCTGGAGATGGTGCCTGCCAGCCTGGCCGCCGAGTTGACGCAGGCCTTGACGCGCTGCCACACCATTGGCATAGGCGCGGGCAATGGCACGGCGGGCCAGGTACTGGTGTTGCACGACATGCTGGGCGTTAACCTGGGCAAGACACCGAAATTTGTGCGCAACTTCATGCAAGACGCTGGCAGTGTGCAAGGCGCCATGCAGACCTATGTGCGTGCGGTGAAGGATGGCAGCTTTCCCGACAACCAGCTGCACGCCTGGTAAGCCTTTTTCTGAATCAGACCATCCGCTCCATGCACATCGTTCATTCCATTGCCGAGCTGCGCACTGCGCTGGCCCAACGTGGCCGTCCCGCCTTTGTTCCCACCATGGGCAATCTGCACGCCGGTCACCTGTCCCTGGTGCAGCTGGCGCGCCAGCATGGCGACGTGACCGTGGCCAGCATCTTCGTCAACCGCCTGCAATTTTTGCCGCACGAAGATTTTGATAGCTACCCACGCACATGGGGTGCGGACTGCAGCCAGTTACAGGCCGCAGGCTGCGACATTCTTTTTGCCCCGCGCGAAGCCGATCTTTACCCCGAAGCCCAGACCTTCAAGCTGCACCCCGATCCAGCGCTGGCCGACATGCTGGAAGGCCATTTCCGCCCAGGCTTCTTCACCGGCGTTTGCACCGTGGTGCTGAAGCTGTTCTCGGCCGTGTTCGCCACCACAGGCGGTGGCGTGGCCGTGTTCGGCAAAAAGGACTACCAGCAACTGATGGTGATAGAGCGCATGGTGCAGCAGTTTGCCCTGCCCATCACCATCATCGCCGGAGAGACCGCCCGCGTCGCAGGTGGCCTGGCGCTGAGCTCTCGCAATGGCTATCTGAGTGCCATGGAGCTGGAACAGGCCATGGCCTTGTCGCAGGCGCTGCGCCAACTGGCCCATGCCGCACGCAGCGGCAGCATGCCCCTGGCCGACCTGGAAACCCAGGCTTTGGACCAACTGCGCGCATTGGGTTGGGCGCCCGACTACCTCACCGTGCGCCAGCGCTGTGATCTGCAGATTCCCAGTGCAGCAGCCTTGCAACAGGCGCCGCTGGTGGCCCTGGGCGCGGCCAGGCTGGGCAACACCCGGTTGATCGACAACCTGGAGTTTTAGAGCGTGTTCACGATCTCTACGCAGGCGCGTTGGAGCGCAATCGGGAGGAGTTCGAAGCGATGGAGCGCAGCTTGCACCGGGGTGTAAGCAAGCCACAGCGCGAAGAAATCGCCCGATTTCGCTCCAACCCTTCGGGCCAGTGCCTTTGCGGGCGGTCTACTGTGTTGCGAATCCTCGCAATAGCGCGGCTATTGCTGCGGTATCGCGCCTTGCATCCCATCCCGCAAAGACACTGGCGCGCCGCGAGGGGATTGTGAGCACGTTCTAAAGCTGAGTTGCGAGCCCCGTCCATGCAGCGGCGTGATTGCTGCGCTGCTGTGTGGGCCTCTCCTGTCTGCGCCAGCCTCCGGATGGGAGGCTCAGACAGAAAGCTACTTTCGTGTAGCCAGCCAAGACCTCGCCCCGCAATATTTGCGGGGCTTTGTGCGTTTGGAAACCTGCGAACACAGACGCAGGCCATGGCATTTATGCACAATGCATTCCATGCCTGCCTCCTCCGCTTCCACTGCGCTGCAGCCTGTTTCACCGCCTACGCTGGCGCCTTTGCCTGCGTCCTGGCAGGTGTTGCAGCATCTGCCTTTGCTGGCGCATATGGAGGTGCCAAAGCTGCAGGCATTGGCGGGTCAGTTTCAGTGGCGGTTGCTGGAGCCGGGCCAGGCCCTGCCCGATGCCTTGTGCAGCGGTGCTTTGCACCTGTTGGTCACGGGGCGTTTGTGGGTGCGCTACTTCGGCAGCCAGGGGCGTGAGCTGGTGGTGGGCGATCTGCTGCCAGGCCAGTGGTGCGGACTGCATGTCCCAAGCAGCCAGCCCTCCGTGCACCTGGTGGCAGAAGCGGCGGAGTCCAGCCTGATTGCCTCACTGGACGCCGAGGTGGTGCAGGAGCTGGTGGAGCGCGAACCCGCCATGTTGCGCGCCATGCTGGAGGGGGCCAACCGCCTGATCTGGGCCCTGGTCGCCCGTGTGGTGGACATGGGCACGCTCAATGTGCGCGGGCGCTTGCATGCCCGGCTGCTGACCCTGGCCGAGCGCGCGGGCGTGCAGAGCAACCAGGCCTTGCTGCAGCCCGCACCCACCCAGGTCAGCCTGGCGGCACTGCTGGGCAGCAGCCGCGAAGAGGTGGCGCGTGAAATGTCGCGCCTCACCCGTCTTGGCTTGTTGCGTCGCGAAGGGCGTGGACTGTGCCTGACCAATGTGGATGGATTGCGGGTGCTGCTGGAGGACATGAGGTAGTACTCCCTGAGCCGCTTCGCATCTTCCCCTCTCTCGCAAAGCGCTGGACGGCACCGGCGCGGCGGGACGGCCCTTGCGTGGTGTCCTGGGCTGTGGGGCATTCCGGTGCGGGAAGAAAATGCTGCAGTGCGTGAGAAAACGCACAGACGCCATAAGAACTCCGGGAAGACACTGCTTGCCATGGCGTGCAAAGGCACGCTCTGCTGTCAGAAAGGACACTGTGATGCGCAAGCAATGGATGGTCGCCGCCGCGACCGTGATGACCCTGGTGGGCGCTGCCCACGCTGAAATTCAAACCACCCAATTGGTCGACGCCGCCACGCGCCAGCGCGCCGAGGTGCGGGCCGATCTGGAACTGTGGCACCAAGCTGGCATGAGCTTTCTGCCTTCGCCCGCAGCCTATCCCCAAGTGCGGGAGACGGCGCAATACCGCAAATATGAGCAGCTGCGTAATGGTCCTGCCTTCCAGGAGGCAGTAGCCAAATATTTGCCCGCAAGCCATACGCTGGCCCAGCAAGGCGAGATCGCCAAACAGCCGTAAGCGTGTGCTGACGATCTCCTGGGCGGCAGGCCTGCATGGAGATCGACAGAACGTCTTGAGAATCACGAGACACATGCACCGGATGGCCGGGCATGGCGTGCGTCAGGCCAGCCTTTATGGTGTGGCCTGCCGGATGAATAAGGGCTGTGTGCGCTGCTCCTGCATCCGGTTTCTGCACGGTTTGTACGCTGCCTTGGGGCAGCGTTTTTTTTGCCTGTTTTTTACGGGTTTATTTGCCCCCTACCTGTGCATGGCCCTGGCTTCAGCCCAGGCCTATGGCGGAGGGAGCACTTTCAAACCGCTGGGTGTGAAGAGCTGCACCACATTGCGCCCCTGGCGCTTGGCGCGGTAGAGCGCGCGGTCGGCCTGAGCCAGCAGCTCATCCAAGGCGGTGCTGGAGTGGGGGTCTACCGCCAGGCCTATGCTGACGGTGCAGCGCAGCGGGACGGCATGTCCGGGTACGGGAATGTGCAGGGCGGCGAACTGCCCACGCAGGCGCTGCGCGGCGGTCGCGGCCTCTTGCGCACCGGTGTGGGGCAGCAAGATGGCAAATTCCTCACCGCCCATGCGACCCAGCAAATCCTGTTCGCGCAGATGGGCGCGCAGCAATTGGCCAAATTGCGCCAACACCGCATCCCCTGTGGCATGGCCGTAGCCGTCATTGACGGACTTGAAATGGTCAATGTCCATCATCAGCACAGCGCAAGAGGCCTGCTGCTTTCGCAGGCTTGGCATGGTCTGGCGTGCGGCCTCCAGAAATGCGCGGCGATTGGGTAGCTGGGTGAGCGGGTCCTGGTCGGCCAGCAAGCGCAGCCGCTGCGCCAGGGCGCGGTTGGTGACCATGACGCTAGCAACCATGATGGGGGCCAGCATCATCAGCGCCAGGCCCAGGCGCACCGACAGCAGCAGCTCGCGGTCCACCATCTCCGGCGTGCCGGTCTGCAAGGCCATGGCCAGGCCCACCAGCGACCAGACGCTGACGCCAAAGCTCAGCACGGTGGTTGAGAACAGGTTGTAGCTGACGGCACACCACATCAGTGCAGGCACCGGAAACGCAATCGCCCCGGGCCCACCCACTGCGATGCCCAGCCCGACCGACAGCAGCAGCGTGAAGGCAGGCAGCAGCCTGGCGGGACGCAACTGCAGGCATTGTCTGTGTGGCCTGCGCCATTCCGGCAAGGCCAGCAGCATGGGCAGGACGGCAACCCCCGTCGCAAGCTCGGTGCCGCACCACATGGCAAAGCCTCGTAGCGGGCTATCGCCAAGCAGGTCGGGGCCGGCATACATGCCGAACAGGCCCGCAGTGAATGCGGTGCAAAGCAGGGCCAGCAATATATACAACACCGAAGCCGGCGTTTGCAGCCGGTGCATGGAGGGGGTTATCTGGCGAAACACCAGATAACCCACCGCCACAGAAACCAGATTGCCAGCGTTGATCAGCAGACTTTGCTCCAGAGGGCTGCTTGCCATGGCATCGGCCAGGACATAGCCCAGTGCTGCAGCCAACCAACTGCTGCGGTGGGCAAAGTGCGGGTAGCGCACCAGCATGCCCAGCAAGAAGGCATTGGCCGGCCAGAACAAAGCCAGATCGCCCAGGGGTCTGGAATAGATGCCCAGCAGGCACAGCAGCCATACGCCCAGGCCCAGCAGGCAGGCATTGGTGGTAGGGCGGTACAAACCTCGGGGGAGAAATGCAGCGTCCACGGCGCGGCGTGGAGGGGGAGTCATGCGGGAGAGGCAGAGACTGGGGAAGCAAGCCCTCCATGGTAGACGCAGAAGCTGTAATTGCGTCTATTTGTAAATGGGTTTAACTAAATTTGACAAGTTGGTCCTGGGGCGAGTTTTTATCCCCAGAGGCCCAGTGACGGTATTGCTGCTGCAGTGTGGCCATGGCCTGCAGCAAACCGTTCAGCGCAGGCTGGGAGGGCTCCAACTGGTGCAGGGCGGCCCAGCTCGCTTCCAGTGTGGATAGCTGGCCGGGCAGATGGGCCTTGCGTATGGTGTAGCTGCCTTCGGGCAGGTCACGCAGCGGCAGGCGCGGCAGCTGTTGCAGGGCCGGGTTCAGATAAAGCATTTTGCGGCTTTTGCGCCAGGTGCCATCCAGCACCACCAGGCGCAGGGGGCTGCCTTCGGGCAAGCGCGCCAGATCTGCCATCTCCCAGGCCGGTGGTGGTTGCAGCGGCAGGCTGGGGTCGGGCGGTGAAGGAGGGTAGAGCAGCAGCGTCAGCGCCGGGGCTGGCAGGGCAGCGCTCCAGCGACCGTGCAGCAGGGCTTGCAACTCGGCCTCGGGCCAGACCTCGGCCACTTCCATGCGGCTGTGGGGCAGGCACAGATGCAGCAGCCGTGCCGTGCCCTTGGGGTGCATGGCCTCCATAGGATGCTGCAGCAGCAGCACCTGGGTGCGGTGCTCCACCGGCTGCACGCAGTGGCAGATGCAGGCCGTGCTGGGGCGCAGGCATTGCGGGCAATGGGCGCGGCGGCCGGGTATGGGGTTGCGCATGAAAAAGAGCATTCAGCGCAGTCGGTGTCTGCGAAGAATGCTGTTGGGCTTACAGGCGATCTTTGTAGTAGCTGGTCTTGTCCATGTCGGCAATTTCTGCACTCAGTTGCACCATCACGCCAGCGGGGTGGGGCACCTCGGCGCGCAGCACGGCGGCGATGGCGTCGGAGAGTTCTTTCTTGACTTCCGGGGTGCGGCCAGCCAGCAGGCGCAGTTGCACATGGACAAAGCCACGATGTGCCGGCTGGGTGCCGATGCGGAACTGCGACAGTGCGGCAATGCGGGCCTTCACATCGGCTTCATCGGCCACGGTGGGGTGGCCGCAGACCACGGCGTTGAGCTTTTCGAGCAGGGCCTGCTCGTTCAGGCCGACGAGGTTGTTGCTGTATTCCACAAACAAATGGGGCATGGTGGTCTCCTGGGATGGTGGCAATAGGACAAGCTTGCAGCAGGCGGGCTGGCCGCCTGCGCCAGGGTCGATTGTCAGGGCAAGCGTAGCCCCTGCTGGAAAACCGGGCTATGGAGTCGCCAGCTCGGTCAATGCGGCCAGCAGCAGCTCTACATCGTCCTCGGTGTGGGCCGCCGACAGGGCGATGCGCAGCCGCGCCGTGCCCTGGAGCACGGTGGGTGGGCGTATGGCAGGCACCCACAAGCCGCGCTGGCGCAGGCCCTCCATCAAGGCCAGGGCGGCGGCGTTGTCGCCCACCACCAGGGCCTGTATGGCGGTGTCCGAGGGCAGCAGCCGCCAGCCCGTGCGCGCCAGCAACGGAGCCAAGCCCGCGCGCAATTGTTGGATGCGTGCCTGCAGCCGGGCTCGCAGCACGGGCTCGTGCTCCATCAGCCGCAGGCTGGCCTGCAGCGCCCGCGCCAGCAGGGCCGGGGCGGCGGTGGCAAAGGTGTAGCTGCGGGTTTTTTGCAGCAGCCATTCCACCAGTACTTCGCTGCCAGCGACAAAGGCGCCGGATACACCGGCTGCCTTGCTCAGCGTGGCCATGTACAGCACGCGGGGCGATGCCTGCTCGCCGGTCAGGCCGGCTGCGGCCAGGCTGCCACGCCCCTGCGGGCCCAGCACGCCCAGGCCGTGGGCGTCGTCCAGCATCAGCAGCGCGTCATGGCGCTCGCACAAGGCCAGCAGGCCGGGGATGTCGGCCACATTGCCATCCATGCTGAACACGGCGTCGCTGACCACCAGCTTGCGCCGTGCCGGGCTGGCGGTCAGCAGCGTATCCAGCGCGGCCAGATCGCCATGGGGGTAGCGCTGGATGTCGGCGCGGGACAGCCGGCAGCCATCGATGAGGCTGGCGTGGTTCAGGGAATCGGAAAACACCGCGTCGCCCGCAGCCACCAAGGCGGGAATCACGCTGGCATTGGTGGCAAAGCCGGCATAAAAGTACAGGGCGCGTGGCAGTTGTACAAAGCGTGCCAGGTCGGCTTCCAGCGCGGCATTGGCCGTGCTGTGGCCGCTGACCATGGGCGAGCCGCCGGAACCCACGCCAAAGTCTTGGGCTCCGGCGCGGGCCGCGTTCACCAAATCAGGGTGGCTGGCCAGGCCCAGGTAGTCGTTGCTGCAAAACTGCAGCAGCGGCTGACCGTCGACCAGGATATGGGCCCCCTGCAGCGGTGCCACGGAGCGGCGCGTACGGCGCAGCTGCTGGGTGTCCAGCGCGGCCAGTTGTTGGGGCAATTCGGCCAGCCAGGAGCTGTGGGGGAGGGCTTGGTTCATTGCCATTCCTTGGGCAGCTGTACCGTGCAGCGGCGGGCATCGGGCTGGGCCTGGTAGGGCATATCGGCCAGCAGCGGCGCGCCCAGATTGCGCTGCAGCCAGGCGATATTGGCCTCGGGCTCCAGCATGGCCGGGTCGACGCGGCTGACCATCCAGCCCGCCAGCGTCAGCCCCTGTGCCCGTATGGCCATGGCGGTGAGCATGGCGTGGTTCAGACAGCCCAGCTTCAGACCCACCACCAGCACCACCGGCAGTTGCAGGGCCACGGCCAGGTCGGCAATGGACAGTGCGGGTGCCGCTGAAGCTGGCACGGCATCCGGTGGTGCGTCCGACAGCGGCACCAGCCAACCGCCCGCACCTTCCACCACCACGGCATCGGCCAGCGTGGCAAGTTGTTGGTAGGCCGAGACAATGGGTGCCAACGTCACCACGCGGCCGGCGCGCTGGGCCGCGATATGGGGCGATACCGGGTCGGGCAGCAGCACCGGGTTGCTCAGCGCATGGGGCACGATCAGCGTGGAGGCCGCGCGCAGGGCCCGCGTGTCTTCATTGCTCCAGCCGCCCAGCCCATCGGGCTCAGCCCCGGCGGCCACGGCCTTCATGCCCACCACGCGGGGGTGGTGGCGCGCCAGGGCGTGCAGCAGGGCGCAGCTGGCCAGGGTCTTGCCCACGCCAGTGTCGGTTCCGGTGACAAAACAGCCGATCATGCTGATGCCTCCTGCGCAGGCAGCTCTTGTTCCTGTAGCAGGCAGTCTTCCAGCGCGGCCAGCGCGGCGCGGCCCAGGTGGGCCACGGCCTCATCGTCCAGCACATAAGGCGGCATGCAGTACAGCGTGCGGCCTATGGGGCGCAGCAGCAGGCCATGCCGCAGGGCTGCGGTGTGGTAACGCTGGGCAAAGTCGGGCAGGGCGGTGTCCACATCCCAGGCCCAGACCATGCCCAGCTGGCGTGCGTGGCGCAGGCGCGGGTGGGCGTTCAAAGGGGCCAGGGCGGCGCTGATGCGCTGGGCCAGTTGCTGGTTGGCCTGCAAGGTGTCCAGCTGCTCGAACAGCTCCAGCGTGGCCAGGGCGGCGCGGCAGGCCAGGGGGTTGCCGGTGTAGGAGTGGGAGTGCAAAAAAGCGCGCGCCGCATCCGTGCCGTAGAACGCGGCATAGACCGCATCCGTGGTCAGCACGGCCGACAAGGCCATGGTTCCGCCCGTGAGGCCCTTGGAAAGGCAGACAAAGTCCGGTGTGATGCCGGCCTGCTGGTGGGCAAACAAGCTGCCGGTGCGGCCAAAGCCGGTGGCGATTTCGTCCACCACCAGGTGCACCTGGTAGCGATCACACAGCAGCCTGGCCTGGCGCAGATAGGCCGCGTCATACATCACCATGCCGGCGGCGCACTGGATCAGGGGCTCGACGACCAGCGCTGCGGTTTCGGCATGATGCTGCTGCAGCCAGGCCTCCAGGCCCGCAGCGGCGCGCAAGGCCACATCGGCGGCCGTTTCCCCGGGCAGGGCCTGGCGCGCATCCGGGCTGGGCACGGTGGCGGACAACCGCGTCAGCGGCGCATAGGCGTTGCGGAAAATCTCCACATCGGTGACCGACAGCGCGCCCACGGTTTCGCCGTGGTAGCCACCGGCCAGGCCGACAAAGCGGTGCTTGCCCGGCTGACCCCTATTGCGCCAGTAATGGGCGCTCATCTTCAGCGCGATTTCGGTGGCCGATGCGCCGTCGCTGGCATAGCTGGCGTGGCCCAGGCCGGTGAGGGCGGCCAGGCGCTCGGACAGCTCCACCACCGGCGCATGGGTGCAGCCGGCCAGCATGATGTGGTCCAGCCGCTCCAACTGATCGTTCAGCGCCGCGCGGATATGGGGGTGGCCGTGGCCAAACAGATTCACCCACCAGGAGCTGATGCCGTCCAGGTAACGGCGCCCCTCGGTGTCATACAGCCAGGGGCCGCTAGCGCGGTCTATGGCCAGGGGCGGTGTGGCCTCGTGCCGCTTCATGGGCGTGCAAGGGTGCCAGACGGCCGCCGTGCTGCGGGCGGCCAGGGAAGAGGTGGTCATGCAAAACTCCCCGGGCCTGCAGCGCAGGCGCTGTCGGCCCCTAGGGTTGGGAACGGCGCTGCGGCGTGCAGCTATCAAAAGCAAAGCGCTGTCTGCGCTATGGCAAAGGCTTGGAGCCGGTTTTGGCTTGAATCAGGCTGCGGCCTGGGTTTGCAGTCCGCGCAGGCCCAGCTTGCGCAGCAGCTGGGTGTCGGCCTCCACATCGGGGTTGCCGGTGACCAGCAGCTTGTTGCCGTAGAAGATGGAGTTGGCGCCGGCCAGAAAGCACAGGGTCTGCACGGCCTCGCCCAGCTGCTGGCGGCCGGCGGACAGGCGCACGCGGGCCTTGGGCATGGTGATGCGGGCCACGGCAATCACGCGTACAAAGTCCAGCGGGTCCACGGGCTCGCTGTCGGCCAGCGGGGTGCCGGGCACGGGCACCAGGCTGTTGATGGGCACGGACTCGGGGTAGGGCTCCATATTCGCCAGCTGGGCCATCAGGCCGGCGCGGTGTACCACCTCCTCCCCCATGCCGATGATGCCGCCGCAGCACACGCTGATGCCGGCGCCGCGCACGGCGGCCAGGGTGTCCAGCCGGTCCTGGTACTGGCGGGTGCTGACCACATCCTGGTAGTACTCGGGGGCGGTGTCCAGATTGTGGTTGTAGTAGTCCAGACCAGCCTCGCGCAGCGATTGCGCCTGGTGGGGCTGCAGCATGCCCAGCGTGGCGCAGGTCTGCAGGCCCAGGCCTTTGACCGCGCCAATCAGTTCATTCATCTTCTCGATGTCACGGTCCTTGGGGGCACGCCAGGCCGCACCCATGCAAAAACGGGTGGCGCCTGCGTCTTGCGCGGCCTTGGCGGCGCGGGTGACTTCCTCCACGCTCATCAGTTTTTCGGCCTTGACGCCGGTGTCGAACTCGGCGGATTGCGGGCAGTAACCACAGTTCTCCGGACAGCCTCCGGTCTTGACCGACAGCAGCGTGGCCAGCTCGATCTCGTCAGCTGGCCAATGCTGGCGGTGCACGCTCTGGGCCTGGAAGAGGAGGTCCATCAAGGGCAGGTCCAGCAAGGCCTGTATGGCCTCCACCGACCAGCGCTGCGATGGCGTTGAGGCTGGCGCCGGAGCGGGGTGCCAATGCACGGTCTGCGTGGCAGTGGAGGTAGTGGCTTGCGACATGGCGATGGCTCCTGAATCAAGGGGGAATGCCAGGCATTGTGGGCAGGCCAAAGAGGGGATAAATCACGCCAAAACCGCCATGTGAACGCTCGCGCTGCAGGCAAGGGTTTTGGTGTGTTTTTATGGATAGATGCGGGCTGTTGGGTGTGGGTTGTCCGTAACTTTGGATAAATTGGCGTTAAGTTGCGGATATTTTGTGCTGATCTGCCTGGTTTTATCGGCTCAAACCCACAGGGTTTGCCGCTGTTTGCGGTCTTTCGGGGTGTGGATGCGCTCCCCGAGCAGGTGGTTGCAAAACATGCCAGCTGCAGGGCCGTGTTTGCTACCGACTCTGGCTGTTTTGGGGAAGAAAAAAGCGCCGGTAATTCCGAGCGCTTTGAGGGGGGATGTGATGTGGGGCGGTACTTGCTCTGGGGGCTGCCCCTCACCCCCCACCCTCTCCCCACAGGGGCGAGGGAGCAAGACTAGGTGCGCAGCGCACGGAACTAGCGCAGCGCTGGTGCAGCCCCACGCCAGGGCTCCGCGCAAGGGCCGCCCCGCCGCGCTGGAGCCGTCCCCCTCCCTCGCGTAGCGAGAGAGAGGGGGAAGACGCGAAGCGGCTCAGGGGGTGAGGTCCAATACACACCCATCCCCAATCCCCTCGCGCCACACGCGCACGCGGCTGGGGGCGGGTTGCAGGTCGGCCAGGGCGGTGGCGATGAACAGGCTGAGGTTTTCCAGCGTGGGCTTGCCCAGGCCTTCCACCTCGTCCAGAAAACGGTGGTCCAGCTGCTCACGCAGCTGATCGAGCCGCTGGCGCAGATAACCCAGGTCGCTCACCATGCCGCTGCCTTCATGGCGGGGGCCGGTGATGCTGACTTCGGCGTGGTAGGTGTGGCCGTGGATGCGGCGGCTGCTCTCGGTTTCGATAGCGCGGTCCAGCGTGTGGGCCGCATCGAAGAAAAAGCGTTGGTGGATGGTGAATTGCATAAAAAATCCGAAGAGGTCGAGGGCGCAGCATTAGAGCCGCTCACACGAGCCAGCAAATCGAAGATTTGCGTTTGAGACGAGGCGCGAAGCCGCAGGCAGTACAGGAGTACGACAAGGCTTCGCTACGACGTATCAAGGCTTGTGTGAGCGGGTCTCAACGTATGCCGGTGAGCTTGTGGGTCTGCAGGCTCAAGCGCCAGGCCGGGCGCTGCATGCACTGGGCAATGCAGGCCTCGGTGTTGGCTGCCTGCCGGGCGTTGTCCATGGGCTGCAGAAAGTAGTTTCCAAAGTGGGTGCTGGCTTCAATTTCGGATAAATCAAAGCCGGGTTGGGGCCACACCAGCTTCAGTTCCTGGCCGCTGCGTTGCACCCAGTCGGCGCCGGCCTTGGGGCTGATGCACAGCCAGTCAATGCCCGCGGGCGCGGCCAGCGTGCCATTGCTTTCCACGGCAATGCGAAAGCCGCGTGCATGCAAGGCATCAATCAGCGCGCTGTCCACCTGCAGCAGGGGCTCGCCGCCGGTGAGCACCACCATGCGGTGGCTGCTGTCGGTGGCCGGCCATTGGCCAAGAATGCGCTCGGCCAGGGCATCGGCCGTGCTGAACTTGCCGCCCTGCGTGCCATCGGTGCCGACGAAATCGGTATCGCAGAACTGGCAAACAGCGTTGGGGCGGTCCTGCTCGCGGCCGGTCCAGAGATTGCAGCCGGCAAAGCGGCAGAAAACTGCGGGCGTGCCAGCCTGGCCACCCTCGCCTTGCAGGGTGTAGAAAATTTCTTTGACGGTGTAAGTCATAAAAGTGGGTGCTGGAACAGCAAGGGGCTGCGCGCTGCGCAGCGAAACACAAAAAAGAGGGCCTGGGGCGCGGCCTACAGGAGCGCGCTTTTAGTCGGCCGAGAAAACGCCTTCGCCCGGGTCGGGGTCGATCTCGGCTTCGGCGATGGCCAGCACGGACTCAATGGGACGATAGGCCAGGCGCACATAAATCGGCGCATAGGCCTCGGCCTGGGTGATCTCGATCAGGGTTTCCTTGCCCAGCTCCAGCAGGGCAATAAAGGTCACCACCATCACGGTGCGGCCCTTGCTGGGATCGAAGATCTGCTCGAACTCCACAAAGCGCCGGCCTTGGAGCTGCTTGAGGATCTGGCTCATGTACTCGCGCACCGAAAGCTCTTCGCGCGTGA
This sequence comes from Comamonas sp. GB3 AK4-5, assembly GCF_041320665.1. Classification (NCBI taxonomy): domain Bacteria; kingdom Pseudomonadati; phylum Pseudomonadota; class Betaproteobacteria; order Burkholderiales; family Comamonadaceae; genus Comamonas; species Comamonas sp. GB3 AK4-5. The sequence continues at coordinate 1,335,136 of NZ_CP166730.1, forward strand.
TGCGGTGGGCCTGGACAAGCTTGGTGCGCTTCAGGATATCGCGCCACGCGGCCTGCAGCTCGGAAATCTCCACATCCGGAAAGCGCGGCTGCAGGCTTTGCTCGATATAGACCTGGGCCTTCAGAAAGTCGCGCCCGTATTGCGGCAACTGGCCCAACTGGCCGGCGGCCAGCTTGATCTGCTCGTACTCCAGCAGGCGGCGCACCAGCTCGGCGCGCGGGTCTTCAGCCTCTTCCTCGCCCTCTTTTTGTTTGGGCGGCAGCAGCATGCGCGATTTGATCTCGATGAGCATGGCTGCCATCAAGAGGTACTCGGCCGCCAGCTCCAGATTGCGTGTGCGGATCTCGTCCACATAGCGCAGGTACTGGGCGGTGACATCCACCATGGGGATGTCCAGGATGTTGAAGTTCTGCTTGCGGATCAGATACAGCAACAAGTCCAGCGGGCCTTCAAAGGCCTCGAGGAAGACCTCCAGCGCATCCGGCGGGATGTAGAGGTCATTGGGCAGATTGAACAGCGGCTCCCCGTACAGGCGCGCCAAAGCCACCTGGTCCACCACATCGGGCAGGCCGTCGGCGGACAGGGGCGTGGACGAGGCGCTCAGCGCATCGTCGGCACGGGCATCGGAGGCGCGCTGCATCATGGACTGCTTTGGAATCAGGAGCTATCGGTGCAGATGTGGTCTGCTTTAGCGCCCGAAAAGGCTTGCAAAACTGCAAGCCAGGCCATCAGCTGTTGGTCTGGTAGACGTAGGGCTTTTGCGCCACGGCAGCCTGGGCCGAATCGGCCGCCACTTCGTGGTTCACATTCTTGTCCCACAGCAGGGCGCGACCGGCCAGCTGCTGGGCTTCTAGCGCAGGGTTTTGCTGCTTGAGGCCGTTGATGAACTGGGTGGTGTCGGACTGGTAGTCGGGGCGGCGGAAAAGATACATGTAGTTAAACCTCGGTGAAGCCAATGATTTTAGCGGGTCAGGGACGGATTGCCTTGCGAGCGTCTTCCAGACAGACTGCTGCAAACTCCTTGCATTCCTCAGAGGCCTGGGGATGGTGTGCCAACTGCTCCAGCACGGCGGCGTATTCCGCTGGGCGCACGGGGTTGGGGCCTCCGGGCAAATCCATGCCTTCGGCACGTACGCAGCGGTCCAGCCAGCCCATGACCTGCACGCTGGGCTGGCGCTGCAGCGAGGCCAGCAGCGCCGGTGTGTAGGCAGCCATGGGATGCTCCTCAATCAGGCTGCCGAAAGGGCCGGGACCGCCATAGTCCAGCGTGGGATAGGTCTCGATCAGCTGCAGGATATGGGGCAGCAGCTGTTCCAGAGGCTGGGCCGCCAGCAGCTCCATGTGTTCATACACCGGATCGATGATCAGCCATTTGTCGTCCTGCTGCAGGGCTTGCGCGGCGCAGCCATGGAAGGTGGAAAACAGAGCGGGCAGGGGAGAGGAAGTCGTGTCAGGCACAGTATCTGGCGAGAAGGAAAAAGAGCGTCATCATGCCTTGAGGAATCCCAATCGCAGCGTATCTTGCGCTTCTGCGGCGATAGACTGGCTTTTTGCAATCACTGGGATATGCCCATGAAATTTTTCTCTCGTCTTGGCGGCATGCTGACGGCGGCAGCGCTGGGCGCCTTGAGCCTGCTGGGTTGCGACCAGCAAAAAATAGACAAGCTGGAGGAGGGGCTGTCCACCGAGGCCGATGTGCGCGCCCAGTTTGGCGAGCCGGCCTTTGTGTGGAAAGAGGCGGATGGCGGCCGCACCTTTGAATACAACCGCCAGCCCATGGGCCACCAGAACTACATGATCACCATCGGCGCTGACGGAAAAATGAGCGCGCTGCGCCAGGTGGTGGCGCCCCATGTGTTTGCACAAATCCAGCCGGGCATGAGCGACGATCAGGTGCGCCGCATGCTGGGCATGCCGGCCAAGCGCATGCGCTTTGCGCTCAAGCAAGAAACCGACTGGGACTGGAACTGGATCGATCCGCCCAACCGCGACATGATCTTCACCGTGACCTTTGGTGATGATGGCAAGGTGTTGCGCAGCGCATCCATGCAAAAGCCCCCGCAAGGCAACCACTGAACTTGCGGCAAGCAATGCAGGTTTGCGGGTCTGCATTGCAGGAAGGCCTTGCCATGGTGGGGCCGGTTTTCTGGATCGCGCGCGGCCCGGGCGTCAAGCGCTCTGTGTGCTGTAAGCGACGTTGCGATACCGCAGGGTTCAATTGATGCACTATATCGGTTGACGATTTTTTATAATTAAAGGCTAAATTGTTTGGGCTGCCTCTGATGGCGGCCTTGTTTTTTGGAGTCCTTGGGCAGTCGGTGCAGGGTGCGTTCCGCGCAGCCAGCTTTCCCGGCTGCTTTGCAGCTGCTTGCACAGGCCACCTGGCGCAGCAGGCTGCCACGCCCCATCCCCATACAGGCCATGGCACACACCTTGAGCGCTTCCGCCGCGCACCGCGTCCATTGGGCGGTGCGCATGAATTGGAAAAACCGCAGCCTCTCCTTTGTCTGGCTGGGCTTGGCCATTGGCAGCCACCTCTATGCCACAGGGGCTGCGCCCTGGGTCTGGGCTTGCCTGGTGCTGCAGTTTGGCCTGTACCCGCAGCTGCTGTATTTGCACGGCCGCTATGCAGCGCACCCAAGCAGGGCAGAGGTGCAGAACATGCTGATCGATGCGGCCTGCTTTGCCATATGGGCTGCAGCACTGGGCTTTCCGCTGTGGATCAGCTTTATCTTGTTCATTGGCGCGGGCATCAATTTGCTGGCCTTTCGCGGCTGGCTGGGCGGCCTGGAGGTGCTGGCCGTCATGGCCGCTGCGGTGGTGTTGGTGGGGCTGATACAGCCGCTGCATTTCAGCCCGGACACCACGGTGCTGACCACGGTGCTGTGCATGTGCACCCTCAGCAGCTTTCTGGCCGTGTTTGCCCAGGACAGCTTTCAGCGTGCCAGCTTGCTGCACCGGCAGCGCAATCTGCTGCAGGGCCAACTGGTGGAAATCCAGGCCCTGAAAGATCGCCTGGCCGAGCAGGCCGAGCGCGATGCCCTGACCGGCTTGCTCAACCGCCGTATGCTGGAATGGCATCTGCCGCGCCTGCTGGCCGGTTGCCGAGGGCGCCACAGCTCCCTGGTGCTGATGCTACTGGACATAGACCACTTCAAGCAGACCAACGACACCTACGGCCATGCGGCAGGCGACCAACTGCTGCAGTCTTTGGCGCGCCATCTGCTGCAGTACTGCCGCTCGCAGGACATGGTGTTTCGCTACGGCGGCGATGAATTTCTGGTGCTGTTCCCCGACACCTCCTTGGAAGTGGCGCATGCGCGGGCCAAGGCCTTGTGCGAGGCCTTCTCCCAAAGCCCCAGGCGGCTGGAGCGGCTGTCGCTGCCGGTGAGTCTGTCCTGCGGCTTGTCGGCATTCCCGTTGCATGCAGACCAGGCCACGACCTTGATCGAGGGTGCGGACAAGGCCCTCTACCAGGCTAAGGCACAGGGCCGCAACTGTGTGGTGGTCTATGCGCCTGCGTTTGATGTGGCAGTGCCTTCAAGCGCATGACCTTACGGGTTCACCTCGCGAGCCCATTGAACGCCCATCCGGATCGGGCGCGGACTCTGAAAAAGTGAGCTTCTCAAGCCTGCCATGTCAGCGTTTGCAGGCCATAGGAGCTGAGGCGCGCGCAGCTCCTGTGGACGAAAAAAAGCCCGGCCAATGACCTGGCAGGGCAAGCCGGCGCCTCCGCGCTCAGCCGACCGTGACCGTCTTTTGCGCGCGCAGTGTCTGGCCGGCATCGTCGTGCCAGACAAAGTGCAGCTCGCCGCTGCTGCGGGCCAAAAAGGTGAATTCGATATAGGGGTTCTGTGCAATGGAGATGCCCGGTGTCCAGGCAAACAGCGGCTGCTTGTCCAGCAGGGCTTCAAAGCGCTGGATGATGTTGCGCGGGCGCAGCTTGCCGGTGGCCGGGTCGGTGCGCAGACCGCTTTCCATCACATGTTCCATCTGGGCGCGCACGCGCAGCAGCTCACCCTTTTTGGGCGTGGCATTGCTGATCCAGATGCGGGGGGGCTTGATCATGGTTCTTCCTTGTTGCTGCCACCGTTGTCTGGGGCATGAGATTGACAGAGCGTGGTTTCGGCCGAGGGCCAAGGCCAGCAACCGCCGCGCAAAGGCCGCCCTGCCGCGCTGGCGGTGTCCCCCTCGGCTGCGCTTGGCGCAGCCAAACAGAGGGGGAAGGCGCACAGCGACTCAGGGGGTGTGGTGGTGTCACATACCGCAGCCGCTGGCGGCCACGGTCACGGCCTGCTTGGCGGCCAGCAGCTTGCCGCTTTTCATGCGGGCCAGGGCGTGTATGGTTTGCGACTGCGAAAGGCGTATGCGCACCGCAGCCTCGGCCGTGCCGGTCAGCGCGGTGAACTGCAGCTTGCAGGCCAGGGGCGAGGGATTGAGCTCGGCCAGCACGATGATTTCCTCGCACCAGTCCTGCTCGGTGATGGGCAGCGTGACCTTGACCTTTACCGGCACCGCGCTGGGGTTGTCTGCCAGCACGGGCACATCCAGCTGCAGGCCTTCGGCCGCCACCGTCTTACCGGCGCTGAACTGCTCCACCGCCTTCTTGAACTCGGCGGGATTGGGGGCCAAAGGGCCTACCAGCGGGGACTTGCCTGCCGGCGTGGAGGCCTGGGCCAGAGCGGCGCCAGGCAAGGCCAGCGCCATGCCCGAAGCCGCAGCGCCCAGCACCCAATTTCTGCGTGTGGTGTGGTTCATAAAAATTCCAAAACTCAAAAATCACTGTGTGGGTGCATCGTGCGTAGATGCCCATACAGCCCTTCATGCTGTGTTGCTCGCCCTTGCCGTACCCAGGTACTGTCTGCGGGCAAGCGCCTAGCCTGAAGGGCTGTCTGGGCGCTGTGGAGAGATGTCCAAGCGCATCTGTGCTTCCTCGGCCCGCTCTTGCTGAAATCCCAAATTCAATGTGATATCGCCGGAGCCTCAAAAACTGGCGCTCCCCTCGTCAGGGAACCGCGCAAGGGCCGCCATGTACCCCTGGTCGGCGCTGGTGCCGTCCCCCTCCCGCGTAGCGAGAGAGGGGGAAGACGCGCAGCGTCTCAGGGGGTGTCTCGGTTATATCCCCAGGAAGTCACTGAACTTGCTGTTGATCCAGTCAAAGTCTTCCTTCACCAGGTCGGAGGTGCGCACGTCCATATCGATCTGGTGCTGGATCACATTGCCGCTGGCCGCATCCACCTCGTATTCGAACTTGACCGAGATCTCTTCCTGCGGGTCGCCGTTGACCATCATGTAGCACAGGTTGTCGGGCAGCAGCGGTGTCACTTCCTTGCCTGCCACGCGCTGGGCGATGTTCTTGGCCACGATCTTGCCGATGTAGTTGGCCACATGGGCGCTCTTGGGGTAGTGGCCGAACTGGGGCGAGATGGCCCCCATCAGGTCGCCCACAAAGTAGACGCGGTCGTCGGTCTTGGCGTGGTAGAGGCGGTTGTGCATATCGGCCCAGCCCGTGGGCTTGCCGGTGGCGGGGTCCTTGCCGATCAGGTCGGCCTGCCAGACCATGTCGGCCGCCTGGTGGGGGGGCATGAGAATGGCGTCGTCGAACTTGAACTCGCCCGCCGCCGTCTTGATGCGCTTGTTGAAGGGGTCGACCTCCAGCACGCGGGCATTGGGCACATGGGTGATGATGTCCGGATACAGCTCTTCAAAAGCCTGCTGGTAGCCCATGCTGATGGGGGCGATCTTGGGCTTGGGGTCCAGGATCAGCACCTTGCCGGGAATCTTGTTTTTCTTGATGTGCCAGGCGATCAGACAGGCGCGCTCGTAGGGCGAGGGCGGGCAGCGGTGGGGCGGGGGCGGCAGCGTCATCACCAGGGTGCCGCCCTTGAAGTTCTTCACCTTCTGCTTGAGCGACAGCATCTCCTGGTTGGGGATGTAGGCATTGGGGAAATGCGTGCGTGTGTATTCAATCGCGCGCTGGTCGTTGCCAAACCAGGCCTCGTAGTCGTTGCGAATGCCGCCCGAGAGAATCAGGAAGTCATATTCGATCAGGCCGTGGGCCGTGCGCACCAGCTTCTGGTCGCGCTCAAAACCGTTGACCTCGGTCTGCAGCAAGGTGTAGCCGTATTTGTTGGCCGGGTGCAGCATGTCGCGGTTGACGAAATCGGTGTTGACGATGTCGATCAGCCATTTGTTGCTCATGGGGCCAGACCAGAACGTGGGGTTGCGCTCCAGCAGCACCACGTCGGAATTGGGGATCAGCTCGCGCAGATAGCGGGCCGCTGTCATGCCGCCCCAGCCACCGCCGCAGATCACAATGCGCGGGCCCTTGCCCTGGCGCGGCAGAATGCGCGAGGCCGGTGTGAGGATGCTGGGGGCCGCCTGGGCGGGCAGCACGGAGGCTGCGGCTGCACCCAATGCCAGTGCAGGCGGGGTCAGCAAAAAGCGACGGCGGGGCAGGGCCGTGTTGGCGGCGGTCGTGATGTCAGGCGTTGCGTGGTCTGGCATAGGGGCTCCTGGTGTGTGCACCGCAGCGATGCAATGCAATAGGCGAAGGCGTCAGCCCGCCTGGACGCTGCGGCCAGAGGCTGACGGCAGCGGCTCCCGCCCACAGGCACCATGGAGTCCTCCCTCAGCCGGCACGCGGCACAAGCGAATAAAGAACGTGTTTACGATCTCTACGCAGGCGCGTTGAAGCGCAATCGGGATGAGTTCAAAGCGATGGGGCGCAGCTTGCACCGGAGTGCAAGCAAGCTTCAGCGCGAAGAAATCGCCCGATTGCGCTTCAACCCTTCGGGCCAGTGGCTTTGCGGGCGGTCTGCGTCGTTGCAAATCCTCGCAATAGCGTAGCTATTGCTGCGGTATTGCGCCTCGCATCTCATCCCGCAAAGACACTGGCGCGCCGCGAGGAGATCGTAAACACGTTCTAAGCAAACGCAAATTCTAGAGGCGATGTCCGCCGCCACCCTCTATACCCTTGTGCAGTGCTGCGAAAGCGCCACAGCACTTGCAATACCCTCAAGCCTTCTGCCTTGGCAGGCGCAAAGCAAGCCAGGCCCCAGCCAGCATGCCCAGCACGGCGGGCAGGCTGGCCCAGGCCAGGCTGCTCAGCCCCGACAGCCCCTGGCCTATGGAGCAGCCCGCCGCCAGGGCGCCACCCAGGCCCATCAGCAGTCCACCCCCTGCCGAGGCGGCCAGGTGGCGCGTGCTGTCAAAGCCTTCCCAGCGTGTCTGGCGTGACAGCAAGGCAGCCACTGCCGCCCCGCACAGCACGCCCGCCACCAGGGCCGGGCCTATGCTGATGGCGCGGCCCACGGAGACTTGCAGGTACAGCAGGCTTTCGGCGATGGGGCCGATAAAGCTTAGCGAGCTGAGCTTGACGGGGTCGAAAGGGTCTACCTCCAGCGTGGCGGTAATCCACCAGCCCGTGGCCACCAGCAGGCCTATGCCCAGGGCCGCCAGCGCCTGCCAGGGGCTGCGGCGCAGCGCAGGCCGCCATGCGGCATAGGCCAGCAGCAGGGCCGCGGGCAGCACGGCCGTGGTGGTAAATATGGCCGCCGGGCTCCAGTCCCGGGCCAGCAGGCTTTGGGTCAGCGTGGCATGTTCCAGCGTCAGCGGTGCCAGGCTTCCCAGCCACTGGCGCAGCGGCAGCAGCACGCCAGTCATGCTGGCCTGGGCGCCCAGTCCCAGAAACACCACCGTCACCAGGCTGCGCAGATTGCCACCGGCCAGCAGCACCAGGGCCCGGGCACCGCAGCTGTTGGCCAGCACCATGCCCACGCCAAACAGCGCCCCACCCAGCAGCATGCCCAGGGCCGAGAAACTGTTGCGGGCTACCTGGGTCTGGCCCAGATCCACCAGGCCGGCCAGCTGCAGCCCCTGGGCCGCCAGCAAGGCCACGGCCAAGGCCAGGGCAAAAGCCTGCAGCGCCGGTGCGCTGCCCCGTGCCTCGCCCCCATCCAGCCCCAGCTGCTGGCGCAGCCCGCGCAACAGGCAAAAGCGCGAAAGACGGGCCAGCGCACCAAAGCCACAGCCCAACAAAAATCCAGCCCACAACAGCATGTCAGTGCCTCACAACATATTCAGGTCTTCGTGCCGCGCAGCCCCTCACCCCTACCCTCTCCCCAGAGGGGAGGGGGAGAAATTCAGGGGCCAAGCCCCCATCCCCGCCTTCCCCCGGCGGGGGAAGGAGCAACACGGCATGCATCCCACCAAGCTCCCAGCCAAAGGGGCGAGGGCGTAAGACCAAGGGCAGTGCGCGTAAAACTGGCGCGGCCCACGCCAGGGCACCGCGCAAGGGCCGCCCCGCCGCGCTGGTGCCGTCCCCCTCCGGCGCGTAGCGCCTAAAGAGGGGGAAGCGGCGCAGCCGCTCAGGGGGAGCGGCATTCATCCACCCCAGATGTCCGCACTGATGGCCCTGTACCAGTCCGCCCCATAGTCGGCCTCGGCCTTGCGGAAAGTGGCATTGCCATCCATGGGGCTGACGCCGCCCGAGCCCGCCACTTCGATCAGCTTGCCCTCCTGGGCGCGGTAGACGCCGGCCACGGAGATGCCGTAGTCCGAGCCAATCAGGCTGTAGCAGGTGTTGGCGTAGGCCGCCGTGGGCAGGGGCTGGCCGGTCAGTTCGGCCGCAATGGCGGCCGCGGCCACCTTGCCCTGGGTGTTGGCGACAAAACCGGACTTGGGCATGGGCGCGGCAATGGTGGCGTCCCCCAGCACGTAGACATGGGGCGCCAGCCGGGATTCAAAGCTCTCGGCCTTGACGGGCACCCAGCCGCTGGCGTCCGTGACCCCGGCGCGGTCGGCAATAAAGCCGGCTTTCTGCGGGGGGATGACGTTGAGCACATCGGCCTGGTGGATGGCGCCAAAGGCGGTTTCCACTTCGCGTTTGGCGGCATCCACGCGCATGACCTTGCCGTCGTCCGACTGCTTGACCCATTCGATCATGTCGCCATACAAGGCCTTCCAGCCCTGGATGAAAAGGCCCTGTTTGGAGAAGGCGTCCTTGTCGTCCAGCAGCAGGATCTTGGACTTGGGTTTGTGCTGTTTGAAGTAGTGGGCCACCATGGCCGCGCGCTCGTAAGGGCCCGGCGGGCAGCGGAAGGGGTTGGCGGGGATCACCATCACAAACTTGCCGCCATCGGGCATGGCCTCCAACTGCTTTTTCAGCAACTGGGTTTGGGGCCCGGCCTTCCAGGCATGCGGGGCCAGCTGGCTCGCCGCCTCGTCATAGCCTTCTAGCGCATTCCAGCGCATGTCCACGCCGGGCGAGAGCACCAAGCGGTCGTAGCGCAGCGTCTGGCCGTTGGAGAGTTTGACACTGCGGGTCGCGGCATCCACGGCTTCGGCGCTGGCTTGCACCACGGTCACACCGGCCTTGCGCAAGCCGTCGTAGCCATGGCCTATGCTGTCCCAGCTGCGCAGGCCGGCCAGGTAGAGGTTGGAGAAGGGGCAGGTGTAAAAGCGCGCGGCGGGTTCCACCAGCGTGACCTGCAACTGGGGCGCAAACTGGCGCAGATAGCGTGCGGCCGTGGCGCCGCCAAAGCCCCCGCCGACCACCACCACATGGGCGGAAGCGGCCTGGGCGCGCACGAAGGAGGGCAGGGCCAGGCTGGCGGCACCGGCCGCAGCACTGCCCAGAATCTGGCGACGGTTGAAACGGTTGAATGGCATCACTTGCCCTCCTTGCTGAACCAGGTGGCCAGCGCCTGGATTTGTGCGTCTTCATAGCCTTTGGCCAGGCGTGTCATCACGGTGGCGTCAGCCGCAGTACCGGCCTTGAAGGCTTGCAGCCGGGCCTGCAGATAGGCCGCATCCACACCGCGCAACGTGGGAATGCCGCCGGTGGAGCGGCCATCCGGCCCATGGCAGTTGGCACAGGTGGCGGCCAGCACGGCCACATCCTGGGCACGCAGCGGTGCCGGGGCAGCAGGGGCGGGCTGGGCTTGGGCCGCAGCGGCCAGCACCAGGCTGGGCCAGAGCAGATGGCCCAGGCGGGAGGGGGAGAATGCAAAACGCATCGGGGCTCCTGAATGGTCGGCGGGGCAGAGCCTGAAAAGGCGTTCTGACCCAGGGGAAAAAGCCTCCAAGCTTGGGCGTTCCCACCGAGGCGGTGGGGCGCGGAGCGCACCGTGGGTGCAGTCTCTGAGCCGTCACGCGGCACAAGCAGAGCAGGGGTTCTGAGATTCTAGGAAACAGTCTCTGTGGCGCTTCCCATACCGGGGCGGCGTAACAGGATGTTCTGGGTTATTTATTTATACCGCCGCATTGTGCTTGCGGCTGGTGCTTGCAGAGCAGGTGCTCCGAAAAAAGAAGCGATCAAAACTCTATGGATAAGCCTTGGCGCGGTATTTTTTGTGAAATATGGCGCGCTGGCGAGCGTGCGCAGGGGCGCCATGGCATGGACGCCAGAAGACGTGATCTGCGCGCTGGTGCTGGTTTATGGCGTTGGCGGCGGGCTGGGCTCGTCGCTGCCATGGTTGAGGGCGGGCTGCTGCGTTGCAGGGGAGGTGGGCGTTTCCTCTTCGGTCATGGCGTCATAGGCCTTGCCCACACCTTTGCCAACGACTTTGGCCGTGCCCACGGCCGCATCGGCCGCCACACCGACCACGGTGGCAGTGACTCCTACGGCCGCAGCGCCCACGGCGATGACCGTGCAGCCAGACAGCCACAAAGCACAAGCCCCTGCGGCCAGAACAGAACGCAGGGGCTTGTGCAAACAGGTCATGCGGCGCCTTAGCCTATGCGCATGCCGGGCTGGGCGCCGGGGAAGGGCTCCAGCACATAGATGCCGGGCTGGGCTTTTTCGTCGGCATGGCTGGCGGCCAGCACCATGCCTTCGGAGATGCCGAACTTCATCTTGCGCGGTGCCAGATTGGCCACCAGCACGGTGAGCTTGCCCTGTAGCTGTTCGGGCTGGTACATGCTGGCAATGCCGGAGAACACATTGCGCATGCGGCCTTCGCCGGCATCCAGCGTCAGCTGCAGCAGCTTGGTCGAGCCTTCGACGGGCTTGCATTCCACGATCTTTGCAATACGCAAATCGATCTTGGCAAAGTCGTCGATGGTGATGGTGGGAGCAATCTCCTCGCCACCTGGCTTCACGGCCTCGACCACGGGAGGTGCTGGAGGCTCGAACAGGGCATCGAGCTGCTCCACCACCACGCGCTGCATCAGGTGTTCGTATTTGCCGATGGCGTGGCCGGCGCCCAGCAGGCGGTCGGCATCGGCAAACTGCAGGGCCTCGACCTTCAGGAAGGCTTCCACCTGCTCGGCCAGGGCGGGCAGCATGGGCTTCAAGTAAATGGTCAGCAGGCGGAAGGCCTCGATGCAGGTGCTGCACACATCTTGCAGGCGGGCATCCATGCCTTCTTGCTTGGCCAACTCCCAGGGCTTGTTGGCGTCCACATAGCTGTTGACCTTGTCGCACAAGGCCATGATCTCGCGCGCGGCACGGGCCGTATCGCGGGCCTCGTAGGCGGCGATGATGGCGCTGTGGGGCTCGCGCAGCGCGGCCAACAGGGCCTGGCCGTCTTCGGAAACCTGGCCCAGCTTGCCGTCAAAGCGCTTGGCGATAAAGCCGGCGGCGCGGCTGGCAATGTTCACGTACTTGCCGATCAGGTCGGCGTTGACGCGCAGCATGAAGTCTTCGGCATTGAAGTCGATATCTTCATTCTTGCCATTGAGCTTGGCGCCCAGGTAGTAGCGCAGCCACTCGGGGTTCATCTTGAGTGCCAGGTACTTGAGCGGGTCCAGGCCGGTGCCACGGCTCTTGCTCATCTTCTCGCCGTTGTTCACGGTCATGAAGCCGTGCACGCAGATCTTGGTCGGTGTCTTGCGGCCGCTGAACTTCAGCATGGCAGGCCAGAACAGCGTGTGGAAGGTGATGATGTCCTTGCCGATGAAGTGGTACTGCTCCAGATCGGGGTTGGCCATATAGGCATCGTAGTCCTCGCCACGGCGGTTCAGCAGCTCTTTCAGCGAGGCCAGATAGCCCACGGGCGCGTCCAGCCACACATAGAAGTACTTGCCCGGTGCATCGGGAATCTCGATGCCGAAATAGGGCGCATCGCGCGAGATGTCCCAGTCGTCCAGGCCTTCGCTGGTCGAGCCATCGGGGTTGGTGCGCACACCAAACCATTCCTTGATCTTGGCGGCCACCTCGGACTGCACATGCTTGCCGTTCTGGGTCCATTCGGTCAGAAACTCCACGGCGCGTGGGTCGGAGAGCTTGAAGAAGAAATGCTCCGAGCTCTTGAGCACCGGCGTGGCACCCGACAGGGCCGAGAAGGGGTTGATCAAATCGGTGGGCGCATAGACCGAGCTGCAGACCTCGCAGTTGTCGCCATATTGGTCTTTGGCGTGGCAGCGCGGGCATTCGCCCTTGATGAAGCGGTCGGGCAGGAACATGTTCTTTTCGGGGTCGAAGAACTGTTCGATGACACGGGTTTCGATGAAACCGGCGGCCTTGAGATCGCGGTAGATCTGCTGGGACAGCTTGTGGTTTTCCGGGCTGTCGGTGTTGCTCCAGTTGTCGAAGGCGATGTGAAAGCCGTCGAGGTACTGCTTGCGGCCGGCGGCAATGTCGGCCACGAACTGCTGGGGCGTTTTGCCGGCCTTTTCGGCGGCAATCATGATGGGTGCGCCGTGGGCATCGTCGGCACCCACAAAGTTCACCGCATTGCCCTGCATTCGCTGTGCACGCACCCAGGTGTCGGCCTGGATGTATTCCATGATGTGGCCGATGTGGAAGTTGCCGTTGGCATACGGCAGGGCGGTGGTGACGAATAACTTGCGTTGGGACATACGGTTTTCTCGTTGCGGATCAAACATCAAACGAACCTGACATTGTAGGAGGCACAGCGCACGCGTGCCGGCGCTGGGACATGGGCTGGCTGCCATGCCCCAGAGGCGCTGCAGTTTCGCGGTTCAGGTCGGCTGGCCGAGGGGTGTATCAGGGGCTGTGCGGCGCCACCTGGGCGCTGCGCTCATCCCAGCCAAAAAAGTGGCAGACCTCGGCGCTGCGCGCCAACGTGTCCTGACGGCCCAGGTCCATGAGGCGGCGTGTATAGCCGGGCTCGAACAGCAAATAGCTGGCCAGCGCTGCGCTGCTGGCGCTGCCGTGCTCGGACACGCCGGTGGCGCCCAGCAGGGTGCGCACGGGCCGGGGCAGCTCGTGCAGATGCGCCAGTGCGAGCGCGTCCAGCGACTGCGAAGGCGTGAACACCAGCAGGTCCACGGGATGGAGCTGGCTGCGCGCGCGCTCGGCCGCGGGGATGAGGGACAGCGTGTGGTTGATGCGCTGGGCGCGCTCTATGTCCACCGAGAGCGCATCGAGAAAAATCGTGGACAGCGCATGGCCGGCCACCTGGGCCAGCGAAGGGTAGGGCGCATGCTGGCCCGTGGGCAGACGGGAGACCTCGTGCGAGCGGCCCACGCCCACGACCACGATGCGTTTGGCACCCAGGTGGATGGCGGGCGCCAGCGGCGCGGTCTGGCGCATGGCGCCATCGCCGAAATAGCCATACTCGCCATGGATGGAGAGTTCCGTGGGCGGGAAAATAAACGGGATGGAGGACGAGGCAATCAAATGCTCGTGGCGGATGCGGTCCTGCACGGCACGGCGCTGAGAGCGCGACCAGGGGTGCAGATGCGGGCCGGTTTCGTAGAAAGTCAGATGCTCGCCCGTGGTGTAGCTTGACGCGGTTACGGCCAGGGCCGCGAGCTGGCCGCTGTGCAGCAGCTCGGGCAGCCGCTCCAGCGGCAGTGTTTCTTGCAGCAGCTTGTGCAGCGGCGCGTTGTCCAGCAGCGAGCGCGGCTGGGTGCGGTGCCAGCGCGTCAAGGCCCATCCCAGGGTCAACAGGGTCAGCCAGCGTGCGCCGCTGCGCATCACGCCAAAGGAGTCGGCGCGATACACCTGGGCGGTCTCAAAATTGCGCCAGACCTTGGACAGGCGCTGCACGGCGGTGTCGAAATGATCGGCCCCGCAGGCCAGAGCTGTGGCATTGATGGCGCCGGCCGAGGTGCCTACGGCAATCGGAAACGGTGTGGGCTGGTGGCTGGCCCCGGCCTTTTGGCGCAGCCGTGACAAGGCCTGCAGCACGCCGACCTGGTAGGCCGCTCGCGCGCCCCCGCCGGAAAGCACAATGGCCGTGTTGGTGGATTCGGGTGCATGGTGCAAAGAAGCGGGCATCATTTCTCCACCTTAGCGCAGATGCGCGCAGCCACAGTGCCAGGAATACCTGGAGAATTTTCCGCCTTATATCTGTTAGCCCCCTGCCCGCGATCCCAGCGAGCGAAGAGGGAGGATGGGTGCGATGTGCCCACGGAGGTGGCTTGAATGCCACCTCCCCAAACGCAGCCCCTGGAGCGTAAAACCGGCGCGCTCCCAGATCAGGGACAGCGAGCAAGGGCCGCCCCGCAGCGAGGCTGTCGTCCCCCTCTGGGGGAAGCAGCGCAGCTGCTCAGGGGGTTTGTTTCACCAGCAGCGCGGCCAGGTCAGCCCCCTGCAGCACCACCATCTGGTGCGCGTCGGCAAAGGCGCTGGCCTTGGCCTGCAACGGCTGCAAGGTGATGTAGACCGCGTCCTGCAGGTTTTGGGTCTGGCGGGCCTGGTGCAACAGCTTCAATGGCTCCACGCCGTGGTGGGCGGCTTTCCAGCGCTTGGCGCAGACCAGGGCGGTCTTGCCTTGGCGCTCCAGACGGAAGTCGGCCGCGGGGCTGCCAATGGGCTGCACCGTGTAGCCCTCGGCCTGCCAGGCGGCCTGCAACTGGGCGGAGAACTGGGGCCAGCTTTGCTGGGCCGCCACATCAAGCAAGGCCTGGACCTTGGCGGGGCTGGGTGCATTGAACTGCCGCACCATGGCCACAATGCCCACGGCAAAAAATGGCGTGGCGCCCAGCGCGCCCACCAGCTTGTAGTCCAGCGGCAGCAGCGCAAAGGCCAGCAGCGCGATGACGGCCGCCACGGCAAAGCTGATCCACCAGCGCGAGCGCAGCAGGATGGCGAACAGGGAGTTGGGGGCCATTTTGAACTTCACAGGGGTGCCTTCGTCGTCGGGGCCGCGCAGCGGCTTGGTGGGGGTGCTGGATTGTCCCGTATACGCAAGGGGTGCTGTGCTTGGATAGACTGATCGCCCCATCAACGTCTACGAAGTTCCGCCGGGCGTACAGAACAATCACCCAGGCGCCGCATCAGCCCAGGGATTGCCTGCATGTGCGAGGCGGACACCACTGCAATGTCTCTTACCGAATCCAGTCTGCTGGCCGCGTTGGCAAGCGTTCAAGATCCCCATACCGGCAAAGATTTCGTCAGCGCCCGCGCCGTGCGAAACCTGCAGATCAGTGGCGGGGATGTCGCCTTCGATGTGGAAATCGGTTATCCCGCAAAAAGCCTGGTGCCAGGCCTGCGCAGCGCCTTCATTGCTGCGGCCAAGACCGTGGCGGGCGTGAGCAATGTCTCGGCGAATATCGTCACCAAGATCCAGGCCCATGCGGCCCAGCGCGGCGTGCCGCTGCTGCCGGGGGTGAAGAACATCATCGCCGTGGCCTCGGGCAAGGGCGGCGTGGGCAAGAGCACCACGGCGGCCAATCTGGCCCTGGCCCTGGCCGCCGAAGGCGCCCGCGTGGGCGTGCTGGATGCCGACATCTACGGCCCCAGCCAGACCATGATGCTGGGCGTCTCCGGCAAGCCCGAAAGCAGCGACGGCAAGACCATGGAGCCCAAGGTCAACCATGGCGTGCAGGTGATGTCCATCGGCCTCTTGGTGGACAACGACCAGGCCATGATCTGGCGCGGCCCCATGGCCGTGCAGGCGCTGGAGCAGATGCTGCGCCAGACCAACTGGAAGGACCTGGACTATCTGGTCATCGACCTGCCGCCGGGCACGGGCGACATCCAGCTGACGCTGAGCCAGCGCGTGCCCATGACCGGCGCCGTGGTGGTGACCACGCCCCAGGACATTGCTTTGCTGGACGCCAAAAAAGGCATTCAGATGTTCGAGAAGGTGGGCGTGCCCATCCTCGGCGTGGTGGAAAACATGGCCATGCATGTCTGCAGCAACTGCGGCCATGTGGAGCATATCTTCGGCAACGGCGGCGGCGCCAAGATGGCGGCCGACTACCACATCGACTTCCTGGGCTCGCTGCCCCTGTCCATGCAAATCCGCGAGCAGGCCGACAGCGGCACGCCCACCGTGGTGGCAGCACCGGACAGCGAGGCTGCAGAGATCTACAAAAAGCTGGCACGCGATGTGGCGGTGAAGGTGGCCCAAAAGGCCAAGGATTTTTCCGCCAAGTTCCCCACCATCACCGTCAGCCAGAACACTTGATTTGTTTTTGGGGTGGGCTTTTCGTTTGGGGGCGGCCATACAGCGCTTCATGCTTTGTTGCTCGCCCTTGCCGTAGATGACTACTGTCTGCGGGCGAGACGCCGCGCCTGAAGCGCTGTCTGGCCGTTGTGGGGGGAACTTCAAGGCCCACAGGGCTTCTTGGGCCCGCTCCGGCAGACCTACCGAACTTTCACAGTGTGCGTAAAGCATCAAAAAAACCGGCAGAGATGCCGGTTTTTTTATAGCTGCCTACGTAGATAGTGCCTGCATTTGCACATAAAAAATGCCGCAAACCCTTGGTGGATCTGCGGCATTAGCTCTTAACTTTTCAAGGCGCTGCGCCTAAAACTGGCGCGCCCCATGCCAGGGCACCGCGCAAGGGCCGCCCCGCCGCGCTGGTGCCGTCCCCCTCCATCGCATAGCGATAGAGAGGGGGAAGACGCGCAGCGTCTCAGGGGGTGCTTTCTAGCTAATTCACCATCAAGTGGAACGGCCAGACATAAGCCTGCAGCGTCACATACAGACCCATCAGGCAGGCCAGTGCAATCGAGTGGAAGAACACATAGCGCAGGATGTCGCCCTCATGGTTGAACCAGCGGGTGGCGGTGGAGGCCACGACGATGGACTGGGCGTCGATCATCTTGCCCATCACGCCGCCCGAGCTGTTGGCCGCGCCCATCAGGTTCGGCGACAGGCCCAGTTGCTCGGCCGCCACCTTCTGCATGCCGCCGAACAGCACGTTGGAGGCGGTGTCCGAACCCGTCAGCGCCACGCCCAGCCAGCCCATCAAGGTGCCGAAGAAGGGGTAGAACACACCGGTGTTGGCAAAGGCCAGGCCCAGCGTGGTGTCGGTGCCCGAATAGCGCGTCAGCGTGCCCAGGGCCAGCATCAGCACAATGGTCAGCAGCGAATAGCGCACCAGCCACAGCGTCTTGAAGAAGGTGCGAGCGATGGCCACGGGGTTGTACTTCATCACCAGGGCGCTGAGCACGGCCGACAGCAAGATGCCGGTGCCGGTGGCAGACAACAGGTTCAGCGTGTAGACCGCGCCTTCCTTGGTGGGTTGGGCCACCACGGGGGGCATCTTCTCGACCAGGTTGTGCAGGCCGCCCATGGGGAATGCCGGGGCAAACAAGGTGTTGAGCCAGGTCTTGACCGCAGGCAGGCCCCAGATGAAGACGAAGACCGACAGGATGAGCCAGGGCGTCCAGGCTGCAATCAGGGCCGAGCGGCTGTGCTTGGCCACGGCCTGGGGCGGCTTGGCTTCGGAAGCGCTGACGTCCTTACCGCGCAGCGAGGCCGAGGTCCAGATCTTCTTGGGCTGCCATACGCGCAGAAAGCCCACCAGGCAGACCATGGAGACGATGGCGGCAATGATGTCCACCAGCTCGGGGCCGATGAAGTTGGACACCAGGTACTGCGGAATGGCGAAAGAGACACCGGCGACCAGGATGGCGGGCCAGATTTCCCACATGCCCTTGCGGCCGGCAAAGGCCCAGATCAGCCAGAACGGCACCAGCACCGAGAAGAAGGGCAGTTGGCGGCCGATCATGGCCGTCACCTCCATCAGGTCGTAGCCGTGGACCTTGGCCAGCGTGATCACCGGCGTGCCCAGGGCGCCAAAGGCCACGGGGGCGGTATTGGCGATCAGCGACAGGCCGGAGGCGGCCAGCGGCGAAAAGCCCAGGCCGATCAGGATGGCGGCGGTCACGGCCACGGGCGTGCCGAAGCCGGCCGCGCCTTCAAAGAAGGCGCCGAAGGAAAAGGCAATCAGCAGCAGCTGGATGCGGCGGTCTTCGGTGATGCCGGACAGCGAGTCCTGCAGCACCTTGAAGCTACCGTTCTGTTCCGTCAGCTGGTGCAGAAAGATGATGTTCAGCACGATCCAGCCAATGGGCAGCAGACCGGTGAAGCCGCCATACAGCGCGGCGGTGCCAGCCATATCGGCCGGCATGTTGTAGACAAAGACCGCGATCAGCAGTGCGGCGACCAGGCCTGCGCCGGCCGCAATATGGGCCTTCAGATGCAGAAAGCCCAGTCCCACCAGCATGACCACGACCGGGATGGCGGCAAGCAATGTGGAGATCCACATATTGCCCATCGGGTCGTAGATTTGTTGCCAAACCATTTTTTATGCTCCCAAGTTATGTGTTGCGGGCGCAATAGTCCTGTGATAGAGGTTTTCAGCGCCTAGAGGAAACCCGTGGTTTTGCTGCGCTGCAGAAAATTTCAAAACCACGCGAAATACCTTCAATCTCTCAGCCCGGCATGGACAGCTGCCTGTCAGCAAATGCAACATCTGTCGGTGTGGAGAAACGAGCCGGTTTGGCGCAATGCGGGTGAAAGGTCGGAAGTGGGTGCCCGCATGCATGGCCGCGGTGTGGCGCTCGCATGGGGTTTGACAAAAAATCCAAATAAAAACAAAATGTCCAGAAATGAAAACGCCTACTTCCGAACAACGCTTGCTGCTGGAGCAGTTGCGCCATGTGGCCGACGGGCTGGGGCAGACGCTGGCCCCTTTTTGCGAAGTGGTGCTGCATGACCTGCTGGACCCGGCGCATGCGGTGCTGGCGCTGCACAACGGCCTGTCCGGCCGCGCCGTGGGGGACCCCACCACCGAGATGGGGCGGGCGCGCATCCATGACAGCGATTACGCGCAGGTCATTGCCAACTACCCCAACCAGTTTGCGGATGGCCGCCAGGTCAAAAGCAGCTCGATCGGCATCAAGGACAGCGAAGGCCGCTATGTGGCGGCGCTGTGCCTGAATGTGGATCTGACGCTGTTCCAGGGCTTTCAAAGCATGTTGCAGCAGTTCACGGCCGTCACCGGCAGCGCGCCCACCACGGAGTCGCTGGAGCCACCGGGCGGCGACGCCATCCGCGCCCGCATCGACCAATTTGCCGCCCGCCTGGCCACCACGCCACGCGCCCTGCGCCCCGAAGACCGGCGTGCCCTGCTGCAGGAGCTGCGTGCAGCCGGCCTGCTGGAGCTGCGCCGCGCCATGGACACCATCGCCGCCCACCTGGGCGTGTCGCGGGCCACGGTGTACAGCGATGTGCGGCCCAGCGCCCCGTCTTCCTCCGCCGCATCTGGCGATCCGATCTGAATCTCTCACCCTCTCAGGAGTTCTCGCAATGGCACAGCTTCCCACCTATGACGATGTCGTGGCCGCCGCCGCACGCATTCGCGGCCAGGCCCACCGCACCCCCGTCATGACTTCGCGCACGGTCAACGAAGCACTCGGGGCCGAGGTCTTCTTCAAATGCGAGCATCTGCAGCGCATGGGCGCCTTCAAATTCCGCGGTGCCTTCAATGCGCTTTCGCGCTTCACGCCCGAGCAGCGCAAGGGTGGGGCGCTGGCGTTTTCTTCGGGCAACCATGCCCAGGCGATTGCGCTGTCGGCCCAGATATTGGGCATGCCCGCCACCATCCTCATGCCCCAGGACGCGCCCGTGGCCAAGGTCGAGGCCACCCGGGGCTATGGCGCCGAAGTGGTGCTGTATGACCGCTATACCGAGGACCGCGAACAGCTGAGCCGTGATCTGGCCGCCAAGCAGGGCATGACCCTGATCCCGCCCTACGACCATGCCGATGTGCTGTGCGGCCAGGGCACGGCGGCCAAGGAGCTGTTCGAGGATGTGGGCCAGCTGGATGCGCTGTTCGTGCCCCTGGGCGGTGGTGGCCTGCTGTCGGGCACGGCCCTGGCCACGCGCGCCCTCAGCCCCCAGTGCAAGCTGTATGGCGTGGAGCCCGAGGCCGGCAATGACGGCCAGCAATCGTTTCGCAGCGGCCAGATCGTGCGCATCCCCACGCCACAGACCATTGCCGACGGTGCCCAGACCCAGTATCTGGGGGCACTGACCTTTGCCATCATCCAGCGCGATGTGAGCGACATCCTCACCGCCACCGATGCCGAACTGGCCTCGGCCATGGGATTTCTGGCCGCCCGCATGAAGCAGCTGGTGGAGCCCACGGGCTGCCTGGGCTTTGCTGCGGCCCGCCATCACAAAGACCAGCTGCAGGGCAAGCGCGTGGGCGTGATCCTCAGCGGCGGTAATGTGGACTTGCAGCGCTTTTGTAGTTTTCAATAAGTAAAGCTCCCCCTGAGCCGCTGCGCGTCTTCCCCCTCTCTCGCGCAAAGCGCGGGAGGGGGACGGCACCAACGCTGCGGGGCGGCCCTTGCGCGGTGCCCTGGCATGGGGATACTGCCAGCGCTGCGCCGATGCTGCGTACTGGCCCCTGGTATGGCTCCCTCGCCCCTTTGGGGGGAGGGTGGGAGTGAGGGGTCTGCCCGCAAGACGCAGCGCTTGCACCACGGCCCCTGTACCGCTACGTACCGAGGGCTTGCCCGCCTGGGTTATCGTGCGCAGCATGCATTTATCTTCTGTGTGGCGTTTGGCCTGGCGCAGCTTGTGGCGTGATGCCCGTGCGGGTGAGTTGCGGCTGTTGGCCGTGGCGGTGGCTCTGGCTGTGGCGGCGCTGACTTCGGTGGCGTTTTTTGCCAACCGCCTCGAAGGTGGTTTGCAGCGTGATGCGCGCCAGCTGCTGGGGGGCGATGTGGTGATTGCCAGCGACAACGCACCGCCGCCGCTGTTTGCCCAGCAGGCTCAGCAGCGGGGCATGCGTACGGTGCAGACCCTGAGCTTTCCCACCATGGGCCGCTCCACGGATGCGCAAGGCGGCGCTGCACGCCTGGTGGCCTTGAAGGTGGTGGACGCCGGCTACCCATTGCGTGGCGCGCTGCAGACCGCCTTGGCTGCAGACCAGCCGGGCGCCATCACGCAAGATATTCCCGCCCCCGGTGAAGCCTGGGTGGATGCGCCCTTGCTCACCGCGCTGGAGCTGAACGTGGGCGATACCTTGCTGCTGGGTGACGCCCGCCTGCGCATTGCCCGGGTCATCACGCTGGAGCCGGACCGGGGTGCCGGCTTTCTGGGCTTTGCGCCGCGCGTGATGATTGCGGCCGCCGACATCGCCGCCACCGGCCTGGTGCAGCCGGCCAGCCGCATCAACTGGCGCCTGGCCGTGGCCGGGGATGATGAAAAAACCATAGCGGCCTATGCCCAGTGGGCCGGCGTAGAAGCCGAAAAAACCATTTACCACGGCCTGCGCGTGGAAAGCATGGACAGCGGCCGCCCCGAGATGAAGCAGACCCTGGAGAGGGCCGAGAAATTCCTGAACCTGGTGGCCTTGCTGGCCGCGCTGTTGTCCGCCGTGGCCGTGGCCCTGGCCGCGCGCAGTTTTGCGGCCCGTCATTTGGATGCGGCCGCCATGCTGCGCGTGCTGGGCCTGCCGCAGCGGCGCATTGCCGGCGCCTACGCGCTGGAGTTCACGGCCGTGGGCCTGGCGGCCAGTGCCGTGGGCGTGCTGCTGGGCTGGGCCGTGCACCATGTGTTTGTCTGGTTGCTGGCAGGGCTGGTGGAGGCCGGCCTGCCGGCGCCCGATGGCTGGCCCGTGGTGTTTGGTCTGGGCATGGGCCTCACGCTGCTGCTGGCCTTTGGCCTGCCGCCGGTGTTGCAACTGGCCCAGGTGCCGCCGCTGCGCGTGATGCGCCGTGAGCTAGGCGCGCTCAAGCCAGCATCGCTGGGCGTGCTAGGCCTGGGCGTGATGGGTTTTGCCGCGCTCTTGATGGCAGTGAGCCGCGATGCCAAGCTGGGCAGCATTGCCGTGGGCGGCTTTGCGGCTGCCACGCTGCTCTTTGCCGGCCTGGCCTGGCTGGCGGTGCGCAGTCTGCGCGCCCTGGTGAACGAGGCCACGGCCCCGCGCTGGCTGGTGCTGGCCACGCGCCAGATTTCGGCACGCCCTGGCTATGCCGTGGTACAGGTCAGCAGCCTGGCCGTGGGCCTGCTGGCCCTGGTGTTGCTGGTGCTGCTGCGCACCGACTTGATTGCCAGCTGGCGTGCGGCCACGCCGCCGGATGCGCCCAACCGCTTTGTCATCAACATCCAGCCCGATCAGGCCCAGGACTTTCAGGCCGCGCTGTCGCGTGCCGGCGTGGCGCATTACGACTGGTATCCCATGATTCGCGGGCGCCTGGTGGCGGTCAATGGCAGGGCCATCAGCCCTGCTGACTATGTCGAAGAGCGTGCCCAGCGCATGGTGGACCGGGAGTTCAATCTCTCCAACGCCCTGCAATCACCCATGCACAACCCCATCACCGCCGGCCGCTGGACGCCGGGCGAGCAAGATGGCGCCAGCGTGGAAGAAGGCATTGCCAAGACCCTGGGTCTGCACCTGGGCGATACCCTGGTCTTTGATATGGGCGGCATCCAGCATGCCGCGCGCATCACCAGCTTGCGCAAGGTGGACTGGGGCAGCATGCGGGCCAACTTTTTTGTCATGTTCCCGGTGGCGCAGCTGGACGATGTGGCCACCACCTATTTGGCGGCCTACCGCGCGCCCGCTGCGCCTGGCTTTGACAACGCCCTGGTGCGCGACTTTCCCAACATCACCAATGTGGACATGAGTGCCACCCTGGCCCAGGTGCAGCGCGTGCTGGAGCAGGTGGTGCGTGCGGTGGAGTTTTTGTTTGCCTTCACCCTGGCCGCCGGCCTGGTGGTGCTGTTTGCCGCCGTCACCGCCACGCGCGAGGAGCGCGCCCGTGACTATGCGCTGATGCGGGCCATGGGCGCTTCGGGCCGCTTGCTGCGCCAGGTGCAGCGGGCCGAGCTGGTCGGCGTGGGCCTGCTGGCCGGGCTGCTGGCCAGCGGCATGGCCCTGGCCGTGGGCTGGGCCCTGGCGCGCTGGGTGTTTGACTTTGCCTGGACCGCACCGCTGTGGGTGCCACTGGCGGGTGCCGTGGCCGGTGGCTGCCTGGCGCTGCTGGCCGGCTGGTGGGGTCTGCGCGAAGTGTTGCAACGCCCGGTGATGGCCACGCTGCGCGAGGCGGCCGAATGATGACCCGGCCTGTTTTGCTCTTTAAAGCAGAGCTTCTGTTGCTTATGGGATAAGCACTGCAGGCTTTTTTTTGCAAATTACTGGGACCGGCCTTGCTGGCCTTGGGCTGAAAAGCCCCGGCAGTCTTTATCGGCCCTCGGTAAAAAGATGCTGGCTGGCAAAGTCCACAAAGGCCCGCACCTTGGGCGAGAGCTGGCGGCTGGAGGGCCACAGCGCAGAGAACTGGCCGCTGTGCGTGAGCTGCTCGGCCAGCAGGCACTGCAGCTCGCCGCGCTCCAGCGCCTCGCGTGCCAGAAAGTCCGGCATATAGGCCACACCCATGCCGGCGACGGCGGCGCCCAGCATGGCTTCCATGTTGTTGCAGACCAAGGCAATCGGCAGCGCATCCGGCAGGCCGGGCAGTACCCATTCCTCCAGCTTGCCGCTGCCCAGAAAGCGGTAGCGCAGGCTGTGGTGGCGGGCCAGATCAGTCGGCGTCTGCGGCACACCATGCCGGGCTAGATAAGCCGGCGATGCCACCAGGAGGAAGCGAAACGGCCCCAGCCTGCGTGCCACCAGCCGTGAATCGGCCAGCTCGCCGCTGCGGATCACCACGTCCAGGCCGGCTTCGATGACATCCACCAGGTGGTCGTTGAAGTCCAGGTCCAGATCAATCAAGGGGTAGCGGGCCTGAAAGGCCGGCAGCACCGGCAGCAAAAAGCGGTAGCCAATGGTGGGCAGGCTCACACGCAATCGGCCGCAGGGAGTCTCCGCCACGGCCTGCATGGCGGCGCGGGCATCGTGCAGCGCATCAAAAATACGCTGGCAATGCTGGTGGAACAGCGCGCCCTCTTGTGTGAGCCGTACTTTGCGCGTGGAGCGGTGGAACAGGCGCAGGCCCAACTGCTGCTCCAGCCGCGCCACGTTCTTGCCCACGGCCGAGGCCGAAATGCCCAGCGAACGCCCGGCCTCGGCAAAGCTCAGCAGGTCGGCCGCGCGCACAAAGGATTCCATGCCTTGAAAGCTGTCCAGGGGTGTGGTGGTGTTGATTGGCAACTTTGGGTTGGGAGTCTTGGGAGTGATGCCGCTATTTTCACTGGATTGAAGCGCTTTTATCTTTGATGCCTGAGCGCCGGGGTGGCCTGGCGTGTTGTGCAAGCGTTTCTTTTCAGGATTCCCGCCATGTCTTCTTCCCGCTGCTGCGCCGGTGCGCAGGCGAGCTCTCCACCTCGGTCGGCATCATCTGCCGCAGTCTCTTCACGCAGGGGCGCAGCCCTGGCCTTGCTGGCGGTGTGCCTGGCCGCATTGGCCATGCCCTTGAGCTTTACCGGGCCGGCCGTGGCCCTGCCTGCGCTGCGTGAGGCCCTGGGCGGAGGGCCTGTAGCGTTGAACTGGGTGACCAATGCCTTCATGCTGAGCTTTGGTGCCACGCTGATGGCCGCCGGCGCCCTGGCCGATGTCCATGGCCGGCGCCGCGTTTTTCTCTGGGGTGTGGCCGTGGTGGGGGCCAGTGCCCTGGCCCTGGCCGGTGTGCGCGGCCCAGGCGCCATCCTGGTGTTTGATGGTTTGCGGGCCGTGCAAGGCCTGGGTGCGGCAGCGGCCTTGGCGGCCGGTACGGCAGCCCTGGCCCAGGTGTTTGAGGACGCGCAGCGCATGCGGGCCTTCAGCTGTGTGGGCACGGCCTTTGGTGTGGGCCTGGCCCTGGGGCCACTGATGTCAGGCTGGTTGCTGGAGCATGGCGGCTGGCGTGCCGTGGTGCTGAGCGTGGCCGGGGTGGCGCTGGCTGCATGGGCATTGGGTTGGCGCTGTCTGCCTGAATCGCGCAATCCACAGGCCCAGGGCCTGGACCGTGGGGGCGCGTTGGCGTTCACGGTGGCCCTGGCCTTGCTGACCTGGGCTGTGCTGCAGGCGCCGGAGCGGGGCTGGAGCGATGTGGGGACGCTGCTGCCCCTGGCCGGGGCGGCGCTGGCGGCCTTGGTCTTTGTGCGTGTGGAACTGGCCTGCGCCCACTCCATGCTGGATTTGTCGCTGTTTCGCCTGCCGCGCTTTGTGGGTGTGCAATTACTGGCCGCAGCACCGGCCTATGCCTTTGTGGTGCTGCTGGTGTTGCTGCCTGTGCGCTTTATCGGTGTGGAAGGCATGTCGCCCATGGAGGCCGGCTGGCGCATGCTGCTGCTGTCCTTGCCCATGCTGGTCGTGCCCTTGCTGGCGGGTTGGCTCACGCGCTGGTGCTCGGCCGCGCTGCTGTGTCTGCTGGGCTTGCTGCTGTGCGCCGCGGGCTTGCTGTGGCTGGGGCATTGCCCTCCGGGAAGCGCCCTGGCGCAGATGGCCGGGCCGCTATTGCTGATAGGCGCTGGCATGGGCCTGCCCTGGGGCTTGATGGATGGCATGGCCGTCAGCGTGGTGCCGCGTGAGCGTGCGGGCATGGCCACCGGTATTTTCAGCACGGTGCGCGTGGCGGGCGAAGGGATTGCACTGGCCGTGGTGGGCGCAGGGCTGGCGGCCTTGCTGGCGCAGGAGCTGGCGGGCCAGCAGGGGGCACTTGCGGCAGACCCCCGCAGTCTGGCGCGGGCGGCCCAGCTGCTGGTGACGGGCGACCGGCAAAGCGCCCAGGCGCTGCTGGGGGACATGCCGCTGCCCGCGCTGCTCCAGGCCTATGGCCGCGCCTTTTCCTGCCTGCTGGGCTGGCTGGCCGGCATGACCGTGGTTACGGCGGTCAGCGTGTTTGCTTTCTTGCGCACGGGCCAGCATGCGCCGCATGCCTGACAATGCGGGATTGCAGTGACCAGTCCGCGTAGCCGGCTTTGTTTGCCATGTCAGAGGAATCCCCGAACACCACAGCCCAGACCCCTTTTGAATGGATAGGGGGCGAAGACCGCGTGCGCCAGCTGGTGGACCGTTTTTATGACTTGATGGATCTGGAGCCGGCCTATACCGAGCTGCGCGCCGCCCATGGCAGCACGCTGGAAGATGCCCGTCAGAAGCTGTTCTGGTTTCTGTGCGGCTGGCTGGGCGGGCCGGATTATTTTGTCGAGCGCTTCGGCCACCCGCGCCTGCGTATGCGCCATATGCCTTTTTCGATCGGTATCAAGGAGCGTGACCAGTGGGTGGCCTGCATGGACCAGGCCATGGGCGAGGTCGAGGTGCCCGCCGCGCTGCGCGAACGCCTGCGCGACAGCTTTATGCAGACGGCGGACTGGATGCGCAACCGGGGTGCTTAGAACGTGTTCAAAGTCTCCTCGCGGCGCGCCAGCGTCTTTGCGGGATGGGAGACAAGGCACGATACCGCAGCAATAGCCGTGCTATTGCGAGGATTCGCAACACCGTAGACCGCCCGCAAAGGCGCTGGCCCGAAGGGTTGGAGCGAAATCGGGCGATTTCTTCGCGCTGAAGCACAGCTTGCACACGAGTGCAAGCTGCGCCCCATCGTCTCGAACTCATCCCGATTGCGTTCCAACGCGCCTGCGTAGAGACATTGAACATGTTCTTAGCGACCGGCCAAAGCCCATGCTCTGCGTCAACGCTTGATTGATGCGGATCAAATGCCGACCGCTTTGGCTGGCGAGAGGCTGACGGTCGTACGTACATTTACCTAGGGATTCCGCTAGGATGCGCCATCCAAGAAAAATGACAGGGAGGCGCATATGGCCATGGGCGAGTGGGGAGTGTTGGGTATGGTCGTGCTGGCCCTGTTGTGGGCCATGGTGACCCTGAGGCGTTTGCGCCGCCTGTATCGCAGTGTGGAAGCCGCTTATGGCCAGATTGATGTACAGCTGCAGCGGCGCTATGCGCTGATTGCCCAATGGGTGGATGCGGCCCGTGCCTATCTGGCGCAGGAAACCGCTGTGCTGGAATGTCTGCTTCGCGCCTGCAGCGAGGCCCAGGGGGCGGCCAGCACGGCCCGGCTGCATCCCGGCCAGCCCGGCACCATGGGGGCGCTGGCCATGGCAGAACAAGGGCTGAACCACGAGCTGGACCGGTTGCGTGGGCTGGTGTCCGCCACCCCCGAGCTGCGCTCCGATACCCATATGCAGCAGCTTGGAGATGCCATTGCCACGGCTGAAAGCCATATTGGATTCACCCGCCAGATCTACAACGACCAGGTGCTGGGCTACAACGACCACGCCGCGCGCCTGCCCGATCTGCTGGTGGCCAGACTGATGGGCTTTGCCCCCTTGGACATGCTGGTGGTGGCGCCTGGAACCCGCGTTCGTTCCGTACCCCAGATGCCGCTGTAGCCGCTGCGGTTGCTCGGGCCGCGCTTTTCCTGGGGTCTTAAAAGAAGAGCGGTCTATGCAGATGCCGTGGGCCTTACAGGTCGATTTCGCCTGATTAGCTACATGCCTCAGATGAAGCTTCACGACGAACTGCGCTGCTGCGTCGACATGACGTTCTGAGGCCGGGACTCGCCCCGGCAGGCGAGGTACTTTTCTTGCTCGTGCAAGCAAAGTACCCAAAAGAACACGCCCCTACTGCCCATGTCCCTGCGCTCTGCTCCGGGCAAGCTCGGTGCTCGATCCCAGGGCGGCGCCGCAGAACTCGTTACGCGGCATGGCCGCTTCACTCGAACAACCGCGGCGAGTCAGTTCACGAAGCAGCTGTGTCCTGCGGCACAGCTGCCCGCCCTGGGCTCTGTGCGCCGAGCCATGGGCAGAAGGGGGAAGGCGGGTACCGAATACCGGCCCTGCGAAGGCTGCGCTATTGGCAAACCTTATTTTTCAGCTCTCGACACCAGCCGCTTCGTCACATTGCTGGCGATACGGCAGGCGTCAGCCGCCCGGCACCCAGCGCTTGCTGGGTTGCAGCAGCACCACCAGGGCGCCGGCCCCGCCTTCGGCCGGGCGGGCCTGCACAAAGGCCAGTACCTCTTTCTTCTGCACCAGCCAGCTTTGCACCCGGCCCTTGAGCACCGGGGTCTTGCCCGGCGAGCCCAGGCCTTTGCCATGCACCACGCGCACGCAGCGCAGGCCGGTGCGGTGCGACAGGCGTATGAATTGGCCCAGGGCCTCGCGGGCCTCGTCCACGCGCAGACCGTGCAGGTCCAGCTGGCGCTGGATGCTCCATTGCCCACCGCGCAGCTTGTGGGTCACCTCCGTGCCAATGCCGGGGCGGCGAAAGCTGAGCTGGTCATCCACGTCCAGCAGGGTGCTGACGTCGAAGGCATCGCTCATGGCTTCGTGCAGCACGCGCTGCTCGTCCAGCACAAACTGCATGGGCTCGGGCGGGGGCGGTTCGGGCGGCTGCCAGCATTGGTTGCTGGCGCTGCGCAGCGGCAGCACCTCGCCCACATAGTCCTGGAACAGGGTTTGCTCGGCGCGCCGGCGGCGTTCCAGCTCCAGGCGGCGCTGGCGCTCGGCCTCGGCGCGTGCGGCTGCTTGCGCCAGCGCCTGGCGCAGCGGCTGCAGTTCCTGGAGGGATTTGGCTTTCATGCCCGGGGTTGTACCGCATTCACATGGCGTTTTTGCGGTGGCGGGCGTTTTTCCGCAGTGCTTGAGCGGCTTTGCTCAGTCGACTGTGGCCGGTGCATTGCGCCAGGCCAGTGCGATGAACTGGGTGGTCTGGGCGGGGTTGAAGTTGTCGTCCGACACCAGCAGCAGCACACGCGAGCCATCGGCCAGCGATGGCCCCCAGCCCATGCCCTCCAGGTTGTCTACGGCCTGGGGTAGGCCTAGCTGGGCCATGTCGGCCACCAGGGTTTTGGCTACAGGGCGGTACTGGCCGGGCTGCAGCGCGGCGAGGTTCAGGGTGTCGCTGCCACTGTTCAGCGCCACGCGGTATAGCCGCACAGACACGCCCACGCCGGCGCTGTAGGCACGCTCCAGCACCAGCAGATGCTCAGTCCCGTCGGCCAGGATTTCGCTCACGCCGTTGTTCTGCGGCCCCAGGGGCACGCGGCGCGCATGAGGTATGGCGTCGGGCTGATAGGCCAGCTGGCGCAGTGCCTGGCCGCTGGCCGTGTCGAACGCGGTGATGCGCACGGCGCCGCCGGGGGCCTGGGGTGTGGCCACAGGGCCGTCCTGGCGCAGCGGTTCTTCCATGGCCAGCCAGGTGGTGCGGCCGTCGGGGCTGAGGGCCATGCCCTCCAGCGTGCCATTGTTGCGCGGGCCGCTCTGGCCTTTCCAGGGGCCGCTCAGCAGGGCGGGCAGGGGGCGCTCGCGCAGCCAGCGGCCGTCGCTGTGATGCTCCAGCCACTGGGGCGGATGGCCGTGGGCCGGGTCGCCCTCGCTGGTCCACAGCAGGCTGTCGCCACCGGGGGCCCAGCGTGCGGCTTCGGGGTCGGGCACGGCCAGCTGGACGCGTGCCTGGCGGGCCGATGGATAGGGCAGGCCATCGGGGGCCTGCAGCAAGACCACGCCCGTCAGCTGCACCGGCTCCAGCTGCCGGGCGCTGTAGCGGATCTGTGCGGTATAAAAACGTGCTGGCTGGTGGGCGCTGCGGTCATCGCTGAGCAGCAGCCAGCGGTCATGCGCGGGGTCGTAGTCGATGGCAGACAGCCCACCCACGGTGGTGCCCTGGTAGTCCATGCCCCGCGCCAGGGTCTGCATGCCGATGGCGCGCACACAGGGTGCAGCACTGCCGTTGCACACCCAGGCCGTCGGCGCCACGGGCTGTGCCGTGCAAGCCGCCAGCAGGGGCAGCAGCCCCAGTATCCACCCCGTTTGCCATTGCTTCATTGCGTCTTTCCCGTTGTCTGCGCCATGTTGCCGCCGGTTGTACCGCATACAGGTGTGCGGTGACCGCAAGTTCCATGGCGGTTTGCGGGAATTTTTAGAAGCGATAGCGGGCGCTGAACTGCACATTGCGCGGGGCGCCGTGCATGCCTGAATACCACCAGCCAGACATGGCCGAGATGTATTTGCGATCGAACAGGTTGTTGACGTTCATGGACAGCGTCAGCTGGTCGTTGACCTCATAGCGGGCCATCAGGCCCACCACGGCGTACGAGGACTGGCGGGCCGTCGCCATCTTGCCGATCTGCCAGATCTCTCCGGTGTACGAGATGCCGCTGTTCCAGTTGACGCCGCCGCCCACGGTCAGCCGGCGCCAGTCGCCGGGCATGCGGTAGGTGGTCCACAGACGGACCATCTGGCGCGGGAAGGTGGTGTTGATGCGCAGGCCGTTGGCGTCGTGGGAGCTGCTGAAGTTGTAGGAGGCGGCCACGGTCCAGTCACGGGTGATGGCGCCGTTGAGCTCCAGGTCTATGCCCTCTGTTTTCGCCCCCTTGATGGCGCGCGAGGCGGTGTCGCTGGTGCCGGGAATCAGGTGGCCAGGATCGTCGGCAGACAGATTGTCCTGGCGGACCTGGTAGAGGGCCACGCTGGTGCCCAGGCGCCCGCCCAGCCAGTCGCTCTTGATGCCGGTTTCGTAGGTATTGCCTTCTTGCGGGTCGAGGTAGGCGCCGTTGCGGTCGCGGGCGGTTTGCGGGTTGTAGATGGTGGAGAAGCTGGCATACAGCGTGTGCTGCGGGTTCAGGGTGTAGACCAGGCCGGCATAGGGCGTGAACACCCCGTTTTCCGAGGACTTGGGGTTGGAGTTCCAGCCTACGGACTCGGTCTGGTAGTTGCTGCGGTAGTTCATCAGCTTGCCGCCGACGATGAGCTTGAGGTCGTCGGACAAGGCGAAGCGGCCGGCGCCATACAGGCTGGTCTGGCGGCGCCCGCTGTCGTAGACCACGGATGGCGCGCCAAACACGGGCTTGCCGCTGTTGTCCCATTGGTAGATGTTGATGGGCTTGCCCCGCAGGCCGGAGATGTCGAAGCTGCCATCGGTCAGGCTCTGGAAGTCGGTGTAGTCCATACCCAGCACCAGCTCATGCTCGCGCCCGCCCAGGGTGATCGGGCCACGCATATTGATGTCAAAGCTCTGGTTGTGCAGGCGGTAGTCGCGGCGCTCGGCATTGAGCTTCAGACCATCGCCGGTGACGGGGTCGAAGGGCGGGGCACTGACGTTCAAATAGACCGCATCTTCGCGCTGGGTGGAGCGCAGGTAGTTGGCCGAGAGCTTGAGCTTCCAGTCATGGGCCAGCGATTGCTCCAGCGTGGCAAAGGCGTTGGTGGAGTTGGTGTTGAACTGGTTGTGGCGGCTGGCGCTGTTGAACGACACCGGGAAACTGTTTTGTTCGCCGTTGCTGTTGAACAGCGGAAAGCCCAGGTAGGCCTGCGAGCCGTGTGAACGGCCGCGCTGGTAGTCGATGCCGGCGGTGAGTTTGAGGGAGGCGTTCAGATCGGCCTCCACCACGCCGTACAGCACATCTTTTTTCTTGCCGTAGTAGTCGATATAGCTGTCGCCTTCATCGTGCACGGCCACCAGGCGACCGCGCACGCTGCCCGCCTCATTCAGAGGGGATGAAATGTCCAGCACACCGCGGCCCTGCTTCCAGGAGCCGGCGCTGACCTCTACCGATGCCTGGAATTGGTCGGTGGGCTTTTTGCGCACCATGTTGACGATGCCCGAGGGATCGCCCGCGCCCGTGGTCAGGCCCGATGCGCCGCGCAGGACTTCGATGCGGTCGTAGAGCGCCATGTCGGCAATGCTTTGTGTGGGCAAGGCGTCCAGCCCCAGAAACTCGGTATGGGTGCTGACGCCATCGAGCTGGTAGTTGGTGATGGCGTAACCCCGTGCATTGGCATTGGTGCGTTCGGTGCCGAGCACCGAGGTCGAGATGCCCGGGGTGCGCGCCAGCACTTCGTGAATGGTGGTGAGGTGCTCGTCCTCCATGCGCTGCTGCGTCATCACGCTGATGGACTGCGGGGTGTCGCGCAAGGCCATGGAGAGCCCGGTGGCCATGCTGGTCGGCCCTTTGGCGGTGTAGCTGCCCGTGCCTTCGGTGGTGCCGGATTCCAGGGCCGCTGCTGCGGTGACCTTGACCTCGGCCAGGCTGGGGTCTGCGCTGCGGGGCGTGGTGAGGGCTGCAGGCGACGCTGGCGCAGGGGCGATGGTGAGCGTGCCCTGCGGGGTGTGGGCCAGTTGCAGCCCACTGGCCGCCAGTGCCAGCCGTGCCGCCTGTTCCACGCTGTAGTCACCCTGGATGGCGGGAGCCCGCTTGCCGCTGAGCAGGGCCGGATCGGCGCTGATGCTGCGTTGGCCCTGGCGGGCGATGCGCGCCAGGGTGTCATCCAGTGCGCCTGCAGGCAGGTTCCAGCGGTAGGTGCTGGCGGCGCTGGCCGAGGCGGGCGCGGTCTGCGGCTGGGCCTGGGCGGCGGGGATGCCGGCCAGGGTGCATGCCAGTGCTGCGGCCAGGGGCAGCAGCGCTGTCGCGGGGCGCAGGGAGGAATGTGCAATGGGGGCGCCCTGGGTGGCGCGAGAGGCGTGGCGTGCGAGGGCCATGGTGTGGCAAGTCCTTGTGGTTGCAGCAAAGTGAATGGGATTCATTTCCTTTGTGCAACGAGGCTGGCAAAACCCGTCATCGCCGGCAAAAAACAATGCCAGAGGGCCTACGGTCAGGCCGGGCTGACTGCGCTATCCAGCTCTACCCCGAGCTGTTCCGTAGATCGATCACCGTGAGCCACGGCCCCCAGCGGCGCACATGCACGGGGTGGGTGGCTTCCAGATCCAGCAGCACCTGGGCGGGCCGGTCCAGCGGAAACACGCCAAACACCCGCAGTCGCGCGGCTTCCGGGCTGATGCGCAGCACACCGCTTTGATAGGGCCGCAAGGCGTCAATCACCTCGCCCAGCGGCTGGTTGCGCACCTCGATCAGGCCATCGGACCAGGCCGCGGGCGCCAGGCGTGTGTGCACTACCGGCGTGATGCGATCCGCCTCCATCCAGGCACTGGCGCCTTGGTGCACATCGTGCTGCAGGCCGGACAAGGTGGTCAGGCGCACGCTGTGTTCCAGCACATGCACCAGGGTGCGGCCCTCGGCCTGGCGCACCATGAAGCGTGTGCCCAGGGCCTGTGCCAGGCCTTGGGCGCTTTGCACCACAAAAGGCCGCCGCGCAGCCTGCTCGGGCGTGGCGCTGCGGGCCACCTGCACCAGCAGCGCGCCTTCGCGCAGGCGCAGCAAACGCTGGGTGGCGCTGTAGGCAATGTCGGCCCCCGAGCGTGCATCCAGCAGCAGCTCGCTGCCATCGGGCAGCCAGTGGTGGCCGCGCTCGCCTGTGCCGGTGCGCAGATCGGCAGCCAGCATGGCCAGCGGGGTTTGGCGGTCGATCAGCCAGGCCGTGGTCGTGCCCAGCAACACGGCGGCCACGCCACCGCGCAGCAGCCCGCGCCGGCGCGCTGCCGTGGGGGGCGGCGCGAGGAGGGCCTGGCGGCCCAGGCTGGCGCCGCTGTGCTGGCGCAACTGGACCAGCACCGGCTCCACGCCATGCGCTTGTCCCCGCGAGAGGCGGCCTTGCACGCAGGCCCAGGCCTGGGCATGGGCTGGCGACTGCTGCAGCCAGCATTCAAAGGCCTGCTGGTCTTGGGCCGTGGCATGGCCGGAGTCGAGCCGCACCAGCCAGTCGATGGCCTGATCGGTGGCGATGTCCATGGGGCCGTCAGTCCCGGGGCCACATCGGCGATTGGTAAAGGTGCACCAGGGCCTGCTTCATATAGCGTTCCACGGTGGTGATCGACACGGCCATCACCTCGGCAATTTCTGCATGCTTCATATCGTCGAGGCGGCGCAGCAAAAACACCTGGCGCACCTTGGGAGGCAGGCCGTCCAGCCACAGGTCCAGGGCTTCGACAGCCTCGCGCACCAGGGCATAGTCCTCGGGAGAGGGTGCGACCTCTTCGGGCAGGCTGGCGAGCGCATCCAGCCAGGCCTGTTCCAGCTCGCGTCGGCGCCAGAAGTTGTAGAGCACCCGCTGTGCCAGCGTGGTCAGATAGGCCCGAGGCTCGCGAATGGCATGGACCTGCTCGGCCACGATCACCCGGACAAAGGTGTCCTGCGCCAGGTCGGCGGCCTGGTGGGTGTTGCCCAGTTTGCGCAGCAGCCAGCCGTGCAGCCAGGCGTGGTGGTTGACATAGAGCGCGTGCACCGGGTCGGCGGCAGGAGAGGAAGACATGGCTCCATGTATGCAAATGAGAACTCTTCGCATTTTACATGCTGACATACCAAAGCCGCCGCTTTGCTGGTGAAGGGGCGGCGCTGCGGGCCGGTTGTGGGGGAAATCCGACAGCGCCCCTGGTGGCGCGCGCATGGCATGCAGGCCCAGTTCCCTCGGCTACAAAAGACCTTCTTCGGCCATGGACAGCGCCACGCCGGGGCCGACGATGACATGGTCCAGCACGCGCACGTCCACCAGGGCCAGGGCGGCCGTCAGGCTGCGGGTGAGCTCGCTGTCGGCAGGGCTGGGTTGCACGCTGCCGCTGGGGTGGTTGTGCGCCAGGATGAGGGCGCTGGCCTGGTGGTGAAGGGCGCGCAGCAGCACCTCGCGTGGATAGACCGCTGTGGCGGTGAGGCTGCCGTGGAACAGTTCTTCCAGCGCAATCAGCCGGTTCTGGCTGTCGAGGAATAGGACTGCAAACACCTCGTGTGGGCGCTGGGCCAGGCACAGCTGCAGGTGGTGGCGCACGGCCTGCGGGTCGGTGAACACCGTGCGCTCGCGCAGCTGCTGGGCCGTGGCGCGTTTGGCCAGCTCCATCACGGCCAGCAGTTCGGCCCGCTTGGCCGGTCCCAGCCCCTTGATACGGGCCAGGTCCTGGGCGCTGGCGGAGAGCAAACCTGCCAGGCCATCAAAACCGCCCTGGCTTGGCGTATTCAGCAGGCTCTGCGCCAGCTGCAGCACGTTGCAACCGGCCAGGCCGGTGCGCAGCACGATCGCCAGCAGCTCGGCGTCGGCCAGAGCGGCCGGGCCACGGGCCAGCAGTTTCTCGCGGGGTTGGGCATCGGTTGGCAGGTCTTGGAGGGCCATGGCAGCACAGTAGTGGCAAAGAGGGCTGCGGTTATGCGCGGAGTCTGCGCGGGGGCATGCCCGGTTTTTTACAATGGGGCCAGATTACTCGGGACCACCATGACGACTACGACCCACGCATCCACGCCCACCGTACAGCCGGGCTCCTTTCTCACCCTGCATTACCGCCTGGCCGGCCTGGCTGGGGACGTGATCAACACCTTCAACGAAAAGCCCGCCACGCTGTCGTTGGGCGCGGGTGAGTTGTCTCCCGCCATGGAGGAGCTGCTGCTGGGCCTGGCCGAAGGCACGCACACCACGTTCGAGCTGGTGGCCGGCGCCGCCTTTGGCGAGCGCAATGTGGACATGATGCAGTGGGTGGCGCGCAAGCTGATGAATGAGCTGGGCGACCCGGACGAGCAATACATGGCCGGCGATGTGGTGCAGTTCCCCACCCCCGACGGCTTGGGCAGCTATGCCGGTGCCGTGGTGCAGGTGCGCGAAGACGGCGCCGTGCTGTTCGACTTCAACCATCCGCTGGCAGGCCAGCCGGTGACGTTCGAGGTCAAGATCATCGGAGTGCTCTGACGTGGTCGGAGCCAAGGAAATCCTGCTGGCCGAGCCGCGCGGCTTTTGTGCCGGCGTGGACCGCGCCATCGAGATCGTGGAGCGCGCGCTGGCCAAGTTTGGCGCGCCCATCTATGTGCGCCATGAGATCGTGCACAACACCTTTGTGGTCAATGACCTGAAGGCCAAGGGTGCCATCTTTATCGAAGAACTGGATGACGTGCCTGCGGGCGCCACCCTGGTGTTCAGCGCCCATGGCGTGTCCAAGGCCGTGCAGGAAGAGGCCAAGGCCCGTGGCTTTGCCATCTTCGATGCCACTTGCCCGCTGGTGACCAAGGTGCATGTGGAGGTGGCCAAGCTGGCCAAGGAAGGCTACGAATTTCTGATGATCGGCCACAAAGGCCATCCGGAAGTCGAAGGCACCATGGGCCAGCTGTCCGAAGGCATTCACCTGGTGGAAGACGAGGCCGATGTGGCCACGGTGGCGCCGCGCCAGACCGAAAAGCTGGCCGTGGTCACCCAGACCACGCTGTCCGTGGACGACGCTGCCGGCATCATGGCCGCCATCACCGCCCGCTTTCCGCAAGTGCGCCAGCCCAAGCAACAGGACATTTGCTATGCCACGCAAAACCGCCAGGACGCCGTCAAGGTGCTGGCGCCGCAGGTGGACGTGTTGATTGTGGTGGGCAGCCCCACCAGCTCCAACAGCAACCGCCTGCGCGAGCTGGCGGCCCGCCTGGGCACGCCGGCCTATATGGTGGACAACGCGGACGAGCTGCGTGAGGAATGGTTTGCCAATGCCGCCCGCGTGGGCCTGACGGCGGGGGCCTCGGCACCCGAGGTGCTGGTCAACGACGTGATTGCCCGGGTGCGCAGCCTGGGCGCGGTGGCGGTGCGCAAGATGGATGGCATCGAGGAAACCATCAAGTTTCCCCTGCCCAAGGGCTTGAAGATCGACGCGGCCACCGGCCTGGAGATCGAGGTGCGCAAGGCGCCCGAAACCGGCGCCTGAGATTGAACCGGAAACGCTGTCTGGCGTAGACAGCTACTGAATAAAGAGCACTCCGTGCGTATGCGGCCAGACAATGCAGTCGAAAACTGCTGCAATCTGGCCACTCATGCGCTGAGGGTGCTCTTTTTTTTGAGGGTGGCTGGACGGTGGATGCCAGGCCCTGCGCAAGGCCTGGTGCAAGGCGCAACGCAAGAACTAATGCCAGGCGGCCACCGCCTGCGGGCGATGGCGCAGGCGCTGCTGAGCACGGCCAGCAGCAGGCTGCTGCGCCAGGGGGCAGAGCTACCCTGCCAGCTGCTCCAGCCTGCCGCGATGGTCAGCAGCAAGCTGGTCAGCGCGCCGCCCAGCATCAGCAAGACCAAGGCGGCCGCGCGCGCCGGGTTGGGGGCCTGCGGGTTCAGAGGCCAGAAGGCGAGTGTGGCGGTGCACAGCAAGCCCAGCAGACAAAGCACAAACATGGCAACTCCTTGCAAGAGCGTGTTGACGATCTCTACGCAGGCGCGTTGAAGCGCAATCGGGATGAGTTCGAAGCGATGGAGTGCAGCTTGCACGCGTGTGCAAGCAAGCCACAGCGCGAAGAAATCGCCCGATTTCGCTCCAACCCTGCGGGCCAGTGCCTTTGCGGGCGGTCTACTGTGTTGCGAATCCTCGCAATAGCACGGCTATTGCTGCGGTGTCGCGCCTTGTATCCCATCCCGCAAAGACACTGGCGCGCCGCGAGGAGATCGTAAACACGCTCTAAAGGGCACCCCTTTCAAGGTCTTGGTGTCGGTGCTCTTATCTGGCCTAAATCAGTCGGCAATCAACAGCAAAACCAGCATTGAACTGCCTATTTTTTGTGCACAACAGCGCTAATTTTGGCTTGTTGATGTGCAAATGCAGGTAGATAGCGCCGGTTGCTCAAACACCTTGAAAGGGATGGCTCTAAAGGGTGATGCAGCGCGTGGCGCATTCCTGGGGTCAATGTAGAGACTGCGGGCCTTTTGTGCGCAGGTTGCGCATCAACTCCACAAATCCAGAGGGGGATCGCTGGCAATGGCCTTGAGCAAGTCATTGCGCGAGACAAAGCCGGCCAGCTGCCCCTGGCCATCAGTGACGGGCAGGCCAGGCAGGCCGGTGTCCAGCAGCACGCTGGCCACGCGGCGCAGGTCGGCGCTCTCATCCACCGTGGGCACGGGGGTGAGCATCACCTCGGCCACCGGGCGGCGCGCCAGCGCAATGGCGTCGCGCACGGCGCCGGGCTCGGGCAGCAGATCCAGTGGCGCCATGTCGGCGCGCAGCAGCAGGCCAATGACCTGGCCGGCATCGTTGAGTACCGGAGCCTGGCTGATGCGGTGCTTGGCCAGGTGGTGCCAGGCGTCGTTGACCATGCTGCGCGGCGACACGGTGAATGCCCCGCGCGTCATCACATCGGACACCAGGCGCAGCGGGTGGCGTTCTTCCTTGGGCCCCTGGGCCGTGCCCTCATAGGCGGAGACGGCGCCTTGTGCCAGGGGGCTGCGCAGCGTGGTTTCCGTGGAGGGCTGGTGCAGGGCCGGGCTGCTGCTTTCGTCCTGGGTGGTGAGCGTGTTCAGCGCCTGGCTCCGTGGCACGCGGCGCACCGGAGCGATCTGCGACAGTCGCTCCGGGCCGCCGTGGTACATGGGGCCGTTGATGCCGAATACGTAAAACATGGAGTCTCCCTTGAATGGTGGGTGTGGCCGAACGTGGGTGCCGGCCTCTGGATTTCGGCAATGCCTGTACATGCTATCTATCGGCAGCTGTGCGCATTTCTTGTGGGTGGATGCGGTGTGCCGCCCTGAAGATTTCACGCGGCAGCACCTGCTCTGGGTTCGGAACATGCCACTGCGCTGCACGCAAGCGCGGCTGCACCACTAAAATCGCCGTCTATGCTCGATATTCAACTTCTTCGCAAAGACCTGGACTCGGTCGTCGCCCGACTGCTGACCCGCAAGAACCCGCAAGCCTTCCTGAATGTGGAAGCCTTCAAGGCGCTGGAATCCGAACGCAAGTCCATCCAGACGCGCACGGAAGAGCTGCAGTCCAAGCGCAACCAGCTGTCCAAGCAGATCGGCATGCTGATGGGCAAGGGCGAGAAAGACGCCGCCGAAGCTGCCAAGGCCGAAGTGGCCGCCATGAAGTCCGAGCTGGAGCAATCCGCTGCGCGCCTGGACCAGATCCAGAGCGAGCTGCAAGCCATGCTGGCCGCCGTGCCCAATCTGCCGCACGACAGCGTGCCCGTGGGCGCGGACGAAGAAGGCAATGTGGAAGTGCGCCGCTGGAGTCCTGATGGAAAAGGTCCCAAGCAGTTCGACTTTGCGCTCAAGGACCATGTGGACCTGGGCGCACCCCTGGGGCTGGATTTTGAAGCCGGCGTCAAGCTCAGCGGTGCCCGCTTCACGGTGATGCAGGGCCAGATCGCCCGCTTGCACCGCGCCCTGGCCCAGTTCATGCTGGACCTGCAGAC
Organism: Comamonas sp. GB3 AK4-5; assembly: GCF_041320665.1. NCBI lineage: Bacteria > Pseudomonadati > Pseudomonadota > Betaproteobacteria > Burkholderiales > Comamonadaceae > Comamonas > Comamonas sp. GB3 AK4-5. The sequence continues at coordinate 1,374,209 of NZ_CP166730.1, forward strand.
CGAGCAACATGGCTACACCGAATGCTATGTGCCCTATATTGTCAACAGCGACTCCCTCAAGGGCACGGGCCAGTTGCCCAAGTTCGAATGCGATTTGTTTGCGGCCAAGAAGGGCGGCCAGGACGCAGAACCCGTGCCCGATACCGCAGCGCTCTATCTGATTCCCACGGCCGAAGTGCCGCTGACGAATCTGGTGCGCGACGAGGTGCTGGCCGAAGAGCGCCTGCCCATCAAGCTGACGGCGCACAGCCCCTGTTTCCGCTCGGAAGCCGGCTCCTCCGGCCGTGACACGCGCGGCCTGATCCGCCAGCACCAGTTCGACAAGGTCGAGATGGTGCAGATCGTGCATCCGGAAAAAAGCTACGAGGCGCTGGAAGAGATGACGGCCCACGCAGAGGCCGTGCTGCAGAAGCTGGGCCTGTCTTACCGCGTGATGAGCCTGTGCACCGGTGACATGGGCTTTGGCGCGGCCAAGACCTATGACCTGGAAGTGTGGGTGCCGGCGCAGAACACCTTCCGCGAAATCAGCTCTGTCTCCAACTGCGAAGCCTTCCAGGCGCGCCGCATGCAGGCCCGCTTCAAGAACGCCCAGGGCAAGAACGAACTGGTCCACACCTTGAACGGTTCCGGCCTGGCCGTGGGCCGCGCCTTGGTGGCTGTGCTGGAGAACTACCAGAACGCTGATGGCTCGATCACCGTGCCCGAAGCACTGGTTTCGTACATGGGTGGCAAAACTTTGCTGAAGGCCTGATTTTTTAGGCTATAATTTCAGCTTCGACACACGGAGAGGTGGCAGAGTGGTCGAATGTACCTGACTCGAAATCAGGCGTACGTGCAAACGTACCGTGGGTTCGAATCCCACCCTCTCCGCCAATGCGGCTGTAGCTCAGCTGGATAGAGTACTTGGCTACGAACCAAGGGGTCGTGGGTTCGATTCCTGCCAGCCGCACCAGATACAAGCCCCAGAAACGAAAGTTTCTGGGGCTTTTGTCTATTTGTGAAAGCCTTGTTTTTCAGCGTCATGAAAAACAGGTTCTCTTCCAAAGTAATTTGGAAAATTCGAATTTAGGGTTATCAACTGGCCCTATAATCGATAGCTTAGCGGCTGTAGCTCAGCTGGATAGAGTACTTGGCTACGAACCAAGGGGTCGTGGGTTCGATTCCTGCCAGCCGCACCAAACGACAAGCCTCAGAACAGAAATGTTCTGAGGCTTTTTCGTTTGCGCAGCGCATTGCCCGTATGTGTGAAGATGGCGGGCTATGAACAAGGCTTTCACCAAAGAATCCGACGGGGATGACGACGACGAGATCGGCGCGCTGCCGCCATTGCCGCCTGGGGGTAAGAACTACATCACGCCAGCAGGCTACCAACGGCTGCGTGCCGAGCTGCTGGAGTTGATCGACAACGAGCGGCCCAAGATCGTGGAGGTGGTGCACTGGGCGGCCAGCAATGGCGACCGCTCCGAAAACGGCGACTACCTCTACGGCAAAAAACGGCTGCGCGAGATCGATCGCCGCATCCGCTTTCTGACTAAGCGCCTGGAAATTGCCGAAGTGGTGGACCCCGCCGTGCACCATGGCAGCGAGCAGGTCTACTTTGGCGCCACCGTGACCTATGCCGATGATGAAGGTGTGGAGCGCACCATCACCATCCTGGGCATTGACGAGGCCGATAGCGCCCAGGGTCAGGTCAGCTGGATTGCGCCGGTTTCGCGCGCGCTGCTGAAATCACGCACAGGCGATGAGGTGCCGCTGCCCACACCCGCAGGTGTGCGCATGCTGGAGGTGCTGGAGGTGCAATACCCCAAGCCGGCCAACATGTAGTCAAGCCAGCAGTAAACCCGGCCGGGCCGCCTTGGTTTTGGCGCCAGCCGGGCGGTGGTGACCGGGGAACAAAAGGCGGTTGGGCAAAAAACGCCATCGCCATAATGGGCCGCATGCGTGGCCCTTATTTTTTAGCCGGTCATTTCAGATATGCAGGCTTCACTTTGGTGGAATTGCTGCTCACGGTTTTTATTCTTTCCTTGTGCTTGCTGTTGGCGGCGCCCGCGCTGCAAGAGTTCTTTGTCAAAATCAAGCTGCGCCGCATTGCCGATGATTTTGCACAAACCGTTTTCAAGGCCAGAAACACGGCGGTGGGCAAGAACGTCTGCACCACCATGTGCATCAGCAGCAGTGTTGACAAGGACTTGCCGGCCTGCGGCAGCAAGGGTGATGCGGACTGGCAGCCGGGGTGGATGCTTTTCCTCAACCCTTCTTGCGATGCCAATAAAAATACGCCGGATGCGCTGCAAGACATTATTGAGCTGCGTATGGGATGGAGCGAGGAATATTATCTGCAGTCCCAATCCGGGGTGAAGAAAATCAACTTCAACGCCCGTGGTGGAAATGCGATTGCCAATGCCTCGGAATTCGATATTTACTATCGCTCTGCCGGCAATGCCCTCAACGATAAATATGGCTTGAATATCTGCCTGGATGCGCTGGGGCGTGTGCGCACCATTCCCTCCAGCCGCAGCTGCAACAACTACAAATGAGCCGGACATGCGGACCCATCCATATGTTTTGCATCAAGCCGGGGCTTCGCTGCTGGAGGTGATGGTGGCCTTGCTGCTGATGGCCGTGGGCTTGTTGGGCATGGCGGCGTTGCAGGCGTCCACGGCGAAATACCGGGTCAATGTCCAGGCCCAGGCGGCCGTGGCCCTGTTGGTGTCCGACCTGGCGGAGCGGGTGCGCATCAACGCCGGTGCGGCAGGGCCGGGCTTTGGTGTGTACCAGGGCGGTGGTGTTTCGCTGTATGTACTGGAAAGCAGCTGGGCTGACCAGGCCGGGGCGCCGCCAACCGTGGGCAAGGACTGCGAGCGCACGCTCTGCAGCGCGGCCGAGCGTGCAGGTTTTGACATGGCGCTGTGGCGCCAGCGCGTCAGGGAGTTGCTGCCCCAGGGCGCGGCCATGGTGCAGGGCGATAAAGCCTTGGGCATCGATGTGACGCTGATGTGGATGGACAAGGAGCAGCTCAGCGAAACCCGGGAAAAAGACGGTGGCGGTATCGCCAAACAGCTGCGCCTGGCGCCGGTGTGCGTTCTAGACGCCGACCAGACCATGGTCTACAACTGCTGTCCGGGCCAGGCCCGGGCGCCTGCGGGTGTGCGCTGCTGGCGCATGTCGTTTCTGCCCTGATCTACCCTGATGCAAAGGCCGGCCATGCACAGGGCATATGCCAACCACCGGCAGCAGGGCCTGAGCCTGGTGGAGCTGATGGTGGCCATGGCCATCGGCCTGTGGGCCGTGTGGGCGTCCGCCACGGTCTATTTGCACACCGCCAGCCTGCAGCGTGCCCAGGAGCGGCGCAGCGCAGCCGAGGAGGCAGGTGCGTTTGCCATGGGGATGCTGGGCCGCGATATCTTGAATGCGGGCTTTTACCCGGCCAGTTTTGCGTCCAGCGCGGTTGATGGCAGCCAGGTGGGCGGCTATGACAGCTATCCGCCGCTGGAGTCTGCCGTGCGCAAAGACAGCGACTGGCAGAACATGGCACAGGGCTGGCCGCCCCTGGCCTATAGGGCGGGGATTTATGGCTGCGATGGTGGGGAATTCAATGTGCAGACCGCCACCTGCCCCGCGGTGGATGCCAGCCAGCCCGACAGTCTGGTGGTGAATTACTTCAGCGCCGATGCCATGGGCGATGGCGGCAGCCGCAAAGACTGCACCGGCTCGGCCGTGGACAACGACCCCAGCAACAAATACCGGAGCAATGCCGGAAAGAAGCTGAATCAACCTCCGTTGCAGCCGCTGTTTGTCTCCAACCGCTATGCGCTGCGCGATCTGAAGAATTTTGTCGATCAGCAGGATGTGGTCACCAAGAGCCTGGCCTGCTCGGGCAATGGCATGAGCGCCTTTGGCAGCCCCGGCATTTACCAGCCCATGGTCTCGGGCTTCAAGGACATGCGGTTTCGCTATGGCGTGTATTCTGGCGAGGCCGACAGCCTTCCCGAGCGCTTTTATTCCGCGGCGGAGGTCGATGCCATGCCGGTGGTGGGCATCCATGGGCAAGCCTATACGGGCTGGCAGCGGGTCAGTGTGGTCAAGGTCTGCATCCTCATCCAATCCCAGGGTGGTGCGGTGCGGCTGGAAGATCCAGCAGGTCAGGCAATGCGCTATCTGGACTGCGACGACAGGCCGCAGGCCCAGCCTGCGGGCCAATGGGTGCAACGCCTGGTGCAGCTCTTCGGGGTGCGCAATGCGTTGCCATACAGCTATTGAGCGGTGCACCCATGCTGCAGTCCGGCGCCCGCAGCGCGGGCTGGCCTTGATCGTGGTGTTGCTGTTTTTGCTCCTGACTGCCGCCATCAGCGTGTGGGGCGTCAAGCAATCCATTTTTTCCGAGCAGCTGGCACGCAACCAGCTGGATTACGCCGCTGCGCACGAGGCCGCAGAAACCGCGTTGCGCGATGCCGAGCGCGATCTGCTCAACCCCGGCATGACCTTGCTGACCAACGCCTCTTGCAGCCGCGGTGTATTGGCCATCACGCCGGCCGACTTCAGCGCCGATTGCGGCCGTGGCCTGTGTGTACTCAGTGATGCGGCCTACGCGGTGATGGACTGGAACAAGCCCATTGGCGGAGAGGTCTGGTGGCCCACGGCCAAGGGTGGAAAATGGAATAACAACTTTGCGCAAAAGCCCGGCCGCGTGCCTGCCAGCGCCGGTCGCTGTAATTTCTCGGGCGGCGTGCCCCTAGGGGCTTTTACCGGTGCCGCGCCGGTCAAGGCTGTGGCCCGCCAGCCCGAATACCTGGTGGAGTATTTCCGGCGCAAAAAACTGCGCATCAACCAGCAAGAATCGCAGACAACTTCCGGTGACAGCAATGCCTTGCCATGGTCTGCCATGTACCGCATCACGGCACGGGGTTTTGGCTATTCGATGCAAACCCAGGTGGTGCTGCAAACCGTGGTGTTCCCCGATGCGCAGCAGCCGGCGGCGGGCCAGGGAATGGCCGGCAGCACGGCGCCGCGCCTGCAGTGGCGGGAGATTCCCGGCCTGCGCACCTATCCCGATTAGCCAAAGGAGTCTGCGCCATGTCTTCTTCCCCGTCGCGCGGTTTTACGCTGATCGAGCTGATGATGGTGGTGGTCATCGTTGGCGCGCTGGCTGCCTTGGCCTATCCCAGCTATGCCGAACACCTGGCCCAATCCAGGCGCGTGGCCATGACGGCGGTGCTGGCCCAGGGGCAGCAGTGGCTTGAGCGTTTCTATAGCGAGAACTTCAGCTATTACCAAGTGCGGGGCAGCACGGCCTTGGCTGTGGATGGCTTTCCGCCCTCGTTGGCGCAGTCCCCGGCGCCGGGTGAGGGTGCTGCGCACTACACGCTGGAGTTGAGCGTGGATGCCAGGCAGCCTGAGGCCTATGGCCTGAAGGCCAGGCGGACGGGCGCCATGGACGCCGACCGCTGCGGTGATTACCGCATCGACCAGTACGGCCGCAAAACCCTGGAGAATTACGACAGCAGCCGCTTTGCCGATGCAAAGCAGGCCATGGCCTATTGCTGGAAATAGAGCATCTCAAACATCTCTCCGGCGGGCCAGGCCGCAGAAGAACAAAGGACCGATATGCAGGCAGCCGCCGCAGCACAGGCCAGCAGCCGCTGGATGGACAGAGCATTGGATTTGGCCGAGCAGGCGCTTTACCGCACCTCACCCAACCCCCGTGTGGGCTGTGTGCTGGTGGACGCGCTAGGCCAGGTGATTGGCGAAGGCGCCACCCAACGTGCCGGAGGCCCGCATGCCGAAGTCATGGCCTTGCGCGATGCCCAGGCCCGTGGTCATGCGGTGGCGGGCGCCACGGCCTATGTCACGCTGGAGCCCTGTGCCCACACCGGCCGCACGGGGCCTTGTTGTGTGGCCCTGGCCCAGGCCGGCGTGGCCAAGGTGTATGCCGCGCTGCTGGACCCCAACCCCAGGGTGGCAGGCCAGGGCGTGGCCTATCTGCGCAGCCAGGGTGTGGAAGTCGAAGTCGGCTTGGGAGCGGAGCGGGCCCGCGAGCTGAACCTGGGTTTTTTGAGCCGCATGGTGCGCGGCCAGCCCTGGGTGCGCATGAAGGCGGCCACCTCGCTGGATGGCAAAACCGCTTTGCCCAATGGCGCCAGCCAATGGATCACGGGAGAGGCCGCGCGCAACGATGGCCAGCAATGGCGGGCCCGTGCCTGCGCCATCCTCACCGGCGTGGGCACGGTGTTGGCCGACAATCCGCGCCTGGATGTGCGCAGCATGGCCACCGAACGCCAGCCACGGCTGGTGATTGCCGACAGCCAGCTGCGCACTCCGCCCGATGCCACCCTGTTTGCGGCCGAACGCCAGGTGCTGATCTATACCGCGCGGGCTGATGTGCCCCAGGCCGCAGCGCTGCAGCAGCGTGGCGCGGTGTTGGTTGAGATGCCGGATGCGCAGGGGCGGGTGGATATCCCCGCCATGCTGCGCGACCTGGCCCGGCGCGAGGTCAACGAGCTGCATGTGGAGGCCGGCGCCGTGTTCAATGGCGCACTGCTGGCCAGCGGCATGCTGGACGAGCTGCTGCTCTACCTGGCGCCCAGCCTGCTGGGCATGGGGGCGGACATGGCGCAATGGGGTCCGTTGACCGACCTGGCCCAGCGCGTGCCGCTGGGCTTTCAGGAGGTACGCCAGGTGGGGGCCGACCTGCGCGTGCTGGCGCGGGTGCCGGGGCGCGACCGCTTCTGAGGCTGCCAACACGCGCTTGGCACGCTCTGAAACTGTGTCATGGCGATGGGCTGCCGCTGGCTTGCCAGGATGCGGGATATGGGCTCTTGCTATAATCACAGGGTTTTGCATGGTGCAAGACGCACGCCGGAGCCTTTCCAGCCCTGGCGCAAGTAACCAAAAGATGGCCAAGCGCTGTCTTTCTACAAGGAAAAATCATGATCGCTGCCTCCAAAAAGGCTGAAGTTGTCAAGGCCAACGCCCGTTCCGAAAACGACACCGGTAGCCCCGAAGTGCAAGTGGCCCTGCTGACCGCTCGCATCAACGAGCTGACTCCCCACTTCAAGGCAAACGCCAAGGACCACCACGGTCGTCGCGGTCTGCTGCGTATGGTGAGCCGTCGTCGCAAGCTGCTGGACTACCTGAAGTCCAAGGATGCGGACCGTTACACCGCCCTGATCGCCAAGCTGGGCCTGCGTAAGTAAGCACAGTGCAAGATCGGAACGCCTGAGTTAGCGCGCTAGCTCAGGCGTTTTTTACTTTGGAGTTTGTGCAAACAGAGCGAAGCTGTGTCATTCCACCAGCCCACGGGCTATCAAAAAAGATAGCTGGATGTGCGTTTGTGGAATGGCATCGTGTTCTGTTTAGCCTCCAAGCCATTGCTGCAAAAGCTATTGCAGCTACATAACCAGGAGTACACATATGACGATGTTCAACAAAGTCACCAAGACCTTCCAGTGGGGCCAGCACACGGTCACCATGGAAACCGGCGAAATCGCTCGCCAGGCCTCCGGCGCCGTGCTGGTCAACATCGATGACACCGTGGTGCTGGCCACTGTGGTGGGCTCGAAGATCGCCAAGGCCGGCCAGGACTTCTTCCCGCTGACCGTGGACTACATCGAGAAGACCTACGCCGCAGGCAAGATCCCCGGCAGCTTCTTCAAGCGCGAAGCCAAGCCTTCCGAGCTGGAAACCCTGACCAGCCGCCTGATCGACCGCCCCATCCGCCCGCTGTTCCCCGAAGGCTTCTACAACGATGTGCACGTGGTCATCCACACCATCTCGTTGAACCCCGAAGTCGACGCCGACATCGCCGCCATGATCGCCGTCTCCGCCGCCCTGTCGGTGTCGGGCCTGCCCTTCAACGGCCCCATCGGTGCTGCTCGCGTGGGCTACATCAATGGTGAATACGTGCTCAACCCCGGTCAGACCCAGCGCAAGGATTCGCTGATGGACCTGGTGGTGGCTGGTACCGAAGCCGCCGTGCTGATGGTGGAGTCCGAAGCCCAACAACTGCCCGAAGAAGTGATGCTGGGCGCCGTGGTGTTTGGCCACGAGCAAGGCCAGATCGCCATCAACGCCATCCATGACCTGGTGCGTGAAGGTGGCAAGCCCGCTTGGGATTGGACCGCTCCTGCCAAGGACGAAGCCCTGATCGCCAAGGTGGCCGAGCTGGGTGACGCCAAGCTGCGCGCTGCCTACCAAGAGCGCAACAAGCAAGTGCGCACGCACGCCTGCCGCCTGGCCTACGCCGAAGTGAAGGCTGGTCTGACCGAGCAAGGCATTGCCTTTGATGGCGTCAAGGTCGAAGCCATGCTGTTCGACATCGAAGCCGGCATCGTGCGCTCGCAGATCCTGGCCGGTGAGCCCCGCATCGACGGCCGCGATACCCGCACCGTGCGCCCCATCGAAATCCGCAACTCCGTGCTGCCCCGCACCCACGGCTCGGCCCTGTTCACCCGTGGTGAAACCCAGGCCCTGGTGATTTCCACTCTGGGCACCGAGCGCGATGCACAGCGCATCGACGCCCTGGCCGGCGAGTTCGAAGACCGCTTCCTGTTCCACTACAACATGCCTCCCTTTGCCACCGGCGAAGTGGGTCGCATGGGCTCGACCAAGCGCCGCGAAATCGGCCACGGTCGTCTGGCCAAGCGTGCACTGGCTGCCTGCCTGCCGACCAAGGAAGAATTCCCCTACACCATCCGCGTGGTGTCGGAAATCACCGAGTCCAACGGCTCCTCGTCCATGGCTTCGGTCTGCGGCGGCTGCCTGTCCATGATGGACGCCGGTGTGCCCATGAAGGCGCATGTGGCCGGTATCGCCATGGGCCTGATCAAGGAAGACAACAAGTTCGCCGTGCTGACCGACATCCTGGGCGACGAAGATCACCTGGGTGATATGGACTTCAAGGTGGCCGGTACCACCAATGGCATCACCGCCCTGCAGATGGACATCAAGATCCAGGGCATCACCAAGGAAATCATGCAAGTCGCCCTGGCCCAGGCCAAGGAAGCCCGCATGCACATCCTGGGCAAGATGCAAGAAGCCATGGGTGAGGCCAAGACCGAAATTTCGTCGTTCGCTCCCAAGCTCTACACGATGAAGATCAACCCCGAGAAGATCCGTGACGTGATCGGCAAGGGCGGCGCCACCATCCGTGCGCTGACCGAAGAAACCGGCACCCAGATCAACATCGCGGAAGACGGCACCATCACCATCGCTTCCAGCGACGCTGCCAAGGCCGACGAAGCCAAGCTGCGCATCGAGCAGATCACGGCCGAAGTCGAAATCGGCAAGGTCTACGAAGGCCCGATCACCAAGATCCTGGACTTCGGCGCCCTGGTGAACCTGCTGCCCGGCAAGGACGGTCTGCTGCACATCAGCCAGATCGCCCACGAGCGCGTGGAAAAGGTCACCGACTACCTGCAAGAAGGCCAGATCGTCAAGGTCAAGGTCATGGAAACCGATGACAAGGGCCGCATCAAGCTGTCCATGAAGGTGCTGGCCGAGCGTCCCGCCGGCATGGAGCGCAGCGAGCGCCCAGCTCCCGCCGAGCGTGAGCCCCGTGCTCCTCGTCAACCTCGCGAATCCCGTGAGCCCCGCGCTCCCCGCGAATCGCAGGACGACGTTGAGCAGCAGCAACAACAACAGCAATAAGCTGGGTTGAGCGGCTTTGCCGCAGGCCGTGGACAGGTGGCGCATTCGTGCGCTGCCATCCACGGTTTTTGTGTCAAAAAAATGAGCTGCCGTCGCTTTCTCTATCTGCGTGAGCGACGGTTTGGCTGCCAATTTGTAAAGGACGTGCGCACAGCATGCAGGCCATAGAAATCAGTCGTTTCGGTCCGCCCGAAGTGCTGCAGCCTTGCGAGCGCCCCATGCCTCAGCTGCAAGCAGGTGAGGTGTTGATCCGGGTGAGCGCCAGCGGCGTGAACCGCCCGGACGTGGTGCAGCGCAAGGGTGCTTATCCACCGCCGCCGGGTGCTTCCGACCTGCCGGGTCTGGAAGTGGCAGGTGTCATCGAAGCGGGTGACGCGGTCGCCATGGCGGCCGCAGGCTTTGCCGTGGGTGACCGTGTCTGCGCGCTGCTGCAAGGCGGTGGCTATGCGCAGTACTGTGCCGTGCCGGTGGGCCAATGCCTGCCGGTGCCGCAGGGGCTGAGTGATGAGGAGGCTGCGGCTTTGCCGGAGACCTTCTTCACCGTCTGGAGCAATGTGTTCCAGCGCGGGCGTCTGCAGGCGGGCGAGACCTTGTTGATTCAAGGTGGCAGCAGCGGCATTGGTGTGACGGCCATCCAGCTGGCCAAAGCCTTTGGGGCGACGGTCATCGTCACGGCCGGCGCCGACGCCAAATGCGCCGAATGCCTGAAGCTGGGTGCCGACCACGCCATCAACTACAAGACCCAGGACTTTGAGCAGGAGGCCTTGCGGCTGACGGCCAAGCGGGGTGTGGATGTGATTTTGGACATGGTGGCCGGCAGCTATGTGGAGCGTGAAGTGCGCTGCCTGGCGGAAGACGGTCGCCTGGTGGTGATTGCCGTGCAAGGCGGTCTGGAAGCAGGCCTGAATGCCGGCCTTTTGATGCGCCGTCGCCTCACGGTGACGGGCAGCACGCTGCGCCCGCGTGACGTGGCCTTCAAGGCGGCCATTGGCCGCGAACTGCGCGAGCAGGTGTGGCCGCTCCTGGAGCAGCGCCTGGTGCGTCCCATCATCCACAGCCGTTTTGCGGCGCAGGATGCGGGCAAGGCCCATGCGTTGATGGAGTCGGGTGATTTGATCGGCAAGATTGTTTTGACCTGGTGAGCAAAGCGGATGAAGAAGAAACTGATTGTTGGCAACTGGAAGATGAACGGCGGTCTGCAGGCCAATGCCGAGCTGCTGGCGGGCATCCGCCAGGGGCTGCCCGCTGCGCTGTCGTGCGGCGTGGGTGTGGCCGTGCCGGCGCCTTATCTGGTGCAGGTGCAGGCAGCCGTGCAGGACTCGCCCATTGCCGTGGGTGCGCAAGATGTCTCGCAGCATGAAAAAGGGGCTTACACCGGTGAGGTGTCGGCCGCCATGCTGCAGGAGTTTGGTGTGCGCTACGTTCTGGTGGGTCACAGCGAGCGCCGCCAATACCATGGCGAAACCGACGCTGCGGTGGCGCTGAAGGCCCAGGCTGCACTGGCCAAGGGCATCACGCCCGTGGTGTGTGTGGGTGAGACCTTGGCCGAGCATGATGCGGGGCAGACGGAGGCTGTGGTCAAGCGCCAACTGGCTGCGGTGATCCAGCAGGTGGGCCATTGCGTCAGCGAGCTGGTGGTGGCCTATGAGCCCGTGTGGGCCATTGGCACCGGCAAGACCGCCACACCCGAGCAGGCCCAGGCCGTGCATGCCGTGTTGCGGGCCCAACTGGCTGCGGCCACGGCTCAGGCCGATCGCGTGCCGCTGCTGTATGGCGGCAGCATGAATGCCGCCAATGCAGCCCAACTGCTGGCACAGCCCGATATCGATGGTGGCCTCGTGGGTGGCGCCGCATTGAAGGCGGGTGACTTTTTGCAAATTATTGCTGCGGCCCAATGATGGTACGCACAGCAAGCTATTGATTTAGGAGTGATTGAATGCAAGCATTATCTGGTGTGATTTTGGGTGTGCAAATGCTCACCGCCCTGGCCATGATCGGCCTGATCCTGATCCAGCACGGCAAGGGTGCGGATATGGGTGCTGCCTTTGGCAGCGGCAGCTCGGGCAGCCTGTTTGGAGCCTCGGGCAGTGCCAACTTCCTGTCGCGCACCACCGGCGTGTTGGCCACGGTGTTCTTTGTTTGCACCTTGGCCCTGGCCTATCTGGGCAACAGCCGCCCTGCTGCCAGCACGGGCAGCGTGCTGGAAAGCACGCCCGCAGCCAGCATTCCTGCACCTGCAGCGCTGAACCCCGAAGTGCCCGCTCCGGTGGTCAATGACGTGCCTGCACCCGTGCAGCAGCCTGCTGCGCCGGCAGCAGAGCAGGTGCCTGCGAAATAAATGGGCACCATCCTGAAAAATCCTCAGAGCAGGGGTTTTTCAGGATAGAATCTGGGGATCGCCTGGAAAGCCAAAGCCTTTGTTAGAGGAGGCTCCTCATGCCATCCAGGCACTCGGGACGAAAAAGCCGTCGTGGTGGAATTGGTAGACACGCTATCTTGAGGGGGTAGTGGCGTAAAGCTGTGCGAGTTCGAGTCTCGCCGACGGCACCACACATAACAAGCCTGCCCTGATCAGGCAGTGGTCGGGGCAAGGTCAAGCGGGAAACGCGACCTCAAGATGAACCTCGATCAATACCTCCCCGTTCTCTTGTTCATCATCGTGGGCATGGCCGTAGGCATCGGCCCCCTGGTGCTCGGCTACGTGCTCGGCCCCAACCGCCCGGATGATGCCAAGAACTCCCCTTACGAATGCGGCTTTGAGGCCTTCGACGATGCCCGCGGCAAGTTCGATGTGCGCTACTACCTCGTCGCCATTCTGTTCATTCTTTTTGATTTGGAAATCGCTTTCCTGTTGCCCTGGGCCGTTGCGCTCCAGGACGTGGGTTTGGCCGGTTTCATTGCTGTGCTGATCTTCCTGGCGGTTCTGGTCGTGGGCTTTGTCTACGAGTGGAAAAAAGGCGCCCTGGACTGGGAATGACAGCGAAATACAAAGAGGAAACACGATGATCGAAGGTGTGATGAAGGAAGGTTTTGTCACCACCAGCTATGACGCTGTGGTGAACTGGGCCAAGACCGGATCGATCTGGCCCATGACGTTCGGCCTGGCCTGCTGCGCAGTGGAAATGATGCATGCCGCTGCAGCACGCTATGACCTGGCGCGTTTCGGTGCGGAAGTGTTTCGCCCCAGCCCGCGCCAGTCCGACCTGATGATCGTGGCCGGCACCCTGTGCAACAAGATGGCCCCGGCCCTGCGCAAGGTGTATGACCAGATGTCCGAGCCGCGCTGGGTGCTCTCCATGGGTTCCTGCGCCAACGGTGGTGGGTACTACCACTACAGCTATTCCGTGGTGCGCGGCTGCGACCGTGTGGTGCCTGTGGATGTGTACGTGCCTGGCTGCCCCCCCACTGCCGAAGCCCTGATCTACGGCATCATCCAGCTGCAGCAAAAAATCCGCCGCACGAACACCATCGCTCGCGTCTAAGGAGTTCAGATGTCTGCAATCGCTATTCAGCCCGAAAAGCTTCGGGATCTGGTGGCTGCTGCCTTGGGCGAAAAAGCCCGCAGTGTCACAGTCGCGCTGGGCGAGGTCACCGTCGAGGTGTCTGCCCCCCAGTATTACGCCGCCATGCAAGTGCTGCGCGATGCTCCGGAATGCCAGTTTGAACAGCTGGTGGATCTGTGTGGCATGGACTACTCCACCTATGCAGAAGTGGGCACCGAAGGTGCCCGTTTTGCTGCCGTGTCGCATCTGCTGTCCGTGAGCCTGAACCAGCGCGTTCGCGTGCGTGTCTATGCCGAGGATGACGAATACCCGGTGGTGGCTTCGGTGACTCCGCTGTGGAGCGCGGCCAACTGGTTCGAGCGCGAAGCCTTCGACCTGTACGGCATCGTGTTTGAAGGCCATGACGACCTGCGCCGCATCCTGACCGACTACGGCTTCATCGGCCATCCCTTCCGCAAGGACTTCCCCCTGTCTGGCTATGTGGAAATGCGCTATGACGAGGAGTTGGGCCGTGTGGTGTACCAGCCGGTGACCATTGAGCCGCGCGAGATCACCCCGCGCATCATCCGCGAAGAAAAGTACGGAGGCCTGCACTGAAGCGCGTAGCGCCTCCTAGTGGACGATCATGGCAGAAATCAAAAACTATTCCCTGAACTTTGGTCCTCAGCACCCGGCTGCGCACGGTGTGTTGCGCCTGGTGCTGGAGCTCGACGGTGAGGTGGTGCAGCGTGCCGACCCGCACGTGGGCCTGCTGCACCGCGGGACTGAAAAGCTGGCCGAGCACAAGACCTATATCCAGTCGCTGCCCTATATGGACCGACTGGATTACGTGTCCATGATGAGCAACGAGCATGCTTATTGCCTGGCCATCGAAAAGCTGCTGGGCCTTGAAGTGCCCAAGCGCGCCCAGTACATCCGCGTGCTGTTCTCCGAAATCACGCGCCTCTTGAACCACCTGATGTGGCTGGGTTCGAACGGCATGGACTGCGGTGCCTCCACGGTGCTGATGTACACCTTCCGCGAGCGTGAAGACCTGTTCGACATGTACGAAGCCGTGTCCGGCGCGCGCATGCATGCGGCCTACTTCCGTCCGGGCGGTGTCTACCGCGACCTGCCGGACACCATGCCCCAGTTCAAGGCCAGCAAGGTGCGCAACGCCAAGGGCGTGGCCGAGCTGAACAAGAACCGCCAGGGCTCGCTGCTGGACTTCATCGAAGACTTCACCAACCGCTTCCCCAAGTGCGTGGATGAATACGAAACCCTGCTGACGGACAACCGTATCTGGAAGCAGCGTATGGTGGGTATCGGCGTGGTGACGGCCGAGCGCGCGCTCAACATGGGCTTTACCGGCCCCATGTTGCGTGGCTCCGGCATTGCTTGGGATCTGCGTAAAAAGCAGCCCTACGAGGTGTATTCCGAGCTGGACTTCGACGTGCCCGTGGGCAAGACCGGCGACTGCTATGACCGCTACCTGGTGCGCATGGCCGAAATGCGCCAGTCCACCAGCCTGATCAAGCAGTGCGTGAAGTGGCTGCGTGCCAACCCCGGTCCGGTGATCACCGAGAACCACAAGGTGGCGCCGCCGGCCCGCGAAGCCATGAAGTCCAACATGGAAGAGCTGATCCACCATTTCAAGCTCTTCACCGAAGGCTTTACCGTGCCCGAAGGCGAAGCCTACGCAACGGTGGAACATCCCAAGGGCGAGTTTGGTATCTACATGGTGAGCGACGGGGCCAACAAGCCTTATCGCGTGAAGATTCGTGCCCCGGGCTTTGCCCACCTGTCCATGATGGATGAGGTGATTCGCGGACACATGCTGTCTGACGTGGTGGCCGTCATCGGCACCATGGATATCGTGTTCGGAGAGATTGACCGATGATTACTGAAGCGACTAAGGCGCGCTTTGCGCGCGAGGTGGCCAAGTACCCGCCCGAGCAGAAGCAGTCTGCCGTGATGGCCTGCTTGTCCATCGTTCAGCAAGAGCAGGGCTGGGTCAGCCCCGAGAGCGAGGCGGTCATCGCCGAAGTGCTGGAGATGCCCCAGATTGCGGTGCATGAAGTCACCACCTTCTACAACATGTACAACCAGCAGCCCGTTGGCAAGTACAAGCTCAACGTCTGCACCAATCTGCCATGCCAGCTGCGTGACGGCTACAAGGCCTTGAACCACCTGGAATCCAAGCTGGGCATCAAGATGGGCGAGACCACGGCCGATGGCATGTTCACGCTGCAGCAGTCGGAATGTCTGGGCGCCTGCGCCGACTCGCCCGTGATGCTGGTGAACGACCGCTGCATGTGCAGCTTCATGAGCAATGAAAAGCTCGACGAGCTGGTGGACGGCCTGCGCGCTGCGGAGGGCAAGGCATGAGTGGCATCCTGAACAATCCCGCCGCCAATGCGGTGCTGGCCAAGTTCGCTTCGTCCGGCAACGAGACCTGCTTTCATGGCCGCCACATCAACCCCCAGATCTATGCCGATCTGAATGGCAGCAACTGGTCCATCAAGGACTATGAAGCGCGTGGTGGCTATGCAGCCCTGCGCAAGCTGCTGGGCAAGGATGGCAGCGAAGGCCTGACGCAAGACCAGGTCATCGCCACCCTGAAGGAATCCGGCCTGCGCGGTCGCGGCGGTGCGGGCTTCCCCACCGGCCTGAAGTGGAGCTTCATGCCCCGCACCTTCCCCGGCCAGAAGCACCTGGTGTGCAACTCGGACGAGGGCGAGCCGGGCACCTGCAAGGACCGCGAGATCCTGGTGCACAACCCCCATATCGTGATCGAGGGCATGATCATTGCTGCCTACGCCATGGGCATCACGGTGGGCTACAACTACATCCACGGCGAAATCTTCGACGCCTACGAGCGTTTTGAAGCCGCCCTGGAAGAGGCGCGTGCCGCTGGCTATCTGGGTGACAACATCCTGGGCAGCAGCTTCAGCTTCCAGCTGCATGGTCACCATGGTTTCGGTGCCTACATCTGCGGTGAAGAAACCGCGCTGCTGGAATCGCTGGAAGGCAAAAAAGGCCAGCCCCGCTTCAAGCCGCCATTCCCGGCCAGCTTCGGCCTGTATGGCAAGCCGACCACCATCAACAACACCGAAACCTTTGCGGCCGTCCCCTGGATCATCCGCAACGGCGGCCAGGCCTACCTGGAGTGCGGCAAGCCCAACAACGGCGGCACCAAGATCTTCTCGGTCAGCGGTGACGTGAACCTGCCTGGCAACTACGAAGTGCCCATGGGCACGCCGTTCTCCAAGCTGCTCGAGCTGGCGGGTGGTGTGCGCACCGGTCGCAAGCTCAAGGCTGTGATCCCTGGTGGTTCGTCCTCGCCCGTGTTGCCGGCCGACATCATCATGGAATGCACGATGGACTACGACTCCATCTCCAAGGCCGGCTCCATGCTGGGCTCGGGCGCCGTGATCGTGATGGACGACTCGCGCGATATGGTCGAGAGCCTGCTGCGCCTGTCCTATTTCTACCAGCACGAATCCTGCGGCCAGTGCACGCCCTGCCGCGAAGGCACGGGCTGGCTGTGGCGCGTGGTGAACCGCATCCAGCACGGCGAAGGCCGTCCGGAAGACATCGAGTTGCTGGACTCCGTGTCCGTGAACATCATGGGTCGCACCATCTGCGCCCTGGGCGATGCAGCGGCCATGCCGGTGCGCGCCATGATCAAGCACTTCCGCCACGAGTTCGAAGCGAAGATCCAGAACGCTTCCAAACAGGCTGCCAAGGCCGCCTGATCGCGAGATAAGCATATGGTTGAAATTGAACTGGACGGTAAAAAGGTGGAGGTCGCTGAAGGCTGCATGGTCATGCATGCAGCCGAGAAGGCCGGCACCTATATCCCGCATTTCTGCTACCACAAGAAACTGTCCATCGCGGCCAACTGCCGCATGTGTCTGGTGGATGTGGAGAAGGCTCCCAAGCCCATGCCTGCCTGCGCCACGCCTGTGACGCAAGGCATGATCGTGCGCACCAAGAGTGACAAGGCCATCAAGGCCCAGCAATCGGTGATGGAGTTTTTGCTCATCAATCACCCGCTGGACTGCCCCATCTGCGACCAGGGCGGCGAATGCCAGCTGCAAGACCTGGCCGTGGGCTATGGCGGTGGCAGCTCGCGCTACGAGGAAGACAAGCGCGTGGTGTTCCACAAGGATGTGGGTCCGCTGATTTCCATGCAGGAAATGAGCCGCTGCATCCACTGCACCCGCTGCGTGCGTTTTGGCCAAGAGATCTCCGGCATCATGGAGCTCGGTATGGTCAACCGTGGCGAGCACTCGGAAATCACCACCGTGGTGGGCGATACCGTGGACTCCGAGCTGTCGGGCAATATGATCGACATCTGCCCCGTGGGCGCCTTGACCAGCAAGCCCTTCCGCTACAGCGCCCGTACCTGGGAGCTGTCACGCCGCAAGTCGGTCTCGCCCCATGACTCCACCGGTGCCAATCTGATCGTGCAGGTCAAGAACCACCGTGTGATGCGCGTCGTGCCGTTCGAGAACGAAGCCGTCAACGAATGCTGGATTGCCGACCGCGATCGCTTCTCCTATGAAGCGCTCAATGGCGAAGACCGCCTGACCCGCCCCATGCTCAAGCAAGGCGGCGAGTGGAAGGAAGTCGACTGGCAGACCGCACTGGAATACGTGGCCAACGGCCTGCGCAACATCAAGAACGACCATGGTGCCAACAGCGTTGCCGCCCTGGTCAGCCCGCACAGCACGCTGGAAGAGCTGTACCTGGCCGCTGCCCTGGTGCGCGGCGTGGGCAGCGACAGCATCGACTGGCGCCTGCGCCATGGCGAATTCGCCGCCGCACAAGGCGTGCGCTGGCTGGGTATGCCTATTGCCGCGCTGAACGAGCTGCAATCGGTGCTGGTCGTGGGCTCCAACCTGCGCAAGGACCATCCGCTGTTTGCACAGCGCATTCGCCAGGCTGCCAAAAAGGGCTGCAAGGTGTTCGCCATCAATGGCCGCGTGTACGACTGGGCACTGCCCGTGACGGCATCGGTGGTGGCTCCGACCGACTGGGCCCAGGCCCTGGCCGATGTGGCCGCTGCCGTGGCCCAGGCCAAGGGCGTGGCCGCACCCGTGCCGGGTGCCGGCAATGCGGAAGCCGCTGCCATCGCGCAAGCGCTGCTGTCGGGTGAGCGCAAGGCCGTGCTGCTGGGCAATGCCGCTGCACACCATGCCCATGCGGAAAGCCTGCTGGCACTGGCGCAGTGGATTGGCGAGCAGACCGGCGCAGCCGTCGGCTACCTCACCGAAGCCGCCAACACCGTGGGCGCACAATGGGCCAAGGCCCAGCCGCAAGCCCAGGGCCTGAACGCTGCGCAAATCACCTCGGGTCAGGCCAAGGCCGTGATCCTGCTGAACAACGAACCCCTGCTGGATACGGCTGCGGGTGCCAAGGCGGCCGAAGGTCTGTCCAAGGCCGAGATGGTGGTGACGCTGAGCCCGTTCAAGACGAATCTGGAATTCAGCGATGTGCTGCTGCCCATCGCCCCGTTCACCGAAACCTCGGGCAGCTTCGTCAACGCCGAAGGCCTGGTGCAGAGTTTCCACGCCGTGGTCAAGCCGCAAGGCGAAGCCCGTCCGGCCTGGAAGGTGCTGCGCGTGCTGGGCAATCTGCTGGGCGTGTCGGGCATGGACTTCGAGTCCTCGCAAGACGTGCTGGCCGTGGCCGCTGGCGGCACCAGCCAGCTCACTGCCGAGCTGAGCAACCGCACCACCGCCGCTGCGGCCGTGGTGGCAACGCCGGCCGCCGACCCGGTGACCGCAAGCATTTACCAATTGGACAGCATCGTTCGCCGTGCGCCTGCGCTGCAACTGACGGCAGATGCGCGCGAGGCCCGTGAAGGAGGCGCTGCATGATCGACGCAATCTATAACGGCGGCCTGAATATGGTCGCAGCCTCTTGGTGGGCGAGTGCCGCCTGGCCCGTCATCTGGGCCTTGCTGGGCATCATCTGCATCGTGGCGCCGCTGATGATCGCGGTGGCCTATCTGACGCTGTGGGAGCGCAAGCTGCTGGGCTGGATGCAAGCGCGTCCCGGTCCCAACCGCGTGGGCCCCTGGGGCTTGCTGCAGCCCATGGCCGACGGCCTGAAGCTGCTGACCAAGGAGCTGATTTTCCCCACGGCTGCGGCCAAGGGCCTGTTCTATGTCGGCCCGGTGATGGCCATCATGCCGGCACTGGCTGCCTGGGTGGTGGTTCCCTTTTCGCCCGACGTGGTGCTGGCCGACGTGAATGCCGGCCTGCTGCTGGTCATGGCCATCACCTCCATCGAGGTCTATGGCGTGATCATTGCGGGCTGGGCTTCCAACTCCAAGTACGCCTTCCTGGGCGCGCTGCGTGCCTCGGCACAGATGGTGAGCTATGAAATCGCCATGGGCTTTTGCTTCTTGGTGGTCATCATGGTCAGCGGCAGCATGAATCTGACGCAGATCGTGGTGGGACAAGGCCAGGGCCAGTTCGCCAGCATGGGCGTGGGCATTCTGTCGTGGAACTGGCTGCCGCTGCTGCCTATCTTCATCGTCTACCTGATCTCCGTGGTGGCCGAAACCAACCGTCACCCCTTTGACGTGGTGGAAGGCGAGTCGGAAATCGTGGCTGGCCACATGGTCGAGTACTCGGGCATGGGCTTTGCCGTCTTCTTCCTGGCCGAATACGCCAGCATGTGGCTGGTGTCCATCCTGGCGGTGATCATGTTCCTGGGTGGCTGGTTGCCTCCGCTGGATGTGCTGTCCTTCGTGCCGGGCTGGATCTGGCTGGCCATCAAGACCTTCATGGTGGTGTCCTGCTTCATCTGGATCCGCGCTACTTTCCCGCGCTTCCGCTATGACCAGATCATGCGTCTGGGCTGGAAGATCTTCATTCCCGTCACCCTGGTGTGGCTGGTCATCGTGGGTGCCTGGTTGCACTCGCCTTGGAACATCTGGAACTAAGCGGGGATACGAAGAATGTCTGCTGTTGCTGCAACCCCATTTTCCTTCAAGGATTTCCTCAAGAGCTTCATGCTCTGGGAGCTGGCCAAGGGCATGGTACTGACCGGTCGCTACGCGTTTTCGCGCCGTGTGACGATTCAGTTCCCCGAGGAAAAGACCCCGCTGTCGCCACGCTTCCGTGGCCTGCACGCGCTGCGCCGCTATGAAAACGGTGAAGAGCGCTGCATTGCCTGCAAGCTGTGCGAAGCCGTGTGCCCCGCCATGGCCATCACCATCGAGTCGGATGTGCGTGACGACGGTTCGCGCCGTACCACGCGCTACGACATCGACCTGACCAAGTGCATCTTCTGCGGTTTCTGCGAAGAGAGCTGCCCGGTCGACTCGATCGTGGAAACACAGATCTTTGAATACCACGGTGAAAAGCGTGGCGACCTGTACTTCACCAAGGACATGTTGCTGGCCGTGGGTGACCGCTATGAAGCCGACATCGCCGCTGCCAAGGCAGCCGATGCCAAGTACCGCTGAAGCGGCTCCTGATCCAGAAAGATTCGAATCATGGATGCCAAGACTGGTTTTTTCTATCTCTTCTCGGCGGTGCTGCTGTTTGCAGCCTTCCGGGTCATCACGGCGCGCAACCCTGTGCACGCTGTGCTCAATCTGATTCTGGCCTTCTCGCAAGCTGCGGCCGTGTGGCTGCTGCTGAAGGCTGAATTCCTGGCCATTGCCCTGGTGCTGGTGTACCTGGGTGCGGTGCTGGTGCTCTTCCTGTTCGTGGTGATGATGCTGGACATCCGCATCGATACCGTGCGGCGCGGTTTCTGGCGGCATTTCCCGCTGGCAGCCTTGATCGGCGCGGTCATCACTTTCGAGATGGTTCTGGTGGTGATGGGTGGCTTCAGCAGCATGGATGAACCCAAGCCTGTGGCCGAGCTGCTGAATGCTGCAGGCCAGGTGCTGCCTTACTCCAACACCCAGGCACTGGGCAAGCTGCTGTATACACAGTATCTGTACCCGATCGAGATCGCCTCGGTGATTTTGCTGGTTGCCATGATCACGGCCATTGCCCTGACCCTGCGCAAGCGCAAGGACAACAAGGCCATCAGCGTTTCGCTGCAGGTGCGCGTGCGTGCCGAAGACCGTCTGACCATGGTCAAGATGCCCAGCACCCAGGCCCCCGCGCCTGTGGACGCAACCGTTGTCGAGGAGAAGAAGGCATGACGCTCACACTGGGACATTTCCTGACCTTGGGTGCGATGCTGTTCGCCATGTCGGTGATCGGGATTTTCCTGAACCGCAAGAACCTCATCGTGCTGCTGATGGCCATCGAATTGATGCTGCTGTCGGTGAACATGAACTTCGTCGCGTTTTCGCATTACCTGGGTGACATGCACGGCCAAGTGTTCGTGTTTTTCATCCTGACGGTGGCAGCGGCCGAATCGGCCATCGGCCTCGCCATCCTGGTGCTGCTGTTCCGCAACAAGTCCAGCATCAATGCGGAAGATCTCAACGCCCTGAAGGGCTGAGTCGCCCGTCTTAGCAAGGTCCAGAAGAATGAGTCAAACCCTCTCTGCATCCATGCTCCTGGCGGTGCCATTGGCACCGCTGGCGGGCTCCGCGTTGGCAGGCATATTCGGCACTGCCTTTGGCGGCAACAAATTTGGTCGCGCGGCCAGTCGTTCCCTCACCATCCTCGGGGTGTTGATTGCGTTCGTCCTCTCCGCGATGACGTTCCAGTCCGTCGTTTTCGACGGAGCCACTTTCGATCAGACCATCTATGAATGGATGACGGTGGGCAGCCTGAAGATGGAGATCGGTTTCCTGATCGACAGCCTCACTGCCATGATGATGTGCGTGGTGACCTTTGTGTCGCTGATGGTGCACATCTACACCATCGGCTACATGGAAGAAGATGACGGCTACAACCGTTTCTTCTCCTACATCTCGCTGTTCACCTTCTCCATGTTGATGCTCGTGATGAGCAACAACCTGCTGCAGCTGTTCTTCGGCTGGGAAGCCGTGGGTCTGGTGTCCTATCTGCTGATCGGTTTCTATTTCAAGAAGCCCTCGGCCACCTTCGCCAACATGAAGGCCTTCCTGGTCAACCGTGTGGGTGACTTTGGCTTCATCCTGGGCATCGGCCTGATCGCTGCCTACACCGGCACCTTCAACTACGCAGAAATCTTTGCCAAGCTGCCCGAGATCCAGAACACGCTGCTGCCGGGTACGGCATGGCTGCTGGTGACGGTCACGGCCATCTGCCTGTTCATCGGTGCCATGGGCAAGTCGGCCCAGTTCCCGCTGCATGCCTGGCTGCCGGATTCGATGGAAGGCCCGACCCCCATCTCCGCGCTGATCCACGCCGCCACCATGGTGACGGCAGGTATCTTCATGGTCTCGCGCATGTCGCCGCTGTATGAGCTGTCGGACACCGCGCTGAACTTCATCCTGGTGATCGGCGCCATCACGGCCCTGTTCATGGGCATTCTGGGCATCATCCAGAACGACATCAAGCGCGTGATTGCGTATTCCACGCTGTCGCAGCTGGGTTACATGACGGTGGCTCTGGGTGTGTCTGCCTACTCGGTGGCTACCTTCCACCTGATGACGCACGCCTTCTTCAAGGCCTTGCTGTTCCTCGGTGCGGGCTCGGTCATCATGGGCATGCACCACAACCAGGACATCCGCTGGATGGGTGGCGTGCGCAAGTACATGCCCATCACCTGGATCACCTTCCTGCTGGGCAATCTGGCTTTGATCGGCACGCCGTTCTTCTCGGGCTTCTACTCCAAGGACGCCATCATTGAAGCGGTGCACGCCTCCAACCTGCCTGCAGCTGGCTTTGCCTACTTTGCGGTGCTGGCTGGTGTGTTCATCACGGCCTTCTACTCCTTCCGCCTGTACTTCATCGTCTTCCACGGCAAGGAGCGCTACGACCAGAACCCCGATGCCCACCATGACGAGCACCATGCGCACGATGACCACCACGGTCATGGCCATGATGCCAAGCCGCATGAGTCGCCCTGGGTGGTGACCGGCCCTCTGGTGCTGCTGGCCATTCCTTCGGTGGTGATCGGTGCCATGGCGCTGATGCCCATGCTGTTCGGTGACTTCTTCAAGGGCGTGATCTTTGTCGACGCCACCAAGCACCACGCCATGGCCGAGCTGGCACAAGAGATCCACGGTTGGGTGCCCATGGCACTGCATGGCTTCCAGGCTGCGCCTTTCTGGCTGGCTCTGGCGGGCGTGGTGGTGTCCTATGTGTTCTACATGGTCATTCCCAGCATTCCGGCTGCCATCAAGTCGTTCTCGCAAAAGATCGGCCTGTACCAGGTGCTGGAAGGCAAGTACGGCGTGGACTGGGTCTACGAGAACGTCTTTGCCCGCGGTGCACGCTGCATTGGCACGGGGCTGTGGAAGGCCGGTGACCAGACCCTGATCGATGGGGTGCTTGTCAATGGATCCTGGAAGCTGGTGGGCAAGATTGCCGCACTGGTGCGCCGTCTCCAGTCTGGCTACATCTACCACTACGCATTGGTCATGATCCTGGGCATCTTCCTGCTCATGACCTATTTCGTGTGGCTCAACAAATAAGGAAGTAGAAAAATGGGATTGTTGAGTCTTGCTATCTGGACACCGATCGCCTTTGGTGTCCTCTTGCTGGCCCTGGGCCGTGAAGGGCAGGTCCGCACTGTGCGCTGGCTGGCCTTGATCGGTGCAGTGCTGGGTCTGCTTGTCACGCTGCCGTTGATTGCCGGTTTCGACACGTCTACGGCCAATATGCAGTTTGTCGAAAAGACACTGTGGATTGAGCGCTTCAATATCCACTACCACCTGGGCCTGGATGGTCTGTCGTTCTGGTTTGTGCCGCTGACGGCCTTCATCACGGTGATCGTGGTGCTGGCTTCCTGGACCAACATCACCGAACGTGTGAACCAGTACATGGGCGCCTTTTTGATCCTGTCGGGTCTGATGGTGGGCGTGTTCTGCGCACTGGACGGTCTGCTGTTCTACGTCTTCTTCGAAGCCACCCTGATCCCCATGTACCTCATCATTGGTATCTGGGGCGGTCCGAACAAGATCTACGCGGCCTTCAAGTTCTTCCTGTACACCTTGATGGGCTCGCTGCTCACACTGGTTGCGCTGATCTATCTGTACAACCAGTCCGGTGGCAGTTTCGACATCCAGACCTGGCACAAGCTGCCCTTGAGCGGCACGGCCCAGACGCTGATCTTCTTTGCCTTCTTCGCCGCCTTTGCGGTGAAGGTGCCCATGTTCCCGGTGCACACCTGGCTGCCCGACGTGCACGTGGAAGCGCCTACCGGCGGCTCCGCCGTGCTGGCCGCCATCATGCTGAAGCTGGGCGCCTATGGCTTCCTGCGCTTCTCCCTGCCCATTGCCCCTGACGCCGCCCGTGAATGGGCCTGGCTGATGATTGCGCTGTCGCTGATTGCCGTGATCTACGTGGGCATGGTGGCCCTGGTGCAGACCGACATGAAGAAGCTGGTGGCCTACTCGTCCGTGGCGCACATGGGCTTTGTGACCCTGGGCTTCTTCATCTTCAATGACCTGGGCGTGGCTGGCGGCATCGTGCAAATGATTGCCCACGGCTTTGTCTCGGGCGCCATGTTCCTGTGCATCGGCGTGCTGTATGACCGTGTGCATTCGCGTGACATCGCAGCCTACGGCGGCGTGGTCAACACCATGCCCAAGTTCGCGGCCTTCGCCCTGCTGTTTGCCATGGCCAACAGCGGTCTGCCTGCCACGGCTGGCTTCGTGGGTGAGTGGATGGTGATCCTGGCCTCCGTCAAGTTCGACTTCTGGGTCGGCCTGGGCGCAGCCACGGCGCTGATCTTCGGTGCCTCCTACAACTTGTGGATGTACAAGCGTGTCTACCTGGGCCCGGTCGCCAATGACCATGTCAAGGAACTGAAGGACATCAACTGCCGCGAGTTCCTGATTCTGGGCGTGCTGGCCGTTGCCGTGCTGTACATGGGCATCTATCCCAAGCCCTTCACGGATGTGATGGATGTTTCGGTGGCCCAGCTGCTGCAGCATGTGGCACAGAGCAAGCTCCCCTGACAGGAATGAACTGAGAGATTCGAGATGATTGACAACATCAGCTGGCTTTCGATCTACCCGGAGATCGTGCTCCTGGTCATGGGGTGCGTAATCGCCTTGGTAGATCTGGGCATCAAGAGCCCCCGCCGCACCGGCACCTATGTACTGACCATGCTGACCCTGGCCGTGGTGGCCGTCATGCAGGGCATGTATGCCGCAAGCGGCAACACCTTCTATGGCTGGGGCAATATGGTGGTCTCCGACGCCATGGGCAACTGGCTCAAGTGCTTCGCCACCATCGCCGTGATGGTGACGCTGGTCTACGGCCGTCCCTATGCGGCCGATCGCGACATGCTGCGCGGTGGTGAGTTCTTCACCCTGTCCATCTTTGCGCTGCTGGGCATGTTCATCATGATCTCCGGCAACAACTTCCTGCTGCTGTACCTCGGCCTGGAGTTGCTGACGCTGTCCAGCTACGCGCTGGTGGCATTGCGCCGCGACCACGCCACGTCGACCGAAGCCGCCATGAAGTACTTTGTGCTGGGCGCCATGGCTTCGGGCTTCCTGCTGTATGGCATTTCCATGATCTACGGCGCCACTGGTTCGCTGGACATCGGTGAGGTGTTCAAGGCCATCAACTCCGGTCAGCTCAAGCACCAGGTGCTGGTGTTCGGCCTGGTGTTTGTGGTGGCAGGTCTGGCCTTCAAGCTGGGCGTGGTGCCTTTCCACATGTGGGTGCCCGACGTCTACCAGGGCGCGCCTACGGCCATTACCGCCCTGATCGGTGGCGCGCCCAAGCTGGCCGCGTTCGCCATGGTGATGCGCGTGCTGGTCGACGGCCTGCTGCCGCTGGCCATCGACTGGCAGCAGATGCTGATGGTGCTGGCCGTGGGCTCGCTGCTGGTGGGTAACCTGGCTGCCATCATGCAGACCAACCTCAAGCGCATGCTGGCCTACTCCACCATCTCGCAGATGGGCTTTGTGCTGCTGGGCTTGCTGTCGGGTGTGGTGGACGGCAACGTCAACCCCGCGAGCGTGGAAAGCGCCTACAGCTCCGCCATGTTCTACGTGGTGACCTATGTGCTGACCACCCTGGCCAGCTTCGGCGTGATCCTGCTGCTGTCGCGTGAAGGCTTCGAGAGCGAAGAAATCTCCGACCTGGCCGGCCTGAACCAGCGCAGCCCGCTGTACGCTGGTGTGATGGCTGCCTGCCTGTTCTCCATGGCCGGTATCCCTCCGCTGGTGGGCTTTTACGCCAAGCTGTCCGTGCTGCAAGCGCTGGTGGCTTCGGGCCAGGCGCTGTATATCGGTCTGGCGGTGTTCGCGGTCATCATGTCGCTGGTGGGTGCCTTCTACTACCTGCGCGTCGTCAAGGTCATGTACTTCGACAAGCCTCTGACCGCCACCACGGTGTCGGCCCCCTTCGATGTGCGCGCCGTGCTCACCGTCAACGGTGCCCTGGTGCTGCTGCTGGGCATCTTCCCTGGCGCACTGATGTCCCTGTGCGCCGATGCGATAGTGCGCTCTTTGGCGTCTTGAGGCCCTAGAATCGAAGCGTGACCCAAACTGCTTCTATCTGGCTCGTGATATTGGCTGCCCTTGTGGCAGCCAATTTGCCTTTTCTGAATGAGCGCTGGCTGCTGGCCGGCCCGGCGGCGCGTCCGCGCAAACCCCTGTGGGGCCGCTTGCTGGAGCTGCTGCTGCTGTATTTCCTGGTCGGAGGCCTGGCCCTGGCGCTGGAGCACCGTGCCGGCCAGATCTACCCCCAGGGCTGGGAGTTCTACGCCGTGACCGCCACGCTGTTCCTGACGCTGGCCTTCCCCGGTTTTGTCCATCGCTACCTGGGCCAGGGCCGCCGCGCAGTGGCCTGAGTGCCTGATATGACCGCATCCCCTGTGGCGCTTTGCGCCTTTCCCCTCTCTGGCTGTGCCGGAGGCGGATGCCAGCCCAGGCATGGGGCATGTATCTGCTCCATGGGTTGCGCGTAAAGCGCAATGCCATGGGGGCAGAGATAAAGGACGACGGGCCATGAAGGTGTTTGATCTGCATTGCAGCCAAGGCCATGTGTTCGAGGGCTGGTTCGGCTCGGAAGACGACTTCCAAAGCCAGCTGGCCCGCGACCTGATTGCCTGCCCCCTGTGCAACAGCGTGCAGGTGCGCAAGGGCTTGAGTGCCCCCCGATTGAATCTGGGCGCAGCGCCCGTACAGAGTGCGGCTGCGGCTTCTGAATCCGTAGCGCCTGCGCCAGCCTCTGCCCCCTCTGTTGCGGATGAGCGCCTGCGAGCCCTGCAAGCGGCCTGGCTGCAGATGAGCCGGCGCATTGCACAGCAGACCGAAGATGTGGGTGCAGGCTTTGCCGACGAGGCTAGGCGCATCCACCGGGGTGAGGTGGAAGAACGCGGCATCCGCGGCCAGGCCACGCCCCGTGAGGCCATGGAGCTGCTGGATGAGGGCATAGGCGTGCTGCCGCTGGCCTTGCCCGACGGAGCCAAGGAAACCTTGCAGTAAGGCCTCCTCTTTTTTCTTCCCATCGATCCCAAGCGCCTCTCGAGGCGCTTTTTTGTGGCCTGCATATCCACGCAGACCGGCTTGTTTGCATGCAAGCTGACAAAAAGCTGCCGAAGCACGGAAAAGGCGACAGCCTTATGCGCGCAATACGACTGGCTCTGTATCGCAAGTGATTGAAATTTCAGGTGATTTTGGTTATTTGTGAAGTCTAGGGTTTGTGCTTAGGTTGTAAGTCTTACGCATTACTCCCAGTGCGGTGGAGCAGCCCCCTCCGTAGGATGCGCTGCAGCATAAAACATGGATGGCGCGGCATGGGAACAGGCCGGTGACGGCGCCTTCTCAACCTGGAAGTGGGACTGCAGCGATGAGCGATGTCATTTTGGAAACCCGGAACCTGACCAAGGAGTTCAAGGGTTTCACCGCCGTGAGCAACGTCAATCTGGACGTCAAGCGCGGCAGCATTCACGCCCTGATCGGGCCCAACGGCGCAGGCAAAACCACATGCTTCAACCTGTTGACCAAGTTTCTGGTGCCCAGCTCGGGCACCATCAAATTCAACGGTGCGGACATCACCCGTGAAGCGCCCGCGCAGATTGCGCGCCGTGGCGTTATCCGCTCCTTTCAGATCTCGGCCGTGTTCCCCCATCTGACCTTGATGGAAAACGTGCGCGTGGGTCTGCAGCGCAAGCTGGGCACGGAATTCCATTTCTGGCGCAGCGAAAAACTGCTGGACCAGCTCAACGGCCGCGCCATGGAGCTGCTGACCGAAGTGGGTCTGGAAGACCTGGCCGATGAGGTCACGGTCAATCTGCCCTATGGCCGCAAGCGGGCGCTGGAAATTGCCACCACGCTGGCCATGGAGCCCGAGCTGATGCTGCTGGACGAACCCACCCAGGGCATGGGCCACGAAGACGTGGACCGCGTGACGCAGCTGATCAAGAAAGTCTCGGCCGGCCGCACCATCTTGATGGTGGAGCACAACATGAAGGTGATCTCCTCCATTGCCGACCGCATCACCGTGCTGCAACGCGGTGCGGTGTTGGCCGAGGGGCCGTATGAAGAGGTGTCCAAGAATCCGCAGGTGATGGAGGCCTACATGGGCACCACCGATGGCCAGTTGCAAGGGGCGCATTGAGCATGAATAACAAGACGAATACGCCGGCACTGGAGATCAAGCAGCTGCAGGCCTGGTATGGCGAATCCCATGTGCTGCATGGTGTGGACATCGTGGTGCAGCCCGGTGAGGTGGTGACGCTGCTGGGCCGCAACGGTGCAGGGCGTACCTCCACCATGCGTGCCGTGATGGGACTGACCGGCGCACGCAAGGGCTCGATCAAGGTCAACGGGGTGGAGACCATCCACCTGCCCACGCACAAGATTGCCCACCTGGGCGTGGGCTACTGCCCCGAGGAGCGCGGCATTTTCTCCAGCCTGTCCTGCGAGGAAAACCTGATGCTGCCCCCGCCGCTGAAGACCGGCGAAAAAGGCATGAGCGTGGACGAGATCTACGAAATGTTCCCCAACCTCTACGAGCGCCGCCACAGCCAGGGCACGCGACTGTCGGGTGGGGAGCAGCAGATGCTGGCCGTGGCCCGCATTCTGCGTACGGGCGCACGCCTGTTGCTGCTGGACGAAATCTCGGAAGGCCTGGCCCCCGTGATCGTTCAGACCCTGGCCCGCATGATCACCATGCTGCGGGCCAAGGGCTATACGGTGGTGATGGTGGAGCAGAACTTCCGCTTCGCCGCACCGCTGGCTGACCGCTTTTATGTGATGGAGCACGGCTGCATCGTCGAGCGTTTTGAGTCCGCACAGCTGCAGGAAAAGATGTCTGTACTCAATGAATTGCTGGGGGTCTGAGCGCAGCCCGCGCCAGGCATCCACTCTCAGAACAGGAGCTGCTTGTGCAAGATGCACAGCGCTTCCAAGCCCTAAACGATTCCGAATTCAAGGAGACAAAACCATGCAAGCATTCTCGATGAAAGCCCTCGCTCTGGCACTGACCGCCACCGGCCTGCTGGGCGCTAGCGTCCAGCTCCAGGCCCAGGCACAAGAGAAGGTGAAGATCGGCTTCATCACCGACATGTCCAGCAACTACGCCGACGTGGACGGCAAGAACGGCGCCACCGCCATCCAGATGGCCATCGACGACTTTGGCGGCAAGGTGCTGGGCAAGCCCATTGAGTTGCTGACGCAAGACCACCAGCACAAGCCAGACATCGCCGCCACCAAGGCCCGCGAGTGGATCGACACCCAGAACCTGACCATGCTGTTTGGCGGCACCAACTCCGGCGTGGCCCTGGCCCTGGCCAAGGTGGCTGCGGAGAAGAAGCGCGTTTACTTCAACAACGGCGCTGGCGCCTCGGCCCTGACCAACGAGCAGTGCACCCCTTACACCGTGCACTACGCCTACGACACCGTGGCCCTGGCCCGTGGCACGGGTGGTGCGGTGGTGGACCAAGGCGGCAAGAGCTGGTTCTTCCTGACCGCCGACTACGCCTTCGGCCACTCGCTGGAAGCCGACACCACCAAGGTCATCGAGGCCAAGGGTGGCAAGGTGGTGGGTGCGGTCAAGCACCCGCTGAACGCTTCGGACTTCTCTTCCTTCCTGCTGCAGGCCCAGAACAGCAAGGCCCAGATCCTGGGCCTGGCCAATGCGGGCGGTGACATGATCAATGCCGTCAAGGCTGCGCGCGAGTTCGGTATCAACAAGAGCATGAAGATGGCCGGCCTGCTGGTGTTCCTCACCGACATCCACAGCCTGGGTCTGAAGAACACCGAAGGCCTGTTGCTGACCACCAGCTGGGACTGGAACCTGAACGATGAAACCCGCGCCTTCGGCAAGAAGTTCATGGCCAAGACCAAGCGCATGCCCACCGACATTCAGGCCGCCAACTACTCCGCCACCACCAACTACCTGAAGGCCGTGGAAAAGGCCGGAACCACCGACGCGGACAAGGTCATGGCCGTGCTCAAGAGCACGCCGCTGAAGGACTTCTACGGCCAGGGCGTGATCCGTCCCGACGGCCGCTACGCCCACGACATGTACCTCATGCAGGTCAAGGCACCCAAGGAATCCAAGGAAGCATGGGACTACTACAAGGTCGTCACCAAGCTGCCGGCCGACCAGGTGTGGACCACCAAGGCCGAAACCAAGTGCGCGCTCTGGAAGTAAGCCGCAGCCGCTGCGCCTGAGTACCTAAGGTGCTAGTGCGCGGCCCGGCCTCCGCCTGCAGGTGGGGGCCGGTGCCAGCAGGGCATTTCCCTTTCCCCCTTTTGTGTTTGTCCCCATGGAAATCTTCGGTGTGTCATTGCCGGGCCTGATGAGCCAGCTCTTGCTGGGGCTCGTCAACGGCTCGTTTTACGCGATTCTGAGCTTGGGCCTGGCCGTGATCTTTGGCCTGCTCAATGTGATCAACTTTGCGCATGGCGCACTGTTCATGCTCGGAGCGATGGTCACCTGGATGGCCATGAACTATTTCGAGATCAATTACTGGGTCATGCTGATCCTGGCCCCCTTCATCGTCGGGCTGTTTGGCGTGTTCATCGAGCGCTTCTTGCTGCGCTGGATCTACAAGCTCGATCACCTGTATGGCCTCTTGCTCACGCTGGGCCTGTCGCTGCTGATCGAGGGCTTGTTCCGCTCGGTCTACGGCGTTTCCGGCCTGGGCTACGACACGCCCGAGCTGCTGGAGGGCGCGACCGATCTGGGCTTCATGATCCTGCCCAACTACCGTGCCTGGGTGGTGGTGGCCTCGCTGGTGGTGTGCTTTGCCACCTGGTATGTGATTGAGAAGACCCGCATCGGCGCCTACCTGCGCGCCGGCACCGAAAACCCCCGCCTGGTGGAAGCCTTCGGCGTGAACGTGCCGGTGATGATCACCCTGACCTATGCCTTCGGCGTGGGCCTGGCCGCCTTTGCCGGCGTGCTGGCCGCACCCGTCTACCAGGTCACGCCGCTGATGGGGCAGAACCTCATCATCGTGGTGTTTGCCGTGGTGGTGATTGGCGGCATGGGCTCCATCATGGGCGCCATCCTCACCGGCCTGGGCCTGGGGATCGTCGAAGGCCTGACCAAGGTCTTCTGGCCCGAAGCTTCCTCCACCGTGGTGTTCTTCATCATGGTCATCGTTCTCCTGATCCGCCCCGCCGGCCTGTTCGGCAAAGAAAAGTAAGCAGGGGCACGCCACATGAACTCCAAGAAACTCGCTTCCCTCGGTTACGGCCTGCTGCTGCTGGGCCTGATCGCCGCCCCCTTCTTCGGGGCCTATCCGGTGTTCGTCATGAAGCTGATGTGCTTCGCGCTGTTCGCCTCGGCCTTCAATCTGCTGCTGGGCTACACCGGCTTGCTGTCCTTCGGCCATGCCGCCTTTCTGGGCGGTGCTGCCTATGTGGCGGGTTATTCGATCAAGGCCTGGGCCGTCACGCCCGAGCTGGGCCTCATCTTGGGCACCCTGGCTGGTGCCGCCCTCGGCCTGGTTGCGGGCTGGCTGGCCATCCGCCGCCAGGGCATTTATTTCTCGATGATCACCCTGGCACTGGCGCAGATGCTGTTCTTCGTCTTTCTGCAAGCCCCGTTCACGGGCGGCGAGGACGGGCTGCAAGGCGTGCCGCGCGGAAAATTGTTCGGCCTGATCGACCTGTCCAGCGACCTGACCATGTACTACGTGGCCCTGGCGGTGGTGACCCTGGCCTTCTTGCTGATCGTGCGCACCGTGCATTCGCCCTTTGGCCAGGTGCTCAAGGCCATCAAGGAAAACGAGCCGCGCGCCATCTCGCTGGGCTATGACGTGAACCGCTTCAAGCTGCTGGCCTTTGTGCTGTCGGCCGCGCTCACCGGCCTGGCGGGCTCGCTCAAGACCCTGGTGCTGGGCTTTGCCACGCTGTCGGATGCACACTGGACCACCTCGGGCCATGTGATCTTGATGACCTTGATGGGTGGCCTGGGCACGCTGTCCGGCCCCATCGTCGGCTCGGCCGTGGTGGTGGCGCTGGAAAACAAGATTGGCGACTTCGGTGCTTTCCTGGCCAAGCTCACCGGCGTGGAATGGTTCACCACGCTGGGCGAGTCGGTGACCATCGTCACCGGCCTGATCTTTGTGATCTGCGTGCTGGCCTTCCGCCGCGGCATCATGGGCGAGATCATTGGCTGGCTGACACGATGCAAGAACGGAACGGCTTGACATAAAGCACTCCCTTGCGCCGCTGCGCGTCTTCCTCCTCTCTGGCGCTCTGCGCCGGAGGGGGAGGGCACCAGCGCGGCGGGGCGGCCCTTGCGCGGCGCTCTGGCATGTGTGCTTCCCTGTCTGGCTCCCTCGCCCCTTTGGGGAGAGGGCCGGGGTGAGGGGCTGGCACTGGTCCGGCACCGGCTCTTTGATGCATCAACGCCACGGGC
The DNA here is from genome assembly GCF_041320665.1 of Comamonas sp. GB3 AK4-5. Taxonomy (NCBI): domain Bacteria; kingdom Pseudomonadati; phylum Pseudomonadota; class Betaproteobacteria; order Burkholderiales; family Comamonadaceae; genus Comamonas; species Comamonas sp. GB3 AK4-5. The sequence continues at coordinate 1,407,258 of NZ_CP166730.1, forward strand.
CAAGGTCCGTGGCGTTGTGCTTTGCGGCTTTGCACCGCGGGCGCCGTGGTGTGGGGCTGTGGTATTGCCGTCAATGGCTGCAGCGCGCACTACCATGCGGGTTACGGTGCTGAAACAAGGAGAGAGAAATGGTGTTCACCCTGCAAACAAGCCAGCCGCCGCTGGACCCAAGACTGGCACAGGTGCTGGAGTACTGGCTGGGTGCCGAGCAGCCCAGCAATGCCTCGGCGCTGGCGCGCAAGCAGCTGTGGTTCACGAAGTCGGAAGCCGTGGACGAGGAAATCCGCCACCGCTTCGGCGCCGTGATGCAAGAGGCCCTGGCGGGCCGTCTGGACCATGAGGTGGCGACACCCCTGGGGCGGCTGGCCGTGCTCATCGTGCTGGACCAGTTCATGCGCAATGCCCACCGGGGCACGCCCAAAAGTTTTGCTGGCGATGCCCAGGCCCTGCAACTGGCTCTGGATGGCGTCTCCCACGGTCATGACAGCGACGACAGCGTGCCTGCCGCAGCGCGCATTTTTTGCTATCTGCCGCTGGAACATGCCGAAGACCTCAATATGCAAAACCACAGCGTGGTCGCCTTTGAGCAACTGGCCCAGGAAGCCACGCCCGACACCCGCGAGTTTCTGGCCGGCACCCTGGACTACGCGCTGCGCCACCGCGAGGTGATCGAACGCTTTGGCCGCTTTCCCCACCGCAACGCCATGCTGGGGCGTACCAGCACCGAGCAGGAGCTGGAGTATCTGGCCCAACCAGGGGCGGGGTTTTAGGGGCCTGCCTGAGTATCGAGATCAGAACAGCCTGAGGAGGTACTTGTCTCAGATGTGGCTGTGAGGTGTTATCCCGAAGCCACGAGTTCGCCCCTCGACTTCGGAATCCCTTTTGCGCACAGGATTCAATTCGCCGTGGAGGCCTAGTTGAGACAGAATTTTCATCAGTAAAATAGGCTTCTAGCGCTTTCCTTGTAAGCGATGAATGCTCATAAATAAAGAGCGCCTGCGCGAACACCTTGTGCCAATAGACAAAGAAAAAGCCCTGCATCGCAGGGCTTTTTCGCAGCGCCGCCGCAGCGGCAGCGGGAGAGTGGGGGCAAGGACTCAGCCCCGCTCCACCGACCGGCTCGCATCCGAGCACCATTCGCTCCAGCTGCCGGCAAACAGCCTGGTGGGGGCGTAGCCCGCCACTTCCATGGCAATCAGATTGGGCAGGGCGCTGACGCCGCTGCCGCATTGGTGCACCACCGTGGCGGGGTCGCGGCCCTGCAGCAGTGCGTCGAATTCGGCGCGCAGCAGGTCTTTAGGTTTGAAGCGGCCGTCGGCGGCGATATTGGTGGAGAACAGGCGGTTGAGTGCGCCGGGGATATGGCCGGCCACGGGGTCCATGGGTTCTTCATCGCCCCGATAGCGGGCGGGAGCGCGGGCGTCGATCACGGTTTGCACTGCGGGCTGGCCCAGGGCTTGGAGCACGTCGCTGGCCGTGCTCAGCTGGCGCAGCGGTGTGCCCAGTGCAAACTGGCTGGGCGCAGGGGCTGCGGCGTTGCCGGCTTCCAGGGGCAGGCCGGCGGCTTGCCAGTGCTGCAGGCCGCCGTCGAGCACGGCCACGGCCTCATGGCCAGCCCATTTCAGCATCCACCACAGGCGGCCGCAGTAGTTGGCGCCGTTGCGGTCGTAGACCACGGCCTGCATGCCATTGGCAAAGCCCACGCTGGACAGCCAGGCCGCAAAGCGTTCGCGGCTGGGCAGGGGGTGGCGGCCACCGGAGGCGGCCTGGTCGCCGGGCTGGGCGCTGAGGGCCTGGTCCAGGTCGGCGTAGACGGCGCCGGGGAGATGGGCTTGCAGGTACTGCTCGCGGCCCAGGCTGGGCTGGGTCAGGGCAAAGCTGCAGTCAAACACCATCAGGGGCTGGCCCTGGGCCTGCAGGGTCTGGAGCTGGGCAACGGTGATGAGGGTGGAGTAGGTCATGGGCAGAGGGCGTGGGTCGGCACAGGTCAAACAATGCAGACATTGTGCGCCAGCCGGGTGCATGACTTGGCAGCGCGCTTCAAGCGCATGCAATGCGGTGACGCTGCAGGCATGCACTCCCTGGGCCCAAAGCCTTGTGGCTTTGCTGTGGCATCGTGGGAAGACGCCCATACGGTGCTGGATGCTGCGCACCCTTGCCGTGAGGAGCACGGTTAAGAGCACTGCTCTGCGGGCGTGCGTCGCGCCAGGGGTCGCGTCTGCTTGTTGTGGGAGATTGCCAGCGCCGTCGCCACATTGCAAAAGCCCACGCCTGCAGGCAAGGCGAGCTTCTGTGCCCGCCATGCTGTGGGGCGTCTAGGTTTTGCTGGTGGGTACCGGCTGGGCCGCACCCCGGGCGCGGAAGATGGAGGCCGCCATGCCGCAGATGACGATCAGTGCCATGCCGGTCCAGCCGGCAAGGCCCAGCGCGTCGCCAAAGAGGAACAAGCTGTACAGGCTGGCAAACACGATGCCCGAGTACTGCAGATTGGCGGCCACCAGGGTGCTGCGCTGGGTTTTGGCGCTGGAGTAGGCCTTGGTCAGTGTGATCTGCCCGCCCGCGGCGAGCAGGCTCAGGGGCAGCAGCCACAGGGCCTGCTGCCAGCCCGGCCAGGGGGACATGCCCATGAACACCATGCCGCCCAGGCCCATGAGCGTGGAGCCCAGGCCAAAGTAGAAAACGGTACGGCTTTCGGGCTCGCCAATGCGGGCCATGGCACTCAGCTGCATATAGGCCAGGGCCGAGAGCAGGCCCGAGCACAGGCCGATCAGCGCGGGCACGGTCTGGTCCTGGGCAAAACTGGGCTGCAGCATCAGCACCACGCCGGCAAAGCCAATGGAGATGGTGATGACCAGGGGAATGTTCAGCGCCTGGCGCTGGCCCTGGTAGCCGGGGCGCAGCGTCCAGGCCGCGCCCAGCAGCAAGATGACGGCAATCCACAGGCTGCTCATGTAGTTGAGCGTCATGGCGCTGGCCAGCGGAATCTGGGTGAGGGCATAGAACCAGCAGCCCATGGAGGTGACGCCGGTCAGGCTGCGCCAGGCGTGCATAAAGGGGTGGGGGGTTTTGAGGCTGACGCCCTGGGAGCGCGACATGGCCCAGAGAATGGCCATGCCCACCAGGCCGCGGTAGAAGACGATTTCTGCCGTGTTGAAGCTCTCCGACGCGTATTTGATGCACACCCCCATCGTCGCGAAGAGGAATGTACTCACCACCACCCACAGCACTTGCATAGTTGAAGGGCCGCTGACTGCGGCTTGCAGAACGAAAAAAGCTGCCGACGCTTTTTTCCAAGCGCCGGCAGCTTTGCAAATGCTAACAAAAACCTCAGCCTTGGGGCACGTGCTCACCCATCGTGGATCGATACCACTCGTGGAAATGTTGCATGCCGTCTTCCATGGGGCTTTGATAGGGGCCGACCTCGTTGTCGCCGCGTTCATACAAGGCCTTGCGGCCTGCGTCCATACGCTCGCCGATCTCGTCGTCTTCGATGGCAGTTTCCATGTAGGCGGCTTTTTGGGCCTGCACGAACTCGGGCTCAAAAGCGGCGATTTCTTCGGGGTAGTAGAACTCGACCACGTTCATGGTCTGCGTCGGGCTGACAGGGTGCAGCGTGGACACGGTGAGCACATGCGGATACCACTCCACCATGATGTGGGGGTAATAGGTCAGCCAGATGGCGCCGCGCTCAGGCAGCTCGCCGTTGCGATACTGCAGCAGCACCTCGTGCCATTTTTTGTACACCTCGGAGCCTGGCTGGCCAAAGCTGGGCGCCACGCCCACGGTCTGCACCGAGTACTCCTTGGCAAATTCCCACTGCAGGTCATCGCAGGTGACGAAGTTGCCCAGGCCGGGGTGGAAGGGGCCTACGTGGTAGTCCTCCAGATAGACCTCGATAAAGGTCTTCCAGTTGTAGTTGCACTGGTGCATTTCCACATGGCTGAGCACAAAGCCGTCAAAGCGCAGCTGCTCCTTGAGGCACATGCCTGCCAGGTCCGCATTCACGTCGCGGCCATTGGCCTCGAACAACATGCCGTTCCATTCCTGCAGCGGGTAGTTGTTCAGATGCAGACAGGGGTCGTGACTGAAGTGGGGCGCGCCCAGCAGCTCGCCGCTGGGGCTGTAGGTCCAGCGGTGCAGGGGGCAGACGAGGTTGCCGCCGGCATGGCCTTTGCCCTCGGTCAGCAGATTGCCCCGGCCCCTGAGCATCACGGCCTGGCGGTGGCGGCAGATGTTGGAGATCAGCTCCACCTTGCCGCTGGCATTGCGCACCAGGGCACGGCCTTCGTTTTCTTGTGGCAGAGCGTAGTAGTCGCCTGCCTCGGGGACCGAGATGGCGTGGCCCACATAACGTGGTCCTCGCTGGAAGATGGTTGCCATTTCGCGCTGGAACAGCGCTTCATCGAAATAGCTGGAAACTGGTAGTTGGCTGGCCGCCTGCTGCAGTTGAAGACTTAAATCAGACATGGAAGACCTGACCTAAAGACTCCCCACGGGAGGGTGCGCGTGCGCACGCAATGAAAACAAAAACCGGCCATGGGGCTGGCAGAAAGCGGACAGGCTTGGCTGGCAAGAGGCTTGCACAGCGGGGCGTCCGTCTTGTTGCACAGGCGCCGTGGGGCCGGTTCGACGGGAATGGGATTGTAGGTGGTGGGGTTATTTCCGCCCCGTATGTATGTGTATTCGGATTTTCGTTAATTGCCTCTTGAAACGCTTTCCCCCACCCCTCGCGCTCGTAGCTCGGTGCGGGCTGCGGGAGGAGGGCATCACTTCGGGGTGGCCCTTGCCCGCAGTCTCTGGCCCGAGCTGCGCCAGTTGCATTGGTTGGATCAGGGGGCGCAAGGGCAAGCGAGGTCTCTGGCCTTTTAGAGCGTGTTTACGCCCTCTACGCAGGCGTGTTGGAGCGCAATCGGGATGAGTTCGAAGCGATGGAGCGCAGCTTGCACCAGGGTGCAAGCAAGCCACAGCGCGAAGAAATCGCCCGATTTCGCTCCAACCCTTCGGGCCAGTGCCTTTGCGGGCGGTCTACTGTGTTGCGAATCCTCGCAATAGCACGGCTATTGCTGCGGTGTCGCGCCTTGTATCCCATCCCGCAAAGACACTGGCGCGCCGCGAGGAGATCGTCAACACGCTCTTACAGTCAGGCACAGCGCCTAGAATCCTGGGTTTTCTTCCCTTCGAGAGCTGCCATGCCCAAAAAGGCCTCCGCGCCCCCCGATCCCATTGAGACGCCAGAGAGTTATGAGGCGGCTGTGGCCGAGCTGGAGCAGCTGGCCGTGCGCATGGAGTCGGGCCAATTGCCGCTGAACGATATGCTCACCGGCTACCGCCGCGCCTCTGTGCTGCTGGCTTTCTGCCGCGAGCAGCTGGATGTGGTGGAAGCCCAGATCAAAGTATTGGACGGCGAGACGCTGAAGAAATGGGCCCAGGAGTGATGCAAGCAATGAGTGAGGATGTGAAGGCAGGGGCGTTCGACCTGTCCGCCTGGTGCCAGGTGCAGTTGCAAGCGATGGAACAAGCGCTGTCGGCCTGGGTGGGCGTGGATGCGCCGGCAGGCCTTGGCGAGGCCATGCGCTACGCCGTGCTGGATGGCGGCAAGCGCCTGCGCCCCTTGCTGGTGCTGGCCGCCTGCGAGGCGGTACGCGGCAATGCCGAGGCCGCGCTGCGCGCCGGCTGTGCCGTGGAGCTGATCCACGCCTATTCGTTGGTGCACGACGACATGCCCTGCATGGACAACGATGTGCTGCGCCGGGGCAAGCCCACGGTGCATGTGGCTTTTGGCGAAGCACGCGCCTTGCTGGCGGGTGACGCCTTGCAGGCCCTGGCCTTCGAGCTGCTCACCCCTGAAGGCGACACCGTGCCCGCCGCCATGCAGGCCAAGCTCTGCCGCCTGCTGGGCCGCGCTGCCGGTGCCCAGGGCATGGCCGGTGGCCAGGCCATTGACCTGGCCAGCGTGGGCCTGCCGTTGAATGAAGACCAACTGCGCCAGATGCACCGCCTGAAAACCGGAGCCCTGCTGGAGGGCAGCGTGTTGATGGGCGCGGCCTGTGGCCAGGCGGATGCGACAGCGCTGCAGGCCTTGCAGCGCTATGGTGCTGCGCTGGGCCTGGCTTTCCAGGTGGTGGACGATGTGCTGGACGTGGTGGCCGACTCCGCCACACTGGGCAAGACCGCAGGCAAGGACGCCGCCAACGATAAGCCCACCTATGTCTCCCTGATGGGTTTGGAGGGCGCTCGCGCCCATGCCGGCGCTTTGCTGCAAGAATCACTGAGCGCGCTTGCTGGCAGCGGCCTGGAAGATACCCAGGCCTTGCGTGCCCTGGCGCACATGGTGGTGGACCGCTCGCACTGAGGCTGCCTGGCGGTTCAGCTGGGAGCCGCCAGACCACCGACCCATTGATGAAAACTGCTGCTTATGTAGGCCCTTTCTGCATGAGCAGCTCTCAAAAAAATAGCTGATGACCACCAACGCCTACCCCCTGCTACAGAAAGTGAATGCGCCGGCCGACCTGCGCGCCCTGTCCCGTGGCGACCTGAAGGCGCTGGCGCAGGAATTGCGCGCCTATGTGCTGGACAGCGTCTCCAAGACCGGTGGCCACCTCAGCTCCAACCTGGGCACGGTGGAGCTCACCGTGGCCCTGCACCGCGTGTTCGAGACGCCCTATGACCGCATCGTCTGGGACGTGGGCCACCAGACCTATCCGCACAAAATCCTCACTGGCCGCCGTGACCGCATGGCCACGCTGCGCCAGTTCGGCGGCCTGTCGGGCTTTCCGCTGCGCAGCGAAAGCGAGTACGACGCCTTCGGCACGGCGCACTCGTCCACCAGCATCTCGGCTGCATTGGGCATGGCCATGGCGGCCAAGCAAAAAGGTGAAAACCGCCGTGCGATTGCCGTGATCGGTGATGGCGCCATGACGGCGGGCATGGCCTTTGAGGCGCTGAACAACGGCGGCGTGGCCGATGCGAACCTGCTGGTCATCCTCAACGACAACGACATGAGCATCAGCCCGCCCGTGGGCGCGCTGAACCGCTATCTGGCCCAGCTCATGAGCGGCCAGTTCTACGCCAAGGCGCGCGATGTGGGCAAGAGCGTGCTCAAGCAGGTGCCGCCGCTGCTGGAGCTGGCCAAGCGCCTGGAGCAGCAGGCCAAGGGCATGGTGGTGCCGGCCACCATGTTTGAGCAGTTCGGCTTCAACTACATCGGCCCCATCGACGGCCATGATCTGGACTCGCTGATCCCCACGCTGGAGAACATCAAAAGCCTCAAGGGCCCGCAGTTTCTGCATGTGGTCACCAAAAAAGGCCAGGGCTACAAGCTGGCCGAGGCTGACCCCGTGGCCTACCACGGCCCCGGAAAGTTCGACCCTGCCGTGGGCCTGGTCAAGCCGGCCACACCGCCCAAGCCAAGCTTTACCCAGGTGTTTGGCCACTGGCTGTGCGATATGGCCGCCAAGGACCAGCGCCTGGTGGGCATTACCCCGGCCATGCGCGAGGGCTCGGGCATGGTGGAGTTTCACCAGCGCTTTCCCGGCCGTTACCACGATGTGGGCATTGCCGAGCAGCACGCTGTCACCTTTGCCGGTGGCATGGCCTGCGAAGGGCTGAAGCCCGTGGTGGCCATCTACTCCACCTTCTTGCAGCGCGCCTATGACCAGCTGATCCACGACGTGGCGCTGCAAAACCTGCCCGTGGTGTTTGCCCTGGACCGCGCAGGTCTGGTGGGCGCTGATGGCGCAACGCACGCCGGCAATTACGACATCGCCTTTGTGCGCTGCATTCCGAATATGAGCATGGCCTGCCCGGCAGACGAGCGCGAAACCCGCCAGCTGCTGAGCACTGCCTACGAACAGAACCACCCCGTCTGCGTGCGCTACCCGCGCGGCGCCGGTGTGGGCGTGGAGCCGCTGCAAAGCCTGGAAGGCCTGCCCTTTGGCAAGGGCGAAATCCGCCGCGAATCCGCAGGGAACAGCACCTCCAAGAAGATCGCCATCCTGGCCTTTGGCACGCTGCTCTACCCAGCGCTGCAAGCCGCCGAGGCCCTGGACGCCACGGTGGTGAATATGCGCTGGGCCAAGCCCTTGGACGAGGCCTTGCTGCTGCAGGTGGCTGCCGAGCACGACGCCATCGTCACCGTGGAAGACGGCTGCACCATGGGCGGCGCCGGCTCCGCCGTGGGTGAGGCCCTGGCCGCCGCAGGCCTGGCCAAGCCGCTGCTGCAGCTGGGCCTGCCCGACCAGTTCATCGAACATGGCGACCCGGTCAAGCTGCTGGCGCTGCAGGGGCTGGATGCCGCGGGTATAGAGCGCTCTATTCGGGAGCGGTTTGTGGAGGGGTGAGGCCGGCTTTCAAGCAGTTTCTCGTACCTTCTAAAAAGCCCTTATCCTGTTTGCAGGATGAGGGCTTTTTAGTGGGTATTTTTACTGAAAATTGATATCGCCTCTATATTAATCGAGAAATTCAATACTTTGAATAATTTCCAAAGCATAAGGGAGTAAATTGCTTCTGGGATCATTTAGCATCATTATGCGACCGTTGCCGCATAGAACCTGAGTTTTGTGTATAAGGCAAAAATCTAGCATTCGCCGCCTTCTTTCCTCATCGCCATTGATATCATCTTCTGTGATAGCAAATCCTTGACTATTTTTTGCTTTAATATTTTTTATCTCTGTGACTTTATCTAAAATATTGGCAAGCTCAGGATCATCACTGGTATCAAGGCGGTTTTTTATATTTTTAATCCAGATTTTTTTTTGTTCATCGAACTGTATCGCTCTGCCCTTTTGCCAATCATCAGAAAATTTCTCAAAGCAAATAAAACTAAACCCTAATTCATTGTACACAGACTTCATGTTTTTTATTATTGCATGTCGATAACCGCTTCCTCCAATACTTGCATTGTAAGGGTTGAGAATATTTATATGACAGTTTTTTGATTCGGAATTTTCTCTGAAGGATGGTATATTAACCTCGGAAAAATATGAAGTGGCGATGGGTATATATTGTCGTTGCTCTTCTGCATGTGAATTTGCGATGAAAAAAGCTACTAGAAAAAAATAGTCAGATATTTTTAATCTCATGATTATCGCCTGGGTAAATATCCTTCTGGAAATGAAATTGTCAGTACACCTGAAGCATCTGGGAATGATATTTCTCCTAGAACTGCAAGTGCCTGAGCCCAAGGAACACAGCGGGCAATGTAACCGTTGAAATTTCGATTGTAATTATTTACAGCACTAGGTAAGTTTACTGATGCTGATGCATTCCAAAAACTCTGACTACTGTAGTATGTTTTTATGCTATTATTTGTTTTAATGGTGTTTCTTGTGATAGTGCTTTTTTTGTCAGCATATGTCGCCATATTGTTTTTTATCCAATAAAAACCAGCACTGTCTGCCGGGGAGTGGATGTTTTCTATGCTGAAAGAGGCGCCATCACCAGCAACTTGATCTCGCCATAGCTTTATCTGCTCTGTAATTTTAGGCCAATCTTTATCAGCAACACTTTTTTTGCTGTTGCTGGCGTCAGCCATGGATTGATAAAGAGAATCATCAATTTCTCTTCCCCTGAAACGCCAGTAATTCATGTAATTGTAAGGGTGGGTAAGTTGTAAAAATCCACGGCCATCCCATGGGGCATACCATGCTGAACTTAAACCTTCATGAAGCTTACCCCACCATTGGGTCTCTTGAATGGAATTTCCAAAATATGCAGCCATGCGATATGGTTTGTTTACTCCATATTTTCTCATCATGATATTTTGAGATTTTCTATGTTTAATAAAAATACTGTCTGATTTACTAATATCAGTACCAACGCGCTCCCAAATAGCTTCATCTTTACCTTTTTCACGTAGAACTTGTTTTGGCAGGAGTTGCATGAACTCCTTTGCACTCAACCACCCACACTTCCTAAAATGAACAATAAACTCCACGGGATTTAAATGCCAGTGCTTCTGCGTGAGGCGGTTCTTATCCTCCACCGGTAATTTTTCCCAAAAACAGAGCTTTTGCGCAAAGTCGCTCATTTCCGTGAAATCACTTTCATCCTGTAGCGGGTAGGGAACATAAGGACTCCCCTGTTCGCGTACCCAGGCCCAGCGTGTGCGTACTTCGGCATCAGCCCATTCGGTGGGGAATTTGCAAATGGTCTTGCCTAGCTGCCGCTGGATATCCGTGTCGGCCAAGCTGCGCAGTCGGTTTGCGGCTTTTTGAGCGGGCGTGGTTTGTGCCATTTCGGGTGCTGGTGATGTGGAACCCGTCAAACTTGGTGCCGTTTGAGGCTGTGCAGGGGGCGAGAGCATGGCATCGATCATGGCCGAGTTGCATTGGCTGTTGCTGTCCTCGATATCGTCATCCACCAGCTTCCAGCCCATCCAGTGCGGGAAATCCGCATCGCTGAATTTCTTGGTGCCAGCAGCATTCAGGTCCACCCAAACGGCCCCTGCTTGGCCAGGGAGAGAGACCTTGCGCCAGTGGGCTGCATTGCTGGGCAAAGGGTCAGGCCCCAGGTTGCGGCCAAAACGCAGCAGCTCATACCAGCCGCTGGGGCTGCTATCTGGCAACGCGGTTGCACTGTTGCCTATTTGCAGATTAGTGCGCAGATTGTTGTGGCGTTGAGTGGCCTCCGTGTAAAGGTTGTACTCAGCGTCCTTTTCTGGAACGGGAACCCCTTGAACCTCTCCGGTGAGTTGGTAGGTGGTTAATGTTGCTTGCCCCATCGCATGTTGAATCCCTATGACGAGCTGCTCTGCGCCGCTATCGCCTGAAGGGGCTGGGTTGTTGGCTGCGCGAGGATCGCTTGCATAACAAGCGCTTTGGGCGGGTAGCAGCACATAGATCTGCCCATAGACCGCATCGCTGCGGCCATCGCGTGTCAAATCCAAGTCCCCTGTGCTGCGGCCCAGCAGCTTTTGGGCATCGGCGTCGCCCGCGACGATTTCCAGGTGGATACGGTTGGCTGTGCCATGGATAAAGCCCGCCAGTCCCAGCTTGTCCTTGCGGTAGATGGGCTGACCTACAGCGGGCAAGTCCTTGTCGAGTTTGCGCAGGTGTTGGTAGATGGAATAGAACACCACTTCCGTTGCGGTATCTCCCTGAGCACCTATTTCGGTCGTGTGGCGCAGCACGACGCAGCCCGTGGAATGGTCTTGGGCGTCGTAGCGCACCAGTTCTGCATCGCGTTTGAAAATGACCACCCCATCTGCAATGGCGCGAACGGGCTCCTCGGCCGATGTGGCTGTGAAATGCATTCCTCCATGCCATGCCATGGCTTGGCTGACGGGGAAAAAGCCATTGCCAGGCGCGGCGTTGGGCATGAGGGTGCGTACATCCTCTTCGCTGTAAACCGCTGTGTCTTTCAGGGGAAGGAACGGTGGGCTGATGATCATGGCTTAGAGAGAAAAGTTGAATTTCCGAGCCGGAGGTTTGATGCGTGGCGTTTCCAACTCCACCTCTCCTGCGGGCAAATCCGGCAGCGCCGCCGGGCTCCCCCCCGGCCCCACAAAGCTCTTGGTCACCCCCTTGATGTCCAGCAGCCCCGGCATGGTCAGCGTGATGTTCTCTCCGTCGAGCTCTATGCTGACCTCGCCCGCAGCCAGCCTGATCTTTCCCTGGGCCAGCACTTCCACGTCTTCGCCGCTGCTGGTGACGGTGATGTTGTCCTGGGCCGTCCATTCCAGCGGGCCCTGGTGGGCTTGCAGGGAGACGGGGCCGGCCTGGGCGATGGCCTTGAGCCCGCCTTGCTGGCTGTAGAGGCCGGCGCTGCCGCCTGCGGCCATGGCCAGGGTGCGCCCGGCTGCGGCATGCCAGTCTTGCTGGCTGGTCCAGTGCAGGGCCTGGCCGCCATAGATGGCGGTGCTGGCCGGTGTGGCGGCGTTGAGGCTGTTGGCGGCGTCAAACACCATGGCCGGCCTTGCGAAGGCGGGCACGGGCTGTGTGCCCTGGCGCTGGCCAGGGGCTGCGATGGTGGCACTTTGGCCGTTGAGCTGATCGGGCAGCTTGCCTTTGGCTTGCGGGTTCAGGTCATCAATAAAGGCTTGCAGGTCTGCGGTGGCTTGCAGCGGCAGGCCCTGGGCCTGGGTCACGGCATCGTGGATGCGCTGGGCCGTGTCGTGGGCGGCCTGGAACTGCCCCACGGCGGCGCTGGCCTCATGCACCGTGCCGGCGGCCTTGGCTTGGGCGGTGGAGCTAATCAGCAAGCCTTCGCCGGCGCGCACCACGGTCCAGGCATCGCTGCGCAGCTCGGCGCCCGTGCCGCGCCAGGCGCCGCGCTGGCTGCTGTCGGGGGCGTGGTTGATGAGGTGGCCCAGGTTGAGCTGGCTGGCGGCCTGGGATGAGGCCAGGCGGGTGCGCACCTGGCCGGGCGCATCGTCGGTCAACCATTGGTTGTAGCCGCTGCCGTCCAGGCTGGTGGCATGCCAGCCCGAGATCACGCCAGGGTGGTTGCCTGCACCGTCCTGGCCCGCGCTCCAGGGCGGCAGGTCCTGGGCGGAGTGCAGCTGCTGGCTGACGAGGGGGCGGTCGATATCGCCGTCGATAAAAGACAGCAGCACCTCGGTGCCCACCCGGGGCAGCACAAAAGCGCCCCAGTTGGGCCCGGCCATGGGCGTGGCCACGCGCAGCCAGACGCTGGGTGTGTGGCTTTTTCTGCGGGAGGCCGTGGCACTGCGTGGCGTGTCTGCAGCATCTGCAGCGTCTGTGGCGGTATTGCCTGCGGGGCCATGCTGCTGCCAGTAAAAGCGCACTTGGACGCGGTGGTCGCGCTGGGTGTGCACGGCGTGGCGGCCGCTGCCTTCGGCCGTGTTGTGCGCATCTTCGCTGTCATCCTCCTTGCCTACGACCAGAGCCAGCATGGCGTCGGGTGCGCAGGGCTTGGCCCTGGGTGTGGGGAGGATGGCAGCCTTGGCATCCAGGGCCTCGAAGCGGTTGCGGTAGCTGCCGGCTTCGATCTCCGGGCGCTGTAGCAACTGGGCCATTTGTGCGCCCAGGTTGTTGGCAGCCCGGTGCCAGAGCTGTGTGGGGCGCAGCTGTAAATCCGTGCCCGCTTCCTGTCCATAACGCTCATGGCCGCTCAAGGCAAAGTGCTGGCCGGGGGCCAGATCGCGCACGCTGGACTCGGCACGCCAGCGTTTGGCCTGGGCCTCCCAATGCTGCAGCCAATGCTCGGCCTGGGTCTGGGCTGCATCGCTGTCGGCATGGCCTTGGGTGCCCAGGGCCATGTGCTGCTCCAGCAGTGGCAGCTGGCCGAGATCGAGTGCGCTGCGGGTCTGGGCCGAGGGGGCGTGCAAGCGGCTGTGGTCCCAGGAGGAGACGGTGGCGATCTGGGGCACGGCCTGGCGCATGGCCTGGAGGCGGGTGATGCTGTCGCGGCCCTCGGTGGCATCGACTCTGTGAAAGCGTATGGGGCTCAGCGGGTAGGCGGGGAATTCGGTGCGCTCATCAAAAATGAGCAGCTTGTGCTGAGAGGGCGGGCTTTGTGAGCCGTTTGTGCCTGAATTGCTGTCATCCCCATCTTGCTGGTGTTCAAACCGATAGCTCAGGCCTTCATCAGCCAGCAGGCGCAGCACAAAGTCCAGATCGCTTTCGTGGTGCTGCACCCTTGTGGGATAGGCTTCCCAATCGCGCTGGGCCTGGATGGCAAAGTGGGCATTGGGGTAGTCGACAAAGATGTCGGCCAGGATATCGGGCAGGGTTTGCATGCCCCAGACATGGCTGTCACGGCGCAGCTGCAGGGCCGATACCCAGGGGCGTAGATACAGCTGGTGGCGGGCCAGGCCGCCGTCGCCGCCCAGGGCATCGCAACCCTGGAGCACGCCATGCCAGGCGCGAAAGCTGCCATCGGCCTGCAGCAGGCGCAGCGTCAGCTCCTGGCCGATCAAGCTGGCGGGGGCAAAGCTGGCATCCACACACAGTGTGGTGACGTCAAAGGCGAACAAGGTGTTCAAGCCCTCATGGCCGTCAAAACGCTCCACCACCAGCGCTGGTGTGTCCGCTCCCTCGGGCAGCTGTATTTGCAGCAGGCGTGCGTTCTGGCTGGGCAAGGCCACGCTCAGGCCGCTGAGCTTCCATAAGGTCTGGAGGGGACTGCTTGACATAGGCGAAATAAAAAATAGGAAAACAACCAAGGCCGGGGCCGTGAAACCGCAAGCGGGAGTGGGGCGCGTTGCATGATGTCCGGGCCTGCGGTAAGCAGGTCATACAAGGCGGTAAGACTTTGAAAGAGCAGCGCCGGAAATGCCACGGCATTCGTCGGAGAGTGCTGCTCCCGCCTCGCGTTGCGGGTTCCGGCAGCGCCAGGCTGGGCGACGGCTGACAGTTGTCTGAAGCCCGGCTGGGCATATGCACCAAATTGGGGGTTTACCCCCGCGGGGCGTGCATTTGTCCCTTCCTACAATCGCGCACTGTTGCGCTGCCATCGTCCCCCGGCGCCTGCTGCAGCTGCTTCATGTGCACTTTTCAGGAGAAAAAATGGACCGTCGTTCCCTTATCAAAAAGGCTGGCCTGGCTGGCGTGTTGGCGGCTGGTGTCGCCCCTGCCGTACATGCCCAGGCCGCGGTGCGCTGGCGCATGGCTGCAAGCTTCCCCAAATCGCTGGACACCATCTTCGGCAGCGGCGAGAAGTTTGCGCAAACGGTCAAGGCGCTGTCCGGCGGCAAGTTTGAAGTCTCCCTGCACGCTGCCGGCGAGCTGATGCCCGCCTTTGGTGTGGTGGACGCGCTGGAGAACAGCACCATCGAAATGGCGCTGACGGCTCCCTACTATTTCACGGGCAAGAGCTCCATCTTTGCCTTCGGCTGCGCCGTGCCCTTTGGCCTGACCGCACGCCAGATGGATGCCTGGATGGAGCATGGCAACGGCCGCAAGTTGTTCGATGCCTTCTGCGCCAACTACAACATCAAGAGCTACAGCGCCGGCAACACTGGCACGCAAATGGGCGGCTGGTACCGCAAGGAAATCAAGTCGGTGGCCGACCTCAAGGGCCTGAAGATGCGCCTGGGCGGCGGCCTGTTCGGTGAAACCATGGCCAAGCTGGGCGTGGTCTCGCAGAACATGCCTGCCGGTGATGTCTACCAGGCTCTGGAAAAGGGCACGCTGGATGCCACCGAGTTCGTCGGCCCCTACGACGACCAGAAGCTGGGCTTCAACAAGGTGGCGCCTTACTACTACTACCCCGGCTGGTGGGAAGGTGGTGCCGAGCTGGGCTTCTTTGTGAACAACAAGGCCTACAACGCGCTGTCGACCGAGAACAAGGCCATTGTGGACGCGGCCACCCGCATCGCGGCCCGCGACATGACGTCCAAGTACGACGCAGTCAACCCCATCGCGCTGAAGAAGCTGGTGGCCGACAAGACCATTCTCAAGGCCTTCCCCAAGGACACCATGGACGCTGGCTACAAGGCCGCCATGGAAGTGTTTGCCGAGCACGAGGCCAAGTCGCCCGAGTTCAAGAAGATCCACCAGGACATGCGCGCCTTCCAGCGTGACCAGCTGCTGTGGGAGAAGTTCTCCGAGTTCCGCTACAACAGCTATATGGCCTCGATCAAGCTCTGATAGGTTCCCATGCTGCAACACATTCCGCGAGGACTAGGTTGCAGCTTGCACTGCAAGCCGACACCGAAGTTCGATTCACATCGAACGATGGGTCGGCTTTTTTGTGCCTGAAATCCGCCACAGAAGCGGATTCGCTTCCCGCAACCTGAGTCAACACAAGGAGAAGTAAATGGACCGTCGTTCCGTACTCAAGCATGCCGGCGTTGCCGGTGTGCTGGCTGCCGCTGCAGCGCCAGCCGTGCATGCCCAGCCCATGGTGCGCTGGCGCATTGCCTCGAGTTTCCCCAAGTCGCTGGACACCATCTACGGCTCGGCCGAGGTGTTTGCCCAGGCCGTCAAGGCCATGTCGGGGGGCAAGTTTGAGGTCTCGGTGCACCAGGCCGGCGAGCTGATGCCCGCCTTCAACGTGGTGGATGGCGTGCAAAACGGCACGGTGGAAATGGCCCACACCGCGCCGTATTACTTCTTTGGCAAGAACGAGGTGTTTGCCATTGGCGGCGCCATTCCCTTTGGCATGAACTCGCGCCAGCTGACCTCGTGGATGGTGGATGGCAACGGCGCCAAGCTGATGACTGAGTTCTATGCCAAGTACAACATCGTGCCGATGCTCGGCGGCAACACCGGCGCGCAAATGGGAGGCTGGTTCCGCAAGGAGATCAAGAGTCCGGAAGACATCAAGGGCCTGAAGTTCCGCGTCGGCGGCTTTGCCGGCAAGGTGCTGGAAAAGCTGGGCGCCGTGCCGCAAAACATCCCGGCCGGCGAGATCTACCAGTCGCTGGAAAAAGGCACCATCGACGCGGCCGAGTGGATTGGTCCTTATGACGACCTCAAGCTCGGTCTGAACAAGGTGGCGCCTTTTTACTACTACCCCGGTTGGTGGGAAGGATCGCTCAACCTGTCCTTCTACATCAACGACAAGGCCTTCAACACCCTCAGCAACGAGCAAAAAGCCATTGTCAAATCCGCAGCCCACGAGGCCCATGTGACCACCCAGGCCCGCTATGACGCCCGCAACCCTGGTGCACTCAAGCAACTGGTGGCCGCCAAGGCCAAGGTGTTGCCCTTCCCGCAGACCGTGATGGATGCCTCGTTCAAGGCCACCATGGAGCTGTACGGTACGCTGGACTCCAGCAACCCCGACTGGAAGAAGATTTACGCCGACTACCGCAACTTCCAGCGCGACCAGGTGCTGTGGTTCCGCTTTGCAGAGTCGCGTTTTGACAACTTCATGTCGGCGCAAAAGCTGTGAGGGTGTGAATCCATAGGAGCACAAAAAACCGGGCAGCTGCCCGGTTTTTTCATGTGGGCAGTACGGTGTCTTACTGCGCCAGGCGGTGGCGTACCAGCAGGCCGTAGGCCAGACCCAGCACGGCCGAGGTGGCCGAGGCCGCCAAAATACCCAGCTTGGCCGCGCCCAGCAGGGCTGCATCGTCAAAGGCCAGGCCGGCCACAAAAATGGCCATGGTGAAGCCAATGCCGGCCAGCAGGCCCACCAGCAGCACGCCGCGCAGGTTCACCCCTGGGGGCAGGGCGCACAGGCCGCTGCGCACGGCCAGCAGCGTGGCCAGCACCACGCCCACGGGCTTGCCCAGCACCAGGGCCAGCAGCACGCCCCAGGCCACGGCCTGCGGGGCGCTGGCGGACAGGTCCACACCATCAAGCTGCACACCGGCATTGGCCAGGGCAAACAGCGGCATCACGCCAAAAGCCACCCAGGGGTGCAGCAGCTGCGGCAGGCGAAACACCGGAGGCAGCAGATCGCGCTGGGCGCGCTCCACGGTACGCAGCTCCTGGTGCAGGGCTGCAGCGTCAAAGCGGCCTTGCTCGGCATGGCCCTGCACACGGCCCAGCGCCTGGTGGGCGGCCTCCAAGGGATGGGCGCGGGCCGATCGCAGGGCCACGGGCGTCATCAGCCCCAGCACCACGCCGGCCAGCGTGGGGTGGGCGCCGGTATAGAGCAGGCCCAGCCACAGCACGGCACCGGGCAGCACATAGGCCCAGGCACTGGCCAGGCCCATGCGCTTGAACAGCAGCACCAAGGCCAGGCCCGCCAGGGCCACGACCAGGCCTTGCCAGGCCAGGCCGCCGGAGTAGAAAAAGGCAATGATGAGCACGGCCACGATGTCATCGATGATGGCCAGGGCCAGCAAAAAGATGCGTAGCGGCCCCGGAATATGCCGCCCCAGCAGGGCCAGCACGCCCACGGCAAAGGCAATGTCGGTGGCCGTGGGAATGGCCCAGCCATTGCGCGCGGCGGGCTCGCCCCAGCTCAGCCCCAGGTAGAGCAGGGCGGGCACCACCACGCCGCCCAATGCGGCCAGCACCGGCAAGGCCGCCAGGCGCAGCTGGGACAGGGCGCCCTGGTGCAGCTCGCGCCGGATTTCCATGCCTACCACCAGGAAGAAGATGGTCATCAGCACATCGTTGACGATGAAGTGCAGATCGGTTTGCCAGCTCCAGGGCCCCAGGGTCAGGGCCACGGGTTGGTGCCAGGTGGCGAAATAGCTGGCTGCCCAGGGCGAGTTGGCCCACAACAGGGCACAGGCAGCAGCCAGCAACAGAACGGTGCCGCTCATGGCCTCGATATGCAGCCAATGGGCGATATGGGCCTGGGCGCGTTCGGTGGCGCGCTGCAGCGGCGGAATATGCGGGCTGGGTGCGGGAAAGTCGGGGTGGAGCGCGGTGGCGGTCTGGGCGGCGTGCGCGGACGCCTGGCCCTGCGGGTCGTGAGGGTGCATGGACGGAGTTGTGGCCTGTGATGCACAGGCGGCCCGACCTGTGCTGCAACAACCTGCCATCACCCCCGTATGGGGTGGGCACCCAGCAGGCAGTGTAACGGGCTGCCAGGCCCCGCGTGGGAAAACCGTCTGCCCCGCGGGGCATGGCTTGACGTCGCAATCACTGGCCTGACTGCTCATCAAACCAGAGCGGCTACAGCGTTTGTGTATTGGGTTTCCAAATTCAAGTACCTGATTAGGTACTTATCTCAGGCACTGCAGTGAAGTGATATTCCGAAGCCGGGAATTCGCCCCGGCGGGCGACCTACCTTCTTGCTCGCACAAGAAGGTAGGCGAAGTTCACGCTTGCGTGGGGCGGAACTTATATGGCGTAGCCATGTAAGTGGAGACCAATGCGCCCCTCTATCCCCGACCCCAGCGCTGTCGCGCCGGGGCAACCTGCGTCACCCAGCACACAGGGCCTGCCGCAGAACTCTCTGCGCGCTTTCAGCGCTCCGCTCGAACAGCCGCGGCAAGTCAGTTGACGAAGCATGGCTGTCCTACGGCAGCCATGCGGCCCTGTGTGCTGTGCGCCGCAGGCGTGTATAGAAGGGGAATAACCGCAGCGCCAGCAGCGTGACGAAGCATCAGGTGTTTATGGCTTGGAGATAAAGTTCGTCAACGGCACAGCCTATGCAGGGCAGGTATTCGGTTCCCGCCTTCCCCCTTTTGCCCATGGCTCGGCGCGCAGAGCGCGGGGCGGGCAGCTGTGCCGCAGGACACAGCTGCTTCGTGGTCAAGCTTGCCGCAGCATGTTTGAGCAGAGCGGCTACGCCGCGCCGCGAGTTCTGCGGCACCGCCCAGGGATCGAGCACCGAGCTTGCCCGAAGCGAAGCGCAGGGACATGGGCAGCAGGGGCGGTTTCTTTTGCTTCTGTTTTCTTGAGCGTTCAAGAAAATGAAGTCGCCTGCCGGGGCGAGACCCGGCCTCGGAATGTCATGTCTGCGCAGCAGCGCAATTCGCAGTGAAACTGCATCTGAGGCATGCCGCTAATCAGGTCCAGGCGCTCAAAAGTGCAGCGTGCAAACGCTATGGACGCTCACTTTTTTGTAGCTTTCCTGTGCGCGTGGAATGGCCTGGGCATGAAAAAACCCCTGGGCCGGGGCCGCAGGGGTTGGATGGGGCGCAGGGGGCGCTGGGGTGCTTACTTGGCGGGGGACTCGCTTTGCAGCGCGTCCTGCATGGCCTTGAGCGGGTCGTCCTCGGCGGCGGGGGCGGTCTCGGGGGCTGGTTCAGGGGCAGCCTCCGGCGAGGCTTCCATGTAGGGATTCTCGAAGTCTATGGGCGCTGCCATATCGGTCTCCATTTGCTCGCGCACCTTGTCCAGGTCATAGTCCACCTTCTCGTCCAGGCCGCTGGAGACAATGCCCGGGAAGGCAATGATCAGGCCCACCATCAGCAGCTGTATGCACAGGAAGGGGATGGCGCCCATGTAGATCTGCGTCGTGGTCACCGGGGCGATGCGCTGCTTGGTGAGCTTGTCGGTGTACTCCTTGTCCGGGGCCACCGAGCGCAGGAAGAACAGTGCAAAGCCGAAGGGCGGGTGCATGAACGAGGTCTGCATATTCACCGCCAGCAGCACGCCGAACCACACCAGGTCGATGCCCAGCTTGTCGGCCACCGGGGCCAGCAGCGGCACCACGATGAAGGACAGCTCGAAGAAGTCCAGGAAGAAGGCCAGCACGAACACCATGATGTTCACGACGATCAAAAAGCCTAGCTGGCCACCAGGCAGGCCGGCCAGCAGATGCTCCACCCACAGCGGGCCATCCACGCCCTGGAAGGTCAGGCCGAACATGGTGGCGCCGATCAGGATGAACAGCACAAAGCAGGACAGCTTGGTCGTGCCCACCAGGGCTTGGCGCAGCAGTTGGTAGTTCAGGCGCTTGCGCAGCAAGGCCAGGATGATGGCGCCCAAGGCACCCATGGCGCCGCCCTCGGTGGGCGTGGCAATGCCCAGGAAGATGGTGCCCAGCACCAGGAAGATCAGCAGCAGCGGCGGGATCAGCACAAAGGTGACTTTTTCAGCCACCTGAGAGAGCAGGCCCATGCGGGTGATGCGGTTGATGGAGGCGGCCACAAAGGCCAGGGCCACGCCAAAGCACATGGCGAAGACGATGGTTTCATCGGTGGCCACTTTCTCCACCACTTCACCGGACAGCCAGGTGTGGATGGCTTCCATGTTGTGGGCGGCGAACAGGGACACGCCCACGCACAGCACGGTGAGCACCAGCAGCGAAGGCAGGCCGGAGGAGCCGTCTTTTTCCTTCAGGCTGCGCGCTTCGGGCGGCAGGGCCGGCACCAGGGCGGGCTTGAAGATGGCCAGTGCAAAAATCAAGAGCATGTACAGGCCCACCAGCATGAAGCCGGGGACAAAAGCGCCCTTGTACAGATCACCCACGCTGCGGCCCAGCTGGTCGGCCAGCACGATCAGCACCAGTGATGGGGGAATGATTTGCGCCAGCGTGCCCGAGGCCGCAATCACGCCCGAGGCGATGCGCCGGTCATAGCCGTAGCGCAGCATGATGGGCAGCGAGATCAGGCCCATGGAGATCACCGAAGCCGCCACCACACCGGTGGTGGCGGCCAGCATGGCACCCACCAAGATCACCGCGATGGCCACGCCGCCGCGAATGGGGCCGAACAGCTGGCCCACGGTGTCGAGCAAGTCCTCGGCCATGCCGCTGCGCTCCAATATCAGCCCCATCAGGGTGAAAAAGGGAATCGCCAGCAGCGTTTCGTTTTGCATGATGCCGTAGATGCGCAGCGGCAGCGCCTGCATCAGGGCTTCGGGCAGCACGCCCATTTCGATGCCGACCACGGCAAAGAACAGGCCACAGGCGCCCAGGCTGAAGGCCACGGGGAAGCCCAGTAGCAAAAAGCAGATCAGGCCCGCGAACATGATCGGGGCCATATTGTTGGCTAGGAATTCCATCGCTGTGTCTCCCGCGTTCAGGCGTGCTTGGCGCCGTTGCGCGCGGCTTCTTCTTCGGCTTTGCGTATGGCTTCTGCCAGCGCTTCTTCTGCGGTTTTCTCCACGATCTTGACCGTGGGGTCATCGATCAGGCCCATCAAAAAGGCAATGCGCTTGATGAACTCCGAGACGCCCTGCAGCAGCAGCAGGCCAAAGCCCAGGGGCATCATCAGGTAGACGGGCCAGCGAATCAGGCCGCCGGCGTTGCTGGACATTTCTCCGCTGCTCCAGGCCTGCAGGAAAAACGGCGTGCCGTAGCGCAGCACCACCACGCACATGGGCAGCAGGAACAGGGCAAAGCCCAGCACATCGATCCACACCCGGGTGCGCAGCGACAGCTTGGCGTTGAGCACGTCCACCTTCACATGCTCTTTCTCCAGCAGGGTGTAGCCCGCGGCCAGCAGGAAAGAGGCTGCAAACAAATACCACTGCACTTCCAGGAAGGCGTTGGAGCTGGTGTGGAAGACCTTTCGCACAACCGCGTTGATACCGCTTATGACGGTGGCGGCCAGGATCAGCCAGATAACGTAGCGGCCGACCAGCGCGTTGAGCCGGTCTATGCCTCTGGATAGCTTGAGTAAAGCCTGCATGGTGTCTCCGAAGAATGGCGAAGCGCAAAGCCCGCAGTCCTGCATGCCAGTGACGGTGCGCACTGACAAACCAAACCGCAAGACGCTTACGAAGGCGCGATTTTACGGAGCACTGTCGGTCGTTTCTGACGGCAGCGTGACGGTGGAATCCCTAGTTGCTGTCTGCATTTGATGCTACTAAATATGAAGCATTAAGGGTTAACGCGAGGCTTGATGTGGGTCATTTCGCGCGGCCGGCAGGCGCGAGGGGGCGCGCCCTATGGCAGCTGCGGGTGCAGGCGCGCCAGATGCTGCAGCAGGCCTTCGCAGGCGTCTTCCACCAGATCCAGTACTTTTTCAAAGCCCTGGTTGCCACCGTAATAGGGGTCGGGCACGCTGGCGCTGTGGTGGTGCAGGCAGAACTGGGTCAGCAGATGCAGCTTGTGCTGCAGGGCGGGTGGGCACAGCTGTTCCAGCCGGGCCATGTTCTGCGGGTCCATGGCCAGAATCAATGCGTGGCGCTGGAAGTCCTCGGCCTGCACCTGGCGGGCTCGCAGATCGGACAGGTCATAGCCACGCTGCAATGCGTGCTGCTGGGAGCGGGCATCAGGGGCTTCACCCACATGGTAGCCATGGGTGCCGCAGGAATCCACCGTGACCAGCGCCTGCCAGCCGCGTGCGGCAATGCCGGCACGCAGCACGCCATGGGCAGTGGGGCTGCGGCAGATATTGCCCATGCAGACCATCAAGACCGCAATAGGGATGGGGTGCGGTGTGGGCATGTTCTTATGGCTTATGTGAGTTGGTCTTTGAGCAGCCGCAAAAAGCTGTGCATGCAGACCGAGGTGTCGTCGCTGCGATGGACCGCTGCCAGCTCCGCCGTGACATGTTCGATGCCGTTGATGGGGAGGTGGGTGAGCGTGTCATTGCGCAACCGGGTCAGCGAGTGCGGAACAATGGCCGTGCCCATGCCGCTTTCCACCAGCAGCAAGATGGTGGGCACCATGGACAGCAGGGTCGGCCGGGTGGGCAGGTCCGCCTGTACAAACAAACGCTCCAGCAGATCGCTGAAGTAATGCGAGTCCTTGGAGTGGTAGCCGATCACGCGGGTCTGCATGGCCTCTTGCAGGCTGACCGAGCCCACGGGTTCTTTGAGGCCCTCGGAGGGCAGGCTCAAAAACATGGGCTCGCGGTAAATCACCTGCGAGCTCAGGGCATTGCTGAGGGCAAACGGCCGGGCAATGGCCAGGTCGATGTGGCCAGCCATCAAGGCCTGGCCCATGTCGCGTGAATTCATCTCCTTGAGCGTGAGCTGCACGCGCGGAAACTGCTCGCAAAAGCGCCGCAGCACCTGGGGAATGGGCGAGAAGGCCGCCGTGGGCGTGAGGGCGATGGCGAACTCCCCCTCCATGCCCAGGCCGGTCTGCCGCACGGCCTCGATGGCCAGGCGGTGTGCTGTTTCGATCTCGGGCAGGCGCTGCAGCAGCTCGGCGCCGGCGCTGGTGAGCTGCACATTGCGCGTGGTCCTGACGAACAGGGGCACGGCCAGCTGCTCCTCCAGCTGGCGAATGCTCAGGCTCAGGGGCGGCTGGCTCATGTTCAGCCTCTGGGCTGCCCGCCCGAAGTGCAATTCTTCGGCCACGGCCTTGAAGGCGCGCAGCAAGCGACTATCGATCATCACATTAAGACACGCATCCTATTAATCCATCCAAAAGCGGTATTGGACCCGGTGCTCTCCTGTTTCCTACTATTGCCCCGAGCGCCAACCAACGCTTTGCCCAAGCGGCTCATGCAGCGGCTTATCAACAATAGATTGTAGAAGTGAGACATTCAAATGGGGAATCGTAGAACCACCGTCGCGAAGTTGCTGGCTCTGGGTGTTGCCGGACTGGGCCTGTGCCAGACCGCAGCGGCCAACCAGCCGGCCTATCCGAGCCAGGTCATTACCTTCATCGTTCCCTATGCGGCAGGCGGCAGCTCGGACACGCGTTCGCGCCAGCTGGCGCAACTCATGGGCCAGGAACTGGGCGTGACCGTGGTGGTGGACAACAAGCCCGGTGCCAGCGGCAACATCGGCACCACGGCCATCGCCAAGGCCAAGCCCGATGGCTACACCATAGGCCTGGGCAATTTTGCGCCCCTGTCGGTGAACGCCCACCTGTACGGCTCAACCATGCAGTTCAACCCGCAAAAAGACCTGGCTCCGGTGGCCCTGATCGAGCGCGGCGCCGTGGTGATGGCTGCCAAGGCCAATGGCTCCATCAAGTCGGCCAAAGACCTGATGGCAGGCAAAGCCACCCATGCGCTGAGCTATGGCTCCACGGGCGCGGGCAGTGCTTCGCACCTGAGCACCGAGCTGTTCAAGCAACTGGCCAAGGTCGAGGCCGTGCACGTGCCCTATCGCGGTGGCGCACCGGCGCTGAACGACCTCATGGCCGGCAATATCGACTTCTACATGGAGCTGCCCAGCCTGTTCATGGGCTATGTGGGTGGCGACAAGCCCCGCATCGTGCCTTTGGCCGTGGCCGGCCCGACCCGCCTCAAGGCCATGCCCGATACGCCCACGTTCGAGGAACTGGGACTCAAGGGCATGGTGGCCTTCAACTGGTTTGGTGTTGTGGCGCCTGCCGGCACACCCAAGGCCATCGTCGACCGCCTCAACGCCGCCGTGAACAAGGCCTTGAAAGATCCCAACTACCGCTCGGTGGTCGAGTCGCAAGGTGCCGAAGTGGCTGGTGGAACGCCCCAGGAGTTCAAGCAGTTCATTGAATCCGAGTCCCAGAAATGGTCTCAGCTGATCAAGGACCGTGGCATTCAGCTGAACTGAGATTGCCTGGGCCCTGCGCGGCCAGGTCGCTTCCCTCTCCCGCTTGGGGAGGGGGTGGCTGCTGGGCGATGGAGGGCTGCGGCCGGCGCACAGCGCCATGGATAACGAAGAGGTAGTGCATATGTGGGAGTGGCAGCGGCACGGATTCATGTCCGAGGTCCAGATCAAGGCATGGGCATGGCTTCCTGCCATGCAGGAGGCGGCCCAGGAAGCCGGCGGCCCTTTGGCCGGGTTGAAGTTCGGTGTCAAGGATGTGATGGACGTTCAGGGCATGCCCACGCGCTACGGCTGCGAGGGCATGCCAGAGACTCCCAGAGACTGGGACGCCGCGGTGGTGGCGCAGCTGCGTGCCGCAGGCGCCATGCCCATTGGCAAGACCGTGACCGCCGAGTTCGCGTTTGTGAAGCCCGGCCCCACATGCAATCCCCACGCCCTGGCACATACGCCGGGGGGCTCGTCCAGTGGCTCGGCCGCTGCGGTGGCTGCCGGCATGGTGGACTTTGCACTGGGCACGCAAACCGGCGGCTCCATGATGCGGCCTGCGGCCTATTGCGGTGTGGTCGGCTACAAGCCCAGTTTTGGCCTGCTGCACCGCCAGGGCATGATGGTCACGGCCGAAACCCTGGACACGATTGGCTGGTTCACGCGCGACGTTGCACTGTCCAGCCAGCTGCTGTGCACCCTGACCCAGCAGCCGCCTGCCGCACTGGATTTGCCACAGAAGATGGTGCTGGTGCGCGGCTGGCCCGAGCTGGAGCCCGAGGCCGTGGTGGTGCTGGAAAAAGCCGCCATGGCGCTGCAGCAATACGGTGTGGCCGTCGAAGTCATAGACGCCATGCCGCACTATCTGCAGCAACTGGCGGAGCTGCACCAGCTCACGGTGCGCTACGAGCTGGCCCGTGGCATGTTGGGGACCTTTCAGGCCAGCGAGCATTTGCTCAGTCCCCTGCTCAAGAGCGCCATTGCCCAGGGCCTGACCATTGACCGGGACAGCTATGCGCGCGCCCAGCAGGCGCGCGGGCGTCTGGCGCAGCAACTCACCGAGGTGCTGGGATCAGCGGCCTGCATCATGGCACCCAGTGCCATCGGCCCTGCACCACAGGGCCTGACCAGCACTGGCTCGTCCCTGCCGAACCGGCCCTGGTCCTTGCTGGGCTGGCCCAGCATGCACTTGCCCGTGGGGCACTCGGCCCATGATCTGCCGCTGGGGGTGCAGCTCATAGGCCGGCCAGGGAAAGACCATATGCTGCACGCGCATGCTGCGGCCATCGCAGGGATTCTGGGCGCTTAGCTGGAAGCAAACGCTGACACTGCACAAAAAAGCCGGCAAACCCGTTGTGGAGGTTTGCCGGCTTTGCTGCATTTTCAGTAGCTGCTTGTGCAGCTGGGCAGCGCTTTACACGCTGTTTTGACTGAGAATTTGAAGCCTGCAGCGCCGCGGGCTGGCGCTGCCGTGCAGGCCTAGTCCACGGCGAAATGCTGGACAAAGGCTTCGGCAAAGCTGCTGCGGCCCGTCAACGTGAGGGAGAGGGTGAGCAGCGCATCGCTGGCCACGGGCGGGTGGCGCAGCGCGGAGGCATGCAGGTCCGCATCCAGCGCAATGGCGTGGCCTGCGCCATCGCTGGCGCTGAGATCAAAGTCCCAGGCCGCGCCTTCATCGATGGCACCGCGTTGCTGGGGAAATTGCCGTTCGGCCCAGCACAGCACCTGCAGCACCTCCTGCTCCAATGCAGGCAGGCGCTCGGCACGCACCGTGGCCATGGCGTCCCAGGTGGCGGTGCCTTCGTCGTCTTCGCTGTAGTCAAAAATCAGATAGTCCAGGGCGGTGGTCATGGGCATGAAATCCTGCAAGGGCGCAGATTGTGCGGTGTCTGGGCATCGCCATGGTTTCTAGAATGGCATGCCCCTCATCGTCTCTCAAAGGAATGGACTCACCCATGCCGTCTGTGGTTCCCGGTTTTTTGCCTGCACCCCGCAGCTTGTCTGCGTCACATCAACTACAGCTGCAAGGGCTGGAGATCGGCCATGGGCCATGGCAGCTGTGCCAGGGCTGGAACCATGGCTGGGCGCCGGGGCTGCATTTGCTGCAAGGGGGCGATGGCGCGGGAAAGAGCAGCCTGCTGCGGGTGCTGGCGGGCGCAGAGCCACCGCGCGCGGGACAGGTGCTGCTGGCTGGCCAGCCGCTGCAGGCGCAGGACTGCTTCTGGATGGACCCGCGCCAGGCCCAGAGTGCAGACCAGGCCCAGCAATTGGTGAAGGACTGGGTGGGGGCGCAGCAAAGCCGCTACCCACGCTGGCAGGCCGCGCAGTGGCAAGCCCATGTGCAGCACTGGCAGTTGGAGACGGCGCTGGACAAACCCTGGCTGGCCCTGTCCACCGGCACGGCACGCAAGCTGTGGATGGCGGCCGGCCTGGCCAGTGGTGCGGCCCTGGTGCTGATTGACGAGCCCATCGCCGGGCTGGACCGCCCTTCGGTGGCCTATCTGCACGCGCTGCTGGCGCAGCAGGCCGGCGTGCAAAACCGCTGGGTGATGGTGGCGCATTACGACGATTTGCAGGGCCTGCCCTGGAATACCCAATTGGTTCTGGAAAGCCTCCCCCTGAGTCGCTGACGCGCCTTCCCCCTCTCTGGCGCTGCGCGCCGGATGGGGACGACAGCCTCGCTGCGGGGCGGCCCTTGCTCGCTGTCCCTGGGCTAGGCTGCGCCGGTTTTATGCAGCGTGGGTCAAATCCCATCCTTGCTCTACGAAAGAAGTCCCCGTGGGCACGACATGCTCAAGCTCGGAGTGAAGATGATGTCGGTGCTACGAGTCAGAAACCTGGATTTTTCAGTCGGCCGGAGCGGGCCAGCGCAGCACAGCGGGCGTTCAACCAACATCCCCAACGGCCAGACAGCGCTTCAGGCGCGGCGCGTGCCCGCAGACAGTATTCCTATACGGCCAGGGCACGCAACAAAGCATCAAGCGCTGTATGGCCGCCTCAAAACGAGGCAAATCCCAGAAATATTTGTTGTTAACGTTGTGCGCGCTGGCGGACAAATTCCAGGTTGAGCAGGGCCGCTTCCATGGAGGCAGCGCACGCCTCGGGTTGCTCCATGGGGAAAAGATGGCTGCCATCCAGCATGCTGATGCGGCCCTGGGTGATGCGCTGGGTCAGATCCATGCCGACTTGCTTCATCTCGCGCGAGGCGCGCCCGCCGATAAAGGCCACGGGGCAGCGCAGCGGGTGGCGGGCCAGCCAGCTGCTGAGGTTGTCCGGCAGCGTGTTGTAGATGGCGGTCTCCACCTCGCGGGTAAAGCGCAGGCGCTGCTGGCCCTGGGCATCGGCCTCCAGGCCAGAGGCCAGATAGTCGTTCAGCACCTGGGGATGCCATTGGGCAAACAGGCGCTTAGCTTGGAAATGGCTGTGTGCATCCTGGGGGGAAGGCCAGCTGTTGCGCCGCCGCTGGCTGATCTTGCCGGGGGAGACGCTGCCCACCAGCTGGGTGCGTTTGGCCACCCCCAGGGTGGTGGCGCGCCAGCCGGCAATCAAGGGGGAGTCCAGCATCAGCACGCCCCGGGCGAGCTCGGGGTATTTGGCCGCCGCCATCACGCTCAAGAAGCCGCCTAAAGAATGGCCCACCAGAAAGGGCGCACTGCCCCAGCGTGCCTGCTGGGCCTGGGCGAATTCGGCCAGCTGGTCCACCAGATGGGGCCAGTTGTTGGAGACGGGAAAGCGCGGGTCATGGCCAAAGCGGTCCACGGCCTGCACCTCCATGCCGCGCTGCTGCAGCAGCTCAAACAGCAGGGAATAGGTGCCGGCCGGAAAACTGTTGGCGTGGGCAAAGACAACGGGAAGCATGGCAGGGCAATCTAGCCGCAAGGGCTTACACCAGCTTTTCGCTGGGGGTGGTGATTTTCTTCAGCGGCTGTGCGCGCACGCTTTGCACCCGAATCGGGGGGCTGCTGTTGGCGTTGTTCCAGTCCGGGCTGTCAAGGCTGTCGAAGGCCGCGCGCAGGCGTTCGCCCCAGCGCTCGTGTAGCATGCGCAGATAGGGGTTGTGTTCGTCGATGCAGACCAGCTTGTCGGAGCTGAAGCGGTCTGCTGCATAGATCGCCATGTCCAGCGGAAGGCCCACGGTCAGATTGGATTTGAGCGTGCTGTCCATGGACACCAGCGCGCATTTTGCGGCTTCGTCCAGCGGCGTATCGGCGGTGATGACGCGGTCCAGCACGGGCTTGCCGTACTTGGTCTCGCCGATCTGGAAGTAGGGCGTCTCGTGGGTGGCCTCGATGAAGTTGCCGGCCGAATACACCTGGAACAGGCGCATGCCCTCGCCCCGGATCTGGCCTCCGAACAGCAGCGAGACATTGAAGTCCACACCGGCGCGCTGCAGGGCCGCGCCGTCGCGCTCGTACACATGGCGCACGGCGGCACCCAGTACGCGGGCGGCATCGAACATGCTGCTGGCATTCCAGATGGTGAGCCGCTCGCCAGTGGCATCGTCGTGGATGCTCTGGGCCTGCAGGATTTCGCGTATGGACTGCGAGATGGACAGATTGCCCGCCGACAGCAGCACCATGAAGCGCTCGCCGGTCTGCTCGTAGACCATCATTTTTCGAAAAGAGCTGATCTGGTCCAGTCCGGCATTGGTGCGGGAGTCGGACAGGAACACCAGTCCGGCATGGAGCTTGATGGCGACGCAGTAGGTCATGGTGGGGCGGGCAGCGACAAAGTAGCGAAGTGTAGTGCGCAGGCGTGGATGCCGGTCGGGCATGCGGGCAAGGCGCAGCTCGGAAGCGCCAGCCTGCCAGCGAGTGCCATGGTCTCGAAACCCGCATCGCGCAAGCCTTTGGGAGGCGCCAGACGGTCTCGGTGAAGACTACGTAAAGCTTACAAACCAGGCGTGGAGCGCGGCTAGGATGGCGGCAGTCGTTGTTTGGAGTGGACTATGCATTTTCCGCAGAGCATGCGCGGGCGGGTATCGAGGGCATGGCTGGTGCTGGGCTGCGCCGCCGCGCTGGTGGCGGGTGGGTTGTGGTGGTGGCTGGGCCATCGCCAGGCGGATACCACGCCGGGCGCTACGGCCACGCAGGGGCCGGGGCGGGGCGGGCGCATGGGCCCGGGCGCGGCCGGTGCGCAGCCGGTGTCGGTGGGGGTGGTGGACCGGCGCGATATGCGCCAGCTGGTCAGCGCCATCGGCACCATGAATGCCAGGGCCACGGCGGTGGTGCGGGTCAAGGTCTCGGGCGAGCTGCAAAAGCTGCACTTCAGGGAAGGCGACGAGGTCAAGGCTGGGCAGTTGTTGGCCGAGATCGATCCACGCAGCTTTCAGGCCGTTCTAGACCAGGCGCTGGGCGCCTTGCAGCGCGACCAGGCGCAACTGAAGAATGCCCAGCTGGATTTGCAGCGCTACCAGGCCTTGCTGGCCCAGGATTCGATTGCCAGCCAGCAGGTGGACACCCAAAAGGCCTTGGTGCAGCAGCTGCAGGGCACGGTGGCCAATGACCAGGGGCAGGTGGATGCCGCCAGGCTGCAGCTGAGCTACACCCGGGTGACGGCCCCCATTGCGGGCCGGCTGGGTCTGCGCCAGGCCGATCTGGGCAATGTGCTCAACCCCACAGACACCAACGGTCTGGTCAGCATCACCCAGGTGCGGCCGATTGATGCCGTGTTCTCCCTGCCCGAGGTCCATGTCAGCACCCTGGCCCAGCAACTGGCCAAGGGCCAGCAACTGCCGGTGGAGCTGTGGGATCGCGACCAAAAACAGCTGCTGGGCAAGGGGCAGTTGAATGCCCTGGACAACGCCATCGACACCACCACCGGCACCGTGAAGGCCAAGGCCGCATTCCCCAATGCCGACGGCAGCCTGTTTGCCAACCAGTTCGTGAATGTAAAGCTGCAGGTGAACCGCTTTGACCAGGCGCTGACCGTGCCCAGCACGGCGGTGCAGAACAACTATGTCTACCTGGTGCAGGCCGATCACACGGTCACCCAGCGCAAGATCAAGGTAGGTGTCACCGACGGCGACCGCGTCAGCGTGCAGGGCGAGCTCTCTCCCGGCGACCAGGTCGTCACCGACGGCATAGACCGCCTGCGTGAAGGCGCCCAGGTCACGGTGATCGCGGCCGACAAGGTGGAGAAGGTGGACCAGGCCGTGCAGGAGGCCCGCAGCCAGCCGCGTGGCATGGGCAAGCTCACGCCCGAGCAAAGAGAGCGCCTGGCCAAGCTGCCACCCGAGCAACGGGAAAAGCTGGCCAAGATGGGCCCGGATGAGCGCAAGGCGTTTTTCCAGAAGCTGCGCGCCGAACGGGATGGCAGCGCAGGCGGTGCCGATGGCGCGGGGGCATTCCCAGCGGCATCTGCTACTGTTTCGGGAGCTGCTCTTGCAGACGCCGCAAGCACAAAAGCCGCATCTGGCAACAATGCGGCAGCAGGTGCTGCGGGTGGCCGCTGAGTCGGTTTTTATTGAATAGCGCAGCAACGCAGCAGCGTCTTCGGCCACCATGAACCTCTCCCGCCTTTTTATCCTGCGGCCCATTGCCACCTCGCTCTTGATGGTGGCGGTGCTGATCTCCGGCATCCTGGCCTACAGGCTGCTGCCCACCTCGGCCCTGCCCGAGGTGGACTACCCCACCATACAGGTCACCACGCTGTACCCGGGTGCCAGCCCGGATGTGATGACCTCCAACGTCACCGCGCCGCTGGAGCGCCAGTTTGGCCAGATGCCGGGGCTGGACCAGATGTCCTCCACCAGCTCGGGTGGAGCCTCCGTCATCACCTTGCGCTTTGCGCTGACCATGGCCATGGATGTGGCCGAGCAGCAGGTGCAGGCCGCCATCAATGCCGGCACCAATCTGCTGCCCACCGATCTGCCCATGCCGCCGCTGTACAGCAAGGTGAATCCGGCGGATGCACCCGTGCTGACGCTGGCCATCAGCTCGCCCTCGCTGCCGGTGATTCGCGTCAACGATCTGGTGGAAAACCGGCTGGCGCCCAAGCTGTCCCAGGTCAAGGGCGTGGGCCTGGTGGCCATTGCCGGCGGGCGTCGTCCGGCCGTGCGCATCCAGGCCAACCCCACGGCCCTGGCCAGCTACGGCCTGACGCTGGACGATGTGCGCACCGCCATTGCCGCCGCCAACGTCAACAGCGCCAAGGGCGGGTTTGATGGGCCGGAGCGTGCCTCCACCATCGATGCCAACGACCAGCTGCAGTCGGCGACCGAATACCACAACCTCATCCTCGCCTTCAAGAACGGCAACCCCATACGCCTGAGCGATGTGGCCGAGGCCGTGGACGATGCCGAGAACACCCGCCTGGCAGCCTGGGCCGGCACGCCCGCGCAAGGCTCCACGGCGGCGGTGATCCTCAACATCCGTCGCCAACCCGGCGCGAACGTGATCGCCACGGTGGACGCCATCAAGGCCTTGCTGCCCCAGCTGCAGGAGACGCTGCCCGCCGCGCTGGATGTGCACATCCTCACCGACCGCACCGTCACCATCCGCGCCTCGGTGGCAGACATGCAGTGGGAGCTGGCCCTGGCCATTGCCCTGGTGGTGATGGTGATCTTTCTGTTTCTGCGCAGTGCCTCGGCCACCCTCATTCCCAGCGTGGCCGTGCCCCTGTCCCTGGTGGGCACGTTTGGTGTGATGTATCTGGCGGGCTTTTCCATCAACAACCTCACGCTGATGGCGCTGACCATTTCCACCGGCTTTGTGGTGGACGACGCCATTGTGATGATAGAGAACATCGCCCGCTATGTGGAAAAGGGCGAGCCGCCCATGCAGGCCGCGCTCAAGGGCGCCAAGCAGATTGGCTTCACCATCATCTCGCTCACTATTTCGCTGATTGCGGTGCTGATCCCGCTGCTGTTCATGGGCGATGTGGTGGGGCGCCTTTTCCACGAATTCGCCATCACCATGGCGGTGTCGATTCTGATTTCGGCCGTAGTCTCGCTCACGCTCACGCCCATGCTGTGCGCCAGATTGCTGCGCCACCAGCCGGTGGATCCGGGCGCGGCCCCGGCCCAGCGCAGCGCCTGGGGCCGTGCGGCCGATGCCGTGGGGCGCTGGTTTGACGGCGTCATCGCGCATTACGGCCGCTGGCTGGACTGGGTGCTGGAGCACCGTGGCCTGACCTGGGCCGTGTTCCTGGCCACGCTGGCCATCACGGTGCTGCTGTACATGCTGGTGCCCAAGGGGTTCTTTCCTGACCAGGACACGGGCACGATTACCGCCACCACCGAGGCTGACCAGTCCATCTCGTTTGCCGCCATGGCCGAGCGCCAGCAGGCTCTGGCCGAGCAGTTGCTCAAAGACCCGGCGGTGCAAAGCATTTCCTCCTTCATCGGCGTGGATGGCAGCAACACCACGCTGAACACCGGGCGCATGCAGATCGACCTGCTGCCTCATGGCCAGCGCGAGGCCATGCCTGCCGTGCTGCGCCGCCTCAGCGATGGCGCCGAGCAGGTGAGCGGCATACGCCTGTATGCCCAGCCGGTGCAGGACCTGACCATCGAAGACCGTCAGGCCCGCACCCAGTACCAGCTGCTGCTGTCCTCGCCCGATATGGCCCAGCTCGAGCGCAGCACCCAGGCCCTGGTGGAGCGCTTGCGCCAGCTGCCGCAGCTGCTGGATGTGGGCAGCGATCTGCAGAACCAGGGCCGTCAGGCCTATGTGGAAATCGATCGTGCCCAGGCCAGCCGCCTGGGGGTGACGGTGGCTGCGGTGGACACCGCGCTCTATAACGCCTTTGGCCAGCGGCTGATTTCCACCATCTTCACCCAGTCCAACCAGTACCGCGTGGTGCTGGAAGTGGCGCAGCAGTTCAAGCTGGGCCCCGAGGCGCTGCAGTCCATCTATGTGGCCTCCACCACGGGGGCGCCCGTGCCCATGACCTCGGTGGCCACGGTGCGCGAACGGCCCATGGCCTTGGCCGTGAACCATGTGGGCCAGCTGCCGGCGGCCACCATTTCCTTCAACACGGCGGCCGGCGTGTCGCTGGGCGATGCGGTGCAGGCGGCCCAGCAGCAAATGCAAACCCTGCGCGGCGAAGGCCTGCTGCCGCTGTCGGTGGATGCCGAGTTCCAGGGCGCGGCCCTGGCCTTCCAGGCCTCGCTGTCCAACACGCTGCTGCTGGTGCTGGCCGCCGTGGTGACCATGTACATCGTGCTGGGGGTGCTGTATGAGAGCACCATCCACCCCATCACCATTCTTTCCACCCTGCCTTCGGCCGGTGTGGGCGCGCTGCTGGCGTTGCTGATGGCGGGGCTGGATCTGGACGTCATCGCCATCATCGGCATCGTGCTCTTGATCGGCATCGTCAAGAAGAACGCCATCATGATGATTGACTTCGCGCTGGAGGCCCAGCGCGAGCAGGGCATGGCGGCACGCGCCGCCATCCACCAGGCTTGCCTGCTGCGCTTTCGCCCCATTCTGATGACCACATTGGCCGCCTTGCTGGGTGCGCTGCCGCTGATGATTGGCGGCGGCGTGGGCAGCGAGCTGCGCCATCCGCTGGGGGTGACGATGGTGGGCGGTCTGCTGCTGAGCCAGTTGCTGACGCTGTTCACCACGCCGGTGATCTACCTCACGTTTGAAGGCTGGGTGGAGCGCTGGCGCGTGAAGCGCGGTCTGCCCGCCGTGCAGCATCTGCGGCACATGGACGATGCGGCGGAGGACGGCCATGTGTGAGCGCACAGTGC
Organism: Comamonas sp. GB3 AK4-5; assembly: GCF_041320665.1. Taxonomy (NCBI): domain Bacteria; kingdom Pseudomonadati; phylum Pseudomonadota; class Betaproteobacteria; order Burkholderiales; family Comamonadaceae; genus Comamonas; species Comamonas sp. GB3 AK4-5. The sequence continues at coordinate 1,441,638 of NZ_CP166730.1, forward strand.
AGATGGCTTTGCTGCTCCATCTCCCTCACCCTATCTCTCTGGGAGAAGGCAGGGGTGAGGGGCTCCTTGCCAGGGACTGGGTTTGTCCCCGTCCCAACCTTCCCCCGGTGGGGGAAGGCGTGGGCACGGGTCGTATGAAGGGGCCGCAGCCATGAGCCTGTCCACCCCCTTTATCTTCCGTCCCGTGGCCACCATGCTGCTCACCATCGGCATGGCCCTGGCTGGCGGTGTGGCCTATTTCCTGCTGCCGGTGGCACCGCTGCCGCAGGTGGACTTTCCCACCATCTCGGTCACGGCCAGCCTGCCCGGCGCCGCACCGGACACCATGGCCGCCACCGTGGCCACGCCGCTGGAGCGGGCCCTGGGGGCGATTGCCGGGGTCAATGAAATGACCTCCAGCTCCAGCCTGGGCAGCACGCGCATCACGTTGCAGTTTGATCTGTCGCGCACCGTGGACAGCGCCGCGCGCGATGTGCAGGCGGCCATCAATGCGGCGCGCACCCTGCTGCCCTCGGGCATGCCCAGCAATCCCACCTACCGCAAGGTGAACCCGGCCGATGCGCCGATTCTGATTCTGGCGCTGACCTCGGACAGTCTCACGCGTGGGCAGATGTATGACGCGGCCTCCACCGTGCTGGCACAAAAGCTCTCCCAGGTGGAGGGCGTGGGCCAGGCCAGCATCAACGGCGGCGCCCTGCCGGCCGTGCGTGTGGAGCTGGACCCGGTGCGCCTTGCGGCCAATGGCGTGTCGCTGGAGCAGGTGCGTACAGCCATCACCAGCACCAATGCCAACCGCCCGCTGGGTGCCGTGGAGCGCGAGGACCATTACTGGCAGATCGCCACCAACGACCAGGCGACCAAGGCCGCCGACTACGCCCCCCTGGTGCTGCGCTGGGACAACGGCAACGCCGTGCGCCTCTCGGATGTGGCCGAGGTCAAGGACTCGGTGCAGGACGTGCGCAACTTTGGCGTGGCCAATGGCAAGCCCTCGGTGCTGCTGCAGGTCTTCAAGCAGCCGGACGCCAACATCCTCGAAGCGGTGGACCGGGTGCGTGCCCTGCTGCCCCAGCTCCAGGCCTCCATTCCCGCCGCCATCGACATGACCATCGTCTCCGACCGCACGCCCACGCTGCGGGCCTCGGTGGAGGAGGTGGAGCGCTCGCTGCTGATCTCGGTGGCGCTGGTGATCCTGGTGGTGTTTCTGTTCCTGCGCAATGCCCGCTCCGCGCTGATTCCGGCGGTGGCCGTGCCGGCCTCGCTGATGGGCACCTTCGGCATCATGTATTTGTGCGGCTACACGCTGGACAACCTCTCGCTGATGGCCCTCACCGTGGCCACGGGCTTTGTGGTGGATGACGCCATCGTGGTGCTGGAGAACGTGATGCGCCACATGGAAAAGGGCAAGTCACCGCTGCAGTCGGCGCTGCAGGGCGCACGCGAAATCGGCTTTACCGTGGTCTCCATGAGCCTGTCGCTGATTGCGGTCTTCGTGCCCATTTTGTTCATGGGCGGCATCGTGGGACGGTTCTTTCGTGAGTTCGCCGTGGTCATGTCGGCGGCCATTCTGGTGTCCATGCTGGTGTCGCTCACCACCACGCCCATGATGTGTGCCGTCCTGCTGCGCACCAATGCCCAGCAGACCGAGGCCAGGGCGCGCAGGCCTGCCGGTCTGTGGCGCCAGCGCTGGGACGGGCTGTGGCAGCGGGTCTCCTCCGCCATAGGCCGGGCCGAAGACGCGCTGGCCCATGGCTACCGCCACTCGCTGGCCTGGTGTCTGCGGCGCCAGCCCCTGGTGCTGCTGGTGCTGCTGGCGGTGATTGGCCTCAACGTCTACCTGTATGCGGTGATCGAAAAAGGCTTTATGCCCCAGCAGGACACGGGCCGGGTGATGGGCTTTATCCGTGCCGACCAGGCCGCGTCCTACCAGTCCATGGAGCGGCGCATCCAGCGCTTTCTGGCCATCATCCAGCAAGACCCGGCGGTGGAATATGTGACGGGCTTCACCGGTGGCGGCCAGCGCAATTCGGCCAGCGTCTTCATGTCGCTCAAGCCCCTGGCCGAGCGCAAGGACTCCAGTGACCAGGTCATTGCCCGCCTGCGCGAGCAGCTGAAAAACGAGCCCGGCGCCACATTGTTCATGATGGCCCAGCAGGACATACGCATAGGCGGGCGCCAGAGCATGGCCTCATATGACTACACGCTGCAGGCCGACGACAACGCCGTGCTGCGCACCTGGGAGCCGCGCATACGCCAGCAGCTGTCCACCTTGCCCGAGCTGACCGATGTGAACAGCGATGTGCAGGACAAGGGCTTGCAGACCACGCTGGTGATCGACCGCGACCAGGCCACACGCCTGGGGCTGACGGTCTCACAAATCGACAATGCGCTGAACGACGCCTTTGGCCAGCGCCAGGTGGGCGTGATCTACAACCCGCTCAACCAGTACCGGGTGGTGATGGAGGCCGCGCCCCAGTTTCTGCAGAGCCCGGAAACGCTGCGTGGCTTCTTTCTGGTCAACAGCAGCGGCGAGCAGGTGCCGCTGACGGCATTTGCCAAGGTCACCACCACCAACACGGCGCTGTCGGTCAGCCACCAGGGCGGCACGCCAGCCAGCACCATCAGCTACAACCTGCCGCTGGGGGTGTCGTTGTCCCAGGCCAATGAGGCCATACGCCAGTCCATTGCAGGGCTGGGCGTGCCGGTGTCCATACGCGGCAGCTTCAGCGGCACGGCCGGGGCTTTTCAGCAGGCACTGGCGGGCCAGCCTTTGCTGATTCTGGCGGCCATCATCACCATCTACCTGGTGCTGGGCGTGCTGTATGAAAACCTGGTGCACCCGCTGACGATTCTGTCCACGCTGCCATCGGCCGGTGTGGGCGCGCTGCTGGCGCTGATGCTGTGCAAGACCGAGTTCTCGCTGATCGCCTTCATCGGCGTAATCTTGCTCATAGGCCTGGTGAAGAAGAACGCCATCATGATGATTGACTTCGCGCTGGAGCGCGAAAAAAGCGGCCATGTCTCTGCGGCCCAGGCCATTTACCGCGCCGGCAATCTGCGGCTGCGCCCGATTCTGATGACCACCATGGCCGCCATCTTTGGCGCGCTGCCGCTGGCCCTGGGCCGGGGCGACGGCGCCGAGCTGCGCCAGCCGCTGGGCATTGCGATTGTGGGCGGTCTGCTGGTCAGCCAGCTGCTGACGCTCTACACCACGCCCGTGGTCTATGTGCTGCTGGATAGGCTGCGCCTGCGCGTGCAGAAGATCTGGCAAGGCCGCCCCGCCTGGCTGAAGCGCGGTGCGGGCCATGCGGCAGCTTCGGGAGCCAGTGCATGACTGCCTGGATTGAATTTATGCAAGAAATCGGTCTGAAACGCCCAGCCCATAAGCAGAACATGCTCATAAAGATGATCTCTCCCCTGAGCCGCTTCGCGTCTTCCCCCCAGGGGGGGGCGGCCTTTGCTCGGGCAGTCCATGCTGCGGGGCGGCCCTTGCTGGCCGTCTCGCGCAAAGCAGTTCTGCGGACGCCTGGTTCGTGGACGCGTTCCGCCTTGCCCTTGGCCGTGGCCGCTGTGCTGGCCGGCTGCAGCATGGCGCCGCTCTACCAGCGCCCGGCGCTTTCTGTGCCGGCCCAGTTCAAAGAGGCCACGCCGGCTGCGGCCGAGCAAGGCATCTGGCTGCCGGCCCAGCATGGTGCAGACACCCCGTCCAGAACCTTGCCCACCGACTGGTGGACGGTGTATGGCGACGCCACGCTCAACCAGTTGCAGGCCCAGGCCGCGGCCGGCAGCCCCTCGGTGGAACAGGCCGTGGCCCGGCTGCGCGCTGCCCAGGCCCTGGTGGCCAGCAGCCGGGCGGCCCAGTCGCCCACGCTGGGCCTGTCGGGCAGTGGCAGCCGCGCCCGTTCCAACACCACCAACAACAGCAGCAGCACCCAGTCCAGCCGCATCAGCGAAAGCTATTCTCTGGGCCTGAATGCCAGCTGGGAGCTGGACCTGTGGGGGCGGCTGTCCGGCCAGGTGGATGCCAACCGCCTCAGCGCCCAGGCCAAGCAGGACGACCTGGATGCCGCCCGCCTGAGCGCCCAGGCCACGGTGGCGCAAACCTATTTCTCGCTGCGTGCCGCCGAAGCGCAAATGCTGCTGCTGCAAGACACGCTCAAGGCCTACCAGCAAAGCCTGCAGCTGACGCAAAACCGCTACCGTGCCGGCGTGGCTTCGTCCGCCGATGTGGCCCAGGCCGAGTCGCAGTACAAAAGCACCCAGGCCCAGCTGCTGGCCAGCCAGACCACGCGCGCCCAGTACGAGCATGCCTTGGCTGCCTTGCTGGGCCTGGCACCGGCCAGCTTCAGTCTGCCCGTCACCGGCCAGTTGCCGGCCCCGCCCCAGGTGCCGGCCATGCTGGCGTCCACCCTGCTGGAGCAGCGGCCCGATATCGCCTCGGCCGAGCGCAGCGTGGCTGCCGCCAATGCCCAGGTGGGTGTGGCGCGCGCCGCCTACTTTCCCTCGCTGACGTTGTCGGCCGCCGGCGGCTATGCCGGCAGCACCTTGTCCAATTTGCTGAGCGCGCCCAATCTATTTTGGTCACTGGGCCCGGCGCTGGCGCAAACCCTGTTCGACGGTGGTGCGCGCTCGGCCGCCGTGGAGTCGGCCCGCGCCGCGCTGGACCTGGCGGGCGCCACCTACAAGCAAACCGTGCTCACGGCCCTGCAGGAGGTGGAAGACAACCTGGTGGCCGCCACCAATCTGGCACAGCAGCAGCAGGTTCAGACCGAGGCCGTGGCCGCTGCCGAGAAAGCCCTGAGCGTGGTCAGCAACCAGTACCAGGCCGGCACCGTGGCCTATCTGAATGTGCTCACCGCCCAGACCACCATGCTCAGCGCGCAGAGCAGTTTGATCAGTGCGCAAAACCTGCGCCTGGCGGCGATCAACACCTTGCTGAAAAACCTGGCCGGGCGCTGGACGCCCCTGGACGCCGTGGCCCGCAACGAGGCGGGGGCAACGCCTTGAGTGTGGCCTGAACGCCCTGCCCACAGGACTTCTATACTGGCCGCCTTTTTTGCTTTGCATGGTGCAGATATGGATGCCCTGGCCTTTGCCCCGCTGAGTGTGCTCATTGCCCTCACGCCTGGCCCCAACAATTTTTGTGCGCTGAACAACGGCATGCGTACCGGCGTGGCCAAGGCGGTATGGGCCACCTGGGGCCGGGTGGTGGCGTTTGCCATTTTTTTGACCGTGTCGGCCGTGGGCCTGGGAGCCATGCTGCTGGCGTCAGAAACGGCGTTCACCGCCGTCAAATGGGTGGGGGCTCTTTATCTGTTCTGGCTGGGCTGGCGCACCTGGCGCAGCCGCGACTTCAGCGGCCTGGATCTGCTGGACGATGATGCCAATGGCGCGCCACCCCAGTCCTGGTCGCTGCGCAGGCTGATAGGCCAGGAGTTTGCCCTGGCCATCACCAATCCCAAGGCCATCATCTTGTTTGCGGCGATTTTTCCGCAGTTCATCGATCCGGGGCAAGCCGCAGCACCGCAGTTTCTGGTGCTGGGCTCGCTGTATCTGGCGGCGGAATTTGTCTCCTCGGCAGTCTATGCAACGGGTGGGCGCCAGATCCGGCGCTGGATACGCACACCGCGTGGCGCGCTGCGGCTGAATCGTGCCACCGGTGGCATTTTTATGGGTGCAGGTGGCCTGCTGCTGGGTGCGCAGCGCTGACGAGGAAGCAGTACCTTGGCCGCCAGAAAATCCCAGGGCTGCGGCCTTTAAAATACGCAGGAATATTCGCTTTGGCGCGATTCGAAAATCAAGCAGGCGCAGTCGTTGATTTTCTAAAAATAAAGTATCTTGCGGCAAGAAAATACGGTTAATTCTGCGTTGAAAAATATTTTTTTCTAAAAAAGTTATAATGTATAGGCGCCCCTGGATGTTTTTGCTGTATAGCAGGCAGGAATTCATGTGAATTTCTCCATGCAGTGCAGCAGATTTCCCAGGAAATCGGGACCATCGATACGATTAAGGAGCTGAAATTTGATTACATCCATTACTGCGGCACAACGTCTTCAAATCATCAAATTGCATGATGGAGGCAAATCCTGCAGCGTCATCGCTGAGAAGATGGGCATTTCCCCCAAGGCAGCCTCTCACTACGTGGCAAGCAAGGGACGACTCACCTCCATCCACTCGCTGAGCAATCGCAGCAAGGGCCGCAGCACAACCAAGGCATCGCCAACGGCGATTCCCCTGAAAACAGCGGACACCATCTACACCATTGACAAATTCAAGCCCGATCCGAATGGGCCACATTTGAATGCCACCATGACCGGGCGATATCTGGGCTTGGAGCTGGATTACCGCAGATAAAAATAATATAAAAATAACAGGCACGGAGAACCTTGGGCTCTGTGCCTTTTTTCATTCTTCGGCATCACATTGCTTTAAATCGGTCGGCATACAGCCGGCTGACGGCCAGTTTCTCCGGCCGTTCGCGCAGTGTCAGCTGCAGCCGGCCCTGGGCGTCGCGCGTGGCGCTGGCCACGGCGCTGGCGCGCACCACGGTGCCGCGGTGCACCTGCCAGAACTGGGCGGTATCCAGCTGGGGCAGCAGGGTTCTCAGCGGTGTGCGCACCAGATATTCCTGGGTGGCGGTGCACACGCGCACATATTTGTCGGCGGCTTCCAGATACAGCACCTCGGCCACCGGCACCAAGTGGATATGGGCGCCCTGGCCGGCCTGCAGCATCTGCAGCGGCGGCGCACTGGCCGCAGGTGCTGCGGCCAGCAAGGCACGCAGCTGGGCCAGTGTGCTGTCCAGCGAGGTGTCGGAGGCTGCGCTGGAGCGTGCGGCCAACTGTTGCTGCAGCCGCTGCACGGTGCGCGCCAGCCGCGCTGGCTGCACGGGCTTGAGCAGATAGTCCACGGCCTGGGCTTCAAAGGCCTGCAGCGCGTATTCGTCATAGGCGGTGACAAACACCAGGGCGGGAAAGAGCGCATCGGCCGGCCAGGCATCGGCCAGCTCGGCAGCAGCCTCCAGCCCGCTTTGGCCTGGCATGCGGATGTCGAAAAACAGCACATCGGGCCGCAGCGCCAGGGCTTGTTCCACGGCCGAGATGCCGTCCATGGCCAGGGCGCTGGTATCCAGCTGCGGCCAGGCCTGGGCCAGTGCCTGCTGCAGGCCCAGGGCCAGCAGGGGTTCGTCTTCGGCAATCAGGGCGCGCGGGTTCATGGGTTTTTCAAAGGAAAAGTGATGGTGGCGCAGGTACCGCCTGCGTCGGCAGCTCTCAATTCCAGAGTGGCGGCCTCGCCGTACAGCGTGCTCAGGCGTTCGCGCACCTGCTGCAGGCCAAAGTGGCGGGCGCTGGTATCGGGCTGTGCAAAGTCGGCCGGCAGACCCAGGCCGTTGTCGATGATCTGGAGCTGCAGCCGGGCTTTGCTTCCCTCGCCCAACTGGCGGGCCTGCACCGTGATGTGCCCGGCGCTGGCTTGAGGCTCCAGGCCGTGGTGTATGGCGTTTTCCACCAGGGGTTGCAGCAGCAGCGGCGGCACGGGTGTGGCGGCCAGCTCGGTGGGGAGCTCCAGCGCATAGGCCAGGCGAGGGCCCATGCGGACCTGCATCAGCGCCAGATAGTCCTGCAGCCGGGCAAATTCCTGCTCCAGACCATGCCAGGGCTGGCGAGATGCCCCCAAGGTGGCACGCAGATAGCAGTTCAAATGGTCCAGCATGGCCTGGGCCTGCGGCGGGTCGGTGGCGATCAGCACGCGCAGATTGGCCAGTGTGTTGAACAGCATATGGGGCTCCAGCTGGCTTTCCAGCAGCTTGAGCCTGGCCTCGGCGGCATCGCGCTCGGCCGCGGCTTTTTGCATCTCCAGCATGCGGGCCTTGCCACCCAGATAGAACATCCAGGTGGACATGCCATTGGCCAGCAGCGCCAACAACAGGGTGGAGCCCCAGTTGGACAACTTCAGCAAGCTTTGGCCCGCAATCAGGCGCAGCACCCCATCGCCCACCAGCAGGCCTACGCACATGCCCGCCAGCACCAGGGCCGGGCCACGCCAGCCACATGGCCAGGGCGTGGCCTGGTCGCGGCTGAGCCACAGACGCCCGGCATCGATGACCAGCCAACTGGGCAGGCCTATAGCGAGGGACACCCAGAGGTTTTGCAGCCAGTCGGAGGGAACCAGTATGGTGCGTACCAGTGCAATGCCCAGGCACAGCAGCAACACCCTGGGGGCATTGCGCAGCAGTGGCACAAACAGCGTGGAGGAGGCGGGCATGGCGGCAGACATGCTACGTCAGTCCTGGGACATTGACGCAGCGCTGGCCTGCAGCCTGGCACGCTCGCGTGCGACCTGGCGCTCAAACCATGGGCTGCCGGCGCGCATAAAGACCATGGACAGACCGTGGGCCAGCAGGCCTATGCCCCAGCCAAGCAGCGGATAGACAAACCACTGCCGGCCCTGGTGCCAGCACAGCAGTGCCAGGCCCAGATTGACCAGCAGATACAGCATGGCATGGCCCCACCAGCCCAGCTTGGCATGGGTGCGTTGCCGGGCCAGGCGTTCGAGTGAGGCGGTGTGGGGCATCTTGGGCTCCTGTGGATGGAATGGGCGCCACTGTGGTGCAGCAGCAAAGGCGGCACCAGTGCGGTGCGATGGATTGCGGCTGGAGCGTGCCAACGGGGGGATAGCACGGCATCAAGTGCATGGGCCTGTTGCAGCGATGCTTGCTCAGCCTATGTGCTGCCAGAGCCAATCGCCCAGCAAACGCCCCGGCAGCAGGGTGAATGCACCAGCCACCAGGCAAGCACCAAAGTACAGCTTGCGCATGATGCGGCGATGCCAGTCAATGCGGTGATGGGCCAGATGCCAGAAGGACCATCCCAAGCTGCCCAGGGCGACGGGCACCAGCAGGTGAATGGGCGTGAAGCCGGCCACATTGGGGTGGCGAAAGTCGCGTATGAACATGGCCGATAACGCGGTGCCCAGCATCAGCAGCACGAATGCATAGCCTGCAGCACGGTGCAATGCGGGGCGCTGCGCACCACGGCGGCGCGCCCACAAGGCGATGGGGCCTACAGCGGTTGCGCCTATGGCGCACACCAGGTGAAAAGCAATCAGCGGTGTCAGTTGCATGGTGTGGCTCCCTCCTGCGGGTGGCGCACACTGTGCGGCTGCGCGAGAGGAGCGCCGAGTGCCATGCGACCAACTGCTGCCAGTGCGGTGCCAAATGTGGCCGGCTGCGCTGAACTGCTGCGTGCTTAGCGTGCCTTGTTGGCCTGTGGCCGCGCTTGGGATGGCGTGCCACACCAGCCCAGACGCTGCCAGGCGCGGCGCAACTGGGTGTCGGAGCTAAAACCTGCTTGCAATGCGGCCTGTGTGACATTGGCGCCGGCCTGCAGCGCGGCCTGGGCCGTGGCCAGGCGGATATGGCGCAGATAGTCCAGCGGGGCAATGCCGGCATGGGTGGCAAACAGCCGCGCCAGGTGGCGTGGTGAGGTATGGGCCAGGCCCGCCATGGTGCTGGCGTTCCAGTCTGCGGCGGGTTGCTGGCTGATGGCGTCTTGCACGCGGTGCAGGGCAGCGTGCAAATGGTTGCGGTGCTGCAAAAACGGCGACAGCTCCGGGTCATGCGGGCCGCGCCGCAGCGCCACCACCATGGTTTGCGCCACCTGGGCGGCCAGAACGGGGCCGCAGCCCTGGGCAATGCGTTCCAGCATCAGGTCCAGCCCTGCCGTCACGCCGGCGCTGCTGTGCAGCGGGCCGTCAGAAACAAACACCCGGTTGCTCAACACCTCGCAGCCCGGGGCTGCGGCGGCCAGCGCCTGCAGGTATTGGTGGTGGGTGGTGGCGCGGCGCCCATCCAGCAAGCCGGCATGTGCGGCCAGCAGGGCGCCGGCGCAGATGGTGATCAGCTCCAGCCGCCCGGTTTGCAGCCGCAGGCCGCGTAGCCAGTCCACCAGGGCCAGGCCATCGGGGTCTTGTGTGCCCGGGCCGCTGTCGGGCTGGCCCACCAGCACTACCCAGTTCTCACCACCTGCTTGCAGCTGCTGCGTGGGTGGCAGCGGCGCCAGGCCATGGAGCTGCACCCCCACGGATGCTGTTTGCTGCGGGCTGGGGCTGGTGAATGTCAGAACAAAGCGGGCGGACTGACCCATGGCCTGCAGGCGCTGGTTGGCGATGCGCAGCGCTTCGGCCGGGCCAGCCCAGTCCAGCACCAGGCTGTGCGGCAGCAGGGCAAACAGCACGCGGATGGTGGCGGTGGGCGAGGTGGGTGGCATGGGTAGGGGTGGGCTCAGGCAACGGCGCGCGCCAAGGCCTGTTCCACCGTGCACAGCGTAGCAAAACGGCCGGCCAGCACGGTGGCGGTGCGGGTCTGGATATCGGCCGCGCTCAGCGTCTGGCCATCGGGCTGCTGCATGGCAAAGGTGAGCGTGGCCTCGGGCACAAAGTCCACCTGCCAGCCCAGATCGCTGGCGTGGCGGGCCGTGGTTTCACAGCATTGCTCGGTGCGTATGCCGCTGATGACCAGCCGGTCGATCCGCTGCTGCGTCAGCCATACCTCCAGCCCCGTGCCCACCAGCGCACTGTGGCGCGACTTGGTGAATTGGGCTGCGGCCGTGAAATCGGCCAAACCCTGCAGTGGCCGCACATGGCCGGAGGCCTGGGCAAAAGGGTTGTCCAGCTGTTCGGGGCCGGAGCTGTGAAAAATGCGCACCACGGCCAACTGGCGGGCCTGAAAGCCGGCAATCAACGCGTTCTGTGCCGCCAGATAGGCTGGCAGCGCGGCGGGGTCAAAGAAAGGGCGATGGCGGAAGGATTCCTGTACATCGATCACCAGCAGACAAGTTGCCATGAAAGCACTCCAAGGGATGAGGGCTCCCATGGTCGGACACTGCTGCGGTGCTGTCCCGGCAAGGTGGGACGGCTATCGATCAGTTTGGGACATGCTGTGCCTGGCCGGTGCACGCAGGTCCAGGAAGAGGCCGAGACATCGGCAATGGGGCGACTGTTCATCTGACGGTCATTGCGGGGACGGATAATGCCGGCTTCCCTATTTGCATGACAAAACACCGTGGACACTGTACTGCTGCTCAAGGCCGCCATCATGGGCATTGTGGAGGGCTTGACCGAGTTCCTGCCCATTTCTTCCACCGGCCATTTGATTTTGGCGGGCTCTTTGCTGGGCTTTACCGACGAGAAAGCCAAGGTCTTTGATATCGCCATCCAGACCGGCGCCATTTTTGCCGTGGTGCTGGTGTATTGGGAAAAGATTCGCAGCACCCTGGTGGAGCTGCCCAGCAGCCGCCAGGCGCAGAAGTTTGCGCTGAATGTGCTGATCGGCTTTTTGCCGGCCGTGGTGCTGGCGCTGATTTTTGGCAAATTCATCAAGGCGCATTTGTTCACCCCCACCGTGGTGGCCACCACCTTTATCTTGGGTGGCTTTATTATTTTGTGGGCCGAGCGCCGGCCTGCATCGGCCACACGGGTGCACAGCGTGGACGATATGACGGCGCTGGATGCGCTCAAGGTCGGCCTGGTGCAATGCCTGGCCATGATCCCCGGCACCAGCCGCAGCGGCTCCACCATCATCGGCGGCATGCTGATGGGCCTGTCGCGCAAAGCGGCCACCGACTTCTCTTTCTTTCTGGCCATTCCCACGTTGATTGGCGCGGGCGTCTACAGCCTGTACAAGGAGCGCGCCCTGCTGAGCACGGCCGATATTCCGTTGTTTGCCGTAGGCCTGGTGTTCTCGTTTATCAGTGCCTGGATTTGCGTGCGCTGGTTGCTGCGCTATATCTCCAGCCATAGCTTTGTGCCGTTTGCCTGGTATCGGATTGCCTTTGGCATCATTGTTCTCGCCACCGCCTACAGCGGCCTGGTGAGCTGGCACGATTGATTTCTTTTAGCCTTTGGCTGGGGCTGCGTTTCGTTTTGGGGCGCCCATACAGCGCTTCATGCTTTGTTGCTGGCCCTTGCCGTATCTCGATACTGTCTGCGGGCCAGCGCCGCGCCTGAAGCGCTGTCTGGGCGTTGTGGGGATTGATTCGATGCCCACTGGGCTGCGAAGGCACGCTCCGGCAGACATTGAACTGCCAGTAAAAATGCCAGCCTGGGTGAACCGGGCTGGCATTTTTTTGTGTGTGGCGCTCAAATGCTGCGGTGTAAAAACAGGAGCTGTTGATGCCTTTATAGGGCAGCTTTGAAAAAGAAAACTATCTGAGATCTAGCTGTGCAGCGCACAGGCTGCTCCTGCTTTTAACGCCCTCCCCTCGCGGGGGAGGGTTGGGGTGGGGGCCAGCGGCGCACATGCCTCCCAGGTGCTGGCCGCTGTTCAGGGGGCCGCCCCCATCCCCACCTTCCCCCGAAGGGGAAGGAGTCATACCAAGGGGTCAAGTTCGTTGTGCCAGCTTCTTCAGCTGGTACAACGCCTCCAGCGCCTCGCGCGGGCTGAGGGCGTCGGGGTGGATCTGGGCCAGGGCCGCATCGATGGGGCTGGCGCCCAGGTCGGTGTCGGCGGTGGGCGGGGCTTCAAACAAGTCCACCTGCAGGCGGTCCTCGTTGGCGCGTTCTTCCAGCGTGGCCAGGGCGTGGCGGGCGTGATTCAGCACGCCGGCGGGCATGCCGGCCAGCTTGGCCACGTGGATACCGTAGCTGCGGCTGGCGGGGCCGGGCTGGATTTCGTGCAGGAAGACGATGTCCGTGCCGGCTTCGGCCGCGCCCACATGCACATTGATGGCGGCCTTGGCCTTGGCGGGCAGGTCGGTCAGCTCAAAGTAGTGGGTGGCAAACAGGGTGAAGGCCTTGGTTTTGTCGTGCAGCTGGGTGGCAATGCCGCTGGCCAGGGCCAGGCCGTCAAAGGTGCTGGTGCCGCGGCCAATCTCGTCCATCAACACCAGGGAATGGGGCGTGGCGGCATGCAGAATCTGCGCGGCCTCGGTCATCTCCATCATGAAGGTGGACTGGGCATTGGCCAGGTCGTCCGCCGCGCCAATGCGGGTGTGGATGGCGTCGATAGGGCCCAGCAGGCAACGTGCGGCCGGCACATGGCAGCCCATGCTGGCCAGCAGCGTGATCAAGGCGACCTGGCGCATATAGGTCGACTTACCGCCCATGTTGGGGCCGGTGATGATCTGCATGCGGGTGTTCGTGCCCAGCTGCGTGTGGTTGGGGATGAAGCTGCCGCTCGAAGTTTCGGCCATGCGCGCCTCGACCACGGGGTGGCGGCCGGCTTCGATCTCGATGCAGGGAATCTGCGTGAACTCGGGCGCGCACCACTGCAGCGTCAGGCTGCGCTCGGCCAGGGTGCACAGCACATCCAGCGCGGCCAGGGCCTGGGCCACGCGGGTGAGGCCGGCCACATGGGGCTGGAGCTGGTCCAGCACCTGTTCGTACAACAGCTTCTCGCGCTGCAGGGCGCGTTCCTGCGCGGACAAGGCCTTGTCCTCAAAGGCCTTGAGCTCGGGCGTGATGTAGCGCTCGGCGTTCTTCAGTGTCTGGCGGCGGCGGTAGCGCTCGGGCACCGCGTCCTTATAGCTGTTGGTGATCTCGATGTAGAAGCCGTGCACCTTGTTGAACTGCACGCGCAGATTGGGAATGTTGGTGAGCAGCTTTTCCTTGGCTTCCAGCTCCAGCAAAAAACCGTCGCAGTTGTCCTGGATGGCGCGCAGCTCGTCCAGCTCGGCATCAAAGCCGGTGGCAATCACGCCGCCGTCGCGCACCAGGGCGGCGGGCTCCTCCTGGATGGCGCGGGTCAGCAGCTCGGCACAGCCTTCGGGTGGGACCAGGTCGGCAAAAATCTGGTTCAAATAGTCCGAAGGCGCATTGCCAGACAGCGCCAGCTGCTGCGCTTTGTGTAGCGTCTTGCCCAGGGCCACCAGCTCGCGCGGGCGCACCTGGCGCAAGGCGGTGCGGGCGGTGATGCGCTCCACATCGCTGACGCCCTTCATGGCGTCGCGCAGGCTTTGCCAGGGCGCTGTGCCGCTGCCCTGGCCGCGCAGCACCTGGGTGGCCTGCAAGCGGGCGATGGCATGGCTGCGGTCGCGGCGTGGCTCCAGCAGCCAGTGTTTGAGCAAGCGGCTGCCCATGCCGGTCATGCAGGTGTCCAGCAGCGCAAACAGCGTGGGGCCGTCTTCGCCGCGCAGGGTTTTGACCAGCTCCAGATTGCGGCAGGTGGCCGGGGGCAGGGCGATGAGCTCGTCATCGCGCTGTACCTGAATGCTGTGCAAATGGGTGAGGCTGCGGCCCTGGGTGTGCTCGGCATAGCTCAGCAGCGCGGCGCAGGCGGCATGGGCCAGGGGCAGGTCTTCGGCATGCCAGGCATTGAGGTTGGCGCTGCCCAATTGCTCCAGCAGCTTGCGCTTGCCCAGACCGCTGTCGAACTGCCAGTCGGGCCGCGGTGTCAGTGGTGCGGCCAGGCTGCCGGACTGGCGCAGGGCGTACAGGCCTTTTTCAAAACGCTCGGTTACGCCGGCGCTGTACAGCACTTCGCTGGGGTTGATGCGTGCCAGCCAGGCGCCCAGCTCGTCGGCGCCGCATTCGGCCATATGGATGCGGCCTTGCGTCACGCTCAACCAGGCCAGGCCGCAGCGCTGGCGGCCTGCGGTGTGCAGGGCCAGCAGCATGGCTTCTTGCTTGTCGTTCAGCAGCTCGCTGTCGGTGATGGTGCCGGGCGTGACCACGCGCACCACCTTGCGCTCCACCGGGCCCTTGCCCACACCGACCTCGCCCACCTGTTCGCAAATCGCTACCGATTCGCCCATTTTGATGAGGCGGCCCAGATAGCTCTCCAGCGCATGAAACGGCACGCCGGCCATGGCCACCGGAAAGCCCGCCGACTGACCACGCGTGGTCTGGGTGATGTCCAGCAGGCGGGCGGCTTTTTCGGCGTCTTCCCAGAACAGCTCGTAGAAGTCGCCCATGCGGTAGAGCACCAGGGTGTCGGGGTAGTCCGCCTTGATCGCCAGATACTGCGCCATCATGGGCGTATGGGCCGACAGCGGCGCACTTTGGGGCGTGGCTGCGGGCGCAGGGGTTTCGTTCTGGGTGTCGGAAGAGGTGGGAGCCGGGCTGTGCAAAGTGGAATTCCTTGAGGACTTGCGCCCACCAAAAGGGCACGGGCCGGGGCCTCAAGATGAGGCGCTGGCCTGAACCGGGTGGGCGTGCGTCATGTGCCACGCGCAGCGCCAGGCCGCGCGTGGGGATCAGCCGGCCATTATCCCGGATGGCAATACCGGGGCGTTGCTGAGGATGTCTTGCGGACTGGCCGTGCTGAAGTGTGAGCCACTGCCTGGGCATTCCATGCTGTTGTGTTCTTGCGGCGGGACGGTTGGAATGTGATGCGCATTCCTATTCTCATTTTGGTCGCGAGCAAGCCATATTGAGACCGTGTAAGCATCTTGTGCATGTCTGATTGACACCGAATGGTCTCAAAATGAATTTCAAATGCGGGTACTTACTTTTCAGGAAAATGCCTTTTGAAGCCAGGCGATGGGCAGGGTTACGGCATAGTAATAATTGATTTGATTTTTTGGGATTTTTCCTAATACTCAGGCAGCTTGTTTGAAAGAATTAGGGATTAATTCGCAGAGAGGGTGAGTATTAGCTTCGGTGAAAAAATTGGTTTTGGGAAAAATCCTAAAGAAAACTGTAATCGAGTGTATAGCATTAGGGCTAATGTTTGATGAATATGTTTTTAGAACTTCTTCTTGAATGTATTCAAAGAGCATATACGCATCAATCGTCATTTAAAGTTTTCAAGGAGTCACCATGAAGTCCTATTTTCTGAAGCCTATTCTCTGTGCAGCTCTGTTGGCCGCTGGTGTGGCCCATGCTCAATCGGCCAGCACCAACACCGGCAGGGTGTATATGAAGGGGAAAATCATTGCCTCGACCTGTGAAGTGGTGGTGAACGGCCAGCCGGGTGCAAAAGATGCCACCGTGAACATGGGAACTTATGGTGTGGCTGATTTCAAAAAGGCGGGCGATCTGGTTGGCGGTTCCGGCATGGAAGGGCAGGTGAAATTCGAGCTGACCAATTGCCCGGAAGGCAAGAGTCAGGCGAAGCTGCAGTTGGAAGCAACGACAGTTTCAGGGGATAAATATACGATTAAGCTGGATGATGGTAGCAATAATGCAGGGAATGTCGGCATTCAGCTCTTTGATAAAAAAGAAATGGCCAACCCGCTGAGCCTGTCGCTGGTGCATAACTACCCGATTGATAAAGGGACGAATAAGGCCACCATCGAGTTGGTGGGTAAATATGTGAGTCTGGCGGACACCGTGACTCCAGGAGATGCGAATGGAAACTTTAACTATAAAATCAGCTACAATTGAAATAAGCAAAACACATGGTGTTTTAAAAACCATTCGTGTCTCACGGGGGCGGCAGGTGCCGCCCTTTTTCTTCACCAGGTTTTATTCATGCATTGGAGGAAATAACAAATGATTAAGAAAATATTGTTTCTCGTGGCTACTACCTGTGTTGGACTGAGCAATAGCTGGGCGGCGTTTTCTGTGGAAGCCACACGCCTGGTGTATGAAGAAAGCAATAAGAGTGAGCAAGTCACGGTGGCGAACAAGGGGGGGAAAAACTATCTGGTGCAGTCCTGGATAGAAGATGCCAGTGGAAAGCACACCATGGACTTCCTGGCGGTGGCGCCGCTGTTCAAGCTCAAGGGTGATTCCAAACAATCCATTCAGATCATTCGCAACAGCGCGCAGCCGACGGACAGGGAATCGCTGTACTGGATCAATATCAAGTTCGTGGAGCCAACTTCCAAGGACGGAGTCAATGTGCTGCGCTATTCCTTGGTCAATAGAATCAAGCTGCTCCACCGCCCCGATGTGCTGCGTGATGTGCAGGTCGCGGAAGAAGTGAAGAAGTTGAAGGTTGCGGTGGAAGGCAAACAACTGGTATTGGAAAATCCCAGTGCGGTATATATCAATACGAATAATATTTATGTGAATGAGCAAGCCGTGGAAAACCCCGGGTATATTGCTCCGCATAGCTCGGCGCGTATCGACTTGGAAGAGGCTCCAAAGTCGAAAAGCCTTGTGCGTGTGAACTACATCAATGACTATGGTGTGTCATTGAATCAGGAGTTTGGAATTCAGTGATTCATGAATATTTCAGCGAATGTGAATTTGTAATGTATACATAAATTCCTGCGCTGAGAAAGATAAACAGGTGTTTTGCGCGGCAGAATCAAGACCTAAAACACTCTGCGATTGAAGATAAATATTTATATCCACCCTGGCGGGTAGGGGAGGGGATGTTGGATTTCAAACTAAATAAATTGCAAGGTGCGGTGCTGCTCGCGTGTGCTGCAATGGCGAAGTTTGCCATGGCAGAGGATTACTACCATGCCGATCTGCTGCGCATTGGCGGCGAGGCATTGCAAACCGAGGAAAAAATTGCAGTCCTGGCAGATAACGAATTTCTGCCGGGTACTTATGAAGTCAGGCTGAACATCAACCGCAAGCTGGCCATGGTGCGCGAGGTGGATTTTGTGTTGTACCAAGGTCATGTCACCCCCTGCCTGAGCAAGGAGCTGCTGACAGAGCTTGGGCTGAAGCTGCACGATGCCGAAGAGTTTGCGTGGGAAGGCCAGTCTTGCGTGGACTCCAGCAAGCTCGACTATGTGGACTTCATTGTCAACTGGGAGAACCGTTCGCTGAATTTGACCGTGCCGCAGATTCATGTGGATGAAAAGCGCCTGCTGAAGGCCCAGGAAAAGCTGTGGGACAACGGTGTCAACCACTTTTCCATGAACTATGCTTTCTCCTCCTACACCACCCAGGACAGCTCCTCCAACCAGTATCTGAATCTGAGGCCTCGCGTAAATATCGGGGCCTGGCGCTTGCAAAATTATTCGGTCTGGACCAACCAATCGAGCTGGAACCACATCAACACCAGCGCATCTCGCAGCCTGGTGGCCATACGCAGCGAAGTATCGCTGGGCGACACCTATTCGTCGTCGTCCATGTTTGATTCGCTCAAGCTGCGGGGGATGTCGCTGCAAAGCAGTGAGCAGATGCGGTCTGCCAACGAGCGCGGCTATGTGCCGGCGATTTCGGGTATTGCCAATACCGATGCGCTGCTGACCGTGGTGCAAAACGGCAACATCATTTACCGGGCGAATGTGCCAGCGGGCCCGTATGCGATTACGGATTACTACCCCGCCAGCATGGGCGGCGATCTCACCGTCAGTTTGCGCGAGGCAGATGGTGAGGTGAAGACCTCGATTGTTCCCTACGCAGCCCTTCCCATCATGGAGAAGAAGGGGCGCTTTAAATACAGCTTCAGCAGCGGGCGCTTGCAAGAAGACACCGGGCCGGTGTCCAACCAGTATGTCAACCAGCTTGAGGTGGTCTATGGCCTGACGGAACAGCACACGGTCTACAGCGGCCTGCAGGTTTCGCAAAACTACAAGGCTGTGGTGTTGGGCGTTGGCTCCAACCTGGGCAGCTGGGGCGCGCTGGCCACCGACCTCACCCGCTCCTCCCATAAGCTGCCCGAGGGCCGGACTGAGTTGGGCAATGCCTTGAAGCTCAATTACGCCAAAGGCTTTGAGACGTCGACCATGCTGTCCATGACATATTCGCGCAGCCTGAACAATGGATTCGCCCGCTTTCGCTCGGCCGTGATGTCGCCGGATTCGGACCGTGAGAAGGCCCAGCTCAATCTGGCGTTGAGCCAGACATTGCCCAATGGCCTGGGTGGGCTTTCCATGAATATGTCGCGCTATGAGCACCAGAGCGGCCAGAGCACGCTCTCCTATAGCCTGGGCTACAACGGCTCGTACAAAAGCATCACCTATGGCGTGTATGTGAACAAGTACAGCAACGAGTGGAGCTTTGGCGGAAACACGGGCAGCTCGGTGTCGGTGACGGCCAGCATTCCCTTGTCATTGCTGACGGGCCAGACCCGAAGCAATACCTCGGTCAGCTATTCGGCCAGCCGCGACCAGAATCAGGATATGGACCAGAGCGTGCGCCTGAGCGGCACGGCCATGGACAACCAGCTTTCCTGGGGCGGTTACCAAGGTTATGGCAACCATGGCATGGGCGCTTATGGCGGGATGAGTGGGACTTACCGCAGCAATATGGGCGATGTGAATGCCAGCTACGCCTATGCCGGAGGCGGCAACCGCAACTGGGGTTTCGGTGCGGTGGGTGCCATGACGGTCACGCCGTACGGGGCCGTCATGTCGCGCTCGCTGCATGAATCCAATGCCCTGGTGGTGGTGCCCGATGCCAAGAATGTGCGGGTCAAAAACCAGGCATCGATTGAGACCAATCGCTGGGGTCTGGCCATTGTTCCGGGCATGGGCGCTTTTCGCAGCAACACCGTGTCGCTGTCGACCGACACCATTCCCGACAATGTGGAAATTGAAAACAACGTTGTGACCAATCTGTTCCCTACGAAGGGTGC
This sequence comes from Comamonas sp. GB3 AK4-5, assembly GCF_041320665.1. Lineage (NCBI taxonomy): Bacteria > Pseudomonadati > Pseudomonadota > Betaproteobacteria > Burkholderiales > Comamonadaceae > Comamonas > Comamonas sp. GB3 AK4-5. Next base: position 1,461,058 of record NZ_CP166730.1, read on the forward strand.
GCTGATTTTGTCGCGTTTTGAGACCCGCCTGGGATACAAGGCCTTGTTCGTGGTGAACAACCAGGAAATCCCCACAGGCGCCAAGGCGCGCATCGCGGATACGGATACGGTCTCTGTGGCCAGTGGCTTCAACCAGATTTATATGGTGATGCCCACCCAAAAGGGCAGGCTGGAACTGTCTTGGCTGCACGATGGCCAGGAGAAAAACTGCAGCATGGATTTTGATATTCAGCATGCCAACAAGGCTGGCGGGCTGTATCTGGTGAATGCCGCATGCCTGCCCAATCAGGAGGAATTGCAATGACAAAAATGATTCGTTATCTCCCTTGGATACTGCTTTTTTCGCTGGGGTGGATGCACAGGGCATTTGCCGACTGTGCGCCTGGCGGCATCAACCACGGCACCATGATGGCAGAGGTCGTGTTGGATGTGACGGGCAATATCAAGGCGGGTGATTTTATCGGCTCAGTCCCTTTCAGCCGGGAGCAGAACGTAAACACCCCTGTGGGCCATTGTGACCCGGGGACAGAGCTTTTGCTGTATGCGTTTTCCAGCCCGGATGGCCGCAAGGCCAAATACTACGGGAATATTGATGGCCGCGAAGCCTTCTACATCTTCTATGGCGGGGCGGATTACGCCTACACCATTGAGTGGGAGGGCTACCCCTTTAGCCTGGGTGGAACCAAGAAGCCCCAGGAAGGGGAGTGGACGACGCCGAATGGCTCCATGCTGCATATTTATGCAGCGGTGGACAATCCAAAACCGCTTTACAGCTGGCAGGGTGGAGACAATGCGCCTTATCTGGGGGCGATACGCTTGACGCCAACCAACCAGCAACGTGGTTTCAGCTATCGGGCCAAGTTCAATATCAAGGCCATCACCAGCTGTGAGGTGACCAACCGGGACTTGCATATTGATTTGCCCACCATCACCGTTGACAACTTTCCCTCGACTGGATTTTCCCAGCAAGAGGCCAAGGGACAGGATTATCTGAATGTGGCTTGCTCGGGGGATATGACGGCGTCCATCCGCATCAATAGCATGTATGGCATGGCGTCTTACCAGGGCAAGAATGTGGTTTTCAAAACCCAGAACGAAGGTCAGGGGAGCAACGCATCGGGTTTTGGCTTTGTGCTGAGTTCCCCCAATTATGTGAATGGCTATTTTGCGGACAACGAAACCGTCTCGCTGGGAAAGATTGGCAGCAGCGGGGCCAGCATTCCCATCCAGGCAGAGTACTACCGCTATGGCGATAGCGTGCGCCCAGGGAGCATGCAGTCTGCCGCCTCATTCGTGATTGAGTTCAATTGAGTGTGGCAGCCACAAAAAACCGCCGGATCGGGGAGGTGCGGCGGCTGTTGGCAGGTGCCTGCAGGTGCTGGTAGGTCTCTATGGGCGCCGGGAGGCTGATTTCTGCCGGGTGTCTGGCATGGCGCCGGAGAGCGGAGGTGCTGAGGAGGAGAGGGCCTGGGCTTCCAGGTCTTGGTCGTGAATGGGGGCATAACCCGGCCCGCTGAAGGAGACATCGCCCAGGCGCCAGCCCGCGCGGCAGCGCACGGCTCCCCAAAAGCGCTGCAGCGTATACCACTGCATGGCAATCACGCCCATGCCGTTGTCGGCGTCCACCACGGGGTCGCCTACGCCCGTGGGGCGCATGGGCTCATCGTGATAGAGGGCAGTGCCAAAAAGCTGGTCCCACCAGGGCAGGACCTGGCCGAAGTTGCAGTTGTGGCGCTGGGGCCGCTGCGCATCCCGCAGCATGTGGTGATTGCGGTGAAAGCGCGGGCCTATCAACAGGCGCTCGCCCACCTTGCCCAGCCAGCCCAGGCGCAGCGCCACATTGGCGTGCGAGAAGTTTTGCACCAGCTCGCTGAGCAGCGCCAGCAGCGCGAACTCGGCGGGCTCCACGCCCATGGCCAGGGCCACGCAGGCCAGGATGATGGATTGCAACATGCCATCCAGGTAATTGCTGCGGTCATTGGCCCAGCAGCCCATCTGGCGCTGGCTATGGTGCATGCTGTGCATGGCCCACCACCAGGGAATGATGTGCTGGGCGCGGTGTATCCAGTAGTAGACGCAGTCATACACCATGTAATACACGGCAAACAACACATAGGGGTGGTCTTCAAACCACGGCAGCAGGGCCTTGAGGCCGCTGGCCTCGGTGGTCGAGGGGCCGGCGCCCAGCAAATGCGCAAACGGCATCAGCACCAGAAAGCTGAACAGTGGAAAAAGGCCCAGCAGCATCAGCAGCGTGAAGTTGCGGTCCACCGTGGTCAGGCGCCGGTCCTGCCAGTGCTCGGCGGGCAGCAGGCTCTCCAGTGGGCGCATCACCGCCGCAATCAACAGCAGCTGGATGGCGGCGATCAGCACGGCCTCTGCGATCTCGCGCGGCTCGCCGGCAGCCTGTGCAATGTCCAGGGCCTGCACCACCGGCACCACGGCCTGTGTGCTCACCCAATCGATGGCCAGCTGCCAGTGCTGGCTGAAGAACTCAAAGAAAGAAGCCATGTCCATTCATGCAATAGCACCCGGCTGTTGCGGGCCGATCAAGAATTATCGAAGACCAATATGTGCAAACTGTGGAGGGCAGAGTGCTGCGGGCAAAAAACAAGGAGCCCATGGGCTCCTTGTGTCGAGAGGTGCGGGCTTGTGCAGCTGCGGATTTATTCAGCGGTGTCTTGCTGCAGGCTGGCTTGCACCGCCAGCTTGTCGTCCACGCCGGCAAACTTGCTGTACTTGCCCAGGATGCCCACCAACTGGCCATAGGCGCGGGGATTGCCGGCCAGGCATTCGCGCTGCTCCAGGAAGTCGGCTTCGCCGGTGAAGTTGCCCACCAGGCCGCCAGCCTCGGTCACCAGCAGGCTGCCGGCGGCGATGTCCCAGATGGACAGGCCGGTTTCAAAGAAACCATCGGTGAAGCCGGCGGCCACATAGGCCAGGTCCAGCGCGGCAGAGCCGGGGCGGCGCACGCCGGCCACGCGCTCGGTCACGTCGGCAAACATCTGCAGGTATTGGCGCAGATTGTCGCCGGGACGGAAGGGGAAACCGGTGGAGACCAGGCAGTCCTTGAGCTGGGCACGCTTGGAGACGCGGATGCGGCGCTCGTTCAGGAAGGCGCCACGGCCACGGGTGGCGGTGAACAAGTCGTTGCGGCTGGGGTCATACACCACGGCGTGCTCGATCTTGCCCTTGTAGGTCAGGGCAATGCTGACGCAGTACACGGGGAAGCCGTGGATGAAGTTGGTGGTGCCGTCCAGGGGATCGATGATCCAGATGTGGTCGGAGTTCTTGTTGCCGTATTCGGTGCCGGATTCTTCGGCCAGGATGCCATGCTGGGGATAGGCGCCCAACAGGGTTTCGATGATGGTGCGCTCGGAAGCCTGGTCCACCTCGGTCACAAAGTCGTTGACCTGCTTTTGTGCCACGCGCACGTTCTCCACATCGAGGGCAGCGCGGTTGATGACAGCGCCAGCGGCGCGGGCGGCCTTGATGGCCACGTTGAGCATGGGGTGCAGGTTGGTCGACATAGATTGTGTAAGCGTTGGGGGCTAGGCCGCGGACGCGCGCATGCTGTACTTCGCACAAACTTTTCTCAGACAACAACCAGCATGACGCACCGCTCGCAGCGGATGAAGAACTCTTTGAAGCCACCGGGGCACAGTGAAATGACTGGCTTCCGGTGCTCTACGCACGCCCGGCGATGCGGACAGCGACAATAGGGGCGAGATTCTAACTGGCTTTAAAAAAACCTGCCGACAGCCCCAGAGCCGCTTCGGGGAGATGGTGTGGGTGAGGGGCTGAGCGCCAAGCACAAGGCCATGGACAACCAAGATTGAGTGTGATGAAAACCCGTTTTGTACTGATTGAGACCAGCCATGCTGGCAACGTAGGCGCGGCCGCGCGGGCCATGAAGACCATGGGCTTTGACGAGCTGGTGCTGGTGCGTCCGCGCTGGGAGAATGTGCTGCGCAAGGAAGAAACCATACAGCGCGCCAGCGGTGCCCTGGATGTGCTGGCCAATGCCCGTGTGGTGGACACGCTGGACGAGGCCCTGGATGGCATCAGCCATTTGTGCGCCACGGCCATGACGCCGCGCGACTTTGGCCCGCCCACGCGCATGCCGCGCCAGCATTTCGAGATGCTCATGAAAGGTGAGCTGGATGTGCGCTCTGCGCCTGCGCCTGCGCCTGAGGGCGATTTGGCTCCAGGTTCTGCCGTGGCCGATGCAGCCCAGCCGGCCTGCAACCAGACCGGCGTGGGCCTGTTGTTTGGCTGCGAGCGCTTTGGCATGAGCAACGACGATGTCTACCGCTGCGATGTAGCGCTGTCGATTCCGTCCAACCCCCAGTTCGGCTCGCTGAACCTGGGCGCCGCCATCCAGGTCGTGGCCTATGAATGGCGCCAGGCCCTGGGTGGCTTCCCCGTGGAGGAGCATGCGCCCGAGCCGCTGCGTGCCGATGTGGCCCAGGTGGGGGGCATGCTCACGCATTGGGAACAGGCGCTGACCCATATCGGTTTTCTGGACCCGGCCGCGCCCAAAAAGCTGATGCCGCGCCTCAACCAGATGTTCAACCGGGCGCAACTGACGCAGGAAGAAATCCACATCCTGCGCGGTGTCGCCAAACGCATGCTGATGAGCCAGCCCGCAAATCGCTAGACTGGCGAGCCCTGTCTTTACTTTGTTACACCTGATGCTTTCCCGCCTGCGCTCCGACATCCAGTGCATCCTCGACCGCGACCCCGCGGCACGCAGCACCTGGGAGGTCGTCACCTGTTACCCCGGTCTGCATGCCATCTGGCTGCAGCGCCCGGCGCACTGGTGCTGGACGCATGGCCTCAAGTGGCTGGGGCGTTTTATCTCCCATATGGGGCGCTGGCTCACGGGGATTGAAATCCATCCCGGTGCGGTGATTGGTCAGCGCGTCTTCATAGACCACGGCATGGGCGTCGTCATCGGCGAAACCGCCGTGGTGGGCGATGGCTGCACCATCTACCACGGCGTCACCCTGGGCGGCACCTCGCTGTACAAGGGCAGCAAACGCCACCCCACACTGGGCCAGAACGTGGTGGTGGCCGCCGGCGCCAAGGTGCTGGGGGGCTTTGAGGTGGGCGACAACGCCAAGATCGGCAGCAACGCCGTGGTCATCAAGCCCGTGCCCGCAGGTGCCACGGCCGTGGGCATTCCGGCCCGCATCATCCCCTCCAGGGAAGGCAGCAGCGCCGATGTGACCGAGGTGGGCGATATGCAACCCAGCCCGGTAGCCGACGCCGCAAGCGCACAGCCCATGCGCCCGGCCGCCATTGTCTCGCCCTGCTCGGGCCAGGAAGGCCCTTTCACGGCCTATGGCGTGACGCAGGAGGACGACCCGCTGTCCCAGGCCATGCGCGGCCTGGTCGATGGCGCGGCCTGCCATGAGGAGCAGCTGGCCAAGTTGTGGACCGTGGTGGAAAAGCTCTCCGAACAGCTGTCGGCCCGCGACTGCGTACCGGCCAAGGACGAGCGCGGCCAGCATTTCGAGACCGACAAGATCAAGCAAATCCTGGGCAAGTAAGCGGGCGCTGCTGCTGCCTGGCTGCAGCTTTGCGTCACCTAGGCGGCCCGTATCGGGCCGCTGCTCTTGTACGCTTGCGTTTTTCATCTCTTTGACACACAGGACTTTCTTCCCCATGGATGTGAACCAAGCCCTGCGCGAACGCCGTTCGGTGCGCGCCTTTACCGACCAAGTGCCCGACGCCGAGCTGGTGCAGCGCATCATGCAGGACGCGGCCCTGGCCGCATCCGGCGGCAATATGCAGCCCTGGCGCGTGGCGGCCATCAGCGGTGCGCCGCTGGCCGCCATGCTGGCCGATGTGGCCCAGACCCAGGGTGAAGAAAACCCCCAGCATCTGTCCTACCCGCCCAATCTGTGGGAGCCTTACCGCAGCCGCCGTTTCGTCAACGGCGAAGACCTGTACAAAAGCATAGACATCCCGCGTGAAGACAAGGCCGGCCGACTGCAGCAGTTGGCCAAGAACGCCCGCTTCTTTGGTGCGCCCGTCGGGCTGATCATGTTCACCGAGGAACGCATGGGCCCGGTGCAGTGGATGGACCTGGGCATTTATCTGCAGTCCTTCATGCTGCGCGCCACCGAAGAAGGCCTGGCCACCTGTGCCCAGGGTTTCTGGCGCCGCTATGACAGCATCGTCCAGCAACATATCGAGGTGCCCGAAGGCTATCTGGTGACCTTTGGCATTGCCCTGGGCTATGAAGACAAGAGCGCCCCCATCAACACCATGCGCGCCACCCGCGCCGAGTTCGCCGAGTGGGGCCAACTAAAAGGTTTTTGAAAAACCTTTGTGTTGGACGCGAAGCCTAGCGGTTTCGTGGGGCTTGGTTTGGAGGCGGTCATACAGCGCTTGATGCTTTGTTGCACGCCCTTGCCGTATCGGCATACTGTCTGCGGGCGCGCGCCGCGCCTCAAGCGCTGTCTGACCGTTGTGGGGTGGGATTCGGGGCCCGTTGCTGTGCCTGGTCCCGCTCCGGCCGGCATCTTGCCCAAGGAAGATGCGCTGCGTACCCATGGAGATGGCGGGCAGACCTTCAGGCCCGTAAATCCAGCCCCTGTCGCATAAAACTGGCGCAGTCGACATCGGGGCGCCGCGCAAGGGCCGCCCCGCCGCGCTGGCGCCGTTCCCCTCCGGCGCATCGCGCCAGAGAGGGGGAAGACGCGCAGCGGCTCAGGGGGTGTTTTCAATGTCCAGCGGTTTTCGAGAACAGATTGATCACCAGCACGCCGGCGAGGATCAAGCCCATACCGATCAGCGCTGCGGCATCCAGCTTCTGGTGCAGAAACACCCAGGCAATGCCCGAGACCAGCACAATGCCCGCGCCCGACCAGATGGCGTAGGCCACGCCGGTGGGGATGGTGCGCAGCGTCAGCGACAGAAAGTAAAACGACAGCACATAGCCCAGGCCCACGGCCAGGCTGGGCCACAGGCGCGAAAAGCCTTGCGTGCTTTTGAGCAAGGAGGTGGCCACCACCTCGCAGGCGATGGCAATCGCCAGAAAGCCGTAATTTCCCATGCGGTGCGGGCCTGGGTTCAGGGGGCAGGATAGGCGCCCGTACCTTCGGGCCAGGGGGTGAGCACCTCGTAGCCGTTGGCCGTCACCACCACCATATGCTCCCATTGGGCCGACAGCGACTGGTCGCGGGTGATGACGGTCCAGCCGTCATCCAGCTCCTTGGTGGTGGACTTGCCGGCGTTGACCATGGGCTCGATGGTGAAGATCATGCCTTCCTGCAGCGCCATGCCCTGGCCGCGCTGGCCGTAGTGCAGCACCTGGGGTTCGTCGTGGTAGGTCTGGCCTATGCCGTGGCCGCAGTAGTCGCGCACGATGGAGAACTGCTCGCGGTGGGCTACGGTCTGGATGGCGTGGCCGATATCGCCCAGCGTGGCGCCGGGCTTGACGGCGCGTATGCCGGCCACCATGGCTTCGTAGGTGGTGTCTATCAGCCGGCGCGCCAGCGGCGAGACCTGGCCCACGGTGTACATGCGGCTGGTGTCGCCAAACCAGCCGTCCTTGATCACCGCCACATCGATGTTGACGATGTCGCCATCCCTGAGGATTTCCTTCTTCGACGGAATGCCGTGGCACACCACATGGTTGACCGAGGCGCACACCGTCTTGGGAAAGCCGTGGTAGCCCACGTTGGCGGGAACGCACTGCAGCGCATTGACGATGAAGTCATGGCACAAATCGTCGAGCTGCTCGGTGCTGACGCCGGGCTTGACATGGGGGGTGATCATTTCCAGCACGCGGGCAGCCAGCATGCCGGCTTCGCGGGATTGGGCGATGGCGGCCGCGTCGTGGATGGGGGGAAGGCGTTTGCGCATGGCGAATAGGCTGAGGTGGTGGTCGCAGGGCAGAAGCTGCAGATGCTTCCCATTATCGGCTGCGTGCATGCCCCTGTGCGGCGCTGAGGTGCAATGGCGGAAAGTTCTGCGTCGACGGCCCGGCCGCAGAGGGCGGAATGCACCGGGTTGGGTGAGTCTTGTATTAGATATAAAACATGGGTTAAACCATTGTCAATGCTGGTTTTGTTGCTATTAAATTTGTTGCAAAATGCACCGCTTGCGCACAAGGTCGGGGGCTGCAGCGGGGGGAGAGTCCGATGGCAGCGCCCGGCCTGGTGGCATACAGTTTTTGGCACAGACCCTCCTATCTACCTACCGCAAAGGATGTCCCCATGGGCGAAGAGCGCACAGCAGCAAACCAACCGGCCCGCATCGTCGTGGTGGGCGGTGGTGTGGCGGGTCTGGAGATTGCCTCCGCCCTGGGCAAGCGCCGCGATGCGCAGATCGCCAGCATCACCTTGATCGACAGCGACTCGGCCCATGTCTGGAAGCCCATGCTGCACACCATTGCCGCCGGCACGCGCGACCTGGCCCAGCAGCAAACCACCTACCTGGCCCAGGCCGCCGATGCCGGCTTTGCCTACCAGCCGGGCGAGATGTGTGGCCTGGACCGCGTGGCCAAGGAGCTGCTGCTGGCCCCCATTCATGCACCCGATGGCCGCGAAGTGGTGCCGGGCCGGCGCCTGCCCTACGACAAGCTGGTGCTGGCCATTGGCAGCGGTGCGAATGACTTTGGCACGCCCGGTGTGCTGGCGCACTGCTTCATGATCGACTCGCGCCGCAAGGCCGATGCCTTCAACCACGAGATCCGCTTGCGCATGGTGCGCAGCATGACCCAGGGCGAGGGCCTGCAGGTGGCAATTGTGGGCGGCGGCGCCACCGGCGTGGAGCTGGCGGCCGAGCTGGTGCAACTGGCCGAAAGCGCCCGCGCCTACGGCGCCATCGGCGAGGCCGCACGTTTTGGCATTGTGCTGGTGGAGGCCGGCCCGCGCTTGCTGCCCAGCTTTACCGAGGACATCTCGGCCGCCACCCAGCGCCGGCTGGAGGCCCTGGGTGTGACGGTGCGCGTCAACGAACGCGTGCGCGAGGCCACGGAAGAGGGTCTGGTGCTGGGGGATGGTGAGCTGGTCAAGGCCGGGCTGCGCGTATGGGCCGCGGGCGTGAAGGCCCCGGAATTCCTCTCCCGCCTGGGCCTGCAGACCACGCGCGGCCACCAGCTCATCGTCAACGGCCATTTGCAGACCGACGACCCCGATATCTATGCCGTGGGCGATTGCGCCAGCTTCACATTGCCCGGCCAGGAGCAGCCCCTGCCACCGACGGCCCAGGTGGCCCACCAGCAGGCGCGCTATCTGATCGAGTACCTGCCCCGGCTGCTGCGTGGCGCCCAGGAGAAGCCGGGCCACAGCTTTGCCTACCGCGACATGGGCGCCCTGGTGTCGCTGGCCAATTACGACGCCTATGGCTCGCTGGGCAAGTTCGGCCTGTTCAACGGCGGCACCATACGCGGACGCCTGGCCATGCTCAGCCATCTGTGGCTGTACCGCTCCCACCAGGCCCGGCTCTACGGCTTCTGGCGTGGCGGTTTTTTGTGGCTGGTGGACATGATGAATTCGCGCTTGCGGCCCTCGATTCGGCTGGATTGAGTGCCTTCAAAAGGAGAGCGCTTACTGCCGGCGGATGCTGGTTTTCAGGCTGATAAGCCCTGATTAGCTACATGCCTCAGATGAAGTTTCACTGCGAATTGCGCTGCTGCGTGGATATGACATTCTGGGGCCGGGTCTCGCCCCGGCAGGCGACTTCATTTTCTTGAGCGCTCAAGAAAACGGAAGCAAAAGAAACCGCCCCTGCTGCCCATGTCCCTGCGCTTCGCTTCGGGCAAGCTCGGTGCTCGATCCCAGGGCGGCGCCGCAGAACTCGCGGCGCGGCTATGCCGCTCTGCTCAAACATGCTGCGGCAAGCTTGACCACGAAGCAGCTGTGTCCTGCGGCACAGCTGCCCGCCCTGGGCTCTGTGCGCCGAGCCATGGGCAAAAGGGGAAGGCGGGAACCGGATACCGGCCTTGCGTGAGCAGTGCCGTTTGTGAACTTGGTCTCCAAGCTATGGACATCTACCGCTTCGTCACACTGCTGGCGCTGCGGCTGTTCCCCTTCTATACACGCCTGCGGCGCACAGCACACAGGGCCGCATGGCTACCGAAGGACAGCCATGCTTCGTAGACTGACTTGCCGCGGCTGTTCGAGCGGAGCGCTGAAAGCGCGCAGAGAGTTCTGCGGCGGGCCCTGTGTGTTGGGTGACGCAGGTTGCCCCGGCGCGACAGCGCTGGGGACGGGGATAGCAGGGGCGCATTGGTCTCCACTTACATGGCTACGCCATATAAGTTCCGCCCCACGCAAGCGTGAACTTAGCCTACCTTCTTGTGCGAGCAAGAAGGTAGGTCGCCCGCCGGGGCGAATTCCCGGCTTCGGAACATCACTTCACAACAGTGCCTGAGACAAGTACCTAATCAGGTGATAAGCATCTGCAAATCAGACGATATCTGCACCACATGCTCTCTTATCAATAGCGGTCAGTAGCGCCGCTTATGGCGCAGACCCGCTGCGCCCGCAAACCTCCCGGCTGATGCGCTGCAAGACTTCACGGCTGCGTTGCATCAGCGGCGTGCTTCTTTTCTTGACGGACTGCATCAGGCACAGCGTGCAATCCACATGCGGCTTGCGTATGGGGTGCTGGCTCAGCCCCTGTTCGGGGGCATGGGTGTGCAAGGCGCTGTCGGTCAGCGCCGCATAGCCGTAGCCGCCGCGCACCAGGTCCAGAATCGCCGGCACGCTGGAGACCTCCCACACCACATTCAGCTTGACCTGCAGCAGGGCGGCCTGGGCCTCCATCAGCTTGCGAAAAATCTGGCCGCGCGGCGGCATGATCAAGGGAAAGCGCGGCAGCTCGGCGAAGGCCACCTCGGTGTTGCGCGGCAGGGCAGAGGCCGGTGCAATCAGGTGCATGCGCTCACCCAGCACCGGCGTCACTTCCAGATCGGGATGGGCTTCGGGGCTGTAGACCAGGCCCAGGTCCATGCGCCCGGAGGCCAGCCATTCCGCGATGCTCACGGAGAACCCCTCGGCAATCACCAGATGGGCCTTGGGCATTTGCTTGCTGAAGATGTCAATCAGCGGCAGGGTCAGCCGCCGCGCCAGGCTGGGCGGAAGGCCCACCACAATCTGCCCTGCAGGCTCGCCGCGCTGGCTTTGCAGGTCATCCTTGGCCCATGCCACCTGCTGCAAAATGCCGTGCGCATGCACCAGCAGGCGTTGCCCGGCATCGGTCAGCTCCACCCCACGGCCGGTGCGAATCAGCAGGGTTTCACGCAGCTCCGTCTCCAGTGCGCGCACCTGGCGGCTCAGGGCCGGCTGGGCAATGTCCAACAGGTTCGCGGCCTTGCTGAAGCTGCGGTTTTCGGCCACATGGACAAAGGTTTCCAACTGCTGCAGGTTCATACGGGTTCCAGCGATTTGTTGAGCGCATGTTGGTGGCCTCTGCGCTGGCGCGCCACGTGGAGATCGTCAACATGCTTTTTCAGCATATCTGATAGATGAGGAATGCCATGGCGTTATGCGTCCCGGCTGCGCACAATTTCTCCCAATGGATTCTTTCGGGAGATAAAGCCATGCGGCAGACAGCGATTCCCGCCATGTGGATGCGGGGCGGCACCTCCAAGGGCTTGTTCGTCAAGACCTCGGCACTGCCGGCAGACCGCGCCTTGCGCGACCGGGTGCTGCTGGCGGCCATGGGCTCGCCCGATCCGCGCCAGATCGATGGCCTGGGCGGTGCCCATCCGCTGAGCAGCAAGGTGGCCATGGTCTCGCTGTCCAGCCGGCCCGGCATTGATCTGGAGTTTTTGTTTGCCCAGCTGCAGCCCGACCTAGATACGGTGGACACCACGCCCAACTGCGGGAATATGCTGGCCGGCGTCGTCCCTTTCGCGCTGGAGTCGGGCATGGTCCAACCCCGGGGAGAGCGCAGCAGCTTTCGCGTGCTGACGCTCAACACGGGCATGGCGGCCGACATCACGGTGCCCACACCGGGTGGCCAGGTGGAATACGAGGGCGCCGCCCGCATCGATGGCGTGCCGGGCAGCGCGGCGCCTGTTGCCATCGCTTTTCTTGACACCGCCGGCTCGGTCTGCGCCAGCCTGCTGCCCACGGGCCATGCCAGGGATGTGGTGACGGTGACGGGCCTGGGTTTTGCACCCTTCACGCTGGAAGTGAGCTGCATAGACAACGGCATGCCGCTGGTGATGGTGCGGGCCGCCGACCTGGGGGTGACGGGCCTGGAGAGCGTGGCCGAGCTCAACGCCAATGCGGGCCTGAAGCAGCGCATCGAGGCGCTGCGCCTGCAGATCTCGCTGGCCATGGGGTTGGGTGATGTCTCGGCCAAGAACTATCCCAAGATGACCTTGGTTGCAGCGCCGCAGCATGGCGGCGCCATCAGTACGCGCAGCTTCATCCCCCATGTCTGCCATGAGGCCATCGGTGTGCTGGCCGCCGTGACGGTGGCCACCGCGGTGAAGATGCCGGGCACGGTGTGCGAGGGCCTGGCCCAGTTGCCGGGCGCCCAGGGCGTTGAGGGCGCCACCACCGTGTCCGTGGAACACCCCAGCGGGGAATTCAGCGTCACGCTGCAAAGCGATCCGGCTGCACCTGCCGGGGTGGGCCGTGCCGCGCTGCTGCGCACCGCGCGCCTTTTGATGCGGGGCGAAGTCATGGTGCCGCATGCGGTGTGGAGTGGCGCAGGGCGGATGGACTGAGGTGCACCACCAGGTGCAAACAAACAAAACAAACAAGAACGGAGACCCACCATGGGCTTATCACCCGCAGCAGCCTCGCCTGAAAGCAAGGCGGTCAATGTGCAGGCCGTGCTCAACGCACACCCGTTTTCACGCTACCAGTGGCTGATTTTTTCCCTGTGCTTTTTCATCGTCCTGTTCGATGGCTTTGACACCGCCGCCATCGGCTATATCGCGCCATCGCTGATGGCCGAATGGGACGTGAGCAAGTCCGGACTGGCCCCTGTGCTCAGCGCTGCGCTGTTTGGTCTGGCCGGTGGTGCCATGTTGTCCGGCCCGCTGGCGGACCGGTTTGGTCGCAAGCAGGTGCTGGCTGGGGCGGTGGGCTTGTTTGGTGTGGCATGTTTGTGCTCTGCCCTGGCCCTGGATCTGGAAACGCTCACGGCGCTGCGCTTTGTCACCGGCCTGGGCCTGGGGGCCGCCATGCCGAATGCCGTGACGCTGATGAGCGAGTACTGCCCGGATGCGCGCCGCTCCATCATCACCAACGCCATGTTCTGCGGCTTTCCGCTGGGGGCGGCCTTTGGCGGTTTTCTGGCGGCATGGATGATTCCGTACTGGGGCTGGCGCAGCGTGCTGCTGCTGGGTGGCACGGCGCCCTTGCTGCTGGTGGTGCTGTTGCTCGTGCTGTTGCCCGAGTCGGTGCGTTACATGGTGGCCAAGCAGTACCCGGCCGAGCGCATACGCCAGGTGCTGTCGCGCATTGCCGGGGCTTCGGTGCAGGGCGTGCGCAGCTTCGCCATGACGGAGAGCAAGTCCGTGGCGCCAGGCCAGCATGGCCTGGCCGTGGTGCTGTCCAGGTCTTACTGGCTGGGTTCGGCCATGTTGTGGCTGGCCTATTTCATGGGCCTGGTCATCTTCTATGCCCTGGTCAACTGGATGCCGGTGCTGTTCAAGGAGGCCGGGCTGGACACCCGCACCAGCACCCTGGTGGCGGCCTTGTTCCCGCTGGGGGGTGTGGGCGCGGTGTTCTTTGGCTGGCTGATGGACCGCTTCAATGCCAACCGCATCATCGCCATCGGCTATGCGCTCACGGCCCTCTCCATTTGGTGGATAGGGCAGGAGGCAGGCCGTCTTGGCTGGCTGGTGGTGGCCGTGTTTGTGGCCGGAACTGTGATGAACACCGCCCAGTCGTCCATGCCCGCATTGGCCGCCGCCTTCTACCCCACCAGCGGACGGGCCACCGGGGTGGCGTGGATGCTGGGCATAGGCCGCTTTGGCGGGATTGCCGGCTCCTTTCTGGTGGCCGACCTCACGGCGCGGCAACTGGATTTCAGCACCATCTTTGCCGTGGTGGCGGTGCCCGGGCTGATTGCCATGGCAGCGCTGATCGTCAAGCAGATGGCCTCGGCCCCCGCCCGCGACTGATTTGGCGCGGCAGGGATTCCATTCGCATCACCTGGCTTCAAAGGTTTTCCGATGATCATTGACGTACATGGCCACTACACCACGGCGCCTGCCGCACTGAGCGCCTGGCGCGATCTGCAGATTGCGGGGTTGCAAGACCCGAGGAAGACCCCCAAGGCCGGTGATCTGCACATCAGCGATGACGAGATCCGCGAAACCATCACGCGCAACCAGCTCAGGCTCATGCAAGAGCGCGGCGCAGACCTCACCATCTTCAGCCCGCGTGCCAGCTTCATGGCCCACCACATCGGGGACTTTGCCACCTCGTCCACCTGGGCCGCGATCTGCAACGCGCTGTGCTTTCGCGTCAGCCAGCTGTTTCCCGATCACTTCATCCCCGCTGCCATGCTGCCCCAGTCGCCGGGCGTGGAGCCCAAGACCTGTATCCCCGAGCTGGTGAAATGTGTGGAGCAGTACGGCTGCGTGGGCGTCAACCTCAACCCCGATCCCTCGGGCGGCCACTGGACCGCGCCTCCGCTGTCCGACCGCAGCTGGTATCCGCTGTACGAGAAGCTGGTGGAGTACGACATCCCCGCCATGGTGCATGTCTCCACCAGCTGCAATACCTGTTTTCACACCACGGGCGCTCACTATCTGAATGCCGACACCACGGCCTTTATGCAGTGCCTGAGCAGCGACTTGTTTCAGGACTTTCCCACGCTCAAGTTCCTGATCCCCCATGGCGGCGGCGCCGTGCCCTACCACTGGGGGCGTTTTCGTGGTCTGGCCCAGGAGCTGAAAAAACCGCTGCTGGAAGAGCATTTGCTCAACAACATCTTCTTTGACACCTGTGTCTACCACCAGAGCGGCATCAATCTGCTGACCGAGGTGATTCCGGTGAAGAACATTCTGTTTGCCAGCGAAATGATTGGCGCCGTGCGTGGCATAGACCCGCAGACCGGCCACCACTACGACGACACCAAGCGCTATATCGAGGCCACACAAAACCTCACGGACGCGGAGCGGCACATGGTCTATGAAGGCAATGCACGCCGCGTGTTCACGCGGCTGGACAAGGTGCTCAAGGCCAGGGGGCTGTAAAAAAAGGAGCTGTCAGTGCTTTTAGGGACTGGATTTTCAATGGAATTCATATGGAAACCTTTGAGATCAAAGCGCTGAATGCTCATGTTTTTTGGGACGCATGGTCTCAAGGAGAACCGCAATGTACGAACTCGGAGTTGTTTACCGCCGCATCCTGCGCGCCGACCGCACTGCCGCCGATGGACTGGCAGTGTTGGGCACGGCCACGGTGCATGAGGCCATGGGCCGCGTGGGCCTGCTTCAACCCTTTATGCGACCCATTCATGCGGGCCAGCAGGTTTCGGGCACGGCCGTCACGGTGCTGCTGCAGCCTGGCGACAACTGGATGCTGCATGTGGTGGCCGAGCAGATTCAGCCCGGCGACATCGTGGTGGCCGCCGTCACCAGCAGCTGCACGGATGGCTATTTTGGTGACCTGTTGGCCACCAGCTTTCAGGCGCGTGGTGCCAGGGCTTTGGTCATAGACGCCGGCGTGCGCGATGTGAAAACGCTGCAGGACATGGGCTTTCCCGTGTGGAGCAAGGCGATCTCCGCCAAGGGCTGCATCAAGGCCACGCTGGGCTCGGTGAACATCCCCGTGGTGTGTGCGGGCCAACTGGTGCATCCCGGCGATGTGATCGTGGCCGATGACGATGGTGTGGTCTGCGTACCCGCCGCCCGCGCGACGCAGGTGCTGGAGGCCGCGCAAAAACGCGAGCAGCTGGAAACCGAGAAGCGCGCCAGGCTGGCCAGCGGCGTGCTGGGGCTGGACATGTACCAGATGCGTGAGCCTCTGGAAAAAGCAGGCCTGCGGTATGTGGGTTGATATGGCCCCCCTGAGGCGCTTTGCGCCTTCCCCCCGCTCTCGCATCGCACAGCGATGCGGGCAGGGGGACGCTGCCAGCGCGGCGGGGCGGCCCTTGCGCGGCAGCCCTGGCATGGGCCCGCGCCAGTTTTTTGCATCGGGCCCTGATTTGGGCCACGTCAGTTGTGTGAGATCCAGGCCATCTCCGATGGGCACATGGCATCCATGCTCTCGCATCGCACGGCGATGCGGACAGGGGAACGCTGCCAGCGCGGCGGGGCGGCCCTTGCGCGGCAGCCTTGGCTTGGGGCGCGCCAGTTTCGTGCGCTGCGCCAGCGTCGTTGGTGGCTTGTGGTGTGCCGTGGATGACGGAGGCGAAATGTATGCATGTATTTGAAAAAACACCGGGCTGGCTGGACTGGTATGCCAACCCCTCCCAACCGCGCTTTCAGCTGCCGGCGGGTGCGGTCGATGCCCATTGCCATGTGTTT
This sequence comes from Comamonas sp. GB3 AK4-5, assembly GCF_041320665.1. Classification (NCBI taxonomy): domain Bacteria; kingdom Pseudomonadati; phylum Pseudomonadota; class Betaproteobacteria; order Burkholderiales; family Comamonadaceae; genus Comamonas; species Comamonas sp. GB3 AK4-5. The sequence goes on from NZ_CP166730.1 coordinate 1,477,523, forward strand.
GGCCCGGGCGACGCGTTTCCGTTTGCGCCCGAGCGCAAATACACGCCCTGCGATGCGGGCAAGGCCCAGCTGTTTGCCCTGCGTGACCACCTGGGTTTTGCCCGCAATGTGATTGTGCAGGCCACCTGCCACGGCGCTGACAACAGCGCCATGGTTGATGCCTGCCAGGCCAGCGCGGGCCGGGCGCGCGGGGTGGCCACGGTGCGTCGCAGCGTCACGGACCAGGAGCTCCAGACCCTGCACGATGCCGGCGTGCGCGGTGTGCGCTTCAACTTCGTCAAGCGCCTGGTGGACTTCACACCCAAGGACGAACTGCTGGAAATTGCCGGGCGCATCGCCCAGCTGGGCTGGCATGTGGTGGTCTATTTCGAGGCCGCAGACCTGCCCGAGCTGTGGGACTTCTTCACCCGTTTGCCCACCACCGTGGTGGTGGATCACATGGGCCGCCCGGATGTGGCCCAGGGCGTGGACAGTGTGGAGTTCGCGCTGTTTCTCAGGCTGATGCGCGAGCACGCCAACATCTGGTGCAAGGTCAGCTGCCCAGAGCGCCTGTCCCTCACCGGCCCTGCGGCGCTGCGCGACGCGCCGCATCTGGAGCAGGGCGCCTACCGCGATGTGCTGCCTTTTGCGCGCCATGTGGTCCAGGCCTTTCCCAAGCGCGTGCTGTGGGGCACGGACTGGCCCCATCCCAACCTCCGGCAGCACATGCCCGATGACGGCCTGCTGGTGGACCTCATCCCCCATATCGCGCCCACCGCCGAGTTGCAGCACAAGCTGCTGGTGGACAACCCCATGCGGCTGTATTGGCCGCAGGAGTGGGACAGCTAGGCGGCGGCTCCCAAACCGCCATACCTGGCCCCAGGTCCATACCGTCCCATAGCTTGCACAGAAAAATACCCAAGGAGACAAGACGCTATGCATATTCCCCCCATTTCGCGGCACGCCCGGCCTTGGCTGCTGCTCGTCAGCGTTGCGCTCGGCAGCGGCTGTGGTGCAGAGACCCTGGAGGGTGATCCGGCGGTGGTCTGCGCCGCACTGGCCGCAGCGGTGCCTGCGAGTGCGCTGGTTTTGCCCAGTGCAGGGGCCCGCATCGCCTCGGCTGCGCTGATGCCAGCCTCACCACTCAAGGTGGGCAAGCCTGGGCCATGGCCTGGCGCAGGCATACAACCCGCAACGCCGGCCTACTGCCAGGTGCAAGGCCGTATCGGCCCGGTCGATCCTGCGGCACCGCCGATTCAGTTTCAGGTCAATTTGCCGCTGCAATGGAATGGCCGCAGCCTGCAGTACGGCGGCGGGGGCTTCAACGGCGTGCTGGTCTCCGGCGTCGATTTGCTGCCGGCCGCGCGCTTTGACCGGCCTGCGCCCTTGGCCCAGGGCTTTGTGACGTACGGCACCGACTCGGGCCACCAAAGCCAGCCGGGCGAGCCGCTCCAGGCCTTTGCCCTGAATGAGGAGGCGCTGGTCAATTTTGCCCATGCCTCCTATAAAAAAGTGCGCGATGTGGCCCTGGTGCTGATGCACCGCGCCTACGGGCGTGGGCCCGAGCGTATGTACTTCATGGGCAGCTCCGAAGGTGGGCGTGAAGCCTTGACCATGGCACAGCGCTATCCCGCAGACTTTGATGGCATCTTCAGCCATGTGCCCGTGGTCAACTGGACGGGATTGCAGCATGCGGGCGTGCGCAATGGCCTGGCCACCATGGGCCAAGGCTGGCTGGGGCCTGCCCAGGTCAAGCTGGTCAGCGATACGGTGCTTGCAGCCTGTGATGGCGCCGATGGGCTGAAAGATGGGCTGGTATCTGACATGCTGGGTTGCCAGCGCCGTTTCGATGTGGCCGCGCTGCTGTGCAAGGGCGCAGCCGGAGGAGATGACTGTCTGAACCAGGCCCAGGTGCAGGCCGTGCAGACATTGCATGCGCCCTATCGCTTCGCGTTTGCCCTGGCCAATGGGGTGACGGAATACCCGGGGCGGGGTGTGTCGGGCGAGGGGCTTGGGCCCTTGGGCATAGCCGGTGGCTGGCGGCCCTGGTGGTTGGGGGCGGCTCCGCCTTCGAGGCAGCCCACATCGGCGGATCCGTTGGCTTGGGTCTTTGGCAGCGGCGCCTTGCGTTATTTTTTTGCACGTGACCCGCAGGCCGATTTGCAGCGCTACCAGCCAGAGCAGCATGCCGCGCGTGTGCGCCAGGTCTCGGCCCTGATGGATGCCACCGACCCCGATCTCTCGGCCTTCCAGGCCCATGGCGGCAAGCTCATCCTGATGGAGAACCTGGCCGACTATGCGCAAAGCCCGCTTGCGGGCATTGGCTACTACCAGTCGGTGGTGGCGCGCATGGGGCAGCCCAAAGCCGACGGCTTTGTGCGGCTGTACATGGCGCCCGGTGTGGACCATGTGGGCTTTGGTGGCCCTGCCAATGTGGACATGCTGCCCGCGCTGGTGGCCTGGGTCGAGCGTGGCAAGCCGCCTGCCGGCCTGGAGCTGGCCGAGCAATCCAGTCAGCCGCCTTTTGAGGTTGCGCGTACCCGCCCGCTGTGTGCCTGGCCCAGCTGGCCGCGTTACCGCGGCGCTGGCGATGCGCGCCTGGCAGCAAGCTTTGCATGCACACCCTGATGGCAACAAGGAGGTCTGAAATGGCACTGGACAAACCTTATCTGGACGTACCCGGCACTATCATTTTTGATACCGAGCAGTCCCGCAAGGGCTACTGGCTCAACCAGTTCTGCATGTCGTTGATGCAGGCCGAGAATCGCCAGCGCTTCAAGGCCGACGAGCGTGCCTACCTGGATGGTTGGGCCATGAGCGAGGAGCAAAAGCAGGCCGTGCTGGAGCGCGATCTGAACTGGTGTCTGCGCACGGGCGGGAACATCTATTTTCTGGCCAAGATCGGCGCCACGGACGGCAAGAGCTTTCAGCAGATGGCGGGCTCCATGACCGGCATGAGCGAGGAGGCGTACCGCGCCATGATGGTGGCGGGTGGCCGGTCGGCCGAGGGCAACCGCTATGTGGGTGAGGAGGGCGATGCACAGGACCACCGCCAGCCTCAAGCAAAGCCAGTGGGCGCTGCCGGCATATCTGGCGAGAAGGACTAAGCCATGGCCCGCATCACCGCATCCGTCTACACCTCGCATGTGCCCGCCATCGGCGCGGCCATGGACCTGGGCAAGACCCAGGAGCCTTATTGGCAGCCGCTGTTCGCCGGCTATGACTTCTCCAGGCAATGGATGAAGGACCACCCGCCCGATGTGATTTTTCTGGTTTACAACGACCATGCCACGGCCTTCAGCCTGGATTGCATTCCCACCTTTGCCATAGGCACGGCTGCCGAGTACCTGCCCGCCGATGAAGGCTGGGGGCCCAGGCCCGTGCCCAAGGTGGTGGGCCACCCCGAGCTGGCCGCCCATATCGCGCACAGCGTGATCCAGCAGGACTTTGACCTCACCATCGTCAACAAGATGGATGTGGACCACGGCCTGACCGTGCCTCTGTCGCTGCTGTGTGGCGAGCAAGACCCGGTGCACGGTGCCTGGCCTTGCCCGGTGATTCCGTTTGCGGTGAATGTGGTGCAGTACCCCGTGCCCTCGGGCCAGCGCTGCTTTCAGCTGGGCCGCGCAATCCGCCGTGCGATAGAGCGTTTTGACCAGGACATCAATGTGCATATCTGGGGCACGGGTGGCATGAGCCACCAGTTGCAGGGCGCGCGTGCCGGCCTGATCAACAAGGCCTGGGACCAGCGCTTCATGGACCTGCTGATCGCCAACCCCTCGGGCCTGGCCCAGATGCCGCATATCGACTATGTGCGCGAGGCCGGCTCCGAAGGCATAGAGCTGGTGATGTGGCTCATTGCCCGTGGCGCCATGTCCGATGTGGATGCCCCCGCAGACCCGCCCCAGGTGGTGCACCGCTTCTATCACGTACCCGCTTCCAACACGGCCGTAGGCCATTTGATTCTGGAGAACCGCTGACCATGCGCAAAACCATCAAAGTCGCCCTGGCGGGCGCCGGAGCCTTTGGCATCAAGCATCTGGACGGTATCCAGAACATCGATGGCGTGGAAGTGGTGTCCCTGGTCAGCCGTGACCTGGAGCAGACCCGCGCCGTGGCCGACAAATACGGCATACGCCATGTGAGCACCGCGCTGTCCGACAGCCTGGCCCTGGCCGAGGTGGATGCGGTCATTCTGTGCACGCCCACGCAGCTGCATGCGGCCCAGGCCCTGCAGTGCATGCAGGCCGGCAAACATGTGCAGGTGGAGATTCCGCTGGCCGACAGCCTGGAGCAGGCCGAGGCCGTGGTGGATCTGCAAAAGCAAACCGGCCTGGTGGCCATGTGCGGCCATACCCGCCGCTTCAACCCCAGCCACCAGTGGCTGCACCAGAAAATTGCGGCCGGCGAGCTCCATATCCAGCAGATGGATGTGCAGACCTATTTCTTTCGCCGCACGAATATGAATGCCCTGGGTCAGCCGCGCAGCTGGACCGATCACCTGCTGTGGCACCACGCGGCCCATACCGTGGACCTGTTTGCCTGGCAGGCCGGAAGCCCCGTGGTGCATGCCCATGCCATCCAAGGCCCCATCCACCCCCAGCTGGGCATTGCCATGGATATGAGCATCCAGTTGCAGGCCGCCAATGGCGCCATCTGCACCCTGAGCCTGTCGTTCAACAACGAGGGGCCGCTGGGCACATTTTTTCGCTACATCGGCGACAGCGGCACTTATATCGCCCGCTATGACGATCTGGTGCGCTCGACCAAAGAGGGCAAGGAAGAGAAGGTCGATGTCTCCCGGGTGGATAGGTCCATGAATGGCATAGAGCTGCAGGACCGCGAATTCTTTGCCGCCATACGCGAGGGTCGCGAGCCCCGGTCCAGTGTGGCCCAGGTGCTGCCCTGCTACCAGGTGCTGCACGGGCTGGAGCAGCAGCTGAGCCAGTCGTAGAGCGCATTGCCTGCTATCGATGTGAGAGGAGACACACCATGCGAACCCAAGTGGTCATCATTGGCGCAGGGCCCGCCGGCCTGCTGCTGGGGCAGTTGCTGCACAAGGCCGGTATTGACAACATCATTCTGGAGCGGTGCAGCGCAGCGTATGTGCTGGGCCGTATCCGCGCAGGTGTGCTGGAGCAGGTGGCGGTCGATCTGCTGACCGAGGCGGGGGCGGATGTGCGGCTGCGTGCCGAAGGTCTTCCGCATGACGGCATAGAGCTGCTGTTTGGTGGAAAGCGCCATCGCATCGATTTGCATAGCCTCACGGGCGGCAAGCGCGTCATGGTCTATGGGCAGACCGAGGTCACGCGTGACCTGATGCAGGCGCGTGCCGACCAGGGGCTGGTCACCATCTATGAAGCCGTGGACGTGCAGCCCTGGGGCTTTGAGGGCGAGCACCCCCGCGTGCGCTATGCAAAAGATGGCGAGGTTCAGGAGATCGACTGCGATTTCATTGCCGGCTGCGATGGCTTTCACGGCGTGTGCCGGGCCAGCGTGCCAAAGGACCATATGCGCTGCTTTGAAAAGCGCTACCCCTTCGGCTGGCTGGGGCTGCTGTCGGATACGCCGCCGGTATCCGGGGAGCTGATCTATGCCCATACCGAGCGCGGCTTTGCCCTGTGCAGCCAGCGCAGCGCGACGCGCAGCCGCTACTACCTGCAGGTGCCGCTGACGGACAGGCCGGAGGACTGGAGTGATGCGGCCTTCTGGGCGGAGCTGCGGCGGCGCCTGGATCCCGAGGCTGCCGAGCGGCTGGTCACCGGGCCTGCGCTGGAAAAAAGCATTGCGCCATTGCGCAGCTTTGTGACCGAGCCCATGCGCTTCGGGTGCCTTTTTCTGGCGGGCGATGCGGCCCACATCGTGCCGCCCACGGGGGCCAAGGGGCTGAACCTGGCCGCGTCGGACGTGGGCTATCTGGCGCAGGCGCTGTCCGTCTATTACCGGGACAAGAGCGATGAAGGCATAGAGGCCTATTCGGCGAAATGCCTGTCGCGAGTCTGGAAGGCCGAGCGCTTTTCCTGGTGGATGACGTCGCTGCTGCACCGTTTCCCGGAGGAGGGGGGCTTTACCGCCAGGGTCCAGGAGGCGGAGCTGGACTATACGGTGCATTCGCTGACGGCCTCCGGCGCATTGGCCGAGAACTATGTGGGTCTGGCGCTGGGGTGAAGCCTTCTCCTTGAGAAGCAAGAAAAAAGCCCGCAGGCACAAGGCATGCGGGCTTTTTTGTCAACGCTTCTTCGTTGGGTGCGCAGTCTTAAGGGCTGGCACGACCTGAGCGCGAGATGGCCAGCAAGGGCCGCCCCGCAGCAAAGGCCATCGTCCCCCTTTGGGGGAAGCCGCGATGCGGCTCAGGGGGTTAGCGTTGGGCGATGGGCTTGACGTTGCGGGCGACCGAGCCGGTGAACAGCTGGCGGGGACGGCCGATCTTGTACTCGGGGTCGGCCATTTGTTCGTTCAGCTGGGCAATCCAGCCCACGGTGCGGGCCAGGGCGAAGATGCCGGTGAACAGGTTCACTGGAATGCCGATGGCGCGCTGCACGATGCCGGAGTAGAAGTCCACGTTGGGGTAGAGCTTGCGCGAGACGAAGTAGTCGTCTTCCAGGGCAATCTTCTCGACTTGCTTGGCCAGGGCGAACAGCGGGTCTTTTTCCAGGCCCAGCTCGGCCAGGATCTCGTTGCAGGTTTCCTGCATGAGCTTGGCGCGGGGGTCGTAGTTCTTGTAGACGCGGTGGCCAAAGCCCATCAGCTTCACGCCGCTGGACTTGTCCTTGACCTGCTCCATGAACTCGCCGACCTTGGCGATGCCGCCGTTGGCCTGGATATGTTCCAGCATGTTCAGGCAGGCTTCGTTGGCGCCGCCGTGGGCAGGGCCCCACAGGCAGGCCACACCGGCGGAGATGGCGGCAAACGGGTTGGTGCCCGAGGAGCCGCACAGGCGCACGGTGGAGGTGGAGGCGTTTTGCTCGTGGTCAGCGTGCAGGATGAAGATGCGGTCCAGCGCGCGCTCGACCACGGGGTTCACCTTGTACTCTTCGCAGGGGTTGCCGAACATCATGCGCATGAAGTTGCCTGCATAGGACAGGTTGTTCTGCGGATACATGTAGGGCTGGCCCATGCCGTACTTGTAGGCCATGGAGACCAGCGTGGGCATCTTGGCGATCAGGCGGATCGCGGCGATTTCACGGTGCTCAGGGTTGGTGATGTCGGTGCTGTCGTGGTAGAAGGCCGACATGCCGCCCACCAGGCCGGTCAGCACGGCCATGGGGTGTGCATCACGGCGGAAGCCACGCAGGAAGAACTGCATCTGCTCGTTGACCATCGTGTGCTGGGTCACGCGGTTTTCGAAGTCAGCCTTCTGGGTTTCGTTGGGCAGCTCGCCGTACAGCAGCAAGTAGCAGGTTTCCAGGAAGTTGCAGTTCTTGGCCAGTTGCTCGATGGGGTAGCCGCGGTACAGCAGCTCGCCCTTGTCGCCGTCGATGTAGGTGATGGCCGATTGGCACGAAGCGGTCGAGAGGAAGCCGGGGTCATAGGTGAACATACCGGATTGACCGTAGAGCTTGCGGATGTCGATCACATCCGGGCCAATATTGCCCTGGTAGACCGGCAGCTCGACGCTGGGGGCTCCGTTGCTGAAAGACAGCGTAGCTTTGTTATCAGCTAATTTCATTTCCAACTTCCTTCTCTGATGAGCTAGTGGGCCTAGCTTGTGTGTGTCTGTGCTCCCGGCTGGCGCTTGCGCACCAGCTCGAGCACTTCTCTAACTTCGGGGATGTCCAACGGACCTTCCGGCTCCTTGCGGCGCAGGAACAGGTCCATCAGATCGTTGTCCGCCAGATCCATCAGGGCGGACATGCCAGCTGCGTGCCTCCGCGTCAGCTGGTCGCCGTAGGTGGCGAAGAACTGCTCGATGAACAGATCGTTCTCCACCAGGCCACGCCGGCTACGCCAGCGCAGCAGGTCGCGTTCTCGTTCTTCGAGCAGCGGTTCGGTCATGGCTGGTACCAATTAGATGGCCCGACGGACCATCAGTTCCTTGATTTTGCCGATGGCCTTGGTGGGGTTCAGGTGCTTGGGGCACACGTCCACGCAGTTCATGATGGTGTGGCAACGGAACAGGCGGTACGGGTCTTCCAGGTTGTCCAGGCGCTCGCCAGTGGCCGTGTCGCGGCTGTCCGCGATGAAGCGGTAGGCCTGCAGCAGACCGGCCGGACCCACGAACTTGTCGGGGTTCCACCAGAAGCTGGGGCAGCTGGTGGAGCAGCTGGCGCACAGAATGCACTCGTACAGGCCGTTGAGCTCTTCGCGCTCTTCGGGCGACTGCAGGCGCTCCTTGCTCGGCGTGGCGTAGATGTCGCTTTGCAGGTAGGGCTTGATCGAGTGGTACTGCTTGAAGAACTGCGTCATGTCCACGATCAGGTCGCGGATCACGGGCAGGCCGGGCAGGGGCTTGAGAACGATGTCGCCCTTGAGGGTGTTCATGTTCGTCAGGCAGGCCAGGCCGTTCTTGCCATTGATGTTCATAGCGTCCGAACCGCACACGCCTTCGCGGCAGGAGCGGCGGAAGGAGATCGTGGGATCTTCGGCCTTGAGCTTGACCAGGGCGTCCAGCAGCATGCGCTCATGGCCGTCCAGTTCGACTTGGACGGTCTGCATGTAGGGCTTGGCGTCTTTATCGGGGTCGTAGCGGTAGATTTTGAAAGTACGCTTCATTTTGATCTTCTCTCGTGGGCGGCTGGATTAGAACGTGCGGACCTTGGGCGGCACGCTGTCCACGGTCAGGGGCTTGAGGTTCACAGGCTTGTACGACAGGCTGTTGGTGGCGCTGTCCCACAGGGTGTGCTTGAGCCATTCCTTGTCGTTGCGGCCCAGCGGGAATTCGGCGTGATCGGCAGGGTGCTCGTAGTCGTACACGGTGTGTGCGCCACGGCATTCCTTGCGTGCGGCAGCAGAAGTCATGGTGGCCTGAGCGACTTCGATCAGGTTGTCCACTTCCAGTGCTTCCATGCGGGCGGTGTTCCAGACCTTGGACTTGTCCTTCAGGGTCACGGAGCCCACTTGCTCGCGCAGGGCATTGATCTTGACCACGCCTTCGTCCATGCTCTTTTGCGTGCGGAACACGCCAGCGTGGGTTTGCATGCTCTGGCGGATTTCGCCGGCCAGATCCTGGGCGTAGACGCCGTCCTTGGAGTTGTCCAGCTGGTTGAGGCGTTCCAACGTGCGGTCAGCAGCGTCGGCAGGCACGCTGTGGTGCGAGCCGTAGTTGTTGACGAACTGCACGATGTGCTTGCCGGCAGACTTGCCGAACACCAGCAGGTCCAGCAGCGAGTTGGTGCCCAGGCGGTTGGCGCCGTGCACCGACACGCAGGAGCATTCGCCCACGGCGTAGAGGCCGTTGACCACTTGGTTTTGCTGGCCGTCCCAGACAACGACCTGGCCGTTGATGTTGGTGGGCACGCCACCCATCTGGTAGTGGATGGTAGGCACCACGGGAATGGGTTCCTTGGTGATGTCCACGTTGGCGAAGTTGTGGCCGATTTCTTCCACCGAAGGCAGGCGCTTGCGGATGGTCTCTGCACCCAGGTGGTCCAGCTTCATCAGGATGTAGTCCTTGTTGGGACCGCAGCCGCGACCTTCCTTGATTTCCTGGTCCATGGAGCGGGACACAAAGTCGCGCGGGGCCAGATCCTTCAGCGTGGGAGCGTAGCGCTCCATGAAGCGCTCGCCTTCGCTGTTCAGCAAAATGGCGCCTTCACCACGGCAGCCTTCGGTCAGCAGCACGCCCGCGCCGGCCACGCCGGTGGGGTGGAACTGCCAGAACTCCATGTCCTGCAGCGGGATGCCAGCGCGTGCTGCCATGCCCAGGCCGTCACCGGTGTTGATGAAGGCATTGGTCGAAGCCTGGAAGATGCGGCCGGCACCGCCGGTGGCCAGCATCACTGCCTTGGCGTGCAGCTCGTACAGGTCGCCGGTTTCCAGTTCGATGGCCGTGACGCCGACCACATCGCCCTGGGGGTTGCGGATCAGGTCCAGTGCCATCCACTCCACGAAGAAGTTGGTCTTGGACTTGACGTTCTGCTGGTACAGCGTGTGCAGCATGGCGTGACCGGTACGGTCAGCCGCAGCGCAGGCGCGTTGCACCGGCTTTTCGCCGTAGTTGGCGGTGTGGCCGCCGAAGGGACGCTGGTAGATGGTGCCGTCGGGGTTGCGGTCGAACGGCATGCCGAAATGTTCCAGCTCGATCACCACGTTTGGTGCTTCGCGGCACATGAACTCGATGGCGTCCTGGTCGCCCAGCCAGTCAGAGCCCTTGATGGTGTCGTAGAAGTGGTAGTGCCAGTTGTCCTCGGACATATTGCCCAGGGAGGCGGACACGCCGCCTTGGGCGGCCACGGTGTGCGAACGGGTGGGGAAAACCTTGGACAGCGAGGCGACGGACAGGCCGGCGCGGGACAGTTCCAGGGCAGCGCGCAGACCGGAGCCGCCGGCACCGACGATGACAACGTCAAACTTGCGCTTGGTGATATTCGCTTTGGAGTAGCTCATTCTTAACCTTCAATCGTGGAGGGGAGGGCGCAAGTCACAGACGCCACAGGACTTGGAAACCCCAGCCAGCACAGCCGACCAGCCAGACAATGGTGAACACCTGCAGGACCAGGCGCAGGCCCGTAGCCTTGACGTAGTCCATCCAGACGTCGCGCACGCCGATCCAGACATGCCATGCCAGCGAAATGATCACGCCGAAGGTGACGAACTTCATCCACTGGGCGGAAAAGATGCCGGCCCACAGGTCGTAACCGATGGGGCCTTGGCTGAACACCATCTGGGCCAGGACGGCCACGGTGAACAGCACGATCAGGACGGCGGTAACGCGTTGCACCAGCCAGTCGCGGATGCCGTAATGGGCACCGACCACGGTGCGCTTGGAGCCGTAATTCACGGACATGTTGGTATTCCTTCTACTTCTAACGTGAGATCAGTACAGGCCGAACAGCTTGGCGCCCAGGACCACGGTCAGGGCAATGCTGCTGACCAGCACGGTCACGGCGGAAGACTTGCCGAATTCCTTGGTCACGGAGGTGTGGGACACGTCCATCCACAGGTGGCGCAGGCCGGCGATCAGGTGGTGCATCGAAGCCCAGATGATGGCCAGCGTGACCAGCTTGATCAGCCAGCCGGGTACAAAGCCAATGCCGACGTTGAAGGCGGCCTTGAAGGTTTCAAAGGAAATCTCGGAGGACAGCGACTTGTCGAACATCCAGAGGATGAACGGCAGCAGCAGGAACATGATCACACCGCTGATGCGGTGCAAGATGGAAACCCATGCGGCCGGAGCCATGCGATAGGTGGGGAGGTCCTGGAGGGCGTGGATATTGCGGAACTCAGGCCGCTTTTTTGCTAGCTCAGTCATGGCGGGGTGCTTTCGTGATGTAACTGCGTTGTAATTGCGTGGATCTCAACGACCCAAAATTCTATTGCAATGCCGCAGTTTCGGGTGCCTGGGAATCCGGGATTGTGCGGTATCTCCGAGGGTGCGGGCGGCGATCAGCTCAATTCATTGCGGTAGTGGTGGGTGTCGGTGCGGTAGATACCGCGTCGTAACTCCATCGGAATGTCGTTGTACGTATAGGCAATGCGCTCCACGCTCAGCAAAGGGGTGGTGGTGCTGACTTGCAGCAGGCGTGCCTGCTCTTCATCGGGCAGGACGGCTCGGATTTTTTCATCGGCGCGCACCATGCGCACGCCGTACTCCAGCTCGAACATGGCATAGGTCGGGCCCTGGTAGCTGCCCATTTGTTCGGCCGTGAGGCCTTTGAAGGCCTGGCCGGGTAACCAGATGTCTTCCACGATGGTGGGCATGCCGCTGAGCGTGAGCACGCGGCGAGCCTGGATGACGGCGTCGCCGCTCTTGAGTTGCAGCAGTCGGGCCACTTCGGCACTGGCGCGCACACGCTTGCATTCCAGAATGCTGCGCTGTGCGCGGCCTTCTTTTTGCAGGTCGCCGGTGTCGGGCTGCAGTTTCAGAAAGCGGTATTGGACCTGCTGCGCAGCGTGGGTGGCCACAAACGTGCCCTTGCCCTGGCGGCGCATGACCAGGTTTTCGGCGGCCAGCTCATCGATGGCCTTGCGCACCGTGCCCTGGCTGACCTTGAATCGCGCTGCCAGCTCCATTTCGCTGGGAATCAGCTCGCCGGGCCGCCACTCGCCAGCCTGCAGGCTCTGCAGGATCAGCCCCTTGATCTGCTGGTACAGCGGGCTGAAAGAGGGGGTGGAGGCGCCCGAGGCGGGCCCAGATTTCTGGGGGGGCTCGGTGGCGGGAGTCAAGGGTGGTGGCATGGTGCGAAAATTGATGCGGTCAGCAATCTCCGGGAGGCAAAAAGCAGTCGGGAAGGTCTTGTGATCGAAGTGGCGATCATATCTTATATAAGACATAAGACAAATTGACCGAGGAATCAAATCAGCAGTACACTTTCACACTGTGTGCGGAGCATGGGCGGCTGGTGATGGATGCTGGTGCTTCCTTGCACCGACAACTGTACGACTTGCGCAAATCTGGTGAAGGACAGCCCTCACCGTGGGATACAGGCCAGGCGCCATCCCTGCTTGCGTAAGTCCTGAACTGTTTTATCCATACCTCTGGAGTTCTCACATGAGCAAGAAGCCCGTCCGTGTCGCCGTTACCGGCGCAGCTGGCCAAATCGGTTACGCCCTGTTGTTCCGCATCGCCTCCGGCGAGATGCTGGGTAAAGATCAGCCCGTCATTTTGCAACTGCTGGAAATTCCCGACGAGAAGGCTCAGAACGCGCTGAAGGGCGTGATCATGGAGCTGGAAGACTGTGCTTTCCCCCTGCTGGCTGGCATCGAAGCCCATTCCGACCCCCTGCAAGCCTTCAAGGACACCGACTACGCCCTGCTGGTGGGTGCACGTCCTCGCGGCCCTGGCATGGAACGCGCCGACCTGCTGGCCGCCAATGCACAGATCTTCACTGCCCAGGGCAAGGCCCTGAACGCCGTGGCTTCGCGCAATGTCAAGGTGCTGGTGGTGGGCAACCCCGCCAACACCAATGCCTACATCGCCATGAAGTCGGCCCCCGATCTGCCGGCCAAGAACTTCACCGCCATGCTGCGCCTGGACCACAACCGCGCCGCTTCGCAACTGGCTGCCAAGGCCGGCTTCAAGGTGGGTGACATCCGCAAGCTGACCGTGTGGGGCAACCACTCCCCCACCATGTATGCCGACTACCGCTTTGCCTCCGTGGATGGCAAGTCGGTCAAGGACATGATCAACGACCAGGTCTGGAACAAGGACGTGTTCCTGCCCACCGTGGGCAAGCGCGGCGCCGCCATCATTGCAGCGCGTGGCCTGTCCTCGGCTGCCTCGGCAGCCAACGCCGCCATCGACCACATGCGTGACTGGGCCCTGGGCTCCAACGGCGAATGGGTCACCATGGGCGTGCCTTCCAACGGTGAGTACGGCATTCCTGCCGGCATCGTGTTCGGCTTCCCTGTGACCACCGAAAACGGTGAGTACAAGATCGTCCAAGGTCTGGAAATCGATGCCTTCTCGCAAGAGTGCATCAACAAGACCCTGGCCGAGCTGCAAGGCGAGCAAGACGGCGTCAAGCACCTGCTGTAATCAAAGAACGGCATGCTCGACTGGAACCCCGCGCTGTACCTGCGCTTTGCCGATGAGCGCACGCGCCCTGCGGCAGAGCTGCTGGCGCGGGTGCCGCTTTCTGCCGCCCAAGTCCGCCATGTGGTGGACCTTGGTTGCGGTCCGGGCAATTCCACCGAGCTGCTGGTGCAGCGTTTTGCCGCTGCCCAGGTGCTGGGCGTCGACAACTCCGCTGCCATGCTGGCCACGGCAGGTCAACAACTGCCGCAGGCCAGGTTCGCGCTGGGCGATATTGCCCACTGGGCGCCAGAAGCCGGTTGTGCACCGGATCTGATCTATGCCAATGCCTCCCTGCAGTGGGTGGGCGGGCATGAAACCCTGATTCCCCGTCTGTTCTCGCTGCTGGCGCCTGGTGGCGTGCTGGCGATACAGATGCCTGACAACCGTCAGGAAGCCACGCACCGCCTGATGCGTGAGGTGGCGCGCCTGCCCGAGTTTGCCCCGTACATAGCCGATGCAGACAAGGTGCGCACCGACATTCTGCCCATTGGGGCGTATTACGATTTATTGGCTGCGCCCCATGCGCAAAGCGCTCTTGTGGATGTGTGGCACACCATCTACCAGCATCCCATGGAGTCCGCTGCGGCCATGGTGCAATGGGTGCGCAGCACAGGGCTGAAGCCTTTTGTGGAAGGCCTACCCCAGGACTTGCAAGCCGCCTTTCTGGCGGAATATGAGCGCCGCGTGGACGCGGCCTACGCCGTGCGGGCCGATGGCCAACGCCTGCTGGCATTCCCTCGACTGTTTCTGATCGCCCAACGCCAAGCATGAGCATGTCTTCCATCCATCCCGCGCAGGTGCTGCTGGACGCCCAGGCGGGTGCAGCCCAGCGCCTGCCTGTGTGCGACCACTACAGCGGCGTGGAAGAGCGCATGCGCAAAAGCCTGCAGCTGCAGGCAGACATGATGGCCGAGTTCGGCGCCTGCGTGTTTGACGTCACCTTGGATTGCGAAGACGGCGCACCGGTGGGCCAGGAGCTGGCACATGCCAAGCTGGTGGCCGCGTTGGCCCGCCAGGCCGCGCCCGGTGCCCGCGTGGCGGCCCGGGTGCATGCGGTGGATCACCCCGCGTTCCAGCAGGATCTGGACATCATCGCCGGCGAGGCCGCAGGCCATCTGTGCCACATCATGCTGCCCAAGGTGGAGAGCGTGGACGACGTGCTTGCTGCAGAAAAAGCCCTGCAACGCGCGACAGACAAGCATATCCCGCTCCATGTTTTGATTGAGTCGCCGGCTGCCGTGCACCGCGCGTTCGACATCGCCGCCCACCCGGCCGTGCAAAGCATCTCCTTTGGACTGATGGACTTTGTCTCGGCCCACGGCGGTGCCATTCCTGCCAGCGCCATGGGTGTGCAGGGGCAGTTCCAGCACCCGCTGGTGGTGCGTGCCAAGCTGGAAATTGCGGCCGCCTGCCATGCACATGGCAAAGTGCCGTCGCACTGCGTGGTGACCGAGTTCAAGCGTCCCGAGGTCATGCAGGCGGCGGCCAGCCAGGCTTTTCAGGAATTTGGCTTCACCCGGGTCTGGAGTATTCACCCCGGACAGATTCGACCCATTCTTGCGGCTTTCACGCCCGCCAGCAGCGAAGTGGCGCTGGCTGCGGATATTCTTGTCGGTGCCGCCAAGGCTGAATGGGCTCCCATCAGCCATGATGGCGTGCTGCACGACCGTGCCAGCTACCGGTATTACTGGCAGTTGCTGGAGCGTGCACACCAGACGGGGCAGCATATTCCCGAGGCCGCAAGCCTCTGGTTTGCCCCGCTGGCTCTTAAAACCGTAGCAAACAACACATAGAAATCGCTGGAGTTGTGAAATGAAAGCCATCATTGCCTCCGTCATCGCCCTTGTCCCCGCGCTGATGCTGGTGCAGCCTGCTGCTGCCAAAGAACAGGTCTCCCCTGCAGCCTCCAAAAAGGTTGCAGCCGCCAAGAAAACACCTGAAAAGAAACCCGCTGCGAAGAAAACGCCTGCCAAGAAAACAGCCGCTGTGGCTGCAGGGGCCGGTGCGGCTGCGGCCACCGTGGCCGTGGCTTCTTCCAATCTTTCGCCCGAAGCCCTGGTCCTGGCGGATCGCGTGCACACCGGTCGCATCGGCTGCGAGCTGGGTCAGCATGTGAACGTCACCAAGGACGGCAGCAACCCCGGCTACTTCTTTGTGGATGGCAAGGGCTTCAAATTCCACATGGCCCCCGTGGCTACGTCCACCGGCGTGGTGCGCCTGGAAGACAAGGGCGCCGGCGCCGTGTGGTTGCAGATTGCCAACAAGTCCATGCTCATGAACCAAAAGCAAGGCCAGCGCCTGGCAGACGAGTGCATGAGCGCTGAGCAAATCCAGGTGGCTGAAGCCATCAAACACAACCCACCTCCCAGCCTTTTGGAAAGCCCTGCTGCCGGCAAGTGATGCACTGATGCCGGGAGTGGGGTGCTGACTAGAGGTCGCCCCACCCATAAAACCATTGGAGAGAGAACCATGTTGAAAGCCTACCGTGACCATGTGGCCGAACGCGCCGCGCAGGGCATCCCCCCGTTGCCCCTGGATGCCAAGCAGGTTGCAGAGCTGATCGAGCTGATCAAGAACCCGCCCGCTGGTGAAGGTGACTTCCTGCTGGATCTGCTGACCCACCGCGTGCCACCCGGAGTGGACGATGCGGCCAAGGTCAAGGCTTCCTTCCTGGCTGCCGTGGCACACGGTGACCTGAAAGTGGCACTCATCTCCAAGGCCAAGGCCACCGAGCTGCTGGGCACCATGGTGGGGGGCTACAACGTGCACCCCCTGATCGAGCTGCTGGACGACGCCGAAGTCGCCGCCGTGGCCGCCGAAGCGCTGAAGAAGACATTGCTGATGTTCGACTTCTTCAACGACGTGGCCACCAAGGCCAAGGCCGGCAATGCCAAGGCCCAGGAAGTGCTCAAGAGCTGGGCCGATGCCGAGTGGTTCACCACACGCGCCGCCGTCGAAAAGAAGATCACCGTCACCGTCTTCAAGGTGCCCGGTGAAACCAATACCGACGATCTGTCGCCCGCGCCCGATGCCTGGAGCCGTCCCGACATTCCGCTGCACTACCTGGCCATGCTGAAGAACACCCGTCCTGACGCGGCTTTCAAGCCCGAGGAAGACGGCAAGCGCGGCCCCATGCAGTTCATTGAAGACCTGAAGAAAAAGGGCAACCTGGTGGCCTATGTGGGCGACGTGGTGGGCACGGGCTCTTCGCGCAAGTCGGCCACCAACTCCATCATCTGGGCCACGGGCGTGGACATTCCCTTTGTGCCCAACAAGCGCTTTGGTGGTGTGACCCTGGGCGGCAAGATTGCCCCCATCTTCTTCAACACCCAGGAAGATTCCGGCGCGCTGCCCATCGAAGTTGATGTGTCCCAGCTGGAAATGGGCGACGTGATCGACGTCTACCCCTACGAAGGCAAGATCGAAAAGAACGGCGCCAAGGTGGCTGACTTCGCTCTGAAGAGCGATGTGCTGCTGGACGAAGTCCAGGCCGGTGGCCGTATCAACCTGATCATCGGCCGCTCGCTGACCGCCAAGGCGCGTGAAGCCCTGGGTCTGCCCGCTTCCACCGCCTTCCGCCTGCCCCAGGCGCCTGCCGAGTCCAAGGCAGGCTTCACCCTGGCGCAAAAAATGGTCGGTCGTGCCTGCGGCCTGCCCGAAGGCCAGGGCATTCGCCCCGGTACCTACTGCGAGCCACGCATGACCACCGTGGGTTCGCAAGACACCACCGGCCCCATGACCCGCGACGAGCTGAAGGACCTGGCCTGCCTGGGCTTCTCGGCCGACATGGTCATGCAGAGCTTCTGCCACACGGCCGCCTACCCCAAGACCGTGGACGTCAAGACCCACCGCGAGCTGCCTGCTTTCATCAGTAACCGTGGCGGCGTGGCCCTGCGTCCCGGCGACGGCGTGATCCACAGCTGGCTCAACCGCCTGCTGCTGCCCGACACCGTGGGCACTGGTGGTGACTCGCACACGCGCTTCCCCATTGGTATTTCCTTCCCCGCAGGTTCCGGCCTGGTGGCCTTTGGTGCTGCCACCGGCGTGATGCCGCTGGACATGCCCGAGTCGGTGCTGGTGCGCTTCAAGGGTGAAATGCAGCCCGGCGTGACCCTGCGTGACCTGGTGCATGCCATTCCCCTGTACGGTATCAAGGCCGGTCTGCTGACCGTGGCCAAGGCCGGCAAGATCAACGTCTTCTCGGGCAAGATCCTGGAAATCGAAGGTCTGCCAGACCTGAAGGTGGAGCAGGCTTTCGAGCTGTCCGACGCCTCGGCCGAGCGCTCGGCCGCTGGCTGCACGATCAAGCTCAACCCCGAGCCGATCAAGGAATACCTGACCTCGAACATCGTTCTGATGAAGAACATGATCGCCGACGGTTATGCCGACGCCAAGACGCTGCAGCGCCGCATCGAGAAGGTCGAAGCCTGGCTGGCCCAGCCCGACCTGATGGAAGCCGACAAGGACGCCGAGTACGCTGCCGTGATCGAGATCGATCTGGCCGACATCAAGGAGCCCATCGTCTGCTGCCCCAACGATCCGGACGACGCCAAGTTCCTGTCCGAAGTGGCCGGCACCAAGATCGACGAAGCCTTCATCGGCTCTTGCATGACCAACATCGGTCACTTCCGCGCCGCGGCCAAGCTGCTGGGCGGCCAGCGTGACATCCCCGTCAAGCTGTGGGTGGCTCCTCCCACCAAGATGGACGAGAGCGAGCTGATCAAGGAAGGCCATTACGCCGCCTTCGGCACGGCCGGTGCACGCACCGAAATGCCGGGCTGCTCGCTGTGCATGGGCAACCAGGCACAGGTGCGCGAAGGTGCCACCGTGATCTCCACCTCCACCCGCAACTTCCCCAACCGTCTGGGCAAGAACACCAATGTGTTCCTGGGCTCGGCCGAGCTGGCCGCCATTGCCTCGCGCATCGGCAAGCTGCCCACCAAGGAAGAGTATTTGAAGGAAATGGGTGTGATCGACGCCGACAAGGCATCGGTCTACCGCTACATGAACTTCAACGAAATCGCCGAATACGCTGAAGTGGCCGAGAAGATCTAAGCCTTGTGCTTTCCGCAGCCTTTGACGGCTGCGGGTCCTCACCCAAACCCGCCTCAGGCGGGTTTTTTTGCGTCACTACATCACGCAAGGTCTGCTATCCGATAGACGTGTCATCTGGGGCGCCGCACAATGGTCTGGTCAACATAAGCATCGGGCTTATGGCTTTTGAGGACGGAGAACCACAGATGAAACATGCGAAACATGCGTTTGCTTCCACCCTGAAGGAATTTCACACGGCTTCTGGCAAAGATGGCCGGTTTTTTTCACTGCCCGCCCTGGCCAAGAAATACCCCAACGTCAAGCGTCTGCCTGTGTCGCTGCGCATCGTGCTGGAGTCGGTGCTGCGCAACTGCGACGGCAACAAGGTGACGCGCGAGCATGTGGAGCAGTTGGCGAACTGGAAGCCCCAGGCCGAGCGCGTGGACGAAATCCCCTTTGTGGTCTCGCGCGTGGTGCTGCAGGACTTCACCGGCGTGCCGCTGCTGGCCGATCTGGCCGCCATGCGCTCCACTGCCACACGCCTGGGCAAGAAGGCCGCCGCCATTGAGCCCCTGGTGCCCGTGGATCTGGTGGTGGACCACTCCATCATGGTGGACTACTTCGGCACCAAAAAAGCGCTGGACCTGAACATGAAGCTGGAATTCCAGCGCAACCAGGAGCGCTACCAGTTCATGAAATGGGGCATGCAGGCCTTTGACACCTTTGGGGTGGTGCCGCCGGGCTTTGGCATCGTGCACCAGGTGAATCTGGAGTACCTGGCACGTGGTGTGCACAAGGCCAAGGGTGGGGTGCACTATCCCGACACCCTGGTGGGTACCGACAGTCACACCACCATGATCAACGGCATTGGCGTGGTGGGCTGGGGTGTGGGCGGCATCGAGGCCGAGGCCGCCATGCTGGGCCAGCCGGTGTACTTTCTCACGCCCGATGTGGTGGGCTTTGAGCTGACTGGCCGTCTGCGCGAAGGGGTCACGGCTACCGACCTGGTGCTCACCGTCACCGAGCTGCTGCGCCGTGAAAAAGTGGTGGGTCAGTTTGTGGAGTTCTTTGGTGCCGGCACGGCCAGCCTGACGCTACCCGACCGCGCCACCATCGGCAATATGGCGCCCGAATACGGCGCGACCATGGGCTTCTTTCCGGTGGACGAGAAGACCATGGACTACTTCAAGGGCACGGGGCGCAAAAAGAGCGAGATCGAGGCCTTTGAGGCCTATTTCCGCGCCCAGGGCTTGTTCGGTGTGCCCCAGGCGGGTGAGGTGGATTATTCGCGCGTCGTCACGCTGGACCTGGGCACGGTGGCGCCCAGCCTGGCAGGCCCCAAGCGCCCACAGGACCGCATCGAGCTAGGCGATGTGGCTGCCAAGTTCAACGAGCTGTTCAGCGCCTCGGCCGCCAGCAATGGCTTCAACCAGTCTGCCGACAAGCTGGGTCAGCGTTTTCGCGTGGGCTGCGGCGATGGTGGGCCGGCCACGGACGCGCCATCGCCGGCACCAGGATCCGACCGTGCGGTGGTGGAAATGGTGGGCAACCGGCCCACGCTGGAAACATCGCACGAAGACGCCAGGTTCAATGCGGAGTGCGCCTTGCCAGGCAGTGGCGACGAAGGCTTGCACATTGGCAATGGCGATGTGCTGATTGCGGCCATCACCAGCTGCACCAACACCTCCAACCCCAGCGTGCTGCTGGCAGCTGGCCTGCTGGCCAAGAAGGCGGTCAAGGCCGGCCTGAAGGTGCGGCCCCATATCAAGACCTCGCTGGCGCCGGGCTCGCGCGTCGTCACCGAGTACCTGACCGAAACCGGTCTGTTGCCCTATCTGGAAAAGCTGGGCTTTGCGCTGGCAGGCTATGGTTGCACCACCTGCATTGGCAATGCGGGCGATCTGACACCTGAGCTCAACGAAGCCATCACCCGCAACGACCTGGTGTGCGCGGCCGTGCTGTCGGGCAACCGCAACTTCGAGGCGCGCATTCACCCCAATATCAAGGCCAACTTCCTGGCCAGCCCGCCGCTGGTGGTGGCCTATGCCATTGCCGGCACGGTGCGTCGCGACCTGATGACTGAACCTGTGGGCAAGGGTAAGGGCGGTAAGGACGTGTACCTGGGTGACATCTGGCCCAGCAGCGAAGAAATCCATGCGCTGCTGAAATACGCCATGAATGGCAAGGCCTTCCGTGCCAACTACGAAAAGGTGAAAACCGAGCCCGGCAAGCTGTGGGAAAAGATCAAGGGTGTGACCGGCGCCACCTATTCCTGGCCCGAGAGCACTTATATCGCCGAGCCGCCGTTCTTTGCGGATTTTACTATGGAGTTGGGAGCATCCCCTGCTGACAAGGCAAGCGCCAAAGGCAAAAAAGAAACCAAATCCAGTAATGCGGTACATGGTGCGCGCGTGATGGCCTTGTTCGGTGACTCCATCACCACCGACCACATCTCGCCGGCCGGCTCCATCAAGGAAAGCTCACCCGCCGGCCAATGGCTGCTGGCCCATGGCGTGCAAAAGGCCGACTTCAACAGCTACGGCTCACGCCGTGGCAACCATGAGGTGATGATGCGCGGCACTTTTGCCAATGTGCGTATCAAAAACCTGATGCTTCCCGCGCAGGCCGACGGCTCGCGCGAGGAGGGCGGTGTGACGCTCTACCGCGACGCACAGGGCAAGGTGGAGAAGATGTCCATCTACGACGCGGCCATGCAGTATCAAGCTGAAGGCGTACCCACCGTGGTGCTGGCAGGCGAGGAATATGGCACGGGCTCCAGCCGCGACTGGGCCGCCAAGGGAACGCAGCTGCTGGGCATCAAGGCCGTGGTGGCACGCAGCTTTGAGCGCATCCACCGCTCCAATCTGGTGGGCATGGGCGTGCTGCCGCTGCAGTTCAAGGGCAACGACAGCTGGCAAAGCCTTGGCCTGACAGGGGATGAACACCTGGACGTCATTCCTGCAGCCAACCTGGCGCCACAAAGCGATGCCCAGCTAGTCATCACCCGGAAAGATGGCCGCCAACAAGCAGTAATAGTGAAGTTGCGTATCGACACACTGATCGAAGTCGACTATTACCGCCACGGTGGTATCCTGCCGTTCGTGTTGCGCCAGCTACTGGCGGAATAAGGGACATGACGCTGGTTTACATAACGGATACAATTTATTTTCGAAATCAGCGTCAACCCTGTAAACCGACTGTTAGCCTCGTGCGTTTTGATCAGTACATGCGTGTGCATGCGTGCCCTCGGCGGGCATGTGCGTAGCACCTGATTGACAGCGTCCATGGTGGACTGGCAGGTGCGGCATACCGAATAACTCATCCTCAAGAGGAATATTGTCATGAAGAAGTCTCTGGTTCTGGCTACCGTGATCGCTGCTGCTGCTCTGGCTGCCTGCGGCAAGAAGGAAGAAGCTCCTGCTGCTCCCGCCGCTCCTGCTGTGGAAGCTCCCGCTCCTGCCGCCGAAGCTCCTGCTGCTCCCGCCGCTGAAGCTCCTGCTGCTGACGCCGCCGCTCCTGCTGCTGACGCTGCTGCTCCTGCCGCTGACGCTGCTGCTCCTGCCGCCGCTGAAGCCGCTGGCCAAGCTGCTGACGCTGCCAAGCAAGCTGCTGAATCCGCTGCCAAGTAATTTGCACGCCCTTCCCGCGTAGTCGGTACTGTCTGATTACGCAGGCAAGGTGAATGCACAAAGAACCCGCCTCTGGCGGGTTTTTTGTTGTCTGAAACAAAGCCTCTTTGAGCCGCCTTCAGTGTCCTGCGCTGCAATAGGGCTGGGGCAGAGCGTGTTTGTGGTCTCATTGCGGGATTGATGCCCCTGGCTTTGAGGTGCACCTGTTCCATGCCGGATGGTGCGCCGCGCTGTGAAGCCCGGCAATCTGCGGGTCGGCTGTGGTGGCTGCAAAACGCGGGCCACATATTCCGATTCGAGTGCGATCCAAGTCCGGTGGCTGGGTTGCTGCGGCGAAATAGCGCAGGTCCGCGCCAAGCATGCGGCCGGCATGAAAAAAGGCTGCCGAAGCAGCCTTTGTTGGTGTGGCGGAACGCCGGGTATTACTTGAGGTCGTCGGCAATGACGCGCACGATGCGCTGGGCATTGACGTCGGTCTCGGGCTGGCCGTTTTCGCCCAGCACCACCACATGCGACTTGCTGCCTTCGCTGCGCACGGCAATCTGGTATTTGGCAGGCTTGGCTTCAGCCTTGGAGCCGAACAGTGAGCCGAAGAAGCCCTTCTTCTTTTCTTCGGTGTCGGGGTTAGCCGGCACGTAACGCACAAAGTACAGGCCCTTGCTGCGGTCGCGGTCTTCCACGGTGAAGCCGGTGCGGTCCAGGGCCACGCCTACGCGGCGCCATGCGCGGTCAAAGCCTTCGTCGATTTCCACGGCAGGCTGGCCATTGAGCGTGCTCACGCGTGCGGTCTGTGCCACGGTGATCTTGTTGCCACTGGCGGCCACCACGGCCTTGGATTGCTCGTCGGTGCTGCCCAGGCGCACCATGATGCGGCGCAGGAACTCGGTTTCCAGCTCGGGGTCGGCCGCGCGGGGCTGCCACACGGTGCTGTCCTTTTGCTGGTTGCTGTAGACCTCTTGCATGCCGCGGTGCGTCACGTAGATTTCGGTCTTGCCATCGGGGCGGCGCTCCAGGCGGGTGCGGAAGCGGTCACGCTCGCTGGTGGAGTACAGCGAGTCCAGCACCTTGCCCAGTGCTGCGCGGATCACGTCCTGCGGCAGCTTGGCGCGGTTTTCGGCCCAGTCGGTTTCCAGAATGCCCAGCTCGGGCTTTTCGGTGGCCAGGTTGAAGCCGCTTTCCAGCCAGAAGTCGCGCACCGGATCCCACAGCTTGTCGGCAGGACGGTCGACCACCAGCCAGCGCTGGTTGCCGTCGCGCTCGATGCTCACGTCACCCACGGTCAGTGCAGCAGCCTTGGACAGCGGCGGTGTCACGCTGGCCTGACCGGCTTGCAACTCACGGGCCGAGACGCTGGCGCCAGGAACGTTGTAGCGGGTATCGCGCGAGAGCTGGTTCAGATCAGGAGGCACTTCCAGGGTCACGCCCTTCTTGGCACTCTTGTAGTCGATCTTGTCGTTGTCCAGCACGGAACAGGCCGACAGAGCGACGGCCATGCCCAGCAGGCTCAGTCGTGTGATGTTTTTCACGCAGGAAATCCTTGAGGGTCGAGACAGTGGAATGCGCCGTGGCCAATACCAGGCGCAAACCTCTATTAGATCAGACCGGCAGCGCGCAGTGAAGATTCCACAGCAGCATGGTTGCCCGCAGACAGCTCGGTCATGGGAAGGCGCATGGTAGCGCCACACAAACCCATACGCGCGACTGCCCATTTCACGGGAATGGGGTTGGCTTCGATGAACAGGTTTTTGTGCACCGGCATCAGCTTGAACTGAATCTCCATGGCGCGCTTCACATCGCCTGCCATGGCTGCCTTGCACAGCTCGCTCATCAGGCGGGGGGCCACGTTGGCCGTCACGGAGACGTTGCCATGGCCGCCCAGCAGCATCAGCGCGACGGCGGTGGGGTCATCACCGGAGTACACGCCGAAGTCCTTGGGCACTTCACGGATCAGCCACTGTGCACGTTCGATATTGCCCGTGGCTTCCTTGATGCCGAAGATGGAGTCGATCTGCGCCAGGCGCAGCACGGTGTCGTGCTGCATATCGGCCACGGAGCGGCCGGGCACGTTGTAGAGCATCATGGGCAGATCGCCCACGGCCTCGGCAATGGCCTTGAAGTGCTGGTATTGGCCTTCTTGCGTGGGCTTGTTGTAGTAGGGAACGACTTGCAGCTGGCTGTCTGCGCCCACCTTTTTGGCGTACTTGGCCAGCTCGATGGCTTCGTGCGTGCTGTTGGCGCCGCAGCCCGCCATCACCGGCACACGGCCTGCGGCCTGCTCGACCGAGACACGAATGATCTCGCAGTGCTCCTCCACATTCACCGTGGGCGATTCGCCCGTGGTGCCCACCACGCCGATGCAGTTGGTGCCTTCGGCCACATGCCAGTCGATGAGTTTGCGCAGGTGGGGATAGTCAACGCTACCGTCCTCATGCATGGGGGTGACAAGGGCAACAATGCTGCCCTGCAGGGCGACGGAAGAAGTAGTCATGTCCGCAAAGTAAAACGGGAAAAATTCATTCTACCCAGCCGTTCTGGCAAAGAAAGCGCTGCATGCAAGCTGGCAACGCTACAGAGGCTGTTTTTGTCGTTTCGATGTGTACATCCGCCGTTTCGGCAGAAAAATATTTTTTCTGCCGTCGAATTTGTTGTGGCGTTGGCGGGTTTTTCGCTCAGACCTGCTGTAGCCAGGCGCCGACGGCGGCCTGGTCCAGGCGCTCCAGCAGATGCTCCGCATCGGCCTGGCGCACCACCAGAAAGCGCAGGGAGTCGTCATTGGTGCGCAGGCGGACCAGGGCCAGGCCCTGGGGCGCCAGATGCGCTTGCAGGCTGTCAAAGCCGTCCTCCATGCCATCGCCCTGGCTGTGTCGGTCCCACTGCCATTCGCTGGCACCGGGCAGCCAGTGGCTGTCCGCCAGGCTGTCGGCATCTTTCCAGTCCAGGTGGGCGAACTGGCTGCCAATGGCCAGCAGGTGCACCCAGTACAGCGTCAGCGCGTTCTCGCCCTCGGGCAGGTGCATCACATCGGGGTCGATCTCGTCCTCTTCGTCCCAGCCCATGTCGTCGGGGTCGGGCACGGCCACGCAGCTGCGCCATTGCTGCAACAGCGTTTCGGCTTCTGCTTCGTCGCCCAGGCACAGCATGCCTGCCACGTCCTGCATCCAGTCCGGGTCTTCGGCGGCGATCAGCGCACTGCGCTGCATCTCGTGCGTGGCCACCGGCTCACCCAGGCCCTTGAGCATGCCGCGCAGCGCCTGCTGGTAGTCGGCCCAGGTTTCGCCCGTGGGGCTGAAGCTGTAGTCCTTGAGCGAAAACATGCCCAATTCGGCCTCCGGCCCTTCACCCATGAATGCCAGTAGCTCATTTTTTTGCACCTTGCGGTGCAAAGGAGGGCTCCAGATATCGGGGCTGGCCAGCAGCTTGCCCTTGGTATTGAACACGCGCGGCTGCCCTTTGTGGGTAAAGGCCAGCAGCTTGCTGCCGGGCAAGACCTTGGGCGGCGAGTCGGCAAAGCCGCGCTCGATCAGCTCGAATTCGCAGGGCAGGATTTCCTGACCGCTGCGATGCACCACACCTTCGAACAGGCGGGTGTCGGGCTCGCCTTGCGCATTGGTCCAGGGCTGGCGCTTGACCGCTACCGCCAGGCCCGTCTTGGGGCTGAAGTCGTTGACGCATTCATAGCAGCTGTCAAACAGCGGCTGGCCATGGATGTCGAGCAGCAGCATGCGGGCCTGCGTATCCAGGTCGCGTGAGACGCGGATGATGGCGTCTTCCTCCGCATCGAACATGGCGGTGGTCACGGTTTCGTGCAGCAGCGCCAGGCCCGGCAGGCTGCGCAGATCGTGGTAGTGCGGCACATGGGGCGATTTGCACTGCATCACATGGGGCGTGATGGCGTAGGCGTCCAGATAGCCTGCGGAAGGCGCAATCACCCATTGACCGTTCAAATCCTTGAGGCCGGATGGGGCGCCTTCGCCCGGCACGGCTTCGGGCCAGTGCACATTGAGGTGGTCGCCGCTGGCAAACACCATGCGGGCGCCTTCGCTGGGCTGCTGCAGCCAGCGGCCATAGGGGGTGACCAGGCCCACGGGCCAATCGTCGCGCTCGGCCTCGTCTTTCGGTGGCAAGCCGGTGCGTGGGTGCAGCTTGGGCATCACGCTGTAGGCATCGACTTCTTCCTCCCAGGCGCCGTGGTAGCGCTCCTGGTAATGCGTGGCCAGCCAGTCAGGCCAGTCATCGCAGAGTTCGCACTCTATGACTTCGGTGCGGGCAATGACGGCAGGGCTCCACCAGCCCTGTGGGGTGGCTGGTGACTGCAGCAAGCTTTGCAGCGCTTCGGGCAGGCCGGGGGCGCTGCAATCCCATTGCAGGCATTGCGCGCGCTGGGCCTGCAAAAAGGCCATGAATTCCGGCTCGTCAAAGTCGTGGGGGCTGAGCGTGGCACAGTCCAGCAGCAGCCATTGGCGCGGGCTGGTGGTGATGACGCGGTCGATCTCCTGCCACTGTGCGAGCAAAGGCCCCATCTGGGCCTTCAGCCACTGCCAGCGGGCCTTGACGCCTGCCATGGGCGCCGCCAGGGCCGACAGGCTTTCTTTGTCCTGGTAGGCGCTGCAGGGCACGAGCTGGGGCAGTTCCCGGGCATCGCCCAGCAGCAGGCTGAACAGCAAGGGCGTGTGGTTGAACCACTCGGCCCAGCCATCGCAGGGGCCACCCGGGGTGGCGGGCCAGACCGTGGTGGAGCAAGGGAATTCGTCGTGGGCCAGCAGCAGGGCGTAGGTAGGCATCGCGGTCGGGGAGAAACGTCGCAGAGGAAAAGCGAGACAGGGTCAGCGAGATGGACTCAAGGGGTCAGGCAGGCGGTGCTGGTGGCCGGGCCTGTTGCATTGGGGCGAATGGCTGCAATGCGCTGCACCACGCGGTCGGGCTGGCGTAGCTGGCCGCATTCATAGGCCACCACATTCCAGTCGCGGCAAACCTGCAGCAGCTCGCCGGGCGCCAGCAAAAAATCCGGGCGCGAGGGCTTGCCAAAGGCCTCGTTGCCCAGGCCAAAGGTCTCATACAGCAGCACGCCGCCGGGGGCCACGCTGTCCAGAATCTGGGGCCACAGCGGGCGCCACAGATAGTTGGTCACCACCACGGCGCCAAACTGGCGGCCAGCCAGCGGCCAGGGCCCGTTTTCGATATCGGCGCAGACCAGCTCACCCAGGCCTTGCAGGCCGGACAGTGCGGCGCTGTCGCGGTCCACGCCCGTCATGCTGTGGCCGTTGGTGGCCAGCCAGCGCAGGTGGCGGCCGCTGCCGCAGGCCAGATCCAGCACCGGGCAGCCCGTGGGCAGCAGATGGCGCCAGCGTTCAATCCAGGGCGAGGGCGCCTGGGAGCAATGGGCAGAAGCAGGAACAAAAGAAGAGGGGCTGGTCATGGAAAAACTATAGCAGCCCCAGCGCAGCCACTCTGCAGTTGAGCTTGTCAGCACTGACCAGGGTCAAGCGTCTGTGTGGGGGTGTTTCAGTGCGGCCAGGGCCATGCGCTCCACCACGCCGGGGGCAATCAGCTTGACCCAGCGGCCCAGCTTGCCCTGGCGGGTCATGACCACCTCGCGCTGGCGGCGCTCCATGCCTTGCACAATCAGCCGCGCGCACTCGGCCACGGGCATGGCGTGGTTTTCCTTGAGGCCGCTGACGCCGGCGGCCTCGCCTTGGGCGTTGTAGCCGTGGTAGCGAATGCGGGTGTCCACCACGCCGGGGTAGGCAATGGTGACGGCCACGCCTGCGGGTTTGAGCTCGGTGCGCAAGGCCTCGAAGAAGCCGGACATGGCGAACTTGCTGGCGCTGTAGGCCGTGCGACCGGGCACGCCTACCAGCCCCGCCAGCGAGGACACAGCCACGATGCAACCCCGCGAGGCCTTCAGATGGGGCAGGGCTTCATGGGTGCACCAGACGCTGCCCCAGAGGTTGGTGCGCATCAGGCGCTCGTACCAGGCCAGGTGTTCGGCGCTGACATCTGAAAGCAGCGCATGGGCCGACACGCCGGCGTTGTTGACCAGCACATCCAGGCCACCAAATTGCTGCACGCTGCTGGCGATCAGCGCCCGGCACTGGTTTTCCTCGGACACGTCGGTGGGCAGCACCAGGGTTTGCGCGCCATGGGCCTGGCATTGCGC
Organism: Comamonas sp. GB3 AK4-5; assembly: GCF_041320665.1. Lineage (NCBI taxonomy): Bacteria > Pseudomonadati > Pseudomonadota > Betaproteobacteria > Burkholderiales > Comamonadaceae > Comamonas > Comamonas sp. GB3 AK4-5. The sequence continues at coordinate 1,505,997 of NZ_CP166730.1, forward strand.
GGCCACGGCTTGCAGGTGCTCCAGATTGCGTGCCGCCAGCGTCAGCTGCAGGGCTTGTCGGTGCTGCTGCGCCAACTGGCGGGCCATTTCGGCGCCTATGCCGTCGGAGGCTCCGGTGATGATGATGCGGGGCATGGTGTGCCTCCGGACCATGCCGCCGAGCCGAAGCGCTCTGGCTTAAAAGCAGGCCCACACCTGGTCGGCCAGTGTGACCATGAACTCCGGCAGCAGATACAGGGCAAACACCGCCATCAGCACCAGGGCGATGGCGGCCCACAGCAGCAGCCGCTTCCAAAGCGGCAGAGGGCGTGGGGCAGGCGTAGCAGGCGTGGATGAAGGCGTAGACATGGTGCTCAGGCCAGAGAGGGTTTGCGCACCAGGGACTGTTCGCGCACCGGCAGATTGACCAGGGCGGCAAAAATGCCCAGCGCAATCGCCAAATACCAGACCATGTCGTAATTGCCGTTGCGGTCATACAGATAGCCGCCCAGCCACACGCCCAAAAAGCTGCCCACCTGGTGGCTGCAAAACACAAAGCCGCCCAGCATGGACAAATGCTGCACGCCAAAGATCTGGGCAATGGTGGCATTGGTCAGCGGCACGGTGGACAGCCACAGAAACCCCATGGCAGCCGAGAAGATGTAGACCGACCAGGGCGACAGCGGTGCCAGCAAGAAGGCCACGATGATGACCGAGCGCAGGCCGTAAATGCCCGACAGCAGATAGCGCTTGGGCATTTTCTGGCCCAGATTGCCGGCGATATAGGTGCCAAAGATGTTGAACAGCCCCACCAGGGCCAGCGAATAGCTGGCCACCTGCGGGGCCATGTTGAAGTCCTTGAGATAGCTGGGCATGTGCACGCCAATGAACATCACCTGAAAGCCGCAGACAAAATAGCCCGCCAGCAGCAGCACAAAGCTGGGGTTGGTCCAGGCCTCGACCAAGGCCTGGCCAATGGTCTGGTCACGCAGTGGTCGAGGGCCGGCATTGGCGCCAAAACCGGGTTCACGCAGGCCAAAGGCCAGCACGGCAATCAAGAGGGCGATCACGGCCAGCAGCAGCAGGGCGTTGCTCCAGCCGAACTGGGCAATCAGCCCGCCTTCCACTGGCACCATAAAGAACTGGCCGAAAGAGCCGGCCGCAGCCGTCACCCCCATGGCCCAGCTGCGCCGCGCCACGGGAATCTGCCGGCCCAGCACGCCATAAATCACCGCATAGGTGGTGCCGGCCTGGGCTGCGCCAATGACCACCCCCGCCGTCAGGGCGAACCAGGTGGTGGTGGGCGACAGCGCCATGCCCGCCAGGCCCAAGGCGTAAAGCATGGCGCCCCCCACCAGCACCTTGAAGGCGCCCAGCTTGTCGGCAATCATGCCCACGAAAATACCCAGCACCCCCCAGGACAGGTTCTGGATGGCAATGGCCAGCGCAAAGGATTCGCGCGTCCAGCCCATCTCCTGGGTGATGGGCTGCAGCCACAGGCCAAAGCCATGGCGTATGCCCATGGACAAGGTGACCACTGCGCCCCCGCACAGCAGCACTTGCAACATGGATAGATGCTTGAATGTGTTGTTTTGTTTTTGCATAGGCCCAGAATGTAGCGAGTTCGTCCACCGTTTGCGGTGCTGCCCCACCTCGCGGATGGACACTGGCGCGACACCCCGGGCAACAAACCATGTTGCCATGGGGTAACTGTTTATTTATCCAGCGGTGCGCCAGCGCGCGCACTACAATCCGCCCCCATGGCAGCCAAACCCTCTACTTCCATTCCCGAATATTCCGAAGGCTCGATCCGCGTCCTCAAGGGCCTGGAGCCGGTCAAGCAACGTCCCGGCATGTACACCCGCACCGACAACCCCCTGCACATCCTGCAGGAGGTGATCGACAACGCGGCCGACGAAGCCCTGGCCGGCTATGGCAAGCGCATCAAGGTGTCGCTGCACACCGATGGCTCGGTCAGTGTGGAAGACGACGGCCGTGGCATTCCCTTTGGCATCCACCCCGAAGAAGGCGCCCCCGTGGTCGAGCTGGTCTTCACCCGCTTGCATGCGGGCGGCAAGTTCGACAAGGGCCAAGGGGGGGCCTACAGCTTCTCGGGCGGCCTGCACGGCGTGGGCGTGTCGGTGACGAATGCGCTGTCCACACGCATGGAAGTCACCGTGCACCGCGACGGCCAGGTGGCCCGCCTGGTGTTTTCCGGCGGCGATGTGATCGAGCCCCTGACCGTGCGCCCGCTGCAAAGCGGCGAGCGCAAGCAGGGCACGACGGTGCGCGCCTGGCCTGACGCCAAATACTTCGAATCCTCCAATCTGCCCATGGGCGAGATGGTGCATTTGCTGCGCAGCAAGGCCGTGCTCATGCCCGGTGTCACCGTCTCCCTGGCCAATGAAAAAAACCGTGACACGCAAAGCTGGCAGTACAAGGGCGGCCTGCGTGACTACCTGGCGCAAAGTCTGACGGGCGACCCCGTCATCCCCCTGTTCGAGGGCGAGGGCTTTGCCGACAAGCACCACGACAGCTTTGCCGAAGGCGAAGGCGCTGCCTGGTGCGTGGCCTTTACCGAAGACGGCGCGCCGCTGCGTGAAAGCTATGTCAACCTGATCCCCACCACCGCCGGCGGCACGCATGACAGCGGCCTGCGCGACGGCCTGTTCCAGGCGGTGAAGGCTTTTATCGACATGCATTCGCTGCTGCCCAAGGGCGTGAAGCTGATGCCCGATGACGTCTTTGCCCGCGCCAGCTATGTGCTGAGCGCCAAGGTGCTGGACCCGCAGTTCCAGGGCCAGATCAAGGAGCGCCTGAACTCGCGCGACGCCGTGCGCCTGGTCTCGGGCTTTGTGCGCCCGGCGCTGGAGCTGTGGCTCAACGAACATGTGGAGCATGGCAAAAAGCTGGCCGAGCTGGCTATCAAGGCCGCGCAAACCCGCCAGCGTGCCGGCCAGAAGGTGGAAAAGCGCAAGGGCAGCGGCGTGGCCGTGCTGCCCGGCAAGCTCACCGACTGCGAAAGCCGTGACCTGGCCCACAACGAGGTGTTTCTGGTCGAGGGTGACTCTGCCGGCGGCAGCGCCAAAATGGGCCGCGACAAGGAAACGCAAGCCGTGCTGCCGCTGCGCGGCAAGGTGCTCAACACCTGGGAGGTGGACCGCGACCGCCTGTTTGCCAACACCGAAATCCACGATATCTCGGTGGCCATTGGCGTGGACCCGCATGGCCCCAATGACACCCCCGACCTGTCCGGTCTGCGCTACGGCAAGATCTGCATTCTCTCGGACGCTGATGTGGACGGCTCCCACATCCAGGTGCTGCTGCTGACCCTGTTCTTCAAGCATTTCCCCAAGCTGATGGAGGCCGGCCATGTCTGCATCGCCCGCCCGCCGCTGTTCCGCGTGGATGTGCCGGCGCGTGGCAAAAAGCCCGCGGCCAAGATTTACGCCCTGGACCAAAGCGAGCTGAATGCCATCCTCGACAAGGCTACCAAGGAAGGTGTGGCGCGCGAGAAATGCCAGATCAGCCGCTTCAAGGGCCTGGGCGAGATGAATGCCGAGCAGCTGTGGGAGACCACGCTCAACCCCGACACCCGCCGCCTGCTGCCGGTGCAGGTCGACACCACGCCGCTGACCGATACCGAAACCCTGATGGGCCGGCTGATGGGCAAGGGCGAGGCCGCTTCGCGCCGCGAGCTCATGGAGCTGCATGGCGATGAGGTCGAGGTGGACATCTGAGCCGCCACATGCATTGCCCAGCCTTCGCATCGACCGAACAGGCCGTGGCGTTGCTGCGCCCTGCGCCAGGCGATAGCCATCAAAAAATGCATCAAAAAATGCATCAAAAAATGCATAAAAAAGCGCGCTACAGCTTGTGGATAAAGCACAGGCTGCTCTCTTTTTCGCTAGCTGCTGCCGGCGCGATGCTGTTGTTGCCCGGCATGGCCAAGGCCGATATCTGGGCCTATGTGGATGCCCAGGGCGTGACCCATTTTTCCAACCAGGCACTGGATGCACGCTATCGCCTGTTCTTCCGAGGCAGCAGCTTTGACACCCAGCGCGATGCCATGCCGCGCCAGGCCGGCCAAGCAGGCCCTGGGCTGAAGGTGGACGCGGCCTCGGCCGGCGCAGCAGCCAAGCTGGCCGGTTATTTTGCCAACTCCAACCAGTACAAGCAGGTGCGCACCCATGTGGAGCGCACCGCGCAAAGCACCGGGCTGGACCATGAGCTGCTCAAGGCCTTGATTGCCACCGAATCGGGTTTTGCGGCCCATGCGGTCTCGCCCAAGGGCGCGGTGGGCCTGATGCAGCTCATGCCCGACACCGCACAGCGCTTTGGTGTGCGCGCCGACAAAGACCGCACCGTGGCGCAAAAGCTGACCGACCCGGCCACCAATCTGCAGGCGGGTGCCCGCTATCTGCAATACCTGATGGGCCTGTTCCCCGGCCGGCTGGACCTGGTGCTGGCCGCCTACAACGCCGGCGAGAACGCCGTCAAACGCTTTGGCCAGGCCATTCCGCCTTACCAAGAAACCCAGAACTACGTCCGCACCGTGCTGGCGCTGTATGAACAGCTGGCGCCTGGCGCCGCGCAAAACCATGGCCGTGCCGCAGTGCCCGGTCGCACCCCTGCCGTCACTGGCCGGGTGCGCATGGAGTTGCCCGGCAGCCAGCCCGCAGCGGACCTGAGCAACACCCCGAGCTTTCTTCCATGAGTGATCTTTTGACATTGGAACCGGCCCGCCCCGACAGCGCGGGCGACTTGCTGGACCTGGGCGCCTACGCCCAGCGCGCCTACCTGGAATACGCACTGTCCGTGGTCAAGGGCCGGGCCCTGCCGGACGTGAGTGACGGCCTCAAACCCGTGCAGCGCCGCATTCTGTACGCCATGGACCGCATGGGGCTTTCCTATGGCGGCAGCGGCGGCAACACGGCGGCCAAGCCGGTAAAAAGCGCCCGCGTGGTGGGCGATGTGCTGGGCCGCTTTCACCCCCACGGTGACCAGTCTGCCTACGACGCCCTGGTGCGCATGGCCCAGGACTTCAACCAGCGTTATCCGTTGGTAGACGGCCAGGGCAACTTCGGCAGCCGCGACGGCGACGGCGCCGCTGCCATGCGTTACACCGAGGCGCGCCTGTCCAAGATCAGCCGCTTGCTGCTTGATGAAATCGACCAGGGCACGGTGACTTTTGTACCTAATTACGACGGCAGCACCGAAGAGCCCCAGCAGCTGCCGGCACGCCTGCCGTTCTCGTTGCTCAATGGCGCCAGCGGCATTGCCGTGGGCCTGGCCACCGAAATCCCCAGCCACAACCTGGTGGAAGTGGCCGAGGCCTGCATGGCCCTGATCAAGCGGCCCACGCTGAGCGACAGCGAGCTGTTTGAAATGATCCCCGGCCCTGACTATCCCGGTGGCGGCCAGATCATCAGCAGCAGCCACGACATTGCCGAGGCCTACCGTAGCGGCCGCGGCAGCCTGAAGGTGCGCGCGCGCTGGACGATTGAGGAGCTGGCCCGTGGCCAGTGGCAGCTGGTGGTGGTCGAGCTGCCCCCGGGTGTGAGCACGCAAAAAGTGCTGGAAGAGATTGAGGACATCACCAACCCCAAGGTCAAGACCGGCAAAAAAGCGCTGACCCAGGAGCAAAACCAGCTCAAGGCCAGCATATTGGCCGTGCTAGATGGCGTGCGCGACGAATCCAGCAAGGACGCGCCGGTGCGCATCGTCTTCGAGCCCAAGACCGGCAAGGTGCCGCAGGCCGAGCTGGTGACCGCGCTGCTGGCCCACACCAGCCTGGAGACCTCCAGCTCCATCAACATGACCTGCATAGGCCTGGATGGCAAGCCGGTGCAAAAACCGCTGCGCCAGATGCTGGAGGAGTGGATTGCCTTCCGCCAGGCCACCATCACCCGCCGCAGCGAATACCGCCTGTCCAAGGTGCTGGACCGCATCCACATCCTGGAAGGCCGTCAGGCCGTGCTGCTGAACATCGACGAGGTGATTGCCCTCATCCGTGCCAGCGACGAGCCCAAGCCCGCGCTGATGGAGCGCTTCAATCTCTCCGAGCGCCAGGCAGAGGACATTCTGGAAATCCGCCTGCGTCAACTGGCGCGGCTGGAGGCCATCAAGATCGAGCAGGAACTGGCCACACTGCGCGGCGAGCAGCAGGGGCTGGAAGACATACTGGGCGACGCCAAGACCCTGCGCAACCTGATGGTCAAGGAAATCAAGGCCGACGCCAAAGAGTTTGGCGATGACCGCCGCACCCTCATCCAAGAGGAAAAGAAAGTCGTGGCCGAGGTCAAGGTGGTGGATGAGCCCGTCACCGTGGTCATCTCCGACAAGGGCTGGGTGCGTACCCGCCAGGGCCATGGCCATGAGGCGGCGGTGTTCACCTTCAAATCGGGTGACCAGCTGCGCAGCACCTTTGAATGCCGCACGGTGGACCAGCTCATCGTGTTCGGCGACAACGGCCGCGTCTACAGCGTGGCCGTGGCCAGCCTGCCCGGCGGGCGCGGTGACGGCCAGCCCGTCACCACCATGATCGACCTGGAGGCCGGCACCCAGATCACCGCCTACTTTGCCGGCAACGGCGACAGCCAGTTGCTGCTGGCCAGCTCGGGCGGCTATGGCTTTGTCGCCAAGCTCGACTCCATGGTGGCGCGCAACAAGGCCGGCAAGGGCTTTGTCACCGTGCAAGACGGCGAGACCCTGTGCCAGCCCTCCATCATCGACGCCTTGCCTGCCTCCACGGCGGATGGCGCCGAAACACCGGCCGCCACCCATGTGGCCTGCCTGTCCAGCGACGGCCATGTGCTGACCTATGCGCTGTCCGAGCTGAAACTCATGAGCAGCGGCCGTGGCCTGCAGCTCATGAAGCTGGACGACAAGGCCAGCCTGGTGGGCGCCGCCGCCTACACCCGCAGCGTGCGCATCACCGGCAGTGGGCGCGGTGGCAAGGACAAGGAAGAAAACCTGGAAATCCGCAGCCTGAACAACGCAGCCGGAAAGCGCGGTGCCAAGGGCAAGGCCACGGGTTGGACCTTCAAGCCCAATGGCATTTGCCGGGTGGAGTAAGGGCTGCTCACCAGTCGATAGCCGCAAATGCTTGTGTACCAAGCGTTTGCGGCTGAAAAACGTAAAAGCTGTGAACCTCTTGCAAGAGGCCACAGCTTTTTTCATGTGTATTCCCACGCATGGCTATGCTGTGCCATGGTCGCTTTCAAGCTCATTTTCACGCTCGAGGGGAAGGCTGCATGGACTTCTACGACGAACTCGCACCCCTCTACCACCTGATTTATCCAGACTGGGACCGCAGCATGGCGCTCCAGGCCGAGCAGCTGGACCAACTGGTGCGCCAGCACTGGCCTGGCTCCCACAAGGTGCTGGATGTGGCCTGCGGCATTGGCACCCAGGCCCTGGGACTGGCTGCCTTGGGCTATAGCGTGGTGGCGTCAGACCTGTCCAGCAAGGAAGTGGAACGCGCCCGTGCAGAAGCTGAAAAACGGCAACTCACACTGGCGTTGAAGGTCGGGGACATGCGCCAGGCCCATGCCTTGCACGGTGGTGGTTTCGATGTGCTCATGGCTTGCGATAACGCCGTGCCCCATCTGTTGAACGACGAGGACTTGCTACAGGCCTTCAAGCAGTTCTTTGCCTGCCTCAAGCCCGGCGGCGGCTGTCTGATCACCGTCCGCGATTACGTCCGGGAGGAACGCGGCCGCAACCTGGTCAAGCACTACGGCGCACGCGTGGAAGACGGCAAGCGCTATGTGCTGTTCCAGGTTTGGGATTTTGAGGGCAGTCACTACGACTTCTCGTTCTTTGTGGTCGAAGAAGACCTGGCCACGGGCCAGGTGCACACCCATGTCATGCGCTCGCGCTATTACGCCGTTTCCACCGAGCGCTTGTGCGCGTTGATGGAGGACGCGGGGTTCGCGCAGGTGCAGCGCCTGGATGGCTGTTTTTATCAACCGGTGCTGGTGGGCACCAGGCCTCAAACCTAGCAGCAAGACCCGCCCCTTCCGCCGTGGTATATGCACCGTGGAAGAAGCGGAGTGGCCTTAGCATTGGGCGTGCTGGGGCTCGGCCTGAAGCGCTCAGCAGACGAGGGCGAAGCTGTCCTGATAGGTCTGACGCAAGATGTTTTTCTGCACTTTTCCCATGGCATTGCGGGGCAATTCGGCAATGACATGGCAGCGTTTTGGAACCTTGTATGCCGCCAATTGGGCTTTCAGTCGTTCCAGCACCTGCTGTTCATCGATGTGCACGCCTGGCTTGGCGATGAGGAGCAAGACACCGGCTTCACCAAAGTCTGCGTGAGGCACTCCGACTACAGCGCTTTCTTCCACGCCGGGCAGCTCGTTGACCATGGCCTCAATCTCTGCGGGATAGACGTTGTAGCCTCCTGAAATGATCAAGTCCTTGTTGCGCCCCACGATGCGCAAATAGCCTCGTGGGTCTATGAGCCCGACATCACCTGTCTTGAACCAGCCGTCTTGCGTGAATTCCTCCGCTGTTTTTTCGGGCATGCGCCAATAGCCGGAAAAAACGCTCTCTCCTTGCACCTGGATATTGCCTATCTCGCCTTGTGCAAGCGGTTGATTGGCATCGCTGGTGATGCGCAGCGCCATCTCGGGTAGCGGGAATCCCACGGTGCTGCCGCAGCGCTCAGACTGGTTTTGGTAACGGGGGTCAGGTGTGTAGGGGTTGGACGAGATGATGATGGTCTCGCTCATGCCATAGCGCTCCAAGATGGTGTGGCCGGTTCGGACTTTCCATTCGTTGAAGGTTTCAATCAGCAGCGGAGCCGAGCCCGAGATAAACAAGCGCATATGACGTGCTATCTCTGGTGTGAGGCTGGGCTCGCTCAGCATGCGCACATAAAAGGTTGGTACGCCCATCAACACGGTGGCCTTGGGCAGCTGGGCAATGACTTGCTTGGCATCAAACTTGGGTAGCCAGATCATCTTGCTGCCGTTGATCAACGCTGCGTGGATGGCAATGAAAAGGCCGTGCACATGGAAGATGGGAAGGGCGTGGATGAGCACATCGCCGTCTTGCCAGCCCCAGTATTGCTTCAAGCTGTGCGCATTGGCCATCAGATTTCCATGGCTGAGCATGGCGCCCTTGCTGCGCCCCGTGGTGCCACTGGTGTACAGAATGGCCGCGAGTGCGTCGGCTGTGCGGTGGACGTCATCGAACGCGCTGGCGAACAGATCCAAATCGGCCAACAGTGAGCCTGTGCTGTTGCCATCCAGCGTGAACACATGCCGGATGCCGGCCGAACCGGCCAGGGCATGGATCCAATCCAGATTCAGCGAGGTGCACACAAGCACCGCAGGCTCTGCGTTCTGGATGAAATATTCCATCTCGCCTTTTTTGTAGGCAGTGTTGAGCGGCAGAAAAACATGGCCGGCACGTACGGCGCCGAGGTACAGCGCTATGGCCTCGACGGATTTCTCCACCTGCACGGCAATGCGGCTGGCGGGAGGTAATTCCAGTGCTTGCAACTTGTGGGCAATCTTGGCGCTGAGCGCGTCCAGCTCATCCCAGGAGTAAGTCCTTGTGCCTCCGTCAGGCAAGATGCTTTCGATGGCTGCAGTGTGGCGATCGGCAGGGAAAAACGATTTCAGCTGGGTATAGAGGTTGTGGTTCATTCCAGAGCAATCCAATGGTGAAGTTGCAAACAGATCAGTTGCTGGTGGCGCCCGATTTCTTGACGTATTCCAGTGCCAGCTTTCCTTGGGCGAGTGCCCAGGTCTTGAACTGCTCGGGGCTTTCGGAGGCGGAAGGGGCATTGCCGGATTTCTCCAACTTCTCTCTAACCTTGTCGTCCTGCAGCGTTTTTTGGGCGGCGGCAAATAATTTGGCTTTGATCGGCTCGGAGAGTCCTGCAGGTGCATACAGGCCAAACCAGAAGTCTTGTGAGAAGCTTCCAAGGCCAGACTCCTTCATGGCAGGGAGTTCCGGGAAAAGCTTGGAGCGCTCGCTTTGCGTCACGGCAATCAGGCGGATCTTTCCGGCTTGGGCCAGGGGCAGGATCGAGGGTGGGGTGGCAAATTTCATATCGACATCGCCTGCGCCTACCGCTTGAATAGCCTGGGCCCCACCGCGGAAAGGTACCGCCAGCACATCAATGCCAGCGGCCGTCATGAATTGCAAGCCTGTGGTGTGGGTGAATACGCCGACGCCAGAGTGGCCATAGGACATTTTTCCGGGTGCTTTTTTGGCTGCGGCTACCAGATCCTGGACATTCTGATAAGGCAGCTTGGCACTAACGCCTATGAGTAAAGGTGCAGAGACCAATCGCGTAATAGGGGTGAAGCTGTTGGCCGCATCGTAATTGGCCGACTTGAAAAGGTATTGGTCGGAGCCATGCAGGCTGACCCCTGCCAAGAGGATGGTGTAGCCATCGGCAGGGCTTTTGGCCACCTGACTGGATGCCATGGTGGTGCCAGCGCCAGGCTTGTTCTCGATGATGATGGGCTGTCCCAGATTCCTGCCCAACTGATCGCCCACGATGCGCGCGACGGCATCCGCACCTCCTCCAGGAGGAAAGCCAACGACCAGCGTGATCGGCCGTTCTGGGTAGTTGTTCCCGGCTTGCGCCGCGCTTGTGAGCAGCAGCGTGGTGAAGGCGGCCGCTTGAAGTGCAGTCCGAATAAAGCATGTGGGCATTGTTGTCTCCTACTGGTTGTGATGGGCCTAGCACAATTTGCTCGCGGCCCTTTTTTGGCAAACCTGGCTGTCTGTGCTTGTCTTGGGCCTTGCTCAATGGCCGCTAAACGAAGGGAGGCGTTTTTCTTTCCATGCCTGCATTCCTTCGCGCAAATCGGCGGAGTTGACGGAGGCCTGTACGTCCAACTCCATTTGCTCGATGTCCCAAAGCCCGTTGGCGATCCTGTTGAGATTGCGCTTCATGCCGTGCAAAGCCAGCGGAGCCATTTTTAGCAGCTGCATCTCGAGCTGCATGAGGGTGGTGTCCAGCGCTTCGTGTTCGCAGTAATCGGTGAGCACGCCCAGCTCCTTCATCTCCAGGCCCGCAAAATGCTCGGCACGCAAAAGCACGCGTTTGGCTGCGTCGATACCCAGCCGTGTACACATGCGCTGCATACCTGTGGGATAAAAGTGCAAGCCCAGCTTGGCCGGTGGCACTTGCATATGAGATTGGCTGCTGCCTAGCCTAAAGTCGCAGGCTAGAGCGAGATCGACCGCGCCACCGTAGACGGCACCTTGTATGCGTGCGATGGTGATGGCTCTACATGCTTCGATGGCATCCACCATCTCACCGAAGGAGGTGCCTTTGGCCTGGCTTTGCTGGATGTTTTCAATATCAAAGCCGCTACAAAAATGACGGCCTTCGCCGACAATTTTGAGAATGCGCACGCTGGTGGTGCGATTGATCTGTTCAACATGGCTGCGCACAACGGCCAGGTCGGACAGTGTCAGCTTGTTAGCGACCTCGGGGCGTCGTAAGTTGAGGGTGGCCACAGCCCCCTGTATTTGTAGATCTGGTGACATACTACATCCAGTTATTGATATATCAGTTAATTTACCAACAACCATTCAATGCAGCAGATGGGACAAACCACTAATTCATCGTCCAGCCTCAGAGAGCGGATCAGGGCCTACATAGAGGAGTGTTTGCGGACCGGCCTGTGGACGCTGGACCAGACCATTGATGAGCAAGCCATTGCTAGCCACTTCGGTAGTTCAAGAACGCCGGTGCGTGAGGCTTTGCTGACTCTGGAGTCCATGGGCGTAGTGGCAATCGTGCCTCGATCAGGCACCAGAGTGCGACGTTTGGAGACGCGCGAGCTGGTCGCGATGATGGAGGCCTTGGGGGAATACGAGGGCATCGTGGCGCGGCTGGCCAGCTTGCGTGTGCAGGCAAAGGAAGGTGAGCAACTGCGCGCAGCGCTGGAGCGCACGGAGCATTACGCACAGATGCTCGATAGCGATGGCTATGAAAAGCAGAACAGAGTGCTACATGATCTGATATATCAGATTTGCAGAAATCCCTATATCGTGGAGCACACGCGCCTGATTCGTCTGCGTATCGCACCTTATCGCGGGCAAATGTTTGCGAGCCCGGCAAGGCTGAGAGAGTCTCAGCAGGAGCATGCCCAGGTGGTGGGGCATATCCTGGAAGGGCGTCCGGATGCAGCTGCAGAGGCGATGCGCAATCACATCTCCATGGGTGGCAAGGTATTTGCCAATTTGCTGCTGGTGTAAGCGTGGCAAGCGCAGCCAGCAAGGCTGGCTGCCGCGATTGGGGTGGTGACTTTGCGCATGTTCTCAAACCGCTGCTGCCTTGCGTTTGAGCGAGATGATGACGATCACAAAGCGGTACTCCACACTGCTTTTCAGCATGCGCGCATAGGCTTTGACGATGCTTTGGATGTCTATGCGTCCAATGTCCGAGGCGATGTCGTACTGGCCGCAAAAGTCCAGCATTTCCTGGGTTTCGGCAATGCAGCCAATGACGGAGCCGGCCACGGCCTTGCTCAGCGTCAGCGCCATCTGGCTCAGGCCAACCACGGCCACCTTGCTGCCGGGGCCCACTTTCCTGTGGCGCAGTGGGGCGACCAGGCCGTGGTGTCGATCCTTGTCTGATGGAGCAGCACAGCCTGCCCGGGTGTGGGCCGGCCTTGAAACGGCTGCTGGATCATCCGGATTTCGTGCTCAGCCCGCAGGTGCAGGAGGCCGTAGCCCGGCATGTGGCAGGCTGGAAAAATGTGTTGGCGATCTTCTCGCGGAGCGCCTGCGTAGAGACCGTCAACACCCTGTCAGGGGCGTGTTCCCTCTCTCCACGGCGCTGCGCACCACCCACGACGCATAAAACTGGCGTGCCCCAGGCCAGGGCACCGCGCAAGGGCCGCCCCGCCGCGCTGGTGCCGTCCCCCTCCGGCGAAGTCAGAGAGGGGGAAGACGCGCAGCGGCTCAGGGGGGCTTTATTTGCTCTCCATCACAAAAATCTCCACCCGCCGGTTCTGGGCGCGGCCGGCTTCGGTGTAGTTGCTGGCAATCGGCTCCCGTGCGCCGCGGCCCTCGGTTTGTATGCGTGGGCCTTGCACCTTGCGGCTGAAGATATAGCTGCGCGTGGTGTTGGCCCGCTGCAGCGACAGGGTTTCGTTGCTGGCAGCGTTGCCGCTGCTGTCGGCATGGCCCACGATCAGCACCTGGGTGGTGGGGTTGCGGCGCAGGCTGTTGGCAAAGCTGTTGAGTACGGTGCGCGCCTGGGGCCTGAGCACGGCGCTGTGGCTGTTGAAGGTGATGTCGGCGGGAAAGTTCAGCTTCAGGCGGTTGTCGTCCGTGCGCGTCACTTTGATCCCCGTGCCCTTGGTGGAACGCTCCAGCTCCTGCTTTTGGCGCTCCATGTTTTTGGACCAGAGATAGCCCACGGTGCCGCCGACTGCCGCACCCACGACCGCACCGGTGGCAGCTTTGCCGCCTGTGGCATGGGCCACGCCGGCCCCGGCAACCGCTCCCACGGCTGCGCCGGTGGCGGTATGGCGCTGGGTGGGGGTGGTGTTCTGGCAGCCGCTCAGGGCCAGGGCGGCCGCCAGGGCCAGGGGCAGTACAAGCTTGCAGCGCAGCATGGTGGGTCAGATGTAACAAAAATCAAGAGGCTCGATGGTAGCGGCTTTGCATGCAATCAACTGCAAAAGCTTGTGCAGAGCGCATAACGAGCTACAGGAAAGTGAGCGTGTGTTGGACGGTTCTCCCAGCGTAGCTGTTACATGCCGGTCGTACCGGGAACATGCTAGGGCTTGCTGGCTTCGCGGCCTGCTGAAAGACCTCTGGGTGGTGAGGAGGGAAATTATTTTTTCCCCATGCGCCATGCATTTTTGCCTGGAAAGATTAATTGTTTTTAATCTTTGCTCCATGGCTTGCTGTTTTTGTGGTGATAGTTAATTGTTTTTAATTTTGAAAGTTAAACAAAATTAATGCACGAAATTCTAGGTAATTTTGCGTACGACTTTTACCTGGGTGATCAAGACAATGGGCATCCTCTACGAACGGAGGTTGCATGTTAGATAGAGATATAAGAGACATATTGGCTGGTTTGTTCGTCTCCACCGTGGGTATTTATTTTGCCCTGGTGGGGTCTGAATACACTTTTGGCACGGCGGGGCGCATGGGGCCGGGTTATATACCCGTGGTGCTGGGCTGCATTCTGGTGGTGCTTGGCATCTTCATCATGACTCCCGCCTTTTTCCGCAAAGGGGAGAGCATAGAAGTGCACTGGGACAGCCTGATTGCATCGCTGCTTTCCTTGGTGGTTTTTGCTTTTGCGCTGAATATCATGGGCGTGTTTTTCAGCACCATGATTGCCGTGCTGATTGCCAGCGTGCCAAAACCCATGCATCTGATCAAGCGATTCATGATTGCTGCCGTGATTGCCGTGGTTACTTCGGTGATTTTTGTTATTGGTCTGGATATGACCATCTCCATGTTTCCTGAATTCTGAAAATGGAATTATTCAATAATCTCCTCTTGGGTTTGCAGGTTGCGTCGGACCCCGCCATTCTCTGGTTTTGTTTTCTGGGCGTTTTTCTGGGCACTGCCGTGGGCGTGCTGCCCGGCATTGGGGCCTTGGCGGCGATTTCGCTGCTGCTGCCTATGACGTACCACATGTCTCCCACCTCGGCCATCGTGATGCTGGCCGGCGTTTACTACGGCTCGCAATACGGGGGTTCTACCGCATCGATTCTGATGAATCTGCCGGGTGGGCCGGCTTCGGCGGTGACCTGTCTGGATGGCTATCCCATGGCCAAAAAAGGCAAGGCGGGCATAGCGCTGTTCATCACCACGATTGCATCACTGGTGGGCGCCATGATCGGCCTGCTGCTGCTGGTGCTGTTCTCGCCGGTGATTGCCGAAGTGGGTCTGAAGTTTGGCCCGGCCGAGCTGTTTGCCATGATGGTGATGGGCCTGGTGGCGGCGTCGTCCATTGGTGCGGGCTCGCCCGTCAAGGGTCTGGCCATGGTGGTCATGGGCGTGTTGCTGGGCATGGTGGGCACGGACGTGAACACCGGTATTGCGCGCTTTACCTTCGATATTCCGGAGCTGATGGATGGCATCAATCTGGTGGCGCTGGCCATGGGCTTGTTCGGTGTGTCGGAAGTGGTGCGCAACATCCATGGCCAGGATGAAACACAGAAGGTGGAGTCGGTGACGCTGCGCTCCATGATCCCCACGCGCCAGGAAATGAAGCGCTCCTACCCCGCCATGCTGCGCGGCTCGGCCCTGGGTTCGGCCCTGGGGGCGCTGCCCGGCGTGGGGCCGTCGATTGCGGCCTTTATGTCCTATGCCATTGAAAAGCGCGTGGCCAAGAACCCCGAGGAATTTGGCCACGGTGCGGTGCAGGGCATCTCGGCTCCCGAGTCGGCCAACAACGCCGCCGCGCAGACTGCCTTCGTGCCTTCGCTGTCCCTGGGCATTCCGGGCGATGCGGTGATGGCCATCATGCTGGGTGCGCTGATCATTCACGGCATCACCCCCGGGCCCATGCTGATCACCGAGCAGCCCGAGATGTTCTGGGGCCTGGTGGTGAGCTTTGCCATCGGCAACATCATGCTGGTGCTGCTGAATATTCCCACCATCGGCATCTGGGTGTCGCTGCTGCGCATTCCGTTCACCTGGCTGTATCCGGCCATCCTGGTGTTCGTGGCGCTGGGCGTGTACAGCGTCAACAACAACCACTTCGACATCTATATGGTGGCGGTGCTGGGGGCTCTGGGCTATTTGCTGATGCTGCTGCGCTTTGAGGCCGCACCTCTGCTGCTGGGCTATATCCTGGGGCCCATGGTGGAAGAGAATCTGCGCCGCACCTTGCTGATTTCGCGTGGTGATCCGTCGGTGTTCTTTGAGCGTCCCATCAGTGCCGTGCTGCTGTATGTGACGCTGGCCATGCTGGCCTGGACAATGTTCAAGTTCGTGCGTGGCAGCCTGCGCAGGCCACGCGTTTAAGCCGGTCTATCCTCCCTAGAATGGCCCTTTGGTGTGCAAACGCCTTAGAGCGTGAACACGTTCTTAGGGCCTTTTTTCTTGTGATGAAGCATATTTTGTTGATTGAGGACGACGGCGCGAATGCCCAGTACGTGATGGAGCACCTGAACCATTCGGAGTGCCAGATCACGCATGCCGCCGAAGCCAATACCGGGCTGCAGCTGGCGCTGTCGCGCACCTGGGACTGCATCATCCTGGACCGCATGCTGCCCATGGGGGTGGATGGCATTGACATCCTCAAGGCGCTGCGTGCCATTGCCAACCGCACGCCGGTGATTGTGGTGAGTGCACTGGAGCAGACCGAGGAGCGCATACGCTGCCTCAAGGCCGGTGCAGACGACTACCTCACCAAGCCTTTTTACCTGGGCGAGCTGGCGGCGCGGCTGGAAGCTTTGATGCGGCGCAGCGCGACGGTGATGGGCCAGGCCGAGCATATGTTGCAGCTGGGGGCGCTGCATGTGAATCTGCTGACCCATGCGGTTTACCGGGCCGGTGAAAAAATCAGTCTGAATCCACGCGAGTTCAAGTTGCTGAGCTATCTGGTGAAGAACGCCGGCCAGACCGTGACACGGGCCATGGTGCTGGAAAACGTCTGGGAGTACGACTTTCAGCCGGAGACCAACATCATCGATGTGCACATCAGCCATTTGCGCCAGAAGATCGATCTGCCGGATGCCAACTCGCTGATCCGCACGGTGCGCGGTGTGGGCTACCGCATTGATGCGCCGCTGGCCTGATGGAAAGGGAAAGCAGATGGCGTTGTCGCCGCGCAGGGCGTGGCAGTCCAATTCGTTTCGCGTGGCGCTGTGCTTCAGCGCCGTGGTGGTCAGCATACTGGCCGGTACGCTGGCGGTGTACTACGTGGAGATCGTGGGTACGGACAGCCAGCGGCTGGACGACTACGCGCTGCGCAACAGCAAGCGGCTGCAGGCCGTCTACGAGCAGCAAGGCGAGCCGGCGCTGATCGCGGAAATCCAGCAACTGGTGAGCGACGGCATAGACAGCCAGGAAGAGATCTTCAGCTACCAGGACGCCCAAGGCCAGGCCTGGGCCGGCAATGCCATTGCCGATATGCGCCATGCCCAGGATTCGGCCGCATTGCAGGATTTGCCTTTTGAGCGCGAAGACCTGCGCTTCACCGGGCGGGTGCAGCTCACAGCGCTGGGCGAGGGGCGGTTTTTGATCGCCGGCAGTGACCTGCAGGCGCTGACCGATATCCAGCACCGCTATATGAAGGCCACAGGCCTGGCCCTGTTGCTGGCGGTGGGGCTGTCGCTGCTGGGGGCGCTGGCCTTTGTGCGGCTGATGGACCGGCGCGCCGGTGATATCCGCCGTGCACTGCGCCAGGCCGGCCAGGGCAATCTGCAGTTCCGCATTGCCATGAAGCAGGGCAAGAGCGATGAGTTCACGCTGCTGGAGCAGGACATCAACCTGATGCTGGAGCAGCTGGAGCATCTGGTGGGCGGCATACGCCATGTCTCGAACATGATGGCCCACAATCTGCGCACGCCGTTGAACCGCGCTTTGCACCATGTGCAGTCGGCCCTGGATGCACCCGAAAGCCGCAGCCAGGAGCAGCTGGAACAGGTGCTGGAGGAACTGGGCCAGCTCCAGCGCCTGTTCTCCAAAATGCTGCTGCTGGCCGAGGTGGAAGCCGGTGTGGGTCAGCACAATTTTGCGCTGCTGGACCTGGATCAGGTGTTGCAGGAGGTGCTGGACTATTACGCGCCGTTGTTCATTGACCGCCAGGTGCTGCTGCACACCGATCTGCATCCGCACTGCACGGTGCGCGGTGACAGCCATTTGCTGGCCAACGCCCTGTCCAACCTATTGGACAATTTTTTGAAGTATGGCGAGCAGGACGGCCTGCTGCGGCTGGAGATTGGCTTGCGTGTGCAAGATGGTGCGGTGTGCCTGCGTTGGCGTGACCATGGCTGCGGCGTGCAAGAGGAAACATTGCAGCGCCTGGCCGTGCATTTTGTGCGTGACCCGCGCCACCAGCAGCTGCCCGGCCACGGCCTGGGCCTGTCCAGCGTGCAGGCCATTGTGCGGCTGCATGGCGGTGAGATCGGCTGGCGCAACAGCCAGCCTGGGCTGGAGACCGTGATACGTTTGCCGCTGGCGGCCGAGGAAGTGCCGTCTTCAAGCTGAGCCGGCTGCGTCCGGCAGCACATAGGCCAAAACGGTCGCATAGTGCAGGGCGCTGCCGGCCAGCACAAACAAATGCCAGATGCCGTGGAAGTGGCGCACACGCTGGTCCAGCGCAAAAAACACAATGCCCACGGTGTAGAGCAGGCCACCCAGGGCCAGGCAGACAAAACCGGCCGTACCCAGGGCCTCAAGCAGCGGCTCCACCGCCACCAGCGCCACCCAGCCCATGAGGGCATACAGCACAAGGGACAACACCCTGGCCTCGCTGCGGGGCTTGAGCTCTTGCAGCATGCCCACTGCGGCCAGGCCCCAGACCACGCCAAACAGCGACCAGCCCCAGGCACCGCGCAGGCTGATCAGGCAAAACGGTGTGTAGCTGCCGGCAATCAAGAGGTAGATGCTCAGGTGATCCAGCTTGCGCAGCACCTGTTTGGCCCGGCCGCGCACGCTGTGGTAGCTGGTGGAGATGGCATACAGCAGCACCAGGGTGGTGCCGTAGACCGCCACGCTGGTAATGCCCATGCCGTCGCTGTGCAAACTGGCATAGACCAGCAGCCATACGGCACCACCCAGGGCCAGCAAGGCACCCAGCAGGTGTGACCAGGCATTGAATCGCTCTCCTTCATACATGGTTCGCAGTTCCTCTCGCATACGCCGATGTGAAGTGCAGGCAGTGTGTCGTCTCTATGTAAAGCAACAGCCCCGAAAACCATGCGGCGTTCGGGGCTGAAGGGAGTGTTGAGGCTCCGGAAACCGGAGCGGCAGCGGCAGAGCCACACACAGCGAAAGAGGTCTGCTTTGGCCGCTCCGGCGGAGAGGGGCGCCTGGAGGCTTATTCGCTTTCGCTGGGGCTGCCGCAGTCGTCGCAGGCTTCGGTGCTGCAGCCGCCTTCGGCCTCGATGGTGTGGGTGCACATGCAGTGCGGGCAGAGGATGCGGCCGAGGTAGCTGCCTTCGGTGGAAGCGGTGGTGTCAGCGGCGAGGGTCACGTGGCGGTTGGGCATGGGATGCTCCTTCAAAGCAGGTGGCGCTGGCGTTGAGGCCTGTTGCGCCGAATGAAAGTCATGGGTGTGAAACACCATCCCTTGCACAACTTGAATTTAAGCACGGTAGTGCGGAAATTCTGGCTGGCAGTGCGGTACAGCAGGTCAACGCTGTGGTCCTGAGCGGGGGCGTCGGAGGGTGAATCCAGCGCCACCACTGCGGGTTGGCATGGTTTGTATTGTTTGCGTCGCAGCAATTTTTTTAAAACTGTGCAAAAAATAATATTTCCTTTTTAAATCAATAAGTTAAATTAGTTTTCCGTATTGTGGGAATATTTTGCGTGGTGCAAAAAGGCCAAATCCTCTGATTTTTTTGCAATATGAAATCAAAATTTCGTAATACGGGAAAATGCGGCGATGCAGCGTGAATCTGCGGCAGCATCTGCAGCAAAAGGCGGTGGCGTGCTGGGATGGTGAAAGAAATGCACCAATGCCAGATTTTTGGGTGCTGATAAGACCAACTGAATGCGCCTTGTGTGGGGTCGAGATTCGGGGACATGGTGCTAACACCAATACGGACGGCCGGCGGTTTGTTGTCCACTCCATAAAGCGAACGGATGTGCTTTTTTGTGCGGAGGTCGCGATAAAAATAAAGGGAGACAAAGGCTATGAAGCACATCGGCGTGACACACAAGCTGTGGCTGGGAGTGGGGGCCATCGTGGTGGGGTCTGTGGTGATCGTGGGGCTGGCGGGCTACAACTCGGCCCAGCACCAGAAAAAGCATGGCGAGCAAGACCGGCTGCTGTCGCTGCGGCTGGAGCAGGCCACGCGCTGGCAGGCCCTGGCACAGGTGAATGCCGTGCGCACCCAGGCCTTGGTGCGCAGCAGGGACGCTCAGGATCTGTCCGAGATGCAGGCGCAGCTGCAGGCCACCAGCGGGCAGATCAGCCAGCTGCAGCAGGCGCTGGAGTCTTCGGGCCTGGATGATGCCGATCGCAGCCAGATGCAGGAGCTCAAGCAGCAGCAGCAGGCCATGCAGGCCCAGCGCGAGCGCCTGGTGCAGCAAGCGCGGGATGCCGCGGCCCAAGGGCAGCAGGCGGCCAGTGGCGACTTTGAACAAGCCATGCAGGTCTATCTGGCGGCACTGCAGACCTTTGTGCAGCACCAGGCCGATGGGCTGGCCTCCATGCGGGCCGAAATGGGGGCGGCCCGCCAGGGCGTGGTGCGCGCAGCGGCCCTGAACATGGTGGTGCTGCTGCTGGGCATCGCCGTGGGGGCTTATGTGCTCATCAATGGCATACGCCGCTCGCTGGTGCAAGCCAATGGCATTGCGGGGGAGATTGCCGAGGGCGATCTGCGTGCGCAGTGGCAGGTGCAGCGCCAAGATGAATTTGGCCAGCTGCTGCTGTCGCTGCAGGCCATGAGCCAGTCGCTGGGGGGCATGATCCAGGACGTGCGCACCAGCGGCGATGCGATTGCCCAGGCCAGCGCCGAAATCGCCAGCGGCAACCAGGATTTGTCGCAGCGCACCGAGCTCACCTCCAGCCATTTGCAGCAGGCCGCCAGCGCCATGCTGCAGCTCAACGGCATGTTGCAGCAAACGGCAGGCAGCGCCCAGCAGGCGGCGGGCCTGGCGCAGCAGGCTTCCGGCGTGGCCGAGCGCGGTGGGGCCGTGGTGCAGCAGGTGGTGAGCACCATGACCGACATCCACGTGCGCAGCCAGAAGATTGCGGACATCATCGGCGTCATCGATGGCATTGCCTTTCAGACCAATATCCTGGCACTCAATGCCGCCGTGGAAGCCGCACGCGCAGGTGAGCAGGGCCGGGGCTTTGCCGTGGTGGCATCCGAGGTGCGCTCCCTGGCCGGGCGCAGCGCCCAGGCTGCCAAGGAGATCAAGCAGCTGATACAGGACTCGGTGGACCGCGTGGCCGATGGTGCCCGCCTGGTGCAGGACGCGGGCACCACCATGACCGAGGTGGTGCAGTCCATACAGCGCGTCAGCAGCGTGATGGCGCAGATCAACGCCAACGCGGCAGAGCAGCGTGACGGCGTGGCCCAGGTGAGCGAGGCCGTGGGCGCCTTGGACCAGATGACCCAGCAAAATGCGGCCCTGGTGGAGGAGAGCGCTGCCGCTTCCAAAAGCCTGAGTGAGCAGTCCCTGCACATGAAAACCGTGGTGGAGCGTTTCAAGGTGCCCGCCGCAACGGCAGTCGCACCAGGCATGGGTCTGATGGCGCAGGCCGGAGGCGGCGCGCAGCATCGCAATATGGCGGTTGCCGCACCGCAGGGCATGCTGGAGCTGCAAGCCTAGGCCACGGCAGCATGCATCTGCCAGCGGTAGCGGAGCCCGCGTGGAAAAGGCCTGTCTTGTGATGGGGCTGGCTCTCGGGGGACGCTTCCCGCTGGCTCTGTGCGGCACAGGCCGGGGCTACACAGAGTCGCATCAAGGCCCTGCACATGTATAAAAAAAATCAGCACGGCATCCGGCATGGTTTGTGCTGCATCACACCGGCGTGGAATAACGGTGGCACCAGCGTCAATCTATCCGGTGAACCCCTGATGCGAACCTAGGGACTGGCACGTTCCACTCACGGTATCCAAACGCCAGAACGCACGGCGCGTGCTCCCTACGCCTGCCAACCAGGAACAGCAATGAACAACATCAGTGTGACGCGCAAACTGTGGATCAGTGTGCTGTGCATCGTGGCGGGGCTCGCAGGCCTGGCCGGTTTTGCCGGTATCAGCGCTTACCGCATGCAGCAACAGCAACAGGCGCAGGAGGCCGAGTTGGCCGAGCGCATGGAGCAAGCCAGCCAATGGGCGGGGCTGACCCGCGCCAATGCGGTGCGCACCCTGGCCGTGGTGCTGAGCACCGAGCCCAGCGTCAGCCAGGAGTTCTCGCCCACGATCAAGGCCACCACGGAGCGGATCTCGGGCGTGCAGAAAAAGCTGGAGGCTGCCGACCTGACCGCCGCCGACAAGGCGCAGATGGAACGTATCGCCCAGCTGCGCAGCGACATGATCCAGCTGCGCCAGCAAGCCCTCAAGCTCAAGGAGGCAGGGCAGACGGCAGAAAGCGCACAGCTGGTGCAGTCCCGCTTCAAGCCGGCGGTGGACCAATATCTGGAAGGGTTGCAGGCCTTTGTGGACATGCAGGAGGCCGGCATTCTCCGCATGCGCGGCGACATGGCCGGCACGCGCGGCCAGCTGGCGCTGTGGTCGGGGCTGGGGCTGCTGGCGCTGGTGGTGGCCATTGTGTTGGGCGCGTACTGGCTGATCAACAGCATCCGCCAGCCGCTGGCGCAGGCCAACGCCATTGCAGAGCGCATTGCCGCAGGCGATCTGAGCCAGCATGTGGGCGTGGACCGCAGCGATGAATTCGGCCAGTTGCTGCTGTCGCTGCGCAATATGAACCAGGCGTTGGGGGGCATGATTTTGGAGGTGCACCGCAGCACCGACAACATTGCCCTGGCCAGCAGCGAAATCGCCGTGGGCAATCAAGACCTGTCGCAGCGCACCGAGCAGACTTCCAGCCGATTGCAGCAGGCCGCCACGGCCATGACCGAGCTCACCGGCACGCTGCAGCAAACGGCCGGCAGTGCCCAGCATGCGGCAAAGATGGCGGAGCAGGCCTCGGGCGTGGCCCAGCGCGGTGGCCAGGTGGTGGGCCAGGTGGTCAACACCATGAATGACATCCATGCCAGCAGCCAGAAGATTGCCGACATCATCGGCGTCATCGATGGCATTGCCTTCCAGACGAATATCCTGGCGCTGAATGCGGCGGTGGAAGCGGCGCGTGCCGGAGAGCAGGGCCGGGGCTTTGCCGTGGTGGCTTCCGAGGTGCGTTCGCTGGCCGGGCGCAGTGCCGAGGCCGCCAAGGAGATCAAGCTGCTGATCCAGGCCTCGGTGGAGCGTGTGGCCGATGGCGCCCGCCTGGTGCAGGAGGCGGGTGGCACCATGCAGGAAATCGTGCAGTCCATTCAGCGCGTGACCTCGACCATGGCCGAGATCAACGCCGTGGCCGCCGAGCAACGCGATGGCATCACCCAGGTGAGCGAGGCCGTCAGCTCGCTGGACCAGATGACGCAGCAAAACGCCGCTTTGGTGGAAGAAAGCGCGGCCGCTTCGCAAAGCCTGAGCGAGCAGTCCCAGCACATGAAGGCGGTGGTGCAGCGCTTCAAGGTGCCGGCCGACATGGGCCAGGGCCTGGGCATGATGGCCCAGGCGGGCGGCGGCGCGCACCAGCACATGGGGATCCCCGCAGCACGCGGGAGCCAGGCCGCCTCCGCCCGGGCTGCGCAAAACATGCTGGAGCTGGAAGGCTGAGCGCCACGCCGGGGCTACCCATAAAAAAACCGCCACAAGCCTGATGGGCTGTGGCGGTTGTTCTTTGGATGCTATCGAGAAGAGAGCTTCACTAGCCTATGTGTCAATGGTTTCATGCATAAACACCATGAAGATCCAGTGTGCAAAGGCGATGGCTGCTCTCTTTTTTATGAGATTCAGGCGATCTCGGCGATCAGCTCGATCTCCACGCAGGCACCCATGGGGATTTGCGCCACGCCAAAGGCGCTGCGGGCATGCGTGCCCTTGTCGCCAAACACCTCGCCCAGCAGTTCGGAGCAGCCATTGGTGACCAGGTGCTGCTCGGTGAAACCGGAGGTGGAGTTCACCAGGCTCATCACCTTGACGATGCGCTGCACGCGGTTCAGGTCACCGCCGCAGGCGGCCTGCAGCGTGCCCATCAGGTCCACGGCCACGGCGCGTGCGGCCTGCTTGCCTTCTTCGGTGCTGATGGCGCCGCCCAGCTGGCCTGCCCACACCTTGCCATCCTTGCGGGCAATATGGCCGCTCAGAAACACCAGCTTGCCCGTCTGCACAAAAGGCACATAGGCCGCAGCCGGCACCGCCAGCGGAGGCAGGGTGATGTTCAGGGCTTGGAGTTTGTCGTAGACGCTCATGGAAATTCCTTGAATGGGATGGGAAAAAGGCCGGGCGCTGCGCGCCTATGGGGCCGCGCAGCGATGCGGACCTCCGGGACCAGCCTGACAGTATGCCAAGAGCCATCCCCTTTTCTGCGCAGCTTCGCGCTTTGTTCGGCCTTGTCGCATGTCCACCACCTCGACTTTGTTGCGCACACCATGGGCCCGCCCGGGCAGCTGGGCCTTGGCAGCGGTGGCCGGTGTGGCGCTGCAGCTGCTCCAGCCCGCGCTGTGGCGCATCCAGGTCTATGCAGGGTGTGGCCTGGGAGCTGCCGGGCTGTGGCTGGCCTGCTGGTCCATGGCCTGGCACTGGCGGCGCTCGCCACAGTCCCGCTGGCGCTGGGTGTTGTGGGCCATGGGGTGGGCGGCCTGGGCCTGCATGGCTTTTGCCAGCGCCGGCCTGCAGGCGCTGCAGCAGCAGGCGCAGCGGCTGGCCCCCGATCTGGAAGGTGTGGACCTGCAGGTCCACGCCGTGGTGGACGCCATGCCGCAGCGCACGGCCCAGGGCTGGCGGCTGCGGCTGGCCGTGCTGCACGCCCAGCGCCCCAGACCCGAGGGCGGTCTGGTGGATGCCGAGCTGCCCCAGTTGCTGGAGGTGATGTGGTATGCACCGCGCACCGCCCTGGCTGGAGCGCAGGAAGCCGTGTCGAGCGAGGCATTGCCCGCCGTGCTGGCCGGTGAGCGCTGGCAATGGACGCTGCGCCTCAAGGCCCCGCATGGTGCACGCAACCCCCATGGCTTTGACTGGGAGCTGTGGCTGTGGGAGCAGGGCGTGGGTGCCACCGGCTATGTGCGCACCGGGCCAGGCCTGCCGCCGCCCGAGCGCCTGGCCGCAGCCGGCATGGCGCGGCCCGTGGAGCAGCTGCGCCAGCATGTGCGCGATGCCATCGTGGCGCGTGCCGAAGCACAGCCGCAGGGCAATGCCCATGCCCGGGCCCTGGGCGTGGTGGCGGCCCTGGTCACGGGTGACCAGCGCGCCATTGCCACGGAGGACTGGGAGGTGTTCAGGCGCACCGGTGTGGCCCATCTGGTCAGCATCTCGGGCCTGCACATCACCATGTTTGCCTGGCTGGCCACGGCGGCCATGGGCTGGTTGTGGCGGCGCAGCCAGCGCTTGTGCCTGTGGTGGCCGGCACCCCAGGCCGCGTTATGGGCCGGCGTGCTGCTGGCCGCCAGCTATGCCTTGTTCAGCGGTTGGGGGCTGCCGGCCCAGCGCACCGTAGGCATGCTGGCCGTGGTGGCCTGGCTGCGCAGCGGCGGCTGGCAATGGCCCTGGCATGCGGTGTGGGCCGTCACCTTGGCGGTGCTGGCGCTGTGGGACCCCTGGGCGCTGTGCCAGGCAGGTTTTTGGCTCAGCTTTGTGGCCGTGGGGGTGCTGCTGGCCTCGGGCACCGCCGCGCCGTCCCAAGGCCTGTGGGGCGAGCTGCGCAAGCTGGCGCGAGAGCAGTGGCTGGTGGTGGTGGCGCTCAGCCCGCTGTCGCTGCTGTTCTTTGGCCAGGTGTCGCTGGCGGGCATATTGGCCAATCTGCTGGCCATTCCCTGGATCACGCTGGTGGTCACACCGCTGGCCATGCTGGGAGTGGTCTGGCCGCCGCTGTGGGAGGCGGC
This sequence comes from Comamonas sp. GB3 AK4-5, assembly GCF_041320665.1. Classification (NCBI taxonomy): domain Bacteria; kingdom Pseudomonadati; phylum Pseudomonadota; class Betaproteobacteria; order Burkholderiales; family Comamonadaceae; genus Comamonas; species Comamonas sp. GB3 AK4-5. Next base: position 1,531,720 of record NZ_CP166730.1, read on the forward strand.
CGCTTTCTGCGTGCAGTCCATGCTGTGGCTGCTGCAGGCCATGGCGGCCTGGCCCTGGGCCAGCCTGGCACGCCCCCAGGCGCCTTGGTGGGCGGCACTGGCGGCCATGGCTGGGGGCGTGTTGCTGGCCATGCCCTGGCCCCGTGCTTGGCGGCTGCTGGCCCTGTCGCTGCTGTGGCCGGCGCTGTGCTGGCAGACACCGCGCCCAGCGCATGGCATGTTCGACCTTTTGGCCCTGGATGTGGGCCAGGGCAGCGCCATCTTGCTGCGTACGGCGCGGCACAGCCTGCTGTTTGATGCCGGCCCAGCCTGGTATGGCGGCGACGCCGGCGCGCGTGCCGTGCTGCCCCTGTTGCAGGCCTGGGGCGAGCGCCTGGATGTGCTGCTGCTCAGTCACAGCGATATGGACCATGTGGGCGGTGCGGACAGCGTGCTGGCGGCCCAGCCCTGGGTGGACTTGCGGGGTGCGGGCGCTGCCGACCTGGCCTCTGCGCAGCACAAGCCCTGGCAGCCCTGTGTGGCAGGCCAGCAATGGGAATGGGATGGCGTGCTGTGGCAGGTGCTGTACCCGCCGGCTGGGGGCGCGGTGCAGGGCAACCCCTCCAGCTGTGTGCTGCGGGTGCAGGCCGCCAATGGCGCGGCGGCGCTGTTGACCGGCGACATCGAGGCGCCGCAGGAGGCCGCGCTGCTGCGTTCCGGCCAGCGACTGACGGCCGATCTGCTGCTGGCGCCCCACCATGGCAGCCGCACCTCATCCAGCCCGGCTTTTGTGGCGGCGGTAGCGCCGCGCACCGTGGTGGTGCAGGCCGGCTACCGCAACCGCTTCGGCCATCCGGCCCCGCAGGTGGTGCAGCGCTATGCAGGCCTGGGCGTGGCGGTGGTGGCAACGCCCCAATGCGGTGCGGCGTATTGGCAGGCCGAGGCCGCACAAACCGTGGACTGTGAACGCCAGCGCCACCGGCACTATTGGAGTGCGGCCACAGCACCGTGACGCCTTGGAGGTCGTGTCGCAGTGTGGGCTTACACTGTTTGGTTGATTCCATAGAACATCGCTATGGCCCGTAACTTGCTTGGTAATCCCAGGAGGCCCACGATGTCCATGATGCAGAAGTACGACGAGATGTACGCCCAGCTGCCCTTTGGCGGCAGCGATGTGCGTGCGCATTACAAGGCCTATGCGCAGTGGCTGGCGCAGCAGCCTCCCGCCACCCTGGCGGACCGGGCCGCCGAGGCCGAACTGATCTTCCGCCGTGTCGGCATCACCTTTGCGGTGTACGGCGACAAGGACGCGGGCGGCGCGGGCACGGAGCGGGTGATTCCCTTTGACCTGATTCCCCGCATCATCCCCGGTGCGGAGTGGCAGCGCATGGAGGCCGGCCTGGTGCAGCGGGTGACGGCGCTCAACCGTTTCATTGAAGACATCTACCATGAGCAGGCCATTTTGCGCGCCGGCCTGGTGCCTACCGAGCTGATTGCCCGCAACAGCCAGTACCGCCCCCAGATGGCCGGGGTGGAAGTGCCACGCGGCATTTATGCGCAGATTGCCGGCATCGACATCGTGCGGGCCGCGAACGCCCAGGGCGAGGGCGAATACTTTGTGCTGGAAGACAATCTGCGCGTGCCTTCTGGCGTGTCCTACATGCTGGAAAACCGCCGCATGATGATGCGGCTGTTTCCCGATCTGTTCACCCGCCATGCCGTGGAGCCGGTGGCCCATTACCCGGACATGCTGCTGGAGACGCTGCGCGCCAGCGCGCCGGCGGCGGCCTCATCGGCCTCGGCCACGGTGGTGGTGCTGACCCCGGGCATGCACAACAGCGCCTATTTCGAGCATGCATTCCTGGCCCAGCAAATGGGCGTGGAGCTGGTGGAAGGGCAAGACCTGGTGGTGCGGGACAAGCGGGTCTATATGCGCACCACGCGGGGTCTGCGCCAGGTGGATGTGATCTATCGCCGGGTGGATGACGATTTTCTGGACCCCCAGGTGTTCCGTCCGACTTCCACACTGGGTTGCCCCGGTTTGATGGAGGCCTTGCGCGCCGGCAACGTCAGCGTCTGCAACACCGTGGGAACCGGCATTGCCGACGACAAATCCGTCTACCCCTATGTGCCGGAGATGATCCGCTTCTACCTGGGCGAGGAGCCCATTCTCTCGAATGTGCCCACCTGGCTGTGCCGCAAGCCCGATGATTTGAAATACGTGTTGGACCATTTGCACGAGCTGGTGGTCAAGGAGGTCCATGGCGCCGGGGGCTATGGCATGTTGATAGGCCCGGCCGCCACACGCGCCGAGATCGCGGACTTTCGCCGCGCCCTGCTGGCCAACCCCGAGGGCTATATCGCCCAGCCCACGCTCAGTCTGTCCAGCTGCCCGACCATGGTGGACAGCGGCATTGCGCCGCGCCATATCGACCTGCGCCCCTTTGTGCTCAGCGGCGAAACCGTGCGCATGGCCGCCGGCGGCCTGACCCGCGTGGCGCTGCAGGAAGGCTCGCTGGTGGTGAATTCTTCGCAGGGCGGCGGCACCAAGGACACCTGGGTGTTGAATGCCGAGGCATCGGGCCAGCCATCGCCCGAGCTGGTGCAGGCATTGGGCGGGATGGTGCAGGGCATGGGGGGGCGTTTGTGATGCATTGCCTGTCTTTTACCCCTTGCCACAGCTTGTTCAAGGAGGACCTATGCTGAGCCGCACTGCCGACCATTTGTTCTGGATGTCTCGCTACACAGAAAGGGCAGACAAGCGCGAAGCGCTTGCGCTACAACAGTGCCGGCATGCGCAGCATGCACGGGGTTTTCTGCCCAGGGAGGTTCTATGCTGAGTCGCACTGCCGACCATTTGTTCTGGATGTCGAGGTACACAGAAAGGGCAGAAAACACCGCCCGCATGCTGCGCGTCAGCTACGAGACTTCCATGCTGCCCCAGCCGGCCGAGGCCGTGCGCAAGGACTGGCTGGGCGTGCTGTCTATCAGCGAGCTGATTCCCGCCTACCACCGCCTCCATGACCAGGTCACGCGCGATGGCGTGTTGCATTTCATGGTGTGCGATGCGCGCAATCCCTCGTCCATTTATGCCTGCCTGCAGGCCGCGCGCGAAAACGCCAGGGCGGTGCGCGGAGCGCTGACCTCGGAGGTGTGGGAAACCCAGAACCAGACCTGGCTGGAGTTGAACCTGCAGCTCAAAGACGGGCGCTTTGCGCAAGACCCCGCCAAGTTGCTGGAGTGGGTCAAATACCGCTCCCATCTCTCGCGCGGGGTGTCGTCGGGCACCATGCTGCAGGACGAGGCTTTCCACTTTGTGCGCCTGGGCACTTTTCTGGAGCGGGCCGACAACACGGCGCGCCTGCTGGATGTGAAGTTCCATGCGCTGGAGCATGACTACCACGGCACCGACCCCCGCCGGGCCGGCCAGCGGCAGTTTGACTTTTACCACTGGAGTGCGCTGCTGCACAGCGTCTCGGGCTTTGAGGTCTACCGCAAGGTCTACCGCGATGCCATCACCCCCGAGCGCGTGGCCGAGTTGCTGATTCTGCGCCGCGACATGCCGCGCTCCCTGCATGCCAGCCTGCATGAGGTCATGGGCCATTTGCGCCAGGTGGTGCATGAGGACGCCAGTGAAAGCCTGCGCAGCGCCGGCCAGCTGCTGGCCTTGCTGCAATACGGCCGCATTGGCGAAATCATGGAGACCGGGCTGCACGCCTATTTGACGCAGTTTCTGGACCGGGTCAACGCCTTGGGTGGCCAGATCAGTCGCGACTTTCTGGCACCCGAGCTGGCCTGAGCCTGGGCCAGGGCCTGGCGCCGCTTCAATCTGCTGTCTGCCCGGTTGCGGGTAGAGCCTAGACCTGCGCCTTGGGGGGGGATGGGGCGCAGGCTTCCTTGCGCAGCGGCGGCGTGGGCAGGCCATGGGAGCGCAGCACCCAGGCCTCCAGCTCGCCCGAGGCCCGGGCACACACCAGCTCGGCAATGACTTCGGCGCGGCTGCGGCCGGCCGGGGCGGAGGGCGATGCGGACCGGGCATCTGCCGTGGCTTCTGCGGCCTGGACGCTTGTGGGCAGCGAGGGCTGAGCGAACTGCTGTGCCTGGGCTGCACTGCCCAGCAGCATGCTCAGTGCCAGCGGCAGCAGCCCTGTGGTGGCTGCAGAAAAAGTGGAAACAACGGTGGTGGACATGGACCGCTCCTGGGCGCGGCAACAGCGCCGCAGCCAGGACTGTTGCGGCGCATGCCCACCGTGGACAGCGCGCTGCGACGAAACCCGGCCCGCGCGGAGCGGCCGGGCCCTGCATGGCGTGAAGCGTGGCCGGGGTTGGCCATGCCATGCTGCGCCTGCAGAGCGCGGGGTCTGGGGCAGGCTGTTTACTGGCCGGTGCGGCGCTGCACCTCGGGCATGACCTCATTGGCCATGCGGCGCATGGAGTCGTGCACCAGCTGCGAATCCAGCACGCCAAAGTTCTGCAAGAACATGACATGGTCTATGCCCATCTCGTGCAGGTTCACCAGCTGGTCGGCCACGGTGGCGGGCGAGCCAAACATGCCCAGGCCGGCGCTCACCACGGTGTCGTAGGTGCGGCGGGTGTCGTAGAACAATCGCGTGTCCAGGTAGAGGTTGAAGGCCTGCTCGGCATTCAGCTTGGCCTGTTCATCGGTCTCGGCCACATGGCAGTGAAAGGCCAGCACCGCGCTGCCTTCGCCCGGCGCGCCGGACTCGCGATAGCCCTTGCGGTAGTCTTCCACCAGGCCCCGGATTTCCTCGAACGAGGTCAGGCAGGAATAGGGCAGGGAGAAGATGTTGCGGCCCTGGCGGCCCACATGGTAGGCCGCCTCGCGGCGTTGTATGGCCACATGGATGGGCAAACGGCTTTCCTGCAGCGGCTGCACATTCAGTGCCACGCCGGGGATGTCGTTGTACTTACCCTGGAAGTTCACCGGCTCGCCCGACAGCGCCTGCACCAGCACCTGCAGGTTTTCGTCAAAGCGCTCGCGCTTTTCCTCGGGGCTGACACGGTGGCCCTCGAACTCATGGCGCAGATAGCCCGAGCCCACGCCCAGCGTCAGGCGGCCGCCCGAGAGCATGTCCACCATGGCGTAGTCTTCGGCCACGGTCAGCGGGTTGTGGATGGTGATGTTGGACACGGCCACGCCCAGGCGAATCTTGCGCGTTTCGCGCGCCAGCGCTGCCAGGAACACGGCCGGATTGGGCACGGAGCCGCATTCATGGAAATGGTGCTCGGCCACGAAGAAGGTGTCATAACCCAGGGACTCGGCCAGTTGGGCCTCGGCGATGACCTGCTCATACAGCTGGGCGACCGAACGGTGCAGACCGGGATGGTGGTCCTGCACGGAAAAAATGGAATAGCGCATGGTGCTTAAGGGGTCTGGCGAATGCGTTCGATGGTCTGGGCACCGAACTGCTGGTTGAAGGTTTTGTAGCTGGCTTCCAGGGCGGCCACAAAGGGGGCTTTGTCGATGCGTTCGACCACTTCCATGCCGTGCTGGCGCAGATTGCGCACGCCCGACAGCTCATCGGCGGCCACGCGCTGGCGCATGGCCACAGCGCCGGCCTTGGCCGCGGCGCGGAAGGCCTCCTGGTCGGCCTTGGAGAGCTTGCCGAACAGCGCAGGCGAGGCCAGGAACAGCGCAGGCGAGTACAGATGCTGGGTCAGCGACAGGTATTTCTGCACCTCGTAGAGCTTGGAGGCCTCAATCACCGAGATGGGGTTGTCCTGGCCGTCCACGGTGCGCTGCTGCAGCGCCATAAAGGTTTCGGGCCAGTTGATGGGCGTGGGGCTGGCGCCCAGACCCTTGAAGGCCGCGATATGCATCGGGTTCTCTTGGGTACGGATCTTGAGGCCGCGCAAATCCTTGGGGCTGGTGATGGGGTGCTTGTTGTTGGTGATGTGGCGAAAGCCGCCTTCACCCCAGGCCAGGGCCACCAGGCCGCGGGCGGGAAAGCGCTGCAGCATTTCGTTGCCGATGGCACCGTCCAGCACCGCATGGGCGTGGGCATAGTCGCGGAACAGAAAGGGCAGATCGAACAGCGTCACCTGGGGCACAAAGTTGCCGATGGCGCCCGTGGACACCAGGGCCAGGTCCTGGCTGCCCAGCTGTATGCCCTCGATCATTTCACGCTCGCCGCCCAGGGCGCTGGAGGGAAAGAGCTTGACCGTGAAGCGGCCCTCGGTGCGCTGCGACAGCGTTTGCGCAAAGGCCGTGGCCGCCGCGCCGAACTGGGAGTTCTGGGGCAGCGGAAAGCCCAGCTTGAGTTCGGTGGCCGCCTGGGCGGTGGGGGAAAAGAGAAGGGGGAGCGCAGCGGCAGCGGCCGAAGCCATGAAGGCGCGGCGGCCGGTGAGAGAGTGCGAAGACATGTGAGTGATTTCTGAGAACGTGAGTACGTTCTTAAAGTCCCAGACTGGGAACACAGCCCCTGCGTGGGAGGCGCAGCGGCTGTTCATGCCGTATGCATGAAAGCGGCGAATTTTAAAGCCCGCGGCGGCTGACTGCAGCGCTGCGGCTTTGCTGTCCCCATGGCGTCTGCGCCTGCGTGACCCTGCGGGTGAATACTCTGCCTCTGCGGTAACCCTGATTTCATAATGGGCAGCCGGCTGCGGGCACGCAGACTTGCGGGGTCAGGCCGGCGTTCTTTCGGAATGAACACAGGGAGACCATATGGTGCAGCGCAGTGCAGGCCATCTGCTGGTGGAATGCTTGATCGCCCAGGGCGTGGACATGGCGTTTGGCGTGCCGGGCGAGAGTTATCTGGATGTGCTGGACGGGCTGCATGTTCACCGTGATCGCATCCGCTTCATCACCTGCCGACAGGAAGGCGGCGCCAGCTTCATGGCCGACGCCTACGGCAAGCTCACTGGCAAGCCCGGGGTGCTGATGGTCACACGCGGGCCGGGGGCCACCAATGCCTCCATAGGCATACACACGGCCTTCCAGGACTCCACGCCCATGGTGGTGCTGATCGGCGATGTGGGTAGCGATATGCGTGACCGCGAAGCCTTTCAGGAGGTGGACTTCGGCAGCTTTTTCGGCCCGGGCACACGCGGCATGGCCAAGCGGGTGGAGCGCATCGATGACGCCCGCCGCATTCCCGAATACATGGCCCGCGCCTTCACCACCGCCCTGCAGGGCCGTCCCGGCCCGGTGGTGTTGGTGCTGCCCGAAGACATGCTGACCCAGAAGGTGGATGGCCAGCCCCTGCCAGCCGCACCCGTGGTTCAAGGTGAAATAGGCCAGCAAGGCGCTCTGCAATTGCGTGAGATGCTCTTAAAAGCCAAGCGCCCCCTGGTGATCGCCGGCGGCCCAGGCTGGACGCCGCAAGCCGCCCAGCAGCTGCAGGCCTTTGCCGAGCGCTGGCAGCTGCCGGTGGGCAATGCCTTTCGCTTTCAGGACACGTTTGACAACCACCACCCGCTGTATGCCGGTGATGTGGGCATTGGCATCAACCCGGCGCTGGCCCAGCGCGTCAAGGATGCGGATCTGGTCATTGCCCTGGGCGCCCGTTTGGGTGAGATGACCACCAGCGGCTACACCCTGCTGCAATCGCCGCGCCCGGCCCAGCAGCTGGTGCATATCCACCCCAGCGCCGAAGAGCTGGGCCGTGTCTACCGCGCAGACCTGCCGCTGTGCGCCACCATGCCCGCCGCCGCCCAGGCGCTGGCTGCGCTGGAGCCGCCGGCCCATCTGCCCTGGGCCGACTGGGCTGCGGCCGCCCATGCCGATTACCTGGCCAATCTGCAGCCCCAGGCCCTGGCCGGGCTGGATGCGGTCAAGGACGGCGCCATTGACATGCCGGCCATCATCGCCACGCTGCAGCGCCTGCTGCCCCAGGACGCAGCCATCACCAACGGGGCGGGCAATTTCGCCAGCTGGGTGCACCGCTATTTCCGCTTTCATGGCTGGAGCAAGGGCCACAAAACCCAGCTGGCGCCCACCAATGGCGCCATGGGCTATGGCGTGCCGGCCGGTATTGCGGCCAATCTGGTCACCGGGCGCACGGCCTTCACCATTGCGGGCGATGGCGACTTTCTCATGAACGGCCAGGAGCTGGCCACGGCCATGCAGCATGGCGGCAAAAGCATCATCGTGCTGCTGAACAACGGCATGTACGGCACCATCCGCATGCACCAGGAGCGCGAATATCCGCATCACACCAGCGGTTCGGATCTGGGCCAGGGCAACCCGGACTTCTGCGCGCTGGCCCGGGCCTATGGCTATGCGGCCGAGCGCGTGGAGCGCACCCAGGACTTTGAAGCCGCACTGCAGCGCGCCCTGGCCGCGCCCACGGGCACGTTGATCGAGATTCCGCTCAGCCCCGAGGTCATCACCACCCGGGCCACGCTGAGCCGCATTCGCGACAACGCCTTACAAAGCCAGAAGGCTGGCGGCTAGGCTGCAGACTGTGGCCGTGCAAGACAGACCCGCAAGCGCCTGTCTTGTGGGGGCGGGAGATGCGCCCCGGTCTGCCCGTCAATAACGGTAGCTGGCCGTGAGCAGCACATTGCGCCGCTCGCCATAAAAGCAGTCGCCGCGCGCCAGGCATTGGGTCAGCACCACCTTGTCCGTCAGATTGCTGGCGTTCAGCGCCACACGCCAGTTGCCTGCGTCGTAGGCCAGCATGGCGTCGGCCAGCAGCGCCGAGGGCGTGGAGATGGCCGAGGTGCCCGACCATTGCGAACCCGTGTAGCGCAGGCCGGCACCCACGCTCCAGCCGCCCCGCCCTTGGGCGGCAAAGCGGTGCATCAGCCAGCTGGATGCGGTGTGGCGCGGCACGCCGGCCACACGCTGGCCCTGATCGCCGCCATTGCTGCGGCTGATGCTGGCATCCACATAGGCATAGCCCAGAATCCAGTCCCAGTGCTTGGCCAGGCTAGCTGTGAGCTCGGCCTCAAAGCCCTGCATGCTCACCTCGCCCAGTTGCAGGCTGTTGAGGGGATTGCCCGGGTCGCTGGTCTTGCGGTTTTGCTCGCGCAGGTGGTAGAGGGCGGCATAGCCGGAAATACCTTTGCCTTCGGGGATCCACTTCACCCCTGCCTCCCATTGCTTGCCGCGCTGCGGTTGGTAGGGGCTGCCGTAGAAGTCCACACCACCCAGAGGTTGGAAGGACTCGGCATAGCTGAGATAGGGGGCCCAGCCCGCACCGGCCTGGTAGGTCAGGCCCAGGCGCTTGCTCCAGGCGGAATCGTCGGCAGCGGCGCTGGGCTTGCCTTCGGTGTCTGTCTTGGCACTGTCATGCCGAAGCCCCACCGTGGCCGTCCAGGCGCCCCAGCGCAGCTGGTCCTGCAGGTAAAAGCCCAGCTGGCGCTGGGACACATTGGGGCGGCGCTTCAGGTCGGCGGCAGAGGGCGGGGTGAAGCTGCCGTACACGGGCTGGTAGATGTCAATGGCCGGTGCTGCGCCGCTCCAGCTCGACTGGCTGGTGCTGCTGCGCTGCCAGTCCATGCCGGCCAGCAAGGTGTGCTCCACGGCGCCGGTTGCCAACCGGCCTTCGAGCTGGGTGTCCACCAGCAGCATGCGTCCGCCATTGCGCTGCCAGGAGGCAGCGCGTCGCAGGCTGCGGCCGTCGGCTTCGAACACCGGCCGCGCGGGCCTGCCGGTGGCCGGGTTGGACGCAAAGCTGGTGTAGATCGAGCGGTAGTCCACGTCGGTGACGGCGCGGCGCAGGTTTTGGCGCAGCGTCCAGCCCGCGTTCAGCCTGTGGCTGAACAGATAGCCAAAGGATTTGCTCTCGCTGTCGTATTTGTCCCAGCCGGGTTCGCTGATGAAGGCGTTGGAGGGAATCTGGCCATAGGGGCTAGAAAGTCGCGTGCCCTGCCAGGGGAAGAAGCCGATCAGCGAACCGCTTTTGTCCTTTTGGTAGAGAGCCTGCAGCGTCAGCGAGGTGTCGGCATTCGGGTGGTAGGTGAGAGAGGGTGCGACCACCACGCGGTCGTCCTTGACATGGTCTACCTGGGTGTTGCTGTCGCGGCCCACCACCACCAGGCGATACAGCCACTGGCCTTGCGCATCGAGCGGGCCGGTCATGTCGCTGGCCAGCTGTTTGCGGCCATGGCTGCCCAGCTGTACCTGGACCTCGCGCTGCGACTCGGCCAGGGGACGTTTGCTGGTTAGGTTGAGCACACCGCCCACGCTGCCCTGGCCGTAAAGCACGGATGACGGGCCGCGCAGAAACTCCACGCGCTCCAGCGTATAGGGCTCGACCTTGATGCTGTTGTAGGTGCCATAGGTGCGCAGCATGCCGTCCTGATACTGGCTGACATCGCCGCCGCGCGCCTTGAAGCTGTCGACCCGACTGTCGAAGTAGTTGGATACCACGCCTGCGGTGTAGCGGGTGGTTTCACGCAAGGTGCTCACGCCCTGCGCCTCCATCTGGTCGCGGGTGACCACGCTGATGGCCTGGGGCGTCTCTATCAGCGGGGTGTCGGTCTTGGTGGCCGACAGGGCGCGCTTGGCGACAAAGCCGCTGACCTGGCCGGTGGCCGTTTCGCCCTCGCTGTGGCCTTGCACGGTGATGGGGGCCAGCGTGGCCTCTGGCGTTGGCGCAGTGGACGTAGGGGGCGCGGCATTTTGCGCCAGGGCGCCGAGAGGGCTGCTGCCCAGCAGGGCACACAGGGCCAGTTGCAGAGCGCAGGAGTGCGTTGGGGTGGGAGAGGTGGTAGACATGTTGCGACGGGGCAAGGGCTGTCAAAAAGGGAGGAGAGGGAAAAAAGGGGAAGAAAAAGGGCCTGAGCGGCCCTTGTTTCAATGCTTGGCGGCTGCCTCTGGCAACGCGGGAGACGCCATGCCTTCGCTGACCCGAAAGCTCAGCGTGGTCACATAGCTGGCTTCGCCATAGCCCTTGCTTTGGGCCTGGCCTGCGGTCTTGTCCTGGTGCTGGACTTCGGCCACGTACAGGCCTTTCCAGGGCAGGTCGAAATACACCGTGCCCTGGGCATCGCTGTGGGCCTCGCGGGCCTAGCCCGAGGGGGCCACCATCTGCACCTTGGCTTTGGGCAGCGCCTGGCCGTTGAACACCACTTTGAACTGGCCGTTCTGGCCGGTAGGCACCAGGTCCAGGGCCTGGCCATTGGCGCTCACGGACTGGGACGGCGTGGCCACCCAGCGGGCGGCCGGCACCCACAGCAGAGCGGCCTCATTGCGCTTGCTGCGGTCAATCAACGGATAGCTGGCAGTCACGAAGAGGGTGCGCGCGTCGTGGCTGATGGGGTAGGCAAAGCCCTTGGCCGTGAGCTGACCGCCTACTTCCTGCTGGCCCGCTGCCGTGTGCTGCGCCAGCACGGGCGTGCCAAGAAATTTGTCCAGCGCGCCGGGAGAGGACTCGCGCAGGTTGTCATGGAATTCACCAAAGAACAGCAGGGCCTGGCCCTCGGTGTTCTCCAGCCAGACCTGGTGGGCTTGGGCGCTGACAACGCTGGCGAGCAGCAAAGTGGCGAGCGCGATGGGATGCGGAAGGATGGTGCGTGGCACGGTGGTTCCTTGAGGCAGGGGTGTGATGGGGGAATAGCTGCCTGGGCCGCATCAAGGGGCTGGGTGGCTGGTGGTGAAACGGGTCGGGGGCTAGGCCAGGGCACGCAGCAGCAGGCTGATGGCACCGGCTGCCAAAGCGCCCAGCCCCAGCAGGGGTTGTTGCTGGGGCATCCAGGTGCTTGCTGCGGTGGCGGCCACGGCCGACAGCGACAGGGCCACCACCCACACCACGGCGGCCAGGGCGCGGCTGCTGTGGGTGGGCAGGGTCAGCGCCAGGGACAGCGATAAGGTCAGCAGCAAGCAGCCCGTGAGGGCCAGTTGCTGGCGGCGCCGGGCGATGGGCGCGGCTTCGGTATCGCTGCCGGGCCAGGCCTCTTCGTAGTGGCGGTCCATGGCCAGGGCAAGGGCCGACCAGGCGGCAAAGCACAGCAGAAAGTCGGTCAGCATGGCTTAGGCCTCCTGTGTGGTGGTGGGCGTGGCTGCTGCGGAGCGGGCAGGTCTGGCTGCGCGTTGGGGCAGGGGGGCGCTGCGGTGCAGCAGATGCCGGGTCAGTCCGATCAGCAGCAGGCCGAAGACGGAAAAAGACAGGTCCATGCCGGCCCAGACCCATTCATGGGCCGGCAGGCTGGCACCCAGATGGGCGGCCGTGGTCAGTGCGTTGAGCAGGGGCAGCGCCAGAAAGCCCAGGCCGGCAGTGCCCAGCACGGCCGCCCAGCCGCTGCGCTGGGGCCACAGCAGGCCTACAAGCAAGGCCAGGCCCCAGGCGCTGAAGAACCAGAGCAGCTCGGCATCGGGGCGCTGTGGCAGGGTGGCCGGCAGCAGGCGGTTGGCATACAGGATGGCGGCAATGGCCAGCGGCAGTCCCCCCATCAGACCGATGTTCAGGCCGGCCACCAGGCGCTCGTCAAAGGGCAGGCCGGCAACGGCTGCCTTGCGCTGCGACTGTGCACGGCGCTTGACGGACCACAGCACCATGCCTGAGGCAATCATCAGCGAGCCCAGCACGCCAAAGCCAAACAAGGTCCAGCGCAGGCCGGTGTCGGCAAAGCGGGCCAGGTGCAGGCCATACAGCACGCCATAGGTCTTGATGGCCGGCCCTTGCGGGTTGAGTTCATTCAGCAGGGAGCCGGTGCTGCCATCAAAGCGCAGACGGGGCGGGCCGTATTGCAGGCGGTCGCCATCGTGGCGGGTGATCTCGACCACGGGGCCTTGGGGGCTGCCGGCCACGCTTATGCCGCCCACGCGGCCCCCTTGCCATATGTGACCCGCCTGCTCCAGCATGGGTGCGAGCTTGATCTCCGGCAGCGGCTGGGCCTGCGCGTCACCACCCCGCGTGCGCCGGGCGCTGCGCGCACCGGCCACGTCGCCTTGCAGCTCGTCAAAGTAGGCCTGGGTGTCCGTGCCCTGGGCGCCAGGGTAGCCTGCGTTGATGCCGGCCGGCATGTAGATGGCATGGAAGATCATCAGCCCGCTGAAGGTGATCATCAGATAAAAAGGCAGGGCCAGCACGCCGGAGACATTGTGGGCATCCAGCCAGGCGCGCTGCCCGCCCTTGCGGGGGCGGAAGGTGAAGAAATCCTTGAAGATGCGCCGGTGCGTGACCACGCCGGTGAGCAGTGCCACAAACATCAGCAGCGTAGCCACGCCCACGATCCAGCGGCCCTGCAGCGTCCAGCGGCCGCTGTGCGCGGTGCGCAGCTCAAAGTGAAAACGGTAGAAAAACTCCCCGCCTGCGGTCTCGCGTGCCTGCAGCACGGCACCGGTCTGGGGGTGGAGCATCAGGGTCTCGAAGCGGCCGTTGCCCGTGCCGCGCCACAGCACGGTGACCGCGGGCGTGCGCGGGTCGGGCAGGCGCATGATGAATTGCGTCACATCCGGGGCATGGGCGCGCAGGGCCTGTTGCGCGCGCTGGGCCACCAGGCTGTCGGCCGCAGGCAGGCCGTGCAGCTCGGGCCGCATCCAGAGGTTGAACTCGTTCTTGAAAAAGCTCAATGTGCCGGTGACGAAGATGGCAAACAGCAGCCAGCCCAGCACGAGGCCCGACCAGGTATGCAGCCAGGACATGGCCTGGCGAAACCCCTCCTGGGCCGTGCTCTTTGCAGGTGGTGTCGTGCTGCGGCTCATGCGCTGGCTCCCAGCCATTGCCAGCCGTAGGCGCCTGCCGCCAGCGCCAGAGCGGGCAGCAGCACCCCCAACCCGGCTCGCCAGGTCGTGCGGGCGTAGAAGGCCCAGGCAATGGCGCAGGCATAGACCAACCAGGACAGCAAGGTGGCCGTCATCACGGCTTCCACGCGCGACAGCGAGCCGGCCAGGGTCAGCGTCAGTACCGCCGCACTGGCAGCAGCCAGTGCATAGCCCCCGGCGCCAGCGACCAGAGCGCGCGAGGTGACAGCCAGGCGATAGCGCCACAGCGGTTGTGTGGCTTTCATGCTGCCTCCTGGCGCATGAAAGGATGTGGAGGCAGGGCGTGGCGCACAGCCAAGGCCGTGGCACAGCAAGAAGAAGGGCAGAACAAAGGGCGGCGCAGCATGGATGGGCAGACGGTGAACCCGTTTCGCTGGCTGGCCATTTGCGGTGAACGGGCTGGCGTGCGAAGTATTGTAAAGTTGAATTGTACTTTTTATGAGAATGGTTTGTATTCAATATTTAGATGAGGGAAGCCTGTTGCTGCCCATGCAGCCCATGGATGCGGCGGCGGAAAACAAACAAGGGCCCTGAGGCCCTTGTTGAGAGTGTCACCTGACCGAGTAGGGGGCAGGCGCTGCGCGGGGTGTGCCGGGCGGAATCAGTCCGCTTCGTCCATCTGCGACTGCAGATAGTTCTGCACGCCCACTTTCTCGACCAGGTCGAGCTGGGTGTCCAGAAAGTCGATGTGCTCTTCGACTTCTTCCAGAATCTCCTGCAGCAGATCGCGCGAGACGTAGTCCTGTGCTTCTTCGCAGCTGGCAATGCCTTGCTTGAGGGTCTGCTGCGAGGCCTGTTCCAGGCGCAGATCGCAGGTCAGGGCTTCGGGCACGTCTTCACCGATTTGCAGCTTGCCCAGGTCTTGCAAATTGGGCAGGCCATCCAACATGAAGATGCGGTCCATCAAGGCGTCGGCATGCTTCATCTCGCGGATGGATTCCTTGTATTCCACCTTGGCCAGCTTGTCGAAGCCCCAGTGCTTGAACATGCGGTAGTGCACAAAGTACTGGTTGATGGCGGTGAGTTCGTTTTTGAGTTGTGCCTGCAGGCAGGCAATGACTTGGCTGTCACCTTGCATGGGGGCTCCTTGTGGTCGCGGTAATGGGGGGATTGTCGTGCACCGTCGCGGCGGCGAATGGTTTGCCCCCAAGAATGCGGATGGGCTGCGTTTGATGCTGAGAAGCGTTCGCGTCCCTTGCGGTTTTTCTGAGGCTATTGCAACCCATTGGTAATAGTTTAAGACAATCAATCTAATGAGTTCAATTGATTGGATTTATGCAACATTTTGTCCTACACTGAGTCTCAGTAGTTAAACAACTGCAGCCGACCATCAACTGAAAGGAAAGACATGTCCGTTTTGAACACCCAAATCAAGCCCTTCACCGCCCAAGCTTATAAGGGCGGCAAGTTCATCGAAGTGACCGAAAAAGATGTTCTGGGCAAGTGGGCCGTGTTCTTCTTCTACCCTGCCGACTTCACCTTTGTGTGCCCCACCGAACTGGGCGACGTGGCCGACCACTACGCCGAGCTGCAAAAGATGGGCGTGGAAGTGTATTCCGTGTCGACCGACACCCACTTCGTGCACAAGGCATGGCATGACACTTCGGACACCATCGCCAAGATCCAGTACACCATGCTGGGCGACCCCACCTGGCAAATCAGCCAGAACTTTGACTGCCTGCGTGAAGGCCAGGGCCTGGCTGACCGCGCCACCTTCATCGTCGACCCCCAAGGCGTGATCCAGGCCATGGAAATCACCGCCGAAGGCATCGGCCGCAATGCCGAAGACCTGCTGCGCAAGGTCAAGGCTGCCCAGTACGTGGCATCGCACCCCGGTGAAGTCTGCCCCGCCAAGTGGCAGGAAGGCGAAGCCACGCTGGCTCCTTCCCTGGACCTGGTCGGCAAGATCTAAGCCTTTGCCCGCTGAAAAAAAGCCCGGGCCACCGGGTTTTTTTTCAAACCGCAAATAGCAGACTATCGAAATTTAAAACTAATAGGATTTGACTAATATGCTGGACGCCAACCTCAAAACCCAACTCAAAGCTTATCTGGAGCGCTTGCAAAAGCCGCTGGAGATCGTGGCTACCCTGGACGACAGCAAGGCCGCCGGCGAAGTCAAGTCTCTGTTGGCCGATCTGGTCGCACTGAGCGACAAGATCACCGTGGTCGAGAACAACGACCTGGATGTGCGCAAGCCCTCTTTTTTGATCACCAACCCCGGTGTGGACAGCGGCCTGCGTTTTGCCGGTGTGCCCCTGGGCCATGAATTCACCTCCCTGGTGCTGGCACTGCTGCAAGTCGGCGGCCATCCCTCCAAGGAGGCGGCCGATCTGCTGGAGCAGGTCAAGGCCATTGACACCCCGCTGCACTTCGAGACCTTCTACTCGCTGTCCTGCCACAACTGCCCGGACGTGGTGCAGGCGCTGAACCTGATGGCCGTGCTCAACCCCCAGATCAGCCACACCGCCATTGACGGTGGTCTGTTCCAGCAGGAAGTGCAGGACCGCGAAGTCATGGGCGTGCCCACGGTGTTCGTCAACGGCGAGCGCTTTGGCCAAGGCCGCATGGAACTGGCCGAGATCGTCGCCAAGGTGGACACCGGCGCTGCGGCCCGCACCGCCGCCAAGCTGTCGGCCAAGGACGCGTTTGATGTACTGGTCATCGGCGGTGGCCCTGCCGGCGCTGCGGCCGCCATCTACGCTGCCCGCAAGGGCATTCGCACCGGTATCGCGGCCGATCGCATCGGCGGCCAGATGCTGGATACCGTGGACATCGAGAACTTCATCTCGGTCAGCAAGACCGAAGGCCCCAAGCTGTCCGCAGCCATGGATGCCCACATCCGTGACTACGACGTGGACATCATGGGCCAGCAGCGCGGTGCCAAGCTGATTCCTGCCGCCACCGAAGGCGGCCTGATCGAGGTGCAGACCGAGTCCGGCGCCACGCTCAAGGCCAAGACGGTGGTTCTCTCCACCGGCGCGCGCTGGCGCAATATGAATGTGCCGGGCGAGGAGCAGTACCGCACCAAGGGTGTGACCTACTGCCCGCACTGCGATGGTCCGCTGTTCAAGGGCAAGGATGTGGCCGTGATCGGCGGCGGCAACTCGGGCGTGGAAGCCGCGATTGATCTGGCCGGCCTGGTCAAGCATGTGACGGTGCTGGAGTTCGCGGCCGAGCTGAAGGCCGATGCCGTGCTGCAGAAGAAGCTGCACAGCCTGCCCAATGTGACCGTGGTTCTGAATGCCCAGACCACCGAGGTGAATGGCGACGGCAAAAAAGTCACCGGCATCACCTACAAGGACCGTACCAACGACGAGATCAAACAGATCGCGCTGGAAGGCATCTTTGTGCAGATCGGCCTGCTGCCCAACACCGACTGGCTCAAGGGCGTGGTGAATCTGACGCGCTTTGGCGAGATCGAGATCGACGCCAAGGGCCAGACCAATGTGCCTGGCGTGTTTGCTGCCGGCGACTGCACCAATGTGCCGTACAAGCAGATCATCATCGCCGCGGGTGCCGGTGCCACGGCTGCGCTGTCGGCGTTTGATCATCTGATCCGGCATTGAGGCCAAGCACCCACTGAGCCGCTTCGCGTCTTCCCCTCTCTAGCGCTGTGCGCTGGAAAGGGGGACGGCATCGGCGCGGCGGCCCTTGCGCACTGCCCTGGCCTAGGATGCATCACCCTGCTGATGCAGGGTGGATGGGCGTAAGGCGCTATGCAAACAGGACTGCTTCGGCAGTCCTTTTCTTTTGGGCTCAAGCCTTTTTGCGTTGAGCGATATAGCGGTCGATCACACTGGGCAGCACGGTGAGCGGCACGCCGCCGCTTTGCACCAGCGCATCGTTGAAGCTGGCCAGATCGAACTCGCCGGCCAGTGCTTGTTGGGCGCGTGCACGCTGGCGCAGGATGTCGTTGTGGCCCATCTTGTAGCCGCAAGCCTGGCCCGGCATCACGGCGTAGCGGTCGACCTCGCTGGTCATGGCCTGAAGGCCACGGCCGGTGTTCTCGACCAGAAAGCGGACGGCCTGTTCACGCGTCCATCTTTTGGCATGTATGCCGGTGTCCACCACCAGGCGGCAGGCGCGAAATTGCTGGGCCTGGAGGTAGCCGATCTGGCTGAGCGGGTCGTCCACATACAGGCCAAGCTCATCGACCAACTGCTCTGCGTACAGGGCCCAGCCCTCGGTAAAGGCGTTCAAGTTGATCAGCGATGCCATCAGCGGCAGCTTGTCGTGGTGTTCGGCCAGGTAGGCGCCCTGCCAGGCGTGGCCGGGGATGCCTTCGTGCGCGGTCAACGTGGCCAGTTCCGATTTGGGCCACAGCATGGTCGACTTCAGGTTGATGTAGTAAATGGCCGGGCGCGCACCGTCCAGCGAGGCAAAGTTCATAAAGCCCAGTGGTGCCCCGGCCTCGATGTCGATGGGCACACGCTTGATCTGCAGCGGCGCCTGCAGGTTCAGGCGGGAGAGCTGTGGCATCAGCTTGCGCATGGCAGCCACGCGCGCGTTGCAGTAGGCGATCAATGCCTCGCGGCCTTGCTCATCGTTGGCGTAGAAGTTGGCGGGATTCTTGGTCAGCGCCTGCAGGCGCTCGCCCACGCTGCCTTGCGTGAAGCCTCGTTTTTTCAAGAGGGCGTCGATGCGCGACTGCAGCTGCAGGTTCTGTTCCAGGCCTATGGCATGGATTTTCTCGGGACTGTGGGTGGTCGAGGTGCCCAGGCGCAGTGCCCATTCATAGTAGGCATCGCCTTCGGGGAGATGGTGGACGCCAGCGATATCGCTGGCCTTGGTCGCCGCCTGGCCCAAGGTGGCGATCTGGCGCTCCAGCGCCGGATAGACCGAGGTCTGCACCAGTTTCAGTGCGCGTGCGTGCCAGTCTCCGGCGATGTTCTGTGTGCGCTCGGTGATCGAGGTCAGCAGTTTTTGTTGGGCTGCCGGGGTCTTGCGAAAGTCCTGCAACTGGCCCAGTGCGGTTTGGCACACAAAACTCGGTGGCGCAATGCCCTGGCGGGCCTGGTCGGCGACACGGGCTGTCTCCTGGTCCAGCATAGTGGCCATGGTGGCCAGGCGGGCCAGATAGGCCTCGGCATCGGCCGCATCGCCGATCTGGTGCTGTGCGTCGAGAAACTCCGGAATGCGTGTCAGCGCACAGTCTTGCTGGTTGACCGGGTAGGGCATGGTGATGCCCTGGAAGCCGGCAGATGCGCGGCCCAGCGAAAAACCTGCGCCCTGGGCTCCTAGTTCGATGGCATAGGCGACGGTGTCGTAACGAGTTTGGGCATGGCCGCTCAGTGTGGCGCGGGCGATGGTGCCAAGGCGGTTTGCCATGGACTGGCAGGCGCTTGCCCAGTTGGCATCACCTGTGGGAGACATGTCTTCCAGCCGCGACTTGAGTCCGGCGCGCTTGCCCTTGTCCAGGCCCAGGCTGGTGGCATTGCTCGGTGCCAGCGACAGCACTTCCTCGGCGAAATCGTCCAGCAGCAGAGCAAAGCGTTGGTCTGCTGTGGTGGAGGTTTGTGCCTGCGCCAGATCAGGAACTGCGCTGAGGGTGGTGGCAGAAATGGCTGCCAGAAGAAACTCTCGGCGGGAGTGGGGCTGCATGTCGTCCTTGCGAGGTGGATGGAACGACGCAGACATTAGTTGGCCGCGAGTTGGCGTGTCAACGACTGTTAGCCATGCTTACCGAGTCGACCTCGCTGCTGAAATGCAGGCACTTGGCGGACACATGGAAGCATTTGCCACGCTGCATAGAGGGATGACGCAAGCGCTACGCACTGGTCTGGGAGCACGCAGCAAAAAGGCCTGCAAGCAGGCCTGAAGCGAGGAGTGCGGGGCGTATCAATCCACCTTGATATTGGCCTGCTTGATCAGATGGGTCCAGCGATCGGTCTCGGTCTTCAAATGGGTGCGCAGTTGCTGGGGTGTGCTGCCCATGGCTTCGGCGCCAATGGATTCAAAGCGCTTCTTCACCTCGGGGTCCTTCATGGCTTCGTTCAGCGTCTTGCCCAGCTTTTCCACAATGGCGGCGGGTGTGCCGGCCGGCATAAAGGTGGCAAACCAGGGCGAGACCTCATAGCCCGGCACGCCGGCTTCGGCCACGGTGGGCACATCGGGCAGCGAAGGCGAGCGGGTCTTGGTGGTGATGGCCAGGGCGCGCAGCTTGCCCGACTGCAGATGCGGGCGGGCCGAGGTGATGCTGTCAAACATAAAGTCCACCTGGCCACCCAGCAGGTCGGTGATGGCGGGGCCGCTGCCGCGGTAGGGCACATGCAGCATGTTTACGCCGGTCATGGCGGTGAAGTTGGCGCCGGCCAAATGGATGGAGGTGCCGTTGCCGGCCGAGGCGTAGGTGAGCTTGCCCGGGTTGGCCTTGGCCTTGGCGATCACGTCCTTCACGTTTTTGACATCGGTCTGCTTGCTGCCGGCCACCAGGATGTTGGGCACCACGGCCAGCAGGCTGACGGGCTCGAAATCCTTGATGGGGTCATAGGACAGCTTGCCGTACAGCGCGCCATTGGTGGCCATGCCGATGGAGGTGATCATCAAGGTGTAGCCGTCGGCTGGCTGTTTGGCCACATAGTCGGCACCGATGTTGCCGCCGGCGCCGGCCTTGTTCTCGATCACAAAGGGTTGGCCCAACTTGCGGCTGGCCACATCGCCCAGGGTGCGGGCAATGGCATCCATAGCGCCCCCTGGAGGGAAGGGCACCACCCATTTGATGGGGCGGCTGGGCCAGCTATCCGCCGGGTTCTGGGCAGAGTTTTGGGCTATGGCGGGCAGGGCGCAGCCCAGCAGGGCGGCGATGGTGAGTGCCTGGGTGGCGAAACGACGTTGCATGTTTTTTGTCTCCCTGAATCGGGTGTTGTGGGTGGTGAAAGTGCTGTGCCGGCCCAGGGGAGGGCCGCAGTGTAGGGGCGTGAAAGCTGGAACGCTGGAAAGGGGGAAGGCGTGCTAGCTGGTGCGGTGCGATCCCATGTCCACCTGCAGAGGCTGTTTGCCGGCGTTGGCGCGGTCAAAGCGCTGGAGCTGGCTGAGCGATACGGTCAGGCCATAGCCCGGGCCATCGGGCAGCTGCAGCGCAAAGTCGCGGATGGGCATTTGCGTCTCCACGATGTCGTCCACCAGCAGTTGGGGGCCGAACAGCTCGCAGCCATGGTGGGCACCGGGCAGGGTGGAAAACACATGGGCCGATGCGGCGCTGCCGATGGAGGTCTCCAGCATGGTGCCGCCATACCAGCCAATGTCGGCCGCCTCGGCCACGGCCGCCACCTTGCGGGTGCGCAGCAGGCCGCCATGCTTGGCCACCTTGAGTGAGAACACCTGGGCCGCCTGCTCGCGCGCCAGCAGCATGGCGTCTTGCGGGGTGCACACGGTCTCGTCGGCCATGATGAGTGCGCCCTGCAGTGTTTGCGTGAGCTGGCGCAGCGCCGGCACATTCCACTTGGCCACGGGCTGCTCGATCAGGGTCACGCCGGCTTCTATCAGCTGGGGCAGATAGCGGCGGGCCGTGTTGCCATCCCAGGCCTGGTTCACGTCCACGGTCAGCGTGGCGCTGGCGGGTAGGCCGCGCGCAATGCGGCTGACATGGGCCACATCGTCCTGTGGGGCGCGGGCGCCTATCTTCATCTTGAAGATGCGGTGGCGGCCTTGCTCCAGGCGCAGCTGGGCTTCCTGCAGGTCACGCTCCACATCGCCGCTGGCCAGGGTCCAGGCCAGGGGCAGGCTGTCGTGTACCTTGCCACCCAGCAGCTGCCAGGCGGGAATGTCCAGCGTGCGGGCCAGGGCGTCGATCAAGGCCATTTCCACCGCCGACTTGGCAAAGGCATTGCCCTTGCAGGCCAGGTCCATGCGTGTCAGCAACTGCTCGATATGGGCGGCTTTTTGGCCCACCACGGCCGGGGCCAGGTAATGCTGGATGGCATGGGCAATGCTCTCTGGCGATTCCTCGTTCCACGATGGGCCGCCGATGGTGGCGGCCTCGCCAAAACCGGTGGCGCCGTTGCGCAGCCACAGCTGCACGATCACCGGGCTTTGGCGCTGGATGGCGCCAAAGGACAGCTTGTGGGGGCGGATGGTGGGAATGTCCAGAATGCGGGCGTCGATCCTGTCGATGGTGAAGGCTTCGTACATGCGGTCTTGTGCTGCGAAAAAGAGAGGGGCTGTTGGCTTGTAGCCAAGCTTAGGGCCGGGTTTGTCAGCGATCTATTGATTTATTTCGCTGCAAAGCTTCGATAATTTCGAACAGTCGACCCCCTGTTTTCGGAGCCATAAACCATGGAAATTCGCCAGCTGCGCTACTTTCTGGACATTGCCCAGACCGAGCACCTCACCACCTCGGCCAAGCAGCTGTATGTGACCCAGTCCACCCTGTCCCACGGGCTGCGCCAGATGGAGGAAGCCCTGGGCGTGCAGCTGTTCGACCGCGTGGGCCGGGGGCTGAAGCTGTCCCAGGCCGGCATGGTGTTCAAGGACTACGCCGCGCGGGCGCTGCAGGAGCTGGAGGCCGGGCGCATGGCCCTGGCCGACCTGGCCAGCCTGCAGGCCGGCCGCCTGACCGTGGGCGTGATCCCCACTTTTTTGCATACCGTGGTGCCGGCCGTGGTGGCCCAGTTCAATGCCCGCTATCCGCAAATCCATGTGGTGCTGCGCGAGCTGCTGGCGCCCGAGATCGAGTCCCTGCTGGTGGGGGGCGACCTGGACATGGGCATTGCCTTTCACCCGGCCGAGGCGGAGGGCATTGCCTCCGAGCCCTTGTTCGAGGAACGCATGCAGCTGGTGGTCCACCCCGAGCATCCGCTGGCCCAGGCCCACACCGTGGCGCTGCAGCAGCTCGATGGCGTGCCACTGGTGCAACTGTCGCGCCGCTTTGCCACCCGGCGCTTGCTGGAAAGCCATTGGCAGGCGGCCGGTGTGCGGCCGCTGGTGCGGGTGGAGATGGAGTCCGTGCACTCGCTGATCGAGGCCTGCCGCTGGGGCCCGCAACTGGCCAGCGTGGTGCCGGACCGCGCCGCCGCACAAAGCGGCCATGGCCTGAAGGTGATTGCCATCGAGCCGCCGCTGCTGCGCATGGCCAGCTTGCTGTGGAACGGCCGCATCTCCCGCAGCCCGGCGGCCCAGACCTTTGCGCAGATGCTGGTGGCACAGCTGGCGCTGCCGTCCTCCAGCAATTGAGGGTCAAAACAGCTTCTCGTGCAGGTCCATGGCGCATGAGAAGCTATCAAAAATGGAGTGAAGGCAGAGATTGGAGGGCGGCGTAAACCCCTGTTTCTGTTTCTTTACACGGTGTTTCTGAGTGTATTGAGAATTATTCTCATACAATTGCAAGCTCTGCCAGCCACCGGAAGGCGATTGCCACAGGCCATGCCTGTGGCCACGTACCGAAAGCCAGCGCTCACCACGCTTGTTGATCTCTGTCGAGAGAGGGTTTCGGTATGGCCATCGCTGCTGCCCAGTATTCCAGCACTTCCCGTGCGCTCCCCCTTCATCCCCTGGCGGCTGCCTGTCTGCTGCTGTGCACCTCCGTCGTGAGCAACACCGCCGGTGCCGCGGAAGGCCTGCTGCCCCAGACCACGGTGGTTGCACCGGCCCAGGCGGTCGATGTGCTGGACCCCGGCCAAACGCCTTATGCCACCGAGCAGCTGGACCGCGCCGAGATGGAGCGCCAGCAGGTGCTGGACATCCGCGATGCCACGCGTGAGATGGTGAATGTGGAAGTGCCGCGCCAGCCCGCGCGCGGCAGCGGTATTTCGGGCACCACGGGGCGCGAGGGCAATACCGGTTTTGAAATCCGTGGCCTGGGGGGCAATCGGGTGCAGACCTTGGTGGACGGCATTCCACTGCCCGAGGCCGAAAGTTTTATGGGCAGCCACAGCTTTGGCCGTGACTATGTGGACCCGCTGACCCTGTCTGCCATCGAGGTGCACAAAGGCGTGTCCCCGGTATACATGCCCGCCGGTGGCATTGCCGGAGCGGTGAATATGCGCACGCTGATGCCCTCCGAGCTGCTGCAAAACGGCAAGACCTTGGCGGGGCGCGCCTTGCTGGGCTGGCGCAGTGAGAGCCGGGGACTCACTGCCGGCGCCGTGCTGGCAGGCAAGGCATCGGAGCAGTTGCAATGGCTTTTTGCACTCAATGGCGACTGGAGCGACGAGACGGAAACCATGGGCACGGTGGGTGGCACCGGTCTGGCGCGCACCGAGGCCAATCCGCAAGACCAGCGCCGCCATTCGGCACTGGCCAAGCTGGTGTTCCAACCCCATGCCGGCCAAAGCCATGTGCTCACTGCCGAG
Source organism: Comamonas sp. GB3 AK4-5 (assembly GCF_041320665.1). Taxonomy (NCBI): domain Bacteria; kingdom Pseudomonadati; phylum Pseudomonadota; class Betaproteobacteria; order Burkholderiales; family Comamonadaceae; genus Comamonas; species Comamonas sp. GB3 AK4-5. Next base: position 1,555,663 of record NZ_CP166730.1, read on the forward strand.
CAGCGCAGCCAGACCACATGGGTCAACAACCTGCATGACTTTGCCAACGGCAGCACCAAAAGCCACACCGACCGCAATGGCAGCACGCGCAATCGCGTCTCGCTCAAATCGGATTTCCGCCTGGACTCTGCTGCGGTCGATCTGCTCACCGGCTACCTGGCCTGGCAGGACAGCAGCTCCACCCAGCAGCTGAATGTAGACACCACCACCCAGGGGCTGCGCCTGCGCGAGCACAGCTATGACGAGCGCATGCTGCAGGCCGGCTTGCAGGCGCGCAAGCAACTGGGCAAACATGCGCTGCATTACGGCCTGGACCTGAGCCGCATGGACAGCAAGCCCCAGAGCCTGTCCACCGACCGGGGCGTGACCACGGCCGTGCCCAAGGGCCCGGACACCCAGACCACGCGCTGGGGCGCTTTTGTGCAAGACACCGTGGAGCTGGGCCGGCTGACCCTGAAGCCCGGCCTGCGTTATGAGTCCGTGGATGTGCAGGCCGATGCCAGCAGCATCAATATGGGTGCCTCCGGCGCCACAGCCGTCTCCAAGCGCTTTGATGCCTGGTTGCCCCAGCTGGGCGCGCAGTGGCGCCTGGGAGGCGGCACGCAATTGTTTGCCAATTACGCGCGCGGCTTTCGTGCGCCTTCAGCGGGCGAGTTGAACAACTTCTTTGGCAACGTCACGCCCTACTACGGCTACTACATCCTGCCCAATCCCAACCTCAAGGCTGAAACCAGCAACAACTTCGACCTGGGGCTGCGCGGGGCCGAAGGTTCCGTGCAATGGGAGGCCAATGCCTTCTATGGCCGATACCGCAACTTCATCGAGCGCTATGCCAATGCCGGCTCCATAGGCACTTCCCCCGTCATCACGCTGCAGCAATCACGCAACCAGGCACGCGCCACCATCAAGGGCATAGAGCTCAAGGCCAAGACCGAGCTCGGGCGCTCATGGGGTGGCGCCTGGCAGCTGCGCGGCGGCTATGGCTATACCAAGGGAACGGGCGAAGACGGTCAGGGGCTGGAAAGCATCTCGCCACACCAGATCAAGCTGGGCCTGGGCCAGAAGGCCGCGCGCTGGAACTGGGAGCTGGCCGCCACGCACACGGCCACCAAAAAACAAGGCGATGTGCCCCAGAACAGCAGCGCGCTCTTTCTCACCCCCTCCTTCACCGTGCTGGACCTCACGGCACAGATGGCGCTGCGCAAAGGGCTGCGCCTCAATGTGGGCTTGTTCAATCTGACCGACCGCAAGTACTGGAACTGGGCCGATGTGCGCGGCGTGAGCGTGGCTTCCGAGCGTGCAGCCATCGATGCCTATAGCCAGCCCGGGCGCAATCTGCGTGTTTCGTTGGTGATGGACTTTTAAAACCATAGCAGACAGTGGCCGCGCATCCAGCGCTGGCAGCGTTTTCATTTCTGAGCCACAGGAGTCCCCCATGCCCCACGACGTCACACCACACCCACAGGCCGAGAGCCACCCCGCCAACCAGGACGAGGAATACCTGCTGTCCGAGCCAGAAGCCGTGCTGGCCGCCACGCTGGCGCTGATGACGGGCTTTGCCCACGGCTGCTGTCCGGCCCACAAAGGGCCCATGGCCGCCAAGGTGGCCGACCAGTTGGGCGCCCTGGTGCACAGCCTGCAGGGGCCCAAGCTGTCCTGCGATATGCAGGCCCTGCTGCTGCGTCTGCGCACGCGCTGGATGGCCTGTGCTGCCCACTACACCGCCCACTACGCCGCAGATTACGCCGAGCAGCATATGGACAGCCTGCGCCGCCAGCTGCACAGCCAGGCCGAGGCCGCCACCACTGCGGCCCTGGCGCCCAGGCCCGATCACCCCGCCGCCACCCATACCCCCGAAGTGCTTTGGCACGCCCCCCTGGAGACTTTGCAATGAACACCGCCACCATGGACCGCCAGACCCTCTCCACCTTCAGCGATGCCGCCGCCGTGCGCGCCGCCTTTGCCAGCCAGCGTGCCGCAGGCCGACGCGCCAAGGATGCGGCCCAGGCCATAGGCCTGAGCGAAGGCGCCGTGGTTCAGTCCCACACCGGTACACATGATCAGTCGCTGCAGGCCACGCCCTTGCGCGGCGGGCAGTGGCTGGCCGTTTTGCAGGCCCTGGAAGCCTGTGGCCCGGTGATGGCGCTCACCCGCAACGAAACCGTGGTGCATGAGAAAGACGGCATCTACCGCAATCTGACGCAGCAAGGCCCCATAGGCCTGTGCGTGAATCCCGACATCGACCTGCGCCTGTTCTTTATGCACTGGCATGCCGGCTATGCCGTTGTCGAGCCCGGTCGCGGCGGCAGCACCGCCCACAGCCTGCAGTTTTTTGACGCAGCCGGTGTGGCCGTGCACAAGGTCTATGCCCGCCCCGCCACCGACCTGGCGGCCTGGCAGGCCCTGGTGGCGCACTTTGCCGATGTGGGGGGCGAGCATGGTTTCAAGCCCGCTGCACCCCAGCCCGCCGTGGCGCCCGATGCCAGCATCGACGCGGCCGGCCTGCGCAGCGCCTGGGCCGCCATGCAGGACACGCACGAATTCTTCGGCCTGCTGAAAAAGTTTGGCTGCGAGCGCCAGCAAAGCTTCCGACTGACCCAGGGCGAGTTCTGCCAGCCCCTGGCCACCACGGTGGTGACCGCGCTGCTGCAGCGTGCGGCGGAGGCGGCCACGCCCATCATGGTGTTTGCCGGCAGCAAGGGCTGCATACAGATTCACTCCGGCCCTGTGCAGCGCATCGTGCCCATGGACACCCCGGGCGCCCAGTGGATCAATGTGCTGGACCCCGGCTTCAATCTGCACCTGCGCACGGATCGCGTGCGCAGCGTCTGGCTGGTGCGCAAGCCCACGGCCGATGGTGTGGTGACCTCGGTGGAGGTGTTTGACGACACGGGCGAGGTGGTGGCCATGTTCTTTGGCGTGCGCAAACCCGGCCAGCCCGAGCTGCCGCAGTGGCGCGATTTGGCTGAGAGCTTGCAATGAAGCGCCCCCAGGTTTTTCTCCCTCGCCCCTTGGGGGGAGAGGGCAGGGGTGAGGGGGCGGCCCGCACGGCGCAGCGTCATGGAATAGGGAGATGAAGAAATTGAACTTGAAACGCAGAGCCGCACTGCAGCGGCTGGTGGCGGGCACGGCCCTGGCATGGACGGGCGCGGGCTGGGGCCAGGCGGCTGCTTCCAAAAAAGAAGCTGCAGGAGCCGTGGCAGCACGCCGCATCATCAGTTTGGGCGGTGCGGTGACCGAGGCGGTCTATGCCCTGGGCGCTGAGCACATGCTGGTGGCCACGGACACCACCAGCCTTTACCCCGACGCTGCGGCGCGTACACCCAAGGTGGGTTATCTGCGCCAGCTCTCGGCCGAAGGGGTGCTGTCGCTCCGGCCCGGTGTCGTGATTGGGGCCGGTGAATCCGGCCCGGCCACGGTGCTGGATCAGCTGCGCGCTGCCGGTGTGCAAGTGGAGGTGGTGGCTGCTACCCATGACTGGGCCGAGGTGCTGGCCAAGCTGCGCATGGCCGGTCGCGCCACCGGCAGGCAGGCGGCGGCCGAGGCCCTGGCCTTGCAGCTGCAGCAGCAATGGCAGGCCACGCAGGCCGAGGTGGTACGGGCCCGCACGCAGCCCCGTGCACTGTTCATCCTGGCGCACAGCGGCACGCCCATGGTGGCTGGCACGGGCACGGCGGCCCATGCCCTGCTGCAGATGGCAGGTGCACAGAATGTGGTGCAGCAGTTCGCGGGCTACCGGCCGCTGGCGGCCGAGGCCATGGCTGCCGTAGCCCCCCAGGTGCTGGTGACCACCACCCAGGGCCTGGAAGCCATGGGCGGCGAGCAGGCCTTCTGGAAGCGGCCCGAGCTGGCCTTGACCCCGGCCCACGCCAGGCGTGCCCTAGTGGCCATGGAGGCCAACCACCTGATGGGCTTTGGCCCGCGCCTGCCTTCGGCCGTGCGCCAACTGCACACGCAATTGCTGCAACAGGTGGTGGCATGACCCAGGCCCTGACCCCGCCGGCGAGGGCCGCATGGCGCTTGCCCAGTGGGCGTTTGGCGCCGGCTGCAGCGCTGGCCGGCTTGGCGCTGCTAGCCGTGCTGACCCTGCTATGGGCCAGTGCCCAAGGTGCTTACGCCATTGCCCCGGGCCAGCTGCTGCGCATGCTGGGCCAGTGGCTGACCGGGCAGGAGGGGCAGGGCGGCCAGGCCACGCAGGCGCTGGTGTTTTTGCATATCCGCCTGCCACGGCTGATGCTGGGTGTGGCGGCGGGCGCAGGGCTGGGTCTGGCCGGCGCGCTGATGCAGGGACTGTTTCGCAACCCGCTGGCCGATCCGGGGCTGATTGGTGTCAGCAGCGGTGCGGCACTGGCGGCGGCCTTCACCATCGTGCTGGGCCAGACCTGGTTGCCGGGCATGAAGCTGGGCCTGGGCAGCTGGGTGCTGGCGCTGGCGGCCTTTGGAGGCGGCATGGGGGTGACCGTGATGATCTATCTGCTGGCCCAGACCCAGGGCGGCACCCGTGTGGGCTTGATGCTGCTGGCCGGTATTGCCATCAATGCACTGGCCGCCGCCGGCCTGGGTTATCTGAGCTATGTGTCCAGCGACGAGCAGTTGCGCAATCTGCAGCTGTGGCTGATGGGCAGCCTGGGCCAGTCGCACTGGCCTTCGGTGCTGTTGGTGGGCGCTGTGGTGCTGCTGTGTGCGCTGGCGGCGCGGCGCCTGGCCCGGCCGCTGAATGCGCTGGCCCTGGGCGAGGCCCAGGCCCAGTTGCTGGGCGTGCCGGTGGAGCGCAGCAAACGCCTGATCGTGGTGGTCACGGCCCTGGCCGTGGGCGCCGTGACCTCGGCCACCGGCATCATCGGTTTCATCGGCCTGGTGGCCCCCCATGGTGTGCGCCTGATTGCGGGGCCTGACCACCGTGTGGTGCTGCCGGGCTCGGCCCTGCTGGGCGCGGCCCTGGTGGTCGGGGCCGACGCCCTGGCGCGTACCGTGGTGCAGCCGGCCGAAATGCCCCTGGGCGTGCTGACGGCCTTTGTTGGTGTGCCCCTGTTTTTGTGGATGCTGCGGCAGTTCAGGAGTGGGCTGTGAATGCTTTGACCGAGGAAGAGGCCGCCATGCTGCAAGGCCTGGAACCAGCCCGGGGTGCGCACGGCGGCCTGCATTGCCAGGGCCTGCAGATTGCGGCGCAGCGGCGTGGGCCGCTGCTGGCCCAGGTGGATGCCAGGCTGCGCCCGGGGCGGGTGACGGCGATTCTGGGCCCCAACGGAGCGGGCAAATCCACTCTGCTGGCCGCGCTGTGCGGCCAGCAGCCGGCGCGCCAAGGTCTGCTGCTGTGGGATGGCCAGCCGCTGGCACGGCAGCCGTCCACCCAGCGCGCCCGCCGCATGGCGGTAATGCACCAGGACACGCAGCTGGCCTTTGCCTTCACCGTGCAGGACGTGGTGGATATGGGGCGCTACCCGCACCGCCAGGCCCCGGCGCCGGATGAGGCTGCCATCGTGCAGCACTGCCTGCAGGCCACGGGCGTGGCGGCCCTGGCCCAGCGCGAGATGGCTTCTTTGTCCGGCGGTGAACGTGCCCGGGTGCAGCTGGCGCGGGCGTTGGCGCAAATCCATGGGGTAGCCGGCCCTGAAGGCGATGTGGGCGGCAGCCGCTGGCTGCTGCTGGACGAGCCCACGGCCGCGCTAGACCTGCAGCACCAGCACCAGGCCATGGCCCTGGTGCGTGCGCGGAGCCGCCAGGACGGCCTGGGCGTGGTGGTGGTGTTGCATGACCTGAACCTGGCGCTGCGCTATGCCGACGATGTGCTGCTGCTGCCCGGCCAGGGTGCCGCCGCGCAATGGGGAGCTGTGCAGCAGGTGCTGACCCTGGCCACCATTGCCCGCGTGTGGCGCATGCAGGGCGAGTTTTCGGCCGCCAGCGACGGCACACCGCAATTCATTGCCGGTGCCTGCTGTAGCCCGCAGCGACAGTCGGATGGCACTGTTTGAAGCTGGGGGCGCCGCTGCCGCAGAGGCGGTGTGCACCCAGGTTTTTGAGGCTTGTGCAGCGCCTTGGCCCAGGGGGAGAGCCAATCAGAGGAGAATCCTTGTCAGCGAGCTTCATACCGAACTCGACCACTACAGGCGCGCAAGCGCAGCACAACATGGAAACCTTCTCCTCCGACCAAAAGGCCAAACTGCCTTACACCCTGCTGCTGGACCCCGAAACCGGCCGCGCAGCGGCCTACAACAGCACCAACCACCTCATCACCGACCAGGCCAGCAAGAAGCTGATTGAGTTTGCGCTGGCCAACGTCAAGCAAGATCTGGCTTTCGACGTGGAAGGGCATGCAGCAACCCCGCACCGCCGCCCGCCTCCAGCCTGGGCCACACCCGAGGTGCAGGCACGCATGCGCCTGATCTGGATCCAGCGCCCCGCTGGCGACGCCCCTGCGCAAGAGTGGCTGGCCATTCCCGCCCGGTAAAAAACCAGGGCAGCTTGCCCGGGGCGATGCTGGCAGGCGTTGGCTGAGAGGGAGCACTGGGCCAGCCTTTGCCCCATAAGCAGTTGGTGCTCCTGATTTGGATGCGGCCATGAGACGACCGTCTGCAGCCCGCCGGGTTGCGCCAAAAAGCCCTCAAAATGTGCAGCTGCCCGCGACTTTTGAGCCCCTATGGAACACCAAGCCCCCATCTGGCTGAGCTACGGCTTTGTCTACCTCAGCGCTGCGGTGCTGGCCGTACCCCTTGCACGGGCCCTGGGCCTGGGCGCCATCATTGGCTACCTGGGGGCTGGCATTGCCATGGGGCCCTGGGGCCTGGGCCTGGTCAGCAATGTGGACGACATCCTGCACTTTGCCGAATTTGGCGTGGTGCTGATGCTGTTCGTCATCGGCCTGGAGCTGCAACCCCAACGGCTGTGGGAGATGCGCAGGCCGATTCTGGGCTGGGGCATGGCGCAGATGCTGGTTTGCACGGGCATTTTGTTTGCGGCCGGCTGGGCCCTGGGCTTTTCCTGGCGCACCAGCCTGATTGCGGCCCTGGGTCTGGCGCTGTCGTCCACAGCCATCAGCCTGCAGGTGTTGGGCGAGCGTAATCTGATGCGCACGCCCAGCGGCCAGGCCAGTTTTTCGATACTGCTGTTCCAGGACGTGGCGGCCATTCCCATCCTGGCCTTGATTCCGATTCTGGGTGCGGCCAAGGCCGCCGAGGCTGCGCAGGGCGAGCATCTGCTGTGGCTGCAAATTGCCAAGACCGTGGGCACGCTGGCCCTGGTGGGCCTGGGCGGACGCTGGCTGTTGCGCCCATTGCTGCGCTGGATTGCGCGCAGCCGCACCACAGAGATTTTTACCGCCGCCTCGCTGCTGCTGGTGATCGGCATGGCCATGCTGATGGTGCAACTGGGCCTGTCCATGGCCCTGGGCGCCTTTTTGGCCGGCGTGCTGCTGGCCGACAGCGAATACCGCAGCGAGCTGGAAACCAATATCGAGCCCTTCAAGGGCTTGCTGCTGGGCCTGTTCTTCATGGCCGTGGGCATGAGCATCGACTTCGGCGTGCTGCTGCTGGCCCCCTGGACCATGGCCGCTCTGGTGCTGGGCTTTCTGGCGCTCAAGGCCGCCGTGCTGTGGCTGCTGGCGCGCCGCATGCAACTGCCCTGGCGTGAGCGTCCGGTGTTCACGCTGCTGCTGGCGCAGGGCGGGGAATTTGCCTTTGTGGTGTTCCAGAACGCGGCCCAGTACCAGGTGTTCGAGCGCAGCGTCTCGTCCATGCTCGTGGCGGCTGTGGCTCTGTCCATGCTGCTGGGCCCTTTGCTGCTGGTGCTGCTGGACAAGCTGCTGCTGGGGCGGAGCGTCTGCGAGATCGAAGAGCCCCAGGCCGAGGAGATTGCCGAGCCCCAGGATGCGCAAATCATCATTGCCGGCTTTGGTCGCTATGGACAGATCGTGGCCCGCGTGCTGCTGGCCCAGGGCATTCCCTCCACCATCCTGGACCACAGCGTGGAAATGCTGGAGGTGGCCCACACCTTTGGCTACCGGGTGTTCTTTGGCGATGCCACACGCATGGACCTGCTGCGCATTGCCGGCGCCGAAAAGGCGAAAATTTTGGTGATTGCCGTGGACTCGGCCGAGCAGTCCATCAAGATCGCCACGCTGGCGCGCAAGCATTTCCCCCAGCTGCAGATCGTGGCCCGGGCGCGCGATATGAACCATTGGTACCAGCTGCGCGATCTGGGTGTGCAGCATGCGGAGCGCGAGGTCTTCGAGTCCAGTCTGCTGTCGGCACGCAGCGTGCTGGAACTGGCGGGCCAAAGCCTCGAGCAGGCCGAACGCATGACAGAGCGCTTTCGTGCCCACAACCTGGAGCTGGCCGAGCGCATGTACCCCCACCATAAAGACCGCGCCCAGCTGATTGCCGTGGCCAAGCAGGGGCGTGAGCAACTGGTGGAGCAAATGGCCAGGGAGCGGCAGGAGGCAGAAGAAGCCGAGGCCGCAGAAAAGTCGCAGCAGGCCGCCAAGCCGGACTGAGTGGGTTGAGTTGCTACCCCATGTCTGGCTCTGGCCTACCGGCGCAGCGTGGAAGGGGTGCAGACCGGGCGGGTATACCGTGTGCATGGCTGAGCTCCTACCCACACGCTTGATTTTTTGAGAGCGTGCTGTGCAGGCCTGCACATGGTTTGAAAGCTATTTGTCCTGATTAGCCACATACCTCAGATGAAGCGTCACGACGAATTGTGCTGCTGTTTGCACATGACATTCCGAGACCGGGACTCGCCCCGGCAGGCGACTTCATTTTCTTGAACGCTCAAGAAAACGAAGCAAAAGAAACCGCCCCTGCTGCCCATGTCCCTGCGCTTCGCTGCGGGCAAGTTCGGTGCTCCATCCCAGGGCGGCGCCGCAGAACTCGCTGCGCGGCATAGCCGCTTCACTCAAACAACCGCGGCGAGTCAGTTCACGAAGCAGCTGTGTCCTGCGGCACAGCTGCCCGCCCCGGGCTCTGCGCGCCGAGCCATGGGCAAAAGGGGGAAGGCGGGAGCCGAATACCTGTCCTGCGTGGACTGCGCTGTAGGCGAACCTTATCTCTAAACCCTCAATGCCCGGGGCTTCGTCACACTGCTGGCGCTGCGGTTGTCCCCATACACGCCTGCGGCGCACAGCACACAGGGCCGCATGGCTGCCGAAGGACAGTCATGCTTCGTCAACTGACTTGCCGCGGCTGTTCGAGCGGAGCGCTGAAAGCGCAAAGCGAGTTCCGCGGCAGGCCCGGTGTGTTGGGTGACGCAGGTTGCCCTGGCGCGACAGCGCTGGGGACGGGGATAGCAGGGGCGTGTTCTTTGGCTCCTTTCTTGCACGAGCAAGAAAGGAGCTCGCCCGCCGGGGCGAACTCCCGGCTTCGGAACATCACTTCACAACAGTGCCTGAGACAAGTATCTAATCAGGCTATTTGTCCGTGAAAACCAAGAGCATCCTACGCAGGATGCTCTCTTTTTATCTAGGTGCTACCAGCCATGCAGGCCATCAGATATCCACGGTGGCCGCCACCAAGCGTGTGACCAGGGGGCGCACCAGCATCACGCAGGCAAAGGCAATGGGCATGGCGAACACATAGGCGCCCAGCACGCGCAGCAGATAGCCGTTGCTGAAGCCGCTGTTGATGCCGACGATGGCCGCACACATCAGCAGGGCCATGATGGCCGACATATAGAAGGCAAACACCACGGGGGCGTAGGGGCGGGGCAGTTTGCGGCGGGTGCGTGCCGCAGCGGGCTGGGAAGAGGGGGTGGATGTACGTGTCATGGTGTGTGTTGCTTGTTGTGCCGGGCGGGGCGCTACGGTCGAATGGGCAGACTGTACGCAGCAGCTGCTCGCAGCGGTAGCGCAGCGCAGCTTGCTAGACTCGTAAGTTAAATTTACGAATTGATCGCTCCATCAGTTATTGGATATGCCGAATCTGCGCGCCATCGAAACCTTTGTCAAAGCCCTGGAGGGAGGCTCCATCGCCTCGGCAGCGCGCCAGCTGGGCATCACGCCGGCGGCGGCCAGCCAGAACATCGCGCGGCTGGAGCGCGAGCTGGGCACACGCTTGATCACCCGCACCACGCGCTCCATGGCACTGACCGAGGCCGGCGAGCGCTATCTGGCGCGGGTGGCGCCGGTGCTGGGTGAGCTGGAAAAAGCCCAGTCCGATCTGTCGCAGCTGCATGGCGAGCTGCAGGGCCGGCTGCGCATTGCCTGTATGGCCGCTTTTGGCCGCCATGTACTGGCGCCGTTGCTGCCGGCCTTTGCCGCGCGCCATCCCAAGCTGTCGCTGGAACTGCTGAATGTGGACCGGCAGGTGGATGTGCTCAAGGAGGATGTGGACATCAGCGTGCGCTACCGCGATGTGCTGGAGCCGGGCATGGCCGTGCGCCCCCTGGTGGAGGTGCCGCGCAGGTTGTATGCCGCTCCGGCCTATCTGCAGGCCCATGGCTGGCCGCGCACGGCCGAGGACTTGCTGCAGCACCGCTGCCTGCTGTACCGGCGCGAGATGGATGGGCGCATCATGCGCTGGCCGTTTTACAGCGAAGGCCGGCGTGTGGAGCCGCAACTGTGCATTGCCGCCATTGCCAACGACATCGACGCGCTGGTGGAGATGGCGGTGGCCGGGGGCGGCCTGATCTGGGCCGGCTTCTTTCTGGTGCACGAGCAGGTGCGCCAGGGGCGCCTGGTGCATTTGCCCATGCCTCCCATGCCGCCGGTGCAGGCCTATGGCGCGGGCCAGGCCCTGCAGTTCGTGGAAGAGACGCTGGACTTTTTTGCCTGCTTTCGCGACCGGCAATATGTGCCGGCCAAGGTGAGGGCGCTGGTGGACTATCTGCTCGAAGTGCTGCCCCTGCAGCCAAAGCTGCAGATCCCGTTGGCAGCGCTTGGAAAGCAAGACAGCCTCACGGCAAACCGGGAGGCTGTCGCTGGCGAGCGCGTGGTCCGCCGGGCTCAGAGCGTGTTCACGATCTCTACGCAGGCGCGTTGAAGCGCAATCGGGATGAGTTCGAAGTGATGAGGCGCAGCTTGCACCCGTGTGCAAGCTGTGCTTCAGCGCTAGAAAATAGCCCGATTTCGCTCCAACCCGAAGGGCCAGTGGCTTTGCGGGCGGTCTACGGTGTTGCGAATCCTCGCAATAGCGCGGCTATTGCTGCGGTATCGCGCCTTGTATCCCATCCCGCAAAGACACTGGCGCGTCGCGAGGAGATCGTGAACACGCTCTCAGTAATGGCCCAGGCGCTCGGGCAGCACTTCCTGCAAGATGGTGGTGGCGATCTCTTCGATGGACTTGGTGGTGGTCGACAGCCACTTGATGCTGCTGCGGCGCATCATGGCCTCGGCCTCGGCCACTTCATGGCGGCAGTTTTCCAGGCTGGCGTATTTGGAGTCCGGGCGGCGTTCGTTGCGGATGGACGACAAACGGCTGGGGTCAATCGTCAGGCCAAACAGTTTTTTGCGCAGCGGCTCCAGCGCCGGGGGCAGCTGGCGACGGTCAAAGTCCTCGGGAATCAAGGGGTAGTTGCCCACTTTCAGGCCGAACTGCATGGCCAGGTACAGGCTGGTCGGGGTCTTGCCCGAGCGGCTCACGCCCACCAGGATCACATCGGCGCCGGCCAGGTCGCGGTTGCTCTGGCCGTCGTCATGGGCCAGGGTGTAGTTGATGGCCTCCATGCGGTCGAAGTATTCCTTGCTGTGGCTGACGTCCGAAAAGCGCCCCACACGGTGCATGGATTTTTCGCCCAGCTCGTCTTCCAGCGGCTGCACAAAGGTGCCGAACATGTCCAGCAGCATGCCTTTGCAGCCGTTTTTGATGATTTGCTGGACTTCGGGGTGCACCACGGTGGTGAAGACGATGGGCTTTTTGCCCTCCACATCACCGGCGTGGTTGATCTGGCGCACGGCCTGGTGGGCCTTGTCCGCCGAGTCCACAAAGGGAATGCGCACCAGGCGGGGCTTGACGTTGAACTGGGTCATCAAGGCCGAGCCAAAGGTCTCGGCGGTAATACCTGTGCCGTCCGAGACGACAAAAACGGTGCGCGTATGCATGGCAGTGCCCAATGTCAAAAAAACGAACAGCCCGCAGTCGACCTAGACTTTGTACGGCGAGCCTACAATGGCGCCCATTATTCCCAATTTCACCCCCACGTTCGCACAACACCAACATCCAGAACAGCAAAGTGTGTGCTGCCAGATGTGGGGGATTTGCTGCAGGGCTGCCGAGCAGGCCTGAGCGAATGAGCCGGTTTTTAACTTTGGAGCTTCCCATGTCTGAACGTTTTGAGGCGACCGCTCTGGTCGTTCCGTTCGAAAACCTGCGCATGAGCGACGTTGAAGTCGTCGGCGGCAAGAACGCATCGCTGGGTGAAATGATTTCCCAGCTGCCCCAGGGCGTGCGCGTGCCCACAGGTTTTGCCACCACGGCCCACGCTTTCCGCGACTTCCTGGCCCACGAAGGCCTGGCCGGCAAGATCTCCGCCAAGCTGGCGGCCCTGGATGTGGACGATGTTCGAGCCCTGGCCGCTGTCGGCGCCGAGATCCGCACCATGGTGGAGGCCCAGCCCTTCCCGGCCGATCTGGAAGCCGCCATCCGCGCCGCCTTCATCGAGCTGCAAGGCGGCAACGCCCAGGCCTCGTTTGCCGTGCGCTCCTCGGCCACGGCCGAAGACCTGCCCGACGCTTCGTTCGCAGGCCAGCAGGAAACCTTCCTCAACGTGGTGGGCATCGAAGACGTGCTGCACAAGATGAAGGAAGTGTTTGCCTCGCTGTACAACGACCGCGCCATCTCCTACCGCGTGCACAAGGGCTTTGAGCATGACGTGGTGGCCCTGTCCGCCGGCGTGCAGCGCATGGTGCGTTCCGACCTGGGCGCTGCCGGTGTGATGTTCACCATCGACACCGAATCGGGCTTTGAAGAAGTGGTCTTCATCACCTCCAGCTACGGCCTGGGTGAAACCGTGGTGCAGGGCGCCGTCAACCCTGACGAGTTCTATGTGCACAAGCCCATGCTCAAGGCCGGCAAGAAGGCCTTGATCCGTCGCAATCTGGGCTCCAAGCTGATCCAGATGGTGTTTGCCACGCCCGAGGAAAAGGCTGCCGACGGCAAGCTGGTCAAGACCACCGACGTGGCCCCCGAGCTGCGCAACCGCTATTCGCTGACCGATGCCGAAGTGCAGCAGCTGGCGCATTACGCGCTGGTGATCGAGCAGCACTATGGCCGCCCCATGGACATTGAATGGGGCAAGGACGGCACGGATGGCCAGATCTACATCCTGCAGGCGCGCCCCGAGACCGTGAAGAGCCAGGCCAAGGGCCAGGCCGAGATGCGCTACAAGCTCAAGGGCACCGGCCCCGTGCTGGCCGAAGGCCGCGCCATTGGCCAGAAGATCGGTACCGGCCCTGTGCGCCTGGTGTCCGACATCTCGCAGATGGACCAGGTCCAGGCGGGCGACGTGCTGGTGACCGACATGACCGACCCCAACTGGGAGCCGGTGATGAAGAAGGCCGCCGCCATCGTCACCAACCGCGGTGGCCGTACCTGCCACGCCGCCATCATTGCGCGCGAGCTGGGTATCCCTGCCGTGGTGGGCTGCGGTGATGCCACCGAGCTGCTCAAGGACGGCACCCTGGTGACCGTGTCCTGCGCCGAAGGCGATACCGGCAAGATCTACGACGGTCTGCTGGAAACCGAAGTCACCGAAGTCACCCGCGGCGAAATGCCCGCCATCAAGACCAAGATCATGATGAACGTGGGCAACCCCCAGCTGGCCTTTGACTTTGCCCAGCTGCCCAACGAAGGCGTGGGTCTGGCCCGCCTGGAATTCATCATCAACAACAACATCGGCGTGCATCCCAAGGCCATCCTGGACTACCCGGCCGTGGACTCCGACCTGAAGAAGGCCGTGGAATCCGTGGCCCGTGGCCATGCATCGCCCCGCGCCTTCTACGTGGACAAGGTCGCCGAAGGCGTGGCCACCATTGCGGCAGCCTTCTGGCCCAAGCCCGTGATCGTGCGCATGTCGGACTTCAAGTCCAACGAGTACCGCAAGCTCATCGGCGGCAGCCGCTACGAGCCCGAGGAAGAAAACCCCATGCTGGGCTTCCGTGGCGCAGCGCGCTACATCTCCAAGGACTTCGGCGAAGCCTTCCGCATGGAATGCGAAGCGCTCAAGCGCGTGCGTGAGGACATGGGCCTGACCAACGTCAAGATCATGATTCCTTTCGTGCGCACGCTGGGCCAGGCCAAGCGCGTGACCGAGCTGCTGGCCGAGAACGGCCTGAAGCGCGGCGACAACGGCCTGCAGCTGATCATGATGTGCGAAGTGCCTTCCAACGCCATCCTGGCCGACGAGTTCCTGGAGTACTTCGACGGCTTCTCCATCGGTTCCAACGACCTGACCCAGCTGACCCTGGGCCTGGACCGTGACTCCGGTCTGGAGCTGCTGGCTGCCGACTTCGACGAGCGCGATCCCGCCGTCAAGAAGATGCTGGAGCGCTCCATCTCCGCCTGCCTCGCACAGAACAAGTACGTGGGCATCTGCGGCCAGGGCCCGTCGGATCATCCCGACTTCGCCCAATGGCTGTCCGATCAGGGTATTTCCTCCATCTCGCTGAATCCTGACAGCGTGGTGGCCACCTGGCAGCGCCTGGCAGGCTAAGGCAGCCGACGGCAGCGGACGCCCCATGCACCGGATTGAACTTCCACATGAGGCGTCTGCGGCAGACGGGGTGACGTTTCCCCCCGATCTGCACGACACCCACCACCTCTGGCTGAAAGCAGTCTTGCTGACAGTCTGGGTGGTGGTGTCATTTGGGGCCTGCTTTTTTGCGCGCGATCTGCAGGCCTGGGGGCAAGGCTGGCCTCTGGCTTACTGGATGGCCGCCCAAGGGGCAGTCCTGATATTCATGCTGCTGGTTGTCATTTACTGTGTAGCCATGGATCAGTTTGAACGCAACGACACTGCGCGCCGCCGCAGTGCCCAGGCGGCGCACCATGGCCGGCCCGAGTAACGCCCCCAGCAGCAGCGCCCTCTCTCCCACCTCCCCACGTTACCTCTGGCGCCTGCACCGCATGCTGGCGCTGTATGTGCTGGGGGTGCTGGCGTTTCTGGCCGCCATGGTCTGGGCCGAGCAGCAAGGCCTGGCGCGCCATTGGATAGGCCCCATTTTTCTGTTCCTGACGGTGATGATGTATGCGGGCATTGGGGTCTACGCCCGCACCAGCAACCCCGAGGACTATTACGTGGCCGGGCGGCGCATTCCGCCCATGTACAACGGAATGGCAGCGGCGGCGGACTGGATGAGTGCCGCCTCCTTCATCAGCCTGTCTGGTGCGCTGTATCTGCAGGGCTTTGGCGGCACGCCGGGGCAGCCCGGCGGCCTGGCCTATCTGCTGGGCTGGACCGGGGGCTTTTGCCTGGTGGCCATGCTGGTGGCGCCTTATCTGCGCGCCATGAAGCTCTACACCGTGCCGGATTTTTTCCAGGTGCGCTTTGGCGGACGCTGGCCACGCATCATTGCGGCGCTGGCCACGGTCATGTGCTCCTTCACCTATGTGGTGGCGCAGATTTATGGCGTGGGCCTGATTGCCTCGCGCCTGACGGGGGTGCAGTTCGAGATCGGCATCATGCTGGGCCTGGGCGGCGTGCTGCTGTGCTCTTTTCTGGGGGGCATGCGGGCCATCACCTGGACGCAGGTGGCCCAGTATGTGGTGATCCTGCTGGCCTTTTTGATCCCCGTCTCCTGGCTGGCTTACAAGCAGCTGGGAAACCCCGTGGCGGCCATGGCCTATGGCGGGCAGCTGACCAAGATTGCCAGCCTGGAAGAGGGCTTGCTGGATTCCGTGGCCGAGCAGGAGGTGCAGGACGCCTACCGCCACCGCGCCGAAATCATCCAGTACAAGCTGAATATGCTGCCCCAGTCGCTGGAGCAGGAGCGCATGGCGCTGGCCGAACATATCCGCAGCCTGCGCACCGAGGGCGGCGATGTGGGCCAGCTGGTGACGGCCAGCCGTGAATATGCCGATCTGCCGCGTGATGCCGATGCGGCCAGGCTGCGCTGGCAGCATGAAATGGCAGAGAGCCTGGAGCGCTCCAAACCCATGGGAGGGCTGCCGCACCACAGCCAGCCCTTTGCGGGCGACCCGGACGGCACGCCGGCCCAGCAGGCCGAGTACCGGGATGCCCGCATCAATTTTCTGGCACTGATGTTCTGCCTGATGGTGGGCACGGCCGGGCTGCCGCATCTGCTCACGCGCTATTACACGGCGCCTTCGGTGTCGGGGGCGCGCACCTCGGTGGCCTGGACGCTGTTCTTCATCGGCCTGCTGTACCTGACGGCGCCGGCCCTGGCGGCCCTGGTGAAGTACGAGGTGCTGAACAACCTGGTGGGGGTGCGCTTTGACGAGCTGCCCAACTGGATGGGCCAGTGGGCCAGGGTGGACCCGGCCCTGTTGTCGGTGGAGGACATGAATGGCGATGGCCGGGTGCAGTTTGGTGAAATCCGCCTGGGCGCCGATCTGATCATGCTGGCCACGCCCGAGATTGCGGGCCTGCCCTTTGTGGTCTCGGGCCTGGTGGCGGCCGGTGGGCTGGCGGCCGCGCTGTCCACGGCCGATGGCCTGCTGCTGGCCATCAGCAATGCCCTGGTGCGGGACCTGTACTTTCATGCCCGCCCTGGCCGGGTGACGCCGGAGCAGCGGGTGATTTTGTCCAAGTTCGCGCTGCTGGCCGTGGCGCTGGCCGCAGCCTTTGTGGCCGGGCGGCGCTCCTCGGACATCCTGCCCATGGTCACGGCCTCGTTCTCGCTGGCCGCCTCGGCCTTTGTGCCGGTGATGGTGATGGGCATCTTCTGGCGCGGCACCACCCGCCAGGGCGCGTTGGCCGGCATGCTGGGCGGGTTGGCGGTGACGCTGTACTACATGCTCTCGCATGCGCCTTTGGTGCAGGCCTGGCTGCCGCATGTGCTGCTGGCCGATGGCTTGTGGTTTGGCATTCAGCCGGTGTCGGCGGCGGTGTTTGGGGTGCCGGCCGGCGTGTTGCTGACCTGGGCCGTCAGTCTCTTCACCCGTCCGAGGAGATAGCTTCTCGAGGGGATAGCTCTTGGGATGTGCTTTTTGCTGAGGCGCCCACACAGCGCCTCATGCTTTGTTGCTGGCCCTTGCCGTATCTCGATACTGTCTGCGGGCCAGCGTCGCGCCTGATGGCTGCATGGCGCCGGACCGCTCCGGCTGCCCTGTCGCCTATTGGCCTATCGATGCAGCAATGAAAAAGGCGCCCTGAGGCGCCTTGGTGCATGGGTCGCTGGGCTTAGATGGCCAGCAGCTCCACGTCGAACTTCAGCGTGGCGTTGGGGGGGATCACGCCGCCGGCGCCACGGGCGCCATAGCCCAGCTCGGCGGGGATGATCAGGGTGCGCTGGCCGCCCACCTTCATGCCTTGCACGCCTTCGTCCCAACCACGGATCACCATGCCGGCGCCCAGGGGGAAGACGAAGGGGTCGTTGCGGTCCTTGCTGGAGTCGAACTTGGCGCCTTGCACGCCGTCCTGGTAGAGCCAGCCGGTGTAGTGCACGGTCACGTTCTTGCCGCGGGCGGCTTCGGCGCCTTCGCCCACGACGGTGTCTTCATATTGCAGGCCGGAGGCGGTGGTGGTCAGGGCCATTGGGAGTCCTTGAAAGTCATCAACAAAACAATCAGGCCTGCGGGCATGCCCGGGGCCTGATGGTGGTCCGGTCCGCGCCAAAATCAGCGCGGCCGATGGGGTCAAGCGCTAAAGCTTACTTCTTGGCGCGTGCTGCCGCCCAGCGCGTGGCAAAAGCCTGTACGTCGCTGAGGCGTTTGAGCAGGTCATGGCCCTGGGTGGTGACGGTGTAGCCGTCGCTGCCATGCTCCAGCAGGCCGCACTCGCGCAGCTCCTTGATGCGGGTGTTCAGCGTATTGGGGGTGATACCGCCCACGCTGTCTTGCAGCAAACGGAAAGTCTGGGGGTGCCCGTCGCGCAGCGCCCACAGCACACGCAGTGCGTAGCGGCACTCCAGCTTTTCAAAAAGCTGGTTGATGGCGGCGTTTTCCTTGGAGCTCATGGACGCTTCTCCTTGCGCATGTCGTTGATGAGGTAAAGGGCCTTGGGCGGCCCTCTGTCAAGTCGGAATGAATATAGCGTGGATCGCATTCTGCTACAAGTTTGGTAGCTCGAGAGGTAGAGCATTCATGCAAACAGTGCAGAAAACAGGCAAAAAAGCCGCAAGTGTTGCAAGTGGGCCACGCCCCAGCTGACGGTGTAGAGACTGGAAACACGCTCTTGGGAATGCGGCAGCTTCCCAAATGGTGGGGCCAGGTGAGGAGCATGACCATGGGGGCTTTCTACAATGGGCCGCAGATACAAGCCCTGAACCGCCTCGCCCCTTCTCCCTCCGGGGGCGGCGGCCCCGCTGAAGGGCGGCCTCGCTTGCTGTTCCTGGCCTTGGTGTGCGCCGCTTGCATGCGCTGCTGCACTGCTGCACTGCTGCACAGCGTGTGGGGCCAGCGCTCTGGATACTGATATGACTGACTCTTCTGCCTCCACCCCCGCCGCCAAGTCTTTGCCTCTGCAAGGCATTCGCGTGGTGGAGTTTTCCCATATGGTGATGGGCCCGTCCTGCGGCATGGTGCTGGCCGATCTGGGCGCTGAGGTCATCAAGGTGGAGCCCCTGGAGGGCGATCGCACGCGCCACCTGCTGGGCGCGGGTGCGGGCTTTTTCTCCATGTTCAACCGCAACAAGCAGAGCATTGCCATCGACCTGCGCAGCGCCCAGGGCCTGCAGGTGGCGATTCGCCTGGCAGCATCGGCCGATGTGGTGCTGCAGAACTTCAAACCCGGCGTGATGCAGAAATACGGCCTGGACTACACCACGCTGCGCCAGCTCAACCCCGGTCTGGTCTATGTCAACCACACCGGCTTCCTGCCCGGTCCTTACGAGCGCCGCACCGCCCTGGACGAGGTGGTGCAGATGATGGGAGGCCTGGCCTATATGACGGGGCGCCCGGGCGATCCGCTGCGCGCCGGCAGCAGCGTGAACGACATCATGGGCGGCATGTTCGGCGCCATCGGTGCCATGGCCGCCTTGATGCAGCGTGCCCAGACCGGCAAGGGCCAGGAGGTCGATGCGGCCCTGTTCGAGAACAATGTCTTCCTGGTGGGCCAGCACATGATGCAGTACGCCGTCACCGGCCAGGCCGCAGCGCCCATGCCCGAGCGCATCTCGTCCTGGGCCATGTACGACGTGTTCACCGCCCGCGATGGCGAACAGATTTTTCTGGCTGCCGTCAGCGATGCGCAGTGGCGCGTGTTCTGCGATGCCATGGGCTATGAGGACCTGAAGAACGATGCCCAGCTGCAGAGCAACAACGACCGCGTGCGTGCCCGGCCCACGTTGATGCCGCTGCTGCGCCAGCGGCTGGCCCAGCACAAGGCCGCCGAGCTGGCCGCCATCTTTGAGCAGCACCAGCTGCCATTTGCCCCCATCTCCCGGCCGGAGCAGCTGTTTGACGACCCACACCTCAACGCCACCGGCGGCCTGGCCGAAGTGGTGCTGCCCGATGGCGAGCGTGCCGGCCAGACCGCGCGCACCACGCTGCTGCCGCTGCGCATGGATGGCCAGCGCCTGGCCGTGCGCCACAACCCGCCCACGGTGGGCCAGCACACGGCCGCGTTGCTGCAGGGCCTGGGCTACGACGAGGTCGAGATTGCCCAGCTGCGGGCAGACGCTGCGGTGGCTTGATACCCCCTTTTGAGCCGCTCCCCGTAGCCCGGCGGGACGCGGCCGGCAGGCGCGACAATCAGCCCATGGACGCAACACCGAACCCAGCGCCAAGCGAGCCGAATGCACTGAGCGAGGCCAGTCAATCGGCCGTAGACGCCTTTATCGAGGCCCTGTGGCTGGAAGACGGCCTGGCCGACAACAGCCTGCAGGCCTACCGCCGCGATCTGACGCAGTACCTGCGCTGGCTGCAGCAAGTGCATGCCGCGGTGGAGCTGGATGCCACGCAGGAGGCCCATCTCCAGGGCTATCTGGCCCACCGCATGGACCAGCGCAGCAAGGCCACTTCCGCCAACCGTAGTTTGAGCGTGCTGCGCCGCTATTTTCAGTGGGCGCTGCGCGAGGGCCGCATCCATCAGGATCCGGTGGTGCGCTTGCAGCCCGCCAAGAAGCCGCCGCGTGTGCCGCACACGCTGACGGCCGAGCAGGTGGAGCGCCTGCTGAAGGCGACCGATCTGGGCAATCCGCTGGGCCTGCGCGATCGCGCCATGCTGGAGTTGATGTATGCCAGCGGCCTGCGTGTGAGCGAGCTGGTGGAGTTGCCGCTGTTTCAGGTCGACCTGCGCGCCGGTGTGCTGCGGGTCATGGGCAAGGGCAGCAAGGAGCGGCTGGTGCCTTTTGGCCAGGAGGCCCAGCATTGGATGGAGCAGTATCTGCAGCAGGCCCGCGCCGAGTTGCTGGGCGGGCAGCACAGCGATGCCCTGTTTGTCACCCGGCGCGGCAGCGGCATGACGCGGGTGATGTTCTGGACCCTGGTGAAGAAATACGCCGCCATTGCCGGCATCACGGCGCCGCTGTCCCCCCACACGCTGCGCCATGCCTTTGCCACGCATTTGCTCAACCATGGCGCCGATCTGCGCGTGGTGCAGATGCTGCTGGGCCATGCGGATATTTCCACCACCACCATCTACACCCATGTGGCGCGCGAACGCTTGAGGCAGTTGCACGCCCAGCACCATCCGCGCGGTTAGGCATGGGTATCGCTGCGCATGAAGTGTGTGTGCGGCCGCTGTCGAATTGCCGCTTGAACCGATGTCAAATCGGCGAAGCACTGGAGGCGGCGCCAGGGACATCGCGGCTGCGGAAAAATCGGCGCATCGATATTCCTGTGTGCATAGGTTCATGACTGATTTTTCGCGCCGCCAATGGCTGGCTTGTGCCCTGGCGACAGCCTTGCCCGCTGCTGCTTCCCTGTCTGCGCAGGCTGCCCATGTGGCCGACGGTGCCTGGCCCAGCCGCCCGATTCGCATGGTGGTGTCCTACCCCGCAGGAGGGGTCAGCGACAACGTGGCGCGAGCGCTGGGCGACAAGCTCTCGGCCCAGCTGGGCCAGGCCGTGGTGATTGAGAACAAGGCCGGTGCCGGCGGCGCCATTGGCCTGGACCAGGTGGCCAAGTCCCCGGCCGATGGCTATACGCTGGGCTTTTCCTCCATCAGTCCGCTGGCGCTGAGCCCACACCTGGGCAAGATGGCTTTTGACCCGCACAAGGACATCACGCCCGTGGTCAGCGTCATGTATTCGCCGGTGCTGATTCTGGGCACCAAGGCCAACAAGGCCGGCAGCTTTGCGGCGCTGCTGGCGCAGTCGCGCAAGGATCCGGGCAGCGTGCGCTGGGCCACGGCCGGTCTGGCTTCGCTGGGCCATATCGTGCTGGAGCAACTGCGCCTGCAGGCCAAGGTCTATATCACCCATGTGCCTTACAAGGGCGGCGGTCAGCAGCTCAACGATGCTCTGGGTGGGCAGTATGAAATCCTGTCCACCAATGCCAGTCCCACGGTGATGCCGCATATTCAAAACGGCAGTCTCACACCGCTGGCGGTGGGGGCGCCCAAGCGTCTGGAGTCATTGCCCAAGGTGCCCACTCTGGCCGAGCTGGGCTACCCCGCAGCCAACAGCAGCTCGCTGTTCGGCATTTTTGCACCGGCGGGCACGCCCAGGCATGTGCTGGATCGCTTGAATGCCGAAGTCAACAAGGCCCTGGCCGAGCCAGATATCCAGCAGCGCCTGAAGGCCAGCGACAACGTGGCCACCGGTGGCAGTGCGGCCGCGTTTGCCCAGCAGATTGCGACCGAGTCGGCCGGGAACGCCAAGATCATCCAGACCTCGGGCATGGCCTTGGAGTAAGAGTGGCTAACACCACTTCTCCAGAGGGCCTCGCAGAGCGGTTATGCTCGCTGCCCTCATGGCACGACGACCCGTAAGCAAAGAACTGTGGCGACAGCTACAACCCCTGATCCCAGCCTTCGTGCCTTCTGCCAAAGGCGGTGCGCGCAAACTCGCAATCAGCGATGAAGCTGCCCTCAACGGCATCTTGCTCGTGCTGCAAACAGGCATTCCATGGGAAGACCTTCCCCAATCCCTGGGCTACGGCAGCGGCATGACTTGCTGGCGGCGCCTGCGCGACTGGAACGCCGCTGGTGTCTGGGAGCAGCTGCACCAAGCCATGCTGACTCGCTTGCGTGAACATGACCAAATCGATTGGAGCCGGGCCAGCATTGATGGCTCCTCGGTACCAAGCCCCCGGGGGGCCAGGAAACGGGCCCAAACCCCACGGACAGAGGCAACTCGGCTCCAAGCGACACATCGTTGTAGACGCCAGAGGCATCCCGCTGGTGATCTTGGTCAGCGGCGCGAACCGGCACGACTCCAAGATGTTCGAGAGGTGCGTGGACGCGATTCCTGCGATTGCTGGCCTGCCAGGACGTCCCCGTAGAAGACCGGCAAAGCTGCACGCCGACAAAGGCTACGACTTCAAGCGATGCCGAGCCCACCTGAGGCAGCGGGGCATCATGGGCCGAATTGCCAGACGAGGCATTGAGAGCAGCGAGCGGCTGGGCAAACATCGGTGGGTGGTGGAGAGGACGCACAGCTGGTTTGCAGGCTTTGGCAAGCTGCGAATCCGCTTTGAACGACGGCTGGATATCCACGAAGCGCTGCTGAAATTGGCGGCAGCGATCATCTGCGCGCGCTTCGTGGATCGGTGGTGTTAGCCACTCTAAACCGGCCGGCCATGGCCATGGCCATGGCCATGGCCATGGCCATGGCGGCTCAGCCCTGAAGCTGCGGTTTTGAGAGCTGTCGAAGCGCTTGTGGTCTGCGCTCGGTGCGGTTTTGATTGCTATTTAGTCTTGGGTGATTCGGGTGCTGCGGCCAAGGCCTCGGCCCAGGCCAGCGCCTGCAAATGGGCCCAGTTGACCTGGTGGTTGGACAGCTGCAGCACATGGGCCGAGTGGGCAAACCCCTGGTCATCCCCCTGTTCACAGGCCAGGGTCAGCGCCAGAAAAGGGGCCAGCACCCCGCTGCGGTGCAGCAGGGCATCGCGCACGGGCTGGGGCAGCGAGACGGACTCCAGGGCCTGGGTCATGGGCAGGTTCAGCATGCTGTCCAGCAGCGAGAACACGCCCACCACAAAGGCATGCTCGGCCTCTTCGGGCGGCAGCAGCTCCCGGGCCAGCAACTCCATCAAGCGGCCGCGCACCACGGCTGTGTGGCCCACGGCTGGTACCGGGCAATCGGCGCTGGCCGTGGTCAGCAGCAGGGCTGCCCAGCGAAACAGCTTTTTCAGACCCAGAATCACCACGGCATGGCGAAACGAGGTGATCTCGCAGGACAGGCCAAAACCCGAGCTGTTGATAAAGCGCAGCAGGTGGTAGGACAGCGTGGGATCGCGCTTGAGCAGGGCCTCGATCTCCCCGATTTCGGCCTGTTTGCGCACCAGGTCAATCAGCTGCAGCACCGTGGTCTGTCCCGGGCGCATGGTCTTGGTGTGCACCACATCGGGCTGGGCAAACCAAAAGCCCTGGAACAATGTGACGCCCAGGGCCTGCATGAACTCGAACTGGGCCTGGGTCTCCACCTTCTCGGCCACGATGTCGGCGCGTGTGTGCTGGCGGGCGAACCTCACCAGGGCTTCGGCCTGGCCTGCAGCAACCTGGCGCATGTCCAGCTTGATGAAGGCCGCCATCGGCAGCCAGCCCACATGGCTGCGACGCAGCAGGCTTTGGTCAAAGGCCAGGCGAAAACCGCGTGCGCGCAACTGCGCAAAAGTGGTGAGCTGGGCCGCCACCTGTTCGGGCGTGGCCGCATCGCCCAGCGTGGGAATCTCCAGCACCACTTTGTCCGGGTGGATCAGCTCCAGATGCCCGCTGGCCAGGCTGGCCAGGGTGCAGTTGATGAAGACGGTCTTGTGGCCGACCAGGGCTTTTGCGCCGGCATAGGACAGGGCGTTGACCAGCAGGGCCGCATCGCTGGCGGCGGTGTGGGCATGGGCGGGGGTGGAGCGGTCAAACAGCTCGTAGCCAAAGACTTCGCGTTGGGCGTTGACGATGGGCTGGCGCGCAATGATGGCGGTGCTTGCATCCCGCGGGTCGCCGGGCTGCGGTGCTGGGGCGGTGTGGTGGCTGGGCTCGGGCATGGCGATGGTGGCAGAGCCACCCTCGCAGACAGCGCGGGGCGTGCTCAGGTCGCCAGATTGTCCATCCAGGCCAGCGCTTGCAAGTGCGCGTGGTTGATTTGCGCATCGCTGAGCCGTGACAAAGTGGCCGAGCGGTGGTGCAGATGCTGGCTGCGGTCCTCACAGGCCTGGACCAGGGTCAGCAGCTCGCCCAGCACGCCTTCGCGGCGCAGCAGGGCGGCGCTCACGGCATCGGGCACCTGCACCAGCTGCAAGGCCTTGGGCATGGGGATGTGCAGCATCATGTCCAGCAGCGAGAACACGCCCACGACAAAGGCCTGGTCGGCCTCTTCCTCGCCCAGCAGCTCCAGGGCCAGCAGCTCCATCAGCCGGCCGCGCACCACGGCGGTCTGCCCCACGGAAGAGGGCAGATCACCAAACTTGGAGGCCATCAGCAGCAGGGCAGCCCAGCGGAAGAGCTTTTTCAGGCCCAGCAGCAGCACGGCCTGGCGGAAGGAGGTGATCTCGCGCGCCAGCGCCAGGCCGGCGGAGTTGATCAACCGCATCAGATTGAAGGACAGGCCCGCGTCCTTTTTCAGCACCTCCTCGATCGCTTCGGGCTTGGCCTGCTGGCGCAGCAGATTGATCAGCTGGATGGTGTAGCCCTGGGCGGGCGCCAGCATGCGGGCCTGTACCGGGGCCGGCCGTGCAAACGGAAAGCCCTGGAAGTAGCGAATGCCCAGCGACTGCAGCATGGCGTGCTGCTGGGCACTGTCCACCCGTTCCGCCACGATTTGCGCCGGCGTGTGGCGCTGGGCATAGCCGACCAGAACGGCCAGCTGGCCGTCGCGCAGCACACCCAGGTCCAGCTTGATGTAGTCAGCCAGCTGCAGCCAGGCGGCATAGGCCGACTCCAGCACGGTGTGGGTAAAGGCCAGGCGAAAGCCCCGCAGGCGCAAGGCCCGCAAGATGGGCAGGCGGGCCTGCACCTCGCTGGTGGCGGCCGAGCCCAGCGAGGCCACTTCCAGCACCACGCGCTCGGGGCTGACCAGCTCCAGCTGGCCGCTGGCCATGCTTTCGTGGGAGCATTTGACGAAGAGGGGGCGGAAATTGACCGGGTCTTCGCCGCCGGTATGGGCCAGGGCCGCAAAGATCAGGCTGACATCCTGGGGGGCGCTGTGCGCGGCCGGGCTGCGGGAGCGGCTGAACAGCTCATAAGCCACCACATCGCCTGCCTGGTTCACGATGGCCTGGCGCGCAATCATGGCGCCCGAACGGGGCACCTCAGCAGCGGGAGGCGGGGCAGCAGCAGACGGGGGCTCGAAAGACGGCGGCGGGCTCATGAAGACAGGGTCTCTGCCGCAGCGAGGCGGCAAAGACAGAGGGGAAGCAAACGCCGGGCATCATGCAGCACATGTGCCGCTCTTGTCGATGCTTTGCGTCAAAACCTTGCTACATCACCTGCTGTAGCCATTCCAGCTCGGCCTGGGTAAAGCCGGCCTGCAGACGGGCTGCGGTGTTGAAGGGCGGGCGCAGGCGCGGGGCCTCGTAGCGCGCCGTCAGCTCCAGGTACAGCGCCTCGGGGTCCAGCCCCTGCTGCTGGCACAGCCAGCGGTACCAGTGGTTGCCTATGGCCACATGGCCGACTTCCTCGCGCAAGATGATGTCCAGAATGTCCACGGCCGCCAGGGCATCGACGGCCTTGGTATTGCGCAGCTTGAGCTGGATCTGCGGCGTGGCGTCCAGGCCGCGCGCCTCCAGCGTGCGCGGCACCAGGGCCATGCGGGCGGTGATGTCGTCGGCGGTCTTCTCGCACATGGTCCACAGCCCTTGGTGGGCCGGGTGGTCGCCATAGTCCTGGCCGTGGTGCTGGCGCAGGTGGTCGCGCAGCAGCAGAAAATGTTTGCCTTCTTCGGCCGCTACCTGCAGCCAGTCGCGGTAATAGGGCTCGGGCATGCCGGCAAAACGCCACACAGCATCCAGCGCCAGGTTGATGGCGTTGAACTCGATATGGGCAATGGCATGGATCAGCACGGCCCGGCCTTCGGCTGTGCCCGGGGCGCGGCGGGCCACCTCGGTGTGGTGGCGCAGCGGGGGGCGTTCCGGGCGGCCGGGCAGCGCGGCCGGGTCCATGGCCGGCAGCTGTGCATCGGCTGCTATGGAATACAGAGCTTGCTGCGCATGTAGATCAAGCGCTGCAAGGGCTTTTTGTTCGGGGTCCGTGAGGCGCAAGACCTCCAAGGCACGGTGGCGTAGCTCCATCTTTACAATTTTAGGTTCCACAACAAAACCAATGGAGACAGTCCCCCATGGCAATTTACGAACTTGACGGCGTGGCGCCAGTGATTCCCGCATCGGCCTGGGTGGCCGACAGCGCCGAGGTGATGGGCCGGGTTGAATTGGGCGAAGACGCCAGCATATGGTTCGGAGTCGTGGTCCGTGGCGACACAGACCACATCACCATAGGCGCCGGCAGCAACATCCAGGACGCCAGCGTGCTGCATGCCGATTTCGGCGCGCCGCTGACCATTGGGGCCAACGTCACCGTGGGCCACCAGGTGATGCTGCATGGCTGCACCATTGGTGATGAATCCCTGATCGGCATTGGCGCCGTGGTGCTCAATGGGGCGAAAATCGGCAAGAACTGCCTGGTGGGCGCGGGTTCGCTGGTCACCGAGGGCAAGGAGTTTCCCGATGGCTCCATGATTTTGGGCAGCCCCGCCAAGGTGGTGCGCCAGCTGAGCCCGGAACAGATCGAAGGCCTGCGCCAAAGCGCACGCCACTATGTACTGAATGCGCAGCGCTTCAAAAGCGGCTTGCGCAAGCTCGGCTGAACTGCCGGGCTTTTTTTGAGAAATGAGACAGCGTGTCTGAACTGCATAAATTCCTTTTCGACGGCCAGCCGGTGCGCGGCATGATCGTGCGCCTGACCGATGCTTGGCAGGAAATCCTGAGCCGCCGTGCCAGCAACACCGAAACAGGCCCCTACGCCACGCCCGTGCGCGAGCTGCTGGGCGAGATGGCGGCCGCCGGCGTGCTGATGCAGTCCAACATCAAGTTCAACGGCGCGCTGGTGTTGCAGGTCATGGGGGACGGCCCGGTCAAGCTGGCCGTGGCCGATGTGAACTCCGACCTCACGCTGCGCGCCACCGCCAGCGTGCAAGCTGCCGTGGCGGATGGCGACGGCCTGCCCGAGCTGGTGAACCTGCAGGGCGGTGGCCGCTGCGCCATCACACTGGACCCCAAGGACCGCCGCCCCGGCCAGCAGCCCTACCAGGGTGTGGTGCCGCTGCAGGACGCCGACGGCAAGAAGTTCGCCCGCCTGCAGGACGCGCTGCAGTTCTACATGCTGCAGTCCGAGCAGCTGGAGACCACCATCGTGCTGGCTGCCAACGACCAGGTGGCCGCCGGCCTGATGATCCAGCGCATGCCGGTCAAGGGCGAGGCCAATCTGGCCGGCGCCACCGAAAGCGACGCCCAGGGCGATGACCGCAACGGCTTCAACGAAGACTACAACCGCATCGCCCACCTGGCCGCCAGCCTGACGCGTGACGAGCTCTTGAGCCTGGATGTGGAGACCATCCTGCACCGCCTGTTCTGGGAGGAAAAGCTGCTGCGTTTTGCCCCCCAGCAGGACGAGGAAACCGGCCCCCGCTTTGCCTGCACCTGCAGCCGCGAACGCGTGCAGAACATGCTGCGCTCGCTGGGCCAGGAAGAGGTGGACAGCATCGTGGCCGAACGCAGCCATGTGGAAGTGGGCTGCGACTACTGCGGCCAGCAATACCATTTCGACGCCATCGACGCGGCCCGCCTCTTTGCCGACGCGGCCACGCAGCCGCCAGCGTCCAGCGTGGTGCAGTAAAGCCGTTCTTGCGGCTGCGCTCGCGCGACCAGGCCTTGCTGCGGCAAGGCCTTTTTGTTGGGGAGCGGGTTGCGGAGCGGGGGAGTGCCAGGCCCAAAGCGGTCACGGCAAAGCCGGCTGACGCTGGCGGCTGGGCCCCGTCATGCGAAGTCCGGGGCAGCAGTGGCCACCGGCGCATCCGTCATCGGGCCGGCAGCGCTCCTTCTGCGTCGATGGCTTTTTGCACCTCGCGGTAGAAGCTTTCACGCGCTGCGGTGGCCTCCGGGTCTCGCGCCCCGCCGGCCCAGCTGGCGTTGGAGACGATCACCAGTTTGCGTTGGGGGTCGATAAAAATGCCCTGGCCAAAAATGCCGCGGGCCGTGTAGCTGCCATCGTCATAGGTCCACCACTGGTAACCGTAGCCGCGCCCAGGGAGGCCGATCTCGGTGCGCTTGGTGCTCGCCTCGGCCCACCAGCCATCGGGCACGATGCTCTGGCCGTTGACCTTGGCGCCATTCAGTATGAACAGGCCCAGGCGGGCATAGTCGCGTGGCGAGGCCTGCACGCAGCACCCGCCAATCTCCTTGCCGGTTTTGCTCACAATCCACGTGGCCTGCTGCTCCATGCCCGCAGGGCCCCAGACCTTCTCGGCCAGATAGGTGGCCAAAGGCTTTTGGGTGGCCTGCTGCACCAGCGTACCCACCAGATTGGTCTCGCCCGTGCTGTACAGCCAGCGGGTGCCGGCCGGTGCTTCGCGCGGAAGTTTGCGCATATAGCTCACCAGGGCTTCCATGCCTTTTTCCGGCTGGTGGTTGTTGAACTTGGCCACGTCCGAGTTGGGATCGGCGTAGTCTTCATTCCACTTCACGCCGGAGGTCATGGTCAGCAGCTGCCGCACGCTCACCTCGTCGTAGGCCGAGCCCTTGAGCTCGGGAATGTAGATGCTCACCTTGTCGTCCAGGCTCTTGATGAAGCCATCCTTCACCGCAGCACCCACCAGCGTGGAGGTGAACGACTTGGCGACGGAAAAGCTGGTCCAGCGCCCCGTGCCATCAAAGCCCAGGCCATAGCGCTCCAGTCGCAGCTTGCCGTCATGCACCACCAGCAGCGCGGCACTGCGCTGGCCCGCCATATAGGCATCCACATCGCTCTTGAGCTTGAGCGGCGCGCCTGGGGGCAAGGGGGAGACGGTGCCACTGGCCGGCACCACATGGGACTTGGCGAGCAGGGGGATGCGGTCCAACGCGCGAAAGGCGGCGTCGCGTTGCGGCTGCGTCCAGAACAGCACATCGCGATTGGTCGGTACCGTAGCCAAAAGCCCCCGCGTCTCCTTGTCCAGGCTGAACCAGCCGCCCACGGCGGCAGCACCCACAATGGTCAGAGTGCCCAGCATCCGTTTTTTCAAAGACAAGTCCGTCTCCTTATCGTTGGGGGAATCCACCATCCAGGGCATGGGCGGCGCGGTACACCACGCTCGCTGCCTATCGTCTGCACAGATGCAAGCAACGCTGGCAGGCCGGCTCCCGGCCGCATTCACACGTCATTTGCGCCAGTGTGGATGCTTTCATGGGGTAAATCGATAGGGGGTATCTCGCCTTTGCGACGGATCGGTCCTGAGATCGTGAACACACTCTTACGCAATGGCTGCTATGGTTTTTTGAGTGCCAAGGGCCTGTCTTGCAGGGGCTGAATACGCTGCAGCTGTCGGTATTGCATGGGCGTCAGCCCCAGCAGCTTGCGAAAGGCTGCGCCCATGTGCGATTGGTGGGCAAAGCCGCAGTCCAGGGCAATGTCGGCCAGGCTGGCATGGCCTGCGCGCAAGGCCGCACGCGCCGACTGCATGCGGGTTTCGACGATGAAGGCATGGGGTGTCATACCCACCTGCCGGGTGAAGCCGCGCAGCAATTGCAGCGGCTGCAAGCTCTCAGCCCCTGCCAGATCGGCAAGGGTGAGGGGCTGGTCGAATTCGGCATGGATGCGGTCCAGCACACGCCGGTAGCAGGCCTGCTGGACTGGATTGGAGATGCGTGTGGGGGGGATGGGGCCAGCCAAAAATTCCCATGCCGCTTCTTCCACGGCGAGCCGGTCTGGCTCGGCTGCCAGCAGGGCGTGGCGCAGGCGCTGTGATGCCGCCAGTGCCTTGGCCTGGCCCGTCCAGGAGTGGCGGCGCTGCGGCATGCCGGCGTTGGACAGTACATCGTCCGAGGCCCAGCGTAGCACCAGGTACTCGCCGCCCACGGCCGATTCGGAAAAGACATCGACACCGGGTGGTGTGTACGACAGCGTACCGGGCCAGGTGTCAAAGTCTTGGCGGCGGTCAGAGCCAATGGCATGCACGCCGCGCTGGCGCTCCAGCGCGATACCCAGCGCGTGCATGCGCGCAGGGTCGCTGCCGCTGTAGGCCTTGCGCGCCAGCAGTTCCACCTGAATCAGCTGATCAGGCGCAGGGGCTTGTAAACAGGGCGAATCGCGCATGGAAAGGGCGGCAGGGCGAGGTGAAATTTCATGATAGACCATGGGCGCCACTCCCAGGACACTGGCGGCATGACAGCACACACCACATTGCTTCCGGACATTCCCCGCGTCATCGGCCTGGTGGGCGGGATGAGCTGGGAATCCAGCGCCCTCTACTATCAGCAGATCAACCAGGAGGTGCGCCGCCGCCTGGGCCCGCTGCGCTCGGCCAGGCTGTTGATGTACAGCGTGGATTTTGGCGCCATTGAGCTGGCCCAGCGCGAAGGCCGTTGGGACGATGCGGCTGCCATCCTGGCAGATGCCGCACAGCGCCTGCACCGTGGCGGCGCCGATGGGCTGGTGCTGTGTACCAACACCATGCACAAGGTGGCCGCGGCGATGGAGCAGGCCGTGCCCATTCCACTGCTGCATATTGCCGACCCCGTGGGCCGTGCTGCGCAAGCCATGGGTGCGAGCGCGATTGGCCTGCTGGGCACGCGCTTCACCATGGAGCAGCCTTTTTTGCGCGAACGCCTGGAGCAGCAATGGGGGCTGCAGGTGCTGGTGCCCGATGCCGAGGAGCGCAGCGAGGTGCATCGCATCATTTATGACGAGCTGTGCGCCGGCGTCATTGATGCGGGCTCGCGCCAACGCTACCAGGCCATCATTCAGCACCTGGCCGCACGCGGCGCGCAGGCCGTGGTGCTGGGCTGCACGGAGATCACGCTGCTGATCCAGCCCACCGACAGCGCATTGCCCGTGCTGGACAGCACCAGACTGCATGCGCTGGCGGCCGTGGACTTTGCCTTGGATGGATCCGCCGCAATGCCAGAATGCAGCCCTTGTTAGCACCGTCATAAGGGAAATCGATGCGAACACTGGACGCGCTGCTGGATGCGCATGATCCGGCTTTGCCACTGATCAAAGCCTGGGCCCAAGACGCCCGCGTCCCCGTGGAGCTACTGCCCCCTTCGGCAGAGCGGGACGCCGTGCTGCTGGCGCTCCAGGTAACCACTCGCTCCCCGCTGGGGGCGCTGGCGCATGGCACTGGCGGCATCCTGGTCGATGGCGGCTGGCTGCGCATGCTGGGCTCGGGCCATCCCCGGCTCACCCGCCAGCTGCATGGTTGGAACCAGGGGCGCAGCCATGGATTCTTGTTGATTGCGGATGATGCCGTGGGTGGCTTTTTTGCCATCAATGGCGGTGGTTTGGGTGAGGATCTGGGCAAGGTCCACTACCTCGCGCCGGACACCTTGGCCTGGGAGTCGTTGGAGATAGGTCACACGGCTTTTGTGCAATGGGCTTTCAGCGATGGGCTGGGCGACTTCTACCGCGATCTGCGCTGGGAGGGGTGGCAGCGCGATGTGGCGGCCCTGGATGGCGACAGCTGTTTCAGCTTTTATCCCTTTCTGTTCACCGCACAGGGCGCGGTGCAGACCAGTGCACGCAAGCCCGTACCCGTGGCGGAGCACTATGCCTTCGTGCAGCAAGTAGGGGGCGAAGACCTGCCGTGACTCGCTGGCCAGTTGCTGGCCTGCGGCAGGCCTGTTGCAGCTCATCAGCCCAACTCCAGCAACTTGCGCCGCTTTCGGGCCATTTCGACAAAGGCCTGCGCCGCAGGCGAAAGCTTGTCAAAGCGCAAGGCCGCCAGTGCAATATCGCGGCGGCGACGTGGCTTGAGGCTGCGATAGACCACGCCGGCAGGCGGCTCTGGCAAGGCCAGCCGCGCCGCAATGGTGATGGCATCGCCCTGGGCGACAAAACCCATCATGGAGCTGAGCTGCTCCAGCTTGAACCGCGTGTGAGGCACTGCGCCCGCGCTGGCCAGGAACTGGTCAATATGGGGGCCGGAGCCTGCAGAGGTTCGAATGAAGGGCTGCCCATGAAAGTCGCGGGCCTGGAGTGAGGCCTGGGCGGCCAGAGGGTGGGCCGCAGGCAGCACGGCCACCAGCTCATCCGCCACGAGTGGCAATGTGTCCAGGCGCTCCTCAGGCAAGACCACAAAGCCCAGCTCCACGCGCCGCTCCAGCAGCCATTGCACCACCACGCTGTCGACGGCCTCCTCGATCTGTACCTCCACCAAGGGGTGTGCTGCCTGGTAATGCGCCATGAGCTGGGGCAGCAGGCGCAGCGATGAGGTGGCGCCAAACGAGGCGATGCGCAGCGTGCCCCGCGCAATGCCGCGCTCCAGATGGGCCTCTTGCTGCAGCGCTTCTTTTTGTTGAAGCATGTCGTTGGCGCGGGCCAGCAGCCTGCTGCCCACTTCGGTCAGGGTCGACGCACCGGCTTCGCGCTGGAGCAGGCTGACACCCAGCTCGGTTTCCAGCTGCCTGATGGCATGGCTGACGCCGCTTTGCGTGATGCCCAGAACACTGGCGGCTCGGGAAAAGCTGCCCAGCTTGGCCAGCACGGAAAAGATTTCCAGTTGCGCAAAGGTCATGGGCAGATGCCAGGGGTAGGTGTCATGAGCGATTACTCATTCGACGATGAATCTTGATGAGCAGATATTAGCGCGCTATGACTTTTCGTAAATCCTCCACCCACCTGGGTTTGATCGCCATGGCCGCCTTGTGGGGCGCCTCCTGGCCTTGGGGCCGCGTGGTGGCGCAGGCCATGCCGCCGCTTGCGGCAGCCAGTCTGCGCTTTCTGCTGGCCAGCGTGGTCCTGCTGCTGTGGCTGTGCCGCAGTGGCCGCATGGGCGGGCTGCGGGCCCTGGCGGTGCGCCAGTGGCTGGGCCTGGCCTGTGCAGCCGCCGTGGGCGTGCTGGGCTATTCCATCTTCTTTTTGCTGGCGCTGCAGACCGTGCCTGCAGGCAAAGCCGCCATGGTCGTGGCCCTCAACCCGGTGCTCACCATGCTGTTTGCCGTCCTGCTGTTTCGCGAGGCCGTGAATGCGGTCATGTGCGCCGGCCTGGTGCTGGCCGTGACTGGGGCGCTGTATGCACTGGGTGGCGGCGCTTTCACCGCGCTGCTGCCCGCTTCATCGGGCGTGGGCGAGCTGCTGTTGCTGGGCTGTGCCGGCTGCTGGGTGGCCTACACCCTGATCGGCCGGTTGGTGCTGACCTCTGTGGATGCGCTCACCACCACCACCGTCACGGCCGCCATGGGCGCCGCGCTGCTGCTGGCGGCCAGCCTGGTGTTGGAGGGGCCGGCGGCATGGGCCGGCCTGCCTGCAGCCCCAGCGAATGCCTGGTACAGCCTCGTCGCGCTGGCGCTTGGGGCCACGGCCCTGGCCTATGCCTGGTATTTGCACGGCGTGCGCGTGCTGGGTGCCGGCGCGGCAGCGGCTTATATGTCCCTGGTGCCGCTGTGGGGCATGCTGTTTTCCAGCATCTGGCTGGGCGAGACCATCACTGCCTCGCTGCTGGGAGGTGGGGCGGCCGCCATTCTGGGCATGCTTTTGATGTATTGGGGGCGGTTGAGGATGGCACAGAAGAGTGCCTGATGGGTGGCAGCTGCAGGCTGCTTTCGGCCAGGAACAGCCGTGCGCGAAGGCTGCTTGGCCGACTGCTTCAAGCTGTGGCTTCAACACCGAATGTCGGCGGCGATCAACAGCTGAACTTGATGGACTCTGGTTGCAATCTCCAAGAATCGGCATTCAAGGATTTCCGCAGCCCTTGTCAGAGGCAACCCCGACCCGGCCCCTTGACGACGATTCACCGTGCCTTCAGGCAAAATCCAGATGATCGGGGCAAGCCAGGCGTCAGGTCTGCCGGGAAGCCCACCTTGAAGAATGGAACAGCATCAATGGCACTGACGAAGAAGGGCGAGTTTTGGTACGGGACGACGTCCGGCGACACCCAAGCCGAGCTGCGCAGCTACAGCGTTGCGAATCGCCATGAGGCCGTCCGGTTTGCCTCGTCCAAATGCAATTGCGGGTGCCGGACTTTTGCGTTGCAGACCGATGAAGAAGCCGGTGTGGCAATCCGCGCCTGCACCGACTGCGGGCAGATACACCTGATGGGCGACAGCGAGGACTACATTGAAGAGGCCGCCCCCGAGACGCACGAGTGCGTGTGCGAGAACGAGGTGTTCGAGCTGATGTCCGGCGTCTCCGTGTACGAGGGCACACATGACGTGCGCTGGTACTACATCGCTTGCCGCTGCGTGGAATGCAATCTGGTTGGGGTCTTCGCAGACTGGAAGTGTGAAGCGGGTGATGCGACGGCCTTCCTCGCCAAGGTATGAGCGCGCCCCCGCAGAGATCATGCTCGCAGGCCCGAGCGGCCGAGGAGTGTCATGAGGTGGTTGGTGAACTTAGCTGTATCAATGACGGCAGTCGCTGCGCAGCAGACATTGGCCGTCGAGGCACGAACAACAGCAACGGGTCGACTGCGACCGATCACAGATCGGCCAGGAGCGGACTTCCACAAGTGGGGCAAGACCGCACCTGGTGTTGACCCGTGCCTGATGCTCTAGACACAGGGCGATCGACTAAAAAGTCGGTTCCTAGGCGCGTGCGAGTATGAGGCGATTGGCGATCTTGGCGGCAAGCGACTTGGCTTCGTGATCGGCAGCCATCAGCTCGTCTAGTTCCACATCGAATTGGGCGGTATCGCAAGACAGTGATTCAGAAATTATTTCGCTGATTTCATAAAAGCCGATTCGGCTTTCCATGAACATGCGCCCGGCTATTTCATTTGCTGCGTTAAACATCATGGTTGCGCCCGGACCCGCATTGACTGCTTCCCTGGCCAGGGTTAGGCACGGAAATTTTTCTGAATCCACGCTTCGAAATTCGAGGGAGCGGACCTCGCCCAGATTGAGATCGTCAACGCCGGTGTGCAGTCTGTCTGGATATGACAGGGCATAGCCGATAGCGTTCTTCATGTCGTTGTGGCCAAGAAGCGCAATCATGGTCCCGTCTATATAGCTTGCTGCGGAGTGCAAAAGAGATGAGGGGTTGACGAAAACGTCGACATGACTCGATGGCATATCAAAGAAGTAGCAGGCCTCGATCAGCTCCAGCCCCTTGTTTGCCAGCGTGGCGCTGTCCAGGGAGTTTTTTGGACCCATCTGCCAAGTTGGGTGCCTCAAGGCTTGATCCACGGTGGCATTCACAATTTGTGCTTTGCTCCAGTCTCGGAAGGGGCCGCCACTTGCAGTAAGTACCAAGCGTCGTAATTCCTCCCTCCTGCCGAGTTTCACGCACTGGTAGATTGCACTGTGTTCAGAGTCAACGGGGATCACCTCGGAGCCATGCTCTTTGGCTAAGGTGAGGAGCTTGGTGCCGCCGCAGACAAGAGCTTCCTTGTTTGCGAGTGCAACCCGATTGCCGGCTTTTACAGCGGCATGGACAGAGGGGAAGCCAATAGATCCGGAGATGGCTGCAAGCACCACATCTACCGGCATGCTCGCGACTTCCGCTGCGGCGTTGGGGCCGGCGATGACATGACACGGGCCATCGATAGCTTCTGAAAATGAGCTTGCAGCGGCAGGGTCGGAAAATGCCACCACTTCGGGAGAGAATTCCCTATAGATGGCTACAGCGCTTTCCCAAGACTTGGCAAAGGAGGCCGCTTTTAGCGAAAAGCGATTGCGGTGGAGACGGAGAAATGCCAAGGCATTGGTTCCGATAGAGCCCGAGGCACCAAGGATGGTGACGGATTTCATAAACTTCCTTTTCAACGTGTTCAATCGGTGGTGCAAGCAATCTCTTTGCCCATGTGCGTGTGCGGCAGGAGCGCTTGGTCCGCCCTCGCAAACTGCGATATGTACATGCTCTTCTGAGAAGTCTGCGAGGATAAGCCACACCCCTGGGTAAATCTTCATCCTGGCGATCGAGTCTCCTTGACGATGGCGGAACGACCTGCAGCCTAGATGTGCCCCACAGAGCCCTGTCTTTCTAGACAGGGTAAATCGAAGTGGCATAAGGCCGTATGCCTGCTTCGGGCGATTGCAGAACCCCTCCCACTCGCAACCCTGACCGCCATAGGCAAGGCGCTACACCACGCGCAAGCCCAAAGCTGCCCACGGCGTATGCGGCATGCATTCATCGATGTTTGTGCCGCAGACACAGTCATGGTCGGTAGATGCTGCTATTTTTTTGTGAGCGTGGCGCGCGGGCAGCATGCGCCATGGCGCGGCTCACAGGCGGGAGGGTGGTGATCTGGATGCCAGCAGGTGGCTGAACAATCTCCGTTCGCTGTCCGGGTCCAGGCATTCGCGGCAGCGCATGCCGGGGGCGTGGCCGTGGCGCGGAGGGCTTGCCATGTCCGGGCCTGCGGGGGTGGCCGTGGCGGTCATGCCAGGTGCGGCCCTGTGGCTGGCGTTTGCGGCCTGCCAGGTCTGCAGGCATTCCCACAGCGCGGTTTGCTGGTGCTGGGGCAGGCCATAGAGCAGGCGCAGCATGCCGCCGGCCTGCACATAGGCCATCAACTGGGTGCGGCAGCGCTGCTCCAGCGCTTGGTCGTAGGCGGGGGCCGAGGGTGGCGTGGGCAGCCAGTACACCGTGTGTAGCGCTGCGGTCAGTGGCAGCGTGGCTGCGCTGGCATCGGCGTTGATGCCGGTGCCGGTGCCGGTGCCGATCTCTGCACTGTGATCGGCAGTCCAGCAGGCCAGCGGGCAGGGGGTGCCGGGGTATTGCCGGGCCCAGGCGGCTTGCATGGTTTGCGCCAGGGTCTGGGGGGCGCTGGTGATGGTGCCGGCCAGCAGCAGCGGGAAGGTGGTGGTGGCCGAGAGTGTGTTCATGGGGTGCTCATGGGTGCATCAGGCGGTGAAGGCTGTGCTGCAGCCAGGATGCGGTGGCATAAAAAAACCACGGCGCGCGGGGCGGGCCGTGGTGGCGGGGCAGGGCGTGCTTGCGCGCTCAGGGGCGGGTGACCTGCACATAGATCTCGCCCGGCTTGACCATGCCCAGCTCGCTGCGGGCTTTTTCTTCCACCATGTCCTTGCCTTCGCGCAGGTCGGTCACTTCGGAGGCCAGGCGGTTGTTTTCCGCGCGGGCCACCTCGTTGGCCGACTTGATCTGGGCAATCTGCATGCGCATCTCCTGCACCAGGTCCATGCTGTAGCTGCCCAGCCAGAGCTGGGCGTGCACGATGGCCAAAATGGCCAGCAACACCAGCGTGACAATGCGATGAACCATGGTGCGAAAGAGGCGCTGAGCGGAAGTGGCAGGTCTGCAGATTAACGCAGGTTGTAGAAGGCAGCACGGCCGGGGTACTCGGCCACGTCGCCCAGGTCTTCTTCGATGCGCAGCAGCTGGTTGTATTTGGCGATGCGGTCCGAACGGCTCAGGGAGCCGGTCTTGATTTGACCAGCATTCAGGCCCACAGCAATGTCAGCAATCGTCGAGTCTTCGGTTTCGCCCGAGCGGTGCGAGATCACGGCGGTGTAGCCGGCGCGCTTGGCCATTTCGATGGCGGCGAAGGTTTCGGTCAGCGTGCCGATCTGGTTGATCTTGATGAGGATGGAGTTGGCAATCTTCTTGTCGATGCCTTCCTTCAGGATCTTGGTGTTGGTGACGAACAGGTCGTCGCCCACCAACTGCACCTTGGCGGCCAGCTTGTCGGTCAGCACCTTCCAGCCGTCCCAGTCGCCTTCGTGCATGCCGTCTTCGATGGAGATGATGGGGTACTTGTCGCACCAGCCGGCCAGCATGTCGGCCCATTGCACGGCGGTGAGGGTCATATTGCCTTCGCCGGCCAGCACGTACATGCCGTCCTTGTAGAACTCGGAAGCGGCGCAGTCCAGGCCCAGGGCAATGTCTTCACCGGCCTTGTAGCCGGCCTTGGCGATGGCTTCCAGGATCAGTTGGATGGCGGCTTCGTGGTTTTCCACGGAAGGCGCAAAACCGCCTTCGTCGCCCACGGCGGTGCTCATGCCCTTGTCGTGGATGATGGCCTTGAGGGCGTGGAACACTTCGGCACCCCAGCGCACGGCTTCGCGGAACGTGGGCGCGCCCACGGGGATGATCATGAATTCCTGCAGGTCCAGGCTGTTGTTGGCATGGGCGCCGCCGTTGATGACGTTCATCATGGGCACGGGCAGCTGCACGCCGCCCATGCCACCGAAGTAGCGGTACAGGGGCAGGCCGGCTTCTTCAGCGGCGGCGCGGGCCACGGCCATGGACACGGCCAGCATGGCGTTGGCGCCCAGGCGGCTCTTGTTGTCGGTGCCGTCCAGATCGATCAGGGTCTTGTCCAGAAAGGCTTGCTCGGAGGCGTCCAGGCCCAGCACGGCTTCGGAGATCTCGGTGTTGATGTGCTCCACGGCCTTGAGCACGCCCTTACCCAGGTAGCGGCCCTTGTCGCCGTCACGCAGTTCAATGGCTTCGCGCGAACCGGTGGACGCACCCGATGGCACGGCAGCGCGGCCCATCACGCCGGATTCCAGCAGCACGTCGCACTCGATGGTGGGGTTGCCGCGGCTGTCCAGGACTTCGCGTCCTACGATGTCAACGATTGCACTCATGGTCTTCCTTTGAAGGTTTTTTACAAACTCTGGTCTCTGAGGACTTGGCGGTGAATTCCGCCGACAAAGCAGGCTGGCTAAGCACAGACTGCTCTGTTTTTGATACGAAAAAGCACGCTCTTGCGGAGCGTGCTTGGATTTCAACACCGAATGGCGTGCATGGTAGGCGCTGCGATCAGGGTTGGAAATTGTTTTCCAGAAAGCCGGTGCGCTTGGTCACATCGTCCAAGGCCACCAGCGTTTCCAGCAGCGCGCGCATGTGCTTGAGGGGCACGGCATTGGGGCCGTCGCTCAGGGCGTTGCAGGGATCGGGATGGGTTTCCATGAACAGACCCGCCACGCCCACGGCCACGGCCGCACGGGACAGCACAGGCACCATCTCGTGCATGCCGCCGCTGCTGGTGCCGTTGCCGCCGGGCAGCTGCACGCTGTGCGTGGCGTCAAACACCACGGGGGCGTTGGTCTCGCGCATGATGGCCAGTGAGCGCATATCGCTCACCAGGTTGTTGTAGCCAAAGCTGGCACCGCGTTCGCAGGCCATGAAGCTGTCTTCGGGCAGGCCCACTTCCTTGGCGGCAGCACGGGCCTTGTCGATGACGTTCTTCATATCGTGCGGGGCCAGGAACTGGCCCTTTTTGATATTCACCGGCTTGCCCGACTGGGCCACGGCGCGGATGAAGTCGGTCTGGCGGCACAGGAATGCCGGGGTCTGCAGCACGTCCACGATGGAGGCCACATAAGGCACCTCGGCCTCGGTGTGCACATCGGTGAGGATGGGTACATTGAGTTCCTTCTTCACCTTGGCCAGAATCTCCAGGCCTTTTTCCATGCCGGGGCCGCGGAAGCTGGCACCGGAGGAGCGATTGGCCTTGTCAAAGCTGCTCTTGAAGATGAAGTGGATGCCCAGGCTGGAAGTGATTTCCTTGAGCTGGCCCGCCACGTCCATCTGCAGTTGCTCGGACTCGACCACGCAGGGTCCGGCAATCAGAAAAAAGCGTCGGTCCAGGCCGATGTCAAAGCCGCAAAGTTGCATGGCGGGTTTCCTCAGAGGTTGCGCTGGGTTGCTTGCGATTCAGGCCTTCTTGGCCTTTTGCTTGCCGTCCACGGCCGCCTTGATGAAGGCGTTGAACAGCGGGTGGCCGTTCCAGGGCGTGGATTTGAACTCGGGGTGGAACTGCACGCCGATATACCAGGGGTGGACCTTGGCGGGCAGCTCGACGATTTCGGTCAGCTGCTCGCGCTGGGTCAGGGCCGAGATCACCAGGCCGGCCTGGCGCAACTGGTCCAGATACTGGGTGTTGGCCTCATAGCGGTGGCGGTGGCGCTCTGTCACCACATCACCGTAGATGCTGTGGGCCAGGGTGCCGGGCTGCACGTCGGAGGACTGGGCGCCCAGGCGCATGGTGCCGCCCAGGTCGGAGTTCTCGTCACGCGTCTTGATCGTGCCGTCCTCGTCCTTCCACTCGGTGATCAGGGCGATCACGGGGTTGGGCGTTTGCGGATCGAACTCGGTGGAGTTGGCACCCTTGAGGCCGGCCACATGGCGGGCGTACTCGATGGTGGCCACTTGCATGCCCAGGCAGATGCCCAGGTAGGGCACCTTGTTTTCACGGGCGAACTTGGCGGTGGAGATCTTGCCTTCCACACCGCGCGAGCCAAAACCGCCGGGCACCAGAATGGCGTCGTACTGGGACAGCTGTTGCTTGGCGTTGGCGTCGGTGATGGTTTCCGAGTCCACATGGGTGATCTTCACGCGCACATGGCTTTGCATGCCGGCGTGCTTGAGCGCTTCGTTGACCGACTTGTAGGCGTCGGACAGCTCCACATACTTGCCCACCATGGCCACCTGGACCTCGCCTTGTGGGTGCTCGGTCTCGTGCACCAGGTCATCCCAGCGCTTGAGGCTGGTGGGGGGCGTGTTCAGGCGCAGCTTGTCGCAGATCAGGCCGTCCAGGCCCTGCTCGTGCAGCATGCGGGGCACCTTGTAGATGGTGTCCACGTCCCACATGGAGATCACACCCCACTCGGGCACGTTGGTGAACAGCGAAATCTTCGCCTTTTCCTCTTCCGGCACCTGGTATTGGGCGCGGCACAGCAGGGCGTCGGGCTGGATGCCGATTTCGCGCAGCTTTTGCACCGTGTGCTGGGTGGGCTTGGTCTTGAGCTCGCCTGCCGTTGCGATATAGGGCAGGTAGGTCAGGTGGACAAAGGCTGAGTTGTTGGGGCCGTGCTTGAGGGCCAACTGGCGTGCGGCTTCCAGGAAGGGCAGGGATTCGATGTCGCCCACGGTGCCGCCGACTTCACAGATCGCCACGTCCACGGCATCGGGCGTGCCCATGCCGGCGCCACGCTTGATGTATTCCTGGATCTCGTTGGTGACATGGGGGATGACCTGCACGGTCTTGCCCAGGTAGTCACCACGGCGTTCCTTCTCCAGCACGGACTGGTAGATGCGGCCCGTGGTGAAGTTGTTGGACTGCTTCATGCGGGTTTCGATGAAGCGTTCGTAGTGGCCCAGGTCCAGGTCGGTCTCGGCGCCGTCGTCCGTCACGAACACTTCGCCGTGCTGGAACGGCGACATGGTGCCGGGGTCCACGTTGATATAGGGGTCCAGCTTGATGAGGGTGACTTTGAGGCCGCGCGATTCGAGGATCGCAGCAAGGGAGGCTGAGGCGATTCCCTTGCCCAGGGAAGACACCACACCGCCGGTGACGAAGACGAACTTGGTCATGTCTTTTATTGGTGGTGGGAAATTCGAATTATAGGGGCCACCCCGGTGGATGCATGCGGCGACCTGGCTATCACCTTGGAGCCAGTCTGATAAATTCCCGCCTCATGACACTGCTTGCTGGAAAACACATCGTGCTGGGCCTCTCCGGAGGCGTGGCCTGCTACAAGTCGGCCCACCTGTGCCGTCTGCTGATCAAGGCAGGTGCCACCGTGCAGGTGGTGATGACGGAGGCGGCCGAGCAATTCATCACCCCGGTGACCATGCAGGCCCTGTCAGGGCGCACGGTGTACGGCTCGCAGTGGGATGCGCGCGAGCCCAACAATATGCCCCACATCAACCTCAGCCGCGAGGCCGATGCCATTGTGATCGCACCTTGCAGCGCCGACTTCATCGCCAAGCTGGCCCAGGGCCGGGCCGATGAGTTGCTCAGCCTGATGTGCTTGGCCCGTCCCATAGACCGCATACCGCTGCTGCTGGCCCCGGCCATGAACCGCGAAATGTGGGCCCATCCGGCCACGCAGCGCAATCTGGCCCAGGTGGCCAAGGACGGCGCCAAGGTGCTGGGCGTGGGCGTGGGCGACCAGGCCTGTGGTGAAACCGGTGACGGCCGCATGCTGGAGCCCGAGGAGCTGCTGGAAGACCTGCAGGCCTTTTTTGCGCCCAAGTTGCTGCTGGGGCGCCGCCTGCTGATCACGGCCGGCCCCACCTTCGAGGCCATAGACCCGGTGCGCGGCATCACCAACCTCTCCAGCGGCAAGATGGGCTTTGCCATCGCCGCCGCCGCCAAGGCCGCCGGGGCGGAGGTCATCGTGGTGGCCGGCCCGGTGCACCTGGCCACGCCGCGCGGCGTGCAACGCATCAATGTGCAGTCGGCCCAGCAAATGCTGGCCGCCGTGCAGTCGCAGGTGGGCAGTGCCGATGTGTTCATCGCCACGGCTGCCGTGGCCGACTGGCGCCCGGCCAATGCGGCCGACCAGAAGATCAAGAAAGACGGCTCGGGCGATGTGCCGGCCCTGGCCTTTGTCGAGAACCCCGACATCCTGGCCACCGTGGCGAAGTCCGAGCGTGCCCAAAAAGGCGCACTGTACTGCGTGGGCTTTGCCGCCGAAAGCCATGACCTGCTGGCACATGCTACGGCCAAGCGCCAACGCAAGGATGTGCCGCTGCTGGTGGGCAATATCGGCCCCGCCACCTTCGGCCAGGACGACAATGCCCTGCTGCTGGTGGATGCCCAGGGCCACAGCGAGCTGCCCCGGGCCTCCAAGACCCAGCTGGGTGTGCAACTGGTGCAGGAGCTGGCGCGCAGGTTGGTGAAGTAATCAGCCTGGGGCTGATGGCTTCGTTGTGAGGGATGCGCTAGGCTTGGCAGGTCTGTTGAGGCCCGCGCCGGCCGAAATCTTGCCATTCCCCGCTGGCAGCCTGCGCAGTGGAGAAGAGGGCAGGCCGTGTATTGCAGTATTCGCGGGTGCTGCCGCCCGTTTTTTGTTAGGCTGAAGCGCTATGTCCATTTCCAGTTACGAAGGCCCGCGTGGTGGCGACTATGTCCGCTATGTGAATGCCATGCTGCGCCAAAGCGCGCTGTATCCCGCTTCCCTCCGGGCTTTGAAGCAGAGCAGCCGCAGCGATTTCACGGGCAGTGATGCCCTGCAGACTCCGGGTGCCCAGCCTGCATCGGCCTGGGAGCGCTTGCGCGAGCAGGCTCTGGCGGCCGTGGAGCAAGCCCAGCGCGAAGCGCAGGAGCGCACCCAGGGGGCGCAGCCCGCTGGCCAGCGCAGCCGTGGCCGCCAGGGGCAAACGAATGGTGAGCGGGCCGCCCGCCGCGAAGCGCGCAAGTCCGCGCCCCAGGCGATGCAGCAAAGCCAGACCCCGGAAAAGAAAAAAACCGGCTTCCGTATCACCCCTGGCCATATTGTGTTGCTGGCAATTTTGGCGGTGGTGGGCATGGCCTTCCCCGGCTTTGGCGCCATCGTGCTGCTGATCGCCATCGTCAATGGGGTGCGCAAAGGGATTCAATCGTTCAAGGGCTAGGCTGCACGGCACAATGCAGGCCTTGTATTTTTTGAAGCAGGCGGTGTTGCGCCGCCTTCCCCTGTATTGCCATGAACGTTGACCTGAAAATCCTGGATGCGCGCCTGCGCGAGAACATGCCCGCCTATGCCACGCCCGGCAGCGCGGGACTGGACCTGCGTGCCTGCATCGATGCGCCGCTGACCCTGGAGCCCGGTCAATGGCAGCTGGTGCCCACCGGCATGGCGGTCTACCTAAAAGATCCCGGCTACGCCGCCATGATCCTGCCGCGCTCCGGCATGGGCCACAAGCACGGCATTGTGCTGGGCAATCTGGTGGGCCTGATCGATAGCGACTACCAGGGCCAGCTCATGGTCAGCGCCTGGAATCGCTCCAGCACCGCCTTCACCCTGCAGCCCATGGACCGCCTGGCCCAGATGGTCATCGTGCCCGTGGTGCAGCCCCAGTTCAACCTGGTCGAGGAATTTGAAGCCGTCTCCGAGCGTGGAGAAGGTGGCTACGGCTCCACCGGGAAACATTAATCCCCCCTGAGGCGCTGTGCGCCTTCCCCCTAGGGGGACGACAGCCTCGCTGCGGGGCGGCCCTTGCTCGCTGTCTGCTGATCTAGGCTGCGTCAGTTTGATACGTAATGTCCTGATGCAACGTCGGTGGGGTAAATGCCCCGTTGGGGCGTTACGCGCCGTTTTCGTTCTCGCATAGCAGGGGGACGATACCGGCGCGGCGGGGCGGCCCTTGCGCGGTGTCCCTGATGTGGGGAGCGCCAGTTGCATGCACTGTGCCCTGGTCTTGCTCCCTCGCACCGAAGGGGAGAGGGTTGGGGTGAGGGGATGGCGTCACCGGTCTTGCGCTCCATCATCTGTAAAACCATGGCCCCATCCGGCAAACGTCCCTCTCCCCAAACGCTGTCCAACTGGACCCGTGTGCAGCTTCTGCAGGAGGCACGCATGCGCCGGCGCTTGCAGCAACGCTATTGGTTGCGTCTGCATGCGTTGCTCACGGGTGTGTTGAGCCTGGGCTGCATGCTGGCCCTGAGTGGAGGGCTGCTGCACGCAGGTGTGCACAGCATGGGCCTGCGCTACGGGCTGGCGCTGGGCGGCGGCTATGTGATTTATCTGTTGCTGGTACGGCTATGGGCCGGCTGCATGCTGCGCCAGGATGGCGCAGATATGCCCCTGGACCTTTCTTCCGGCAGCTATACCAAAGCATCGCCCACGGATGCGGGCCTGGAAAGTGGGCAGGGTGGGGCTTTTGGTGGCGGCGGTGCCAGCGGGCAGTGGGGTGAGGGGGAGGCGTCGCAGCTGGAGTTGCCTGGTCTGCCCGATGCCGCCTCAGCCTCTTCTTCGGCACT
Organism: Comamonas sp. GB3 AK4-5; assembly: GCF_041320665.1. Classification (NCBI taxonomy): domain Bacteria; kingdom Pseudomonadati; phylum Pseudomonadota; class Betaproteobacteria; order Burkholderiales; family Comamonadaceae; genus Comamonas; species Comamonas sp. GB3 AK4-5. The sequence goes on from NZ_CP166730.1 coordinate 1,600,649, forward strand.
GGAGGTGCCGGGGTTGGACGCTCTGGATGGAGAGGGCGTGGTGCTGGTGCCCGTGCTGCTGCTGTTTGCCGGCCTGCTGTTGCTGGCCACGGGGGCGGGTTCGCTGTTGTGGCTGGTGTTGGGCTCGGAGCTGTTTCTGGCTGTGGCGATGGAGGTCGCCTTTGCCCTGCTGATGGCGCGCACCCTGTATGTGGTGGAGCGCGAAGGTTGGCTGCTAGCTGCCCTGCGCCTGAGCTACAAGCCCATGCTGAGTGCCCTGGTGGCGGCCGTGGTGCTGGGCGCTGTGGCTGATTGGTTGTTCCCACATGCGGACACGCTGGCCCAGGTGGTCAAGGCCTTGCACGGGGGCTGAGCGCTTGCCTGTATGGCCTCTCCCCCGCTGGGGGAAGGCGGGGACAGGGGCTGGTTGTGTGCAGTGCTGCTCCATATAAGAGAGCAGACTATGCAGACGGGTATTGTGCCAGGAGGTGATTTTGTTTGAAATAGGAGCGCGTCACTCCTGGGTTGCTGCAGGCAGGCACAAGCGCATGCGCAAGCCTCCCAGGGGAGAAGGCAGGGCCTCTATGCTGCCGCCATAGGTGTGGGCCAGCTCGCGCACGATGTCCAGCCCCAGGCCGGTGCCGGGGCGCTGCTCGTCCAGGCGCTCACCGCGTTCAAAGATGCGCTGGCGCTGTGCGTCGTCGGCAATGCCGGGGCCGTTGTCGTCCACGGTAAAGCACAGGCTATCGCCTTCGCGCTGTACCTCCAGGCGCACCTGGCTTGCGGCCCATTTGCCGGCGTTGTCCAGCAGATTGCCCAGCATCTCGAACAGGTCCTGTTCTTCGCCACGGAAAGCCATCTCCGCGTTGGCTCCATGCAGCGAGAACTGTAGCTGGCGCCCGGCATGCAGCCGCTCCATGGTGCGTAGCAAGGCCTGCAGCGGTGCCTGCACCGGCGTGCGCAGGCCGGTGGCGCGCACGCCGGTGGCGGCGCGGGCGCGGGCAAGGTGGTAGTCCACCTGGCGCGTGGCCGTGGCCACCTGTTCGCGCACCAGCTGGGCCAGCGGTGAGTGCTCTTGCGCGGCGGCATTGCCCAGCACGTTCAACGGGGTGTGCACCGCATGGGCCAGGTTGCCGGCCTGGGTGCGGGCGCGCTGCACGATGTCGGCGTTGGCGGTCAGCACATGGTTGAACTCGCTCACCAGGGGCTGCAGCTCGTTGGGGAACTGGCCCTGCAGCTGTGCGGCCTGGCCGGTGCGCACAGCGGCCAACTGCCGGCGCAGCAGCCGCAGCGGGTGCAGTGCCAGGTGCAGCTGCACGGCCACGGCCAGCAGCAGGCCGCCTGCCAGCAGGCCCAGTGCGACCAGCAGCATGGTGGTAAAGCGCTGCAGCGGCTCGGCCAGCAAGGCCTGGTCGGCGGCCACGGTCAGGCGCAGGCGCGGTGCATCGGCTTCCGGCAGTTGCAGCGGGCGGCTCACGGCCGTCAGCGCATTGCCCTGGCTGTCGTGCAGCTCCAGCACGCTATAGCCACGGCGACCTTGAGTGGGTGCGGGCAAGGTAGCGGGGAGTTGCAAATCCTGGTCCCATAGCGAGCGCGAGCGGGCCAGGCCGCTGTGCTCCACGCTGCCGTCTTCGGTCAGGGCATCCACCTGCCAGTACAGGCCGGACAGCGGGCGCTCCAGCCGCGCATCGCCGGCCATGGGGGCCACGTCCACGCGCCGGCGCGTGTCCAGGTTGACGGATGCGCTCAGCTGATCGAGCTGGCGCACCAGCTGGTCTTGCAGCTGCTGGTCCACATGTTCGTGAAACAGATTGCGCAAGCCCCAGCCGGCCAGGGCCAGTGCCAAGGTGATCCAGACCAAGGTGCCCAGCAGCAGGCGGCTGCGCAGCGACAGCGATGCGGGGAATGGGTGCCACTTCATGCCGAGGCCGCTCCGTCGTCCATGCCTTGCGCAGGCAGCAGGCGATAGCCCAGGCCGCGCACGGTCTCTATGCTGCCCGCGGGCAGTTTTTTGCGCAGCCGGCCCACAAAGACTTCGATGGTGTTGGAGTCGCGCTCGCTGTCCTGGGGGTAGAGATGCTCGGACAGCTCGGTGCGCGACAGCACCTCGCCAACCCTTTGCATCAGCAGCGAGAGGATTTTGAACTCATGGCTGGTCAGCACCAGTGGCAGGCCGTCCACCGACACGCTTGCCTGGCGCGTGTCCAGCAAGATGCTGCCGCATTGCCACTGGGCGCTGCTGTGTGCAGACAGGCGCCGCAGCAGGGCACGCAGCCGGGCCAGCAACTCCTCCATGTGAAAGGGCTTGGCCAGGTAGTCGTCGGCGCCGGCGTCCATGCCGGTGACCTTCTCGTGCCAGGCACTGCGTGCCGTCAGGATCAGCACCGGCATGCTGCGGCCCTGGGCACGCCAGTGGCGCAGCACGCTCAGGCCGTCGACCACGGGCAGGCCCAGGTCCAGCACAGCGGCATCAAAGCTCTCCACCTCGCCCAGGTAGCGCGCGGTTTCGCCGTCGGCAGCCGTCTCCACCGTGTGGCCAGCCTGGGTGATGGCATGGGCCAGTTGGGCCTGCAGCGTGGGTTCGTCTTCCACTACCAGAATCCGCATTACTTCTTTCCTTTCTGCTTGACCTTGAGCACCCTGCCGTTCACGGCATCCAGCTCAATCTTCAGCGCCTGGCCATTGGCCTGCAGCACGCGCAGTTCGTAAATGAATTCGCCGTCGTCATGCTCGAACTCCACCTTGATGACCTGGCCCTGGAACTCGCGCTCCACCTGGTCGATCACGGTGCGCAGCGGCAACACCTTGCCCTGTTGAACGGCCTGGCGGGCCAGCTCGTGATCGCGGCTGTCCGAGTGGGCCTCGGGCAGGCCCAGCAGCAGCCCGCCCCACAGGGCTGCCACCAAGGCGGCAGCGCCCAGCCACAGCAAAGAGCGCGGCAGGGGGCGGCGCAGGTGAGGGGGGGAAGAGGTCATGGCAACAGTCTCCGGCAGACAAACAGATATGGTTTTTATAGCGGGAGGGCCATGAACCTGAGATGAACAGCTGCTTCAGCTTGGGTTCACCCCGGGTTTTGAACAATGGCTTCAGCCCGGCACGGTGTCGGGCGCTGTTTCACAAGGAGTGTTTGTCATGACCCGTATTTTTCACAAGTTCTCGCGTTCCGCTGGTGTGCAACTGGCTGCTGTGGCATTGGCTGCCGGCCTGGCTGGCGTGGCCATGGCCCAGACCCCGGCAGTGGCCCAGGCTGCTGCACCCACGGCTCTAAGCTGGAAAGCCGAGCCGGGGCTGACCATACGCCAAGTCTATGACCGCCTGGAAGCCGCAGGCTATCGCGATCTGCGCGAGATCGAATGGGACCACAGCCACTACGAAGTCAAGGCCCGCGATGCCCAGGGCACCTGGGTGAAGCTGGATGTGGATGGCAGCACCGGCGCCGTGCTGCGTAGCCGCAACAAGCGCTAAGTCAAGGCGGTGCATGCTGGGTGGCGCTACTTCCGCCCGGCACGCAGCCGCAGTGCGATGGCGGTGAGAGCGTTGTAGAAAAAGAAGGAGGATGTATGCGAGTGCGCGCAGTATGGGCCTTGTGGTCGGCCGTATTGACCGCAGCCTGGATGCTGGCGGTGTGGATAGAGCAAAGCCAGGGTCTGGGTGGTGGCGACATCCAGCTGGTCTGGCTGCTGCGGCGGGATGTGCTGCTGCTCAGCGGTGTGTGGAGCGTGGGCATGATGTCGCTGGCCATGTGGCTGTCGCTGCGCCAACCCTGGATGGAGCGCCCGCTGGGGGGCATGGACCAGGTCTATCGCCTGCACAAATGGCTGGGCATCAGTGCCACGGTGGCCGCCGTGCTGCACTGGGGGGCCAAGGAGGCCGGAGGCTGGATCAAGGCCGGCTGGGGAACGGCCGGACGCCCGCCGCGTGATGCCATGCTGTCCTGGCTGGCCGATGGGCGCGGCCTGGCCAAGGACATGGGGGAATGGGCTTTTTACGCCCTGCTGGTGCTGGTGGTGGTGACGCTGTGGCAGCGCCTGCTGCCCTACAAGCCCTGGCGTTGGGTGCATCGCGTGATGCCGGTGCTGTATCTGGCCCTGGTCTGGCACAGCCTGGTGCTGCTGCCACAAACCTATTGGCAGCAGCCAGTGGGCTGGTTGATGGGGGCGCTGATGGCACTGGGCTCGGTGGCTGCACTGTGCTCGCTGCTGGGGCGCATCGGCCGCGCGCGCCGCTATGCGGCCGAGGTGCATGCCGTGCAACTGCTGGGTGACAAGCCGGGGCAGGACCCGCTGGAAGTGCTGTGCGCATTGCCCGCGCAGTGGCCGGGTCACCGTGCCGGGCAGTTTGTGTTTGCCAGCTGGGATGCCCGTGAAGGTGCCCACCCGTTTACCGTGGCCAGTGCCCCGGGCGCCTGTGGCTACACGCCCGATGGCAGGCCGCTGCTGCGCCTGGTGATCAAGCCCCTGGGTGATTACACGGCCCAGCTGCACCGCAGCCTGAAGCCGGGCATGGCCATGCAGATTGAAGGCCCTTATGGGTGTTTTGATGGCCAGGTCGGCCATGCCACGCAGGCGCCAACCCAGGTCTGGGTGGCCGGCGGTGTTGGCATCACGCCCTTTATGGCCTGGTTGGAAGCTCGTCAGCCCGATGCTGTGGCAACTGCGGGCCAACTGCCTGCCTATCTGCACTATTGCACCCGGGATGCGGCCCATGACGCCTTGCTGCCCCGTGTGCAGGCGCTGTGCGCCGAGGCCAGTCCCCCTGTATCGCTGACGGTGCACGATGCGGCCCAGGGTCAGCGGCTACACCCCGAGGATCTGGAGCGCCATGGCGCGGCGCTGGACATCTGGGTGTGTGGCCCGCAGGGCCTGGGCAATGCCCTGCAGCAGGGTGCCGATGCTATGCGGGCACAGGGCGGCCGCTGGCGCCTGCACCGCGAGGCATTCGAGATGAGATAAGCCACCCCCTGAGCCGCTGCGCGTCTTCCCCCCCTCTATCGCTACGCGATGGAGGGGGACGGCACCAGCGCCAACCAGGGAGACAAGGCGGCCCTTGCGCGGTGCCCTGGCTTGGGATGTGCCGGTTTTATAGGCCGTAGGCGGTGTGTAGAGCCGGATATTGCAATTCAAGTAATCTGCTTGCAGAACAATGTCAGATTGGATTGGCAGCTATCAAAAACGATAAAAGCACCCAGTTGGGTGCTTTTCTTTTTTGGGGCGCTGGGCCGGGTTCAATGCAGCAAGTCGTTGCCGGGTGCTTGGGGTTGCACGCGGAAGAAACCGGTACCGGCGCTGCCGCGGCCGACTTCTTCTTCGGTGGCTTCGCGCACGGCTTCCACCTTCAGGTGGATGCGCAGCGCAATGCCTGCCAGTGGGTGGTTGCCATCCAGCACCACATGTTCGGGGTAGATGTCGGTGACGGTGTAGAGCGCATCCTTGGGCGCCTCGGGGTTGCAGCCTTCGGGCAGGGCGCTGCCTTCAAAGGTCATGCCTTCTTCCAGCTCATCGGGGAACAGCTTGCGCGGCTCCAGAAAGATCAGCTTGTCGATGTAGTCGCCAAAAGCGTCTTCGGGCTCCAGGTGCAGGTCCAACGTGGCGCCCACGGAATGGCCTTGCAGCGCTTCCTCGATGCGCTTGAGCAGGTCGGAGCCACCCAGCAAAAACTCCACCGGCTCGTCCAGCACATCCAGCTCTTCGCCCAGGGTGTCTTTGAGCACCCAGGTCAGTGCGACCACGCATTGTTCGGTGATTTCCATGTCTGTGCCTTTTTCATCTAGGTGCATGGGCCGTCCGTGGCCCGTGCGGGAGGCCAGAATTGTAGCGATCCGGTACCGTCCTGGGGCTGCACCGGCTTTGCGCCCCCGCAAGGCGGGGCTGCTGCGTGCATGGGACAATTGCCGCCATTCGCAGGCCGTCGACCGCAATCGATGGGCTTGCTTCGCAACCTATCTGATTGTGGTGCTGCCTCGGGTGGCGCCCCAGGAAACGCCATGGACATCCAATCGCCTCTCCAACTGCTCGGCGGCATTTCGCCCGAGAAATTCATGCGCACTTACTGGCACAAGAAACCGCTCTTGATCCGCCAGGCCATCCCCGGCTTCAAGCCCTTGCTCAATCGCGCCCAGCTGTTGGCACTGGCCGGTGAAGAGGGCGTGGAAGCACGTTTGATCGAGCAATTGGGTGAAGGCGCCTGGAAGCTCTCCCACGGCCCCTTCCCGCGCCGCAAGCTGCCTTCGCTGACCAAACCCGGCTGGACCGCGCTGGTGCAGGGCGTGGACCTGCATCTGCAGTCCGCCCACGATCTGCTGCAGCAGTTCCGCTTTGTGCCCGATGCGCGCATGGATGATTTGATGATCAGCTTTGCCACCGACCAGGGCGGCGTGGGTCCGCACTTCGACAACTACGATGTGTTTTTGCTGCAGGCCCATGGCAAGCGTCGCTGGCGCATTGGTCGGCAAAAAGACTTCTCGCTGCAAGAAGGCGTGCCGCTGAAGATCCTCACCAACTTCGAGCCCGAAGAGGAATGGGTGCTGGAACCCGGTGACATGCTGTACCTGCCGCCCAAGTGGGCGCATGACGGCATTGCCGAGGGCGAGTGCATGACCTATTCCGTGGGCTTTCGCTCGCCCAAGCAGGACGAGCTGGCACGTGAAATCCTTTTGCGCATGTCCGATGCGCCGGACGAGGCGCCCAAGGAAGTGGTCTACAAAGACCCCAAGCAGCCCGCCATCAGCCACCCCGGCGCCATTCCCACCGACCTCTACGACTTTGCCCGCGAGGCCTTGAAGAAGGCCCTGGCCGAGCCGCTGGCGCTGGAGCGCGCCCTGGGCGAGTACATGAGCGACCCCAAGCCCCATGTCTGGTTCGAGCCGGCCGAGGACTTCGGCATGATCGAGGGCGTGGTGCTGAACCGCCGCACCCGCATGCTGTATGACGCCAAGCACATCTTCATCAATGGCGAAAGCTATCTGGCCGGCGGCAAGGATGCCAAGCTGATGCAGCAGCTGGCCGACACCCGCCGCCTTGCGGTGCGCGAGGTGCAGCAGTTCAGCGACGACGCGCTGGAGCTGCTGTCCAGCTGGGTGGATGCGGGCTGGGCCCATAGCGTGCCCGCGTAAGCGGTTTCTCGCTTCACCCCACCAAGGCTGCTGCGGCAGCCTTTTTGCTGTCCTTTTTATCTCCGCTTCTACAGGGTTTGACGGCATATATGTAGCCAGCTACATTAAATGCCAAGAAAGCCATGCCCATGTTTGAACTCAAAGACCTGCCCAGCTACGACACCTTGGAGCGCTTCGGTGCCGTCTATGGCAACACCGATGTGCAGGGCCTGCAGACCTGGCTGGTCTGGGCATCGGCCACGCAGGAGATGTTGACCGCCTTCGAGGCCAATCTGGCCAACAGCTGCGGGCTGTCCCAAACCCAGTTCTTTGTACTGTTGCTGCTCAAACGCAATCCCGATGGCCTGGGGGTGGGGGCGCTGGCAGAAGGTGTGTCCGTGACCTCGCAGACCATGACGCGCATCATCGACCGCATGGTGGTGTCTGGCCTGTGCAGCCGTGAGGTAGGCCCTGTCGATGCGCGTGCCCGCGTGGTGCGCCTGACACCGGCCGGCGATGCCATGCTGGCTCAGGCCCTGCCCAGCCACTATGCCTGGGTGGCCAGATTGATGAGCCACTTCAATGCCGAGGAGCGCCATATGCTGAACCAACTGATGCGCAAGCTGAACCAGATGGATGGGCTGAACGAACCGCAAGCTATGGGCTGATTTTTTTATGCATTTATGTAGCTGGCTGATTATTTGAAGGCGCGTCATGTCATCTCTGCTGTACTTTCCGCCTCGCCGCCATGGCGACCTATCTTCCACAGGAGAATCCCATGTTCCACTCCGGTTATTACGTAACGGCTGAACTGCGGCTCAAAGATCTGGCCCGTCTTGATGAGGCTTGCCTGGCTTTAAAGGTGCTGGCCGAAAAGACACTGCTGGAGCCTGGCTGCTCGATCTTTGTCGTGCACCACGACAGCGCAACATCTTCCCGCTTTGTGCTGTGGGAGCGCTTTGATGACGAAGCTGCGTTTAGGCTGCATTTCGAGCAGGCCCACACTCTTTCGTATCTGGCCCAGGATTTGACTGAGGTGGTGCAGCATTTCGCAACGGATGTGCTGTAACGGGGGCGTCTGGGGCGGGCTTGCTTGATCCGCCTCAAATGCTGGCGCGCAGGCAAGGCGCTGGCCTCCCTAGAATGGCGGAGTTGGCCCATGCCAACACGTCTTCAGGGCGGGGTGCAATTCCCCACCGGCGGTAGGCGAGGCTGCGGTGCACACCGCTGGGCCCTCGCAAGCCCGCGAGCGCTCCCGGCTTCACGCCGGGAGGTCAGCAGATCTGGCACCACTCCAGAGCCGACGGTCACAGTCCGGATGAAAGAAGATGGGCAAAGCGCGCGCTGCGCGGGGGAGGGCTGCGGCCTTGCCCTGGCGCGCGTGCCTTGCTGCGTGCCCCGAAAACGTCTTCTCCACCTTTTATTGAGGAGCGTTTGCATGTTTGAAACCCCGATCGCGGAGCGCCAGCCGCCCGCATTCCCCGAGCCTTCTTCCGATGTCGTGGCCGTGCGCGAGCGCGTGCATGCCGCATTACAGGCCGTGCGCAACGGCGTGCCTGTGGTGCTGATGGACGACTACGACCGCGAGAACGAGGCCGATCTGATCCTGGCGGCCGAGCGCCTGACCGAGCAGACCATGGCCCAGCTCATACGTGACGGCAGCGGCATTGTCTGCCTGTGTCTGACCGATGCGACTGTGCAGCAGCTGCAACTGCCGCAGATGGTGCAGCACAACGAAAGCGCATTCAGCACGGCCTTCACAGTCACCATCGAGGCCCGCCAGGGCGTGAGCACCGGCGTGAGCGCGCGTGACCGGCTGATCACCATACAGGCCGCCATTGCCCCGGACGCCAAGCCCGAAGATCTGGTGCGCCCCGGTCATGTGTTCCCCCTGCGTGCCCACCCGGGTGGCGTGCTGGCGCGCCAGGGGCATACCGAAGGCTCGGTCTGCCTGGCCGCGCTGGCCGGTCTGCGGCCCATGGGGGTGTTGTGCGAGCTGATGAACCCTGATGGCAGCATGACGCGTGGCCAACAGGTGCTGGACTATGCCTGCGCCCATGGGCTGCCGTTGCTGGCCATTGCCGATCTGGTGGTGTATTGCCAGCAGACGCCGCAGGCGCAGTCGGTGTGGGCGGCCTAAAGTCACCGTGGTGGCCTGCTATGCCTGCATGTTGCGACCACCGGCCTATGCGTTGCTGCCCAGGTGTCAGCGGACGGCGGAGGGCAGGTAGCCAAAGCGTGTGCGGAATCGCTCGGCGAAGCGCGCACGGGATTGGTAGCCGCAGGCCTGTGCAATGCGGGGAATGCTCCAGGCAGTGGTCTGGAGCAGCATCATGGCGTGGTGCATGCGGATGTCGGCCAGCAAGTGCTCAAAGCGCACGCCCTCGCCGGCAAGGCGGCGTCGCAATGTGGCTTCGCTCATGGCAAGGGCCTGCCCTGCGGCATGTGCTGTCCAGCGCTGCTCGGGTGCTTCCCCCATCAAGGTGCGCAAGCGCCCCGCAGTGCCGCGTTGTCTGGCATCTTGAAAGCCATGGCCGCGCTCGGCGAGCAGCAGGAGGAAATCCATGAGCCGGTGCTGCAGGCGTGCATCGCTCACACGCTGGATGTTCACGCTGTCGACCACCCGCCGGAATGTGGACGCCAGCTCATCATCCAGCAGGGGCTGCTGATAGGGCACGGGCTGGCTGCTGTTCTGTGTGCGTGCGCCATGCGTCTGCTGATGTGCCTGGTGGAATGCCTCCAGCAGTGTGCTGGAGAGCGTCAGGAAAACCGAGCGAAAGCGTTGCTCGGCGCCACCCGGTGTTTTTTGCAGATCGGCACATGTCCCTGGCTCGATCAGCAGCAGCGATGTGGGCGCATCCACCGAAAGCTGGCTGACGCCAGCGTCGACATCGAGCCGTCCCGCTGCAACCAGCAGCACGGTGGCGTCGTGAAACAGAAACCGTGGCGTGTGCTGGGCCTGTGCCAGGCAGGGCTGGGCCAGAGCGCACAGGCCCTGCCGCAGCACCGGCGCCGCAGAGGGCAGCAACCAGTGGGCGCCGGCCCCTGCCGGGGCCTGGGCGCTTTGCTGCGGTAATGCGGTGATGGTGCTGGGCCTGCTCACCGCTCAAAGAGGTAGGGAGGGGTTGAGGCGATACAGGCCGGTCAAGCTGGCTTGTCCCAGCACAGGGGCAGCGGCCAGTGCGGCCCGCACACGGGGGCCTGTCAGCGGGCCTTCTACGGCCAGCGTGGGAGTGGCCAGCGCGTAGACCGTGAAAATGTAGCGGTGCACCAGCATGTCGTTCCAGGGTGGGCAGGGGCCGTCATAGCCATAGTATTCGCCCTGCATCTGTGCATCGCCCGCAAACCAGGCGGTGTAGTCGTTGATGCCGTGGCGCAGACCCTGGCCGGTGCTTGGGCCGGGTTTGCCAGAGGGTGTCACTCCGCTCGAATGCGCGCCGGCCTCGATCTGGGTGGTGCTGGCGGGAATGTCGAGCAGCAGCCAGTGAAAGAAGTCGACGCGTGGCAGATCGGCAGGCACGACGCGGCCTTCCTGGTTCACGTCATCGCCGCGGCTGGGCACGTCGGGGTCATGGCAGACGATGACAAATGACTGGGTGCCCGCAGGCGCACCGCTCCATGCCAGGTGGGGATTGCGGTTGGATGACAGCGCAATATGGGAGGAAGCATCGGGCACGGCGAAGGCAAATTCGCCGGGAATCGCCTGGCCGTCCTGGAAGCTGTGGCTGCTGAGTTGCATGTGAAGTTCTGACCTCTGTGTGGGGGGAACATGGGGGAATGGGCTGTGTGGCGCAAGCCAGCACATTGCCCAAAATTCTAGGGGCGCATGGATTTTGGAAGTTGGCAAATCCAGTCAATGTTTTGCCCTATGCACTCAACTTGACTGCCTGTGGTGGGTTTTGAGGGTGAGGCCGATGGGAGCAAGACCGCCGCAATGAGAAAAGGCCCCTTGTGGAGCCTTGGTGCTTGCCTGCCCCTTGGGGGCATGGGCTTGGGCGTTGAAGCGGCGCTCAAGCCGTTGCGGTCTTGGCGGAGCTGCCTTCGGTGTCGCCGGCGCTGTCCTGCGGCGCCTTCAGGGCCGCCAGCCTTTGCTGCAGAAAGTCGTCAAAGCCCTTGTGCACCAGGCTGTAGGTGCGTTCCACGGCGCTGCGCACGGGGCTGTCGGCCTCGCCCCAGACGCCCAGGCCTTGCAGGATGTCCTTGGCCTCGCCATAGCCTTGCTCAAAGCCGCTGCGTATGGTGGCCACAAAGTCCTGCAGCAGGGTCTCGGGGTCTTTGTTCGGGTATCTGGCGGCGTAGCGGTCGAACAGGGCGGTGGACAGGGAGACGATGCGCCCGGCCACGGCTTCGCTGCTTTGGTCCTGCTGCTGGGCCTTGGCGATGGCGTCTTCGCCCAGCTCGGGGGCCAGCACCTCGTTGAGCTTGTCCACCGCGGCGCGGTAGAGCAGCGTCATGCTTTGGTTGCCGGCCGAGATGGACACATCCATCGACGCCTGCAGGATTTGCGCATTGCGCTGGGTGCGCTGGCCTTCGCGGCTGGCGGCGGCGCTGCGTTGGGCCTGTTCCAGCTCGCTGCTGGCGGGCTTGGCGCTGGCTGTGGACACATTGGGTGCGGCAAGGCTGCTGGTGGTGCTGACCATGGTCTCCTCCTGTGGTGATGGATGTTTTGCGGTGCAGCTTGCAGGGCTGCTTATCGTGCTTATCGGCAGCGGAGGAAAGAACTTGAGGCCGCTCCGCCGTAAATAAAAATGAGAGCAGTTGCTGCAAGATGGCACTGCGTTGTGGATATAAAACTGCCTGAAACCGTTGTGCAGAAAGCATAGCCAGCTCTTGTTTTGCAGTGACTGATCTGGTGCTTGGTAAAAATATTTCATCTGATATGGTCTTTCTGCCCCCTATCTGATTCTGTGCAAGAAGTGGCGGGCGTCGCATAGTCGGCTGCATTCCATGGCCTCAGAGCTACGACTGTGTTGACCTCCCGATGAAACCGTCCCACGACTCCTCCCGCAATGCCTCCGGCAAGGCGGCTGCCCGTAAAACCATTCCCATCCATGTGGCCGAGCCCGAAGGCGAGTCCTTCTACGAAAAGCGCCAGAAGGTCCAGCCCCGCTCGGTGACCGGGCGCTTTGCGCACTGGCGCTGGGCGCTGGTGTGGATCACGCAGCTGTTTTTCTACGGCGTGCCCTGGATGCAGATCCACGGCCGCCAGGCCCTGCTCTTCGATCTGGAGCAGCGGCGTTTCTACATCTTTGGCTGGTTGCTGGTGCCCCAGGACTTCATCTACCTGGCGGTGCTGTTGATCATCAGCGCGCTGGCGCTGTTCCTGTTCACCACCGTGGCAGGGCGGCTGTGGTGCGGCTTCAGCTGCCCGCAGACCGTCTATACCGAGCTGTTCATGTGGATTGAGCGCCGCACCGAAGGCGACCGTAGCGCCCGCCTGCGCCTGGATGGCAGCGGCTGGACGGCCGAGAAAATCCTCAAGCGCGGCAGCAAGCATTTGCTGTGGGTGCTGGTGGCGCTGTGGACCGGCGTGACCTTTGTGGGCTACTTTGTGCCCATCCGCACGCTGGTGGTGGACCTGGCCAGCTTTGTCGGCCCCTGGCAGATGTTCTGGGCGCTGTTCTACGCCACGGCCACCTATGGCAACGCCGGTTTTTTGCGCGAGCAGGTCTGCAAATACATGTGCCCTTATGCGCGTTTTCAAAGCGCCATGATGGACAGCGACACCCTGGTGGTCAGCTACGACAGCGCCCGCGGTGAAGGCGAAAAAGGCCGTGCCCCGCGCGCCAAGGGGGTGGACCACCATGCCCAGGGCCTGGGCGACTGCATCGACTGCGGGCTGTGCGTGCAGGTCTGCCCCGTGGGCATTGATATCCGCAACGGCCTGCAGTACGAGTGCATAGGCTGCGGTCTGTGCATCGACGCCTGCAACAACGTGATGGACAAGATGCAGTACCCGCGTGGTCTGATTCGCCTGACCACGCAAAAAGCCCTGGCCGGCGGCTGGCGTGCGGCCCAGACCTGGCGGCGCATTGCCCGCCCCCGTGTGCTGCTGTATGCCACGGGCCTGGTGGCCATCAGCGTGGCCATGGTGGTCAGCCTCTACCAGCGCACGCCGCTGCAGGTGGACGTGGTGCGCGACCGGGGCACGCTGTCACGCATCGTGGCCGGCGGCCAGATCGAGAACATCTACCGCGTGCAGATTGCCAACGCCACCGAGCAGCCCCAGCGTTTTCGCCTGAGTGCCAGCGGACTGGAGGGCATACGTGTGGCCTCCGACACCGATGTGGGGCTGGACGCTGCCCAGGACCGCTGGGTGGTGGTTCGCCTGCAGGCGCCCTATGGCGTGGCGGCGGCCGGCTCGCATACCGTGCACATCCATGTCCAGGCCGAGGGCGATGTGGCCCTGCAAGTGGCCGCCAAGACCACCTTCCTGGTGCCGCGCTAGCCCAACAAAGGCGCCTGTTTAAGGCTCCTGTATCCCTTGTGTTGCTGGCAGCTTTCCGCTGCCATCCTTTACGGTCTGCTTAGTCAGACCGTTTTTTTTATTTCCTTCTTCTGAGAAGCCTTGCGGCTTCATGGGCAGCTCGTTTGAAGGCGGCCATACAGCGCTTGAGGCTTTGTTGCCTGCCCTTGCCGTATACGCATACTGTCTGCGGGCACGCGCCGCGCCTGAAGCACTGTCTGGCCGTTGTGGGGTGCCGTTCTGCGCCCGCTGCACTGCCTAGGCCCGCTCCTGCCGGCACTCCGCCTCGCAATTCCGTGGTGAATTTTTTCAGGCCGAGGCGGGTGCTGTCATCTCACAGCACCACTGCCCCAGTTGTTGGAGCGCAGTGTCTATGGCGGGGCTCCACGCCATCCCATAGTTCAACCGCAGGCAATGGGCAAAAGCCGGGCTGGCGCTGAACATGGCGCCGGGCGCCAGGCTGATGCCCTGCTGCAGCGCGCGCTGGTACAGGGCCCAGGCGTCGCAGCCTGCGGGCAGCTCCAGCCACAGAAAATAGCCGCCTTCTGGCCGGGTGGCGCGGGTGCCGGCGGGGAAGTGGCGGGCAATGGCCTCGGCCATGCGGTCGCGCTGCAGTGCCAGGCCGTGGCGCAGATGGCGCAAATGCTTGTCGTAGCCCACACCTTCCAGGTACTGGGCCAGGGCGGCCTGGGCCGGGGCGTTGCTGCCAATGGAGGTGGTGAGCTTGTGGCGTGCCACGGCGGCGGTAAAGCGCCCGGCTGCGGCCCAGCCTATGCGCCAGCCCGGCGCCAGGCATTTGGAAAACGAGCTGCAGTGCAGCACCCAGCCCTCGCGGTCCCAGGCCTTGGCGGGCAGGGGGCGTTGGGGGGCAAAGTACAGCTCGCCATACACATCGTCCTCGACCAGGGGCAGGCGGTGGCGTGTGACCAGCTCTACCAGGGCCTGCTTGTGGGTTGCGGGCATCAGGCTGCCCAGCGGGTTCTGGAAATTGGTCATCAGCCACACGGCCTGGGGCTGGTATTGGGCGATGGCAGCCTCCAGCGCCTGCAGGTCCAGGCCATCGCGCGGGTGGGTGGGCACCTCGATGGCATGCAGGCCCAGGCGCTCCAGCGCCTGCAGGGCCGCGTAAAAACAGGGCGATTCCACCACCACCGCGCCACCGGGGCGGGTGACGGCGGCCAGGCACAGGTTTAGCGCCTCCAGCGCGCCATTGGTGATGACCAGGTCATCCACGGCCAGCGGCATGCCATCGGCCAGATAGCGCCGTGCAATCTGGCGGCGCAGGCCCAGGTGGCCGGGGGTGAGGTCATCCAGTGCCGGCCGGTCTTCGGCCGATTGCCGGGTGCTGGCCACCATAGCGCGTGCCAGCCGGTGCCAGGGAAACCATTGCGGCCCGGGAAAGGCGCTGCCCAGCGGCACCGTGCCCTGCTGCAAGCTGGCCTGCAGCACGGAAAACACGCGCTCCGTCACATCCACCTGCACCGATGCGTTGTCGGGCTGGGACAGGGCTTCGGGCTCCGGTGGCGCCAAGCGCCCGCCCTGGGCCACAAAGTAACCCGAGCGCTCACGCGCACGGATCAGCCCACGCGCTTCCAGCAGGTAATAGGCCTGGAACACGGTGGACGGGCTGACCTGGCGCTGGGCACAGCTTTGGCGCACCGAGGGCAGGCGATCGCCCGGGCGCAGCACACCGTCGCGTATGGAGGCTTCAATCTCCGCCGCCAGTTGCTGGTAGCGGTTCAGGGGTGAGGAGGAGGCAGAGGACACAGGGCGCAAACTGTAGCGCAAGCGTCGGAGCCATCCCCCGACCGCGTTGTTCATGCCTTGGTTTGTGCAATGCTTCTGCGCCAGGTCATGTTCATGTTTGGGACATCCCCGTGCCCAAGGGGTAACTTCGCGCAATACAGGCGTTTCATCAGGTCGCTGCACGCAAAAACTGGCGCGACCCATGCCAGGGCACCGCGCAAGGGCCGCCCCGCCGCGCTGGTGCCGTCCCCCTCCGGCGCGCAGCGCCTAAAGAGGGGTGAAGGCGCAAAGCGCCTCAGGGGGTGCTTGGTCTGAGAACCAACCACAGCGCCAACGCGATCAGCCCGCCGCCGGCCACATGGGCCCAGCCCACGGCCTCGCCCAGCAGCAGCCAACCCCAGAGCACGCCAAACAGCGGGATCAAAAAGGTCACGGTCAGCGCCTTCAGCGCGCCCACATCGGCAATCAAGCGGAAATACAGCACATAGGCCCAGGCCGTGCACAGCAGGCCCAGGGCCAGCAAGGCGATGGCCACGGTGGGCGTCAGCGCGGCCAGCGGCAAAGGCTGCAGCCACAGCGAGCCGGCAGCCAGCGGCAGCAGCATGGCCACGGCGCCGCACTGGCTGCCCAGGGCCACCAGGCGGCTGTCCAGACCGCCGCGCTGGCCTATCCAGCGCTGGGTCAGATAGCCCGCCAGCCCATAGCACAGCGTGGCCACCAGGCAGGCGGCCACGGCCCAGAGTGCGGCCGCATCCAGCGGCAGCGGGCCGGTGCGCATCAGCACGGCCACGCCGGCCAGGCCCATGCACAGTCCCAGCAGCTTGCTGGCCGTGGCGCGCTCGCCAAAGAACAGGCTGCCCAGCAGCACACCCATCAGCGGCGTCATGGCGTTGAGGATGGCGCTATAGCCCGCCGGCAGCACCTGGGCGGCCAGGGCATACATGGCAAAGGGAACGCCGGAATTGACCAGGCCCAGCGCCAGCGCGGCACGGCCCTTGCCGTCAAAACGCAGGGGCACGCGCTGCAGCCCCACCAGCAGGGCCAGGCCCAGGGCACCCAGCAGCACCCGGGCGCCGGCCGTGGGCAGGGCGCCCAGCGCGGGCACGGCAATGCGCATGGACAGATAGCTGCCGCCCCACAGGGCGGCCAGCAGCAGCAGGCGGATCAGACTGGCGAGTGGCATGGCTGGTGTTGGAGAAAAACGAGGGTTTGTGAAGAAGCAGGGGGAAGCATGTGATCCAGGCAAAACAGGGTTTGCATATCCGCCACGCGTTGCCGAATTTCAGCTTGGAGAGCGCCCTAAATCTCACACGTTTGGTGTGCTTGGAAGAACGCACTGTAAGGGGAACGCACATGACGTGCTTCCCGTTTTTTGCGATGTAGTTGCAGACATGAAATACACAACACGCTTGCCAGAGAACGATCCAGTGCACTGCATTGCTAGAGCGCTGCAGATGGAATGCGCCACGCATTGACTTGGCGCTATACCCAGATGTGTGCCTGCTTTGCTTGGTCGCACGCGATGCACGACCAGTGGCGTGTCGACCAGGGGGCGTGGTTTAGCGTCGGTGTTTTGAAACCGGTTGTATTGCCCAGTTCCCCGTGGGATGTACAGCGGATCAGCCTGCACACAGCTTGCCGTACCGAAGACGGTTTGTAGCGTCTACGTTGCGTGACAAAGCTGCAGCAGGAGTCGGGCAAGGGGCGCTAGTGTCCGGCGGCTCGTTCGCCCGAGCGGGCCGCCATGGCCCCGGAAGGGGCTGCTGCTGCGGCGCATTGCCTGGCGGGAATTCGGCCTGAATTGGGTCGAACTTCGATCTTGCCGCCACGACCTCGCGAGGCGGATATTTGCCTAAAGAACCATATTGGAGACTTCCCCTTGGATTCCTGGTCCTCTCTTGCCGCAGGCGAGCAACTTGTGCTGGAGTCGCTGTTCTGGTCCAAGGCCGCATCCCGCAATGAACTTGCCCTGCGGCTTAGACAGTCGAAGAGCAAGGCCAACACCGTGGTGGCAGCGCTGATTGCCCAGGGCCTGGTGGCGGAAGTGGGGCATGTGTTGCACGGCACGGGCCGGCCTGCCGAGATGCTGCGTATCTCGGACACCTTGGGCGTGCTGCTGGCCATTGATATCGGCGCGACCAGCATGTCGGTCGCGGTGTTGACGCCGAATATGTCTATATTGGCACTGCACAGCGAGGAGGTGGATGTCCGCGATGCGCAGCAGGGCCCTACGGTGGTGCTGGCGCGGGCCAGAACCTTGGCCTTGACGCTGCTGGAGCGCCGAGGAAAAAAGGCGAGCGATGTGCTGGCCATAGGCATAGGCGTTCCCGGGCCGGTGAACATGGAAAGCGCGCAGCTGGTCAACCCGCCGCTGATGCCGGGCTGGGGCGACTTCTCCATTCGGGACTTCATGCGCGACAGCTTCAGCGCGCCGGTGTTTGTCGATAACGATATGAACATCCGGGCCATCGGCGAGCTGCGGCAGCTGCACCGCAGCGTCTCCAATTTTTTGGTCGTCAAGGTGGGCACCGGCATAGGCTGCGGCATCGTTTGCGAAGGCAAGATCTACCGTGGCGCCACAGGGTCGGCAGGCGATGTGGGCCATATCTGTGTGGATATCAACGGGCCGCGCTGCCATTGCGGCAACGTGGGCTGTGTGGAGGCCATGGCCGCCCGTCCGGCCGTGGAGCGCCTGGCCCAGGAAGCCATGGAGCGCGGTGACAGCGAGGCGTTGCAGCGCCATGCCGGCAAGGAAGGGGCGCTGGACCTGGCCGCTGTGGGAGCGGCCAGCCGCGAAGGCGATGTGGTGGCCAACCGCATCATCCAGCGCTCCGGCATGCTGGTCGGCCAGATGCTGGCCTCGGTCGTCAACTTCTTCAACCCCTCGCATGTTTTTTTGACGGGCAGCATCGTCACCATCGGGCCCTTGTTTCTCGCGGCCGTGCGGCAAAGCATCTACCAGCGCTCGCTGGCGCTTTCCACCCGCAATCTGCATGTGCAGTACACCTCTTTGGGCGATACGGGAGGTATCACGGGTGCGGGCGTGCTGGCCATGCAAGAGCTGCTCAAGTCGGGGCGTCTGCGCCCATGAACGCGGCACCATCTCTTGGCGTGGAGTTTGTCGATGTCGTCAAGGCATTCGGCGCCGTGCGTGTGCTGCGCGGGGTGAGCTTTGTGCTGGACGCTGGCCGCGTGCACGGGCTTCTGGGTGAAAACGGCGCGGGCAAATCCACGCTGATGAAAATTCTGGCGGGCTATGAAGCCGCGACCTCCGGCAGCGTGCTGGTCAACGGGCAGGCGCAGCGCTTTGCCAGCTCCCGCGATGCCGAGGCGCTGGGCATTGTGCTCATCCACCAGGAGTTCAATCTGGCCGATGACCTGAGCATTGCCCAGAATATTTTTCTGGGCCACGAGCTCAAGCGTGGCTGGCTGCTGGACGAGGCCGTCATGGAACGTGCGGCCGCCGATGCGCTGGCGCAGATCGGCCTGCAGCTGTCACCCAAGACCCGGGTGGGGGATTTGCAGGTGGCCGAAAAGCAGATGGTGGAGATTGCCAAGGCGCTGTCGCGGCGCGTGCGCCTGCTCATCCTGGACGAGCCCACTGCATCGCTGACCCCCAATGAAGCCCAGCGCCTGTTTCAGCTGATAGAGCGGCTGCGCGCAGACGGGGTGACCATGGTCTACATCTCGCACAAGCTCCAAGAGATCGAGCGCATCACCGACGACGTCATCGTCATGCGCGACGGTTGCCTGGTGGCGCGGGCCCCTACCTGCGCCTTGACGCGTGCGCAGATGGCCCATTTGATGGTGGGACGCGAACTTGCAGACCTCTACCCCCCACGCAATGTGATTCCGGACGATGCCCCCGTCATGCTCTCGGTGCGTGATTTCACAGTCCTGGGCCGGGTCCTGGAGGCTGGGTTTGCGGTGCGCGCCGGGGAGGTGCTGGGCTTTGCCGGGCTGGTGGGCGCGGGCCGTACCGAATTGTTCGAGGGCCTGCTGGGCCTGCGGCCTGCCCATGGCGAGGTGGTGATGCAGGGCAAGCGCCTGCTGCATGGCAAGGGCTGGCGCAATCCGAGAGAAGCCGTGCAAAGCGGCCTGGGTTATCTGAGCGAAGACCGCAAAGGCAAGGGCTTGCACCTGGAGCTGGGGCTGTCGCAAAACCTGACGCTGATGGCGCTGCAGCAGCACGCCAGGCCCTGGTTGCAGCCCGCTTCCGAAAAGGCGGCGCTGGAGGAGGCCATCAACCAATACGGTATCCGCAGCCGTTCGCTGGATGTGAAGGCAGGAGCGCTTTCGGGCGGCAACCAGCAAAAGCTGGCACTGGCCAAGGTGCTGCAGCCATGCCCCAAGGTCGTCGTGCTGGATGAGCCCACACGCGGCGTCGATGTGGGTGCCAAGCGGGATATTTATTTTCTGATCCACGAGCTGGCCTGCGCCGGGCTGGCCGTCATCGTGATTTCTTCCGAACTGGTTGAGCTGATCGGCCTGTGCCACCGCGTGGTGGTCATGCGTGCCGGTCGCTGCGCGGCCACGCTGGATGCCCACCATCTGACCGAAGAGGAGTTGATAGGCCATGCAACAGGAACCGTCGCCGACCCTGACACAGGCTGCGCCAGCAGCCGGGACAAGCACCCGCAGCAACCGGATCCCTCTTGCCCGCCAGTGGCATAAGCTGGGCCCCGCGCTGGGGCTGGGGCTGCTGTGCCTGGCCGGGTCCTGGCTCAACAGCGATTTCGCCAGCCTGGAGAACCTGCTGAATGTGCTGTCGCGCACGGCCTTCATCGGCATCATTGCCGTGGGCATGTGCTTTGTCATCACCACGGGCGGCATCGATCTGTCGGTGGGCTCCATGGCCGCGCTCATTGCGGGCTGCGTCATCTGGTGCATCAACGCGGTCGCGCCCTGGCTGGACTCTGCGCTGCTGAGCGTGGCTCTGGGCGCCGCGCTGGCCGTGGTCATGGGCGCTTTGTGCGGGCTGGCCCATGGCCTTTTGATCACCAAGGGGCATGTCGAGCCCTTCATCGTGACCCTGGGCACGCTGGGCATCTTCCGCGCGGTACTGACCTATTTGTCGAATGGCGGCGCGCTCTCTTTGGATGACAGCTTGCTGAGCGTCTATGCCCCGGTGTACTACGGAAGCATCGCCGGCATTCCCGTGCCGGTGTGGGTGTTCATCCTCGTGGCGCTGGTGGGTGGTGTGATCTTGGGACGCACGCCCTATGGCCGCTATGTGCAGGCCGTGGGCTCGAATGAACAGGTGGCGCGTTACGCCGCCGTTGATGTGGTGCGGGTCAAGATCACCACCTATGTGCTGCTGGGCGTTTGCGTGGGCATTGCCACGCTGCTGTATGTGCCGCGTCTGGGGTCGGCCTCTCCCACCACGGGCCTGCTGTGGGAGCTGGAGGCCATCACCGCCGTCATCGTGGGCGGCACGGCGCTCAAGGGCGGCAGCGGCACCATGACGGGCACGGTCATAGGCGCCATCGTGCTGTCGGTGATCAGCAACATCCTGAACCTGACCAGCATCATCAGCGTCTACCTGAACGCGGCCGTGCAGGGCGTGGCCATCATCGTTGTCGCGTTGTTGCAGAGGCGGTGAGATGGGACACCCCCTGAGCCGCTTCGCGTCTTCCCCCTCTCTGGCACTGCGTGCCGGAGGGGGACGGCACCAGCGCGGCGGGGCGGCCCTTGCGCGGCGCCCTGGCATGGGCCCGCGCCAGTTTTTTGCATCAGGCCCTGATTGGGGCCACGTCAGTTGTGTGAGATCTAGGCCATCTCTGATGGGCACATGGGATCCATGCTCTCGCATCGCACGGCGATGCGGGCAGGGGGACGCTGCGAGCGCGGCGGGGCGGCCCTTGCGCGGCGCCCTAGCATGGGCCCACGCCAGTTTTTTGCATCAGGCCCTGATTGGGGCCACGTCAGTTGTGTGAGATCCAAGCCATCTCCGATGGGTACATGGCATCCATGCGCTCGTGGGCAGGTGGCGCGTCAGTTTGGTGTGCCCTGGTCTTGCTCCCTCGCCCCTTGGGGAGAGGGTGGGGTGAGGGGGCTTCTCGCCCCGCTGGGCTCGCCCTAGCAGGCCAGGGTCACACGTCCGCTTTCTGCGCCATAGCGCACCGGTTTTTTTGCAGTGACTTCATTTCAACCAAGGAGGCATTTATGACGGTTGCCACACGACTTGCCATGTTTTTGTGGGCGGTGATTGCTCCGCTGTCCGCGCTCGCGGAGGCCGAGGTCCGGCTCGGCGTCTCCATTCCGGCGGCCACGCACAGCTTTATGGGCGGCATCGGTTACTGGGCCAACCGGGCCAAGACCGAGCTGGAGAAAAAACACAAAAACCTGGTCATCACCATCAAGACCTCGGCCAATGCCTCGGAGCAGGCGAACCAGTTGCAGGATCTGGCCGGGGTGAACCGTATCAATGCGCTGGTCATCTTTCCTTTTGAATCCGGTGCGCTCACGCGCCCGGTGGCCGAGGTCAAGCGCAAAGGCGTCTACATCACGGTGGTGGACCGGGGCCTGACCGACACCAGCGTGCAAGATGCCTATGTGGCCGGCGACAACCAGGCATTCGGGAGCGTGGCGGCGAACTACATCGCCAAGGAGCTGGGTGGGAAAGGGGAGATCGTCGCCCTGCGCGGTATTGCTACCGAGCTGGACAACGAGCGCATGAATGCCTTCAACACCGCCCTGGCCAAGTCACCCGGCATCAAGCTGCTGGATGCGAAATACGGCAACTGGAACCGCGACGATGCCTTCAAGGTCATGCAGGACTATCTGACCCGCTTCAAGCATATCGATGCGGTCTGGGCGGCCGATGACGACATGACCGTGGGCGTGCTCAAGGCCATACAGCAGGCCAAGCGTGAAGACATACGCCTGGTGTTCGGCGGTGCCGGGGCCAAGCATATGGTCAAGACCATCATGGATGGCAGTGACAAGCGCATCACGGCCGATGTCAGCTACTCGCCCAAGTTCATCTACGACGCCATCCGGCTCACGGCCGAGGCCAGGCTGGCGGGCCAAAGCCTGCCGGCCACCACCATCGTGCCTTCGGTATTGATCACCAAGGACAACGCCCGGCAGTTTTATTTTCCGGATTCGCCGTTTTGAGATGTAGCACCCCCTGAGCCGCTGCGCGGCTTCACCCCTCTCTCTCGCTGCGCGAGGGAGGGGGACGGCACCAGCGCGGCGGGGCGGCCCTTGCGCGGTGCCCTGGTATGGGGCTGTGCCAGTTTCGTGTGCAGCGCTCTTGGCTCTGCTCCCTCGCCCCTTAGGGGAGAGGGTGGGGGTGAGGGGCTGCCTGGCAAAGCACAGCGCCATGGATAACGGGGAAGCGGTGAACTCAAATTGCCTTCAACAGGATGCATAGGGATGAAGACCATCAAGGGACCGGCGATTTTTCTGGCGCAGTTCATGGGGCATGAGCCGCCTTTTGATAGTTTTGCCAATATGGCTTGCTGGGCCGGCGAGCTGGGCTACGAGGGGGTGCAACTGCCCGCCGATGCCCGCTTGATCGATCTGGAGCTGGCGGCGGCCAGCACGGCCTATTGCGATGACTTGCGCCGCCAGGCTGACGATGCCGGCGTGGCCATCACCGAGTTGTCCACGCATTTGCAAGGGCAGCTGGTGGCCGTGCACCCGGCCTATGACGCGCTGTTTGACGGCTTTGCGCCGGTCCATGTGCGGGGAAATAGCCAGGCGCGTACGGCCTGGGCCATGGAGCAGTTGCTGCTGGCGGCACGCGCTTCGCACAATCTGGGGCTCAAGGCCCATGCCACGTTTTCCGGGGCGCTGGCCTGGCCCTATGTCTACCCCTGGCCGCAGCGGTCGGCGGGGCTGGTGGAGCAGGCTTTTGATGAGCTGGCGCGGCGCTGGCGGCCGATTCTGGATGCTTTTGACACCGCGGGCGTGGATGTCTGCTACGAGTTGCATCCGGGCGAGGACCTGCACGACGGTGTGACGTTCGAGCGCTTTCTGGTTGCGGTGCATGGGCATCCGCGCGCCTGCATCCTCTACGACCCCAGCCACTTTGTGCTGCAGCAGCTGGACTACCTGGCCTTTATCGACATCTACCACGCACGCATCAAGGCCTTCCACGTCAAGGACGCCGAGTTCCGCCCCACGGGCAGGCAGGGCGTGTATGGCGGCTACAGCAGCTGGGTGGAGCGCGCCGGGCGCTTTCGCTCGCTGGGCGATGGGCAGATCGATTTTGGCGCCATCTTTTCCAAGCTCACCCAATATGGCTACCCAGGGTGGGCGGTGCTGGAGTGGGAGTGCGCGCTCAAGCACCCGCAGCAGGGCGCGCGCGAAGGGGCCGCCTTTATTCGCCGCCATCTGATTCCCGTCGCAGACCATGTCTTCGATGATTTCGCGGGCAGCGGCATCAGCAGCGCGCAGACCCGCGGCCTGCTGGGTTTGGGCGAAGCAGCCGCTCCCCACAGCATGCCAGGAGAGCGCCCCCAATGACGCGCAAACTCAGACTGGGCATGGTGGGCGGCGGTGAAGGCGCCTTTATCGGCGCCGTGCACCGCACGGCCGCGAGGCTGGATGCTCATTACGAATTGGTGGCGGCCGCGCTGTCCAGCGATGCGCAAAGAGCCGCCCGCAGCGCGGCCGCCCTGGGGCTGGCGCCCGAGCGCAGCTATGCCGATTACCGCGAAATGGCCAGGGCGGAAGCCGCCCGGGCCGATGGCATCGAGGTGGTGGCCATCGCCACGCCCAATGACCTCCATGCGCCGGTGGCCACGGCATTTCTGGAAGCCGGCATGCATGTGATTTGCGACAAGCCGCTGGCGTTGTCGCTGCAAGAGGGCGAAGCATTGGCCGCACTGGCCAGCCAACGCGGCCGGGTGTTTGCGCTGACCCATCCCTATGCGGGCTACGCCATGGTGCGCCATGCCCGCGCCATGGTGCGCGAGGGTGCGCTGGGTGCGCTGCGGCTGGTGCAGGTCGAGTACCAGCAGGACTGGCTGAGCCAGCCCATAGCACCGGGTAGCGAGCACAAGCAGGCCGGCTGGCGCCTGGACCCGGCACGCAGCGGCCCCACGGGCTGCCTGGGCGATATAGGCACCCATGCCTACCAACTGGCGGCTTTTGTGACGGGCATGAAACCATCGCAGCTCAGTGCCGAGCTGTGCAGCTTTGTGCCGGGCCGTCAGCTCGACGACCACGCGCAGATGATGCTGCGCTATGCCTGCGGCGCCCGGGGCCTGCTGTGGGCCAGCCAGGTGGCAGCGGGATGCGAGAACGCACTGCGGCTGCGCGTTTTCGGCAGCCAGGCCGGGCTGGCATTCGATCAGGAGCAACCGGACGAGCTCTGGTTCACCCCCGTGGGCGGTACGGCCCAGCGCCTGCGGCGGGGGCGGGTGGACAGCGCTGCGGCGCGCCATGCCAGCCGGGTGCCCGCCGGGCATCCCCAGGGCTACCAGGAAGCTTTTGCCCAGCTCTATACCGATGCGGCGGAGCTGATCCGGGCGCAGCAGCAAGGCCGCACGCCTTCCGCTGCATCGCAGGACATGCCCACGATCGAGGACGGGCTGGCGGGCCACCGCTTTATCGATGCCGTGTTGGCCAGCCATCGCCAGAACGGGCAATGGGTGGGCATTGCGGGCTGAGCGCACCGGCGGGGACGCAAGCGCTGGGATGCTGCCAGTGAAGTCACCACCCTGAAGGTGGTGGTCGGGGAGTGGGGCACCCAGGTGCCGCGAGGCTTTCATTTCATCCAGGAGACATGATCCATGCACCGTGCGCGTCGCCACTTTCTCCTGCAAAGCGCTGCCGCGGCGGCCGCTTTGGCCGTCGGGCTGCCAGGCTGGGCTGCCACCCGCTGCAAGCTGCACCCAGGCAGGCCCATAGGCATGCAGCTCTACTCCATCAGCCGGGCGGTGGAGAAGGACCCCGACGCCGTATTCGCGCAGTTGGTGGCCTTCGGCTATCGCGAGGTCGAGGCGGGCAAATATGCACGCCTGGCACCGTCGGCCGTGCGCCATGCGGCGCAGAAGGCGGGCTTGCTGCTGCGCTGCGCCCGGCTGGACGCGGCAAACCGAGAGGATTTGTCCGCCGAGTTCGATATCGCACATGACATGGGTGCCCTCCAGGTGGCCAGCTCGGTGCTGCCACCGGAGCCGCAGGAAGTCACCAGTTTTTTGCGCACCACGGATGCCTGCAAGACCAGCGACTACCAGCGCATGGCGGAGCGGGCCAACCGCATTGGCGAAGCGGCGCAGCGCGTGGGCCTGTCCTATGCCTACCACAACCATAACTTCGAGTTTCGCGATCTGGGTGGGGGCATTTGCGGCTACGACGTGCTGCTGCGCGAGACGGAGCCGCGCTACGTCAAATTCCAGCTCGATTGCGCGTGGATCAGCTTGGCGGGCCGTGACGCCGCGGTCTATCTGAAACGCCATGCGGGGCGCTTCAGCTCGTTGCACATCAAGAACATCGATGCCGTCACCCGCTCGACGCTGCACGATGGCGCGGCGCTCTTGCACATCACCGAGCTGGGACAGGGCGCGATTGATTACCGCCCCATTCTTGCGCAGGCGCTGCAGCAGAACATTCCCTACCTCACCATCGAACATGACCCGCGCGAGGGTGTGCAGATCGGCATGGACATGGTGAAGCGGGAATTCGATTTCCTCCAGGGGCTGCTGGCGGCGGCATAGCCATGCACCCCGCAATCTCGAACTCCCAGATGCCGGGGGAGGCCAGGGCATCTGCCTGCCGGCTGTGTTTCATTCCATTCAGGAGATATCCACCATGCACCGAGAGCGTCGTCAATTTCTCCAGCAAAGTGCTGCTGCCATGACAGGTATTGCCCTGGGATTGCCTGGCTGGGCTGCCAAAAGCCCGAGCCCTGCAGCCCGGCCCATAGGGCTACAGCTTTTCACGCTGGGCAAGGCCGTCGAGAGGGTGCCGGAGGCCGTGCTGGCGCAGCTGGCGGGGTTTGGCTATAGCGAGGTCGAGGCCATCGCGTACGCCACGCTGGCGCCATCGGCCCTGCGCCGCGCCGCAGTCCAGGCGGGCCTGCAGATACGGTGTGCGCACCTGGACTTCGCGAGCCAGGAAGACCCATCCCCGGCGTTCGACATGGCGCATGAGCTTGGCGTTCTGCAGGTGGCCAGCTCCGTGCTGCCGCCGACGGCGCGGTCGACCTTGAGTGCGCTGCCCCTGATTGACTCCGCCACCGTCAGCGACTACCAGCGCATCGCCGCCCGTGCCAACCGCATAGGTGAAGCGGCGCAGCGCGCAGGCCTGTCCTATGCCTATCACAACCACAATTTCGAGTTTCGCGACCTGGGCGCCGGGGTTTGCGGCTATGACGTGCTGCTGCGCGAGACGGAGCCGCGCTACGTCAAATTCCAGCTCGATTGCGCGTGGATCGACTTTGCAGGAAAAGATGCCGTCACCTATCTCAAAAACCATGCGGGGCGCTTCAGCTCGCTGCATATCAAGAACGTCGACGTGATTGGGCGCTCCACCACGCTGGACCAGGCCGCGGCCTCGCATTTCGCGGAACTCGGTCTGGGGGTGATCGACTACCGACCTATTGTGGCGCAGGCGCTGCGCCAACATATTCCCTACCTCATCATCGAACATGACCCGCAACAAGGAGTGCCCATCGGCATGGACATGGTGAAGCGGGAGTTCGATTTTCTGCATGGCCTGCTCGAGCATCGCGGGCCGAAAGCCATGGCCTAGCCCCGTGGAGACCCAGGCTCAGGCTGCAGGCATGGGGGTGGGCTGGTGCGCGGCGGAGGTCATTTGCGCCTGCAGCAGTTGCACCAGGGCGGCCGCCAGGGGCTGCTCGGGCACGGGCCGCCACATGGCCTGCAGCTCGGAATGCGCTGCGGCCTGGCGCAGCGGGCGGAACACCAGGCCCGGCATGCCCACGCGCTGCAGGCAGGCCGGGACGATGGACACGCCCTGGCCGCAGCCCACCAGCGACAGCACGGACAGCCAGTGGCGCACCTCGTGGCGCAGCTCGGGCTCAAAGCCGGCGCGCTGGCACAGGCCACGGATGCTGCGGAAATACTCGGGCGATACCGCGCCGGAGAACAACACCATGCGCTCCGTGGCCAGGCTGGCCACGGCCACGCGGGCCTGGCTGGTCAGCGGGTGGCCCTCGGGCAGGCAGACCATAAAAGGCTCGCGCAGCAAGGTCTGGGCCTTCAGCCCCGTGGGTACGGCCATGGTGTGCATCAGCCCCAGGTCCAGCTTGCCCTGCTGCAGCGCGCCCACCTGTTCGGCACTGTTGAGCTCGTGCAGGTCCACGCGCACCTGGGGGTGTTGCTGCTGCAACTGGGCCAGGGCCTCGGGCAGGCCGCGGTACATGCTGGAGCCCACAAAGCCCAGGCGCAAACAACCGGCCATGCCCTG
Organism: Comamonas sp. GB3 AK4-5; assembly: GCF_041320665.1. NCBI lineage: Bacteria > Pseudomonadati > Pseudomonadota > Betaproteobacteria > Burkholderiales > Comamonadaceae > Comamonas > Comamonas sp. GB3 AK4-5. The sequence continues at coordinate 1,628,317 of NZ_CP166730.1, forward strand.
GGCCACGGCGCGCGTGTCCATGGCAGCGCGGCGGCTGCGCTCCAGAATATCGCGCGCCTGCACCAGCAGATGCTGGCCGGCGGCGGTCAGCCGCACCTCCTTGCTGCTGCGCTGAAACAGCTGGGCCTCGAGCTGGGCTTCCAACTGCTGTATGGCCACGCTCAGCGGCGGCTGCGAGATGTGCAGCCGCTGCGCGGCGCGGCTGAAGTGCAGCTCCTCGGACAGCACCACAAAGTAGTGCAACTGGCGCATTTCCATGGCGTTTTCCCTAGGTTTATATATTCGTAATAGCTATGGATGAATAGCTTAATAATATTCGACACGAATGGTATTGCTTCGCAGAATTTGATGCATGTCAGACCCAGGCGAACAGCGCCTGATAGGAGTGATGATGAATATGCGCCCTCTGCTCGATACCGCGCTGGCTGCCGCCGCAGCCTCGACAGCCTCTTTGGATCACCCGGTGCCAGACCGCCACGGCAGCAATCTCTACACCGGCGATACGCAGTTCGCGCTCTTGCTGCAGCAATACCTGCCGGCCGAGGTCTACGCCCATCTGCAGCCCTATCTCACCCACATGGGGCAGCTGGCAGGTGGCCGGCTGGATGAGCTGGCCCTGACCGCCGACAAGAACCCGCCCACGCTGGAATACCGCAGCCGCAGTGGCCAGGACGCGCAGCGCATCGTCAAGCACCCGGCCTATGTGGAGATGGAGCGTGTGGCCTATGGCGACTTCAGCCTGGCCATCATGTCGCACCGTGAAGGCGTGCTGGGCTGGCAGGGCAAGCTGCCGCCGCTGGCCAAATACGCGCTGACCTATTTGTTTGTGCAGGCCGAGTTTGGCCTGTGCTGCCCGCTGTCCATGACCGATTCGCTCAGCCGCACGCTGCGCAAATACGGTGCGCCCGAACTGGTGGACAAATACTGGGGCCAGCTGACGGCCGTGGACTTTGAAGACCAGGCCCAGGGCGCCATGTTCATGACCGAACAGGCTGCCGGATCGGACATTGCCAACACCCAGACCATGGCCACCCCCCAGGCCGATGGCAGCTGGCGCCTGACGGGCGAGAAATGGTTTTGCTCCAACCCCGACGCGGCCTTTGCCATGGTGCTGGCCCGGGTCGAGGGTGCGCCCGCCGGCATGAAGGGCATCTCGCTGTTTCTGCTGCCGCGCCAGCTGGACGACGGCAGCCACAACCACTACCGCATCGTGCGCCTGAAGGAAAAACTGGGCACCCGCTCCATGGCCAGCGGCGAGATCCGCATGGAGGGCGCGGTGGCCTATCTGGTGGGCGAGCAGGGCCGGGGCTTTGTGCAAATGGCCGATATGGTGAACAACTCGCGCCTGTCCAACGGCGTGCGTGCAGCCGGCCTGATGCGCCGCGCCGTAGCTGAGGCCGAGTTCATCGCCAGCGAACGCCATGCCTTTGGCAAGGCGCTGCAGGACATGCCGCTGATGCAGCGCCAGCTCGACAAGCTGCGCATACGCGCCGAGCAGGCCCGCACCATGGTGCTGCAGACCGCGGCAGCGCTGCAGCGCTCGGACGCAGGCGAGGAGGGCGGCTACGCCCTGCTGCGCATACTCACGCCGCTGATCAAGTTCCGCGCCTGCCGCGACGCCCGCATGGTCACCGGCGACGCCATGGAGGTGCGCGGCGGCTGCGGCTATATCGAGGAATGGAGCGACCCGCGCCTGGTGCGTGATGCCCACCTGGGCAGCATCTGGGAAGGCACCAGCAACATCGTGGCCCTGGACGTGCTGCGCGCCATACGCCGCGAGGGATCGCTGCCGGTGCTGCAGGCCCATGCGGCCCAGCTGCTGGCCGAGATCAACGATACCGAGGCCGCTCCGGCCTTCAAGGCCGTGTTGCAGGACGCGCTGGAGCGCGCCGGCCGCTTTGCGCAGTCGGCCGTAGAAGCAGGCCCCGAGGGCGAGCGTCTGGCGCGCACGGCGGCTTCAAGCCTCTACCACAGCTTCACCGCCATCGCCATGGCCTGGGAGGCCTCACAGATGCGCAGTGCCGAACGCATGCGCTGGGCGCAGCTGGTGCTGGTGCACCGCGTGCTGCCGCGCGACCCTTTGCAGGACAGCGAGATTCCGGCGGGCTGGCTGGCCTGAGCCGGCGCGGCTTTCCTGCCCGCTTTCTTGCGCTGCATGCGCCGCTGCCTGCCAGCGGCGGCGCTCTCACCCCAAGCCCCGAGACAGGGGCAGGGTCTATTCCCATCAGGAGACAACACCATGGATAAACGCAGTTTTGTGCGGGGGCTGGGCTGTATGGCCCTGGCGCCTTGGGCGGCCGCTTTCAGTGCGCCGGCTCGGGCTTCCACGGCCTACCCCACCAAGCCCATCACGCTGATTCAGCCCTATGCGCCGGGAGGCCCTACCGACCAGCATCTGCGCGTGCTGGCCGAGGAGGTGGGGGAAATCCTGGGGCAGCCGGTGCTGATAGACAGCCGCCCCGGCGCCAACGGCGTGACGGCCGCCGCCGCGCTGACCCGCGCCGCCCCCGATGGCTACACCCTGGGCGTGCTGCCGGCATCGGTCTACCGCGAGCCCTATATCAACAAGGTGCCTTTCGACCCCAACACCAGCTTCAGCTACATCGCCCTGTTGTCGGACTACAGCTTTGGACTGGCCGTGCGCCACGATGCTCCGTGGAAGACCTGGGCCGATCTGGTGGCAGACGCCAAGAAGCGGCCCGGTGCCATCAACATCGGTGCCACCGGCGGCGCCCTCAGCACCCCGCGCATTGGCATGGAAGAGGCCATGGCCGCTGCCGGTGTCAAGGTGAATATGGTGCCCTACAAGGGCGATGCCGATGTGGTGACCGCCGTCCTGGGCGGGCATATCGACGCCTCGCCGCTGTCCGGCGTGGCCGTGCCCCACATCACGGCCGGCAAGATGCGCTATCTGGTGATGCTCACCGCCCAGCGCGTGCCGCAGTTTCCTGATCTGCCCACGCTCAAAGAGTCGGGCGTCAACGTCTACATCGACTCACCCTATGGCGTAGCCGGCCCCAAGGGCATGGACCCCGCACGCGTGGCCCAGCTCAGTGGCGCATTCCACCAGGCCTTGCTCTCGCCCGCAGGCAAGCGGGTGATGGAGCAGCTCAACCAACAGCCCAATTACAAGAGCCCGGTGGACTACCAGAGCTACGCCGCAGAGACCTACCTCCGCGAAAAAACGCGTGTGGCCTGGATGCACAAGCACGGCCTGTTGTAGGCCGCTTGGGTAGCTTGGGAATACGAGGCTATCAAAGGTTTTATGCAATACACATAAGCTTTTGATGCTTCTGAAAAAATAGCAAAAACAGGCAGGCCCATGTGCCTGCACCTATGGAGACAACACCATGCACACCATTTTTCATCGCTCTGCACGCAAGGCATTGGCCACCAGCTTGGCCCTCACCGCACTGGCTGCTGTGGCACCACAGCTGGCATGGGCGGATAACTTTCCATCCAAGCCGGTGACCTTTGTCGTGCCTTTCCCACCCGGTGGTCCCACCGACGCCATGGCCCGCACCCTGGCCGTGGCCCTGACCGAAAGTCTGGGCCAGAGCGTGATCGTGGAAAACCGCGCCGGCGCCGGCGGCAACATCGGCGCCGATGCCGTGGCCCGCAGCAAGCCCGACGGCTACACCATCATGTTCGGCACCTCGGGCCCGCTGGCCATCAACAAAAGCCTCTACAGCAAGATCAGCTACGACCCGGCCACCAGTTTTGCGCCCATCATCCGCGTGGGCTATCTGCCCAATGTGCTGGTGGTGCATCCCAGCGTCAAGGCCAACACCGTGCAGGAGCTGATTGCGCTGGACAAGGCCCAGCCCCACAAGCTGAATTACGCCTCTTCGGGCAATGGCGCCTCATCGCACCTGGCGGGTGTGCTGTTCAATGAAAAAGCCGGCACCACGCTGCAGCATGTGCCCTACAAGGGCACGGGCCCGGCCCTCAATGACTTGCTGGGCGGCCAGGTGGACATGACCTTCACCGACATCCTCACGGCCCTGCCTTACATCAAGACCGGCAAGGTCAAGCTCATTGGCGTGGCCACCGAAAAGCGCTCCCAGGCCCTGCCGCAGGCGCTCACCATTGCCGAGCAAGGCCTGCCCGGCTATGACGTGAGCGTGTTCTTTGGCGTCGTAGCGCCTGCAGGCACACCGGCCGACCGCATTGCCATCTTGAACCGAGGCTTTCGCCAGGCGCTGGAAAGCGACAAGGTGCGCACCCTGTTTGCCTCCCAGGGGCTGGAGGCCTCGCCCGATCTGACGGCTGAAGGCCTGGCGCGCTTCATCCCCGCCGAGGTGACGAAGTGGCAGCGCGTGGTGCAGGTCTCGGGCGCGCGCCTGGACTGAGCAGCCATTGGATGCATTGCTGAACAAGGGTAGACAGGCATGAACGATTTTTCACCATCTCACGCCGCTGCGGCCAGCGCGGCGTCTTCACCCCTGGGGGCGCTGCAGGGCCTGCGTGTGCTGGACCTCTCGCGCATTCTGGGCGGGCCGCTGTGCGGCCAGATTCTGGGCGACCACGGCGCCGATGTGCTCAAGGTGGAGCCACCCCAGGGTGACGACACGCGCAGCTGGGGCCCTCCGTTTCAGGACGGTGTGGCCTCGTATTACCGGGGGCTGAACCGCAACAAGCGCACCCAGTTTCTGGATCTGAGCGATCTGGAGGGGCAACTTCGCGTGCAGGCACTGATGGCGCAGGCCGATGTGGTGGTGGAGAACTTCAAGATCGGCACGCTGGAGAAATGGGGCATTGGCTGGGAGCAGATGCAGCAACGCTTTCCGCGCCTGATCTGGTGCCGGGTCAGCGGCTTTGGGGCCGACGGCCCGCTGGGTGCCTGGCCGGGCTATGACGCCGCCGTCCAGGCCATGAGCGGCATCATGAGCGTCAACGGCGAGCAGGGCGGCGATGCGCTGCGTGTGGGCCTGCCAGTGGTGGACATGGTGACCGGCATGAACGCCGTCATCGGCGTGTTGCTGGCGCTGCAGGAGCGCCAGCGCAGCGGCCAGGGCCAACTGGTGGATGCAGCCCTGTATGACAGTGCCATCTCCCTGCTGCACCCGCATGCGCCCAACTGGTTTATGGACGGCAAAATGCCGCAGCGCACCGGCAACGCCCACCCCAATATCTACCCCTATGACACGCTGCAGACCGGCACCATTCCGGTGTTTTTTGCCGTGGGCAACGACCGGCAATTCCGCCTGCTGTGCACGCATATCGGTTGCCCGCAGCTGGCCGAGGATGCGCGCTTTGCCACGGCCGGCCAGCGCTCGGTGCACCGCGCCACGCTCAAGCCGCTGCTGGAGCAGTCTCTGGCCGCTTTTGAGGGCGAGCAGCTGGCCAACGACTTGATGGCCTTGGGCGTGCCTGCCTCGCCGGTGTTGTCGGTGCCGGCAGCACTGCAGCACCCGCACACGGCGCACCGGGGAATGTGGGTGGAAATGCCCGGTGGCTACCGGGGGCTGGGCGCACCGGTCAAGCTCAGCCGCACACCGGCCAGCTATCGCCTGCCGCCGCTGACGCAGGGCGCAGACTTTGCGCCACGGGGCGAGCCCGTGGAGGCGGTGGCTTACGCGGCAGCCAGCGACGCCAGATAGGCCGTCAGCACCGCAGTGGCCTGCTGGGGCAGGGCGGCTGCGGCGCCCTGCGCATCGGCGCGCAAAAAAGCGTGGGTGAACAGGCCGTAGACCATGCCCTGGCAGATGCGTGCCGCTGCTGCCGCATCGCAGTCGGCGGGCATATCGCTGGCGGCCCGCAGGGCCTGGGCCCAGACCTCGACAAAGCGCTCATAGGTGCTGCGATAGGCCTGCAGGCTGGAGAACTGCCGCTCCAGCAGATAGTGGGCGCCCCATTCCTCGGCCGGCCCCTGGTGCGCAGCCCACAGGGCCTGCACCAGCGCAGGGCCCAGCATTTGCAGGGGCTGGCCGCGCTGGGCCGTGGCGGCCTGGCGCAAGGCCAGCAGCAGCGCCTTGGAGCGCAGGTGCAGGCTGACCTGGGCCAGGTCCTGCTTGCTGGCGAAATACTCGTAGAAGCTGCCCAGGCCGGTGCCGGCCACCAGCACGATTTCGCGCACGGTGATGGCGGCATAGCCGCGCTCGACCAAAAGCCGAACAAAGGCGTCCTGCAGGGCTTGCGAAGTCTGCTGCGCACGGGACTGGAGAGGGCGCCGTCGCCCGGCTGTGGGGCGTGACGCGAAGCGGGAAGTCAGCATCTGGGAATCCGAACATGGTGTGTGTGCACACTGCCTAGAATAAAAGAGGACAGCAGCTTGCGCACCAGCATGGCAGCCGCCGCTGGCGCTGACAAGCATCTGGGCAACAGCCCCATTCCAGGCTCCCGCAAGAGGTGCTGTATCGACAGGAGACCGCATATGCATCCGCACAACCAGGCGCCCGAACTCAAGGACTACAACCTCTACACCAGCGACCCGGCGCTGCGCCGCGCCGTGCAGCACCATGGCGCACAGTGGCGCGACGCCGAGCTGCTGCGCCAGGGCGCGGCCTATGGTGCCGAGGCCACGCTGCGTGCCGCCGAAGATGCCAACCAGTTCGAGCCCGTGCTGCACACCCATTCGCGTGGCGGTGACCGCATTGACGAGGTGCGCTTTCACCCGGCCTGGCACCAGATGATGACCATGGCCCGTGCCAGTGGCATTGCCAATCTGCCTTTTGCCGATGCGCGCGCCTCGGTCTGGCCGGCTTATGGGGCCTCGCTGTATATGCACAGCCAGATCGAGTCCGGCTCCACCTGCCCCACCACCATGACCAAGGCCAGCATCCCGGTGCTGCAGCTCAACACCGCGCTCTATGCGGCGCTGCAGCCCAAGCTGCTGAGCACCGCGTACGACGCGCGCGACATTCCGCTGGCGGAAAAGCAGTCCATCACCATTGGCATGGGCATGACGGAGCGCCAGGGTGGCAGCGATTTGCGCACCAACACCACGCGGGCCCAGCCCACGGGGGTGAGCGGTGACTGGGGCGAAGAATATCTGATCACCGGCCAAAAATGGTTTTTCTCCGCCCCCATGTGCGATGGCCACCTGGTGTTGGCCCAGACGGGCGAGGGCCGTGCCACCTGCTTCTTCGTGCCGCGCTGGCGGCCCGATGGCAGCAAGAACGCGGTCTTCATCCAGCGGCTCAAGGACAAGGTGGGCAACCGCTCCAACAGCAGCAGCGAGGTGGAATTCCACGAAGCCTGGGGTGTGCGTGTGGGGGATGAGGGCCGGGGCATTCCCACCATCATTGAAATGGCCACCTACACGCGGCTGGACTGCGCCCTGTCCAGCGCCGGCTTTATGCGCCAGGGTTTTGCCCAGGCGCTGTTCTACACGCGCAACCGCCATGCCTTTGGCAAGGCCCTGGCCGAGCAGCCGGCCATGACCACACTGCTGGCCGATATGGCGCTGGAGTCCGAAGCCGCCACGCTGCTGGCCATGGACCTGGCCGCCCGCTTTGGCTCGGATGAGCCGCTGGACCAGGCCTGGCGGCGCATCGTCACGCCGGTGGCCAAGTTCTGGAACTGCAAGCGCGCCGTGGGCTTTGCCGGCGAGGCCATGGAAACCTTTGGTGGCAACGGCTATGTGGAAACCGGGCCCATGGGGCGCCTGTTCCGCGAGGCCCCGGTCAACTCCATCTGGGAGGGCTCGGGCAATGTGATGTGCCTGGACGTGCTGCGTGCCCTGGCGCGCCGCCAGGACGATATGCATCTGCTGCTGGACCATTTGCGCGATACCGCCACGCAGGAGCCCCGGTTGCTGGCCCAGGTGGAGCAGCTGCGCGCCAGCAGCTCCCAGCCGCCGCAGGCACTGGAGCGCGAGGCCAGGCGCTTTACCCAGCGCCTGGCGCTGCTGGTGCAAAGCTGTTTGATGCTGGGCCAGGCCAGCAGCGAGATGGCCAGCGCCTTCATTGTCAGCCGCTGGGACCCGGACTGGGGGCCGGTGCTGGGCGCGGCCTGCGGCACGGACCGGCCCGAAGCCTTGCTGCGCGCTGCCTGGGTCGACTGAGCCTGATTGCGCCCGGTTGCACCTGATTGCATCTGACTGCATCTGATGGCGCGGGCTGCGCGGGGCACAGGGTTGACCATGGCGGGCCATTCTGGGTAGGCCGCCGTGCCGTGCGGGCTTACCTTGGCGGGTGGTAGCGGTCCGCTGCCACACCACTTGCATGTGATCTGTGGGGGCCTGAATGCTGTGGCACAGGCCCCTTTTTTGAAAAGGGCTGACGATGATGGATTTTGTTTCCCTGCTGGACCAGCAGGCTCGCACCCGTCCCGAACAAGTGGCATTGCGCGCCCAGGAGCGCGAGTGGAGCTATGCCGCCCTGGCGGATGCCGGCAGGCGCGCGGCCGCCGTGCTCCATGGTCAGGGCGTGCGCGCCGGGGACCGCGTGGCCCTGCTGTGTCTGAACACGCCGGGCTTTGTGCTGGCGCTGCTGGGGGCCTGGCGCCTGGGCGCGGCCGTGGTGCCCATCAACCACAAGCTACAGCCGCCCGAGCTGGCCTATATCCTGCAGCACAGCAAGGCCTCGGTGGGCATTGTGGACGGCACGCTGGCTGCCCGGCTGGCCCAGGCCGATAGCAGCACCCGCTGGCTGAGCACCGACAGCGCGGCGGGCGGCCTGGCCTGCTTTGACACCCTGCTGGAGCAAGCCTGGCCTGCACCTTCGCATGAGAGCTTGCCTGGGGCCGCTACCTTGGCCGAAATCCTCTACACCTCGGGCACCACGGGCCGGCCCAAGGGCTGTCTGCACAGCCATGGCAATGTGTTTCACGCCGCCCTGTGCGCGGCCGTCAGCACCAGTCTGTCGCCGCAGGAGCGCACGCTGGTCGCCATGCCGGTGTGGCATTCCTCACCGCTGAACAACTGGCTGCTGGGCACGCTGCTGGTGGGCGGCACGGCGGTGCTGATGCGCGAGTACGCGCCCCAGGCATTTCTGGAGACGCTGGAGCGCGAGCGCATCAGCTTTACCTTTGGTGCGCCGATTGCCTTTTTGGCGCCGCTGTCGGTCGTGCCCGATGTGGCAGCCTATGACTTCAGCGCCATGCGGCTGTGGGCCTATGGCGGTGGCCCGCTGGGGGCCGACATGGCGCGCAAGCTGGCCCAGGCCTACCGCAGCGACCGCTTCATGCAGGTCTATGGCATGACGGAATCCGGCCCGCTGGGCACGGTGCTCTACCCGGAGGAGGCGATTGCCAAGGCCGGCTCCATAGGCCGCTGCGCCGTGCCGGGCGTGTTGCTGGAGGTACGCCATCCTGACGGGCAGCGCTGCGCGCCGGGCGAGACCGGAGAGATCCACATGCGCTCCGTGGCCATGATGCAGGGCTATCTGGATGATGCGTCCGCCACGGCTGCAGCCTTTGATGCCGAGGGCTGGTACCGCAGCGGCGATCTGGCGCGGCTGGACGAGGATGGCTACCTCTACATCGTGGACCGGCTCAAGGACATGATCGTCACCGGCGGCGAGAACGTGTATTCCAAAGAGGTGGAGGATGTGCTGTCCACCCACCCCGATGTGCAGGATGTGGCGGTGGTGGGCCGGCCCCACCCGGAATGGGGCGAGACCGTGACCGCGGTGCTGGTGCTCAAGCCAGCGCGGACATGGGACGAGCAGGGCGTGCGCGACTTTCTGGCGCCGCGCCTGGCGCACTACAAGATTCCCCGCCGCTACGAACTGCGCGACAGCCTGCCGCGCACCGCCACCGGCAAGCTGGTCAAGCATTTGCTGAGAGGGTAGTCGTTAGATCGTGAATACGCTCTTAGGCTGCTCTTCTATAAAGAGCAGCCTGCGCAATCCCGTCAAGCACCAAACAGGGTTTTGGCCCCATGGGGCTGGCAGCGCTGGTACTGCGGCGCGGCGTGGATCTGGGCGCCCAGTTGGCGCGCTGCCTCCCAGGGCCAGCGCGGGTGGTAGAGCATGGCGCGGGCCACGCCGATAGCATCGGCCTGGTCGGCTTGCAGCACGGCCTCGGCCTGGTGCGGATCGGTGATCAGACCCACGGCAATCACCGGCATGGCGCCTTGCAGACTGTCTTTCAACGCTGCGGCCAGTGGCACCTGGTAGCCGGGGCCCACGGGGATTTTTTGCTCAGGATGCAGCGCGGCGCTGGACACATGCAAAAAGTCGCAGCCGCGTTCCGCCAAGGCCTGGGCCAACTGCTGGCTTTGCGCCAGGTCCCAGCCTGCGGGTTCCATCCAGTCGGTGGCGCTGATGCGCACCCCCACGCTCATATGCGGTGCCACGGCGGTGCGCACCGCGTCGAACACCTCCAGTGTCAGCCGCATGCGGTTGTCCAGACAGCCGCCGTAATGGTCGGTGCGCTGGTTGGACAGCGGTGACAGAAACTGGTGCAGCAGATAGCCATGGGCAGCATGGAGCTCGATGGCGTCCAGGCCCAGCTGCTGGGCACGCAGGGCCGCATCCACAAAGGCCTGGGTGATGCTGGCAATCTCCTGCAAAGAGGCCTGGCGCGGCGCGGGATCGGCGGGGGAGAAGGGCAGATCGCTGGCGCTGACCGTGGGCCAGGCCAGGGCATCGTTGGCCGGCAACGCGCCGCCACCTTCCCAGGGCCTGCGGCTGCTGGCCTTGCGGCCGGCATGGGCCAGCTGCACGGCGATGGGTATGGGGCTGCTGCGGCGGATGTGCTGCACCACCGTGCGCAAGGCCTCGGTGTGGGCGTCGCTCCACAGACCCAGGTCGTAGGCGCTGATGCGACCGCGCTCCTCTACCGCCGTGGCTTCCAGCACCAGCAGTCCGGCACCCGACTGGGCCAGGTTGCCGTAGTGCATCAAATGGAAATCAGTGGCCAGCCCGTCCTGCGCGGAATACATGCACATGGGCGGAATGACGATGCGGTTGGCCAGGCGCAGCGGGCCGAAAGCGAGGGGGGAGAACAGGATAGACATGGGGGCGTGGAACTCCAGAAATGCTGCTTTGCAGCATGACATAGCTTGCGGCGGGAGGCTGTCAAATCCAAGACTGCGAAGATTTATTCATTTTCAGAAAAAAAATTCAATTCATCATTTCTAAATCGAATGAGTAAATGTGTTTTTCTGCAAAAAATCACAAGAATCAGTGATTGTCTGCAGGGCTGTGGGCACCTAGCATCACAAATCTTTACAAACAAAGCGCCTGTATCTGCCCGGGCATACGTGGGCGCATCGCTGGCGAGTTGGCTGGAATTCACTTTGCGACGTTTTCGCCTTTTTCACATGAATACATATTCGTTCCTTGCTTGCTTGCCCCCCATGGTGGGCCGCGCCTCGCTTTGGCTGGGCAGTGGTCTGGTGCTGACGGGCTGCGCCAGTTTCAATGCCCAGCCTTTGACCGAGGATGAACTGCGCAGCCAGGTGCAGGCCGATCACCAGCAACTGACACAAGACATGGTGCCGTTGCCGGCCACTGTCACGCTGGAAGAGGCGATTGCCCGCGCCATCAAATACAACGCAGTCCAGCGCTTGCGCGCCATGGAAGAAGCGCTGGCACACAACACATTTGAAGCCAGCAAGTTCGACATGCTGCCCAAGCTGGTGGCGTCGGCAGGCTACCGCGACCGCAGCAAGGACTTGATCACCCGTAGCGAGGACTTTGTCACCGGCCACTTCTCACAGGGCAATCCCTATATTTCGACGGACAAGGAATCCACGCTGTACTCGCTGGGCTTTTCCTGGAGCCTGCTGGACTTTGGTCAAAGCTATTACGCCGCGCGCCAGAACGCCGACCGTGCGCTGATTGCCGAAGAGCGCCGCCGCAAGACCTTGCACAACCTGGTGCAAGACGTGCGCACCGCCTACTGGCGCGTGGCCGCCCACCAGGCCCTGCAGGCCTCGCTGCGCGGCGCCACCCAGTCGGCCGACCTGGCGCTGGCAGATGTGCGCAAGGTCGAGTCCGAGAAGCTGCGCTCGCCGCTGGAGCCGCTGCGCTACCAGCGCCAGCTGCTGGAAAACCTGCGCCTGCTGGAGACGATTGAGCAAGAGCTTTCGCCGGCCCGCATCGAGCTGGCCGCGCTGATGGGCCTGGTGCCCGGACAGGCCGGTGGCGCTTGGAAGGTGGTGGAGCCCGCGCCCGGCGCCCACCAAAGCTGGCTGCAGCGCCCGGTGGAAGATATGGAAGCCCTGGCCTTGCTGCGCAACCCCGACCTGCGTGAAAGTCAGTATGGCGCCCGCATTGCCCGTGAAGAAACCAAGCGCGTGCTGCTGCGCATGTTCCCCGGCCTGTCGTTCAACTACGCACTCAACCACAGCACCGACAGCTATCTGATCAACGACAGCTGGCGCGAAGCTGGTGTGCAAATCTCCTTCAACCTGCTCGGCCTGCTGTCCGTTCCCGCGCAAAACCGCCTGGCCAAAGCCGGCGTGGCCCTGGCCGACCAAAAGCGCATGGCCACGCAAATGGCCGTGCTCAGCCAGCTGCACATTGCACGCCTGCAGTTTGCCAACGCCGCACACCAGTACGAGAGAGCCGACGCGATTGCGGAGGTGGACCAGCGCCTGACCCAGCATGTGGACAACCAGGTCAAGGTCGAAAAGCAGACCCGCCAGGACAGCGTGGCCCAACAGACCGCATCCATTCTGTCCACGCTGCGGCGCTACCAGGCCTTGGCCACGCTGCAGTCCGCAGGCTCGCGTCTGCAGGCCACGCTGGGGCTGGAGCCGGTGATTGAGGGCTCCGACAAACTGCCGCTGCCCGAGCTGACCAGCGCTGTCGGCCAGGCCCTGCAACGCTGGGAAGCGGGGCAGTTGCAATGAAGGCGCATCACATGCTGCGCAGCGCTGCATTCTTTGGGGTGAGCATGGCTGTCATGCTTGCGGTACAAGCACAGCCAGCTCCGGTATCCGTAGCAAAAAAGCCGGCGGCAGCCATGCCCGGCGTGACCAGCGCGCTGGAGCAGCGCGACATCCGCGCCCAACTGGCGCCGCGCCGCTACACCACGCTGGCGGCCGAAATCGGCGCCAAGGTGCAACGCCTGCCCGTGGTGGAGGGTGGCGCCTTTCGCCAAGGCCAGTTGCTGGTGCAGTTTGATTGCAGCCTGCAGCAGGCCCAGCTGAACAAGGCCCAGGCTGGCGTGGATGCCACCGAGAAAACCTGGCGTGCCAACCAGCGCCTGGCCGAGCTGAACTCGGTGGGCAAGATCGAGCTGGACACCTCCCAGGCCGAATGGAACAAGGCCCGTGCCGATGCGGCGGCCAGCCGCAGCCTGCTGGGCAAATGCCAGATCACCGCGCCCTATGCCGGCCGCATCGCCGAGCAAAAAATCCGAGAGCAGCAATACGCCCAGCCCGGTCAGGCGCTGTTGGACATCCTGGATGACAGCGTGCTGGAGCTGGAGTTTCTGGTGCCATCACGTTGGCTGAGCTGGCTGCACCAGGGCACGGCCTTTGAGGTGCGCATAGACGAAACCGGCAAAACCTACCCGGCCAAGGTGCAGCGCCTGGCCGCGCGGGTGGATCCGGTGAGCCAGTCCATCAAGGTCAACGCCGCCATCCACGGCAAGTTCCCCGAGCTGATTGCCGGCATGAGCGGTCAGGTGCTGATGGCGCCGTCGCAGTAACCCCACTTTTTCAGGAGCAGCCTGTGCTGATGCCCTATGGCTTTGAAAGCAATCTCTTGCTGAAAACCACGCTGTAAGCGCATGGGTAGCTCCTGAAATTCAATAAGCCAGGCCCGTAGCACTCCCAGCGATTGCCCCATGCCAATGCCAGCTCGCCCGTGAAAAGGGCTGCCAAGGCACAAGGAAGGAAAATTTGATGACCACACCACACAAGCCCTTCTGGCGCCGCTGGATGCAAGCCTCCACAGCTTCCAACGCCACGCTGCTGACCGGCAAAACCCCCAACGGACCAGTCAGTGCCATGCGCCCCTTGGCGCTGGAGCAGCGCTTTATGTTTGACGGCGCGGGTGCAGTCGATGCCGTACATGCCGCACATGCGGTGGCTGACGGCGTAACCACCACCACCGACGCGGCAGCGGACACCACCAGCGCACTGCGCCATGCGCTGATGGCGGAGGTGCCCGCGGCTGACAGCCAGCGCCAGGAAGTGGTGGTGCTCAATGCTACGGGTGTTAACCCACCCATATTGGTGTCTGCGACCTTCTCCGACAGCGCACTGAAAATTGGCGAAACCTCCACCGTCACCTTTGTGTTCTCCACGGCGGTCACCAGTTTCACCACGGCCGATCTCACCACCCCCAACGGCCAAATCACCAGCCTGAGCAGCGGCGATGGCGGGACCACCTGGACCGGCACCTTTACCCCGAACGCGGGCGTGACAGATTCCACCAACGTCATCACGGTGGACCTGAGCGGTGTTACCAGCGTCAGTGGTGGCTTCGTCGGCAGCGGCACTGCCGACTCCAGCAACTACGCCATCGACACGCTGGCGCCCAGTGTCAGCTCCGTTTCCGCAACAACCGCCAATGGCAGCTACGTCGCCGGGCAGAGCGTCGATATCACCGTCAACTTCAACGACAACGTGACGGTTTCGGGCACGCCGCAGCTGACGCTGGAAACCGGTAGCTCCGACCGGGTTGTGAACTACCTCAGCGGCTCGGGCACCAATACCCTGACCTTCCGCTACACCATACAGGCAGGTGATACCAGCCTGGATCTGGACTATGTCAACAGCAATGCGCTGACACTCAACGGCGGCGCCATCCGCGACAGCGCCGGCAATGATGCAACGCTGACCTTGGCGGCACCTGGCACAGCTGGCTCCCTGGGGGCCAACAAGGCCATTGTGATCGACTCGGCACCCAGCATCAGCAATCTGAGTGGCGACAGCGTGGCCTGGCCGGGCGCAGGCAATACGGTCACGCTCGATGTGGCCAGCAACGCCACCCTTTCTGACGCGGAATTTGGTGCGCTCAACAGCGGCAACGGCAACTGGAGTGGCGGTAGCCTGACGGTGCAGCGCGCCGGCACAGCGGCCTCTGCGGATGTTTTTGGCTTCAATACATCCGGTGCCTTGTTCACCGTAAGCGGTGGCAACTTGCAATCCAACGGGCTGACGTTTGCGACGTTCACCAGCACCGGCGGCGTGTTGGCGATCACCTTCACCAGCAGCGGCACGACAGCCACCACCGCCTTGGCGCAGGATGTGCTGCAACGCATAACCTATCGCAATGACACGCCGGCTGGCGATGCAACCATCCGCTTCAGCGTGAACGATGGCATCAGTACCACCACAGCCGATGTGACGGTGGCCAGTGACACGATCTACGTTACCAATGCCATCGACACGAGCACGATCGATGTCTCCGACGGCGTGAGCTTCAGCGAAGCGATTGCAATTGCCGCAGCAGATATCACCGGCAAGCAGACGATCGTGATCGACGCCAGCCTGGCTGGCCAAACAGTATCGATCTCAGCTGCTACCGCTTTAAATGAAAACTTGACCCTTGACCTCGGGTTGGCCCATGGTGTCACCCTCGCGGGTGGTTCGTTGGCGATAGGTGCTGGTTTTAACTTGGAGGTCGTTATCGGTTCAGGTAATACCGCCACCATCGCGGCAACCTTGACGAATCTGGGCAGCTTCACCAAAAGCGGAGCCGGCACCCTGACCCTGTCTGGCGCTAATACCTACACAGGCACCACAACGGTTTCTGCGGGCGTCCTGGAGCTGAATGGTGGCCTGGCCTTATCCAATAACAATTCAGTTTCAGTTTCTTCGGGTGCTGAATTAAAGGTGAGCAATAGCGAGGAAATCGGCGCATTGAGTGGATCGGGCACTGTGAGGGTGAGCACCAGCCAAACGCTGACGGTTGGCAATGTTGTGTCCAGTATATTTTCCGGCAGCCTTACCGGTAATGGTGGACTGACTGTGAGCCAGACAATGGGCAACACCAACACATTGACCCTCAACGGTGACAATACCGGTTTGGGTGCTCAGATACGTGTGATCAATTACGGTCGGTTGATTGTGGATGGTGAAAATGCAATCGGCGACAATACCTCGGTTACTGTCAATAGCAATGCGATATTCACTTTATCGTCGAACCAAACCATTGGCAGCCTGGCTAGTAATCTTTCTACTGCCAGTATCCAGTTGGGTAGTTTTACCCTGACTGTCGGTGGTAATCACACCAGCACTACCGTCTCTGGTGTGATTTCCGGTACCGGTTCATTGGTGAAGCAAGGCAGCGGCACGCTGACCTTGGATTCGGGCAGTAACAGCTACTCGGGCGGAACCACGTTGAGCGCGGGCGTTCTGTCTGTGCAGGCCGGCGGCGCTCTTGGCAGTGGTGCCATTACCTTCAACGGTGGTGCCATGGATATCGGAACCACCACGCCGTTGACCTTTGCCAATATGGTCCAAATGACATCCGCCGGCACCATCCGCTTCATCGAAGATGCAGAAGCCACCTTCAGCGGCGCTTTCACCGGTAGCGGTGCCCTGACTGTGACGGGCGCGGCAGGTGGAGCACGTGAGGTGTTGACGCTGAGCAACAGCGCCAACTCGGCAGGATGGAGCGGCACGATGACGGCAACCAACGCCACCTTCCAGGTGGCTGCCGACAGCATGCTGAGTTCAGGCTCGATCACCCTCAACAACGGCAGCGTCTTGTTGACTACCGCCGCGACCACCATTGACAACGCCGTGAATATTGGCGGCGCAGCCATTCTCTATTCCAATTCCGGTGCGTTGGTATTGTCCGGCGTGGTGTCGGGTTCGGGCGCGCTGACCACTGGCGGAACTGTCGGCACCAGTGTGACCTTGTCCGGCAGCAACACACACAGCGGCAGCGTCACGGTTGCCGCCGGCAAGCTGATCCTCAGCGGCGGATCGGCTGTTGGTGACACCTCGGCAGTCACCATCAGCAATTCCTCGACGCTCGAGCTGGCAGCCAATGAGACCATCGGCTCGCTGGCGGGTACCAGCGGTACGATCCTGACGCTGGGTAGCAATGCCCTGACCATCGGCGGCAACAACAGCAACACCACGTTCGCTGGCTCCATCGGCGGCACTGGCGGCGGCCTGACCAAAATCGGCAGCGGCACGCTGACACTTTCCGGCATCAATACCAACACTGGCGCGATCCAGATATCTGCTGGCGGCCTGACCGTAAGTGGTGGTAGTGCCATTGCCAACACTGCCAGTGTGACCGTGTCATCAGGTGCCACATTCACCTTGTCGACCAACGAAACCATAGGTTCCCTGGCCGGCGCTGGCACGGTGGAATTGGGCAGCTCCACGCTGAGCAGCGGCAGTACGGGCGTCAGCACGACGTTCAGCGGCACCGCCACCGGTACCGGTAACCTGACCAAGACCGGCAGCGGCACCCTCACGCTGAGCGGTACCAACAGCTACACCAACACGACGGTGAGCGGTGGCGGTACGGTCAGCATCACCGACGCCAGCAACATTGGCACCGGCACGATAACCATAGGCAACGGCAGCATCTTGTTGGTTACGGGTGACAACGTCACGCTGAGCAACAACTTCACCAGCGCCGCTGGTGGCGGCAAGATCAGCAATGCCAACGCGGTGACCTTGTCCGGTGTGGTGTCCGGCGGCTCGCTCTTCACCAAAGAAGGCGCTGGTGTACTGACGCTTTCAGCAGCCAACACGCTCAACGGCGGAACAGAGGTATCAGCAGGCACGCTGATGCTGACGGGCTCGTTGACCGCTACGAATCATGTCACAGTCATGAGCGGCGCCACGCTCGCGGGTACCGGCACCATCACGGCCGTCACTACCGTGACGGTGGCTAGTGGTGCAACGTTGGCGCCGGGGATCACGGGGGTCAACAACGGTGTTGGTACGCTGACGATCAATGGCAACCTGGTGATGGCTTCAGGCAGCACATTGGCGGTCGATATCAACGGCAGCACCGCCGGCAGTGGCTACGACCAGGTGATCGTCAACGGCACGGTCTCCGTGAGCGGTGCCACGCTCGCGGCCTCCCACAGCTACACGGCCAGCAACGGCGATACCTACCGAATCGTCGACAATGACGCGGCCGATGGGACCACGGGTACCTTCAGCGGCATGGCCGAAGGCAGCACGCTGACAGCCGCAGGCAATGGCACGGTCCTGACCGGCAGCTACATCGGCGGCGATGGCAACGACTTCACGCTGACGGCACCGGTCGCGCCGGTTGTGACCGGTGTATCGTCCAGCACCGCCAATGGCACCTACAAGATCGGTGATGTGGTCACCATCACCGTCACGTTTGACACCACGGTGTGGGTCACAGGCATACCGCAGCTGCAGCTGGAAACCGGCGCCACAGACCATTGGCTGGACTACGTGTCTGGCTCGGGCACAGACACATTGACGTTCAGCTACACCGTCCAGGCTGGCGATAGCTCCGCAGACTTGGACTATGTCTCGTCCTCGGCGCTGGTGCTCAACGGCGGCACTATTCGTAGTGGCGCCAACACCGATGCCTTGCTGAACCTGGCCAATCCTGGTGCCGCCGGCTCTCTGGGCGGCAACAAAGCACTGGTCATCGATGGTGTGCGCCCCACGGCCACAATTGTGGTGGCCAATGGCAATATGGGGATTGGTTCCACCTCCCTGGTGACCATCACCTTTAGCGAAGCCGTGGCCGGTTTCACCAATGCCGATCTGACCGTTGACAACGGCACTCTGAGCGCGGTCAGCAGCGGCGACGGCGGCATCACCTGGACTGCAACTTTCGCACCGGCGGCGGGTATCAGCAACGCCACAAACGTCATCAGGCTGAACAACAGTGGAGTGACCGACATGGTGGGCAATGGGGGCAGCGGAAGCACCGACTCCAACAACTACGTCATCGATCAACAGCCTCCTACGGCCACCAGCATCGTGCCGGAGAACACGTCCGCCAATAGCAACGCGGTCAGCTTCACCGTGACCTTCAGCGAGGACGTGAGTGGAGTGGACCGCAGTGATTTCAGCCTGGTACCTACCGGATCGGCCAGTGGCCAAATCGCCAGTGTCCTGCAGATCAATGCACGCACCTACACCGTGCATGTGCAAGGATTGAGTGGTGAAGGCACTGTGCGCCTGGATTTGAACAGCAGCGGTACCGGCATTGTCGATCAGGCGGGCAATGCCATTGTGGGCGGGATACAAGGCAGCATCCACTACGTCGACTGCGTGGCGCCTGCCGTTACCAGCGTCAATGTGCCTGCAAACGGCACTTATATCCCAGGCCAGAATCTGGACTTCACCGTCAACTTCAGCGAGAACGTGGCGGTCGATACCACCAGTGGCACGCCGCGCATTGCCGTGACGCTGGACACCGGAGGTACTGTGTACGCCAACTATGTGTCCGGATCTGGCAGCAGTGCTCTGGTGTTCCGGATGACCGTGGCCAGCGGTCAGCTGGATAGCAATGGCATCAGCCTGGGCAGTGCGGTGCAGCTCAATGGCGGCAGCATTCGTGACACCGCTGGCAACGACACCGTGGTGACCCTGAACAGCGTCGCTAGTACGACCGAGGTGCATGTTGACGGTGTGGTACCGGAGGTGGCCAGCGTCACCGTACCAGCTGATGGAAGCTACAAGGCAGGTGATGTGTTGACCTTCACCGTCAACGCCAGCGAATCAGTGCTCGTCGATACCCAGAGCGGTACGCCACGGCTGCGGTTGGATGTGGGCGGTAGCACCCGCTATGCCAGCTATGTGTCGGGCAGCGGCAGTGCGGCCCTGGTGTTCACCTACATCGTGCAGGCAGGCGACAACGATGGCGACGGTATCGCCCTCGCTGGCACGCTGGACCTCAACGGCGGCGCGGTGCGTGATGCCGCAGGCAACCCCCTGGCCATGGCCCTGAACGCCGTGGGCGCCACGGCGGGGATTGTGGTGGACACCACGGCGCCCACGGCGAGTCTGTCACTGGATAAAAGCCTGTTGAATGCACAGGGAACGGCGCAGCTGACGGTGCGCTTTAGCGAGGCGGTGACGGGCCTCACCACGGCGGACTTTACGGTGGCCAATGGCACGCTCAGCAATCTGCGCTCAGCCGATGGCGGCATCACCTGGACGGCGACATTCACACCGAACGCGGACATCACCGGCGGCACGAATCTCATCACGCTGAACAACACCGCTGTGACCGACCTGGCGGGCAATGCAGGCAGCGGAACCACCGACTCCAACAACTACGCCATAGATACCGAGCGACCTACTGCGACCATCACGGTTGCCGACAGCAGCCTTATCGCTGGCCAGACCTCGCAGGTCACCATCACCTTTAGCGAGGCGGTGACGGGCCTCACCACGACGGACTTCACGGTGGCCAACGGCACGCTCAGCAATCTGCGCTCAGCCGATGGCGGCATCACCTGGACGGCGACATTCACACCGACTGCAGGCATCACCGGCGGCACGAATCTCATCACGCTGGACAACACCGGTGTGCAGGATGGCGCAGGCAATACCGGCATGGGGACGACAAGTTCAAACAGCTACGCCATCGACACGGTGTTGCCGGATCAGCCCGTGTTGCAGGTGGAGAGCAATGTGGAGGGGAAAGCCACGGTGCGTGTGGATGCGCTGGTGGCAGGTGGGCACTGGGAGTACTCGCTGGATGGCGGTCAGACCTGGGCAGCTGGACAAGGGAATTCCGTAATCTTGCAAGGTGCAGGCGTTTATGCGCTGCAAGTGCGACAAAGTAGTGCGGTGGGGAATATGTCGACGGCTTCACTGCTGTCGATTGAAGTGTTCCCCGTGGTGGTGCCACCCACTGTGGCCTGGCCTTCTTTTGAAAGCGCGTGGGGCGGCAGCTTGCCAGGAGCTTTTGGTGCTTCAACGGGTGCTTCTGCGTGGGGATTGGGTGGTGAGCCTCCTGCGGAAAGTGCTGGCAGTCACACCTTCTTCGCTTTGGGCAACAGCGATGGCCGCGTGTGGGGCACATCCGGCTTGTCCTCGTTCTTCAGTGGTGGCGTGGCGAGTGAAAACCAGGAGCTTTCCCACGGTTTTCTAGGCGTTGGACACAGCGGTGCCGGTGTGTTTGGCGCATCCACCCTCTCCGGTCTTTTCGGCCTTGCCATGCCGGAGTCCGGAAAAGCAGACCCTGGCCCGGTGGTGCGCAATGCGGTGGATGCATTGGAAGCCGGTGCAGGCCAGCAGGTGGATTGGCAGGTGCCGCCCACCCTGTTTGGCCACAGCGATCCGCTGGCGAGCGTGCAGCTGTCTATGACGCAGGCCGATGGCCGAGCATTGCCGGCCTGGCTGAAGTTTGATGCGCGCACTGGCAAGCTCACCGGGACCATGCCCGAGGGCTTTCGGGGCGAGCTGGTGTTGCGCTTGACGGCCCGCGACAGCCAAGGCCATGCGGTGCACACCCCCATCAAGCTCAAGGCTGCAGAGGCTGCCCCTGTGGCCCGCACGGGTGTGGCGGAGCAATTGCAGCATGCTGCTCAGCTGCGTGCTGGCCAGATGACGGCCCAGCGTCTGCATATCTGATCCGGAGATGATGGCGCAGTGAATGCATCGATAACAACGGGCCGCGTGCACCCTGCAGCGCTGCTGCTGGAGCTGGGCCACCGGGCCCGGCAATCTGCCACGGTGCAGGAGCTGGAGTTCCTGCTGGTCAATGACAGCCGCTTGCTGTTGCCGTATCGGCAGGCCGTGTGGTGGACGCATCAATGGGGGGTGCAGGCTCTGTCCGGCGTGGTGCAGCCGGACCGCAACGTGCCCTATGCCCAGTGGGTGGCGCAGGTCTGCCGCCATCTGGTGCAGCAGCAAAGCGCCGCCTGTGTGCTGACGGCGGTCGATCTGCCTCCCGACTTGGCGTCGCAGTGGGCGCAATGGTGGCCGGCCCATGCGGTGTGGCTGCCCATGCACCTCAAGTCCGGGGCGGGTGAGGCCGCGGCCGCAGGTGTGTTGTGGGCCGGGCCAGAGCCTGTACCGGCCGACCGCCTGCCGCTGCTGGTGGAGTGGGGAGACATGTGGATCCATGCCTGGCAGGCCCTGCAGCGTCAGCGTCTGGGTTCGCCACGCCAGTGGTGGGCACGCCTGCGACACCAGCAAACCCGGCAGGCCTGGTGGCGCCGGCCCGTGGTGTGGGCCGCGTCTGCGCTGCTGGTGCTGGCAGCCTGGCCGGTGCATTTGACGGTGTTGGCCCCCGGCGAGCTGGTGGCCGCACAGCCGGTCGTGCTGCGCGCCCCCATGGATGGGGTGGTGGAGCAGATCCATGTGCAGCCCAACGAGATGGTGCAAGAAGGTCAGCTGCTGTTCAGCCTGGACGAAGCGCAAATTGCCAGCAGGCTGGAAGTGTCGCAGCAGGCCTTGCAGACGGCCGAGGCCGAATACCGCCAGTTTGCCCAGCTGGCACTGGGCGATATGCGCTCCAAATCCCAGCTGGCGGCCCTGGCCGGCAAGATTGGGGAGCGGCGCGCCGAGCAGGCCTTTTTGACCGAACAACGCCAGCGCGCCCAGGTCCTGGCGCCGCGTGCCGGCATGGTGCTGTTTGACGCGCCCACGGAATGGATAGGCAAGCCGGTGCAGACTGGCGAGCGCGTGATGCGCATTGCACAGCCGGATGTGGTGGAGGTGGAAGCCTGGCTGCCGATTGGCGATGCCATTGCACTTCAGGTCGGTGCTCCGGTGCAGCTGTATCTGGCTGCAGACCCGCTGCAAGCCGTGCAGGCGCAGCTGCGGTATATGGCGTATGACGCCGTGGCCCGCCCGGATGGTGCCTACGCCTACCGTGTGCGTGCCGGACTGCTGCAGCCGGGTGCACAGCGCATAGGCCTCAAAGGTACGGCCAAGCTGCAAGGGGAGAAGGTCAGCCTGGCGTACTGGATGGTGCGCAAGCCCTGGGCCAGTATTCGCCAGTGGGTGGCGCTGTGATCGGGCAGCCCCAGGCCTGGCAGCCGCTGCGTGAGGAGCTGGATTTGTTGGCAGGGCCGGTGCTGGCCGATGGCCAGCCCAGTTGGACCTTGCATGACCCGGTGCGCAATCTGTTTTTTCAGCTCGATTGGGCCAGCTTTGAAGTGCTGCGCCGCTGGCATATGGCCGATGCCCAGGCCATTGCCCGTGATGTAGGGGGCCACACCACCTTGCATGTGAGCGCGGCCGATGTCGAGGTGTTGCAGCAGTTTTTGCAGGGCAATGAGTTGCTGCAACCTCCGCTGCATGGCGCTTCGGCACTGGATGCGCAGTGGCAGCGCCGGCGTGCGGGCTGGTCGCAGTGGTTGCTGCACAACTACCTGTTTTTTCGGGTGCCGCTGCTGCGCCCGGACCGCTGGCTGACACGCTGGGCACCGCGTCTGGATTTTTTGTTTCGCCCAGGCTTTTGGTGGCTGACGCTGGCCGCGTTGCTGTGGGGGCTGTGGGGCGTGGCCCGCTCCTGGGAGGTGTTTCGTGCCACCTTGGTGGACATGTGGAGCCTGCAAGGCCTGCTGGCCTATGGTGTCACGCTGCTGGGTGTGAAGTGTCTGCATGAGGTGGGCCATGGCATCACCGCCAAACGCTATGGCTGCAAGGTGCCGGCCATGGGCGTCGCTTTTTTGGTGTTGTGGCCGGTGGCCTATACCGATACCAACGAGGTCTGGAAACTGACGCGCCGCGACCAGCGCCTGAAAGTGGCCGCAGCCGGCATCACCACCGAGCTCTTGATCGCCGTATGGGCCTTGCTGGCCTGGCTGTGGCTGCCCGAGGGCTGGCCTAAGTCCTCGGCGTTTTTGCTGGCCACCACCACCTGGGTGAGCACGGTGCTGATCAATGCCAGCCCCTTCATGCGTTTTGACGGCTATTTTCTGCTGTCTGACTATTTGCAGCTGCCCAATTTGCACAGCCGTGCATTTGCCCTGGCGCGCTGGGATTTGCGCGAGCGACTGTTTGCACTGGGCGAAGCGCCACCCGAGCACTTTGGGCCCACGCGCCAGCGCCTGCTGATTGTCTTTGCCTGGGTCACATGGATTTATCGCCTGGTGCTGTTCCTGGGGATTGCGGCCCTGGTCTACCACTTCTTTATCAAGGCGGTGGGTATTTTGCTTTTTGGAGTCGAGATCTTGTGGTTCATCGCCAAACCCCTGTGGTCCGAGTTGAAAGCCTGGCACGAGCGCGGGGCGCAGATTGCACGCAGCCGGCGTGCACGCCGCAGTGCGCTGGTGTTGCTGGGCCTGTTGGCGTTGCTGGTGGTGCCTTGGCCGGTGCCGGTGCACAGCAGCGGCATGCTGCAAGCCACTGCGCAGTGGCAGCTGCATGCGCCCGAGGCCGCGCAACTGGTGCAAAAGCCCCTGGACGAGGGCAGCTTGGTGACGGCGGACACCCACCTGTTTGCCCTGGCATCGCCGGTGCTGCAGGCCGCGGCCCTGAGCAACCAGGCGCGTTTGCAGCAGGTGGTGCAGCAATCGGCCGCAGCAGGCATGGATGGCGAGCTGCGGCGGGATTGGCAAGTCTGGCAGGACCGCCAGGCCGAAGCCCTGGCGCAGCAGGCCGCCTTGGACGCCGATGCGGCGCGCTACCAGGTGCAGGCTGGCGGCAGCGGGATGCTGCGCGATGTGGACCCGGATTTGCAAGCCGGTGCATGGCTGGCCCGCAGAGAGCTGCTGGGCCGTGTTGTGGACACGCAGCGCCTGGAGGTGGTGGCCTATGTTGAGGAGCAAGCGTTACACCGCATACGGCCGGGCGATAGCGGGTTGTTCATCACCGAAGGATCTGGCAGCAAGACCCTGGCGTTGCGCGTGCGCAGCATCGACCAAGATGCCAGCCGCAGCTTGAATGAAGGCGCACTGGCCGCACCGGCCGGCGGCAATGTGCCGGTGCGCAGCCAGCAAGAGATTCTCTACCCCGAGCAGCCGGTGTACCGAGTGGTGTTGGACGTGGTGCCGGGCGAGGCCCTTCCTGCCTGGGCGGGCCAGCATCGCTGGCGTGGCCGGGTCAGCATACGGGGCGCTTGGGAGGCCCCCAGTGCGCAGTTTGTGCGCAGCGCCGCCAGCGTGTTCTGGCGTGAGGCGGGGTTTTAGAACCGCTCACACAAGCCTCGATACGTCGTTGCTCAGCCTTGTCGTACGAGGTGTACTGCCTACGGCCTCACGCCTCGTCTCGACCGCAAACCTATGGTTTGCTGGGTTGTGTGAGCGGCTCTTAAGCTTGCTCGGCCAGCAGCTCCTGTAGCGTCTTGACCTGCAGGCGCAGGCGCTCGTTCTCGGCTTCCAGCTCGGTCACGCGGGCCTGCAGTTCTTCGGCCGATGCG
Source organism: Comamonas sp. GB3 AK4-5 (assembly GCF_041320665.1). NCBI lineage: Bacteria > Pseudomonadati > Pseudomonadota > Betaproteobacteria > Burkholderiales > Comamonadaceae > Comamonas > Comamonas sp. GB3 AK4-5. Next base: position 1,653,453 of record NZ_CP166730.1, read on the forward strand.
GGCGCAGCGGCCTCTGCACCGTCCTCGGTCATGGGCTTTTCGGCTTTGTCTGCTTTCGGCTTTTTCTTGGCGTCGCGCACGCGCTTGGCGCCTTGCTTCAGGCCGTCGGCGCCTTCGGCGGCCATGGCCTGCTGCTCTTCCAGGGGCAGGGTGGCGACCACGGCGGCGGCGTTCAGTGTCAGCTCGCCGGCGCGCACGGCGGCCACCACTTCGGGGGCGGCCTTTTCCTGGATGGTTTCAATCATCTTCACCTGGCCGGCGGACAGGCGTGCGGCGCGGGCCAGGGCTTCGCGGGTGTCCAGGGCCTGCTCGGGCACCTTGGGTACATTGGCCAGGGCCTGGGCCACCACGGGGTCGGTATCGCCTTCCCAGGGGGCTTCGCTGGCGGCTTCACCAGCGCCGGCCTTGGCGGCATTCACGGCAGCAGCGGCAGCGGCGCGGCGCTCGGCAATGATTTCGCGCTTGCGCAGGGCCAGCACACCGCGCTGAAAGTCGGAGACGGAGCGACGGCCCAGGTGCTGGTCGATCATCCACAGGTGGATGTCTTCCATGTTCTGAAAGCGCTCGTTCTGTATGGTCTTGAAGGGCAGACCGTGCTTTTGGCAGATGCCGAAGCGGTTGTGGCCGTCCACCAGGATGTTGCCCCACAGCACCAGCGCATCGCGGCAGCCTTCGTCGAGGATGCTGCGCTCCAGCGCCTCATGTTCGTCGGGGGTCAGGGGGTCGATATAGGCCTTGAGTTCGGGCAGAACCTGGATTTCTTCGGGATTCACTTGTCGTTCCTTGTCTTCAGGCAAATTCAGGCAAAAAGAGCTAAAGGCCCCGCAGGGCCTTTAAAAACAGGAGCATATCCAGCCTATATGCTGCGGGTTTCAAATGTGTTTCATACTGAAAACCGCCGTGTATAAGCGCAGATAGCTATGGTTCTAGAGCGTGTTTACGACCTCCGTAGAGATCGTAAACACGCTCTTACGCTTGCTCGGGCTGCAGCAAGCGGGCGATCAGCGCCCCTTCCCACGGGCCTTCCAGGGGCACGCGCACACGGATGGGGTTGCCCTGGGCCACTTGCACCGGCGCGCCTTCCAGATTGAACATCTGCGTGAGCTTGACGGTGCGGTTGCCGCTGGGGTGGATGACCTCTATGGTATCGCCCACGGCAAAGCGGTTCATGGTTTCGATCTCCACCATGCCGTTTTCATAGCCACGCACCTGGCCCACAAAGTGGCTGCGCTGCAGCACCGAGGTGCCGGTTTCGTAGTTCTGGTAGTCGTTGGCGGGGCGGCGCTCCAGCAGGCCGCCGGTGTAGCCACGGTTGGCCAGGCCTTCGAGCTCGGTGATCAGATGCGGGTTGAAGGGGCGACCAGCCGCGGCGTCATCGATGGCGCGGCGGTAGGTTTGCGCGGTGCGGGCCACGTAGTACAGGCTCTTGGTGCGGCCCTCGATCTTGAGCGAATCCACACCGATCTTGGTCAGGCGCTCCACATGCTCGATGGCGCGCAAGTCCTTGGAGTTCATGATGTAGGTGCCATGCTCATCTTCCATGATGGGCATCATCTCGCCGGGCCGGCCTTTTTCTTCCAGCAGGTAGATGGCGTCGGCCTTGGGGTGGCGGTTGCCGTCGCCGCAGGTGCTGGTGAACTGGTTGTCCAGATCGTTCTTGGCGTCTTCAAAGTTGAAGCCCGCTTCCATACTCTGGCCCAGGGCCTCGCCGGTGTTGGGGTCGACCTGCGCGTCATGCGTTTTGTAGTCCCAGCGGCAGGCATTGGTGCAAGTGCCCTGGTTGGGGTCGCGGCGGTTGAAGTAGCCCGAGAGCAGGCAGCGGCCGGAGTAGGCAATGCACAGCGCGCCGTGCACAAACACTTCCAGCTCCATATCGGGGCATTCCTGGCGGATTTTTTCGATCTCGTCCAGGCTCAGCTCGCGCGAGAGGATGATGCGCTCCACGCCCATCTTCTGCCAGAACTTGACGGTGGCGTAGTTGGTGGTGTTGGCCTGCACGGACAGGTGAATCACCGCCTCGGGCCATTTTTCCTTGACCATCATGATCAGGCCGGGGTCGGCCATGATCAGTGCGTCGGGCTTCATCGCGATGATGGGCTCGATGTCGCGCAGATAGGTGCGGATCTTGTCGTTGTGCGCAATGACGTTGCTGGTCAGAAAGAACTTCTTGCCACGCTGGTGCGCCTCTTGAATGCCCTGGGCGATCTGCTCCAGGCGGAACTCGTTGTTGCGCGCGCGCAGGGAGTAGCGCGGCTGGCCGGCGTAGACGGCATCGGCGCCAAAGTCATAGGCAGCGCGCATCTTGTCGAGCGAGCCGGCCGGCAGCAGCAGTTCGGGGGCTTTGAGGGTCATGATGGGGCGTATTGTCCTAGAACTTGGATGACCCCCTGAGCGGCGATGCCGCTTCCCCCTGGAAGGGGGACGACAGCCTCGCTGCGGGGCGGCCCTTGCTCGCTGTCCCTGGCTTGGGCGGCGTCAGTTTTATAGGGTGTGAGCGGTACTGAACAGGTAGCAGTTCATGGTACCCCCATGGGCACTTTGGGGATGGGTTCGTACATGGCTTTCCGGGCCCGTATGTCTGGGGCGCAGGCCATGGACGCTTAGGCAGCTTGGGCCTGTTCCTGCAGGTGTTCCAGCAGCAGCTGGGCATGGGCCGGCAACTGCACACCGGGCCGGGTACACAGCAGCAACTGGCGCTGGGCCCAGGCGTCCTGCAGGGCGACGGCACGGGCGCCGCTGCGGCTGGCATGGCGGCGGGCTGCGGATGCTGGCAGCACGGCCACGCCGGTGCCCTGGCCCACCAGCTGGCAAATGCTGTCGAACTGCTGCAGCTGCACCCGCCAGCGCAGCGGCCGGCCTAGGAGCGTGGCCTGCTTCTGCACCAGGGCCTGTAGGGCCGAGCCGCGTGGCAGCCCAATCCAGTCCTCTGTGAGCAGCTCCGAAAGCCGCAGCGATACGCGCCGCGTCAGCGCGTGGCCGGCCGGCAGCACCACTACCAGCGGATCGGGGCGCCAGGGCCTGGCATCCAGGCCGCTGGCATCCACGGCATCGCAGGCAATGCCCATGTCGCACAGGCCTTGGCGCAGACCATCCATGACGGCCTCGCTGCGATGCTCCTGCAGCTCCAGGGCCACGCGGGGCTGGGCCTGCAAAAAGCCGGCCACGGCCAGTGGCAGGTGTTCGGCCACGGCCGAGGTGTTGCCGCGTACCCGCACCTGGCCGGCCAGGCCATTGCCGAAGTCGGCCAGATCGCCACGCAGCTGCTCCATCTGCTGCAGCACCTGGCGCGCATGCAGGCCCAGGGAGTGGCCGGCCGCCGTGGGGCGCACGCCACGCGCGCCGCGCTCCAGCAGCGGAGCGCCCAGCTGGGCCTCCATGCCCCGCACGCGCTCGCTGGCCGAGGCGAGGGTCATATGTGACAGGCCTGCCGCGGCCGTGAGCGTGCCGCTGTCCAGGATATGGACAAACAGTTGCAAATCGGTGAGGTCAAAGCGCATGGCGGGTTTTCCAGGGCATTGGGGTCAGGGAGTGGCTCAGGTATAGCCTGAGTCTGGCTGCAGCAATTCCACATTGTGCATCTATGGCCATACACAGAAGAATAAGGCATTGCGTGATTGAATTTAGGAGTGCTGCAGATGGGAAAGGTTCAGTTTGAAACGAAGGCTTACAGTGATGCTGTTCGGCGATGGCCGCCAGCATGTGGAGCGCAGGCATGAGCGCCGATTTCCCCGCGCTGGCGTGGCCGCTGCTGGCGGCGGCCGCGGTGTTTGCCCTGGCCGGCGTGGTCAAGGGCGTGGTCGGTCTGGGCCTGCCCACGGTGTCCATGGCGCTGCTGGCGCTGTTCATGTCCACGGGCCAGGCTGCGGCCTGGTTGTTGCTGCCCTCTTTGGTGACGAATCTGCTGCAGATGCGGCCCATGGGGCAGCTGGGGCCGGTGTGGCGCCTGCTGTGGCCCATGCAGCTGGGCGTGGTGGCCGGCACCTTGGGTGGGGTTTGGTATTGGGGGCCACTGGGTGAGATGGCCGCTGCCCGCCAACTGCTGGGGGCAGCGTTGCTGGTCTATGCCTTGTGGGGCTTATGGGGCCGCAGCATCACCATCGCGGCCCGCCACCAGCGCTGGCTGGGGGGCGTGGTGGGCTTGGTGACGGGAGCCATCACCGCCTTGACCGGGGTGTTTGTGATGCCGGGCGTGCCCTATCTGCAGGCCTTGCAGCTGCCGCGCGCTGCGCTGATGCAGGCCATGGGCCTGAACTTCACGGTCTCCACCTTGGCGCTGGGCCTGGGGTTGAGCGGGCTGGCCGGTGGCAGTGCGCAGCTGGATGCCACGGCGCTGTGGGCCTCTGCCGCCATGCTGCCGCCGGTGCTGCTGGGCATGCGCTGGGGAGAGCGGCTGCGCAGCAGCCTGTCTGCAGCCATGTTCAAGCGGGTGCTGATGCTGAGCTTGTTGGGGCTGGGGGCTTATATGTTGATGCCCTGACAGCTGATTTTCACGCTCGAATGAAGCTGCAACGCAGAAGGTCGATTCCGAGGCTGGGGCGAATTCCTGGCCTCGGAACATCACTTCGCTATGGCTTTCTATAGCCGCGTCAATCCTGCGGCCGGAACCCAATCACCAGAGTGGAGGGTACGCGGCCATCCACATCCTTGGGCAGGTTTTCGGTCTTGTGCAGGGCGCGCACCACGGCGTCGTCCCAGGCCTTGTTGCCGCTGGACTTGGTCAGGCGCACGCTGGTGATGTCGCCGCCGGGGGCGGTGCGCACTTCCACCTCGGCGCGTGGGTTGCCGCTGATGGCGTCGGGGTAGACGATGTTGGGCTTGACCTTGGCCGCCACCTTGGCACCGTAGCCGGCCGAGGGGCCGCTGCCGCCGCCGGCACCCGTGCCAGCCCCTGCGCCACTGCCCCCGCCCTTGCCGGCATTGGGGCCGCTGCTGCGCTCGGCCGAGCCATTGCCGCCGGAACCGGCAAGACCGGCCATGCGGCGCAGATTGTCCTGGCGCATTTTTTCCGCAGCGGCGGCGTCCTTGGCGGCTTGCTCTTTTTTCTTCTTCTCGTCTGCGGCTTTTTTCTGGGCGTCGGCCTTGTCCTGTTTGGCCTGTTCGGCCTTGTCGGCTTTTTCCTTTTCCAGGCGTTCCTTGCGCTCTTGCTCGGCCTTTTCCTTTTTCTCCTTGTCCTTCAGGAGCTTTTCTTTTTCGGCCTTCTCCGCTTTCTCGGCTTTTTCTTTTTCCAGGCGGTCCTTGCGCTCCTGCTCCAGCTTTTCTTTTTTCTCTTTTTCCTTTTGCTGCTTGGCCTGTTCCGCCTTCTCGGCCTTTTCCTTGGCCAGGCGTTCTTCCAGCTCGTGCTTGGCCTTCAGGTCCTGCTGGCGCTTTTTCTCCAGCGCCAGCTCGGCCTCATGGGCTTGTTGGGCGGCTTGCAGCTGCTGGGGCGTGGGCTGGGGTGGTGTCACCACGGGCTCGGGTTCTGGCGGGGGCTTGATGGGCTCCGGTTCGGGTTCGGGCTGGGGAGGGGGCGTGGGTGCCTGCGGGGCCGCCTGGGTGGGCATTTCGGACCACAGCTCGGCCTCCACGGCGGCCTCGTCCACGGCCTTGGGCGGGTGCACCGTCCACAGCAGCGCCACGAGCAGCAGAATATGCGCCGCCAGCGCCATCAGCCAGGCACGCAGGTACTTGGAGCGGGGAGGCGGGGCAAACAGGTCGTGGTCGTGGCGGGAGGACATGGAATCGGGGTGCGGTGCTAAAGGTTGCGGGCCATGGGGCTAGGCGGTGTGGGCCCGAGGGTCACTTGCCGGCGGCGGACTTCACGCCCAGGGCCACGCGCTTGACGCCGGCTTTCTGGAGTTCGCCCATGGCGTTGACCACGGTTTCATAGGTCAGGGTCTTGTCGGCCTGGATCATGACGGCGCTGTCTTCGGGCTGGTCGGCCTGCCAGCTGGCGGCGGCGGCGCCCAGCTCGGGCAGGCTCAGGCTCTGCTCGCCGTTGGGCGTTTTCAGGCGCACCGTGCCGTCCTTGTCGATCAGCACATGGGCCACATGTTGCACCGCGGGCTTGCTGGACTTGCCGGCGCTGGGCACGTTGATGGAGCCCGGCGTGAGCATGGGGGCCGTGACCATGAAGATGATCAGCAGCACCAGCATCACGTCGATGAAGGGCACCATATTGATTTCGTTGACGGTGCGGCGGCCTTTGCCGCGGGAGCGCATTGCGGACATGGGGTGGCGCTCCTGCTCAATGGCCGGACGCGGTGCTGCTGCCCACGCCGCTCACATTGCGCTGCAGGATGTTGGAGAACTCTTCGATGAAGGTTTCCTGCTGGCTGGCGATGCGGTCGATCTTGTGGGCGTAGCGGTTGTAGGCCGTCACGGCGGGAATGGCGGCGAACAGGCCCATGGCCGTGGCCACCAGGGCTTCGGCAATGCCGGGGGCCACGGTGGCCAGGGTGATCTGCTCCATATTGGCAAAGCCGGTGAAGGCGTGCATCACACCCCACACGGTGCCGAACAGACCCACATAGGGCGAGACCGAGGCCACGGTGCCCAGAAAGGGCAGGCCGGATTCGATCTCATCCATCTCGCGCTGGAAGCTGGCGCGCATGGCGCGGCGTGTGCCGTCCATCAAGGTGTCGGCATTGGTGATGCGGCGCTCACGCAGCTTTTGGTATTCGCGCATGCCGCTGGCAAAAACGCGCTCCATGGGGCCGCCGGTCTTGGCGTTGCGTGTGGCGCTGATGTACAGGTCGTTGAGGCTGGTGCCGGACCAAAAGTCTTGCTCGAAGCCCTCGTTCTGCGCGCGCACCTTGTTGAGCGTCTGCATCTTGCGAAAGATCATGGCCCAGCTGGCCACGGAGGCCGCCACCAGGATCAGCATGACGAGTTGGACCACCCAGCTGGCTTGCAGCACCAGGTGGAGGATGGACATGTCTTGGTTGTTCATGAAAGTTGTTCCAGGATGCTGGCGGGGATGCGGGCGGGGCGCATGCTGGTGGCATCGACCCAGCCAATGCGGATGCGGCCTTCACTTAACAGTTGGGGCTGGTCATCGGATGACACCGCGTGTTGTAACAAAGCTTGTTGGCTCAGAGTGATGGAGGCGCGGCCGGCCGACTCCAGCTGGGCCGTGACCCAGAGCTGGTCGTCCAGCCGTGCCGGGGCAGCATAGTGCACCGAGGCATGGGTTACGACAAAGATGCCGCCGGTTTGTTCCCGCAGTTTTTGCTGCTCAATGCCCAGGGCGCGCAGCCATTCGGTGCGCGCACGCTCATAAAAATGCAGCATCTTGCTGGGGTGGACCAGGCCGCGGCCGTCGGTGTCCTCCCAGTAGATGCGCAGGGGGAAGCGAAAGACGGGAGATTGCATTGCCTGCATCAGCCCAGCAGCTTTTCCATGCGGGCCACGGCTTCTTGCAGCTGGGCCATGGAGTTGGCGGTGGAAAAGCGGATGTGGCGTGCGGTGTCTGCCGTACCAAAGTCACGGCCGGGTGTGGCCGCGATATGGGCTTGCTGCAAGAGCGCGTGGGCAAAGTCCCAGCTGCAGTTGCTGCCCGCCGCCACGCCCAGCTTGTGGGCCACGGGGGCGCAGTCGGCCCAGGCGTAGAAAGCGCCGTCGGGCATGACGGGCACGGACAGACCCAGGCGATTGAGCTCGGGCAGAAAGTAGTCGCGCCTGGCCTTGAATTCGGCGCGGCGGCGTTCGAACTCGGCAATGCTCTCGGGGGCAAAACAGGCCAGGGCCGCATGCTGGGAGATGGTGGAGGCGCAGATGAACAGGTTTTGCGCCAGACGCTCCACCACGGGCACCATGGCATCGGGCACCACCATCCAGCCCAGGCGCCAGCCTGTCATATTGAAGTATTTGCTGAAGCTGTTGATGCTGATGATGCTGTCATCCATCGCCAGCGCGGTCTGGCCGAAGGCGTCGTCATAGGACAGGCCCAGGTAGATTTCATCGACGATGGTGATGCCGTTCCTGGCCTTGACCACCTCGTGGATGCGGCGCAGCTCGGCCGGGTCAATCGAGGTGCCCGTGGGATTGGAGGGCGATGCCAGCAGCACGCCACGGGTCTTGTCGCCCCAATGGGCTTGTACCTGGTCCGCGCTGAGCTGAAAGCGATCGGCAGCGCCGGACGGAATCAGCTTGGCCACGCCCTCGGCCGCACTGACAAAGTGGCGGTTGCAGGGGTAGCTGGGGTCGGGCATCAGGATTTCATCGCCGGCCTCGATCAGGGCCAGGCAGGCCAGCTGCAGCGCGGCGCTGGCACCGGCCGTGACCACGATGCGGCGGGCCGGCACCGCCACGCCAAAGCGGCTGGCATACCAGCCACTGATGGCTTCGCGCAGCGGCTCCAGGCCCAGGGCATTGGTGTATTGCGTGGCCCCGCTGGCGATGGCGCGGGCGGCGGCTTCTTGCACCAGCGGCGGCGCGGTGAAATCGGGCTCGCCAATGTTCAGAAAGATGACGGGCCGGTCGGTGTGGGCCACTTCGCGGGCCATGGCCTGGGCGGCCTTGGCCACCTCCATCACGTAAAACGGTTCGATGCGTTGCGCGCGCGTGGAAAACTGCATGGGCTCTTCAAAGAGCGGCGGGGCCGCAGGAGAACAAGAAAAAAGGCAGCGTTCCGGGGAAGGCTGCCTGGGAGGCGGGGCTCAGTCCTGTGCAGGCTTGCCGGCCTTGTCGGCGGCCACTTCCTGCGGGCGCAAGGTGGGAGCCAGGGCGTGGAGCACACCGTTGACATATTTGTGGCCGTCGGTGCCGCCGAATTCCTTGGTCAGCTCGATGCTCTCGTTGAGCACCACGCGCCAGGGCACATCGGGGCAATGCAGGAACTCGTAGACGCCAATCCACATGCAGGCGTGCTCGATGGGCGAGAGCTCTTCCAGGCGGCGGTCCAGCTGGGGGGCGATCAAGGCGTTCAGGTCTTCGGCCGTGTCGATGCAGCCATGCAGCAGCGCGTCGTAATGGGCCGCGTCGCATTTGTGAAAGCCGGCCAGATCGCGCGTGAACATATCGATGGCCGTGGCGTCGTTGCCGCCCACCAGATGCTGGTAGAGCGCCTGCAGCGCGAATTCACGCGAGCGGCTGCGGGTGGACTTGGAAGAGGCCTTGCGCACGCCGGTGCTGGTCAGGCCTTTGCGGTTCTGACGGGGGCGGCCTGGGGTCGGGGTGGATTGGTTGTCGTCGCTCATGGCTTATTTCAAGGTGCGGAGCAGGCAGGCCATTTCGACGGCTACGCGGGCAGCGTCGGCGCCTTTTTCGGTCTGGCGGGCAATCGCCTGCTCCAGGTTCTCGGTGGTGATGATTGCGTTGGCAATCGGCAGTTGGTGGTCCAGGCTCAGGCGGGTCACGCCGGCCCCCGATTCATTGGCCACCAGCTCGAAGTGGTAGGTTTCGCCGCGGATGATGCAGCCCAGTGCCACCAGGGCGTCGTAGCGGCCGCTGCGGGCCAGGGCCTGCAGGGCCACGGGCACTTCCAGGGCGCCGGGCACCAGCACATGGTCTATGGACTCGGTCGCCACGCCCAGCTCCAGCAGGGTCTGGGTGCAGGCCTGGTTCAGGGCGTTGGTGATGCTTTCGTTCCAGCGTGCCTGGACGATGCCAATGCGCAGTCCCTGGCCGTTCAGTTCGGTGGCATGGCCTTTTTCAGCGTGCAGCATGGGGCTTTATTCCTTGGTGATGTATCCGGTGATTTCCAGGCCGTATCCGGCCATGCTGGGCATGCGGCGGGGCTGGCCCAGCAGCTTCATTTTGTGCACACCCACTTCGCGCAGGATTTGGGCGCCCACGCCATAGGTGCGCAGGTCCATGCGGCCGCGCTCGGGCGCCTGGGCTGCGCGGGCCTTGCCCTCGAACTGCTCCAGCAGCTGGGAGGCGCTTTCGTCGCAGTTCAGCAGCACGGCCACGCCCTGGCCTTGTTGGTTCAGGTATTGCAAGCTGGTGTCCAGGCCCCAGGAATGCATGGAGCGGTTGACTTCCAGCATGTCCAGCACGGACAGGGGCTCGTGCACGCGCACCGGCACTTCGTCGGTTTCGCTCCAGCTGCCTTTGACCAGGGCCAGGTGCACGGCGTTGCTGGGCTTGTCGCGGAAGGCGTGGCAGATGAATTCGCCGTAAGGCGTTTGCATGGGGCGGCTGCCCACCTGCTCCAGCAGCGATTCGGTGCGGCTGCGGTACTGGATCAGGTCGGCAATGGTGCCGATCTTCAGGCCATGCTCGGCGGCAAACAGCTGCAGATCGGGCAGGCGGGCCATGGTGCCGTCGTCCTTCATGATCTCGCAGATCACGGCCGAGGGGCTGCAGCCGGCCATGCCGGCCAGATCGCAGCCGGCTTCGGTGTGGCCGGCGCGGATCAGCACGCCGCCATCGACGGCTTGCAGCGGGAAGATATGGCCGGGCTGCACCAGATCGGAGGGCTGGGCATGCTTGGCCACGGCGGCTTGCACGGTGCGGGCGCGGTCGGCAGCGGAGATGCCGGTGGTCACGCCTTCGGCAGCCTCGATGGAGACGGTGAAGGCCGTGCTGTAGACGGTGCCGTTGCGTGCCGCCATGGGGGGCAGCTTGAGGAATTCGCAGCGCTCACGGGTGAGCGTCAGGCAGATCAGGCCACGGCCGAACTTGGCCATGAAGTTGATGGCTTCGGGCGTGACATGGTCGGAAGCCAGGACGAGGTCGCCCTCGTTCTCACGGTCTTCCTCATCGACCAGAATGACCATGCGGCCGGCGCGCATTTCGGCCACGATGTCTTCCACGGGCGAAATCGGCACGGGGTTCAGGGGAGAGTTCATGGGAGCGGTTTCCTTGGGGTCCTGTGCATGCGGCGGCAATGTGCCCGCAGCGTCCTGCGTAGGGGCTGGTTGCAGGACACCCCCCAAAGAACGCGATGCGGGCGCTTTTATGCATTCTCTGCCGCATGGGAGCGGGCGCCGGATGGTGCCTGACTCCGAAGCTGGGCATTTTAGTCCAGCGGCAGCATCCATGCGGCGGAGGTCTCAGTTTTGGGGGTCTTGCAGCACCACGTCGCCGTTGGGAATGGCCACGCAGGGCAGCACACAGCCTTGTTCTTTTTCCTCGGGGCTGAGGCCAGGCCACTCCACGGCGTAGTGCACGCTACCGGACACCAACTGTCCCAGGCAGGTGCGGCAGGTGCCGTTGCGGCAGGAGCTGGGCCAGTCCAGGCCGCCTTGTTCCATGGAGTCCAGCAGCGACTGGTCGGCCCAGGCATCGCATTGCTGGCCGCTGGGTGAGAGGGTGGCAGTAAAAAACGGGGGGGCGAATTCGGAACTCATAAGACTTCAAGCATGCTGGGCCCGGCGGGCCCCAACGCGCATTGTGGCCCAGCGGTCATTGCCGGGAGGCCGGGCAAAGCAGCGCGACCTGGGGTGGGGTGATCTGCCTAAAAAACAGGCATGGCAAGCGAGGGCATGTGAAATCAATGACTTAGCAGCCTGGATTTGGGCGCTTACGGAGTTGTCCACAAACTTTTCCAACGAGATTGGTGACAACTTTGTCAGTGTGATGACGTGCTTAAAAAATATGCAAAAAGAAAAAGCAATTACAAAACAATGACTTGAAGACTAATTTCAAAACTGTGCATGGCTTATCCACAGGGCTTTGCGCAGCGGATGGGGATAAGTCCTGTGTGCGAGCGCCTTGCTGCCGGCATGGGCCGGGCCCGCACCGCAAGCGGTGGTTTCGTGTGGTGCTGGTGCGCTGCAGCAAGCGCCCGGCAGTCGCCTGGGCAACTGCAGGCGTGGGGCAGGGCGCGTAGAGTCGCAGGCCAACAGCGGGGCTGGCGACGGTGTTTGTGGCTTGCCGGCCCGGCTTTTATTCCAATGACCCAGTGAGGAGACTTCAGCATGCAAACCCAGGCGCAGGAACTGGAATTTCACGGCCGCGTGGCCATTGTCACCGGCGCAGGTGGCGGGCTGGGGCGCCAGCATGCGCTGGCACTGGCGCGTCGGGGCGCCAAGGTTTTGGTGAATGATCTGGGCGGCACGCTGGATGGCAGCGGTGGCTCGGTCAGCGCCGCACAGGCCGTGGTGGATGAAATCCGCGCCGCCGGTGGCGAGGCCCTGGCCAATGCTGCCTCGGTGACCGATTTCGCCGCCGTGCAAGCCATGGTGCAGCAGGCGGTCGATGCCTGGGGCCGAGTGGACATCCTGGTCAACAACGCCGGCATCCTGCGCGACAAAAGCTTTGCCAAGATGGACATGGACGACTTTCGCCTGGTGGTGGAGGTGCATCTGATGGGGGCTGCGCATTGCTGCAAGGCGGTCTGGCCACAGATGCAGGCCCAGAACTACGGTCGCATCGTGATGACGACTTCTTCCTCGGGTCTGTATGGCAACTTTGGCCAGAGCAACTATGGCGCGGCCAAGCTGGCCCAGGTGGGGTTGATGCAGACCCTGGCCATAGAGGGCGCCAAACATGACATCCGGGTGAATGCCCTGGCCCCCACCGCCGCGACCCGCATGACCGAGGGACTGATGAGCGCGGAAGTGCTGGCTGCACTGCAACCCGAGGCCGTGGTGCCCGCCATGCTGGTGCTGGCCCATGACAGTGCGCCCACGCGCACCATCTTGTGTGCAGGCGCCGGGGCTTTTGAGGCCGCGCACATCACGCTGACCCAGGGCGTGTTCCTGGGAACGGGTGAGACGGTGCCCGCGCAATTGGCGGCTGCCTTGCCCCAGGTGCTGGATCCGGCGCAGCAGCAGGTGCCGCAAAGCGGCCAGGCCCAGACCCAGCTGGAAGTGGGCAAGGCCCTAAACCAGGTCGGCCAACGCTGACGTGCCAGTGCCCGACTGACCCAGTCAGGGCATGGTTAAGGGCTGGGTCAAGGCGGCGTTGCTAGCATTTCTCTATCATCGGCGACCCGTGGCCCGCATGCTAAGTTCGGGCACCGTCACACGGCCAACCACCAGAGACAGAATGAATTACAACGCCGCTCTTACCCTTCCCGACACCCAGCGCCTGGCCGGCATTCGCCGCGGCATTGAAAAGGAAGGGTTGCGTGCATTGGTCAATGGTGCACTGGCCCTGACCCCGCACCCCACCGCCCTGGGGGCGGCGCTGACCCATCCGCACATCACCACCGACTTCAGCGAATCGCAGCTGGAGCTGATCACCGGCGCCCACCTGGGGGTGGAGGACTGCCTGGAAGAGCTGCGCCGCACCCACCAGTTTGTGCTGCGCACGCTGACGGCCCAGTGCGAGCCCGAGCTGATGTGGGCCTCCAGCATGCCTTGCGGCCTGCCCACGGACGAAACCATTCCGTTGGGCCGCTACGGCAGCTCGCATGTGGGCCGCTCCAAAAGCGTCTACCGCATGGGCCTGGGCCATCGCTACGGCCGTCGCATGCAGACCATCTCGGGCATTCACTACAACTGGTCCATGCCCGGCATCCGCAGCGAGGAATATTTCTCGCTGATCCGTAATTTCCGTCGCCACGCCTTTGTGTTGCTCTATCTCTATGGTGCATCGCCGGCGCTGTCGCCCTGTTTTGTCGAGGGGCGTCAGCACCAGCTGCAGCCCATGGGCCATGAGGGAAAGGCCTTTTACCTGCCCCATGCCACCTCGCTGCGCATGGGGCGTCTGGGCTACCAAAGCGATGCCCAGGCCTCCATCAACGTCAGCTACAACGGGCTGGAAGGCTATGCCAACTCCCTATATGACGCGCTGACGCGCCCCTATCCTGCCTACCAGTTGGTGGGCGTGCGCAACCCCGGCGGTGACTACAACCAACTGGGCACCAGCCTGCTGCAGATCGAAAACGAGTTTTACGGCACCATCCGCCCCAAGCGCATGGTGAAAAGCGGCGAGCGCCCGCTGCATGCGCTGCGCGAGCGCGGCGTGGAATATGTCGAAGTGCGTTTGATGGACATTGATCCTTATGAGGATGTGGGCATCCACGGCAGCACCATGCGCATGCTGGACGTGTTCCTGCTGCACTGCCTGCTCAGCGACAGCCCGCCGGACTCGCCCCAGGAAATCGCCGACATCAAGCACAACCAGCATCTGGCAGCCGAGCGGGGGCGCGAGCCTGGGCTGCGCCTGCTGCGTGGTGGCCGAGAGGTAGAGCTGGCTGCCTGGGCCGATGAAGTGCTGCAGGCCTGTCGCCCGATTGCCGAGGCTCTGGACCAGGTGCATGGAACCCAGGACTACAGCGCGGCGCTGCAGCTGGCCCTGACCCGTGTGCAGGACAGCCAGCAAACCCCGTCGGCACGGGTGTTGCACGACATGGAGCACGACTTCGGCAACCAGTTCAATGCCTTTGGCCTGGCACGTTCGCAGTGGGTGCGCGACCAGTTGCTGGCCCGCCCATGGGCCGAGGGTGACGAGGCGCAGTTCCGGGCCTGGGCGGCCGAGTCGCTGCAGGCACAGCGCGCCATCGAGGTGGCCACCGTGGGCAGCTTTGAGGATTGGCGCCAGCATTACATGGCGGCGCAACAGCTGGGGTGACACCCCCTGAGGCGCTGCGCGCCTTCCCCCTCTCTCTCGCTACGCGAGGGAGGGGGACGACACCAGCGCGGCGGGGCGGCCCTTGCGCGGTGTCTCTGGTCTGGGGCGCGCCGGTTTTATGCGGCCTTGGCACAAACAGGTCTTTGATGGAGTACAGAAATCCCGGTGCGCGCAGCTAAAGCAAGGGGTAGCTGTTCTGTCACAGCTTGTGTCCTGACATGAATTTGTAACGCGCGATCGCTACATTGCAGGCCATAAGCCGCCCTGGTGGGCGGCAGAGGGTGGACACCGCCTGCTATGAATTCCGTTGCAACGCGTATTTCCCAGCCCCGCGCCGCTTGGTGGGCGCGTATTCACAATCTCTCGCTGGCGCGCAAGATCGGACTGGTCTTTTTCGGCTTGCTGCTGTCGGGTGCGCTGGTGGCCGTGGCCTTGCTGTGGCAGCTGCAGCGCGTCAACCAGGACGTGGCACAGACTGCAGAGGTGAGCGAGCAGCGCATGCTGTGGTCCGTGCGTTGGCAGGCCCTGTCCAACCAGGCGCTGGAAGTGGCCTTGGCCGGTGTGCAGTCTTCCGAAGAAACCTTGATTGCCAGCGCCAACGACAAGGCCCGCAAGCTGTGGGCCCAGGCCGAGCAGGCGCGCCAGTCGCTGCTCGCGCATATCGACAGCGATGAAGACCGTGCGCTGATGGCGCAGGCCGAATCCGGCCAGGCCCAGCTGCTGAAGCACTATGAGGCGGCTTTTCGCGCCCGTGATCTGGGCCAGGCCTGGGAGGTGCAAAAACTGGTGGACCAGGCCTTGCTGCCCGCGGCCAATGCCCAGGTGGAGCTGGTGCAGCGGCTGATGGACAGACAGGAGACCTTGCGCGCCGATGTGATGGAGGCCGGCGCCGCCGAGCGCGGCCGTGCGCTGTGGTGGGCCTTGGGCATTTACTGCGGCCTGCTGGCGCTGGGCATGCTGCTGGCCGGGGCCATGGTGCGCTCGCTGACCCGCCCGCTGCAGCAGGCCGTGGTGGTGGCGCGCACCATTGCCCAGGGGGATTTGCGCGTGCAGGTCGACAGCGCGCGCACCGATGAAATGGGTGTGCTGCTGCACGATCTGGGGCGCATGGCCGGTCAGTTGCAGACCCTGGTGGGCCAGGTGCATGACGGGGTGGATGCGGTGACCCAGGCCTCGGACCTGATTGCGGCCGGCAACGGCGCCTTGGCCGAACGTACCCACCAGACTTCCGACCATCTGCGTGACAGCGTGGAACGCATAGAACAGGTCACGCAGACCCTGATGCAGACGGCAGAGACCGCCCAGCAGGCCGACCAACTGGCAAGGGCCGCCGCCAGTGCCGCGCGCGCCGGTGGCGATGCCGTGGGCGATGTGGTGGACAGCATGCAAGGCATTGCGGCGCGCAGCCGCGAGATTGCCTCCATCACCGGCGTCATCGACGGCATTGCCTTCCAGACCAATATCCTGGCGCTGAATGCTGCGGTCGAAGCCGCGCGCGCCGGCCCGCAGGGACGCGGCTTTGCCGTGGTGGCGGCCGAGGTGCGGGCCCTGGCCCAGCGCAGTGCCGAAGCGGCCAAGCAGATCAAGGGCTTGATCAGTGATTCGCTGCGCCAGGTGGACAGCGGTGTGGTGCTGGCCCGCCAGGCCGGAGGGCGCATGCAGGGCATTGTGGGTGACGTGGCCCAGGTGGGCCAGCTGATCGAGCAGATGGCCCAGGCCTCCACGGCACAGCGCACCGGCATCTCCCAGATTCACAGCGCCGTGCTGGAGCTCGATGGCATGACGCGCCAGAACGCGGGCATGGTCGAGTCCTGTACCCAGGCCACGGACGATATGCAGCAGCAGCTGCAGCAGCTGGCACAAGGGGTGGGTGTGTTTCGCCTGCAGTCACGTGTGGCCCTGTCTGCGCCTTCGGCTTCTGCTTCGCAGCAGGCTCAACCTCCGGCGCTGTTTCACCAGCGACCGGCTTCCATGCCGGGCTGAAATCCCAAACTCCCATGGTGGACGAGAAACATGCCCGCCCTGGCGGGCATTGTCTTGGGTGAGTATTTGCTCTCGATAAAATAGCTTGCTACGCATATTCGCTAGGCGTTGTGAGCTGTTTTTTGTGAATTTTCTTGTTGATTTTCCCAACCCACGCAATGCCGCGGCACCCCGGCAGCGCCATGCTTTTGGCCAGCCGCTGCGCGTGTTGGCGGCCCATGCGCATGACCAGGTGATGCCTGTGCTGCGGGCCGTGCAGCAGGCGACCGAGTCCGGCCTGTGGTGCCTGGGCTGGCTGCGCTACGAGGCCGCACCGGCATTCGATGCGGCCTATGCCCAGGCAGTGCACGCGCCCACGCCGGGCAAGCCCCTGGCCTGGTTTGCGGTGTTCGATGCCCCGCAGGCCTGGCCCGCGTTGCCAGCCATGTCAGGCCAGCCCCTGGTGCAATGGCAGCCTGGCTTGGAGCGCCAGGCCTTTGATGCCGCGCTGGCACGCATCCATGCGGCGATTGCGGCGGGGGACTGCTACCAGATCAATTACACGGCCCAGTTCATGGGCCGGCTGCGCAATGCCTCGCCGGCGCAAGCGCAAGCCTTGTTCGCCGCCATGTGCCAGGCCCAGCCCTCGGGTTATCTGGCCTATGTGGACAGCGGCGAGGAGCAGGTGCTTTCGGTCTCGCCGGAGCTGTTTTTTGATTGGGATGGCGAGCGCATTCTGACCCGGCCCATGAAGGGCACGGCCGCACGCGGCGCCACGCCCGCACAGGATCAAGCCCTGCTGCAAGCCATGTTGGCATCGCCCAAGGAGCGGGCCGAGAACGTGATGATTGTCGATTTGCTGCGCAACGATGTCTCGCGCATTGCCCGCCCCCACAGCGTGAAAGTGCCTAGGCTTTTCCATGCCGAGGCCTTGCCCACGGTGTGGCAGATGACCTCGGATGTGGAGGCCATCACCCGCGCCGATGTGGGCTTGGACCATGTGTTCCAGGCCTTGTTTCCCTGCGGCTCCATCACTGGCGCCCCCAAGCGCCAGGCCATGCAGCTGATCCGCGAACTCGAGCCCGGTCCGCGCGATGTGTACTGCGGCGCCGTGGGCCTGGTGCGTCCGGGCAGCGAGTCCGGCCGCATACATGCCACTTTCAACGTGCCCATACGCACGGCCCAGGTCGAGGGCGACAGCGTGCGCTGCGGCATAGGCAGCGGCATTACCTCGGGGGCTCAGGCCGATGCGGAGTGGCAGGAGTGGGCCAACAAGCGTGCCTTTTTGAACCAAGTGTGAGACACCCCCTGAGTCGCCTTTGGCGCCTTCCCCCCGCTCTTCGCTCGCTGCGCTCGCGGGCAGGGGGACGATGCCAGCGCGGCGGGGCGGCCCTTGCGCGGCATCCCTGGTCTGGGTTGCGCCGTTTTTGTACATAGCACCATGGATGACCCATATGGACTTTGACATTCTTGAAACCCTGGCCTTGCGGGGCGGCGTTTTCCACAACCTGGATCGCCACCTGGCGCGCATGCAATCTGCGGCCCTGCACTTTGCGCGGCCCTGCTCCGAAGCGGGGTTGCATCAGGCACTGGAGCAACTGCGCCAGGCCCATGGCACAGGCGATTGGCGTGTGCGCCTGGCACTGGATGCTGCGGGTGCGGTCCACACCCAGGCCGTGGTGCTGCAGCCCACACCCACGCCGGTGCGCCTGCAGCTGGCCGCCAGCCCTATCGCCAATGCGGTGGCGATGGGGCCCTGGGTGGCGTTCAAGACTTCGCAGCGCGCGCATTACGAGGCGTTTGCGCCCGTGCAGGCCGGTGTTTTTGACAGCGTGCTCTACAACGAAGACGGCCAGATCACCGAGGGCACGCGCGGCAATCTGGCCATGCGCCTGGATGGCCGCTGGGTCACGCCGCCGCTGGCCTGCGGCCTGCTGCCCGGTGTGGGGCGGGCTCTGGCTTTGGCGCAAGGCCGCATCGTGGAGCAGGTCGTGTGCCTGCAAGACCTGCCGCGCGTGCAGGCCTGGGCCTTCATCAACAGCCTGCGCGGCTGGCTGGACGCCGAGCTGAAGGCGTAGCCGCGTAGCGTTTATTGCCCATCGCGCTGGCGCAGCCGGCGCAGTCCGTCCTTGGCGACAAAGGCCAGGCCCAGTGCCAGTGCAAACCAGGCCACCACGCTGGCTTGCACAAACAGGCTGCGCAAGGGAGTGTCGGACATGAATTGCGGCGCAACGAGCAGCACCAGGCCGATCAGCGCCAGGATGACGCCGCGCACCAAGGTGTCGTTGGCAGAGGGTTTGCGAAAGGAAGAGGAGGCCATGGCACAGTAGACGACGGTAGAAGAAGCTTGCGATTATCCTTGCGCCCCTTGAGAACAGGTTTACGGTTTCTACGCAGGCGCGTCGCGCAGAGACTCTGGGCCGTTCTGCTCCCCTGATATCCCCGCAGAAAGACAAAAGTTATGGCCATCCAGTGGTTCCCCGGTCACATGAACCTCACGCGCAAGCTGATTGCCGAGCGCATCAAGGACATCGATGTGGTGATCGAGGTGCTGGACGCCCGCATTCCCGGCTCCAGCTTCAATCCGCTGCTGCAGGAGCTGACAGGGCACAAGCCGCGCCTGAAGCTGCTCAACAAGCAGGATGTGGCCGACCCGGTGCAGACCCAGGCCTGGCTGGACTGGTACAACGCCCAGCCCGACACCCACGCCCTGCCCATGGATGCCGAAGAGGCCGCGCCGGCGCGCCGCCTGGTGCAGGCCTGCCGTGCGCTGGCGCCCAACCGGGGTGGCATGGCCAAGCCGCTGCGGGTGCTGATTTGCGGCGTGCCCAATGTGGGCAAGTCCACCTTGATCAACACCATGAGCAACAAGCGCCAGGCCAAGGCCGCCGACGAAGCCGGCGTGACCAAGGACGAGCAGCGCATCGTGCTGGACGATGATTTTTATTTGTGGGACACACCCGGCATGCTGTGGCCGCGCATCATCGTGGAGCAAAGCGGCTTCAACCTGGCAGCGGCCGGCTCTGTGGGGCGCAATGCCTACGACGAAGAGCTGGTGGCGCTGGAGCTGCTGCTGTATCTGCAAAAACACTATGCCCAGCTGCTGGAAGACCGCTACAAGCTGGGTTGGGGCGCGGAGAAAATTGCTGCCGCCCACGACGATGAGCTGCTGGAAGCCATAGGCCGCAAGCGCGGCGCTGTCATGAGCGGCGGGCGGGTGAACACACAAAAAGCGGCGGAGCTGGTGATCACCGAATTCCGCACCCATGTGCTGGGCCGCATCACGCTGGAAACGCCGGCCGAGTTTGCGCAATGGCTGGCCGTGGGCCAGGAGGCCGAAGTCAAGCGCCAGGCCTTGCAGGAAGAAAAAAAGCGCCGGAAAAAACGGCGCTGAGTGTTTGACTCCCTCGCCCGCTTGCGGGAGAGGGCGGGTTTTAGCCCTGAGGCTGGGCAAACCAGCGACGTGCCAGGCGGTCCCAGAATTTCGAGCCGAGTTCGATGTTGTCGTCGTTGAAGTCGTAGCCGGGGTTGTGCAGGCCCACGCCGGGCTGGCCGCCCTGGCCGTTGCCAATCCAGCCGTAGGCGCCGGGCACTTCTTCCAGCATGAAGCCAAAGTCTTCGGCCGTCATGGCGGGGTCTATGTCGGGGAAGGCATTGCCCTGGCCCACCATTTCCTGCATCACCTCGCCCATGAAGCGGGCCTCGCGCTCGGTGTTGGTGGTGTTGGGGTAGCCGGGCTTGTGGATGTAAACAGCCTCGCACAGATGGGCCTGGGCCACATGGCTGGCAATGCGCTGCAGGCCGGCGACCATATAGTCCTGGGTCGACTTGCTGAGTGCGCGCACCGTGCCGTAGATGGCGCATTCGTCGGGGATGATGTTCTCCACCGTGCCGCCTTCAATTTTACCCACGGTGAGCACCGCGCTGTCTATGGGGTCCACGCCGCGCGAGACCAAGGTCTGCAGCTGGCTGACGATGGCGCAGGCCACGGGGATGGGGTCCAGCGTCTTGTGCGGCATGGCAGCGTGGCCGCCCTTGCCGCGCACGCGGATCTCGAAGCGCATGGTGGAGGCCATGATGGGGCCTACGCGCACGGCCATCTGGCCCTGGGGTAGCGAGGGCCAGTTGTGCAGGGCAAACACCGCATCGCAGGGGAAGAGGGTGAACAGGCCGTCGTCCATCATGGCCTTGGCGCCGGCGCCGCCTTCTTCGGCCGGCTGGAAGATCAGGTGCACCGTGCCATCAAAGTCGGGGTTTTGCGCCATCAGCGTGGCCGCGCCCAGCAGCATGGTGGTGTGGCCGTCATGACCGCAGGCGTGCATCTTGCCGGGCACGCAGCTGGCGTAGGCAGCGCCTGTGGTTTCGGCCACGGGCAGGGCGTCCATGTCGGCGCGTATGCCAATTTGGCGGCCGGGGTTTTCTTTGCTGCGGCCCTTGCCGTAGACGCTGGCCACCAGGCCGGTGCCGCCCAGGCCCCGGTGCACGGGCAGGCCCAGGGCCGTCAGATAGGCCGAGACCTTGCCGGCCGTGCGGTGTTCTTCGTACTTCAGCTCGGGGTTGGCGTGCAAGTCGCGCCGAAAGCTGACCAATTGGCCCAGATAAGGGGTGATATCGGATGCGGTAGTCATCGTGAATCGGTGCCGGCACACGATGCGCCTGGCACGGGGTCGGAAAGTAGCTTCACATTATCGTCAAAAGGAATATCCGCTCATAGGGAGAAGCCGTATTTCGATGGCTGGGTGCGTGGGTGCTGATTTTTGAGTGAAATATGAGTTTTGTGTATATGAGTAAATCATTTGTAGCTATATATTCGATAGTGTTTTGGCGGAGGGTCGACTAAGTTAAGTCGCAATTGGCATAGGGCGTCAGGCGCTGCTACGCTGTGTTTGCCGGTTTTTTGAAATTCCTTTTTGGAATGTTTTGGGGCCTGGGCAGGGCCGCCATTCCGGGTTGGGCATGCCTAGCGCTGCCTGCGCCTGCTGCGGGTACACAACGGCGCAGCGCGCATGCGCAACAGAAGCGGCGACAATCGGCGGCAATGATTCGATCCATTCTTCCCCTGCAACTGCTGGTGGGCCCCTCGCACGACGACCCGCGCCCCCTCATCCTCTATCACGGCCGCCGCTGCCCGGACGGCTTTGGCGCCTCGCTGGCTGCCTGGCTGTATTACGGAGATGCGGCCGAGTACCGGGGCCTGGACCATGGCGAAATCCAGACCGACGACGACCTGGGCGAGCTGGATGGCCGCGCCGTCTATGTGCTGGACTTTGCCTTCGAGCCCGAGCTGATGGCCGCCATCGAGGCGCGCGTGTCCAAGCTGGTGGTGCTGGACCACCACAAGAGCGCTGCCGAAAAACTCACCGGCTACCAGTGCCGCTGCGGTGTGGTGCACTTCGATATGAACAAGTCCGGCGCGCGCCTGGCCTGGGAGTTCTTCCACCCCGACAAGCCCGTGCCCGGCCTGATCCGCTACATCGAAGACCGCGACATCTGGAAGTGGGAGTTCGCCGAAAGCCCGGCCTTTCTGGCCGCGCTGGAGATGGAGCCCCGCACCATTGCGCGCTGGGCCGAGATCGCCGCTTTCACGCCCGAGCAGGAGGCCGAGTTCATGGCCCGTGGCGGTGCCATGGACGAGAAATACCAAAAGCTCTGCGCCGACATTGCGGACGGTGCCCAGCCCCTGGTCTTCAACGGCCAGCAAGGCCTGATGGTCAACTGCAATGGCATGTTCCACAGCCAGGTGGGCGATATCCTCTCGCGCCAAAGCGGCAGCTTTGCCCTGATGTGGCATGCCAGCACCAAGGGCGTGAAGGTGGGCCTGCGCTCGCGCTCGGAATTCAACTGCATTCCCCTGGCCGAAGCCATGGGCGGTGGCGGCCATGCCCAGGCCTGCGGTTTCAAGATGGGCAACGAGCGCCTGGTGGAGCTGCTGACTGGCAGCTTCAAGTCCGATGCCGAGGCCGATTACGCTTTTGTCAAAGCCCCGCTGATGGAGTTTGATGAGGCGGGCAAGTGGATACGCCCGCCCAAGGCGGACTAAGTCTACGACTTTCCCCAACGCCGCACTGCGGCGTTTTTTTATGCCCGGAGCGATTGCTATGCAAAGCGGAGCTTTCGGTGCTTTCGTGCAGAGCATTGGCGGTAGGAAAGCCCTGATTAGGTACTTATCTCAGGCACTGCTGTGAAGTGATGTTCCGAAGCCGGGAGTTCGCCCCGGCGAGCGACCTACCTTCTTGCTCGCACAAGAAGGTAGGCGAAGAATGCGCCCCTGCTATCCCCGTCCCCAGCGCTGTCGCGCCGGGGCAACCTGCGTCACCCAGCACACAGGGCCTGCCGCAGAACTCTCTGCGCGCTTACAGCGCTCCGCTCGAACAGCCGCGGCAAGTCAGTCTACGAAGCATGGCTGTCCTTCGGCAGCCATGCGGCCCTGTGTGCTGTGCGCCGCAGGCGTGTATAGAAGGGGAACAACCGCAGCGCCAGCAGTGTGACGAAGCGACAGACATTGAGGGTGAGGGTTCAGAGATAAGGTTCACCAACGGCGCAGCCCACGCAGGGCCGGTATTCGGTTCCCGCCTTCCCCTTTTGCCCATGGCTCGGCGCGCAGAGCACGGGGCGGGCAGCTGTGCCGCAGGACACAGCTGCTTCGTAGTCAAGCTTGCCGCAACATGTTTGAGCAGAGCGGCATAGCCGCGCCGCGAGTTCTGCGGCACCGCTCTGGGATCGAGCACTGAGCTTGCCCGAAGCGAAGCGCAGGGACATGGGCAGCAGGGGCGGTTTCTTTTGCTTCCGTTTTCTTGAGCGTTCAAGAAAATGAAGTCGCCCGCCGGGGCGAGACCCGGCCTCGGAATGTCATGTGCGAACAGCAGCACAATTCGTCGTGACTCTTCATCTGAGGCATGTAGCTAATCAGGAGGAAAGCTTTTGAAGCCAAGGCGTCAAGCGCCGCGAATGCTCTCCTTTTGAAAAAATCTGTCCCATGCTGGACATTGCAGCCATGCGGCATGGCACACCCGCTGCGGGTAAACCACAGGCAATGTTGGCAATGAATGAACATAGATTCACTTCATCCCTGAATCAGCATCCATTTTTTGATGGTCTATCGCCAAACCCCCGCCGTCGAAGCCCGCTTGCAAGACAACCGCAGCCGGATCCTGGCCGCCGCTCGCGCCCTGGTCAGTGAGGGCGGCTGGGCCGAAGCCCAGGTGGCTAGCGTGGCCGCCAGCGCCGGCATGGCCACGGGCACGGTCTACCGCTATTTCGCCTCCAAGGCCGAACTGTTTGCCGAGGTGCTGTCCGCCGTCTCGCAGCGCGAGGTGGATGTGCTGGACGGCATTGCAGCCACCAGCGACGACGCCCATGCCCGGCTGCATGCCGCCGTGGCGGTGTTTGTGCGCCGTGCCATGCGCAATCCGCGCCTGGCCTATGCGCTGATTGCCGAGCCCTGCGACAAGGCCATCGACGAGGTGCGGCTGCAGTACCGCGCGGCCATCAGCGCCGTTATCAGCCGCTTGATTGCCCAGGGCCAGGCCAGCGGGCAGATGCGCGCCGACATGCTGGCCGATACAGCGGCCTCCTTCATCGTTGGCGGTTTTATGGAAGGGCTGATCGGCCCGCTGTCTCCGCTGAACCAGCCGTTGCACAACCACCCCGATCCCCAGGCCTGCCAGCGCGATGCAGAGGCATTGGCCGAGCAAATGGCCCATCTGGCCTGCGCCAGCGTGGCTGACCCGCACGGCCTGGCTGCAGCCACCGTGCCCGAGGTCAGCGCTGTACCTGCAACGCCAGTGCGTGCCGCACGGCGCCGTCCGTCTGGCACGGCCTAGCGCGGACCACAGCATCGATTTCTCTCCCCCTTCCACCTTCCAAAGGAGTGCCCATGCTGACCCGTACCGCCGCCATTTCTTCCAGCGTTTTTGCGCCGACACATGAGGTGCGCAACCAGGCATTGCCCGCCAGCGGCTTCAACGCCTTCACCGGCGACGCGGTGCTAACCGCAGCCATCGCCCGCGATGCGCCTTGGGCTGCCCAGCGCTGCGCGGCGCTGGGAGCGCTGGCCGGTGATGAGGCCGTGCAGGAGCTGGCCCGCCTGGCCAACCGCCATACGCCCGAACTTCAGTCCCATGACCGCTTTGGCAACCGGGTGGATTGGGTGGAATTCCACCCTGCCTGGCACCAACTGATGGCGCTGGCCTGGCAGCATGAGGTGCCCAACCTCAGCTGGCGCACCACCGAGCGCAATGGTCATCTGGCGCGCGCCGTGCTGTCTTATCTGTGGAACCAGGTGGAGCAGGGAACGGCCTGCCCCACGGGTATGGCCTATGCCAGCCTGCCGGGCTTTGAGGCGGAACCGGCGCTGGCCATCTGGGCCGAGAAGGCGCGTGGCACGGCCTATGAATTCAGCCGCCGCGAGGTGGCGGACAAGCCCAGCGTAGTTATTGGCTACGCCATGACGGAAAAACAGGGCGGCTCGGACCTGCGCGAAACCCAGACCACCGCCTGCTTTGTGCAGTCGGCCGACTACCACGGTGCCACCGCCCACTGGTATGCGCTGACGGGCCATAAATGGTTTTGCTCCGTGCCGCAGTCCGATGGTTTTTTCACCCTGGCCAAGGTGGAGGGCGGCGTCACCTGCTTTTTCCTGCCGCGCACCCTGCCGGATGGCAGCCGCAACCACTTCTGGGTGCAGCGCCTCAAGGACAAGGCGGGCAATCGCTCGAATGCTTCCAGCGAGGTCGAATACAACGGCACGCTGGCCATCCGCGTGGGAGAGGAGGGGCGCGGTATCCGCGAAATCCTCTCGCATGCCCATCTGACGCGGCTGGACTTTGCCGTGGGCTCGGCCGGGTTGATGCGCCAGAGCCTGACGCTGGCCCTGCGCCATACCCAGACACGCAATGCCTTCGGTAGCCGCATTGCCGAGCGGCCCATGATGGTGCAGGTGCTGGCCGATATGGCCGTGGAAGTGGAAGCCGCCACGCTGATGGCGCTGCGCGTGGCCCGCGCCACCGATGGCATGCAGGACAACGAGCAGGAGCGCCTGCTGGCCCGTGTCGCCACGCCGGCGGCCAAGTACTTCAACTGCTCGCGCGCGCCCTCGATTGCCTACGAGGCCTTGCAATGCCATGGCGGCAACGGCTTTATCGAAGAAAACCCCATGGCACGTCTGTACCGCGAGGCACCGCTGAACAGCGTGTGGGAAGGCACGGCCAATATGATGTGCATGGACGTGCGCCGCGCCATGCAGCGTGATGGCCGCTGCGTCGAAGCCTTGTTTGCCGAGCTGGCCCCCCTGGCGGGGCAGGACTCGCGTTTTGATGCGCTGGTGCGCCAGACGCAGCAACTGGTGCAGGGCGCGTTGCAGGACGAATACCTGGCCCGCCCTATGACCGAGTCCGTGGCCCGCGTGCTGCAGGCGGCGGAATTGCTGCGGTACAGCCCGGAGGAGGTCAGCGATGCCTTTCTGGTCACACGCAGCGGCGTGGCCGGCCAAGGCTGGGGCGTGCATTACGGCACCTGGCAGAACGCCGGCAGCCAGCCGGCGGCGCAGCGCATTGTGCAGCGTGCCGCCGTGCAGCAGGCGTAGAGGTCGTCAACACGCTCTCGGTGCGAGAAGTGGAATCAGCAGGGCTGGCTGCAGCATGCTCCGTGGGTATTTTCAAAAAAGGGAGCATCTACAGCGTATCCTTCAAGGGTTTGGAGCGCTTTCTGCCGTACGTCCATGCCAGTGCTGCGCCAGCCCATCACTGCGGCAAGGACTACAGCACTACGCCGCAGCTGTCCGGCAGCGGATTGGGCCCGCTTTTCCAGCCCGGCAGGGCCAGCAGTGCCTTCCATTGCTGTACCTCGGGCACATCCGCCAACTGGCGCCAGTCGGCACAAAAACGCATCACCTCGCCCGTGGCCGGGTGGGGGATTTCCAGCGCATGGCCGTGCAGCCACAGCCGCTGCAGGCCTATGCGCTCCGCCCACCAGCGGTTCAGCGGCCCCTTGCCATGGGTGGCATCGCCAATGATGGGGTGGGATTCATGCTTTAAATGGCGGCGGATCTGGTGGCGGCGGCCGGTCTTGGGGAAAGCCTCCACCAGCGAGATGCGCGTGCCGGGATGGCGGGCGTCATAGGCCTCGGGCCATTCCAGCTGGGCCAGGCCGCGCAGCAGGGTTTGCGCCGGCTGGGCCGGTGCGTCGGGCGGGGCATCGTCAGGCTGCAGGGCGTAGTCCACATCGATATGCGCGGGCATCCAGCCGCGTGCCAGCGCCAGGTAATGTTTGTGGGCGCGGTGTTCGGCAAAGGCGGCGGCCAGTTTTTGCGTGGCCTCTTTGTGCAGGCCAAAAACCAGCACGCCGCAAGTGCCCTGGTCCAGCCGGTGCACGGGCCAGACATGGCGGCCAATCTGGTCGCGCAGGCGCTGCAGCACAAAGCGGGTCTCATGGCGGGCAATGGCCGTGCGGTGCACCAGCCAGCCCGCGGGCTTGTAGACCACGACCATGTCCTCGTCCTGGTGGAGGATGTGCAGCGGCGGGCGCTCGGGCGCGGCGTCGATCATGGCCAGGGCGGTGGAAAGCGGGGCGCCGGGCGGCAGCAACAGGTCGGAATCGGGGGAAGGCATGCGGCTTCAGCTCGGGCAAAAAGAGAACCGGCCGCTGCGCGCAAACAGGGGCGCTGCGGGGCGGCCGTGGCCCTGAAGTGTAGGTGCGCAGCGCCGCCGCTGCCGTGAGCGACGTGCACACCCTTGCTGGTGCGCGGTGACAGGGTGCCGGCTTTGCGGTGAAAATTACCGATTTGGTGCATTTTTGGGGACTGCACCAGGCAGGGAAGGCTTGGCCGTGTGCGCGCGGCGAGCCCCATGACGCCCTCGCTCTCTTTCCCCCTACCAGACAAGGACTCCGTGGCATGACCGCTTCACAACACACTCCCATCCGCATTGGCGTGGTGGGCTATGGCAACCTGGGCCGCGGCGTGGAGGCCGCCGTGGCCTTGAACCCCGACATGGTGATCACCGGCCTGTATACCCGCCGCGACCCCGCGCAGTTAAAGCCTGCCAACCCCGCCACACCGGTCTATGGCATGGAGGCATTGGCCGGCCATGTGGGCCAGGTGGATGTGCTGATTCTGTGCGGCGGCTCCAAGGACGATCTGCCCCAGCAGTCGCCTGCGCTGGCGGCCCAGTTCAATATCGTCGACAGCTTTGACACCCATGCCCGTATCCCCGAGCATTTTGCGGCCGTGGATGCGGCAGCCCAGGGCGGCAAGACCACGGCGCTGATCTCCGCCGGTTGGGACCCCGGCATGTTCTCCATCAACCGCATCATGGGCGAAGCCCTGCTGCCCGAAGGCGCGACCTACACCTTCTGGGGCAAGGGCCTGAGCCAGGGCCACTCCGACGCCATCCGCCGCATCCCCGGCGTGGCCGGTGGTGTGCAATACACCATCCCCGTGGAAGCCGCCGTGGAAGCCGTGCGCAGCGGCACGCGCCCACAACTCTCCACGCGCCAAAAGCACGAGCGCGTGTGCCATGTGGTGCTGGCCGAAGGTGCGGACGCCGAGGTGGTGCGCAAGACCATCGTCGAGATGCCGCATTACTTTGCCGAGTAC
Source organism: Comamonas sp. GB3 AK4-5 (assembly GCF_041320665.1). NCBI lineage: Bacteria > Pseudomonadati > Pseudomonadota > Betaproteobacteria > Burkholderiales > Comamonadaceae > Comamonas > Comamonas sp. GB3 AK4-5. The sequence goes on from NZ_CP166730.1 coordinate 1,681,453, forward strand.
GACACCACGGTGCACTTCATCAGCGCCGAGGAGCTGGCACGTGACCACGCCGCCATGCCCCATGGCGGCTTTGTGATCCGCAGCGGCAACACCAGCGCCGGCGCCAAGCAGGTGATCGAGTACCGGTTGCAGCTGGACAGCAACCCCGAGTTCACCTCCAGCGTGCTGGTGGCCTATGCCCGCGCCGTGCACCGCATGCAGCAAATGGGCTTGCATGGCGCCAAGACGGTGTTCGACGTGGCACCGGGCTGGCTGTCGCCCAAGAGCGCAGCCCAGCTGCGTGCCGAAGCGCTGTAAGCCAGCATTTTGAACCAAAGCGCCTGAAGCCTAACAAGCGCAAGCATCAGCAGCTCCTGTATCAGGAGCTGCTGCAAGAGGCTTACTTGCTGACCGAGGTGGCCCCGCGCACGGCCACCACTTCAATCTCCACCAGCAGGGCGGGGTTGGCCAGGGCGGTGACCTCGAAGGTCGAACGCGCAGGCAGATGGGGCTGGGCTGCCGTGCCAAAGAATTGGCTGTAACCCTTCATAAAGCCGGCATAGTCCATCTTTCCACTCTTGGCCGGGTCTTTCACCAGATAGACCTGCATCTTCACCACATCGGACAGGGTAAGGCCCATGCCCTGGAGCTGGGTGTCAATGCTTTGCAGCACGGAAACCGTCTGGGCCTCGGTGTAGCCATAGGCCGCGATGTCGGTGGGCGACTTGCTCTTGTCCTGCACAGCGGCGGTCTTGCCCGAGAGGTAGATGGTGCTGACGCCGGCCGGCACGGCCACGGCGGTAGCGACAGGGTAGTTGCTGTTTGGCAGCTTGTAGCGCAGCAGCTCGGGGCCGGGGCCGCTCTGGCCGGCGCAGCCTGCGAGGACCAGGGAAGCGAAGAGGGCTGAAGCCAGCCAGGGAGTACGCAAAGACATGGGGAAACCTTTCTAAGTCGAACAAAGGGCGCCAGCCTTGAGATCCAGACTGCGCGGAGGAAAACCGCTTAGGGGCGGAACAGTTGCACGTCGTTGGCGCTCACCGGGTCGGTGTAGCGGTTGCCAAAATGGCTGCGCACGTAGTTGATGACTTCGGCGACCTGTTCGTTGCTCAGCCGATCGGCAAAGCCGGGCATGCCATGCAGTCCATGCAGGACCACGGCCACCGGGTAGGCGGAGGCCGTGAGCTTGGGGTTGGAGGCCAGCGCCGGGTAAAAGCCTGCACCCTGGCTGCCCTGGGCCTGGGCCATGTGGCAGCTCTGGCAGAGAGCCTGGTAGATTTTTTCGCCGTGGTGCTGGGTCAGGCGCTTGCGGTCGCTGGAAAAACTGGCTTGCAACGCCGCCACCTGTGTCTGGCTGAGGGCCAGCACTTCGGCGGCGCTGCCTGTGGCGTGGTGAGCGAGGGCGGGTGCGGCCATGCAGGGCTGGTTGAACAGGCCGGCCAGCCACAGGCTGCCCAGGGCCAGCGCCCTGAAAGTGGGGGTGGTGTGCATGAGTTCGTGGCTCCTGGAAGATGGGGCGCTCATACGCTGATGGCTTTGGCATGCAGGCGCTGGATGGCATCCAGCGAGGACAGCACGGCGCTCTCCTGCCAACCCAGATGGGACAGGTGCTCGCCCGCCAGCACGATGCGGCCATCCACCTGGGCCATGGCCAGGTAGTGCTGCGCGCGCAGCGCATCACTCCACTTGCCAAAGCAGCCCTGTGCCCAGGGAATGCGGTGCCAGGCCACGCTCACGCCACTCTTGAATTCCTTTTTGTACTGGGGATGCAGCTGGCTGCCGTATTCCAGCGCCAGGCGAATGCGTTCCTTGGGGAGGAGGGAGGAGAAGTGGTAGGCATTCGTGGTCTCGAATGCGTAGGCCCCCAGCAGCACGGCGGGGCCGGGGCGCATGTAGTGGCTGGAGGGATAGGCGATTTGCTGTATGGGCAAATCGGTGTAGCTGATGCCGCCGTAGATATGCTCGTCCTCTTCCCAGAAGCGGCGCTGGAATTCCAGCCCCACCTTCATTGCGCTGCCATAGGGCAGGCTGTCGATGCCGGCGCGCATGGCGCCGCTGACCTGGATGTCGAGCTGGCTCAGGATGGAGGCGGGAATCGTGCACACGCACCAGTCGGCGCTGCGCTGGCGCAGTGCGCCGGGCCGACGTGCATCGCTGTAGTGCACGGTGACGGACTGCGCGTTTTGCTCTACCTTGCTGACCTTGGCGTTGTAGTGGATCAGCCCACCCAGATCGCGTGCCATGGCCTGGGCCAGCATGTCCATACCGCCCACAGGCTGAAAGATGGTGGTCTGGAGCTCATGCAGATTGCCCGCGCCGATCTGGTTCCACAGATTCGATTGCAGCAAGGTGTGCAGGTCTATGGGTTCGGAGGCCTGGGCCTTGGGCATCAGCCCGCCGCCATGGGGGCGGGCAAAGCCGCGAAATTTGCTGCTGTGCTGGCTGGCACTGTAGCGGTAGTCCTTGTCCAGCGCCCCCCAGGATTTGAGGCCTGCCAGCAGTTTTTCGCGGTCTTCGGTGGTGATGGCTGCGTCCAATACGCCCTGGTGCGTGGCCTTGGACAGCAGCTCGCTCACATGGCCGCGCACATCGCTGCTGATGTGGTGAAAGCGCTGGGGTTTGCCGCCAAAAGCCTGGGTCTGGTGCACATAGGCGCTGTGGTTGACCTGGTTGAAGGGCTCTAGCGCGATGCGATAGCGGCGGTACAGATCCATCATCGCGTGGTGGTTGAAGGGCACGCGCCAGGGGCCGGGGTTGAGGTAGTTGCCCTGGGAAAAGCCCACGGTCTGGGTGCTGCCGTCGAGTTCGGTGAACTGGTCGCCGCCACGCAAGGTCCAGCAGCGTCCACCTGCACGGTTTTGGTATTCCAGCACGCTGACCTGGTAGCCGGCGTTGCGCAGCTCGATGGCGGCCAGCATGCCGGCCAGGCCGGCGCCGAGCACCACCACGCTGGCGCCGGGCTTGGCACGGCCCAGTGGGGCGTGGCCTTGGTAGCCGGATTCAGCGGCATAGCCCAGGCTGGACATGGCCTGGTACATGGCCGCGCCACCGGCCACTTGGCCAATCCTGGAAAGCAGGGCGCGTCGGGTGGGCAATGTGTCCGCGGCGGGCATAGGTCTGTTCGCTTTCTTGATCTTGAGGCCGGTGGATGGCTGCAGGTCAAACAAGGCTGCAGTGCTTGTTTCGTGAGCAATGGCTGCTATCAAAAGCAGGGTGTGTGGACAAAGGCTTGTTCAGGTCCGCGGTGTGCCGCGGCCCCAGGGTCAGGTGCTTAGATCGTGAACACGTTCTAAGAGATGAGATGGCCAGCTATTTGCTGACCGAAGTGGCGCCGCGCACGGCCGCCACTTCGATTTCCACCAGCAGGGCGGGGTTGGCCAGGGCCGCGACCTCGAAGGTGGAGCGTGCCGGCAGATGGGGTTGGGTGGCCGTGCCGAAGAACTGGCTATAGCCCTTCATAAAACCGGCAAAGTCCATCTTGTCGCCCTTGCCGGGGTCTTTGACCAGATAGACCTGCATCTTCACCACATCGGACATGGACAGGCCCATGCCTTTGAGCTGTGCATCAATGGTTTGCAGCACGGAGACGGTCTGAACCTCGGTGTTGCCATAGGCCGCGATGTCGGTGGGCGATTTGCTCTTGTCCTGCACAGCGGCGGTCTTGCCCGAGAGGTAGATGGTGCTGGCGCCGGCAGGCACTTCCACGGCATTGGCAATGGGGAAGTTGCTGCCGGGCAGCTTGTAGCGCAGCAGCTCGGGGGAGGATGGCGTCTGGGTGGCACAGCCGGCCAGGGCCAGGCTGGTCAGCAGAGCGGGAAGCAGCAAGGGGGCACGGAAAGACATGGTGGAAAACCTTTTCAGATCGAGACACAAAACACCACCGCCATCGCCAGAGATGCGGTGGCAAGAGAACGTTTACGGCCGAAACAGTTGCACGTCGTTGGCGCTCACCGGGTCGGTGTAGCGGTTGCCAAAATGGCTGCGCACGTAGTTGACGACTTCGGCCACTTCCTGGTTGCTCAGCCGGGGAGCAAAGCCGGGCATGCCGTGCAGTCCATTCAAGACCACGGCCACGGGGTAGGCAGAGGCCGTGAGCTTGGGGTTGGAGGCCAGCGCTGGATAAAAGCCTGCGCCCTGGCTGCCCTGGGCCTGGGGCATGTGGCAGCCCTGGCAGATGGCCTGGTAGATTTGCGCGCCGCTGCGCTGGGTGAGCTGCTGCGGTGTGCTGGCAAAGTCGGCCTTGAGGGCCGCGACCTGGGTGGGGCTGAGGGCCAGGACTTCGGCCGCGCTGCCGGTCGTACCCTTGAGGCTGGGCTCGGCAGCCATGGTGGCCAGGGGCAGCAGACAGGCCAGCAGCAGGCCACGCAAAGCCAGGTCTTGTGAAGTGGTGGTGTGCATAGAGAGGGCTCCGTGAAGTGGTGGGAATGGCGTGTGGCCCAGGCCTGGCTCAGACGCTGATGGCCTTGGCGTGCAGGCGCTGTATGGCGTCCAGCGAGGACAGCACCGCACCTTCCTGCCAGGCGGGGAGATAGGACATGTGTTCACCGGCCAGCACGATGCGGCCGTCCACCTGGGCCATGGCCTGGTAGTGCTGGGCACGCAGTGCGTCGCTCCATTGGCCAAAGCAGCCCTGAATCCAGGGCACGCGGTGCCAGGCCACGGCCACACCGGTTTTGAATTCCTTGAGGTATTGGGGGTGGATCTGGCTGCCGTATTCCAGCGCCATGCGGATGCGCTCCTGGGGCGTGAGCGAGGCAAAGCGGTAGGAGCCGTTGTCCTCCATGGTGTAGGCGCCCAGCAGCACGGCGGGGCCGGGGCGCATGTAGCCAGTGGAGGGGTAGGAAATTTGCCGGATCGGCAGGTCGGTGTAGCTGATGCCGCCGTAGATGCGCTCGTCTTCTTCCCAGAAGCGGCGTTTGAATTCCAGGCCGATCTTGTTGGAGCTGGCATAGGGCAGGCTGTCGATGCCGGCGCGCATGGCGCTGCTGACCTGGATGTCGAGCTGGCTCAGGATGGAGGCGGGGATCGTGCACACACACCAGTCGGCGCTGAGCTTGCGCAGGGCGCCGGGCCGGCGTGCGTCGCTGTAGTGCACGGTGACGGATTGCGCGTTTTGCTCCACCTTGCTGACCTTGGCGTTGTAGTGGATCAGCGCACCCAGATCGCGTGCCATGGCCTGGGCCAGGGTGTCCATACCGCCCACGGGTTGGAAGATGGTGGTCTGGAACTCGTGCATATTGCCCATGCCGATCTGGCTCCACATCTTGGATTGCAGCAGGGTGTGCAGGTCTATGGGCTCGGAGGCCTGGGCCTTGGGCATCAGCCCGCCGCCATGGTTGCGGTCGAAGCCGCGGAATTCGCTGTTGTGCAGGCTGGCGCTGTAGCGGTAGTCCTTGTCCAGCGCCCCCCAGGATTTGAGGCCTGCCAGCAGTTTTTCGCGGTCTTCGGTGGTGATGGCTTCGTCCAATACGCCCTGGTGCGTGGCCTTGGATAGCAGCTCGCTCACATGGCCGCGCACATCGCTGCTGATGTGGTGAAAGCGCTGGGGTTTGCCGCCAAAAGCCTGGGTCTGGTGCACATAGGCGTTGTGGTTGACCTGGTTGAAGGGCTCCAGCTGCACGCCGTAGCGGCGGTACAGGTCCATCATGGCGTGGTGGTTGTGGGGCACGCGCCAGGGGCCGGGGTTGAGGTAGTTGCCCTTGGCAAAACCCACGGTCTGGGTGGTGCCGTCGAGTTCGGTGTGCCGGTCGCCACCGCGCAGCGTCCAGCAGCGCCCGCCCGCGCGGTTTTGGTATTCCAGCACGCTGACCTGGTAGCCGGCATTGCGCAGCTCGACGGCGGCCAGCATGCCGGCCAGGCCGGCGCCGAGCACCACCACGCTGGCGCCGGGCTTGGCGCGGCTCAGCGGGGTGCGGCCTTGGTAGCCGGATTCAGCGGCATGGCCCAGGCTGGACATGGCCTGGTACAGGGCCGAGCCACCGGCCGCCTGGCCAATCATGGTGAGCAATTTGCGTCGGGTGAGCGCTGCTTTTTCTGCGGGCATAGGTCGGGGTGCTTTCTGGTGGGCTGCAAGCGCGGGGGCTGCGCCTGCTGTCTGGCTTAGTGCAACTGGCATGCCAGCTTTTCCAGCCGTGGCCAGATTTCCCCGGGCCACCTGCATGGCCGTCCCCTTGCCTGTATTGCGCTCCCTGGCGTGGGTGGTGCCAAGTGCGTGGGGCAGCAAGCGGTGCTGAGGTGGGAGATGGTTGGTGCTATCAAATTTGCACTTTTCTGGGCCTGGATGTGCACCAAGCCTGCGAGGAGAAAAGCTACTTTGGTGCAGCTTGTGAGCGACCGTATTTGCGCGTTAATGCATGTGTCGGTAAGGCCCGGAGACGCGCAGCCACCACGCCATGCCGGCGTAAAAAAGCCCGCGCATGGCGGGCAGGGAGTACGGCGAAAAAGCGCTCAGACGCTTATCCCATAAGCGATGGATGCTCTTTATTGAAGCGCGTCAGAGCTGGGTGGGGTCGTTGCTGCGTGCCGCATCTTCCAGGCGGTCCACATCGCGCAGCGGGGCGAACAGCCGCGTCCAGGCGCCCACCACGCCCAGGGTGCACAGGCTGCCGACAATGGCGGCAGGCACCGCGCCGATGGCAGCAGCCATGCTGCCGGCGCGGAACTCACCGAGCTCGTTGCTGGAGCTGATGAACAGCATGTTCACCGCATTGACACGGCCACGCATGGTGTCGGGTGTGGAGAACTGCACCAGGGCCGAGCGAATGTAGACGCTGACCATGTCTGCCGCGCCGGCCACGGCCAGGCAGGCCAGCGACAGCCAGAACCAGTGCGACAGCGAAAAAACCAGATTGGCCAGGCCGAACACGGCCACGGCTGCAAACATCACCTTGCCCACATGGCGCTGTATGGGCCGGGTGCTGAGCCACAGGCCCATGGCCACCTCGCCCACGGCCATGGAGGAGCGCAGCATGCCCAGCCCCTCGGGGCCGGTGTGCAGCACCTCCTTGGCATAGACCGGCAGCAGCGCCACCACGCCGCCCAGCAGCACGGCAAACAGGTCCAGCGAGATCGTGCCCAACACAATGGGCCGGCTGCGGATAAAGCGTATGCCTTCGCTGGCCCGCTGCCACATGCTGCCTTCGACGGGTTGGCGCGGAGCCGCAAAGCGCACAGGCACGCGCGCCAGCAGCAGCACGGCCAGCACCAGGGCGATGGCGCAGACGGCATAGGTCAGCTCGCCGCCGCCCAGCCCGTACAGCGCGCCGCCCAGCATGGGGGCGGCAATGGCCGAGGTGCGCATCAGCATGCTGTTGGTGGCCAGCGCCTGGGCCAGATGTTCGCGCGGCACGATTTGCGGCAGCAGGCTTTGCATGGCCGGGCTGGTGAAGGCGCGGCTGCAGCCAAACAGCACCAGCACGGCATAGATGCCGGCCACACCATGTTCACCCAGCGTGGTCAACCACAGCAGCAGAGCCGCACAGAGCGCGGCCACGCTCCAGCTGGCGGCCAGAATCTGTTTGCGGCTCATGCGGTCGCTCAGGTCGCCGGCTGGCACCAAGAGCAGCAGCATGGGAATGAACTGCGCCAGCCCCACCAGGGCCAGCGAGAGCGGGTCACGCGTGATGTCGTAGACCTGCCAGGCCACGACGATGGCCTGCATCTGCTGCGCGAAAAAGCCCAGCATGCGGGCCGCGAGAAAGGGCACGAAACCCGGCTGGCGCAGTGCGCCGCCCGATACCGGGGTGGGAAGGATGGCAGACAAGGGGGAGCTGAATGCAAGGTGAAGTGGCGCATTGTGGCCGAAGCGGGCGCAGGAGTCTGTGGAGAAGTGTCGGCGCTGAAAAAAGTGGCATACGGTGCAAACCCTTGTGTGGCGTGATGCTGGACGCTTGTGCCCCGATTTATCCACAGGGCCGTCCACAGTCTGCGGGCATAAGTGCGAGGGGCGGCGCAAGGTAGGCCGCTGGTCGCCGGTGTAGGAGGGCTACGGCGTGGGCCGCCAGCCTGTCAGACGGCTCACGGATGCAAATTTTTCCTACATGCATGCGGAGCAGGTCGCGGAACAATGATTTCCATAGCAACAGCGCAGGGTCGCCGGCGCTGCATTTCCGCCAACCACCGAGGCTGCAACCATGAACACGCAATACTCTGGAGCGCTACTGGGACGCCAAGCCGTGATCGAGTTCCCTGAAAGCATTGCTGAAGTGCGCTACACCGTTCGCGGTGATTTGCACTGGCGTGTGCGTGACAAGAACGGCAACATCACCCAGGGCCATGAGCGGCTGAGCTATTTGCAGCTTTCCGACACACTGCATTTTTTGAACTGGATCGAGAAGACCGGCTTCACCGTTAGCCAGGTCATCGATACCGAAAACGGCACGGTGAATGCTTTTTGGTCGTACGCCGATGACCAAAGCGAAGGCGGTCATCGCGCGTCCATGTTTGTGGATGGCAAGTTCCGTTTTTGCTGAGCCATGCTTTGTAGGGGCGTGTGCGGGATAGGCCATAGCCAGGGCATGGGCCCTGAGGTCGTCAACACGCTCTCACGGCTTGGCGCCTGTGTATGCCAGGGAAAGCGCCTGGCCAGCACCTGACTGGGACATGGAGATCGGGGTTATGGCTGCACTGCGGTGCAGCCATTTTTTTGGGCCGGGTTTTGCGGCGGCATATGTGCCCTGCAGCACATCCAGGAGGCTCGTCAGGTCGGCGGCGGTTTCTCCTTCCGATCGCCAGGCCATGCCAATGTGCCTGACGGTTTGCGGGAGCGGGATGGGCACGATGCACAGCGGAGCCGCTTCGGGCCCAAGGGCTTCCGCCAACGAGGCCAGCGCCAGCCGCCCCGTTTGCAGTACGACGGCGCGTGTCAGCGTCGGGCTGCCTGCGTACAGGCGGCTTGTGGGCGGTGGCAGGCCGGCTTGGGCAAAGGCCCGGTGCAGCGCGGACTCTGCAGGGGAATGGGGCAAAGGCAGCACCCATTCATGCGCCAGCAGATCGGCCAGCCCGGGCTTGGGCAGCGCAAAAACGGGATGCCCGGCCTGGGCCACCACGGCCAGCGAGTCCTCCATCAGCACTTTTTGCTGAATACCGTCCGGAGGTGGAAATCGCAGTGCACCCAGCAGCAGGTCAATGTCTGCCCGAAGCAGCTGCTGCACCAGGCTTTCGTAAGTCCCATCGACGGCCCGAATTTTCAGTGCCGGGTGGGCCCGAAACACGGCATCCACCGCCGTGGGGAGCAGCAGGGAGACAGACAGCGGCAGTGCGCCGATGACCAGCTCGCCACGGACTTCTCCGCGCCACGGTGCCAGGTCGGCGTGCAGGGCGCGCAGCTCTGCAAACGCCAGCTGGACGCGGTGCAGCAGCGCATCGCCTGCCGGGGTCAGGCGCGTTCCGTGCGTGGAGCGGTGGAAAAGGTGAACGCCCACCAGATGCTGTAATTGCTCCAGCACGCGGTGGACAGTTGCTGGCGTGATCTGCAGGTGCGTGGCCGCACGCGCTTCACTGCCGCAGAGGGCGATGGCGGCCAGGGCCTGCAGGCTCGAAGGCGTGACGCGTGCGGCAAAGTGCTGTGCAGAGCAGAGTGCAACGTGGTGCCGTGCACCCAGCGCATGTGCGGCCTTTGCGCCCTGTTCGAGCAGCAGCAGCAATGCCTGCGTTCGCCGGCTGACCAGCCGGCCTGGGACCGTGGCTGCCATGCCGCGTCCGCCGCGCTCAAACAGCGCAACGCCGCAGACATGCTCCAGCTTCTGGATGGCCCGGGTGACGGCGGGCTGTGAGAGGTGCAAGGCCTTGGCTGCACGCAGCGCGCTGCCATGCACCACCACGGCTGCCGCGCAGCGCAGCGTGCGCAGCGAATCGAGAAACGGTGCGTCGCGTGCGGCGAGGTTCATGCGGGAGCATGGTACTTACGGTCGGTGCTGGTGTGCTCGACGCATAGTAAGTGAAGGTTTCGGATGTGGTGGATTGCTTACATCGCCGCACAACGAGGGTTTGCGGCCTTCACATGGGCTCAAGCGCAGCCAGGTCGTGACAGCATTTCAGCCATGGAGAAAAAGGTCGTGTCTTGAAATCTTTCAACGTTTTTTCAGTGTGTTGAAAATTGCCAGTCAGATTCTTTTTGTAATAAAAATTGCCGCTGACTGAAGCGGCTCGATGCCGCCACAAGCCACCCCATGCCGGCCGCCAGCCATGGGCTTCAAAGAGGCCGGCCCCTGCGAGGCCGTAGCCAGCAGGGGGCGGTCGTCGTTATCAGCGGGGTTTGACGATTTCGGATTCCACCACCATGTCCAGCACGTAGACATATTTGGAGGCATCGGCCGGCACATTGCGGCGCTCATAGCGCTGCACGCGCAGCACGTTGCGCACGCCAGCTTCATGGCGATAGCCCTGGATATCGCTGTAGAACAGCTCCCATGGGCCTTCCTGCGTCTTCAGGCCACGGCTGTCGTATTGCACCTTGCGCACCTTCAGGCACTGCATGGGTGCCACACCCACGCAGCGTTCGCGCTGGGGGGCCACTTCCAGAAACTCGCGCACGCCTTCGCTGCCGTACAGCGTGGCCGGTGTGGGCTCGCCTTGCAGCTCCCAGCGGGTGCCATCCTTGAACGTCAGCTGCAGCACGGGCTCTGCCTGGTCGGCGGAGGAAGGCACTTGCCAGGACGCCAGCTGCGGCACCTTGGTGGCCACGCGGCGTTCCAGCTCCATCAGGGCCTGGCTGGAACAGGCGCGCAGGGTGGAGACCATCTGGTCCACCTGCATGCGGCTGCCATCAATGGTGTAGCGACCATTGAGCTGGTTGCACAGGTTTTTCACGCTGATCATGCCGTCCCGGCTGAAGTCCAGCTGGATGCTCTGGCCTGACGTGGCTTCGGCTGGCAGCTGCCAGTGGGATTGGGTGCGGCCTTGGGCGTCGGTGGCACGTGTCAGCTGCCAGTGGTAGCCGGGCAAGGTGCTGGCAGGCAGGGAAGCAGGGGCAGTGGTCACGGTGGATGGGGTCTTGGATTGCGGAGCAGAGGTGGTGGCCGCGCAGCCTGCGAGCATCAGCAATGCCATGCTGCTCGCGCCCAGCGTGTAGGCGGCGGTTCGGATGGTGCGGGAGTGTGTGTACAGGTGTTTCACGTTGGCCTCGGGTGCAGTTTGAACATCAATCCGGCCTGACGAGCACACAGGCATGCCTGTGTCCAGGCCCGTCAGTACATTGTGTGACGATACTTGCTCTTGCCGCGAGACTGGGGCAGCAGCCTCCATGAAGCTCGCATAAATGGCAAAAAAATGTATCCAGCTCGTGTCTGTGGGATGGCCTGTACGCCTTGCTGCGCAAGGGGCCTGCTGCTGTAAGGGCCAACGGCGCCGGGCTAGAATCTCAAGCTTCAGGGCCTGTTGCACAGCGCATTTTTTGAAAAATACGTTGCATGGCGACAGGCCTGTAGGCGTGACCGCTGCCGACTTTTTCGTAATGTGGGCAGTCTTGCCACCCTGTATGGGGCGGGGCGCGCGAAGCTGATGGGACTTTTGCATGGGGTGCGGATGAGCGCAATTGGGCAAGCAACAAAGCCCGCAGCCACTGCGGGTATGTCGGTGGTCATGGCAGCGCTGCTGCTGTCGGGCTGCGGCGGTAGTAGCAATCTGCAGACCTTGCCGCCACAAGAGAGTTTTGCGTCGGCGGCGACGTTCTCGCGCATGTTCGATGCCCGGGTGGAGCAAACCTGTGAAGCCGCGCGGCGTGCGCTGCTCAGCCAGGGCTACATCATCGACACCAGCCGCAAGGATCTGGTGGAGGGCAACAAGAACTTCCAGCCGGATGCCGAGCGCCATCTGCAAATGCATATTCGCGTGGTGTGTGCGCCCGAGTCGGCCGATGGCTCGCTCAGCGTGGGCTTTGTCACGGCCGTGCAGGACTCTTATGCCCTGCGCAAGGCCAGCAATTCGGCCAGCTTGGGTGTGAGTGCCTTCGGCTCCTTGTCGCTGCCGTTCTCTGCGGGGCATGACTCCATGATCAAAGTGGGCAGCGAAACCATCCAGTCCGAACGCTTTTATGAAAGCTTTTTCGAGCTGATGCGCCGCTATCTGATGGTGGATGTGGTGGAGCAGTCCGCCAGCACGGAAGTCAGCAAAAAAGCGGCACCTTGAGCGCCCAGAGCGCCAGTCAGGTGCTCTGTGGGCCGTCTGAAATTGCTGGAGCTGAATGCAGGGCTCAGCCCAGGAACAAAGCTGGGTCCACCATGCTGCGGTTCAGCAGCACCCCCCAGTGCAGATGGGGGCCGGTCACCCGGCCGGTAGCGCCCACTTTGCAAAAGCGGTCGCCGGTGCGCAGCACATCGCCCACTTGGCAGTCCATGCGGCTGAGGTGGCAGTACATGCTGAGCAGCCCACCCCCATGGTCGAGCCAGACCGTGCCGCCGTTGAAGAAATAATCGCCCACATCGACCACCGTACCCGGCAAGGGCGCGGCCACTGGCGTGCCCGTGGCGGCGGCAATGTCCATGCCGCTGTGCGGGTTGCGGGCCTGGCCGTTGAAGACGCGGCGCAGCCCAAAGCTGCTGCTGCGACGGCCCGGAACCGGTTGCTGCATGCGCAGCGTCCCCTCCGGTAGGGGCGTGCTAAAGCGCGCCATGATGCCTTGCTGGTGGGCATGCTCGCGCTCATAGCGGGCTTGGTCATCGGGTGCCAGGTCCACGGTTTTGGGCGCCACCTTCAAGCGCTGCTCGGCGTATTGCTTGTTCTGTACCTGGTAGCTCAAGGTGCGGGCCTTGCTGTCTGCTTGTACCTGCACGCTGTGGGTGCCTGGCGGGGTCGACAGGGGAATGCCGATCAGGGCGGTCCACTCGATCATGTCTCCCACCACCAGCACGGGCACATCGCCCGCCAGAACCTGGGGGCGCTGTGCAGCCGGCCCCAGCGAGAGGCAGGCCACCCCGCCGGGCACGCGGCTGTCTTTTGGCCAGATGCGCTCATCCCCCGCCGCGCGGGCCTGCCAGGGCGCAGCTGCCAGCAGGCCGAGGCTGGCCCACTGCAGCAACTGCCGGCGGTTGGGAGAGAGAGGCTGTGGTCCTGCCCGCAGCGGGGCATGGGGAAAAGCAAAGCGGTCCATGGCCTGCATTGTGGCGTGTACCTGAGGATGTTCTGGTGGCCGTAAGCGAATGTGCTTGTTACGAGATGGCAGCGCAGCGGCCTGCACATCGGTGTCGACTTGGCTACCATGGGCCCCCTCGCAAGTTTTTTTGAACTGCTTGTAGAAGCCGGCCATGCCGGCTTTCTCCTTTGTGCAGTCCATGCGCTGAACTCCATGTCTTCCCGCAATACCTGGCTGGACCAGGTCAAAGGCCTCGCCTGTCTGCTGATCATCTGCCACCACCTGGCCTTTTATGGCCCTATGTCAGATGTGGTCAAACCCATGGCCACGGGCCTGATGGACTGGCTGTTTGAATACGCCCGCATGGCTGTGCAGGTGTTTCTGGTGCTGGGGGGCTATCTGGCTGCAGCCGGGCTGGCGCCGCAGGGCTTGACCCGTCACAGCCAGCTGCTGTCTTTGCTGGGCAAGCGTTTTGTGCGGCTGGTGCTGCCCTTTGCGGCGGCGCTGGCATTGACCATGCTGGTCACCGAGCTGGTGCGCAATATGGGGTTTGAGCATGCGTCCATGTCGGCGCCACCCACCTGGAGCCAGCTGCTGGCCCATTTGTTCCTGCTGCAGGGCGTGGGGGGCTGGGAGTCGCTGTCCGCCGGCGTCTGGTATGTGGCCATCGACTTTCAGCTCTATGCCCTGACGGCGCTGTGGATCTGGACCTGCCACCGCCTGCTGCGTGCGCCGCAGGCCGCCCGAAATGGCCAGCCCTTGCCCACGGGGTGGCACCGCTTCCCCCTGACGCTGGTGCAGCTGGGAGTGCTGGTGTTGACCCTGGTATCCCTGTGGGACTGGAACCGCGACAGCGAGTTGGACAACTGGGCAATTTATTTCTTTGGCACCTATGGCCTGGGCATGATGGCCTGGTGGGCCGCACACAGCGTGCACCCCATGGGGCGCTGGTGGTGGGCTGCCGGCATGATGCTGCTGGGTGCCGTGGCCCTGTGGGTGGAGTGGCGCACCCGCATTGCCCTGGCACTGGTTACGGCGCTGGTGCTGGCGCTGGCTGGCAGCGTGCGTTGGCCGGCGCGGGTGCGGAGCCTGAACTGCGCGCCGCTGCAGCAGCTGGGGCAGATGTCGTATTCGGTCTTCCTCATCCACTTTTGCACCAGCCTGCTGGTCAATGCCGTGTGGCATATGCTGTGGCCCGACAGCGTGGTGCTCAATGCCGTGGGCCTGCTGCTGGCGGTGCTGCTGTCCGTGGCGGCCGGTCACCTGCTCTACCAGGGCGTGGAAAGCCGCAGCGCCAACTGGCAGGAGCTGCTGCGTTGGCAGGCCGGCACCATGGGCGTAGGGGCCGCGGTGGCACTGAATTTGATTTGATGCCAACCCCTCCCTGAGGTGCTTGCGGCCCTCCTTCTGGGGGGCGCAGGCTCCAGGCCGACTCAGGCGTCCCGCATATGCTGTGCCAGGGCGGTCTGGCCAGTGACCTGCAACTGATCGGCCACAGCCAGTCTGTCTTGCGGCAAGCGGTTCTGGCTGATCTTGAACTTGCCTTCCAGCCGGCTCACGGCAATCTCCAGTCCCACGATGGCGCCCAGCATCTGCTGCAAGGCATCGGGTGCGGCGTCGGCCATCTTCCAGGCGGGGTAGGCTTGGGGGGATTGCTGTTGCACCAGGGCCTCGTGGTGCTGTGTCAGCCGCCCCACCACGGCGCGCAAAAATTTCTCGTCATCGTGCACCGTCAGCTGGCCGTGAGCGTGGACCACGCGGTAGTTCCAGGTGGGCACCAGCCGATGCTGTTCATGCTTGCTGGGATACCAGTTGGGCGAGACATAGGCTTGCTCGGCGCGAAACACCACCAGCACCGGGCCACCGCCCGAAAGCTGCTGCCACAACGGGTTGGCCCGGGCCACATGGGCTTGCAAATAGGTCTGGCCCTGGGCGTCCACGCGTAGCCAGAAAGGCAGGTGGTGGGCGTCGAGCTGCCCCTCGGTCTGCAGCACCAGCATGCCCAGCGGGTGTTGCTGGATCAAGGCTTGCAGCGGTGCTGCATCGTCTACGGCGAAATGGGGTGGGTTGTACATGGCAATGGCAGTAAGAGCGTGTTCATGATCTCCTCGCGGCGCGCCTGCGTAGAGATCGTGGGCATGCTCTAAGCGAGTGGAAGGCCTGTGCTTTATATACTGCACCCGCTTCCGGTTCTGTGCCGGGGTGTTGCCCGCCATGCCGGAGGCAGCCATAACGACAAGATTCAAGCCGCAAGGGGAGGGGCGTCCTATGCCCATGGCAGCGTTTTTCATGGCCGCAGGCCCAGGCGCGTCAAAGCCTGGGCGGCACGGGCCGCCGCATGTCTAAGGCCCCATTCCCTGGGGTGGGCAGCTCCGAAATCCTGCTGGCCCTGGTCCAGCCTTTGCTGGCCGTCGTGGTGGCCTGTCTGTTCCTCGCGCTGGCGCGGCTGGGCGGGAGGCTGCGTTACTTTGACTGCTTCGGGGCGGCCTTTGTGCTCTATGCCCTGGGCAGCGCCATGCAGGTGGCCCGGGTGCCGGAGCAGGTGGTGCTCAACGTGCTGGCCAGTGGTCTGGCTTATTCAGGGGCTGCGGTGTGCTTTGCCCAAGGGCTGGCGCAGATTGCCGGGCGCAGTGTGTGGCGCTCGACCACCTGGCTCATGGCGGCCGCGCTGCTGGTGCGTGCCTGGTTTGTGGTGGTGGATGACCAGGTCACTCTGCGCCTGTGGACGCTGCAGCTTTCGGTCACCGCCGTGCTGGCACTGGGGACCTGGCAAACCCGTGCGCTGTGGCAAGGGGGCAAGGCGGAGCGGTTTTTCTTTGTGGTGCTGGTGGGCTTTACCGCCAGTTTTGTGCCGCGCACCTTGCTGACGCTGCCGGAGCAGACCGCGACCTTGGTGGGATATGACCGATCCCCTTATTGGCTGGGTGTGCAGATTTGCTTTTATGTCTTTGGCCTGCTGTTCACATTGGCATTGCTGGTGCTGACCGCCTCCCGCCTGCTGGGAGAAGCGCGCGAGCACAGTCTGCGCGACCCGCTGACCCGGTTGCACAACCGGCGCGGTCTGGAGAGCCATCTGCTGCCCTCGGGCGCTTTCAGCCTGATCTTGCTGGATATCGATCATTTCAAGCGCATCAATGACCGCTGGGGCCATCGCCAGGGCGACAAGGTGCTGGCGGAGCTGGCTTGCATCCTGCAGCAGCATATGCGGCCCAGCGATGTGGTGGCGCGCTTGGGGGGCGAGGAATTTGCGCTGTATTTGCCCGGTGCGCCCCAGCCCCTGGCCGAGCAGGTCGCCGAACGCTTGCGCCAGACCATTGCCCTGCATGCGTTTTCTGACCAGATGGCCTGCACCTGCAGCTTTGGTGTGGCCGGCTTCGATACGCAAGTGCCTTTTGATGCGGCCTATGGCGAGGCGGATCAGCGCCTCTACCAGGCCAAGGCCCAGGGGCGCAACTGTGTGGTAGCGGGCTGAAGCGCCAGGCGCTGCACGCAGAAACGGTTTTTGACCTGGAGCAAGCCGCTGCTGTGGCGTAGTGAATTTCCCTGTGCAAATGCTGCGCTTTTTCTATGATGGCAGGCAATAACCGGAGGGAGAAACAATGCAAAGCATTCAGATTGTGGTGATTGGCGCTGGCGAAACCGGCACCCCGCTGCTGCGGCAGCTGCTTGATGCACCCTTTGTGCAACTGCGCGGCGTGGCCGACCTAGACCTCAACCAGCCCGGCATTGCACTGGCGCGTGAGCGCGGCGTGCATGTCACCACCAACTTCATGGAGCTGGTGGACCACACGGTGGACATCGTTATCGATGTCTCCGGCTCGCACCTGGTGCGCGAGGTGCTGCGCAGCAATATGGTGGACACCGACAACACCCACACGCTGATCGTGCACGAGGCCATTGCCCTGTTGATGCTGTCGCTGTCTGCGGGCCGTTTGGTACACAGCAAGCACGGGACGCTGGAGTATATGTAGCCCGGGCTGGCGTAGCATGCGCTCATGTTTGGATAGCTGCCTGCGCAATGGTGGTGGGCTTTCGGGGTGGGGAAAGCTGAAATCTTGCTCCCCGACTCACGCGCTTTCCACTGCATCACCATGAAAAAAGGCTGCCCCATGGCAGCCTTTGTCGCAGTGCAGCGGGTGCTTATTTGCCCCAGCTGTCCTTCAAGCCCGTGATCTTGTTGAAGACCGGATGGGCCGCGCTGTGGTCCTTGCGGTCGGCCACAAAGTAGCCAAAGCGCTCGAACTGGAACTTGTCGTCCGCCTGGGCAGCCTGGAGCGAGGGCTCCACATAGGCCGTCACCACTTTCAGGCTGTCCGGGTTCATCAGGGCCAGATAGTCCTTGCCGCCGGCGTCGGGCTGGGCATCGGTGAAGAGGCGGTCATACAGGCGCACCTCGGCCTGCAGGCCGTCGGCCACACCCACCCAGGTGATGGCGGCCTTGACCTTGACGGCATCCGCTCCGGGCGTGCCGCTCTTGGTGTCGGGCACCACGGTGGCCAGCACCTTGGTCACATGGCCGTCGGCATCTTTTTCGCAGCCCGTGCACTCGATCACATAGCCGCCCTTGAGGCGCACCTTGTTGCCGGGGAACAAACGCTTGTAGCCCTTGGGCGGCACTTCGGCAAAGTCCTCGCGCTCGATCCAGACCTCGCGGCCCAGGGTGAAGCGGCGCTCGGGAGCGGACTCGCCTTCCCCATGGTGGGGCAGGGCGGGCAGGCTGCAGGCTTCCAGGTGGTCGGCATTGCCAAACACCTCGGCCCAGTTGCTCAGCTCCAGCTTCACGGGGTCCAGCACCACCATGGCGCGGTGGGCCTGGTTTTCCAGGTCTTCGCGCAGACAGCCTTCCAGCGTGGCGTAGTCGATCCAGCTGTAGTCCTTGGTCACGCCGATGCGGTCGCAGAAATTGCGGATGGAGGCCGGTGTGAAGCCACGGCGGCGCAGGCCGAAGATGGTGGGCATGCGCGGGTCGTCCCAGCCGGAGAGCAGGCCGCTGTCCACCAGGTGCTTGAGCTTGCGCTTGCTAGTGACCACATAGGTCAGGTTCAGGCGCGAGAACTCGTACTGGCGTGGCTGGGGCGCACCAATCAGGCCGCCTTCGCGCAAATGGTCCAGCAGCCAGTCGTAGAAGGGGCGCTGGTCTTCGAATTCCAGCGTGCAGATGCTGTGGGTGATGTGCTCCAGCGCGTCCTCGATGGGATGGGCGAAGGTGTACATGGGGTAGATGCACCACTGGTTGCCGGTGTTGTGGTGCTCGGCATGGCGCACGCGGTAGATGGCCGGATCGCGCAGATTGATATTGGGCGCAGCCATATCGATCTTGGCGCGCAGAACGGCGGCGCCGTCTTCCAGCTTGCCGGCCTTCATGTCGGCAAAGCGTTGCAGGTTTTCGGCCACGGAGCGGTCGCGGAAGGGGCTGTTCACGCCGGGGCGGCCAAAGTCACCGCGGTTGGCCTTCATGTCCTCGGCCGACTGCTCGTCCACATAGGCCACGCCCTGCTCGATCAGGTAGACCGCGGCGCGGTACATGAAGTCGAAGTAGTTGCTGGCGAAGTACAGGTTCTCGTGCCCGTCGGCATCTTTCCAGTCAAAGCCCAGCCAGTGCACGGCATCGATGATGGCGTCCACATATTCCTGGTCTTCCTTGACGGGGTTGGTGTCGTCAAAGCGCAGATGGCAGGTGCCGCCAAAGTCGCGTGCCAGACCGAAGTTCACGCAGATGGACTTGGCATGGCCCACGTGCAGATAGCCATTGGGCTCGGGCGGAAAGCGGGTGCGGATCTTGGCCTCATCCACCTGGCCTTGCTGGTGGTGTTGGGCATCGCCGGGCTGGCCACCCCAGCGGCGCTGGGCGTGGGTGCCTTTTTCCAGGTCGGCTTCGATGATCTGGCGCAGGAAGTTGGTGGGCTTGACGGCTTCCGGCGCGTTGTTATTGGTGTTGGCAGGGGTGCTCATAGGGGAAGGATTGTAGGCGGGCGGCTATGGCCTTGCCGTGGCGCCTTTGCCGCAGCGGGGCTGGGCGCTTTTTAAAAGAGCGTGTTCACGATCTCTACGCAGGCGCGTTGGAGCGCAATCGGGATGAGTTCGAGCCGATGGGGCGCAGCTTGCACCGGGGTGCAAGCAAGCGCCAGCGCGAAGAAATCGCCCGATTTCGCTCCAACCCTTCGGGCCAGTGGCTTTGCGGGCGGTCTACTGCGTTGCGAATCCTCGCAATAGCGCGGCTATTGCTGCGGTATCGCGCCTTGTATCCCATCCCGCAAAGACACTGGCGTGCCGCGAGGAGATCGTGAACACGCTCTAAAGTCAAGAAACGTTAAGAAACAAAACTATCAAGAGTGATGACATCCAAATACAAGGCTGCCGCGTTGAATGCTCAAGTGAACGGCGCGGCCTCCTGGCCCAGCGCCGGCCTCCACCGTACTACAACGAGGAGATCGTATTTATGTGGAAGAACCCCATTCCTGCTTTGCTCGTTGCCGCAGCAGCTTTGACCAGCGCCATTGGCACGGCATCTGCCGGCAATGTGACCTGGTCGGTCGGCATCCAGGCCGGCCCACCGGTGGTGTACGGCCCGCCCCCGGTCTATATGGCACCGCAGCCGGTGTACGTGGCTCCGCCCCCTCCGGGCTATTACGCCCCACCGCCCCGTGTGGTGTATGGGCCTCCCCCGGTGGTGATGTGGGCCCCTGCGCCACCTCCGCCCCGCTGGCGCCACCATCACCACCGCCGGCATGACCGCGGTGACTGGGACGGTGACGGCCGCTACCGCCGCTGACCTGGCAGGCCCTGCTGCGCAAGTGCTGGTGCAGGGCTGGCAAGGCAGTGGCCCACGCCAATGTCGGCAAGGCGTCAGCCGTGAGCCCGGACATGCCAGATGGGCAACGCATAATTCCCCGCAATTGCCGGAGTGATGCATGCCTTCCACTATTTTTGTTCTCAATGGCCCGAATCTGAATCTGCTGGGCACGCGCGAGCCCGCAGTCTATGGCTCCGACACCCTGGCCGATGTCCAGGCCTTGTGTGAACAAGCCTGTGCCCGCCACGGGCTGGCGCTGCGCTTTCACCAGAGCAACCACGAAGGCCAGTTGATCGACTGGATCCACGAGGCCGGCCGCCTGCATGCCCAGGGCCAGCTGGTGGGCCTGGTGTTCAATGCCGGGGCCTATACCCACACCAGCGTGGCGCTGATGGACGCAGTCAAGGGCACGGGTGTGCCGCTGCTGGAGCTGCACATCAGCAATGTGTTTGCGCGCGAGGCCTTCCGCCACCATTCCTATCTGTCGCCGGTGGCGCGGGCCGTCATGTGCGGGTTGGGCGTGCGCGGCTATGCCCTGGCCATTGATGCGGTAGCGAGTTGGTAGGAGTGCACCCTCTGAGCCGCTTCGCGTCCTCCCCCTCTCTGGCTTCGCCGGAGGGGGACGGCACCAGCGCTGCGGGGCGGCCCTTGCGCGCTGCCCTGGATTGGAGGCCGCCGTGCCTGGATTTTTGCCCCTTGATGAGTGATTCCCTTGTCCGAAACCGTTTTTGAATCTGATGCCAGCCTGCCCGCACTGGGCTGGAGCGACGGCCCTGAAGCCTTGGAGGCCATGGCCGCTGGCCAGCTGCAATCCACCGAGGTGTTGCAGATGCTGGCGTTGGGCGAGCGCGTGGTCCATCCCCATGGCCGCGGCCACACCGTGCTGCACCACTGGAAACCCAAGCAAGCCAATGGCCGAGCACCCGTAGTGCTGCTCCACGGCGGCAGCGGCAGCTGGACGCACTGGGTGCGCAGCATAGCCCCGCTGACCGAGGCGGGCCATGATGTCTGGGCCGTGGACCTGCCGGGTTTTGGCGATTCCGATCCGGTGGCGGGTGCCCACGATGCCGATGGCCTGATTGAGCCTTTGGGCCATATGCTGGAGGCGCTATTCCCCCGGCAGCCCGTGCAGCTGGTGGGCTTTTCCTTTGGCGGCATGACGGCGGGTATGCTGGCCGCGGCCTTTCCGCAGGCGGTGCAGCAACTGGTGATCCTGGGGGCGCCCGGCATCGGCCTGAGTGCCAAACACCCTTTCAGGCTCAAGGGCTGGCGGCATCTGAAGTCGCCCTATGCCCAGCTGCAGCACCATGTGTTCAATCTGGGCGAGCTGATGCTGCGCGACGGTCAGCGCATCACCCGCGACACCGTGGCCCTGCATGTGGCCAATGTGCAGCGCGATCGCCTGCCGCGCCGGCGCATCTCCAGCACCGACATCTTGCTCAAGTCACTGCAGAAGGTGGGCTGCCCCGTCACCGCCATTTATGCCGAAGGGGATGCGCTCTACCCCAGCCTGCTGGGTGAGGTGGAAACGCTGCTGGCCGCCAGTGCCCGTGATTTCCGGGGCCTGCACCGTGTGGCCGATGCCGGCCATTGGGTGCAATACGAGGCGCCAGCAGCCGTGCATGCGCTGCTGCTGCCCATGCTGAGCCGCAAGCCGGAAGTGGGCTGAAAGGGCAGGCCATGCGCTGGCAGTTGCAAGAAGACGAGGTCAGCTGGACCGCCATCCGCGCCCAGGGGGCGGGCGGCCAGAATGTGAACAAGGTCGCAAGTGCCGTGCACCTGCGCTTTGATGTGGCTGCATCTTCCTTGCCCGACACGCTGAAAGAGCGGCTGCTGGCGCGCTGCGGCCATGACCAGCGCTTCACCCAAGAGGGCGTCATCGTCATCAAGGCCCAGGCCCACCGCACGCAGGAACGCAATTTGCAAGATGCCATGCAGCGCCTGCAGGAGCTGCTGGCCGAGGCCGCCCACACCCCCAAGGCCCGCAAAGCGACCAAGCCCACACGCGGTAGCCAGCGCCGCCGCGTGGAGGGCAAAAAACGCGACGGGGAAACCAAGGCTGGGCGGAAAAAGCTGCGAATTTGATAGCTGCTCATGCACGTGTATGTAGCGTGAAAGCCATTTTCAATGCATTTTTTTCGGAATCTAGAGTGGGCAGAAGCCGCGCCTCCATGGTGTGATTGCTTGGATATTTGGAACAATCTGTAGCAGTAAGGCTATCTAGTGCCGCAGTGCTTGCGCCCCTACATTCACACAGTTGCCAGGGCCTGCATCCGTTGCGCCCCGGCCTTGTTGGAAAGACTTGCCATGATTGCCTCCCAGATTGCTCCCTCCTCCACGGCCTTGGCTGCGGCCTCTGCGCAGCGGTTGCCTGCTCTCTTCGTCTCCCATGGCTCGCCCATGTATGCGCTGGAGCCGGGTGAGACCGGCCCGGCCCTGCAGCGTTGGGGTGCAGAGCTGCGCGCCGAGTTTCCTGGCCTGCAGGGGGTGGTGCTGATGTCGCCGCACTGGATGGGGCGCAACCTGGAAGTCATGGCCGCATCGCAGCCCGCCACCTGGCATGACTTTGGCGGCTTTCCACAGGACCTGTATGGCCTGCGCTATCCGGCGCCGGGTGCACCGCGGCTGGCGCAGCAGGTGGCAGCTTTGCTGCAGGCTGCGGGCCAGCAGCCGCATCTCAACCCCGAGCGGCCCATGGACCATGGTGCCTGGGTGCCGCTGATGCATTTGTTCCCCGAGGCCGATGTGCCCGTGGTGCAGATCTCCCTGCCTGCCGACGCCGGCCCGGCCGATGTCTATGCCCTGGGCCAGGCCCTGCGCCCGCTACGCGATGCCGGCGTGCTGCTGATGGGCTCGGGCAGCATGACGCACAATCTGCGCGACTTCATCACCGGCAACCGCACGGGGCTGGACTATGTCCAGGCCTTCAGCCGCTGGATTGAGGCGCGCATCACCGAGCGAGACATGGCCGCCTTGCTGGACTGGCAGCACCAGGCCCCGCTGGCGCTGCGTGCCCACCCCACGGACGAGCATTTCCTGCCGCTGTTCTTTGCCCTGGGCGCGGGCGGCCCGGGCGCCCAGGCCCGCTACCTCAGCCGCGAGGTGGTGTATGACTTTCTGGCCATGGACAGCTTTGCGCTGCAAGACCCGCCACTGCAGGCCCCGCTGCCGCAGGCACAGGCTGGACAGGCCGTGCAGGCATTACAGTGACGGCCTGCTGAAACCCAAGGAAACGCATGGAAGCCCCCGCACTGCAACTGCCACTGAATGGCTATATCCGCCCGGCCCAGGCCGCGCCTGAAGCGGCCTGGCTGCTGGTACTCATGCACGGCGTGGGCAGCAATGCCCAGGACCTGTTCAGCCTGGCACCCTATGTGCCGGCCCAGTTTCATGTGCTTAGCCTGCAAGCGCCCTATGCCATGGGGCCGGATGCGTTTGCCTGGTTCCAGTTCAGCGTCAACCCCGATGGCAGCCGCAGCATTGCGGCCGACCAGGAGCTGCACAGCCGCGCTCTGGTGGCCCAGACCGTGGAGCAAGCTGCCCAGCAACTGGGCGTGCCGCCCGAGCGCGTGGTGGTGGGCGGCTTCAGCCAGGGCGGCATCATGAGCCTGAGCCTGCTGCTGACCCAGCCCGCGTTGCTGCATGGCATTTGTGTGTGGCACAGCCGCCTGCTGCCCGAGGTGTTGCCGGCACAGGTTGACCCTGCGCAGCTGGCCGGCCGCCAGGTGTGGCTGAGCCACGGCACCGAGGACAACGTCATCCCCTTGCGCAGCGCTCACCAGGCCCGCGACCACCTGGCGCCGCTGCCGGTGGCGCTGGACTACCGCGAGTACCCCTGCACCCACACCATCCACCCCGATGAGCTGCGTGACTGTATGCAGTGGCTGCAGGGACTGACCAGCGCCTGAGTGCATGTGTACGCCCCCATGCGGCGCGCCAGCATGGGGCATTGAATGTACATACGGGGCCCTGGAGATGGTGCCCATCGGCCCTGGACATCGCCACCACGCAAGATGCAGTTAATTGAACAATATCTTCCCGCGTTCCAGTTTCGGGAGCAGCACGCCATCATTGCGGATGCCTCTCCCAGGCGTTTGCTGGAAGCGGCATTGCTTCCCGAGGCGACGGAAGACCCCTGGGCGAAGCGTTTTATCCGGCTGCGGGAGCTGCCTGACCGCGTGCTGGGCGCATGCGGGGTAAAAAGCGGTTTGCAGCATCGCCCAGCCTTTGGCCTGCATGAATTTATGCCGCTAGGGGCTGACATGGAGCGCGAGCTGGCATTCGGCCTGGTGGGCCGCTTCTGGCAGCGCGACTATGGCCTGGTGCAGCTGGCTGCGCCGCAAACGCAGTTTGCACATTACCTGGAGCCTAATCTGGCGAAGCTGCTGCTCAACTTCAGCGCGGAAACTTTGCCAGACGGCAGAACGCGGCTGATGACGGAGACCCGTGTGTATTGCTCGGACGCCCAGGCCTTGCGCAGCTTTACCCCTTATTGGTGGTTGATCCGTCCCGTCAGTGGTTTGATTCGGCGCCGCCTACTGGCCCGTATTCGGGACGTGGCAGCATCCCATAGGCCTTGATGGCGCTCACTTTTCCAGAGAAAACGCGGCCACACACGCGTGCCCCCAGCGCACAGAATGCGCTGGACTCCAGAGCGGTGGCTGGCACGCAGTCAGCCGGCTACCCAAAGCGCGCAGCTTCTGGCTGCTGCAGCACCCGCTGCAAGATGCGCTGTGCAATGGCGGACAGCGCGGGATCGCCATGGCGGCGCGGGCGGGCGATGGTGATGCGCTCATCCCAGGCAATGCGGCCCGCTTCGATCAGCACCACCCGGTCGGCCAGTATCACGGCCTCCTGCACATCGTGGGTCACCAGCAAGGCGGTGAAGCCGCGCTCCAGCCAGAGGGCTTCGATGAGGCGGTGCATCTCCATGCGGGTCAGAGCGTCCAGCGCGCCCAAGGGCTCATCCAGCAGCAGCAATTGTGGCTTGTGCACCAGGGCGCGTGCCAGGGCCGCGCGCTGGCGTTGGCCGCCGGAGAGATGGGCAGGCCAGTCCCGGGCGCGCTCCGCCAGGCCCACTTGCTCCAGCAGATGCAGTGCCGCGCCCTGTTGCCTGGCGGGCAGGCCCAGCACCACGTTGTCCAGCACCGTGCGCCAGGGTAGCAAGCGGGCTTCCTGAAACATGATGCGGGCCTGTGTGTTCAGGCCCTCAATGGGCTGCAGATTGTGTGTCAGGCGGCCCTGGCTGGGCGGCTCCAGGCCGGCGACCAGGCGCAGCAAGGTGCTTTTGCCGCAGCCGCTGCGGCCCACGATAGCGACAAACTCGCCGGGCGCAATGTCCAGGTGCAGGGCGTGCAGCACCTCTCTGTGGCCAAAGCGTTTGCTGACGGCCTGGGCATGCAGGTGCACACCCTTGGCGGAAGATGGGTGCATGGTGTGAAGCAAAAAGGTGGATGGAGGCGGTGCAAGGTCACCACGGTTCAGTGCGCATAACCGGGGTGCCAGCGCAGCCACCAGCGCTCCAGGTTGCGCGCCAGCACATCGGCCAGCTTGCCCAGCAGGGCATACAGCAGCACCCCGACCAGCACCACATCGGTCTGCAGGAATTCGCGGGCATTCATGGTCATATAGCCAATGCCGGCCTGGGCGGAAATGGTTTCGGCCACGATCAAGATCACCCACATCAGCCCCAGTGCAAAGCGCAGCCCCACCAGAATCGAAGACACCGCTCCGGGCAAGATGACATCCCGGTACAGGCCCCAGCGCGGCAGGCCGTAGGTGCGGCCCATCTCGATCAGCTGCGGGTCCACATTGCGGATGCCGTGAAAGGTGTTGAGGTAGATGGGAAAGAACACCGACACCGCGATCAAGAATAGCTTGGCGGATTCGTCGATGCCAAACCACAGAATCACCAGCGGAATCAGTGCCAGGGCCGGCACGTTGCGCACCATCTGGATGGTGGAGTCGAGCAGGGTTTCAAAAAATCGCACCGAGCCGGTGAGCAGGCCCAGAGCCAGACCCAACCCGCCACCCAGGGCCAGGCCTGCCAGTGCCCGGCCGGTGCTGACCTTGACATGGCTCCACAGCTCGCCAGAGGCGGACAGGGCCCAGGCTGCCCGCAGCACTTCGATGGGGGAGGGAAGAATGCGCGTGGGCAGCCAGCCCAGCGAGGCCGCCCCTTGCCAGGCCAGCAGCAGCAGCAGGGGCAGCAGCCACGGGAGCAGGGCATGGGCCAGGCGTGCCAGCCGCCCTCCCAGCCAGCGCAGCGCTTGCAATATTGTCTGGTACGGCGGTGCGGTGCGGGGCGATGGTTGTAGAGGGACAGCCCCCTGGTGCGAGGCGCCCAGTGAGGGGGTGAAGCCCTGGATCAGCAGCGAATGCAAGGTGGCTGGCATGGCAACTCCGGTAAGAGGTCGAGGGGATTCCGTAGCAGGCGCTATGGCTCAGAACATGTACTCAGGGCTTGCTAGGCAAGATGGCGTCTTGCACCTTGATGGGCTTGGGAATGAGTTTTTGGGCGTAGAAGGTGTCGGCCACTTTTTGCTGCTGGGCCACGATGTCGGCGGTGATGGGCTGGGCATTGAATGCAGAGCGTTGCAATGCCAGCTCCACCACATCCACCGGCAGACCTTGCAAAGGGGCAATCAGCTCGGCTGCCTGGCGCTGGTGACTTTTCAGCCAACGGCCTTGCTCCACCGCATCGGCAAACAAGGTCGCAATCACCTGGGGGTTCTTCTGCACAAAGCTGTGCTCGCCCAGGTAGTAGGAATAGTTGGGCGCCACACCGTTGCTGCCATTGGCCAGCACACGGGCGCCTGTGGCTTTTTCTGCGGCCGCTTGAAACGGCTCCCAAATCGCCCAGGCATCTACGCTCTTGCTTTCAAAGGCGGCGCGGCCGTCGGCAGGGGCCAGGTAAATGGGCTGAATATCAGAGGGCTTCAGACCATGTGTTTCCAGCAGGCGTAGCAACAGGTAATGCACATTGCTGCCCTTGTTCAGCGCCACCTTCTTGCCTTTCAGATCGGTGACTTTCTGGATGGGGGAGTCCTTGGGCACCAGAACGGCTTCGGCATGCGGGGCGGCAGGGTCATAGCCAAAATAGACAAACTGCGCCCCGGCAGCCTGGGCAAATATGGGTGGGGCCTCTCCGACAAAGCCCACATCGATGGCGCCCACATTCAAACCCTCCAGCAATTGCGGGCCTGCGGGAAATTCCACCCATTTAACGGCAAAGCCCTGGGCCAGGAGCTTTTTCTCCAGACTGCCCTGGGCACGCTGCAGCACAAACAGGCTGGCGGATTTTTGAAAACCTATGCGCAGCGTTTGTGCAGTCTGTGCCTGTGCCGAGGGGTTGCCCAGCAGGCCGAGCAGCAATGCCAGCGTCAAGGCCTGCAGCAGGCGCAGGGGGCGCGATAGAAAACGGATCCATGGGGAGGGAGACATCAACATATCTTTCAAATGTGGAGATATGCGGCCCATGTTGGCAAAGAAGCTGATGCAATAAAACCAATAAATTATTTCTTGTTTATAAATATTTTGGCTAAAGAGCACTTCTCAAAATCCCGCCTGTTTCCCGTAGTGCTCTGAAGTTCGGCTGGTTTTTCGCTGCCTCGCGCAAACGTCAACGCAGCGCAATATGCGCACCACCAAGCTGCGGACCAAGCTTGAGAAGCTGCTGAAGGGGGGCGCCACATTGCGCTCGGTGGGCGCGTATTCGGTGCGCCCGCCTTGGGACTGGGTGATGAGAGGTCCCCGTCCGGGGAATTTTCCCAATTCATCACCCTTAGGGGTGATGAGATGCGGAGCACTGAATGTTGAAATGCAAATTGTTTCCTCAAGCCTCAAAAATTTACACGTAACACATATGCGCGCCCAACACTTCATGCCAAGCATGCGCCTGCTGAAAATCCTCATCTTGGTGTTTTCTTTCAATGTACTGAGCGGTTGTGGACTTCTCTGGAAGCCCCAGGGTGCCACGGATGAGTCTTGGGCCGAAATGAAAGAACAAAAAAGGCGCTGGCTGGCAGAGCAAAAGCAAGCCGATGCCGCAAGAGCGCCGGATGAATCCACCCAATGGATAGGCGCGGTTGGCGGAGCTTTGGCGGGAGTCGGGGCTGCTGGCGGCCGTAATGCTGCGCAAATGGCCGCACTCGGGAATGCCATGCAGTTTTCGGCCACCAATCCGAATGCAAGTTCGGTGGAAATGATGGGTGCTGCAAGCAGCATGGCAGCGGAGCAGAAAAAATCCCCGAAAAATTGCACGAGAAAAGTGAATGCGATTGAGGACGCCAAAAAAATGTGTGACTGCGAAGGAGGCCGTTCTGAGAGGAAAATAGACCCGCGCGCAACGCGCCTTATATGTCATTTGCCCCAAAATACGTCATGGACTTGCTCTGTTTACAATGATGGTAGTCGCTCACAATGTGCGACAAAATAAATCTTTATTCTTGAATTTCTCCGTGCCAGGAATACAGAGATTTTCTTGTTTGTCTCTGTGGGATTGATGCGTTTTTCTCCAGATTCTTCATCTCGAAGGTCGATGCTGCAGAAATGCCATACGAGTCACCTCGGCCATGCTGCTGACGCCCAGCTTGGCTTCAATCGCCTTGACTTGCGTGCGTACGGTGTTCAATGACACTTGGCGGAAATCAGCACATTCTTTTTGCGACAGACTCTCGAATGCCAACAGCACGCAAAGTTCAGCCTCTGCCTGCGTCAAGCCATACAACGCGCGCAATTGCTGCACCCGGGTGGTTGGCGATGGTTTGTCCGGCCCCAGCATCAAGGTCAGTGGCCGCTGCCAATGGCGGGCTAGCCGAGTATCTGGAGGCATGGGGTACAAGGTGAATGGCAGTGACTCACCAGCCTCTCCCCGCAGCAACAGCACGCCTTGTTTGCTGGCCTGCTGCCATTGCGCAGATTCAGACCAACCTGCCGGCATGAGGCGCCCGCCGACACAGCGCAAGGCCATGGGGTGCGCTCGCATCAAGGCATGCCCCGCAGCATTGACCTGCAGCAGTACACGCGCCTCGTCCATGACAAACACCGGGACATCCAGCGCATTCAGTGCCGCGTCAGCCAATGCGGCTTTTTGCTCAAGAGGTTCCAGCCGACTCTGCAGCTGCAAAGCCCTTGCCAGATGGGTTCGCAGTAGTGCCAGCGTACGGCGTTCTTCTTCGCTGGGGCTTGCTTGGCCACGGCCGTAAAGCAGGCTCAGGTAGTCGCTGCGTTGTTCGCCTTTCTGGATGAAAAAGCCGCAGAAGCCACCAATCTCGAACGAGGGCATGCATTGCTGGTGATACACACCATGTGCGCGTTGCTCCGAGCTAATGTGGTGGTGGTCATCGAACCACCGGCCTGGCTCCCAGTTTGCGACCACTGCTGCCGTTGGGTCGTATAGACGATATTCCTGCTGATATTCGGCCAGAAATCGTGTGCTCCAGCCCTGATCGTCGCCGGCAAATACATGGCCCGAAGGCAATCCACTCTGCATGTCCAGCGATAGCAGCCCTACGCCACGCAGACCCATGTGCGTTCGCAAATAAGTGAGCGGAGCTTCCCAAGGTACGTCGCTCATGCCTGCTGCATACACAGCACTGAGCAACGATGAGAAGTGAGCATCTGCGGCAAGCTCAGTCGTTGAATGGGCATTCAGCACTTCGAGTCTCTTGCAAGGGTGTGGTTGGTTGAATCCGCCAAAATGCTCAGCGTTTGTAACGCTACCTGATTTTCCAGGCAATAGGGTGATGCGTGGGTGCCTCCATGATGCCGGAGCTTGAATGATTTTTTGGATTCGAGAAGTCTACCAAGCCTTATCTCATATGATTTTCAATGGTGTTATGTGGATCGTGTTGTTCATGCTTTTGAATAAATGATTTTATATTTGATGGAATCTTGTACTTTTAAATCATTCCTTTCTAAGAAATAAATATAAGAAGAAAAACTGATTTGAAAAAATCAAAATATTATTTTTCATTTCAATGAAAGCATTCAACACTTGGACCCCATGGCCGCCGCAGCATCGGGTTTTCGCGGTGTCGATGATTTTTCCTGGAGTCGCTGATGTCGGTTTTATTGATTGCAGGCAGCCCCACCCAGCCTTCGCGCTCTGCCGCTTTGCTGGAGGTGGTGGGCCGCCAACTGGAGGCGCAAGGCGCGGCGGTGGCACGCCTTGCCGTGAGGGATGTGAATGCACAGGCGCTGCTGCACGCCGAGTTCTCGCACCCGGACATCGCGGCCGCGGCGGCGCAGGTGGCGCAGGCCGAGGTGATCGTCATGGCCACGCCGGTGTACAAGGCCGCCTATAGCGGGGTCTTGAAGGCCTGGCTGGATCTGCTGCCGCAAACAGCACTGCAGGGCAAAACCGTGTTGCCCTTGGCCACGGGGGGCAGCTCACACCATATGTTGGTGCTGGACTATGCGCTGCGGCCGGTGCTCCAGTCCCTGGGGGCCCGGCATGTGCTGGCAGGTGTTTATGCCACCGATACCCAGGTGCAGCTGCCACCCAAGGACATGCCCGATGGGCCGGTGCAGCTGGACGCGGCACTGCAGCAGCGTGTGGATGAAGCCGTGCATACCTTGTGGGCCGAGCACCTGCAGGGTCACAGGCGCCATGCGGCCACGTTGGCGCTCTCTCCACGCTTGGCTTTTGTGCCTGGCGTGTCGGTGCTGCGCCGCGCCTAGGCCGCAGCGCTTCAGGGCCATCGCGCTGCGGCGGCAAGCCACGGATTACCCGGAAAGGACATGGACGATGGAAGTCTTTTGGTTTATTCCCACCCACGGCGACAGCCGCTATCTGGGCACCACCCAGGGTGCAAGGCCGCTGACGCATGACTATATGAAGCAGATCGCCATCGCGGCCGATCACCTGGGCTATGCGGGCGTGCTGATTCCCACGGGCCGCTCCTGCGAAGATCCCTGGGTGATCGCTTCCAGCCTGATTGCCGTCACCCGCCGCCTGAAGTTTTTGGTGGCCGTGCGCCCGGGCCTGCACCAGCCCGCGCTGGCTGCGCGCATGGCGGCCACATTCGATCGCCTCTCCGAAGGGCGCTTGCTGATCAACCTGGTCACCGGGGGGGATCAGGCCGAGCTGGAGGGCGATGGCGTGTTTTTGGACCATGCCCGGCGCTACGAGGAGTCGGCCGAGTTCATCCATATCTGGCGTGAAATCCTGGCCCGCAGCCACCAAGGGCAGAGCCTGGACTTTGCTGGGCAGCATTTGCAGGTCAAGGGGGCCAAGTTGCTCTACCCCCCTTTGCAAAAGCCTTATCCGCCCGTGTATTTCGGTGGGTCTTCACAAGCCGCCCAGGTGCTGGCCGGGGAGCAGGTCGATGCCTATCTGACCTGGGGTGAGCCGCCCGATGCCGTGGCCGCCAAGATCGCCAGTGTGCGGGCCCAGGCAGCCCGCCATGGCCGGACACTGCGCTTTGGCATACGCTTGCATGTCATCGTGCGCGAAACCGAGGAGCAAGCCTGGCAGGCCGCCGAATCCCTGATCAGCCACCTCAGTGACGACACCGTGCAGCAAGCCCAGGCGGCACTGGCGCGCATGGATTCCGAAGGTCAGCGCCGCATGAGCGCGCTGCACGCCGGTGGCCGCAAGCGCAGCCGCGCTGATCTGGAAGTCAGCCCCAACCTGTGGGCCGGCGTGGGCCTGGTACGCGGCGGTGCGGGCACGGCCTTGGTGGGCAATCCCCAGCAGGTGGCCGCGCGCATAGAGGAATACGCGGCCCTGGGCATAGACAGCTTTATCTTCTCCGGCTATCCGCACCTGGAAGAGGCTTACCGCTTTGCCGAGCTGGTCTTTCCCTTGCTGCCTCTGGCCACACAGCAGCTATTGCGCGCACAGGCCGCCAATTCGCCCCTGGGGGAAATCGTGGGCAATAACTTTGTGCCGCGCGCGGCGGCGAGTTAATCCTATCCCCCCCTGAGTCGCTAACGCGCCTTCCCCCAAGGGGGACGACGGCCTTTGCTGCGGGGCGGCCCTTGCTGGCCGTCTCTGGCTTGGGGCGTGCCAGTTTCGCGGGCTATGCCACATTCGGCCGCTGGTGATGCGCCGGCTATTCCGATGGGCGAGTCTCTTTTTGCGCAGCACCTGCACAGGCAGCGCATTCTTTATCAAATCCGGCGTTGGGCTATAGAACGGGAGCTGGTCGTGCTCTGATTGGCAGAGCAGGTCATCAGTGTTCAGGGGGGTGTTGGAAAAAAGCATCCAGGGCGGCCGTCACACTGGGCAGCTCCTGGGCCATGCGTTCGCGATCCACCCAATAGCCTTCGCAGGCCACGGCAAAGAATTCGGCCGGGTCGGTGGCGCCATAGGCATCCAGCCAGGGTGCGGCTTGGCCAAAGCGCTCGTGGCAGATCACCTGCTCGCGAAACAGCTGATACGCCGGACTCCAGATGGCGCTCCAGGCCTGGCGGGCGGCGCTGGCGCTGTGCTGCCCCATAAAGCCAGCGGGCAGGGGCGGGCAGCCGTTGGCACTGCCATCGCGCAGGTCCAGCTTGTGGGCGAATTCGTGGATCACCACGTTGCTGTGCGCGGCCAATAGCGCATGGCCGGGTTGCACGGCGGCCCAGCTGAGCATGATGGGGCCGCCCTCCATGGCCTCGCCCATCAGCTCCTCGTTGTAGTGGTGGACCACGCCGGCCTCGTCCACCACCTTGCGGCGGGCGATCACATCATCTGGCTGCACCACGATGCCGACAAAATCGGCATACCAGCGCAGGGCATCGGCGGGCTCGCCCCAGTACAGTAGCAGCACGCAGGCCTGGGCGGCAATGGCCACGGCCATGGCATCGGTGATTTCCAGGCCATGGGCGCCGCTGAATTCCTTGTGCTGCAGAAAATGCGCTACCAGCAGCTGCAGCTGGGCGTCTTCGGCCGGCGTGAGGCTGGCCAGAAAAGGGTAGAGGGCCACGGTGGACTGCCACAACGCGGTGGGCACGGGCTGTGGAGCCAGGGCGCCGGCCCGCACCGCAGTGCGGCGGGCCCAGGCAGGGAGCAGGCGTTGCCAGTTCATGCCTGTGACCTGCGGGCGCGGCAGAGGGCGGTCGCTTTCACGCTGCCTCGGGGGGCAGGCGCTGCCAGCCCTGGGGCGTGAGGCGCAGCACTTCGCTGCGCTGGGGGCCGTCATCGTGGTCGGCGTCGAGATGCCAGTCGCTGGTGACGATGCGCCAGCGGCCATCGGCCAGGGGGTGGTCGGCAGGTTGGTGGGTATGGCCATGCACCAGCCATTGGGCCTGGGCTGCGTCCATCCAGGTGCGGCTCATCTGGGCATCGGCATCGGCATAGGGGACGCCAGCCTGCTTGCGCTGCTCGCTCTCGCTGCGGGCCGATTTGCCAATGGCGCGGCGCACGGCCAGCGGCTGGGCCAGCACCTGCTGCTGCCAGGCTGCCGAGCGCGACAGGGCGCGGAATTGCTGGTACTGCACATCGTCCAGGCACAGGGCGTCGCCATGGCTGAGCAGAATGCGGCGCTGACCCTCACCATGTGGCCAGACCAGCACCGTGGGCTCGGCCAGGCCGGTCATGCCGGTGCGCGCCAAAAAGGCACTGCCTGCCAGAAAGTCACGGTTGCCCACCATGAAGAACAGCGGGCGTTGCTGTGCAGCGGCGTGCAGCACCTGGGCGCATTCGGCTTCGAAGCTGCCGGGCTCGTCGAGGGCATCGTCGCCCACCCAGACTTCAAACAGATCGCCCAGAATGAACACGGCATCGGCCGTGGTGCGTGCCAGATAGTCGCGCCAAGCCTGCACGGTCTGCGGCTCCGAGGGCTGCAGGTGCAGGTCTGAAATCACATCGACCGTGCGCCAGTTGGGCGCAGCCAGCAGCTGCGCTACGGAGGGGGCGGTTGTACGGGGGTCTTGCATCAATTCAATGATCTTGGGTGCGGCGCACGACCCGCAGCGCACAAAACTGGGCGCGGGCCCAAGTGAGGGACACCGCGCAAGGGCCGCCCCGCCGCGCTGGTGTCGTCCCCCTCCCGCGCAAGCGAGAGAGGGGTGAAGGCGCGTAGCGCCTCAGGGGGAGTTAGATGGCCACAGCCTTGTCGATCACCACGGCGTCGAAAGGCACGTCGTCGTGGAAGCCCTTGCGCGTGGTGCGCACCTTCTTGATGGCTTCCACCACGTCTTCACCCTTGACCACTTTGCCGAACACTGCATAGCCCCAGCCTTGGCCGGTGGGGGCGGTGTGGTTCAGGAAAGCGTTGTCCACGGTGTTGATGAAGAACTGGGCCGTGGCGCTGTGCGGATCGCTGGTGCGGGCCATGGCGATGGTGTACTTGTCGTTCTTCAGGCCGT
Source organism: Comamonas sp. GB3 AK4-5 (assembly GCF_041320665.1). Taxonomy (NCBI): domain Bacteria; kingdom Pseudomonadati; phylum Pseudomonadota; class Betaproteobacteria; order Burkholderiales; family Comamonadaceae; genus Comamonas; species Comamonas sp. GB3 AK4-5. The sequence goes on from NZ_CP166730.1 coordinate 1,715,592, forward strand.
TCTTGGCCTCGTTTTCGATGGGTTCACCCGATTCCTTTTGCTTCATGTCGGCGCTGAAACCACCGCCCTGGATCATGAAGTTCTTGATCACGCGGTGAAAAATGGTGCCGTTGTAGAAGCCCTGGTTCACGTAGTTCAGGAAGTTCTCGGTGGACTTGGGCGCATTCACAGCATCCAGCTCCAGGGTGATCACGCCGGGGGTAGCGGTATCGGCCACGTTGATGGTGATATGCAGTTCAACTTGTGGGTTGCTCATAAAGCAGTCTTTCTCTCAATCGAAAAGGGGAGGGCGGTTGCCCGGGGTCGCATCAGCGCAGCACGGTGGCTTTGGTGATGGTGACCGGTGTCGTGGGCACATTTTGGTGCATGCCACGGTTGCCCGTAGGAACGGTGCGGATTTTGTCGACGGTTTCCATGCCCTCCACCACCTTGCCGAACACCGCATAGCCGTAGCCGTCGGGCTTGGGGGCGTTGAGCGAGTCGTTGTTGGCCACGTTGATGAAGAACTGGGCCGTGGCCGAATTCGGGTTGCCGGTGCGGGCCATGGCGATGGTGTATTTGTCGTTCTTCAGGCCGTTCTTGGCTTCCAGCGGAATGGGTGCGCGCGTGGGCTTTTGCTGCAGGTCGGCGGTAAAGCCGCCGCCCTGGATCATGAAACCGTCCATGACGCGGTGGAACACCGTGCCGTCGTAGTGCTTGTCGTTCACATACAGCAGAAAGTTCTCCACCGTCTTGGGGGCCGCGCTGGGGTTCAGTTCCAGCACGATGTCGCCCATGCTGGTGGTCAGCTTGACGCGAGGAGGCCCGCTTTGGGCCCAGGCGGGCGCTGCGAAAATGCTGGCCGCCAGTGCGGATGCTGCGAGCGTGAGAGCGGCTTTTCTACGGTTAAACATGGGTGGGGTTCCAAAAAAATCGGTCAATCCTGCAAGGCAGCCTGGGCGCTGCGGCGGTGCTGCCATGCGGTGCAAATGGGGGATGCTAGGGGCTCAGTGCGGAGCGGGTGCTTGCAGCAGGCTACGCAAGGTGGACAGCTTGAGCTTGAGGGCCTTGTTGGGGCCGCGCAGCTGCTGCGAGCGGCTGTATGACTGAAAGGCCAGGCGGGCATAGATGTCGCCCAGGTTTTCATGTGCCACCGCATAGCCCGGGTTGTTGCGCACGGCGGTTTCCAGCGCGCTGCGGGCCTGGTCCAGGCGGTCCTGGCTGGCGTAGATCACGGCCAGGTTGTTATAGGGTTCGGGCAGCTCGGGGTATTCCTCGGTCAGCTGCGTGAAGGTGGTGATGGCCTCGTCGTTCTGGCCGGCTGCGGCCTGGGCCGTGCCTTTGAGAAAACGCATCTGCGGGTCACGCTGGTTGGCGCTCAGGTATTTGTCGGCCTGGGTAATGGCTTGGGCAGTCTTGCCTTCGCGCACCAGCTTGGCCACGTCGCTGTAATCATCGGCATGGGCCGCGCCACCGGCCGCCAGCAGGGCCGCCACGGTGAGGGCGCGCAAGGTGCAGAAAAGTGCGGGGCGCAGGGACATGAAGTAGGTGCTTTCGAGGAGATGACGGCGCCCCCGCACGGGGGGCTTTATACTGCGACGCATTGTAGCTGAGGGGTGTCGGGCCACTGTGCGTAGCAAAGGCCGCCTGGACACCCCTTTTTCGCTGCTGGGAACGCAGGGTCGGACGGGCCGGCCACAAGCGCTTCCCCCTTCTCTGTGAACAAGACACACCTCCATGAGTTTGCGTATCTACAACACGCTGTCGCGTGCCATGCAAGCGTTTGTGCCATTGGTGCCGGGCCATGTCCGCATGTATGTATGCGGCATGACCGTGTACGACCTTTGCCACCTGGGCCATGCGCGCTCCATGGTGGCTTTTGACGTGGTCCAGCGCTGGCTGCGTGCCAGTGACTACCAGGTCACCTATGTGCGCAACATCACCGACATTGACGACAAGATCATCAGGCGCGCGGTGGAAAACGGCGAGACCATTCGCGGCCTGACCGACCGCATGATTGCCGCCCTGCACCAGGACGCCGATGCCCTGGGCATTGCGCGCCCCGACCATGAGCCGCGCGCCACCGACTATGTGCCGCAGATGCTGTCCATGATTGGCCAGCTGCAGCAAAAAGGCTTGGCATATCAGGCGGGCAACGGCGATGTGAACTTTGCCGTGCGCAAGTTCCCTGGCTACGGCAAGTTGTCGGGCAAGTCGCTGGACGAGCTCAATGCTGGCGAGCGCGTGGCCGTGCAGGACGGCAAGCTGGACCCGCTAGACTTTGTGCTGTGGAAATCCTCCAAGCCCGAAGAGCCGGCCGATGTGAAATGGCAAAGCCCCTTTGGCGAAGGCCGCCCCGGTTGGCATATCGAATGCTCGGCCATGGGTTGCGCCCTGCTGGGCGAGAGCTTTGATATTCACGGCGGCGGTGCGGACCTGCAGTTCCCCCACCACGAAAACGAGATCGCCCAGAGCGAGGGCGCCACGGGCAAGCAGCTTGCCCAGACCTGGATGCACAACGGCTTCATCAACGTGGATAACGAGAAGATGTCCAAGTCGCTGGGCAACTTTTTCACCATCCGCGATGTGCTCAAGGAGTACGACGCCGAGACCGTGCGCTTCTTCGTGGTGCGCAGCCACTACCGCAGCCCGCTGAACTACAGCGATGTGCACCTGGATGATGCGCGCAGCGCCTTGAAGCGTTTGTACACCGCGCTGAGCATGGTGGCTGCGGACGAGGTTCAGATCGACTGGGCGAACACCCATGCGGCCCGCTTCAAGTCCGCCATGGACGAAGACTTCGGCACGCCCGAAGCCGTGGCCGTGCTGTTCGAGCTGGCCGCCGAGGTGAACCGCAGCAAGTCGCCCGAAGTGGCGGGCTTGCTAAAGGCCTTGGGCGCGGTGCTGGGCTTGCTGCAGGACGATCCGCAGCAGTTTTTGCAGGCCGGTGCCGCCGGTGTGGACGCCGCCGCCATCGAGGCGCAGATTGCAGCCCGCGCCGCTGCCAAGGCCGAAAAGAACTGGGCCGAGGCCGACCGCATTCGCCAGGCCTTGCTGGCCGAGGGCATTGTGCTCAAGGACTCTGCTGCTGGCACCACCTGGGAGGCCGCCCAGTAGGGCACAGGACACTCCCATGGCATCCTCTTTGAAAGAACTGCCTGTGCCGCCGCAACATGCGCCGGCCTACTGGGCAGAGGCGTGCAAGCATCTGGTCAAAAAAGACCGGGTGCTGCGCCGACTGATTCCCCAATACCCGGGGGAGACCTTGGTCACGCGCGGCGATGCGTTTGTGACGCTGGCGCGCTCCATCCTGGGTCAGCAGGTGGCGGCCAAGTCGGCCTCTGCCCAATGGAAAAAACTGCTGGCGCTGCTGCCCGAAGGCCTGTCGCCTTCCCAGCTGCTGCGCCTGAAGGTGGATGACATGCGCGCCGCCGGACTGTCTGCCCGCAAGGTGGACTATCTGGTGGACTTGGCGGTGCATTTCACCGAAGACCGCCTGCATGTGCAGGAGTGGGGGGGCATGGACGATGAGGCCATCATCACCGAGCTCACCGCCATCCGCGGCATAGGCCGTTGGACCGCGGAAATGTTCCTGGTGTTCTACCTGCAGCGGCCCAATGTGCTGGCGCTGGATGACGCCGGATTGCTCAAGGGCATCAGCGAGAACTATTTCTCGGGCGAAGCCGTCAGCCGCAGCGATGTCCGTGAAGTCGCCGAGGCCTGGAAACCCTGGTGCACCGTGGCGACTTGGTATATTTGGCGCTCGCTCGACCCGCAGCCTGTGACCTATTGATGTGTTCCGTAGGCCCCTCTAGGCGAGGCCGGGACAAGGAGAATAATTTTGGCGAAAAAGACTTTTCTGGACTTCGAACAGCCCATTGCCGAACTCGAAGCCAAGATCGAAGAACTGCGTTATGTGCAGACCGAAAGTGCTGTCGATATTTCGGAAGAAATTGACCAGCTGAGTAAAAAGAGTAACCAGCTCACCAAGGACATCTACAGTGACCTGTCGCCCTGGCAGATCACCAAGATTGCGCGACACCCCGAGCGCCCTTACACGCTGGATTATGTGCGCGAGTGCTTCACCGACTTTGTCGAGATGCATGGCGACCGCCATTTCTCGGACGACAAATCCATCATCGGTGGCATGGCGCGCTTCAACGGCCAGCCCTGCATGGTCATCGGTCACCAAAAAGGCCGCGACACCAAGGAGCGCGCACTGCGCAACTTTGGCATGACGCGCCCCGAGGGCTATCGCAAGGCGCTGCGTCTGATGAAGACGGCCGAGAAGTTCAAGCTGCCGGTGTTCACCTTTGTCGACACGCCGGGCGCCTTCCCCGGCATCGATGCGGAAGAGCGCGGCCAGTCCGAAGCCATTGGCCGCAACATCTTCGAGATGGCCCAGTTGCAAACCCCCATCATCACCACCATCATCGGTGAAGGTGGTTCGGGCGGCGCCCTGGCCATTGCCGTGGCCGACCAGGTGCTGATGCTGCAGTACTCCGTGTACTCGGTCATCAGCCCCGAAGGCTGCGCCTCCATTCTGTGGAAGACCGGCGAAAAAGCCCCGGAAGCTGCCGAGGCCATGGGCATCACCGCCCACCGCCTGAAGGCCCTGGGCCTGGTGGACAAGATCATCAACGAGCCCGTGGGCGGTGCCCATCGCGACACCAAGCAGATGGCCTCCTTCCTCAAGCGTGGTCTGAGCGATGCCTGGCGCCAGCTGGCCGACCTCAAGCCCAAGGAACTGCAGGACCGCCGCTACGAGCGCCTGCAAAGCTATGGTCGCTACACCGACACCAAGGCCAGCTAAGGCGCTGGTTCTGCAATGACTGGCATGCAACACGCTGCCCCCATGGCCCTTCGGGGCCATTTTTCTTGGCGCTGCGCTTTGCAAGAAGATGAGCTGCGACCGTATACAGATAAAGCATCTGCGATGGATTTGTACCGGAGATTGGCTATATATATGCGGCAGCAGCTATGGTTTTATGGGGCGCTTTGCGCCGCCCGCTGTAACCATGGTCGCCAAGACCGCAAGGAGGGCGCATGACCCAGTCCGTGGACCAGGCGCTGCAAGCCTTTGCCGAAAGCCATCCCGCGCTGCCGCTGGCTGTGGCTTATAGCGGCGGGGCGGATTCCAGCACGCTGCTGCATGCCTGTGCCCAGCGTTGGCCGGGGCAGGTGCATGCCATCCATGTGCACCACGGCCTGCAGGCCGCTGCCGATGGTTTTGCCGCACATTGCCGCAGCACATGCGCTGCGCTGCAAGTGCCCTTGGTGGTGGCGCAGGTGGATGCCCGCCCCGCTGCGGGTGATAGCCCGGAAGAGGCGGCCCGGCGCCATCGCTACGCGGCGCTGACGCAACAGGCCTTGCAGGGCTTTGAGCGACCCATGGCCACGGTGGTGCTGGCCCAGCATGCGGACGACCAGGTGGAAACGCTGCTGCTGGCGCTGTCGCGTGGTGCCGGCCTGCCCGGTCTGGCGGCCATGCCCCGGCATTTGCAGCGCGGCGGGCTGGATTGGTGCCGGCCACTGCTGCAGGTGGCCGGCGCCGACGTGCGCAGCTGGTTGGTGGAGCGGGGCCTGCCCTGGGTGGAAGACCCGAGCAACACCGATGCGCGCTACACCCGCAACCGCATACGCCACCAGCTGCTGCCGGTGCTGGAGCAGGTGTTCCCGCAGTTTCGCGACACGTTTGCCCGCAGCAGCCAGCATGCGGCCCAGGCGCAGCGGCTGTTGGTGGCCCAGGCTCAGGGCGATTTGCAGGCCGTGGGTGTGCCTCCGCAGATCAAGGCCGTGCAGGCGCTGGCGCCCGAGCGCCAGGCCCAGCTGCTACGCCAGTGGCTGCTGCAGTCGCATGGCGCTACGCCGTCGGCCGCCCAGCTGCGCGAGCTGCTGCGCCAGATCAGCCATTGCAGCACGCGAGGGCACCGTATCCATATCAAGGTGGGGTACGGGTTTGTGGTGAGGCAGGGCAGCAGGCTCGCTTGGTACAATCCCTGAGTTTTGGTCTACATTCCTTAGCACGAAAACCGGCGGCGCGCCAAAACAGCACACCGTTCCTCCAGCGCCGTGGCAAGCAGTTTCGTCACCCCTGTTATCCAATGGCACTGATCGTTCATAAATACGGCGGCACTTCGATGGGCTCGACAGAGCGCATTCGCAACGTTGCCAAGCGCGTGGCCAAATGGGCTCGGGCAGGTCACCAAGTGGTGGTCGTTCCCAGTGCCATGAGTGGTGAAACCAATCGTCTGCTGGGCCTGGCCAGCGAATTGGCACCCGCCAGCCCCCAAACCTCTTATTACCGCGAACTCGACATGCTGGCCTCCACGGGCGAGCAGGCTTCGTCTGCCCTGCTGGCGATTGCGCTGCAATCCGAAGGCATGGGCGCGGTGAGCTATTCGGGTTGGCAAGTGCCTGTGCGCACCAACAGCAGCTACACCAAGGCGCGCATCGAATCCATTGATGACCAGCGCGTGCGTGCCGATCTGGACGCCGGCCGCGTGGTCATCATCACCGGCTTCCAGGGCATTGACCCGTTGGGCAACATCACCACGCTGGGTCGTGGCGGCTCCGACACCTCGGCCGTGGCCATTGCTGCAGCGCTCAAGGCCGACGAATGCCTGATCTATACCGATGTGGATGGCGTCTACACCACCGACCCCCGCGTGGTGCCGGCAGCCAAGCGCCTGACCACGGTGAGCTTCGAGGAAATGCTGGAGATGGCCAGCCTCGGCTCCAAGGTGCTGCAGATCCGCTCGGTGGAATTTGCTGGTAAGTACAAGGTGCCCATGCGCGTGCTCTCCAGCTTCACGCCCTGGGACATCGATCTGGAAGAAGAAGCCAAGTCCGGCACGCTGATTACTTTTGAGGAAGACGAAAAAATGGAAAAGGCCGTCGTATCCGGCATCGCATTCAACCGCGGCGAAGCCAAGATATCCGTGCTGGGCGTGCCCGACACCCCCGGCATTGCTGCCGGCATCCTGGGCCCCGTGGCCGATGCCAACATCGAAGTCGATGTGATCATCCAGAACATCTCCAAGGAAGGTAAGACCGACTTCTCCTTCACCGTCAGCCAGGGCGACTACCAGCGCGCACTGGAGCTGCTGCGCGAGAAGGTGGCTCCGGCACTGGGCGCTTCGGAAGTGGTGGGCAATCCCAACATCGCCAAGGTGAGCATCGTCGGCATCGGCATGCGCAGCCATGTGGGCGTGGCCTCCACCATGTTCCGTGCGCTGAGCCAGGAAGGTGTGAACATTCAGATGATCTCCACCTCGGAGATCAAGACCTCGGTGGTCATCGATGAAAAGTACCTGGAGCTGGCCGTGCGCTCCCTGCACACCGCCTTCGGTTTGGACAAAAGCGAATAATTTTCGCAACTTTGCCTGAGCGGCCCAAAAAGCTGCTTACAATAGCGTCATTGCGGAAACGTGACCGAGTGGCCGAAGGTGCTCCCCTGCTAAGGGAGTATGGGGTGTAGAGCCTCATCGAGGGTTCGAATCCCTCCGTTTCCGCCAGATCAAAGAAAAAGCCGAAAGGCTTTTTCTTTTTGCAAGAATCCTTGGGGTGCTTGCAAAAAGTTTAAGAACTTTGATCTGTGCAATGAAAGTTGTGCTACAATACAAGGCTTCGCTGATCGCAGCGAGTCAAGCTTGAAGGCCTGGTGGTTTTTGAGTGGATTCATTAAAAATGTACAGCCGATAAGCGTGGGCGTTTGAAGGCGATTGCCAAGTTCTTTGGAACTAAAACAAACGCTCACAAAAACAGTAATGAGGAAAGAGAAATCTTTCTTGATTCCGTCAAGTGAGTGAGTAGTCGAAAGACTTTAAATTCAAGATCGAACTGTAGAGTTTGATCCTGGCTCAGATTGAACGCTGGCGGCATGCTTTACACATGCAAGTCGAACGGCAGCACGGACTTCGGTCTGGTGGCGAGTGGCGAACGGGTGAGTAATACATCGGAACGTGCCCAGTTGTGGGGGATAACTACTCGAAAGAGTGGCTAATACCGCATGAGAACTGAGGTTGAAAGCAGGGGACCGCAAGGCCTTGCGCAACTGGAGCGGCCGATGGCAGATTAGGTAGTTGGTGGGGTAAAGGCTTACCAAGCCTGCGATCTGTAGCTGGTCTGAGAGGACGACCAGCCACACTGGGACTGAGACACGGCCCAGACTCCTACGGGAGGCAGCAGTGGGGAATTTTGGACAATGGGCGAAAGCCTGATCCAGCAATGCCGCGTGCAGGATGAAGGCCCTCGGGTTGTAAACTGCTTTTGTACGGAACGAAAAGCCTTTTTCTAATAAAGAGAGGTCATGACGGTACCGTAAGAATAAGCACCGGCTAACTACGTGCCAGCAGCCGCGGTAATACGTAGGGTGCAAGCGTTAATCGGAATTACTGGGCGTAAAGCGTGCGCAGGCGGTTTTGTAAGACAGTGGTGAAATCCCCGGGCTCAACCTGGGAACTGCCATTGTGACTGCAAGGCTGGAGTGCGGCAGAGGGGGATGGAATTCCGCGTGTAGCAGTGAAATGCGTAGATATGCGGAGGAACACCGATGGCGAAGGCAATCCCCTGGGCCTGCACTGACGCTCATGCACGAAAGCGTGGGGAGCAAACAGGATTAGATACCCTGGTAGTCCACGCCCTAAACGATGTCAACTGGTTGTTGGGTCTTAACTGACTCAGTAACGAAGCTAACGCGTGAAGTTGACCGCCTGGGGAGTACGGCCGCAAGGTTGAAACTCAAAGGAATTGACGGGGACCCGCACAAGCGGTGGATGATGTGGTTTAATTCGATGCAACGCGAAAAACCTTACCCACCTTTGACATGTACGGAATCCTTTAGAGATAGAGGAGTGCTCGAAAGAGAGCCGTAACACAGGTGCTGCATGGCTGTCGTCAGCTCGTGTCGTGAGATGTTGGGTTAAGTCCCGCAACGAGCGCAACCCTTGCCATTAGTTGCTACATTTAGTTGAGCACTCTAATGGGACTGCCGGTGACAAACCGGAGGAAGGTGGGGATGACGTCAAGTCCTCATGGCCCTTATAGGTGGGGCTACACACGTCATACAATGGCTGGTACAAAGGGTTGCCAACCCGCGAGGGGGAGCTAATCCCATAAAGCCAGTCGTAGTCCGGATCGCAGTCTGCAACTCGACTGCGTGAAGTCGGAATCGCTAGTAATCGTGGATCAGAATGTCACGGTGAATACGTTCCCGGGTCTTGTACACACCGCCCGTCACACCATGGGAGCGGGTCTCGCCAGAAGTAGGTAGCCTAACCGCAAGGAGGGCGCTTACCACGGCGGGGTTCGTGACTGGGGTGAAGTCGTAACAAGGTAGCCGTATCGGAAGGTGCGGCTGGATCACCTCCTTTCTGGAAAACAGAGCAATCAAGTTTGAACGTCCACACTTATCGGTTGTTGGAACAAGCCGCAAGGCTGCAAAGAGATTTGCGGCGTTGAGGAATGGGTCTGTAGCTCAGCTGGTTAGAGCACTGTGTTGATAACGCAGGGGTCGTTGGTTCGAGCCCAACTAGACCCACCATCAAATTCCAATGCCAGTGCAGAGGATCCCGGGGGATTAGCTCAGCTGGGAGAGCACCTGCTTTGCAAGCAGGGGGTCGTCGGTTCGATCCCGTCATCCTCCACCAACGAAAACTGCGCCTGAGAAGGTGCTACAATCGTTGGCTTCGCACTGAAAAGCGTTTAATACAAAAGCAGTCTTGCAAAGACTGCTTTTGTATTGATCGACACGATCAATAGGCTGTTCTTTAAAAATTCATAGAGTCGAAATCAGCGTTGCTGGTGGAAAGCGAAGTCGAAAGATATTCGCACCGTGCCGCCAGCAACATTTTGATTGCGTCAAAACAGATATTTTGCGAATGCGAAATTATCTAGTAATGACGAATATCTCCAAGATAGCAATATCGAGGAATTATTCACATTACGGCATAACGCGTGAGGTGAGAGACCTCACAAGTCTTTGAACACCGAAATGGCGATCTCTAGCGATAGAGGTCAAAGTTATAGGGTCAAGTGACTAAGAGCATGTGGTGGATGCCTTGGCGATTACAGGCGACGAAAGACGTGATAGCCTGCGATAAGCTTCGGGGAGCTGGCAAATAAGCTTTGATCCGGAGATTTCTGAATGGGGAAACCCACCCGCAAGGGTATCGCATACTGAATACATAGGTATGCGAGGCGAACCTGGAGAACTGAAACATCTAAGTACCCAGAGGAAAAGACATCAACCGAGATTCCGATAGTAGTGGCGAGCGAATTCGGAACAGCCTTCTAGTGATAGTCGATTGGTTAACAAAACGGAATGGAAAGTCCGGCCATAGTGGGTGATAGCCCCGTATGTGAAAACCGAACGGTGGTACTAAGCTAGAGAAAAGTAGGGCGGGGCACGAGAAACCTTGTCTGAATATGGGGGGACCATCCTCCAAGGCTAAATACTCGTAATCGACCGATAGTGAACCAGTACCGTGAGGGAAAGGCGAAAAGAACCCCGGGAGGGGAGTGAAATAGATCCTGAAACCGCATGCTTACAAAAAGTAGGAGCCCTAAGGGGTGACTGCGTACCTTTTGTATAATGGGTCAGCGACTTACATTCAGTGGCAAGCTTAACCGAATAGGGGAGGCGTAGAGAAATCGAGTCCGAATAGGGCGTCCAGTCGCTGGGTGTAGACCCGAAACCAAGTGATCTATCCATGGCCAGGATGAAGGTGCCGTAACAGGTACTGGAGGTCCGAACCGACTGATGTTGCAAAATCAGCGGATGAGCTGTGGATAGGGGTGAAAGGCTAAACAAACTTGGAAATAGCTGGTTCTCTCCGAAAACTATTTAGGTAGTGCCTCAAGTATTACCGTCGGGGGTAGAGCACTGTTTAGGCTAGGGGGTCATGGCGACTTACCAAACCTATGCAAACTCCGAATACCGACGAGTACAGCTTGGGAGACAGAGCACCGGGTGCTAACGTCCGGACTCAAGAGGGAAACAACCCAGACCGCCAGCTAAGGTCCCTAAAATTGGCTAAGTGGGAAACGAAGTGGGAAGGCTAAAACAGTCAGGATGTTGGCTTAGAAGCAGCCATCATTTAAAGAAAGCGTAATAGCTCACTGATCGAGTCGTCCTGCGCGGAAGATGTAACGGGGCTAAGCCAGTTACCGAAGCTGCGGATGTGCAATTTATTGCACGTGGTAGGAGAGCGTTCTGTAAGCCTGTGAAGGTGCCTGGAGACGGGTGCTGGAGGTATCAGAAGTGCGAATGCTGACATGAGTAGCGTTAAAGGGGGTGAAAAGCCCCCTCGCCGTAAGCGCAAGGTTTCCTACGCAACGTTCATCGGCGTAGGGTGAGTCGGCCCCTAAGGCGAGGCAGAGATGCGTAGCTGATGGGAAACAGGTCAATATTCCTGTACCGATCAATAGTGCGATGTGGGGACGGAGAAGGTTAGCTCAGCCAACTGTTGGATATGTTGGTTCAAGCCTGTAGTCGTGCCTGGTAGGCAAATCCGCCGGGCTTAGATGAGGGGTGATAACGAGTGTGCTTGCACACGAAGTGAGTGATACCCTGCTTCCAGGAAAAGCCACTAAGCTTCAGCTATTGACGACCGTACCGCAAACCGACACTGGTGCGCGAGATGAGTATTCTAAGGCGCTTGAGAGAACTCAGGAGAAGGAACTCGGCAAATTGATACCGTAACTTCGGGAGAAGGTATGCCCCAAGTAAGTGAAGTTGAACAAACGGAGCTAAAAGGGGTTGCAAAAAATCGGTGGCTGCGACTGTTTAATAAAAACACAGCACTCTGCAAACACGAAAGTGGACGTATAGGGTGTGACGCCTGCCCGGTGCTGGAAGATTAAATGATGGGGTGCAAGCTCTTGATTGAAGTCCCAGTAAACGGCGGCCGTAACTATAACGGTCCTAAGGTAGCGAAATTCCTTGTCGGGTAAGTTCCGACCTGCACGAATGGCGTAACGATGGCCACACTGTCTCCTCCTGAGACTCAGCGAAGTTGAAATGTTTGTGATGATGCAATCTCCCCGCGGAAAGACGGAAAGACCCCATGAACCTTTACTGTAGCTTTGTATTGGACTTTGAACGGATCTGTGTAGGATAGGTGGGAGGCTTTGAAGCCAGGACGCTAGTTCTGGTGGAGCCAACGTTGAAATACCACCCTGGTGCGTTTGAGGTTCTAACCTAGGTCCATTATCTGGATCGGGGACAGTGCATGGTAGGCAGTTTGACTGGGGCGGTCTCCTCCCAAAGCGTAACGGAGGAGTTCGAAGGTACGCTAGTTACGGTCGGACATCGTGACGATAGTGCAATGGCATAAGCGTGCTTAACTGCGAGACTGACAAGTCGAGCAGATGCGAAAGCAGGACATAGTGATCCGGTGGTTCTGTATGGAAGGGCCATCGCTCAACGGATAAAAGGTACTCTGGGGATAACAGGCTGATACCGCCCAAGAGTTCATATCGACGGCGGTGTTTGGCACCTCGATGTCGGCTCATCTCATCCTGGGGCTGTAGTCGGTCCCAAGGGTATGGCTGTTCGCCATTTAAAGAGGTACGTGAGCTGGGTTTAAAACGTCGTGAGACAGTTTGGTCCCTATCTTCCGTGGGCGTTGCAGATTTGAGGAAGCCTGCTCCTAGTACGAGAGGACCGGAGTGGACACACCTCTGGTGTACCTGTTGTCACGCCAGTGGCATCGCAGGGTAGCTACGTGTGGAAGAGATAACCGCTGAAAGCATCTAAGCGGGAAACTCGTTTCAAGATGAGATCTGCCGGGGCCCTGAGCCCCCTGAAGGGTCGTTGTAGACCACGACGTTGATAGGCTGGGTGTGGAAGCGCAGTAATGCGTTAAGCTAACCAGTACTAATTGCCCGAGAGGCTTGACCCTATAACTTTGACTGCCATGCAGTTCAGACTAGTTATGCCAAGTTTTACGCAATCAAGATAATCGCTGATTAAAGACTCTATGAATTTGAGTTGTAGATAGGAATATCTGCAGCTTTACAAGTTATGCCTGATGACCATAGCGATTTGGTACCACTCCTTCCCATCCCGAACAGGACAGTGAAACGAATTTGCGCCGATGATAGTGCGGGTTCCCGTGTGAAAGTAGGTCATCGTCAGGCTCTTACAAGCGCAACACCCCCAGCTCTCGCAAGAGGCTGGGGGTTTTGTCTTGTGTGCTGCAGTGAAATCAATAGCATCTGCAGCATGCCACATCTGGCTTTAGTGTGAAAATTCTTGGAAAGCCTGGGTAGGCGCGTTGGGTGTGCTACGGCTTTTGAATGTGCTATCAAGGATTGCTAAGAGCAATCGTGCAAGGTAATCGTTATGCAGTTGCAAGATATTCTGTACTCCCAGGGTTTTGGTATTCGCCGTGTGTGTTCCGGCCTGGTGCAGCAAGGCTGGGTCGAGGTGTGCGTGGATGGTGAGATGCAGCGCACCACGGACTCCACGCTGGATCTGGAGCCGGAGGGGTTGAAATTCCGCGTGCAGGGTGTGGATTGGGAATATCACGAAAAAGGCTATGTGCTGCTGTACAAGCCGGCGGGCACGGAATGCTCGCAAAAGCCCTCGGCCCATCCCAGTATTTACACCTTGCTGCCCGCACCGCTGCGCCAGCGGCCGAGCAAGAATGCCATCCAGGGTCTGCAGGCCGTGGGGCGTCTGGACCAGGATACGACGGGTCTGCTGCTGCTCAGCGATGATGGCCAGTTTATCCATCGCATGAGCTCTCCCAAAAAGCATGTGTCCAAGGTGTACCGGGTGACGGCCAAGCACGCGGTGACGGCGCAAATGGTTGAGCGCTTGTTGGCGGGCGTGGTGCTGGACGATGACCCCAAACCTGTGCGCGCGGCGGCCTGTGTGCAGGTGGATGAGTGCACCATCGATTTGACGCTGACGGAAGGAAAGTACCACCAGGTCAAGCGCATGTTGGCGGCCGTTGGCAACCGTGTGGAGTCTCTGCACCGTTGGAAGATTGGCGGCCTGGAGCTGCCGGAGACCATGCAGCCTGGTCAGTGGCGCTGGTTGGCGGCTGCTGATTTGGAGCTGCTGCGCGCTTAATGCTCTAGGGCGCAGTGCCCTGTATTCGTCCCCTAAAAAAGCCCATGTCTGTAACTGCAGGCATGGGCTTTTTGTTTTGTTCTCAAGGCGTGCTGGGGATCTTCAGCGGGAGAAAACAAAAAAGGCAGTTGTCGAAACAACTGCCTGATGTGTTTGGTGCCCAGGAGAGGACTCGAACCTCCACGGAATTACCCGCTAGTACCTGAAACTAGTGCGTCTACCAATTCCGCCACCTGGGCAAAGAAAAACTGTTTAACAAGGGCGTGGTAGCGCCAACAGTTTGACTTGCTGCACATGCCAGCGCATGTGCTTTCGATTTTTTGGTGCCCAGGAGAGGACTCGAACCTCCACGGAATTACCCGCTAGTACCTGAAACTAGTGCGTCTACCAATTCCGCCACCTGGGCAAAGGCAAACCGTTTTACAAGGGCGTGGTAGCGCCGGCGATTTGACTTGCTGCACACCTAGGAGATGTGCGATTGAATTTTTTGGTGCCCAGGAGAGGACTCGAACCTCCACGGAGTTACCCGCTAGTACCTGAAACTAGTGCGTCTACCAATTCCGCCACCTGGGCATAGGCAAACTTTGCAATGATGAATGAACAGCACACAAAATTTTGCCTAAAGAGGGCTGCAGAAAATACAGCCATCCCAAAATTTGGTGCCCAGGAGAGGACTCGAACCTCCACGGAGTTACCCGCTAGTACCTGAAACTAGTGCGTCTACCAATTCCGCCACCTGGGCTTATCTGCTCTTCCAAGCAGATGCTTTTCCTAAAGCGTATCCTTATCTACGCAAAACATGATCATTGTGGTAGCAATGAGCCTTGTTTTTACGAAAACCAGAGCTGGTTGTCGTTAAACTTGGTGCCCAGGAGAGGACTCGAACCTCCACGGAGTTACCCGCTAGTACCTGAAACTAGTGCGTCTACCAATTCCGCCACCTGGGCGCCTCAGGAAAGACTGAAATTGTATAGTAAAAAAATGAACCTCCGCGCAAAGACAGCCAATTTGTCGAAAGAAATTGAAGGCACAGTGCAGGGGCATCGTGACGGTCATGGCTTCCTCCTGCGGGATGACGGCGAAGGCGACATCTTTCTTCCTCCTAATGAGATGCGTGCGGTGCTGCACAAAGACCAGGTGCGCGTGCGCATAGTGGGCCAGGACCGTCGTGGCCGCCCGGAAGGCCATGTGCTGGAGATTGTGGAGCGGCCCACCAAGACGCTGATCGGCCGCCTGCTGCAGGAAAGCGGTGTCTGGTTGGTGGCGCCTGAAGACAAGCGCTATGGGCAGGATGTGTTGGTGCCGGGCACGGCCATTGGCACGGCCAAGGCCGGTCAGGTGGTGGTGGTCGAGCTGACTGAGGCACCGGCTCTGTTTGGTCAGCCCGTGGGGCGTGTGACCGAGGTACTGGGTGAAGTCGATGATGCGGGCATGGAGATAGAGATCGCCGTGCGCAAATACGGCGTGCCCCATGTCTTCAGCGATGCCTGTCTGGCCGAAGCCAAGGCGCTGCCGGACAAGGTGCGCGCTACTGACCGCAAGCACCGTATTGACCTGCGCGATGTGCCCCTGGTCACCATCGACGGTGAAGATGCCCGCGACTTTGACGATGCCGTGTACTGCGAACCTGCCAAGGTGGGGCGCAGCAAGGGCTGGCGTCTGCTGGTGGCGATTGCCGATGTGAGTCACTATGTGCAAAACGGCAATGCCATCGACATTGATGGCTATGAGCGCGCCACCAGCGTGTACTTTCCGCGCCGCGTGATTCCCATGCTGCCGGAAAAGCTCAGCAACGGCTTGTGCTCGCTCAACCCCGATGTGGACCGTTTGTGCATGGTCTGCGACATGCTGATCACCTCCAAGGGCGAGCTGCATGCCTACCAGTTCTACCCTGGGGTTATGCACAGCCATGCGCGCTTTACCTATACCGAGGTGGCCGCCATTCTGTCCAACACCCGTGGCCCCGAGGCTGCGCAGCGCAAGGAGCGGGTGCAGGATTTGCTGAACCTGCACGATGTGTACCGCGCCCTGCTGCAGGCCCGCCATGCCCGCGGTGCGGTGGATTTCGACACGGTGGAGACGCAGATCGTTTGCGACGACAACGGCCGCATTGAAAAAATCGTGCCCCGCACGCGTAATGACGCTCACCGCCTGATTGAAGAGGCCATGTTGGCCGCCAATGTGTGCTCGGCCGATTTCATTGAGCAAAGCGGTCAGAACGGCCTGTACCGCGTGCATGACCGGCCTTCAATGGAGAAAATCGAGATTCTGCGCGGCTATCTCAAGGCCATGGGTGTGGCCATGTCGGTCAGCGACACGCCGCATCCGCGCGAGTTTCAGGCCATTGCCGACGCCACGAAGGACAGGCCTGATTCCCAGCAGATCCACACCATGCTGCTGCGCACCATGATGCAGGCTTTCTACACGCCCGAGAACAACGGCCACTTTGGTCTGGCGTTCGAGGCTTATACCCACTTCACCAGCCCTATCCGCCGCTATCCGGACTTGCTGGTGCACCGTGTCATCAAGGCCACCTTGAACGATGCGCGCTACCGCCTGCCTGTGTTGCCCACGCCGGGCGAGGCCCAGGCCAAGCTGGCCAAGCGCCTTGCATCGCGCGTGGTGGAGCCACGGCAAAAGCCGCTCAACCGTGCCGCCCAGGCCGAGTTGCAGGGCTGGGAAGCCGCTGGCCTGCATTGCAGCGCCAACGAGCGCCGTGCCGATGAGGCCAGCCGCGACGTGGAGGCCTGGCTCAAGTGCAAATACATGCGCGACCACCTGGGCGAGGAGTTTGCCGGCACGGTGTCATCGGTGACCACCTTTGGCATCTTCGTCACGCTGGATGCCATGTATGTGGAAGGCCTGGTGCATATCACCGAGCTGGGTGGCGACTACTTCCGCTTTGACGAGGCCCGCCAGGAGCTGCGTGGTGAGCGCACCGGCATCCGCTACACCATAGGTACCCGCATGCGCGTGCAGGTCAGCCGGGTGGATCTGGATGGTCGCAAGATCGACTTCCGCATCGTGCACGACGAAGACGAGCTCGCCCAGCGTGCCCCCACGCGCAACCGCGCTGGCAAGCGGGCCCGCCGTGAAGAAGTCGATGTGCAGGATACGGATGAGGGCGTGTTTGTGCCCAATGCCCGCGGTGAGGCTGGTGCGGAGCGGGTACAACCCCAGGCTAAGGGGCAGCGCCGTGACGCACAGCGCGCCCATCGCAAACCCGAGCGCTCAGCCCAGGGCCAGGGGGCCGCAGCACCCGCTGCGTCCTCGGTCGATCAGCCCGGTGGGCGTGGGGCGGCGCGTGATGCAGCCATGCCAGCCAAGGCCGCGCCACGCAAGGGTGTGAAGAGCGGCAAGGTGGGCAAGCGCAAGCCGGCACGCTGAACGCAGAAGCAGTAAAAACAAGAGCGCCTATAGCGCGTTGTGCAAGGGATTCAGATGCTTAGGGCTCTGAATCCCTTTTTTGATAGACATTCGCTGCTCACTAATCAGCATGTTTCACACGCAGCGCAGCAGGGCATCAGTTGTGCAGGTGTGAAAACATGCATCTATGAATATGGCTGCTGTTTTGTGGGGCCCGTGTTCACTTATGCACAGCGTGCCAGTGCGCTGGCAGTCAATGGCAGGTGGGCCGGCCAGGTGTCAGCCAGATGGCCGTGCTGCCATACCGCCCATTGGGCGGCGGTGTGGGCGGGCAGGCCGGCAGCCCAGGCGGCCGCTACCATGCCGGCCAACACGTCACCAGTGCCGCCTGTGGCCAGGAGGGCATTGCCGCTGGTGTTGATGCAGGGCAACTGGTGCGGGCTGTGGATGATGCTGCCCGAGCCTTTGAGGACCACGGTGCTGTAGGTCTGTTGGGCCAGGGCGTGCGCGGCCTCCAGGCGGTTGGCCTGCACATCGTCGGTGTGCAGGTCCAGCATGCGAGCGGCTTCCAGCGGATGGGGGGTGAGAATGGTCTGCAGCCCGATATGGGCGCGGCTGGCCAGCAGGCGTTGCAGGTGGCTGTCGGCCGCAATGGCATTCAGTGCATCGGCATCCAGCACTAGGCGGTGGGCCTGCTCCAGCACCTGGGGCAGCACGGCGGCCACGGCCTGGCCGCCACCACAGCCGCACACCACCACGCCCTGGTCCCAGCGCAGGGCCTCTATGCGGCGCAGCATCAGCTCGGGCTGCTCGGGGAGCAGCTTGCAGTTGCCGCCATCCAGCAGGGTCAGCATGACGCGGCCTGCGCCCTGGTGCAGGGCGGCGGTGGCTGCCAGCACGGCGGCGCCCCCCATGCCCATGCCGCGCAGCGCAAGGCCTTCCCCCCCGATCACGGTCACATCGCCAAAACGGCCTTTGTGGCTGTCGTGGGGACGGCTGCGCCGGGACATGGGGCCGCCTAGCAATGCGCTGGGGCGTTGCTGGCAGAGCAGGCCGGGCTCCACGCCCAGAGGGGCCCACCACACGGTACCGGCAGCGTCGCGGCCCTGGCTGGTGAACAGGCCGGGTTTGAGGGTCAGAAAGCTCAGCGTATGGCGTGCGCTGTGTGGCGGGTGTTCAAAACCCAGGCCGGGCAGGTAGCGGCCGGTGTCGGCGTTCAGGCCGGAGGGCAGGTCGGCGCACAGCACCGGGGCTGGGCTTTGGTAGAGCGTTTGCAGCAGTTGGTTGAGCGGGCTGTCACCGGGGTCATGGCTGCGGTGGGCGGTGGCGCCAATGCCGAGCAGGGCGTCGATGGCCAGGTCCTGCGGGCCCAGCGGCGGTGGGGCTGTGTCCAGCAATTGCACGCCAGCCTGCTGCGCGGCCCGCCACGCGGCGAGGGTGTCAGGGCTGCAATCCTCGGGCGTGCCCAGCCAGTGGGCGCTGGTGGTGTAGCCCGCGGTTTGCAAGGCAGCGGCGGCTTGCAGGCCGTCGCCGCCGTTGTTGCCGGGGCCGCAGGCCACCCACACCTGGCGGGCATGTGGGGCCAGCGCTTGCCCCAGCTGGGCCAGGACGAGCCCGGCGCGCTGCATCAACCGGGGTTGTGGGTTGGCGGCCAGGGCCTGGGCTTCAATCAGGCGGGTGGCCGCGGTGTCGTGCAAGGGGTGGCCGCCGGCTGCGCGCAACAGGGTTGGCAGGCGGGCTGGCAGGGAAGGGGTGAGCGAAAGAGGCGGGACGATCACTGACATGGCCGCAGTGTGCATGGACAAGCGGTGTGTGCTGGCCGTTTTTGTGGCAAAAGGCCAACGCGATATGCGCAGGCCTCAGGCCAAGCAGAAGTCCTTGAATGTGAATGAAAACAGCCGGAAATGCAGAGCTTGTGGGCTTGTGCTGCTCTTTTTTGTGGAGCGAGTCGGCTGCGGTCCGCGGCCGTTTCTGTAATGGTGACGGAGTGTGAGCAAAGCCCCGGGCTGGCCCCGGGGTCGATGTTTAAGGCTCGAAGCGCAGCGGTGATAGCGCTTGGACTTCGGTGGGAACATCGCGCCCGGCAATCTGGTCTGCCAGGATGCGTGCGCAGCCATTGGCCAGGGCTGCGCCGTGGGCGCCGTGGCCCAGGTTGAACCAGATGCCGCTTTGGGTCGTGCGTCCCAGCAGTGGCAAGCCGTCGGGCAAGGTGCCGCGTGTGCCGCGCCAGATTTGCACCTGGGGTGAAGACAGCTGGGCTGCACCCGGATACCAGTCGTTGAGGGTGCGGTACATGCGGGCCAGGGTGTCCTGGTTGTAGGCATCGGGCGCGGTGCCCAGCTCGGCGCCACCGCTGATGCGCAGGCGCTGGCCGATGCGGCTGATCACCAATTGCTGGGCCCAGTCCAATGCCGCTGCCTGGGGGGCGTAGCAGGGGTCGCGCAGCGGGGCGCTGATGGTGTAGCCATGTACGGGCATCAGCGGCAGGCGCAGGCCGCTGCAGTCCAGCAGCGCAGGAGACGCTCCGGTGCAGACCACCACGGCATCATGCAGATGGGCAGCGCTGTCGCCTTCCAGAAGCAGGTGAACCTGTTTGCCCACGCTTTGGACGCTGCGCACGGTGGCATTCGACTGCAGTTGCACGCCGCGTTGCAAGGCAAGCTGGCGCAGCTGCTGCGTCCATTGGCGGCAGTTGATGGTCTCGCCCTCGGGCAGGTGCAGGGCGCCGGCCAGAGGTGCTTCAGGGCTGAGCCCGGGTTCCACGGCGCGCACGGCATCGGCTGGTAGCAGCTGGGCGCGCACGTCCAAGGTGCCCAGGGCTTGCAGCAGCGGCTGCATGCTTTGCATGTCCTGCGTGCTGCGCAGCAGCACCAGATGGCTCTGGTGGCTTTCGGTGCTCAGCTCATGGGCGGCACTGATGTCATGGCGCAGTACCTGGCTGAAGGCGCTGAGCTGCTCCAGGGCGCTGGCGGCGGGGTTGTGCAGGCCTTGGGTCTGGCATTGGCGCTCTGCTGCTTTCCAGCGGCGCAGCCAGCGCCAGTTGTGCCCCAGCCAGGGGCCGGGGGCCTCTAGCAAAGCATGTTTGCCGCGCAATTGCTGGCGCAGTGGCAGCGTCCAGCCCGGGGTGGACCAGGGCTGGAGCAGGGTAGGGGTCAGCCAGCCAGCGTTGGCAAAGCTCGCGCCTTCGGCCGCAGCGTTGTGCTGCTCGTAGACCGTGACGCGGTGCCCGTCCTGGGCGAGTTCGTAGGCAGTCGCAATGCCGGCAATGCCGGCGCCGACAATGGCGATGTCCATGGGAGGAAGATTGGCTCCGGGCGGACAATGCCGCCGGCAGTAGGTGTCAATGCGAAAGAAACAGGGATTCTGCCTGCAAAGCGAGGTCCAGGACTACATCATCTTGCAGCATGCTGTGCCATAGCATCACGCCCATAGGCAATTCGCCAGGTATGTGGCAGGGGAGGCTGATGGCGCAGCCGTCGAGTTGGTTGACCACGCTGGTGTTGCGCAGCAGCAGCATATTGCAGCGGGTGAAGGCCGCGTCGCGCTGGGCATCGGCTGCGGAGTCTAGTCCGTCTGCAGGTGCCACTTCGGAAATCAGGGGTGCTGTGATGGGGACGGTGGGCGAGACCATGGCGTCAAACCCTTGCATTGCGGCCTGCATGCGTTGCTGCCAGTCGTGGCGTAGGCGCTGCAACTCTTGGTAGTCGCTGGCGCTGATCAGCGCACCTTTTTCAATGCGGCTGCGCACGCGCGGGTCGTACTGCGCGCCCCGCGTGGCCAGCCGCTCGCGGTGCCAGGCATGGCTTTCGGCAGCCGTCAGGCCTCCGGCGGCGTTGATGCTGGCCAGTTCGGCGGTTTCGGGTAAGTTGATTTCGACCACCTCGGCGCCAGCGGCTCGCAGGCGCTGCA
Organism: Comamonas sp. GB3 AK4-5; assembly: GCF_041320665.1. Taxonomy (NCBI): domain Bacteria; kingdom Pseudomonadati; phylum Pseudomonadota; class Betaproteobacteria; order Burkholderiales; family Comamonadaceae; genus Comamonas; species Comamonas sp. GB3 AK4-5. The sequence goes on from NZ_CP166730.1 coordinate 1,736,929, forward strand.
GGCTGCGTTCAAAGGCTGTGGCCACCGCCGGGTCCAGCGCCTGCAGGAAAACCGTGGTGGGTACGGCCAGGCGGCAGCCTTGCAGGGGGCGCTGACCGGTGTGCACCCGGCGTGCGGCCAGGATCTCGTGGGCCAGTATGGCGTCTCGCACGCTGTGGGTAAGGGCGCCCGCGGTGTCCAGTGAAGGCGCCAGCGGGACGGTGCCATCCAATGGCGTCAAGCGGGCCGTGGGCTTGAAGCCCACCAGGCCATTGAGCGCCGCAGGAATGCGAATGGAGCCGCCGGTGTCCGAGCCCAGGGCCAGCCAGGCAGCGCCCGTGGCAACCGATACGGCAGCGCCGGAGGATGAGCCTCCGGGGGCGCGGGGTGGTTGCAGCGGCGTGTGATTTCCATGCAGGGCATCCACGGCGGCCGGTGTGCCGTGGTGCGGGTTGGTGCCCACCCCGGAGTAGGCAAACTCCACCATATGGGTATGGCCCAACAGGCTGGCACCTGCAGCGCGCAAGCGGGCCACTGCCGTGCTGTCGCGTGCGGCGGCGGGCGCGTCGGCCAGAGCGCGGGCGCTGGCCGTGGTGGGGTGGTCTTGTATGTCGAACAAATCCTTGACGGAAACAGCCAGGCCGGCCAACGGGGTGCCGGCAGCGGTCTGGGCCGCGCTGGCGCGGGCGCTGTCGAAAAAAGTGCGCGCAAACACATGGTTGCAGGCGGGAGATTGGGCTGCGGCAATGGAGGCTTCCATCGCCTGGCTGGCCGTGTTGCGGCCTTCGCGCAGTAAAGCGCGGGTGGCAAGAAGATCAGGCTTCATGGGCTGTGCTAAAATCTTTGGGCTTTGCGCAGTGCAGGCTTTGTCTATGGATGGAGCCACACTTTGTTTGGAGTGCTGAAAAGCCGGGAGCCCCAAAAACCGTTTGCGGTTTTTGCAGAGGCTTTTGGCAGGTCGCCAGGCAGTGCAAAGCAAATTGCAAACCAGCTCCCTCAAGGTGTTGTGCCGGTCGGCACAAGTATCGAGCTGGATTTTAGACCCAACCTTTTGGAGTTTTTTATGTCCGTTACCATGCGCGAAATGCTGGAAGCCGGTGTCCACTTCGGTCACCAAACCCGTTTCTGGAATCCCAAGATGGCTCCGTTCATCTTCGGTCACCGCAACAAGATCCACATCGTCAACCTGGAAAAGTCGCTGCCGATGTTCCAGGACGCCCAGAAGTTCGCCAAGCAACTGGCTTCGAACGGCGGCAACATCCTGATGGTGGGTACCAAGCGCCAAGCCCGTGAATTCGTGGCCGAGCAAGCTCAGCGTGCTGGCGTGCCTTATGTGGACCAGCGTTGGTTGGGCGGCATGCTGACCAACTTCAAGACCGTGAAGACCTCCATCAAGCGTCTGAAGGAAATGAAGGCCCAGCAAGAAGCCGGCCTGGAATCCATGTCCAAGAAGGAACAGCTGATGTTCGTGCGCGAACTGGAAAAGCTGGAAAAGGACATCGGCGGTATTCAAGACATGAACACCCTGCCTGACGCCATCTTCGTGATCGACGTGGGCTACCACAAGATCGCCGTGTCCGAAGCCAAGAAGCTGGGCATCCCCCTGATCGGCGTGGTGGACACCAACCACAACCCCGAAGGCATCGACTACGTCATCCCCGGTAACGACGACTCGGCCAAGGCCGTGGAACTGTACGCCCGTGGCATGGCCGACGCCATCCTGGAAGGCCGCGAAGCCCGTTTGAACGAAGTGGCCAAGGCTGCTTCCGGTGAAGGCACCGACGAATTCGTGGAAGTGGAAGAATCCGCTGCCTAATTCCCGGCTGCGCGCTGCGGCGCGATGAAAAAGCGGGGCTCTGGTAGCCCCCTTTTTTTAGCTGGAATCCTGTAGAGAACTGAATACTGAAGACGGAGAAACAAAATGGCTGCAATTACCGCAAGCATGGTCGCTGAACTGCGCGCCAAGACCGACGCCCCCATGATGGAGTGCAAGAAGGCACTGACCGAGGCCGATGGCGACATGGCCAAGGCGGAAGAGCTGCTGCGCGTCAAGCTGGGTACCAAGGCTGGCAAGGCCGCTTCGCGTGTCACGGCCGAAGGCGTGATCGCTGCTTTCATCGACGGTGGCAAGGGCGCCATGATCGAAGTCAACAGCGAAACCGACTTCGTCTCCAAGAACGACAGCTTTCTGGCCATGGCCAGCGCTGCTGCCAAGCTGGTGGCTGCACACAACCCCGCCGACATCGAAGCCCTGGGCGCTCTGGCCTATGAGCAAGACGGTTTCGGTCCCACGCTGGAAGACGTGCGCAAGGGCCTGGTCGGCAAGATCGGCGAGAACATGTCTTTCCGCCGCTTCAAGGCTTTCAATGGCGCTGGCCTGGCTTCCTACGTGCACGGCACCCGCATTGGCGTGGTCGTCGAGTTCGACGGTGACGCCACCGCCGCCAAGGACGTGGCCATGCACGTGGCTGCCATGAAGCCCGTGGCTGTGACCAGCGCCGATGTGCCTGCCGATCTGATCGCCAAGGAACGCGCCGTGGCCGAAGGCAAGGCTGCCGAATCCGGCAAGCCCGCCGACATCGCCGCCAAGATGGTGGAAGGTTCGGTGCAGAAGTTCCTGAAGGAAGTCTCGCTGGCTGACCAGGTCTTCGTGAAGGCTGCCGACGGCAAGCAAACCGTGGCCCAGATGCTCAAGGCTGCCAACACCAATGTGAAGGCATTCACCATGTACGTGGTGGGCGAAGGCATCGAAAAGAAGGTGGACGACTTTGCTGCTGAAGTGGCTGCCCAAGTGGCCGCTGCCAAGGGCGCCTAAGCCCTGACAGCCGCACTGCCGACACAACGACCACATTCCCCTCTCACCTATTTGAATCGAACGGAGTTTCCCCATGTCCCAAGCCAAACCAGCCCACAAGCGCATCCTGCTCAAGCTGTCAGGCGAGGCGCTGATGGGGGATGACCAGTTCGGCATCAACCGCGCCACGATCGAGCGCATGGTCTCCGAGATCGCCGAGGTGACCAAGGTGGGGGTGGAAGTGGCCGTGGTGATCGGTGGCGGCAACATCTTCCGTGGCGTGGCTGGCGGCTCTGCCGGCATGGACCGCGCCACGGCGGATTACATGGGCATGCTGGCCACCGTGATGAACGCGCTGGCCCTGGCGGATGCCATGGACAAGCAAGGCCTGACGGCCCGTGTGATGTCGGCCATCGGCATCGAACAGGTGGTCGAGCCCTATGTGCGCCCCAAGGCGCTGCAATATTTGGAAGAAGGCAAGGTGGTGGTCTTTGCTGCCGGCACCGGCAATCCCTTCTTCACCACCGATACCGCAGCCGCATTGCGTGGCGCGGAAATCGGTGCCGAGGTGGTGCTCAAAGCCACCAAGGTGGACGGTGTGTACACTGCAGACCCCGTCAAAGACCCGAGCGCCACGCGTTACGCCACGCTGTCGTTTGATGAGGCGATTTCGCGCAACCTGGGCATCATGGATGCCACGGCTTTCGCTTTGTGCCGTGACCAGAAGCTGCCCATCCGCGTGTTCTCCATCGTCAAGCCTGGCGCGCTGCTGCGTGTGGTCATGGGTAATGATGAAGGCACCCTGGTGTCCGCTTAATTGCGAAGACCGCGAGCCCGCCCGGTAAGTGCGGGCGGACATTGGCTTCCCGAGGTAAACACATGACGATCGCTGACATCAAGAAGAACACCGAAACCAAGATGGGTCAGTCCATCGAGGCTCTGAAGAACAATCTCTCGCGTATCCGTACCGGCCGCGCCAACCCGCAGCTGCTGGACTCCATCCATGTGGACTACTACGGCTCCATGGTGCCGTTGTCGCAGGTGGCCAATCTGTCGCTGCTGGATTCGCGCACCATCGGTGTGCAGCCCTGGGAAAAGACCATGGCTGCCAAGGTGGAAAAGGCCATCCGCGAAAGCGATCTGGGTCTGAACCCCGCTTCGCTGGGTGACGTGATCCGCGTGCCCATGCCTCCCATGAGCGAAGAGCGCCGCAAGGAAATGACCAAGCTGGCCCGCAACGAAGGCGAATCTTCCAAGGTGGCCATCCGCAATCTGCGCCGCGACGCCAACGAAGGTGTGAAGAAGCTGGTCAAGGACAAGGAGGCCTCGGAAGACGATCAAAAGCGTTCCGAAGCCGAAATCCAGAAATTGACCGATAAGCACATTGCCGAGGTGGACACGCTGGTGACCTCCAAGGAACAGGACATCATGGCCGTCTAAGGCTGGCTGTCGCTGGCTAATCGAGTTCGCATGACAGTCTCTACCGTGGTGCCCCACCACGTCGCCATCGTCATGGATGGCAATGGCCGCTGGGCCACTAAGCGTTTCTTGCCGCGCCTGGCCGGTCACAAGCAGGGCGTGGAATCGCTGCGCCGCTGTGTGCGGGCCTGCATTCAGCGTGGCGTGCGGGTGCTGACGGTGTTTGCCTTCTCCTCGGAAAACTGGAATCGCCCGGCCGAGGAGGTCTCCGGCCTCATGTCCTTGCTGGCCATGGCGCTGGGGCGCGAAGTCCCCAGCCTGTCTGCCGAAGGTGTGCGCCTGCATTTTGTGGGCGACCGCCAGGGCCTGAGCGAGAAGGTGGCTGCCGGCCTGGCCCAGGCCGAGCAATCCACGGCGCACAACGAGCGCCTGGTGCTGAATGTGTGCTTCAACTATGGTGGCCGTTGGGACATTGCCCAGGCCGCCGCCAGCTTGGTTGCACGTGGTGAGCCCATCACCGAGGCCGGCCTGAACGGCGCCATGGCGCTGGCCCATGTGCCCGATCCCGATCTGTTCATCCGCACGGGTGGTGAATACCGCATCAGCAACTTTTTGCTGTGGCAATCGGCCTATGCCGAATTCTTTTTCAGTCCCAGCCTGTGGCCGGACTTTGACGAAGCCGCACTGGATGCGGCATTGCAGGACTATGCCAGCCGCGAGCGGCGCTTTGGTCAGACGTCCGCCCAGATCCAACAAGTGGCCGCATCCCAGGTGCGCGCCTGAAAGGGGAGTGCAGCATGCTCAAGCAGCGTGTGATTACCGCCATGGTCTTGCTGGCCATTTTGTTGCCCGCGCTGTTTGCCAGCTCGCCGTTGCCCTTCACCTTGCTGGTGTTGGTGATGGTGGCGGCCGGCGCTTGGGAATGGGGGCGTTTAAATGGTTTTGGGCAGGCGGCAAGCGTAGCCACCGCGGGTGTTTGCATGGCCTTGTGTGGCCTGGCCTGGCAGCAGGGCTGGGTGGCGCGTGATCTGCGCCTGCTGTGGCTGGCGGCCGGTGTGGCCTGGGTGCTGGGTAGTGTGGCCCTGATCCGCCTGGGTGTACCTGGCTGGGCGCAGATTCCGCGTGCAGTGCGCTGGGCTGGAGGCGTGCTGGCCTTGTGGCTGGCATGGCTGGCCGTGGCCCAGGCGCGCGCCATCGGGGTGAATTTTCTGCTTTCCATCATGGCCCTGGTCTGGGCGGCGGACATCTGCGCCTATTTTGCCGGCCGCCGTTTTGGCCTGAAATTCACGCGCAACAAGTTGGCGCCCGCCATCAGCCCCGGCAAGAGCTGGGAAGGTGTGTGGGGCGGCGTGGCAGGCGTGCTGCTGCTGGCCCTGGTCTGGGTGTTTCTGGACCGCCATTTTGCGGCCAGCGTGCCCAGCTTTTATTCGCAACTGGCCCGGGCGGGCTGGCCCTTGCTGATCGTGGCGGCGGTGTTCATGGCCGCCATGAGCGTGGTGGGGGATTTGATTGAATCGCTGATCAAGCGCAGCGCAGGCGCCAAGGACAGCAGCAATCTGCTGCCGGGCCATGGCGGTGTGCTGGACCGCATCGATGCGCTGCTGCCGACATTGCCGCTGGCCATGATGCTGACCACCTTGGTGTATTGATGAAACAATGTTTGACGGTGCTGGGCTCTACGGGCTCGATTGGCACCAATACCCTGGATGTGGTGCGCCGGCACCGCGAGACCTACGACATCTATGCCCTCAGCGCCTCCACCCAGGTGGAGCTGATGCTGGCGCAATGTGCCGAATTCACACCGCAGTTCGCCGTGATGGCCAGCGCGCCCCATGCGCAGCAACTGGCGGAAAAACTCAAGGCAAATGGGCTTGCAACGCAGGTTCTGCAAGCAAAGAATGCTCTTGAAGAGATAGCGTCTGCCGAGGCGGTGGATGCCGTGATGGGCGCCATTGTCGGTGCGGCCGGCCTGGCGCCTTGCCTGGCGGCGGCGCGTGCTGGCAAGCGCTTGCTGCTGGCCAACAAGGAAGCGCTGGTCGTGGGTGGTGCCTTGTTCATGGACACGGTGCATGCCCATGGCTGTACGCTGCTGCCCATTGACAGTGAGCACTCCGCCATCTTTCAGTGCTTGCCCGAAGACCCCGGCACCTGGGCTGCCCGTGTGGACAGCCTGCTGCTCACGGCCTCGGGCGGGCCTTTCCGCCAACGCGACCCGGCCACGCTGGCCCAGATTACGCCCGATCAGGCCTGTGCCCATCCGAACTTCGCCATGGGTCGCAAGATCTCGGTGGACTCCGCCACCATGATGAACAAGGCGCTGGAGGTGATTGAGGCGCGCTGGTTGTTTGACATGGCGCCGGACCAGATCAAGGTGGTCGTGCATCCGCAGCAGATCATCCACTCCATGGTGCAGTTCAAGGACGCCTCCATCCTGGCCCAGTTGGGCACGCCCGATATGCGTGTGCCCATTGCCTGCGGCCTGGCCTGGCCTGAGCGCATTGCCAGTGGTGTGACGCCGCTGGACTTTGCACAGTTGTCGGCGCTCACATTTGAGGAGGCGGATGCGCAGCGCTTTCCGGGCCTGCACCTGTCCTGGCAGGCATTGAAGGCACCGGAAGGCACGGCCACGGTGCTGAATGCCGCAAACGAGGTGGCGGTGGCCGCTTTCTTGCAAGGCCAGCTGCGTTTTGACCGCATCCACGCCGTGAACCTGTCGGTGCTGGAGGCTGTGGTGCCGTCTTGCCGGCCAGAGTCGGTGGAGGCGCTGATGGCGCTGGACACCGAGGCCCGGGCAGCAGCCACTGCGGCAGTGCAGCGCTGGTGAGCTGGGAATGAAATACCCCTTGCGCCGCTGTGTGTCTTCTTCCTCATTGGCAGCGCCGGTTTCATGGAGCCGCAGCGCCAGGGGGATAGATATGGCGGTTGCTGCAGCCGTTACGCTGAAACCGTCTCAAAAGGAGTGAGCCTGTGCTGACTGTTGTGGCATTTGTGCTGGCCCTGGGCATCTTGATTGCCGTGCACGAGTGGGGGCACTACCGTATGGCAGTGGCCTGCGGCGTCAAGGTGCTGCGTTTCTCGGTGGGTTTTGGCAAGCCCTTGCTGCGCTGGCGGCGGCGCAGCGACAGCACGGAATTTGTGCTGGGTGCCCTGCCCCTGGGGGGCTATGTACGCATGCTGGACGAGCGCGATGGTCCGGTGGATGCGGCAGAGCAGCACCTCGCCTTCAATCGCCAGCCGCTGCGCGCGCGCGCAGCCATTGCGGCAGCAGGGCCTGCTGCCAACCTGGTGCTGGCTGCGCTGCTATACACGATAGTCAATTGGGTGGGCATGCCCCAGCCGCAGGCTGTGCTGGCCACGCCGGTTTCGGGCTCGGTGGCCCAGCTCAGCGGCCTGAAAGGCGCGGAGCGGGTGCTTGCCGTGCAGGTGGGGGAGGGTGATGAAGTTGCGGTGCGCTCCTTTGAGCAGCTGCGCTGGGCGCTGACCCAGGCAGCACTCGAAAAGCAGGATGCCCGCATCACCTGGGTGCTGGTGGGTACATCTGCACAGCACAGCACATTGCTGCCCCTGTCTCAGCTTTCAAACAATGCCCTGGACGGTAATTTGGGTGCCGTCATTGGCGTGCAAATGCCCTGGGCCCCGCCCGTGGTGGAACGTGTGCTGCCGAAGGGAGTGGCCGCTTCCGCAGGGCTGCAGGCCGGAGACACCGTGCGCCAGGCATTTGGCGTGCAGGTGGTGGATGGCACGCAGCTGCGGGAGTTGATTCGCCAGCATCCGGGTCAGTCCAGTGTGTGGGATGTGGAGCGCGAGGGGCGCAAGCTGCAACTGACGCTGGTGCCGGAAGTGGTTCAGGACAAGGACGCGCAGATCGGTCGCGTAGGTGCTTACATTGGCGGCGCCGTTGCCATGGTGACGGTGCGACAGGGGGTGTTGGAAGGGTTGTGGGGCGGCATCACCAAGACCTGGGATATGTCGGTGCTCAGCCTGAAAATGATGGGGCGCATGCTGATTGGCCAGGCTTCGCTGAAGAACCTCAGCGGCCCATTGACCATTGCCGATTACGCCGGGAAGTCGGCCGGCATGGGGCTGCTGCAGTACATTGCATTTTTGGCTTTGATCAGCGTCAGCCTGGGTGTGCTGAACCTGTTGCCGGTGCCGGTGCTGGATGGTGGGCACCTGATGTATTATCTCTGGGAGGGAATCATAGGCCGCCCAGTCACTGAATTGTGGATGGAGCGGCTGCAGCGCGTTGGCGTCAGCGTGCTTCTTGTCATGATGTGCATCGCTTTTTTTAACGACATCAGCCGCTTATTGGGCTAAATTTACGGCCTTCCAGATTCTGGCGGCGTTCGATTTCATTCATGAACCAACATTTCAAACGCTTCGGCGCACGCACGGCCTCGGCTGCTGCGGCTTTGCTCTGCTTGGCGCAGGCAGCTTGGGCGCTTTCGCCCTTCAAGGTGCAAGACATTCGCGTGGAGGGCCTGCAGCGCGTGGAAGCGGGCACCATCTTCGCCTCCATGCCACTGCGCGTGGGTGACCAATACGACGACGAAAAAGGCGCTGCAGCCATTCGCTCCCTGTTTGCCCTGGGCCTGTTCAAGGACGTGCGCCTGGAGGCCGATGGCAACGTGCTGGTGGTGGTCGTGGAAGAGCGTCCCACCATTGCCGATGTGAGCTTTGTGGGCACCAAAGAGTTCGACAAGGACACCCTGGTCAAGGCCATGCGCGATGTGGGCCTGGCCGAAGGCCGTCCCTTCGACAAGGCCCTGGCAGACCGTGCCGAGCAGGAGCTCAAGCGCCAGTACATTAACCGCAGCCTGTATGGCGCGGAAGTGGTCACCACGGTCACACCCATGGAGCGCAACCGCGTTAACCTGACCTTCTCGGTGACCGAGGGCGAACCCGCCAAAATCAATGAAATCCATGTGGTGGGCAACAAGGCCTTCAGTGAATCCACGCTGAAAAAGCAGCTGGACCTGGATACCGGTGGCTGGATGAGCTGGTATACCAAGTCGGATCGCTATGCCCGCAGCAAGCTCAATGCCGACCTGGAGGCTCTGCGCTCCTACTATCTGCAGCGCGGCTATCTGGACTTCCGCATCGACTCCACCCAGGTGGCCATCTCGCCGGACAAGGAAAAGATTTCCCTGACCATCAATGTGCACGAAGGCGACCGTTTCGTGGTCTCTGGCGTGTCCCTGGAAGGCAATTACCTGGACCGTGACGACGAGTTCAAGTCGCTGGTCAAGGTGCGTCCCGGCGAGCCCTATAACGCCGACCTGGTGGCGGAAACCACCAAGGCCTTCACCGACCACTTCGGCAATTTTGGCTATGCATTTGCGCGCGTGGATGCGGTGCCTGAAGTGGACCGCGACAACAACCGCGTGCACTTTGTGATCCGCTCGAACCCCTCGCGCCGTGCCTATGTGCGCCGCATCAACGTCAGCGGCAACGAGAAGACGCGCGACGAAGTCGTGCGCCGTGAATTCCGCCAGTACGAGTCCTCCTGGTATGACGGCGACAAGATCAAGCTGTCGCGTGACCGGGTCGACCGTCTGGGCTACTTCACCGAAGTCGATGTGGAGACCCTGGAAGTTCCTGGCTCGCCTGACCAGGTGGACCTGGTGGTGAACGTGAAGGAAAAGCCCACCGGCTCCATCCAGCTGGGTGCGGGTTTCTCGAGCGCCGAAAAGGTGACGCTGAGCTTTGGTATCAAGCAGGAAAACGTGTTTGGCTCGGGCAACTACCTGGGGCTGGATGTCAACACCAGCAAGTACAACCGCAATCTGGTGCTGAGCACCACCGACCCTTACTTCACGCAAGACGGTATTTCGCGCACTGTGGATCTGTACTACCGCACCAGTCGCCCCTACTCGTACTACTACGAAGGGGTTGGGAGTGTGAATACCAGCGATATGTACAAGATCGTGACGCAGGGTGCGTCCATCAAGTTTGGCGTGCCATTCAGCGAAATCGATACCGTATTTTTCGGCGTTGGTATTGAACAGACCCAGATCAAGAGTGGTTTGTACATGCCGGAGGCCTACCAGAATTACGTCAATGAATTCGGCTCTAACAGCACGTCCTTTCCATTGACCATGGGTTGGTCGCGCGATAGTCGCGACAGCGCTCTGGCGCCCAATTCGGGCCGTTACCAACGTTTGAATGCGGACTGGTCTGTGGCGGGTGACGCCCGCTATATTCGCGGTAATTACCAGTTCCAGCAGTATGTGCCGCTGACCAAGAGCTTTACCTTTGCCTTCAATGGTGAGCTGGGTTGGGGTAAGGGCCTGAATGGCCGTCCTTTCCCGCTGTTCAAGAACTTCTATTCGGGTGGTCTGGGCTCGGTGCGTGGCTTTGAGCAAGGCAGTCTGGGACCTATTGATGGAACGGGTTCTTACCTGGGGGGTAACAAGAAAGTCACTCTGAATGCCGAGTTCATTGCACCTTTCCCCGGTGCGGGCAATGACAAGACCCTGCGTTGGTTTACATTTGTCGACGTAGGCAATGTGTTTGGTGAAGGGGTGGGTGCTGAAGATTTCTCCGTCAGCAATTTGCGCGCCTCTGCAGGTCTGGGCTTGAGCTGGATTTCCCCGCTGGGTCCGCTGCGTCTGGCGTGGGCCAACCCGATTCGCAAGAAGTCGACCGACCGTTTGCAGAAAATTCAATTCCAGATCGGAACATCGTTTTAACCATGAAAATCTACCAACCTATCGCTGTTGCACTGCTGTGCGGTGCCGCTGCTGTGTCGGCTCAGGCACAGGATTTCAAGGCCGGTTTCGTCAATACCGACCGCATCTTCCGCGAAGCCAATTCCGCCAAGGCGGCCCAGGCCAAGCTGGAGCAGGAGTTTGCCAAGCGCGAGCGCGAGCTGGTCGATATCGGCAACCGTCTGAAGACCGATTCGGAAAAGTTCGAACGTGATGCGCCCACCATGTCGGAAGCCCAGCGCTCTGCCAAGCAGCGTCAGCTGATTGAGCAAGACCGCACCTTCCAGACCAAGCGCCGTGAATTTCAGGAAGACCTGAACGCCCGCAAGAACGAAGAGCTGTCGCAAGTGCTGGACCGCGCAAACAAGGTGGTCATGCAAGTGGCAGAGGCCGAAAAGTACGACGTGATCCTGCAAGAAGCGGTGTATGTCAACCCCAAGCTCGACATCACTGACAAGGTGATCAAAGCGCTGAACGCGGCCAAGTGATCCTCGGACAGGGCCAATCGACGTGAGTTTGACATTAGGACAAATTGTCGATGCCTTGGGTGGAGCGCTGCGAGGGGCGGCCAAAACGCTGGAAATCCAGCGCATTGCCCCCCTCGAGTCTGCCGAGGCAGACGCCATCAGCTTTCTGAGCAACCCCAAGTATTTGCACCAGCTGGCCGCCTCCCAGGCGGCCTGTGTCGTTGTGGCGCCTGCACAGCAGGATGCAGCAGTGGCGCGCGGGGCATGCATCGTGGTGGACAACCCCTATCTGTACTTCGCGCAGCTGACCCAGCTGTGGAAGCGCATGCATGCCGAAGCCGGTGTGCAGGGCGTGCATTCCACGGCCGTGGTTCATCCCCAGGCCAAGGTACACCCCTCGGCCACCATCGGGCCGCTGTGCGTGGTGGAGCGGGGTGCAGAAATTGGTGCCGACACGGTGCTGAAGTCGCGCGTTACCATCAGCGAATACTGTGTGGTGGGGGAGCGCTGCCTGCTGCACCCCGGTGTGGTGATCGGTGCCGACGGCTTTGGATTTGCCCAGCAGCAAGGGCAGTGGGTGAAGATCGAGCAGCTGGGTCGGGTACGCATTGGCAGCGATGTGGAAATCGGTGCCAACACCTGTATCGACCGCGGTGCGCTGGACGATACCGTCATTGCCGATGGCGTGAAGCTGGACAACCTGGTGCAGATTGGTCACAACGTGCAGGTGGGGGCGCACACGGCGATTGCCGGCAACGCCGGTGTGGCGGGCAGCGCGCAGATTGGCGCGCATTGCAGCATTGGCGGAGCCTCCAATATCTTGGGGCATTTGACGATCGGCGATGGCGTAGCCATTTCTCCGACATCGGTGGTGATGCGTTCCGTGACGCAGCCAGGCCTGTACACTGGCATATTCCCATTGGCGGCCAATGCGCAATGGGAAAAGAATGCGGCGACACTCAAACAATTGCACGCACTGCGCGAGCGGATCAAGGCGCTGGAAAAAGCGTTGGATGCCCAGCGCAGCCCTAACGGAAATTGACAATGGATATTCAAGGAATTCTCAAGCAACTGCCCCACCGCTACCCTTTCTTGCTGGTGGACCGGGTGCTGGAGCTTGAGAGCAACACACGCATCAAGGCGATCAAGAACGTGACTTTCAACGAGCCGTTCTTCACCGGGCATTTCCCTGGTCGTCCCGTGATGCCCGGGGTGTTGATTTTGGAAGCCCTGGCGCAGGCCGCAGGCCTGCTGGCCTTTGATGCCATGGGCCAGGTGCCGGACGAAAACAACATCTACTACTTTGTCGGTATTGATTCGGCGCGCTTCAAGCGCCCCGTGGTGCCAGGAGACCAGCTGGCGCTGGAGATCACCATCGACCGTGTGCGCGGTGGTATCTGGAAGTTCAATGCTGTGGCCAGCGTGGACGGCGAAGTGGCTGCCGAAGCGCAGCTGATGTGCACCATGCGCCACGTGGGCTAAGTGTCGATGGTGGCGGCGAGTCTTATTCACCCCACCGCAGTGGTGGACCCTGCGGCTGAGCTTGATTCATCGGTATCGGTGGGGCCTTATGCCGTCATCGGGCCCCAGGTGCGCCTGGGTGCTCGCACTTCGGTGGGGGCGCATTGCGTCATTGAGGGTCACACCACCATCGGTTGTGACAACCAGATCTTCCAGTTTGCTTCCCTGGGTGCAGACCCCCAGGACAAGAAGTACGCGGGAGAGCCCACGCGGCTGGTGATGGGCGACCGCAATACCGTGCGCGAGTTCTGTACCTTCAACACCGGTACCGCGCAGGATCGGGGTGAGACCACCATAGGTTCGGACAACTGGATCATGGCCTATGTGCACATCGCACATGACTGCATCGTGGGCGACAACACCACCTTGGCCAATAACACCACATTGGCGGGCCATGTGCATGTGGGCGACTGGGTGACCGTGGGTGGCCTGACTGGCGTGCTGCAGCGCATGCGCATAGGCGCCTATGCCATGGTGGGTTTCCAGGCCCATGTGAACAAGGATGTACCGCCGTTTATGACGGTGGATGGCAATCCACTGGCGGCGCGCAGCGTGAACCTGATCGGCCTCAAGCGCCGCGGCTTTTCGGATGTCCGCATTGCCGCCGTGCGCGAGATGCACAAGCTGCTCTATCGCCAGGGCTTGTCGCTGGAAGCGGCCATGCAGGCCATGGATGCACTCAAGGCCGAAGCCGACGCCGTGCAAGACGTGGAACTGATGCAGGGCTTTCTGGCCTCTGCTGCCTACGGCATCACACGCTAGCCGCTTGCGCGGCCTTGGCGTCTTTTGTGTTTTTCTTCACCCCTGTCCGTGAGTTTGCGACGTGAATAGCTCTGCAACGCCCATGCAGCCAGCGCAAGCTGCTGCAGATTCCGTAGTGCCTCGCATTGCCATGGTGGCGGGGGAGACCTCCGGCGATCTGCTGGCCTCTTTGCTGCTCGATGGCCTGCGTCAGCGCTGGCCTGAGGCCCAGTCCATGGGCATTGGCGGCGCTGCCATGCAGGCCCGAGGCTTTGATGCCTGGTGGCAGTCCGAGCGCCTGGCTGTGCATGGTTACAGCTGGGAAGTGCTGATGCGGGTAGCCGAGTTGCTGGGCATTCGCAAAAAACTGCGCCAGCGCCTGCTGGCCCATCCCCCCTCGGTGTTTGTGGGTGTGGATGCGCCCGATTTCAATCTGGGCCTGGAGACCGATCTGCGCGCTGCGGGCGTCAAGACCGTGCATTTTGTCTGCCCCTCCATCTGGGCCTGGCGGGCTGACCGCGTGGAGAAGATTCGCCGTGCGGCCGACCATGTGCTGTGCATTTTCCCCTTCGAGCCCGAGCTGCTGGCCCAGCACGGTATTGAAGCCACCTATGTGGGCCATCCGCTGGCCCAGGTGATTCCCATGCAGCCCGATCGTGCCGCCGCGCGCCGCCGTCTGGGCTTGCCCGAAGACGGGCTGGTGCTGGCCTTGCTGCCGGGCAGCCGTCGCTCGGAAGTGCGCTATATCGCCTCCGGGTTTTTCAAGGCGGCAGCGCTGGTGAAGAAGGCGCTTCCAGCGATTAAAATAGTCGCCCCTGCCGTTCCCAGTCTGCTGGAGGAGTTGCAGCGCATTGCCCAGCAAAACGGCATGCAAGACCAGGTGCTGATCGTGCCCGGTCAGTCGCATGATGTGCTGGCAGCCTGTGATTGCACGCTGATTGCCAGTGGTACCGCCACGCTGGAGGCCGCGCTGTTCAAGCGCCCCATGGTCATCAGCTACAGCATGCACCCCTGGAGCTGGCGTCTGATGCAGCGCAAGCAGCTGCAGGCCTGGGTGGGGCTGCCGAATATTTTGTGTCGCGACTTTGTCGTGCCCGAGTTGCTGCAGGACGCGGCCACGCCCGAGGCGCTGGCCCAGGCCGCGTTGGCCTGGCTGCGTGCCAGCCAGGATGCACCGGCCACCATTGATGCGCTGGAGCAGCGCTTCACGGCCCTGCACCACGAACTAAAAAGAGATACCGCCGAATTGGCCGCCCATGCGATCGAAAAAATCATTGCCATCCCCGCTGCTTGAGCAAGAAAGCCTGCCCTGGCATCCGCCCGGGTTGGTCGCAGGGGTGGACGAAGCCGGGCGTGGCCCGCTGGCCGGCCCTGTGGTGGCCGCAGCCGTCATCCTGGACGACCAGAACCCCATCGCCGGCCTGAACGACTCCAAAAAACTCACGGCCCGCAAGCGCGAGCAGTTGTTCGATGAAATCCGTGCCAAGGCCCTGTGCTTTTGCATTGCCCAGGCCTCGGTGCAGGAGATCGACAGGCTCAACATCCTGCAAGCCACCTTGCTGGCCATGCGCCGCGCCGTGCTGGGCCTGCGGCTCAAGCCGGTGCGTGTGCTTGTTGATGGCAACCAGCTGCCCACGCTGGAGGTGCCGGCCGAGGCCATTGTGCAGGGCGATGCGCTGGTGCAGGCGATTTCGGCAGCTTCCATTCTGGCCAAGGTGACACGTGACCGCTGGTGTGACCAGCTCGATGTGCAATATCCCCAGTACGGTTTTGCCGCCCACAAGGGCTATGGCACGGCCGTGCACCTGGCCGCGCTGCGCGAGCATGGTGCGACGGTGGAGCACCGCAGCTCTTTTGCCCCCGTGGCCAAGGTGCTGCAGTCGGGTGTCTTGTGTGTCGGCCTGCAGCCCGCTCCCATTGCCTGCGAAAGCGGTGTCTCGGCCTTGCGTGCGGGGGGCATGGCGCAGGCTTCGCTGTATTCCTGAGCCCGGTTTCCGGGCCTCGGGGCCTTGGTGCCCCATCACCAAATCAAGAGGTTGCCATGACTTTCGCTGCCCAGCCCATGCATATAAAGGCGCGTGACAACGCCTTCGTCAAATCCCTGCGCCGCCTGTCCCAGGACAGCACGGCCTACCGCAAACAAGCCCAGGTCTGGCTGGAGGGCGACCATCTGTGCCGTGCTGCATTGGCGCGTGGTCTGTCGCCGCAGCTGGCCGTTTTTTCAGAGTCTTTTTGGCCTCTGGCGCCCAAGGAGTGGGCGCAAGCTGCTCCCAAAGTCATAGTTTTGGCAGATGCCTTGTTTGCCGAAATCAGCAGCCTGGAGTCCCCAGCCCACATGGGCTATGTCATGGCCTGGGATGGTGCGGCCGCCGTGCGCCCCGGCGTCTCCACCGTGGTGCTGGACCGGGTGCAGGACGCAGGCAATGTGGGATCCATCCTGCGCAGTGCATCGGCCTTTGGCTTTGGCCAAGTGCTGGCCCTCAAGGGCACGGCTGCGCTGTGGAGTCAGAAAGTGCTGCGCGCCGGCATGGGCGCGCATTTCGGCCTGCATCTGGTGGAGTCGGCCTCCGAGGCCGATGTGCAGGCCTTGCAGCTGCCTCTGGTGGTGACCAGCTCCCACCAGGGCACCTTGATCCACGAAGCCGATCTGCCCTGGCCTTGCGCCTGGGCCATGGGGCATGAAGGGCAGGGCGTGGGTGAGGCGCTGATGCAGCAGGCCCAGCACCGCATCAGCATTGCCCAGCCTGGGGGGGAAGAGTCGCTGAATGTGGGTGCGGCGGCCGCGATCTGCCTGCATGCCAGCAGCGTCAGCATGCTGCGCCGTCAAGGGTAATCCCGCGCCAAGTCATGGGGCAGTAGCCGCACAAGTCTATAATGGGCGGCTTTCCAGCATTCCTTCCTACGCCTAGCGACGCTTTCTCGCCATCCCCTGTTGACACATCTGTCCCCACGCGCATGCGAACAGCATGTGAGGGGCTGCGTTGGGCGTAACCGTAATAAAAAACCGGAGAACCCAGTGCTTTTGTCTCTCAAGGGAGCCTTCCCACCCGCCATCTTGGCGCTCGCAGACGGCACGGTCTTTGTTGGCAACTCGATTGGTGCGCAAGGCACCACGGTGGGCGAAGTCGTTTTCAACACCTCGCTGACCGGCTACCAGGAAATCCTCACCGACCCCAGCTATTGCCAGCAGATCGTGACTCTCACGTATCCGCATATCGGCAACTATGGCGTCAATCCCGAGGATGTCGAGGCTGACAAGATCCATGCCGCAGGTCTCATCATCAAGAACCTGCCGCTGTTGGCCAGCAACTTCCGCAGCACCCAGACCCTGTCCGAGTACCTGATTGAAGGCAAGACCGTCGCCATCGCCGACATCGACACCCGCAAGCTCACGCGCTTGCTGCGTGACAAGGGGGCGCAAAACGGTGCCATCGTGGGCCTGGCCGCTGGCGAAGAAGTCACCCAAGCCAAGATCGATCAAGCCATCGCTGCAGCCAAGGCCGCCCCCGACATGAAGGGCCTGGACCTGGCCAAGGTGGTGACCACCACCAAGTCCTACCCTTGGAGCCAAACCGAGTGGAAGCTGGGCCAAGGCTACGGCAAGCTCGAGTCGCCCAAGTTCAAGGTCGTGGCCTATGACTTTGGCGTGAAGACCAACATCTTGCGCATGCTGGCCGAGCGCGGCTGCGACGTGACCGTGGTGCCGGCCCAGACGCCCGCCAAGGACGTGCTGGCGCTGAACCCCGATGGCGTGTTCCTGTCCAACGGCCCTGGCGACCCAGCGCCTTGCGACTACGCCATTGCTGCGGCACAAGAGATCATGGCTGCCAAAAAGCCCTTGTTCGGCATCTGCCTGGGCCACCAGATCATGGCCCTGGCCTCGGGCGCCAAGACCTTCAAGATGCAAAACAGCCACCACGGTGCCAACCACCCCGTGAAGGAGCTGGACACCGGCCGCGTCAGCATCACCAGCCAGAACCACGGTTTTGCCGTGGAGCTGGAGTCGCTGCCCGCCAATGTGCGCGCCACCCACATCAGCCTGTTTGACGGCACGCTGCAAGGCCTGGAGCGCACCGATGTGCCCGCCTTCTGCTTCCAGGGCCACCCCGAGGCTTCGCCCGGCCCGCACGACATCGCCTACTTGTTCGACCGCTTCACGGCACTGATGGCCAAGGCCCAGGAGAAAAACAATGCCTAAGCGCACCGACCTCAAAAGCATTCTGATCATTGGCGCCGGTCCCATCGTGATCGGCCAGGCCTGCGAGTTTGACTACTCCGGCGTGCAGGCCTGCAAGGCGCTGCGCGAAGAGGGTTACAAGGTCATTTTGATCAACAGCAACCCCGCCACGATCATGACCGACCCGGCCACGGCCGACGTCACCTACATCGAGCCCATCACCTGGCAGACGGTCGAGAAGATCATCGCCAAGGAGCGTCCCGACGCCATCCTGCCCACCATGGGCGGCCAGACCGCGCTGAACTGCGCGCTGGACCTGTGGCACAACGGCGTGCTGGACAAGTACAAGGTCGAGCTGATCGGCGCCAAGCCCGAGGCCATCGACAAGGCCGAGGACCGCCTGAAGTTCAAGGACGCCATGACCAAGATCGGTCTGGGCTCCGCGCGCTCCGGCATCGCCCACTCCATGGACGAAGCCTGGGCCGTGCAAAAGGAAATGGGCTTTCCCACCGTGATCCGTCCCAGCTTCACGCTGGGTGGCACGGGTGGCGGCATTGCCTACAACTCGGAAGAGTTCGAGACCATCTGCAAGCGCGGTCTGGAAGCCTCGCCCACCAACGAGCTGCTGATCGAAGAGTCGCTGCTGGGTTGGAAAGAGTACGAGATGGAAGTGGTGCGCGACACCGCCGATAACTGCATCATCGTCTGCTCCATCGAGAACCTGGACCCCATGGGCGTGCACACCGGTGACTCCATCACCGTGGCACCTGCCCAGACGCTGACCGACAAAGAGTACCAAATCATGCGCAATGCCTCGCTGGCAGTGCTGCGTGAAATCGGTGTCGACACCGGTGGCTCCAATGTGCAGTTCTCGGTGAATCCCAAGGACGGTCGCATGATCGTCATCGAGATGAACCCGCGTGTCTCGCGCTCCTCGGCGCTGGCCTCCAAGGCCACGGGCTTCCCCATCGCCAAGATTGCGGCCAAGCTGGCCGTGGGCTTCACGCTGGACGAGCTGAAGAACGAAATCACCGGTGGCAAGACCCCGGCCTCGTTCGAGCCCTCGATCGACTACGTGGTCACCAAGATCCCGCGTTTTGCCTTCGAGAAGTTCCCTACGGCCGATAACCGCCTGACCACGCAGATGAAGTCCGTGGGCGAGGTCATGGCCATCGGCCGTACCTTCCAGGAGTCCTTCCAGAAAGCCCTGCGCGGCCTGGAAGTGGGCGTGGATGGCATGAACGAAAAAACCCAGGACCGCGAAATCCTGGAAAAGGAACTGGGCGAGCCCGGTCCCGAGCGCATCTGGTATGTGGGCGACGCCTTCGCCGCCGGCTGGACGCTGGATGAAGTCCACAACATCACCAAGATCGACAAATGGTTCCTGGTGCAGATCGAAGAGATCGTGAAGATCGAACTCGACCTGGACAAGCATTTTGAAGCCCATGGCGACAAGGCCTTGTCGCTGCTGGACGCCACGACGCTGCGCACGCTGAAGCAAAAAGGCTTCTCCGACCGCCGCCTGGCCAAGCTGCTGCACACCACGGACAAGGCCGTGCGTGAAGCACGCAAGGCCTTGAAGGTGCGCCCCGTGTTCAAGCGCGTGGACACCTGTGCGGCCGAGTTCGCTTCCAACACTGCGTACATGTACTCCACGTACGACGAGGAATGCGAAGCCGCGCCCACCAACAAGAAGAAGATCATGGTGCTGGGCGGTGGCCCCAACCGGATCGGCCAGGGCATCGAGTTTGACTACTGCTGCGTGCACGCCGCCATGGCCATGCGCGAAGACGGCTATGAGTCCATCATGGTCAACTGCAACCCCGAGACCGTGTCCACCGACTACGACACGTCCGATCGCCTGTACTTCGAGCCGCTGACGCTGGAAGACGTGCTGGAAATCGTGGCCATCGAGCAGCCTGTCGGCGTGATCGTGCAGTACGGCGGTCAGACGCCTTTGAAGCTGGCCCTGGGCCTGGAAAAAGAAGGCGTGCCCATCATCGGCACCTCGCCCGACATGATCGACGCGGCCGAAGACCGTGAGCGCTTCCAGAAGTTGCTCAACGACCTGGGCCTGCTGCAGCCGCCGAACGCCACGGCCCGTACCGAAGCCGAAGCGCTGGAAAAGGCCGCCGGCCTGGGCTATCCCCTGGTGGTGCGCCCCAGCTATGTGCTGGGTGGCCGCGCCATGGAAATCGTGCACGAGCAGCGCGATCTGGAGCGCTATATGCGCGAAGCCGTGAAGGTCAGCAACGACTCGCCCGTGCTGCTGGACCACTTCCTGTCCAACGCCATCGAGTGCGATGTGGACTGCGTGCGCGACAGCAGCGGCGCCGTGTTCATCGGCGGCGTGATGGAGCATATCGAGCAAGCCGGCGTGCACAGCGGTGACTCCGCCTGCTCGCTGCCGCCTTACTACTTGAAGCCCGAGACCGTGGCCGAGATCAAGCGCCAGACCGCTGCCATGGCCGAAGGCCTGCATGTGGTGGGTCTGATGAATGTGCAGTTCGCCATCCAGGAGCGTGACGGCCAGGACATCATCTATGTGCTGGAAGTTAATCCCCGCGCCTCGCGCACCGTGCCCTTTGTCTCCAAGGCCACGGGCATCCAGCTGGCCAAGGTGGCGGCACGCTGCATGGTGGGCCAGACCCTGGCCGAGCAGGGCGTGACCAAGGAGGTGACCCCGCCTTACTTCAGCGTCAAGGAAGCCGTCTTCCCCTTTGTGAAGTTCCCCGGTGTGGACACCATCCTCGGCCCCGAGATGAAGTCCACCGGCGAAGTCATGGGCGTGGGCAAGACCTTTGGCGAGGCCTTTGTGAAGAGCCAACTGGGCGCCGGCGTCAAGCTGCCTACCGAAGGCAAGGTCTTCCTCACCGTGAAGAACAATGACAAGGCGCGCGCCGTGGTCATCGCCAAGGAGTTGGCGGCCATGGGCTTCACCCTGTGCGCCACGCGTGGCACGGCGGCTGCAATCGCCGAAGCCGGTGTGGAGGTGCAGACCGTGAACAAGGTCACGGAGGGCCGCCCCCACATCGTGGACATGGTGAAGAACGAAGAGATCGCCATGGTCATCAACACGGTGGAAGAGCGCCGCAATGCGATTGCCGACTCGCGCGCCATCCGTACCAGCGCCCTGCTGGCACGGGTGACCACCTTCACCACCATCTTCGGCGCGGAAGCGGCTGTGGACGGCATGAAGGCCATGCGTGGCAATCTGGATGTGTACTCTGTCCAAGAGCTGCACGCCCAGTTGGCGCATTGAGCCGGCAGCGGGTTTTTTCCGCACCGATGCCGTGGCAAACGCGGCATAATCGGCACTGACCGATAAGAGACCACCGCCGCGCTGACAGCGCGGCGGTTTGTTTTTGTGGGGTATGGCCCCCATATCGGGCCCCATATTGCCCAGGCCGCATGGCCATGGGCGACCCCGCGCGCCGGGTGCTCACCGCACCTGGCAATGCTTTTAGTGGAGACTTAACTATGGCCACCATTCCCATTACCAAGCGCGGCGCAGAGAAGCTCAAGGAAGAGTTGCAGCGCCTGAAGACCGTGGAGCGTCCTGCCGTGATCCAGGCGATTGCCGAGGCACGTGCCCAGGGCGATCTGAGCGAGAACGCCGAATACGAATCCGCCAAGGAACACCAGGGCTTTATCGAAGGCCGCATTGCCGAGATCGAAAGCAAGCTGTCCTCGGCCCAGGTCATCGAGCCCTCGTCGGTGGACGCAGGTGGTCGCGTGGTGTTTGGCGCCACCGTGGAGCTGGAAGACGAAGACAGCGGCGCCGCCGTGACCTACCAGATCGTGGGTGAGGACGAGGCCGACCTGAAGCTGGGCCTGATCAACATCTCCAGCCCCATTGCCCGCGCGCTGATTGGCAAGGAAGAGGGCGATGTCGCCGTGGTGCAGGCCCCGGGTGGCGAGCGCCGCTACGAAGTGGTGGCGGTCAAGTACCTGTAACAAGGCAAGGCATGCACGGTTTGCAGGCCCGTTTGCCCTGGCTGCTGGCCGCCCTGTGGTGGGGCAGCCTGACGGCCATGGGCGTGGCCGTGCAGGTGTTGTTTGCCCACTGGCCACGCACACCGGCCGCAGGTGCGGCGGCGGCCTTGCTGGCAGCGCAGGCCTGGATTTCCGTAGCATGTGGTGTGCTGCTGCTGGTGATTTCCAAGAAAAAACATGCGCAAAAGCAGGAGCCATGGGCACAGGATGCTCTGGTTTTTGTGCTGGGCGGCTTGCTGCTGGCGCTGCTGGGTCAATACGGCGTGTTGCCGCGCGCGCTGGCCGGGCAAGGTGCTGTCTGGTTCTATCTGGGCCTGGCGCTGTATGCCCTGCAGTGGCTGTGCGCGCTGTGCGTGGTGTGGCGATTGACCAGGACTCCCCTTGAGCAGCCTTCCGCGTCTTTCTCCCAGGAGGAGGACGGCAGAGCGTAGGCCCTGGCTCGCTGTCTCCAGCTTGGTGTGGCCTTTGCCGCGCCCTATACAAAAAAGCAGTCCCTGGGACTGCTTTTTTCATAGCGCCTTACACAGGTGGTGTATGCGATTGGAGCGGGTTTTGCCTTGAATTCGGCTCACTCGCGCCAGTGCTCGGCCACCCACAGAGCGGGCTTGATGAAGCGAAAGCGGCGGTTGCGCCGGCCGGCCAGGGCGTCGGGCGGGTTGCACTCGCCATGGAAGATGACGATGCGCGCGCCTTCGGGCACAAAGGGGGCTTTCCAGTAATTGGTGGGCCAGCTGGGGATGCCGTGGTATTTGAAGCTGGGGCACCAGGCCGCTGGCCAGTATTGGAGCTTGCCTTGCTTGTGCAGCACATCCGACAGATAGGCCTGCTCATTGCGGAACTGCTTGCGGATTTCCTCGAAGTGGCCGCGGAAATATTCCAGCACATCCGGGTGGGCGCCCAGCTCGAAGCGGTACACCGACGAATTGCCGGTGATGCGCCAGGGCCGCTTGTGGTCGTGGATGATGAGGAATTCACCCGGGTGGGTGAAGAACTCGTCCAGAGGGCCGGTGACCACCACGTCCACGTCCAGAAACAGGGCCGTGCCCTTGAGGCCGTGCAGGTCGGCGGCAAAGGTGGTCAGCTTGGTCCAGCCGCGCTCGGGAATGCCGGCAGGCAGGTCCAGCGAGGGAATGGGCAGGCATTGCACCTCGGGGCGAATCCCTTCGCTGTTGTCGGTCAGGCAGACAAAGCGAAAATCACCGCTGAGATGGCGGCGCACCATGGCGTAGAGACGGTTGACGTACTCCGGGCCGTACTTGGTGCCCCACTTCATGCAGAGGATGTGGCGCTCGGGCGCCGCCGATGTCGTATTCAGTGCCATGGCAGGTGTGTTGTGGGTGTGCGGCGTACGCAAGCTCAGCCCAGTCGGCCCTTCTTGACGGATTTTTGCTTGGGCTTGGCACGCTTGATCTGGCCGCCGGCCGTCAGGCGCTGGTTGCCCAGCACGCGCAGCTGCTTGACTTCAGGGCGCTGGCCGGCTTTGCCGAACTTCAGCACCTTGACGTCACGCGGGCCGGGCATGCGGTCTTCATCAAAGGCCTTTTCCTTTTCGGGGATAGGGCGCCACAGCACCAGCAGCTTGCCGATGTGTTGGATGGGGGCCGCGTTCAGCTCGTCGCACAGCTGCTGGTAGATCTGTTCACGGGTGGCGCGCTCGTCGCCGAAGACACGGACCTTGATCAGGCCATGGGCGTTGAGCGCGGCGTCCACTTCCTTCTGGACGGCAGGGGTGAGGCCGTCGCCACCGATGAGGACCACGGGGTCCAGGTGGTGGGCGTTGGCGCGGTGTTCCCGGCGCTCTGCGGGAGTCAATTCAATTTGGGGCATGGGCCGTATTATCGAGGCAGGAAGAATTTCGCATGAAGATCAAAACCAAAAGCAAGAAAGTGGATAAGGCATGGCTGAACAGCCATGTCAACGATCCCTATGTCAAAGCCGCGCAAAAAGACGGCTACCGCGCCCGTGCGGCCTACAAGTTGAAGGAAATCGACGAGGCATTCAAGCTGATAAAGCCCGGCGACATTGTGGTGGATCTGGGCTGTGCACCCGGTGCCTGGAGCCAGTACCTGCGCCGGCGCCTGGCGCCGCAGGGTGCGGCCGTGGGCTCGCTCCAAGGTGCCATCATCTCACTGGATCTACTGCCCATGGAGTCTATCGAAGGCGTGCACTACATCCAGGGGGATTTCCGCGAAGGAAGCGTGCTGGCCCAGCTCGAGGAGGCTGTGCAGGGACGGCCCGTGGATGTGGTGGTGTCGGATATGGCGCCCAATCTGTCGGGCAACGGGACCACGGACGGTGCCCGCGTGGCGCATTTGATCGAGCTGGCGGTAGACTTTGCCACCCAGCATCTGCAGCCCGATGGGGCGCTGGTGGTCAAACTGTTTCACGGCAGCGGCTATGAGGAGCTGGTGGCGCTGTTCCGCCAGACCTTCCGCGTGGTCAAGCCGTACAAGCCCAAATCTTCGCGCGACAGATCGTCTGAAACATTCCTGATCGGAATGGGTTTAAAGCCCTAAAGCCGTCTGAAGGCGCAAGGGCTTCCCGCCAATGGGGGCTTGATGGGCCGAATGCCCTGGGAGCCCTGTCGCCTTCGCAGGAATAAGGTTTCGGTTCATCCGCTTGAAACACCTAAAATAGGCCTTATATGGATGGCATTGCCCGTCCAGGTCTGAATTTCGCCTTTTTCATTGGAGCCCCGCTTGAACAATCAGTGGTTTTCTAAAGTTGCCGTATGGCTTGTCATCGCCATGGTGCTGTTTACGGTGTTCAAACAGTTCGACACGCGTGGCGGGGCCAGTGCGGGCTATGTGGGCTATTCCGATTTTCTGGAAGATGTGCGCAGCAACCGCATCAAGAGCGTGACGATCCAGGAAAGCCCGGGCGGCACGGAGATCATGGCCGTCACCAACGACGATCGCCGCATCCGCTCCACGGCCACCTACCTGGACCGTGGTCTGGTGGGTGATCTGATCAGCAACAACGTCAAGTTTGACGTCAAGCCGCGCGAAGAAGGTTCGCTGCTGATGAGCCTGCTGATCAGCTGGGGCCCCATGCTGCTGTTGATCGGCGTCTGGGTGTACTTCATGCGCCAGATGCAGGGCGGCGGCAAGGGCGGCGCGTTCAGCTTTGGCAAGTCCAAGGCGCGCATGCTGGACGAAAACAACAACACCGTGACCTTTGCCGATGTGGCCGGCTGTGATGAGGCCAAGGAAGAGGTCAAGGAGGTCGTGGACTTCCTGAAAGACCCCAACAAGTTCCAGAAGCTGGGCGGCCGCATTCCGCGTGGCCTGCTGCTGGTGGGCCCTCCCGGCACCGGCAAGACCTTGCTGGCCAAGTCGATTGCGGGTGAGGCCAAAGTGCCTTTCTTCAGCATCTCGGGCTCTGACTTTGTGGAAATGTTCGTTGGCGTGGGCGCGGCCCGTGTGCGCGACATGTTCGAGAACGCCAAGAAGAATGCACCTTGCATCATCTTCATCGATGAAATCGACGCCGTGGGCCGCCAGCGCGGCGCCGGCATGGGCGGTGGCAACGACGAGCGCGAGCAGACCCTGAACCAGATGCTGGTCGAGATGGACGGCTTCGAAACCAATATGGGTGTCATCGTGGTGGCCGCCACCAACCGCCCCGATATTCTGGATGCCGCCTTGCTGCGTCCCGGCCGTTTCGACCGCCAGGTCTATGTGACCTTGCCCGACGTGCGTGGCCGCGAGCAAATCCTCAATGTGCACATGCGCAAGATCCCTGTGGGTCAGGATGTGAACCCCAACATCATTGCCCGCGGTACGCCCGGCATGTCGGGTGCTGATCTGGCCAATCTGTGCAACGAGGCCGCCTTGATGGCTGCACGCCGCAATGCGCGCACCGTGGAGATGCAGGACTTCGAAAAGGCCAAGGACAAGATCATCATGGGTCCGGAGCGCAAGTCCATGGTCATGCCCGAGGAAGAGCGCCGCAACACGGCCTACCACGAAGCAGGCCATGCACTGATCGGCAAGCTGCTGCCCAAGTGCGACCCCGTGCACAAGGTCACCATCATCCCGCGTGGTCGCGCCCTGGGCGTGACCATGAGCCTGCCCGAGAAGGACCGCTACTCCTACGACAAGGAGTTCATGCTCAACCAGATCGCCATGTTGTTCGGTGGCCGCATTGCCGAAGAAGTGTTCATGCACCAGATGACCACGGGTGCGAGCAATGACTTCGAGCGTGCCACGCAAATCGCCCGTGACATGGTCACGCGCTACGGCATGACCGATGCACTGGGCCCCATGGTCTATGCCGAGCAGGAGGGCGAGCCCTTCCTGGGCCGCTCCATGAGCAAGCCCAGCAACATCAGCGAAGAGACCATGCAAAAGGTCGACGCCGAGGTGCGCCGCATCATCGACGAGCAGTACACCCTGGCGCGCAAGCTGATCGAGGACAACTCGGACAAGATGCACGCCATGGCCAAGGCCATGCTCGAGTGGGAAACCATTGATGCCGAGCAACTGGACGACATCATGGCCGGCAAGGAGCCGCGTCCGCCCAAGGACTGGGTGCCGCGCAATCCACCGTCCAACAGCAATGACGGTGGCACCAGTGGCGGCACACCTGCGGTGGACCCCGACACAACGGCGCCATCTGCGGTGTAATCACCTCACACACACGACAGCGGGGCTCTTGGAGCCCCGCTTTTTTTCAGGGATGAAGGCAATGGCTATGCAGGCGCAGTGGCAGGTATCACGTTTCACCATCGATCTGTCGACGCCCAAGGTGATGGGGATCGTGAACACGACGCCTGACTCGTTTTCTGACGGCGGCCAGCATGACAGCGCCGGCGCGGCCCTGCAGCATGCCGAAAGGCTGCTTCAGCAAGGCGCCGACATACTGGATATCGGCGGTGAGTCCACCCGGCCTGGCAGCCCTGCGGTTCCGCTGGATGTGGAGCTGCAGCGCGTGCTGCCCGTGGTGCAAGAGGCCGTGCGCTGGCAGGTGCCGATTTCCGTGGATACCTACAAGCCCGAGCTCATGCGCGCAGTGCTGGACCTGGGGGCCGACATCATCAATGACGTCTGGGCATTGCGGCAGCCCGGTGCCCGCGACATCATTGCGGCCCATGGCCGCTGTGGCGTGTGCCTGATGCACATGCACCAGACGCCGCAGACCATGCAGTTGCAGCACATGGAAGGTGATGCCGTGGCGGCGGTGAAGCGGTTTTTGCAGGAGCAGTCGCAGCAGCTGCAGGCCATGGGGGTGGATGCACGGCGACTGGTGCTGGACTACGGCATAGGCTTTGGCAAAAGCGTTGCGCAGAATTTCGCCTTGCTGGCCCGTCAGCCAGAGCTGCTGGCGCTGGGCTTGCCGCTGCTGGCAGGCTGGTCACGCAAGGGCTCGCTGGGCCAGGTCACCGGTTGCGGGGTGGAAGACAGGCTGGTGCCCAGTGTCACGGCTGCCGTGCTGGCGGTGGAGCGCGGGGCGCGCATTGTGCGGGTGCACGATGTGGCTGCCACAGTGGCGGGCCTGAAGGTATGGCAGGCCATGCAGCGACAGAATCCACAGGATTAAGTGGCCACGGGACGGCCTGAAAAAATCAAATCACACAAAGGAGGAACGCGATGGCGCGTCGGTATTTTGGAACAGACGGTATTCGCGGCACGGTGGGTCAGGCGCCCATCACCCCGGACTTTGCACTGCGGCTGGCCCATGCGGTGGGGCGTGTGCTGCGCCAGACCCAGGACAGGCCCACGGTGCTGATTGGCAAGGACACGCGGATCTCGGGCTATATGCTGGAGGCCGCCATGGAAGCCGGCTTCAATGCCGCTGGTGTGGACGTGATTTTGCTGGGCCCCTTGCCCACACCGGGTGTGGCCTATTTGACCCGGGCCCAGCGGGCCAGCCTGGGGGTGGTGATCAGCGCCAGCCACAACCCGTTTCAGGACAATGGCATCAAGTTCTTCAGTGCCCAGGGCACCAAGCTGCCGGATGCCTGGGAAGAGGAGGTCGAGGCCCTGATCGATGCCGCGCCGGCCTGGGTGGACTCGCGCAACCTGGGCAAGGCGCGGCGCCTGAATGATGCGGCC
The DNA here is from genome assembly GCF_041320665.1 of Comamonas sp. GB3 AK4-5. Classification (NCBI taxonomy): domain Bacteria; kingdom Pseudomonadati; phylum Pseudomonadota; class Betaproteobacteria; order Burkholderiales; family Comamonadaceae; genus Comamonas; species Comamonas sp. GB3 AK4-5. Next base: position 1,764,789 of record NZ_CP166730.1, read on the forward strand.
GGTCGTTACATCGAATTCTGCAAAAGCACTTTCCCTTCGGACCTCAGCCTGCGTGGGCTGAAGATCGTTGTGGATGCCGCCCATGGCGCGGCCTACCAGATTGCCCCCACGGTGTTCCACGAGCTGGGCGCTGATGTGGTGGCCATTGGCTGTCAGCCCGATGGCCTGAACATCAATGACGGTGTGGGCGCCACCCATCCCGATGCGCTGGCCTTGGCGGTGCGGGCGAATCACGCCGACTATGGCGTGGCCCTGGATGGCGATGCCGACCGCTTGCTGATGGTGGATGCGCATGGCCGCATCTTCAATGGCGATGAGCTCATGTATCTGATGGTGCTGGACCGCATCCAGTGCGGCGAGCCGGTTGCGGGTGTCGTGGGTACCTTGATGACGAATATGGCCGTGGAAAAAGCGCTGGAGGCGCAGCAAATTCCCATGGTGCGTGCCAAGGTGGGCGACCGCTATGTGCTGGAGGCGCTGCAGCACAACCAGTGGTTGCTGGGCGGTGAAAGCTCGGGGCATTTGCTGGCTCTGGACAAGCACACCACGGGCGATGGCCTGGTCAGCGCACTCCAGGTGTTGCAGGCTTGTGTGCGCAGCCAGAAGACCATGGCGGCGCTGCTGGAGAATCTGCAGCTCTACCCTCAGGTGATGGTGAATGTGCGCCTCAAGCCGGGGCAAGACTGGAAGACGAATGCCAAGCTGCCGCAGGCACAGCAAGAGGTGGAGCAGCAGCTGGCAGGCAAAGGCCGTGTGCTGGTGCGCCCCAGTGGCACCGAGCCTTTGCTGCGTGTGATGGTGGAAGCCCAGGACGGTGAGCAGGCCAGCCGGCTTGCCGAGCAGCTGGCCGAGGTGGTGCGCGCGGGGTGACTTGATCCCCCTGGGTCGCCTTCGGCGACTTCCCCCAAGGGGACGACAGCCTCGCTGCGGGGGGCGGCCCTTGCTCGCTGTCCCTGGCCTGGGCTGTGCCAGTTTTATATGGCTTGGGCCGCAAGCATTTTCGGTAAGCATTCCGAAATCCCCGTGGGCTCTGCATACCCGCTCCAGGGAGGGGGCCGCCTCTGTGTCGGGCTCTCCAGCTTTGGTGAGTAGCGATGACGGTAGCGTAGAGATGCTCTTGTTCTGGGAGCATTTCGTGTAGGTATACCTAGCGCTTAAGGGCGTTATTGCCTGAAATGAAGTGGCTTCGGCTGCGATCAATGCTGCAGCCGGTATTGCTGCAAAAAGCTGGCGAAATCCATGGCGGCCAGTGGGCGGCTGAAGTGGTAGCCCTGGGCTTCGTCGCAGCCTTGCGCGCGCAGAAAGTCCAGCTGCTCCTGGGTCTCTACGCCCTCGGCGGTGGTGCGCATGCCCAGAGCCTGGGCCATGCGGATGATGGCGCTGACGATGGCGCGGTCGTTGCTGTCGTGGTCGATGTCGCGGATGAAGGACTGGTCGATCTTCAGCTTGTAAATCTGAAAGCGTTTGAGCTGGCTGAGTGAAGAGTAGCCCGTGCCGAAGTCATCCATGGAAAGGCGTATGCCATGCGCATTCAGTCGGTCCATGGTGACGGTGGCGGTGCGCGGGTCTTGTACGGCTACGCCCTCGGTCAGCTCCAGCTCCAGCAAGTCGGGGGAGATGCCTGACTCCGTCAGGATGCGGCTCACCATTTCCGGCAGCTGGGGCTGGTGGAACTGGATGGCGGACAGGTTGACGGCCACCTTAATCCGCCCCAGCCCTTCGCCGCTCCAGTGCTTGAGCTGCTCCACGGCGGTGCGCAGCACCCATTCGCCAATTTGCAGAATCTGCCCGCTGTCTTCGGCCACGGGAATGAACTCTGCTGGGGAAATGGCTCCGAGCTCTGGGTGTTGCCAACGCAGCAAGGCCTCGGCGCTGCGAATGCCCCCCGTGTGCAGGCACACCTGTGGTTGATAGTGCAGCTGGAACTGGTTGCGCTCCAGTGCCCGGCGCAAAGCGTTTTCCAGCTGCAAGGCCCGTAGGGACTTGGCCTGCATTTCGGGTGTGTAGAAGCGGAAGGTGTTGCGACCATCCAGCTTGGCGTGGTACATGGCCACATCGGCGGACTGGGTCAGCGTATCGAAGTCCGTGCCATCTTGCGGATGCAGCGCAATGCCCATGGAAGGGGCAATCGTCAGCTCATGGCGCTCTATCTGATAGGGCTGCAAGGCCGCTTGCTGGAGCTTTTCCGCCACGCGCGCAGCCCCTTGGGCGTTGGCTCCGGGCAGCAGCAGCACGAATTCGTCGCCCCCCAGGCGGGCGACGGTGTCCCGTTCACGCACGGCAGCGCGCAGGCGCTTGCCAATCTCCACCAGCAAGGCGTCGCCCACCTTGTGGCCCAGCGAGTCGTTGACATGCTTGAAATGGTCCAGGTCCAGAAAGATCACGGCCAGCGGCGTGGCGTTGTCTGTGGCCGTCTGTATGGCGGCAGTGCTGCGCTGCGCGAGCAGGGTGCGGTTGGGCAAACCTGTCAGCGGGTCATAGTGGGCGAGCCAGTAGATGCGCTCCTGATCCTGCAGCCGGTCTTGCACCTCGCGGTGCAAGTCGGCGACCGTGGTGCTCAGCTCCTGGGTGCGCTCAAGCACCTGCTGCTCCAGCCGCGACTGAATCTGCGCCAGCTGCTGTTGTGTCTGCTTGCGGGACGTGATGTCTTCCAGTATCCAGACGCTGCCTTGCGTTGGGTCCGCCGCATCCAGCAGCTTGCAACGTATTTCGCAGTCAATGTGCGCGCCATCCTTGCGGCGCAGGCGAATCTCGGCATCAAAACGCAGGCCGTGGAGCAAGAAACTCTGGTTTTTTTGCTGCAGCAAGCCCCATGCCTGCGTGTCGGAGATCAGGCAATGGGGGGCCACCTCTTGCAACTCCCCTGTGCGGTAACCCAGCATCTGCTCCAGATGGGGGTTGCAGCGGGTGATCAGGCCATTGCGGTAGAAGGCAATGCCGATGGCAGCATGGTCAAAAAGCAGTTGTTTTTCGCGCACGGCATTGCCGAGCAAGGACTGGGCCTGCTTGTGCTCGTCGATGTCGTCGATGATCCAGACGGAGCCTTCGCTGGTGTCCTCGGGGTTGATGAGGCGGCCCGTCAGCGCTCCCCAGAACAGGCGGCCGTTTTGGCGCTGCATCAGGCGCTCGGTCTTGAATGTCTGGCCTTGGGACAAAAAAGGGTAGGCGCTGCGTCCCAGTGCGCGAAAGTCGGCGCGAGAGGGGTGAAAGGTGGCGCTGCTGATGCCCGCTACATCCTGAGGCGTTGTGTAGCCAAACATATCGGCATAGCGCTGGTTGCAGCGTACGATGACACGCTGGCGAATGAAAGCAACGCCTACGCCTGCACTGTCCAGCAGGGTCTGGTGTTCGCGCAGCAGACGCTGAATGGCCGCCGTATCGGCATGCTCAAGCGCCTGCGCGTGTGGAGAGACATCAAGCAGATGGGACATGTGCACAATGCAATGCGCAGGCAGAAAGAAAAAGCTGCAGCGCCTGGAGTCTGCAGCTTCTCAAGATGTTTATTTATGTTACACGCGTTGACCGATGCGCGTGCGCATGAGTGTCCTGCCTGTAGCGCGGGGTTCCACAAAATTTGACGCAGTGCAAGAAAGTGCGTAAGAGCTCATGCTAGTGGATGAGTGGCCTGTGGCGCTGCGCTTCTGGCCGACAGGGCGCCGAGCATGCCTGGTCGGCCTTGAGTCCATTTCAGCCGCCTTGCAGCAGGCTGGCCAGCAGTCCATGGCGCAATGCGCCCTGGGCCATGCGCATATGCTGCAGCTCCAACACCTCGAAAACCGCACACATCAGGCTGATGCCGCCACCAATGACGGGCAGAAGCTCCGGCTTCAGTCCCTGTAACTGCAGACGGTCGACATGGCCTAGTGTTTGCAGCTGCGCCCGCAGCTGCCACAGTGCTTCGCGTGTGATGGCTCCGGTGGGATGCCCCTGGGCACACAGCACCTTGCTGATGGCGCCTGCCGTGCCGGATGCGCCATACACCACGGCATCAGCGTGGGCTTGCAGGGACGTCAGCAGCACCCGTGCGGGGGGCAATATCTGCAAGGCGGCGGCATGTGCTGCGGCAAAGCAGTCGGCAGACAGCCTGCCCTGGGGAAAGAAGCGCTGGGACCAGGCGACGCTGCCCAGCGGATAGGAGCTGGCATGTTCCAGCCGGGAGCCGTGGCCCAGGGCCAGCTCTGTGGAGCGGCCACCGATGTCCACCACCAGCCGCAAGCCTTGTTGCTCTGGCAGAAAAAGCGACACGCCCTGGTAGATCAGCCGTGCTTCCTGTTCGCCCGTGATCACCTCGATGGGGCATTGCACAATGGCCGAGGCACGGTCCAGGAAACTGCTGCGGTTGGTGGCTTCGCGCAATGTCTGCGTGGCCACCACGCGGCGGTGGGTAGTGGGGACATGGGCCATCAGGGTGGCGTAGTGCTCCAGGCATTCCCAGCCGCGTTCCATGGCGTCGGCCTGCAGCAGGCCCTGGGCATCAAGGGCGCCCCCCAGGCGTATGGCTTCCTTGCGGTGCAATTGCAGACGGATGCGGCCGCGCTCTATGCGCGCGGTTTCCAGCAGAACGCTGTTGGACCCGATGTCGATCGCGGCCAGCGCGCTTCCTTCTTTCATGACATTGCCCCCAAACGAAGCCGCGCAGGTTACCACCGTTGCCGCTGGAATCATCCTTGCTTTGATTGATAGTGACTACACACTTTCTTTCAAAGCTTTGCGCGATGTCATCGATTTGTCATCAATTTGACATCGCCATCGCTAATACTTGCGTTTCCGCATTTTGAAATTGGACTTTTCTGTGCCTTCTAATGTTTTGGGTGACAACACCATGACAGTGGCGAGAGGGGACGATGGCGCGACGCAAGGTAGGCGGGATTTCAGAGGGGAGGGAGATGACAGTTTGCGTCAGGCTCCCATGACAGCGCCAACACCTGCGTTGCTGCCCCTGCTGGACCGGGATCTGAGCATCCTGGCGTTCAATGAACGCGTGCTGTACTGGGCGGTTCGCACCGATGTGCCCTTGCTGGAGCGGCTGCGCTTTTTGACCATTGTTTCGTCCAATCTGGATGAATTTTTCGAAGTGCGTGCAGCGCCGCAGGTCACCGCTATCCGCGCGGCGCAGGAGCAAGGCGCGGCCTTGCCTGCTGTGCTGCAGGCGTTGATCGATCGTGCCCATGCGCTGGTGGCGCAGCAGTACCGGCTGTACAACGAGGCCATCATCCCGGCGTTGGTGCAGGAGGGAATCCGTGTGGTGCCCCATCGCGATCGCACAGCTGCACAGCGCGAGTGGGTGCGCGGCCATTTCACCAAGGAAGTGCGGCCCTTGCTCATGCCTGTCGGCCTGGATCCCGCACACCCCTTCCCCAAGGTGGCCAACAAGACGCTGAATTTCATTGTGCGCCTGCAGGGGCGTGACGCCTTTGGGCGACACAACGATGTGGCCATCTTGCGTGTGCCCCGTGCGCTGCCGCGTCTGCTGGCGCTGCCCGCCAGAATGTGTGGTGGTCGGCGCCTGTTTGTCAGCTTGACCAGCATCGTGCGTGCCCATGTGCAGGATTTGTTTCCCGGGCGCAAGGTGCTGGAGTGCTCGCAGTTTCGCGTGACCCGCCACTCCGACTTGGCGGTGGATGAGGAGGATGTGCCCAATCTGCGTACGGCGCTGCGCCAGGGCCTGCACCACCGGCATTACGGCATGGCTGTGCGGCTGGAAGTGGAGGCGGGTTGCCCCGACCCGCTGGCCCAGCTGCTGCTGACCCAGTTCTCGCTGCCACCGCAGGTGCTGTTCCGTGTCGAAGGATCGGTGAATCTGGTGCGGCTTGCGCAACTGGTGGATCTGGTGGATGCGCCGAAGCTGCTGTTCCCGGCCTGGCAGCCGGTGTGGCCCCGTGGCTTGGTGCAGGGCCGCTCCCTGTTCGCCCAACTGCGCCGGCGCGATGTGGTGATCCACCAGCCGTTCGAGAGTTTCGACGGCGTGTTGGCATTGCTGCGTGAAGCAGTGAACGATCCCCGGGTCCTGGCCATCAAGCAGACCATCTACCGCACAGGTGCCGACTCCGAGCTGATGCGGCTGCTGGGCGAGGCCGTGCGCCGTGGCAAGGAAGTGATGGCGGTGGTGGAGCTCAAGGCCCGCTTTGATGAGGAGGCCAACATCAACTGGGCCGAGGCGCTGGAGGATGTGGGCGCTCAGGTGGTCTATGGTGTGGTGGGGCTCAAGACCCATGCCAAGATGCTGCTGGTCACCCGGCGTGAAGGCCGGCGACTGCGCCGCTATGGCCACCTGTCCACAGGCAACTACAACGTGCGCACAGCCCGCGCCTATACCGACCTGGGCCACCTGACGGCGGACGAGGCCATCACCGCCGACATGGATGCGGTGTTCAGCCACCTGGCCAACCAGAACCACATGCCCCAGTTGCAGCAATTGGTGATGGCGCCGTTTGCCCTGCATGACCGGCTGCTGGAGCTCATGGCCCAGGCTGCCGAGGCCGCGCGCCGAGGGCAGACCGCCCGCATCGTGGTGAAGATGAATGCGCTGACCGATGAAGCCTTGGTGCAAGGCCTGGTGGCCGCCGGGCAGGCCGGGGTGGACATTGACCTGATTGTGCGTGGTGCCTGCATATTGCCGCCGCAGCTGGCCGGGTATACAGAGCGGATCCGGGTGCGCTCGGTGATCGGGCGCTTTCTGGAGCACACCCGGGTCTTTTATTTCGCCTGGGGTGAGAAGGAGCAGTTGCTGCTGTCCAGCGCCGACTGGATGAGTCGCAACATGCTGCGCCGTGTGGAGCTGGCCTGGCCGGTGAAAGACCCGGCACAGCGCCAGCAGATCATTGATGAATGCCTGGTGGCCTATCTGCATGACGACCGTAATGCCTGGAGTCTGCAGCCCGATGGTCATTACCAGCCGCCTGTTGATCCTCGTACCGGTCATGGTGCCCAGCAGGCCTTGATGCAGCGCTACGGTGCTGTGGACACTGCCTTATAGCCCCTGATTGCAGGGCCTTGAAGGGCTATTGCCCCGCTCCTGAATACAGAGCTGCTCCCGCGCCATGGCTGTGCGGGAGCAGCTTTTTTTATGCAAAAACCAAAGCCGGCAGGGTCTGCGGTGGTCCATGGCCGCCCTGCTGCACAGAAGCTGCTTCCGTAGCCAAGGTCGTCGTCCCTCCAGGGAGGGAGCGACGAAGGCGACGCCCGGGGGGTCAGCTCTGCACCAGGTCCAGCTTCCAGGCCGTCTTGCTCCAGGCCTCGACTTCTTCGGCCAGCAGATGGGCAGACTGCGGAAACTGCTGGCTCCAGCCCGCAGGCAGGCACAGCGTGAAGCAAGCTGCCCGGCGCGAAAGCTGCAGGCCTTGCAGCATGGGGGCTTGGCGGGCGTGGCACAGGATGACGGCCAGGCGCAGGGCCAGCAGTTCCATGGCGCCGGGCGCCTGGGCGATGAACTCTTCCATCTTCTTGAGCTTGCCCCGGTGTCCCAGTACCAACTGCGCCAGATGCTGCAGCTCCGCCTCGGTAAATCCTTTGGCGCCGCAATGCTGCAGGATGTAGGCGCCATGGCGGTGGTAGTCGCTGCGGTTGATGCGCTGGCCTGCCTCATGTACCAGGGCCGTCCATTCCAGCGGGTGCTGGGGGGGCAGGGCCGTACCGGCCAGCTCGCGCGCCAGGTGCTGGGCCGTGTCTGCCACATGGCGGGCATGGGCGGTATCCACGGCAAAACGGTGGGCCAGGGCCTGAATGCTGGCGGTGCGCAGGTCGCCCGTGGGGAGGTCGGCGTCTGCCAGGTCGTGCAGCACGCCCTGGCGCAGCGCACCCTGGGCAATCTGCATCTGGTCTATGCCCAGCAGGTCAAAGGCGGCGCGCATGATGCTGATGCCGCCGGCCAGCATGGGGCGGCGGTCTTCACGCATGCCTTCCAGGCGAATGCGGTCCACCTGCTGGGCGCGCAGCAGCTGCTCCAGCAGCCAGTTCAGTCCGTCGCGGTCAATGACACCCCGGCTGCGCCCGTTGGCGATCAGCACCTCGCCCACTGCATTGGCCGTGCCGGCCGATGCATAGGCACGGTCCCAGCTGCCGGGGCGGAAGGTGTCCAGCGCCTCGTCCAGCACGGCCCGGGCCGCCAGCTCGGCATTGGAAAAGGCTTCTGCGGTCAGCAGGCCCTGGGGGAAGTAGCGCATGGACCAGGCCACGCTGCCAATGCGGTAGGAGGCCAGGGCCTCGGCCTGCACGCCGTGACCCAGCACGAATTCGGTGGAGCGCCCGCCAATGTCCATCACCAGGCGGCGTTCGTCGGTCATGGGCAGCTGGCTGACCACGCCGCGGTAGATCAGGCGCGCTTCTTCTTCACCGCTGATGACATCGATGGGAAAGCCCAGCAGCTCGTTGGCACGTTGCACAAAAGCTTCACGGTTGCGGGCTTCGCGCAGGGTTTGGGTGGCTACGGCACGCACGCATTCCGGTGCAAAGCCACGCAGACGCTCGCCAAAGCGGGCCAGGCATGCCCAGCCGCGTTCCATGGCTTCGGGGCTCAGGTTGCGCTCGCTGTCCAGGCCATTGCCCTGGCGCACGGTTTCCTTGATGTATTCCACGCGCTGGATTTGCATGTGTTCAAAGTTGCCTATCTCCAGACGGAAGCTGTTGGAGCCCAGATCGATGGCGGCAAGATTCATGGCGTGGGGCATGGAAGGCAAGAGTGACAAAGCGAGAAAGTGCGCAGCTTAGCAGCGTCGGTTGGCGCTGAGGTCCAAAAGACCGTGCGGCGTAGGGTGGGGTGTTGGACTTGCATGGCAGTGAGTGGCTGCGAGGCCGGGCTCGGAGTGGGGTGCATGCATGCTCGGCATGCCTGCGGACCTTTGACAAAATCCTGCACGCTACGCCAGCACCATGACAGTTGCATGACACAGCTGCCGATGACGGAAGACGGTCTTTGCGCCAGGTGGCAGGCACTTTGTCACTCGCTGAAATATGTCACGACGCTGTCATAAACAGTTTCTACATTCGCATCCATTGCTTTTATTGCTTTTTCCCCAACCAAGAGGTTTTTCATGAAATTGTCTGTATTGCGTGGTGTGGTGACGGGTGTGGTCGCTGTGGCCGGCGTGTCTGCTGTGTGGGCACAGCAAGAAGCCACGGGCGCGGGCGCCAGCTTCCCTGCTCCTCTGTACTCCAAGTGGGCCGCGGATTACAACAAGGCCACTGGTGTGAAGATCAACTACCAGTCCGTGGGCTCCAGCGCTGGTATCAAGCAGATCGAAGCCAAGACCGTGGACTTCGGTGCTTCGGACGAGCCGCTGAAGGACGACGAGCTGGCCAAGAAGGGCCTGGTGCAGTTCCCCACCGTGATCGGCGGCATCGTGCCCGTGGTCAACATCAAGGGCATCCAGCCCGGTCAGCTCAAGCTGAGCGGCCAGGTGCTGGGCGACATCTACCTGGGCAAGATTGCCAAGTGGAACGACCCCGCCATCGTGGCACTGAACCCCGGCCTGCCCCTGCCTGATGCTGCCATCGCCCCTGTGCGCCGCGCTGACGGCTCGGGTACGACCTTTGGCTTCACCAACTACCTGAGCAAGGCCAATGCCGAGTGGAAGGAAAAAGTGGGCGAAGGCAAGGCAGTGAACTGGCCTACCGGTGCCGGTGGCAAGGGCAATGAAGGCGTGGCCGCCTTCGTGGGCCGCCTGAACAACTCCATCGGTTATGTGGAGTACGCCTACGTCAAGCAAAACAAGCTGACGTTCGCTCTGCTGCAAAACAGCACTGGCGCCTTTGTGTCCCCCAGCGAAGCCACCTTCAAGGCCGCAGCTGCCGGTGCCGACTGGAGCAAGAGCTTCTACCAGATCCTGACCAGCCAGCCTGGCAAGGATGCATGGCCCATCACCAGCGCGACCTTCATCCTGATGCACACCAAGCAGGAAAAGCCCCAGCAGGCCGAAGCCGCACTGAAGTTCTTCCAGTGGGCCTATGAGTCTGGCGACCAGACTGCATCCGGCCTGGACTATGTGCCCATGCCCGACTCTGTCAAGCAAGTGATCTACAAGTCCTGGGCCCGCATCCAGGACGGTGCTGGCAAAGCCATCGCGGTGAAGTAATCTGATCGTTTAGTTTCGATGTCGCCGGTGCCTGCAGCGCCGGCGGCATGTCATTTCCCACAAGGTAGCTTCTCGTGTCTCAAATGTCTTCGGCCACTGCTTTGGCGGGTGCGCAAGCGCCAGAGCGCAAGGCCAGCGCTCCTTCGCCCCGCCGTTCGCCCCTGATCTCAGGGGTGGTGGCGGATCGTTTGTTTGCATTCTGTGCCAAGTCGGCGGCATGGATCACCTTGGGGCTGTTGGCCGCCATCATGGTGTCGCTGCTGATTGGTGCCTGGCCTGCCATCAAGGAATACGGCCTGGGGTTTTTGATCAACAGCGAATGGGACCCCGTGCAGGACAAGTACGGTGGCCTGGTGATGATTTACGGCACCTTGATGACCTCGCTGATCGCGCTGGCGATTGCGGTGCCGGTGAGTTTCGGTATTGCGCTGTTCCTGACCGAGCTGTCGCCCACCTGGCTCAAGCGTCCCCTGGGTACTGCCATTGAGTTGCTGGCGGCCGTGCCTTCCATTGTGTATGGCATGTGGGGCCTGATGGTGTTCGGCCCGGTGCTGGCCACCTATGTGCAGCAGCCGCTGCAGGCACTGCTGGACGGTGTTCCTTATCTGAGCGCGCTGGTATCCGGCCCACCGGTGGGCATCGGCATTTTGTCGGCCGGGGTGATCCTGGCCATCATGATCATTCCGTTCATTGCCTCGGTGATGCGCGACGTGTTCGAGGTGACGCCGGCCCTGCTCAAGGAGTCGGCTTATGGCCTTGGCGCCACGACCTGGGAAGTGGTGTGGAAAGTGGTGCTGCCCTATACCAAGGCGGGTGTGCTGGGTGGCGTGATGCTGGGCCTGGGCCGTGCCCTGGGTGAAACCATGGCCGTCACCTTTGTGATCGGCAATATGAACCAGCTCAATTCTCTGTCGGTGTTTGAGGCCGCGAACAGCATCACCTCGGCACTGGCCAATGAATTTGCCGAAGCGGGCGAAGGCCTGCACCAGGCGTCGCTGATTTATCTGGGCCTGGTGCTGTTCTTCATCACCTTTGTGGTGCTGTCTCTGTCCAAGGTGCTGCTCAACCGCCTGCAAAAAAATGAAGGAGCGCGTGCATGAGCTCAACCAGCCAACGCATGTTGCAAGAAGCGGATCTGACGGTGCGCCGTCAGGCCAAATACGCACGCCGCAAGCGGCTGAACCAGGTGGCATTGACCTTGTCGCTGGCGGCCATGGCCTTTGGCGTGTTCTGGCTGATCTGGATTCTGTGGGAAACCATCACCCTGGGCGTCAGCGGTCTGAATGCCGCGCTGTTCCTGGAGATGACGCCGCCGCCCAATGACGGTGGTGGTCTGGCCAACGCCATTTTTGGCTCTGCCACCATGGTGCTGCTGGCTACGCTGGTGGGCACGCCCATCGGGGTGATGGCGGGCGTCTACCTGGCCGAGTACGACCCGCGCGGCTGGCTGGCGCGCACCACGCGCTTTGTGAATGACATCTTGCTGTCAGCACCCTCCATCGTGATCGGCTTGTTCGTCTATGCCGTGGTGGTGGTGCGCTTCAAGAGCTTTTCCGGCTATGCCGGTGTCGTGGCGCTGGCGCTGCTGGTGATTCCGGTGGTCATTCGCACCACCGAGAACATGCTGGTGCTGGTGCCCTCCAGTCTGCGCGAGGCCGCCTATGCGCTGGGTACACCCAAGTGGAAGGTGATCAGCCGCATCACGCTGCGCGCCGCGCAAGCAGGCGTGATCACCGGTGTGCTGCTGGCCGTGGCCCGTATCGCCGGTGAAACCGCGCCCCTGCTGTTTACTGCGCTGAACAACCAATTCTGGAACGCCGACCTGTCCAAGCCCATGGCCAGCCTGCCGGTGACCATTTTCAAATTTGCGATGAGCCCGTACGAGAACTGGCAGCAACTGGCCTGGGCCGGTGTGTTCCTGATCACCATGGCCGTACTGGCATTGAACATCCTGGCGCGTCTGTTGACCCGTCAAAAGTAATAGCAAGGAAAACTGCAGATGTCTGCTTCTACCGTGAATTCGGCCTCCTCCGCCAAGCTGTCAGTGCGCGATCTGAACTTTTTCTACGGCAAGTTCCACGCCCTCAAAGGCATCAATCTGGACATTCCTGAAAAGAAAGTCACTGCCTTCATCGGTCCTTCGGGCTGCGGCAAGTCCACCTTGCTGCGCACCTTCAACCGCATGTTCGAGCTCTATCCCGAGCAGCGCGCCGAAGGCCAGATCATGCTGGATGGCGAGAACCTGCTGACCAGCAAGCAAGACGTGGCCCTGATCCGTGCCAAGGTGGGCATGGTGTTCCAAAAGCCCACGCCGTTTCCCATGTCCATCTACGACAACATTGCCTTTGGCGTGAAGCTGTTCGAGAACCTGAACGCGGCCGATATGGACGACCGCGTGGAATGGGCGCTGCGCAAGGCTGCGCTGTGGAACGAGGTCAAGGACAAGCTGCAGCAGACCGGTTCGGGCCTGTCTGGTGGTCAGCAGCAGCGTCTGTGCATTGCCCGGGGCATTGCCATCAAGCCCGAAGTGCTGCTGCTGGACGAGCCTTGCTCGGCGCTGGACCCGATCTCCACGGCCAAGGTGGAAGAGCTGATTGCCGAGCTGAAGAGCGAATACACCGTGGTCATCGTGACCCACAACATGCAACAGGCCGCACGCTGCAGCGACTACACCGCCTATATGTACCTGGGCGATCTGGTGGAGTTCGGCGAGACTGAGCAGATGTTCTTCAAGCCCCAGCGCAAAGAGACCGAAGACTACATTACCGGCCGCTTTGGCTAAGGAGCAGCAACATGACAGACAAGCATTTATCGTCGCAGTTCGATTCGGAGCTCAACCGCGTTTCCGCCCGCGTCATGGAGCTAGGTGGCCTGGTGGAGCAGCAGATTCACCAAGCGGTGCACGCGCTCACACAATTCAGCACGGAGTCGATTGCGCAAATCCACGCCAACGAAGACCGGGTGAATGCCATGGAGGTGGAGATCGACTACGAACTCTCTTCCATCATCGGCCGTCGCCAGCCCACGGCGCGCGATCTGCGCATGCTGATGGCCTTTTCCAAGGTGACGGCCAATCTGGAACGCATGGGCGACGAGGCCCACAAGATTGCCCGCATGGTGCAGTCCATCATCGAAAGCGGTGCCGCCCGCTCCCTGCCCGCAGGAGAGCTGCGCGTGGCCGCCGAGATGGCCTCTGCCATGCTGCGCAAGGCCCTGGATGCGCTGGCACGTTTGGACACCAAGACTGCAGTGCTTATCCTGAAAGATGACGATCTGATTGACGATGAGTTCGATGGTTTTGTGCGCAAGCTCATCACCTACATGATGGAAGACCCGCGCAAGATCTCGCCCAGTCTGGATCTGTTGTTCGTGGCCAAGGCCATCGAGCGTATTGGTGATCACTCCAAGAACGTGGCTGAACTGATCATTTACCTGGTCGAGGGCAAAGACATTCGCCACCAGAGCATGGATGTGATCGAGTCTGCGGTGAAGTGAGCGAGAAACGGTATTTTTGGAATGAAGAAAAATCCCCGAATCCTGATCGTGGAGGATGAGCCTGCGATTGCAGAGCTGATTGCAGTCAACCTGCGCCACAACGGTTTTCAGCCCATCTGGACGGAAGATGGCGCCAGCGCCCAGCGAGAGCTGGATGCGGTGCTGCCGGATGTCATCTTGCTGGACTGGATGCTGCCAGGCTCCAGCGGGCTGGCACTGGCGCGCAAATGGCGTGCAGACTCTCGCACCAAGCACATTCCCATTCTGATGCTGACGGCGCGCGGCGATGAGCCTGACAAAGTGGCCGGGCTGGATGCCGGCGCCGACGACTACATCACCAAACCCTTTTCCACCCAGGAGCTGCTGGCGCGCATTCGCGCCGTGCTGCGTCGGCGGGCGCCTGAACAGGTGACGGCCCGGGTCGCAGTGGGTGATCTGGAGCTGGATGCGGCTACCCACCGCGTGGCCTATAGCGGTGAAGCCTTGAAACTGGGGCCCACCGAATTCAAGCTGCTGAACTACCTGCTCAACCACCCTGAACGCGTGCACAGCCGTGCCCAGTTGTTGGACAAAGTCTGGGGTGACCATGTGTTCATCGAGGAGCGCACGGTGGACGTGCATGTCAAGCGCTTGCGCGAAGCATTGGGCGAAGCCGGCGCCATGGTCCAGACCGTACGCGGTGTAGGCTATCGCCTGAGCGGGCCGGCGCAAGGCTGATCGGCACACAGGGCCGCCGCGTGCGGCCGGGCTGTGCAGGCAGCCGACATCCAACCGAAGAGAATCAAACATGACATGGCGTGGATTGGCATTGGCGCTGGCACAGGTGGCGCTGGGCGCACTGGGCTGGTGGCTGGGGCAGGCTTGGGGTGCGTTGGCCGGTGTGGTGCTGGCCTCCTGGCTGTGGCTGGCGTGGGATATGTGGCATGCGCGCAAGCTGCTGCTGTGGCTGCGCTCCACAGAATTGCCACTGGCGCCATCCATGTCCGGTGTGTGGGGGGAGCTGGCCACCCGCATGCGCCGTTGGCTGCGTCTGGATGCACAGCAGGTGCAGCAAAGCGAGCAGCGCTTGCAGGATATTTTCTCGGCCCTGCAGGCCAGTCCTAATGGTTTGATTTTGTTGGATGCAACCGGTCACATCGAGTGGTGTAACCAGACGGCTGAGCAGCAGTTCGGCCTGGATGCCGAGCGGGATTTGCAGCAGTCCATTGGCAATTTGGTGCGGGACCCCGCATTCAGTGCCTACTGGACGCGGCATGATTTCGTGCAGCCTGTGCTGCTGCAAGGCCGTGACAGCACGCCGGGGCGGCCCATGCGCCTGTCGGTGCAGCTGTATGCCTATGGTGATGGACGCCATCTGCTGCTGTCGCGGGACATCACGGCGCTGGAGCAGGCCGAAGCCATGCGCCGCGACTTTGTGGCCAATGTGTCCCATGAAATCCGCACGCCGCTGACGGTGCTGCTGGGGTTTGTGGAAACCTTGCAGACCCTGCCGCTGGAAGAGGGCGAGCGCAAACGCTATTTGTCGCTGATGGCACAGCAGGCGGCGCGCATGCAAAGCCTGGTGCAGGACTTGCTGACGCTCTCGCGCCTGGAAGGCAGCCCATGGCCGGCGCGGGATGACTGGATTCCGCTGGCGCCGCTGCTGAGTCAGTGCGAGGACGAAGCCAGTGCGCTGTCCGACATGCTGACCCGCAAGGCGGGTGCGCCGCATGCGTTGGTGTTCCCCACAGCGGCTGCGCTGCAGTCGGACCTGGCCGGCGTGTCAGCCGAGCTGCACAGCGCGTTTTCCAACCTCATCAGCAATGCCATTCGCTATACGCCGCCGGGTGGCAGCATCACCGTGCGATGGCAGCCCCATGCCGATGGCAGTGCCACGTTCTCCGTGCAAGACAGCGGACGCGGTATCGACCCGGAGCATGTGGGCCGGCTGACGGAGCGGTTTTACCGCATTGACCGCAGTCGCTCGCGTGAGACCGGGGGCACAGGCCTGGGGCTGGCCATCGTCAAACATGTGCTGCAGCGCCATGGCGCGCAGCTGCACATCGCCAGCGTGTTGGGGCAGGGCTCCACCTTCTCGGCAACCTTCCCGGCCGGGCGGCTGCGCCCCCATGGCCCAGCATACGCTGCGCAGGCCTAACTGCCTACGGACAGGTCAAGGAGGGATGGTGGTGCGCGCGTCACCGAAGCCTGCCCTCCGGCACCAAGAATTTATGCTGCCTGGCCGGCAGTGCTGGAGATGCGGTGCAGTTGCTGGCGCAGCATTGCTGCAAAAATAATAGCTGTCAACGTTAGTGCTGCGGCGCTGGTGGCCCAAAAGGCTGTGGGTTCACCCAGCCAGGTGGGTGGCCATTGCAACTGGTAGGCCAGCAGATAGCCGCCCCCCAGTCCCACGCCCCACAGCAGCAGGCCGTAGGTCAGCAGCGGTGCCAAGGTGATGCGAAACGAGCGCAGCACAAAGATGCAATAGCACTGCACGCTGTCTGCCAGGTGGTAGAGCGCGACCCATACCAGCAGGCCGCCAGCCAGGGCGGCGACGGCCGCATCGCGGGTGTAAAAGCCCAGGATGGCATCGCGCGCCAGCCACACCCCCAGGGCCAGGCACAGGCCCAATGCCGCCGCCAGCTGCAGCCCTTGGCGGGCCATATGCGCGGCCAGAAGCGGGCGCTGCGCCCCCAGCCAGTAGCTGACGCGGGCGCTGGTGGCAATGGCCAGGGACAGCGGCACCATGTAGCACAGTGCGGCCAGGTTGGCTGCAATCTGGTGGCTGGCCGAGGACAGGCTGCCCTGGCGGGCAACGAACAAGGCCATCAATGTGAAGGATGTCACCTCCACCGAAATCGACAGGCCGGCGGGAATGCCGATGCGGGCAAACTGCCGCAGCTGGCTCCAGTCGGGTGCTTCCATGCGGCGCCACAGCTGCAGCGGGTGGTAGAGCGAAGCCGTACGCAGCAGCCACAGGGCCAGCAGCAGCATGGCGTATTGCACCAGCAGCGTGGCCCAGGCACAGCCGGCAGCGCCGAGTGCGGGGACGCCGGCACCGCCGAAGGTGAACCAGATCGACAGCAGTATCTTGGGTAGCAGGGAGAGCAGCTGCAGCATGGTGACCAACTGGGGATGGCCCAGAGACTGGTTCAGCGTGGTGAACAGCCGCAGCAGCAGGGCGGCAGGCAGGGCCAGTGCCACGATATGCAGATAGGCGCGCACTTCGGGCTGCAGGGCAGGCGGGACTTTGGCGGCCTGCAGCAGCGGGCCGGGCATCATCAGCACGGCCATGCCCAGGCAGGTGGCCAGCAGGCACAGATAGAGCGACTGGCGAAAGCTCTGGCCTATGCGCAGGGGCTGCCCTTGTCCATGCTGCTCGGCCCAGATGGGCAGCAGGGCTTGCAGCACGCCCATCAGCGAGATGTAGACGCTGACAAACACGGCGCTGCCCACGGACAGGGCGGCCAGGGCCGTGGCGTCGTAGCGGCCGGCCACCATGGTGTCGGTGACGGCAAAGGCCATCACGGCCAACTGGCCTGCCAGCACGGTGCCGGCGTGCCGGGCCAGAGTGCGCAACTCACTCATGTTCAGGGCCTGCGCTGCAGGATCAGCAGCAGATCGTCATGGTCGGTGGGGCGGGCTTGGGTGGCGAATGGCTTCCAGGGCGCGGTGGCGGCGGGCGACAGCGCGGCCCAATAGCGGGGCTCGGTAATGGTCCAGTCGCATTGCTGGGCGCGGTCCACGCGGAACAGTTGTTGCTTCCAGGGGCCGTAGTAGTGCAGGGCTGCCACCTGGCCGCTGCTGAGGCCTGCTACGTTGACGCAGGCCGTCTCGGCAGGAATGGCATTCACGAGCAGCCGCATCTGGGGTGCGTAGCTGCGCGCGTAGTCCAGTGCGGGCAACCACAGCGTCATCAGCAGCACCCAGCCCAAGGTGGCGCCGCCTGCAGGCAGGACCAGGCTCTTCCAGATAGCGGCGCGGTGGCGGCGGGTGCGCCAGGCGACCAGCAGCAGCCAGCTCACGGTGGCGAACAGCGCCACGGCAAAAGGTAGCCAGGAAAAGCTGGGCGTGAAGCCGGGGGCCAGCCTGGCCACGTTGGCGGCTGGCTTGGCGGGAACTCCCGTCATCATGGACATCCAGATCACCCAGATGGCAATGGCCGATACGGTAAAGAAAATCAGCGTGAACCAGTCGATCAGTGCGCCGATGCTGCGTTTGAGCGTGGGCAGCGCAAAGGCGGCCAGGGCCGAGATGGCAGGCAGGCCCAGCAGCAGGGCGCGGTCGGCAGGGTGGGTGAGTGCGGCCGAGGTCAGCGTCAGCAGCCACCACCACAGGGGCAGGCTCAGGTGTGGGTGGCGCAGCAAATCCAGCACCTGTCGGCGCCAGCGCCACAGCGTCCACAGGGCCAGCGGCCAGGCCGGCCAGCTGAACCAGGTCAGCAGGCGGAGCAGGCTGCGCCATTCCCGGGGCTCGCTCGAGGGGGTGATGCGCCATTCCCACATATGGAGCTTCCAGGCCACAAAGCTGGAAAACGCCACGGCACACAGCCACCAGGCTGCCCAGGTGCCTTGGTGGGGCAGCTCGGTGCTGCGGCTGCGCCAGGTGAGGACGGCCACGCCCAGGCCCATCAAGGCCGCCAGCGATGGCGCACCGCTGAGCACCAGGCCCAGCATGCCGGCGCTGGCCAGGGCGATGGCCCAGCGTGCGTGGTAGGGCATGGAGGCCGCAGCCAGCAAGGTGAGCGTGGCACAGGCCAGCTGGGCCAGGTAGCTGCTGGTTTCGTGGGTCAGCTGGGCCAGGCCCAGGCAGGCCAGCAAGGCCAGCAGGCCTGCATCGGCCATGGCGCGGGCGTAATCCTGGGGGCGGGCTTCACCGCCAAAGGCAAAGGCCACGGGCTGCGCGCCGGGCGTGCGAGCCAGGTAGTACACCGTCCACCACATGGCCGTGAGCGTCAGGGTCAGCAGGGCAATAAAAGGCAGGCGCACCACCCACTCGGGGCTCCAGCTTGTGGGGAAGATCTGCAGAGCCCATGCGCCCAGCCAATAGGGCAGAAGGCCTTCGGTGGAGGGGGCCTGGCCCAGCAGCGAGGGGTTGAGCCATGGCGTGTCGCCAGCAGCCAGGGCGCGCATATAGCCGAAGGCGGCAATGTCGGTGTCCCGCCATGGGCTGCGACCTATGAATCCTGACAGGATATAGGCCGCGCACAGCAGCCACAGCGTCCATCGGGGCAGGGCGCGCACGGCATTCTGGGCAACAATGGCTGGGCTGGGCGGATTCATGGTGAGTCAGGCAAAAGGCGTCACACAAGCCGGCAGTGACGCAGGGCATGCGCGTGCCGCGGCAAACAAAAAGGCAGCGCGGTCGCCCGGGCTGCCTGGATGGCGAAGGAAGTAAAGCTTACTTCTTGCCGAAGCGGTTGCGGAAACGCTCCACGCGGCCGCCCATGTTGTCCACGGACTTTTGGGTGCCAGTGTAGAAGGGGTGCGATTCGGAGGAGGTATCCAGCTTGAACAGAGGGTATTCCTTGCCTTCGAAGGTTTCGGTTTCCTTGGTGTTCACGCACGAACGGGTCACGAACTTGAAACCGTTCGACAGGTCCGCGAACAGCACTTCGCGGTAGTTGGGGTGAATGCCTTCTTTCATGATCAATCCTTTGGGTCAAGTGCGGTAGCCGTGCCTAACCTGCTACAACCCTTGTAGCAGTCATTCATTAAGCGTACTTTCCGCAATAGAAAAAGCCCCCCATTATAGCGTGGAGGGCTTGAGGTGTGCTTGATGTCTTTCGCTGAAAGCCACAAGCCAGGGGGTAAGCCCCTGTGTTGGGTACTTAGCCGCCGCGGCGCATGGCCTCGAAGAACTCCACGTTGGTCTTGGTTTCCTTCATCTTCTTGATCATCAGCTCCATGGACTCGATCTCGTCCATGTTGTACATGAACTGGCGCAGGATGCGGGTCTTTTGCAGGATCTCGGGCGGCAGCAGCAGCTCTTCGCGGCGGGTGCCGCTCTTGTTGAGTTCGATGGCCGGGAACACACGCTTTTCATAGAGGCGGCGGTTCAGGTGCAGTTCGCTGTTGCCGGTGCCCTTGAATTCTTCAAAGATCACTTCGTCCATACGGCTGCCGGTGTCGACCAGGGCGGTGGCGATGATGGTCAGCGAGCCGCCTTCTTCCACATTGCGGGCCGCGCCAAAGAAGCGTTTGGGGCGTTGCAGGGCATTGGAGTCCACGCCGCCGGACAGCACCTTGCCGGAGCTGGGCACGACGTTGTTGTAGGCGCGGGCCAGGCGGGTGATGGAGTCCAGCAGGATGACCACGTCCTTGCCCAGTTCCACCAGGCGCTTGGCGCGTTCGATGACCATCTCGGCCACGTGCACGTGGCGGGTGGCGGGTTCGTCGAAGGTGGAGGCAATGATTTCGCCCTTCACCGAGCGCTGCATTTCCGTCACTTCTTCAGGGCGCTCATCCACCAGCAGCACCATCATGTGCACGTCGGGGTAGTTGGCCGTGATGGCGTGGGCAATGCTTTGCATCATCATGGTCTTGCCGCTCTTGGGCGGTGCCACGATCAGGGCGCGCTGACCGCGACCGATGGGGGCAATGATGTCGATGATGCGGCCGGTGATGTTCTCTTCGCCCTTGATGTCGCGCTCCAGGCGCATTTGCACCTTGGGGAACAGCGGGGTCAGGTTTTCGAACATCACCTTGTGCTTGTTCTGCTCGGGCGAGCCGCCGTTGACCTTGTCCAGCTTGGTCAGGGCAAAGTAGCGCTCACCGTCCTTGGGTGTGCGCACTTCGCCTTCGATCATGTCGCCGGTGTGCAGATTGAAGCGGCGGACCTGGCTGGGCGAGATGTAGATGTCGTCCGTGCTGGCCGTGTAGCTGGTGTCGGGGCTGCGAAGAAAGCCAAAGCCGTCGGGCAGGATTTCCAGCACGCCATCGGCAAACACTTGTTCACCCGCCTTGGCGCGCTTTTTGATGATGGCAAACATCAGTTCCTGCTTGCGCATACGACCGACGTTTTCGATCTCAAGCGCTTCGGCCTGCTTCAACACTTCGGACACGTGCAGTGCCTTGAGTTCGTTAAGGTGCATGGAATTGCTCCGGGAAGGAGTCTTTCAGAAATCAGGGGGTGGGCGTAGGGCGCCTGGATAGACCAGTGATTGCGTGGTCTGTTGGCGCTGCCGAAAGAGAAGGGACTGCGATCGCCGATGCTGCGATACGAAGTCTTGGGCAATTATGACAGGAAAAGCTGCGATATGGCTAGCATGGCCCGTGCAGCGGCTGGAGTGTTGTTGACTGGGGCCGCAAACTGCCCAAAAAACGACGCCTGGCGCGGTGAGCGGCCAGGCGTTGGGGTCAGGGGCGTATCAGGCCAGGTTCTGGTCGATGAAGGCCGTCAGCTGGGCCTTGGCCAGGGCGCCGACCTTGGTGGCCACCAGCTCGCCGTTCTTGAACAGCATCAAGGTGGGGATGCCGCGAATGCCGAACTTGGCCGGGATTTCACGGTTCTCGTCCACATTCATCTTGGCAATGCTCAGCTTGCCCTCGTAGGCGCCAGCCACATCATCCAGGATGGGCGCGATCATCTTGCAGGGGCCGCACCACTCGGCCCAGTAGTCCACCAGCACCGGGGTGCTGGCCTGGAGCACGTCGGCTTCGAAACTGGCGTCAGAGATATGCTTGATCAGGTCGCTGGCCATGGGGTTCCTTATTGCTTGCTTGTTGCAGAACGAAATCAAAAAATGGGTTGGCACTCGGGCGCCAAGACTGCTGGCATTGTCGCAGAAAGCAATTTCCAGTCTGGGGATGTGGGCTGTGCTCCGCCTGCTATGACTGTGATAGTTTTTCCTGCCGACGAATGGCTGGCTGGCTGTGTACCGCCGTTGTCTGCACTTTGCATCCTTGTCCGGTGCCCAGAGCCATGGAAAGTCGCCAGGCTACCGCCGCCGGCGCCTGCAGGCTGGCCATGCTGGCGCCACAATGCGGCCTCTTTGCTGTGCTTGATGGAAAGCTCTTTGGTATGTCTGCTCCCCTGTCCCCTTTTGCCGTCGCGACGGAAACCGCTGCCTTTGTCATGGAGGGCGGGATCTCCATCATCGGAGCCGGCCCCGCAGGGCTGATGGCGGCCGAGGTCTTGGCCAGTCAGGGGCATGAGGTCCATGTCTGGGACGCCAAGGCATCGGTGGGGCGCAAGTTTTTGCTGGCGGGCAAGGGTGGCATGAATCTGACGCACTCCGAAGCGTTCGAAAGCTTTGTCACGCGCTACGGCAGCAGCAGCGAGCCGCTGCGGCCCATGCTCCAGGCCTTTGGCCCGCAGCAAGTGTGTGATTGGGTGCATGGTCTGGGTCTGGAGACTTTTGTGGGCTCGTCCGGACGGGTGTTTCCCAGTGACATGAAGGCCGCACCCCTGCTGCGGCTGTGGATGGCGCGGCTGCGCCGCCTGGGCGTGCAGTTTCATATGCGCCACCGCTGGACCGGCTGGGCGGCGGATGGCGCGCTGCGCCTGGTGTCCGAAACTGGTGAAGTCACCGTGCGCCCGCGCGCCACGCTGCTGGCGCTGGGCGGCGGCAGCTGGGCCCGCCTCGGCTCGGACGGCGCATGGTTGCCCTGGCTGGCAGCGCGCGGTGTGGATGTCGCGTCCCTGCAGCCATCGAACTGCGGTTTTGATGTGGGTGGACTGCGCGGTGACCCTGCGGCCCAGGGCTGGACGCCTTTCTTTGCCGAGCGCTTTGCCGGCCAGGCTTTCAAGTCGGTGGCCATACAGTTCACCGACAGCCAGGGTCGCAGCTTTGCGCGCCGTGGTGAATTTGTGGCCACGCAAACCGGTATCGAGGGCAGCCTGGTCTATGCCGTCTCCAGCTTGCTGCGTGACGAGATTGCGCACTCGGGCAGGGCCACGCTGCATCTGGACCTGCTGCCGGCGCACAGCGCGGAGCGGGTGTTGGAGGCCGTGCGCCATCCGCGCGGTGCGCGCAGCCTGTCCAGTCACCTGAAAAGCCGGTTGGGCCTGGAGGGGGTCAAGGCCGCTGTGTTGCGGGAGGTGTTGGACAAGGATGGCATGGACGACCCTGTGCGCCTGGCCCAGGCCATCAAGGCCTTGCCGTTGACCGTGGTGGCGGCCCGCCCCATTGATGAAGTCATCAGCACTGCCGGCGGTGTGCGCTGGCAGGCCGTGGATGACATGTTGATGAGCCGGAAACTGCCAGGCTTGTTCTTTGCCGGAGAAATGCTGGACTGGGAGGCGCCCACGGGCGGCTATCTGCTCACGGCCTGTATGGCCACCGGGGTGCGGGCCGCGCAAGGCATACAGCAGTATGTGGCGCAGCCTGACTGAGCGAGGAGCGCAGGCAGAGGTGCTGATCCCTTTGCAAGGCACAGCCTGTCTGCGTGATGTGCTGCAGTTTGAGGAGTGGCGCTCCTCGTGGTTTGGCGCTGTGCGCGGCTTGGATTAAGATCCACGCTTTCGCACTCAACCAGGTATTCGTCCCATGCGCCATTGATGCCGCCGTTTTTGCAACGGCCTAGCTTTCGTCCCCACCACCGGGTTGGGGATTTATTGGCTTCTTGGCATCGATATGACGAATACCTTTCTTACGCTGCAAGGCGTGTCCCTTGTTTTGCCCCATGGCAAAACGCTTTTTACCCAGCTCGACGCTCAATTCGACGCCAGACCCACGGGCCTGGTCGGCCGCAACGGCGTGGGTAAAAGCCTGTTGGCGCAGATGCTGGCAGGCCAGATTCAACCCAGTGCGGGCCAGGTACTGAGCGCCGGGCGCGTGCACTACCTCTCACAGCAAGCCATTACCGAAAGCGCAACAGTGGCGGCCCTGGCCGGTGTGCAGCCCACGCTGGATGCGCTGCGCCGCATAGAAGCCGGCAGCACCGATGTGGCGGACTTTGAGGCTGTGGGTGATCGCTGGGACTTGCAGCAACGGCTGCAGGACGCGCTGCAGGCTCAGGGGCTGGGCCATGTGGGCATAGATGCCCCGGTGTCCGAACTCAGTGGTGGCCAAGCCATGCGCGTGGCCTTGATGGGGGCCTTGCTGCTGGATGCAGACTTCCTGATTCTGGATGAGCCCAGCAATCACCTGGACCGTCCCAGTCGGGCCGCCTTGCTAGCGCAACTGCGCCAATGGTCCCAAGACTGGGGCAAGGGCTTGCTGGTGATCAGCCATGACCGGCAGTTGCTCAACACCATGGAGCGCATGGTGGAGCTGACATCGCTGGGCCTGAGCAGCTGGGGTGGCAACTACGACTTTTACGAACAGGCCAAGGTCCAGCAAGTCGAGAACATGGCCGAGCAGCTGCAGCAGGCCAAGCTGGAGCGCAAGCGGCAGCAACATGTCTTGCGCGAGCAGCAGGAGCGCCAGCAAAAACGCGAGGCGCGTGGCAGGCTGCAAGGGCAGGAGGCCAACCAGGCCAAGATCTTGCTGGACCGGCAAAAAGAGCGCAGCCAGGGATCGGCCGGCAAGCTGGCCTTGCAGCAGCAGGCCCAGCGCGAGCAGCTCAATGCCCGTGTGCGCGAAGCGGCCGCGCAGCTGGAAGATGAGCAGGCCATCGTGCTGCATGCGCTGCCGCCCATGGCCGGCGGCGTGCGCACCGTGGCCGAGCTCGACGGGGTGCGCCTTCCTTTTGTGCAGGCCTCGGAGGCCAGGGTCAGCATGCGCCTGGAAAGTGGCCAGCGTGTGGGCGTGCTGGGGCCCAATGGCTGTGGCAAGTCCACCTTGCTCAAGCTGCTGGCAGGCCGGCTGGCGCCGCTGGAGGGAAGCTGCAGGCGCGTGGGGCACAGTGCCTATCTGGACCAGCAGTTGGACCAGTTGCCGCCGGATCGCACGGTGCTGGAGCTGATGCAAGAGGCCAATGCCGCGCTGCCCGAAGCCGCTCTGCGCATGCGCCTGGCACAGCTGGGTTTGACGGCGCAAAAGCTGGCCCAGCCCTCAGGCAGTCTGAGTGGGGGCGAGCGCTTGAAAGCCGCGCTGGCCTGCGCGCTCTACGCCGACCCACCCGCACAAATGCTGCTGCTGGATGAGCCCAGCAACCACCTGGATCTGGTCTCGCAAAAAGCCTTGCAGCAGATGCTGGCGGGCTACCAGGGTTGCCTGGTGGTGGTCTCGCATGACGATGCGTTCTTGCAGCAGCTATTGCTGTCACATCACCTGGTGTGCGCGGAGGAGGGCTGGAAGATGGAGGCTTGCTAGAGTTGTCCCCGGGCTGGACTACAGCATTGGGGGTGGGCGAGGCGGCGGAGCAGGGTAGGCCTGCGGCATTGTTATCTTTCAAAATGCTTTTTGCATGCAGATACCGTAGCCAGGCGCTAGATTCGGTTTGTGCCTTTGACGAGTGTTGTTGGCATCAAGGCTTTGGTCGCGGGATTTTTGGAGGAAACCATTGCATGGCCACCGTATTCACCTTGCTCAATGCGTCCACCATCCCTGCATTTGCGGGCTTGTATGTGGCTGTTTTTAATGCCCCGCCGTGGAATGATGGCTGGGAAGCGTCTGTCGCTGTGGAGCGGTTGAATGCGTTTGCCGGGCACCCGAAATTCCATGGGCTGGGCATGCAAGTGGATGGTGCGCCGGTGGCGCTGATTTTGGGTTGGGGTGAGCGCTGGATACGGACTTGGCATTTCCACATCAAGGAAATGTGTGTGGCGCCCCATCTGCAAGGCCGGGGTCTGGGTGCAGCGCTGCTTGCAGAGCTGGAGAGCAGGCTGGCTGAGATGGGCTACACACATGTGCACCTGACCACGGGGCAGGCCGTGCCTGCCCGGCATTTTTACCAGCGCCATGGCTACCGGGACTTGCCGCTGTTATCGCTGGGCAAGCGCTTGCAGGCTTGAGTGGCAGCCTGCAATGACTTTGAACACGTTCTTAGCCCGGAGTTTTGAACTTCAAAAAACGCTGGCCTTCGTATTCCAGTGTTCCCGCAAACGAGAAGCCATATCTGGCCAGGCCTCTGGTGCGCACGCGGCTCGGTGGCAGCAGAATGCTGACCGGGCCTATGCCCAGCAAGGCCTTGCTGCTCATGAAGGCGCGAAAAATGGCTGCGCCCTGGCCCCAGTACCGGGGCAGCAGCACCAGGGCAAAGTCGGCCTCATCGCCTTCGCGCTGAAAACCGCCCCAGCCTGCAAAGCGGCCATCAACCCGGATGGCGCGTGGCCCGTAGCCATGCACCTGCCATTGCCCGTCCTTGCCGTTGGCCCAGTCGGCGACAGCGCTCTCATCCCAGCGGGTATCGGCCAGCGGCATGTGGCGGATCACGTCCGGGTGGTTCAGCAAAACCATCCAGTCTTGGACGGGGATCTCGGAGAAGGGGTGCAGGGAAAAGGCCATGGCCTGGGGGCTCTTGTGGGCAGGAGGCAGCACAAAGGTGGCGTAAGCCAAGCCGCGCAAACACTGCGCGCAGCAACATCAAGAGAGCACTTTCTTTGGAAGACAGGTTCTTGTGGTGAAAGAACTTTCCATCGAAAGGTGACGAGCCTTACCCTCGGCACTGGTTTCACAGTTAGGGCTGCTTGGTTCCCCACCTGACCCGGTTGGCCGCTTCCCCATGCGAGGAGGCCCGTCAAGGCGAATTGTACCCGAGGAATGCGGCGGCTTCGTGGTCGATGCCAAGCCGGGCCAAGGTCAAGGCGCCAGCCCGTAGAATCGGGCCCCATGTCTTATTTAGTGCTTGCCCGCAAATACCGTCCCCGCAATTTCTCTGAAATGGTGGGGCAAGAGCATGTTGTGCAGGCGCTCACCAATGCGCTGACCCAGCAGCGTCTGCACCACGCCTACCTGTTCACCGGAACGCGCGGCGTGGGAAAGACCACGGTATCGCGCATTCTGGCCAAGTCGCTCAACTGCGTGGGCCCCGATGGCCAGGGCAGCATCACCGCCACGCCCTGCGGCGTGTGCCCGGCCTGCCAGGAAATCGACAGCGGTCGCTTCCCCGACTACACCGAGCTGGATGCGGCCTCCAACCGTGGTGTGGACGAGGTGCAAAGCCTGCTGGAGCAGGCCGTCTACAAGCCGGTGCAGGGGCGCTTCAAGGTCTTCATGATCGACGAAGTGCACATGCTGACCAACACGGCCTTCAACGCCATGCTCAAGACGTTGGAAGAGCCGCCCGAATACCTCAAGTTCGTGCTGGCCACCACCGACCCGCAGAAGGTGCCGGTCACCGTGCTCTCGCGCTGCCTGCAGTTCAATCTGCGGCCCATGGCGCCCGATACGGTGCTGGAGCACCTGATCAGCGTGCTGGGCACCGAGAATGTGCCGGCCGATCCCCAGGCACTCAAGCTGCTGGCGCGTGCCGCACGCGGCTCCATGCGTGATGCCCTGAGCCTGACCGACCAGGCCATTGCCTTTGGCAGCGGCCAGCTGCAGGAGGCCACCGTGCGCCAGATGCTGGGCAGTGTGGACCGCAGCTATGTGTTTCGCCTGATCGCGGCGCTGGCCCAGGGCGATGGTCGCACCGTGGTGGAGACGGTGGACCACCTGCGCCACCACGGCGTTTCGGCCTCGGCCACGTTGGAAGATATGTGCAGCGTGCTGCAGCGCATGGCCGTGTTGCAGGCCGTGCCCCAGATGGCCGATGCGGCCGACCCCACCGACCCGGAGGCGACCGAAATGGCCGCCCTGGCCCAACAGATGGCGGCCGACGAAACCCAGTTGCTCTACAGCATCTGCCTGCATGGCCGTACCGAGCTGGGCCTGGCCCCCGATGAATACGCGGCCCTGACCATGGCGTTGCTGCGCCTGTTAGCCTTCAAACCCCAGGGGCAGCCATCGGCTGCGGCGGAAAAAAAAACTCTAGCGACAGCCCCGGCGAGCAAGCCAGCACCCGCTGAAGCCGCTGCCAAGGGAGAGGCAGCCGCGCCGCTGGCCGCTCCAGTTTCAGCGCCTGTGGCTGTTGTGCCAGCCGCCATACCGGCGGTGGCCGCAGCACAGCCGCCCCAACAGCCTTCTGCCCCAGAACCGGTTGCGGAGTTGTCTGTGGCGCCCATGGCAGAGTCCATTGGTGCATCGGTTGCGCCCGCTGCACCTTCTGCATTGCAGGTGGCAGAGCCCGCGGCTGCGCCCCTCGCCGCCGTCGTTCAGCCCAGTGCTGTGCCTGCTGTGGCACCGGCCGTGGCCGCGGTGGATTCCACGCCGCCGCCCGCAGTGCCTCCAGTGCCCGCTGCGGTAGCCGAGGTGCAGCCGCCTGCCCAGAGCGCAGCCGCTGCGACCCAAGCCGAAGTGCCGCCCTGGGAAGACATGCCGCAAGATGCACCGGAAGAGCGCGACGCACCCGATGCCAGCGACGACCCGGACTTACAGCCTCCGCCCTGGGAAGGCCCCATGGAGGGCGACCCTATGGAGCTGCCGCCGGATGCGGACGAGGCCCCCGTGGCCGAACCTGCGCCGCGCGCCGCACCGCCGGTGCAGGACTTCACGCCCGCCCCCTTGCCGCAGGAAGTGGCCACCACTCCGCTGGGCGATGCCTGGTATGCCGTGGTCAAGCAGCTGGTGCAAGCCGAGGCCGTCACGGCCCTGGTGCGCGAACTGGCCCTGCAGTCCCAGCTGGTGGCCCAGGACGGTGACAGCTGGACATTGCAGGTGGAGCGCACCTCGCTGAACCAGGCCACCGCCAAGGAGCGCTTGCGCAAGGCTTTGGCCGAGGCAGGACATTGCCAGCAGCTGGTGGTGGAAAATGGCGTGGCCGCCGATACCCCGGCCAAGCGCAATACCGCCGCTGCCCAGCGTTTGCAAAAACAGGCCGAGGCCATTGTGCTGGCCGACCCCCAGGTGCAGACCTTGATGCGCGAGCATGGTGCCAAAATCGTACCCGGAAGCATTCGCCCCGCCTGATCGCAGGGCAGGCCGGCACGGCACAGCGCTGCGCCGGCCACAAGCCATCTCTTAACCCCATACCCAGACAATCAACGCAAAGGATTTAGCCATGTTCAACAAAGGACAACTCGCCGGCCTGATGAAGCAAGCCCAGGCCATGCAGGACAACCTGAAGAAGGCCCAGGACGAGCTGGGCAACATCGAAGTGGAAGGTGAATCCGGCGCCGGTCTGGTGAAGGTGGTGATGACCTGCAAGCACGACGTCAAGCGCATCACCATCGATCCCAGCCTGCTGGCCGAAGACAAGGACATGCTGGAAGACCTGGTGGCCGCTGCCTTCAACGCCGCCGTGCGCAAGGCCGAAGAAACCAGCAACGAGAAGATGGGCAAGCTGACTGCAGGCATGCCCGGTCTGCCCGGTGGTATGAAGCTCCCCTTCTGAGCCGGGGCTGAGCCTCATCAAACAACATAGCTGCTTGTGTATATGGGCACTGGGTTTCAAGGCGATAAGTCTTTGAGATGCAGGCCACCAAAGCATAGATAGCTATGTTTTTAGCGCTGCCCGCCAGCGCCACAGGGAAAGCGCAAGCGCTTTCCCTTTTGCTTTGGGTGCCGGCCGCATGGGCTGCCGCCCCGCCTGGAATCTGTGGAGTGCCTCATGTCCGAACCCATTCAACCGCTGGAGCCTCTGATTCAGGCGCTGCGCCGCCTGCCGGGCGTGGGCGTCAAATCGGCGCAGCGCATGGCATTTCACCTGCTGCAGCGTGACCAGGACGGCGCACGTCAGCTGGCGCGTGCCTTGCAGACGGCCGTGGATTCGGTGCGCCACTGCGAGCAGTGCAACACCTTCACCCATGAGCCGGTCTGCAGCATCTGCCAGGACGCAGGGCGCGACGGCGCACGCCTGTGCGTGGTGGAAACCCCGGCTGACCTGGCCGCCATGGAGCGCACCGGCGCCTACAAGGGCTATTACTTTGTGCTGATGGGGCGGCTGTCGCCCATGGATGGTGTGGGCCCCAAGGACATAGGACTGCCCGAGCTGCTGGTGCGGGCCCAGGGCGGAGCTGTGCAGGAGGTGATTTTGGCCACCAGCTTCACGGCCGAAGGCGAGGCCACGGCCCATGCCATCAGCGAGCTGCTGCAGGGCCGCAACATCGAAGTCACGCGCCTGGCGCGCGGTGTGCCCATTGGCAGCGAGCTGGAATATGTGGATCTGGGCACCATTGCCCATGCGCTGGTGGATAGGCGCTAAACCAGACCAAAGATTTTTCTGCCCCCGGCCGTGTGAAGCCGGCGCGCTGCAGTTCAGCAGGTCGCGAGTAAGTCGCCACCTCGCATCAAGGTCAAGCTTTCTTCAGGAGTGTGCATGGCGTACCCAAGGGAATGGCAGGTTATCACCAGGCCTCCACGCTAGGCGCCGCCACTCCAGGCGGGCACCACATAAGTCAGGGCACTGCGCAAGGACCTACGCTGGCCGCGCCGCCTTGCAGCCCTGGTGCCGTTCCCTCCGGCGCGTAGCGCCGAAAGAGGGGGAAGGCGCGAAGCGGCTCGGGAGGTGCCTCTGTTTTAACGCTTGCGCTTGGACGGGGTGCCGCCCTTTTGCGCTACTGTGGACTTGCCTGTATTGCGGGGTGCGGCCTTGGTCGGGGCCGACTTGCTGCTGCCGCCGCCGGATGGGGCGGCAGCAGCGCTCATGCGCACTGGCAGATAGACCACCAGCGACTGACCCGCGCGCAGCGCCGTGTTGGCGCGCAAATCGTTCCAGCTCACCACCTCGCTGGAGCTGATGTTGTAGCGCCGAGCCAGGCTGATGATGGTGTCCCCCTTGCGGGCCTTGACGGTGCTGCGGCGCGTGACCACCTCGGGCGCAAAGGCGATGCGTGCGGTGTCGGCCACCTGGCCGGAGACATCGGCATCCATGGCGCTGGTGCGCGGCACCATCAGCGCCGAGCCGGACTTGATCAGCATGCGCGGCGGGATGTTGTTGACGTTGCGCAGGTCGTATTCGCTCATGCCCACGCGCTGTGCGGCATCGGCGGTGGACATGGTGCGCGGTAGCACCCACACGGTCCAGCTGGCGAACTGGCCTTTGTCATAGGCGTCCAGGTTGCGGCGGAAGATGTTGGCGTTGTCCCAGGGCAGCAGAATCTGCGGCGTGCCGGCCGCCAGGATCACGGGCTTGTGCAGCGAGGGGTTGAGTGCGCGGAAGTCTTCCTCGCGCACATCGGCCAGCTTGGCGGCCAGGGCGATGTCGATGTCGCGGTTCAGATCCACGGCCTGGAAGTAGGGGTGGTTCTCGATAAGGGGCAGCTCGGTGCTGAAGGTCTCGGGCCGGGCGATGATGTTCTTCACCGCTTGCAGCTTGGGTACGTAGTTGCGTGTCTCGGCCGGCATGTTCAGCTCGGCATAGCTGGTGCCCAGGCCTAGGGCCTGGTTGCGCTTGATGGCGCGGCCCACGCTGCCTTCACCCCAGTTGTAGGCGGCCAGGGCCAGGTGCCAGTCGCCAAACATGCCATGGAGCTTTTGCAGATAGTCCAGCGCGGCGCGGGTGGAGGCCAGTACATCGCGGCGGTCGTCGCGGAAGGCGTTTTGCTTCAGATCGAAATAAGTGCCGGTGGCAGGCATGAACTGCCACATGCCGGCCGCTTTGGCACTGGAGACGGCCTGCGGGTTGAAGGCGCTTTCGATATAGGGCAGCAGTGCCAGCTCGGTGGGCATGTCGCGGCGTTCCAGCTCTTCGACGATGTGGAACAGGTATTTGCTGGAGCGCTCGGTCATGCGCTGGATGTAGTCGGGCCGGCTGCTGTACCACTGCTCATGGTTTTGCACCAGGTCCTGCTCTAGGTCGGGCATGGCAAAGCCCCGGCGAATGCGCTCCCACAGATCGGCCGGCGCGGCCAGCGAGGCCACCTGGCTGCTGCGGGCGTTTTTGCTGTTCAAGGGGGTCAACGGGCCTTGGGGGATATGGGACGCTGCCGAAGTCCTGGTGGCCGGGGCTGTGCTGTTGGGCGTGGTGGTGGTCGCGCAACCGGCCAGCCACAGGGCGCTGCACAGCAAAAGGAGATGCCGCAAATTCATTGGAATACGTTTTTCCATTCACGCAGCGCGGTGAAGACGCTGAGCGGGTTGAGTGTGTCGAGATGTGGTGCGAATTGTCTCGCCCCTTGGGCTACCTGCACAATGCCACAGCGCAAAAAAGGGTTGACAGCCAGCTCCAGCTCCAGCGTGGAGGGCAGGGTGGGTAGACCCTGGGCCCGCAAGGCCTGGCACTGCTGTGCATGATGGAGCAGCTGCTTGTTGTTTGGTTCCACGGCCTGGGCAAAGCGCAGGTTGGAGACGGTGTACTCATGGGCGCAGCAGACACGGGTGCGTCCATCCAAGGCAGCCAACTGCTGCAGCGAGGCATGCATTTGCGCGGGCGTGCCCTCAAAAATACGACCGCAGCCACCTGAAAAAAGCGTATCGCCACAAAACAAAATGGGAGCGATGGCGCTGCCGCCGCCCTCACGTGCTTCACTGCAGTAATAGGCCACATGGCCGCTGGTGTGGCCGGGAATGTGAAGCACCTGCCAGTGCCGGCCGAGCAGCTGCAGCACTTCACCGCCTTCCACGCGTTGGGCCGGTTCGGGAATGGCCTCAAAGGCTGGGCCATAGACCTTGGCGCCCGTGGCGTCACGCAGCGCAGCCACTGCGCCGACATGATCGGCATGGTGGTGGGTCACTAGAATGGTTTGCAGCGTCAACCCCTGGGCCTGCAATGCATGCAGCACAGGTTCTGCGGCACCGGGGTCCACGACCAAGGCCTCATGGCCATCGTGCAGCAACCAGATGTAATTGTCCGCCAGTGCGGGTATGGGCAACAGGTTCATGAATGAAACAATGCGGGTGATGCACCCATGGAATGCCACAGCTTCTGGCCAGTACCTGCTGGACTGGGAACAGCAACGCTGCGATGAGGCCGTGGCCGATATTTTCGGCTATCACAGCCTGCAGTGGGGTATGCCAATGCTACAGGGCTTGCGCATGAGCCGCATGCCCCATCGTTGGTTGGGACTGGAAAGCCTGCAACAGGCCTGCCACTGCCCGTCACCGGCTGCCAGCGATCCGCCAGAAAGCCCGCCCTGGGGGCCCGCTTTCTGTGCCGACTCGCGGGCCTTGCCATTGGCCGATGCCTGCATGGATTTGCTGATTCTGCCGCACACGCTGGAGCTCAGCCCCGACCCCCATGCCACGCTGCGTGAGGTGGCCCGTGTACTGGTGCCCGAAGGGCGGGTGCTGATCTTTGGTCTCAACCCCTGGAGTCTGTGGGGGGGGCAGCATGCACTGGAACGGCCAGAATCCGGCGTGCCCGACGCTATGCGCGGCATTACCTATCTGCGGCTGCGTGATTGGCTGCGCTTGATGGAGATGGAGGTTGAGGCCGTGGATTTTGGTGGCTTTGCTCCCTATCTGCAGCAAGCCCGCTGGCAGCAGCGTTGGAGCTGGATGAACCGCGTGGGGAGTAAAACCTGGCCCATACTCGGCGCTGTCTATGGGGTGATGGCAGTCAAGCGCGTGTATGGCATGCGCTTGATGGAACCGGCCTGGCGCTCGCGCCGCACGGCCGCTGCTGCTGCGCGGCCTGTGGCCCAGCGCAACCCCTCATCCAACACAAGGATATGAAGCTTTGAACAAGGTCGTGATCTACACCGATGGTGCCTGCAAAGGCAACCCCGGCCCCGGTGGCTGGGGCGTGTTGCTGCAAGCCGGCAGCGCCCAGAAAGAACTGTTTGGCGGCGAACGCGAAACCACCAATAACCGCATGGAACTGCAGGCCGTGATCGAGGCACTCACCGCCCTCAAGCGCCCCTGCGATGTCACGCTCTACCTGGACAGCCAGTACGTGCGCAAAGGCATTACCGAATGGATCCACGGCTGGAAAGCCAAGGGCTGGCGCACGGCCAGCAAGGAGCCAGTGAAAAATGCCGAGCAATGGCAGCAGCTGGACGCTCTGGTCAGCGGTGCCGGCCACCGCATCGACTGGCGCTGGGTCAAAGGCCATGCCGGCGACCCCGGCAACGAACGTGCCGATGCCCTGGCGAACAAGGGGGTGGATAAGGCGTTGGGGAGGTTGTAGGGCGGGGTGGTGGCTGAATACCAAGCCGCCTCCTAGGCCGGCCGCATGGGCCAGGGGAAGCAGGCTGTTGTCGTTGTCCGCTGCGGCTTGGCCGCCCGCCGGGTGTGGGTGTGATCCCTCCCGCACCTTGCTCGTTGTAGAGCGCGGAGATGGCGATGGGCTGATCGGGGTCGCCATCGGTGAATTTGGCCAAGACCTCCTGGCCTATCCTGGCCTATGCTGCGCGCACCCAGCGGGTGCAGCGGTTGTCGGGGCGGGGATTGCCGTCTTGCTGCTGCAGCTGCTTGCCTTGCCAGTGAAAGCGCAGCCGCAGGCGCGCATCGCCACGGGCATTGGTGTGGATCTCGTCGGCGCCACTGGCCTGGGGGCTGCCATCTGGGCCCACGATGATGGCGCTGTGCACCCCAAAAACCTGGGGCGGTTGAGCATAAAGCTGCTGGGCGTGCTGGGCAGTGGCGGGCGCCAGGGCCTGCACGACCGGTCTTGAAAGATCTGGCTGCGCCCTTGCTGGGTGGCCAGCCACAGCCAGGGAGCGAGGGTAAAGCGCTAGCGTGCCAAGCACGCCTTGTGCATTCAGGCGCCCGGCTAGGCGTACCAGATCGCTGCGGGTGTAAAGGCTGCCGTCCGCGCAGACCGTGGGCAGCAACAGGCCTTGGCCGAGCAGATCGTCCAGCACCAAATCGGCCTGCAAGCTCAGGCATAGCAGACGTATCTCACCGATCTCGCTCAGCGCCTCACGCGCAATCCAGGCCTCGGCTGTAGGGCTTGCACCATGGTTTGGGCTGCAGTGGAATCTGAATGGCCGGGAGCCAGTTCCACTGGCGTCGGCGCTGAGGGTGACGGGGGCGAGAAGGCTCGGGAATGGGCTTTGATGGCGAAGCGAGAGACGAAAACTGCACGAATGTTTATTTGCGCTGTCCGGGTGTTTGAGGGTCGCGGCGCTGGAGCAGCGTGGCCAGCAGCTCTGCGTCGGGGTCCACCTTTTCAGCCTGGCGTGATGGCGCTTTCGGATTGGCCACGGCCCGCTTGGCTGGCGCCTTGCTGGTGTCGCTGGATGGGAGTGTTTTGACGGGGTTGGCCCTTGATTGCCCCGTTTTGGTGGGGGCAGGATGTGGCTTGGCGGAGGCTGTCGTGTCTGCTTTTTTTGAGGCAGTTTGGGCCGTAGGTGAGGGCGTAGATGCCAGGCTTGCGAACTGCAGGGGGTCTGGTGCGGCGTGGCTGCTGGCCTGTGTGGATTCCGTGCTTTGTTGTGTGGGCGTGCTGTCTTGCAGGATGCGTGCTGGTTGCGGCGCTGTTTCGGCAGGTGTTTGTGTGGGCGCTGCAGGGAGCGCGGAGGCGGTCACCGCCGAGTTTGCGGAAGAAGAGGGTTCATGGCTGGGAATTGGGGCTGGGGTGCGCCATGCATACAGCCCGCCTCCGATAAGAAGTAGTGCTGCTAGGAACACTTTCCCAAGGTGCTTTTGGGGTGAAGAAGACGGAGGCTTGCGCCCCTCCAGGTGGGCCAGTACGCGGTGGTTTTCCGGCGTGTCGGTTGCACTGCTGTGGCGAGCACCAAGCAGACTGGGCTTGCTGGAGGGTTGTTCTTCATTGAGAGGCGACATGATTTATCTGCATTGAAGCTGCCGGGCAGCGGAAATCGCGCTTTCAAACCCGGCACTGAAAAGGAATTTCAGCCAGAC
Organism: Comamonas sp. GB3 AK4-5; assembly: GCF_041320665.1. Taxonomy (NCBI): domain Bacteria; kingdom Pseudomonadati; phylum Pseudomonadota; class Betaproteobacteria; order Burkholderiales; family Comamonadaceae; genus Comamonas; species Comamonas sp. GB3 AK4-5. The sequence continues at coordinate 1,799,946 of NZ_CP166730.1, forward strand.
GCAGCGCAGATGGGGAATATTGGGCTGATACTTCTAAAGAATAGCAGTCTATTACCCAACTCCTCACTCCATTTGGGCATTCAAATTGTTTCGAGTGCCTACAGATATGTAATGTTATTTGTTGTAACTTTTTTTTATTTTGCACTGGTAGTGTTGATCGCGGCTTGCATTTTTTTACCAGGAGTCCGTCGTCGTGCTGTGCTTTTGTCAAGTACATTTTGTCGTTTTGTTTTTCGCTTAATGGATTCGATTTTTAGTGCTGCCAGCAGCTCGTCGGGTGTTGCCGGGCAAGGTGTGGAGCGGTACTTCTCTGCAGCTATCCAGCATATGGTTCAGCACCGTCTGCTTTGGTTGGGAGGTGCTACGGTTATTGCCATTCCCATGGTGCTTGGAGTTTTTCTGGGGCGAAACAATCTTGCATTTTTTGATGAAGCCGCACGCGACCCAGATGTACGGGTGGCCTTGTTGTTACAGGGGGAGCAACTGGTTCCGCCGCCGCCTTTGCCGCCTGAAGTCTTTGACGCACCGGAGGTGGAGATTGCCCGGCCGCTTGTCCGGGAAGCTAGTCGTAATTGGGATTCACTTGACGAGGAGTTTCGAACTCGCCTGTTGCTGGTTTACAAAATCATGCGTGAACGGCATGGCTATGAAATGACATTACTGGAAGGCTATCGGAGTCCGGAGCGTCAGGCTCGGCTTGCTGCTTTGGGGAATCAGGTGACGCGCGCTGATGCTAATCGCAGCTATCACCAATATGGTTTGGCCGCAGATAGCGCTTTTTTTCGAGATGGCCGTATCGTGATTTCAGAGAAGGATGCTTGGGCGATGGAAGGCTACCGTTTATATGGCGAAGTTGCTCAGTCGGTGGGTTTTGTTTGGGGTGGAAACTGGTCATTCCGCGACTATGGCCATGTTGAATATCGTAAGCCTGGTTTCAAATTGCCTGCGAGTTAAAAAGATAGTGAGAAAAAACAGAAGGTGTATCGATGTATGACTAATCCATTGATTGTGGTGGGCGATAAGACAGACCATGGCGGTGTGGTGCTGACAGGATCATCCGTCACGCTGGTTGACGGTAAACCGGTCGCTTGCGTGGGTGACTCCGTGAGCTGTCCACGCAAGGGGCATGGCAGCACGACGGTGATTGCCACTGGCTCGTCAGGTATGGCTGTGGATGGCCGGATGGTGGCGCGCCATGGTGACAAGACGGCTTGTGGCGCTACTTTGCTCTCGTCTCAAGTGGAGACCTCCAATGCCTGATGCAGCGGTGCGTACGACGGGTGCTCGCTCAGGTGTCGGCCGCAGCGTGAGGAGGGATGAGTGGCACATCGGTTGAAAATGGCTGCCCTCTGGCTGGGTGGGGTGTTCGTGATTTGGGCCGTGGTCGGCGCTACTTGGCGTTGGCGTGCGTACGAGCCATCAAGCGGTGATTTGCTGCTGGGTTTGATTGGAGTCCCAGCGCCGCTGATAGGGGGTTATCTCTTGCTTCAGCGTGTGCTGGGTGGCATGTTGCAGCCACCGGCCTCCGAGGCCAGCATACGCACCCAGGCGGTAGCTGTGACCATGCCCAAGGATATGGCATCACTCACCGCGCAACTGCCGTGGTTATGGGTGTTGGGGGGCAGCGTCAAGCTGTCAACAGGCGGGGCCGACGAACTGAGGCAGGCATGTATTGAAGGTGTAAGGCCAGGGCTTGATGCTGAGCTGCGCGATGCACAAGGGTTTCCAGTGATGGCTGCGCGTGTGGCCGAGCTTGACGCTGTTGATGCACAGGCCTGGTGGGATGGGGTGGATCTGGATGGGGTGCTGCCATGGGTAAGGGGCTGGCTTTTGCAGCTGCCAGCCGCGAGAGTGCGTGAATTGCGGCTGCTGACAGATGTGTTGACCGACGGTGCAATGGCGGTAGAGCGTGAATGGCTGGAGGCAGCCACGCCGCAAGTCGCAGCAAGCGCAGCGCCAGCAAGATTTTCTGGTGTGAGAGCCGAGTCCGATGCGCAGCTTCCCACAGTGCATGTTCGGCTTGCCTTGCAAGCTTGGGCCCCCAGCGAAGGGGGGCAGCTGCAGTCCTTGGTACAGACTTGGCTGCAGAGAGCTGTGCCAGCGCTGCACTTTGACGTCCAGATGTACTCGGGAGGCGCTGCGGAGCAACAGAAAGATTTTCCATGGCCTGCGGCATTGCTCCAGGACAGAGATGGCATCTTGATGGGATCTGCCTCTGAAAGCAGTACGAGGGAGGGGCTTTGGCTGCTCGCCGCCGCGCATTCGGACGTCAGCCAGCCAGAGGTCGACAGATTGGGCGCTGCAGGTCGGCTTTACGGGCCGCAGCGGCGGGAGGGCTGGATTGCCGGGGAAGGCGCTGCCGCGATGGTGCTGTTGCGCCATGACCCAGAGCATATGCCTGCCATGGCGACAGCCCTGCAGCGATTTCCTGTGATTGCCATGGCCAGAGTCGCTCCGGCTGCAGAGGCTGCGGGAGCGTTGGGGCCGCAAATGCTAGCCCCCATGCTGGAGTCCTGCGGTGTTCCTGCAGCAGCAGTTACCCGGGTTCTGTGCGATGCCGATCATCGATCAGGCCCAGCAATGGAGGCCGCCATGCTGCTGTCACAACAGTTTCCAGATCTCTCTCTTGAAAAAGACTGCGCCATGGTTGGCGTGCCTAGTGGACATACCGCAGGTGTCGCTGCCCTGGCAAGTCTGGTGCTGGCCGCTGAGTTTGCAGTGGAAGAGCAGCGTGCTGCATTCGCGATCGCACTGGCTTCAGCGTCTTGGCGTGCTGCGGCATTGCTGATGCCACCAGGATGGCCCGCGACGAAAACTCCCGATGGCGCAGAGGCTGAAGCGCCGACTTACCGAGGCGCGAAAGCCTGAGTCAACTCCATCAAAACAATAACGTGTAAGAAAAGAACGAATGTTATGCACCGTGTACTCCGCTTCCTGAGTGATCCGCGCACGCTGTCGGTGATTGGTGTGGTGGCGCTCACCATATTTTTGCTGCTTGGTGCGCGTACGCTGGAGATCCGGCTGCTCTATGCAGTGGGGGCTTTGGCGGTTGTTTTGGCTGTAGGCGCTTTGGTGTGGTTGCTTCGACGGTGGCGTGCTCGGGCCGCAGAAAAGCAGCTCAGTGCGGCGCTGGAGGTCCAGGCCGACAAAGCCGTTCACAGCAGTGCAGATCCTGCGCGAAAAGCGGAGTTGGATGAACTGCGCTCCAGGTTGTCTCAGGCCATCAAGACCATCAAAACTTCAAAGTTGGGCCATCTCAGTGGGAGCCGAGCACTGTATGAGCTGCCTTGGTACATGGTCATTGGCAACCCGGCGGCAGGCAAGAGTTCCGCCGTACTGCATTCCGGTTTGCAGTTCCCGTTTGCCGAAAAAGGAAGCTCGGTTGTGCAAGGCGTGGGAGGAACGCGTAACTGCGACTGGTTCTTCACGACGGAAGGTATTTTGTTGGACACGGCTGGCCGGTATTCCGTGCATGAGGAGGATCGCAGTGAGTGGTTCGGCTTTTTGGATTTGCTCAAACGTCATCGCCCCAAGGCGCCGATCAACGGCATCGTGGTGACTGCCAGCATTCCTGAGTTGATGAACGCCCGCCCTGACGTGGCTATCAACTTGGCCAAAAGTTTGCGCCAACGGGTTCAGGAGTTGACGGAGAGGTTGGAGATCTTCGCGCCGGTGTATGTCATGTTCACCAAGGCGGATTTGATCACCGGTTTTACACAGTTCTTCGGCGATAGCGAAAAACTCGAGCGTGACCGTGTGTGGGGCGCAACCTTGCCCTACGACCCTCAGGAAAAATCGGACCCGATGGCGCAGTTTGATGTTCGCTTTGACGAGCTCTACGCGGGGCTCAAAGAGATGAGTGTGGCCAAGGTGTCTATGGCTCGTGGGGGGAAGGCATCACCTGAGGTACTGGCATTTCCACTGGAGTTTGCTGCAACCAAGCCAGCGCTCAGAGCATTTCTGAGCACGCTTTTTGAGGTCAACCCCTTTCAGTACAAACCGGTTTTTCGAGGTTTTTACTTCACCAGTGCTTTGCAGGAAGGAACCGTACGCAGCGTCTCGACCGAGCGTATCGCCACGCGCTTCGGTCTCCAACTGCGGAGCCGGCCGGAGGCTGATCGCGACATTCAATCGCAAAACGGTTTTTTCTTGCGGGACTTGTTCTCTAAAGTGATTTTTGCCGACAAGGGAACGGTACGGCAGTTTGCCCACCCGTTCAAAACCCGGTTGCGCTACGTTGCCTTTTTTGGTTTCGTGCTGGCACTGGGCCTGTTGCTGGGAGGCTGGACCTGGTCGTATATGGGAAACCAGCAGCTGTTGGCCAATGTCCAGTCTGACCTTGAAAAGGCTGTCAAAGTGCAGCAGGCGCAGTCTGGCTTGCAGGCGCGCTTTGAAGCACTGGGCATCCTGCAGGACCGAATTGAACAGTTGGCCAAGTTTCGAGTCGATCGTCCCCTTTCTCTGTCATTGGGGCTGTATCAGGGCGACTACATGGAAGATCGCTTGCTGACGGAGTATTACGCGGGCTTGCAGCAGATTTTGCTGGCACCCGTTGCAGCCAATATTGAAGAGTTCTTACGGTCAGCCGATGCATATTCTGAGCTGCCGCCGCCCTCTCGCCCGGAGGGGGGCGCCACATCTGAGGCCGCGCAAGCCACGGCGCGAGTGCCGCAGACAGGACAGCTTTACGCAGGGTCTTCGCCAAGCAACAGCCAGGACGTTTACAACGCACTCAAGACCTACCTGATGCTGGGTGACAAGCGACATGTTGAAACAGCGCATCTGACCGATCAGCTCTCCCGTTTTTGGAGGGGGTGGCTGGAAACCAATCGTGGAGAGATGCCACGTGATCAGATGATCCGCGATGCTGAGCGCACGCTGTCGTTCTACCTCAGCCGGGTGGGAGACGATACATGGCCCACGCTGCGCGCGAGCAATCTGCTGTTGGTCGACCAGACGCGTGAAAAGCTGCGAAAAGTGGTCAGAGGCATGCCTGCGCGTGAGCGTGTTTATGGCGAGATCAAGGCGCGTGCAGCGACACGCTTTGCACCAATGACCGTGCCGCGTATTTTGGGGGCGGAGTCTGGTCCGGGGCTGATTGCCGGCAGCTATGTCATATCGGGCGCTTTTACCCGTGAGGCATGGGAGCAGTATGTCGACAAGGCCATTCGCGATGCGGCAACCCAGGCGAGCAGTAGCACGGACTGGGTACTGAATGTTGCAGCCAGCGATGACCTCACGTTGGAAGGTAGTCCTGAACAAATTCGCAAGCTTTTGGTGGGCATGTACAAGCAGGAATACACCAAAGAGTGGCAGCAATTCCTGCAGGGCGTGGCGATCCGTGAGATGTCTGGATTCGAGCAGGCTGTCGTGGCCATGAACAATCTGGGAGATCCGCAGAACTCGAGCATTCGCAAGCTGCTTGCAACGGTGTATGAGCAGACCTCCTGGGACAACCCTGTCTTGATCAATGCCGGGTTGAAGAAGGTCAGCCCTGGCTTCATGGGCTGGTTGAAGGGGCTCTGGAGTCGCTCGACCCCCGTGTCGGTGGAGCCGCCCATCGGCGGTGATGGCCAGGCAGCCCAACTGCCAGTGGGGCCTGTTGGCCGTGAATTCGCAGGGGTGGCGCGCATCATGGTAGACCGTGATGGAACGACCTTGCTCAAGGGGTACCTGGACACGCTGTCCAAACTGCGCACCCGCTTCAATCAAATTCGGAACGAAGGTGATCCCGGGCCTGGGGCTCGCCAGCTGATGCTGCAGACCATCGAAGGCAATGGTTCGGAATTGGCCGCAGCGCTTAAATATGTGGATGAGCAGGTGCTCACAGGTATGGATGGTGCGCAGCGCCAAGTGCTGCGGCCTTTGTTAGTGCGCCCCCTGCTGCAGGCGTATGCCGTGGTGATGAAGCCTGCATCGGTTGAGCTCAACAAGGTCTGGGATGCTCAGGTGTACCAGCTATTCCAGCACACGCTGGCCAGCAAGTACCCGTTTGATGCCAGTGCCAAGGTGGAGGCATCAGCGGCCGAAATTGGTCAGGTGTTCGGCCCTGAGGGGGCGATCAGCAAGTACGTCACCAACACCTTGGGGCCTCTGGTGGTTCGCCGTGGGGACTTGCTTTCACCCAAGGTGTGGGGTGAGGAAGGGTTGCGGTTGAAGCAGGAACTGGTTGCAGGCTTCAGTGCTTGGGTGGCTCCACTGGCCGGGGGGGCCGCCAGTGCAGGAGCTCCGCATCAGACCCTGTTCCAGATCCAGCCACGTCCCTCACCTGGCGTGACCGAATACAGCATTGACATTGATGGTCAGCAACTGCGCTATCGAAATACGCCGGCGCAATGGTCTAACTTTGCATGGCCCAACCCGCAGGGGACGCCTGGGGCCAAGGTGGTTGCAACGGCATTCGACGGTCGCTCGGTAGAGCTGGTCAATGAACCCGGCAATTTCGGCCTGGAGCGGCTGGTCAATACGGCGAAGCGTAACCGCCGGCCAGACGGCAGTTTTGAGCTGATCTGGAGTCGCGATGGCGTAGCGGTATCCGTGCTGCTGCGCATTATTCAAAGCCCCCAGTCTGCAACACAAGGGGGAGATTCGCCGCAAGGCAATCGCTTGCGCAACCTTGCGCTACCGAAAGCCGCTGTTGATGTGCCCACTGCTGGCGCTGCTCCAGCTGCAGCTGCTTCTGCGCCCATGCCTGCGCCCGCAGCGGGAGGTTCGTTATGAGCTCATCGGCGCTACAGGTGAGGCAGCTGTCTTACTTTGGAAAAATTCCCAGCCGTGGTGACTTCATCAAGGGGAGTTACAACCCGCAGGTTTCCAAGATACTTGACGGTTGGCTGTCGCAGACCATGGAGCTGCTGGCCGAGGATGCGCTGTGGAAGTCCATTTATGACCGAGCCCAACCCTTGCAATATGTTTGCATGGGGTCACGCAGCAAGCTGGCAATTGCAGGTTTTTTGGCCCCTAGCCGAGATAGCGCGCAGCGGCGTTACCCCTTGGTGCTGGCTACGCCGCTTGAGGCCGATCAGGCGCTGGATTTCATGGCCGGGGTTCCGCTGTTGCTGCAGCCGTTCTGGCAGAAATGCCAGCAGGTATGCAGTCGCTTGACCTATCCAGAGGTGGATACGGAAGCGCAGTTGCGCGAGCTTGATGGTTTGCAGATCCCGGTGAGAGCCGTTTTTCGCGAAACCGCCGAACACGGTGCCTATGAGGCCTTCATTCATGGGCATAACCTTCTGCACCTGGACCAGATGCTCAATCCTCCTGGTCAAGCCGCGGAGCAAAATGTGTCGGTTCGCCGCTTGATCCTGGCGCTGGGTCTGTTGCTTCAGCCCGTGATGGCAAGCGCCGTCTCGCGGCTCGACAAGGGGCTGAGCCTGCCACTGCCGCTGGACCCCGGCAGCGAGGCTTTGGTGGCCAGTTTATGGCTGGACTTTGTTTCCCGTTTTGTGCAGCGTGCAGACTTTGAACTCGCTGTTTTCATTGGCGAGGTACAGGGCCGCCGTCGCTTGGTGATCGGCTTTAATGGCCTGTCTGCAAAGAGCTTGCAAAGCGTGTTTCATCCACAGGTCTATGTCGAGCACAACATCGACATAGACAACGCCGAATGGGTGGAAGACAGCATCCACAGCAACTATGCACTTTACAAATTGGTGAGCTATCTAGAGCAGCCCCAGCTGCCGCTGGAGGTGGTGCTTGGCGCATTCAGAGAGGTGTTCATCGGATGAAAAAAACAGCTTTGTTGAACGTGGGTGGGTGGTGCGTAGTTGCGTTGGCGGCAATGCTTGGCGTTGCACATGCCCAGCAGGTTGGAGCCCAGATCCAGAATGCACAGACGGGGGCTGGCTCACAGGTGGTGGTCGGTGGGCAGGTTCCGGATGAGGCCACCCGTGTGTCTGTCCTCAATGCGCTGGCCAAGGTCTACGGAATCTCCAATGTGGTGGACCGTATTGAGGTCGTGGGATCGATTGCGACCCCGCCGAATTGGGCAGTGAATGTGGGCAAGCTTCTGACGCCCGAGTTGCAGCAGATACACAAGGGGCAATTGCAGGTCACCGGCACGCAGCTCGTGGTCAACGGTGAAGTCGCCAATGAAGCAGTTCGGCAAAAGCTGTTGAGCGACATGGCTACCAGCTTGAACCCGACCTATACCATCCGCAACAACCTGCAGGTGCCGGCGGCGGGGAGCCAGCAGCAGGTCGATCAGGTGCTGGCAAATCGCACCATCGAATTCGAAACCGGCAGCGCAACATTGACCGACCACGGGCGCCAGGTGTTGGATGCGGTGGTGCCGGTTCTGACCGGAATCGGCAATCGCAAGTTGTCGTTGGTGGGGCACACAGACAATAGCGGTGATCGGCGGCTCAATCTGACATTGAGTCAGGCCCGTGCGGATGCGGTGAAGGGCTATCTGGTCGGCAAAGGTATCGATCCTGGCAGGATCACCACATCGGGTGTGGGGCCTGACCAACCTATCGCACCCAATGATTCGGCAGATGGCCGTGCCAAGAATCGCCGCATTGATTTCCGGGTCGGTAATCGCTGATCCAGGGTTTGGCGGATGCGGGCTCCAGCCCATCCGCCTGGCTTGCCAGGCGTTGCGGCTCAGATGGCGGATGCGCTCTGACGGCGGCGATCACCTGGGTAGCCCAGGGCTAGCGAGATTTCCTGGGCTGCTTCCTGCAGCTTGGACAGCCAGCCTTCGTCGAGGCGGTCAGCGGGGGCCGAGATGGACAGGCCTGCCACCAACTTGGCCTGGTCGTCGTAGATACCGGCTGCCATGCAGCGCACGCCCAGCTCCAGCTCTTCGTTGTCACGGGCGATGCCGTTTTGGCGGGCTTTGGCAAGCTCCTGCTCCAGTGCATGCAGCTGGGTGATGCTGTTGTGCGTGTTCCCGGCCAGGCCGGTGCGCATGGCATAGGCGCGCACACGCTGGGGGTCGTCAGCCGCCAGGAACAGCTTGCCATTGGAGGTGAGGTGCAGCGGTGCGTGGCCGCCGATGGCACGCACCACCTGCATGCCTGAGCGCTCGCTGTAGGCACGTTCCACATACACAATTTCGTCGCCCTGGCGTACGCTCAGATTCACTGGCTGGTGGATTTGCTTGTGCAGGGCACGCATAGGGCCCAGGGCGGCTTCGCGCACGCTGAGTCGACCCTTGACCAGGTTGCCCAGCTCCAGAAAGCGCATGCCCAGGCGGTAGCTGCCGGATTCCGGGCGGTCCACAAAGCGGCCCAGGGTCAGGTCGTTGAGGATGCGGTGGGTGGTGGAGGGGTGCAGCCCGGTCTTTTCGCTGATCTCTTTCAGCGAAACAGCTTCCTCGCGGGAGGCCAGGACATCGATCAGGATGAACATGCGCTCCAGCACCTGGACGCTGGGCTTGGCAAGGGAATCGTGATCGTTTTTGGTCATGGGCTCAGGTGATGCTCGCGTTGGGCGGATTCTATGCTGCGTTTGCGGCACTGCAGCAAAAAGGAGAAGGCCATGCCGAACTCAATCGGCATGTGCGCGTTGCTGGAGCGACCTGTCTACGCGCCGCCACTGTTGTTCGTCCAGCACTTCATGCGGCAGAAACTGCGCTTTGTAACGCATCTTGGGGCTTTGTGCGATCCAGTAGCCCAGGTAGACATAGGGCAGCCCCATGGCTCGGGCCTGCTCCAGCTGCCAGAGCACGTTGTAGGTGCCATAGCTGGCCGAAGGCTCGGGTTCATAGAAGGTGTAGACGGCCGAAAGCCCATCGTCCAGTGCATCCAGGATGGACACCATGCGCAGTGCGCCAGGATGCTCTCCATCGTCGGGCTCGCGAAATTCCACCAGCCGCGAATTGACTCTGCTTTGCAGCAGAAACTGGGTGTACTGGTCCACGCTGTCCTGGTCCATACCGCCGCCGCTGTGACGCGCATGCTGGTAGCGCTGGTAGAGGGCGTAGTGCTCGGCCGAATAGGCCAGGCGCTGGGTGCTGGCCTGTAGCTGTTGGTGCTGTTGCCAAGCGCGCTTTTGGCTGCGATTGGGGCGAAAGTCGCGGGCCAGGACGCGCAGCGGCACGCAGGCCTTGCAACCACGGCAGTAGGGGCGGTAGGTGAACATGCCACTGCGTCGAAAACCCTGGGCCACCAGCTCGGAATAAATGCCGGTCTGGATCAGATGACTGGGTGTGGCGACTTGCGAGCGGGCTTCTTTCCCCTCGATATAGCTGCACAGGTAGGGGGCGGTGGCATAGAACTGCAGTGTTTGCAGCGGCAGATCGTTCGGGTGCGTCATGCGGTATCCATGGAGGCCGGCAAGAGTGCATCCCAGTATACGGAATGAAACCGCCAATCCATTGCAGGCCGTGCCCGCTGTCGGGCTACTTCCTCCAGGAACTGGCGACGAGGGATTTCGCGGGCGCCCAGCGATGCCAGGTGGCTGGTGGCCTGCTGGCAGTCGATCTGGCTGGCACCCTGGTGGCGGCACAGTCCCACCAGGGTGGCCAGCGCAATCTTGGAGGCGTCGGTCGCATGGGCAAACATGGACTCACCAAACACGGCGTGGCCCAGTGCGACGCAGTACAAGCCTCCCACCAGTTGGCCATTCACCCAGGTCTCCACACTGTGTGCCAGGCCTTGGTGGTGCAGCTCCGTATAGGCGGCCACAATGCTGTCCACAATCCAGGTGCCATCCTGGCCGTTGCGCGGGGTCTGGGCGCAGTGGCGCATCACCTGCTCGAATGCCGTGTCGATGCGCACCTCGCAGCCGGGCGTGTTGCGAAAACGTTTGAGTGTTTTGCGCAGCGAGGGGTGCAGGCGGAATTGCGCAACCCTGAGCACCATCCGTGGATCGGGGGACCACCACAGAATGGGTTGGTCGGCGCTGAACCACGGAAAAATGCCTTGGGCATAGGCCGCCTGCAAATGCTCTGCATCAAGACGCCCGCCTGCGGCCAGCAAGCCGGGCAAGGGGTCTTGTGCCCCCCAGGCCATATCGACAGGGGGGAAGTGGTCGGTCTCGGAGAGCCAGGGCAGTTGATGGGTCATGCTGCGCAAGGTAATAAAGCCATGGCTGGAAGTGTGCCGCAGTCTGCGCTTGGCTGGGGCATACAAGGAGAGGGTTATTGCGGCACCCCATCTTGCTTGGTAGCCGTCTTTGCAAAGAGGCGGACCTTGCAACCCCGATCAAGAATGACGCAATGAAATCAAGGGGTTGAAGCACTTCTGCGTCGAGTTTTGGCGGTCCCCAGAAGTTCCTGCATAAGGTGCAATGAGTGTAAGTAACTACTTATCTCATTTGTGGCGGCATTGATAATGCTCGCCCAGACCTAGGCGTATTGCAGGAGGAGACATGCCCGACTTCAATCATGAGCTGATTTTGCGGGCTCCGTTAAGCGGCCTGTTGGTTCCGCTGTCCGAGGTGCCTGATCTTGTTTTTTCAACCGGTATGCTGGGGCCGGGCTTGGCTATAGACCCCACATCGGGTGAGCTGCTTGCACCTTGCAACGGCCGGGTCACCCAACTGGCCAGTGCAGGTCATGCGCTCACGCTGACAGCAGCCAACGGCGCACAAATCCTGCTGCACATAGGCATTGATACGGTCAAGTTGCGCGGCCAGGGGTTTGCCCCCTGTGTGGCGGAAAACGACGCGGTGCGCGCCGGCGATGTACTGATCCGTTTCGATGTCGACAGCATCGCGGCAGCCGTGCCCAGCCTCATGACCGTGCTGGTAATTGGCAATGCTGAGGACTTCATCGTGACAGAGGTCGCCACGCCCGGTGCGGTGAAAGCCGGGCAGGGTGGGTTGCTGCACATAAGCCCCAAAGCGGCAGAACCTGATTTGGCGTCCGGGCCGCTCCATGCCGGGGACGACGCCATCACCCTCAGGCGCTCATTTGTGCTGGCTTGCCCGGGGGGCTTGCATGCACGCCCTGCTGCCAGGGCCAGGGCTGCGGCAAAAGCGTTTGGTGCGGAGGTGGTCTTGCTCTACCAGGGGCGTCAGGCCCGTCTGGGCAGCTTGGTGGAGTTGCTCCATCTTGGGGCCGGTGAATCGGCTTCTTTGGAGCTGGTGGCCAGCGGTGCGGATGCTGCAGCTGCGGCCAGTGCGGTGATTGCGGAGCTGCAGCGTGAAGGAACGGGCGAAGCCGATGCCTTGCCTGAAACTGCTGAACCAGGCCAGGCGCACAGGGAGACGGTAAGCCGGGGGCCTGTGGTGGCCGCACCCGGCATCGCCGTGGGGACATTGTTTTGGTGGAATGAAGTCGAGGAGCAGCTTGTCGAGACTGGGCAGGGCGTGGAGCATGAGCGCCATGCACTGGGCCAAGCCATAGAGCAGGCCCATACGCAACTGGCTGCGGCCATAGAAAAGGCAGAGCGCCATGGTGCTGCGGGTGAGGCAGGGATTTTTGCCGTGCACCAAGCCTTGCTTCAGGACCCCGCGTTGCTGGCGCAGGCCGATAGGCTGATGGCCGAGGGCAAGAGCGCAAGCTTTGCATGGCGTGTGACCATGCGCGCCCAGGCTGCGAGCCTGTCGGCGCTGGATGAGCGCAGGCTTGCGGAACGCGCCGGCGATATGCGGGATCTGGAAAAGCGGGTGCTGCGCAACCTGGGGGAGGCAACTGGGCAGGCCGTTGGAGGGGCCCTGGTTCTGCCCGAGGGCGAGGTCAGCGCAGTGCTGGCGGCCGAAGAATTTACACCCTCGGATCTCGTGGGCTTGGATGTCTCACATGTTGTGGCCTTGCTCATGGTGGGGGGGGGCCCCACCTCGCATGCCGCCATCATTGCGCGCCAGCTGGGCCTGCCATGTTTGGTGGCTGTGGGCCGCGGGCTCAGAGATGTGGCCCAAGGCACGCTGATCATTGTCGATGCCGACCATGGCCGCGTGGATCCGGCACCGTCTGCGGTCGAGCTTGCCGGTGCCAGAGAGCGTGTGCGGCAGCGCAATGTGCGCCGAGAGACCGAGCTCAAGGCTTCGCACGATCCTGCCATCATGCGCGATGGTGTGAGGATCGAGGTCGCGGCCAATATCGGCAATCTGGACGATGCCCACCAGGCTGTAGCGCATGGGGCTGACGCCATAGGCCTGCTGCGCACGGAAATGCTGTTCATCAGCGACAGCCTGCCGCCCTCGGTGGCCGACCATACCCGCACATGCCAGGCCATCGTTGATGCGCTGGGAGGGCGCAGCGTCATCATCCGCACGCTGGACATTGGAGCCGACAAGCAAGTGGGCTATCTGGACTTGCCCTTCGAAGCCAACCCGGCCCTGGGCCTGCGCGGCATTCGTCTGGCCTGGTGGAAGCCTTCGCTGCTCGAAGATCAGCTGCGTGGGCTGCTTGCACTGCGTACCAAGGGGCCGCTGCGGATTTTGTTGCCGATGGTGACCGAGGTGAACGAGCTCATTGTCTTGCGTGAGCATATCCAGGCGCTGGCCGAAAGCATGGGCCACAGTCAGCCTGTGGAGCTGGGCGTGATGGTGGAAGTGCCATCCGCGGCCTTGCTGGCGGACCAGCTCGCCCAATATGCCGACTTTCTTTCCATAGGGACCAATGACCTGACCCAGTACGCGCTGGCCATGGATCGCGGCCAGCCGCAGTTGGCCGGCAGGCTGGACGGCCTGCATCCAGGGGTGCTGCGCCTGATAGAGGCCACGGTAGAGGGGGCGGCCCGATATGGCCGCTGGGTGGGTGTGTGCGGCGCGCTGGCAGGAGATCTGTTGGCGGTGCCGGTACTCGTTGGGCTGGGGGTTTCGGAGCTGTCGGTGGACGCAGGCCTCGTGCCAAGCGTCAAGGCAAGGCTGCGCAGTCTCTCGCTGGACGAATGCCGAGGGCAGGTGCAGGCCTTGCTGCAACTGCCCTCGGCCCAAGCGGTGCGGGCGCACAGCCGGCAGCGCTGGCCACTATAAAAACGAAAGAGCGATTCGATGTCATCTGCCACGGGCGCCAGCGCCCATTCGCAAAGGAGACAGTGATGAAGCTAAATCTGCTTGCCAAGATACAGCGCCTAGGCGCGACCTTGATGCTGCCGATTGCGGTGTTGCCGGTTGCAGGCTTGCTGCTGCGGCTCGGTCAGCCTGATGTGTTCGATATCCCCCTCATGGCCCAGGCTGGTGATGCGGTGTTTGCCAATCTGGCGCTGCTGTTTTCCATAGGCGTGGCAGTCGGCTTTGCCAAGGAGAACAACGGCACGGCCGCTCTGGCCGGCACCATTGGTTATCTGGTGCTGACCTCGGTGCTCAAGACCATAGACAAATCGCTCGATATGGGCGTGCTGGCTGGCATCTTGACAGGGGGGACTGCGGGCCTGCTCTACAACCGCTACCGAAACATCACGCTGCCCTCGTATCTGGGTTTTTTTGGCGGCAAGCGCTTTGTGCCGATTGTGACGGGTCTGGTCTGCCTGGTATTGGGCATTGTGCTGGCCTATGTCTGGGCTCCCGTGCAGACGGCCATCAATGCTGCGGGGACCTGGCTGACCACGGCTGGCCCCATAGGTGCCTTTGTGTTTGGCGCGCTCAACCGGCTGCTGCTGATGACGGGCCTGCACCATGTGATCAATACCCTGGCCTGGTTTGTGTTCGGCTCCTATACCGACCCGAATACGGCGGTGGTGGTCACAGGTGACCTGCACCGCTACTTTGCGGGTGACAAGACTGCGGGCACCTTTATGGCCGGCTTTTTCCCCGTGATGATGTTTGGCCTGCCGGCCGCCTGCCTGGCCATGTACCACGAAGCCCCGCGCGAGCGGCGCGCTGCGGTTGGTGGTTTGCTTTTCTCCATGGCCTTGACTTCGTTTTTGACCGGTGTGACCGAACCCGTCGAATTCAGCTTCATGTTTCTGGCTCCCTTGCTCTACGGCATGCATGCCGTGCTCACGGGTTTGTCCCTGGCCATTTGCGAGTTGCTGGGCATCCACCTGGGCTTTACCTTTTCGGCCGGTGCCATCGACTATGTGCTGGGTTATGGACTGTCCAGCAATGGCTGGATGGCGCTGCCGCTGGGAGCCGTGTACGCCGTGGTCTATTACGCAGTGTTCCGTTTTTGCATTCGCCGCTTCAAGCTTCCGACCCTGGGTCGCGAGCCGCAGACGCCTGCGACGGCCGCCGAGGGGGAGGCAGCCGCCGCCAGGAGCACATCCATGTCGAGCCGGGCAGAGAACTATCTCCAGGCTCTGGGGGGCGCCGCGAATCTGCAGGAGGTGGATGCTTGCACCACGCGTTTGCGCCTGAATGTGGTCAGTGCCGATCGCGTTGCAGAAGCCGAGCTCAAAGCGCTCGGAGCGGTGGGCGTGCTCAAGCTCACGCCCCATGCCGTGCAGGTCGTGATCGGGCCCGAGGCCGAGCAGGTCGCCGACGAGATTCGTGCGCTCATGGCCGGCGAGTCCAAGGCCACGCAGAGCCAGTCACCCGCTTCGGACGACGTGGCCCGCGAGGCTGAACGCTGGATCGAGATGCTTGGCGGTGCCGCAAACATCGTGAGCTTCGAGGAGGTGGCCAACAGTCGCTTGCGTGTCGTGGTGCGCGAGCGCAAGCCAATGGAGGCCAGCGGCCTGATGTGGGTTGCAGGCAATACCGCGCACATCGTGCTCGGCCATCCCGCCAAAGCGTATGTCTCGGCTTTCGAGCATGCGCTGGCCGGCAAGCGGTGATCCACAGCATGCAAGGCAATATCCTGACACCCCGGGGCTGGGTTCTGGGGCGGGTTCACGTTGGAGAGGATGGGCGCATCACGCACATAGAAGGGGTTGCGACCTCACCCGAGTCCAACCCCGAACCCTATGTGCTGCCCGGCTTTGTCGACCTGCTCAACCACGGAGGGGGCGGCGCCGATTTCATGGATGGAGAGCAGACCGTGCCGATCATCTTGCGCACCCATGTGCGCTTTGGCACGACCAGTCTTCTAGGCAGCACCATGACCTCGCCGCATGCGGTTTTGCTGCCTGCCCTGCAGCAGCTGGAGAAGGCCGGGCGTGAGCGGCCGCCAGGGGCAGCGCGCATGCTGGGCGTCCACCTGGAGGGGCCTTACATCAACCCTGGCAAGCTGGGCGCGCAAGCCAATAGCTCGGCCGTGGCGACGCGCGATGAGGTCGAGGAATATCTGGCAGCCGCTCCGATTCGCATCGTCACTCTGGCGCCCGAGCTGCCGGGACATCTGGACATCGTCGCCTTGCTGGCGCGGCACGGTGTACGGGTGCAGCTGGGCCATACCTTGGGCAGCTATGAGGATGCCATCGCCGCGCTGCAGCAGGGCGCCAGCGGCTTCACGCATTTGTTCAATGCCATGACGGCACTGGAACACAGGGCTCCCGGCATGGTGGCTGCAGCGTTGGCCCATGCGGAGTTTGCCGAGCTGATCCCCGATCTGCTGCATGTGCATCCGGGGGCCATACGTGCGGCGCTGCGTGCAATTCCGCGTCTGTACGCAGTGACCGATGCCACGGCTGCTGCCGGCATGCCCGACGGCAGCTACCACCTTGGTGAGCAGACCGTGTTCAAGACCCGGGGCAGTGTGCGCCTGGCTGACGGCACGCTGGCGGGCAGCGCGCTGACCATGGACCAGGCGCTGCGCAATTTGGTGGACATAGGCCTTGCGCTGGAGGATGCCTCGCGGCGTGTCTCGCTGTACCCGGCCCAGTACCTGGGTCTGGCCGACCGGGGCCTGCTGGCCATTGGCGCCTGGGCCGACATCACGGTGTTGAATCGCGATCTCGAGGTGAAAGCGGTCTTTGTGGAAGGGGAGTTCTGTGTCGAAAATGCTTGAAGAAGCGTGCAGCGCCCCGGGCGTGGTGGCCGCCCAGCTGGAACAGCTTGGGTTGGTCGATGCGTTTGTGCGGGAACTGTCGGGCCAAAGCCTGTCCGTGGTGCTGACGGTGGCGCGTGGCAGCTCTGACCATGCGGCAGCCTATTTTGCGAGCCTGGTGATGAACCGGCTGGGCTTGCCCGTGGCATCGCTGCCCATGTCTACGGTGACGCTGCACGACAGCCTGATGCAGGTGGAGGGGCAGTTGGCTGTGGCCTTTTCCCAGTCGGGGCGCAGCCCGGATTTGGTGGAAACCATGCAGGCCTTGCGTCGCGCGGGTGCCGCCACGCTGGCTCTGGTCAATGTGCCGGGCTCACCGCTGGCCCTGGCCTGCGATTACAGCCTGCCGCTGGCCGCTGGGGCAGAGCACAGTGTGGCCGCAACCAAGAGCTATATCGCCATGCTGTCCATGTCGGCGCTGTTGGTTGCCCATCTGGAGTACGGCCGCCATGGGCGCGCGGAGCTGTTGGGTGCGCTGAGCAGCTTGCCGGCCGCCCTGCTTGTGGCTTTGGAGCAGGACTGGTCTGCCCTGACGCGCGAGTTGGGCGATGCCGAGCGCATGATGGTTGTGGGGCGTGGAGCCGGGCTGGGTGTTGCGCAGGAGGCAGCTCTCAAGCTCAAGGAGACCTCGGGGATTCAGGCCGAGGCTTTCTCCGGCGCTGAGGTGCGCCACGGCCCCATGGAGATCATAGAAAAGGACTACCCGCTGCTGGTGTTGGCGCCCCGTGGGCCGGAACAGCTGGGCTTGCTGGCCCTTGCCTCGGAAATGCGCGCACGTGGCGCCAAAGTGCTGCTGGCCGCGCCCAAGGGCACGCCAGAGGTGGCGCTGCCGATTGCCGAGACCGGCCATGTGTTGTTGGATCCGATCTCGGTCATCCAAAGCTTTTATCCTGCAGCCGAGCAACTGGCACGCGCGCGCGGGCGAGAGCCTGACGCACCCCGGCATTTGCACAAGGTCACGCAGACGCGTTGAATGCATGCAACGCTGAAGGGAAGTGCGGCACAAAGAAAAAAGGCCTGCACATGGTGCAGGCCTTTTGATGTGGCTCCCCGACCTGGGCTCGAACCAGGGACCTGCGGATTAACAGTCCGTCGCTCTACCGACTGAGCTATCAGGGAATAATCGGTATTGGCTGCGTGCGATTGCGCAGCCTGCAAATTTTGGCTCCCCGACCTGGGCTCGAACCAGGGACCTGCGGATTAACAGTCCGTCGCTCTACCGACTGAGCTATCAGGGAATAATCGGTGTTGGCTGCATGCGATTGTGCAGCCTGGAAATTTTGGCTCCCCGACCTGGGCTCGAACCAGGGACCTGCGGATTAACAGTCCGTCGCTCTACCGACTGAGCTATCAGGGAACATTTCGGTGTTGGCCGCGTACGATTGCACGGCCAGTAAAAAAGGTGGCTCCCCGACCTGGGCTCGAACCAGGGACCTGCGGATTAACAGTCCGTCGCTCTACCGACTGAGCTATCAGGGAACAAGACGTCGATTATATACACAGAAAAAAACGACCCACGGCAAAACGCACCGAAAAATCGTGAGGCCTTGCGCTTTGCATGCGCAGAGATCGCCAATACGCTCTAAGGCTCGGGGCGGATCCACAGCCAAGCCATCACCACGGCCATGCAGCCTGTGGCCAAAAGCCTTACCCAGGTGGGCGTGGGTGCCAGCCACAGCACGGCTGCACTGAGGACCATCATGGCGGCTGCACTGTACTTGGCCTTGCGGCTGACCTGGCCACCTTGGCTCCAGTTCAGCAGCATGGGGCCGAACAACTTGTGCTGCCACAGCCAGGCATGCAGGCGCGGCGAACTGCGTGCGGCGGCCCAGCCTGCAATCAAAATGAAGACGGTGGTGGGCAGGCCTGGAATGAAGATGCCTGCAATGCCCAGCCCCAAACTGGTGATGGCCAGCAGGCGCAACAGCAAGCGCGTCAGCCAGTTGGCTGCGGGCCGGTGCGCGGGGGGCAGAAGAGGAGGGGGAGTGTCAGGCACGCGGAGCTGGGGAGGGGAAACAGCCGCATTGTGCCTGCTCGTGTGCTTGGCACGCTATGCTTTTCCTTGTAAGAAGCAGGCTTGCCGGTGGCGGCCAGGTGCGTTCTTGCGAGAAAGTGAATTCCTATGGCTATATGCCCTATCTTGAAAATGGGTGATCCACTGCTGCTGCTGCAGGCGAAGCCAGTGCTGCAGTTCGACACTCCGGCATTGCATGCCCTGATTGCCGACTTGCGCGACACCATGCGCGCAGCCAATGGTGCCGGTATTGCCGCGCCGCAAATCGGTGTCAGCCAGCAGGTGGTGATCTTCGGCTCGGAGCAGCGCAACCCGCGCTATCCGGATCGTCCCCTGGTGCCGCCCACGGTGTTGGTCAACCCCACGATCACGCCGCTGTCGCAGGAAGAAGAAAGCGATTGGGAGGGCTGCCTGTCCGTGCCCGGGCTGCGTGGCTGGGTGCCGAGGTGGCAGCATATTCGCTACACCGGCTTTGACCCGCAAGGCCGGCCCATAGACCGCACGGTGGAAGGCTTTCACGCCCGGGTGGTGCAGCATGAGTGCGACCACCTGTGGGGCAAGCTCTACCCCATGCGTGTGCGGGACTTCAGCCGATTCGGCTACACCGAGGTGCTGTTCCCAGACATCAGCGCGGCCGAGGACGATTGAAGGCTGCTGGTGCGCCATGGGCAGCACCAGCCGTGCGCTATTTAGCGTTTAGATCGTGAACACGACTCTTAGTCGCGGAAGTTGTTGAAGGACAGTGGGTGGTCGGCCAGGTCCTTGCGGATCAAGGCCATGGCGGCTTGCAGATCGTCGCGCTTGGCGCCGGTCACGCGCACGCTTTCGCCCTGGATGGCGGCCTGCACCTTCAGCTTGCTGTCTTTCAGCAGTTTCTGCAGCTTTTTGGCCAGCTCGGACTCGATGCCGTTCTTCACGGTAATGACCTGCTTGACCTTGTCGCCGCCAATCTTCTGTGCCTTGCCCACATCGAGGAAGCGCACATCCACATTGCGCTTGGTGAGCTTGTTGCGCAGCAGGTCTTCCACTTGCTGCAGCTGGAACTCGGCGTCACCGAACATGGTGATTTCTTTGTCTTTCAACTCCACAGCGGCCGATGTGCCTTTGAAGTCGAAGCGGGTGCCAATTTCCTTGGAGGCGTTTTCTACAGCGTTTTTGACTTCGACGAAGTCGGCTTCCAGCACGGTGTCAAAAGAAGGCATGGTGTGACTCTTTCCTTGTATGGGGTGGAAATGGAGGAGATGGGGCCATCCGCCGGCTGCGCAATCCTCTGCGTGCGGCGGTGCGACAATTGAAGGGATGTTAGTCGAGAAAAACGCCCCCCTGCAGGACTGCAATACCTTTGGCATCGTGGCCAGCGCCGATACGCTGGTGCGCGCGCGCAGTGCAGCCGATGTGCAGACGTTTGCCGCCAGCCCGGTCTACCGTGGCCGGCGCACCCTGGTGCTGGGAGGGGGCAGCAATATGGTGCTCACCGGCGATGTGATTGACGCCGTGGTGCTGAAAATGGAAATCACCGGCCTGCGCCTGGTGGAAGAGACCGAGCGGCACTGGATTGTTGAAGCCGGCGCCGGTGAGCGCTGGCATGACCTGGTGGCCTGGAGTGTGGCCCAGGGTTATGGTGGGCTGGAGAACCTGGCCCTGGTGCCGGGCACAGTGGGAGCGGCGCCGGTGCAGAACATCGGCGCCTATGGCGTGGAGCTGCAGGACCGCTTCCATTCCCTGGATGCCGTAGATCTGCGCACGGGCGAGGCATTCACGCTGAATGCTGCGCAATGCGCGTTCGGCTACCGCGACTCTATCTTCAAGCATGCTCCCGGCAACGATGGGCGCGGCATGGGCCTGGCGGGCTGCGCCGTGATTTGCGCCGTGCGCCTGGCCTTGCCCAAGTCCTGGAAGCCCGAGCTGGGCTATCTGGACCTGCAACGTCGCCAGCAGGAAGAGGGGGTGGCGGCGCCCACGGCACAGCAGATTTTCGACTGGGTGTGCGCCATACGCCGTGCCAAGCTGCCCGATCCGTCCGTGATCGGCAATGCCGGCAGCTTTTTCAAAAACCCCACGGTGACCGAAGACCAATGCCGCGACATCATCGCGCGCGAGCCCAAGGTGGTGCACTACCCCATGCCCGATGGCTCCATCAAGCTGGCGGCGGGCTGGCTGATTGACGCTTGCGGTTGGAAGGGCAAAACCATGGGCCACGCCGGTGTCTATGACAAGCAGGCCCTGGTGTTGGTCAACCGTGGCTCGGGTGGCGTCAGCGTCACCGGTGGCGAGGTGATGACGCTGGCGCGCGCCATACAGACCAGTGTCTACGAGCGCTTTGGTATCCGCCTGGAGCCGGAGCCGGTAGTGGTCTAAGAACGTGTTCACGATCTCTACGCAGGCGCGTTGGAGCGCAATCGGGATGAGTTCGAAGTGATGGGGTGCAGCTTGCACCGGGGTGCAAGCAAGGGCCAGCGCGAGGAAATCGCCCGATTTCGCTCCAACCCGAAGGGCCAGTGGCTTTGCGGGCGGCTTGCGTCGTTGCAAATCCTCGCAATAGCACAAGCTATTGCTGCGGTATTGCGCCTCGCACCCCATCCCGCAAAGACACTGGCGCGCCGCGAGGAGATTGTGAACACGTTCTCAGCTCCGTTCTCAGGCGTGGTGTCACGCAAAAAAAGCCGCCAGGCAATGACTGGCGGCTTTTTGTTGGGAGCGGGCTGCGGAGGCAGGCCGCGCTGTGCTTACTTCTTCCAGTAGCCGGGGCGAATCAGCAGGCTGTGGATGCGGTAGGGCGCCTTGTCTTCCACGGCAATGTCCATGGGTACAAAGGCCTTTTCGCACTGCAGCAGGAAGCCGCTGGCAAAGGACACGGGGCTGCGCATCTGGGCGGCAATCTTGCAGGCGCCCACGCTTTGGTGCACCTGCTGCAGCACTTCCTTCATTTGCTCGGCGCTGACTTGCTTGTTGAAGTCTTCGGTGAAGTGCTTGGCTTCCGGCAATGCGGCCTTGCCTTCGAAGGCGGCAAAAACACTTTGGAAGCGCTGGTTCAAGGCCTTCTCGGCAGCGGGGTTGGGCTGGGGAGCCTGCTGTTGCTGCGCCTGGGCATCGGCGGGCGCTGCGGGTGCAGTGGCGGCGTTGTCTTCGGCGGCAAAAGCGGGAGCTGCGACAGCAGCGGCCAGCAAGGTGGTAGCCAGTGCCTGACGGCTCCAGCGGCGGGTAGAACGGATCATCAGCGCTCCTTTGCGCAAAAAACGTTGGGTGTCACTGTATCCGTAGTGTAAGTAGATGGCGTAACTCTTGGTTTTGGTAGCGCGCTGTGTACGGTTTTCCAGGGTTTGAGCGTGATATTTGTTGCAAAACAAGACGGAGTCTGCAAAGGCCGCGCCCTCAAAAAACGCTGCCGGGTCGGTGCTGGCTGGCGCTCCGTACCTGGCGACAGGTCATGGGATTGAGGAACTGCCTACAATCGCGGTCCGGCAATTTCGCCACCCATGGGTTCCCTCGCCCCCATTCATCAAAAAGGAAAGCCATGTGCTCTCTTCAGCGCACGCCGTCGCGCGTGCCGTTTTACCTCTCCGTTCTGGTGGCGTTTCACATCGCCATCGTCATCGCCAGCAACTACCTGGTGCAGCTGCCCATCAATCTGCTGGGCTTTCACAGCACCTGGGGCGCCTTCAGCTTTCCCTTTATTTTTCTGGCCACGGATTTGACGGTGCGCCTGATCGGCAAGGTCCCGGCACGCCGCGTGATCACGCGGGCCATGCTGCCTGCGTTGCTGGCCTCTTATGTGGTGAGCGTGCTCTTCCATGAAGGCCACTTCAATGGCTGGGAAGCCCTGGGTGACTTCAACGGCTTTGTGTTTCGCATCGCCCTGGCCAGCTTCGCGGCCTATGTGCTGGGCCAGTTGTTGGACATCCAGGTGTTTGACCGCATACGCCAGCAAAGCCGCAACTGGTGGCTGGCGCCGGTTGCGGCCTCGGTGTTCGGCCAGGCGCTGGACACCGTGGCGTTTTTTGCGATTGCTTTCTGGCGCAGCGCCGATCCCTTTATGGCCGCCCACTGGGTGGAAATTGCCGCCGTGGACTATGTGATCAAGCTCTTGGTCAGCCTGCTGCTGTTCGTGCCGGCCTATGGCGTGATGCTGGCCGCCATTGTGCGTGCCATGGGCCAGGGAGCAGGGCCTGCGGTGACTGCACGATAGCGCAGCAACATCAGGGTGATGCGGGCCCTTGGGGCCGTGCCTCCCGCACGGCTTTTGTTGGTGAGGCGGAGGCCCGCGTCACCAGCAAGATGCCGATGATGACGGGCAGCACGCCGATCAGGTCACGCCAGACCAATTGCTCGTCCAGTAACAGCCAGCCCATGAGCAGGCCCAGCGGCGGCGTCAGAAACAGCCAGGCACTGACCGTGCCCGCATCGGCACTGCGCAGCAGCGCAAACCACAGCAGATAGCCGCCCATAGACACCACGGCCACGCACCACAGCAGCGCGCCCAGGGTGTTGGCGCTGAACTGCACCGCAGACCAGGACTCGGTGGCCAGGCTCCAGGGCAGCATGATGGCGCTGGCCAGCAGCGTTTGCAGCCCCAGGCCGCCGAGCAGGCTGGCAGGCACGGTGATGCGTTTGAACAGCACGGTGCCGCACGAAAGAATCAGCAGCGCGCAGCCCACCAGCAGGGCGCCGCGCAGGCTGTCGCTGCCGCCGTGGCCTATGCGGCTGGAGACCACAAACACCACCCCGCCAAAGCCCAGCAACAACCCGACCAGCTTGCGCAGCGTCATGCGCTCACCCAGCAGGGGAATGGCCAGCAGCGCCACCAGAATCGGGCTGGCGCTGATGATGATGGTGGCCAGGCCCGAAGACAGCTGCCGCATGCCCAGCCAGCTCACGCCGAGGTAGAAAGCCTGGTTGCTGGCGGCCAGCAAGGCCAGAGCCAGCCAGTCGCGCGGCCCCAGCCGGAAGCGCTCGCCCTGGGCATAGGCCAGGGCGGTCAAGACCAGTCCCGCCAGCAGAAAGCGCAGGCACAAAAACGCCAGCGGCGGGCAGTCGCGCAAAGCGAACTGGGTGGCGGGAAAGGCGCTGGCCCAGATTACGGTAAATGGCAGGGCCAGGGTGAATGCCTGGCGGTTGAAGCTGGCGTGGGTGGGCATGGTGTGGGTGCGTGCAAAGGGTGGGCCCACTGTAGGGATGGCTTGATGGATTGGGAAATGAAAAGATCGGATGCTTAGAATTTGATTTCCCGATCCATCAAGTCAGGGCATGCACCATGGCCGATTTCGATATTGCGTTGCTGCGCACCTTTGCCAGCGTGGCTGACAGCGGCGGCTTTTCCCGCGCGGGCGAGCGGGTGCACCGTACCCAATCCACCATCAGCCAGCACATCAAGAAACTGGAGGAGCAGGCCGGGCGGCAGCTGCTGAAACGCAGCGCACGTGCCGTGCAGCTCACGCCCGATGGCGAGCGCATGCTGGGCTATGCGCGCCGCATCCTGTCGCTGCACGACGAGGCGCGCAATCTGTTTGCCGAAGACTTGCCCGATCTGGTGCGCATCGGCGTGACGGATGACTTGTCCGTCGAAGCCCTGCCGCAGCTTCTGGCGCCTTTGGCCCGCGCCCACCGCCATCTGCGCCTGGAGCTGTGCTGCGCGCGCTCCCAGCAGGTGCGGGCCGATCTGGAGGCAGGGCTGCTGGATGTGGCGCTGATGCGGACCCTGGGCGTGGATGGCCTGCAGGCGCTGGAAAGCTGGGACGAGCCCTTGTACTGGGTGGCTGCACCTTCCATGGAGCCATCGCAAAGACAGGTGCTGGATTTGGTGCTCTACCCCCATGGCTGCCTGCTGCGAAGCTATGCGCTGGCGCAGCTGGATGCCCAGAACCGGGCCTGGCGCATGGCCTATACCAGCCCCAGTCTGACCGGTGTGCTGGCAGCGGTGCAGGCGGGTATGGGCGTATCGCTGCTGTCTCAGCGCATGCTGCAAGGCGCGAGCGGTTTGCGGGTGCTGGGCCCGCGGGACAGCTTGCCCGATACGCCTGCCAGCCGCATTGTGCTGGCCACAGGGCCCAGGCCGGTGAGCTGGGGTGCCAGCCAGGTGCTGCAGCTGGTGCGTGCGCATATGCACCAGGCCAATGAGCAGCCTGCGCTGGCATGGGCGTGATGTGCGTGGTGGATATGCTGGGTTTGCATGGCCTGCCATGAAAAAACCGCCTGCCCCTTGCGGGGAGGCGGTTTCGTTTTGATAGCTGCTAGTGCTTGATGGTTAAGCGCTGGCGGCTTTTTAAGTGTGCAATGGGGAGAGCTTATTGCTTGTCGCCGCCCAGCTGGGGCAGGGCGCTGGCGCTGCTCACGCTCAGCAGGCCGGCCTTGGAGTAGATAGCCAGCTTCTCGCGGGTGTCGATCAGGTCCAGGTTGCGCATGGTCAGCTGACCGATGCGGTCGGTGGGGCTGAAGGGTGCGTCTTCCACTTTTTCCATGGACAGGCGCTCGGGGGCGTAGGTCAGGTTGGCGGACTCGGTGTTCAGGATGGAGTAGTCATTGCCACGGCGCAGCTCCAGGGTCACGGTGCCGGTGATGGCACGGGCCACCCAGCGCTGTGCGGCTTCGCGCAGCATGATGGCTTGCGGGTCGAACCAGCGGCCTTGGTACAGCAGGCGGCCCAGCTTCAGGCCGTTGACGCGGTATTGCTCGATGGTGTCTTCGTTGTGGATGCCGGTCACCAGGCGCTCGTAGGCGATGTGCAGCAGGGCCATGCCGGGGGCTTCGTAGATGCCGCGGCTCTTGGCTTCGATGATGCGGTTTTCGATCTGGTCGCTCATGCCCAGGCCGTGGCGGCCGCCGATGCGGTTGGCTTCCAGGAAGAATTCCACCGGGTCTTCGATGCGCTTGCCGTTCAAGGCCACGGGGCGGCCTTCTTCAAACGTCACCGACACTTCTTCGGCCTTGACTTCGACCTCGGGCTTCCAGAACGCCACGCCCATGATGGGGTTGACGATGCGGATGCCGCTGTTCAGGAACTCCAGGTCCTTGGCTTCGTGGGTGGCGCCCAGCATATTGGAGTCGGTGGAGTAGGCCTTCTCGGCCGACATCTTGTAGCCAAAGCCTTCCTTGGTCATGAAGGCCGACATTTCAGCGCGGCCGCCCAACTCGTCGATGAAGACATTGTCCAGCCAGGGCTTGTAGATCTTCAGCTGGGGGTTGGTCAGCAGGCCGTAGCGGTAGAAGCGCTCGATGTCATTGCCCTTGAAGGTCGAGCCGTCGCCCCAGATGTTGACGTCGTCTTCCTTCATGGCGGCCACCAGCATGGTGCCGGTCACGGCGCGGCCCAGGGGGGTGGTGTTGAAGTAGGTGATGCCGCCGGTGGAGATGTGGAAGGCGCCGGCCTGGATGGCGGCAATGCCTTCGTTGGCCAGCTGGGTGCGGCAGTCGATCAAACGGGCTTTTTCAGCGCCGTATTCCATGGCCTTGCGCGGGATCTCGTCGTAGTCCGACTCATCGGGCTGGCCAAGGTTGGCAGTGTAGGCATAGGGCAGGGCGCCCTTGTTCTTCATCCAGCGCAGGGCGGCGGAGGTGTCCAGGCCGCCGGAGAAGGCGATGCCGACCTTCTGGCCGACGGGAACGTTTTGCAGGATGGTTTCCATGGTGTTGATCTCTATAAAAACGATAGCTGCCAGCGCTTGATGGTCATGCGCTAGTGGCGAAATTTGATGCGGTTGCGACTGCGTTCCAAGGGCCTTTCACGGTGCTGGAGGCGAGGCGCAGATCCGAAGGCAGTAGCAGCGCTACGGCGAGGGTCTGCAACGACGCATCAAGTGTTGTGAAGGCCCTGTGGCACTCAGGCGTAGTGGCAGATGTAGTGGTAAGTCTCTGCCACGCGGATCTCGAATTTGGAGTTGGCGGGAATCTGGAAAGATTCGCCGGCCACCGACTTTTTCCACTCGCTTTCGCCGTCGAGCTTGTACTCGCAAGCGCCGCCCACGCATTCCATGATCTCGGCAGCGGCCGTGCCAAAGGTCAGCGTGGCCGGCAACACCACACCCACGGACTTCTTGGTGCCATCGGCCAGGGTGAAGCTGTGGCTCACGCACTTGCCGTCAAAGTAGACATTGGCCTTGGTGGTCAGGGTGACGCCGGGGATGTGGTCGGTGCTCATGGGTAAAAGCGCTCGAGAGCTGCGCGGTGGTGATCGAAACCGGCCATTCTAGGCCAGCCCAAGGGGGTTGGCTTCGCCAGGGGTGCTGGCGCAGTGCACTGTCACTGTTGCATGCAATTTCCAGATGCGGGTGCACGCGCGACCAGGGCGTCTGTTTCTTCGGTCCTGTCCGTCGCTTTCTGCCGGGACTGATAGCGCGCAAACGACCACATTTCCCTATTCGCATGGTCAGTGGGTGGTGCCGGTTGTTTGCGTGCACCCGAATTGGCATTCGCCTCCATATGGGTGTGCAGTTCGCCGTGCCGCGGATATTCACGTGGGCGATTTGGGGAGGCCATGGTTTCAAGCCAGAACAGATGGCGGAATGGGTGGGATGCTGCTGCTCCTGGTGCAGGCGGTTCTCCTACATCGAGAGGGGGAGGGTATTGCTAGCCTACGAACGGAGTTGACAAGTTTTTACATTTGTCACCGACGGCTAATACTTGTCTCATACCAGGAGAGTCCATGCAGAAGCTCAAAATTGCCGTGAGTCACTCGGTTGCCGAAAGCTTTATTACGGATTATGAAAAAGTGGATGCAGCATTGACCGACTTCACCAATGTGGCTGCGGTGGTTGGCTCACGCGAAGATGCGCATGACTTGCTGGACCGAATCAACAGAACCGGGTTTGAAGTGCCTTTCTTTCTGGCGCTCAAGGACAACGAGGATGTGCCCGAGGGCTTTTTTTCTCGCTTGAGCGGTGTCATTCAGATTGACCGTGGCAACCGCCATCACTATGGCCGCAAGATCACGGCAACCGCAGACAAATATGTGGATGCGCTGTATCCCCCCTTCTTTCGGGCGCTCAACGAATATGTCAAGCATGGCAATTCGGCCTTTGACTGCCCTGGCCACCAGGGAGGGCAGTTCTTTACCAAGCACCCTTTGGGTCGACAGTTTTTCCATTTCTTTGGTGAAACGCTTTTCCGCTCCGACCTGTGCAATGCCGATGTCAAACTGGGTGATCTGCTGATCCACGAAGGCGCGGCGCTGGATGCGCAAATGAATGCGGCGCGCATCTACAACGCAGATAAAACCTATTTCGTGCTCAATGGCACATCGACTTCCAACAAGGTCGTCACCAGCGCCTTGCTGGCCAAGGATGATCTGGTTCTTTTTGACCGCAACAACCACAAGTCCATTCACCTGGGGGCCTTGGTCTTGTCCGGTGCATTGCCGGTTTATCTGGAGACGGCGCGCAATCCTTTTGGATTCATTGGCGGCATCGATGCCCATTGCTTTGATGAGGCCTATATCCGTGAGGCCATTCGCGCGGTCTCTCCGGAAAAAGCCGATGCGCCACGCCCGATTCGCCTGGCCGTGATCCAGCTGGGCACTTACGACGGCACCATTTACAACGCACGCCAGGTGGTGGATCGCATAGGCCACCTCTGTGACTATATTTTGTTTGACTCCGCCTGGGTGGGGTATGAGCAGTTTATTCCCATGATGCAGGCCAGCTCGCCGCTTTTGCTGGAGCTGGGTGAAAACGACCCCGGTATTTTTGTTACCCAGTCGGTGCACAAGCAGCAAGCGGGTTTCTCGCAGTCGTCACAAATTCACAAAAAGGACCGGCACATCAAAGGCCAGCAGCGCTATGTCACGCACAAGCGCCTGAACAACGCCTACATGATGCATGCCTCCACCAGTCCGTTCTATCCCATTTTTGCGGCGCTGGATGTCAATGCCCAGATGCATGCGGGCGCTGCGGGCCGTCAGCTGTGGCGCGACTGTGTGCGTGTAGGGGTAGAGGCTCGCAAGCTCATTTTGCGCAACTGCAAGCACATTCAGCCCTTTATTCCCACCATGGTGGATGGCCGTCCCTGGGGTGAATATGAGACGGAGATGATCATTGATGACTTGAGGTTCTTCAAGTTCCATCCCAATGAGCGCTGGCACGCGTTTGAAGGCTATGCCAGCAACCAGTATTTTGTGGATCCCTGCAAGCTGCTGCTGACCACACCCGGCATTGACAGTCAAAGCGGTGGATACGCCAGCTTCGGCGTCCCGGCGTCCGTGTTGGCGCACTATCTGCGTGACAACGGCATCGTTCCTGAAAAAGCCGATCTGAACTCCATTCTGTTCTTGCTCACGCCTTCCGAGCGGCTTTCCAAGATGCAGCACCTGGTTTCGTATCTGTGCCGTTTTGAACGCCATCTGGAACTCGACAGCCCGATGGAAGAAGTTTTGCCCACGGTCTTTCACAAGCACCCCGAGCTCTACCGGGGCTACACCATCCGGCAGGTATGCCAGCGCATGCATGATTTCTACAAGAGCCACAACATGCAGGCCTTGCAGAAGTCCATGTTCCGCAAGGCCGGGCTGCCGAGCCAGACCCTGACTCCTTATGAAGCCAATGCGGAGCTGGTGCGCAACAACGTGGAACTCGTGCCGCTGACGGAGATTGCAGGCCGGATTGCCACCGAAGGTGCGCTGCCCTATCCCCCCGGTGTGCTGTGCGTGGTGCCTGGTGAAGTCTGGGGCGGTGCCGCGCTGCAATACTTTCTGGCTCTGGAAGATGGCATCAACAAGCTGCCAGGCTTTGAGCCGGAAATCCAGGGCGTCTACCTCCAAACCGAGGCCGATGGTTCGCGCCGCGCATATGGCTATGTGGTGAAGCGCTAAGGAGTCCACCCATGAGCAACTCCAAGAAAATGGGTGTGGTTCAGCTCACCACATTGACCATTGTGAACATGATGGGCTCGGGCATTATCTTGTTGCCCACCAAGCTGGCGCAGGTGGGGACCATCTCCATCTTTTCCTGGCTGGTCACGGCCTTGGGCTCTTTGGCGCTGGCTTATGCCTTTGCGAAATGCGGGCGTTACAGCCGAAAAGGCGGGGGTATGGGCGGGTACGCGGAATACTCCTTTGGCAAGGCCGGCAACTTTCTCACCAACTACACCTATGGCGTGTCGCTGGTGATTGCCAATGTTGCCATTGCCACCACGACGGTGGGCTATCTCACCTCTTTGTTCGGCTGGCAGCTCTCACCTTTGCATATTGCTTTGGCCACCATCGCCACCCTGTGGATGGCGACCATTCCCAACTTCGGGGGGGCTCGCATCACGGGGAGAATCAGCGGTATCACGGTCTGGGGCATTATTTTGCCGGTGGTGGGTCTGTCGCTGTTTGGCTGGTTCTGGTTTGATGCAAGCCTGTACCGATCGGCATGGAACCCGCATGAGCTTCCGTTCTGGAATGCCGTGACGGCCTCTATCTCTGTCACGCTATGGGCTTTTCTGGGATTGGAGTCGGCCTGTGCCAATACGGACGCCGTAGAGAACCCGGAAAGAAATGTGCCGATTGCCGTGCTGGTGGGAACGTTGGGCACGGCGATCATCTATATCGCCTCCACCAATGTGGTCGCAGGCATTGTGCCGAATCTGCAGCTGGCAAACTCCGCCGCGCCTTTTGGCCTGGTGTTCGCGCAAATGTTCACCCCTGAAGTGGGGCAGGCGGTGATCGGGTTGATGATCATCTCCTGCTTTGGCTCGCTGCTGGGCTGGCAGTTCACCGTGGCGCAGGTGTTCAAAAGCTCTGCCGATGAGGGCTATTTCATCCCGGCCTTCGGTAAGGTGACGGCGGCTGACGCCCCTGTGCTGGGGATGATCATTATTACGGTTGCGCAAACCTTGCTGACGCTGATGACCATCAGCCCCACCTTGGTCAAGCAGTTTGATATTTTGGTCAACCTGGCGGTGGTGACCAATCTGGTGCCCTACATACTGTCCATGGCCGCCATTGCGGTGCTGCTCAAAAGCGCTGCGACGGGAGCTGGTGAACTGCGGCTCACCTTGGCAATTTCTGCGGTTGCGCTGCTCTACAGCTTTTATGCGCTCTACAGCGCAGGACAGCAGGCGGTGTATTGGGGCGCTTTGGTCACCTTCCTGGGCTGGGTGCTGTATGGATTCATCACCTCGCACAAATACGATTTGACCCAAAAGGTCGAGTACTAGATGGCTCTGCATGGTGGCGGCCTGGCATGGGCTTGCTGCCTCGCACTTGCCCGCCTCTGATGCCCGCGTTGTGCGGGCATCAGGCCTTCAGGCACCCGATGGCTGCCTGCTGCCGGGCATGTTGTGCCGCGTGCTCTTTAGTTGGGAGAAGGGCGTGGCTGTGGGCGCGGCGGGTAATACGGGTAGGGGTAGCGCGGATCCACATTGATCACCATGGGCATATCGGGCATGGGCGTGTCGTAGCTGATGCTCTCGGTCACCGTGGTGCCGGGTGGGGTCGAGCCGTACACGCCGGGGCTGACGGCGCCGCCCTGCAGACCCGCGCTGTCGTAATTGCCGGTGGACTGCTTTTGCACCAGCACCCAGCGGCCGGGGTCATGGTCCATACGGGTGGTGTGGCGGCGGCCGGCATATTCGTAGCTCACGTCCCAGCCCACAGTACGGTTTTCGTAGCGTGTGGTGTTGACGCAGCGGCGCATGGGCTGGCTGCCGGGGTAGACCTGCATGGGGCGGTCGCCATAGGTGGGGGCGTCATCGCAGACCTGCTGCGGCACGGCCACCTGCTGCACCACCGGCACGGATTGCAGTACGCGGGCGCGCTCCTGGGCCTGGGCCAGACCCGTGCCCAGGCCGGCCGCCGTGACGGCGCTCCAGATCAACCAATGGCTTGCTCTCATGGAATGCTCCTTGCGCGA
The DNA here is from genome assembly GCF_041320665.1 of Comamonas sp. GB3 AK4-5. Taxonomy (NCBI): domain Bacteria; kingdom Pseudomonadati; phylum Pseudomonadota; class Betaproteobacteria; order Burkholderiales; family Comamonadaceae; genus Comamonas; species Comamonas sp. GB3 AK4-5. Next base: position 1,831,540 of record NZ_CP166730.1, read on the forward strand.
TATGTCGCACTGTAAACGCTGCGGGCCGGTTTCAGCGGCCCAGCGCAGCGGCCCAATCTTCGGGCTTGAAGCCCACGGTGGTGCGGCCATCCGCCCACTCCACCACCGGGCGCTTGATGACGCTGGCATTGTCCAGCATCAATCGGCTGGCGCTGGCGTCGTCCTGGACCGCTGCTTGCACGGTGGGCTCCAGCTTGCGCCAGGTCGTGCCCTGGCGGTTCACCAGCTTTTCCCAGCCCACGGCCTGCAGCCAGCGCGGCAGGTGGTTGGCGGGCACGCCTTGTTTCTTGAAATCGTGGAATGTGTAGGCAATGCCTTGCTCGGTCAGCCAGGCGCGGGCCTTTTTGACGGTGTCGCAATTCGGAATGCCGTAAAGAATGTGCGTGGTACTCATGCCCTCCATCATCAGGGATACAGAGGGTGGGCGACAATCTCGCCTCGTATGCACCACACACCGACCACCCTTTCCGAGTGGCTCGCCCATTGCGAGCAGATCCATCCTCAGACCATTGCCATGGGCCTGGAGCGCGTGCAGGAAGTCGCGCGCCGCATGCAGCTGCGCTTTGACTGCCCCGTGATCACCGTGGCGGGCACCAATGGCAAGGGCTCCACCTGCGCCATGCTGGAAGCCGTGGCCCTGCAGTCGGGTTTCAAGCCCGGGGTCTATACCTCGCCCCATCTGGTGCACTTTGAAGAGCGCTGCCGTATGCATGGCGAGATTGCCAAGGCCGAGGAATTTCTGCCGCATTTCGCCGCCGTGGAGGCCGCGCGCCTGCAGGGCGAGGTGGTGCTGCTGACCTATTTTGAATTCACCACGCTGGCGATCTTGCGCATGCTGAGCCTGGCCAAGCTGGATGTGGCCATCTTGGAAGTGGGCCTGGGCGGCCGCCTGGATGCCACCAACATCGTGGATACCGACTGCGCCATCATCACCAGCGTGGACATCGACCACACCGCGCTATTGGGCAATGATCGCGAAACCATTGGCCGCGAAAAGGCCGGCATCATGCGCGCGGGCCGCCCGGTGATCGTCAGCGATCCGGTGCCGCCGCAAAGCGTGATTGACCATGCCGAAGCCATAGGCGCTGATCTGTGGCGCTTTGGCCGTGACTTCAACTACGACGGCGACAAGCAGCAATGGGGCTGGGCCGGCCGTGGCCGCCGCTATGCTGGCCTGTCCTACCCGGCGCTGCGTGGCGCCAACCAGTTGGTGAATGCGGCCGGTGTGCTGGCCGCATTCGAGGCCATACGCCAGCTGTTGCCGGTGACGGCCCAGGCCGTGCGCACCGGCCTGGCCATGGTGGAGCTGCCGGGCCGCTTCCAAATCATTCCCGGCCAGCCCACGCTGGTGCTGGACGTGGCGCACAACCCGCACTCGGTGGCGGCGCTGACGGCCAATCTGGACGCCATGGGCTACTTCCCCACCACGCATGCCGTCTTTGGCGCCATGGCCGACAAGGATTTGGCACCCATGCTGCTCAAGCTGGCGCCGCTGATTGATCGCTGGTATTTCACCGACTTGCCAACCCCCCGGGCCGAGACGGCAGTCAGCCTGCAGCAGAAGTGGAATGCTGTGCAAATGGTGGCCAGCGGCCGTCAGCAGGTGAGTACCAGCCTGCATGCCAGCCCCGAAGCGGCTTTGAATGCAGCCGTGGCTGCAGCAGAGCCGGCTGATAGAATCGTGGTCTTTGGCTCGTTCTTCACGGTGGGTGGTGTGCTGCAGCATGGCGTTCCGCGCCTTGAAGGCAAGCACTTGCAAGCTTGACGTCCCTATAGCCTCCCCGCATCGCACTCCATGGCATTTTTCAAGTTCCGTTGGCCCGGCAAAAAAGAAGAGGCTGAGCAGCCGTCTTCGCGGCGCGCCTCCCGCAATGCCCAGTCCGAGGGCATTGAGTCGCTGCGTCGCCGTGCGCGCCATCGCTTGATCGGTGCGGCCGTGCTGGTGCTGTTGGGGGTGGTGGGCTTTCCGCTGCTGTTCGACACCCAGCCACGCCCGGTGGCGGTGGACGTGCCCATCGAAATTCCCGATCGCAACCAGGTGGCACCCATGGTGGTGCCCGGTGAACACACCACCATGCCGGCCAACCCCAGGGGCGCCGCCATGGCGCCACCCCGTGGCGCGCCTGCGGCCGTGGGGACCGAAAACAGCCTGGGTGAGGGGGAGGAAGTCTTCACGCCTTCCACGCCCGCACCGGCCGCCGGCACTGCTTTGCCGGTGCCGCCACCCGTGCCCCGTGTGACCCCTCCGGTTGCGCCGCCTACCGAAGTGAAAAAACCCGAGCCCAAGCCCGAACCCAAGGTGGAGGCCAGAAAGCCCGAGCCCAAGCCGGAACCCAAACCCGAGCCAAAGCCTGAGCCCAAGCCCGAACCCAAAAAGCCCAGCCATGACGACGAGGCCGCGCGTGCCCGTGCCTTGTTGGAAGGGCGCTCGCCCGCTGCGTCGGCGGCCCAGCCTGCGGCGGCCAAGCAAGAAGGCCGTTTCATCGTGCAGGTGGGCGCTTTTGCCGATGCCGACAAGGCGCGCGAGGTGCGCCAGCGCCTGCAAGGTGCCGGTCTGAATGCCTATACCCAGGATGTGAACACGGCCGCAGGCAAGCGCATCCGCGTGCGTGTGGGACCATTCAATGGCCGTGACGCTGCCGACAAGGCCGCGGCCCGCATCAAGGGCATGGGCCTGGCGGCTGCGGTGCAGCCGGCCTGACGCACCCAGGACAGGCATGCAGACTTTGGACGCGGTATTGCTGGTGCTGTGCTGTGCCTCCCTGTTGCTGGGGGCATGGCGCGGCCTGGTGTATGAATTGTTTTCGCTGGTGGGCTGGATTGCCGCTTTCTGGGTGGCACGGCTGTTGGCTGGCGATGTGGGGGTCTGGCTGCCCATGGAGGGCTTTGACCCCACGGTGCGTTATGCGGCCGGCTTTGTGTCAGTCTTCGTGGTGGCGATTTTTGCCTGGGGGCTGCTGAGTACCCTGGCCAAGAAATTGATAGAAATTGTGGGGCTGCGCCCGGTGGATCGGGCCTTGGGCGCCCTGTTCGGCGTGCTGCGCGCGCTGGTGCTGGTGCTGGTGGCGACGCTGGTGGTGGTGAATACCTCGCTGTACCAGCAGGACTGGTGGCAGCTGTCGCTGTCCGGTCCTTTGCTGGCCGATCTGGTGGGCCAGCTGGTGCCGGCACTGCCGCAGGATCTGGGCAAATACCTGGCCGCCCCGGTGTAAGGCTTGAAAGGCGCAGGGCCGTGCAAGCGGCCTTGCATAGCAACGCAGGATGTCCTCCTGCCATTGATGGAACGCAACTATGTGTGGAATCGTCGGCGTGGTCAGCACCGCGCCCGTGAATCAGCTGATCTATGACGCCCTGCTGCTGCTGCAGCACCGCGGCCAGGATGCCGCGGGGATTGTGACCCAGCAAGAACGCAAGTTCTTCATGCACAAGGCCAAGGGCATGGTCAAGGACGTGTTCCGCACCCGCAATATGCGGGCGCTGCCGGGCACGGTGGGCCTGGGCCAGGTGCGCTACCCCACAGCGGGCAATGCTTCCAGCGAGGAGGAGGCCCAGCCCTTCTACGTGAACGCGCCTTTTGGTGTGGTGATGGTGCACAACGGCAACCTCACCAACGCCAAGCAGCTGCGCCATGAGCTCGCGGATACCGACCACCGCCACACCAACACCGAGAGCGACTCCGAAGTGCTGCTCAACGTGCTGGCCCACGAAATCGGCCGTGCCACCAGCGGTGCACCGCTGACGCCCGATGAAGTCTTCAAGGCTGTGCGCGCCGTGCACAAGCGCATCAAGGGCTCCTACGCCGTGATCGCGCTGATTGCGGGCTATGGCCTGCTGGCCTTTCGCGATCCCTTTGGCATTCGTCCGCTGTGCATGGGCAAGGGCGCGGATGGCACTTATATGCTGGCCAGCGAGTCGGTGGCGCTGGAGGGCACGCTGCACCAGTTCGAGCGCGATATTGCGCCCGGCGAGGCGGTGTTCATCGGCAATGACGGCGTTCTCCACAGCGAGCAATGTGCTGAGGAAACGCAGCTGAGCCCCTGCGTGTTCGAGTATGTCTACCTGGCGCGCCCCGACTCCACCATGGATGGCATCTCGGTCTACCAGGCGCGTCTGAACATGGGCGAGACCCTGGCCAAGCGCGTGGTCTCCACCGTGCCGCCCAGCGAGATCGACGCCATCATCCCGATCCCCGAATCCAGCCGCCCCAGCGCCATGCAACTGGCCCAGCTCCTGGGTATTCCCTATCGCGAAGGTTTTGTCAAAAACCGCTACGTGGGCCGCACCTTCATCATGCCGGGCCAGGGTACGCGCAAGAAGTCGGTGCGCCAAAAGCTCAATGCCATCGGCAGCGAGTTCAAGGGCCGCAACGTGCTGCTGGTGGATGACTCCATCGTGCGTGGCACCACCTCCAAGGAAATCGTGCAGATGGCGCGCGACGCCGGCGCCAACAAGGTGTATCTGGCTTCGGCCGCGCCCCCGGTGCGCCACCCCAATGTCTACGGCATCGACATGCCCACCCGCGCCGAGCTGGTGGCCCATGGCCGCACGGTGGAAGAGATTCGCCAGGTGATTGGCTGCGATGCGCTGATCTACCAGGACGTGGCCGCCATGAAGCAGGCCGTGGGCAAGATCAACCCGGCGGTGCAGGGCTTTGAGGCTTCCTGCTTTGACGGCGTCTACATCACCGGCGACATCTCCAGCGAAGAGGTCACGGCGCTGAACGAAGGCCGCAACCGCGGCGGCGAAGAGGAAGAAGAAGACACCTCGCGCCTGTCCTTGCCCAACGCGCAAGACCTGTAATGTCTGGCCCTGTGTGCGGCGCTATGGGCGCGGCACGCAGGGTGCTCATAAAAACATGAGCTTATGGTGCTGGTATAGACTGGTTTTGCGCATGTTTTATGCTGAAGAACAAGACTGCATCAGCTTCATAAGCTCATATTTTTACTACGGTGTGCAAGCCCTGTGAGGTGCAGGGAGGTGCATCCACAAGGAAGCCAACGTGACCGAACACTCCCTGCCTGATGGCTTGCACCTAGAAACCCTGGCCGTGCGCGAAGCAGTGGAACGCAGCCAATGGGGTGAGCACAGCGAAGCCCTGTACCTGGCCAGCAGCTTTGTGCAGCCGAATGCCGAAACCGCGGCGCGCCGCTTTGCGGCCCAGGAAGAGGGCTATACCTATAGCCGCACCAGCAACCCCACAGTGACCAGCTTCGAGCGTCGCCTGGCGGCCATGGAAGGCACGGAATGCGCGGTGGCCACATCCACCGGCATGTCGGCGATTTTGCTGGTGGCACTGACCGCACTGAAGGCGGGCGACCATGTGATCTGCTCCCAGTCCATGTTCGGCTCCACCATCAAGCTGCTGGGCACGGAAATGGCACGCTTTGGTGTGGAAACCAGCTTTGTCTCGCAAACCGATGCGGCGGCATGGAAGGCCGCCTTGCGCCCCAACACGCGGCTGCTGTTCGCCGAAACGCCCACCAACCCGCTGACCGATTTGTGCGATATCGCCGCGCTGGCCGAGATCGCCCATGCCCATGGCGCCTTGCTGGCTGTGGACAACAGCTTTGCCACGCCCGTCTTGCAGCAGCCCGCCAAGCTGGGAGCCGACATCGTGGTGCACTCGGGCACCAAATTTCTCGATGGCCAAGGCCGTGTCATGGCGGGTGCGGTCTGCGGAACCACGGCGCTGGTGGACAAGGTCATGGGCACTTTCTTGCGCAGCGGCGGCCTGAATCTGGCGCCCTTCAACGCCTGGGTGGTGATGAAGGGGTTGGAGACGCTGGCCCTGCGCGTCAAGGCGGAAAGCGCGGCCGCGCTGGAACTGGCCACCTGGCTGGAGGTCCACCCCAAGGTGGCACGCGTGTACTATCCCGGCCTTGCCAGCCACCCGCAGCATGATCTGGCCATGCGCCAGCAAAGCGGTATGGGCGGCGCCGTGATTGCCTTCGATGTGATGGGGCAGGGCGCCGAGCAGTTGCGCGCCAACGCCTTCCATGTGGTGGACAGCACGCGTGTGTGCTCCATCACCGCCAACCTGGGCGATGTGAAGACCACCATCACCCACCCGGCCAGCACCTCGCACGGCCGCCTGACCGAGGAGCAGCGCCAGGCTGCGGGCATCGGCCAGGGTTTGATTCGTATTTCCGTGGGGCTTGAGCATTTGGACGACCTGAAAGCCGATTTGTCCCGTGGACTGGATACCTTGAAATGACAACTAACAAAATTCGCACCCGTTTTGCCCCATCGCCCACCGGTTTCATCCACCTGGGCAATATCCGTTCCGCCCTCTACCCCTGGGCCTTTGCCCGCGCCAATGGTGGCGACTTCATTCTGCGCATCGAAGACACCGATCTGGAGCGCTCCACCCAGGCTTCGGTGGATGTGATCATCGAAGGCATGGAATGGCTGCAACTGAGTCATGACGAAGGCCCGTTCTACCAAATGCAGCGCATGGACCGCTACAAAGAGGTGCTGGCCACGCTGCAGGAAAAAGGCCATGTCTACCCCTGCTATATGAGCATGGAAGAGCTGGACGCCCTGCGCGAGAAGCAAATGGCGAACAAGGAAAAGCCGCGCTATGACGGCACCTGGCGCCCCGAGCCCGGCAAGGTGTTGCCCCAGATTCCCGAAGGTGTGAAGCCCGTGCTGCGCTTCAAGACGCCCAAGGACGGCGTGGTGGCCTGGGAAGACAAGTGCAAGGGCCGTATCGAGTTCCAGAACTCGGAGCTGGACGACCTGGTGATTGCCCGCCCCGATGGCACGCCAACCTACAACTTCTGTGTCTGCGTGGACGATATGGACATGGCCATCACCCATGTCATCCGTGGTGATGACCATGTGAACAACACGCCACGCCAGATCCACATCTTTGAAGCCCTGGGAGCCCAGGTGCCCGTGTTCGCCCACCTGCCCACCGTGCTCAACGAGCAGGGTGAAAAGATGAGCAAGCGCAACGGCGCCAAGGCCGTGACGCAGTACCGCGACGAAGGCTATCTGCCCGACGCCATGGTGAACTATCTGGCCCGTTTGGGCTGGAGCCATGGCGATGACGAAATCTTCAGCCGTGCCCAGTTCCTGGAGTGGTTCAATCTGGACCATCTGGGTCGCAGCGCCGGCCAGTTCGACGAGGCCAAGCTGCGCTGGGTGAATGCCCAGCACCTCAAGGCCATGGATGACGCGACGCTGGCTGCGCTGGTGAAGCCCTTTGTGGTCAAGGCCGGTGTGGATGCTGCTGTGCTGGACGCCGACGACCGCCTGGTGCGCATTGCTGCGCTGTTCAAGGACCGCTGCGAGACGCTGGTGGACCTGGCCAACTGGGCCAAGGTCTTTTATGTGGACCGCGTGGAGCGCAACGCCGAAGACTACGCCAAGCATGTGACGCCCGAGGCCAATGCCGTGCTGGACGCCTTTGCCGCCGCCATGCAGGCCGTGGAGTGGAGCAAGGAAGCCATTGCTGCCGCCATCAAGGAAGTGCTCAAGGCCCAGGGCGTGAAAATGCCGGTGCTGGCCATGCCGGTGCGCGTGCTGACCGTGGGTTCCGCCCACACGCCATCGGTGGACGCGGTGCTGGAATTGCTGGGCCGTGAAAAAATTCTGACCCGTTTGGGAAACCGCTAAAAATCTGCCCTATAATTCGAGGCTCTGCACAACGCGATCAAGAAAAAAATTGAAAGCGTTGGCGGTAAGGATTTTGGGGGTATAGCTCAGCTGGGAGAGCGCTTGCATGGCATGCAAGAGGTCATCGGTTCGATCCCGTTTACCTCCACCAAAACAACGACGTCGGTTTGCAGTGATGCGGGCCGCAAGCGTTCTAGGAATTGACCCTATCGTCTAGAGGCCTAGGACACTACCCTTTCACGGTAGGTACCGGGGTTCGAATCCCCGTAGGGTCGCCAAGTTTGAAGCACTTGTAGCTACAAAGTAGTGAGCAAAGCTTTCTGCCAGGAGTGGTAGTTCAGTTGGTTAGAATACCGGCCTGTCACGCCGGGGGTCGCGGGTTCGAGTCCCGTCCACTCCGCCAGTTTCGGTCAGCTGCGGTCAGTCGCTTGATTAAAAAAGCGCCTTTTCAAGTGAAGGCGCTTTTTTAATCGGAGCTGAAAAGCACAGATTCTAGGTTTTGACCCTATCGTCTAGAGGCCTAGGACACTACCCTTTCACGGTAGGTACCGGGGTTCGAATCCCCGTAGGGTCGCCAAGTTTGAAGCACTTGTAGCTACAAAGTAGTGAGCAAAGCTTTCTGCCAGGAGTGGTAGTTCAGTTGGTTAGAATACCGGCCTGTCACGCCGGGGGTCGCGGGTTCGAGTCCCGTCCACTCCGCCATGGATTTTTTGGGGGTATAGCTCAGCTGGGAGAGCGCTTGCATGGCATGCAAGAGGTCATCGGTTCGATCCCGTTTACCTCCACCAAAACAACGACGTCGGTTTGCAGTGATGCGGACCGAAAGCGTTCTAGGAATTGACCCTATCGTCTAGAGGCCTAGGACACTACCCTTTCACGGTAGGTACCGGGGTTCGAATCCCCGTAGGGTCGCCAAGTTTGAAGCACTTGTAGCTACAAAGTAGTGAGCAAAGCTTTCTGCCAGGAGTGGTAGTTCAGTTGGTTAGAATACCGGCCTGTCACGCCGGGGGTCGCGGGTTCGAGTCCCGTCCACTCCGCCATGGTTTTTTGGGGGTATAGCTCAGCTGGGAGAGCGCTTGCATGGCATGCAAGAGGTCATCGGTTCGATCCCGTTTACCTCCACCAAAACAACGACGTCGGTTTGCAGTGATGCGGGCCGCAAGCGTTCTAGGAATTGACCCTATCGTCTAGAGGCCTAGGACACTACCCTTTCACGGTAGGTACCGGGGTTCGAATCCCCGTAGGGTCGCCAAGTTTGAAGCACTTGTAGCTACAAAGTAGTGAGCAAAGCTTTCTGCCAGGAGTGGTAGTTCAGTTGGTTAGAATACCGGCCTGTCACGCCGGGGGTCGCGGGTTCGAGTCCCGTCCACTCCGCCATGGATTTTTTGGGGGTATAGCTCAGCTGGGAGAGCGCTTGCATGGCATGCAAGAGGTCATCGGTTCGATCCCGTTTACCTCCACCAAAACAACGACGTCGGTTTGCAGTGATGCGGACCGAAAGCGTTCTAGGAATTGACCCTATCGTCTAGAGGCCTAGGACACTACCCTTTCACGGTAGGTACCGGGGTTCGAATCCCCGTAGGGTCGCCAAGTTTGAAGCACTTGTAGCTACAAAGTAGTGAGCAAAGCTTTCTGCCAGGAGTGGTAGTTCAGTTGGTTAGAATACCGGCCTGTCACGCCGGGGGTCGCGGGTTCGAGTCCCGTCCACTCCGCCAGATTTTGAAAACCGCTGTAGCGTCAAGCTGCAGCGGTTTTTTTATGCCTGCATGATTCAAGGCGATTGTTGCGCACGCTAAAGAAATAGCAGCGCCAGGCGCTGCTATTTGGTGAGGCAGGGTATTTAGCCGCTGCGTCTTTTGGCCGCAGGCATGGGCGTTTTGGGTTTGAAGTCGCAGTACGGCGCCACCAGGCATTCCCAGCACTTGGGGGTGCGTGCCTGGCAGACATAGCGGCCCAGCAGAATCAGCCAGTGGTGGGAGTCCACGGCATATTCAGCCGGAACGCGCTTGAGCAGCTGCTTTTCCACTTCCAGCGGGTTTTTTCCGGGCGCCAGGCCGGTGCGGTTGCTGACGCGAAAGATATGCGTGTCCACCGCCATGGTGGGCTGGCCAAAGGCCACGTTGAGCACCACGTTGGCCGTCTTGCGGCCCACGCCGGGCAGGGTCTCCAGCTCCTCGCGCGTTTGCGGCAGCTGGCCGCCAAAGCGCTCCACCAAAATCTGGCAGGCCTCCATCAAATGCCTGGCCTTGCTGCGGTACAGGCCAATGGTCTTGATATAGCCCTCCAGCCCTTCAATGCCCAGGTCCAGAATGGCCTGGGGTGTATTGGCCACGGGAAACAGCTTGCGCGTGGCCTTGTTCACGCCCACGTCGGTGGCCTGGGCGGACAGCAGCACGGCGGCCAGCAGCTCGAAATCGCTGCTGTATTCCAGCTCGGTTTCCGGGTGCGGGTTGGCGGCTTGCAGGGTTTGAAAGAAGGGGGCGATCTGCGAGGTTTTCATGCTGGGTCGCATTGTCGCCCAGCCTGGGCTGGGGTGCGTGTCTGTGCTTGCATGGCCGTTGCATCGCGGCTGGCGAAGGGCAGGGCGCTGCAAAGCGGAGGCGGCCGGACGTGGGGATGTGGCGGCCTTGCTGCCCGGTGGTGACAGAAAGGCCGACAATGAGGGCTTGCCTGCGGCGGCCGGCCTGGCCTGTGGTGCCGCGCATGTCTTTCTTTTTTACCGACCTCTTTTGACCGGAAGTTTTCCCCATGCAATTCGCCGAGCGTCTGAACCACGTCGAAACCTCTGCCATCCGTGAGCTGTTCAAGCTGCTGGGCAAGCCGGGCATCATCAGCTTTGCCGGCGGCTTTCCCGATGCGGCGCTGTTCGATGTGGCCGGCATGCAGGCCGCCTCCCAGGCCGCGCTGAGCGAGGAGCCTGGCGCTGCCCTGCAATACGGCGCCACCGAGGGCTACCAACCCCTGCGCGAGCAGCTGGCCGGCTTTATGCAGGCCAAGGGCGCCCGCGATGTGGCGGCCGAGCAGCTCATCGTCACCACCGGCAGCCAGCAGGCGCTGGACCTGCTGGGCAAGACCATGATCTCGCCCGGTGACAAGGTGATTGTGGAAGGCCCCACGTTTTTGGCCACCATCCAGTGCTTTCGCCTGTATGGCGCCGAGGTCATCAGCGCACCGGTGGACAGCCAGGGTGTGCAGGTGGATGTGCTGGAGCAGCTCATCGTCGAGCACCGCCCCAAACTGGTCTATCTGATCCCCACCTTTGGCAACCCCAGTGGCGCCACATTGAGCCTTGCGCGCCGCAAGCGCGTGCTGGAACTCGCTGCCAAGCACCAGGTGCTGGTGGTGGAAGACGATCCCTACGGCGATCTGTACTTTGACGCTGCGCCCCCCCCCAGCCTGCTTGCCCTGTCCAAGGACGTGCCCGGCAGCCGCGAGTGGCTGGCGCATTGCGGCTCGCTGTCCAAGGTGCTCAGCCCAGGCCTGCGCATTGGCTGGCTGATTGCCAACCCCGAGCTGCTGGCCAAGGCCGTGATGTGCAAGCAGTTCAGCGATGCCCACACCAGCACCTTTGCCCAGGCCACGGCGGCGCAATACCTCAAGGCCGGCCATATGCCGGCCGCGCTGGCCAAGGTGCGCAAGGTTTACGCCGCCCGCGCCCAGGCCATGATGGATGCGCTGCGCAGCGAACTGGGTGATGCCGTGGAGTTCACCGCCCCCATGGGCGGCCTGTTCCTGTGGCTGCGGCTGACGGGCAAGGGTGGCAAGCTGGCCGATGCCGCTGTGCTGGCCAAGCAGGCCATTGAGCAAGGCGTGGCCTTTGTGCCCGGCGCACCTTTCTTCAGCCAGAACCCGGATGCGGCCACGCTGCGCCTGTCGTTTGCCACGGCCGACGAGGCCAAGATCCGCGAAGGCGTGCAGCGCCTCAAAAAAGCGTTGGAAAGCTGAAATGACGGATAACGTGAATGCGCAGGATGCGCGGCTGACCGATCTGGAGATCAAGCTCAGCTATATGGAAGACCTGGTGGAGCAGCTCAATGTCAGCGTCTACCGCCAGCAGCAGACCATCGATGTGCTGGTGGAGGAGGTGCGCAATCTGCGCCGCCAGGCCGCGCCGGCCGAAGGGGCGACGGCCCAGGGCAATTTGCGGGACGAGCTGCCGCCGCATTATTGACCCCCCCTGAGCGGCGTTGCCGCTTCCCCCCCAAGGGGGACGGCAGCCTCGCTACGGGGCGGCCCTTGCTCGCTGCCCCTGGCCTGGGGCATGCCGGTTTTTGCGCTGCGCCTTTGGTATTTCTCCCTCGCCCCTCTGGGGAGAGGGCTGGGGATGCTGCCAGTGCTGCGGGGCGGCCCTTGTGCGGCAGCTCTGACATGGGGCGCGTTTTATGCGCAGCTCCCTGGGTGCGGCAGAAGATTCACACTGCAGTACCGCTCTTAAATCAGAAGCTACCTGTGCTTATGGTGCTTATGTTTCAGCATCGAATGTGCTGTAAACCAAGGCGCTATAGGCACAGGCAGCTCTTTTTTTGATAGGGGCCGTTTGCGGCGTCCCATGGTGTGCGGCGGCTTAGAACATGTTCTTACGGCGCGCTGTGGCCCGACAGTGCCTGCAGGCGCGCATACAGCCCGCCTTGGGCGATCAGCTCGGCATGCGTGCCCTGTTCGGCAATGCGGCCGCGTTCCATGACGACCACGCGGTCGGCATGTTCGATGGTGGAGAGGCGGTGGGCAATCACCAAGGTAGTGCGGCCCTGCATCAGGGTCTGCAGGGCTTGTTGCACCAGGCGCTCGGATTCGGTGTCCAGGGCCGAGGTGGCCTCGTCCAGAATCAGGATGGGTGCGTTCTTGTACAGCGCGCGGGCAATGGCCAGGCGCTGGCGTTGGCCGCCGGACAGCTGGGTGGCGTTGTGGCCCACATTGGTGTGAATGCCCTGGGGCAGGCTGCGCACATGTTCGCCCAGGTTGGCGGCTTCCAGGCAGGACCAGATGCGGGCCTCATCCGCCTCGGCGCCCAGGGCCACGTTGGCGGCAATGCTGTCGTTGAACATCACCACATCCTGGCTGACCATGGCGAACTGGCGGCGCAGATAGGCCAGATCCCAGTCCTCGATGGCCTGGTCGTCGATGGTGATGCGGCCCGCGCTGGGCAGCAAAAAGCGTGGCAGCAGATTGACCAGGGTGGTTTTGCCCGCGCCAGAGGGGCCGACCAGGGCCACCACTTCGCCGGGGTGCACGGTCAAGTCCACATGGTCCAGGGCCGGCGCCTTGTCGGGGCCAAACTGCACGCCCACGCCTTGCAGCGTGATCTCGCCGCGCACCGGGCTGGGCTGGGCGCTGCCGCTGTCCTCGGGCTGGCTGTGCTCCAGCAGGCCCAGGCCGCGTTCCAGAGCGGCCACGCCGCGCGTGATGGGGTTGGCCACATCGGCCATGCGGCGCAGCGGGGCGATCAGCATCAGCATGGCACTGATAAAGGCCACAAAGCTGCCCACGGTGACATCCTGGCTGCCCTCAAAGCGGCTTTGCCACAGCGCAATGCAGATCACGGCCGACAAGGCCGCGGCTGCGAGCAACTGGGTCAGCGGCGTCATGGCTGCCGAGGCGATGGTGGACTTGATGGCCAGGCCGCGCAGCGTGCGGCTCAGGCCCTGAAAGCGCTGGTTTTGCTGCTCCTGGGCACCATGCAGGCGCACCACGCGGTGGGCCAGCACGCTTTCCTCCACCACATAGGCCAGCGAATCGGTGGCGTGCTGGCTGCTCTTGGTGATGCGGTACAGGCGCTTGGACAGGGTCTTCATGATCCAGCCCACGCCGGGCACCAAAAAGGCCACGGCCAGCGTCAGCTGCCAGTTCAGATAGAGCAGATAGCCCAGCAGGGCGATCAGGGTGAAACCGTCGCGCGAGATGCTGAGAAAGGCCTGTACCAGCTGGGTGGCGCCGGTCTGCACCTCATACACCACGGTGTTGGACAGGGCGCTGGCCGACTGGTTGCTAAACAGCTGGGCCTGGGCGTTTTGTACGCGGGCAAACAAATCCTTGCGCAGACGCAGCATGCCCTCGTTGGCAATGCGTGCCAGCGCGTACTGGCCGGTGAACTGGGAGATCCCGCGGATCAGAAACACGCCGATGATGAAGAGCGGCACCATCCACAGATTGAGTGTGCCCTTGGTGAAGCCGCTGTCGAGCAAGGGCTGGAGCAGGGCCGGAATCAAAGGCTCGGTGGCCGCGCCGATCAGGGTGGCCAGGATGGCAAGCCCCCATGCCAGGCGTTGGTTGCCAAAATAGGGGGCGATGCGGCGAAGCCGTTGCGTGAGTGTCAAGTCCGGGGTGCCCAGAGTCGACATCTTTGTATGGTCAGGGGTCTGCATTTCAGGGCAGATTCTACGGGGGCGTACTATGATGGTGTGTCTCAGACAGACGCAGACATTTTTTGTTTTGCACGTGCTGTGTATCAATCACAATCCGGATTGCCGAGACGGGCTCGGCTTCTTGATGGCTGCTAATGACTATTGAACGTACACCAACCACCACCTCTCCAATAGCGGCGGTGCCGCTGGCGTCACGCCGCAGCGTTCTCGCTGCCATGGCTTCGGCTTCAGCACTGCCGGCGCTGGCTCAATTCCGTGTCGAAGTGACGGGTGTGGGCCTGACCCAGTTGCCCATTGCCTTGCCCGCCTTTCGTGGCGAAGACGGCGCCCCGCAGAAAATCTCCGCCATCATCAAGGCCGACCTGGAGCGCAGCGGCCAGTTTCGCGGCGTGGACGCTTCGGGCGTGCAGCTGGACGAAACCACCCGCCCCGACCTGGGCGTATGGCGCCAGCGCGCAGCGGACTCCATGGCTGCCGGCTCGGTGACGCGCCTGGCCGATGGCCGCTATGACGTGCGCTTTCGCCTGTGGGATGTGGTCAAAGGCCAGGACTTGGGTGGCCAGGGCTATGCCGTCACCCAGGCCGATCTGCGCCTGGTGGCCCACCGCATTGCCGACTACATCTACGAAAAGCTGACTGGCGAGAAGGGTATTTTCTCCACCCGCATCTCTTACGTGACCAAGGCCGGCAAGCGCTATGTGCTGTGGGTCGCCGATGCCGATGGCGAGAATGCCCAGTCGGCGCTGTCGAGCAATGAACCCATCATCTCGCCAGCCTGGTCGCCCAGCGGCGGGCAACTGGCCTATGTGTCGTTCGAGTCGCGCAAGCCCGTGGTCTATGTGCATGAGATCGCTTCGGGCCGCCGCCGCCTGGTGGCCAATTTCCGCGGCTCCAACAGTGCGCCGGCTTGGTCGCCAGATGGCAACACGCTGGCGGTGACGCTGACGCGCGACGGCTCGTCGCAGCTCTACACCATCTCTGCCCAGGGCGGCGAGGCGCGCCGCCTGATGCAAAGCAGCGGTATCGACACCGAGCCCAGCTACGCCAGCGATGGCCGTACCATTTATTTCGTCAGTGATCGCGGCGGTGCGCCGCAGATCTACAAGGTGGCTGCTTCCGGAGGTGGCGCACAGCGCGTCACCTTCAATGGCAGCTACAACATCTCTCCGTGTGTGAGTCCCGACGGCAAATGGCTGGCGTACATCTCGCGCGTGGGTGGCGGCTTCAAGCTGCATGTCATGGACCTGGCCTCCGGCACCGTGACTGCACTGACCGACACCACGGAAGACGAAAGCCCGAGTTTTGCCCCGAATAGCCGACTCATTGTCTACGCCACCAAGCAGCAAGGTCGTGAAGCCCTCATGACCACTACGCTCGACGGAAAGATCAAGGCGCGACTGGCGGGTCAAAGTGGAGACATACGGGAACCCTCATGGGGCCCGTTCCAGAAGTATTGAGATCCGACCCCTTTCTTTCACCGTAAAACAAACCTCTTTTTGGAGAAATTCCAATGATCGAATTCAAACGCATCTCCCTGGCTCTGGCCGTGGTCGCATTGATGGCGGGTTGCAGCTCCGGCGTGAAGCTGGACGACTCTGCCAACAAGGATGGCGGCGCGCTGACCTCCAACGGCGCTGGCGCCGGTGGTGCTGGCCAGAGCGGCGTGACTGGCGTGGACCTGTCGGGTACCGATGCCAATGCTCAAGGCCCTGTGGGTGTGAGCCGCATCGTCTACTTTGACTTTGACAGCTATTCCATCAAGGCCGATGCACAGCCCCAGATCGAAGCCCATGCGCGCTTCCTGAAGGAAGCGAACAGCCGCAAGCTGGTGATCGAAGGCCACACCGACGAACGTGGCGGCCGTGAATACAACCTGGCGCTGGGTCAAAAGCGTGCGGAAGCCGTGCGCCGCGCCATGGGTGTGCTGGGTGTGAACGACAGCCAGATGGAAGCCGTGAGCTTCGGCAAGGAAAAGCCTGCCGCTACCGGTCACTCTGAAGACGACTTCGCTCAAAACCGCCGCGCTGAGCTCTCCTACCGCTGATGATGACTGCTAGCTCCGACTTTCGCCTACCGCGCCTGCGAGGCCTGTGCCTTGCGGCATTGCTCACCATGACGGCGGCTGCCTCGCAGGCAGCCCTGTTTTCTGACGATGAGGCGCGCCGCGCCATCTTGGAGGTGCGCCAGCGTGTGGACACGCTGCAGCAACGCCAAGCCGATGACGTGACGCAGCTGCGCCGCTCGGTGCTGGACATGCAGCGCCAGATTGAGACGCTGCGCTCGGACGTGGCCCGCTTGACGGGTCAGAACGAGCAGCTGGTGCGTGAGGCGTCGGAGCTGCAGCGCAAGCAAAAAGACATGGCGCAAGGTGTGGATGAACGCCTGCGCCAGTTCGAACCCGTGCAAGTGACGGTGGACGGGCAGCAGTTCCAGGCCGATCCGGCGGAGCAGCGCGACTTCGATGCCGCGCTGGCCCAGTTCCGTGCCGGGCAGTTTCCGGAAGCACGCAAGGCGTTTGCCGCCTTTGTGAACAGCTATCCCAAGAGCGGCTACGTGCCTTCGGCACGTTTTTGGCTGGGCAATACCCAGTATGCAGGGCGCGACTACAAGGAGGCGATTGCCAACTTCCGCTCCATGCTGACGGCCGTACCCAACCATGAACGCGCCCCGGAAGCCACGCTGTCGATTGCCAACTGCCAGATCGAAATGAAAGACACCCGGGCAGCACGCAAGACGCTGGAGGAGCTGCTCAAGGCCTATCCCAACTCCGAAGCTGCAGTGGCAGCCAAGGACCGCCTGGCCCGACTCAAATAATGGTGCAAACCCCATCGCAAGCGCTGCCCGCGTCGGCAGCGCTTGCTGTTTCTGAGGACGACCTGCTGCGCCGCTTTGGCGGGCTGGAGCGTCTGTATGGCGTGGAAGGTGCTGCCCGCATCCGTGCCGCCCATGTGGTGGTGGTAGGGATTGGTGGCGTGGGCTCCTGGGCCGTGGAGGCGCTGGCGCGCAGTGGCGTGGGGCAGCTGACGCTGATTGATCTGGACAATGTGGCTGAGTCCAATATCAACCGCCAAATCCATGCCCTGACCGATACCGTGGGCATGGCCAAGGTGGACGCCATGCGCTTGCGCATTGCGCAAATCAACCCGCAATGCGTGGTGCATTGCGTGGAGGATTTTGTCACCCCCGAGAACTGGGATGCGCTGCGCCCCGCCGGTGCGCATGCCGTCATCGACGCCTGCGACCAGGTCAAGACCAAGGTGGCCATGGCCGCCCATGCACGCCGCCATCGCTACCCCTTTATCTCGGTGGGCGCCGCAGGCGGTAAGCGTTGGGCGCACAAGGTGGATATCGACGATGTCTCCGCCGTCACCCACGACCCCTTGCTGGCCCAGCTGCGCTATCGCCTGCGGCGCGAGCATGGCGCCCCGCGGGACGGCAAGAAGATGGGCGTGAGCTGCGTCTTCAGCCGTGAGGCCGTGGCCCAGCCTGATGCATCCTGCCAGCTGGTCCAAGGCGATGGCAGCCTGAACTGCCACGGCTATGGCTCGGTGGTGGCCGTCACGGCCACCTTCGGGCAATGCGCGGCCGGCTGGGCGCTAGAGCGTTTGTGCGAAGCAGTTTCCCAAACCACCTGAAATTTGGTGCTACAATCGTGGTCTTCGCTGATTAAGAAACATTTTTGATTTGCGATGTGTGTGGGTCTTTAGCTCAGCCGGTAGAGCAGCGGACTTTTAATCCGTTGGTCACGAGTTCGAATCTCGTAGGACCCACCAATGAATTCAAGGACTTAGGTTAACGCCTAAGTCCTTTTTTCGTTCCAGGTGTCAACCAACTGTCAACGCAGATAACGGGTTGAGCTTGACCACCTCTTGCAGGTGGTCTGGCGCCAGGTGGGCGTAGCGCATCGTCATGGTCAGATTGGCATGGCCCAGGCTGCGCTGGAGCACCAGGATGTTGCCGCCATTCATCATGAAGTGCGATGCGAATGTGTGCCGCAGCACATGTGTGAGCTGCCCATCTTGCAGCTCGATGCCGGAGCGTCCAACAGCATCACGAAACGCCGAGTAGCAGGGTGCAAAAAAGCGTTGGCCTGTCTCGGCCTTGAGGTGGTGTGATTGGAGTTGCTGGGCCAGTTCGGGATCAATTGGGATGGCGCGCACCTTCCCGGACTTGGTGCCTGCGAATTGCACCTGGTCGTTGCGCAGGTGGCGGGCTTCCAGGCTCTCTGCTTCGCTCCAGCGTGCACCGGTTGCCAGGCAGACCCTTGCGACCATCGCCGCGTGGCGGTTCTTGCCCTTCTGCAGCTCCGATAAAAGATCATGAATTTGATCCGCTGCCAGGTAGGACAGCTCGGACTCCTGCACCTTGAACTGGCGCAGTTCTGCAAGGGGGTTGGGCTTGCTCCACTGCCCCAGTCTCCGCAGCTCATTGAATACGGAGCGCAGATAGGCATGCTCACGATTGACGCTGTTGGGGACGATCCCGGCCGCGAGGCGCTCGGTGCGGTATGCCGTGAACGTGTTGACCGTAAACCGGTCGGCTATGGGGTTGCCCATGGCTGTGCAGGCGAGCTTGAGCCGGTTGTAGGTGTCGGTGCCGGCCTTGAGGCTGACCCCGTGATGGGTGTGCCAGAGGTCGATCAGCTCACTGAGCTTGCGCGTGTCTCTTTTCTCGGGTTGCCACTTCGCGCTTTGATTGACCTGGGTCTTGAGCCAGGCTTCCCACGCCTTGGCTTCGGCCTGCGTTTTGAACGTCTTGCGGAAGCGCTTTGATCCGCGGCCGCCTGGTTGGCTGTCGACGAGCCAGCCGGTATCTACTTTCTTGATTGCCATCTTTTTCTCGGGTCGTAATGGGGCGATGCGGCCCTTCTGCCGGGGTGTTCGGAGTCAGTCCCCTTGCTTGTCCTTCAGCCTGCGCGAGATCGATGCGGAAAGGGCTATGAGACGTTTGGCATCTACTTCCAGCGCTTGTTGCTGGCTCAGTGAGAGTGGCCGCTCTAGGACTGCCAGATCCAAAGTTTGTGGCTCCTCAGGTGTTGCGCTCTCCACTGTCGGATCTTGTTGCCTCCAGTGCGAGAGTGACCCAGTCAGTAGCCATTCGCAGTAGGCCGGAAATTGCCGGGCGAGAGATTCAAGTAGATCTGCTGATGGCCTCGTTCCTCGGGTGTAGTAGGTCTTCCAAGTTGAGGCGGATATGCCCGTGCTTTCCTCTAGCTCCTTGTATCTCCTGGAAGGGGAGGTGGTGGCATCAATCAAGGCCTTCATTCGTTCGTTCAAATTCATGAGCTGTTCTCACTTGACGGTGAGTTCAATTGAATCTACTATTGGATTCAGTTGAACCGATTCATGTAAACCGATATGAACCAGCATACAGCAAGCCCCTCAGTTTCGTCGCTACATGTGCCTCTCATGACCCGTGAAGCTTTTGCTTTTGCAATTGGATTGCCTCTCGGAGTGCTTGTTGGTCAGGCTGAGCGTGGCTACTGGCCACAAATCACGGTCGGCAAGCGGGTGTTCATCAATGTTGAGGCCGTTCGGATGAAGGCTGCTGAGCGCGCAGCGGAGTTCACGCTATGAGCTTCTTTGACATGAGCGGCGGTGCCCGCCTTCTCCACATCGTGCGTCGTGGATACGTGCTGCACAACGATGAGTCCTCGCTCCAGGAGGCTCGACAGATTGCCGCGCGCTTGATTGGGGCAGGGTGCGAGCCCCAGGCAACCGACATAGCTTCCAACGCGGAGCGCACCGGCGCCTGCCCGCAGCGTAGCGAGGACAGCCGCCGGGGCGTGCCGCCGGTGGCGCTTGCTGCTATCAATTTTGGTGGGTACGGCGGCGCTGCTACCACCTCCGTCCCCGTAGGTAACACGGGGACAACTTTTACGGGGCAGAGCCTGTGAGCGCCCGCCGCCGTAATGACCTTCTTCTGGAAGGTCGCGAGATCAAAGCCCGCCTGCATGTTGACCATCAGCGCTACGGTGCCCATATCCACGTTGATTGGCTCCGCTTCACTGTCAATCGTCGCTTTGCGCCCGTGCCCAGCGTAGAGCTGCTGTTTCCAAAGGCAGATAACGGCATTGACTATCAGGCAGTGCGGGACGGCTGGAGTGAAACAGAGCGCATGAACGCCCATTCCGTTGTGCTGGGCCGTCGCCAGCGCATTGTGCGGTTGCTGCGTGACCTGCCTGACCCGGACTACGCAGCCAGCTCTCAAGCCTTCACTTTGGCTGAGGACGTTGCAACCATCCTGGGTCCAGAATTTCGCGTCGATACGCTCATTCAGGGCGGCAAAGACTTTTACCGCTTCCGCATCGACATTCTGCGTAACGACCATCCTGTCGGTTGGGTCGGCTTCCTTTCCACCTCGACCAGCATTCGTGGGCAGGCCCAGGCCAACACCCTTCATTGCAACCTGGAGGGGATGGCCTGCACCTTTGCGCAAAGTGGTTGGCTGGACTCCATGGCCAACTACATCGAGCTGCATCGGGGCCTGCTCACCAGGGTGGACTTGGCCGCTGATTTTTTTGATGGCATGGATCACAAGGGCCATGAAGATGCATTCGCGCGCTTCGCTCACGAATACAGGTCCGGGCTGATGGATCACCTGGGGCATCGACCACAGGAAAACATGGCGGGCTCCTGGCTCTCCAAGAAGAAGGGCCGAAGCTTCTACCTCGGGTCACGCGAAAGCGGCAAGCTCACCAACCTCTACGAAAAGGGCAAGCAGCTCTTTGGCAAAGAGGATGAGTCCAAGTGGCTGCGCGTAGAGCTGCGCTATGGCAACCAAAAGCGTTTGCTGCCTGCAGAGATCTTGCGCCGTCCTGCCAGTGCATTTGCCGGTGCCAGCGAATGGCACGCCAGCATTGTGCGTGAACTGGAATTGCAGGCAGTCCCCATGCCTGTCAAGTGCGAGCCGTGTTTGCCAACGCAAACCGTTGAGGCCGAAGTCACGCGCAACGCCCGTTGGTTCATGAACACCGCTGGGGCCAGTGCTGTTCTTGCCTTCATGAATCTCCCCAAGAACCTCATGCACTCGCTGTTTGATGAGTTCGAGCACAAGTTGCCCAAACGCCTTAGCAAATTCACGCGTGCCGAAGTGGCGTCTTGCTACGAAAAAGTCTTTACCAAGCTGGCTAGCAGTGGGCGCGCTAGTCCGGCATTTGCCTAATGCCTGCACCAAGGAAGAAAACATGCGATTTCAAGCACAAGGAATTCTCACCGGTATCAAGTCCAGCAAGGGCGACTTTGAAGGCCGTGCTTTTGACTCCACCACTTTCCATCTGGCCGTGGATTTACCCGATAGCCAAAGCGGTGAAAGCCTCGGCCAAGTCACGCGCCCATTCAAACTGGGCAGCTCGGCTGAGTTCGCCAAGTGGAAACATCTGAAAAAGGGCTGGCCTGCAGGAGGTGTCTCCGTTGACTGCATTTTTGAAATGGCAGCCGGTGCGGAGCAGTCGTCCAAGCTGATCTTGGTCGATATCCAGCCGAAGAGCACAGCAAAGGCCTAAGCCATGCCTCGCTACGTGGTTCAGTCGTCATTTACTGGCGCGTTTCTGGCCCCTGACCCTGACGATGGTCAGCCGCGTTGGGTGATGTTGTTGCGTGATGCATTTGCACTGGGTGACTTGGAAACCGCTGCAGAAATGATCGCGGATCACGTAGACCCTTTTCATCGGGCGCAGATCGTTGATTTGGAGGGCATCTGAGTGCCTGTGTCTACGGTCGGCGCAAGCCAGGTCTACGTCCTCTATTGCGAAACGCCGCATGGCATCGCGGCAGGCACCACGCCCAGCCAATGCCCGGATGCCTACCGCAAAGAGGTGGCCATCGACCTGCAGGCGCTCCAGCAGCCCGCCAATGCGATTCCCCAGCTTGACCCCGGCGACGTGGCCCAAGCCTTTGGCATGGGCTTCGGTGTCGTCGTGCTGTTCTTCCTGGTCGGCCGGGGAGTCGGCGAAGTTTTGCGGCTCATTCGTCACGGATGAGCCCACCGTCGAGCGGGCGGTTCCCGTTCAAACCAACCCAAGAGAGGACTTCATATGAAGAAGCAATTCAACACCAAGACCGCCATTGCGGCGGCAGTAATGACCGCCCTGGTGCTCGCCAGCGGTGCAGCCGCCGCTGAGGGAACGGGTATCGACCTGACGCCCATTACGGGCGCCTTCAAGGCCTCGGATGTGGTCACCGCTGTGTTGGCTGTGGCCGGCGTGCTGGCGGCCATCTACGCGACCATGACGGCCGCCAAGATGGCGCTGCGTTGGATTCGTGGCGGCTAAGCCCGCGATCTAAAGCGATTCGGGCGGGCCTGATCACCCCGCTTGAATTGATCCCTCACATGACATCACTTTGGTATTTGTTTATTTTTGCCTGGGGCATCGTCTGTGCCTGGGCACTTATCAAGGGCCTGGAATGACGATCTTCAAGCGCTGGCTCCTTCTCAAAATCTGTGTACTGCTTGCCATGCCCATGTACGCATGGCCGCAGGCTTTGCCAAAGCCCCAGCCAGAGAATGTCAATCGCGCAATCTCTGGCACCATGGGCAACGTCATGGCGAATCGTGGGTTTGCAGCCAACGATCCAAGAGTCGCCAACACCATCGCGCGAATGTCACCTGCCCTGCAGGGCATCGCGGGTAGTGCGGCCGTCATTACCGTTGGCACTGTCACCGCTCCAGGCTGGATCTCTGGTGCAGTGGCGATCGGTATCGGTGCTGTCATCTCATATGCTGTTGGCGTGGCCGTCAATGCGGTGGTGAACTGGCTGTTTCGCTCGGATGGGAAAATCGACCAGTCCGGGCTGGAATCAGAGAAAGACCCATCTGGTGGCATCTCTCCTGGTGTGCCCGCGTGGCGCTCGAAGCAGTGGGTTACGCGCTCCACCACCGAATTCATCTGGGGCGGCGACGGCTTTGCGGTTGCCCGTGAGGCCGAGGCCAGCTATCGCGCGGTCAACGGACTTACGCCAAACACGCCTGCATGCACGCTCGCTGCTGGTGGGCAATCAGCCATTTGCGGCAACTCCATCGCCACACTCAACCCCGAAGGGCCTCCAGGGGCATGTCCAAAGGGCACGTTCTGGGTGGCTGGCAACTGCTCCCTCTATGGATTTCTTGCCCCGGCCGGCGTGCCCACCGTTATCGGTCAAACACCGCAGCAGGCGGTCAATGCGCTTCCCAGCGCGGAGCTGGGCAAGGATTTGAATCCCCGGATCATTGCCGCTCTGGCAGATCGTGCATGGCAGTCTGCTGCCAGCCAGCCCGGCTATGACGGCGTACCGTATCCAGTGTCAAAACCAGTGACCGAAGCAGATGTGCAACCCTGGGTGAACGCCAATCCAGAGATTGCACCGAAGGTCCAGGACTTCGTTACCCCCAATCCGGTATCGCCCACGAATCCCAATCCCTGGGCGATTCCTTTGGACCCCAAGGCCCCCGTAATCAAACCTGGTGTGCCCAACACCGGCACCACCAACCCCGCAGCCGCAAACCCCGAGGCGAATCTGGGCCCAGATCCTGGTATTGGTGCCCCCACACTGGAAGCCATCCCCACGGCCCAGCAGATCGCCAATCCCATCCTGCAGCTCGCACCCGATCTGCGAGGGTTCCAGGCCAGCGGCCAAGCTGGCGTCTGTCCACGGCCCACCATCGAGCTGTACGGTACCCATGTGCTCGATGCCCATTGCAAGCTGATCGATGACAACAAGCAGGTGCTGCAGCTGGCCATGGCTTTTGCCTGGGCGGCGATGGCTTTGTTCATCGTGCTGTCGGCGTGAGGGTGTGAACCATGTTTGGCATCCTGCTTTCCGCCCTGAATTCCATCCTGGGTTGGGTGTTCCGTTCGCTACTGATCAAGTTCGTGCTGTTCTTTGCGCTGTACTTCATCACTAGCGAATTCGTGGGCTTCATCGCCGCCTTGCTGCCCAATGCCAGCTCTATCAATGGCACGCTGTCAGGCATCACAGCGGGAACCTGGTTCTTTCTCGATGCGTTCCAGCTTCCCATGGGCATCTCGGCCCTGGTGTCGGCCTACGCCGCACGCTTCATCATCCGTCGCATGCCGGTGATTGGATAAGCCATGCCCATCAACACCTACACCGGCCTGATGGGCTCGGGCAAATCCTATGAATGCGTGTCCTCGGTGATCGTGCCTGCCGTCAAAGCAGGGCGTCGCGTGGTCACCAATGTGGATGGCATCGACAGCGATGCCATTCGGGCCTACTGCCAAGACAAATTCAGCGTACCCATGGAGCAGCTTGGCGAGGTCGTGCATTGCACCAATGACGATGTGCCCAAGGCCAGCTTTTTGCCGCATGGCCAGGACGTGGATACCTTCTGCAAGCCCGGCGACATCATCTGCATTGACGAGGCTTGGCGCTTCTGGGGCACCGACTGCAAGCTGTTGCCCGAGCACAAGGTGTTCTTCCGTGAGCATCGGCACTTCGTCCATCCCGATACCAAGGTCTGCTGTGACTTGGTGCTGATGGTGCAGGACATTACCGACCTACACCGCACGTTACGCGTGGTGGTCGAGGTCACATTTCGCACCACCAAGATCAAAACATTGGGCTGGCAAAAGACCTACCGCGTCGAAATGTGGGAGGGCTACAAGCTCTCGGCCAAAGGGCGGGTGTCGGTCGAGAACAAGCGCTACGACACCGAGATATTTCCGCTGTACAGCAGCTACACCGGAGGCACGGGTAAAGAGCTGCAGGTGGACAGCCGCCAGAACGTGCTGCGCAATCCCAAGCTGTGGTTGCTGGCCGTGGGCGTGGTAGTGCTGTTCGGCTGGGGCGTTTACACCATCCTGGGCTTCTTCAATGGCACGCGGGCCAAGGTGGTAGATGGAAAAAGCGAGCCCGGCAAGACAGTTTCAGCGCTCCCACAGGCTGCTCCCGGCAGCAGTCCCAAGATAAATTCAGCGCAACCAGATGGTGGTGCCCAAGTTTCTGGCGTCTGGCGCCTGGTCGGCACATTTCAGGCCCAGGGCAAGCATTTCGTGGTCATAGAAGGCCAAGGCGGGCGCATTCGCCTGGAGCATCCATCGGCCTTCGTGAACACCGGCGCGGTGATGGTGGGCGAGGTGGACGGGCAGAGAGTGACGGCTTGGAGTGGTAGCGCTCCTTCCAGTCGAAAGGGACAGGAATGATTGGCGACAGATTGAGCCTGGCCAGGTTGGTGAATTGTCACCATTCAGGAGGCGGTAGTAATAGTAGTAGTGCTATTGCTACTATTACTACGCGAGGTCTGCAGGGCGCTGCAAAGCGCATGTATCAATACCTTGCGGCTGCGTGTTTGGCGGCAGCGCTGACCCAGCCGGCGCAGGCTGCGCCCATGGCTGCCAGCTTTGATCTGCAGGGCGCGAATGTGTCTGAGGTGCTGCAGCTGCTCTATGGCGAGGTCATGAGCACGCCCTATGTGCTTGATCCAGAGGTGCTGGGCGATACCCGGCAGGTGTCCTTCCGCTACAAGCACGGGCAAGGTGATCTGCAGACCTTTGTGAGTGGTTTTCTGGAAAGCCTTGGCTACACCTCGGAGAGCAAGGGCGGCGTGGACTTTGTGCGCAAGCGCAAAGCCGAAGAGGCTCCACCGCCCGAAACACGTTTGCATCTCTACCGACCGCAATACCGCGACGTGGCGTACCTGGCGCGCGTGTTGGCTCCGTTGTTCAAAGGTGCGTTTTCAGTTAATCGCAGCATTCGCGCTTCGGGTCAGTCGATGCCGGAAGGGAATGTACCCAATGGCTCGGCCGCCGCGTTGATCGACCAGGATGCCGATGTGTTGCTGTTCTCGAGTACCCAGCCCGAGATAGAGAAGCTGCAGGAGTTGTTGCCGCAAATCGATGTGGCCACTGGCGAAGTGCTGGTGCGCGGCGTGGTCTACGAGGTCAGCCGTACCGACAAATCAGGCTCGGCTTTTGGACTGTTGGCGAACCTCTTGGGCGGCAAGCTCAATCTGGGTGTCGGCTCGGCCGTAGGCAACCTGGGCAACTTCATTCAGCTCAAAAACACCGCGCTGGATGCTGTGTATTCCATGCTGGAGACAGATAGCCGTTTCAAGGTGATTTCATCGCCATCACTGCGCATCCAGTCAGGCGCACGTGGGGTGTTTTCAGTCGGCCAGGATGTTCCCGTGCTGGGCGCACTGTCATTCCCGCAAGGGGCGGGCCAGGCCGTGCAATCGGTCGAGTACCGCAGCTCGGGCGTGATCTTCGACATCAGGCCCACGGTGCGGGATGCTGTGATTGAAATGGCGATCAGCCAGCAACTTTCGGACTTCATCAAGACCACCACTGGCGTGAACAACAGCCCGACGCTGACCAAGCGAGAGCTGAAGACCAAGGTAGGCCTGCAGGACGGTGATGTGATCGTGCTGGGCGGCCTTGCTGAGGACAAGACCTCCAGCAGCCGCGATGGGCTTTCGTTCCTGCCAAACTTCTTGCACACCAGGGGTCATGAGTCGACTGGTACCGAGGTCTTACTTGTGCTGCAGGCGCAGCGTGTGAAGTAGCAGGTCATGTAGGAAATTTGGTCATGACCAAGCAAGACAAATTCAGCGTGTCGGCTTCACGAACTCGGTAAGGTCGATTTCACCAGCTATAAGCTGGGCGGCTTGCTGCTCGCAGGCCTCGGACGGCTCAAACCCTTCCAGGTACACGGAAGCACGTGCATGGTCGACTGCATTCTGGCGCTTGCGGCGCTGCTCGGTATCGGTGATGGGAGTATCGGTCGAGGTGGTGACAATCATTGGATCGACATCCGGATGCAAAAGTGGCGTATTCGTAAGGCTGCTTCGTGTGATGCCTGCCATGGGTAATGATCTTACAGAGCCTGCGAAACCTGCAAGCCATAGTCATGTAGGTTGTCTTTACGTTTTAGAAATTTGGTCATGACCAAGTGCCGTAGATGGCGGCTCAAGCCCCACTGCGGTCGGCCGACTTTCCCCGACATAGGCGCCGAGTTCCACATACAACATGCATTAGCAACCAATCCATAAAAATGCAAGGTCAGTAGCTAATTTACATCAGTGATCGGTGCAGCGGTTGATCGTTGGTAGTAGTTGGCTGTGCTCCGTAATGAGCTACGCTTACAAGCTAATTCAAAGGAAGTTCAATGGTCGATACACAAAAATCTCGGCAGGATCTCACCGTCAAGGGAGAGTCGGTGGAGCGGATCTTCGGAAACTATCAAGCTTGGCGTTACATCGTCAACCGGCGATATCAGCGCAAGTTGGTCTGGACATTGGATGAAAAGCGTCGCTTTATCGACTCCTTACTTTCAGGGTATCCGGTGCCAATAGTTCTCCTCGCTGAACGTAAAAGCATCCCCGACCAAGGATTGTTCGAAATTATTGATGGGATGCAGCGGTTGAATGCAGTTTTCGGGTTTATCGAAAACGAGTATGCCGTCAACGGTTCTTTCTTCGATCTGAATACGATGGCCGAAACGAAAGCACTGCTGGATGCGGGTGCTATCAAGCAACGTGAGCCGATTTTGTCTCGAGAGGCTTGTGTTGCGATAGCTGCGTACACCATCCCGCTGTCGATCTATGAATTTTCTGGCGATGGCGATGTGGATGAGGTGTTTCGTCGGATCAACTCGGGTGGCCGTAAACTTTCACGTCAGGAACTCCGGATTGCCGGTAGTACCGGGCACTTTGCTCAGGCCGTGCGCTACATTGCTTCAAAGGTGCGAGGCGATGTTTCATCGTCTGATGAGTTACCGCTGAACGAGATGAAGAAGATCTCTATAACAAACAAAGAGCTTGAGTACGGTATCGATGTCGATGGGGTATTCTGGATCAAACAAGGGGTGCTGACAAAGGAACAGGTACGCGAGTCGCGTGATGAAGAAGTCATCGCAGATGTCCTTGCCTTCATGATCCTCGATACCAAACCACCCTCTCGCAGCGAAGTACTGGACGACTTCTTTGGCTACAGTGAGGGTGAGGGTACTCAGCAAAGGTATGAGCAAGTCGAGCTGGCTATGCAGAAGCATACGGTGGAAGTTGTTACGTCGGACTTCCAGCGCGTTTTAGATCAACTCAAAGTGACCTTAAGCCGGAGCAATAAGACGCTCGGCCAACTGCTTTTTGGTGAGCAGCCGCCGAGGGCTCCGCGCTACTTTCAGGTCGTCTTTTTGGCTCTGCACAAACTCATCGTCGTCCAGAACCAAGAGGTCGTTGATCAAGATCAAATGATTAAGTTGATGGACGGAAGTGGTAAGCAAATCACCGTACCGGAAGGTGGGCGCTGGGGTGCTGAAGACCGCGAAAAATCCATAAATGCCGCATCAGGCGTCTATGGTGCAGCATTCGTACCGTCCAAGGGTTACGATCCCGCCCGAGTGCGCTGGATCACGCAAATGGAGAACATCCTCACGCAGTCATACACCGAACAAGGTGCCTACGACTTCAAGCAAGGCTTCCTTCGCCTTGATGGCAAGAGTGCCTTTGATGATGACAGCTTTGACAAGATCCTAAAGACCCTCGTCGGCATCGCAAATATCCGTAAGGGCGTTCGAGGGTACGTGCTGGTTGGTGTTGCTGATACGTCTGCTGACGCGCAACGAGTGTCCACGCTGTATGGGGTCAGCCCAACACCCTTCGATAGATTCTTTATCACTGGCGTTGAGCATGAGGCGAAAGCGCTGGGTAAATCCCTTGATGATCTGTTCATGGAACTTACTACCAAGATCAAGACATCGGGGTTGTCGGAGCCTCTGCGCGACTACGTTGCGCGCAATGTGAAGTCGGTCAGGTATTACGACAAGACTATTTTTGTGTTTGAAACTCACGCCCAGGATGAGCCCTCTAACTTTAATGGTGCATTTTTCGTTCGTCATGGCAACCAGCTTTCAGAGATTCCCACAGCGCAGTACGGAGAACTTTTCAAGCGATTCCTCGCAGGCATGTAGGTTTCGAACAGGGGGCATGCCAGCATGCGGTTTCGGAGCTGGCGGGAAGTAAGCTGGCTGGAGCCCCGCATATATGCGAGTTCATAGCTTGCGGCCCAGCAATAGAGGCTGTGAAGGCGCAACTTCTGGTCGATCTGCGGCGGCTGTAGGTCTGTCCTAGAGTAGCTTGCAACCCGGGGGGTATGGGGAGGCTTCCCCATGCGCATTTTTTGTCGCGCAACGTGCCCAGTGCTTAGGGCGCAGCATCACCAGCGCGCCCGCCGTTGCCATGGTCTTGGCGGTTGATGAGCCACTGGCGTGTCGCGGCGGCGGTGATCGCAAAGGAGTCGGCCGCGTAGCTCGTTGCACGCAGAGCAAGGCACTTGCTGCGCGCCCTGTAAGACGGGCCCGCCGCAGGCGTTCTGAAAGAAGACCACCAGCGTCAACAAACTGTCGACGGGATAGCGGGATAATGCTTGCCTATTGCTGTTGTAATTCATACAAGTCATTGTTTTTGCTGGATATAGCGGCGTAATGCAGGTTTATCGCGCGGACTTTTAATCCGTTGGTCACGAGTTCGAATCTCGTAGGACCCACCAAAGAATACAAGCGCTACAGCTACAAAAGCTGTAGCGCTTTTTTCGTTTTATTCCCGCGGCAGGAATCTTCTGCACTTGAGAGAAGGTCTTTTGCCAGAGTGGCGTGATCGCGGTGTGGGCCTGTGGTTTGGGTAGGCTGCCGTCTGCCTCTTTGTGCGGTGTGATGCGTGGGTGCGCAGGTTGAGTGTGGGTGCATCCGTGCAGGCTTTTTGATGCAGCTGGCGGCAAGAAAAAACCGCCTCAATGGGCGGTCGGTCGTTTGGCGGTGGAATGCTCAGAAGGCATCTACGCTGTATTCACCTTGTGGGGGCTCTTGGGCCAGCAGGTGTAGTACTTCCTCGGGTGAGCGAGGGGCGGGCATGGGGGTGTTGTCCTGCTGGGTAGCTTGGTACTGGATGGCGGCGGAAAGAAAAGTCATGGCTGATTCCTTTGAGTCGCGCGGCACGGATTGCCGTTGTGCTGTCTTTGTCTAACGTCTGAAGCGTTGAAGCCGTTGACTTCGCAATGCTCGGAGCGTCGAGGCAGTTGTTGAGCCTCGTTCCTGGCATTGCGTTGTTCTGTGGCAGGACCGGGTGAATACATGCATGTGCTTGGCAGAAATGTGTGTTGCAGCCCGCTGCCTGGATGCCAGTCATGGGGCGGGGTGCCGGGTGTGCTGCCCAGAAAAACAAAGCCCGCGCGGGGCTTGTGCCGGGCGGGCTGGAATGCCAATGGAGGAGAGGGGGAAGGCTTTGGGTGGCTCCTGACAGGCAAGGCTTTTTTGCTAGTCGTACACAAAAGACACTGTGGTGGCTGCCTGCATATCGCCAGCCTTCACAGCACCTGCTTCCGCGTTGGGAAGCCGTACATATTGTGCAGTAATCGGTATGTAAAGATTACCCATGGCAACTGTCACAGGGCCTTCTGTAATTGGCGGGCGTGATGGCAATGTAGAGCCAACAGGTGCTGGTCCAAACTGTATGGGTGTCTGGCTTTGGTCGTAATACAGGCGAACACCAACAGATTGGTTGGACGAGTTTAGGTAGTTATTTGATGCAGAGGGTGATCGAGCATCGGTGAAATAGGCATTGATGACGGTGCCCTTTGGGCAGTTTCGGCCAATGAGCCGAAAATATAATTCTCCTGCTGTACCGCTGTTTCTGCTGCTTCCATACGCTGCGATTTGGGAGGCATTGATGGAATTCATTTTTGCGTTCAACGAAATATCAGCTGAGGCGCAGGTCGGTATTGCTGGCTCTGGTAACTCCGGAACATTCAGCTCATTGGTCACGGCAGTCATAAGATTGACGCCGCCTCCATAGCATTGTTGAGGGTCCAGTCCCGGTCTTGCCGTGGATGTGATTGCTATAACACGGTTTGAGTCGGTAATAATTAATTTCCCGCCCTTGTATTTGTCTTTGTCAATAATGACAATTTCGTAGTCATAGTAAAAAATAACTGAGAAACTGCTGCGTGCGGTGGCTTTGAAGATGTTCTGCCAGCTTATTTTTGTAAGAATTGCTCCTGGCGGATATTGCAGACTGACATTAATGCTGGAGGTCGTGTAATGACCGCCCCACTTCACTCTGACTCCGACCCCTGGGGTCTGTGGCATTGGCACTGCATCATAATCGTGGTTCAAAGCATTCAAGCCTCCAGCTGTAATAATTGGGGCATTCTGAGGTATTGGCATCGAGTAGGTAATACTGGCCCTTGTTGAACCTATAACCTGGCCATTTGTAAAACTACTGCCTGGAGGACTCATTTTCCAGCCGTTTGAGACCAGTGCTCCATTAGAAGAGCAGTAAGGCTGGGCATGGGTATTGATGGAATGGAATGCCAAAATATTAAAAACAAATAAAAGGAAAATATATTTCAATATGAAGCGGTAATGATACTTGCTCATGGCTACCTTAAAAATTTTGGAATGCAGTATTTTTATTTTATTTTACTGTAGGGTGTGAAAAAGTTTCTAGGATTATTCCTATAGTTTATGAAGGGAAGAATATAAGAAGAAATATTTTTAAAAATGTTTTATGCAAAGCGTCAAGCACTTTTCGCATAAAAAACCGCTATGAGGCAATGCAGCTTCGTCAGAAGCCGGCTGCTTTCAGAGGCGTGAGGAGCGGCTCAAGCCTGGGTGCATACCACTGGCGGGTTTGACGGTCACTTGATCTTGCAGCTTTCCGTGTTGTCCGTGCGCCTTGGCACCAGGCGGTCAAAGGCGGTCCTGGGTTGGTGTCTTGCCGCCGGAGCGGGGGCAAAGACCCGCTAACACAAGCCTTGATACGTCGTTGCTTCGTCTTGTTGTTCCTCCTCTGTACTGCCTGCGACTTCGCGACTCGTCTCAAACGCAAATCTTCGATTTGCTGGGGCGTGTGAGCGGCTCTCAAAGCTCTGCGAATCAGGATGAGGGGTCTGCCGGCTAAATCCGTGCAGTGCCCAGCTCACGGATCAGAGCCGGCCGATGCGCTGGCTGCAGTGCGGGGCGGGGAGTGCTGCGTTGCACAGGGTATGGGCTTGTGGCCCTGTGGGGAATGGCCCTTGCCGCCCAGTGCTGCAACCATGATCGGCCATGGAGCTGCCCGGCTCGCGGGTCGAAATGGCCCTCTCTATACCAAAGCCAGCACCGTCTCAGCCCGTTTTTTTAAGGAAAAACTCAAAGACTTCCTTAGTCTCATAGGGAAAGCCTCCTACATTTGATGTGGGTAAATGTAAATAAGCTGTATTTTTGGTAAGTAGCGAAACGAAAGTTGTCGTTTTATAAAAAACAGCCCACAAACCTTTGACAGAGCTTGCTGAACCCTCATGCGTTTGCAGCTCTGCTACGGGTCGCACGGCAATTAGGCTCTGAATGAGGGCAGGGAACGCTTATGCGCAACAATCAGCCGGTTACCAATAATGAATACGTGATGGAGGACAACGCGACGTTGATGTCCACCACCGACCCGCAAAGCCATATCAGCTATGCCAACGCTGCATTCGTCAGTGCCAGCGGCTATACGCTGAAAGAGCTGCAGAGCCAACCGCACAACATCGTGCGCCACCCAGACATGCCGTCAGAGGCATTTGCAGACATGTGGGCCACGCTCAAAGCGGGTGAGCCCTGGAGTGCGTTGGTCAAAAATCGTCGAAAAAATGGTGATTTTTACTGGGTGCGCGCCAACGCCATCCCTATCGTGCGCAACGGTGTTGTGAAGGGCTATATGTCGGTGCGCACCAAGCCCAGCGCGCAAGAAACCCAGGCTGCCGGCGCACTGTACGCGGCCATGCAGGCGGGCAAGGCGAAGGGTAGACGCATTTACAAAGGCATCGTGGTGGGCAATGGGCTCGCCAAAATTTTCTCGGCCGGCAAGCTGATGTCGGTGCGCACACGCGTTCGCCTCAACATCGCGGGGCTGTGGCTGCCTGCCGTTGGCGCTGTGTTGGTGCTGGAGGGGGGCAGCGCAGAGGGATACAGTCTTGCGGGTGCGATCACCTGCATATTTGCCGCAGGCTGTGTGCTGTTGGAGAGGCAGTTTGCATACCCCATTGAACGCTTGCGCCAGCAAGCGCTGGATGTGGCCACCGGGAATAGCCGAGCCGCTCTGAATATCGACCGCGTGGATGAGATTGGAACAACCATGCGCACCATCAGCCAACTGGGCCTGATGTTTCGCTGGTTGATTGACGATGTCAGCCACCAGGTGCTGAATGTGCGCACTGCCGTGGAAGAAATTGCAAGAGGAAACCTCGATTTAAGCGAACGCACGGAGCGTTCTGCCGCCAGCGTGCAGCAAACAGCGTCTTTTATGGAGCAAATGACCAGCACCGTCGAGAACAACACCGGCACCTCGGCGCAGGCTACGCAGTTGGCGCACAAATCGTCTGCCACCGCCAATCAGGGCGGGGAAGCCATGCACAAAGTCTCCGAAGTGATGGCGGAAATCTCCTCCAGCTCCCAGCGCATGCACGACATCATTGGCACCATCGACTCTATTGCATTCCAAACCAATATCCTGGCCCTGAATGCCGCCGTGGAGGCCGCGCGCGCAGGTGAACAAGGGCGCGGCTTTGCGGTGGTTGCGGCCGAAGTGCGAACCTTGGCGCAGCGTAGCGCGACCGCTGCCAAAGAAATCAAAACACTGATTGGTGCTTGCGTGGGCAAGATTCA
This sequence comes from Comamonas sp. GB3 AK4-5, assembly GCF_041320665.1. Taxonomy (NCBI): domain Bacteria; kingdom Pseudomonadati; phylum Pseudomonadota; class Betaproteobacteria; order Burkholderiales; family Comamonadaceae; genus Comamonas; species Comamonas sp. GB3 AK4-5. The sequence continues at coordinate 1,865,138 of NZ_CP166730.1, forward strand.
AAATGGCAGCAGCCTCGTGGCCAGCACGCAGGCGGAGATTGAATCCATCGTGCACCAGGTGCAGCAAGTTTCCAATTTGATCACCGAGATCAGCGCGGCCACGCGCGAGCAGCGGGATGGCATTTTGGAGGCCAGCCAATCCGTTGGCCAGATGGACTCCATCACGCAGCAAAATGCGGCCCTGGTCGAGCAAAACACTGCCGCTGCACAAAGCCTGGAAAGCCAAACTCAGCGCCTGGTAGAGGCGGTCGGCGTATTTCACTGACCAGGTCTACGGCAACTGGTGAGCGGGCATCGCCGGCCACGCCTGGGTGGGATCGGGCCGGTCGCTCATGGACAGCAAAAAGCCCGCACTTGGCGGGCTTGGGAAAGCTAGGGGGCCTAGACAAGGCCCCGAGAGCGCGCGTGGTCAGCGCAGCAGGGGGCTGCGATGCAGTTGCTGCACGGTTCTGACACTGATCGCAGCCGCTTTCGGAAAGCGTTTCATGGCATCTTCAAGCGCCGCGCAGGTACTGGGAAACAGTGCCGTGTAATACGCACCTGCAACTTTGATGATGCATCGCCTCATGGGTGTCTCCTCGCACTCTGCCGTTAACCTACTGTTTATCGGCCAATCTGTATCAAACTGAAACAGAAAATTGTAACGGCGCGATGCTGTGGGAGCTGCGGGGTGCGTGAGGCTGGGTGGCGCGCAGCCATTGAGGAGGCAAAAGCCGGTGTTTTACGCGCAAGGCCCTTGCCCGACTGGAACAGAAGATGGTCGCCGTGTGAGCCCCGGCTTGGTTGCACTCAGTCAAGAGAGACGCTGACTTTCACGGCTTGCTGGCGGGCAACTGCCAGTCACACCATCAGCAAAGGCCACGCAGGCTGCGTTGTGGCCTTTGCTGAAGGCCCTGCGTTCTTGTCGCAGGTCAATCGCTCGGGAGTGTACCTAGCGCGGCCCACATCTGCTCTCCACGGAGCATAGGCAGAGGATGGTTGCAGCCAATTCCAGCCCTGTTGCGTGGAGGCTCAATCGCTTTGGAGATCCACGGCAGCGCTGCCCGCCGTAGCCTTGCCGGTCTGCAGCTTTGCCCGCAGCTTGCGTGTCCGCCCTGGTCGACCCGCAGTGGCTGGAATGGTGCCCATGCATGGTTTGGGCAGCAGGGTGTCGTGCCTGTTGCTGCCGCCGACGAGGATTGCCTGCAGGATGCTCTTGGCATCTACAGCGATGTGCCGCTTCAGATTCCCGTGGGCATCAGGCCGAGCAAGCCGCCTCAATGCTTGGCTGCAACGGGGTAAAATATCCACATAAACCTGCTGTAAGCCGTATGGATATTGGGTTGTGGTGTGAATTTTTCATCCCTGGGCTGCGCGCTGGAATCTCGTGGGGCTCACCAAAAATTTCAAAGCCTGCTACTTCATTGGTGGCAGGCTTTTTGTTTGAGGTCGCGGTGTGGTGCGGTGCGTCTGTGCTGCAAGCGCAGTAGGTGCGGGTCTGGCTGATGTTCAAAGGGAGTGAGGGTGTACAACACGCATGATCCTCGGGTGTTGCCGGTGCGTGGGGGCGTCAAGCCCAGTTGCGTGGTGCTGCCCTCGCAAGGGCAAGGCGTGGTGCTGGACTATCTGGTGCAGCGCCTGCCCCTGGTGGCGCGTGCGGACTGGTTGAGGCGCATGGCCCAGGGCGAGGTGGTGGATGAGCATGGTGTCTGCGTCGCGGCAGACACGCGATTCATGCCGGGTGTGCGCATCTACTACTACCGTGAGGTGGAGAGCGAGCCCGTCGTGCCTTTTGAGGCGCAGTTGCTCTACCAGGACGCCCATATCGTGGTGGCAGACAAGCCGCATTTTCTGCCGGTGACGCCGGGCGGCTGTTATTTGCAAAACACGTTGCTGGTGCGGCTGAAGCGGGAGCTGGGGCTGCCGGATTTGTCGCCCGTGCACCGCATAGACAGGGATACGGCGGGTGTGGTGCTGTTCTCGGTGCGGCGGGAAGACCGGGGCGCCTACCAGGCGCTTTTCCGCGACAGGCAGGTGCACAAAACCTATGAGGCGGTGGCGCCGTGGTCATCGCAGCTGCAGTTTCCGTATGTGCACAGCAGCCGGATGGAGCCCAGTGGCGATTTCATTCGCATGCATGAGGTGCCGGGTGCCGCAAACAGCAGCACGCGCATCGAGGTGCTGGAGCACAACGCGCAGTGGGGGCGCTATCGTTTGCACCCTGTCAGTGGCAAGCGCCATCAGCTGCGTGTGCATATGGCGGCGCTGGGCTTGGGGCTGTGGGGGGATGCGCTGTATCCCCAGGTCTGTGATGCGGAGGAGGGTGATTTCTCGCGCCCGCTGCAGCTGCTGGCGCGCCAACTGGAGTTTGTCGATCCGGTCACCGGTGCGGAGCATTGCTTTGCAAGTCGCCGGCAATTGCGCGCTTTGCCTGCTGTGACTGGCACTGGGGTTATCGCGGGTGAAAAATAACGGGCGCAGCGGCAGGCGGGCTGCTGGCTGTGCCTATAATTTGCGAGTTCGCGGGCGTCGTTCAATGGTAGGACTCTTGCTTCCCAAGCAAATAACGTGGGTTCGATTCCCATCGCCCGCTCCACTTTTCTCCCATGCCAGCCGTGTTGCACGGTCCGGCAGCAGCAAGGCGAAGTACTTCGCACCCTCCCAAACAAGATAGCGAGTCAACAGCCACACCGTGCTTGTTGACTCGCTATCTTGTTTGCGCACTCAGCCTGCATCCAGGCACGGGCAACCGACGTGCAAGTTGCTCCCCAATCGCTAAAACCTCTCCTGATTTTGTGCCCGTGCGCTGCAAAGAGTCCGTAGGCCTGTGCTCCACGGTGGGTGTAGCTTTGCCGTGCAACTGGCTTTGTGGTGTATGCCCATCATCAGGTGTTTGGGCGCGGTAGTGAGGCCTTACCGAGCCGAAAAGGGCGGTGCCTGCAAGCCCTTTCTATGCCATCATTTTTTATCAATAGCTCCCCATTGATGAAATATGCCCTGATTGATGTGGCAGGGTATTTTTATCTCGCGGGTGGATGATATGGTCGCTGCTGCGTGGGCCGGAGAATGGCTGCAACGCATACCGCCTTGAAAATTTTGAATTGCACTGTGTACGCTTTACGCAGAAAAAGAATTTTCATCAAGCTTGTGGGTATTCAATCATCGGGAGAGGTGTGATAAATGAAATTAATTACTAGAGGGCTGATGGTCCTGGTGAGCTTTTTGCTTGTCGCTTGTGGGACGTTGTCGAATTCTACTGTCGGCGCACACAATGAAAAGGTCGCAGGTCTGGAGATCGCAGAGACCGTCAAGACCAAAGAGCTGTATGGGGCTTGGGGCGCAACTGAGGATGAAGCCATTGAGATTTTTTACCTCGCCTTGTTTCTGCCCAATCACTCAGGGCTGAACTACATGACGATGAATAAGAAAAATGGCAAGCCTGAGTCTGAGCATTTTGAGTACTACACTTGGGAATTCAACGAGAAAAATAAAATATTCACCATGAAGTCTTTCAAGAGGAAGTCCTCGGAAGGCGGCGGGCCAGAGAAAGTGGAGGTAATCAAAGAAGTAAAGGATTACAAAACCACGGTGTACAAAGACGGTAAAAATATTTTGGCGATCCGCTTTACTCGGCCGGGTGAAAGCTTCACCTTTCTGAGGCTGGATAACGAGACCTATCAAAAAATGGTCAAGAGTGTCCCCGGACTCCCCAGCTTGAAATAATGCACTGTGCTGCTGCACTGAATGAAAAGATGAGCGCTCTGTGCTTATGGTGTCTCATTTGCCCACTGTATTGAGAGTGAGGCTGAGGCACTACCAGAATAGAGTGCTCGCTTTTCGATAGTGGTTGTCACGGGGCTCTCCTGTATAGGGCCTCCGGTAGACTGGGACTGCGTACGGCCGGTGCAAGGCCGGCGGGGCATGGGTGTTGCGCAGTCCTCTGTGTCGATCCGGATCAATGAGAGCTCAAGCATGACAAGCAGCGGGGAAAAAAGGGCGGTGACGGTCAACGAGGTGGCAGCCGAGGCCGGCGTGTCCATCAAGACGGTGTCACGTGTGCTCAACAACGAGCCCAATATCAGCGAGAAGACCCGTGCGAAAGTGGTGGCCGCCATGGCTGCCCTGAAGTACCAGCCCAATCCCGCAGCCCGCCGGCTGGCCAGCAAGCGCTCGGACCTGCTCATGCTGGTCTACGACAACCCCAGCGACAACTATCTGATCAATGTCCAGCACGGTGCGCTGGATGCGTGCAAGCAGCACTTCTACAGCTTGCTGCTGCACCCCTGTGACTACCGTGCGCCTGATGTGGCGGCCGGCATAGTGCAGGCCGCGCGCTTGCATGCCTGTGCGGGCTTGCTGCTGACGCCCCCGTTGTCGGATCTGCGTGCGTTGATCGACATCCTGGACCAGGGCGATATGCTCTATGTGCGTCTGGCTCCCAGCACGCCCTGCATCAAAGGCCTGGAAGTCGGCACGGACGACCGCGCTGCAGCGCGAGACATGACGCTGTATTTGCTGGAGCTGGGCCATCGCCGCATTGGCTTTGTGGCCGGACATCCTGACCATGGCGCAGTGGGGGAGCGTTTGCTGGGCTACCGTGATGCCCTGGAGGCTGCCGGCCTGGTGTTTGACGAGGGCCTCGTAGCGCAGGGCATGCATTCCTTTGACTCCGGGGTGGAGTGCGGGCAGCAGCTGCTGGATGTGGACGACCGGCCGAGTGCCATTTTTGCGGCCAACGACGATATGGCCGCAGGCGTGCTGTATGCCGCGCATGCGCGCGGCCTGCCGGTGCCCGAGGCGCTGTCCGTGGTGGGCTATGACGACACACCGCTGTCGCGCCAGACCTGGCCCAAGCTGACCACCTTGCGCCAGCCTATACGGGCCATGGCCTATGCGGCAGTGGAGCAATTGGCCGCGCGCGAACCCCAGGCCCGTGTGCGAACCTTGGGCTACGAGATCATGGTGCGCGATTCAACCCGGGCACCGGGCAAGGGCTGGGACAGAGGCGAATAAGCCCATTTTTTCTGGGCGCATCAACGCAGATGCGCTTGCACATCGTCCTGGGGGGCATAGCCAATGCTGTCGCGCCCGGCCACCACATCCCAGACGCTGCCGTGGTTGGCCGACACGCCGTTGACGATGACGTTGCCGCATGGCCAACGGGCTGCATCGGCCGTCAATGCCGCGATCAGCAGGCGTTCCAGATCGTGATTGGACAGCCACATGCCACGAAACCACTGCAGGGCATGCAGGCTGGCTTCGTCGAGGGCTTGGCTCTCTGGCGCGTGCTGGTGTGCCACACCGGAGTAAGTGATGTCGCGCGGGTCGTTGTCTCCCGGCAAGGCCCAGCCTATGCGCAAGGCCACGGTGGAGAGCCGGCCCTGTGTGACGGCGGAATAGGCGCGGCACAGCCGCTCGCCCATGACTTTGGACGTGCCATAGGCGAGGGAGTGGACCTCGCGCTGGCCATCGAACCAGCGCGTACCAGGCGCAGGCTTGGTATGGGCGGTCAGCTTGCCAGGCCCCATGGATGCGGCCAGCGGCAGATCCTTGTAGCCGCCCATGGCGTGGTTGGAGGAGGAGAAAACCAGGCGCCCCACATCGTAGGTGGCGGCGGCCGTGAGCACGTTCAGCGTCATGTCGTAAGAGCCCAGTGCATCCTCCCAACTCGCATCGGGTGTGGAGTGCTTGGCGGCCAGGTGCAGCACGGCATTGCTGCCTTCGAAATAGTGGGTCCAGGCCGGGTCGGGGCGCTGCAAATCGGCGGTCACCAAGGTCAGGCGCTCACGCTGCTCGGGGCTGAAAAGGCTGGCATCGGCCTGGACATCGATGCCGATGAGGCGTTTGCACCAGGGCTGGCGTGCCAGCAGGGCGATGGCTTTGCGGCCGATTTGGCCGGTGGCGCCGGTGACCACAATCTGGGCTGGAGGGAGATGCTCGGACACGGTACAGGCTTTCTATTCAAGGCAGAAGGCAAAGGCAGGCGGGCGAATGCAGGCGAAAGGGCTGGCCTTGTGCCTGCGGCAGTCCGGTGCAAAGGTCGAGCTGCAGGGCGCGGATGAAATGGTCGTCCTGCGAAGCCACGAGCAAAAAAGCACCGTCGGGTGTGAAGGCCATATCACGCGGGGTGCGGCCACCGACAGGGATGAAGCCCAAGGGCTCCAGCCACGGGGCGGCACGGTGCACGCGATAGACCGCAATGCTGTCGTGGCCGCGGTTGGCGGCGTACAGCAGCTCGCCGTTGGGGTGCAGGCGCAAGGCCGAGGCGGTGTTGGTGCCGTGCCAGTCCGTGGGGAGTGTGCTGACCCGGGCCAGCGCCTGGGCCTGCTCTCCCAGGGCATACAAGGTCACGGTGTTGGAGAGCTCTTCCACCACCATGGCCTGTGCGCCATCTGCCGCCAGCACCAGGTGGCGTGGGCCCGAGCCGGGAAGCGATTGCAGGCTTTGCCACGGCTCGCTCTCCAGCCTGTTGGGCAGCACATGGTGGCAGGCGACCGTATCGGTCCCCAGGTCGCACAGATAGACCCGTGACCCATCAGGCGATGGCGTCGCGCAGTGCAGATGGGATCTCCCCTGGCGGTCGGTGCGCGGGCCTGCGCCCTGGCGGGCAATGACCTGCGGCACGCCATCGGGCAGGCCTTCGCTGTCCAGGGTATGGCACATCAGCTCGCCCGAGCTGTAGTGCGACACATAAAGCTGCTGGGCCTGCAGATTGATGCTGATATGGCAGGGGTCGGCGCCCAGCGATGCAAAACGTCCCATGCGTTGCAGACGCACGCCATCAGCTGCGATGGCAAACACCGACAGCGTGGCCTCCCGGTTTTTTTCGCAAACGCTGTACAGGCGTCCGGGTGCAGCACAGAGGTAGGAGGGGTTGGTGAGCTGGTCGCGCAGCACCTGCCGCTCCGCAAAGCTGGCGGTGGCGCCGTCGAATTCCAGCAGATGAATGCCCTGGCCGCTGCCCTGCACATGGGGCAGAACCTCGGTATAGGTGCCCACGGCCAGCATGCAGCTGCTTGGGTGTGAAGAAGTCATGTGATCAGCCACGTTCAGACCTTGTTGCAACATCGATCCAGACGGCCAGCACCAGTACGGCACCTTTCACCATCATTTGCCAGGAGCTGTCGACGTTCATCTGCTGCATGCCGTTGTCTAGGCTGGCCATGACCAGCGCGCCAATCAGGGCGCCATACACAGTCCCGGAGCCGCCACGCATCGAGGTGCCGCCGATAAAGCAGGCGGAGATGGCGTCGAGCTCGCCGCCCATGCCGGCAGAGGGGGAGCCCGCAGCAGCCCGCGCGGTGGTGACAATGCCCGCAAAGGCGCACATCAGGCCCATCAGCACAAACACCAGCAGCTTGACGCGGTCCACGTTGACACCAGACAGGCGCGTGGCTTCCGTATTGCCGCCCACGGCATAGACATGGCGGCCAAAAACGGTTTGCGTGGCCACATAAGAGAAGATGGCCAGCAGCACCAGCAGAATCAAGACCGGCAGCGGTACGCCATTGGCCTGGTTGAGCACGGCGACAAAACCCAAGGCGGATGCCGCTATGGCCAGCAGCTTGAGGCCGTCCACCCATGCGGGCGTTTGTGTGCGCGGCTGCGGCGCATGTCCGTAGCGGCGGCGCAGGATCAGCCCGGCAAACAGTGCCACGATCACGGCTGCCAGCGACCAGGCCAGCCACGCGGGGACAAAGCTCTGCGCGATGTTGGTGAGCTCGTCCGGCACCGGGGCAATGGTCACGCTGTCGGTGCCCCACTGCAGCAGACCGCGAAAAGTCAGCATGCCACCCAGGCCGACAATGAACGAGGGCACACGCAGGCGGGTGGCGATAAAGCCGTTGACCACCCCAATGGCCGCACCCGTGGCCAGTACCGTGGCCACGGCCAGCCAGGTGTTCCATCCCAGGTTGACCGTGAGAATGGCGACCAGCCCGCCCAGAAAACCCAGCAAGGAGCCGACCGACAGGTCGATTTCACCCGCGATGATGACAAACACCATCCCGCAGGCCAGCATGCCGGTGACCGACATCTGCAAAAACAGGTTGGAGATGCTGTTGGGCTGGAGAAAAGTCCCCCCGGTCTGGACATAGAAGAAGACCCAGATCAGCGCCACGGCCAGCAGCAGGGCCAGCAGCTTGTAGCGCATAAACAGTTGGTGGATGGTGTGGCTGTCCATACGTGGTGCGCCAGTGCTGCGCTTGGGGAGCAGTTGAGAGGGCAATGTGTTCGACATGGTGTCAAGCCGCAGGGCGGCTGAGTTCGGCGTTGATGGCGGCGGCCAGGATGCGCTCCTGGGTCAAGCCTTGGTTGATGAAGTCGCCACGCAGCTGGCCGTCCCCCATGACGAGGACGCGGTGGCTCATGCCCAGGATTTCCGGCATTTCGGAAGACACCAGCACAATGGCCACACCGGTTGCCGCCAGCTCGGCAATCATTTGGTAGATGTCGTACTTGGAGCCCACGTCCACGCCGCGCGTGGGCTCGTCCAGGATCAAGACCTTGGGCATGGTCAGCACCATCTTGGTCAGCACCGCTTTTTGCTGGTTTCCGCCCGAAAGCGATGCAATCGCCAGCGAGGGGCTGGCGGTCTTGATGTGCAGCCGCTGGATTTCGCGCTGGACCACGGCGTGTTCCGCGTTCTTGTCGACATGCATGCCGCGTGCGTAATGGGCCAGTGTGGCGAGGGTGATGTTCTCTCCCACCCCCATCAGCGGCACGATGCCGTGGCGCTTGCGGTCTTCAGGCACCAGGCAAATACCACTGGCAATGGCCTGCGTGGGCGTGCCGATCTTGACGGCATGGCCCTGCATGACGACCTGGGCCGTGAAGCGGCCGGGGTAGGCGCCAAACAGGGCAGACACCATCTCCGTACGCCCCGCACCCACCAGGCCGGCAATGCCCAGAATCTCGCCACGGCGCACGGAAAATCCCACGTTGTCGACCCGCTTGCGATTGGGGTTGGTGGCATCCCAGCAGGTGATGTTGCGCGCCTCCATGACCACCTCGCCCACGCGGTGTTCCACCTGCGGAAAGAGAGTGCTCATCTCGCGGCCCACCATCATCGTGATGATGTCGTCAATGCGCATATTGGCGGCCGGGTAGGTGCCTATATGTCTGCCATCGCGGATGACCGTGATGGTCTCGCATACCTGTTTGACTTCGTCGAGCTTGTGCGAGATGTAGATGCAGGCCACACCGCTGCGCTTGAGGTCTTCGATGATGGAGAGCAGTACCTTGATCTCCTTGGTCGACAGCGACGAGGTCGGCTCGTCCAGAATCAGCAGGCGTGCATTCTTGGCGAGTGCCTTGGCAATCTCGAACAGCTGCTGCTGGCCGCTGCCGTAGTGCATCACGGGCGCGGTCACATCCACATCGGTCAGGTGCAGGCGGGCCAGCAGCGCTTTGGCCATGGCGTGCATGGCGTCGTAGTCCATGCGGCCGCCGGGCTTGGTCATCTCGTTGCCCAGGAAGATGTTTTCCGTCACAGAGAGCTGCTGCACCAGCATCAGCTCCTGGTGGATGATGACAATGCCCGCGCGCTCGCTGTCACGCACCGAATGCGCCTGCAGCAGCTGGCCTTCCCAGAGGATTTCCCCTGCAAAACTGCCATGGGGATAGACCCCGGAGAGCACTTTGACCAGGGTGGATTTGCCCGCACCGTTTTCTCCGCACAGACCCAGGCATTCACCGGGGTTGACCGTCAGGCTGATCCCTTCCAGCGCACGTACGCCGGCAAAGGACTTCTCGATGTTGCGCATCTCAAGCAGGGTGCTGCTGCCCATTGCGTTCTCCTGTGGAGCTGGGGGTGAGAGAGGTGGCTGTCGCCCCGGGCTTGGGTGCGAAGGCTGGCGGGCGGGGGCCGGCATGGCGCATGTGACGGTGCAGCGCCAGGCCTATTTGCCGAAGATTTGCTGGTGTGTGTAGAAACCGTCCTGAATGACGATGTCCAGCGTGTCCTTGGTCAGCAGCGTGGGCGTCAGCAGCAAGGTTTCCACGTCTTTCTTGCCGTTGTTGAGCTTGGTGTTGAACTTGGGCTTGCCGCCTTTGACCAGAGTGATGGCCATTTCCGCCGCGCTGCTGGCGATCTGCTTGATGGGCTTGTACACCGTCATGGCCTGGGTGCCTTCGGCCACGCGGCGCACGCCGGCCAGGTCGGCATCCTGGCCGGAAACCAGCACCTTGCCCGCCAGCTTTTGGCCATTCAATGCCTGGATGGCGCCACCCGCCGTGCCGTCGTTCGAGGCGACGATGCCTTGGATGTTGTTGCCGTTGGCAGTCAGCGCATTCTCGACAATGCTCTGGGCCTTCATCGGATCCCATTCCGGCGTCCATTGCTGACCCACGATCTTGATGTCGCCCTTGTCCACCAAGGGCTGGAGCACCTTCATCTGGCCTGCGCGGAACATGCGGGAGTTGTTGTCGGTGGAAGCGCCCCCCAGCAAAAAGTAATTGCCTTTGGGCGCCAACTTGACCAAGGCCTGGGCCTGCATCTCGCCGATCTTCTCGTTGTCGAACGAGATATAGGCATCCACGTCGGCGTTCAGAATCAGCCTGTCGTAGGACACCACCCGAATGCCTTTTTTCTTGGCGCTGGCAATGGCGTTGCTCAACACCTTGGAGTTGAAGGGAACGATCACGAGTGCGTCGACGTTCTGTGCAATCAGGTTTTCGATCTGGGCGATTTGCTTGGCCTCATTCGCATTGGCCGACTGCACATTGACGGTGGCCCCCATCTTCTGGGCCGCTTCGACAAAGTAGTCGCGGTCATGGGTCCAGCGTTCGACCCGCAAATCGTCAATCGAAAAACCAATCACCGGCGCTTGCTTGCTGGCGTGCGCAGAGGAGGCCGCCAGGGACAGGAGCGCGGCAGCGAACAAGGTGGGGAGTGCGTGTGAAATCATGGCAAGTCTTCTGTGAGGTGGAAGGACATGGGCTGTGTTTCAAGCGCATGGCGCATGGGCGCTGGCGCTGAACGCGTTGTGGTGCGTAGACGGGCCAAGGCCCGACCGATTGCACCGGGCTGCTGCATACGGGGCCACGGCATCGAAAAGCTGCTGGGGCTGCATAAACCGGTCTCCTGTTGCTGCGCTTTGGATTGCCGTTGACATCGCTGTCATTTTTTTAGATGGCTTGTTCGTGCTGCGCTGTGGCTAATATCCATTCCAAATGACAGCGCTGTCAATTTGGGGTTTGCCTTATCCGGGAAAACGCATGGAGGGCTCCAGAAGCAAGCCTCGCAGAGTGAGCCTGTGGGCGCTTCTTGCGGGCGGAACAAGGCGGGGTCTGGGTCTCTGGATGACGCGCCGCGTCACAACAAGCGGCCCTGGCTCCGCAACAGAAAGATGCGCTTCGACCTGCTGCAAACCCTGAATTGACAGCGCTGTCAATTCCGCGGGACATTAATCCCGGTGCAGCGAATGCCAAGGCCCAGGTGAAACGGCAGGGCTGCCATTGCATGTGAAAACACAACAACAGGAGACAGTTTGATGCAGTCCCCACAGCTTGCCGCGATCGGGTGTGAATTGCTCCGCGTGGCGTGGAATGCCGGCCACATGCGGCAGGCCGGAGCGGCCTGACTGGCGGCTTGTTGGCAGGCCCTTGGCGTGGTCTCGCGCAGCGGGTGCTTGACTGTGAGTTGCAGCGGCCGGTGGCGGTGGAGCAAGGGGGTCTGCGGAGGTGCGCGGTAATGCATCCGCGTGCCCTGGCGCATCGACCTTCATCCCCCGCTTTCGCCGAGCCCGGCGCCCCCGATGGCTGCTGTCTTGGGGGGCGTCCGTGGCCGGCCCATCAATTTCCGTGTGGATGCAGGTGCACAAGGCCTTTGCAGGGGCTGGGATTGCATGGCTTCCCAATTCGGTTGCCCATGGCAACCCCTGGTGATTCCTGTTTACGAGGTCATGTCCATGAATACAGTCAATCCAGATTTGGCCATTGCGCAGGCGCCGCCTGCCACCCAGGCCACCGTGCAAGAGGGGAGTGGCCGACTGCCTTTTCGGGTGAGGTTTGGCTTTGGTGTGGGCGACTTTGCATTCAACCTGTACTGGCAGGCGACCACGCTCTACCTGCTGTACTACTACACCGACGTCGCAGGGCTGTCGCCGGTGGTGGCGGGCTGGATGTTTGGCGCGGCCATGCTGTGGGACGCGTTCTGCGATCCTGTGGCCGGTTACATCGCCAACCGCACCAGTTCACGCTGGGGGCGCTATCGCCCTTATCTCTTGTTTGGCTGCGTTCCGCTGGCGCTCAGCTTTGTCGCGATGTTTGTGCCCGCTTATGCAGGTGGGGCGAACCTGCTGGCATGGGTGCTGGGCACGCATGTGCTGTTCCGGACCACCTATACCGCGCTGTCCATGCCTTACAACGCACTGATGGCCACGCTGACGCACAACAGCCAGGAGCGCGGCAGTCTGGCCGCATACCGCATGGTCTGCGCCAGCTCGGCCGCCCTGTTGGTGGCTTTGTCCACGCTCAAGCTGGTGCAGCTGTTCGGGCAGGGGGATGAGAGACTGGGGTTTTTGCTGGTGATGGCCCTGTATGCGCTCATTTCCATCCCCGTGTTCCTGTTCACATTCTTCTCGACCAGGGAGAGCGCGCGGCCGGATACCCATGGCATCACGGTCCGTGAGGCGTTGTCTGTGGTGCTGTGCAATCGCGCATTTTTGCTGGTGTGTGGGATGACGGTGGCGCTGGCCGCTGCAAGCGCTTTTCTGTCCAAGACGCTGCCCTATGTGCTGAAGTATGGGTTGCACCGGGAAGACTTGATCGGGCCTGCACTGGGCATTGCTGCCGTGCAGGCCTTTATTTCCATCCCATTTTGGGCATGGGTGATGCGGCGCCGGTCCAAACGGCTGGTGGCGCTGTGCGGTGGCGGCATTGGCATGCTCGGCTATGCCGTTCTTGGCTGGGTGGGCATCCAGGATGTGGCGCTGCTTTTGGGTCTGCTGGGCCTGCTTGGTTTTGCCGGTTCGGCATCGGTGCTGGCAGTGTGGGCCATGGTGCCCGATACCGTCGAGTACGGTGAATGGCGCACCGGAGTGCAGGGCGAAGGGACCATCTTCGGGGTGTTCTCCTTTGCACAGAAGGCGGCACTGGCCATTGCTGTCGCCGGCATAGGGCATTTGCTTGGTGCGGTGGGTTTTGTGGCCAACCAGCCCCAGTCGCAGGTCGCCACCGACGGGATCCAGACCATGCTGTGGTTGGCGCCTATGGTGCTTCAGAGCATGGGGGTGCTGTGCGCTTTTTTCTATCCCATCTCGCCGTCCGCACACCAGCACATGCTCGGTGCGCTGCGTCAGCGTCGAAAAGGGGCGGGAACTTCCTGCTGATATCGCCGTTGTCAGCGCTTTCTGGCTGCAACGCTTTTGCGCCATGGGCGCTGTACCTGCAATGCATGGAGCTTTTTGATGTCCAGTGATCTCTGTCTCAATGCGGTTCCGATTTCGCTTCAGTCCCTGGCAGCGCTGCACATGGCTGCCGATCCCGATACCCGCGCCCGTGATACCGAGGCGCAGATGACGGATGACGAGCGCTTTTCGCTGCTCTACAGCCTGATGGTCAGGGTCTTTGGCAAGACCGAGCGCGAGCCACGTGTGCCGGGCGATGTGCCTGTGGTTGCCGGCTATGTGGCCGGTGTTCCGCGCCTGGGCATTCCGGCGCTGCTGCTGGCCGATGCGAGCCTGGGGCTGCGCCACACCGGTGGGCCGGACGATGGCGCCACGGCGCTGCCCTGCGGCCTGGCCATGGGGGCGAGCTTCAACCCCCATCTGGTGCAGGAGGCGGGCAAGCTGGTGGGCAGGGAGGGGCGGGCGCGCGGCTTCAATGTGCTGCTGGGTGGGGGCATCAACCTGGTGCGCGAGGTGCGCGGCGGAAGAAACTTTGAATACATCTCGGAAGATCCGCTGCTCTCCGGCCTGATGGGTGCCGCCATGGCGGCTGGCATGCAGCAACAGCAGGTCATTGCCGTGCTCAAGCATGTGTCGTTGAACGCCAGCGAAAGCAATAAATTCTTTCTGGATGCCGTGATCGAGCCTGGCGCACACCGCGAAAGCGATTTGCTGGCCTTTCAGATCTCCATGGAGCGCAGCGAGCCCGGGGCCATGATGGGGGCCTACAACCTTGTGAATGGTGCTTACTGCTGTGGCAGCCATGCCATCTTGCAGGAGAGCATCAAGGACGCCATGGGCTTCAAGGGCTGGGTGATGTCGGACTGGCTGGCCGTCTACCACTGGGATTTCGCACTGTGCGGGCTGGACCAGCATTCCGGCGCCCAGCTGGATGCGCAGGAGTGGTTCAACGGGCCGCTGCGCCAGGCCTATGAGGCCGGGCTGGTGCCCAAGGCACGCATCAGCGAGATGGTGCGGCGCATGCTGCGTTCCTACTACGCCGTGGGCATAGACCAGCCGCAGCCTGCGGTGGCCGTGGACTGTCAGGCCCACCATGCAGTGGCGCTGCAGCTGGCCCGCGAAGGCCTGGTGCTGCTGAAAAACGAGAACGCTGTGCTGCCCCTGGCGGCCAAGGCGCAGCGCATTGCCGTGATGGGCGGTTGGGCGCAGGCCGGGGTGCTGTCAGGAGATGGCTCCAGCCAGGTGATGCCGGTGGGAGGCTATGCGGCAGAGCTGCCTTTGCGCAGCCATCCCTTGCTGGGCCCCACGACCATGCGCTTTTTCGGCCCCTCTCCGCTGGCGGAGTTGCACAGGCTATTGCCAGAGGCCGATGTGGTGTTTGACAGCGGTACCCAGGTGGCCGATGCGCTTGCGCTGGCCCAGGGGGCGGACGTGGTCATTGTGTTTGCCGTGCGGCATGAGGGCGAGCGTTTTGACAGCCCCGATATGGCGCTGCCGTTTGGGCAAGATGCCTTGATTGCGGCGTTGGCTGATGTCCATTCCAAGGTCATCGTGGTGCTGGAAACCGGCAACCCGGTGGCCATGCCCTGGCACAGCAAGGTGCAGGCCATTGTGCAGGCCTGGTTCCCGGGGCAGGGGGGCGCGCAGGCCATTGCCGAGGTGTTGACGGGGGCCGTCAACCCTTCGGGCCGCTTGCCCATCACCTTTCCGGTGGATGTGGAGCAGACACCGCATCCCATGCTGCCGGGCGCCGATGTGAAGCTGGGAACGCCCATCAAGGTGCACTACCACGAGGGCGCGGAAGTGGGTTATCGCTGGTGTGCCCAGCAGAGCCAGCAGCCGCTGTTTGGCTTTGGCCATGGCCTCAGCTATACGTGCTTCGCCTATAGCGATCTGCACATCAGCGGTGGCGAGACAGTGTCGGTGGTGTTTACCGTGACAAACACGGGAGCGCGCGAGGGCAGCGATGTGCCGCAGCTGTACCTGACCGATGCGGCGGGTGAGCCGCGCATGCGCCTGCTGGGCTTTGAGCGGGTTTTGCTGCAGCCCGGTGCTTCGGCCCGCATCAGCCTGACCGCAGACCCGCGCCTGCTGGCGCGGTTTCAAGCCGCGTCCGGGCGCTGGCATATCCAGGCCGGCATCTACCGCGTGGTGCTGGCACGTTCTGCCACTGTATTCGAATGCGCCGCCAGTGCCATGCTGTGGGGGCGTGAGTTCGGGCATTAACAGCGCAGTAGGCGGTACTGCAGAAAAGCAAAAAACCATGCAACTCGTGGAGCTGCATGGCTTTTAACTTTGGCGGAGTAGGCGGGATTCGAACCCGCGGTGGGCTATTAACCCACACACGCTTTCCAGGCGTGCGACTTAAACCACTCATCCACCGCTCCGCAAAAACGGTTGTCTACCTTGGTAGGGCAAACAAAAAACCAAGCTGTTCAAGGCTTGGTTTTGGAAACTGTCTTATCAGTCACTTGGCGGAGCAGGCGGGATTCGAACCCGCGGTGGGCTATTAACCCACACACGCTTTCCAGGCGTGCGACTTAAACCACTCATCCACCGCTCCGTGTGATGAAGCCGCTATTCTAGCCTGAATTTTGGAGGCCCTCGGGAAAGTACTGCATTTTGTTTCGCAAGGCTGCAAGTCAGGGTTTCAGGTGCGGTCCTGATCTTGGCAGCTGGCGCCGCCCAAGTCAGAGCACTGCCCAAGGGCCGTCCCGTGGGAAGGCTGTTGTCCCCCGGGAATGAGCAGGTCGTGCCCATGGGGGCTGTGGTGCAGCAAAGATCTCACTTGGAACCAGGCCATATAAAACCGGTGCGGCCCACGCCAGGGCACCGCGCAAGGGCCGCACCGCCGCGCTGGTGCCGTCCCTCTCCGGCGAAGCCAGAGAGGGGGAAGACGCGCAGCGGCTCAGGGGGTTACTTGCCCACCTGCACCATCTTCATCGCCGAGGTGATGAGGCTGGAGACTTCCGTCATGTTGCTGGGCACCACCAGGGTGGTGGTGGCGTCGGCTGCGACCTTGCTGTAGGCGTCAACGGCGCTTTCGGCCACCTTCAACTGCACAGCCAGCTGGCCGCCAGGTTGTTGGATGGCGGCGGCCACACGCTCCAGGGCCTGGGCGGTGGCTTCGGCCACGGCCTTGATGGATTCGGCCTCACCCTGGGCCTTGTTGATCACGGCCTGCTTTTCACCTTCGGAGCGGGCGATAAAGGCCTCGCGTTCACCGGTGGCGATGTTGATCTGTTCCTGGCGACGGCCTTCGGACGCAGCAATCAGGGCACGCTTTTCACGCTCTGCCGTGATCTGGGCTTGCATGGAGCGCAGGATTTCGGCGGGAGGCGTCAAGTCCTTGATTTCATAGCGCAGCACCTTCACGCCCCAGTTGAGCGCAGCCTCGTCAATGGCCGACACCACCTGGGCGTTGATCATGTCGCGCTCTTCAAAGGTCTTGTCGAGCTCCAGCTTGCCGATCACGCTACGCAGCGAGGTCTGGGCCAGCTGGGTCACAGCCATGATGTAGTTGGACGAGCCGTAACTGGCGCGCATGGGGTCGGTCACCTGGAAGTACAGAATGCCGTCCACCTGCAGCTGGGTGTTGTCGCGCGTGATGCAAACCTGGCTGGGCACGTCGAGCGGGATTTCCTTCAGGCTGTGCTTGTAGGCCACGCGGTCCACAAAGGGTACGAGGAAGTTCAGACCGGGCGTGAGCGTGCCGGCGTACTTGCCAAGGCGTTCCTTGACCCAGGCGTGCTGCTGGGGAATGACCTTGACGGACTGGGCCACAAAGATGATGGCGATGACGAAGAGAACGATGGCAATTTCCATGGATGCTCCTTAAGCATGAAAGGGGAGTTGCTAGAAAAAGAAGAGCTGCTTATGCAGATGGGTAGCGCATGAGAGCCGTTTAAGCACCATGATACCTAGACCCTGAATTCAGGGCGCTGTACATGAAACTGGTGCCCTCCACGACAGGGAGTCGTGCTGGCGCTGCCTGCTGCCAGCCACACTCACAGAGGTTTTTTGGACTTGAGAATATTTCGCGAAAGCCCTCAGGCGCATAAAACTGGCGCACCCCACGCCAGGGCACCGCGCAAGGGCCGCCCCGAAGCGCTGGTGCCGACCTCGGGGCATGTGTATGCCGTGCCCACGGGGATTTCTGTGGTCTTGCAAATATTTGGTGCAAGCCCCCAGGCATACAAAACCGGCGCGCCCCAAGTCAGCAGACAGCGAGCAAGGGCCGCCCCGCAGCGAGGCTGTCGTCCCCCTGGGGGGACGGCGCCGAAGGCGACTCAGGGGGGAGCACCTCAAGCCTTATCCACCACCAGCCGGTTGCCCTGCAGGGCAACCACGCGGTATTGGCCGGGCGCCGGCATGGCGCCGGGGCGCAGCACGGCCGTCCATTGCGCGCCGCGGTAGGGGACGCGGCTGGTGCCGTCGGCCTCCCACTGGGCGACGGTGATGGTCTCACCAATGTCCAGGTTGACGGCGGGATCGGACAGGGCCGGCAGGCCTTTGCTGCGGGCGCGGCGAATGCGGCGTGCCACCATCACGCACAGCACGCCCACCACGGCGGCCGTGGCAATTTGCACGGGCAGGCTCAGGCCCAGGTGGGCGGCGACAGCGCCTGCCGCCAGGCCCAGGCCAATCATCAGCAGGTAAATGGTGCCAGTCAGCAGCTCGGCCACGACGGCCAGGCCCGTGAAAATCCACCACCAGGTGCTTACCTCCATGTTGTCGAATCCTTTCAACGCCGTAACGCGGCGTTATTGTGTTGGTACAAAACCCTGATTTGCTTCGGAATGTAGGCAAGCCCTAGGGAATGCCCTCGATATTACTTACACTGCGCGCCTGTTCCGTTTTTTAACACCCGGTCGCACGGGGTCTGCGCATGAAATTCCGCTTTCCCATCGTCATCATCGACGAGGACTATCGTTCCGAGAATACTTCGGGTCTAGGTATCCGTGCGCTGGCGCATGCGATTGAGCAAGAGGGCTTTGAGGTGCTGGGCGTCACCAGCTATGGTGACCTCTCGCAGTTCGCCCAGCAGCAGAGCCGGGCCAGTGCTTTTATCTTGTCGATCGACGACGAAGAGTTTACCCAGGGTGGAGAGACCGATCCCGAAGTCATCCACAGCCTGCGCAGCTTCATCGGCGAGGTGCGTCGCAAGAACGAAGATGTGCCCATCTACATCTACGGTGAGACCAAGACCAGCCGCCACCTGCCCAACGACATCCTGCGCGAGCTGCATGGCTTCATCCACATGTTCGAGGACACGCCCGAGTTCGTGGCCAAGCACATCATCCGTGAGGCCAAGAGCTATCTGGAGGGCGTGCAGCCGCCGTTCTTCAAGGCGCTGCTGGACTACGCCGAAGACGGCTCGTACAGCTGGCATTGCCCCGGTCACTCCGGCGGTGTGGCGTTCCTGAAGAGCCCCGTGGGCCAGATGTACCACCAGTTCTATGGTGAGAACATGCTGCGCTCCGACGTGTGCAACGCCGTGGAGGAGCTGGGCCAGCTGCTGGACCACAACGGTGCGATTGGCGAGAGCGAGCGCAATGCCGCGCGCATCTTCAACGCAGACCACTGCTACTTCGTCACCAATGGCACGTCCACGTCCAACAAGATCGTCTGGCACCACACGGTGGCCCCGGGTGATGTGGTGGTGGTGGACCGCAACTGCCACAAGTCCATCCTGCACTCCATCATCATGACGGGTGCGATTCCGGTGTTCCTGAAGCCCACGCGCAACCACTTCGGCATCATCGGCCCGATTCCGCAAAGCGAGTTCAGCGTGGAGTCCATCCAGGCCAAGATTGCGGCCAACCCGCTGCTCAAGGGCGTGAACGCCAAGACCGTCAAGCCGCGCGTGCTGACGCTGACCCAGTCCACCTACGACGGCGTGCTCTACAACACCGAGGCCATCAAGCAGATGGTCGACGGCTATGTGGCGAATCTGCACTTCGACGAGGCCTGGCTGCCGCATGCCGCCTTCCACCCTTTCTATGGCAGCTACCACGCCATGGGCAAGAAGCGTGCGCGCCCCAAGGAATCCGTGGTGTATGCCACCCAGTCCATCCACAAGCTCTTGGCCGGTATCAGCCAGGCCTCGCATGTGCTGGTGCAGGACAGCCAGACGCAAAAGCTGGACCACCACCTGTTCAACGAGGCGTATTTGATGCACACCTCGACCAGCCCGCAATACAGCATCATTGCCAGCTGCGACGTGGCAGCCGCCATGATGGAGCCACCCGGTGGCACGGCGCTGGTGGAGGAATCCATCCTCGAAGCTCTGGACTTCCGCCGCGCCATGCGCAAGGTGGACGATGAGTTCGGTGAGGACGACTGGTGGTTCGAAGTCTGGGGCCCCGAGGCCCTGGCGGAAGAGGGCGTGGGCTCGGCCCAGGACTGGATCATTCGCGGCCCCGACGCCTCGCGCAAGCACAAGGCCAAGGGCAAGAGCGGCAAGGAATTCGACAACTGGCACGGCTTTGGCGATCTGGCCGACGGCTTCAACATGCTGGACCCCATCAAGTCCACCATCGTCACGCCCGGTCTGGACCTGGACGGCGACTTTGCCGACACCGGCATTCCCGCCTCCATCGTCACCAAATACCTGGCCGAGCATGGCGTGGTGGTCGAGAAGACCGGCCTGTACAGCTTCTTCATCATGTTCACCATCGGCATCACCAAGGGCCGCTGGAACACCATGCTGACCGCGCTGCAGCAGTTCAAGGACGACTACGATCGCAACCAGCCGCTGGCGCGCATCCTGCCGGAGTTCTGCCAGCAGCACCGCCGCTACGAGCGCATGGGCCTCAAGGACCTGTGCCAGCATGTGCACGAGCTGTATGCCAAGTACGACATTGCCCGCCTGACGACGGAGATGTATTTGTCCGATCTGCAGCCGGCCATGAAGCCTTCGGACGCCTACGCCCACATCGCCCAGCGCAAGACCGAGCGTGTGGAGATCGACCACCTGGTGGGCCGCACCACCGTGGGCCTGGTCACGCCATACCCACCTGGCATTCCGCTGCTCATTCCCGGTGAAGTCTTCAACAAGAAGATCGTGGATTACCTGCTGTTCGCCCGCGAATTTGCCAAGGAATGCCCGGGCTTTGAAACCGACATCCATGGCCTGGTGGAGAAGGAAGACGAGGATGGCGAGGTTCGCTACTACGCGGACTGCGTGATGCAGCGCAAGCCTGCCGCGAAGGCCGCAGCCCAGCCCGCTGCCAAAGCGGCGGCCAAGAAGGCAGCCACCCCGCGCGCGGTGAAAGCCGTGGCGGGCAAGACGGTCGCCGCGAAGGCTGCGACCCAGCCTGCAGCCAAGGCCGCTGCCAAGCCTGCCACCAAGGTGGCGGCAAAGGCCCCGGCCAAGAAGGCCGCAGCCAATGTCGTGGCCAAGCCTGCGGCCAAAAAGCCGGCAGCCAAGAAGCCCGCGACCGCCAGCAACTAAGCCAGGCGCGGTGCAGCGCAGCGGCCCGCCCGGGCCGCTGTAAAAAGTGAGCTGTTTATGCTTGCTATCTGCCGGTTTCAGTGTTGTTTCACACTGAAAGCCATCAGGTATCAGCATAGGCAGCTCATTTTTTTTATGGCGGGCTGCCTGGGCCCATGTCCTCGCGCAGGCGCAGAAAACGCGCAAAACGCGGCAGGCCGCTGTCGTGCAGGCCTTGGTAGCGGTAGGTTACCCAGGCACCCAGCGGCGGTGGTTGGCGGCGCAGCTCGGCCGTCAGGCCCGCACCCAGCGCAAAGCGCAGGCCCTCGCGGGTTTGCAGCAGCAGGGCCCCGGTCTGGCCCTGCCACTGGCCTTTGCCGGGCTTGTAGCCCACCACCTGGCCCTCGGCATCGTCATAGGGCTTGAGCTTGAGCAAATCGCCGCTGCGGCCCGCGCGGTAGGGCGCAGCGGCCTTGTGCAGCACCAGACCTTCGCCGCCGGCGGCCACCACCTTGGCCAACTGGCGCTGCAGCTCTGCCTCGCTGACCACGCGCCACTGGGGCGCGGCCTGTACCCAGTCCTGGCCTATGGCGGCCACCACGGCCCGTAGCTGGGGCAGGCGTTGGTCAAAGCTGCCGGCTGCGGCGGGCAGGTCAAACACCATAAAGCGCATGCGCCGCCAGGCCGCATCGCCGGCCTGGGTCTGGCGCGTGGTGGACTGGGCGTGGGAGAAAGCGCCGCGCCCGGCCCAGAGCTCGCCATCCAGGGGCGTGGCCGGCCAGCCCTCGGTGAACCAGGCCGGTACGGCAATCACCTGGCCGCCTCGGCTGATCAGCCTGTGCCCGTCCCAGTAGCCGCGCACGCCGTCGTATTTCTCGCTGACCCAATAGTCCTGCACGGCCAGACCGCTGTGCCAGACCTGGGCCAGCATCAGCGCGGGCGGTGGCGGTCTTACCGCTTCCTCGGCTGCTGCCGAGCCCAATGGCTGCGCTAGCAGCAGGACCAGGGTGGCACAGCCCAGGCAGCGGCCAAGGCTGCACAACAGGGTTTGGAAGAGGCGATGCAGAGAGAGGCCGGTGTGCGCTGGCGTGGTCATGAAAGCGTCCCACTGTGGCAATGCCTGCATGCTGACAGCCCGGGCCGTGTGCAGTGGCCTGCGGCCGGCCTGTAGTCGGCCTGCGGCGGTGCAGCGGAGGCGCCACCTGCTTGCACCGTCGAAGGGCTTTAGCCCAGGGCCGTGTCCAGCACCATCATCAGCACAAAGCCCAGCATCAGCCCGCCGGTGGCAAAGGCCTCGTGGCCCTTGCGGTGGGACTCGGGAATGATTTCATGGCTGATCACAAACAGCATGGCGCCAGCAGCAAAGCCCAGGCCCCAGGGCAGCAGCGCGGCGGAACCGCTGATGATGGCGGCACCGATGACGGCACCCACGGGCTCCACCAGGCCGCTGGCCATGCCCAGCAGCACGGCAAAGCGCCGGCTATAGCCGGCGGCCAGCAGGGCCACGGCCACGACCAGGCCCTCGGGCACGTCCTGTATGGCAATGCCGGTGGCCAGGGCGTTGGCACGCATGCCCTCATTGGCGGCATAGCCCACGCCGATGGCCAGGCCCTCGGGCAGGTTGTGCAGCGCAATCGCGATCACAAACAACCAGGTGCGGCGCAGCTTGCGCGCCATGTCCAGGTCCAGACCTTCGCGGCCCTTGATGAAGTGCTCGTGCGGCAGCAGCTTGTCCATCAGCATCATCACGCCCGCACCCAGCAAGATAGCGCTGCCCACAATGCCGCCCGCCGCCCAGGCGTTGCCACCCCATTGCGGCTGTGCGCGCACGGCCTCCAGACCCGGCAGGATCAGCGAGAAGGCGCAGGCCGCCAGCATCACACCGGCGCCAAAGCCGAACAATGTGTCCTGTGTGCGATCGGACAGGTTCTGCGACAGCAGCACCGGCAGCGTGCCCAGGGCCGTGGCCAGTGCGGCCACCGAGCCCCCCACGAGCGCCTGCAACACCACGGGGTTGTGCTGGAGGTACTGCCAGAACTGGCTGCCCAGCACGCTGGCACCCGCCAGGACGATCAGCCACCCCAGCGCGTGGCGCAGGCGGTGGGCGGTGCGGGACGCGGGTGCTGGCGTGGGCTCAGGCACAGGGGGATCGGAGGGCAGTCGCGGCATGTTCGCGGAAGAAGGTGCGAGTAGGGACATGGTGGAGGAGGGGCGTGGTCTGTGCAAGATGGACGCTACGGCGGCAGGGGATCAGCTCCGGGCAGCAGCGAAGCGGCGGGCGACTTCGTCCCAGTGAATCACCTGGTAGAAGGCGGCGATGTATTCGGGGCGGCGGTTCTGGTACTTCAGGTAATAGGCGTGTTCCCAGACATCCAGGCCCAGGATGGGCGTGCCGCCCGAGCCAATGCCCTGCATCAGCGGGCTGTCCTGGTTGCCGCTGCTTTCAATGGAGAGCTTGCCGTTCTTGCCCACCACCAGCCAGGCCCAGCCGCTGCCAAAGCGCGTCAGCGCGGCCTGGGTAAAAGCCTGTTGGAAGGCCTCGATTCCCCCGAGGTCGGATGCCATGGCCTGGGCCAGTGCCCCTTGGGGTGTACCGCCACCGCCCTGGCCGACCGGGGCCATTACCGTCCAGAACAGGCTGTGGTTGGCGTGGCCACCGCCGTTGTTGCGCACGGCGGCGCGCAGGGCCTCGGGCAGGCGGTTCAGGTCGGCAATCAGCTGCTCCACCGGCTCATGGGCGAAAGCGTTGTCCTTGAGCGCGGCGTTCAGGTTGTTGACATAGGCCTGGTGGTGCTTGCTGTGGTGGATCTCCATGGTCTGGGCATCGATATGGGGCTCCAGCGCGTCATAGGCATAGGGCAATGTGGGCAGGGTGTGGATGCTCATGGGAAGCCTTTCGGTAAGGGGATGGAGATGCGGGCGTGAAAGCAGCGGCTTCAATGCAAGCGGGAGGGCGTGCGGGTGTGCGGGGCATGCGCCATGGGGGCCGTGCCATTTGCGGCCCGCAGCGCCGCGGTGGTCTGGGCCTGGACGCCATGCTGGCGCTGCCACAGCAGCAGGGCGGAGCGGGTTTCGCGCAGATGGCGCCAGGCAGCTTGCTGGACTATGGCGCTGGCATGGCGTTCGGCCAGGTCGGCCAGGCCCAGGTGGGCATCGCACAGGTATTCCAGGGCCAGCGGCCGCTGGCCGCATTGCGACAGCACATCGACCAGGTTGTGGTGGGACACCACCCAGGCCGCCAGACAGTGGTCGGGGTGCACGTCCAGTTGGGGGCTGGCCATCAGGCGCTGGGCCATCTGCTGGGCCTTGAACAACAGCGGCAGCACGGTCTGCGGGGGCTGGGTTTGCAGATGCTGCGTGGCCTGGCGGGCCAGTTCCTCCCATGCCGTGAGGCTGGCGGGCGCAGTGCGCAGCAGCATGAACAAGGGAAGATCGCCGGCAGCGGGATGGATGCTCATCGCTGTTCTCCAGTCTGAATGCAATTAAATAAGTAATGAGAATTATTCTCAATATTAAATGATTGCAGTCAATCCATGCTGCCATCGGGGTTGTGGCATGAAAAAACCCTGCAGGTCTTGCGAGCTGCAGGGCTGGTGGGGGGCGTGAAACGCTATTTAGACTTGGTCGGCCGACAGGCCTGCGGTCTGGCTGAAGCCGCCGTCCACATAGGTGATCTCGGCGGTCACGCCCGAGGCCAGGTTGGACAGCAGGAAGGCGGCCACATTGCCCACGTCTTCAATGGTCACATTGCGGCGCAGGGGGGCTGCGTCGGCCACGCGGCCCAGCAGCTTGCCGAAGTCCTTGATGCCCGAGGCGGCCAGGGTCTTGATGGGGCCAGCGGAAATGCCGTTGGCGCGGATGGCGCGGCCGTCTTCGGTGCGGCCCACGGCCTCGGCCAGGTAGCGCACCGAGGCTTCCAGCGAGGCCTTGGCCAGGCCCATGGTGTTGTAGTTGGGGATGGAACGCAGCGCGCCCAGGTACGACAGGGTCAGCAGCGAGGACTTGTCGTTCAGATAGGGCATGGCCGCCTTGGCCATGGCCGGGAAGCTGTAGGCGCTGATGTCGTGGGCAATGCGGAAGCCCTCGCGCGACAGGCCTTCGAGGAAGTTGCCGGCAATGGCTTCGCGCGGCGCAAAACCGATGCTGTGCACAAAGCCGTCGAACTTGCCCCAGACAGCGGAGAGGTCGGCAAACATCTTTTCGATCTGGGCGTCGTCGCCCACGTCGCAGTCAAACACCAGCGTGGAGTTGAACTCGGCGGCGAACTCGGTGATGCGGCCCTTGAAGCGCTCGCCTACATAGCTGAAGGCCAGCTCGGCGCCTTGCTCATGGCAGGCCTTGGCAATGCCGTAGGCGATGGAGCGGTTGGACAGCACGCCCGTGATCAGCAGTTTTTTACCAGCCAGGAAACCCATTGTTCTTCTCCTCGGTGTGAAAACGCGCCGGCAAAGTGGCGCGTGGGATAAGGCATAAGGCAGAATTGTCGCATGCGCCATTTGCCCCGAGTCCTGGCTTTTGTTTTGTTTGTGCTCTCCGCGCCTGCCTGGGCCGTGCATGGCATGGGCATGGGCTATGCGCCCAAGTACCAGGCCAGCTTTCAGCATTTCGACTATGTCAACCCCGATGCTCCCAAGGGCGGGCAGCTGACGCTGTCGGCCTCGGGCAGCTTTGACAAGCTCAACCCCTTCACCTTGCGCGGGCAGATTGCGGTGGGCATGGGCTACAACCTCAACGGCTTTGTGTTCGCAGAATACGGCTTGTTGTTTGACTCGCTCACCACCCCCAGCGAGGACGAACCCTTCAGCAGCTATGGGCTGCTGGCCGAGGACATTGCGCTGGCCCCCGATCAGCTTTCGGTGACTTTTCGCCTGCGGCGTGAGGCCCGGTTTTCCAATGGCGAGCCGGTGCTGGCCGCCGATGTGAAGCATTCCTTTGACACCTTGATGGGCAAGGAGGCCTCGCCCGTTTTTCGCTCCTACTGGGGCGATGTGAAGCGTGCCGTGGTGGTGGATGCACACACCATTCGTTTTGACTTTTTGCGCCGCAATTCCGAGCTGCACATGATTTTGGGCCAGTTGCCGGTCTTCTCGCGCCAATGGGGCGGGGGCAAGCCGCTGAGTGAGCTGCAGAATGAGGCACCTCTGACCAGCGGACCCTATGTGGTCGCGGAGGTGGACTGGGGCAAGCGCATCGTCTACCAGCGTCGGCCCGATTACTGGGCCGCCAATTTGCCGGTGCGCCGTGGCATGTTCAATTTTGACCGCGTGGTCTACCAGTACTTCCGCGACCGCTTGGGCGAGGAGGAGGCCTTGAAGGTGGGCGAGCTCGATGCGTTGGAAGAGTTCGGCATCAGCTCCTGGATGCGCAAATACAAGGGGCGTCGCTTTGATTCGGGCGAGATCGTCAAGACCGAGATTGCACACCATCGCATGACGGGCATGCAGGGACTGGCATTGAACCTGCGCCGGCCGCAGTTTGCCGATGTGCGGGTGCGGCGTGCACTGGACCTGGCCTTTGACTTCGACTGGCTCAACCAGCGCCTCTTCTACCAGCGCCGGGCGCGCACGGGCAGCTATTTCAACAACACCGACGATTTGATGGCAGGGCCTGATATCAGCCCCGAGGAGCGGGCGGTGATCGATAGCCTGCGCCATCGCAATGCCTACCTGGCCGGTACCCAGGGGGCTTTCCCCGGCAACGAGGGCACGGGTGCCTCGGCAGAGGGACTGCGCCGCAATCTCAAGCAAGCCCAAAGCCTGCTGACCGAGGCGGGTTGGACTTTTCGCGACGGCGCGCTGCGCAATGCGCAAGGCCAGCCCTTTGTGATCCGCATGGATTTGGCCGATCGCTCGTCGGAGGTGGTGTTTGCCCCCTATGCCCGCAATCTGCGCCGCCTGGGCATTGCCTTTGAATATCGCCTGGCCGATCCCAGCATCATCCGCAAGCGGCTCAATGAATTCGACTTCGACATGGCCGTGGCCATTTTGGGCGGATCTTCCAGCCCCGGCAACGAGCTGTATGACGATTTTGGTGCCAAGTCTGCGGACCAAACAGGCAGCCAGAATCTGCCCGGCATCAAGGACCCCGTGGTCGATGAGTTGATAGACCGCATCGTGGCCAGCCCCGATCGCCAGGCCATTGCGGCGAGCACCCGGGTATTGGACCGCTATCTGCTCTACCAGCACTATGTGGTGCCCATGTACTACGGCAAGCATTTCTTCATGGCGAACAAACGTCACCTGCACCACCCCGCAGCGTTGCCTAGCCGCCTGCTGGCGGGTTCCTGGCTGCTGACCATGTGGTGGATGGAGCCCAACTGATCATGCTGTCCTATCTGCTCAAGCGCTTTGCGCTCATGTTGCCCACCTTGCTCGGGGTGCTGGTGCTGAATTTCGCCGTGATCCAGTTTGTGCCCGGTGGGCCGGTGGAGCAACTGATGTCGCAGCTGAGCAACCGCGAAGCCCAACTGGGCAACCAGGGGCCACGGCGTGCGCTGGAGCCCCAGCAGGTGGAAGAAATCAAAAAACTCTACGGCTTTGACAAGCCCGCGCATGAGCGCTTTTTCCAGATGCTGGGCCAGTTTGCCCGCTTCGATCTGGGCAAGAGCTTTTTCCAGAACAAGGATGTCTGGCAGCTGATCAAGGACAAGCTGCCGGTCTCCATCAGCCTGGGGCTGTGGACGTTTTTCATCAGCTATCTGGTCGCAGTGCCCCTGGGCGTGGCCAAGGCGGTGCGTGCGGGCTCGCGCTTTGATCTGGTGACCACACTGCTGATTTTGGTGGGCTACGCCATTCCGGGCTTTGTGCTGGGCGTGGCCCTGCTGGTGATCTTTGGCGGCCAGCTGCAATGGTTTCCGCTGCGGGGGCTGACCTCTGCCAACTGGGAAGATCTCAGCCTGATGGGCAAGGTGGTGGACTATCTCTGGCATATCGCGCTGCCGGTGACGGCCATGGTGGCCGGCAGCTTTGCCGTCACCGCCATGCTGACCAAGAACGCCTTCCTGGAAGAGATCCGCAAGCAATATGTGCTGACGGCGCGGGCCAAGGGCCTGTCCGAGCGCCAGGTGCTTTACAAGCATGTGTTTCGCAATGCGCTGATTCCCATCATCACCGGCTTCCCCGCCGCCTTTATCGGTGCCTTCTTTGCCGGCTCGCTGTTGATCGAAACCCTGTTCTCGCTCGACGGCCTGGGCCTGCTCAGCTACGAAAGCGTGATGCGCCGCGACTATCCGGTGGTGCTGGGCTCGCTGTTCTTGTTCACCCTCATCGGGCTGGTGACCAAGCTGGTCAGCGACCTGTGCTATGTATGGGTAGACCCGCGCGTGAAATTCGATTGATGGTGCGACACCCCCCTCAGGCGCTGCGCGCTTTCCCCCCGCTCTCGCATCGCATAGCGATGCGGGCAGGGAGACGCTGCCAGTGCGGCGGGGCGGCCCTTGCGCGGCAGCCCTGGCTGGGGTCACGCCCGTTTTTCGCGTCCTGCCCCGGAATGACCCCTTCCCCCACCGGGGGAAGGTGGGGATGGGGGCTTGTGGGAGCGGGAGAGGAGCTGTTCGAGCGGATGCGGCGCAGGCTGCGCTCAAGCCCTGCGCCGCTGGCGCAAGCGCAGGGCCAGCACGGCGATCAGGCACAGGTTGACCAGCAGCACCAGGCCGGCCTGCCAGCTGGGTTTGTGCAGCAGGTGTGCGATCTCCAGCGGCAGATACAGGCCGCAGGAGAGCACGCCCAGCCATTCGCCCCAGGCCTTGTCCCGCCACAGGCCCCAGGCTTCCAGCCAGCGGGCTGCGGTGTAGGCGCTGCCCAGCAGCACCAGGGTGTGCACCGGCGTGGTGTTGAGGCGGTCTGCGCTTTGCAGCAGCAGGGCCGCAAAGCCGGGGTGGGACGACAGGCCCAGATGGTCCACCCACTCCAGGGCCAGGTGGTGCAGATCGTGGTGCAGCAGACGCAGCAAGCCGAACATGGCGCAGATGGCCAGCAGCCCCTTGAGGGCCTCGAAAATGGCCACGCTGCGCACGGCCTGGCGCAATGCCGCAGTGGAGGAGTCTGTGGTGATGGGCAAGATGGAAATATGCGAAAGCCGGGCCATCCACGCCACAGCGCGGTGCGTGGTGTGGGTATGCGACGCAGTATGCCGTGGGGCATGGCCGAAGGGCAATGCGGGCCGGTGACGGTGCGGCGCGCAGCGCGCCAACAAGGAGAGATGGTATGAAGGTGGAGGCAGGGCGTTCGCCCGCGGCCCGCGCCTGGGCGCGTTTTAGGCGCAACCGGCTGGGTTTTGGCAGCCTGGTGCTGCTGGTGGTGCTGGTGGCCTTCAGCCTGTGTGCCGAGCTGGTCAGCAACGACAGACCGCTGGTGGCGCGCTATGACGGCCAGACCTATTGGCCGCTGTGGAACGACTACCCGGAAACGCAGTTTGGCGGTGACTTTGACACCCCTGCCGACTACCTGGACCCCTTTGTCCAGGCGCAGCTGTCCAAGCCGGGCAACTGGGCCGTGTTTCCGCCCAATCGCTATGGTGCGCAAACCCTGAATTACTTTGCCCAGACGCCCAATCCGGCTGCCCCCTCGGCCGCCAACTGGCTGGGCACGGACGACCGTGGCCGCGACATGCTGGCCCAGCTGCTGTATGGCTTTCGCGTCAGCGTGTTGTTTGCGCTGGCGCTGACGGTGACCGGCGTGGCCCTGGGCGTGTTGACCGGAGCTATCCAGGGATTTTTTGGTGGCAAGACCGACCTGGCCCTGCAGCGCCTGATTGAAATCTGGGGCTCCATGCCCGAGCTGTACCTGCTCATCATCTTCAGCGCCGTGTTCGCCCCCAGCGTGGCGTTGCTGATTCTGCTGCTCAGTCTGTTTGGCTGGATGGGGCTTTCCGACTATGTGCGCGCCGAGTTTCTGCGCAATCGCCAGCTCGACTATGTGAAGGCGGCGCGCGCCCTGGGCGTGCCCAATGGGCAAATCATCTGGCGCCACATCCTGCCCAACAGCATGACGCCGGTGGTGACATTCCTGCCGTTTCGCATGAGCGCCGCCGTGCTGGCGCTGACCTCGCTGGATTTTTTAGGCCTGGGCGTGCCGCCGGGTACCCCCAGCCTTGGCGAGTTGCTCAGCCAGGGAAAAAACAATATCGACGCCTGGTGGATTTCGCTGTCTACCTTTGGCGTGCTGGTGGTCACCTTGCTGCTGCTGACCTTTATGGGCGATGCGCTGCGCGATGCCCTGGATCCACGCAAGGCCATGGATACGCCGGCCACCAAGGAGGGCGCATGAGCGATGTGTTGAACCAGGCCGTGCACATCGCTGCCTCGCCCTTGCTGGCCGTGCGTGATCTGCGCGTGGCCTTTGCCGGCAAGGAAGTGGTGCATGGCGTCAGCTTTGATCTGCATGCCGGCGAAAAACTGGCCCTGGTGGGCGAGTCCGGCTCGGGCAAGACCGTGACGGCCCTGGGCCTGCTGCGCCTGGTGGGTGAGGCGCGCATCAGCGGCCAGGCCTTGCTGGATGGGCGTGATCTGCTCACCTTGTCGGAGCGGCAGATGCGCGCCGTGCGCGGTGACGACATTGCCATGATTTTTCAGGAGCCCATGACGGCGCTCAACCCGCTGATGAGTGTGGGTGCCCAGGTGGCCGAGGTGCTGCAGCTCAAGCAGGCGCTGAGCAAGGCCCAGGCCTGGGCCCAGGCCGTGGAGCTGCTGGCCGCTACCGGCATCCCCGAGCCTGGGCGACGTGCGCAGGCCTATCCCCACCAGCTCAGCGGTGGCCAGCGCCAGCGTGCCATGATTGCCATGGCTCTGGCCTCGCAGCCGCGCGTGCTGCTGGCCGACGAGCCCACCACCGCCCTGGATGTGACGCTGCGCGTGCAAATTCTGGAGCTGCTGGGCAATTTGCAGCGCCAGACCGGCATGGCCATGGTACTCATCACCCATGACCTGCACCTGGTGCGCCGCTTTGCCGACCGCGCCGTGGTCATGGAGCATGGCCATCTGGTGGAGCAGGGTGCGGTGGCCGATTTGTTTGCCGCCCCCCAGCATCCCTATACCCGCAAGCTGCTCTCCAGCCA
Source organism: Comamonas sp. GB3 AK4-5 (assembly GCF_041320665.1). Classification (NCBI taxonomy): domain Bacteria; kingdom Pseudomonadati; phylum Pseudomonadota; class Betaproteobacteria; order Burkholderiales; family Comamonadaceae; genus Comamonas; species Comamonas sp. GB3 AK4-5. The sequence continues at coordinate 1,895,954 of NZ_CP166730.1, forward strand.
GCCCCGGCGCCAGGTGGTGGAGGTGGATGCCGCAGTCCCCCTCCAGGCGCCGGTGCTGCATACGCAAGACCTGCGCGTGGCCTATGCCACGCCGCTGCCCGGCGTGCGGGGCTGGTTTCGGCGTGGCGAATTTGTGGCCGTGCAGGGCGCCAGCCTGGCCCTGGAGCCGGGGCGGACGCTGGGCGTGGTGGGCGAATCCGGCTCGGGCAAATCCACGCTGGCCCAGGCCGTGCTGGGGCTGCTGCCTTTTCAGGGGGCGCTGGATTTGACGGGCCAGCAGTGGCAGCAGCCGGCCACACGCAATACCGCCCACAACCAGGCGCTGCGCCGCCAGGTGCAAGTGGTGTTTCAGGACCCGTTCTCCTCGTTGTCACCGCGCATGACGGTGGGCGAGATCGTGGGCGAAGGCCTGCGCGTGCATGCCCCCGCGCTGAAGCCCGAACAGGTGCAGCAACAGGTGCTGGCCATCTTGGGTGAGGTAGGCATGGGCGAGGCGCAGTTTCCGGGGCTGCTGGAGCGCTACCCGCATGAATTTTCTGGTGGCCAGCGTCAGCGCATTGCCGTGGCAAGAGCCTTGATTCTGGAGCCGCAGCTGCTGGTGCTGGACGAGCCCACCAGCGCCCTGGATGTGACCATACAGCAGCAGGTGCTGGCCCTGCTGCAACGCCTGCAGCGTGAGCGCGGCCTGGCCTATTTGCTCATCACCCATGACATGGACGTGATCCGTGCCATGGCCCATGCGGTGCTGGTGCTCAAAGACGGTGCCATTGTGGAGCAGGGCCCGGCGCTGCAGTTGCTGAGCCGTCCGCAGCACCCCTATACGCAAAAGCTGGTGGCGGCCACGCAGTAGGGCAGGGCCTTGCGGTGGCTGAACTTTGTTTTGATAGCTGCCTATGCGCTACTGGAAAGCGTTTGCGGCGGTTTTGATGCAATATTTTCTGCTGCGCTGGCTGCAGGTATTCCCCTTTAGGGGGTGATGTCCACCACGATCTCCCGCGTCGCTGCCCGCCCCGTTTCATCCACGGCGCGCAGCATATGGTTTTGGCCGGACTCGGCCATGGGCGGCAGCCAGGCCAGGCCTTCGCCAGGGGCGGTGCGGCCTATCAGCGAGTCGCCCGCAAACCAGTAAATGCTGTGTGTGCTGGCCGCCGCTTCGGCGCGCAGCACCAGGGGCTCGGGCTTGCGGCTGCGCAGCGTATGGCGCACGCCGCGCAGCGGTGAGGTGATGCGCGGCCCGGCATCATCCGCCGCCTGGTCGCTGGGCCCGTCCTCGCTGCAGTCGGGCGCCTGCAAGCTGGTGCGCGGCAGGCCGCTTTGGCGGAACAGGCGCTGCATATCGCTGCTCCATTGCTCCACCACCTGCTGGCGCGCATGGGGGCCGGGGCCGCACAGCAGCTCGCCGGTTTCCGCATGCACCCAGACGCTGCGGTGCAGCGCATTGGTCTTGATGGGTGACTTGCCGGCGATGAACCAGGTCTTGGTGCGCACGGGGCACAGGGCATCGGGTAGCTCGCCCGTGGCCGCGCAGACTTCAATTTCACGCAGATCGGCGGGCTGGGGTTTGGACAAGGCGCCCGGGTCCAGGCGCTGGGCGCGCAGGGCATCGACCATGCGCAAAAACAGCGGCGCCGCCGCATCCACGCCCACCAGGGCCTGGTTGCTGCTGCCGTCGAAATTGCCCATCCAGACCACCAGCACATGGCGGCCAAAAACGCCTGCCGTCCAAGCATCGCGAAAGCCCCAGGAGGTGCCGGTCTTCCAGGCCACGGCGGGGCGCGCCGGCAGGCCGGTGTCGGGTCTAGGGGCGTGGCGCAACATGTCCAGGGTGATAAAGGCGGCCTCGGGGCTGAGCAGTTGCAAGGGCTGGGCCGGAGGCTGCTCTTGCGGAGTCTGCTCATAGCGCAGCGGCTGGCTGGCGCCGCCATTGGCCAGCATGGCATAGAGACCGGCCAGTTCCTCGGGTGTGACCTCGCCACCGCCCAGCACCAGGGCCAGGCCGTAGTGGGCCTGGCTTTTGAGCTTTTGCACACCGGCCAGGCGCAGAAAATCATGCAGCCCGGGCTGCCCCAGTTGCGCGGCCACGGACACGGCGGGGATGTTGCGGCTGCGTATCAGCGCATCCTGGGCCGAGACCTGGCCGGCGAAGCGCAGGTCGAAGTTCTCGGGGGCATAGGGGCCGAAATGCGTGGGCGCATCCTTGAGCATGGTTTTGGCATGCAGCAGCCCCTGGTCCAGCGCCAGGGCATAGACAAAGGGTTTGAGCGTGGAGCCCGGCGAGCGCTTGGCCTGGGTGCCGTTGACCTGGCCGGCAATCTCCACCTTGTGCCAGTCGGCCGAGCCAATCAGGGCACGTACCTCCATGGTGGAAGCGTCCAGCAGCAGGGCGCTGGCATTGCGCAGACCCTTGTCCGCCTGGGTGCGCAGGTACTGGCCCATGATGCGCTCCAGCGTGGTCTGCATGCGCAGGTCCAGCGTGCTGTGGATCTGCTGGCCGTGCGCGCGGGCCAGCAGCATATCGGTGGCGTGGGGGGCCAGAAAGGGCAGTGCGGAGCGGGCCTGGGCGGGCAGCACCAATTGGGCATCGGCCGCATGCAAAAGAGCCTCGGGTGCCCGCTGCTGCCACAGTGCCAGCAGCCGCTGGCGTGCGGCCTGCAGCGCCGTATTGCCACCCGATTGGTTGCCGCGTTCGGCCATGCGCTTGGCCGGGTTTTGCGGAATCACGGCCAGGGTCAGGGCTTCGGGCAGATTCACATGGGCAGCGGGCTTGCGAAAGTAGATCAGGCTGGCGGCCTGCACGCCCTCGATATTGCCGCCATAGGGCGCGGTGTTGAGATAGGCCTCCAAAATATCACCCTTGCTGTGGCGGGCCTCCAGCCACAGCGCGGCGGCCAGCTGCTGCAGCTTGCCGCCATAGCTGCGGCTGTCTATGCCGTAAACGCGCCGGGCCAGCTGCATGGTGAGGGTGGAGCCGCCCTGGCGCCGCCCGCCGCTGGCCATATGCCAGGCACTGCGCAGCAAGGCCGTGGGGCTGATGCCAAGGTGCCAGAAAAAGCGCCGGTCCTCATACAGCAGCACGGCATCCACCAGCGTGGGCGAGATTTGATCCAGCGGCACCCAGAGCCGGTATTGCTGGTCCGGCGCCAGCGTCAGCCGGAGCAGCTCGCCCCCCCGCGCATACACGGCGCGTGAGCTGCTGATGCCCTCGCGCAAAGGCGTATGCGGCCACAGCCGCAGGCCCGCGAACAGGACCAGGAGCAGCAGCAATGCCAGGCCCACCTGGGCCAGCTTGTGATGTGGGGGACGCAAGCGCATGGAGGGCATCGTCAAGCGCGGCATTGGCGGCATTGCGCCGCCCCCTCACCCCAGCCCTCTCCCCGGAGGGGCGAGGGAGTCATGCCAGGGCCCAGCGCTTGAAACTGGCGCAGCCCATGCCAGGGCTGCCGCGCAAGGGCCGCCCCGCCGCGCCGGCAGCGTCCCCCCGCCCGCATCGCGTAGCGGTGCGAGAGCGGGGGGAAGGCGCGCAGCGACTCAGGGGGGTGTTTCACGTTTTATTCCACCACCTTCAATCGCCCACCCATGGCGCGCGAGAACACTCGCCGGTCATACATGGCTTCGCCATAGGCCGGGGGCACCACATAGTCGCCCACGGTGGAGGCTCTGGCCTTGTAAGTGATTTCGGACAGGTCCTTGCCCACATCGCCATAGAGCACGATGCGGTCCTCGCGGATGTCGGCGTATTCCAGGTTCCATGAGCCCTTGGAGGCCAGGCGTTTCTTCCACAGCGGCTCGGCCTCTTGTTCTTCGCCTTCCTCTTCATCCGCTGCATCGCTGGCGCTTTGCAGCACGGGCTCCAGGCCGCCGGGCAGCATGTCCACCAGGGCCACGTTGGGGATGAGGGCCTTGTCCAGGCTGCGCACCCGCACGCGCACCGTGACCTCATCGCCCAGCTTGACCTGGGTGACGGGCTGGCCCTTGGCGTCCAGGATGTCATGGAAGATTTCCATGCCCTTGTGCAAGGCTTTGTCCGGCACATTGCGCTCAAAGCCCTGCTCGGCCCAGCTGTAGTAGAGCGTGAAGTCGCTGTGGTTGGACAGTTTGAGCTTGTGGCTGCCATCGGGCACGGCGGTGCGCGCCAAGGGGTTGATGCCACCCAGGGCCAAGGCCGTGGCCTGGTTCTTGGCGTTCAAGGCCTGCACATCGAGCTTGCCTTCCACATTCAAGGCCACGGCGTCGAAATAGGCATCCACGGCCAGCAGCATAGAGGCCGAGGACAGGCTGTTGTACCAGCCGTCGCGCACCATGCCGGCCAGGCCTTCCCAGACGCTGGGCTTGAGCGTCTTGAGGCGCTCGGGGAAATGGCGTGCCACCAGGTGCAGCAACATGCTGTCATGCACCAGCGGGTCGTAATAGCTGCCCCACAGCGTGCGGCGTTGCTTGCTGTTCACGCGCTTGAGCAGATCGGCCCAGACCGGATCCAGCAACTCCTTGGCGGCCTTGTCCTGCTTGACCAGCAAATAGGTGGCGGCCAGGTAGGCTGCACCCAGGTCGTCGGACAGGGCTGGCTGGCTGCTCCAGCTCTGGCGCAGATTGGCCAGGGCCGAAGGCAGCACCATGCCCTGGCGGGCCAGCAGGTACACGGCCTGGGCACGCTGGCGCCAGGCATCTGGTGTGGTGCCGCCGTTGCCCAGCCACTGGTGCAGATAGCTGTTGGCTTGGTCCAGCAGGTCCTGGGGTACGGTCAGCTTGTGCTGCTTGGCCTCCACCAGCAGTTGCACGGCATACAGCGTGGCAAAGGGATCGGCATGGCTGCCGCCGGGCCAGGCCGCAAAACCGCCCTCGCTGCTCTGGCGTGTGCGCAGCTGCACCAGGTAGCGGTCCAGCGTCTTGCGTGCCGTGGGCAGCGGGCCTTGCTCGGCCGTGCGGCCGCGCTGCATTTCCTTGAGCAGCTCGGGCCGGGTGGACAGCAGCACGGCCGGGAAGGTCTGGCTGGTGATTTGCTCGGTGCAGCCGTGGGGATAGGCCTCCAGGTATTGCATCAGCCCCGTGGCAAAGGCCCAGGGCGCGGCCGAGACCGCCAGGTCGCTGCGCCGGAAGTTGGGATAGAGATCGGCCTGGCTTTGGAGCTCGCCCGCGCGCTGGAAGCTGCCGGCCTGCACCAGGCTGACATAGGGCGATGCCGGGCGCACGCTGACCTCTTCGCTCAGGCGCGTGCTGTAGCTTTGGTGGCTGGCGCTGAACACCAGGGGGGCAGAGCCCAGCTGGGCCTGGGCACCCGGCTTGGCGCGCACCTTGAAGCGGGCCCGGCCCTCGCCGCCTTCGTTCACGGACAGGGTTTGCGTGGCCTCTCCCACTACCTCCAGCCCGCCCGAGGCGCTGAGGCTGAGCTTGATGGGGGCTTTTTTGCCCGAGCCGCGGATGTTGTTGGCCAGGCCCACGCCCACTTCCACCACATCGCCGGGCGCCATGGCCAGCGGGGCGCTGGGCAGCAGCACCATGTCGCCACGCACCGTGGTCTGTGTGCTTTGGGCGGCAGCCTGGCTGTCGCTGATGGCCACGGCCATGACGCGCAGGCTGCCGTTGAAGCGCTCGGGCACGGTGTAGCTGAATTCGCGGCTGCCATTCACATCGACCAGGCCGGACCAGTAGGCCACGGGCTTGTCGCGTTTGCGCTTGAAGGGGTTGAGGTGTTTGCCTAAAGCGCCTTCACCGTCGCCACCGGGGGCGGCGGCCTGCATGAGTTTTTTGAACTCGGGCAGGATCATGTCCAGCGTCTGCTGGGTGTCGACCTCCAGGGCGCGCTTTTGGAAGAAATGCTTGAGCGGGTCAGGCGTCTTGTAGCGCGCCACCTGCAAAATGCCTTCGTCCACGGCAAACACCACGGCGCGCGTGGGCTTGTCGCTGGTCAGCGTCATTTTCATGGGCTGGCCGGGCTTGATCAGCTCGCTGCTGGTCAGCGTGATCGTGGCGCGGCGCTGGTCCAGCGTGGTGGCAAAAGGCATGACACCGTGGGACAGCGGGCTCATATAGATCTCGTCCGAGGACGGGTCGCGCACAAAATGCACGCTGACATAGCCTGTGCCTTCAAAGTCCTTGGGCAGGGTGATCTTCTGCACCGAGGCGGTCTTGTCGGTCTTGAACCAGCTGTGGGCATAGACCTTGTCGCGCTCTATGGTGATCAGGCCCGCGCCCACATAGGGTGCGCGGATGCTGACCGAGATCTCCTGGCCGGGCGTGTAGTCCTTTTTGTCCAGGGTGAGTTCAAGCTCGGCATTGCGGTCCAGCGAGCGCGTGATGTTGGCGCTGCCGGCCACGCTGTACTCGATGCGGTTGAGCACCTGGTCCTGGGCATTGCGCAGCACATAGGCAAAGTTGCCGGGCGTGGCCGTGTCCAGTTGCAGCTGGCTACCTGGGGCATCAATGGCCCAGGGTTTTTCGTCCAGCAGCACATCCTTGCGGCGCGATTCGTAGCGGTACAGGCCGTTGCCTTGCTTGACCAGCACCGACAGTACCTTGCGTTCCACGCGCTGCAGCTTGAGCGCAGGCAGGGCCATCTTCTGCGCTTGCGGGTTGATGGCAATCAGCTGGGCGTTGCGCACGGCGCTCTTGCTGATGTAGCGCGTATCGCCGTCGAGCTTGACGCCGACCAGATAGGGCTGGTCGCTGACCAGGGTGCGCACCTCGGCCGAGACACTGCGCCCGCCTTCGGGCTCAAAGGCCTTGGCCAGCACCTGTACTTGGTAGGTGGCGGGGGCAAAGCGCGACAGGCGCAGGTCGAACTCGGTCTTGCCGTCGTCACCGGTTTCTTGCTCGCCCAGCTCGTCCTCCTGGCGCTCGCCTTCGTGCTGGGGCAGGTAAAAGCCATAGTCCGCATGGGCACTGAAAGAGGGAAAGGCCGGTGTCAGCGTCATCGTGGCCACCACCTTGCGCTGGGGCGCAGGTGTGCCGAACAGGTTTTGCACATCGACCAGGGCCTTGAGGTCCTGGGGGCGCACCCAGCCCTCAGCGCTTTGGTTGTTGAGCGTCAGCTTGATCTTGCTGCGGTCGGGCAGAAATTCCTGGACCTTGACCGTGGTGCTGCCCAGCAGCAGGCCCTGGGCATCGGGCGAGCCTGCGCTGGTCTGGCGCGGCAGATAGAGGTTGACCGTGTAATTGCCCGTGGGGGCGGTGTCCTCGGTGCTGTGTTCAATTTCGGCAGCGCCGCTGGGGCCCAGGCGCAGTTTTTCACGGCGCACGCTCATGCCACGGGCGTCGGTGATCTCCACCTCCATGGGTAAATCGCTGAGCGAGGTGGACCAATTGCCGGCCTTGACCATCATGGCGATGTGCATGCTCTCGCCGGGGCGGTACATGCCGCGGTCGCTGAACACATAGGCCGTCATCTGGTTGGGAATGCCGGCGGAGCGCAGGCCGCCCACGTCGAAGCGGGAGACATCCAGCGTGCGGTCGTAGCGGTTCAGCGGCAGAAAGCTCAGGTCGCCGCCCTTGCGCACCACCAGCGCAATGGGTGCCTTCTCGCGCTGAAAGCCCGCCAGGCTGGGTACTTTGGCATGGCCTGCGGCGTCGGTGGTTTGCGTGGCAATGGCCTGGCCGTTGCGGCCCCAGATCTCGACCTGAGCGCCGGCCACGGGCTGACCCGTGGCAATGCTTTGCACAAACACATCGCGTGTGCCCGACAGCGATTTTTTAATCACCAGGCCCAGATCGGTGACCAGCACCAAGCGCTGCTCGCCATAGCGCTCCAGCGCGTCGCTTTCGTCTTGTTCTTCTTCGGCCTCGGCTTCTTGCTGCTGGGCATCCGTCTCGGGCTTTTTCTTGGCCTTGGCCGGGTCGTAGCCACGCAGCTTGAGCAGGAAGACGCCACGGCGGTTGTTGGCATCGGCATGCAGATAGCTGCCGAAGTCCACGGTTTCGTAATGGGGCTTGCCCGGGCGCAGGTTCAGGGGTATTTTTTTCTCGAACCGGTCCACCAGGTCATCGGCCTCTATGCCGTTGTAAAAGCGTGGGTTCTCAAAAATGCCCTCGCTCTGCGAGATCAGGTGCTGGAGCTGTGCCGGTAGCAAACGGCCAATTTCCAGCCGTACGCCCGGCAGGTCGCGCACCAGGATGGGCAGCTTTTTCTCGCCTGACAGCGCCAGCAGCGCGCCCTGGCCCACGATGCTCAGCTCCGGTGAGAAGGGCTTGAGTCGGGCGATGCGCTGGTAGGGCTCGCCCATCTGGTAGCCGCCCGGGGTCTTCATGCCCTTGGCCACGCGCACCAGCAGATAGCGCCCGCCTTCGGCCTGGGGGAGACGGAAACTGTGCAGCGCGCTGTGTTCGAGCTCGCTGGGGATCAGCACCGGCGCCAGCTTGCGTGCGCGGGACAGCACTTCATCGCTTACCGCCTCTGGCGAGGCTGACCAGTCAAAATCAGCCGCGTCGCTGCCGGGCTTTTGTTTGGCAGGCAGCATCCAGGCACCGAGCACGCGGGTGATCTCGCGCTCGGGCACGGCCATGGAGGCCGTGAGGTGCAGCACATGCTCGGGTTCACCATTTTCATTGCTGACGATGCTGGGCTCGGCATTGGCGATGGAGAGGCTGTACAGCCCGGGAATCGCCAATTGGTGCACCAGCTTGCGTTCCACGGCAGGTCCGCTGCGCTCGGCCACGCTGCCTTCCGCGAGTCTGAACTCCACCTGGCTGGACTGCTTGGGAATTTCCAGCGGCTCGGATTGCACCGTGACCTGCTGCTTCCACTGGTCATAGCGCACCGTGTGCGCAAGCGGCTTGCAGGCCTCCTGGGGGTTGCGGGCTTGCGCGTTGCAGTCGCCGTAGCGCAGGGCGATGCGCTTTTCCAACTCCGTCGTGTTCACCGGATGGGAAAAGCGCAGCGTGAACAGGGCGCGGCGCACATCGGCCTGGGTGGGGTCTTGGTAGAACTCGGCGCTCTCCAGGTTGACGGTGAAGGCCGGTGCGCTGAATTCGTACTGGTCCTGGGCGATCTCCACATGCGGGGCCAAGGCTTTCTTGCCCAGGCGCACGCGGTATTTCTGGCCAATGGGCCAGTCCTTCTCGGGTTTGAATTCCAGCAGGTCGGCCTGGGTCCAGGTCCAGCTGCCAGCCAATGCGGGCTCCATGCTGATATCCAGGGCTGGTTGGCCTACCAGCTCTATGGGGGCCGCATCGGCCGAGAAACGCAGGCGCGCGGGATTGAACAGGGCGTCGGACTCTATGCGGGTGCGATTGGGCGGCTCCATCGTGGCACTGACCTGTTGGGGGGGGATCTGCTCAGGCGTGAGTCCATGCCACCACTTCAGCACCGAGGGGCTGGCCAGCCAGCCCAGCACCACCAGCAGGGCGGCGATCAGTACCCAGGCCAGGCGCTGCTGCAGCCAGGACAGCAGATGCGCCAGCTGGCGGCCCATAAAGGCCATCCAGGCCGGTGGCTGCCAGGAGCCCATCACCAGACGCAGCAAACGATGCAGCGGAGACCAGCATCGCGCCAGCAGTTGCAGCAGCACGGCACTGGCCGCAGCCAGTTTTTGATTGGCAAGCCCAAACATGAGAGTGGTTCCCGGGATTTGTTGTATGCGATATGCGGGACAGGGACCTCCTGCAGGGAGGAGGTCCTGGCACTGGTGTTCTCAGAACTTCTTCGAGAGCGGAGGCAGAACTCTAGAGCTTATCGAGAAGAGAAGAAGGGGCGTAGTGTGCCGTGGATCGGCTGGCGCTATGGTCTGGTCATCGTGGGTCAGGCCATGCGCGGCATGGGCCGCCCTCGTTTAGTAGCTGCCCGTGGGGTTGACGCCGTCCTGGTGCACCCATTGCATCTGGTCCACCGGAACTCCCAGGCTGCGGGCCTGGTAGAGCAGGCGGTCTTCCAGGCCAGCGGGCAGAAAAGGGGTGCGCGAGAGGATCCAGAATTCGTCGAGCTGTGAGCCCACCACCATGGCCCAGCGGTACTTGGGATCCAGCGCCACCACGTTGTAGCCGCTGTAGAAGGGGCCGAAGCTGGACACCTTCAAGGCGCCTACATCCCGGCCCAGCACGGGCTTGGCGCGGCCGGAGGAGCAAAGCCATTCACGTTTGCGTGGGTCATAGCCCCGGTGTTCCATCCGGATGCTGCCATTGGCGCGGCGCGCATATTCCACCTGTGTGCGCTGCAAGGCCTCTTCATTGCCGCCGTCAATACGGGCCACCTCATACCATTTGCCCATGAAGCGCTCCAGATCGAAATCCGAGACGGGGATCACGGACGCTGGAATGGGCGGGCGGCGCAGTGCATACCAGGCAGCGGCGCCCACAGCGCTCAGGGCCAATACGGCAAGCAGCGACGCATTGCGCTGCAGCCGGGCGCTGCTGGGAAGGGAGAGGTCTTGATCGGGAGCGTCGGGGCGGTGGCGGCTGGGCATGGCATTCGTCCTTGAGACATATCCGTGGGGCAGGCCCACAAGCGATGTATGCGAAAGATGACGCAAGCTTAGGCCAAAGCGGCACTTTCTTGCTATAGCTTCTGAATGTAGGTGTGGCGTGCAGGCTGCGCCTGTAGGCCATTTTTGGTGAAAAGCGTGCGTGACCGGCCCTGTTGGCAGCCTGGGGCCATGGAAAACCGAGAAGGTTGAATACCTTTGATGCATGGGCGAAACAGGACTTGCACACGGATATCAAGGGCTCGACGGGGTCGGAATGGGTGATTGTTGACAGGGAAATGTGCAGACAAGCTTCTATCGCAGGGCAGGATGTGGAAGAATCTCGCCCTTTACCGTTGTTCGCAAAAGGAGTCCATCATGGGCAACAAAATCGTGACCGAAGCCGATCGCAAGTTCACCCCCCAACCCAAGACCCCCAATGGCGTGGTGCTGCCCACTGGTGGCCGTGGCCAGCGCGTGAGCCTGGAGCGTGGTTCGCACACCCGCAGCAAGAAGAACCCTGGCAAGCGCCACGGCTGATTCCCTGTCTGGGGCAGGCCCTGTGCCTGCTGCCCGGCACTGCAGCACAGCCCGCTTTTGGCGGGCTGTTGTTTTTGGTGGGCCTGAAAGACTCCCTTGCAGCGTGGCCCATGCTGCGGTGAGTGGTGTCGGTCATGGGTAGCCCGCTACCATGCGTGCTGGCGGTTGCAGTCTGGTGGTTCAGGGGGTAAGCCCCGCACTATGACTGGGCGGACAAACAAGGAGTGCGATGCAAATGATGGATGCGGCTGCGCCGTCTGCGGCGCCCGAAGCGGGGGAGTCCGCGTGGTGGGTGGTGTGCCTGTGTGCCGGCTGGTGCGGAGTGTGCCGTGAATACCGCAGCGGTTTTGAGGCCTTGGCCCGGCGCAGGCCGGAGCTGCGCTGGCACTGGCTGGATGTGGAAGATCGCGAAGACCTGGTTGAGGACATGGACGTGGAAACCTTCCCCACCTTGCTGATAGGGCAGGGTGCGCAAGCCTTTTTTCTGGGGCCGTTGCTGCCGCAGCACGCGGTGCTGGAGCGGCTGGTGGACTCTTATATAGACGGCGCGCCCGCTGCAGCCTTGCTGCCCGCCGAGGCAACGCCGCTTTTTCTACGGATTGCCAAAGCCCTGGCCTGAGTGCACAATGCCCCGCACAAATGTCGATGAGGCTTGTCTTTGCGAATCAATGCTTTAGCGGCTACAATACTGGCTTCACGACCAAACGGGCGGGTAACAACCGCCCGTTTTTTTTGGTCGGTTGGATTTGGAGCTCGAAGCTGCCGCCAACCTGTGCGGGCGGCTGTCGGGTTTTTTGTACTTCCGGGATTGAACTGAATACACGTGGCATTACAGCAAATCGTTGAAGAAATCGTGACTGGTCTGGGCTACGACCTGGTGGAGATTGAACGCTCTGCAGGCGGGCTGCTGCGCATTACCATCGATTTGCCCTGGGTGCCACCAGCCGAAGACCAGGCCGAGTCGCTGGCTGAGCAGTTCATCACCGTGGAAGACTGCGAAAAAGTCACACGCCAGCTGCAGTTTGCACTGGAAGTCGATGGTGCGGACTACCGCCGACTGGAAGTGTCGTCGCCGGGCATCGACCGCCTGCTGCGCCATGAACAGGACTTTGTCCGCTTCCAGGGGCAGGAAGTGGACCTGACACTCAAGGAAGCCATTGGTGCGGCCGCCGCGGGCAGTGTCAACGTCAATCGCAAGAAATTTCGCGGCACGCTGGAGCGCGCCGAGGACGGAGGCTGGCAGATCGTCTGGAGCGATGCCCCTCCCGTCAAGCCGGGTCAAAGAGTAAGTAAGAAGCGCGAACCCGCGCCGTTGCAGGCGATGGGCTTCACGCTGGATGAGTTGCGAGAGGCGCGTTTGGCGCCCATCGTTAATTTCAAAGGGCGTGCAGCCAAGCCGGTGTGAGTCGCTGGCAGTTGTCATCGTTTGGAGCAAGGCGGGCGCTGTGGATGGCGCCTTCGCTTGAGATATGAAATAGGAGAGTCGTCGCATGAATCGCGAACTGTTGATGTTGGTAGAAGCCATTTCGCGTGAAAAGAATGTAGAGCGCGATGTGGTGTTTGGTGCGGTGGAGCAGGCGCTGGCTCAGGCCACCAAGAAGCTGTACGCAGGAGAGGTGGACATCCGCGTGCACATCGACCGCGATAGCGGCGACTACGACACTTTCCGTCGCTGGGAAGTGGTGTCTGACGACGCCGGCCTGCAAAACCCCGAGGCGGAAGAAATGCTGATGGATGCGGTGGATCGCAAGCCGGACGCACAGGTGGGCGACTTCCTGGAAGAGCAGATCGAATCCCTGCCCATCGGCCGTATTGGAGCGATGGCGGCCAAGCAGGTCATCTTGCAGAAGATCCGCGACGCTGAGCGCGAGATGCTGCTCAACGAATTCATGGCCCGTGGCGAGAAGATCTTCACCGGCACGGTCAAGCGCATGGACAAGGGCGACATCATTGTCGAGTCCGGCCGCGTGGAAGGCCGCTTGCGCCGTGGGGAAATGATTCCCAAGGAAAATCTGCGCAACGGTGACCGTGTGCGCGCCATGATCATGGAAGTGGACCTGACGCTGCGCGGCGCGCCCATCATTCTGTCGCGCTCCGCGCCCGAATTCATGATCGAGCTGTTCCGCAACGAAGTGCCTGAAATCGAGCAGGGTCTGCTGGAAATCAAGAGCTGCGCACGCGATGCCGGCAGCCGTGCGAAAATCGCAGTGATCTCTCACGACAAGCGCGTGGATCCCATCGGCACCTGTGTCGGTGTGCGTGGTTCGCGCGTCAACGCGGTGACCAATGAGCTCGCTGGCGAGCGCGTGGACATCGTGCTGTGGTCGGAAGATCCCGCCCAGTTCGTGATTGGTGCGCTGGCCCCGGCCAACGTCTCCTCCATCGTGGTGGACGAAGAAAAACACGCCATGGACGTGGTGGTGGATGAGGAAAACCTCGCCATCGCCATCGGCCGTGGTGGCCAGAACGTGCGTCTGGCATCCGACCTCACGGGTTGGAAGATCAACATCATGGATGCCGCCGAGTCTGCCCAAAAGCAGGCTGTGGAAACCGACTCCTCCCGCAAGCTCTTCATGGAAAAGCTGGACGTGGATGAGGAGCTGGCAGGCATCCTGATTGATGAAGGCTTCAGCAGCCTCGAAGAGGTGGCCTATGTGCCCATCGCCGAAATGCTGGAAATCGAAGCGTTCGACGAGGAAACCGTCAACGAACTGCGTGCACGTGCCAAGGATGCCCTGCTGACGATGGAAATCGTTCAGGAGGAAAGCGTGGCACTCGTGTCCCAGGATTTGCGTGATCTGGAGGGTCTGACCCCCGAGCTGGTGGCCAAGTTGGCCGACGGTGGCGTGCAAACCCGTGATGATCTGGCCGATCTGGCCATCGACGAGCTGACCGAACTGACCGGCCAGACTCCCGATGAAGCCAAAGCTTTGATCATGAAGGCGCGCGAGCACTGGTTCACGCAAGGTGAAGAGTAAGGGTCACGGAGGTAAGTAGGAAATATGTCGTTGAACACCGTCGCCGAGTTTGCCGCTGAACTCAAAAAATCGCCCGAAACCCTGCTCGACCAACTCAAGTCCGCTGGGGTAGCGAAGTCGTTGCCTTCGGATCCTTTGACCGACTCGGATAAGCAAAAACTCCTCAGTCACCTGAAAGCCAGCCATGGCGCAGAAGGTGCTGACCGCAAGAAGATTACGTTGACCAAAAAATCGACGAGTGAAATAAAGCAGGCCGATGCCACTGGCAAGGCCCGCACCATTCAGGTTGAAGTGCGCAAAAAACGCACCTTCATCAAGCGCGAAGACACTCCGGCCGAAGTGGCAGCCCAGGCTGCACGTCCGGCCGTGGAGCTGGCTCGCCGCGAGGAAGAAGCCCTCCAGGAAGTAGAAGCCCTGCGCAAGGAAGAAGTGGCCTTGGTCGCAGAGCGCAAGGACCGCGAAGACCGGGAAGACCGCGAGCGCAAGGAACGGGAAGCCGAAGAGCGCGCCCGTGCCTATGCCGTGGCCGAAGCCACCAAGGTGCGCCAGGAAAAGGAAGCCAAGAAGGAAGCTGCGGCCGAAGCCGCTGCTGCCGCAGAGGCCCGTGCACAGGCACAGGTCGATGCACGCTCCAAGGCCGAAGAAGAGTCCAAGGCCCGTGCGGCCGAGGAATCTGCTCGCGCCAAGGATCTGGATGAGCGCCGCCGCAAGGCCCTGGCCGAAGCCGAGGCCATCCGCGCCATGATGGCAGCACCCAAGAAGGTGCTGGTGGCCAAGAAGCCGGAAGAAATCAAGAAGGCAGCCCCGGCTGCGGATGCCAAGAAGCCCGCAGCCGCCAAGGACGCCAAGCCCGCTGCAGGCGCTGGTGCCGGTGGCAATGCAGGTGCTGGTGCCCGTGCCGGCAAGGAAGTCAAGTCGGCCAAGCTGTCCTCCAGCTGGGCGAATGACGCCGGCAAGAAGAAGGAAATCAAGACCCGTGGCGACAGCTCGGGTGGTGTCGGCCGCTCCAACTGGCGCGGTGGCCCCCGTGGTGGCCGTCGCGGTAACGACCGCAACGAGCACCAACAGCAGCAGGCGCCGGAATTCCGCCAGCTGGAGATCTCCGTGCCGGAGACCATCACCGTGGCCGAACTGGCGCACAAGATGGCCATCAAGGCATCCGAGCTGATCAAGGTGCTGATGAAGATGGGCCAGATGGTCACCATCAACCAGCCGCTGGACCAGGACACCGCCATGATCGTGGTGGAAGAAATGGGCCATACCGCCAAGGTCGCTGCACTGGACGAGCTCGAAGCCTTCACGGCCGAAGAAGTCTCCAGCGCCGAAGCCGAGCTGCTGCCGCGTGCTCCTGTGGTGACCGTCATGGGTCACGTGGACCACGGCAAGACCTCGCTGCTGGACTACATCCGCCGCACCAAGGTGGCCTCTGGCGAAGCCGGTGGTATTACCCAGCACATCGGTGCCTACCACGTGAATACCCCACGCGGCATGGTGACCTTCCTGGACACCCCCGGTCACGAGGCCTTCACGGCCATGCGTGCACGCGGTGCCAAGTCCACCGACATCGTGATTCTGGTGGCCGCTGCCGACGACGGCGTGATGCCCCAGACCAAGGAAGCCATCAAGCACGCCAAGGCGGCTGGTGTTCCTATCGTGGTGGCCATCACCAAGTCCGACAAGCCCGAAGCCAACCCCGAGCGCGTCAAGCAAGAGCTGGTGGTGGAAGAGGTGCTGCCGGAAGAATACGGTGGCGACTCTCCCTTTATCGCTGTGTCGTCCAAGACCGGCGAGGGCATCGACGCCCTGCTGGAGCAAGTGCTGCTGCAGGCCGAAGTGCTGGAGCTCAAGGCGCCTGTGGAAGCCGCCGCCAAGGGTATCGTGGTCGAAGCCCAGCTGGACAAGGGCCGCGGTACCGTGGCCACCGTGCTGGTGCAATCCGGTACGCTGAAGGTGGGTGATGTGGTGCTGGCAGGCCAGACCTATGGCCGCGTGCGTGCCATGCTGGACGAAGATGGCAAGCAGACCAAGGAAGCCGGTCCTTCCATTCCGGTGGAAATCCAGGGCCTGAACGAAGTGCCGCAAGCCGGTGATGACTTCATGGTGCTCAGCGACGAACGCCGTGCCCGTGAAATCGCCACCTACCGTGCCGGCAAGTTCCGCCATACCAAGCTGGCCAAGCAGCAAGCTGCCAAGCTGGAAAACATGTTCGCCGAAATGTCCGCTGGCGATGTGCAGACCCTGCCCATCATCATCAAGGCCGACATGCAAGGCTCGCAGGAAGCACTGGGCGCCTCGCTGCTCAAGCTCTCCACGGAAGAGATCAAGGTTCAGCTGGTGTACTCCGGCGTGGGCGGTATCTCGGAGTCCGACGTCAACCTGGCGCTGGCATCCAAGGCCATCATCATTGGTTTCAACGTGCGTGCAGACGCCCAGGCCCGTAAGACGGCCGAAGGCAACGATGTGGACGTTCGCTACTACAACATCATCTACGACGCCGTGGATGAGGTGAAGGCGGCCATGTCCGGCATGCTGGCTCCCGAGAAGCGCGAAGAAATCATCGGTATGGCCGAAATCCGTACCGTGTTTGTGGCAACCAAGATCGGTACGATTGCAGGTTCCTACATCACCCAGGGTCACGTCACTCGCAATGCACACTTCCGTCTGCTGCGCGACAACGTGGTTATCTACACGGGTGAGATCGAATCGCTGCGCCGCATGAAGGACGACGTCAAGGAAGTCAAGGAAGGCTTCGAGTGCGGTATCAAGCTCAAGAACTACAGCGACATTCGTGAGAACGACATGCTGGAAGTCTTCGAGATCAAGGAAATCGCGCGTACGCTGTAAATCATGGCTACCCGTAAGAAATCCGCTGCGCCTAACCGCAGCTTCAAAGTCTCCGACCAGATCCAGCGTGATCTGTCGGAGCTGATCGCCCGCGAGTTGAAGGACCCGCGCGTTGGCATGGTCACGCTGCAAAGCGTGGAGGTGACTCCTGACTATGCCCACGCCAAGGTGTTCTTCAGCCTGCTGATTGGTGATCCTGAACAAACCGAATTGGCACTGAACCAGGCCGCAGGCTTTCTGCGCAACGGCCTGTTCAAGCGCCTGCACATTCATACCGTGCCTACGCTGCACTTCCATTTCGACCGCACCACCGAGCGTGCGGCCGACATGAACGCCTTGATCGCCAAGGCTGTGGCGTCGCGCGGCCCCGAAGAAGGCTAAGCATGAACGCCACTCGCACAAGGGTGCAGCGGCGCCCTGTGCATGGGGTGGTGCTGCTCGACAAGCCGCTGGGCCTTTCCAGCAACGACGCTTTGCAAAAAGTGAAGTGGTTGCTGCGCGCGGAAAAGGCCGGCCATACTGGAACGCTGGACCCCCTGGCCAGCGGCGTCTTGCCGCTGTGCTTTGGTGCGGCCACCAAGTTCAGCCAGCTGCAGCTGGAGGCTCCCAAGACCTATATCGCCATCGCCCGCCTGGGCCAGACCACGACCACGGCCGACGCCGAGGGCGAGGTGCTGCGTGAGCGCGTTGTGGATATGGCGGCCATCACGCCCGAGCGTCTGGCTGCCGTGCAGGCGCAGTTCAGCGGCGACATTCAGCAGGTGCCGCCCATGTACAGCGCGCTGAAGAAAGACGGCAAGGCCTTGTATGAATACGCCCGCGCCGGCATCGAGATCGAGCGCCCCGCGCGCGCCGTCACGATTCATGCATTGCATCTGCGGCTGACGCAGGACGAGAGCGCACAGCCAGCTATCGAAATGGAAGTGACCTGCAGCAAGGGCACCTACATCCGTACGCTGGCCGAAGACGTGGGCGAAGCCCTGGGCTGCGGTGCCCATCTGCGGGCACTGCGCCGCACCGACACCGGGGGCATAGGACTGGCGCGCTGCGTCACGCTGCAGGACTTGATCGCTATGCCGGAGGAAGAGCGCATGCAGCATGTGCTGCCTGCGGACACATTGCTGCATGCCCATGTGCCTGTCACATTGGGCGAGCAAGATGCCGGGCGTTTTCTGTCCGGCTTGCGCCGTCGTGGAGGCTGGCCGGATGCCAGCGCCGTGGCGGTGTATGGAGAGCATCCCCGTGCCCTGCTGGGCGTCGGGCATGTCACAAGCGGGGAGCTGATTCCTGACCGCCTGCTCAGTCCCCTGGAAATTCAACAGATTTTGGAAGGCACGCCGCTGCGCACAGAGCACGGCAGTTTGGAAACTTTATGAGCAAACAAATCCGCAACATCGCCATCATCGCGCACGTTGACCATGGCAAGACCACCATGGTTGACCAGCTGCTGCGCTCCTCTGGCACATTCGCCGAACACGAAAAAGTCGTGGACACGGTCATGGACAACCACGCCATCGAACGTGAGCGTGGCATCACCATCCTGGCCAAGAACTGCGCCGTGTCCTGGAAGGACACCCACATCAACATCCTCGACACACCCGGTCACGCGGACTTCGGTGGTGAAGTGGAACGCGCCCTGTCCATGGTGGACGGTGTGGTGCTGCTGATCGACGCGCAAGAAGGCCCCATGCCCCAGACGCGCTTCGTGACCAAGAAGGCGCTGGCCCTGGGCCTGCGCCCCATCGTGGTGGTGAACAAGGTGGACAAGCCTGGTGCCAACCCCGACAAGGTGATCAACGCCGCTTTCGACCTGTTCGACAAGCTGGGCGCCACCGACGAGCAACTGGACTTCCCCGTGGTCTACGCCTCGGGCATCAACGGCTGGTCCTCCAAGGTAGAGGGCGAGCCCGGTGCGCAGTGGGGCCCCGATATGTCGGCCCTGTTCGACACCATCCTGGAACATGTGCCTGCCGTGCAAGGTGACGCATCGGCGCCGCTGCAGCTGCAGGTCTCTGCACTCGACTACTCGACCTTTGTGGGTCGTATCGGCGTGGGCCGTATCACCCAGGGCACGCTGAAGGTGGGCCAGCAAGTGGCCGTGATGGCCGGCCTGGACGGCAAGAGCTACAACGGCAAGATCAACCAGATCCACACCTTCCAAGGCCTGGATCGCGTGCAAGCCACCGAAGCCGGTCCTTCGGAAATCGTGCTGATCAGCGGCATTGAAAACATCGGTATCGGCGAAACCATCACCGACCCGGCCAATCCCCAGCCGATGCCGATGCTGAAGATTGACGAGCCCACGCTGACCATGAACTTCTGCGTGAACAACTCGCCGCTGGCGGGCCGTGAAGGCAAGTTTGTGACCAGCCGCCAGATCTGGGACCGCCTGCAAAAGGAACTGCGTTCCAACGTGGCCCTGCGCGTCAAGGAAACCGACGAAGACGGTATCTTTGAAGTCTCCGGCCGTGGCGAGTTGCACCTGACCATCTTGCTGGAAGAAATGCGCCGCGAAGGCTACGAGCTGGCCGTGTCCAAGCCCCGCGTGGTGATGCAGACCATCGATGGCGAGCGCCATGAGCCCATCGAGCTGGTGACGGCCGACATCGAAGAAGGCCACCAAGGCGGCGTGATGCAAGCCCTGGGCGAGCGCAAGGGCGAGCTGGTGAACATGGAACCCGATGGCCGCGGTCGCGTGCGTCTGGAATACCGTATCCCGGCCCGTGGTCTGATCGGTTTCACCAACGAATTCCTGAACCTGACCCGTGGTTCCGGCCTGATCGCCAACATCTTCGACAGCTACGAGCCGCACAAGGGCGACATCGGTGGCCGCAAGAACGGCGTGCTGATCTCCATGGACGACGGTGAAATCTTCACCTACGCCCTGGGCAAGCTGGACGACCGCGGTCGCATGTTCGTTAAGGCCAACGACCCCGTGTACGAAGGCATGATCATCGGCATCCACAGCCGCGACAACGACCTGGTGGTGAACGCCACCCGTACCAAGCAGCTGACCAACTTCCGCGTTTCGGGCAAGGAAGACGCGATCAAGATCACGCCTCCCATCGAGCTGTCGCTGGAATACGGCGTGGAATTCATCGAAGACGACGAGCTGCTGGAAATCACCCCCACCAGCCTGCGCGTGCGCAAGCGCCACCTGAAGGAGCATGACCGCAAGCGTGCTTCTCGCGACGCGTAAGCTGCTTGCTCGGAAGGATGGGAATGCCCATCCTGCTTGCATAAGCTGCTATCAAAAAAGGCCGCCCTCGGGCGGCCTTTTGACGTCTGGGGTGTGCTGAAGCAGGGCTGGCGCTACAGCGCAGCGCCGCTGCCACCCCCTGAGATCGTAAACACGCGCTGAGAGCAGGCGGCTCAGGGAGAGATGTGCCTTACATCCACGCTGGCGATGCGCCGGCCCTGCAGCTGCAGCACCTGCAGGCGCAGGCCGGGCAGCTCCAGCACCTCGCCGGCGGCGGGCAGCCGGCCCAGATGGTCCATCATCAGGCCGGCCAGGGTGCTGTAGTCGGCATCTTCGTCCATCAACTGCATGCCGGTGGCGCGCTCCAGTGCATGCAGATCGGCTACGCCGCTGACGATCCAGTGAGCGCCGCCGGGCTGGGGTTGGATTTCGGGCACCTCGTCCTCATCAGGGAACTCGCCGGCAATGGCTTCCAGCAGATCGATGGGGGTGACCAAACCCAGAATGCTGCCGTACTCATCGCTGACCAAAACCATCTGGCGGCGCGACTGGCGCAGCATCTCGGCCAGTTTGAGCACGCCCACCGAGCCTGGCACCACCAGGGCCGGGCGCAGGCTGCGTTCCTCGTTGATCTGGCCCTGGGTCAGCAGGTCGGACAGCAGGTCGCGCGTGTGGGCCACGCCGACGATATGGTCCAGCGAGCCACGGCCTACGGGCAGCAGACCATGGTCGGCCTGCAGCAGTTGCTGGCGCAGTGCGGCGGGGTCGATCTCTACATCCAGCCATTGGATGGCGTAGCGCGGCGTCATCACCGACTCGGCATTGCGCTCGCCCAGGCGCAGCACGCTGCTGACCATGTGGCGCTCGGCGTGGCCAAAGGCCTGGGGCAGCAGCTGGGCAATGGCGTCGCGCGAAGGTTCGCTGCTGGTGGGCGCCGGGGCCGCGGCCGGTTCGCCCAACAGGCGCAGCACGGCACGGGCCGTGCGCTCGCGCATGGGCAGGCGTGCCTCGTGCCTTTGCTGGTTGCGCAGGCGCAGCTGGTTGAAGAACTCGATCATCACCGAGAAGCCAATGGCCGCATACAGATAGCCCTTGGGCAGATGAAAGCCCAGGCCCTCGGCCAGCAGGCTGAAGCCAATCATCAGCAAAAAGCTCAGGCACAGCACCACCACCGTGGGGTGGGCGCCCACAAAAGTGGTCAGCGGCTTGGAGCCCCACATCATCACGCCCATGGCAATCACCACGGCGGCCATCATCACGGGCAAATGGTCCACCATGCCCACGGCGGTGATGATGGAGTCCAGCGAGAACACCGCATCCAGAATCACGATCTGCAGCAGCACCATGCCAAAGCTGGCATAGCCCTGGCCGCCAGTTTCGCCGTGTTCCACGCCCTCCAGGCGCTCATGCAGCTCGGTCGTGGCCTTCCACAGCAGAAAAATACCGCCGGCCAGCAAGATCAGATCGCGCCCGGAGAGCGAAACCCGCCACCACGAGAGCAGTGGCTCGGTCAGCTTCATCAGCTGCGACATCACCGAAAGCAGTGCCAGGCGCATGACCAGGGCCAGGGACAGGCCGATGAGGCGGGCCTTCTCGCGCTGTGCCGGTGGCAGCTTGTCGGCCAGGATGGCGATAAAAACCAGGTTGTCTATACCCAGCACGATCTCCAGCACGACCAAGGTCAGCAGGCCGGCCCAGATGGTGGGGTCTGTGAGCCATTCCATCAACGCAGCCTCCTGGAAATGTGGCCCGGCAGAGCAAGGACATGAATGGGAGAGAAAAAGGCGGTGCGGCGCAGCGGCCGCAGGCCAAGATGGCGTGGCAGACCACGCCTGGAACAGGGTGCAGATTCCATAGGTCGCCTATTTTAAAAGAAGGGCTTGCGGGCAGGAGTCCGGCATGCCGGACTTGCGGGTGACAGGAAGCACGCCGCACCCTCTGGCACAATCGCCGCCGCGTCTATGGTCACAAGCCGTATCGGCTGCGACCGTCACATCGAATAACAGTGAGGAGACTTTTCATGAGCACCCCCCCCAGCCACATCCATGCCGAACGCCGTGGCCAGATCGGCCTGATCACGCTGCAGCGCCCGCAGGCGATCAATGCCTTGTCGCTGCAAATGGTGCGCGATCTGTATGCGGCCCTGCTGCAGTGGCGCGACGACCCCAGCGTGCTGGCCGTGGCCATTCGCGGCAGCCACAAGGAAGGCGTGTTCGGCCATTTCTGCGCCGGCGGCGACATCCGCTTCCTGCATGCAGCGGGCAGCAGCGGCAACCCCGAGCTGGAAGACTTCTTCACCGAGGAATACGCGCTCAACCACCTGATCTTCACCTACCCCAAGCCCTATATCGCTTTCATGGACGGCATCGTCATGGGCGGCGGCATGGGCATCAGCCAGGGCGCCAGCCTGCGCATCGTGACCGAGAAAACCAAGATGGCCATGCCAGAGACCATCATCGGCCTGTTCCCCGATGTGGGCGGCGGCTACTTTCTCTCGCGCTGCCCCGGCCAGGTGGGTGAATGGCTGGCCTTGACGGGCGACACTGTGGCCGCCGCCGAGGCTATTGGCTTCAAGCTGGCCGATGCCTATCTGCCCGCTGCTGAGCAGGCCGCACTGTGGGAGGCGCTGGCCAGCCAATCGTTTGCCGATGGCAAGGCGGTGGAGGCTTTTGTGCAATCGCGCACCCAGGCCCAGGCGCCGGGCGCGGTGCGCAACACGGCCGATATCGATCGCGTGTTTGCCCTGCCCACGGTCAAGGCCATCATCGATGCGCTGGAAGCCGACACCAGCGAATGGGCGCAGGCTACGGCCGCGGCGCTGCGCAAGCGCTCGCCGCTGATGCTGCATGTGGTGCTGGAGCAGATTCGCCGTGCGCGTGGCATGGATGTGGCCACCGATTTGCGCATGGAGCGCGACATGGTGCGCCACTGCTTTTACCTGCGCCCCGGCCAGAGCGAAACCGTGGAGGGCGTGCGCGCCCTGGCAGTGGACAAGGACCACAACCCGCAGTGGAACCCCGCACGCATCGAAGACGTGCCCGAAGACCTGTGGCGCGCGTTCTTCGTCAGCCCCTGGCCGGCGCATTCGCACCCGCTGGCCATGTTGAAGGACTGAAGGTTTACTCCCGCGCCGGCCTCCGGCGCTGAGGGGGGTAAAAAATGCCGCATGCGCTAGCGGCGGGCTCTGGTGGTGGGTGTTGCTGCGGCTACGGTGCAGGGGAGGGCTCAAGCCATCAGCAGCGGTGCAGGGGTAGACGTGGGAGTGGCTTCCCGGCTGCTGCCCAGGCGGAAGGCCTGCACCGTGGTCTGCAAATCCTGGGACTGGGCATGCAAATGGGCGGCTGCCGCGCTGGACTCTTCCACCAGGGCCGCGTTCTGCTGGGTCATCTGGTCAAGCTGGGCAATGCTCTGGTTCACCTGGGCCGCACCCTGGCTTTGCTCGCGGTTGGCTGCATTGACTTCGCTGACGATGTCCTGCACGCGCGTGACGTTGTCCAGGATGTCCTGCATGGACGCGCTGGCCTCTTGCACCTGCTCGCTGTTGGCCTTGACGCTGCCGAGGTTGGAGTCGATCAGGCTGCGAATCTCCTTGGCGGCCGTGGCGCTGCGTTGCGCCAGGGCGCGCACCTCGCCGGCCACCACGGCAAAACCTCGGCCTTGCTCGCCGGCGCGGGCGGCTTCCACGGCGGCGTTCAGCGCCAGGATATTGGTCTGGAAGGCAATACCGTCGATGACGCCGATGATGTCGCCAATCTTCTGGCTGCTGCGGTGGATCTCTTCCATGGTTTGCCGCATTTGCTGCGCCACCGCGTGGCCCTTGTGGCTGGCATCGCAGGAGCTACGGGCCAACTGCTCGGCCTGGCGGGTGGCGTCGGCACAGTGCAGGGCCGAGGTGCTCAGCTCTTCGATAGCGCTGGCGCTTTCCTCCAGGTTGGCGGCCGTGTGCTCGGTGCGCTGGCTCAGGTCGTTGCTGCCACTGGCCACCTGGGCGCTGGCGGTGGCAATGCTCTGGGCGGTCATCAGCACGTGCGACAGGGTCTGGTTCAGCGTGCTGCGCATCTGGTCAATGGCCTGCAGCAGCTGGCCGGTTTCGTCGCTGCCGTAGCTGGCCTGGGGGCGGCCGCTCAGGTCCAGCGTGGCCATGGAGCGTGCGGCGGCGGTGGCCAGGTGCAGAGGGCTGGTGATGCTGCGGGTGACCCGGAAGGACAGGATGCAGCCCAGGGCCAGGGCGGCCAGCGTGAAGACGATCAGCTGCCGCGCGCTGGACTGGCGGGCGCGCTCGCTGGCTGCGGCCAATTCGTCAAAGCGTTCGCGCTGCTTGTCGGCCAGCAGGGCCACGGATTGCAGATAGGCGCGCATCGTGGGCTCGAACTGCTCGGTGAAGACGCGGTGGGCGCCGCTGGCATCGCCGCCGGCCTTCAAGGCCGCAATCTGCTTGCGCTGTGCCAGGTAGCTATCGCGCAGCTGCGAGGACTGGGCCAGCATGGCCAGTTGCTGCGGGTCCTTGAGCCGCTCGTTGATGATCTTCATCTGGCGCGCGGTGTCGGCCGTGGCGTCCTTGGTGGCCTGGTCGAAGTACTGCACCAGGCTGTCATCGCTGCTCTTGGCAATGGCTGCGGCGCGTTGCACGCCGGCCGTGACGTTCATGGACCAGTCCTTGAGCGCACGCTCTGCCACCAGCACGTCGGAGAGCATGGTACGCAGCACGGCATCTTGCTGCTTGGACTGGTAGATGGCCAGACCGCTGCCGGTCAGAAACAGCACCAGGATGCTGGCGATCAGTGCGGCCAGCTTGCGGCCAATCGGCCAATTTGCCAAAGACATTCTTACTCCCGAAGCCTGCCGTTCTGGCGTCGTGCCTGTGGTTTGCATCCGTGGCGGCGACGCACTTTGTTGGGGAAAATCACGGGTTGACGGCAGTGAATCTAATTGTTACAGGTGTAAATATGACGGGCGTATGACGTGGCGGGCTGCGGTTTAAGCTGTATCAAGCTCTGGCGAAATAAGCCGGTGCGGGGCCTTGGCCAGCAGGGTGCGAAGCCGCAGGCAGTCCGCTGTTTTGTACCCCGCAGCCGCAATGTGGTTGGAAAAAACAAGAGCTGCCTACGCTTATCTGCCCAGCGTCTCCCATGCTTTTCATGGTGAAGTGCTTGGCAGATAAGCGTAGGCAGCTCTGGGTTTGGGAGCGGTCTATTCGCCGGTGCAGCGTCAGCGGTTGCGGCTTTTCATGGCGCGTTCCACCTCGCGCTTGCCTTCGCGGTCCTTGATGACATCGCGCTTGTCATGCTCGGCCTTGCCCTTGGCCAGGGCGATATCGCATTTCACCAGGCCGTTCTTCCAGTGCAGATTGATGGGCACCAGCGTGTAGCCTTTTTGCTCGACCTTGGTCGTCAGGCGTTCGATATCGTCTTTCTTGAGCAGCAGCTTTTTGATGCGCACTGCATCGGGGTTGACGTGGGTGGATGCCGTCTTGAGCGGGTTGATCTGGCAGCCCAGCAAGAACATTTCACCACCCTTGATGAGCACATAGCCATCGGTGAGCTGCACTTTGCCTTCGCGCAGGGCTTTCACCTCCCAGCCGTGCAGCACCATGCCCGCTTCATAACGCTCTTCAAAGAAATAGTTGAACGCCGCTTTCTTGTTGTCTGCAATGCGCGACGGAGTTTCGGTTTTTTTCGTTGCCATGGGTTCTTTGATACGGTGCGCCCCGTGCAAGCAGGGCTCTCTCTACAATGGGCGCTTTGCCGCATACAGTGATTCTAGTTTCGCACGGGCTGCTGTGCCGTCAGCGTCCGCAATCCCCGCGCACGGCGGTTGCCCCCGTGTTACCAGCCGATGAAAAACGTCCATAAGTCCGTCCTGATCTGGTACAGCCCTGCCGAAATGTTCGCCCTCGTCTCCGATGTGGCGCGCTATCCGGAGTTTCTGCCATGGTGCTCGCACACCCAGGTGCTGGAGCAGGATGCGCAGGGCATGACCGCCGAGGTCGGCATGTCGCTGGCTGGGTTGAAGAAGTCGTTTGTCACCCGCAACACCAACGAAGCCGGTCCGGCGGGTGGTCACACCGTGGCCATGCGTCTGGTCAAGGGCCCGTTCTCGCGCCTGGAAGGGCGCTGGATCTTTCACCCCGTGGGCGACGGCAGCCAGCGCGCCTGCAAGGTGGAGCTGCAGCTGGACTACGGCTTTGATTCGGCGGCGCTGGCCGCCGTGGTGGGCCCGGTGTTTGACCGCATCGCCAACTCCATGGTGGATGCCTTCATCAAGCGCGCCGAGAATGTGTATGGGTGACGTGCTGGTCTGGCATTCGCCTGCACCGGGACAGGTTCAGGAATGCACCGTGCACCTGCCGCAACCCGCCACCGTGGCCCAGGCCTTGCAGGCTGCCGGGCTGCCTTGGGAGGGCCTAGCCTGCGGCATCTGGGGGCGGGTGTGTGATGCCGCCACCTTGGTGCAAGCCGGCGACCGGGTAGAGCTCTACCGCCCGTTGACCGTAGACCCCAAGGTCGCACGCCGCACCCGTTTTGCCAGCCAGGGCGCGCGCAGCACCGGCCTGTTTGCCAAGCGCAGGCTCAATAGCAAAGCGGGTTACTGAACTCGGAGCGCAGGCTGGGCCAGTCCGGTTGGTGCGGCTTTTGAGGTGGGACGTGAAATCGCCGCAGCTCATCGCTGGCGCTGAAGGCCGACCGGCCTGCGCAGTCTTTTCAGGACGCGATTGGGCTTGGAGGGCTGCGGTCATGGTGCTGCCACTTCTGCAAAGGGAACCGTTGGGCAGGTACAATCTTTCTTTTGGAGCCCTCACATGCGCCTTCTCGGAAAAGCACTGACCTTCGACGACGTTTTGCTCGTCCCCGCCTACTCCGAAGTCCTGCCCAAGGACGTATCTCTCTCCACCCAATTCACACGCAACATCACGTTGAACCTGCCCCTGGTGTCCGCCGCCATGGACACGGTGACGGAAGCGCGTTTGGCGATTGCCATTGCCCAAGAAGGCGGCATTGGCGTGATCCACAAGAACATGACGGCCGAGCAACAAGCTGCCGAAGTGTCCAAGGTCAAGCGCCATGAATCCGGCGTGGTGCACGACCCCGTGGTCATCACCCCAGCACACACCGTGCTGCAAGTGCTGCAGCTGTCGGAAGAGCGTGGCATTTCGGGCTTCCCCGTGTGCGACGGCGGCAAGGTGGTGGGTATCGTGACCAGCCGTGATGTGCGCTTCGAGACCCGCTATGACGTCAAGGTCCGCGAGATCATGACGCCCCGCGAAAAGCTCATCACCGTCAACGAAAAAGACGGCACCAGCCCCGCCGAAGCCAAGGCGCTGCTCAACAAGCACAAGCTGGAACGCATTCTGGTGGTGAACGACGCCTTTGAACTCAAGGGCCTGATCACCGTCAAGGACATCAACAAGCAAACCACCTTCCCCAACGCTGCGCGTGACGCTGCCGGCCGCCTGCGCGTGGCTGCTGCCGTGGGCGTGGGTGCTGGCACGGAAGAGCGCGTGGCCGCCTTGGTGCAAGCCGGGGTGGACGCCATCGTGGTGGATACGGCCCATGGTCACTCCAAGGGTGTGATTGACCGCGTGCGCTGGGTCAAGCAACACTATCCGCAAGTCGATGTGATTGGCGGCAATATCGCCACCGGCGCAGCTGCGCTGGCCCTGGTGGAGGCCGGTGCCGACGCCGTCAAGGTCGGCATTGGTCCTGGCTCCATCTGCACCACCCGCATCGTGGCCGGTGTGGGCGTGCCCCAGATCATGGCCATCGACGGCGTGGCCCAGGCCCTGAAGGGTACGGGCGTGCCCCTGATTGGTGACGGTGGTATCCGCTTCTCGGGCGACATCGCCAAGGCCCTGGCTGCTGGTGCCTCCACCATCATGATGGGGGGCATGTTTGCCGGTACCGAAGAAGCGCCGGGCGAAGTGATTTTGTACCAGGGTCGCTCCTACAAGAGCTACCGCGGCATGGGCTCCATCGGTGCCATGCAGCAGGGCTCGGCCGACCGCTATTTCCAGGAATCCAGCACCGGCAACCCCAATGCCGACAAGCTGGTGCCCGAAGGCATTGAAGGCCGCGTGCCCTACAAGGGCTCCATGGTCTCCATCGTCTACCAAATGGCCGGCGGCGTGCGTGCCTCCATGGGCTACTGCGGCTGCAAGACCATTGCCGAGATGAACGACAAGGCCGAGTTCGTGGAAATCACGGCGGCCGGCATCCGCGAATCTCACGTTCACGACGTGCAGATCACCAAGGAAGCGCCGAACTATCGCGCGGACTGATGACGGAAAAATGGCTGCTGGATGGCAGCCATTTTTCTGTGCTTGAAAGCTTGAACTGGAGTCTCCATGAAATTGGCGGAAGCCTTGCTGCTGAGGGCGGATCAAAAAAAGAAGCTGGCCTCTTTGCGTGAACGCATTGCTCGCAATGCCATCGTGCAA
Source organism: Comamonas sp. GB3 AK4-5 (assembly GCF_041320665.1). Taxonomy (NCBI): domain Bacteria; kingdom Pseudomonadati; phylum Pseudomonadota; class Betaproteobacteria; order Burkholderiales; family Comamonadaceae; genus Comamonas; species Comamonas sp. GB3 AK4-5. Next base: position 1,924,334 of record NZ_CP166730.1, read on the forward strand.
GAGGGGGAGCAACCCAAGGAAAAAGTGGCGGACTTGCTGGCAGAGGCGACATCCACCTTGCAGGAGCAGCAAAAGCTGGTGCGCACCATCAATGCCGCCAACGAGGCTGCCAAGTTGGCAGACGGCCGCTTGCTGGCCGATCTGCTGGCGCAGCGCGACATGCTGGTGGCCCAGCATTCCCTGTTGAGCTGCGCTATCGATGCCACCCACAAAGATGTGGACCGCTACAGCCAGCGCGAAATCAAATGGGTGCCGCAGATTGATGTGGCCAGTGTGCAAAAGCAGGCCGATGATGTGTCGCGCAAGATCCGTGAGGTGAACGTGACGATCCAGGCCGCAAATTGGCAAATTGATATCTGAGTTTTGGAGCGTCGCGGGCGAGTGCTAAGACCTCGGTGAGGCCAGGAGGTTGAAAACAAGCTGGTCTCTCAACTGGATGCGCGAAGGGCAGCGCACGGTGCTCAATACACCATGTACCAATCAGCCCATCACTGTTTACAGCGCACTTTGTAGACTTCACCCCGCACCACCTTGCACTGACGCGACGCTCCCTTCTTTGCAGACCAGATTGCGATCTTCTGGTCTGAATGTTAAAATCTGACCTGAATTAAATTTCAGGCCAGATTTTTCTTTTTCCGCAGTCTCTTCCCATGCAATCCGTCGGTATCTACGAAGCCAAGACCCGTTTCTCTGCCCTGATCGAATTGGTCGAGCAGGGCGAGGAAGTGCGCATCACCCGCCACGGCAAGGAAGTGGTGCGCATGCTGCCCATGCGCCGCAAGCCGGTGATCACTGACGAGCAGATTGCCCAGGAGTTGGCGCATATTGCGGCGCTGCAGTCCACCATACGGGCTGCAGAAGCTATGGATTCCGTAGCAAGCCTGCGCCACTGCGGAAGGAGCCAGGCATGAGCGCCGCAGCTTTTGTGCTCGATGCCTCGGTCACCGCAGCCTGGTTGTTGCCAGACAACGCCAGCAGCCATACCCAGCGCCTCTACACCCGCATACGCCGCGATGAGGTCGACCCGCAAGCCCCCAATCTCTGGCAGTGGGAATGTGGCAATCTGATCGCCTCGGGTGTGAACCAGGGCCGTATTCCGCGCGCCAGTGTGGAAGGCCTGTGGGGCGTGCTGGAGGCCATACGCCACCGTGTGGAGCTGCATGAGCTGGCGCCCGCACAACACAAGGCCGTGCTGGATGTGGCGCAGGACACGGGCCTGCCCATTTACGACGCAGCCTACCTGTGGTTGGCGCAGTCGCTGCGCCTGCCGCTTGCCACATTCGATGCTGCCCAGATCGCCGCCGCCCGCAAAAGCGGTGTGCAGCTCTTGGCGCCCGAAGATTTCTGAACGTCTCCCTTTTTCTCCTACCCTTCTTGCCCTTGACCACCATGCAACACGACAAGATTCTCATTCTGGACTTCGGCTCCCAAGTCACCCAGCTGATTGCCCGCCGCGTGCGCGAAGCCCATGTCTACTGCGAAGTCCACCCCTGCGATGTGAGCAGCGACTGGGTGCGCGAATTCGCCGCCGACGGCAAGCTGAAGGGCGTGATCCTGTCCGGCAGCCACGCCAGCGTTTATGAGGTGGACGACCGCGCGCCCGATGCCGTGTTCGAGCTGGGCATTCCCGTGCTGGGCATTTGCTACGGCATGCAGACCATGGCCACCCAGCTGGGCGGCAAGGTCGAAGGCAGCAACAGCCGCGAATTCGGTTACGCCGAAGTCCGCGCCCATGGCCATACCGCGCTGCTCAAGGGCATTGAGGACTTTGTCACGCCCGAAGGCCACGGCATGCTCAAGGTCTGGATGAGCCATGGCGACAAGGTCACCGAGCTGCCCCCGGGCTTCAAGGTCATGGCCTCCACACCGTCCTGCCCCATCGCCGGCATGGCCGACGAAGCACGTCGCTACTACGCCGTGCAGTTCCACCCCGAAGTCACGCACACCGTGCAAGGCCAGGCCCTGCTGAACCGCTTTGTGCTGGACATCTGTGGCACCCAGGCCGACTGGATCATGGGCGACTACATCGCAGAAGCCGTGGCCAAGATCCGCGAGCAGGTGGGTGACGAAGAGGTGATCCTGGGCCTGTCCGGCGGCGTGGATTCTTCCGTCGCTGCGGCCCTGATCCACCGCGCCATCGGCGACCAGCTGACCTGCGTGTTTGTGGACCATGGTCTGCTGCGCCTGAACGAAGGCGATGCAGTCATGGAGATGTTTGAAGGCAAGCTGCATGCCAAGGTCATCCGCGTGGATGCCTCCGAGCTGTTCCTGGGCAAGCTGGCCGGTGTGTCCGAGCCAGAAGCCAAGCGCAAGATCATCGGCGGACTGTTTGTCGATGTGTTCAAGGCCGAAGCCGCCAAACTCAAGGCCGCCACGGCCGGCAGCAAGGGTGCGACCTTCCTGGCCCAGGGCACCATTTACCCCGACGTGATCGAGTCCGGCGGTGCCAAGAGCAAAAAGGCCGTCACCATCAAGAGCCACCACAATGTGGGCGGTCTGCCCGAGCAGTTGGGCCTGAAGCTGCTGGAGCCGCTGCGTGACCTGTTCAAGGACGAGGTGCGCGAGCTGGGTGTGGCCCTGGGCCTGCCCCGTGGCATGGTCTACCGCCATCCCTTCCCTGGTCCCGGCCTGGGTGTGCGCATTCTGGGCGAGGTGAAAAAGGAATACGCCGACCTGCTGCGCCGCGCCGATGCCATCTTCATCGAAGAGTTGAACAACTGGATCGACGAGGCCAGCGGCAAGAGCTGGTATGACCTGACCAGTCAGGCCTTCACCGTCTTCCTGCCCGTCAAGAGCGTGGGCGTGATGGGCGACGGCCGCACCTACGACTACGTCGTGGCCCTACGCGCCGTGCAGACCAGCGACTTCATGACAGCCGACTGGGCCGAGCTGCCTTATGGTCTGCTGAAGAAGGTCTCCGGCCGCATCATCAACGAAGTGCGTGGCATCAACCGCGTGACCTACGACGTCTCGACCAAGCCGCCTGCAACCATTGAGTGGGAATAATTTAAAGTTTCCAGCAACGTACGGTAGCGTTCTGGAAACTGCTGATTCCCTATAAGGAATCATGGGTTGTTCGTCCAAGGACAACCCATAAAATACAACAATAGCCGTAAATTCATGCGGTACGCCTGACGGTAAAGCTGTAACATTTCGGAACGTTGCTTTCCCATACCGACACCTCCCTGTGACGGTATCAACGAAAGCCTAATCAAAATGCTTACTGACACCGAACTACGCAGCCTGCGCCCTAGAGAAAAAGCCTACAAAATCTCGGATCGTGATGGTATGTATGTCATGGTGACTACTGCTGGCACGAAGTCATTTCGCTATGACTACCGCCTCAATGGCCGACGAGAAACACTCACTATTGGTAAGTACGACGACACTGCAGGGGCTAAACACCCTAGAAGCCCAGATCAGCTTGAGTTTGGGATGACGGTATCGTTAGCTGAAGCCAGATCACTGCTGACGGTAGCGCGACGGTATGTTGAGCGTGGCCAGTCACCAGCCAAAACCAAGGCACTTACCAAGCAGGAAGCCATCAATGCTCTGACCTTCGCTTCTTGGGCTGAACGCTACTTTGAGGACAAGGCAGATCCGAACAATGGTGCAAAGCTTGCGGACTCAACGCTGGCTATGCGGCGGTCTGTATACACCCGGCACTTGTTACCAGCGTTTGGCAAACTGAAGTTGGAAGAAATCACACCTGCATTGTTGATGCAGCTTTGTGAAAAAATTAAAAAGAATGGTGCTCCAGCTCCTGCTGTGCAAGTTCGTGAAATCACGTTGCTTGTGTACCGATTTGCACTATCCAAAGATAAAACGCTTCAAGTCGGCAACCCAGCAGCTGATATTAGGCCAAGCGATATTGCGAGCTTTAAGCCTCGTGATCGTGCACTAAGTCCCAATGAAATAAAAATATTTTTTGAAAGTCTAGAAAAAATTGGGACTACCCCAACCCTAAGATTAGCGATTAAATTTATTCTTTTAACTATGGTTAGAAAAGGAGAGTTTATAGATGCAACTTGGGATGAGATCGATTTTGATAATTCCGCCTGGATAATCCCCAAAGAGCGGATGAAAGCATCAAGGCCACACGTCGTTTACTTGAGTGACCAAGCACTTGATATATTGGTGAGTTTTCGGGCTTGCTTTTCAGCTTCTAAATATATTCATCCTGGAAGATACGACTCATCAGTTCCTCTGAGCAATGCAACATTAAATAGAGTAATCGATATCGCTGTCAAAAAAGCAAATGAACTTGGGAATGAATTAGAGAGCTTTACAGTGCATGACTTGCGAAGAACAGCGTCATCACTGCTGAATGAGTTTGGGTTCAACAGGGACTGGATTGAGAAGTGTTTAGCCCATGAAGAAAATAGCGTGAGAAGTACTTATAACAAGGCTGAGTATTCGCATCAAAGAAGAGTAATGCTTCAAGCTTAGGCAGATATTGTTGATTGTTTTATTTATGAGCGTCAATTGGGTGATTTGGTAAAAAATTCAAGAATAGAGGCATTAAATTTTTAAGAATAAATTTAAAATATAATGTGAGGAAATTAAATGAGGGAATTTACTCTTTCTGATTTCAATGAAAATAATAAAAGCATTCCGCCTCCAGATTGGGCGATGGAATGTATCGTCTCGATTAGATCATTGTGGGAGATCTCTGCAATGGCTGGCGATGTTGCACCAATACTTCCGGTAGTCAAGGAGAAAAAATCCATAGACAAAAAATGGAGGTCTGATTATTTTGAGCGGACTCGTGAAATGAGTAAGGTGCTGCAGTCTGATCGAAATCAATTAGGTGATTTTGTGTACTACGACCCGCACTTGGGAGTAAATTCCATAAAAACGGGGAAAAAAGAAAAAACGAAAATAGATTTAAGAAATACACAAGTCGATGTCATTAGTGCTATTGAATTTCTTTGGAATAGATACGGAAAGAGTTCTTTTCCGGAAGGGTTGGAGCTAATCCATAAAAAACAAAAGGAGCGAAGACTTTATCTTGCATCCAAGGCTGACAAAGAGAAGAAAAATTATTATTTTAGCTCTGGTGAGAATGAAGCCAAAGAATCTGCAGCCAATAGGCAAGATAAGGCCAATGCAACAAAGGAAATAAAAAGGCTGCAGGCTATGCTTTATATCATTTCATGTGCTAATCATGGCATTGATTGGAAAATTAAATCTTTAGACATGGATTTGATTTTTAATTGGCTTGACGATATAGAAGAGGTCGGGTTTGAAAAAGTTCATGGATTCGGGCAGCATGCCATTGAAAATCTTGTAGAAAAATGCTTTAAGGCATACTGGGAACTAAAAGAAAAAAAATAATGGAAGATGAGGGGGTATAAAGTGGCAGCAAAAAACGTTAAAAGACCACTAACTGGACGCATGTAGTCCCCTTGAGAACCTGAGCCAGCGGGAAGTAGAGAATTCGCAAACCAACGGAGTCTCTACATGAAGAAATCCAGATTCAGCGAAGCGCAGATAGTCAGCATCCTTAAAGAGGTTGAGATGGGGGCAAGGTTGGCGACACATGCAGAAAGCTTGGCGTGAGCGAGCCGACGTACTACAAATGGAAGAGCCAGTTCTCGGTGCGGGTTCAACCGGTCGATGCAACACATTCGTTGAACATCTCCGTTGGTGTCCTGAATCCCAGAGGCTTCCTGGGCGCTCATTCAATTTTCTCGCAATCGTATCCAACTCCTGCTACGAGTAGCAAGACACATCCATGCTCTTGGGCAGGTACTGCCGCAGCAGCCCATTGGTGTTCTCGTTGGTGCCGCGCTGCCAAGGGTTCTGTGGGTCACAGAAGTAGACCTGGATGTTTGTGTCAGTGGTGAAGCGCTTGTGGCCTGCCATCTCCGAGCCTCGGTCCCACGTCAAGAATCGGTAGAGTTCTTGCGGCAAGATGCGGGCATGCCTGGCCAACGCTGCTGCGACGGTATACGAGTCTTTGTCCGCCAGCTTGACCAGCATCACGTAGCGCGTGTGCCGCTTCACCAAGGTGGCGATCGGCTATGTGCGCCACCGAACAGCATCAGTGGCCCGGCACTGCCCGGTCCTCGATGCACACGGGCCGCTCGCTGATGGGCACTGCATCCACGATGCGGCCATGGATGGGCGTTTTCTGGGTGCAGTGGCGCGAGCGGCGCATCCTTCTGGTCCGGCGCAAGTGCGTCAGCAACTCCTTCTTCAAGGCCCCACGCGCTTGAACGAACAACGTGCGGTAGATGGCTTCGTGCGACACCTGCCAATCCTTTTCACCTGGGTATGTCCGCTTGAGCCATCCTGCGATTTGCTCAGGCGACCACTGGCTTTGCAATTGCGTGGCCACGATCTGTGCCAGTGCAGGATGCTTGATGCATGGCGATGAAGGCGTACTTCAGTCGGACTGACTGGCATCTGCTGCTGGCGAACCCATTTGTACAGGCTATGTGCGCTCACCCCCAAGCGGCGAGAGACATCGGCCACGCTGTGGCCGTGTTCCGGGATTTGCTTGGCGGCTGCAATCCTGAATTCTTCGGGGTAACGTTGACTGCTCATAAGGACTCCTATTGAAACGGAAATAGGAGGCTTTGAACTATCTACCAAACTCTGGTCGATTCAGTCTCAGAAATTCGAGGGGACTACAACAACAGCTCCATACGCAATCATCCGTGACCCGTCAACTCGACTCATCATCAGTTTTGATGGGTTAGTCATGGGTTAGAAATTCAGGGATGTCGCGCCTCCAAAATTGAACCCATCCGGATGCTGATGGGTTCGACGGGACTCATTGAACCAACTTCAATAGTTCTTTCAAGGAGGCTTAAATGGCACAACAATTTCAAGAGGCACTGATTCGCAAGTGCAAAGTTCTGGAGATGACCGGTTGGTCCAACTCGACTTTATATCTTCGGATCTCTAAGGGTGAGTTCAAACCAGGTGTCAAAGTCGGCAGCCGCATGGTCGCTTGGCCCCTGAGCGAGGTTGAGGCATACATCAAAGCGCGCATCTCTGAGCGTGACGAGCAGATCGGTGGGGCAGCATGAAGCGCAAAAAGGCTCATAGCAGCCCCACGCTGCACACTGCTGCCACAGCACAAAACCCGCAGCAGGACATTCCTTCTCCGGTGAAGCAGGATAAACGTGCCAAAGAACCGTTGAACCTCGACGAGGAGCATGCTCCGTCCCCTCTGCCTAAGGCCATCAAAGCAGTCTTTCGTGTTGTCGATGAATTCGGCAAGCGAACCGGCCACCTTGCTGTCGAGTCAGTAAACGAAGCCGCTGAAACCGTGCTGAGCCCAATTGACTTGAAGAAGATGAGCAATGGAAATTTGGAAGAGGTTACGGCGCTTGCGGTGGACGCGGACTTGAGCCCGTTCCAATCTCGAAAGGGCGGTAATGAGCTTGCTGCGCTGATCCGTCAGCCTCACCACCATCGACCCGCTTACATCGCTGACCGTGATGGTTACCATCGGGTGGACTATGGCGGCAAGGTCATCGAATTTTTCGTGTGGCGCGACAAGATCCATATGTTTGGTGAAGAGTCTCCACCTATCGCGCTGCTCGTTTCCAAGGAGGTTGCTGCCTATCCGCCTGCATCCGGAACGCAAAACGACTGGATGTCAGAAGTTGGGGTGCACGTTGTTCGTAACCCATACATGCTGATTGCCGTGCTAGCTGGCTTGGCTGCCTTGCTGAGCCAAGCATTCGCTTTGCCGAAATTGGTGCTCATGTTTGTTGGCCCCAGCAGCCAAGGCAAAACAACACTGCTGCGTGTTGGGCAGTCGCTTATCAGCTCTGGCAAGACTATTGAGACCTTTGCGGGAACCACCAAAGGTATTGAGCTCAAGTTGCGTGAACATTCGGATGCGCCAGCGTTCATGGATGAGCTTCGCCAAGCCGATGTTCCTTCCGATTTGATCAAGCTGGTTTTCGACATTGAGAACGGCGCGAATCGCAAGGTCAGCTCAGGTGCTCAGAAAGTTGTTCAGCGTGGTGCCATTCGTGCCGCGCTGGTAGCCGCCAACGAAAGCACTGTGGCCGAAATTACGTCGGGAGTACGGGTCAAGGTCAACGAGGGCATTGCGGCTCGCTTGCTCGAAGTGCACATTCAGGCCCCACATGGCACCTTCCATGTCCTGCCCGACAACATGACGGCCAAGCAGTTCGCTGAGCACATGAAACTTGCTACGTCTCGTGTGTATGGTGCAGTTTGGGACGCTTGGGTGCATAGCGTGGCTACAAATGCATCCAACATTCGCAGCTGGCTTGGAAAAAACCTTGCTCAATTTGAGGAAGAGTTGTTGGAAGGGCTACCTGTCAACAACCCGGTTACTGCTCGCCTGGTGCAGGGTATGGCTGCTTGGTGCTGCGCGGGGATGTTGGCGCGGCGCTTCGGATTGCTGGACATTGATCGCAAAGCCATCATTTCGGCAGTTCGGCTGGTGCTTGAAGAGCACTTGAAACGCAACATTCATGGCAGTCACAGCGTTGCTGAGCAAGTAGTGGCAACTGTACGTGCATGTATTGACCAGAACGCGAGCAAGTTTCCTCCTCTGGCGCAGTTCCACTCACCAGAGCACTCCCGCATCTATGGGTATCGCGTTGGTCACGGCGAGGATGCGGAATTTTTGTTCTTACCTTCTGTTTTTGAGCAGCTCGTTGGTCAGAAGTATGGAACCGAAGCTGCCGCTCGCGCGCTCTCGACTGCGGGTTTTCTGAAATGCACCAAAGGTGCTGGCTATCAGTATCAGAAGCGTGTTCCCAGCATGAGCGGTGAATCAGAGCGCAAACGCTTTTATGCGGTTTTTGGCCGCATTCGATTCGTCTGAATTTGCACGTTAACGAGCTCTTGCTGTCACGTTGTCACAACGTCACAAGCATTTAGCACGACAGCGTGGCAGTACGCATCAACCAATTCATGGCTGGCTGTAATACATGACATCAGCCTGCTCAAGCCCCTGGATATTACAAATGAACCTCAATAACGTAGCTCGTGGTGCAGCACCATTGACTTTGCGTGAACGTTGGATGGCGAAAGCTTGTAGTGCTGCACTTGCAGAGTTCAAGCGTATTACGACACTGGTGGACGTGGATTTCAGCCCCAACTTAGATGCCCAGTTGGAATCTAGCACCAACGTTAAAGCTAAAGTCAAAGTGTGGAAGCCGTTTCACTCATTCCTAATTGATACGGTCAAGGTCAAGGTGCGGGTACTTCACCCACCCTTGCAAGAACTTGCGCTGAACAATGCCAACGTCAAGCAGGATGGCTACAAGTTCCTCATCAAATGCCCAGATACTGGTGCGTGCGTTCAAATGTTTAGCCAAGAAAACTGCCAGGCGTTGTTGCTGGAGTTCAGCGTACCCAAATTTCTAACAGGGCAAAACATCGTAGGCCACTTGGACGTGCACGCGGGAGCTCTTGCTGCTATCAAGAAAGCATTCAAGCTCTTAGGCTTTGTTCCCTCGCCGGAGGAGCGTGCAGCTATTGGCCGCGGCCAGTACGCACTCACGCGTGTTGATGTGACAGTGCATGTTGACTGCGGATCTTCGGACTACGCTCAAGCCTTGATGATCGCGCTGCGTGAATACATCGTCAGCAACGCTGGTGATGTGAGCTTGTATGGCTTGGAAACAGGCTACATAGGTCAGGGCTCGAAACGCCGCACCCTCAAGTGGTATCGCAAGGGTATTGAGTTGAAGAAGAAGGGGCGTGCAATCCCGGCTCATGTTCATGGGTGCGAATACTTGACCAAGGTTGCTGATCGACTGGTGCGCTTTGAACTGACACTGCGTGGCAAGGAGTTGGCACGTCTCAAGTTGTCGTCACCAATGGCGTGGAACGAAGACGTAGCCAAAAAGCAGCTGTTGCCTTGGCTCTACAAGCTGAAGCAAGCGGAGGGTGTGCTGCCAGACACCAACGGTATCAATCTGCTGTCCCCAGCCATGCAAAACAAGCTTCGGCTTTGGCTTTTGGGTGATGTTCTAGCCTTTAGCCGTGGTGTTTCCAAGGATGCCTATCGCGATGCCCGTAAAAAGGTCAAAACGGCAACAGGCTTGGACATTGAGCTGGCTCGGAGCCCTACGCAGCAAGCTGCAGCATTCACAACTATTCGCCAGCTGTTTGAGCGTGGGCTGGGCTTTAAAACCTACGAGGAAAAGTGGGAGCTGTTGGTTCAGAGTGCTCACAAGCACCACGGCTAGCGGCTGTCATAGTGAATCGACCAGAGTTTTTTAGATAGTTCAAAGCCTCCTATTTCCATTCCAATAGGAGTCCTTATTAGCACTGTGTTTGCGTCTTGATTTGATGGTCATCGATTTCTCTAGGTTTGGCCTGATCTCAGGCTTTTTTACGGGAAGAAATCTCGCTTCGCCAACTGTTCAAAAAACCGGGACCACTTCTAAATTTCACCGTTCCGCAGGATGAGTAAGGAAACCCGATCGCCAGAGGTACTCGAAATAGGTGGTCAGCAACTCGCCCTTGCGCTTCTCATAGGCGATGCCGTTACGGCTCATAGCTCTCATGGCGAATTTGCTTTCATACTGGTCGATGTTGATGGCAGAGCTCAGCACGCGATGCTCCGCATCGTCCTTTCGATAGAGCGGAAGGAACTTGTAGATTGCGTTGTCCTCGGCAATTGCGTCCAGCCTGCGTTGCCATGAGGAAAACGGCATCTGCTCCATGACGTAGCCTTGTGCAGCGAGCCAGTCGATGATCTCTCTCCACGAGACGAGTTCTGCGCCGTTGAAAGCGTTGAATACTTGCCCACCTGTGCCCAAGAACTCAGGGGCCGCCATCAGGCGTGAGATGGTGTCTACTGGTGTCATGTTGATAAGACGCTCCATCATCGGAGCGGCACCTAGCTGGATACATCCCTTGATCAGCATGAAGAGCTGATTGTCCTGGTGCAACGAAACGCCTGTGACACTGTGCCCGGTAATCCGGCCCAGCCGAAAGATGTTCGCTGGGTATCCGCTTGCGTGAACACGGGCAAGAAGCCGCTCTGATGCCCACTTCGACTGAAAGTACCCCATGCTGCTTTCGAGTGGCGTGTCATCTGGGAAGTCCTCGGCCAGCAAACCCTGGGGTGTCCGGCGGGCCGCTGCCCCTAGGGTGGAGACGAAATTAAGCACCTTGGGGCGCCCCTGCAAACTTAACCGAGCGAGTTGTGCCGTGCTTTCGACGTTGGAGGTGCGGAGCTCTGAATAGGGCAAGAGATGGTTGACTTGCGCGCCAACGTGATAAATGGTATCGACCTCGTTGGCCAACATGCTTTGCGTTGCTGTTGACAGTCCCAGTGTAGGCAGCGCCAAGTCGGCCTCGACTATCACGATTCTGGGTGAAGGCTGTAGCGGTACAAGCTCGAACCGGTTAAAGCTTAGGGCGAGCTTCGATTCAAGATCGAGCTGGCGACCGCTTCGGCGCAGCAGAACGTAGATACGCCCGATGCCTGCGATTTTTGCCAGTTCGACAAGAAGGTGAGCTCCGACGAAGCCGGTGGCTCCAGTTATCAAAACTGTTCTCTCCAACGAACGCGCAGCGTTCAACTCTTCAGCAGGCATGGGAACCTTTCACATTGAAGGGGTCTGGATTTGCAACACGCGCCGGCAAAGCAACTGCGAGAAAAGCACCGGGTTCTCATGTATGAAGAAATGGCGGCCAGGTAGTCGGTCTAGCGTGAATGCCTCCGAGGTCATCGCGCGCCAGCCGTCCAGCGCCGCGAAATCCACGTCCTTGTCATCAATCCCACCGAAGACATGAATGGGAATAGAGAGTCGGATCAGAGAGGGCCATGACCACGTTTCGAGGAGTGCAAGATCACCTCGAATGGCGGGCTTGATCAGTTCGAACAGTTCCGTTGGCATGCCGAGTTCGTCGATACCATTGGCCATTAGCCGTTGATAGAGACCAGCATCGTCGGTAAGATGAAGAAGAGGTGGCCGAAAAGGCACACTGGGTGCACGGCAGCCCGAGACGATCAGCGCGCAAGGTAGAGGGCCTTCTCTGTACTCATACAGCCGGCACGCTAGCGCATAAGACATCCACCCTCCCATGCTATGGCCAAAGAACGCGAATGGCCGGTCAAGCCAGGGCCGAATCGCTTCGTCCACTTCTGTAACTAACATAGCGAAGTCCGTCGGATGCCTGTCCTGCAGCCTCGCCTGCCGACCGGGCAGCTCAATGCCGCACAGCTCGAAGTCGCCAGGCAGCGATGCCAGTACCTGGCGATAGCAGCTTGCGCCTCCTCCTGCATATGGAAAGCAGAACAGGCGCACCGCTGCACTTGGGAGGGGCCGAGGACAGACGATCATTGCGGACTTTCGGAGCGCTTGAGAAACCCTCCTACCACATAGGGAAGGATTCCGCCGCTACACAAATAGGAAAGTTCTTGCTCCGTGTCGATGCGGACGGTCACCTGAAACTCCAATGTCCGATCATCACCAATCGCCTGAACGGTGCCACTTCCCTTGACCACCATCGGGCAGTGAATGGCCAGGACTTCATCTCCACGCAAGCCGAGAGACGACAAAGACCGTCCTTCGGAGAGTTCCAGCGGAAGCACACCCATGCCGACAAGGTTGGCCCGATGAATGCGCTCAAAGCTCTCCGCGACTACGGCCCTAACTCCCAGCATTGCCAGTCCCTTTGCAGCCCAATCTCTGGACGATCCAGCGCCGTACTGCTTCCCTGCGAGAATTACCAGGGGTGTATCGCTTTCCACATATCGCATCGCCGCATCGAAGATGGGAAGAATATGCCCCGTTGGATGGTGGATCGTCATTCCACCTTCTCCTGAAGCGATGAGTTTGTTCCTGATCCGTTGGCTCGAAAGGATGCACCGCACAGAGATGTCGGAGTTACCACGGCGCGATCCGTAGGAGTTGAAATTCTCCGGACGAATACCTCGGGCGAGGAGGTATTTCCCGGCGGGGCTATCCACCGGAATGGCTCCCGCAGGTGCGATCAGGTCAGTATTGACGGCATCACCCAGTATCGCAAGCACGCGCGAATCCTGGATCGAAATCACATCATCGTACAGTTGCTTGGGACGCACGACATATGGAGGCCTTTGAATGTATGTAGAGTCATCGGGCCAGTGGAATAACGGACTGCGAATCTGCGCGAGGGTATCCCAGCGCTCGCCGCCTTCCAACACCGACGCATAAATGGTTCTATAGCGATCAGCGTTGACGTGTGCGGCAATGGCTTTCTCCACATCCGTGCGCTCAGGCCAGATGTCTCGCAGATATACGGGCTCCCCTCCGGGCGTTGTACCGAGCGAGGCATTTGCGATGTCAAAATCGATCCGCCCGGCCAGCGCGTAGGCAATCACTAGGGCGGGCGAGGCGAGCACGTTCATGCACACGTCGTCGTGAATGCGTCCCTCGTAGTTCCTGTTTCCCGATAGCACCGCGCATACCGCCAGATTCCGCGCCTTGACCTGTGCGGCGACCTGCTCGTTGAGCGCGCCTGAATTTCCGATGCAAGTAGTGCAACCGTACCCTACGACGTGAAAACCGAGTTGCTCCAATGGATCAATCAATCCCGCTCGGCCAAGATAGTCCTCGACCACGCGCGATCCAGGTGCAAGGGATGTCTTGACCCAGGGCTTGGTTGTCAAGCCGCGTGCTACTGCGTTTTTCGCGAGCAGCCCCGCGCTAATCATCGAGGCCGGATTCGAGGTGTTGGTACATGAGGTAATGGCGGCGATCACCACGGCACCTTCCATCAAGGTAGGCGCTGTGTCGTGGCTATTGTCTGCCTTGGTCGATCCACTTTCCGTTGCCTTTCTCAATGCCTCCCCGAAGACCGCTCCAGCGGATTCCAGAGGCACTCGGTCGTGGGGTTTCGCGGGTCCTGCCACGCAAGGAACAATGACCGATAGATCAATCTCAAGCTCTTGCGAGTAGCATGGCTGTTTGCCTTGTGCATCATAGAAGAGCGCCTGTCTTCTCGCGTAGCTCTCAACCCTTGTCACATCTTCGGGCGTGCGCCCCGTCAGGTGCAGAAAATGCAGCGTTTGCTCATCGATTGGAAAGAACCCCGTAGTAGCCCCATATTCGGGGGCCATGTTTGAGATAGTGGCGCGATCGAATACGGAAAGCTTCGAAACGGCAGGCCCAATGAATTCGACGAAACTCTCAACCACATCTATCTGACGAAGCCTCTCGACGATAGTGAGAACGATATCGGTTGCAGTGACGCTGGCCTGCGGGCTGCCAGTCAGCCGGATGCCTACAACTCTGGGAATGCTCATAGGCACCGGCAACCCCAGCAACGCAGCCTCAGCCTCAATTCCGCCAACGCCCCATCCAAGGACGCCGAGCGCATTGACCATGGGGGTGTGCGAATCTGTTCCTATGACGGTGTCGGGAAAGGCAATGCATTGCCCGTCCTCCAACTGCTGCTCGCAGACGACGCGCGCCAGATATTCGAGATTGATTTGATGAACTATGCCCTTACCAGGCGGGATGATCCTCACATCATCGAATGCGTCCTGGCACCAACGCAAGAACTCGTAGCGTTCTCCGTTGCGCTCATACTCCTTTGCTAGGTTCCTTTCTTCCGCATCTGATTCTCCTGCGTGATCGACCTGCACCGAATGGTCAACCACAAGCTCGATGGGTATCGCCGGCTGCACAAGATTGGGGTCACCACCGCATTCCCGGATGACGTCACGCATGGCGGCCATGTCCACCAGTGCTGCGACACCAAGAAAATCCTGCATGAGAATTCTCGAAGGATAGAAAGGCATCTCCATTCGATGGCTCTCGGGTTCCGGCCATGCAAGGATTGCCTCGATCAGCTCGGCTGCGTGTGTGATGCGGGAGGCATTGCGCAGAATGTTCTCAAGCAGAATGCGCAGTGTGAATGGAAGGTGCGAGATGTCACCATATTGGCCTATCTCAAAAATCTCCGGCACCCCAGTGGTCGGTCGGATTACTGGTTTATGGCGCTTTCTGCGTTGCATGTGACAGTCTCCTTGCACATCTCGACGGATTACCTGATGCCGCTATAGATGAGTTGAGCTGCGGCGATCAGCGCCGCGCCCTGGATACAGCGTTTGAAGATGTTTTCGTTTAGAATTCCGATCAACCGATACCCTATGTAGCCGCCGAGCAGTGCCAACGGAATGCACATGACATTTAGGATCAGCGAATCCGCAGTGATGAGGCCGATGCTGGCCGAGAAGGGGAGCTTGAAGGCGTTCAGCAGCAGGAAATACCAGCTGCGCGTTCCGATGAATCCTTTCTTGTCCATGCCCAGCTGCAGAAAATAGATGCCTAGGAGCGGGCCCGCCGCGTTAGCCAGCATGGTGGCGACTCCCACCAGCAAACCGACGACGATGGTGTAGCTCCACTGGGCTATCTGTCCCAGTTTCACGCGCTCCACCACCATCCCAGTCAACAGCATTACGATGATCGTGACACCCAGCACGAGGTCGAATACCTTGTTTGGTATGGCATCCAGAATCAGGTAGCCTATCCCGACCCCGGCTGCGGTCAGCGGGAAGAACTTCAGGATGACCCGCCAATCACAGTCTCGCCGGTAGTAGAGGACAGCGAGCAGATCCGCAAAGACCATCAACGGAAGAATGATGCCGGTGGACTGCTTACCAGGGAATCCGATGGCCACAAGTGGGACTGCAAGGATCACCAGACCCCCTACGGATGTTTTGGAAAAACCAATCAGGATTGCGGCGAGGAAGATACAGATGTAGGCGGTTGCACTGTAGTCCATAGTGAGATTTTTTTGTTGGTTGTGGTTGTTGCCGTCCGTTGGGTTGGATGGCCGGTTTGCTTCGAGTACCTACACGTTTTGTACTTTTTCCCAGAGCGTCGCAACATCCTGTTCTAAGTTCTCCGCATGGGATGTCTGCGCACTTGTGCGCCTTGTAGGACTTGCGTCGCTCACTTGTGGAGCCCTTGTCGACAGGGTGCCCGAGCAGCGCACTAGGTCATGTGCTATTCCCAGTACCGTTGCGTTTCGGTATAGCTGACCTATGTCCAACGAGATTCCCATCTCCTTCGAGATCAGTCTCTGCATCTGCATCAGAACCATTGAGTCTCCGCCCAATGAAAAGAAGTTGTCGCCCTGTTGCACTCCTTCAACACCCAGAAGCCGTTCCCATATTCCCGAGACGCCGCAAATGAAGGAATCTATGTCCATTGGTACGGTGGAGATCTGTTCGTCGGCTGGCTGGGACGAATCGGACCCGTTGGAGCCGGCAGATGTCGCTGATTCCAGCAGCGGATCGATCCAGAATCTTTTGCGCTGAAACGGGTAGGTCGGCAACGAGATCTTGTGACCATTGCCGCCGCCGTAATAGCGATGCCAATCCACTCCTACCCCCAACTCCCAGGCACGGCCCAGTGCCTGCTTGAAAGCCGTGTCGTCGGAAATGGGGCTCTTCTGGTGTCTGCATGAAGAGATCACCTTAGTTGGCACCATTCCTGAAGACGCCTCCACGAAGTTCTTGAGAACTTGCCCGGGCCCGACTTCAATCAAAACTAGGTTCTTCATGGAACCCAGCCTCTCGACGCCGTCGTGAAAGCGAACCGTCTGGCGAAGGTGGCGAACCCAGTAGTCCGGATTCGTCGCCTCGTGCGCTGACAGCCAGTCTCCCGTCAGATTTGAGACGATGGGCAAACTGGGGGGGGCCATCTCGATACCGTCGAAGCAGCGCCTGAATTCATCTAGCACGCCATCCATCATGTGCGAGTGAAAGGCATGCGATGTATTCACACGTACACAGCGAATGCCTTCTTTCTCCAACTCGACCTGGCAGCGGTCGATTTGGTCAAAATCACCAGAGACGACCTGTTGCATTGTGAAGTTGATGGCAGCCAATGAGCACCCCGTCTTTGTCAATGCATCATCAAGCTGCTGCACAGAACAGGTGGCAGCCAACATCGTACCTGGGGAAACTGCTTGCATCAGGCGGCCACGGGCCGCAACTAAGTCGAGCGCGCTTTCGAGCGAAAACACGCCTGCGATGCAGGCCGCAACATACTCGCCGAGGCTGTGTCCCATGCACGCGGCAGGGGAGACTCCCCAGCGGATCCACAATTGGGCCAGTGCGTATTCAAACATGAACAGGACGGGCTGCGATATGCGCGTTTGCTTGAGCGCTTCCTCCGCAACTGCCTCATCACCAGGATGAGGAAAGACAATCCGAAGTACATCCTCTTGGAGCAGCGGGTCGAGGATCTCACAGCATCTGTCCACGCACTCGGAGAACGAGGGGACGTTGAAGTAGAGGTCACGCATCATCCCGATGTGTTGAGTCCCTTGGCCTGGAAAAAGAAAGGCAACCTTCGGCTGCATCCGAGCCACCCGACTTAGTTTCGATGCCAAGAAATCGTCCATTTCCTCCAACAGCGTCGATGTAGTACTGGCCACGAAGGTCGCTGCGTAGGGGTGGTGTACCCTGCCGCACGCAAGCGTCAACGCTATGTCTCTCAACGGAATGAGCGGCTGGGCGCGAAGAAAGGATGCTATTTTGGCGACATAAGCATCAAGTGCGCGGGGTGTTTGCCCCGAAAGGACAAAGATCTCCGCTCCATCAGAATCGGTGGCTGAGCCGCGCATCGGGATTGCCTGGTGATGCTCGAGCACCACATGGGCGTTTGTGCCGCCTAGCCCGAAAGCGCTCACCCCTGCCAACCGCGAGCCCGTGCAATCTTTCCAGGGCACCGACTTCGTATTGACATAGAAAGGCCCTTGGTGAAATGGAATGTGCAAATTCGGTGATTCGTAGTTGATACTTGCCGGAAGAATCCCATGCTTGAGCGCCAGAGCGACCTTCATCAACCCCACAACTCCCGATGCGGTACTCAAGTGTCCGACGTTGCCTTTTATCGATCCGATTGGGCACCGAGCGCCGCTGGGATAGTTTGAGAAGACATGATTCAATGCGGTGATCTCGATCGGATCACCGACAACAGTCGCCGTTCCATGCGCTTCGATATAGTGGATATCTGACGGGGCCACGCCGGCGTCGTGGATCGCCCGCTCGATGGTAGCGATCTGCCCTGCTACTGCTGGCGCTGTGAAACCCACTTTCTCCGTGCCGTCGTTGCCGACTGCGGAGCCCCGGATGACGCCATAGATATGGTTTCCTTCACTCAGCGCATCCTCCAACCGCTTTAATAGAACGACGCCAGCGCCGCTGCCGAACACCGTTCCAGATGCGTTGCGATCGAAGGGACGGCATTGACCGTTTGACGACTCGATTCCACCTTCCCCACGAGCATAGCCATGCCCGTGAGGAACAATGACACGGACCCCTCCCGCTAGCGCTTGCTTGCAGTCCCCTGCCTGAAGGCTTCGAACCGCATTGTGCACGGCGACCAGAGAGGATGAACACGCCGTGTCGATATGCATGCTGGGCCCTTGCAGGTCGAGCTTGTAGGAAAGAAAGGATGCGGCGTAGGTCCGGTCGTTGAACAGTAATGCGCGCCGATCTCCGATCTGAGCGATCAAGTCGTCTCGTGCCCGAACATTGTTGAGGTAGTAGTCGCTTTTCCCCACGCTGACGAAAACGGCCGTTTGCGGGGTCTGTGATGGCAACTCGCCGGCATCTTCAAAGGCTTCGACACTGCACTCCAGAAGAACCCGGATCTGAGGGTCCATTAACTCAGCCTCCCGAGGCGTCATCCGAAAGAACTCGTTGTCGAAGTATTCGATGTCGTGTAGCAGTGAGGTCACCAGCACGCGATCCGAATCGCGGATGGCCTCGACCGCGATCCCCTGTCGCTGCAGCGTCTCGACATCAACAGGCGATAGCATCTCGACGCCGTGAACTAGATCCTTCCAGAATTCCGGAAGCTCCCGCCCTCCCGGAAAACGCCCGGCCATGCCGACGATGGCGATGGGAGATCGCTGCGATTCGGGGCGCTTTCTTACTTCAGGCAGCAATGGTTGAGCCATTTCCTGGCGCAGCCGAACAGCTGGCTTCGATGCTGCCTTGGTGAGGATGTGCCCAGAGAGCGACTCCACAGTCGGGTGTTGGAATATATCCACCAGCTGCAAATTGACCTTCAACTCCTTGACGAGCATCCGATAGAGGCTCACGAGTTTCAGTGAATCAGCCCCAAGCTCGAAGAAGTTAATCTTCCTTGGCAAGGGGCGTACCCCCAGGGCACGAGAACAGATGTCTTCCACGGCATCAACTGGGGCTTGCTCCTCGTGTTCATTGGAGAGCGCGGGAAGTTTCAACGCGGCCAGGGCATTTCTGTCTTTCTTTCCATTCGGAAGCAGTGGGATCTTTTCCATAACGACGATGTGTGAAGGGATCATGGTGGCAGGAATCTTTTCTTCGAGCATTCGACGTAGATCAGATGCATCACCGGCCCAGGCTTGCGTCCATTCCACGTATGCGACGAGAACGAGCTGTTCAGTCGCATCGGGTTTCGCAACTACCACTACTTCTTGGGTTGCGCCAGTGCGCAAGATCGACTGCTCCACCTCGGGAATTTCGATCCGATTCCCACGGATCTTCACTTGCAGATCCTTGCGGCCTCGGTGAACGAAGGATCCATCTGGCAGTTTCTGAGCAAGGTCTCCCATCCTGAACAGGCGGCCATGGTCGCTTCTGTGTTCCGACGAGAAGCGTTCCGCGCTAAGAGCGGCTTTACGCCAATAGCCCGGAGAGAGATATGCGCTCTTGATAACGATTTCTCCGACCTCGCCATCTGCAACAAGCGATCCCGCGTCATCAAGCAGGAGAATCTCTACATCCTCGACTGGGCGCCCCATCAGTGCCACGTTGCTTGAGAGGAATGTCGACTTGTTGATGAAGTATTGCGTGACGGCACCTGTTTCGGTGGATGCTAGACCGCAGGAAAGGCGGCATTGATCAGAGGTGCACCTCTTGTAAAGATCGATGTCCTGCGCATACACCACTTCGCCCCCCAGCTTGATGATTCTCAAATCGGGGAATCGGATCTTTTCGTCTAGCCAGCGCCCCAATTGCCGGAAGATCGTCGCAACCGAACAATAGATGCTGATCTCCTCGCTACGCAGCCAGTCTGGAAGGAGTGCGAGCTCCTCACTCTTGACGGAGAGGACGTGCAATGATGCGCCGTTGAGCAGGGCATTGAAGGTGTCGCGGATTGATCCATAGACATTGCAGGGGTAGAGCAATGACTGCTTGTCGTTCGCGCTGATCTCGAAAGACTTGGAGTGAACCCATACGTTGTGCATTAGCTGTCGATGACTTTGCATGACGCCTTTGGGTGTACCCGTTGTTCCCGAGGTGTACAGCAAGCATGCTAAATCGTCACCCTTCACTCCAACAGCCGGATTGACCTCATCCAGATCATCCCCTAGTTCGTCAATATCAATCAGCGCAGCTGCCTCGGTTAATCTGGCCCGGCTCTGCGATGAGAGCGTGCCGTCGACTACAAATAGCTGAGCCTCTGAATCCCGGAGCATGTGTTCGGTGCGATCCACGGGGACACTCGGATCAAGCGGAACGTAGAATCCTCCAGCCTTTAGGATGCCCAGTGCTGCTGCAATCATGTTGATTCCCTGGGGAATCAAAATAGCGACGGGCAAATCTCGTAGTCGTCGCTCTCCACATCGAAGTAACCTACTTGCGATACGGTTGGCAAGCTGGTTGAGTTCACCGTATGACACGGATCCATGCAGGGTCTTGACTGCCAGCTTGTTCGGTAAGGTTGCGGCAATCAACTCGAATCTTTCGTGCACCGCCGCCGACAAAACGGTCTCTGACCAATGTAATTCTTCGCTCGTATCGTGCTTAGACATAGGACCTCTCCAGAGATGCTTAAGAGTCTTGTTTCTCTTGGTTTGCAGCTTCAACTGCGTTCACTCACTGCTTCAGTTGCATCGACCGCTCTAAGTACCAAACAAGTGGTTGTCGCATGGGCATATAACATCCCATCAGGGCCGATCAGACGAGCCTCAGCGGTGGCCAGCTTGCGCCCGCAGTGGATCACAGTCCCCTCGGCGCGTACGCGCAGCACATTCAGTGACACGCTACGTACCAAGTTCACGCTCAGTTCGGCCGTGGTGTAGCCGTACCCTGTAGGTATCAAGGTGTAGACGGCGCAGCCCATAGCCGAGTCCAGCAGCGTGGCGTACCAACCACCGTGCACGGTGCCGATGGAATTAAGTAGATTCAGACTCGGTGTTCCTTGAAATATGGCTTTACCCGGCTCAACGGATATCAGCGTGTAGTTCAGTGTTTTCGCCATTGGGGCGCATGGAATTTCTCCATCCAGCATCGCCTGAAGGACTTCGAGCCCGGATTTGCCTGAAGTCTGCGTTTGCGAGGCAACCCCAGGCCCTGGGCCGAGTGTTCTGCGGGCATTGGTCGTCTGCTCTTGCTCCAACCACTCGGCCAAGGAAGAGGTCTGTTCAATGGGCATGCATACTCCTGATAGGGTTGGCTTGGGTTCCCGTAATTCGTGTCCTGGAGACCTTCAGAGCTTCGGATGAGGGTTGAATCCACCTTCGATGTAATCCCAGATGGCAATGCCCTCACGTTCGAGCACACGTTTCACTGCGGGCCGGTCCTCCAGTCGTCGCGCATGCAGAGTCCAGGCTGGAAATCGAGAGGCCATGTAGATAGGGATCGACCGCGCTGTACTGCCTGCCGACGGCATACGGTTCCCGACTTAAATGACCTTCGATGCGCTCGAAGGCTTGAGTCAAGTTGATGCGGCCCTTAGCCTCGACCTGAGCCTCTAAGCAGGGCTCGCCGATGAAGCGACCGGCCTGCCACACCTGGCCCACAGCCATCGTGTGAACGGTGCCCGACAGCCAGTTGAACCATTCGGCGCAGCGCGCTAAGGCCATCGGATGGGCGGTCGGCAACCAGTTTCCCTCCGGGTGGCGCAGAGCGAGATACAGCAGGATGGCGGGCAACTCGGTGAGCACCTCGGCGCCAACGACGAGCACCGGCACACGGCCCTTGGGATTGATCCGCAGGAAGCCGGCCGAGCTAGTCATCCCTTGTGGAATCGACACGCACTCCTGAGTGAAAGGCTGGCCGATCTCCTCCAGCAGCACGTGTACTGCGAACGAGCAGGCACCTGGCGAGTAGTAAAGTTTGAGGGCCATCGGTCTTCTCTGCAATGTGTGGATGAGCGTCCAGCTAGCCAGTGGATGCGGAGGAGCGCCGGAAGTACGAGGTAATTCGTGCGCCGAACGTTGCAACGAGAACACCTGCCAGCACCAGAGCGGCAGCGGCCAGCTTCCACGGCAGCAAGGGCTCATCAAGGACCACAGCGGACGACAAGATGGTCAGCACAGGCACCAACAAGGTGAACGGCGCCACTTGAGTCGCGGGGTAAAGCTGCAGTAGCTTGCTCCACAATGCGTATGCTAAGAAGGTGCCGAAGTACGCCATGTAGAACATCGAGCTCACGCCGACACCCGACAGATTTCGGAAGCTGTGCACAACCAATTCCGGCCCTTCGAGTACCAGTGAGGCCAGCAGCAGAGGTGGCCAGGCGAAGAGACTACCCCAGGCGATCAAGGCCAGTAGGTTCACAGGACCCAAGTGCTTACTGACAATGTTAGCCGTACCCCAGGCCGAGGCTGCCAGCAACATCAGCAGCAAGCTCAACACGCTGAATCCGCCGGCGGCGGAGCCTACGTGCATGGCGACTAGGCCCAGCCCAGAGAACGAGATCAGCGAGCCCAGGATTTGCCACCGGCTCGGCCGCTCCCTCAGGAATACCGCGGCGAGCGCTGCCGTCACGAACACATGCACCTGCAGCAGCACCGCTGCCATTCCTGCCGGGACTCCCTGATGGATCGCCACCGCCAGAAGACCAAGCTGCATGGCGAACATCAAGATACCGTATAGAGCCACCTTGTACAGGGACACAGAGGGGCGTGGCAGTATCAGTATCCAGGGCAGCGAAGTCAGAAGCAAACGCACCGTGGACAAGGCCAGCGGTGGCATGTCGCGCAATCCCAGCTTCACAGCCAGGAAGCTCAGCATCCAGAGCACGACTATTAGCAATGCCAAGCCTACGTGCTGGACTCTCATGTTGGCCTCACGGACATAAATTCACATGGGTTTGTCAGCGCTGGCGGCGGACATACTGCTGCCGGCCGAGGCTTTCTGGGGAGGCTGCTTTGCTCCAGAGAACGGGCAGCGTCCCGTAGCAGGTGAGTTGTCATCAGAGGCGCAATACTGCTTCCACCGGAATGCCAACGTCTCGTCAATGACGTTGAAATCCGGGTGCATTTCCATGTCTCCGTCGTAGGCTTGGAGCTTCGGACGAATGATCTTCCGTGCCTGAATGCCGCCAGGCGTGGCACCCTCGATACCAATGAATACGCGCTTGGGCTGAAACAGGATCATCATGCTTTTCCCAAAGCGTCGGCTGTTGCGCTGCTTGTAGGCAGGGAAGCCGCAGAACAGGAAGATGTCGTCGCCCGAGAAGCAGAACTCCCAGTTGGGGTTCTCCGTATCCTCGGTCACATGCGCTGGCCACGGAAGGGGATCATGCTGGTGCAGATAGTTGACAATTTCCCAGAACCGCTTTTGATAGTGGTCGAAGTCATGCTCTTCTTTTTCTGGCTCAAAGAAGGTGATATAGGCATGCCGAACGTCTGCGTGCTCACGCGCGAACTGCATAAATTCATTGAGCTTTGCCGGCAACTCATGAAGCGCGTCCCGGTTGATCACGCCATAGCGCATCTCGTCTTTCTTCACCCCCACCGTGCCGAAGTAGCACGGGAAACTTGAGTGAGTGACCTTTTTATGGAAGATGTCAAACTCGTCAATGGCCCAAGGTGCTATCAGGCTGGGGTCACGCATGTCTGCATTGGTTAGCGGCCGGTTTGTATTCATCATTGTCTCCATCAGGTTGAACAAGAAATGGCCCGATCCTGGAAGAGACGGGCAAGGGAGCATGTGAGGGGCCATGAAGATCGTGGCAGTTCTTCAGCCATAGAAATCACCCAAGGCCGGCGCCACCTCGATACCGTCGATCTGCACGTCCACTACGACTGTCTGACGGTTTTGATATGCATCAAATGCTGCGATCAGCGCATCGCTCAGTGCCTCACGGTGCCGCACTGGCAGCAGCACAATGTCTCGGTGTTTGAAATTGAGATCACTATTGAAGCCAAAGCCTGAGCTGGTACAAATGTGGGGGGCGCCATTTTGCAGACTTTGCTGCCACTGGCGTTCCAGCCACCCGTAGGAGCTGTTGTTAAAAACCAGATAGATCACGGGCAATTCGTGGTCGGGCGCAGTGCAAAGATCGCTACGAAAGAGATTGAATGCGCCATCACCGACCAAGGCCATCACAGGGGAGTTTGGGCGCGCGAGCTTGACCCCGATAGCTGCCGCCGCGCCAAAGCCCAGTGTGGTTTGCTCGCTTGGAACGATGCTGCATTGACCATCCCTCAATGCAAAGTAGGGGTAGAAATAGCTCCACATATCGGCCAAGCCGTTTTCGTGGACAAAGACCGTATCCGGCGGCGCTATACCGTGAAGTGTCCTCACAACATCCGCCGGCCGGATTCCGCTGCACCCCGGCTCGATGGCTGGTAGCTCGGCCATGTATGCGCTGCAGTCCGCGTGGGCCTGTCTGCGCAATCTGGCGATTTGGATCAACCACTTGCCTTTTGCCGGCTGATCCCCCGCTGCGGCGGCTGGGGCTGGAGTCTCCATGAGGGAAAGCCAATGTTCTGCGCAGGCTGCGGCATCCCCCATCAGCTTGAGACTTTCGACACGGTGGGAGAAATTGGACGGCTCGACATCCACCTGAATCCATTGCGCGTCGGGAGAGATTTGCGGCAGCAGTGCCAAGGCCGTCTCCTCAAGCCTGGAACCAAGCACCAGCACTAGGTCAGCGTGGAACCAAAGCTCACGTAACGCCTCGGCAGTGTAGATGCCTGCTAGGCCGCAGAACAGAGAGTGAGACTCTGCTACGGCGCCACGGCCCGATG
The DNA here is from genome assembly GCF_041320665.1 of Comamonas sp. GB3 AK4-5. NCBI lineage: Bacteria > Pseudomonadati > Pseudomonadota > Betaproteobacteria > Burkholderiales > Comamonadaceae > Comamonas > Comamonas sp. GB3 AK4-5. The sequence goes on from NZ_CP166730.1 coordinate 1,949,273, forward strand.
CTGTTGTGAAGAGAGCCATTTCATTGCGCTCGGCCAGACGCTCATAGAGCCCTGTGCCACGCGCTGCCGCAAGGGCCCCGCCACCCAGCAGGAGAATCGGCCGTTGAGCCCGCTTCAGCCTGTACCAGGCTTCCTGCAGCACAGCTACCTCAGGCGTACATAACAAACGGTATGGAGGGGATGGCAGTAATACCTGCTTCCCAGCAGGAGCCGTTGCCAGGTTTTCCGGCAACTCCACGTACACGGGGCCCGGCTGACCATTGACTGCCAGGAATGCGGCTCGCTGCAGTGCCCAGCCCAGGCGCTCCATCTGCTCGACTCGGTAGGCCCACTTCACCAGCGGTCGCACCATCGCCATCTGATCAGCCTCCTGGAAGGCGCCGTTTCCGATGGATTCCTGGGCCGTGCCGGTGGCCAACAGGAGCACTGGTGCGGACAACGATTGGCATTCCAGCAAGCCTGTCAGTGCGTTGCCCAGGGCAGGCCCTTTACCCACTACGCAGACCGACAGCCGTCCACTGGCCAGGCTCTGTCCGCCGGCCATGAACATTGCGTTCCGCTGGTCTCTCGTCAAGATCCAGCGCAAGCCGTGCCGCCGCACTGCCTGCAACGCCGCCAGGTCGTCATTGGGCAAACCAAAAACGGCTCGCACGTCCCATTGCTGCAGTGTGCGCATCACGAGATCCCATGCATTGCTGCTCATAGCGTGCTTCGGTGATCAAAAATGCTCACCCACCACCTGCGACAGCAGGATGGGCGCAGGCTTCACGCGTCCGGCATGAAACACGTAGTTGGCCATCTGCCCATAACCACCGAAGGGCAAATTCCCATCCTCAATGTCGAACAAGGTCTGCTCGATGGCGACCATGTGATTGGCTTGGAGGAATTTGGCCAGTACCGGACTGCCATGCACGCTTGCCCCCATTGCGCGATCCCGGTAGAAGCTCTGATCCAGTTCCGCCATGAGACTGGCCTCGTCGCGGTAGCTGACGATGCTGAAGATCGGGCCGAAGTATTCGACCACCGGAGGTTTGTCTTCAAGGCTGCTCCGCAGAATGGTGGGCTCGATCTTCCGCTTGGAGAAATCGATGGTCCCGCCAGCCTGGATGTACCGGGCGTTGTCTGCTAGATATTGAGACAAGGTCGACATCGTTGACGAGTAGAAAATCGGCCCATAGTCAGCTTGCGGATCATGTCGCGGGCCGAAGACCATGCTGGACAGTCGCTGACGCATGTACTCGCTGAAATCGTGTGCCCGATCCTGATGAACGAATAGCACGTTCGGCCCCATGCAGTCCTGCCCTGTATTGAACATGCGGGCGGTAATCAGATCCTGCACAGCACGCTCAATGTCCGCACTGCCGCCCACAACTGCGGGATTTACGCCTTGACCAAAGAACACGTAGGTCTGCCGGTTAGACGAAAGCCTGCAGCGCACCAATTCAGCGTTCTTGTACGTGCCGGTAAACACTACCAACTGGGCCCGAGACACTGATTCTTCAATGAATATCCTCTGGCTAACAAGCTGCAGGGAAATGGGCAATTGATGTACTGGCTCCAGCAGTTGATGCAGGAGTGCGGTCTGCTCGGTGATATGCGAAGATGGCCTGAAAAAAATTCGCTGCGTGTAGAGAGACGGAATGACAAGGTACAGCACGTAGAAATACAGCACCATGTTCGACGGCATGAAAACGGCCATGCAGTCCACAGACTGATCGTTGACATGCTGCTGTACCTCTTGCTCCGCGCCTTTCAGTGCCTTGACGCTTGACTGCCATTCGGCCGCCGCCGCCGCATAGCCAGCGTGACCCGTCAGCAGCCTTATGACTTTTTCCTTGTTCTCGTCCATGAATTCCGTCAGACGCCGAATGGAATTGATACGGTCTTGCCTGGATTGCTTGGCGCAGCCAATCGAAGAGGTCATCGCTTTCTCCGGTTACTCAAAAACTGCATTTGTCGCCGCGGCAGTCTTTGCCATTTAGTGACGCTCAGAATAGGAGCACGCCAGAAGGGGAAACTGACGATTTCGCCGCAGATTCGGCCATCTATTGCCAAAGCTCAAACTGGACTGCTACCGGTTCGGTAGACAAATCCCAGCCTCAAGCCGAGGCGCGTTCAAACGCCTTGGGGCTATGCCGCCGAGATGACTGTGGCAGCGGGTTCGGTTGCAGAACTGTTGATTTCCACCCAGAAGTGACCCTTTGGGGATGCGGACAAAAACTTGGACTACCAGGAGGTAGTTCATGTACTCATACGCAGACAGGATTCGTGTAGTTGAGCTTTACATCAAGCTTGGCTTGCGTGTCAGAGCCACGATTCGCCAGTTGGGATACCCAACCAAGAACGCATTGAAAGGCTGGTATCAGCACTATCTGAAGCATCAGGATTTGCCAGCAAGCCAAGCTCCAAGAGCACCAAAATATTCGCTGCAGCAAAGGCAGGTGGCGGTTGCTCATTACCTCGCCCATGATCGCTGTATTGCTGCAACGATGAGGGCTTTGGGTTATCCGGGTCGAGGAACGTTGACTGCGTGGGTTCGGCAAGACTGCCCTGACACCTGCAAATCGATAGCAGGCAGATCTTGGCTGGCTACAAAGCCTGATGCCTTGATGTGCGAGGGCGTGGTGCAACTGTGTACCCGCCAATCAACTGCGCAGGAGATAGCGGACAATTTTGGGGTATGCAGAGGAACCTTGTACAACTGGAAAAATCAGTTGCTTGGCCCTTGTGCCCCCGCCTCGATGAAACACAGTCCAAAGCGATCGCCAGTGTTGGATGAAGCAGCGCTGCGGCGCCAAGTTGAATCATTGCGCCAGGATGTCCGGCGGCTGAAGATAGAGCGCGAGCTCCTCAAGCAGGCCCATGAAATCTTAAGAAATGGGTCCGACATTGACCTGCATAGGCTGACAAACAAAGATAAGGTCGTGCTGGTTGAGGCGTTGCGCGGGCAGTATAAATTGCCAGAACTGCTCTCTCTTGTAGGTCTTGCTAGAAGCTCGTATTTTTACCGTCGTGCCAGGCTGAAGCTGACTGAAAAATACTTGGATGTACGCCGAAGCATCACAGATATCTTCGACAACAACTACCGTTGCTATGGATATCGCCGAGTCCAGGCATCCCTGCTCAAGGAGTGCACGGGCATCTCAGAGAAGGTGGTTCGCCGGCTGATGAAGCAGGAGGGTTTGATCGTGGCCAAGCCCAAACGCCGCAGATATAACTCATACCTTGGAGAGATAGGTGCTGCCCCGCAAAACCTAATCAATCGAGACTTCCATGCTGCTGCGCCCAATGAGAAGTGGCTCACCGACATTACCGAATTCCAGATTCCTGCTGGCAAGGTTTACCTGTCGCCAGTGATTGATTGCTTTGACGGGTTGGTGGTGAGCTGGTCCATTGGGCCCCATCCCAACGCAAATCTCGTCAACACAATGCTGGATGCGGCCATTGATGCTGTTCAAGGCAGCGAGAGCCGTCCTGTGATTCATTCTGATCGTGGAGCTCACTACCGCTGGCCGGGATGGCTCTCGCGGGTGCACGATGCAAAATTGGTTCGTTCAATGTCCCGCAAAGGGTGCTCACCAGACAACGCTGCGTGCGAAGGCTTCTTTGGAAGGCTAAAGATGGAGTTGTTCTATCCCGGCAACTGGCAATCAACGACGATTGAGCAGTTCATTGAAGCTGTCGATACTTACATTCGTTGGTACAACGAAAAACGTATCAAGGTATCTCTGGGACGTTTAAGTCCTGTGGAATACCGGCACAAACTTGGCCTAGCCGCATAAAACCAGTCCAAGTTTTTATCCGCACCTCCACTAGCCCCCGGCGGGTCAGTTTTGCGTGGAAATTAACAGCAGAACGCCTCGATGTAGTCGAAGACGTCGGCGCGAGCTAAATCCCGGGTCTTTTAGATTCGCTTTTGGACGCATGCCCTCTTCAGGCTGATGAAGAAGAACTCGGCGACGGCATTGACGCTCCTATGTCAAGGGCTACGCGAAGACTCCGTCAAATCGACCATGATGAGCGGCAACAGCTCGCGCACGATGTAGCATTTGAGACATCGGAGGATCTCCTCGCTGGCCCCCTCTCGATTCACGGAGGTTGCCAAAGACACGCCGAGCACCATAGACGCCACAGCTGGCAGCATAGAAATGGCAGATGAGCTCCAGCAGCCTGGTGTCGTCCTTGGCTCGGTCGGACACCGGGCATTGCAGCCAGGCATACAAAATCCGCACCCCCTCCGTGCCACCTGAAGAATCCGGCACATCAAGGCCAGCGGATATTCATGACGGTGTTCGTTCATGAAGCGATACTTCACTCTGGCTCCCTTGCAAAGTACCGCGCGGCTTTTTTACTCCTCTTGTCTACCAGACCGGGAGCAGTCGAACCAGATCGGTGGCAGTCCAGAAGGGAAACTTCCAAGGCTATGCTGGCAATTTCGTAATCTTGCCGCAATTTCAGCCATGCCCGCCAGACAACTCAATACATCAACACAGACCCGCGTCGTGGTACTGGTTGTTTTCGATGGATTTCTGTCGCTCGACGTGTCCGGCCCTTGGGAGGTCTTTTCCAAGGCTTCGCGCATTGGCGCCGCGAAATCTGGACGCCCCGCCTATCGCCTCGTTTTGGCATCGCCCAACGGCGGCGTGGTAGGTTCCAGTTCCGGCTTGGAGTGGGGTAATACCGTTGCCGTTGCCGACCTCCATGGGCCTATTGACACGGTGCTGATAGCTGGAGGTGATGTCAGGGTGTACGAGCCCGGAGGGGCAGCTGTAAGCCTCCTGCCTTGGCTGCGGCGCAAGGCCCAAATGGTCAGGCGCATGGGCAGCGTGTGTACAGGTGCATTCGCATTGGCCGCAGCGGGCTTACTGGATGGGCGCCGGGCAACCACGCACTGGAATGCCTGTGCGCGGTTGGCGAAGACCTACCCCAGCGTGCAGGTGGAACCCGATGCCATCTATATCACCGACCCACCTTTCTATTCTTCGGCAGGCGTTTCAGCCGCTATCGACTTGTCGCTCGCCCTGGTTGAAGCAGATCTCGGACAACCCGTTGCCTTATCCATCGCGCGTGATCTGGTGCTCTACTTGCGCCGCCCAGGAGGGCAGTCGCAGTTTTCTGCGGGCCTACAAGCCCAAATGGAGGCTAATCACCGTTTCCGTGACCTCGTGATATGGATGATCGAAAATCCAAGGAACGATTTGAGCATCGCCATGCTGGCTGAACGCATGGCGATCAGCGAGCGTCATTTCGCACGCCTGTTCCGCAGTGAAACCGGCAAAACACCCGCTCGCTTCGTGGAGGAGTTAAGGCTGGATCATGCGAAAAACCATCTGGAGCAAACATCCTGGCCGTTGGAGCGTGTAGCGCAGCGTGCTGGCTTTGGATCTGTTGACAGCCTTCAGCGCAGTCTGCGCCGCCATGCCGGTATTACCCCTGAGTTGTATCGCCAAAGGTTTGGCCAAAAAGGAGAGTACTGATCTTGCCCCAAAAATGGCGTTGTTGCATAAATGAATTTCCTTTCTCCATAGTAGGCGATCAAGAAATATTCTTACCCTTATATGCGAGCAAGATCCTTTCCTAAAGAATCTCCGCCCTGAAGAAAAATTGTTTTATGCAACAATGCCGGACTCCTATTGAAACGGAAATAAAAGGCTTTGAACTATCTACAAAACTCTGTCGATTCAAATAAACTGAAAATTCGATGTGCCATTCTCGATCGCTTCATTGAATTGGGCCGTCCTCAGACGGTGGTTCTGGCATAAGTTTGCCTGGGGTTGGGGAAAGCTCGTTGTGCATTCCATTTATGCAACAGCGTCTCATGGACTGCAGCTCAAACCCATTCACAACAGTGTCGTCTTTGGTCGTTGTCGGAGCGGAATGACCGGTGGATTCGCTGATCGGCAAGAGCCCCCATAAAGCGGGAATTCGTCGTGCATTGAGGGAAAGTCCCTGTAGTGCAACAGCGCCTATTCGTGGCTAAAATAATAGTGAAACTAATTTTTTCGAGAAGCTTTAAAATATACCCTGATGTCCTTTAATATCGCCGTGAAGCCTTCGGGCAGTGACCGCCTTTCACAATATGTATGGAGGCTCCGTACTCCCATAGGCATCGGTGATTTAACTCGAGACCTAATCGTGGGTCGCAGTTCCGAGATACTGGCTATTTATGGCCACTGGATCAAGTATTTTTCGGATGCTGAGCATAATCGTGCAGATCTCTTTGTTAATCAAGTCGACAGATTAGATTTTATCGCTGCCCATGTCTTAGCCCGCCACATGGTTGCCGCGCTATGCTTCACGGGAGTGGAAACGCCAATTCGCATAACACAGCAATGTGGTGTCTGTGGGGGAGCCCACGGGCGCCCATACCTTCTGGACATAGATGGTATGTATGTGTCGTGGGCACACTCCAAGGGTATCGTTGCAGCAATAGCGTCCGAGGCCGAAGTAGGCATTGATATTGAGTGTGCAAAGTCTATTCAGATTGATGAGTCCCTGGCTCAGGCGTTCCTCAGTACGAGGGAAGTTAACCGTTGGATGAGATATAAGAAATGGGTCGGCGTTGATGCCGGAAAGAATTTTGCGATTCAGCAATGGGTTAGAAAGGAGGCGTGCGTAAAATTAGGTGCCTTTGGAATTGAGCAATTTCCCGCGATAACGTGCTTACCGAGGTTACGCCCCTGTGGCCGTCAGGCGGGCCGACGAATGGAGGTGGATTTAGGTGCCCATAGTGCCTACCTAACAGACTTCTGTATCGACGAGTTGGGTGTACTAGGTTCCGTCGCAAATTGGACATAGCTTTCTTCTCAGCAGCCGACCAGCGCCGCCTACGCTGGTCTCGGGTGATGACCCCATCGTCTCTGTATGCCTAGGTGTTTAGTCCCGTGTTTTGATGGTGCAATCTTCTCAGCGAAATGGAAGGAAGCGCTATGGGCCAAGTTCTGCACGGCAGCGCCACAACGACAGAGGCAGTCCGTCGAGCAATACAAAATAGTCAAGAGAGCCTGAGAGCGCTTTCTGGACGTTACGGTATTAATCAGAAGACGGTGGAGCGAACTTCGGTCACCGATCTTCCAACCGGGCCGAAACAGGCATGCTCCACCGTTTTGTCGATCGAGGACGAAGCAGTCATCGTTGCCTTTCGCAAGCACACGCTGCTGCCGCTGGACGACTGCCTCTACGCGCTGCAGCCAAAGATTCCGGACCTGACGCGTTCGTCGTTGCACCGATGTCTCCAACGCTACGGCATCTCGCGACTGCCTGAGGTCGAGGGCACCAAGCCAGCCAAGAAGAAATTCAAAAGCTACCCGATCGGCTACATCGCAGAGGTGCAGACGGCCCAAGGCAAGCTCTATCTCTTCGTGGCCATCGACAGGACCTCCAAGTTCGCCTTCACCGAACTCCATCCCACAGCCGGTAAGATGATTGCTGCACAGTTCCTGCGCAACTTGATCGATGCCGTGCCGTACACCATTCATACGGTGCTGACCGACAACGTACTAAATGCAAGAGGGGCTCCCGCAAATGACAACAGCATCGCATCCGGTCTTGCAGAGCAGATCGGCCGATAGCAAAGAGCGATGAGCAGAATCAGCGACGCGGTTCCGCCGCACATGGATGCCTCGGTTAACCATAGTGGAAACAAGATTCACGACGTGGTCGTGATCTTCACCGTACCTAAAACAGCGTAGGCAGCCCAGCGGAAGGTCCGAGCATTATCTAAGGGGTCTCCGACTTACGTCGGCGCCCCGACGGCCCTATTGAGAGGGATCGATCCGCTGGGCAAACTCTGCTCAAAGAACTGCCTGTAGGGCTGGTTCTTCTTGACGATTCCGTACGCCATGCGCGCCATCTTGGCAGCCACGGCCGTGAGCGCCTTGCGCTTGAGGTCGGGGTCTTTGGGGTTGCTGCTGACGTATCGATCGTACTTCTGCCGAAACGAGTTCTCGCGGGCCCGAATCGCAACGACGGCGGCCAGCCAGAAGGCCAGACGCAAGCGGGCGTTACCACGTTTGGACAACTGTTCACGACCGCGGCGAACACCCGACTGGCTCTTAGCCAGGTCAAAACCGCAGTACTTCAGAAACTGCCGGTGATGCCCGAACCGGCGCAGATTACCGGCCTCGGCAAGGATGGTCAGCGCGTTGATGGGGCCAACACCCGGCAAGGACATCAGGCTCATGTAGTCCGCATTGCTGGCCAGTAGGTTCTGTGCTTGTCCTTCGAGCTGGCGGCGCATGTCATTGAGGTGCTGGTAGTGATGCAGCGTGAACAGAAAGGTCTGGACCGCAACGCTTTGCGGATCGTGCGGTAACGCCCCGGAGTCTGCACAGCACTCCCAGATCTCAGTCAGCTTGGCAACGCGATGGACGCGTCGGCCAACCACTGGTGAAGCCAACTCGATAAACTCCTGGCAGGTGTGTTGCCGCACATGCGCAGGGGTGGGGAACTCGATCATGAACCTCACCCACCATTCGTTACGGGTGCTGGTCCAATACTTGTGCATCTCTGGAAAGTACAGCGGCACATGGTGGTTGATGATGGCGTGCTGAACCTTGGTCCTGGCGCGGCTGATCTGGTAATAGGTTTTGGATAGCTCCTGGATGTCATGGTGACCCGCCAGCATGGGATCGACGTACCTCTGAGTGCGCCCCTGTTTGAGCATCTCCAGGATGACAGCGGCATCCTTGGGGTCGTTCTTGTCCCACGAGTTGAACATCGCTTCGCGAAACCTCGACTGGGCCACCGATGAGATCGAGACGAGCTCAAAGCCGGCTTGCAGTAACCGATGGGCGATCGGGCGGTGATAGTCTCCAGTGGGCTCTAGGGCCACTCGAGATTGACCACCAAGGCCGAGCAAGAAGTCGATAAGACGCTGCATGTCTGCAGCGCTGTTGGTCATACGAAAGCGATGGCGTTGACCGGATGCCGTCTCGGCAAGGACCGCATTCCAGTAGCGGGCCACGTCGATTGCAACCCAGTGCAGCGCGGGCGTAGGATGGTTCAAGTCAGCCATTGGGTGGTCTCCTTCGGAAGTCAGCGATCCAAAGGATGCTTGCTGCCGACAGTGGCTGACAACCACTATGCATTTACTACGGCATCCAGTTCACAAATCGAACCTGTGATCGGTACGCCTTCGACCACATCTTCGGTCGGGTCTGCGTCGAACATGTCATCGAGCATCGCCTGACCAAGGTGAAGTATCCATTGGACCAATGGGCAGGTCGAACGCATGAACCGGATCACCAAGGAGATGACCGTCAAACGCTTCCATTACAACGATCACGCTCAACTGCGTCAGCATTTGGCTGACTTCATCGACGCCTACAACTTCGGGCGAAGACTCAAGACGCTCAAGGGTCTGACACCCTACGAATCCATCTGCAAACAGTGGACATCCGAGCCTGAGCGATTCACGATTGATCCGATCCACCAAATGCCGAGACTAAACACCTAATACTACTTGCCGTTGAAGTGCTACTGTCAGTAAGGCGCTGTTTTCACAGATCGAACCACTCATTCCCCGATCGTCGCATTACGCAACGGTGGTCGCACCATCAGTGATGAAGCAGACCGCAACGGCATTTTTTGTCCTACACACATGGCATTCCATAGGAAGACTTAAAGATTCTGTTACATGTCTTGCGGAGGCTGCTCAGGAAGAAGGGCTTGAATCCTCAGGCGCACTTCATCAGAAGCCTTCCCGTACCTGAACAACAGTTCGGCAATTTCATCGTCCGTGTCAGCGTAGAAGAACGCAACAGGAACTCGGAGCACAGCAGCCAGCTTGCGTACAGTCAGCAGGTCAGGTTTGTGGATGCCAAGTTCATAGCGATTGATGCGCGTGCTGGCCACGAACGCATCGATTCCCGCTTCAATCCCCAGCATCTTTTGTGACAGCCCCACAGCCAAGCGGGCCTGTTTGAGCCTCGCGCCCCATTGTTCATCTGCGTCAGACATCTCGCACCTTTAAAAGGCTACGAGATTCGTAGTTATGATTTATTCTCGATACTACGAGTTACGTAGCTCTGCTGAGGCAAGAAGCAACTGCCCAGCCCAATAAGAGGACAAAGCATGGTAGTGAGAGAGGGAACGCGCTGGCTCACAGCGCTGGGTGTGTTGGGATTCGCTGCGGGCGCTTGGGCACAGGCTGTCGGCGCTCGTGAAGGTACTCAACTGGCATCAAGGGTGCATGACTACTACATGGAATGCCACAACCCTGACACTGAACTGTGCTCCGTTAAAAGCCCTGAGCCGTCGCTGTACATGTACACGGTGCTCACGCCCGACATTCCCTTTGATGACCTAGGGGCGCACTGGGTGGTGGATTTGCGCAAGTTCCAACCCACGAAGAGAGCTGTGAAGGTGCTACGTGTAGCGTCCAACATCGGAGAAGTGCATGCCATTCATCTGAAGCTGATTTATGACAAAACTGCTTTGGCACATGCCGCACGCAAGCCATCACCAGTCGCCGCTTCAACGTCGCCTCCTGCAGTGCCACAGCCCGCGTTGCCCACGCCAGCCACAACGGTTGTGCACAGTGCATCACGGCCCGGTTCGGCACCGACAGCACGTGGTGAAAAATCATCCGAATCAGCTCCGCCTAGTAACGTGGTGCGAACAGGAAAAGCAGTACCTCCTAACCCATCATCTTCGACGTCGTCCGCCAGGGTTGAGGGAACATCCGTTGAGCAGCCCGATGTGAAAAAGACCAGCACCAAAGCCGCTGCTGCTTCAACTTCTGAAGCCGCTGCTGCTTTGCCGTCTCCCTGCCTTGATGGAATTTGCCTGGGAGCATCCATCCAGACATTGAACGCACCTTTTGAGCCTGTGTTGACTTTGGCTGATCAATTGCGCTCTGGCCTCACTTTGCACGGCACTTTGCCTTCAAATGCGGAGGAAAGTTTCAAGCGCATGGAAGCCTTGTACCGTAAGGGCGACAAGGAGGGCCTTGAGAAGGAAGCACTGACATGGCCCACATCCTATAACTCCGGGCGTGATCAGCTGCTCAAGAACCTTTTCCATCTGGTTCAGGCATATGAGTTGGCGGAACAGGCATTGGGAGGAAAACGCAATGCTGATACCGTTGCGCTTGCCATGTACTTTGTGCCCCAGCCAGCAAGCCAAAAACAAGGCTTTCGAGGCACCGTGAACATCAAAGCCAACCCGATGGGATTCGCGTCTGGGTCAAGCCTGAACTTTGACCTAGGCTTGCCGAAGCTGATGGCAAAAACCAAGCCGAGATTTTGCGGGGCGTTTCGCCTCGAAGGCTATTACGAAAGCCAATCAGGCGACCCAACCACGATCGCGGTGCAGACCGATAGCGACGGCGACTTCAAAGTCATCACCACTCAGCGCTTGTTCACGAACGCCTCCCGGGGCAGCGTGCAGCAACTGCATGAGGAACTGGCGCAGCGCTATGCGCCGGCCATCAAAGCCAACATCGCTAAGCTGAAAACGGAAGGATCAAGAGTACAGTTGAGTTTCATGCACCCGATCATGATCCAAGGGGTGGGTGCGGGTGCCGACGAGGCCAGCAAGCTTTTTCAAGCGCTCTGGCAGCAAGGCTGGATGGACTTCAAAGGCAAGAACGCGGGCTTGCTGGGTGCCATGAATACCATTAGCAATCAGAACAAGAGCAGCATTGCAGCTTGCAAGCCAAAGGCACTACCACTGGATTGATGGCGAGTGGATTCTTCCGTGACTCAAGCCAGGTTCAGTGGAAGTGATGCTCGGGTGCATGTTGGCACTGATCAGATCAGAACTTCTACAGATCAGCAGAGCTTTCAGCACCGTTCCGGTGTTTGCTGCAAAACGGCTAAGCAGCCTGCCTGTTGCCGCGATCGCGGCGTCTCATTCTTAGACGAGCCAAGGCGGCGGCCCACTTCACGTTCTAGCTCATGCGCCATACCACGTGCATCTTTCTCTTCCTGTAGTGCTCGCTGTCGCCATTCGAGCTACTGGAGGCACAAACGGGAAGGGCCCCTCTTTTGACGGAGAGCCCCTTTGGGAGTTGGTGCCGATCACCTGACTCAAACACAATATGGAAGTCCCTTTTGTTATGACGCCCACTCAACGTCGTGGCCAAATCATCTCGCCGACGCGGCAGCAAATGAAGGGGTAGCGATGCACGGTGAACAGGGCCGTGTCCTCGCCGTCTTGAGTGCCAACGAAGAATAGCCAGGCTTTCTCGGGCTGGCCGGCCTTGCCCTTCACTGCGTCCTTGGCGATCTCAATTTCCTCCCGTAAGGTGTTGCGTTGCCTGTCAGTCCAGTCAGCCCACATCACGCGAACCTTGTAGAACCTCGTTGGGCGCTCCTCATCTTTCGGCCACTCGCCTGCATCCAAGGCCCACTCGATGTAGGTGTCCGTTTCGACTGCTGAGCGCCAGCGCAATGCAGCGCAAAACAATCGCGTCGGAGATTGTTGCCTTTCGATCCCGAAGAAGCCAAGTCCTCGAAACACCGTGGTATAGGTCGAGCCTGGGCAGCCGGGGATTTGCAGCGGCAACTGTGCGCGGTCGTTAGGGAAGTCCATGAACACACGACAAACCGGACGGATGGTCTTGACCGTGTGGCCGTGATACGACCGGCCGCGCTCGCCGTTGGCACGGGTTCGTGCGCGGCCGGCTCCCTCACCAGCTCTGGGCACATCCCCTCCAGTTGTAACTGGGCGCTCTTCATCAAAACGGAGACGATTCGGGAATGGAACAGGAAAGCCCTCAGGAGTACCAACCTGTTCTTTCCTTGCCTTCTTGACCAGCTTTTCTTCACCATCGACACCGCAGGGCTGGATGTGCTTGTTGTCCATCGGGGTGAAGTACGGGCGCTTCTTGTTAATGTTCTTCCGGTACGAAGCCGGAAAGACTTGAATGCCGCATCCGGGGCATTCGTAGGCATCCTTGTCCACGACTTCCAAGTCCCAAAGCTGCTCTGCGTCGATGATGTCGCAGGTACGTTTGTCGCGGGCACTATCCACTGATTCTCTCCTTACTGTCTTGTCAGGCTCCGGATGGAGCGCAGCCCTAAGCTAGTTTCTGGCGAAGGTGCCAAGATGTTGATCGATTCGATGCGAGATGGTTCACTTTAAAGATGCGCCAACCCGCGTGCTAGTTGACGCAGACGCCGGCAGATTTCATTGAAAAGATGATCCGTGAAGTGGTCGGAATCAAAATTCCAATTGATCGGCAAGCTCAATGCTAGGCAGGCATGAAGCCATGCAAGATCGGGCGGGAACCGTCACCGGACTGATCTCTGTAATTGACCCAAAGCTTCTGTCGAAGCCTCGTTAGAAACCAGCAGCAATCGTCGCAAAGAGGTCAGTTGTGTTGGTCATGCCTGCAGACTGCTAAAGCGCGCCAGTCGCAAGCATGGAGATGCGCTTATGGCTCCTGATCCATCGCATTACCAAACCCCGTCAATGCTAGGTGCCTGTAGGGGCACCACAGATTTGGATCCGGAAGGTCCATTGAGACGCCTTGCCAATGGTGGCATGTCTGCGGGTGGCCTCCGATACCAATGTTGGCAGACGTCAATGATGTTGAAGAATTCGTGTGATTGGCGGTCGATCAGAGATTCGGTAACGGCTTTGTCGTGATAGCAGAAGAATTCTCCTTCGTGCTGAACCTCTTCCGCATAATTCTTTCGGTCAGCAAGTGGCTTCTGCAGCATGCGGCGCGGGACATTGAAGTTGCATCCATCCTCAATGAGTGCCTGTCCCAGGATGGGTGCCATAAAGTCGACGAGCCAGCCATCAACTTCGACCCATGCATGAAAGCCTTTTGTGTCGTAAATCCACTGGTCATTCACTTGGCGACCATAAACGACCACCAGGGCGGATTCCTCATCGACCATGAGAGCCATGCTTCCGGCACTGATCGTGGCATCCAAACCATAGTGGTTTCTCAAAAGCAACATGCCTGCCGTCGCAAAGGTTAGGCATGCGCGGTGCCGAGCCAAGCCGGCCGATTTTATGACGCTATAGATGGTCTGGTAGATGCGTTCGTAGTCTTTAAACGGGAGCGGTGGTTGGGGCATTCTGTGGTGTTGAAAGGCGATGCGATGCCGGCTGAGTCCTGGAAGCACAGGATATTGACCAAGACAGTATGCAGGAGTTGAGAGCTCAGCTGCACTGATGGCCTTTCCTGGTTTTTTTGCTCCAGGTGCTCTGGCTGGTCATGCTCTTGTGGCTTATCCAGACTCGACCGGAGGTTCCTGGCCGGGCATACGCTGCGGCTCATTGCATCAGTTTTGACTACGAGATACGTAGTTTTTGCCGCTTTGTTTGCACCTTTGATCTGAGGCTGTGTCACTACCATGATGCTACGAATTACGTAGCTTCGGTGAGGAAGCCGCTAGCCACTGGTCTCTCATCAGCTCGTGAACCACCCTCACCAAGACAGCTGGAGCAAAGCACCGTACGCAATGGCTTTAACGATCAATACCAATACTCCCTCCCTCACTGCGCAGCGGCACTTGGCGCTGTCGGGCACTGTTTTGAGCACCACCATGCAGAGGCTGTCGTCGGGCTTGCGCGTGAACAGTGCCAAGGACGATGCGGCAGGCTTGGCTATCAGCGAACGCATGAGTACGCAGGTGCGAGGTGTGGGGGTGGCTCGTCGCAACGCCAACGATGGCATTTCGTTGTCTCAGACGGCAGAAGGTGCGATGCAAAAGCTCACGGACATCTTGCAGCGTAGTCGAGAGCTAGCGGTGCAGGCCGTAAACTGGACGAATTCGGCTAGCGACAGACAAGCCCTGGACAGTGAGCGGGAGCAGTTGCTGCAGGAGTTCTCACGCATCGTGAGCACCAGCAATTTCAATGGACAGAAGCTCATTGATGGCAGCTTTATGGCGCAGACCTTTCAGGTGGGAGCCAATGCCGGAGAGATCATTGGCATGAGTCTGCCTTCGCTACAGGCTCCGGACTTGGCCGCTGCGATATGGACTGGCAGTTCAGAACGCACATTTACTCGCGGCGATAACGGACTTCCAGCAGGAGACTTGGTTTTGCGTGGCACAGCAATACCTGTTGCGCAAAACGAAAGCGTTACCTCGATTGCTAAGAAGGTGAACAGCACTGCACTGGAGCCCCAAATCTATGCCGAGGTTGGTGGCACCAGCGCGTGGGTGATGTTTGGTACTCCAGCCACGTGGCCTGTGGACGTGACGCTCAAGGTGGCTAATGGTGATGCAACCAAGGTGCAAACCGTGGCCTTTACTTGGAACCCGAGCGATCCAGCCGCGACTCGGAATGCCATCGGAGCCATCAATGCGGTCAGTGGCCAAACGGGTATCCGGGCGACAGGCGTCAATCAGCAAGGCATGGTGCAGCTAGTCAATGAAACGGAAGAGATCCGGTTGCTCAACGACTCTGCGCCAGGCGTCAACATGTTTGTCAACGACTGGGATGGCAATGCTTTCAGTGCTTTTGCGAATGCAGCTGGAGCCGGCGGCAATGGTGCCTTTGGCGGACCAAACGACGTGCTGGTGAATGGAACCCTCACACTCATTTCGGAAGAAGAGTTCAGTGTGAATGGGGGCTATTATGACCAGGATGACAACCAAGTGGGGCCGTTCCCTGATGCAGGAGACTCAAGGCATACCGCCACGCTGTCGGATGCAAAACTCACCACACCCGCTTTGGCGAGTCGGGCATTGGTCATCTACGATGCTGCGATCAAGCAGGTGAGCCGTGCACGAGTTGATGTAGGCGCAATGCAGTCGCGCTTTGAATCGGTGGTGAGCAACCTCGGTATCGCTGAAGAAAATACAGCCGCAGCGCGTGGCCGTATCGTGGACGCTGACTACGCGGTGGAAACAGCCAACCTCAGTCGTACGCAGATCCTGCAGCAGGCAGGCGCGGCCATGGTGGCGCAAGCCAACCAGATTCCGCAAAGCGTGCTGCAGTTGCTTAAGACCTGAGTTCAGCACATGCTCTGTTTCCCATGTCGCCAAGAGAATGTGCCGGGGCGATTCAGAACTGGATTGCGGCATCGGTTGCACTGAGCAGTGCCGCACGACCTATGCTGACGGTTAGCCGAGCATCTGCTCACCGTAGAGTTTCCATGGCTCCGGGCCATGTTTTCAACCTTGATTCGAGCCAGACTTCACCTTGGTCGCGCTGCAATGTAGGTCCCATGCTGGACCCTCGCTTTGAGTTGGCTTTTCGATCGCTGGGGCAGGTTCGCTAAGCGTCTTTCAGACCTCAGTGGCACTCATTCTTGGCTGCAATTTAGGGGCTGCTCGCAGAGCTAGAGCTGCCACCTAGTTCTACGCGGCTTACCAGCTTAGACAGCTGCCTCAGCGGAGTCGGCTTTCAGTATTTGTTGGATATGTTGTCTCGTTTCCTGATTGGCGTGTCCGTACTGGAAAAGCAGTTCAGCCACTTCATCGTCGGTGTCTGCATAGAAGAACGCGACAGGGACCGTAAGCATCATCGCAATTTTGCGCACAGTCAGCAAATCGGGCTTGTGGATGCCTAGGGCCTGTTCACGTTAATAGTTGAGTGCATGCTGGAGCACTGAAAATCGTGCGCCTGCATGTACATCACTCGCGCTCAGTTCAAACGTATTCGTCACCTACTGCCCAAGCCACACGGCAGTAAATTGATTAGCCACTACAGGTTCCTCAACGCATTGGCTTATATGGTCAGCAATGGCTGCAAGTGGCGAGCCTTGCCATCCCGATTTGGTCCTTGGCACACGGTATACATGCGTCTGTATCGCTGGGCTCACAGCGGTGTTCTGGTGCAGGTGCTCAATCACCTGCAACAACAACGACTTAGTCAGTGGGTAGTTCAGGCATTGAGCCTTGACTCCACCATCGTCAAAGTTCACCCCGATGGCTGTGGCGCTCAGAAAAAAACGGCCCCCAAGCCATAGGCAGAAGTCGGGGAGGCTAGAGTTGCAAGATCCATATGATCGCAGCCAGCTGCAAAGATGCGCTTGATTGGAGTATGACACCCGGGCAAGCAGGTGACTGTCCAGAGGGCTGCAACCTCATTGATGCAGTTGGGGCTCAGGACAGCGCGGTGTATCTGCTGATGGATAGTGCCTATGGCAGCGATGAGTTGCGTTCGATGGCCGAGGCAAGAAATCTCATACCAATTGTTCCTGCCCACCTGCAACGCAAGAATCCTTGGTTACTGGATAAGCAAAGGTATCGCCAACGCAATGAAGTCGAGCGGTTGTTTCGACGAATCAAAGCGTATCGGCGAGTTTTTACGCGCTACGACAAGCTGGATGTGATATTTGCCACATTCGTCTCAATGGCCTTGATCTGTGAGCAACTTCGCTAAGGTGAACAGGCCCTAGGCATATGCACAGTCCTGTCCCTATCTCACTAGGGCCAGCGTTCTCGCCATCCTTGGTACGCTACGATAGCTTACAACTAGACACTAGCGCCTCAGGGAGCAGGAGGGCCAAAGGTATGCACATCTCCAAACTTACGCTGGTCAACTACAGAAACTTTAAGAACACCAATCTGACGTTTCAGCGCGGCGTCAATACCATCATCGGAGAGAACGGTGCGGGCAAGTCCAACATTCTCCGCGCCATACGGCTGCTCCTGGACGACAACATGGTTCGCGCAGCTTATCGGCTGGAAGAGTCCGATTTCAGCCGCGCGCTGGATCAGTGGAAGGGCCACTGGATCATCATCAGCATGGAATTCGAGAACCTCAGCCCGGATGAGGCGGTCCAGGCGCTGTTCTTGCACGGCACCGCCGGGATCCACGCCGGACCGATTTCCAAGGCCACTTACAACCTGATCTTCCGGCCCAAGAAGGAGATCCGGCTGAAGCTGGCAGCCCTCGAGGACTTTGACAATGCGGGGTTGAAGGCAATTCGGGATGGCATCACCATCGACGACTACGAGACCATCTTCACCGGCCGAAGCAGCGCTGATTTTGGTGATCCGGCCACATATCAACGGATCGTCGGAAACTTCGACGTTTGTTCCTTCTCTGTCGAAACCGAGTTCCCTGAGATTGGGGCCAAGGTGCCAGGATTTCTGTCCGTCACCAAGGAGGTGTCACTTACCTTCATCCAGGCGCTTCGCGACGTCGTGGCTGAGTTTCACAACAACCGGACTAATCCGCTGCTGACTCTGCTCAGAAGCAAGAGCGGTGAGATCGACGCGGCGGCCTTGGTCCCAATCGTGGACAAGGTGCGCGATCTCAATGGCGCCATCGAAGGGCTCGAGGACGTGCAGTCGGTGCGCAAGCATATCCGAGAGACCATCAAGGACACTGCCGGCGAAACCTACTCCCCGACCTCGCTGTCGATCAGGTCGGATCTACCCGAGGAGGCGGAGCAGTTGTTTCAGTCACTGCGTCTGTTCATTGGGGAGTCGGAGGACGGATATGAAGGGACGATCAACGAACTCAGCCTTGGCGGTGCCAATCTGATCTACCTAACCCTCAAACTGCTGGAGTTCAAGTACCAGCGAGAGAAGATGGCGATCGCGAACTTCTTGCTCATCGAAGAGCCCGAAGCGCATATCCACACCCATATCCAGAAGACGCTGTTTGATCGCATCGCCTATGAGGATGCTCAGGTCATCTACACGACGCACTCCACCCACATCTCCGAAGTGAGCAATGTGAGCAACGTCAACATCCTGGGTCGACGCGGTTCGTTCTGTGAGGCTTACCAGCCGGCGACTGGACTGGATCCTGCGCAGGTGACAAGCATACAGCGGTACCTGGACGCAGTGCGAAGCAACCTGCTGTTCGCCAAGAGCGTGATTTTGGTGGAGGGAGACGCGGAAGAGATCCTGATCCCTGTGCTCGTAAAGCGGGTCCTGGGTTTGAGCGTGGATGAGTTGGGGATCAGTGTCATCAACATCCGAAGCACCGGGTTCAAGAACGTCGCGGTTCTGTTCCACGACACCCGGATCCGCAAGCGGTGCGCGATCGTCACGGACCTGGACACGATATTTTTCGATACCACGCCGAATCCGACGGATGGGGACGTCTTGGCTGCTAGGAAGCGAAAAGCGATTGGCTCGCAAACGGCTGGAGCGCAGCGAAAGGTCGATTTGGACGCATTTGCCGCAGACAATGCCTGGGTGCAGAGCTTCTACGCTACACATACGTTCGAGGTGGATCTGGTCGGCTCAGGCAATCATGAAGCCTTCGTTCGCAGCGTCGACAAGGTCTACAAGGCACCAGCGACGATCACGCAGGCAATGACCGACCTTCGCTCGGGCCTAATTCATCAAAGTGGCTGCCGGACCTTGACGATGGCCGAGCAAGAAGGCAAGGGGTGGTTCGCCATCCTGCTCGCGCAAACGCTGGATCACCAAGCAGTGGTGCCTGGCTACATCCGAGAGGCCGTCCTATTTGCGCATGGCCCGTTCTCGCGACCGCTGATTATGCGAATCCTCCGGCACCGGATGAACTGTCTGTGGGGCACGGATCACGCTGCGCGTCCACGCCTGACGCTCTTTAATTCTGAGGTGGAGCGTTTTGGGCGCTCGGAAATCGATTTAGTCACTCTTCGTACTGCGGCCATAACGGCGTTGCCGGGAGACGTGATCCATGTGTTCCTGGCTGGGATGACCTGATGTTTGTTTGGGATGCCACCGAGCTCAATCCCGAGCAAGCTGCCGCCGTTGAAGAAGCATCGAGCGTGTTCCTGGTCGCCTGTCCGGGCAGCGGAAAAACGCGCACGCTGACCTACAAGATCGCCTACGAACTGTCCCGACGCACGGACAAGCGCATCGTCGTGGCCATCACTTATACGCACCGGGCCGCTGACGAAATTCAGGAGCGAATTGAAGCCCTTGGCGTCGATACCTCCGCCTTGTGGATCGGAACCATTCACTCTTTTTGTCTCGAATGGATCATCAAGCCCTACGGAATTTATGTCCCAGAGCTGGCTCGCGGGTTCACGGTCTTGGACCGGCACGACCGCGACAAGATGCTCGAGCGACTGTGCGCACCGTACCGCGGCGTGACCTTGTGGGACTGCGACTATTACTTTGAAGGAGATAGTTACCGGCTGGGATGCGCTGACACGCGAAAGCACGACAGCATCCATGAGGTCTTGGCAGCCTACTTTCGAGAACTGGCGGATACGAGGCGCATCGATTTTGAGTTGATCCTTTGGCACTCCCAGGTACTGATGCGGAGCCAGCCGCATATCGCGACGCTGCTCTCGCAAGTCTTTTCATATGTCCTAGTTGATGAGTACCAGGACACGAAGCAGATCCAGTACAACCTAGTGGGGGCCATCCTTCGGGCGGGCGCCGGCAGCACCAAGACGTTCATCGTGGGCGATCCCAACCAAGCAATCTATGGCTCACTTGGCGGTTATGCCATTTCGGTGTCGGATTTTCGTGCGCTCACGGGCATCCCCATTCGGGAGATGGCGCTTAGATTGAACTACCGCTCAAGCGCGCGGATCATCGGGCACTTCTCCAACTTCAATGTGCACGCTACCGACATCGAGGGAGCAGGCAGGATGGTCGGCTTTCCCAGCCACGTCTCCTACAACCGCCTCGTTGCGCACGGCAATCTTCATGATGAACTGGTCAGGCTCATTCAAAACAGCTTAGCCGAAGGGCATGCACCCGAAGAGATTTGCGTGTTGGCGCCGTGGTGGATCTTGCTGGCGTCAACCACCCGAAAACTGGTAGCACTGCTCCCCGACCAGCAGTTCGACGGTCCGGGATTGGTGCCGTTCAGCAATGATCCCGATAACTTTTGGTTCAAGCTGTCCAAGATCTTGCTGACGGAGTCGTCGCCCCAAATGTTGGTGCGACGCATGCGATGGGCCAGGGACGTCATTGCCGACCTGCGAGATTTCGGTGTCGACACGTCCAGAATCACGCAGCGGTCGCTGCTGCGGGAGTCCAACTCCCTCGCCATTACCGAAACAAATGGCTTGGCGTATCTGGATCAAGCATTCGTCGCGTTGCTGGATCGCCTGGGGATCGCGCTGCGTGCTTTCCCCGCGCTGGTGGAGCATCGCGAAGCATTCTTTGCGAGTTCCCAGGCGCGGCTGGAGAAGCTACAGAATTCCGGCGCCGGCTACATCACCGATCTGTCGTTCTTCAAGAAGGTGTTCCGTGAACGGACCGGGATCACGGTGTCGACCATTCACGGGGTCAAGGGAGCGGAGTTTGACGTAGTCATCGCGTTCGGTCTTCTCCAGGGCATGGTGCCCCACTTCAGCGATTCCGACGGTGATCTCGCAGCCAGCAAGCTGCTGTACGTCTTGGCCTCGCGCGCTCGAAAGCACTTGCACCTCATCTCGGAGGTCGGTCGCTCACGCGGAAGATATGGCAGCTACGAGCCCACCGAAGTTTTGGCCCGCTGTGATTTCGATTACAACGGGGAGTGAGGGCGGGGTAGCTACCGCAAGAGCGGTTTAGTCCTGTGTCCATTACCTACGGCACCTGGCTTCGAGCCAGCGAGGTGATTGACACAAAAAGTTAGCCAAAGGCTGCTATCACGGATGGGCCCAGGCGGTACGAACGGCATCATCACATCGGTCGCACTGCTTCAGCGCATGCAAAGCGGCCTGTCTCTAGTGAAGCTTTGAGGTGTGGAGTGGACTTGCATGGAAGGCTCAGGGCAATGACTGCTTGGGGTCGCAGCAGTCATGATCCGCGGACTGGTCAACGCGGATATGCGCCAGGTGGTCAGACTTGCCGCATAGTTTGGTTAGTAAGTCTATAAATTCATATATCAAATATAATTGATATATGTTATTTGGTATAATGAATGGCCTGGTGCTGCGTAAGCTGCCTCCTTGGCACCTGATCACGGGCCTCGTTCTCCGCTCGCGTTTCGAGCACTTTCCCCCTTTGCCCTCGTCCTCCGCCTGAATTTATCAGGCCGATTGCCCGCGCGTGCCTTCAACGGCATGTGCGGCGTAGCTGTGCCTGTCTTTTTTGGGGGGCGAGGTTGGGGCAAGGGGCTGGTTAGCCGCTGAGCGTTGCTTCCGCTTTCCACCTTGCCCTTAATGGAGTTTTCTATGACTGATTCAGGTCAGGCCGCCGCATACCAAAATGATTCCTCTTCTGCTTCTGGTGTTGCAGTTCCCTTGTTGCCCCTGGGCCAGGTGCTCGCTACTCCGGGGGCCGTTGAGTTGCTGCTCTCTTTGAAACTGGCCCCGCTTCGGTTTTTACTGCAGCATATGGGGGGCGATTGGGGTGATATCTGTGAGGAGGACCGGCAGACCAATGCCGAAGCCCTGGTGCACGGCGCGCGGGTTATGTCGGTATATGAGCTGGAGCCCACGCAGCGTCTGTGGATCATCACGGAAGCCGACCGCAGCACCACCACGCTGCTGTTGCCCGAGGAATACTGATGCCGGGGCAGCGCTTTGTGTTGCATTCCCAGCTGAGCGTGGGGCGCCAAGGGGCGCTGGCCCACGGTGACAAGGTATTGCTGCGCCAGGGCGAGAGTGACATGGCTTGTGGCCACCACTGTGTGCTGATGGCGCTCATGCTGCTGGGTGTGGTGTCGCGCGATGCCTTGTATGAGGATGAGCCCGATGAGCGCTTGGTCGAGGTTTGTGCCATCGGGCAGTCCCGCTATTTCACGGGCTGTTCGGCTGCGCAGCTCAAGGAGCAGTTTGCCCCATTTTCTGAGCAGGTGCATTGCCGCCCCTTGCGCCGTGACTTAGAGGCTCGCACGATAGCCGCCCTGGAATCTGACCATGTGTGCCTGGTGCGCTTCACATCGCCCAGCTATAGCCATTGGGTGCTGGCGGTGGGGGTGATGTATGCCGATGGCAAGCCGCATTCCTTGCTGGTGCTCGACCCGTTGATGGACGGTGTGCCGCTGACCCCATGGAATGCCTTGCTGGAGCATTGGGGCAGCAAGCGGTTGCGCAACACCAATGCCCGCTGGTCAGAAAAAGCCACCTTGGACAAGGTGGTGCAAGTCGGTTTGTGCAGCCGCCGTGGCACGGCCATTGCGCTGGCTTGAGTTTCAGTTTCTCGCTCTCTTTTTCCTGATTTCCCTTGTGAACGTTGTGCGCCTGGTGCTTGGCTCTTGAAGCTGCACTCAGGTGCCGTTGCGGCGTGCCTGTTTTGAAAGTTCAACCATGCACCCTTATCACTTGAGGTGGTACCGCTACCGGCGTTTGTTGGCTGCGGCGATGACATTGCCTGCACTAGATACCTCAACGCTTGTTTCGCATGAATACAGTGGGCAGTGGCCGTGCTGCTTCAATGGCTGTGCCGAGGCTGGGCGTTATGTGCATACAGCCAAGCCCTGCATGGAGCCGCAATCAGCCATGGTGCTGGAACTGGTCGATGCAGCGTTGCAGACCGTAGACCCCATCAGCCAGCGCACTGCTGCATGGCAGGCATTTGCACGGTGTGCTGTGCCGCAACAGGGCTTGGGCAGCTTGGCGCGGTTGGAAGCACTGCTGTTGCAATACGGGCCTGATGAGGATGCTGAGCTGGCTGTATTGCTGTGGCAAGGAGAAATAACTCAGCAAGTAGCAGCACTCAAGGCCGTGCAGCGTTTGCGCAGCCTGGTCGCATTCTTGCAAAGCCAGGGCATCACGGATGGAGCCAGTTGGTTGCAATGGCGGGATTCGGCAGATGCGCAAGCGGTTGTGCACGGTGCACCGCATCAGGTGCCAGACACGATCAACGCTTTGCTATGGCACTTGGATAGTGGTCGCTGTGATGTGCCCTGGGTGCTGATGTTTGCAAGGCGGGTGCTCGGTCAAGCTCCTGCGCATGGCCACATCATGCTGGCTATTCAAGAAATGGCTGAGGCCATGAACCTGAGTGCCAAGGCTTTAGCCAGGCGCATTGCATGGCATGAACGACTGTTTCAAGCATTGGGCGACGTGCCCGAGCTTCGGCTGGCGTGGTGGCGGTGCGTGAAGCGCACTCTGCAAGCGCAACTAACCAACGCTACATCGGTCAAACTGCAAGTGCAGGGAGTCAAAGAGCCTTTGCCGCTGTCACTGGCCGTGCACCTGCGCCAGGGACAATCCATGCTGACGATTCAGTTGCCCCGTGCGTTTGGTGCGGCACCAGCATGGCCCAAACTGACCATGGTGCAGCTGCGGCAAGAAGGCTGGGGGGCTGGTCTAGGGCTGCGCTTGCTGCTGCAAGGCGAAGGTGTGTTGGCAACCGAGCTACAGCTGGACATCGCCAAACGCTGGAAAGCAGCGCAACTGCAGCTACCAATGTTTGAGCGCATCAGCGCCACCAAGTGGAAAATCAGTTGCTGTTGGTGCGATGGGCTGTGGAAACCATCTAGCATGAGCCCGGCGGATGTGACCGACTGGGCGACCGACACTGCGCTGCAGGTGATGGAATATGTGCAGTTGCTCAGGGGGCTGCTAGATTGGAAAGTTACGGCTGCAACGGTGTTATCGTGCTAGCCTTTATCGGTTTCGCTCAACGTCCAGTAACGCTCAGAGACAACCAGTTGCTTTGACGGTAAAAGTGACGGTATGGTCTTTTCTAGCTAGGCCAAAGCATGTGCAACAACGTGCAGCTTCGTTCAATAGCGGGTTGATTTCTGATCTGTTGACAATTGAGTGGGAGTGATTCGGCGTCTGGCATTGACTGGCGCCGAATAGCACCAGCATCCATCTAAGCCCGCATCAATGCGGGCTTTTTGGTGATTTTTTTCTGGCATCGACTGGGGATTTACGGTTTTGAAATTCCCTCGAATACCTGAACCAGTCGGAAGTGAATCGACCATCCTCTCCATAGATAGCCTGGAGCCTCACGGAATTGCGTCTCGCGCACTTTACGGGAGAGAGGCCATCTGCGGCCGGCTATGGCTGCAGACCTGTCTCCATCGCGGTACCTGACTCGGAGCCGGGTCGGCTCAAAGGCCCTGTCAACTTGCGCAACTGCTCCAAGAACTTGCTGGCAGGGGCGGGCAGCAGGCCCTGGCGGCGCCGAAAAGCCGTCAATGTGCGGACATCGCTGGCATCCGGCAGAGGCAGGGGGGCGAGCAGGCCGGCCTCGGATTCGGTGCTGAACATGGGGCCTGCCATCCAGCCCAGAAAGCTGGAGTGGCCCATCAGGCTTTTGAGCATGGTGACGGAGCGGGTTTCAACCACCGCGCTGGGCATGGGCAGCCCGTGGCGCGTAAACAAGGCCTTGAGTTGTTCAAACGGGCCGGTGCCCTTGGGGAACATGGCCCAGCGTTCCTCCAGCGTGTCGGCCAGGCCCAGGCTGGGCTGATGGTGCAGGCGGTGGTGGCTGCCCGCCACGATATAGCTGCGGTCTTGCCAATGGCAGTCCGGGATGGCTTCGATGAGGTCGCAGTCCTCCAGCGCCACACCCAGCGCCAGATCAATCTCGTGCGAGGTCAGCGCACAGGCCAGCTTGTCCCACACCCCTTCGAGAACCTGTACCTGGAGCTGGGGCCAGGTATGGCAGGTCTGGGCGATGGCGATGGGCAGCACGGAACAGGCAATGCTGCCGATGGCGCCTACGCGGATGACCCCCCGGGCCAGGCCGAGATGGGCCCGGATCTCTTCTTGCGCATGCTCTGCCTCGCGCAGCAGCAGGCTGGCATGGGGCAGCAGTGCCCGGCCTATGTCGGTGAGCTGCATGCCCTTGGAATGGCGCTCGAAAAGTGCGGCCCCTGCTGCGGCTTCCAGTTTGCGGATGGTTCTGCTGAGGGCGGGCTGGGTGATGTGCAAGGCGATGGCTGCACGCCCCAGGCTGCCCGTGGCCACGATGGTGTGGAAGGCTTTGAGATGTTGCAGCTCGAAAGTCATGCCAAAAGATAATGACTCTGGTGCAAAAAAGCAATTTGCAAACAGGCGCGCATTGGCAAAACTGATAGTGATTGCTCATTGTTTTGGCCTTGTAGGGCCTTTGTGATGGCAGCGCTTGAGGTCAACCACAGAACCATGCGAGGCCCAGATGCACACCACCAACCCCCAGGCCGTGGACGATACGGCCATGCAGACCGCGCTGGAGCGCATGACGGTGCGCGATGCCGTCATCGACCTGCTGCGCCAGCTTGGCATGACCACGGTGTTTGCCAACCCGGGCTCCACCGAGCTGCCGCTGTTTCGCAACTTTCCGGCAGATTTCCGCTACATCCTCGGCCTGCAAGAGGCCAGCGTGGTGGGCATGGCCGACGGCTTTGCCCAGGCCAGCCGCCGCGCCGCCTTTGTGAACCTGCATTCGGCCGCCGGCGTGGGCAATGCCATGGGAAATATCTTCACGGCCCACAAAAACGGCACGCCCTTGGTGATTACGGCAGGCCAGCAGGCGCGCTCCATTCTGCCTTTTGATCCATTTCTGGCCTCGGTCCAGGCCACCGAGCTGCCCAAGCCTTATGTGAAGTGGAGCACAGAACCGGCGCGGGCCGAGGATGTGCCCCAGGCCATTGCCAGGGCCTGCTATCTGGCCATGCTGCCGCCGCGTGGCCCGGTGCTGGTGTCCGTGCCGGTGGATGACTGGGACAGACCGGCCCACAGACTGGTGCGGCGGCGGGTCAGCACCGAGATCCGGCCGCAACCTGCGGTGCTGGAGGGGCTGGGGCTGGCCCTGGATGGCTGTGAACGCCCGGCCTTGGTGGTGGGCGCTGCGGTGGACCGCGACGGCGCCTGGGAGCAGATCATTGCCCTGGCGGAGCGGCACAACGCCCGCGTGTTTGCGGCCCCCATGTCCGGGCGCTGCAGCTTTCCTGAAGACCACCGTTTGTTTGCCGGTTTTCTGCCCGCCTTGCGCGCGCGCGTGGTGGAGCTGCTGGCCGGCCATGATGCGATCTTCGTGATGGGCGCCCCTGCATTCACCTACCACGTGGAGGGTGCAGGCCCCTTCATACCGCCAGGGGCCAAGCTGTTTCAGATCACCGATGACCCCGGTACGGCGGCCTGGACGCCGGTGGGCACCACGGTGCTCGGCAGCATGCGCCTGACGCTGCAGGATCTGCTGGCCCGGCCCGCATGCGTGCTCCGCCCGCCCCCCGCAAGCCGGCAGCCACCACCCATGGCGACCGCCACGCCACGGATGACGGTGGCCTATGTGCTGCAGACACTGGCGCAGCTGCGCGATCCCCAGGACATCGTGGTGGAGGAGGCGCCCAGCGCCCGCCCCGTGATGCAGCGCCATCTGCCCATGACGCGCAGCGCAAGCTTCTACACCATGGACAGCGGCGGCCTGGGCTGGGGCATGCCGGCTGCGGTGGGCGTGGCACTGGCCAGGCCAGGGCAGCGGGTGATTGCGTTGATAGGCGATGGCTCCAGCCTGTATTCCATGCAGGCCATGTGGACGGCGGCGCAGCAGCGCTTGCCCATCACCTTCCTCATTTTGAACAACGGCCGTTATGCGGCCGTTGAGGATTTCGCGCCAGTGTTTGGCTTTGTCCCTGGCGAGGTGGTGCAGGGCACGGCGCTGTCCGGACTGGACTTTCCCGCACTGGCGGCGGGCTGGGGCTGCGTGGGGCAGCGCGTCAGTGCCGCTTCCGAGCTGCCCCAGGTCTTGCAGCAGGCGCTGCACAGCGACGGGCCTTGTTTGGTCGACATCGCCGTGGCCTGAGACGGTATTTCCGGCAAGCCGCAGAGCAACCTGGATCGAGGAGGGCGTGATGCAGATTTCCATGTACATCAACGGTGTGGCCGTGCCCGCCAGCAACGGCGCCACGTTCGAGCGCCGCAACCCACTCGATGGCAGCGTGGCCACGGTGGCGCCTGCGGCCACGCTGCAGGACGCTGTGGCCGCAGCCGATGCAGCTGCAGCCGCCTTTGCAAGCTGGTCGCAGACCGGCCCCAGCGAGCGCCGCGCCGTGCTGCTGCGGGCGGCGCAGCGGTTGGAGTCCAAGGGCGAGGCCTTTGCCGCTGCCATGGCGGCCGAAACCGGTGCCACGGCACAGTGGGCCGGCTTCAATGTGCAATTGGCGGCCGGCATGTTGCTGGAGGCCGCGGCCCTGACCACGCAGATTCAGGGCGCTGTCATCCCCTCCGATGTGCCGGGCAGCCTGGCGCTGGCCGTGCGCCAGCCGGCCGGTGTGGTGCTGGCTATCGCCCCCTGGAATGCGCCCGTGATCCTGGGCGTGCGGGCGCTGGCCACGGCCCTGGCCTGCGGCAACACGGTGGTGCTCAAGGCCAGCGAGCGTTGCCCGGCCACCCATGGCCTGATCGTGCAGGCGCTGCAAGAGGCCGGCTTGCCTCCCGGGGTGGTGAATCTGCTGAGCAACGCCCCGGCTGATGCGGAAGGCCTAGTCAACGCGCTGATTGCCCACCCGGCCGTGCGCCGTGTCAACTTCACCGGCTCGACCCGGGTGGGAAAGAAAATTGCCCTCAGCTGTGCCACCCACCTCAAGCCCGTGCTGTTGGAGCTGGGTGGCAAGGCGCCCCTGCTGGTGCTGGACGACGCCGATATCGATGCCGCAGTCGATGCGGCTGTGTTCGGGGCCTTTGCCAACTCGGGCCAGATCTGCATGTCGACCGAGCGCATCGTGGTGGACGGCAGCATTGCAGACGTGTTTGTGCACCAGCTGGTGGCTCGGGTGGCTGCGCTGCCTCAGGGTGATCCCCGCGATGGTCCTGTGGTGCTGGGCTCTGTGGTGGACATGGACACGGTGCAGCACTGCAACGCGTTGATTGACGACGCCCTGGCCCAGGGCGCGCGGCTGCTGACCGGGGGCAAGGCGCTGAGCACGCTGATGCCGCCCACCTTGCTGGATGGTGTCACCGCGCAGATGCGCATCTACCACGAAGAGACTTTTGGCCCGGTCAAGGCCATTGTCCGGGTGCAGGGGGTGGAGGCGGCTGTGGCCTGCGCCAATGACAACGCCTATGGTTTGTCTGCGGCGGTGTTTGGCCGCGATGTGGCACGTGCATTGGAGGTGGCCGCGCGCATCGCGTCCGGTATCTGCCATATCAACGGGCCCACGGTGCATGACGAAGCCCCCATGCCCTTTGGCGGCGTCAAGGGCAGCGGCATGGGCCATTTCGGTGGCCAGGCCGGTATCGCGGCCTTTACCGATTTGCGTTGGGTCAGCGTGCAGAAAACCCCGCGTCACTACCCCTTCTGATGCCTGTTGGCTGCTGCAGCTCACATTCCCGCCCCCTCATTCCCCCCACGCAGGAGACCAGCAGATGGAAAACAGGATCTCACCCCATGACGATGCGCAGCCGCCTCCAGGGCCCAGCACGGGCGCCAGTGCAGCATCGAGGGATGTCGATGTGGGCGAGTTGCTGGACGATGGGCCGTTCACGGCCATGCAAAAGTGGGTGGTGCTGCTGGCTGCCATCTCCATTGTGATCGATGGCTTTGATGGTCAGCTCATTGGTTTTGCCATTCCCTTCATGATCCAGGAATGGGGCATCACCAAGAGCGCCATGGCACCCGCCGTGGCGCTGGGCCTGGTGGGCATGGGCATAGGCAGTGCGTGTTCGGGCCTGCTGGCCGATCATTTGGGGCGGCGTCTGGCGGTGATCACCAGCGTTTTTGTTTTTGGTTCGGCCACCTGCTTCATCGGGCTTGCGGGCGATGTCTGGACATTGGCCGCATTGCGCTTTGTTGCCGGCTTGGGCATTGGCGGGGCCTTGCCTGCGGCGACCACGGTGGCCGCCGAGTTCACTCCCGCCCACCGACGCACCCTGGCTGTGACGGCCACCATCGTCTGTGTGCCGCTAGGAGGCATGCTGGCGGGGCTGTTTGCCGCCGAGGTGCTGCCTCGGCTGGGCTGGCGCTGGTTGTTTTATATCGGCGGCACTTTCCCGCTGCTGCTGGGTTTGATGCTGCTCGCTGTCTTGCCGGAGTCCCCCCGTTTTCTGGCGCGCTATGCCAGCCGCTGGGAGGAGTTGCGCCGTCTGCAGGCACGCATGGGCCGGCCGGTGGACAGGGCAGCGAGTTTCTCCAATGCCTCGGAAGCTCAGGTAGGGCCGCACGCCGGTTTCCATACCTTGTTCCAGCCCCTTTTTGTCCGCGATACGGTTGCGGTGTGTCTGACATTTTTCATGTGTTTGACGGCGGTCTACAGCGCTTTCAGCTGGCTGCCCACCATGCTCACCACCGAGGGCTTGTCGCCAGGGCTCGCCACCTCGGGCTTGACGGCCTACAACCTGGGCGGCGTCATCGGTGCCTTGGGCTGTGCCGTGGTCATTGGGCGTCTGGGGTCACGCTGGCCCATGGTGGTGTGCAGCGTAGGGGCCGCGGTCACGGTGTTTGCCATGCTGGGCATCAACACGGCAACCTCGCCCGCGCTGCTGATATGGGGCTTTGGCATCCATGGCCTGTTTACCAATGCGGTGCAGTCCACGATGTTTGCGGTGTGCGCTTTTATCTATCCCACCACTGTGCGTGCGCGTGGCACGGCCTGTGGTTTGGTGTTTGGGCGCCTGGGGGCCATCTTGAGTGCTTTTGCCGGTGCGGCCGTCATCACGGCTTATGGGGCAGCGGGCTATTTGAATCTGCTGGGCATTGCCATGTTGCTGGCGGCCGTGGCCTTGCTGTTGGTCAAGCACCATATTCCGCGCCGGGTGAGCAAGGCCTAGCGCCTGTGGCGCCGCGAAGGAGTATCAGTCGCCCGGATGCGGCACACCCAGCAAGGCGTGCAAATGGCTGCTGCTGCTGGTGTATTGCAGCAGTGGTGGCCGGCCCTGCAACTGCTCGGCGATGGCAAAGGCGGCCAGCGTGGCTTCGTGAAAACCGCACAGAATCAGCTTGCGTTTGCCGGGGTAGTGGTTGATGTCGCCCACGGCGTAGATGCCGGGCTCGGCCGTGGCAAAGCGCGCGCTGTCCACGGGCAGCTGCTTGCGTTCCAGCGCCAGGCCCCAGTCGGCCAGGGGGCCCAACTTGGGCGAGATGCCCAGATAGCCCAGCAGCAGCTCGGCTGGCAATGCCTGGGTGCCGCCCTCGGGCAGCGACAGCTCCAGGGCCTGCAGCGCGCCATCGGTGCTGTGCTGCAGGGCGGCGGGCTGGCCGGCCACCACCTGCAGCAGGCCCGCGCTGCGCAGCTCGGCCAATTGGGCCAGCAGGGCATCGGGGCCGGTAAAAACATCGCGGCGATGTACCAAGGTCACGCTGGCGGCTTGGTCCACGCAGGACACAGCAGCGGCTACGGCGGTCTCATCGCCACCCAGCACCACCACATGCCGGCCCTGGGCCAGAGGTGCCAGGTTGTGCTGGCTGGGGTGGTAGTGCAGCTGGCCGCGTGCGGCCAGTGCTTCGGCGCCATTGAGCTTGAGGGGGCGCGGCACAAAAGCCCCCACGCCGGTGGCCAGAATCACACTCTTGCTGCGCAGCCAGGTGCCGGCCGTGGTGCCCAGCAGCAACTCGCCGTCAGGCAGGCGCTGCAAGGTCTGCACCTGTTGGCCGAGGTGGTAGGTCGGCTTGAACGGCGCGGCCTGGGCTT
The DNA here is from genome assembly GCF_041320665.1 of Comamonas sp. GB3 AK4-5. Taxonomy (NCBI): domain Bacteria; kingdom Pseudomonadati; phylum Pseudomonadota; class Betaproteobacteria; order Burkholderiales; family Comamonadaceae; genus Comamonas; species Comamonas sp. GB3 AK4-5. The sequence goes on from NZ_CP166730.1 coordinate 1,980,593, forward strand.
GCAAGCGCTCTGCCAGCTCCAGGCCGGTGCAGGCGCGAATGCCGGGGATGTCGTAGATGGGCTTGTCGGCATAGAGCTCGACACATTGCCCGCCCACATGGGGCAGGGCATCGACCACCTGGGCCTGTATGCCTTGCAGCCCGAGCTGGAACACTTGGAACAGGCCCACCGGACCGGCACCTATCACCACAGCATCGACCGTGGTGATGGCGCTATCGGGCGGCAGGGTCGAGGTTTCCAGCGGCATGGGCGCAGCGGCTTAGCGCACCAGGTCTTTGAGCTTGCCGGGCTCGCCGTTGAAGCTGTCGGCGTCGGGCATCGAAGCCTTGCGCTTGGTGATGCTCTTCCAGCCCTTGGCCAGCGACAGCTCGGCGTTCAGCTTGATGAAGGCCAACTGGTCTGCGGGCACATCTTCTTCGGCAAAGATGGCATTGGCCGGGCATTCGGGAATGCAGACGGCACAGTCAATGCACTCATCCGGATCGATGACCAGGAAGTTCGGGCCTTCGCGGAAGCAGTCCACGGGGCAAACGTCCACACAGTCGGTGTATTTGCACTTGATGCAGTTTTCGGTGACGACGTGAGTCATGGTTGTTCTTATGAGGTTCGGTGAAACCCCATGATTTTAGGTGTTTTCCCATGCCCCTCCAGCAGGCGGGGCGGAACAGGAGTTAAAGGCCCATCTGCGACGGGCGCAGCGGGTGGCTCAAGGTGGCGCTCAGTGCACCCTATCGCTCCTATGGAATAAAGCCTGGGCGCGACGTATAAAACTGGCGCCGCCCCAGGCCAGGGCTGCTGCGCAAGGGCCGCCCCGCCGCGCGGGCAATGTTTCCCTGCCCGCGAGCGCAGCGAAGCGAGAGCAGGGGAAGGCACGCAGTGCCTCAGAGGGGCCATCTCACCCCACCAGAACAGCAGCGGCCGTGGCATGGCTGGCGGTGTCCACCAGAATCAGCGAGCCGAGCTGGCGCGCCGTGGCAAAAGAGGCGGTGGGAATGGCCTCCTGCAGCGCCAGCTCCACCACGCCAATGGCATTGGGCTCCAGCTGCTGGGCTTCTTCCTGGGCCAGGCTGTGGATGTTCAGCCGGTGCACCACACGCTGCACCTTGGCCTTGACCCAGCGGTGGCCGTGCAAGGCGTTATAGACGCGGCCGGGCACCAGGGGCTCGTTGTCCATCCAGGCCACGGTGGCACGCAGTTGGCGGCTGCTGGGCCAGGGGCTGGTGGCTGCGGGTTGGTCAAAGTCGTCTTCCGCCGCTGCGGCCTGCACCGGCGCGGCGATGATCCAGTCCCCACGCGATACATCGACCTCGCGGTCCAGGGTGATGCCGGCAGACAGACCTGCAGCCACAGCCTGGGGCGTGCGGGCGTGATCGATCACCTGGGCGATATGGGCCAACTGGCCGCTGGGCAAAATCTGCACCTGGGCGCCCAGCTGGGCGCTGCCTGCGGCCACGCGGCCCCAGAACACGCGGCGGCCCTGGGTGGTGACGGCGCTATCGTGGAACTTCTCCACCCACTGCACGGGCAGGGCCAAGGGCAGGGCGGTATCGGCCGGGGTGTTGGGCAGTCGCTCCAGCAACTGCAACAGGCTGGGGCCTTGGTAGCCGGCCCAGCCAGGCTCGGCCGTTACCACGTTGTAGCCCTTGAGGGCCGAGACCGGCACCGTGGCGGTGACGGCAATCCCGGCCTCCTGGGCAAAGCGCTGCAGGGCGGCGCTGATATGGGCAAAGGCCAGGGCCGGATCGGCCACGGCGTCCAGCTTGTTGACGGCAAACACCAGGGAATGCACGCGCAGCAAATGCACCAGCAGGCTGTGACGGCGGGTTTGCGGCAGCAGCGTGAGCGCGGGGTTTTGCCAGTCCAGCTTGTTGGCGTCGACCAGCACCACGGCGGCGTCGGCACTCGATGCGGCGGTGACCATGTTGCGGGTGTACTGCTCATGGCCGGGCGCATCGCCAATGATGAACTTGCGCGCCTCGGTGGTGAAGTAGCGGTAAGCCACGTCGATGGTGATGCCTTGCTCGCGCTCGGCCGAGAGGCCGTCGGTGAGCAGGGCCAGATCCGTCTCACCGCTTTTGGTGACGCCAGCCAACTGGTCCTGCAGCACGGCGCGCGTGTCCACCAGCAGCCGGCCAATCAGCGTGCTCTTGCCGTCATCCACCGAGCCGCAAGTGATAAAGCGCAGCGCGGATGCATGGTCGGTATTTTGATTGTTTGAGGCCGCAGCGCTTGCTGTGCCTGCATGAGCAGCTATGGAAGTAATAGTTTCAGTCATCAAATTCTTTCTGCGATCAAGCTTGTCCCACGCCGCATAAAACTGGCGCGCCCCACACCAGGGCGCCGCGCAAGGACCGCCCCGCCGCGCTGGTGCCGTCCCCCTCCGGCGAAGCCAGAGAGGGGGAAGACGCGCAGCGTCTCAGGGGGAGTGCTTAGAAATACCCGTCTTTCTTGCGCTTCTCCATCGATGCCTCGCTGGTCTTGTCATCCATGCGCGTGGCGCCGCGCTCGCTCACATCCGCCGCCAGGGTTTCGACCACGATGTCGGCTGCCGTGGCGGCCCGGCTTTCCACCGGGCAGGTGCAGGTGATGTCGCCCACGGTGCGAAAGCGCACATCGCGCTGCTCCACCTGTTCGCCGTCCTTGGGCGGGGTCAGCGGCGTGACGGGCACCAGCAGGCCCTTGCGCTCCACCACCTCGCGCGGGTGGCTGTAGTAGAGGCTGGGCAGGGCGATGCGCTCGCGGTCGATGTACTGCCACACATCCAACTCGGTCCAGTTGCTGATGGGGAAGACGCGGAAATGCTCGCCCGGGGCAATGCGGGTGTTGAACAGCGTCCACAGCTCGGGGCGCTGGGCCTTGGGCTGCCATTGGCCAAAGCTGTCGCGGTGGCTGAAGATGCGCTCCTTGGCGCGGGCCTTTTCCTCATCGCGGCGGGCGCCGCCAATCAGAGCGTCGAAGCGGAATTCCTCGATCGCTTCGAGCAGCGTGACGGACTGGTGCACATTGCGCGATTCGCCCGCATGGGCCAGGCGCACCGTGCCGCGGGCCATGGAGTCTTCCACGTTGCGCACAATCAACTCGGCACCCAGTTCCTGGGCGCGCAGGTCGCGGAAATCGGTCACCTCGGGGAAGTTGTGGCCGGTATCGATCATCAACAACGGATAGGGGATACGGCCCACGCCAAAAGCTTTCTCGGCGCAGCGCAGCATGACCAGCGAATCCTTGCCGCCGGAAAACAGCAGGGCCGGGCGTTCAAAGGCGGCGGCCACTTCACGCAGGATGAAGATGGTTTCCTCTTCCAGCGCATCCAGATGGCGGTTGCTGAGCTGGCTCAGCACGGCGGTATCAACACGGGCGTTCATTGCTTTATCCATTCAAATCGGGTGACAGCTTTGCTGTCTGATATCCAACATTGCTCCATGGCAGCCAGCCCCTCACCCCCACCCTCTCCCCGGAGGGGCGAGGGAGTGAAGCCAGGGCGCGGCGCACGTCAGGGCACCGCGCAAGGGCCGCCCCGCCGCGCTGGTGCCGTCCCCCTTCCGCGCAGCGAGAAAGGGGGAAGCCGCAACGCGGCTCAGGGGGTTAGTGAGATATATGCAGCCCGCACTCGCGGTTGTCCTCACCCTTGGTGGGGTCCACATAGTCGAAGTTGTTGGGCAGGCCGTGCTTTTCGCAGTACTCGTACAAGTCCTTGGACGACCAATGCAGCAGCGGTGCCACCTTGATCAGCCCGTCGGGGTTGATGCTGACGGGCTCCATCTGTGCACGTACGGCGGTGTCGGTGGCGCGCAGCGCGGTGAACCAGACCTTGGGTGCCGTCTCGCGCAGGGCGCGGGCAAAGGGCTCAAGCTTGACTTCGCCGGTGAAGTCGCCGTGGCGCGGGTCGTCCAGCGCGGGCGTGGGGCCTTCCACGGCCTCGCGGTGGGCGCGGGAGCGGCGCGGCAGGTAAATCTTCAGATTGAGCTTCAGCTGCTTGCTCACCGCGTCGGCAAAGCGGTAGGTGGCCTCGGTGTTGTAGCCGTTGTCCATCCAGACCACGGGCATATCGGGCTGGACTTGCGTGACCAGGTGCAGGATCACGGCCTCGAAGGGGCGGAAGTTGGTGGTGATTATGCTGGGCTGGCCCAGGGCCGCGGCCCAGCGCACCAGGGCTGCGGCGTCATGGCCGAGTTCGGCGTTGACGCGGTCTAGGTCCAGGCTAGGGGCGGACTGGCTCATGCGGCCTCCTGGGCAAAGTGGGGCTTGGCGTGCACGGCATCGGCCTGGTAGAAGCCGCCAAAACGCTCGAACTGTCGCTGGGCTGCGGAGGCATCCACGTCCTCGCGCAGCACGGCGCTGCTGAAACCCGTGCGCTGCATTTGCACCAGCTGGTCGATCAGCACATCGCCGGTGGCGCGGATATCACCGGCAAAGCCGCGGCGGCGGCGCAGCAGATAGGCCTGGGTGAAGGCGCGGCCATCGGTGAAGGCGGGGAAGTGCAGGTCCACCTGGGTGATGCCGTCCAGCTTGGCTTCGAGTGCGTTCACATCGTTGGCCAGCACCAGCACGCTGCCCTGGCTTTCGGCGGGGAGCTGGTAGTCGGAATGGGCCAGAATTTTCATGGAATGTCCTTGTGCTGCTTGGTTTTTTTCTGGTGTGAGGGGGCTCAGGCTGCGGTGTCTTCCAGCTCGGGCGCCGGGTGGCGTGCGCCCTTGCCGGCTTCCTTGAAGGGCTCCAGGCCGATGCGGCGCACCGCGTCCACAAAGGCTTCGCCGGGCTGGCGCAGGTCGCGGTAGGTGGAGAGCACGGCCTCCAGCACATCGGGCACTTCGGCGGCGCTGAACGAGGGGCCGATCACCTTGCCGGCCTGGGCAGGGCCGGACAGCTCAGCGCCGTCCGAGCCCCCCAGCGTGACCTGGTACCACTCCTTGCCGTCCTTGTCCACGCCCAGAATGCCGATATGGCCGCTGTGGTGGTGGCCGCAGCTGTTGATGCAGCCGCTGATGTGCAAGTCGATGTCGCCGATATCGTCCAGCTCGTCCAGGTCCTGGTAGCGCTGGGTGATGGCCTCGGCAATCGGCAGGCTGCGGGCATTGGCCAGGGCGCAGAAGTCGCCGCCGGGGCAGGCAATCATGTCGGTCAGCAGGGCCACATTGGTGCTGGCCAGGCCCAGGGCCTTGGCGCGCTGCCACAGTGCATGCAACTGGCTCACCTGCACCCAGGGCAGCATGACGTTCTGGTCGTGGGTGACGCGGGCCTCGCTGGCGGAGAAGCTGTCCATCAGCTCGGCCAGGGCATCGAGCTGGTCGCCGGTGGCGTCGCCCGGGGCCTGGCCCACGCGCTTGAAGGACAGGGTCACGGCGCGCAGGCCGGGTGTTTTGTGGGCATGCACATTGCGCGACAACCAACGGGCAAAAGCAGGTTCGGCAGCGGCTTGCTCGACCAGGGTTTGCTCGTCGGTTGCAGGATCAGCCACCACGGGCAGGGCGGGCGTGGTGAACATGGTGGCCACGCGGTCGAACTCGGCCTGGGGCACGGTGTGGGGGCCGCCATCGACCTCGACGATTTGCCGGTACTCGGCCTCCACCGCGTCGATATAGGCCTGGCCTTCGGCCTTGACCAGGATCTTGATGCGGGCCTTGTACTTGTTGTCGCGCCGGCCCAGCTCGTTGTAGACGCGCACGATGGCCTCGATGTAATTCATGATCTGGTTCCAGGGCAGGAACTCGCGGATCACGGTGCCAATCACCGGCGTGCGGCCCATGCCGCCGCCGACAAACACCTTGAAGCCCACCTCGCCGGCCGCGTTCTTCAGCACATGCAGGCCCACGTCATGCCAGCCGGTGGCGGCGCGGTCTTCCTGGGCGCCGCTGATGGCGATCTTGAACTTGCGCGGCAAAAAGGCGAACTCGGGGTGCAGCGTGGTCCACTGGCGCAGGATTTCGGCATAGGGCCGGGGGTCGACGATCTCGTCGGGTGCAATGCCGGCCAGGGCGTCGGTGGTGGTGTTGCGTATGCAGTTGCCGCTGGTTTGGATGCCGTGCAGATTGACGCTGGCCAGCAGGTCCATCACATCGGCGGACTTGGACAGCGGAATCCAGTTGAACTGCACATTGGTGCGCGTGGTGAAGTGGGCGCAGTGCGTGGGCAAAAAGGTGGTGCCCAGCTTGCTCTGGCCTTCCATGGCGGTGCGGAAGACTTCGGCCTCGGGGGCGTCGTATTCGCGGGCCACGCGGGCCAGCACGCGGATCTGGGCGGCATTGATTTCGCCGTAGGGCACGGCCACGCGCAGCATGGGGGCGTAGCGCTGCACATACCAGCCGTTTTGCAGGCGCAGGGGGCGGAAGTCGTCCTCGGGCAGCTTGCCGCTTTGCCAGCGCTCAAGCTGGTCGCGGAACTGGGCGGCGCGTTGGTGGACGAAGGCTTTGTCGAATTCGGTGTATTGGTACATGGCTACGGTGCGTGCATGGGATGCCGGCCTGGCTGGATGGACTGCACTGTAGAGAATGCTTATATGAAAACAAACTATTGTTTTCTGCTTCATGTATATCTAATTGAATATATAAAAGCATCAAGCAAGGCGCAAATAGAGGGTAAGGAGACGCGAAAGGGCGAAAAAAAAGCCCGCGCGCGGCGGGCTGATGAAGAGGGTGGATTTGCCGGAGTTGGGCTTAGAACGTGTTCACGATCTTAAAACGGCTTGGTGCTCATGATGCCGGCCGTGGCCACGAGGAACAGCAGCTGCGCCGCCAGCAGGGTGCGGCGGGTGGCCGCAGCGGGGTCGCAGAGCAGGCGCTTGGAGAAGGTGGCGCACAGGCCGTGCACCACAAACAGAACCAGGCCGATGTAGGGATAGACCATGTGCTGCCAGGGGCCGACAAAGGTGATGGCCAGGCCCGTCAGTGCGGCCAGGCCGCCGCTGATGCGGGTGAGCACATACCACAGCGGGGTCTTGCCGGCGGGCTGCTGCTTCCAGGCCGTGGCGGTGAACAGCAACGCGCACAGCAGCGACAGCACGGCCAGCAGCATGTGGGAATGCTTGAGAGCGAGGTACATGGGGGACTCCGTTCCAGGATGACTTATTAAAAATAGGAGCTTGTTGTGCGGTTGTTATCTGGCTCTGCGGGGCATTGTGCTTGGAAATGCAAGCAGCACCCGCACAGTCAGCTATCTTTTTTGCTAGATGCCGTGGCGCGCAGCGTTTCCAGGTGGATGCTGGTTTCCGAATGGCTGATGCCCTTGATCAGGCGTATGCGCTCCAGCGCCCGGGCCAGCTCGGGCAAGGTGGCCACCTGCAGCTCGGCCAGCAAATCCCATTGGCCGTTGGTGGCATGCAGGGCCTGCACGGCCGGGTCGCCCAGCAGCGTCACGGCCACGCGCCGGGCGTCGTTGCCCTCGATGGCAATGCTCATCCAGGCCTGCAGGCCATCGGTTTCGGCCTCGGGGCGCAGGCGCAGCGTGTAGCCCACGATCACACCGTCATCTTCCAGCCGGCGCAGGCGGTTGGTCACGGTGCCGCGCGACACGCCCAGCCTGGTCGCCAGCGTGGCCACGCTCTCGCGGGCGTTGTGGCGCAGCAGGGCAATCAGGCGCTGGTCAATCTGGTCCAGATTGGACATAGTGGCAATCAAAGCTGTCTAAATGGCAGGTATTTGACTATTTTCATAAGAATTTGGCAATTTGAATTGTTAGCCTTCTGTGTCACGCTTGGAGCATCCGCTGCACGCAGCCCGATGGAGAGCCTATGACTGCCTTGCCTACCCGCCTGCACCAGCCCCAGGTGCAGACCGATTTTTTGAGTGCCAGCGACGCCGCCCGCCTGGTGGTGCGCGTGGGCGTGCTGGAATGCCTGCGCCAGATGGTGAGTGCGCTGGAAGCCGACTTTGCCCGCTGGAACGACTTCGACAAAACCGCGCGCACGGCCGCCCATTCCGCCAGCGGCGTGATCGAGCTCATGCCCGTGGCCGATGCCCAGGACTACGCCTTCAAATACGTCAACGGCCACCCCATCAACACCCAGTACGGCCTGCCCACGGTGATGGCCTTTGGCGCCCTGGCCGATGTGGCCACCGGCGCGCCGCGCTTTGTCAGCGAGCTGACGCTGACCACCGCGCTGCGCACCGCGGCCACATCGGCCATGGTGGCGCATCGCCTGGCCCGCCCGGACAGCCGATGCATGGCCTTGATAGGCAATGGCGCGCAAAGCGAATTCCAGGCCCTGGCCTTTATCGATTTGCTCGGTGTGCGCCGGCTGCAGCTGTTCGATGTGGACCGCGCAGCCTCCGAGAAACTGCAGCGCAATCTGGCACCCTGGGCCGCCGCGCTTGGCGTGGAGCTGCACATTGCCGACAGCGTGCAGGCCGCCGTACAAGGCGCCGACATCGTCACCACCGTCACCGCCGACAAGCGCAATGCCGTGGTGCTGGACGCCAGCGTGCTGGCGCCGGGCATGCACCTGAACGCCGTGGGCGGCGACTGCCCCGGCAAGACCGAGCTGTCCGCCGAGGTGCTGGAGCGCAGCAGCGTGTTTGTGGAATACGAGCCCCAGACCCGGCTGGAGGGCGAGCTGCAGCAAATGCCGGCCGACTTCGCCGTCACCGAGTTCTGGCGTGTGCTGGCCGGTCAAGCACCGGGCCGGGTATCCGCGCAGCAGATCACCCTGTTCGACTCCGTGGGTTTTGCGCTGGAGGATTACTCGGCCCTGCGTACCATGCATGCGCTGGGCCGCGAGGCCGGCCTGCTGTCGCGCATCGAGCTGGTGCCCACGCTGGACGATCCCAAGGATCTGTTCGCTCTGTTGAAAGCACAGGCTGCAGCAGGCAAGGCTGCAAACGCCTGGCAAAAAGTCGCCTGAATGAAGTCACTGCAAAAAGAGGAGTACGAAGTGCAGACACCGCAAGCCGTCACACTGATTGGAGTGCCTACCGACGTGGGGGCCGGCCGCCTGGGCGCGGCCATGGGGCCCGATGCGCTGCGCGTGGCCCAGCTCGGCCCGGCGCTGGCAGGCTTTGGCGTGCAGGTGCACGACATAGGCAACCTGGCCGGCCCACCGAACCCCCGCAGCGAGCGCGACGCGCAAGGCCTGCGCAATTACGCCGAATGCCTGGCATGGAATCAGGCCACGCACGACGCCGTGCTGGAGCAGCTGCAGGCCGGCAACCTGCCCATCATGCTGGGCGGCGACCACACCCTGGCCACCGGCTCCATCAGCGCCGTGGCCCGCCACTGCCGTGCCACGGGCAAGCGTTTGCGCGTGCTGTGGCTGGACGCCCATGCCGACTGCAATCTGCCCGACATCAGCCCCACCGGCAATCTGCACGGCATGCCCGTGGCCAGCCTGTGCGGCCATGGGCCGGAACCGCTGGCCACCATGTCCGGCGCCAAGCCGGCGGTGCAGGGCAGTGCCATCTGCCAGATCGGCCTGCGCAGCGTGGACGATGTGGAAAAACGCATGATCCAGAAGCTGGGCCTGGAGGTGTTTGACATGCGCGCCGTGGACGAGCTGGGCATGCGCGAAGTCATGCTGCGCGCCCTGGCCGGCCTCAGCGGCCCTGAAGGTGACGATGTACACCTGCACCTGAGCTTTGACGTGGACTTTCTGGACCCCGACATCGCGCCCGGCACCGGCACCACCGTGCGCGGCGGCCCCAACTACCGCGAGGCCCAGCTGTGCATGGAAATGATTGCCGACACCGGCCGCCTGGCCTCCATCGACATCGTGGAGCTCAACCCCGCACTCGACATCCGCAACCAGACCGCCGAGCTGGTGGTGGACCTGGTGGAAAGCCTGTTCGGCAAAAGCACCCTGGTGCGCACGCCCGAGGCGCGCTGAGCTGAACAGAGGTCGGCATGCTCGCGATAAATGAGCGGCCTTTGTAGATATAGCAAGCGATAGCGGCGAAAAATAAAAGCGGTACCACCAAAAGTGGTACCGCTTTTTTCATGCTGCCGATTGCAGGGCCTCAATGTGCTGCACAGGCCAAAATAGCCCGGGTCTGGCGGGCCAACGGAGCCTGGTATTGCAGCGCTGGGTCTGGGAGGCTGGGGGAAGGTGGCAATGCCTGGGCCTGTGGCCAGGCGGGGCGGTGCTGGCCCAGGTGGATGTGCGCGGGTCGTTCCAGCTGGCGGGTCCAGGCGCTGTAGGTGCGCAGCGCCATGGTGTGCAACTGGGCGATATGCAGGGGGAGTTGCGCCAGGATCTGGCTTTCATGCTGCACGGCGGGGCCATGGGCATGTCGCAGCTCTTCGTGGCCTTCGTGGCACCAGGCGCGCACGCTGGCTTCGGTCACTTCCAGGTGGCCTTGAAACGCCCAATGGCGGCCATGGACAAAGCCCTTGTTCAGACACCAGGCGCCATACATGGTGCGGCGGGCGCCGCAGGGAATTTCGAAGGTGTCGTAATGCCAGTTGAAGATGACGGCCTGGCGCGGCAGCTGCATCAGCTGCTGGGCCTGCTGTGTCACCCACACCGGTGCCCAGCCAATGTTGGGGCAGGGGTTGCGCCCGACGCGGGCGCCCATGGCGCGGGCCAGCATTTGCGCGCCAAAGCAGTGGCCCAGCACCGGTACATCGCAGGCCAGTGCGTCCTGCAGCAGGCAGCGTTCCTGCTCCATCCAGCGCAGGTTTTCATTGGCGCAGTGGTTGCTGCCCAGCACCACAATGCCGCGGTAGTCACGGGCATGGATGGGGGCACGGCCTTCGGTGCATGGCTGGATCAACTGGTAGGCAATGCCTTGCTGCTGCAGATGGTCCAGCAAGACGCCAGGGCCTTGCGAGGCTTCATGCTGGAGGATGGCGACAGGCTTCATATCCCTGAAACGGCTGGGTCTGCCAGCCGCAGTGGTTGCGATGGGCCACTGTAGGAATTGCGCCATCAAGCCCGCGCAGCCATTGCAGGGCGCGCTATCAAGATGGCATCAAGCCGCAGGCTTTATGCCGCTGCGCTTGTGCAGCCGTTCCGTGCCCAGGTGCTGGGCCAGCTTGGCATCCAGTGGCAGAGGCTCGCCATGCAGGCGTGCGGTCAGCAGCTCGGCGCAGAGCACGGACAGCGTGAGCCCGCGCGCCCCCAGGGCCGTGAGCGCCCACAGGCCGGGGCATGCCTGGCCTTGGGCATCCAGCACCGGGCCGGCAATGGGCAGGCGGTCATGGCTGGCCACGCGCACCCGGCCCCAGGTGGGCTGGCAGCGGGCGTCTTGCGGGTCGAACCAGGGCGCCATGGCGGCGCCGCTGGCGGGCAGCAGCGTGGACAGCTTGCCATGGTTGACGGCATGGGCCGCGGCCTGGTCGGCAGCGCTGATGGGCAGCTGCGTCACATCGCGCTCAAAGGTGGAGCCCATGACCCAGCTGGGCCCTTGCGGCAGTGGGATGTGGGTCACCAGATTGCCATTGCCATTGACCGGAAAGGGCGGCAGGGCGGTGGCATTGTCTGCGGTGTGTGGCCCCCAGCTGATTTGCCCGCGTATGGCTTGCAGCGGCCAGTGCAGGCCCAGGTTGGTGGGCAGCAGCGCGGCCGTGGCCGGGCCGCAGGCCAGCACGGCCAGGTCGGCCTCGGCCAGCAGTTGGCCTTGCGCGTCCAGCGCCTGCCAGCGGCCGCTGGCCATGCGATGCAGCTGGGCCACGGTAGCCAGGGGCTGAAAGCGAATCAGCGGGTGGTTCAGCTGGGCTTGTACCAGCTGCGCCGGGCACACCCAGCCGGCCTGTTGGTGCCAACAGGCCGCGGTGTCCGGTGCCAGGCCGGCCCGGGCCAGTTGCTCGGGGCTGGCAGCGTGGCTCCAATCGTCACCCGGGCCGCCGGCCCAGTGGGCGGGCAGGCCGGTGCCGCCATCGGTGCAATGCTCCAGCACACCGCTGGGGGCCCAGTCCTCGTCTTCATGGCACAGATCGCGCAGGCGCTGCAGCGTTTGGCGCACGCCGTTGCGCGACAAGCGCGAGAGCACGCTGTCGTCTGGCGAGACATGGGGGCAGAACAGGCCGGCAGGCAGGCCGGAGGCGCCATCGGCCGGGCCGTCGCCCACGGCCAGCACCGTCACCTGCCAGCCGCGCAGCGCCAGGCTGTGGGCTACCGCACTGCCGGCCAGGCCTGCGCCTATGACCAGTGCTGTGCCTGGCTGCGTGACCGGTGCCGGCCCCTGTGGTGCGCGTACACGTGGCTCCCAGGCCGGGTTGAAGCAGGCTTGCAGCAAGGGCGTGGCGGAGGGCTGCAGGGCAAAGCCGCATTGGGCCAGTGCATTGCCTAGGCCCATGTCTACGTCCACGGTTGCCGCCGCCAGCCGCGTGCCGCGCCGGCAATGGCGGGTCAGGGCCTTGAGGGTGTGAACGTCCCAGGTACTGGGGAGGGTGTCCGGGCCCGGGCTGGGCGGTGCAGCCTGCAGATACATGCTGTCGGCCACCGTGGTCTGCTGGCGCAGCATGGCCTGGGTGTCGCCCACCCACAGCGTCAGCTGTACCTGCCCGTTCTCAAAGCTGAGACGGTGCACACCGGGCAGCAGACCGTGAAAGCGCGCTGCCAGCTGCTCGGCCAGCGGGCGCAGTTGCGGATCGCTCGGTGCGGCACGCAGCAGGTCGGCAGCGCTGACGGGAAAAGTCTCTGTCGCGGTGAAATGCAGTAGGCGCGGGCGTTGCGGGTCGGCCCGCCATGCGGCCCAGGTGGCCAGAAAGTTCAGGCCATCACCAAAACCGGTTTCCAGTACTCGCCACTGGGCCTGCCCCGCCCAGGCTGCTGGCAGACCGCAGCCAGCCAGAAACGCCTCGCGCGTTTGCTGCAGACAGACACGATCGGTGCCGTTATAGGGCGTGCCATCAGGCAGCTGGCTCATCGGTTCGGACATGGAAAAAAACCTGTATCAGTGTTTGGGGGCGGGCCCCTCACCCCCACCCTCTCCCCAAAGGGGCGAGGGAGTAAACCCAAAGGCGCAGCGCACAAAACTGGCGGGCTTCAAACCAAGGCTGCCGCGCAAGGGCCGCCCCGCCGCGCTGGCAGCGTCCCCCTGGGGGAAGGCGCCGAAGGCGACTCAGGGGGGAGCTTATTCCCAGCGCTGCTGGTAAGAAAACATGGGCAGGCGCCAGTGAAAGCGGATGGCGGCCAGCCGGAACATCAACCCGCCGACAAAGCACACCAGGGTGCTGATATTGGAGTTGACCTCCAGCGCGCGCAGGCCCAGGAACAGGAGGCACACGGTGAGGGAGACGCTGGCATACAGCTCGCGGCGGAACACCACCGGCACCTGGTTGCACAGCACGTCACGCACAATGCCGCCGCTGATGCCGGTGATCATACCGGCCATGATGACCACCACCGTGGGGTAGCCCAGCTCCAGTGCCACATTGCAGCCTATGAGCGAGAAGGCAATCAGGCCCATGGCGTCCAGCAGCAGGAACACCTGTTTGAGGCGGATCATGTGGCGTGCCACCACCGTGGTCAGCAGGCCGGCGGAGATCACCAGATAGACATATTCGGGGTGCTGGGTCCAGCCGATCGGGTAATGGCCCAGCACCATATCGCGTATGGTGCCGCCGCCCAGGGCGGTGACAAAGGCGATGACGACCACGCCAAAAATGTCCATATTGCGCCGGCCCGCGGCCAGGGCGCCCGACATGGCTTCGGCCGTGATGGCAATCAGATAGATCACCAGCATGACGGTGATGTTGGACAGCTGGAACGACTCCAGCAGCGAAATGGAAGGCAGCATGGCTGAGGCCCATCAATAAAAAACCAGGCCCGGAACCTTGTCCGCTGCCTGGTGCGCCTCTCCCGCTGTCCTTTGTACCTGAGAGTTGCGTGCCCCAGCCCTGGTGCTGCGGCACTTGCCCCTTCGGTGAGCCCTGTGCATGCATGGGCACGCGGGGCTGCTCTCCAGTTGGCGAATGTTTTCTGCGGTACTTCGGCCTGAGCGATTATGGGAGTTTGCGCCTTCGGCGGAGGCAGCCATGGGGCCGCCTCGCTCTCCCGCAGAGAATCTGGAATTCTAGGTGGTTTTGCTGCGCTGCAAAACTTTCCATACAACAAAGCCCCAGGGCGTTGGCGCAGGGGCTTTGTGTGGGGTCAGCCGCAAGTGCTGCCTGGGATGGCGCGCCGGGCGAAACCCTTTCTTCAGCGCTTCATGGCATTACGCGCTGGGCGGGACGTAGCCTGCTGCGGCGTCTGCGCCGCTGCCAAAGAAATGGTTTTCCATCTGGCGGGCCAGGTATTGGCGGGCGCGGGCGTCGGCCAGGTTCAGGCGGTTTTCGTTGACCAGCATGGTCTGGTGCTTGAGCCAGTCGGCCCAGGCTTGCTTGCTCACGCCTTCATAGATGCGCTTGCCCAGTTCGCCGGGATAGGGGGGGAAGTCCAGACCTTCCGCGTCTTGGCCGAGCTTGATGCAGTGAACGGTACGTGCCATGGGGAATCCTTATGGGGAAATTCTTCGGATGTTTGAGTAATAACAAACTGAAATCTTATTGGTTTCAGTTTTGAGGATGGGGTTTCAGAATGCGCAGCAACGGGATTCAGAACCGTTTGCCACGCAACCAGAACCACCGAGACCCTCAATGACCAATCGCCGCCACTTTATCAAGTTTCCCCTGCTGGCCAGCCTGTTGGCCGGCTTGACCCTCGGCGCTCTGCCGGCACTGGCGCAGCAGCCGGTGACGCTGCTCAACGTCTCCTACGACCCCACGCGTGAGCTGTATGTGGAATACAACCAGGCCTTTGCCAAATACTGGAAGGCCAAGACCGGTCAGGACGTGAGCATCAAGCAGTCGCATGGCGGCTCGGGCAAGCAGGCGCGCTCCATCATCGACGGCATCGACGCCGATGTGGCCACGCTGGCCTTGGCGGGCGATGTGGATGCCCTGGTCAAGAACGGCAACCACCTGGCCGCCGACTGGCAAACCAAGCTGCCGCACAACAGCGCGCCCTACACCTCGACCATTGTGTTTCTGGTGAAAAAGGGCAACCCCAAGGGGCTCAAGGACTGGGACGACCTGATCAAGCCCGGCGTGCAGGTCATCACCCCCAACCCCAAGACCAGCGGCGGCGCGCGCTGGAACTATCTGGCGGCCTGGGAGTTTGCCAAGCGCAAATACGGCGGTGAGGCCCAGGCCAAGGATTTTGTGAAGAAGCTCTACCAGAACGTGCCCGTGCTGGACACCGGCGCGCGTGGCTCGACGATTACCTTTGTGCAGCGCGGCGTGGGCGATGTGCTGCTGGCCTGGGAGAACGAAGCCTTTTTGGCGCTGAAGGAATTCGGCCCCGAGAAGTTCCAGATCGTGGCGCCTTCGCTGTCCATCCTGGCCGAGCCCACGGTGGCCGTGGTCGACAAGGTGGTCAACAAAAAGGGCACACGCGCCGTGGCCGAGGAATACCTGAAGTATCTGTACTCGCCCGAGGGCCAGCGCATTGCCGGCAAAAACTTCTACCGCCCCACCGACGCCAAGGTGGCGGCCGAATTTGCCAGCCAGTTTCCCAAGCTGGAGCTGGTGACCATAGACAAGGCCTTCGGCGGCTGGACCAAGGCTGACAAGGACCACTTTGCCGACGGCGGCAGCTTCGACCAGATCTATACCAAGAAGTGAGCATGCGGCGGGCCCATCCGGCCTGCTGCTATTTGAAAAGGAGCTAACCATGCGCACACAGACTGCACCCAAGCCCGTTTTGACCCGCAAGCGTATGCCCGCCATGGTCACGCCTGCCCATGTGTGCCAGCTGTTGCGGGTGACTGCGCGCCAATGGGGGGTGTCGCTGCGCACCACACCCAGGCCTTGCCTGGGCGCATGAAACAAAAAGGGCGCGCTGCACAGGCATGCGGTGCGGCTGTGCAGAGGGCAATGCCTGAATCATTCATCCAGCGCGAAAGCCCGGGGTGAATGGATGGTCAGGCGCAATCACGCGTTGTGCCTGGCGCGGGATTTTGATGTCCCCAACGGTGTTGCGCTGCAGCAGATTTTGGTGTGGCCTTCACCATATTTTGCAAAGCGCTGACTGGATGAGCGTGCAAATAGTGTAGGGCGCGCTGAAGAAACGCCAGAGGCGCTCTCAAGCCAGGGCCAGGTAAATCCACCTGAGGCTCTGCATTCGCTGCCGCCAGGAATGGCCAAAAGCGTATTCCGCCTGGCCTGTGCTGCTGCACGGGCTGTTTTGCGCAAGCCCCTCGAAAGGCAGAAAGCGCTGCGTTGTATAGCAGCTTATGCAGGCTGGGTGCGGGCTGTGGCCGGTTGGCACCAAAAGGAATGCTGAAAGCGCGGAGAAAGAGCCAAAAGGAAACCAAAAAAATAAAAAGGCGCCTGGGGCGCCTTGTTCTCAACTTGGAGGTTCCAAACCACAGGTCCTGCACGGTCTACCAATCGGACTCTCCCCCCTCTCGGAATCCCATGAATAAAGAGCACTGTGGTTTGGAGTGCGTATATTAACCGGGTTTGAAAGCTTGATTCAAGCGGATTATGTCAGGTAGAGAAAAAATCTGACAAAAAGCAATATTTGGGGAGAATGGGGCGGGCTGTCAGTATGGCGTGAGGGTTTTGTGCGAGAGGCGTGGTAGGGCAGATAAAGCCTGGGGCTTGGGGCCCCAAGCTGTATCAGGCCATGGTCATCAGGCTGGCATTACCACCGGCAGCGGCCGTGTTGATGCTCACGGCGCGCTCCAGCAGCAGCCGCTCCAGGGGGATGGTGGCTTGGGCGCTGTCCATATGCTGGCAGGCCACCAGCGGGCCGCTGCGCGCTGCCAACTGCTGCTGCAGGGCCTGCAGTGACGCCGCGCTGCCGCAGTGCAGGGCCACATCCACAGCGGTCGTGACCGGCTCGGTGTGTGGCGCGCTGCTGTCGGCCAGCAAGGTGATGCATGGCTGCACAGCAACTGGCAACTGGCGGTAGAGCGGGGCATGCCGGGCGGCCCACAGTGCCTGGCCGCCCACGGCCAGCACGGCGGCCAGCTGGTGCAGCAGGGCGTTGTGGCTGTCCGGGCCGCCATCCACCTGGCACAGCACCTGGCTGCGGGGCAGCAGCGTGTAGGTGTTGCGCTCGCCCGTGGGGCCGGGCAAGGTATAGCGCAGGCCGACCGGGGATTGGGCGGGCAGCTGCTGGCACAGGGTGTGCAAGCCCGGCTGCCCGGCTTGGGCGGTGGCCCAATGTGCCAGGGCTTGAAGGGCAGCGCTGTGTTGCGGCGCGCTGTTTGCAGCCGGCCCGCAGGCGCGCTCCAGCACGGCACGCAATTGCCCTGGGTGGCGTGCCAGCAGGCGCAGCACATACAGCGGGCCGCCGGCCTTGGGCCCCGTGCCTGACAGGCCTTCGCCGCCAAAGGGCTGCACGCCCACTACGGCGCCCACCATATTGCGGTTGACATACAGATTGCCGGCCTGGGCGCGGGCCAGCACCAGGTCCACGGTTTCGTCGATGCGGGTGTGCAGGCCCTGGGTGAGGCCGTAGCCGGTGGCCGCAATCTGGTCCAGCAGCTGGGGCAGCTGGTGGCGGCGCCAGCGCAGCACATGCAGCACCGGGCCGAACACCTCGCGCTGCAGCTCGTCTATGGACGCGATCTCGATCAGCGTGGGCGGCACATAGCAGCCGGCGGCGGCCACTGCGGCGCTCAGTGCCGCCTGGGTGGTGTGGCGGCCCTTGGCCTGCATGGCCGCGATATGCCCTTGGATGCCGGCTTGGGCCTGCACATCAATCACCGGGCCCACATCGGTGGTCAGGGCGCTGGGGTTGCCGCATGCCAGCTCCTGCATGGCGCCGCGCAGCATGTCCAGCACGCGCTCTGCGGCGTCTTCCTGCACGCACAGCAGGCGCAGGGCCGAGCAGCGTTGGCCGGCGCTGTCAAAGGCCGAACTCAGCACATCACCCACCACCTGTTCCACCAGGGCGGAGGAGTCCACGACCATGGCGTTTTGTCCCCCGGTTTCGGCCACCAGCACCACGGGCTGGCCGTCGGGGCGCAGGCGCTGGGCCAGGCTGCGCTGTAGCAGGCGTGCCACCTCGGTGGAGCCGGTGAACAGCACGCCTTGCACCCGGGCATCGGCCACCAGGGCGGCGCCCACGGTTTCGCCCTCGCCGGGCAGCAGTTGCAGCGCGCCGGCGGGAATGCCGCTGCCCTGCAGCAGTTGTACGGCCAGATGGGCAATCAGCGGCGTTTGCTCGGCCGGTTTGGCCAGCACCACATTGCCGGCGGCCAGGGCAGCCGCAATCTGGCCGGTGAAGATGGCCAGCGGGAAGTTCCAGGGGCTGATGCACACCACCGGGCCCAGCGGAATATGCGTGGCGTTGGCAAAGTCACGCTGCACCTGGGTGGCGTAGTAGCGCAAAAAGTCCACGGCCTCGCGCACCTCGGCCACGGCATTGGCGGCGGTCTTGCCGGCCTCGCGCAGCAGCAGGGCGATGAACTGGGGCAGCTGGGCCTCGTAGGCATCGGCCGCGGCCCGCAGCAGGCGCGCGCGCTCGGCGGGAGGGGTTTGGGTCCAATCGGCCGCAGAGGCTTGTGCAGCAAGCAGAGCCAGCTCTACTTCGGGGAGCGTGGCCGCACGCACCGTGCCCAGTACATCGCCATGGTCGGCGGGGTTGCGCACGGCCTGGGTCGGATGGCTGGCTGCGGCTTGCGGCGGTACAGCCAGCAGCGGCGCCGCATGCCATCGGGTGGTCAGAGCCTGCGTGAGTGCGGCCTGCAGCGGCTGCAGCACGGCCTCGCTGGCCAGGTCCAGCCCTTGGGAGTTGCTGCGCTGTGCACCGTAGAGCTGGCTGGGCAAAGGGATGTGCGGGTGGTGGGCGCCCAGCAGGCCTTCGGTGGCGGCGGCCTGGTCGACCGCTGTGATGGGTGATGCCGCCAGCTCCGCAAGCGACAGGCTGGGGTCGGCAATGCGGTGCACAAACGAGGTGTTGGCGCCGTTTTCCAGCAGACGGCGCACCAGATAGGCCAGCAGCGTCTCATGCGTGCCCACCGGGGCGTAGATGCGGCAGGGGCGTTGCATGGGGCCTACCACCTGCTCGTACAGCGACTCGCCCATGCCGTGCAGGCATTGGAACTCGTACTGGCCGCGTGCATAACCCTCGGGCCCGGCCATCTGGTAGATGCTGGCCAGGGTTTGCGCATTGTGGGTGGCGAACTGGGGGTAGACCGCATCGGGCGCGGCCAGCAGGCGGCGCGCGCAGGCCAGGTAGGACACATCGGTGTGCACCTTGCGGGTGTAGACCGGGTAGTCGGCCAGGCCATCAATCTGGGCGCGCTTGATCTCGCTGTCCCAGTAGGCGCCCTTGACCAGGCGCACCATCAGCCGGCGGCGGCTGCGGCGAGCCAGATCGATCACATAGTCGATGACGGCGGGGCAGCGCTTTTGGTAGGCCTGGATGACAAAGCCCAGGCCGTTCCAGCCGGCCAGCGATGGGGCCTGGCTCAGGGCTTCCAGCAGGTCCAGCGACAGCTCCAGCCGGTCGGCCTCTTCGGCGTCGATGTTCAGGCCGATGTCGTACTTGCAGGCCAGCTCGGCCAGCTGCAGCACACGCGGCAGCAGCTCACTCATTACTCGGCCATATTGGGCGCGGCTGTAGCGCGGGTGCAGGGCGCTGAGCTTGATCGAAATGCCCGGCCCCTCGTAAATGCCGCGCCCGTTGGCTGCCAAACCAATGGCGTGTATGGCCTCCACATAGGACTGCAGATAGCGTTCTGCATCCTGGGCGGTGAGGGCGGCCTCGCCCAGCATGTCGTAGGAATAGCGAAAGCCCTGGGCCTCCAGCCGGCGGGCATTGGCCAGGGCCTGGCCTATGGTTTCGCCGGTGACAAACTGCTCGCCCATCATGCGCATGGCGATATGAACGCCCTTGCGCACCAAGGGCTCGCCCCCCTTGGCCGTGAGCCGCGCCAGCGCCGAGCCCAGGCTGCCTTCGCTGTGGGTGGCCACCAGCTTGCCGGTCAGCAGCAAGCCCCAGGCCGCCGCGTTGACGAACAACGAAGGGCTTTTGCCCAAATGGCTGTGCCAGTTGCCATCGCGAATCTTGTCGCGGATCAGCGCATCGCGTGTGGCATTGTCGGGAATGCGCAGCAGGGCCTCCGCCAGGCACATCAGCGCAATGCCTTCCTGGCTGGACAGCGAAAACTCCTGCAGCAAGCCTTGCACCAGGCCGCTTTTGCCGCCACCAGGCTTGCGTGCGCGCAGCTGCTCCGACAATTGCAGCGCCATGTCTTGCACGGCCCGGGCCATGGCCGAAGGCAGGCGGGCTTGCTCCAGCAGCGGGGCGACGGCCTCAGGCTCGGGGATGCGGCAGGCCGCGGTAATGGCCGCACGCAAAGGCGTGGCAGGGGCCGGGCCGGCGGCAAAATAGCGCACCGCTTCGGCGGTGTGCACAGCGGCAGCAGTCAGGTGGCTGGACATGGAAACGCTCCCTCAATACAAGTCGGTGCAAGGCCGTGAATGGAATGGCGCGATGATTTCCGAATGTGTACCGAATAAAATTCCGAAAAATGTCTGAACCGACGAACAACTCACCAAAGCCTGCGGACGATGACGGCACGCTGGACCGCATAGACCGGCGCATCCTGGCCATATTGCAAGAAGACGGCCGCATCTCCAACCTCAAGCTGGCAGAGCGCGTGGCCCTGTCACCCACGGCCGTGCTGGCCCGCGTGCAACGCCTCACGCGCGAAAAATTCATCCTGGGCTACGAGGCACGGCTCAACCCCCACAAGCTGGGCGCCGGCATGCTGGTGTTTGTGGAGGTGCTGCTGGACCGCACCACCCCCAATGTGTTTGATGAATTCAAGGCCGCCGTGCAGGTCCACCCCGAAGTCATGGAGTGCCATATGGTGGCCGGCGGCTTTGACTACCTGCTCAAGACCCGCATGGCCGATATGCAGGCCTACCGCGCATTCGCTGGCCGCGTGTTGTGGCAACTGCCCGGTGTGCGCGAGACGCGTACCTATGCGGTGATGGAAGAGGTCAAGGACGGGGCGAAGCTGGCGCTGGGGTAAGGCCTGGCCTTTGCCTTTGGAGAGCCTTGTCGCGCGGTATGCGGTGCTGCTGGGGTTGCTCACCACCCGGTGTAGGTGGTGAGTTTTTCGGCCTTGTCGGTGGACATTGACCTAGAAAAGTGGTTTTGTGGAGGGCTTTTTTCGACCGAGGCTGTGTGGAAACTCAAAAACTTCACCGGCATCTCAGCCAATGGGTCAACAAGCTCTTGCATTTCGTGGTGTTGAAGATTTTTTCCCTCAAGAACGACCTGTCCCCTCCCAATCGGGCATCCAACGCCGTTTCTGACTCCAATTTCACCCTTTAAAAGGGCTCACCTGCCTACCAGACGCATTGCAGCCATGGTTCTTGCGAACCCAAGAATTCCAAGCACTCGCTTAAGGTTGTAGGCCAGCACATTCAAGCTCATCTCGGTGCTCACATTCGGCAGCCGCCTGGTTAGGAAGTGCGTGTACCCCATCCAATGCTTGAGCGTGCCGAACACATGCTCCACCGTCCGCCTTCTCACCATCATGGCGTCAGGCATTTGGTCCAAACGCTGCTGCGCTCGCTCCACGACGTCTTCGTGCTCCCATCGACTGATGCGGCGGTAATCGCTGGGCGTGCACTGGGATTTGATTGGGCATTGTTTGCAAGCGCTGCTCCAGTAGCGTCGCATTTGCAGACCTGCCTCCTCGCGGGTGAAGCGGTAGATGGCCCGCTGTCCTGCGGGGCACTGGTATTCGTCATCTTTCTGGATGTAGATGAAGTCTGAGCGATCGAAGCGGCCTTTGGCACGCGCACCAGATGTATTGGGCTTGGGAAGAATGGCTGCTACACCAGTGTCTTCGCATGCTTTGATCTGCTCACCACTGTAATAGCCACGGTCCGCAATGGCTTGCAGCTTGCGTTTGCCCATGGCCTTGCGTGCAGCCAGTGCCATGGAAGCAAGAGCACTTCTGTCATGGCCTTGATTGATCACTTCATGGGCGACGATCAGATGATGTTTGGCATCTACCGCTACCTGAACGTTATAGGCCACCATGCCAGAGCCTCGGCCACTGGTGGCCATGGATCTGGCATCTGGGTCTGTTGTTGATAGCTGCTTGTCCGGCTGCTCTTTGAGTTGTTCCTTCACCTCATCGAGTGCCTGCATTTGTTTGCGCAGCAAGGCTATCTTGTCTTGGAGTCGGGTGGTCCGCGCCTCAAGCTCCGCAGGCTGCGTGCGATCTGCTGTATCCAGATCTGCCAGGTAGCGCTGAATGCTTTCTTCGATCTGCTGTTGGCGCTTGTCAATCTTGCCCAAGGTGAAGTTCTTGTCACGAGTGTTGACGGCTTTGAACTTGCTGCCATCAATCGCTACCAGAGCCTTGGTAAACAGCTTCAGATCACGACACAGCACTACGAACCGGCGGCATACATTGCGGATGCCTGCGCCGTTATCTCGACGGAAATCAGCGATTGTTTTGAAGTCAGGTGACAAACGGCCAGTGAGCCACATGAGCTCCACATTGCGCTGCGCTTCACGCTCCAGGCAGCGGCTGGATTGGATGCGGTTGAGATACCCGTAGATGTAGACCTTGAGCAGTACCGCAGGGTGATAAGCCGGGCGACCTGTGGCTGCAGGTGTTGCCCCATCAAAGCCCATCGAACACAAGTCCAGTTCTTCAACGAACGCATCGACAATGCGCACGGGATTGTCTACACCCACAAAGTCATCGAGACACTCGGGCAGCAAGGTCACTTGCTCGCGGGCCTGGCCTTCAATGAATCGCTTCATGGGTCACCTCGCTAAAACCGGGTGCTGTGATTTTAAATTTTGAAGCGTGAGCGGCCAAGCGTTTTCACACAGCCTCGACCCATTCCTGGCATTGCGGCCAGCGGTCACTCAATTGCGCGTTCAGACGTGCCCTTGGCGACCAACTGTACCCAAACGGTATTAGGCTTCTTTGGTCCTATGTCTGTCGCAATTGCCGCTCTTTCCGCATGAAATTTTCATACTGCCCGAACTGAGGAGCTGGCTCGTAATTTGACGAAACGTCGGCGCGCGTGCTGGCAGTCTCAAGCCCGTACACAGGCTCGAAGCACTCGCGATGAATCTGGACGTCGCCATTCTGTTTAAAGATGTAGCAGGTCCCATGTGTCACCTTATCGGTTTCCCCTTGGTACTCACGATGCACCGCCATCGTGAGGAAATAGTGTTCTGCTGACATCTCTTGGAATTGATAAGACAACGCCGCACGCAAATGCTCATCGAGGAAGTCCACGAAAACAGCCTTTGGGGTCACCGTTAAGTTGCAGAAAGGACGCTCAAGCGAGTCAGCCAGGACTGTGTAGTTTCGACCAACCTTATGCGCGGCTTTGGCTTGTGCTTCCGTCCAAACTTCGATGGGAATTTTTTTAGCCGCAAACCACGACTTGCAGAAGTAGAGTGAGCGTTGCATTGGGGCCTTTGAATATCAACATCCGAGGATGTCTTCTTTTGGCCAAATTATGCCGACTGGGTGACCGACAGCTCATGGCCGAAAGCACGCCTGCAAAGCACATAGAAAAGAACAACGCAGCTCAGTTCCACAGCGCTGCCCTGTTCGTCATCAAATAATACGTTTTTGCCGTGGCGATAAAAGCCGGGCAGCCCAGGCCGCTGCCCACCAGCAGCACGTTGGAGAGGATGTGCAGGGTTTGAGCCGCAGACAGGGATTCATCATTTCTCCGCCCTCCTGAGTTGCCCGCACGCCGGCCCAGGGGGAGTTCCTGGTTTTCAGGCAAGGTACTCCGAGCCTGAGACAATTGCGCCACCATGAGTGACCAGAACGACAAGATTTCCCCCGACAGCGAATACGCCGACATGCCCGCCGCCGACCCCAACCTGCCTGAGGGTTGGCTGGAAGTGGTGTCCATGGACATGGATGCCAAGGGCGTGGCCCGCAAGCCCGATGGCAAGGTGGTGTTCATCGACGGAGCCCTGCCCACCGAGCTGGTCACGGCCAATGTGCACCGCAAAAAGAACAACTGGGAAGCCGCCTCGCTGACCGCCGTACACCGCGAATCCGCGCAACGCGTGCGGCCCGGCTGCCCGCATTTCGGCCTGCACGAAGGTGCTTGCGGTGGCTGCAAGATGCAGCATATGCATGTGGGCGCTCAGGTGGCCATCAAGCAGCGGGTGCTGGAAGACAACCTCTGGCATCTGGGCAAGGTCAAGCCCGAAACCCTGCTGCGCCCCATCGAGGGCCCGGCCTGGGGCTACCGCGACCGCGCCCGGCTTTCGGTGCGCTATGTGATCAAAAAAGGCAAGGTGCTGGTGGGCTTTCACGAGCGCAAGAGCCGCTACATCGCCGATATGGAAACCTGCAAGGTGTTGCCACCCCATGTGGACGCCATGCTGATGCCCATGCGTGCGCTGATTGCCAGCCTGGATGCGCGCGAGACCTGTCCGCAGATCGAGGTGGCCTGTGGCGACCAGGTGACGGCCCTGGTGCTGCGCCATCTGGAGCCCTTGAGCGATGCCGATCTGCAGCGCCTGCGCGATTTTGCCGCCCAATACGACGTGCAGTGGTGGCTGCAGCCCAAGGGGCCGGACACCGTGCATCTGATGGATGCAGGTGGCCCCCAGCTTGCGTACAGCCTGCCGGAGTTTGGCATCCACATGCCGTTCAAGCCCACGGACTTCACCCAGGTGAATCCGCACATCAACCGCGTGCTGGTCACGCGCGCGCTGCGCTTGCTGGATGTGAAGAAGACCGAGCGCGTGATCGACTGGTTCTGCGGCCTGGGCAATTTCACCCTGCCGCTGGCCACCATGGCGCGCGAGGTACTGGGCATCGAAGGCTCGGACGCACTGGTGCAGCGCTCGCACGAGAACCTGGCGGCCAACAACGCCACCCGTGCCGAGGGCGACAAGCTGGCACCCACGCAGTTTGTGGGCCGCAATCTGTTCAATATGACGCCGGCCATTCTGATGGCCGACGGCCATGCCGGGAAATGGCTGGTAGACCCCCCGCGTGAAGGCGCGTTTGCCCTGTCCAAGGCCCTGGCCGACATCCACCAGATTCGCATCGGCGCCAAGCAGATCGGTGTGGCCAGCGAGGAGGAGCCTGATCTGCTGCTGCCGCTGCCCGAAGGGCATGAAAGCTGGCAGTTCCCCGAGCGTATCGTTTACGTCAGCTGCAACCCCGCCACGCTGGCGCGCGATGCCGGCCTCTTGGTGCACCAAGCGGGCTATCGCTGCGTGGCCGCAGGTGTGGTGAATATGTTCCCCCACACGGCCCATGTGGAATCCATGGCGGTGTTTGAACGGGCGTGAGTGGGCGGCCCGGCTGGGCGCGGGTGCTGCTGTTTTTGCACCTGCCGCGCTGGGTTGAGGGTGGAAAAGCCTGCGCGGAAAATACCGCTCGTCGGATCCCCAAAGCCTGCTCCCGTCTGACGCGCAGCGGCTTCGTAATTATTAACATTTACCAAAATTCGAAAGCAATAGTTAAGGGCTATAAAAGCGCCGCCGACCTCCATGCGGAGGGTGGTGCGCTTTGGATCCGGCGCGGGAGACGGGTCCGGTTTGAGCTCTTATTCCATGCACACAACATTTCAAAAATGGTCGGCTGAATTTATTGGTACTTTGTGGTTGACCTTGGGCGGTTGCGGCGCAGCCGTGCTGGCGGCCGCGTTCCCCGGCGTGGGCATAGGTCTGGTGGGCGTGTCTCTGGCCTTTGGCCTCACGGTGGTGACGGGGGCTTATGCGCTGGGCCCTATTTCGGGTGGGCATTTCAATCCCGCAGTTTCCGTGGGCCTGGCCATGGGTGGGCGCTTTGCCTGGAAGGAGCTGCCCGGCTATGTGCTGGCCCAGGTCTTGGGCGCTGTTGCGGGCGCCGGCATTTTGTATGTGATTGCCACGGGCAAGGCGGGTGCCGAAATCGGTGGCTTTGCCAGCAACGGCTTTGGCGGCCACTCGCCCGGTGGCTACAGCCTGATGGCGGCCCTGGTCACCGAGGTGGTGATGACAGCAGTGTTCCTGATCGTGATCCTGGGTGCCACGGCCAAGCGTGCGGCCGCAGGCTTTGCCGGGCTGGCCATTGGCCTGTGCCTGACGTTGATTCACCTGGTCTCGATTCCCGTGACCAATACCTCGGTGAATCCCGCGCGCAGCACGGGCCCGGCCTTGTTCGGACCCTCGATTGCGCTGGACCAGCTGTGGCTGTTCTGGGTGGCGCCGATTGCAGGCGCCATCATTGGCGCAGTGATTTACAAGGCGCTGCTGGCGAACGACAGCGAAGATTGAAGCGCACCAAGGCCTGGTGCGAAGACCGGTCTGGTCACACTCGGCCTATGGGGGCTCAGCTGCGGCTGGGGCTTTCGGTGTCGGCCGCTTCGTTGTCAGCGTCGTTGCGGCTGCGGCGGGTGGCGGGCTTTTGGGTGAAGACCGAGGGTGTGCCTTCGATCTTGTGCTCGCGCATATAGGAGTCCATGTCCTTCCAGCCTTCAAACACCATGCCCTTGGCGGACTTGGGGTTCAGGGCGTAGCAGTCTTCCAGGCCGCGCATGGCGTGGCGGCAGGCTCCGCCTATGGCGCGCGCCTCGTTTTCCTTGGCGACAGTGCGGGGGTCCGGGCCCAGGCCCGGGATTTCATTACAGCCTGCCAGGAGCGCGCTGAGGGCGCAGGCTGCGATCAGGGCTGGGCGAATGGGGGTGTGGATATAGGCCATATTCCCTCCATTATCGGCAGGTGTAAAAAAATGTTGAGGCCTTTTGCAGATGTAATTTCAGCGGCCGCTGTGTTGTGCGGCAGGGCGCATGCCGCTGTGGCTCCAAAAGGCCTGCAAAGCAGGCGCCCTCTGCAGCACCTGCTTCATTTTTTGCTTACCAGCCCCACAGCAGATTGCGGGCCACCCAGCCTTGGGTGCCGCTGTCGCTGCGCACCTTGATCCAGTCCTTGCGCTTTTCCAGGGTGCGCACCACCTCGTGCTGCTGCAGCTTGCCGGCGATGCGGTGCTGGGTGCCCGGGCCTTGGCGCAAATTGGCCGTGCGGGCCTTGACCACATGGTGGGCTTCGTTGCTGGTGAGTGGGCGATGCACCCAGCCCAGCGAGGCGTCGTAGTCGCGCACCTTCAGCCAGTTGCCCTGGCGTGCAGTGATCTGCAGCGGATAGCCCTTGGACAGTTCCCACAGGATCTCGGCCCGGGTATTGGGCTGGGCGCGCACATTGACGGTCTTGCCCTTGACGCTGACGAATTGCTGGGCCTGGGCTGCGCTGGGCAGGGCCGTCAGGCTGGCGGTTGCAGCAACGGCGGCCAGCAGGACATGGGTGGTGGAACGGCGAAGGGTGTGTAGGGCGGCTGTGAACACGCGGCAAAGACTCCTGTTGTGCAAGGCTGCGTGCCCGGAGGGATCTGCGGGCATGCAGCCTCTGTCCATGAAACAGCGCCCCGGTGTGAGGCGCTTGCAGGGAGGGAGTGGCTTGCTACGGCAAAGTTCCGCCTGTTTTTCCCCAGTTCCAGCGCAAAAGCTGCTCAGCCGCGTGCGGCCGTAGGGCGGCTGAGCCAGGACAGGGCAAAACAGACGATCAGCGTGGGCAGGGCCGCACCCCAATGGGGTTGCCAGTGGGCGATGGCGTGGTACAGCGCAATGCCGGACAACCACAGGGCCACGGCGCTGCCATGCCAGGGGCGGGCCTGCTGCATCCAGGCGGTGGCGTTGTCGGCACGCAAGGCTGCGGGCAAAAAGGCCAGCCGCCCCAGGATGACGCCGAACATGGGCACGAACACCGAGCTGAGCGTCAGCAAAAAGGGCTCGATGCTGTGCATGGGCAGCACCAAGGCTAGGGCGGTGCACACCGCGGTCAGCAGCAGGCCCCAGCGGCGCACGCTCCACATGGGGAGCAGGCTGTGCAGCGACAGGCTGCCGGAATAGGTGTCGCCGTAAGCGTTGTCCACTTCGTCGAGCAGGATCAGGGTCAGCGCAATCAGGCCGCCCTGGGCCAGCAGCAAGGCGGTGAGCAGGTCTTGTGCCGGCAGCGTCAAGGCCACCAGCACGCCCAGGCCATAGCACCAGCAATTGGCCACGGCAAAGCCCAGCCAGGTGCCGCGCAGTGCGCCATTGCCACTCTTGCCGTGGCGGGCGTAGTCGGCCACCAGGGGCAGCCAGGAAATGGGCATGGCAATCACCAGGTCCATGGCCGACAGCCAGGACATGCCGCCGTCGCCGCGCCGCTGCCACAGGCTGTCCCAGCCGATGGTGCCGGCGCGGTCCACAAAATGCCAGCTCAGCCACAGCAGCGACAGCACCACCAGGGGCAGGGCGATGCGGGCGATCAGCTGGCGCACCAGCTTGACCATGGAGCCGCTGATCATCAGGCCCACCACGCAGCCCCACAGCACGGTGGCGCCCAGGGTCCAGCCCTGGCCGGCCTGGCCGCTGATGGCCAGCGTGGCATCGCGCATCACCACCAGCTCGAAAGTGCCCCAGCCCATCAGCTGGATCAGATTGAGCGCAATCGGCAGCTTGGCAAAGTGGCTGCCGTAGACATGGTGCATCAGCGCCGCACTGCCCAGGCCGCTGTCACAACCTATCTTGGCTACCCAGCCCAGCAGGCCAGCGCCCACCAGCGAGCCCAGCACAATGGTCCACAGCGCCTCGCGCAGGCCCAGGGCTGGCACCAGATAGGCACCCACCTGCATCACCAAAAGGCCAACACCCAGGCTGAACCACAGCGCCGCATGGTCGCGCGTGGCAAACACGCGTTCAGTGGCTGCAACGGGCCGCAAGGCGGTGTTGGTTCCGCTGGCTGCCGCGTCGGAAGAAGAGGAGGAAGGTGACATGAATGCTCCGTAGCTACGAAGCAGGGCGCGTGGCCAGCGGGTGCGGGGCGAAAGCCTGTGGCAAGAGGCCATGGCCCTGGGCTGGCACCGAGATGGTTCGGCTTCCCTGCGCGAGGATGATCTCGGTACGCGCCACGGCAATCCGTGGTGCGCACAAACAGGTTCAAAGGGTGTGATCTCAGTCTGGGCTGGCGCCCGGACACCCCTAGCGTATGCAGTCTTGCGGCTGCGGCGCAGATTGTAGGGCCGTGGCATTCTGGCCAGGCTTGTTGGGGGTGCTTGTATGCGGATCGCAGATTGATGGCTGTGAGCGCTGAATGGGTCTAAATTTTGGCTACAATAGCGGTCTTGCTTGAGAGCGAATTCTTTGAGTCAACAGGCCAAAGAAAGCCGGCGCAGCCCTGTAAAGCCCCAGGTTGCGAAGGTGCTCAAAAAGCAGCTTCAAAAAATTGTCTGAATTTCGATTTAGCACTCATTTTTGTAGCATACAATCTAGTTTCTGTCGGAATGTAGCGCAGCCTGGTAGCGCACTTGCATGGGGTGCAAGGGGTCGCGAGTTCGAATCCCGCCATTCCGACCATTTATTCAGAGCAAAGGGCCAGCAAGCAATTGTTGGCCCTTTCTTGTGTTCGAGACTTGATTTCTTTTTGTATTAAAGCGGCGGCGCACTGCTGACGCTTCACCCAACGGGTAGTGAATATTTATGATCGAAGGTTTGATCGCAGGTCGCCTGACCGGAACGCCTGAAGAGCGTACAGACCGTTTTGGCAAGCTGTTCATGGTGGCACGCATGCGTGCCACGGCCAATGACGGCAGCAGCCTGTTTGTGAATGTGGTGGCATTCGACCCCGTGCCCTGCAACCAGCTGCGCGAGCTGGAAGAGGGTGATGCCGTGAGCCTGACCGGCCCCATGACGCCCAAGGTCTGGACCGACCGCCAGGGCGTGAACCACGCTGCTCTGGATGTGGTGGCCTACCGCGTGCTGGCCCTGCCGGTCAAGCAGGCGGTGATGGACTACAACTAAGCGCCCCCTGGGCGACTGGCCACCAGGAGTGGCCTTGCTTCAGGCTTGGGGTCGCAGCCTTCAGTCACCTCGAGGGCGGAGCCTTTGCGGCGCGGCCGGCGTAGGCCCTTGCTGGTTTGCTTGCCGCTGTGCTTTATGCGCGTGGCTTCTTTGCATGCGCGAAAACCGTCTAAAGCGATGCACCGCCAGCGCGGTACATTGCGGCTTTCCCTTTTGCGAGAGAGTTTCCCTTGAATAAGCGCCATTTTTTCCGCCATGCACTGGCGGCCGCTGCCGTGGTGTCTCTGTCCCTGGCCGCCCAGGCGCAGGACAAGGTGATCAAGATCGGCGTGACGGCCGGGCCCCATGCCCAGCTGATGGACCAGGTCAAGAAAGTGGCCGAACGTGATGGTCTGAGGCTGCATGTGATCGAGTTCAGCGACTATGTGCAGCCCAATGCAGCCCTGGTGTCGGGCGATCTGGATGCCAACAGCTACCAGCACAAGCCCTATCTGGATGCCCAGATCAAGGACCGTGGCTACAAGCTGGTGAGCGTGGGCAATACCGTCAACTTCCCCATCGGCCTGTACTCCAAGAAGGTCAAGCGCCTGGAGGATCTGAAGTCGGGCGCCAAGTTCGGCATTCCCAACGACCCCACCAATGGCGGCCGTGTGCTGCTGCTGCTGCAGGACAAGGGTTTGATCAAGCTGAAGGCCCAGGCCGGCCTGAAGGCCACGCCGCTGGATGTGGTGGACAACCCCAGGAAGCTGCGTTTTGTGGAGTTGGATGCGGCCCAGCTGGCCCGGTCGCTGGATGACCTGGATGCCTCGGCCATCAACACCAATTTCGCAATCTCGGCAGGCTTGAATCCCAAGACGGACGCCATCGCCATGGAGCGTGCCGACAACCCCTATGTGAACATTCTGGTCACGCGCGAAGCCGATAAAAACCAGCCCTGGGTGGCCAAGCTGGTCAAGGCCTACCACTCGGATGAAATTCGCCAGTTCATCGACAAGGAATTCAAGGGCTCGGTGATGCCGGGCTTCTGACGAGGGTGGCCTGGTGTCCTGAAGTAGAAGTTCGTTGAAAAATCCCCCGAATATCTTCGCCATGCCGTGTTGCCAATTCTTGCCATAGCTGCGGCTGCGGTTGGCGCCTTGCCTGGCGGTGATCTCGGGCGATTTTTGATGCCACGAACCTCCAACTTAGAACGCCAGGGCTGATTCTGGAATGGGGTCTGCGGCAAAAAGGCTGCGTTGGCATCTGCCACGCAGCCTTTTTTGCGCCCTGCCGCTTGCTATTGAAATCGTAGCTTCTGGAGCGCATCACCGCTGCATGAGCGGCGATAAACACTGAAAACCGGCGCAGCGCGAGCGCGGAATATATGGGTTCAGCGGCGCTTGGCCAGGCTGTCGTCGATGGCGTCGACGATGGCGATGCCAGTGGACTGCACGCCCGGCTTGTCAAAACCAGGGCCGGGGGTCACGCCGGGGTGGGCCAGCAGGCGGGCGCGGATTTGCTGGGCCTGGGTGAACTCGACCGGCATGGGCGGCGCAGGCTTGGGCGCGGTGTAGTGCAGATAGGCGTCGTTCAGGCGCTGCTGGCTGCGCATTTCCTCTTGGGCATCCCAGCGGCTGGTCAAGAAATAGCCTGCGGCGAACATGCACAGCACGGCGACCACGGTGATGCTGAGCAGGGTCAGCACCCAGTTTTCGTCACTGGCGCGGCGGGGTTTGTTGGCGATGTATTGCGGCATACCTGGGGCTTTTCGGCACAAAGGCCAGAAACTTGATGCGATCTTACCTGTGAGGGTGGGAGAGACGTTGGGTGGGCCTGTGCTGTGGGTGGGCATGCCTGGAGCAGGCGCTCGCATGGCCGGCGTTGGACCGCGTGCATGTTGGGGGTGCGCGTGGTGTCAAGTGGGCGTGTGCGGCATCGTGCTTGGCGATGGTGGGGCCGGTCATTGCGGTGGATTGCGCTACTGGCTGCATGGCGCTTCATGGCGTCGGTGCGAGTATTGGCGTCTTTTGTTTCAGATATATGTCCTGTTGCCGCCCGTTGGCGCATTTTTTCTGCGTTTTTTCGGCCGGCGGCATGAGCCGGTCTGCCATGTCGAAACGGCATGGTGCGCTGGCCGCCATGTCACAGGGCCACTGCGGGGCTGTGCAGGCGCCGGCGCAGCCAGCTGCGCTCCCTAGAATTCCTGCAGCGGTATGCCGAGTCGGATGCCGGTTCTTCAATTTTTGGACAGACACGGGGATTTCTTATGAGCATGTTCCGACGCTCCTTTATTGCAGCCTGCGCAGGCGCCAGCCTGGTGGCTGCAGCCGGCTCGGCCCTGGCCGCAGGCAAGGAAGTGAAGCTGGGCTACGCCCTGGCGCAAAACTCGCATTACGGTGCGGGCGCCAATGGCTGGTCGCAGGCCATCGACAAGTCGCTGGCCGGCAAGTTCAGCTTCAAGCAGTTCCCCTCCAGCGCCCTGGGTGGCGAGCGTGAGCTGATTGAGGGCCTGCAGCTGGGCACGGTGGAGGCGGCTATTGTTTCCACTGGCGCACTGAGCAACTTTGTCAGCGACGTGGGTGTGGTGGACGTGCCTTTTCTGTTCCGCGACACGGCGCACGCCCGCGCCGTGCTGGATGGCAAGTTCGGCCAGGACCTGCTGGCCAAGTTCCAGCAGCGCGGCCTGATCGCGCTGGCCTGGGGCGAGCAGGGATTTCGCCACCTGACCAACAACAAGCACGCGGTGAAAACCGTGGCCGACATGAAGGGCCTGAAGATCCGTGTGACCGAGAACCCGGTGCACATCACCGCCTTCCGCACCCTGGGTGCATCGCCCACGCCCATGAGCTGGCCCGAGGTGGTCAGCGCCCTGCAGCAGGGCACCATCGATGGCCAGGAGAACCCGGTGTCGGTGCTGGCCTCCACCAAGCTGTGGGAGGTGCAAAAGCACCTTACACTGACCGCTCACGTGTATGCACCTGTGGTCTTTCTGGTGTCGCCCAGCTTCTGGGCCAGCCTGAGCGACGCTGAAAAAGCGGCCTTTACCCAAGGCGCCAAGGCGGGTGCAAATGCTTCGCGGGTCTTTGTGGACACCGTGGAGAAAAAGGGCGTGGAAGAGGCCAAAAGCCACGGCATGCAGGTCGTCGACAAGGTGGATCAGGGGGCTTTCCGTGCCGCCCTGGAGCCTGCTTACAAGCAGTACGCCAAGAAGTTCGGCCAACAGACGCTGGACGCCATTGCCAACGTGAAGTGAGTCGCGCGCGAATTGCATAGCTGCTTGCGGGCCCGCCATTTCCTGTGGAGGAGGGCGGGCCGCATGCCATGATGCAGCGCGCGTTTTTGTGTCGGGTGGCGACCGCTTTCAGGCGCTTGCTCCGGCTTGCTTTGATTCCTCCCTACGACGGAGCGGCGTGCTCTGTGTGGTGGCCCTGGTGGCCTCTGCCAACGCCGTGACTGCTTATGCTCAATCGCATTGAAAAAAGCCTGGTGGCAGTGAACCGCTGGCTGCTGATTCTTCTGTTGCTGGCCATGGCCAGCATCATCTTCACCAACGTGGTGCTGCGCTACACCACGGGCGACTCCATCATCTGGGCCGAGGAAGTCTCCCGCCACATGATGATCTGGGTGGCCTTTTTAGGCGCCGGCCTGGCGCTGCGCTTTGGTGGCCATGTGGCCATCGACAATCTGCACCGCGCCGTGAACACCGGCACGGCGCGCGCTTTGCGCGTGCTGGTGGTGCTGGGGCTGTCGCTGTTCTTCATCTTCATGACCGTGGCCTCCAGCGACTATGTGTGGCGCACCCGCTTTCAAAGCACGGCGGCCACGGACATTCCCATCTCCTTTATCTATGCAGCCATGCCTGTGGGCTTTGTGCTGATGCTGGTCCACCTGCTGTTCATTGCGCGCGGCTATATCGCGGATGGTTCCTACAAGGACTCCGACGAAATCGACGGCGAAGCCGCCGGTTCGCTGTAAACCAAGGTCCCGAGAAAGAAAACACACCATGGCTTTGACCTTGTTTCTTTGCATCGTGCTGCTGATGGCCCTGGGCTTTCCCGTGGCCTTTGCGTTGGCGATTTCTTCCGCTATCGCCATTTTTGTGGGTGGCAAATACCCGCAACTGGTGGTGTTCAAGGAAATGTTCACCGGCATCGACAGCTTTCCGCTGATGGCCGTGCCCTTCTTCATCTTTGCGGCCGAGCTGATGTCCGGCGGTGCGCTCACCCATGTGCTGCTGCGCTTTGCGGCCCAGTTTGTGGGCCATCTGCGCGGCGGCCTGGGCTATGCCAATGTGGGCTCGTCGGTGCTGTTTGCTGGTATCTCGGGCTCTGCCCTGGCAGACGCTGCCGGCCCCGGCGCCATGATGGTGAAGATGATGGAAAAAGCCGGCTACGACCGGCCGTACTCGGCTGCGCTGTCGGCCAATGCCGCCATCATCGGCCCCATTATTCCGCCCTCGATCAGCATGATCATCTATGCCCTGCAGGATGAGAACGTGTCCGTGGGCGGCCTGTTCATTGCCGGCTTTATCCCCGGTCTGCTGATTGCCGCCGCGCTGTGCGTGGTGAACTGGTGGGTGAGCAAAAAGCGCAATTACCGCTCCACCGAGGTGCGCCCCTCGGGCCGCGAGATGCTGATCAACACCATCAAGGCCTTGCCGGCCTTGGGTCTGGTGGCGCTCATCATTGTGGGTATCCGCTTTGGTGTCTTCACGCCCACCGAGGCCTCGGTGGTGGCCGTGGTCTATGCCTTTGTCTGCGGCAAATGGGTGTATCGCACGCTGCGCTGGGATGCAATCCCTGCCATTACCTCGCGCTCGGCCTTGCTCACCGCTTCGGTGTTGCTGGTGATGGCGGCCTCTCAGCCCTTTGCCTGGATTCTGACGGTGGAGGGCATTCCGCAGTACATGTCCGAGCTCATCATCAGCTGGGAGCTGTCGCCCATCATGTTCCTGCTGGCGGTGAACGTGCTGCTGCTCTTGTTCGGCATCTTCATGGAGCCGCTGCCCGGCATCATGATCTTGGTGCCCATCCTGGCGCCCATCTCCTTTGCCCTGGGTATTGATCCCATCCAATTCGCCATGGTGGTGGTAGTCAATCTGACGCTGGGCATGATCACGCCGCCGGTGGGTGGGTTGTTGTTTGTGACCTGTGTGGCCACCAAGACCACCATCACCGAGCTGACGCGGGAGCTGCCTCCGTTCCTGGTGGCGCAGTTCGTGGTGCTGATGCTGCTGACCTTTGTGCCGGCGCTGTCGACCTGGCTGCCGCATGCACTGGGGTTCTGACACCCCCTGAGCCGCTTCGCGTCTTCCCCCTCTCTATCGCTGCGCGATGGAGGGGGACGGCACCAGCGCGGCGGGGCGGCCCTTGCGCGGTGCCCTGGCATGGGGCGCGCCAGTTGCATAGGGCAGGGCAGAAGTCCACAGCACCCTGCGTGACTGAATCAAAAGCTTTGCTCTTTTAAGAAGAGCGTGCTGTGCTTATATAGTCTGCGTTTCAGGCAGAAAAACCATCCATGGCTGCGGCAGGCATGCTGCGGCTGCATCCCATACCAACAAGGAGACTTTCCCCATGCACATCATTCGCCGCACTTTCATGGCCACTTCGGCCGCCGCCCTGTTGGGTCTGGGCAGCCTGAGCGCTGCCGCCGCCGGCAAAGAGGTCAAGATCGGCTATGCCCTGGCCCAGCAGTCGCATTTTGGCGCTGCGGCCCTGGGCTGGTCGGGTTCCGTGGAGAAGGCCACGGGCAATGCTTTTCAGTTCAAGCATTTCCCCTCCAGCGCCCTGGGCGGTGAGCGCGAGTTGATCGAGGGTCTGCAGCTGGGCACGGTGGAAGCCGCCGTGGTGTCCACCGGCGCTCTGAGCAATTTTGTGGGCGATGTGGGCGTGGTGGACATTCCCTTTCTGTTCCGCGATCTGGGCCATGCCCGCGCGGTGCTGGATGGCAAGTTCGGCCAGGACCTGCTGGCCAAGTTCCAGCAGCGCGGCCTGATCGCGCTGGCCTGGGGTGAGCAGGGCTTTCGCCATCTGAGCAACAACAAGCATGCGGTGAAAACCGTGGCCGATATGAAGGGCCTGAAGATTCGCGTGACCGAGAACCCGGTGCATATTGCGGCCTTCCGCGCCCTGGGTGCTTCGCCCACGCCCATGAGCTGGCCCGAGGTGGTCAGCGCGCTGCAGCAGGGCACCATCGACGGCCAGGAGAACCCGATTTCGGTGCTGACCTCGGCCAAGCTGTGGGAGGTGCAAAAGCATTTGACGCTGACGGCCCATGTCTATGCACCCATGGTGCTGCTGGTCTCGCCCAGCTTCTGGGGCAGCCTGAATGCCCAGCAAAAGACGGCCTTTACCGAAGGCGCCAAAGTGGGTGGAAAGGCCTCACGCAGCTTTGTGGATGAGGTCGAGAAAAAAGGCGTGGAAGATGCGCGCAAGCACGGCATGACCGTGGTGGATAGCGTGGACCGTGCGGCCTTCCGCAAGGCCCTGGACAAGCCCTATGAGCAGTTCGCCAAGAAGTTCGGCCAGAAGACGCTGGACGATATCGCCGCCACCAAGTAATCCCCGTGGCGGGCGGCTGCTGCTGTTGCCGCCATGGATACTGCCCCAGGCCTGCCTTGTGCAGGCCTTTTTCATGCCCTGTTTTTATGGTGTGTATCAAAAAAGAAGAGGGTGATTCTCTTTGGAGATGGCATTGGATATCTGGATATCTCTTTTTTGAGATTACCATGCTGCCTTGGCAACCCTTATTGGGCCTGGCAGTCTGGCCGGCCCACGCTCCCCCATGGAATTGCAGACTTTTCAGCCGCTGGCGACGCAGCTGTTCGCCGATATCCGCTCCCTGACTTTTGATGGCGTGGGCGTCACCCGTGCCAGCTATGGGCCTGGTGAAGACCAGGCCGCCCGGCACCTGGAAACCTGGGCCCAGGGCGAGGGCCTGCAGGTCGACCGAGACCGCGCCGGCAATCTGGTGTTCAGTGATCCGCAGGACAGTCGCACCCAGCCCGCCGTGTGGGTGGGCTCGCACCTGGACTCCGTGCCCCAGGGTGGCAATTACGACGGCCTGGCCGGCATCGTGGCCGGTCTGCTGGTGCTGGCCGCTGCGCGCCATGAGGGCGTGCAACTACCGGCACCGCTCAAGGTGCTGGGTTTTCGCGGCGAGGAAAGCGCCTGGTATGGCAAGGCCTATATGGGCTCGGGCGCGCTGTGGGGCAAATTGTCTGCAGCCGATCTGCAATTGCAGCGCCGCGGTGACGCTCAGACCCTGGGCGAAAGCATGCAGGCCTGCGGCGCCGATGTGGAGGCCATTGCCCGCCAGGAAAAGCTGCTGAACCCGCGTGACATCCGCGCCTATGTGGAGCTGCACATCGAGCAGGGCCCGGTGATGGTGGCGCGTAAGATTCCCCTGGGCGTGGTCAGTGGCATACGCGGCAATGTGCGCCACAACCTGATTGGCTGTGTGGGCGAGGCCCAGCATTCCGGCGTGGTGCCGCGCTGGCTGCGCCATGACGCGGTGTTTGCCGTGGCCGACCTCATCATGCGGCTCGATACCCACTGGCGCGCGCTGCTGGAGCGCGGCACTGACCTGGTGGTCACCTGCGGCGTGCTCCAGACCAACCCCGCCGAACACTCCATCTCCCGCGTACCGGGCTATGCCAGCTTCAGCCTGGAAGCACGCAGCAAAAGCATTGACACGTTGGAAGCCTTCTACCAGCTGGTGCAGGCGGAAATGCGCTCGATTGAGCGCGAGCGCGGTGTCACGTTTGAGCCCGACCGCCGCCTGCTCAGCGACCCGGCCACCATGGATACGCAGCTGTCCGAGCTGCTGGCCCAGGCCTGTGCTGCGCGCGGCATTGCCCATGAGTCCATCCCCAGCGGCGCAGGGCATGACGCGGCCCTGTTTGCCAACGGCGGTGTGCCCAGTGCCATGCTGTTTGTGCGCAACCAGAACGGCTCGCACAACCCGCATGAAGCCATGGACATGGACGACTTCATGCAGGGCGTGCAGGTGCTGGCCGATATGTTGCAGGCCTTGCCGGCCCAGCAGGGTGCCAAGGCCTGATGCTGCCGCTATAGTGCGCGCCAGCCTGTGACCTGCCAGAGCCACCATGACGCCCGCCACACCCACCATGCCTTCCAGCGATACCCCTCGGCCTTCCATTGACTATGCCGGTCTGGGCGATCGCCTGCGTGCCTACCGCATGGGCGCAGGTCTGCAAGCCGACGATGTGGCGGAGCAATTGGGTGTCTCGCGTGCCGTGGTCTACCGCATGGAAAAAGGCGAGATCGTCAAGATCGACACGCTGGAGCGCCTGGCGGCCTTGCTGGGCACCAGCATGGCCTCGCTGCTGGGCGTGGAGACCGAGTACTACGCGTCCGCGCTGGCGCTGTTTGAGCGCATGCGCCAGCTGGAGCAGGGTTCGGACCGCATCCTGGCGCATTTCGAGCCCATCTCGCTGCTGCTGACCTCTGATGCCTACCTGGGCCACCTGGAGCAGATGCTGTACGAAGGCCTGCCGGCCACGCTGCTGGCGGCCGAAGCCCAGCAACGCCGCCAGGAGATTGCCCGCATGCTGGAGGTGTTGCAGGAGCGGCGGCGCTATTTTGAACAGCGCAAGCCCCAGATCGTCAGCCTGGTGGGCCTGCGCGAGCTGGAGCGCTTTGTGCTGACAGGCCTGGTGGGGCGGGTGGATCTGCCACCCGAGCTGCGCGCCCAGCGTGTGCAGGCGGCCTGCCACGAGGTGCTGCGCATGGCGGATCTGATGGACAGCGAGCCCTGGTATGTGCAGGTCGGCTTGGTGGATGACGCCATGCCATCTGCCACCTACCAGTTGCTGCGCGGCCCCCGGCACAGCGTGCTGCTGCACAGCCCGTTTCGCTTGGGCGAGTTGCCCAATGTGCACAACGGCATCGCCATGGTCACCAGCTCACCCGAGGCCGTTCGCCTGCATGAGGCCATGACCCACCAACTGTGGAGCGCCGCCTGCAAAGGCCGTGAAGGCGCACGCAGGTTGCGCGACCTGGTGGCGCGCTTGGAACAAATGCCGCCAACCACATTCCGGAGTAGCCCATG
Source organism: Comamonas sp. GB3 AK4-5 (assembly GCF_041320665.1). Taxonomy (NCBI): domain Bacteria; kingdom Pseudomonadati; phylum Pseudomonadota; class Betaproteobacteria; order Burkholderiales; family Comamonadaceae; genus Comamonas; species Comamonas sp. GB3 AK4-5. Next base: position 2,019,359 of record NZ_CP166730.1, read on the forward strand.
AACACCACCCTCTCTTCTGCGTCGCCTTCCCTGCCCAACTCCCAGTTTCTGCGCCGCCAGGCTGCGGGCTGGCTGCTGGATGCCGGCTGCGTGGAAGCCCGCACCACCGATCCTTTTCGCCTGCCTTCGGGCTGGACCACGCCGGTCTATATGGATGGCAGCCGTTTGATTTCCTTCCCCAGCATTCGCCGCGAGCTGATGAAGCAAGGCCTGCAGCGCCTGCTGGATGCGGGCGCGCTGCAAGGTCTGAGCGGTGTGGCCGGTGGCGAATCCAGCGGCATTGCCTTTGCCGCCTGGCTGGCCGAGAAGATGGACCTGCCGCTGCAGTACGTGCGCAAGCGCGCCGTAGGCGTGCGCCAGGTCGAGGGCGTGGTAGAGCAGAGCGGCAAGGTGCTGCTGGTGGACGATATGGTGTCCGCCGGCCAATACAAGCTCAGCTTTATCGACGCACTGCGCGCCGAAGGCGCCAGCGTGCAAGACCTGTTTGTGGTGTTTGACTACGGCTGCCTGGGCGCTGCGCCGCTGCTGGCCCAGCACGGCGTGCGCGTGCATGCCCTGTGCGACTGGCGCGACGTGCTGGAACAGGCCCGCGCGCGTGGCCAGTTCAGCGACGCCGCGCTGCAGACCTGGGAGGAGTTTCTCCAGGCACCGGCCGAATGGTCGGTGGCCCATGGGGGCGTGGGGCAGTAAGCAGGCCCCACGATAAGTGCTTAGGCGGGCACGGCCAGCACCACGTGCGATGCCTTGAACAGCGCCGTGGCCTGCTTGCCCGGTGCCAGGCCCAGTGTGCTGGCACTGTCGTTGGTGATGATGGCCACCACCTGCAAGCCCTGAGACTCGATCTGGACGTCGCTGTTGACGCTACCGGTTTTGATAGCCGTCACCTTGCCCTGCAACTGGTTGCGGGCCGAAAAGCGCATACCCTGGGCATCGGTCACCACGATCACGGAAGGGGCCTTGATCAAGGCAATCACCTGGCTGCCGTTTTTCAGCCCCAGAGTCTGGGCGCTGCCATGGGTGATGGTGGCCACCAACTGGGCACCGCTGTCGGTCTGGATCTGCACCTCATCGGTGACCACGCCAGCCTGAATATGTTGCACGACACCGGAAAAGTGATTGCGGGCGCTGCTTTGCATGGGGAACTCCTGGCTCGGTAAAAGCCCTGTTGTAACCTGTGGGCAGTCACCGGCCTGCAGTAGCGCAGCGCCAGCATGGGTTTTTGCCACCCATGAGCTGGCAGGTGTGCCGCACAGGCGGGATACAAAAAGCATAAAAAAACCCCGCCAAAGCGGCGGGGCAGTACCAGGCGCGGTCTCGTCACAAGGGCGCCGGGAGTACAAAAACCAAACCGGGCCGCTCAGGCTGCAACGGCTTCTTTCTGGGGGGCGGTCACGATCTCCACATCCTTGGCGGCGCTGGAGAAAGCAGTGGCCACGGCGTTAGGGCCCAGGGCCAGGCCTTCGGCACGCACAAAGCGCACATCGGTGATGCCAAAGAAGCCCAGCATCACCTTCAGATAGCTTTCCTGGTGTTCGATAGCTTCGGCTGCGGCGCTGGTGGAGTAGATGCCGCCGCGTGTGGACGCGACGATCACAGTCTTGCCCTTGGCCAGGCCCTCAGGACCTTCGGCGGTGTAGCGGAAGGTGCGACCGGGCTGGGCAAGGCGGTCGAGCCAGGCCTTGAGCTGGGTGGGAATGGTGAAGTTGTAGAACGGGGCGCCCATCACCACCACATCGGCAGCCAGGAATTGCTGTACCAAGCGTTCGGACACGGCGTTTTCGGCCACTTGCTCGGGGCTCAGGTCTGCGGTCTGACCGGTGCGGGGGGCCATGGCGGCGGCGGTGAAGTGGTTGGGGGCATTGACCACCAGATCCAGGTAATCGACCTGGGTATGGGGGTGGCTGGCCTTCCAGGCCGAGACGATTTGCGCGGTCAGCTTGCGCGAAACGGAGTTTTCGCCGGTGATGGAAGAGTCGATGTGCAGCAGTTGCATGGTGTTCCTTGCGAAGCAGTCAATATGGTGTGTGAGGCACAGAAAGTGCGATGGATGAAGTGTGATTGCATGCGCCCTCTTTGATAAGACGGTGTGAATGCGATAGATTGTTCTGTAGTTGGAACAATCAAGCCCTCCACCATGAATGATCTGAACGACATGCTGTACTTCGCCGAAGTGGTGGAGCGCGGTGGTTTTGCCGCCGCGGGGCGCGCGCTGGACATCCCGAAGTCGCGGCTGTCACGCCGCATTGCGGAGCTGGAGGCCAGGCTGGGCGTGCGCCTGATGCAGCGCACCACGCGGCGACTGGCGCTGACCGAGATCGGCGAAGCCTATCTGCGCCATTGCCAGGCCATGCGCGATGCGGCCCAGGCCGCGGCCGACACCGTGGCCCAGGTGCAGACCGAGCCGCGCGGTACGGTACGGGTCAGCTGCCCGATCACGCTGATGCAAACCGTGCTGGCGGACCGGATGCCTCAGTTTCTGCGCCAGTACCCACAGGTGCGGCTGGAGGTGCGTGTGAGCAACCATGCGGTGAATCTGCTGGAAGAGGGCATCGATGTGGCGCTGCGCGTGCGTCCCTCGGTGGAGGACAGTGGCTCCATGGTGGTCAAGCGCCTGGACGTGGCGCGCAGCGTGCTGGTGGCCGCACCTTCTGTGCTGCAAGGGCGGCAGTTGCCGCAGCAGCTGGATGATTTACAGGAGTTGCCGGCGATTGCCATGTCGGCCCATGAAGGGGTGTGCAGCTGGAGCCTGGTGGGGCCGCGCGGCCAGAACGAGCAGGTGCAGCATGTGGTGCGCTATGTGGCCGATGATCTGCTGTCGCTGAAGATGGCGGCCCTGCAGGGGGTGGGCATGTGTTCCCTGCCTGACTATATGTGTATCGACGCGCTGCAAGATGGTCGCCTGGTGCGCTTGCTGCCGGAATGGAGCCAGAGCCCGGGCATTGTGCATGCGGTGTTTCCCTCGCGCCGAGGCCTGTCGCCAGCGGTGCGCAGCTTTCTCGATTTCCTGGGCGAAAGCATGCCCGGCACCAGTGCGCCGCTGGCGCAGGACGGGGCTTTTATTTAGGCCGGCCTTTTTCTTCAGTGTGCATGCAGCGTGGGCAGGTCTTGCTGGTCCAGGTGAAACTGGGCCACGATGGTGCTCAGGCGTTGCGCTTGTGACTGCAGCGCTCCAGCAGCCTGGCTGCTGTCGCCCACCAGGGCGGTGTTTTGCTGTGTCATCTGGTCCAGAGCTCCCACGGCCTGGTGCACCTGCTCGATGCCGCTGCGCTGGGCACCTGCAGCGCTGCTGATCTCGCCAAGCATGGCATTGACGCGCTGCACGCTGTCCACGATCTCCTGCATGGTCTTGCCTGCATGGCGCACCAGGTCGCTGCCGGTGTCCACCTGCTGCACGCTGGCGCTGATGAGCTGTTTGATTTCGCGTGCTGCGTTGGCGCTGCGCTGGGCCAACTGGCGCACTTCGGTGGCCACCACGGCAAAGCCGCGTCCCTGATCGCCAGCGCGGGCGGCCTCGACGGCGGCGTTCAGCGCCAGGATATTGGTCTGGAAGGCGATGGAGTCGATGACGCCGGTGATGTCGCTGATCTTTTGGCTGCCGGCCTGGATGGTCTGCATGCTGTCCACCACCTCGCACATCACCTCACCGCCGCGTACGGCGGTGCTGGCTGCCTGGGTGGCCAGGGCATTGGCCTGGCGTGCCGACTCGGCGCTGTGGTGCACGGTCTGGGCCAAGGTGTCGATGTTCTGTGCGATGCCGGCCAGGTTGTGACCGGCTTCGGTGCTGCGCTGCTCCAGCCGTTGGTTGCCGTTGTGAAGGTCGTCGCTGATGCCGTGCAGCTGCTGGACGTTGTCGCACACGGCAGACACCAGACCGTGCAGCTGGCTGCGCATGTCCCGCAGCGCCACCATGACGCTGTGCGTGTCTTGGGGGCGCAGCGGAATGTCCACCGTCAGATTCCCTTTTTGCATGGCACGGATCACGGTGCGCACCTGCTGGGGCTCGGCACCGAGCTCGCTCAGAATGCTGCGGCTGAGCAAAAAGCTGATGAGGCCGCAGGCCACCACCGCGATGGCGCACAAGGCCAGCATGACCTGCGGCAGCTTGGCCGAGGCGGTGCTGGCGCCTTGGGTGTTGTCGCGGATGCGTGCTTCCAGAAAGTCGATCAGCCGGTTGATGGCGGCCAGCCACTGCTCGTACTGGGGCTTGGCGTCGCTCCACAGCAGGGCGCTGGCCTCGCGCTGCTTGTGCTCGTGCATGAGCTGCAGAATGCGTTGCGTGGTCTTCACGGCGCGTGCCTCTATGGCAGCAATGCCTTGCACCAATGGCCCTACTTCGGGCGGCACCTGGGGTGTGGCTTTTAGCGCGGCCTGCAATGTCAGGGCCGAGCTGGCATAAAACTTGGCCAGACGCTCAATGGTCTGGACCTCACGCGTGATGGTCTCTTCGGAAGGGGCCAGCACCACATCGCGGATGGCAATCGAGCGGTCATGGGCCGAACCACGGAAATTGATCGCCGCGCGCTGCACCACGCTGTTGAAGCTGGAGTTTTCGCTCAGGCGCAGGTCTATGCGGCGGGCCGTGAAGATGCTGTAGACCGAGACCCCCAGCAGCATCAGCACCAGCAGGGAAAATCCCGCCGTCAGACGGCTTTGCACCGTATGCAATCTACCCCGCGGACGAACCGCTATGGCGGCGAACAAAGGCGCGTCATGGGCGGGGGAGAGGGGCATGGCATCCTGGAGGTGGAGGCGATGCTGGAGATTTTAGGAACACCCTGTCTGTATGGTTGATAGAAAAAAATTTCCAACCAGCGCTCTTGCATAGACCCGCATCCAGGCCTGCCGATGTGGACCCCAGGGCTTCACGCAAGGGCCATCTTGTATCCTTGGCCGGCGCCGCTGCCATCCCCCTCCGGCACACAGCACTAGAGAGGGGGCGCCGCGAAGCGGTTCAGAGGGCGTTTTCTGCACATGCTTATGCCCATAAGAAAACAAAAAATCCGTTGTTGGGAATAGGCCAGGTGTTGCAGACAATCTTCGCCAAGGAGACTTGGCATGCCGCAGCACATTCGCACCCTCATTGTTCCCGGTTGGCGGGATTCGGGCACCGGTCACTGGCAAACCCTGTGGCAGGCCCAGTTGCCCGATGCCGAACGTGTGGTGCAGGACGACTGGTACACCCCGCGCCGTGCCGAGTGGGTGCAGGCTCTGGAGCAACTGATTCTCTCCCGGCCCGAGCCGGTGGTCATCGTGGCCCACAGCCTGGGCTGTATCACCACCGTGCATTTGGGAACAGCTGCCGCCGCCCAGGTGCAGGGCGCCTTGCTGGTGGCGCCAGCCGACCCGGAGCGCCGGGGCGCATTGGTGGATTTTGCCCCTGTGCCGGCCGAACCACTGTCCTACCGCAGCCTGGTCGTGGCCAGCAATACCGATCCCTATTGCCCCGTGCGCCTGGCCGGTGCCTATGCGCGCAGCTGGGGCAGCGAGTTTGTGCGCCTGCAGGATGCCGGCCATATCAATGTGGAATCGGGTCACGGCCATTGGCCGCTGGGCTGGGCTTTGCTGCAGTCACTGCGGCAAGAAGCGCAGCAGGCCGCAGATGCCGTGGCCTTGCCCCTTGCCGCACAGGCAGCAGCCTGAAAGAACGGCAGAAAAAACGGCAGGGGTGCTTGCACCACCTGCCGCCAATGAGGCTGGCATCACAGCCTCCCCCTCGGAGAATCACGCCAATGCGCTGTACCGGAGCCTGTCATATCGGCACGCTTCGTGCAGCGCGGGTTGATGGGGCAGGGAGACAATGGTGCTCAATCGTTGCGCCAGGAACTGCAGGGCGCTGTCCGTCTGGCTGCTATCGTCGACCAGCGTCTGATTATTCTGTCCAGTGCATCGATGGTTTGTTTCTTCTGCTCGACGTTGATGTGCTACTTGCTGCTGGGCGTGCGAGCTGCCTAGGGGCTGGGCGATGGCGCACATTGGCATTGGTCAGCGCGAGCGATATGGACGTGTCGCGCAGGGTTCGGCACCCAACTTGGGCAGGATGCTGGCCACACAGGCAGGACACGCAGGTGCAGTGACCAGCTTCACTGCTTCGAGCTTGAATGCTCTTCTTGTTTTCATAAACCCCCTCTGGTTGCATCCTCGACCTTAACAAGGTGTCGTCGAAATTAGAGTGGCTAACACCACTTCTCCAGAGGGCCTCGCAGAGCGGTTATGCTCGCTGCCCTCATGGCACGACGACCCGTAAGCAAAGAACTGTGGCGACAGCTACAACCCCTGATCCCAGCCTTCGTGCCTTCTGCCAAAGGCGGTGCGCGCAAACGCGCAATCAGCGATGAAGCTGCCCTCAACGGCATCTTGTTCGTGCTGCAAACAGGCATTCCATGGGAAGACCTTCCCCAATCCCTGGGCTACGGCAGCGGCATGACTTGCTGGCGGCGCCTGCGCGACTGGAACGCCGCTGGTGTCTGGGAGCAGCTGCACCAAGCCATGCTGACTCGCTTGCGTGAACATGACCAAATCGATTGGAGCCGGGCCAGCATTGATGGCTCCTCGGTACCAAGCCCCCGGGGGGCCAGGAAACGGGCCCAAACCCCACGGACAGAGGCAAGCTCGGCTCCAAGCGGCACATCGTCGTAGATGCCAGAGGCATCCCGCTGGTGATCTTGGTAAGCGGGGCGAACAGGCATGACTCCAAGATGTTCGAGAAGTGTGTGGACGCGATTCCTGCGATTGCTGGCCTGCCAGGGCGTCCCCGTAAAAGGCCAGCCAAGCTGCACGCCGACAAAGGCTACGACTTCAAGCGATGCCGAGCCCATCTGAGGCAGCGGGGCATCATGGGCCGAATTGCCAGACGAGGCATTGAGAGCAGCGAGCGGCTGGGCAAACACCGGTGGGTGGTGGAGAGGACGCACAGCTGGTTTGCAGGCTTTGGCAAGCTGCGAATCCGCTTTGAACGACGGCTGGATATCCACGAAGCGCTGCTGAAATTGGCGGCAGCGATCATCTGCGCGCGCTTCGTGGATCGGTGGTGTTAGCCACTCTTAGTAGCAACCCAGTTTGTTTGTTTCCACGGGGGAAACAAACAGGTTCCTGTAGCCGGCTATTTCCCTGAAGACGATGTCTCTACAGTGTGTAAAACGCAGGAGACAACCATATGTTTGATACGAATTTGTACCGTGGACAACGGGTGCTCGTGACGGGGGGCGGAACAGGGCTTGGTTTTGCCATGGCGTGCAAGCTGGCCTCTTTAGGAGCTGAGGTGCATCTGTGCGGACGCCGCATGGACGTGCTGGAGCAAGCAGTGCGAACCCTGAAGGGCGAATTTGGCGCGAAAGCTTTCGCGCATAGGTTGGACATTCGCTCTGCTGAGCATGTGGCGCAGATGGTCGAAGGCATATGGCAGCTGCATGGACCACTCACAGCATTGGTCAATAACGCTGCAGGCAACTTTGTCAGCCGTACCGAAGACCTGAGCATCAATGGTTTCCATGCAATTTCCGACATCGTGTTCCGAGGCACGTTCTACGTCACGCAAGCGGTCGGTAAGCAGTGGATTTCTCAGGGATTGCCAGGTGCGGTCTTGTCCATTGTGGTGACCTGGGTGGATACGGGATCGCCGTTTGTGGTGCCTTCCGCCATGTCGAAAGCAGGTCTGGATGCGATGACTAAGTCCCTGGCAGTGGAATGGGGGCCCAAAGGCATTCGTCTGAATGCCATTGCACCAGGTGTGATCCCGACCCAGGGGGCCAGCGCGCGACTGCGTCCCCAGATTGGTGGCAATGAGGATGCGGTCAATCAGCGTCAACGGGACAACCCCATGCGGCGTCTGGGAGCGGGCGAAGACATCGGCAATCTGGCGGCTTACATGCTGGCGCCAGGCAACACCTGGCTCAATGGCCAGACCATCACATTGGACGGCGGCGATGCACTGGCCAATGGCGCGTATTTCACGGATTACCAAGCCTGGAACGATGCGGACTGGGCCCAGGCCAAGGCTTTGGCCAAGGAGGCTCGTTGATAATGGTGCAACCTCACTCCACTTTGCTGTGCAACGGTCTCAGTTTGGATGCAGCGCAGCAGCAAGAGCGCGGTGCTCGCCTGGCGCAGGGTTTGGTGCGATTGGGTTTCAATCCCGGTGACGTGCTTGCGGTCCTTTTGAAGAACTGTCCGCAATACGCCGATGTGGTACATGCCTGTCGTATGGCAGGCGTGGTGTATTGCCCGATCAATTGGCATTTCACGGCTGCAGAGATCCACTTTTTGCTGCAAGACAGCGGTGCCAAGGCTTTGCTTTGCAGTCAGGATTTGCTGGACGAGCTGGCGCCTGGATTGGCGACGCAGATCCCCAAGCTTGTGATTGATGCGGCCCATGGCAATCACGATTACGAAACCTGGCTGGCTGGCCTGACCGCTTATGACGGGCCCTTGGTTGCTCCTCGTGGGCATATGGCATATACCTCGGGCACCACGGGGCGGCCCAAGGGGGTGGTGCGCTTTACCTTTCCCCTAGAGGAGTTGCCGCATCGCCAGGCAGTCAATCGGACATTGGTGGAAGTTGCCTACGGGTTGCGCTATGGGGCACGTACCTTGCTTACCGCACCGATCTATCACAGTGCACCGAGCCTGTATTTTCAAAACGCCTTGATGCTCAGCGAGCTGGTCGTATTGACATCACGCTTTGATCCCGAACAGTTTTTGCAGTTGGTCGAGACGCACCGCATCGACACCGCTTACATGGTGCCCATCATGTATGTCCGGCTGCTCCGCTTGCCACTGGAGGTACGCAGTCGTTACGACATCTCGTCGCTGCGCTTTATTGCTTCCACTGGATCGCCCTGTGCCCCCGAAGTGAAAAAAGCCATGATCGAGTGGATGGGGCCCATCGTCCATGAGACCTATGCATCCAGCGAAGCGGGGCTGGTCACCTTCATGCACGCGCAAGACGCGTTGACGCATCCTGGCAGTGCAGGGCGCCCCTTGCTGGATGCGCAAGTGGAGATTTTGGACAAGGCTCACAACCTTGTCCCCAGGGGAGAGGTGGGCCTGATTTATGTGCACCAGCCTGCGTATGCCGACTTTACTTACCAGGGCAATGAAGCTGCACGCCAAAAGATTGCCTATAACGGCATGATTACCTTGGGTGATATGGGTTATCTTGATACCGAAGGCTTTCTATATGTGTGTGACAGAGACTCGGATTTGGTTATTTCTGGTGGTGTGAATATTTATCCAGCAGAAATTGAAAATGAGCTGCTCAAGCATTCTTATATTTCAGACTGCGCGGTGATTGGTGTGCCGGATGCCGAGTATGGCGAAAAGTTGCTGGCATTGGTAGAAACCGTAAAAGATGCCAGCATGCTGGAAAAAGAACTCCTCACATGGCTGCAAGGAAAACTTTCGGCCTATAAAATCCCGCGCCACTTCGTATTTCAAAAACTCCCGCGCGATGAGAACGGGAAAATAGCAAAGAAAAAGCTGCGTGACACCTATTGGCTAACATCACAGCGTAAGGTGTGATTTATTGAAAATATGCAGGAGACAAGTCATGAAGAAAATGCTAATAGCGATCTGTGCGTTGGCTGCAGTGGGCAGTGCTTGGGCGCAGAAAAATGAATTCCCGAATAAGCCCATCAAGCTGATCACCCCCTATGCCCCCGGTGGATCGGCAGATGTACTGGCCCGGACACTGGCGAATTACTTGTCGGTGGAAATAAAACAGCCGGTGATTGTGGAGAACAAGCCGGGTGCAAACACCATGATTGCCGCCGCCGCAGTGGCGCGTTCACCAGCAGATGGCTATACCTTGCTATTGGCCAGTAATGCCAGCATGGTACTCAATCCTTTGTTGTACAAAAAACTGGCCTACAACCCAGACAAAGAATTGACGTTGCTCAATATCCTTGCGGAAGCCCCCTTGGTGCTGGTGAGTAATAGCCAAACGGGGATCAAGGATATCGAAAGCCTGAAGGCATATGCCAAAGATCATAGTGGGCAGATTAATTACAGCTCGATTGGATTAGGCAACCCCCTGCAACTGACGACGGAGTTAATTAAATATCGCTTGAATGTGGCCGCAACCCATATTCCCTTCAATGGCAGCGCGCCGGCATTGACTGCATTGATGTCCAACGATACGCAAATGATGGTGGATGTGATAGGAACATCTCTGCCTCAAATCAAATCTGGTAAGTTGCTGGCGATTGCCACCACAGGATTAGAGCGTTCGCAGTTCTTGCCTCAAACGCCCACGGTTGCTGAATCAGGATTCCCAGGGTTTCGGGCATCGACCTGGTTTGGGATATCCGTCCCAACGGCGACGTCGCCCATAATTAAAAACCAGCTGCAACAAATTATTAATGTGGTCATGCAAAAAACGGATTTCATCACCACATTGACCAAGCAGTATCTGGTGGCTCAGAAGCCGCAGAGCCAGGCGCAACTGGACGCATTTTTGTTGTCGGATAGAAAAACGTGGCACCAAGTGATCGCTGACAATCACATCACGTTGGATAACTGAGCGGTTCCTCATTTCAAGGTCTGCAGCATGTGACCTGGTTTCAGGAAACAAATCGCTGCAGATTTTCCTTGAGGAAATCGGTCATGACCCTGACGGCATGCGAGGGGCGGCGATCCTCTGCGGTCACGATATACAGGCGATCTCCCAGCCCTGAAATGCTCCAGTCGGGGCACACACGTTGCACCGATCCATTGCGAAGTTCATCCACGACCATGTAGTGGGGGAGCGCCGCAACGCCACAGCCTTTGAGCATGGACTGCTTCAGAAAAGGGAAATGCTCACTTGTCAAATAGGGCTCGCATTTGAGTGCAATTTCCTGGTGCTGATTTTTGATGGTGATGGCGTAGGTTTTCCCATCTCCCGGGGGAGTGATTAAGACTCCATGTGGAATTTCGGTGGGGCTGGCAAAGCGATGGGCTTTCGAGAAATCGATGTGCGCATACAGGCCAAACTCCACAGGCCCAAGGTCGCGGGCCACCAAATGGTCTTGCACGCCCAGCGCCAATCTCACCGCCACGTCAATTTCCGCGCTCATCAGGTCGTTGACCCGGTTGGAGAACAGCACCCTGATGCGCACCTGTGGATAGCGCTTGTGAAATGCCAACAACATGTCGGCCAAATACAGCTCTCCCAGCCCGGTTGGAATGCTCAGTCGTACTGAGCCAGTCACCACATGCTGTAGTGCATCAATGGCCCCTTGGGCGGCTTCAACTTCTTGGATGATGCTGCGGCCATGGGTGTACAAGACTTCTCCCGGAGCTGTCAGCAAAATGCGCCGCGTGGTGCGGTGTAGCAATGTCACACCAAGCGCGGCTTCCAGGGCTTTGAGTTCCTTGCTGACTTTGGAGCGTGTGATGTCGCGTCGCCGCGCCGCTGCGCTCAGGCTGCGTGCATCGACGATCTCCACAAAATTTCGAATGAGGTTGATGTCCATGCAAGTCACGCCCAAGCTGAGAACAGCGTGCAGTGTAGTTTTTTGCGACTCTCGCGGCTGAAACAAGCCTGGACGGAGGATGCGGCACAGCGTTCTCCATACCCAGGCAGTAAGTTGCATGCGTCTTTATTCGGAAAAACGATAAATTAACAAGAATATATTCTTTTGAGTTTTAAGAGCGCATCTTCACAATGCTTGCATTACTGAACAAAACGACACATGTCGAAGGCAAGGACTTATGACCGCTTGGAAGCTCAAGACTCTTTTGGCCACCCTGGCACTGGCTGCCGGCGGCATGGCGTCGGCCCAGGATCAGTTGCTCAACGTCTCCTACGACGTGGCACGTGAGTTCTACAAGGACTACAACCAGGCCTTTGTGGCCCACTACAAAAAGACCACGGGCAAGGATGTGAAGGTGGACCAGTCGCACGGCGGCTCCAGCGCCCAGGCGCGTGCCGTCAATGACGGGCTGGATGCCGATGTGGTGACCTTCAACACCACCACCGACGTCGACTTTCTGGCCCAGAACGGTGTGGTGGCCAAGGACTGGAACAAGAAGTTCCCGCATGACGCATCGCCCACCACCTCGACCATGCTGTTCCTGGTGCGCAATGGCAATCCCAAAAACATCAAGGACTGGAAAGACCTGACCCGCCCCGATGTGAAGGTGGTGGTGGTCAACCCCAAGACCGGTGGCAACGGCCGCTACGCCTATCTGGCCGCATGGGGCTCGGTGCGCGAGGCCGGCGGCACGGATGCCCAGGCCCAGGAATTCGTCAAGCAGCTCTACAAGAATGTGCCTGTGCTGGGCAAGGGTGGCCGCGATGCGACCTCCATCTTTCTGCAGCGCAACATCGGTGACGTCTTGATCACTTTCGAGTCGGAAGTGATCTCGGTGGACCGTGAATTCGGCAAGGGCAAGGTCGATGCGGTCTACCCCAGCGTGTCCATCGTCGCGGAAAACCCCGTGGCCGTGGTGGAACGCACCGCCAAGAAAAAGGGCGGCGACACCCTGGCCAAGGCCTATCTGGACTATCTGTATTCCGACGAGGCCCAGGAAATTGCCGCCAAGCATGCCATCCGCCCACGCTCCGAAGCGGTGCTGAAAAAGCATGCCGACCAGTTCAAGCCACTCAAGCAGTTCACCGTGGGCAAGTACTTCGGTTCGCTGGCTGAGGCGCAGAAGACGCACTTCAACGACGGCGGTAAGTTCGACCAGATCTACGCCCCGGGCAAGTAAGCCGGGCGCACCACAAGCCTTCACCACCACGACCTTCCGGCTGCCAGGAAACCTTGATGTCTGCTGCGATTCCTTCCAGCCCAGCGCCTGGCGCCGCCACCTCCGCCCCCACCAGGGTGCGCCGGGGTGGGGGCGCCAAGCGCGTTCTGCCCGGCTTCGGGTTGACGCTGGGCTATACGCTGTTTTATCTGAGCATCATTGTGCTGATCCCGCTGTCGGCACTGCTGTTCAAAACCTTCACGCTCACCTGGCCCCAGTTCTGGGATGCGGTCACCGCACCGCGCGTGCTGGCCTCGTACCAGCTGACCTTTGGTGCCAGCTTTCTGGCGGCACTGGTGAACCTGGTGTTCGGTCTGCTGGTGGCCTGGGTGCTGGTGCGCTACCAGTTCCCCGGTAAAAAAATTGTGGACGCATTGGTGGACCTGCCTTTTGCCTTGCCCACGGCCGTGGCCGGAATTTCGCTCACCGCCTTGCTGGCTGGCAATGGTTGGGTGGGCCAGTACCTGGAGCCGCTGGGCATCCAACTGGCCTTCAACCCCAATGGGGTGGTGATTGCGCTGATCTTCATCGGCCTGCCCTTTGTGGTGCGCACGGTGCAACCGGTGCTGGAAGACTCAGAAAAAGAGCTGGAAGAGGCCGCCACCAGCCTGGGCGCTTCGCGCTGGCAGATCTTCTACAAGGTCATCCTGCCCGCCATCACGCCCGCGCTGCTCACCGGCTTTGCCATGGCCTTTGCCCGGGCCCTGGGCGAATACGGCTCGGTGATCTTCATTGCCGGCAACATGCCCATGATTTCGGAGATCACTCCGCTGATCATCATCGGCAAGCTGGAGCAATACGACTATGCCGGCGCCACCGCCGTGGCCGTGGTGATGTTGGTCTTCTCCTTCGTCATGCTGCTCATCATCAACGCGCTGCAAGCCTGGCAGCGCCGCCATTCGGGAGCGCCGGCATGAATCTGAACTTCACCGAGCAGCACTACTTTTTGCTCAAGGTGCTGGGCGCCATTTTTGCGGCCGTGCTGCTGGCCTACAAGCTGACGGCCCCGAAAAAGGGCAGCAAGCCCGAGAAGCTGACCACCACCGAACCGCGCGCCGTGCGTTGGGTGTTGATAGGCATTGCGCTGACTTTCATCGCGCTGTTTCTGGTGCTGCCGCTGGCTGCGGTGTTCACCGAAGCGCTGCGCAAGGGCTGGGCTGCCTATCTGGAAGGCCTGCGCGAGCCCGATGCCTGGTCTGCCATCCAGCTGACACTGATCACCGCCGTCATCGCCGTGCCGCTGAATCTGGTGTTCGGCGTGGCAGCGGCCTGGTGCATTGCCAAGTACGAGTTCAAGGGCAAGGCCTTTTTGACCACCTTGATTGATCTGCCGTTCTCCATCTCACCCGTGGTGGCCGGCCTGATGTATGTGCTGGTGTTTGGTGCCAACGGCTGGCTGGGCCCGTGGCTGTCGGAGCCGCATACCTTCAAGCTGTGGTTTCTGAGCTTCACCATCCCGGAGATCAAGATCATTTTTGCCGTGCCCGGCATTGTGCTGGCCACCGTCTTCGTCACCTTCCCCTTTATTGCCCGCGAGCTGATCCCGCTGATGCAGGCCCAGGGCAATGATGAAGAGCAGGCCGCCATCGTGCTGGGGGCCAGTGGCTGGCAGACCTTTTGGTATGTGACCCTGCCCAATATCAAGTGGGGGCTGCTGTATGGCGTGATTCTGTGCAACGCCCGCGCCATGGGCGAGTTCGGCGCGGTGTCGGTGGTGTCCGGCCATATCCGGGGTCAGACCAACACCATCCCGCTGCATGTCGAAATTCTCTACAACGAATACCAGTCCGTGGCCGCGTTTGCCGCTGCCTCGCTGCTGGCGCTGCTGGCTTTGGTGACCCTGGTCATCAAGACCGTGGCCGAGTGGAAGGCCGAGCAGCAGCGCAAGGCCGCCTCCGCGCTGCCGCCCGAGCGCCCGACCCCTGTGACTGTCCAGCCCTGAAACAGGCGCCACCACCGAATCCGAGAACACCATGAGCATAGCTATCCGCAACGTCAGCAAGCAGTTCGGCGACTTCCAGGCCCTGCGCGATGTCAGCCTCGATATCCAGTCGGGTGAGCTGATCGCGCTGCTGGGCCCATCGGGCTGCGGCAAGACCACGCTGCTGCGCATCATTGCCGGGCTGGAAACGCCCGATGTGGGCAGCATCCACTTCAGCGGCGCAGACACCACCGATGTCCATGTGCGCGATCGCAACGTGGGCTTTGTCTTCCAGCATTACGCGCTGTTCCGCCATATGACCGTGTTCGAGAACGTGGCCTTTGGCCTGCGCGTCAAGCCGCGTCGCGAACGCCCCAGCGAGGCCCAGATCAAGGAAAAGGTGATGAGCCTCTTGAAGCTGGTGCAGCTGGACTGGATTGCCGACCGCTTCCCCTCGCAACTGTCGGGCGGCCAGCGCCAGCGCATTGCCCTGGCCCGCGCGCTGGCGGTGGAGCCCAAGGTACTGCTGCTGGATGAGCCCTTTGGCGCGCTGGATGCCAAGGTGAGAAAAGAGCTGCGCCGCTGGCTGCGCCGCCTGCATGACGAGCTGCATGTGACCTCCATCTTCGTCACCCATGACCAGGAAGAAGCCCTGGAAGTGGCCGACCGCGTGGTGGTTATTAACCAGGGCAAGATCGAGCAGGAAGGCACGCCCCAGCAGGTCTGGGACAACCCGGCCAGCCCGTTTGTGTATGGCTTTCTGGGCGATGTGAACCTGTTCCAGGGCCGCGCCAGCGATGGCCGTGTCTACCTCGATGAGGGCCTGCAGCTGGAAAGCCAGGACGCCGCCGGCGCCACCGACTCCAAGGCCTTTGCCTATGTGCGCCCGCATGATCTGGATGTGGAGCGTTACTCGCCCGGCCAGAACCTGGACCTGCAGGGCCGGCCCACGGGCATTGTGGTGCAACTGGTGCGCGCCATCGTGGTGGGGCCGATTGCGCGGCTGGAACTTATTCCCGTGGACAGCACCCAAGCAGCGGACAATGGCGGCGAGGATCAATTGATCGAAGCCCAGATCCCGGCCCAGCAATTCCAGGCCATGGCACTGCGCGAAGGCGAGACCCTGGTGGTCACCCCCCGCCGCGCCAAGGTGTTTGTGGACGAGGCCGCCGGAATCTGAACACGCGCACCCTGCATGGGGCAGGGAGCGCCCCAGACAACAAGGATGAGCATGCAGTTTGTAAACACCCTCAGCCAGGCCCCGCGCCGCGTGCTGGCCCTGATCTCTGCGGTCTGCGTGGCCATGCTGGCCTTTGGCCTGTATCTGCAGCATGCGCAGGGGCTGGAGCCTTGTCCCATGTGCATCGTGCAGCGCTATGCGCTGGTTGCTATGGCCGTTTTCACCGGCCTGGCCAGCCTGAATGGCCGCAAGGCTTGGTGGATGGGGTGGAGCGTGCTGGCGCTGCTGGCCAGCGGCTTTGGTGCCTTTGTGGCCGCGCGCCAGAGCTGGCTGCAGTGGTATCCCCCCGAGTTCGCCAGCTGCGGCCGCGACTTCTACGGCATGATTGAAAACTACCCCATCAGCCGTTCCATCCCCATGATCTTCCGCGGCTCGGGCGATTGCGCGGCCGTGGACTGGACCTTGCTGGGCGGCTCCATCGCCAACTGGTCTTTTATCTGTTTCGCGGGCTTTGCCTTGCTGCTGGCGGTGCTGCTGCGCCGTCGTTGAAATAAAGCACCCCCTGAGCCGCTGCGCGTCTTCCCCCTCAAGGGACGGCAGCTCCGCTGCGGGGTGGCCCTTGCTCGCTGTCTCTGGCTTTGGGGGCGCCAGTTTTATGCGGCTTTGGCAAAGCCAGATCTTTTAAGTCGCCAAGAAATTCCCATGGGTACAGCATGCGCGCGTCGGAGAGACGACAGCCTTGCTGCGGGCGGTGCAGGCCCTTGCTCGATGTCCCTGGCTTGGAATGCGCCAGTTCGCGCAGCGCCTGAGCCTCCTGCATAGACACTCGCTTGGCGCGACAATGCCGGTTCCATGCCCCAGTACATCCTCTTTCACAAGCCCTATGGCGTGCTGTCTCAGTTCACGCCCGAGGACGGCGCGCGTTCGCTGGCCGAATTCAATCTGCCTGCAGGCGTCTACCCCGCAGGGCGGCTGGACAAGGATTCCGAAGGCCTGCTGCTGCTGACCGATGACGGCCCGCTGATCGAGCAACTGCTCAACCCGCGCAACGAAAAGCCCAAGACCTATTGGGCGTTGGTGGAGCGCCTGCCCGACGAAGCCGCGCTGCAGCGCATGCGGGCCGGCCTGCGCATAGAGGACTACACCACGCGCCCCTGCCAGGCCGAGCTGCTTGCGCCGCAACCCGAGGTGGAGCCGCGCGACCCGCCGGTGCGTGTGCGCAAAAGCGTGCAGGACTGGTGGCTGGCCATCACCGTGGTCGAGGGAAAGAACCGCCAGGTGCGCAAGATGACGGCCGCCATAGGCCACCCCACGCTGCGCCTGATTCGCCGCAGCATGGCCAATCTGGAGCTGGGAGATCTGGCCCCAGGCCAATGGCGTGCCATTGTGCGTGAGGACATTCATTGGGGTACAGAGGGCGAAGGGGCGGATCGCGTCACGGACAGCGGCGTGGCGGTGCGCTACCGCAAGGACGAAGCCCCAGGCAACGCAAGGCGACGTGGCGGTGACGCCAAAGCTGCGCCGGGCCGTCATCGCAATGCCGCAAGCACACGTCAGCCAGGAAGCTGGTTTGCTTCCAAGAAGTGAGCTGCTAGCGCCCGCTGTATCTGCGAAAAAGGCCGAAAAGGCTTGAGGTTTCAGGTATTGACAGAGGCCGCCGCCGTACCGGGCGCCGCAAACATGCGGCGGTAGTCTCTGGGGGCCAGCTGGAGCTGGGCCTGGAAATGATGGCGCAGCGCCTGCATGCTGGCAAAGCCCACGGCGTGGGCGATTTGCTCTACCGACAGCCTGCTGCCTTCCAGCAATCTTTGCGCCTCGGCCACCCGCTCGGCAATCAGCCATTGCGCCGGCGTCTGGCCGGTGGCCTCGGTAAAACGGCGCACCAGGGTGCGGGGGCTCATGCTGGCGGTCAGGGCCATGCGCTCCACACTCCAGGGGGCAGATAGATCGCGGCGTACCTGCTCCAGCACGCCAGCCAGGCGGTGCTGGCTATCGGCAGGCACGGGCCGCTGGATGAACTGGGCCTGCCCGCCGCTGCGGTGCGGCGGCATCACCAGCCGGCGCGCCACGCTGTTGGCGGCTTCCACGCCAAAGTCGCTGCGCACCAGGTGCAGCATCAAGTCGATGCCGGCCGCGCTGCCGGCGGAGGTGAAGATGCGCTCCGCATCCACATACAGCACCTGGGCATCAACCTCTATGGCCGGGTGGCGTTGGCGCAGCGCCTCGGCATAGCGCCAATGCGTGGCCGCGCGGCGGCCATCCAGCAGGCCCGTGGCGGCAAGCACAAAGGCGCCGGAACAGATGGACGCCAGGCGCGCACCACGCTCCCAGGCTGTGCGCAGGCGCTGGGCCAGTGCGTCAGGCACCGGAATGTGCGCGGCTTTCCAGCCCGGCATGACGATCAGGTCCGCCTGCTCCAACAGCTCGGGGCCGCCATCTGCGGTCACGGTCAGACCGCCATGGGCACGCAGCGGCCCGGGCTCTATGGCGGCACTGGCAAAGCGGTACCAGCCGCTGCCCATCTCCGGGCGCGCCAGGCCAAAGATTTCGGCGGTAATGGCGAATTCAAATGTGCACAGTCCATCGTAGACCGGTGCCACTACCAGGGGGCCGGTGGTGTTTGGCAGGATTTTTTCCATCAATGTCATTGAGGCCAATTGTGGCGAATAGCCAGAGCTCGCACCATGTGAATTCCCTTGCTACGGAGCTTGATATGCCCTCTCATGTGACTGCGATTCCTGCTGCACCTTCGGCCCAGGCCGAAGCCCATTTCGCCGCCGCCTTCAGCTTTGAAACCGATTGCTGGGATGTGCACGATGGTTTGGCGCAGGGCGCAGATTTTGTGCTGCTGGATGTGCGCTCGGCCGCGCTGTTTGTCCAGGGCCATGTGCCGGGTGCCATCCACCTGCCTCATGGAAAAATCGTGGCCAGCAAACTTGCCGATTGGCCTGCCGATACCTTGTTTGTGACCTATTGCGCAGGCTCGCACTGCAACGGTGCAGCACGCGGGGCACTGCGGCTGGCGCAACTGGGCCGGCCCGTGAAGATCATGGCCGGCGGCATCACCGGGTGGGTGGATGAGGGCTTTGCGCTGGAGACGGTCTCGTAGCAGTTGCATCCACAGTCCCGTGCGGGGTCTGCGCTGTGCACCGCCATGGAGTTTTCAAAAAAGTGAGCTTTCCATGCGCTGGCCGTATGTGCTTCCAGGCATTTTGTCCTGATTAGATACTTGTCTCAGGCACTGTTGTGAAGTGATATTCCGAAGCCGGGTCTCGCCCCGGCCTCAGGATGTCATGTGCGAACAGCAGCACAATTCGTCGTGAAGCTTCATCTGAGGTATGTAGCTAATCAGGCATTTTGTTTGGAAGGCATACATGGCATGCACTGGAGTCTGGCCAGGCAGGCCATCACCGCAGCCCATACCACCCCAAAGCCGCAAGCACGGCCAGCCACAACAACACGATCAACACGGCACCCAAGCGGCTGCGGGGCTTGGCGTGGTCAGCCTGCAGCCAGGCATCGGCCTGGGTGCGGCAGTCGTTCAGCACCTGGGCTGGCAGCAGGCGTAGGGTGAGCCAGATCAGCGCTGGCAGCAGCAATACATCGTCCACATAGCCCAGCACGGGGATGAAGTCTGGTATCAGATCAATCGGGCTGAGCGCATAGGCCACCACGAAAAGGCCCAGGGCCTTGGCATACCAAGGCGTGGCCGGGTGGCGGCGCGCAAACCACAGCGTCAGCCCGTCGCGCTTGATGCGGCGGGCCCAGTGGCGCAGTCGTTCGGCAAAACCCATGCCGCCCCCGTGTGGCTGCGCAAAAGCGCGCAGCTGCATTGTGCAGCCTGCGTCAGGATGTCAGTCGGACTCCACGCTGTCCGTGCTGAACGTGGGGCCGGTGCTACCGGGCACCCAGCCGGGGTAGGTTTCCATCACCTCGGCAAACAGGGCAGAGTCGATCCAGCGCTGCAACCAGTCTTGCAGATGGGGCCAGGGCTGCTCGGCCCACTGCGCTTCGTCAATGCGGGCGAACTGGCGCACAAAGGGGCGCAGCGCCATATCGGCCAGGCTGGGGTTCTGGCCAAACAGATAGCCTGTCTCGGCCAGCTGTGCGTCCAGCTCCGCCAGCCAGGTGATGGCATCGGTCTGGGCCTGGTTCACTTCCTCGGCGCTGTAGCGCTCGGGGTATTTGCAGCGGTCCAGCGCCTGTTTGAAAAAGCCGTCGTTGCGCTCAATCAGCGCCAGCATGTCTTGCAGGCTGCCGGCCGTGGGCGCCAGCCAGGCATCCGGGTCATTGGCGCGCAGCGCGTGCAGCATCACTTCCAGGCTTTGGTCGATCACCGTGCCGTCCTGCAGCACCAGCACCGGCACCGTGCCCTTGGGCGAGGCATCCAGCAGCGCCTGCGGCTTGGCGCGCAGATTCACTTCCCGCAGCTCGCAGGCCAGCCCCGCATGCGCCAGCGCCAACCGGGCGCGGATGGCATAGGGACAGCGGCGAAAGGAATAGAGAACGGGCAGGGCGGTGGACATGGAGTGTGTGGGGTGGGCCGGGCGAGCCCGAGTCGGAAAGCCGGGAATGATAGCGGTTTGGGGGCAGCGAGTGGGGTGCCGGGCTATGGAGGGAAGGCAGCTGGCTTGCGGTCTGTGACCGATCGCAGATCGGCCAGAAGTTGCCGGTCATTTGACCCCTGCAGAGCTGGACCATGATCAAATACTCGCCGTGGCATTCATGTGTCATGCCTCCATCACTCGATGGTTGCTTGAACAGGCCATGCCACAGTAGCCGAGCTGAGAAAAAAGATAGTTCGAGCTTGAGAGCAAAATCAGTTCCATCCTGGAGGAAGCCGACATGGCACATCACAAGCACAGCTATCGCGTATCCGTGGCGTGGACAGGGAATAAGGGCAGCGGGACGTCGGGATACAGAGCATACGGTCGGGATTTCACCGTCGAGGCGTCAGGTAAGCCCTCCATCCCGGGCTCTTCAGATCCTGCATTCTTGGGAGACAAGGCCCGCTGGAATCCAGAGGACCTGCTTCTCGCGTCGGCATCAGCTTGCCACAAACTGTGGTACTTGCACCTTTGTGCAGATGCCGGAATTGTTGTTGTTGCCTATGTCGATGAAGCCGAAGGGACGATGGTGGGCGGTGACCAGGGGCATTTCACCCAAATTGTCTTGAGGCCCAAAGTGACGATCCGCGCAGGTGACGATCTCCAGCGGGCCACACAGTTGCACCACGAGGCGCACAAGCAGTGCTTCATTGCGAATTCGCTGAATTTCCCCATCCTTTGCGAAGCGACATTTGAATTCGCTGCTGAGTAGTTCTCGCTAATGCGACTCCTGGCTGTAGTCGGCCAGTGGGCGCGACTCTGTAGATTTTTTGATATGACTGCTTCGAAGCGCATTGAGGTCGTTCAACGCTCCAGCATTGTTGAACGCTGATGCCTCTCCCGCAAGAGTTCAACGGCCGCTCTGAGACCTCGAAGGGCACTTGGCCCGTCGATCAATTGTGGTCGTATTGCAGGCTGAAGCCGCTGCGCTCGCGCTGGATGCGGGCAAATCCAAGCTCTCCCAGGTGCATGCCTGCAATCCATAGCTGGTCTGCGCTGGCCATGTCCAGCATGCGCGAACGGGTGTTGGCAGACAAGGCAGCATCTTGGTCAAAGGCGATCGTGACATCGGGCCGTTGAATCTGGATATGGGGGAAATGCACGATGTCACCCCACACCAGCAGACTCTCTTCTGCCGAGGTCAATAGATAGCCCGTGTGGCCTTGCGTGTGGCCCGGCAAAAGCATGGCCTGCACACCAGGAAGCACCTCTCCGGTTTCGAAGGTTCGCAGTTGTGGGTGGTAACTTTCAAACACATCGCGAGCGATCTGAAAATTGCCACGGGCGCGTTCGCTTGCGCGGCTGAGATGCACGTCATCCCGCCAAAAGTTCCATTCACTGCGATGCACGACCAACTCGGCGTTGGGGAACACGCGCTGACCTGCCGCGTTGAGCAGCCCGCCCACATGGTCGGGATGGGCGTGGGTCAGCAAGATGGTGTCGATATCTCCGGGAAGCACCCCAGCCAGCGCCAAGTTTTGCAGCAATAGGCCGCCCCATTGTTTGATGCCGCCTGCACCCGCATCAATGAGCACGGTGTGCCTGGCGCTGCGAAGCAGATAGCAGTTGATGTGAATGGCCTCGGGGGGGCGCTGCCCTGCGCTGCTTTGCATCTGCGTGGCGTCGGCGAGGTCGATATTCGACAAAAGACCAAGCGGGGCATGGAGGTAGCCATCGCTGATGGCCGTGATGTCGAAGTCACCCACTCGGTGACTGGGGAAAATTTGCGCAAGCATGGGTGTCTGTTGCCTTGGTCAGTGAAGTGCGTGAATCTGGGCAGCGTCGTAGCCAAAACACCGGATGCGGGCCCGAAGTGCTGTGTGCTGCAAGATGGATTGCTGCAAGTTCTGCATAAAGCGCTCCATCACCTCGGGCGTTCGAAATGGCTCCAAGCGGTATCGGACTTCCACAAAGATGGGCAGCCCATGCCCTGGGCAGGCCTCGACATAGATCACATGAACGTTCTGCTTTTGCGCTGCCAGCACCATGGTGCACAGCTGCATGCAGTCGTCCGACAGCCGCGCCAAATCTGCTTCGGACGGCATGGGCGCTGAAATATAGAAAGAAAGGTTGGGCATACCCAGTCTCAACAGGCGCTTTGGAGGCAAGCCGTCTTGCGCAGTTGCTCCGTCATGGCTTCATAAGCGTGGATGCCCGGGGGCAATGCAGCCATGGCATGGCGCTGCTCCACCGTCAGCTTGGCCATCCAACGTTGCGGCGGGAATCCCTTCAAAGCCACCGCGTCCATGGCCAATGGGCTGAGTCCCATGTGCTGCAAAGCCTCGGGGCCATGCGGGCTTACCAGCAACAACTCCCCCGCTTGCACGGCCGGTGCGGCCTGCACACAGGCATAGAGGTTGCGATGCCAGTTCGTGATGTGTTGTTGCCAGCGGGCAAAGTTGCCGCCGCCTTTTTCCCGGTATTCGTCGCCCGTCAGCACGCTGAGGTCATTAATGGTGTGCAGTGCCAGGTAAACGGGCACAGAGGCAGGGGTGCCTGCGGCCAGCACTTTGAAGCGCTGGGAGGTATGAAAGCCGCTGACAGAGATCAGCGCAGGCAGTTTCTGCAGGCTGTAGAAGTCATTCCACTCGGTTTCGGTCTGCGCATCGGCGTAGCTGCATTCAACGGTGTAGATCATGGTGAATTTCTTGGGTGGCGGTTGCTGCTATTGCTTGGAACTCGGTGTTCTCATTGCAATAAGCTCATGCTAGCCAAAGAAATTCAGCCCATATAGCGATATAAAATCGATCTTCATTGATGTTTGGTCAAGCTACTCTTTTGGCTTGTCTCCAGCCATGCGACGCAAAATCCCCAGCAATTCCGCCCTCCAGGCCTTCGAGGCTGCCGCACGCCACGGCAGCTTTGCGCGTGCAGCGGAGGAGCTGGCGCTGACGGAAGGCGCCATCAGCCGTCAGATTGCGAGGCTGGAAGCGTTTTTGGGCATGGCGCTGTTCGAGCGCGTTGGCAACCGTGTGCGATTGGCGCCCAGTGGCGTGCGCTATGCAGCGCAGGTGCGCGAGGTCCTTGATCGTCTGGAGCGGGAAAGCCAATACCTGATGGGGCAACCCGCGGGTGCGGCGAGCTTGAACCTGGCCGTCATTCCCACGTTTGCCACGCGCTGGTTGATTCCTCGCCTCAAGCGCTTTCAACAGGCCAGCCCGCAGATCTCCTTGCACATCGCGGAGCGCATGGAGCCTTTTGTGCTTGCGGGAAGCGGCTTTGACGCAGCGCTGCATTTTGAGCATCCCGCTTGGGCAGGCATGCGCACACACCGTTTGCTGGAAGAAGTGCTGGTTCCCGTTTGCAGCCCCTCGCTGTTGGCCGAGTACCCCAAGGATTGCGGGCTGGATGCCTTGCCGCGACTGCATCGCATGCAAAACCCGGATGCCTGGCAGCGCTACGCCGAAGAGACTGGCATGGTGTTAACAAACCCCGCCGTGGGCTCGCGCTTTGATTTGCACGCCATGTTGATAGAGGCAGCGCTTTGCGGGCTGGGCGTGGCCTTGGTGCCACGCCTTTATGTGGAAACGGAACTGGCGCTGGGCCGCTTGCTCGCTCCCTGGCCGCCGAGCCAATCCGTTGCCAAAACATTTTGCCTGGTGTTGCCCGAACCATTGGGGCTGAGCGAAGCACCGTTGCAGGCCTTTGTCAGTTGGATTGTGGCTGAGGCGAAAACGACAAGTTCTGTTTAGCCGCAGGCCTTTGGCCGTCACTGGCTTGGTGAGCGGCCGCGTCTTGAACGGCTGCATTGAACAGCAACGCGGTCATCGCCTGCTTGGATCAAATGCTCGTTGTGGGTTGATTGCAGCCCCGCTGCACCCACCCAGCTGCACCAGCCCATCTCGGGCCTGATGAAATCAAACTGTACGACCCCCTTGCATGCAGCGCTCCCGCCCCTGCTGGGGGCTCACGCCGGCACATGAATATGCCGCTTGATGTGTTTGAGGTTGGCCACGATGGTGAAGGTCATCACCACCAGCATGGACCAGGAGCTCCACTTGCCCACATGCACGGCCGACCAGGCGCCCAGCTGGTTGGGGTAGCTCCACACGCCGGCAAAGGTGGAGATGTTTTCGGCCAGCCAGATGAAAAAGCCAATCAGCACAAAGGCCAGCAGCAGCGGCATGCGGCGGTCGCGGTCCAGGGGGCGGTAGAGCACGGTGGTGCGGGCATACAGACCCAGGGCGCAGGCGGCCAGATACCAGCGGTAGTCGCCTATGTAGTGGTGGGTGAAGAAGTTGGCGTAGATCAGCACCGCAATCAGTGCGCCCATCCAGTGCGGGGGATGGTGCAGTATGCGCAACTCGAACAGCCGCCAGGCCTGGATGATGTAGCTGCCCACGGCGGCATACATAAAGCCCGAGAACAGCGGAACGCCCCAGAGCTTGGTGTAGGCAAAGTCTGGGTAGGCCCAGGACTTGATGCCACTGGAGGTCTTGAACACCTCCAGTGCAAAGCCCACGACGTGGAACAAGGTGATGGCCTTGAGCTCGTCCCAGGTCTCCAGCCGCGTGGCCACCATGGCGAACTGAATGGCCAGGGCGGCGATCAGCAGCAGGTCGTAGCGCGGCATACCCCACAGGCCGGCGCGGGGCATGGCGAATACGGCGCCAAAGAACAGGCCCACAAACAAGCAGCTGCGCGCGTTCTTCAGACCAAAGAACCAGAACTCCCAGGCAAAGCGCTTGAACCCTGTGAGGTGATCGGGGACGGGGCGGTGCATTAGCCAGTCGTCCAGGGCATTGAGGCGGTGCAGGGTGGAGCGGGACGGGGCAGCAGCGGTGAGTGAAGGGGATGGCATGGAGGCGAAGAGCAGGGCAGGCGCAGGCAAGGCAAACGCGCAAGTATGCCCAGGATTGCGGCACAGCTGCCACAGCCCATTCCGTCGCCATGGCCCTCAGAGCGTGTTCACTATCTGTACGCAGGCGCGCCGCGAGGAGCGCGTCAACACGCTCTTACGGCTTGGCTGTGCAGGTGTGGATGTATTTGGAAACCCGGCATGTCCAATCTCGATATTTAATTTGGGGGTGAATGATGGCTGATGCAGCGCGGGCTGCTCAGGCATATCTGCCTTCAATACAGGGCCGCACCCTATGGATATGCCATGCCTGCGCCAGCACGGTTGTTGCGGCCCTTGCCAAAACAAAGACTCACCATGAACGACCGCTTATTTGTGAATGCCGTCGCAGCCGATGGTTCTGCGCTTCATATCGCCGTGCAAGACGGCCGCATCGCCAGCATGGGCAGCAATCGCCCCGCGCTGCCGCAGGCCGAGGTCATAGACCTGGCAGGCCATTTGGTGCTGCCCGGTTTTGTGGACGGGCATATTCACCTCGATAAAAGCTTTGTGGGCGATCGCTGGCGTCCGCACCAACCGGCCTCTAACCTGCGCGAACGCCTTGCCATAGAGAAAAGCGCGCTGGCCTCGGCCAGGCCGATTGCCGAGCGCGCCGATGCGCTGATTTGCCAGGCCGCCTCGTTTGGCACCATGGCCATGCGCAGCCATGTGGACGTGGATGCGACCACGGGGCTGGACCATTTGCACGCCGTGATGCAGGCCCGCGAGCAGTGGAAGGACTTGATCGACATCGAGTTGGTGGCCTTTCCGCAGGCCGGCGTGGTGTCCTGCCCCGACACGGCTGAGTTCCTGGACGCTGCCATCCGCGAGGGTGCGCAGGTGGTGGGCGGCATTGACCCCAGCACACTGGATGGAGATGCCGACGGGCAGCTGGACATCATCTTTGGCATTGCCGACAAGCGCGCTGCCAAGATCGATATCCACCTGCACGAGCCCGGTGAAATCTGCGCGGCCCAGATGGACCGCATTGCCCAACGTACCCGCGCGCTGGGCATGGAAGGCCGCGTGGCCGTCAGCCATGCCTATGGGCTGGGTGATCTGGGCACTGCCGAGCTGGACCGTATGGCCGGCCTGCTGGCACAGGCCGGTATTTCCATCATGACCAATGCGCCGGGCGACCATGGTTTTCCGCCGATTCTGCGGCTGCGTGAAGCCGGCGTGCGGGTGTTCACCGGCAATGACAACATCCAGGACGCCTGGTGGCCTTATGGCAACGGCGACATGCTGCAGCGCGCCATGCTGATCGGTTATCGCTCGGGTTTTTATACCGACGAAGCACTGCAGGTGGCGCTGGACATGGCCACCGTGGCCGGTGCCGACGTGCTGGGCAAGCGCGGCTATGGGCTGGCAGTGGGCAACGAGGCCAGCTTTGTGGTGCTGCGCGCGCCCAATGCGGCAGCGGCCGTGGCGGCAGCGCCTTGCGAGCGTGCCATCGTGCGGCGCGGCCGCTTCTGGAGCGGGCGTGTCGGGGGAGATGCGAATCCGCTGGCATTCAAGCCCGAAGCCGAAGCTTGATGCACAGCGGTCTGGAGCAGGGGCAGCAGGCGTGATGCCCAGACAACTGGTGGCTTCCAGCTCGGTTTGCAGCGCTTGACTGTGCCCAGGCTATGTGGGCAGAGCCTACCGGTGTGGCTTAGCCCGTTTGCTCTAGCAACCACTGGCGCAACTGCGCCAGCGCGGGCCAGGCGGGGCGGGCCTTGGGGCTGGTGAACCAGTAGGCTCCCGCCGGCACGGTGGCGGCAAAGGGCTGGACCAGGCGGCCGGCGCGCAGCAAATGGGCGAACATGGCCGGTGGCAGCAGGGCCACGCCCGCACCCAGGGCAGCGGCCTCGGCCAGGGCGATGGAGCTGTCGAACATGGTGCCGCTGGCACGCAGCGGGGGCAGGCCGGCGCTGTGGCACCACTGCTCCCATTCCCCGGTGCGAAACGAGCGCAGCAACTGCTGGCCGCGCAGATCGGCCGGCTGGCGCAGACGCTCGGCAATGGCCGGGGCGCACAGCGGCGTCAGCGGGGCCTGCACCAGCAGATCGGCCTGCAGCCCGGGCCAGGCGCCATCGCCAAAGCGGATGGCCGCATCCAGCCCCTCGGCGTTCAGGTCTACGCGGTTGTTGTGGGTCTGCAGCCGCAAATCGATCTGCGGGTGCTGGGCTTCAAAGGCAGGCAGCCCACGGCAAAAGTGCCCACCACCCCCAGGGTCAGCACCTCGCGCGGGTGTTCATCGCGCAGCTGGGTGAAGGCGCGCTCCAGCCGGCCCAGGCTGTCCTGCACCACGGGCCACAGGCTCTGGCCCTCGTCGGTCAGCGCCAGGCCGCGGGGCAGGCGCTTGAAAAGCGGGTGACCCAGCCAGTCTTCCAGGCGGCGGATATGCTGGCTCACGGCGGCCTGGGTTACATGCAGCTCCTGGGCCGCATGGGTGAGGTTGAGGTGGCGCGCTGCCGCATCAAACATGCGCAGGGCATTCAGTGGCAGTTGCATGGTGGCTATAAGTTTTACTTGGGTTTGACCGCAGAATTTATCGCTGCTCGACAGTTAGAGTGGCGTTTATGCTTGGGTTTATTGTGCAAGAGTCATAGCTGAAAGTGGGGAGGTAGCATGCAGCGACGTATATTTTTGGCAGGAACAGCCCTGGGGTTGAGCGCTTTGGGCGCCTGCACCACCACCAAGAAAAACTATCAAGATGAAGCGGCAGCCGGTATACCCCGGGATGCCGACCAGGCATTGCAGGCCGCAGCCCGCCAGGTAGAGGCGCAGACCGGTGGCCGTCTGGGCCTGGCCGTGCTGGACACGGGCAGCGGTCGCCAGCTGAGCTGGCGCGGTGGCGAACGCTTTGCGCTGTGCAGCACCTTCAAAACATTGCTGGCGGCCCAGGTGCTGCAGCGCGCCGAGCAGGGCAAGGAAGTGTTGCACCGCCGCGTGCTCTACCGCCGTGACGAGCTGGTGAGCTATTCCCCCGTGACCGAGGAATGGGCCGACACCCTGGAGGGACTGAGCGTGCAATCGCTGCTGCGCGCCAGCGTGGTGCTCAGCGACAACACCGCTGCCAATCTGCTGCTGCGCAGCGTGGGAGGGCCCGAGGCCTTGACCGAGTGGCTGCGCGGGCTGGGCGACACCGAAACCCGGCTGGACCGCTGGGAGCCCGAGCTCAACAGCGCCAAGCCCGGCGATGTGCGCGACACCACCACGCCCGATGCCATGACCCGCACCCTGCGCCGCCTGCTGGTGGACGAGAGCGTGCTGCAGGCGCCCAGCAGCACGCAACTGACGCGCTGGCTGGTGCAAAGCCGCACCGGCGACCAGCGCGTGCGCGCCGGTTTTCCGGTGGACTGGGTGGCGGGGGGCAAGACCGGCTCGGGCGAACGCGGCACCAGCAATGACACGCTGATTGTCTGGCCCGGCCCGCGCAAGCCGCCCATGCTGGTGGCCTGCTATCTCACCGACAGCCGCCAGAGCGCGGCGCTGCGCGATGCCCAACTGGCCCGCCTGGGTGCGGCCCTGGTGCAATGGCAGCAAGCCGGGCCTGCGCCGGCAGGCGCCACGGCCACGCTGCCTTAGAGCGTGTTCACGATCTCCTCGCGACGCGCCAGTGTCTTTGCGGGATGGGATACAAGGCGCGATACCGCAGCAATAGCCGCGCTATTGCGAGGATTCGCAACACCGTAGACCGCCCGCAAAGCCACTGGCCCGAAGGGTTGGAGCGAAATCGGGCGATTTCTTCGCGCTGGGGCTGGCTTGCACCCCGGTGCAAGCTGCGCCCCATCGGCTCGAACTCATCCCGATTGCGCTTCAACGCGCCTGCGTAGAGATCGTGAACACGCTCTTATATGCCGGGCTGAATACTGCTCTGCCTGCCTGGGCGCGTGCCGAGCGCGTGACCTGGGCAGGGCGGCAGAGCAGGGTAAGCGATAGGGCTGCGCTGTTGCGGCCGGGCAGACGGAGGCGGCGAATCGACCCCGGTGGTTGAGGTGCATCAAAGGTGGGTCACCTCAATTGTCACAAAACGTAATTAATGCCCTAAAAAGCATTTCCTTCGTTTTGCTTGCTGCCTGCTGCCCACCACCATGCGACGTATTCGCCAGAGCGATCTGGTCCTGAATGAGCCCTTGCCTTGGCCGCTGTTTGATGAAAACGGCAACTTGCTGCTGCGCGAAGGCTATGTGCTGAGCATTCCGCGCCACATCAATGCCTTGCTGGAGCGTGGCGCTTTCGCACCCGATTTGCCGGCTAATGATGCGGACCAGCCCACGCTGGCCTTGCCCGAATGCCATGCCCGGCCGCAGGCGGGCGACCCGGTGTTCGAGCGTGCCGACACCCTGGCCATGACGCTCAAGCGCCTGCATGCCCATTTGCAAAGCGGCTCTTTGAAGGCAGAGCTGCGCCCGGTGGTGCTGGGCCTGGCCCACGGCATTGTCGATGCCTGTAACGAAGACGCCGATGCGCTGCTGGCAGCCCTGCACCTGAGCCGCCAGCACCCTTATCTGGTCATCCAGCAACTGCTGGGCGCGACCTTGGTGGAGATGGCTGCGCGCGAGCTGCCGCTGGACGAGCCCACGCGCCTGTCGCTGGCCTGTGCGGCGCTCACCCGTGATCTGTCCCTGTTGCCGCTGCAGGCCCAGCTGGACAAGCAGGACGGCGCACTGACCACTCCGCAAATCGAGCAGGTGCGCAGCCATCCCGAGCGCTCCGCCTCGCTGCTGCTGGAGATGGGGGTGACGGATACGCTGTGGCTGGAACTGGTGCGCCAGCACCACGAGCGCATCGATGGCTCGGGCTACCCCCATGCCTTGCACGGCGATGCCATCCTGCCCGGTGCCAGGCTGCTGGCGATTGCCGACTCCTACGCCGCCATGGTCACGCCGCGCCCCAACCGCCCGGGGCAGTTCCCGCGCGAGGCCTTGAAGTCCTTGTTCCAGGACCGCGCCCGGCTGTATGACGACCCGCTGCTGCAGCTGTCCATCAAGACGCTGACCATGTACCCGCCCGGCATGCTGGCGCGCCTGGCCAATGGTGAGTTTGCAGTGGTGCGCTCACGGAACCGGCACAACGACTCGCTGGATCTGTGGAGCCTGTACGACAGCAGCGGCATGCCCATTCTGCAGCCGCAGCGTCGCGACTCGAACGACCCCGCGCACGACATCACCGGCACGCTGCGGGTGGAGGAGTGCCGCAGCGCCGCCCTGGTGCTCAAACGTCTGTGGATGCAATCCTAGAGAAAGCCCTTGTCCATGAAGCAGAACCTGCCTGTGACCATCCGGCAAACCGAAATCCCGCCGGGGGCAAACCTGGTCTCCAAGACCGACCTCAAGGGCCTCATCACCTACGCCAACGAGGCCTTTGTCGAGGTCAGCGGCTACACGCTGGAGGAGCTGCTGCACCGCAGCCACAACATCGTGCGCCACCCCGATATGCCGCCCGCTGCCTTTGCCGAGATGTGGGCCACGCTGCAGCGCGGCCATCCCTGGCGCGGCATGGTCAAGAACCGCTGCAAGGACGGTGGCTACTACTGGGTGGATGCCTGTGTCGTGCCCATCACGCGGCATGACCAGGTGACGGGCTATATGTCGGTGCGCAGGCACGCTGCGCCCGAGGCCATTGCCTCTGCCGAAGCCCTGTATGCCCGCATGGCCGCAGGCCACAAACCGCGCCGTCTGCAACTGCCGCGCTGGCTGGGCATACGCAGCGGCATGCGGGCCGGCAGCCTGTTTGTGGCAGCGCTGATGCTGGCCGGCGGCGTGCTGGGCATAGGCGGGCTGACGCTGGCGGACCGCGCTTTCTCGCGCCTGTACCACGGCCAACTGGAGCCGGTGGCGGCCATTGGCGCCATCGAAGCGCGGCTGAGCGAGAGCCACACCACCATGCTGGAAATACGCCTGGCACGGCGTGACCAGGCCATTGCCGGCGACCCGAGCACGGCGCTGGAGGTGCAGGTGGCCAGGCTGCGTGCCAACCGTGACGAAATCCATCGCCTGCTGGACCAGCTCAAGGGCACGACGGAGGAAGTCACGCTGCAAAAACTGCGGCTGACCGAGGCATTGACGCATTACACCGACGACGGTCTGCGCTGGGTGGAGCAGGCGGCCGCGCGCGACAATCTGGCCCAGGTGGACCGCCTGGTGGCCTTGCGCGTGCTGCCGCTGGAGCAAGACGCCATGGCCGCCGCCGTGGACCTGCGCCAGGCCTTGCTGGGCGCGGCCCAGGGCGAGTACGGCGACACGCTGGAGCGCAATGCCCGCATTCGCTACTTTGCGGCGGCAGGCATTTTGTTTGGCCTGCTGGTGGTGGCCCTGGTGGGGCATATGTTCATTCGCGGCATTGTCGATCCGCTCAATGCCTCCATACGCCGGCTCAACCGCATCGCCCAGGGCGATCTGCAGGGCGAGATCGATCTGTCCGGTACGGGCGAGAGCGGTCAGCTCAACCATGCGGCCGCCGTCATGCAGCTGCACCTGAAGGTCATGATCGACGAAATCGCCCTGGCGGCGCGGCGCATTCACCGTCACTGCGCCACGCTGAACACCGCCTTGTACGAGGTGACCGAGCATTCCGAAGAGCAGCATGAACGCGTCTACGCCGCCATCACGGCGCTGGACGCGGCCATGGCCGAAACCAGCGATCTGGGTGTGCGGGCCGAGCGTTTGCTGCATCTGGCCAGCCAGCAGGAATCGCCTGGCACAGGCCAGGCGCTGGTGCAGGATGCGCGCGAGCTGGCCACCGCCACCCGCTTGGCCGCCTTTGGCGCGGAGGAAGTGGCGCGCAGCATGCACCAGGTGGCCGATTTGATTGTGGAAAACCGGGGCGAGGCCCAGCGTGCCTGGCTGGCCTCGGAAGCGCTCAAGCACACGGCGGGCGAGCTCAAGCTGCTGGTGGACTATTTCGAGCCGCCCGCGCCCGCGCCTGAGGCAGAGCCCATGGCATTGGCTTGAATGCTCAGGCCCCTGGGGATGGCGGTCACGGCCGCCATCACCGTAGCAACAGCGATGGAGGTTGCGCCAGTTGCTGCGGCGCTTTCCTGGCCGCTTTGCAGGCCTGCGGAGGCCTTTTTGGGTGGCTAGCAATTAGCGAGAGGAATAGCTAGAGGACAAATGCCTGTCAACTGATGAGTGGTCGATATACATCAAAAACACACATCGGCAATTGTCACAAAACGTAATGCATGTCATAAAAAAAGCATTCTTTTCGTTTTGCTTGCTGACTGCAGCCCATCATCATGCGACGTATTTGTCAGAGCGATTTGGTCCTGAATGCGCCTTTGCCATGGTCGCTGTTTGACGAAAACGGCAACCTGCTGCTGCGCGAAGGCTATGTGCTGAGCATTCCGCGCCACATCAATGCCTTGCTGGAGCGCGGTGCGTTTGCCCTCGAGCTGCCGGCCCAGGATGCGGACCCCTCCACGCTGACCCTCCCTGAATGCCATGTTCTGCCGCAGGCCGGTGACTCGGTGTTCGAGCGTGCAGACAGCCTGGCCATGACGCTCAAGCGCCTGCATGCCCATTTGCAGGCCGGCTCGTTGAAGATGGAGCTGCGCTTGGTGGTGCAAGGCCTGGCCCACGGCATTGTGGAGGCCTGTAACGAAGACGCCGACGCGCTGCTGGCGGCCCTGCACCTGACGCGCCAGCACCCCTATCTGGTCATACAGCAGCTGCTGGGCGCCACGCTGGTGGACATGGTGGCACGCGAGCTGCCGCTGGATGAGCCCACGCGCTTGTCGCTGCTCTGTGCGGCGCTGACCCGCGATCTGTCTTTGCTGCCGCTGCAGCCGGTGCTGGACAAGCAGGACGGGCCGCTGACCTACCCGCAGCTGGAGCAGATGCGCAGCCACCCCGAGCGTGCGGTGCAGCTGCTGTTGGAGATGGGCATCACCGACATGCTGTGGCTGGATCTGGTGCAGCAACACCACGAGCGCATGGATGGCTCGGGCTACCCCCATGCACTGCGCGGTGCAGCCATCCTGCCCGGTGCCCGGCTGCTGGCGATTGCCGACTCCTACGCGGCCATGGTGACGCCACGCTCCAACCGCGTGGAACAGTCTCCGCACGAGGCCTTGAAGACCCTGTTCCAAGACAACACCCAGCGCTATGACGACCCGTTGCTGCAGCAGTTCCTCAAGACGCTGACCATGTACCCGCCGGGCATGTTGGTGAAGCTGGCCAATGGCGAGTCTGCGGTGGTGCGCTCGCGCTACGGACTGAACGATGCGCTGGACCTGTGGTGTCTGTATGACAGCAGCAGCATGCCGGTGCTGCGCCCGCAGTGGCGCGATGCGAATGACCCCGCGCATGAGATCGCCGGCACGCTGCGGGTGGAGGAATGCCGCAGCGCCGCTCTGGTGCTCAAACGCCTGTGGATGCAATCCTAGAGAAAGTCTGTGCCCATGAAAGAAAACCTGCCTGCGACATCCCGAAAAGCCGAAGTCCCGCCAGGGGTGAAGCTGATCTCCAAGACCGACCTCCAGGGCGTGATCACCTCGGCCAACGAGGCTTTGTGCGAGGTCAGCGGTTATTCGCTGGACGAGCTGCTGCACACCCAGCACAGCAAGCTGCGCCACCCCGACATGCCGGAGGCCATCTTTGCCCAGATGTGGGCCACGCTGCAACGCGGCCACCTGTGGCGCGGCATGCTCAAAAACCGTTGCAAGGACGGCGGCTACTACTGGGTGGACGCCAGTGTGGCGCCCATCAGGCGGCATGACCGGGTGATGGGCTATATGTCGGTGTGCAAGCGCGCCTCGGCCGATGCGGTGGCCGCTGCCGAGGCTTTGCATGCCCGGCTGGCCGCGGGCTACAAGCCGCGCCGTCTGCATCTGCCGCGCTGGCTGGGTGTGCGCGGAGGCATGCGGGCCGGCAGCCTGTTTGTGGCGGTGCTGATGCTGGCCGGTGGCGCCCTGGGGATGGGGGGCTTGACGCTGGCAGACCGTGCTTTCTCGCGTCTGTACCACGGCCAGCTGGAGCCGGTGGCCGCCATCGGGGCCATCGAAGTGGGGCTGCATGAGAGTCGGGCCACCATGCTGGAAATTCGCCTGGCGCGCAACGGGGGGGTACAGCCCGCGGCCAATGGCAGACCCTCGGAGCTGGAAGCCCAGATTGCCAAGCTGCGCAGCAACCGCGATGACATCCTCCAGTTGCTGGACCAGCTCAAGGACACGACAGAAGAAGTCGCCCAGCAAAAAGCATGGCTGGTCCAGGCTTTGACCTACTACACCAACGATGGGCTGCTGCGGGTGGAGCTGGCAGCCGCACACGACGATTCAGCCCAGGTGGACCAGTTGGTGGCCCAGCGCGTGCTGCCGCTGGAGCAGCAGGCCATGGCGGCGGCCGTGGACCTGCGCTATGCGCTGCTGAATGCGGCCAAGGCGGAATACCAGGATACGTTGGAGCGCAATGCCCGCATCCGTTACTTTGCGGCGGCCGGCATTGCACTAGGCCTGCTGGTGCTGGCATTGGTGGGGCATTTGTTCATCCGCAGCATTGTGGACCCGCTCAATGCCTCCATACGCCGGTTCAACCGCATCGCCCAGGGCGATCTGCAGGGCGAGATGGATTTGTCGGACTCTGGCGAGAGCGGTCAGCTCAACCATGCGGCCGCCATCATGCAGCTGCATCTGAAGGTGATGCTCGATGAGATCGCCGTGGCGGCGCGGCGCATTCACCGCCACTGCGCCACGCTGAATGCCACCTTGTACGGGGTGACCGAGCATTCGGAAGAGCAGCATGAGCGCGTGTATGGCGCCATCAGGGCGCTGGATGCCTTTACGGTCGAAACCAGCGATCTGAGTGCGCGGGCAGAGCGTTTGCTGCAACTGGCCAGCCAGCAGGAGTCACCAGGTGCGGGCGAGTCGCTGGTGCAGGACGCACGCGAGCTGGCCACCGCGACCCGGCTGGCCGCCTTCGGCACCGAGGAGGTGGCGCGCAGCATGCACCAGGTGGCCGAGTTGATCGTGGAAAACCGGGGGGAGGCCCAGCGCGCCTGGCTGGCATCGGAAGCGCTCAAGCAGACGGCGGGCGAACTCAAGCTGCTGCTGGACTACTTCGAGCTGCCCGCGCCTGCGCCGTAAAAAGCGCCTAGAGCGTGTTGGCGATCTCTACACTGGCGCGCCGCGAGGAGATCGTGAACACGTTCTTAAAGCTGCTTGACCAGCACCTGGCTCTTGCGGCTCCAGTTGTACTTGGCCTTGCGCGCCTCGGGCAGCCAGTCCGGATCCACGGGCTGGAAGCCGCGCTTGATGAACCAGTGCATGGTGCGCGTGGTCAGCACAAACATGCTGGTGCAGCCCAGTGCGCGGGCGCGCTGCTCGATGCGCTTGAGCAGCTTCTCACCGTCGCCCGTGCCCTGGCTTTTGGGCGAGACGGTGACGGCCGCCATCTCGGCGGTCTTGGATTCCAGATAGGGGTGAAGGGCTGCGCAGCCGAAGATCACGCCGTCATGCTCGATCACGGTGTAGCTGGCAATGTCGCGCTCGATTTCGGTGCGGTCACGCTTGACCAGGGTGCCATCGCGCTCGAAGGGTTCGATCAGCTGGATGATGCCGCCCACATCGTCGATGGTGGCCTCGCGCAGCTCTTCCAGCTTCTCGTCGATGACCATGGTGCCTATGCCGTCGTGCACATAGATTTCCAGCAGCAGCGCCCCGTCCACGGCAAAAGGCAGGATGTGGCTGCGCTCCACGCCATGCTCGCAGGCGCGCACACAATGCTGCAGGTAAAAGCCGGCGTCGGCCGGGCTTTGCGCCGGAGGCAGCTGGGCCAGCAGGCGGCGGGCGCTGTCCACCGGCAACTCGGTGTTGATGGGGTTGTCCTCGCCCTCGGGCTCCAGAGGCTGGGTGCGTATGCCGGCCACCTCGGTCATGAAGAGCAGCTTGTCGGCCTTGAGCTCGGTGGCCACGCGCGTGGCGACTTCCTCCATGCCCAGGTTGAAGGCCTCGCCCGTGGGTGAAAAGCCAAAGGGCGAGATCAGCACCATGGCCTGGGAGTCCAGTGCCCGGCGAATGCCTTCCACATCGACCTTGCGCACCAGGCCGGAGTGCATAAAGTCCACCCCGTCCACGATGCCCACCGGGCGTGCGGTGAGGAAGTTGCCTGAAATGACCCGCACGCGCGCACCGGCCATGGGGGTGTTGGGCAGGCCCTGGCTGAAGGCGGCCTCGATCTCATAGCGCAGCTGGCCGGCGGCCTCCTGGGCGCAGTCCAGGGCGATGGAGTCGGTCACGCGCACACCGTTGTAGTAGCGCGGCTCCTGGCCCTTGAGGCGCAGCTGCTCGTTCACCTGGGGTCGAAAGCCATGCACCAGCACAATCTTCACGCCCATGGCCTGGATCAGCGCCAGGTCTTGCACGATGCCCTGCAGCTTGCCGGCGGCAATGGCTTCGCCGGTCAGGCCCACCACGAACGTCTGGTGTCGGAATTTGTGGATATAGGGGGCCACAGACCGGAACCAGGGGACAAAGGTGAAATTGAAAACCGTGGACATGTGGGTGCAGACAGTGGGGGCGAGAGAGTCCAGTCCGCCGGCCAGGCATGCTGCCTTGCCGACCTCAGAGGGGCAAAAGGCCCGCCACTTTGGAAGAAGGGCGAGCCAGGTCAGCCGCGAGTGTAGCGGCGCACCAGGGCGTGCTGCAGAAGTTTTTGCAGTTGTGCCTGCACGCAAGCGATGCTGTCGCGCAGGCCGCACGCGGGCTGCGGTGCTCGAAATCCCATGAAATCAGCCTGAAGCGCATGCTGCAAGCACTGAGAGCGCTTTCTTTTTGAGAGCGTTTGGCACAGGCGCTGCGGCCGGCATCAGGCCGGCAGAGAGCTGCCCGGGCGGGCTCCACGCCCTTGCACCGCCAGCAACACCAACACCAGGGCTATCAGCGGCAGCATGCCTGCATTGATCTTGGCCCAGCCCACGCTGTGCATCAGCTGGCCGGAGCCGAACGAGGCCATGGCCACGGTGCCGAACACCAAAAAATCATTCAGCGCCTGCACCTTGGCGCGTTCGCTGGGGCGGTAGCACTCGGTCAGCAACGAGGTGGCGCCGATGAAGCCAAAGTTCCAGCCCAGGCCCAGCAGCACCAGCGAGCCCCAGAAATGGGTTAACGAAAGCCCGGCCAGGGCCAGCAGTCCGGAGACTGCAATCAGCACCAGACCCAGGGCGGTGATGCGGCGCTTGCCAAAGCGGGCAATCAGCCGGCCGGTGAAAAAGCTGGGCGCAAACATGGCCAGCACATGCCACTGAATGCCCAGTGCCGCCTCGCCCACGCTGTGGCCGCAGCCCACCATGGCCATGGGCGCGGCCGTCATCAGAAACGACATCAGGCCGTAGCTGACCACGCCGGCCGCGGCGGCCACCACAAACTGGGGCGAGCGCGCAATCTCTGCCAGCGGCCGTGCGTCCGTGGCCACGGCCTTGGGCGCTGGTGGCGGCAGGCGCAGGCCGGCCAGCAGCGGCAGGGCCAGCAAGGCCAGCAGGGCCTGGCTGTAGAAGCTGCCGGCAAAAGGCGTCATGGGCAGGGCGTCACGCGTCCAGATCACTACCTGCGGGCCAATGATGGCGGCAATCAGCCCGCCCACCATCACCCGTGAAATCGCCTGGGCCTGGCGCGAAGGCTCACCCACCGCATCGGTGGCGGCAAAGCGGTAGCTCTGCACGCAGGCGCCGTAGAAACCCGCCAATGCCGTGCCCAGGCAAAACAGCATGAAGTTGGACTGGGCAATGCCCTGGGCTGCCACCAGGCCCGAAAGCAGGCCCATGACGGCCCCCAGTACATAGGCTGTGCGCCGCCCTTGGCGGTGCATCAACCAGGCGGCAGGCAGCGTGGACAGGGCCAGCCCCAGTTGGTAGAGGCTGACCGGCAGCGTGGCCGCAGACGGGTTGCTGGACAGCTGCTGGCCCACGAGCCCGCCCAGGGAAATGATGATGGGGGGCGAGGCACCACCCAGGGACTGGGCCGCCACCAACAAGCCCAGGTTGCGCCGGGAAGAAGGGGCTGAGGCGTGCGTGGTGGGCGTAGGCGAAGAGGCAGTCATGGCAGAGCGGGCGGGCGCGGGTGAAGGTAGGCAGCGATGTTGGCTAAGAGTGTGTTTGCGATCTCTACGCAGGCGCGTTGGAGCGCAATCGGGATGCGTTCGAGCCGGTGGGGCGCAGCTTGCACTCATGTGCAAGCAAGCCACAGCGCGAAGAAATCGCCCGATTTCGCTCCAACCCTGTGGGCCAGTGGCTTTGCGGACGGTCTACGGCGTTGCGAATCCTCGCAATAGCACGGCTATTGCTGCGGTGTCGCGCCTTGTATCCCATCCCGAAAAGACACTGGCGCGCCGCGAGGAGATCGTCGCAAACACGCTCTGAACACTATGAGGGCTGTATGAAGACCTGTCTGTCACCTGCAGGCGGGCCGATGGCCCGGCGCACTGCTTTTGCGCCAGATCAGGGTCTGCAAGCGGGCACAGCCTAGCATGGGCCCATTTTGAGAAGTGTGTGGGTGTTCACGCGCGAAGCATCACGCAGGCCAACCACCACGGGGCGCGGGAGCCTGGGCTTTCGCATGGGCTGCAGCGTGCCGGAGGGGATTGCGCTGCGCGAGGGCCGCACATGGCAGTGCACAGGCCCTTTGACATAGGTTCTTGCTGGGAGGGTTGTGCATATGGATGGGGCCATTGTCTACCTGCTGATTGCCGTGCTGGCGGCATTCACGCTGTCGTTTTTGCTGGTCTTTCACCTGCCCGATGGCCGCTGGGTGGATGGCATAGGCCTGTTCTTCGGTGGCCTGGGCAGCGTGGGCCTGTTCTATCTGTTCGTGCTCATCAACGACGGCCCGCGCGACACCCAGCCCCCGCGCCCGGTGCGGGCCGCAGTGACCTGGGCGGCGGGGGAGGGCGCTGCGAAGCGTTGATGCCGCGTGGCAGGGAGGGGGCGAAAACCGCGTCTACGACGGGCTGCGCAACACCAGCAGATCGATGCTGGAAGGCACACCCAGGCGCAGCGCAAAGCCGGCCCACAGGCCTGCGCCGCTGCTGACAAAGAGCGTCATGGGGCCCAGGTCGTAGCGCCCGCGCACAAAGCCGTCGTTGAAGGGAGCCACCAGCCAACGGTCCAGGCCCACGATATGGCCGCCATGGGTGTGGCCGGAAATCTGCAGGTCCACACCATGCTGGGCATTGCTGCGTGCCAGCTTGGGCTGGTGGGCCAGCAACAGGTGAAAGTCAGCCCCCTGGGCCTGCTGCGCCACGGCTTCGATATCGGGCGGTAGGCCTTCGGGCACCAGCGGGTCGCTGTTCTGGGGCGAAAGGCGGCCATAGGCCGGATCGCCCACGCCCGAGATCGCCACGCGCTGGCCCCGGATGTCCACCACGCGCGACTGGTTCTCCAGATAGTGCAGCGGCGACTGGCGCAGCACCCTGGCCCAGGCGTCATAGCCGCCGTAGTACTCGTGGTTGCCGGGCGCGGCCCATACGCCATGGGGCGCTTGCAACTGGCGCAGCGGGGCCAGGTGTACGGCCTGGGTGGGTGCGTCCCCATCCACGAGGTCGCCGGGCAGCACAATCAGGTCGGGTTGCGCGGCCAGGGTGCGTTCCACCAGGGCCTGCACATAGGCCGCGTTGTTCACCGGGCTGGCGTGCATATCGGCCAGCACGGCCACGCGCAGGCCATCCAGGGCCGCAGGCAGCTGCGGCAGGCTCAGGGTCTGCTCGCGCAGCTGGGGCACTTTCAGGCCCTGCAGCGTGCCATATCCCGCCACCAGCAGGCCCAGTGCAGCCGCTGCCACCGAGGGCCAGGTTTTGCGCCAGTGTCGGGCATGGCGGCCGGCCAGCAACCAGACCAGATCGCGCAACACGGCCAGCAGCCAGGCCAGCAGCAAGGAGGCCAGCAACCAGCCGCTGACCACCTGCAGGGGCGCAATGACGTCATAGGACAAGGTGGTATTGCGCACGATCCACAGCATCAATGCCGTGGAAAGGCCTAGCAGCGTGGTGGTGCCAAGCGCTCCGTAAAAAACACGGCCATGCACGGCCCGCAGCGGATACCACAGCCACAGGGCCAACAAGGGAACGGCCACAGCGGCCCAAAAGACGATCACGGTGAGGAAATGTGGCTGAAGTGGAAGGAAATGCTGCAGAGCGCAGCGGCGGCACAAACTGGGGTTGGGGTGCAGAGCGGGGCAGAAAGTTCCCTGCGCGGCAGATGCCGAGTCTGACCGACCCTGAGCAAATCTGACTATGGCAGGTCGGGGCGGCGGTCATTGTCTGTGCTGTCTGCAGTGCCAGTGCGCATGCAGCGGTCCACCCATTCTTCCACGCACTCGCGTGGCACCACCATGTCCCTGAGCAAGGCGGACATCAAGAGCACGGTCAGCAGCACCAGCAGGCGTTTGAAGGCCACAAAAACTCCTTGGGGAGATGGAGAGGGGGATGTGGCCAGTTTTCAAGCAGGCGGTGAATACCGTGTGAAGCGCATGTAAATCTGCGCCAAAGTTTTGTAGGTTGCGCTACCAATCGTGCTTGCCGGAACGCCGCTTCAGAGGGGGGCTTATGCCGCTAGCGGGGCGATGTGCATGCCGCCATACCGTCTGTCCCAGAGGCTTAAGCCAGGCCTAAGCCGGTCGCCAACAATGGACTGACCGCATCCCCTGATGCGCATTGCGATGGACTATCCAGAAAGGAGCACACCATGCAAAACAGGCAAGAGCAGGGAGCCCGCACCGTAGCGGCCATACGTTTGGGCGACATATTGCGCAGAGGGCGTACATGGTGGGCCGTGGGTGCGGTGGCGGGCGCTGCCGCGCTGTCGGGTTGTGCCGTGGTGCCCGCTTCGCCGGTGTACGGGCCGGGCTATTACCAGGGCGAGTACATCGCCGGTGCCGGCGCACCGCCCGCTCCCTATGTGGAGACCATTCCCCTGGCCCCCTTTGTGGGCGCCATCTGGATCGGGGGCTTCTGGGACTGGGAGGGGGGACGCCATGTCTGGCGACCTGGTCACTACGATCGCCCGCGTCCCGGCTTCAGCTACCGCCAGCCGGGCTGGCATGCCGGCCCTGATGGCCGCTGGATGTTGCACCGGGGCGGCTGGGAGCGCGGTCGCCGCTGATGGCCGATGAGAAAGGCTGCAGGGCCAGATTGCCGCAAGGCCCTGCAGCCCCTATACTTTGCGCCTTTCTCCAACCCTCACCGCTACTGAGGTGCACCATGCCCCGCCGCACAGTTCTCTGCTGAACGACATTGCCACACGCTGACCTGGTCATTGCCCGGTCATTTCTTGCGTGTGCGCTGCGGTGCGTGGCTTTCCTTTTTGCCTGATTCACGCCGCTCCCAATGCCTGGGAGCGTTGGCATTGCACTTGTGTTTGTGCTTTTGCTGAATCCGGCCTGCTTGTGTAGCCATCTTCTTTCAGGCCTTTTGCGTTGTCCCCTCTTTGGCGGACCAGGCCTTTGCTGCGTCGTGGCGCAGTCGCTCTCAGCTTTTCACACGTCCTGCGGCCTCGCTGCGGGTCGTTTCCTTTTTCAAGATCTGCGCGCACCAAAGCGCGAGCCAGGCCTGCCGCAGCGCAGGCCGCCGGCTCCTGCCGTGCCGGCGCAGGTCGCGTTTGGAAAGCTCGATATGAGCCATTTATTCAATCTGGACATTCTCAAATACCCGCGCACCCTGCATTTGCGCGGCTCGCGCCTGCAAGCGGGCGATCAGGACGACGCCATCGCCTATGAGCGGCTTGAAGGCCGTCATATCGTGGTCGAGGAAAAGCTGGACGGCGCCAATGCCGCGCTGAGCTTTGGCGCCGACGCCGGCTTGCTGCTGCAGTCGCGCGGCCACTATCTGCAGCCGGGCTCGGGCGGGCGCGAGCGCCAGTTCAATGCCTTCAAGCAATGGGGCGCAGCGCATGAAGCGCGTTTTCTCGAACGGCTGGAAGACCGCTATGTGATGTATGGCGAATGGCTGTACGCCAAGCATTCGCTGTACTACGACGCGCTGCCGCACTGGTTTTGCGAGTTCGACATCTGGGACCGACTCCACAGTTGCTTTCTGGACACGCCGCGCCGCCATGCTTTGCTGGCTGATCTGCCCGTGGTCTCGGTGCCCGTGCTCTACAGCGGCCCAGCGCCGCGGCGCTTCAAGGACTTGCTGGCTCTGCTGGCGCCGTCCTTGGCGCGCAGCGCGGGCTGGCGCCAGGTATTCGAGCAGCAGGTGCTGCGCCAGCTGCTGGACCTTGCCTTGTGCTGGCAGCAAACCGATGGATCCGACCTGGCCGAAGGCCTTTATCTCAAGGTGGAAGAGGACGGCACAACCGTGGAGCGCTACAAGTTTGTACGGCCCGATTTTGTGCAGACGATTCTGGACTCGGGCTCGCACCACAGCGAGCGGCCCATTGTGGCCAATGGCTTGCGGGCTGGGGTGGACATTTTTGCGCCCGAGATCAGCAAGCGCTGGTGAACCCTCAAAAACAGAACAAGGAGGTTCCCATGTGGAACTGGAAACAGATTCAAGCCCTGGTGCCCCAGCCAGAAGCAGCAGGATGGGGAGCGGTGGACTTTGCCGCCTGCCTGGCCACATTTCCCCTGCTGGAGCAGGCTAAGACCACGCCCCAGGACCCGATCTACCACGCCGAAGGCGATGTGTGGACCCATACGCAAATGGTGGTCCAAGCCTTGCTGGACGATGCGGCCTATGCCGAGCTTGCGCCCGCCGAGCGCGAGACCGTGTTCCTGGCCGCGCTGCTGCACGATGTGGCCAAGTGCCGCACCACGGTGGTGGGGGAAGACGGGCGCATCAGCCAGCCCGGCCATTCACGCAAGGGGGCGCTGGATGCCCGCCTCCTGCTGTGGGAGGCTGGAGCCCCCGTGCTGCAGCGCGAGGCCATATGCCGGCTGATTGCCGTGCACCAGGTGCCGTTTTTTGCGTTTGGCATGTCCCGCAGCGGCCAGTCGCCGGAGTTCATCCTGCGCGAGCTGTCCTGGCAGGTGGATTTGCACCTGCTGTGCATGCTGGCCCGGGCCGATATCCTGGGCCGCATCTGCCCCGATGTGGAGGGCGTGCTGCTCAATATCGCGCTGCTGCGCGAGCTGGCGCTGGAAGAAGACTGTCTGCGCTCGCCGCGCCGCTTTGCCTCGGCCGAGACGGCGCTGCGCTATTTCCGTGGCGCCCAGCTGCATCCCGACTACGCCCTGCATGAAGCGCCGGGCTCCGACGTCATCGTCATGTGCGGCCTGCCGGCCAGTGGCAAAAACACCTGGGTGGCCGAGCACCATGCCGACAGGCCCGTGGTCTCTTTCGACGATGCGCGCGCTGAACTGGGCCTGCGCCATGGCCAGAACGACGGCGCGGCCGCCCACCGGGCGGTGGACAAGGCCAAGGCCTTGCTGCGCAGCCATGCGCCCTTTGTGTGGAATGCCACGCATTTGTCGCGGCAAATGCGAGGCAAGACCCTGGACCTGTGCCTGGCCTATGGCGCACGCGTGCAGCTCGTCCATCTGGAAGCCAGCAAGAGCGAGCTTTTGGCGCGCAACCGCGCACGCGACACCACGCTGAGCAACGCCGCGCTGCTGGCCATGCTGGGGCGCTGGGAGGTGCCTTTGCCTACCGAAGCCCATGGGCTGTCGCTGCTGACCGCTTGAAAAAGTTTGACAAAGCACTGGCGCCGAAACCCATAGACTCGCCGCGCCCGTTGGATGAATTGAAAGGTGATTTGTGAAAAAAATACTGGCTCTGGCCGCTGCGGCCTTTGTTTTGAGTGGCTGTGCTGTCTACCATGATCGCCACGGCGACCGCTATGACGATGGCTATAAAAAGCCCCATCCCCATGGTTGCCCTCCGGGGCAGGCCAAGAAGGGCAACTGCTGACGCAGCGGCCATGACGCAAAAAGAAACCCGCCAAGGCGGGTTTCTTTTTTGAGCGCAGCAGAGCTTCAGGCT
Organism: Comamonas sp. GB3 AK4-5; assembly: GCF_041320665.1. Classification (NCBI taxonomy): domain Bacteria; kingdom Pseudomonadati; phylum Pseudomonadota; class Betaproteobacteria; order Burkholderiales; family Comamonadaceae; genus Comamonas; species Comamonas sp. GB3 AK4-5. The sequence goes on from NZ_CP166730.1 coordinate 2,063,523, forward strand.
TGGCCGGCACGGAACGCCGCCAGGCGCTCGGCAAAGGGCTCCAGCACCAGGCTGTCGTCGGGCTGCTCGCTGGGCATGCGCAGCGCCATGCCAAAGCCGGCCATGAGCGTACCCATCTCCTGCGGCGTGATGGAGCCTCGGGCCATGAGGGCATCTACCGTGGCGCCAAAGGCGGGGTGCTGCTGCTCCAGCAGCGCACGGGTGCGCTGGTATTGGGCTTGCAGCAGCTCCTCTATGGCTTGGTTGCTGGGGGCCACATCGGTGTTGAGGTGGTCTTCGGTTTCCGAAGTCACATCGGTGCGGCTGATGCGTGTGCCAAAGCCGTGGTAGCGGATATGGCGCGCCGCCAGGGCCGTGGCCTGCTTGTAGTCGCTTTCCGAGCCCGCGGTGCAGGCCATCTTGCCAAACACCAGATCCTCGGCCACGCGGCCGGCCAGGCTCACGCACATCATGTCCAGCGCGTTCTGGCGTGTGGTGGCCTTGAGACTGGCAAAGCTGTTGTAGCCGCCCTCGAAGGAGGCGATGTTGATCTTGATCTCCTGGGGTGCCTGGCCGAACAGCAGGGCATAGACCAGGCCGTGGCCGGCCTCGTGCACCGCAAGCAGGGCGCGGAAGTCGGCATTGGCGCGCTGCTTGAGGCGGTCCAGGTCCAGCGTGACCGCAAAGCGCTCGCTGGTCTGGATGTCACTGTCTTGCAGCAGGCCGCTGGCCAGCAGATGGCGGCGGTCCGCAGCCAGGCTGATGTGCACGGGGCGCTGCAGATCCAGGCCTTGCTCCAGCGCCCACAGCGTGGTCTTGACCAGGGTGCTGCTCAGAATGGCATGCACGGCAGAGAACAGCGGCCGCGTGCCCTGGGCCGGGAAGACCGAGTTGGCATACAGCGCATCCAGCACATCGGCACCCAGCTCCAGCTGCACATCGGTCTGGGCCTTGATGTCATGCACATAGCCGGCGCACAGCTCGTGGATCAGGCGCTCGTAGGTGGCGCGGCTCAGCGAGGGGTAGATCACATGGTTGTTGCCAAGGCGTGCGATCTGCTCGGGCTTGAAGCGCTCGGACAGGGCCTTTTTCACGTCGATGACGGACAGGCGCTGGGTCAGGCGGTGGAAGATGTCGGCATCGGTGTCGCAGTCCTCCACGCGCTGGGCCGTCTCGCGGTACATCTCGTCGAGGTTGCCGCAGACAAAGACCAGCAGACGGCTGTAGTCGGTCTCCCAGTGCTGCTGGGCCTCGCGAAACTGCACGAACAGCTGGTGCACGCGCTCCGAAGGCCATTGCATGATTTCGGTCAGCGGCTCGTGCAGCTTGAAGCTGCGCTTGAGCTCCTGGGCATCCCAGGCGTCGAGGCGGAAGCGATAGGCCTTGTCGGGCTTTTCTTCATCGTCGCGCTCGGCGTCGTACTGCTGGCCGGCCAGCTTGCGCTCTATGTCCACCAGCGCGCCCAGGGGCGGGGGCAGGCGGCCGTCGGACAGCAGCATCCACACGTCCTGGTAACGCTCGGCCTTGGCATCCTCGCCCTTGTTGTCCTTGGTGCGGTAGCGCTGGAACTCGTCCAGCACCAGGATGCCGGGCGCGCCCTCGTCAATGCCCGAGTCTTCGAGCATGGAGGCAATGGAGGAGCCGCGATAGCTGCCCGCGCCATTGCTGAAGCCATCCATTTGCACTTCCACAAAGCGGTCGTAAAAACCCAGCAGCTGGGCCAGGCGGCGCGTGAGCTGGGTCTTGCCCGTGCCGGTGAGGCCCCAGAGGCAGACGATGACGGGGCGGGTAATGCACTGGGGCAGCACATACCAGGCACGCACGCTGTCGATGACGCGGTCTATGACCTCGTCGATGCCGAACAGCTCGGTCTTGAGCTGGGCCGCAATCTCGGCCAGGTGTTGCTGGCGCTGGGCCAGCAGGGGCTGCAGTTCGCCTGCAGCAATGGTCTTCTTCATATCCATGGTGTTTGTTCTTATTCGTGGTGAAACTGCCGCAGGCTGCGCTGCAGCTGCATGCGGTCGGCACGGCGCTGGGCGCCTTGGCTGTGGAGGTGGCGGCCAGCGCCGCCGCTGCTGGCGCGGGCGGCCAAGGCCCGTGCCACGGGGTTGCGTGGGGCTGCACTGGCCTCAAGAGAGACTGTCAGCGAAGTCCCGGGCCGGCCCGCTTGGGCAGGCCTTGAGGTGGGGGATGCACGCATGTGCGAATTCCTGAAAACAAAAAGCCCCGGCTCATGGGCCAGGGCTTGTGTGCGCATTGCTTGCGCCGCAGCCTTGGCTGAACCTTGATGTGGTGCGACACGGTTCAGCCGGGGCGGGAAACCGTGTTCAGTGGGTGAGGGGGTGAAGGTCAAACATGGGGGAAGCTCCTGGGTGAAGACGCGGCAAGGTCGCTAGTTGCCGCGCGGTGAAGCGAAGCTGGGGATTATGAAGTCGTGTTCGCAAATGGCAATCCGTATGCGGGTGCTTGTTGTGCATGCCCAACGTCAACCGTCTCCTAGCCCCGATAATCCAGCCCCTTATGTCTTTGAAGATCACCTTCCCCGAGTCGCTTCCCGTATCCAGCCGCCGTGACGAGATCATGGAGGCCATGGACCGCCACCAGGTCATCATCGTCTGTGGCGAAACCGGCTCGGGCAAGACCACGCAGCTGCCCAAGATCGCGCTGGCGCTGGGCAGGGGCAAGATCAATGCGGTGCCCGATGAAAAAGGCCAGGTGCGCGGCCATTTGATCGGCCACACCCAGCCGCGCCGGATTGCCGCGTCTTCCGTGGCCAAGCGCATTGCCGAGGAGCTGAACACGCCCCTGGGCGAGGTGGTGGGCTACAGGGTGCGCTTTCAGGACACGCTGCAAAAAAACGCCTCGGTCAAGCTGATGACGGATGGCATCTTGCTGGCCGAGACCCAGACCGATCCGCTGCTCAAGGCCTACGACACCCTGATCATCGATGAGGCCCACGAGCGCAGCCTGAACATCGATTTCTTGCTGGGCTATCTCAAGCAGCTCCTGCCCAAGCGCCCCGATCTGAAGGTGGTGGTGACCTCGGCCACCATCGATGCCGAGCGTTTTGCCAAGCATTTCGAATCCAAGGACGGGCCTGCGCCCGTGATCATGGTCTCGGGCCGCACCTACCCGGTGGAGATGCGCTACCGCCCCTTAGAGGGCGAAAAAGACAAGGACTTGAACGACGCCATTGCCGATGGCGTGGACGAGCTGTGGCAGGGCGGCAGAGGTGGCGACATCCTGATCTTTCTGCCCGGCGAGCGCGAGATCCGCGAGGCCGCAGACCATGTGCGCAAGCATTTGCAGAACTCGCCCACATTGCGCAGCGCCGAGGTGTTGCCGCTGTTCTCGCGCCTGTCCCAGGCCGAGCAGGACCGCATTTTTGACGGCCATACCGGCCGCCGCATTGTGCTGGCCACCAACGTGGCCGAAACCTCGCTCACGGTGCCTGGCATTCGCTACGTGATCGATGCAGGCACGGCGCGTGTCAAGCGCTATTCTTTCCGTAGCAAGGTGGAGCAGTTGCTGGTGGAGCCCATCTCCCAGGCCGCTGCCAACCAGCGCGCCGGCCGCTGTGGCCGCGTGGCCAACGGCATTTGCATACGCCTGTATGACGAGGCCGACTTCAACGGCCGCGACCGCTTTACCGACCCCGAAATTCTGCGCAGCTCGCTGGCCGGCGTGATTTTGCGCATGAAGTCCCTGGGCCTGGGCGATGTGGTGCATTTCCCCTTTCTGGAAGCGCCCTCGGGCCGCGCCATTGCCGACGGCTACCAGCTGCTGGCCGAACTGGGGGCGGTGGACGAGCGTGGCGAGCTGCTGGCCATGGGCAAGGAGCTGTCGCGCCTGCCGCTGGACCCGCGCGTGGGCCGCATGATCGTCGAAGCGAAAAGCCGTGGCGCGCTGGCCGAGGTGTTGATCATTGCCTCGGCGCTGTCGGTGCAGGATGTGCGTGACCGGCCCATGGAGGCCCAGCAGCAGGCCGACCAGGCGCATGCCAAGTTTGACGACGAGAAAAGCGAATTCAGCGGCTATCTGCGGCTGTGGAAATGGCTGTCGGACGCGCGCGGCGGCAAGGTGGTGGCCAAGAGCCGGGCCGAGATGGCCGCGCAAAGCAAGCCGGCGGCCAAGCCCAGCACCCGCAGCCAGGCGTTCTTGCCGGTGAGCCAGCGTGCCAGCGGCGCCCAGGTGGAAGGTACGGTGGAGGAGCGCCTGGCGCTGTTCAACCCTGCCGAGCCGCAGCAAGAGGCCGCCACGCACAAGGTCAGCAACCGGCAGTGGGAGCAGTTGCTGCGCCAGAACTTCATCAACATCCGCCGCGTGCGCGAGTGGCGTGATATTCACTCCCAGCTGCTCACCGTGGTCAAGGAGCAGAAATGGCAGATCAACAGCGAGGCCGCAGGCTATGAGGCCATGCACCTGTCCATGCTCTCCGGTCTGCTGGGCAATATCGGCTACAAGGGCGAGGAAAGCGAAGCCTATCTGGGCGCCCATGGCATCAAGTTCCACCCCCACCCCGGCGCGCACCTGAGCAAAAAACCGGGCCGCTGGATTGTGGCGGCAGAGCAGGTCGAGACCTCGCGCCTGTACGGCCGTGGCATTGCCGCCATCGAGCCGCAGTGGCTGGAAGAGGTGGGCGCCCATCTCTTGAAAAAGCAACTGCTGGACCCGCACTGGAGCAAAAAACAGGCCGATGTGGTGGCGCTGGAGCGGGCCACGCTGTATGGCCTGGTGGTCTACAACGGCCGGCGCGTGAGCTATGGCCGCGTGGACCCGCATGCGGCGCGCAACACCTTTATCCGCCAGGCCCTGGTGGAGGGCGAGTGGGAAACCAAATGGCATTTCCTGCCCGCCAACCTCAAGCTGATGCGCAAGGTCGAAGAGCTGGAGCACAAAAGCCGCCGTCAGGACGTGCTGGTAGACGACGAGCTGATCTTCGCCTTCTACGACCAGCAACTGCCGCGCGATGTGTACAGCGGCGCTACCTTTGACCAGTGGTTCCGCCTGCACAGCAAGGACAAGCCCGAGCTGCTGCGCCTGTCCAAGGACGAGCTGATGCGCCACGAGGCCGCCGGCATCACCACCGACAACTTCCCCAAGTTGCTCAAGCTCGGCGGTGTGGACTGCACGGCCAGCTATCTGCACAGCCCCGGCGATGCACGCGACGGCGTCACCGTTACCGTGCCGCTGTTTGTGCTCAATCAGGTCAGCGAGGAGCGTGCCGAGTGGCTGGTGCCGGGCATGCTCAAGGACAAGATCCAGGCCCTGCTCAAAAGCCTGCCACAGCGCCCGCGCAGCCGCTTTGTGCCACTGCCCGAAAGCGCGGCCCGCCTGGCCGCGCTGTTCACCCAGCCCGAGCGCTGGGCCCAGCAGGGCAGCGGCCTGATCGATGCCTTGCTGAAACAGGTGCGCGACGAAACCTCGCTGGATGTGAAGCGCGCCGACTTCAAGCTGGACATGCTCAGCCCGCATCTGTTCATGAACTTCCGCATCACGGACGAGCATGGTCGCCAGCTGGACCAGGGCCGCAACCTGGGCGCGCTCAAGTCCAAACTGGGCAGTCAGGCGCGCGGCGCCTTCCAGGAGCTTGCTTCCTTAAAGGTAGCAGCCGTAGCATCTGTGCAGCCTGATGTGGCCATAGATGAAGCGCAAACCGGCGCCCAGAAAGCACAGGCTGCTGCAAAAACAGAAGCAGTTGCAGGCAAGGCCGGACAACCCAAACAAGCCGCAGCAGCCCAGCCGCATGACGCCCGCTACAAGGAATGGAGTTTTGGCGAGCTGCCCGAGCTGATGGAAATCCGCCAGGGCAACCAGACTTTGCTGGGCTTCCCGGCGCTGATCGATCACGGCGACTGCGTGGGCATCGCCGTGTTTGACGAGCCCGAGATGGCCGCGGCCAAGCACCGCGTGGGCCTGCGCCGCCTGTTTGCGCTGCAAATCCGCGACGCGCTGAAATACCTGGAAAAAAACATCCCCGATCTGCAGAAGATGGCCGTGGCCTATATGCCGCTGGGCACGCAGGAGGAGCTGCGCGCCCAGATCATCGACGTGGCCATAGACCGTGCCTTTTTGCAGGAGCCTTTGCCAGCCAATGCCAACGACTTCAAGCAGCGTGTGCAGGACGGGCGCGGGCGCCTGACCCTGATCGCCAACGAGGTGGCGCGCATGGCCGGTGTGATTCTGGTGGAGTACGCGGCTGCCGCGCGCAAGATCAAGGACACCAAGAATGCGCCTGATGCCACCAAGGACGCTGGCGAGCAGCTGAACAAGCTGATGCCCAAGAACTTTATCGCCGTGGCGCCTTGGACGCAGCTAGGCCATTACGCGCGCTACCTGAAGGCCATCACCACACGCCTGGACAAATACCGCGCCGACCCCGCGCGCGACGCCCTCAAGCTCAAGGAGCTGCAGCCGCTGGAGCAGCGCTACTGGCGCCTGGTGGCCGAGCGCAAGGGCCAGGTCGATGCCCGCATGCAGGAATACCGCTGGATGCTGGAGGAGCTGCGCGTGAGCTTTTTCGCCCAGGAGCTGCGCACGCCGTATCCGGTCAGCAGCAAGCGCCTAGACAAGGTCTGGCAGCAGCTGCAGCACTGATGCCGCGCTGGCCTTGCTGCTTCAGCGTGCCTGGCGCTGGCGCTCGGCCAGCACGTGCCGCGCGCTCTCGACCAGCTTGTGGATGAGGGCCAGCCTTGCGGAAGAGCGCAGCCACATGACGCCAAACCTACGGGTCTGGATGGCATCGGGCAGTGGAATGCGCACCACGTCTTGCCCATCCGGCAGGTTCAATGCGGTGTCGGGCACCAGGGCCACGCCCAGCCCGCGGTCGACCATCATGGCAATGGCCGCGAGCGAGCTCAGCTCGAAGCGCTCCTGGGGGGCGACGCCAATGTCCTGCAGATAACGCTCCACCATCTTGCCGCCACCCAGAGTGCGGTCATAACGCACCAGGGGCTGGGTGCGCAGCAATTGGTGCGGGTCTCGCCTGGCCATGCTTTTGGGGGCCAGCAAGATCAGCTTTTCCTCCCGCAGCTGCGACCAGTCGCAAGTCTTGGCCAGCGGAAAGTTGGGGTAGAGGCAGACCGCAGCATCGATATCGCCGGTTTGCATCTCCTCATACAACTGGTGGGTGGTGGCCGAGCGCAGATAGACCTTGACGTCCGGGCATGCCACGACGAACTTGGCGAGGATGTCGGGTAGCAGGCTGTGCAGGGCCGTATTGATCGTGCCAATGACCAGCTCGCCCGTGTTGGCATCCTGATTGACCAGGGTGTGGGTGTTCGAGAGTTCACGCAGCAGCGCGGGGACGCTGTCCTTGAGCCGGTGGCCCGCCGGAGTGGGCACCACGGTGCGCCCTGCGCGCGTCAGCAGCGGGGTGCCAAATTCTTTTTCCAGATTGCGCATCTGCTGTGCCACGGCGGCCGCCGTGAGGTGCATGCGGCGTGCGGCCTCCGCCATGGAGCCGGTCTCTGCGACCAGAAGAAAGCTGTTCAGGTAGCTGGTTTCCATCAGAGGGTGCGTAAAAAGAAAGTTTTTCTATCTTCTGAACGCATGGTACAGCGCTTTATTTCAGGGGGATCCCTTCAGACAATCGCTGCATGAGAAGCAAATTGTTTGTTCCAGGCTCCCGGCCTGAGCTGTTTCCCAAGGCCTTGCGCAGCGATGCGGACAGCCTGTCCTATGACCTGGAGGATGCCGTGGCGGAGCCGCGCAAGGCAGAGGCGCGGGCCTTGCTGAGCGCCTTTTTGCAAAGCGATGCGGCGCGTGCCCATGACAAGACCATCATCGTGCGGGTCAACGCCATGGACACCCCGCATTTCGCAGCGGACGTGGCCGCCGTCGTGCAGCAGGGTGTGCAACTCATCAACTTGCCCAAGCCTGAAAGTGCGCAGCATGTCAGAGACGCAGCCGAGCAAATCGCTGTCGCAGCGCAAGCCAATGGGCTGGATGCGGCGCCTGGTTTGCTGCTCAACATTGAAACCCCGAAAGCATTGCGCACTGCGGCGGAGCTGGCAGGCGCGCACCCCAGCGTGGTGGGCCTGCAGGTGGGGCTGGGCGATCTTTTCGAGCCTTACGGCATTCACCGGCGGGAGCGTGCGGCCATTGAGCAAGTGCTTTTTGCCGTGCGCATGGCAGCGGCAGAGGCCCATGTGCTGGCCTACGACGGCGCGTTTTCCAACATCAGCGACACCGAAGGCTTTCGTGCCGAGGCGCAACTGGCCCACAGGTTGGGATTTCAGGGCAAGACCTGCATCCATCCCAGCCAGGTCGCCTTGGCCAATGCCGTCTTTCAGCCGACTGCCGCAGAAATTGAAGAGGCGCTCAAGGTGGTGGCGGCTTCGCACGAAGCACAGCACAGCGCAGTGGGTGCCTATGTGGTGGACGGAAAGATGATCGACAAGCCTTTTGTGCTGCGTGCGCAAGCCATCGTGGCGCGCGCCCGGGAGCAGGGCTTGATTCCGCCCTCGCCATCGCGGGCGGCGTAGGTGCACAAGGCGATGCACTGCGCGCTGTGCGATGGACCGCTTTGATTCATATAACGACAGGAGACATAGATGAAACCGACAACTTCCCTGGTTCGCCGCACGGTGGCCGCTTCAGCGTGCATGCTGGCTTTCGGCATGGCTTTTCCCGCATTGGCCAGTGGTGCGCCTTATCCCAGCAAGGCCATCACCCTGGTCGTGCCTTACCCGCCCGGAGGCTCCAATGACGTGTTTGCACGCCTGGTGGCCAAGGAAATGGGCGAGATGCTCAAGCAGGCCATCATTGTGGAAAACCGTCCGGGTGCCAGCGGCAACACGGGCACGGCTTCCGTGGCCAAGGCGCCGGCAGATGGCTACACCATCGTGGCGGTGTCTTCCAGCATGACGACCAATGCGGCGGTGCAACCGAAGATGCCGTTTGACCCGGTCAAGAGCCTGGCGCCCATTGCGATGCTGGCCAAGGGACCGATGGTGGTGGCGGTGAACAACGAATTCCCTGCCAGCACGCCCGAAGAGCTGATCAAGGCTGTGAAGGCCAACCCCGGCAAGTTCAATTACGCCACCTCTGGCACCGGCAGCGTCAACCACATTGCGACGGAGTATTTGCGCGCCATGGCGCCTGGCTTTGACATCACCCACATCCCCTACAAAGGCCAAGGCCTGGCGGTGACCGATGTGGTGGGCAACCAGGTGCAGATGCTGATGTCCAGCGGACCATCGATCCTGCCAATGATTCGCAACGGAAAGCTCAAGGCGGTGGGCATCACCAGCTTGAAGCCCAGTCCGATTGCACCGGACCTCAAGCCTATGGCCTCGGCCGTGCCGGGCTTTGAATTTGAGTTGTGGTGGGGCCTGCTGGCCCCGGCAGGAACCCCTGCCGACATCGTCAACCAGCTCAATGCCACCGTGAACAAGGCGCTGGCCAAGCCCGCGCTGAAAGATCACTTCCTGCGTGAAGGTGCACTGGTGACACCGATGGCGCCGGCCCAGTTTGGCGAGGTGATCAGCAGCGATGTGGCGCGCTGGAAGCAATTGGCCAAGACAAACAATATCGTTGCAGATTGATGGAGTGAGTGACGGATGAGTTTCGCCCTTATTGAACGTGAAGGTCCCAAGGGTCCGTTGAGTGGGATTCGTGTCCTGGACCTGAGTGCCTACATCGCTGGCCCCTACGGGTGCTCGCTGCTGGCAGATCAGGGGGCGGAGGTCATCAAGATCGAGCCCCCAGCTGGCGATAACCTGCGCCAATACCCTTCCACGCTGGAGGCCGAGAGCCGGGCTTTTCTCGGGGTCAATCGCAGCAAATGGGGCATGGTGCTGGATTTGAAGCAGGCGCCGGACCATGCGGTGCTCTTGAAGCTGGTGCGGGATGCGGATGTGCTGGTGCACAACTTTCGCCCCGGCGTGCCGGAGCGCCTGGGGATTGCTTTCGCGCAGCTCAGCGCCATCAACCCGCGTTTGGTGTATTGCAGCGTGACGGGCTATGGCAGCAAAGGACCGCTGAAGAACAAGGCAGGCTACGACCAGGTGCTACAAACTTTGAGTGGCATGTGCGCCATGCAGGGCAAGGCCGATGGGCCGCCCGAAATCCTTTACGGCTCGGTGGTCGACTACTACGCCTCGGCACTGGTGGCCAGTGGCGTGGCATCGGCCTTGTACGAGCGCGAGAAGAGTGGGCTGGGCCAGCATGTGGGGGTTTCGCTGCTGGGCGCCGCACTCACCATGCAGTCTGCCCGCCTGGTCTGGGCGAGCGGCGAACCTCGGGAAGTGGGACGGGACATGCGCTCGGGTGGCATTACCGGCATCCATCCCACCAGGGAGGGCTTTATCTACATCTCCGCCAACACCCAGCATTTCTGGGCGGCACTGTGCGCGAAGACGGGCATGCATGACCTGGCGCGGGACGCGCAATACGACACGGTGCGCAAGCGCGCCCAGCACAAGGCGCTGCTGGTGGAGCGATTGCGCAGCGCCTTGCAGGCGCAGACGGCGCTGGAGTGGGAGGGCATCTTCGGCGAGGAGGTGCCCTGTGCCGCAGCGCGCACGGTGGAAGATATGTTCGATGACCCCCAGGTGCAGGCGGAAGGGCTGATTGCCGAGTTCTCGCACCCCGTTGTTGGCCGCTACCGTGGTTTCACCCGCCCTGTGGATTTTCACCGCACCCCCGGACCCACACCGTTTGCTGCGCCGGCACTGGGGCAGCATACCGTGCTGCTCAAGGGCCAAGGCTGACGACCGCGGTGTGGCGAGGCAGGCACTGCCTTGCTGTGCCGTCTGAATCTTCTGCATGGCCTGCGCTGTCACATGGCCGCAGCCCGCCTGGGTGTTTGGTTTGAGGGGGCTGGTGGTGCGCCATGCACAATGCGCGGCGCATTACCGCCACCCCAAGAGGAGACACCCATGTTCCGCACACTTTTGAAGTCCAAGATTCACCGCGTCAAGACCACGCACTGCGAGCTGCACTACGAAGGCTCCTGCGCCATCGACGAGGATTTGCTGGACGCCGCCAATATTGCCGAGAACGAGCAGATTCATATCTGGAACATCGACAACGGCGAGCGCTTTGTCACCTATGCCATCAAGGGCCAGCGCGGCAGCGGCATGATTTCGGTGAATGGCTCGGCAGCGCGCCGTGCCGCTGTGGGGGATTTGCTCATCATTGCCGCCTTTGCCCAGGTGCATGAAAGCGATGTGGCAGACCACCAGCCCCAGCTGGTGTTTGTGGATGATCACAATCGCCAGACGGAGCTGCGCCACAAGGTGGCTACGCAGACGCTGTAGGCCGCAGCAAGGCCCGGCTGGACAAGGCCAGGCCCAGGGCCAGCAGGGCCGCCAGCACCAGCAGCCAGAGGGCGCCGTTGGCTTGCATGGCAGTCAGTCCCATCAACCATGCGGTGCCGAAAAATGCCAGGCTGGAGCCCAGGTGCATCAAGCTGGTTTGCAGCATGGAAAAGCTGGTGCGTCGCTCAGGGCTGGGATGGGCCGCGCTGGTGGCAGCCGCTGCGACCAGGGCCGTATAGGTGCTGGCCATGAAGCACACCATGAACAGCCCGCTGGCCATGGCGCCCAGCGGGCCCATCACGCCGCTGGCGCAGGCCAGCAAATTGGCTGCCAGAGCCGCCAGCCCCCAGCGGAACACGCGCGGCCCGCCAAAGCGGGAGACGGCCTTGCCCGCCAACCTGGAGGCCAACAAGCCGGCTACGCCACCCAACAAAAACCACAGCGGCAATTGGGCGCTGCCACCGGTCAGACCCATCAAGATGGGCGCCAGCATGGGAATCACCAGCAGGGCCGGAAATTGCGACAAGGCATTGAGCCCGGCGTGGCGCAGCGTGCCGCCGCGCAGGCCGGACAGCATCTGCCCGAGCGAGGCCGCACGGGCTGGTGGGCGTGTAGCGGGCAGCTTCCAGGCCGCAGTGCACAGGCACAGCAGACAGCAAGCGCCGATCAGGCGAAACGACCAGCGCCAATCCGCAGCCTGTGCCAGCCACAACACCAGCGGCGTGCCGGCAATGCTGACGGCGGAAAACGCCACCACCGTGAGCGCCAGCAGGGCCGGCCGTTCTTTTTCGCTGGCATGCACCAGCAAAATGGCCGAGGCGCTGCCCATGGTGATGCCACCGGTGAGCCCGGCCACGGTGCGCCAGAACAGCAAACTGCCAAAGCCTTCGGCCATGGAGGTGGCCAGCGTGGTCAGGCTCAGCACCGACAGGGCCGCCAGCAGCAGCCGCTTGGGCTGTACGCGGTCTGCCAGACCATAGGCTAGCAGGCCGGAGACGATGGCTGCGATGGTGTAGGCGCCGGCGGCATAGCCGGCCCAGCCCACGGGAACGCCCAGGTCGCCCGCCATCCAGGGGAACAAGGGGCTGACGGCCATGTACTCCAGCGCATTGGTGAACTGGATGGCGGCCACCACCCAGGCAATGCTGCGTGCGCTGCCGGTCATGGAGGGCGTGGTGGGTGACTCTGGTGCAGAGGCCGATGAAAAAGAAGAAGGACTGCGATCTTGCATGGCAGGTGCTTGGTAGCCGGAAAGTGCCGCAGTCTAGGTGCCAAGCGCTGTCTAAAATAGGTCGTTTTTGATAACGATTGAATATCAAAATGAGTCAGAAAAAAGAGCGGCTGAATCTGAATGCCTTGCGTGTGTTTGTGGCCGTGGCGTCCCGACAGAGCTTTGCTGCGGCCGGGCGGATGCTGGAACTGCCCACGTCCAATGTCAGCCGCCATGTCAGCACGCTGGAGCAGAGCCTGGGCCTCAAATTGCTGGACCGGCGCGGCCGCAGCCTGCGCTTGACCGAGGCGGGCCAGGCCTTGTGCGAGCGTTTTGCGCCGCTGCTGCTGGATGTGGAGGGCTTTGTGGACACACTCAAACCCGCCGGCGCTGCACTGCAAGGCAGCTTGCGCATCAGCCTGCCCAGCGAAGCCGGTCCCTATCTGCTGGGGCCGGCCCTGGCCGACTTTGTGCACCAGAACCCCGAGCTGGAGCTGCGCTGCATCACCACGCTTGCAGGTGTGGAAGGGGGCTTGGAGGACATGGACCTGGCTGTGGTGGTGGGGCGCGGTGACCTGCCCGACACCAGTTGGGTGGCCCAGCCCCTGGCCGAGCTGGAGAGCGTGGTGGTGGCCGCGCCGGCCTTGCTGCAGCGCTATGGCACGCCCACCCATGTCAGGGAGCTGGAACAACTGCCCTGCATCACCACGGTCGATGTGCTGGGCGGCGCACCCTGGCGCTTTGTGCAGGGCAGGGGGCGCATCTGGCAGCAGCCGGTGATGGCGCGGGTGAGGCTGGACAGCGGCGCCCTGGCATTCATGGCCGCGCGGCGTGGCACGGGCTTTGCCATTTTGGCCCGCCAGGCCTGCGAGCAGGCCATAGCGGCAGGGGAGCTGGTCGTCATTTCTCTGGACAAGCAGCCCGCACCGCTGCGTTTGCTGGCCATCTACCCCCAGCGCAAATACCTGCCGCAAAAGGTCAAGGCGCTGATTGCGCACTTCCGCCAGGCCTTGGGCGCGCAGGGCAGCGCTTGAGTACAAGAGGGCCAGGTAGCGCATGTGAACTTGACTTGAAGCAAACCGTAGCACAGCCCCGGGGCAGTCCGGCTGTTACAGTTTGCGGCATGCAGGGCAGCCCAGGTAGGCGCTGCCGGCGTAGCCAGCGGGTTGAACACAGATGCAAATCACGTTTCATGGGGCCGCGCAAGCGGTGACGGGCTCTTGCTTCCGGGTGGAAGTAGGAGATGGCAGTTTTCTGATCGATTGCGGCATGGCCCAGGGCGGGCAGCTGGCGCAGGCGCACAACCAGAGCGCCTTTGCCTTCGACCCGCGCGAGATCGATTTTGTGTTGCTCACCCATGCGCACATAGACCACAGCGGCCTGCTGCCCAAGCTGGCAGCCCAGGGCTTTCGCGGGCCTATTTACTGCACACCGGCCACGGCCGATCTGCTGGAGGTGCTGCTCAAGGACAGCGCCCATATCCAGAGCATGGAGGCCGAACGCCACTGGCGCCGTGCCCGCAAGGGGCGCCAGAACGGCGGCAAGCATGCAGGCCACGGCCAGCATGAGGAGGACGAAGTCGCGCCGCTGTACACCCAGCAGGACGTGGCGCGGGCGCTGTCCCTGGTGGAGGCCAAGCCTTATGAGCAGCTGTTTTCCCCGCACCCGGCCGTGCAGGTCAAGCTGCGCGATGCCGGCCATATTCTGGGCTCGGCCATTGTCGAAGCCTGGCTGACCGAAGAGGGCCGCACGCGCAAGCTGGTGGCCAGCGGCGACCTGGGCCAGCCCGGCCGGCCCATTCTGCGCGACCCGGCCATCATTGATGAGGCCGATGTGCTGCTGATCGAATCCACCTACGGCGATCGCCTGCACAAGGACAGCGGCGCCACGCTGGAAGAGCTGGTGGAGGTGATCAGCCGCACCGCGCCGCGCGGCAATGTGGTGATCCCTGCCTTTGCCGTGGGCCGCACCCAGGAGCTGCTCTACCACTTTGCCCAGCTGGCGCGCCAGGGCCGCTTGCCGCCGGTGGAGATTTTTGTGGACTCGCCCATGGCGGTGACGGCCACGGCCATCACGCTGCGGCATTTCGCCAGCTTTGATGCCGAAACCCGCCAGCTGATGGGCAGCCCCGAGCACTTGGCCCAGTGGCGCCAGTTGCACTTCATCAGCGATGTGGAGGAGTCCATACGCCTGAACCGCATCAAGGCTGGCGCCGTCATCATCTCGGCCAGTGGCATGTGCGATGCCGGCCGCGTGCTGCACCACCTGCACAACAACCTGGAGCGTCAAGACTGCGCGGTGTTGATTTGCGGCTACCAGGCCGCAGGCTCGCTGGGCCGCCGCCTGGTGGATGGAGAAAAGCGCCTGCGCTTGTTTGGAGACGACATCGAGGTGCGCGCCTCGGTGCACACCCTGGGCGGTTTTTCGGCCCACGCCGACCAGAAAGCCCTGCTGGACTGGGCAGGGGCATTCCAGCGCCCACCAGCCCAGACCTTTGTGGTGCATGGCGAAGCCCATGCGGCCCAGGCATTGGCAGGCCAGCTGCGGGCGCTGCCGAACTGGGGCCAGGTACAGGTGCCGGAAGAGGGCAGCAGCTGGCAGCTGTAGCGGAGTCAGGGGTTGTACTGGCCAGCTGCGATGCTCCTGAAAATGGAGCGATCATGGCTTTGGGGTATTGCCTTCTCGGCCTGTTTTCCTGAATTTTTGGGGCGAATGCCTGCCTGGAAGTTCCGGGCAGGCATGGTGTGTCGCGGCCCTGCGGGGTCGCACAAGCGACCCGGTGTAGGGGACGCTACGGATGCCCGGAAGAGGGCAGAGGTCTAGCGTAGGGGGATGTCTTCACTCTCTGCCTCCTCCACCCCAACCTCCACCACTGCCATGCGCCCACACCATGCTTTTTGGCCCCGCCGCCTGCCCCATGCCCTGACCGTGCCGGTCACCTCGCTGTGGGACAACCTGGACACCAGCGCGCGCCGTTACCCGGACAAGGTCGGGCTGGTGTTCATGGGCCGCCGTATCAACTACCGCGAAATGGCCGACACGACCGAGCGCCTGGCCGCCCACCTGCATGCCCAGGGCGTGCGCAAGGGCGACCGCGTGATCTTGCTGATGCAAAACCTGCCGCAGCTGGTGATGGCGCATTTCGCCATTTTGCGGGCCAATGCCGTGGTGGTGCCGGTCAACCCCATGAACCTGGCCCAGGAGCTGTCGCACTACATCACCGATGCCGGCGTGAAGCTGGCCATCACCACGGCCGATCTGGCCCCCGAGCTGGCCAAGGCCAGCAATGCCCTGGGCGCGGACCAGCGCCTGTCGCACATGGTGGTCAGCCAGTTGCACGACTACCTGCCCGCCGGTGCCGATTGCGAAGCCATGCCAGAGGCCTGGGAGGCCTGGCTCAAGCCCGAACGCCCGCTGCCCCAGCTGGAAGGCGGCAGCGTCAGCCAGTGGAAGGACGCGGCCAGCACCACGGCCGCAGCGCCCGCGCTGGAAGTGGGCAGCGATGATTTGAGCGTGCTGCCTTACACCAGCGGCACCACCGGCCTGCCCAAGGGCTGTATGCATACCCACCGCTCCATCATGCACAACGCCGTGGCGGGAGCGGCCTGGGGCAGCGGCACCTGCGAAATGGTGACTCTGGCCGTGGTGCCCATGTTCCACATCACGGGCATGGTGTCCATGATGCACACCTGCATCTACCAGGGCGCTTGCATGGTGCTGCTGCCGCGCTGGGACCGCGAGGTGGCCGGGCGCTTGATTTCGCAGTACCGCGTCACGCACTGGACGAACATCCCCACCATGGTCATTGACCTGATGGGCAGCCCCAACTACCGCAACTTTGACCTGAGCAGCCTGGTCTACATCGGCGGCGGCGGTGCGGCCATGCCCCAGGCCGTGGCCCAGCGGCTGAAAGATGAGTTCGGCCTGTCCTTCCAGGAGGGCTATGGCCTGACCGAGACCGCAGCGCCCACGCACAACAATCCTTCCGATCACCCCAAGCAGCAATGCCTGGGCATTCCGTTCATGAGCACGGAGTCCTTTGTGGCCAATCCCGACACGCTGGAGGAGATGCCCGTGGGCGAGTCCGGTGAGATCCTGGTGCACGGCCCCCAGGTGTTCCAGGGCTACTGGAAGAACCCGCAGGCCACGCAGGCCGCGTTTGTGGACATCGGCGGCAAGAAGTTCTTTCGCACCGGCGACCTGGGGCGCATGGATGAGGAAGGCTTTTTCTTCCTCACCGACCGCCTCAAACGCATGATCAACGCCAGCGGCTTCAAGGTCTGGCCGGCCGAGGTGGAGGCGCTGATGTTCAGCCACCCCGCCATCCAGGAGGCCTGCGTCATCGCCGCCAAGGATGCCTACCGGGGCGAGACCGTGAAGGCCGTGGTGGTGCTGCGCCAGTCCTTCAAGGGCCAGGTCAGCGAGGCCGACATCATCCAGTGGTGCCGCGAGCACATGGCCGTCTACAAGGTGCCGCGCCTGGTGCAGCTGGTGGATGCACTGCCCAAGAGCGGCAGCGGCAAGGTGATGTGGCGGCTGCTGCAGGAGTCGGAGACCGCAGCGCCTGGCGCATAGCCCTGCGCTGCACGCGACAGCCCGACAGCCTGGCTTGAAGTGTTTCAGGCCTGGCTGGCTGTCAGCGTAAGCAAAGCATGCTCTGCATTGAAGAGCAGGGCAGTTACGGTGCGGTGGCGGGTGGGGTCTGCAGCAGCTGCCGCAGCGCTTCTGCATCCACATCGCGGGCCGCGCCAAAGCCGGCCACATGGCGGGCGGACAGGGGCTGCAGGCACACCAGGCGAAAGTCGCCCAGCTCCATCATGAAAGCCACATCGGCAAAGCGTGCCAGATAGGCCGTGCGGGCCGCCAGCCACTCGGGGCTGTCCCGCTCCGGGGTGTGTGCACGGACCTGCAGGCTGACGCGCTCCAGGGCATGCACGGCGCCGTCTTCGGGCTCGGCTGCGGCCACCATCAGACTGGCCAAAGGCTGGGCCTGCAACTGCCGGGTGTGGGCCGCCAGGCCCGACAGATGCAGCACCAGCAGGCCGCTGTGCGCATCGATGGCATAGGGCACCAGGGACACAAAGGGCTCCGGCCCTGCAGCCGTGCTGGCCAGGCTGCCCAGGGCCGCCGTGCGGCGGTGGTGCAGCAGCTGTCGCAGGCTGTGGGAGAGACGGGGTTCATGTGCCATGGCGCAAAGGATGCTGATGGAAAAAACGCATTGTAGGAGGCCGCCTGGGCCGTGCTGCGGCGCTGTTGGTGCATGGCCACTGCGCAGCGAGCCATGCCGAAAAAGCACAGCCACTGCGGCGGCGGCAGCTGCTGAAGCTGCTGCAGCGGCGTTAAGCTCGGGGCACCATGTCCCAACTGAGCTTCGCCCCTCCCTATCACTCGCCCGCCCATGTCGAGGCACAGATCCGCGACCACGGTTTTGCCGTGCTCCAGCCTTCGGATGTGGCGCTGTGGCTGGGCACCACATTGGGCGAGCTGCACCAGATGGATGCCGACTGGCCCGGGCTGCCGGCCGATGCCTTTTTGCGCGATGGCGGTCGCTACCGCTACCGCCGCCACTCCTGCTTTGTGGTGGAGCAGGGCGTGGTGCAGCAAGTGCCGCACCGTGCGCACTGGCAGCCGGTGGAGTACAACGCCTTGCACGGCGGCATGCAGCGCCTGTTCGCCCCCATGCAGGAGGCCACGGTGGCCCTGCCGGTGTGGCAGCAACTGGTAGAGCAGTTGGCGGTGTTGTCCAGTGCCCTGTTTGACCCGGCGGGGCCGGTGCCCGGCCCCTGCTATGTGGAGGCGCACCAGTTTCGCATCGACACCGCCAACGGCATTGGAAGGCCCACCCCCGAAGGCGCGCACCGCGACGGTGTGGATCTGGTGGCCGTGTTCCTGGTCAACCGCGCGCAGATCAAGGGCGGCGAGACGCGGGTGTTCGAGGCCAATGGCCCGGCAGGCCAGCGCTTCACGCTGACCGAGCCCTGGTCGCTGATGCTGCTGGATGACGCCCGCATGATCCACGAATCGACCCCCATACAACCGCTGCAGGATGGTGGCGTGCGCGACACCCTGGTGGTGACCTGCCGCCGTGGCGCATTTCAAGGTGACAATGCACCGCAATCCCTGCAAGATTGACCAAGGTCAAGCGGCGATCCGGCCTGCCGCTGCAGACTGATAAGCAAGGGTTGTTGACGGCACTGCCAGCAGCCCACCCCTCTTCTCAACAGGAAAAGCCAGGAGTTTTCTTCCATGTTCAAGCACATTCTCGTTCCCGTAGACGGTTCCGAAACCTCGATGCTGTCGGTGGCCAAGGCGGCCGGTCTGGCCAAGGCCTTTGGCAGCGAAGTGACGGCGGTCTACGTGCTGGACCCCTATCCCTTCACCGGCGTGGGCGCAGATTTCGCCTATGGCCAGGCCCAGTACCTGAGCGCCGCCACGGCCGAAGCCAATACCGCGCTGGAAGCCGTGAAGAAGCTGATGACCGAAGCCGGCGTGGAAGTCAAAACCATGGTGGGCGAGGGCCATGCCATCCACGAAGGCATTGTGCGCGTGGGTGACTCCGTGGGCGCTGACCTGATCGTCATGGGCTCGCACGGCCGCCGTGGTCTGGAAAAGCTGGTGCTGGGCAGCGTGGCCCAGCGCGTGCTGAGCGCAGCCCGCATCCCGGTGCTGGTGGTGCGCCAGTAAGGCGCAGAGACCTTCAGCAAAAACAAAGGCAGCCCAGGCTGCCTTTTTTGATGCTGCGGCAGGTCTGCATCGTGTTTTTTTCTACGCGCCATCAAAAATCCCCGGACAATGTTTGCCACGCTGCTGTGGGCGGCGCTGGATATAAAACGAGGAGCGAACAATGGTGGACAGGGTTGGATGCGTGGTCATAGGCGCCGGCGTTGTAGGGCTGGCCGTGGCCAGGGCGCTGGCGCTTGCGGGGCGGGAAGTGTTGGTGCTGGAGCAGTCGGAGGCCATAGGCACGGGCACCAGCTCGCGCAACAGCGAGGTGATTCACGCCGGCATCTACTATCCCCAGGGCTCGCTCAAGGCGCGGCTGTGCGTGGAGGGCAAGCAGATGCTGTATACCTATTGCGATGCGCGTGGCGTGCCCTATAAGCGTTGCGGCAAGCTGATCGTGGCCACCTCGGCCGAGCAGGTGCCGCAGCTGGAAACCATACGCCACAAGGCCATGGCCAATGGCGTGACCGATCTGGTGCCACTGTCGCGCGCGGAGGCCAGGGCCATGGAGCCGGCACTGGAATGCGAGGCCGCGCTGCACTCGCCCAGCACCGGCATTGTGGACAGCCACGCGCTGATGCTGGCGCTGCAGGGCGATCTGGAAAACGCCGGCGGCATGGTGGTCTGCCACGCCGAGGTGGATCAGGCCGCACTGCAGGCCGATGGCAGCTGGCAGATTTCCACGCGAGACGGGACGGTGCTGCAGACACCGCTGCTGGTGAATGCCGCTGGCTACTGGGCGCCGGTGCTGGCCCAGCGCTTTGAAGGGCTGGCGGCAAAGCATATCCCCACGGCGCATTACGCCAAGGGCAACTACTTTGTACTCAGCGGCCGTGCGCCGTTCTCGCAGCTGATCTACCCCATCCCCGAGGCCGCAGGCCTGGGCGTGCACCTGACGCTGGACCTGGGTGGCCAGGCCAAGTTCGGCCCGGACGTGGAGTGGGTGGACGACCCGCAGCAGCTGCAGGTGGACCCGCGCCGGGGCGACGGCTTTTATGCCGAAGTGCGCCGCTACTGGCCGGCGTTGCCCGATGATTCCCTGGTGGCCGGCTATGCGGGCATACGCCCCAAGATCTCCGGCCCACACGAAGCGGCGGCCGACTTCTGCATTCAGGGGCCGCAGACCCATGGCGCTGCAGGCCTGGTCAATCTGTTCGGCATTGAGTCGCCGGGCCTGACCAGCTGCCTGGCCGTGGCCGAGCAGGTGGTGCAGACGGTGGAGGCCGCTGCAGTTGCTTGAGAATTGCTTGAGGGGGTGCCTGTGCCTTGGTCTGCACTCGCTGGTCAAGCCGCTGGCATTCGTTAAGATGGACTGGTCTTTTTGAGAATTTCGGCGGCCTTGGCCGCTGCAATCTGCTTCATTCCACAAGAAAGGTGCTAACCATGTCGTTTTCTGTCTCCGATACCGTTTCCAACGCCCAGGCTGACCTGGAGAAGCTGGTGGGCGACCTGCGCGGTCTGCTGGCCAGCAAGGATCTGGACGCTGTGCCCGATATCCATGTGCTGCGCCAGCGCCTGGACGACGGCATCAGCAATGCCCGTGACTCCGCCGTGCGCGCAGCCCAGGACGCAGCCCGCCAGGCCAAGGAGGCCGCCATCGCTGCCGACCGCTACGCCCATGACGAACCCTGGCGCGTAGCCGGTGCCGCCCTGGCCGTGGGCGCGCTGGTGGGCTTTTTGCTGGCCCGTCGTTAAAGCGCTGCGGTGGCCAAGCCACCGCTACCCACAAGCCGCCAGCCTTGCGTGTTGCCGCATTCCGCGTACGGCATGAGGCTGGCGCTTTCCCAAGTCAGGGACAGCGAGCAAGGGCCGCCCGTAGCGAAGCTGTCGTTCCCCTTTAAGGGGGCGATGCGCAGCAGCTCAAGGGGTGGCCAGAAAGGAAGCACAAGCCGTGAATTGGTTATCCGCACTGGGATTGGATGCACTGCTGGCCCGTTATCGGGCCGCTGTCGTTGAGGTGGCCACTGCCGCAGAAGACCGGGTGGATCTGGCCAAGCTGGAGTGGAAGCTGCAGCGCAACCGCATGCAGGTCATTTTGGTGCTGGCCATTGCACTGGGCGGGCTGACCGTGGTGGCACTGGGCCTGCTGTCGTTGGCCGTGCTGATCCATTTCTGGGACAGCCCCGACCGCAGCACCGTGGCCTGGGTGATTGCCGCTGTGTGGGTGGCCGCCTGGATGGGTGTGCTGTGGGCGCTGTTGTCGGCGCTGCGCAAAATGCGTGCGCCCTTTGTGCAGACCCGGGCCGAGCTGGCCCGCGATTGGCAATCCCTCAAGGAGAAGCTGTGAGCGAAACCCCTATCCAGTCTGCCGCTTCGTCTGTGGCCCCAGGCTCCGCTCTGGCAGCGTTGGAAAAAGAAGCGCGCTGGGCCCATGCCACCGTGCAGGAGCAGGCCGTGCTGCGCCGCATTGCGCAGCAGCGCGATCGCCTGGCCGCTCGCAAGGCAGCCAAGCAGCAGGCACGCACTTTGCAAGCCCAGACCCAGGCCATTCCTGCCGATGCCCCCTTTGTGGAGCGCGCGCTGGCTTTTGCCCGCTTGCACCCGCTGGCCTCCGTGGGCCTGGTGGGCGTGGCCCTGTGGGTGGGGCCGCGCAAGCTGATGCGTGTGGGCATGGCCGTGTTGCCGCTGCTGTCCAAGCTGCGCCGCTGAAAACGTTCAGCTTTTCGCTGTTTTTGCCGTTACAGGCAGATGTAGAAAGCAGTTGTAGCTATCAAAAACAAAGCCCGTGGCAGTTTTGCCATGGGCTTTGTTTTTGGGAATGTCGCTATATCCAGAGCCGGTAGGGCCAGAACGACTCGTCCTGCTCGTATCTGCGTGCGAACTCGGCGGGAGAAAATCCCGTGATCCTGTGCACGGCCCGGCTCATATGCGCCTGGTCGGAAAAGCCGCCTTGCAGCGCCAGGTCGGCATAGTCCAGGGTCAGGCCTTGCTGCTGGCGGCGCACACCTTCCTCAAACAAGGCTTCGGTGCGCACAATGGCCTGCCATTCGCGCACCGAGCGCCCGCTGAACAGCTTGATGCGCCGCTCCACCTGGCGTGGTCCCAGCTGGGCGCGCCATGCGCGCGCCTTGAGCCCCAGGCGCATCAGCCAATGTCGGCCCGATGCGGCCAGCGATGGCGGTGCCTCTGCGTCGCAACTTCGAACCTCGCGCCAGCGCGGCGCCAGATGCTGCTCCAGCACGGCCATGAGTGTCCGGCCGTCCTGCGCCGCGAGCAGGGCCTCGCACAAGGGCTGCCACGCGGGGCCCAGTGCCTGTGCTGCGGGCACAAAGCAGTCCTGTGTGGCCTGCAGATCCAGACCGAACAGCTGCTGCGCCGCATCGGGAGAAAAACAGGCCATGCCGCCATAGCCTGCATCCGGCATCCAGCCCACCGTGGGCCGGGTCTGGCTGCCCGAAAGCATGACGGGGCTTTCATATTCCTGCCACAGGCTGCGGCCGTCGGCGGTCTGCACCACCATGCCATTGCGGCCTTGCTGCGTCCAGGACAGGCAGACCATGGGCGTGGCGGGGAAATGCGAAAGCCTTTGCGCGTCGCTGAGTCCCAGCCCCCGGGTGTCTCTGCACACCAGGGCCTGCAAGCCGCCTTGCAAGCTGGGTGGTGGCAGATACAGCTGCGCATGCGGCGCGCACCCTTGCCAGCGGGGTGCTCTGGCCTGCGCGGGTGGGCAGGTGGGCAAGGAAAGAGAGGCGGCGTGCATGAACCCAGTGTAGAGCGACCTCTGTGTACGGGCGCGCTACAACCCGGATGACGTTTTCGTTCAAGACCCGAAGCGGCGGCAAGACCAGCATGGGGCCATGAACCACCGCACCACACCTTCCGATAGCGCAGGCCAGACCTGTCCTTTTGCTGCACGCCAGCCCGCTACGCGCGTCGACGCCGCGTCATCTCCCTGGCCGCCGGGCCCGCCCTCGGGGCTGGCGGGCTGGGGTCTGCTCAGGCAGATGGCGGGCGATATGTTGGGGACCTTGTCCGCATGGCAGCGGCGTTATGGCGATGTCTTTCATGTGCGCACCTGGCCCGAGCACCAGGTCATGATCACGGACCCGGCCCTGGTGCGCGAGCTGCTCGTGGGCCAGAACCAGGCACTGATCCGCTGGGAGCATGGTCTTCGGGTGCTTTCTCAGCTGCACGGGCGCAGCGTGCTGATCAGCGAGGGAGAAGCCTGGCGCAGCAAACGCCAGGCCCTGGTGCCCTTGTTTGCCCCCAAGGCCATGCAGGCCCGGGTGCCGGAGTTGGCCATGACGATAGCCAGCGCTCTGGATACCTGGCCCAGCCAAGCCGAGGACTGGCCCGTCGAGGAGGCGATCACCGCTTTGACCATGGACATCATCATGCGTCTGGTCTTTTCCCTGCCCATAGGCGAGCATGGGGCGCAGGCCCAGCACAGTCTGCGTGTGTTGAGCCATGCGGCCGATCGCGAGTTTTACTGGCGCTGGCACTGGCCCGACTTCATGCCCTGGAAAAAGGCCAAGCGCGAGACCAAGGCCTGGCTGCATGGCTTTATCGACCGCCAGGTCCAGGCGCGCCTACAAATGAAGGAGGGGCCCGAGGACTTGCTGGGCCGCTTGCTTGCATTGCACCGCGAACAGCCCCAGACCTGGAGCCTGCAGGCCGTGCGCGATGAATGCATGACCGCGTTTTTGGCCGGCCATGAAACGGTGGCCAGCACGCTGACCTGGTGGGCCTGGTGCATGGCGGCCCATCCCGAAGCGCAGCAGGCTGCGGCCCAGGAGGTTGCGCAGCAGTTGCAGGGCCGCCAGCCCACGGCCCAGGACCTGGCCGGCCTGCACCAGCTCAACCTGGGTTTGCAAGAGACCATGCGGCTCTACCCCGCGGCCCCCTTGCTTCTGAGCCGGCGCAGCACCCAGCCCATTGCGCTGGGGCCCTGGCGCTTTCCCGCGCGCACCATGTTCATGTTGCCGCTGGGGCTGATGCAGCGCGATGCACGCTGGTTTCCCGAACCCGATGCCTTCAGGCCCGAACGCTTTGAAGCGCCCATGGAGCGCGGCAGCTTTATGCCATTTGGTGCCGGGCCGCGTGTGTGCCTGGGCCAGCATCTGGCCAGCACGGAGATGGTGGTGATTGCCGCCATGCTGCTGCAGCGCTTTGTATTGCAGCCTCTGCCCGGGGCCCAGCCGCCCCAGCCCAGGCTGCACATCACGCTGCGGCCGGCCACACCGCTGCGGCTCAGGCTGCGGCGGCGTGGAGTACAGAACTAAAGGCTAACGACTGCGCGCATTGACCACGGCATCGGCCACATTGCTCGGCGCTTCGCTGTAGCGCTTGAACTCCATGCTGTAGGTAGCGCGGCCCTGGCTCATGGAGCGCAGCTGGGTGGCATAGCCAAACATCTCGGACAGTGGCACCTCGGCCTTGATGCTCTTGCCGCCGCCGGCGATGTCGTCCATGCCTTGCACCATGCCGCGGCGTGAGGACAGATCGCCCATCACCGAGCCGGCATAGTCTTCGGGCGTTTCCACCTCCACCGCCATCATGGGCTCCAGGAGCACCGGGCTGGCCTGCTTCATGCCGTCCTTGAAGCCGAAGATGGCTGCCATCTTGAAGGCTTGCTCGGACGAGTCCACGTCGTGGTAGGAGCCAAAGGTCAGGCGCACGCGCACATCCACCACCGGATAGCCCGCCAGCACGCCGGAGGTGATGGCCTCGAGCACGCCTTTTTCCACGGCCGGGATGTACTCGCGCGGCACAACGCCGCCCTTGATCTCGTCGGCGAACTCAAAGCCCTTGCCGGCCTCGAGCGGCTCCAGCGTGAACACCACATGACCGTACTGGCCCTTGCCACCGGACTGGCGCACAAACTTGCCGTCCACATCGCTGACACGCTTGCGTATGGTCTCGCGGTAGGCCACCTGGGGCTTGCCCACATTGGCCTCCACATTGAACTCGCGCTTCATGCGGTCGACGATGATTTCCAGGTGCAGCTCACCCATGCCGGCGATGATGGTCTGGCCGGACTCCGGGTCGCTGCGCACGCGCAGCGAGGGGTCTTCCGCTGCCAGGCGCGACAGGGCCAGGCCCATTCTTTCCTGGTCGGTCTTGGCCCTGGGCTCTATGGCCTGG
The DNA here is from genome assembly GCF_041320665.1 of Comamonas sp. GB3 AK4-5. Taxonomy (NCBI): domain Bacteria; kingdom Pseudomonadati; phylum Pseudomonadota; class Betaproteobacteria; order Burkholderiales; family Comamonadaceae; genus Comamonas; species Comamonas sp. GB3 AK4-5. Next base: position 2,088,783 of record NZ_CP166730.1, read on the forward strand.
GCAATCACCGGCTCGGGAAAGCTCATCTTCTCCAGCACGATGGGGGCGCTGGGGTCGCACAGCGTCTCGCCCGTGGTCACGTCCTTCAGGCCCACGCAGGCGGCAATATCGCCGGCGCGGATCTCGTCGATTTCCAGGCGCTCGTTGGCATGCATTTGCACGATGCGGCCGATGCGCTCCTTCTTGCCGCGAATGGGGTTGTAGACCACATCACCCTTGGACAGCACGCCCGAATACACGCGCACAAAGGTGAGCTGGCCCACGAATGGGTCGGTCATCAGCTTGAAGGCCAGGGCGGCGAATTTTTCACTGTCGTCGGCATGGCGCACCAGGGTGGCGCTGTCGTCACTGTCCTCGCTGTGGCCCAGCACGGGCGGCACATCCAGCGGCGAGGGCATGAGCTCCACCACGGCGTCCAGCAGGCGCTGCACCCCCTTGTTCTTGAAGGCCGAGCCGCACAGCATGGGCTGGATCTCGGTGGCAATGGTGCGCAGGCGCAGGCCGGCAATGATGTCGGCCTCGGGCAGATCACCATCGTTCAGGTAGCGGTCGGTCAGCTCCTCACTGGCCTCGGCCGCGGCCTCGACCATTTTCAGGCGCCATTCGGCAGCCAAAGCCTGCAGCTCGGCCGGGATCTCGCGGTACTCGAACTTCATGCCCTGGCTGGCGTCGTCCCAGTAGATGGCCCGCATCTTGACCAAATCGACCACGCCGGCAAACCCTGCCTCGGCGCCGATGGGGATCACGATGGGCACGGGGTGGGCCTTGAGCCGGTCCACCATCATCTGGCGCACGCGGAAGAAGTCCGCTCCGGTGCGGTCCATTTTGTTGACAAAGGCCAGGCGCGGCACCTTGTACTTATTGGCCTGGCGCCACACGGTTTCGGACTGGGGCTGCACGCCACCGACCGAGTCATAAACCATGACGGCGCCGTCGAGCACGCGCATGGAGCGCTCCACCTCGATGGTGAAGTCCACGTGGCCGGGGGTGTCGATGATGTTGATGCGGTGGGCCGGGAAGTTGCGCTCCATGCCCGACCAGAAAGCCGTGGTGGCCGCCGAGGTGATGGTGATGCCGCGCTCTTGCTCCTGGGCCATCCAGTCCATGGTGGCGGCACCGTCATGCACCTCGCCCAGCTTGTGGCTCACCCCGGTGTAGAACAGGATGCGCTCGGTCGTGGTGGTCTTGCCGGCGTCGATGTGCGCGGAGATGCCGATGTTGCGATAGCGTTCTATGGGAGTGTGGCGGGCCATGGTGACCTCCTTGGGTGTAGCCGCGAAAGTGATTCTGCGCTGGAAAAATGACAAGCGCTGCACCTGTAGCGCCGGCGCGGAATCGGAAGCAGTAAATATTAAATGTACGAAGACATTCGTACTGTTAGCATGGGTATTGCCTGCCGGCGCACAATAAAGACTTGGCGTGTAGTGATTGCGACAAGCTGGCAGCTCCCAGTGATTCAGAGCGAAGTGTTCTTGTGTCCATGGCCTTAAAACAGGCGCGTACCAAGACCAGGGCAGCGCGTAGGGGCCTAAGCCGGCCGCCCCGCAGCGCTGCTGCCGTCCACCTCCCGCGCAGCGAGAGAGGGGGAAGGCGCCAAAGGCGACTCAGGGGGAGTTAGAACTTATGGCACATTACGCGGCTTTGCTTGTTACATGTCCGGGGCTGTTGCAACAGCCCCGGCACTGGACCGAACGGAGCCATGATTCCCAACCACCCTGAACGCGCGCAGATTCGCCTGGAGAACTTGCTCACCGCCCTGGGCAACCCCTTGCGCCTGGCCATCGTGCGCCAGCTGGCGCAGCTGGCCGAGGGCGAGGAACGCAGCTGCGGCTCGCTGCTGCGTGACCAGAGCAAGTCCACCATGACCCACCACTGGCGCGTGCTACGCAGCAGTGGCGTGATCTGGCAGCGGCCCGCCGGCCGCGAGAATCTGCTGTCCCTGCGCCGCGATGATTTGGAGGCGCGTTTTCCGGGTCTGCTCGATGCCTTGTTGAGCGCGATGGAGAGCGATGCGCTGACCCAGCAAACCACGGCCTAGGAAGCTTGATTTTTCAATCAAAAAGCGCTGTAAGGCTTATGCGGACTGCGTAAGAAGCTATCAAAACAAAAGCCCGCTTGAAAACCAGAGCGGGCTTGGAGGGCGGCCGGAGCGGGCGTCAGAAGTCCGGAGGGCGCTCGGATTTTCTCCACAACGCCCAGACGGCGCTTCAGGCGCGGCGTCTCGCCCGCAGACAGTACGAGATACGGCAAGGGTGAGCAACAAAGCATGAAGCGCCGTCTGGGCGCCCCAAAACGATTCACCTATAAAAACTTCTATCGCATATCGCGCAGGGCGCGGGCGGATTGGAGGATGAGCTCAGGGCCGGCATAGATCAAGCCGCTATAGATCTGCACCACATCAGCCCCGGCCTGAATCTTGGCCACCGCATCTTCGGCGCGCATGATGCCGCCCACGCCGATGATGGGAAAGTCCTTGCCCAGGGCTGCGCGCAGCAGGCGGATCACGCGGTTGCTGGCTTCAAAGGCGGGCGCGCCGCTGAGGCCGCCGGTTTCCTCGGCATGGGCCATGCCTTTCACGGCTTCGCGGCTGATGGTGGTGTTGGTGGCAATCACGCCATCCATGCCGTGGCGGCGCAGCGTGGCGGCAATCACATCCACCTGGGTATCGTCCAGGTCGGGCGCAATCTTCACAAAAATCGGCACGCGGCGGCCTTGCAGGGCGGCCAATTCCTCGCGGCGATCGGCAATGGCGGCGAGCAGCGCGTCCAGCGCCTCATCGCTTTGCAGGGCGCGCAGATTCTTGGTGTTGGGCGAGCTGATGTTCACCGTCACATAGTCGGCGTGGGGGTAGACGCCTTCCAGGCAAGTCAGATAGTCGCGGGTAGCGTCTTCAATGGCCGTGGCGGCGTTCTTGCCGATGTTCAGGCCCAGCAGCATGGGCTTGCCCTGCTGGCGAGCTGTGGACTTTTTGACGTTGGCGATAAAGGCGTCCAGCCCGTCGTTGTTAAAGCCAAGGCGGTTGACCAGAGCCTTGGCCTCGGGAATGCGGAACATGCGGGGCTTGGGGTTGCCCGGCTGGCCTTTGGGGGTGACGGTGCCCACCTCCACAAAGCCAAAGCCCATGGCGGCTAGACCGTCGATCACGCGGGCGTTCTTGTCCAGACCGGCAGCCATGCCCACGCGGTTGGGAAAGTGCAGGCCGGCCAGCGTGACGGGGTCGTTCACCAGTTCATTGGACCAGGCACATTGCAGCGGCGTGTTCTGGCCCCGGGCCAAAGCGTTCATGGTGAAGTCGTGGGCGGCTTCGGGATCCATGCTGAACAGAAAGGGGCGGAGCAGGGCGTAGGGAATAAGGGACATGGAGATAATTCGAGGATTTGCTGGATTTTCCCCCATGACGACCTCTGCTGCACCCCTCACCCAAGATGAACTCAAAACCCTGGTCGGCCAGGCAGCCGTGGCCTATGTGACGCCGGGTGACATCGTGGGGGTGGGCACGGGCTCTACGGTCAACAAATTCATCGATGCCCTGGCCCCCATCAAGGACCAGATCAAGGGCGCGGTCTCCAGCTCCGTGGCCAGCACCGAGCGCCTGAAGGCACTGGGCATCCCCGTGTTCGACGCGAATGAGGTGGACAGCCTGGCGGTCTACATCGACGGCGCCGATGAAATCGACGGCCAGGGCCATATGGTCAAGGGCGGTGGCGCCGCACTGACGCGCGAAAAAATCGTTGCTGCCATGGCCCAGCGCTTTGTCTGCATTGTCGATGCCTCCAAGCTGGTGAAGGCCCTGGGTGCCTTCCCGCTGCCGGTGGAAGTGATTCCCATGGCCACGCAGCAAATCGTGCGCCGCTTTGCCGCCATGGGCGGCCAGGCCACGCTGCGCCTCAAGGACGGCCAGCCCCTGGTGACCGACAACGGCCAGCATATCCTGGACGTGCGTGGCCTCTCGGTGACCGACCCGCTGGCTTTTGAGTCCGAAGTCAACCAGTGGCCCGGCGTGGTCACCGTGGGCGTGTTTGCCCACCAGAAGGCCCACATCTGCCTGATGGGAACGGCAGAGGGCGTGAAGAATATTGCCTACACGCTCTGAACAACCTTCTTCAAAGCCAAGCGCTGCGAAGCGAAGGCTCCCAGGGCTTGTCTGTTCTGGCCATGGCCTTGGCCAGGGTTGGCAGCATGTGCATGCCGTAGGGCCTTGATTGGAGGCGCGATGGGTTTAGCGCTGCCAATCGCTCCAGCTCGGTAGCCGTTCCTGCCCCACCACCTCCACCGACTGGGCCAACAAAATGGCCCGCGCCGTGGCCACTGCTACGGCCTCGGCGGCCAGGGTGAAGAGGGTCATCAGGCCCAAGGTCTTGCCGGCCTGGCCCGTGCCCAGGGCGAACAGCGTGTCGCCGTCGCTCATGGTGTGTACCGGGTTGATGGCGCGCGCCAGACCGTCGTGGGCCACGGTGGCCAGGCGCTGGGCCTGGGGCTTGGTGATTTGGGCGTCGGTGGCCACCACGCCGATGGTGGTGTTGCTGCCGGCCAGAATGGGCCGGGGCTCTTCACCGCGCAAGAGCGCATCGCGGCTGCACAGCAGCTGCTGTCCATCGGCCGTGCGTGCGCCAGCCAGCAACTGGCCGGTGTAGGGGTGGTAGACATCGCCCAGGGCATTGCAGGCCACCAGGGCGCCCACGGTGACGCCATCCACGGTGAAGCTGGCCGTGCCAATGCCGCCCTTCATGGCCCGGGCGGCGCCAAAAATTTTGCCCACCACGGCCCCTGCGCCGGCGCCTACGCTGCCCTCCAACGGGCGTTCGCGGCTGGCGGCCTGGCAGGCTTTGTAGCCGGCAGCGGCATCGGGCCGGATGCGCATATCGCCCAGCATCACATCAAACAGCACGGCGGCGGGTACCAGCGGGATGCGGCCCACGCCAATGTCCAGGCCGGCGCCTTGCTCTTCCAGCCAGCGCACGCAGCCGGTGGCCGCGTCCAGCCCCCAGGCACTTCCGCCGGCCAGGGTGATGCCATGCACCTGCTGCACCAGGTGGCTGGGGTCCAGCAAATCGGTCTCGCGCGTGCCGGGCGCGGCACCGCGCACATCGACACCACCCACGGCGCCTTGCGGGCACAGCACCACGGAGCAGCCGGTGGGGCGGCGCGCATCGCTGTGGTGGCCCACGGTGATGCCTTGCACGCGGGCGATATGGCCGTTGTGGGCCAGCAGGTCATGGACGGAGGCGGGAGCAGGCAGAGGGCTGGTGGTCATGGGGCAGTGTGGTGCTTTATATGCTTTAAGTGATAAACAAATAGGCTTTGATTCTCTAGAGAGTATCCGTGGTGGCCTGATACTTGGAGGTTACATATCGCCGCCAGTGTTTGCCCGCAGGCGCTCTCTTTCTCTCTGTCCTTCGCGAGTCCTTTGATATGAACGCACGCATTTTCTCTCGCCGCCACGCCGTGCTGGCGGCTTCGGCCCTGGCCTTGTCGGCTGCCCTGGGCGCTGCCCCGGCCCTGGCGCAAAACGCCGCCAAGAAAAACCTGTTGATCGGTGCCACCGCGGGCTCCAACTACGACCTGCTGCAAAAAGGCATTGTTCCGCTGCTGCAGAAAAAGGGCTACCAGATCAAGCTGGTGGAGTTCAACGACTATGTCCAGCCCAATCTGGCCTTGTCTGACGGCTCGCTGGATGCCAACTTCTTCCAGCACCGCGCCTACTTTGACCAGTTCACCGCCGACCGCAAGCTGGCGCTGACCGCCATCGCCCAGGGCCCTGTGGCGCCTATGGGTGTCTACAGCAAAAAGCACAAAACCTTGGCCAATGTGAAGACCGGCGCCAAGGTGGCCCTGCCCAATGACCCCAGCAATCTGGCACGCGCGCTGCTGGTGTTGCAGCAAGCCGGCCTGGTGCAGATCAAGCCCGGCGTGAACCCGGCACGCATTTCCGAGCTGGACCTGGCGGCCAATCCGCACAAGCTCAAATTCCTGCCGCTGGAGGCTGCCCAGCTGCCGCGAGTGCTGGAAGACGCCGATTACGTGGTGGTGAACGGCAACTTCGCCATCTCCTCCGGCTTGAAGTTGAGCGAAGCCGTGGCGCTGGAAAAAACCCCCGACCAGTACCTGAATGTGGTGGCGGTGAAGACCGGCAACGAAAACACCGAATGGGCCAAGGACCTGGCCGCTGCCTACCGCTCGCCCGAGTTCAAGGCCGTGGTGGACAGCCAGTTTGTGGGCTACGCCAAGCCGGCCACGCTGCGCTGAGCGGTCCCGCCTGGGTCAGCAACAAGGGCCGCATCTGCGGCCCTTGTTGCTTTTTTACCGCAGATTGCGGCGTAAAACGAAAAAAACGGCCTGCTGTCCTCTGTTCAAAGCCGATTTCTTGTGCACACAGTTGAAAATCCGCCCCGTAGTCACAAGGAAACCCCATGAAAAAAACATTCATCGCCTGCGGCGCCGCTTTGGCCTGCCTGAGCGCCGCCCACGCACAAAGCAATGTCCAGGTCACCGGTCTGGCAGATGCCTATGTCGGCTCCATGAAGCTGGCGGGTCAGGAACGCACCAACCAGGTGGGTTCGGGCGGCATGACCACCTCCTGGTGGGGCGTGCAAGGCACGGAAGACCTGGGCAGCGGCCTGAAGGTCGGTTTCAACCTGGGCGCTTTCTTCCGCCTGGATGAAGGCACGCCCGGTCGCTTCAATGGCGACACCTTCTTTGCCCGCGACGCCAATGTCTGGCTGGGTGGCAATTTCGGTACGGTGCGCCTGGGCCGCTCTATGGCCCCCAACTTCCTGCCCACCATCTTGTTCAACCCCTTTGGCGACTCCTTCACCGTCTCGCCCCTGGTGCTGCATGGCAACACGCCCTGGCCTTCCTTCGCCCAGGACTACCGCACCACGGCCGCTGACACGGGCTGGAGCAACCAGATCACCTACACCACGCCCAAGTTCGGCGGTCTGACGGCCAATGTGCACTACCAGTTCGGCGAGAAGGCCGAGGCCAACAGCAAGAAGAACGTGGCTGCCAACCTGCTGTACCAGCAAGGTGCTCTGGGCCTGACCGCCTTCATCGAGCGTGCCCAGGTGAACAACCCCAGCCTGGCCCTGCTGCCCTACACCAAGCAGAACTGGATGCTGGGCGGCAGCTACGACCTGAGCGTGGCCAAGCTGTTTGCCACCTACGGCCAGTCCAAGAACCGCAACAGCGACACTTACGAAGGCAAGACCTTCTCCCTGGGCGTGGATGTGCCCGTGACCAAGGCTGGCTCCATCAAGGCCGCTTTTGCCCAGACCAAGGTGGAAGCCCGTGCCGTGAACGGCGGCCCGCTGGTGTTTGACGGCAAGCGCTCGACCACCTCCATCGGCTACGACCACAATCTGTCCAAGCGCACCGATGTGTACGGCGTCGTCATGAATGACCGCGTCACCGGCCTGAAGTCGGGCACCAGCGTGATTGCTGGCATTCGCCACCGCTTCTAAGCCGATCTCGGCGGGCTGCATGCCCGCTGTGCATCGCATACCCACCCGGCCTTGGCCGGGTTTTTTTATGCCTGCCACTGCCAGAGTGAGATGTTACATATTGATATGAAGATAAGGATTTGACTTTTTATTCGTTGGGGATTGAAGAGCCTCCCGGGATACTGGCTGTCACAGTTCAACGCAGGCGTGGGTAGATCTCTTGATCCACCGTGAAAAACGGCATAGAGGCATATCCAGATTGCGTGAGCTGCTCACTTTTTAGCTAGCATCATTGCCGCAAGGCGCACCAGAGATTCCAGGAGATTCACCCTATGTTCCCCCTGTCCACCACCCGCCGTTCCATTCTGGCCGCTGCCGTACTGGCTGCCGCTTCCATGGGACTTTCTGCCCCTGCACTGGCCCAGGACGCCAGCAAAAAGCAGCTGGTGATCGGCGGCACGGCCGGCTCCAATATCGACCAGCTGCAGTCCGGCATCGTTCCTTTGCTGCAAAAAAAGGGCTACAAGGTCAAGCTGGTGGAGTTCAACGACTATGTGCAGCCGAACCTGGCGCTGGCCGATGGTTCGCTGGATGCCAACTTCTTCCAGCACGAGGTCTATTTCAACCAGTTCAAGACCGACCGCAAACTGGACCTGGTGGCGCTGACCCAGGGCCCCATCGCTCCCATGGGCGTGTACTCCAAGCAGCGCAAAAGCCTGGCCGAGCTGAAAGAGGGCGACCGCGTGGCCCTGCCCAATGACGCCAGCAACCTGGCGCGCGGCATCTTGCTGCTGCAGCAGGCCGGCCTGGTCAAGCTCAAGGAGGGCGTGAACCCGCTGCGCGTGTCCGAGCTGGATCTGGCCTCCAACCCCAAGAAGATCAAGCTGGTGCCGCTGGATGCCGCCCACCTGCCGCGCGCTCTGGATGATGCGCAGTTCGCCATCATCAATGGCAACTTCGCCATCTCCTCGGGCCTGAAGCTGACCGAGGCCGTGCTGCTGGAGAAGGTGCCTGACCACTATCTGAACATCGTGGCCGTGAAGACCAAGGACAAGGATGCGCAATGGGCCAAGGACCTGGCCGAGGCCTATCGCTCGGCCGAGTTCAAGGCCGTGGTGGACAGCAAGTTTGCCGGCTACGCCAAGCCCAAGTTCTTGCAGTAAACACCTTTGAGCCGGGGGCTGTACCAAGGGGCTGCATTTGCAGCCCCTTTTTTGCAGCAGCGCTTAGCGCGCTGCGGCGTAGAGCTCGTCGCGCAGAATGTCCAGCGCGCGGCGCTCCAGCTGCATCAGGCCCCGGGCCTGGGTGGCCGGCAGGTCGCTCAGCAGCGTGGCGGCACCAAAGTCGCCGAGCAGGGCGCTGCCACTGATGGGGTCCCACAAAATATTGTGGGCATACAGGTCGCCGTGCAGCACGCCGTGCAGGTGCAGATGGCGCACGGCAGCGGTGACTTGGGCCAGGATATGTTGGGCCATGGCGGGTGACAGCTGGAGCTCGGGCGCATAGACATCGCGTGTGCAGCTGCGCAGGCTGGGTGGGCCCGCCAGGGGCCGCATGGCGGCGGGCAGCAGTGGCAGGGCAATGGCCAGCTCGCCTTGAGGGGGCGGAACCACCGTGGCCAAAGGTGTCAGCAACTGGGGGTGCTGGCCGGCGGCCAGGCCTGCTGCCAGCTCGGACTCGGGAGCGCCATCGCTGGTGTGGGCCTGTTGAAAAACCTTGAGCGCCAGGGTCTGGCCATTGCTGTGGCGGGTGGCGCGGTAGACATGGCCGCTGGCCCCACGGCCCAGCAGCTCGTGCATCTGCAAATCACTGCCGAGAATCGATGTTTTCGCAGTGCTGGAAAGCACCTGCTGCTCACTTTTTTGTGTGAATGGATTGCCCGCCAGCGCCAGCCAGGTCAGGCGCGGCAGCTGCAATATGGGCGGTGGTAGGGCCTGCAGGCGGTTGCCAGCCAGGCGCAGCAGCTCCAGCCGGCCGCATTGGGCCAGGCTGTCGGGCAAGACCTGTAGCTGGTTGCAGGCCAGCATCAGCTTTTGCAGCCGGGGGCGCTCTCCCAGGGCAGGGGGCAGGCTGGTGATCTGGTTGTCGGTCAGGATCAGCCAGCGCAGGCGCGGTGGCAGGCTCTCGGGGGAAACGGAGTGGATGCAGCAGGCCTTGAAGCCCAGCATCTCCAGCTCGGGCAGCTGGCCCAGCATGGGCGGCAGGGCCGTGAAGCGGTTGTGCGAGGCAAACAGCACGCGCAGGCGGTGCAGGCGGGCAAAGTCATCGGGCAGGCTGGACAGGCCGGTGCCGGACAGGTCCAGCACCTCCAGCGAATCGGCCAATTGGTATAGGGCGCGGGGGAATTCGGTCAGCGTGCCCACCAGCTTGATCTCGCGCGCGCCAGCCAGCACGCCTTGCTCCAGCTGGCGATGAAACTCAGAAACAGTCCACATAAGGGGCGAGAGTCTAAGCGGACTCCTCCCTGCCTCCGGCCAAATTGGGCGAGAAACGCTGCCAGCCAAGGCCTTGTGTGGCCGCTGTTTGCGCCAGCGCAGCAGTGCTGCGGGTGCTTAACAGGCCATCACAGCGGATCAGTTGGCGGGCTCAATGCGGGTGATGACCAGGGCACCACCTTGCTCCTCGGCATGAAAGCGCACGCGGGCGCCGGGCTGGAGTCCGGTCGCAGACTGCGGGTCTTGCAGGTTGAAGACCATGGTCATGGGGGGCATGTCCAGGTTGGCGATGGTCTCGTGGCGGATGGTGAGCTTGCCGCTGCGGGCGTCCACGCGGGTGATTTCGCCGGCGGTCATCACGGCGCCGGCAGCAGGTGCTGCGGCAGGCGCGCCATGGCCGGCATGGCCGTGCTCCTGGGCCAGGGCAGGTGCGGCCAGCACAGCGCTCAGGCCCAGGGCAGCGATAAAGGTTGTGAAGGAGTTGGGCATGAATGCTCCAGAAGGTGTGAGAGGGGGAAGGCTGTGCGATGCGTTCAGCCTATGCAACTGGCGCGGCCCCATCAGGGCTGCCGCGCAGGCGACTCTTAGCGGCGATAGCTGGTGAACACGCGGGTGCCGACATTGGCATTCATCAGATTCTTGGTGACCAGCAACACGTCATAGGGGTCTTTGCGGCCACCGTATTCGGGGCCGTCCATGCCGGGGCTGCCCACGGGCATGCCGGGCACGGTGATCCCCAAGGCCTTGGGTTTTTCCTGGAGCAGCTTGCGCACATCGGCGGCTGGCACATGGCCTTCGACCACATAGCCACCGACCAGGGCGGTGTGGCAGGAACCCAGGTTTTGCGGCAGGCCCAGCTTGGCGCGCACGGCGGTGTTGCCGGTGTTGTGCACGGTGATGGCAAAGCCGGCCTTTTCCATGATGTCTATCCAGTCCTGGCAGCAGCCGCAGTTCGGGTCTTTCCAGACTTCCATGGAGACTTTGGCGGACTGGGCCAGTGCGGGTAGACCGGCCAGCGCGGCCGCGGCCGCGATCAGTCCCAGCGCATGGCGGCGGTTGCTCGTGGCGGTGGTGGTGTGCATGGTGTTTTCCTTTTCAGAGAGTGGGTGCAGAGAGCAAAAACGGATTCAAGTGCTGCAGCAGGTCCAGCCGGTTGCTGGCGGCAGGGCCTGCTGCGGCGTGTTCAAGGCGTGACCGTGAAGCGGCCCGCCATACCGGCCTGGTAGTGGCCCGGAATCAGACAGGCAAAGTCAAAGCTGCCGGCACGGTTGAAGTTCCACACCAGATCCTCTTGCCGGCCTGGCGCCACATGGGCCATAAAGGGTTCGGCATGCTCCATGCCGGGGAATTTCAGCATCGTCTGGGCGTGTTCCTTCAGGCTGTCCTGGGTGCCCAGCACCACTTCGTGCATGAGCTGGCCCTGGTTGACCACGCGCAGGCGCACGGTTTCGCCCTGCTTGACGCTGAAATGGCTGGGGGTGAAGCGCATGTCATCCGTCATGGCCAGGGTGATAGTGCGCAGCCCGGCTTTGGCATCGCCGGCAATGCCCCAGGCTTTTTGCTCCTTGGCCACAGAGCCTGTGCTCTGGTGGGCAGCGTTGCCGTGGGCGAATGCAGCAGGAAATACGGCTGCAGCGCTTGCTGCAATTGCACAGATAGCTATTGATTTGGTAGTTTTCATGGTGCGGGCTCTATTTCAGTGGTGCGCATGGTCAGCGGCATCTGTATGGGGTTTGCGCACGCTGGGTGCGCCGGGGGCCTTGCCGGGTGCGGTCTGGCGCGGGGCTTGGGATGCCAGCGGTGCACCTTGCCATTCATAGGCGGTCGTGCCCTTGGGGGGCTGGTACCAGCCCGGGTCGCGGTAGTCATGGGCGCCCAGGTTTTGGCGCACCTTGAAGCTGGTGAACATGCCGCCCATTTCGATGGCTCCGAAGGGGCCTTTGCCCGCCATCATGGGGAAGGTGTTCTCGGGCAGCGGCATTTGCATGGCGCCCATATCGCCCATGCCGCGCTCGCCCATCAGCATGTAGTCGGGCACGATTTTTTGGATCTTGCCCACCAGGCCGCTGTGGTCGATGCCAATCATGGTGGGCACGTCATGGCCCATGGCGCCCATGGTGTGGTGGCTTTTGTGGCAGTGGAATGCCCAGTCACCGGGCTCGTCGGCGATGAGTTCCACCTGCCGCATCTGGCCCACGGCCACATCGGCCGTGACCTCGGGCCAGCGCGAGCCCTTAGGCGTGGGGCCGCCATCGGTGCCCGTGACCTCGAACTCATGGCCGTGGATGTGGATGGGGTGGTTGGTCATGGAGAGGTTGCCCACACGGATGCGCACGCGGTCGTTCTGGCGCGCCACCAGGGGCGTGATGGCGGGAAAGGCGCGGCTGTTGAAGGTCCAGATGTTGAAATCCGTCATCTCATTCACACGCGGCGTCATGGCACCCGGCTCCACGTCGTAGGCGCTGAGCAGAAAGGCGTAGTCGCGCTGGACATCGGCAATCAGCGGATGTTTGCCCTTGGGGTGGGTGATCCACAGCCCCATCATGCCCATGGCCATCTGCACCATCTCGTCCGAATGCGGGTGGTACATAAAGGTGCCGGGGCGGCGCGCCTGGAATTCATAGACATAGGTTTTCCCGGGCGGGATATGCGGCTGGTTCAGCCCGCCCACACCGTCCATGCCATTGGGCAGACGCTGGCCATGCCAGTGGATGGTGGTGTTCTCGGGCAGGCGGTTGGTGACAAAGATGCGCACCCGGTCGCCCTCGACCACCTCGATGGTGGGCCCCGGTGACTGGCCGTTGTAGCCCCACATGTTGACGAAGAAGCCGGGGGCTACTTCGCGCACCACGGGCTCGGCCACCAGGTGGAACTCCTTGACGCCGGCGTTCATGCGCCAGGGTGTGGTCCAGCCATTGAGCGTGACCACGGGGTGGTAGGGCCGGCCATTGGGTGGTAGCAGCGGTGCAGCAGTGTCGGCACTGGCCTGGGAGATGGGCTCCGGCAGAGCGGCCATGGCGACGCGGCTGACGGAGGTGGCGGCCACGGCAGCGGCCGCGCCGGTAAAGAAAGTACGGCGTTGCATTTCAATGGCCTTGTTCGGTGGTCGCGGGGGCGGCGGAGGTGGCGAGGGTGGGCGTGGCGCCGGGCGAGGTGCTGGTCAGTGCCAGCTGCAAATCCACCTCGGCCAGCCAGAAGTCGCGCTGCGCCTCGGTGGCCGTGGCCACGGCTTGTGCGGTGGCGCGGGCCTGGGCCAGCAACTGCCAGGTGCTGATGAACATGCCGTTGTAGCGGTAGACCGCCTCGTCCTGCATGAACTGGGCCAGGGGCAGGACCTCGCTGCGCTGCTGCTGCGCCAGGTCGTAGGCCGTGCGGTAGCGTTGCCAGTGGCTGCGGGCTTCGCTGCGCGCGCGCAAGGCGGTATCGCGCAGCTGGGCCGCGCTGCGCTGCAGATTGGCGCGTGCCGCGCCGCTGGCGGCACCGCCCCAGTCGAAAATCGGCAGGGGAATGTCCAGCTCCCAGCCGCGGGTGACGTCATCGTGGCGGGTGCCCCGCTCGGTGGCCGTGTTGCGGCTGTAGCTGGCACCGATGTCGCCAAAGATGGCGCCCACGCGGGCAAAACCATGGCGCTCGGCCGTGGTGTCCAGGTCGCGCCGCAGGGCGCGCAGGTCCAGGCGCTCGCGCAGGGCGGTGGCTTCGGCGTCCTCACCGCCGCGCAAGGCCTCGGCTTGGGGCAGGGGCGGTAATGCGGCGGGCAGGGCAAAGCCGGCCTGCGGGCCCCACAGGCCCATGAGCCTGGCGAGTTGCTCGCGCTCCAGTGCGGCATTCAGCCGGGTGCGGGCCAGGTGGGCCGCGGCTTCTTGCTGTACGCGCAGTTCCTGGGCCTGCTCCAGCTTGCTGAAATTGCCCACGCGCGCCATGCGCCGGGCCAGCTCGCCCCCGGCCGCAGCAGCCTCGTGCATGGTCTGGGCGGTTTGCAGGCTTTGCTGGGCGGCCACGGCACGCAGCCAGGCGCGGCGCGTGTCGGCCGCATGCAGCAGCACTTGCTGGGCGGCGGTGAGCGTGGCCTGTTCCATTTGCCAGCCTTGCCAGCGTGCACGCCAGGGCAGGGTGATGAGGCTGACCAGGCCAAAGCTGAGCTGGCGCTCGATCTCACGCTCATGGCCGTTGACGAAGCGGCCCAGTGTCAGCGTGGGATTGGGCAGGGTCAGCGCCTGCACGCGCTGGGCATCTTGCATGCCCAGTGCGGCCATTTGCGCTTCCAGTGCCGGGCTGTTGAGCAGGGCGATGCGCACGGCGTTGTCGGCATCCACCGGCTGCTGCAGCCAGGCGGCGATTTGCTGCTGTGCCTGGGCGCGGGCCGTGGGTGAGGGGTCGGCCAAGGTCGCTTGGCTGGGCAAACGGCCTTCGGTGTGCTCGCCCACCGCGCTGCGCAGGCCGTCCGGTGCGACGCTGGCGCAGCCGGCCAGTACCAGGGCGGCCAACAGCGGTGAGAGGCGGGTGGTGGTGCGGGTCAGGGTGGAGGCCATCAGTGCGAGCCTCCATGCGGGGCCGGGGCGGCCGTGGGCGCCGTGGGTGGCGCGCTGTTGGCGGGCTGGCCGGCGGGGCTATGGGGCGCGCCATGCGCCATGCCCATGGGGCATTGGGCGGGCATGGCATTGCGGGAGGCTGCATCCAGGGCGGGTTGTGCGGCGCTTGCATGCTGCACGGCTTCCCAGCGCAGCACATCGGCATGGCCGCGCGGAAAGGCGGCGACGGCGGCATGGGCGTCGGCCCAGGTGGTGCTGGCTTGTTCTACAGCGCCACTGGCTGGCAGGCTTTGGTGCTGCAAGGGCAGGCTGGGGGCTGCCGGATTCAGCCAGTTGGCTGCGGCGGCGCCGGATGCCGCAGGTGAATCTGCAGAAGGGGCGGTCTGGGCCCAGGCCCAAGGAGTGGCAGCGGCCCAGAGGGTGGCGCTGCACAGGGAGAGAGAGTGCGCGAGGCGCATGCGGATATCTCCTGAAACATGACAAACACGGCGTCGGCCGGGCCGGCCTGCAAGAGCAACCGGTCGCGTGCGGACGCACTTCGGGCGTCAGGTCTCAGGAAATAGGCGGTTTGGATGCCTGCAGCGGCTGGGCGCTGGCAAAGCGCGCGGGTGCGCTCAGGGGTTGGGCGTGGGGCAGTTCTCCGGCCATGGCGGGCAGCAACATGGTGGGAGAGACGGCCGAGTGGCAGATCACACAGGCGGCGCAGGGCGCGCCATGGTTGTGCTCGCCACAGGCAGGTGTTGCGGCGTCTGCCGCGGCGCAGATGTCGCCGTACGTCATGGGACGGGGGCTGTCTTCGGGGCTGTGGTGGTGCAGGGCCAGTAACTCGGAGGCAGCCACAGCGGCCTGTGCGTGGTGGCTGCCATGGTCTGCGCTGTGGGCCATGCTGGTGTGGGCCGTGGCCTTTGTTGCCATGGTTGGCAAGCTGCCCATGGCCATGGCGTCGCCCGCCAGACCCCGCAGGGCCAGCAAACACACCAGGAAAAAGGTCAGCATGCGACGCATGTCTTGAATGATACGTGCAGTGCGCAAAAGTTCCGCTGAGCGGGCCGCATCAGCCAACTTGGAAGACAAAAGCCCGCAACCGCTGCAGTGGAGCGCTTTGGCAGCTATGCAGAAAATAGCAAGTCAACGCATACCCTCGACCGGCAAGCTGTTGAAATGCAGAGGCCGTAGCCAAAGGGATGGCTGGTATATCGCACCAGTCTTGCCCCTGGTGCTCAAGACGGCACAGTGCAGGCGAGAGACCGCGCCCAAGGGCCACCGCGAAAGCGGCCCAGGGGCTTATTTGGTCAGAATCAGCTTGCCCAGCTTGGTGGCTTGCAGGCGGTAGGTGGAGCCGTTGTGTACGATGCTCACGGTCTTCTGGCCTTGCAGCAGATCGTCGCTGTGCAAGGTCGCCTGGGAAGCGGGCGAGGCGGCAACCATGGAAATGCCCATGGCAGCAGGGGTGGGCAGGGGGTGAGCAAGGGACAGAGTGGCCATGGTGCGGTTCCGAAAGGGTGAAATTGCAGTAATGATAATAATTCTTATTCATAAATGCAATTGCCCTGCTTCCACTCCGGCCATGGGCTAGCAGCTCACACCACCTGGTAGCGGCCGGGGCGGTGGTTCATGGTCAGGGCCAGATTGAGTGTGACGGCCGCCACAATGGACCACAGCACGTTCTCGGGCGACACGGTGACACAGGCCAGCAGCAAGATGACGCAGTCCAGCGCCATCTGCACCTTGCCGGCGCGCCAGCCGTAACGCTCTTGCAGATAGAGGGCGGCAATGCCTATGCCGCCCAGGCTGCCCCGGTGGCGAAAGAGCACCAGCATGCCCACGCCCATGAGCAGGCCGCCGGCAATGGCGGCATACAGCGGGTGCAACTCGCCCAGGTGCATCAGCCGGGGCTGCAAGGTGGTCAACAGCGACAGCAGCAGCACGGCGGCAAAGGTTTTGAGGGTGAAGGTGCGGCCCATTTTCTGCCAGGCCAGCCAGTAAAACGGCAGGTTGAGCGCAAAGAACAGCGGGCCCAGCGGCAGGTCGGTGGCGTAGTGCAGCACAAAGGCCAGGCCCACCACGCCGCCGGTGAGCAACTGCGCGCCCGCGCACAGAGCAATGCCCACCGAAATCAGCACGCAGCCGGTAAACAGGGCTGCAGCGTCTTCTACCAATGAGTGGGGAAGGTTGGCGGGAGCGGAAAGCGTAGGTGCCGCAGCCGGTGTGGCTGCAGAGACGGAAGAGGGCGCGTTCATGGTGAAAAAACGGTACAGGGCCAGAGCAGCAAGCCAAAGCGGGCTGGCCCGCACGACCACAAAAAACCCCCGGACTGCGCGGCAGTGCGGAGGTGGGTGTGAGCGGTCTTGGTGGACAAGAATCCGGCGCTTGATCGATATTCGGTAATAGAAGTCGAAAGTCTATCGGGGTTTATACGCAGAATTCATGCGAATTTATCCGTGTTGACGCAGGGTGTGCGGCGCTGCGGCGATAGGTCGCAGCGCGCGGGAATCACCCTCGCCAGCGGCGCAGGCGCAGGCCGTTGGCCACCACCAGCAGGCTGACCCCCATGTCGGCCATCACGGCCATCCACATGGTGGCCATGCCGGCCATAGCCAGGCCAAAAAAGGCCGCCTTGATGCCCAGGGCCAGGGCAATGTTCTGCCACAGCACCGCATGGGCCTTGTGCGAGAGGCGAATGGTTTCGGGAATACGGCGCAGGTCGTCATTCATCAGCACCACGTCGGCGGTTTCCATGGCCATGCCGGTGCTGTGGCGTCCACCCATGGCAAAGCCCAGGTCGGATTGGGCCAGGGCCGGCGCGTCATTGATGCCGTCACCGGTCATGCCGGTGGGGCCTACATCGCGCTGCAGCACGGCCAGGGCGTCGAGCTTGTCCTGGGGCAGCAAGCTGCCGCGCGCATCGCGTATGCCGGCCTCGGCGGCGATGGTGGACACAGTGGCCTGGTTGTCGCCGCTGAGCACCACGGGCGTCACGCCCAGGGCCAGCAACTGGGTCACGGCCTCGGCGGCCTGTGGGCGCAGCGGGTCGGCCACGGCAAACAGGGCGCGCACGGCTTGGCCATCGGCCAGCAGGGTCACGGTGCGGCCCTGGGCTTCTTGCTGCTCCAGCAAGGCCTCCAGTGCCGGATTGGACAGCTGCTGTTCGCGGGCCCAGCGCAGATTGGCCAGGGTCCAGCGCTGGCCGTCCAGCAAGGCTTGTACGCCCCGGCCAGGCAGGGCTTGCAGGTGTTGCACGGCGTCCGAGGCGGGGCCGGAGGGAAGGCCGGCCGCAATGGCGCGCGAGACCGGGTGGTCCGAGCCACTGGCCAGACGCCAGGCTGTGCGGGCCAGGTCTTGAGGCTGCGAGGCAGTGGCGTCACCGGTCCAGGCCTGCCAATGCACGAGGCTGGGACTGCCACTGGTGAGGGTGCCGGTCTTGTCCAGGGCCACGGCGTGCAGCAGGCGGGCGGTCTCCAGCGAGCGGCCACCCTTCATCAAGATGCCGCGCTGTGCTGCGGCGGTGAGTGCGCTGACCACGGTGACGGGGGTGGACAGCACCAGGGCGCAGGGGCAGGCAATCACCAGCAGGGCCAGGGCCTGGTAGACCGCATCGTGCCAGGCCCAGCCCAGCAGCCAGGGTGCGAGCACGGCCAGCAGCACGGCCAGCACCAGCACGGCGGGGGTATAGACCTGGGCAAAGCGGTCCACAAAGCGCTGGGTGGGCGCGCGCGTGGCCTGGGCCTGCTCCACAGCGTGGACGATGCGCGCCAGCAGGCTGTCGGTGGCGGGGGCTGTGACCTCCATGGTCAGCATGCCGTGCTGGTTGACGCTGCCGGCGAACAGCGCGTCACCGGGCTCTTTATCTGCCAGGGCGCTTTCACCGGTGATGGGGGCCTGGTTGACGCTGCTTTCGCCTTGCGTCACGGTGCCATCCAGTGGCACGCGGGCTCCGGGGGCAATGCGTACCAGTGCACCCAGGGCCACTTCGGCCACGGCGGTCTTGCGCACGTTGCCATCGGCAAGGATGACGTCGGCGGTTTCAGGCGCCAGTTGCAGCAGGCTGCGAATGGCCTGGCGGGCGCGTTCCATGGCCTGGTCTTCGATGCGTTCGGCCGCAGCGTACAAGGCCATCACCATGGCGGCTTCCGGCCATTGGCCAATCAAAAAGGCACCGGTCACCGCCACGGCCATCAGCGCGTGGATGCCCAGCTTCAGCTTGGCCAGGTCTTTCAGTCCGGCCTTGTAGACGCCCAGGCCTGCCAGGCCAATGGCGACTACGGCCAGGGCCATGCCGGCATATTCCAGCCAGGGCAGCGTGGATTTGCCCCAGTGTGCGGCTTCGGCCAGAACTGCCAGCACCAGCGCGGCCGTGATGCGCGGCCAGCCGGGCAGCACGCCATGGTCGTGGCCGGCATGGGCGTCGGCGTCAGCGGTTTGTGGGCCATGGTCATGGTCATGGCCTGCGTGCTCACCATGGTCATGCTTGTCCGTTGCAGGGCGTGACGGAGATGGCGCGGCCATGCCTTGGGGTTGTGGGGGTGCGCAGCTACCGCCGCCGCAGCAACTGTGGGTGTAAGCCTCTTCGTGGCGTGGATGATTTTTGCTCATGCCATGATTGGAAACCTGAAACCCACTTCAAGGTCAAGCATGTCCCAATATCGCATTGGTGAGGCCGCACGAATGTCTGGCGTCACGGCTGCCAATATTCGTTACTACGAGCGCGAAGGCCTGGTGCAACCCAGCGGCCGCGCCGAGAACGACTACCGCTTCTACACCGATGCGGATTTGCACCGGCTGCGTTTTATCCGCATGTGCCGGGCCATGGACATGTCGCTGGCGGAGGTGCGGACTTTGCTGGTGCTGGATTTGAACAACAAGTCCGACTGCGCTGCTGCCAACCATACCGTGAACGGCCATTTGCAGCATGTGCGCGAGCGCCTGTATGAGCTGCAGATCTTGGAGCAGGAGCTGCTGGCGCTGCGTGACCGCTGTGATGGCAGTGACACCCGCTGTCACATCATCGAGGCCTTGCATGCCCAGGCCGATGTGCCCTTGGAAGACACACGCCTGCCTGCAGCAGGGGCCAGCAAGCGGCACGTGTGATGCGTTTGCGTACGACAGGCGCCGCAGTGCGACACCGGGGTATGGGTACAGCCGCCATAGTGGTGACATGTTGCGGTGCACAATCAACGGTTCATGCACTGCACCTGCCGGGTGTGGTGGCCGTCGCGATTCAAGAGGAGGTGGGTGTGCAGCAATTGCCCGTGCAGTGGAGTGAAGTCAAGGCCTGGGTGTTCGATCTGGATGGCACCTTGCTGGACAGCAGGCCCGACATTCTGGCGGCCGCCAGCGCCACCTTGGTGGACTATGGCCATGCCGCTTTGCCCTTGGGCTACCAACTGCCCAATCTGCATGGCATGGCGGGTGAGTTGGTGCGCGATGTGTTTGTGGAGCGAGGCTATCCGGCGCCCACGGACCTGGTGCGTTTGCGTGCCGAATTTGAAGCCCATTACGCGGCCCAGAACCCCAGCCAGGCCCGCTTGTATGACGGCGTGCCCGAATGGCTGCATTGGGCGCGCAACCAAGGGGTGGCCCTGGGCGTGTGTACCAACAAGCTGGAGCGCCTGGCGCGCGATGGCATGCAGCAGCTGGACATTGCGGCCGGGTTTGGTGCCATCACCGGCTCGGACACCTATGGCGTGGGCAAGCCCTCACCCGAGCCGCTGCTGCGCACGCTGGAGGAGCTGGGCGTGGCGCCCGCCGATGCCGTCTTCTTTGGCGATACCCATGCCGATGCGGCTTGCGCCCAGGCTGCTGGCGTGCGCTTTGCCTGGCACAGCACCGGCTACGGCGATGCCCGGGTGCAGGCCTTGCCTCAGGTGTTACGCTATGGGCGCTATGCAGAGCTGCAGCGCCAGGTGGACGCAGCGCATGCTGCGGCCCCGGTTTAGAGCGGCGAACAAAACTCGGCAAATCGTAGATTTGCGCTTGAGACGAGTCGTGAAGCCGCAGGCAGTACCAAGGTGCCAAGGTACGGCAAGGCTGAACACGCTCTTAGAACGTGTTCAAAGTCTCGCCAGATGTGAGAAGCTCGCAGGATGAGAAAAGGCTACCCCAGCGATATCAAGCGCGAGCAGTTCGAAGTGATCCGGCCAATGCTGGAGAGTGCGCGCAAAAGGACGGCCCCACGCAAGGTGGAGCTTTACGAGGTGTTCTGCGCCGTGCTGTATCTGCTGCGCACGGGCTGCCAGTGGCGAGCGCTGCCCAGCGACTTTCCCAAGTGGCGCACGGTGCATTCGTACTGGGCGATCTGGAGCGAGCCCCGCGAGGGTGGCAGCCTGCTGGAGCAGGCTTTAAAAAAATCAGGTTGGCGCGGCCCGCGAGAAACTGGGGCGCAACGCATGCAGCGCGTTCTTGATTGTGGACGCGCAGAGCGTGAAGAACACGGACACGGCGGGGCTGAAGGGCTATGACGCGGGCAAGAAGGTCTGTGGGATCAAGCGCCACATTGCGGTGGACACGCAGGGGCTGCCACATGCCATTGCGGTGACCACGGCCGAGGTAACGGACCGCAAAGGTGCCCTGCAGGCCCTGCAGCGCTGTAAGCGGACGTTGGGGCGAGTGCAAGGCGTGCTGTGCGACAGCGGCTACGTGGGCCAGCCCTTTGCGCAGGGCGTACAAGAGATTCTGGGCGAGCACGTGACGGTGCAAATCGCCAAGAGGAGCGAGATGCACAGCTTTAAGGTCATGCCCAAGCGCTGGGTAGTGGAGCGCAGCTTCGCCTGGCTGGAGAAGAACAGAAGGTTATGGAAAAACTGCGAGCGTTGGCTCAACACCAGCTTGCAGTTCGTCCATCTGGCGTTCTTGGGGCTCTTGCTCAGGAGACTTTGAACACGCTCTTAGGCCTGCCAGCGGCATGCTGGCTCCACATTCAATGCGTAGGGAGCGTGGCTCAGTTCTCGGGTGCTACACGGGCGTGGCTGGTCACGCCGAGCATTTCTTCCAGCTGGGCTAGCTCTTCATTGCTTTTGACCACATGTTTGAGCCATTCATGCAGGGGCAGTTGGGCCCAGCGCGCCGCTTTTTTGGCCATATAGGCTGCGGGGCTGGAGGGCTCGGTGCGCTCAAAGAATGCAGCGGCTTGCTGCAGCAAGGCTATGGCATCTGCCCGCGTGAGCGGGGTGTGGGGCTGGCCGTGGCTGCTCTGGTGGACATGCGCTGAGGTCTGCAGGGTTGCAGGCATGGTGGTGTCTGCAGCGGTCTGGGGAATGGCTTGCACGGCGTTGGCAGCGGGCATGCTGCCAGCGGGGACTTCATCGCCGCCACCCCAGCGGCGGACAAGATGCTGCAGCTGGTCCAGCATTTCACGCACGGCGGCAAAGCTGGGGGCCTCGTCGCCCAATTGCGCATCCAGTGTGTTTTCAAAGGCAGACAGCGCTGACCGGCATTGCGCCAATTGAGGGCCGAGGGCGCGCAACTGGCTGCTGGGCACCTGCGCCCGCTGGCGCTCCAGCTCATCGAGCGTGGTTTTGCCTCGCACGATGTCACTGGCCTCTGATGGGTTGCGGCGCACGGCCTGATCCAGTGCCACCGCGCTTTGCCAGGTGAGCAGGCTGATGTGGGCGCTTCCTGCACGCAGCAGTGGTGCGCGTTCCAGCTGCTCCACCGTGCGTTTGAGGAACCAGCTGATATTGCCTATGCGTGCGCTCATGTCGCCGTCTTCGGGTGCCGGATGCACGCTGTCCCAATAGCGCGAGGCCAGTGCATCGAGCAAGGCATAGCCCTGTGTCAAGCCTTGCAGACCATGCTGGCTGGTCAGTGCATCGGTCAGCCAGATGGCCAGGCGCAAGTCCTTGGTTTTCTCCTGCAGCAACTGGATGCAGCGCTGGACCACAAAAGGCAAATCGGCTTCCTTACGATCGGTGACCCACTCGCCCTGGTCCAAGGACATGTCCTCTTGTTGCCGCGCCGTCTGGATGTCATCGAAATCCGTGCTCAGCAGCATATCTGCCCCACTGGGCTGTTCAGCGGTAATGGGCTCTAGCAGTGCGGAGAGGTCAGAAAATGGAGGGGAAGACATAGATAAAGCAGGCTTTTATTGCGCAGTGACTACAAAGGTGAAGTGGAGCCGCATTGGTTGTGCCCCTTGATGCCCAGCGCGGAGGGCGTGGTCAGCGTGCTGCCTTCCCCGCTCAACTCAAGGACCTCCTGAGTGGCCGGCAGTGAAAAGCTTCTCGGGGCCGCGACCTGTTCTTCTTTGCTACTGTGGGTGAGTTGGGCAGGCAGTCCGGCGCGGCCGCCTGCGCCTCTCCCATCTTGCAGGCAAAGCCGCGCCACGCTCAGGCCGCTGATGCTCCGCAAGGTGGTCTGAGCATGAATGGACATGGGCGATCACGGAGATGACACAGCGAATGGCTAGGGCAGCGAAATCGTCAAATTCGCTTGGCGTGGACCCAGTTGCACAATGTCCTGGTAGGCGGAAAGCCGGTCACGCGAAGCAGAATTGAGGTGGGTGGACAGGCCAATGAAGGCGGTGAGCCCGATCAGCGAGAAGACGGCTGCAACCACCCATTGGGGCGCTTCGCGTTTGAGTGCGTGTGTGATCAGGTCGGGCAACGACCAGTGGGGTGAGAATGCAGCGCGCTGGCCTTTGATGTTGGCGATTTCATCACCGAGGCGGGCCGTCAAATAGGCCAGTTTTTCCGGTCCTTCCAGCATATATTGCCCCTGGAAGCCCAGTAGCAAGCAGATGTGAAATACCTCCATGGCCTGCAGGCGAGGAGCTCCCAACGCGCGCTGTTCTTCCAGAAGTTTGAAGAAATTTTCGCCAGCGAGTTGATCCCCGAACAAGGTCAGCTGCAGTGGCCGGCGCTCCCATTCCACGTGAATGGCAGCCTCGGGGTTGGCGAGTATGAATTCGTCAACGCTGGCGCAAAAGGCGTACTTGGCAGCGTAGACCTCTTCGGCGCTGATTCCATATTTGCGCGCATTGCGTTCAAACTCGCCGAGGTAGCGCTGCATTTCCTGGAAGAACGCGTCGGCTTGCGAAGGGGTGTTGTTGTTCTTGAGTAGAAATAGCATCACCAGCCCGTCGTACAGCAAATCGAGCAGAGTGGCGTTCGCTCCATAGCGGGCGTCACCAGCAGACGGAGGGAGTGGGCTGGCGGAGGGGCTTCCAAGCAAAGAGGGGGCTGTGGTGCTCATGATGTGACGGCAATGAGTTCGATACGGAGGTCAGGAATGCCGTTGGGCGTGTAGATGGCCACGCTTTGGGCCTGCAGCATGCGCTCATACAGAGGATTGCGGCTATCGAGCAAAAAGTAGCAGGCGCCAGGCTGGACTGGAATGGCCGGAGGCACCTGGGGCGTGTAGCCCAGCCGCACACCAGGCATGGCAGAGAGCACAAATTTGTCAACGTCGTCTGGTGCACCAACTTTCAGGCGCATGGGGATGGCCTCGACCAGTTCTGCCGCAGGCATGCTGGATGTCGCACTGATGTAGAACGAGGTCTTGTCGTCGATCTTTCCGGAGTCGAGATGACCAACGTGAAACGACCGCCGGGTTTCGGTGAGGGCAATGGCGAAGTAACGCGTCGAAATAACCGTGTCGAGCAGCTCACGCAAAAGACTGTCGAGGGCGGCGAAACCCGGGCCAGGGTTGTCATGCATATAGGTCGGCAGATCCGCCAGCGTATGTGCCTTGGTAAAGGTCATGAGGCTGCCGGCAAGTCCGAGCAACTCTTGGAACAGCCGCTCGGGATGCAATGCCGGCTGGCGAAACAGGTGCGAAAGTGTGGCGAAGGCCGCGTTGGCGGTATGCAGCAGCCAGAACGAGGCTACATCACCTGAGCGGAACTCGATGATGTTTTTGCTCGGCTCACGGTGAAAGCCATAGAGGGAATTGACTTTGGCCTGAAGCATGTCGAGCAATCGACGCAATTGCTGGTAGATGGCTGGACTGGCTTCGATGGAGGCGGTGGGCGGGACAAACGAGGGGTCGTATTCAAAGCCTCCGGCGGAGCTGCGGCGGATACGAATCACCGGAAGCGTGACGAGCTGATCGCGTGGCTCGCTATCGACTATCAGGCGCACGTTCTTGCGCAAATAGATCACTTCTGCGTCGACAGCGTTGGTAAAAAGGTCTGCGCAACTGTTTGCGTCATCGGCGTAGCGGGCCATGCTTGCATTGGCAAGGCTGTTGGACTGTCCACTGCTGTTGTTGCCAAGGTCTTTCATGGGGGGCAGTGCAAGATAGAACGTGAATTCAGTTTGGCCAGAAGGTAATGAGTCCAGTGCAATGGCCGGAGGGAGTCGGTCGGCTCCAGGGGCGGAATAGGGCTCGCCATCTGGAAAAATGACGGAAAGCTGCGAGGTGCGCAACATGCCGCTCGCAAGCGCATCAAGATCAAAAGAGAGGGCTCGCACGCCCCAGTAATAAGGGTGCAGTGAGAGCGCTGTGTGGTGTAAGCGGGACTCGTGGTATGCGTCTTGCCGCTGGAAATGCTGAGGCCGAAGAAAGAGTCCCTCGCCCCATAAAATTTTGGATGTGTAGCTCACGGTAGATGCTCAGGCTGTGGGGGGGAAGAATCAGGAAGCCGCTGGGCAGTTAATGGATACAAGGCTGCCCCATTGGGGCGCTTTTGTTTGTGTAGTTTGTTCAGGCGCTTGGGATGACTGGATGCTGCCGCGCGTAGCAGTCATGGCGCAGGCATGAATGCCAACCAAAATTCCGTCTTTCTCCGATTTTTCTGCATCAAAGGCAATGCGCCAGCGCTGTGGTGCAGGTGCATAAAACAATGTGACGATGCCCACGTATTTGGCTTGCTGGGGAACTTTTTCAATTACGTTGTAAGTTTGCCCAGGAGATAAAGTGATTTCCTGTACAGAAACCAGACTGCTCCCGAGCGCAGCACGGTCTCGATCAGGCAGGACAAAAGTGTCATACGGCACGAGCCAGAATGCATTGGCATCTTTGAGGTGGTATATGCGCACCACAGCTGCTTGCGCCTGCTGCTTCTCATCTGCATTGAGATTAGCCCCCGCCTGAAGTTGTAACTTCATTTGACGAGGGGGCTTTTGCTCTTCGGGGACTTCGGGTTTCCCAACCCCCATGATCTGAAGGGCTGCACTGCCAATGGCGGCGACAGGAGATGCACACCCAGGAAGCAGAAGTGTAATTATTGTTAATGCAATGAAATGTGTGACTGGCTTCATATAGATAGCAAACGATGACACTTGTAGCATTTAATTTCGGATGACATTGCCGTTCATCATGCGCATCCATCCTGCCGGCATATAGGGCCTATGGCATCTTGCTCGACTTATACCGTTTCGATATAAAAAGATGAATGGAGCGGTTTCGTGAACTTTGCGTAACAAAGTACAGTGGGATCTAGTCTGGAGCCTGCATATCATATGCGCTACTTTGGGTGTTTCGGTATCCAGTTGTCCATCTGGATACTCGGTTGTTGACTTTCTAAGTACGGCTGTAGATAGTCGATGCGGCGCCCTCTGAAGAAGATGAGTTTGACTCTCTATAGAGAGTATTTTAGGTATATGTATTTGTTTGAAAATAGTGAGATGAAAATGTTTTTTTCGCAAAAATACTGTCTGGCTTTAGTGTTGGTTGGTGCAGGATTTTTAACAGGTTGTGCGACAGCGAATCGAGGGTCTGGAGGGGCTGAAGATTATGCGAGGCGTATGACGGATGCCGAGGCTTTACTCGTTGCAGGCAAGCAGGATGCGGCTGTTATCTCCTATGAAAAAATTGCAGAGGATAATCCCTCTCAAGGTGTTCCATGGTCCAAGATTGCACAAATAAAATTCGCGCAAGGGCATTACAGCCAGGCAATCGTTGCTGCAGAGGAAACATTGCGACGTGACCCGTCAAGTAGAGAGGCTAAAAGCGTTACGGCTGTTGGCGGTTTAAGGTTGGCTGTGCGCTCGTTGGAAGACCTGCGCAATGATGCCGCTCTGGCCGGTGATGCCAAAGTCGATGCCGTAAAGCTTGCTCTCATGCTGCGTGAGACGCTGGGCGAGCCTGTCTTGGAGCCCAAAAGCAAAGCTCCAGTGCGCAAATCTCCCTCTCCTCAGCGTTCACCTAAGTCTGCGACGGAAAGCCAAGCAACCCCTGCTGCAAATTCAGCACCTGCTGCAGCACCGGTACCGGCACCAAGTCGCGGAAATAATCCGTTTGGATCATTGAAGTAATTCTTATTGCATTAAAAGTAAGCATGGATGCTATGCAGAGATCGGCAGCTTCCTTATAGAGGAAAATATGGCAACGAAAAAACAAAGCATACAAAAAAGACTGCAAAAGGTCCGTCCGCCGCGGGTGCAGTTGACCTATGACGTGGAGTTGGGTGACGCTATTGAGAAAAAGGAGTTACCTTTCGTTGTGGGGGTCGTTGCAGATCTGGCAGGGCAGTCTGAAAAGGAACTTCCAAAACTTAAGGAGCGTAATTTCGTCAATATTGATAGAGATAATATTGATGATGTAATGAAGGGGATCGCTCCACGCGCCGCATTTAAGGTTCCGAACAAGCTTGATGAGTCACGTGGTGGCTCTATTGCGGTCGACTTATCGTTTGCTTCAATGGATGACTTCTCACCTGAAGCTGTAGTGTCGCAAGTTGAACCTCTACGCAAACTTTTGGAAGCGCGCTCCAAGTTGGCAGACCTTCGGAACAAGCTTGCAGGTAATGACAAGCTCGAAGAATTGCTAGCAGATGTTCTTGGTAATACTGAGGCACTGCAACGGCTGAGTTCTGTCAAGATACGAGATGAGTAAGGAGACGCGAGATGATTAATCA
Source organism: Comamonas sp. GB3 AK4-5 (assembly GCF_041320665.1). NCBI lineage: Bacteria > Pseudomonadati > Pseudomonadota > Betaproteobacteria > Burkholderiales > Comamonadaceae > Comamonas > Comamonas sp. GB3 AK4-5. Next base: position 2,115,982 of record NZ_CP166730.1, read on the forward strand.
AACGGCAGTCACCGCTCCATCGCAGATAGAAGAAGCAGCTGAAATTGATTTGCTTGACCAAATTGTTGAGCAGAGCAAAGTCGCAAAATCAAATGCCGAGCATGCGAGAGCACGGGATATCGTGGGGGAACTTGTTGCGCAGGTCCTTGATGGGAGCATGTTGCTTTCCGATAACCTCTCGGCTACGTTGGATGCCCGCGTGGCAGAGCTGGATCAGCTGATATCAGCACAGCTCAGTGCGGTAATGCACGCACCTGAGTTCCAGAAGCTGGAGAGTACTTGGCGTGGGCTGGACTATCTGTGCAAGGAGTCCAATACCAGTGCAATGCTAAAAATCAGGGTGATGCATGCAACCAAGCGCGATTTGGTACGCGACTTCAAATCCGCTATCGAATTTGATCAAAGCGCAATGTTTAAGAAGGTTTATGAGGAAGAGTTCGGGACTTTTGGTGGTGCACCTTTTGGTACTTTGATCGGTGATTATGAAATCACTCGTCAGCCAGAGGATATGTATTTTCTTGAGCAGATGTCACATGTTGCCGCCGCTGCTCACGCTCCATTTATTAGCTCTGCATCCCCCGAACTTTTAGGCTTGGAAAGCTTTTCGGACCTAGGCCGTCCAAGGGATATGGCCAAAGTCTTTGATACAGTCGAATACGCTAAATGGAAGTCGTTCCGTGAATCAGAAGATTCCCGCTACGTGGGCCTGACCTTGCCGCGTTACTTGGGCCGTCTTCCGTATGATCCTAAAGAGGGTACGGTGGTTGATAGCTTCAACTTTGTTGAAGACGTTGACGGAACCGATCATTCGAAATACCTGTGGTGCAACGCAGCCTGGGCATTTGCCACACGATTGACAACAGCATTTGATGAATTTGGGTGGTGTGCAGCTATACGTGGTGTCGAGGGCGGGGGGTTAGTGGAAGATCTGCCGACCCACACATTCAAGACTGATCAAGGTGAGATTGCACTCAAATGTCCAACAGAGATAGCAATTACTGATCGTCGCGAAAAAGAGCTTAGCGATCTAGGCTTTATCCCTTTGGTGCATTGTAAAAATACTGACTATGCAGCCTTCTTTGGCGCTCAGTCAGGACAGAAGCCTAAAAAATACAACACAGATAGTGCAAATGCTAATGCGGTACTTTCTGCTCAGCTTCAATATATTTTCTCTGTATCTCGTGTCGCGCATTATTTAAAAGCCATGATGCGAGATAAGATAGGGAGCTTTGCTTCGGCACAAAATGTAGAAACCTTCCTGAATCGTTGGGTTTCTCAGTATGTTCTACTTGATGATAATGCAACGCAAGAACAAAAAGCCCAGCTTCCATTACGAGAAGCATCTATTCAGGTAGCAGAAGTTCCTGGGAAACCTGGCGTTTATCGTTCAGTAGCATTTTTGCGTCCCCATTTCCAACTTGATGAGCTATCAATTTCTTTGCGACTGGTCGCCGATCTGCCCAAGGCGGCAGGATAATTTTCCCTTATAGAGCCTTAAGGCTTATTTCCAGGTGAGCTTTACATGAAGCTTACTATTTTAAAATTTATCTAATAGGAGGCGGTAATGAAGGATATCTACGTTAAATTCAGTGGCCCCAATATCAATGGTGAATCTCAGGATAAGGATCACAAGGATTGGACTGAGGTAGATACTTGGTCTCATAAGATCGTCCAGCCCCGTTCAGCTACGGCATCGACTTCAGGAGGCCATACAGCTGAGCGTTGTGAGCATGGCGAGATGATTTTCTCTAAGGCTATGGATGTTGTTAGTCCACTGCTTTATCAGCATGCATCGGGAGGCACTACATTTGATGAAGTTGCCATTGAGTTTTATCGCGCTGATGGTGAGGGAAAGCGTGTGCGCTATTTGGAGATCAAGCTCAAGTACGTGTTGATCGCTAGCGTGAACCCATCTGTCGCATCTGAAGGGGTCCCGACTGAGAGTTTTTCATTGAAGTATGCCGCTGTTCAATGGACTTATACCCAGCAAAAAATCGCGGGCAACCAGAGTGGTAACTCCAAGGGGGCATGGAGTCTGACGAAGAACGACAAGACTTATACGGTGTAAGCCAATTCAGCCAAGGTCGTAGCACATTGGTTTCATTCGAAGAGTGAGGAAATGTGCTGCGACTCCTAATTTCCGGGCAGGAGTGTGTCAGAGATGAATGGATTTGAACCAGGATTATTTGACAAACTCTTCGATGACGAGCTGAGTTTATCAACAGCTATGCTGAGAAGAATGTCGGCGGAAGAAATGAAGGGCGTTGTTGCACATGACCTAGAGTCATTGCTGAATGCCCGTATCTCTTTAAGTGAGGCTGATCTTGAGCTGTATCCCCAGTGCAGTCGATCTGTTTTAACATATGGTCTCAATGATTTTGCCGGCATGAGCCTCGTCAGCCACTACGATCGTGTTTATATCTGTAATTCATTACAGAACGCAATCGCACGGCATGAGAGTCGGCTGCGCCAAGTGGAAGTTTCGCTGGTTGGGAAACGACGTGCTGGAAGTAGCGCTTTGTGTTTCAATATTTCAGCTGTGCTGATGTTGCCGGGGATACGTGAGCCAGTCAATTTTGACGCCATGCTGCAGCCAACCACTCTTCAATATTCGGTGTCCAAGGCTAGGCCACAGCCTGTGCCTTATTGAATGCAGAGCAATGTGCTACTGCAGTTTTTTACATGCAAGATTTGCTGCCATTTTATGAACGCGAGCTGGCGTTCTTGCGTAAGCAATCTCAGGTCTTCGCAGCCAGTTACCCGAAGATCGCAGCCCGTCTAACCATCTCTCAAGACGGTAGTGAGGATCCACATGTTGAGCGGCTCATTCAATCGTTTGCTCTGTTGAGCGCGCGTATCAGCAAGAAGCTTGACGATGATTATCCCGAATTCACAGAGGCGCTGCTTGATGCTCTGTATCCGCAGTATCTGAAGCCTTTTCCAAGCTGTTCTATCGCGCAGTTTAGTTTGCCCTCAGGTGCAAATCCTAGCCAGCCAACGATATTACCGCGTCATACGGAGCTGTTGTCGAATGCCGTGCGCGGGGTGCCTTGTCGTTTTCGCACTGCGTATGAAGTGGTCCTATCTCCGATGAAGGTGACTGCCGCTCGCTATCAACCTCTGGCAGTAGGTAGCTCCAATATCGTGCTGCCACGACAAGCGACCTCCTGTCTTTCGCTCACTATCGGTGCTGGTGAAGGTGGTTGGTCTGTGGCTAAGCAAGATAGGCTACGTGTTTTCGTGGATGCTGAGACATCGCTGGCTTCCTTGTTGATGGATGCACTGCTGGGCCATATTTGCGCAGCATATGTTGCACCAGAGGCTTCTGAGCGCTGGATTGAGCTGGAAAAAATTCCATTGCAGCCGGTCGGCTTTGGCGAGGATGAGCTGTTGGTGCCACAAGCAGGCTCGACACACCCCGCGTTGGGCCTGCTTGCGGAGCATTTCGCCTTCCCAGAAAAGTTTTACTTTTTCGATATTGATATCGCGGAGCTGAGACGCAGCCTGCCTACAGGGAACGCAGCGGTGCTGCACTTGGTATTCCGAGACTTGCGCGCGGGCTCTCATGCATCGCAAATGTTGGAAGAGGTTGGCGTTCAGCATTTCCAAACGGGTTGCAGTCCAGTTGTCAATTTATTTGAGAAGCTGGGCGACCCCATCCGCCTGACGCATGCCAGCGGCTCTTATCCAGTTTTGGCTGATGGCCGCAATGCGACCGCCTACGAGGTCTACAGCATTGACAGCGTCAAACTTGTGCGCCAGAGCGCACAAGGCGATACGGTGGTGTCATTTCAGCCCTTTTACTCGCTCAAACATGGTCAGACGCCACAGCGAAATGCGCATTACTGGCTGATGCGGCGCAATGCTGAACTGGCAGAGCGTAGCCCTGGCTATGAAGCCGAGATATCCATCATTGATACAGACTTCAATCCATTGGTCACACAAAGCGAGACCTTGAGTCTGGCGCTGACCTGCACCAACCGCGATTTGCCCGCGCTGCTGTCGTTTGGGAAAGCAAATGGGGACTTGTTCGTGGAAGGTAATTCGCAGGCCAGTCGCATTCGGCTGCTGCGTCGTCCCAGTGCAGCGCTACGGCCCCGGCGCGGCAAAAGTATGCATTGGCGACTTGTGTCCCATCTTGCCCTCAGCCATCAGTCATTGGTCGATGGCGATGCTGCTGCACTGCGCGAGCTGTTGTACCTCTATGACTGGCGACGCTCTTCGGTGTCGTCCCAGCAGATTGAAAGCATTGTCGGTATTACGCACCGACAAAGCATGCAGTGGCTGCCTGGCCAGCCTTTTGCAACCTTTGTGCGCGGCGTAGAGGTGCATCTGCGGGTTGATGAGGCGCGCTTTGTCGGTAGCAGCCTGCAGGTATTTGTCGCAGTGCTTGACCGGTTTTTCGGGCTCTACGTCAATCTCAACAGCTTCACACAGCTGGTGGTGTTCTCTGCTCTGCAGGAAGAAAAGGAGCTGGCACGATGCCAACCCCGCAGCGGCGACTCGACCCTCCTGTAGCGCAGCGGCTGCATACGCAGTTTTATCGCTTCGAATTTTTCCAGGCTGTAAAGCTGTTGGAGCAATTGTTGTTGCGCCAGGGCTTGTCGATGCGCGAAGTGGCTGACCGGATTTCCTTTGCGAACTCCACATCGCTGGCTTTTCCTGCCAGCGAGATTGAAGCGCTGCGCATGCAAGACGAGGAGGGCCGCTGGCTGGGTGAGCAGGTCGATTGGCAGGGTGTGCGGATTGGTGCTGTGCAAATCACCCCCGCTTTTTTTAGTTTGCTGGGTGCCCATGGTGCCTTGCCTTCTGGCTATACCGAGCAATTACTGCAGCGTGAGTCGCAAAGCAAAGAACGTGCAGCCAGTGCCTTTTTGGACATCTTTGTCCAGCGTGCGCTGCGTCATTTCTACCGCGCTTGGCGCAAATACCGGCTGCCTTTGTGTGATGAGCAGCCTGGCCGCAGTGCGTATCTACAAGCGCTGGTTTGGCTCGGGGGTGGAGGGCGCAGGCTGGAGGACATCGCACAGCCCTATGCGGTTGACCATGTCTTCGATGAGACGCTGGGCCACTATGCCGCAGCAGGGCGCCAGCGGCCATTGTCTGCTGCATATCTGCAGCGCATCTTGTGCACACATTTTGATTGCAACATCCGTGTCGAGCAGTTTGCTGGCAAGTGGTATCAGGTTCCGGAGCGCCAGCGTTCAGCGCTTGGTGCAGGCCAGGCGGTATTGGGACGTACAGCGCTGGTAGGGCAGCGGGTATGGCAAAGAGACCTGCGCGTACGCCTCTGGATTGGTCCTTTGGACAGGTCCGCGTTTGATGCCTTCTATCCCGGACAGCCATGTTCCCGGGCTTTAGCGCGTTTGCTCAAGGCGCTAGCTGGCGTGACCTATGAATACGAAGTGCGGCTGATCTTGGACCGACGTGCTATTGGCCTGCTGAGTCTGGAGTCAAAGGGTGATGCCAGGCTGGGCTGGAACTGTTTTCTCTGTGGATCGGGGCGCAGCGATGTTGACCGCAGCGATGCCGTGTACGAGCTCGAAGTCCTGCCATGACTGATTGGAGAGGCATGTGCATTCAGCGTGGTGTTAAACGAAAAATTTGAACGTTCTATTTATCCATGACTACATCGCTCAAGACCCTGATCACCAAGCTCAACAGTGCTTCGCGCATGGCTACCCAGCGTGCAGCCAATATCTGTATGGCCCACGGCCATTACGAGGTCGATCTCGAGCACCTGTTCCTGGCGCTGCTGGAGCAGACCGATGGCGACTTTGCGGCCATTCTCCAAGCTAGCGGTGTCAGCCCGAGCGGACTGCAGGCCGATCTAGAGGCTGAAATCGAAGGTTTCAAAAAAGGCAACACCCGCACGCCGGTGTTCTCGCAGTACCTACAAAAATTGCTCCAACATGCCTGGTTGCTGGCCTCATTGGACGAGGGGGCCGCCCTTATTCGCTCCGGCCATCTGCTGCAGGCCTTGTTGACGGAATCAGATCTGGCACAGCTGGCACTGCGCGGATCACCGCGCTTTGCGCACATCAGTCGAGAAGATCTCAAGCACCGCTTTCATGACATCACACGTGGCTCGAGTGAGGCGCAGGATGGGTTCACCCTGCAAGAGGGCGCAGTCGATCCAGCAGGAGGTACAGCAGTAGGGCTGTCTGCAGCCACACCAGCATTGGACCAATACACCAACGACCTGACGGCCCGGGCGCGCGAAGGCAAGCTGGACCCAGTGATTGGCCGTGACCGGGAAATTCGGCAAGTCATTGATGTGCTGATGCGCCGCCGACAAAACAACCCCATCCTCACCGGAGAGGCCGGTGTGGGTAAGACCGCCGTGGTCGAAGGGCTGGCATTGCGCATCGTTGCAGCGGATGTGCCGCAGCCGCTGCGTAACGTCTCGCTGCGGGTATTGGACCTTGGGCTTTTGCAGGCAGGTGCCAGCGTCAAGGGCGAATTTGAGAATCGCCTCAAAGGGGTGATTGATGAGGTCAAGAAAAGTCTCACCCCCATTATTTTGTTCATCGATGAAGCCCACACCATGATTGGTGCCGGTGGTGCCGCAGGACAAAACGATGCGGCCAACCTGCTCAAGCCACCGCTGGCGCGGGGCGAGCTGCGCACCATCGCCGCCACCACTTGGGCCGAATACAAAAAATACTTTGAAAAAGATGTGGCTCTGGCGCGCCGCTTTCAGGTGGTCAAGGTGGACGAGCCCAGCGAAGAGCTGGCTGCCGCCATGCTGCGTGGCATGGCGCCGCTCATGTCCAGCCACTTTGGCGTCACCTTGCTGGATGAGGCCGTGACTGAAGCTGTCCGCTTGTCGAGTCGCTATATCACTGGGCGCCAGTTGCCGGACAAGGCCGTCAGCGTGCTTGACACGGCATGCGCGCGCGTGGCCCTGGGGCAAAGTGCAACGCCTGCGCAGATTGATGATGGCCGCAAGCTGATTGCGCGTTTGGAGCAGGAGGTTGCGGCCTTGGAGGTCGATGCGCAGCGTGCAGGCACCGCTGTTCAGCCCATTCAACGTTTGGATGAACTGGCAGATCGCTTGCAGCAGGCACGTGCTCAGCTTGCTGAAGACGAGGCCAGATTGGCGCGTGAACAGGTGTTGGTGCAACGTATCCATGCCCTGCGTGCGGCCATGGCACAACCCGAAACCGCGACCAACAAAGTATGTGCCGAGCTGGAAACCGCCCTGCAACAGCTGCGCGTGGAGCAAGGCGAAAGCGGCATTGTGCCGCTGCAGGTCGACGGCCATGTTGTGGCAGAAATCGTCTCTGCCTGGACAGGCATCCCCCTAGGGCGCATGGTCAAGGATGAGATTCGCACAGTGCGCCGGTTGGCACCGCTGCTGGCTGAGCGTGTCATCGGGCAGGACCACGCACTCGAGGCCGTGGCCCAGCGCGTGCGCACCGCCAGTGCCAGGTTGGAAGATCCCCACAAACCGCGTGGTGTTTTCATGTTCGCCGGCCCTTCGGGTGTGGGCAAGACCGAGACCGCATTGGCGCTGGCCGACATCCTGTATGGCGGCGAAAAAAAGCTGGTCACCATCAATATGAGTGAGTACCAGGAAGCGCACAGCGTATCGGGGCTCAAGGGTTCACCGCCAGGCTATGTGGGCTATGGCGAGGGCGGAGTGTTGACCGAAGCGGTGCGGCGCAACCCATACAGCGTGGTGCTGCTGGATGAAGTCGAGAAGGCACATCCTGACGTGCTGGAGATGTTCTTCCAGGTCTTTGACAAAGGCGAGATGGACGATGCCGAGGGCAGGCCCATCGACTTTCGCAACACCCTCATCATCCTGACATCCAACGTCGGCTCCACCCAGATCATGCAAGCCTGTCTGAACAAACCGGCTGAGGAGCTGCCTGCTGCCGACGAACTGGCCGAGTCTTTGCGCCCGGTGTTGTTCAAGCATTTCAAGCCGGCCTTTTTGGGGCGTATGAAGGTGGTGCCTTACTACCCCATCAGCGACGCGGTGCTGGAGGGAATCATCCAGCTCAAGCTCGGCCGCATTCGTGACCGCGTACAGGCCAGCCACAAGGCGCAGTTCGAGTGGACGCCTGCGGTGGTGGAAACCATCTTGGCACGCTGCACCGAAGTTGATTCTGGCGCGCGCAATGTAGACCACATCATCAATGGCACCTTGCTGCCGGCCGTGGCAGGGGCAGTACTGGACCGCATGGTCGACGGGCAGGCCATAGCCCGTGTCAAGGTGAGCGCCACCAAGAGTGGCGACTTCAAATACAAGGTGGAGTAGGGCTATGCCTGCCCCATACCTCTGCCTCCGCCGATTTAGTACGGAAATACGACCATGAATGCTGCTGTCACCATTGCCAGCACAGCAGGCCAGGCAGCGCAGCTACTGTCCGCTGCCCGCTATACGCAGACCAACCGTTTGCTCAAGCTGTACACCCCATTGGGTGAAGACAAGCTGCTGGCCGAGCGACTGCAAGGCCAGGAACAGATGGACAGCGGAGGCTTTGTGCTGATGCTGGATGCACTCAGTGACGATGCCCAGATCCCGCTCAAAAGCCTGCTCGGCAAAGCCGTGCGGCTCGATATACAAACTGCTGAAAGTCAGCCGCGCGTCTGGCATGGACATGTCACCGGATTTGAGCTGCAGGCCAGCAACGGCGGCTTTGCGCGCTATCGCTTGCGAGTCGAACCCTGGCTGGCATTTCTGCGTTGGCGCCAGGACAGTTTTTTGTTCCAGCAGCGCAGCGTGGTCGATATTGCCGACAGTCTTTTTGCCGACTACCAGGGCTCGGAAGGTATGGATGTGGCCTGGCGTTGGGCGCTGGCCGATGCCGCGGTCTATCCCAAGCGCGGCACCACCACCCAATTTCACGAAAGCGATCTGGCATTTCTGACACGCTTGCTGGCTGAGGAGGGCGTGTATTACTGGTTCGAGCACCAAGCCACTGAAACGGGCAGTGCACAGGGTGATGCCAATGCATATCTGGGACGTCACACCTTGGTGTTGGCCGACGCTGTCACCGTTCACCAGCCCGGCGTGCAAACGCATATGACATTTCAGCGCGCGGACGTCACCGAGGCTCGCGACACCTTGCAACATTGGCAAGCGCAAAGCCGCTTGCAAACCAGCAAGCTGGGGCGAAGCAGCTGGGATTACCGCAGCGTGGATGCGCGTCCGCTGCAAGCCAGCGCCTTGCATCTGGGCAGCGCTGTAGAGCCTTTGGCCTGGGCAGACGACGCAGGGCTCTACAGGTGGCCCACGAATGAGCAAGGCCAGCGCATGCTGGACAACGCGGCCCAGGCCCTGACAGCAGGTGCGCGCGTTTGGCAAGGGGAGTCGACGGTGCGCACGCTGGCACCGGCCACCACCTTTGTGCTTGAAGGCCACCATGCACATGCCGCCGAAAGCGAAGAAGAGCGCCGCTTTCTGGTGCTGGAGGTGTCGCACAGCGCCCGCAACAACTTCGATGAAGATCTGCAAAGCGCAGTGGACCAGGCCTTGGGCCGCAGCCAGCTCGATCCCGGTGCTGATGGTGGCAGGGCCGAAGCAGACAAGCCAAAAGGCAATGCAGAGGCCGACATCCCGTTCTATCGCAACCGTTTTACGGCCATACGTGCCGGCACCCCGTATCGCCCCTTAAACCGTGATGGCCACGGCATGCTGCTGCACCCCAAGCCCACGGTGCACGGTAGCCAGAGCGCCATTGTGGTGGGCACGCAGGGCCAGCCCGTGCACAGCGACCGTGACCACCGCATCCAGATCCAGTTCCACTGGCAGCGGGGAGCCCAGGCCAGTGCCCGTGGGCAGGGACACCCCAGTGATGAAGACAACGCTCCGGCCAGCGAGACACTGGGCGCTTGGGTGCGCGTGGGCAGTGCCGTGGCCGGAGACAACTGGGGCCATGCGGGCGTGCCTCGCATCGGCCTGGAAGTGCTGGTGGACTTTGTAGGCGGGGACATCGATCGGCCTGTAGTGGTGGGCGCCGTCTACAACGGTGCGGGTGAGGCCAATGGCCAGAGCAACCAGCAGCAGGCAGGTGCGGCAGGCGCAACCGGCAATGCCCCAGCCTGGTTTACTGGCGACAGTGGTGAGCATGCCCATGCCGCCGTCTACAGCGGCATCAAAACCCAGGAGCTGCAAAGTAGCCAAAGTGGTAGTGGCAGCCAGATTGGGCCGGGCTATAGCCAGCTGGTGTTTGATGGCACACCGGGGCAGGAGCGTGCAGCCCTGGCCACCACCCAGGCGGCCAGCCGGCTGCATCTGGGCCAGCATCGCCAGCAAGCAGACAACCAGCGCGGAGCAGGCCGTGGTCATGGTGCAGAGCTGGCCACACGCACCCAGGGCGCGGTGCGCGGCGGCGCGGGCGTGCTCATCAGCGCCCAGGCACAGGCGCAAGGCCAGGGTGCCTTGCTGGCGGGGCAGAGCGAACAAGCGCAAACACAGCAAGCCCAGGAGCTGGCCCAAAGCCTGGCCCAAAGCGCTCGCACGCAAACAGCCCAGTTGCCCGATGAAGCCAGCCAGGCCCAAGACTTGCCTGCCATTGCCGCGTTGACGCATATTGCTGAAGTCATCCAAGCCACCACCCAAACAGGTGGAGCTGCAATGGCAGAGCAGGTGGAAGATGGCAATGCACTGGCTCCCGGTATCGGCGGCTCCATACGTGCCACCGAAGGCGGGCTGGGCACCGTCACCGCCTACGGAGAAGCGCATCTGCAACTGTCAGCCCCCCAAGGCATTGCGCTGGCCACGCCCACCCAGGCTGTAGTGGTCAGCGGCAGCACCAGCAGCCTCACCGGTGGGCAAGACATTGAAGTCATCGCCCAGGGCCAACTGTCGCTGGCTGCGGCCAAAGGCCTGAGCCTGTACACCGTGGGCAATGAGGCCCCCGCCAACGACCCCAACACCGAGCGTGGCATCAAGCTGCATGCGGCCGCTGGCAGCGTCGAGGTGCAAAGCCAGCAAGGCGAAAGCAAGATCGCCGCCCAGCAAAGCGTGACATTCGCCAGCGCCACCCAGGGCGCAAGCGTACTGGCTGCCAAACACCTGCTGCTGACGGCGAGTGGTGCCTATGTGCGGCTGGAGGGCAGCGGCATCCAAATCCATGCACCGGGGGCGGTCACGTTCAGGGCGGGGGCGCATAACTTTGTGGGGCCGGGGGCGAGCAGTGTGGAGGCCGCGCTTTCAGGCTCAGAAATGCGTGGTTGTGAGCCTCAGTTGGCACAGACTGCAGTCTTCGGTGCAGGCATGCTAGGGCTTGGAAATCAGGGACATAGCGCTTTGCAGTCAGTGCGTGCAGGCGATGGGGCAGCCGCTATGCCAAACCAGGATTGGAGTGTGGACGACATCCTTTCCGAGCTTTGCCCTGGCGACAAGGACGTAGTGGAGGCTCTGGCTGCACAGGATGTCGCCATCGTCGATGAGGCCTACTTTGAAGATCCCTACTACGACGGCACACAGTGGACCACCAAGCGTTTTGATGCAGGGGGGCTGCAAGGTGCAGATAGCGGTATCACCCTGGTGCGTAGCGGAACCCTCAGCGCCAAGGACGCCGCAACGACGCTCTATCACGAGACGGTGCACTCCACACAGCCAGACGATATGGCTTGGGTAGACAAGGAAGTCGAGGCCTACCAGAAGACGGAAGCCTGGACTATCGCCAAAGGATATCCAAGCCAGGGGGAGCAGCTCAGAACACTGGGGGCAGATGGTTTGCCCCAAGTAGCAGATAGCAGTGAGGTGAAAAACTTCGTTCTCAAAGCCTATCCCATTGCCGTAGAAGGCCCAGAGGCAGAGAGCAAAGCCGCCGCCAGTGAGGCTGTGACCGTGGTCGGGCGCGACACCAACGGTATGACGCTGTTGAGCAGCGGCAGCTTGCGGGCGCCCAAGGAGGGCGATACCTACGCAGGTGATCCCATCCTCACTGGTGCAACCACAGTGCCGCGATCTGCTTGGAAATGCCCGCAAGAAATGGGCAACAAAGGAAGCACGCCATGATGGCAGCAGATCAGCACCAGATCTATCAGTCGGCCTACGAGTCTGTCGCGATAGAAACCCAGCACGGCCTGGAACAAGTGTCGTTAGATGCACTGCAGCAGCTGCGCCAATCGCTCAGAGAGAAGTTGGCCCAAGACCCTGTGCAGTACACCGCACTTGCTCGCGAACTGGATGCCTCTGCTGTCTTTATTGACGGAGATCGCCGGGCGCACATCGGCGCTTGGCAGCTTTCGGTGCAGGCAGGGCGACCGGTGCTGTTGCGCCAGCAAATGCCACGCACAGCACGCATGCTGTTTTATGTGGCGCTACTTGCCAAACAAGATGGCAAATGGCGGGTCGAAGCCATTGTGCTGCAAAAGGTTCAGGGTCTATGAACGCGGGCGAAGCAGATGTGGCTCTGCACGTTGCTGCAGACCAGCTTTCGCAGCAGTTGCATGAGAGCGCGGCAGAAATGGGCTCTGGCCGCATTGCCGTGCTGCTAGACCCAACGCGCCAGCCGTTGGATGAAGCGGATCTGGCGCAATGGAAGCACGCAGGCGCCAAACTGCATATTGCGCGGGTGCAGCACCCTGATGTGGCATGGAACCGCTGCCCGGTTCTGGCCGAAGTTGATAGCAGCAATTGGGCTGGCAGCGAGGCTTTGGCGGCAAGCAGCCTTGCCGCATACCAAGAACTTCAGCCTGCGTCATTGCGGGCTGGAAAAGGACGCAGCACTTGCAGTTGGTGGTTGAGTGAAGCGCCTTATAGCGACCTGGCCCTTCACCTTGCCCGCATGATGCTGCAAAGCCACCCCCATGGCGGAGCTGTTTGGCTGCGCTTGCAGGATCCCCGGGTTTTGTGGGCCTTGTGGCCGTTGTTGGGCCCAGCCCAGCAAGGCAGCCTGTTGGGGCCAGCTGCCCAGGTTTTGCTGCTCGACCCCAAAGGGCAGGTGCAGACTTTGGCACCTGTACCAGGCGCACGCAAAGGCCTTGGTATACCGCTGAGGTTGAGCCCCGCGCAGTGGGTGGACGTTGGCAACATCGAAGCGCTGCAGCAAATGCTGATGGACCTTGATTTGCAGACATATGCCGATCTGGAGCAGTTGCGCAGCACCGCCATGGCTGCCCTGCGCCGTGCCCACGCCGCAGGGCTGGATGACCGCAATGACTTAGCCACTTTCGCTGCCAAAGCGGTGACGGTGCATCCGAACTTTGACCGGCACCCACAGATAGCGGCCCTGCTTGCACACAAGCAGGCAGGCGATTACTTCACCGCCCTCATTGACGACCTTTCGGTCACTGATTGGCAGCGCATTGCGCGCGATATGGATGTGCCCCAGGCCATTGAGCCAGCGCGCAACTAGCAACAGCTACTGAAAAGGCTTTACCAACATGGGTCAACCTAACGCTCCAGCGCCGGCGGCGGATGCCGGCAATAGCTGCGATCAGTGCAAGGCCACAGGCTTGTCCATCTTGCCTGTGCGCTACGCCGTGGCGCCTGTCGCCATCAAACCGGCACTGCCGGGCTGGGTCTCGGGCGATAAGGTCAAAAGCGTGGCATTGGGAAGTGAATTTCACTACGTGCTGCGCACATTGCGTTCAGGCTTTGTGTATTTGTTCTATGAGAAAAACGCGCGGGGCAGCAAGTTATGGGAGTGTTATGTTGTAGGTGCTGACGGTAGTCTGATACGCCAACCCAGCCCTATGTTTGCTCAGCCTCAAAGCACACCGGTGCTGCAATGTGCGCGCCACGGCAGCAACAACACCCAGGTGCATTACCTGGTGATCGAGCAGCCCGAGAAATGCGGGCCCACATGGATTGCCTTCAGCCAAGACAAGTGGAGTAATGCGACCTTGGAGCGCTACACGCGCGACACCAAGGCGCGCAATGCGCGCATGCAGAGCATTCACCCTGCTGAAATGGCCGCAGGTAGCAAGCACAGTCATGGCAATTTGGCAGAAGCCAGTGCGCTGGAAGCCGTGCTGGAATATGCGCCGGCGCTGGATACCTCCAAATTAAAAGATGGCGCGCCTACGGCGGCACTCAGCAAGGAGGACGGCAGCTATACCAAGGAACTCGTGCCAGGCGTTTGTACACGCTACCCTTGGCATCTACGCAAAGGCATGGCGCAGTCCACGGCCGCACATATGCAAGGGCGTAGCCAGGGGAGCAAGCCACATGTGCTGGCATTGTGGGATGGCGTGGGGATTGCGCATGAACTCAATGGCTACCGCACAGATGCCAAAGCTTGGTTGGCCCTGTATTTGAAAGAAAGAGTGCTGGAGTCGGATGCCGTCGAGCGCTATGACGAGATTCAGCAGCTCATCAAACACCGCGCCTTGGTTGTGGGGGACCAAGGCGCGGAGCGTGCACGTAGCGAGTTGGATCGCATAGAGGCGGAGTCAGAAGACTACATAGGGCAAGACTATGACTCGGAGGTGCAATCCATCAAAAACGAACACCGGACCCTGGTCACTAAGCTGAAAAATGGCGACATCGACTTTGCTGCATACAAGGCTGAGCGCAATGGCGTGATTGAGCGCAACACCTTGGATGAATACAAGCAAAGTAGCCTCAAAACACGCTACGCCATGCACGATGCCTTGCGTGCGCTCAATACACCACGAGGGCGGGAAGGGGCCCGTGCCGGCTACAAGAAAATGTCGGAATCCGATTGGGGGCGTTTGTATGAGCCCAAGATCTACATAAAGAAGGCCGAGGCATTTAAAAAACAGCAACAGGCGCTGACGCAAACCGTAGAGCAGCTGCAAGCACAACGCACAGCATCCGTCAAAGCTTGGTTGCAAGCGCCTTTGTTTATTGGCGCACTCAATGATTACGACGGAAGCAGCCTGGAAGACGGCCTGTGCTACGAAGAAGCCGTGACCACGGCGTTGGAGGGCCTGGGCTCGGAGGCACAAGGCCTGGCGGCACTGCTGGAAATCATCAATCTGCCAGGCAATGTGCCGGAAAGCCTGATCTGGCGTGCCATGGCGCTCAACCAAAGCCAGCACTGCGAAGGGATGGCCAAAACAGCCGCACTGGCCGCCAGCCATAAAAATGCGCAAACAGATGCTGGGGGGGCGTTTTTAAAAACAACAGCCACGGCGATGGACTACCTCAAGCCGCTGAGCGACCTTTATCAAAAATCTGCGGAGCTTGCCAAGAAAAAACAGGGCGCAACAGGCAGCGAGCAAGCACTCAAAAACTCAGGCGTAGACCGTTTGATGAGCAGCATAGGTTATGCCCTGCTGAAATGGACGGGGGGGAATTTCATTGCCGACAGCCTGGCATGGTGTGTTGTGCAGTCGGTCTTGATGGTGCGCGCAGGTGCTGCAGAGGCGGATGTACGCCGCCTGATTCAACAGCAGGCCAAGCATGACCCCGCCATCAGGGCCAAGGTGCTGCAGCGCTGGAAAGCACTGAGCCAGAGCAAACCAGGAAGTGCTTTGATTCTGGCGCTGTCCGAGGTTTCCGAGAGTGATGGCAGCCGCACCATGCGGGCCGAATGGGAAAAGATCAAAGCAGGTGGCAGTGCAGAAGACCACCGTTTTGCCCCCCGCATGGCGGTGGTGGCAGGGCTGATGGAGATGGCAAAGCTCACCATTTTTTGTGCGCAGGCAGATAAAAGCTTGAAAGACTATTCGCTGGCCGTGGCCTCACTGATGTCGGTGGTGGCAGCATATTCCACGGTGGCCATGGAGGTGGAGAAAAAGTTGTTTTCAGAAGCCGCCAAAACTGTGACCTATTGGAAGGCAATGGGGGCTTATATGAGTGCTGGTGGGGCATTTGTAGGGGTGGTTTGGGATGCTAATGATGTAGTAGAAAATTATGATAAAGAAAGATATGGATTTTTAATGATTTTCATGTTGAAAACAATTATTGGGATAGGATCTTCTATTGCTTTTTCATTGACAGCTCTAAGTTTTTCGGCCAGCTGGTTAGCGAAACAAGGCGTCCGCCAAGGTTCAATCGTTTTCCTGGAGCGAGTGGGGGCCGGTATTGCGGCGTATGAAACACAAGCAGCGGCCAAAGCCACTGGCACGGCTGTAGCCAAAGGTGTTGTACAGCGCAGCGCATTCATTGGCCTGGGCCGGTTTATCGCCATCATGGCCGGCTGGGAAGTGGCTGCAGCACTGGTTGCCATTCAATTGTTGGTATGGGCGTTGGCACCGGATGATTTGCAAGACTGGTGCGAGCAAAGCGCCTATGGAAAAAAGAAAAAATTTACCAAGCTGGAAGAACAGCGCACAGCCTATGACAAAGCAGCCAAGGCTGTGGGCTTGGTCCCGCAAGCACCAGCTGCTGCATAAAATATAAATACCGATTTGGAACCATGAAAACTTCACCATCCACAAACCATGGCAAAGCCACGGTGTTACTCAAAGGTCGTATAGAAAATTACCGCGCTAGCACCCAGCAGGTCAATTTTTTTGAGGCCGTGGTGGAGCGCAAAAAAATGGCAGCAGCCTCTGCCGCTGCTGCCTTGGCAGGCATGGGAGGCATTGCCGTGGGTACAGCCCTTTTAGGCAGTGACGATATGAAGGAAGACTGCGATCTGGTGGAGTTTGAGCTGAACGGAAAAAAGCTGGAAGGTTATCTGTGGCTGTCTCCTTTTCAGGAAGGGGATCATGTGGAGGTGGCAGCAGAGCCGCTGGCAGATGGCCGCTATTTTCTCTATGGTATGTGCCGGCCTTTGGATAAAATAATCGCTTTAGCTCCGCATTGCACCAGAGGTAAGATATCTCATTATTGGATGTCTTTGCGATTCTATTCTAGATTGTTTCTTTTTATATATATACTGGCTTTTCTTTTGATAATGGCAATCGCATGGCTGAAAAATCTAGATGGCTGGATGAAGTTTATTGGTTTTTTACTTTTGTCAGGAGTATTTTCTTATATCGTTTGCGGAATTATAGCCATAAGAGTTTCAAGAAAATACCTTGGATTTGTGGAAATTACAGAATCTGTTTTGTCTATGCTGGGGTGGAAAGACCCTGCGCGTACGGATCTTCCCAGAATTCATAAGCGCAATGCCAGCGCGCATGACACATCCAACCATGGCAGCTGTTTTTTTCGCTATGACGATAGCGTTTTTACGCCAGCAATGGGAAAAGGGCCGCAATGAGCCGCGCCGCCATGGTATTGCTCAAAGGCCGTATAGAAAATTACCGTGTCAGTACCCAGAGGGTTAATTTTTTTGAGGCCGTGGTGGAGCGCAAAAAAATGGCAGCAGCCTCTGCCGCTGCTGCCTTGGCAGGCATGGGAGGCATTGCCGTGGGTACAGCCCTTTTAGGCAGTGACGATATGAAGGAAGACTGCGATCTGGTGGAGTTTGAGCTGAACGGAAAAAAGCTGGAAGGTTATCTGTGGCTGTCTCCTTTTCAAGAGGGGGATCATGTGGAGGTGGCGGCAGAGCCGCTGGCAGATGGCCGCTATTTTCTCTATGGTATGTGCCGGCCTCTAGATAAGATTGTTGCATTAGCACCACACTGTACTAGAGGTGAAATCGCACACTATCGAATCTCTGTCAGAATTTTTTTCTCCATCATTATGTCGCTTACAACCATGCTTATGGTTGTTGTCGGCTGGATTGATGGATTTTCTGAATGGGTGAATTTTTTTAAAGTTTTCTCTGGAGGAGTTGGATTAAGTTTTATCATATTTGGTTTAATTGCCTTTAGAACCTCAAGAAAATATCTAGGATTCGTAGAAATAGCAGAATCTGTTCTATCAGCACTGGGATGGTATGACCCCGCACGCGCTGATCTCCCCAGAATCCATAAGCGTAATGCGAGTGTGCATGACACATCCAACCATGGCAGCTGTTTTTTCCGTTATGACGATAGCGTTTTTGCGCCAGCAATGGGAAAAGGGCCGCAATGAGCTGTGCCGCCATGGTATTGCTCAAAGGCTGTATAGAAAATTACCGCGCCAGCACCCAGCAGGTTAATTTTTTTGAGGCCGTGGTGGAGCGCAAAAAAATGGCAGCAGCCTCTGCCGCTGCTGCCTTGGCAGGCATGGGAGGCATTGCCGTGGGTACAGCCCTTTTAGGCAGTGACGATATGAAGGAAGACTGCGATCTGGTGGAGTTTGAGCTGAACGGAAAAAAGCTGGAAGGTTATCTGTGGCTGTCTCCTTTTCAAGAGGGGGATCATGTGGAGGTGGCTGCAGAACCGCTGGCAGATGGCAGTTATTTTCTTTATGGTATGTGTCGGCCTTTGGATAAAATTATTGCGTTAGCCCCGCACTGCACCAGAGGAAAGATTGCACATTATTGGATGTCATTTAGATTCTTGCTTAGATTTTTTATGGCTATGTGGTTATTCGCCTTAATTTCACTTGCCATAGCTTCTTATATCAATGATGTAGCCGATTGGGGTGGTTTTTTTACGTGTCAATGACAAGTGGTGGGGGAGCATTTTTAATATTTTCTTTAATCTCTGTAAGAGTGGCTAGAAAATACCTTGGATTTGTGGAAATCACAGAATCTGTTTTTTCAACGCTAGGGTGGGCAGACCCTGCGCACATTGATCTTCCCAGGCTTCATAAGCGCAATGCTAGCGCGCATGACACATCCAACCATGGCAGCTGTTTTTTTCGTTATGACGATAGCATTTTTGCACCAAAAGCAGGGCAAGGGTAGCAATGAGCTGTGCCGCTACAAGGTAGTATAGAAATTGCCGTTTCAGTATGCCCTAGGTTAATTCTTTGTAGGCAATAGTGGATCTGAAAGAAACTGCAGTCTCTTGTTTTTGCAGATTTTTAGGTAAGCGGTCTTGCCATTACTACGGCCTTTTCGTTGACCTTCTCGAGGCAGTCAGCTGCCTGTGCTTCAGAAAATATAGCTTTTATGCAAGAACTCCTGATCGGAGAAATCTCTAGACGCTATGTGATTTGGGGTGTCGAGGGACTTTAACTATTCCTGTGATGGCGGGTTATGCTACAAAGTCTGAGAGCAGATGCCGCGCTGCGCATGTTTGGATCCATGCCTCAGGGTTTGGCCCCGCGTGGCGCGTGATGCGGTATCTTTAGAATCGAGCACATACAGATTGACACAGGCAGCGGGCCCGGGCCCGGAGGAGTCCAGATGACAGCCACAGAACAAAGCATCCCCCCGTCCGCTGCCAAGCAGCGCGTCATCAAAAAATACCCCAACCGCCGGCTGTACGACACCGACACCTCTTCCTACATCACGCTGGCGGAAGTGCGCCAGCTGGTGATCGAGCGTGAGCCGGTAGTGGTACGCGACGCCAAGACGGGCGAGGATCTGACCCGTTCCATCCTGCTGCAAATCATTCTGGAAGAAGAGGCGGGCGGCGCGCCCATGTTCAGCGAGGCCATGCTGGCCAATATGATCCGCTTCTACGGCCATGCCATGCAGGGCTATATGGGCAACTACATCGAGAAGAACGTGCAGATGTTCACCGACTTCCAGAACAAGATGGCCGAGCAGTCGGGCGTGGGCGGCTCGGACGCCTGGGTCAAGATGCTGCAAATGCCCAATCCCATGCTGCCTACCGGCTACGCCGAGCAAGTGCAGAAGATGCAGGACCAGATGCAAAAGCAATCCGAGCAGATGTTGGCCATGTTTGGCCTCAAGCGCTGAGCAGCGCAGGCTTGCCAACAAGAGCGGACCGTGAGGTCCGTTTTTTTTATGTCTGCACGGGAGCGTGCAGCAGACGCAAAGCCGCGCTGCAGCATGGATTGCCTGTGGCGGATAAAATAAGGGGTTAATGTCGGCTCGCTGGCCAAAGGGCTGGTGATGATCCCCGTGGACTGCGCGGGTGAGCCTCAAGCTAAGAGTGGCTAACACCACTTCTCCAGAGGGCCTCGCAGAGCGGTTATGCTCGCTGCCCTCATGGCACGACGACCCGTAAGCAAAGAACTGTGGCGACAGCTACAACCCCTGATCCCAGCCTTCGTGCCTTCTGCCAAAGGCGGTGCGCGCAAACTCGCAATCAGCGATGAAGCTGCCCTCAACGGCATCTTGTTCGTGCTGCAAACAGGCATTCCATGGGAAGACCTTCCCCAATCCCTGGGCTACGGCAGCGGCATGACTTGCTGGCGGCGCCTGCGCGACTGGAACGCCGCTGGTGTCTGGGAGCAGCTGCACCAAGCCATGCTGACTCGCTTGTGTGAACATGACCAAATCGATTGGAGCCGGGCCAGCATTGATGGCTCCTCGGTACCAAGCCCCCGGGGGGCCAGGAAACGGGCCCAAACCCCACGGACAGAGGCAAGCTCGGCTCCAAGCGGCACATCGTCGTAGATGCCAGAGGCATCCCGCTGGTGATCTTGGTCAGCGGCGCGAACCGGCACGACTCCAAGATGTTCGAGAAGTGTGTGGACGCGATTCCTGCGATTGCTGGCCTGCCAGGGCGTCCCCGTAAAAGGCCAGCCAAGCTGCACGCCGACAAAGGCTACGACTTCAAGCGATGCCGAGCCCATCTGAGGCAGCAGGGCATCATGGGCCGAATTGCCAGAAGAGGCATTGAGAGCAGCGAGCGGCTGGGCAAACACCGGTGGGTGGTGGAGAGGACGCACAGCTGGTTTGCAGGCTTTGGCAAGCTGCGAATCCGCTTTGAACGACGGCTGGATATCCACGAAGCGCTGCTGAAATTGGCGGCAGCGATCATCTGCGCGCGCTTCGTGGATCGGTGGTGTTAGCCACTCTAAGCCGCCACTGAGGTACTGGCCGGTGTACTGGCGCCCTGCAGCGCGGATGCGGAAGGTGCTCAGCATGCCGATCCCCTTGGCAGGGAGTAAATCGCGGTCACCCCAGGGTGAATGCTGGTGGGGAGGCTGTTGGTCACATGAAGTGCGCCAGGGGTTATGTCAGCCCCTGGGCGCCATTCATCAATGATGTTTTTGTGTGGAATGCCGAGCTGCGTAGCCAACATTGGTGCCAGCCAAGATTTACCGGCGCCGCCAGGAAGGCAGAAAATCACCGCTCCATTCATCTCGGAGACTGATTCATGCCCTTCTCGATTGGTCGCAGCCTGCTGCCCATGCGCTTGGAGCGCCTTGACGATGGCCGCTATATCGCGCTGAACCGCAACTACAAACCTGTCGGCACGTTCAGTCGTGACCGGGTGGACTACGAAACGCACCCCGGTGCCTTCCGCTTCCGCCGGGAGCTGACTGCGCAAGACGCGCGGTTGATGAGCTTCGACGCGAATGACGACCTGAATGCCATCGTGCTGTACGACGATGGCACCAATCCGCACGCCACTGCTGAGAACTGGCTTGATTACAGCCGCCGCCTGGACTACCTGATGAATCTCAGTGTCGACCTGGCTGAGCGGTGACTCAAAAGTTACGTCAATTTTGCCAATGGCCGGCACTCGGCCGCATGTGCACACGTGTGCACTGGTTGCTGTCTGCATTGCACGCTCCTGACCGGCTGGGCCGGCGTTGAAAACAAAAAACCCGCCGGGTTAGGGCGGGTCTATTGCCTGTTGAGCACATGCGGCACCCCTCAAGGGGGGCGATTATCTTCTAGAGGGTTTCGAATAAGCGGTTAGCTTTTATCGGCCTTCCCGGACATACTGGAAATTGTCTTGGATATTCGTTCAATAATTGTTGTGGCTTTGTCAAGAGATACCAAGTCAATATCATCTACTTTAGTACTTGGTGTGGTAGACGTGTTGTTGATATTCCAGTTTTCAAAAACTTGTTTGACTTGCTCCCAATCATGGGTAGAGCCGTAGGAGTCTAGATAAAATTTTCCAAAACTAATTGCATGCATTCTGTCTGAAATCTTTAATGCTTCTTTTAAATATGTGTTGCTTAGAATGTATGCATATCTGGAAAATCCTGCTAGCAATGAGATGCTAATAAATCCTTTTAAAGTTAAGAATATCACAATTTCCCAGGTCATCTTCTCCGGAATAATTGGTGCGCTTTTATATGCTAAATCAATAAAGTAAGCCAAGGCAGCCGCAAGTGCAATACCTCCTAAGGAACTGCATATCATTGAGAATATCTGATATTTTATTTCCTTTGATTTTAATGCTTTAAGTGTTTCTGTAATATATGTCTGTGATGACCTGAAAATCTTTTCATTTAATTCTTTTTTTGATTGAGCACTTTCTGCTTCCATTTTTTTAATGGATTCATCTAACAACGCTTTATTTTTAACTCTCTCGGATTCGATGGTCTCCATTCTCCGGTGATAATTCGCGAGATGATCTGCTTTTTCGGTATTAAAACTCTTAATTTCTAAATCTATTTGTTTTCTTTGTTGAGATATATAATTCTCATGTTCTTTTATTCTTTTCTGTAAATCATCTCTTTCATTGGCATTAATCTTTTCTCTTTCATTAAGCTGTTCTTCTTTTTTTGCAAATGTTTCTTCTAGTTCTCTTTCTCTTTTTTGATATTCGGCGCGATATTTATTATTGTTTTTATCGACTGCCAATTGAATTCTCTTATCTCTTTCATTGTTTTTTTGGTTTTCTTCAATTAGCTGGATGATTTTAGGTATAGATAATGAAGGATTATATTTGTCAGATCCATTTTCATCATCTGATAAATTATTATTGCTGGTCATTTGATTTTGTAATCTAAGTGTTAGAAAGAATTAACTAATAAGAAGCCTCTTATCGATTGTGACAGATTGTAAGAATTCTTGAGAAATTAGCAATACGTCTTTCATGCGCAGTGCCAAGCCATATTGCACAGTACGTAGATGTCGCATCCCGGATGATTGCATAGACAAAAATCGTTATCCACTGCTCATTGCTCGCGATGTGCTTCGTGAGCTTGTACAGTCCTTGCAAGCAACAGGGAGCCTGTGATGCAAATTGCTTTACACAAGAATGCCCGCACCACACCCGCTGTGCGTGCCGAGATCGCGAGCAGCAATGAGCCCGCACGCGTACTGGCACAGCGCCATGGCATTACCGAGCAGACGGTCTACAAATGGAAGAAGCGCGATAGCGTGCAAGACCGCTCTCACACTGCACACCGTTTACAGACACAGTTGACGTCTGCGCAGGAGATCGTGGTGGTGCATCTGCGCCGGGCCTTGCAGTTGCCACTGGATGACTTGCTGGCCGTCACCCACGAGTTCATCAGCACCAAGGTCTCGCGCTCGGGCCTGGACAGGTGTTTGCGCCGCCATGGCGTTGGCAATCTCAATGCCTTGAAACCTGCCGTGCCTGCGCAGCCCCACAAAGCCTTCAAAGACTATGTTCCGGGTTATCTGCACATGGATGTGAAGTACCTGCCGCAGATGCAGGATGAAACCAAGCGCCGCTATCTGTTCGTGGCCATTGACCGTGCCACGCGCTGGGTGTTTGTGCGGGTCTTTGTCAACAAAACGGCAGCCAGCGCCAAGGCGTTTTTGAAGGCTTTGCACAAAGCCTGTCCGATCAAGATCACCAAGCTGTTGACCGATAACGGCAAGGAGTTCACGGATCGCCTCTTTGCCAGCCGTGAGCGTGAGCCCAGCGGCAATCACGAGTTCGACATGCTGTGTGAGCAGTTGGGCATTGAGCATAGGCTGACCAAGCCCAGGACGCCCAAAACCAATGGCATGGTGGAGCGCTTCAATGGGCGTATTGCCGATGTTTTGAAGACCCACCACTTCAACAGTGCCGAGGACTTGGAGCAAACGCTGCTGCGCTATGTGGCCTTGTACAACCATCAGTTACCGCAGTCAGCGCTGCAAAGCAAAACACCCATGCAGGCCATGAAAAAGTGGCATCAGACGCATCCAGACCTGTTCAATAAGCGACCATATGATCGTCCGGGATGCGACACGTAGCACGTGAGCGAACTGAGTGAAATGTGCTACGACTCGCCCTGCACTTTGCAGGGCATAGCACCGTCAGGGTGTCGCAAGTGCTCAATAGATCCGCTCCAGCGTGATGACCCGATCTCCTGGCGCGGATTTGTACTGTTCGCCTGGCAGGTGTTCAAGGAAAATCACATCTGCATCAGGCCAGTGGGTTTGGGCTTCATCGCGGTCTTTCATGAACTCGGTCATCGGGTCGTCAACCCCTGCGCATTTCATGTTCCGGCGTTCGAAGTCCTTGCTGATGAGGACCGCCATTGCGGTCTTGCCGCTTCCTTGTTCGCCTACTAGATGGATGATTTCTGCCATGAGTGTTCCTTCCGTTAAAAGAGATGAGTTGCCTTACACGCTGCTGTTGGACCCTTTGACTGGTACAGCAGCCGCATACACGAACAGGCACCAACTCATTGCTGAGTCGGCGTCAGAAAAATTGATCCAGTACGCGCTGGACAACACGAGCAAATCCGTCCCGTTTGATCGCAAGCTCCACCAGCCCGATTCCGAGTGGAGGCAGTTGCCGGTGTGGGCCACTGAGGATGTGTTTGACCGGCTGAAGATCGTGTGGATCAAACGGCCCCACGGTGATGCCCCAGAAGAGGTGTGGGGAGCCATCCCGCGCCATTGACCACGTGAAGAGTCAACACCCGCTGTGGCGGGTTTTTTTGCGCCTGGAGAAAAGGCCGCATAGCCCGTGGCAAAAAAGAGAAGGGAGGGAGGAGACCACCACGGGCGCGGCACAAACCGCAACGCACTGGATGTAATGCGCTGGGGTTTGCCCTGCACTCGGCAGGGCATGGCACCGCAAGGGTGCCGCATGTGCTCAACAGGTTTTTAGAGATCCGGGCGTGACCCGGATCGATGCCGTGGTGCCCATCGCATTGCTGCGACGGGATGTAATTTAGCGTTTGCTAACGAATTATGCAAGTGCAAATGCTAACGAATGAAGAAAATATTTTTAGCACTTGCTATCGGCGGTGTGCTGGGCTGTCTCTAAAGCAAGCACTTGGTGCAGATTGTTGATGGCTAGCCGGACAGCTCGCTGAGCATGGGTGTCGTCGCATGCACATGCCGCCAATTCCAGCAAGCTGATGCAGTCTTCCGTGAGGATTGCCTTGTGCGCAGCGACCTCTGACTGGCGCAGTTTTAGTACGCCGCCGCACGGTTGTTCAAGGCAAATTGATGGAGGGGTCATTGAGTGCGTTACAGTTTGTGCTGTTTAAATATACAGTACATCGGTAGCGCAGTCTATGACTACTTGAGCAAGGGGAGCCCCAGCATGGTGCGGATGGTGTTCTCTACACGCTTGATTTCATTGGTGTCTTGCTTGCTAAGGAAGCTTAGAAGCTCCGGCGAGAGGGATTGGTTCTTCTCGTGCCGACTAAACCAGCCTGCGTAACCTGGTAGCGCTTCGCAGGCGGCCACGGTCTTTTCTGTAATTGGGCGTAGGCCCGAGATCATTTGCGATACGAAGGCCCCATCCCGGTAGCCCAGCATCCGGCCGAGGGGCGCTTTTCCGCCTACGGCTTCGGCTAGTTCTTCGAGGCGTTGCTGTCGGGTGGTGTTGGTGTCTGTTTCGCTCATGTTCCGAGCCTACGCAACCGTGGACTGCTATCAAAATTAAGAAAATAGCATTTGCTAATTGAAAACACTAGCAAATGCTAATAATATCGTGGCTTATGAAGCTACGTGACTACCTTTCGAGCCCAGGTGCGAAGACTGCTGAGCAGCTTCGTGTGGACATTGGGGCGCGTAGCGCATCCCAGATACATCAATGGGCCAGCCGGTGGAAAGGGCGTCAGCCAAGCGCGGCCTATGCAATGCAGTTGGAGATCGCCACGGGTGGTCTTGTTCAGCGGCAGGAGTTGCGTGACGACTGGAAATTGATCTGGCCTGGCTTGCCAGAGCCCGCCGCTGAGGCTCAGTGCTCCCTGGAAGAGGTGAGCCATGGCTGAGCAGCACACAGTACGCGTGATGCTGTGCTCAAAGGGTGCAGTGGTCGATGTGACCCGGGTGGACGGGCAAGGCCGGGTCTGCTCTGTTATTTGGCAGAGGCCAGTAGCTGCAGAAGAGGGCCCTTTCTCGTTCATCAATGAGAGTGCAGCTGGTTCTGCTGGGCCTGGAGAGTTGGCGGTGCGCTTTGAAGACGTTGCTGCTGATCGACGAGCCCGTGAGCTTTTCTTTCGCAGAATGGTCGCTACAGCTTTCCCGCCGCGCTGTCCCGAAAAATCGCCTTCTGGTGCATCTGTGTCAGCAGGTCCTGAGTGCTCTCGATTGAGCTGCGGTACGCATCCAGCATCGCCTCGCTGCCCGGTGTACTCAATAAGAGGCCTCCGACTTCGGGGCCGTTTTTCTCGAACTCTTGCCGGATTGCTTTCAGTGTTTGCGCTGGGAGTATGCGCAGGACTGCTTCTATCAGGACGTTGGTTGCAATGAGTTGGCCCTGCAATCGATCCGGTGACGCTTTCTCGTTCATGTTCGCCCTCCCTGTGGCTGTTGGTTGTGTAAGCGACGCCATCGTAGCTCAGGGTGTGGCGGGCGCCTTTCCCTATCCCCATCACCACCCCATCGGCCACGTCGCCGGGGGTCTTGTCTCCACCCTCTATTTCCAAGGTGCTGCCGTTAGCCATTTCGTGCAGCTTGCGTGGTTGGTGGTGATGGGTTTTTTCTTTGCTGTGCATGCCTGCAGTGTCAGCCGCGCTGGCCTGGGGCACCAGCCTGATCAATTTCAATTTCAAGGGGGCCGCCCATGACCTGCCATCTCTCACCGATTGATTGGCGTGACGTTCTTTACAACACCGTGCGCAATGCGCCGGGCGGTGTTGTTGCCGCCGCCGCTTTCCTGACTCAACGCCGTGGTCGATCCATGCACCCCGAGACTTTGCGTTCCCGCCTGCGTGGCGTGGATGGCGAGTGGGTGAACCTGGAAATCCTGGAGCTGCTGACCGAGTGGATGCTGGAGGTGCGCGAGCCCTCCGCCCGCCAGTGGCTCCATACCCTGAACAACGCCCACGGTCTGGTCGTTGTGGAGCTGCCCCCGCCGCCAGCTGGTGGCTGGGCCTGCGAGGCAACGGCCATTCGTGACAAGGCTATGCAGACGCACGTGGAGGGCGGTGTGCTGACGGCTTTGGTGATGAAGATTACCGCTGACTACAAGGTATCGCCTGCCGAGGCGCAGGAGGTCAAAGCTCAGGCTATGACGGAAATCACGCTGCTGTGCCGTCTGATCCGAAACGTAGATCGTGCTGCTGGCTTGGAGGTGCAGTAATGCGGCCGGCAGGTGACGTGAGCAAGGCGCTGCTGCTGGCAGTGCAGCAACTGGCCACGGCTGAGCGTGCGCCCATCCTGAAAGAGCTGGCCGCGCACGCCAATTTGCCCGAGGGCTTGGTGATGCAGACCCTGAAGAACATGAAGCGCTACGGCCGCGTGTGCATTGCACGCAAGCGCCGTGTGCCCTGGTGCACCCGCCCGGTTGCTGAATTCGGATTGCCCGTGGTGGGGCAGGCCGCAGCAAATGACGCGATGGGTGATGTTGGTTTTGCGGCTTTGGCCCGCGCTTGGGGATAGTAGATGGGTATTCGACACGCTGCCGGTGTTGCGGACGCTGGCGTGGCAATGGTCTTTAACGTGCGCGCAGGGGGGGGCTGTATGACCCAGCACCGGGAAGAACTGCCGCCGATTCAATACAAAGCACTGGCCGATGCGTTGCTGCCCATGGCGGACAGGCTGGTGCCAGAGTGGCTGTCTGGCGGGCGGCGCGAGGGGCATGAGTGGAAGTGCGGCAGCCTGGCCGGGGAAGCTGGAAGTAGCTGCAGCGTGAATCTGACCACGGGTGCCTGGTCAGACTTTGCTGGTGATGCTGATGATTCGGGCCGGGACCTGTTGAGCCTTTACGCCAAGATCCATGACCTGCCCATGGCCAAGGCTGCGGTGCAGCTGGCGCGTGAGCATGGGCTTGAGGGTGTGGCTGGCTTGGTGAAGACGGCTGCCGGCAAGCCGGTGCAGCCGCTGGCAAACCCTCGGCAAGCACCTGCACCCAAGGCTCAGGTGAAAGAGGCGTGGTCTACCTTGCGACCAGTGCCCAGCTTTGCGCCACCGCCTACGTTCAGTCACTTTTCTCGTCTGCCTGTGGATTTGATGCACAGGGCTGAGTACCGCTTGGGTGCGGATCTGAGTGGGTACGTGGTGCGGTTCCGCTGCAGCGATGGCAGCAAAGACACGCTGCCCTATACGTTTTGCAAGAGCGACAGCGACGGTGCGGCCAAGTGGCATTGGAAGACGTGGGATGAGCCGCGCCCGCTTTTCTTGCCTGGGTTTGCCTTGCCCAATGGCCGCACCGTGGTGGTGGTGGAAGGTGAGGTCAAAGCCGAGGTGCTGCAGCAGCTGTTGGATGACTACGCCCCCGGTATCTACTGTGTAGTGAGCTGGCCGGGGGGCAGCCCGGCATGGAAGAAGGCGGATTGGGCCTGGCTGGCCGGTTGCACTGTGATCTTGTGGCCAGACTGTGATGCGCTACGGGAGCGGCTTACCAAGGCTGAGCGGGAGCAGGTGGCAGATGATGAAGCGGCCAAGGCTGCACTGCAACTGACCAAGCCGATATTGCCCGAGGAAAAGCAGCCCAGCATGAAGGCGATGCAAGGTGTTGGTGCCTTGCTGCGTGATACGCACGGCGCCACCGTAAGCCTGTTGCCTATTCCGAAGCCGGGCGAGAAGGAAAGCGGCTGGGACTGCAAGGACGCGATCCAGGTTGAAGGCTGGACAGGTGAACAGGTGCTTGCCTTCTTCGGCCAGGCGCAGCCGCTGCCTGCAGCCGGCGCAGC
The DNA here is from genome assembly GCF_041320665.1 of Comamonas sp. GB3 AK4-5. Classification (NCBI taxonomy): domain Bacteria; kingdom Pseudomonadati; phylum Pseudomonadota; class Betaproteobacteria; order Burkholderiales; family Comamonadaceae; genus Comamonas; species Comamonas sp. GB3 AK4-5. The sequence goes on from NZ_CP166730.1 coordinate 2,144,564, forward strand.
AGAGCCTGCGGCCGAAGCCGCTGCCCCTGAAAAAAATCGCGATCCCCCGTTGGCACGAAGGGGCAGGAACCTGGCGATGGCGACGCTGACGATGGCGCAGGCGACGACGACACGCCGGCGCCCAAGGGCACGCCCTGGTGGCTGAAGCCGTACTGGGACCGCCGAAAGGCGCGCTGGAATATTAGCCGCAAGACGGTGATTGCGGCCCTGGAGAACGACGACGATCTGCGCGGGGTGGTTGCCTTCAATGAGCTGACGAACAGCGTGCAGTGCCGTAAGGCATGGCCCTGGCCGCATGCGCGACCAGGCGAGATCAAAAATTCTGACGGTTTGCTGTTGGGGAAGTACCTGACCGACACCTACAGCCTGCCCAGCGTGAGCCGGGCATCGCTGGAGGAAGGGGTGTTGACGGTGGCGCATACAGAGCGCTTTCACCCAATCCGCGAGTGGCTGATTGATTTGAAGTGGGATGGTGAGAGCCGGATTGATAAGTGGCTGGTTCACGCCCTGGGTGAGTCGCCCAAGACCTTGAACCCGGCCCTGTTTGAGTACCTGCAGCTGGTGGGTCGGTATTGGCTGCTGGGCATGGTGCACCGTGTGATGGACCCGGGCTGCAAGTTTGACTATTGCCCGGTGCTGGAGGGCTTGGGCGGTTTGCGCAAGTCCACCTTGGTGGAGGTGCTGTGCGGCAAGGACTATTTCAGCGACACGCCTTTTGACATGAGCCGGGGTAAGGAAGCCCAGGAGCAGGTGCAGGGGATCTGGCTGTATGAGATTGCCGAGCTGAGCGCCATGAGCAAGGCTGACGTGAACGCGGTGAAGGCGTTTATCAGCTCTAAGAGCGTGTTCAAAGTCTCCTGAGCAAGAGCCCCAAGAACGCCAGATGGACGAACTGCAAGCTGGTGTTGAGCCAACGCTCGCAGTTTTTCCATAACCTTCTGTTCTTCTCCAGCCAGGCGAAGCTGCGCTCCACTACCCAGCGCTTGGGCATGACCTTAAAGCTGTGCATCTCGCTCCTCTTGGCGATTTGCACCGTCACGTGCTCGCCCAGAATCTCTTGTACGCCCTGCGCAAAGGGCTGGCCCACGTAGCCGCTGTCGCACAGCACGCCTTGCACTCGCCCCAACGTCCGCTTACAGCGCTGCAGGGCCTGCAGGGCACCTTTGCGGTCCGTTACCTCGGCCGTGGTCACCGCAATGGCATGTGGCAGCCCCTGCGTGTCCACCGCAATGTGGCGCTTGATCCCACAGACCTTCTTGCCCGCGTCATAGCCCTTCAGCCCCGCCGTGTCCGTGTTCTTCACGCTCTGCGCGTCCACAATCAAGAACGCGCTGCATGCGTTGCGCCCCAGTTTCTCGCGGGCCGCGCCAACCTGATTTTTTTAAAGCCTGCTCCAGCAGGCTGCCTTCCTCGCGGGGCTCGCTCCAGATCGCCCAGTACGAATGCACCGTGCGCCACTTGGGAAAGTCGCTGGGCAGCGCTCGCCACTGGCAGCCCGTGCGCAGCAGATACAGCACGGCGCAGAACACCTCGTAAAGCTCCACCTTGCGTGGGGCCGTCCTTTTGCGCGCACTCTCCAGCATTGGCCGGATCACTTCGAACTGCTCGCGCTTGATATCGCTGGGGTAGCCTTTTCTCATCCTGCGAGCTTCTCACATCTGGCGAGACTTTGAACACGTTCTAAGGTGGACAAGTACCGCCCGGCATATGGCACCACGGTGGAGAGCTACCCGCGCCAGTGCGTGCTGGTGGGGACTACCAATGATGACCAGTACCTGCGCGACCGCACGGGTAACCGCCGGTTTTGGCCTATTCATGTGCGCCACCAGATCAACACGGAGTGGGTGGCGAAGTACCGCGCCCAACTGCTGGCCGAGGCGTTTGCCCTGTACCAGCAGAGCGTGGCTTATACGCCCAGCCAGGACCAGGAAGCCCGGTTATTCAAACCCATGCAGGACAGCCGTTTGATTGAAACGGCGGTGGAGAGCAGCTTGATGGAGCTGTTGACCCGGGATGCGCATGGAGCGCAAGCGGTGTCTTCTGGCTTGCATGTGGACTCCGCTTTTGTGCGCCTGGACCAGGTGGTGCTGGCCCTGGGGTCGGACATCGCCAAGTCTTCGGCCGCGCTGGAAAACCAGATCCGGGGCTGGCTGAAGCAGCAGGGCTGGGAGCACGGGAAAAAGCAGGTGAACGGCAAACGGTCCAGCGGGTATTTCCGCCCGGCTGTATGGCCGCCTGTAGGTGTTGTGGTGGGCCTGGACCAGATCGAGCGGGATGGTGGCGCGGAAGCGCCCCCATCCCCTGCCGAGCCGGCGCAAGCCGAGCCATCGGTGCCGCTGACTGCTGCAGAGCAGTTCATTCAAGACCGCGATGCGGATACCGCGCCTTTTTGACGCATGAAGCACGCCTGTCTTTTTCTTCAACCTTTGGCGGCGCCTGAAACGCGCTGCACTGCCCACACAGGGGGAGGCGTGATTCGCGCCTGTGTGGTGGCCAGGGCGATGGTGCGCCCGGTCTGCGGTGCAGTGGCGGGGATGGGGTTGTCTGCGCCTATGACGTGAAAGTGTCCAAGTGTCCGCGGTGTCCTGTGTTTTGCAGGGACTGTGTGGGTAATGCCAACCACTGGTTTTCAGTGGTTGAGGCCGCTGCATTGCCCAAGCGACACGTGAACCTGTCCACATGGGGGCGGTGCGGGTGTGGGCAGGCGGGTGCAGGCGGCGGGCACAGATGCGCGTGCGCGGACCCACGGGCGGCTTCCCGCAATCTCTATAGAAAAGGGTGGACAGTATGGACAGTAGGACAGTTCAAAAGCAGCAAGGGGCGGCAGTGAATGAGGGCGAGGTGCTGCAGATGATTAAAACGGCTATGCCCCAGACATACCAAAGCATCCAGAACAAGGCGGCGCAGTTTGGCAATGATGTGTACCGGCTGGTGAGGCAGGGGATTCGCGGGCAGGCCAACTGCTTTTGGGCGGTGGAAGGGGGCCGCGTGGTGGGAACGCCGTTTGCATCGACCCACCCGGTGGCTGCGGTGGTGGCGCAAGGGCTGGTGCAGTTCGGCTGTGCACACGTGTGCATTGTTGCCGAGCCTGCCAAGGCGGAGGGCTGACGCATGGCGCGACTGCCACACATCAAGCAGCGGCTGGAGAACTGGGCCATGTGGCGTGCCCGCCGGGAGAGCCACGGGCTGGGCTTTGCCTCCCGGAACATGCTGGCGAACTGGATGGCAAGCGCCGGAGAGGTGAGCCGATACAGCAGGGATGTGACCATCCCGGTGCTGCACCTGGAGGCGGAAGAAACGGATGAGGCGGTGGAGGCGATGCGGCTGGGCTACGGACATTTGCACGTGACCCTGATGTGCGTTTACGTCAAGGACCTGGGGGCGGCGGGCACAGCACGGCACATGCGCCGGCAGCCCAGTACTGTGTATGGTCAGCTTGACCAGGCAGACCGCTGGATTGATGCCTACCTGCAGGCGAAGCGGGACGCCAAGGATGCGCTGCTGCAGCGCGCATCGGCCCGTCTAGGGGGCGCGCCATAGCTGCCGGGGAGTTTTACACCTTGGAGACTTCCGCTACATTTCAGGCAACTTGCTGTTGGTGTCCGCAACCACCGCAGCAGGCCAGAAATCCCGCACGGTGTCACCAGCTGTGCGGGGTTTTGTTTTTGAATTCTTGAAAGGACACGCTGTGCCATCTGCTGCCCCGCGCCCATGTTCGCATCCCGGCTGCGGCGTGCTGGTTAGAGACGGCACGGGCCGGTGTCCAAAGCATCCGAAGCAGTCCTGGGTCAAGAAGCCCACGGCGGCGAAGCGCATCACAGGCCGCAAGCTGCAGCAGTTGCGCAAGGAATTGTTTGATCGTGAGCCGCTGTGCAGGCCTTGCTGCATGGCTGGCTTGGTGGTGCTGGCGACTATGCGCGACCACATCGTGCCGCTGGAAGAGGACGGCCAGGATGTGGAGTCGAACGTGCAGCCCATCTGCGAGCCATGCCACGACGTGAAGTCGAAGGCCGAGCGTGCACGCGGGGTGCAGCGGGCCTGGGGCGCCTACCGGGATAGATGAGATTTATTCTCATCAAAAGGGGAGGGGGGTGTCAAAAGTTTTGACCGAGCCCTTCGGAAACCGAGCGCCCAGACGAACTTTTATGGAAAACAAAAACTACCCCCTGGGGGTTTAACCAAGGATGACCATGACTAGCAAGACCACGGCGTTTGCGGTCCTGCCGCCAGCCGTGGGTGCTGGCCAGGTAACGGGCTTCAAAACAGAAATCGATTCTCCGGCTGCGCCCCAGCAGCTGCAGTTCACGGTGGATGAGCAGGAACTGTACGACTACATCTGCGACTCGCTGCGCAAAGCTGGCATTGAGCACATGACTGCCGGAATCCCCATCGCCGTGATCGTGCGCACTTTCGCAGACTGGCTTAAGGCGGTGGCGAAGTGCGAGAAGGAAGGCCGCACCCAAACGTCAAAGACGGGGTGGGTCACGGAAATGCCCTGGGCCAAGGATGAGGTCCGCCTCAAGATGGAGCTTGGCCAATGGCTACCCAAAGCATGTTTGACCATTCCGTCCCTGGCGCGAGTGCGCAAGGACACGGGGGCGCAGGGCGGACAGGACGACCTGTTCGGCGCACTCGTCGCGCACGGTACCGCCTCACCCGGAAACAGACCGACGCACTGATCCCGGCCGAGCTGCAGCAGTGGGATGTGGAGTACGGGCTCCCTGTACTGCGTAACGAAATCTGCACTGGCCGCTACACCTACCTGGCAGTGGTGCGCCATTACCGTGATCTGCAAGAGGCAGGCGCCCGTGGGCTGGTGTTCGCACCCAGCTATGCATGGCACATGATCCAGTTTATTGAACGGTTCTTTGTGCACATCAAAGGCCCGCTGGCTGGGAAGCCGATCCTGCTGGACCCGTGGCAAAAGTTTTGGACAGCCGTGAAGTACGGCTGGCGGCATGCAGACGATATGCGCCGCCGCTTCACGCGGGCCTATGAAGAGGTGGCCCGCAAGAACGGCAAGAGCACATGGACGGGGCCACAAGGCGCCTACCTGTTCTCCATGGATGGCGAAGCCGGTGCCGAGGTGTATGCGGTGGCTACCACCCGGGCGCAGGCCATGTCGGTGTTCAAGCCCGCATTCGACAACATCAAGCGCTGGGCTCGGCGCTCCGCAGGGGTCAAACGTAGTTTCAAGATCCATGAGGGCTTGAACCAAGAGCGCGTGCAGATGGACGCCAGCGTGTTTGCTCCGCTGCCTGCTAATGCAGAAAGCCTGGACGGTCTAAACCCTTCCGCAGTGTTGTTCGATGAGCTGCACGCTCAGGCCGACCGCGATGTATGGGATGTGATGGAGTCAGCGCTGGGTGCCCGGTTGCAGCCGCTGTTGTCTGCCATCACCACTGCTGGTTTCATTCTGAACGGCATCTGCGTAGAGATTCGCAGCTACTTGGTCAGTGTGCTGGATGGAAAGCGCCAGGACGATGATTTGTTCGGCTGCATCTACACGCCGGATGTGGGGGACGATCCCTACGATGAGCGCAACTGGATCAAGGCCAACCCCGGGCTGGGTCGCAGCAAGACCTGGGACTACATGCGCGCCCAGGCGCGCAAGGCCAAGGCGCTGCCTGGTGCACGTGCCAACTTCCTGACCAAGGACTTGAATATCTGGTGCAACTCAGCCGAAGGCTGGTTTGACATCCAAGTGTGGGATGCCTGCGGCAAGGGGTTTAACCCGGCCATGCTCAAAGGCAGACGGTGCTTCGGCGGTCTTGACCTGGCGAGTGTGCGAGACCTGACGGCGTTTGCATTGGTGTTCCCACCGCTGGAGGGGGAAACCACGGTGCACGTGCTGGTATGGCACTGGTGCCCCGAGGCAAAGCTGGCGACCGAAGCAGAGGATGAGGCCTCTTACAAGCAGTGGGCAGAAGAGGGGTGGCTGACAGTCACGCCCGGCAACGTCACTGACTATGCCGCTGTGGAGCGGGACATTCTGGCTGCCAGCCAGATATACGACATCGTCGAGCTTGGCTTTGACGATTGGAATGCCACGCAACTGGTCAACAACTTGATGGAGGCCGGTTTGCCCATGGTCAACGTTCCGCAAAACACGCATGGGATGGGGCCAGGTAGCAAGGCCTTGGAGTCCCTGATCTACAGCGGCAAGCTCGCGCATGGTGGAAATCCAGTGCTGCGCTACTGCGCCGGGAATGTGTCGCTGCTGTTCGACAGTAATGGCAACTACAGGCCAGATAAGAAGAAGAGCAAGCAAAACGGGCGCATCGACGGCATCGTGGCCGTGGTGATCGCACTTGGTCGTTACCAGCAGCCAGACGATTCTGGCGATGTGGATGGTTTCTTTGCCGCCCCTGCAACGAAGTGAGATATCTATGAATGCAACGCTTCATCAGCGCCGGCCTGGTCGCATCCGTGCGGCCATAGGTGCATTGCTGGGAAAGACCACCAGCATCAGCGATGCTGCGGGCACATCTGCGCTCTTCGGAGTAGATGCTGACAGTGGACAGACAGTTGATGCATCGGGTGTCATGCGCCTGTCCACTGCTTGGGCTTGTGTCCGCATCATTTCGCAGACGATTGCCACACTACCTCTCAACCTGTATGAGCGTAAAGGTAAAAGCAAAAACCTTGCTGAAAGCCATGCGCTCTACAGCGTGCTGCACTCCATTCCAAACCCAGGCTCTACAGCGGCGGTGTTTTGGGAAAGCATGGTCGCAGCCATGCTGCTGCGCGGTGCCGGCCGGGGTGAGCGGCTTATGTTCGATGGCCGCTTGGTGGGCTTGGTCTTTCTGAACCCAGACAGGCTGACGCCCCGCAGCCAGCAGGGTAGTGTCGTCAAGGAGTGGAGCTACGTTGAGCCCACCGGAGTGCGGCGCATCGTCCCTGCAGATCGCGTGTGGACGGTTCCAGGCTTTTCTCTTGACGGTGTCAATGGTGTCAGCGCTGTGCAATACGGTGCAGCAGTTTTTGGGCAAGCCAAAGCTGCTGAAAGAGCGGCTGGCAGGGCTTTCCGAAACGGTGCTCTGCAAAGCATTTACTACACAGTCAAAGATTGGCTCAAGAAAGAACAACGCTCCGACTTCCGCGAAAACGTCATGGGCCTTATCGAGAAGGGGGAGACGCCTCTTCTGGAAGGTGGTACTGACGTTAAATCACTGGGGATAAGCCCCAAAGATGTACAGCTTCTGGAGTCCCGCGGATGGAGTGTGCAAGAAATCTGCCGCTGGTTCCTGATGCCGCCCTGGATGGTGGGGCACACCGAAAAGTCCACCAGTTGGGGCAGTGGAATTGAGCAGCAGCTCATCGCCTTTCTGACCTTCTGCATTGGCCCGCTGCTGCGCCGTATTGAACAGGCCATCATCAAAGACCTACTCACGCCTGCAGAGCGTTTGCGCTTGTACCCCAAGTTTGCGATTGAAGGCCTGCTGCGCACGGATAGCGCGGCCCGTGCTGCCTTTTACGGCGTCATGGTTGACAAGGGCATCCTCACCCGCGACGAAGTGCGCGAATTGGAAGACCGCGAGCCCATGGGCGGCAATGCCGCTGTGCTGACCGTGCAGTCCGCCATGACAACGCTCGACGCTATCGGGCAAACCGATCCATCCACTGAGGCCCGCGCTGCTTTGCGCCACCTGCTGGGCTTTTCATCTGAAGAGCCCGAGAAAGGCTAAGAGTGGCTAACACCACCGATCCACGAAGCGCGCGCAGATGATCGCTGCCGCCAATTTCAGCAGCGCTTCGTGGATATCCAGCCGTCGTTCAAAGCGGATTCGCAGCTTGCCAAAGCCTGCAAACCAGCTGTGCGTCCTCTCCACCACCCACCGGTGTTTGCCCAGCCGCTCGCTGCTCTCAATGCCTCGTCTGGCAATTCGGCCCATGATGCCCCGCTGCCTCAGATGGGCTCGGCATCGCTTGAAGTCGTAGCCTTTGTCGGCGTGCAGCTTGGCTGGCCTTTTACGGGGACGTCCTGGCAGGCCAGCAATCGCAGGAATCGCGTCCACACACTTCTCGAACATCTTGGAGTCGTGCCGGTTCGCGCCGCTGACCAAGATCACCAGCGGGATGCCTCTGGCATCTACGACGATGTGCCGCTTGGAGCCGAGCTTGCCTCTGTCCGTGGGGTTTGGGCCCGTTTCCTGGCCCCCCGGGGGCTTGGTACCGAGGAGCCATCAATGCTGGCCCGGCTCCAATCGATTTGGTCATGTTCACACAAGCGAGTCAGCATGGCTTGGTGCAGCTGCTCCCAGACACCAGCGGCGTTCCAGTCGCGCAGGCGCCGCCAGCAAGTCATGCCGCTGCCGTAGCCCAGGGATTGGGGAAGGTCTTCCCATGGAATGCCTGTTTGCAGCACGAGCAAGATGCCGTTGAGGGCAGCTTCATCGCTGATTGCGAGTTTGCGCGCACCGCCTTTGGCAGAAGGCACGAAGGCTGGGATCAGGGGTTGTAGCTGTCGCCACAGTTCTTTGCTTACGGGTCGTCGTGCCATGAGGGCAGCGAGCATAACCGCTCTGCGAGGCCCTCTGGAGAAGTGGTGTTAGCCACTCTAAGTCACTTACTGCAACCCTCTATATATCGCGCTGATATGCATGAATTGATTCATACATTTGGAGACGACGGCTATTACCTGGGCTCGTCTGAGTTGCCACCGTTTGCGGTTGGCCCAAATCCAGAAATCGCAACACTTGATCCACTACCTGATTTCGACAAAGAATCGCAGCGCTGCAGGCGATTGAATGGTGTGTGGACTGTCGAGCAGATTCCGAAGCCAGAGCCAGAGCCAGAGCCAGAGCCAGAGCCAGAGCCAGAGCCAGAGCCAGAGCCAGAGCCAGAGCCAGAACCGGAGCCATTGCCACCGCAGTGGCCGCGCTATTACGGCAACGACAAGCTGGATAAGCCATTTACGCAAGCGGAGCAGATCGCCGTGGTCACCGCCGCGATGACTGACCCCGTGGTAAAGCTGCTCTATGACCGCTTACTTAACGCGGCGTACCTGAGCTACGAAGACCCGGAAACCGAGCAGGGCCTGGCTGTGCTGCTGGACAAGGGGCTGCTGACGCCGGAGCGCAAAGAGGAGATCGTGGCGCAGATGCAGCCGCATTGATTACTGCAAAACAACAACCAACCCGCCCTCGGCGGGTTTTTTTACGCCCATAGGGAGGGCACATGGAACCAACAAGCAGCGCGGCCGCAGGGGTGGGCGCTTGGAAAGCGGCCGTCTGGCTGATGGGGCTGGGCGCATTCGGCTTTGGCCTGGCCGCCATTGTCGTGATGTGCATGACGCCACCGCGCACGCCCAAAGAGCAGGCGGTGGCGTTGATCAGCACCCTGGTGTGCAGCCTGTCGCTGGGCAGCGGGGTGGTGATTTATTTTGAGCTGCATGGGCTGCTGACAGCGCCGGATCTGGGCCAGCAGGTGGCTGGGATGTTTGCCTTGGGCGGCATTTTGTTTGCCTGCGGCCTGCCTGGCTGGGCTGTGGTGCGGTGGATCTTCAATGCCCTGGCCAAGCGCGAGGGGCAGGACATCGTGCAAGTGCTGCAGGAAATGCGCGACATCAAAAACGGAGGGACGAAAGCATGAAACTCACACCCCATTTCACCCTGGCAGAAATGACGGCCAGCAACACCGCTCGCCGCCTGGGCTTGGACAACACGCCCACGGCCGAGGCCTTGGCCAACTTGCAGCGCACGGCCGAGATGTTGGAGCGCATCCGCGCCCACCTGGGTGGCAAGGCCATCATCGTCACCAGTGGCTACCGTGGCCGTCAGGTCAACCAGGCTGTGGGCGGCGCTACATCCAGCGACCACATGAGCGGCCAGGCCGCAGACATTCAGGTGCCCAGCTACGGTACGCCCTATGACGTGGCCAAGGCCCTGGCCCCGTACATCGATGCGCTGGGGATCGGCCAGGTCATCTATGAAGTCCACGGCAACAGTCACTGGGTGCATGTGTCCACACGTGTGCCGGCCAAGCAATTGAACCGCGTCATCACCATTGCCGTTGGCAAAGGCTCCTTCCTGGGAGTGCAGCACGTATGAGCTGGGCCGCTGAAATCAAACTGCTCGGCCTGGCCGCCGGCGCCCTGGCGGTATCCCTGCTCGGCAATGCACTGCAGGGTTACATGTATCTGCAGCAGCGTGATGCGCTCACAATGGGGCGCACCAAGCTGGAGCAAGCCACTGGCGACACTGCCACGGCACGCGCTGCGGCCGAGGCCTGCAGCAGCAGCGTGGAGGGCTTGGCCAACAGTGCTGCGGTGCTGGCCAGCCAACTGACCACGGAGCGCGATGCGGCCGCTGGCCGTGCTGGCCGGCTGTACGCTGCTGCGGACAAAATCCTACGCACGCCGCCCGCTGTGCCTGGCGATGCGTGCGCAAGCGCCAAGGCCCTTGTGGCTGACGTGCTGCAGTCCCGTGACCGCAAGGGGGGCAAGTAATGCATACGTGTGCACGCATACCCCTTGCCTCCGCTGCGCTTGCGGCTGTGTTGCTCTCCGGCTGCGGAGCCACGCCGGCACCGCGCACTGAGATCCAGCGCGTGAGCGTGGCCATCCCCGTGGCCTGCCAAGAGCCGGAGCCGGCGCGGCCGCAGATGCCCACCGAAGCATTGCCGGACGACGCCGACGTGGACACGTATGTGCAAGCCGCTGCGGCCGAGATCGAGCGCCGCGAGGGCTATGAGATTCAGTTGCGCCAGGCCTTGGCCAACTGCAAGCGGCCGCTGCCTGGCGACAAAGAATAATGAAAGCTGCTCTTGAAATTCTGTGATGTCGCGCAATCTGGACATTTCATATCAAGGGGAGGCCTATGAGACTACAATATTTAACAGCCCATCATGTCCGCAGCGTGGTGGCAGCTTGCCAGGCGCTGGAGGCGGAGTACCAAACGTCTCCGCAAGGATCCGTTCAGATAGATCCGCTCTCAACTCCGCGAAGCCTTGCAATTGCTCGCGAAGCTCTATCTACGGCCTTAAATGTGATTCCTAATGATGCAATGGTTGAGTTGCAGGCTCTGGCCTGGTTTGGGCGCGGCGACTCAGGATCGGACTTCAGGTTGATTCTTGAATATTCGCGTACTAGATTTGATACAAGCTCTCGGGAGTACTTGGCTTCAAAGTCGCCGCTTCGGAGATACATAGAAGATGGTTTGAAAAACTCTGGTGTGCAGCTCGCCCTAGGGTAGAGCCGAAAAGCCTCTCTAGTACTCCTAGAAAGGCTTTCGTTCGTGAGCGTTCCAGGCGCGGAGACGTCAGTACCTGCTGTCTGCTAGGTCGGCGGCAACTGCCTTGATCTGTGCTTGTTGTTTTTGTGTGGGATCGGGGGTTGGGATCGGCGTATGTTCCACTGTCCCGATGATATTTCCACCTGCATCAGTAATCAGATGCTCGGGTCTAGATTCTGCGATCGCATTGTGTTCGGCGGTTGCTGCTGAGATGGCCTCCTTGCGAGGCGTTCCATTGAGAACAATTAGTGCAGCAGCTCGGCTATCAATAGCCTGTTCGTGTTCTTCACGAACACGCTCTTCCTGTTCTTCCAAGTGGTAGTCCGCGGCCATAAATACCTCCAGTTGTTACTTGGTAAGGGGGTCGGGATTGTAGCTGATTTTTATTTTTTGCTACGCATCTGCATCCTCTCCAACAATCCATTGGCCATCCCGATCCACCCGTAGCATCCGTGTGTTGCCGCCCTTGGCCACCAGCAGAATGTCGATGTGGTAGTCGCGGCTGCCGAGGTCCGAGGCAGGGCGCAGGCCGTGGTGGTAGACCACGATGCGCTCAAAGGTGTCGGCAACTAGTTGGCGGGCCTTGAGGCGGGGGGCAACCTCTTGGGCCTCAACACCAGCAGCCAGCTCCCGCCACAACGTATCAGCCCCGCTCAGATTCAATCTGGTTGCATTGACCAGCTCGCGTTCTGCTTGAGCTGCTGCCTTTTCGGCCTGCTCCAGCTCTGTCTCTAGCTGCCTGGCACGGCGGGCAAAGACCAGGGGAGTGCCTTCGTTGGCCGTGACCAGCATGGCGTCGGTCAGCTTGTCCAACTGACCGCGCAGATCATCTACCTGCTTTCTCGCTTCATGCACACGTTTGCGTGGGCCTTCGCTATGGTCGCTGCCGTAGAGGGCCTGCAGGTTCAGGATGTCGGAGCAGTAAGACATGATGGCGCGCTCCACCGGGGCCACGCTGGTGGACCCAGGCACAGGGCATCCACCGCCATAGGCTGCGGCTGAGGCGCACAGCAGGCGCCGGTATCCGTCACGGATTCGTCCATCAGGCAGGCGCGGCTTGGTGGCCAGGTTCTGCCCGGCCATGGGCTTACCGCAGTAACCGCAGGTGGTAACTCCTATGCCGGTGATCACATGGGGTAGGTCGCCTTTGACGCGCCGGCGACCTGAGCTGTTGGCTACGCGCTGTAACTCCTCCCAGGCGGCCTCGGTGAGCAGGGCAGGGTAGTAATCACGCAGCAGGTAGTCCGTGCCATTTACGCTGACAGGCTTGTGTCCTGCAAGCTGTGGCAGGCGGATGATGCGATAGACCTGGGTGGTCAGGTTACTCTTGCTGGTGGTGTACAGGCGCAGTCCCTCTTCATCCAGGGTCTGCACGATGCGTTTGCCCCCAATACCGTCGGTGTACAGCTCAATGGCTCGGTGTATGGCTGCGGCACGGTCCTTGTCGATTTCCCAGCCGTGCTCGGTGCGCTGCAACCATGCAGGGTCGTGCCCTTGCTCAACCCGGCCCCTGTAGCTGCCCTCAATCCATTTCTCACACAAGCGCTGCACGCTGGCCTTTACCCGCTTGCTCTTCGTGTCGCTTTCTTCGTGGGCGCGGATCATCACCAGCAAGCTGTAGACAAGGTCCATGGGATTGTCTTTTAGCCGTTGGCGGCTGTAGGTCTTGCCGTCGCTGGCGGTCACCACGGTGATGCCGGCATTTACAATCTGCGCCAGTTGCGCTTGGGCCTGGATCGGCTCGGCGCGTGATAAGCGGTCCAGACCTTCCACAATCAGCACCGATCCATTGGGCACGCGCCCGTCTTCCACGGCGCGCAGAAACACGCCCAGCGCCCCCGACTTGATGTGCTGCTGGTGGTAAGCCGATAGGCCTTCGTCCCTCAGCGATAGATTCGTGTCCAGCTTGAGTCCGTGCTCTGCCGCCCACTTTGCGGCGTAGGCCAGCTGCCGATCCGTACTTCCGCCGGCGGACTGCTTAGGGTCAGAGAACCGTAGATAGCTATAAACCAACCCATTTTCGATTGCGTGCCCCATGACTGAAACCACCTCCCAACAGGATCGCCTGCCGCGTATAGGTATGGTATCACTCGGGTGCCCCAAAGCACTGACGGACAGCGAGCTCATCCTCACCCAGCTCAGCGCAGAGGGTTACCAGACCTCCAAGACCTTTGAGGGCGCGGATCTGGTCATCGTCAACACCTGCGGCTTTATCGATGACGCCGTCAAGGAAAGCCTGGACACCATTGGCGAGGCCCTGGCCGCCAATGGCAAGGTGATTGTCACCGGCTGCCTGGGTGCCAAGGCCGGCAAGGAGGGGGGTGCCACCATGGTGGCCGAGGTGCACCCCAGCGTGCTGGCCGTCACTGGCCCCCATGCCACGCAGGAGGTGATGGATGCTGTGCATGCCCACCTGCCCAAGCCCCATGACCCCTTTGTAGATCTGGTGCCTGGCAGCTTTGGCGATGCTGGCATCAAGCTCACGCCCAAGCACTATGCCTATCTGAAGATTTCCGAGGGCTGCAACCACCGCTGCACCTTTTGCATCATCCCCAGCATGCGCGGCGATCTGGTCTCGCGCCCGATTGGCGATGTGCTCAAAGAAGCCAAGGCGCTGTTTGAAGGCGGCGTCAAAGAGCTGCTGGTCATCAGCCAGGACACCTCGGCCTATGGCGTGGATGTGAAGTACCGCACCGGTTTTTGGGACGGCAAGCCGGTCAAGACCCGCATGCTGGAGCTGACCGAAGAGTTGGGCAAGCTGGCCGCCGCACACGGTGCCTGGGTGCGCCTGCACTACGTCTACCCCTATCCCACGGTGGACAACATCCTGCCGCTGATGGCGCAGGGCCTGGTCCTGCCTTATCTGGATGTGCCGCTGCAGCACAGCCACCCCGATGTGCTCAAGCGCATGAAGCGCCCGGCATCGGGTGAGAAGAACCTGGACCGCATCCGCGAATGGCGCGCCATCTGCCCCGATCTGGTGATCCGTTCCACCTTCATCGCCGGTTTCCCCGGTGAGACCGAGGAAGAGTTCGAGCACCTGCTGGACTTTATCCGCGAGGCGGAAATCGACCGCGCTGGTTGCTTTGCCTACAGCCCAGTGGAAGGCGCCACCGCCAACGAACTGCCCGGCATGCTGCCCGAGGAAGTGCGCGAAGCGCGCCGCGCCCGCTTTATGGAGGTGGCCGAAGAGGTCTCCGCCAAGCGCCTGCAGCGCCGCGTGGGCCAGGTCATGAAGGTGTTGGTGGACAAATCGGTCAGCCTGGGTAAAAAGGGCGGCCTGGGTCGCACCTATGCCGATGCGCCCGAGATTGACGGCGTGGTGCATATCCAGCCACCCACCAAAGCCAGCAAGACCTACAAGGTGGGTGACCTGATCAGCGTGCGCATTCTGAGCGCGCAAGGCCATGATCTGGTGGGTATCCCCGTCTGAGCGGGTGCCGCGTCGCCAAAGCACGGCTTTCAAAATGTGAGCGCTTCTAGCGCTTTTATCAAAGGGTTGAATGGCTTGGGCTGTTCAGCCCTTTGTTGTATGCGCGGTAGATGCTCACTTTTTTGCGTGAGCTGTACCGGCCTTTGCCGCATTGCGGGCAGGGCGCTCAGGTGCCCGGTATATAGCCCAGCGGCAAGGCCGTGGTCCATTTGATCTGTTCCATGGCAAAGCTGGACGACACGCCCGACAGCTCTATGCCCTTGACCAGGCGCTTGTACACCGCGTCATAGGCGCTCACATCGGGCACGACCACGCGCAGCAGATAGTCGATATCGCCGCTCATGCGATAGAACTCCACGATCTCGGGGATCTCGTTGATCACCCGCGTGAGCTGGTGCATCCACTGGTCGTTGTGCTGGGTGGTGCGTATGGACACAAACACAGTCACCCCGACATTGAGCTTTTGCGGCGACAGCAAGGCCACGCGCCGCTGGATAAAGCCTTCCTGCTCCAGCCGCTGCAAGCGGCGCCAGCAAGGGGTGGACGAGAGGTGCACGGCCTCGCTGAGTTGCTGCAGCGAGAGGCTGGCGTCTTCCTGCAACAGCGACAGAATTTTTAGGTCTATGCGATCCATTGGAAAAAAATTCTCTAAATAAAAAATTCAATGGAAATATTTTGCCAGAAGGCGCCCAAAACGTTCGAAAAAGGAATCCCTTTTCCAAGGCGTAATTCCTAGACTGGAGCGCATTACAAGTACCGCTCATCAGCCTCGTTTTTCGCCGCCATGTCACACAAAACGCACGACTCGACCTTTCTGGCCCATGCCGCCCGCCGCCCCGAGCAGCACCACGGCATGGTGAACACGCCCATCTACCGGGGCTCCACCATTCTGTCTTCCACGCTGGAACAGTGGGAAAGCCGCAAGCAGCCCGACAACCCCTATGCCTCCTACGGCCGCTTCGGCACGCCCACCACGGGTGCGCTGGAAGAGGTGGTGGCCCAGGCCGAGGGTGGTTATCGCTCCCTGGTGCTGCCCTCCGGCCTGGCGGCCTGTACCCACGCCATCCTGGCTCTGGTGAGCGCTGGCGACCATGTGCTGCTGCCCGACAGCGTCTACGGCCCCACGCGCGCCTTTGCCCAGCAGGTGCTGGCGCGCTTTGGCATAGAGGCCGAGTTCTACGACCCCTGCATAGGCGCCGGTATTGCCAACCAGATCAGCCCGCGCACCCGGGTGGTGTTTGTGGAGGCGCCGGGCTCGGGCACTTTCGAGATGCAGGACATTCCCGCCATTGCCCACCAGGCCCATGCCGTGGGCGCCTATGTGGTCATGGACAACACCTGGGCCACGCCACTGTTCTTCAAGCCCTTCGAGCATGGGGTGGATGTGTCCGTGCAGGCCGGCACCAAGTACCTGGTGGGCCATTCGGACGCCATCCTCGGCATCGCCACGGCCAACGAACGCGCCTGGCCGCTGCTGCGCAAGGGTGTGCAGGATTTTGGCCAGACCATAGGCCCGGACGATGTCTTTCTGGCCCTGCGCGGCATGCGCACTCTGGCGCTGCGCATGCAGCAGCACTGGGCCACCGGCCTGCATCTGGCGCAGGTGCTGCAGCGCCATCCGCTGGTGGAGCGTGTCATGCACCCGGCCCTGCCCACCGACCCCGGCCATGCGCTGTGGAAGCGCGACTTCCTGGGCGCCAGCGGCCTGTTCTCGATCGCGCTGCAACCCATGGACCGCCAGGCCCTGGCCGCCTTCATCGACAACCTGCAGCTGTTCGGTATCGGCCTGTCCTGGGGCGGCTACGAAAGCCTGGTTGTGCCTCTGGACCACCCCAAGCGCAACACCCGCGCCTGGGACTTGCAAGGTCCTCTGGTGCGAATCCATGCCGGTCTGGAGGATGCGGGTGATCTGGCGGCCGACCTGCTCCAGGGGCTGGAGGCAGCCCAGCACTGCATGGAGCGCAAGGTGTCGGCGCTGGTATCCGTAGCCTGAGTCGGATTTCCCAACAAAAGTAACCTTAGATTACTTTCTTTGACTTTCAATGACCTTCAAAAAGGAGACAAGCATGTCCTCTATTTCCCGCCGCAGTTTTGCCTTGGGCGCTGGCGCCCTGCTGGTCGCCGCAAGCGTCCAGGCCCAGACACCGGCTTCGGCCTACCCCTCGGGCAACACCCCGATTCGCCTGGTTGTGCCCTATGCGGCCGGCGGCTCCTCCGACTTTGTGGCGCGGCTGCTGGTGCGCAAGATGGGCGTCAACATGAAGCATGCCTTCGTGGTCGACAACCGCCCCGGTGGCAACACCATCATCGCGGCCGAGCATGTCTCCAAGTCCAAGCCTGATGGCTACACCTTCTACCTGATCGGCGAGCTCACCCATGCCTCGTTGAGTGCGCTCAACGCCAAGCTGCCTTTTGATCCGGTCAAGGACTTCACCGGCATCACCAACCTGGTGGAGTCGCCCCTGGTGATCTCGGTGCCGCCCCAGTTCCCGGCCGCCAACCTCAAGGAATTCGTGGATTACGCCAAGGCCCACCCGGGCGAGGTCAACTTTGGTTCGGCCGGGCTGGGCAACACCTTGCACCTGGCGGGCGAGAACTTCTCGCGCCAGACCGGTGTGCAGCTCAACCATGTGCAGTACAAGGGCGCATCGCAGGCCATTCTTGATTTGCTGGCCGGCCGCATCCAGGTCATGTTCGACCTGCCCCAGACGCCCATGCCCCATATCCAGAGCGGCAAGCTCAAGGCCCTGGCCGTGACCTCGGCCCATCGCCTGCCCATGCTGCCGGATGTGCCCACCACCACCGAGGCCGGCTTCCCCAACTACCGCTTTGTGACGCGCATTGGCGTGGCAGCCCCCGCTGGCACACCCAAGCCCATCATCGACAAGCTCTACGCTGAAGTGACCAAGGTGGTGAACGACCCCGAATTCCGCACGGCCGTTGAAGGCCAGGCCATGTTCCCCGCGCCCAGCGCTTCGCCTGCGGCTTACCAAAAGCGCCTGCAGGACAGCATGGTCACCGTGGGTGAGCTGCTGCGCGGCGCCAATGTGCAGCCCCAATAAAAGCGCTTAAAGCGCTTTTTGAGTCCCGCACCGCTTTGTAGTTTTGCTTTTCCGATAACAACATGAATCAACGCCAACGCTTTCACGCCGCCGTCAAGGGCCAGCCTGTGGACCGTCCCCCCGTCACGGCCTGGGTGCACTTTCTGTCCGACCATTTGCAAGGCCGCCAGACCGCCGACCTGCACATCGAGTTCCTGCGCGAATACCAATGGGATGTGCTCAAGGTCATGAACGACTACCGCTATCCCGTGCCGGCGGGTGTGCAAAGCCTGCAAGACCCTGCCAGCCTGCGCGCCTACCAGCGCATCTCGCTCAAGGACCCATGTTTTGTGGCCCAGCTGGAATGCCTGCAGCGCATTCAGGACGCCTGCCCCGAGACGCCGCTGCTGGAAACCGGCTTTGAGCCCTACCAGCAAATCGTGCGCAACATCGGTTTTTCCCAGATGCAGAACTTCTACAGCCACCGCGGCGAGGCCCTGGCCGCGCTGGAGGTGGTGACCGAGGTGATGTGCGAGTACATCGCTGCCGTCAAGGCCATGGGTATCGAGGGCATGTTCTTGTCCATCAACGGAGCCATTCCTGCCAATGTCGCGCGTGGTGCCACCGAAGAGCAGCATGAGGTGTTCCAAAAGCCCTTCACCGTGGCCATTCTCCAGGCCGCCGAAGGCATGGCGCGCGTGCTGCATGTGCATGGCAGCTCGCTGGCCATGGAGCGTGTCCAAGGCTATCCGTTTGAAGTGCTCAGCGTCTCTGACCGCCTGCCCAGCAACCCCAACCTCAGCCAGCTGCGCGCCATGAGCGACAAATGCCTGATGGGGGGGATTGATGAAACCAAGATCCAGGAGCGCACCCTGCCCGAGATCGCGGCCGAGGTCGATGACAGCTTTGCCCAGGTGGGGCGCCAAAACTTCATTCTGGCGCCGGGCTGCACCATTCCCTCGTTCACTTCGCAGCGTAATCTGCGGTACCTCCGGGAATATACAAGCACCCCCTGAGGCGCTGTGCGCCTTCCCCCTCTCTATCGCTGGGTGATGGAGGGGGACGACACCAGCGCGGCGGGGCGGCCCTTGCGCGGTGTCTCTGAGTTGGGTGGCGCCGGTTTGCGGCGCTTGCGATGGCCTCGTTTTGCAGCGCTCAAGAGGGCGCAGCCTGGGCCTCTCTATCTCTTACGACAAACCGGTCCTGGCTCAGCTGTGGTGCCGGTTTTTTTGTGCCTCATGCATTGGATTCCCATGACTTCCAACACCGTTTCGCGCCCTTTGCTGGCGCTGAATGATTCTTCCTTGCTGCGCACTGATGGGCTGGTCAATGGCCGCTGGTGCGCGGGTGGCTCGCGCTTTGCGGTGCATGACCCGGCCACGGGTGCACACCTGGCCGATGTGGCCAATCTGGGCGTGGACCTGGCCCGCGAAGCCGTGGCTGCGGCCCAGGTGGCGGGTGAGACCTGGAAGCAGCAGACCGCCAAGCAACGCAGTCAGTTGCTGCGCCGCTGGTTTGATCTGCTGAACCAACATGCCGAAGACCTGGCGCGCATCATGACGGCCGAGCAGGGCAAGCCCCTGGCTGAGGCCCGTGGCGAAGTCGCCTATGCGGCCAGCTTTGTGGAGTGGTTTGCCGAAGAGGCCAAGCGCATCAATGGCGAGACCCTGCCCACGTTTGACAACAACCGCCGCCTGCTGGTGCTGCGCCAGCCCATTGGTGTGTGTGCGGCCATCACGCCCTGGAATTTCCCGTTGGCCATGATGACACGCAAGGTGGCTCCGGCCCTGGCAGCCGGCTGCACCGTGGTGATCAAACCGGCCGAGCTCACGCCCCTCACTGCCCTGGCCGCGGCCGAGTTGGCACAGCGCGCGGGCATTCCCGCAGGCGTGATCAATGTGCTGAGCGCGGACAGCGCCAACTCGGTGGCCATTGGCAAGCTGCTATGCGAAAGCGATGTGGTGCGCCACCTGAGCTTTACCGGCTCCACCGAGGTGGGGCGCATTCTGATGGCCCAGTGCGCGCCCACCATCAAAAAGCTGTCGCTGGAGCTGGGTGGCAACGCCCCTTTTATTGTGTTTGACGATGCCGATCTGGACTCGGCCGTGGAAGGCGCTTTTGCCAGCAAATACCGCAACTCGGGCCAGACCTGCGTCTGCACCAACCGCTTTTATGTGCAAGACAGCGTGTATGAAGCCTTTGTGGAAAAGTTTGCCCAGCGTGTGCACCAGGCCAAGGTGGGCAATGGTTTTGAAGATGGCGTGGTGCAAGGCCCGCTGATCGAAGAGGCCGCGCTGCAGAAGGTGCAGCGCCATATCGATGACGCCTTGGCCCTGGGTGCACGCGTGGTGGCCGGCGGCCAGCGCCTGGGCGATCTGGGCAGCGGCCAGTTCTTTGCACCCACGGTGCTGGCCGATGTGACGCCGGCCATGGCCTGCACGCGCGAGGAGACGTTTGGCCCGCTGGCGCCCGTGCTGCGTTTCCACACCGAGCAGGAGGTGATTGACGCGGCCAATGCCACGGAGTTTGGCCTGGCCAGCTATGTGTATACGCGCGATGTGGGCCGCATCTTCCGTGTGGGCGAGGCGCTGGAATACGGCATGGTGGGCGTGAACGTGGGCATTCTGGCCAGCGAACATGTGCCCTTTGGTGGCGTCAAGCAGTCCGGCCTGGGGCGTGAGGGCTCGCGCCACGGCATCGATGACTATGTGGAGATCAAGTACATGTGCATAGGGGATGTCCTCACGACTCCCTGAGCTGCCTGCGGCGCCTGGGGCAGTGCCCGCTCCATGTGATGCGGGCACTGCAGGGTGCGAGCGGTGATCGAGCCGTTGGTTTAATCACCGCCGCGCCAAGGCCAGCAAGGTGCCAAAGCTGATCAGCAGGCCGCCGCAGATGCGGTCTATCCAGTGGCGCATGGCCAGCAGTCGCTGGCGCACGGTGCTGCTGGAAAAGCACCAGGCCAGCAGGCCAAACCAGGCCATGTGCGCCAGCGCGATAAAGGCGCCGTAGGCGATTTGTTGCGCCAAGGGCGTGCTTGGCTGCACCACCTGCATGAACAGGCTGACGACGAATACCGTGGTTTTGGGATTGAGTGCGTTGGTGAAGAACCCGCAGCGCAGCGCAGCCGCGTTGGATGTCGGCAGTGCACGGTCCGTCGCCAGGCTGCCACCGGCCTTGGTACGCAGCATCTGCAGTCCCAGATAAATCAGATAGGCAGCCCCCACCAGCTTGATGGCTTGAAACAGCCACAGCGATTGCTGGATCAGCAGGCCCACGCCCACCAGGGTGTAGCCCACATGCACCCACACGCC
This sequence comes from Comamonas sp. GB3 AK4-5, assembly GCF_041320665.1. Lineage (NCBI taxonomy): Bacteria > Pseudomonadati > Pseudomonadota > Betaproteobacteria > Burkholderiales > Comamonadaceae > Comamonas > Comamonas sp. GB3 AK4-5. Next base: position 2,165,586 of record NZ_CP166730.1, read on the forward strand.
CAGGCTGATACCCAGGGCCGTGAGCAGGCCGGCGCGGCGCGACAGCATCAGGCTGTTGCGTGTGACCATGGCAAAGTCCGGGCCGGGGCTGATGACGGCCAGCAGGGTAATGGTGATGACGGCTATCCATTCATTCATGTCGTATCCTGTGAGGAATCAATGCAATAGGGCGCATGCTAGGGATTCACAAGGGAAATGGATAACGATGTTTGCTGACCATGATGGTGAGTTAAATTCACCATACGGCGATGCACGCCTGCCTTCGCTGCAGGCGCTGCGCTGCTTCGAGGCGGCGGCCCGTTTGGAGCATTTCGGCCGGGCTGCGGACGAGTTGCATCTGACCCATGGCGCGGTCAGCCGTGCCGTGCGCCTGCTGGAAGAGGAACTGGGTGTGGCCCTGTTCGAGCGCCGCAGCCGGCGCGTATTTCTCACCGATGCCGGCCGCAAGCTGGCGCGGGCTGTGGGAGAGGGCTTTGGCCTGATGCGCCAGGCCGTGGGTGAGCTGCGCAGCAGCGCTCGCCAAACCCGGCGCTGGGTGCTGTCTTGCGAGCCCACCTTGCTGATGCGCTGGTTGATTCCGCGCTGGCCGGAGTTTCAGGCGCGCCACCCCGATTTGGAAGTGCAACTGGTGGCCGGCGGCGGGGCTTTCTGCTTTGCTGGCGGCATGGACCTGGCCATACGCCGTGACGACTTTGCCTGGCCTGCCCATTACCACTCCGAGCCATTGTTTGCCGAGGAAATCGGCCCGGTTTGCCGCCCGGACCAGGTGGAAGCCTGGCTGAGCACGCGGCGCGGCCGGGCGCTGCGTGCGGCCACGCCTTGTCTGCATACGCGCACACGCCCGGATGCCTGGCAGGCCTGGGCCAGGCTCACGGGCCAGACCCTGCCCACGGCGGCGGGCCAGTATTTCGAGCATTTTTATTTCAGCCTGCAGGCCGCCGTAGCCGGTCTGGGCGTGGCTATGGGGCCGTGGCAGCAGGTGCGTGACGATGTGGCCAGCGGCGTGTTGGCTGCGCCGCTGGGTTTTGTCGAAGACGGCACGCGCTACTGCCTGCTTTCGCCCCAGCCCTTGCCGGAGCAGGGGCCGCAAGCCGATCTGCTGGCCTGGCTGCGTTCGTTGGCCTGAGTCTGATGGGGGCGCAGGCCTGTTGGAAGCGAAAAACCGGCCGCCAGGGCCGGTCTGAGGTGCTTCAATCGCGGCTTATTTCACCGCCGTGATCACCGCACAGGCCAGGCGGGCGCCGGCATTGCCCGTGGGCTGGCTGACAAAATCGTCGGCATCCTTGTGCACGATCAGGCCGCGGCCGACGATGTTGGTGCTGCCCTGGCCGATGGTGATGCTGCGGGTGCTGTAGTCAAAGCGTGCCGTGCCGCTGGCATCGGCCTGCAGGCTGTACAGATCGCCTGCATGGCCGTGGCCCATGTGACCATGGGGGCTGTTGCCCGGGTTGAAGTGGCCGCCGGCGCTGGTGGCGTCGGGGGCGGAGCAATCGCCTTTTTCATGGATGTGAAAACCATGCTCGCTGTTGGGCGCCAGGCCTTGCACCTCGCCCTGTACACGCACGCTGCCGTCTTTTTGCGTGCTGAAGCGCACCTGGCCCTGCACCTTGCTGGCCAGCGTGGGCTGTAGCTGGGCCTGGGCCACGGCGCCGGGCGCCAGCGGGTCGAAGGGTGTGTGGCTGCAGGCTGCGAGCAGGGCGGTGGCCAGCAGCGCGGTGATGCTCAGGGCCGGGCGGGCGGCCGTGTGGCAGGCAAGGGCTTGGGACATGGCGAATCTCCGAGGTCGGTCTAGGAAAGGCGCGTGGCGCAGGCCGCGCACCGGGGCAAACCATTGCAAGGGCAAGCTGGCCCGGCGTCAATCAGACGCCGCCTTGACGGTGTCTGATTGGGTGGAGACTCAGGCCAGGTTCAGCACCTTGGCCACATAGTCCGCGTCCTTGTCGCCGCGGCCGGACAGGTTGACCAAAATATGCTGGTCAGGGCCCAGCTTGGGTGCGGTGCGCATGGCCCAGGCCACGGCGTGTGCGCTTTCCAGCGCAGGGATGATGCCTTCCACGCGCGACAGCGTCATAAAGGCGTGCAGACATTCCTGGTCGTTCACGGCCTCGTACTGGGCGCGGCCCAGGTCTTTCAAATAGCTGTGCTGCGGGCCTACGCCGGGGTAGTCCAGGCCGGAGGCAATGCTGTGCACGGCGGCGGGCGTGCCGTCGGCGTTTTCCAGCACATAGCACTGCATGCCGTGGATGGCGCCAGGCTTGCCCACGGACAGCGTGGCCGCATGGCGGCCGGGGCGGTCTATGCCTTCGCCCGCAGGCTCCACGCCCACCAGCTTGACCTCCGCATCATTCAGAAAGGCGGTGAACATGCCCATGGCATTGCTGCCGCCGCCCACGCAGGCCGCCACATAGTCGGGCAGGCGGCCGAGCTTGGCCTGGAACTGCTCGCGGGCCTCGCGGCCGATGATGGACTGGAAGTCGCGCACCATCATGGGGAAAGGGTGGGGGCCGACCACCGAACCGATGGCGTAGAGGTAGTCTGTGGGGTTGGTCAAATACTCGTCGAAGGCGCTGTCCACGGCCTCCTTGAGCGTGGCCGCGCCGCGCGTGACGGCCACCAGCTTGCAGCCCAGGATGCGCATCTTGGTGACATTGGGGTGTTCTTTTTCGATGTCCACCTGGCCCATGTGGATCTCGCAGGGAATGCCCACCAGCGCGCAGGCCGTGGCTAGGGCCACGCCATGCTGGCCGGCGCCGGTTTCGGCAATCACCTTTTTCTTGCCCATGAACCTGGCCAGCAGCGCTTCGCCCAGGCAGTGGTTGATCTTGTGGGCGCCCGTGTGGTTGAGGTCTTCGCGCTTGAGGTGGATTTGCGCCCCCCCCAGCTGGGCCGACAGGCGCTTGGCATGGAAGATGGGGCTGGGCCGGCCCACATAGTCGGCAAACAGGCTGGCCAGCTCGTCCTGAAAGTCCTGGCGCTGGGTGATTTGCGCATAGGCCTGGTTGATGTCGTCCATGGCCTGCTTGAGGTGGGGTGGGACCAACTGGCCACCGTAGGGGCCGAAAAAACCCTGGTCATCGGGCATGGGAGCGAAAGAAGAAGCTGCGTTCATGGTGCAAGGGTCAAGTGAGAAAACCGTGAGCCACGCGGCGTTGGCGTGGGGTGTGGACCGTACGGGTACAGAAATAGCATGGCTGGCTTACGCCAGACCCGCAAGCACTGCGCAAAGCGTTGTGGCCTGTGTCGCACAGAGGACGCCAGCGACCGGTGCCATGCCGCTGCGGCGGGCTCTTTGCTGGAGGCGCTGACAGGCAAGTGCTTGATGGGATAGGAAAAAGACCGTGGCATCTGGGCTGTGGGCAGGCAGCCCTAGGGTAAGCACGAGATCCGGGATTTTTTGGGTGTTTGCCCTAGCGGTTCGCGCTGGGAGCGCTTCTATATTGGAAGCAGACCTGTCGCCCGCAATGGGGGCGGCTGACAAATTCATCGCCTTCCCGAAAGCAGAACACCATGCACAAGAGGATCCTGTTGGCCTATGGCGTTGCAACGCTGTCCATGCTGGCTCTGGCCCCTGCCGTTCAGGCGCAGGCGGCCTATCCCAGCCGGCCCATCACGCTGATCGTGCCCTATGGTGCGGGTGGGGTGACCGATGTGATTACCCGCGCCTTGGCACAGGGGATGGGCAAGTCGCTGGGGCAGGCCATCATCATTGAAAACAAGCCGGGGGCCGGCGCCTCCATGGGCGTGGTCGATATGAAGACCGCCAAGCCCGATGGCTACCGCCTCACACTCACGCCGGTGGGTATATTCCGCCAGCCCCATGTGCAGAAGGTGAACTACGACCCCGTGGCCGATGTCAGCTATGTGGCGGCCTTTATGAACTACGACTTTATTTTGGCGGTGCCGGCCAACTCGCCCTTCAAGTCACTCAAAGACATGGTGGAGGCCGCCAGGCGCGATGCTGGCGCGGTGGACTACGGCACGCCTGGCAAGTTTTCGGCCAACCATGTGGCCATGGCACTGCTGGAGCAAAAGGCGGGGGTGCACTTCACCCATGTGCCTTTCAAGGGGGATGCCGAGGCCATCAACGCTTTGTTGGCCGGGCACACCAAGACCGCCATCATGGGCAATACCGTGCAGCCCTATCTCATCAGTGGCAAGCTGCGTGCGCTGGCCATCGCGGCCGACAAGCGCTCCGAGGCCTTTGCCGATGTGCCGACCTTCCGCGAGCAGGGCTATGCGTTTGACGTACCTTCGCCGCTGGGCATTGCCGGCCCCAAGGGACTGCCAGCCGATGTGGTGCAGAAGTTGGGAGCCGCTGTGCAGGCGGCAATGCAAGAGTCAGGGTTCAAGCAGGTGGCGGCCAACTACGGCATTCGCCTGGAATATCGCAATGCACAGGACTACAGCGCCTTTGCCAAAAAGGCCTTTGCCGAGGAGAAGGATGTGGTCCAGGGCATTGGCCTGGACTGAGGGGCGGCGGTGCGATGTGGTCGGACAGCATCCCTCTGTGCGTCTCCGTGCCACTCGCTGTCCAGGGAGGGCAGCAGCGGAGTGTTGGGCCGGCAGCTGAATACTGCTATAATCTTTTAGTGCAAAAAAGTACGTCTGGTTTATAATGCGTGCTTTTCGGCCTTGATTTCAGGTGCATGCACAGGTTTTAGGGTCCATCGTTTCAGGCGGTGCTTTCACTTTTTGCCGTGCGGTTTCTGGGTCGCCGGTGATTGCAGTCTCTTTTTTCGTTCCTTATGGGGCGAAAACCTTTGTTGTCATGCTCACCATTGGGTGCAGCGGGCTTGTTTCAAGCCTTTTTATTTGCGCGTTTGTGCACGCCGACGCGGCCTGTTGTTGAACCACACTGCCTTTCTCCTCTCAGCTTTTCCTGCCCCTGGCCGCTACCAGCTGACTCCTGATTCCCTTTCGAGCCCCCGCGGCAGCCGTGCTGCAATGCCGTCCATGCGAAGCCAGCATGGGCCGGTGCGCCATACCCGGGCATTTCTCTGGGCGCCTGCATGCGTTGTCAATGCAGTGGCCGCCACCTTCTACGCGCTGGAACAGCGCCTGCGCAGGCTGCGCCTGTCTGCGTAAGCAGAGCGCCGCTTTCGCTTTCCATCATTACAAGGATTCCAAATGTCAAAAGAAGACCTCATCGAAATGCGCGGGCAGGTGATGGAAGTGCTGCCGGATTCGCGCTTTCGCGTGACGCTGGAAAACGGCCATTCCCTGGTTGCCTACACTGGCGGCAAAATGCGCAAGTTCCGTATCCGTATCCTGGCTGGAGATAAGGTCTCGCTGGAGATGTCGCCCTATGACCTCACCAAGGGCCGCATCACCTTCCGCCATATCGAAACCCGCTCGGGTGCTGCCCCGTCGGCGCCTCGGCGCCGCTAGTTCTGGTGGGTGCGTTCGGCAACGGGCGCATCCATCACCTCATGTCCCGCGCGGCAGCAGCAAGCGCAGGTCATTTTTTCTCTGAAAGTTCAAGCATGAACAACAAACTCTACGTCGGTAACCTCTCTTACTCTGTCCGTGACGACGACCTGGCTCAGCAATTTGCCTCGTTCGGCACTGTCACTTCCGCCAAGGTCATGATGGAGCGCGATACCGGCCGTTCCAAGGGCTTCGGCTTTGTGGAAATGGCTTCGGACGCCGAAGCCCAAGCCGCTATCGAAGGTCTGCACGAGCAGCCTTGGGGTGGCCGCAACATGATCGTCAACGTGGCCCGTCCTCGTGAAGAGCGTCCCGGCGGCTTCGGCGGCGGCGGCGGTGGCTTCCGTGGCAACGGCGGTGGTTTCCGCGGTGGCAACGGCGGCGGTGGCGGCTACGGCGGTGGCCGCAGCAGCTACTAAGCAGCCAGAGCGTTTGCCGCATCAGTGCTCGCTTGCAGCGGGCCTGGTGTGGTCAGGCTCCCAAAAGCTCCCCTCGGGGAGCTTTTTTTATGGCGAATCGGCTTGCCGCTGACGGGGCACGCTTGTGCACGGACTCTGCCGATATCTATGGATGGCGGTGCAGGTCGCCGGCAAGGTGGCGATCAATTACTGGGAGAAAGCGTGCGCAGCACCTGGGCCAATTGCAGCACGCCGGCCTCCAGCTCCATCGGGGAATGGGCGGCAAAACCCATCAGCACGCCGCTGTGGCGTGGGGCTGCGCTGTACAGCGTGGAAAGACCAACCAGGCTGATCCCCGCACGCGCTGCAGCGGTCACCAGCTGTGACTCGGGAATAGGACCGCGCAGGTGGCAGGCCATTTGCATGCCGCCTGCGGGAACCTGGGGCTCCAGCACATGGCCCAGGTGGGTGCGTAGCAACTGGGCCAGCAGGTCACGGCGCTGGGCATAGACGGCCCGCATGGTGCGGATATGGGCGCCCAGGTGGCCGCCTTCGATGAAGCGCGCCAGCGTCAGCTGGGCCAGGGCGGCGCTGTGCCCGTCCTGGAGCGACCGGGCCACGGCCATGGGCGCCACCAATGTCGGCGGCAGCACCATATAGCCTATGCGCAGACTGGGGAACAGCGATTTGCTGAAGGTGCCGATGTAGAGGGTGCGTCCATGCGGGTCCAGCCCCTGCACGCAGGCCGTGGGCTTGCCGGCGTAGTGGAACTCGCTGTCGTAATCGTCCTCGATGATCCAGGCCTGGTGCTGCTGTGCCCAGGCAATGGCGGCCAGCCGCCGCTCCAGCGACAGCGTGGCGCCCGTGGGGTATTGGTGGGAGGGTGTCAGGAACACCGCCTTGGCGCTGGGGACTGCTGCCAGTTGCTGCACCTGCATGCCATCGGCGTCCAGGGGAACGGGCAGGCAGACCAGGCCGGCCGCGTCAAATGCCTTGCGTGCTCCGTGGTAGACCGGGTCTTCGATCAAAATGCGCTCGCCCGCATCGAGCAGCACCTGGGCGCACAGGCTCAGCGCCTGTTGCGAGCTGGTCAGTACCAGCACCTGCTCGGGCGTGGCGCGGGCGCCGCGCTCCAGGTTCACATAGTCGGCAATGGCCTGGCGCAGCGGCAGCAAACCCTGGGCCGGGCTGTGCAGCAAGGCCTGTGTGCCGTATTCCTGCAGCACCTGGCGCTGCAGCCGCTCCCAGGTGTGCAGCGGGAAGTTGCGTGTCTCAGGTATGCCGGCCACAAAAGCATGTGGCGGCTGAAAGTCGCGCACGCCGCCACCGGACAGCATGGCCTGGCCACGCTGGCTCAGCGCCGGAGCGGCCTGGGCCGCCGTCGCAGGCCGTGTCATGCCGCGCGCCGGCAGGCGCTGTACCTGGTCGGACACCAGGCTGCCGCTGCCCACGCGCCGGGTGATGAAGCCCTCGGCATGCAACTGGCTGTAGGCCGTCTCCACCGTGTCGCGGGAAACGGCCAGTGACAGCGCCAGCGCACGCGATGCAGGCAGGGGCCGGCCTGCGGCGAGCTGGCCATCAAGGATGAGCTGGCGCAGGCCGCGCTGCAGGCGTGCATGCAGGGGGAGGGCGCTGTGGGCGGGGTCGGCCATCCAGGCTTTGACGGACTCGAGCTGGGCGTGCTTAAACAATTGGTCTGACTATCTGCTTGAAAGTGGATGGTTGGATCATGCCATTGGCATTTTATAAATGCCCCATACCCGAGGCCATGGGCGCCATGTTCTGCATGGTTAAGACCAGCCCGGTTGCTTTTTATTTCTCGCAAAAATTGTATTTCGGCATGCCACACACCACGGCCCACACCGCAGCCACATCACCGCTGCGCGCGCGCGATCTGCTCCACCCCATCGTGGCGGGACTGATTTCGGTCATCGTCAACTACGGCGGCACTTTCATTCTGGTTTTTCAGGCAGCCCGGGTGGCAGGTCTGGACGCTGCACACACGGCTTCGTGGGTGTGGTCCATCTCCATCGGCGTAGGGGTAACAGGCTTGTGGCTCAGCTGGGCCACGCGCGCGCCCATCATCACGGCCTGGTCCACGCCGGCCGCGGCTTTTTTGGTGACGGCGCTGGCCACCACGCCCTATGCCGAAGCCGTGGGCGCCTACCTGGTGTCTGCAGCCGCCTTTGTGGCGCTGGGGCTGTCGGGCTATTTCGAGCGCGTCATACGTTTGATTCCGCCGGGCGTGGCCTCGGGGCTGCTGGCGGGGATTTTGCTGCCCTTCGGCATGCGGGCCTTTGGCGGCATGGCGGTGGACCCGGCCCTGGCCTTGTTGCTCATCGTGGCCTATGTGGTGCTCAAGCGCACGGCGGCGCGTTACGCCGTGGTGGGCATTTTGCTGTTGGGCCTGGCGTTCTTGCTGCTGCAGCAGCGTGTGGATTTGTCGGGGCTGTCGCTGCAGCTGGCGGCCCCCGTGTACACCGCGCCGGCATGGTCGCTGAACAGCCTGCTCAGCGTGGCCTTGCCGCTGTTTTTGATCACGCTCACCGGCCAGTACATGCCCGGCATGCTGGTGTTGCGCAACGATGGTTTTGCCACCAGTGCCAACCCCATCGTGACCGTGACGGGCCTGGGCTCTTTGTTGATGGCCTTTTTTGGCGCCCATGCCTTCAATCTCGCCGCCATCACGGCGGCCATTGCCACCGGCCCTGAGGCACATGAAGACCCATCCAAGCGCTGGATTGCTGGTGTGGCCGCAGGCCTGTGCTACATCCTGGTGGGCGTGTTCGGGGTGACGCTGGCCGCCGTCTTCATGGCCTTGCCTGCCACCTTCATCACCACGCTGGCGGGCCTGGCCCTGTTGGGCACCATTGGTGGCAGTCTGGCCGGAGCCTTGGCCGATGCCCGCACCCGCGAGGCCTCGCTGATCACCTTTCTGGTCGCAGCCGCCAATATCCAGCTGCTGGGCATAGGCGGCGCTTTCTGGGGGCTGGTGATTGGCCTGCTGGCCCATGCCGTGCTGCACGGCGCCATCCCTTGGCGCAAGCAGGCCACTGACCCCGTCACCCCTATTGCCGCAGCGCTTATCAAAAAGGTCTGAATCCATGCAGCCATCCCACTTCAACCCTGGCACTACCACCCGCCATGACCAGCATGGCCTGTATCCCCAGGCTGTGACGGTGTCGGACTTTCAACACAACCTGGCGGCGGTGCAGGCCCGTATTGCGGCAGCCTGCCAGCGTGCCGGGCGCGATGCGGCCAGCGTGCGCTTGTTGCCCGTGAGCAAGACCAAGCCCGAGTCCAGCCTGCGTCTGGCCCATGCTGCGGGCTGTCAGATGCTGGGCGAGAACAAGGTGCAGGAGGCCTGGAGCAAGTGGGAGGCCATGCAGGATCTGGTGGATCTGCGCTGGTCGGTGATCGGCCATTTGCAGACCAACAAGGCCAAGCTGGTGGCGCGTTTTGCCAGCGAATTCCAGGCGCTGGACAGTCTGCGCCTGGCCGAGGCCCTGGACCGGCGCCTGCAGGCCGAAGGGCGCTCGCTGGATGTGTTTGTCCAGGTCAACACCTCGGGTGAGGCCAGCAAATACGGCCTGGCCCCCGAAGAGGTGGAAGCTTTCTTGCAGGCCTTGCCCGCCATGTCGGCCCTGCGTGTGCGCGGGCTGATGACGCTGGCGCTGTTCTCCAGCGATGTCGTGCGCGTGCGCCAGTGCTTTGTGCGGCTGCGCCAGCTGCGAGACCGGCTACAGCAGAGCGCCCCTGCAGGCATATCGCTGCAGCAGCTGTCCATGGGCATGTCGGGCGATTTTGAAATCGCCATCGAAGAAGGCGCCACCGTGGTGCGCGTGGGCCAGGCCATTTTTGGGGCCCGGCCCTTGCCGGACAGCCATTACTGGCCGGGGGCTTGAGCCTGGCCAACGCCAGGCTAGCGCGCTGTCACTCGAACTGGATGCCCTGGGCCAGTGGCAGCTCGCGTGAGTAGTTGATGGTGTTGGTGCTGCGGCGCATGTACTGCTTCCAGGCGTCCGAGCCGCTTTCGCGGTCGCCACCGGTTTCCTTCTCACCGCCAAAGGCACCGCCGATTTCCGCACCACTGGGGCCGATGTTGACATTGGCCATGCCGCAGTCCGAACCGGCTGCGCTCAAGAAGGCTTCCACTTCGCGCAGGTCGTTGGAGAAGATGCAGGACGACAGGCCCTGGGGCACATCGTTGTTCAAAGCGATGGCCTGCTCCAGATCGTCATAGGTCAGCACATAGAGCAGGGGGGCGAAAGTTTCGTGCTGCACCACAGTGGTTTGCGCCGGCATGTCGATGATGGCGGGTGCCACGTAAAAGCCTTGCGGGTACTGCTCGGCCAGCACGCGCTGGCCGCCAGCCAGCAACTGGCCGCCTTGCTGCTGGGCCTGGGCAAGAGACTGCTGCATGGCATCGAAAGCCGCCTGGTCGATCAGCGGGCCCACCAGACTGCCTTGCAGCGGATGACCGATGCGCAGGTTGGCATAGACCCTGAGCAGCTTGTCCAGCAGCGCGGCCTTGATGTCACGGTGCACGATCAGCCGGCGCAGCGAGGTGCAGCGCTGGCCGGCCGTGCCCACGGCGCTGAAGACGATGGCACGCACGGCCATGTCCAGATCGGCTGCGGGGGTGACCAGCATGGCGTTGTTGCCGCCCAGCTCCAGAATGCGCTTGCCAAAGCGCGCCGCCACCTTGGGGCCCACGGCACGGCCCATGCGCGAGGAGCCTGTGGCCGAGACCAGTGCGATCTGCGGGCTGTCCACCAACACCTCGGCCACATCGCTGTGGCCGAGCACGATCTGCGCCAATCCGTCGGGTGCACGGTTGCCAAATTTGGCGATGGCGCGCTCCAGGGCCTTGAAGGTGGCCAGGCCCGACAGCGGTGCTTTTTCCGAAGGTTTGAAGATCACCGGATCGCCACAGACCAAGGCCAGGGCTGCATTCCAGGCGAACACCGCGCTGGGGAAGTTGAAGGCCGTGATCACGGCCACCGGGCCCAGTGGGTGGTATTGCTCCATGATGCGGTGGCCGGGGCGCTCGGAGACGATGGTCTTGCCATGCAGCTGGCGCGACAGACCCAGGGCGAATTCGCAGATGTCCACGGCCTCCTGCACCTCGCCACGGCCCTCCTCGGTGATCTTGCCCACTTCCACCGACACCACATGGCCTATGTCGTTCTTGGCCAGGCGCAGTTCTTCGCCCCACAGGCGTACCAGCTCGCCGCGTGCGGGGGCTGGTACCTGGCGCCAAGCCTTGAAGGCGGCGCCGGCGCGCTCAATCACGGTCGGCATGGCAGCCACGGGCAGGGCCGCCAGTTGGGCCAGTTCGGCCCCGTCAATGGGCGAGCGCACGGTGATGTCGCTGCCCTGGTGGTCTGCAAGGGTGATGCCGCAGCGAGCGAGCACGGCGGAGAAGTCATTGCGTGGCGATGCAGTCATGGAAAATTCCGTAGTGGATGGGGCGGGACATGTGGCCCAGCGCGGTGGCCAACATGGCCTGGATTGTGGGCGACAGCGTGCAAGACACGGCGCTGGGAAAACGCGGAGCAGCCAGCGGCTGCCCCGTGTTCAATGGCGCAGAGGGCGTGCAGCTGCAGCAGTGGTTGCTGCCTCGCCGCCGTGCGGCTGGAGCAGGCCCGTATCTGCATCGCCCGCATCGGCACCCGGTGCGGGGTCTTGCAGCCCCGCAAAGTAGTGGCCCACACGGGTGGCCAGCAGGGCGGGCAATGGGCATTGTTCTTGCCGCACAAAGCCGCGCTGCGGCAGCTGGCCGCTGGCAAACAGCTCCACTGCGCCCAGCACGCCGGCGGCCGTGGTCAGTTCGATGGCGGTGCGTTGCTTGCCGCGCAGCGGGGCGCCATAGATGCGGGCGCTGCGTGTGAGTTGCTCCTGCTTGCCGGCGCGTATGCCAGTGGCCATGGCGGCCATCACCACCATGTCGTCCCGGCTGTGGGGCACGGCGCCTTCCAGCACCTGGCGCAGCAGATCGCGCCGCTCAATCAGGCGCAGGCCGTGCAGCAGCAAATGCATGGCGTCGCGGTGGCCAGGGTGGCGCATGGTCTTGTAATTCAGATTGCGCACGCGGCCGGCCAGGGTGTCGCACAGCGTGCCCAGGCCACCGGAGGTGTTGAAGGCCTCGAACAGCTCGCCGTCCAGGCTGAAGGTTTCCATGCCCTCCAGCGGTTGCACAGCGGCAGCTTGGCCGTTGACCACGGCATCACAGGGGTTGCAGTACTCGTTGATGACGCCGTCAATGCTCCAGGTGAAGTGGTAGCGCAGCGCATTGCTGGCATGGCGGGTCAGCGCACCCACGCGCAGCTGCAGGTCATAGAGCTCGTCAAACTGGGTGGCCAGATGCCCGCCCAGCATGCCGATCACGCCGGGCGCCAGACCGCATTGCGGCATCAGCACCGAGCGGGCCTGTGGGGCCAGGGCCTGCACGGTGCGCGTGGCGGCCACGTCTTCCGTCAGGTCAAAGTAGTGCACGCCATATTGGGCGGCGGCGGTAGCCACGCGCTGGGCGCAGAAAAAAGGCAGGGCATTGATGACCAGGGCATGCTGCTGCAGCACCGTCGCCAGTGCGGCGTCGTCCTGCACATCGAGCTGCAGGTAGTGCACCAGGGCGTCATCGTGCTGGGCGGGGGCGGGCTGCAAGTCAGCCAGGGTGACGGACACGCCGTGCAATTCGGCCAGCATGTCGGCGATGGTGGAGCCGATTTTGCCGGCGCCGAGGATGAGAACGTTGTCCAGGAAGAGCTGCATGGAATAACTCCTAGTCAGAGCGAGAGCCGAAGATGTTCCAGAGGTTGGAAGGCTGTACAGGACCGGGCAGATGTGGTGGTCATGTGCTTGCAGCATGGCGCGAGGATGCGGATTCGTCTCGCGAGAATTTCTAATTGCCGCTTAGTGCATTTCAGAATTCTGCGGGTTTATGCGGAGCGGCACGGCATCGCTGCGGCACTCGGGCCTGCGCGGGCGTGGTGTGACGGATGGCGAAGGCTGGCATGTCGATTTTCGCCAGGTGCATGAGCTTATGCAGGGTTTCCACGGAGGTGTATCTGGGCTACCTTTGCCGTCCTTGAAAGGACTCCCTCATGAAGCACACCGCATTGGCATTGCGCAAACGTTTTGCCCTGCAGGCCTTGGCAGCCGCTGCCTTGTTGCCCACGGGCCTGTGGGCCCAGGTGCAGTCCAGCCCGGCGCTGCAAGTCACCGTAGGCGTGACCGCCGGCCCCCACGCCCAGATTGCCGAAGTGGCCAAGCAGGTCGCGGCCCAGCAGGGCCTGCAGGTCAAGCTGGTGGAGTTTGGCGACTTCATCCAGTCCAACGCCGCGCTGGCGGCAGGGGACATCGACGCCAATATCTACCAGCACCAGCCGTTTCTGGATGCACAAAACAAGGACCGGGGCTACCGGCTGGTGCCCGTGGCCAAGGCCGTGAACCAGCAAATGGGCGTGTATTCCAAAAAGGTCAAAGACCTCAAGGAGCTCCAGAACGGTGCCCGCGTCGGCATTCCCAATGACCCCAGCAATGGCTCGCGCGCCTTGCTGGTGTTGGCCAAGCAGGGGCTGATCACGCTCAAGTCCAATGTGGGCGCGCGGGCCTCGGTGCTGGACATCACAGCCAATCCCCAAAAGCTCAAATTCATCGAGCTGGAAGCGGCCCAACTGGCCCGCTCGCTGGACGATCTGGACGCTGCCGCCGTCAACAGCAGCTATGCCGTGGCTGCCGGCCTCAAGCCCCAGGGCGATTCGCTGGCGCTGGAGGACGTGAGCACGCCCTATGTGACGGTGCTGATCGTGACCCGCGCCGGCCACGAACAGGACAAGAACCTGCAGACCTTTGTAAAGGCCTACCAGTCGCCCCAGGTCAAGGCCTTTGTGGACAAAACCTTCAAGGGTGCCTACACCACGGCCTGGTAACTGCCCAGTGACCCCGCCCTGCGCGCCAGCGTATGCTGCGGCAATGCAGACACCCTGCTGCCCACAGGGTCTGGAAAAACGAAAACGAGAGCACGCTATGCCCACCCCATCTGCATCTACCGACGATTCAATGCCAGAGCGCACACTGCGGGCCTCCGTCACCGCCCTGGGCGTGGACTGGCAGCAGCGGCCGTTGCGGCCCGAGCCCGGCCTGGCCGCCTTGCTGGCCCAGCCTGCCCTGAGCGAAGGCGACAAGGCCACGGTGGTCCAGGCACTGGGCGCCGAGCTGGTCGATGTCTGCCTGGCCCATGGCTACCACAGCATGGACCTGGTGGTGCTGCACCCGGACACGCCCGGTCTGGATGAAGCGCTGGCGCGTTTTGACCTGCCCCACACCCATGCCGACGACGAGGTGCGCTACATCGTGGACGGAGCAGGGCTGTTTGGATTTTTCGACGCAGAGGGGCGCGAGCACAGCATGCGCGTAGGCCCGGGCGACTATCTGCGCGTGCCCGCGGGTGCGGAGCATCGCTTCACGCTCACCAGCGCGCGCCGCATCAAGGCGTTGCGCTTGTTTAGCGACACCGCCGGCTGGGTGGCCCAGTACACGGCGCGCGTGGCCGACCCCATGGAGGTTTTGGAATGAAGCAGTCTGCCAACCATGTTCTGAGCCCTGTGCTGCACCGCCTGGATGTCGGCCTGTTTGTCCGTGCACAGGCTTTGCTGGATGAAGAGTGGCTGGCCCGCGATGCCGAACTCGCACCCCTGCTGCCCGTGGTTCTGGCCCGGGGCGTGGGCCAGGACTGGCACAAGGCCGGCACCTTTCGCCACCACCTGGTGGGCGTGGCGCGTTCGCTGGCGCTGTGGAAGCAGCCCAAGGACATCCGCCTGCTGGGCCTGCTGCACAGCGTCTACGGCAATGCTTTTGTCGATCTGGTGAAGTTCGACGCCAGCAGCGAGCGAGGCAATCTGCAAGCGCTGGCAGGCGAGGGGGCGGAGCATCTGGTCTACCTGTTTTGCACCATGAGCCGCACCCAGTTTGTGCAAAAGCTGCTGGCAGGCGAGCTGGCGGCCGATGGCAGCCTGACGCTGGAGAAAAACGGCCCCGAGCCGCGCCAGACCATCACGCTGACGGCCTACGAGGTGGCAGCTTTTGCCATCGTCAGCATGGCCGACAGCATCGAGCAGTGGTTCAGCTGGCAGGAAGACATTTACTCGCGTTTCCCGGCCGTGGACGCCAGCCGCCCGCAAGGCGTGCACTGGGCGGCATCGCTATGGCCCGGGCCCATGCGGCCCAGCAGCCGCATGCTCAGCCAGATCAGCGCCTTGGGCCATGCGCTGCAGCATCCGGCGCTGAAAAGCCAGCTGCCGCTGCCGCCGGTGTTTGCCCACTGCAGCCAGCCGCTGGCCGCCAGCGACGAGGCCGCAGCCACGGCGCTGTACTGGGCGGTCATCCAGCAGGACATGCCGCTGGTGGACCTGGACGTGGCCACGGCCACGCTGGAACAGGCCGTGCGCCTCAACCCCTGGGTGGGCGAGCCGCAAATGGTGCTGGCCCAGCTCTATTTGTCCGCTGGCCGTGCGCAGGACGCGGCCCTGGCGGCCGAAAGCGCACTGCAATGCTTCAGCGCCTGGGGCAATGCCTGGGACAAGCGCGTGCAATGGGATGCCTGGATGGCCTGGACGCGCATTCTTCTGCAGTCTGCGCAGGAGGGTGGCTGGCCTCAGCGGCTGGACAAGCTCAACAATATGGCGCTGCGATGAGCAAGGGGCCCGACAATAGGAGTCTTATTGACGAGGAGCAATGCGTGAACGCACCCCAAAAACAGGAACATGCGGCACTGCGTGCCAGCTACCACAAGGCCGCGGCCGATGCGGCCAAGAAGACCGCGCTGGTGCGGGCGCTGGCCGCCAAAGGCCCACGTGCCATCCAGGTGGCCAGTGAGACTGCGGCCAAGGCCGTCCGCCGCCGCAATGTGCTGGCAGCACAGCTCGCCGCCCTGGGCGTGGTGGATTTGTAAGAGCCACGCACCGCTGCGGTAGCGAGAGTGGCATGCGCCTGCCCAGGTGTTTTCTTTATGTTTCTTTGGAATAAAAAGATTTTTGGGTATGGCTTGTGGTAATATTCGATTGGTCGGTGCAGCAGTGGTTTGCAAAAAATGCTTCTGCACCGACACGATATATCGCGAGGTGGAGCAGTCTGGTAGCTCGTTGGGCTCATAACCCAAAGGTCGTTGGTTCAAATCCAGCCCTCGCAACCACCAAAATCAAGCACAGCGCTTGTCAAAAAGGCCCACGAAAGTGGGCCTTTTTTGTTGGCGGTGACGGCCTTATGCTGCGGGGCAGATGCTGTGGGCTCTGCGTGATGGAGAGGTAAAAACCTCTTTTACGCAGGCCCTGTATGCATTGGCTGTTCTTAGATCGTGAATACGTTCTTACAGCTCTTCCACCCGACGTGCCGGGTAGCTGTCCCAGCTTTGGCAGCCGGGGCAGTGCCAGAAATGGGTGCGGGCCTCGAAGCCGCAGGCCGCGCAGCGGTAGCGCAGCAAGGGTTTGCTGGCATGGTCCAGGGCTTTTTGCACCGCAGGGTGGTATTGCTCCTGGCTCAGCTTTTCACCTGCCAGCCATTTGGTGGCGGCCACCAGCGAAGGCTCGCGTGTGAGGTGCTGCACATACCAGCTGCGCTCGTCCGGGATGTTGCCGTCTTCTGCGGCGGCTGCGGGCTTGGCACCCAGGGTCACCAGCGCGTCCAGCAGGTCCAGCGATGGGGTCTGCTGGTAATGCTGGCGCAGCAAGGCCACGGTGTCTTCCTGGTGCTGGCTGGCGGCTGCCACCTCCAGCAGCAGTGGGGCGGCCAGGGGCAGGCCCTGAGGCGTTTCGGCCGCCAGGTGCAACAGGGTCTGGTAGGCGTCTTCGGCGCGGTCCAGGCGGAACAGGATCTGGGCCAGTGCAATGCGTGGGCGTATGGACTGGGGTGCGGTGGCTACGGCCTCGTGCAGCAGATCCAGCGCGGCTTCCAGCTGGGCGTTGGAGGCGTTTTCGGCGGCCTGCTCGCACAGATAGTGGGCCAGGCGGGCGCTGAAGTCGCCCTGGCCTGCAGCCTGCATGCGCCGGGCAATGTCGGCGGCCTGGGGCCAGTCGCGCGAGCGTTCGTAGATAGCCAGCAGCGCCAGCCTCGACTCGGTTTCGTACGGGGTGGCCTCCAGGCGGCGCAAAGCCTCTTCGGCGCGGTCCAGCAGGCCGGCTTTCAGAAAGTCCTGGGCAATGCCATGCTGGGCACGCTCGCGGTCACTGGGGCTGAGATCGGCACGCGAGAGCAGGTGCTCATGCACGCGCACGGCACGGTTGTATTCACCACGGCGGCGAAACAGATTGCCCAGAGCGAAATGCAGCTCCGTGGTGTCGGGGTCGTTTTGCACGGCCTCGATAAAGGCATCGATGGCCTTGTCCTGCTGCTCGTTGAGCAAAAAGTTCAGGCCCTTGAAATAGGCCTTGGGGGCCTGGCGGTTTTCGGCGCGGATCTGGCGCAGGTCCAGGCGCGAAGCCAGCCAGCCCAAGATGAAAGCCAGCGGCAGGCCCAGCAAGAGCCAGCTGAGATCAAATTCCATGGATGCTCGAAGTGATGGTGTCGGAAGAGGTGGCGGGCGCTGCGCTTTCAGGCGCCGTGCTGGCGGCCTGTTGGTCTTGCATCTGTCGCTGTGCTGCGGCTTTGCGGTGCTTCCACCAGCGCGGCACCATGCCCAGCACCCCGGCCACCAGGCCCAGTGCAAAGGCCGTCAGCACCACCAGCACCAATGGTGCCTGCCACCTGGTGCCGAAGAAGAAGTGCACGCTGACTTCTTGCTGGTTGTTCAGTGCGAAGGCGAAGAGGGTGAAAAAAATGGCTGCCTTGAGCAGCCACAGCAGGTATTTCATGTGCGCCCTTGAAGTATCAGGCCAATTCTAGGGCCAACATCCGGTGGGCTGGCGCAATGCGGGCGGTGGGCTCAGGCCGTGGTGGGCTCGGCAGCCTTGGGGGCGGCGCAGAGCTGCGCGGCCGTGTCGCGGTCTACGTCTTCGCGCAAGGCCTTGCCTGGTTTGAAGTGGGGGACGCGCTTGGCGGGAATCTGCACGGCTTCACCGCTGCGGGGATTGCGGCCGAGGCGGGGAGGGCGGCGGGTGACGGAAAAGCTGCCGAAACCGCGGATTTCAATGCGTTGGCCACGCACCAGGGCATCGCCGGCTGCATCCAGAATGGTTTTCACGGCCAGTTCGGCATCGCGCTGGGTCAGCTGATCGAAGCGGGCGGCCAATTCCTCGACGAGGTCAGATCGGGTCATCGCACAAACTAGAAGCTTGCAAAGGGTAAAAGCACAGCGGGCGCCGTGAAAGCGCCCGCTGCGATGGAGTCCTCCGGGTTAGCGCAGGGCTAACGCCAGGGGATTACTTGTCGGCGTCCAGCTTGGCGCGCAGCAGAGCACCCAGGCTGGTGGTGCCGGCGTTTTCCTTGGAGGACTGAGCCGACAGGGAAGCCATGGCTTCTTGTTGGTCAGCCTGGTCCTTGGCCTTGATGGACAGCTGGATGTTGCGGCTCTTGCGATCCACGTTCACCACCACGACGGAGACTTCTTCGCCTTCCTTCAGGACGGAGCGAGCATCTTCCACGCGGTCTTGCGAGATTTCGGAAGCGCGCAGGTAGCCCACGATGTCTTCGCCCAGGTCGATTTCAGCGCCCTTGGCGTCCACAGTCTTGACCTTGCCGGTCACCAGGGAGCCCTTGTCGTTCACGGTCACGAAGGTGGTGAAGGGGTCGCCGTCCAGTTGCTTGATGCCCAGGGAGATGCGCTCGCGCTCCACGTCCACGGCCAGCACGATGGCTTCGACTTCTTGGCCCTTCTTGTAGTTACGAACAGCGGCTTCGCCGGTTTCGTTCCAGGACAGGTCGGACAGGTGCACCAGGCCGTCGATACCGGCAGCCAGGCCCACGAACACGCCGAAGTCGGTGATGGACTTGATGGGGCCCTTCACGCGGTCGCCGCGCTTGGTGTTTTGCGCAAATTCTTGCCAAGGATTGGCCTTGCATTGCTTCATGCCCAGCGAGATGCGACGCTTGTCTTCGTCGATCTCCAGCACCATGACTTCGACTTCGTCGCCCAGAGCCACCAGCTTGGAAGGAGCAACGTTCTTGTTGGTCCAGTCCATTTCGGAGACGTGCACCAGGCCTTCGATGCCGGGTTCCAGTTCCACGAATGCGCCGTAGTCGGCGATGTTGGTGACCTTGCCGAACAGACGGGTAGCCGAAGGATAGCGGCGCGAAACGCCCATCCAGGGGTCATCACCCATTTGCTTCAGACCCAGGGACACGCGGTTCTTTTCGGTGTCGAACTTCAGGATCTTGGCAGTGATTTCTTGGCCAGCGGTCACCACTTCGGAGGGGTGACGCACACGGCGCCATGCCATGTCGGTGATGTGCAGCAGGCCGTCGATACCGCCCAGGTCCACGAACGCACCGTATTCGGTGATGTTCTTGACCACGCCTTGAACAATGGCGCCTTCCTTCAGGGTTTCCATCAGCTTGGCGCGCTCTTCGCCCATGGAGGCTTCGACCACAGCGCGGCGCGACAGCACCACGTTGTTGCGCTTGCGATCCAGCTTGATGACCTTGAATTCCAGGGTCTTGTTTTCGTAGGGGGTCAGGTCCTTGATAGGACGGGTGTCGATCAGCGAACCGGGCAGGAAAGCGCGGATGCCGTTGACCAGAACGGTCAGGCCGCCCTTGACCTTGCCGGAGGTGGTGCCGGTCACGAATTCGCCGGATTCCAGCGCCTTTTCCAGGGCCAGCCAGGAAGCCAGACGCTTGGCGGTGTCGCGCGACAGGATGGTGTCGCCGTAGCCGTTTTCGATGGAGCCGATGGCCACGGACACGAAGTCACCCACTTGGACTTCGATTTCGCCCTGGTCGTTCTTGAATTCGTCGATTGGCACATAGGCTTCCGACTTCAAGCCAGCGTTCACCACCACGAAGTTGTGCTCAACGCGCACGACTTCAGCGGTAATGACTTCGCCAGGACGCATTTCGGTGCGTGTCAACGACTCTTCAAAAAGGGCGGCAAAAGATTCAGACATGTAGTTCCTTGACCGGATGCAGGTTTCCGTCGGCACCATTGCCGACGTTTTTAAGGCTGCACACGGAGGGTTGTGGGCTCGCACCCACGGGGTTCTAGGTTGCAAACCGCAGCGCCAGTGCGCGTGAAAAGCGCGGATGTGGCGTGCGGACCTGTGCTTTTTGGGGACTGGTTCAGCCCTGTGCCTATTGGCTTGCGCCTGGTGTTGTTGCACCTTGCGCAAAAGGCTGGCGCTGTGCCCACCAGTTCAACACCTGCTGCACGGCCTCATCGATCGTGCCGCAGGAATTGTCTAGGCGCATAGCGTCTTCTGCAGGTTTAAGCGGCGCCGCAGCGCGTTGTGTATCGCGTGCGTCTCTCGCCTCCAAGTCAGCAAAAAGCGCATCCATGTTAGCAGAAAGGCCCTTGGAAATCAATTGCTTATACCTACGCTCGGCGCGGCATTGCACGCTGGCCGTGAGGTAGACCTTGAGCGGGGCGTCGGGGAAGATCTCCGTGCCCATGTCGCGCCCATCGGCCACCAGGCCGGGCAGGGCGCGGAAGGCGTGCTGCATGTCCACCAGCGCGGCGCGCACAGCGGGGAAGGCCGAAACCTGGGAGGCATGCATGCCGGCCGTTTCGCTGCGAATGGCCAGGGACACATCTTCGCCATTGACCAGCACGCGCTGGTCGGCGGTGAATTCCAGACGCTGTTCGGCCATCAGCGTGGCAATGCGCTCGGCATTGGCGGCTTCCAGCGCTAGGCCGGCGCGCGTGGCCACCAGGCCGGTGATGCGGTAGAGCGCGCCCGAGTCCAGCAGGTGGTAGCCCAGGGCCTCGGCCACTTGCGCCGCGATCGTGCCCTTGCCCGAGCCCGAGGTGCCGTCAATGCAGATCACGGGAATGCGTGCGTTGGCCGTGTCGCAGACCGAGAACAAGGCCTCGAAGTAATCAGGGAAGGTCTTGGCCACGCACTGCGGGTCTTCGATGCGCACCGGCAGGCCGGCCGGGTTGAAGGCGGCCAGCGAGAAGCACATGGCCACGCGGTGGTCGTCGTAGGTGTGGATGCTGCCGGCTTTCCATGCAGCTGCGGCGGCTGGCGGCGTGATGCAGATGTAATCCGCGCCTTCCTCCACCGTGGCGCCCAGCTTGCGCAGCTCGGTGGCCATGGCAGCAATGCGATCGGTCTCCTTGACGCGCCAACTGGCGATGTTGGTCAGGCGGGTCGTGCCCTCGGCATAGAGCGCCATGACGGCCAGTGTCATGGCTGCATCGGGGATGTGGTTGCAGTCCAGGTCTATGGCCTTGAGCGGCCAGGCCCCACGCGAAACCTGCAGCCAGTTCGGGCCGCTGTCCACCTGGGCGCCCATGGAGCGGGTGGCCTCGACAAAGCGAATATCGCCCTGGATGGAGTCCTGGCCCACTCCCAAAATCTTGACGCCGTTGTGGCCTGCAGTGTTGGCCGCAATGGCACCAAGCGCTATGAAGTAGCTAGCAGACGAGGCGTCGGCTTCGACATGAATATCGCCGGGCGACTGGTAGCGGCTGCCGGCCGGAATCACAAAGCGTTGCCAGTCTTCGTTTTTCACCGCAATGCCAAAGCGGGCCAGCAGCGCAAGCGTGATGTGGATATAGGGCTTGGAGATCAGCTCGCCCACCACCTCGATGGTGATGTCGCGGTCCGTTGCCAGCAGGGGCAGGGCCATCAGCAGCGCGGTCAGAAACTGGCTGGAGACATCGCCGCGCACCGGAATGGCTTGCGTGCTCAGCTGGCTGAAATCGGGCTGACCAATCTGGAGCGGCGGAAAGCCTGGGTTGCCCAGATAGTCAATGCTGCAGCCGAGTTGGCGCAAGGCATCCACCAGGTCGCCAATGGGGCGCTCGTGCATGCGGGGCACGCCCGTCATCTCAAAGTTGCCACCCAGCACGGCCAGGGCCGCAGTCAGCGGGCGCATGGCGGTGCCGGCATTGCCCAGGAACAGTGTGGCGGCTGTGCCCGCAGGCAATTGGCCGCCAATGCCGGTGACTGCAATCGGCTGGCCCGGGGTCACGGCAGCGGGCTGAATACGGCAGCCCAACTGCTGCAGGCCGGCCAGCATGACGCGGGTGTCGTCCGAATCCAGCAGATCGTGGATGGTGGTCGTGCCCTGGCTGAGGGCGGCCAGCAGCAGCACGCGGTTGGAAATGCTTTTGGAGCCGGGCAGGTGGACCGTGCCGCCGGCCGTGGCCAGCGGAGGAAGGTCGAGAAACGCGGTGCGGAACATGCGGGTTCCTTCAAAAAGGTCAAAAAAGCGGTACGAGATTGTGGAGGCAGGCCTTGGTGCAGCGCGTGCCTGTCTGCAAGCGAAATGCGCTGCAGCTCAGTCTTTGTGGGCGCTGGCCATGGCCTGGCCTATGGTCCATTGCAGCCGGCTTTGGCTGGCACTGGTCAGCAAGGTTTGCAGGGCTGTGGCGTCGTCGGCCTCCATGGCCTGCTCCAGCTCCTGCAGCGCCAGCTGGAACTGGCGCGCCTGGGCCAGCACTTCTTTTTTGTTGGCCAGCAAAATATCACGCCAGATCTGCGGGTCGCCCGCGCCAATGCGGGTGAAGTCGCGAAAGCCCGGGCCGGCCAGCGACAGATAGGTGTCGCCATCGGCCTGGCGCAGCATGCTGCGCATCATGGCAAAGGCCAGCAAATGGGGAAGGTGGCTGACGGCGGCCAGGGCGTTGTCGTGTAGCTCGGGCGCCATGACGCTGACGCGGCAGCCCAGGGCCTGCCACAGCGCCTGGGCGCGTTGCAGCTGGACGCTGTGGGTGTGCGCCGTAGGCGTCAATACCACCTGGGCGCCCTGGTAGAGCTGGGCGTCGGCATGCTCCACGCCGGCCACTTCCTTGCCGGTGATGGGGTGTGCGGGCACAAAGCTGGCCAGTTGCTCGCCCAGGGCCTGTGCGGCAGCTTGGGCCACATCCACCTTGGTGGAGCCCACGTCCATGACCAGCATCTGGGCGGTGATGTGGGGGCGAATGCTGCGCAGCGTGGCTTCGGTGGCGGCCACGGGCACGGCCAGCAGCACCAGGTCGGAGCCGGCGGCGGCCTGGGCAGCGTCGGTGACGGCGGCATCGATCACGCCCAGCTGCAGCGCGCGTGCGGTGGTGGACGGTGATTTGCTGTAGCCCACCACGCGGCGCACCAGGCCGGCTTTTTTCAGCGCCAGCGCAAACGATCCGCCCATCAGGCCGCAGCCCAGCAATCCCAGTTGGTCAAACATCGCAGCCCGTCCTCAACCCGCAGCCACGGGGTAGGTGCCCAGCACCTTGTAGAAGGCGCTGAGGCCTTGCAGCTCGGCCAGGGCCTGGGCCACATGGGGCTGGTCCGGGTGGCCTTCGATGTCCACGTAGAAGTAGTACTCCCATTTGCCGGTGCGCGCCGGGCGCGACTCGAAGCGGGTCATGGACACGCCATGCTGCTTGAGCGGCACCAGCAGATCGTGCACGGCGCCGGGGCGGTTGGGCACGGAGATGATGATGCTGGTGCAGTCATGGCCGCTGGGCGCCGGCGTGGGCAGGGTGCCGGGCAGGCAGATGACGGCAAAACGGGTGCGGTTATAGGCCTCGTCCTGGATGGCATGGGCCACCACATGCAGGCCGAACTGCTGGGCCGCACGCTCGCCGGCAATGCCGGCCCAAGTGGGGTTGAGCGCGGCCAGGCGCGCGCCCTCGGCATTGCTTTCCACCGGGCGGCGCTCGGCATGCGGCAGGTGCTTGGACAACCAGCTCTGGCATTGGGCCAGGGCCTGGGGGTGGGCTGCCACCACTTCAATGCCCTCGGCCGAATTGCTGGTGCGCAGCAGGTTGTGGCGGATCAGCAGGCTGACCTCGCCCACCACCTGGCAGGGCGTGTGCAGCAGCATGTCCAGCGAGCGGGTGACCACGCCTTCGGTGGAATTCTCAATGCCCACCACGCCGTATTGGGCGCTGCCGGCGGCCGTGGCGTGAAAGACTTCTTCAAAGCTGCCGCAGTACAGCAGATTGGCCGCACCGCCAAAGTACTGGATGGCGGCCTCTTCGCAGAAGGTGCCGGCCGGGCCCAGCACGGCCACGCGCTGGGGCGATTCCAGTGCCAGGCAGGCGGACATGATTTCGCGCCAGATGGCGGCCACATGCTGGCCCTTGAGCGGGCCGGGGTTGGCGCCCTTGATCTTCTCGATCACCTGGGCCACGCGGTCGGGGCGGAAGAAGGCCGAGCCCTCGTGCTTTTTGACCTCGCCCACACGCTCGGCCACCAGGGCGCGCTGGTTCAGCAGGGTCAGCAACTGCTGGTCGAGGTTGTCGATCTGCACACGCAGGCTGGCCAGTTCCGGGGTGGCTTGGGGTTCTGTGCTCATGGTGCTAGTAAAAATCGGAGCATCTATAGCGCGTCACATCAGGGTTTCGATATGTTTTGTCTTTGAAACGCTTGATGTGTCTGCGGTGAATGCTCCTGTTTGTTCAGTGGAGGAAAGGTGCTGCGATTGATGCCCAGAGTCTATGCAACTGGCGCTTGCCCGGGTCAGGGACAGCGAGCAAGGGCCTATACCGGCCGCGCCGCCCCGCAGCGAGGCTGTCGTCCCCCTCCCACGCAGTGAGAGAGGGGGCGCGGCAAAGCCGCTCAGGGGTGTTTATGCGGTCTTTTCGAAATCACGCATGTAGTCGACCAACGCCTGCACGCCCACCAGCGGCACGGCGTTGTAGATGCTGGCACGCATACCGCCCACGGACTTGTGGCCCTTGAGTTGCAGCAGGCCGCGTGCCTTGGCACCGGCCAAAAAGGCATCGTTGCGGCTCTCGTCGCGCAGCAAAAAAGGCACGTTCATGCGCGAACGATAGGCCTTGTCCACCTGGTTGACGTAGAGCTGCGAGTTGTCGATATAGCCATACAGCAGCTCGGCCTTGGCCATGTTGCGCGCCTGCATGGCGGCGATGCCGGTGAGGCCGCCCTCGGTCTGGCGCTTGAGCCATTGGAAGGTGAGGCCGGCCATGTAAATGCCCCAGGTGGGTGGAGTGTTGAACATGGACTCGTTCTCGGCCACGACCTTGTAATCAAAGGCGGTGGGGCAGATGGACAGGGCGTGGCCCAGCAAGTCTTCGCGGACGATGACCATGGTCAGGCCGGCCGGGCCGATGTTTTTCTGCGCGCCACCAAAGGCCAGGCCCACGCGGCTCCAATCCACGGGGCGCGAGGCCACATGCGAGGAAAAGTCAATCACCAGGGGCGCGTCGCAGCCCAGGGCTTTCAGGTCGGGCAGCTGCTGGAATTCCACGCCGTGGATGGTCTCATTGCTGCACAAGTGCACATAGGCCGCGTTGCTGGAGAGCTTCCAGCTGGCAGCGTCGGGCACGCTGGTGAAGCCGCTGGCCTCGCCGCTGGCGGCCAGGTGGCTGCTGGCGTATTTACCGGCTTCCTGGAAAGACTTTTTGCTCCAGCTGCCGGTGACCACAAAGTCCACCGTGCCGCCCTTGGACAGGTTCAGCGGGACGATGGCGTTCTCGGCCAGGCCGCCGCCTTGCATGAACAGGATCTTGAAGTTGGCCGGCACGGCCAGCAGCTCGCGCAGATCGACCTCGGCCGTTTGGTAGATGCTGATGAACTCCTTGCCACGGTGGCTCATCTCCATCACGCCCATGCCGCAGCCATGCCAGTCCAGCATCTCGGAGGCGGCTTGCTGCAAGACTTCTTCAGGGATGGCGGCGGGGCCGGCGGA
The DNA here is from genome assembly GCF_041320665.1 of Comamonas sp. GB3 AK4-5. NCBI lineage: Bacteria > Pseudomonadati > Pseudomonadota > Betaproteobacteria > Burkholderiales > Comamonadaceae > Comamonas > Comamonas sp. GB3 AK4-5. The sequence goes on from NZ_CP166730.1 coordinate 2,191,148, forward strand.
AAAGTTGTAGGGGCGGTTCATGGAAAGCTACCAAATAGGGCTGTGGCGCAGCAGGGGTCAGCGCTGTCAGCTATCAAAAATGCAATCTTAGGCGGAAAAACACCCCACGGCTTGCGCGGTGGGGTGTGGAGAGTGCTTATTCCGCGGCTGGCGTTGGCGGCGTGCTGCCGTCGTCGGCGGCGGCTTCGGTATCACCCTCTGCAGCCTCGGCTTCGGCATCGCCGTTGGCGTCGTTTTCGGCAATCCGTTGCAGGCCGCTGAGCTTGGCGCCTGAATCCAGTGCGATCAAGGTCACGCCCTGGGTGGCGCGGCCCATTTCGCGGATCTCGCCCACCCGGGTGCGCACCAGCACACCAGTGTCGGTGATGAGCATGATTTCATCTTCCGGCGCCACCAGGGTGGCAGCCACCACCTTGCCGTTGCGCTCGGATTGCTGGATGGCAATCATGCCCTTGGTGCCACGGCCATGGCGGGTGTATTCCACGATGGAGGTGCGCTTGCCGTAGCCGTTTTCGGTGGCGGTCAGCACGCTGTGCAGGGTCTCGCGTGGTTGCTCGGCCAGCGCGGCTTCGGCGGCTTTTTCGGCCAGCTCCAGCGCGGCGCGGGCAGCGTCCATCTGCTGCTGCAGAGCATCGAGCTCGGCGGCGGGGGCGCTGGCGTCCTGGGCTTCCTTGTGCTGGGTCTGCAGCGCGTCCAGTGCGTCCTTGGCTTTGCGGGCCTCGACTTCGGCGGGGTGCTGGTCGGCGACCAGCATGGCAATCACGTTCTGCGTGTCGTCGATGTTCATGCCACGCACGCCGCGTGCGGTGCGGCCCATGGGGCGCACATCGTTTTCATCGAAGCGCACGGCCTTGCCGCCGTCGCTGAACAGCATCACGTCATGCTGGCTGTCGGTCAGCGCTGCGCCAATCAGCACATCGCCTTCATCCAGTCCCACGGCGATGATGCCGGCCTTGCGCGGGTTGCTGAACTCGGTCAGCGGCGTCTTCTTCACGGTGCCCATGCTGGTGGCCATGAAGACGAAGTGGTCCTCGGGGAAGCTGCGGTTGTCGCCGGTGAGCGGCAGCACCACGTTGATCTTCTCGCCCTCTTGCAGCGGGAACATGTTGACGATGGGGCGGCCGCGCGAGCCGCGTGAGCCGGCAGGCACTTCCCAGACCTTGAGCCAGTACAGGCGGCCACGGTTGGAGAAGCACAGCAGATAGTCGTGCGTGTTGGCGATGAAGAGCTGGTCGATCCAGTCGTCTTCCTTGGTGGCCGTGGCCTGCTTGCCGCGCCCGCCGCGCTTTTGCGAGCGGTATTCGGACAGAGGCTGGCTCTTGATGTAGCCGGTGTGGCTGAGCGTGACCACCATGTCGGTGGGCGTGATCAGGTCTTCGGTGGACAGGTCTTGCGCGCTGTACTCGATGGTGGAGCGGCGCAGGCCCTTCTTGGTCTGGCCGAACTCGGCCTTGATGGCGGTCAGCTCGTCGCCAATGATGACGGAGACGCGCTCGGGTTTGGCCAGGATGTCGAGCAAGTCCTCGATCACGGCCATGATGTCCTTGTACTCGGCAACAATCTTGTCCTGCTCCAGGCCGGTCAGGCGCTGCAGGCGCATTTGCAGGATTTCCTGGGCCTGGGTTTCCGAGAGGCGGTACAGACCGCTGCCCTGCATGCCGAACTCCTGCTCCAGCCCTTCGGGGCGGTAGTCGTCGGCATTCACCACGCCGCCATCGGCGCGGGTGCGGGTGAGCATTTCGCGCACCAGCTTGCTGTCCCAGGACTTTTCCATCAGCGCAGCCTTGGCCACTGGGGGGGTGGGGGCGTTGCGGATGATGGCGATGAAGTCATCGATATTGGCCAGGGCCACGGCCAGGCCTTCCAGCACATGGCCGCGGTCGCGGGCCTTGCGCAGCTCGAACACGGTGCGGCGCGTGACCACTTCGCGGCGGTGCTGCAGAAAGACCTTGACCAGGTCCTTGAGGTTACACAGCTTGGGCTGGCCGTCCACCAGGGCGACCATGTTCACGCCGAAGGTGTCTTGCAGCTGGGTCTGCTTGTACAGATTGTTCAGCACCACTTCGGGCACTTCGCCGCGCTTGAGCTCGATCACCAGGCGCATGCCGGACTTGTCCGACTCGTCCTGGATATGGCTGATGCCTTCGATCTTCTTCTCATGCACCAGCTCGGCCATGCGCTCTTGCAGGGTCTTCTTGTTCACCTGGTAGGGCAGCTCGTCCACGATGATGGACTGGCGCTGGCCACGGTCGATGTCCTCGAAGTGCACCTTGGCGCGCATCACCACACGGCCACGGCCGGTGCGGAAGGCTTCCTTGACGCCATTGATGCCGTAGATGATGCCGGCAGTGGGGAAGTCGGGCGCGGGGATGATCTCCATCAGATCTTCCACGCTGGCCTCGGGGTTGCGCAGCAGGTGCAGGCAGGCGTCCACCACCTCGTTGAGGTTGTGTGGCGGAATATTGGTGGCCATGCCCACGGCAATACCGGCTGAGCCGTTGACCAGCAGATTGGGCAGGCGCGCGGGCAGGGTCAGCGGCTCGCTTTCGCTGCCGTCATAGTTAGGGCCGAAGTCGACGGTTTCCTTGTCGATGTCGCCCAGCATTTCATGGGCAATCTTGGACAGGCGGATTTCGGTGTAACGCATGGCCGCGGCGCTGTCGCCGTCGACCGAACCGAAGTTGCCCTGGCCGTCCACCAGCATGTGGCGCAGCGAGAAATCCTGGGCCATGCGCACGATGGTGTCGTAGACGGCACTGTCACCGTGCGGGTGGTATTTACCGATGACGTCACCCACAATACGGGCCGACTTTTTGTAAGGTCGGTTCCAATCGTTGTTGAGTTCATGCATCGCGTAGAGCACACGCCTGTGCACGGGCTTCAGGCCATCGCGTGCATCGGGGAGGGCCCGGCCTACGATCACGCTCATGGCGTAGTCGAGATAGCTGCGGCGCATTTCCTCTTCGAGGCTGATGGGAAGTGTTTCTTTTGCAAACTGGGTCATGTACTTGGGCGGTGACGGCGAAGACCGGTCATTCTAGAAGGAATGGGCTGTTGCTGCCAGGCAACATATGCCGGGTATTAGGCTTTTGTCCTACGGTTGCGATTCAAGGGCCTTGGCTTTTGATCTGTTACGTATGGCACAATTAAAGCCAGCGTTCTTGGTGATGGTCACTAATGACGTCCTCAATTCCGTGGTTAAGCCACGGCTCAATCCCCAAGAGGAGAACCATGAAGAAACTGAACAAAGTAGCGATGCTGTTCGCAACCGCAGCCCTGGCAACCGCAGCTGGTGCACAAGTCAAGGCAGCTAACGGTGGCAACGTCATCGAAAACTGGCAGAACGGCACTGGCGAACAAGTGTGGAAGAACGGCACGAACGAACTGTGCTGGCGCGATTCCACCTGGACGCCTGCTACTGCAGCCGCTGGCTGCGACGGCGCCCTGCAAGCCGCTGCTCCCGCAGCAGCTACCGCTGCTCCTGCAGCTACTGCCCCTGGCGTTGCTCCCGCTCCCGCCGTGGCTTCGAAGGTGACTTTCGCCGCCGACGCCTTCTTTGACTTCGACAAGGCTGTTCTGAAGCCCGAAGGCAAGGCCAAGCTGGACGATGTGGCCTCCAAGGTCAAGGACATCAACCTGGAAGTTGTGATCGCTGTGGGGCACACCGACTCCGTTGGCTCTGATGCTTACAACCAAAAGCTGTCCGTGCGCCGCGCTGAAGCCGTGAAGGCTTACCTGGTGTCCAAGGGCATCGCTAAGGACCGCGTCTACACCGAAGGCAAGGGCAAGAAGCAGCCTGTGGCCGACAACAAGACCAAGGACGGTCGCGCAAAGAACCGTCGCGTGGAAATCGAAGTGGTGGGCACTCGCGCTCAGTAATCACTTGATTACCCTGTAAAAAAGCCCCGGTAACGGGGCTTTTTTTATTTCGGCGGAAGCCTGTATAGATGGGGGACAATCGGTGCCCATGAACCAAAATACCAATGTGGATCCAGCCGAGCTGGAGAAGTTTTCCAGTCTGGCCCATCACTGGTGGGACCTGGAAAGCGAGTTCAAACCCTTGCACCAGATCAACCCCCTGCGACTGGGGTGGATTGATGGCCTGGCGCCGCTGCAAGGCAAGCAGGTACTGGATGTGGGATGTGGTGGCGGTATCTTGGCTGACTCCATGGCGCGCAAGGGCGCGGAAGTGTTGGGTATCGACCTGGCCACCAAATCGCTGCGCGTAGCCCAGCTGCACGCGCTGGAGGCCTCCACGCCGAATATCCAATACCGCGAAGTGGCGGTGGAGGCGCTGGCCGAAGAAAAGCCCGCAGGCTTTGATGTGGTGACCTGCATGGAAATGCTGGAGCATGTGCCCGATCCGGGCTCGGTGGTGCGCGCCTGTGCGCAATTGGTCAAGCCAGGCGGCTGGGTGTTTTTCTCCACCATCAACCGCAATCCCAAGGCCTATGCCCTGGCCATTGTGGCGGCCGAATATCTGCTGAAGATGCTGCCGCAGGGCACGCATGAATTCGATAAATTCATCCGCCCCAGCGAGCTGGCGCAACATGCCATCGATGCGGGCCTGGTGGTGGACTCTGCCAAGGGAATGCAGCACAACCCATTGAGTGGACGCTATTGGCTCAGCAGCGACACCAGTGTGAATTACCTGCTGGCCACGCGCCGGCCCCTGCGCTGATGCCGGCCGCATGGAGTGGCGTGCGCGCCGTGTTGTTTGATCTGGATGGCACCTTGCTGGACAGCGCACCCGATCTGGGGGCCGCAGCCAATGTGCTGCGCCGCAGTGCTGGCTTGGAAGATTTGCCGCTGTCTGCCTACCGCCCCTATGTGGGAACGGGTGCGCGCGGCATGTTGCGCATCGCCCTGGGTCTGCAGCCTGATGCGGCAGATTTTGATGCGCATCGCGAAGCCTTTTTCCAGGCCTATGAAGCGGTGTTGATGCAGCACTCCGTGCTGTTCGCCGGCGTTCCGCAGCTGGTGCAGCAACTGGAGCAGCAAGGCATATGCTGGGGGATTGTGACCAACAAGTCCGAGCGCTTTACCCATCCCATTGCGCTGCAGCAGGCCACGCTGGCGCGTGCCGGTGCCTTGGTCTGTGGTGACACCACGGCACATGCCAAGCCGCACCCCGCACCACTGCTGCATGCCTGCGAGCGATTGGGTGTTGCGCCAGAGCAGGCCATCTACGTGGGTGATGATGAGCGCGACATGCAAGCCGCCCGGGCCGCAGGTATGCGTGGGGTTGCAGCAGACTATGGCTATCTGGGAGGCGTGGAAAGCACGGATGCCTGGAATCCAGACGCCGCAATTAAAAATCCCCTTGAGCTCTTGAACTTGCTGGGACTGGACTAAAATACACGCTATGGGGCTGTCCTGGTTTCGACGTGGGTTCGGGATCAGTGTGGTGCATGCCGAGCTTGAGTGACGCTCGTAAATCTCCATTCAAAAAACTAACTGCAAACGACGAACGTTTCGCACTCGCCGCTTAAATCCGGTGAGCCTTGCAACAGCACGCTGATGGGCTGGGCAAGGGGGTAGCAATACCTCCAGGCTGCAAGGGAATTTTCATCAGCTGGTTCTAGGCTGGGTACCTTAGTCCGGAACGAGAAAATAGGGTGCTGGCCTTGTTTGCAGCGTGCGTCTGCGCGGCAAATGAGGCGAGATTCAAAATAGTACGCTAAGCATGTAGATCTGCCTGACGAAGGCTTGCGGACGCGGGTTCAATTCCCGCCAGCTCCACCATCCACCCGTACAAAGGGGTTCAATGAAGTTCATTGAACCCCTTTTTATTTTGGTAAATCAATGACTTATCGTCTCTTTATGTCTTAAGTGATTTCACTGCTGCCAATGCATACATGGGGAACATTTGGGGGAACAGGTGGGGTGAATGGTAAATTTACCCCCACCTGTTCCCCCTTTCCCCTCTGGGGGAGGTCTTTTTGAGAGGATTTGTTCCCCCTATGTTGACTGATGCACAGTGCCGAAACGCAGTCTGTTCCCCCGGCGCAAAGCGAGAGCGTTTTTCTGACGCAGGTGGCCTGTACCTTGAGGTCAGCCCTGCAGGCTCTCGACGCTGGTTCTGGAAGTATCGAAAGGACGGTAAAGAAGGGCGTCTGGCTCTAGGCAGCTATCCGCAGGTTACATTGACGGCTGCACGGAAAGCTAGGGATGCTGCTCGGTTGCAGAAGTCAGAAGGCATCGACCCCGCTAAGGCACGCAAGCTGGAAAAGTTGGTCAACCCAACTGGGGTAGCTGACACATTCAAAGCGGTGGCGCTGGAGTGGTACGAAAAGCAGGTGCCACGCTGGAGCCCTGGTCATGCTGAGCGAATGCATCGTCAACTGGAGCGCGACTTGTTTCCGTGGATTGGTGACCGGGAAATGGCGCAGATCCAGCCCATGGAGTTACTGGCTGTGCTGCAGAAAGTGGAAGCGCGCGGTGCTGTGGAGACCGCTGATCGTGCACTGATGTTGGCACGGCAGGTCTGGCGCTACTGGTTGCCAACCGCTAGCAATACTCAGCGTGACATCACCGAAGGTCTGAAAGCTCGATTGACACCATATCGAGGCACGAACTTTCCTGCCATTGTGGAGCCCCAGCGCTTCGGGGAACTTCTGCGTGCCATGTACGCCTATAAGGGTGGCCCCTTTGTGCGCACTGCGCTTCTGCTTGCCCCATTGCTTTACCAGCGCCCTGGCAATCTTCGGATGATGGAGTGGGGTGAATTGGATCTTGATGCTTCGCTTTGGACCATCCCCAGCGTCAAGATGAAGCGCACGGTACAGGAAAAGGAAAATGGTGAGCCGCATGTGGTACCGCTGCCAAAGCAAGCTGTGGCGATGCTGCGTGAATTGCTGCCGCTTAGTGGCCGTGGACGATATGTATTCACTGGTCAACGTGACCATGACCGTCCTATGTCCGATAACTCTGTGCGTACAGCTCTGTACAGCCTGGGGTTTGGCGATGAGCAAAGCTGGCACGGCTTTCGTGCGAGTGCCAGAACCATGTTGGTCGATCAGCTAGACCTTGATCCGCTGGCGATCGAGGCCAATTTGGCGCATGCCGTCAAGGATGCCAATGGACGCAGCTATAACCGGACGAAGTACTTGGCAAAGCGCTTCGAACAGGTTCAACAGTGGGCTGATTACTTGGATCGCTTGCGTGAGGGTGCTGCCGTGATCGAGTTTCCACAAAAAATCAAAGTTATGTGACACAAGCCAGCGCCCTATGCGCTGGCTTGTGTGCTATGTGAAGCTGCGTTAACTTGCGCTCAGTGCTCGCCAACCGTTCTCGGTCTTGCGCATGGTGATCTTGCCCTTCATCTGAAGCTGCTGCTCTTGTAGCCAGTACAGGACGTCTTGTGCCTTCATTGCTTCAATGTTGATTCTGTCTAAGGCTGGGGAGAGGAACTTTGTGGAGCCTCCTTGCCGGCATCCCGCAGCGTACATAGACCAGACGCGTTCCGGCACCTGGTTGTAGATGGTGTTTTTGGGCTGGTTGTGCTCTTGTTTTTGCCGGGAATCTTGCTCCAGTGCATCGAGCGCCTGCATCTTCTGACGCAGGCTGTCCGGCAGCGGATGCTCGTTTTCCCACTGGGTCAGTGCTTTCCGATATGCGTCCTCTTCCAGGAAGCCCATCCCCGGCGGATTGTTGAAGTTGAAGTCTTCGCGACGTGGTGCACTGCTGTTGTGTTCCTTGCGTAACGCTAGGATCTCAGCCTTGAGCTTTGCAATTTGCTGTTGATCGGCCTTTCCTGCATCCTCCCATGCTTTCATGCGGTCACGCTCCTCCATGTAGGTCTGGCGCATGCGCGTCAAGGTATCTGGGTCTTTGAGCTCGATGTCGTACGAGAACTCGACACGGTAGTGACCATCCTCTTCATAGCCGTTGGTCTTTTTGATGTGCGTCACCTTGACGTTTTCGCAGGTGGCAAACTGGGGCTGCAGGAATTTTTCGATATCGCTGTCACTTGGGGCAGAGCTGCAGCCAGCCAAGGCCAAGGCAGAGCAAAGTAGTAGTAGCTTTTTCATATATCCCTCTCTTGGGTCTAGATAACGAATTGGAAATTTGGACCTGCCCCTCCAAGGGAGCGTAGGTGTGTGCTTTAGGGTGATTGCCGATTGATGCCTTGCAGGTAGTGCGGTGCAAAGCCTTGCAGGTGCACAGTTTTCAGCTGCTCAGTGATGTCCCGAAAATGCGCATCTAGCGCCAGGAAGAACTCGGAAGGCTTCATGTGCAGGGCGGCGATGATTCGCTCCATATTGGCGAGCGTCACATTGCGCTCCCCACGCTCCACGCCACCCATGTAGCTGCGATCTAAGCCGCAGTAATGCGCAAAACCTTCCTGAGAAAACCCTCGCGCTCTTCGGCACTCGCGCACGGCCTGCCCAAATGCCTTGAGCACTGGAGATCGTTCCGCATCGGTCATTGGTTTGCTTGCCATAGGACGCAATGGTTACGATTCGTAGCATGCTTGGCCACAGTGCAAAAGCACACAGCGATAGTGATCACGGTGCACAGAAACACTGCTTCAAGTACTACGGCCATAACAGCCACTGCTTTTACGGATACGGACTTTGCGTACCATTTCGCTGGCTGGCCTGGGCGATAGGGGGCCAGTGCTCATTGGCTGCAGCTGTAGTAGGGGCGGTGGATGTGTCGCTTTCTTCGGGATAAAACTCCTCCACAATCTCAACCATCTCATCGGGTGCATCTTCAAAGTTGCCGTTGGCAAAGCCCTGTCGTGCGGCCCCGTCCAAGGCAGACTGATCAAACCCGGCTGCCAAGCGCTCAGCCGCCAAGGTGTGGGCTTGCACAATGGCCTCGTTCAAAGAGGCACCAGTACGCACCACCAAGTCCGCGTAATAGATGGCCGATCGATGCGACTGCGTGGTGGACTTGCCGCGCAGCTTGAGCTCCAGCGGCATGCAGGCCAGGTTGCCACCAGAGACTGCAGCGAAATATTGCAGCCGCGCTGTCAGAGTGCGAATGCTGTTGAAGCCCGTGGTTCTGAATACAAAGCTGCCCAACTCATCGCTGTCGCCAATACTCACGTTCAAGCGGCCGTAGGGCTTGCAATGGCCCATGCCAAACCGGCATGTATCCGGACCAGGGCAGGCCAACTCTTCAAAACCTTTATCTGTCACACGCTTGCAGCTCTCGCCATTGCCGACGCACAGCGGGCGAGCGGTACTGCGATCAAACATGCAGTAATCAGCTCGGAGGTTCAAATCTGGATCATTGAACAGCACCCGCACTGGGATGCTGCGCAGCTTGCGCCTTGCCGTGCTCGGCGCAGCCGTTGGCGTATCTGCCACACCCATCTTGTCTTTGAGTGAGCGTTTGCCTGTGCGAGTTTGGGTAGCGCTTGCGGACGTTTCACTTTGCACATCGGAAGGCTCTGTGCCTTCTTTTATGCCGCCGGAAACTTGACCAGGTGCTTGGCTCTGGCGCAAGGCCTCATCCAAAGGGTGTAGCACCCACTGGCCTCGCTGCTGCACCTGCGTGGTGATGGTGAACTCATCGTCCTTTTCTGGCAGACGCTTGCCGTTCTTCTCCACCACCTTGCCAATCGAAATCCTGCCAATCACAGGAGGGGTGATCATTAAACCTTTGATCATGTCTTGCTCCAAAAAAAGAAGCTCTCTGGGGCTGTGAACCGCAGAAAGCAGAGGGGGGGATAAAGAGGGCAGTGAGTCACCGCTCACGTTTCATTGACGCAAAATCGCCGAGCGCCAGCCCGCGTGGACAGGTAGGCCTTGGCCAGCTCTGGGTGATCTTTGCTGAACTGCGCCGTATTGAACACTTGACCATCCTTGCTGCGCCGCCATGTCACGCTGCCGCCGCAGGCAAACGTTGCTTTGCCAGCTTCTCCCATATGGATCTGGATGGCTTGGCGCAAGCGGGCTTCATTTTTCTGTGCGGCTTCAAACTGCTCACGTGCTGCCAGCAAGGCTTCAAACGTGGCATTGAGCTCTGGGACATCACTCATGTCTACGTCATCGCCTGCACTGTTTGGATAGAGGCTACGCAAGGCTTTTTCTGCACTGTCCGATCCATCGCCAGCAGGCGGCGTTTTGCTCTCCACCATTTGCCAGAATGCGTGCTCCATCTCGATCAGTCGGGCAATCAAGGCCTCATCACGCTCAACCCTAAAAATACGAAGCTCCTGACCACCAATTAGCACTGCTACGTCAGCAGCACGATGGCCAGTCACGGCCAACTGGTGCATCACCTGCAGTTGCACATACTCGGGAACACCGTCACGCCACAGGCGGGCGCCATGGATACCTGCAGTTTTGCATTCCAGAAGCTGCACCTCCGAAGAGCCGACAACTTCACGATCCACGTTAGCCAGCATCCAAGGATGCTCAGGATGCTGCAAAACCGCATTCACTCTGCGCACCTTGTTGCCTGTGCGCTTGGTGTAGTGAGCCGCCACAATGGGCTCTAGCATCGTTCCCCAGAACATGGGGCTGGTGTCATCATTGGCATCGACGACTGGCAGCAGATCACCCTTGCCCGTCTTTTGCATCCACAACTCCAGCTGGGACTGGTAGGGGTTCAGGCCAATCGCTGCAGCGGCATCGGAGCTACCAATCCCGGTGCGGCGCACCTCCAGCCAATCATCTCGCTCCAGGTCTTTGGTGGAGACCAGGCGCAAAGCAGCGCCCTTGCGTGGCGTGCGTGGAGTGTTATTGGAGGCCGCGTGAAGAGCGGTAGAGCCAGCATCCAGATTGCCATTTATGAGAACATGCACAGACATCGAAATCTCCTGGCCCGCCAATTGCGGGCATAAAAAAGCCACCTCAAAAGGTGGCTTGGTTGGGTGGAAAACAGAAAGCGTAAAAACGGTGTGATGCGTCCAAACACGGACAACTAGATCTGCAGTCAGTCATTGCTATGGCGTCAACCCATCAGGCTACCAGCTGCAGCGCATGATCCAGAGCGCGTTGCTTGATGACGGCACCTTGGCCAAACCAGGCGCTGTCCAAGCGGTTGTCCTGGCTGCGGGCTTGCTTCTCATGGTCAATGAACTCGGTCACAGAGCACAGCAGGCCCCAGGCCGTGTCCTTGGACGCATGCATCTCTGCACCACGGCCATGGCCTTCATAGAGCATCTGCACCTTCTTGAGAGCACGCTCATTGGTCAAGCCCACAGACATATCGGAATGCTGGTCGGTGTTGCAGATCACCTTGAGGAAATAGTTCATCGCCTCATGGGTCTTGACCTTGCGCTCGGCCAGCGTCTTCATGCGGTACATAAAGCTGTCCCACTGACCGACTGCCACACCCAACTGGCGCTTGACCGCCTGGGCATCGAAAGCCGTGCTGTGAGGCACCTTGACGGCTCCCACGCCATCACGCAAAGCAATCGTCAGCGTGTTGTTGCAGACCACCCGCACCGTCGTCGGCATCGCCACCGTGGCCAGCGTCCCATCGCAGGACGTCGCCAGCAGCAAATAACCGTTGACCACATCCTTGCCCTTGAGAGCGGCAGACTTGCCTGTGCGGGCCAGTGCCCAGAATTTGCGCCCGGCCTTGAGCACCCCGGCTGTCTCCAGCTCGTAGCCGGCCACTTCGGTCAGATCCCGGTAGAACTCCAGCACCTCACGGGGCTGCACCACCTGGTAGCGACTGCCAACCACCGACAAGGGCGCTTGCGTATCGCTGCGATACAGCACCTTTTGCTCTGGGAATTCCTTGGGTTCGGCATACAGACCTGAAAGACCGGAATCAGCATCAGAGGCGAGATAACGCACCGGCGTTTCTTGAATGCGCCAATCCATGCCGGCAGCCTGGGCCCAGACATCGATGCTTTGCTTGGCGGGCAGTGCGTGGCCCAGTTCATGCCAAGGGGTTTGACCAGCGTAGGCCATGGTTTCAACGAGATGTGCCATGAGAAAACTCCTTCAGTAAGAGAAGCGAAAAACCAAAAAGGGAGGTCAGGGATAAAAGTGAAAATGGATTGAGCAGGGTGAATCGCTCAATCCGAATTGACATAGCCGCAAGTCGATTCCTGGCGTGCAAATACATGCTTGCATTCCAGGCACTTGAAGTTGTCCAACATGCGGGCATCAATCGTTTTGCCCACCGACGTGCCGACTTCGCAGCCTATGGCCGTGCCAGCCAGACCACCTAAAACTGCGCCTGCAATTCCACCGATGGTTGAACCCGCGGGGCCGGTCATTAGCCCCGAGGCAATACCAATCTGTGCACCGCGCAGGGCGCCAACAAAACCACCTGTTGCACCAGCAGCGCAGCCGATGGCACCTGCGGCTTTGCGAGCCCAGTTGCGGGACATGACCCGTGGGCTCTGGCACAGGGGGCATGTGGGATGGATAGAAGAAAAAGCCATCAAAGCTCCTTGGAAGAAAGACAAGAAGCCAGGTGCTGGAGCGTGCTCTGCAAAGCAGGCGCATCACCACGACCTGGACGGCAGACCGGTGTCTGCTCAGGTCGGTGATATGTGGCTGAAAAAAAGTGGATTGAAGAAGTTGGTTTTTGAGCGTAAGGACGGCCGCGACTTCTAGAGAACGCCTTTAAAGCAGGAAAAAAATGCGTGGCAATGTGACCCTGTCGATGCGATTGAGCGTGCGAACACGAATCTGTTCGCACAGCCTTTGAACGATGGAAATTTCCCTCTGTACGGAACTAAATGTTGAGGGCAATTCGCACGTTCGCATGGATTTCGAACATTGCTTCTTGCGTGGGTGGTTGGACGTCCTAGAACAAAAGATGCTGAAAAAGTCAATACATCTCAGGACGCTGATTTAGAGAAATTCGCGAGCCCGGCGCGTAGATCTTTTTGGCGCCCAAAACGGCCCAATGAGTGCATATCAACCACGGACCTGCACTCACATGCTCCAAACATCCTCTCCCCAAATGGCATCCATCAATGGCGTTATGCCCACTGCTGTCGCACTCGCAAGTTCGGCGGCTGTGGCTCTCCGTTCGAAGAGCCCTGCACCTGCGAATACGCAGCAGACAGTTGCTGCGCTCTCTAAGACCAGTGAGATTGCCTCAACCAAGAAGGACCCGAAAGCCATCATTCGTCTGAACACGTTGCTTGCCTTAGTGGGGATGTCTCGCTCCACGGTCTACAACCGAATCAGCCCCAATTCCAAGTACTACGACCCGATGTTTCCCAAGCCGGTGCGTCTTGGTGCCAAGGCGGTTGGCTGGATTTTGGCAGATGTATATGCCTATATCGAGCATCTGCGTCATGGTGCTAGCGCTTGCTGATGGGTACTAAATATTCATAAAACCAACGATTTATAAGTAGCACTCACGGAGGTAAAAACTCCGTGGGATGCAGATTATTTTGAATAAAACTTTGATGTTGAATTTATCAATTAACTTGGTATTTAGTAACTAAGTATATAAGGGAATATATAAGGTACGTATATGCGTAAGTATGATATTCTGGCAGGCGATGCCGTAGCCAAGTACTTGAGTAATCAATACCTTTCGAGCAAACGGGAAGAGTCTATTTATGACTCTGATAATTCAATCCTTTCGAATTCCATTAAGGATCTTCTTGAGTGGTGTGTCAGAACACCACACGTCTTTCCTTTTCATCGCAAGGAGAAATATCGTAAATATAAAAGTGCACTTCTGAAATATCAGAAGGCACTGTGTGAGTGCGTCTCCGAAGTATTCTCGAATCTAATCAGTGAAGCTGACTGTGTAGAGTATTTTTACTTGAAAGTAAACCCTGATGCAAAAATAGTTCTTGAAGGGATTAAGTTGTGGCTTAAGAAGAAAGAAGAGAGCGACGAATACTTGTTTTCGCTTCTGTATCAATTTGACTATAACGCTTATCTGCTGCAGTCTGAAAAAGATAAGGCGCGTGTGAAGAAAGCTCTGAATGGGCTTTCGGCTTACTTGCGCAAGAAATTGATGCAATCAGGCCATAAAGAGAAGGTGCATAGCTTTAAGAGAAACTCGACCGAATGCTACAAGCAAGTGCTGCAGGTATGCCAGCAAGCATGGGAGGCGTATAGCTCGATACTGCTGATCCGCCTGGATTGGGGTTACCGTGTCAAGGTGCCAGACATGCGGGGGATTTTTACATCTGCACAAGACTATGAAATGCGCTTCAAGCAGGTGAGTGAATATCGCGCCAAGATGCTGAAAGCTCTTCGCAAAATGTATGGAAATGATCTTGCTTTCTTTGTCTGGAAGATTGAATGTGCGCCTTTCAAGGGATTGCACATTCACTGGATGATTGGACTCAATGGTGCAAAGCATCAGGACCGTATCAATGTTCCCAAAGCCATTGCGAACAAATGGGATGAGATTGTTGGTGATCCGGAGGCCTACACCTGGAATCTCAGCGCTGAACAAAAGCACGAGGAAGCCATTTTGCGGGTGATCGACTACAACGATCCGCTGCTGTGGCGGATCGTGGGTGGCTATGCCGACTACCTGACCAAGGTGGACTACCTAGTACGTCTCAGGACGCCCAAGGGCATGCGTAGTTTTGGTTGCACCAAGCTGAAGCCAGCCATCAAGCCCAAGAAGGGCCCCAAGCGTGGCAAACCGATGCCTGCGCTGGACCCTTGGGCCGTGCGTCGCCCATTGAATGAACTCAGTACCGAAATGGGCTGGCAAGGATACAAAGCATGAACACGATACTTCCTCTTTACCCTACCAACTGCTTACATGATCTTGGTAGCGACTTTGCTGACTGTGTCGCTCGCACTGCGCAAGCCAAGGATGCGCTCGTCGGCCCTGTGGTGCTTGCTGCCATGGCGGCAGCTGTCCAAGGTGTGTTGGATATCTGCACGCCTTTTCATCAGGTGATGCCGACCAGCCTGTACGTGTCCGTGATCGCTGGGTCTGGGCTGCGCAAGTCCACCGTTGTGCAATTCGCTTTCCAGGGCTTTCGTGAATTTGAAGCTCGCTTTGATGGTCGTATCTCAGGCAAGGTCGATTTCGACTGCGTTGGCGCCCACCCTTACGTCTGGGAGGATGCTTCTGAAAGCGGTATTACCGGCCTGTTTGGCAATGGAGCGAAGGCGGCTGCGATGGTGATGGATGAAGGTGGGATGCTGGAGGCGCGACTCAACAACCAAGCCATGTGCAAGCGCTTTGATGGCACCCCGCTGCGTGTAATTCGCAAGGATCAGATCACGCAGATTCGCGATACGCGCACCACCTTTTGCATGACGGTGCAGGATGCAGTGTTTGATCAGTTGCTCAAAGGCAAAGAAGGCTCTTTGATGGTGGCTTCGGGCTTGATGGCTCGCAACCTGATTTCCTACGCTACGCATGCTGCGCCGCATCTGAGCTTCAGCCGCACTGCCCAAAATCCGAACGAACATGGCTTCCATGATCGTGTGCGTGAGTTGATGCGCGACTACAGCATGATATTGCGTACATCGGGCCAGAGGGCTCAGATACGTCTGAGCCCTGAAGCCGAGCAGCTTTGGCGTGAGGCAGACACATACTGGAAGGCTTTGCCCAGCACGGATGAGGCTTGGAAAGGCATGGACTCGTTTGCACAAAGAGCTGGTGAGCAAGCTCTGCGCATCGCAGCCGTTTTGCAGTGGTTCACGGATCCTCAGCTTTTCATTGAACACCGCTATATGGAGTCTGCTGTGACGCTGGTGGAGTGGCACCTGGAGCAGGCCTTGGCGGGATTTGGCGCACCTTCGCAGGAGGCGCTGCAAATCCAACTGGGCAATGATCTGTATGCCTACCTAGTAGGCAAATGGAAGACTGTGAAGCAGGGCGCTTTTATGCGCGTCGATTTGCTGCGCAAAGGGCCTGCAAGTCTGCGCAAGGCTGCACACCTGGACTTTGCGATTGATCAGTTGCTGCTTGAGGGGAAGGTTTCGCTGCATCCTGCAGACACACGCAAGCAACTGCTTCTGAACATCACGCCGGAGCTCATGAATCAGCTTATCCCGAAGCAGCACGTGCCGGGTTTATCGCTTCGTAAGTTCCTGAAATAATTATCGAAAAATAATCAAGACCCAAGAGATCTAAAAATCTCTCTGGGTCTTGTCATTTATTGAATGGGGTATATTTATTTCGATTTATTTTCTTTAATCACAACAACGCGATTAATTGCCTCAATAAAAAGCAAGTCATTTTCTTCTATCCAAGTTCTGAAAATTCTTTCAAAATTCGGTGTTTCTACATCCTTAAGATAATTCGGATTTTTATACAGAGCTATATCAGCAAAGGTTGTATTCTTTGTTTCGTCGTTAGATTTGTAGTCGTGGAATATTTTTAATAAAATATGCTCCTGATCTTTGCAGAAGGCTGGAAGACTTGGGTACTTCTCACTGATTTCAGATTCTTTTTTGTTTTTGTTATTTTTCTTTGTTTTGTTGAATTTTTTTATTTCTTCTGTGTCGAGATTAAGAATATAAGTGGCAATATCATCTTTTAGGCTTTGCTTGCCAGTGTGACGGATGATGTTTTTGATTGATGAGCTATTCCCCTTGGAATGGTTTGAGGGATTTTCGGCGCTCTGATAAATTTGATCGCTCAGATCTTCACATCTTTCTAGAAGACTTCGAAAAATTCGGAGAAGACGATTTTTATCGTAAATTTCTCCATAATGTTTTATATCAAAATCTTCTTTTATAAAGTCTATGAATCTGATGCCTCGGATTGAGTGTCTAGCAGGTTCGATGGTGATTTTTATTTTGTAAGCTGAAGCCAATATTGAGAAGTAGGCGTTTTTCAAAGGATCTTCGTAGCTGTTTCCTAGAAGCATCTTTGAGCGCGCAATTTCTGCTTTATTGTCTATGTAATTTACATCCTGCCATTCTGAGTATCCCCAGTAGCTTTTTATTTTTCTTTTGTTGTGCTTCTCAAAGTGGGTAAGTAGGGAGGATGCGAAGTCCCAAGTAAAGTACATGTAGAGCAGTTTTTTGTCCAGACCATGAACTAGGGTGGACCTGTCATTTTTATACTTATCAAATACATGCTTTGTACTTATCTTTGAGCTACTGGGTAATTGTATTGAATGGATTTTCTTAAAGCCCTGCTCATCACTTTCATCGATGCTGAAATTTGGCTGATAAGTGGATGATATTTTCTCCTCATATATTTTTGAAATATAGTCTTGAATGAAAATGCTTTTCACGAACTTGCAACACTGGTCGATGGAATGCTGGCATGTTACATCAGGGGTTCGCTGCCGTAGGCCTAGATCGGCGGCCATTTACCGCTCCAAGTATCCTTTGCTCCGCAGTAGGGGCTAGGTGGCTGTAGTTTTGAAGCAAAGCGCAGTACATTTGCAGGACAATCAACCTAGGACTTTGATATCGTTATGAAGCTTCCGAAGGATGAAACCCTGTCCATACGCACATCGGCAGACATCAAGCAGCTGCTGCGCATGGCCGCTGAAAAAGAACACCGTTCCATCGCTTCGATGATGGAAGTGCTGATCCTGAACTACGCGCAAGAGCACGGCCTGAAGGCCGATGCCGTCCAGGAAAAGCCACCCAATAAATGAACTGCATGGCCCGTAGTAAGCGGGCTTTTGGAACCGATACGGGCTGAGGCCCAGAGAAGAATAGAAAAGAATGGATCATTCAGTACATAACAAGATCGTCAGCTTCATCTGGTCAATCGCTGATGACTGCCTCAGGGATGTGTTTGTACGCGGCAAGTACCGCGATGTCATCCTGCCGATGTTTGTCCTGCGCCGTCTGGATTGCTTGCTGGAGCCCAGTAAGGAAGCGGTGCTCGAAGAGGTCCGCTTCCAGCGTGAAGACGCAGAAATGGCCGACCTTGATCCGCATGGACTGCGCGAGGCATCGGGCTACGTGTTCTACAACACCTCCCGCTTCACACTGAAGTCCCTGCTCGGCAATCCGTCCCAGATGGAAGCCAACCTGAAGAACTACCTCGATGGCTTCTCGGACAACGTGAAGGAAATTGTCGAGAAGTTCGACCTGCGCAACCAGATCCGCAAGATGGCTCAGTCGGATGTGCTGCACGACGTGATCGAAAAGTTTGTTTCCGACGAGATCAACCTTAGCCCCAACGACCGCAAAGGTCCGGATGGGCGCACCCAGCCGGGGCTGTCCAATCTGGGTATGGGCTACGTCTTCGAGGAGCTGATCCGCAAGTTCAACGAAGAAAACAACGAAGAAGCAGGTGAGCACTTCACGCCCCGTGAAGTGATCAAGCTCATGACCAATCTGGTCTTCATCCCGGTCAATGATCAGTTGCCCAATCCGCTGACCATCTATGACCCGGCCTGCGGTAGTGGCGGCATGCTGACCGAGTCACAGGACTTCATCACCGACCCCGAAGGCGAGATCAAGGCCAAGGTGGGCGTTTTTCTCTACGGCAAGGAAGTGAACCCGGAGACCTACGCCATCTGCAAGTCCGACATGATGATCAAGGGTAACGACCCTGAAAACATCAAGTTCGGCTCGACGTTGGCGACCGACGATTTCTCGGGCACGCGCTTCGACTTCATGCTGACGAACCCGCCCTACGGCAAGAGCTGGAAGAGCGACCAAAAGAGCATCGTTGAAGGCAAGGATGTGATCGACCACCGCTTCCAGGTCAATCTATCCGACTACTCTGAGGAAGACTTCGACTTCTACCCGGCCATTCCGCGCTCGTCGGACGGCCAGCTCCTTTTCATGATGGAGATGGTGGGCAAGATGAAGCGACGCAGCGACAGCCCGATGGGCTCGCGCATCGCTTCCGTTCACAACGGTTCGGCCTTGTTCACTGGCGATGCAGGCAGCGGCGAGAGCAACATCCGCCGCCACATCATCGAGAATGACTACCTCGAAGCCATCATCCAGCTGCCGAACAACCTGTTCTACAACACCGGCATCACCACCTACGTCTGGGTTCTGTCCAACAACAAGGCCGACCAGCGCAAAGGCAAGGTGCAGTTGATCGACGCCAGCAACCTGTGCCAGAAGCTGCGGAAGAACCTCGGTGAGAAGAACTGCGAATTCACCGACGAGCACATCCACCAGATCACCCAGCTGTACTTGGAAATGCCGAATGATGGCATTTCTAAGGTCTTCAATAACCGCGATTTCGGCTACTACAAGGTCACGGTCGAGCGCCCGCTGCGACTGGCAGCCCAATTCAGCCCCGAGCGCATCGCCACGTTGCGTTTCACGCCGGGCATGCAGGACATCATGGAATGGGTGTACGGCATGTACGGCGATGAGGTTTACACCGGACTGAAGGCGCATGTCGAAGCCATTGAAGCCCACCTTGAGCGCGAAGAGATCGCCCTGTCGCCCAAGAACCGCAAGGAACTGCTGTCCGAGACGACATGGCGCGAGCAACGCGACATCATGCTGGCCGCGCAGCAACTGGCCGAGAAAATTGGCAGCGGCGAATTCCTCGACTTCAACCGCTTTGAGGACATCGTCGATGACGCTCTCAAAGCACTGGGCCTGAAGCTGGCTGCACCGGCACGCAAGCAAATCCTGAACGCCGTCAGCTGGCGTGATGAGCGGGCTGAGAAGGTCATCAAGAAGGTCCACAAGCTCAACGCTGCCAAGCTGGGCGATCTGTTGTTCCAGCTGGGCACGACCCACGACAAGTTGGGCGACTATGGCTACATGGCGACACCGACCGGTGAGTACATCGAGTACGAACCGGACAGCGAATTGCGCGATACCGAAAACGTGCCGCTGGCGCTGGACACCAGCCTGTCAGCCTCCAGTGTGATCCACGACTACTTCATTCGCGAAGTACGCCCGCATGTGGACGAAGCCTGGATCGCCATCGACAAGACCGTGATCGGCTACGAGATCAGCTTCAACAAGTATTTCTACCAGCACAAGCCGCTGCGTAGCCTGGAAGAGGTCACGGCAGAAATCCTGGCACTAGAGGCTGAAACCGATGGCCTACTCAAGCAGCTGGTGAGCTTTGTGTCGGGGGCGAAGCAATGAAGGAAATTCAGGCCAAGACGCGCAGCGTGCGGGAGCTGCTGAGCGACACCAAGTACGGCATCGACTACTACCAGCGCGAATACAAGTGGCAGACCAAGCAGATTGTCGAGCTGATTTCGGACCTCTCCACGGCGTTTCTCGAAGAGTACCAATCCCAGCATGAGCGCAAGGACGTGGCCTCCTACGGGCACTACTTTCTGGGCTCCATCGTCATCAGCCAACCGGACGAGAAAAAACAGATCGTGGATGGTCAGCAACGGCTGACCAGCCTCACGCTGCTGCTGATCTACCTGCACAACATCCAGAAAGGCCGTCCCGACGCCGTTTCCATTGAGAAGATGATCTTCTCCGAGGAGTACGGGGAAAAATCTTTCAACCTCGACATTCCCGAGCGCAACGAGTGCATGAATGCGCTGTTCGATGGCACACCCTACGATGCGGTGGATCAAGTTGAATCGATCCAGAACCTGATCGGGCGCTACAACGACATCGTGGAAGCTTTCCCCGCCGAGATTGCGATCGACAAGGCGCTGCCGTACTTCGTGGATTGGCTACGCAACAAGACTCAACTGGTCGAGATCACGGCTTACGCAGATGCCGATGCCTACACGATCTTTGAAACCATGAACGACCGTGGGTTGTCGCTCTCCAACACCGACATGCTCAAGGGCTACTTGCTAGCGAGCATTGCCGACACCGCCAAGCGGGCCGAGGCCAACAAGGAAATCAAGCAATGGCTGCTGACTTTCGCCAAGCGTGATAGCGAGCACGACACCAAGGAGAGCGAAGCTGATTTCTTCAAGGCATGGTTGCGTGGGAAGTACGCGCAGGACATCCGTGAACGGAAGAAGGGCGCGAAACCTGAAGACTTCGACCTGATCGGCACCGAGTATCACCGCTGGGTCCGAGCCAAGGCCGATCTGATCAGCCTGAACACGAGTGACGATTTCAACCGCTGGGTGCGCCAAGATTTGCGCTTCTTTGCCCGCGTCTATCTGGAGCTGCTGGATGCCTCCGAGACCTTGAAGCCGGGCCTAGAGTCCGTCCGCTTCAATGCCGACCACGGCTTTACCCAGCAATTTCAGGTGCTGCTGGCCCCGTTGCTGCCGACCGACGACGAAGCTACGGTCAAGGCCAAGCTCAAGCTGACGGCGGATTACCTCGACTGCTGGCTGAATCGCCGCCTCTGGAATTTCAAGTCGATCGACTATTCCACGTTGCAATACGCCACTTTCCTGCTGACCAAGGAACTGCGCAACTTGTCGCTGGATGCGCTACGCGACAAGTTGATCACTCGGCTGACCAATGATCAAACCGAGTTGCCGCTCGACGATCAGCCTTATCTGAACAACTGGAACGCCAAGAGCCTGCATCGCCAGCTGGCTCGCTTTACGCACTGGCTGGAAGAGCAAAGCGGACAGCCAGGGCGGTATCTGGAATACATCGTTCGTTCGGGCAAGAACGCTTACGAGATCGAACACCTGTGGGCCAACCACTTCGAGCGCCACACCGATGAATTTGCCCATGCGCAGGAGTTTTCTGCGCACCGCAACCGGGTGGGCGGGCTTGTACTGCTGCCGAAGAAGATCAATGCGAGCCTTAACGACAAGGCCTACAGCGACAAGCTGGAGCATTACCAGAGCGAAAACCTACTGGCCCGTTCGTTGCACCCCATGTGCTACGTCCACAACCCCGGCTTCCTCAAGCTGAAGGCGGAAACCGGACTGCCATTCAAGGCATTCACGGAGTTCAAGAAGGCCAACTTCGACGAACGATTCGGTCTCTACAGGGGCATTGCCGAACTGCTTTGGTCGGCTGATTGCTTGAAGGAGGTGGAGTGATGCAGCGCTACGAGAGCTACAAGTCGAGTGACGCCGCATGGCTAGGCAATGTTCCCTCACACTGGGGCGTTCAGCCTCTTCGTGCTGTAACCTCGCTCAAGTCCGACAAGAACAGGCCTGATCTGCCTGTTCTGTCGGTATATCGAGAGTACGGGGTTATTCTGAAAGACTCCCGAGACGACAATCACAACGCCACCTCGCTCGACACGAGTACCTACAAGGTTGTAAAACCAGGCGATCTGGTCGTCAACAAAATGAAGGCTTGGCAAGGCTCAATGGGCGTGAGTGTCCATGACGGAATTGTTAGCCCTGCATATATCACCTGCACAACCAAGGCGGATCGGGTCCGCCCCGCATACCTTCATTACCTTCTGCGTTCGTCACCATTGATCGGTGTTTACAACTCTTTGTCTTACGGCGTTCGAGTCGGGCAATGGGACATGCACTACGAGGATTTCAAACAAATCCAGATTCCCTTGCCACCCAAAGACGAGCAAGACCGCATCGTTGCCTTCCTCGACCAGAAAACCGACGAGATCGAGGCTGCGATTGCGAAGAAAGAGCGGCTGATCGAGTTGATCAAGGAACAGAAACACACCTGCATCGAGAAAGCAATCACGGAAGGCCTTGAAGTACCCAAAAACAGCGAGGTCGGTTTATCGCCGAAGCACTGGTCGCGCGTCAAGCTCAAATACTGCATCAATCTGCTTCCGGGCTTTGCATTCAAAAGCTCGTCCTACTCCTCAAATGACTCCGACATTCCTTTGCTGCGCGGGGTTAATGTCAACCCAGGGAAGTTGAATTGGGAAGACAAGGTCAGCTGGCCGAAGGCCTCGTTGGCTCCTCACCTTAAGTACCTGCTAGAGCCCGGTGATCTGGTGATTGGCATGGATCGCCCCTGGGTTGCAGATGGAATTCGTGTCGCACCAGTTCAAGCATGTGACTTGCCTTGCTTGCTCCTCCAACGCGTTGCAAGACTGCGTGCAGCCAATCGCATTACACAAGAATTTTTAGCGCTTGTTCTCACGTCACGCGGGTTCCTCACCTATTTTGAGCCAATGCTGACGGGAATCAGCGTGCCCCACATTAGTCCCGAACAAATTGGAAACTATGAGGCAACCTTGCCTCCGGTCGAAGAACAAGAAGCCATCTGCAAGTTTGTCAGCCAACTGAGTACATCTTGTGAGCAGGCTATAGCCAAGGAGACACAGATCGTGAATGGACTCCGGCAATTGAGGGCCTCTGTAATTGCCGATGTCGTGCTTGGCAAGAGAAAAATCTAAGGGAGAAACATGGTCAGCCAAACCAACGAAGCAGCGCTCGAAACGCACATCGAAAACGCCCTCGCCAAGGACGGCTACTGCATTGGCAACCCGGCTGACTTCGACAGAGAGTTTGTCATTGACGGCAAACTCTTCTGGCAATTCCTCGAAGCCACGCAGCCCAAAGAACTGGCGAAGCTGAAGGATCGTCCGAACTGGCAGCGCCTGCTGCTGGAACGCCTGAACAAGAAGATCAAGAAGGACAGCGTGCTTGCTGTCCTGAAAAAGGGGCTGGACATCGACGATGCCCACTTCGATCTGCTCTACCGGCTGCCCTACAACGATCTGAATCCGGAAGTCGTCGCCAACTTTGCGGCCAACATCTTCAGCGTCACCCGGCAGGTGCATTACAGCGAGTCCGACACATTCAAGTCGGTGGACATGGTGCTCTTCGTCAATGGTTTGGCGATTGCCACGCTGGAGCTGAAAAACCCCTGGACCGGCCAGAACGTCCACAACGCCATCAAGCAGTACCGCACCGACCGTGACCCGCGTGAGCCGCTGTTCGAATTTGGCCGCTGTCTGGTCCACTTTGCGGTGGACCCAGACGAGGCCTACATGTGTGCCCAGCTGGCCGGAAATGACAGCAATTTCCTGCCGTTCAACAAGGGGTTCAACTTCGGCAAGGGTAACCCGGTCAACCCGAAAGGCCACAGAACTGCCTACCTCTGGGAGGACATCCTGCCGCGCCGCAGCCTGACCAACATCATCGAGCAGTTTGCCAAGTTCACCGTTGAGAAGGACAAGAAGACCGGCAAGGAGCGCAAGGCGCTGTTCTTCCCCCGCTATCACCAGTTGGATGTGGTGCGCGGCATCCTGGCTGATGCCAAACAGAATGGCATCGGCCAGACTTACCTGATCCAGCATTCGGCAGGCTCAGGCAAGTCCAACTCGATCACTTGGCTCGCCTACCAGCTGGTGGAGCTATACGACACGGCAGGCACGGCCAACGTGTTCAATTCCGTGGTGGTGGTCACGGATCGCCGGGTACTGGATACCCAGCTCAAGGACAACATCAAGCTCTTCTCCGAGACCAAGAACATTGTTGCCCACGCCGAAAGCGCCGCTGAACTGAAGGCGCATCTGGAACTGGGTAAGAAGATCATCATCACCACGGTGCAGAAATTCCCGTTCATCGTGGATGGCATCGACGATCTGACCGACCGCAACTTTGCCGTCATCATCGACGAAGCCCATTCTTCGCAGTCCGGCAGCGCATCCGACAAGCTGAACATGACGCTGGGAGCGGAAGACGATGAAGTGCCCGAAGACCTCCAGGACAAGATTCTTGCAGCCATGAAGGGCCGCAAGATGAGCCAGAACGCCAGCTACTTCGCCTTCACCGCCACCCCGAAACCTGCCACGCTGGAGAAGTTCGGGCGGCAAGGCCCGGACGGGAAGTTCTACCCCTTCCACCTGTACTCCATGAAGCAGGCCATCGAGGAGAAATTCATCCTCGATGTACTGGAGAAGTACACCACGTACAAGAGCTACTACGAGGTCCAGAAATCGGTCGAAGAGAACCCTCTTTTCGACACGGCCAAAGCGCAGAAAAAGCTCAAGGCCTTCGTAGAGGCCAGCCCCCGGACCATCGAGGTGAAGGCCAAGATCATGGTCGATCACTTCATGAGCAATGTTTGGCAGGCCAAGAAGCTCAAGGGCAAGGCTAAGGCGATGGTAGTCACGCGGAACATCGAATGCGCGATCCGCTACTTCTTCGCCATCCGCACCGCCCTACAAGAGGCCAACGCGCCATTCAAGGCTCTGGTGGCCTTCTCGGGCGAAAAAACCGTCGATGGCATCAAGTACACCGAGGACGGGATCAACGGCATTGCTGCCCGTGACTTGCCAGAGGAGTTCGAGAAAGACGATTTCAAGATTCTGGTCGTTGCCAACAAGTACCTCACCGGCTTCGACGAGCCCATGCTGCACACCATGTACGTAGACAAGAAGCTGCAAGGGGTTCTCGCGGTACAGGCGCTGTCACGCCTGAACCGCTGCAACTGGAAGCTAGGCAAGACCGACACCTTCGTGCTCGACTTCTACAACACGGTGGACGACGTCAAGGCCGCATTCGATCCGTTCTACACGGCCACAACCCTGAGCGAACCCACCGACGTCAACGTGCTGCACGACCTCAAGGATGTGCTGGATGACTTCGGCATTTACGGCTGGTCAGAGGTGACGACCTTCAACGAGAAGTTCTTCGCCAGTGCCGAAGCCGAGGAACTGCACCCGATCATTGATGCCGTAGTGGCTCGCTTCGATGCCGACCTCGACGACGAGCAGCGCATCGACTTCAAGATCAAGGCCAAGCAGTTCGTCAAAATTTACGCGCAGGTAGCGGCCATCATCCCATTCAACAACGCGAACTGGGAAATGCTGCACTGGTTCCTGAAATTTCTGATCCCCAAGCTGAAAGTGAAGGACCCCGATCAGGACAAGCTGGATGAGCTGCTGAACAGCGTTGACCTTTCCACCTATGGGCTGGAAAGGTCACGCCTTGAGACGAAGATTGGCCTCGACGACTCGGAAACTGAACTGGAGCCCCAGAACCCGAACATCCGTGGCCCACATTTTGGTCCAGGTGAGGCCGATCCGCTTGATGAGATCGTGCGTGCTTTCAACGAGCGCCACTTTGCAGGTTGGGAGGCCACGCCGGAAGAGCAGCGCGTGAAGTTCATCAACATCGCCAAGCATGTGATGAACCACGCTGACTACAAGGCCCAAGTCGAAGACAACCCAGACAGCCAAAACCGGCAGCTGGCGCTGGAGCGCCTGATCCAACAGGCGATCAGCGTCGAGCGTCGGCGGGAACTAGATCTCTACAAGAGGTATGCGTCTGACCCGGATTTCAAGCGGGCGTTTGATGCGAGCGTTTCAAGACTTCTGGCAATGCAAAGCGGCAATTCCAATATCTTCGGCGTGTGAATTTCAGAGCTCACCCCCAATCAGGAAGGATAAAAATGGATATAAGTTCAGCGAAGATTTCAAAGGTCATTGTCCACCGGGTTGGCAACAAACTTAGGGATGAAGGCATTCACCTGTCACCAATCGAATGTCAACGATCCGGCGCATTAGACGATTTGCTGCTTAAAAACCTATTAGCTCCAGTCGTGCGGAATGGTCAGGAATACTATCTGACACACGAATCGGATATTTCCCTGAACACAATCAATCACTATGCTGTCAATGCGTTTGCCGATGCAGATAAATTCAAGGAATGCAGCGAGGCTATAGCAAAGCATTTGTATAGCTGCTCCAGCCATCCAAACATTGGTGGCGGAGAGTTTATCGTCATTCTTTTTGAAAATATCAGGACTGATGACCGCGCACATCAAGCTCTGGGCTTGTTCAGAGTTGAAAGCAAGGATGACTACCTAGATGTCGGCGAAGAAAAGGGCGCAATCCAAGTAATCGAGAGAAGCGGCATATCCCTCGACAAGATTCAGAAAGGTGCGATCGTCCTCTCGGACAGCCTTAAAGTTCTAGTGATTGATAACTTGGGGCAGAAAACAAAATACTGGATAGAGAATTTTCTAAAATCCACACCTAGTCAGACGCCTCAAAAATGTGCTCAAGTTGCTGGAGCATTGCTTAAGGCTATTTCCAGCAAAGTTGAAACCCCGAGTAATGCACTGGAGTTCGCACGACAAGTAGAAGATCTCCTCACCGAAAACGAGTCCCTGTCATTGACGGATATTCGGAATGTTTCCAGAAACTACATTGACAATGAAAGCGTAGATGAGCTTCTTGCTGGCGCTCATCTCAAATATGGAATTTCTCTAGACGACGACCTATCAATTGAGAGCAAGCGTCTCGCCAGATACGCAAAAGATGTTGTCACAAAGGCACGCATCGCGGAGGGAGTCAGTCTATTGGTCTCGAATCCGGATGCGAAAATATCATCAATTGACGTGAAATCCACCAAGAACGGATTTCGGGCGGTTGTGGACATTCAACTTAAAGGGGCATAACGATGGCTGGGGAGAAGTCTAAAAAATCCGGAGAAATCGGCGAGGCCTTGGCCAGCGCCCTTCTTGATCGGATCGGCTGGAAGCATCTAATTCACAACATTGCTATTAGTTGCAACACGCCCACTCATGTCAATGAAGAGGGGAATCCACGCCAAAGCCACGGCGAAGATCAGATTTATCTGTATAACAATCCGTTCCATGATGATCGGACTGACTTTGTTCATGTTTCCAACAAGAACATCATCGGCAGTTATCCAAAGGAAGGAACGCTCAGGACGCAATTCAAATCCCATATTAAGGAACTAGGCCAGACAATCGAATGTGCCAAGTACAATCAAACGTTGCGCGAGATTGCTACAAACTTCAAGGCAAAAAAGAATCGAAATCACGCTGGTCTGCTTATCTGGCTTCACAACGACCACGAAGACATCGAGAAAAGTATTCTGGGTGATCTTGCGCCTTCTCGACTCGAATTGAATACTGATGCGCCGTTTTATGTAATTGACAATGGCCGGGCAACCTTCCTTTTGAAGGTGGTTGATGATTTGCGCAGGCGTTCAGCGGGTGGTGATTATCAGTTCTTCTATCCACGCATCGGAACGTCAATAACGGTTGATGAAATGAGAACAGGAAAGGAACTTCCGCTTGAGCTGTTGGCCGCAGACATCATTCCCGCTGTTTTGACGGTCAGTGGTGCAAAGGAATTGATTATCTACGCCAATGAGAGCTTCGACCCCACCTCATACAAGAACTTGATGGCATATGGGTTGAGCTTTGCATCGGGGTTGATCACCACTATCAAAATCGGGATGTCAAACTACAACCCAGCACGTGATGAAGAGGTAGCAGCGCAGGCGCGGCTTGCTTTTCATAGCCGTCCAGAGGAAATCTCCCCTTTTTCATTCAAACGATCGATTCTTGATCTCCTTCAGGAGGCACCGTAATGAAACAGGTTCTAGATTCCAACTACCTAATTCCATTGGGAAGCGAACTTCGGGTGCTGCTAAATAGCGAGCATATTTCATATGGTGAAGTTCATTCGGCATTGAAGACAAAGGGAATATTCTCGGGAAGCAACGACAAGTCGATAACAGTACCTCTTTTGGCAGCAACGCTACTGACGCCATCAGGTTATTCAGCCCTGATTGAAGCGTCTGTGGATCGTGACTCAAAACCCAAAATGAAGGTGTCCGCTCTTGACTTGGTGGCCTCAAGCTCAGATTGGATTACCCCGCTCAAGCAACTCTTCGAGACTGATTTCAAC
Organism: Comamonas sp. GB3 AK4-5; assembly: GCF_041320665.1. Classification (NCBI taxonomy): domain Bacteria; kingdom Pseudomonadati; phylum Pseudomonadota; class Betaproteobacteria; order Burkholderiales; family Comamonadaceae; genus Comamonas; species Comamonas sp. GB3 AK4-5. Next base: position 2,219,459 of record NZ_CP166730.1, read on the forward strand.
CCGTTTGCAGGCATTGAAAATATCGAGGTAATCGATACGCCAGGGGTCGTTGTTGATGGCAAGGATAAGGTTCGGATTCCATTTTCCATCGTCCGCAAAGATTTCAGTAAGGACTGGACACAGAGGGAATTGCGCTTTGATGGAGAAGTAACTATCGAGCGCCAAGGGGGTAGTTTGAAACTGGACTTTGCTTCAACCCACTCATCCAAGGAAACGGAGATTGCGAATAGGCGCATGACCGCCTGTATATCTAAGGCGCTCAAAGATTCTGGCATCACGCAGAGCGATATTGAGCGTCGAATCACATTCGACAGTTTTACGAACGTTGAGCGGGTTCGGTTTTTTAAGAGATTGACCGGCGGTTACGGTCGTTTTGTCGGCAAAGGTAACGTAAACGACATGGAAATTAGCCGAGACATATCAGGCCCGCCACTTCCAGATGATCCGCAAGTATCTTGGATGAACCAGACCGTTAAGCGCCTCAAAATTGATGGAGAAAAGCTGAACGACATATTTCTCATTTCCGATGATAAATACTATCCGTTCTATCATGTGCAACGCATGGATGTAACGTTCCCTTACACTGCTGCCGCAAACTCTGGAGAATGTCGAGTTGGCTTTTTCTTTAGCACACCGTCAAGAAGCGACTCCGCCAAGGATGATGCAGAGCTTACCTTTGAGGTATTGAGAGTAACTCACGATCACACAGTAAATTCGGATACGAAGAAAGAGCTAAATACGCAGATTACACGTCATGTTCGCAGCCTGATTGAGACTGAATTCGAGCGTATCGTAGCGGATAGAAATCCACCTATTCCGACTTGAAAAAGGTGGTCATAGCGCGGAGTTAGGAGGCTCATGCGTCTTCAAGATGTCTGCCGAGATTGAGTCAGTATCAGTCGTGGCGACACAAACGAAAAAGCCAACCCCGAAAGGTTGGCTTTTTCAATTTTGGTGGGCCCCACGAGAGTCGAACTCGGCACCAACGGATTCCGGTTTGTGTGACTTTCGTCAATCCCTGGACTATGCCTTCACCATAGCTTTCGCCTTAGGTGGGTGCCGTCTAGTCTCTACACCTTCAACGGCGCTTACGCACTGAAGCTTGGCTCGGCGTTGCCGTACGCATTGCTGCGCCGTAGGTTTCGCCGAATTTGACACCATCCCATACGCAGTTTCCAAACGCATGGCACAAATTTTATGAGTCCGCTGCTCTAACCAAGCATGAGCTAGAGGCCCGAAATTTCTAATGGTACAGGCTCTAGGCGCTTCGTTGAAGTGCTCGGAGCCTGCCCATTTCCTGAGTCAGCCCGGAAATGAGCCGTCTCAGGGATTTTTCCGCCCCATGCACCACGGGTGGTGGTGCGTAAGTCGTTGAAACGTAACAAACTGGCCTTCGCTCTTCGGCTCAAGCATAGGGATTATGAGTCCGCAGGGTATGCCCATGCATAGTTCGATGAGCCTGGAAGGGTGAGAGGGTTAAGCAGTCTGATTCGCTTCCTACGTTGCAAAACATCAAGTGAGTCCGGAATCGATTCATCTGTTCCAAAGCCGTCCAGCCTTAATTAAGCTATGTATGGGGAACAACATGGGGAACAATCGAGTAAAAATTTCATGTTAAATCTTTATTTCATGAGGTTTAAAGGTGAAGATTCAATAGACGCCAGCCCATCCAAGACACCGCCACACACTGGAAAGCCTAGTGTGTGGCGGTTTTTTCTTGCCCTCTAGGGTCGTGTGGTGTCGCCAAATTCGCACCGATTTCGCACGGGATTCGCACGGCTCACTCCCTGCTGACAAGACGAAGCTCAGCCTTGGGCTTCTGGTAGTCCTCGCGGATGAACTTGCCGTAGGTGCGGAACACCATCTCCACGTCCTCGTGCCCCAGCTGCTGGGCCACATACCAAGGGTTGGCGCCGGCCGTCAGGAGGGTAGAGGCGTAGGTATGCCGGATTTGGTACGGATTCCGGTACGGTACGTCGGCCCTGGCCATGATCGGCAACCAGGCTGTTTTGCGGACCTGGGCGTCAGTGCTCCAAGGGGCCAGCGTTCTGGGGTTCAGCCAAATCCTGGTGCCAAGGTGCCCACTGACCGCCTTCTGGGCACGCAGTGCGGCCATGGCCTCGTCGTTGAGCTCGACATCCCGCTTGCCTGCTGCCGTCTTGGGCCCCTTGATGACGCCAGCTACCTGGTTCTGGATGATCCTGGCCGCGCAGCGCTTCCAATCGATGTGCTCCCACTCCAGTGCTTGGAGCTCACCAGGGCGCAGGCCTGTGTTGAACCAGAACAGGAAAGTGGGGTGCTCATCGGGTCGGCAGGCATCGAGGATGGCCTGGCGCTCGGCTTGGGTGAACGGCTGGACCACATAGTCGCTGGCCTTGGCGGTTTGCCGGATTAGCTTGGCCAGGGCGATGCGGTCGAATGGATTGAATTCGATCAGCTCACCATTCAGAGCATCCTCAAAAACGGAGCGCAGCGGAATCAGCGTGTTGCGGATGGCCTTTGATGTGCAGTCCATCTCGCTGATCCAGTCGCGCAACATGCTGGGCGTGACCTCGGATGCGTGCACCTCGCTCCAGCGCTTCATGCGGTCGCCATTGATCACCTTGGCGTAGCCGTTGTAGGTGGACGGGGACATTTGCCCGTTGTGCACCTGGCGCTCGTAGATCTCCAACTGGTTCTGCAGGAGCGTGCGCATCAGGCCCGATTTCTTCTTGCTGACGCCAGCCCTGGGGCTGTCAGGGAAGAAATCGGCGTAATCGAAGCTGCCGGCCTTTATCTTGTCGCGAATGTCTTCGCGCAAAACGGCTGCGCGCTGAATGCTGGATTTGTTCACCGGGCCAGGGGGAAGCATCTCGCGGCACTCCTTGCCCTGGTAGGAGAACGCAATTTGAATCCGGTCGCCAGTGACAAATTGGCGAATGGTTATGCCGGGTGGTGTTTCGAGCTTTGGTCTTTTATCCATTGGTCTGCTGCCTTGATGTTGACGTAGAGACGGCGGGAAACGACAGCAACCTGCTGACCGATTTTCCAAGTGCCGGTTTTTTTCCGTTGCTTGACGGTTTCGCGGGTGACGCCTGTCATTTCCTCGTACTTGCTCGCCAGAACCCATTCGGGGGCGCTGGCGGCGGCGGGATTTTCGTGGGTGGCCACGGTTGCCTGGTGGGCTGTCTGCTCTCTCATTGGCTGCTCCAGAAAAAAGAAACCCCGCTCAATGGCGGGGTTGGTTTGTATGGCGCCTTGGGGAAGGCGCTCGCTTGCCGTGGTCCTGGTGGGCTCTGCGGCTTATGTCGGCTTGTCTGTATTGCTGGAAGGTTCACTGGTAGTGCGTCGAAGTTTTTTCAACCACGCCTTAAAAATCCCCCAGCCTGTTGTGTGCCGTTTGGCGCAGTGGCGGCACGGGATCTGCTGGCCAGCATGGACCAACGCGATACCCGTGCCGTAGCAAACAAAGCACGGCTCGTTTCTCCTAAACATCCCATTCCTCTCTTTGTATTAATGGCGCGTATTGTTAACAAAATTTAATGTTCGGTGCTGAGGTATTTAAAGGCAACCTTGACCCTTGTCTACCTGAGTGCCTGCATGCCAGCTTTTTGTCAGGTTCATGCTGTTTTGAGTGGTCATGGCGTCCTCCAAAAGAAAAGGCCCGCTGATGGGCGGGCCTGGGGCGGGTAGGATCGGCTTCAAAGGGAGAAGCCAATGAATTACTGGTGGGTCAACCATAAGCAGACGTATAGGCAAGAGGTCCAAGGGGGATACATCTGGAGCCCGAAGGCAAAGGCAAATGGGCAAGCGAATGAAACCTACCTGACGCTGACCCGTGTTCAACCGGGTGATGTTGTCGTTTCGTATGCCGATGGCCAAATCAAAGCGCTAGGGGTTGCAACGGCTCCCCATCGCGAGGAGAGCAAGCCAGAAGCTTTTGGCGCGACTGGCGATGTATGGGACTCCCAGGGCTGGCTGGTGCCAGTTGAGTGGGCGTTGTTGCGTAAGCCATTGCGACCAAAGGATCACCTCGGGGCTATTGGACCGTTACTGCCGAGCAAGCACTCGCCCATCCGCAGGGAGACCGGTGACGGCAACCAGGGGTGCTACTTGGCGTCGATTAGCCAGAATTTAGGCCAACTCCTCTTGCGGCTGATTTCTCCAAGTGACTCTGCTGCACTGGAAGCGCTGGCGCTGCAGGCGGCGCAGACATCTGAGGACATCGCAGAGGCGCAGATCGCCACCTCAGGTGGCAGCCCAACAGAGGTGGGGCAGCTGGTTCGTGCGCGGCGTGGCCAGGGGCGGTTTCGCCTTAATGTTCTTGCTGTTGAAAAGCGGTGCCGGCTCACTGGTGTGGAGCTGGAGCCATTCCTCATTGCCAGCCACATCAAGCCATGGGCTGTCGCTTCAGATGAGGAGCGGCTGGATGGGAACAACGGCTTAGTGCTTGCGCCGCACGCTGACTTGTTGTTCGACCGAGGCTGGATTTCGTTCGCTGATGATGGATCGATCCTGGTGGCGAACGAGGAGGCTGCCGCGGTGCTTGCCTCATGGGCCCTGCCAGGTTCTGATGTGGCCACTGCACCATTCAATGCAAAGCAGCGTGAATACCTGGCTTTCCATCGATTGAATGTCTTTGGCAAGGGCTTCCGCTTAGATTGACGGTGAAAAGAAAAAGCTTGCGTGGTTTGGGGCGGGTGGGCTGTTAATAGACGGTAGGATCACGCCCGAGGAGGAGCGCATGAACGCAGATCAGGTAATTGAGGGAATCGGGAAAGCAATCGTAGCGGTTAGTCCAGCGCAGGAGTACTGCGCTCTATGGATTGACTCATGGGCGACCTGCATGACCAAGAGTGAGTGGTCGGGATGGGTACAGGCAATCGGTTCGGTCTTGGCTATTTGTGCAGCGGTTTGGGTGTTTAGTCTTCAGCAGCGTGCTGAACATAACCGGCACCGAGCAGATGCCGCGTCAATTCTGAGCTCATTCATTGGCACTCTGGACACTATCCAACGTTTAATTCCTGCAGACGGCAATCGTTCAGTGTGGACTGTTATTAAGGTGCGCGTCTTGATAGAAGCCGAGCTCCAAAGAGTAGGCGGTTTAGAAATGCATGCATTGGTTTTAAATGAGCAAGTCGGCGTATTCAACTACCGAATGGCTGCAATGCAATTAATCGAAGCGCTGCGCGTGGTTGAGGGTGATATTGATAAGACAGAGAAGGGTGTTTTTGTCCATCAAGAAGCCTATGTTTTTTTGCAAGGTGTAATTGTGGAAGCTATGGAGTTAATGAGGAAGGGTAGACCACTGTTTGGTAGCTGGATAAAGGGCTGAGAGATTAATCAGGACAGGCCGAAGCCTGTGCTCATGCCCCTGTTATGTGGCTGGGGTGATCAGATAGGCCTCGCGGGCCAGGCCGCGAATCCACACTGGCTCCTTGCCGCGCCCGGTCCAGGTGTCCCCTGTTTCCGGGTTGCGGTACTTGGCCGGTACGCTGCCCACGGCGCGGGGCTTGCTCTTGCTGGCGCTGGGCACCAGGTCGGTCGCGGTGATGCCGTACTCGGCGCACAGCTCGCGCACGGTGGTCAGGGCCGTAGCCCGCGCGGCGGCGCGCTCGGCTTCAATCTTCTTTTCCAGCTCGTCGCGCTGGGCCAGCAGTTCTTTGTAGGTGCTCATGGAGTTTCCTGGGTGGTGATTAATCGAGGTCGCCGCCTTCGGTGTCGTCGGCGCGCTTGCGCTCAAACCCCGGGGCGGCTGCGGTGGTGATGGGCTGGGCCAGCCGGGTGGCCAGGGCCTGGCGGATACGGGGCACGGAATCAGCCGGGTACAGCTTGGCGTTGCGCAGCTGCCGTGTTTGCTCGGGCGGCAGGCCTTCGCAGATGGCTTTGTTATCCAAGGGCTGGAATCCCAGCTCGGCCAGTTGGGCCGCATTGACGGAAGCGATGGCCAGGGCATGGTTCACCTGGCTCAGGTTGATGATGTTGGTCTGCATTGGTGATCAGGCACCCCAGTAGGTGCCAGGGGGAATAGAGGGCGGTGGTGGGCGCTGCTCATCCAGCCAGGGCTGGGCGCGCGCCTCGGCGGCCACGGTGGCCAGGGCATCCAGCCGGTGGGCATGGGCCAGCAGCACGGCAAGGCGCTCGCAGCGCCACCGGATTTCTGCAGGGCTCATGAGGCAAGGCCGGCCCACGGGGATGCGGTGGGCACGCGCGGCTCTGGCGACAGTTCGCGGTAGGTTCGGTTTTTGCGGCACAGCTGCACCACACTGAAATTCACGCCAAGCTCGCGGGCCAGGGCCCGGGCTGATGTGCCGGTCTCGGTTTTGACGCGCAGGGCCTGCTCATCGGTCAGCGCGCGCACTCCGCTCTCTTTGCGTGCGGCCAGGATGCGATCCTTGCGCAGGGCATTGAGCACCGGATTCATTTCTTCCATGGCGCGGGCCGTCAAGTAGGTGCGCCGCACGTAGCGCGCGCAGTCCGGGCAAACGCAAGCTCCATTGCGGCAGGTGGCCGACACCACCACGGTGCGCGGCTTGGCGTTGGCCGGCGGGCGTTTGTTTGTGCACAGCTCCAGCAGCAGGCCGCGCACACGGAGCTGGCAGGGGGCCACGCCCTGGCCGAACCGTCGGTAGGGCATGGCCATCACCGGTGAGCCTGCATCGACTGCACCCTGCCAGATCAGGCAGGTGCCTTCTTCCACGGTTTCGCGGATGAGTTTGCGCAGGACGGTTTCAAGCAGGTGGAAGTAGATCGCCAGGACATGGGCGCGCTGCATGGGGACTCCGGAAAAGAAAAAGCCCGGCGCTTGGCCGGGCTCATGGGGTGGGCGGCTTACTTGGAGGGCGTGCCGTTCAGGATCTGCAGCTCAGTGGCCGCGGCGATGGTGGCGCGCAGCTCCTTGACCGCGTGCTCGATGGTCTTGTGCGGGCGGATCAGCTCCAGCCACATGGTCAGCTGGCCGCCATCGGCGATGCGATAGCGCAGGCGCACATCCACGCGGTACTTGTCGCCGTTCTCGAAAACAGGGATACCCAGGCTGAATTGCTCGGGCACGGCCAGCTGGCCCTGGCGTGCGCTGCCGGACACATCCTCGTCGTAGGTGAACTGCGTGCTGCCGTCGGCCAGGCGGATAGCGGACTTGAAGTCCACCTTCTTTTTGGCTTCCAGCGTGCGGCAGACCTCCAGCAGAGTGGAGCCGTCAGGGCTGCCCACTTCGCCCACGGGCGCGCCGGCAGCGTCCTTGTCGATGAACACGACATCGATCAGGTTGTTTTCGATGAACTGGGCCAGCTCCACCTGGTTGACCTTCTTGCTGTCCATGCCGGTCCAGGCCTTCCACTCGGGGGCCAGGGGCGCGGCGTAGTGGGCGCGGTGGTCACCCCAGCCGGTGCCGGCGGCGGTGTGGTTGAACACTGCGGTGAAGGTGGGCGGCTCGATGGTGCTGAACATGCGGGTGTCTTCGCCCTTTTGGTCCTTGACCACGGCGATGAAGGACTCGGCATCGTTCAGCACTGTGGTGCCCTTCTTGCGGGCCGGCGCGGTCAGCAGGTGCTCCATGGTGTGGGCGCTGTAGCCTTCGGGCAGCAGCACCATGGGCACGCCGGCACCAACAAAGCGCAGGTCCTGGTGCGCAGCGGCCAGGGTGGCGAGGGTGGCGGCTTCGGTTTGAATGTCTTTCAGTTCCACGGGGTTCTCCTATAGGTGTGGATGGGTCGGGTTGGAAACGGGATCAGCCCACGGCGCGCAGCGGGGCGGCAGCGGTGGCCGGGGCCTGGCGCAGCGTTTGCTGCTGGGCGGTGGATTCCTGGTTGACATCGCGCACGCCGTCCAGCGTCTGCTGGCGCGGGTCGGAGCGCTGCAGGTTGTTGTCGGGGGTGGTGAACAGAATGGTCTTGCCCTTGGTGGGCGCGGGCAGCTTGGCCTTCACATCGGTTTCCAACTCCATCTGGCCGGCCTTGCCACCGATGGGTTTCATCTTGATGGTCAGGGTCAGCGAGCCGGCCTTGCCGGTTTCCGTGGTGGCGTGCACCAGGTCGTTCAGGGCTTCGGTGGCCTCTTCGCCCAGGAAGGGGACGCTGTTGGCCAGGAAATCAGCGAAGTCCTGGCGGTTGGCCTTGAGGGTGGGATTGATCAGCTTCGACATTTCAAAGGGCTCCTTGGGTAAAAAGTGATTCAGAAGGGCGCGCCGGCTACGAGGGCGGCAGCAGCCAGACTCAGGGCGCAGATGCCCGACCAGGTGAGGACATGGAACAAGGCTTTCACAGCAGCTCCTTCAGGCACTCGGCGGTGGTGCTGTCCACCCACACGCCCACGAACCCGGGCGGACAGGCAGAGGCAGGTACAGCCATGGGCAGCACATCAGGCTCAGCAGTGGGGGTGAAGCTGGTGCCGGCCACGGCACTCAGGCCCAGGGCCAGCAGGGCTGCGATAGCCCAGGGGGTGATGCGGTTGAACATGGGGCAGTCCTTTCAGATTGCATCGGCGCTGAGCTCCAGCACCTGGGGTGATTCGGTGGCCAGCTGCTGGCGCAGCTCGTCGGGGGAGAGGCAGGGCGGCAGCTGGCGGGCGGGCGCGGTCGGCGGAAAAGGCAGGGGGCAGGGCAGGTAGGTCATGGGCACAAAAAAGCCCGCTATGTGCGGGCTTGAGTGGTGTCGGTGGTGGGCGGCGGACTGGTTGGAGGCTTGTCCTGGGCGCGCTGCTTTTGCTGCCCGCGGATAAGCCGCAATTCCTCTTGTTCGTCAGCCCAGGACTGGGGCTCGTAGATGCGCTGCCCTCTGCAGCGTGCGTATGTGCGTTTCATATGTGGGCCTTGCAGTGGTGAAAAGAAAAAGCCCGCCGAAGCGAGCTCGTGGGAGCAAAAACTCAATTGCGGTTCTGAATTCGTACACTGCACCATCCTCAGGCGGTGCTTGGATATGAAATGACCAATAAGACTTTCGTCTCGCAGTTGAGTGCTGCTAATGCTCCGGTGGCCTCTGTAGTAAAGCTATTTCTTGAGGATGACGGAACACTGCCCGACATTTGCTTTAAGCGGCTGTCGATGGCGGAGGTCTCTGCGGTTTACGAGTTGCTGCGAGGGTTCGCGCAGGATTTCGAGAGCTCCCCTTATTGGTCTGTATCCGACCAGGCAGACCGTCGAGTACTGGCAACCGAGAGCGCGTCGGAAGTTCTCGCCCAAGCAGAGGCGAAGTTTTTTCACATCGTGCTTTTGGGTGTCAAGTCTCCATCCGGTCTATCGGTTCCAGCGCTTGGTGTTTGCGTTCTGGAAGATCAGATCAGCATCGATTACCGGGCTGGCCATGAGTGGGGCATGGGTTGCGTCCACGGGCTATTTGAAATCGTTTGCGCCGCTCTGCAGCTTTGTGCAACACCTGTGGTTGCCCATGAAGGCAATTGCAACGACCCAGATGGGGCTCTGCTGCGGCGCGCTTTAGATGGCTTCAAGAAGGCTGGATCACGTACTGACAGCAATCCAGCTGGATAAAAAGCCGGTGCCTTACGGCTGCCTGGGGAAGGAGTTAGAGAGGGAGGGAGGAGCCTCCCAGGCCCGGCTGGAAATCAAACCGCAGCACCCTGGTGCAAGGCGCTCTGGTTTGTGCCGTATCGCGTGACGGCTGGCACTGCAGGTTCTTACGGTCGCTGCAGACCTCCACCCCCGGCCTGGAGAGACGCAGACCTCGGCGGCTGCTCAGCTACGGGATTCCTTCGCTGCTCTCGTCATTGGCTTGATCGCCACCACTGCCTCCCTGGCTCTCGCTGGGGTGCAGTGGTGTGGTGCGATGGGATTAATTAAACATCACGTTTAAAACTATGTCAAACAAATTGTTTAAACAAGATGATGAAGAAGCGAACGGCTAGAAGTGCACCGCCGCAAAAAAAGCCCGCTGCTGCGGGCTGATTGGCCCCGGGGAGGTGGCCATGGGATGTGCGTGCTGGGTCGACAGCGTGGCCAAAAAAAGAAACCCCGACATGCGGGGTCAACCACCAGAGGGTGGAGCGATAGGAGACGATCCCAGTATGGCCAGGCAGGACCTGGCAGCGCTTCCCGCTTAGCGCGCGAGGCTGTAGGAGCAAGTCTCGACAGACGGTCCAGGCAAAAAGAAGCCCCGTTGGTGCGGGGCTGCCTCCAGGGGAGATGGGGTTGTGGAGGCAGGGCCAGTGTGGGGCTGCTGATGCTGGCCGTGGTCACCGTCAGGCGCAGACAAGCGCGGGAGTGGATGCGCGGTGCCAGGGCATGAAAAAGCCCGCTCGGTGGCGGGCTTAGGGCATTTTTTCATCAAGAAATTCTAGTTATGAATTAGATCTCTGATGCATTTCATACCAAGTTGCAGTTCTAAAAAGATGCATTGTTGCCGCCAATATTGACGTCATTGAGTATAGAAATATTAAAAAGCCAAGCCCCCAGAAAAACAAAGTCATAAAATTAATAATAGGAATTATTGAGGCATCCCATGAATATGTAAAGTTTAGAGATTTTGATATTAATGCAAAAAAGAAGGCAAATATTTGTATAACTATGAAATGAACGAATGTGGAGCACAACTCTACATATAGACTTGAACCCGAGCTATTTGAATCCTCATCGTCATCATCGTCGTCAGAGTTGTCGATAAGCATCTCTCTAAATTTGTCATCTCCGAAGGCTAAAAAAACAGCAAATCCACCCAGAGTAAAGCCTAACAAGTTGGGCAGAACAGATATAGATATGTCCCACCAATTGGCATTACTCCAGATTTTATAAGTAAAAACTAGCAGTATTAAAGCTAGATGCAAGTATGGCGATTTTATAAGAGCTGAAAACCCACCATAGGCACACCAATACTTACTAAATATTCTTGACATGCCTTTATACATTTTAATTTATCCTTCCGCGAGAAACTCTTAATAGAACATCGCTAGATAATTCAACCCCGGAGTTAACAGTATAAGGCGTATCCATTGGTTTGTCTTTAGTGGATTCTTCAATACGCTTGCCTTGGTTATCTAAGCCATATCCGATCACTTTGCCATTCGATGCAGCCACTTGAGCTAGCAGCCTTGTCTCCTCGTCGGGCTCGAGCGATTTACCTGGAAGTGCAATAAGCGCAGTCTCGATTCTTTTTGCGTTTTGTTTTTCTAGTTTTTTTAAGAATTTTCGTTCCTGAGCTTCGAAATCGTCAGGGTTAGGCCGCGCTAATGTGATTTCAATTTTTTTGAGCGTGGGGATGCTGAAGATTTCTTCAATGCTTTCTCTTTCAGGAATCGCAGTGACCGTCACTGCGGGAAATTTCCCTTTTTCGCATGCCAAATCAAAAAGTTGTTGAAAGAATTTTTCTGCAAATTGTGGTGATAGGGTGTTTTTTCTATCTTTATTAATAAAGAAAAGCTTGTGATTATGCGGATGGAAAACAAATTCAATAATTTTTAAGTTTGGCCTTAGTTCGCTCGGAATGTTAATATTACTTGTCTCCTCCTCTGTTGCTGGTTCATTTTTTATTGTGTTAAACCATTGGGCTGTCTCATCAATGTTGAGGAATTTATAAATATCTCCTGAAATGTAATCCCCAGATTTTTTATAAGTCTTAAAATCCATCGGGCCAAGAATAGCCGCTTCATCACCTCTTAAAATAATTGGTGTCCTAATGCTCTTGGCTTGACGGAATAGCTCAATGTACCTCTCGGGAGAGTGTGGACTCTCCATTGCAATATTAATTTGTGAAATTCTGATTGTTCTAATCTCTCGCATTACATCTCCCTCCAAAAATTTATATTTAAGTCGAATCTAGATTTTTTATCTGCTCCAGGACCAGATCACGTCAAGCTACCGGATCGAATGCTGCCTCATCAGCTTTAGCGCCCTAAACAGGGCTGAGCGAAAGCACTGCCTCTCAAAACACCATCGAGTCCGGCCCCACGGAGCAGACACTCGGGAGATGCTCATAGCTTTTGGCCGTTCCAGGCCCAAACCACACGGCCCAGCACCCGCACCTCGTGATCCCCGTTCAGTTCATCCACGGTCTTGATCGTTGGGTTGTCAGAGCTAACCTCCAGCGTGCCAGACATACGCATGCGCACGCGTTTGATGTAGGTCTTGCCATGCACCTCCAGCACATACACGCCTTCATGGCTGGCTGGATCGCGTGAACCAGAGTCCACCAAAAGCACGTCTCCATCGCTGAATGTGGGCGCCATGCTTTCGCCGTGGGCGTGGATGAACTTCAGCTCACGGATGTTCCCCGGCTTGATGTACTGATTTATCCAGTGCGATGACAGCGATAGGTCGCCTACCACGTAGTCAGCATCGAGCACTTCGTTGCCAGGCCCCATGCTCCCGCTGTTGGCTAAAAGGGGGATGCGGACCATGTTTGGCATTTGAGCCGGCAGCAGACCTTCGGGAGTAATGGCCATCGCGACGCCCGTCGCCATCTCGCCTTCACCAGTCATTAGCCAGTTGGCGCGAACACCCAGCACTTCTTCGGCCTTCATGGCTCCAGATCGCGAGACGCCGCGCGTCTCCCAGTTCTTTACTGTCTGCGGAGACTCATTGAGTAAGCGGGCGACAGCTGACTGACCGGACACGTCGCGGAGTTGTCGGGCGGCTTGGTAGAGGCGTTCTGCAGATACATGCATCAGTGAATTTTCTGTTTAGTAAACAAGGTGTTGTTAAACGCTTCGTTTGACTTTTGTTTAAACAATGTGTTTAATTTGCGTATGCATCAAGACGCAGAACTCATTTCCCACATGGGCGGCGCCACCAAGTTGGCCGTGCGCCTTGGCTATGACCTGAAAGAGGGCGGCGTTCAGCGCGTCCAGAACTGGAAGAGCCGCGGCATACCTCCGGCGGTTGAGCGTGACAACCCATGGATCACGCGCATCCGCCGAGCCGTTTCGCGGCAGGCAGCGGCCCAACCCAAGGAGGCCTGAATGAACGCCTTCCTCTGGACGTTTCTGATTCTGGAATCCCTGAGTGTGGCCGGGCGACTGATGTGGCTCGCAACAGGGCGTTTCCCCAAGAGGACGCCGGCTCAAGCTGCGGTTGATTCCGTGGCCGGAGCGCTCTTTTGTGCCTGGGCTGCTTGCCTGTTGATGGAGTTGAGTCATGTCTGAAGTTTCCGAGACTGCGCACGAAAGGTCACGAAAGGCGCACAGCCTGGTCTTGCAGGGCATGAAAGAGGTCAAGCAGACCGCCATTGCCGCAGCGATGGGTGTGTCTGAGGCCACGGTCAGCCGCATCAAGAACGATGACCTGGAGGCTTCTATCCAGTTTCTGTACCACGCGGGCTGGAAGGTGGTGCCGCAGGACCACCGCTGCATTCCCGAGGTGCAGGCCCGCGCCTGGTTTGACTCGCATCAGCGCGAGGTTGAGCGCATGCGCCAGACCGAACAGCTGTGGCCGGAGGAGTGACCCATGCAGCGCAATGCATTTCATCTGCCGGTGAGCACCTTCGCACGAGAGCTGCAACGCAACCGCGACAGCAAGCCCAAGCGCAAGAGCCCGGCATCGCAATTTCACATCACCGGTGGCAATCAAGGCCGCCAGGACATGGTGCGCTTGACCGCGCTGAAGAAGACATCGATATGAGCAAACAACTCCCTTGGTTCCGCGTCTACACGCGGATGGTTGACGACGACAAGCTCAAGCTCTTGGCTTTTGAGGACCGCTGGCACTTCGTGGCCTTGCTGTGCCTGAAGGGCGAGGGCTTGCTGGACAAGGGTGATGCCCCCGGCCTGCTGATGCGCAAGATCGCCGTGAAGATGGGTCTGGACGTTCGCACGCTGGAGGAGGTGGCGCGCCGCCTGGCCGAAGTGGGGCTGGTGGACCAGACCTCGCTGCAGCCCACCAAGTGGGATGGCCTGCAGATGCGCAGCGACAACGACCCCACGGCCGCAGACCGCAAGAAGCGTCAACGCGAGCGCGCAAAGACCGCCAAACCCGCGCCGGGCAACGATGTCACGGACGATCACGGACAAGACACGGACGCGTCACGCGTGACGGGTACGAATGTCACGCGTACAGATACAGATACAGACTTAGATAAAGAACCCCAAGTAGATACACCAGAGGTAGAACAAGATTCTGTTGGTTCGCCACAGCCCGGCGATGCACCGGCAGCTGCTGCGCCTGCGGCTTCGCCAACCGACAAAGCCAAGGGCACCAGACTGCCGAAAGACTGGGTGCTGCTCAAGAGCTGGGGAGACTGGGCCCTGAAGGAGCGCCAAGACCTGACGGCTGAGGACGTGCGCCGCGAGGCTGCGTGCTTCCGAGACCACTGGGTGGGAAAGGCTGGCGCTGATGCCCGCAAAGCGGACTGGGAGGCGACCTGGCGCAACTGGATTCGCCGCGTGGATCGCCGCAAGGCTGCTGGCGCTGGTGCATCCGCCCAGGGTGCGGGCAAGTTTGCCGGTGCAGCTGCAGCCATTTACGACGGGGTGGAGCTGTGAAGGGCGCCGCCAACCTGGCCGCGCAGGGCTTGCGCGATGTTGCCCACCACCAGGAGCAGGACGGGAAGCCGGTGCGCAAGGCTTCGCCCCGTACCCGCAAGCTGTTTGTGGTTCTGCATGGCGCCTACGGCAGCGCCTTCCTCTCGAAATTCAACACTGGCCAGCTTGGAGCCGACGGCCAGGACAAGGGTGTGCGCATGGCCATGCTGGTGTGGGACTCTGCCCTGGCCAAGTTCACCGATGACGCGGTGGAGCTGGCGGTGGAGCGCATCAAGCGTGCAAGCCCGGAGTTCGCCCCCACGCTGCCCATGCTCGAAAAGGAGTGCGAGGCGGCCATGCCCGTGAAGCCTTACGCCCAGCAGCAAGGCTGGGTGGCCTTGCCCGCCCCAGCACCGGCTCCGCACCCTTCGTTCCAGCGTATGGGGGATGGCCGCGACTGGGCCCGTGGGCTGCGCGCTCGGCATGAGGCTGGCGAGAGGCTGACCCCGCATGTGGTGGCGATGTTCCGAAAGGCCCTTGGCATGGAAGCGAGGACCGCATGAGCTCGCAAAGCACTTGCATCGAGTGCACCCACTGGTCCCTCAAGGACACCGACCGCAGCATGGCCCGCCTGGGTTTCGCATGCTGCCTGAAGAAAAACCTCCCGGGCTACACCACCAGTGCCGAGGCAGTTGCTTGCCAGCGCTTTGCTGCTGCGGATGCTGGCGCTGCCAAAGCGCGCCGCGAGTGGCTGGAAAAGAAGAGTGGGGGCCACGCATGAAGCAGGCCATGTACGCCCTGGGCCGACTCAAGGTCGGCGCAATGAACAAGACCGAGGCAGCCTACGACCAGCACCTGGCCGGCCTGCAGCATGCTGGCCAGATCCTCTGGCGCCGGTTTGAGGGCCTGAAGCTGCGCCTGGCCGACAACACGTTCTATACGCCCGACTTCGCGGTGATGAATGCGGAGGGTGTGATCGAGTGTCACGAGGTCAAGGGCTACTGGCAGGACGACGCCCGGGCCAAGATCAAGATCGCGGCCGACCAGTACCCGTTCCGCTTCATCGCCATCAAGGCGCGCACCAAGAAATCCGGTGGCGGCTGGGAAGTGGAGGCGTTCTGATGGACCTGGCATTTTTTGGAAAGGTCGTGCCCCTGGCCGGCCTGCGGCGGCCACCCCCACCACCTGGGACGCAGCCAGTCCGGGCTTCGATGTACCCGCGCGGGCCATCACAGAAGCCGGAGCGGCTGAGCGATGGCCGCTACCTGGTGACCAACTGGATGACCAACCGCTGTGGGCGCGAGGTGCAGATCGGCGCGACGGCGATCTATGTGGTCAACGACTACGGAGTGATGGTCCTTGTTGAGAGCTGGGGTGACCAATGCTGAACAGGCTGAACGACCGAGAGCGCGAGCACTTGGCCCTGGTCAAGGAGCTGCCGTGCAGCGTGTGTGACCGGTCGGGGCCCAGTGAGGCCCACCACGTTAAGCAGGGCCACCAATACACCGCAGTCGCGCTGTGCGAGAGCTGCCACCGCGGCGCGCTGATGGGCCTGCATGGCCAGCGCCGCATGTGGGCAATCAAAAAGATGGATGAGCTGGCTGCGCTGAATGTGACGGTGCGCCGGCTGATGGGTAATTGAAGAAAGCGAGACGAGAGTGAGACGAGACATCAATCTGGCCACGCCCGTGGATCTGCGGCAAGCCGAGGGGTTGCTGGAGAAGTACGGCCACTGGGCCCAAGACCGCTACAAGAAGCAGCGGTGTGCCAGCGCGGAAGGGGGCTATGTTCCGCCGCCACTGCCCATGGCCGAGCGTGACCTGCCTATGGAGCCCTTCATCCCGGATTGGAGCGCCGTCGGTGTTCAGCGCGCGCTGAACCAGGTGCCGCTGCAGTACCGCCGTGTCCTGCAGGCTTACTACATCCCCCAGCGTCTGCCGCACCATGCGATACGGCGACAGCACAAGATCAGCCCGCGCATCTGGGAGGAGAGTCGCATCCTGGGTATACGCATGTTTTGGAACGTGTACCGCTTGCACCACTTGACAACGTGATGCACAATCGCGCCATATTCCGCGAAACTGATTCGTGTGCCCTGGTTGCCTGATGGCAGCCAGCGGCGTGAACAAAGAAAAAGCCCGCTAGGTTCGCCTGCGGGCTTTGGTACATCAGTCGACCAAATTTTCTTTTATGCTTTCTCGATGCTGTTTGTGGTAAGAATCAAGGATAAGGGCGTAAGGGCGATCATTGTCACCCAGCGGGAAGACATGCAATTGCTCAGAGAAAGGGTTGCCTGCAGCATCAGAGCAGTGAATCCTTAGATTTAGTGCTGCAACATCCTTAATGCCGGAGGGAATGCGGCAAGTGATCGTAAAGATAGAATCTGGTTTAACAAATTGCTCAGATACACTGCATTTGACGTCGTCGGACAAAGAATGCACGCGGACTTGAGAGCAGCGATTTCCAAGATTTAATACATCAACTTTTACAATGTGTGCATATAGAGTTCTCTTCGCCTCTGTAGACCACGCTGCGTTCGCGGTGCATGTAGTCCGCTGCTGAACAAATATTGGCTTGAGGTTGTCCCTTTGAAGCTGTTCCATTTTCGCGGCGGCTTGAAGTTGGAATTCAAGCGTTTCTCGCGCAGAAGAGGCCAGCTCCTCTTGCTGCTCTACAGAGCGTCTTAGCTCTTCAGCTTGTAGGTTCAGTGCTCGGCTATTCTGACGGAGTTCTATACCCTGTTGGAAGTAGCCCAGCACTAGCCATAAGATCGCAAGTGGGCCAAATGCGCCTGCAAGGAAATCCCCGAGTTCATTGAGCGGAAGTTCTTGAATTGTGGCCCATCGCCCGTGTGTGAGCCAGGCTAAGCCGGCGAGATAGGCGAGCGTCAAAAGCGCGCCGATCCATCCCAATAGTCGCCCCATCCATATCTCCTGTGTGAGCCAGGGAGTGTGCCATAGCAACTTGTTACATCTCCTGATTCAGCCAGGCCGCGCCTGAGTGATTTGACGGCGTTGGCATGTCTTTCGTGAGCTGTCCACGGAGCTGGAGGAGCAACACAAGCGGCTCTGCCGTAAATTCGTATGAGAGGCATGTATGCTGCAGACCTTCTGTAACAAGGAGGTTGCATGTCAGCGAATGGCGTTATTGAGCAAGAGTGGCGAAAAATTTCCAATACTCTTGATGAAGTTGACTCGATTCGGCGTAAATATTCCAAATTGCTTGCTGGCCTTGTAGAGGTCGGCAACGATGCAATGCATCTTGTGCCTGAATTCTCCGTGGCTGTCGATGCGGCCTCTGAGACGGCCATTGTTAAGTCTTTCGCTGGCGAATCCAGTATCCGGCTTGCGTGGTCGGCTGATGCTGAGTGCCTTGATGGAGTAGCGCTCGTCACGTCTCCAAAAAGAGGGGGGAAAGGTGAGCACACAGTCTTGCATGTGCATTTGCCTGGATATGGTGATCCGTATGTCGATGTAGATGGCGGAGAGCAGCTGACTCAATCATCATTTCATCGCGGTAAATTTCTTTACGCGATACTGATGATGATCGTGCGAAAGCACGTTGACCTCAGTACGCTGCCGCAAGAAAACTAACGCAAGGCCACCTCCGGGTGGCTTTGTAAATTTGGAATATTGGAATGGCACTCACCCCAAAGCAAGAGCGCTTTGTGGCCGAGTACCTGATAGACCTGAACGCGACTCAGGCAGCGATCAGGGCGAGCTACAGCGCGAGGACGGCAGCATCCCAAGGGGAGCGCCTGTTGAGAAATGTTGAGGTGGCCAAGGCCATCCAGGCCGCGCAGGCCGCCCGCGCGGCGCGCACTGAAATCACCCAGGACCGCGTGCTGCAGGAGCTGGCGCGCATTGCGTTCTTCGACATCCGCAAGCTGTACCGGGATGACGGGACCATGAAGGACCCACACGAAATGGACGCAGACACGGCGGCCGCGCTGGCCAGTATCGAGGTGAAGGAAGAACTCGAGCGCGGTGAGGTGGATGAAGAGCTGGAAGACCAACCCCACGGCGGCGCGCTCAAGCGAAAGCGCGGGGAGCTGGTGGCTGGCTACACGATCAAGGCCAAGGTATTTGACAAGGGCTCCGCGCTGCAACTGGCTATGCGCCACCTGGGCATGCTGAATGACAAGCTGGGCCTGTCTGCGCCTGGCGGCGGCCCCATTGAAACTGTTACGCGCGTCACGCGCACCATCATCGACCCCAAGGCATGAGAGAGCTGGACTTGAAGACGGCGCGCGTGTTTGCGCCGCTGCTGGAGCCTGCCCGCTACAAAGGCGCGCATGGCGGCCGAGGATCTGGCAAGAGCCATTTCTTCGCTGAAATGCTGCTGGAAGACTGCCTGTATGAGCCCGGGGCCATGGGCGGCGAAGGCATGCGGGGCGTGTGCATCCGCGAGGTGCAAAAGGACTTGAGCCAGTCGAGCAAGGCGCTGCTCGAATCCAAGCTATCCACCTTGCGGCTTGGCCCGGCCGATGGCTTTAAGGTCTACAAAGACGTGATTACCGCGCCCGGGGATGGCTTAATCATCTTCAAGGGCATGAACGATTACACGGCCGACAGCGTGAAGTCCTTGGAGGGTTTCAAGCGCGGGTGGTGGGAAGAAGCCCAGACAGCGACCCAACGCAGTCTGGACTTGCTGCGGCCCACGCTGCGCGCGCCGGGCTCTCAGCTGTGGTTTGGCTGGAATCCGCGCTTTGCCAAAGACCCGGTGGACCGCATGCTGCGCGCGGCGGAGCTGCCCACTGGGGCCAGGGTGGTGCAAGCCAACTGGCGCGACAACCCCTGGTTTACGGCCGAGCTGGAGCAGGAGCGCCAGGACTGTCTGCGCCTGCAGCCTGACAAATACGACCACATCTGGGAGGGCGGCTACGAGACGGTGAACGAAGGCGCGTACTTCGCCCGCCAGCTTGCGGATGCCAAGGCCCAGGGCCGCATAGGCGCTGTGGCGGCTGATCCGCTGATGACGCTGCGGGCTTTTGTGGACATTGGCGGCACTGGCCAGAACGCCGACAGCTTTGCCATGTGGATCGTGCAGTTCGTGGGCATGCAAGTGCGCGTGCTGGACTACTACGAGGCCCAGGGGCAACCCATGGCCACCCATGCGCAGTGGCTGCGCGACCGTGGCTACACGCCGGACAGGCTGCAAATCTGGCTGCCCCATGACGGCGAGAAGTCGGACACGGTGCACGCAGTCACACCCAAGAGCGCGCTGCAGTCACTGGGCTACAGCGTGACGGTGGTGCCCAACCAGGGCAAGGGTGCTGCCATGAAACGGGTCGAGGCTGCGCGCCGGCTGTTTCCCAGCATCTGGCTCAACGAGGCGACAACGGAAGGTGGCCGCGCCGCGCTGGGTTGGTATCACGAGAAGCGGGATGAAGCCCGAGGCATTGGCCTGGGCCCGGCCCACGACTGGGCCAGCCATGGCTCTGACGCTTTCGGCCTGATGTGCTGTGTCTGGGAGCCTCCTCGGCAACAGGCACCACTGCCGCTGCCCAACATAGGAATTGTGTGATGGCAAATATGGAGAAAGACACGTTCCGCAATGTGCTGGAGCGTGAGATCGAGGACGCCCATGCCTGGCTGGCGGGTGGTATCCGAGGTGAGCAGCAGCGCAATATGCAGTTCTACCTGGGCCTGCCGCTGGGCAATGAGGTGCCCGGCCGCTCCCAGGTGGTGAGTTGGGACGTGTTCGAGACCATTGAGGGCGCGCTGCCGAACTTCTTGGAGCCGTTTTTCAGCGGTGACAACATCGGCGAGTTTCTGCCGCGGGGGCCCGAGGATGGGCCATTTTCTGACCAGGCCACCGAGCTGGTGAACTATGTAATCCGGGACGACAACCCCGGATTTTTGCTTTTTAGCGACTGGTTCAAGGACGCGCTGCTGTCCAAGCTGGGCGTGGTGCGGGCCAAGTGGGTGCAGCCAGACCCCGTGCGCGAGGAGTTCAAAGGCCTGAGCGAAGAGCAGTTGGTGCTGCTGACCCAGGACCCGGCCGTGAGCGTGCTGGAAGCCTCACCCAGCGAAGTACTGCCCCCAGGGCTGGCCCAGGCTGCCGGCCTGCAGCAGCCCGCGCTGTGGGATGTGACTATCCAGCGAAAGCAGCGCGGCCGGGTGGAGCTACGCAACGTCGCGCCTGGGGACTTTGTGGTCAACCGCTCGGCCAAGCGCCTGGAGGATGCCCGCCTGGTCGGTGAATGGGTGACATACACCCGCTCGCAGCTCAAGGAAATGGGCTTCGACAATGCTGCGGACATCAAGCCCTACGACGGCGCGGCCGAGCTGAGCCAGGATGAGCAAGCGGGCGACCAAGTAGACAGTGCAGACAAGACGCTGGAAGAGGTGAGGCTGTTTGAGGGCTTCATCCGCTGCGACTACAACGGCGACGGCGTGGCCGAGTGGCGCCGCGTGCTGGTGTCCGGTGATGGCGATCTGGAAAACGAGGAGGTCGAAGGCCACGAATACGCGGTGCTCACGCCCATCAAGCTGCCGCACCGAGTCATCGGCATGGCCTTGGCCGACCCGGTGGTGGAGCTGCAGCGTCTGTCCAGCGGCCTGACGCGCCAGTATGTGGACAGCCTGTACTTGGCCAACAATCCGCGCACCTACGTGAACATGGCGGCCAAGGTCAACATCGAGGACGTGATCAGCAACCGCATCGGCGGGATCATCCGCGGTGAGGGCGCGGCGGGTGATGCTGTGGCGCCCATCAAAACCGCGCTGGTGGCCACCGAGAGCCTGCAGGGCCTGGAGATGGCCCAGGGCATGCGCGAGCGCCGCACTGGTGTGACCCGCTACAACCAGGGCCTGGATGCCGACAGTCTGAACAAGACGGCCACGGGCATCACCAAGATTGCCGGCATGGCCGACAAGCGCATGCTGCTGATTCTGCGGATGTTCGCTGAAACCGGTGTCAAGCAGCTGTTCAAGCTGGTGCTGCGCCTGCTGACCCAGTACCAGGACATCCCGACGACGGTGCGCTTGCGGGGCAAGTTCGTACAGTTCGACCCGCGCATGTGGTCGCCCGACATGGATGTGAGCACGGACGTGGGCCTGGGCACCGGTGACAAGACCGAAACCCTGATGCTGCTGCAGCAGTTTGGGCAGTTCATGCAGCAGGCGGCCCAGGTGGGGCTGGTGGGGCCTGAGCAAGTCTATGAATTTGGCAAGGCCTTGGCCAAGAACGCCAAGCTCAAGGGCGCGGACGAGAAGTTCATGCTCTCGCCGGACAAGGTGCAAAAGCCACCGCAGCAGCCCAGCCCTGAGCAGATCAAGGCCCAGATGGAGCAGATGAAGCTGCAGGGCCAGCAGCAGCTGGAAGGCATGCGCTTGCAGGCCGAGGCCATGGAAGGCGACAAGGCGCGCGCGGCCGAGCTGCAGATCAAGCAGATGGAGCTGCAGCAGCAACAGTGGGCCAAGCTGCTGGAGCTGTCGGCGGGCTACGTTATGGGCCAGTCGCGCATCGATGGCACGGCACAACCGGCGCAAAACATCATCGGCGGCACGATGCTGGACCAGAACATGCAGGCCCCGGGCATCTCGCCCGAAATGATCAACAACGCAGCCCAGATCATTGGCGGCCTGGCTTCACGTTTCCAAGGGGGGCAGGGATGAGCGATGTCCAGTACCGCGCAGAGCAGGCCCAGCGCCTGCTGAGCGAACCGCTGTTTCAGGAGGCCCGCGCACTGGTGGTGCAGGCCCTGCAAACCGAAGTCCTGTCTCTGCCCCTGGCGGAGCGCGAGCGCCGCGAGGCGGCCGTGGCCATGCTCAAGGGCGCGGAGCAGTTTTTTCGTGTGTTCGAGCTTGTGATCGACGGCTACAAGCTGGAGCGTGCCGAGATGGCCAATGAAGCACAGATGAAAGCCCGTCACCAAGCAATCGAGGAGCGCATGCGCAATGCCTAGACCCCGTAAAACCACTACCAGCACCGAGGCACCGGCCACGGCCGCGACCCACCCGCAGGAGCAGCAAGAGCTGCAGGCGCCCACAGGGCTGGAGGGGGAGCAAGCCGCAGTGCCCGACACGACCCAGGAGCCGGCCGACCAGGCCCACGCAGTGAAGCCGCCCGAGCCGATTGCGCCGGAATGGCCCACCGAGCCTCTGGACGAGTTTCTGCGCCGCGTGGAGCGCGTGCACATCGACCGCGACGTAGTGGCCACGGCCGCGACCCACCCGCAGGCCACTGAAACCACATGGCCCGGCACCTATGGCGGTATTCGCCTGAGCGCTGGCCCGGTGTCCGTCACCTACAGCGACGGCACCACCGAATAAGGAAAGCACCATGAGCGACCAAGCAGTTGAGCAAGAAATCCAGGCCAAGGGCAAGACGGCTGCACGCATCACGCCGGCTGACATCGAGGACAACATTGCCAGCGAGCACTATTTCATTGCTGCCGATGCCATTGATAACGAGCCGAATGCCACCAGCATCGCCCATGACGGAACTGTAGGCATCCACGACAGTCTTGAGCGGCTGACATTTTGCGTGCTGGTGCTGCGCAACGGTTTCACCGTTACCGGCGAGAGCGCATGCGCCAGCCCTGAGAACTTCGACGCCGAGATCGGCCGCAAGATCGCGCGCCAGAACGCGGTGCAGAAGATTTGGCCCCTGATGGGCTACGAGCTGCGCAGCCAGCTGGCCACCACCGCGTAACCCATTTTTCAACCCGCCCGGGCACGGTATGCCCGACCGACCAGTTTAGGAACAACCCAGCGAGGGGCTGTGTGCGACGGCATGCAGCCCCTTTTTGCGTGGACTCACACCTGGCCGGACTCACACACCAAAGACCATGGACGACGATCAAATCAACACCGTAGACGATCTGGCCGCAGCACTGGAAGCCGGCGAGGGACAAGCCCAGGAAGCCCCCGATGCCGAGCAGCAAGGCGCCGCGCCCCAGAACGAAGGCGATCCCCAGGCAGATGCCGAGCAGGAGGCTGAACAGGCTGAGGGCGAAGCGGAAGCCGCCGCGCAGGAAGCTGGACAAGCCCCGGAAGCCCCAGCCGACGACCTGGTGGTGAAGTGGAAAGCCGCCGACGGTAGCGACATTGAAGCGCCGATTGCCGAGCTCAAAGCAGGGTATCTGCGTCATGCGGACTACACCCAAAAGGCCCAGCAGCTGGGCGAAGAGCGCCGGCAGGCAGCCGAGCAGGTGGCGCAGCAGCACCAGCACGCCCAGCAGCTGACGCGCGACCATGCCCGGCTGCTGCAGATGACGGACCAGCTGGCGCTGTACCAGAAGGCCGATTGGGATGCGCTGTACCAGCAAGACCCGACGGAAGCAGGGCGCCTGCAAGCCCAATGGCGCCAGACCGAAGCCCAGGCCCAGCAGCTGGCCCATGGCCTGCAACTGGCCGCGCAGCAGCAGGAGCAGCAGGCAGCACAGCGACACCAGCAAGCCTCGCAAGAGGCGCTGGCCGCGCTGCAGGCCGCGATCCCTGGCTTTGGCGCGGAGCAGCTGACCGCGATGCGCGACACAGGCCTGGCCCACGGGTTCACCGAGGCCGAGCTGTCCCAGGTGGCAGATGCACGCACGCTCAAGGTGCTGCACGAAGCCGCCCAGTGGCGCGCGCTGCAGGCCAAGAAGCCCGCCGTCCAACAAAAAGTGCAGGCAGCACCGCCCAAGGCATCCAAGCCTGGTGCTGCAGGCGTTCCCCCATCCAAACTCGACGCGGCCTGGAAGCAGCTCAATGCCCGCCGCGACGTGAATTCTTTGGCCGCCCTCTTGGCGGCGCAGGAGTAGACATGGCACAACAAACCAATACCTTCGCCACCTTCGATGCCGTCGGCAATCGTGAAGAGCTGGCGGATGCGATTTACCGCATTTCTCCCGAGGAGACGCCTTTCGTGTCGTCCATCGGCAAGGACAAGTGCAGCTCTGTGAAGCCCGAGTGGCAGACCGACGCACTGAGCGCTGCGGGCAACAACAAGGTGGAGCAGGGCAACAACGCCACGGTGAAAGCCGTGACGCCCACCGTGCGCGTGGACAACCGCACCCAGATCTCCGAAAAGACTTTCGGCGTGACGGGCACCCAGGAAGTGGTGGACAAGGCCGGGCGCAAGTCCGAAAAGACCTACCAGGAAGCCAAGAAGATGTTGGAGCTCAAGCGCGACATTGAGTTTGCTGCCATCAACAATGGCACGGCCATCGCTGCGGTGCCGGGTGTGGCCCCGCAGGCGCGTGGCCTGTCGGGCTGGCTCAAGACCAACAGCTTCCAAGGTGCCACGGGCGCGGCCCCGGACCCCATCGCCAACACGGCGCCCACGGATGGCACGCTGCGCACCTTCACCGAGGCGCTGCTCAAGCAGGCCATGCAGAAGGCCTGGGAGGAGGGCGGCAATCCCACGCAGCTCTTTGTCCCGTCGGCACTGCGCGAGAAGGTGTCGGCTTTCTCCGGCTCGGCCACCAAGTTCGAGCAGGCCGACAAAAAAACCACCACCGCCACGGTGGAGGTCTACATCGGTGACTTTGGCCGGTTGAAGATCGTCAACAGCCGCTACAACCGTGCACGCGATGTGTTTGGCATCGAGCCCGGCCGTTTCAAGCTGCTGCGCTTGCGCGGTGTGAAGACGACCCCGCTGGCCAAGACGGGTGATGCTGATAACTACATGATCAACACGGAATGGTCGCTCAAGTGTGAGCAAGAAGCCGCGAACTTCGCCATCCGTGATCTGCAGGCGGCCTGACTGGCTTCAACCCACTGACTACCGCCCCGTGTTGCAAGACCGGGGCGGTTCTTATTTATGCGCTCTCAAATCCTCAATGCTGCGCCTGGCTCGCAGACCTTGTTTCACAGCCATGGCGACGGCAAAGTGACCATCCAAAAGGTGGATGACGTGACGGATGCGGTGGAGCGAGCCAAGGCGCTGCACAACCTGGGCGCGCACACCACGGGTATGGGTGACAAGCATGCCGCATCGATCCCTATCCCAGTGCTCACCGAGTGGGCCGCCAAACGCGGCAAGACCTTTGCCGATTGCATGCAGGACGAGGCGTTGCTCAAGCAGTTTCTGGAAGACCCGGATAACAGCGTGTTTCGCATCTGGAAGGGGGCTCTATGACCATCGTCGTGCCCGTGTCGGGCGCTGCTGGCGCTGCGGCCGCGGCCACGCTCGCGTCCTTGTCTGCAGCTGTGGCCAAGTGGCTCAACCGCACCGACCTGGACCTGGTGATTCCCGACTTCATCCGCATGGCCGAGGCAGAGTTTGCGCGCGATGTGCGATTGCGCGCGGGCTTTCAGATCGTGGTGGATGGCGGCCATGCCCCCGCTGGCGATATTTCGCTGCCTGGTGACCTGCTGGAGCTCAAGGAGCTGGAGTTCGCCGGCCAGGTGTTGAGCGAGTTGCCCTATGCCGACTGGCGCCGCCGCCGTGAGGGGCTATTTTTCGCGCGTGTGGGCGAGGTAGCTCGCGTGCTTGGAAAGCCGGCTGGTGAGTTCATGCTCACCTATGTGCAGCGGCTGCCTCAGTTGCTGTTCAGCTCGGATTCCAACTGGTTGCTGCGCGACCACTTCGACATGTACCTGTACAAGAGCTGTGAAATCGGCTCGGTCTGGTTGCGCGACGTGGAAGGTGTCCAGGGCTACAGCGTGAAATATGAAGAGGCCGCGCAGAAGCTGCTGCAGGCAATCAATTACCGCAAATGGGGTGGTGCCCCGCTGGCCGTACAAGCACCGGGGGTGGTATGAACAAAGTGCTGGGCTTTGCGCCAGATTCCGACCCGACCACACCGGGGCTGCTGGTTGATTGCGAAAACCTGATTCCTTCCGAGCTGGGGATGCGGCCAGGCCCGACGATCACACCGGTGGGCGTGGCGCCATTGGTGCAGGACGTGCGTGGTGCGATGGCCGCCATCGACCTCAACGGCAACCGACTGGCCATCGTTGGCACGCAGGCCGGCCTGTTCACGCTGTCCGGCAACAGCTGGGGAGATATTTCTGGGGCCGGCGCGCCGTTTTCGCTGGGAAATGACGAGCGCTGGGCTCTCACCCAGTTTGCCAACAGCACCATGGCCTCATGTCGCTCGGCAGGCATGCAGATGGCCACCGGTGGGCACTTCGTGCCACTGGATGCTGCGCCCAAGGCCAAGATTTTGGCCAGCCTCAAGGGTTTTGTGATGGCCTTCAACACCCAGGATTCCACCTACGGGGACTCGCCAGATCGCTGGTGGTGTTCGGCTTACCTGAACGCCGCCGATTGGACGCCGAGCGTGGCCACCTTGTGCACCACGGGCCGCCTGGTCGAGTCCGGCGGGGAAATCACGGCCGCGCACCGGCTGGGTGACGACATCATTGTCTACAAGCGCCGCTCTACCTTTGTGGGCCGCTACACCGGTCCGGCCGAGGTGTGGAACTTCACACAGGTGGACTCGGATGTGGGCTGCGTGGGGCAGGACGCCGTATGCGACACGGGCAAGGCGCATTTCTTCATCGGTGATGACGACATCTACTCGTTTGATGGCGTGCAGGTTCGCCCCATTGGGCGCGGTGTGCTGCGCGATTGGTTTGTCCAGGTGCGCGATCCCAAGTCCATGCACCGCTCGCAAGCCTTTTGGGACAAGCAAAACCAGCTGGCCTGGTTTTTCTTCCCCTCGGTGCGCGGTGGTGGTGAGCTGGATTTCGGCCTGGTTTATCACCCATCGACCAACAAATGGGGCCGGGCCAACAACTACATACGGGCACTGGTGCGCTACGCCTCGCCGGCCGCATCCTATGACGGCGGCTCTGAGCTGGTGAGTGACTACGACAGCGGGCCCAGCATTGATTACGACTCGCCGTTTTGGGCGGAATCGCAAGAGCTGATGTCGGGCTTTGATGCCCAAAACCGGCTGGTGACTTTCTCCGGTGTGCCTGGGCCATCGAGCTTTACCAGTGGTGACTTTGGCGACGAGGACCAGCACACGCTGTGCGACCGGCTGGTGCTGCGCCTCAAAGAGGCCCCGGCCAGCGCCTGGGCCACCGGCTACACCAAGGACGACGGCGGCCAGGAGGCGCGCCAGGCGTCTATGGCCATCCGTGACGATGCCGCTTTCGATATGCGTCAGCGTGGGCGCTGGCATCGTTTCCGAGTGGACATGACGGGTGACTATGCCTTGATCGGCCTGCGGCCACGGCTCAAGCAAGCGGGGTATCGATGAAGCTGCAAACCGATAACTTCCGCCTGGGCAGCGATTTGCCCTCACTGGCCAAGAGCCTCACCCAGCTGCTACCGCGCATTGCCATGCAGGTGAACAACGTGTCCGAGGGCCGTTTGGTGGGAAGCCACAACGCACAAGAAGTGCCGCCGGCCATGGGCCTGTACCAAGCAGGGGACTACATCCGCAACAGCGCGCCGCGCGTGCTGGGGGCTGACGGCGCCCAGTATGTGCTCAAGGGCTGGATCTGCGTGACCAGCGGCGAGCCGGGGGCATGGGTGGAAGACAGGGGAGTGACTGGCACATGAGCTATCAATTGCGCGTCGTGCCGGCTGCTTTCGTGGGGCGTGCCTGGGCAGATGGCGCCCACCAACTGGCCCAGGCCTGCGAAACCTCTGGCGGGGAGATCACTGGCGACCAGCTCAAGCTGCTGCTGTGCCGCGGCGAGCGCGACCTGATCCGCATTGACCTGGGCGACCAGGCCGTGGGCTGGGCCGCGACCCGCATCGACCAACTGCCCAATGTCCGCGCCCTGCATGTCTGCGAGCTGTACGCGCCAGGCGGCCACTGGCTGCCGTGCTGCGAGCTGCTGGCCGACATGGCCCGCAGCAATGGCTGCACAGAACTGCGCTGCAGTGCCAAGCCGGCGCAGCAGCGGCTTTATCAGCGGCACCTGCCTTGGGAGCCGCTTTACACAACCATGAGGATGCCCCTATGAACCCGCTTCAAGAAAAGCACCGGGCGCTGGGCTGGGCACGGCCAGGTAAGGGCGGAGGCTCCAGTACCAGCAGCAGCCAGATTGCCTATCCCGACGAAATCAAGCCTTTGCTTTCCAACGTGGCCCAACTGAGCACCGACCTTTACAACAAGGGCTGGCAGGGTTATGGCGGCCAGCGCTTCGCAGACCTGAACGGCACCCAGCAGCAGGCGCTGCAGGGCATCCAAGACCGCGCCACGGGTGGCTCGGAGCTGTGGAACCAGGCCAAGGGCAATCTGTCCCAGATGATGGGTGACCAGCAAAACCCGTATCTGGACCAGCAGGTGGCCAATGCCCAGAAATCGGTGGTGGACAGCTACAACCTGAGCACCAAGCCGCAAATGGAAAGCGCCATGGTGGGCTCTGGCTCCTTTGGCAATTCCGGGCTGCAGCAGATGCAGCAGCAAGGCCAAAACCAGTTGCAGCAGAACCTGGGCAATGTGGCGACCCAGATGTATGGCGATGCCTACAAGACCAACCAGACCAACAAGATGCAGGCGCTGGGCATGGCCCAGGGCTTCGCCAACCAGGACTACACCGACCTGAACCAGATGCTCAACGTCGGCAACACGTTCCAGGACCAGGCCCAGAACAAAGCCGACTTCAACTATGAGCAGTGGCAGAGCCAGCAGGACGACCCGTACAAGAAGCTGCAGGCCATGACGGGCGTTATGAGCGGCACGGCGGGCAGCACGACGACGAGCAAACAGTCGGGAGGGAAGTGAGATGTTCTGGATTCCAATGGCAGCCGGCGCTGCTCTGGGGGCGCTTGGCAACAAGGACAACCCGCTGAAGGGCGCCGCCATAGGGGGCACCCTGGGTGCCTTCACTGGTGGGCTTGGCGGTTTGGGTGGGGCTGCAGCCGGGAGTGCTGGCGGTGCTGCAGGTGGTGCTGGCGCCGCTGGCGCCGCTGGCGCGGCCGGGTTGGGTGTGGATGCGGCCTACCTCGGGGGTGCGAGCGCGGGCCCAGGGGCGATGAGCGCTGGCCTGTCCGTGGCACCTGGCTACGGCGGAGGAGCCGCAGGCCTGTTGTCTCCGGGCGGCATCAAAACCATGGGCGACATGGCGGGCCTGGCCGCGCAGGCTGGGGCCTTCAATGGGCAGCCTAGTGGTCCACAGGCGCAGTCCGCAGGCATTCCGGCGCGCCAGGCCGATTTCACAGGCCTGCTTTCGGCGGGCCGTGGTCAGCAAATGTCTGGCGCTGAAAAGCTGATGGCGCAACGCGCCGCACGACGGGGGTAGGTCATGGCACAGCAACTACCGAGCTACGAGGCGCTGCAGCAGGCCTATGGCCAACAGCCAGAGCAAGGCGGCTTTATGGGGCTGCTCAGCTCGCCCATGGGCCAGGGCCTACTGGGTGCTGGCCTGGGTGCTTTGGCCAGTCGTGGCACCACGGCCCAGGCCATTGGCCGTGGTGGGCTGCTGGGGCTGTCCGCCTTTGGCCAGGCCCAGGGCCAGCAGCAAAACCGGGTCATGCAGATGGCTCAGGCCAAGATGCAGCAGGATGCGCTGGCTGCCATGCGCCCAGGAGAGGATGGAAGTATTTCTGCATCGCCTGCGCAATTCATGGCTGCAGGCTTCACGGACCCCAGCAAGTGGGCAGACATCCGCAATGCCGGCCGTGACAAGTTCAAGCAGATGCAGGAAGTGACGAATGCCGATGGCTCCAAGGGCCTCTACAGCGTCAACGAATACGGTGGCATCCAGGGCACAGGGCTGGCAAATGCGCCGGAGGTCAAGACGCAAGACATTGGTGGTCAGGTGATTGGTTGGAACCCGTACACGGGCCAGCAAAACAGCGCCATGAACAAAACACTGACGCCTGACCAGGTGCAGGACACCGCAAACAAGCCTTTCATGGTGGTCAACGGGCAGATCGTGCCAAACCCCGGGTATCAGAAGTTTGCCCTGGACAAGGCGCATGCCGGCGCTGCCCGCACCAGCGTGCAGGTGAACAACAAGATGGGCGAAAGCCTGGCCGGGCAGATCGGGCCCATGATGAAGGACTCGCAGATCGCTGCAGACGCTGCGGTGAAGCAGGTTCAAGCAGCCGACAGCATCGACAAGGCGTTGAACTCTGGTCAGGTAATCACCGGGCCGATGGCTGATGCTCGCCTGACCGTAACGCAGTGGGGTGATGCCCTTGGATTTGGTGGCGCGAATCAGAAGGCGAAACTGGAAAACACTCGCGCTGCCATGCAGGGTCTGGCCCAGCTGACGCTGCAGGGGCGCCAGCAAATGCGCGGGCAGGGACAGATTACCGACCAAGAGAATGCGCTGGCTCAGCGCGCAATTTCAGGTGACTTGAACATGTCGCCCGCAGAGCTGCGTGTCCTCACCAATGCAGCCCGCCGTGCTGGCCAGCACATTTACGGAGAGCACCAACGCAAGGTCCAGGCCGTGGCCGGCAACCCGGATTACGCGGGGATGGTCCCGTTCTACGCCGTGCCGGAGATGCCGACTGCTTCGCAGCAGCCTGCGGCCAATGCGCCGGCGGCCGGCGGCTGGGGCATCCAGAAAGTGAACTGATATGGCGAAATACCGCATTACAGCCCCTGACGGTGGCACCTATGAGATCACGGCGCCGGATGACGCCACGCAGGATCAGGTGCTGGCCTATGCCCAGGCGAACTATGGCGGCGGTGGGTACGCTCAGGCACCGCGCGAGGAAACCAGCCAGCTGGGAGCCATCGGCGCGGGCCTGGGGGCAGGCGTTGGCCAAGTCGCTATGGGTGCGCAGCATTACCTGGGCAAGGGCGTCGAGGCTGTGGGCGACCTGTTTGCCCCGAAGCGAACTATGTCCTCCCTGGTCACTGGCCAGGCCCCGAAGAACGTGGTGCAGCGCGCGGGCAAATGGCTGGTGAACGACGCAGCCCAAGGACGCAAGAACATGGCAGAGGAGGCGCGCCCGTACAAGGAGGATCATCCGCTGACAACGGGCACGGCCCAGGTGGCGGGCAACATCGCCGCGACCTGGCCAGTGGGCGGCCTGCTGGGGGCAGGTGTGCGCGGTGCTGGCGCAGCTGCAGGTGCCGGCCGCATTGTGGAGCCTCTGGCCCAGTCCATCGCAACCGGTGGCCTGCGGGTTGGTCAGCTTGCAAGTGCCACAGGCAAAGCGGCCACTGCTGCCAGTTTGGGCACGCGAGCGGCGGGCGGCGCGGTTGCCGGCGGCACCACTGCTGGCTTGGTAGACCCGGAGAGCGCGGGCACGGGGGCTGCGATTGGAGCGGCTTTGCCTGGCGTGGTCCGGGGCCTGGCTGTCGGTGGAAAGGCCGCTGGACAGGCTATCCGCAAAGCCTTTGCACCATCAACCGAAGCGGCTGCCCAGACCGTTCTCAAGGCGGCGGGGGCGAATACGCCGGATCAGATCGCTGCATTGCGTGCGGCCCTGAGTGCCCCAAGGCCCAATCTATTGGGTGAAGAGCTGACGGTGCCCCAGATCCTGCAGACCCCTGGCCTGAGCCAGTTGCAGCGTACGTTGCGCAATGCGGGCGACGAGTCGCTGCTGGCACGCCACACCGCACAAAACGCCCAGCGCCTGGATGCTCTGAATCGGATTTCGCCGGTGACAGGCACGACCCAGCAGGCCGCACAGCGCTTTGGTAATGAGCTGGAGGCTTTTGCCCAGCCGGCAAACGACCATGCACGACAAGCTGTGAATCGGGCTTATGAAGCGGTTGACCCGCATGGGGCTACAGCCTTCCGCATCCCTGTTGACCAGATGCGTGGCGCTCGGGATCAGTTCCTGGGCCCCGGCACATTTGGCACGGGGCGCCGCGCAGATCAGGCCATCGATGCGGCCGAGGGGCTGACCACAGCCCATGGCGTTGACCCGATGACGGGCGCGCCGGTGGTGGTGGATCGGCTGTCGCCCTTCCGCGAAATCCAGAATCTGCGCTCCTCCATTGGTGAAGCTGCTGCGGCTGCCCAGGCCAATGGCGCGAACAAGGAGTTTGCGGCGCTGTCTCGCATGGTCAATGCGATTGATCAGCGGCTGGATGATGTGGCCGCAGGCCGTGGTGCTGTGGATGAGCTTTTCCCGGCTGATGTGGTTGCCCAGTGGCGCCGAGCCAATGACATGCATGCCGCACGCCTGCAGCGTTATGAGACTGGGCCGCAGCGCTCCATGTGGCGCCAAGGTGGCGATGGCCAGCCCGTGGCGCAGGGCGGGGAGCTGGCGCCCAAGTTCTTCAATGCATCCAAGGGGCAGGCCGATGACATGGCCGCGTTCCAGCGGTTGCGTGGGCAGGACTTCCCGGACAGCAGCTTGAAGAACTACGCCATCACCGACCTGGCCAGCCAAACCGACCAACTGGGCAACCTGCTGCCGGCGCGTGCTGGGAATTGGCTTGATGCGCGCAGTGGCGCTGTGCCGGGCTTGTTCAGCGAAGGGGAGCAGGCCACGTTGTCAGCGGTTCGGCAAAGCCTGGACCGTGCCGCGCTGGCGGAGAATCTGGGCCGCGCCACGGGCTCCAATACTGCCCAGAACGCGCAAGGGGCGCTCAATCTTGGGCTGTTGGACAACCCCGCAGTGAATTTTGTAGCGGGTCGGATTCCCATCCTGAAAAGCTTCAGTGCACCAACGCTGGAGGCGCTGCGAAAGAATGCGCGCCAGGCCAAGGTGCGCGAGCTGGGTGAGTTGCTGTCCGACCCGCAGGCGCTGAATGAGGCAGTTGGTGGGTTGCTCAGTCGCCCAAGCGGCGCTGGTCTTTTGTCTGCTCCTGAGCGTTCCGGCGGCCTACTTGGTCTTTCCGTCCGTACAGCACCTCTTCTATCGACCTCCCGGTGAGCCCTGCATAGAAGCCTACGCCAGCCGCGAGTGCGCCCAGCACAATCAGCTTGATCCACATGTAGTCAGTAAAGCTCATGCAGCCATCGTAGCAAAGCCTGCAGACATAACCCGAACCGCCCTTGAGGCGGTTTTTTCATACCTGGAATCACATGGGAATTTTCGACTCTCTCGATATGCCAAAAAGGCGTGCCGGCTCAGAGCAGGCCATGCGCGACGTAGTAAACCGTGGGATCGCTGGTGTGCTTGGCGGCCCCGTGGACCTGGCTGCATTGGCCCTCAAACCGCTCGGCTACGACCACCCGGCGCCCATTGGTAGCTCGGAGTGGATTGGTAACCTGATGCAGCAAGCGGGCATTGTTTCGCCGCAACGGTATCCATTGCCGGAAGCTTTGATCTCACTGGGCTTCCCTTTGGGGGCGATTTCACCTGTTGGCAAAGCCAGGCTGCTTGCGGACCTGAAAGCCGGAAAAGGAAGTGGGACCTACCCGCTAGGCGAGGTAACTGAGGGTCAAGGAAAGGGGCTGAACAGTTTGTTTGGAAACGAGTCTGCAGGGCGCACCGTGTTCATGACCGATGAGGCCGCAGCACATCTACTGGCAAGGCGAGTGCAGGGCAACAAATTTACTCCAGAGGATGTTGCCAAATTTACCGAGCAGGCAATGGCGAGTCGAGCACGGCCTGATTTGAATGTTGCCAAAACCGCTCAAAACCCGTCTCTGCTCAATAGCGGTATGCGAGATCCTCTTACCGGAAGGCCTTATGACGCACGTATGCCGTTGCGCCAATTGGAAGACGGCTATGAGGTGCGCAGTGTGATTCCGGAAGGCTTGCCTCCCCGAAACGAAAAAACCCCGAAGCGATAAGCAACGGGGTTTCTTGGGCCTTCTAGGAGGGGGTGGCTCCGACTTCCACCTCTCGTACTTAACGATCTTTCGACCGCCATTGACACGGCACAACCTAGAGAGCACTGCCTGTCTGGGACACGGTGCCCGAATTCTAACCACTTCCCAAAAATTCCACCAGCCACCTTTCGAGGTGGCTTTTTTTATTTGCGAGGCCCTATGCCCGTACCAAACTCGATTGCAGATCTCGCACTCAATCCGGCCGACAACTACCCCGTGGGCACGGAGCCGGTGTTTCCCAATTTGGACAACTACATCCGCGCGCATGCCGCTTTTATTGCCCAGCTGCGCGACCGTATGGATGCTGAGGGGCTGCCGCTGTCGGCTGTGATGTGGTGGGGTGGGGCGCGAACCTCGATTCCCACGCGGCTGATGGCCTTGGATGGCCCGATTCTGCGTCGTGCAGACTACCCCGCAATCTGGGCATTTGTTTCTGGCGGCGGCTACCCGATGGTGTCAGATGCTGACTGGCTGGCGTCGCCGCTCAAGCGCGCCTCTTTCTCTTCTGGGGATGGCGTGACCACGTTCCGCCTGCCAGACCTCAATGGCAAGCAGGCCAACAGCATTGGAGCGGTGACAGTGCGTGGTGATGGCTCGCAGTCTGCTGAATCACCCGGGCAACTACAGGACAGCCAGAACCTGAGTCATGGACACACAGCAGCGACGGATAGTGCCGGAACCCACGGCCATGCTGCTTCCGTCTCAATGGGGGGCGAACACTCGCATGCCTTGAGACTTCCTCGAGGAGACGACTACTGGAGCGATGGCGGAGGAAATGTGCTCTGGGGCAATGGTCGTGGCGCTGCATTTCAAACTGATAACGCTGGCTCTCATAGCCACTCGGTGGAGTTGGCATCCGCAGGCGATCACAGCCATAAAGTGACGGTAAGCCAGAGCGGGGGAGGAGAAGCCCGGATGAAGTCGGCCACAGGGGCATGGGTTATGCGGGTGAAGTGAGGACGAGATGCAAAAGTACAAATCCAACATCACAACAACCAGCGGGGCTGCAATTCGCAACGTGCCGGTGACGGTGCTCAAGGAAGACGGCTCGCTTGCCTCTATCTTCCTGGACCGTGCTGGTCAAGTGGTCGCACCGAACCCCATGAAGTCGGACGCTGACGGGACGTTCTATTTCTATGCGGCCAATGGCCGCTACAGCCTGCGCACCACGGTCGATGGCATGACCGTGACCGATGACGACGTGGTGCAGCTGGCCGACCCGGACGAGCTGGCCAAGTCTGGGCCGATTGCCGAGGCCATTGCCAAAAACTCGGGCGTGTCGGGCAAGGTGCTGATCACCACGCGCAAGATCTCTATCGCAGGCACGACGGACATCCCGTTTGTACAGTCGCCCGCCGGCGGGCTGATGGTGGTGTCTGTGGAGTCTTCTGGCACTGGCGCCGAGGATTTTCACGACATCGAACTGTATGACGGCCTTCCTTCCGTGCAGAGCCTGCGCTACCACGCCCGGCTGGTTGCTGGCTCCTTTGCTGATGCGGTGCCG
Source organism: Comamonas sp. GB3 AK4-5 (assembly GCF_041320665.1). NCBI lineage: Bacteria > Pseudomonadati > Pseudomonadota > Betaproteobacteria > Burkholderiales > Comamonadaceae > Comamonas > Comamonas sp. GB3 AK4-5. Next base: position 2,254,934 of record NZ_CP166730.1, read on the forward strand.
GTGTACTGCCTGCTGGGCAGCGGTGTGCTGTACCTGCGACTGGTGAACATGCGTGCTGACGGCCAGGCGTTCGAGGCCAGCATCACGGTGCGGCATATGTTTGGGGGCTGATATGGGATTGCGTGACTATCTGCACATCGTCTCTGACAAGTCCTGGGCGGGGGAGAACTTCATCGACTGGCGCGCGCGTTGGTACACGCTTGATGAAATCGAGCAAATCGGCGTGTTCGATATGCCGGGCGTGGCCGGCAAGGTGCGTGGGGAGTGGGTTGCCGAGGGCGGTGACCAGTCCGTGGCCCCAGAAAAGCGGGAACCGCGGACCTTGGCCAAGAAGGGCAAGCTGGCGCTGCGCTTCACGGGCACGAACATCACAATTCGTTTGGGCGTCAATCCTGGGTGGGGCGTGGGCCAGGTCTATATCGACGGCAAAAAGCCCAGCACCATCCCAGGGGTGAGCTTGGCCAAGGATAGCTTCACCTGTGATGCCAATGCGCATGGCTCTTGGGGCAACGAATACCTGGACATTACCCTGGCCGATGGCCTGTCGCCCAGCGAGCATCTGCTGGAGGTGTATTGCAACAACTCCACGTCAGGGGCTGGCGGCTTTGTGGTTGTCACCGGATGCAAGGTGTTTGCCCAAGCCAATGTGACGCGCGATGTGTCAGCTTGGATTGCGGCGCGTACGGAGCTGGCACAGGGGGAGGCCTTCAAGGTCACCAACCTGAGCGGCAAGACGGTGTGCAATGTGCGCCTGCGCTTTCCGCGCTCCATGGTGTCCCCGCTGGGGGCTGCATTGAGCGATGTGGTGCTGGGCAATATTGCGCCCAATGAGAGCGCCAGCGTGACGGCAGTGCCGGATTTGACGGGGGCGGAGGACGAGGGCATGAAAGACGCTGCCATCGAGATGCAGGCCTCCTACCAAATGGACGGTGAAACCGGGTCCGGGGTGTTTGTTCCCAAGCAAAGTGGCCTGACCTACACCGGCACCTGGTTCAGCGATTCGGATTTCGGGGAACTGCGTGAGATTGCCGGCAGCAAGGGGGCATCCTTCGCCCTGGTGGTCAATGCAGACAATTTCACGCTGCGCGTGCAGCGCGACTATGGCTGGGGCAATTTCCTGGTGATGGTCTCGCCCATCGAGGCCGCAGGCTGCACCACCACCTCGGCCAGTCCCACCGTGGCCGTGCCGGCCGCAGTGCTCGGCAAGCTGGCCATTGGCATGTATGTCATGGGCACGGGCGTGCCCGCGCTGTCCACCATCACAGCTCTCAACACAGGTGCGGGAACCATCACCTTGAGCGCCAACGCGACGGCCAGCAGCACCAACCGCGCGCTAACCTTCGAGCAGAAGCTGGCGACCGTGACCTGCCACGATGCAAACGGCGGTGGATTTTTCTCCGATGTTCCCATCACGGGACTGCCGGCGGCACAGGGCAACAAGGTGCGGCTGGTGGCCGATTCGACCAAGCCTGCGGTGTGGTCACGGCTGGCATGGGAGGGGCTGGACGTTTTCGAGACGGTGACCGAAACCTTGCACTACCGCATGGCTTGCAAGCATGTGCCACCGTTCCCGCTGCGCGATGTGCGCCTGGAGCAGGGGCAGGTAGTCTGGACGCCTGGCGCCGTGGGGGCTGTGGACCTTTCGCAGCCCTACGATAACCGGCGTGTCGGCCGCGAGGAGGTAGCCGCACGGTTTCCCACGTACATCGTGATCTACCAGCCTGGGCACCAGGAGACGATCAAGCAGTACGACATCGCCGTCATCGATCCATTCGGCACGACACGCAAGCAGGTGCGCGAGCTGCAGGAGTTGGGCATCAAGGTCATCGTGTACGTGTCCTTTGGCGAAGAGGACGGGACACTGAAGGACAAATGGGACCCCAATAGCCCGCAGGTCCCCTGGGTAGGCGACGGCAAAGGCCCCGGTGGCTATGCCAGCTACTACATGAAAGGGGGCTATGGCTTTGGTGAGATGTCGGAGTGCAAGCACGATTGTCAGCGCGTGGATGGCACCAAGCGCTGCGCCATGGGCAACGCCAAGTACAACCCGAACTGGTCGGGGCGCTGCTCGGCCGCATGCTCCAAGGACTGGCGCGATGGTTATCTGGCATGGACTGCGGGCGGGGCCTGCGGCGGTGGGTACACCAGCTCCAACAACTGGCAGCGCGATGCATCCCAGGCATGCTCCAACCAGGCGTGCCCGAAATATGCCCCGTCAAACACCAAGTGCAGCCAGTTTGAAGGGGCAGATGCTTGGGGGCAGGATTTCTCGATGGCAGCAAACTTCCCCGACGAAAACGGGGTGTGGAGCGCTTACTACGTGGATGCGGTGAGCCGTGGACCCAACAGCTGGCATGCACGCATCCGCGACTACTACCTGCCGCTGATTTTTGATCTGCCCACGCCCCGCGACGAGGTGCGGACTGTCATCAAGAAGGTGGTGGACCCGCTGGACCTGGAGACGGGCACTGTGCATGGCATTGAGCTGTCCCATGCGCCTGTGGACGAGGAAGATCCACTGCTGATGATCCACCTCGATACCGGCCATGTGTACCAGCAGGGCCTGGAGTGGGACGCGGATTTCAAGCTGGGCATTGTCAAACTGCATCCCAATGAAGACTCACCCCCGGTGCAAGAGGGCACGCAGATCCGCGCGGTCTATTCCACCAAGGGGCTTGGCGCTGATGGGGTGTTCATGGACACCGTGGACACAGTGGACATCTACCCGGATGAGCCATATCAGCAGGCAGCGGCCGACCTGATCAACGACATGAAGGCCCTGTACCCCAGCAAGTCCTTTTGCAGCAACCGAGGTTTTTCCATCCTCGACCGCATCATCAAGTCCTGCTCTTACGTCATGTTCGAGTCGTTCTTGACGGACTACAACTGGGAGACTGGGGAGTACGGAAAGATCAGCGAAGGGGCTGCAGCATGGAACGACGAAATCACTAAGCAGCTGTTCGAGCTGCGCCGCAACCATGTGTTTGACGTGCTGGCGCTGAACTACTGCGACAACGGGTCCAAGGGGGATGAGCTGCGCGCGTACATCCGCCAGGAGTCGTTGAAGCGTGGCTGGCTGTCGTGGTCCAGCGAAATCTTGCTGAACAAGCCGCTGCCCAACGCAGGGTTCACCGAGGCCGCCGGGCCAATTCGCAGCAACGCATGGAGGGTCTACCGTGGCAAGCGTAAATGACTATGACGACGTGCCCTGGCAGGAAATGGATAACCCGTTCCTGGCCAACATGCCAGTGGTGAGCATGGTGCGCAGCGTGCGCACGATCAACAAGCACGACGTGACGACGCTGGACACCCAGTGCCAGCGGGTGTTTGCGCGGGTGGGCAATCACCGGGTGTTTCCGGCTTTGGACCCCAGCCAGGAGGTGCTGGCCGCCAACGGGGCGGTGCAGACGCTGCGCAGCCTGGATCGGCTCGAGCCATATGGCATTTGAGCGTTTTCCCAATCAACCCATGACCCGCCACTGGCGGGTTTTTTTACGCCCAGGGAGGGCTATGAGCAACGAAAGCAAAGTGCAGGCGATGATTGAAACCGCCAAGGCGGCGCCAGCCGTGGCGGGGGCCGCAGCATCCAGCCTCACACTGAACGAGTGGGTGGCCATTGCCACAGGCATCTATATCGCCCTGCAGGCGCTGTATCTGCTGCGCAAATGGTGGCGAGAGGAGCGAAAAGCCGGCGGCTGGCTGGAAGACGGGGAGGGGGTATGAGCGCGCCAGTGCCAAAGACCCCGAGCATCCCGGCCGCCGTGGTGCGCAAAGGTGTGATTCCAACTGTGCTGCTGGCTGCGCTGAGCAGCCCCTTTGCGCTGAGCACATTGGAGCGCCTGGAAGGGAATGTGCTGCAGGTCTACGCGGACCACCTGGCCGGAGGGCTGCCAACGTACTGCGCGGGGCGTACAGATCGCGCTGCCGTGGTGGGCACCAAGCTCACGGCCGACGACTGCCGGGAGGTGAACAAGGTCACGCTGCTGGAATACGGCTACGCAATGCTGGGCTGCGTGAGCTGGGACTACCTGTCGGCCAAGCGCTTGGTTGGCCTGACCATGTTCGCAATCAACGTGGGAAAGGATGGGGCCTGCGGGTCGCGCGCGGTACGGCTGATCAATGCCGGCCAGGTCACGCAGGGCTGTGAAGCGCTGGCGCGCGGGCCTGATGGCAAGCCGGTGTGGAGCTATGCGGGCGGGGTGTTTGTACCTGGACTGCAGGGCCGCCGGCAGGCTGAGAAAGCGCTTTGCTTGGAGGGAGTATGACGGGGCGCGGCAAAACCATCCTGAGATCTCTGGCGCTGGCTATGGCCTTCGCGGCCGGTTGGGTTGCCCAGGGCTGGCGCGCTGATGCCGTGGCGGCCCGGGTGGAGACAAAGCAGTCAAAACAGGATGCATCGCATGCAAAGCAAGCGAAGGATGCTATAGAAAACAAAGCGGGTGCGCTGTTGCAGCACGCCGCAGCCCAACAGGAAAACACCCATGAATACACCCAAAAGCTGGCGGCCCTGGAGGCTGGCCGCGCTGCTGACGCTGTTCGCATTGCAGGCCTGCAGCACGACCTCCGCACCGCCGCCACCCACCACGCCCAAGCTGCAGGTGACGCCGCTGCCTGCCGAAATCTCGCAGATCGACACGAAAAGCTCGCAGTCCTGGTTGGAGAGGGCGGAGCAGTGGTTGCAGGACTTGCAGGCCTGGTCCGGCAGCGGGATGCCGAAGTAGGGCTGCTACAGGGGCAGGTGCGAGTGGACAAGGCACTTCTTGAGCGGCTGGAGTAGCGGGAGGTTGGTCGAATCCGGCAGCTCGCATGCGCATGCTCATAAACTGGCAGGGATGCAGTGGCTAAACACAAGGCAAGCACATGTCTTACAACTCTCACCAGCGGAAGCTTTTGGACGACTCTGTTTCTCTTGAGCACAGGGCGTCTCATGCACGCTCCTGTGCTCTGCACGTCGCAAACAAGCTTGGAGTAGATCGCGAATATGTGATTGGGCTGGTGAAGCAAAAGACTGGCGTCAGCCTTCATGATCCATGCAATGTTGATGGCCTTATCGCGGTCCACAGAGAGCTAGAACACCTTCGACGGAGCGCTGCCGTTGCGGATCCAGGCGAAGCTGGTGGAGAGCTCGCGCGCCAAGCTGATGGGCATGCAGCAGATGCGGGACTGATGTTGGAGGCGTGGCCGAAGTGACGCCTAACAATTGCTTGAGATACTATTTGATACTAATTCAATGAGTAATTAGGAAAATTATGAAGATCCGGAAGATTTGCAGTCTGCTTGCTTTTAGCATTTGTGGGTTTGCACTCTCGAGCCACGCTCAAGGTGATATTGAAAAACCACCCAGTGTGGCAGAACAAACAAAGAAAATTATTGAGGTAGTAAACCTCTATGCTCGTGCGATCGCATGCGATGCCGACGATGGGCTGTCTGGTAAAAATATTGCAGCCATGACGCCATTGACAAATATGCTCGAACGTGATGAAGCTAAGTTTGCTGTTTTATGGAATGGTGACTTGGGCTGCCAAGGGGGCTCAGGGACTAGTGGTGCGCGCCTTGCAATCGTGGGTGTTGGTGCGGGAGACACTTTTTATGTGAATCCGTATGAGTCTGAGCCCGCCGTTGATGCTGGCTTGCCGCGATATGTCGAGAGAATTGTTGGGGCAACCAAAGACACGCTAGTTTTTGACGTTAGAGACTACTCTGATCGCGATGCAAACTGCTGTCCTTCACTGCGTCAGCGCATCACCATAAGACAACTGCCTAATGGAAAATGGCAAAGAGTATCGACAAAGAAATTGCCTCCAGCGAAAGACTAAGAGTGGCCTTGGTTTCCGGGGCTTCTTCGGTACACTGCCCAAAGGAGCGTGCCAGAGCGGCTTAATGGGCGCAGCGCCTGTAAAGGACTGCGCGGGTATCAATGATGACCTCACAGGTTCGAATCCTGTCGTTCCCTGTATTGCCGCATCTGATCTGTAAGGAAAGAGCCCCGGAGCCTTGATGGTGTCGGGGCTATTTTTGTGCTTTGAGTGTCAGTCAGTGTCGGGTGTTTTTCTTGATTCGCACAGCTTTCGCACCGATTCGGTGCAAACCCGCACATAGCCTAGTGCGGGCTGCGGTTCAATTCCCGCCAGCCCAGCAAATGCAAGGTGTAGGCCGGTTTTCTTTTGCCAAACCGGTGTGTGTTGGTGCACAGAAATGCACCAAAAATGCACCAGGAATGCACCGATCTCAGTTGACGGCCTGCAAGGCAACCTTTGGCTTCTGGTAGTCCTCGCGGATGAACTTGCCGTAAGTGCGGAAGACCATCTCCACATCCTCATGCCCCAGCTGCTGGGCCACATACCAGGGGTTGGCCCCGGCCGTGAGCAGGGTGGAGGCGTAGGTGTGCCGTAGCTGATAGGGGTTTCGGTACGGGATGCCGGCGCGCTCCATCAGCGGCAGCCACAGCGTTTTACGCACCTGGGCATCGGTTTCCCACGGCTGCATGGTTCTTGGATTCAGCCAAATCCTGGGCCCACGGGCTTTGCTGATCAGCTGCTGGGCCTGCAGCGCCTCGAGAGCGTCGCTGTTTAGGTCGATATCCCGGATGCCGGCCGCCGTCTTTGCTGGGCCTGGAGCTCCCCAGGTCGCAGGCCGGTGTTCAGCCAGTATTGAATGGTGGGCCACTCATCGCTACGACAGGCTTGCAGCAGCATGGCTCGCTCGGCCTGGGTGAATGGCTGGATCACATAGTCGCTGGCCTTGCTGTTTTGGCGGATCAACTTGGCCAGGGCGATACGGTCAAATGGATTGAATTCGATCAGCTCATCATTCAGCGCATCTTCGAAACCGCTGCGCAATGGGGTCAGCAAGTTGCGTATGGCCTTGCTCGTGCAATCCATCGAGCTGATCCAGTCGCGCAGCGCCGAAGGCGTCACTTCACGCAGCTGCTTTCCGTGTCAGGTCTTCATCCTAGCGCTGTTGATAGCCTTGGCGTAGCCGTTGTAGGTGGCAGGGGACATCTTCCCGTTCTTCACCTGTTTTTCATAGAGTTCCAGCTGGTCCTGCAGCTTCTTCTCCATGCGGCAGCTTTCCTTTTCTGGTGTACGGGCCTTGGGGTTGTCCGGGAAGTACTCGGCATAGACAAACGTGCCATCGGCAATCCGGCGCTTGATCTCTGCGCGGAGGTTGGCCGCATATTGAATGCTGGACTTGTTGACTGGGCCGGGAGGCAGCAGCTCCCGGCATTGCTGCTTTTGCCAGGTAAAGGCAATTTGGATGCGCTGGACAGAGGCTTGCTCGCGGAGCGTTATGCCGGGCGGCGTGGCGATATTTGGCTTTGGATCCATTGGTCTGCTTCCTTGATGTTCACATAGAGGCGGCGCGCGACGACGGCGCAGTGCTTGCCATCCAGCCAGCGGCGGTTATGGATGGCCATGGGCGTGACGCCGGTCAGCTCTTCGAATTTCTCGGCCAGTACCCAGTCGGCACTGGTGCCCGCGCCGGTGGGCACGTTATTGCTACCTGCAATGGCAGCTGCTTCAGCTTGTTTCATCTCTTTCTCCGAATGAAAACAAGAAGCCCCGCTCAATGGCGGGGCTGGTTTGTATGGCGCCTCAATGGGGGGCTCGCTTGTTTTGCAGTGCTGACTAGTTCTACGGCTTATGTCGGCTTGTCTGTATTGCTGAAAGTCTTGCTATTGGTGTGTCGAATTTTTCAACCACACCTTAAAAATACTCCAGCCTGTTGTGTGCAGGGTGGCACAGTGTCGGCGCGGGATCTGCATGGCCAGCTTGGTCCAACGCGATACCTGTGCCGTAGCAAACAAAGCACGGCCCATTTCTCCTAAACATCCCATTCCTCTCTTTGTATTAATGGCGCGTATTGTTAACAAAATTTAATGTTCTGTACTGAGGTATTTAAAGGCAGCCTTGACCCTTGTCTACCTGAGTGTCTGCATATCAGCTTTTTGTCAGATTCATGCTGTTTTGAGTGGCCATGGAGTGCTCCAAAATAAAAGGCACGTTGGTGGGCGGGTCTGGGGATTAGGAGACCATCAGCGTGCCAGCTCGATAAGCCACTCGGCCAGTGGTAGCCGCGTGTGCTCTCGTTTGGCTTTGGTGATATGGAGTCTTGATTTATGGCGTCTCCTGCTTGGGATAATAAGGGAGGACTCTCCAGGAATAAAAGGAAGGTCGGGAATCTCATGCAACCCACGATGTAGAGCAGCGTCGCTTTCTCCGCTCGAGCTCCCCAGCAGTGTTGGTGAATGGGGTGCGTCCACCCTCCATATTTCCCGAGCTGGGATGGCTCGGAAGGTCCAGATTTTGTCCAAAGTTGTGAACCCGCGGGGTGTTCATGAACGCCACCCCACAGGTGGATTTTCTGTACTGCCCACGTTGCCAGAAGACGTTCGCCTTTGCATGGATTTGAAAACAGATGCAGCCTTCCCCAAGCGCGGCACGGAGGGTGGGCAACAACAGGGCTGCCACCTGACCAATTGCGAGCATCGTGCTCGGCATCCCATGCCTCCACATCGGCAAGGGACTTGTAGTCGCTGCCTGAGCGGTGGAATAGCACGGCAACGGTTTTCATTCAGGGCTATAGAAAAGAAAAAGCCCGCGCGGCTTGGGCCGTGCGGGCTGAAATAAACCCCCACTATCAAGTGGTAACAGTTTTTCAGGGGGGCATTTAACCCCAAAAAATCGGGGCTTAATTAAGCGTCACGATTTACCATGTACTCGTCCTCTAAGATAGCTATTTCCTCTTTGGTCAGAGGTTTGCTCGCGGAATTCTGAGGGAGTGGTTCTATTTGTGAGCCGTGGGAGAAAATGCTTTCAACTGCAGCATAAATTTTTTCCCATAGTGTGAGTGGAAGTGTGAACATATCTACCTCGATCTGTCTATTCGGATGCCGCTATCGCTTTGGCACTGCATTTTTTTGCCGAGAATCCGTTTGATCTTTATGCGGCTGAATGTGATTTTTGTTTTTTGGATCATCTGGCGTGCGGTGATAGTCATCGCGATGTACGGCGTGGCTGTCGACATCTGGAAGATGTTCTTTTCGGCTTTGAATATTGTGAATTGTTTTATCGGTGTACTGCATTTGGACCTCCGGTCCTTGTTGTCAATTAGGATTAACTGACTTATTCACAATACTCCAATTTATGGTAAAAAACCGTCCGTGTAACAATACTTACAATATATAGACCATGGTGTATTAATGGCATTGGAAATTAAAGAGATCAGGACAGGCTGCAGCCTGTGCTCATGCCCCCGTTTGCTGCTGGGGTAATCAGATAGGCCTCGCGGGCTTGCCGCGAATCCACGCTGGTTCGTTTCCGCGCCCGGTCCAGGTATTGCCGGTTTCCGGGTTGCGGCTGTTGGCCGACACGGAGCCCGTGGCACTGCGAGTTGTTGCCCACGGATTGATGGCAGGCGCACCGCAGCTTTGCTGCATTGCTGGTCTGGTTGCGCGCATTGATGATTGCGCGGTGCTTGTGTCGGTACCGGGCTTCGGTTTGCCTGCATTCACGGCAGGTTTCTCGGCCGCTACACCGCCAGGTCGCGGCCACGGCGGTCAGTGACCGGCACCTAGCGCACGGTGCAAAACCCCTGCTCGGGCAGCAGCCAGCAGCCAGCGGGTAGTGCCGACGGTGGTGGTCACTTTTTCGCTTTTCCAACCGAGGTATTCGGCCAGCCCCGTAACGGTCATGGGCCCTGCTGCTTTGAGAGCGTGAACACGCTCTGAGGGGGCACGACCTGAGATCGGTTGATGGGTTGGAATTTCATTCTTGATCGGCAAAGAAAAAGCCCGATGCAGGGGCGAGCGGGTATCAGATGGGTATGTCGGTCATGAGGCCGGCAGCCCTCAGGCAGATGCCGGATCAGGCGAAGAGATGGAACAAGGCTTTCACGGCAGCCCCCTCTGGCACTCGGCCATGGTGCTGTCGATCCACACGCCGACCAGACCTGGCGGGCAGGCTGCGCTGGGTACGGCCATGGGCAACACGTCAGGCTCAGCCGTGGGGCCGGCCACGGCACTCAGGCCCAGGGCCAGTAGGGGGGCGATGGCCCAAGGTGTGATGCTGTTGGACATGGGGCAGTCCTTTCAGATGGCATCGGCGCTGAGCTCCATCACCTGGGGTGATTCGGTGGTCAGCTGCTGGCGGGCGCGGCTAGGTGCAGAGGAAAGGGGGGCATGGGCACAAAAGCCCACTATGTGCGAGCTTGGGGGGGCGGTGGTGGGCGGCTTCTGTGGCGCACCAGGTGCTGGTGCCGAAGGGGGCGACCTGTGCTGGCAGAATGGGGCGCGGACCCTCGTCAAAGCGCTCGGCGGCCGCGCCACGCAGGCGGCCAAAGTTGCAGCGGTAACGACTGGACATGGTGTTTCTCCAAAAAAGAAAAACCCACCGAGCGTGGGCAGGGTGGGCAAGGTCGCATGAAGCGACTCACAAGAAGAAAAAAGCCGGCGCCTTGCGGCTATCTGGGGAAAGAGAAGGGCGGGAGGAAGAGGAGAACCCCCAGACCCGGCGAAAAATCAAACTTGAGCACCTACGGCGTATATGCTCAATCAAGCTTGGCCCGGGCTGTGCCGGGCTCAGCTAGAACGGTTTCACGTCCTTACTGTCATTTCATATGAATACAACGCGCAAGTATGGTTTTTCGGGCGAGCGTGTCAGGAAATAACGCTAGGCATATATAGCCAAGCCGCAGGGCCTTCTGCTGTGGTCAAGAAAAAAGCCCACACATTGCGGGCTTGGCAAGTTGTGAGTCGGTGTTGAGAAGCTCAGAGTATCTGTACAGCATTGCTGTAGGTGGTTTCTGTACACCGGCCAGGCGTTGCCTCCTACATTTGTAATTGCCCTAATGAAAAAGTCCGATAGCATTAAAAATACGAATCACATCTTGTCTAACATCATATATGCTGAAATCTTTGTTAGCAGAGGTTTCAAATGGATGGAAAGCGTAAGTTTTTAAGTATCCAGTCAAGCTTTGACAAGGGTGGCTACATGCATCTTTTTGCCATTGCGGATGATGGCACTGCTTGGTCTGCTCTGGCATTGGGCAAGACACCCAACGCGATCCAGTGGACACAAGTCTCGCCGCTGCCCGATGTAAATATGACTACGGCAGCCGTGGACAATGTATCGATACTGAGCCGCCATTTTGCAAAAGCCTCATAACGCAATTTAAATCTTATGTATCTATAAGATTTATGGAATCGTTCCGGTTTTGAACTGACCCCGGGGTGATTCAATGCGTTGGGCAACTTGCCCCCTGCTTCCCACTGAAACCCAATAGACATGCGGCTTGCAGCCCACGGGCTGGAGGGAACGGGCAGGGACTCTGTCCTCCACCCTGGAGCTGCTGCCCATGTATGACCGATGCTCAGTGTCGTCCGTGTCGAGCGAGAGCAAGCACGCTTCACTGACCCAGATGGCCTGTACCTTCAAGTGAGTCCCAAGGGCTCCAAGCGCTGGTTCAGCAAATATAGGGCCGAAGGCAAAGAAAAGCAGCTGGCCCAGGGCTGCTCACTGGGGCGCAGGCCCGTGTTCAACCAGTACTGATTCAGGCATTCGAGGGGATTTCTGCTGGTATGACAGCGGAGAAGCTTGCTGGATTGTTTTTTGTGGCGACTCCCGCCGATGGCGCCGCATTTCGGTGCGGGCCTTTTTTGGGGACTACGCTCTTGGTCTGTGGGATGGTTTTGGCAGAGCGCCGTTCTACGTCTGGCGAAAGCGGCGCACGCTGTTGGTGACCACCCCCCAGATTTCGATATCCTGACCTGCCCCAAGGTGGATGCTGGGGTAAGCGGGGTTTTCTGCTTGCAGGGCGAACAAGCCATCACTGCAGCTATAGCGTTTGCAGGTGAACTCTCCGTCCACCCGAGCGATGACGATGTCGCCGTGCAGCGGCGCCAGGTATCTGTCCACAACAAGCAGGTCTCCATCGAAGATACCCGCGTCTTCCATGCTGTCGCCAGTTGCCCGTTGTATGAAGGTGCGCAGCGGATGCCGCACCAGTTCCTTGGCCAGGTCCATGTGGATGCTGGAGGGCGCTTTGGTGGGGCGGTCCAGCATTGGAAGAGGCATGGGGCTGGCACTGATGGGGACGGGCAGACCCGCGAGGACGCGATTGCTTTGCATGGCATAACTGTAAGCGCATACAGTATTGTGCTGTCAAGCGGGTGGGCATGCTTCCAACTGCATTTGCAGCAATCCTCGGCGCAACGTGGGCTTGTCATGGGGGTGAGACACCATGACCACGCCTTCATGGCCCAGCAGCGGGGCCGCGGGCTGAGTCAATGCGCAGGTGCTCTCTCTCAGAAAAGAAAAAAGCCCTGCAGGGCAGGGCTTGTGCGCAGGGAGGGCCGTAAAGCTGCGCTCAGCAGGCTTTTACTCCGTCTTGCCACGGCCTCGGTAGTCCAGGTCCGTTGCCGAGTAGCTTCCACGCTGGCGCCAGTCCATTTGCACAGGGCCTGCGTGTCCTGGTGGGTAGGTGATGCGTTCTTGCTCGCGCTGGAATTCCCATCGCTTTTGCTCCACGGAGTGATGAACGGTGGAAGCTTTCTTTTTGCTCATGGAGTGTCGCTCTCGGGAAAGTTGTCTAACTTTGCAGACAGTACAGTGATAAGACGCTCTAGTCCAGTGGCTGGATGGAACAGCAGGTCACCCTTCGGCCATATGCAGCCCAAAGCAAGATGGCTGCGCGCAAGCTCCCGGGCATGCAAGGCGTGGCCCTGGTCGTGTGTCGGGGGTTACGCTGCAGCGGCACCGAGCTGCAAACTGATCTTGCGCGCCACTTCCTGCACCAAGGGAATCACCTCGCGCATGCGGGCTTCATCGGTGTAGGTGACCGTGCTTGTCACGCTGATCGATGCCACGATCTCCCCGCTGGCATCGCGTACCGGCGCACCCACGCAGCGTATGCCATCCACGTTCTCGCCCATGTCAAAGGTATAGCCATTGGCGGCATAGCTTGCCATGGCGGCCAGCCATTCTTCCAGAGGCAGTGGTCCTGCAAGCCCCTTGGCGGCTTCTTGCTCGTAGCGCTGCTTCCAGGCCGTGCGGCCCTGATCGAGAATCAGCGCCTTGCCTACGCTGGTGCAGCACACCGGTTTGCGGCCGCCGATACGGGTGTTGACCTCGATAGGACGTTGGCTGCCAATCTTGTCGAGGTAAATAATGCCTTCGTCCTCGTCCAGCGCAGCCAGATGCACCGTGTCCTGGGTCTGTGCGGCAAGCTCTTCCAGAAAGGGGCGGGCCGTCGTGGTGACGGCGGATTCGCGGAAGGCCATAAAGCCCAGCTCCACCAGCCTGCTACCCAGCCGGTAGCCCTTGCGTGGTTCGAAATGCAGGTAGCGGATCTGCACCAGCGCCGATGCGAGCCGGTGCGTGGTGCTGAAGGTGATGCCTGTTTTCTCAGAGATGTCCTTGACCGTGCGGTAGCCGTCGGCGACGGCACTCACGATGTCCAGGCCACGGAACAGGGTCTGGCTGGCAAAGGGCTTGGCTGGCTTGGCAGCCTTGGTGGTGGAGGTGTTCATAGCAGGGGAGAGGCCTGGGTGATGAGGTCGTCAGCACCCATGCCGCGCCTCGGGATCACGCATCCAGCGGTTGTCCAGTACGGTCCTTGGTGAAGCTGATGGCGACCAGCGAGACCAGCGCACACAGGACAATGAAGATGGCCACCGGCACATAGCTGCCATGATAGCGAGCCACCAGCGCCGTAGCGATCAAAGGCATGGGCCCTCCGACCAAGGCTGCGCCCACTTGATAGCCCAGCGAGATGCCGGTGTAGCGCACATTGGGCGGGAAGCTCTCTGCAAAAAAGGTGCCGAGCACCGAGCCGTAGGTGGACCAGATGATGGAAAAGCCAATCACCACCGCGATGGTCGAAACCAGCGCCGAGCCCTGGTTCAACAGCCAGAAGTAGGGGCCGGCATAGATGGCAATGGCGATGGTGCCCAGAATGAACACCTTTTTGCGACCGATGCGGTCCGACAGCGCGCCAAAGTACAGCATCACCGGCACGGCAATCAGCGCCGCGATCAGCACCACGTTCAAGGCGTCCACACGCTGGTAGCCCAGGCTCACCAAGTAAGAGATGGTGAAGGTGGCGAACAGAAAGAAGGTGGAGGTCTCGACAAACTTCGCGCCGATGGCAATCAGCACCGGGCGCCAGTGTTGGGTCAGCGTTTCCATCAAAGGCATGCGCTTGTGCTCCGCGCCCTTGGGATTGGCCTTGACCTCGGCGGCCACCTTGCGAAACGAGGGGGTTTCTTCCACCTTGTTGCGAATCCACATGCCGATCAGCACCAGCACGATGGACAGCACAAAGGGAATGCGCCAGCCATAGGACAGAAAGGCCTCTTCCGAGAACACGGTGCTCAGGCCCGATGTGGCCAGATTGCCCAGTGCCAGGCCGAACAGTGCGCCAGTCTGTGGCACCGCGCCAAAGAAGCCGCGTTTGTGGGCGGGCGAGTACTCCACTGCCAGCAGCACGCCGCCACCCCATTCGCCGCCCAATGCCAGGCCCTGCAGCAAGCGCAACACGGTCAGCATAATGGGCGCCCAGATGCCGATCTGGGCATAGGTGGGCGTGAGGCCGATGAGCACCGTGGACAGACCCATGATGGACAGCGTGATGACCAGGGTCTTCTTGCGGCCCACGCGGTCGCCGATGTGGGCGAACACGACGCCGCCAATGGGACGGATCAAAAAGGCGAGCGCAAACGAAGCCAGGGCCAGCAGCTGGCTGGTGATGGGGTCGTCGGCCGGGAAGAATAGCTTGGCGAACACAATGGACGACATAGTCCCGTACAGGAAATAGTCGTACCACTCGATGGTGCTGCCCACTGCGCTACCGAAAAGGGCGCGGCGGCGGTCGGTATCGCTGATGGTGGCTTCGGTGTTGCGCTCCTGCGCTGCCGGGGGGAGTTGTGTAGCAGTCATTGGTTTGTCTCTTGGGTGTTTGGCCGACGCAAACGCCTGTGGTGCCGCCAGGCACACCGCAAAGATGTGCCTGTGGCGATCGCAAGTGCCTGCCCGGTTTTTATTTTTCGGTGCTCAGGTGCGCTGTTTGAGCAGGTCCAGCGCCACGTCCACAATCATGTCTTCCTGTCCACCGACCATGCGGCGCTTGCCCAGTTCGACCAGGATGTCCACCGTCTTGATGTGGTACTTGGCGGCCGCTGCCTCGCTGTGGCGCAGGAACGAGCTGTACACACCGGCATATCCCAGTGCCAGCGTCTCGCGGTCCACGCGCACCGGGCGGTCCTGCAGGGGGCGCACGATGTCGTCGGCCGCATCCATGAGCTGGTACAGGTCGGTGCCATGGTTCCAGCCCATGCGGTCGATGGCGGCGATGAAGGCCTCCAGGGGGGCATTGCCAGCGCCCGCGCCCATGCCTGCCAGGCTGGCATCCACGCGGTCACAGCCTTCTTCCACGGCCACGATGGAGTTGGCCACACCCAGGCTCAGGTTGTGGTGGGCATGCATGCCGGTATGGGTTTCGGGCTGGAGCACTTCCTTGAAGGCGCGAAAGCGGTCACGCACATCCTGCATGCCCAGGGCGCCGCCCGAATCCACCACATAGCAGCAGGTCGCGCCATAGCTCTCCATGAGCTTGGCCTGCTGGGCCAGCGTCTGGGGCGTGGTCATATGGCTCATCATCAAAAAGCCCACGGCCTCCATACCCAGCTTGCGGGCGTATTCGATGTGCTGGCGGGAGACATCGGCCTCGGTGCAGTGCGTGGCCACGCGCACCACGCGCACGCCGGCTTCGTAGGCGTTCTTCAGGTCGTGCACGGTGCCTATGCCGGGCAGCAGCAGCGTGGCGATCTTGGCGTTCTGAACGACGCTGGCCACGCCCTCTATCCATTCGAGGTCGGTGTGCGCGCCAAAGCCGTAGTTGAAGCTGGAGCCCTGCAGGCCGTCGCCGTGCGCCACTTCGATGGAGTCGACGCCGGCCTCGTCCAACGCCTTGGCAATCTGCTTGGCTTGCTCCACGCTGTATTGGTGGCGGATGGCATGGCTGCCATCGCGCAGCGTCACGTCGGAGATGTAGATTTTTTTGCTTGGATTCATGGTGTGTGCTCCTCTCAAGCGCGTGCAGCAGCGGCCAGCATGCGTTCGGCCATATGTTCTGCGGTGCGCAGGCCGGCGCTGGTCATGATGTCCAGATTGCCTGCGTAAGCAGGCAGGTAGTGGGCCGCACCCTCGACCTCCAGGAAGATGGAAGTCTTCAGCCCGGTGAGGGCATCGCCCACGCCGGGAATGCGGATGGGCTGGGCAATGCGGTCAAACTGCACTTGCTGCTTGAGGCGGTAGCCGGGCACATAGGCCTGTACTGCGGCCGCCATCTCCTCGACCGACCGGGCGATGGCGGCTTCATCCGCCAGCTCGCTCAGCGTGTAGACCGTGTCGCGCATGATCAGCGGAGGC
Organism: Comamonas sp. GB3 AK4-5; assembly: GCF_041320665.1. NCBI lineage: Bacteria > Pseudomonadati > Pseudomonadota > Betaproteobacteria > Burkholderiales > Comamonadaceae > Comamonas > Comamonas sp. GB3 AK4-5. The sequence continues at coordinate 2,271,361 of NZ_CP166730.1, forward strand.
TCGGCCGGGTTCAGCACGATGATGGCCTTGCCCTTGCTGGCGCCGCCCACCACTTCGATGGCCTTGGAGGTTGTCTCGGTGAACTCGTCGATATTGGCGCGGGTGCCGGGGCCTGCGCTCTTGCTGGAGATGGACGCCACGATCTCGCCGTAATGCACCTTGGCCACGCGCGAGACGGCCGCCACCATGGGGATGGTGGCCTGGCCACCGCAGGTGACCATGTTCACATTCAGCGCGTCCAGATGGGCCGCGCCATTGACCACCGGGATGCAATAAGGGCCTATCGCTGCGGGTGTGAGATCCACCATGCGAATGCCGGGCTTGAGCGCGCGCAGCAAGGCGTCGTTGTGCACATGGGCGCCGGCACTGGTGGCATCGAAGACGAAGTCGATGTCCTGGAACACGGGCAGGCGGGTCAGGCCCTCCACCCCTTCGTGCGTGGTGGCCACGCCCATGCGCGCAGCGCGGGCCAGACCGTCTGACTGTGGGTCAATGCCCACCATGGCCCCCATTTCGATGTGTTGGCCGTGGCGCAGGATCTTGATCATCAGATCCGTGCCGATGTTGCCGCTGCCGATGATGGCAGCCTTGAGTTTGCGTTGGGCGGTGACCACGTTGCTCCTTCCGTTTCCTAAACAGCTTCTGTGCTTTCTTGGAGGGCGAGTGTAGGTGGAATTTTTTGAAATATCAATATGTGAGTATTGATCTCATATATTGAGAGATGTGCCGAAAATCTCAATATTCCATATTGAGTGGAGAAAAATGGAAGAAGCCTTGGGGAGGGCGGTGACGCTGTACGCGAGAAGCTGCTGGTGCGGCCCGGCATGGCCGGCATCTTGTCCAGTGAGTCGTGGGGCGTTCGGTTTTCCGAATATTTGGCGGGTGAGGGGTGACGGAAAACCGTCGATCCTTATGCGAAAAAGTTAGGCGCACATAAGAAAATCATATGGTTAGCGTGAAAACAAGGGCTGGCACGGCATTTGCAAAAAGACCCTACCCGCCAGCGGCTGCAAGCCGGCTGGTGTGCGAAGCCGGGAGACAAGCCGGCCTTCGGCAACTGGCTTGGTCCGTTCGCTGAAGGCGCGGTGCGGTGGGCAGCTCCACCGGTGTGCTTTCCAGTCCGACAACTATTCCAAATAGACACGCATGAAACTCAACCGTTTGACCTCGATGGTCCTGATCGCCCTGGTGGCCGGTGTCCTGGTGGGCTATGCCTGCCACCGCCTGGTGCCTGACAGCGAAGCCGCGCATGATCTGGCTGGCTACTTCACGCTGCTGGCCGACATCTTTCTGCGCATGATCAAGATGATCATCGCGCCGCTGGTGTTCTCCACCTTGGTGGTGGGCCTGGCCAATATGGGCGATGCCAAGACCGTGGGCCGTATCGGTAGTCGGGCCTTGGGTTGGTTCATCATGGCCTCGTTCTGCTCGCTGGTCATCGGTCTGGTGCTGGCCAATGTGCTGCAGCCCGGCCACAACCTGGGTGTGCCGCTGCCGCAAAGTGCCGATAGCCTGGGTCTGCAGACTTCTTCGCTGAATCTGAAGAACTTCATCACCCATGTCTTTCCCAAGAACTTCTTCGAGGCCATGGCCACCAATGAGGTGCTGCAGATTTTGGTGTTTGCACTGTTCTTCGGTATTGCGTTGGGCCAGTTGCACCACCAGTCCGCACGCTCGCTGGTCAACACCATGGACGAGGTGGTCCATGTGATGCTCAAGGTCACCGACTATGTGATGCGCTTCGCCCCGGTGGGCGTGTTTGGCGCCGTGGCCGGTGCCATCACCGTCGAAGGCCTGGGCATGTTGTCGGTGTTCGGCAAATTCATGCTGAGTTTTTATGTGGCGCTGGCCGTGCTGTGGCTGCTGCTGGTGGGCGCTGGCTACCTGGTGCTGGGCAAGGACGTGTTCCGACTGATCAAGCTGATCCGTGGACCGCTGCTGGTGGGTTTTTCGACCGCCAGCAGTGAATCGACCTATCCCAAGCTGATGGAGCAGCTCGAGCGCTTCGGCATCAAGCCGCGCGTGACGGCCTTTGTGCTGCCGCTGGGGTATTCGTTCAACCTGGACGGCTCGATGATCTACACCACCTTTTTGGCGATCTTCATTGCCCAGGCCTACGGCATCGAGATGTCGCTGGCCTCGCAGGTCACCATGCTGCTGGTGTTGATGGTCTCCAGCAAGGGCATTGCCGGTGTGCCGCGTGCTTCGCTGGTGGTGGTGGCTGCTGTGCTGCCCATGTTCAATCTGCCCGAGGCCGGCATCTTGCTGATTCTGGGTATCGACCATTTCCTGGACATGGGCCGCACTTTCACCAATGTGCTGGGCAATGCGATTGCCACCGCCGTGGTGGCCAAGTGGGAAGGTGCCGTCGACCCGAATGCCGCGTTGGCGGATGACGAGGACGAAACCCCGCTGGCAGCGCATGCCGAACCCACGCAGCCCCTTGCCGCAGCCGAGCCTGTTGCACCTGGCTTGTCTGTGCAGATGGCCAGCGAGGTCGCGCCCGGCCCGCGTCAGCCGTCCTGAGCGCGCGTGCCTGAGTCCTTGCACCCCGCCACCGCAGCGCACGAGGCAGCGCCTGAGCCTGCCGCGTCGCTGCTAGCATTGCTTGTGGCACAAGAAACACCTCCTTCTCCTCCCTGGCGCCGCCGGTTGCGCCGCCTGCTGCTCACCGTGCTGGTACTCGGCCTGATGGCGCTCAGCGGTCTGGCGGCCTTTCAACTGGCCCAGCGCATGGGCCTGGCCGAGGTGCGGGCCACCGGCATGCACCGGCTGGACCTGTATGCCGCCAGCCTGCAGCGTGAAATTGGCAAATACGCTTTTCTGCCCGGCGTGCTGGAGCTGGAGTCTGATGTGCAAGGCCTGCTGGCCCCAGCCAGTGACGAGGCCGCACGTGCCAGCTATGCGGCCAAGGTCAACAACTACCTGGAGCAACTCAACGAGCGCGCCGGCACGCTGGCCGCCTATGTGATCAATACCCAGGGCCGGGTGGTGGCGGCCAGCAACTGGCGGCGGGCCGACGGTTATTTGGGGGAGGACCTGTCTTTTCGCCCCTATTTTCTGGATGCCATGCGCAATGGCAGCGGCCGGGTCTTCGGCATAGGCACCACACGTGGTGAGCCTGGTTACTACCTGGCCTCGGCACTGAGCGACAGCCAGCAAACATTGGGCGTGGCCGTCATCAAGGTCAGCCTGGACCAGTTGGAGCAATCCTGGGCCACGGTGGAAGCGCCGGTGCTGGTCACTGACGAGCATGGGGTGGCCATTCTCAGCTCGGTGTCAGACTGGAAATTCAGCACCCTGCGCCCGCTGGACGAGGCCGCACGCGCTGCCTTCGAGCAGTCACAGCAATACAGCCGCCGTGCACTCCAGCCCTTGGGCCTGCAAATTGTGCGTGAGTTGGGCAATGGCGCGCGCCTGGTGCGCCTGGCCCGCAGCGGGCAGGAGATGGCCACCATGTTCCCCGTCAGCGGTCAGTTTCTGGCGCAGTCGCGCCTGCTGCCCGGCACGCCGTGGACGCTGACCGTGCTCTCCCATTTGGAGCAGGTGGAGCAAGTGGCGCAAAGCCGTGCGCTGGCTGCGGCCATTGCGGCGGCGTTTTTGTCACTGCTGGCCTTGATGCTCAATGAGCGCCGCCGCCACCTGCGTGATCGCCTGGCTGCCCGTGAGGCCCTGCAGTCCGCCAACGATGCGCTGGAGCGCAAGGTGGCTCGGCGTACGGCCGATCTGTCTGCTGCCAACCAGCAGCTGCAGGACGAGGTGGCCGAACGCATACGCACCGAGGCCACGCTGCGCGCCGCCCAGGACGAGCTGGTGCAGGCCGGCAAGCTGGCGGTGATAGGGCAGCTCTCGACCGGCATCGCCCATGAGCTCAACCAGCCGCTGACGGCGCTGCGCACGCTCTCGGGCAACAGCCTGAAGTTTCTGGAGCGCGGCGACACCGCCACCACCCGGGTCAATCTGGAGCGCATCTCCCAACTGGCCGACCGCATGGGCCACATCACCGGCCAGCTGCGCAGCTTTGCCCGCAAATCCAGCGGCGAGCGCCAGCGCGTGCCGCTGGGCCAGGCGCTGGACAACGCGCTGTCCGTGCTGGAGGCGCGCGTACAGCATGGCGGTGTGCAGCTGCGCTTTGACGTGGCCCGGCCCGAGCCCGTGGCCTGGTGCGACGGCAATCGCATCGAGCAGGTGCTGGTGAACCTGATCCACAACGCGCTCGACGCCATGGAGGGCTGTGAGCAGCCTTGTCTGGAGGTGCATTGCCGCACCCAGGGCGACCAGGTGCTGCTGTGCGTGCGCGACCATGGCCCCGGCCTGAGCGAGGCCGCGCAGGCCCGCTTGTTCGAGCCCTTTTTCACCACCAAGGAGCCCGGCGTGGGCCTGGGGCTGGGGTTGCCGCTGTCGGCCGGCATTGTGCGCGACTGCGGAGGCAGTCTGACGGGGGCCAACCACCCGCAGGGCGGTGCCATCTTCACCCTGGTCTTGCCGCTGGCGCCGCCTGCATCGGCAGCCGCCGTATCCGCTGCACCGGGGGCACCACCCACCGAGGGGTTGGATAATGAGCGCCATGAGTGAAGCCTCCATGTCCGATGTGTCCAGCAGCCCGGCGCTGCGCGTGCTGATCATCGAGGACGACCCGGACATCGTGCTCGGCTGTGAGCAGGCATTGCAGCTCGAAGGCATTGCCTGCGAGAGCGTGGGCAGTGCCGAGGCCGGCCGCAAGCGGCTGACGCCGGACTACCCCGGCATTGTGGTCAGCGACATCCGCTTGCCCAAGCAGGACGGCATGGCGCTGCTGCGTGATCTGATGGCCTTTGATGCCGAGCTGCCCGTGGTGCTGATCACCGGCCACGGTGACATCTCCATGGCCGTGCAGGCCATGAAGGACGGCGCGCATGACTTCATCCAGAAGCCTTTTGCGCCGGAGCAACTGGTGGCAGTGGTGCGCCGCGCCCTGGAGCGCCGCCGCCTGGTGCTGGAAGTGCGTGGGCTGCGTCAGCAGCTGCAGCACAAGGACAGCCTGGAGCAGCAGCTGATTGGCCGTGCACCCAATATGCAGCAGCTGCGCCAGACCTTGCTGGGCCTGGCCAGCAGCGCGGCCGACGTGTTGATCCACGGTGAGACCGGCACCGGAAAGGAACTGGTGGCACGCTGTCTGCACGAGGCCAGCAGCCGCCAGGGTGGCAACTTTGTGGCGGTGAATTGCGGCGGTCTGCCGGACACGCTGTTCGACAGCGAAATGTTTGGCAGCGAGGCCGGGGCTTATACCGGCGCGGGCAAGCGGCGTATCGGCAAGATCGAGCATGCCAGCGGCGGCACCTTGTTCCTGGACGAGATCGAGAGCATGCCCATGGCCATGCAGATCAAGCTGCTGCGCGTGTTGCAGGAGCGTGTGGTGGAGCGCCTGGGCTCCAACCAGCTCATTCCCATCGACTGCCGCGTGGTGGCTGCCACCAAGGTGGACCTGCTGGAGCTCAGCCGCCAGGGGCTTTTTCGGGCCGACCTGTACTACCGGCTGAACGTTGCCACGCTGGCATTACCACCGCTGCGCGAGCGCCGTGAGGACATCCCGCTGCTGTTCGAGCACTTCGCCCTGCAGGCCGCCGCCCGCCACCAGCGCCCGCTGCCGGAGTTGACGGCGGGCCGCATACAGCAGCTCATGGGCTATGACTGGCCCGGCAATGTGCGTGAGCTGCGCAACGCGGCGGAGCGCCTGGTGCTGGGCATCGAAGCAGGCGGCCCACCCTTTGGCGCTGCCAGCAGCGACGCTGGCGCCCAACCCCTGGCGCAGAGCGTGGAATCCTTTGAGCGCGCTCTGATCGCCGATGCCTTGCGCCGCCACGGCGGCAACCTCACACGTGCGGCCGAGTCGCTGGCCGTGGCCAAGACCACGCTGCACGACAAGGTGCGCAAATATGGCTTGGAGCGCTGAGCCCGCGCGGGCAGGCTGCTAATGATTTCAGGAGCTGCCAACGCTGATATAGACTGGATCTCACGGTGTTTTTTTCCGGAAACCCAAGGTATAAAAGCAGCAATAGCTCATTATTTTGAAGAGCCTCTTCATCTGCCCTGCTGGGGCATTGGCGTTTCTGCGCCGCACGCAGCCCTACCACTACGGTCTACCACTGAAAGGACAACACCCATGCGTCGATGCCTGCTCACACTGCTGCTGTCGCTCAGCGCTTCGCTGGGCATGGCTCAGACGCTGAGCCTGACGTTTGACGACGGACTCCATCCCGGGAAGTTCCCCGAAGCGCCGCTGTGGAACCAGCAGATGCTGGCCAGCCTGAAAGCGGCGGAGGTGAGCGCAATGGTGTTTCCCTCGCTGGTGCGTACCGGTGGTGAAGCCGGATTGGAGTTGATCCGGGAATGGGGACGGCAGGGCCATGCAGTGGGCAACCACACGGCCAGCCACCACAGCCTGGCATCGGCCCAGGTCTCGCTGGCGGACTTTATCGCCGACGTGCAACAGGCCGAGGCCAGCTTGCGCAGCATGCCCCGCTGGACATCCATGCTGCGCTTCCCCTATCTCAAGGAGGGTGACACCCTGGAAAAGCGCGATGGCATGCGCCGCTGGATGCAGTCGGCCGGTTACCGCGCCGCACCGGTGTCCATCGATGCCAGCGACTGGTACTACAACCAGATCTACTCGGTGTGGATGGAGTTAGGGCAGGCGGGAAAAGCCGAGCAGGTGAAGGCCGCTTACATTGCCCACCTGCTTGATCGTGGGGCATATTACGATGGGCTGGCACGACAGGTGCTGGGCCGCAGCCCGGCGCATGTGTTGCTGCTGCATACCAGCCGCATCAATGCAGCGGCGCTGGCCGACGTGATTGCTGCCTTTCGCGCACAGGGCTGGACTGTGGTGTCGCCGGAGATGGCGTTCGCCGATCCACTCTATGCAATGCAGCCCGACACTTTGCCCGCGGGGGAGAGTGTGATTTGGGCCATGGCCAAGGTCCGGCAGCTGCCTGGCTTGCGCTACCCGGCCGAAGATGCTGTGTATGAAGCGCCAGCGCTTGAGGCACAGGGCCTTTTGCCTCCGGCATACAAGAAGCCGTAGTCTTGGTGTCCGCTGCACTGGTCAGGTGAGCTGATTTGTGCATTCACGGTTGTGGGTGAATCCCCGGCGGTGCGATTGCGCTCGCAGCGTTTGCCGGGCTTGTGGGGTGATCTTCCAGTGTGAGTGCCTTGGGCAAAGTGAGGCAACTTGCGCAGCGCCACCCGGTAAAGAGTCCGTTATGCTCTGGCATCACTACCAAGAATCGAACAGTTGGCTATGTCAAATTTAGGAGCGCAAGCGCTTGTTGTGGGCGGCTTACTCAGTGCGATAGCTGCCGTCGCTCACCTCGCTTGCATCGCCTTGGGCGCGCGTGCTTATAGCTGGATGGGTGCGAGCGAGCGGATGGTGCGCGCTGTCGAGGCCGGCAAACTCCAGCCAACCCTGGTCACTCTCGCCATCACGGCAGTTCTCTTTCTGTGGGCCGCCTACGCATGGGCTGGCGCTGGTGTCATCGAGCGTCTGCCGCTCACCAAGCTGGCACTTGTCGTCATTTGCACGGTGTATTTGGGCCGAGCGGTCGCTTTCCCGTTTCTCCGGCCCATGTTCCCAGCCAACTCTCCGCGCTTTTGGCTGGTGTCGTCTGGCATCTGCTTCGCAATGGGGCTGCTGCACCTGGTCGGTATTGCATCGCTGTGGACAACGCTCTGAGCCTCGCTTCTGTGGCTTGACCAAGCCGCAGCGTGCACAGCGCTATGGCCGGACAGGATGAAGAAAACCCGCACAAGGCGGGTTGGTGGTTGGGAGCTTTTGGCCCTGCGTTTATTTTTTGAAATCCAGGCCTTGCTTGACGGCGTCTTGCATGCGCTGGTCACGCTCACTGCCCGGCACCGGCTTGCTTAACCTGTCTTCGATTTTGGCGTCGGACTCGACAAAGACTGGTGGGGCTTCACGCACGATCTGCCCCTTGGGCAGGTAGGAGGGCTGGGCCTGGAAGTAGACAAACAAGATGGCGGCAGTGGTGGCCGCTATCCACAGCTTTTTGTACTTCCAGCTCAGGCCCAGGCCGGCAACGGCGATGGCAAGGGGCAGGAGGTTGACGAGCAGGGTGCTCATTTGCTGATGTTCACCATGGGCACGCTATCGCCCAGCGTGGTGGTGGGCAGTTGGCCATTCCATTTTTCGATCCAGGCGCGCTCGTTTTCCAGCTTGCGCAGCTGCAGCACGCGGGCGTCGACGGACTGGGCCAGCACCGATTGCGACATGGCTTCGGTCTCGGCCTTTTCCTTGTCAATGGCGCGCTGCAGGCGGGCTTCTTGCAGCTCCCGCTCCAGCTGGGCCTTGGAGATGGCCAGCTGGGCCTCTTCCTTTTGAATGGCCTCGCGGCGTTCGGCTGCCGATTCCTGGGCTTCGGTGATGATCTTGGGGTACTTCAGGTTGGTAATGCCCACGAAACGCACCGAGAACGGGGTCAGCGTTTCGATGGCCTTGCCGAGTTGCAGGCGCAGGTCTGCATTGATTTTTTCGTTGCTGGAGGCGATCTCGCCAATTGACCGCTTGCTCAGATATTCGCGAACCTCGGACTGGATGATCTGGCTGGCGTAGGTGCGGTAGACCTGCTCGTTGGCAATGGTCGAGATGTCGCCAGAGACCTGGGTGGGGGCCACCGCATTGAACAGTTCGGCGGTCTTTTTCGGGTTGATGCTCAGCGTGGCGCGGATGCTCACGTCCAGATTCAGCTTGTCTTCCGGGATGAAGATGGTCATGGCCTCTTCGTAGGCCTTGTCGGAGACATCCAGCAAGACCAGGCGATCACAGTAGGCCCAGCATTGGCTCAGCCTGAACTTGGAGGTGGGAATCAGGGCTTCCTGGTAGCCGTCCTTGGTCATGATCTTGCCCACATGCGCAGGGGGGACCTCCACCTTCTGGCCGCATGCGGTCAATGCCAGGACTGCGGCGACTGCGGCCAAACCGTTTTTGTACTTGGTGATTTTCATAGGGTCTTGCCGCCTCCTTTGCGACCTCTGGGTTGGATGCAAGCGCACAGGAGCCTGTCACAAGGCCGCTGCCAGGTGCTGCGAAGTGCCGCTAGGGCATACACAGGGCACGTGTGGCTTGTCTGTTTTTCCGGGGCAGACCCGGTCTGTCGTTTTCTCAGTTCTCTCACCTGCTTTGCCGCAGGCAGAAAGAAAAAAGCCCTGTGATGCAAGGCATCGCAGGGCTTTTTGTTTTTGGTGCCGGAGACATGAATCGAACACGCGACCTTCTCATTACGAATGAGCTGCTCTACCAACTGAGCTACACCGGCGACAGAGCAAAATTATAGCGCGGTTTTGTCGGCCTCGGCGTGATACTGCATTACGCGTTCCACTTCGTTCTTGGCGCCCAGGATCACGCTCACGCGTTCATGCAGCTGGGTGGGCTGGATGTCCATGATGCGCTGGCGGCCGTTGGTGGACAGGCCGCCGGCCTGTTCAATCAGCCAGCTCATGGGGTTGGCCTCATACATCAGGCGTAGCTTGCCGGGCTTTTGTGGCTCGCGCTTGTCCCAGGGGTACATGAAGATGCCGCCGCGGCACAGGATGCGGTGCACATCGGCCACCATGGCGGCCACCCAGCGCATATTGAAGTCCTTGCCGCGCGGGCCTTCCTTGCCTTCCAGGCACTCGTCCACATAGCGCTTCATGGGGGCGTCCCAGTGGCGCATATTGCTCATATTGATGGCGAATTCCTTGGTGTCTTCCGGGATCTTGACGTTTTCCTGGATCAGCACGAAAGAGCCTTGCTCGCGGTCCAGCGTGAACATGGACACACCGTCACCCACGGTGAGCACCAGCGTGGTCTGCGGGCCGTAGATGCAGTAGCCGGCCGCCACCTGGTGGGTGCCGGGCTGCATAAAGTCTTCCTCGGTCACGCCGGGGTGGCCTTCGGGCTTTTTGAGCACGCTGAAGATGGTGCCAATCGACATATTGATGTCGATGTTGGACGAGCCGTCCAATGGGTCGAACATCAGCAGGTATTCGCCCTGGGGGTAACGGTTGGGCACCACGTAGATGCCTTCCATTTCTTCGGAGGCCATGGCCGCCAGGTGACCGCCCCATTCGTTGGCTTCGATCAGGGTTTCGTTGGCGATGATGTCCAGTTTTTTCTGGACCTCGCCTTGCACGTTCTCGCTACCGGCCGTGCCCATGACTTCACCCAGCTCGCCCTTGTTCACGGCAAAGCTGATGCGCTTGCAGGCGCGGGCCACCACTTCCAGCAGCAGGCGCAACTGGCCGGGGATCAGGCCGTCCACACGCTGCTGCTCGACCAGATAGCGGGTCAGGCTGATGCTTTTCTTCATGGTTCAACTCCTTAAAAATTCGTGGCAAATCTGCTCCCGCAGGCACAGCGGGGCAGGGTTCCTAGAGCGCTGTGCGCTCAGGCTGTGGTCGTGTGGCCAGCTCGGCTTGCAGCGCCTTGGCGCGGGCCTGTTGTTCGCTGTCCTTTTGCGAGAGGGCATGTTGTTCGTAGGCCTGCAGCCACCGCCTGGCTTGTGAGGATTGTCCTTGTTCATGGGACAGCACCATCAGCTGAAAATAGCTGTCATACACCGTGGCATGGCCCTGTGCGCGCAGCGCAATGTTCAGGCGCTCCTGCAGGTAGCGGCCGGCCTGCTCCAGCTCTCCCAGCTCATAGCAGTTCTGCGCCAGATTGGTCAGCACGCCGCGCAGGCGCTCCGGCATGCCCAGGGCTTGCAGGCGCTCGCGTGCCACCACAAGCAGGCGCGCATTGGCTTGCTGGGCCTCGCGGTATTTGCCTTGCTCGTGCAGCACATAGCCTTCGTCCTCGTAGATGCCCAGCAGCTGGAGCTGCGAAGGATAGTCCAGCGCCTGTGCGGGGGTGCTGCGCGGGTCCCAGCGCATCGCTGCCGGAAGGCGGGCAATGCGTGGCAGCGGGTATTCGGCCTGGAAGGCATGCACCAGCTGCAGCGCGGCATCGAACTGCTGGCTGTCCGCCAGCCAGCGAATGCTGGAGTAGCGCAGAAAGAACTGCGCATAGGCCAGCTGTGGCTCGCTCGAGGCCTTTGGCATCGCAGCCAGGGCGGCACGGGCCGCCTGTGCCGCTTGCTCCGGCATGCCGCGGCGGCCATAGACGCTGGCCTGGGTGTAGTAGAGCCTGAACACATCGCGCGCCGCAGTGCCAGGCCGCTGCAACAAGGGCTCAAGTGCTTGCAGCTTCGCACTCATGGCGCTGCCGCTGAAGTTGCCACCTTCGGTGAAGACGGTGCCATACAGCGGTGCAAAGCCTGCCTCGAAAGCCGGATGGGCGCGGGCCGCTTGCGCGCTCAGCACCAGGCCAGCAGCCACCGAGGCCAAAGCGCGCAGGCCCAGGGCCGCAGGGCCCCGGAGCATGCCCAGACGCATCAGTCGGCCAATGTGCGGGAGATCACCTCGCGCACATCGTTGGACAGATTGGGCTTGGCGGCCACGCGCTCTATGGCGGCGCGGGCAGCGCTGCGGTAGGGCTCGGCCAGCTTCTTCCAGCGGTCCATCACCCGGGCCAGGCGGGCTGCCACCTGCGGGTTGATGCTGTCCAGCTCGACCACACGGTCGGCCCAGAACACATAGCCCGCCGCATCGGCGCGGTGGAAGGCGCCGGGGTTGCTGCAGTAGCTGAAGATCAGGCTGCGCGCGCGGTTGGGGTTCTTGATCTGGAAGTCCGCATGCTTGAGCAACGCCTTCACGGCGGGCAGCACATTGCCTCCGCGGTCGCAGGCGCCGCCTTGCAGGGCAAACCATTTGTCCAGCACCAGCGCGTCCTGCTTGAACAGGGCGTGAAAGCGCTGCAGCGCCTGCTCGGCCAGCGGGCTGGCGCAGTAGAGCAGGGCGGACAGGGCTGCGGTGCGGTCCGTCATATTGCCGGCGTCCTTGCAGCGCTGGTAGGCCTTGCCGGGCCAGACTTCATCGCCGGTCTGTGCGGCATGCAGGCAGAGCATGGACAGGGCGCGGCCTGCCAGCGCACGGCGGCCGGCGCTGACATGGTCGGGCTGGTAGGCGCCGGTGTCGCGGTGGGCTTCCCACGCTGCTTCCCAGTCGGCCTGCAGGGCCGTGGCCAGCTGCAGCTGCATGGCTTCGCGCACGGCGTGCACGCGCTGTGGATCGACCTCGGCCAGTTGCTCGGCGATATAGCTCTCGGACGGCAGCGTGAGCACCAGGTCCTTGAAAGCCGCATCCAGCTGCGTGTTTTGCAGCACGCCGCGCAGGGCTTGCACAAAGCTTTCAGGCAAAACATGGGTGCTGAATTGGCCGCTGGCGCTTTCTGCATCTGCGTCGGCAGCTATTGTCTTGAGAGCATGGCGCAGACCCAGACGCTGGCTGGCTTCCCACTGGTTGAACGGGTCGCTGTCATGGGCCAGCAGGGTCAGCAGCTCGGCGTCGCTGAACTCACAGTCCAGCACCACGGGGGCGCTAAAGCTGCGCAGCAGCGAGGGCACGGGGGCCTCGGTCACGTGGGTGAAGATGAATTGCTGCTCGGCCTCGGTCACCACCAGCAAGCGGCTCTTGGCGGCTTGGGCGCCATCTTCGCCTTGCAGCTGCAGGGCGATTTCCTGGCCGTCTGCGGTGAGCAAACCCATTTGCATGGGAATCACAAATGGCAGCTTCTCGCTCTGGCCGGGCGTGGGGGCACAGCTTTGCGACAGGGTCAGGGTATAGGTCTGGGCGGCCGCATCGTACTGGCCTGTGGCCTTGAGCACAGGCGTGCCGGCCTGGCTGTACCAGCGGCGGAACTGGGCCAGATGCTGGGCCAGCGGCGAGCCGGGATTGGCGTCGGCCATGGCCTGCGAGAAGTCATCGCAGGTCACGGCCTGGCCGTCGTGGCGCTCAAAGTACAGCTTCATCCCCTTGGCAAAACCTTCGCGGCCCACCAAGTTGTGCTGCATGCGCACCACTTCTGCACCTTTTTCGTAGATGGTGACGGTGTAGAAGTTGTTGATCTCGATGTAGCTGTCCGGGCGCACGGGGTGGGCCATGGGGCCGCTGTCCTCGGGGAACTGCACGGTGCGCAGCACGCGTACATCGTCGATGCGCTTGACGGCGCGGGCCGATGCACTGCCCGCCATGTCCATGGAGAATTCCTGGTCACGGAAGACGGTGAGGCCTTCTTTGAGCGACAGCTGGAACCAGTCACGGCAGGTGATGCGGTTGCCGGTCCAGTTGTGGAAGTACTCGTGTCCGACGACGCTTTCGATATTGAAGAAGTCGGTGTCGGTGGCCGTGGCCTGGCTGGCCAGAACATACTTGGTGTTGAAGATGTTCAGACCCTTGTTTTCCATGGCGCCCATGTTGAAGTCGCTGGTGGCGACGATCATGAAGCGGTCCAGATCCAGGCTCAGGCCAAAGCGCGCCTCGTCCCAGGCCACCGAGTGCATCAGCGAGTTCATCGCATGCTCGGTCTTTTCCAGATCGCCGGGGCGCACATAGACCTGCAGCAAATGCTCGCGGCCGGCACGGCTCTTGATCTTTTGCTCGCGCGCCACCAAGCGGCCCGCTACCAGGGCAAACAAATAGCTGGGCTTTTTGTGGGGGTCCACCCACTTGGCAAAGTGGCGGCCGTCTTCCAGCGCGCCGGAGTCCACCAAATTGCCATTCGACAGCAGCACCGGGTAGAGCGCCTTGTTGGCGCGCAGCGTCACCGTGTACATGGCCATCACATCGGGACGGTCCAGGAAGTAGGTGATGCGGCGAAAGCCCTCGGCTTCGCACTGCGTGAAGAACGTGTCCTCGCTCACATACAAGCCCATGAGCTTGGTGTTCTTGGCGGGCGCGCAGGTGGTGAAGATTTCCAGCTCCACGGGCTCGTTGCCCTCGGGCAGGTTCTCCAGCACCAGCTGGTCGCCATCCATCTTGAACGAGGTGCCGCCGCCGTTGACCATTACGCGGGCCAGGTTCAGCTCGTCGCCGTCCAGACGCAGCGCCTGCGCCGGCACATCGGGGTTGCGGCGCACGCGCATGCGGTTGAGCACGCGGGTCTTGGCAGGGTCGAGGTCGAAAGTCAGTTCCACCGTATCGATCCACCAGGCCGGAGCCTGGTAGTCGGCGCGGTAAACCGCTGTTGCTTGTCCTTCACGCAGCATGTGCTTTCCTTAAACGCCTTGCTTGAGCGAGGCTTCGATGAACACGTCCAGATCGCCGTCCAGCACTTTTTGGGTGGCCGAGACTTCGACGTTGGTGCGAAGGTCTTTGATGCGGCTGTTGTCCAGCACGTAGGAGCGGATCTGATGGCCCCAGCCCACATCGGTCTTGGTGTCTTCCAGCTTTTGCTGCTCTTCCATGCGCTTGCGCATTTCGAAGTCATACAGGCGCGAGCGCAGGCGCTGCCAGGCCACGTCGCGGTTGCTGTGCTGGCTGCGGCCGTCCTGGCACTGGACCACGATGCCGGTGGGCATGTGGGTCAGGCGCACGGCGGAGTCGGTCTTGTTGATGTGCTGGCCACCCGCGCCGGAGGCACGATAAGTATCGGTGCGCACATCGGAGGGGTTGATGTTGATCTCGATGGAGTCATCGATCTCGGGGTAGACGAACAGCGACGAGAAGCTGGTGTGGCGGCCGCCCGAAGAGTCGAAAGGCGACTTGCGCACCAGGCGGTGCACACCGGTTTCGGTGCGCAGCAGGCCGTAGGCGTATTCGCCTTCCACCTTGATGGTGGCGCTCTTGATGCCGGCCACATCGCCCGGGGTTTCTTCTTCGACCGAGGCCTTGAAGCCCTTGCGTTCGGCGTACTTCAGGTACTGGCGCAGCAGCATGCTGGCCCAGTCGCAGGCCTCGGTGCCGCCGGCGCCGGCCTGGATGTCGATGAAGCAGTTCAGCGCATCGGCCTCATGGCTGAACATGCGGCGGAATTCCAGCTCTTCGATCAGGGGGCGCAGCTTGGCTGCTTCGGCCTCAATGGTTTCCAGGCCTGCTTCGTCGCCTTCTTCGCGGCTCATTTCATAGAGCTCGGCGTTGTCGGCCAGCTCGGAGGTGAGCTTTTCCAGCGTCAGGACGACGGAGTCCAGGGACTTTTTTTCCTTGCCCAGTTCCTGGGCCTTTTTCGGATCGTTCCAGACGTTGGGGTCTTCCAGCGAGGCGTTTACCGTGCGCAGGCGTTCGTATTTGGCATCGTAGTCAAAGATACCTCCGGAGGTCCTCTGTCCGAGCGGACAGGTCTTCGAGGGTGGCGCCGATTTGGTTGGTGCGTTCTGCTTCCATGGTCAATTCCTTGTGTTCTGTGATCGGAGCCCTGAAGGCAGGGGCCGAAGGGGCCGGCGCATGGTGGCGCCACAAAAGGGAGATTTTCGCATGGTGGGCAGCTGGCTGCCGCAACGCGTTGCCACAAGAATGTGCCATTCAGGGATTTGCAGTGCGCCAAAGCCTGTGGGGGAGGGTTGTGGCGGGGACTCTGACGCATACAGGCCCCGAAGGGCCTGTGCAGCAATCCGCGCTGAAGGGGGCGAGCGCGAGGTGGGGGGCTTGCTTAGAAAGACTCCCACTCGTCTTCCGACGGGGCTGCTGCGGGGGGCGGTACCGCTGTTGGCTTGCGTGTGCTGGCGCTGGCCAGGGCCGGGCGGGGTGCGGCGGCGGGTGCGGCGCCCGCATGGGAGACGGGGCGTGCCGCCGGCGCAGGCTTGCTCACAGGGCGGGGGGCTGCCGTCATGGGCGCGCGCTGGGGCTGGGGCGGTGCTGCAGGCATGCTCATGGCCGAGCTGCTGCCTGCTCCCGCTGCCAGTTTGAAGACCCGCACCGTCTGGCTCAGCTGGCGTGCCTGCTCTTGCAGCGAGCTGGCTGCGGCGGCGGACTCTTCCACCAGCGCGGCGTTTTGCTGGGTGACCTGGTCCATCTGCGTGACTGCCAGGTTGATCTGCTCGATGCCCGAGGTCTGCTCATCGCTGGCGGCAGAAATCTCTCCCATGATGTCCGTCACGCGGCGCACGCTGTCCACGATCTCGCCCATGGTCTGGCCGGCAGCCGTCACCTGGGCGTTGCCTTGCTCCACCTTCTGGACCGAGTCGTCGATCAGCTGCTTGATCTCCTTGGCAGCGTCGGCGCTGCGCTGCGCCAGGGTGCGCACCTCACCGGCCACCACGGCAAAGCCGCGGCCTTGCTCGCCGGCACGGGCGGCTTCCACGGCAGCGTTCAGTGCCAGGATGTTGGTCTGAAAGGCGATGCCATCGATCACGCCGATGATGTCCACAATCTTGCGCGAAGAGGTGTTGATGGCCGTCATGGTGTCCACCACCTGGTTGACGGCCTCGCCCCCGCGCACGGCCACTTGCGAGGCGCTGGCGGCCAGCTGGTTGGCCATGCGGGAGTTCGAAGCGTTTTGCTGGACGGTGGAGGTCAGCTCCTCCAGCGAGGCTGCGGTTTCTTCCAGCGAGCTGGCCTGCTGCTCGGTGCGGCTGGACAGATCCTGGTTGCCCGTGGCGATTTGCTGGCTGGCCGTGGCGATGGAGTCGCTGCCCTGGTGGATGCGGCCCACGATTTGCACCAGGCTGTCATTCATCTGCTTGAGCGCTTGCAGCAGCTGGCCGGTTTCGTCGGTGGAGGTGGATTCAATGCGGTGGCTCAGGTCGCCTGCGGCCACGGCCTGTGCCAGCTCCACTGCGCTGCCCAATGGGCGGGCGATGGCGCGCGCCACCAGCAAGGCCAGGCCCAGGCCGGCCAGCACGCCCAGGGCCATGATGACCCAGATCAGATTGCGCGAGCTGGCGTAAATATCGTCGCCCAATTCGTCGGCGGCCTTGGCGCCGGCTTCCACATGGGCCGTCAAGGTGTCGAGCTGGGTGAAGATGCTCTGGCTCAGCTTCAGTGCCTCGCCGCGCAGCAGGGCCGTGGCCTCCTCGTTGCGCTGCTGGCGTGACAGTGCCACCACCTGCTCATGCGCCTTGGCATAGAGCTGCAGCTCCTGGCTGACGCTGTTTTGCAGCGTCTGGTCTTCTGCGCTTTTCAGAAACTTCTTTTGTTGCTCCAGCCCCGCCTGCAGGGAGCTCCACTGCTCCTGCATGGTTTTTTCATAGTTGCCCATTTCTTCGTCGCTGCCGCTCAGCACATGCTGCAACTCAATGGCGCGATAGCGCTGCAGCTGGTATTTGACATCCAGTGTGGTGCGGGTCGCGGGCAGCCATTGGCGCGCCAGCTCCGAACCTGCCTGGTTGACGCGATCGAGCTGCACGATGGACAGCAGGCCGACCCCGAAGGTCAGTGCCAGCACCACGCAAAAGGAAAGCAGCAGCTTGTGGGTGAGTTTGAGATTTTGAAAAAACTGCATAAGAAAGGGCAGTTGGGTGGCTGGCATGCAACAAGAAGTGCAAGCCAGTCAAGTGAGGGAATGTTCATGCACCGTATGGCGCCTGGGCCCATTGCGCAACGGAAATGCCGCGCAACGAATCAATTCTAGGAGGACGGCGGATATGTAAAGGGGGAGTTACATTTTTCCGACCGAAGTCTTTTCCCCGTAGTGGCTGCTCCCTGCCTTCCTCGGGAGGTGAGATAGCGGGGTTGCCGGCCAATGCTGGATGTACCGAGAGATTGCTGCAAAGTGGGTCTCGTAGCCGTGGCTTTGCCGTTGTCGCAATGATGCAAAAAAACGACAGCAAAGCGGCTACCTTCCGTGGCCTAGCGTGCGCGCAAAAAAGCCCTGGAACGCCAGGCATTCCAGGGCTGATGGTCTTGCGCGCAGGCCCAGCATGCACAGGGCAGGCCGGGCCGTGCGGTATCAGCTGCCGCGGGTAATGGGCACGTCGGCGTTCTTGCCGTAGCTGCCGTATTTGCCCAGCTCCCACTTGGCGATGGCATTGCGGTGCACCTCGTCCGGGCCGTCGGCAAAGCGCAGGGTACGGGCATGGGCGTAGTCCATGGCCAGCGGGAAGTCCTGGCACAGACCGCCGCCGCCGTGCACCTGGATGGCCCAGTCGATCACGTCGCAGGCCAGCTTGGGCGCCACCACCTTGATCATGGCAATCTCGGTGCGCGCCACCTTGTTGCCCACGGTGTCCATCATCCAGGCCGCTTTGAGGGTCAGCAGGCGGGCCATGTCGATGCGGCAACGCGCCTCGGCAATGCGTTCCTGTGTCACGGTCTGCTGGGCAATGGTTTTGCCAAAGGCGGTGCGGCTGTTGGCGCGCTGGCACATCAGCTCCAGCGCACGCTCGGCCTTGCCGATCAGGCGCATGCAGTGGTGGATGCGGCCGGGGCCAAGGCGGCCCTGGGCAATCTCGAAGCCGCGGCCCTCGCCCAGCAAGATGTTGCTGACCGGCACGCGCACGTTCTCGAAATACATCTCCATATGGCCGTGGGGCGCATCGTCATAGCCCATCACCGACAGCGGACGCACCAGGCGCACGCCCGGGGTGTCGGCAGGCACCAGCACCATGCTTTGCTGGGAATGCTTGGGGGCGTCCGGGTCGGTCTTGCCCATGGTGATGTAGATGGCGCAGCGTGGATCGCCTGCACCCGAGATCCACCACTTGTGGCCGTTGATGACATATTCATCGCCCTGGCGCTCGATGCGGGTGCAGATGTTGGTGGCGTCGGAGGAGGCCACTTCCGGCTCGGTCATGGCAAAGGCCGAGCGGATGTCGCCATTGAGCAAGGGCTTGAGCCAGCGCTCGCGGTGCTCGTCCGTGCCGTAGCGGGCAATGGTTTCCATATTACCGGTGTCGGGAGCGCCGCAGTTGAACACCTCGGAAGCCCAGCCCACGCGGCCCATGATTTCGGCCAGTGGGGCGTATTCCTGGTTGCTCAGGCCCGCGCCTTGCACGCCGGCGATCTCGGCCGTGTCCTGGGGCAGGAACAGATTCCACAGGCCGGCTTCCTTGGCCTTGTCTTTCAGGCGCTCCAGCAGCTGCAGATGGCTCCAGCGCTTGCCGGCATCGGTATTGGCCTGCAGCTCGCGGAAGTACTCCGCCTCGCTGGGGTAGATGTGCTCTTCCATGAAGCGCTGCAGGCGCGCCTGCAGCTCCTTGGTTTTGGGCGAGTAGTCGAAGTCCATGGGATCTCCTTGAGGATGATGGGCGCACTGGGACGCGCGCTGCCCCCGGCAGCCGCAGGCCGTCTTGCACAGAGGGTGGGAATAGACCGCCCGTTGCAGGGCGGGGCGAATCAGGCCCGGTGTTTGCGGGCGTAGGACCAGGCCAGCTCCGCCATGGGGCGGGCGGTGTCGCCCGAGGCCTTGGCCTGGGCGCTGGATGCGGTGCCTGCCTCCACCCGCTTGGCAATGCCTTGCAAGATGGCGGCGATGCGGAACATGTTGTAGGCGAGGTAGAAGTTCCAGTCCGCCTGCAGCTGCTCGGGCGTGGCCAGGCCGGTGCGCTCGCAGTAGCGGCGCAGATAGTCGGATTCGGAGGGAATGCCCAGCGCCGCCAGGTCCAGGCCGCCAATGCCCCGGCTCAGCGAGGCCGGGATATGCCAGGCCATGCAGTGGTAGCTGAAGTCGGCCAGCGGGTGGCCCAGGGTGGACAGCTCCCAGTCCAGCACGGCCACGGCATGGGGCTCGCTGGCGTGGAACATCACGTTGTCCAGGCGGTAGTCGCCGTGGACGATAGAGACCTTGCGCTCATCCTTGGCGCTGTCGGGCATATTGGCCGGCAGCCAGGCCATCAGCTGGTCCATCTCGGGAATGGGCTGGGTGACGGAGGCCACATACTGCTTGCTCCAGCGGCTGATCTGGCGCTCGAAGTAGTTGCCACTCTTGCCGTAGTCCGCCAGGCCCCGGGCCGCAAAGTCCACGGTGTGCAGCGCGGCAATCACACGGTTCATCTCGTCATAGATGGCGCCGCGCTGGGCTGGCGTCATGCCGGGCAGGGACTGGTCCCACAGCACCCGGCCCTCTTTGAATTCCATGATGTAGAAGGCGCGGCCGATGATGGATTCGTCCTCGCACAGCGCTTCCATATGGGGCACCGGCACCGGGGTGCCGGCCAGGCCGCGCATGACCTTGAATTCGCGCTCAATGGCATGGGCCGAGGGCAGCAGCTTGGCCACCGGCCCGGGTTTGGAGCGCATCACATAGCTGCGCCCCGGTGTGACCAGTTTGTAGGTGGGGTTGGATTGCCCGCCCTTGAACATCTCTGCCTGCAGCGGGCCGGCAAAGCCGGGCACATGCTGCTGCATCCAGGCGGTCAATGCCGCCATATCGAATGCGTGGGTGTCGGATACAGGTTTGGTGCCTACAAAGTGGTCAAAGTTGGTCATAAGTCCCTAAAAGTCAGTTTCCGCGATGCGCAGCAGCGCATTGCGGTCGCGTACCACCAGCCCACCGGGCTCGATGCGGATGCTGCCCTCGCGCTCCATGCCCTTGAGCTCCTGGTTCACCCGCTGGCGTGATGCCCCCAGCAGCTGCGCCAGCTCTTCCTGTGCCAGCTGCAGACCGATGCGGATTTCCGGGCTGTTCGACAGGCTGGGAATGCCGTAGCTGCGCGCCAGGTGCAGCAGTTGCTTGGCCAGGCGCGCGCGCAGCGGCAAGGTGTTCAAGTCCTCGACCAGGCCGTAGAGCTGGCGTATGCGCCTGGCTTGCAGCCACAGCATGGCTTCGTAGAACTCCACATGCGAAGCCAAAATGCGCTTGAAGTCCGCCTTGGTCACGCACACCAGCGTGGTTGTGCCATGGGCGTAGGCGTCGTGCGTGCGTCGATCTCCGTCGAAGATGGCCACATCCCCAAACCAGATGCCCGGCTCCACATAGGTCAGCGTGATCTGCTTGCCCGTGATGGAGGTCGAGCTCACCCGCACCGCCCCTTTGGCACAGGCAATCCAGTCCTCGGGCGGCTCGCCGCGGGCGCAGATGAGTGCACCATCCTTGAAACGTTTGACGTATGCGCATCGAAGTATGTCGTGCCGAAGTGACGGGGAAAGAGATGAAAACCAGCGTCCTGAGTTGATCGCTTCACGTTCTTCGATAGTAAGAATCGGGTCGTCCATGGCCTGTCGTTTCTGTGACTGAAAACCGTCCCATTGTCGCGTCAGGGACGAGCTCTGATGTGGATCAGAGAGAGGTCTTCGGATGAAGTTGTCCGGTAAATGACAGCGTGGCATTGCGCTAGGGCTCAAAAACCGGGGTTAACCCTTGGCTTGCGTGCTGCTTGGCGTGCAGCCTGCCCGGAAAAGACGCAGGCCCAGGGGCAACCGACAGGCTTTGCGCGGGCCTGCCTGGCATTGAAAGCGGCCAGGCAAGGCAGGGCGCATGGCCGCAGATGCCGGCAGCGTTTTTTTGCCCCCGTGCTTGACCTTTACACGTTGTCAGGGCCGAGACTTTGCACACCACTTTCTAAGGAGTATGCGATGACAGCTTTTATGACAACTTTTCACGTGGCCGATATGAAATGCGGCGCTTGCGCCGGACGCATCCAGCGCGCCATCGTCGGCATGGATGAGCAAGCCCGTATCGAGATCAACATTCAGGACCGGACGTTGCAGATCGCGGGCCAGGCCACCGAGGCCGAATACGCCGAGGCCATTCAGGAGGCGGGCTACACGCCTGCGTTGGTGGAGCCGGCGGCAAGCCAATGCGCGTCCACCGGGGCGGCGCATGGCAGTGCCTGCTGCGGGTAGCCATCGGCCAGGACATCAAGAGGGCTTTGTCTGAAGCCCTCTTTTTTTGATAGCTGCTACCGCAAGATGGGAAAGCGTTAGCGGCTTTCTCTATCGCCTGTGCTTGTGGCTGACGGTGTGCCGTAGTGCGTGCGCAGCACGCCGCTGTTTAGTACCGCTGCAAGCGCGCTAGCAGTGCCTGGGGGATCTCAATGCCATCGGGTGCATTGCCTCTGCCGGGCACATAAATCCCCTTGCGCTGTAGCCGCTGGACTTGGGCTGCCAGCCGACGCGGGAGGTCTGGCGCGAGAGCGCGGGGGGCGATGGCAATGATAAAAAGCCCGACCCCCGGTGAGGCGTTGCCGTCCTGGAACGAGGGCGCATCCAAAGACCAGTTCGCCCCTGTTGCCCCAGCCGCCAAGACCTCCACCATCAGCGCCATATTGGCGCCGCGTCCGCCGCCGAAGGCCAGCAGCATTCCGGTGAGCGCTGCGCGGGCATCGGTCGTGGGCTCGCCCGATGCATCCAGTGCCCATGCCTCAGGAATGCTGGCCCCGCGCGAGGCTGCATCCCGAACATTGACGAATGCGGTGGCACTCGAGGCCTGGTCGATGACCAGGGGCGGGGCATTTTCCACAGGGGCTGCGAAGGAGAACGGGTTGGTTCCATAGACGGGCTGGCGGCTGCTGGCGGTGGTCACCATGGCGGGCCCATTGGTGCAGGCCAGGCTCAGCAAGCCGGCATGGGCCAGCCGCCGGGTAAGAGCGTGTTTGCGATCTCCTCGCGGCGCGCCAGCGCCTTTGCGGGATGGGATACAAGGCGCGATACCACAGCAATAGCCGTGCTATTGCGAGGATTCGCAACACAGTAGGCCGCCCGCAAAGGCACTGGCCCGAAGGGTTGGAGCGAAATCGGGCGATTTCTTCGCGCTGGCGCTTGCTTGCACCCCGGTGCAAGCTGCGCCCCATCACTTCGAACTCATCCCGATTGCGCTCCAACGCGCCTGCGTAGAGATCGCAAACACGCTCTAGTCACCCAGCTCGCCCACGGTGTAGCTGTTGTGTTGCGAGAAAAGCCCGACGCCGTACTGCTGCGCGGCATTCACCAGCTTTTCGAACGTGATGTCAAAGCCCAGCTGGCCAATGCCTGCTTTGGCATCCACCTGGATCGTGGTGGGTACGGGATACTGGCAGTCCGGCTGTGCAGACCCGGCAATCCGGCCCGTGGCAAAGCCGTCCAGGTAATCCAGCAAATGTGCAAAGCCAACAGATGCATGGCCCGCAAGTTCTGCGGCGACCGTGGCTTTGGCCAGGGATGTGGCCGTTCTTTCATCCGCACCAGCGGCCATGGCCGCATGCCGGGCCCATTCCTGGGCTTGTTCGACGCCGATTCGCATGGTTTTTTTGTCTCCTGTGATCTGGCCCAGCTGTTACACGCTCAGACCATTCGCATCTGCGGGGTGTAGCGCCGGACCGTGGGGGCACGGCCTGCCATGCGCAGGCGGTAAAAGGCTTGCACCACAAGACCGGGCCCAAAGAGACAAGATTACTTCGGACCGCAGGCCGCCTCTTGCACAGGCCCAGGCAAAAAACAGGGCTTTGTCAGAAGCCCTGTTTTTGATAGCAAAGGTAGCGCTACCAGTATGCTTGAACGCCAGTTTTTGCGAGAGGATTTCACACAGCCGCCGAAGCCCCTGCGCTGGCTGCCGGGCCCAGGTAGCAGGGCTTCGGATGTATCCGGCCCGCTGAATCCGCCGCGTGCCTGAAGCGCAACACCATCCTACTTCAGGCTCGTACCAACAAGACCCCCAGGATGAGCAGCACAGCCCCCAGGGCGCGAACCATGGTGATGGGCTGCTGCTCAAGACCCAGCAGCCCCAGGTGGTCGAAAAGCAGCGAGCCCAGCATCTGGCCCACCACCATCAGGCCAATGGCATAAGCCGCCCCGAGTCTGGGCACCATCAAAATGGCGATGGCAATGAAGATGGCGCCGAACAGGCCTCCGGTCCAGGAGACCCAGGCACCAGGTGCTGCACCCAGCCCCGCCAGCGAGAGCGTGGGCCCGGACAGGAGCAAGGCCATTACCAGCATGACCATGCAGCCCACGAAGTAGCTGACAAAGCCGGCCCACCAGGGAGAGCCGATCTGCACCCGCAGGCTGGCGTTGAGGACTTGCTGTAGGGCGACGCTGATGCCCGCGCCGATGGCGAGCAGGGAGGAAAAAAGAGGTGACATGGCGGGCATCCGATTTGGTTGAACTCGCAAAACCGCCCCATGGCGGCAGTGCAAGGGCAAGATAGCGGTCGGGCCTACAGGTGTCTTGTATGCATGTGATCTGGGGTTGGCCGATAGCGGCCCGGGCTGACCCCAAAGCTGCGCTTGAACGCGCGGCTCAGATGGCTTTGGTCGGTGAAGCCTGCATCCAGCGCCGCCTCGGCAATGGCCTGTCCGGCACGCAAGCATTCGCGTGCCAGGTTCAGGCGCTGCAGCAGCCTGTGGGTCTGCGGTGATACGCCATGCTGCAGCTTGAACTGTCTGGCGTAATGTTCCCGGCTGAAGCCATAGGTCAAGGCTGCTTCGCGCACGCTGGCGGCCAGTCCTATGTGCAGCCGCTCCCTATGGGGCTCTGCGGCGCATGGCCCTGCACGCCCAGCTCGGAGCTGCTCCAGCAAGGCCTGCATATCCTCCTGGCAGCGCAGCTTTCCTGCCCGCCAGGCCATGCCCAGATGCTGGCGCAAGTCCTGCTGGCCATGGCGGGCCGGGGGCAGATAGGCATTGATGCACAGCAGGTCCTGCGCTTCGGCCAGCGAGTGGTGGACTATGCCTGCGGGGATGAACAGCGTCTGGCCCGCTTCGGCGCTGAAGAGGTTTTCTCCCACCACAATCCGCCTGCGGCCCTGCAGCACGACCACCAACTGGTCTTCGGCGTGGAAATGTGCCGGCAGCGCAACCTGCCGGCCCTGGACCTGGCAGGTCTCCACCGCATCCGGTGTGGGCGATGGCCAATAGCGCCATGTGCCTTGCCATGCTTTTAGAGGCTCTGCTGTGGTCATGGGCAGCCATGATAGAGCGAGGGCGCGCTACGGGGAGATCTTTAACATGCACGCAGTGAAGGCAGAATGCAGCACTGTGAGCCTGCCAGGAGCGCCGTGAGATGGAACCCGAATTGATAAAGCTACGCCCTGCACAGCCCGCTGACCACCCCGCGCTGTTTGCACTGCATTGCGCGGTGTTTCGCCCGCATATCGAGGTTTTATGGGGGTGGGATGAGGATTGGCAGCGTGCCAACTTCGCCGCCGAATGTGCGGCTGCCACCACATGCGTCATCGAGGTGGAGGGCCGCCTGGTCGGCTACCTCCAAACCCTGGAAGAGGAGGGGCGCCTCTATGTGCAGAACATCGCGATGGCAGAGCAGGCCCAAGGCCAGGGCATAGGCGCCCGGCTTTTGCAGCGGCTGCAGTTCAAGGCCGCAGGGCGCGGGCTGCCGTTGCAGCTGGGCGTTTTTCGGAGCAATACCCGGGCGCAGCGCTTCTATGAGCGCCTGGGCTTCCTGCAGACCGGCACAACCGAGACGCATATCGAAATGTCCTGGTCCGCCACCTGAAACTTCGCAGGCACCGGCCTGAGATCGCAAACACGCGATAACTTAGAGATTCCTACCCAGCCCATGCGTGTCGACCCACATTCCACGGCCATGTCCATGATCGGCTTGAAGCAGGCTGCGCACACCATGCTGAGCAAGCAGGAGCTGCACGCCCTGGCAGACGGGTTGCTGGTGCAAGACAGTACCGCCATCGATGACTGCATTGCCTTTGTGCTGGCCGAAACCCGGGGGCTGTGGCATGGCAGGGCCAGGGCGATGATGTGTCGCCGCCTGAAGCATTGCGCCCTGGGCCGCACCCAGAGCACCCAACTGCTGACCTGCATCTTGCAGCGCCTGCACACGGGGGCGTTTTCCGAGCAGTTCAAGGACCAGCTGCGCCTGGCCATGCACCTGAATGCCAAGCAAACCCTGGCGGCTGGCGAAGAGGCCATGGCCAGTGGCCGCTCCCATGTGCGGCGTTATGCCTTGTGGCTGGCTTCCCTGCCTTGATGGATCACCTGCCTCCCAAACAAAAAATGGACATCGCAAGAAGTCCATTTTTGATTGCGGCTTCTGTATATCCAGAAAGCTCTATCGGCTGTTTTGGTGCTTATTTTGGCAG
This sequence comes from Comamonas sp. GB3 AK4-5, assembly GCF_041320665.1. NCBI lineage: Bacteria > Pseudomonadati > Pseudomonadota > Betaproteobacteria > Burkholderiales > Comamonadaceae > Comamonas > Comamonas sp. GB3 AK4-5. The sequence continues at coordinate 2,297,111 of NZ_CP166730.1, forward strand.
CCTGGCCATCAAGTCGTGTGCGGCAGCTTCGGGGTCGGGCGCATTCACCAGCGCACGCACCACGGCAATCGAGCCCACGCCGGTGGCGGAGACATCGGCAAACTGCTCGGCCGCAATGCCGCCAATGGCCACCAACGGGTAGGCCTGCATCAGCCGCACATAGGCCTGCAAGCGGGCCATGCCCTGGGGGGCAGTGGCCATTTTTTTGAGCGTGGTGGGGAAGACGGCGCCCAGGGCGATATAGCTGGGCTGTACGGCATGGGCGCGCACCATTTCGGCGTAGCCATGGGTGCTGACACCCAGGCGCAGGCCGCTGGCGTGGATGGCGGTCAGCTGCTCGCCGGCCAGGGCATCCAGGTCTTCCTGGCCCACGTGGATGCCGTAGGCACCGGCATCGATGGCTTGCTGCCAATGGTCGTTGATGAACAGCAGGGCGTTCGTGCCCTCGACCGCTGCCACGGCGGCGCGTATCTCGGTGCGTATGGCCGCCTGGTCGTCACTCTTGAAGCGCAGCTGCACCGTGGGCACGCCGGCGCGGGCCATGCGGCCCACCCATTCGGCCGTGGGCAGCACGGCATACAGGCCCAGCTGGCGCGGGCAAGAGGGGAAAGCCTGGGCCGGATTGGCGCTGTTCAAGCCAAAGTCTTGCGGATCGTCCGGCCAGTGGGTCACGTCAAAGTGGTTGGTCCGCTCGGCCTGGCATTGCCAGGCCTGGGCCAGGCATTCCGCGTCCACGGCGATGAAACCCAGGCGGCTGCAGGCTTCCAACGCAGCCAGGTAGCCTGGTTCATGGCGCAGCGACGGCGGTGTGGGTTGCGGCACCAGCTCCACGGAGTTGGCATCGTGGTGCAACTGGGCACCAAAGACGGCGGCATGGTGGTGGCAGATGGCATCGGCCAAGGCCTGGATTTCATCGGCTTGCATGGCTCCCTCCTTCAAGCGTGGTGCCAGAAAGGCGTGCCCAGCACGGGGGTGCTGGGCTGGGCCGCGGATTGCTCGGCCATGGCACCGGCCAGATAGCCGTCGCGGCCGGCCTGCACGGCGTCGGCAAAGGCGCCGGCCATGCGCACCGGGTCTTCGGACAGGGCCACGGCGGTGTTCAACAGCACGGCGTCAAAACCCCATTCCATCACGGTGCAGGCATGGCTGGGGCGGCCCAGGCCGGCATCCACAATCAGCGGCACGGAAAGGCGCTCGCGCAGCATCTGCATGGCATAGGGGTTGGCGGGGCCGCGGCCGGTGCCAATGGGCGCGGCCCAGGGCATGACGGCCTGGCAGCCCACGTCCACCAGGCGCTGGCACAGCACCAGGTCTTCGGTGCAATAGGGCAGGACCTGGAAGCCGTCCTTGATCAGCATGGAGGCGGCCTCGACCAGATTCAGCGTGTCGGGCTGCAGCGTGTAGTCGTCGCCAATCAGCTCCAGCTTGATCCAGGGCGTCTGAAAGACTTCGCGTGCCATTTGCGCGGTGGTCACGGCTTCCTGGATGGTCATGCAGCCGGCGGTGTTGGGCAGCACGGGCACGTTGAGCTTGCGCAGCAGCTCCCAGAAGCTGGCGCCGGTCTCGGCCACCTCGGCGGCATTGCTGCCCTGGCGGCGCAGCGAGGCCGTGACCATGGCGGGCCTGGCACGGGTCACCGCGGCCTCCAGTACGGCGGGCGAGGGGTAGCGCGAAGTGCCCAGCAGCAGGCGGCTGTGAAAGGTCTGGCCGTACAGCGTGAGGCTGTCGGCGGAGGTGGTGGCGTTGGTGTTGCTGGACATGGTGTTCTCTTGATTCAATAGCGGCCTGTATAGGCGTAGCAAACGCTAGCGGTCTATTTGGCTCTTAGCCCCCAGTGACCGGGGCAATGATTTCAATGCGGTCGCCCTCGGCCAGGGCGTGGGCGCTATAGCGGCTGTTGGGCACAAAGTTGGTGTTCACCGCCACGGCAAAGGGCGGCTTGGCCTGCCAGTGGGCCACGGCATCGGCCACGGTGGCATGGGCTGGCAGTTCCACGGATTGCTGGTTGATGGTGATGTGCATGGCGGTCACTCGAAAAACAGTGGCAAGGCGGTGCGTGCAGGCCTTCAGGCCTGGTGCACCGGAACCTCGAATTGTCGCGCCAACTCGCAGCTGCCGCTGCGCAGCAACTGCAATGTCATGTCCAGCATGGCGGGTGAAATCATGAAGCCATGGCGGTACAGGCCGTTGACCTGCAGCACGCGCTCACCCAGCCAGCGCAGCGCGGGCAGGTTGTCGGGCAGGGTGGGGCGGCATTGGGTGGCGATTTCCAGAATGCGCGCCTCGGCAAAGCCGGAGTGCACGGTGTAGAGGGCGCTGAGCAGCTCCATGGTGGAGCGCAGGCTGGCCGGGCCCATGTCGTCGGATTCGATTTCGGTGGCGCCGATCACAAAGACATGGTCCTGCTTGGGCGCGATGTACAGCGGGTAGCGCGGATGGACCAGGCGGGTGGGGCGCTGCAGCGTGACCTCGGGCGCATGCACACGCACCACTTCGCCGCGCACCCCGCGCAGCGCGCTCCACTGCGTGCGGGCGCCCAGGCCGCGGCAGTCCAGCACCAGGTCGGGCTGGCCGGTTTGGCCGGGGGCAAAGTCCGTGGTTTCGCGGGCGGTGTGCCAATGGAAGGTCACGCCCAGGCCTTGCAGCGTGGATTCGAGTGCGGCCAGCAGCTGGCGGTTGTCCAGCTGGCCTTCGCCGGGCAGGTACACGCCTTGCTGAAAGCGGCCTTGCAGCGCGGGCTCCACCAGGGCCATGTGGGCGGCATCCACGTTTTCCAGCGCGGGCAGGCTGGGGTTGATGCGGCGGTTTTTCTCGAACAGGCCGCACAGGCGGGCCGCGTCCGGCGCGTCCTGGCGGTGCCAGACCACCAGGGTGCCGTTTTGCTGGAAGTAGACCGGGGCATCCAGCTGGGCAATCAACTCGGGCCAGCGCGACAGCGCGTACTGGCCCATGCGCACCACGCCGGGTTCGGTGATGGCGGACTCGGCCAGCGGGGCCAGCATGGCGGCTGCCACGCGGGCGGCGGCGCCATCGGCCTCGGGGCCCTTGGCTTCAAAGACTTGCACGCGGTGCCCTTCGCGCGCCAGCTCCAGAGCGAGCAGGCGGCCCATGAGGCCGGCGCCCAAAATGGCGATATGGGAAGGTGCGGTGAGAGCGTGCATGGTGTGTTCGTCGTCCATGGAAAAAGGCAAAACATTCCAGGACCAAACGGGGTGGCAAAGCCTGCAGCAAGCGGGCCACCGACTGTGAAACTCCCCACGCCAGCATGATCTGGATCGGGTGTCGGGGCCACGGTGCACAGTGTGTGTGCACAGGCCCCAGGGTCTGTTCTCAGTCGCCACCAGATTCGCCCCGGGTAGAAGAGGGCGGACATGGAGGGACACCCCTGTTTCGTCCGTGAGCGGCCATTACAGCACAACCCACTTGCTGGAACAGGCTTGTCTGCGCAAGCCTTGGCTTGGGTCATAATTTTTGACCTATGACTCCACAGAAACCTTCTGCGCCGCACAACGCCCCGCGTTATGTGCGTGTGCTGTCCATTGCGGGCTCCGACAGCGGTGGCGGCGCCGGCATCCAGGCCGACCTCAAGACCTTCAGCGCCCTGGGCTGCTACGGCATGACGGCGATTGCCGCCATCACGGTGCAGAACACACTGGGCGTGACGGGCATTCACAGCATCCCCGTGGACATTCTGCGTGGCCAGATTGATGCCGTGGTGGAGGACATTGGCGTGGACGCCGTCAAGATCGGCATGCTGGCCATGCCCGAAGTGGTGCGCACCGTGGCCGATGCGCTGCGTCGCCATGGGCTGACGCAGGTGGTGTTGGACCCGGTGATGGTGGCCACCAGCGGGGACCGCCTGATTGCCGCCGAGACCAAGGACGTGCTGGTGCGCGAGCTGTTCCCGCTGGCCACGGTGGTGACGCCGAATCTGGACGAGGCCAGCTTGCTGATTGGCCGGCCCATTGATGGCATTGATGGGTTGGAAGGCGCTGCCCGCGACCTGCTGGCGCTGGGCGCGCCGGCCGTGGTGCTCAAGGGCGGGCATCTGCCCGGTGACTGGGTGGTGGACCTGCTGGCCCGCAAGGACGGCCTGCGCCGCACGCTGGAGTCGCCACGCATTGCCACGCACAACGGCCATGGCACGGGTTGCACGCTGTCCTCGGCCATTGCGGCGTATCTGGCCCAGGGCTTGCCGCTCGAGGATGCGGTGGCCGATGCGCGCAGCTATATTCTGGAAGCGATACGCACCGGAGCGGCCGTGCGTACCGGGCACGGTCACGGCCCCCTCAACCACGGGCATGCACCTTTGCCTCAGATTATTCGATAGCTTGAGGCTGCACTTGGCTGCACTTGGCTGCACTTTTTGCGGAGGCGGCCATACAGCGCTTCATGCTTTGTTGCGTGCCCTTGCCGTACATGCGTACTGTCTGCGGGCACACGCCGCGCCTGAAGCGCTGTCTGGTCGTTGGGGCTGGGCATCAAGGCCCGCTGTGCTGTGGAGGCCCGCTCTGGCAGACCTTTAATATCCTCTGCATAAAAAAACACCCCGCAGGCTTGGGCCTGGCGGGGTGTTTTTTTGTGAGGTGGCTGCAGCTTATTTGCTGGCCGGGTCGGTCACAAAACCGATCTTGCGCACACCAGCGGTTTGGGCTGCGGCCATGGCCTTGGCCACGCGCTCGTAGCGCACTTCCTTGTCGCCGTGGATGTGCAGATCGGGCTGCGGGTCCTTGGAGGCTTCGGCCTGCAGGCGGGTGGTCAGCTCCTCGTCGGAGATGGCCTCCTTGTTCCAGTGGTACTGGCCATCGGCCGTGATCGACAGGCTGATGTTCTGCGGCTTGACCTGTTCCGGCTCGTTGTTGGCGCGCGGCAGGTCGACGTTGACCGCGTGCTTCATGACCGGGATGGTGATGATGAAGACGATGAGCAGCACCAACATGACGTCCACCAGGGGCGTCATATTGATTTCATTCATGACGTCATCGCTGTCGTCTTGAGTGCCGAAGGACATGGCTTAGGCGCCTTTCTTCAGGGGCGAGACGTTGGCGCCGCCCTGGTGGCTTTCGACGCGGGCGCCGGTCACGAAGTAGGCGTGCAGGTCATGGGCAAAGCTGTTGAGGCCGTTGAGCACATTCTTGTTGCCGCGCACCAGGGCGTTGTAGCCCAGCACGGCGGGAATGGCCACGGCCAGGCCGAAGGCGGTCATGATCAGGGCTTCACCGATGGGGCCGGCCACCTTGTCGATGGAGGCCTGGCCCGAGGTGCCAATGGCCACCAGGGCGTGGTAGATGCCCCAGACGGTGCCGAACAGGCCCACAAAGGGAGCGGTGGAACCCACGGAAGCCAGCACGGCCAGGCCGGATTGCAGGCGGGCGGTGAACTCGTCCACGCAGTAGCGCAGCGAGCGGGTCATCCAGTCGCTGATGTCGAGCGCGTCATGCAGATGGGCACTGGTCTTGCGGTGGTGGGCCTGTGCTTCACGGCCTTCCAGGGCCATGTAGCGGAAGGGGTTGGACGGGTCGGTGTCCAGCTTGCTCAGGCCGGAGCCGAAGTCTGCGCTGTGCCAGAAGTCCTTGGCCTGGCGGGCCTGCTTTTTGAACTTCACGAGGCCCAGGGTCTTGACGATGATGACCACCCAGGAGGCGATCGACATCAGCAGCAGCAGGATGGCCACGCTGCGTGTGACAAAGTCGCCTTGCGCCCAGACGTGGGCAATGCCGAATTGGGATTCCATGAAAACTCCTGAGATGAATGCTTATTCGAGTACGAAATTGATGGGCACGATATTCCACATGCCTTCGGGGACGCCGTTGCGCTTGCCGGGTACGAATTTCCAGCGTTTGACGGCGTCGATCGCTGCCTTGTCCAGGCGGTCATAGCCGCTGGATTTGTTGACTTCGATCTGCTGGGGCTGGCCTTGCTCGTCGATGTAGACGCGCAGCACCACCTTGCCCTGCTCGTTCATGCGGCGGCTGATCGAGGGGTAGGAAGGGCGCGGGTTGTTCAGATAGGCCGCGTTGCTGGAAGGCAGCTGAATGGCCGGTGGTGCAGGCGGGGCCGGGGGCGCGGGTGGTGCGGGCGGTGCAGCAGGCGCTTCCTTGACCGGTGCCGGCGTGCTGTCCAGCGTGCCTGTGGGCGCGTCGGGGGCGGGCGTGGGGTCAGCAATCGCCTTGGGCAACGCAGGCTTTTTTTGCACCGGCTTGGGCGCAGGTGTTGGCTTGGGTGTGGGTTTGGGCGGCTGGGGCGTGGGCGGTGCTGGTGGCGGCGGGGCCGGTGGCTGGGGCTCGGGAGCGGGCGGAGCGATGAACTCCGCGATCACCACCGGCGGCTCGAGCTGGACTGCAGGCGCCTGGCTGAAACTGTGCTGCAAGGCCCAGATACCCGCCGCGTGTGCTGCTGCCACTGCGCCGACGATGGCCGCAGTACGGCCCAAGCTTGCCGTTGGAGCAAATCGTTCAGATGAAGACATAGGGGATTAAAAAGCCGGCCCTGGGCCGGCGAAAGCGTCAGGCCATCCAATGCGTGCGATGTGGCCTGTCAAGGCAAGATGGCTTCATTGTGGCGCTTGCAGTGCCGCGAAGCCAGTGGGGTGTCAGCGTCGAAAAATCCACAAAGAACACCCCAGAACCAGAATCAGACTGCCCGTGATGCTTGCGAGGTAGGCCATGCTTTGCTCTCCAAAATGGATGTGGCAAGCTGAACGGATTGGGCCGACTCGTTGTGAATCGCGGCATGTGTGCCACTGGCACAGCATTTGTCCACCACGTCACGGGCGCAGCTTTCGCAGCGTCCGCATTGGGTGGCCACGCCGAGTTCAAACTGGATCTCGTCGAACGACATGCCCGCATGCGCGTGGCGTGCGATTTCGCGGTCAGAAACCCGGCGGCATACACAGACGATCATGGCATCAAGCAGTTGTGGCTGGCTGTTAAAGGATGGATCAGATTATAAATAGGAATCCATCGCATTTGCAATGTCTATCTCTGCCATAGCCTACAGCTTGTGGGGCTGGTCTCCTTAGATCGTGAACACGCTCTTGGTGGGGCAGTGGGCGCTGCCGGGTTGCAGCAGGCAGTGCGGGCCAATATCGGCCAGGGTGGGGCAGCCCATTTGTGCCATGCACAGCTCCAGCTCGGCGCGCAGCAGGTGCAGCATATGGGCCACGCCCAGCATGCCGGCCGTGGCCAGGGCGTGCAGCTGGGGGCGCCCCACCAGCACGGCCTGGGCGCCTAGGGCCAGGGCCTTGAACACATCGGTGCCCCAACGCAGGCCGCTGTCCAGCAGCAGCGGCACTTGGCTGCCTACGGCATCGGCGATCGCGGGCAGCACTTCCAAAGGGCTGGCTGCACCATCGAGCACGCGGCCCCCATGGTTGGAGATGATGAGTGCATCCGCACCACCGGCCACGGCCTGGCGCGCGGTGGTGGGCGACAGCACGCCTTTGACCAGCAGCGGCAGCCGGGTCTGGGCGCGCAGCCAGGCCAGGTCATCCCAGCTGGGCGCCTGCAGCGCCAGCGGCGTACCAAACAGAATGGGGCCCTGGGCCAGGTGGCTGGTGTGTTGGGGCGCGGGCATGCCGCGCAGGTTGGCGGCCTCCACCCCATAAGGTAGCGGGAAGCCCGAGCGCTTGATGCTGGCATCCACCGTCCAGACGATGGCGGTGTAGCCCGCCGCTTCGGCCCGGCGCAGCAGGGCCAGCGTGTGCGAGCGTTGGGGCTGGAAATACAGCTGGAACCAGCGCGGCCCGCCACCATGGCCCATGTCCTGGGTGGCTTGCTGGCCGGCAGCGGCGATGTCTTCCAAGGTGTGGCTGGACAGGGTGCTCACCACCATGCCGGTTTGCAAGGCCATGGCGGCGCGCATGCTGGCCAGCTCGCCCTCGGGGTGGACCAGTCGGTGGTAGGCCACGGGCGCCAGCAGGATGGGGCTTTCCAGAGCATGGCCCAGCAGGGTGCTGCGGGTGTGGGCGTGGCGTAGGTCGGCCAGGTGCTGGGGCAGCAGGCGCAGCGCATCGAAGGCGGCGCGGTTGTGTTGCAGCGCCAGGTTCTGGTCGCTGCCGCCTTCGATATGGCGCCAGGCCTGGGCTTCCACATGGTGTATGGCCTGTTGCGCGTAATCAGCCAGGGATTGGGTATCGGCGGCAATCTGCGTACGCGCCGGTTGCACCGGTTGGCTCAGGGCGTTCAGGGATGGAGAGGTGGGCATGGGGGGGCTTCAGGATTCAGACCACATGCGCAGCAGATTGTGATAGGAGCCGGAGAGGGCCGAGATGCGGTGGTAGTCGGGATGGTCGAGGGTGAGGTGCTGCACCGACTGGTCCAGCTCAAACAGCAGGCGGCGCTGTTCGGCCGATTTCACCAGGCTTTGGGTCCAGAAAAAGCTGGCATAGCGCACGCCCTGGGTGACGGGGTTGACGCGGTGCAGGCTGGTGCCGGGGTAAACAATGGCGTCACCTGCCGCCAGCTTGATGCTCTGGGTGCCGTAGGTGTCTTCCACCATCAGCTCGCCGCCCTCGTATTCGCCGGGCTCGCTGAAGAACACCGTGGTGGACACATCGGTGCGCAGCTTGATGGCGGTGCCGGGAATGGTGAAGAAGGCGTTGTCGATATGGTTGCCGTATGTGCCGCCGCCCTCGTAGCGGTTAAAGCGCGGTGGCAGCACTTTCAGCGGCAGTGCGGCCGACATGAACAAGGGGTTTTTGCCCAGCCTGTCCAGCAGCAGATCGCCGATGGTCTTGCCCACGGGGCTGTCCAGCGGCAGCTGCAGATTGCTTTTGACCTGGGCGGCCACATGGCCCGCCGTGGTGCGCCCGTCTTGCCAGGCCGCGGCCTCCAATGCCTGGCGGCATTGCTGAACTTCTTCTTTGGACAATAGGGCGGGGATGCGAAGCAGCATGGTGTAAATAAGGTTGATACGCAGTTATTGGGGAAGTGTGCAGCAAAAAGCCCCGGCAGCGGCGGGCGCTGGCGGGGCTTGGGATATGGCACTGCGCCAGATCAAACCATGGCGGCTCAGGATTGGGGCACGAGACGGAGTGTGGTGTGAAGCCCGGCCGCATCAAAATGGCGCGGCTTACGCCAAGGCGCCGTGCAAGGGCTGCCTTGTATCCCTGGTAGGCGCTGGCGCCGTCCCACTCCAGCGCTTTGCGCCAGAGAGGGGGAAGACGCACAACGGCTCAGGGGGAGCTTCAGTAGGTGAACTTCAGCGAGGCAACGGCCGAGCGACCTGCGGCCATGGTGGCGTAGTGGGGTGAGCGCACGCCGCTGTAGTAGACCTTGTCACCCAGGTTGTACAGATTCAGCTGGAAAGCCAGGTTGCGGTTGAACTGATAGGCCATCATGGCGTCGTAGCGGGCGTAGCCGGCCGCGCCCTTGGTGACCAGGCCGCCGTCCACCTTGGAGACTGCATAGGCAGCGTTCACACTGCTTTGTGCATAGATGCCCAGGCCCAGAGTCAGCTTGTTCATGGGCTTGTAGCTGGTCCACAGGCTAAAGCTGTGCTTGGGGGTGTTGGGGAAGGCCTGGCCATTGGCGGCATTGCCGGCGCCTGCGTTCTTCTGCTCGCTATCCATATAGGTATAGCCGCCAAACACACTCAGGTTGCTCAGGATCTGGCCGGTAAAGCCCAGCTCCAAGCCATTTACCACTTTGCTGCCAGCCATGTAGTCCACGCCACCATCGGTGATGCGGGCATTGGTGACGTCGTTGCGGAAGATGGCTGCGGTCAGGCCCAGTTTCTTCTCCAGCAGGTCCCATTTGGTGCCCAGCTCGATGGAGCGGGTTTTTTCGGGCTTCATGTCGGCGGCGGTCTGGGTCGTCATGACCATGTCTTCGTTGCCGTTGCCCAGGGCGTTGCCCACGGGACGGGTCGAAGTGCCGATGTTGGCATAGATGCTGCCGTTGGAGGCGGGCTTGTACACCAGGCCCAACTGGTAGTTGAACAGGGTGTCCGTGCGTGAGATGTCGTAGGCTGGGTAAGTGTTAGTTCCACGGCCGCCAGCAGGGCCGGAAGCCGAGGTCTTGTAGTGGTCGACGCGCAGGCCGGCGTTGAGCAGCCATTGCTCGTTGAACTTCAGGGTATCAAAACCATACAAGGCAATCGTGTCCACCTTGTTGATGGTGGCCTGGTCGGGGAGGGCCCAGGCAAAGTTCCATGGTGCCGAACCATTGGGGTTGTTCAGCGACGTGCACCATGGGTCCACCACGGACGTGCAGGTGCCGCCGTTTTGGATGGCGCTGGAGCGCACGGTTGACTTCTCTTTGGACAGTTCCAGGCCAAATGCATAGCTGTGGCCAATGGAGCCGGTTTGCTGCTTGCCAGTGAACTCGGTCACGTTTTGCAGGGTGTTCACGTCCGATACACGCGCATTGCCGCGGCGCCAGACATAGCCATTGAGTGCATTGCCCTTGCTGTCATCGGGCTGGGTCCAGATGTAGTCCTGCTCGGTCTTGCTGTAGCGCAAGGTGTTGCGGATCTTGTTGGTATCGGTGAACTTGTGCTCGACGGAGGCGGTGAGCAGGTCGCTCTTTTCCTTTTCGTAGTCACGATTGGTCAGGCCATACCAGTTCTTGCGATCGTTGCCGTAAGTGGGGCGCACCGTGCTGCCACCGGGCAGGCCAGCCATGGCGTTGTTGCTATACAGGTAGGGCACACCACCATCGGGGATATTGTCCGTTTGCAGATGCTGCCAGGACAGCGAGGCCTCGGTGGGTGTGCCCATGCCAAAGGTCACGGTGGGGGCAATGCCCCAGCGCTTGTTCTGGGGGCCGCTGCGGCCAGGCACATCGGCGTCGTGTGCCATGGCGTTCAGGCGGAAGCCCACGCCTTCGCTCAGCACGCGGTTCAGATCCAGCGTGGCGCGCTTGTAGCTGTCAGTGCCCAGGCCCACATCACCGGAGACAAAGTTCTCGTTCTTGGCTTTTTTGGTGGTGATGTTGATGGAGCCGCCTGCGCCGCCACGGCCCGCATAGGCCGAGTCCGCACCCTTGATGACTTCCACCGACTCCACATTGAACACCTCGCGTGTGCCGGCCGCGATGTCGCGTATGCCGTCGACAAAGGTGCTGGTTTGGGCGTCCATGCCGCGAATAAAGGGCTGGTCGCCGGAGGGGTTGCCGCCTTCGCCGTTGCCAAAGGTGATACCGGGGGTGGAGCGCAACGCGTCCTGCAGGCTGGTGGCTCCAGTCTGCTTGAGGAGTTCTTCCGAAATCACCTGCACCGTCTTGGGGGTGTCAAGCAGCGGCGCCGTGAACTTGCCCTGGGGCGAGACTTCGGGCTTGAAGCCGCTGCCTGCATTTTCCGGGGCGGCCTGCACCCGCACGGCGGGCAGGGTGGCTTCGGTCTGGGCCAGGGCGGCGGTGCCGATGAGGCTGAGCCCCATGGCGAAAACAAAGGGCTTCAGCTCGCTGTGCAGGCTGTGGCCATCTTCTACTGGTGTTGTGTTGCGTTGCATGGTTTTGGAGTAGATGGGTCAAATTTTGACCGGCGAATTTTAAATGTTAGTGAGAATGGTTCTTGAACTTGTTTGTGTAATGAATGCAATTCGCATAATGCTGTGGCGGCTGGGCAACAGTGCCTGGGGGAGAGTGATGGCACGCCTCGGTCTGCCCGGAGTCCCTCTGTGTCTGCTGAGTAAAGTAAATAAAAGTGAGATTCATTTGAATGCCGAACACTACAATGCGCCTTGGCCATTTCGCGCGGGTGGGCGCCTGCAGCTTGCAGTGCAGCGACCGGCGAGACTGCGGAAATGGCGGTCCAAATTAGTCTCGAGAAGGGCGGCAGGTGCGACGGGGTGGCGGGTTTAGTGCCGCGGTCGGTGCACCGGCGCCAGGGCTTCTCCTCCTCAAGGTTCGGTATGAAAGCGGCTCCACCCAGCGCCCCGCAGCGGGCGTACTGGCTCAAGACATTGCATGAATGGCACTGGATCAGCTCCGCCATCTGCCTCATCGGCCTGCTGCTGTTTGCGGTGACCGGCATCACGCTCAACCACGCAGGGCAGATCGAAAGCAAGCCCGTGGTGGTGAGCCGCGAAGGCCTGCTGCCACAGCCTTTGCTGGATGTTTTGCAGTGTGTTCAGGCGCAGCAGGGGCAGGGCGCTCCACTGCCCGTGCCGGTGCGCGAATGGCTGCAGTCCCAGATGCAGGTGCGTGTGGGCGCGGCGGCTGCAGAGTGGAGTGCCGAAGAGTCCTATGTGCCCATGCCCCGCCCAGGGGGCGATGCCTGGGTTCGGGTGGACTTGCAAAGCGGTGACGTGGAGTACGAATCCACGGACCGGGGCTGGATCTCCTACCTCAATGATTTGCACAAGGGCCGCAATACCGGTGCGGTCTGGAGCCTGTTTCTGGACCTGTTTGCCGTGGGCTGCCTGTTGTTTGCCGTGACCGGGCTATTGATTTTGAAGATGCATGCCCAGCGCCGTCCGTTTACCTGGCCCATGGTGGGGCTGGGGTTGGTGGTCCCCGCGCTGCTGGCTTTGCTGCTGGTGGGACATTGATATGGGGCACCCCCCTGAGTCGCCTGCGGCGCCTTCCCCCCGCTCTCGCTCCCTGCGCTCGCGGGCAGGGGGACGCTGCCAGCGCGGCGGGGCGGCCCTTGCGCGGCAGCCCTGGTTTGGGTCGTGCCAGTTTTGTACGCCGTGCTATTGGTTTTGCACCCTCGCCCCTTTGGGGAGAGGCTGACGCCTGCCTCTTTTCTGTTTGATTGAAGGAAATTTTTGATGGCCCAAAAGCTTTTTTCTTACACCGCCGCCCTGAGCGCGGTGCTTGGCCTGCCCGCCATGGCGGGTGGCATGCAGGTGACCGTGACGGTGCCGCAGCTGCAGGTGGCCGAATACCACAAGCCCTATGTGGCGGTGTGGCTGGAGAAGGCCGATGGCGGTGTGGCCGCCAATCTGTCGGTCTGGTATGACCTGAAGATGAAGGATGCCGAGGGCACCAAGTGGCTCAAGGACATGCGCCAGTGGTGGCGTCGCACCGGCCGCGAGCTGAGCCTGCCCATTGATGGCGTAACCCAGCCGACCAAGCCTGTGGGCGCCCATGCGCTGGGCTTTTCCGAAGGCAAGAACCCGCTGCCCCAGCTGGCCCCCGGCAGCTACAAGCTGATGGTGGAAGCCGCACGCGAGGTGGGTGGCCGCGAGGTGGTGAGCATTCCCTTTGAGTGGCCCGTCAAGCAGGCCGCCAGCCTGTCTGCGCAAGGCAAGTCCGAGCTGGGGCTCATCAAGCTGGATTTGAAATAAAGCACCCCCTGAGCCGCTGCGCGCCTTCCCCCTCTCTCGCTGCGCGGGAGGGGAACGGCACCAGCGCGGCGGGGCGGCCCTTGCGCGGTGCCCTGGTATGGACCGCCAGTGTCAGAGACCGGCGCACTGTGCAGTAGATCACTGAAATAACTACACGATTTCTTCCCATCAATCATTCGCAAGAAAGCACACATGATGTTCAACAAACGCACTGTTTTGGCCACGGCTTTGGCGCTGGCCGCTGTCTGCTCGCACGCCCATGATCTGTGGTTCAAGCCTTCGAGCACCGTGCTCTCCAAGGCCGACTGGGTGACGGTGGATGCCGCTGTCTCCAACGACGTGTTCTTCTTCAACCACCGCCCGCTGGGCCTGGAGTCCGTCAAGGTCTCGGCCCCCGATGGCGCCGATGTGGCCATGAAGAATGTGCTCAAGGGTGAGTTGCGCAGCGTCTTCGACTTCAAGGCCGAACAGCCTGGCACCTACCGTGTGGCCATGGTGGCTGCGGGCGTGATGGGGGGCTACAAGGACGCCAAGGGTCAGATGAAGCGCCTGCGCGGCTCGCTGGAGGACATCCTCAAGCAGGTGCCCGCCGATGCCACCGAGGTGCGCATCATCGAAACCCAGCGCCGCATGGAAACCTTTGTTTCCGTGGGCAAGCCCAGCGTGCTGGCCGTGATGGGCAAGGGCCTGGAGCTCAAGCCCATCACCCATCCCAACGATCTGGTGAGCAGCGAGGAAGCCCGCTTTGTCTTCCTGCTGGATGGCAAGCCTGCGGCCAACCTGGAAGTGGAGTTGGTGGCCGATGGCATTCGCTACCGCGATGGTGTGGACGCCATGCAGCTCAAGACCGACGCCGAAGGTGTGCTCAAGGTCAAGTTCCCACGTGCCGGCCTGTTTTGGCTGAGCGCCCAGGCCAAGGACCAGAAGACCAGCATTGCCAAGGCGACGGAACGCAGCCTGAGCTATGTGGCGACGCTGGAAATTCTTCCCTAACACCCCCTGAGCCGCTTCGCGTCTTCCCCCTCTCTGGCGCTACGCGCTGGAGGGGGACGGCACCAGCGCTGCGGGGCGGCCCTTGCGCGGTGCCCTGGCATGGGGTCTCGCCTGCTTCACGCGCAGCGCGGCTGGCGTAGGTCCTTGCTCGTTGCCCCTGACGTTAGGCTGCGCCGGTTTTATGCGCAGCGCCCTGGCTTCACTCCCTCGCCCCTTCGGGGAGAGGGTGGGGGTGAGGGGAGCGCCGTCAAGGCGCTGCTGACATAGCTCCCGACATCTGAATCTGGCATGACTGGCTCCTCTACTCCCCGTGTTTCCTATGCCGCCAGTTTGTGGAAGTTGCCACAGGCTGCGCCGCCGCATGGTGTGGCGGGTGATTTTTCCCAGCCGGGCTGGGGGCGCGTGCAGCTGCAGCATCCGCAGGATGCGCGCAGCCAGCGGTTGGCGGGGGGCACCATGGGCACCACCTGGTCGTTGCGTTTGAGTAATCCCGATTTTCTGCCGCTGGAGCCGGTGCAGGCCGAGCTGCAGCAGGTGCTGGATACCGTCATTGCGCAGATGAGCAACTGGGAGGCGGATTCCCTTATCTCCCGCTACAACGCGGCGCCTGCGGGCAGTGTGCATGCGCTGCCTGCGCAGTTTGTGCAGGTGTTGGATGCCGCCATGTTGTGGGCCCAGCGCTCGGGCGGTGCCATGGACCCCAGCATGGGCGGCCTGGTTGCGCTGTGGGGTTTTGGCCCGCGCGCCCAGCCCTTGCAGCCCCACAGCGGTGCCGTGCCCAGCCAGGCGCAGATCGATGCGCTGCATGCCCAAAGCGGCCACCAGCGCCTGCCTTGGGCCGCAGGAGGGACACAGCTGCTGCAGCCTGGGGGCGTGGAGCTGGATTTTTGCGGCATTGCCAAAGGCTTTGCCGTGGATGCGGTGGTGGAATTGCTGCAGGCCCATGGCTGGCGTGGCGGCCTGTTTGAGATCGGTGGCGAGCTGCGCTGCTGGGGCCAACGGCCCGATGGATCACCCTGGCGCGTGCAACTGGCCAGCGGGCCCGAGGCTGTGCAGTCCCCTTCGGTGGTGAGTGTGCAAGAGGGGGCTTTTGCCACCTCCGGCGATTGTTGGCACCAGTTTGCCCATGGTGGACGGCAGTATTCGCACACCCTGGACCCGCGCACCGGCTGGCCGGTGGCGCATGGCCTGGCCAGCGTTACCGTCTACCACGCGGCCTGTATGCATGCCGATGCCTTGGCCACGGTGCTGACGGTGCTGGGCCCGGATGAGGGCATGGCGTTTGCCAGGCAGCATGGCATTGCAGCCGTCTTCACCAGGCATGGACCGCAGGCGCAGCCCTGCGCCACACCTGCGTGGCGCTCGCAATTTGGAAGTTGAATATGGAATGGCTTGTTTCCCCCGCGCGCATGGCTGGCGCGGCCTCTTTGCTGCTGGCCTATGGCGGGCTGTGCGCCGCAGTGGCCTGGCAGGTACGTGGCCGGCGGCGGCAGGATGCAGTGGACGCGCACATGGGCAGCCAGGGCCCTGACGTGTTGGTGGCCTATGCCAGCCAGACCGGCCAGGCCCAGGCCGTGGCCCGCGCCACGGCGCAGATGTTGGGCCAGGCCGGCTTTCAGGTGCTGTTGCAGCCGGTGGAGCGCATCACGGCCGCTTTGCTGCAGACCAGCCCGCGCAGCGTGTGGGTGCTGTCCACCACCGGTGAGGGCGACGCCCCCGATCACGCGCTCTCTTTTATGCAGCAGGTGCTGCCCCATGCATGCGCCTTGCAAGGGCATTCCATGCAAGTGCTGGCGCTGGGGGACAAGGAGTACGCCCAGTTTTGCAGCTTTGGCCAGCAGGTGCATGACTGGCTGCAGGCCCAGGGGGGGCGCAGTGCGTTGACCTGTGTTGACAATATGCATGCCCCCACGCTGCAGGCCTGGCAGGCACAGATGGAGCAGCAGCTGCAGCAATGGGCTGAGGCAGAGGGCGTGGCCGCCGTGGCGCCCCAGGGTGATTGGCTGGTGCCAGCGCCCCGCCAGCGCATGCGGCTGCAGCGGCGCCAACTGCTCAATCCCGGCAGCGGCGCGGGTGGCCTGTATTTATTGGACTGGGAGGCCGAACAGGGCGCGTTGCCCAATTGGGAGGCGGGCGACCTGGTGTCGCTGGCCGTGCCCGCCGACCCCGAGCGCCCGCGTGACTATTCCATCGCCTCCATACCCGCCGACGGCAGCTTGCAGCTTCTGGTACGCCACAGCCAGCGGGCCGATGGCAGCCCGGGTCTGGCATCCAGCTGGCTGTGCACCGGCATGGCCGAGGGCGATGTGCTGGAGATGGCCGTGCGGGCCCACCCCGGCTTCCGGCTCGAATCCAATGCCGAGCGGCCGCTGATTTTGATCGGCAACGGCTCTGGCTTGGCGGGCCTGCGTGCCCATATCAAAGCGCGAGTGCAGCGCGGCTTGCACACGCAATGGTTGGTCTATGGTGAACGCAGTCCGGTGCATGACGCCATGTGCAGCGATGAGCTACAGGCCTGGCTGCGGCAAGGCCTGCTCGAGCGGCTGGACCTGGCCTGGTCCCGCGAGGTGCCGCAGCGCATGTATGTGCAAGACATGCTGCTGCAGCAAGCCGCGCAGCTGCGTGATTGGGTGGAGCGTGGAGCGGCCATTTATGTGTGCGGCAGCATGCAGGGCATGGGCCAGGGCGTGCACCAGGCGCTGGAGCAGGTGCTGGGAGCCGAAACACTGCAAGTCCTGCAGCACAGCGGGCGGTATCGGCGGGATATTTATTAGCCCCCCTGAGTCGCCTGCGGCGCCTTCCCCCCGCTCTTCGCTCGCTGCGCTCGCGGGCAGGGGGACGCTGCCAGGGCTGCGGGGCGGCCCTTGCGCGGCAGCCTTGGTCTAGGCTGCGCCAGTTTGATGGGCTGTGCCTGCTGTTTGAGGTGTCGTCATGCCAGCCTCAAGATTTTCAAAACAAAAAAGCCGGCAATTGCCGGCTTTTGTATTCCTGCGGAAGCGGGAATTACTTGACGTGCTTACCGATCAGGCCGGCCATTTCGAACATCGAAACTTGGGGCTTGCCGAACACTTCCTTGAGCTTGGCGTCAGCGTTGATCATGCGCTTGTTGGCGGCGTCTTGCAGGTTGTTGGCCTTGATGTAGACCCACAGCTTGCTGATGATTTCCGTGCGGGGCAGGGGAGCAGCGCCGACCACAGCAGCCAGAGCGGCGCTGGGGGTCAGGGGTTTCATGAAGGCGGCGTTAGGGGTGCGCTTTTTTGCGGGGGCTGCGGGTGCAGCAGTTGCCTTCTTTGCAGTTGCCATGTTGCGTGTCCTTGAAGAGGAAGTGGTTCTTTTCACCTGTATGCGGTCTTGCATTGCAGGCATCAGCAAATCCTACTGGGAAAATTTGCCCATTCCAAGCTGACAGAGCGGTTTTTTTGACTTGAATTGTTTTCCAACGTCACTTTTGACCGGTTTGCCACAATTTGCGGCCGTTTTTCGGCCGGCTCCCAGAGGAAAACAGGCCTGTTGGTCGTTCGTCAGCTGGCCCGGGCATCATGTGGGCAGAGCGGGCGCCAGGCGCTCTTGCCGCTTTTCACTCTCCAGGAGACTTTCATGACTGCATCCACCCCCCCTGCGGGCGCTTTCGCTACTTGTGATTTGTGCGATGTGTACAAAAACGACAGCAGCGGCCAGTTTCACGTGCTGCCCCCCGTCTTTCAGGACTACGGCGGGCGCCCCGCCTTCGCCGGGCCGGCCGCCACGGTGCAGTGTTTTGAAGACAACAGCCTGGTGAAGGCGGCCGTGGACTCCCCGGGCCACGGCCGGGTGCTGGTGGTGGATGGCGGGGGCTCGGTGCGCAAGGCCCTGGTAGGGGGAAACCTGGCGGCCGCTGCTGCACGCAATGGCTGGGCCGGTGTGCTGGTGCATGGCGCGGTGCGCGACGTGGCCGAACTGCGTGCCACGGCTGTGGGCATCCGCGCGCTGGCGTTGATTCCCATGCCCACGGAAAAGCGCAACCAGGGCCAGGCCGATGTGGATGTGGTGGTGGCCGGCGTGACGGTGCGCCCCGGCGACTGGGTGTATGCAGACGCCGATGGCATTGTGGTGTCGGCCCAGCCCATTCACCCGGGCGCCGCCGCATAAAGACAGCACCCGTAAATGTTCCGAAGGCGCTGGTGCTGCCTCGGTAGGCTGTGACCTGATTCGGAACATTTCACCTTGGCGCAGGACTGCATTCCCGCTACCCATTTGCAGCAGTTGTTCGTGCGCCTGCTGTGCGATGTGATCGCCAACCGCAACGGCTTTGCGGACCTGGTGCGCTTTGGGCCCGCAAGGCCGGAAGAGGCCGGGCGTTACGAGCTGGTGGAAGTCAAAGCCCCTGGCGACAAGCTGCAGGACAGCGAGTCAGTTCACAAAGCAGCTGTGTCCTGCGGCACAGCTGCCCGCCCTGGGCTCTGCACGACTAGCCATCGACACCTGTCGCTTCGTCACACCGCTGGCTCCTGATCAGGCGATTGGGTTGTGTATTTCAGCACGCCAGCGTCCGTTTGAAGAAGCGTTGGATGGACTGGTGAATCAGCTCGGCATCGTTGTCCAGCGTGGCCACATGGTAGGACTCGTGCAGCAGCACCTGCTCGCGCAGACTGCTGTGTATGCCGCCCAGAATATGTGTGGCATTGCGTGCGGGCACGATGTGGTCGTCGGGGGACACCAACACCTGCGTGGGCACCGTGATGCGCGGCAGCAGGTCGCGCGTCACGGACATCAGGGCGTAGATTTGCTTGACCGCGGGCACCGGTACTTCGGCATAGGCGAGTTCTGTCACGCCCGGTTTTTTGATATCACTGCCCACGCCGGGTACGGTGGCTGGAGCGTTGTGATCAAAGGCCAGCGCGGCCAGATTGGGACTGCTGAAGGCCACGCAGGCATTGATGGGCGCAATCGCCTTGAAGCGCTCTGGATAGCGGCCCGCCATATACAGCGTCAGCGTGCCGCCCATGGACAGCCCGCCCATGAACACATGTTTGCAGCGCGCCTCCAACTGCTGCAGGCCGGCCTCCACCGAATCAATCCAGTCCTGGGCCGTGGTCAGTGCCATGGCCGCCGGGGTTTCGCCATGGCCCTTGAGCTTGACGCCCAGCACGGTCCAGCCTTCCGCCTTGTTCAGGTACTCGCCCAGCGGCCGCATGCACGAGGCTGTGCCGGTAAAACCGTGGGAGAGTAGAACGCCCACCTCATTGCCTTCAAGAAGAAAGGGCTTGCCGCCTTCGGTGATGGAGTGGTCGGTCATGGGGTGTCTCCGGGAGGTGGGGTGTTGCAATGGTACTCGCCCTATTTGGCGTGCTGAAGAGGTGGTGGCAGGCATGAACTGCAAGGCAGAGAGGTAGCTTTGTTTTTCGAACAGGTTGCTACACGTAGCCCAAGACGCCCGACCTTGGGATAGACCCATTCTCGCTAGCTGTATGGAAAAACAGTAAACTTTGGACTTGATGGCTCTCCAAAAAAATCCAGACATGTCCGTAGAACTCGAGCAAGAAGGCTCCTCAATCTTCGAAGACCGCCTTTGGCATCACAAGGGCTGGGAAGCCCGTGTCATCAAGAATGAAGACGACGATGGATGGGCAGTGTCAATGACCCAAGACGGCCAAGCTGAACCAGCTCTGGTCGGCCCATGGACCATGGGGCGCGACAAGAAGAATCCTAAGCCGCTTGACGTGTCGGCCTTCAACACGTTGGTAAAAACTGCCTGCGAAGTAATACGTCGGCATGAACAGCACCTGGCAGCGCTGTTGCACAAAACTATCCAGATCGAAGTTCGCGGATTGCGCGTGACGGTGGCTCTCGATATTGAGCCCGATGAGGAGAACCCCTCTGCGACTCTCTCTGCCACCGCAGCGGACGGCAGCCAATTGGCCAAGGTACGAGTTCGGCCAGACCACCGCCTTACCCGTGCGTCTGCGCAGCGCTGGGCAGATGCAAGCTACCCGCGTGTTAGCGAAGACGAAACCTTCGAATAAGGTTCTTCCTTTAGTTTCACGCGCGGTTCGGAAAAAACGAGACCCATCAGCAGATGCTCAGTCCTGAAAGCCGACGTTGGTGGCAAGGCCTTGGCAACTTCTGTGATGGAGAATCCACGCAGGTATGGCCATCGGCATAGGTCGCATCCAAGGTCCGCGAAGAGGGAAGGAAGTCTGTGCTTCCGCAGCGGGGCAATTTGCAACGGTCGCAGACGGCCAAATCCGGATGGTCGATGTGGCTGCCTGATAGCGGACGCTCAGCACTGCCCTCGACCCGTTTCCGACCTTCGTTCCCTGGAACTCGACGTCAATTAGAAGTCACTCGTCGCAGCTAGTTAGTACTTAGCGTGTCGCCATCTCGCCTCACAGCCACGCTCAGCTTTGCAGACAGTGACTCGATGGCATCCTCCATGGAGCTTCTCAAGAACCACTCGTTAACCTCCCCATGAAGCTTGAGTAGCAACTGCAGCGCCTCATGACTGCCGTGGGCTGCTATTGCAGTCACCCCCACCAGAGAAAGGTTCGGCCTTTTCGCGTGTACGAACTTTTCCCCGAGGCATAGCGGTAGAGGAGGTGATGCGCGCCGAACTTCCCGGACAGCGTCGCTCATCTGGTGTCCGAAATCATCCTCCAGATCGAACACTGCAGCGTCAGGATCAAGTAACAGAACCTCGGCTCTCAGCCTTGCAAGCGCACGGATCGACCCGAGTTGAGAGGCGCAAGTCAGAAGCTGAAGTTTCTGCACAATGCTGAGGTCATCGCGATCCGACCATTTTTCCACCAATTGCATCCAGCGACCTGTGCCTGCGTGCGGAGCAGCATGGCGTAGCGCTCCGGACATAAACGAGTCCATCTCAAAGACATACAACATTCCAGTTGTCGCAGCACGCCCCAGCCGGACAGCATCCGAAACTTCGACTACTCGCTCCTCGGCCAAGTCAGCGGCCCGCTCTGCAAGTATTCGGTCAGGATGATGCCCAAACAAGGAAACCACCTGCGCCGCCAGCTCTATTCGCCCATCTACCATCTTCTCGAGGAGTTGCGAGAAGTCCAATCTATCACCGAGCCGAGCAGAAAAAAGCTGAAAAATGTCCATAATATCTGGATGAATGTCGACCTCAGTAATGCACTTCGCGACGAAGGCGTTGAGCTCAGCAGTAGTGAAAAATGGCTGGCCGATATATTCCGCAATCTTTTTGCGTCTTTCAAGTGGAAGTTGTTCATCCCGCAGTACACGAATGAATTCATCACTGCGATGAGGGTCAACAGCGAGGAGGCTCATTGCCTCCCAAATTTCATCTTCATTCTCTTGATAAAAAGCACTCTGAATTAATCGAATCGACTCCGCGCTTAATGGTGGACCCGCAATGCATAGGATTAGTAGCCTGGTCTTTCGAGGGAGGCGCTCATCCGATGCCGTAGCCAGAACTAATTCGCGCGAAACGCTGCCCGGAAGGAAATGCGCTAACAAGCTGCATAGACCTTCCTGTTGTGTGCTCAGGTCGGTTTTATGGATACGATCAAGTATGGCCTTGAAAGCAACATTCCCAGCGGCACTAATTGCCGGCTTGAAGCTGTGATAGAAAGTAAATCTATCCAGCTTCCCATCCATAAATCCTTTCAAGATGCTCATAGTCAGCTCCTGATCTTTTTCACGAGACACTATTTCCCCACCGCCATCGTGCATTAGCCATTTGTGATGTACGGCTGCTCTCAAGGCGGGCCGTATTGGGTTGGAAAAGCTCTCCGCTATCAGACCACCCACCCGACTGCGCGCTCCATACGGCGCATCAACCCAAAACTGAACAAGCCTGTCTGCAACCTCGTTTCGTAATGAGGCATTGACGCGCGCGCCATTGGCAATGCATCGCCCGACAAGTCGAAGGCCGGTGCAGAAGGCGTCATCAGTCCTTTCCAACATGACACGAATGACGGGTATGGGATTTGGATGTTGCTCAAGAGCAAACTGAATGACTTGAGCCCAGGGGCGCAGGATCGCATCATCGATTCGACTCGACAGAGACTCAGGTACTTGCCGGAGCAAGTAGCACGCTGCCAGATACTCTTGAACGATTGGAAATGGGAACTGCAGTCTGATAGAGCTCTGCTGCCTCAAAATCCCGTTCGCACGCAAACGCTCGAAGAGCTGCTCTGCCTCATCACTAGTCTGTCCGGCGCGAGAGATGAGCTCACGAACCTCACGTTCACTTGCACCGATTTCCTGTCGCTCCAGTCGCTCGAAAGCAAGAGTTTCCGCGATCTCACGAAGTAGCCCGACACGATCACTCCCACCGGCAATCACTTTATGAATATGGGGGGAGAAAAGGGTCTTCAGATACCCTTCAATTAGATCAGACCGAGTGGCAGGGAGATCAACGCTCACATCCTTGACTGTCGCTAGCAATATGCTTAGGAACAGAGGAATTCTCGCCAGATGTTTGATGTCAGGATGGACGTTTAAACGTTCCATGAATGAATAAACATCGACGGCAGATAAGTGCTTTTTCATGGCCTCCACAAACCGCACCATGTCTTCGTCGCCGAGCGGGAGTAACTCTACTAGTCTCGCGTTCGATGGCTCCGATAGGACAGATGGATCGCGCACAGTGAGCATCCACGGGGCAGTTGAATAACGAGCGGAGAAGGTTTCTATTCGCCTCAGTAGCGCTGGCCGGGCACTCAGTGGAATTTCGTCCAGGCCATCAAAAAGCATGACGACTAAGCCCTGCTCTGCAAGCCTAGGCCAGTCAGCCCTAACCTCAAAATCCCGATTGATATGCGTCGCCAGAAATTCCATGATGCCGATATCACTGGCTGCCAACGAGGCCAGCGGAACAAGGACTGGCACGTAAGGTCCTCTGGCGAGACGCCCTGCGACAGCGCTTAAGAGTGCGGATTTACCATGCCCTGGCCCAGCGACAACAACACATCGATTGAGATGCTCTGAAGGAAATGCCTGCATGTCGACCGCAGCGGCCTTCTCGAAAGCGCGTTCGAGCTGGTCTTCATCATCAAAATCCGAGAGCTGGGTACGCTCATAGAACTGGGCTCGCGGCCATACAAATAAATCTTCTGTTGATCCAGATACTGATGTGCCGGGAATTTGAATTCGCGCCGTAGCCAAAACGGTGGCACGGTACGCAGGCAAACCCCATTCGGCAGGTTCGAGTACGTTGATTTCGTGCTCGGACAGGAGCCGCCGACGCAGCGGTGCTGCGCGAAACAGCATTCGTACACGAGCACCGCCGCCAGCGATATCGCGCAACGTAGTCAACAATGTCGCAGGGAGTACGAATTTTCCGCCCAGCCTCCGGCGTGAAAACTCGGCGAATATTTGATCCTCAGAAAGTATCTGAACCGTAGTGCGTCGCAGAATTTCCAGCAGTTCCGCAGGAGAGCCGATGAGCGACTCAATTCCAGAGAAGAGTTTCTTGTGCGCTTCAGCTAAGCTCTCTCGGAATGCAGCCTCATCCAGAGATGATGCTGCTCGCTGGCAGATGTCACGAAGGTTCCTAGCCTGGGGTGTCAATCCTTCCAGAACGATTGTCAGCTGATCGTCCGGACCAAAGTCCACCCGATTAAACTGCATACGGAGACTCTTCCAAAGTGCTTTCCACGGTTCACTGCCAGGCGTGATGTCGGTCTTGACGTTCAAGTACTGACAGTGACCATCTGCGTAACGGACAACGATGTCATCAACATCGGCAGGTGCTTCGACACGAACCTCAATGACTCGCTCTCTGGGAGGAACCGCGCCTAGTTCCAACAGATCGGCAAGATTAAGCGCCGCGACGCTGTTCTGATAGAAGATTCCCGCCTGAGTGGTTGCGCCGCCAGCCTCCGCCATGCCATTTTCTCCCCTTGGTCTACCACTCAGAGTACGTGCTCTGGCGTGCCAAGACGCAAATGTTACACACCGCGCGACAAATTGACGTTGTCTGAGTCGCGCCTTTCCTAGAGCTGCCGCTAGCGACCGGCAGCATTGGGACGGCTGCCGAATTTCGTGGTTGACCGCTTCTGCAGCGGCTGAGCGGCGGCAACGGGTCGAGGCTGTGTGGAAACTCAAAAACTTCACCGGCATCTCAGCCAATGGGTCAACAAGCTCTTGCATTTCGTGGTGTTGAAGATTTTTTCCCTCAAGAACGACCTGTCCCCTCCCAATCGGGCATCCAACGCCGTTTCTGACTCCAATTTCACCCTTTAAAAGGGCTCACCTGCCTACCAGACGCATTGCAGCCATGGTTCTTGCGAACCCAAGAATTCCAAGCACTCGCTTAAGGTTGTAGGCCAGCACATTCAAGCTCATCTCGGTGCTCACATTCGGCAGCCGCCTGGTTAGGAAGTGCGTGTACCCCATCCAATGCTTGAGCGTGCCGAACACATGCTCCACCGTCCGCCTTCTCACCATCATGGCGTCAGGCATTTGGTCCAAACGCTGCTGCGCTCGCTCCACGACGTCTTCGTGCTCCCATCGACTGATGCGGCGGTAATCGCTGGGCGTGCACTGGGATTTGATTGGGCATTGTTTGCAAGCGCTGCTCCAGTAGCGTCGCATTTGCAGACCTGCCTCCTCGCGGGTGAAGCGGTAGATGGCCCGCTGTCCTGCGGGGCACTGGTATTCGTCATCTTTCTGGATGTAGATGAAGTCTGAGCGATCGAAGCGGCCTTTGGCACGCGCACCAGATGTATTGGGCTTGGGAAGAATGGCTGCTACACCAGTGTCTTCGCATGCTTTGATCTGCTCACCACTGTAATAGCCACGGTCCGCAATGGCTTGCAGCTTGCGTTTGCCCATGGCCTTGCGTGCAGCCAGTGCCATGGCAGCAAGAGCACTTCTGTCATGGCCTTGATTGATCACTTCATGGGCGACGATCAGATGATGTTTGGCATCTACCGCTACCTGAACGTTATAGGCCACCATGCCAGAGCCTCGGCCACTGGTGGCCATGGATCTGGCATCTGGGTCTGTTGTTGATAGCTGCTTGTCCGGCTGCTCTTTGAGTTGTTCCTTCACCTCATCGAGTGCCTGCATTTGTTTGCGCAGCAAGGCTATCTTGTCTTGGAGTCGGGTGGTCCGCGCCTCAAGCTCCGCAGGCTGCGTGCGATCTGCTGTATCCAGATCTGCCAGGTAGCGCTGAATGCTTTCTTCGATCTGCTGTTGGCGCTTGTCAATCTTGCCCAAGGTGAAGTTCTTGTCACGAGTGTTGACGGCTTTGAACTTGCTGCCATCAATCGCTACCAGAGCCTTGGTAAACAGCTTCAGATCACGACACAGCACTACGAACCGGCGGCATACATTGCGGATGCCTGCGCCGTTATCTCGACGGAAATCAGCGATTGTTTTGAAGTCAGGTGACAAACGGCCAGTGAGCCACATGAGCTCCACATTGCGCTGCGCTTCACGCTCCAGGCAGCGGCTGGATTGGATGCGGTTGAGATACCCGTAGATGTAGACCTTGAGCAGTACCGCAGGGTGATAAGCCGGGCGACCTGTGGCTGCAGGTGTTGCCCCATCAAAGCCCATCGAACACAAGTCCAGTTCTTCAACGAACGCATCGACAATGCGCACGGGATTGTCTACACCCACAAAGTCATCGAGACACTCGGGCAGCAAGGTCACTTGCTCGCGGGCCTGGCCTTCAATGAATCGCTTCATGGGTCACCTCGCTAAAACCGGGTGCTGTGATTTTAAATTTTGAAGCGTGAGCGGCCAAGCGTTTTCACACAGCCTCGGTCGGAAGCCGCCATGTGCACACCGCCAAAAGCCCGCAGCTCACATCGCTCCCGCCATCTCCACCAACTTGGCCACCGTATTCATATTCCTGGCCGTGCCCTGTTCGGCCGCCGGAATCTTGAGCTTGGAGCGGCCCATGTCTGCACCATAGGCCACATAGATTTCGCGTGCGCCCAGTTGGACCTGCTCGTCAACCTGGCCACGGATTTGCTTCAGGGTGTCTGCGGGCGGCGGTGCATCCAGAAAAATGGCCACCGTGCGCTTGCCTGGGGCTTGGGGGAAAGGGTTGGCCGCGAGCACCTCGGCCATTTCCTGGGTGGTGCGCACGAGCACGCCTACCGGCTTGCCTGCATAGGCGGCCAATCGACGGGCCAGCGCGGCCTGGATTTGGGGCGCGGTTTGTTCGGTGCGAAACACCACATTGCCGCTGGCGATATAGGTTTGCACCTGCGCAAAGCCTTCGGCCTCGCACATGGCTTTCAACTCCGTCATGGGCAGCTTGCCGCTGCCGCCGACATTGACGGCACGCAGCAGCGCGATATAGGTGGGCATGGGGCTTCCCTTCAAGGGGTGTCGGCTGCAGCGCGTTCCAGCGCGTCGATATCGCAGGCACACAGCAGGGGCTGCAGGCGCTGGAATTTTTCGGCTGGCCAGTCGTAGATCTTGAGCGCCAGCAGCCGCGCAATCACGTCCTCGGCAAAGCGGTGCTTGATGTGCTGGGCCGGGTTGCCGCCCACCACGCTATAGGGCGCCACATCGCGGGTGACCACGGCGTTGGCTGCCACCACGGCACCTTCGCCAATGCTCACGCCCGGCATGATCATGGCGCGCATGCCAATCCAGGCGCCGTCGCCTAGGGTGGTGGGGCCTTTGCCCTGGTAGGCCTTGCTGATGTTGTCGGCAAAGGGGTAGAGGCTGAACCAGTCGGCCCGGTGGGTGTGGTTGCCCCCCATCAAAATCACCGCCTCAGCGCCTATGCACACATAGTCGCCAATGTAGAGCGGGTCAATCTCCCACTGCGGTTGCCAGTGCTGCAGGCTGTAGGCATCGCCATACAGATAGCGCACCACCGACTGCTCGAAGCCGCCATCCCAGGCATCGCTGTAATAGCTGTGCTGGCCTTTGATGTGGATGTGGGGGTTGCGCACGGTCTGGTGCAGCATTTCCACGCGGGACCAGTGCTTGGGTGGTGGTGGGGTAGACATCAGTGCTTCTCTTTCTTTTGTAGTGCATGCACCCAAAAAAACAAACCCCGCCGAGGGCGGGGTTGTGGGGCGCGCTGGCGGTAATGCTAGCGCAGCAAGCCTGCTCGGGTGTTTAGACCTTGCGCACCTTCACCGGCAGGCCCTGGCGCACCACGGCGCCGGACACCCAGTCGATCCAGGTGTTGTCCTTGGCAGGGCGGGTGGGGTCGGTAAAGCCCAGGCGGTTGAGGTTGACGCCGTTGCCATGCTGGGGGTTGGCATGGGTGGGCTTGCCGTCCACGGTGTGGGCCACGGCGCCCAGTTGCTTGTGGCCATAGCCGTACTCGATGGCAATGGCACCGGGGGCCACGCCCTCGCGCACCAGGGCCACGCCCTGCAGCTTGGCGCCGGGGGTGGAAACCTCGATGTGGTCGCCATTGGCAATGCCCAGCTTGGCCGCATCCACCTTGTGCAGGCTGATGGGGTTGTGCGGGTGCACCTGGCGCAGGCGCGAGGCGGCAATCGACATGCTGCTCATCAGATTGGACTTGTAGCTGCTCATGGTCAGCGGCCATTCCTGCTCGGGGTAGAGCTTGCGCATATCGCTGCCGTCGGCAAAGCGGGTGGGGTACCAGGTGGGGCAGCCGCTGTAGCGCTCGCCGGTCATGGAGTGGCGCATCTTGGACAGGCCTTCGTGCCAGATTTGCACCGGGAACTTGTAGGCCGCCTTGATGTGCTCGTCCTTCCAGGCGTCTTCCACGCGGTCAAAGCGGCCGCCACGGCTCATCACCATGGCCACGCGGCGCACTTCCTCGGGCTTGACGCGGGCTTCGAGCGCCGGCATCCATTTGGCTAAGCCGGTGATGGCGATGTCGTCATCGCTGGCTTCGGGCACGGGCTTGCCGGCCTGGTAGGCGATGTTGCACATGCCGCGCAGGTAGAAGTCTTCAGAGCTTTCCAGATCCAGTGGCTCGCCTTCCTTGGTGCTCATGGCGTTCTTGCCAAAGCCGGGCAGCTGCAGCTGCTTGGCCACGGCAAACACAAAGCTCTCAAAGCTCACGGGCTTGCCTTCGGCCGTCTTGGCCGTGGCGGCTTCCACCACAGGCCAGCGCACGGTGCTGCTCTTGGCCACCACGTCGGCCCAGGGGGCGCCAATGCCCCAGCTTTCGTAGGTGACGGTGTCGGGCACGATGTAGTCGGCCAGGGCCGAGGTCTCGTTGATAAAGGGGTCCACCGAGACAAACAGCGGCAGCTTCTTGGGGTCTTTGATGGCATCCACCAGCGCGTTCTCGAAGCCGCAGATGGCGTACACCGGGTTGCTCATGTGGTTGATCCAGGCCTTGACCGGATAGGGGTAGCCCAGCATGCCGGCGGCCAGCATTTCGCTGGACAGGCCGCCAGGGGCCGGATACCAGGGGGCCTTGGCGGGGTAGGGGTTCTCGCCGGCCTCTTTTTTGCGCTTGAACTCGCTGGTCTTTTCGTAGGGGAAGCGGGTGCGCGACAGGGCCACGCCCGTGGGCTTCACCGCGCCTTCGAACTGGGCGAAGTTGTAGCGCGGGCCGGGGCCAAAGGGGCCGAAGGGGCCGGCGTCCAGCACCCAGCCGCCCTTGACGTTGAGGTTGCCGATCAGATTGTTCAGCATGGCAATGGCATAGGCCGTGTAAAAGCCCGAGCCGCTCATGGTGCCGCCGTGGGAGTTGGCCACGGCCTGCTTGCCATGGCTGGTGAACTCCTTGGCCAGGGCTTCGATCTCGGCTACGGGCACGCCGCACAGGGCGGAGTATTCCTCCAGCGTCTGCTTATGGGCTTCGGCACGCAGCTTCACAAACGAGGAGCACAGGGCCATGGGGGCTGGGTCTTCGGCGGCGTCAGCTGCCTTGATGGGGGTGAAGGCGCGCTCCACCACCAGCTCGGCGGCCTGGTCCACGGTGTGGGGGGCCAGGCTGCCATCGGCCAGCTGCACCACGTACACATCTTCGGCAGGCGTTTTCTCGTCCACCGGCTCGGGCATGGGCAGGCCGATGTCGGCGCCGCGCAAAAACTGGCCGTAGCGTGGGTGCTTGGGCTCGTTGATGAGCAAATGGGTGGCGTTGCTCCAGCTGGCTTCGCCGGCGGCGGCCATGGCTACAGGGCCGGGCTGGGTCAGGAACTGCTTGTCATAGCGCTCGTTGTCGATGATCCAGCGGATCAGGCCCATGGCCAGGGCCAGGTCGGTGGCGGGCTTGATGGGCAGCCAGCGGTTGTTGTCACCGGCGGCCAGGCTGGACGAGGTGGGCAGCACGGGCGAGACCACCACGTACTTATAGGTCTGCTCGGGGCGGGTGCGGGCCTCGGACAGCTCGCGGCCCATGCGCTGGAAGGGGTTGCCGGCCTGGGCGGGCGCCGTGCCGATGAACAGGCCGAAGCGGGAGTTCTTCCAGTCCGGCTTGCCGTGGGGCATGCCGGGGATGTTGCCCAGGGCCGCCGCCGTGCCCACGCGGTAGGTTTGGCCGCAGTAGGCGCCGTGGTTGGCCACGTTGACCGTGCCAAAGGACTGCTTTGCAAAGCGGTTGATCAGGGGCGTGCGGCCTTCGTTGGAGGCATCGGTCACCAGCAGCTGGTTGGCCTTGGGGCCGTATTCGGGGTTGTCGGCGTCGATCAGCGTGTTCACGTCGCGGATGGCGGCCAGGCCTTCCACATGGCCTTCGCCAAACAGGTCGCCGCCTTCGCAGATTTCACGCACCAGCTCTTCCAGGGTGATGCTCTTCCACTGGCCGGAGCCGCGCGGGCCCACGCGCTTGAGCGGGCCCAGCACGCGGTGCGGAGCCTTTTGGTGCTCGAACATGGCCGAGCCGCGTGCGCAGCTGGTGGCGCGGCCTTCCAGGCCGTTGTCGCCGCCCAGCATGGCATAGACCTCGCGCACCGGCGTGTCCATGGGCGCATGGCGGGTGGTGGCCAGCGGGTGGTAGGGGTTGCCGGCCACGCGCAGGATCTGGTTGTGCTCGGTGTCCACGCGTACGCGGATGCCGCATTGCGTCCAGCAGCCCAGGCAGGAAGAGGGGCTGACCACCTGGCCGGGCTGGGTGCTCAGCTGGCCGGTGACGGGGTCAATGCGGAATTCCGGCGTCAGCGAGTTGCCGCGCGTGGCGCTCTTGGTGGCGGTGCCGGAGGTGCCGGCAATCAGGCCCTTGGCGCCCCGGGTCAGGGTTTCGCCATAGCCGGCAGCAAAAGCGGCCAGGCCACCGGCCACGGCACCACCGCGCAGCAGCAGGCGGCGGCGGGCCACATCGGCGTCATTCGATTGCGCGGGTGTGGAGGGGATTTTTTTGTCAGTCATGTGCAGCCCTTTCTGGGCGGGCACTGGCGGCTATTTTGTGATTTTGATAGCTGCCAGTGCGCTTGGGTATTGCGTGAAATGCCTATTTGGCTAGATATGTGTGGAGCCGGGGCTCAGGCCGCGGTGGCGGCGGTGCGGGCCGGGAACAGCTCCAGTGCCCAGTTCGCCATGGCCACCAGGGCCACGCACAGGCCGGCCACACCCAGCATGCCCAGCAGGCCGTCGCCGCCCAGAGGCATGTGGTAGAGGTAGAGGCCAGCGCCGAATTTGGGCACGCCTTGCACGCCCATGAACAAGGCCCAGCGGAAGGCCCAGGCCGCAGCCGCCAGCCCCAGGCCCAGCACCAGGGTGAAGCCCTTGGCGCCCAGACGGTGCTTGCCACGCAGCAGCGCGCCCACCACCACGGCACCGAACAGGGCCGAGCCCAGCATGGTCATGCGCCAGACCGGGAAGTCATTCCACAGGCGCAGGGCGGCGTCGAAAGAGGGGTTGCCGCCGGCCAAGCCAGAGGCCGCCCAGATCAATGCCACGGCGACCAGTGCGGCCGCCAGCAGCAGGCCTACGCTGCGCAATGCCTGCAGCGCCGCCGCATCCAGGCGGTGCTTGGCGGGCAGAAAGCGCTCCAGCACAAAAGTGGTGCCCACGGTGGCCAGCCAGCCGGTCAGCGCCAGGTTGACGGGCACCCACAGCGTGTTCCACAGCGGACGCGAGCGGATGACCATCAGCTCTGCACCGGTGTAGACGGTGATGGTCAGTGCCGACAGCACCAGCAGCGGGGCGATGGCGCGCATCCAGCCGGGCTTGCCCAGCCACCAACTGGCGATCAGCGCCAGGCTGAGCATGAGGAACACCGGCAGCAGCAGGGCGCCCACCGACATCCACGACCAGGAGGTGAAGTGGGCATAGAAATGCCAGAAGCGTGCGGGCTGGTGCAGGTCGGCCAGCAGCGACACCGGCGCGGCGATCACGCTCACGGTCAGCGTCAGCAGCACGGCGGGCAACAGGCGCTGGCGCAGGCTGCCGGGGGCGCCAAAGGCGCAGGCACTGGCCAGCAGCGCGGCGCCGGTGGCCACGCCGACGAGGAAGAAGTACTGCACGGCCCAAGGCAGCCAGGCGACTTCGTAGGCAGGGGTCAGGAGTTCAATGATTTGCATGAGGGGCTCCTTCTTAGTGTTCTGCGATCAAGCGCACGCTGGCCTGGCCATCGACGCCATGGACAAACTCATCGGGCAGGCCGATGTAGAACACGCGCGGTTCGGTCTTCATCTCGGGCTTGAGCACCTTGATCTCGTCCTGGTGCGCGGCCATGCGCTGGTTGATTTCGCTGTGCTGGTCGTTGAGGTCGCCAATCACGCGGGCGCCACCCACGCAGCTTTCCACGCAGGCCGGCAGCAGGCCGACTTCGAGGCGGTGCTCGCAGAAGGTGCACTTGTCTGCGGTCTGGGTCTCGTGGTTGATAAAGCGCGCGTCATAAGGGCAGGCCTGGACGCAGTAGCCGCAGCCCACGCAGCGCTCGTTGTCCACCAGCACAATGCCGTCGGTGCGCTGGAACGTGGCCTGCACCGGGCACACGGGCACGCAGGGCGGCTCGTCGCAGTGGTTGCACAGCCGCGGCAGGCTGACCATGGCCGGGGCATTGCCCGGCTGGTCCACCTCGTACTGCAGCACCGTGGTACGGAACTGGCCAATGGGCGGCATGTTCTCGACCGAGCAGCTCACCGTGCAGGCCTGGCAGCCAATGCACTTGCGCATATCGACCAGCATGCCGAAGCGCTTGCCCTCCATGCCTGGGCGGCGTGTGGGCTGAAAGCCTGGGGCACCCGGCATACCGGCCTGGGCGGAACCTGCCAGGCCGAAAGTGGTGGCCAGTGCCACCAGCTCTTGCAGAAACGTCCGCTTGGTCTGCCCTGGGTTCTGCGTCAGGGGGAATGGGGTTTTATCTGCCATGGTTTGAAAATCCATCATCGTGTGAATGGGATTTTCAGTTTCATGTCAGTTAATGGGTTTGATATGAGTCAAGAGATGCAAGTTATTGATTTGTATTGAAATAATAAAAAACCTTTTATTTTTAAAATAAAGTATTAAGAAAGTATTAAATACATGTTTTCGGGGTGCTTAAATCCCAGTTAAATCATTTGGTATCGCTATTCCATAAATGAATAGCGAATATAGCGGACAAATGGAATGCGCGCAAAAAAGCCGCTGGACCTGGACGGTGCAGCGGCGGGGCGGGGTCTGGGGGAGTAGGGCAGGGTGCAGAAGCTGGGGCTGGCACCTCAGCTCTGCATGGTGGGTGCATGCGCGGTGTGCCAACGGGGAGGGTTGGGATGGCACGCAACCCCAATCAGGTCCTGAAGCAGCAAAGCCGACGCAGCCCATATCAGGGCTGCCGCGCAAGGGGTCGCCCCGCCGCGCTGGTGTCGTCTCCTGCCCGCGAGCGCAGCGCTGCGAGAGGATGAGCGTGATGCTCCCAGGGGGCGCTTGCATATCCCCCAGCCTCAATCAGGCCCTGGTGCATAAAACCGGCGCAGCCCAGTCCAGAGACACCGCGCAAGGGCCGCCCCGCAGCGCTGGTGTTGTCCCCCTGCCCGCGAGCGCAGCGAGCGAAGAGCGGGAGAAGGTGGCATGACGTGCCCACGGGAGGGCTTGTACATCGCCCAGCCCCCATCAAGCCCCAGCGCATAAAACCGGCGCGCCCCAGCCCAGAGACACCGCGCAAGGGCCGCCCCGCAGCGCCGGTGTTGTCCCCCTGCCCGCGAGCGCAGCGAGCGAAGAGCGGGGGGAAGGCGCCGTAGGCGACTCAGGGGGGGTGTCCTATTTCAAGTGCGGATGGCAGTGATGAAGCCGGGCGGCGTGGGCGAGCCATCGGACCAGGTCAGCACGTCATAGCCCGTCTTGGTGACGGCCAGCATCAGCTCCCATTGCGCGGTCAGGCTGCGGTCCTTGGTGACCACGGTCCAGCCATCAGGCATGGCCTTGATGTCGCGCTTGCCCAGGTTGAGCATGGGCTCGATGGTGAAGACCATGCCTTCTTCCAGCACCACGCCGGTGCCGGGGCGGCCGTAGTGCAGCACCTGGGGTTCGTCGTGGAAGACCTGGCCAATGCCGTGGCCGCAGTACTCACGCACCACCGACAGATTGTGGCCTTCGGCAAAGCTCTGGATGGCGTGGCCGATATCGCCCAGCGTGGCGCCGGGCTTGACCTGCTGAATGCCTTTCCACATGGCATCAAACGTGAGCTGGCACAGGCGCTTGGCCGCGATC
This sequence comes from Comamonas sp. GB3 AK4-5, assembly GCF_041320665.1. Lineage (NCBI taxonomy): Bacteria > Pseudomonadati > Pseudomonadota > Betaproteobacteria > Burkholderiales > Comamonadaceae > Comamonas > Comamonas sp. GB3 AK4-5. Next base: position 2,330,838 of record NZ_CP166730.1, read on the forward strand.
GAGCCCTCGCCGATGATGAACATGCGGCTGTTGTCGCCAAACCAGCCGTCTTCGGTGATCACCGTCACGTCCACGTTGACGATGTCGCCTTTTTTCAGCGGTTTGTCATTGGGGATGCCGTGGCAGACCACATGGTTGACCGAGGTGCAGACATAGGCCGGGTAGGGCGTCATGCCTGGAGGCTGGTAGCCCAGGCAGGCCGTCTTGGTGCCTTGCTGTGCCATGCGCTCTGCGCACAGATCGTCGATTTGCTGGGTGGTGATGCCGGGCTGGATATGGGGGGTGATGTAGTCCAGCACGTCCGAAGCAAAGCGGCCTGCGATGCGCATGCGCTCAATGTCTTCGGGGGTCTTCAAGGTGATGCTCATGCAGGGAATTATCCCATCGCAGGCTTGGGCATGCTGCGGGCGGCGTCTTTGCAGGTGCTGGCATGCTTGGCTCTCCCTGCTTTAGGCATTGGCGGGGCACCGAAGTGGGCGTAAATAGGCGTTAAGCCTCGGGTTAGCCCCAGGCGCGGTAAAATCGGAGGCTCACCGATTCAGCGCCCTGGCCCAGCCCTCATCTGCAGGGCCTGACCATGGCGCTTTTCACCAGCCTTCACATAAACAGGCCGCCACGTGACCTTGCATTTGACACAGTTTGAGGGTGGAAACGCCCTGAGCTCGTTCCGCGCCCAACAGCTTCTGACCGACCTGGTCGCCATCCACCCCAAGATCACCGGCATTGCCGCACGGTTTGTCCACCTGGTGGCCACAGAGGGACTTCCTGTGCCCGCATTGCAAGAGCGCCTGTCGGCGCTCTTGACTTATGGCGACCCTTACGAAGGTGCGAACGAGGGCCTGGCCTTTGTCGTCACCCCGCGCATGGGCACCATCTCGCCCTGGGCCTCCAAGGCCACGGACATTGCCCGCAACTGCGGTCTTTCCGTGTTCCGCGTGGAGCGCATCACCGAGTACCGCGTGGGCCTCAAATCCGGCCTGCTGGGCGGCACGCCCGAGCTGACGGCCGAGCAGACCGCGCAAATCGCCGCGCTGCTGCACGACCGCATGACCGAGTCGGTGTTTGCCACGCGCGCCGAAGCCGAGACCCTGTTCTCCACCCTGCAAGCCCAGCCCATGGAGTTTGTGGACGTGCTGGGTGGCGGCAGCGCCGCGCTGGAAAAAGCCAACAAGCAATGGGGCCTGGCCCTGGCCGAAGACGAGATCGAGTACCTCGAAAACGCCTTCAAGGGCCTCAAGCGCAACCCCACCGATGTGGAGCTGATGATGTTCGCCCAGGCGAACTCCGAGCATTGCCGCCACAAGATCTTCAACGCCAACTTCACCATCGATGGTGTGGCGCAAGACAAATCGCTGTTCGGCATGATCCGCAACACCGAGGCCGTCTCGCCCCAGCACACGGTGGTGGCGTATTCGGACAATGCCTCCATCATGGAAGGCCATGAGGTCGAGCGGTTCACCGCCAGATTTGATGGCAAACAGGCCTCTGACGCAGATACAGCCAGTGCACCCAGCTACCAAAAGCTGAGCGCTACCAGCCATGTGCTGATGAAGGTGGAAACGCACAACCACCCCACGGCCATCTCGCCCTTCCCCGGTGCATCCACCGGCGCCGGCGGTGAAATCCGTGATGAAGGCGCCACCGGCCGAGGCTCCAAGCCCAAGGCAGGCCTGACGGGCTTCACCGTCTCCAAGCTCTGGGGCAGCGAAGTGGGCAAGCCTGAGCACATTGCCAGCCCGCTGCAAATCATGATTGAAGGCCCTCTGGGTGGTGCAGCCTTCAACAACGAATTCGGCCGTCCCAATCTGACCGGCTACTTCCGTGAGTACGAGCAGCAAGTCGGTGACATCACCCGCGGCTACCACAAGCCCATCATGATTGCCGGCGGCCTGGGCGTGATCGATGCCGGCCAGACCCAGAAGATTCTGTTCCCTGCAGGCACGCTGCTGATCCAGCTGGGTGGCCCCGGCATGCGCATCGGCATGGGCGGTGGTGCAGCCAGCTCCATGGCCAGCGGCACGAATGCGGCCGAGCTGGACTTTGACTCGGTGCAACGCGGCAACCCCGAGATCGAGCGCCGTGCGCAAGAGGTCATCAACCACTGCTGGCAGCAGGGTGATAAGAACCCGATTCTGGCCATCCACGACGTGGGTGCCGGCGGCCTGTCCAACGCCTTCCCCGAGTTGACCAATGACGCCGGCCGTGGCGCCCGTTTTGACCTGCGCGCTGTGAATCTGGAGGAATCCGGCCTGGCGCCCAAGGAAATCTGGTCCAACGAATCGCAAGAGCGCTATGTGCTGGCGATTGCGCCCGAATCGCTGCCCGAGTTCACCGCTTTCTGCGAGCGCGAGCGCTGCCCGTTTGCCGTGATCGGCACGGCCACCGAAGAGCGCCAGCTGGTGCTGGACGACACGGCCGTGGAATCTGGCGAGCAGAAGCTGCCCGTGAACATGCCCATGGACGTGCTGCTGGGCAAGCCGCCCAAGATGGTCAAGAACGTGAGCACGGTGGAGCGTGCGCTGCCCGCCATCGACCTGACCGGCGTGCCGCTGGAAAAGGCCGTGATTGAGGTCTTGGCTCATCCGACTGTTGCCTCCAAGCGCTTCCTCATCACCATCGGCGACCGCGCCGTGGGTGGCCTGACCCACCGCGACCAGATGGTGGGCCCCTGGCAGGTTCCCGTGGCCGACGTGGCCGTGACCCTGGCTGACTACCAGGGCTTCAAGGGCGAAGCCATGGCCATGGGCGAGCGCACACCGCTGGCCGCCATCAACGCACCCGCCTCGGGCCGCATGGCCGTGGCCGAGGCCATCACCAATATGCTGGCCGCGCCCATCGCGCTGTCCAAGGTGAAGATGTCTGCCAACTGGATGGCCGCCTGCGGCGAAGCAGGCGAAGACGCCGCGCTGTACGCCACCGTGAAGGCCGTGGGCATGGAGCTGTGCCCGGCTTTGAACATTTCCATCCCCGTGGGCAAGGACTCTTTGTCCATGCGCACGCAATGGACTGCGAACGGCCAGACCAAGAAGGTGACTTCGCCGGTCAGCCTGATCATCACGGGCTTTGCATCCATTGACGATGTGCGCACCACGCTGACCCCACAGCTGGACGCCACGGAAGAAGACACCACCCTGGTGCTGGTCGATCTGTCGCGCGGCAAGATGCGCATGGGCGGCTCCATCCTGGGTCAGGTGCTGAACCAGGCCGGCAATGAAACGCCGGATTTGGACGATGCCAAGGACTTGATCGCCCTGGTGGACGCCGTGAACGCCTTGCGTGCCAAGGAGCAGATCCTGGCCTACCACGACCGTGGCGATGGCGGCCTGCTGGCCACCGTGGCCGAGATGGCCTTTGCCGGCCATGTGGGCGTGGCCCTGAATGTGGACATGCTGATCACCGAGGGTGATGGCATCAGCGACAGCCGCATGGACAGCGGCGAAGGCAAGAACTGGGGCGGCCAGGTTTCCGGCCGCCGCGAAGACCTGACGCTGCGCGCCCTGTTCAACGAAGAGCTAGGTGCCGTGCTGCAGATCAAGACGGCCGACCGCGCCGCCGTGCTGCAAACCCTGCGCGAACATGGCCTGGCCACCTGCAGCCATATTGTGGGCAAGACCCGTCCCGCATCCTCGCCCGTGGATATGGGCAAGGGTGAGCTGCAGGTCTGGCGCGATGCCAAAAAGGTGTTCGGTGCCACGCTTTCCGACCTGCACCAGGTCTGGGATGCCGTGAGCTGGAAGATCGCCCAGCAGCGCGACAACCCCGTCTGCGCCGACAGCGAACATGCCAGCGTGGGCGTGCCCAGCGATCCCGGCATGCATGTGCAGCTGACGTTCGATCCGCAAGAGAACGTGGCTGCGCCTTTCCTGAACCTGCAGGCCAAGCCTCGCGTGGCCGTGCTGCGGGAGCAGGGCGTGAACTCACATGTGGAAATGGCTTACGCCTTCACCGAAGCCGGTTTTGAGGCCGTGGACGTGCACATGACCGACCTGCAGACCGGCCGTGCACAGCTCAAGGACTTTGCCGGTGTGGTGGCCTGCGGCGGCTTCAGCTATGGCGACACCCTGGGTGCCGGCATTGGCTGGGCGCGCTCCATCACCTTCAACGATAGGCTGTCCGAGCAGTTCCAGCAGTTCTTTGGCCGTACCGATACCTTTGGCCTGGGCGTGTGCAACGGCTGCCAGATGTTTGCCGAGCTGGCCGACATCATCCCCGGTGCCCAGGACTGGCCGCGCTTTACGCAAAACCAGAGCAACCGCTTTGAAGCGCGTCTGAGCATGGTGGAAGTGCTGGACTCGCCCAGCCTGTTCCTGCAAGGCATGGCCGGCTCGCGCCTGCCCATCGCCGTGGCGCACGGCGAGGGTTATGCCAACTTCAAGTTCCGTGGCAATGCAGACCAGGTGATTGGTGCCATGCGCTATGTGGACAACCTGGGTCAGGCCACCGAGCAGTACCCCTTCAACCCCAACGGCTCGGCCGGTGGCTTGACCGCAGTGACCACGGCCGACGGCCGCTTCACCGCCATGATGCCCCACCCCGAGCGCGTGTTCCGCAACGTGCAAATGAGCTGGGTGGATTACGCCAAGGTGGGTGGCAAGTCCGAACTCAGCCCCTGGATGCGCGTGTGGCGCAATGCGCGCAAGTGGTTGGGTTGATCTTGGCTGCTTGAATAAAAAGCCCCACAGTGGAAGCGCTGCGGGGCTTTTTCATGGGCCTGCTTGGCGTTTTCTCAGCCTGGAGGTGCAGCGCGTTGATACCATTCGCAGATCCACTTCCAACTACAGAGAGGTAGGTCGCGCGGGGTGCAGCAATTTCGGCTTCTTGGCAGAGTATTCCCAGCCCTTGGCCGACCTGGGTGCAACGGCGGCAACAATCTTTCCTCTGGACCCTACCAGCTGCGTCTTCAAGTTGCTGCGGCGCCCAAGACCGCTCGCGGTCGGGGCAAGGCGGTAGTGGTGAGCGTAGATATAGAGTGAAATCGGCGGCCAGCGCTTTTCTGTCATGCGCCAGTTGCTCACTTTTTGATATTTTGAAGAACAAAAATAGAGGGCTCGCGGTATGAGCGATATCCAATTATTTCGCTTGAAAGACGGCATAGCGACCGAGCTGCAGGGCGAGGTCTCCGGTCTGGAACGGCCGCTGCAGCGCTTGATTGAAACCAATCTGGAGGCGCTGCTGGGCATACGCTTTCTGGCCACCGAGTACGGCACGGGCAAGACCCATGGCGGGCGCATGGACACGTTGGGCATAGACGAAAACCACTGTCCGGTCATTATTGAATACAAGCGCTCCGTGGGCGAGAACGTGATCAACCAGGGCTTGTATTACCTGGATTGGTTGCTGGACCACAAGGCCGAGTTTGAGTTGCTGGTACTCAGAAAATTGGGCTCCACTGCGGCCGATGCCATTGACTGGAGCGCGCCGCGCCTAGTGTGTATTGCGGCGGATTTCACCAAGTACGACGGCCATGCGGTGCAGCAGATTCAGCGCAATATCGAGCTGATGCGCTACCGCCGCTTTGGCGAGGATTTGCTGCTGCTGGAGTTGACCCATGCTTACAGCCCCGAGCCGCCAGCGGCGGGGCGCCGCACAGAGCGCATGGCGGCCGAGTTTGTTGCATTGTCTGGCGGCGCAGGCACTAGCGTAGTAGCGCAGCCAGTGCGCGCCACGGGGCCAGACAAAAGCTATGCTGAAGTGGTGCAAACCATGGCGCCGCCTTTGCTGGATGTGCTGGAGTCGCTGGAGCAATATGTGCTGTCTCTGGGCGACGATGTGCAGCGCAAAGAACTCAGGCTGTATACGGCGTTCAAACGCATTCGCAACTTTGCCTCGGTGGTGGCACAAAAGTCTCGAGTTCTGCTGTATCTGCATCTGGATCCGCAGCAGCACTTCCCCGTGATTCAGGCTGTTTTACCGCAGGCGCGAGATATGTCGGCGATAGGGCATTGGGGCACGGGCGATATTGAAGTGCCGTTGACATCGCTAGTCGATCTGGAAGCAGCCAAGACTTTTATCGAACAGGCTTATCTGCGCTGAAGCAGGGCATTTCAAAGTTCTGGCAACCGCCTTTCAATGGGCCGACCCCAGCAGGCCCTGAGCTTTGGCGAACATGGCCTGATAGCCCGCTGCCGCAGCATTCGGCGATGGTATATGGTGGGCGCCAGACGATTTCCTCCCTCTGTGCAGGTTTTGACGCAGGCACCGCACAGGGACAGCATGATGGCGGCATTGTTTGAGCGCCGGGAGGTGCGATGGCGGGTGTCGGCCTTTTGATGCTGTTGGATGATATTGCGAGCTTGTTGGACGATGTGGCCTTGATGACCAAGACCGCGGCGGGCAAGAGTTCGGCCATCCTGGACGATGTAGCCACGCAGGCCAAGGCAGCCATGCAGAGCACGGCAGCCACCCCCTTGGGTGGGGCAGTGGCCTCCATCATTGGCTTGCTGGTGGATGTGTGGGCGTAGGAGCCGTGGTGGGCGGCATGGTGGTGATTACTGTGTCGCTGTGGCAGCGCTGGCGCGGCCTGCAAGCGAAGCGCTGAAGTACTGGCGCATGGTTTGTTGCTCTGGTGCAACATATGAGGTGCGACGGGGAGAGGGTAGGAAAAAGCTTGAGCTAGGGCAAATCCCAGGGCCTGCGGCTTTGTTTCAATCAAGTCCAAGGGGAAACCACCCCGATTCAGTGACCCAAAGGAAACACCCAATGAAGAAGACTCTGCTGGCAATTGCCGCTCTGACTGCCCTGACTTCCGGTGCTGCAATGGCGCAGCAGCAAGATGGCAAATGGATGGTGCGCATGCGCGCTGTGCACATCGACAGCTCCAACGGTGGCTCGACCTCTCCTGATCTGGGCCTGTCGGTCAACAACAAGACCATCCCCGAGCTGGACATCTCCTATTTCTTCACGCCCAACTTTGCGGCTGAGCTGATTCTGACTTACCCCCAGAAGCACGATGTGCGCTCTGCAACGCTGGGTGAGCGCATCGGTACCGTGAAGCAACTGCCTCCCACGCTGCTGGCCCAATACCACTTCACCAACTTTGGTGCCTTCAAGCCCTACGTCGGTGCCGGTGTGAACTACACCCGTTTCTCCAGCGCCAAGTGGGATGACAACGTGGCTGCGCTGAATCCTTCCGTGAAGAAGAACAGCTGGGGCGGTGCTCTGCAAGTGGGCTTTGACTATGCCCTGGATAAGAACTGGTCCATCAACTTCGACGTGAAGAAGGTCTACATGAAGACCGATGTGAGCCTGGGTGGCGACAAGATCGGTGATCTGAAGATCGATCCCGTGCTGGTCGGCGTGGGCGTGGGCTACCGCTTCTAAGCAGCTCGCGGTTCCCGCAAAAACCGCTGCCTTGGCAGCGGTTTTTTTATGCCTGGGGTGGTTGTGAATATTGCCCGGTGCGGCGGCGGAGACGTTTGCCAGGCTCTCGCGGTGCGGATGGGCTGCATCTTTGCTGCGGAGCGGGCTTTGCGCAGCGCCCAGGCGCCGACTGAGCCTGTTTTGCGCGGGGCTGAAGCTGCCTGAGAGGGCCCGCCAGAGACGGGCCTTGTGTGCTGCTTCGGGGCGCCTGGCGCCATGCGATGCCGGCGGCGAGCAGCGCCAGTGGCATCTGAAAGGCATGGGGATGGGCCTCTGCCCAGGCACAAAAAAAGCACGCCGAAGCGTGCTTTGGAGGCGGGGCCAACAAGGCTTTTCCAAGCCTTGTGTGGCGTGCTTAGAGTGGCTAACACCACCGATCCACGAAGCGCGCGCAGATGATCGCTGCCGCCAATTTCAGCAGCGCTTCGTGGATATCCAGCCGTCGTTCAAAGCGGATTCGCAGCTTGCCAAAGCCTGCAAACCAGCTGTGCGTCCTCTCCACCACCCACCGGTGTTTGCCCAGCCGCTCGCTGCTCTCAATGCCTCGTCTGGCAATTCGGCCCATGATGCCCCGCTGCCTCAGATGGGCTCGGCATCGCTTGAAGTCGTAGCCTTTGTCGGCGTGCAGCTTGGCTGGCCTTTTACGGGGACGCCCTGGCAGGCCAGCAATCGCAGGAATCGCGTCCACACACTTCTCGAACATCTTGGAGTCATGCCTGTTCGCCCCGCTTACCAAGATCACCAGCGGGATGCCTCTGGCATCTACGACGATGTGCCGCTTGGAGCCGAGCTTGCCTCTGTCCGTGGGGTTTGGGCCCGTTTCCTGGCCCCCCGGGGGCTTGGTACCGAGGAGCCATCAATGCTGGCCCGGCTCCAATCGATTTGGTCATGTTCACGCAAGCGAGTCAGCATGGCTTGGTGCAGCTGCTCCCAGACACCAGCGGCGTTCCAGTCGCGCAGGCGCCGCCAGCAAGTCATGCCGCTGCCGTAGCCCAGGGATTGGGGAAGGTCTTCCCATGGAATGCCTGTTTGCAGCACGAACAAGATGCCGTTGAGGGCAGCTTCATCGCTGATTGCGCGTTTGCGCGCACCGCCTTTGGCAGAAGGCACGAAGGCTGGGATCAGGGGTTGTAGCTGTCGCCACAGTTCTTTGCTTACGGGTCGTCGTGCCATGAGGGCAGCGAGCATAACCGCTCTGCGAGGCCCTCTGGAGAAGTGGTGTTAGCCACTCTTAGTCGCGCTCGCCGCCCATGATGCCCAGCAGGGCCAGCAGGCTTTGGAACACGTTGAACACGTCCAGGTACAGCGACAGTGTGGCGCTGATGTAGTTGGTTTCGCCGCCGTCCAGGATCTGCTTGATGTCATACAGCATGTAGGCAGAGAAGATGCCGATGGCCAGCATGGATATCGCCATCATGCCGGCGGTGGAGCCGATGAAGACGTTGATGACCGAGCCCACCAGCAGCACCATGGCGCCGACGAACAGCCATTTGCCCATGCCCGAGATGTCGCGCTTGATCACGGTGGCCATCGAGGCCATCACGAAGAACACGCCAGCCGTGCCGGCAAAGGCGGTCATGATCAGCTCGGAGCCGTTCTTGAAGCCCAGCACCATGGCGATCAGACGCGAGAGCATCAGGCCCATGAAGAAGGTGAAGGCCAGCAGCACGGGCACGCCGGCAGCGGAGTTCTTGGTCTTTTCGATGGCGAACATGAAGCCGAAGGCGCCGGCCATGAACACGATCAGGCCCAGGCCGCCAGACAGCGAGCGGGTGATTCCGGTGGACACGCCGATCCAGGCGCCCAGCACGGTGGGCAGCATGCTCAGCGCCAGCAGCCAGTAGGTGTTGCGCAACACCTTGTGGCGCTGCTGCTGCGAGAGGGCAGCGCCAGCAGTGTCCCAAGTGGTGACGTGATCATTCATGGATAGGTTTCTCCTGTGGATGACCGCCGGGTGGCGGTCCTGAATAAATGGGGATGGTAAAAGGAAAGCACAAGAGCCCAAAGATGCTTCGGGCATTTCAGGACCCACCAGGGCTGTTTTAGGTTGCAATGTTTTGCGCCCAGGGTCGCTTTCGGTCCAAGTTTGCGCATTATGCTGGGCAGTTCTTATTCAGCGCAAATCACTGCCTATCCCCATTATGAAGACCAAGCCCGAACTCGAACTCTCCGACGTCAAAAAGATCGCCGCCGCCGCCGAGGCCGAGGCACTCAAGCACCACTGGCCGGTGACGATTGCCATCGTCGACGACGGTGGTCATTTGCTGTGGCTGCAGCGCCTGGATGGTGCTGCGCCCATGTCCTCCCATGTGGCCCCCGCCAAGGCGCGCACTGCCGCTGTGGGCCGCAAGGACACCAAGGCGTTTGAAGACATGATCAACAACGGCCGCACGGCTTTCCTGAGCGCGCCCTTTGTGGACGGTCTGCTCGAAGGCGGCGTGGCCATTGTCAAAGACGGCCAATGCCTGGGTGCCGTGGGCGTGTCGGGCGTGAAGGCCAGCGAAGATGCCCAGGTGGCCAGCGCCGGCATTGCGGCCCTGGGTCTGTAATCTTTGCTGTTACCTGCGTTTTCAGCCGCTCGCACAAGCGGGGCGTGCTGAGAGTGCAATTGAAAAAGGAGCGCCAAGGCGCTCCTTTGGCGTGCTGGGGCCTGTTCAGGCCGGGTCTTTTTCCTGGTAGGCCTCCAGGGGCTTGTCATTGGGCTGCTCAAACAGCGTTTTCAGGGTGGGGCTGAGGGGCAGGTTCAGCGGCATGTTCTTGGGTGGGATGGGTTGCATAAACCATTTGTCATAGAGCTTGGCCATCTCGCCGCTTTGCATCAGCTGGGTGATGGCGCCATCCACGGCCTTTTTGAACGGTGCATCACCGTGGCGGAACAGTAGGGCAATGGGTTCGGCCCCCAGCACCTCGCCCACGATCTTGTAGCCGGCGGGGTTTTTGGAATTGGCGATCACGCCGGCCAGCAGGTTGGCGTCCAGCACAAAGGCCTGGGCGCGGCCGGACTCCAGCATCAAAAAGCTCTCGAAATGGTCTTTGCCCAGCTGCACGTCGAACTTGCTGCCATGGTCGCGGCTGTATTTGCGCAGCAGCTGCACGGCCGTGGTGCCGGCCGAGGCGGCCAGCACCTGGTTGTCCAGGTCCTTGAAGGATTTGACGGTGGAGTCGGCCCGCACGGCTGCGCGCACCTCGCTGACATAGGTGGTCACGGCAAAGGCCACCTGTTTTTGCCGCGCCAGGTTGTTGGTGGTGGGGCCGCAGCCAATGTCCACCGTGCCGTTTTGCACCAGGGGCAAGGTGTTTTGCGCCGTCAGCGCCATGTATTCGCGCTGGGCCTGGGGCGCGATCTTGTCGAGCACCAGCTCGCACAGCTCGACGTGATAGCCCACAAACTTTTGCATGGAGCCCAGTGCGTAGGCCATGGGTGCCGAGCTTTCGCGCACGCCCAATACCACTTTGCCGCTGCTTTTGATTTTGTCGAAGGTGGGAGAGGCCGCGCCCGGTTGGGCAGCGGCCGGGAGAGCCAGGGCCATCAGGCCGGCCGTGGCGAAGGCGGAAAACATCTGACGCATCGTGAACATTCCTTCAAGCAAAAGAAAGCAGGAGCACCAGCATTCCATGGGGGGGGATCTGTGCGCATTGGGCTTAACGCGCAGTGGCGTGCAGGCATTGCACAGGCGCCAAGGGTTTTCACGAAGACCTGGGTTTGCCACCGGTAAAGGCCACAGAGGCGCGCTTCGTATGCTGGCAATGCGCTTTTTGCTCCTTTCTTTGATGTGCTGGGGAGCAGTGGCGTGGCGGATGCGGTGGACGCCATAGCAATGACGCAAGCAATGGACAGGGCCTGAAAGCCGGCAAGAAAGGCTTGGCTGCACGGCCTCAAAAAACAGGAGAGAAACCATGCCTATGTATGCAACGAGCCCTTGCGGAGTCAGGATGAAATCGTGCCAGCAGGAGGGTGCGATATGAAGCTCAGTCTCAAACTTCCGTTGGCTTTTGCCTTGGCCATGCTGGTGTTGTTCGGCACGGCGCTGTGGGGCATGGGGCAGCTGGCGCAGGCCCTGCGCATCTACCAGACCTCGGTGGCGGAGCATGTGGAGCAGGAGCGCACGGTCAGCCAGCTGCTCTCCAGCTTTCGGCTGCAGACCCAGGAGTGGAAAAACGTATTGCTGCGCGGGCAGGATGCGCAGCGCAGGGAGCAGTACTGGAATGCCTTTGTCAAGCAAGACGCCCATGTTCAGCAAATGGCCGAGGCCCTGGTGGCGCGCTTGCCCGCAGGCGAAAGCCATGAGCTGGTACAGCGCTTCTCGCAAGCCCACCACCGCATGAGCCAGGCCTACCACCGTGGCTACCAGGCCTTTATGGATGCAGGCATGAGTGCGGCGGCGGGTGACCGCGCCGTGACAGGTATTGACCGAGAGCCCACCCAATTGCTGGACGAGGTGGCGGTGCAGATCCAGCAGCGCAGCGCAGCCATGGCCGAAGAGGCCAGCACCGTGGCCACGCGTGCCGAGTGGATCAGTCTGGCGGTGATGGTGGTGGTGTGCCTGCTGGGTATCGCGGTGGGCCTGCTGTTCAGCCGTGCCGTGGTGCGCCCGCTGGATGCGGCCGTGCAGGTGGCGCGTGCTGTGGCGGCCGGCAATCTGACGGCGGCCCGGCCCAACACCCGGCGCGACGAGGTGGCCCAGCTGCTCAACGCCCTGCACACCATGCAGCATGCGCTGTCCCAGGTGGTGCAAGGGGTGCGCCAGAACGCCCACAGTGTGGCCACCGCCAGCGCGCAGATTGCCCATGGCAACAATGACCTCTCGGCCCGTACCGAGCAACAGGCCAGTGCCCTGGAGGAAACCGCAGCCTCCATGGAGGAGCTGTCTTCCACCGTGCAGCAAAACGCGGCCCATGCTCGCCAGGCCAGCCAGCTGGCGCAGAACGCCTCCACGGTGGCGGCGCAGGGGGGCACCGTGGTGGGGCAGGTGGTGGCCACCATGCACGACATCCAAAGCGCCAGCCAACGCATTGCCGACATCATTGGCGTGATTGACTCCATCGCTTTTCAGACCAATATCCTGGCCTTGAATGCGGCGGTGGAGGCAGCGCGCGCGGGCGAGCAGGGCCGTGGCTTTGCCGTGGTGGCCGGCGAAGTTCGGGCGCTGGCCCAGCGCTCGGCCACGGCCGCGCGTGAGATCAAGGAGCTGATCACGGCCAATGTGAGCAGTGTGGCCCAGGGCTCGGCCCAGGTCGATCAGGCCGGCGCCACCATGGACCAGGTGGTGGCGGCTATTGCCAGCGTTAGCCAGATCGTGGGCGATATCAGCGCGGCCAGCAGCGAGCAGGCCAGCGGTGTGGCCCAGGTGGGTGATGCCGTCATGCAGATGGACCAGGTCACACAGCAGAACGCGGCCCTGGTGGAAGAAAGCGCGGCCGCCGCCGACAGCCTGCGCACCCAGGCCCAGCAACTGGTGCAGGCCGTGTCCGTGTTTCAGTTGGCGGGCGATGTGCAGGATGTGGAGCCTGTAGCGCGCCTGGCATGGGCGCGCGCCTGATCAGGCCGCCGTGCGCAGCAGCTCGGCCCAGGCAGTGCAGGCGTTTTCCACCTGCTGGCGCGCTGCCGGGCTGGCAGCCACCAGGCGCGCAAAACCATGGACCATGGCCGGGGCGCGCTGCAGCTGCACCGGCGCGCCCAGGGCCTGGGCGTGTAGGGCAAAGGCCTCGGCCTCGTCGCGCAAAATGTCGTGGCTGGCCGTTACCACCAGCGTAGGCGGCAGCTGGGCAATCTCGGCGTCGCAGCGGCCGGGCTGCATCCACGCGGCGGCCTTGCCCTGTACCTTGCCCAGGGACTGCCAGTACAGCTGCATGGCTGCAGGTGTCAGCCCATAGCCCGAGCCAAAGCTGCGCATGCTCTCGGTATCCTGGTCCGGCAGCAGCGGCGGGTACAGCAGCAACAGGCCGGCAATGCGCGCTGCACCGGCATCGCCGGGCAAGGCCTGCAGCTGGCGCACGGCGGCTGCCAGCGCCAGATGGGCACCGGCGCTGTCGCCGCCAAGCAGCACCTTGTCGTGCTCCAGTGGCAGCAGGCCTTGCATGGTGCGCAGCCATTGCAGCACCTGCAGCACATCGTCCAGTGCTGCGGGGAAGGGACTTTCGGGGGTGCGGCGGTAGTGCACGCTGAGCACGGTGTGGCCGCTGTGCTGCGCCAGGCGCTCGCACAAATCGTCATGGGTGTTCAGATCGCCCACCATCCAGCCACCGCCATGCAGCCAGACCAGGGTGTATGGTGCTTCGGTGCTGCTCTTTTGGTAGCTGCGAACGCTGATTTCACGCCCTGGAGCGGTCACGAAATAGTTGTTCTGGCGAATGCTGGATAAGGGCGTGCGAACCAGCTGTGCCTGTCGCTCGCTGAGCAGGCGGCGGCGCTGGACATAGGACAGCTGGGGTGCGGGGGTGTTGGCGTCCAGCTGGGCAAAGCGCTGCAGCGTGCGTGCCAGGGCCGGGTCAATGGAAGCGGTGGAGGGCGAGGTGGGAGAGACCATGGCCCATCATAGATTTGATGGCCTGCCAGCCTGGGTGAGCGGCATGTAAGAAACTGTTGTTGTGATTGTTGTTGAGGCAGCGGCATTCACAAAGCCCCGCCGCGCAAGCAGCATGACGGCTCTGCTATCAGGCGCTGGTTGTGCAGGGCTGCCAGCATGTGCAAGCGCCGAAGCGTTGTTCAGGCGCTGGTGTCCAGCCCCGGTGCGCGGTAGACCAGCACCTTGAGGCTGCGTTCCTCGTCCACATCGGCAAACACGGGCGGGTTGGGGATGCGCTCCATGAACTGCAGCGTGGGCGCGATCTCGGTCATCTGCGCACGCAAGAAATCGGTGCCCAGCTCGGGGGCGTTCAGGCAAAGCAGTACCTGGCCCTCGGGCGCCAGCAGATCGGGCAGGCGGCGCATCAGGCGGGCGTAGTCCTTGGTGGCCACAAAGCTGCCTTTTTGGTAGCTGGGTGGGTCGACCACGATGAGGTCATACGGGCCGCTGCGGTTGATCTTGCCCCAGCTGCTGAAAATGTCATGGGCCGCAAAGCTGGCGCCAGCCTTGACGCCATTGAGCTGGTGGTTGTGCTGGCCCGTGGCCAAGGCGCCCTTGCTCATGTCCATGTTCAGCACCTGGCCGGCTCCGGCCAGCTTGGCCACCACGGAAAAAGCGCAGGTGTAGGCAAACAGGTTCAGCACCTTCATGCGCTCGGGCCGTGCATGGGCCAGCACCTGGCAGCGCACCCAGTCACGGCCGGCAGCCATGTCCAGAAACAGGCCGTGGTTCTGGCCGCGCGCCACATGCACCAGATACTGGGCGCCGTTTTCCACCACTACATGGGGTTCGGGCACGCTGCCCGCCATGAGGCGGGTTTCCGCCTGGTTGCCGGGTGCGCGGTTCTGGAAGACCCAGTTCAGCGCCTGCCCGGCGGGTGCAACCTGCTGCCAGCGTTGGGCCAGGGCCTGGCCAATGGCAGCCAGCAGTGCCTCATCCACCGGGGCAAAGCTGGTCAGCACCAGCACCGGAGGGAAGGCGTCCAGCACGATTTGCTCGCAGCCCGGATAGCGCCCGCCCCGGCCGTGGAAGATGCGCTGGGCATCATGGGGAAAGGGCATCTGGGCAATGGCGTCGAGCAGGGGCTGCATACAGGGAAAAGCGCTGGGCAAGGAGTCGGAGCGAAGAGGCCAGAGTGTAGGCAGTTGCTGCTGCCTATTGCTGGCGCCTGGCGTTTTCCCCGGCGGGGCGCTGGAGCATTGGCGCCCAGGGGCGGCTCAAGCCCCGCGCACCTCGAAGAAGCAGCCTTCGCCTTCGCCCAGGCCTTGCATGCCGGCCTCGGTGGCGGCGCGCACGGCTTTCATCCAGCGGGCAAAGCCGGTCTTGATCTCCTCGGTGATTTCTTCCGGCGGGTCTTCTTCCAGCTGCTGTACCCAGTGCAGGGTTTCGGACACCTGCTCGGGTCCGCCCAGCTGACGGGCCAGGATTTTGGCGTAGCGTTCTTCGGCCTTGGCGCGTGCGGCGTCCGGCAGACCATCAAAGTCGCACAGAGTGACGGTGAAACAGGCTTCTGCGGTGTCCATGCTGCAAGTAAAAAAGTTGATGACTGTGTAAATATACAGTCAAACACTGTGGGTGTGTACAGTGTTTGTGGTTTTTCTGCAGGCGGCCTTGCCCGCGCACAATGGACGCCTTCTTCCTCCCCTTCGGGCCTGCCATGTCGTCTTCTGCCTTCGCTTCCGATCTTGCCGACCCTGCGCTGGGCCATGGCCATGCCCTGTTTGCCACGCGCATTGGCATCTGCGCCCTGGCCTGGAATGCCCAGTCCGTGCTGGCCGTGCAGCTGCCCGAGGTGGACGCTGCGGCCACCCAGGCGCGCATGCTGGGCGAGCTGGCGCTGCGCCTGGAGGAAGGCTATGCCCCGCCCTTGTCGCTGTGGACACAGACCACGGCGCCGCAGCGGCTGCCGGTTTGTGCGCGGCAGGCCGTGGCGGGCGTGCAGCGGTTGCTGGCAGGCCGGCCTGGGCAGAGGGAAGACGCCATGGAGGACGCGTGGGCCACGCCGTCGGATTCTTCCGTACTGGGGGATATGCGAGCGCATGACGCCCCGGCAGAGGCCGGCACAGCCGGGCTGGCGCAGGGCACAAGCGCCTTGCCTCAGCTGCTGGAAGTTGCGCTGGACTGGCATGGCGTGCCCGATTTCGCCCGCCGCGTCTATGCGCTGACACGGGCGATTGCCCCGGGCCAGACGCGCACCTATGGCGATCTGGCCCAGGAGCTGGGTGGCCTGGGGCTGGCCCGGGCCGTAGGCCAGGCGCTGGGTGCCAACCCCTTTGCCCCCGTCGTGCCCTGCCACCGCGTGCTGGCGGCCGGGCGCGAGCCGGGCGGTTTCTCAGGCGGGCAGGGCGCTTTGACCAAGCTGCGCATGCTGGAGCTGGAAGGGGCGGCCTGGGGTGGCACGCGCTCGCTGTTTGAATAGTGAATAGGGCTGCGCTGGAGGCTGTCTACAGCGATGGCTCGCCTGCCAAATAGTCTCGCAGTCGTTGCTGCAATCGAGGGACCGCGTGTTCGTGCGACAGGAATTCGGCGAGCGCCATGAAGCGCCATTGCTGGCCCTCGTCACCGAATTGGATGGCCGCACTTTCGCGGTCGGTGAGCGTGCCCACCATGAAGTAGGAGCCGGAGTGATTGCGGGAGGGGTATTGACGGGTCCAGTGCACGCAGCTCGGCAATAACACAATGCCGAATTCCTCCTGGACTTCTCGCAGCACACATTCCATGGCGGTTTCATTGCCTTCCCTGCCGCCACCGGGGAGATCCCATTTGCCAGGGAATGGAATCGTCGCTTTGTCGTCGCGCTGGTAAACCAGTAGTTGGGTGCCTAGAAACAGCGCGATCTTGGCGCCATGGAAATTATCCATCACCAGCCTCCATATAGGGAGAGGCGGAGTGTGCGTGAGAACGGCGCTCACAGGGGTTGCCATATGCAACCTCGGTGCACGCTTTCAGTTGCCGTGAACATGCAATGACAGGTGCTGTGGGGGATGGGGCAGAGCAGGCAAGGTGCTGCGCAAGGCAGGCTGCGCCCAGGTGACAGGGCGAGCGCAGGCCCACTTGCACAATGGACGGCACAGATACAGCGAGCAGGCAAGGCCATCCACTGTGCTGGCCGAAGGCCGCTGATCCCCAAGACACACCAAGGAGACCGCCCCATGGCACACACCGTGCAGCAATTGTTCGATTTGAGCGGCCAGACCGCGCTGGTCACCGGAGGCTCGCGCGGCCTGGGGCTGCAGATGGCCCAGGCCTTGGGTGAGGCCGGTGCCAAGGTGATGCTGACATCGCGCAAGGCAGCCGACCTGGAAGAGGCGGTGGCCACGCTGCAGGCCCAGGGCATTGATGCGCAGTGGATTGCAGCCGACTGCGCCAAGGAGGACGACATCGCACGCCTGGCCACGCAGACGCTGGAGCGCATGGGCCATGTGGACATTCTGGTCAACAACGCTGGCGCCAGCTGGGGGGCTCCGGCCGAGGACCACCCGATTGCGGCCTGGGACAAGGTCATGAATCTGAACGTGCGCGGCTATTTTCTGCTGAGCCAGCAGATCGCCAAGCGCAGCATGATCGCGCGCCACAGCGGCCGCATCATCAACCTGGCCTCCATCGCTGCACTGGGGGGCAATCCCGTGGCCATGCAGACCATTGCCTACAACACCTCCAAGGGCGCGGTGCTGAACTTCACCCGTGCGCTGGCCGGGGAGTGGGGGCGCTATGGCATCACGGTCAACGCCATCTGCCCGGGCTTTTTCCGCACCAAGATGGCCGAGGTGTTGATCGACTCCATGGGCGAAGACAAGATGGCCAGCCATGCCCCGCTGGGCCGCCTGGGCGATGACGAAGACCTCAAGGGCATCACCTTGCTCTACGCCAGCGCCGCAGGCAAGCACATCACCGGCCAGTGGATGGCGGTGGATGGCGGCGTAAGTGCCCTGGTGGGTGGCTGAAGTCGCCGTAGGCGGCGCAGGGGGGCTTATCTTTTTGGTGACAGCCATTTGCACGGAGTGAGCCCGCAGCGCGGCTATGCTCGGGCCCGCAACTTTTCTGGAGACTGATCTTGCTGAGTTTTGGCGCCCACCCCATTCCCTTTGTCGACCACCTGGGCTTTACGCTGCACAAGATGGAAAACGGCGAGTCCGAGCTGCGTTACGAGGCCGAGCCCGCGCACCTGAACACCTTTGGCGTGACCCACGGCGGCGCCAGCATGACGCTGCTGGACGTGACCATGGCCGTGGCCGCACGCAGCCTGGAAAGCGATGACTTTGGCTGCGTGACCATCGAGATGAAGACCAGCTTTATGCAGCCCGCGCGTGGCCTGCTGGTGGCCAAGGGCCTGGTGCTGCACCGTACCAAGACCATGGCCTATTGCGAGGGCAAGGTCTATGACGGCGAGGGCCGGCTGTGCAGCCACGCCACCGGCACCTTCAAATACATGCCACGCACCGTGCGCCCGGGTAGCAAGGATGCCAAGGACACGGTGATCGCCACAGACTGAGGCGTTGAGATGAAGCACCCCCTGAGCCGCTGCGCGTCTTCCCCCTCTCTTGCGCTACGCGCCGGAGAGGGACAGCACCAGGCCCTTGCGCGGTGCAAAGCAGACGCACGGAGTGCTGCTGTCATGGCAGCATAGATTCCAAGGTAAACCAGGCTGTAGGGCGCATGGAATAAGCGCAGGCAGCTATCACAACTGAAGGAGACGACATGCCACGCAATCTGCAAGTTCTGTTGGACAACCGCCCCCAGGGCGAGGCCGTTGCCAGCAACTTCCGCCTGGTGGAGGCCGACACGCCAGCATTGGCCGATGGCCAGGTGCTGGTGCGCCACCACTACCTCAGCCTGGACCCGTATATGCGCGGCCGCATGAACGATGCCAAGAGCTATGCCGCGCCCCAGCCCCTGGGTGAGGTGATGCAGGGCGGCACCGTGGGCGTGGTGGAACAAAGCCGCCACCCGCGCTTTCAGCCTGGTGACCAGGTGGTGGGCATGGGGGGCTGGCAACATTACAGCGTGGTGGACGGCAATGCGCCCGGCATGCTGCGCAAGGTGGACACCACCCATGTGCCGCTGTCGTACTACCTGGGCGCCGTGGGCATGCCGGGTGTGACGGCCTGGTACGGGCTGGACCGCATCATCGCGCCCAAGCAAGGCGAAACCGTGGTGGTCAGCGCTGCCACTGGCGCCGTGGGCAGTGCCTTTGCCGCACTGGCCAAGGCACGCGGCTGCCGGGTGGTGGGCATTGCCGGTGGGCCGGAAAAATGCGCCTATGCCCAGGAAGAACTTGGCTTTGATGCCTGCATAGACTACCGCGTGCATGCCGATGTGAAGTCCATGGCCACCGCCTTGAAAGCGGCCTGCCCGGACGGCATCGACGGCTATTTTGAAAACGTGGGTGGTTTCATTTTGGATGCCGTGCTGCTGCGCATGAACGCCTTTGGCCGCATCGCCCTGTGCGGCATGATTGCCGGCTACGACGGCCAGCCCCTGCCCATGGCGAATCCGGCGCTGATTCTGGTGAATCGCCTCAAGCTGCAGGGCTTTATCGTCAGCGAGCATATGGAGCTGTGGCCTGCCGCGCTGGCCGAGCTGTCTGGTCTGGTGCAGCAAGGGCAGCTGCATCCGCGCGAGTCCGTGGCCCTGGGTTTGGCCGCGGCGCCCGAGGCGTTTCTCGGCCTGCTCAAGGGCAAAAACTTTGGCAAACAACTCGTAAAGCTGATTTGAGATTCAGCCTTTGGGTTAGGTGCCCCGTTTGGGGGCGGCCATACAGCGCTTGATGCTTTGTTGCTCGCCCTTGCCGTGCCAAAGCACTGTCTGCGGGCGAGACGCCGCGCCTCAAGCGCTGTCTGGCCGTTGTGGAGGAGGGCCTGGTTCTGGCTGGGTTTCTCGGGCCCGCTTCGGCTGGCATCACGGTTTGTCATTCCGGGGGCGTTTTGGGCGCAAAAAAGTCACGCGAAAAGGAGACATGCAAGATGCTGCAAGATTTGAAAGAAAAAACCGCAGTGCTGACCGGTGCCGGATCGGGCTTTGGCCTGGAATGTGCCCGCATCGGCGCGCGTGCCGGCATGCAGCTGGTGTTGGTGGATGTGCAGGCCGATGCGCTGGAGCGTGCCGAGGTCGAGGCGCGTGCGCTGGGCGCTGCCGATGTGCTGGCCCGGCGCGTGGATGTGTCCAGCGGCGAAGCCATGGCCGCGCTGGCGCAAGAGGTGCAGCAACGCTTTGGTGCGCCGCACCTGGTGTTTAACAACGCCGGCGTGGGCGGCGGTGGCCTGGTGTGGGAGCAGAGCCAGGCCGACTGGGAATGGATTTTGGGCGTCAACCTCTGGGGTGTGATCCATGGCGTGCGCCTGTTCACCCCCATGATGCTGGAGGCCGTGCGGCAAGACCCGAACTGGCGCGGCCACATCGTCAACACCGCCAGCATGGCCGGGCTGCTGGCCCCGCCCAATATGGGGGTCTACAACGTCAGCAAGCATGCCGTGGTGGCGCTGACCGAAACCCTCTACCAGGACTTGCGCCTGGTGACGGACCAACTGCATTGCAGCCTGTTGTGCCCGTATTTTGTGGCCACCGGCATAGCCGACAGCGAGCGCAACCGCCCCACCGACATGACTGCAGCCACTTTGACGACCAGCCAGAAGGTGGCCCGCTCCATGACGCAAAAGGCCGTGGGCTCGGGCAAGGTGACGGCGGCCGACATGGCCAAAAAAGTGTTTGCCGCCATGGCGGACAACCAGTTCTACATCTTCAGTCACCCCCATGCCTTGGGGAATGTGCAAACCCGCATGGAAGACATTTTGCAGCGGCGCAACCCCACGGATGCCTTTGCCGGCCGGCCCGAAGTGGGGGAGCAGCTGCGTAGCGCACTGCGCAACGCCTAGGCGGTCGGGGGCGGTGGGGGCCGGGGGGCTTGTCCATGCCTGGTCTTGGCATTGTTTTTGCGTCTTTGAACTAAAGCAGGCTAGGGGCAATCTCACACGGTGACGGTGCATGCAGAATGCGCCTGCTGCGTAGGAATATGCCCTACATTGCTAGGCTTTACGAAGCGTAAACATGAGCAGGCCAGAATGGCCTCTTACTGACAACATCCTTCCCCCCCCTTCCTTCCCATTCCATGAAGACAGTCAAACAAGAACGCCTGGATATCGACCAGGCGCAGGCCCTGTGTGGCCCTCGATCTGCTGGTTCAGCGTCCGCACGCGGTCATTGGGGGGAACGGTGGCGTGGCAGCGCGCTGGCGGTTGCCACCTTGCTGCTGCTGGCGGCTTGCTCCAAGGGCTCGGATGCGCCGGCGTCTGCCGCCAAGCCCGTGCCCGAGGTGGGCGTGGTCACGCTGAAGCCGCAAAGCCAGCAGATCGATGCCAGCCTGCCAGGGCGTACCCGGGCCTTTATGACGGCTGAGGTGCGGCCCCAGGTTTCGGGCATTGTCCAAAAGCGGCTGTTCACCGAGGGCGCGCAGGTCAAGCAGGGCCAGCCGCTCTACCAGATCGATGCGGCCTCGCTGCAGGCCACCGAAGCCAGTGCCGTGGCGGCCCTGGCCAAGGCCGAAGCCAGCCTGCGCACGCTGACCGCCACGGCGCGCCGCAATGCCGAGCTGGTGAAGATCGATGCTATCAGCCAGCAGGTTTATGAGGAGGGCCAGGCCTCGGTCATCCAGGCCCGGTCCGATGTGGGCGTGGCCAAGGCCAGTCTGGATACGGCGCGCATCAATCTCAAGTACAGCCGCATTGAGGCGCCCATCGGCGGCCGCATTGCGCTGTCCACCGTGACCCCGGGCGCCCTGGTGACGGCCAATCAGACCACGGCACTGACCACCATCGTGCAGATGGACCCCATGTATGTGGACTTCACCCAGTCCAGCACCGAGCTGGTGCAGCTCAAGCGCGACATCGACGCCGGCCGCTTTGCCAAGGTGGAGGGCGACAAGATTGCCGTGCGCATCCGCCTGGATGACGGCAGCGACTACCCTCACCAGGGCCGTCTGGCCTATGCCGGCGTGATCGTCAACGACAGCACGGGCACTTTGACGCTGCGCGCCCTGGTGCCCAACCCCGATGGGTTGCTGATGCCCGGCATGTATGTGCAGGCCCTGCTGCCCACGGCCCTGGCGGCCGATGCGCTGCTGCTGCCCCAGCAGTCTGTGACGCGCGACCTGACCGGCCGCCCCAGCGTGCTGGTGGCCCAGGCCGACGGTGTGCTGGAAAAGCGCGATGTGGAGCTCAACCGTGCCCTGGGCGCCACCTGGCTGGTGCAGGCCGGGCTGCAGCCGGGTGAGCGCGTGATGGTTGATGGTTTCCAGCGCGCCAAGCCGGGTGACAAGGTCAAGCCCGTGGAAGTGGACATGAAGGCCAAGGCCGAGCGCCAGAGCAAGCCCGGCCTGCCGCCGGTGCAGGCTGCGGCCGATGCACCTGCCGCAGCGTCCTCCGCCACCAACGCCAAGCCGGCCCAGTAAACACAGGGCACGCACATGGCACAGTTTTTTATCAACCGGCCCATTTTTGCCTGGGTCATCTCCATCGTCATCATGCTGGCCGGGGCCTTGTCGATCTCGACCTTGCCGCTGGAGCAATACCCCGACATCGCACCGCCCCAGGTGACGATTTCCTCGCAGTACACCGGGGCCTCGGCCGATACGGTGGAAAACTCGGTCACGCAGATCATCGAGCAGCAAATCAAGGGCATTGACAACATGCTCTACATGAGCTCGACCAGTGATGCCTCGGGCCGCTCGCGCACCTCGCTCACCTTTGCGCCCGGCACCAATATCGACGTGGCCCAGGTGCAGGTGCAAAACAAGCTGCAGTCCGCCATGAACCGGCTGCCGGAGTCGGTCAAGAGCCGCGGCGTGTTCGTGAACAAGGGCGGCCAGGACTATCTGGTCACCTACAGCTTCTATTCCACCGACCCGGCCATGACCAGTGTGGATATTGGCGACTACCTGAACAGCAATCTGGTGGACGTCATAGGCCGCATCGAAGGGGTGGGCGACATCAGCGTCTTCGGCACCCCCTATGCCATGCGCATCTGGATGGACCCGGCCAAGATGGAGAAATACGCGCTGATGCCCTCGGACCTGACGGCGGCGCTGAATGCGCAGAACGCCCAGGTCTCGGCCGGCCAGCTCGGCGCCTTGCCGGCGGTGCGCAACCAGCAGCTCAACGCCACCATCACCGCGCGCACCAAGCTCAAGACGCCCGAGGAGTTCGAGGCCATTGTGCTCAAGTCCGCCACCGATGGCTCGGTGGTCACCATGAAGGACGTGGCGCGCGTGGAGCTGGGGGCGGACAACCTGTCCATCCAGGCCAAGCTCAACGGCATGCGCGGCGCGGGCATGGGCATTATCTTGGCCGACGGCGCCAACGCCATGGCCGTGTCGGATGCCGTGGCGGCCAAGCTGGCCGAGCTCAAGCCTTATTTCCCCAACCAGATCGAGTATTTCGTCAGCTCCGACTCCACGCCTTTTGTGCGTGCCTCCATCAAGGAAGTGGTGGGCGCTTTGGCCGAAGCCATGCTGCTGGTGGTGGTGGTGATGTTCCTCTTTTTGCAGAACTTCCGCGCCACGCTGATCCCCGCGATTGCTGTGCCGGTGGTGCTGCTGGGCACGTTTGGCGTGCTGTCGGTGGCGGGTTTTTCCATCAATACCCTGACCATGTTCGGCATGGTGCTGGCCATTGGCCTGCTGGTGGATGACGCCATCGTGGTGGTGGAAAACGTCGAGCGTGTGATGCACGAGACGGGCATGTCGCCCAAGGAGGCCACCCGTGCCTCCATGCGCGAAATCACGCCCGCGCTGGTCGGCATTGGCGTGACGCTGTCCGCCGTGTTCGTGCCCATGGCCTTTTTTGGCGGCTCCACCGGTGTGATCTACCGCCAGTTCTCCATCACCATCGTGGCGGCCATGGCGCTGTCGGTGTTTGTGGCGCTGACCCTCACCCCCGCGCTGTGCGCCAGCATTTTGAAGGCACCGCCTCCCGGCGGCCATGACAAGCCTGTTCGCAGCGGCATTCTGGGCGTGAGCGACCGGTTCTTTCGCTGGTTCAACCACCATTTCGATGCCACGGCCGACCGCTACCAGAGCACGGTGGCCAAGATACTGCGCCGTAGCAAACGCATGATGCTGATCTTTCTGGCCATTTGCGTGGCGGTGTGGCTCATCATCAGCCGCCTGCCCACCTCGTTTTTGCCGGACGAAGACCAGGGCTTTATCTCGGTGAACGTCAACCTGCCTGCGGGTGCGGCCGATGCCCGACTGCAGGAGGTGCTGGACGAAGTGCGTGAATACCTGCTGGCCCAGCCGGAGGTGATCAGCTTCAACCAGGTCTCTGGTTTGAGCGGTGACCAGAGCTCGGCGCGCGGCTTTGTGCGCCTCAAGCCCTGGGCCGACCGGCCACTGGCCGCGCAGTCGGCAGCGGCCATTGCGCACAAGGCCACCAAGGATTTGGCCCATATCCGCGACGCCAAGGTGTTTGTGATGCTGCCGCCCGCGGTGCGGGGCCTGGGCTCGAGCTCGGGCTTCAACTTCATGCTCAAGGACATCAATGGCATGGGCCATGATGCGCTGCTGGCCGCTCGCGACCATGTGCAGGAGCAAATGCGTGCCCGCCCCGAGCTGACGGCCGTGCGCTCCACCAACCTGGAAGACGCCACCGAGCTACGCCTGGCCATCGACGACCGCAAGGCCGCGGCCCTGAGCCTGTCCTATATCGACATCAACAGCGTGCTTTCCAGCGCCATGGGCGGCACCTATGTGAACGACTTTCTGAACAATGCCCGTGTCAAGCGGGTCTACATTCAGGCCGATGCGGCCCACCGCATGCTGCCCCAGGACATTGCCAAGTGGACGGTGCGCAACAGCAAGGGCGAGATGGTGCCTTTCTCGGCCTTCTCCACCACCTATTGGGCCTATGGCTCGCCCCAGCTGCTGCGCTACAACGGCGCGCCGGCCTATGAGTTCATCGGCAGCCCGGCTGCGGGCGTGAGCTCGGGCGTGGCCATGAAGACGCTGGAGGACATCCTCAAGGAGCTGCCCTCGGGCATAGGCTATGAATGGACCGGCGCCTCGCTGCAGGAGCGCCAGTCTGGTGCCCAGGCACCCATGCTGTATGCGATCTCGATTCTGTTCGTCTTCCTGTGTCTGGCCGCGCTGTATGAGAGCTGGACGGTGCCGCTGTCGGTGATGCTGGCCGTGCCCCTGGGCGTGGTGGGCGCGCTGCTGGCCACCTACACCCGGGGCCTGACGAATGACGTGTACTTTCAGGTGGGCCTGTTGACCACGGTGGGGCTTGCCTCCAAGAACGCGATCTTGATTGTGGAGTTTGCCGTACAGCTGCAGGAGCAGGGCAAGAATGTGTTCGACGCCACGGTGGCTGCGGTACGTCTGCGCCTGCGCCCCATCCTGATGACTTCGCTGGCCTTTGGCTTTGGCGTGATTCCGCTGGCCATAGGCACCGGCGCCGGTGCCGGCGGGCGCAATGCCATCGGCACGGCCGTGCTGGGTGGCACCGTGGCGTCCACCGTGCTGGGCATCTTCCTGGTGCCGGTGTTCTTCCTGCTGATTCGCAGCTGGTTCAAGAGCCGCTCGCGCCACGAAACTCCCGCAGTGAACCAGGAGAGCGCAGCATGAAGCGCCTGATGACCCAGACTTCGACCACCGCCGCCGCAGCAGCACTGACCGCCTTGCTGGCCGGCTGCAATCTGGCGCCCACCTACCAGACACCGGCGCTGCCGGTGGCCGATGTGGTGTCGGCCTCGGCCGTGCCGGTGGTGGCCAGCGCCGATGCGCTGCAGCAGGCCCAGGCCTTGCAATGGCTGCAGTCTGCCCCGCTGCGCGAGGTGGTGGCGCTGGCGCTGAGCCACAACCGCGACCTGCGCGTGGCCCTGGAGAACATTGAAAAAGCCCGTGCCCAGTACGGCATCACCCGGGCCGACCTGCTGCCCAGCGTCAACGCCCAGGCCCAGGGCAACCGGGCGCGCACGGCGGCCGATCTGAGCAGCAGCGGTGCTTCCAGCATCACCAGCCAGTACACGGCCCAGCTGGGCTTTGCCAGCTACGAGCTGGATCTGTGGGGTCGCATTCGCAATCTGAGTGAGGCCGGTCTGCAGCAGTTTCTGCAAAGCCAGGACAACCAGCGCAATGTGCAACTGGGACTGGTGGCCGATGTGGCCAATGCCTGGCTGACGCTGGCCGCCGACCAGGCCCGCCTGCAGCTGGCGCGCGATACCCTGGCCAGCCGCGAGCAATCGTTTGCGCTGGCCAAGCGCCAGTATGAGATTGGCGCCACCTCGGGCCTGGCCCTGGTGCAGAACCAGACCACGGTGGACCAGGCACGCGGCGATGTGGCCAGCTACACGGCCCAGGTGGAGCGCGACCGCAACGCGCTGCAGCTGCTGGTGGGAGGCACGGTGCCGCAGGCATTGCTGCCCACGGCCCAGACGCTGACCGACCCACAGACCGCGGCAGCCCTGCTGCCCGTGCCGGCGCCACTGCCCTCCAGCGTGCTGCTGCGCCGCCCCGATGTGCAGGCCGCCGAGCGCAATCTGCAGGCCATGAACGCCAACATCGGCGCCGCGCGCGCGGCCATGTTCCCCACCATCAGCCTCACGGCCAGCGTGGGCACGGGCAGCAACGAGCTGGATGGCCTGTTCGGCGGCGGCAACCGCACCTGGAACTTTATCCCCCTGGTCAAGCTGCCCATTTTTGACGGCGGGCGCAACCGCGCCGGCGTGCAGGTGGCCGAAAGCAACCAGCGCATTGCCCTGAGCCAGTACGAGAAAACCGTGCAGACCGCCTTCAAGGAAACCGCCGATGTGCTGGCCGACCGCGCCCAATGGAGCGAGCGCCTGGCGGCGCAGACCAGCCTGGTGGATCACACGCAAAAAGCGCTGGACCTGTCGGACGCGCGCTTCAAGTCCGGCGTGGACAACTACCTGACGGTGCTGGACGCGCAGCGCAGCCTCTATGCCGCCCAGCAAACCCTGATTGGCCTGCGCCTGTCCGAGCAGCAAAACCGCGTCACGCTGTGGAAGGTGTTGGGCGGGGAGCAGGTGGCACCGGCCTCCTGAGCGATATTAAAAAGAGGAGCTGTCGTAGCTGGTGCGCAACGGGTTTTAGGCTGAAAAATAGCTGAAACCCAATGGGTGCAAGCAGCCGCAGCTCCTTTTTTAATGGGCGGCAGCGGGGGGCTGAGCGCGCTGCGGCGCGCAGTCAAACAGCAGCTGCACCTGCATGCGAAACAGGGCGCCGGTGTTCAACGGCGCCTCGGGCTGGAGTACGGTGTTGTGCGCCATGGCCAGCCACAGCGGGCCCAGCAGCAGCTCGGGCACGGTCTGCAGGCCGGGGTCTTTGAGCTCGCCGCGCGACTGGGCCAACTCGGCCAGCGTGCGGAAATGCGCCAGCATGGGCTCCAGCACATGCTGGTGGTACATGCGGGGCAGTTGCGGAAACTCCAGGCCCTCGGTGATCACCAACCTGGCCGTGGCCGCGCGGCCGCTGCAGTCAAACTCGTCCATGGCCGGGGCCACGGTGCGCAGCAAAAAAGCGCCCACGGTTTCCTGTGCCTGCATGGGGCTGGACTGCAAGGCCAGTGCGGCCGAGGCAATGTGCCGCTGCATCACCGCCTCAAACAGGCTTTCCTTGGTTTCGAAATAGCGAAACAGCGTCACCTTGGACAGACCGGCGCGGCGTGCCACCGAAGCCGTGGTGCCGCGCGCATAGCCTTGCTCCAGAAACTCGGCAAAGGCCGCATCCACAATGCCGTGGCGTGTGGCTTCGGTTTTTTGCGGACTGGGGCCGCGCGGGGAGCGCCGGCGTGCAGCAACAGGCTGCGGCGTATTCTCAGCGGGCTCGCCGCTGGAGATGGTGCGAACACCTTTCTTGGGCATACAAGGACTTTGACGACAGGGGGGAGTGGACGAATGATGGCATATCCACTGCATGCCTGTCTGTCTCATGGTCACGTCCGACCTCAGCGCTTGCCTACCTGGCCGCACACCCGGCGCTAGCCCTTGCGCAGTGGCCTTGTGGTGCACTGATTTTGGGAGCTGCCTGCACCGCGCTGCGGTGTGCGCTGGGCCGCAAAAACTTAGGGTGCTGACATGGTTTTTGCGGGGCTGCCTAGCGGCTCCTGGGTCTGGGCCTGCACGGCCTGGGCCAGCAGGGCAATCGAGCGTGGTGCGCAGCCCTCGGCATCGTTGCTGATGGTCACAAATGCGGGTTGGCCCGCGCCGGTGATGCCGGCAATGGTGCGTGCCAGCAGGGCGCGGGTGGACGGGTCTTCGGAGCGGATCTCGTTGAAGGGGTCGTGCTTTTTCTGCGCATCGGGATAACCGTAGGCGCCAAAACAGCGGTTCAGGCTCCAGCGGCACACCAGCGGGCCGGGCCACAGCGCGCGCAGCAACGGCAGCTGCTCCGCCAGCGGCGGCATCTTGCCGTGCAGGCCCAGGCAGTAGGTGGCGCCATGGGTCTTGAGTACCTGGGCCAGGGCCGGGGTCAGCAGCTCGGGGTCGCGCACCTCCACCGCCACGATGACCTGCGGGTGGGCGGCAATGGCCTGGCGCACCGCCGCCAGCATCTGGCCCAGGGCCTGCAGCAGGGCCCCGTTTTGGCGCAGCCAGTCCCAGGGCAGGGGACTGAGCTGGAACAGCAGCACGCCCAGCTTGCCAGAAAGGCCTTGCAGCGCGGGGAGGGCGAACTGTTGTACGGCCAGCTCTGGTGCCAGGAATGCGGGATTGGGTGACTGTCCCTTGCCGTCTTCGCTGCGCACCTGGGCATCGGTCACCACATTCGGGCATTTGATGAGAAAGCGAAAGTCCTCCGGCACCTGCACCGCCATCTGCGCATATTGCTCCACCGTCAAAGGCCGCCAGAAGCTGCGGTCCACGCTGACGGTGCGCAGCAGCGGGTGCTGGCTGTAGGCGGTGAGACCTTTCTTGGACAGGGTGCTGGCGTCGTACTGCCCGTCCCACACCAGGCCGTCCCAGCCAGGGTAAGACCAGGTGGACACCCCCATGCGCAGGCCAGCCGGCAGCTGGGCCGCCAGCGCGGCAAAAGCCTGGCCGGCGGGTGCGGGCTGTACGCCACGCGCGCTGGTACGGTGTGTGGAGGGAGGAGGTAGGGGCGCGGCGGGCTTGGAGCCGGCCGGGGCGCCAAATAAATCGTCTTGCATGGTCAGGCCCGGTCACTGTACCGGGCTTTCAAAGACACAAGCCGGAGTGGGCGCTATGGGCCGATTCATGGGCACGGATGTGCTGTGGGCTTGTAAAACCACAAAGGCGCCGATGGGGCGGCGCCTTTGTTGAGGAGGAGAGCGTGTGCACATGCCGCACGCGCTCGCATGAGCTCGCTTACTGCACGGGGACCAGCAGGGCGGGTGCGCCAAACTGTTCCAGCTTGCCCTGGCTGCGCTCAAAGTACTGCGTCCAGAACTGGCGCAGGGTATTGATGGTTTGTGGATCGCGGTATACGCCGCTGTCCTTGGCGCCTGCGGCCGAGCTGGTCTGTACCAGACCTGCACCCAGCACGAACACGCGTGCGCCGGCCAGATCGGCCAACATCTGCGCGGCTTCCGCCTTTTTCAGCTCGGCAGCGACATCCAGCCGGCGCACATTCTTGGAGGCATAGAAGCTGCTGACGCCCGAGTGCTCCAGCATGTCCGACACCAGAAACACGATCTTGTGGCTGGCCTTGGAGCTGCGCACCCGCGTCGATATTTCCTTGATGCTGCCCATCACATCCGACTTGGCAAAGTCGGTGCTGACGCCCGCCAGTGCCTTTTGCAGCGCGCCAGCTGCTGCGCGGCGGCCAAAGTCGGCCTGGCCCTTCATGCAGGCATCAAAG
The DNA here is from genome assembly GCF_041320665.1 of Comamonas sp. GB3 AK4-5. NCBI lineage: Bacteria > Pseudomonadati > Pseudomonadota > Betaproteobacteria > Burkholderiales > Comamonadaceae > Comamonas > Comamonas sp. GB3 AK4-5. The sequence continues at coordinate 2,360,589 of NZ_CP166730.1, forward strand.
TTTTGCAGCACCCGTGCACCAATGCTGTCGCGTTGCGATGCAGGCAGCGGCTGCTCCAGCGTGCCGGCGCTGAGCACCTGCAGATACTGGCCCTGGCCGAACGAGGAGAAGGTGGCCACCGTGTAGGCATTGCCGGGGGTGACCAGCCGACCCACGTTGTCGCGCACCGAGGCCTGCAGCGTGGCGTCCAGCGGCGTGGTTTGGTCCACCAGCACAAATAGCTCGGTGCTGGTGGCCGGTGCGGCCACATTCATCTTGCTGGCGGCGTAGCAGCTGGGTACATCGTTGTCGGTGCCGGCCAGGGCCGTACCGCACAGTGCCAGGGCGGCGATCGACAACAGCTGTTGGCAAAACAGTTTCATGGCGTGGCTTGCCTCAGAACAGTTCGTCGATATTGGCCGTTGCATCCCGCTGGGCCTTGCGTTCCTTGAGCCAGGCTTGCAGCTGCGGATTGGCTTTAAGGGCGACGGGTAGGGACAAAAAGTAGGCCTTTTCGGCATCGGCATTGTCCAGGCGCATCAGCTCGGCCTGTACGGCGGTTACCTCGGCGGCGGGTGGCTGCAAGGGCGTTGCTGCTGCAGGTATGGGGGCTGCAGTAGCGATGGACTCCACAACAGGCGCGGGGACGGATGCGGGGGCTGGCTGTGCCGCAGGTACTGCTACGGCTGTCGTGTTGGTAGCCTGTGCCAGGGTGGCATTGGCCCATGTGGCGTCACGTTGTGCAGCAGCATTTTTCGCATCGCGCTTTTGAATCCAGACCTCGTCTGCGCCACTGGCCACACTCGCGCTGCTGGCGTCGGACTTGATCAGGTAGTCATCAAAGGTCTTATGCAGGCTCAGGCGGGTGTGGGCCTTTTCTTCCAGCTTTTGCTGCAGCTCTTTCAGGCGACCGTTGGCCAGGTCGCGCAGCGGCTGCACAAAGCGGAAGTACTCGGTATAGGTGGCAAAACCGCGTGTGACCTTGAAGGCCGCATCGGACTCGCGGCCCACAAAGCTGTACTTGTAGCCGGCACCCATGCCCACGATCTGGGTGATCACAAAGATAAAGCCCAGCATGACGAAGGCGGCAATGCCTTCAATGTCCTTGGCTGCGGTGGCATCGTCTTGTGCGGCCTTCTCTGCCTGGCCCTGGGAATCAGTGACTTCCGTGGGCAAGCTGGCGGCAAAAGGATTGCTCGACGTGCTTTGGCTTTGCATGGCCGTCTCGCGGATCGTCTCGCCTTCCATGTTCTTGACACGCATCACCGTGGAGGTGATGGCAATGAAGGCAATGGTGACGATGGCGGTGATCACCCAAGCGTAATTGCCGGTGTCGTGCGAGTTCTCGGCCACGCGGTTGAGCGTTTGTTTGAAGGCGGGTTGCTGTTGGTCGACGGCTTGGTCGTCCTCCAGCGACACCAGGTCGGCCGAATATTCCTTGGCGCCCAGGTCCTTGAAGCGTTTGAAGCACGAACGCAGCAGCGAAGTGCGGCGGTACTGGCGGCCGGCCGAGTGCGTGATCCACACCAGCAGCACGCACAGCACGAACACAATGGCCACCATCAGTACGGCATGCATGTTGGCGCTGCCTTCGCGGGCCATCCAGGTACCCAGTAGGTAGGAAAAGCCCATGCCCTCGGCGATCACCAACACCACCAGCAGTGCCCACACCGCCAGTGGTGTAGGGGTGCGGCCCAGATCTGCGGCCTTGCGTAGGTACTCGATGGACTGGGAAAACTCCTGAGGGCCCACCAAGCGGGCAAAGGGCTTGTAGATGCCGCACAGCGTTTCTTCGGCGCGCAGCCAGCCATCGCTGGCATGTGTGCGGTCCTTTGACAGGCGGGCAATCGAGCCGATCGCTGGGAAGGTGGCCCAGAAATCACGCACCCACAGACGAAAGCGTGAACTGGCGATGAATGACATGAACAGCAAAACCGATGCTGCTAGCAGCGTAATGGCGGTGATGTGTTCTGCAAGGGTGGTGGCAATAGCGTCCAAGATGCAGGTTCCCTCAGAGGTTCGAGACGGTGGTCGGTTTTATTTGGCAAGTCGCGGGGCGAACTTCACCTGGTACATCTGCCCAGAGTAGGCGTATACCAGGTTGGATTGGGGGGCTTCTCGCGGGCTGGTGTTGGGGATCACGACGTCCAGGCACTGAACGGGTCCACCCACGAAAACGCGGTACAGCAAGGCTTTGTCGCCTTGGTAGGTATTGACCTCGGGTGTCTTGCGAAAGCTTGCCTTGGCCGAGGTATCGCCCTGGTAGTTGTCGTAAACCAAAAACTCAGGCGGGTTGGCAGGGGCTCCGCCATCGCGCAGCACGGCCACGCGGTTGAGTGCGATCAGATGCCCGCCTGCCATGCCGACCCAACTGGTGTTGTACAGACCAGGCATGTACTCGGCGGTATTGCGCACCGGTACAGCGCTGTTGGCCAATGACTTCACGCCGTGGGCAACGCGGGGGCGGTCGCTTTGACAACTGCCAAGGCCGTTGGGCAGATTGGCGTGAGCTGACGACACCAGTGAGAACGTGGACTTGGCTTTGAGCTCGCCAATGTCGACCGACTGAGCCAGACCAATGATGGGGGTGCCACCAAAGTCGAATTCACGCACACCGGGCGCTGCCTTGGACGCAGGCAGGCCGCGGGCAGCGGTCGTCGATGTTGCGGCAGGTGTGCTAGCCGTGGCATCGGAGTTGGAGCTGGATGCGGCGGGGGCGGTGTCGGCCGCACTGGGTGCTTTGTGTGCAGCGCTGGTGTTGTTGGTTGCCGTTGCCGTTGCTGTGCCACGGCCCTTGTCACCACGGGCATTGGTAGTGGGCGTTTTTGCGGTGCTTGCGGGCTTGCTCTTGGCTCCTGTCTGCGCACTGCTGCTGACCTTGGTGGAGGGCACGGTCTCGGTCACTGCGGCCGGGGCGGCAGAGGCCTCGCGGTAGAAGCTGAGGTTGGGGCGACGGCTGGCCAGGTACTGGGTAAATGCCGCATCGCTACTCAGGTCCACAATCTCCACGCGCCGGTTCTTGGCACGGCCTTCGGCCGTGTTGTTGTCGGCAATGGGCAGAGTCTCACCGGCACCCTGGTAGAAAATCTGGGTCTTGGTAAAGCCGTTGGCGGCAAAGATCTTGGCGATCTCGCTGGCCCGTGCTTCGGCCAGATCGGCATTCAGGCGCGAGTTGCCGGTGTCATCGGTGTGGCCGATCAGCAGAATGCGCATGCCGCTCAGGCGGGCTAGGACAGCGGCCTTGTCCTGCGGCTTGCCGTCATCGGCCACCCGTCTATAGGCTTGGGCCACCTCAGCAAAGGCCTTGCGGGCTTGGGCGGTCGGGGCGGATGAGCCACTGGGAAATTGCTCGCCTGTGTCGATGATGGAGACACTCATGCCCACCGACTTGGCGGTTGCGCTGGAACTGGACGCATCAGCAACCTGGATGTCGCTCACTAGCAGTTCCAGTTGGTTTTTTTGCGCAATCTGGTGCAGCTCGCAGCGGCGACGATCAATGTCATTGCCGATAAGACCCCCGAGGGTGGCACCCAGCCCGGCGCCAATGGCAATGCCAGCCTTCTTGTCTGACACTTGGCTGCCGATCACTGCACCAAGCACGCCACCAGCCAAGATACCTACATTGCGGGCAGATGATGCACAAGGGTCGCTGCTGTTGAAGGTATTGCGGACCAACTGGCCGCCTTGTTCCAGTGTCTGGCAGCCTGAGGTGCCCAGAATCAGGCAGGTCAATGCAGCGGTCTTCTTCAGATTCCAGCCCGCCGCAGCAGGTGAACAGGCTCTCTCCATGAGCCGGTGCAGATGGCGCGTCATCTTTTCCTCTCGTTATATTGGTTTTGGTGCTTGGTTGCGCGCGATAGGCTGTGTGCCCAAGATGGAATAGGCACAGGCGTGCAGTTGGCCCGCCCCTGGATATCGCGCAATTCGTGCTTCAGGCAAGGCCATGGCAACGTGCATCAAGAATTTGGCGCATTGTAACTATGTGTCACTAAAATTCTGCGTCATTGCTGCCATCTGCGCGTGGTGCAACGGTAGCGTTGCCACGAGAAGGCGCGTTCTGGGAGCGTTAAACATAAAGAAGATAGGGCGCTTTGAGCAGCCTGGGTATCGCGCCGCAGGAAATCGCATATGAAACACACGCTGGCCATTGATGCCACTTTTCATGTGGCTTTCAGTCTGGTGCTGAGCAATGACATCAATCACAGTCACAGCTTCTTGATCGAGGTCTTGCGTAGTTCCCACAAGCTCGGTGGGCGACAACAGGCACTCATGACAGGACAATGACGCAGTCCTTCGCCGCAAAAGCGCGGACTGTGACAAGGACTAGGTACACGCTCTGACGAATGTTTTGTGAAGCCGCTTTACAAGTCCGCAAACAGACTGCCCTCATCCAGCAGGGCATGGGCGATCTCGGGGTGCTGTTCCATGCAGCGGCGTACGGCGGCCGGCAAGGCCTTGCGGGTTTTGCGGCACAGGCCGGGCAGGGGGAGCAAATGAATATCCAGGCCACGCAGGCCTTGCGTGCCCTGCTTGCCGGGGGCCATCACCAGTTGCAGGCCCAGTTGCTCTTGCATGCGCTGCTGCAGCTGGCGCAGCTCGGGTAAGGATTGGGCCTGCTCCAGGCGCTGCACCAGCTTGGCTTCTTCCTCGCGGGTGAGCAGCAAAATGCGGTGGTCGCCCGGCGACTGCACCAGGGTTGCATGGCCGCAGTCGCAGGCCCCGGGCGGGCAGGGCACCCGTTGGGGAAACAGTTGCAGCGACTCAAATGGCGGCCGGAAGGCGGGCATGGGAGCATTGTAGAGAGCCGTGCGCCGGATTTGCATTCCTTCACACCCTGGGGCCGGCGCAAGCGCGGAGGGCTGTGGCGCTTGTGGCACACTCGTTTGCTTTCTCGACCCAAGCGCCATGGGGCGCCCGATTGCATGCAAAAAATCATTGGCCAGATTGCCCAGGAACTGAACGTCAAGCCGCAGCAAGTGAGTGCGGCCGTGGAATTGCTCGACGGCGGTGCCACGGTGCCCTTTGTGGCCCGCTACCGCAAGGAAGCCACCGGCGGCCTGGATGACACCCAGCTGCGGACGTTGGACGAGCGCCTGAGCTATCTGCGCGAGCTGGAAGACCGGCGCGTGACGGTGTTGAAAGCCATTGACGAGCAAGGCAAGCTGACCGATGCCCTGCGCCTGGCGATTGCCAATGCACCGACCAAGCAGGAACTGGAAGACATCTACCTGCCCTTCAAGCAAAAGCGCCGCACCAAGGGCCAGATTGCCAAGGAATTCGGCATAGAGCCGCTGGCCGACAAGTTGTTTGCCGACCCCACGCTGGACCCGCACAAAGAGGCCGAGGCCTTTTGCCAGCCCGCTACCACCTTGGACGACGGCAAGCCCGGCCCCGATTTCTCCACCACCTTTGCCGTGCTGGACGGCGTGCGCGACATCCTCTCCGAGCGCTGGGCCGAAGACCCGGTCCTGGTGCAAAAGCTGCGCGAATGGCTGTGGGACGAGGGCTTGCTCAAGTCCAAAAAGGTGGAGAGCAAGAACGAGAACGACCCCGAGGTCGCCAAGTTCCGCGACTATTTTGAATACGACGAGCCCATTGGCCGCGTGCCCTCGCACCGGGCGCTTGCCGTGTTCCGTGGCCGGGCGCTGGAAATTCTGGAAGCCAAGCTGGTGCAACCCATCGAGCCCGAACCCGGTCAGCCCAGTCTGGCCGAGGGCAAGATTGCCCTGCACCTGGGCTGGAGCCATGCCAAGCGTGCCTGCGACGATTTGCTGCGCAAATGCGTAGCCTGGACCTGGCGCGTCAAGCTGAGCCTGTCCACCGAGCGTGATCTGTTCTCGCGTCTGCGTGAAGACGCCGACAAGGTGGCCATCAAGGTGTTTGGCGACAATCTGCGCGATCTGCTGCTGGCTGCGCCTGCGGGTCAGCGCACGGTGATTGGCCTGGACCCCGGCATTCGCACCGGCGTGAAAGTGGCCGTGGTGGACCACACCGGCAAGCTGCTGGACACCACCACCATCTACCCCCATGAGCCACGCCGCGATTGGGACGGCTCCTTGGCCACGCTGGCCAAGTTGGTGGAAAAGCATGGTGTGAATTTGATTGCCATTGGCAATGGCACGGCCAGCCGCGAGACCGACAAGCTGGCGGGCGACCTGATCAAGATTGCCGCCAAGGCCGAGAAGAAGATCGACAAGGTGGTGGTCAGCGAGGCCGGCGCCTCGGTGTATTCGGCCAGCGAATTCGCGGCCCAGGAAATGCCCGACATCGACGTCAGCCTGCGCGGTGCGGCCTCGATTGCCCGCCGTCTGCAAGACCCGCTGGCCGAGCTGGTGAAGATCGACCCCAAGAGCATTGGCGTGGGCCAGTACCAGCACGATGTGAACCAAAGCGAGCTGGCCCGCCAGCTGGACGCCGTGGTCGAGGACTGCGTGAACTCCGTGGGTGTGGACCTGAACACCGCCTCGGCCCCGCTGCTGTCGCGCGTCTCGGGCCTTTCCAGCTCGGTGGCCAAGTCGGTGGTGCGCTGGCGCGATGCCAATGGCAGCTTCCAAAGCCGCAAGCAGCTGATGGAGGTGGCCGGCCTGGGCGCCAAAACTTTTGAGCAGGCCGCAGGCTTTCTGCGTATACGCGGTGGTGAGAACCCCCTGGATATGACGGGTGTGCACCCCGAAACCTATCCGGTGGTGGAGCAAATCATCGTCAAAACCGGCAAGCCCATCGAGCAAATCATGGGCCGGGGCGAGGTGCTCAAATCACTCAAGCCCGAGCAATTTGCCGACGAGAAATTCGGCGCCATGACCATCAAGGACATTCTGGGCGAGCTGGAAAAGCCCGGCCGTGACCCGCGCCCGGACTTTGTGGTGGCCCGCTTCAACGACGGTGTGGAAGACATCAAGGACCTGAAGGAAGGCATGACGCTGGAGGGCACGGTGAGCAACGTGGCCCAGTTCGGTGCCTTTGTGGACCTGGGTGTGCACCAGGACGGTCTGGTGCACGTCAGCCAGATGAGCCACAAATTCATCGAAGACGCGCGCGAAGTGGTGAAGACCGGGCAAATCGTCAAGGTCAAGGTGCTGGAGGTCGATGTGGACCGCAAGCGCATCAGCCTGACCATGAAGCTCGATGCCGCCCCCGCCCGCCGCGATGGCCCGCGCGACAACCGCTTTGAAAGCGCAGGCCGTGGTGGTAGCCAGGGGCGTGGTGGTTATGCGCAGCCTCAGCGCGGCAATCAGCCCGAGCAGCCCAACGCCATGGCGTCTGCCTTTGCCAAGCTCCAAAGCCTGAAGAAGTAAAAAGGGCTTGCCCCTTTTGGTGGGCGCCCCGTTCGTGGGCGCTCATACAGCGCTTGATGCTTTGTTGCTCGCCCTTGCCGTGCGCAAGCACTGTCTGCGGGCGAGGCGCCGCGCCTCAAGCGCTGTCTGACCGTTGTGAAGTGGGGGTTAGCGCTTGGCTGGTCTTTTCAGGCCCGCTCCAGCGGGCATTGCTTCATGCAACTTCGCTCTGATCCATGCTTTGCCCGTGCTCAAAGCTCGTGGCTGTACACCACAAAACCCCGGTGCTCGGCCACCTGGTCATACAGCGCGCGGCCGGGGGTGTTGCTGGCCTGGGTCTGCCAGTAAACGCGGCAGGCGCCATCCTGGGCGGCTTGCGCATAGACGGCCTGGATCAGCCTCTTGCCCACGCCCTGCTTGCGCTGGGTGGGGGCGGTGAACAGGTCTTGCAAATAACAAACCTTGTCCAGCCGCGTGGTGCTGCGGTGGTAGAGGTAATGCACCAGACCCACCAATTGCCCATCGCATTCGGCCACCAGGGCGTGCACCGGCTCGGCCGGGTCAAAAAAACACGCCCAGGTGGTCTGGGTGATGGCGTCGGGTAGGGCGGTTGCGCCCTCGCGGCCATAAAAGGCGTTATAGCCCTTCCAGAGTGCAAGCCAGGCGGCCTGGTCATTCAATGCAATGGGGCGGATCTGTACGGTGGGTGCGTTCGTCATCGAGGCAGGGCCGGAGTGAGGTCTTGGGCCGGAGGGTGGTTCAAAAACAAGAGCTGTAGCAGCAAGCCTGCTGCGCCATGGCGTGGCAATTCATCATAAGTCGCCATCGCCTGACGCTGTGGGCACGGTGTGCGGTTTTACATGGAGGCTTCCAGCATGGCCTCGTAATCCTCGGCCGATGCCTGGCGCGGGTTGGTGCCATGGCAATGGTCTTTGAGTGCGCCGGCAATCACTTGCTCGTACCAGTCGGCCTCCACGCCCAGGGCGGCCAGGCCACTGGGCAGGCCCAGGCGGGCGTTCATCTCGCGGATGGCGGCGGGAATGTCGCTGGCTGAGGCCAGGCCCATGGCATGGGCCATTTTTTCCAGCCGTTGCTCGCGTTGCACGTTGTCGGCGCCGGCATTGAACTGCACCACGGCGGGCAAAAACATGGCGTTGAGCGTGCCGTGGTGCAGGCGTGGGTTGATGCCGCCCAGGCTGTGGCTGAGGCTGTGCACGCAGCCCAGGCCTTTTTGAAAAGCCATGGCGCCCTGCATGCTGGCGCTCATCAGCTGGCGGCGCGCTTCGGCGTCCTGGCCGTTACGGGTCGCACGCTCGATGTGTGCCCAGCCGCGTGCCAGGCCGTCCAGGGCAATGCCATCGGCCGGCGGGTTGAAGGCGGCTGCCATAAAGGTCTCCATGCAGTGGGCGATGGCGTCCATACCGGTGGCCGCCGTCAGCAGCGGCGGCAGGCCGTAGGTAAGTTCAGGATCGCAGATCGCGGCCTTGGGCACCAGATACCAGCTGTGAAAACCCAGCTTGCGGTGGTCGTCGACGATGAGAATCGCGCCGCGTGCCACCTCGCTGCCCGTGCCGCTGGTGGTGGGCACGGCAATGATGGGGGCCACGCGCTCGCTGATGCGGGGCGAGCCGCCTTCTATGGTGGCGTAATGGGCCAGCGGCCCCGCATGGGTGGCGGCAATGGCCACGCCCTTGGCGCAATCGATGGCGCTGCCGCCACCCACAGCAATCAGGCCGTCGCAGCCCTGGGCCTGGTAGAGGGCCGCCGCTGCACGCACGGCGGCCTCGGTGGGGTTGGAGGGGGTCTGGTCAAACACTGCATGGGGCAGACCGGCCAGCGCATCCACGGCTTTTTGCACAATGCCCGCGGCCTTGACGCCGGGGTCGGTGACGATCAGGGGCTTGCCCATGCCCACGCGCTCGCATTCCTGGCGCAGCAGCTTCAGGGCGCCAAAGTCGAACTGGATCTGGGTGACGTAATTGATGAAAGCCATGAGAGAAAGCGCTCCAAAGCAAACCTAGGATGAACAGCATTCCAATTTAGGACGAGGAGACCACCATGCCAAGCACCGCAACCCAGGGGCATTGCCGCAAAACCCTGTTGGCCGTCGTCTGTGCGACAGCCGCCATGTGGGGCGGAGCCAGCCAGGCCGCCTGCCTGGACGATGCCGCCATTGCCCAATGGGTGCAGCGCTATGACGCACGCCAACCCGCCGGCCGATATGAGCGATGCCGACAGCGCTTGCACCCGCGCCAAGTTCACGCGGGCGCTGGAGGCAGCAGGCCGCAAAGTGGTGGGCTACAAGGCCGGGCTGACCAACCCCGCGGTGCAGCAGCGCTTTCGCACCGACAAGCCGGTGTGGGGCAAGTTGTATGGGGGCATGCTGCTCAGCGACGGCAGCGCCGTGCCCGCCGCCTTTGGTGCGCGGCCGCTGTTTGAGGCCGATATGCTGGTGCGGGTGAAAGATGCCGGCGTCAACCAGGCGCACACGCCCTGGGATGTGTTGCAGCATATCGACGCCATCGCCCCTTTTATGGAGCTGCCCGACCTGATGGTGCAGGCGCCGCCCCAGCTCAATGGCGCGGGTGTGGGTGCCATCAATGTGGGGGCACGCTTGGGCGTCGTAGGCAAGACCTTGTCCATGCCCGCCACCCGGGGTGAGCGGGCGCTGCTCCTGAACCAGTTGCAGACCATGGATGTGGTGGTCAGCGACAGCAGCGGCGCCGAGCTGGCGCGTGGCAAGGGTGCCGATATTCTGGGCCACCCGCTGCAGGCCGTGGTGTGGCTGGCCCAGGCCTTGGCGGCGGAGCAGTTGGCGCTACAGCCCGGCGACTGGGTCAGCCTGGGATCGTTTTCGCCGCTGATGCCGCCCCAACCCGGGCAACAGGTGAAAGTGCGCTACGACGGCGTGCCGGGACTGCAGCCGGTGGCCGTGCGCTTTGAGTAAGGGTCCGGCCCAGGGGGGGGGCTGCTGTCACCCGTCTGCGCATTGGGCCGTCCGTTTTGCTGCATGATGGAATGCTTTGTGTCTGATGACCCGTGTGGGGCGCAGCGGCAAGCGCCAGCTGCACCCTGCCGCACTGTTTTGCCGTGACCGACGCTGCCTCCGAATTCCTGCCCCAATACCCGCTGACCCCTGCCATGCGTGATGTGCTGCGCCGCATGGCCAGGGCCAATCGCCCGCATCTGCACAGCCTCACGCCCCAGCAGGCCCGCGCGGCCTATGAGGCAGGCTCCGGCGTGCTGGAGATCCCCAAGATCGCGCTGCCGCGCGTGGAAGACCTGCATATTCCCGCACGCGACGGTGCCATGCTGGCCGCGCGGCTGTATGCCCCGCATCTGCCCGGCGATGGTCAGCCCCTGCCGGTGCTGCTGTATCTGCACGGTGGCGGCTTCACGGTGGGCAGTGTCAACACCCATGACCCGCTGTGCCGCAGCCTGGCCCACCAGGCCGGCTGCGCCGTGCTGTCGCTGGACTATCGGCTGGCGCCGGAGCACCGCTTCCCCACCGCCAGCAACGACGCCTGGGATGCGCTGCAATGGCTGGCCCGCGAGGCCAGCGCCCTGGGCCTGGATGCCACGCGCATCGCCGTGGGCGGCGACAGCGCCGGCGGTACGCTGGCCGCCAGCTGTGCCATTCTGGCCCGCGATGCCGGCCTGCCATTGGCACTGCAGCTGCTGATTTACCCCGGCACCACGGCCCACCAGGACACGGATTCGCACGAGCGCTATGCCCAGGGCCTGGTGCTGGAAAAAGAAGGCATTGCCTGGTTCTTCAACCAGTATGTGCGTGGCCCCGCCGACCGCGAAGACTGGCGCTTTGCCCCGCTGCTGGCCCCCGATGTGGACGATGTGGCACCGGCCTTTATCTGCCTGGCCGAGCTGGACCCGCTGGTGGACGAGGGCGTGGCGTACGCCGACAAACTGCGCATGGCCGGTGTGGCCGTGGAGCTGGACATTTACCGGGGCGTGACCCATGAATTCATCAAAATGGGCCGCGCCATTCCCGAGGCCAAGCGGGCCCAGGCCGATGCGGCGCAGGCGCTGCGTGTGGCGTTTGTATGAACACCCCCTGTGGCGCTGCGCGCCTTCCCCCCGCTCTTCGCTCGCTGCGCTCGCGGGCAGGGGGACGACACCGGCGCGGCGGGGCGGCTCTTGCGCGGCAGCCCTGGCTTTGGGGTACTGGTCAGCGCCGTGCCTGTTTTGTGCTCCCGGTATGACTCCCTCGCCCCTCTGGGGAGAGGGAGAGGGTGGGGGTGAGGGGCCTCCCCCTGAACATAGGGCATGAGGAATAGCCCAAGTCTTTTCACCTGATTCAAACAAGAGAGTCGCGATGCAACCCGAAGATTTCCGCTGCAAGCAGCGATTGACTGTGCGCTGGGCCGAGGTGGACGCCCAGAAGATCGTCTTCAACGCCCACTACATGCTGTATGCCGATGTGGCCGTGACCGAGTACTGGCGGCAGATGGCCATGCCTTACGAGGCCAGCTGGGCCAAGCTGGGCGGCGAGCTGTATGTGAAAAAAGCCGATGTCACCTACCACGCCGCCGCCGTCATGGGCGATGTGCTGGACGTGGGCATGCGCTGCTCCAAGCAGGGCAATAGCTCGCTGCAGTTCGAGTGCGGCATCTTCCGTGGCCGCCAGCTGCTCAACACCGTGCAACTGGTCTATGTGTTTGCCGATGCCGACCGCAAGCCCCAGCCCGTGCCGCAGCCGCTGCGCGATGCACTGACCGCTTTTGAAGCGGGCGAAGACATGGTGACGCTGCAGTCCGGCAGCTGGAACGACCTGGGCCGTGCGGCCGAGCGGCTGCGCATGCAGGTGTTTGTGCATGAGCAGGGCGTGCCCGCCGAGATCGAGGTGGATGAGTTCGACCCCATCTGCCGCCATGTCGTGGCCTTCAACCGCCTGGGCCAGGCCGTGGCCACCGGCCGCTTGCTGACCGATGCCCCCGGTGTGGCCCGCGTGGGCCGCATGGCCGTGGACCGCGCCGTGCGCGGCAGCCGCGTGGGGCGTTGGGTGCTGGACAGCCTGGTGGAAACCGCCCGCGAACGCGGCGACAGCGCCGTGGTGCTGCATGCCCAATGCCAAGCCCAAAGCTTTTACGCCCGCGCCGGCTTTGTGGCCGAGGGCGGCATTTACCAGGATGCCGGCATAGACCACGTCACCATGCGCAAGGTGTTCTGAGCGTAGGTGAACGCAGCAGTGCTCGCTGCGTGCTCCGCAAAAGATAGCTGCTTGCGCAGGTGTGGACGGCGTTAGAGGCCGGAATCATCCGTATGAATTACATGCCTTTGCGCCTGCAGTGAGGGGGCGAGACCGGGTGTTTGCCTCCGCCTCGCAGTGGCCCAGGGAGAGCCCTTAAATATCTTCCAGCAGCGCGTAGGGCAGGGGCTGCAGTGCCAGCGCCACGCCGCCCACATTCAGCGCTTCTTCGGTGGACGCGATCTGCAGCGAGACGATGGCTGCATGCCCACCGGCAGGCGCAGCGGCGGACTGCACCACCATGCCCACGGGTTGCTCGGCATCGCTGGCGGCAAATACTTCGGCGCCCACGGCTAGGGGCTGCTCTGCATGGGTGACAAAGGCGCGGCGCTTGAGTGTGCCGCGAAACTGGCTGCGGGCCACCACTTCCTGGCCGGGGTAGCAGCCTTTCTTGAAGTTCACACCACCCACGGATTCGTAGTTCAGCATCTGCGGCACAAACTGCTCCTGCACCGGCAGGCTCAGCGTGGCGATGCCGCTGACCACTTCGCTCCACTGCCAGCCGGACGCATCCAGCGCAGGGCCGGCGGGCAGGGCGGTGTCGGTGGGGGCAACCCACAGTGCGCGGGGCTGGCCTGCAGCGGGGTAGAGGTGAACGACCTGGGCGCCGTCCACGTTTTGCAGCGTCCAGGGTGCCTGTGCGCTGCCCGCAATCTGGGCCACGCTGTCACCGGCCAGGCCGCAGAGCTGGTAGTCGGCCGTGGCATCCGACAGCTTGCACTTGGCGCGCAGCACAAACATGGACAGGCGCTTGAGGGTGGCGGGCAGCAGGTCCTGGCTGCACAGCAGCAGGATTTCTTCCGGCCCGGTCTTGAAGCCGATAAAGCTGGCCAGCATGCGGCCCTTGGCCGAGCAGTACGCGGCCAGGCGGGCATGCTGGGAATCCAGCAGCGCGAAGTCCTGTGTCAGTTGGCCGTGCAAAAAGCTGGCGGCGTCGGCGCCTTGCGCACGAATAATGCCCAGATGGGTGAGGCGGGCGATGCCTTGCAGAGAAGCGGTCATGGGTGAATTATGATCCCCGGTCTACCTATTTTCTGACGGTGAGGGCTTGTGCGTCGATTGCTCCAATGGCTGCTGTGTCTGATTTTCCTGGCGGTCATCGCCGGCGGTGTGGCGGCCTGGTGGCTGGGACAGCCGCTGCGCATGAACGCTCCCACGGTGGAGCTGGAGATCGAGCCCGGCACCACGCCGCGCGCCGTGGCCGTCGATGTGGTCAAAAGCGGCATCCAGACCGATGCCCGTTTGCTCTATCTCTGGTTTCGCCTCTCCGGTCAGGACCGGAAGATCAAGGCAGGTAATTACGAAATCCCTGCCGGCACCACGCCCTATGGCTTGCTGCAGAAGCTGGCCCGGGGCGAGGAAAGCCTGCGCGCCATCACCTTTGTGGAGGGCTGGAACTTCCGCCAGATGCGCGCCGCCATGGCCAAGGATGAGTTCCTCAAGCAGGATACGGCCGCGCTGAGCGAGTCCGAACTCATGAATGCCTTGGGCAAGCCCGGTGTGGCGGCCGAGGGCCGCTTCTTCCCCGATACCTACACCTATGCCAAGGGCAGCAGCGATCTGGCCGTGCTCAAACGCGCGGCCCATGCCATGGACCGCCGCCTGGAACAGGCCTGGGCCATGCGCGCGCCCGATCTGCCGCTCAAATCTGCTGATGAGGTCTTGATCCTGGCCAGCATCGTGGAAAAGGAAACCGGCAAGGCCGCAGACCGCACCCAGGTGGCTGGCGTGTTTGCCAACCGCCTGCGCGTGGGCATGCTGCTGCAGACCGACCCCACGGTGATCTATGGCATGGGCGAGAAATACGAGGGCGTGCTGCGCCGTGTGGATTTGCGCACCGACACGCCCTGGAACACCTACACCCGCGCCGGCCTGCCGCCCACGCCGATTGCCATGCCGGGCAAGGCAGCACTGATGGCCGCTGTGCAACCCGCGCCCACCAAGGCACTGTATTTTGTGGCGCGGGGTGACGGAAGCAGCCACTTCAGCGCCACGCTGGAAGAGCACAATCGCGCCGTCAACCGCTTTATCCGCGGCAACACCGGGCAAAGCGTGGCCCCGTCGGCGGCGGAGGCTCCATGAGCAAGGAATCCCAAGGCATGCCTGCTGGCATTTTTCTGACCTTTGAAGGCATTGACGGTGCAGGCAAGTCCAGCCACATCGCCGCGACGGCCCAGGCCCTGCGGGATGCGGGCCGCACCGTGACGCTGACGCGCGAGCCCGGCGGCACGCCACTGGCCGAGAAACTGCGCGCCTTGCTGCTGCACGACGCCATGGACCCGCTGACCGAGGCCCTGGTGGCCTTTGCCGCCCGCCGCGACCACCTGGTGCAGGTGATTGAGCCGGCCCTGGCCCGGGGCGAGGTGGTCATCAGCGACCGCTTTACCGATGCCACCTTTGCCTACCAGGGCGCAGGCCGCGGCTTTGACTGGGAGCAGCTCACAATTTTGGAGCGGCTGGTGCAGGCCGTGCCTGCATTAGCGGGCGATTTGGCTTTGAATGCTGCCGCGCCGCTGCGCCAGCCTGATTTGACCATCTGGTTCGACCTGCCGGCCGAGGTGGCCGCCGCACGCCTGGCCGATGCCCGTGTGCCCGACAAATTCGAGGCCCAGCCCGGCGCCTTTTTCGCCGCCGTGGCAGCTGGCTATGCCCGCCGTGCAGCCGAGGCGCCGCAGCGCTTTGCCCGCATTGACGCCAATCTCAGCCGCGAAGCCGTGTGGCAGCAGGTGGCGGATGTGCTGCAGGCCAAGGGCTGGTTGCAGGCGGGAGCATCCGTATGAGCAGCAACGAAACCTCCACCGCCCAGGACGGCATGCAGCTGGCGCCCTGGCTGGCCGTGCAGCGCAGCGATCTGTTGTCCCAGCGCGGCCATGCCTGGCTGCTGCAAGGGCCTTCGGGCCTGGGGCAGTTCCAGCTGAGCATGTCTTTGGTGCGTGCCTGGCTGTGCGATCAACCTGGCGAGCAGGGCGCTTGCGGCCATTGCGGCAGCTGCCATGCCATCGATGTGCACACCCATGCCGATCTGTGTGTGCTCATGCCCGAGACCGCCATGATTGTCCTGGGCTGGCCGCTGCCGGAAAAGGCCCAGGCCGAGATCGACGACAAAAAGCGCAAGCCCAGCAAAGACATCCGCGTGGACGCCATGCGCGACGCCGTGGAGTTTTGCCAGCGCACCAGTGCGCGCGGCAAGGGCAAGGCCGTGCTGGTCTACCCGGCCGAGCAGATGAATGCCATCACCGCCAACGCCCTGCTCAAAACCCTGGAGGAGCCGCCCGGTGATGCCCGTTTTGTGCTGGCCACCGAGGCCGTGCACCAGCTGCTGCCCACGATTCGCAGCCGTTGCCTGGGCCATACCATGCGCTGGCCCGATGAGGCCCAGACCCTGCAGTGGCTGCAGCAGCAAGGCCTGGCGCCCGATGTGGCAAAGGCCTGGTTGCGGGCGGCAGGCGGGCGCCCGGAAGACGCGCTGGCCCTGTCGCGCAGCGGCCGTGACGTGGCCGCCTGGGCCCGTTTGCCCAAGGCCATGGCCGCCGGCGATGTGACGGCCCTGGCCGATCTGTCTCCGCCCGAGGCCGTGGACAGCCTGCAAAAGCTCTGCCATGACCTGATGCGCGTGGCCAACGCCGCCGAGCCGCGCTACTTTCAGACGCAGGACCTGCCCAAGCCACCCTCGGCCATGGTGCTGGCACGCTGGGCCAAGGCGCTGGCGCAGGAGGCGCGCACCGCCGACCATCCATTCAACGCCGGCCTGATGCTGGAAGCGCTGGTGGCGCAGGCGCGCAGCGTCCTACACTCGCGGCACTGACAGCTCTTGCGCCCCGTGCGCGCCACTTATGAGCCCGGCTGCCGCTGCTTCTGCCACCCCCAAACCCAGCGTGCTGCAGCTGGCCCTCCCGGACCAGAACGCCTTGTATGCGGCCTATATGCCCATGCTGGCGCAGGGCGGTGTTTTTGTACCCACACAGCGCAGCTTCTGCCTGGGCGAAAACGCCTATGTGCTGCTGCAGCTGCCGGATGAACCCCGGCCCTATACGGTGGCCGGCAAGGTGGTTTGGGTCACCCCGGCACAGGCCGCAGGCAACCGGCCCCAGGGTATTGGCGTGCAGTTTGCCAAAAGCGCCGAGTCGGCCGCGCTCAAGCGCAAGATTGAGGAATTGCTGGGAGCGCTGCTGGCCAGCGATCGCCCCACACACAGCATTTAGAGGCTGTCTGCAGGCCCTTGGTATCTCGGTAAAAATAGCGGCTTGCCTGCAAGGGCGCTGTTTTCCTTTTGAGACCCCATGTTTACCGATTCGCACTGCCACCTGAGTTTTCCCGAACTGCAAGCCAAGCTGCCCGAGATTCTGTCCGCCATGCAGCAAGCCCAGGTGACGCGGGCGCTGTGCATCTCCTGCACCATGGAAGAGTTCCCCACCGTGCATGGCCTGGCCACGGCCCATGACAATCTGTGGTGCACCGTGGGCGTGCACCCCGACACTGAGCACATGACCGAGCCCAGCGTGCAAGACCTGCTGGAACGCGCAGCCCTGCCGCGCGTGGTGGGCATCGGCGAGACCGGCCTGGACTACTACGGCATGGAAGACCGCAAGGGCGGCCGCACGATTGCCGATCTGGAATGGCAGCGCGAGCGCTTTCGCACCCATATCCGTGCCGCGCGGGCCTGCCAAAAGCCCCTGGTGATCCACACCCGCGCCTCCTCGGTCGACACCCTGGCCATACTGCGGGAAGAGGGCGAGAACGGCGCGGCCGGCCAGGCCGGTGGCGTGTTCCACTGCTTTACCGAAAGCATGGAAGTGGCCAAGGCCGCGCTGGACATTGGCTACTACATCTCGTTTT
Source organism: Comamonas sp. GB3 AK4-5 (assembly GCF_041320665.1). Classification (NCBI taxonomy): domain Bacteria; kingdom Pseudomonadati; phylum Pseudomonadota; class Betaproteobacteria; order Burkholderiales; family Comamonadaceae; genus Comamonas; species Comamonas sp. GB3 AK4-5. The sequence goes on from NZ_CP166730.1 coordinate 2,377,944, forward strand.
CAGGCATTCTCACGTTCAAGAGCGCGCAGGACCTGCGCGATGTTGCCGCCTATATTCCGCTGGACCGCATGCTGATCGAAACCGATAGCCCCTATCTGGCGCCCGTGCCCCACCGGGGCAAGACCAACAACCCCTCCTATGTGCCCCATGTGGCCCAGCAGGTGGCCCAGCTGCGCGGCATCAGCGCCGAGGAAGTGGGCCAGATCACCAGCGCCAACTTCGACCGGCTGTTTGCCGGTGTGACGGCATGATGGAGCGCCGCCGCAGCCTGCAGGCCATGGCCGCCTTGGCAGCAGGCATGGGCTGCTGCCCTTGGCTGCATGCCGATGCAGCAGCGGATGCCAATGCCGAGTTCTTTGCCGCCGTCATGCGCGACAACTACCGCGGTGTGCTGACCCAGCTGCTGCGCGGCTTCAACCCCAACACCCCCGACGCGCGCGGCCGCACCGGCCTGACGCTGGCCATACGCCAGGAGTCCTGGCGTGTGGTGGACGAACTGCTGCAGGTGCCGGGCATAGACCTGAATCTGCCCAACCGCCAGGGCGAGACTCCGCTGATGCTGGCGGCCATCAAGGGCAATCTGGAGCTGGTGAAAAAACTGGTGAAGCTGGATGCCGACGTGAACCGCGAAGGCTGGGCGCCGCTGCATTACGCGGCCTCGGCCGGGCTGGAGCACAGCGTGGAAATTGCAGCCTATCTGCTGGAAGAAAGCGCTTATATCGACGCCGCCTCGCCCAATGGCAGCACGCCGCTGATGCTGGCGGCCCAGTACTCCAGCGAGGCCATGGTCAAGCTGCTGATCGAAGAGGGTGCTGACGTCAGCCTGCGCAACCAGCAGGGCATGACGGCCGTGGACTTTGCCCGCAAGTCCGAGCGCGAGTACATGGTGCAGCTGCTTTCCACCACCGTGCGGGCGCGCAGGCCTGGTAGAGGCCAGTGGTAAGAAGCATGGCTTTCCTGTACTGCATGGCCTGCGCTGCCTGAGCAGGACATCAAGGTTTTGGGTTCACCTTCGGTAACAGACAGGCAATTCGGGCATCATCAGAGGTTTGCGCCAGACATGCCGATATAACGGTTTTGTCTTATTACTTGCTTTTTTGATAGTTTGCGTTCTTATATGAGCGCGCTACATTCCGCTATCACTTTTTGAACCACGGGTCGCAGCCATGTTGCGCTGGCGGCCTGTTTGACTGACTCCATGATTGACATTCGGGATCTGTCCCTGACCTACCAAGGCCCCAAGGGGCCGGTCGAAGCACTTCGCCACATCAATCTGCATATCGCGCAGGGCGAGATCTTCGGCATCATCGGGCGCAGCGGCGCGGGCAAAAGCTCGCTGGTGCGCTGCATCAATTTGCTCAACCGCCCCACGTCGGGGCAGATGATCGTGGCAGGCCGCGATCTGCTGACCTTGAGCGATGCCCAGCTGCGCGAAGCACGCCGCGAAATCGGCATGGTGTTCCAGCATTTCAATCTGCTGTCTTCGCGCACCGTGTATGACAACGCCGCACTGCCGCTGGAGCTGGCGGGCCTGTCCAAGGCCGAGATCCAGAGCCGCATCGATCCGCTGCTGAAGCTGGTGGGCCTGGACCATTTGGCCGACCGCTATCCCTCGCAGATTTCGGGCGGGCAAAAGCAGCGCGTGGGCATTGCACGGGCGCTGGCCTCCAACCCCAAGGTGTTGCTGTCGGACGAGGCCACCAGCGCCCTGGACCCGGAAACCACGCGCTCCATTCTGGATTTGCTGCGCAAGGTGAACCGCGAGCTGGGCGTGACGGTGGTGTTGATCACCCACCAGATGCAGGTCATCAAGCAGATTGCCGACCGCGTGGCGGTGATCGATGCCGGCGAGATTGCCGAGATGGGCTCCGTCATCGACGTGTTCACTCAGCCGCAACAGTCCATCACCAAGAGCCTGATCGACGAAATCGTGCCCCAGGAGCTACCCGCCAGCGTGATGCTGCGCGTGCAGGAGCTGTCCACGCGCCTGGCGGCCGGTCACAGCGGCCAGTTGCTGCGCCTGTCCTATGCGGGTGAAAGTGCCTACCAGCCTATTTTGTCGCACCTGATTCGCACCCTGGGCCTGGACCTGTCGATTCTGCACGGCCAGATCGACGAGATTCAGGAGCAGACTTTTGGCTCGCTGGCGCTGTATGCCAGCGGGGATGCCGCCCAGATTGAGGCTGCCGTGGCCCACCTGCGCGCAAGCGGTGTGGTGGTGCAAGTGGTGGCGGTGAAGGAGTAAGCGATGTTCGAGAATTTTTCGGAAATGATGATCGAGTTGTTCATCGACTCGCTGTGGGAGACGCTGATCATGGTCGGCATCTCGGGGATTCTGGGCGGCCTGATCGGCATTCCGCTGGGCGTGTTCCTGCGGCTGACCGACAAGGGCGGTGTGCTGGAGAACGCCCCGCTGAACAACATCGTGGGCTGGATTGTGAATGCCGTGCGCTCCACGCCCTTCATCATCTTGCTGGTGGCCATCATCCCGTTCACGCGGATCATCACGGGCTCGTCCATCGGCACCTGGGCGGCCGTGGTGCCTTTGACCATTGCCTCGGCGCCGTTCATTGCCCGCTTGGTGGAAACCGCGCTGCGCGAGGTGGATGGCGGCCTGGTGGAAGCGGCCCAGTCCATGGGGGCTTCGACCAGCCAGATTGTGTGGAAGGTGCTGCTGCCCGAGGCGCTGCCCGGCATTGTGGCCGGCCTGACCATCAGCTTTGTGTCCCTGACCGGCTACTCGGCCATGGCCGGCGCCATTGGCGGTGGCGGCCTGGGTGACCTGGGCATTCGCTACGGCTACCAACGCTTTCTGCCGGACATCATGCTGGCGGTGGTCATCATCCTGATCTTCTTTGTGCAAGCCATTCAGAGTCTGGGTGACTGGGTGGTGCGTCGCATCAGCCACAAATAAGCGCACCCGGGCTGGCGGCAAGGCCCGCCGTCAGCCTGTATCTGCCGCCTGCATTTGGAGCTTGTCCAGGGCGGCGGCAGGGGCCGGTCAGCGACGCTTTCCCGGCAAGGGCAAAGCCTCCTCGCGGTGCGCCTGCGTAGAGATCGCGAACACGCTCTTATGCCTCTTTGAAGTTCGGAGGCTGGTCGACGTAGTGGCAAGCCCGGTTGCGGCCCGCTTCCTTGGCCTGGCCCAGCGCTAGGTCGACCTTGTAGAGCAAGCTCTCCACAGTCTTGCTGGCAGGCACTTGCGTACAGGTGCACAAGCCTATGCTGACGGTGACCGGCCATGATTTGAATGCCGAGCGGGCCTGGACCGAGTTGCGTATGACTGCGCACAAATGCTCGGCCAGTTGCCGGGCGTCCTGCTCCTGGGTGTCCGGGCACACCACGATGAACTCTTCGCCGCCATAGCGCCCCAGCAAGTCCTGGGGGCGAATGCTCTCTTGCAGCACATTGCCCACGTCGATCAAGACCTGGTCGCCGGCTTGCTGGCCAAAGACATTGTTGATTTGCTTGAAGTGGTCGAGATCGATCATCAGCAGGCTGATGGCGTTGTTGTAGCAGTGGCTTTGCCTTAATGCCCGCTCCATCATCTGCAAAATGGTGCCGCGATTGGCCAAGCCGGTGAGCCCGTCTTCATAGGCCATGCGCTGCATGCACAGCTCTGCGCGGTCTCGGCACATCACCCAAAAGCCTATGGATGTCAGATGCAGTGCGACGAACAAAATGGCGTAAGAGCATATGAGGGTGTTGACCGCATGGGCCTGGGCACTCACTGCAATAGATATCGAAATAAATAGCACGCGCAGCAGCATGGCACAGGCCAGCAGTCCGACGCCCAGCAGCATCATCCAGGACCCTGGGGAGATTGGCCGATTTTGGCGCTGCACCATGGCATATAACATCCAGCAATAACTAAATAAGAAAAGTGCACTAATGATTTGCGTGCGCAATGTCAGGCTTTCTATGAAAACCTCAAACAAAAATGCAGTCAGCACGGGCAAGCCCAAAAGCATCAAGGTGGGTGCTTTGGCTTTGTGAAAGCGGTAGAGCGCCCAAATCGAGCAACTGATTCCCCCTGCATACAGCACGTAGGCGCCACTGAACCATTCCGGATAGCCTGTGGCACTCAGCCACACCATGCAGGCAAAAGCCAGCCCATACAAAAGCAGTGAGAAAACCATCTGCTGGCAGCCGTCTTCCCAGTGGCGACCTCCCAGAAACCAGGCGACGGCCACCAGGGTTCCTGATGACAGACAAATCATTAATCCAACTGCGGCAACATCTGGCACCTCGTTTACTCCCTTGAATTGCGCTCATGAAAAAGATGCGCAAAGCGGTGCGATTTTAACGATGCGCTGGGCTCAAAAAACCCAGGAGTCCTTACATTGTGCGAGCAAGAATTGCACCATTGCGGTGCAAGTGGAAACATAAAGCCTACATAAAATTGATTTTTTCCAAATGCCTGGGGTATTTCGTGTGGGGGCTGATCAGAATGAAAGGCGGCCGATAAAGAGGTGGGAATGGGGCCTGGGGAGTTTTTAGGGGTTCAAATCAGAAATATAATAAATTTGAAACATTAAATACCAATCTGATACATAGTTATCAGTTACTGGTACAAATCATTTCGAAAAGATGGGTCTGGTGACGCAGCTGAGGATATTTCACAGGCGTTTCTTCAGGCAATGGGGATATGTCTGGAGCCTGTCTGGCCCGGGGAAGCTGCGGCTGGCCTGCGGCTTGTAAGCCATGCCGCAGCGAGGCGGAGCACAGCAGCGGCAGGCAGCCCCGGACTGCTTGCCGCTGTTATGCCATCACGGTTTTTGCAGCATCTTGATCACGCTGGAGAAGTCTTCGGCGCCATGGCCGGCCATGCTGTGCGCGGCATAGATGGCGCGGGCCATGCCACCCAGGGGGGTGCTGGCCTTGGTGGCAATGGCGTTGTCCTGGGCCAGGCCCAGGTCCTTGAGCATCAGGTCGGTGCCAAAGCCGCCGGCGTAACCCTTGCTGGCGGGCGCATTCTCATGCACGCCGGGGCAGGGGTTGTATTTCTCCAGCGCCCAGTTGCCGCCCGAGCTGCGGCGCATGATTTCGCTCAGCACCTTGGGGTCCAGGCCGTTGGCCACGCCCAGGGCGATGGCCTCGCTGGTGCCCACCATCAGAATGCCCAGCAGCATGTTGTTGCAGATCTTGGCGGTCTGGCCCGCACCCACGCTGCCGGCGTGGAAGATGTTGGCGCCCATTTTCTCGAGCAAGGGCTTGGCGCGTGCCAGCTGGGCGTCGCTGCCGCCCACCATAAAGGTCAGGGTGCCAGCAATGGCACCACCCGTGCCGCCGGAGACGGGGGCATCGATGAAGTCAATGCCCGCTGCCTGGGCAGCCTGGGCCACTTTCTGGCTGCTGGCGGCGGCAATGGTCGAGCTGTCGATCACCAGCGCGCCCTTGGCAATGTGCTGCAGCAGGCCGCTTTGGCCGTCCTTGCCCAGGAACAGCGCCTCCACATGCTGGCTGGCGGGCAGCATGGTGACGATGGCTTCGGAGCCTTGCACGGCTGCCTGTGCGCTGGCAGCGGCCTGGCCGCCGGCGGCCACCACCTTGGCGATGGCCTCCTGACTCAGGTCAAAGGCTTTGACGCTGTGGCCGGCCTTGGCCAGGTTGATGGCCATGGGGGCGCCCATATTGCCGAGGCCGATAAATGCGATTTGCATGGTTTGTCTCCTTGTGGTGTTGGTATGGGAAAAAAGGGTTGAGAGTGCTGCACTGCCGCCTTGGGGATTGAGGCTTTGCGCAGCTTCGCTTTTGCTAGCTATCTATGGGCTAGGGCATTGCGTTTGAATCTGAAAATAGGGTGGATTCATGGGCCATCAAGCCACTGCAATCACCGCCCCCTTGTCCGCGAGCAGCGTGCGCAAAATGCTGCGGTGGCAGCGGGCCTCATCGTCGCAATAGCAGCCGATGGCAAAGTTGGTCTGGTGGGAAAGCGCTGCCAGCAGCTGCAGCGTGCGCTCGGCACCGGCTGAGGCCATCTCCTTGCGGAATGCCTTGTCAAACTGCTGCCAGGCCTTGGTGCTGGCATGCAGCTCGGTGGTTTTTTGTGCCGCCTGGCCCAGGGCCATGGTCTCGGCGCTGGGCGAGAGCTCGGGATACCAGCAGTCGTAGTAGTCGCGGCTGGCAAATTCCGCCTTGGGCACGCCGCGCGGTGGGCGGCGCACGGTGCCTATGCGCAGGCCTTCATCCGGAGTGCGGGGGGAGCCGAGTTGGACGATGCGTATGGACATGGTGGGGCTGGGCCTTGGGGTTTAGAGATCGTCGTCGTCAAACACCGAATGCTTGCGCGCTGTGCCCTCGTTTTTTGCAGCGGTTTTTGTGCTCTTGCGCAGACTGGACAAGCTTGGGCTGCTCTTTTTTGCGGAGCGTGCAGCGTCGTCTTTGCCTTCCACCCCTGCCGGCTTGCGCGATTTTTTGGGTGTGGCCTTGGCCAGCGGGTTGAAAGCCAGCGCTGCGCCCACCCAGTGCTGCCACTGGGCCTGGGTGGCATAGGCCGAGGGGCCGATGTAGAAATAACCATCCATCAAGCCCTTGCTGGACAGGGTTCGCACGCCTGGCGTTTCTGCCACGGCGGCATGCGTGCTTGGCGGCAGGCGCACCAGCAGCTCATCGTCCTCCACACCCAGGCACAGCTTGCCGTTCACCATGAACACATGGCAGCCAAACATGCGCTTTTCCTCGACTTCGGCACCGTGTTCGGCCAGCGCTTCACGCACGGCATCAATCAGGCGCAGGGCTTCATCGGACAGGGGTTTGGCGGGCATGGTCGTGAAACAGGTGCAGGAGTAGAGGAGGCAGCGTCATCAGCTACTGCAGGCCGGGCGCTTACGCTGGCCAGAGCTGCCGCGCAAGGGCCGCCCCGCAGCGTTGGCAGCGCCCCTCTGCCCGCATCGCTTTGCGATGCGAGAGCGGAGGGAAGGCACGCAGTGCCTCAGGGAGGTGTCCGATTTCATCGGATGGACTCGCAAGCATCACCATCCAGCATGCGTCGGGCAATGATGACGCGCATGATCTCGTTCGTGCCTTCCAGAATCTGGTGCACGCGGGCGTCACGCATCAATCGCTCCAGCGGGTACTCGCGGATATAGCCGTAGCCGCCGTGCAGCTGCAGGGCTTCGTTGCAGACCATAAAGCCGGCGTCTGTCGCAAAGCGTTTGGCCATGGCGCAGTAGGTGGAGGCATCGCGTGCGCCGGCGTCGAGTTTGCTGGCGGCCAGGCGCACCATGTGGCGTGCGGCGACCAGCTCGGTGGCCATATCGGCCAGCTTGAACTGCAGGGCCTGGAAGCTGGCAATGGGCTTGCCGAACTGCTTGCGCTCCTGCATGTACTGCTGGGCCTGGGTGAGGGCGCCCTGGGCTGCACCCACCGAGCAAGTGGCGATGTTGATGCGCCCGCCGTCCAGGCCCTTCATGGCGATCTTGAAGCCCTCGCCCTCGCGGCCCAGCAGGTGGTCAGCGGGAATGCGCACATTGTCAAAGCTGATGACGCGGGTGGGCTGGCTGTTCCAGCCCATTTTTTCTTCTTTTTTGCCGTAGCTGATGCCGGGCGTATCGGCGGGTACGGCAAAGGCCGAGATACCGGATGCGCCCGAAGCCGCATCGCCGGTGCGGGCCATCAGCACCAGCATATCGGTGGCGCCGGCGCCGCTGATAAAGGCCTTGGCGCCGTTGATGACGTATTCGTTGCCCACCAGCTCGGCCCGGGTCTTGAGCGAGGCGGCGTCCGAGCCGGCGCCGGGTTCGGTCAGGCAGTAGCTGGCCAGCTTTTGGCCGCTGGTGAGTGCCTCGCCCCATTGCCGGCGCACGGCGTCCTGGGCCCAGGTGCCCAGCATCCAGGTGGCCATGTTGTGGATGGTGATGAAGGCCGTGGTGCTGGGGTCGACAGCCGCCATTTCTTCGAACACCAGGGTGGCATCCAGGCGCGGCAGGGCCAGGCCGCCGGCGCTCTCGGGGGCGTACAGGCCGCAAAACCCCAGCTCACCGGCCTTGGCGATGGCCTCGCGGGGAAAGATGGATTCGCGGTCCCATTCGGCGGCATGGGGAGCCAGTTCCGCCTGGGCAAAGGCGCGGGCGGTGTCGGCAAAGGCGCGCTGATCTTCGCTGAGTTCAAAGTCCATGGCGGTGTCTCCTGTTCGGTCCTTGTTGTTATGGGGAAAGTGCGAGCAGCGGATGAAAAGTCCGCTGGCCGCGGAGGTGCTTGGCCCTAGTGCAGCCAGCGCTCCAGTGCCTGCATGCGCTCTTGCGTGGCGGCAGTCAGGCACGCGTGGTAGAGCCGGGGGCTGTCGGACTGGGCCTCGCTGGCGCGGGTTGCTGCCTTGCAGCGCGCCGTGCGGCTTTTGATCCAGCCATTTTGGTCATGGCGCAGTCCCGTGCGTTTGCCCTGGGGCAATTGCTGCATCACTTCGAGGTAGCGGATGTTGAGTGCGGTATCGGCCTGTTGGAAGGTTTGCACTGCGCAAGCGTTGCGACTGTCCTGTGCGGCGGATTGCGGATCGCAGGCCGCGCCTGCCTGGGCAAGCGCAGCTGCAGAGGTCAACAGTAGGCACGCGGCCAGCAGGCGAGGAAGCGAAGTGAAGAGCTGAGGCATATGGGCATCATCCCAGATTCTCAAGCTGCTCTTCTCAGTCAAACTGACTTCTCACGCAAGCTGGCTGTGCGGTGGCTGCTATCTTTCTTACTTCAGGCTGATGGTCGTATTGACGCCGTGGCTGGTGGTGCTGTCATCAAACCAGCGTGCCGTCACGGTCTTGGTCTGGGTGTAGAACATCACCACCTGCTTGCCGTAGGGGCCCAGATCGCCCAGCTTGGAGGCGCGGCTGCCGGTGAAGGAGAACATGGGCACGGGCACGGGGATGGGCACGTTGATGCCGACCTGGCCCACATCGATGTCTTCCTGGAACTTGCGGGCTGCGGCGCCGCTTTGGGTGAAGATGGCCGTGCCGTTGCCATTGGGGTTGGCGTTGATGAATTCGATCGCCTGGTCGATGTCGTCGGCCGCCACGATGCACAGCACGGGGCCGAAGATTTCCTGGTCGTACACGCTCATGCCGGGCTTGACGCCGCTGAAGATGGTGGGGCCGACAAAGTTGCCCTTTTCATAGCCCTTCACCTGGGGCTTGCGGCCGTCCAGTTCCAGCTTGGCGCCGTCGGCAATGCCGCGCTCGATCAGGCTTTCCACACGGGTCAGGGCGGAGCAGGACACCACAGGGCCCACATCGGTGCCGGCTTCGGTGCCACCGCTAACCTTCAGCGTCTTGGCCTTGGCCACCAGTTCGGGAATCCATTTCTGGGATTCACCCACCAGCACCACCACCGACAGCGCCATGCAGCGCTGACCGGCTGCGCCGAAGGCGGCGCCGGCCAGGGCGTTGAGCGACTGCTCCTTGTTGGCGTCAGGCATGACGATGGCGTGGTTCTTGGCGCCCATCATGCATTGCACGCGCTTGCCGTTGAGGCTGGCGCGGTTGTAGACATGGGTGCCCACCTTGGTGGAGCCCACAAAGCTGATGGCCTTGATATCGGGGTGGTCGCAAATGGCGTTCACCGCGTCTTCACCGCCGTGGATCACGTTCAGCACGCCGGGGGGCACGCCGGCTTCCAGCGCCAGCTCGCACAGGCGCATGGTGACCATGGGGTCTTGCTCGGAAGGCTTCAAGACAAAGGTGTTGCCGGTGGCAATCGCCATGGGGAACATCCACAGCGGAATCATGGCCGGGAAGTTGAAGGGGGTGATGCCGGCGCACACGCCCAGGGGCTGGTTCAGCGTATAGGTGTCCACGCCATTGGCCACGTTGTTGGCCAGCTCGCCCAGCTGCAGCGTGCCGATGTTGGCGGCGTGCTCCACCACTTCCAGGCCGCGGAACACGTCGCCCTCGGCGTCGGGCAGGGTCTTGCCTTGCTCGGCCGTCAGCAGGGCGGCCAGCTCCTTCATGTTTTCGCGGATCAGCTGCTGCAGCTTCAAAAAGATGCGGGCACGGGCACCGATGGGGGTCTTCTTCCAGGTCTTGAAGGCCTCCTTGGAGTTGGCCACGGCGGCATTGATTTCCTCGGGTGTGGCAAAGGGCACGCGGGCCAGCACTTCTTGCGTGGCGGGATTGACCACGTCGCGCCACTGGGTGGTCTTGGACTCCACCATCTTGCCGTTGATCAGCAGCTTGACGGTGGGTGCCAGCATGGCGGATTTGTCAGGGGCGTTCATGTTTGTCTCCTTGTTTGTCGCTATAGGGCGGATGCAGTCCATGTTAGATGTGCAAAATGCTGCATACAAGACTTATTAACGCACTTAGGGTTTGCGTTTTTGCACAGGCTGCCGAGGAGGCGCAGCATGGGCGAACAACATGGCCCAGCAATCGGCACAAGACAGGGGAGTTCTATGGATTGGGAGCAACTGCGCCACTTTGGCGCCCTGGCGCGGGCCGGCACGCTGGCAGGGGCGGCCCGCAGCCTGGGGGTGGAGCACACCACGGTGGCGCGGCGCGTGCAGGCTCTGGAGAAAGCACTGGGCAAAAGCCTTTTTGCGCGTGGGGCCGACGGGCACAAGCTGACCGAAGCCGGCCGGCAATTGCTGCCGGCGATTGACGCCATGACTCAGGCCGCGCGCCAGCTGGAACATGCGGCCGAGCTGGCGGTGGACGATGCCGAAGCTCCCAGCGGCCTGGTGCGCGTGGGCACCACCGAGGGCCTGGGCACGCAGTTGCTGGCGCCGGCCCTGGCCGGGTTGACGCTGCAGTGGCCGCAGCTGTCGGTGGACTTGCTGGCGCTGCCGCGGCTGCTGCATCTGTCGCGGCGCGAGGCGGACATCGTGATTTCGCTGGAACGCCCCAAGCGCGGCACGGTGGTGGTCACCAAGCTGGCGGACTATCGCCTTTATTTGTACGGCGAACGCGAATACCTGGCGCGTCGCCCCTTGGTGGCCCAGCGCGAAGACCTGCGCCACCACCGCTTCATCCACTATGTGGATGATTTGCTGTTCTCCAAGGAACTGCAGCTGCTGGATCAGCTGTACAGGCCGGAGCGCTTTGCCTTTCGCTCCACCAGCATCACTGCCCAGTACGAGGCTGTGCGCGCCGGCGCGGGGTTGGCCGTGCTGCCGGCTTTTCTGGCTGACCGTGATCCCACGCTCAGCCGCGTATTGCCGCAGCAGGCCTGCTTTACGCGCACCTTCTGGATGAGCATGCCCGAGGAGCTCAAGGGCTTGCCCCGCATCCAGACCGTGTGGCGCTTTTTGAAAGAGGCGGTGCAGCAGCGGCAGTCCGCCCTGGGTCCATAAAGGTCGGCAGGGCCTGCCGCTGCGGCCAGCCCCGGGCAGGGGCTGGGGTTAGAGCACGTCCACGCTGTATTCGCCCTGTGGCGGCTCTTGCAGCAGCAGGCGCAGCACTTCTTCGGGCGCACGGGGTTCCGGCGTAGGCAGGCAGTCCGACGGGACGGGAATGAACTCCAGGATGGCACTGAGGTAGGTCATGGCAATCTCCAGCTTGCGCCAGCGCGTACAAAGCACTGGACGCTGTAGCCATGGTGGTCAGGCTGTGTGAAGAACGCATGACAATGCGCAGCCCGGTGTAGTGGCTCTGTGTCGTTGGCGATACAGATCCGCGAGGGCCTGCCAGGCTGGCGCGGCGTTCAGGCTTGCAAGCCTGTGTGCCTGGTCGATCGATGCTCTCTGTAGGCGGCGGCCAGCGTGCGCAGTGCATCGCGGGAGCGTTGGTCCGTCAAAGTCGAGTGCAGCATGATGCGGGAGGACGGGAGCGGAGGCAGGCCCAGGGATGGGCCGACCTCGATGGTGTCGGCCGGGGCCAGCCGGCAGGAGAAGGCCGCCACGGCCAGCCCCGCAGAGACGGCCGCCATGACGGCCGCATGCCCACCGCCCACAAATACCTCATGCCAGTCGATGTCGGCCCCCGTCAGTGCCCGGGTGGCAATGTCGCGCACCCCGCAGCAGGGGGCCAGGGCCGCCAGGCGCAGCGGCTTGCCGGGCTGCTGGTGGAACTGGGGGGCGGCGAACCAGCCGAAATGCTCCGCCCCCAAGTCTTCGCCATCGCGGCGATCGTCTTCCTGGCGGACGATGACGGCATCCAGGGCTCCGGCATCGAAGGCGTCGAGCAGGCTGCGGGAGTTTTCCAGGCGGACCTCAATGGTCAGTGCGGGGTCGCGTTCATTCAGGCGAGCCAGCAGACTGGGGACTTCCGGCCCCGCCACATGTTCGGCAATGCCCAGGCGAAAGCGCCGGCACTCACAGGACAGCGCGGCCAGCGCGCGGTCATGTGCGGCGATGAATTCACGCGCCGGGTTGAGGAAAGTGCTCCCATGGGCTGACAGGCGAACCAGCCGTGGCGTGCGCTCCATGAGTTTGTAGCCCAGCCGTGCCTCCAGGCGTTTGAGCTTCACGCTGATGGCGCCCTGCGTGGTGCCCAGGGCCTCGGCCGCCTTGGTGAAGCTTTGAAAGTCGGCAATGGTGACGAATGCCTGTACGGATTCCAGATCCAGCGCGGGGCGGCCCATCAATCATCCTGAATTGTTGTCTTTGATATGTTCAATCATAGCGTTTACGAATGGCTTGGGCTTTCCTACCATGCGAGCAGCGTCCAGCAAGGGCGCGTGTTTTGAGTTTTTTGGAAGCTACCGATGACGTTGTCAACTTCGCGCCAGGGCAGGTTTGCTCTGGCCGCCATTTGTTTATCCGCCTTGATGCTGGGGCTGGAAATCTCCAGTGTGCCGCCCATTCTCTCCACCATCGAACAGGTCATGGGCGCGAGCTTTCGCCAGCTCCAGTGGGTGATGGCGGCCTACACCATTGCCATGACGACCATTTTGATGGCGGTTGGAACGCTGGCCGACCGCTATGGGCGCAAGCGCGTCTTCACCATCGGCATCGTGGCCTTTGGCATCACCTCGCTGGTCTGCGGTTTGACGGAAAGCGCGGGCGTGCTGATCGTGGCCCGCTTCTTTCAGGGCCTGAGTGCGGCCATGATGCTGATTTGCCAGATCGCCATCCTGTCCACCCAGTTCAGGGACGGGCAGGCGCGCAGCAAGGCCTTCGCGTGGTGGGGCATTGTGTTTGGCGCCGGCCTGGGCTTTGGCCCCATCGTGGGGGGGGCCATCTTGGCCCTGGCGAGTTGGGAATGGGTTTTTCTCATCCATGCTGTGTTGGCCGTGGTGACGCTGTGGCTGAGCCAGATGGGGGTGCAGGAGTCGCGCGACCCGCTGGCGGCGCGCCTGGATCTGGCGGGCATTGCCACGCTGTCGCTGGCGGTGTTCTGCCTGGTGTTGTTTGTCACGCAAGGCCCGGTGCTGGGGTTTTCCAGCCCTGCGGCACTGGGCATCATCGGTCTGTCGGTGGCGGGCTTTGCCGGTTTTGTGCTGGCGGAGCGCAGCAGTCGTCGGCCCATGATCGAGTTCTCGGTCTTTCGCATACGCAACTTCTCGGGTGCTCTGCTGGGCTCCATGGGGCAGAACTTCAGCTTCTGGCCTTTCATCATCTATCTGCCCATTTATTTCCATGTGGGCCTGGGCTATGACAGCGTGCAAACCGGTATGGCGTTGCTGGCCTATACCCTGCCGACCTTGTTTGTCCCCCCGCTGGCCGAGCGGCTGGCCCTGCGCTGGCGGCCCGGTGTCGTGATTCCGCTGGGCATGTCGACGATAGGGCTTGGCTTTGTGCTGATGCGGGTTGGCAGCGCATCTGCGCAGCCGGGCTGGCTGATGCTGCCGGGCTGCGTGCTGGCCGGCATCGGTCTGGGGCTGGTCAATACCACGGCCACGAATACGATCACGGCCTCCGTGGCGGTCGAACGGGCGGGCATGGCGTCCGGTGCAGACACCAGCGCCAGAATGGTGTCGCTGGCGCTCAACATCGCCATCATGGGCCTGGTGCTGGTGGAGGGCATCATGGCGTATCTGCGCGATGTGCTGGGCGTGCGCGATGCAGCCGGGCTGCGGCTGTTTGCGGAGAAGATTGCAGCGGGCGACCTGAAGGTGGCCGACGCCCACCCCGGGCTGCTGCTGGCGCAGGCCGACGCGCCCCAGGCCCTGGCCCAAGCCGCCTTGGTGGCGGGATTTGGCTGGGTCATGGTGTATGGCGCGGTCAGCGTCTTCTTGCTGGCAGCCACCAGTTGCTGGGTTTTCTCGTCCGGCAAGGCTGCCCAGTGTGCAAGCGATGCCGCATGCGAATCGGCATGAGGCCAGGCCCCGCGTAAGACGCAAAAAAGGAGCATCAAGTGCTCCTTTTTCATGGGGTTCAGGGGCCGCTCAGCTTTGCGGGCCGCCCAGGCTGTCCATCAGATTGGGATTGCTGATGTCCACACGGCGGGCACCGTTGAAACGGGTGGCCCAGTACGAGCTCTCCATGCTTTCCACACGCACGCTGGCGCCGGTGCGGGGGGCGTGGATGAACTTGCCTTCGCCCACATAAATGCCCACATGACTGAATGCACGGCGCATGGTGTTGAAGAACACCAGATCACCCGGCTTCAAGTCTTGCTTTTTGATGGCCTCGGTGGCGGCAGCCTGCTCGGCAGAGAGGCGGGGCAGGGTGAGGCCAGCGGTTTTTTGGTAGATGGCACGGACAAAGCCGCTGCAATCAAAACCGGTCTCTTCGGAGGTGCCGCCACGGCGGTAAGGCACGCCGATCAGGCCCATGGCGGTGGTCAGCAGCTGACCCGTCTTGTCGGCCACCTGGTGGCCGGCGTTCTGGATCTGGCCGATAAAGCCACGTTGCGCCATGAAGCGGCCCAGGTCATCACCACTTTCTGCGGCGGGGGCGGCATGTGCGCCGACACCGGCACAAGCGAGGATAAAAACAGGTAACCACTTGGACATGGGGGCTGAGGGTAACATGGATGCCTGCCTGTAACAGATGAAAATCTCATGGTTTTCTCTCCATACATAGCTTTTTGATATGAAGCAAAGTGCAAGCGGGGCCTGCGCCTGCGACAATCATGGCTTTGCTGCTGGATAGAAGCACAGCAACTCCCATGCTTTGCGGCGCCTCTGCGCAGCAGGCGAATCGAACAAAGGAAATTCCATGCTGCTTGAAGTTGATGACTGCCAACTGGTCCTGGTGGACTACCAGGAAAAGCTGATGCCGGTGATCCACGAGCACGCCCTGGTCACCGCCAATGCCGTGCGCCTGGCCCAACTGGCCCGGCTGATGGAGGTGCCCGTTTTTGGCACCGAACAAAACCCCAGCCGCCTGGGCGGCAACGTGCCTGCCGTGCGTGATCTGTGCGATCGCACCCTGTCCAAGATGAGCTTCAGCGCCGTGCCCGACGGCCTGCTGGACTGGCTGCGTCCGCCCGCCAAGCCCCAGCAGGGCCGCAATGCCCGCAGCCTGCCCAAGCATCTGCAAAAGCCGGTGCAGACCCAGCCCGAGATGGAGCGCAGCACCATTGTGATTGCCGGCTGCGAGGCCCATGTCTGCCTGATGCAGACGGCGCTGGAGCTGCTGGAAGCCGAGCTGGATGTGTGGGTGGTGACCGACGCCTGCAGCTCACGCACCGAACGCAACCGCGATGCCGCCTTCGACCGCCTGGCTGGCGCTGGCGCCGAGCTGGTGACCACGGAAATGGTGGCCTTTGAATGGCTGCGCAGCTGCGAGCACCCGGCCTTCAAGGACATGCTGGCGCTGGTGAAATAAGCCGTAGCCTGCCGCGCACCAACCGCCCCGAGGGGCGGTTTTTTTATGCCTGAAAAATGGATGGCAAGGCCAGCAGAATGGCTTGCTTGAGGAAATGTTCTGTATCAAATCGCTTGCAAATGCTTTTCCTATATGCATGGCGTGCTTCTGTTTGCATAGCTGAGAGTGGCGCCGCTACTGTCAGCCCATTGCAAGAGCTTGTTTCCATAATTAAGAATTCAGAACAGGGCCGCTTGGCGAGGGCGGTTTCTTCAAGCAGGAGACAAAAAACATGAGTTCGTTCGCCGATTTCCACACACGTTCCATTTCCGAGCAGGAGCGTGAGTCCTTCTGGGCCGAACAGGCCAAGCTGGTGGACTGGAAAGTTGCACCCACCCAGGCATGTGACTACAGCACCCCCCCATTTGCGCGCTGGTTCCCCGATGGTGTGACCAATCTGTGCCACAACGCCCTGGACCGGCATTTGCCGGCGCTGAAAGACCAGCCGGCGCTGATTGCCATCTCTACCGAGACCGACACCGAGCGCACCTACACCTATGGCGAGCTGCATGCCGAAGTGCAGCGCATGGCCGCCGTGCTGCAGTCATTCGGTGTGCAAAAGGGCGACCGGGTGCAAATCTATATGCCCATGGTGGCCGAGGCCGTTTTTGCCATGCTGGCCAGCGTGCGCCTGGGTGCCATCCACTCCGTGGTGTTTGGCGGCTTTGCCTCGGTGTCGCTGGCCTCGCGCATCGATGACGCCCAGCCCAAGGTGATTGTCAGCACCGATG
The DNA here is from genome assembly GCF_041320665.1 of Comamonas sp. GB3 AK4-5. NCBI lineage: Bacteria > Pseudomonadati > Pseudomonadota > Betaproteobacteria > Burkholderiales > Comamonadaceae > Comamonas > Comamonas sp. GB3 AK4-5. The sequence continues at coordinate 2,394,347 of NZ_CP166730.1, forward strand.
CCGGCTCGCGCGGTGGCCGTGTCGTGGCCTACAAGCCGCTGCTGGACGAAGCCTTGCAGCTGAGCAGCCACAAACCCGAGGCGGTGCTGATGGTCAACCGCGGTCTGGCGCCCATGCAGATGCAGGCCGGCCGCGACCATGACTGGGCCGCGCTGCGCGCCCAGCATCTGGATGCGCAAGTGGCTTGCACCTGGGTGCAGTCCACCGATCCCAGCTACATCCTCTACACCAGCGGCACCACGGGCAAGCCCAAGGGCGTACAGCGCGACACTGGTGGCTACACCGTGGCGCTGACCTCCAGCATGCAGCACATCTTCCACGCCAAGCAGGGCCAGACTTTTTTCTGCACCAGCGACATCGGCTGGGTGGTGGGCCACAGCTACATCATCTATGCGCCCTTGCTGGCCGGTATGGCCACGGTGTTGTACGAAGGCCTGCCTGTGCGCCCGGACGCCGGCATCTGGTGGAGCCTGGTGGAGAAATACCGCATCACCCATATGTTCTCGGCGCCCACGGCCATACGGGTGCTGAAAAAGCAGGACCCGTCCTTTCTCACCAAGTACGACCTGTCCAGCCTGCAGGCGCTGTGGCTGGCGGGCGAGCCGCTGGACGAGCCCACGGCCCAGTGGATCAGCAGCGCGATTGGCGTGCCCATCGTGGACAACTACTGGCAGACCGAAACCGGCTGGCCCATCATGACGCTGTGCAACGGCGTGGAAAAGCAGGCCAGCCGCTTTGGCAGCCCGGGCCGTGCCGTGTATGGCTACAACGTCAAGCTGATCAACGAGACCACCGGCGAGGAGCTGACGGCGCCGAACGAGAAGGGCGTGCTGGCCATCGAAGGCCCGCTGCCGCCAGGCTGTCTGCAGACCGTGTGGGGTGATGACGAGCGCTTCATCAACACCTACTGGAAGAGCATTCCCGGCCGTACCATCTACAGCACCTTCGACTGGGGCGTGCGCGATGCCGATGGCTATTACTTCATCCTGGGCCGCACCGACGACGTGATCAACGTGGCTGGCCACCGCCTGGGTACGCGTGAGATCGAGGAAAGCATCTCCGCCCACCCCGGCATTGCCGAAGTGGCCGTGGTGGGGGTGGCCGACAAGCTCAAGGGCCAGGCCGCCATGGCCTTTGCCGTGCCGCGCGATCCGGCCAGCATGGCCACGCCCGAGGCGCGTGCCAAGCTGGAGGCCGAGGTGATGAAGCAGGTCGACGGCCAGTTGGGCGCCGTGGCCCGGCCTTCGCGTGTGCTGCTGGTGGGCATGCTGCCCAAGACCCGCAGCGGCAAGCTGCTGCGCCGTGCCCTGCAGGCTGTGGCCGAGCACCGCGACCCGGGCGATCTGACCACCATGGAAGACCCGGCTGCGCTGCAGCAGGTCAAGGAGCTGGTGGAGCTGGGCTGATCGGCCCGTGCTTTGGGAGGCATGGCCGCTTTGGCGAGCCCTGCTTCCTCAGATCGTGAACACGTTCTCAGTGTGCCCAGCCCCAGGTTGACACCTGGGGCTTTTTTTGCGCTGCAATGCTCTGTATTTATGAGCTTTGCTTGCTTGCTGTGTAAGCGTTTCAGGCTGGTTTGACTGAAAGCCTCCGCAAGCTATGCCGTGCTGCTGCTGGCCTCGGCTTCCTGGGCCTGCCATTGGGCATGCCAGGCCGGCAATTCTTCGGCGGGCATGGGGCGGGCAAAGAAATAGCCCTGGGCCACCTGGCAGCCCACTTTGCGCAGCTGCTCGCATTGCTCCCTGGTCTCCACGCCCTCGGCCACCACCTGATAGCCAAAGGAGGCGGCCAGGCTGGTTACGCCCTGGATGATGGTGCGGTTGCCCTGGTCGCGCAGCATGTCGTGCACAAAGCTCTGGTCGATCTTGAGCGTATCGAGTGGCAGCTGGCGCAGATAGGTCAGCGAGCAGTAGCCGGTGCCAAAGTCGTCCAGCGACACGGTCACACCCATGGCGCGCACCTGGGCCAGCTCTTCGGCCACATGGGTGATGTCCTGCAGCGCCGCACTTTCGGTGATCTCCAGATCCAGCAGCTGGGGCGGCACCTCGGGCTGCTGCTGCAGCTCGGCAATCAGCCAGTGGGCAAAGCCGGGCTGCTGCAGCTGGCGTGCCGAGATATTTACCCCCACCGACAGCGCCATGCCCTGGCGCTGCAGCATGGCGATGGTGCGCAGCCCCTGGCGCACGGCCCATTGGCCAAAGGGAATGTCCAGGTGGGAGCCTTCGACCAGCTGCATGAACTCGCTGGGTGCCAGCACCCCGCGTGCAGGATGGCGCCAGCGTGCCAGGCCTTCCACGCCCACCAGGTGGTTGTGCACCATGTCCACCTTGGGCTGGAGGAAGAGGGTGAACTCACCATCTTCCAGCCCTTGCTGGATGCGGGCGCTGTGCGCCTGCTGGTCGCGCAGCTGGCGCTCGTTGGCGGTGTCGAAGGAGCGCACGCAGTTGCGGCCGGCCTGTTTGGCCAGGTACATGGCCTGGTCGGCGTGGCGCAGCAAGGTGTCTTCGTCGGCATCGTCCTCGGGGTAGAGGGTAAAGCCCATGCTGGCGGTGATGCGCGCCGTCTCCTGGCCCAGTTTGTAGGGGGTGGCCAGGCGCTGCATGATGCGCTCCAGCAGCATTTCGCAGTGCACGCGGCTTTCCAGCCCGTTGAGCAGGATGACGAATTCGTCCCCGCCCAGGCGGGCCACGCAATCATGGGCGCGCAGCGCGCCCTTGAGGCGCTTGGCCACCTGCACCAGCAACTGGTCGCCCACGTCATGGCCGAGGCGGTCGTTGACCGGCTTGAAGCCGTCCAGATCAAGGTAGACCACGCCCAGTTGCCCGGCCTCGTGGCGGGCAATGCGGGTGCTTTCCTTGAGCCGGGTGGTCAGGTGCACGCGGTTGGCCAGGCCGGTGAGGGCGTCGAAATGCGCCATTTGCTCCAGCACATGGGTTTGCTCGCGCTGGGGGGTGACATCCTGGGTCACGCCCAGCATGCGCAGCGGCCGGCCATGGTGGTCGCGTGCCACCACCTTGCCCATGCTGCGCAGCCAGCGTGCAGGCTCGCCATGGGCGGTGCGCCAGGTGGCGTCGAAAGGCGTGTCATCGCTGGGCGTTTCCACATGGCGCAGCAGCTCGGCGTTGATGGAGGGGATGTCGGCCGTGGTCAGCAGCTCGGTCCAGTGGCGGGCAACGCGCCCGCCTATGGCCGCCGGAATGGCCTCTCCCTCCATGCCGTTCAGCTGCTGCCACTGGGTGTCGCCAGCAATCATGCCGGTGGCCAGGTCCCAGTCCCAGCGGCCCAGCGAGGCGGCCGACAGCGTCAGCGAAATAAGGGCTTCGCTCTCGCGCAAGCGTTCTTCCTCGGCCTTGCGCTCGCTGATGTCCTGCACCGATACCAGCCAGAAATCGCCATCGCCAAAGCTGGTGCGGCGCAGCGAAAACAGCACCGTGAGCGCTCTGCCATCGCGCGTGCTCAGGCGTGCTTCGCGGTTCACCAGGTGGGCCTCATGGGTGGCGCTGTGTGCCAGCGGGCGCCAGTCGGTGGCGGTGAGCAGGCCCAGGCTGATGGCGCTGTGGCCCATGCATTCGTAGCGGCTGAAGCCGAACAGGTCTTCCCACGCCGGGTTCACGGTCTTGAAGCGGCCGTCGCGGTACTGGGCCAGGGCCATGGGCGTGGGGACCATCTCGAAAATACGTTCAAAACGCACTTCCGACTGGCGCAGGCTTTCCTGGATGCGCTTGGACGCATCAATGTCCTGCATGGCGCCGCGCAGTCCCGTGATCTCTCCGTCCTCGTCGAGGATGACTTCGCCGCGCGAGCGCATCCAGGTCAGGCGGCCGTCGGCACGGATGATTTCGATCTCCGCACTCCACTCGGTCTTGGTGCGCAGGCATTGCTTGATCTTGTCGCGCATCAGGCCACGCCAGGCCGGGGCCACAAAGGTGTTGATGTATTCGCGCGGCAGGGGGGCATCTCGGGGCAGGCCGTGGATGTCAAAGCACACCTCGGACCAATACACCAGGCCCGAGTCCTTGGTGTCTTCCCACACGCCCAGCTGGGCCAGGTGGCCGGCCTGCTGCAACAGGCGGTTGACCGACTGCAGCGCATGGTGGGTGCGCTGTTCCTCACTGGTGTCGTGGAAGACAAAGATCATGCAGTCCTGCTCGGCAATGCGCACCGGCAGAGCCGAAATAAGACCCGGAACCTGTTGCTGGTGCACCAGGCTCTGGATGTTGATGGGCATGCGGTCCACATAGCCCTGGCGCTGCAGCTGCTCGAGCAGGCGTGGGCGCTCCTGCTCGGTGGCGTAGATCTGCAGCGCATAGTTGGTGTGCCCCACCACGGCCTCTGGCGCCAGGCCCAGCAGCTGGCAAAACGCCGGGTTCACGTCCAGAAACATGCCGTCTGCAATGCGGGAGATGCCGGCGGCATCCGGCAGCATGCGGTAGGCGCTGGCGTAGGCGTCCTGGGTCGATGCAGCCTGGCCGTGTGCCTGAGGGCGCAGGGCTCGCGCCGGCAGCAGCCTTTGCGCGGCCAGCACCAGCAGCGTGGCCGACGTCAGCCAGGGCAGCTGCAGCCAATCCAGTGCCGGCAGGCGCAGCACCTGGCCCAGGCTGGGGGGCAGAGGCAGCAGGCTCCACAGCCAGGGAATGAGCAATGCCAGCAACACGGCGGCGGACCAGGCGCGCCGGTGCAAGAAGTGGGCAGTAGGACGGGGTGCTTCACTCATGGCGCGCGGCTTGCTGTGCATGTGGGGGCGCTGCGTGGCACAGCGCCTTTCTCCTTGGTACGAGGTACTCGCTCGGGTGGCGGGCGTGAATAGGGTCGGCCTGGCCTGACGGTATCGCGAGGGACTGTAATGCTGGCCCGACAGCCGGGTATTGATCCAGCCTGGGTTTCCCTCGATGAGGGCTTAGAGTGTGACTAAAAGTAACTCAAATGTGCAGAGTGCGCAGGCGGGTTGTGGCGTGCAGCCTACAATCGACCTTTCGCGCCCGGGAGCACCTGGGCTGTCAAGTGGTTTGTTGACCTTTTGCGCCAAGGACGCCCGCCGTGCACGCCGCCGCCTCGATTTTCAAAGCCTATGACATCCGGGGCATCGTCCCTAGCACCCTGAACGAAGAAGTCGCCCGCGCCCTGGGCCGCGCCTTTGGCATGGCCGCACTGGCCGAGGGGCAGAAAACCGTGGCCGTGGGCCGGGACGGGCGCCTGTCCGGCCCCGCGCTCAGCGCGGCGCTGGCCGCTGGCCTGGTGGACGTGGGCCTTGCGGTCATCGACATCGGCCTGTGCACCACGCCCATGCTGTACTTTGCCGCCAGCACGCTGTGCGAAAGCGGCATCCAGGTCACAGGCAGCCACAACCCCAAGGACTACAACGGCTTCAAGATGGTGCTGGCCGGCCGCGCCATTTATGGCGAGGAAATCCAGGCCCTGCGCCGCGCCATGGAGGACGAGCGCTGGCAGCTGCAAAGCGGTGGCAGCGTGCGCCATGTGGATGTGCTGGCCGACTACAGCGCCCGCATCGTGGGTGATGTGAAGCTGTCCCGCCCGGTGAAGATCGTGGTGGACAGCGGCAACGGCATTGCCGGTGCTTCGGCTCCGGGCATCTTCCGTGCCCTGGGCTGTGAGGTGATCGAGCTGTTCTCCGAGGTGGATGGCGACTTCCCCAACCACCATCCCGACCCCAGCAAGCCCGAAAACCTGCGCGATGTGGTGAAGGCCTTGCAGGACACCGATGCCGAGCTGGGCCTGGCCTTTGACGGTGACGGCGACCGCCTGGGCATCGTCACCAAGGACGGACAGACCATCTACCCCGATCGCCAGATGGTGCTGTTTGCCCAGGACGTGCTGTCGCGCGTGCCCGGCGGCACGATTTTGTTCGACGTCAAATGCTCGCAGCGCCTGGCACCCGCCATTCGCGCGGCTGGCGGCGAGCCGCTGATGTGGAAGACCGGTCACTCCCTGGTCAAGGCCCGCATGAAAGAGGTGAACTCGCCTCTGGGGGGCGAGATGAGCGGTCATATCTTCTTCAAGGAGCGCTGGTACGGCTTTGATGACGGCACCTATGCCGGCGCACGCCTGCTGGAAATCCTGAGCCGGCATGCCGACCCCAGCGCGGTGCTGAATGCACTGCCCACCAGTTTTTCCACCCCCGAGCTGAACGTGGCCTGCGAAGAGGGCGAGCCCCACCGCCTGACTGCCGAGTTGCAGGCCCTGGCGCCCGCCAGCTTCCGCGCACCGGCCGACATCAGCACCATCGACGGCCTGCGTGTGGACTGGCCCGACGGCTTTGGCCTGATCCGCGCCAGCAACACCACGCCCGTGCTGGTGCTGCGCTTTGAAGGCCAGACGCAGCAAGCCCTGCACCGCATCGAAGGCGAGATGCTGGCGCTGCTGCGCCGCGTGAAACCCGATGCCCAACTGGGCGCTTCGGCACATTGAAGGGCATGGCCTGAACGCCTGCCGCAGCCTGTGACCCTGGCCCGCACCCTCTACTCCGCGCTCACCTGGGCGGCCCAGCCGCTGCTGCGGCGCAAGCTGCGCCGCCGTGCAGAGAAAGAAAGCGGCTATGCCGAGGCCGTGCCCGAGCGCTTTGGCCGCTACACCCCGGAGGATCTGGGGGCAGACCACCAGGGCCGGTGGCTGTGGGTGCATGCTGTTTCCCTGGGGGAGACCCGGGCGGCGGCGATTCTTTTGCAGGCGCTGCGGCTGCAGCACCCGAATCTGAAGCTGCTGCTGACCCATGGCACGGCCACGGGCCGGGCCGAGGGGCAAAAACTCTTGGAGCCCGGTGATGTGCAGGTCTGGCTGCCCTGGGACACCCTGGCCGCCACACGCCGCTTTGTGCGCCAGTTCCGCCCCGCCGTGGGCGTGTTGATGGAAACCGAAATCTGGCCCAATTTGCTGGCCGCCTGCCAGGAGGCCGGTGTGCCCGTGGTGCTGGCCAATGCACGGCTGAATGCCAAGTCACTGGCGGGGGCCCAGCGCTGGGGCGCGCTGTCGCTGCCGGCCTACCGGATGCTGTCCGCCATCTGGGCCCAGACCGATGCGGATGCCCAGCGTCTGCACCAGCTGGGTGTGGAGGAGCCCGAGGTCTTGGGCAACCTCAAGTTCGATGTGGAGCCCGATGCCGCACAACTGGCCCTGGGCCACGCCTGGCGTGCGGCCAACCCGCGCCCCGTGGTGCTGCTGGCCAGCAGCCGCGAAGGTGAAGAGGCGCAGTGGCTGGCGGCCGTGCAGCAGTTGCAGGTCGCCGGGCCGCAAGCAGCCGTGCAGTGGCTGATTGTGCCGCGCCACCCCCAGCGCTTTGAAGGGGTGCAGCAGCTGTTCACACAGGCAGGGCTGACGGTGTCGCGGCGCAGCCAGTGGGGGGCGGGCATGCCGGCGGAGGCCGATATCTGGCTGGGGGACAGCATGGGCGAGATGCCGCTGTATTACGCCCTGGCCCATGCCTGTTTGCTGGGCGGGAGCTTTGAGCCCCTGGGCGGACAGAACCTGATCGAGGCCGCCGCCTGCGGCTGCCCCGTGCTGCTGGGGCCGCACACCTTCAACTTTGCCGAGGCTGCCGAACAGGCCTGCGCCGTTGGCGCTGCACGCCGCGTGACCGATATGGCTGCTGCCGTGCAGCAGGCCGTGGCCCTGGTGCAGGACGCTGCCCAGCGTGCCGTCATGCAGCAGCAGGCCCTGGAATTTGCGGCGCAGCACCGGGGCGCGGCTGCGGCCACGGCCAGTGCGGTGTTGAAACTGATGAAGGAAACACCCCCCTGAGTCGCCTGCGGCGCCTTCCCCCGCTCTCGCATCGCAAGCGATGCGGGCAGGGGGACGACACCAGCGCGGCGGGGAGGCGCGGCCGGCATAGGCCCTTGCGCGGTGTCCCTGGCTTGGGACGCACCAGTTTGTGCGTTGTGCCACTGGTTTTTCTCCCTCGCCCGCTTGCGGGAGAGGGCTGGGGTGAGGGTGCCTCCCGCGAGCGCAGGCAGCTACCTCATCATTGCGGGGCGGCCCTTGCTCGCTGTCTCTTGTCTGGTCCACGCCTGTTTTGTGAGCACTGCCCTGTAAAGAGATCGCTGCTGTGGGGGGAGTATTCCCGTGGGCACCGGCATGGCCCACGCCAGGCATGGGCGTGTATGAGGCTTTATACGTCGCAAAAGTCCGCACCATAAGCACTGACAGCTCACAAAAACAAAGCGCCCCTGAGGGCGCTGTTGGTGTGTCGCAGTGGAAGTGCTCAAGGCTTGGTCAGCAGCTGGTTCAGACCGTGGATGTCTTGCAGCTGCAGCTGGCCTGCGGCCTGGCGCAGTTTGAGCTGGCCCATCAGCACGCTGTAGCGGGCCTGGGCCAGGTCACGCTGGGTTTGGTAGAGCTGGCTTTGGGCGTTGAGCACGTCCACATTGATGCGCACGCCCACCTGGTAGCCCAGCTGGTTGGCTTCCAGCGCGCTTTGGCTGGAGGCCACGGCCGCTTCCAGGGCCTTGACTTGGCCTTGACCGGATTGCACGCCAAAGAAGGCGGTGCGTGCGGCCTGGGCCGAGCTGCGGCGGGCGTGGTCCAGATCGGCTCTGGCTTTCTCTTCCAGCGACAGGGTTTCCTTGACGCGGTTTTGCACGGAGAAGCCGGCAAAGAGGGGGATGTTCAGCGCCACGCCCACCTGGCCCTGGTGGATGCGGTTCTTGATCGGAATGGTGGTGGTGCCGTCGGGGTTGCGCTGCACGCCATAGCTGGCCTGCAGGTCCACCGTGGGCAAATGGCCGGTTTCGGCCTTGCGGGTTTCGAGCTCGGCCAAGTCCAGTGCCAGGCGTGCCTGGCGCACCTGGGGCTGCTCTTGCTCGGCCTGCTCGACCCAGAGGGCGAGATTGCCGGGCAGCAAGGGCGGCAGCTGCACGGGCTGGGCCAGGGGCAGGGGGCTGAGCGGGCTTTTACCCACCAGCTGTTCCAGGGCCAGACGCTTGACCTGCAGGTCGTTGGTGGCGGCAATTTCTTGCGCATCGCTGAGGTCGCGGCGGGCCTGGGCTTCGCGGGTGTCGGTGATGGTGGCCGCGCCGATGTCGAAGTTGCGCTGGGCAAATTCCAGCTGTTCCTGCACGGCGCGCTTTTGCGCCTGTACGGTGGCCAGCGTGTCCTGGGCAGCCAGCACATCGAAATAGGCCTGGCTGGTGCGCACCAGCAGGTCTTGCGTGGCCGCATCCAGCTGTGCGCGGGCCAGCTCCACATTGCGCTGGCCTTGGCGGTAGCCAATGAGGTTGGCGGGGCGGTACAGCGGCTGACTGGCATTCAGACTGGCCGATTGCTGGGCCATGCCTTCCTTGATGCCGGCAATCTGCGGGTGGATCTGCAGATTGGTATAGCTGGCACCTGCCTGGGCCCCCACGCTGGGCAGCAGGCCGGCCTGGGCCTGGGCGCCCTTGTGCTGGGCAGCATCCAGTGCGGCGCGGCTGGCCAGCCACTGGGCGTCATAGCCCATGGCCATCTCGGTCATCTCCACCAGGCTTTGCGCATGCAGCGCGCCACTGACCAGTCCCATGGCCGCCAGGGCCGCCCAAGGCGTGAGGGTTTGCCGGAAGATGCGGACCATGGGGCTCCTTGCGAAGAAAAAGGCGGTGGCGGGTGTGAAAGAGCAGCGGTGCATGGTGCCGCTGCCCTCAAGAATCGTAGCGGCAGCTACGCTCAGTAGAGCGGGACGGAGGGGTCGCGCTCCCGGGACCAGGCGTCGATGCCGCCGTCGATATTGGCCACTTCTTCAAAACCCTGGTTGACCAGAAAGGCCGCCACATGCAGGCTGCGCACGCCGTGGTGGCACAGGCAGGCCGTGGGGCGATCCGGGTCCAGCGCTGCGAGCTGGGACGGGATCTGGCCCATGGGCAGGTACAGCAGCTCAAAGCCTGCGGGCTGGATGCTGGCGGTCTGCACCTCCCAGGGTTCACGCACGTCGATCACCAGAGGCAGGGGCTGATCCGGAAACCGGGCCAGCCAGTCATGCAGCTGGGTCGGTGGGACGCGGGTGAACATGGCGGTATCCCTTGCTCAGAACACAAAGCGTTCGGCGCGGGCAAAGCCCGACAGGCGCGGCGCCACGGTGTCCCAGGGCGTGGTGGTGATGCGCTCGTTGCCTTGGCGCTTGACCAGGGTGAAGCGCATCATGGGTTCCTGGCCCACGATGGCGCCCAGGCGGCCACCGTCCTTGAGGTGGTTCAGCAGGCTTTCGGGCAGCACTTCCACCGAGCCGCTGAGCACGATCACATCGAACGGGCCTTCTGCCAGCGCGTCCTTGGCGCCGTCGCCCACGCGCACGCTGACATTGTCGGCGCCGGCGGACTGCAGGTTCTCACGGGCCAGCTCGGCCAGCTCGGGGTTGATTTCCAGCGTCAGCACTTCCTTGGCCAGACGGCCCAGCAGGGCGGCGCTGTAGCCGGTGCCGGTGCCGATTTCCAGCACGCGCTCATGGGGCTGGATGGCCAGGTCATTGGCCATGCGGGCATCGACCTTGGGGGCCAGCATGATTTGCTCACCCACGCCCAGCGGAATCTCTACGTCCATAAAGGCCTGCTCATAGTTGGCAGGCGGCACGAAGTCTTCACGGCGAACCTGCTCCAGCGCGTCCAGCACGCGCACGTCTTGCACCACCCAGGGGCGGATTTGCTGCTGCACCATGTGAAAGCGTGCGGTGGCGTGGGCGTCGGTGGTGTCAGCTGGGCGGTTATAGGGCAATGTCATCGGGGTCTCCTCCACAAGGGGATGGGGGTAAGCGCAAAATCTTCGATTCTAAGGTTCCTGGGCAGGATGCGGCGGCTTGGCCTTGTTGAAGCTGCGTCCCAGCCAACGGGCCAGGTCATCCATATAGCAGTACATGACGGGCACCACCACCAGCGTCAGCAGCGAGGAGGTGATGACGCCGCCAATCACGGCCTGGCCCATGGGGGCGCGCTGTTCCGAGCCTTCGGACAGGGCAAATGCCAGCGGCACCATGCCGAACACCATGGCCAGCGTGGTCATCAAAATGGGGCGCAGCCGCACCCGCGCGGCCGCCAGCAGGGCTTGTTCGCGCGGCAGGCCGGGGTGGGGCAGGCCGTCTTCGCCGGTATGGGGCTGGCGGGCACGGATGGCAAAGTCCACCAGCAAAATCGCATTCTTGGTCACCAGGCCCATGAGCATCACCACGCCGATGATGGAGAACATGGACATGGCGGAATGGAACATCAAGAGCGCCAGCACCACGCCGATCAGGGTCAGCGGCAGCGAGGTCATCAGCGCCAGCGGCTGCAAAAAGCTCTGGAACTGGCTGCCCAAAATCATGTAGATGAAGATGATGGCCAGGGCCAGTGCCGAGACCGCATAGGCAAAGGACTCGTTCATGTTCTTGGTGGAGCCGGCAAATTCCCAGCGATAACCCGGGGGCAGGTGGGCGGTGTTCAGCAGTTGGCGGATGTCGGCCGAGATTTCGCCCGCCGAGCGCAGCGAGGCATTGGCGGAGAACTGGATCTCGCGCGCCAGAGAGCGGCGGTTGATCTGGCTGGGGCCGCTGGATTCGTGCAGCGCCGCCACCTGGTTCAGGCGCACGATGCGCGCCGTGCCGTCGTTGCCCGTTACCGTCAGAGGCAGGCGCTGCAGGTCTTCGGGTTGGGTGCGGGCATCGGGGGCCATGCGCACATTCACGTCATAGGTTTCATCGTCGTCGGCACGCCAGTTGCCCACGGTTTCGCCGGCCACCAGCACGCGCAGCGCGCTGGCAATGCTGCCCACCGACAGTCCCAGGTCGGATGCGGCATCGCGCTGCACGCGCACATCCACCATGGGGCGGTCCCCCTTGAGGCTGGAATCCAGATCCACCAGGCCGGGAATCTGGCGCAGCTGCGGCAGCAGCTGCCGGTTGAGCCGGGCCAGCTCGGTCAAATCCGGCCCCATGACGGAAAACTCGATCTGCTTTTGCCCACCCACGGGGTCCAGCAGGCCGACCTGGGTGACGGTAATTCCCGGCACCTGGCGCAGGGCCTCGCGCAGGGCAATGCTCATCTGGTCCACATCGCGCGTGCGCTGCAGGCGGTCCACCAGGCGGACGTAGATGCTGGCGTCGCTCTTGCTGGGTGCACTGCCGCTGTTGATGGTGGTGACGGTGTAGCGCACCTCGGGCAGGCTGCGGATCACGGCTTCCACCTGGCGGGCGCGGGCCTCGGTGGTCTCCAGCGAGGCACCCTGGGGCGTGCGGAACTGCACCGTGGTTTCCGAAAAATCCGCCTTGGGAACGAACTCCGTGCCCAGCAGCGGCAGCATCAAAATAGCGCTCAAAAAAACCGCCAGGGCCAGCAGCAGCGTCCACAGCTTGTGGGCCAGCGACCAGGCCAGGATGCGTTGGTAGCCCCGGGCCAGGTCTTCGGTCAGACGTTCGAAAAAATGGGTGATGCGGCCCAGTGTGCGGCCATACAGGCTGCGATCGGGCCCCTGGCCTGCGCTGTGGATGCTGGGGTCATGCCAGATGCTGGAGAGCATGGGGTCCAGCGTGAAGCTGACGAACATGGAAATCAGCACCGCGGCAACGATGGTGATGCCGAACTCATGGAAGAACTTGCCGATGATGCCTTCCATAAAGCCAATGGGCAGGAACACGGCCACGATGGACAGCGTGGTGGCCAGCACGGCCAGGCCGATTTCCTGGGTGCCGTCCAGGGCAGCCTGGAAAGGGGTTTTGCCCATTTGCACATGGCGCACGATGTTTTCGCGCACCACGATGGCGTCGTCGATCAGCAAGCCCACGCACAGCGACAGCGCCATCAGCGTGACCATGTTGATGGTGAAGCCAAAGGCGCGCATGAAGAAAAAGGTGCCGATCAAGGCAATCGGTAGTGTCAGCCCGGTGATGACCGTGGAGCGCCAGGAGTTCAGGAACAGAAACACGATGAGCACGGTCAGCAGCGCACCCTCGATCAGGGTCTGGGTCACGTTCTTCACGGCCACCTGAATGGGGCGGGCGGCGTCTCCCACTTTCTCCAGACGAATGCCTGCGGGCAGCTCGGCCTGCAAGGCCTGCACTGCGGCGTCCAGCCCCTGGACCACGGCAATGGTGTTCTCTTCCTGTGCTTTTTGTACCGACAGCAGCAGGGTGCGCTGGCCGTTGTACAGGGCCAGTGATTCCTGCTCCTGCGCGCCATCCTGGATGCGCGCCACCTGGCCCAGACGCACAGGGCTGCCGTTTTTGCGGGCAACGATGAGCCGGGCAAAGTCCTGGGGGTTGTGCACGCGGGCGTCGATCTGCACCACGCGCTCCTGCTCCAACGAGCGTATGGTGCCGACCGGCAGGTCCTGGTTTTCGCTGCGCACGGCCGCTTCCACCTGGTTGGGGGTGATGCCGTAGGCATCCAGTGCGGCGGGATCCAGGTAGATGTTGATTTCACGCCGGGAGGCGCCCACCAGGTTCACGGCCCCCACGCCGCGCACGTTTTCCAGGCGCTTCTTCAGCACCTTGTCGGCCCAGGTGGTCAGTTGCACCGGCGACAGCGGGCTCTGGCCGGCTTGCGCCTGCGGCAGCACGGCCAGGGTCCAGACCGGGGCATTGGTCGGGTCAAAGCGCAGCACACGCGGCTCCTTGACCTCGTCGCGCAGCGTGGGGCGCACGGCGGCCACTTTCTCACGCACATCTTCTGCGGCACGGCGGCCATCCACGTACAGCTGGAATTCGACGATGACCACGGCCCGGCCCTGGTAGCTGCGCGAGGTCAGCGCATTGATGCCGGCAATGGTGTTGACGTTTTCCTCGATCTTGCGGGTGACTTCGCTCTCCACAATCTCGGGCGAGGCGCCGGGGTAGTCCACGGTGACCACCACCACCGGAAAGTCGATATTGGGAAACTGGTCCACCGCCAGGCGCTGGTAGGAAAAAAGGCCCAGCACCACAAAGGCCAGCATGACCATGGCGGCGAACACCGGGTTGCGCAAGCTGACACGGGTGAACCACATGGCGGACTTTCGGTGGGTGGCTCAGCGAGCGGCCGCGGGTGCCGGGGGCTGCTGAAAATCGACCTTGCTGCCTTCTGGCAGCGGTCCCATGCTGGCCAGCAGCACGGTGCTGTCTTCGGCCAGGCCTTGCACCGCCACCCAGGGGGCCTGGTTGCTGCTGTCGGCCGGCACGGCCTGCACACCCAGTTGCACGGGCCGGTGCAGCACGGCACCGTTGAGCACCAGTTGCACATAGGGCTGGGGTTGGTCGTTGCGCACCGCGTCCAGCGGGACGGCCAGCGCCGTCACCCTGCCCGTGTCGATATGGCCTTGCACAAACATGCCGGGGCGCAGCTGCACGCTGGTGTTGGGCTGCATGCGCAAAAACACCGGTACGGCACGGCTGCCGCTTTGGGCACTGGGGCTGATGCGTACGACCTGGGCCGAAAAAGCCAGCGCATTGCCTTCCACTTGCAGCGTGGCATTTTGGCCCAGCAGCACCTGCAGCGAGTCCTGGGCGGGCAGCGGCGCCTGCAGCTCCAGTGCACCGAGGTTGACCACTTCCACCACCGATGCGTCGGCGTTGACGCGTTCGCCGTTCTGCACCCAGCGGCGGGCAATCTGTCCGTCAATGGGGCTGCGCAGCACGGTGTCATCCAGCACCTTGCGGGCCGCGTCGGCGGCGGCCTGGGCTGCCGCGTAATTGGCCAGGGCGCCCCGCAGATTGGCTTGGGAGGTGCTCAGGGCCGTGGGCGAGATGAATTGCTGCGCTACCAGGGCGCGGTTGTTGTCGAACTGGCGCTGCTGAATCTCTACCTGAGCCTGGGCGGCATCGGCCTGCAGTTTGGCCTGGCGCCAGCGGGCCTCGCTTTCGGTGGCATCCACGCGGGCAATTACCTGGCCTTTGCGCACGCTGTCACCCTCACGCAGCGCCAAGTCTTTCAGCTCGCCGCTGACGCGGGCCTTGACCACGCCGCTGTCCACCGCCGTGAGCGTGCCGCTGATGGGCACTTGCAAGGGCAGGGAGCGTGGCACCAGGGTCAGCCAGTCCTGGGCGGTGGCGCGCAGCGGCGGGGCACTGGCAGTCTGCTGGGTATGCAGATCTTGCTGCTGGTTGCGCTTGGTCTGGATGGATCGCCAGCCCCCCACGCCCAGGCCGAGCAGCATCAGCATGACCAGGGCCCAGAAAATTCTGCGGCGGGTGCGAGGGCTCATGGGGGGGAGGCCTTGGGGGCAGGAAAGGGGGACAGCATGCGCTCGGGCAGCTGTGGCATGGCGAGTGTAGCCACTGCCTGGGGATGCACCAGCAGGCCGCGCAGGCAGTTGCGCAGCTGCGACAGGAAGTAGCTGGACGGCCCCAGGCCCCGGTCTTGCGGATGGCTGAGTTCGCTGTCCGGGCGCCACAGCATCACGAACACCATGGGCGTCAGCACCAGGTACAGGGCCTCGGCCAGAGGCATGGGGTGGAATTCACCGTCGTCCATGCCGCGCTGCAAGATGAACTCCAGCATGGCGTGACCGGGCTCGTCCACCTCCTGGCGGTAGAAGGCCGCCAGCTCGGGAAACTGCGGGGCCTCGTTCCACATCAGCCGGCAGATGCCGCCGGCGGGTGCGCCCACTGAGTGCTGCCACCAGACCTCCATGGCCCGGCACAGCATGGCGGCGCTGCTACCTTGAAAGCTGTGCAGCTCCAGGCGCCAATCGGCAAAGGCACTGGAAATGTTCTGGCGCACCACGGCCTTGAACAGCTCCTGTTTGCTGGGGAAGTACAAAAACAGCGTGCCCTTGGAGACGCCGGCGCGCGCGGCCACATCTTCCACGCGGGTGGCGGCATAGCCTTTTTCCAGAAAAAGCTGCAGCGCGGCTTCCAGCAGCTCGCCAGGGCGGGCCTGCTTGCGGCGGCTGTGGCGGGGGGCGGGCGCAGACATCGGGCTTGCGGATCAAGTAGTTAATGACTAATTGGTCAGTAATCTAGCATGAACGCTTGGCGGCTCATGGCTCCATGGTGTGAATGGAGACCACGGCCGTGGCTGTGGCGATGAGGCGGCCATGCTGGCTCAGCTCGCCAGCGAGGTGGCAGATCTTGCTGCCGCGCCGCAGCACACGGCCCAGCCCGGAGATGGACCCAGGTTGGGCCGGGCGCAGAAACTGGGTCACCTGCGACAAGGTAGGGGCGAACTGGCCCGCGATGAGCTGGGCCGCCAGGGCCGAGCCCATGGTGTCGTCCAGCATAGCGGACAGAAAACCGCCCTGGATATGGCCCGCAGGGTTGGCAAATTCAGGCTTGCCATGGAAGACGGTTTCCACCGTGCCGTGCTTGGCATCGACGGTGACGATGCTTCCACCCAGGGTGAGAAAGGCCGGCGGCAATGGCAATTCGCCGCGCTGCATTCTCCAGAAAAAAGCGACGGGGTCCATCAAGCGGCAGCCTTGTCGTGGTGGAGTGAGGCATGGTAATGCACCCGCTTCATCAGGCCTTCACTTCTTACCTGCGGTCACGGTCCTTGGGGCTTCTTCTACAAAGCCCATACCGAAAAGACGCCGGATCATATTCTTCGGTGCAAAAAACAGTGTGCCTTTATCACGCTGGGCTGCAATTTTTGCGCGGCATACCATGCGAAACTCCTTTATCTCTAATTTTTGGAGATTATTTTTTTTAAATTTCATTATTTGTTGCGAATCATCAACATGGTGAGACCCTGATTTGATGGGGTGCCGTTTGTCGGAATTTGACTACAAAATTACCAGAAAAAATCTGTTTCAAAAAGTTTTTAACCAGAGTAATGTTTTGCTCATCTGGTTTTTATAAGAATAAAGTGCACTCCATATACGGCATATTGGTGGATTATGGGTGGGAATATGTTCTGTCATTTGCCAGCATTGCTTTCATCGCAATGAGTGGCTACTTTCGAGTAGGCCGGCCACCCGGCTTCTCGGCTTTCTATCACGGCCGCAAAGCTCGGCATGCTGTGATATCTCCCAAGTATGTTTTTACTCCCTGATCAGGTGCTGATCGGGGTGCTGCTGCTTTCCCGAAAGCGATGCTGGCGAACAGTGATGCTGTCAGCCGATTTTTCTCGGTGGAGTTCTGCTGCCAGCATGAAATCTGGATTTTTGAGACGTTTATCTATAAAGACAGCGAGGGTTGAAGATGTGGTATTCCAGTGAGAAAAAAAATGCGACTGCTTTTGTTTGCAAGTCTTTTTGTGCCTTTTTACTCCTGAGGCTTGGTTCGATGCCATATGGCCATGCAGCTTACGATATACAGTACAACGGCCCTAATAATGCGGTGAACTCCATTAGCGGGTATGGAGTGGATACCACAGGTATTGATCATGTGGAAAACGCTTTGAATGGGTCTCACACATCGTCATTGATCAGGGTGACAGGGCAGGGGAGTACGCTGAATTTTTCAGCAGCAAATGTTCAGCTTGTCAATCACACCGGCAACCAGTCACGCGCTATTTCCATAGAAAATGGCGGAAGCCTTCATTTTGATGGCAGTCTGGATATCAATTTGAGCAGCACCATTGCACGGCAAAATTATGGCTTGTCCATGATCGACACGGGATCGATGGTGGTTGAGAAAGACCTGCGATTTTCTGGGAATATAGGCAATGCCTTTATTTTTTCGCAACATGGCAGTGTGGAAGTGAAAGGCAATACCACCTTTGATTTGGGTAGAATTTCCATGATGGGCTCTGCGATTGTTGCTGGAACAAGCCAATCCAATAGCGATGCAAAATTGAATTTTTGGCAGAAAACCACGATTAACAACGATGCGATTTTCTCCAATACCATGATGCTGCATGGTACGACCTCTACAACCTTTGATGAGCTGGAAATCAACTCATCGGGCTATATGGGCAGAGAGGTCGCTATCAACGATGATGCGGCCTTGATATCCACCGGAAAGACAGTCATCAAAAGCAATCGCTATTCATTGTTTGATATCAATATCAGAGGGAAATCCAATGGTTTTATCAGCTTGGGGGAAGATAGAAGCATTGTGGATGAACAGCTGAGACAGCATACAAACACATTTGTCAATATCGGTGAAAAAGCCTATCTATACAATGACCAGGTAGATGCTGCAGGTATTGATATTCACCACGATGGTGCTTCACTCAGCCATATTCTCATCAAGGGTGTATTGGACGTGCGAAACGGCCAGGCAATTGTGAGCGATGGGCATGGGCAGACCGATATCAAGCTAGAGGGCGGTCATATCCTGGGGAATATAGACCTGAGTGCTGGAGATGACAGGGTGGAGCTGCTCTCGGGCTCCATGGCCGGGGAGATCATCATGGGTGCGGGTAGTGACCATGTGATCATTCACCAGGGCGTGGATATCAGCGGTCTTCAGAGTGCCAATGGTCACCGAAACAGCAGCCCCAAAGATATTGCAGACCATGATCAACTGACTTTGGATGGGGTGAAAAACCTGACTGCCCATACCTCTGGCGCAGGAAGCGTGTTGCCTGGCATCAATTTCCTGAACTGGAATGATATCTATCTGGTCAATGGCGCAGAGATGAGCATTGCCCAGCAGATATTTGCAGCCAATGAAGTGGGATCACACCAAATTCATATTGATTCAGGCTCCATCATCAAGCTGGCAACACCGCTGGCGACCATCTATGGTTCTGTGAATAACAATGGAGTCATCTCTATGGCCAATGGTCTGCCTGGAGATAATTTGGTCATTGAGGGAGACTACCAGGCGGGAAAGGGTGCTTTGGTCTTGGACACGGTGTTGGAAGGGGATGCTTCTTTAAGTGACAAGCTCACCATCAAAGGGGATGCCAAGGTGGGCGAAACCCATGTCAAGATCAACCAAGTGGGTGGCGGCGGAGCTCAGACAAAGACAGGTATCAAGGTCATAGAAATCTTGGGAAAGTCGGATGCCAAATTCACACTCGATGGCCGTGTGGTCGCCGGTCAGTACGATTATTTCTTGCGCCAGCACAGTCCTGATCAGCAAGACGGAAACTGGTACCTGCGGTCGGAGCTGAATGAACCCAAGGTCCCCATTGTTCGGCCCGAGCCTCTCACCTATATCAACAACCATTGGGCTGCAAATTCCCTGTTCCAGATGCGTCTGCACGATAGATTGGGTGAGGCGCAGTATGTGGATCCGGAAACAGGAAAGACCAAGGTCAGCAGCCTATGGTTGCGCCAAGTGGGAGCCCATGCCCGCAATCGGGATAGCAGCGAGCAGGTGGGCGCTTCCAGCAATAGGTTTATGACCCAGCTGGGCGGGGATGTGCTTCAGTGGAGCCAGGACGGTGTGGAGCGATGGCATCTGGGCTTGATGGCCGGATATGCCCGGCAAAATACCAGCAGCAGCAGCGTCAAAAGCACATACCGCTCTCAGGGTACTATCGATGGCTATAGCGTAGGCCTGTATGGGACTTATTTTGCCAATGCGGTAGAAAAAACAGGTGTTTATTGGGATGGTTGGCTGAACTACGGCTGGTTTGATAACAGCGTGGAGGGACAAGGGCTGCAGACAATGCACTACAAATCCAAAGGCCTGACGGCCTCGGTAGAGGCTGGTTACACCTGGAATTTGGGGGAGAACAAGCAGCGCGATGCCCGATATTTTTTGCAGCCCAAAGCGCAGCTGACCTGGATGAATGTGCGTTCCGATAATTTCATCGAGCAGCAGCAAGGCATGAAAATTCAGGTGGACTTTGCCAGCAAGGCCAATTTGCAAACGCGCTTGGGTCTGCGTGCCTATCGGGATAAAAATGCAGAAACAGAGCGAGATAAAGAGCAGACATTCAAATCTTTTGTGGAGGTGAATTGGATTCACAACAGCCAAAGCTTTGGTGTGGCCTTTGATGGCGACCGCAGCAGCATGCGCGGCGATAGAAATACCGGCGAGGTGAAAGTGGGTCTGGAAGGGAAATGGTCAAGGCAATGGCATGGCTGGGGGAATATTGCCTATCAAATGGGGCAGCAGGGCTATAAGGAAACCAAAATCACGGCCGGCATGAAATACATTTTCTAATCACGGCCGGTATGGTTTTGATGGGCAGGCTGCGCAACCTGCCCATCAAAACGCCTGATGAGCTACATGTCTCAGATGAAGTTTCACTGCGAATTGCGCTGCTGCGTGGATATGACGTTCTGAGGCCGGGACTCGCCCCGGCAGGCGACTTCATTTTCTTGAACGCTCAAGAAAACGGAAGCAAAAGAAACCGCCCCTGCTGCCCATGTCCCTGCGCTGCGCTTCGGGCAAGCTCAGTGCTCGATCCCAGGGCGGTGCCGCAGAACTCGCGGCGCGGCGTAGCCGCTCTGCTCAAACATGCTGCGGCAAGTCAGACCACGAAGCAGCTGTGTCCTTCGGCACAGCTGCCCGCCCCGCGCTCTGCGCGCCGAGCCATGGGCAAAAGGGGAAGGCGGGAGCCGGATACCTGCCCTGCGTAGGCTGTGCCGTTGACGAACTTTATCTCCAAGCCATAAACACCTGATGCTTCGTCACGCTGCTGGCGCTGCGGTTATTCCCCTTCTATACACGCCTGCGGCGCACAGCACACAGGGCCGCATGGCTGCCGTAGGACAGCCATGCTTCGTAGACTGACTTGCCGCGGCTGTTTGAGCGGAGCGCTGTAAGCGCGCAGAGAGTTCTGCGGCAGGCCCTGCGTGCTGGGTGACGCAGGTCGCCCCGGCGCGACAGCGCTGAGGTCGGGGATAGAGGGGCGCATTCTTCGCCTACCTTCTTGTGCGAGCAAGAAGGTAGGTCGCCCGCCGGGGCGAGACCCGGCTTCGGAACATCACTTCACAACAGTGCCTGAGATAAGTACCTAATCAGGTCAAAACGGCTGCCGGTGTAGCAGCCATGGGCATGGCTTGCTACGGTTTGGCTACATTCTGCGCGGCATGCTGCCATCCGCCCCCCAAGGCCTTGTACAGCTGCACGCGGTTGTCCAGCTCGGCCTGGTGCAATCGCACCACCTCCAGCTCGGCCGCATACAGATTGCGCTGGGCGTCCAGCTCTTCCAGGTAGCTGGCGTAACCGGCTTCATAGCGGTCGTGGGCCAAGCCCAGCGATTTTTTCAGCACCTCGCGGCGTTGGGTGGCGTGCTGGGTTTGCTGGGCCAGGCGCTGGGTGCCGGTGAGGGCGCCCTCCACATCGGCAAAGGCGTTGAGCACGGCGCCGCGGTAGCCGTAGGCTGCCTGGTCGCGCTGGGCCGTGGCGGCATCCAGTTGGGCTTGTAGGCGGCCGCCGTTGAACAACGGTGCCAGCAGGCTGCCGCCCAGGCTCCACACGGTGAGGGGGTTGTAGTCCAGCGCGTTGACCAGCAGGCTGCCCACGCTGGCGCTCAGACTCACCTGGGGCAAAAAGGCTGCGCGCTGGGCCTGCATCTGGTGGTCGCTGGCGGCCAGCAGGGCGGCCGCACGGGCAATGTCGGGGCGGCGTTCCAGCAACTGCGAAGGCAGGCTGGCCGGCACGGCGGGCAGTGGCAGGTCTTGCAGCTGCCCGGTAGAGGCAGCCAGCAGCTGGGCGTTGCCGCCGGCCTGGCCCAGCAACAGATTCAGCGTGGTCAGCTGCTTGTCGATTTGCCACTGCAGCTGCAGCACCTGCTGCTGCACGGCCTCGTATTCGGCCTGTGCCTGGGTCAGCTGCAACTGCGAGCTATAGCCCACACGCACCTGGTCGTTGGCCAGTTGCAAGGCCTTGTCGCGTGATTGCACCGTGGCCTGGCTGATGGCCAGCTGCTGCTGCAGAGCGCGCAGGCCCACATAGGTCTGCACCGTGGTGGCGGCCACACTGAGCTGCACGGCGGCGCGATCGGCCTCGCTGGCCTGCACCCGTGCGGCAGCCGCCTGACTTTGCTGGGACAGCCGCCCCCACAGGTCCAGCTCCCAGCTGGCTTGCAGGCCGGGCTGGGCGCTGCGGGACTGGCTGGGGCCCAGCACTGTGAGGCTGCGGCCGGCCGAGGCGCCCAGCGTGGCGTTGAGCTGCGGGCTGCGCGCCGCATCGGTCGCGGCCAGATTGGCCTGGGCCTCTTGCACGCGGGCGGCGGCGGTAAGGATCTCGGTGTTCTGGGCCAATGCCTGCTGCACCAGGCGGTTCAGCTGGGCATCGCCCAGTTGGGTCCACCAGTCGCTGGTGAGGGCGGCGCTGGTGTCGGCGTTGGTGCCTGGGGTGGTGCCTGCGGCGCTGCTCCATTGCGCGGGCAAGGCCACCGCAGCGTTCTCGGGCAGGGCGCGGGGCAAGGGGGCGCAGGCGCTGAGCAGGGCCGCGGCCAGGGCCGTGGCGGCAAGCCACTGAGGGCGGCGCATCATGGCTGTTGTCCTTCGGTGCTGGTATCCACATGGGCAATCACGGACATGCCGGGGCGCAGGCGCGCGGCCAGGGGCTGGTCGGCGGCGATGGCAATCTTCACCGGCAGGCGTTGCACCACCTTGGTGAAGTTGCCGGTGGCGTTGTCGGCCTTGAGCACGGTGAACTCCGAGCCGGTGGCGGGGGCGATTTCCAGCACCTTGCCCGTGAGCTGGGCGCCCTCCAGGCCATCCACGGTGAAGCGGGCCGGTTGGCCGGGGCGCACCTGGGCGGTCTGGGTTTCCTTGAAATTCGCCACCACCCACAGCTGGGGCGGCACCACATACAGCAGCTGGCTGCCGGCGGCCACATATTGGCCCTTGCGCACCGTGACCTCGCTGGCCTGGCCATCGCTGGGTGCATGCACCGTGGTGTTGTCCAGATTGATCTGGGCTTGCTGCACCTGGGCCTGGGCCATTTGCACTGCAGCCTCCAGTGCGCGGCGGTTCACCGTGGTGGCCTTGATGGTTTCCTGGCCTATGGCGATGTCGGCTCTGGCCTTGTCCACATTGGTGGTGGCCAAGCGGGCGGTGGCGCGCACCTTGTCGCGCTCGTTGAGCGACACCGAGCCGCGCGCGGCCAGGTCTTCCACGCGGCGCAGCTCGGCCTGGGCGCGTTCGGCCTCGGCCCGGGTGGCGGCCAGCTGGGCCTGTTTGGCGGCCAGGCCGGCGTGGTTTTGCGACTGGGTCTGGGCTGAGTTGGCCAGCTGTGCCTGGGCATTGGCCAACTGGGCCTGTGCCTGGGCCAGCGCGGCCTCGTAGCTGCGGCGGTCGATCTTCACCAGGGGCTGGCCGGCCTTTACCTGCTCGTAGTCCTGCACCAGCACCTCGGTCACATAGCCGTTGACCTGGGGCGCCAGCACTGTCACCTGGCCGCGCACATAGGCGTTGTCGGTGGAGATGTCGGTGGTTTGGAATAGGCCTACATTCCAGGCGCGCAGCACCAGCACAATGCCGGTCAGGCCAATCACCACGGCGATGGAGGCGCTGCGCAGGCTGGGGCGGATCTTCTTGGGGGTGGGGGAGGCTGTAGCTGGGGTTGCAGGGGTGGCAGCGCTGGGGCTGTTGACCGGTGTGGGGGTGTTCTGGCTCATGGTGGCAATCGCAAAAAAGAGGAGGAGACGAAGACGGTGGGCGGTGGCTTAGCGTGGCGGCGGCTGGGCTTCAGCCGCAGCGCTCACGGTGCTCGTCGCAGCGGCCGGGGCGGGCCGCTCGGGCTCTGCGCTCTCGTCTTCCTCGTCATCGGCTGTGGTGTTGGCGGCATCGGTGCCCACATCGCTGTGGTTCTCCAACAACTGGTGTGCATGGCGGGCCGCGCGCACGGCCGCGTGTTTGGCCTGGCCGATTTCCAGCAGGCACCAGGCCAGATAGGCCAAGGCCACCAGGGCCACCACATGAAAGACATCGTTGTAGGCCAGCACATTGGCCTCGCGCCGCACGGTGGCGGCCAGTTGGGCCGTGCCCTGGGCGGTGCGCAGCATGGAGTCGGTCACGGTACTGGCAAGTTGCTGCTGCTGCAGTTGCAAGCGCTGGGCCACCAGCGGGTTGGCTGGATTGATCTGCTGCACCAGGGCCACGGAATAGGTCTGCTCGCGGTGGATCTGGTAGGTGCCCAGCAGGGCCGAGCCCATGAGCCCGCCCAGGGCCTGGGTCATGGAGATGGTGAGAATGGCGGTGAGCATGTGGCTGGGGCCGTTTTTCAGGCCCTGGACCATGCCCAGCAGCATCAGCGGCCCCATGAAAATGCCTGAGCCCAGGGCCAGCAGAAACTGGCTGAGGTAGAAGTCGGCAGGCCGGTCCAGGCTGGTGCGGTGAAAGTCCAGGAAAGCCCCCACACCCAGCAGCACCAGGGCAGCCAGCAGCTGTTTGCCGGCATTCTCCAGTCCAAAAGTGAGAGCAGACAGCGCAATGCCTATCAGTGTTCCGGCAAAGATGACGACAAACAATGGCTGCATTTGCTCGGGCGTCATGCCCAGGGTGCGCATCATGCCCACCACGCCATAGCTTTGCTCGGTGGTCAAAAAGCGCAGCACGATGGCACCCACCACAAAGCGTATGGTGGCGCTCTGCGTGAACCAGCGTGTGTGCAGCAGCGGGTTGCTGCGGTGGTGCTCCAGATACAGGCCGGCCAGCAGCAGCACGATGGCGCCACACAGCAGCCAGGCCAGCTCGGGCGCATTCGTCCACCATCGCGTCGTGCCTTGCACCAGCACGGCCACCAGCATGCCCACGCCGGGGATCAAAAGCGCCATGGTGAGAAAGTCGCGCTTTTCAAAGGCCTGGATATGCACCCCCGAGGGCAGCTTGAGCAGCACCACGGCGGCAAAGGCCAGCAGGGCCAGGCCAGCCTCCAGCATGTAGAGGTTGTGCCATTGGCCGTGGTCGAGCAGGCTGGGCGAGAGCAGCCAGGCCAGCGGAGTGGCCAGTTGGCTGACGCCCACGCCCAGCACCAGCATCTTCAGCACATAAATGCGCGGCAGGGCCTGCAGCATGTACAGCGTGCCCAGCGAGATGCAGGCTGCAGCGGCCAGGCCGCTGGCACCGCGCAGCAGCAACAGGCTTTGCGGGCTACCCAGCAACAGGTGCAGCACCGACAGCAGGGCGTAGAGGCCCAGGCCGATTTCGGCAAACAGCCGCATGCCGTATTGCTGGCGGAATTTGTAGACCAGCATATTGGCCGTCACATTGAAGGTGACATAGGCGCCGGACAGCCAGGCTGCCTCGCTGGGGGTGAGGCCCATCTGCCCCTGGATGGTGGGCAGATTGGCGGTGAACAAGGCATTACCCAGGCCGCCGGTAAGCCCCAGCAGCACCGACACCAGGGCATAGCAGGCCCGCTCCCAGGGCGCATGCCAGGGCATGGCGGGCGAGCCGGGTAGGGCGGGCTTTTCATGCTCCTCCCAGTCGGGCGGGCGACGCAGATAGACCGTCTCGCTCATGCGGCGCCTGCGCTGGGGGTGTCAGCGCGGGTATCGGGTACATCGGGCTGCAGACCCCGGCGCACGATGTCCAGGGCCTGACGGGCCAGGCGGCGGCGCTCGGCATCGCTGCTGCCGCGCAAGGCTGCACCCAGCATGCCGGACAGCAGCGAGATGTCGCGGGCCTGGATGTCGGGACGGATCAGACCCGCTTCCTGGCCGCGCTGCAGCGCCGGGCCAAAAGCGGCCCAGAGATGCTGGCGCAAGGCGTTGACGCGTGGGTCGTCCAGCTTGGCCGTGCGCCAGTAGTCCGACAGCGAGGGGGAGCTGACGATGCGGTCGGACAGGTATTCCAGCAGGCTGAAAAAGGCCTCGGGCCGCTGGCGCAGGCTGTCGGCCTTGGCATGCAGGCGCTCGGCAGAGCGCTCCATCAAGGCCAGCAAGATGGCGTGGCGGTCGGGAAACTGGCGGTACAGCGTGGCGCGGCCCACGCCGGCATGCTCGACGATCAATTCCAGCGGCGCGTTGACGCCGTGGCGGGTGAAGACCGCGTCGGCGGCATCGAGCAACTGGGCCCGGCGCGTGGCGGCATCGGGGCGTTTGATGGGAGTGGAGGGCATGGGAGAAATTATCGGACGATTTTGTCCGTTAATTTGTGGCGGCATCGGTAGCCATGCTGGGCTGCGGGCTTTTAAGCGCACAGCGGTGGCGTGAGGGGTGCTCAGCTTTCGATAGCTCTCTATGCGCTGCAGCTATGCCTGTGCAGCATGCAGGGCGTCAAAAATTGCTGTGCATGGCGATGGCTGCACCGGGCCGCAGCCACCCCGCTGCGGCCCGGTGCAGTGTTGGCGATGGCCGCGTCAAGCCGGCTGGGTCTGCGCTTCGGGCAGGCGCGCGCAGCGGCGCACCAGGGCCAGCAGCTCGTTGGGCGCGTAGGGCTTGGTCAAAAAGGCCTGGGCACCGGCATCGATGGCTTTTTGGCTCACCGGGCCGGCTTCGTGGGCCGTCAGCATCACCACCGGCAGCTGGCGCAGGCGGGCGTCGGCGCGCACGCGGCGCAGCAGCTCCAGGCCGTCCATATCAGGCATTTCGATATCGGCCAGCAGCAAGGCGGGTAGCTCGCCTTCTTCCAGCAGCTTCAAGGCCTGCACGCCGTCGGCGGCGGTTTCCACGCGGTAGCCACCCTGGGTCTGCAGCAGATGCTGGGCCAGGCGGCGCACGCTGGTGGAGTCGTCGGCAATCAGCACCAGGGGGCGCTGCTGGGGGGCTTCGGCAGGAGCGTCTGCCACGGGCTGGCTGGCCTGCAGCAAACGGCGTTCCTCGTGCGCGGCCAGGGCGGCATAGGGGTCGTAGACCTGCAGCACCTGTCCGCTGGGCTGGGCCGCGGTACCCAGCAGGCCGGGCAGGGGCACGGCCACATCGGCGGCGGCTTGCAGGGCCACTTCCTGCGAGCCCAGTACCTCATCCACCTGCAGCGCCCAGCGCGAGGTGTCGCTGCGTACCACCAGGGCCAGGGCGTGGCCGTCCACGGACAGGGCATTGCTGCGGGCGGACTGCTGCCACACGGCGCCGGCCCAGTACAGCGGCATGGGGCCGGTGGCGTCATCTTCCAGCAGGCCCTGGCCCAGGGCCTGGTCCATCTGCGCCTGGGGAATGCGGCGCACGGCTTCGATGCTGCGCGCGGGCAGGGCAATGCTCCAGCTGCCGGCGCGCAAGGCCACCACCTGCTCCACCTGGGGCGGTGCGGGCAGGGTGATGTGAAAGCTGCAGCCCTGGCCGGGCTGGCTGGTGATGTGCAGCTGGCCGCCCAGGGCCTCCACGCTGGCCAGCACCGCATCCATGCCAATGCCGCGGCCCGAGAGTTCGGTGATCTGGGCGGCCGTGCTCAGGCCGGGGTGCAAGATCAGCGCGGCCGCGCGGGCCATGTCCACCACCTCGTCTTCGGCTAGCAGACCCAGGGCCAGGGCCTTGGCGCGCACGCGTTCGAGTTGCAGGCCGGCGCCATCGTCCTGCACGGTCAGGGTCTGGGTGCTGCCCTGGCTGCGCAGCTGCAGGCTGATCTGGCCCTGGGTGGGTTTGCCGGCGGCCTGGCGGGCATGGGCGGGCTCTATGCCATGGTCCACGCAGTTGCGTAGCAAATGCTCCAGCGCCGGTGCCAGTTGCTCGGCCACGCCGCGTTCCAGCAGCAGCTCGCCGCCTTGCAGCAGCAGTTGCACGGGCTTGCCGGTGTCCTGCGCGGCCAGCTGCACCGTGGCCTGCAGGCGCTCGTGCAGCTGGGCCAGCGGCATCAGGCGGGCATAGAGCAAGGTGTGCTGCAGGGCGCGCAAATGGCCGGCCTGGGTGGTGAGGGCGGTGTCGGCCGTGGCCAGGCTGTGCTGCAGCTGGCGCTGCACCGTGCCCAGGTCGTCGGCGCAGTCGCCCATGGCGCGGACCAGGGCGTGCAGCTCCTCATGCCATTCATAGGACAGGTCCATATCGCCGTGCAGCACCAGGGTGTCGGCCCAGGCAGCGCAGTCCTTGAGCTGGCTGCGCAGGCGCAGCATGCAGCTGTCCATTTCGCCCAGGGTCAGCCCGCCTTCGGCCAGCGGCTGCTGGGTGTGTTCATGGGTGCTCCACAGGGCCTGGGCATGGCGGCCCACGGTGTCCAGCGGGCTGCTGCCCCAGTGCTGCAGCGAGCGCTCGGGGTGGCGGGCTGCCAGCTCCTGCTGCAAGGCCACAAAGCCCAGGCGCAGGGCTTCCAGCGGGGCCTGCAGCGACTGTGGGCCCAGTGGGCCGGCCTGGGCCTTGGCCAGCAGGGCCAGGTCTTCTAGCGCATGCACCTGGCTGGCCCAGGCGGCGGCCCCGGCCAGGCGGGCGCTGCCCTTGAGGGTGTGCAGACTGCGCAGCAGGGTCTGGCGGGCGGCGCCGGGCTCGGCGGGCTGGTCCATCCAGGCGTGCAGCGCGGCTTGCAGGGCGGGCCAGGTGGTCAGCACCTCGTCTTCAAACACGGCAAAGCGCACGGGCTCGAGCTGGTCCACGCTGGGCGCAGTGGCCGCGGGTGGGGGGCTGGCAGGGGGCGTGGCGGCGGCGGCTTCGGCCGGGGCCTCGTCGGCGGCCTGGGTGCCGTCGATCAATGTGCGGTGTGCTTCCTCGGCGGCCCCATCGGCGGTGGCTGGCACAGGCATGGCCGTGGTCTGGGCCAGTATGGCGTGCAAGGCCTCCAGCACCTGGGGCTGGGGGCGGCGCATAAAGCCGGCGGCAAACTGATGCAGCAGGCGGCGCAGCTCTTCGGCGGCCTGCACGCAAGCCTGGCGCTGGGCCTGCGTGGTGCCGGGTTGCAGGCGGTCCAACACCATTTGCAGCGTGTGGCTGAGCAGGGAAATCTCGGTGCAACCGGCACCCCAGGCGCTGCGCGTCAGGGCGCGGGCCTGCTCGGCCGTGGCAGCGGGCAGGCCGCTGGCGTCGTCTGCCGCAGCGGCCCAGGCGCTGATGCCTTCCAGCAACTGCTGGGACAGGGCATCGGCCTCGCTCAGAAAAACCGTATTCGGCTCGCGCTGCGGGGCGCTGGCATGGTTGTCCAGCAAGGTGGCGCCGGGCGTGAGCTCCATGATGGCCGTGGAGGCGGCAGCTGCGGGCAGCGGTGCGGCCTCGTTGGGTGCTTCGTTTTCGAGAGCGGGAGGCGTATATTCCGAGCGCATCACAGCCGGTTTTGCGGCGATTCTGCTGTCGGCTTCGGCTTCGGCTTCGGCTTCGGCTTCGGCTTCGGCTTCGGCAGTCATGGGTGTCGCCGGTGGAGCAGGCTGTGCCGTGAAGGGGGTGGTGGCTGGGGCTGTGTCATCGACGGTGGTATCGGTGTCGATCTCGGCTGCCTCTGCAGTCTGCAGCTCGGCAAAGCCATCGCCGGGCGCTGAAAGTGCCGTGTCGCTGTCGGCTTCCTGCGGGCTGGGTACTTCGATTTTCGTAGCGTCTTCTGCAGATGGCGAGGGCGTTGGCGCCGATTGTTCTATGGCGTCTGCAAAGGCCGGCACCACTGCTTCTGGCGCTTCTGGTGCTTCTGGAACCAGGGCCGCCTCAGGAGCTTCATCACCAAAGTCCAGCGCAATGACGGGCGCGCGTGCCATTGCCTGCGGCATGGGGGCGGGAGGGGGCGCGCTGGTGGCTGGCGCTGGCATGGCCACGGATGTGCTGCCTTGGCCCAGGTCCAGATCGAGCAAGGCGCCGGGAAGGGCGCTGGCCGCAGCATCTGCCTCGACGGGCAACAGGCCGCTGCGTTGGCAGA
Organism: Comamonas sp. GB3 AK4-5; assembly: GCF_041320665.1. Taxonomy (NCBI): domain Bacteria; kingdom Pseudomonadati; phylum Pseudomonadota; class Betaproteobacteria; order Burkholderiales; family Comamonadaceae; genus Comamonas; species Comamonas sp. GB3 AK4-5. Next base: position 2,423,765 of record NZ_CP166730.1, read on the forward strand.
CGGCTTGCAGTGCGGCGGGCAGGTCGGCCATCAGCATCTGGGCCGTGTCCAGGGCCTGGGCGCAGTGGTAGAGCAGGTCGCGCGCCAGCAGGGCCGGGGCGGGACTGGGGCTGCTGCCGTCTGCGGCCTTGGCCATGGCGGCATAGTGCAGCAGCAGGCGTGAGGCCAGGCGCTTGGTGTAGAGGTCTTGTTCCAGCAGGCCATGGGCCGTGGCGTCCAAACAGCCGGCCGCCACCTGCCAGAAGGCCGCGTCGGCCGTGGCGCTGCGGGTCTGGGCCAGGCCCAGGCACAGATCGCGCAGCTGGGCTGCGGCCTGGGGGGAGGCGCTTTTGACCAGGGACAGCACCTGCTGGTCCAGCAGAGCGCGGGTGGCGGGCGAGGGCTGCAAGGCGGGCACGGCCAGCGGGGATGGGCCATGGGCCTGCTGCCAGCGCTGCTGCCAGGGCAGCTCCCACAGATCGGCGGGGTGGGCCAGGTCTTTGCCGCCCAGTTTGCAGACGGCGCGGTAGGTGGCAAACAGGTTCTGGGCCGGGGGCTGGCGTCCGGCCTGCAGGGCCTGCAAATGGGCCAGGCTGTCGCGGGCGGCCAGCAGCAGCACATCGCGCGGCTGGCTGGCACCGTCCTCGCTGCTGGCGGCCAGCGGCAGGCGCAGCGCGGCCTCCATGGCCTGCAGCAGCCGGGCCACACTGCCCAGCTGCACCACTTCCAGCGCGCGGGCGGTCTGGTGCAGCAGCTGGGCTGCCTGGGCACGGGACTGCGGATCGTCCGACTGCAGCAGCGCAGGCAGTTCGCGCAGCATGGTGCACAGCGAAGGCAGGACCAGGGCACGGCCCTCGGGCGTGGGGACAGCAGACGGTGAGGCAGCCTGGAGCGGCAAGGTGTCGGTCATGGCAATGGCAGGGCGCGCACCAAGCGGCGCGACAGAAAATCGGGTGGGCTGGCGGGAGCGATGGTACGCGCCCACGGCCGCGTGCAGACCCATCTCCTGCCAGGGCGCAGCGTAATACCTGTTGGCGGCGCTACGGGTTTTGCCGCCGCCAAACGCTGCGCCAGGTCAGAGGGCGCGTGCTGCCGCAGCCCTTTGCGGCGGCAAGAGGGGCTGAGCTTATTCGGCGAACTTGCCGTTTTCCTTGCGCCGCTCGCGCATGCCGGTGCGTATGAACAAGGCTACGCCGGGCAGGGCCAGAAAGGGCTGATCCAGCTTGCCGGCCAGATGGGTGTCCAGGCGCTGGGGCAGGGCGTCCAGCGTGGCCTGCACGGCGGGCACTTCGGCGGCGCCGGGGTGGGCGTCGACAAATTCCTGGAGGTATTGGCGCACCTCGCGCTCCAGCCACGCGCGGTTGCTGGGCAGGGCGATGTAGGTGGGCTGTTTTTCCCCATCGGCCTCAAAGCCAAACAGATAGCAACCTATGAAGTGGCGAAAGGTTTCGCCCACCTTGGGGCCACGCGAGAGCTTGCGCAGCAGATCAAAAAGCCACATGGCGGTCATCCAGGGCAGCGCGGGGCGGCCCACAAAAACAGGAGCAGCAGGTGCGCTCCGGGTGAGGGAAATAAGGCCCAATGTAGCGCAAGTGCTTGGTGTATCTGCACAGGCAGCTTCTTTTTTGGGAGTTGGGCGGGTCAGGCTCAGCCCTGGGCCTCGGGCAATTCATAAGGCAAGGGCAGGTGCGAGCGCTGGTGCAAGCGGGGCTCCTGCGCCAATCGCTCGGCCATGAAGTGGATGAAGGCGCTGAGCTTGGGCGCCAGATGCCGGGTGGGCGGGTACAGCACCCAGGCCTGGCCGCCGTAATGGGGCTGGAACTGCCAGTCGGGCAGCACTTGCACGATCTGGCCCTGCTGCAGCGCATGCTTGGCCGTGAAAAAGGGCAGGCTGCCAATGCCCAGGTTGCGCAGCACGGCATCCAGCCGGGCGCCGGTGTGGTTGACGGCGTAGCGCCCCCTGACCTGCACATGGACCCGCTTGCCGCCTTGCTGGAACTTCCAGCGTGCATCGCCGGGCTCCTCGCCCAGAAAAATGCAGTCATGGGTTTTCAGCTCGTGGGGGTGCTGCGGCGTGCTGCGCTGCTGCAGGTACTGGGGGCTGGCACACAGCAGGTGGTCGATGTCGATCAAATGCCGGCCCATCAGGCCGGGCGAAGGGCTGTCGGTGATGCGGATGGCCAGGTCCACCTGGTCGTCGATCAGGTCAACATAGCGGTCATCCAGGCGCAGCTGCACATCGACCTTGGGGTAGCGCGCCAGAAAATCCGGGATATGCGGGTGAATGACAAAGCGCCCCACGGCCTTGGGCACGCTGACCCGCACCAGGCCCTGGGGCTCGGGCCCCAACTGGCTGGAGGCCGCCATCACGGCCTGGGCGGCGTTCACCATGTCCAGGCAGCGTGCGTGGACCGCATGGCCGCTCTCGCTCAGGCGCAGCTTGCGTGTGGTGCGTTGCAGCAAGCGGGTGCCCAGCACCTTTTCCAACCTGGCCACGGCGCGGCTGGTGGCCGAGGGTGTGGAGCCCAGCAGGCGTGCGGCGGCCGAAAAACTGCCGGTTTCCACCACTTTGACAAAGACCACCATCTCGGTGAGCAAGGTCATCATTTGATTTGTGCTCATGGCGCAAAGATTATTTGGTTTTGTGGTGGATTATCGCGGGCTGTCTGGCTGCCTACACTGAAAAGAGTAGACAGCAAGCAGCAAACCATGAACCGTAGACCTTCCTCAAAAAAAAGCACCAACTCTGTATGGGAGGACGCATGAGCATGCTGTCAGCCCATGGGGCCGAGTTTCTGGCCCTGGCCAGCATCCACCTGCTGGCCGTGGTGGCGCCCGGGCCGGACTTTGCCGTGACCGTGCACCAAAGCCTGCGCTTTGGCCGCCGCGCAGGGGTGTGCACCGCCCTGGGCATAGGTGCCGGCATTTCGGTGCATGTGCTCTACACCTTGCTGGGCGTGGGCGCGCTTTTGCATGCCTGGCCCTGGCTGCTGCAACTGGCCCAGCTGCTGGGTGGCGGCTATCTGCTGTATCTGGGGGCGATGTTCATCTGGCGTGCGGCCAGATCGTCCGCAGACCCAGCAATGGGCGAGCAGGTTGGAGGAGCCGCCATGCACAGCGCATGGCAGTCCTGGTGGCTGGGCTTTTTGACCAATGCCACCAACCCCAAGGCGACGCTGTTCTTTCTGGCCGTGTTCACCACCGTGGTGAGCAGCAGCACGCCGCTGCAGGTGCAGGTTTTCTATGGTCTGTGGATGTGTGCGGTGAATGCGGCCTGGTTTGTACTGGTCGGTTTGCTGTTTACCAATCCAACAATTCGTAAGCGTTTTTTGCGTTGCCGTGCCGTGCTGGAGCGGCTGATGGGCGCGCTGCTGCTGGTGTTTGCCGGCAGGCTGCTGTGGGGAGCGCTGCCATAGCGTAGCGGCCCTGCAAGGGCCTTGATGGTGTTGCAAATCCTCGCAATGGCGGGCCGGGGCTGGGCTATCGTGCCTCGCCTTCCGTCCTGGGGTGACGCAGCTGCGCCACTGCAGAGATGGCCCTTCGGTTTGGCCCCCAGTCCCATGGTGCTGGGCAAGGTGCCGCAATGAATCAGCGCGTTGAGATGAGCAGGCCTGCCCAGGCCTTGCGCCCTGGATTGGCCGTGGCCGTCGCCGTGGTGGCGGCGGCCAGCTCCTTTCCCTTTATCCGCATGGGTCTGCAAGGCCTGCCGCCACTGGAGCTGGCGGCCGCGCGGTTTGGCGTGGCAGCCCTGTTGCTGCTGCCATGGCTGGCCTGGCGCAGGCCGGAGCTGCCCGGCTTCATGGACGGGGTGCGATTTTTGCTGTGCGGCGTATTGGGGGTGGCACTTTTTCACGTGCTGCTGAATACCGGCGAGCTCACGGTGCAGGCCGGTGCTGCCAGTTTCATTGTCAACACCATGCCCATCATGACGGCGTTGCTGTCGGCGATTTTTCTGCGTGAAACATTGCCGCTGTGGGGGTGGATGGGATCGCTGTGCAGCTTGGGGGGCGTGGCGCTGATCGCCCAGGGACAGCCCGGCAGCTTGGGATTGATCGCAGGGTCTAGCCTGATTCTGGGGGCTGCCTTCTCGTGCGCATTGTTTGCAGTGCTGCAAAAAAGCCTGGTGGCACGCTATGGAGCGGTGCCAAGTACGGCCTATACCTTGCTGGCAGGGGCGGTGTGCCTGTCGCCATGGTGGCCTGAGGCCTTGGCCGCGCTGGAACCCGCCGATACCCGTACGGTGTTTGCCGTGGCCTGGTTGGGCGTGTTTCCCTCTGTGATTGGCTATGCCAGCTGGAGCTATGCACTGGGCTATTTCGGTGCGCTCAAGGCAGCCAACTTCTTGTACCTGGTGCCAGTGGTGGCCAGTTTGCTGTCCGTTTTTTTGCTGGACGAGTCCACCGGAATCTTGACGCTGGCGGGGGGCGCGTTGGTGGTTGCGGGTGTGATCGCTGTGAATCTATATGGCGTGGATAGCGGAATGGCACAACCCTTGCACGGGCAGTGAAAGATGGGATGCAACAGGTAAAGTGCACGCTGAAAAAAAGCCCCATAAATGCATCACCTGGATTATCGAGGTGCTGCGGCTGGGGGCAATGTGTTACTGAAATATTCACTCAGGCCTGAGGCTGATCCATTCGGTACTCTCAAGCTCGAGAGGGCGTGGCTGAGGCAGAATTTCGCTGCTTCCAGGGAGGAGTTTCAAGGTGATTTTTACGAATGAAAAGCATATTGTTAATGTTCTAACAAATATTTTCTAAAGATCATTTTGTCCCCATCACGGTGTTGAAAATAATTGCGCCTTCGTCGGAAATTGGAATGTCCATTTTCATTTCTCCAGCCAGTTTTATCTCCATTCGTGACTGCTCCCATTGCTTCTGCGAAATCACCTGTTGTTTTGCAGGTCCCGCCCAATTTCCCACTCGTGCTGCAGACACCGGCCATGGCAGAAATGCTGGCGCGTGTGCAGCAGTTCGATCTCATGGCTTTGAGTCCGGTAGAAATTTCCAGGCTGGGACTGGAGGCAGAGCTGGCGTTGAACCAGGTTTTCGATCGGTTTCTGTCGGCCATTGACCGGCAGAAATCTCCGGCGATGTTCCGCCTGCTCGATCAACTTCAGGGGGCGGTGGAGGCGCAGCGTTTGGATCAGCTGGCCGAGCGCATCTTGAGCGGAGCCAAGCCCTCGTTCATCGAGCGCTTGCAGGGAATGCTCAGCCCCAGCGCCTTGCGCAGCACCGTGGCCAAAGCCTTGACGGAGACCGCGCATCTGGTGTCGCTCAAAACCAAGAGGCTCTCGGACGAGGTGTCCAAGCTCGAGGTCGAGCTGGCTGCCGAGATGCGCAGCCTGGAAGCAGAAATGCAGGGGCTCAACCAGGTCTTGCAGGAGTACAACCGCTTTCGCGACCTGTTTGCGCTGGAGACATTGTTTCTCTTCAATGCCCATGCTTTTGCCAAGGCCCAGGTTCAGACCCTGGAGCCCGCCATGCAAACCGACCCATTGCTGCACATGCAGGCAAGCCAGAAACTGCAGGCGCTGGAGTCGCGGGCACTGGCAGTGGAAGGCTGCATGACGCGGCTGCCAGCAGACCAGCTCATCCTGGCCCAGATACAAGACGCTGGCATGAGCACCTTGCAAGAGCTGGCGACCACGGCGTCTGCGCGTTTTGTTTCCATCAAATCGAGTCTGCTCAGCCTGTACAGCGCCTACCGCGTGCTGGAGACCCAGCAACTGGGCCAAAGAGGCAAGGAGCTGGATGCCAATCTGAGCCAGATGCGCAACAAGCTTTTGCGCCAGGTAAGCAGCCAGGCCGCCCATGCGCCGGGCGACAACCGCCTGGGCCAGGCACAGCAGATCCAATCCGTGGTCGCCACCACCAGAGAGTTGCTGGAGCTGGCCAGCCAGGCCCGCACGGCCAATCAGCAGAAATTTGAGCAAACCCGCCAGCTGCTCGTCGCCTCGCGCCAGGAGATCTTGGCGCTGGGCGTGCAGGTGATGGCCAGCGCCGAGGCCCGGGGAAGCTGAGCCGAAGAGGGCTGGCAGGCCCCGAATGCCTTGTTCCCTCCTTCCTGATCGCAAAGCACATGGCGACAGGCAGGCTGTTTTTTGAATTGTTCTCAGCTGGAGTTCTTCATGTCCCTTGTCGTCAACCTGGTCAAACCTTCCGATGCTCCTAAAAAGCTTTCACTCAACCTGCAAAAAAATGAGTCCTTTCTGGTGCGTTTGGCCTGGGACTGCAAGTCCGATCTGGATTTGCATGCGCTCGTGGCGGTGAACCAAGGCACTGGGGCCAAGATTGCCGAGTTCGAGGACATCTTGTCGATCTACAACGTGCAGCGCACGGTGCGCGGACAGCCCGAGGGCTATCTGCCGCTGGCGGCAAACAAGACTTTTTCGGTCCATGGTGGTGCCCTGGTGCACAGCCCGGACGCGACCGATGGGCAGCTCAGCGACGAAGACGATGAATGGATTCGCATCTTCCCATCGAAGTTGGCGCTGCCTGGCACAGGCTATATCGAGGTGGTGCTTGTGGCCATGATCCATGGTCCCGGAAACCCGGTGTTCAAAGGTGTGAAGGGCGCCCGCGTCATTGTGGAAAACGAACAAGGTGAGCAACTGCTGGTGGTGAATCTTTCCGAGCATTTCTCGGGCTTCACGGGCCTGCAAATGGGCTCTGTGATCATTGATGGCAATGGGCCGGCGTTTTCTCCCGTGGGGGTCGGTTTTTCCGGCAGCTTCAACGACGTTCTGGCCCAGTTCTCCTGAGCGGCTGTGGCCCAGCGTCGTACGCCTACCGCTGTACGGGACGCCCGCCGCACCGTGCCAGCGCCTGGTGCTGTCGACGCAGCGGGCCCGCCCGGGCCAACGGCCAAGGCAAGGCCCACGCCCACGCGTATGCAAGCCAGCACCGGTTCGCAGCAGTCTGGGCCGGCGCCATCACGGCCTTCGCCCACCAAGCTGGCCGGGCCTCTGGCAGGGCCTGAAGCCGGCGCCCCAGCTGCTGCGACAGAGCGCACAACAACGCCAGCGCCAACGCGGCTGGCGCCCGCAGCCAAGGCCGCAGACTTGCACGCAGCTGCTTTCCGTACGGGGGGCGATGAGCGCGCTGAGCCGCTGCAAGCCTCGGCATTGCCTGGTGTCAGAAGCCTGCCTTTCCAGGCCTCGGTGCCCGCGCTGCAGCAGTTGTTCCCGCAAGCCTGTGCCCTGAGCTTGCAGCAAGCCGCGCATGCGGTGTCGTCAGCACCTTTGCCCGGGAGTGCCGTACTGGCCTGGGTCCGCTATGGCGAAAAAGCACAGCAAACCCTGGCGGAGTTGGTCAGGCAGCGCCTGGAGCTGGCCGATGGCAAGCCGCTGCGTCTGGTGCCCGCGCTGCTGCGGCATTTGCACGGCCGGATGGCCGATGTCCTGGAGGCCTTCCAAGGCGGGGTGTTCCGGCGTTCGCCAGCCAGGGTTTGGCGCGAGACGGCTCCCGAGGTGGCCTTGCTGGAAGCGCAGCTCCGGCAGGCCTTGCCCGTCCTGCAATCACTGCACGACCAGCTGGGGGATCTGATCTCCCGCGTCCGGGCCGCGCAGCAGGCTTTGCAGGCCTTGGACATGGCCTGCATGTTTCTGATGGACAAGGTGGGCGCACACATACAGCCCACCTTGGCTGCGCGTGCTGGCGCGGTGCTTGCATCGCTGGCGCTGGCGATGGAGCAGCTGCAGATGCTGACGGAGGATCAGTCCCGCCTTCTTGAACTCATGCAACTGGTGCAAGACGGTGTGCTGCTCAAGCTGCCAGCCGTCTTGAGCCAGTTGGCCAGGCTGAACGGAGCCGCGCATGCGCCACTCAATGAAACACAGCGATTGCTGCTGACCGAAGTCGTGCTGGAGTTCAGCACATTTATCGAAAACCACCTCACACCATGATCACTCTCAACCTGGAAAAATCAAGCCTGGCGCTCAAGCTCTCGCTGGAAAAGAAAGGCCTGATCAAGCCCCCCGTCATCGAGGTGGCGATTGCACTGGATGTTTCTGCCTCGTTCGAGGACGAACACCAATCGGGGATCACCAGTGATTTGCTGACCCGCCTGGCACCCTGGGGGCTGACTTTCGATCCCGACCAAAAGCTCGATGTCTTCACCTTTTCCAGTGGCCCGGAGAACGCCCACCATGTGGGTGAGATGACGGCCAAAAACTACCAGAACTTTGTGCGCAAACGCATCATCAACAAGGTTCCTGGTTGGGGCGGTGCGACGGACTACTCCTATGTCCTGGGCGATATCTTCCAACACTTTGGCCACAAGCTTGGCGCCGGAGGCATTCTGGGCTTTTTGCAGCGCTGCCTGGGCGGCTCGCAGCCCAAGGTGGCTGAAGCTGCAGGAGGGCGCAAACGCTCCGTGGTGTTCTTTATTACGGATGGCGAAAACAACGACAAGGGTGCAACGCGCAGCCTGCTCAGCCGGGCCGAGCGGGAAGGTTGTGAGGTCTATGTGATGTTTTTGGGCGTGTCCAACCAGCCGGGGGAATTTGGTTTTATTGAAAAACTGGGTGAGGAATTCGACAACATAGGCTTTCTCGCCATCCGCGATCTCAAGGCCTTGGTGCGCATGGATGACGATGCGCTCAACGAGCTCCTGCTGGTGCCCGAGCTGCTGCGCTGGCTGGACAAGTGAGCCACTCCGTCAGCGTGAAAGTGCATGCCCCCACGGCCTGCCTGTGGGGTGTGGCGATTGCTTGCAGGCATGCGGGGTGGTGATGGCTGTGACCTCGCCGCGCCGGTTCGCATAGAAGGTGCGGCAGCCCATAGCCCTGCGAACAGGGTCTGGCTGCATGGGGCGGCTCAATCGCCCGCGCCGCAAAAATCCTCAATCAGCCGGGCCACGGCGGCGGGTTGGTCGTGGTGCAGCATATGGCCGGCGTCTTCCACGCATGCCACGCGGTGCCGGGCCACGGATTGCAGGCGCTGGTGGTATTGCTCCAGCGTGTACTTGCCTTTGCTCCAGCTGGCCAGGCTGTCGTCTGCGGCCTCCACGGCCAGCACCGGGGCGGTGATGGCGGCGTAGCAGGCCAGGGCTTCCTCCACGCGGAACAGCTGGGGGTTGATCACCTTGTGCGCTGCATCGCCCAGGATGGCCCAGCGGCCATCGGCCTGGGGGGCTGCCCATTGCTGGGCCAGCCACAGTGCTTTGTCGACCGGTAGGCGCAGGTTGGTTTTGCGCAAGCGCTGGGCCACTTCGTCCGCGTTGGCATAGCTTTTCAGCGCCAATGCGCCTTGGCGGCATTGCTGCAGCTCGTCCAGCCATTGGGCTATGCGGCCCGGGGCTTGCGCGGGTTGGGTGGCGGTCAGGCCAAAGCCTTCCAGATTCACCAGGCGGCGTATGCGCGCCGGCCGGGCGCCGGCATAGAGCATGGAGATATGGCCGCCCATGCTGTGGCCCACCAGGTCGACAGCGCCGCCATCGGGCACATAGTGCTGCAGCAGCGCGTCCAGATCGCCGAGATAGTCGACATGGTGGTAGTTGTCGCAGGCCATGGGCGCGGTGGTGAGACCAAAGCCGCGCCAGTCGGGCGCGATGATGTGGCGGCCTTCGAAAAAGCCCTGGCTGAGGGCATCGACGACGAATTGCCAGGAGGCGGACACGTCCATCCAGCCATGTGCCAGCACCAGGGGCACGCTGCCGGGCCGGGGCTGGCCCCAGCTGCGCACATGGTAGGAGAGGGCGCGCACCGGTAGATGCTGGCAGGTGGCGGGGCGTAGCGGTGTGTACATGGGCGTGATGGGGCGTGTTCATCCAGGGAGCTGGCGCCGGGAGGGCGCAGCAAATCCTATAGCAATGCAGAGGGCGTGCCAGGACATGGCTGTCCGCCAGGTGACGTGCTGGCCGCCATGCGCCAAGCAAGAGGCCGGGCTGACCAGGCGGCGAAGCTGCGCGCACTACACTTGCAGCGTAGAGACCAAGAAGGCCCTAGAGGCCCATAGAAAGCAAGCAATGCAGCAAGTTGAGCTGGGCCGCAGCGGCCTGCAAGTCAGCCCCATCTGCCTGGGGACCATGACTTTCGGCGAACAGGTGAACGAGGCCGACAGCCACCGTATCCTGGACCGTGCACTGGAGCGTGGTGTGAATTTTTGGGACACGGCCGAGATGTATGCTGTGCCCGCCCGTGCCGCCACCTATGGCGCCACCGAAACCATTTTGGGAAACTGGATCAAGGCCAACCCGGCCAAGCGCAGCCAGGTGGTGCTGGCCAGCAAGGTGGCCGGCCCATCGCGGGGCATGCCCTGGATTCGCGAAGGGGGCGGCATGACGGCGGCCGACATCACGGCCTCCTGCGAGGCCAGTCTGCGCCGCCTGCAGACCGATGTCATCGACCTCTACCAGATCCACTGGCCCGAGCGCCATGTACCTTCGTTTGGCGCCCTGTATTACGAGCCGGCCAAGGAAAAGTCCGAAACCCCCATCCGTGCACAGCTGGAGACCCTGGCCAAGCTGGTCCAGCAGGGCAAGATCCGCCATGTGGGCCTGTCCAACGAAACCCCTTATGGCGTGCACGAGTTTGTGCGCCTGGCCGAGGAGCTGGGTCTGCCGCGTGTGGCCAGCGTGCAAAACCCCTACAGCCTGTTGAACCGCAGCTGGGAAAACGGCATGGACGAAAGCTGCCACCGCCTGGGCGTGGGCCTGCTGGCCTATTCACCGCTGGGTGTGGGCCTGCTGTCCGGCAAGTACGACCCCATGGGCACGGAAGCCCCTGACGCCCCGCAGGGCCGCATCGCCAAGTACGAGTCGGTGCGCAAGCAGCGCTGGGGCCGCCCGGAAGTGCTGCCCACGGCCCGCCTGTACAACGCCCTGGCACGCGAAAACGGCCTCACGCCCACGCAGATGGCACTGGCGTTTTGCTACACCAAATGGCAGGTGGCCAGCACCATCATCGGCGCGACCTCGCTGGCCCAACTGGATGAGAACCTGGACATCTGGGGCCGGCAGCTGCCTGCGGAGTTGCTGGCGAAGATCGACGCCATTCGCTGGCTGCACCGCGATCCGGCGCAATAAACAGGAGCCACCCCCTGTGGCGCTGCGCGCCTTTCCCCTCGCTCTCGCGCTGCGCGCGGGGAGGGGACGCCTCCAGCGGGGCGGCCCTTGCGCGGCAGCCCTGCCGGGGTGAGCCCAGGGTTGAAATCATGGTCGAACAGGCCTTTTGTGCATTGCCAAAGCGCATAGGCAGCTATCAAAATTGAGAATATGGCTAAAAAAGACAAAGCCCATGTGAGCGAAACACCCGCCACCCAGATGCTCAAGGCGCACAAGGTGGAGTTCACCGAGCACCCTTATGACTATGTGGAGCATGGCGGAACCAGCGAGTCGGCACGCCAGCTGGGACTGTCGGAGCATGAGGTGGTCAAGACCCTGGTGATGCAGGACCAGGACGCCAAGCCCCTGATCGTGCTCATGCATGGCGATTGCACTGTCTCCACCAAGAACCTGGCGCGCCAGATTGGTGCCAAGAGCGTGGAGCCCTGCAAGCCCGAGGTGGCCAACCGCCACAGCGGCTATCTGGTGGGCGGCACCTCGCCCTTTGGCACGCGCAAGCAGATGCCGGTGTATATCGAAGTCAGCATTCTGGCGCTGCCGCGCATCGCCATCAACGGCGGGCGCCGTGGCTTTCTGGTGCAACTGGCTCCACGGGTTTGTGTGGACCTGCTGGCTGCCCAGCCAGTGCAGTGCGCACTGGCACAATAAGCCCCTTGGGCCAGCCCTGGCTGGCCCCTAGACCACCAGGACAACACCACAAATACCAGCCTGCCCTTGGCGGCAGGCAAGGATTTTTCTCTTGAACGCATTGCTCCCTATTTTTGCTACCGTGCTCGCCACCGTGGTGGCCTATCTGATCGGCTCGCTGTCATTCGCCGTCATCGTCAGCCGCGCTTTTGGTCTCAGCGATCCTCGCACCTATGGCAGCGGCAACCCCGGCGCCACCAATGTGCTGCGCTCGGGCAGCAAAAAGGCGGCAGCCGTCACCTTGCTGCTGGATGCGCTCAAAGGACTGGTGCCGGTGGCGCTGGTGAAGTACGCAGGCCCGCAGTTCGGCCTGGAGGAGGGCACGCTGGCCCTGGTGGCCATTGTCGCTTTTGTGGGGCATTTGTTCCCGGTGTTCTTCCAGTTCAAAGGCGGCAAGGGCGTGGCCACGGCCCTGGGCGTGCTGCTGGGCATCAGCGGCTGGCTGGGCCTGTTGGTGCTGCTGACCTGGCTGGCCGTGGCGCTGACCACGCGCTACTCCTCGCTGTCGGCCCTCATCGGCTCCATTGCGGCTCCCGTGCTGTACGTGCTGCTGAGTGGCAGCCTGTGGAATGCCGAAAAGCCGTTGCTGCTGGCCATCATCGCCATGTCGGCCCTGCTGCTGTGGCGCCATGCCGAGAACATCGGCCGTCTGCTCAAGGGCCAGGAAAGCAAGATCGGCAGCAAAAAAGACCAGCCGGCTGCAGGCAAGCCGGCAGCCAAGGGCAAGGCGAAAAAACACTGAAGACGGCCGCCATGCGCGGCCCGCAGGCTGTGATGGCCTGCGGGGCCGGCGAGTCATGGCACGATGCGGGTTTTGGACAGGAGCAATCGCATGAAGTTCTGGTTGGTGGGCGCATTGGGCGCCTTGGTGTTGGCCGGTTGCGCCAGCAAGCAGGCGCTGGTGCCCCAGGTGCAGCAAGGCAAGGCCCAAGATGGCAGCAAGACCGTGAGCGTGGCGCCGGAGAAAACCCTGTGCAGCCGGCCGCAATGCCCGGTGCTGGCGGCATCCTGGACATCGGCCAAGGACGGCCAGGCCGTGCTGACCATCGGCCTGCCCTATCAGCAGGCAGCGGTGACGGGGGCGGATTTCCACTTCGGCAGCCAGGAGATCGTGCGCGTGCGCTCGCGCTCGCAGACCGCAGCACTGGCCCAGGACTTTCCGGCCACGGCTTTCGATGTGCCGCTGCGCACCGTGGAGCGCATTGCCTATGGCCCCAGCAGCTGGGTGCGGGTCTACACCGAAGGCGGTGCCAGCGTGGATGAAACCATCAACAGCGGAGAAGAGGGCAGCCGTGCCTTTACCGCCATGCATTACTTCATGGGGGCGGTACAGGCCGCCACCGGCAAGGGGCCTAGCGACGATGTGAATGCGGGCGGCCTGATGGACCGCCTGGGCATGGGGCGCGACGACAAGGACAAGCAGCGCTGAGCTGTGCTGCAGGCCATGGAGATGGTCTGACTTATCAAAAAACAGAGCGCCCTTTGCAGGCGCTTTGTGCTTTTTACAGTGTTGCAATCCGGTGTTCAGCGCTCAGTCAGCAGATGCAGCTCTGAAAATCGAAGCAACTATCAGGGCCGTGTAGGGCTGTGTCTATTCCGCCAGCGCGTTGACCAAATCGGTTTCCAGTGCCAGCTGGGCAGCGTTGTGGCCCAGCGTGGGGCCCTGGATCAAAAAGCTGTCCTCCACCCGCTCGCCCAGGGTGCTCACCTTGGCCAGTTGCACGCTGATGCGGTGTTCGGCCAGGATGCGGGCCACGGTGTAGAGCAGGCCGGCGCGGTCGCTGGCGGATATTTCCAGCAGCCAGTGCTGGGATTTTTCATCCGGCTGCAGCAGCACGCTGGGCGGCATGGGAAAGCTGCGCACCCGGCGCGAGAGGCGCCGGCGCGCGGGTGGGGCCAGGGCGCCCTGGGCCGCGATGGCATGGGGCAGACCTTCTTCGATCAGGGCGGTCAGCTCGCGCCAGTGCACCTCCAGTGGTTCGCTGGTGATGACCTGGAAGGTATCGAGCGCATGGCCGTTGCGGGCGGTGTGCACGCGGGCGTCCAGAATGGAAAAACCGGCGCGGTCGAAATAGCCGCAGATGCGGGCGAAGAGGTCGCTGCGGTCGGGGGTGTAGACCAGCACCTGCACACCCTCGCCGGCCAGCGACTGGCGTGCCCGCACAATGGGCTGCTGCGTGCCCACATGGCGGCCCAGATGGCGCGCATGCCAGGCGATATCGGCGCCTTCGTGGCGCATGAAATAGCTCAGATCCAGCGTGTCCCACAGCGGCTTGTGTGACTCATAAGGCTGGGCGCTGAGGGCCAACTGCACCAGGGCTTCGCGCTTGCGCGCTTCCACCTGGGCTGCGGCATCGGGCGCATGCCCGCCCAGGGTGCGCACGGTGGCGTGGTAGAGGTCTTCCAGCAGCTTGCCCTTCCAGGCGTTCCACACCTTGGGGCTGGTGCCGCGGATATCGGCCACGGTGAGCAAATACAGGGCCGTGAGGTGGCGCACCGAGCCCATGCGCTGCGCAAAGGCGTGGATCACCTCGGGGTCGGTGGTGTCCTGCTTTTGTGCCACCTGGCTCATGGTGAGGTGTTCGCGCACCAGGAATTCCACCATGCGCGCGTCATCTGCTGCCACGCTGTGCTGGCGGCAAAAGCGTTTGACCTCGATGGCGCCAATCTGCGAGTGGTCACCGCCCCGGCCCTTGCCGATGTCGTGAAACAGCGCCGCCAGATACAGCAGCCAGGGCTTGTCCCAGCCGCTGGCCAGCTGGGAGCAAAACGGGTATTCATGGGCATGCTCGGCCATGAAGAAGCGGCGCATATTGCGCAGCACCATCAGCGTGTGCTGGTCCACGGTGTAGACGTGGAACAAGTCATGCTGCATCTGGCCGACGATGCGGCGAAAGGCCCACAGATAGCGGCCCAGCACCGAGGTCTGGTTCATCAGCCTGATGGCATGGGTGATGCCGCTGGGCTGCTGCAGGATTTGCATGAAGGTGGCGCGGTTGACCGGGTCGCGGCGGAAGTCCCCATCCATCATGGCGCGGGCCGAGTACAGGGCGCGCAGCGTGCGGGCCGACAGGTCACGCAGGCCGGGCGAGGTCTCGTAGGTCAAGAAGGTGGCCAAGATCGCCTGTGGGTCGCGGCGGTAGAGGTCGTCGCTGGCGACTTCGATCAGCCCGTCCTTGTCATAGAAGCGCGCATCAATGCGCACCATGGCGCCTTGGTTGGGGGGGTAGAGGCGCTCCTCGATGTTCAGCAGCAGAATCTGGCGCAGCTGGGTGACGGCCTTGGCCGCCCAGTAGTAGCGGCGCATCAGTCCCTCGCTGGCGCGCACCGGCATGGGCTGGCCCGGGCGCTGGTGGCTGCGAAAGCCCAGCTGCTCGGCCACGGTGGTCTGCAGGTCGAACAGCAGCCGGTCTTCATGCCGGCCGGTGGCCGCATGCAGGCGGGCGCGGATATGGCTGATCAAGGCCTCGTTGCGCTCCAGCTGCTGGGCCTCGAAGGGTGTGGCAATGCCGCTTTGCACCAGCTCTTTCCAGCTGCTACCCAGGCCTGCGGTCTTGGACACCCAGAGGATGGTGTGCAGATCGCGCAGGCCGCCGGGTGATTCCTTGCAGTTGGGCTCCAGCGCATAGGCCGTGTTCTCGAACTTGTTGTGGCGCTGGCGCATCTCCAGCATCTTGGCGGTGAAGAAGGCGCGCGGATTCAGCAGGGCCCGGAACTGCTGCTGCATCTGGGCGAACAGGCTCAGGTTGCCGTCGATGAGGCGTGACTCCAGCAGCGCGGTCTGTATGGTCACATCTGCTGCCGCCTCGTGCACGCACTCCGTCACGGTGCGCACGCTGGAGCCGATTTCCAGCCCCGTGTCCCAGCAGGCGCCGATGAAGCGCTCCAGCTGCGCCTTGAGCGGGCTGTGCTCGGCTCCCGCTTCTTCGGGCACCAGCAGCAGCACATCGATGTCCGAAGCCGGAAACAGCTGGCTGCGGCCATAGCCGCCCACAGCCACCAGGGCCACGCTGTCGGGCAGGTCGGTGAGTTGGCGCAGTGCCTGCAGATGCTGGTCGGTGCGTTCCGACAGCTTGTGCAGCAGCGGCCGTACGCTGCGCTTGGCAGGCGCGGGCTGTTGGAGCTGCTCCACCAGGGCGGCTTTGTCGCTGCGGTAGGCGTTGCGCAAGCGGGTCAGGTCGGACATGTCAAAGGCGGGCAAAGTCATGGGGACGGTGCTAGCAAAAACTGTGCATACAACATGTATGCACGGTGTTCACTGTAGCCTTTGTACACAGACATGCAGGCCATAGGGGCGGACGGCCAACCGCAAAAAACAAGGAGCGCCGCAGCGCTCCATGCAAGGCAGCAGGGCGTAGCGCCCTGCCGGGACGGTGGTGTTACACCTGGGCCAGAGCCTGGTCCAGATCGGCCAGCAGGTCGTCGATATGCTCAATGCCCACGGACAGGCGCACCATGCCCTCGGTCACGCCGGCCTTGGCCAGCTCGGCCGCATCCAGCTGGCGGTGGGTGGTGGAGGCCGGGTGGGTGGCCAGCGATTTGGCGTCGCCAATGTTCACCAGGCGGGTGAACAGCTGCAGCGCGTCCAGGAAGCGGGCACCCGCAGCGCGGCCTTCCGCACCCTTGAGGCTGAAGGACAGAATGCCCGAGGCGCGGCCAGCAGACTGCTTTTGCACAATGGCGTGGTCGGGGTGGTCTTTCAGGCCGGCATAGCGCACCCATTCCACCTTGGGGTGTTTTTGCAGGATTTCGGCAATTTTTTGCGTGTTCTCGCAGATGCGGTCCATGCGCAGGGCCAGGGTTTCAATGCCCTGCAGAATCTGGAAGGCGTTTTGCGGCGAGATGGCCGCGCCCATATTGCGCAGCGGCACCACGCGGGCACGGCCGATAAAGGCGGCTGGGCCCAGGGCTTCGGTGTAGACCACGCCGTGGTAGCTGACGTCGGGCTCGTTCAGGCGCTTGAAGCGTTCCTTGTGCTCGGCCCAGGGGAATTTCCCGCTGTCCACAATGGCGCCGCCCACGCTGGTGCCATGGCCGCCCAGGTATTTGGTCAGCGAATGCACCACGATATCTGCGCCAAATTCAAACGGGCGCAGCAAATAGGGCGAGGGCACGGTGTTGTCCACAATCAGTGGCACGCCATGGGCATGGGCCACATCGGCCAGGGCGCGGATGTCGGTCACATTGCCCAGAGGGTTGCCAATCGACTCGATGAACACGGCCTTGGTCTTGGCGTCGATCAGCTTGCCGAAGCTGACCGGATCGCGCGGATCGGCAAAGCGCACCTCGATGCCTTGCTGCGGGAAAGTGTGGGCAAACAGGTTGTAGGTGCCGCCGTAGAGCGTGCTGGCGCTGATGATGTTGTCACCGGTCTCGGCCAGGGTCTGGATGGCGGCGGTGATGGCCGCCATGCCCGAGGCCACGGCCAGCGCGGCAATGCCACCTTCCAGGGCCGCCACGCGCTTTTCCAGCACGTCGGTGGTGGGGTTCATGATGCGGGTGTAGATATTGCCCGGCACCTTGAGGTCGAAGAGATCGGCGCCATGCTGGGCGCTGTCGAAGGCATAGGCCACGGTCTGGTAGATGGGCACGGCCACGGCCTTGGTGGTGGGGTCGGGGGCGTAGCCGGCGTGTACGGCGAGTGTCTCTAAGCGCATAAGTCTCTTTCGGGTAATTGCTAGGAAATGTTTCTTTTTCTGAGGCGCGGAACAGCACGGGCGGGCCATGCAAGACCTACAGGCAAGAGCGTCAGCGGCGATTATGCAAGGGGGCTGTCCCTGGGCGAACCAAGCTTTAGCTATGTGCTTATGGGGTGGAGAGAGATGCCGTTGATCGGTGGCATTTAGATACACTTATTGAACTTAGCTATTCGCACTGCCTGTCCGTTTGTGCTTTCTCTTTCCGATCGCTACTTTGCACTCATCGTGCCGCTGTGCGTTTTGCTGCTTGCAGCGGCGCTGGTGGGCTGCTGGGCGGCATTGCGCTACCAGCGCCATCAACGCTATTTGCTGTGGCTGGCGGCGGGCTATGCGCTCAGCGCCATAGGGCTGGGTTGGCAAAGCCTGCTGGACAGCGCGCAGTTCGCGCGCTGGGCGCCGGTGACCGGTCTGCTGTATCTGGGAGGCGCCTGGTCTTTGGCCCAGGGCATGGCAGGGCGCTATGGCTGCTCGGCCCACCCTCGCATTGCCCTGCTGCTGGGCGCCGTGGTGCTGGGGGCGCTGTACTACTACGGCCATGTGCAGGATCGGCTGCTGGTGCGCATGCACTGGCTGAACCTGGGCCTGGGGCTGGTGCAGGTCCTGCCCATGTATGGCATTTTGCGCAGCAAGCCCCCCAGTGACCGCTTGGAGCGCACCCTGCGTGGCTCTTTTCTGGTGTTCGCCTGCTACACCATGGTCAGGCCGGTGCTGATCTTGCTGCTGGTGCCGGGTCTGCAGGGGAGCGACATCCCGCGTTCGGGCTATTGGCTGATCACCTTGGCAGGCAGCCTGATTTTTGCCCTGTGGTTCACCATGCTGCTGGTGGCCTGCACCGTGCGCGATGTGTTCACCACGTTGCGAGAAGAGCGCAACCATGACCCGCTGACCCAACTGCTCAACCGCCGCGCTTTCATGGAGGGGGCCAAGAGCATCTTGGGGGCCCCGCGCAGCGCGCCCTGGGCGGTGGTGGCGGGAGACATCGACCATTTCAAACAGGTGAATGACCGCTGGGGCCATGCCTGTGGCGACCAGGTGCTGCAGTCGGTCAGCGAGGTGCTGCGCCAACAGGTACGCAAGGGCGATCTGGTGGCCCGCTTTGGCGGGGAGGAGTTTGTGCTGCTGCTGCGTGCCAGCCTGCAGGAGGCTGAAACCGTGGTGCAGCGCATGCGCCAGCAACTGGCATCGGCCGAGGTACTGGCCCTGCCCAATGGGCGGCAGGTGACGCTCAGCTTTGGCATTGCGCAGCTGCCAAGCGCACAGCAGCTGACGCAGGCCTTGTCGCGCGCCGACGTCCTGCTGTATGAGGCCAAGCAGGCCGGCCGCAACCGGGTGCATGTGGATGCCGAAGTGCCAGGGGGCGCGGCGGTGTCCAAAGAGCGTGCTGGCGATCTCTAAAAGACGCTGGAGCCCCGCGAGGGGATCGTAAACCAGCGGCCTAAGAACGTGTTCAATGTCTCTACGCAGGCGCGTTGGAACGCAATCGGGATGAGTTCGAAGCGATGGAGCGCAGCTTGCACCTGTGTGCAAGCAAGCTTCAGCGCGAAGAAATCGCCCGATTTCGCTCCAACCCTGCGGGCCAGTGCCTTTGCGGGCGGTCTACTGTGTTGCGAATCCTCGCAATAGCACGGCTATTGCTGCGGTGTCGCGCCTTGTATCCCATCCCGTAAAGACATGGCGCGCCGCGAGGAGACTTTGAACACATTCTAGCAGCCAGCCGGTTTTCTGGGCGGTGCGCCATGCGTGCTTCCGAAATGCTAGCTGCTGGTGCATATATACCAGGTGTTTGCGCCGGGAAAGGCTCTGAGAATTCCACTGGCGGTATCGCTGTCGCTGGATGCCCGGCAGCACCTGCGAGCGCAGGATAGGGCGGTGGGCAAGACCAAAGGCCTTCTTTCACAGCTTGTATTGCGCAAAGATACACTCTGATACAAAGCGCTGACCAAGCCTTGGCCACTCTCCCCACACCACGCCACAACCCGTGAATCTGCCTGCCGATCAATACTTTGCCTTGATCGCTCCCATCTGCGTGATCTTGCTGGGCGCTGTGCTGCTGGCGTGCTGGTGGACGCAGCGCCGTCAGGTCTCGGCCCGTTTTTTGCTCTGGCTGGCTGCCGGTTATGTGCTGCCCGCTGTGGCGGTGGGTGCACAAAGCCTGATGAGCAATGCGCAGCTGGCGCAGTGGACGCTGCTCACGGCGGGGCTCTATCTGATGGGCTCATGGTGCATGGCCCAGGGCATGGCACAGCGCTACGGCCAGGCCCATGCCAGCCGCTGGCTGGGCGCCATCGTCACGGCCGTGACCTTGGCGCTGCTGCGTTATTTCTCCCAGGTGTACGACGACCTCTGGGCGCGCGTGCAGTGGCTGAATCTGGGCATGGGCATCTTGCAGTTCTTGGCCATGCCGAGCTTGCTGCGCGCAGCGCCTGCCCGCGACAGGCTGGAGAAGGCCTTGCGCTGGACCTATATCGCCTTCTCCTGCTACATATTGATGCGGCCATTGATGGTGTGGCTGGTGGTGCCCACTGCCGAAACAGGGCAGATGGCGCGCTCCGGTTTCTGGTTGCTGACCCTGGCCGGCACCTTGCTGTTCTCGCTCTGGTTTTCGCTGGTGCTGCTGTCTTGTGCGGTGCGTGATGTCTTCACCACGCTGCGCGAGGAGCGCAACCGTGACCCCTTGACCCGTTTGCTCAACCGCCGCGCCTTCATGGAAGCGGCCGAAGCGGTGTTGACCGATAGGCGCACAGGCCCCTGGGCAGTGGTGGCGGCCGATATCGATCACTTCAAAAAGGTCAACGACAACTGGGGCCACGGCTGTGGCGACCAGGTCCTGCAAAGCGTCAGCCAGGTGTTGCTGAAGCAGGTGCGCGCGGGTGATGCCGTGGCGCGCTTTGGTGGAGAGGAGTTCGTGGTGCTGCTGCAGCGGGTGTCGCTGGAGGCGGCAGAACATGTGGTGCAGCGCATTGCCCAGGAGCTGCGCCGCACCGAGATGGCCTGTCTGCCCCGGGCGCAGGCGGTGAGCATGAGCTTTGGCATTGCCCCGGTGGCAGGCCTGCCCGGCTTGGCCGCCGCACTCTCGCATGCCGATGAGCTGCTGTATGCCGCCAAGCAGGCCGGACGTGACCGTATTTGCGTGGCGCCACAGCCTCGCCCCCCCGTGCCGCCGCCTGCAGCCAGTTACCAAGACATTCTGGTGTGAGTGCAGCGGTCTTGTGGATGCGCTTGAGTCACTGGTAGCGGTAACAGGGACAAGTGAATATTTGTATGCTGAACACACGGTGGCGTGCGCGGCCCGTTGCGCAGAAGTGGGCCGCCGCCTCCCGTGCTGACAAGTGAGGGTGCTTGATCGCATGGAGATGCGCTTGACGCCCACAGGAGGGCTCGATCCGTGACGGTCGGCAACTACTACGCTTTGAGTCTGCCCTTGTGCACCAGCTTGCTGGCACTGGGCTTTGTGGTGTGCTGGCGCTGGCAGCGTGCACAGCAGGATGCGCTGTGGATGGCGGCTTGCCTTGCCTTGTTCAGCCTGGGGCTGGCGGGGCAGGTGTTGACGCCGCCGCTTCCCTTGCGTGGCAGCGCCGTGGTCATGGCAATGCTGTACCAGGGGGCCGCCTGGTGCCTGGTCGAGGCCATGTGCTGGCGCCTTGGCCGGCGCCCGGCGCGCTGGCTGCAGGCCTTGCTGGTAGGGCTGGCAATGGTGGCGCGCATCTACTGCATCTATACGGATGCGCCGTTTTATATGCGGGTGTATGCGCTGAACTTGGGTTTGGGCGCACAACTGGCCGTGGGTACCTGGCGGCTGTGGGGGCAGCGTCCGGCGCTGCGGCTGGAGCGCAGCCTGCGGCTGCTGTTTGCCATGTTGATCCTGAGTTTTTTTGTGCGTACACCCACGACGGTGCCCGCTTCGGAGGGGCTGACCAAGGCCAGTTTGGCGGCCTTGCCCTTCTGGGGCGTGCTGCAGCTGAGCATGCTGGCCTTTGCACTGCTGTTTGCCATGCTGTATGTGGCCATCACCATGCGCGATGCACTGGTGCAGCTGCAGGAGGAACGCAACCGCGACCCGCTGACCCAGCTGCTCAATCGGCGGGCCTTTCTGGAGGCGCTCAAGCATGGCGACCGGCGCCAGGCCGTGGGCACGGTGCTGGTCTGTGATGTGGACCATTTCAAGCAGGTCAACGACCGCTGGGGCCATGCGGCGGGTGATGCTGTGCTCCAGGGCTTTGCCCGTACGCTGCAGGACTGCGTGCGGGAAGGGGATCTGGTGGCACGCTTTGGCGGTGAGGAGTTTGTGCTGCTGCTCTATGGCCTGGCGCCGCAGGATGCTGTTCTGGTGGCGGAGCGCATCCGTCAGCGGCTGCGAAGCATGCGGCTGGCCAACCTGCCTCCAGACCAGAGGGTGACGGCCAGTTTCGGCGTGGCGCCGGTGCTGGCCTTGTCGCAGTGGCACGAAGCCATCGCCCAGGCCGACCGGCTGCTCTACGCCGCCAAGGCCGCAGGCCGCGACTGCGTGCGCTGGGAGCCGGTGGCGGAAGTCAGGCCCTAGTGTCCTGGGCTGGCCGGGGGCGTCGCGGGCGCTGCGCCGCTGGTGCGGGCTGCCGGGCCAGCCAGGCGGGCAGGGCCGCGTAGACCAGGGCCGGGCCATGGGCATCGTTGGCCGCATAGCGCAGCTGGGACGGGCTGAGCTGCAGCGCCGCCCAATTGGAGGTGGATTGCTTTTTGGACTTGTGAAAGTTCTGCCCCAGCACCAGCGCCATGGCCGCGCGCACGCCGGTGCTGGCGCCGTAGCCCTGTTGCTTGAACACCCGGTCCAGATCGAGCACGTTGACCAGCTCGCAACCCAGGCGGCGCGGCAAGGTGGCCTGGTCGTTGTCCAGCCCAAAGCCGACCTTGCAAATACCGGGGTGGCTGAGCACCTCGCGCGCCAGTGCCAGGGCCTGGGGGTGGTGCAGCTGCAGCAGCCATGCGGCGTCGGGGGTGGCCAGCTGCACCAGATGGGGGCCGGTGTCGACTTGGTGGGTGCTGAAGATGGGCTTGCTCTCGGTGTCAAAGCCCAGTGCGTGCTGTGCCAGCAGTGCCTGGCGGGCCTGGGCGAATGCGGCATCGCTGGCGGGCAGGACAATGGCGTGGTCCGGCAGTGCCGCAAACAGCGGCAGCAACTGGCTTTCTTCTTTGGTAGGAGGCTTGAGACGGGGCATGCAGGGCAGGCAAAGTGGTGCGAGGCGCAAGCGTACACAGTTTTGCGGCAGCCGGCGTTGGCGCGGCGATTGGCTCAAGCCGCCGGGACCACCGTGCCTTGGGCCAGGGCGCACAGCTTTCTGGACTCGCCATCCACGGCATAGATTTCGCACTGGCAAATGGCCATGCGCTTGCCGGCACTGCGCGCCTGCGCTGTGGCCAGCAGGCGGCGGCCGATGGCGGGCCGCAGGTAGTTGATCTTGAACTCCGCCGTCAAGGCATTGCCGCCCAATGCCAGGCCTCCGGCAAAGGTGATGGCGTTGTCCGCGAGGTAGCTGAGCACACCGCCGTGGACAAAGCCATGCTGCTGCTTGTGGTGATCCTGCACGGTCAGTGCCAGTTCCGCGCTGTCGCTGGACACCGCAACCAGCTCGGCCCCAACAAACTGGCTGAAGGGCTGGGAGGCGAAAACCTGGCGGGCAAAGCTGTCCATATCGTCCATCTGCGGTCTCCTTGGTGTGAGATGCAGCGGTTGTACGCGCAATACCTATGCCGTGGGTGACGTCGGGGTGACAGAGCTGGGCCGTGCACCACCAGGCCACGCTGGCGTAAGCTTGTGGCAGATGCTGGCAATGGGCAGAGCCGCTGGCGCATGACGGGCCCGCAGCCTGCGCGAGGAGCATGGGAAATATGGAGAAAGCTATGGAAAACCAGGCAAGTAGTGCGCTGGAAAGCATCGTCTTGGGCGGTGGTTGTTTTTGGTGCACCGACGCGGTGTTCACCCGCGTGCGTGGGGTGGTGAGCGTGGAGGCCGGCTATGCCAATGGACATGTGGACCACCCCAGTTATGAGCAGGTGTGCACAGGCCAGACCGGCCATGTCGAAGGTGTGAAGTTGGTGTTTGATCCCCAGGTGATTGACCTGCATGCGCTGCTGGAAATCTTTTTCGGCACCCACGACCCCACCACGCTGAACCGCCAGGGCCACGATGTGGGCACGCAGTACCGCAGCGGCATTTATTTTTCCAGCGCGCAGCAGGAGCAGGTGGCCCAGCAGTTGTTGCGCATGTGCGAGCAGGAACAGACTTTTGGCGCCCCGGTGGTGACCGAGCTGCAGCCTTTGCGCTGCTGGTGGCCGGCCGAAGAAATGCACCAGAACTACTTTGCCCGCAACCCTTACCAGGGCTATTGCGCCCATGTGATCGCCCCCAAGGTGCGCAAGTTTCTGGATACCTTCGCGCGCTACGCCAAGCCGGGCTGAGCGGCTGCGCGGGCTTTTGCGCGGTGCAGACCTGCGGATGGCGCCTGGAATACATGTCCCGCAGTCTGGCCCGGGCATTGGGCAGGCTGTGATTCAGCTCGGTGCTTTTTGCATACATAATGCAATCGAGTTGCGTTAACAAGCCATGTCCGAATCCACCACTTCCCGTCGCCGCCTCCTTGCCGGAGGCGAGTCCCCGCTGCCTGCCGGTATGCGCTCCACCCGTGCCACGCGGGCCTTGCTGGCTTTGTTGCGCAGCCAGGCCGCACAACGCCTTTCTGCGGCGGATGCCGAGGCCGCCCTGGCACGCCTGGGTGTGGCGGTGAACCGGGTGACGGTGTTTCGCGCGCTGGACCGCCTGGCCCAGGCCGGTTTGCTGCAGCGCCAGGTGGACAATGACCGCGTCACCCGCTACCAGTGGCGGACAGAGGGCGCGGCCGGCCAGCGCAGCACGGTGGTCACAGCGGTTGCATACGGCGAAGAGGGCGGCCTGGTCTATTTCCGCTGCCTGCACTGCCAACAGCGGGTGGCGGTGGATGCCGCAGCACCTGCTGTTCGCCGCGCTCTGCAAGGGTTGGCCCGCAGCTTGCAGGGCCTGGGCCAGTTGCAGCAGACCGAGCTGCAAGGCCTGTGCACGGCCTGCCTGCCAGCCAGTACCGCATCTGCTGCCTAGGCTGCGCTTTCAGGGTTTCACATTCAGGATGATTTCCATGCTCTCTCTTCTTTCTTTGCGCTTTCGGGCTGTGCTGAGCGGCGCGGCACTGGTTTGCGGCTTGGCGCCTGCCCTGGCCCAGACTGCGCCGCCTGCTGCTGCGGCTTCACAGATGCCGGCGCAGCAGGCTCCGGCCGCGCAGCAGCCCACGCTGGATGCCCACACCCGGGAAGACATCGCCCGCCACCACAGCATGGCCAAGGCCCATGCCCAGGCGGCGCAATGCCTGGAGTCCGGCCAATCCGCCACCGCTTGCCAGCAGCAGCTGCAAACCGCATGCAAAGGCCTGGCCTTGGGCAAGAATTGCGGTATGCGGCATAGCCATTAAGCACATGGTGCTTCCGATTGCATAGCGCCTGAGCATGTCTTCAACCACACCATTCACCAGCCACCCAGTGGCCCGTACGCAGCCATGGCGCCGGGCTGCGGGCATATGGCTGTTGGTGGTCTGGATGCTGGCCATAGGTCTGGGGCCGCTGCTGGCGCGCATGCACCAGATCGTGCACCCTGCACAGCCGGTGGCCGTGCAGTTGCAACAAGCCGGGCAAGGCGTAGGCCTGGCCCGCAGCGAATCCCTGCAGCCCCAGAGCAGCCTGGCGCCGCCGCCGGGGAGCTGGGCGCATGCGCTGGGGGCCATGTTTGCCCACCACCACAGCCTGGATTGCCAGGCGCTGGACCAACTGGCCCATGCCCAGGCCCCGGGCACGGTGGCCATGCTGTGGCTGTCTGCGGCCTTGCCGCTGTTTTTGGCGCCGCCGCTGCTGCCCTGGGTGTTGCTGGAGCGGCCCTGGGGCTGGACCGCGCGCGGACCGCCTGCGTCCTTCATCGCTGCAGCTGGGTGACTGTCAGCCTGCCTCTTCATGGGGCAGGCAAGGCGGGCGCTGGCTGCATTCAGAGCGACCGAGCCCCTCTCTTTCCGAGGCCACAGCGCTGGCTGGCCCCATTGCCCGCTTGCCCCCGATGGCGAGCAGGCTGGCCGAGAGATGGTGCTCTCGCTCTTTTCTTCATAGCAACTCATGCATACCTGCTGTGCATTTGCATGCTTTTTAGCGATGAAAAGATTGCGCCATGCGCAATCCATGCTCCGTGGGGAGAGGGCAGGCGTACCCATATGTCGCCGCCGCCCAGCGAAGCTTGAGGGAGAAGTCCATGCGGACAATGAACAAAGAAGGCCAGGCCACCGTGGCTGCGGGCAAGGCCGGGTCTATGGTTGGGGCGGACGCGCCGTCGACGCTTTCCGGGCCGCGCACGCGCCGCCCCCATGCCATCACCGTGGCTTGCCTGATGCTGTTGGGAACCTGGGGCAGTGCGCCGGTGTTCGCGCAAAGTGCAGCACCCGGCGCAGCCCAGGCGCCTGCCGAAACCGCCGTGCCTGCTGCGCAGGAGACGGCCGCTCCGGCAGACCCAAGCCAGGCAGCAAGTGCCAATGAATCTACATTACATGAAATTAATGTGCGTAGCAGCGCTTGGTCCCTGGAGCAAACCAGCCTCGCGTCTCCCAGCAGTGTGCTGGCCGGCGACGCCCTGGAATCCCGCCGCAGCGCCACGCTGGGCGAAACACTGGAACAAGAGTTGGGCGTGCAAGCCAGCCACTTTGGTGCCGGGGCCAGCCGTCCGGTGATCCGGGGCATGGATGGACCACGGGTGCAGGTGCTCAGCAGCGGCAGTGCCGTGCAGGACGCTTCCAGCGTCAGCCCTGATCACGCCGTCATGGCCGACCCCATGCTGGCCGAGCAGATCGAGGTGTTGCGCGGTCCATCGGCCTTGCTCTACGGCGGCGCCGTGGGCGGGGTGGTGAATGTGCTGGACAACAAAATCCCCACCGCCGTCCCAGAAAACGGCCTGCAGGGCAGCGCCCAGACGCGCTACAGCACCGCAGACAAAGGTACGGTGGGCGCTTTCGGCCTCACCGGCGGCAAAGGCCCGCTGGTGGTGCATGTGGAAGGCATGGGGCGCAACGCCCAGGATTACCGCGTGGGCAGCGGTTGGGCCGATGGTGCCCGCGTGCCGGGCAGCTTCAGCAGCGGTGAAACCGGCAGCCTGGGCCTGAGCTGGGTGGGCAGCGAAGGCTATCTGGGCCTGGCCTACACCCGCCAGAACGCCCGCTACGGCCTGCCGGGCCACGAGCATGTGGACTGCCACCCCCATGGCGACCATCTGCATTGCGGCGGCCATGGACACAACCACGGAGGCCACAACCACAGCCATGGGGATGATGAAGAGGCGCCCACGGTCAATATGCGCAGCAACCGCTGGGATTTGCGCGGTGCCTGGCGCAACCCGGTGGTCGGCATCGCTGCCGTGCGCCTGAATGCCAGCACCACGCGCTACGCCCATGACGAGCTGGACGATGGCGTGGTTGCCACCGAATTCCGCAACCGGGCCCATGATCTGCGTCTGGAGGTGGAGCACCAGCCCCTGGCCGGTTTGAGCGGCGTGTTCGGCCTGCAAAGCGGCCAAAGCCGTTTCAGCGCCGAAGGCGAAGAGGCCACCGTACAGCCCACGGACACCCGCAGCTGGGGCCTGTTCTGGCTGGAGCGCTACCAACTGGGCGACTGGACGCTGCAGGGCGCCTTGCGCCATGACCAGCAGCGCGTGCGCGCCTTGCAATCCGATGTGGAGCGCACGCACAACGGCAGCTCGGCCTCGCTGGGCGCGGTCTGGCGCTTTCAGCCGGGCTGGCAGGCCAGCCTGAGCTACACCCATGCCAACCGCCTGCCCACTGCACAAGAGCTGTTTGCCGACGGCCCCCACCTGGCCACCAATGCCTGGGAGCGGGGTGACAGCAATCTGGGGCGCGAAACCTCGCACGCCTGGGACCTGGGCCTGCGCAAGACGGCGGGCGACACCACCTGGGGCCTGAGCCTCTACCACCACCAGGTCAATGGCTACATCTACGGCCGCACGCTGGATGTGCAGGATGGCTTTCAGTTGCTGCAATACAGCCAGGCCGATGCTCGCTTTACCGGGCTGGAAGCCGAGATGCGCCACCGCTTCAACGCCACCTGGGCACTGCGCCTGTGGGGCGATATGGTGCGTGCCGAGCGCAACGACGGCACCCGCCTGCCACGCATTGCCCCTGCGCGGGTCGGCGCGCAGCTGCAGGCCCGCTGGCAAGGTTGGAAGGGCAGTGTGGAATGGGTGCAGGCCGCCCGCCAGTCGCGCGTGGCGCCGCTGGAAACGGCAACCCCCGGCTACGGCATGCTGCATGCCGGCATCAGCTACCAGCTGCGCACGCCACAGGGCCAGCCGTTGGAGCTGTTTGTGCAAGGCCGCAACCTGACCAACCGCCTGGCCTATGCCCACACCAGCTTCATCAAGGATGCCGCACCGCTGATGGGGCGCAACATCACGCTGGGTGTGAAGATGGACTTTTAAGTTCAGACTGCCTCCTTCTCCAAGGCGCCCGCTGCAAGGCTGGCGCCTTTTTGCTGCCTGCTGCCTTCGCTCATCGCCTCCTGAACTTGGTCGACAATGGCGGGCATTCGGAACACCCAGACAGCCCATGAGCGCCGCCACAGAAAACACACCAGCCCCCGTCGAAAAAACCGCCAGCGCCCCAGACTGGGCCGCCTGGAGCCGCGAAGCCGTGGAGATGATGGTGGCCCGCAATGCCGAATGGCCGCGCCAGTTCGGTTTGCAAGGCTCACCCCAATACCGCTGGGACCTGGACCGCGCCACCCTGGTGCTGGAAGGGCCGCTGCACGAAGTGGTGGCCACGGTCTGCCTGGTTGGCACCACCAGCGACAGCGAGAACAGCTTTTTGTGGAGCTGGGCCAATGAAGCCATTCCCCCGCTGCATGGCCAGGCCCTGGAAGTGGTGCATGACTTTGGCCGCGAACACCAGCTGGCCTTGCTGACCACGGCACGCATCCCCGGCGGACGCCCTGAGGCCACGGAATGCCTGTGCATCGCCGCCCGCCTGCAGCGCGCCATGGGCACCTTTATTGACCAGCAGGGCGATGTCACGTTGTACTTCACCCTCTTGCATGCCCAGTTGGCCCCCATGGATGTGCAACTGCCCAACTAAGGTCACGCCAGACCCATGAGCTTGCCTGTATTGCCAGCCATGTTGACGGCCTATCTGGAGCCGTGGGGGCTGGTGCCGGATGGTGAGCCCATGCTGAGCCCCAACGGGCAACTGCTGCCGGTGCGATGCGAGGGCCTGCCCGCCATGCTGAAAGTGGCCACCGAGGAAGAAGAGAAACGCGGCGCTGCCCTGATGGCCTGGTGGCAAGGGCAGGGCGCCGCCAGGGTGCTGGCCCATGGTGGCGATGCGCTGCTGCTGGAGCGCGCCCAGGGGCCCAGGAGCCTGGATGAACTTGCACGCCATGGGCATGACGAGGAGGCCTGCCGCATCATGTGCGAAGTTGTCGCCAGGCTGCACACGCCGCGCGCGGCGCCGTTGCCGGTGCTGACGGATTTGCGGCCCTGGTTTCAGGCGCTGCACCACTGTGCAGGGGTACAGGTACAGGGCGGTATCTTTGCCACGGCTGCAGCAACGGCCACAGCGCTGCTGGCCGGGCCCCAGGATGTGGTGGCCCTGCACGGCGATATACACCACGGCAACATCCTCGACTTTGGCCCGCGTGGGTGGCTGGCGATAGACCCCAAGGGCCTGGTGGGCGAGCGTGGGGTTGACTACGCCAATCTGTTTTGCAACCCAGATGCGCAAACTGCCACCGACCCGGCGCGGTTTGAGCGCAGGCTGGAGGTGGTGGCCGCAGCGGCAGGCCTGGAGCCGCAACGGCTGTTGCAGTGGATTCTGGCTTGGGCCGGCCTTTCTGCGGCATGGCATCTGGAGGATGGCAGCAACCCCGATACGGCCCTGGCGGTGGCCCACATGGCCGCGGCCAGACTTTGAGCGGTGTGATGCTTCATTGCAGCATATTTGCCACGCAGCGTTGATGCTCTGCCCGCAGATTGACTAGAATGGGCCGCTTACTTCCTTCTTGAAGCTGCTGCTCGAAGGTACCAGGCTTTCCCGCCTTAGCGGGGAGGCTGCATTTGCGTACCTCAGTTTCAGCATCATGTCGCACTCTTTGGGAAAGCTTTCCCGACTGCAAAAAGCCCTGTCTCGCCAGGGCATCCAGGTCTCTTACCGAGACAATATCTACCAAATCCACAACGAGCAGGCCGCCGCCAGCATCTTGCTGCCAGCCAGTTTGCCGCTGGAGCACAAAGCCGTCAGCCAGTTGCTGGACTTCGCCTCCGTGGCCGATCCCAACGGCCATGGCGCAGTCTGCAAGGCCTGTGCGACGCCGGACTTTCACCCCGGCAGCATTGCGCCAGTGGGGTCGGTGGTGGCCACCTCGCCGGACTTTGTGATTCCCGCCGCCATCGGCACGGACATCAACTGCGGCATACGCTTGATGAGCACAGGGCTGACCCAGGCGCAGGCCGAGCAGCACAAACCCACCATCATCGCGCGCCTGACCCAGGCCATTCTCAAAAACGGCCGCGATGTGCCGGTGCGCAGCGAGGGCTTCAAGGCCCTGTTTGATGAAGGCCCCTCGGCCTTTATCGATGCGCTGCCTGCGCTGGGCTTGTGGCAGGGCGTGGACCGCGACCGCCTACAGGCCGAGCTGGCCCACTGCGTGGGCTTGCAGGACTTTGCCGGGCAGAGCCGCTACGCCCCCGAGGCCTTGCTGCAGGCGCGAGAAATCGTGCGCCCACCTTCGGCAGCCGATCTGGGCAGTGGCAACCATTTTCTGGAGTTCTGCGTGGTGGACGAGGTCTACGACCGCCATGCAGCCTATTCCGCAGGGCTGAAAAAAGGTGATGTCACGGTGATGATCCACACCGGCTCACGTGATGTGGGCTTTTACGTGGGTCGCCGCTGGATGGACCTGGCCAGGCAGCAATGGCCGCAGGGTCGCAAGCACCCCGCTCACGGTCTGTATGGTCTGAGCGGCGCACTGGCAGGCGAGTACCTGCAGGCCATGGGCGTGGCCGCGCGCTATGCCTGGTTCAACCGCATGGCCTTGGCCGAGCTGGTGCGTTTGCAACTGGCCGATCTTGCGCCGCCCGATGCCTCGCGGTTGATCGTGGATGTGCCGCACAACGTGGTCATGACCGAGGGCGAGTTGAATGTGCACCGCAAAGGCTCCACACCTGCCCATGCAGGCCAGTGGGCGTTGATTCCCGGCTCCATGGGGGATTACTCGTTTCTGGTCCAGGGCCTGGGCAACGAAGACTGGTTGCAGTCCTGTAGCCATGGGGCGGGCCGCCAGGTGCGCCGGCAGGACACGCGGCGCATGAAGCAGGCCCTGGTCGAGTCCGTCTGGCAGTGCATCACCTTGCGCGAGGAGCGTTTGATCGAGGAGGCGCCCAGCGCCTACAAGCCCGTGGGGCCGGTGTTGCAGGCACAGGAGGAGGCCGGCTTGATTCGTGCCAGCGTCAGGCTCAAGCCCTGGCTGACCTTCAAGGCCTGAGCGCGTCAGGCACACACCGAAAACACCAAACGCCCCGAAGGGCGCTTGGTGGGGAGGCGATGGGCCGTGGCACGCTGTCCGCGCCACGGGGCTGCATCACGGCTTCAGGTCAAAGCGGTCCAGCTCCATGACCTTGGTCCAGGCCGCGACAAAGTCCTTGTAGAACTTGGCCTGGTTGTCGGCTTCGGCATAGACCTCGGCCACGGCGCGCAGCACGGCGTGGCTGCCAAAGACCAGATCCACGCGGGTGCCGGTCCAGCGCTTGGCGCCGGTCTTGCGGTCCACGCCTTCGTAGTTGCCGTCTTCCAGGGGCTTCCACTGCGTGCCCATGTCCAGCAGGTTGACGAAAAAGTCATTCGTCAATTTGCCGGGCGTGGCGGTCAGCACGCCGTGCTGGCTGCCACCCGTGTTGATATTGATACTGCGCAGGCCGCCCAGCAGCACCGTCATTTCGGGCGTGCTCAGCGTCAGCAGCTGGGCCTTGTCGATCAACAGGGCTTCTGCGGGCGCAGGGAATTGGCCCTGCAGGTGGTTGCGGAAGCCATCGGCCTTGGGCTCCAGGTACTTGAAGGAGTTGGGATCCGTTTGATCGGCGCTGGCGTCAGCGCGTCCGGCGCGGAAGGGTACGTTGACCTGCACACCGGCGTCGGCCGCCGCTTTTTCCACTCCGGCATTGCCGGCCAGTACGATCAGGTCGGCCAGCGAGATGCGCTTGTCACCGTCGGCCGCCTTGTTGAATTCGCGCTGGATGCCTTCCAGCGTGGACAGCACCTTGGCCAACTGCTCGGGCTGGTTGGCCTGCCAGTCTTTTTGCGGAGCCAGGCGGATGCGGGCGCCATTGGCGCCGCCGCGCATGTCCGAGCCGCGAAAGGTGGAGGCCGAGGCCCAGGCTGTGCCCACCAGCTCTTGCACGCTCAAGCCCGATCCCAGCACCTTGGCCTTGAGGGCCGCGACGTCGGAGGCATTCACCAGCGGGTGCTTGACGGCAGGGATGGGGTCTTGCCAGATCAGCTCTTCCTTGGGGACTTCGGGGCCCAGGTAGCGGCTGCGTGGGCCCATGTCGCGGTGGGTCAGCTTGAACCAGGCGCGGGCAAAGGCTTCGGCAAAGGCCTGGGGGTTTTCCAGAAAGCGGCGCGCGATTTTTTCGTAGATGGGGTCCTGGATCAGCGAGATGTCCGTGGTCAGCATGGTGGGCTTTTTGTTCGCTCCGCCATGGGCATCGGGGATCACATCGTCTGCGTCCTTGGCCACCCACTGGATGGCGCCTGCCGGGCTTTTCTCCTTGACCCATTCGTACTTGAACAGGTTCTCGAGGAAGAAGTTGCTCCATTGCGCAGGGGTTTGCGTCCAGGTGACCTCCAGGCCGGAGGTGATGGCATCACCACCCTTGCCAGAGCCAAAGCTGCTGGCCCAGCCCAGGCCCTGGGCTTCCAGGCCGGCGGACTCGGGCTCGGCACCCACATGAGTGGCCGGGCCGGCACCATGGGTTTTGCCGAAGGTGTGGCCGCCGGCAATCAGGGCCACGGTTTCCTCGTCATCCATGGCCATGCGGGCAAAGGTGTCACGAATGTCGAAGGCCGCGCTGATGGGGTCTCCATTGCCGTCCGGGCCTTCGGGGTTCACATAGATCAGGCCCATCTGCACGGCGGCCAGCGGGTTTTCCAGGTCGCGCTCACCGCTGTAGCGGCTGTTCGGGTTGGCCGTAGGGGCCAGCCATTGCTTTTCTGCGCCCCAGTACACGTCCTGATCAGGCTCCCAGGTATCCACGCGGCCGCCAGCAAAGCCAAAGGTGCGAAAGCCCATGCTCTCCAGCGCCACATTGCCACAGAGAATCATCAAATCGCCCCAGGAAATTTTGTTGCCGTATTTCTGCTTGATGGGCCACAGCAGGCGGCGGGACTTGTCGATGTTGACGTTGTCGGGCCAGGAGTTGAGCGGGGCAAAGCGCTGCTGGCCGCGGCCTGCACCACCGCGGCCGTCTTGCTCGCGGTAGGTGCCGGCGGCATGCCAGGCCATGCGGATGAACTGCGGGCCGTAATGGCCAAAGTCGGCGGGCCACCAGTCTTTCGAGTCGGTCATCAAGGCGCGCAGATCGCGCTTGACGGCCTCGTAGTCCAGCTGCTGGAAGGCTTCGGCATAGCGAAAGCTCTCGCCAAGGGGATTGCTCTTGGGCGAATGCTGGCTCAGCAGGTCCACGCGCAACTGATTGGGCCACCAGTCACGATTGGTCGTGCCATTGCCTTCTGCAGCGGTTTCGCTGTTGCGGCCTTGGTGGAAGGGACACTTGGATTCGGTGGTCATGGTGGGCTCCATTGCGAGGGGGCAAGGCGATTGCAATCAGAGGTGTGCAATCGGGGTTTGTTCATTGATAGTTCATTGCTATCAATGTGGGATTTATTATCGGCTTGCCCTATTGGGTGTACAAGGCGAAACCGATTGAAAAAACCCAAGTCCACCATAGACGAAAACATGGTGCCCCCCGATGTCCCAGCACATGTGCTGGGGCATGGCCGTTGTCAGACAGAACCTCGAATTAGCCTGCGACCAGCTTGTGCACCAGATCGGCCGCGGTCGAGGCGCCGTATTTGCGCATCAGCCGGGCCCGGTAGATCTCCACCGTGCGGTGGCTGATGGCCAGGGCTTTGCCGATTTCCTTGGAGGTCAGCCCCTCCAGCAACCGGGCTGCCACCTCACGTTCGCGGCCGGTGAGCTCGGCCTTGACAGGGCGCTGGGAAGACAGGTCTTCAAAACTCCAGATGCCGGAGGCATGGGGGTTGTCGCGGTCCAGCGCGCGGCCGCTGACATGGCACCAGAAAGTCTCGCCGCTGGCGCGTTTCATGATGCGGTTGTCGGAATAGTGGCCCTTGGCATTGAGAATCGGGGCCATGCGGGCACCTAGGCGCTCGTACTCGTCGGCGCTGGGGTAGAGGATCTGGAACGATTGCCCCACCATCAATTCGCGCGAGATGGCGAACATCTCGCAGACCTGGTGGTTGCAGTCCACCATGGTGCGGTTGCGCGAGATCACCAGGCCCACAGGAGCCATCTCGAACGCCAGCTTGTAATCCATCTCCATGGTGCAACTCTTTACGAAAAACTACTTAATTACATACGTAGTATCGTAGTGCATTACACAACAAGGAGACTTGCATGAAAAAGCTCTACCCTTCCGCCGCCGCTGCGCTGCAAAGCGTGGTGGCCGATGGACAGCTGCTGGCTGTCGGTGGTTTTGGGCTCTGCGGCATTCCCGAGGCCCTGATCGACGCACTGCGCGACAGCGGTGTCACCGGCCTGACCATTGCCTCGAACAATGCCGGCGTGGACGGCTTTGGTCTGGGCAAGCTGCTGGAAACACGCCAGATCAAGAAGATGATTGCCAGCTATGTGGGCGAGAACAAGGAGTTCGAGCGCCAGTACCTGGCGGGCGAGCTGGAGCTGGAATTCACGCCCCAGGGCACGCTGGCCGAGAAGATGCGCGCCGGCGGTGCCGGCATTCCCGCCTTCTTCACCAAGACTGGTGTGGGCACGCAAGTGGCCGAAGGCAAGGAGCTGCGCGAGTTTGATGGCGAAACCTATGTGATGGAGCGTTCCATCGTGGCCGATGTGGCCCTGGTGAAAGCCTGGCGTGCCGACAAGAGCGGCAACCTGCAGTTCCGCCTGACGGCGCGCAACTTCAACCCGGCTGCCGCCACCTGCGGCAAGGTCTGCATCGTGGAAGTGGAAGAGCTGGTGGAAGTGGGCGAGATCGCACCGGACGACATCCATCTGCCCGGCATTTATGTGCACCGCATCGTGCACAACGCCACGCCCGAAAAGCGCATCGAAAAACGCACGGTGCGCGAGGCTTGATCCATGGCGACTGTGTCCAATTTGTCCGACCACGAGGGGGCGGAACCTTCCGCCCCAGCAGTCTTTCGCCCGCTCAACGCGCAAGAGCTGGAACAGCTGGACCGTGAGCGCCTGCTGGTGTGCCAGGTGGCCGCACGTGAGCTGGGGCTGATGGACTGGAGCATGGACCGCAGCGGTCTGGCCCAGTTGCAGGGGCTGCTCGATCGCGGCCTGGTGCAGCCCGACAACCTGCTCCTGGCCCAGGGCCTGGGCGTGGTGCTGGGCGACGCACTCACCTGCGAAATGGACGACATGGACTGGCATATGGTGACCGACGACTGGGGTACAGACCCGGTGGTGCGCTATCGCGAGACCACCATACAGGTGGGTGCCCGCGGCATGGTCATCAAACGACTGGAAGACGGTCGCGCCGTCGACCTGGTGCATCTGCTCGATGGTGTGGTGGAACACCTGCAGCCCATGATCGACTCCGGCGACTATCAATAACGTCAATCACGATTTATTCAGGAGGCACTTATGCCTTGGACCCAAGACCAGATGGCCGCGCGTGCGGCCCAAGAACTCGAAGACGGCTTCTATGTGAACCTCGGCATCGGCATTCCTACGCTGGTGGCCAACCACACGGGCGACAAGGAAGTGTGGCTGCAGTCCGAAAACGGCATGCTGGGCATTGGCCCGTTTCCCACCGAAGACCAGGTCGATGCCGACCTGATCAACGCCGGCAAGCAGACCGTGACCACGATTGCCGGCTCGGCCATTTTTGGCTCGGACCAGTCGTTTGCCATGATCCGTGGCGGCAAGATCAACCTGTCCATCCTGGGCGCCATGCAGGTCAGCGAAAAGGGTGACCTGGCCAACTGGATGATTCCCGGCAAGATGGTCAAGGGAATGGGCGGCGCCATGGACCTGGTGGCAGGCGTGAAGCGCGTCATCGTGCTGATGGAGCATGTGGCCAAGAAAAAGGACGGCACCACCGACCTGAAGATTCTGCCGAATTGCTCGCTGCCACTGACCGGTGTGGGCGTGGTGGACCGCATCATCACCGACCTGGGCGTGATGGATGTGACCCCCGAAGGTCTGAAGCTGGTGGAGCTGGCACCCGGCGTGAGCCTGGAAGAAATCCAGTCCAAGACGGGCGTGAAGCTGCTGGCTTGATGCCACGCGCTGCGCGAGACTGAGCAAAAAGGGGGCCCCGTGAGGGCCCCTCTTGTCGTCGTACGGGCTGGTATTGATGCGTTGATGCGCACGTTTCGTATGATCGGGGAAGTTCCAATCACCAAGCTGCATGAGCGTCCCTTCGAACCTGTTGCAGATTGCCGAGGCAGATAGCCTCCTCGATCAGTCCCATTACCTGCGGGCCATTGCCTCGATGGCAAAGGACCAGTCCTTGGTCTTGCGCGACGCCATCTACACCGCCAATGGTGTGCGGCTGGCCGACAAGGGCATGCTGCTGGACAGCGCCTTCTACGACAGCCTGGTCAACGAGCGGCTGCGCCATCCGATTGACGAGCTGGTCGATGTCCGCCAACTGGTGGATGTGCCCACGCTGGAAGCCGAGTGCATGACGCTGTGTGAATCGGCCATGCTGCCGCGCATGTTGATGCGGGCATTGGGTGAGGGCGAGCAATGGCGCTTGTTGGCCCCGCTGGCCGACATGGCATGGCCCCAGCAAGCCAGCTTCAAGCTCACGGTGATGCGCAGCCAGCGCCAGGTCCTGTATGAGCACAGCCTGAGCATGATGCTGGTGTCGATCTACCTGGGCGTGCGCCAGGGGCTGAGCGACGAGCAACTGGCGCAGCTGGCGGCAGCGGCCCTGCTGCATGACGTGGGCATGTTGTTCATGGAGCCCAGCTGGACCGATCCGCAACACAAGCTCACGCTGGACGAACGCCGCCAGCTCTCGGTGCACTCCATCACCGCCATGCTGGTGGTGCGCTCCACGGCGGCCTATCCTGCCGAAGTCGAAATGGCGGTGCTGGAACACCACGAACGCATGGATGGCAGCGGCTACCCGCGCAATGTGAGCGGGGAATATATTTCGCCACTGGGCCAGATCCTGCTGGTCTCGGAAGTGGTGTCTGCCTTCTTCGACAAATTTGCGCAAGACAGGCCGGCCATGCGCCTGTCGCTGATGCTGCGGCTCAACCGCCAGCGTTTTCCGGCGGATCTGGTGGGCCATGTGCACCAGCTGCTGCGTCTGGCACCCGAACTGGGCACCAGCGACCCCAAACCGGTGGCCGCCGAGGTACGCCACAGCCTGGTGCGGCTGTCCATGCTGCTGGACCTCTGGCAGCGCCTGCGTACGCGTCTGCCCAGCAAATGGCAGGTGCTGCCCAGCGGGCGGGCAGGTCTGTTCATGGATGCGCGCATGGCCGCGCTGGAGGCCGAGTTGGCCGAGGCCGGCGCCTTGCCCAAGCAGCAAATTGCCATGATGCACTGGATGCAGCATTCGCCCGAGGCATTGACCGAGCAGTCCTTTATCAACCGCGAAGCACTGTGGCAGCTGGAAACCTGTCTGCACACCTGCTTGCGCCGCTGGCCCCAGGTGATGCAGCGCCAGGACGCCGTGGCCCGTGCCGTGGCCGACTGGGTGGAGCAAGCCCAGGCCGTGTTGGCGGGCAAGCGCCTGAAGCCCGCAAAGACAAGCCCAGGCGCTTGAGTTGAAGCGGTCGGTGTCGCGCGCGGAATGTGCAGCCGCTTCAGCGAATCGCAAAAAATAAAAGCCTGCGGATGACGAAATGACGTTTTTTTGGCGTTTGTTTCATCATTTTTATCCGGTGTGGAGGTAGGGCAGCCTACACTGCAGCGCCGCGCCTTCGTGCATCCCCTGGCTGCAGCTGCGGCGTTACGTTTTAAGAAATTGCGCTTTCACCATGGACTACCGTCTCGACGAAACCGATCGCCAACTGCTGCGCTTGCTGCAGACCAATGCACGCGCCTCCACTGCCCACCTGGCGCGCCAGATGGACCTGGCCCGCACCACGGTGGTGGCCCGCATCGCCAGGCTGGAGCAGGAGGGCATCATCGCCGGCTACGGCGTGCGCTTGGGCCCGCGCATGGAGCAGGCCTCGGTGCGCGCCTATTGCGGCATCCGCGTACAGCCCAAGACGGCGATCTCGGTGATGCAGGCGCTCAACCGCCTGACCGAGGTGGAAGAGGTCTCGGCCGTCAGCGGCCAGTACGACTACATGGTGTTTCTGCGCTGCGAAAGCAATGAAAAGCTGGATGCATTGCTGGACCGCATCGGCATGATCGACGGCATCCAGCAAACCTATACCTCGGTGGTGCTCAACCGCAAGATTGACCGGCGCACCACCTCGCCGCTGCAGGCGCAGGAGGGTATGGAGTGAAAAAAGGCTTTGGAGCACTGTGCAAGCGCAGCAGAAGCTATCAAAACAAGAGCGCCCTACGGGGTGCTTTTTTGTGTGAGGGGCGGATGCTGGCACCAGGCCCGAAGGTGATCCGCGTCACACGGCATGCTGCTCCATTGCATCGAAGCCGCGGCACACCCCGGAAGAATCCATTCAGCGCTGATCTATCAAGCCAGAGCACATGAAAATAAAAATATTATTCACCACTTCGCTGGGAATTTTGGCACTTATTCACACGCCATGGTCTTTGGCAGATAATCTAAATGGCAAGAATATCTATCTGCAAAGATGTGCCGTATGCCATGGCGAAGATCTCAAAGGAACAGGGCCATTGGCGAAGAAAAGCAATCCTCCTACGCCGGATCTCACAACCCCCGCTTTCAAAAAACGGTTAAAAGATTATCCCGGTGTTATTGTGTCCTCCATCATACTCCGCCCCAATGGTGACTTGATTCCGAGAACCTTGCAAGAAAATGCGGTCAAGCTACCGCCATTTGCTTGGAGGGTTCAGGACTTTCGTGATTTGAATCAATATATGCTGGGTGCGCTATCCAAAAATCGATGAGTGATAAGCGATGGGCTTGCTTCGCCGTGCAGTGATGCATCGGATTTGCAATTTGATGCCGTATTCGCTTCACCATTCAACCTGGCTTCTCACGTGAAAAAACGTGAGCAGCAAGCATTTTTTATTTTCTCTATATTGGGCTGGATGAATATATGGGTATTATGGAATCTGCAACCTGGACGTTGCTCGAACAACGCTGGGATCAAGGCTTCGAATGGCTGTTGCAAGAAGAAAAAGAGGCGATTGCGTTGTGGTGGCTGGAGGCCGAGACCATGAATGGAACGCTCAATCAGTTTTTCTGGAATAGTGCGGGTGATCTGCACCTCTTGCAAAATCAGGTCTTGAGAGCCTGAATATGCCCATCACGCTTCGGGCATTGCAAGGTGCACTGGATTATTTTGGCACCTCTTACCCCCGTGATCGCGCGCTTCGCATGGCGCAGCTGGAAGAAATTGAGAGAATCCATGGGGCAGATGTATTTACCCCTGCCTCCAGAATTATTCAGGATCTGCCGGAAGATTTCGTGCAAGCTGCCGTTGACCGGCTGGAGCTCATCTATGCGCGAGCCTAGATGTCGCATCCCGGATGATTGCATAGACAAAAATCGTTATCCACTGCTCATTGCTCGCGATGTGCTTCGTGAGCTTGTACAGTCCTTGCAAGCAACAGGGAGCCTGTGATGCAAATTGCTTTACACAAGAATGCCCGCACCACACCCGCTGTGCGTGCCGAGATCGCGAGCAGCAATGAGCCCGCACGCGTACTGGCACAGCGCCATGGCATTACCGAGCAGACGGTCTACAAATGGAAGAAGCGCGATAGCGTGCAAGACCGCTCTCACACTGCACACCGTTTACAGACACAGTTGACGTCTGCGCAGGAGATCGTGGTGGTGCATCTGCGCCGGGCCTTGCAGTTGCCACTGGATGACTTGCTGGCCGTCACCCACGAGTTCATCAGCACCAAGGTCTCGCGCTCGGGCCTGGACAGGTGTTTGCGCCGCCATGGCGTTGGCAATCTCAATGCCTTGAAACCTGCCGTGCCTGCGCAGCCCCACAAAGCCTTCAAAGACTATGTTCCGGGTTATCTGCACATGGATGTGAAGTACCTGCCGCAGATGCAGGATGAAACCAAGCGCCGCTATCTGTTCGTGGCCATTGACCGTGCCACGCGCTGGGTGTTTGTGCGGGTCTTTGTCAACAAAACGGCAGCCAGCGCCAAGGCGTTTTTGAAGGCTTTGCACAAAGCCTGTCCGATCAAGATCACCAAGCTGTTGACCGATAACGGCAAGGAGTTCACGGATCGCCTCTTTGCCAGCCGTGAGCGTGAGCCCAGCGGCAATCACGAGTTCGACATGCTGTGTGAGCAGTTGGGCATTGAGCATAGGCTGACCAAGCCCAGGACGCCCAAAACCAATGGCATGGTGGAGCGCTTCAATGGGCGTATTGCCGATGTTTTGAAGACCCACCACTTCAACAGTGCCGAGGACTTGGAGCAAACGCTGCTGCGCTATGTGGCCTTGTACAACCATCAGTTACCGCAGTCAGCGCTGCAAAGCAAAACACCCATGCAGGCCATGAAAAAGTGGCATCAGACGCATCCAGACCTGTTCAATAAGCGACCATATGATCGTCCGGGATGCGACACCTAGATAAGCGAAGGGGCAGGACGCTGCGCTGCTACAACCGTGCTGCTTCTGCGCCCTTTGCTGGCATATTGCGCAGCACCATGGTGCGTAACCGCTCGGAAAAAAGCGCAGGTGAGCCGGGGCTGTGGTTTCGCCCGGTGGCGCAGACCCTGGCCGATACCGTGGGCTGGTACCGCAGCCACGGCTGGTTTTAGCGTAGGCTTGCAGAGCGTGCGAGGCAGTCTTTGGCAAGCTCTCGCACGTGCTTGGCTTCAGTCCACGATCACCCGGGCCGGGCCTGCTTCCATGTGGCCCACAATGGCGGCGTCGCCAAAGCCGTGGCGGGCAAATAGCTCCAGCACCTGTTGCACGCTGTCGGGCGTGCAGGACACCAGCAGGCCACCCGAGGTTTGGGGGTCGGTCAACAGGGCGCGCTGGGCATCGCTGACGCTGCTGGCCAGTTGCACATGGGCGCCATAAGAGGCCCAGTTGCGGGTGGAGGCGCCGGTGAACACGCCTTGTTCGATCAGGGCCTGGACGCCGGGCAGCAAGGGCAGCTTGCTGCTGTCTATGCGGGTGGTGAGCTGGGCGCCGCGTGCCAGTTCCAGGCCGTGGCCTAACAGGCCAAAGCCGGTGACATCGGTCAGGGCATGCACGCCGGCCAGCTGCGACAGCTCCATGCCGGGTCGGTTGAGCTTGGTGGTGGCATCCACCATGGCGCGGTAGCCGGCGTCATCCAGCAGGTTTTTCTTCAGCGCGGCGGACAGAATGCCCACACCCAGGGGTTTGCCCAGAATCAGCACATCGCCGGCCTTGGCATCGGCATTGCGCTTCATGTGCTTGGGGTTGACGATGCCAATGCCCACCAGGCCGTAAATGGGCTCTACCGAATCGATGGAATGGCCGCCCGCCAGCGGAATGCCTGCATCGCGGCACACAGACTCACCGCCTTCCAGAATCTTGGCAATCGTGTCGTGGGGCAGCACATTGATGGGCATGCCCACAATGGCCAGGGCCATCAGCGGCGTGCCGCCCATGGCATAGATGTCGGACAGGGCATTGGTGGCGGCAATGCGGCCAAAGTCGAAGGCATCGTCGACGATGGGCATGAAGAAGTCGGTGGTGGCCACGATGGCCTGCTCATCGTTGATGCGGTAGACGGCGGCGTCATCGGCCGTCTCGGTGCCCACCAGCAGATCGGGGAAGAACTGCTTGGGCAGATTGCTCTTGGCCAGCAGCTCTGCGAGCACGCCGGGTGCAATCTTGCAGCCACAGCCACCACCGTGGGAGAGTGAAGTCAATCGGGGTGTGGCGGCGGAAGTGCTGGAAGCGGTCATGGCAAAAGCAGGTCAGTGGGTGAAATCAA
This sequence comes from Comamonas sp. GB3 AK4-5, assembly GCF_041320665.1. Classification (NCBI taxonomy): domain Bacteria; kingdom Pseudomonadati; phylum Pseudomonadota; class Betaproteobacteria; order Burkholderiales; family Comamonadaceae; genus Comamonas; species Comamonas sp. GB3 AK4-5. The sequence continues at coordinate 2,465,553 of NZ_CP166730.1, forward strand.
GCGCTGCTCAAACAGCGCAGTGGCACAGCGGCCACCGCCACCATTATCGGCCGCTTGCATGCCCTTGCCAGGGGAGGCAGCTGAGCCAAGCCCAGGCAGGGCTGTGGTCTGGGCGCGACTACCTGCTGCAATGCCGTGCGCTGCTTTCAATAAGAGAGCACCTTGTGCACTACACATCAGCGTTACAGCTGGGTTGGGGCGTAAAGCTCAGGCCTGCGCCGGCTTGACCATGTCGATATGGGGGATGCCATCTTCGTCATACACATCGCCCACGGCCTGAAAGCCCAAAGACCCGTAAAAGCCCTCCAGGTGGGCCTGTGCACCTATGCGTATGCCCTGGCCCGGCCAATGTTGCTCGGTGAAGGCAATGGCCTCGGCCACCAGGGCGCGGCCTATCTGCAGCTTGCGGAACTTGCCCAGCGTCATCACCCGGCCAATCGAGGGCTCTGTGTACTTGAGGCCCGGATCCACCACCCGGGCGCAGGCGGCCAATTCGCCATCCAGCAGCACGCGCAAATGCCAGGCATGGAAGTCCATGCCATCGGCTTCCTGGTAGGCGCATTGCTGCTCGACAACAAACACCGACTCGCGGGCCTGGAGGAGGGCGTACAGCTCGGCTGCGGTGAGCGACTCCAGCCGCTGCCATTCAAAATGCAGTTTCATGTTTTTTCCGTAATGGGGGGGGGGCGGGCGCACCGGCATGCCGTAAGGAAGCACGCTCTCAGCGGTAATGCCGCTTGATCACCAGATAGCGCGCAGTCACCGTCCCCGTGTTGCCAAACGAGGTGGTTTGCTGGGTGGACATGCGTGCACAGTCACCCGGCTGCAATACAAAGGCGGTGGCGTCGCCGCTGAGCGTCAGCTGGCCTTCGAGCAGCAGGATCTGGTCGTCCGAGTGCAGGCTTTCGGTGGCCGCGAAGGTCACCGTTTTGCCTGCAGGCAGTTCAACGGCCACGATCTCCACATCACCGTTGTCGCCGGGCGGCGATATCAGCCTGCGCAGATAGCCTGTCTCGGGGTCCGCCCAGAGTGGCTGCTCCTGCATGCGCCGAATGGCCGGGCTTGCCGCACGCGGCTCGCTCATCAGTGCCGACAGGCTCAGGCCCATGGCATCGCTGATGCGAGACAGCAGCACCGCCGTGGGGCTGCTTTCGCCACGCTCGATTTTTGAAATCATGGCGCGGCTGACATCGGCCTGGGCCGCGAGTTGTTCCAGCGTCAGCCCGCGCAGCATGCGCTCTTCGCGAACGCGCCGGGGAATCAGGCTCTCTGGGGGTGAATGATTTGCCATGCTATCCACTATAGTAGAAAATCTACTTTAGTGGAATGTTGTGGCAATCATGTTTTTGGGTTCAACCGCTGCGCCGGCTTTGGCGCTGTTTTTTAACGCCTTGGTCTGGGGCGTCTCGTGGTGGCCGTTGCGCCAGTTGCAGGCCATGGGGCTGCACCCGCTGTGGGCCACGGCGTTCATCTATTTGCTGGCGGCCGTCTTGATCGGGTGCTGGCGCCCCGGCGCATTGCGCCAGGTGGTGGGTACGTCATCGCTGTGGTGGATTCTGCTGGCATCCGGCATGGGCAATGCCGCATTCAACTGGGCGGTCGGCGTTGGCGATGTGGTGCGGGTGGTGCTCTTGTTCTATCTCATGCCGCTGTGGTCGCTTGCGCTGGCATGGTTGCTGCTCAAAGAGCGGGTGACGGCAGGTGCCGTGGTGCGTGCGCTGCTGGCGGTGCTGGGTGCCGCCTTGGTGCTGGCAGGGCCGGCTGCATTGGCGGGTGCCACGGCAGCCCCGCCCGCCGTAGCCGACATCCTCGCCGTGCTGTCTGGTTTTGCCTTTGCCCTGAACACGGTGCTGCTCCGGCGTGGGGCCGCGCTGCCCAGCGAAGGGCGCTCACTGGCCATGTTTCTGGGGGGCGCCTCGGTTGCTGGTGCGGCGGCGGCACTGTTGTCTGCCGGTACTTTCTCTGTCATGGGCAAGGTGGCGTGGCCCTTGGTGTCCGTGCAATGGATGCTGCCTGTCGGGGCGCTGGCCATGCTCTTCTGGGCCTCCAACCGTTGCTTGCAATACGGGGCTGCACGCCTCAGCGCAAGGGTCACGGCGGTGGTCATGAGCTGCGAAGTGGTGTTCGCCTCCGTCAGCGCGGTGTGGTGGGGGGATGCCGTGCTGAATGTGGGTCTGGTCGTGGGCGGTTGTCTGGTGGTGTCGGCTGCACTGGCCGGTGTGCTGAGCCAGCGCGGGTAAGCCGCAGCGTGCAAGCCGCGACCTACAATGTGCCGCGGCGGCCCGGCGCTGTGTGGCGTGGGCCGTAGTGAGGGCTGTGGTGCGGGCTGTGCTGCCCATTGGACACCTTTCTGTTCATTCTTCCGATTGCGAGTTTTCTGATGATCATCCGGCCTCCCATGCACTGGTTGCGCATGCTGTTTGTCTGGCGCGGCTCGGTGCTGCCCAAGATCGTGCCGCAGTTGATCGCCACCACCTTGTTTGCGCTGGTCGTGACCTTTGTCCATGGGCGTGTGCTGGACTGGAAGGTGTCGCTGAACTTTGTGCCGTTCTCGCTGATCGGCTTGACGCTGGCCATTTTTCTGGGCTTTCGCAACAGCACCAGCTATGCCCGTTACTGGGAGGCGCGCACCTTGTGGGGCGCTGTGCTGATCGAGGCCCGCTCGCTGACGCGCCAGGCGCTCACGCTGTGCAGCAACCCGGCGCAGGCCCAGACCCTGGCGCTGCGGCTGTGCGCTTTTGTGCATGCACTCAAGCACCAGCTGCGCGGCAGCGACGCAGCGGCCGATATGGCCCGTTTTCTGTCGCCAGCTGAATGCCAGCGTGTGGAGCAGGCGCGGTTCAAGCCGGCCATGGCCTTGCTGTTGGCCAGCGAATGGTTGCGCGATCGGGTGCAGTCCCATGAGATCGCGCCCCCCGTGGTCCCCGCCTTGGAGGCATCGCTGAGCCATTTGAGCGGCGCCCTGGGCGGCTGCGAACGCATTGCCAGCACGCCCATTCCCTTTACCTACGCCGTCATCATCCACCGCTGCATCTACCTGTATTGCTTCTGGCTGCCCTTTGGCCTGCTGGATGCCATAGGCTGGATGACGCCAGTGATTGTCTGCTTTATCGCCTACACATTTTTTGCGCTTGAGGCCCTGGGCGCAGAGATAGAGAATCCCTTTGGCAACGAGGCCAACGACCTGGCCCTGGGGGCCATGTCCCACATGATCGAGTCGTCCCTGCTGGACATGCTGGGCGAGGCGCCGCGCACCGAGGCGCCGGTGGTGCGCGATTACATCCTGGAGTGAAGAACGGGGGCGTTGGCGTTGGCTGTCTGAGTGCCGGCCAGGCCTTGGATGAAGGCGGACAAGGCCGCTGCTGCAGCCTCCGGGGCGGCCTGCAGCAGGCAATGCGGGGCGTTCAAGGATTGCACCACTGCCTGGGGGCAGCACTGCTGCACTGCAGCGGCGGCATCGGCGGGAACCAAGCGGTCATGGCTTGCCTGCAGGTATAAAACCGGCATGGCGAGGCTGTGCGCTTGTGCTCTCGCATCGATGTCCAGCACGGCCCGCAGCCTCGCTCGCAATGCTGCTGACGATACCCCGGACAGTGCCTTGTTCAGCAGGGTACGCAGCCCTGGGGTAGCGAAGCGGCCAAAAAGCATGGCGCTCAGTACAGGCCCTGGCGGCAAGGGGGCGGGAATGGACGCCAGGCCGCGCAGCCAGCGCAGACTTGGTCTGGGGTTGCGCAAAAAGCTGCAGCACAGCACCAGGCCCGCCACACGGCCCGGGTGCTTCGCAGCCAAGGCCACGGCGATGGGGCCGGAGAATGATTCCCCCAGCAGCACCAGAGGGCCGTCGGGCGGCAAGGCCTGCTCGGCCTGGGTCTGCAGGCCTGCATAGGTCTGTGATGCCGTGTCATGGGAGTAGGCCACGATGGTGACGGGCCAGACTTCCCGCAGCGCTGCGACCAGCGGCCCGAAAAGCAGGCCGGTCCCATCCATGCCCGGCAGCAGCACCAAGGTGATGGGTTTTTCAGGCTGGGGGATGGGGTCTGCGAGGGTGGGGCAAGGGGCCGATGAGAAGGTCATAAGTGATGGTGGTTACCCTCATTCTCCGCGTTCCCCGCATAAAAAAGCCCCTGCTGTGAAGGGCAGGGGCTTGGATGTTCTGGCGGAAAGCAGCTGGAGTCGAACCAACCCAGGAGTGACTGACACCCCTCACCGGGTTTGAAGCCCGGCCGCGCCACCGGGCGCGATTGCCTTCCTTTGCGGGAAAGCCGCGATTCTACCTTGATAGCGCGCGCACGGCGGCCATCAAGCGCTGCGCAGCCATTGGGCATCGGGGCGCAGCACATGGGCATCGCGCACGCGGCGGGTGTAGCCCAGGCGGTCAAAGCATTCGATGATCTGGATGGCGCGCTTGCGGCCCAGGCCGGTGGCGTCGCGAAAGGCGCGGGCCTCGACCTCGCCGTGGGCGGCGCCACCGGCCAGTTCCTTGACGATGTCGGCCAGCTCGTCCATGCGGGGGGCGCTGTAGAACAGGTCTTTCACCACCTGGAACAACTGGCCCTGGCGGGCCAGCTTGCGCAGCAGCTGACGCACCAGTTCTTCGCTGCTGCCGGTGTCGGCGGCCAGGTCACGCACCCAGGGCGGGTCGTAGCGGCCGGCATGCAGCAGGGGCAGCAGCTTTTCGGCCAGTTGCTGCTCGGCCGCGCTCAGCTGCACGCTGTGGCCGGGCAGGTGCAGCCAGGCACCGCTGGCCTGGATGCTGCTGTCTTGCAGCAGGGCCTGGACCAGGCCGGTCCACAGCGCATCGTGCTGGGCGTGGACCAGGCCAGGCAGGGCCATGCGGCGCAGGCGGGCGGCGTTGATGCCGGGCTCGTCCGGGTTTTTGGCGTGAAAGCGTTCCAGCGTCTCCAGCACGCGTTGGCGCAGTGGCTGCCAGCGCTCCGCATCCAGCAGCAGGCTGTCGCCATCGGCCATGGGCAAGCGCAGCAGCGCGGGCAGGGCGCTGGCGGTGTCCAGGGCGCGACCGGTGAGGCGCACCAGCTGGGACAGGGCCATGCCATGGGGAGCCTGGGCAATCAGCGGGGCGGGGTTGGCCGTGGCCACCAGTTGCTCCAGCGCGTCCAGATAGGCTGTGCGCTCGGCGCTGCGGCGCTTGCGTGCGGGGGCATAGGGGTCGACCACCATGCCGCCGGCAATGGTGCGGCTGGCCTGGGCATTGCGCAGAATCAGGCGGTCGCCGGGGAGGGTGAACACGGGGGCACCCAGCACCAGCTGGGCACGCACCTCGGTGCCGGGCTCTATGGGCTGGTCTTGCAGCAAGGCCACATGGGCCATGCCCTTGTGCGTGCCCATGTGCACATGCACAGGGGTCCACTGCGCCATGGGTGCAGCCTCGGCCAGCAGATGCAGGCGGATGTCGATGCGGTCGGTGGCTTGCAGCAAGCGGCCGTCCAGTATCCAGTCGCCGCGTTCAATGTCCTCTTTGGCGATGCCGGCCAGGTTCAGCGCACAGCGCTGGCCTGCCACGCCGCTGTCGCTGGCCTGGTTTTGGGCGTGGATGCTGCGTACGCGCAGCGTCTGGCCGCTGGCCGAGTGCAGCAGCTGGTCGCCCACGGCCACGCGGCCGTTGAACACGGTGCCTGTGACGACGGTGCCCTGGCCGGGCAGGGTGAAGACGCGGTCCACGGCCAGGCGAAACAGCCCGTCCTGGGGGCGTGCGGGCATCAGTTGGGCCTGCACATGCAGGTGGTCGCGCAGCGCGGCCACGCCGGTATCGCCCGCCTGGGCGGCATTGGTGGGGAAGATGGGGCTGCCGGCCAGGGCGGTGACGGAGAGAATGGCCTCGATCTCTGCGCACACGTCTTGCACGCGCTCGGGCAGCACGCGGTCCACCTTGGTCAAGGCCACGGTGCCGCGCTTGACGCCCAGCAGCTGCAGGATTTCCAGGTGCTCAATGGTCTGGGGCATGACGCCATCGTCGGCCGCCACCACCAGCAGGGCGTGGTCTATGCCCACGGCGCCGGCGGCCATGGTGTGGACGAATTTTTCGTGGCCGGGCACGTCGATGATGCCCAGGGTGTCGCCATTGGGCAGGGGGCTGTAGGCATAGCCCAGTTCTATGGAGATGCCGCGCGCCTTTTCTTCTTTCAGGCGGTCGGTCTCCACACCGGTGAGGGCGTGCACCAGCGTGGTCTTGCCGTGGTCGATATGGCCTGCGGTGCCGATGATCATGGGGTGGTCTTTCCGCAGCGTCTGTGCGCTGCTGCGTCAATCAGTAGTGAAAGTGGCTTCAAGCGCAATGTGCGTGCGCTGCAGCAGCTATGGGTTCAGGAGCTCGCACTGGGCGATGAAGTCGGCCTGGGCGCTGGCCTCCAGGCAGCGCAGGTCCAGCCACAGGGCATCGTCGTGCAGGCGGCCAATCACGGGCCGGGACAGGGCGCGCAGCTGGGCTTCCAGCTGCTGCAGCTGGCGGCCGGCCTGCTTGCCGCTGGCCGGGTAAATCTGGAGGCCCCAGCTGGGCAGATTGTCCACGGGCAGGGCGCCGCTGCCGATCTGGCTGGCGAGCTCGGCTGTTTCCACGCACCAGGCAGCGCCCAGTGCTTGCTGCAGCACGGGGGCCAACTGCTCGGCCTGGGCACGCATGTCGGTCTGGGGGCGGGTGAACAAACGCAGTGTGGTCAGTTGCTGTGCCAGTGCCTCGGGGTGCAGGTACAGGCGCAGCGTGGGCTCTAGTGCGGCCAGCGTCAGCTTGCCCACGCGCAGCGCGCGCTTCATGGGGTGTTTTTTGATCTTGGCGATCAGCTCTTTTTTGCCGACGATGATGCCGGCCTGGGGGCCTCCCAGCAGCTTGTCGCCGGAGAAGGTCACCACATCGGCGCCGGCTTCTATGGTTTCGCGCACCGTGACCTCGTGCGGCAGCCCCCATTGGCGCAGATCCACCAGGGTGCCGCTGCCCAGGTCCACCACCATTTGCAAATCGTTGGCGTGGGCGATGGTGGTCACCTCGGCGTCGCTGACGGCCTTGGTAAAGCCCTGGATGGCGTAGTTGCTGGTGTGCACCTTCATCAACAGCGCGGTGTCGTCGTCGATGGCGTTTTCATAGTCGCGCGCATGGGTGCGGTTGGTGGTGCCCACCTCCACCAGCTGGCAGCCGGCGCGGGCCATGATGTCGGGGATGCGGAAGGCGCCGCCGATTTCCACCAGCTCGCCGCGCGAGACCACCACCTGCTTGCCATGGGCCAGTGCGGTGAGCGTCAGCAGCACGGCGGCGGCGTTGTTGTTGACCACGGTGGCGGCCTCGGCGCCGGTGAGGCGGCAGATCAAGGCCTCCACCAGGTCATCGCGGTCGCCACGGCCGCCGGTGGCCAGGTCGTATTCCAGATTGGCCGCTGTGGTCAGCGCCTCCACCACGGCATCCACGGCGGCCTGGGGCAGCAGGGCGCGGCCCAGATTGGTGTGCAGCACGGTGCCCGTGAGGTTGTAGACGCTGCGCAAGCGCGGCGCAAACAACAGGCCTAAATGGCTTGCAACGCGCTCTGCAATGGCGGGAATAGCTATGGATTCTGGAGTGATTGCTGTCCCCGCGCGCAGTTGCTGTCGCAACTGCTCCAGCACCTCGCGCACCGCGTCGGTGGTGGCGATGCGGCCGTAATCGGCCAGCAAGGGCTGAAGCAGCTCGGACTGCAGCAACTTGTCCACCGAAGGCAGGTGGGCAGGCGCCACAGGGGCGGTAGCGTGAGAGGCGGTAGGTGCGGCCACAGGCGGTCTCGGGTGCGAAGCGAAAAAGGGCGGAAATGAAAACGGGCCGCCGTGGGGCGGCCCGGCGCAGGCTGCGGGCGATGCGGCGCAGGACGGGGCTCTGCGCACGGCGGTTCAGGCCGCAGACCAGGGCTTATTGTGCCGGATCGATGAGGTCTTGCTGCGCGGGAGCGTCTTCTTGTGCCTCGGCCACGGCCACATACAGCAGGGGGTTGGCGCTGGCGCGCTGAAAGCGGGTTTGCTCGCTCATCAAGAGGTCCAGCATCAGGCTGGCCAGGTCGTCGGCCAGGGGCTCGGCGAACGGGTCTTTTTCCTGGTTGACGACCTTGCGGTAGGTGCCGCATTCATCGCAGGTTTCGGCCGTGACCACGTCCTTGCTGCCTTCGATGGTTTCGTAGTGGACGCCGGCCGTGGATTCGCAGTGCGAGCATTTGACGCGCACCATATGCCACTCGGTGCAGCAGGTGCCGCAGTGCAGATAGCGGTGGCCGTTGCTCTTGCCGCCAATGCGCAGCACGCTGGCCACGGGGGCGCTGGCGCACACGGGGCAGATGGTGGCTGGGTCGGTGTAGGGCACGTCGGCCGCATGCAGGGCGGCAGCGCGCTTGGCATAGGTCACCTGCAGGGCGGCCATGATGAAGGGTGCCATGCCGATATGGCGCGCGGCCACGTCATTGCGCAAGAGCGTGGTGGCGATGTCGTCGCGCTCGGTGGGCGAGAGCTTGCGCAGCTCGGCAATCAGGGGTTGCAGCGGCTCGGGCAGGCCTTGGGCGCTGGCGAGCGTCTCCAGCATGCGGTCCAGCACGGCTTGCCAGGCCGGGTCCACATGCTCGGCGGCGGGCAGCAGCGGCATGGAATGCTGCTGCGAGCGTTCGACGGTGCTGATGTCCAGCGCCGCCAGTTCCACGCTGGCGGCTGCGGCCTGCTGGGCATCAACGATTTTCGCGGCGAACTGCAGGTAGTCGGCAATGGGATTGCCATCGGCGAGTTGGCGCAGGCGTGCAGCACGCTCGGCAAACAGCGTGGTCACTTGCGGCAGCAGGATGCGAGGGAAGGACGTTTTGTCCAGTGCTTCGATTTCGCCAGGTTGGAGGATTCGTTGTTGCATTTTTTGAGATCGGAAATGAAGGCCGCCGGCCACCCATGGGGTTGCCGGCGGCAATCAACAAGCGTCAAAGAGAGGGAGAGGGAGAAGACCCCTTTTAATCGTTGTCGCCAGTCATCTTGCGGTACCAGCCGCGGTGGTGCTGCTTGGCCCAGGCGCGTTCCACTGTGCCATAGAGCATGGCGCGGATGGTTCCACGGGTCCAAATAGCCGCATACACGTGCATGACGATCAGGCCAATCATCCACACGGCAGCAATGGCATGCACCACCGAAGCGGCACGCACCACGTCCACGGGCAGCGTCCACCAAGCGCGCCACATCAGCGCGCCGGTGATGGTGATGGCCGCCATGCCAATGACCAGGCCCCAGAACAACAGCTTTTGACCGCCGTTGTACTTGCCTTGCTCTGGCATGTCGTGGTCGTCGCCATCGATCATTTTGTTGACGTTCTTGAGCCACTCAATGTCGCGGGGTTCCACGATGTTGAGCTTGGCAAAACGGCAAGCCATGATGATGAAGAACAGCGCCATCACCACCCCGATATAGGGGTGGAGAATGCGCGTCCAGGGACCGCCGCCAAACAGCTGGGTCAGCGGGAAGAACGCCGGGTGGAAGAACGCCAAACCGGACAGGGCCAGCAAGATGAAGCAAATGCCGACCACCCAGTGGTTGGCGCGTTCAGATGCGTTGTAGCGCACGAGGTCGCGTGGATTGCGTTTCATTGTCCGTTCTCCTTGTTCAGCGCTTCGGCGTCCTTGCGTTCCATTTCATCTTCCAGCTCCTTGGACACGTCGTTCGGGCCCTTGGTGATGTAGTGGAACAGGCTGCCGACGGCAGCGGCGCCCAAAGCGGCCATGGCCAGCGGCTTGGCCACACCCTTCCACAGCGAGACCATGGGGCTGATCTTGGGATCATCCGGCAGGCCCTTGTAGAGGGATGGCTTGTCCGCATGGTGCAGTACGTACATGACGTGGGTACCACCCACGCCTTGCGGGTCGTACAGACCGGCCTTGTCAAAGCCACGCTTGTTCAGGTCGATCACGCGGTGAGCGGCCTGTTCCTTCATGGCTTCCTTGGTGCCAAACATGATGGCGCCGGTAGGGCAGGTCTTGACGCAGGCCGGCTCGCGACCCACCGCAACGCGGTCAGAACACAGGGTGCACTTGTACGCCTTGTTGTCCTTCTTCGAGATGCGGGGGATGTTGAACGGGCAACCCGTGACGCAGTAGCCGCAGCCCACGCACTGGTCTTGCTGGAAGTCCACGATGCCGTTGCTGTACTGCACGATGGCCCCGGGGGAAGGGCAGGCCTTCAGGCAACCCGGGTCTTCGCAGTGCATGCAGCCGTCCTTGCGGATCAGCCATTCCAGATTGCCTGTGGCTTCGTTCTCGTACTCGGTGAAGCGCATCACGGTCCACGATTGATCGGTGAGATCAAGTGGGTTGTCGTAGACGCCGGCTCCCGCCGTGCCGATTTCGTCGCGCAGGTCGTTCCACTCCATGCAGGCGGTTTGGCAAGCCTTGCAGCCAATGCATTTGGAGACATCGATCAGCTTGGCCACCTCGCCGCTGTGCGTTTCGCGCGCACTGGGGGCAGGGGTGGTCGTCGCGGAGCGGCGCTTGATATCGAGGGTCATGGTTGAAGACATCAGCTACTCCTCCTTAAGCCTTCTCAACCTTCACGAGGAAGGTCTTGGATTCAGGGGTCAAGCTGTTGCCGTCACCCACCGAAGCCGTCAAGTTGTTGGCCATATAGCCCTTGCGGCCCTGGGACGAGAAGCCCCAGTGGATGGGAACGCCCACGTGGTGGATCGTCTTGCCGTCGATCTGCATCGGCTTGATGCGCTTGGTCACCACCGCAGCTGCCTTCACGAAACCGCGCTTGGACGAAACCTTGACCTTCTGGCCGGTTTCGATACCCAGCTCCTTGGCCAGCGCTTCACCAATTTCCACGAACTGATCAGGCTGAATGATGTTGTTCAGCTGAGCGTGCTTGGTCCAGTAGTGGAAGTGCTCGGTCAGGCGGTAGGTCGTGCCCACATGCGGGTACTCGGCAGCCGTGCCGGCGGAATCCTTGACGGAGTCAAAGATGCGCATGGCAGGGTTGATGACAGCCAGCTTGTTCTTGGGGTACATGGGGTTGTAGCCCAGCGGGTTGTCAAACGCTTCGTAGTGCGTGGGGAACGGACCCTCGTTCAGGCCCTTGCGTGCAAACAGACGCGCCACACCTTCGGGGTTCATGATGAAGGGGTTGGTGGTCTCGGGTGGCATGGTCGGACCCATGTCGGGCACGTCGGCGCCGCCCCAGGTCTTGCCATTCCACTTGATCAGCACGCGGTCCGGATTGAACGGCTTGCCGTTGCGGTCGCAAGAGGCACGGTTGTAGAGCACGCGGCGGTTGGCCGGCCAGGCCCAGGCCCAGTTCAGCGTGTTGCCAATGCCCGTGGGGTCGCTGTTGTCGCGGCGGGCCATCTGGTTGCCCGAAGACGTCCAGCAGCCAGCCCAGACCCAGCAGCCACCCAGGGTGGAGCCGTCGTCGCGCATCTCGCCAAAGCCAGCCAGCTGCTCACCCGCCTTGCGGGTGACCTTGCCTTCGGCATCGGTCAGATCGACCAGTGCACGGCCGTTGTATTCCTTGGCGATTTCTTCCGAGGACGGATGGGCCGACTGGGCATAGGGCCAGTACAGATTGGTGATGGGATCGGGGAACTTGCCGCCGTCCTTCTCATACAGCTTCTTCAGGCGCAGGTGCAGGGCCGACATGATGGCAATGTCGGTCTTGGCCTCGCCCGGAGCGTCGGCTGCCTTCCAGTGCCACTGCAGCACGCGCGAGGAGCTGACCACCGCACCATCTTCTTCTGCGAAGCAGGTGGTGGGCAGGCGGAACACCTCGGTCTGGATGGAAGCGGTGTCCACGTCGTTGAATTCGCCGTGGTTCTTCCAGAACTCCGAAGTCTCGGTGGTCAGGGGGTCCATGACCACCAGGAACTTCAGCTTCTTCAGGCCTTCGCGCACATTGTTGCTGTTGGCCAGAGCTGCCAGGGGGTTGAAGCCTTGGGCGATATAGCCGTTGACCTTGCCTTGCACCATCAGGTCGAAGATCTGCAGCATGTCGTACTGCTTGTCCAGCTTGGGCAGGTAGTCGTAGGCCCAGTTGTTTTCTGCAGTGGCCGCAGGACCCCACCAGGCCTTCATCAGGCTGACGTGGAACTTCGAGTAGTTGGCCCAGTAGTTCATCTGGCCAGGACGCAGCATTTTGGGCGTGCGCGCGGTCATGAACTTTTCGTACTCCTGTTCGGCTTCGTTCGGCAGCGTCAGGTAACCGGGAAGCGAAGCAGACAGAATGCCCAGGTCCGTCAGGCCCTGGATGTTGGAGTGACCGCGCAGGGCGTTCATGCCGCCGCCAGCAATGCCGATGTTGCCCAGCAGCAGCTGGATCATGGCGCCGGTGCGCAGCATCTGTGCACCCGTGGTGTGCTGTGTCCAGCCCAGGGCATACATGATGGTGGCGACACGGCCAGCTTCGGCGGTGGAGGCAAACTTCTCGCACACATGCAGGAATTTTTCCTTCGGCGTGCCGCAGATGCTTTCCACCTTTTCAGGGGTGTAGCCAGCGTAGTGGCGCTTGAGCCACTGGTACACGCAGCGAGGATGCTGCAGCGTGGGATCGACCTTCACGAAGCCGTCTTCACCCATTTCATAGTCCCAGGTGGACTTGTCGTAGGTGCGCTTTTCGGGGTTGTAGCCCGAGAAGATGCCTTCGTCGAATGCAAAGTCCTCCCGCACGATGAAGGTGAAGTCCGTGTAGTTCTTCACATACTCGTGGTGGATTTTGTCGTTCGTGAGCAGGTAGTTGATGATGCCACCGAGGAACGCGATGTCCGAGCCCGAACGGATAGGGGCATAGAAATCGGCCACGGATGCCGAGCGGTTGAAGCGCGGATCGACCACCATGAAGTGAGCATTGTTGTGCTCCTTCGCTTCGGTCACCCACTTGAAGCCGCAGGGGTGTGCTTCGGCGGCATTACCGCCCATGATCAAAATAACGTCCGCGTTCTTGATGTCGACCCAATGGTTCGTCATCGCTCCACGGCCAAACGTCGGGGCAAGACCTGCCACCGTCGGGCCGTGTCAGACACGTGCTTGGTTATCGAGTGCAAGAAGGCCCCAGGAGCGGGCCACTTTGTGCGTGACATAGCCGGCTTCGTTGCTGGAGGCCGAAGCGGCCAGCATGCCGGTGGTGAGCCAACGGTTCACCGTCTGGCCTTTTTCGTTTTTCTCAACGAAATTGGCGTCGCGGTCTTCCTTCAGGAGCTTGGCGACGCGGTCCAGGGCTTCGTCCCAGGACATGCGCTTCCACTCGGATGAGCCGGCGGCGCGGTACTCGGGGTACTTGAGGCGGTTGGGGCTGTGCACGAAGTCGAGCAGCGATGCACCCTTGGGGCACAGCGTGCCGCGGTTGACGGGGTGGTCTGGATCGCCTTCAACGTGCATGACCGACAGCTTGGCATTGCGCACGCCATCGCTGTAGGAATACATCAAAATACCGCAGCCTACCGAGCAGTACGTACATGTCTGCCGAGTGACGGTGGCGGCGGCCAGCTTGAACTGGCGGACTTCAGCCAGGGCTGCAGTGGGCGAGAAGCCCATCACTGCCAGGCTGGATGCCGCCAGACTCGAACCAGTCACTTTCATGAACTGGCGTCTGGAGAATTGCACCATGGGTTACCTTTTTAAACTTGACGCTTGTGAGATGCATTGTAGGACGGGCGACTCGTATAAGACACAAGAACCAAGGTACTAGGGCAAGCTCCTCGGAAATGTATCAATATGAAAACATTGCCATCTCGCCTTCCTGCATGCGCTAACGCTTCGTTGATTGCCGTGGGCATGCCTGTTTTTTGTGCAATCCAGACCGACTGTGTGCCACAAATGCACGGGGCGTGATAGGGGAAGTCCCAGCATGGGGCATACAAAAACGCCGCGCTGTAGGGCGCGGCGTTGGGCTGTGTGGGTGGCAGCAGGGCTCAGCTGCTGGGAGTGTCGGAGGCGGAGTGGGGCGGGGCGAAGATTTCCCAGGTGGCCATGAACAAGGCCGCAATGGCCGGGCCGATGACAAAGCCGGATAGGCCAAACAGCGACATGCCGCCAATGGTGGAGATCAGCACCACGTAATCCGGCATCTTGGTGTCTTTGCCCACCAGCAAAGGACGTAGCAGGTTGTCCACCAGGCCGATAACCAGCAGGCCATAGGCGATCAGGATGATGCCCTGAGACACATTGCCGGCTGCCAGGAAGTAAATGGCCACGGGCCCCCAGATCAGGCTGGCGCCAATTGCGGGCAGCAGGGACAAAAAGGCCATCAGCACGCCCCAGAGTGCCGGTGCCTCGATGCCCATGATCCAGAAGATCAGTCCACCCAGTGCGCCTTGCGCCATGGCAACGGCCAGATTGCCCTTGACCGTGGCCTTGATGACGGTGGTGAACTTGCTCAGCAATTGGGATTTGTGCGTGGCGTCGAGGGGGACGGCCTCCAGTACGCGTGCGGCGAGCTGCATGCCGTCGCGCAGCAGGAAGAACAGCAAATACAGCATGATGCCGAAGCTCACCACAAAGCTCATGGTGTTCTGGCCCAGACTCACAGCCTGTGTGGCGAAGGACTTCGCGGCCTCGCCGGCCAGGGTGCTCAGGCGCTGCTGGATTTCCGTCAGCGTGCTGAGATTGAGCTTGTGCAGCAGGTCCAGCGCCCAATTGGGCAGGGCGTCTTTGATCTGCTGGATATAGGTGCCAAAGTCCATCTGCCCCGTGCTCAGGCGGTGGTAGACCGATACCGCTTCCTGGATGACGGACAGCGTGACCGCTATCAGCGGCAAGATGACGATCAGCAGGCAGGTCAGCAAGGTCAGCAACGCGGCAGTGTTGCGCGCACGCGGCATGCGTGCATGCAGGCGGCGATTGAGTGGCTGAAACAAAATGGCCAGCACCACGGCCCAGAAAATGGCACCCGCAAAGGGCCACAAGATACCGAGAAAGCCGCAAGTCACGGCGATCAGCAAGAGGGTGAAGGCGTGCTTCAGGGTTTGGTCCGAACGCATAAGGTAGAAAAGATACCGGCAATGGCCTACAAGTAGGTGAATGTACGCGATGTGTATTGGCGCTAAGCTCTGTTCCACCTTTCGGACCGTTACACCATTCGGTGGCACAATGTGAGACGCAACAATCGGCCCTTCCCAGCCACAGTCGCATCCGCCATCCGGTACAGCCGTGTCGCGGAAGGTTCACCAACCAGCTAATGCTTTCTAAAGGAAAGCGGAGGTCAGCGGAATATGAGCGATCAGCCATCTGTTTACCAAGCCTATCAAGGCAACACCTATCTCTTCGGGGGTAATGCCCCTTATGTCGAAGAGATGTATGAGAACTACCTGGCGAACCCCGGCAGCGTGCCGGATTCGTGGCGTGAATACTTCGACGCGCTGCAGCATGTGCCGGCCCTCGACGGCTCCAACGCCAAGGATGTGCCCCACCTGCCCGTGATCAACGCTTTTGCCGAGCGTGCCAAGCAAGGTGGTACCAAGGTGGTGCAGGCTTCCGGAGCCGATTCGGAGCTGGGTCGCAAGCGCACCGCAGTGCAGCAGCTAATTGCAGCCTACCGAAATGTGGGCCAGAGCTGGGCTGACCTGGATCCGCTCAAGCGCACCGAGCGCCCCGAAATTCCCGAGCTGGAGCCCGCGTTCTACGGCTTCACCGATGCAGACCAGGAAACCGTCTTTAACGTCGGCAACACCTTCTTCGGCAAGGAAACCATGTCCTTGCGCGATCTGCTGAACGCGCTGCGCGAGACCTACTGCGGCACCATCGGCGCGGAGTACATGTACGCCACCGACCAGGTGCAAAAGCGCTGGTGGCAGCAAAAGCTGGAAACCATCCGCTCCAAGCCTGCTTTCGACGCCAACAAGAAAAAACGCATTCTCGATCGCCTGACGGCCGCTGAAGGCCTGGAGCGCTATCTGCACACCAAGTACGTGGGCCAGAAGCGCTTCTCCCTGGAAGGTGGCGAATCCTTCATCGTGGCCATGGACGAGCTGATCAATGCAGCCGGCCAAAAGGGCGTGCAGGAAGTCGTGATCGGCATGGCCCACCGCGGCCGCCTGAACGTGCTGGTCAACACCCTGGGCAAGATGCCCAAGGATTTGTTCGCCGAGTTCGATCACACCGCCCCCGAGGATCTGCCTGCGGGTGACGTGAAATACCACCAGGGCTTCAGCTCCGACGTGTCCACCGCAGGTGGCCCGGTTCACCTGTCGCTGGCTTTCAACCCCTCGCACCTGGAAATCGTCAACCCCGTGGTGGAAGGTTCGGTGCGCTCGCGCATGGACCGCCGCGCCGACCCGCATGGCAAGCAAGTGCTGCCCGTGCTGGTGCACGGTGACGCGGCTTTCGCCGGCCAAGGTGTGAACCAGGAAACCCTGGCGCTGATGCAAACCCGTGGCTACACCACGGGCGGCACGGTGCACATCATCATCAACAACCAGATCGGTTTCACCACCTCCGACCCGCGCGACAAGGGCTCCACCACCTACTGCACGGACATCGTGAAGATGGTCGAATCCCCCGTGCTGCACGTCAACGGTGACGATCCCGAAGCCGTGGCCCTGTGCATGCAGCTGGCCCTGGACTACCGCATGGAGTTCCAGCAGGACGTGGTGGTCGACGTGGTGTGCTTCCGCAAACTGGGTCACAACGAGCAGGACACGCCCGCTCTGACCCAGCCGCTGATGTACAAGACGATTGCAGTCCACCCCGGCACGCGCAAGCTGTACGCCGATAAGCTGGCTGCCCAAGGTCTGGGCGCCACCCTGGGCGACGACATGGCCAAGGCCTATCGCGCTGCCATGGATGAAGGCCGTCACACCCAGGAAGTGGTGTTGACCAACTTCAAGAGCCAGTACGCCGTGGACTGGAGCCCCTTCCTGGACCAGAAATGGACCGACGCCGGTGACACCGCCATTCCGTTGACGGAGTGGAAGCGTCTGGCCGAGAAGATCACCACCTTGCCCGCCTCGGTGAACCCCCATGCACTGGTGAAAAAGGTCTACGACGACCGCGCCGCCATGGGCCGTGGTGAAGTCAATGTGGACTGGGGCATGGGCGAGCACATGGCTTTCGCCTCGCTGGTGGCTTCGGGCTATCCCGTGCGCCTGTCTGGCGAAGACTGCGGCCGTGGCACCTTTACCCACCGCCACTCGGTCATCCATGACCAAAAGCGTGAAAAGTGGAGCGAAGGCACCTACATCCCGCTGCAGAACGTGGCCGAGAACCAGGCTCCCTTTGTTGTCATCGACTCCATCCTGTCTGAAGAGGCTGTGCTGGGCTTTGAATACGGCTACGCCTCCAACGACCCCAACACCCTGGTGATCTGGGAAGCCCAGTTCGGCGACTTCGCCAATGGTGCCCAGGTCGTGATCGACCAGTTCATCGCCTCGGGTGAAGTCAAGTGGGGCCGTGTGAATGGCCTGACCCTGATGCTGCCCCATGGCTATGAAGGCCAGGGCCCCGAGCACAGCTCGGCTCGCCTGGAGCGCTTCATGCAGCTGGCTGCCGACACCAATATGCAGATCGTGCAGCCCACCACGGCCAGCCAGATCTTCCACGTGCTGCGTCGTCAGATGGTGCGCAAGCTGCGCAAGCCGCTGGTCATCATGACGCCCAAGTCGCTGCTGCGTAACAAGGACGCGACCTCGCCGCTGTCCGAGTTCACCAAGGGCGCCTTCCAGACCGTCATCGGTGAGCAAGACGCCGGCGTGGTCAAGAACGCTGCCAAGGTCAAGCGCATCATCGCCTGCTCGGGCAAGGTCTACTACGACCTGGTGAAAAAGCGCGCAGAGAAGGAAGCCAACGACGTGGCCATCATCCGCGTCGAGCAGCTCTATCCCTTCCCGCACAAGGCATTCGCTGCCGAGCTCAAGAAATACCCCAGCGCCGCTGACATCGTGTGGTGCCAGGATGAGCCGCAGAACCAGGGCGCCTGGTTCTTCATCCAGCACAACATCCACGAGAACATGCTCGATGGCCAGAAGCTGGGCTACTCCGGCCGCGCTGCCTCGGCATCGCCCGCTGTGGGCTACTCGCACCTGCACCAGGAGCAACAAAAGGCGCTGGTCGAAGGCGCATTCGGCAAGCTCAAGGGCTTTGTCCTGACCAAGTAATAGGCGACACCCCTGCCTGCGGGCAGGGGAGCACAAAACACATTTGGAAAGAATTCAAAATGGCTATCGTTGAAGTCAAAGTTCCCCAGCTGTCCGAATCCATCGCGGAAGCCACCATGCTGACCTGGAAGAAAAAGGTCGGTGAAGCCGTGGCAGTGGACGAAATCCTGATCGAAATCGAAACCGACAAGGTGGTGCTGGAAGTGCCGGCCCCCGCCGCTGGCGTGCTGACCGACATCGTCCAGGGTGACGGTGCCACCGTGACCGCCGAGCAACTGATCGCCAAGATCGACACCGAAGGTGTCGCTGGTGCCGTGGCTGCGGCTGCCGCGCCCGCCGCCGCTGCTGCGCCTGCAGCCGCCGCTCCGGCCGCTTCCAGCGCCAAGAGCGATGTGGCCATGCCCGCTGCTGCCAAGATCCTGGCAGAGAACAACCTCTCCGCTGCCAACGTGACCGGTTCCGGCAAGGACGGCCGCGTGACCAAGGGCGATGCCCTGTCCGCCATCAAGGCCGGCGCCACCATCCCCACCGGCGCTCCCAAGACGGCGCTGCCGCAAGTGGCCGCACCCGCTCCCAAGGAAGACCTGTCGGGCCGTCCCGAGCAACGCGTGCCCATGACCCGTCTGCGTGCCCGCGTGGCCGAGCGCCTGCTGCAGTCGCAATCGACCAACGCCATCCTGACCACGTTCAATGAAGTGAACATGGCCCCCGTGATGGACCTGCGCAAGAAATTCCAGGACGCCTTCACCAAGGAACACGGCGTGAAGCTGGGCTTTATGTCCTTCTTCGTCAAGGCCGCTGTGCACGCCCTGAAGAAGTACCCGGTGCTGAACGCTTCGGTGGATGGCAACGACATCATCTACCACGGCTACTTCGACATCGGTATCGCCGTGGGTTCGCCCCGTGGCCTGGTGGTGCCCATTCTGCGCAACGCCGACCAGATGAGCTTTGCCGACATCGAAAAGAAGATTGCCGAATTCGGCAAGAAGGCGGCTGACGGCAAGCTGGGCATCGAAGACATGACCGGTGGCACCTTCTCCATCTCCAACGGCGGCACCTTCGGCTCGATGATGTCAACCCCCATCATCAACCCGCCCCAGTCGGCCATCCTGGGCGTGCACGCCACCAAGGACCGTGCCGTGGTCGAAAACGGCCAGGTTGTGGTGCGCCCGATGAACTATCTGGCCATGTCCTATGACCACCGCATCATCGACGGCCGCGAAGCCGTGCTGGGCCTGGTGGCCATGAAGGACGCGCTGGAAGATCCTTCGCGCCTGCTGTTCGACCTGTGATCATGCACACCCCCCTGTGGCGCTGCGCGCCTTCCCCCCGCTCTCGTTTTGCTGAGCAAAACGGGCAGGGGGACGCCGCCGGTGCTGCGGGGCGGCCCTTGCACGGCGGCCCTGGCGGGGTGCCATGCAAGGGCTGTGCAGTGAGCTGAACTTCTATGTGATAGAGATAACCCACCATTGGCTTGACATGGCCTGATGGTGGGTTTTTTCCTGCATCTACCGACCAGAGATTTGAGACATGAGCAAGCAATTTGACGTTATCGTGATCGGCGCCGGCCCTGGCGGCTATATCGCCGCCATCCGCGCTGCCCAACTGGGCAAGACCGTGGCCTGTATTGACGAGTGGAAGAACGCCGCTGGCGGCGCCGCTCCGGGTGGCACCTGCACCAACGTGGGCTGCATTCCCTCCAAGGCCTTGCTGCAGTCCTCCGAGCATTTCGAACATGCCAAGCTGCACTTTGCCGACCACGGCATCTCCACCGGCAAGGTGGAAATGGACGCGGCCAAGATGATCGCCCGCAAGGAAGCGATCGTGAAGCAGAACAACGACGGCATCCTCTACCTGTTCAAGAAGAACAAGGTCAGCTTCTTCCACGGTCGCGGCTCTTTTGTGCGCACCGTGGAGGGTGGCTACGAAATCAAGGTGGCTGGCAAGGAAGAAGAAACCATCATCGGTCAGCAGATCGTGGTGGCCACCGGCTCCAACGCCCGTGCATTGCCCGGCCTGCCTTTCGATGAAGAGTTTGTGCTGTCCAACGACGGCGCGCTGAGCCTGGACAAGGCGCCCAAGAAGCTGGGCCTGATCGGCTCCGGCGTGATCGGCCTGGAAATGGGCTCGGTCTGGCGTCGCCTGGGCACGGAAGTGACCGTGCTGGAAGGCATGTCCACCTTCCTGCCTGCCGTGGACGAGCAAATCGCCAAGGAAGCCAAGAAGGCGTTTGACAAGCAAGGTCTGAAGATCGAGCTGGGCGTGAAGGTCGGCGAAGTCAAGGTCGGCAAAAAGGGCGTGACCGTGCCCTACACCAATGCCAAGGGCGAAGCCCAGCAGCTGGAAGTGGACAAGCTCATCGTCTCTATCGGCCGCACCGCCAACACCATCGGCCTGAACGCCGAAGCCGTGGGCCTGGCCCTGGACGAGCGCGGCTGCATCGTGGTGGACGACAACTGCAAGACCAATCTGCCCGGCGTCTGGGCCGTGGGTGACGTGGTGCGTGGCCCCATGCTGGCGCACAAGGCCGAAGAAGAGGCCGTGGCTGTGGCCGAGCGCATTGCCGGCCAGCATGGCCATGTGAACTTTGCCACCCTGCCTTCCGTGATCTACACCAGCCCCGAAGTGGCATGGGTGGGCCGCACCGAGCAGCAACTGAAGGCCGATGGCGTGAAGTACAAGGCCGGCACCTTCCCCTTCCTGGCGAACGGCCGCGCACGTGCGCTGGGCGACACCACCGGCATGGTCAAGTTCCTGGCCGATGCAGAGACCGACGAGATCCTGGGCGTGCACATGGTGGGCCCCATGGTGTCCGAGCTGATCTCCGAAGCCGTGGTGGCCATGGAGTTCAAGGCTTCGTCCGAGGACATCGCCCGCATCTGCCACGCTCACCCCTCGCTGTCGGAATCCACCAAGGAAGCCGCACTGGCCGTGGACAAGCGCACGCTGAACTTCTGATCAGCCCGCTAACGGTTTGATCAAAAAAAGCGGCCTGCGCCCGGTAAGAGGGTGCAGGCCGCTATTGTTTTTATATGGGGCATGGGAGCGGCCGGTTGGCTGCCCTCATGCCGGGGCAGGCGGCATTGCCTGGCAGTGCGGAGAAGGGAAGGGACGGGGCAGGTATCTGGCGTAGAAGAGGGTGTGCCGCAGCGGGCAGTCCTGGCGGCCTGTCCACGCTAAAGCAGGCAAGGCGGCGCAGTGCGAAGCCTTTGTCCCGGGCGGCTAGAATGAGCGCTTGTCGCAGGCTCGACATGCGAGCTACAGCCTTGGTGGAAATTTCCTGCACTCCCCGCTTTGACGCCGTGCATCCATGGCGCTTTGCGTCCGGTCATCTTCGCTTTCCTCTCCCGCGACATGCCCGAACGCAGCAGCATGCTTGAGCCCTGGACCCCGTGTTGGAGATAGATGGTGAATGTGAGACAAGCGTACGAGGCCGAGCTGGCCGCCAAAGGCTTTACCGCCGATCCCGCACAGCTGCGCGCTGTGGACGCGCTGCAGCGCTGCGCAGACGACTGGGCCGCCTACAAATCGCGGCGCTCGAACGCGATCAAGAAAATCTTCCACAACCCAGAGATTCCGCGTGGCGTTTATATGTACGGCGGGGTAGGGCGTGGCAAAAGTTTTTTGATGGACTGCTTTTTCAATGCCGTACCCATCAAGCGCAAGGTGCGCCTGCATTTCCACGAATTCATGCGCGAGGTGCACCGCGAGCTGCATGTGCTGCAGGGCACACAAAACCCGCTGGATGCCCTGGGCGCAAAAATAGCCAAGCGCTACAAGCTGATCTGCTTTGACGAATTTCACGTGGCGGACATTACCGACGCCATGATCTTGCACCGCCTGCTGGTGGCCTTGTTCGACAACGGTGTGGGCTTTGTCACCACCTCGAACTTCAAGCCCGACGACCTTTATCCCGGTGGCCTGCATCGTGACCGCATACAGCCGGCGATTGACCTGCTCAACGAGCGCATGGATGTGGTCAACGTCGACAACGGCACCGACTACCGTCGCCGCACGCTGGAGATGGTGCAGCTCTACCACTGCCCGCTGGGCCAGGCGGCCGATGCCGCCATGACCGAGGCTTTCGAGCGCCTGGCCGAGGCCAAGGACGAAAACCCCGTGCTGCACATCGAGGCGCGTGAAATCCGCGCCCTGCGCCGTGCGGGCGGCGTGGTGTGGTTTGACTTCCGCGAGCTCTGCGGCGGCCCGCGCTCGCAGAACGACTACCTGGAAATCGCCACCCAGTTCCACACGGTGCTGCTTTCGAATGTGCCTTTTATGCCGGTGAACATGGCCTCGCCCGCGCGGCGCTTCACCTGGCTGGTGGACGTGTTGTACGACCGCCGTGTCAAACTCATCATGTCGGCAGCGGTACCACCCGAGCAGCTCTACACCGAAGGGCCGCTGGCCCATGAGTTTCCGCGCACCGTCTCGCGGCTGAATGAAATGCAGTCGCAGGAATTCCTCTCGCTGGAACGGCGAGAGGTGGACACCTCGCTGACCTGAACCCCTATGCCACAACGCGCTTTCTTTGCTCTCTCCCATTTGCTGCCCGCCTGCCTGGCATTGGCGGCAGCCAGCGCCCTGGCGCAGCCTGCGGCCGCCCCGTTGCCCGAAGAGCCGCAGGCGCGCGCTGCCGCGCTGGAGGCCCGCCAGGCCCAGCGCGACGCCGAGCGCCGCAGCATCTCGGCACGGCGCCAGGTACAGGCCGCCCAACAGCACAAAGAAGAGACGGCCTGCTATCGCCGCTTTGCCGTGGAAAACTGCCTGGCCAAGGTTCGCGAGCAGGCCCGTACCGAGGAAAGCGCACTGCACCAGCGCGAGCTGGAACTCAACGATGCCGAGCGGCGTGAAAAGTCCTCGGAGCGCCTGCACAGCATCGAGCAAAAGCAGAACGAGCCGCGCAAGCCCCAGCCCATGCAGGGTGCGTCGCGCCAGCCGCTGAGCACACCGCAGCAGCCGGCCAAGCGCACCCAGGACGATGTGCTGCAGGACAAGGCCGCCAGCGAAGCCCAGGCACAGCAACGTGCCCAGCAGCAGCAAAGCCATGTTGAAGGCAAGCAGCGCCAGGCGGCCGAGCGCGTCCAGTCCGAGGCCGAGCGCCGTGCCGTTGCACAGGAGAAGGCCGCCGAGCGTGCCGCAGATAGCGCCAAACGCCATGAGCGCCGGGACAAGGCCGTCTCCGAACGCAAGGGCGCACCGCTGCCCATGCCCGAGCAGCAGCCCTGAAGGCCGCCCACCATGTCCGCCGCAGAGCAGGGTGTTGGCGCTCTGAAAAAAAGAGCTGAATCTGCTGATCTGCTCTGCGTAAAAAGCAGTTTTGATGCTGTAGAGCAGGGCCGGGTATGAACCCCGCCTTGCTGGAGGGCGTGCGCGCCGTGTTTGCCGCCGGCGGCGCCTTGTCGCAGGCTGAACCCAATTACCACCCGCGCGCCGGGCAGACCGCCATGGCAGAGGCCGTGGCCCGCACCATCAACGAGCGCTGCGTGCTGGTGGTGGAGGCGGGCACCGGCGTGGGCAAAACCTATTCTTACTTGGTGCCAGCCTTGCTCAGCGGCCAGCGCGTGGTGGTCTCCACCGCCACCAAGGCCTTGCAGGACCAGCTGTTCAACCGCGACCTGCCGCGTCTGGTGCACAGCCTGGGCCTGCCGCTGCGCATGGCGCGCCTCAAGGGGCGCAGCAGCTATCTGTGTCAGCAGCGTCTGCTGCAGGTGCGCCTGGGACAGCAGCCGCTGGACGCCCAGGTGCTGCGTGCCGTAGCCCGGGTGGAAGACTGGGCCCGCAGCACCCGCACGGGAGACATGGCCGAGTTGCCCGATGTGGCCGAGGACTCCCAGGTCATGCCTCTGGTCACCTCCACCCGCGACAACTGCGTGGGCCGTGAATGTGCCCACTGGCAGGCCTGCCATGTGAACCGCGCCCGCCAGCAGGCCCTGGATGCCGATGTGGCCGTGGTCAACCACCACCTGTTTTTTGCCGACCTGGAAGTGCGCGAATCCGGCATGGCCCAGTTGTTGCCCCAGGCGGGCGTGGTGGTGATTGACGAGGCCCACCAGCTCAACGAAACCGGTATCCAGTTTGCCGGCCTGGTGCTCAGCAGCAACCAGCTGCTGGCCTATGCCCGCGATGTCATGGCTGACGCCAGCCAGCATGCCCGGGGCATGGCCGACTGGCTGGTGCTGGCCGCCCGCCTGCAGCAGGCCGTGCGCGACTGGCGTTTGCTGGCCGGCCCCTCCCACAGCGCCCAGCCGCGCCTGCGCTGGCAGGGCCTGGCGCCAGAGACATTGGACGCTGCCACCTGGCGCGCTGCGGTGGTGCATGTGGGTCAGGCCTTGCGCGCCGTGGTCCAGGCCCTGGCCGGGGTGCTGGAGATGGCACCGGCCCTGGGCCAGCTGCGAACGCGCGGAGAAGCCTTGCTGCAGCGGTTGGCGCATTTTGTGCGTGCCGTGCCGGATGACGCCGTGCGCTGGCTGGAGTTGGGTCGCCAGCATGTGCGCCTGACCGAGTCGCCGCTGCAGATTGCCCGCCTGGTGCGCGAGCAGCTGATGGCAGGCCACCCGGCCTTGCAGGTGAAGGCATTCAGCGATGCTGACCTGGAGCCGGGTGGTGCCTGGGCAGCGCCGCTTCCGGAAGGTGATGGCGTGGCGGGGGCCGAGGAGAAGGCGGAGCTGCTTGCCGATAGCGCGCGGGATGGCGTGGGGGTAGGGGATGCTGCGGACGCAGAGCCATCACCGCCGCTTTCTCCGGCCGCGCCATCCCAAGCTGCAGCGCCCATCTCTGCCATCGCACAAGCGGCCCATACACCCCATGCGGCCTGGATTTTCACCTCTGCCACGTTGGGTCTGGGCGCGGATCTGCGCTGGTTTACCGAGCCCTGTGGCCTGCAAGGTGCCCAGGTGCTCCGGGTGGACAGTCCTTTTGACTATGCCCGCCAGGCCGCGCTGTATGTGCCCCAGCGCTTTCCCCTGCCCAGCGAGCCCGGCCACAGCGCGGCCGTGGCCCAACTGGCCGGTGAGGGCGCTGCCGTGCTGGGCGGGCGCACCCTGGTGCTGACCACCACGCTGCGGGCGCTGGAGCCTATAGGCCAGCTGCTGCGCGCACGTTTCGGGCTGCTGGAGCCCGTGGATGTGCTGGTGCAAGGCCAGGGCTCCAAGCATGCGCTGATGCAGCGCTTCCGGGCCGGTACCGTGGGTGGGCGTGGCTGTGTACTTGTGGCCTCCAACACCTTCTGGGAGGGCGTGGACATTCCGGGGGATGCGTTGCAGCTGGTGGTGATCGACAAGCTGCCCTTTCCCCCGCCGGACGATCCCCTGGTGGAGGCCCGTTCACGCCAGCTGGAGCGCCTGGGGCGCAACCCGTTTGCCGACTATGTGCTGCCCGAGGCGGCGCTGGCCCTCAAGCAGGGGGTGGGGCGGCTGATCCGCACCGAGACAGACCGCGGCATCGTCGTCGTGGCCGACGCGCGCTTGCGCACCATGGGCTATGGCCGCAGTCTGCTGAAAACCCTGCCGGCCATGCGCTGGCTGGACCAGGAGGCCGACTGGCAGGCCGCGCTGCAGGCATTGCTGCGTCCATCGCCGCCGACGCAAGAAATCCGTGGTGCAGAGACCTGCGCCGATGCGCCGGATGAAAAGCCCTGAAAGCCTCTGCCCTCGCCGGTACGCAGGCCTGCTATGGAAAATGAATTTCAATGAACCACTCTATGGAGTGGCGTTTTGAGTTTTCAATGCCGAAAGTAATCGAAGGCATTGCAAATATCCTGAATTATATAAATCGCATTTGATAATTTATTCAAAAATAATACGAAACCTTATGTAATTTTTATCTGTGTTGGAATATTTTTTGAGAGAATGAAAATAACCATTTTTGTATATCCTTGAGTTTTATATTAATTGAAGCCATTCTTTTATCAACCACGGATTAATAGAATATGCATTCCATCAAATTCAAAGCCTTGCTTTTTGATATGGATGGCACCTTGGTGGAGTCCACCTCCGAGGTGGAGAAAATATGGGGGCAGTGGTGCCGTCAACATGGCATTCCTCTTCCCTCGGTGCTTGAAATCTGCCACGGAGTTCGGTCTCAAGACGTGATCGCGCAAGTTGCGCCGCAGCTCGATGTGCTTGAGGAGTGCCGCAGGCTTGAGGAAATGGAGTTGGCATCCGCGGTTTCCCAAGCCCTTCCCGGTGCCTGTGAATTCTTGCAGGGCTTGGGAGATGCGCCGTGGGCGGTGGTGACATCGGCCTGTCGCCCAGTCGCTTTGCAGCGCATGAAGCGGAGCGGGCTGCCTGAACCCAGACTCCTCATCGGATCCGGTGATGTGCAAAAGGGAAAGCCCGACCCCGAGCCTTATACCACCGCAGCCTATCGGCTCGGCATGGCGCCTTCGGATTGCCTGGTGTTTGAAGATGCCCCTGCAGGCATTCAAAGTGCGCTGGATGCAGGATGCCAGGTCATACAGATTGGCTCCTGCCCAATAAACAGGGCTGGAGTTTACCGAGCGCAATATTGGGGCCAGCTCATGCTGGGTAGTAATAAAAATGAAGTTTTTATTACAGATTGATCAAATGTAAAAATATTTTTTGAGCGGCGCTTTTTGCACATCAGCTCTGGGGCCGCACCCCCGCGCCTTGGCAGAGGCGGGGGGATTCACAAGCTGGGGCGCCGGTGCTGAATTACCAGAACTTCCACCAGGGGCTGCTGGTGCGGCGCTGGGCGGCAGTGCTCTCGTCGGCGTAGTTGGCTTCCAGCACGCGCTGGGCGTCATCGCGCAGCTGGGTCATACCGAGCTTGTCGTAGGACTTGGCCAGAATGTCCAGCGCGTCCTTGATGGCGGGCACGCCTTCGTATTCGGCAATGGCGGTCTGGGCGCGGCCGATGGCGGCCACATAGGCGCCACGCGAATAGTAGTAGCGCGCCACATGCACCTCGTACTGGGCCAGCGAGTTGACGATGTAAGTCATGCGCTGGAGTGAGTCGGCGGCGTAGCGCGATTCAGGGAAGCGCTTGCTCAGTTCGTTGAAGGATTCGAACGAGTCCTTGGCCGCTTTCTGGTCACGCTCGGACAGATCCTGGCGTGACAGCCAGGAGAACAGGCCCAGGTTTTCATTGAAGTTGACCAGGCCTTTGAGGTAGAGGGCGTAATCCATGGCCGGGCTGGCGGGGTGCAGCTTCATGAAGCGGTCCAGCGTGGCAATGGCCTGGGCCTTGTCGCCCGCCTTGTACTGGGCATAGGCCTTGTCGATCTGCGCCTGCTGTGCCAGCGGCGTGCCGGCGGCACGGCCTTCCAGCTTTTCGAACAGGGGCACGGCCTTGTCATAGCCGCCACCGTTGAGTTCGTCCTTGGCTTCCGTGTAGATGCGGTCAGGCGTCCACTTGGCCGTGGGATCGTCCTTGGTCGTGTTGCATCCAGCCAGCAGGCTGGCCGCCAGCACGGCAGCAGTCAGAGGCAGGCAATGTCGGGGCAGTGAGGACAGCATTCGGACAGAAGAAATGGGTAGGGGGTTGGGTGGCAAAAACACCATCGAGGCAGCTCGGGTGCAGCCACAGCGTGAGGGGCATTGTAGCGGCAGCCCAAAGGACTCCAGCCAGCAGGTTATGAGGTCGGCATGGGCGTGAAGGGCTCCGCGCCTTTCTACAATGGCGGCCATGTTTGTTCACCTGCGCCTGCACTCCGAGTTTTCCGTCGTTGACGGGACCTGCCGTATCGACGATGTCCTGAAGGCTGCGGCCGCTGATGGGCAGCCGGCGATGGCCATCACCGACCTCAACAACATGTTCGGGGGGCTGAAGTTCTACAAATCGGGCCGGGGCAAGGGCGTCAAGCCCGTGCTGGGCGCCGAGCTGATCATGGAGGGCGAGGGCGGAGCCCCCGGCCCGCGCGTGCTGGTGCTGGTGCAAAGCAAGCAGGGCTACCACAACCTCTCGGAGATTCTGGCGCGTGGGTGGACGGGCAATGTGCCCCGGGGCCAGGCACAGGCTCAGAGCAAATGGGAATGGCTGCAGGAGCTGGGCGATGGCTTGATTCTGCTGTCCGGTGCCAACGCCGGCCCGGTGGGCCAGGCCTTGCAGCGCGGCGACAGCGAAGGCGCGGCGCGCGAGGCCTTGCGCATGGCGGCCATGTTCCCCCACCGCTTTTACCTGGAGCTGCAGCGTGCGGGCCGCCCCGAAGACGAAAGTCTGGTGGCGCAGACCGTGCAGCTGGCCGGACGTTTAAATTTGCCGGTGGTGGCCACCCACCCGGTGCAGTTCTTCAAGCCGGATGATTTCGAGTCCCATGAAGCCCGCGTCTGCATTGCCGAAGGCGAGGTGCTGGGCAATACCAAGCGCATCCGGCGCTTCACACGCGAGCAATACCTCAAGAGCAGCGCCGAGATGCAGGCCCTGTTTGCCGATGTGCCCACGGCGCTGGAAAACACCGTGGAAATCGCCCGTCGCTGCAGCGTGACGCTGCTGCTGGGCAAGAACTTTCTGCCGGAATTCCCCACGCCCGATGGCTCTCCGGCGGCGGAGTATTTCCGCAAGTCCTCCTATGAGGGGCTGGAAGATCGCTTGCTGCTGCTCTTCCCCAACGAGGCCAAGCGCGATGCAGTGCGCCCCCAGTACCAGGAGCGGCTGGAGTTTGAGCTGGGCATCATCTTGAAGATGGATTTCCCCGGCTACTTCCTGATCGTGGCGGACTTCATCAACTGGGCCAAGAACAATGGCTGCCCGGTGGGGCCGGGCCGGGGCTCGGGTGCCGGCTCGCTGGTGGCCTATGTGCTGAAGATCACCGACCTGGACCCCATCCACTACAACCTGCTGTTCGAGCGCTTTCTGAATCCAGAGCGCGTGTCCATGCCTGACTTTGACGTGGACTTTTGCCAGGCGAATCGTGACCGGGTGATCGATTACGTGAAGGATCGTTACGGTCGCAATGCCGTCAGCCAGATTGCCACCTTCGGCACCATGGCCGCGCGCGCGGCCATCCGCGACGTTGGCCGGGTGCTGGATCTGAGCTACAACTTCTGTGACGGCATCTCCAAGCTGGTGCCCAACAAGCCCGGCCTGCATGTCACGCTGCGCTACCCGCCCAACCCACGCAAGGAGAACGACAAGTACACCTATGCGGTGGACGAGCAGGCGCTGGCGGAGCGGCTGGACAAAGAAGAAGACGTGAAGATGCTGATCGAGATGGCGCAAAAGCTCGAGGGCATGTGCCGCAACATCGGCATGCACGCCGGCGGCGTGGTGATTGCGCCGGGCAAGCTGACGGACTTCTGCCCGCTCTACCAGCAGCCGGGCAGCGATTCGGCCGTGGCCATGTACGACAAGGACGACGTGGAGCAGATCGGCCTGGTGAAGTTCGACTTCTTGGGTCTGGCCACCTTGACCATCCTGGAAATCGCGCGCGAATTCATCATGCAGCGCCACAAGGGCCAGGAGAACTTCAAATTTGAAGAAATCCCCCTCGACGATTACCCCACCTACAAGCTCTTTCAGGAAGGCAAGACCGAAGCCGTCTTCCAGTTTGAATCGCGCGGCATGCAGGGCATGTTGCGGGACGCCAAGCCCTCGCGCCTGGAAGACCTGATCGCCTTGAACGCCTTGTACCGTCCGGGCCCCATGGACCTGATTCCGTCCTTTGTGGCGCGCAAGCACGGGCGTGAGGACATCGAATATCCCCACCCACTGGTGGAGCAGGTGCTGGCCGAAACCTACGGCATCATGGTCTACCAGGAGCAGGTGATGCAGACGGCCCAGGTGCTGGGGGGCTACTCGCTCGGCGGCGCCGACTTGCTGCGCCGTGCCATGGGCAAGAAGAAGGTCGAAGAGATGGCCATGCACCGCAACCTCTTCCGAGAGGGTGCGGCCAAGAAGGGCATCAACCAGGACAAGGCCGACGAAGTCTTCGACTTGATGGAAAAGTTCGCGGGCTACGGCTTCAACAAGTCGCACGCGGCCGCCTACTCGCTGCTGGCCTACCACACGGGCTGGCTCAAGGTGCATTACACGGCGGAGTTCTTCTGCGGCAATATGACCGTGGAAATGGACGACACCGACAAGCTCAAGGTGCTCTATGAAGACGCGCTGAAGATGGGCCTGACCTTTGAGCCGCCCGATGTGAACCGCGGCGTCTACCGCTTTGAGCCGGTGACGGACAAGGTGGTGCGCTACGGCCTGGGTGCCATCAAGGGCACGGGCCAGCAGGCCATCGAGGCCATCATTGCCGCCCGCGAAGGGCAGGGCGTGGGTCCCAACGGTCATCTCAAAGGGCCGTTCACCAGCCTGTTCGACTTCTGCGTGCGCGTGGACCGCTCCCGCCTGAACAAGCGCACGCTGGAGGCGTTGATCAAGGCCGGCGCCTTCGATGCCATCCACATGAACCGGGCTGCGTTGGCGGCTTCGGTCGATACCGCGTTTGAGTTCGCCAATGCCACTCTGGCCAATGCCAACCAGGGCGGCCTGTTCGACATGATGGGCGAGGACGCCGTGGGCTCCAGCACGCAGGAGCCGCCACTGGCCGAGGTGCTGCCCTGGGGCATCAAGGAGCGATTGACGCTGGAAAAAACGGCCGTGGGCTTTTATCTGTCCGGCCATTTGTTCGATGAGGTGGAGGCCGAGGTGCGCCGCTTTGTGCGCACGCCGCTTTCCGAGCTGCGCGACAGCCGCGAGCCCCAGGTACTGGCCGGCATCGTCAGCGATTTGCGCGTCATCAACGGCCAGCGCGGCAAGCTGTGCCTGTTCAAGATCGACGACAAGTCCACGGTGATCGAAGCCTCGGTCGATGAGGCCTTGCTCAATGCCCATCGGGACACGCTCAAGGACGACGAGTTCGTGGTCTTCAGCGCCAAGCTGCAGGTGGACAGGTTCAGCGGTGGCCTGCGCGCCAAGGTGCAGCATCTGTGGGGGCTGGCCGATGCACGCTGCCGCTTTGGCCGCTATCTGCAGGTCAGCACCACCGACAAAATGCCGGATGTGCCGCGCATGCTGCGGGAGTTTCCCGCCAAGCGTGAAGCCAGCGAGCATGGCGATGTGCTGCACGGCCTCAAGGTGCGCCTGGGCGTGCGCTGCGAGAGCGCGCTGGGTGCGGCCTTGGTGGAGCTGCAACTGGGGGACAGCAGCCGCTTCTTCCCCAGCGATGCAGCCCTGGCAGCCTGGTGCGCGGAGGCCGGTAGCGGTCGCAGCCAGGTGGTCTATGAATAAGCCCCTCGCACCCACTCTTTGATACGCTGTTGCAAAGCCTTGTCACATCTTTTCAGGCTGTGTCGCGGCCAAGCAGCAGCCGAAAACCATCCACTGTATTTACCCTGGCCCGGTGCGCATGGCAAATGCGCGCTGCGCCATCGCTAGAATGATTTTCATGGCAACCGAACAACCTCCTCTTCAGCCTTCCATCAAGCCCCAGCTTCCCCGGGAGGATGGCAGCGGCTCGGTCGTGCTGGAGAGGCGCACCCAGCGTGTGGCGCCGCCGCCCATGTACCAGGTGGTGATGCTCAACGACGACTTCACCCCCATGGAGTTCGTGATCCTGGTGCTGCAGGAATTTTTTGGCAAAGACCGCGAATCCGCCACCCAGATCATGCTCAAAATCCACCTGGATGGACGCGGTATCTGCGGGGTGTACTCCCGCGACATCGCCTCCACCAAGGTCGAGCAGGTCTTGCAGGCCGCCCACAAAGCAGGTCATCCCCTGCAGGCGGTCAGTGAACCTATTGAATAACTGCAGATCGTCCCGATTTCAGAGTAGATTCTCTTAACTGGCAAGCGCAAAGGAGTCACTACATGATTGCCCAGGAACTGGAAGTCAGCTTGCACATGGCATTCGTCGAGGCGCGGCAGCAGCGCCACGAGTTCATCACGGTTGAACACCTGCTGCTGGCCCTGCTGGACAACCCCAGCGCGGCCGAGGTGCTGCGCGCCTGTTCCGCCAGCATCGATGATCTGCGTGCGTCGCTGAGCAACTTCATCAAAGACAACACCCCCCAGGTCGCAGGCAGCGACGAGGTGGATACACAACCCACGCTGGGTTTCCAGCGTGTGATTCAGCGCGCCATCATGCACGTGCAATCCACGGGCAATGGCAAAAAAGAGGTGACGGGCGCGAATGTGCTGGTGGCCATCTTTGGCGAAAAGGATTCGCATGCCGTGTACTACCTGCACCAGCAGGGCGTCACACGCCTGGATGTGGTCAATTTCATTGCCCACGGCATCAAGAAAAGCGAGCCGCCGGAGCCCACCAAGGCCGACACGCCCATGGACGGCGAAGAAGGCATGGGCAACGAGCGCAATGAAAAGGCCTCGCCGCTGGAGCAGTACACCCTCAACCTGAACCAGGCGGCCAAGGATGGCAAGATCGATCCCTTGATCGGGCGCGACTATGAAGTCGAGCGCACCATCCAGATCCTGTGCCGCCGCCGCAAGAACAACCCGCTGCTGGTGGGTGAGGCCGGTGTGGGCAAGACGGCCATTGCCGAAGGCCTGGCCTGGCGCATCACCGAAGGCACGGTGCCGGAAGTGCTGCTGGAAGCCAATGTCTACTCGCTGGACATGGGCGCCTTGCTGGCAGGCACCAAATACCGTGGTGACTTCGAGCAGCGCCTCAAGGGCGTGCTCAAGTCGCTCAAGGACAAGCCCAACGCGATTTTGTTCATCGATGAAATCCACACGCTGATCGGCGCCGGCGCGGCCTCGGGCGGCACCCTGGATGCGTCCAATCTGCTCAAGCCGGCCCTGTCCAGCGGCCAGCTCAAGTGCATTGGCGCCACCACCTTCACCGAGTACCGCGGCATCTTTGAAAAAGATGCGGCTCTGTCGCGCCGCTTCCAAAAGGTGGATGTGGTCGAGCCTACCGTGGCCGAAACCGTGGACATCTTGAAGGGCCTCAAGAGCCGCTTTGAAGAGCACCATGGCGTCAAGTACGCCCTGGCGGCACTGCAGGCTGCGGCCGAGCTGTCGGCCAAGTACATCAACGACCGCCACCTGCCCGACAAGGCCATCGACGTGATCGATGAGGCCGGTGCTGCCCAGCGCATTCTGGCGGTGAGCAAGCGCAAAAAGACCATCAACCGCCAGGAGATCGAAGAGATCGTGGCAAAAATCGCCCGTATTCCGCCGGCCAATGTCTCCAACGACGACCGCAGCAAGCTGCAGACGCTGGAGCGAGACCTCAAGAGCGTGGTGTTCGGCCAGGATAAGGCGCTGGAAATGCTGGCCTCGGCCGTCAAGATGGCGCGCTCGGGCCTGGGCAAGCCGGAAAAGCCGATTGGCTCCTTCCTGTTCTCCGGCCCCACGGGTGTCGGCAAGACGGAAGCTGCCAAGCAGCTGGCCTACATCCTGGGCGTGGACCTGATCCGTTTCGACATGTCCGAGTACATGGAGCGCCATGCGGTCAGCCGCCTGATTGGCGCGCCACCCGGCTATGTGGGCTACGACCAGGGCGGTCTGCTGACCGAGGCCATCACCAAGAAGCCGCATTCCGTGCTGCTGCTGGATGAAATCGAAAAAGCGCACCCGGACATCTTCAACGTGCTGCTGCAGGTCATGGACCACGGCACGCTGACCGACAACAACGGGCGCAAGGCCGACTTCCGCAACGTGATCCTCATCATGACCACGAATGCGGGCGCGGAAACCATGAACAAGGCCACCATCGGCTTCACCAACCCGCGGCAGGCCGGCGACGAAATGGGCGACATCAAGCGCCTGTTTACGCCCGAATTCCGCAACCGGCTGGATGCCATCGTGGGCTTCAAGGCGCTGGACGAGCAGGTCATCCTGCGCGTGGTCGACAAGTTCCTGCTGCAGCTGGAGCAGCAACTGGCCGAGAAGAAGGTGGAAGTCACCTTCACCGACACGCTGCGCAAGCATCTGGCCAAGTCCGGTTTCGATCCGCTGATGGGCGCTCGCCCCATGCAGCGCCTGATACAGGACACCATCCGCCGCTCGCTGGCAGACGAGTTGCTGTTCGGGCGACTGGTCGATGGAGGCCGGCTGGAGGTGGATTGGATCGCCGATGCCAACGACGGCAAGGGCGATGTCAAGCTGGACATCCAGGCGCAGCCCAAGAAGGACCGCAACAAGTCCGAACCGACCGAGCCTGAAGAGGCCACGGCGGCTGACTAAAGTCAGAAGGAAAAACGGCACCCAAGCAGACAGCCAATGCTTGGGGTGCTATCAAACCGGCAGCAACCCTGCCGGTTTTTTTATGTGCTCCTTGCCCGTCGCCGCAGCGGGTCAACCCGCGCCGTGCCGTATTTGTCTGCATACTTGCGGCTGGTGCGCATGGCCATGCGCCGCGCCACATGGCCGAAACGATTTTGCTGGGAGATTTTGTGGACTGGATTGCCTCGCAACTGACGCAGCACACCCTGATGCTGGCCCTGTCCCTCATCTGGTCGGCCTATGTGGTGGTGGTGGGCATCTGGATCTTGCTGCAGCGCCGTGCGCCGGTGGCCACGCTCAGTTGGTTGCTCTCCATGGCCGTGATCCCGGTGGTGGGCATTGGCGTGTACTACTTTCTGGGGCCCCGGCGGCTGAAGCGCCAGCGGCTGCGGCGTTTGCGCAGCCGGCGCAAATCGCGCATGCGCAGCAGCGTGGCCCGCCTGCGCGAGAAAGTGCCAGAGGCACCGGAAAGCCTCAAGCAAGTGGTCAAGCTGGTCACATCCAGCACCCATTTCCCGATCAGCACGGCCGAGGAGGTGGAGCTGCTGGTAGGGGGCGCGGCCACCTTTGACAGCATCATGGCGGCGGTGCGCGGCGCAAAGCACCATGTGCACCTGGAGTACTACATCTTCGAGCCCGACCAGACGGGCCAGGCCCTGCTGGACCTGCTGGCCGAAAAAGCCCGCGCCGGCATTCAGGTGCGGCTGCTGGTGGATGCGCTGGGCTCCAAGCGCCTGGGCCGCCGGCATTTCGCCGCGCTCGAGGCTGCAGGGGCGGAATTCGCGTTATTTCACCCCACCAAGCTGGGGCGGCGCGCGCGGCCGGTGACCAACTTTCGCACCCACCGCAAGATCGTGGTGATCGATGGGCGCATAGGCTATACGGGCGGGGTCAACATCACCGATGCCGAGGACCGCCGCATCCATGCCGATGCCTACCACGACGCGCATGTGCGTCTGGAAGGCTCGGTGGTCAACTGGCTGCAGACGGTGTTTCTGGAAGACTGGGCCTACGCCCTGGACTACAAGCACAAGACCGAGCCCGGCGATTACGACGCCTTGCTGCCCGATCTGCCCGAGGGCTCCCAGGTGGTGCAGGTCATGGCCTCGGGGCCGGACAGCGATATGGAAGCGATCCACCGCGTTCATGTGTACGCCATCAATGCGGCCACGAAACGGGTGTGGCTGACCACGCCGTATTTTGTGCCCACCGAGCCCAGCATGCTGGCCCTGACCAATGCCGCGTTGCGCGGCGTGGATGTCTGCCTGCTGGTGCCTGAAAAGTCGGATTCGCGCCTGGTGACGGCTGCAGCGCGCTCCTATTTCGATGAGCTGATCAACTGCGGCGTCAAGGTCTTTGAATACCAGGCCAGCATGCTGCACTCCAAGACCATGGTGGTGGACGAGCACTTGGGCATCATAGGCACGGCCAATTTCGACAACCGCAGCTTTCGCCTCAATTATGAAGTCTGTGTCGTGACTTACGGCGAGCACTTCAATGCCAAGTTGGCGAGCCAGTTTGTTGAAGACCTCAAGCTCGCACGCCGCGTGGGCTATGCCCGACCGCAGTCTTTCTGGCAGCGCTTGTTTGACTCGGCAGCGCGCTTGTGTTCCCCTCTGTTATAGGACACCCCCCTGAGTCGCCTGCGGCGCCTTCCCCCCGCTCTTCGCTCGCTGCGCTCGCGGGCAGGGGGACGACACCGGCGCTGCGGGGCGGCCCTTGCGCGGTGTCCTTGGCTTGTGCCGCGCCAGTTTTGTGGGCGGTGCGTCTGGCTTCGCTTCCTTGACTTTTCTCCCTCGCCCGCTTGCGGGAGAGGGCAGGGGTGAGGGCTTCTCCGCAAAGCGCAGCATGCCAGCCCATCATGTTTTGTGCTGAACGCGTGCGGGTAGGGGGCGCCACTTGCGGGCATACTCCCGCCATGGCCGATTCCGCATCTTTTACCTTTCTCTGGCACGACTACGAGACCTTCGGTGTCAATCCCCGCTACGACCGACCAGCGCAGTTCGCCGCGATTCGCACCGATATGGAGCTCAACGAAGTCGGCGAGCCGCTGATGCTCTACTGCCAGCCCGCTCCCGACTACCTGCCCAGCCCCGAGGCCTGTTTGATCACCGGCATCACGCCCCAGCAATGCCTGGAAGAGGGCGTTCCCGAGGTGGAATTCGCCAGCCGCATCGAGGCCGCGTTCAGCCAACCTGGCACCGTGGGCGTGGGCTACAACACCATCCGTTTTGACGACGAGGTGACGCGCTTTCTGTTCTGGCGCAATCTGATCGACCCCTATGCCCGTGAATGGCAGAACGACTGCAGCCGCTGGGACTTGCTGGATGTGGTGCGCATGGTCTACGCCCTGCGCCCGGATGGCATCCAGTGGCCGAAAAAGGAAGACGGCAGCCCCAGCTTCAAGCTGGAAGACCTGGCCCGGGCCAACGGCCTGGCGCATGCGCAGGCCCACGATGCGCTCAGCGATGTGCGCGCCACGATTGCGCTGGCCAGACTCATCAAGCAAAAACAGCCCAAGCTGTTTGAATTCGCCTTTGCCCTGCGCAAAAAAGACCGCGTGCTGCATGAAATGGGCCTGCCCGCCGTGCAGGCCGACGCCAGGCCGTTTTTGCATGTCAGCGGCATGATTCCTCCGGCACGTGGCTGCATTGCCATGATGTGGCCGCTGGCCCAGCATCCGACCAACAAGAACGAGGTGATCTGCTGGGACCTGAACGCCGACCCCTCCGAGTTGGCGAGTCTGGATGCCGAGCAACTGCGCTTGCGCATGTTCACCCGCCAGGCCGAGCTGCCCGAAGGTGTGCAGCGCCTGCCCATCAAGAGCATCCACATCAACAAATCGCCCATGGTGGTGCGCAACCTCAAAACCCTCTCACCCGAGATGGCTGCGCAATGGGGCCTGGACATGGAGCAGTGCATACAGCACGCCGTGCAGGCGCGTGCGCTGCCGGATATGAGCGCGCTGTGGAAGCGGGTCTACCAACGCCAGGATGGCCAAGGCCCGCAGGATGTGGACCAGGATTTGTACAACGGCTTTGTCGGCCCCAATGACCGCCGCCACCTCAACCAGCTGCGCAGCCAGAACCCCCAGGAGCTGGCCATGAACCGCATGGGCTTTGACGACGCGCGTCTGCCCGAGCTGGTGTTCCGCTGGCGTGCGCGCAACTGGCCGCACACCCTGAACCCGCAGGAGCAGGAGCGCTGGCAGCAACTGCGCGCGGCCTTCCTGATCGAAGGCCAAAGCGGGGCCCGCACCGCCGAGCAAATGTTTGCCGAGATCGACACCCTGTCCGAAACGGCCAATGAGCAGGGCGAGGAAATCCTGGGCATGCTCTACGACTACGCGGAAAGCATTGTTCCGGAAATGTGATCCCCCCTGAGTCCCCTTTGGCGCCTTCCCCCCAGGGGGACGACACCAGCGCGGCGGGGCGGCCCTTGCGCGGTGTTTCTGAGTAGGGTTCCGCCAGTTTTAGACGGCGTGGGCAGCGTGCTGCGCTATGGGATGGCCAAGCTTCTGCGGACAGGTGCTGCGGACAAGGCGCTCAGCCGAAGAACTGGTAACACACGACGATGGCTGCCACCACGCCGGCCAGCTCGGCCACCAGGGCGCAGGGCACGGCATGGCGGGCGCGCTGTATGCCGACGGCGCCAAAGTACACGGCCAGCACATAGAAGGTGGTCTCGGTGCTGCCCTGTATGGTGGCCGCGGTCAGGGCGGCAAAGCTGTCCACGCCCTGGCTTTGCATGGTTTCGATCAGCATGGCGCGCGCCGCGCTGCCGGAAAAAGGTTTGACCAGGGCCGTGGGCAGGGCGTCCACAAAGCGCGTGTCCACGCCCAGCAGATCCACGCACCAGCGTATGCCATCCAGTGCATAGCCCAGCGCCCCCGAGGCGCGAAAAACGCCCACGGCGCACAGCATGGCCACCAGATAGGGCAGCAAGCCCTTGGCCACGTCAAAGCCTTCCTTGGCGCCGGCGATAAAGCTGTCGTACACGGCCACCTTTTTCCAGGCGCCCAGGCAGACAAACAGCAAGATCAATGCAAACAGCGTCAGATTGCCCAGCAGGGCCGAGAGGCTGGCCAGGGCTGCTGCGCTGAGTGTGGACAGCAAGGCCATAAAGCCGGCCAGGCCCAATGCCATGGGCAGCAGATAGGCCAGCACCACGGGGCTGAACAAGGGCAGGCGCTGAACCAGGGCCACGGCCAGCAGGCCCACCAGCGTGGAGCAGGAAGTGGCCAGCAAAATGGGCAAGAACACCAAGGTGGGGTCGGGCGCGCCTTGCTGCATGCGGTACATGAAGATGGTCACCGGCAGCAAGGTCAGCGACGAGGCGTTGAGCACCAGAAACAGAATCTGCGCATTGCTGGCGGTATCGGGGTGGGGGTTGAGTGTCTGCAGCTCCTTCATGGCCTTGAGGCCCATGGGCGTGGCTGCGTTGTCCAGCCCCAGGCCATTGGCGGCAAAGTTCAGCGTGATCAGCCCCAGCGCCGGGTGGCCGCGCGGCACCTCGGGCATCAGCCGGGCAAACAGGGGGCCCAACATCTTGGCCAGCCACTGCACCACGCCGGCCTCCTCGGCAATGCGCAAAAAACCCAGCCACAGCGTCAGCGTGCCGAACAGCAACACCATCACCTCGACCGACAGCCTGGCCATGGCAAACAGGGCCTGCACCATGCCGGCAAACACCTGGGGCTGGCCTCCCAGCAGCCACTGTGCAGCGGCGGCCAAGGCCGCAATGACAAAAAAGCCCAGCCACAGGGCGTTGAGCATGGGGAGTCTCCCGACAGCAAATGAGCCTGTATTGTCGCGTCCTCAGAGCGTGTCTACGCGCTCTGCCAAGCTCGCCTGGCGTCACTGACTTGTAACAAGCCTTGCGCACAATCGCCGGCACGCAGCTTGCGGTTTGTCGTACCTCCATCTTGACCTCTGTTTCCTCTTCTTTTCCCGCGGATGTTCGTCCGGGGGTATGGCGCCTGCGGGCGCTGCGTGCGCTGGCTGCGGTGTCGGGCTGGTCGCTGTTGCGCTGGGCGCCCCCCATTCTGGTGATGACCACGCTGGTGTTGGCCTGGTGGTTGACCGCCTTGCGGCTGCAAGCCCAGGAGCGGCAGCTGATGGACAACGCCCAGACGCAGCAGGCCGGGCTGGCCGCCATGGTCCATGAGAGCCTGATGCAGGCCATCGAAAAAGGCCATTTGATGGCATTGGCTGCGGCCGAAGCACTGGACGAGGACCCCGAGGGCGTGGCCCGCACCCGCCGCCGTCTGTTGGCCATGCAGGCCGCTGACCGCACCTTTGTGCGCTATGCCGTGCTGGACGGGCAGATGGAGCTGGTCTCCAGCTCTGCCGCGCCGGCCGATATGGCCGCCCAGCAACGCCTGCTGCAAGCCCTGCGGCCCCGCCTGGCCCAGGCGCCGCTGGCTTCGCGCCAAGCGCTGGTGGTTTTGTCTACCGAGGACTCCAGCCAGGCCTGGCAGGTGCCGCTGCTGCTGCCCATCCCGGCTTATGCGCTGGCCCAGTTGGGGGCGGCAGAGCAGCTCGTGCCTGCATCCGAGGGCTATTTGTTGCTGACCCTGGACATGGCTTACTTTCTGGAGCTGTACCGGGATGTGGATCTGCGCCGGGGCAGCAGCATCCATCTATTGGGCAGCGACGGCACGGTGCTGGTGGAAATGCAGGGCGACAGCCTGACGCCATCCCCATCCACAAGGCGTTTGCCCGAGCTGGCGCAGTACCGGGCCGACAAAGGCTACCAGCAGCTGCGCCTGGCAGACCAGGAGCTGCACCTGGCCAGCTGGCGCCGCAGCGTGGGCATGCCCATTACCGTGGTGGTCAGCCAGGCACTGCAGGAGCTGCGCGCCGAATACCGGGGCAACAGCCAGCGGGTATGGGGCTTGCTGAGCGTGATGACGGCGATCACCGTGCTCGCTGCCCTGGCCCTGACCCGGGCGCTGGGGCGTCAGCACAGCCTGTTCCAGGCGCTGGAAGCCGTGCATGGCCAGAACCAGACCTTGATTGGCCAGCTGGAGCAGGAAAAGACCCGGGCCCTTGAGCTGGCCGCCTGCGACCACCTGACCGGTCTGCACAACCGCCGCATGTTCAATGAGCTGGTGGCCAGCCATCTGGCCTTGGCACGGCGCAGCCCCAAGCACTATGCGCTGCTGTATCTGGACCTGGACCGTTTCAAGCACATCAACGACACCTTGGGCCACCATGTGGGCGACCAGTTGCTGCAGGCCGTGGCCCAGCGCCTGCGCACCCAGGTGCGGGGCAGCGACATCGTCGGGCGCATGGGGGGTGATGAATTCGCGCTGCTGGCGACGGCCATGGAGCAGATGACGGACATGGAGCCCCTGGCCGTCAAATTGCTGGACTGTTTGAGCCAGCCCTATGACATCGTCGAAGGTGGTACCACCCACCGGCTGCAGGTCAGCCCCAGCATGGGGATTGCCTTTTTCCCGCGCGACGGGCATGACGTGGACAGCCTGTGTCGCCATGCAGATGCCGCCATGTACGCCTCCAAGCGGGCAGGGCGCGGGCGCTACACCTACTATGACACGGGGCTCAACCCCTCGGACGGGCGCAGCTGGCAGCTGGAATGCGAGCTGGCCCAGGCCATTGCCGACAACCAACTGGTGCTGCATTTCCAGCCCAAGGTGCGGCTGGACGACTGCCGCATCGAAGGCTTCGAGGCCCTGGTGCGCTGGCAGCACCCACGGTTCGGCTTGGTCTACCCCGGCGACTTCATCGGGCTGGCCGAGAAAAACGGCCTCATCGTCGAGCTGGGTGACTGGGTCATCCGCGCCTGCTGCCAGCAGGCGGCTGCCTGGCGCATGCAGGGTCTGGACATGGTGCCCATTGCCTTCAATGTCTCGCCGCTGCAGCTGCGCGATGCGGCCTTTCCCACGCGCATGGCCACCTATTTGATGGAATACGGCGTGCGCGCCAGCGACCTGGAGGTGGAGATCACCGAGAGCTGCCTGGTCGAGCCCGTGGACCTGGCGGTGCGCGTGCTGAGCCAGCTCGAAGGCATGGGCATGCGCATCGGCCTGGACGATTTCGGCACCGGCTTTTCCAGCCTGAGCCAGATTCGCAACCTGCCCATAGACACCATCAAGCTGGACCGCTCCTTTGTGGATGACATCCGCTCCAGCCCCGAAGCCGGGGTGCTGGTGACTTCCATCATCACCTTGGCGCACAACCTGAAGATGCGCGTGGTGGCCGAAGGCGTGGAGCTGCGCGACCAACTGGTCTATCTCAAGACCGCAGGCTGTGATGTGGCCCAGGGCTATATCCTGAGCCGGCCCGTGCCGGCCGATGAGGCCCAGCGTCTGCTGCGCCGAGGGGTGCTGGAGCCGGCATGAGGCGGTGCGCGCCGCGGTGTTCGCTTCATTTGCTATGTTTCAAGAAGCGATCAATGCCCGTTGGTATTGCTCATCTGGCATGAATGCGGCATAAAAACGCGCTTGGAATTTCCTGGCGCCGCTGTGGAGCGCTGCTGCGGTTTCGCGCAGCGCACTGCGTGCAGGTGTATAAAGTCGGCTGCATATTTCACAAGGCGCGTCCATGGATTTCCTGGCCGCGCCTTTGTTGTTCCCTTCACCCCGACACAAAGGAATCGCACCCATGGGCGCGCAATGGAAAGCCAAG
The DNA here is from genome assembly GCF_041320665.1 of Comamonas sp. GB3 AK4-5. Taxonomy (NCBI): domain Bacteria; kingdom Pseudomonadati; phylum Pseudomonadota; class Betaproteobacteria; order Burkholderiales; family Comamonadaceae; genus Comamonas; species Comamonas sp. GB3 AK4-5. The sequence goes on from NZ_CP166730.1 coordinate 2,507,412, forward strand.
GGCAAAGCCCTGGTCGCCGATGCCAAAGGCAAGCTGTTTGGCAAACTGGTCAAGGAAATCACCGTCGCGGCCCGACTGGGCGGCGGCGACCCCACGGCAAATTCGCGCCTGCGCATGGCCATTGAAGCGGCCCGCAAGGCCTCCATGCCCAAGGACACGCTGGACCGCGCCGTGAAAAAAGGCGCCGGTGCCGGTGCCGACGCCGTGAATTACGCCAGCGTGCTGTTCGAAGGCTATGCCCCCCACCGCGTGCCGGTGATGGTCGAGTGCCTGACCGACAACCCCAACCGCACGGCCCCCAATATGCGCGTGTGCTTCCGCAAGGGCCAGCTCACCGCCGTGGCCTGGGACTTTGACCATGTGGGCATGGTCGAGGGCGAGCCCGAAAATGGTGCCGATGCAGAGCTGGCCGCCATCGAAGCGGGCGCCCAGGATTTCGAGCCCGCCGACGATGAAGGCGTGACCCTGTTCATCACCGAGCCCGGCGACCTGGACACCGTGGCCAAGGCGCTGCCTGCCCAAGGCATCAAGGTGTTGTCTGCCAAGCTGGGCTACAAGGCCAAGAACCCCGTCAGCATGGGCAGCCTGTCGGCGGAGCAGCAAGAAGAAGTGCAAGTTTTCCTGGCCGGCCTGGACAATGACGACGATGTACAACATGTCTACGTGGGCCTGGTGGACTGAGTGCCACAATGCCTGAAGCTGGTAAAGCGGCCAAGGGACTGTCATGGACAGTCCCTTTTTTTGTACCTGCGATGGGCGACCGTTTGGCATTGCCATGCCTGCAGCATGGTGGGTGCACGCTAACTTTTTGCTTTTAAAAACTATAGTGACGTGTAGCAGCCTTTTTATGCGCAAGTATTTGCAGCGGTACAGAACGAAAAACGGCGCCAATGCTTAAGTCCTGCCATAAAACCGCTATTCTGTTGAGGTTTTTCCACGCGAGGGTTGCCGTTTCAAGGGTGGCTCTTGTCTTTCACAGTAACGCTTGCATGGTGGTTTCTTCCTCGTCGCGCACATGGATTTCGGTCTGGCTTCCGCCAGCAGCCGTGTTGTTGGTGGGAGGCGTGCTCAGCATGGCCTTGGCCGGAGTGTTGCAGCGCAATGTGCAAATCATGGCCCACGAGCGCGCCAGCCATCGCGCCGATGCCTTTGTGCAGTCGCTGGAGCGCCGGATTGATGCCTACAGCGAGGTCATCAAAAGCCTGCAGGCCCGCTTTTCGTTCAAACCGCAGCTGAGTCGCCAGGAGTTCGAGACCGCCGTCATCGAGATGCAGGTCCGGCGTCGCTACCCCGGCGTGCAGAGCGTGACCTTCACGCGCATCTTGCAGCCCGCAGAGCTCGCCAGCTTTCAGCCCCCGACCCAGGGCGAGGCCCAGCGCCCGCGGCGGGAAGGGGAGCATTTCCGCATCCGCATGGCGCCGGATCGCACCGAATACGCCGTGGTCGACTATGTCTGGCCCCAGCAAGGCAATGCGGCTCTGGTGGGGCTGGACATGTATTTGCAGCCCGAGAGCCTGGCCAGCCTGCTGCAGTCACGGGCCACGGGCGCCGTGTCTATGACCGCCCCCTTTAATTTGCTGCAAGACGGCAAGGACCCCACGGGCGTGCTGCTGCGCGCGCCGGTCTTCATCAAGGGCGGGGAGAGCGAGCCCTCTTTTGTGGGCGCAGTGAATGTGAGCCTGCGCATGCGCGAGCTGATGGAGTCGGTCCTGGCCACGGCACAGCTCGAAGGCATGTCCCTGGCCGTGGACGATATGGGCCGCGAGGACCAGCAGCCCGGCGGCGACAGCCTGCGCCGCAAGGTGTATGCCGCTGCCGACTGGGGGCAACTGGCCGAGGACAGGGCCCCGCTGGTGCGCGAGTTGTCGGTACATGACCGGCGCTGGCGCATCCAGTTTGTACCGCGCAACTCCATGCTTTCTGGGGTGGAAGCTGCTCACCCCTGGCTGATGGGGGCGGGCGGCCTGGCTGCCAGCGCCTTGCTGGCGCTGCTGGTGGCCTTGCTGGCCCGCCAGCGCCAACAGGCACGCCAGGAAGTGGAGCACACCCAGTCCGCGCTGCAGGAAAGCAATGACCGCTTTCATGCGCTGTTTCACCACTGCGGCATGGGGGTGAGCAAGGTCGATTCGCTGACTGGCTGCTTTGTGCAGGTCAACCAGCGCTACTGCGAAATCCTGGGCTATTCCGAAGAGGCATTGCTCGGCACGAACGTGCTGGCCTTGACCGCGCCCGAGGATGTGGCCGAAAGCCGGCGCCTGATGGATGCCCTGAACGAGGGCGAGATATCCAACTACCTGCAGGCCAAGCGCATGATACGCAGCGACGGCCAGACCGTGTGCCTGGAGGTGGCCGCGTCTCCGCTGCTGGACAGCCAGCACCAGCGGCTGGGTCAGCATATCTCGGTGGTGCAGGATGTCTCCGAGCGCCGCGGCCTGCAGGCCGCGCTGGAGCAGCGCGAAAGTCGCCTGGCCGCCATGCTGCAGACCCTGCCGGTGGGCATGCTGATCGTGGATGTGCAGCAGCGCATCGTCTCGGTCAACGACCGCTTCACCGCGCTGACGGGCTACGGCCGCCAGGAGCTGCTCACGCTGGATGACTGGTGGCGTGCGGTCCAGCCGGACGAGGCCCAGCGCATCACCACCCGCGCCTGGGTGGAGTCCGCCCGCCGCGAGGCCTATGCCCTGGGCGTGATGCCGGCCTGCGAGCTGGCCGTGCATTGCAAGGACGGCAAGATTCGGGCGCTGGAGCTGTCGGGCGGCCCGGTGCAGGGTGACTTTGTCTTCACACTGATGGACCTGAGCCAGCGCAAGCAGGCCGAGGAAAAAATCCGCAACCTGGCCTTGTTCGACATGCTCACCCAGCTGCCTAATCGCCGCCAGCTGCTGGACCGTCTGCACGATGCCCTGCAGTTCTGCGCGCGCGGCCATTCCGCAGGCGCCTTGCTGCTGCTGGACATCGACAACTTCAAGACGCTGAACGAAACCCAGGGCCATGACCAGGGCGATGCGCTGCTGCTGCAGGTGGCGCAACGCCTCTCGCACAGCCTGGCCCATGGCGGCCACCCGGGCTACACCCTGGCACGCCAGGGCGGGGACGAATTTGCCGTGGTGCTCGAAGGCCTGCCCACCGATGCCCTGCAGGCCGCGCAGCAGGCCGAAAAAGTGGGTCGGCGCATGATGGAGTCGCTGCAGGCCCCGTTCCAGGTGGGCATGGCGCCCTGCCATGTCACCGTCAGCATGGGGGCCGCCACCTTCCACGGCCAGAATGAAACCGTGGAAGAGCTGCTCAAGCGCGCCGACCTGGCCATGTACGAGTCCAAGAGCGCCGGACGCAATGCCCTGCATTTCTTTGATCCCCGCATGCAGTCGGCCATCAGCGCCCGCGCCGAGATGGAGACAGATTTGCGCGTGGCCATGGCGCAAAGCCAGTTCGAGCTGTGCTATCAGCCCCAGGTCATGGGCGCCCAGGTGGTGGGGGCCGAGGCCTTGCTGCGCTGGAAGCACCCGAGCAAGGGCTTCATCTCGCCGGCCCTGTTCATCCCCCTGGCCGAGGACAACGGCATGATCTTGCAGCTGGGCCGCTGGGTGTTGCACACGGCCTGCCGCCAGCTGGCGCTGTGGGCCGAGCACCCGGATCTGGCCGAGCTGGCCGTGTCCGTCAACGTCAGCCCCGTGCAGTTCCACCTGCCGCATTTTGTGCAGGACGTGGAGCAGGCCCTGGCCTCGCACGGCGTGCGTTCCGACCGGCTCAAGCTGGAGCTGACCGAGGGCCTGCTGCTGTCCGATGTGGAGGACACCATTGCCAAGATGGAGCAGCTGCGCGCCATGGGCGTGGGCTTCTCGCTGGATGACTTTGGCACGGGCTATTCCTCGCTGTCCTACCTCAAGCGCCTGCCGCTGGAGCAGCTCAAGATCGACCAGAGCTTTGTGCGCGAGGTGCTGACCAATGCCAACGACCAGGCCATTGCCAAGACCATCGTCGCCCTGGGCAGCACCCTGGGCCTGCGCGTGATCGCCGAAGGCGTGGAAACCGCGGCGCAGCGCGACTTTCTGGACGCCAACGGCTGCCATGCCTGGCAGGGCTATTTGTTCAGCCCGGCCATATCGGTGGCGCAGTTCGAGAACTGGGTCGCGGAGTTCAGAGGCCAGCACCACACGGGCTGAATGCAGCCGCCGGCTCTGGGGTGCTGCTGAAACCAGCAGTCGAACCCGCCTCCATCGCCCGCTGCATACGCTTGGCATGCTATGGTTTGTGCTTTCTTGCGAACAATCTCCATGCGTACCCTGGCCTTGTTTTTGCTGACGGCGGTGGCCGAAATCGTGGGCTGTTATCTGCCCTGGCTCTGGCTGCGCCAGGGGGGCAGCGCCTGGCTGCTGTTGCCCGCAGCCGCCAGCCTGGCCTTGTTTGCCTGGCTGCTGACGCTGCACCCCGATGCCAGCGGGCGTGTCTACGCCGCCTACGGCGGGGTGTATGTCACGGCGGCGCTGCTGTGGCTGTGGATGGTGGACGGCGTGCGCCCCACGGCCTGGGATTTGCTGGGCGGCCTGGTCTGCCTGGGGGGCATGGCCATCATCGCCTTCGGGCCGCGCAGTGCTTAGAGCGTGTTCAAAGTCTCCTGAGCAAGAGCCCCAAGAACGCCAGATGGACGAACTGCAAGCTGGTGTTGAGCCAACGCTCGCAGTTTTTCCATAACCTTCTGTTCTTCTCCAGCCAGGCGAAGCTGCGCTCCACTACCCAGCGCTTGGGCATGACCTTAAAGCTGTGCATCTCGCTCCTCTTGGCGATTTGCACCGTCACGTGCTCGCCCAGAATCTCTTGTACGCCCTGCGCAAAGGGCTGGCCCACGTAGCCGCTGTCGCACAGCACGCCTTGCACTCGCCCCAACGTCCGCTTACAGCGCTGCAGGGCCTGCAGGGCACCTTTGCGGTCCGTTACCTCGGCCGTGGTCACCGCAATGGCATGTGGCAGCCCCTGCGTGTCCACCGCAATGTGGCGCTTGATCCCACAGACCTTCTTGCCCGCGTCATAGCCCTTCAGCCCCGCCGTGTCCGTGTTCTTCACGCTCTGCGCGTCCACAATCAAGAACGCGCTGCATGCGTTGCGCCCCAGTTTCTCGCGGGCCGCGCCAACCTGATTTTTTTAAAGCCTGCTCCAGCAGGCTGCCTTCCTCGCGGGGCTCGCTCCAGATCGCCCAGTACGAATGCACCGTGCGCCACTTGGGAAAGTCGCTGGGCAGCGCTCGCCACTGGCAGCCCGTGCGCAGCAGATACAGCACGGCGCAGAACACCTCGTAAAGCTCCACCTTGCGTGGGGGCGTCCTTTTGTGCGCACTCTCCAGCATTGGCCGGATCACTTCGAACTGCTCACGCTTGATATCGCTGGGGTAGCCTTTTCTCATCCTGCGAGCTTCTCACATCTGGCGAGACTTTGAACACGTTCTTAGATCGTGAACACGCTCTTAGGCCAGCTCCACACCACCCTGGTGCACGCTCGCCAAACCATAGCTGCGCTTGCACACCCTGTGGGCGTGACTGCGGGATTTGGCTTGCAGGCAGGCCGCCCGGTCAAGCCCGAGCCGGGCGCACAGGCGCGGTATCATGCGGGCCTGTTTGCCTGCTTCGTACGCTCCACGCCTTCACCTTCCCGACGCTGAACTGATCCGTGCGCCTCAATTCCATCAAGCTTTCCGGCTTCAAGTCATTTGCCGAACCCACCAACTTCCTGCTGCCAGGCCAGCTGGTGGGTGTGGTGGGGCCGAATGGCTGCGGCAAGTCCAACATCATGGATGCCGTGCGCTGGGTGCTGGGCGAGAGTAAGGCCAGCGAGCTGCGTGGCGAGTCTATGCAGGACGTGATCTTCAACGGCACCACGCACCGCAAGCCGGCCAGCCGCTCCAGCGTGGAGCTGGTGTTTGACAACAGCGACCACCGCGCTGGCGGCCAGTGGGGCCAGTACGGTGAAATCGCCGTCAAACGCGTGCTCACCCGCGACGGCAACAGCAGCTATTTCATCAACAACCAGCCGGTGCGCCGCCGCGACGTGCAGGATGTGTTCCTGGGCACCGGCCTGGGCCCGCGCGCCTACGCCATCATCGGCCAGGGCACGATCAGCCGCATCATCGAGTCGCGCCCCGAAGAGCTGCGCCTGTTTCTGGAAGAAGCGGCCGGCGTGTCCAAATACAAGGAACGCCGCCGCGAGACCGAAAACCGCCTCTCCGGCACGCGCGAGAATCTGACCCGCGTCGAAGACATTCTGCGCGAGCTCAATGGCAATCTGGAGAAGCTGGAAAAGCAGGCCGAAGTGGCTGCCCAGTACAACGCCCTGCATGCCGGCGTGACGCTGAAGCAGCAGCAGCTGTGGTTTTTGAAGCGTGCCGATGCCGAGGCCGATATGGCCAAGATCCGCGCCGAAGGGCTGGAGGCCGTCAACGAGCTGGAAGCCCGCATGGCCGAGCTGCGCCATATCGAGGCCGACCTGGAAGCCATACGCCAGGCCCACTATGCGGCCGGCGACACCGTCAACCAGGCCCAGGGCAAGCTCTACGAGGCCACGGCCGAAGTGGGGCGCCTGGAGGCCGAAATTCGCTATGTGGTCGAAGGCCGCCAGCGCGTGGAGCAGCGCCTGGCCCAACTGGCCGAGCAGATCGACAGCTGGGGTGTGCGCCGTGACGAGGCCGAGATCGAGCTGGAACAGCTGGCCGGCCAGGGCATGGACGCCGAGGAGCAGGCCGAGATGCTGGCCGCCCAGCTGGAAGAGCAATCGCTGCAGCTGCCCGATCTGGAAGACGCCCACCGCAGCGCCCAGACCAAGGCCAACGAGCAACGCCAGCAGGTCAGCCATGTGCAGCAGCAAATTCAGGTGCTGGCCGCCGAGCAGCGTAGCACCAGCGAGCAAACCCGCCAGCTGGAAAGCCGCCACGAGCGTTTGCGCACCGACCGCAATGCCCTGGCCGCACCCGACGAAGCCCGGGTCAACAATCTGCGTCAGCAGTACGAGGAAGCGGCCGAAATGGCCGAGATGGCCGAGGCCGCCCTGGTTGAGCTACAGGACAGCGTGCCCCAGCTCGATGACGATCGCCGCCAGCGCCAACAGGCGCTGAACCAGGAGGGCGCCCGCCAGGCCGATCTGTCGGCCCGCATGGAGGCCCTCAAGGCCCTGCAGGAAAAAGTCAAAACCGACGGCAAGCTCCAGCCCTGGCTGGCCAAGCATGGACTGGACAGTCTGCAAGGCCTGTGGAGCCGCTTGCATGTGGAGCCCGGCTGGGAAAACGCGCTGGAAGCCGCGCTGCGCGAGCGCATGGGCGCGCTGGAAGTCGGCCGCCTGGACATGGTGCGCGGCTTTCTGGGTGCAGGCGGGCAAGATGCGCCGCCGGCCCGCCTGGCCTTCTACAACAAGCCGGTCGACGCTGCGGCTGCGGGCGCCACGGGTGGTTCGCATCGCCTGTCCGATCTGCTGCGCGTGCAGGACCCCGGCTTGCACGCCGTGCTGGTGGACTGGCTCACCGGCTGCCAGACCGCGCAGAGCCTGGACGAGGCCTTGAACCGCCGCGCCGCTCTGCAACCCGGCGACACCATTTACGTGCCCACCGGCCACGCCGTGACGGCCCACAGCGTCAGCTTTTATGCCCAGGATTCCGAGCAATCCGGCCTGCTGGCCCGTGCCCAGGAAATCGAACACCTGGAAAAAGAGCTGCGTGCCCAGGCCCTGATCCACGAAGAGGCACGCATGGCCCTGGCCCGCGCCGAAAGCGCCTATGCCGACGCCTCGCAGCGCCTGGTGGCCGCCCGCCGCGAGGCCTCGGAAGCCAAGCAGACCGCCCATGAGCTGCAGGTGGAGTCATTGCGCCTCACCCAGCTGGCCGAGCAGGCCCGCGCCCGCACGGCCCAGCTGGATACCGACCTGGGTGAAGTCAAGGCCCAGCTCGAGGAATTGCAGGAGCGCGCCGTGACCGCCGAGGCCCGCTTTGAAGAGCTGGACATGCAGCTGGCCGACAGCCAGGAGCGCCATGCCCAGCTGGACGAGCGCGTGATCGAATGCGAGCGCAAGGTGGCCGAATGCCGCGAGCAGCAGCGCGCGCTGGAACGCCGCGCCCAGGAGGCGACCTTCAGCCAGCGCAGCGTGGAAGCACGCAAGGGCGAGCTGCAACGCACCATGGAAACCGCGGTGCAGCAGTCCAAGGCCCTGGGCGAGGAGCGCGAGCGCGCCCTGGCTGAGCAGGGCCGGCTGAACGACGCGGCCGCCCAAGGCGGCCTGCAGGATGCGTTGAACATCAAGATGGAGCGCGAGCAGGCCCTGGGCGCCTGCCGCAGCCAGTACGACGACCTGACCAACAAACTGCGCGCCAGCGACGAGCGCCGCACCCAGCTGGAACGCGGCATGGAGCCGCTGCGCGGGCGCATCACCGAATTCCAACTCAAGGAGCAGGCCGCGCGCCTGGGTGTGGAGCAGTTCGAAGGCCTGCTGACCGAGGCCAATGCCGATCTGGCCGCCGTGGCCCAGTCCATCACCGAAGGCAATGTGCGTCTCCATGGTCTGCAGGGCGACATCGACCGCCTGCACCGCGACATCGCGGCCCTGGGCGCGGTCAACCTGGCGGCCCTGGAGGAGTTGACGATTGCCCGCGAGCGCAAGACCTTCCTCGACGCGCAAATGGACGACCTGACCCGCGCCATGAACACGCTGGAAGACGCGATCAAGAAGATCGATGCCGAAACCCGCCAGCTGCTGTCCGGCACCTTCGACACCGTCAACCACCATTTCGGTCGTATGTTCCCCGAGCTGTTCGGTGGCGGCCAGGCCAAGCTCATCATCACCGGCGATGAAATCCTGGACTCGGGCGTGCAGGTCATGGCCCAGCCCCCAGGCAAGAAAAACCAGACCATTCACCTGCTCTCGGGCGGTGAGAAGGCGCTGACCGCCATTGCCCTGGTGTTTGCCATCTTCCAGCTGAACCCCGCGCCTTTTTGTTTGCTCGACGAGGTGGATGCCCCCTTGGACGACGCCAATACCGAGCGCTATGCCAAACTGGTGGCCAGCATGAGCACCAGCACCCAGTTTTTGTTCATCAGTCACAACAAGATCGCCATGGAAATGGCGCAGCAGCTCATCGGCGTGACCATGCAGGAGCAAGGCGTCTCCCGCATCGTGGCAGTGGACATGGAGTCCGCACTGTCCATGGCCGATGCCTGACACCCAAAGAATGCATTCATGAGTACCTTGCAAATAAGCCTGGCCGTTGTGGGCGTGATCCTGCTCGGTCTGATCGTGGCCTATAACGCGTGGAACAACCGGCGCCATGCGCCCAAGCGGGCCGACCGGGACGAACAACAGCGCCAGGGCGCGGAAGATGCGGCGCGCTTCGAGCCCGGGCTTGACGGCCTGGACGTGACCAATCTGCCCCCCCATCTGCGCCCGGCAGCTGCCGCACAGTCCGCAGCGCCCCTGCATGACCCGCTGCTCGATGCCGGTGCCGGTGCTGAAGCTGCTGCGTTAGATGTCAGCGCCATGCCCGAGCTGCAGACCGGTGCCACGGCGCCGGAGCGCTCCATGGCCGCATCGGAGATGGCCGAGCCCAGCCTGCCGCAAGCCGCGCCCGCCATCCCGGCCGAGCGCAAGCTGGCCCTGGATGGCCTGATCGACGCCATGGCGCCCATCCACCTGGAGCAACTGGTCAGCGGCGAAGCCGCGCTGCAGATCCAGCCCACGACCCGCCGCGCCGGCAGCAAGCCGTTTCGCATCGAGGGCCTCAACGAGGCCAGCGGGGAATGGGAAAGCGTGCGCACCGGCCAGCGCTACAAGGCTTTTCAGGCCGGTGTGCAGCTGGCCAACCGCACGGGTGCGCTCAACGAAATCGAGTTTTCCGAATTTGCCGCCAAGGCCCAGCACTTTGCTGACACCCTGGGCGCCAGCCTGGAGCTGCCCGACATGCTGCACGAGGTGGGCCGCGCACGCGAGCTGGACCAGTTCGCCAGCGAACATGACGCACAGCTGAGCTTTATGCTGCGCGCCCGCACTGCCGCCTGGAGCCCAGGCTATGTGCGCCAGCACGCCGGCCAGCTGGGCTTTGTGATGAGCAATATGCCCGGCCGCATGGTGTTGCCGTCGCCCGTGCCTGGCAACTATCCGCAGCTGGTACTGGGCTTTGACGCCCAGGCCGCCCAGGCAGCCGACCTGGACCGCACAGCCTTTCACGAGGTGACGCTGAGCCTGGACGTGCCCCAGGTGCCGCGCGCCGAACAACCTTTTGCCCGTCTGCGCGAAGTGGCCCAGGCCCTGTGCGAGGCCATGGATGGCGTGCTGTGCGACCAGAATGGCTCGCCGCTGCACCCCCAGGTGCTGGAACCCATTGCCGTGGACCTGGAGCAGCTGTACGACCAGCTGGACCAGCGCGAGCTGTCGGCCGGCTCCATGCTGGCGCGACGATTATTTAATTGAGTAATTGAGGCACCCCCTGAGCCGCTGCGCGTCTTCCCCCTCTCTCGCTACGCGGGAGGGGAACGGCACCAGCGCGGCGGGGCGGCCCTTGCGCGGTGCCCCTGGCGAAAGGGGGACTTCATGCGCCCGTACTTTGCTCCTTCCCCCGTCGGGGGAAGGCAGGGATGGGGGCCTGTCCCGGTTCTTTCTCCCTCGCCCGCTTGCGGGAGAGGGTGGGGGTGAGGGGGCTTTCTGCCACGCACAGCACCATGAATAATTGAATTGCAATGACCGAGAGTTTTGACCTTTTTGGGGCCCAAACGCCCGAGCCGGCTGCACAGACTGCACCCAAAGCGGTAGTGGACAAGGTGCAGGCTCTGCGTGCCCAGCTGAACCAGTGGGCGCATGAATACTATGTGCAGGATGCGCCCAGCGTGCCCGATGGGGAGTACGACCGTGTGTTCCAGCAGCTGCAGGGCCTGGAAGGCGCTTACCCCGAATTCATCACCCCCGACTCGCCCACGCAGCGCGTGATTGGCGCGGTGCTGGATGGTCTGACGCCGGTGCGCCATGTGGTGCCCATGCTGTCCATCCGCACCGAAACCGACAACGAAGCCACAGGCGCTCAGGCCTTTGATGCCCGCATCCGCCGTGAGTTGGAGCTGGAAGACAGCGCTGCTGCCGTCGAATATGTGTGCGAGCCCAAGTTCGACGGTCTGGCCATGAGCCTGCGCTACGAGCTGGGCCAGTTGGTCCACGCCGTCACCCGTGGTGATGGCGAGGTGGGTGAAGAGGTGACGCACAACATCCGCACCATCCGCCAGATTCCTTTGACTCTGCCCATGGGAGAGGGCGGTGTGCCGCCCGTGCTGGAGGTGCGTGGCGAGGTCTATATGCGCCGCGCTGACTTTGCCAGGCTCAACGAGCGCCAGGAGGCGGTCGGGGGCAAGCTGTTTGCCAACCCGCGCAATGCCGCAGCCGGTGCTGTGCGCCAGCTCGATAGCAATATCGCGGCCCAGCGCCCGCTGTCGTTTTTTGCCTATGGCCTGGGCGACATCACGCCCGCAGCCGAGGGTGGCCCGCAGTTCGGCACCCACTACGCCATGCTGCAGCAACTGAAGAGCTGGGGTTTTCCGGTGGCGCCGCAGGTGTGTATTGCATATGGCGCTGCAGAATTGGTAGCGTTTCATGCGCGCATGGGCGCCGAACGCAGCGCGCTGCCCTATGAGATCGATGGCGTGGTCTACAAGGTCAACAGCTTGGCCCAGCAACGCCAACTGGGCTTTGTCACGCGCGAGCCGCGCTGGGCCGTGGCCCACAAATACCCGGCCGAGGAAATGCCCACCGTCATGGAAGGCATTGATGTGCAAGTGGGTCGCACCGGCAAGCTCACCCCCGTGGCGCGCCTGGCGCCGGTGGCCGTGGGCGGCGTGGTAGTCACCAATGCCACGCTGCACAACCTGTTCGAGACACGCAAAAAAGGCGTGCGCGTGGGTGACACCGTCATCGTGCGCCGCGCCGGTGATGTGATTCCCGAAGTAGTCGGCAAGGTTCCTGGGGAACGTCCCGCTTATGTACCCAATTTCCGCATGCCCACGGCTTGCCCCATTTGCGGCAGCGCCGTGGTGCGCGAAAAGGGTGAGGCCAACCACCGCTGCAGCGGCGGCCTGTTCTGCGGCGCACAGCGCAAGGAGGCCTTGCTGCACTTTGCCGCCCGCCGTGCCATGGACATCGAAGGCCTGGGTGACAAGCTGGTCGACCAGTTGGTGGACAGCGGCGTGGTGCGCACCCTGCCCGATCTGTACAAGCTGGGCCTGACATCGCTGATTGCGTTGGAGCGCATGGCCGAAAAGTCCGCGCAGAACGTGCTGGATGCGCTGGAAAAATCCAAGTCCACCACGCTGCCGCGCTTTCTGTTCGGTCTGGGCATACGCAATGTGGGCGAGGCCACGGCCAAGGACCTGGCTCGCCATTTCGGCCTGCTGGACGCCATCATGGACGCCAGCGTGGAAGACCTGGTGCAGGTGCGCGATGTGGGGCCCATCGTGGCCAATAGCATCCACACCTTCTTCGCCCAGCCCCACAACCGCGAGGTGGTGGAGCAGCTGCGCGCCTGCGGCGTGCACTGGAAGGAGGGGCCTCCGGCCGAAAAGCCGGCCCAGATTCTGGCCGGCATGACCGTGGTGCTCACCGGCACCCTGCCCACGCTGACACGCGATGCCGCCAAGGACATGCTGGAAGCGGCCGGTGCCAAGGTGGCCGGCTCGGTCAGCAAAAAAACCAGCTATGTGGTGGCCGGCGCAGAAGCCGGCAGCAAGCTGGCCAAAGCCGAGGAGCTGGGCGTCAAGGTGCTGGACGAGGCCGGCCTGCTGGCCCTGCTGCAGGGCGGTATGCCGCAAGAAGGTCTCTGATGGCCCTGGCCCGGCGCGCACCCAAACTGGGCCTGGCGCTGGGCAGTGGCTCGGCGCGCGGCTGGTCGCATATCGGTGTGCTGCGGGCCTTGCAGGAGGCCGGTATACAGCCCGATGTGGTGTGCGGCAGCTCGATTGGCGCCCTGGTGGGCGCGGCCTATGCGGCCGGCGAGCTGGAGCGCTTTGCCGACTGGGTGCTGGGCCTGGGCATGCGCGACGTGTTCGGCTTTATGGACTTCAACCTGGCCGGCGGCATGCTCAAGGGCGAAAAGCTGATCAGTTTTTGGCGCCGCAACTTCGCTGATTTCGATATAGAAAACGCCCCACGGCCTTTTGCCGCCGTGGCCACCGACCTGCATTCCGGCGCCGAAGTCTGGCTGCGCAGCGGCTCCATCGCCGACGCCGTGCGTGCCTCGATCGCGCTGCCCGGCCTGTTCACCCCGGTGCTGCGCGATGGCCGCATGCTGGTGGACGGCGGCCTGGTCAATCCGGTGCCGGCCTCGCTGGCACGCGCCATGGGCGCAGACATCGTGATTGCCGTGGACCTGAATGCCGATATTCTGCTGCGCCATATGCAGCCGCTGACCGTGACGCAGGATGCGGCAGCAGCACCGCTGCCTCCGCTTGCGGAAGCAGCGGCAGATGCTCTGCCAGAGGGGGCGGACAAGACTGCGGCCCCACCCTGGACCACGCGGCTGCTGTCCATATTGCCCGGTGTGGCAGCCAGCCCCTCGGGAGCGGAGCCACCCGCCGCCAGCCTGCCCACGCCTTCGATGCTCGATGTGGTGATGACCAGCGTCAACATCATGCAGATGCGCATCACCCGCAGCCGCATGGCCGGCGACCCGCCCGAGCTGGTGGTCGCCCCGCGCCTGGCCCACCTCGGCCTGTTGGACTTCCACCGCGCCCAGGAAGCCATAGACGCCGGCTACGCAGCCACCCAGGCCGCGCTGCCGGGGCTGGCGCATTGGCTGCCTGCGTGAGCGAGACCCTATGCAACACCTGATTTTTGACGCTCACTGCATCGCCCTGGAGCACCCCGAGGGCCTGTGCCATCTGGTCGGCTTGGCCGACAGCGAGTTCGACACTCACAACTATGTGATGCTGCAACGCGACTGGGAAAGTGATGCCCATGACCGGGCACTGGGCATGGACAGCTATCACGCCGAGTACGGCGGCGCACAGCGCGCCGGTGGCTATGGCGGCCTTGTGCGCTGTGTGCTGACGCCGCAAGCCATGCAACTGGTGTTTGCGCCTTCAGGCCCGCAGGCCGCAGGTGGCGTGGGCAGCATGGACATACGCTATCAGCTGGATGCAGCGCGCTACGCTGCGTTGCATCAGGCCCTGGCGCTCATTTTTGCGGGCACCGATTGCCTGCAAGTGCGCGCTGCATGATCGTGTGCCACCGCCATGTCTGAAAGCCCGCTCGCGCCGAAATCTCATCCCATATCTCACCCCATTGCCGCCGTCATGGTATATGTGGGCGATGTGCAGCAGGCGCTGGCTTGGTATCTGCGGGCTTTTGATCAGGCCTGTCGCCATAGGCCGCCGGGCACAGACTTTGAATGCCTGCGCATTGCCGGCGTGCAGCTGGAGTTTGTGCTGGCTGATCACCAAGTGGGCAGCGGCCCTGCGGGCTCGGTGGTGTACTGGCGGGTGGACTGCCTGGCTAGGGCGCGCAGCCATTTTCTGGCGCTGGGTGCCACCCCATACCGTGGCCCGCTGGCGATCGAGTCCGGCTTGGGCATATGCCAGGTGCGCGATCCCTGGGGGAACTGCATAGGCCTGCGCGGGCCATGGGAATCCATGCGTGTTCTGAGAGGATGCGCGCCTTCAGGCCCAGACCTGGCGTCTGGTCTGGGCAAGGTGGCAATAGTGCGCCGGGCGCAGCGCACTGTCGCGCAGGCCCCGCCTTCCTAGGCTGCATGGATAGCCTGGGCCTGGCCTTGCAGCATCTGCAGCAAACCGCTGGGGCTCAGGCACTGGATCAGCAGACTGCCGTCGTTGGCCTTGATCAAGGCGTCCAGCAGCGGGCGCTGGGTGGGGGCCATGGCGGGGGCGGGAATGATTTGCGCTGGCGTAAAACGCGCTACGCCTTGCAGGTCGCTGACCAGTACGCCCAGCTGGCGCCCCGCATGCTGCAGCACGATGACCTGGCTTTGTGCCGTCAACGTGCTGGCCTGGCCGTGCAGCAGCGCCCCCAGATCAAACACCCAGACATAGCCGGTGACCTGGCCCTGGCTGTGGCGCGCCAGCGTACCCACGCAATAGGGCATGCGCCCGGCCGAGACCGGGGCAATGGCGGATGCGGACAGGGCTTCGAGCACGCAGGCCGCGTCCAGCGCCATCAACTGGGAGCCGACGAAAAAGGTTGCCATTTCATGGGCCTGCTGCGACGGGGCTGCGGACTGGATGCGGATGCTGCGGCGGCGCACGGCAGCGACGGCGTCTTCTTGCTCATGGCCAAAGACTTGGAGGGAGACGGCCAACACCTCATCGCGGTAGCCGTCGCTGCGCTTGAATTCGCGGTAGCCGCTGCTGGCCGTGGCGGCCACGATGCAGTACTGGCCGGCATGCACCATGGCGCGGGCACGGCTTTCTCCGTTGGGGGTTTGCAGCAGCTCGGCCGGCAGTGCCATATGGCTGCCGGGCAGCTGCAGCGGATCGGTAGAGGCCATTACCAGGCCTTGGCGGTCCAGATAGAACACCCGGGTTTGCAGGCCACCTGAGCCCTGGGCAGGGACCGCGCTGTCCAGCATGGCGCGCAGCTCGCGCGCGGCGTGGAACACCAGGCCTATGCCGCCCAGCATCTGCCCGTCTTCCCCGCGGATGGCCGCATGGTAGGCATAGGTCGGGGGCGGTGTGCGGCCTGGCGCACCAGGAGGGTGGATGGCATCCAGTGCGTTGGGCCGCCAAGGCGTGACGTGATAGGCCTGGCTGTGCGCTAAGGCACGCACCTGGGCCAGGGTGTCGGCTTCGATTTGCAGGCCCAGCAAGGGATGGGGTGGGTCGCCGGCCAATGCGGGCAGGCCGGCGGTGGAGGCGGGGGCGCAGGAGGGCGTCTCGACCTCGGCCCGCAGGCTGGAGGCCACGATGCGGCCGCTGCGGTCGTAGACCACGATCTGGTGGTAGACGGTGTAGAGGTCGTGGATGCCAGTGAGCAGCGCGCAGCCCTGTTGCACCTGGTTCTGGGTGGCCTGGCCGGCATTGGCGGCCGCCAGCAAGGTTTGCAGCTGCGGCGTCAAGGCCCACCAGCGGCAGTCATTGGCACGCTCATACAGATTGCGATCCAGCAGGTCTACCAACAGACGGCTGAGTAGGGCGTTGTCGCGCAGTGCAGCGCTGAGCACGGTGTCGTAGAGCGTGCGTATGGACTGGGCGAAGACCTCGTTGGTGCGGGCGCCGGTCTCGCCGATCTGCTCCAGCACGGCTTGCAGCCGGGTGCTGTCGCTGTCCTCGCCTGCGGTCATGACCTGGCCGTTCCAGACCACGCGGCGTATGGTGTCGGCCGCCGTGATGATGGCGTGCAGCGGCGGGCAAAAACGGTGGGCATGGGCCAGCAAGCCCTGGGCCACATGGGGGGCGAGCTGCTCCAGCAACTGCTGGCCCTGGCCGGTGAAGGCCTGCTCCACAGGCACCATCACCTGGCCCTGCCAGCCGGCCGGCCCGGGATAGCCCTGGTAGCCGGCCGAGCGGGCGGATTGCACCAGATAGGTGCGGCCTGCGTGCACATGCAGCTGGGGTTCGGCGTCATGGTGGGTGGGCACGGGGGTTGTGGCGCCGAGCCAGTGCGCATCGCTGCTGGCCAGCACATGGCCTGAGCCATCCACCAGCAGTGCAATGCTGCGAGAGCCCTGGTGCTTGCCCGCCAAGCCGGCGGCGCGGGCGCTGAAGATGCTTTGCATCTCGCCCTCGAAATCAAAGCACAGGCACAGCACGCCCACGGGCACACCGCTGACCGGGTGCAGCAGGCGGTGGGAGTACACCAGGGCCTGTGGCAGATGCGGGCGAAGGTCGGTGGCGCGAAAAGTCTCCACATAGCGCGTGCTGGCCAGGCTGTGCGCCAGCAGCGGGTCCTGGCTGCCTTCGACGGGCGAGTCGCCATCGGTTTGGGCCATGACCTGGCCCTTGATGTCCAGCAGCATGATGGCGTTGTAGACGCTGTACTTGCTGCGATAGGCGCGCAGGCGTTCCTGCACGCCTGTGCCGTCGCTCAGTCCGGCCACATAGCGGCACAGCACGCTGTCGGTGGCCAGAAACCCCACATCGGCCGTGCGCTCGTAGAGGTTGCGCACCAAGGTGTCGATCACATGCTGGGCCTGGGTGGCCAGGCCCGCCATCACGCCGGAGACGGACTGCTGCACCATGGACTGCACCAGCTCCTGCTCCAGCTGCTCAAATCCGGCGCGCGTGGCGGCCATCATGGGCAGGATGGCGTGGGCCTCCTGGGGGCAGTTCATCTTGGCGGACGACTCGATCAGCCGCCACATCAGGTTCAGCTCCCGCAGCGACGTCTCGCAGCGCGTGACGCTGCGCATATAGGGAATGAAGGCGTCGCTGTCCAGACTGCTGGAAACAGCCGAAGCGGCGGAGGCAGGCGCGTTGTGGTGCATGGCGGTCTCGGTTTTTGCGGTGGTGGCGTGGTGCTACCGTGCAAAAAACGGGCCTGGCTTGTGGCCATGCCGGTGGGCTGCAATGCGCAGACAGCTTGGCGTCAGCATGGAATGCGCACGAAAAACACGCACGAAAAAAAGCCCGCTGCGAGCAGCGGGCGTAGTGGCAGCGATGCAGGCCGGTCTTTGCTATGCCAGGTCGATGCAGTGCACCTGGCCCTGGTCAATCACGCCGCGGCGGCGGTCGTCAAACCATTGGCGCAGCGTGGTGCTGACAGTGCGAAACGCCAGCTCTTCCCAGGGGATCTCGGCCTCGGTGAACAGCCGCGCCTCTATGGTTTCAAAGCCGGGGTTGAACTGCGCACTCAGCAGCTCGGCGCAATAGAACAAATGCACCTGGCCCACATGGGGCACGTTGACCAGCGAAAACAATCGGCCCATGCGGATCTGGGCGCCGGCTTCCTCGTCGGTTTCGCGGGCAGCGCCCTGGGCGGTGGTTTCGTTCAGCTCCATGAAGCCGGCGGGCAACGTCCACTTGCCCCAGCGGGGTTCGATGTTGCGCTTGCACAGCAGCACGCGGCCATCGGGCATCACCGGAATGGTGCCCACCACATTCAGCGGGTTTTCGTAGTGGATGGTGCTGCACTGGGGGCACACCGCGCGTTCGCGGGTGTCGCCGTCGTCGGGAATGCGATAGGCAACGGCATGGCCGCATTCGCGGCAGAACTTGATGGGGCGGCGCAAGGTCATGCCGCGAATATACGAAAAAACAGCTGCTTGCGCAGAACCGATGCGCACAAGCAGCTATCAAAACATGAGTTTTTCAGCAGGCGCGCAGGGCCGTCTTGGCCCACGCGCCTTGCGGCGATCAGACCATGCGCACGCGGATGGGGGCCAGGCCTTCGACGCCACCCTCCAGCACATCGCCGCGCACCACGGCACCCACGCCTTCGGGGGTGCCGGTCATGATCAGGTCGCCGGGCTGCAGCTCCCAGGCCTGGGAGAGGATGGCAATGGTCTCGGCCATGTTCCAGATCAGCTGGTCCAGATTGCTACGCTGGCGATCGGCGCCGTTGACCTGCAGCCAGATGGCGGCCTTGGCCACATCACCGGCCTGCGCGGCCGGGGTGATGGCGCCAATGGGGGCGCTGAAATCAAAGCCCTTGCCAATGCACCAGGGGCGGCCCTGGCGCTTCATCTCGCCTTGCAGATCGCGGCGCGTCATGTCCAGGCCCACGGCGTAACCCCAGACATGCTGCAGCGCCTGCTCCACCGGAATGTTCTTGCCGCCCTGGCCAATGGCCACCACCAGCTCGATTTCGTGGTGCAGGTTTTCGGTCAGCGTGGGATAGGGCATGTCGGCTGTCTGGCCTGCTGCCACGGGCAGCACGGTGTCGGCCGGCTTCAGAAAAAAGAAGGGGGCCTCGCGGCCGGTAAAGCCCATTTCCTTGGCGTGTTCGGCGTAATTGCGGCCCACGCAGTAGATGCGGTGCACGGGAAAGCGCGCATCGGAGCCGGCAACGGGCAGGCTGGCAACAGGGGCGGGGGGGAGGACGTACTGTTGTGACATGGATAAGAGCGGAAAAAACGTGTTGTCTCGGGGCACAGGCAGGGCGTGCCGCAGCGGCAGACCTGCCCAGTCGCAGTGTGCCACGGCGCCGCGAAGGCCAGCCTAAGAACGTGTTCGAAGTCTCTACGCAGGCGCGCCGCGAGGAGGCATTGAACACGTTCTAAAAAGCCGCATGGGCTGCGCTATGCTGCCGGCCATGCAGCTCTACAACTACTTTCGCTCCTCGGCCTCCTACCGCGTGCGCATCGCCCTGGCACACAAGGGCCTGCCTTATGACTACCGCAGCGTGCACCTGGTGCATGGCGAACAAAACGCCCCCGACTTTGCCGCGCAGGTGGGGGACAGCCTGGTGCCGGCGCTGGATCTGGGCGATGGTGCGGCCTGGCTGTCGCAGTCCGTGGCCATCATCGAATACCTGGATGAAGCTCACCCCACGCCCAGCTTGCTGCCGGGCGATGCATTGGCGCGGGCGCGCATCCGTGGCCTGGCCCAGCAGGTGGCCTGCGATATCCACCCGCTGAACAATCTGCGGGTGTTGCGCTGGTTGGTGAGGCAGGGAGGGCTGTCGGATGACAAAAAAAACCAGTGGTATCACCACTGGGTGCGCCAGGGGCTGGAAGCCTTTGAGCGCGCCTTGGCATTGATGGCCACCGAGCGCCAGCGTCTGGGCCTGGCTCCCTCCACGCTGTGCTGGGGCAGCGAGCTGACATTGGCCGACTGCTGCCTGGTGCCGCAAGTCTTCAATGCCCAGCGCTTTGCCGTGCCATTGGATGGCCTGCCCCTCACCATGGCTGCTTACGAGGCCGCGCAGGCCTTGCCGGCGGTGCAGGCGGCCCAACCCTCGGCCTGCCCGGATGCGCAGGCCTGAGTCGCCAGCATGCCCATGTCCTCTGCCGCGTCACACCCCTGGATCATGCCCGACTGGCCGCCGCTGCCCGGCGTGCAGGCCTTGTTCACCACCCGCGCGGGCGGCGTGAGCCAGCCGCCTTTTGACAGCCTGAACCTGGGCGACCATGTGCGCGATGCACCGGCCGATGTGGCGGCCAACCGCCGCATTCTGGCCGAGGCCCTACAGCAGTGCAGCCC
This sequence comes from Comamonas sp. GB3 AK4-5, assembly GCF_041320665.1. Classification (NCBI taxonomy): domain Bacteria; kingdom Pseudomonadati; phylum Pseudomonadota; class Betaproteobacteria; order Burkholderiales; family Comamonadaceae; genus Comamonas; species Comamonas sp. GB3 AK4-5. Next base: position 2,527,505 of record NZ_CP166730.1, read on the forward strand.
CGGCGCGCGGCCGGTGTTTTTGCAGCAGGTGCATGGCTGTGATGTGCAGGCCTTGAACGCCAGCACGGCCGATGGCACGGCAGCCGATGCCTGTACCAGCAGCCAGCCCGGCCAGGTTTGCACCATCATGGTGGCGGATTGCCTGCCTGTGCTGCTGGCCCACCGCCATGCGCCGGTGGTGGCGGCGGCCCATGCAGGCTGGCGTGGCCTGGCGGGCCAGGGCGGTGTGGGCGTGCTGGAGACCGTGTTGGAGCGTTTCAAGGCGGATGTGCAGGCACAGCTTGCGCGGAAAGCTCTCAAAAATGAAGCAGCCACGAATGAGGCAGTCATGCCCGCTTGGTGCGCGGACGATGTGCAAGCCTGGCTGGGCCCTTGCATAGGCCCCACGGCGTTTGAGGTGGGCGACGAGGTGCGCCAGGCCTTTGTGGCGGATAGCGCTGCGGCCCAAGCCTGCTTTGCCCCAGGGGCGGTGCCGGGCAAATGGTGGGCCGACCTGGCTGGCCTGGCCCGCCTGCGGCTGCAGGCCCTGGGCATCCACCGCATCTATGGCAACGACAGCAGCCCTGGCTGGTGCACGGTGACGGATGCGGCGCGCTTTTTTTCACACCGACGCGATGCAGCAGTGCTGGGCAGCACGGGCCGCATGGCGGCCTGCATCTGGCTGGGTTAGGCGCTCAGGACATGGGCGGTTGCGAGGGCGGCGGGGGCGTCGCGGCTTGTTCCGCTGGTTGGGCCTGGGCCGCATCCCAGGCGCGCTGTTCGGCCTCGCGCTGGGCCCGCAGCCGGCGCTTGCGCATGGGGGTGCCCAGGATGTAGGCCACGATGCCCATGGGCAGCAGGCCATACAGCGCGAAGGTGATGCAGGCGCCCAGCAGGCTGCCGGCTGGGTTGGTGGCCTCGGCGATGGCCATCATCAGCACAACGTAGAACCAGGCAATCAAAATCAGGTACATGGCTGGCAAGCATAGGTCAGAGCGGGGGGCAGGGTGCTTGCCGCCCTTGATATCCGTCAATGAGCATGCTTGCAAACGGGGCCGCTGCGCCGGCTTGCGTTGTCAGCGGCGTCTGGCTCGGCAACAATGGATAGGCAGCTGATCGCACGCATACCAACAAGGGGACAAAGCAGGCATGAATTCCGATCCTATCTGGGGCCAGAGCGCCCAGGCTTTTCAGCAGTTTTTCGGTGAGCAATGGTCCAAGGCCATGCAGTCGTTTCAGCAGTTGGAGCCCGGCTCCCAGAGCAAAGCAGCGGCCCAGCCCGGCGTGCAGTTCGAGCCGGGCAAACTCCAGTCCGTGCAGCAAGACTATGTGCGTGAAGCCACGGCGCTGTGGGCCGCCGGCATGAAGGCGCCGGTGCCCAAGGACAAGCGCTTCAGCGCCGCGCCCTGGGAGCAAAACCCGCTGGCCTCTTTCTCGGCCGCAGCCTATGCGCTCAATGCGAAGGCCTTGATGGGCATGGCCGAGGCCGTGCAGGGCGATGCCAAGACCCGTCAGCGTGTGCGCTTTGCCGTGGAGCAGTGGGTGGCGGCCATGTCGCCCAGCAACTTCATGGCACTCAACCCCGATGCCCAGCAAAAAGCCATTGAGACGCGCGGCGAGAGCATTGCCAAGGGCGTGCAAAACCTGCTGCACGACATCCAGCAGGGCCATGTGTCCATGACGGACGAAAGCGTGTTCGAGGTGGGCAAAAACGTGGCCACCACCGAAGGCGCCGTGGTCTATGAGAACGAATACTTCCAGCTGATTGAGTACAAGCCGCTGACGGCCAAGGTGCACGAGCGCCCATTCCTGATGGTGCCGCCCTGCATCAACAAGTACTACATCCTGGACCTGCAGCCCGAGAACTCGCTGATCCGCTATGCCGTCAGCCAGGGCCATCGCACCTTTGTGGTGAGCTGGCGCAACCCCGATGCGTCCATGGGCGATCGCACCTGGGACAACTACATCGAGGAAGCGATTCTTCGCGCCATTGCCGTGGTGCAGGAGATTGCAGGCGTCGAGCAGATCAACGCCCTGGGCTTTTGCGTGGGCGGCACCATGCTGGCCACCGGCCTGGCCGTGCTGGCTGCACGCGGTGAGTACCCCGCAGCCAGCGCCACCTTTTTGACCACGCTGATCGACTTCCAGGACACCGGCATTCTGGATGTGTTCATCGACGAAAACTTCGTCAAATACCGCGAGATGCAGATGGGGCAGGGCGGTCTGCTGGCAGGCCAGGAACTGGCCTCGACCTTCAGCTTTTTGCGCCCCAACGATCTGGTCTGGAACTATGTGGTGGGCAACTACCTGAAGGGCGAAACCCCGCCGGCCTTTGACCTGCTGTACTGGAACAGCGACAGCACCAATCTGCCCGGCCCCTGGTATGCTTGGTATCTGCGCAATTTCTACCTGGAAAACAATCTGGTGAAGCCCGGCAAGCTGACCGTGTGTGGCGAACAGATCGATCTGCGCCTGCTGGATCTGCCGGTCTATGTCTATGGCTCGCGCGAGGACCACATCGTGCCCATCGACGCGTCATATGCATCCACCCAGCTGTTGCCTGGCCCCAAGCGCTTTGTGATGGGGGCTTCGGGCCATATCGCTGGCGTGATCAACCCTCCCGCCAAGAACAAGCGCAGCCACTGGCTGCGCGAGGATGGCGCGCTGCCACCCACCTTGTCGCAATGGCTGGAAGACGCCGAAGAGCTGCCCGGCAGCTGGTGGACCGATTGGGCCGACTGGCTCAAGGGCCATGCAGGCAAGCAGGTGGCCGCGCCCAAGCGCTACGGCAAAGGTACAAAGTACCAGCAACTGCAGGCAGCGCCCGGCAGCTACGTGCAGCAAAAAGCCTGAGTTTCCCTGTGTTTTGTCCCGTGAAACCGGGGCAGAATGCTGCGGTGCAATATGAAGCCGGCACGCCATGTGCTTGTTGGCTTTGGCACATATCCCTGACCAAGTGAATACGCAAAAGGAACATCATGGAAGACATCGTCATCGTTTCCGCCGTCCGCACTCCCGTGGGCAAGTTTGGGGGCTCGCTGGCCAAGGTGCCCGCGACCGAACTGGGTGCCATCGTGATCAAGGAAGCGCTGTCGCGTGCCCAGGTGGGTCTGGACCAGGTGGGTGAAGTCATCATGGGCCAGGTGCTGACCGCTGGCGTGGGCCAGAACCCTGCCCGCCAGGCCATGATGAAGGCTGGCGTGGCCAAGGAAACCCCGGCGCTGACCATCAACGCCGTGTGCGGCTCCGGCCTGAAGGCCGTAATGCTGGCAGCCCAGGCCGTGGCCACGGGCGACAGCGAAGTGGTGGTGGCCGGCGGCCAGGAAAACATGAGCCTGTCGCCCCATGTGCTCAACGGCTCGCGTGACGGCCAGCGCATGGGCGACTGGAAGATGACCGACACCATGGTCGTTGACGGCCTGTGGGATGTGTACAACCAATACCACATGGGCATCACCGCCGAGAACGTGGCCAAGGAAAACGCCATCAGCCGCGAGCAGCAGGACACGCTGGCACTGGGCAGCCAGCAAAAGGCGGCCGCAGCGCAGGACGCAGGCAAGTTCAAGGACGAAATCGTTCCCGTGGTCATCCCCCAGCGCAAGGGCGATCCCGTGGTGTTTGCTGCCGATGAATACATCAACCGCAAGACCAATGCCGATGCGCTGGGTGGCCTGCGCCCCGCCTTCGACAAGGCCGGCACCGTGACGGCGGGCAATGCCTCCGGCATCAATGACGGCGCGGCCGCCGTGGTAGTGATGAGCGCCAGCAAGGCCAAGGCCCTGGGCCTGAAGCCCCTGGCCACCATCAAGGGCTATGCCACCAGCGGCCTGGATCCCGCCACCATGGGCATGGGCCCGGTGTTTGCCACCCGCAAGGCGCTGGACCGCGCTGGCTGGTCCGTGGGTGATGTGGATCTGTTCGAGCTGAACGAGGCCTTTGCTGCCCAAGCCTGCGCCGTCAACAAGGTGCTGGGCATTGACGCCGGCAAGGTCAACGTCAATGGCGGTGCGATTGCCATTGGCCACCCCATTGGCGCTTCCGGCTGCCGCGTGCTGGTGACCCTGCTGCATGAAATGCAGCGCAGCGGCGCCAAAAAGGGCGTGGCCGCGCTGTGCATTGGCGGCGGCATGGGCGTTGCCATGGCACTGGAACGCTGAGGCGCATGGCACGAAGCGGCCTGCATGCCAGGCCACTTCGTGCTGCCAGCGCAGCAGGTGCATCGCAGCATGGCTGCCGGTGCATGCCATGCGCTGGCATTGACAGCTGCTGCTCTTGTGTTGATAGCGCAAAAGTCAATAAAAAAGCCGCGATTGGTACTTACCTCAAGCTTTCTCTGGAAAATTGCAGGTAGAGTGTTAGTAGAAAACTATCGATCAACAGGAGAGATTTCATGAACCAGAAAGTAGCGTATGTGACCGGGGGCATGGGCGGAATTGGTACGGCGATCTGCCAGCGTCTGCATCGTGAAGGTTTCAAGGTCATTGCGGGCTGCGGGCCCACACGCGACTTCCAGAAATGGCTGGACGAACAAAAGGCCCTGGGCTACAGCTTTTACGCATCCGTGGGCAATGTGGGCAATTGGGAGTCCACCGTCGAAGCCTTTGCCAAGGCCAAGGCCGAATATGGCAGCATCGACGTGCTGGTGAACAACGCAGGCATCACACGGGACCGCATGTTCCTGAAGATGACGCCGGATGACTGGCAAGCCGTGATCGAAACGAACCTGAACTCCATGTTCAACGTGACCAAACAGGTCGTGGGTGACATGGTGGAAAAGGGCTGGGGTCGCATCGTCAACATCAGCTCGGTGAACGGTGCCAAGGGCCAGGCCGGCCAGACCAATTACTCGGCGGCCAAGGCGGGCATGCACGGCTTCACCATGGCCCTGGCCCAGGAACTGGCCACCAAGGGCGTGACCGTGAACACCGTCAGCCCCGGCTACATCGGCACCGACATGGTCAAGGCCATCCGCGCTGACGTGCTGGAAAAGATTGTGGGCACCATCCCCGTCAAACGCCTGGGCGAGCCGGGTGAAATCGCCTCCATCATCGCCTGGCTGGCGTCGGACGAAGGTGGTTACTCCACCGGCGCTGACTTCTCGGTCAACGGCGGTCTGCACATGCACTAAAGCCTGGTAGTGGAGGTGTGAGGGCGCAAGCCTTTCCCCTCGCAAGGCGCAAAGGAGCTGGATATCCAGCTCCTTTTTTTATGCCTGTGCATGCAGTGCATACCTGCATGGCCCCCAGAGGTTTTCGCGGCATCGGCCCCCTGCCGCAAAAGCGGAAAGGGCGCACTCGGCGGAGAAACGAGAAAGCCCACCGAGGTGGGCTTTCATGGGGTGGAACAACGTCGTGGACGGCGCAATCTGTGCTCGGTATCAGTGCCACGCCGGAAGGCAGGATGGACAGTGCCGAAGCATCATGTGGGCCACAGGACCAGCAACCAGACTACAGGCGTGCCGGGGCACGCTTGCGGTCACGTTCGTCTTCAGGCCAGGCGGACAGTGTTGTGGAAAGTTGCATGTAGTTTTCACTCCTTGTACTTCTATAACGCCGCGCCAAAAGACATCGTTGACTGGGCGTGCTGCAAAGATTTGCGTGAAAAGTTCAGATTTGTATCTGTTTCATGTCCGGTCTGCCGCCAGCCATGGAAAGCAAAAAGCCCGCCGAGGCGGGCTGATTGGCAATGTGGTGAAGGCCATTGGATGCATCACCGGGGAGATGTGGACTGGCATGTCTGGCAGTCCTGGTAATCCGTACGGGGCAGCGGCGCTGTGCGTGTGCAAGCTGCGCGAAAAGGCGGGTACTTGTCAGTTCGGGGTGCGGTGCACATGGCCGCACTGCCGACGCCTGTTTACAGGCGAGCGGGGCTGCGCTTGCGGTCGCGTTCGTCGTCAGGCCAGGCGGACAAGATGGCGGTGGTGTTCATACAAATTCACTCCTTGTGTACTGACATAACGCGGCAGAAATACCTGCGGTTGACAGGCGCGTGGTCGGTAAAACGGAGAAATGCCAGGGAATCCACCTTTGTTTCAGGCTTGCTACGAAAGTGCCGAGCAAGAACAGCAAAAAGCCCGCACGCAGCGGGCTTTGGGGCAGAAGGTTCAGAGCGGCGCTGGGCGCTGGCTCTATAAAGCAGGGTTTACGCAGTGGCAGGCCGGCAGCCCGCGCACGGGGCGCTTACAGGCGGGCCGGGCTACGCTTGCGATCGCGGTCGTCGTTGGGCCAGGCGGACAAGATGGCGGTGTGCAACATGATAGGTTTTCTCCTTGTGCATCTACAACGCGGCGGCGCACAGGGCGGTTGACAGGGCTGCACAAAAAAATCGGTGCCAGAAGAAAAACATCCTGAGACGCATGCCAATGGCCGTTCCCTACAATGTCTGGTTTGCTGGCTGCCGGAGGGCTTATGTCTTTGCACACATGGCTGTTGTATGTCTCTTTGGCGGGCGTGGTGATTGCTTCGCCTGGGCCTTCGGCGCTGCTGTGCGCCACGCATGCGGCCCGTTACGGTGTGCGGCCGGTGCTGGCCACCATTGTTGGGGGCATAACGGCATCGATGACGCTGATGGGGCTGTCCGCCCTGGGTCTGGGCGCGGTGATTGCCGCTTCGGATACGCTGTTTCACGCCATCAAATGGGCGGGCGCTGCCTACCTGCTGTACCTGGGAATCAGCACCTGGCGCAACCAGGGAGGTGAGGCTGCGGGCAGTGCTCCTGCCGCAGCCGCGGACGACGCGCAGCAGCCCAAAGAGGAGAGCGGCCTGTCCATGTGGCGCACCTGGGGGCCGCTGTATCGCAAGGGCTTTGTGGTGGGCATTGGCAATCCCAAGGATTTGTTGTTTTTCAGTGCGCTTTTCCCGCAGTTCCTGGATGCCAGCGCCCCGGTTGCCGGGCAGTTGGGTGTGCTAGGACTGACCTGGCTGGTGCTGGATGGCAGCATCATGTTTGCCTACGGATTGTGCGGCGCCACATTGCTGGCCCGCTTGCAGCATGGTGCTGCGGCCCGTTGGTTTCATCGCGTCACCGGTGGTGCCTTCATTGCGGCCGGTGGTGTCCTGGCCGCGTCCAACCGCTGAGGCCAGCGCAGCCTCAGCGTTGCAATGGCACAGCGGCGGCAAAGTACATCACACAGGCCAGATACATACTGACTCTAGAATGTGCCCCGCCAGTCTTGTCGCGCACCAGGCTGGGTTGGCCTCTGCAAGCAAGAGAGGGACGGCCGACATGCAACATCACACAACATATCTCTGGAGAATTTCGACATGACATCGGACGATGACAGCCAGCAGCGCTTGGCTCTTGGCCTTATTTTTGCCCTCGTGACCCTGGTGGTCAGCACCGTGGTGGGTGGGGTGGTGTACCGCTCGGTGGCCCAGGGCGGCAAGGCCCCAGCGGCCAGCATCCCGGTTGTGCTCGATCCTGCTGTGGCGAACCAAGGGGTTCCGCCGGCTTTGGCAGCGGGCGCCGTTGAAGAGGGCGAAGGCGCCTACATCCGTGTGGAGCAGGGCGTGGTCAAGTTCTACTTTGCCACGGGCAGTGCAGAGCTGGCAGCCGGTGCCGATGATGCGCTGGCCGACGCTGTGCGCATTGCCAACCAGCGCGGCAAAAAGCTGTCGGTGGCGGGCTTTCACGACGGCACGGGCGATGCCGCCCTGAATGCGGAACTGGCCAAGCGCCGCGCCTTTGCCGTGCGCGACGCCATCGTTGCCCTGGGTGTCAGCACGGCCAATATCGAGCTGCGCAAGCCCGAGCAGACCCTGGCCGACGGCAGCAATGCCGAAGCCCGCCGCGTGGAAGTGGCCGTGATCGAATAAGCCCAAAGCGCTGCGCCAGCGCAGGCCCTTCACTGCGCAAGCAGATGAAGGCCGGCAAGCCCGCTTCCCAAGCCCATCACTACGGGCTTGGGAAGCGGGCTTTTTTGATGGCGGGGTTTGGGGACGATGGTGGGCGCCATCTGTATGGCGCTTGTGTGGCCCATCTGTACCAGGTGCGGCGGGCGGTGGGTCCGTAGAATTCGCTGTCTCGCGCCCCAGGAATGGGGGCCGGCCCCTCGCCCCAACACCCCCAAAAAACGGCCAACAAGCCCTGTGTGCCATGCAACTCCCCATCCACATCATTGACGCATTCACCGCAGAGCGGTTCAAGGGCAACCAGGCCGCCGTGATCCCCCTGGACGCATGGCTGCCTGCCCCTGCGCTGCAGGCCATTGCGGCAGAGAACAACCTGTCCGAGACGGCATTCCTGGTCTGGAGCGCCGACCGCGATGCCTATGAGATCCGCTGGTTCTCGCCGTTGAAAGAAATCGATTTCTGCGGCCATGCCACGTTGGCCAGCGCGTTTGTGCTTTTTGAATCTGCCCCGGCCCTTCGCAGCCTCACGTTCTGGGCCGCTGCCGTGGGCAAGGTCTCCGTCACGCTGGAGGACGGTGGACGCATCCGCATGAGCTTCCCCCGCCGTGACGCACAGCCCGTGGCGGAGCCGCCGGCCGCACTGCGCGAGGGCCTCAGCCCGGCCCCATCGGCCTATCTCGTGAACCAGCAGGCCTATGTGGCCGTTTACGCATCGGAAGCGCAGGTGCGCGCGGTCCAGCCTGATCTTGAACGCCTTCAATCGCTGGGGCCGCTCGATGTGGTGGTGACGGCGGCTGCGAATGCCGGTGCGGCCTATGACTTTGTCAGCCGCTATTTCTGGCCAGCCAATGGCGGCGATGAGGACCCGGTCACCGGTTCCATCCATGCGGCGCTGGCACCTTACTGGGCCGGCCGACTGGGCAAGAACAGCCTGGTGGCACACCAGGCATCACGGCGCACGGGCACGCTGTTTTGCGAGGTGACGGCATCGAGCGTGGAGGTGGCGGGCCACTGCGCCCGCTATCTGAGCGGCTGCATCACGATTTAGCCGGCAGCAGGCTTTGTGCCGAGCACGCAGCGCCAAAGAAAAATCCCCGGCACCTTGGATGGTGTCGGGGATTATTTTTCGTTTACGCGTTCCGCAGTGCGTCAGTGGAGGCGTCTTGGGGGCCTGTCTTATAAGCCCTTGAATTCTCTTGTATCAATTCGATCTTGTAGCCATCCGGATCCGTCACAAAAGCGATCACCGTGCTGCCGCCCTTGACGGGGCCGGCCTCGCGGGTGACAGCGCCGCCGGCAGCCTTGATTTTTTCGCAGGCTGCATAGGCATCGGGCACGCCCAGGGCGATATGGCCGTAGGCCGTGCCCATGTCGTAGCTTTCGGTGCCCCAGTTGTAGGTCAGCTCGATCTCGGCCTGGGCGGGGTTGCCGCCCTCAAAGCCCAGAAAGGCCAGCGAGTACTTGTATTCGGAGTTTTCCGAGGTGCGCAGCAGCTGCATGCCCATCACCTGGGTGTAGAAATCAATCGAGCGCTGGAGGTTGCCCACGCGCAGCATCGTGTGGAGGAATCGCATAGTCATGCCGCCCATTGTGCCTTCAAGCACAGCCCCTCGCCTGAAAGCACACACTAACAATATCTATGAAGTTGATAGCTGTTCATGCTGATGCAGAAAGCGCTAGAGGCCGTTTTTATGTGGATTTTTGCGGCTGCCGCGTTCCCAGCCACAGCACGCAGGCCCAGGTGAGCAAGGCGATGCAGGCCAGCCAGGCCATATGGGGCAGGGCGGCATCCAGCGGCGCACCGATTTGGTTCAGCCGCAGCGAGGCCTGTATGCCTGCCGTGCTGGGCGAGAGCCAGCGCAGCCATTGCAGCAACTGGGGCAGGGCCTCCACCGGCCAGGTAAAGCCACCCACAAAGGCCAGCGGGATGGAGGTGAACAACACCACCTGCAGGGCGCGTTCGCGGTTGGCCAGCCACCAGCCCAGCAAGGCGGCGCAGCCAGCCACAGCGGGCACAAAACAGACCAGCAGCAGCAGGGCACCAGCGGGATTGCCGCCGCGTGGGTAGTCTTGCCAGATGAAGATCCAGCCAAAGTACAGCAATCCGGCCAGCCAGCCTGGCACGCAGAATGCACAGAGCCGCGCCAGCCAGTGGGTGGCGCTGGCATGGGCCAGGCCTTGCTCGCGCCAGGTGCCCACCGTCAGTGCCGCGCCCATCAACAGGGTTTGCTGCAGGATGAGAATCGCCACGGCGGCCACGACAAAGCTGCCATAGCCCTCGGTGGGGTTGAACAGCGCAATCGCCTGGGCGTTGACGGGCGAGCGGCTGCTGGCGGCCTGCAGCGCGCTCTGGCCGCCGGCCGAAAGCCGCTTGATCTCAATGCCGGCGGACACCGTGCCAAAGGCCTCTGCAAAGCCGTACTGCACCTGTTTGCTCACCAGCGGATAAGCGCCATTGGCATAAACCGGCACCACCACAGAGCTGCTGCGTACCACCTCGCGCTTGAGGTCGCGGGGCAGCAGGGCATAGCCCATGACCTCGCCGCGCAGCAAGGCCTCGCGGGCCTCGCCCTCGTCGCCGGTGACCAATTGCGGGTCTATGCGCGGGCTGGCCTGGGCAAAGCGCAGCATTTGCCGCGCCAGGTTGGAGTTGTCTTGCACCACCACGGCCACGGGCACGCGTTGCACCACCTGCAGGCCGTAGAACCAGGGGTAGAAAAAGCCATACAGCAGCGGCGCGCCGCACAGCAGCAGCACGGCGCCCTTGTCGCGCAGCAGGCTCAAAAGGCTGTCCCGCCACAGCTGCCAGAAACCAGGGGATGTGGGCATATTCATCGACCGCCCCATTTCTCGGGGTGTGCCAGGCCACGCAATAGGCCGGCGCTGGACAGCGCCAACAGCACCAGCGTGGCCAGCAGCAGGCCGCAGACCACGGGCAGGGTTTGGGCCACGGGCGCGCCCATCTGCCACTGCTGCAGCTGCAGGCGGGCGTAATGGGTATAGGGCATGGACAGCGCCCAGCCGCTGGCCGCTGGCGTCATGGCCAGCAGCGGAAAGCCCACGCCGCTGAAGGCAAAGGCCGGCGCCGACAGCAGACCCGCGCCCGACAAGGCCGTGCGCAGCGACAGGGTGACAGCCGCCAGCGCCGCGCCAAGGGCCAGGCTGAGCACGGTCAGCGCCGCCAGGCCCACGGCCATCCAGGCCAGGCTGCCCGCCACGGCCCAGCCGCGCAGCTGTGACAGATACACCAGGCAGACCATGGTGCTGGCCCACAGCATCACCGCAGGGGGCAGCAACTTGGCCGATAAAGCCCCGGCCACCTGCAGCAGGCCGGGCTTTTCCACGCCATTGGCCTGCAGCCACTGCCCCAGCGTGCGGTCGCGCAGCTCGCGGCCCACAGACCAGGCGCCTGCCGTCATGGCCAGAATATGCAGCAGCGCCGGGATCAGCGCCGCGGCCAGAAAGGCCTCGTAATTGGTGGACACATTGAACAGCGCCACCAGCTGAGTCTTGATGGGTTCCATGCGTACCTGCAGCGCTTGGTGCGGATCGCCGCGCTTGGCGCGTGCCTGCATTTCCACACCGGCTGACAGCGTGCCCACCACCTGCTTCAGATCGCGCTGCAGCAGGCTGGAATGGGTGGCCAGCTGGGCGTTGTGCAGCAAGGTGACGGTGGCCGCCGTGCCGCGCTTCACATCGCGGGCAAAGTCCGGCGGGATATGCACCACGCCGTAGACATCGGTGCGCTGCAGCGCCTCTTCGGCCTCATGGGCGTTGAGCACATGGCGCTGCACCGACAGCCCAGGCGTGGCCTGCAGCATGCGCTCCAGCTGGTGCGACAGGGTGCTGTGGTCCTCATTCCATACCGCAATCGGCAGGCCATAGGGCTGGCCGGCGGCAAACACCCAGCACAGCATGGCCATGGCCAGCAGCGGCACCCAGCTGACCATGGCCATGTCCCAGGGGCGGCTCACCAACAGCCCCCATTCACGGCGCAGGCTGCGGCCGAATGCGCTCACGCGCCGCCTTCCACAATCACGCTCATGCCGGGGCGTGCGCCTTCAATGGGCTGGGCCGGGCGGGCACGCACCTCAAAGGTGCGGGCATCAAAACCCTGGCTGCCGCGCGTGGCGCGCCAGGTGGCAAAGTCCGGCAGCACGCCCACGTAGTACACGGTGAATTCAGCGCTGCGCTGGCCCAGGGCCGGCAACTGGCCGCTGAACTTGCTGCCCACGGCAAAGCGCTGCAAAAAGTCTTCGCGCACATTCAGCACCACCCATTGGTCGTTCAGATCGACCACGGTGACCACGCTCACGCCCTGGGGCGAGAGCTCGCCCACTTTGGCCAGCACATTGCTCACTTCGCCTGCGACCGGGCTGCGCAGCTGGGTTTCGGCCTCGGCCGCTTTGACCTCGGCGATCACGCCATCCACCTGGCGGGCCTGGGCAGCCGCGGCCGATTTGTCTTCCACCCGGGCGCCGCTGGCGGCCATGTCGTACTGAGCCTGGGCCGCCTGGGCGGCTGCGGTGGAGGCGCGCCAGTTGGTATGGGCCTCGTCCCGTTTTTGCGCCGCCACCAGTCCCTGGTTGAACAGGCTTTGCACGCGGTCATACGAGGTCTTGGCCAGCTCCGCAGCCGCCTGGGCACGCTGCCAGTTCAGGCGGGCCATTTCCACTTCCTGGGGGCGGGCGCCACGGTTGGCCTTGTCGGCCACGGCCTGGGCCGCGTCCTTGGCGGCCTGGGCCTGGGCCAGCTTGGCCTGCACCTCGGGGCTGTCCATTTCCAGCAGCAGATCACCGGCCTGGATTTTCTGGCCCTCGGTGACCAGCAGCTTGCTGATGCGGGCCGTGACCTTGGGGGCGATATCGGCTTCCTGGGCTTCCATCTGCCCCTGGAAATAAGGGGCTGGCGGCTGGGCCGCTTTCCAGAAACCCCAGAGGATGAAGAGCAGCACCGCTACTGCTGCGGCGCCAGCCACCAGCAGCGGCAGGGGCTTGCGCGGCGCGGGGGCGCGCGGGGGGACAGGCGCGGGCGTGGCAGAGGTCGGTGCTTGGGTGGGTTCGGTCATGGAGCGTCTGCAGGAATGAGGATGTCGGCACGGGCCATGTACTGGGCAAAGTCATCGGTCTGGCCGGTGCTCTCCAGCAAGGCGGCCAGGGCCTGCACATATTGGTTGGCGGCGGCGGCGCGTTCGGTCTGCACCTTGGCCAAATTCAGCTGGGTATCAATCAAGTCCAGCGTGGTGCTGCTGCCTTCCTTGAGGCCGGCGGTGCGCAGGCGCAGCAGCTCGCGCGCCAGGTTTTCCTGGGCCTGGCCGGCCAGGTATTGGGTGCGGGCCTGCTCCACGGCCAGCCAGTTTTTTTCCACCAGCAGGGCGATGTCGGAGCGGACCTGGGCATCGGTCAGCTCGGCCTGCTCGATGCTGCGCTGGCCTGCGGCAGCCAGTTTGTCGCGGTCTATGCTGTCCCACAGCGTCCAGCGCACGGCCACGCCGGCCACCCAGTTGGGCTTGCTGCTGGTGTTGACCTCGCGCATGCCAAAGGCCAGCACCTGGGGTTTGCGCAGTGCCTCGGAGGCATCATGCATAGCCTCGGCCTGGCGCTTTTTGGCGGCGACCTTGCCCAGGCCCGGGTGCTGCAGCAGGGCGGCATCCAGAAACTGCTGCAGCGGTGGCAGAGGCTGGCTGCTGACAAACAGTGCCGAGCTGGGCTGTACGCCGGCGGCCGCATGCACGGTACGCGCCAGGGCGTTGTGGGCCAGGTGGGCATCGTCATCGGCCTTGAGGGCTTGCTGCTGGGCATCGGCCAGGGCGGCGCTGGCCTGCAGCCGTTCCACCTGGGCGATCACGCCGGCTTTGAGCATGCGCTGGGCCGCGTCGTCATGGGCACGCACGCCGGTCAGGGCCCGCTGGCGCAAGGCTGCGGCGCGGGCCGCCAGCTGGGCGCCGAAGTAGCGCTGCACCAACAGGGAATGCAGCTGATTGCCGCTGGCCGCGGCGTCGGCCACGGCTTCATCGGACATGCCATCGAGCTGCTGGCGCACGGCGTTGGACAGGCCGCCCATATAGACGGGCCAAAGCGCCGACAGATTGGCCGAGCCCACATTGTTCTTGCGCTGCAAATCGTAGTTGGAGGGCAGGTTGAGCTGCGGGACCGGCAGGGGAAGCGGAATCGGAAGCCCCCCGCCCAGATTCACATCGACATTGGCCGAATAGCGATAGCCCATGCCCGTCACCGCCAAGGACGGGCCACCCAGCCCCTCCATGCCTTCGCGGCGCAGCTTGGCGCTGTCCACGGCCTTGCGCGAGGCGGCCAGTTGCTCCGAGCGCTCCAGGAAAGCGGCCTGGGCCTGGGCAAAACTCATGCGGGTGCCGTTGGCGGCCGTCTGCGCCCCTGCGCTGCAGGCCAGCAACATGCTGGCGACGACCAAGCCGTAGCGCGGCCAGGCAAGTGGGCCATGGGGTGGAGCGTGGTGCGACAAGGAGCTCAAGGGCATGGAGACAAGGCGATAGGCTTCACAAAAAGGTAGCGACAAGGCCTGTGCACCGAAGCGATGGAGCTGCACCAGCCCGGCGGACCTTCATCGACGGCTTGGGCATACGCGGCGCCACCCTGGGAGTCTGAGAACATGTTCCGATGGATGTTCTAAGGCGTGTATTTTGTGTTGCATTGTGCGCTGTCGCGACCAACGGTTTGAAATAACCAAGAAAACGCACAGACAAACAAACAAGCCGCAGCACCCGGGTAGGGTGGCGCGGCCTGCTTCAGGTGTTTCTGCTGTGGAAGCACTTCACATCTTCATTGCGAAACGGTAATTGAGCGTTGTCATGTGACTGGTGTTGCGGCCATCGTAAGCGCCGCTTCCATGGCTGTTAGTGTGCCGTGCGGGCCACAGAAAATGTTGCTTCAAATTTGAGAGTATTGCCGTGCTACAGAATTTTCTTCTGCAAAAATTCTTTGAGTGGTAAATTTTGCTGATGGATTCTTTGGATAGAAAAATTCTGGCCGCACTGCAGGCCAATGCCCGGGCCAGCTTGCAAGAAGTAGGCCAGGCCGTGGGTCTGAGCGCCTCACCCTGTTGGAGCCGCATCAAACGCATGGAAGAGGCCGGCGTCATCGAGGGCTATACCGTGCGCCTCAACCCCCAGGCCCTGGGCCTGGCCGACACGGTGCTGGTCATGGTCACCCTGGACAGCCACTCCGACAACACCCTGGAAAAGTTCGGCGAGGTGCTGGCCTCCATTCCCGAGGTGGTGGAAGCGCATCTGGTGTCGGGCGAATACGACTATCTGCTGCGCGTGGTGGTCAAAGACACGCGCGACTACGAGCGCCTGTTGCGCGAGAAGCTCTACAAGATCAAGGGCATACGCCACAGCCAGTCCAGCTTTGTGCTGCGCACCCTCAAGCGGGCCGATTTGCCACTGGGCGTTTGATGGCCGGTGAACAGGCGCTCACGCAATGCAGGACAGCGTTGCGTGCTCCCCCAAAATGAAGCGACGCAGTGCGTGCCAGGCATTGCTGCCACCTGCAGCCTGTGCTGAAATGCGGCTGCGCCGGCCATCGGCGTGACTGCACCACGTACACCATGAAAAACTGCATCGTTTTGTCGGCCCTGGTTCTGGCGACTTCCCTGGCTGCTGCTGCCGACAAGGCCCCCACGGCCCAGCAAAACCTGATGGCGACCTGCAACACCGAAGCCACCGGCAAAAAAGGCGATGAACGCAAGGACTTCATGAAGTCCTGCCTGTCCGACGGTAAAAAACGCCAGCAGGAGCGCATGAAGACTTGCAACACCGACGCCACCGGTAAAAAGGGTGAAGAGCGCAAGGCGTTTATGAGTGAGTGCTTGAAGAAAAAGTAACCCCCCTGAGCCGCCTTCGGCGTCTTCCCCCCAGGGGGACGGCATCATCGCTGCGGGGCGGCCCTTGCTCGATGCCCCTGGCATATGCCGTGCCGTGGCGAACAACTTTCTACCGCACGTAAAAAGCCCGCAGTCGCGGGCTTTTGTTTTTCGCTGAGCTGGTATTTCAGCCCCAGCATTTGTCCCACAGATGCTGCAGTGCCATGCCCGCCAGCATGGCGGCCACAAACAGCCAGGCCTCGGGCTGCAGCGTGGACAGGTTCATCAGCGCCGGGCCGGGGCAAAAGCCCGCCAGACCCCAGCCGGTGCCGAACAGGGCCGCGCCAACCAGCAAGCGTCCATCGACGCGGCTGCTGCTGGGCAGTTGCATGGGCTCGCCCAACAAGGCCGGCAGCTTGCGGGCTGCACGGCGCTTGGCCCAGCCAAAAGCCAGCAGGCCTACGGCAATGGCCCCGCCCATGAGCAGAGCCAGCGAGGGGTCCCATTGGCCAAAAAAGTCCAGAAAGTTCTGCACCTTGGCGGGGTTGCCCATGCCGGAGAGGATGAGGCCCAAGCCAAAGACCAGGCCGGCAACCAAGGCCACCAAAGAAGTTTTTGCGTTTTTCATAGCATTCATCGCTTGCTGTAATGGCCTATCAAGCCAGTTGGAGTACATGGCGCAGCACATACACGCTCAGCGCGCCCGTGGCCATGAACATCAGCGTGGCCGCCAGCGAGCGCAGCGACAGCCGCGACAGCCCGCACACGCCGTGGCCGCTGGTGCAGCCCGAACCCAGGCGGGTGCCAAAGCCCACCAGCAGGCCGGCCAGCACAATCAGCAGCGGGCTGCGGGGCATCTCCATGGCGGGCAGGGGGGCGAACCATTGCCATGCCAGCGGGGCCGCCAGCAAACCCAGGATGAACGCCAGGCGCCAGCCCCAGGTCTGGGGTTGCTGCCAGCTGCTGCGCTGCATCAGCGTGCCCACGATGCCGCTGATGCCGGTCACCCGGCCCAGCAACACCACCATGGCGGCCACGGCCAGGCCAACCAGCACCCCGCCGGCCAGGGAAGACCAAGGGGTGAATGCATTCCACAAAATCGTCATGTCGTTGTTTCCGGAGCGCAAAACAACTGGTACAGCGCTTGCATCAAAGTCAGGGCAGGGCCTTCGGTGATCTGGTACCAGATGAATTTGCCTTCGCGTCGGGTGCTGACCAGTCCCTCGCGGCGCAGCACGCCCAGCTGCTGCGACAGCGTGGGTTGACCAATGCCGGTGAGTTGCTCCAGCTCGCCCACCGTGCGCTCTTGCTGTGCCAGCTGGCACATGAGCATCAAACGGTCGGCATTGCCCAGCAGCTTGAGCAGGGCCACCGCCTCGGTGGCATGGGCGCGCAGGGCCTGCACATCCATGGCGGCGGCATCTGCAGGCACAGCGGTTTCAGTGGCGAGGGGGGCGGTCTGGGGCATGGTGGGGCGGGGAGGGAGGTCAGGCGCCCGATGCTATATAAAAAAGTAGACTGTCAGCGCCGCAGGGCGATTGCCGGAGGGACATATTCGCAATGAAAAAGGCCTCTGAAGCAATCCACACCTACGGTGATAGCTCTCAATCCAGAAGCTTTCAGCGCTTGCAGCTGCTGATGCCCAGCAAGGGGTAGAGCGGGCAAAAGCGCAGCAGGCCGGTGAGCAGCGGCACCACACCAATCCAGCCCCACCAGCCCACGGTGCCTGTGGCGGCCAGGGCGATCAGCACCAGGCCGACCAGAATGCGCAGCATGCGGTCCAGGCCGCCGACGTTGTTTTTCATGCTCTCTTCCTTTCGTTGAGTGAATCCACTGTTGCCATGCGCCCAGGCTTCTTTGCGAAGTAGAGTCTAGGCACACAATATGTTTTTGTATATTATATAAAAAGATAAATTAATCAAGTTTTTTTGCACCCAACTGAAGGAGTTCCCATGAGCACGTTTGCCCACCAAGCCCTGATCCGTGACATCAACACCTCGCTCAAGCCTTTTCGCAGCTCGCAAAGCGAAGCCATGAAGGGCTTTGCCCAGCTGGCCCAGGCCTCCATGGCCGAAGGTGCCATCAGCGCCAAGCACAAGGAGCTGATCGCCCTGGCGATTGGCGTCACGCAGAAATGCTCGGGCTGCATAGGCTTTCACGTCAAAGCCTTGCTCAAGCTGGGCACCACCCGCCAGGAGCTGGACGAAATGCTGGCCATTGCCGTCTACATGGGCGGCGGCCCGGCCCTGATGTATGCGGCCGAGGCCGTGCACGCCTGGGAGGAAATGTCGGCAGCTGCCGCGCCCACTGCCGTTTGATCTGCTCTCTAAAGCAGAGCGCCCTGCACGCATAGGTATTGCGTGCAGGGCGCTTTTGACTTGGAGTCCGCGTTTCAGCCTCTTGGCTTGCGGGTGTCCGGCAGCAAGGCCGTGGCCAGGCCCAGCAGCGGCAAAAAGGACACCAGGCCATAGACCCACACAATGCCATGGGTGTCGGCCAGATCGCCCAGGGCGGCGGCGCCAATGCCGCCTATACCAAACATCAGCCCAAACATCAGGCCCGAGACCATGCCCACGCGGCCGGGCACAGCCTCCTGGGCATAGACCACCATGGCGGCAAAGGCCGAAGACATCACCAGGCCGATGGCAACGGCCAGCACCGCCGTCCACACCAGGCCCACATGGGGCAGGGCCAGAGCGAATGGCGCGACGCCCAGGAAGGAAATCCAGATCACCGCCTTGCGCCCGACACGGTCGCCCACCGGGCCACCCGCAAACGTGCCGGCCGCCACGGCCGCCAGAAACATGAACAAAAACATCTGGCTGTGCTGCACGCTCACGCCAAAACGTTCGATCAGGTAGAAGGTGAAGTAGTTGGTGAACGAGGCGATGTAGACAAACTTGGCAAACATCAGCACGCAGATCACCGCCACGGCGCGCACCACGCCGGCGCGGTCCAGACCCTGCACATGGCTGGTGGCCAGGCCCTTGGCCTTGGCCTGGCCATGCTGCTTGACCCAGAGGGTCAGGCGATAGAGCACATAAATGGCCGCCAGCGCCGCAAAGATGAACCAGGCCACTGCCGCCTGACCGTAGGGGATGACGATGGCAGCCGCAAGCAGCGGGCCAATGGCCGAGCCGGTATTGCCTCCCACCTGAAAGGTGGACTGCGCGGTGCCAAAGCGCCCGCCCGAGGCCAGGCGGGCAATGCGCGAGGCTTCCGGGTGGAAGGTGGCCGAGCCCACGCCCACCACGGCAGCAGCCACCAAAAGCATGGCGTAGCTATTGGCCACGGCCAGCAGGGCAATGCCGATCAGCGTCATCACCATGCCGCTGGGCAGCAGATAGGGCTTGGGGTGCTTGTCGGTGTAAAGCCCCACCCAGGGCTGGAGCAGGGATGCGGTGACCTGGTAGACCAGGGCAATGAGGCCAATCTGCCCAAAGCTCAGTGCGAAATTGGTCTTGAGCAGGGGGAAGATCGCCGGCAGCATGGCCTGGATCATGTCGTTGAGCAGGTGGGCGAATGCCGCACCGCCCACGATGGGCAATAAAAAGCCCTGGTGCTTGGTGGCCGCGGCCAATGCGGCGGCAGGTGCGGGAGATTCCGGGAGCGTGGTGGTAGAGGCAGTCATGGAAAAAGCAGATACAGCGAAACGGCGGCCCGGGCAGCCGAGGGCGAACCAGGAAGCAGCAAGCGTAGTGGGCGGTGCAATGGCTGTCTCGCGCTAACATGCCAATCTATATAGCGTTTCTGCCATTTAAACCCCGGTCTTCTCTATGCCAACCGAGCCCGCTCTCAAGCACAAGGAATACGACAACCTCCCGCGTTCGGTGGTGGTCATGGAAAGCCGCTGGCAGGCCGGCATGTCCACGGGCTGGCATTCCCACCCCAAGGCCCAGCTGCTGTATGCGACCGAGGGGGTGATGGTGGTGCACACCGAAACGGGATCGTGGGTCATCCCGCCCAACCGGGCGCTGTGGGTGGCCACAGGCCTGCGCCATACCGTGAGCATGTCCGGTGATGTATGGATGCGTACCGCCTATATCGAGACGGGCCAGGTGCCGGCGCTGCCCCAGGCCAGCTGTGCCATCAATGTCTCGCCGCTTTTGCGCGAGTTGCTGGTGGAAGCGGTGCGCCTTTCGCCCACCGAAGCGCCCGAGGGGCGGGATGCCCGGCTGCTGGCGCTGCTCATCGACGAAATCCGCGACTCGGCCACCATGCCGCTGCACCTGTATCTGCCCATGCCCAGCGACGCGCGCCTGCGCTCTATTTGCGATGGCCTGGTGGCCCAGCCTTCGGAAGCCGCCAGCGTGGCGCAATGGGCGGCCTCCATCCATGTGGCGGAGCGCACTCTGCACCGGCTGTTTGCCCAGGAAACCGGCATGACGTTCGCACAGTGGCGGGAGCAGGCCCGCTTGCTGCATGCGCTGCGCCGCATTGCCAAGGGCGACAAGGTGATTGATATCGCCATCGACTGCGGTTACGCCAGCCCCAGCGCATTCACCGCCATGTTCCGGCGCCACTTTGGCATCACGCCTTCAGGCTTTTATCAATAGGCGAAGCGCATGGCTTAGGCCATGGCCCGCTCTGCCAGCAGCAGCAAGGCGATGGCGATCATCAAAGCCCCGGAGACCCGGGTGACGATGAAAGCCGCCGACGGCCGCGAACCCAGCACGCGCTGCGAGGCCATGCCCACGCCAAAGTAGACAAAGCAGCAACTGATGGCATGCACGGCGCCCAGGGTCAGAATCTGCGCGCCGATGGGCCAAGCCGCAGCAGGCCGCACAAACTGGGGCAGCAAGGCCAGCAACAGCAAGATCAGCTTGGGGTTGAGGCCGCTGACGCCCGCGCCCTTGATGGCCCAGCGCCAGGGCATATCGGCGGCCTGACCTACTTCGCCTGTCGCAACCGCTGTTTCCAGGGGGCCGGCCTGGGCCGGGGGAGGGCTGCGCCACATGCCCATGCCCATCCACAGCAAATAAGCCGCGCCGGCCACCGTCAGCACGGTCAGCACCATGGGTTGGCGCGCCACCAGGGCCCCCACGCCGGCGGCCACGGCCAAGGTGGCCAACAAGGCACCGCAGGCCAAACCCACCACGGCCGGCAGCACCAGCCGACGCTCGCGCAGCCCGGCCGAAATCACATAGGCCCAGTCCGCCCCCGGGGTGATCACCAGCAAAAACGACACCGCCCAAAAGGCCGTCACAGCAGTCAATGGCACACAGCTACCCACACTTTTTGTAAAGCAGGGAGCTTATGCAAGTTCATCCGGCATATGCTTTCAAAATCTGCTTGCCAAACATTCATTATTGGAAGTTATTGCCCCATGAACGCGCTGGATAGAAAAATTCTTGCTGCACTGGAAAACGACGGCCGCCTCAGTGTCACCGAACTGGCCGAACGGGTGGGCCTGAGCCTCTCACCCTGCCACCGCCGTGTTCGGGCGCTGGAAGAAGCGGGGGTCATCCGCGGCTACCGGGCCGAGCTGGACCCGGCCGCTCTGGGCCTGGACTTCGCCGCCCTGGTGTTTGTCACCCTGAGCAATAGCAAAGAGGTCCAGGCCTTTGAAAGCGCCGTGGCCTTGCTGGACAACGTCACCCAGGCGCAACGCCTGTTTGGCGATCCGGACTATCTGCTGCATGTGGTGGTGCGGGACCTGCCGGCCTTTCAGCGCCTGTATGACGCGCAGCTGACCGCCTTGCCCGGCGTGCTGCGCATGACTTCCACCCTGGTGATGAAGCATGTGGTGAGCAACCGGCCGCTGACGCTGGCTGCTGGCTAGGTCTCGGTAGGACTTGGCTTGGCCGGTTCCGGTGCGGCCACACAAGCTGTGCGCTGCCGCTACCCTCTATCAAAACAAGAGTGCACAGTGCTGATGCTGTATGCCTTTGCGGCCTATTTCGTGTGAAAACACGCCATCTATGTTGCGCATGCGGCACATCTGGCCCATGACGCGGATGCGCATCGCAGGGCTCCGCGCTCCCAGCGAATCCACGCTACGCCGAGGCGCCCCTCTTTTTGAACTGGCGATTTTCCCAGTCGCCATTATCTCTGCGGCAATATTCATTTATCTGCGCAATAAGTGAGTAACTGCTCTCAATAATTCCTGAAGCAACTTCCCGCATATTAAAAGCCTGTAATGCCGCGAGAAAGACGGTTAAACAAGGCGATTCCTAAATTACCGCCTGTCGGCGATTGTGTTAGCTTCAAGTCGCCCACCACACTGTGGTTTATCTATCTCCCAAATCGGGTGCATGGGGAATTAATCCCTGCGCCGAATTGAATATTGCAGAGGGATTTATCTCATGGGATTTACTGAGCAATTGACTCAATCGACTGAAAATACCTTGCCCCATTCATGCGCAATGGCTGCTGGAAATGCATGCAGCAGAGGCAAAAAGGCAGGGAAATCCATTGCACCGCAGGCTGCGCCCCATGCCGGCGCAAAGTACAGCCCGGTGCGCGTGCGCTGGAGGGCCGTCGCCCTGGCTGCCGCCATGCTGGCCTTGGGTGGTGGCCAGCTCTCCTGGGCGCAGACCGTTGTGGTGACAGGAGACACCGATCCCAGCACATCAGGCAGTTCTTCCACCTGGGATCTGGGCAATCAAATGCTGAGCATAGGCTATAAGGGCCAGGGCAGCATGAGCATTCAAAACGGTGGCCAGGTTGCCAACGGCTCTGCTTATGTTGGCAATACCTCCAGCGGCATCGGTTCAGTCCGCGTGCAGGGGGCGGGCTCCGCATGGAATATCAACGGTTCCCTGAATGTGGGCTACTACGGTACGGGGGAGATGCTCATCTCCAACGGTGCCAAGGTCAGCAGCCACAAAGCCGAGATAGGCAACCTGGCCGGCAGTACCGGCCGCATGCTGGTCACAGGCTCTGGCACGTTGTGGGAGATGGGAAAGGGCGCGCTCGGATTGAGTGTTGGCAGCTATGGAAATGGGGAGCTGACCATCAAAGACGGCGCCAAGGTGGTGACTTCAGGCGACTCGCTGATTGGCATAACGGATGGTGCGAAAGGCAAGGTCACGGTCAGCGGCGCCGGAACGCAATGGATAGGCTCCATTGGTTTGAGCATCGGGGAGTTTGCTGACAGCGAAGGGTATTTGCTGATTGAAGATGGGGCCATGGTCGTAATGAACAACGTGGTGCTGGGGCGCACCTCCACCTCCAAGGCCACGCTGGAGATCCGCTCTGGCGGTGTGCTGGAGCTGTCCCAGTTGCAGGATTTGGCCTATTCCAATTCCGACAATCTGATCCTGGACGGCGGCACCTTGCGGGCCCGCAGAAACATTGCCAACTTCATGGCCCGCTTTGGCAATGTGGATCTGCAAGCGGGTGGCGTGAACATCGACAGCAACGGTTTTGACATCGGCGTGCAAACCGAGTTCGCAGGCAGCGGCAAGCTGGTCAAGCAAGGCGCAGGCACGCTGACGCTCGATGGCAGCAGCAGCTATACCGGAGGCACCTGGGTGCAAGGCGGCACCTTGTTGCCCACCATCAACACCGCTTTGGGCACCGGCGATGTGCTGATTGGCAACGGCAACCAGAGCGCCGTGCTGCGGGTGAATCCCGGAATCGATCTTGCCAACCTCATGACGGTGGGCAACCGTGGCTTTTTGATGGGTACGGGCACGGTCGGCGCCACCACGGTGCAAGCCGGCGGCACCGTGGCCGCCGGTGTGCCGGGCAATATCACAGGTACGCTGACGGTGAATGGTGACTTGAATCTGGGCGCAGGTTCCACCGTGGCGGTGCATACCAACCCCAACCTGGGCATCAGCAACGTAGTGGCCGTCAATGGCGTGGCCAATCTGGATGGGCGTGTGCTGCACATAGGCGCCGAAGAAAAATTCGAAGCCGGCACCCTCTACACCATTTTGACGGCCACCGGCGGCGTGAATGGCAAATTCGCGGCACTGGAAGACTATTACGCCTTTTTGGACCTGAAGGCGATTTACAACGCCAACAATGTGCAACTGGGCTGGGTTCGCAACCAGATCGATTTTTCGGACCTGGCGCTTACCCCCAATCAGCTCGCCGTGGCCAAGGATGTGGAAACTCACCCGACCACGGGGCCTATTTACAGCTTTGTCGAGAACCTGCAAGACGGCCAGGTGCCGGATGCCCTGGACAGCCTGTCGGGTGAAATCCACGCCAATATCCTGGGCCGGCTGGAGAACGTCAGCAGCAAGATTGCCACCGTGGGTTCCCGGCATTTGTTCAGTGACTTGCCCGCCTGGGTGGAGGTCGAAGGCAGCTGGCGCAATGTGAAGGGCGATGGCAACGCCGCCAAGCTCAAGCAAAACACCAGCGGCCTGTACCTGGGCATGAACCAGGACCTGGGCCAAAGCGGCTGGCGTGTGGGCGGGCTGCTGGGTTACTCCCGCATCAACGCCAAATCCCATGCCCGCTATGCGTCTGCCGATATCGACAACTACAGCGCCGCCTTGTATGCAGGCAAGGGCTTTGCGCACGGGGCCAATCGGGTGAATGTGCTGGGCGGTCTGTCCTATAGCCACCACAGCATAGACACCGACCGCAGCGTGCCCCTGCTGGGCCAGCGCTTGAAGACGGACTACAACGCCCAAACCACACAGCTGTTTGCCGAGCTGGGCTACGCCATGCCCTGGGATGCCAAGACCACCATCGAGCCCTTTGCCGCTGTGACCGTGGCCAAGCAGCGCGTGGATGGCTTCCATGAAAGCGGCGGCTTTGCCGAGCTGAGTGCAGCATCCAACAGCCAGACCCGTACGCATATGACGCTGGGCGTGCGCGGCCACAGCCAGGTGCTGCTGGCGGACAAGGACGTCAAGCTGCACGCCACCCTGGGCTGGCGCCGTGGCCTGGGCAATATGGACACCACCCGCGCCATGGCGTTCTCGGGTGTGGGCAGCGAGTTCACCATTGCCGGTGTGCCCCTGGCGCGCAACAGCGCCTTGCTGGGCCTGCAGGCCCAGGCCCAGCTCAGCCGCAATGCACAGCTGGAGCTGGGCTACAACGGCGAATTTGGTGGGCGCAGCAGCGCCCATGCCATCCAGGCCAAGCTGAGCTGGCTGTTCTAAAACCGGCGTTGACTCCAAGCCTTGGGGCCGGCAAATCGCCGGCCCTTTTTGATGTACTCAACCATCCACAGGCTGCAGCGGTGTCTCCAGCAGCAGCTGGTAGAGGGCCAGGTCTAGCCAAGCTCCAAACTTGAAACCCACCTGGGGTAGCTGGCCCACCAGTTTGAACCCCAGTTTTTCATGCAGCATGCGGCTGCCCTGGTTGGCGGCATCGATGGCGCCCACCAGGGCGTGCACATCGTGCTGCCGGGCCTGCGCGATCAATGCCTCCATCAACACCCGGCCCAGGCCACGGCCGCGCTGGCTGTGGTGGATGTAGACCGAATGCTCCATGGTGTATTTGTAGGCCGGCTGCGGGCGAAACAGCCCATAGCTGGCAAAGCCCAGCAAAGTGCCTGCCTCATCCTCCAGACCCAGCACCGGAAAGCCTCCACCTTGCTTGCTGGTAAACCAGCCCACCATATGTTCGGGGGTGCGTGGCTGGTAGTCGTACAAGGCGGTCGAGGTCAGGATGGCGTGGTTGAAGATGTCCAAAATCGCACCGGCATGGCGCTCATGGGTGCAGGGCACAAGATATGGCGGGTTCATCGCATGGCTCATGTGAGTGAAGAAGGGGCGGCCATCAAGGCCTGCACATAGCGTGCCTGGCCGTCTCCGAGGGGCAAACACCATGGCGGTGAGCCCGCTTGAATTATGGATTTCAATCAGAAAGCCTCATTTACCCCGCTGGGATTGCTCTACATTCGTGAGCATTCCTAGCCCTCACAGCTTGCCTAAGCGCAGTAAAACAGCATCAAAACTGTGCCGTCAGGCCGATGTACAGGCGCTGACCATCCAGCGTCTTGCCGTAGTCGGCCAGGTTGACGCTTTTGTCCAGCAGGTTGTAGAGCCCGGAAAACAGCTGGATATGGGGTGTGGCCTGGTAGGTGGCGCCTATATCGACCAGCGTGTAGGCGGGCAGTTGGGCGCTGCCGCCGTCGATGCTCTTGCTCTTGTAGCGCGCCTTGCCCCAGAGCTTGACTTTGCCGGTGACGTTCCAGTCCGCTCCCAGGTTGAGCATATGCCGGGGCAGGTTGTTCAGCGGCTTGCCGGCATTGGGTCCGTTGTCCACATCGCTGTGGGTGAAGGTGTAGGAGGTGTTGAACTTGGCACGGCCAAAAGGCGTGGCAATCGGCATGCTGTAGGCCACCTCCAGACCCTTGATGGTGGCGGAGCTGACGTTGACATACTGGTTGATGCGCGAGCGTACCTCGCCGTTGTAGTGGCAGGCCGGGGTGGAGGAGGGGCTGCTGCAGATGGTTTCCGTGCTGATCTTGTCGCGGAAGTTGGTCTGGTAGGCCGTCACACTGGCGTTCACGTCCTGGGCCGGTGTCCAGTTCAGGCCGATTTCGTAGTTGGTGCTTTTTTCGGGCTTGAGGTCTTTGTTGCCCATGTCCCAGGCCGCGCCACGTGCAGCGATCTCGACGATGTTGTCGTCCGCCTGCTTGAGTGTGGGAGCCTTGTAGCCACCGCTGACGCCACCTTTGAGGGTCAGGCTGTCCTGTATGCGATACACGCCATACAGGCGTGGAATCCACTCGCTGCCGTAATGCTGGTTGCGGTCATAGCGCAGGCCGCCCACCACGGAGAACTTGTCGGTGAGAAAGTATTCATCCTCGGCAAACAGCGCCATCTGCCAGCGCTCCAGGTTGATGTTGCGCGAGCCGGGAAAGCGGCTGCCGTCGTGGTCTGTGCGCTCTTTCTTGTACTCGCCGCCAAAAGAGAGCATGTGCTTGGCCAGCGGCACCACGGTCTTGGTCTGCAGATAGCTGGCCTGGTATTCGGACTGGTAGCTGCCGTTGCTGATTTCCACCTTCTCCTGCGTGATGAAGGAGCTGGTGCGTATGCGTGATCCCCAGTCGATCTCGTGGGTCAGGGCGTAGTAAT
The DNA here is from genome assembly GCF_041320665.1 of Comamonas sp. GB3 AK4-5. NCBI lineage: Bacteria > Pseudomonadati > Pseudomonadota > Betaproteobacteria > Burkholderiales > Comamonadaceae > Comamonas > Comamonas sp. GB3 AK4-5. Next base: position 2,554,167 of record NZ_CP166730.1, read on the forward strand.
TGCGCTCGTTCTGCACCGCGCCGGCAGAGCCCGTGCGGGCACTGCGCACGTTATCGCCTGTACCATGGGTGGCTTCCAGGCCCAGGGTCTGGTGGTCGCTCAGCTTCCAGGACAGCTTGGCGGTGAGATCCTTGTTTTCGCGGGCGGCATAGCCGCCGATATAGCCATCTTCATGGCGCTTGAAGCGTGAGCCATATACCGTCAGGCCCAGGCGGTTCTGCACCAAAGGCCCGCTGAGGTAAAAGCGCTGCTGCTGCTCGCTGCCCGAGTCGGCGTTTTCCTGCACCACGCCGTCCACGGTGACGCTGCCCGTCCATTGGGTGGCCACTTTCTTGGTGATGATGTTGATCACACCGCCCAGGGCGCTGGAGCCATACAGGGACGACATGGGGCCACGGATGACTTCGATGCGCTCGATGGCCGACATGGGAGGCAACCAGCTGGTCTGCTGTGCGCCACCAAAACCGTTGTAGTAGGCCTGGGAGGAACTGCCCAGGGGTTTGCCATCCACCAGGAACAAGGTGTAGTCCTCGCCCAGGCCGCGGATATAGATTTGTGTGGATTCGATCTTGCCGCCGGCACCGCCTTCGATGGTGACACCGGGAATGTCCAGCAGCGCATCGGTCACGTCGCGGTAGCGCTTGCCTTCCAGCTCCTCCTTGCTCACCACGGTAATGGAGGCGGGCGCATCGGCCAGCAATTGCTCAAAACCCGTGGCCGTGACCACCACTTCGGACAGCTTGGTGTCGCCGGCCTCCTGGGCCTGGGCCAGCATGAAGCTGCTGCCGGCCAGCAGGCAGAGCACGGCTTTGCCGATGTGGTGAAGGCTTGGGCAGTCTTGGGGCTGCACAGAGAGGGAAACGTTCATGGATGACTCCCGTCGAGATGGAAGATGAAAAGAGGGATGCAGACGGGCGCAGCCATCCCGGCCGCAGCGTGGCTGCAGCCTTCAGGCTTGCGTCCGAGAAGGTGGGGAGGGTGGGTTAGTGGGTCGCGTTCATGGCAAGACCAGCCACAGCGCCATGCCCAGCAGGGCTGTGAACCAGGCCAGGCCGCGTAGGTGCCGCTCACAGTAGGTGAGCATCAGGCCCAGTGCGCCCGCAGAAAAAGCCAGCAGCCCGATCCAGGCGGCCAATGCCACCGAGGTGCTCCATTGCGCCAGGCAGGGCTGCAGCGAAATGGCGAGCAAGGCATAGCCGCCCATGCGCCACAGCATCAGAGGCCTATGGCCTAGCTGGCCCGTGCCCAGCGGGTCACGGTGGCGCTCCATGGAGGAGGCAATCACCGTGAAGGCCGAAAAAGCCAGCAGCAAAGAGACCCAGACCATCATGACGGCTGCTCCATGGACGTGCGGGCGACTGCAGCCGCGGCATCGCCGGGTACAGGCTGTGAGCGGACAGGCGCCCCTGTTTTGGCAGGAGCGGCCTTGCCCTTGGCCGGCTGGAGCAGCCACCAGGTGATGAGGGCGTGCAGCAGGGCCAAGGCCAGCATCATCAAATCAAATCCCGCCACACTCCACTGGCTGTGCACCAGGCTCTGCAGCAGCGAAGCACCGCCGGTGAGTGGGTTGAGCAATGGCAGCAGCCCAAACAGCACCGTGGCCAATGCCAGTTGTTCGGTCCAGGCCTTGCGATGGGGGCGAAGCAACGGGTGCAGCAGGCACAGCAGCCAGACAATGAAAAAGCCGCGAATTTCCCAGTCACTGCGTGCAGCGCTGTCGGCGGGAATCAGGCGGTTGAGCCAGAAATAGGCGGCCGTGGCCACGGACAGGCCGGCAATGGAGCCCACATTCAGCACCTCCACCAGGCGATGGCCTGGCGGCGTGCGGCCCATCTTGCGGCGCTCCGGCAGGCGCTTGACCACCCACAGCACCATGCCCGTCGCGGCCATGATGGTGCCCACCAGGCCGCTGAGAAACAGCAAGCAGCGCAGCGCGGGCTCGGCAAAGCGGCCCAGGTGCACACTGGTCAACACATTGCTGGTGGCGCGCACCCACGAGACTTCAGGGCTGGCAGGGCCTTCACGCAAGGCGCCGCTACCCGCCTCGAAGCGCAGGCTGCGGGACATGCCCCGGTTGAGCAGGCTGGCGCCTCCGCGTTCGCGCAGCTCCACCGTCGCACCTGCCGTTCCGGGGGCATTCACGGTGATGCTGCCCACATCGCGCCCGGGCCATTGCTGGCGAGCTTGCTCCAGCATGGGCGCCATCGCGGCCATTGGCAGAAAGGCTGCAGGGCGGTCTGCCTGGGCCGCACGGGGGCTGCGCTCACCTTGGCCTGCGGCCGCCGCTGCCTGGCGATTGCCCCGCATCTCGGCAAAGTAGGCCTGGTTGTCCCCGTTGTAGGCGGCCTGTATGCCCCAGGGCATCAGCATATTCATCAACAGCAGCAGGCCGCTGAAGGTGATGAGAATGTGAAAGGGCAGGGCCAGCACGGCCGTGGCGTTGTGGGCATCGAGCCAGGAGCGCTGGCCTTTCTTGGGGCGGAAGGTGAAGAAATCGGTGAAGATTTTCTTGTGCGTGATGACCCCGCTGATGATGGCCACGAACATCAGCATGGTGGCGATGCCCACAATCCAGCGGCCCCAGATGCGGGGCATGGCATAGAGCTCGAAATGAAAGCGATAGAGAAAGCTGCCGCCACGGGTTTCGCGAGGCTGCAGGCGCTCGCCGGTGGCGGCGTCAATCTCGGCCCGTTGGGTTCCGGCGCGTCCGGCCGGTGCCCCCACATCGCGCCAGGAAGCTTCCACTGCAGTCTGGCGGGGACCGGGCAGATTCAGCGTCCAGGTGCTGGCATGGGGTGCGATGTTCTGCATCGCATCCAATGCTTTCTGGATGGTGTTTTCATCGCTGATGGAGCGGTGCAACTCTGGCCGCATCCAGTCGGTGATCTCATCGCGGAAAAAGCTCAGCGTGCCGGTGAAGAACACGGCATACAGCAGCCAGCCCAGTACCAGGCCACTCCAGGTGTGCAGCCAGGACATGGACTGGCGCAGGCCTTCTGGTTTGCCATCCACTCTCATGGCTGGCCCCCTGGCAGCAGCAGCCATGTCAACGCGGCAAGCAGCAGCGCGGGGACGGCGCAGCCTATCCATGCGCGTGTGGCGCTGGCGCAGCCAAAGCACCACATGGCGGCAATGGCATGGACCATGAACGACAGCATGGTGGCCGCCATGGTGGCATCACTGCGGGCCAGGCCCAGATGTTGAAAACCCAATGCCCCGGCGGCGGCGCAGGTGGCTGCCAGCATGTATCCGCCGCCGATGGCGGCCGCCGCTCTTGAAGCGACTCTCACCCGATAGATGCCAAGGGTGGCGGCCTCGGTGGCCGAAACTGTTTTACTCACAATGTCCTCGTTGTTGCCAATAGCGCCACACAAGTGACGGTGGCCTGCTTGCGTGGGGTGCTCCAGATTTCAGCATTGGAAATGCGTATGATTCCCATTTTCGCAAACAATCCTGATCAATGCCTGACCAATGAAATTGCTCGTTGTGGAAGATCACCAAGATTTGAGGGCCTTGCTGCAGGCCCACCTGGAGCGCATGGGCTTTGCGGTGGATGTGGCGGCGACCGGCCAACAGGCACTGCATGCCATTGCCTGCAGTGATTTCGACGCCGTGATCCTGGATCTTGGTTTGCCCGACATGGATGGCATGCAGGTGCTGGCCTGCTGTGAGAGGTGCCGCCAGCGCATTCCCTGCATCATCCTCACGGCCCGTGACGCCCTGGAAAGCAGGCTGGCAGGGCTCAACCGTGGGGCGGATGACTATGTGCTCAAGCCCTTTGAGGTTGCCGAGCTGGAAGCGCGTGTGCGCGCCGTGCTGCGCCGCGCCCAGGGGGGAAGCGAGCCCAGCTTGCGCTTGGGCAATGTGGTGTTTGAAACCGACTCCCGGCACACTACGGTGGCAGGCAAGGAGGTGGAGCTGCTACGGCGTGAGGCCATGCTGCTGGAAGAAATGCTGCGGGTCTGGCCACGCACCGTCGTCAAGGAGCGCATGGAAGAGCATCTGTACGCATCCCGCGAAAGCGTCACCCTGAATGCCGTGGAAGCCCTGATCTCGCGCCTGCGCCGCAAATTGCGCGACGGCGGTGCCAATGTGCTGATCGACACCGTGCGTGGCGTGGGCTATCGCATGGTGTTGCCGGCATCGGTGCATGAAGCGCAGCAGTCTTGAGCGGCGTGTGTGGCTGGGGCTGGCGCTGGCTTTTGCCGCCGGCGCAGCAGCGTTGGCGCTGTCCCTGTATGACACCCGCGACCAGCTGCGCCGCGTCACCATGCTGATTCAGGCGCGCGAGATTGCTGAGGGCTTCAGCATGCACAGCGACCCGGCCAAGCTGCCCCCAAGCTATGCGGGTGGCGAGCTGTCCTACACCCTGTATTCGCCCGAGGGCCGGGTGCTCTGGTTTTCGGAGAATCTGAAATCACCGCGCCGCCTGCGTCCGGCATCGGCCGATGGGCACTGGCCGCTTTTCAGCCTGCCCATCCACAGCGGCGAAGTGATCAATGTCGCCGCGCCACTGGCCGACGGTGCAACGCTGATGGTGGCCAAGCGCGATGCGCTCGAGCGCCAGACCATTGGCAATCTGCTGCAGGCCAAGCTGCTGCAAAGCCTGGTGATGTTGTTGCCCATTGGGTCGCTGGCGCTGCTGTTGATCTATCTGATGATGCGCTGGACGCTCAGGCCGGTGCAGGACGCGGCACGCTTTGTGCAAAGCCTGTCCGTGGAGAACATGCAGCCCATACCGACCGACAAGCTCCCGCGTGAGTTGCTGCCCCTGGCGCAGGCGGCCAACCATGCGCTGGAAAAGCTCACACAGTCGCTGGCCAATGAAAAACGCCTGGTCGCCGATGCCGCCCATGAGCTCCGAACACCTTTGACGGTGCTGGACCTGCGCCTGCAACAAGCGCGGGCCGAGGCCTCACCAGACTGGCAGGCCATTGCAGCCGACATGGGCTATTTGCGCCAGGTCACGGACCAGTTGATGCTGCTGGCCCGCCAGGAGCAAGCGCTGGGCATGGGGGAGGCCTGCTCCGCCAGCACGGCGCTGACGCGCCTGGTGCGTGAAACCGTGGCCACTTTGCTGCCCCTGCTGGATGCACAGTCCCGCCAGGTGCATGTGGACTTGCTGGAGGGTGTGCGCTGCCAGGGCGACGAAAGCCTGCTGCGCACGGCGGTTGCCAACGTACTGGAAAACGCCATCTACCACGGCCAGGGCGATGTGCATGTGGGCATGTGCCAAGCCCACGGCCAGATCCTGCTGCACATCCGGGACCAGGGCCCGGGCGTGCCGGCGCAGCGGCAGGAGGCCATGTTCATCCGCTTCAACAAAGGCGTTGCAGGCAGCAAGGGCGCCGGCCTGGGCCTGGCCATCACCCGCAAGATCTTGCGCAATCTGGGGGGCGATGCCTGTTTTTTGCCAGGCCCGCACTGTGTGGTTGAGCTGCGCTTCCTGTTGCAGCAAAAACCATAGCTATACAAGCTTTACAGTGCAGCGTTTGAAGCGGTCTTGAGCATTGAACCAAGCATGAGCCACAGCCCATGCCGGCGGTAGATGTTTAGGGCTTGGGCCCAAACACCTCTGCCAGCTTGCCCTCCGGCGCGCCGGTAAGGGTGTGCAGCTCACCCTGGCCGTCCTTCCACAAGAGGGCGGGGGTGGCAGTGAGGCCCAGTTGCACCATGGCCTGCTGGTTGTTGGTCAGCTGGGTGGCGATGGCGGGCGGAATGTTCTTCAGCGGCTGCAGGCCTTTGCCATCCACGGGCTGGATACGGCCGCTGCCGTGCAGCTTGGAATGGGCAGCCAGGGCGGCGGCCGGGTCTTTGCTGGCCAGCACGGCGGCGGCCTTGCCTGCGCTGTCGGGGCGGATCACGCCCACCAGAATATGGCGCAGCTGCACCTTGCCGGCCTCTACCCAGGGGCGGGCATCGGCCCAGAGTTTGTTGCAATAAGGGCAGTTGGGGTCGGTGAACATATAGACCACGCGCGGGGCCTTGGCGCTGCCATCGGCCACCCAGTGCGTAGCCTGCACGGTGTCCCAGGCCTGCTTGTCCAGCGCTGGCTGGACCAGGGCTTCCAGCGTGGGACGGTTCACATCCTCGCCCTCGGCGTTCAACAGCACGCCGGTGACCACATGTTTGCCATCGGGGGTGAGGTACATGGCCAGAGGCTGACCCTGGCGCTGGCCGGCCCAGGCCTGCAAGCCGCCCTGGGCCTTCATGGGGCCGATGATTTCCACACCAAACTGCTGCATGGCGGCAATCGGTGCCGGGGGTTTTTGCGCCCATGCGGCGGCCAGCGGTGCGGCCAGAACCATGCCGGCGACCAGGGCCCTGGCCCCTTGCAATGCGGTGAAGGACGTGGAAAGCGGATGCGTAAGCAGTGTCATGGCGAGGCAGATTCCGTGGAAGAAGATGGCGGGGCGCTGGCGGCAGCAGAAACCCCCAGGGCTTGCAACTGCTGGGCCAGCGTGGCGGTAGAGAGTTCACCCACGCGCAGTGCGGCCTGACGGCCCTGCGTGTCGACAAATACGGTGGTCGGCAGGGCGCGGCTGCCGAGCAGGCGGCCCAGGTCTTGCCGAATGTCCAGCAGCACCTGAGAGGGCGGCAGCTGGTGCTGGGCGGCAAAGCGCAGCACGGTTTCCGGGGCTTCGCCCTGGTTGACCCAGAGAAAGCGCACGCCGGGGTGTTCCTGCTGGGCCTGCAGCATGGCCGGCATTTCGCGGCGGCAGGGCGGGCACCAGCTGGCCCAGAGGTTGATGACCAGGGGCTGGCCATGCTGAGCTGGCAGTTGCTCCAGATTCAGGGTCTGCCCTTGCAGCGTCACGGCGGCAAAGGCAGGCAGCGGAATATTGCTGGGCAACATGGCATGGCGCAGCGCTTGCACGCCCAGCCACAGCGCCAGGGCGCTGGCAATGCCCACAGCGGCGGCGCGCAGCAAAGGGCTGCGCCTGATCCACAGAAAAACCAGGTACAGCAAGGCCGTGGCCACGCCGGCGCCCGCGCTCCAGCCGCCGTCGCGAATGTCCAGGGCGCTCCAGACCGGCGTGCGGTAGTGCTCGGTGTACTGCAACACAAAGGCGGCGCGGGCCACAATCAGGCTGCAGAGCAGCAGCATCCAGCCATGCAGACCCCAGACCTGCTGCTGGCGTGCAGCCAAGCGCTGGGCCAGGGCATCACCCACCCACCAGGCGCCCAGCAGTTGCAGCGGCGCCCAGGGCAGGGCCAAAGGGCCAATTTGAAGCACTTCACCCATGGCTCTGTGTATTCATTCCGGAAACAGTGGGCACCAGGGCATGTAAACCCATGGACTGGTGGGGGTAGCAAGGCGCTGCGCCATCGCCAGCGCACAAGAGAGCGGCCAAAACAGTGCCGACCTCAGGCGTGGATATAGGCCCAGCCAGCCTGTTGCAGCAAGGCCAGCTCGATCACGGCCGGCCGCTCCAGCACGGTGAGGGGGGCATGGGCCTGGCGGCCGGTGTGGCCCAGGGTGTTGGGGCACAGGCCGGTCAATGGGTCGGCCTCGGCATGCGGCTGGTCCAGCGCGGCGGCCACGGCTGCAGCGTTGGCAATGATGCGCACGCTGCACTGGGCGTCGGCCTTGCGGGCATTGAGGGCGCTGGCCCGGGCGCGGGCCAGTGCGTCGGGGGTAGGGGCGTGTAGCACGATGCGCAGCGCAGGGGACTGGGGCTTGGAGGCAGTGGTCATGGGGTGTTCCTGGTAGCGAGGCTTACTGAGGCGCAATGGGGTGGAGCGAGACCGGGGCGGCACTCAACGCGGGCCGCCGGGTTGGCATTGGCGGGCAGCGTCTTGCAGCGCGCTGGGAATCATCTCTTCCACGCAAGGGTGGTAGGTGGGCAATTCCTGCAGACTGTGTACGGTTTCCCCGCGCATCACGGCCCAGGCCAGCAAATGGGCCAGGTGCTCGCCGCGCTCGGCGACGATGGTGGCACCCAGCAATCGGCCTGTGGCCCGGTCAGCATAGATGCGCAACAGGTTGTCGCGTGCATGCATGACCTTGCTGCGGCCGTTGCCCGCGCCGCGCGCCGTACCAATGACGGTGTGCGCGGGGTCCAGCGCCTGCCAGGGCATGCCGACCTGGGCAATGTCGGGGTTGGTGAAGACGATGGACAGCGGCGTGCGCGGCTGCGGCGCCTCGCTGCCTGTGGACAGCCCCAGCAGGCGCGCCACCTGCCAGGCAGCCAGTCGGCCCTGGTCCACGGCCTCGTGCATCAGCGGGCGGATGCCGCTGACATCGCCTGCAGCGAAAACAGGAGCAGAACCCACTTGCAGGGTCTGCGTATTCAGCAGTTTTTGTGCTTTTTCAGGCCAATCTTCCACGGCATGCTGCAGCTGCAAATCCTCCCAGTTGGGGCGGCGGCCCACGGCCAGCAGCACACGGTCTACCTCGCGGGAGGTATGGCCCACGGTAAAGCGCAGGCTGCAGCCAACACGCTCCACCTGGGCGGCCTGGCCCAGGTGCATGTCCAGGCTGCGGCCCAGCCAGGCCGTGGCCAGCTCGGCGGCCACGGGGTCCGTCAGGCCGGCAGGGGCGGTGTGCAGATCGGCTGCAATCACCTCGCAGCCCAGGCGCTGCAGCGCCATCCCCATTTCCACGCCGATGGCGCCCAGGCCCAGCACGCCCACACGGGGTGGCGGCGCCTCCAGGCTGAAGAGCGCATCGGTGGTGATGACGGCATCGCCGAGGGCCTGCAGCGCGGCCGGCACCACGGGGCGGCTGCCGGTGGCCAGCACAAACGCCTGGGCGGTGATGGCGGTGATCTCCCCACCTTGGCCTTCCACTTCCAGGGTGTGCGGGCCGGTGAAGCGGGCCGCGCCCTGCAGCAAGCGCTCTCCCAAGGCCAGGGTGCGCTGGGCCTGGGCACCGGCCAGCTCGTCGCGCACGGCCAGGGCCTGTTGCCACAGCTGGTGGGGTTGCTGGTAGGTACCGACGGGGCTGACCGTGCCTTGCGACAGGCATTGCCACTGGGCAGCCGCGTGCAGCATCGCCTTGGAGGGCATGCAGCCCACACGCGCACAGGTGGTGCCCAGGGGGCCGCGATCGACCAGCAGCACGTCGACGCCCCACTGGCGCAGCGCGTGAAACGCATTCATACCGGCAGAGCCGGCACCGATCACCACGGCCTGGGCCTGGCGGGAAGAAGAAGAGGAGTGAGAAGTTGGCATGGCGTCCGCTATTGAAAAGAGGAGCGCTTAAGGCTGTATTAACGCGCTGTGCAAGGGTTATTTGTCAGCATGGAGCGCATAAAAAAACCCCGCTCCCAAAAAGGAGCGGGGGTCAAACACAAGCGCCAACCTGGCAACGGTGCGGGGGACGCGACCGTTGTGAGGCGGGCAGGGTGGATTGGGCTGCAGCCGTGTTATGGCTGCATTAAGAACGTGTTCAATGTCTCTACGCAGGCGCGTTGGAACGCAATCGGGATGAGTTCGAAGCGATGGAGCGCAGCTTGCACCTGTGTGCAAGCAAGCTTCAGCGCGAAGAAATCGCCCGATTTCGCTCCAACCCTGCGGGCCAGTGCCTTTGCGGGCGGTCTACTGTGTTGCGAATCCTCGCAATAGCGCGGCTATTGCTGCGGTGTCGCGCCTTGTATCCCATCCCGCAAAAACGCTGGCGCGCCGCGAGGAGACTTTGAACACGTTCTAAGCGCCTTTTGGGCCTTTGGCGGGCTTAGATGCCCTTGCCCAGCAGCTTGCCGTTGACTTCCAGGCCGTACATCGAGTTGGGGCTGTCGTGGAAGATTTCACGCGTCTTGGCAATGCTGCCGTTGAAACGTGGATCTTGCGGACGCTCGAAGCTGTTGATGAAGGTGGCCACTTCCCAGGCTTCCTGGTCGCTCAAATCGTTGTGCAGGCCGTAAGGCATATTGGCCTTGATGAAGCTGGCCGCCTTGTCGATTTCGTGCATGCCGGCGCCCCAGTTGTAGGACTCCTTGCCCCACAGCGGAGGGAACACGGTCACACCGTCCTTTTTCTGGCCCTGGCCGTTGTCGCCGTGGCACAGGGCGCACTTGGCTTCATAGACCTTCTGGCCTGCCTCAAAGGTCGGCGTCACCTCGGCCTTGGGCACTTTCTTGAAGCCGGCTCCGGGCAGCTTTTCGCCGATGGGGGCTTTCTGCGCCATCCAGTAGGCATAGGCCTCGACGGCCACCAGAATGTCGTGGCCATCGTCCGGCGCCTTGCCGTTCATGGAATACATAAAGCAGCCACGCACGCGCTCGGCAAAAGTGTCGACATGGTCGGTCTTTTTGCGATAGGCCGGGTACAGCGGGTAGGCGCCCCACATGGGCGCGGCGTTCTTCAGGCGGCCGGCATCCAGGTGGCAGTTGGCGCAGCTGAGCGGATTGCCCGAGAAGCCTTTGGCGTTATCCGGCGTGCGCAGGAAGATGGCTTCACCGCGTTGTATCCATTCACCCATCTTGGTGTCGGGGATGGCGGTGGCAGCAGGCACGCTGTAGGCGGCGGGCTGCAGGCCGGCCTGGGCAGCCTTGGCCTGGGCGGCTTCCTTGGCCAGCTTTTCCGCCGCAGCGCGCTGGGCCCGGGGGGTGTCAGGGATGCTGTAGGCGATACCGCCCAACGCGGCCAGCAGGGGAATGGCGCAAAACGCCACCGCAATGGCAGCGCCCAGTTTGCCGCCTTCGGGCTGGCTGTCTGCCGTGGTGTGCACAGGAGATTCCGTGGTCATATCCGGTGTCCGTTTTTAGTTGGAGGCGGCTTGGCTGCCGTGCTGTTGCTGGTAGTAGGCCGCAACGTCCTGAATGTCCTTGGGCGTGAGCTTTTGGGCAATCGAGCCCATCAGGCCCAGCGGGCCGTTGTCACGCGTCTTCTTCTGCCAGGCATCGACCTGCGACTGCATATAGGCCGCGCTCAGGTGGCCAATGGCGGGGAAGTCCAGGCCCACGCCGGTACCACCAGGACCGTGGCATTTGGCGCAGGCCGGAATACCGTCACCCCAGCGGCCGCGTTCGACCAACCAGGCGCCGTTGCTGTCCTTGGCGGTGGGCAAGGGGCCCACCTGGCTCTTGATGGGCAACTTCAGACTGGCGTAATAGGCGGCGACATCGGCCTTTTCCGCATCGGTCAGCGCACGGGCATTGGGCTCCATGGTCGGCGCCTTGCGCTTGCCGGCGGCAAAGCTCAGGAGCTGGCGCTCCAGGTAACCAGCGGACTGGCCGGCCAATGGCGGAAAGCCGGGGCCACCCTCGCCGTTGCTGCCGTGGCAGGAGACGCAGGCGGCTGCGCCTTGGGAGCCGCCATTGGCAGCGATTTTGGCGCCGGCGCTCGCGTCAGCAGCCCAGCTCGGAATATGGCAGGCTGCCAGCAGGGCAAAGCACGCCAGCCCTTGGATAGGGGCCTTGGTTACGGGCATAAGAATGAATGGACAAAGTGGGGGAGAACCAGGGTCGGTCCGCGGTGCGGCCTCCCTGGGCGTGCGCTTTTCGTATGCCTCCGGCGCGCGCAGGCATTGACCCCCAAAAGGCTAAGGGCAATGCATTAAGACGGAATTAAGACTTTGGCAAACCTTGCTTTCGAGCAAGGTGCTGCAACACTCAATGTGTAGACTGACTGCGGCTACGCTGCAACGGCACCGTGGCCACCAGCACGCTGCACAGTGCCATGCCCAGGGCCAGCATTTGCAAGGGCTGCAGCGACTCCCCCAGCAGCAGCACACCGGTCAGTGCTGCACTCACGGGCAGCAGCACCGTGAAGACGCCGCTTTGTGACGCCGGCACGGTGCGCAGCCCCGTCATCCACAGCCACACGGTCCACATGCTGGCGGCCAGCGCATACAGCAGCAGCAGCCACCAGGTGCTGCTTTGCACGCCCGCAAAATCAAACTGCAGCGCCATATAAACGCCCATGGGCGTGGACAGGGCCAGACCCCACAGATTGATGATGGCGGTGATGCGCTTGGGCGGCAGGGCGGCCGTGAGCTTTTTGCCGATGACGGCGTAGCTGGCCTCACACAGCACGGCGGCCACCAAAAGCAAATGGCCGACCACCGTGCGCGAGGGCAGGGAAGAGACCTCCTGCAGGTTGCCGGCCTGTACGCCGGCCTGACCCGGGGCCAGGGCCAGCAGGCCTATGCCGGCCACGGCCAGGGCAATCGCCCACCAGGTGCGCGCACTGGCCGCCTCACGCAAGAACAACCAGCTGAACACCGCCACCGCTGCCGGAATGGCCGCCATGATGACCCCGGCCGAGACCGCGCTGGTCAGGCTGACCCCGGTGATCATGCACAAGGTGAACAGGAAGTTGCCGAAAAACGACTCCAGAAACAGCAGCTGGCGCGTTGGCCGGTTGATGGGGGCTTCCCCTTCGATTTTGCGCAGCCAGGGCGCCATGGCCACCGCTGCAATCCCGAAGCGCAGCCAGGCCAGCAGAAACACCGGAATCGCCGCCACCAGCGGCTTGGTCAGCGCCACATAGCAACCCACCATGGACATGCTCAGCGCCAGACATAGATAGGCGACGGGTTTGGAGGGTGGCAGGGACATGGCAACGGAAGAAGGTGGGACTGAAAAATCGGGCGGCAGCCATCATGCCGCAAAGACGGACTGCCACTTTGGCTTGTCGCGCGATGGGCTGCGCAGGGGCGGGGCCATGTTTACCCCTGGCGGTGGAGGCGAAATATTGCCATTCGGGAAAGTGTTTTCACTATGTGAAATAGAGGCGTGTTGCCGCGCAGCATTTTTTCTCAATATGAGAAAGTGCATTTCACATCCAGAAAAACAAAAATAAGCTATTGAATTTAAACGGTAATTTTTTTGTCTTATATAAGATATAAGTGCTTGTTCAGTGCCGGTGCTTTGCCTACAGTTGTCTCCAAGGCCGAACACCACGGCCAGCCGGTTTCACCACCTTTCAAGGAGATCACGATGTCGAATGCGCTGAACAAACAACTGAGCCGCGAACAACAAATCGCCGCCCTGGAAAAAGACTGGGCCACCAACCCCCGCTGGAAGGGCATCAAGCGCGGCTATTCCGCCGCCGATGTGGTGCGCCTGCGCGGCAGCCTGCAGCCCGAGTACACGCTGGCCCAGCGCGGTGCACAAGTGCTGTGGGAAAAAATCAATGGCACTTCCAAGAAGGGCTATGTGAACGCCTTCGGCGCCATCTCTGCAGGCCAGGCCATGCAGCAGGCCAAGGCCGGTCTGGAGGCCGTGTACCTGTCCGGCTGGCAAGTCGCCGCCGACGGCAACACCTCCGAAACCATGTACCCCGACCAGTCGCTGTACGCCTACGACTCGGTGCCCACCATGGTGCGCCGCATCAACAACACCTTCAAGCGCGCTGACGAAATCCAGTGGGGCAAGGGCATCAACCCAGGCGACAAGGAATTCATCGACTACTTCCTGCCCATCGTGGCCGATGCCGAAGCCGGTTTCGGTGGCGTGCTGAACGCCTTCGAGCTGATGAAGAACATGATCCAGGCAGGCGCTGCCGGCGTGCACTTCGAAGACCAGCTGGCCGCCGTGAAGAAATGCGGCCACATGGGTGGCAAGGTGCTGGTGCCCACCCGTGAAGCCTGCGAAAAGCTGATCGCTGCCCGCTTTGCGGCCGACGTGATGGGCGTGCCCACCATCGTGCTGGCCCGCACCGATGCCGAAGCCGCCAACCTGATCACCAGCAACCACGACGCCAACGACCAGGCTTTCCTGACCGGCGAGCGCACCCAGGAAGGCTTCTACCGCGTCAAGAACGGCCTGGAGCAATCCATCAGCCGTGGCGTGGCCTACGCTCCCTACGCCGACCTGGTGTGGTGCGAAACCGGCGTGCCCGACATCGGCTTTGCCCGTGAGTTCGCCCAGGCCGTGCACGCTGCCTGCCCTGGCAAGCTGCTCTCGTACAACTGCTCGCCTTCCTTCAACTGGAAGAAAAACCTCAACGACAGCCAGATCGCATCCTTCCAGGACGACCTGTCTGCACTGGGCTACAAGTTCCAGTTCATCACCCTGGCTGGCATCCACAGCAACTGGTACAACACCTTCAAGTTCGCCCACGAATACGCTCGCGGCGAGGGCATGAAGCACTACGTGGAAATGGTGCAGGAACCCGAGTTCGCCGCACGCGAAAAGGGCTACACCTTTGTGTCCCACCAGCAGGAAGTGGGCGCAGGTTACTTCGACGACGTGACCACCGTGATCCAAGGCGGCTCGTCCAGCGTCAAGGCCCTGGCTGGCTCCACCGAAGAGGAGCAATTCCACTGATCTGCACCGCGCTACTGCATCACTGACATGGCGCAGTAGAACGGAGACTGATGCTTGTTGTCTGGGGCCTGTGCGGCGGGGACGAGACTGCTGCCAGGAACCCATTTCAGCCCGGAGCTTTGCGGCTTCGGGCTTTTTTGTGCTTTCGGCGTTAAAATGGCGCCCAAGATTCACCAACAAGAGCGAGAAAGGCAGTGCTGGTTATGACACCGCGAACTACTACCACGAGGTACTTCAGCCGCTAAGCGGCTGGCGGTTCGCGCCTGCACGAGAAGCTGTCCCAGACCCTTTCTCCATCCCTCAAAGCGCGGCCCAGTTCCGCGCTTTTTGCTTTTCAGATGAGGCATCGGCCGCGGCCCCGTATCCCACATTAGGTTTCCAAGGATTTCCATGCTCAAGATTACGCTCCCCGACGGCTCGCAACGCGAATTCGACGGTCCGGTCACTGTCATGCAGGTGGCTCAGTCCATCGGCGCCGGCCTGGCCAAGAACACGGTTGCCGGCCGCGTCAATGGCCGTCTGGTCGACGCCTGCGATCTGATCAGCGAAGACGCCAAGCTGCAGATCATCACGCCCAAGGACCAAGATGGCGTAGAGATCATCCGCCACTCCACAGCCCACCTGGTCGGCCACGCCGTCAAGCAGCTGTATCCCACGGCCAAGATGGTGATCGGCCCGGTGATCGAAGAGGGCTTTTACTACGACATCTCCTACGAGCGTCCCTTCACGCCCGAAGACATGGCCGCCATCGAGGCGCGCATGAAGGAATTGATCGCCCAGGATTACGACGTGATCAAGAAGATGACGCCACGCGCCGAAGTCCTCCAGGTCTTCAAAGACCGTGGCGAGGACTACAAGCTGCGCCTGGTCGAAGACATGCCCAATGAAAAAGCCATGGGCCTGTACTACCACCAGGAATATGTGGACATGTGCCGTGGCCCCCACGTGCCCAATACGCGCTTTCTGAAGGTCTTCAAACTGACCAAGCTGGCCGGCGCCTACTGGCGTGGCGATGCCAAGAACGAGCAACTGCAGCGCGTTTACGGCACGGCCTGGGCCGACAAGAAAGACCTGCAGGCCTACATCACGCGCATTGAAGAAGCCGAAAAGCGCGACCACCGTCGCCTGGGCCGTGAGCTGGACCTGTTCCACATCGATGAATGCTCGCCCGGCACGGTGTTCTGGCACCCCAAGGGCTGGCGTGTATGGCAGGAGGTGGAGCAGTACATGCGCCGCGTCTACCGCGACAACGGCTACGAAGAAGTCAAGGGCCCGCAGATTCTGGACAAGACGCTGTGGGAGAAGACGGGCCACTGGGACAAGTACCGCGACAACATGTTCATCACGGAGTCGGAAAAGCGTGACTACGCCTTGAAACCCATGAACTGCCCGGGCCACATCCTGATCTTCAAGCAGGGCATCAAGAGCTACCGCGACCTGCCGCTGCGCTATGGCGAATTTGGCCAATGCCACCGCAACGAACCCACGGGCGGTCTGCACGGCATCATGCGCGTGCGCGGTTTCACGCAGGACGATGGCCATGTGTTCTGTACGGAAGATCAGGTCCAAAAGGAAGTGCTCGACTTCACGCAGCTGCTGCAAAAGGTCTATGCCGACTTCGGTTTCACCGACATCATCTACAAGGTTGCCACGCGCCCTGAAGCACGCATCGGCTCGGATGAAGTCTGGGACAAGGCGGAAAAAGCCCTGTTCGACTCGCTGAAGGCCTCGGGCTGCGACTACCAGGTCTCCGTGGGCGATGGCGCTTTCTACGGCCCCAAGATCGAGTACACGCTCAAGGACGCCCTGGGTCGCCAGTGGCAGTGCGGCACCATCCAGGTGGACTTTTCCATGCCCGAGCGCCTGGATGCGGAGTATGTGGGCGAGGACGGCAACCGCCACCGCCCCGTGATGCTGCACCGTGCCATCGTCGGTTCGCTGGAGCGTTTCATCGGCATTTTGATCGAGCAATTTGCCGGCGCGCTGCCAGTCTGGCTGGCTCCGGAGCAGGTGACGGTGCTCAATATCACCGACGCACAGGCCGACTATGTGCAAGAAGTTGTGGCAAAGCTGCAAAAAGCGCTGCCGAATCAAAGTCTTAAGATAGCGGCTGATCTGCGCAATGAAAAGATCACGTATAAAATACGCGAGCATTCGTTGCAAAAGCTGCCCTACATCCTCGTCGCCGGCGACAAGGAGAAGGCAGCCGGAGCCGTCGCAGTGCGCGCCCGGGGCAACAAAGACCTCGGTGTGATGTCCGTCGATGCCTTCATCGAGTTGCTCAGCAAGGACATCGCTTCTAAAGCGTAATCAACATGGTTTTTTGCTTTGGACTGCGTGAATTGCGCGCAAGCAGCTACGCTTTTCGTAGCGTTTTGAAATTAGGGTGAAAGCCATAGCTACTGAATTCCGTGATCGTCGCCACCGCGAGGAACGCAAGCACCGTCTTAACCGTGAAATCCAGGCCACCGAAGTGCGCCTGACCGGTCCTGAAAACGAACCCATCGGCGTCGTCAGCATCGCAGAAGCCCTGCGCATGGCTGGTGACATGGATGTGGATCTGGTGGAAATTGCCTCCACGGCGAACCCGCCTGTCTGCCGCTTGGTGGACTACGGCAAGTTCAAATACCAGGAACAAAAGCGCGCTGCCGAAGCCAAGGCCAAGCAGACCGTGATCGAAATCAAGGAAGTCAAATTCCGTCCTGGTACCGATGATGGTGACTACAACATCAAGTTGCGCAACATCCGCCGCTTCCTGGCCGAGGGCGACAAGTGCAAGATCACGCTGCGTTTCCGTGGCCGTGAAATCACGCACCAACAGCTGGGCCTGGATCTGCTGAATCGTCTGCGTGACGACCTGGCAGACACCATTCAGGTGGAGCAATTCCCCAAGCTGGAAGGCCGCCAGATGATCATGATGATCGCCCCGGCGCGCAAAAAGCCTGTGGGAGCCACTGCCAAACCCGCTACTGCGGAAGAGGCTGGCAACACCGCCGCGTAAAAACGTCGCAGCCTGCCTGCGATCGCGTTAGAATATGCAGTTGGCGTAAATTGCTGCGCCAACTGCATCGCGTTTTGTGGATTGGCCTTTCTTGCAACAAGCAAGGCTGCATACGTAAAACGTGGCTTTGGTACTGAACGGCTTTGGCTGCTCAGCACCAAAGTACAAAAGTGCCTCGGAGCGCCGACAAGTGCTGTGCATGGTTGCGCAGCCGCCTCGCGAGCACAAATAAAGGAGCATTTACATGCCCAAAATGAAGACCAAGAGCAGCGCGAAGAAGCGTTTTCGCGTTCGTCCTGGTGGTACCGTCAAGCGCGGTCAAGCCTTCAAGCGTCACATCTTGACCAAGAAGACCACGAAGAACAAGCGCCACCTGCGTGGCACTGTCAGCGTGCATGAAGGCGACATGGGCTCCATCGCAAAGATGCTGCCTGGCGCTGGTCTGTAATTCACTGACGAACAAGGAGAAAATACATGCCTCGCGTCAAACGTGGTGTAACGGCCCGTGCCCGTCACAAAAAAGTTCTGACCCTTGCCAAGGGTTTCCGCGGTCGTCGCGGCAATGTCTTCCGCGTCGCCAAGCAGGCGGTGATGAAGGCAGGCCAATACGCCTACCGTGACCGCCGCAACAAGAAGCGCGTGTTCCGCCAACTGTGGATCGCCCGTATCAACGCCGCTGCACGCGAACTGGGTCTGACCTACAGCCAATTCGCCAACGGCCTGAAGAAGGCTTCCATCGAAATCGACCGCAAGATGCTGGCCGATATCGCGGTGCACGACAAGGCTGCCTTTGGCAGCATCGTGGAACAAGTCAAGGCCAAGCTGGCTGCTTGATTCACGATCGGCAGTTGCTGCAGATGTAGTAGCTGCTGACGCACTATCAGCAAGGGCTAGGGCTTGAAAAGGCGCTAGCCCTTGTTTTTTTATCACCGGGTGTTTTTGCTGTTTGCCGCTGTGGCAGCCAGGCTGAGGGCACCAGGTATTGAGGTCGATAAAGAGTCGATATGAACGAGTTGGATTCTCTGGTCGAGAGCGCGCAGCAACTGTTTGCGCAGGCCCATACCCCCGCAGATCTGGAAAACGCCAAGGCGCAGTTTCTGGGCAAATCGGGCAAGATGACCGAGCTCATGAAGGGCATGGCGCAGCTTTCCGTCGAAGAGAAGAAGTCGCGCGGCGCCGCCATCAACGTGGCCAAGCAGGCCATCGAGGCCGCGCTCACCGCCCGCCGCAAGGCCTTGGCCGATGCCGAGCTCGAGGCCCATCTGAAGGCCGAAGTGCTGGATGTCAGCCTGCCCGGTCGCCGCCGCGGCACCGGCGGATTGCACCCTGTGTCCCTGACGCTGGAGCGCATCGAGGGCATTTTTGGCTCCATGGGCTTTGATGTGGCCGAAGGCCCCGAGATCGAATCCGACTGGTTCAACTTCACGGCGCTGAACACGCCGGAAGACCATCCCGCACGCTCCATGCACGACACCTTCTATGTGGAAGGCGGCACGGCGACAGCGCCCAATTTGCTGCGCACGCACACCAGCCCCATGCAGGTGCGCCACGCCGTGCAGCATGTGAAGAAATACCGCAATCAGCTCGATGCCGGCCAGTCCATGCCCGAGATCCGCGTGATTGCCCCCGGCCGCACCTACCGTGTGGACTCGGACGCCACTCACTCGCCCATGTTCCACCAGTGCGAAGGCCTGTGGATTGGCGAGAACATCAGCTTCAAGGACTTGAAGGTGGTCTTCTCCGACTTCTGCAAGACCTTCTTCGAGCAGGACGACCTGGTGCTGCGCTTTCGCCCCAGCTTCTTCCCGTTCACCGAGCCCTCGGCCGAGATCGACATCCAGTTCCAAAGCGGCCCGCTGGCTGGCAGGTGGCTGGAGATTTCCGGCGCCGGCCAGGTGCACCCCAACGTGGTGCGCAACATGGGCCTGGACCCCGAGAAATACATAGGCTTTGCCTTTGGCATGGGCCAGGACCGCCTGACCATGCTGCGTTATGGCGTGAACGATTTGCGCCTGTTCTTCGACGGCGACATCCGTTTTCTGTCGCAATTCCAGTAATGGAAAAAGTGAGCTATCTGCGCTGATGCACCCAGCCTTTCAAATGGATTTCACATTGAAATGCTTGCTGCCAAAGCAATGAATGCTCCTTTTATTGAATATCGCATGCCCGGCCGGCTGCAGACCTGCAAGGTGTGCCGGCTTGAACGCCAAAGAGTCTGACTATGCAATTCCCCGAATCCTGGTTGCGCGAATACTGCAACCCGAAGCTGACCACCCAAGAACTGGCCGACACCTTGACCATGGCCGGCCTGGAGGTCGAAGAGCTCGACCCCGTGGCACCTCCCTTCACCGGCATCGTGGTTGGTGAAATCAAGGAAGCCGTGCAACACCCCGACGCCGATCGCCTGCGCGTGTGCCAGGTCGACGTGGGTGGCCCCGAGCTGCTGAACATCGTCTGCGGCGCACCGAATGCGCGCGTGGGCATCCGCATTCCCTGCGCCACCGTGGGCGCCGAGCTGCCACCCGGTGAGGACGGCAAGCCCTTCAAGATCAAGATCGGCAAGCTGCGCGGCGTGCAAAGCTTTGGCATGCTGTGCTCAGCCAAGGAGCTGGGCATTGACGACGATGCCAGCGGCCTGCTGGAACTGCCGGCCGACGCCCCTTTGGGCCAGAGCGTGCGCGAGTACCTGAACCTGGACGACACGCTGCTCACCCTCAAGCTCACGCCCAATCTGGCGCACTGCCTGTCGGTGTATGGCGTGGCGCGCGAGTTGTCGGCCCTGACCGGCACGCCGCTGAAGGCCTTGTCCTTCCCCACCGCCGCCGTGGCCACGCAAGACAAGCTGCCCGTGAAGATCGAGGCGCCCGAGCTGTGCGGCCGCTTCTCCGGCCGCATGGTGCGCAACGTCAACACGCAAGTGAAAACACCCCAGTGGATGCTGGACCGCCTGGCCCGCTGCGGCCAGCGCGGCGTGTCGCCCCTGGTGGACATCTCCAACTACGTGATGTTCGAGCTGGGCCGCCCCAGCCACATCTTTGACCTGGACAAGATCCACGGCGGCCTTCAAGTCCGCTGGGGCCAGGCGGGCGAGACGCTCAAGCTGCTCAATGGCAACACCATCAAGATCGACGACAGCCCGAAAGTGGGCGTGATCGCCGACGACAAGCAGATCGAGTCCCTGGCCGGCATCATGGGTGGCGACGCCACGGCCGTGTCTGACGACACGAAAAACATCTACATCGAAGCCGCGTTCTGGTTCCCCAAGGCCGTGGCAGGCCGCTCGCGCCACTTCAATTTCGCCACCGACGCCGGCCACCGCTTCGAGCGCGGTGTGGACCCCGCGCTCACCGTCGAGCATATCGAGCGCATCACCCAGCTGGTACTGGAGATCTGCGGCACGCCTGAGACACAGGTCGGCGCCATGGACGACCACCAGCCCAATATGCCCGCGGCCAAGACCGTGCAACTGCGCGTGGCACGCGCCGCCAAGGTCATCGGCATGGCCGTGAGCCAGCAGCAATGCCTGGATGCCCTGAATGGCCTGGGTCTGCCCGCCACCGTGGCCAGCGAAGGCGTGATCAGCGTGACCGCGCCCAGCTTCCGCTTCGACATCAATCTGGAAGAAGACCTGATCGAAGAAGTGGCCCGCATGGTCGGCTACGAGAACCTGCCCACCACCAAGCCGCTGGCCCCCATCGCGCCCAAGCTGCGCGCCGAAAACCAGCGCAGCCCCTTTGCCGTGCGCCGTGAGCTGGCCGCACTGGGCTACCAGGAAACCATCAACTTCAGCTTTGTCGAAGAAAAGTGGGAGCAGGAGCTGGCCGGCAATACCCATGCCATCAAGCTGCTCAACCCCATTGCCAGCCATTTGAGCGTGATGCGCTCCTCGCTGCTGGGTTCGCTGCTACAGGTTTTGAAGTTCAACGTGGACCGCAAGGCCCAGCGCGTGCGCGTGTTTGAGCTGGGCCGCGTGTTCTTCAAGGATGGCTCCGTGGTCGAGTCCGACACCACCGTCAAGGGTTTCGATCAGCCCATGCGCGTGGCCGGTCTCGCCTATGGCGCGGCCGAGCAGCTGCAATGGGGCAGGGCAGAGACCAAGGTCGACTTCTACGACATCAAGGGCGATGTGGAGGCCTTGTTGGCCCCGGCAAAACCCCAGTTCGAAGCCGCTGAGCACCCAGCCATGCACCCCGGCCGCTGCGCCCGTGTGCTGCTGGATGGCCAGGCCATTGGCTTTGTGGGCGAGCTGCACCCCAAGTGGCGCCAGGAATGGGATCTGGCCCAGGCGCCTGTGATGTTCGAGCTGGACCTGAGCGCCGTGCTGGCCCGCAAGGTGGCGGTGTTTGCCCCCGTGGCCAAGCACCAGGCCGTGGAGCGCGACATTGCCGTGGTGGTCAAGGAGGCTGTGACCCACGCCCAGGTCATGGAGGCCATCCAGCAAGGCGTGCAGGGCAGCGTGCTGCGCTCGGCCGTGCTGTTTGACGTGTTCCGCCCCAAGAAGCTCAAGGCCGGCGAAGAGGCCGCACCCGGAGCGCTGGCGCAAGACGAGAAAAGCCTGGCCGTGCGCCTGACGCTGGGCAGCGAGAATGCTTCGCTGACCGATGCCGAAATCGACACCGCCATGCAGGCCGCCATTGCCGCATTGGTGGAGCGCGTGGCCGCACGCCTGCGCGGTTGATGCACCGCGCTGCCCAAGGAGCTTGAGATGATCGAATTTGCAGAAGACAGTGGCGATGACGCCTCTACCGCCTTGACCAAGGCGCAATTGGCCGAGCTGCTGTTCGATCAGATCGGTTTGAACAAGCGCGAGTCCAAGGAAATGGTCGATGCCTTCTTCGACCTGATTTCCCGCAATCTGGTGGAGGGCGACGACGTCAAGCTCTCCGGCTTTGGCAACTTCCAGATTCGCACCAAGGCCCCACGCCCGGGGCGCAATCCGCGCACCGGCGAGCTGATCCCCATCGAGGCGCGCCGCGTGGTCACCTTCCACGCCAGCACCAAGCTCAAGGAGCAGATCCAGGGCGCAGAAAGCAAGGACGGCACACCGCCATCGTCGCTGTAATGCACCTGCTCTTTGCAAGCGCTCTTGGTCCACTGCACAAGCTGCGGTAGGCTAGGGCGCTTGTTTTGTTTGGCCCGCGCCTTTGCTTCAACCCTCTATGGCTCCGCTTCCCCCCATCCCTGCCAAGCGTTACTTCACCATCAGCGAAGTGGCGCTGCTGTGTGACGTCAAACCCCATGTGCTGCGCTATTGGGAGCAGGAGTTTGTGCAGCTGCGGCCCATGAAGCGGCGCGGCAACCGCCGCTACTACCAGCACCACGAGCTGCTGATGGTGCGCCGCATCCGCAGCCTGCTGTATGACGAGGGCTTCACCATCCAGGGCGCGCGCAACCAACTGCGCAGCCAACTGCGCAGCCAACCCGGGGAGTCTGCATCGCTTGTGGGCGATGACCTTGCGCCCAATAGCGTGCTGGCCCAGCCCCCGCAAGCACTGGTGTGGGAAGCCATCCCGCTTCCCGATGCGCAGGGCAACACCGTCACATCGGCACAGCTGCGGCAGGAACTTTTGCAGATTCGTTCACTGCTCTCGCTTTAGGCCAAAAAATGTGTA
Organism: Comamonas sp. GB3 AK4-5; assembly: GCF_041320665.1. Classification (NCBI taxonomy): domain Bacteria; kingdom Pseudomonadati; phylum Pseudomonadota; class Betaproteobacteria; order Burkholderiales; family Comamonadaceae; genus Comamonas; species Comamonas sp. GB3 AK4-5. Next base: position 2,576,999 of record NZ_CP166730.1, read on the forward strand.
TATAATTCAAGTCTTCGGAATGTAGCGCAGCCTGGTAGCGCACTTGCATGGGGTGCAAGGGGTCGCGAGTTCGAATCCCGCCATTCCGACCATATAGATAAGGCTCCTAACTGCAAAGTTAGGGGCCTTTTTCTTTTGTGAGCTGACGCTCCCCCCTGAGACGCTTCGCGTCTTCCCCCTCTCTAGGCGCTACGCGCCGGAGGGGGAGGGCACTGACGCTTTGCGCAGTGCCCCTGACGTTGGGGCATGCCAGATTTATGCGGCAACTTCTGCTTTGGCTTCTTGCTCGGCCAGCAGAGCAGGGCGGCGGGCATAGCGCTGGGCCAGCACGGCGCAGACCATCAGTTGCATCTGGTGAAACAGCATCAAGGGCAGCACCACGGCGCCGACTGAAGCGGCGGGGAACAGCACGTTCGCCATGGGGATGCCGCTGACCATGCTTTTCTTGGAGCCACAGAACACCAGGGTGATTTCGTCTTCCTTGCTCCAGCCCAGGCGCCGGGCTACGCAGGTGGTTGCTGCCAGCACCAGGCCCAGCAAGATGGCATTGACCAGCAGCAGACCGGCCAGGTCGCGCCACGAGGTTTGCAACCACAGGCCGCTGACCACCGCGGCGCTGAAGGCCGAATACACCACAAACAAGACGGAGCCCTGGTCCACCCCTTTCACCAAGGCTGCCCGGCGCTGCAAAAAGCCGCCAATCCACGGGCGCAGCAAATGCCCCAGCGCAAACGGCAGCAGCAATTGCAGCGCAATGCGGCCGATGTCGTGCAGCGCGTTGCCCGCGGCCGCATTGCGGTGCAGCAGCAGACTGACCAGCACCGGCGTCACCAAAATCCCCAGCAAGGTGGAGGCCGAAGCGCTGCACACGGCCGCCGGAATATTGCCGCGCGCCATGGAGGTGAAGGCAATCGCCGATTGCACCGTGGCGGGTAAGGTGCACAAAAACAGCACACCCAGGTACATCTGCGGCGATACCAACGGCTCCAGCACCGGGCGCAGCGCCCAACCCAGCAACGGGAACAGTACAAAAGTCGTCGTAAAAATCCAACCATGCAACCGCCAGTGCCCGATGCCGGCCACGATGGCCTGGCGTGACAGCTTGGCGCCATGCAGGAAAAACAACAGGCTGACAATGCCCGTCGTGGCATGTTCCACGATCTGGGCTGTGCGGCCAGAGGCAGGCCACAAGCTGGCCAGCGCCACGGTCACGATCAAGGCCTGGGTAAAACGGTCGGGAAGCCAACGCATGCAAAAAACTCCAAAACGCAGCCCATAGAGCAGGGCATCTCAGCGGGTGATTGGAGCAGTCGTAGATTCAAAAGAGAAATGGATTTATCTGATACTTTTATAATTAAACCTAATGAATATCAGCCTGCGCCAACTGCGCGCCTTTCTGGCAGTCGCCGACACCGGCAGCTTCAGCCGCGCCGGCGCCCAGGTCGCGCTGACGCAGCCCGCCATCAGTCGCCATGTCACGGAGCTGGAGCAGGCCCTGGGGCTGCTGCTGCTGCATCGCACCACCCGCACGGTGGAGCTGACCGATGCCGGTCGCCTGTTGTGCAGCCATCTGCGCCGGGTGTTTGAAGACCTGGACGCCAGCTTGCTGGAGGTACAGGGTCTGGCCAGCCACCAGCAGGGAAGGGTGAGGGTGGCCAGCAGCCCCACGCTGTCGGCGCATTTGCTGCCGCAATGCATAGCCCGCTGCCAGCGCGAAGCGCCTGCCATCCATATCAAGCTGCTGGACCGTATCCAGCACGATGTGCTGCAAAGCGTGCGCAGCGCAGAGGTGGATTTCGGCGTGGTCATCGATCCGCAGGATGTACAGGACCTGCACACCACCACCATCAGCCACGATCCTTTTTGCCTGGTCTGTCCGGCCTCACACCCACTGGCCAACCACCCGCAAGTGCATTGGCGCGCGTTGCACGGCCAGTCCCTGGTACTGCTGGACCATGCCTCTGGCAGCCGCCGTCTGATCGATGCCGCGCTGCAATCCCACGGCGCCACCGCATCAGTGGTGCAGGATGTGGGGCACACCGCCACCATCTACAGCATGGTCGAGGCCGGCCTGGGCCTGAGCGTGGTGCCCCAACTGGCCGTGCCGGCAGCATGGATGCGGCGCCAGGCCCAGCCTGCATCGAACGAGCTGGTCGGCCGCCCCCTGGTGCCGCTGGTGGAGCGCAGCATCATGCTGGTACACCGCCAGCACCGTGCACTCAGCCCCGTGGCAAAACATGTCTGGGAGATAGTGGCGGCGGAGGCAGGGCAGCTCATGGGCTTCGCTGGAATTGATGCCGCATAGAAAAAGAGAAAGCCTGTCACCCTGACGAAGCAGGCAGACTTTATGCTGGGCGTTCTCCATGCCACCCCATCTCCGCATGAAAGATTTGAAAATCCGCCCGGCCAACCCCGAAGATCTGCACGATGTGCTGGCCATCTTCAGCTGCCCCAAGGTCTATGCCGGCACTCTGCAACAGCCGTATCCATCCGCTGAGGCCTGGCGCAAAAGACTGGAAAGCCCACCGGATGGAGTGCATCAACTCGTCGCCCAGCTCGAAATGAATCGACCAGCTTTTCCTAGATAGCTGCCGGCCTCACGGAATTGCGTTTCTCGAACTCTACGGGAGACATGCCATCCGCAGACGAATGTCTGCGGATGGGGTTATAGAACATCTCGATGTAGCCAAAGATTGCGCTGCGCGCTTCTTGCCTTGTCGCATAGGTGTGTTTGCGAATGCGCTCACACTTGAGCAACTGGAAGAAACTCTCCGCCACGGCGTTGTCGTGGCAATTGCCTCGCCTGCTCATGCTGGGCTGCAGGTTGTGGCCTGCGAGGAAGCGCTGCCATTCATGGCTGGTGAATTGGCAGCCTTGATCGGAATGCACAACGACCGTATTGCGGGGCCTTCTCCGCCAGACAGCCATGTGCAAGGCATCAAGAGCCAACTGGGTGTCAATGCGGCTGCCCGTGGACCAGCCAACTACTTGCCGGGAATACAGGTCGATCACCGCAGCCAAGTACAGCCAGCCCTCGTGCGTAGCGATATACGTGATGTCGGTGACCCAGGCGGTATTGGGTTCACTGACTTTGAACTGTTGCTCCAACAGGTTAGGCGCAACTATGGCTGCAGCACCGCCCCGTGGACGTGGCCGCTTGCCATAGCCTCTTTGTGCCTTCAATCCTTCATGACGCAATAGCTTGGCAACGCGATGCCTACTGCAACCTTCACCCAAGTCACGCATATCCAGGGTCAGTTTGCGATAGCCATAAACGCCGCCGCTCTCCAGCCAAGCCTGTTTGAGCAAGCCCAGCAACCTGCGGTCATCAACCGCACGTTTGCTTTCTGGTTTGGCCTTCCAGGCGTAGTAGCCGCTGGGGTGCAGCCGCAGCATGCGACACATCCGCAAGACGCTGTAGACCTTCTGATGCCTGGCGATAAAGGCGTACTTCAGTCGGACTGGCGAGCGAAGTACGCCGCCGCTTTTTTTAGGATGTCACGCTCCTCTGTGACCCGCTTGAGCTCGGACTTCAGGCGACGCAGCTCTTCGCTTTGGCTCACTTGCTGGGCTCGTTGCGCTGCTGGGATTTGTTGCTGGCGAACCCATTTGTACAGGCTATGTGCACTCACGCCTAGGCGGCGTGAGACATCGGCCACGCTGTGGCCGTGTTCCAGGATTTGCTTGGCTGCTTCAATCCTGAATTCTTCGGGGTAACTGTCGCATCCCGGATGATTGCATAGACAAAAATCGTTATCCACTGCTCATTGCTCGCGATGTGCTTCGTGAGCTTGTACAGTCCTTGCAAGCAACAGGGAGCCTGTGATGCAAATTGCTTTACACAAGAATGCCCGCACCACACCCGCTGTGCGTGCCGAGATCGCGAGCAGCAATGAGCCCGCACGCGTACTGGCACAGCGCCATGGCATTACCGAGCAGACGGTCTACAAATGGAAGAAGCGCGATAGCGTGCAAGACCGCTCTCACACTGCACACCGTTTACAGACACAGTTGACGTCTGCGCAGGAGATCGTGGTGGTGCATCTGCGCCGGGCCTTGCAGTTGCCACTGGATGACTTGCTGGCCGTCACCCACGAGTTCATCAGCACCAAGGTCTCGCGCTCGGGCCTGGACAGGTGTTTGCGCCGCCATGGCGTTGGCAATCTCAATGCCTTGAAACCTGCCGTGCCTGCGCAGCCCCACAAAGCCTTCAAAGACTATGTTCCGGGTTATCTGCACATGGATGTGAAGTACCTGCCGCAGATGCAGGATGAAACCAAGCGCCGCTATCTGTTCGTGGCCATTGACCGTGCCACGCGCTGGGTGTTTGTGCGGGTCTTTGTCAACAAAACGGCAGCCAGCGCCAAGGCGTTTTTGAAGGCTTTGCACAAAGCCTGTCCGATCAAGATCACCAAGCTGTTGACCGATAACGGCAAGGAGTTCACGGATCGCCTCTTTGCCAGCCGTGAGCGTGAGCCCAGCGGCAATCACGAGTTCGACATGCTGTGTGAGCAGTTGGGCATTGAGCATAGGCTGACCAAGCCCAGGACGCCCAAAACCAATGGCATGGTGGAGCGCTTCAATGGGCGTATTGCCGATGTTTTGAAGACCCACCACTTCAACAGTGCCGAGGACTTGGAGCAAACGCTGCTGCGCTATGTGGCCTTGTACAACCATCAGTTACCGCAGTCAGCGCTGCAAAGCAAAACACCCATGCAGGCCATGAAAAAGTGGCATCAGACGCATCCAGACCTGTTCAATAAGCGACCATATGATCGTCCGGGATGCGACATTCACTGACTTTGAACTGTTGCTCCAACAGGTTAGGCGCAACTATGGCTGCAGCACCGCCCCGTGGACGTGGCCGCTTGCCATAGCCTCTTTGTGCCTTCAATCCTTCATGACGCAATAGCTTGGCAACGCGATGCCTACTGCAACCTTCACCCAAGTCACGCATATCCAGGGTCAGTTTGCGATAGCCATAAACGCCGCCGCTCTCCAGCCAAGCCTGTTTGAGCAAGCCCAGCAACCTGCGGTCATCAACCGCACGTTTGCTTTCTGGTTTGGCCTTCCAGGCGTAGTAGCCGCTGGGGTGCAGCCGCAGCATGCGACACATCCGCAAGACGCTGTAGACCTTCTGATGCCTGGCGATAAAGGCGTACTTCAGTCGGACTGCCGAGCGAAGTACGCCGCCGCTTTTTTTAGGATGTCACGCTCCTCTGTGACCCGCTTGAGCTCGGACTTCAGGCGACGCAGCTCTTCGCTTTGGCTCACTTGCTGGGCTCGTTGCGCTGCTGGGATTTGTTGCTGGCAAACCCATTTGTACAGGCTATGTGCACTCACGCCTAGGCGGCGTGAGACATCGGCCACGCTGTGGCCGTGTTCCAGGATTTGCTTGGCTGCTTCAATCCTGAATTCTTCGGGGTAACGTTGACTGCTCATAAGGACTCCTATTGGAACGGAAATAGGAGGCTTTGAACTATCTACAAAACTCTGGTCGATTCAGAGGCCATGGCGCAAGCCGATGCCAAGATGGCCCAAGTGAGCGGGGGTGGTGCATGAGCATGCCCGCCAGTTTCAGAGAATGGGCCAATGCCCACACCGAGGCCTACCATGTGCGCCGCCGTGCGCTGGGCTATGGTGGCACCGGGGGCGCGGGCCGCTGGTGGACGTTGCTGGATGCTGACTTGCGCTGCTTCTTGCTGTCGCGACAGGCTCCCAAGGATTGGGAGAAGTACATGGCATGCGAGTGGCACGCGCTGCCCAAGGCGCTGCGTTCTGTATTGGCGCTGGACATTCGCGCAGTGCGTCGCATGCTGGAGGACTGCACATGGCACTGACCCACACCACGGCCAAAGGTCTGCAACTGGCCCTGCCTGAGAACCCATCCCCCACCATCCGCTGCAGGGGCATGACAGCGAGAAGGGTGGTGCGCCGCCGCGTGGTGGCGCTGCGCCCGGCGCTGTTTGAGCGCAATTTCTGGCTGCAGAAACGGCTGCTGTAAATGCGCCCGGTCGTGTTTGAAAAGCACGGCCCTGTAGCGCTCCCCTTCAAGGTAGAACCCCGCCTGCGCCTGCAAATTCTTGCGGGAGCAGTGCGGGAGCTTTTGCCCTCTGAGTGGCTGCCAGCTATTGGGATGCGTGCAAGAGCCGCAGCAGCTGCGGCTGCTGCTGTTGACCTGGCGACCATCCGCACGCCCCGCGTGCAGCCCTTCACGCGCCCACGCGCTGCGGGTGATGTGATGGCCTGCATGCTGGACAAGTACACCGGCGTTCGTGCGGCTGACCTGGGCGAAGAAGAGATAAGAGCATTGGCCCGCAAGCATGCAGACACGGCGCGGCGTTTGATGGCCCGCAATGCCGGGGGCGGTGCATGGCTGACCTGGCAGCAGTTGTGCGAGTTGGTGGCCGAGTGCGGCGGCAAGATCACACCATCCAAAAAACTGCCTGGGCTGGAGGATTGGGCAAGGCGCGCATGTGATGCTTTTTGGTGGCGGCGGCAGCTGCGCCGCTGGGCCACGCGCAGCTATGAATCTGGCGCCTATGACCTGGGCCTGATCGGTGCCAGGGCAGGGCAGTGGTACTGCAGCAACCGCGCGGTGGTGCGGCGCGTGCAGCAGGTCAAGGCCAGCGTGGCGATGATGAAAAACACCATCATCGAAAACGACAGCGGCCAGCAATTGAACCTGTGGGAAGTGGCGCAGCGCTCTGTCTCGAATAAGGCCATCCGCAGGGGCGAATTGATGACCCGTGTGCGTGGCTGCGAAGAGTGGGCCTTGCACTCCGGTCTGCAAGGCATTTTTACGACCAACACCTGCCCGAGCCGCTACCACAGCCAGCTCAAGGGGGGCGGCAAAAATCCCAAGTGGGATGGATCACTACCCGATGCGGGGCAGGCCTGGTTGCTGGAGACATGGCAAAAGCTGCGCAACAAATGGAGCCGGGACAAGGTGAAGGTCATGGGCTTTCGCGTGGCCGAGCCCCACCACGATGGCTGCCCGCATTGGCACATGCTTTTATGGTGTGAGCCGCAGCATGTGGAATACGTGTGCGAGTCCATGCGCGCGCAGTGGCTGAAAGACTGCGGGGACGAACCCGGCGCAGACAAGCACCGCTGCAAAACCATGTTGATGGAGGCGGGCGGGGCCACGGGCTACATCGCCAAATACATCGCCAAAAATATTGATGATGTGCATGTGCCGGGTGGGCATGTGGACGATGAAGTGCCCCAGCAGGAGCTGGGCGCCGACTTGCTGGGGGACTTGGAAATCAAACCGAGCATGCGGGTCGAAACCTGGGCCACGGCCTGGCGCATTCGGCAATTCCAGCCCATCGGGCAACCCAGTGTCACGGTGTGGCGCGAATTGCGGCGCATGTCCGAAGAGCAGGCCGGGGCCGGGTCGGACACCGTGATTCATGCATGGCTTGCGGCGCATCGCCGTGGTGAGCAGCTGGCATGCTGGCGCAAATACATGAAGGCGCAGGGCGGCCCATTGCAGGCCAGGGACGATTACCGCCTGGGCATGTTCTATATAGAGAGGCAATGCCAGGGCCGCTATGGAAAGGCCGCGCGCAAGGTGGCTTGTGGGGTGTCGGATCGCCGCGTCCAAGGGGAGATGCACGCCACGCTATCCACGCGCCGCGCGTGGGGCGGGGAGGGCTTCGCGTCGCGGAACGCGGCGCCCCCTTGGACTCGTTTCAATAACTGTACGGCCCACAATCGCCGGTCAGTGGGCGCCGTGGTCAATCAGTTGGCCGAGGTGAGGGCGCGGCACGGTTTGGGGCGTGATTTTTCTGAGACCGGGGCCGCAGGTTGGCCGCCTGACTAGGGTGAACCCGGTCAAAAAATAGTTCTTGCACTTGATTGGGTGGCTGCCAGTATTTGCGGCGCGGGCGCTGTTGCCCGTTTCTTTGGAGAAAACCATGACACGCAAAACACTGATCGAACTGGCATCGCCTACTTTGTACGGCCCCGGAAGCCAAGGAAGCCAAAACATGTCCATCAAACTGAAAGCGACAAAATCAGGTGGCAAGCTGGCATTCACGGCGCGCGTGACGGGGTTGCTCTCCGGCGGTGAGGAATCAGGAACAATCGGTGATTACGAAATCAGCGACGATGCCGGGAAGATTCGCACTTTCCGCGATGCCGACGATGTGTTCACGCAGATGGGCGCGTTGTCGATGGTGGCCGATAACGTGATGGTAGACATGAGCAATATGTCTATTGTTGCCCCCAAGCCGTTTACGGGTGACATCATCAAAAAGGCACATCACACGGTTGCCAGTTACGAAAAGCGCCGTGCAGCAGTTGGTGAGCGCATCCAGAAGCTGGTGACAGAGGCTGCACTGATGGCCGCTGATGCAACCGTGCCGCAGTCACGCCGTGATGAAAACACAGCGCAGAAGGTGGCATCGCAAAGCTTGAAGGCCTTTCTTGATGCGGAAATCGTGCGCATCAACGCCATCATCGCGGGCTGATCGCAATGGCTTCGCGCTCTTTGGACACACTCGCGCAGCCGGTCAAGGTCTGCGCGCTTGCATTCCTCGCGGGATGTGAGCGTGCAGGCCTTGACGTGCTGATCTACTGCACCCTGCGCAGCAATGAAGAGCAGGCCGCGCTGTACGCCCAAGGGCGCAGCACGCGCGGCCAGGTCATCACCAACGCGCGCCCCGGTGATTCACTGCATAACCCCGATGCGAAAGGCTTCGCCTGGGCGTTTGACGCTGTGCCCACGCGCGGCGGCAAAGCGCTGTGGAACGATGACGATGCACTCAAGCAAATGGGGGCCATCGGTGAATCGGTGGGCCTGGAGTGGGCAGGGCGGTGGCGCGGCGCATTGCGTGAGCGTGTTCATTTCCAACTGAAACCGAAAGGTGGTGAGAAATGAAAAACGTCATCAAGGAACCCAGCACCTGGGGCGGCCTGGGGCTGTTGCTCACGGCGCTGCGGGTGTTTGTGCCGCTGCAGTATCAGCCGGTGATGGATGCCCTCACGGGCGCAGCCGGGGCGGCTGCGGTGGCCCTGCGCGAACGCAATGGGGGCAGCCATGTCAACCAGTGAATGGGCCGGTATCGCGCTGCAAGTGCTGGTCAATGCATCACTGTTGATAGGCGCTGCAAGCCGCATGCGTGCGAGGCTGGCCGTGATTGAAACCCGCATTGAATACATCGAGCGCGGCCTTCATGCCCATGTCCCGCGAGCAGAGTGAGTGCGGCGGCACTCCAAACCCAAGCCCGCACCACGCGGGCTTTTTCACACCCCAAGATGGGAGCACATCATGGCTGCAAGTGAATTTAGGCAATGGGTGGTGGATGCCATCCAAGGTGCCGTGGACGACTTCAACGCCAACCGCGCCGAAGATGAAGAGACGGGTAGGGTGGCACGCAAGGAATTGCGGGATTGGTTTGACCACAAGATGGTGCCCATCAAGGATGCCGTGCTGCGTGGGGCGCTGGCCCGCGCGGGCCTGGAGATAGCGGGCGGCCCCATCAACATCGAAAGCATCACGCAGGCCATCAACGATGGGCCGCTGGCCGAATTCGATGTGGAGATCAGCAACATTTTCAACAAGCGGGAACTGCGCGAAGTGCTGGAAAAGGTCGCCATCCAAAAAGTGGCCGAGCAGCTGGGCCTGAAACTGGAGTCCAACACCACGGAAGGCGTGAAGCTCGCCATCGTTGATTTGGTGAAAGATGAAGTAGGGGAGCAGCTGGCGAGCGAGGCGGGGGATATTTTTGATGCCGCCATCCCCACGGCGAAGATCGTGGCAATGATTCGCCAGGCCATCAAAGAGCCACGCGGCTACCACACCAACGTGCCCACCGTCATGGATGAAAAGGCGCAGAAAAACAGAGAGAAGCAAGCGCGGTACAGGGCCAAGAACCGGCGCGACTGGTTCCCCAAAGTTCGATAAGCATCAACCCACACGGGAGAACATCATGGCCTTGAATCATGTGGTTTTGACCGAGCGCGCAGGCGATGCGCTGAAAGCGGAAATCGTAGAGCGCCTATGGGTGCGGTACAGGGACGGCGAAGACGTGAGCGACATTGCCGAGGAAGAGCTGGCGGATTGGGCCATGGACAAGTTTCGCCCCCACATCATCCAGGGGCTGCGCCGCGCGGGCTTGGACGTGCCCGAGGACGTGGAGGAGTTCACGCCCGAGATGATGAAAGACTACCTATCCGAGCAGCTGGATTTGAAGCTCGAAGCGCTCACGCCCGAGGCGGTGGCCGATGCCCTGGATGAACGCCTATCCCGCGAGGTAGGGCGCAAGCTGGGGATCAGCATTCCCACGCTGCGCGACCCCGAAGCACTCAAGCAGGCCTGCATTGATGCGGTCGTAGAGGCCGTGCGCAGTGGCAAGGCCAACCAGCTGATCAGCCAGGCCATGGTGCGCCGATTCAAGAGCGCCAAGGCCTGGGCTGATGCGGGCATGTCGAAGGAGGAGCGCACCCGCATCCACAACGTCATGTCCCAACGCCGATGGCGCAAGCGGTTCGTGTGGACGTGGGTGCGGTGAATTGAAGGGCGTTGGAGGGCATTGGCATAACAACCACCGTCGATGGCCGCCTTCTCAGGCATCTCTGTAGATGTCAGCGTTCGGCCAGAAGCAGACTGGAGGTTCGGGATACACTTGTATCAATTTATGACAATGAGGGCGAGATGGTTAAACGGTCAATTCTGCAAATTACGGAGCTTGGACAACTTTTCGAGGGGTATTCTGAAGGTCTATTTACGATCACCCGTCCGCTGAGCAACATCGAATATGAAAATGGTACTTATGGCGAAATATACGTAAAACCAAATAAACGACTTTCAAAAATTTTTTCATCTGATCGTGAACTATTAGTTTTGATCACCAACTTCCCGGATCAGCAGCAAAGAACAATCCATGCACTTAAGCAGCAGATTGATGCCTCCCTTGGAAGAGTTGAAACTTCACTAGCTGTTCTCGTTCATGCGGATCCAGACGGAAATCACAAACTAAAGAATTGGGGCCGCGAGCAAGGAATTGCCGTTCTTCCCATTTCGTCCATCGACTCGTTTTCTGATAAAGCCACTTTTGAGCGGAATTTGCTTCAGGATTTTTTCTCGAATGACCCGTTCGATGTCACAGGTCCTGTTTCCGATGATGCTCGTTTTTTTGGAAGGCGCTCCGAAGCGCTTGACATAGCTCGACAACTCCAAAGCGGCCAAATACGCTCATCACTCGGAATCAGAAAAATTGGAAAAACGTCCGTCTTAAACAGGGTGCTACATGAGGCAAAGGCTAATCATGGTGCAGTGTGCGTGATGATCGACTGCTCGAAGGACGAGATCTGGGCACAGACAGCACCTGAACTACTGCAATCAATTTCTGACGCTGTAGGGCGGGCAACCCGGATCAGTCCACACTATGCAGAGGTTGAAAGCACTACAAAGTCGAGTCGTGACTTAAGCAACGCTCGTCGTAGTCTGCAGCAGGAGGTTAATTCAGCAAATGGCACAGTCATACTCTTTTTTGACGAAGTCGATTACATCACGCCCAGCAGCCCGACAGCGCGTGAAATTTGGACAGAGAACTTCAATCCATTTTGGAGAAATCTTCGGGCAGTCACACAAGAAGCATCCCGTTCCAACCGAAACTTCTCGCTCTTTGTGTGTGGCGTATCGAGCAAATGGTTTAGAGAAGAATCGGTAAACGGAGTTGAAAATGCAGTTCTATCATTCATCCCCGAGGAGTATCTTTCACCACTTGCATCTAATGCTATCGCCGCGATGATACGCTCCATTTCTAAGGTCGCGGGTCTATCCTTTGACGACAGTACGGCTGAATGGATAGGATACTCGTGTGGAAATATGCCATACTGGACTCGAAAGGCATGCTCATATATTCATCGTCATATTGATGTTCGAGATCGCCCATGTACGGTTCCTCGCGAGACCGCAGAGCGACTGATCGGGGAGTTCATGGAGGTTGAAGGGGCCGCAATTGCAGAAGTTGCGTTAAACCACCTATTCAAGGTGCACCCGGAGATTTTCGATTCAGCGAAGAGCATTACAGATGGTAATATTCATAATAAAACTGAGCCGCTGGTCTCAACCCTAATGCGATACGGCGTTGTAGCAGAACGCAATGGACGCATCGCACTTGCAAGCTCAATGCTCTTCCAAGGTATGCAGCTTTACCTCCAAAAGCGTGGTTCTGCTGAGCCATCGGAGTCAATTCCAGAGGCCGCTCAGAGCGCCGCGCTAAAGCTTACGATTGACGAATGGGCCGATGAACTAGCCCTTATTAATGCGACTCGGAATAAGCTCGAAAAGAGGATGCGTGCGCTCTCTTTGAATTTCATTAAATTCACCTGTCTGCAGGATAAATCGAAAGGGACTGCTTTGATCCGCATACAAGCATGCGTTGAAAAGATGCGGCTTGATAGACTGAAGCACCTGCCCGCTGATGATTTAGTTGAAAAACTCCTATGGTCTGAGCTCGTAAGGCTAGTGGAAAAAGAATGGGGATTGTTCTCCCCTATTTTTAATGATTTACGTCTTTTTAAAGAGCACTCTCTTGTAGTCAATGACCGCCCTGATACTCATGCCAAGGACGCTGATGGAGCTGACCTAGCACATTACAGACGTTCGTTGCGATGGCTGGAGGATGCGGTGCATAAGGCAAGCGCATAAGCTTTATCGTTCTCACTGCTATCCACGACGATCCTGGCTGGTTTCTGTTACTGATAACCCATCCTGCTGCAGCCTAGTTTTAGCCAGTTCTATTACTGATAACCTGCCAGACCAGGCTGAACCGGCCCCAACCCCTCCAAGCAAGGCAGGGGGCCAATGGGCAAACCGGGGTATTTTTCTCAAAGCGATAGCGGGGAACGCAGGCGGCGTCTGCGCGCCAAGACTTCACCAAAAAAGAAGATCCACAGCGCAAGTCGGCACGCCGCCCGCGCGATGGGCTGTCAAACTGCGGCCCCAGCCGCAAAAGGCTTGTCTGTGCTGCTGCGCTCTGAGGCACGATATTTCACGGACAAGGGCCGGTGCAGTCACAGCACGGCTGTCACATTTCGCGGAATGCCTAACATCGGGCCGCTGTTGTGCTGCGGGTGAGCAGGCGCCACGCCCGTGACTGGGTGAGCCGGTAGACCTTGGCCGGGCATGCGGTGGCTGTCGGCTGCGTGGTGGTGTAGCTCAATGGCAGGCCGAGGGGCGCAGCCACAAGCTGCACGGTCAGCACCTTGCAGCGCCGTTGCCGTTTTGCGCTGCCGTCTGCATTGAAGCCAGCACGCATAAAACGGCGGCAGGGCTTTTGCCCCTCCAGTGCTTGGCCTGCGGGCTTGCCAGTGCTGTGCGCCAGGAATTTGCGCAGTGCCGGGCTGTCAATGTGGCTGACATTGCTGCGCGACCACACACAGGCAATTTCGTGGCGTTCTGCGGGAGTCAGCCAATCGAGGGCGGCCAGGGCGATGCGTGCGCGCCGCTGCCAGCTGCGGCGTTCGGGCGTGCCTGGACTGGCGCACCGTATCTTGAAGAAAAGATAAGGCAGGTCGTATGACGAACGGGTCAGGGATTTGCCGCGCATTTGGATACATTGGTAACGCCTTTTTCCCTTGTGCCAGAACTGTTATTTGAAGGGGTGACCGTCCAATCTGCGCATGTTTCCACTGGTCTAGGTTGCCAGTTGACTTAACATAATACACATCGTATTTCTTTCCTATAGATTGCTCCACAACTGCCGAAATGGATGGATGCTTGTGCATCCGTTGCGGCAAGCGAAGGCAGTTGTCCAAGCACAGAACAAGAATTGGGAGGATTTATGAGCAGCATCGTGCTCTCCAGCGCAGGTTTGCAGATACCGCCAGGCCCGGGGCCGCAGAAAGCGCAAACACCACCCGGCATCCCCGCTGCAGCGCTGCGCCCCGAGACTCCGGGGCCATCTACCCAGCTAACGCTGGGCAAGCCGGCCGATCTGGCTTCTGCGGTGTATGCCAAGCCCCAGACGCAGCCAAGTACCCGGCAGGCCTGGAGCGGCCCATCGAATGACCGCATCAGCAACCTGATGCTCCAGAACTTCAATGCCCAAAAGCACGGTTTGCTGAACCAGTCCAGAGGTCTGGGGCGGCTTCTGCTGGAGGGCTTTGCCATTGGACAGACCAATTACCGACAGACTTTTTCTTCCTACGCTGTCACGGATACCCACGGCAGCAGCGATGCAGCGCGCACGCAGGAATTGCTGGCACTCGACACCGCGCGCCTGACGTCCTCTCGCGTGAGCATGCAAATCCAGACCCGTTCCGGGCAGACGGTGCAGCTGCAGATCGCATTCAAAAATGGCTTGGATGGCCAAAATGCGGGTTTGCATGTGGAGGCCAAAAGCTCCGGGCAGCTCAGCGACAGCGAGCGCAAGGCCATTGCCCAGCTTGCTGAAGGCTTTGAGAGCGTGCTCACGGGCCTGGCGCAAGGGCAAGGCCCGCGGCTCGATCTGGCGGGGATCATGGCCTTCGACAAATCCGTCCTGGCCAGCTTGTCGCTGACGGTCAAAGACTACGCCACTGATGCCGGCGTGCAGTCGTTTGCCCTGCAACTGAGTGACAAGCAGCGCACGCTGAATCTGCGACAGCCCCAGCGGGATGGCGTCAGCGAGTTGTCACTGAACCTGAATCCGGCAACGCCCATGTTGGGCGCTTCATTGCAGCAGCGCCAGAGCGCCATTGCCCAAATTCTGCAGCAGCTGGACGCCTCCGCGCAGCGCAGCCATGCAGCTGATGCACAGCTTGCATTGTTCAAACAGGCCTTTACCCAGCTGCAAGAACTTGCCCCGCCCTCACCCAGCAATGCCGCTGCGGTGAACAAGCTGGATGCCATGCTGCAGCGCCAGGTTCCGGCCTTGCTCAGCGGGTTGATGGACTACCAGGGCAGCTTCAGCGGTGATTTCGAGCGCCGCAACAGCAAAGGCCTGGTCAATGAGCAGGGGCAGGCCCGCCATGAAATCAGCCAGACCACCACGCTGCAAAAAGACCAAGCGAATGGGACTGCTGTGGTGCTGCAAAAGCAAAGTGAAAAAGTCAGTGCCCAGTATCTCCGGGCCCGCAACGATGCCACGCTGGAGCCTGAAAACGGCAATTACGACAGCTATGACATCCAGGACCAGACCACGCGCACCACGCAGATCGCTGCGGCCGATGGAAAGCTGACCCAGGCCCAGCAGTCCACTGATATCAATCTGCAGCGGAAATTCACTAGTTTGGCGGACTTCAAGGTGCAGGAGCAACGCACAGACCCCGTGCGCAAGCAGTTGGTCCAGCAACTGCTCTGACTCCCCTCTTCTTCTGGCTGCCAAAATAAACACAGGGGATACGGCATCCCCTGTGTTGTGCGTGCAAGTCGTACTGAAGGGAAGGTACTGGGCTGGTCAGAAGCTGGCTCTAAAGCCCACTATCCCTTTGAGGGTGTGAGAGCTGCCGGGATCATGGAAGCCAGCAGCGGCAGAGAGCTCGCCATAAACGCTGTATTTGTTGCGGCTCCAGCTGTACTTACCGCCTACGCCAAACTCAATCCAGAGGCGGTCTTTTTCATTGTTGAATTTGACACCACCCACATCGACCCTCGTGCCATTCAAGAATTCATAGTTCAGATTGGCCACCCCATACACATTGCGCTTTTCATAGTGGTTGGCAGACCATTCCTTGTCCAAGGCCACGCCGAAACGCGCACGCAAGCTTTTTCCGTTGTCCAGCTTGACCCTGGTGCCATGGATATCGGTGAACTGGTCAAAACGCGCCTCAGAAAATATCAACTGGGTCTGCGGGCTGACCGCAAATTCTTCATCAATACGGTATTTTTTGCCCAGCTCGCTGGACAGCGTATAGCCCGAACCCTTGTTCTTCTTCACCAGGTCACCGCTACTGGTTTGAGAGCTGAGATCGCTGGAGTGCCAGCCCAGCAAGGCCTGGTTGTCCATATAGAAACCATCTTGCCCATACCAGGTTCCACTCAGCCCCAGTGCCCACATCTCGCTCTTGATCTTGCCACTGGCCAGCTCGTTTGACCGGATCTTGCTATCCCCATTGGCATATTGCAGATTGAGCCCGCCAACCATCCTGCCTTTTTCATCTTCGGAGAAAGTGCGGTCCACCCCGGCCTGCAGCAATGTGATGTTCTGTGAATAGCGGTTGTCCACGGTCGCGTGGAATGGATTGACACGGGTGGTGCTGTGTTCCACACGTACCCAGGCGCCCTGCTCCTTGGCTTGGAGGTTCTCTGCATCACGGTCCAGCAACCAATAGCGGTTACCCACCCGCTGCCGCAAGGTGGGCAGCTCATAAAGCCCCAACAAGGTCAGCGGATACAGTGCATAAGGCGCAACCGGATCACCATAACCCGTATTTCTCAAATACCAGTTGCCATTGCCTGGATTGGATTTGCTACCTTGGTACAGCTGGTAGGCATAGGCGCCGCTGATGATGGCGGGAGCACCATTCTTGGAGTCATTGCTCAGCAAAGAGAACTTGGCATTCGATGCGCCGGCCACATCGATAATTTTGATGCCTTCTTTGGTTTCTGCACCCACACTATTTTGCTTGTTGATTGCAATAAATCCTGTACCCGAGGTGTTCCCCCTGACATACAAGATATCGGTCTTGGATGCATCATCGTTCAACGTACTATTCAACGACAAGATGCCATTGCTAGAATTGAAATTATTCGCGGAGAGTGAGGTTCCTACATGGCTGCCAAATCTCACCAAGCCATGGTTATTCAGGTCGGCTATGGTTTGATCGTGATCATTCAAATTCACGCCACCGCCAGCCCCCACATGGTAATTGGATTGATAACTAAAAACAGATGTGGCGCCTGCTTTCAACGTACCCGCATGGATGTAGGTTTCACCTTTGTAGTCACTGATTCCATTGAATACGGTGGTGCCCGTATTTAAATGGCTAACTATCAAATTCCCCTGCATCTTTGAATCAAAATTCATTGTTCCCTGGTGATTGAAATTCAAGTAAGCATCACCATCACCGCCAAGCACTGTAGGTGCTTTCAAAAAACCAAGCGTTGCCCCATCACCTATATTGATAACGCCTTTGGAACCAACATCCTCCGCCACAGAAACCACACTGTCTTCCGTGAAGGCGGCATTTTGATTGATATTCAACATGCCATTTCCACCAGAACCCACAAATGTACCAAGCTTGCTATGGACATAGGATGTGGCACCACTCACATTGGCAATTGCCTGGCTCCCGGTATTGGCGGCTATATAGAATTCTCCGGCAACATCCAAAGAGCCACCTTGGCGGATATTTAGTACACTCTCCCCGTCAATGGATAGATAAAATCCTCCCGTATTGCTCCAGTTTGAATTTTCACCTTCAATATTAACCGTTACAAGCGAGCCAGATCCATTTGCGATGCCAGAGTCTACTCCCGTGACTTTGGCGCCACCCGTCACATTTACTAGGCCTATAGATCTGGAGTCAAAACCAGCATAAAAATCACCAACGGAAGCTGTGGCTTTATCATAGACGTTTAAAACTGCATAACCTCGCTCAGCGAAATCCCAGCTAGGGCTTGTCAAGTGTGCATTTTCACCATGCACATTGATTTCTGCAGTAGATCCACTATAGTATGCAGAATGCATACCGGTGCTTATATTCACCGTAGCCTGGTCAATATTCAAAACCCCATGGCCGGAGTAACCCACATTAATTCCTGCTGCATTCAGAACAGCACCATCTAGCACATTGATGATGGAGGTGTTCTGGCTTCCTGGCGTATTATATCCATATGCCGCAAGAATCCACGAGCTCAAGTTTGCTTTGGACCCTTGTCCTTTTATGGTGAAAATATCTTTAGATACTCCCAATCCATTTCCCATATCAAGGCTTTGGCCATTCAGCATGTCAATCTGACCGCCATTCTCTATGACTATTTCGGAATTTCCACCTTTTCCCGAAAAGCTACGGTTGCCAACTGTCAACTTGGCATCCTTGCCACTGATGGTTAACTTTCCGAATGAGCCCACTCCATCACCAAGTTGAAATTGATCAACAGTTAGCCCTGCACCACTCCCAATAATGAGCTCACCAATTTTTTGCGAATTCCCAATGGCAAGATTTTTTATTTCGTAGTTTTCCAGTAGCCCTTCGATAATCAAGGACTGATTTCCAAATTTGTTGAGGACAATATCACTGAGATTGTTGGGCAGACCAGACGACCAGTTGCCTGGGTCTGACCATTTATTCGAATGATTGCCCGACCATTCATCAGCAGCAAATGCGGCAGGCATTGGAATCAAGAGCGAAGACAAAGCCACGGCCACAGCTTTGAGTTTAAAATCCTGTTTTTTACGTTCTCTCTCCCTTGTTTTATCAAAATAAATACCAGGGTTATTATTTTGTTTTTTACAATAAATCAATGAGCCTTTTTTATTCATGAATTTCCCTCTCTAGCTTCTGTGGGTTGTGAGATTCTCTGTAAATCCTAGTTACAGATTGAATTTTGCACCCGCCAGTTTTTCTCTTTTCTTTGTAGTCCCGTCCTTACGCTTTCGCATCCACTCCTACGCAGATGAAGGTGAGCTCCTACAGACCTGTATGCATTCAATCATCTACTTGTGTGCTGATGACCATAAAGTGCAAGCGGCAGATAATTAATTTCAAAAAAATAATCAATAACAGCGCTCAAAAATGACAAATGCGTTGTATTGACCGCGATTCAAAAATATCTAAAAAAGCATCCACTCTCATTATTTTCACGAGTGAAATACAGACTCAATTTCTACTCATATATCTTCTGATGGGTGCTCGCAGGATTCCTTTGGGACGCTGAAGGTTGGAGACAGGCCTTCGCGCGTTTGACCGCGTGCTAGCGGTTTGTCACGCCTGGGGAAACCCGTGTGGCGCTCCCGCGCCGGCATGCACAAAAATGAAACGAAGATTCGTTCTACTTTCATTGTGCAAAACGAAAAACTGACCTTCTTTCCCCACGGGGGCTCACGCCATGTGCAGACCTTGCGCGTTGCGCTGGGCCTGTTCGTGAAGCGGGGCTTCTTCAACACCTCCATCCAGGACTTATGCGCCGAGGCCGGGGTGTCCATAGGCTTTTTCTACAACCACTTCTCTGACAAGGAAGGCATTGCGCGCGAGCTGTACCGGCATCTGCTGGCACGCATGAATGTGCTGCTGGATGAGATTGAGGAGCGGCATGCCAGCTCCCGCGAACGCTGCGAGGCGGTGCTGCGCATGTTGTTTGGCCTGGCGGAGGCCGAACCGGAGGCCATGGGTTTTGTGGTGAATGCACGCCACCGGGAGTTTTTGCCGGAAGAGCAAGCGATCTGCTCGGCCTCGGCCTTTGTGCGCATGCGCGGCTTTGTCTTTGCCGGCATGGCGGAAGGCGAGATTCGCGACATGAACCCCATGGTGGCGGCCAGTCTGATGTATGGGAGCGCCATTCGCATGATCTGCCTGCGCCTGGACGGCTTGGTGGACATGTCGATCGAGCAGCTCTTCGAGCCGATGTGGGACGGTGTCTGGCGTTCGCTCAAGCCGGACTGAGGTCTGCAGGTTTATCCGTGCCGGCCTCCAGCGGGCGCCGGTTGTTTTTCGACTGAAAGTGAACAGGAGTAGCAGGGATGGCGCATCACATATTGATCATTGGTGGCGGCATTGGCGGGACCATGACCGCCAATCATCTGGTCACCAAGCTGTATCCGGAGGTTCTGGCCGGCAAGGTCCGCATCACCATGCTCTCCAACTCTCCGTGGCATTACTACAAGCCGGCCTTTATGTATGTGGCTTTCAATGCCTTCTTCCGCGATGAGCTGCGGCGCAAGCAGCGCAGCCTGCTGCGGCCCGAGATCGACTTCCAGGTCGAAGAGGTGGAGAGCTTTGACTTTGCGCTGCAGAAAGTACGCTGCAAGAGCGGCAAACAATTTGGCTATGACCACCTGGTGATTTCCACGGGCTGCATCCCCTCCCCCGAGCGCATTCAAGGCCTGGCCGAAGCTGGCGACCATTTCTACCAGCATGCGGCTTCACGCCAGTTGGCGGACAAGCTGGCACGCATCGAAAAAGGCCGCATCTTCGTGACCGTCACCTTCCCCAAAACGCCGAATGTGCCGCACCAGTGCGGTATTGCGCCGCTCGAGACCACCTTGATGCTCGACGATCTGCTGCGCCGGCGCGGTGTGCGCGACAAGGTGGAGATCGTCTACACCTACCCCTCGGTCTCGCAGCTGCTGCGCAATTGCCTGTTCCTGCAAAAAGACACCTGCGAGATCTTGCCCACCGTGTTCACCCAGCGCGGCATACGTTTTCAGCGCGGCTTCACGCTGTCGCATGTGGACCCAGACTCCAAGGTGGCCTATTCGGAGGAAGGCCAGTCGGAGAACTTCGACATCCTCATGGCCACCCCTCCCATCCGCGCCGTACAGGCCGTGCGCGACTGCGGCCTGTCCCAGGCCCAGGACGGTGAAGGCTGGCTGCCCACCGACCATGAAACCATGCAGGTGCTGGGCATGGAGCATGTCTATGTGCTGGGCGACACCGTGGACCTGCCGGTCAGCAAGGCCGGTGGCTCCTGCCACAGCCAGTCGCCGGTGGTGGTCAACAACATTGCCTCGCAAATCCGTTTCGGCCGCACCAGCGATGCCTACGACGGCCGCGTCGTGGCCATTGCCCAGATGGGACTCGATGATGGCATGCCGCTGTGGTACGACTACAAGGTCGACGTCAAACCCACGCCGCCCAACAAACTGGGGGGAATGATGCGCAAAGGCTTTAACCGCGGCATGTACTGGGCCGTGGCACGCGCACTGATCTGAGCGGTATCGCGTGCATAGAAAAGGAGATTCCAGATGAACCACGTTTCCGATGTTTCCGAACCCAAGACCCAGTCAGGCCGTGCTGCTGCCGCCGGTTTGCTGCAGGACGACGCCGCTTTGCAAGGACTGGCGGAGCTCATGGCCAAGCTGGAGCCGCTGCTGGCGGGCCGGCGCCTCAACCGTGTGGTCGATCTGCTGTCCGTGACGGCCGATGTGGTGGACATGAGCGACGCCTATATGGTGGAGAAGATGGCCAAGGCCTTTGAGGAAGGCGTGGGCATGACCTGGGCAGCCGGCAATGCGGCGCGCATGGCGGCCGCCAAGATGGAGCGCATGGAAGAAACGCCCTCGCTGATCGGCCTGCTGCGCATGGCCAAAGAGCCCGAGGTGCGGCGCGGACTGGCGTTTTTGCTGTCCGTGGCCGGGGCGCTGGGGCGCCAGCATGCTTACGACCCCATAGACTACACGGCAGACTGATCCACCCAGCCTTGCCCTTCTGAAAGCTGCCGCTCTGCGGCAGCTTTTGCGTTCTAGCGACGGTTTTTGCGCAATGTCTTGGCCGGCAGACCGCGCCGTGGGGCAGCCGGGCGGGCCGAGCGCAAACGCGCAGCCGCATCGGCGGCCACCGGGGCCTGGAGTTGCGGATCGCGTGCTGCTGCCAGGGCCTTCAGGTCGGCCACACGCTCCTGCGCAGCGCGCAGCGCCTGCTCGGCCGACAGCTGCCCGCCCCTGGCCTGCACCAGCGCCTCTTCGGATTGCACAAAGCGCAGGTGCAACTCCTCATGGCGCGCCAGCGCCCTCTTCTCGCCATCGGACTGCTGCTTCTTCTGCGCCGCCAAGTCCTGGCGGGCGCGGTCCAGATCGGCCAGCATGCGGCGCTCGTTGCCGGCGAACTGCTCCACTAGGCGCTGGCGCTCGCCCGCCGCCGCCTGCAGGGCCTCGGCATGCTGCTGCTGGTCTGCCTCGCGCTGCTGCAGCTTGGCCGTCAACTCCAGACGCAGGGCCTGGATGCTGGATTCCCGCTCCTGCAGCAGCTGCTGCATTTCATCCAGCCGGCGCGACAGCTCCTGCGCCTGGCTGCGCGCCAGCTTCATGGCCTCGTCCATGGCTTTTTTCTGTTGGTGCATGGCCTCTTCGCGCTGTACCAGGTGCTGTTCATTGGCGGCCAGCGTTTTCTCGGCCCCGGCAATCAGGGCCTCGCGCTCCTGCAACTGCAGCTGGGCCGCTTGCTTGGATTGCTCCAGCGCGGCTTGCCACATCTGCAGCGCCGCCTGGCGCACGGGCTCGGGCACATCGTCCGCCGGCGCCTGGGCGGATTCAGACACCCCCAGCCTTGGCCCCAAGGTCGCAAACCAGCCTTCCAGCAAGGGGCTGACGGTATTGGGTGAGCCCCGCCCTATGTGCTGGCGCACGCGCTCGATGGTGGGACGCAACCCCTGGGCAATCAGCGCATCAGCAGCGGCCCAGACATCGGCTTCCTGAATGCCTCGCGGGCTTTTTGCGGTGTTCATACGGAAATCCTTTTTATTACCCACGATAAGTGATTGTTATCGTGAGTTATTTATCTATTGCGTAATACATCATATGTGAGATGTATTTAATCATACATATGATGTATTCATACAGCTGAATTCGATACATTACAGCCACTCAGCCCCTGCGAAAGCTGCCTGGCGGCGTTTTTTGTCAGCCCAGCAGCCCACAGTGCCTCCACAGCGCCTCCCAACCCGCTTTCCCCCATTCCGCCAAACAGTCAAGTCCCTGCCGGCTTGGGGCGACAATCGCTTTATGTCTTCTGCTCCGCTTCCGCCCTCCTCTGTGCCGGCTGACTTCCATGCCGTCGGCCGCTCAGGGCTGGCTGGCGATATGGCCTTGCTGCCCGCCTCGGCCAGACAGGCCGTGCAGGAGCTGCTGCGCGAAGGCGAATCGGGCCATACCCGCATGAGCTACCAAAGCGCCATGCGCTACTGGGCGGGCTGGCATGCCCTGCGCTATGGCCAGCCCCTGCCCTGGCCGCTGCCGGTGGCGGTGGTGCTGCAATTCATCGTCGACCATGCCCAGCGCCAAACCACTCAGGGCCTGGCCCATGAAATGCCCCCCACCGTGGACCAGGCCTTGGTGGATGCGGGTTACAAGCGCAAACTGGGGCCGCCGGCCCACAACACCCTGGTGCATCGCCTGGCCGTGCTCTCCAAGGCCCACCAGGTGCATGGCCTGCCCAATCCCTGCCAAGAAGGTGCGGTGCGCGAGCTGCTCTCACGCACCCGCAAGGCCTATGCGCGCCGGGGCGAGCAGCCGCAAAAGAAAGACGCATTGACCCGTGACGTACTGGAGCAACTGCTGGACACCTGCGACGACAGCCTGCGCGGGCTGCGGGACAAGGCCTTGCTGCTGTTTGCCTGGAGCAGCGGCGGGCGGCGCCGCTCCGAGGTCACGGGGGCGGATATGCGCCATCTGCGTGCCGTGGGCCCGCAAGACTATGTGTACACCCTGGCGCATTCCAAAACCAACCAGTCCGGCCTGGATGCACCGGAAAACCACAAGCCCGTCACCGGCCGGGCGGCGGCCGCCCTGCGTAGCTGGCTGGCCGCCGCCGGTATTCAGGAAGGCGCCATCTTCAGGCGCATACGCAAGGGTGGCCATGTGGGCGAGCCGCTGACGCCGGCCGCCGTGCGCGACATCGTGCGCCAGCGCTGTGCCCTGGCGGGTGTGGAGGGTGATTTCTCCGCCCATTCCCTGCGCTCCGGCTTTGTCACCGAGGCCGGCCGCCAGAACGTGCCCCTGCCCGACACCATGGCGCTGACCGGTCACCACAGTGTGCACACCGTGATGGGCTACTACCGCGCTGACACCGCCCTGCAAAACCGCGCGGCCCGTTTGCTGGACGATCCCACCTCATAATTTTGATAGCTGCGGGTACTTGTACTGCCTTGTTTTCAGCATCAAAACCGTCTGAAACCAAGGCCGTATCTATACAGACAGCTCTTTATTTATGCAGCGCCTGAATGATCCCGCATCGGCTCCCGCAATGCCGCCGCGCTGCGGGCCAGCGCCGTGATCTGCGCCCAGTCGCCACGCGCCAGGGCATCTGCCGGCACCAGCCAGGAGCCCCCCACGCACACCACATTCGCCAGAGCCAGAAACTCGCCCGCATTCGCCGCCGAGATGCCGCCCGTGGGGCAAAAGCGCACATCGGCAAACGGCCCTTGCCAGGCCTTGAGCATGGCGGCGCCACCGGCCTGCATGGCGGGGAAGAATTTGAGCGCGTCAAAACCATCGGCCTGGGCCTGCATGATTTCGCTGCTGGTGGCCACACCCGGAAGCAAGGGCAGCTCCAGCGCCTGACAGGCTTGGCCTAACGCACAGGTATAGCCAGGGCTGACAGCAAAGCGCGCACCGGCGGCATGGGCCGCACGGGCATCGGCCGCATTGCGCACCGTGCCGGCACCCACAATGGCCTCGGGCACAGCCCGGGCGATGGCTGCGATGCAGTCCAGGCCCTGGGGCGTGCGCAGCGTTACCTCCAACACACGAATCCCACCAGCTACCAAGGCTTGTGCCATGGGCACCGCATGCTCCACTTTCTGAAGCACGATGACCGGGATCACCGGTGCATCCTGCATGATGGACAACGCCGTCATCTCTACAGCCATGTGCAAGCCCCTTCCTCTGCGCTGAGCGCGTGGCGCCGGAATCCGGCAAACAGTTCACGTCCAAAGCCCCGGCTGTTGGCCTGTTGCAGCGCTTGCGGCATCGGGGCCACGGGGCGCGCATGCCACTCGGCCTCGTCTACCAGTGCATCCAACTGGCCGGTGCTGGCATCCAGGCGCAGCAGGTCGCCGTCGCGCACACGCGCCAGCGGGCCACCGCAGCCGGCCTCGGGCGAGACATGGATGGCCGCCGGCACCTTGCCCGAAGCCCCACTCATGCGCCCATCCGTGACCAGGGCCACCTTGAAGCCCTTGCTCTGCAGCACGGCCAGCGGCGGTGTGAGCTTGTGCAGCTCGGGCATGCCGTTGGCGCGCGGGCCTTGCCAGCGCACCACACACACCACGCCGCCTGCGGCGCTTTCCTGGCAGATGCGCTCCAGCGCTCCGTCATTGAAGGCCTGCAGCAGCGCCTCCTGTGAATCAAATACCCGCGCCGGCGCCTCGATCACATGGCGGTCCTCGGGAACGGCACTCACCTTGATCACGCTGCGCCCCAGATTGCCCGCCAGCAGCTTGAGGCCCCCCGTGGCGCTGAAGGGCTCGCTGGCCGGACGCAGCACCGACTGATCGCCCGATGCTCCGGCCTCGCGCCAAAGCAGCCGGCCACCTTCGGCCTGGGGAATGCGGGTAAAGGCCTGCAAGCCCTCTGCGTGCACGGTGAGCACATCACCATGCATGAGCCCGGCCGCCAGCAGCTCGCGGATCACATAGCCCGGCCCGCCTGCGGCCTGGAACTGGTTCACATCGGCGCTGCCATTGGGGTAGACGCGGGCCAGCAGCGGCACCACGGCCGAGAGCGCGGAAAAATCATCCCAGTCGATGACCATGCCCGCGGCCCGCGCCACGGCCACCCAGTGGATCAAATGGTTGGTGGAGCCGCCCGTGGCCAGCAAGGCCACCATGGCATTGACGATGCAGCGCTCGTCCACCACACGGCCAATCGGGGCAAAGCGCCCCGCCCTGGTGATAGCCAACACGCTGCGCATGGCCTGGCGCGTGAGCAGTTCACGCTCGCCGTCACCAGGGTGAATAAAGGCCGTGCCCGGCACATGCAGACCCATGGCTTCGAGCAGCATCTGGTTGCTGTTGGCCGTGCCATAAAAAGTGCAAGTGCCTTCACCATGGTAGGCGGCCGACTCGGCGGCCAGCAGCTCCTTGCGGCCCACCAGGCCCTGGGCAGCCTGCTCGCGCACCTTGGCTTTGGCAGTATTCGACAGGCCCGAGGTCATGGGCCCGGCCGGCACAAACACCGTGGGCAGATGGCCAAAATGCAGGGCACCAATCAGCAGACCGGGCACGATCTTGTCGCACACACCCAGCATCAGCGCCGCATCAAACATATCGTGGGACAGCGCAATCGACGTGCCCTGGGCAATGGCGTCGCGGCTGAACAGCGACAGCTCCATGCCCGGCGCGCCCTGGGTGACGCCGTCGCACATGGCGGGCACGCCGCCCGCCACCTGGGCCGTGGCACCCTGCAGGCGCGCCTCGTCCTTGAGGATGTCGGGATAGCGCGAAAGCGGCGCATGGGCCGAGAGCACATCGTTATAGGCCGTGACGATGGCCACATTCGGCGCCTTCTGCTCGACGATGCGAAAGCGGTCCGCCCCCGGCAGGCCGGCAAAGGCATGGGCCACATTGGCACAGCCCATGGACTGGGCTCCGGGCGGGCGGGCCGCCATGGCGTCCACCTGCTCCAGATAGGCGCTGCGCGCAGCGCGGCTGCGCTCCACAATCCGCCGCGTGACGGCCTCAACAATGGGGTGAAGTTTCATATCCATGATTCGCAATCAAGCGTACGCCTTAGAAACTGGCGCACTCCAGGTCAGAGACACCGCGCAAGGGCCGCCCCGCTGCGCCGGTGTCGTCCCCCCCGCGCAGCGAGAGGGGGAAGGCGCGATAGCGCCTCAGGGGGAACTGCGCCTAGCGCAGTTTCTTTAACTCGTCTTGGGTTTGCTTCCACAGTTCCTGGCCCACGGCGCTGGCCACCGATGCATGCACGCTGCTGAGCTTGGTGCGCATGCGATCGGCTTCGGCGGCGGACAGCTCGTTGACCTGCATGCCTTTTTGCTTCAGGTCGGCCAGGGCCTTGGCGGCTTCGGCCCGGGTGTCCTGGCGTTCAAAGTCGCGGCTTTTTTTGGCGGCGTCCAGCAGCACTTTTTGCTCGTCCTTGGAGAGGCCATCCCACCATTTCTTGCTCACGGTGAGGATCCAGGGGCTGTAGACATGGTTGGTCACCGTCAGGTACTTCTGCACCTCATAGAACTTGCTGGACAGCACGGTGTTGTAGGGGTTCTCCTGGCCATCCACGGCCCTGGTTTCCAGCGCAGTAAACAGCTCCGAGAACGGCAGCGGTACAGCATTCGCACCCAAGGCCTTGAAGCTGTCCAGAAAGACGTTGTTCTGCATCACGCGCAGCTTGATGCCGTTCAGATCTTCCAGCCTGGCCACGGGCTGCTTGTTGTTCGTCAGGTTGCGAAAACCGTTTTCCCAATACACCAAGGCCACCATGCCCTTGGGCTCCAGCGTGGCCTTGATGCGATCGCCCACGGGCCCATCCAGCAAGGCATCGGCCTCCTTGGTGTTGTTGATCAAAAACGGGGTATCCCACAGCGCCATCTGCGGGGCCACACCCACCAGGGTGGCGGTGGAGCCCACCATCATCTCCTGGGCACCACCAATCAAGGCCTGCTGCATCTGCGTGTCCGAGCCCAGCGCGGCATTGCCGATGGCGCGGATTTTCATCTTGCCGCTAGTGGCCTTTTCCACCTCCTTGGCAAAAAAGCGCGCCGCGCGGCCCTGGTTGGAGTCGTCCACCAGGCCGTAGCCAAAGCGCACGATGCGGGGTTTGAAGTCCTGGGCCTGTGCGGCCGTGGTGGCCATCAGTGCGGCGACTGCCACGGCGGCCAAAGCGAATCTGCGTTGCATGTCTGTCTCCTTATGCGGTGTGAAAAATGGGCTTTCCGCCTCTAATGCTTGTGTACAAAGCGTCGCGCGCTATAAAAAACAAAGCCATCAATGCATCCACTGCAGCGGTGCCGTCACGATCTGCGGAAACAGCACCAGCAGCACGGCCAGCAGCACATAGGCCAGCAGAAAAGGCGTGGTGCCCTTGATCACGGTCTCCATGCGCAGCCGGCCCACGCCTGCCACCACGTTCTGCACCGTACCCACGGGGGGCGTGATCAGGCCGATACAGCCCACATAGATGAACATGAAACCGAAGTACACCGGGTCTATGCCGGCCTTCACCGCCAGCGGGGCGCACACCGGGCCGAAGATCAAGATCGTGGGTGTCAAATCCATGGCCGTGCCCACCACCAGCAAAAACAGCATCATCAGCGCCATAAAGGCCATGGGGTTGCCCAGCACGCCGGAGAAGGCATCGGCCAGCAGATTGGGCAGATCGGCCAGAGTGATCATGTAGGCCGTCACCGTGGCCGCACCGCACAGGAACATGACCACGGCCGTGGTCTTGGCTGCGGCCAGAAACACCTCGTACAACCGGGTCCAGCTCATCTCGCGGTAAACCACCATGGAGACAAACAAGGCATAGACCGCGGCCACCACGGCGGCTTCGGTAGGCGTGAACAGCCCGCCCTTGAGGCCGCCCAGAATGATGACGGGCATCATCATGGCCCAGAAGCTTTTGAGCAGTGCCTTGAGCCGCGCCCCCCAGCCTATGCGCACGCCTTGAGCGAGCTGGTATTTGCGCGCAATCCACCACCAGGCAAAAACCAGGAACACGCCCATGATCAGCCCCGGCACAACACCCGACAGAAACAGCTTGCTGATGGAGGTATTGGTGGTCACGCCATAGATCACAAAGGGCATGGAGGGCGGGATGATGGGGGCGATGATGCCGCCCGAGGCCAGCAGGCCTGCGCCGTAGCTGTCCGGGTATTTGTGGTCGCGCATCATGGGCAGCAAGATGGTGGCCAATGCGGCCGTGTCGGCAATGGCCGAGCCGCTCATGGAGGCCAGCAGCACGGCCGCGCCAATGGCCACATAGCCCAGACCGCCCCGGATATGGCCCACAAAGGCGCTGGCCAGATCGATGATGCGGCGCGACAGGCCACCGGCATTCATCAGCTCGCCCGCCAGAATGAAAAACGGCACGGCCAGCAGCGGGAAGTTGTCAAAGCCCGCCTGCAGGTTCTGGGCCAGCAGCTGGGAGTCAAAAAAGTCCAGATGCCACATCAACGCCACGCCGGTGAGCACCAGCGACTGTGCAATCGGCATGCCGATCACCATGCCGCCGATGAGCACGAAGAGAAAAATAAAGGTCACAACCATGGTGCGCAGTCCCTATGCAATGCTTGGCAAGATTCATTCGATATCGAGGAGGCCCGCATCGCGCTCCACCGCCGCGCCGCGGCGTATATCGCGCGCCGCCACCACCAGCAGGCCCACGGCCAGCACCAGGGTGGCGGCAGCACCCAGGGCCAGCGGATAGCCCAGCACCGTGCTGTAGCTGGAAAGCCCGGCCACCACCTGCGCCCAGGAGCCCCACAGCAGCAGCACCATGCAGACCACCACCAGCAGCTGCGTCAGCCAGAACAGATAGCGGCGCGTCACCGGGCCCACGCGTGCGGTCACCAGGTCAAAGCCCAGGTGGCTGCCTTCAAAAGCGGCCACGATGGCGCCGATGGCCACCAGCCAGACAAACAACAGGCGGGAAATCTCCTCGTACGACACCAGGCTGGTGTTGAACACATAGCGCAGCACCACGTTCACGAAGACGGCGACGACCATGCCGGCCAGGGCCGCCACCATCAACACCTCGGCCATGCGCTGCAGGCGCGGTTTGGACTTGGTGGCAGTGGACATTTTTGGGGGATGCATGGCGTAAACCTCCTCGTACTCAGGGGTGGGATGGGTGAGAGACGGGTGCAGCAGCCAACCAGGTGGTGACGCACTGCACGATGTCCGCCAGTGGCAGCGTGGCATCCACGCTCAGCACGCCGGGCTCGCCATCGGGGCGCTCCAGCGTGGCAAATTGGTTGGCCACCAACTCCGGGGAAAAGAAATGGCTGGCACGTTCACGCACGCGCTGCAGCGCGGTGGGGTAGTCAAGGTCCAGAAACACAAAGACCACAGGGCCCGCCCTCTTCGCCTCGTCTGGCCCGCTGCGCAGCTGCTCACGGTATTTGCGCTTGAGGGCCGAGCAGGTGAGCACCACGCCTTGGCCCGGGGCAGCATGACCCGCTGCTGCCAGCAGCTGCACCAGGCGGTCCAGCCAGTCGGCACGGTCCTCATCGGTCAAAGCGATGCCCTCGCGCATCTTGCCCACGCTGGTTGCAGAGTGATAGGCATCGCCTTCATGCAAGGCCCAACCCAGCGTATCCGCCAGCTGCTGGGCCACGCTGGACTTGCCGCAACCGGAAACGCCCATGACGATCAGCGCCCTTGGCTGCAAAGTTTGGTTAGCGCTATCCATGGAGTGTAAAAAAAGGGCCAGCACGGAGGGTGCGGCGACCGGGTTGAAACCATGCCCCATGCGCGAAGTGGCATGGGGCTGCGAAGCTGTGCGTACGGCATGCATGGCGCTTGCCGTCACGCTGAACACAGCGTTGGAACCCAGCGCATTGGCGGCACATACCATGCACGCCGCTGCAAGAGAAAACGCTGCAACCATGAACTGGTTAGCGCTATCATAACTACGCCACTGCACCAACTCAGACTAGGAAAATCCCTTGGCCAGCAAAATTTCGCCCACCGATCTGCTTCGTTCCACGGACAAAAACCGCTCGCCGCGTGCCAGCGGACGCGTCACGCTCAGCGATGTGGCCCAGAGCGTGGGCGTGAGTGCCATGACCGTCTCCCGCGCCCTGCGCGGCGAGCGGCGCGTGGACCCGAAGCTGGTGGCGCAAATCCAGGCTGCGGCCCAGCGCATGGGCTATGTGCCCGACCCTGCCGCCCGCGCCCTGGCCTCGCAAAAAAGCAGCCAGGTACTGGTGCTGGTGCCACTGCTGTCCAACACCTTGTTTGTGGACTTGATCGAGTCCATCCACCGGGTGCTGTTTGCGGCCGGCTACCACGCGCTGATCGGCGTGACCCACTACGACCGCAGCGAAGAAGAGCAGCTGCTGCACACCTATTTGCCGCTGCGCCCGGCAGGCCTGCTACTCACCGGCTTTGACCACAGCCCGGCTGCCCGGGAACTGCTGGCGAGCAGCAAGATTCCCTGCGTGCACATGATGGAGCTGAGTGCCGAAACCGATGCACCCCACCCCGCGCAGGAAGCCATGTCCTCTACACCTTGCGTGGGTTTTTCGCAGACACAGGCCGGGGCGGCCATCACGCGCCACCTGCTGGAGCGCGGACACCGGCGCATTGGCTTTTGCGCAGGCCAGCTGGATGCGCGGGTGATGCAGCGCGCGGCCGGATGGCGTGCCGAGCTGGAGCAGCAAGGCCTGTACGAGCCGTCGCTGGAGATACTCAGCCCCCAGCCCACGTCCATGGCCCTGGGTGCCGAGCTGCTGGCGCAGGCATTGCAGCGCCGCCCCGATATGGACGCCCTCTTCTTCTGCAACGACGACATCGCCCAGGGTGCGCTGCTGGAAGCCTTGCGCCGCGGCATTCCCGTGCCCGAGCGCCTGGCCATTGTGGGCTTCAACGACCTACCCGGCAGCGACCAGATGCTGCCGCCGCTGACCACGGTGCGCACGCCACGGGGCGCCATTGGCGCCGAGTCCGCACAGATGCTGCTCTCGCTGATGCAGGGCAAGCCTGTTGCGCAGCCCCGGCTGGACCTGGGCTATACGCTGGTGGTGCGACAAAGCAGCTAGGCCTGCGGCTTTGTCGCATGCATTTTCATAGCACCCTTCGCTGACCCATACAGCGCTGAGGGAGGAAGACACGCGAACTTTTCTGGTACGCCAAGGCTGGGCGAGACCAGAGCCACGGCCACAGCGCCTGTGCGCATTTCGCCCTCGTACATGACCGTACGCATGGGCGCAGGACAAGGCTCGGCCGCCTTGTCCATGTGCGGCGCGCCCGCCCAGCCTTTGGGACTGGCTGGACGGGCTTCCCCGCCCCAACTCGGCCCACCCACAATCTGAAACATCAAAAAATCCGTGCCTCTTGGCCAGAGAACAAGCGGATATCGCGTAGGAGGAGACGCTCCCTTGGCGCTGCTCCAGACCGTTCAGACCATGCGTACCTTGCTGCCTTCGTACGTTGCTTGCCGGCCGCAAGCCTTGCCTTAAAGGATCTGCTCTATGTTTCAAGGATTAAGGGTGTCAACCAAGTTGCTGTGGGGCTTTTCCATAGTCGCTCTCATTGGCGCTGTGGTTGGTCTCTTTGCCGCCTACAACATCGTCAAGATCGGCGATGGTGCCCAACACCTGCACGAGTACGACCTGATGGGTATTTCCTATGCCAAGGAAGCCAATATCGACCTCATCTACATCAACCGCTCCATGCGCGATGCCATCCTGGCAACCACGGCCGAGCAACGCAGCAGCGCCCTCAAAAGCATTGATGACAACATCGCCCTGACCTTGTCCAACCTGGAAAAAGCCAGGCCGCTTTTCTGGTCGGACGCCGGCAAGGAAGCCTTTGACAAGATCGACGGCTCCTGGAAGACCTATATCGAGCATGTGGCCCAAGTCAAGGCGCTGGTCAGCTCCGCCCCGCTGGGCCAGCAGTCCGAAGCGGTCGGCCTGGTGTTCGGTCCCTTCCTGGCCCAGGCCCAGACCCTGGACGACCAGATCACAGCCTCCACCAAGGTGAAAGAAGAAAACGCCATCCTCTACGCCAAACGAAGTGCACAGACCGCCAGCTTTGTGACCTGGGCCGTGGTGGGGGGCAGCCTTTTTGCCTTGGTGCTCGGGATTGTCATCGGCATTTTGTTTTCCCGCGGACTCATGCGGCAGCTCGGTGGCGAGCCCGCCCATGCCGTTGCCATCGCCTCCCGCATTGCCGAGGGCGACCTCAGCCACTCACCCCAGGTCAAGCCCGGGGACAGCAGCAGCATCATTGCCGCTCTCAAGGCCATGCAGGAGCAGCTCAAAAGCGTGGTCAGCCAGGTGCGCACCAGCAGCGACAACATCGCCACCGGCTCCACGCAAATTGCCAGCGGCAATGCCGATTTGAGCCAGCGCACCGAAGAGCAGGCCGGAGCGCTGGAGCAGACCGCCGCCACCATGGAAGAGCTCAGCAGCACCGTGCGCAACAACGCCGACAATGCCAAACAGGCCAACCAGCTGGCCCAGGGCGCGGCCACCATCGCCAGCCAGGGCCGGCAGGTGGTGGACCAGGTGGTCAACACCATGCAAGGCATCAGCGAAAGCAGCCGCAAGATCGGCGACATCATCGGTGTCATCGACTCCATCGCCTTCCAGACCAATATCCTGGCGCTGAACGCGGCCGTGGAAGCCGCCCGCGCCGGCGAGCAAGGTCGCGGCTTTGCCGTGGTGGCCGGCGAAGTGCGCACCCTGGCCCAGCGCAGCGCCGAAGCGGCCAAGGAAATCAAGGCCTTGATTGGCCGCAATGTGGAGCATGTGGAGCAAGGCACGGCCCTGGTCGATCAGGCCGGCAAGACCATGGGTGAGATCGTGGGCTCCATCCACCGCGTCAGCGACATCGTGGCCGAGATCTCTTCCGCCACCACCGAGCAAAGCGACGGCATAGACCAGGTGGGCAATGCCGTCACGCAGATGGACCAGGTCACCCAGCAGAACGCGGCCCTGGTGGAAGAAAGCGCCGCCGCCGCCGAAGGCCTGCGCACCCAGGCCCAGCAACTGGTGCAAGTGGTCTCGGTGTTCAAGCTGGATGACGCCGGCTTTCTGTCCACCCCCTCGCCCATGGCACCCGCCAGCGTCAAGCGCAGCGTGGGCAGCAAACCCGCTCTCAAAACCGCGGCCAAGCCCATCGCAAAAGCTCCGGCCAAAACCCCAGCCATTGCCAGATCGGCTGCGCCCAGCGTGCCTGCCGCAGCGGGCGCTGATGATGATTGGGTGGCGCTCTAAACCGCCCCTTCCAACGCTTTCCCCTGCCAGCACCTTGGGTGCTGGTTTTTTTTCGCCCTTTGCCGCCTACGGCACCGCCATCTACAGTGTCGCCACCCGTTCCGGAAAAGCCTTGCCCCAGGTGCGCAGCTCGTAATGGCGTGCGCCACGCAAAAAATACGGGTCTTGTTCCACCAGTTGCACGGCCCGTTCGCGGCCGGACACCTCGAGCACCCACAGCCCGCCGACATAGTCCCCCTCCGGACTGTGGCGACAGCCCCCGGCCAGCACGATCTCGCTGGCGTGCTGGTCCAGATAGGCAAGATGCGCCTCGGCCAGCTCGGCACGCACCTGCAGCATGGCGGGGGTGTCGGTGAACACTGCTATCCAACGCATCTCAGAGCTCCTGGTTGAAGAGGCTTAAAGGAGCTTAACCCAGGGCCGCAATCACCTCGGCAGGTGCCTGCACCAGCTCGATCAGCACACCCTCGCCGGCGATGGGAAATTCATCATTGCTCTTGGGGTGCAAAAACGTGATGTCATAGCCGGCCGCGCCCTTGCGTATGCCACCCGGGGCAAAGCGCACGCCATTGGCCGTCAGCCAGTCCACGGCCTTGGGCAGGTCGTCAATCCACAGGCCGATATGGTTCAGCGGCGTGGCGTGCACGGCAGGTTTTTTGTCAATGTCCATGGGCTGCATGATGTCGACTTCCACCTTCATCGCGCCCTGGCCCATGGCCAGAATGTCTTCGTCCACATTCTCGCGCTCGCTTTGGAAGGTGCCGGTCTGCGTCAGGCCCAGCATGTCCACCCACAGTTTTTTCATGCGGGACTTGTCCGTGCCGCCGATGGCGACTTGCTGGATGCCGAGGACTTTGAAAGGACGGGTGCTCATGTGAATGCTCCTGGATTGGGAGCTTCCAACGCTGATTGAATATGCGTTAGAAGCCTGTTTTTCATAAATTGCAGCCGCCCGGTCGGCTCACACCTCGCCCAGCAACCAACTGCTGCCGGCGGCAAAGTATTCGCGCAGCCAGGCGTTGTAGCGTGTGGCCAGCGGCGTGGGAGCGGCCACGGGCAGCATGCCGGACAGGCCTTGCTGGCGGGCAATGCCCATGGCGCGCATCAAGTGAAAGTCGCTGCTGACCAGGGCCATGGGGGCGCTGGCCTCCACGCCGCGGGCCTGCAGCAGCGGACGGCTGAGCTGCAGATTCAGCTCGGTGCTGGTGCTTTCGCCCTCGATCACCAGCCGTTCGGGCCCTATGCCGTGTTCGAGCAAATAGCGCGCCATCACGGCGCCTTCGCTCTCCGTCTCGCCCCAGTCCACCCCGCCGCACACGGCAATCAAGGCCGTGGGCTGCAGCCGGGCAAGTTGGGCGGCCGTATCCAGCCTGCGGGCCAGCACCGGGCGCGGCCTGCCATCCTTGGTGCCACTGCCCAGCACCACAATGGCTTCCACAGCCGGCACCTGGGCGGGCTGCAGGCCCTGGCCCAGCATCTGGCTCCAGAACACCAGCACGCTGAGCACCCACAGCGCAAAAGCACTCCAGCCCAAGGTCCACCAGCGGGCATTCGCACGGCGCTCATGGCGCCAGCGCTGCAAGCCCGTCCAGAAGCAGACGATCAACAGCGCCGCCGTGCCCAGGATGGCGGGAATGAGCACGCCAACATTGAAATGGCCCGAAGCCATCAACACCAGGGCGTTGCCCAGCATGGCGACACCTGCCAGGGCCAGCAGCCAGCGCTGCAGCCTTTGCCAGGGGTTGCGCCTTGCGGAAGGGCCAGAAGACAAAGTGGCCAGAGGGGCTTTCAAATACATAAGGGAGCGGGTGCACAGAGGGTGCGCAGGAGGCGATAAAGGGTGAGAAATGGAGGGTTCTGCACGCGGCGCGCCGCGTGAACCTGCATCCAATTGTCACACGCGCCTGAAGAAAAGCCCGCGTGGCGATCGCCACACGAGCTCCTCAGAGAACAGAACGTGGCGATGCTTGGGGCCATGTCGGCACCGCCACGCCTGCCGCCATCATTCAAATTCCAGAATGATGTCGTCCACCGCCAGCGAGTCACCCTTGCTGGCGCTGATCTTGCCCACCACGCCATCCTGGGCCGCAAAGAGGATGTTCTCCATCTTCATGGCTTCGATGACGGCCAGTTTCTCGCCGGCCTGCACCTTCTGGCCGGCCTGCACCGCCACCTCGACCAGCAGGCCGGGCATGGGCGAAAGCAGGAACTTGGACAGATCGGGCGGTGCCTTGTAGGGCATGAGCTGGAACAGCTCGGCGCCCAGCTTGGACAGCACCATCACATCGGCTTGCGTGCCGTTGTGAATCACGCGCAGGGCCAGCGGGTTCTTGGGCGTGCCGCGTTCGATCTGGCAGGTGAAAGGCTGGTCGTTGCAGGTGCCGCGCACCACCAGATCGCGCAGATCGGCATCGCTGTGGAAGGCATAGTGCTTGCTGCCGATGACGACCTTGCACACACGGGCTTGGTCATCAAAGTCGCTCACCTCGCCACGCACCTGCTGGTGCTGGCCTTCGGCGCCCAGCACCACGGCGGTATAGCTGTGCCCCACCTGCAGCTGGTGGCCCTGCATCTGGCCGGAGATGGTCGATGCACGCGCGCGGTAGCGGCGGTTGCGGAACATGGCCAGGGCCACCAGGAAGTCCGGATCGGCATGGGGCACATCCTCGGCATGGAAGCCGTGGCTGTAGTGCTCGGCGATGAAGCCGGTGTTGAACTCGCCCGACACAAACTTGGGGTGGGCCAGCAGCGCGGCCTGGAACGGGATGTTGGAGCTGATGCCGCGGATGGCAAAGCCGTTCAGGGCTTCACGCATCTTGGCAATGGCGTCGTTCCGGTCCTTGCCGTGCACGATGAGCTTGGCGATCATCGAGTCGTAGAACATGGGGATCTCGCCGCCCTCGAACACACCGGTGTCCACGCGCACGCCGTTCAGGTGGGCCGTATCGGCCTGCCACATGGCCTGCTCGGGCGTCTGAAAACGCACCAGGCGGCCCGTCGAGGGCAGGAAATTGCGGAACGGGTCTTCGGCGTTGATGCGGCACTCGATGGCCCAGCCATCGCGCTTCACATCGGCCTGGCCAAAGGCCAGCTTTTCGCCGGCGGCCACGCGGATCATCTGCTCCACCAGGTCCAGGCCGGTGATGCACTCGGTCACCGGGTGCTCCACCTGCAAGCGGGTGTTCATTTCCAGGAAGTAGAAGTCCTGGTCCTTGCCCACCACGAACTCCACCGTGCCGGCGGACTGGTATTTCACCGCCTTGGCCAGGGCCACGGCCTGTTCGCCCATGGCCTTGCGGGTGGCGTCGCTGATGAAGGGCGAAGGTGCTTCCTCGATCACCTTCTGGTGGCGGCGCTGGATGGAGCATTCGCGCTCGTTTAGATACACCACATTGCCATGGCTGTCACCCAGGATCTGGATCTCGATGTGGCGCGGCTCCTGCACAAACTTCTCGATGAAGATGCGGTCATCGCCAAAGCTGTTGCGGGCCTCGTTCTGGCAGGCGGTGAAGCCTTCCAGGGCTTCCTTGTCGTTGTAGGCCACGCGCAAGCCCTTGCCACCACCGCCAGCCGAGGCCTTGATCATCACGGGGTAGCCAATGCCCTTGGCGATGCCCACGGCCTTTTCGGCGTTCTCGATCGCGTCGTTGTAGCCGGGGATGGTGTTGACCTTGGCTTCGCCTGCCAGCTTTTTGGAGGCGATCTTGTCGCCCATGGCGGCAATCGAATGCGCCTTGGGGCCGATAAAGGCAATACCCTCGTCCTCGCAGCGCTTGGCAAAGGCCTCGTTTTCCGACAGAAAACCATAGCCGGGGTGCACGGCCTGGGCGCCTGTGGACTTGCAGGCCGCAATGATGCGGTCAGCCAGCAGATAGGACTCGCGGCTGGGTGCGGCGCCGATGTGCACGGCCTCGTCGGCCAGCTTCACATGGCGGGCGTCCTTGTCGGCGTCGGAATACACGGCCACGGTGGCAATGCCCATCTTGCGGGCGGTGGCGATGACACGGCAGGCAATCTCACCGCGGTTGGCGATCAGGATTTTGGTAAACATGGTTCTCTCTCCCTTGGGGTCGGCCTTCTTGCCTGCACCCCGGATTTATGACGAGTCCGTCGTTATGCAATCTCAGGCAGCGTCTTGCAGCCAGTGGTGGGGCATCAGCTCCGCGAGGGAGAGCTCTCGCCCACCGGGCAAGGCCACACGCGTCGCCGCATTGGCGGGGTCCAGCTGCAGCATCATTTCGCGGCAGCGCCCACAGGGCGACAACACCAGACCTTGTGCATTCACCGCCACAGCGGCCTCGATTCGGGTGGCATGGCGCTTGAGCATCTCGGCCATGGCCGAGGCTTCGGCACAAAACCCGATCCCACAGGCCATGTCTATGCACACGCCCGTGTAGATCTGGCGGTCGCTGCCCAGCAAGGCTGCGCCCACGCTGGCGGCCTGCCCGCCGTTGGCAAGGTCTATGGGTCTGGCCACGGCCTGGGCCGCAGCTATCAGTTCGGTGAACATGCTGCACTGGCCCTCACAGTGGGATGTTGCCGTGCTTGCGCCACGGATTTTCCAGCTGCTTGTTCTTCAGCATCTCCAGGCTGCGGCAGATGCGCTTGCGCGTTTCGTGCGGCAGGATGACGTCGTCGATAAAGCCACGCGCACCGGCTACAAAGGGGTTGGCAAAGCGTTCCTTGTATTCCGCTTCACGCGCAGCCAGCTTGACGGGGTCATTCTTGTCTTCGCGGAAGATGATTTCCACCGCGCCCTTGGCGCCCATCACGGCGATCTCGGCCTGGGGCCAGGCCAGGTTGACGTCGCCGCGCAAATGCTTGGAGGCCATCACGTCATAGGCGCCGCCATAGGCCTTGCGGGTGATGACGGTGATCTTGGGCACGGTGCACTCCGCGTAGGCGTAGAGCAGCTTGGCGCCATGCTTGATGATGCCGCCGTACTCCTGCGAGGTGCCGGGCATGAAGCCAGGCACGTCCACAAAGGTGACCACGGGGATGTTGAAGGCATCGCAAAAGCGCACAAAGCGCGCGGCCTTGATGGAGCTCTTGATGTCCAGGCAGCCCGCCAGCACCAGAGGCTGGTTGGCCACAATGCCCACGGTCTGGCCGGCCATGCGGGCAAAGCCGATCAAAATATTCTTGGCGTAGTCGGGCTGCAGCTCGAAGAAGTCGCCGTCGTCCACGGTCTTGAGAATCAGCTCCTTCATGTCATAGGGCTTGTTGGGATTCTCGGGCACCAGGGTATCGAGCGACAGGTCGGCGCGGTGTGCGGGGTCGGTGGACTCGCGCACTGGTGCTTTTTCGCGGTTGTTCAGCGGCAGGTAGTTGTAGAGGCGGCGCAGCATCATCAGCGCCTCCACGTCGTTGTCGAAGGCCATGTCGGCCACACCGCTCTTGCTGGTGTGGGTGACGGCACCGCCCAGCTCCTCGGCCGTGACCTCTTCGTGGGTCACGGTCTTCACCACTTCGGGGCCGGTCACGAACATATAGCTGCTGTCCTTGACCATGAAGATGAAGTCGGTCATGGCCGGCGAGTACACGGCGCCACCGGCGCAGGGGCCCATGATCATGGAGATCTGCGGCACCACGCCCGAGGCCAGCACGTTCTTCTGGAACACATCGGCATAGCCGCCCAGCGAGGCCACACCCTCCTGGATGCGCGCACCGCCCGAGTCGTTCAGGCCGATCACGGGAGCGCCCACCTTCATGGCCTGGTCCATGACCTTGCAGATCTTCTCGGCATGGGTTTCCGACAATGCGCCGCCAAACACCGTGAAGTCCTGGCTGAAGACAAACACCAAACGGCCATTGATCATGCCGTAGCCGGTGACCACGCCGTCGCCCGGGATCTTGCTGTCCTGCATGCCGAAGTCCGTGCAGCGGTGCTCCACAAACATGTCCCACTCTTCAAACGTGCCGTCGTCCAGCAGCAGTTCGATGCGTTCGCGCGCCGTGAGCTTGCCTTTTTTGTGCTGTGCGGCGATGCGCTTTTCTCCGCCCCCCAGCCGCGCGCGTTCGCGCTTGGCTTCCAGCTGCTTCAGGATGTCGTCTTGCATGCTTGTCGTCCTCTTACCTGTTTGGGTTGTGTGTCTCGCTCGGCCTGAAGGCTTTTGCTATTGCTTGTTGGCTGTTGCTATGGTTTGGTGAGCTGTCTGCGCAATGCCTGATTGCGCTGACAGCAGATTTCTTGCCGCAGTACTGGCTGCCATGCGTCCAGCGGCCACATCGGCCTGTAGCTGTGGCAGCAAGGCCTGCACCTGCGGGTGCTGGCGAAATGCCTGCTTGAGCCCGAAGTCGATGCGCTCCCACATCCAGGCCAGCGACTGCTTTTCGCGCCGGGCCTGCAAACGGCCATTCGTGGTCTGCATGTCTTTGAAGCTGCTGACCGCAGCCCAAAAACCATCGACGCCCTGGCCCAGCAAGGCGCTGATCTGCAGCACCCGGGGCTGCCACAGCGCGCCGGCATGGGCGTGGTCTGGATTGCCATGCATGCCCAGCAGGCGCAGGCTGGAGGTGATTTGCGCCTCGGCCCGCGTGGCAGCATGGGGGTCGATATCGGCCTTGTTGATGACCACCAGGTCGGCCAGCTCCATCACGCCTTTTTTAATCGCCTGCAGGTCGTCGCCCGCATTGGGCAGCTGCAGCACGCAGAACATATCGCTCATGCCATGCACGGCAATCTCGCTCTGGCCCACGCCCACGGTTTCGACAATGACCACGTCATAACCGGCGGCCTCGCAGACCAGCATGGCCTCGCGCGTCTTCTCGGCCACGCCACCCAGGGTGCCGCTGCTGGGGCTGGGACGGATATAGGCCTCGGCGCGCACGGACAGCTGCTCCATACGGGTCTTGTCGCCCAGAATGGAGCCGCCCGACACGGTGGAGGACGGGTCAATGGCCAGCACCGCCACCTTCAACCCCTGGCCTATGAGGTACAGGCCCAGGGCCTCGATAAAGGTGGACTTGCCCACGCCCGGCACACCGCTGATGCCCAGCCTGAATGCCCGGCCCGTATGCGGCAGCAGGGCCGTGAGCAGGCTATCTGCCTGGATGCGGTGATCGGCACGGGTGGATTCCAGCAAGGTGATGGCCTTGGCCATGGAGCGGCGTTGCACGGCAGGGTTGCCATGCAGGATGCCGTCTTGCATTTGCTCAGGGGTCACGTCAGATGGCCTTTGCGCTCAGCTTTGCACTCAATGGGGTCCGGCCCATCACAGGCCGTTGGCCTTTTTGATCTGCTCCAGCACATCCTTGGCGCTGGCCGGAATCGGGGTGCCCGGGCCGTAGACGCCCTTGACGCCTGCGCCGTAGAGGAAGTCATAGTCCTGGGCCGGAATCACGCCGCCCACAAAGACGATGATGTCGTCGGCGCCCTGTTTTTTGAGCTCTTCGATGATGGCGGGCACCAGGGTCTTGTGGCCGGCCGCCAGCGTGGAAACGCCCACGGCGTGCACGTCGTTTTCAATCGCCTGGCGGGCGCATTCCTCGGGTGTCTGGAACAGCGGACCCATGTCCACGTCAAAGCCCAGGTCGGCAAAGGCGGTGGCCACCACCTTGGCGCCACGGTCATGGCCGTCCTGGCCCAGTTTGGCAATCATCACGCGGGGACGGCGGCCCAGCGTGTCGGAAGCGGCATCGATTTCGCCCTTGAGCTTGTCCCAGCCTTCGGCTGAGTCGTAAGCGGCAGCGTACACACCGGTCACCTTTTGCGTGTCGGCGCGGTGGCGGCCAAAGGCCTTTTCCATCGCGTCGGAGACTTCGCCCACGGTGGCGCGCAGGCGCACGGCCTTGATGGCCAGATCCAGCAGATTGCCCGTGCCGCTTTCCGCTGCGCTAGTGATAGCAGCCAATGCTTGCTCCACCTGGGCTGTGTCGCGTTTTGCCTTGATGCTCTGCAAACGGGCAATCTGGCTGTCGCGCACCTTGACGTTGTCCACCTCCAGGATATCGACCGGGTCTTCCTTGGCCAGCTTGTATTTGTTGACGCCGACGATAACTTCCTTGCCGGAGTCGATGCGCGCCTGCTTCTCGGCCGCCGCAGCCTCGATCTTGAGCTTGGCCCAGCCGCTGTCCACGGCGGCCGTCATGCCCCCCATGGCATCCACTTCCTCGATGATGGCCCAGGCCTTGTCGGCCATTTCCTGGGTCAGCGTCTCCATCATGTAGGAGCCGGCCCAGGGGTCGATCACATTGGTGATGTGGGTCTCTTCCTGGATGATGAGCTGGGTGTTGCGCGCAATGCGGGCCGAGAACTCGGTGGGCAGTGCAATGGCCTCGTCCAGGGCATTGGTGTGCAGCGACTGGGTGCCACCAAACACGGCCGCCATGGCTTCGATGGTGGTGCGCACCACGTTGTTATAGGGGTCTTGCTCGGTCAGCGACCAGCCTGAGGTCTGGCTGTGCGTGCGCAGCATCAGGCTCTTGGGGTTTTTGGCATCAAAACCCTTCATGATGCGGCACCACAGCAGGCGCGCGGCGCGCATCTTGGCCACTTCCAGGTAGAAGTTCATGCCCACGGCCCAGAAGAAGGACAGGCGACCGGCAAAGGCGTCCACGTCCATGCCCTTGGCAATGGCGGTCTTCACATATTCCTTGCCGTCGGCCAGGGTGAAAGCCATCTCCAGCGCCTGGTTGGCGCCGGCTTCCTGCATGTGGTAGCCCGAGATCGAGATCGAGTTGAACTTGGGCATGTTCTGGCTCGTGTACTCGATGATGTCGCCGATGATGCGCATGCTCGGCTTGGGCGGGTAGATATAGGTGTTGCGCACCATGAACTCTTTCAGAATGTCGTTCTGAATGGTTCCGGAGAGCTTGTCCTGGGGCACGCCCTGCTCTTCTGCCGCCACCACATAGCCGGCCAGCACGGGCAGCACGGCGCCGTTCATGGTCATGGAGACGGAGACCTTGTCCAGCGGGATCTGGTCGAAGAGCACCTTCATGTCTTCCACCGAATCAATGGCCACGCCGGCCTTGCCCACGTCGCCCGTCACGCGGGGGTGGTCGGAGTCATAGCCCCGGTGCGTGGCCAGATCGAAGGCCACGGACACGCCCTGGCCACCGGCCGCCAGCGCCTTGCGGTAGAAGGCATTCGATTCCTCGGCCGTGGAAAAACCGGCGTACTGGCGAATGGTCCAGGGACGCACGGAATACATGGTGGCCTG
This sequence comes from Comamonas sp. GB3 AK4-5, assembly GCF_041320665.1. Classification (NCBI taxonomy): domain Bacteria; kingdom Pseudomonadati; phylum Pseudomonadota; class Betaproteobacteria; order Burkholderiales; family Comamonadaceae; genus Comamonas; species Comamonas sp. GB3 AK4-5. The sequence continues at coordinate 2,619,658 of NZ_CP166730.1, forward strand.
CGGGCCCCGGATGTAGGGCTCGAAACCCGGCAGCGTATTGGTATAGGGCAGGCCCTCCAGGTCGGCGGCCGTGTACAGCGGTTTGACGGCGATGCCATCGGGCGTGATCCAGTTCAGCGCCTCAGGATCGCCCTGGGGGGCCGACTTGCTGGCCGCCTGGCTCCAGCGCTGCAGATCTCCAAAATCGTAAGCCATGTAGTTTTCCGTGTGTATCTATATTTACAATCTTCGCAAAAACAAGCTGGATTCGCAATCCAAAGGAGTAAAAAATATGCAAACTCGGCATGTAACTTTGCAAGGTTTGCAAATATGAGCAAAGCATTCTTGGGCGCACACCTCAAAACCCTGCGCGAACAACGCGGCCTGACCCAGGCCGCGCTGGCCCAGGCACTGAAGGTGTCCTCCAGCTATTTGAACCAGATTGAAAACAACCAGCGTCCGTTGACGGTGAATGTGCTGCTGCGCCTGCAGGCCGCATTCGGCATTGATGCACAGCCGTTCTCGGAAGACGTGCAGGCCCGCCAGCTGGGCCTGCTGCGCACCGCCCTGGCCGATATGCCAGGGGGCGATCAGGTGCCTCTGGCGGAAGCACGCATTCTGGCGGAGCAGTTGCCCGCCGCCACACGTGTCGTGGTGGACATGCACAAGCGCTTTCGCGCCGCAGAAGACCGGCTCTCCCTGATCGCCGAGAACACCGACAACGCCCCGCATGCCACCTCGGCCGCCCTACAGCCTTATGAGGCGGTGCGCGAGTTCTTTTACGCCGGCCACCAGCACCTGGCCCTGCTGGACGAACAGGCCGAACAGCTCTACCAGCAATTGCAAACGCAGGAGCGCGACCCGCATGCCCCCCACGCCAGCCGCCTGGCCAGCGCGCTGGAAGAACGCCTGCTGCGCCTGCATGGCATCACCGTGCGGCGCGAAGCAGGCTCGCCTGCCACGGAGCAGCCACTGCGCATTCTGGAGCGGCAAAACCACCAACTGCGTCTGGCGGCCGGCCTCAGCGCGGGGCAACAGGCTTTTCAGCTGGGTATTCAGCTGGCGCTGCTGGAGTCCGGCCCTACGATCGATGGCTTTACCAATGCGGCCAACTTCGACAGCAACGAGGCCCGCGCGCTGGCACGCATAGGCTTTGCCAACCATTTTGCGGGCGCTCTGCTGCTGCCCAACCGCCTGTTTCTGGAAACGGCGAATGCGTTGCGCTATGACATCGAGCTGCTGGCCGAGCACTTCGGGGTGGGCTTTGAGACCGTGGGCCATCGCCTGTCCACCATGCGCCATGCCGACCCCCACAGCATTCCGTTCTTCTTTGTGCGCGTGGACCGTGCCGGGAATATGTCCAAGCGCCAGTCCTCAGCGGACTTTCACTTCTCGCGCACGGGCGGCACCTGCCCGCTGTGGAATGTGTACGACGCCTTCTCGCAACCGGGCAAGATCCTGACCCAGCTGGCCCGCATGCCCGATGAGCGCACCTACCTCTGGATTGCCCGCACCGTGGAACACCGCCGCGGCGGCTATGGCTCGCCACGGCGCATCTTTTCCGTGGCCCTGGGCTGCGACATGCGCCACGCCCATCGCCTGGTCTACGCCGATGACCTGGGCCTGGATGCACCGGAACGCGCCGTGCCGATTGGCTCAGGCTGCAAGGTCTGTGACCGCGAGAACTGCGTGCAACGGGCTTTTCCAGCCCTGGGCCGGCCGCTGAGCATAGACCCCGATGCCCGGCGCTTTGCGCCTTATGCGCCGGCGGGCTAAAGGCCTTGTGCCCGGGGGACAACGCCCATTTGAAAGAACCTAGCGCGCTCTGCTCGGCCTGCTGAGACGGTTCCGCCTGCATCAACAGGCCGCCGCGCACCGGGCCGCGCAAACGCTAGGGTTTCACCTTATCTCACTCCAGTCCAGTACAGGCTGTAATGCGTCTGTAATTATTAATTCAAAATTATTCCGCATTCCAACCCATGCCCGGCACCACCCCCCCCGCAGCGCCTTCCACGGCATCGCCCTACCTCACGCCCGACGCTCTGCCTTTGCAAGGCGTCCGCGTGCTGGAGATATCGCACATGATCATGGGCCCGGCCACCGGCATGACGCTGGCCGATCTGGGCGCCGAGGTCATCAAGGTGGAGCCGGTGGACGGTGACCGCACGCGCCGCCTGCAAAGCGCTGGCATTGGCTACTTTCCGGTCTTCAACCGCAACAAGCAGAGCCTGGCGGTCGACCTGAAGTCGGCAGAAGGACAAAAGCTCGTCCAAGATCTGGCAGACCGGGCCGACATTGTTTTGGAGAACTTCCGTGACGACAGCCTGCAGCAGTACGGGCTGGACTATGAGGCAGTGCGCGCGCGCAACCCGCGTGCCATTTACGTGTCGCTCAAGGGCTTTCTGAGCGGTCCCTACAAAGAGCGCACGGCACTGGACGAGGTGGCGCAAATGATGGGCGGCATGGCCTATATCAACGGCAGCGAAGAGCGCCCCCAGCGCGCGGCCCCTTCGGTGAACGACATTCTGGGCGGACAGTTTGGCGTGATCGGCGCGCTCAGCGCGCTGCATGAGCGCGCTCGCACGGGCGTGGGGAAATATGTGCGTGCGGGGCTGTTCGAGACCAATTTGCTGCTGGTGGCCCAGTTCATCACCCAGTTCGAGCTGACCGGCACCCCTGCCCTGCCTTTTGGCAGCAAGCGCGAACCGCCATGGGGCGTGTACGACCTGTTCCACACCAAGGACGGAGGCCGCGTTTTTGTGGCCGTGGTCAGCGATGCGCAGTGGCGCAGCTTTGCTGCCGCATTCATGCCAGCGGGCTGGGCCGAGGATGCCCGCCTCTTTTCCGCCGTGGACCGCGAGGCCGCCCGCCCCTGGGTGGTACCCGCCGTGGCCGAGGTACTCAAAAACTGGAACACCGCCGAGCTGTGCGCCGCGCTGGAGCAAGCCAAGCTGTCGTATGCGCCGGTGAACCAACCCCATGATCTGCTGAAAGATCCGCACCTCACGCAGGGCGGCGCCTTGATGCCGACAGTGCTCCCGACCGGGGAGCATATTTCCACGCCCGCCCTGCCCCTTGAATTCAATGGGCTGAAGGTCGGCAAACGCATGGACCCGCCCAAGGTGGGCGAGCACACCGCAGCCATCCTCAGGGAGCTTGGCCTGGATGACGAGGCCATTGCCCTGTTGCGCCAACACGGAAAGATCGGCGGCTGAGCTCCATCAGCCAGGACAAACCACCCCCATATCTCGAAAGACATGCCCATGCTGCAACGTCGAATCTTCACTGCGGCCCTGCTGGCTGCAGCCTCTTTGGCCCACGCCCAAGGCCCTAACACCGCTGCCTATCCCAGCAAGCCCATACGCGTCATCATCCCCTCCACCCCTGGCGGGGGCACCGACTTCATCGGCCGCAACCTGGCCACCCATATGGCCGAAGCCAAGGGCTGGGTCCTGGTGCCGGACAACCGCCCCGGTGCGGGCACGGCCCTGGGGCTGTCGGAGCTGGCGCGCGCCGCGCCCACGGGCTATGACATCGTGATCGGCCAGTCGGACAACGTCTCGCTGATTCCGCTGCTGATGAAGACCAGCTACGACCCCATCAAGGATTTGCAGCCTATTTCCCTGCTGGCCACCACGCCCATGGTGATTCTGGTCATGGCCAACTCGCCCTACAAGACGTTGAACGACCTCATCGAGGCCGCGCGCAAGGCGCCAGGACAGCTCAACTACGGCACCTCGGGCACGGGCGGCTCGGTGCACATTTCCATGGAAATGCTGCAGGCCGCTGGCGGCTTCAAGATGCAGCATGTGCCCTACAAGGGCTCCAGCCCGGCCCTGGCCGACCTCATGGGCGGCCACCTGATGGTGGCGGGCGCTTCCATTTCCTCGGCCACCACGCTGATCCAAAGTGGCAAGGTGCGCGCACTGGCCGTGACTTCTGCCGCACGCAATGCCTCACTGCCTGATGTGCCGACTGTGGCTGAATCCGGCTACAAGAACTACAGCTTCGTCACTTACTACGGCGTCTTCGCGCCTGCGGGCACGCCGGCCGAGGTGGTGAAATCGCTGAATGCGGTCGTCACCCAGGTGATGGCACGCCCCGATGTGCGTGCGGCCTATGCCAAGCAAGGGCTGGAAGCAAGTTCCAGCACGCCGCAAGCTTTCGCCAAGCTCATAGAGCAGGACATTGCCAAAGCCAAGGCCACCATCCAGGCCGCCAACATCCAGGTGCAATAAGCCACGACATGTCAGAACGCATCACCATCACAGAAGTCGGCCCGCGCGACGGCCTGCAACTGATTGCCAACACCGTGCCCACGACAGCCAAGCTGGCATGGATAGAAGCCTTGTATGCAGCCGGCATCCGCCATATCGAAGCGGGCAGCTTTGTCTCGCCACATCTGGTGCCGCAAATGGCCGACTCCGCGGTGGTGGTGAGCAAAGCACTGGCCCTGCCCGGGCTGCAGGTCTACGGTCTGGCGGCCAATCTCAGAGGGGCCATGGCGGCCTATGAGGCGGGTGCCCATGTCATCGTGATCCCGCTGTCGGTCAGCGACCGCCACAGCCGCGCCAATGTCAACAAGGGCACGCTGGAGCATATAGCCGCCATCGGCCAGATCATCGACTGGCTGCGCGCACAGCTCCGCGCGGTGCGCATCGACTGCGTGGCCGCGTCGGCCTTTGGCTGCTCCATCAGCGGAGAAGTCGCCCTCACCGATGTGGTGGACGCCGCCAAAGCCCTGGCGCTGGCCGGCGCCGACCGCATCACCCTGGCCGACACGGTGGGCTATGCCCACCCGGCCCTGGTGCAAAGCACCGTGCGTGCCGTACAAGATGCCGTGGGCCAGCGCCTGCAAAAACTGCATTTGCACGACACCATGGGCCTGGGCATTGCCAACGCGCTGGTGGGATTGCAGCAAGGCATTCGCGAGTTCGACGCCTGCCTGGGCGGTCTGGGCGGCTGCCCTTTTGCGCCCGGGGCTTCAGGCAATATCGTCACGGAAGACCTGGTTTTCATGCTGGAAAGCATGGGCTACAGCACCGGTATAGACCTTGCCAAGCTCTTGTCGGCACGCCCGGCCATTGCCCCTTACCTGCCCGCAGGGACACTGCGCGGCGGCGTGCCGGCAGCGGGCATTCCCGCAAGTTATCGCCCTGCAACAGCAGCTAAGCCCGGAACCGGCCCCAAGCATTGATAATCTGGGCGCATGAAGACTGCCCCGCTGCCCCGCCTTGCGCTCTACGAAGAAGTGGCCGAATTGCTGCGCCAACGCATTTTCAGCCACTTGCTGGAGCCTGGCAGCTGGATTGACGAGCTCAAGATCGCAGAGGAGATCGGCATCAGCCGCACACCGCTGCGCGAAGCGTTGAAGGTACTGGCCGCCGAAGGCCTGGTGACCATGAAGCCACGCCGTGGCGCCTATGTGGCCGAAGCCTCGGAGGCCGACCTCAAAGAGGTCTACCACTTGCTGTCCCTGCTGGAAAGCGATGCCGCCAGCGTGGTGGCAGCGCAGGCCACCGATGCCCAGTTGGCCGAGCTGCGCGCCCTGCATGAAGCCTTGGAAGCGGCCGTCGACCATGCCGAGCGCTTTTTCTCCATCAACGAAGGCTTTCACATGGCCTTGCTCACCATGGCCAACAACCGCTGGCGCAACCAGGTCGTGGGTGATTTGCGCAAGGTGATGAAGCTCAACCGCCACCAGTCGCTGTTCAAGACCGGCCGCATCCATGACAGCCTGAGCGAGCACCGCGCCATCTTGCAAGCCCTGCTGCAACGCAACCCCGAAGCCGCACGCCTGGCCATGCACACCCATTTCGCCAACGGCTTGCAGGCTGCGGCCTGAGAGCACTACTGGATCAGGCCTGCACGCCTGCCGCCATGCGCGGCGCCTGCTCCTAAAATAAAGGCATGGACGCTGTGCCTTCCTCCCCTTCCCAGCCCGAGCTCGCCCCTGCCCCGCCCCTGGGCATGGAGGCTTTTGCGCATTGGCTGGATGCCTGCGGCCAGCACCACTGGATGCCGCTGTCCCCGGCCGCTGCCAGCCCCTATCGCTTTATTTGGGGGGCTTGGCTGAAATTCATAGCAGCGCAAGCCGATTCCGCCAGCGCTGAAGCTGATGCCGGTATCTACAGCGATGCACTGGAAGAGCAGCCCTGGCTGTCGGCCACACCCGAGCAGGTGCTGCAGTTTCTGACCCAGGCCACCCGCAGCCAAAAACAGCTGAGCCAGCCCAGTGCCATCACCCAGCGCCGCTACTGGCGGGTGCTGGACCGCATCTACCAGCATGCCCAGCTCCACGGCTGGGTGGAGCACAACCCCGTGCAAGGCCTGGCCGCCCAGGACCGCCCGCCCAGCGAAGACCCGCAGGGCGCCATCCTCAGCCCCCGCATGTGGCGGGCGCTGCAGCAGCAAATCCCCACGGCCACCGACCTGATCAGTGCCCGCGACCGCGCCGTGCTGCTGGTGTTGATGCAACTGGGCCTGTCCTCCGAAGAGGTGCGCAGCCTGGTGCTGGAAGACCTGGTGTGGCAGGAAGAGGAAGCAGCGCTTCAGCCCCCTGCGGTCGGCACAGCAAGCAAACTGGAAGCCAAGCCGCAGCAAGCCCGCATCACCGCCCTGCGCATTAGCGGTACACGCGCCATGCAGCCACGCACGCTGGAGGTGGCCCCGCTTCTGGCAGAAGCCCTGCACAGCTGGCTGGCCTACCGTGCGGGCTACGCCCCCATGGCCCAACAACCTGCACTTTTCTGCACCCGCAAGGCACCGGCGCTCTCCACCCACACCGTGCTGCACCTGGTCAGCAAAACCCTGCAAGCTGCTAGTGCCCTGCATCCGCAGGAGTTACCCCCTCGCATGGGCCCACAGGTGGTTCGCAACACCGTCATCGTGCAATGGCTGCAGTCCGGCATCAGCGAGACAGAGGTGCTGCAACGCGCCGGATTGAAGACCCCGCATGCCTTGGGCCACTTGCAGCAGTTTGTGGACTGGGAATAAAGCACGCACCCTTTTATCTGGCGGTATAAAATTTCATGTAAGCTGGATTCAAGTGATGAACTACAGCGCCACATAAGAATGATGCGCGATGCGGTAGCCGCTTCGCGCGGTATGCAAGGTAGAGGTATAGGCTGGCACACAGGTTTGCGCGTATGGACAGACCTATACCAGTTCACAGCGGTGACCTGGCCAGAGCAGGCAGCGCCTCCCCCGGCACTGCACAGCCTACGGCGCGGCACGCATGCCGCCATCCAAGCTCAGCGCTGGGCCAAGGCCTTTTGCGCTGGGGCATAGCCCTGGTCTGCGGCACGTTGCAGCCAGCGCTTTGCCTCTTTGGCATTCTTCTTCACGCCCTCTCCATCCCGGTACAAGGTGCCCAGCGCGTACTGGGCTTGCGCGTCCTGCTGTTCAGCAGCCATGTGGTACCACTTCACGGCCTGGGCCATGTCCTGGGGCACGCCCTTCCCGTTCTCATACAGCGTGCCCAGGTTGTACTGGGCCTTGGCATAGCCTTGATCGGCTGCACGGGTGAACCATTTGGCTGCCTCGGCGTAATTGGGCTGGGGAAAGCCTTTGCCCAGGTACTGGAAGACGCCGACGTTGTACTGGGCCAGCATATTGCCGCGTACTGCGGAGTCGAGATTGGCCATGTATTCCATGGAATGCACCGCCTCGCCCGCGCTGGCGGACGCCGCCGAAAGCGCTGCCAGGCGCTGTGTTGCCCCTGCATGCTGGAGCTTGGCAGCCTGGGTGTAATAGGCAATCGCTTCTTTTTCGTTGCGGTACTCGCCTTCACCCTGCTCGAACAGCCGTCCCAGCTCAAAAAAAGCCTGGCCCGAGCCACGGATGGCCGCATCGTGCAGCAGCAGCACGGCCTGTTTGTAATCCGGGGTCACGCCCTGGTCTTCAAAATAGATCTTGCCCAGCAGCAGCTTGGCGCTTTGCGCGCCTTTTTCCACCAGCGGCGCCAGCCATTTCACGGCCTCGGCATGGTCTTGCGCCACACCTTCGCCCAGGTAATACATCTCGCCCACCAGGAACTGGGCCTGCATGTCGGACTGCTCAGCAGCGGCCATATTCCAGCGGAACGCCGCCTTCAGATCCTGCGCGACCAGCTCCCCTTGGCGATAGACAAAGGCCAGGGTTTTTTGTGCCTTGACCGATCCCTGTTGTGCTGCACGCTCCAGCCACCCCATGCCAGCCGCCACGTCACGCGGCACCTCCTTGCCTTGCAAATACAGGCTGGCCAGCATGTTCTGGGCATCCGCATGACCCTGGGCGGCCGATTTCTGCAGCCACTCCACGCCTTGCGGCAGATTTTGCTCCACGCCCTCCACCCCCAGCAGGTGGAACAGGCCCAGCATGTACTGGGCCTGGGGCTGATCCTGCTGCGCAGCCAGACGGAACCAGCGCAAGGCCTCGGGTGCGTTTTTTTCCGTACCCTTGCCAATGAGGTAGGCCGAGCCCAGCTCGTACTGGGCCGTAGGCTGACCGGCTTCTGCGGCGCTGAGCAGCTCGCTGGGCTGGGCTTGCGCACCTGTTGCAACCACCCAAGCAGACAGGGCCCAGACATGGAACCATCGCACGCGCATTTTCATCTTTCGCCACCCATAAAACCTATAGCTTATATGAAGTGCAGTGCTTATCCAGACTACATGAGCAGCTATCAAAATTAATACATCCTGCGCAACTGCGTCCTGCAAGCACCAATACCGCACGTGCCCAAACCAAGCGGGCCGTCAACCATCCGCACAAAGCCTTGGCCCTGAAAGCCCGGGCCGCAATGGGCACAATAACGCCCTGCTTTGGGATGCCAGCTCGCCCCTACACCACAGACCGGCGCTGCGCCCTCCACGCTTTCAGGCCCATGAACCTCCAAGAATCTCCACAGACCCCGTCAGCTGTCTCGCCCTGGCGCATGTCGGTTGCGCCCATGCTGGACTGGCTCTACAAAATTTCAGTGTATTGATTTCAAAGGGATTTCCTACTCCCGCAAGATGATACGTAGCACTTCTGTAGCACCATCAATAAAAATGCCCCGACACCAACCAAGATGCCGGGGCATTTTCAATGCACAAGGAATGACGGGATTCGAACCTGCGAGGCGCTACAGCGAAACCATGCGACCTCTTCTGCCACATGCTCGGGAGTCGGCTTTGCCCATGAAAACCCCCTGCAGATTTTCACCTGCAGGGACTCTCAATCAAGTACGCGCTGCGCTTTAGAAGGCCCAGCGGACCTTCACGTTCGCAGCATGATCACGCTGGCCACTACCCACCTCACCGCGGTAGCCCACCACCAGGGCGGCGCTGCGACTCAAGGCCATTTCTGCTTCCAGGCCAAGCAGCGCCGTGTTGCGCGCCAGCGGCGCGCCGGCCACGGTGAAGTTCTGGCCGCCTTCAAACGCCATGGTTTTTTGCGGGTTCACGTCGCCAAAGGCGTGGCGCCAGCCCACGGTGGCACGCAGACGGCTTTCCTTGCCGGCCAGCTCAAAGTCGCTGTGCATGCGCAGGCCCAGCGTGGTGCTGGTCAGGTCGTCGGTATTGCTGCGCCCTTGCAGTGCGGCAAACCCGCCGTGCTCCTGGAAGCTACCGGTGCGCTGCTTCCCCAGGCTCACACCCACAAAGGGCTCAAAGCCAAACTTGTCGTACTGGCCGATGGCATAGCCCACTTCGGCAAACAGCTGGGCCGTGTGGGCGCTGTAGTCGGACTTCAAGGTTTGGCCCAGGCTGGCCACGTTGCGGCTTGTCTGGATGTCATGCCAGGTATAGGCCAGGCCACCCAGCACATTGATGCGCGGGCCGCTGCCTGTGCCCAAGCTCTTGCCGCCGTAGACGGCTGCGCTGTAGCTGTCGACCTTGGAGGTGGAGGCGCGATCGGCTACGCGGCCATCGGCATGGGTATAGCCCAGCGAGCCACCCAAACGCCAGCCGCTGCCAGCCACTTCCTGGTCCATGCCCACAAACAGGCCTGCGGTGTTTTGCTTCAGGCGCGCGGCATTGCCGTCGCCGTTATAGGCTTGCCAGTGTCCCACCACCTCGGCCCAGGCCGGCAAGGCCTTGGACGAGGGCCAGGCGGATGCCGGCAGCGAACCACTGCCTTGGGCAATGGGTGCACCAGAGCGCATGCCTGCGGTCAGGTTGCTGTACAGGTGCTGGCTGCTGATGCGGGGCGCACGCGCTCCCAGGCTGACCAGGCTGCCAGCGACGCTGGCATGGGTGTCGCCAGAGAGGCTGCTGAATGCCTCTGCAGGGGTGCCCTTGGGCAAACCTTGCACGTACTGGTACAGCGGGTGACTGCTGGGCAGGCTTTCAATACCGTTGGCCACAGCAGCCTGGTTGCTGGTGTTGGCCAGCTCTGCAAATGCGGTGTCGTTGCGTTGCAGCTTCAGCGTCACATCGGTGGCGCTGTGGCCCAAGCTGGCGTCCAGGTAGGCGTAGTTCGAGGTGACAGTATCAAACGCACCAAGGATATTGCTGGCTTTCAGGATGGTGTAGGTCTGGCCCACCCGGAAGTCGGTGCTGGCGTTGGACTCACTGCCAACATGCAGCACGCTGCCAGCCAAGGTAGCCGTGCCTGCCACCTGAATCAGGCTACTGCTGGCAGCGTTGGGGTCGGCCTTCACCTGGTAGGTTGCGCCTTGTTCCAACTTCAGGTCGCCCGCCACATGCAGCGTTCCGTAGGGTGTAGAGGCGTCTCCTGCCGCAATCACCGCACCACTTTGCACCGTAGTTGTGGTGCCTAGGCTGCCCACCGTGCCGGAGCCTACTAGAGTGGCGCCGCTGGCGACGGTGACGGTACCGCCCAACTGGCCGGTGTTGGCCAGCAGCAAACTGCCTCCTTCGACCTGGGTGCTTCCGGTATAGCCGCTGCTGTTGCCGCTCAGCGTCAGTGCACCCGTGCCGGACTTGGTCAGCCCACCTGTGCCGCTGATGCTGCCCGCGTAGGTGGTGGATTGGTTGTTTCCACCAGCGTCCAGCGTGAGACTGCCCAAAGCCAGCGCACCCGCGCCGGCCAAAGAGCCCACCGCTTGGTTGCCGCCCGACTGGCTGATGTCAAAAGTGGCACCACTGCCCACGTTCAGCGCGGTGCTGGCGGACAGGCTGCCACCGCTACCCAAGGCCAAGGTGCCGCCGCTGACAGTGGTGCTACCGGTGTAGGTGTTGATGCCGGCCAACACCAGCGTGCCTACGCCGGTCTTGGTCAGGCTACCGGTGCCTGACAAAGCGCTGCCCAAGGTAAAGCGGTTGGCTGCATCGGCAATATCGATGCCGCCACCCGCATTTCCCAGCATCCAGTTGCGGTTGCCATTGCTGGTCAAACCCGTGCCGGTAATTTGCAAGCTCCCCCCATCCAGTGCCACGCCCTCACCAGAGCCCCCTAGGTTGGAATCTTGGCTCACCGACAACGTGCCTGCGGCCACCGTGGTGCCACCGCTGTAGGTGTTGATGCCGTTCAACACCAAGGTGCCTGCGCCCGTCTTCTTCAAGCCATCGCTGCCCGCGATCTCATTGTTCAGCGTGGCAGTCCACCCGCTGCTGGCCGCGCTGCCGTCGCCGACCCGTATTTCCACGGGCGCGACGACGGTGCTGGTATCCGCCACCAGGGTCAGTGCATTGCCCGCCAGCTGGTAACCGTCACTGGCAAATTGCAGGCCGGTGGTTTGAACGGGCCCAGCGAAGTTGTTCACCGTGACAGTGCCTGCAGCGCCGCCAAAAATCGCAAAACCCGGCTGAGGCGACATGGCGCTCATGACCGAGCCCTGCTCGTCACTCCAGTTCAGTGCTCTGGTGCTCCAAGTGCCCGAGCCACCACCCTGCGCCGTACTGGAGGCCAGGCCATCGGCGTTCCAGAAACTCAACGTCTGGCCCTGGGTGCTGACCAGATTGATCTGCTTGTCGTTCGAGAGGAACTGCAACCCAGTACCGACCGGTATCGCCGCAAAGCCGCCATGGTTCAGCGTCAGCTTGCCGCCATAGTCAAACAAGCGGTACAAACCGGGGCCAAAGCCTGCGCCCTGAGACACGCGCAAGCGGACACCATCCAACGACAAATCGCCTGCAACGCTCACGCTGGTGCCTTGACCTGGGGTTTGAACGTTGGCACCAGGCACCCCTGCCGTGATAGCCAACGTACTGCCATTGACCATCTGCAGATTACCACCCACGGTCAATGTGCCCACACCGCCGATGCCAGGTTCCAAAATAGCACCATCTTGCACGGTCGTGGTGGTACCCACGCTGCCCACACTGCCTGAACCTGCTAGCGTGGTACCTCTATCCGCCGTCACAGGGCCTACAACTTGCCCCTTCACAGCCAGCTTACCGCCCTGGATGGTGGTGCCGCCGCTGTAGTTACTGGCAGCATTCAAGGTCAGGGTACCAGCCCCAGCTTTGATCAGCGAGCCGCCGCCAGAGACAGTACCGTTCAGGGTCAGCTCGAAACTACCACCCATAAACAGCATGCTGTTGAGCTGGATGTTGTTGGCGAGCGCCATCGATACAGCGTTTTGCAGGAGGGAAACGCCGTTGACGGTGACCTCGCCGCTGCTAAGCGCCCCGGCGTTGCCCAGTTGTGTGACACCGCCCGCGAGGGTAGTGGACGCGTAGCTATTCGAGCCATTCAGGATCAAAGTGCCGGTGCCGCTCTTTTTTAGTGCTCCGCCGCCAGTGATTGCTCCGTCCAGGATCAAGGTGTTGCTGCCAGAGACGTCCAGGCCGATGCCGGTGATGCTGATGGCGTTGTTCAGCGCCACCGTTGAAGCACCGGCCTGCAGGTTGCCGCCAGTGCCAGCGCTGGTGATGGCTCCGGAACCCAGGGCCGCATTATTGTCGACCGACAGGATGCCGCCGTTGAGCACGGTAGACGTGATACCGGTCAGCACCGCACCGGACATCCGCCAGGTACCAGCATCGACGATCAGGTTGCTGAAGTTGGTGAAGTTGTCACTGGAAATACTTCCGCTGCCGTTGGTGCCTGTGCCGCCACCGACATCGTTCTGCAAGGCCAGGGTACTGTTGGAACCTGAGCCACCGTCGACGACACCGGCCGCGGCGAAGTAGGCATCCTGGCCCGATATCAACAACTTACCCGACGTGCCAGTGCCTTTTTCGACCACTGAGCCAGTGATCGCGTTGAAGCGGTTGGAACTCAAACCGGAGCCCATGGACAGGCTGCCGGTCAACCTGCCCTTGTTGGTGAAGATATGACCCTGCGGCGCGGCAGAGAACGAAATCCGGCCGGTGATCGTGCCAGTGTTGGTCATCACCACCTGACCACCTGTGACCCCCACCACCGGTATGTCTGCCGGTTGGATCCCGGCAATGCCAAGCAGCGGCGAGCCGGAAATGGTGCCGTAATTGGTGATGGTGGTGGTGCCATAGTCGCCGTTGCGCACCTCCACCGCCATGCCGGTCAAGCTGGGCAGCGGCGTCAGCAACGATCCGACGGTGCCCTGGATCTCGTTGTTGTTGGTGATGGCCTGGACATTGTTGTTGTTGTTGCCGACGAACACGCCAGAGGACAACGAACTGATTGCGGAAAAAGTGGAGGGGTTAATGATGCCGTGGTTGAGCAGCTTCGTGTTGTTGCCAGTGAAGGACACTGAAGCCATCCCATTGATCACCGAACTGATCCTGGCCGTGCTGTCGAAAACGGCAGTCATGTTGTTGGCCGAGGAGGTCACGCCGGTGATCGAACCATTACACGTCACTGAAGAAGCGGGTATGAATGCGCCACACACCGCATGGGCGCTTGGCAACACCCCACCCACCCCCCACACCGCAGCCAAGGTTGCCGCCATATGACTTAGGCGCAGTGTGCGGCGTTGAACAGACTGCCCATACGCACTACTTTCGCTGGCACAGCCCGCACCAGCAGAGCGTGCAATTTCAGGTGCGGCCACCCAAGCGTCCAATGCAACATTCCAGATAGAGCGGTAAATACAGTTCACGCGATCGCCTCCAAGCAGTGCCCGTTTTTCTTTGTAAAAAGACCTGCTCAGAACAGCCGCAAGCCCAAAAGAGCTCGAAATGTAACCAAATTCAACCTGACTGCATATCACTGGTTCTTGGTATTTTCAGCACTACATATGATTCAACTGTCTAAAAAACAAAATAAATAGACCGATTTCATACAATAGATCGTGCACACACTCCTGCGTCAGCGCGCATCTTTGCTGTAATGCAAACCTACTACTGCCGCTCCAGCAGCAGGCGATCTGCCACCGCCTGGCCGGCCAGGTACCCTACTTCGGCATCTCGCTGCTGGACCATGCCTGCAAGTCCTGCAACCACTGCTCCGCCCTCTGCAACCAGGGCTGCGAGCTTTTCGTGTCGATCTGCGAGATTTCTGCTGGCAGCGGCATCACCTGCAGCTTGGGCGTGGCGGGTGGCGGCGGCACGTAGGTCGCGCTGCAGGCCTGCAATGCGAACAGCGTCAGCAGCGCGGCCAGCCTCAAGAGCCTGGAGCTTTTGCGTGTAGTCATGGGTGTTGTCCTGTTGATCGCGGCCGTGCTGCAGTAGCGCACCCGCTTTGTTTTCTATAGCATCCGTCGCTTGTTTGGCATGCGATGCATCCTGTTTTGACTGCTTTGCCTGCACCCGGGCCGCCGCGGCATCCGCGCGCCAGCCCTGGGCAGTCCAGCCGGCGGTGAAGACCCCGGCCAGGGCCAAACCGGCCAGGGTGGCTTTGCCGCCGCCCGTCATGCTGCCAGCTCCACGCGCCAGGTGCAGATCTCGCCGTTTGCATCGCCGCGCAGCTGCAGGCCGGGCAGCACCTGCAGCACGCCCTTGACCGTGCCTTTGTTCCAGCGCGGATGCTCCGCACACGCCCCAGCCACATCGCCGGCATTGAGCTTACGCAGCAGCGTGCTGGTAGCCAGCGCGCCCGCCCCCTTGTTGTGGATGAAGTCCAAGACCACGGCCTGGGTCATAACGCCCAGGTCACCCCAGCCGCGCACCAGGCGCTTAGAGTGGCTAACACCACCGATCCACGAAGCGCGCGCAGATGATCGCTGCCGCCAATTTCAGCAGCGCTTCGTGGATATCCAGCCGTCGTTCAAAGCGGATTCGCAGCTTGCCAAAGCCTGCAAACCAGCTGTGCGTCCTCTCCACCACCCACCGGTGTTTGCCCAGCCGCTCGCTGCTCTCAATGCCTCGTCTGGCAATTCGGCCCATGATGCCCCGCTGCCTCAGATGGGCTCGGCATCGCTTGAAGTCGTAGCCTTTGTCGGCGTGCAGCTTGGCTGGCCTTTTACGGGGACGTCCTGGCAGGCCAGCAATCGCAGGAATCGCGTCCACACACTTCTCGAACATCTTGGAGTCGTGCCGGTTCGCGCCGCTGACCAAGATCACCAGCGGGATGCCTCTGGCATCTACGACGATGTGCCGCTTGGAGCCGAGCTTGCCTCTGTCCGTGGGGTTTGGGCCCGTTTCCTGGCCCCCCGGGGGCTTGGTACCGAGGAGCCATCAATGCTGGCCCGGCTCCAATCGATTTGGTCATGTTCACGCAAGCGAGTCAGCATGGCTTGGTGCAGCTGCTCCCAGACACCAGCGGCGTTCCAGTCGCGCAGGCGCCGCCAGCAAGTCATGCCGCTGCCGTAGCCCAGGGATTGGGGAAGGTCTTCCCATGGAATGCCTGTTTGCAGCACGAACAAGATGCCGTTGAGGGCAGCTTCATCGCTGATTGCGCGTTTGCGCGCACCGCCTTTGGCAGAAGGCACGAAGGCTGGGATCAGGGGTTGTAGCTGTCGCCACAGTTCTTTGCTTACGGGTCGTCGTGCCATGAGGGCAGCGAGCATAACCGCTCTGCGAGGCCCTCTGGAGAAGTGGTGTTAGCCACTCTAAAGGAAACCCACCATGCCGACCACCACGCGCACCCACCTCGTCACTGTCGTTACCTCGCACGGCGCAACCCGCTACCCAGCCATCCAAACCGGTGCA
The DNA here is from genome assembly GCF_041320665.1 of Comamonas sp. GB3 AK4-5. Taxonomy (NCBI): domain Bacteria; kingdom Pseudomonadati; phylum Pseudomonadota; class Betaproteobacteria; order Burkholderiales; family Comamonadaceae; genus Comamonas; species Comamonas sp. GB3 AK4-5. The sequence continues at coordinate 2,635,575 of NZ_CP166730.1, forward strand.
GCAGAGGCCATCCAGCAGGCCATGGCCCTCTTCCCCAGCGCCCGCACCGTGGGTGCCAAGCCCATGCGCACCAGCAGCGCTGGATAGCCTGCTGACGGCGATGGCCAGCCATGACCGCCGCCGCAGCCAAACCCTGCGCGCCATCGAAAAGAAAGCCGCCAGCGAACAGCGCGCAGCTCTTTCACTGCAGACCTACTTTCAAAACGCAACCCCACAAGCCCGGCCACCACGCCGGGTTTGATGTTTCTGGAGCCCGCAATGCGCCACACCGGAATGCTTTTCCTCAGCCGCCAGCGACCGCACGCAGCGCCTGCGCGTTGCGGCATTTTTCAACTGCAGTTGCATGCCTACGACCGCATAGGCCCACATCAGGCAGAGCCATGGCGCATGACCTGGACAGGCCCTGCAGCCCAGCGCTTCTGGCAGCAACACGAAGCCGAGCTGCTGCCCGGCGCCGCACTCATCGTCGAGCTCGAAGCCGCGCGAACCCACACCCTGCGCACGCGCCCTCCCATGGCTGAGTTGCAGGCCCGCGTCATCAGCATGGCACTGGTGCCCAGCCACGCCGTCAGAACCCAGTAAAGGAAACAGCATGTCCTCCGAGCCCCAAAAACTCCCTGTCAACTTCTGGCGCAGCCGCCGCAAAGAACTGACCATCATGGCCAAAACCATGACTGCCGAGCAGATTGCCATGCACTTTGGCAGCACCACCAAGCGCGTGCGCGATTCACTCTCTGCCCTGCAAATCACCCCCGCCCAAGCGTTCGTGCCGCTGCACGTAGGCCGTGAACATCAGCTGCGCGAAATGGCCAAAACCATGACCTTCACCGAAATAGCAAAAGCCATGGGAACACCACCCAACACCATGTACAGCATGCTGAGCAGACTGAAGATCAAGGCTTTGGCCAAGAGCCTCACCCCTACCCTTCAAGATCGACTCGAGGAGCTGACCCGCCTGGCACCAACGATGAGCCTTGAGCAGCTGGGCAAGCACTTCGACCGTGCACCCAAGACCATCCAGAAGGAGATCTACAAACTGGGCATGAGACCCCTCACCACACACCAAAGCCTATGGTCAGCACGAGCCGATGAATTGCGGGCCATGGCCAAAACCATGAACCCCACGGAGCTGGCAAAGCACTACGGCTCCACGCGCAACAACATGTACCGAATCCTGCAGCGCCTGGGCATCCAGTGCCAGCAGCAGCCTGCCACCGCCACCGCAAAGGCAGCGCCCAGCAAGCCAAAGCCCGCACCGACCAAGCTCACCCGGCTCGAAAGCCGCCCAGCCACAGTGCCGCGCAGCACCGCCGCCCGCAAAGCGCCAGTGCAAATCGTGATGCCCGCCGGCCTGAAGGTAACGCACATTGAGCTGCAGCTCCCCACCTCGGCCCGCATCTGCAACGGCACATCGCGCGAGCCCTACCGCCCGCACAGCGATGTGATCGCAGTGGCTCGCGGCACCGCCTACGGCCGGCTGCTGGAAGCGCAGCATGCAGCCAGGCAGTGAAGCAGCATGCCCGGGCTACTGGGCCGCAATAGCCGAGGCATTCAAAGTGCGCAGCAGCTGGCTTAGCGACCCGCAGCGGCTGCACATACAGCACCACTGCCTTGGCCTGTGGAACAGCCAGGACGAAGGGCTTTATCGCCATGTTTTCCTGCAGGTGCGCCACACCGAGGGCGCCCGCTGGCTCACCAACGACCGCACACCAGCGCAATTGCTGCGCTGGTGGATTGAATGCAAGCATCCGTAGGCCTGAGCACAGGCTTCAGCCTGTCCTTATTTCCTTGATCAGACAGCCAGCGGCACCCGGTTTCCATCCTTGTCGACCAAGAAATTACCGTCATCGACAAGCGCGATCTTGCAGCCCTGGAACTCACTTTCCCAGCCTGGCGCGAATTGGAAGTTCATTGTGTTGATGATCAACCTGCGGTCATCCACCAATTTTTTGTTCGTTTGAGCATCGAGCTCAAAGCGCTGCGGATATGCGTTGTTGTGCGCCTTCCAGTGGTCCTGGAGCGCTTTCGTCATTGTTTCGTAGATGCTGGCCATGGCCCGAGTTTACGACCCCACCCAGCCCGCCCAGACCAAGCCGCGGCTCCCGCCCCTGCGTTGGAGCGCAAACACGCCAACGACACCGAAGGCGACGACCTCGATTAATCACCACCACTAGGAAACACCATGAGCACCTACAAAGAACTGCTGGCCCAGCGCGACGAGCTGGAAAAGAAGATTGAAGCCGAGCGCGCCGCCGCGCGGGCTACTGCCCTGGCCACTGTGCGCGAGCTGTGCGCCGAGCACGGCATCACGGCCGCCGACCTGGTGCCCAGCGCCAGCAAGAGCAAACCCCGTGCCGTTGGCACCGTGCCGGCCAAGTACCGCAACCCAGAAACCGGGGACACCTGGACTGGCCGCGGCAAGGAGCCGGTGTGGATTCGTGGCTTGGCCCGCGAGGCCTATCTGATCACCCCGGCCGCATAACAGGGGCATGAGCACAGGCCTTGCGCCTGTCCTGATTTCCTTGAGACTGTTTTTTCTTAAAAATCTGCGGCGATTTTCATTGTGAGCAAAAAAATTACTTCCAATTATTCAACAATTCCTATATATCTCTTCGTTGGCCGGCAAAACCTCATCTAAATTTACTCGTTCATCAACTAAATGATTAACTGTTCTTAGAATATCCGCTATTAAAATAAGTCCATCCTTCCATTCACTCAGCTTTGATTCAAATCTATTGTTATTTTTCTCATAAAAATCCACACTAAATCTTGAAACATCCAACTGTATAGATTTAAATTCCCCAATTGCATACGATATTCTTTGTCCAATCAATTCGGGAATAATTGCAAATGATTGGGCCGGCAATGAATCATCTAAGAAATTATCATATTGTTTTAACCACTCTCTGAATTCAGAGAACAATTTCACAATGTCATTTTCTTGCATGCCAACAGGATCCAAAGCAAAAACATATCTATAGCCACATGTTCTTACATCATCTTCAAAATCTCTGAGAATTGGTTTTATTCGAAGCAAATATAGTATTGCTTCTTTCTCTTTTTTACTCAATTCGTTATCCGAAGCAATTTTGTTATGAATTACCGGGAATAACGCCGCACCTAATATTGCAAAAATTGATCCAATTGCTTGGACCCAGCCGGATAGATTGTCTTTTCCTCCAATTGCACAAAGAATATCGCTCCAAAAATAAGCATAAACAAACCAACAAATAAAAAAGCCAATAATAAATACCCCGCCAATTGCAGCTTGATTGGAAGTCATCAATGGCGAACGCAGACGCTTTATAGAAATATTCATACTCCTCCTTCGTTTTTACGAAGGTAGGTTACCTCATAACCCCAGCCCGCCCGGCCCAAGCCGCGCGGGCTTTGTCTTTTCTGGAGCCCTGAATGCTGACACCCCAGTTTGTCCTCGCCCTGTCCGCCAAGCTGGTGGTAGACCTGTTTGCCGGTGGCGGCGGCGCGTCCACAGGCATCGAGCAGGCCATCGGCCGCCACGTCGATATCGCCATCAACCACGATGCCGACGCCATCGGCATGCACGAAATCAATCACCCGCAGACGCGCCACTATCAGGCAGACGTTTGGGAGGTGGACCCGGTGCTGGTCACGGCCGGCATGCCTATCGGCCTGCTGCATGCATCGCCAGACTGCACCCACCACAGCCAGGCCCTGGGCGGCCAGCCGCGTAGCCGCGAGATACGCTCGCTTGCGTGGATCGTGCACCGATGGGCAGCCCGCAAGCCCGACGTGATCACCCTGGAGAACGTGGAGCAGATGCTGCAATGGTCGCCCCTGGTAGCCAAGCGCGATCCGGCCACAGGCCGCGTCATCACGCTGGACAAAGTGCAGGATGCCAGCGGCAAGACGGTCTATCGCGTGGCCGATCCTGGCGAGCGTGTGCCGCGCCACCGGCAATTCCTGGTGCCCGATAAAAAGGCCATGGGCCGGAACTGGAACCACTTTGTGCAGGGCCTGCGGGATATGGGCTACGTCGTGCAGTGGCGCGTCATCTGCAATGCGGACCTGGGAGCACACAGCACCCGCACCAGGCTCTATATGGTGGCCCGCCGCGATGGATTGCCCATCGTGTGGCCCGAGCCCACTCACACCAAGAAGCCCTCCGGCCAGCGCAAAGCCTGGCGCCCGGCGGCTGACTGCATCGACTGGAGCATCCCGGGCGCCAGCATCTTCGGCCGCAAGAAGGATCTGGCCGAGGCCACGATGCGGCGCATTGCCCATGGCATGCAGAAGTTTGTGCTGGATGCAGCAGAGCCATACATCGTCAGCCAGCAAGATCGTGCAGCATTCATCACCAAGTTCAACACCGGCTCAACCGGATCGGACTTGCGCGACCCGGTGCCCACGGTCACCGCCGGCGGCCACCCCGTCCGGCCCGGAACTGGCACCACCATCGGCTTGATGTCTGCATGCCTGGTCCAGGCCGGCCACGGCGAGGGCAAGGGAGGCGGCAAGCGCTGGAGCCATGGCGCCAACGACATCACGGGCCCGCTGGGCACGGTCACCGCCAGCGGCGGCGGCCAGAGCCTCGCCACGGCCTTCATGGTCCAAGCCAATGGCGGCTTCAACACCACGCCGGCCAGGGATCTGCAGGAGCCGGTTTCCACCGTCACCACCAGCGGCAGCCAGCAGCAGCTGGCCGTGGCCCATCTGGCAACCCTGCGCCACCACAGCACTGGGCGCGACCTGTCGGAGCCGCTGGCGACTGTGGCCGCCGGCGGCGAGCACCACGCCCTGCTGCAGTACCAGCTCAGCCAGGACGACCAGGCCGGCGCGCTGCGCTGTGCCGCCTTCCTGATGCGCTACCACGCCAACGGCGGCCAATGGTCAGACCTGCGCGACCCGGTGACCACCATCACCACGCGCGACCGCCTTGCCATGGTGACCATGTGGCTCAGGGGCGAGCCCTGGGTAATCGTGGACATCACGCTGCGCATGCTGGTGCCGCGCGAGCTCTACAACGCCCAGGACTTCCCGCAGAGCTACGTCATTGACCGCACGGCCACGGGCAAGGCCCTGACAAAAACCGCCCAGGTCCGCATGGCCGGCAACAGCGTCAGCCCGCTGCCCATGCGGCTGATCGTGGAAGCGAACTACACCGAAATGGCCATGCCGCAGCGCAAGGTCGCATGACAACCCAGGCCCGCACACCGCAGGCCTTTCTCACAGGGGCACCAGTACAGTTTTCGACTTGAAGCTAACCATTGCGAATCTTGATATAGCTATGCCTGCGAGCTGTACAAAAATACAGTAAAATGAATTACAAACAATTAGCCGCGCAAGAAATCCAGCAACACGAAACTTTTTCCATTAAAATTCCGCACATACGCAACTCATTGAAAGAGTGTAAACGTGCCTTCCTTGTCCAAACTCGGTCCTCCTGAACTGGAGCAGCTCATCAAAGAGAACATCCAGCGCGATGCCCTCATGGCTCTTGATGACGCATACAAGTCAGGAGATGACAAGTGCGTCGCCCATGCAACGTTGTTCGCACGGACTCATCGCTCTTCGGGGGCAGGACAAAACAGGCACTTTTTCACCAATGAGACGTTCCATGAGGCCCTCACCGTTCATGGTGCCAAGCCTTCTCCGCTCTGTGGCACAAAGCTGGTGATCGGCAAGCTCGGCATCTTCAGCATTGCCCGTCTCAACGTGCCGGGCCACAAGTGGGTCAACCTTAAAGGCAGCAAAACCCGCAAACAGCTCGCTCAGCTCAATACGGCCATCGAACGCACCTACGTCCAAGGCGATTTGTTTGATGCCGACAGGCCCGTCTCTGCGGGAACAATTTTTATTCTTGGTGTGATGGATGGCCTAGACATCGCCACAGGCGTTGCAAAATTGACACAAGTCATGATTGCACTACCTGCGCCAGATATGAAATCCTGGCTCTACATCAAGCCCCTAACCGAATTCCTTAAGTTGTACGACCTGCCCGAAAACAACAACCAGTACGACGGAGCAGTGCCAACACTTAAGGCGCAACCCAAGAAACTTACCGGAAATGACCAAGGGTATTAACGACCTGCAACCAGCGCGCCTTGAACAAGCGCTGGTTGCCCGCGGCCTCACCAAAGGCCAGCTGGCTAGCCTTGTTGGCGTAGCGGCATCTACTGTTACCAAGTGGTGCAAAGGCGATCAGTTTCCTGAAGCAGAAACCTTTGACCGCCTTGCATCCACATTGAATGTAGAGGCCGAGTGGCTGACCCGTCCGACACTCCCTGCGGTCTCCGCCCCCCTGTTTCGCAGCAACGCCCTCGCCCTTAAAGCAGCTCGCGCCAAGCTCAATGAGCGCGCCAACTGGGCACAAGACTTAGCAGCCCTGTTTGCCCTGCATGCAGACTACCCAGCCCTCAACCTGCCAGAACGCGACTTTCTTGCCCCTGAAGAAATCACTAACGCAGACATTGAAGCTGCTGCGGAGGAATGCCGCCAACGCTGGAAACTGGGTCGCACGCCCATACAAGACTTGGTACTAGCCGCAGAAAGCGCTGGCATTCTGGTTGTGCGTGAAGAGACCGACATCGCCACGATCGAAGGACTCTCCAGCTGGAGCTCGGTACTGGGCCTACCTATCGTCCTGCTATCAGCCGACAAGGCCAATGGCTTCCGCAGCCGCTTTGATCTGGCCCATGAAATTGGCCACCTTGTGCTGCACAAGCACATTCCGCCCTCGCCAGACCGTGACCGCTACAAACTCATGGAAAAGCAGGCCCACCACTTTGCCGGCGCACTACTCCTACCTGCCGAAACCTTTGCCGACGACGTGCGCGTTCCCATCAACCTGGACAATCTGCTCATCCTCAAGCAACGATGGGGCGTATCTGCTGCAGCCATGCTTATGCGCCTGCACAGAATTGAATTGATTACCGATGAAGAGAAAGACACTCTCTTCAAACGCCGCTCTGCCCGATGGGGGGCCAAGGCGGAACCATTTGACGAAAAGTGGGAGCCTGAAAAGCCTCGCCTGCTGCGCCGCACGATGGAGTTGCTCATCAATGCAGGCTTATTGACGACCGAGAGTGTTGTGCGATATATCGGCCTCAGCGCGCGCGATGTCGAGCAGCTTTGCGGCCTTCGCGAAGGCTATTTCTCCAGCCCACCACAGGTGGTGGAACTTGCGACATTGCGTCACAACAAGACAGCAACGCATGCTGGTCAGAAAGTCGCAAATGGCGAGAGTGCGCAAGTGATGTCACTGATGGATTTCAGACGCTGACATCCTCCTATGACCCACGCTTGTGGGCCTTTCTTTTGAAGCAGCTCAAATCGCAGCTCATCTCGCCCCAACAACCCAGGCCCGCCCAACAGCGGGCCTTTCTCTTTCTGGAGTGCCCTATGGCCACCACCACACCCTACACCTCAGTCACAGCGGCGTAACAACTGCACGCCACCGTTGCTGCAAGCCAACCCCAGCATCTGCGGCATTCAACGCGCCAATGCCGCGGCATAAGCTCAAAGGAGAACCATGCGCAGTCCAAAGAAAGGCCGAGCCCCCATGCGACTTCAAGACCTCGCTAACACCATCGATTGCATTCAATGCAGCAAGAAAAAACCGGCCTCAGGATCTCGCCTTTTTCATGCGTGTCATGTTTGTAGTGACTGCTCTCAGAAACTGGCCCAGTTGCCCGCAACTCAGACTCAAATGAGCTGCCCAGCGCACTGATCCGCCTCACCTACACATCCAGCCCCGCCATTGAGCGGGGCTTCTTTTTTGGAGCCATTTATGAGCATGACCCACTTCGCCCTGCTCGCTAAGTTCGGAGACACCAACATTCCGCTTGAAGCATGCTGCATGGACTTTTTCGGCATCGCGCCGCGCAAGGCCAATGAGCGTGCGTGCCTGCAGGATCTGCCTGTGCCCGCATACAAGCTGGGCGGCCAGCGTAGCCCCTGGTTTGTGGATGCCAAGGCACTGGCAGAACACATCGATAAGAAGAAGGCCGAGGCCGAGAACGACTGGGGGCGCCTGCGTGCGTAACTCAGCGCTCAGGGACGTTCTCTGGCCTGAGGTGGGTGTACCGCTTCAACGTGGCCCAGCTGGTGTGCAGCGTGAACTGGGCCACCTCTTGAATGCTGTACCCCTTTTCAAACAGGCGGCTGGTGGACTCGTGTTCTACCAACATCTAAGTGTTGCTGAAAGATATCTTTTGGAAGCAGCACATTAGCATCATGATGCTGATGAAGGGATAAGTGTGCATTTGTTCTACACAGATAAAAGTTTCGAGCTGAATGGCGTGTCTTTGCCTGGGATTCCGTTCCTAGCCAACGCCGATGCAGAGTTGATCGAGTCCGCCAATCGCTACCTATTCCACATCGCGGTAGTGCGAGGGCGCACTCGCGCTCCCGCCACCTGGCGAACCTATGCGAACCATCTATACGAGTTTTTCTCTTTCCTCGAAGAGAACACATTGTTCTGGAGCCAAGTGAACCAGGAACACATCGCTGTCTGGCGCAACTCGATGCTGGATCGTGACCTTTCCCGCTCTACGATCAATAAGCGCCTTTCGACCACCTGTGCGTTTTACACTTGGTGCGCTCGCCAAGGTTTGACCGAACAGCGGCCATTCGAAACTCAGGAAGTGCTTGTGTCGAAGTCAAAGGGGTTCTTGGTTCACGTTGATGCTACCGGGAGTCGCGTGCAGGCTAATGAATTGACTTTGCGAACTCAACCGCAACTTCCCAAATTCCTGAGCATCCCAGAAGCCCTTCAATTTATCGAAACACTGTCGCCTCGCCGGACGCAACTTTTGGCCTACCTAATGCTGTTGTGTGGTCTACGTCGTGAAGAGGCTTGTGCCCTCGATGTTCGGGTTCTGCCAACCCCGGCCGGACATTCTTCAGGTAAGGCCATCAAGATGACACTCGATCCATGTCTTACGCCAACCAAAGGTTCCAAAGAGCGCTGGGTGATGGTTCCATATGACCTCGTGGGGCACCTGTTTGACTACATGATGCGGGTACGACCAAAACTCGTCAGCATGCACCGCAAACGCCATGGCAAGGAGACAACCAAGCTATTTCTGACACGTGATGGCGCAGAATTATCGTTGGACGGACTGGATGTGAGCTTTCAACGAGCATCAACCAAATCTGGGGTGAAGTGCACACCTCATCGCTTGAGGCACACCTTCGGCACCTACGAGTTTTTACGAGTTTCAGAAAAGTGGGGAACTGATAGTGCATTGCACTGGGTTAGAGACCGTTTAGGACATTCATCTATCGCTACCACTGAGGTTTATGTGCATGCGGCTGACCTACTAAAACATGACGAGGTGGATGGCTACGTGGAAGAAGTTCTACAACTCGTAGCTAGGCCATCATGATTGGTAAAAAACGAGTTATTCGGAAAGTTACGGCTGTAACGCTGGAGGGCACTGTCGTAGATTTACCGCCATCATGGTGCTTCACTATTCGTTGTCAGCATCATGGCGAAATTCGCTTCGATTTTCCCCCCTGGCGCCAAGGTGGCCGCGAAGAGCTAGCGATTCATGTGCGAGATGCAATTTGGTCGATGCGGCATGAGCTGGTTGGAATCACCCTGCAGGGGATTTTCCAGCAGCTATCCACTTACTTCTGGCCATTCTTGGATGAACTCGAGAAGAGTAACTACGCTGTCTTCCGCTTAAGCCAAATTGATGAGGCGACTTTCAGAGAGTTTCTTGCGTGGCTCGAGCGACGTATCGCCACTGTGGGGAAAACAGCAGGCCAACCGCTGTCACTCTCCGCGAAGAAAAATGCCTATACGGCGCTGAAGACTGTACTGATAAATAGAATGAAAAAGGAACCAGATTCAGTCAACACACAGTTACGATTTCCCAAGTCGCCGTTCCCCAATATCAATCGGTTAGTTCCGAAGCGTACGTCATATAGTAAAAGTGAGCAGAGTAGAATCATTGCGGCTTGCAATCAAGACTTGAAGCGAATCCACAGCCCGCAAAGCGGCGAATTATTGCCACCGGCACAAGTTTTGGCCGTGCATCTAATAGTATTGGCATTGGCCACAGGTCGGAACTTTCAAGGCCTGCTTGAGCTTCGACGAGATAGTTTAAAGCCCCATCCTCTCAAGGATCGTGAAATCCTCATCACTGAAAAGCGCCGTGGCGGTTCCACACAGGTCACCTCATACCGAGCGCAGGAGGTCAATCAGAAGGCAGAACAAGATCAGGTACTCACGATCCCCACCACCGTGGGCAGCCACTTTCGCTGGCTTGCTGACTTCACCCGCTCAGTAAGTGATGAGGCCCTCTTCGAGGATCGCGACTTAGTATTCCTGTGGCGGGTACCTTATACAGGACGTCATCCCAAGTCCACTCGTCAGGGACGGATTAACCGTTTTACCCAGGTGGATGCTCGAAACGCCATCGCGGATTTTGTTGTACGCCATGAACTGGTTGATGACCATGGGGAGCGCCTTCTCTTCAGTGTCGCCCGTTGTCGCCCAACCTTTGGTACGAACCTGTATGCACTAACACGAGATATTCGCAAGGTCCAACTTGCGATGGGTCATGCATCCGCCGAGACCACTGCACGTCATTATGTGTCGCTACCAGCAGTCGCAGAGCGGGATCATGTCTTTGTCGGCCAAGCGATGGTGGGTTGGGTCACTTCGGCCAGTGAGGCTAAAGCCACGGCACTAGCCGCCGATGGCAAGATACCGCTTCAGAATGTACGCGAACTCTTGAGCGGTGGATACAACACCGCCGTTGCTCGCTGCATGAATCCATTCCGCGAGGGAGAAGAGGTTTGCGGCAAGTACATGGTTTGTTTCAAATGCCCGCAGATGGTGGTTTTCGAAGACGACCTCTGGAAAATGTTCAGCTTCTACAACAAGCTGCTTGCCGAAAGAAACAAGATCGCCCCGCATCACTGGGTCAAGACATACGGCTGGGTCATAAAAACCATCGACAACGACATAGCGACTCAATTTCCGGCCGACATAGTCGAGGCTGCAAAAAACAAAGCCAAGGTGACACCTCACCCAGCTTGGCTGAGTGCTGGAGGGTAATATGATCCCGCTGATGCTTGAAGTTAATCGGTTATCTGGCTTAGCTTTCACTCAAAAAGCACGCCTCCCTGTTTCGGTCAGCATTGATACAACAGGCTCGCAGACCGTAATCAGCCATTATGAAGATGATATCTGGAATTTCTGGCCGTATATCTCGCGCGAAAATGCCAAGGATGGGGAAAAGCGAATCATCTGGGGGATAGCGTTACCGGATGGCACATCGCTAACCGACGTAGTCCATCGCAGCTTGTTAACTTCGGCCAAGGATTTTATTTGGTCGCTTCATCTTGATCCCATCGAGGGTGGGAAGCGCCCAGGGCTAAAAACATTAATATCCCAGATGGCCAACCTAGCGTTCCTACTGCGATGGATGGTCAGCAAAGGCATTACAAAGTTTGCGCAGTTGGAGGGTAGGACGCTTGAGTACGTCGTGGCTGCCAAGGATGGGAAATCCGCAACAAGTACAGTGATGAAAAGATTACTGTTAATCGAGAAGTTGCATGCACAAGCAGGAAAAATCGATGACTTTTTGCCGTCTCATCCTTGGCCCTTTGAAAGCGCAGCCCTGCTGGCCGGCATGGATCAACGCATGGCTCATCGAGTACCGAAGACGCCTGTGATTCCCGAATCGGTGTTCGTTCCGCTTGCTCAGAAAGCCATTGAGTACCTTGAGCAACGAGCACCGGCGATCTTGGCCGTTCATGCAGAGGCTGAGCAGGCAATGGAGGCAGCAGCAGCGCGCGGTGTGAAAGGGCATGCTTATCAGCATGTCTTTGGTACAGAAGTAGCTAGAACACATGGCTATGCAGGACTCCGAGAGCTTCATGCCGAAGTGGCATTGCTTAGAACTGCAACCTACATCTGCATCAACATGTTCTCTGGCTTACGCAACTCTGAAATGATGTCTCTAGAGTCCGGATGCATCACAAAGGAATCCGGAATCGATGGCAGCTACGAGTGCATCTGGTTGCATGGCACTATCTACAAGACTGGCGAGCGACCACACAAATGGTTAGTCCCGCCGATCGTAGCGCGTGCTGTAGATCTTGCAGAACGCATGATCAAGCCTTTCCAATCGATGCTTCGTGACGAAGAGCGGAAGCTTCGCAAGCAGGAAGCCCATGAGTCGAGGTATGCAAAGCGCTTGGCTGAAATATCCAGGAGCATGAACAAGTTGTTTCTAGCAACACACTATAGCCAGCAGGGGCCAGTAGCCGTGATGCCGGGCAGCGCCGCTGTTAATAAATGGCTGAAGGACTTCTGTCAGAATTTCAAGATCCGTGACGTAAGTGGCAACGTTTGGGATCTTGCTTCTCACCAATTCCGGCGCACATTCGCCTACAACTATGCTCGCTCTGAGCTGGGGGACCTGCTGTACCTGAAAGAACACTATGGGCACTGGAGTCTCGACATGACCATTTTGTATGCTGACGGCGCGGCCGACGAATACCAGATCGATAACGGTTTGCTGGATGACGTAGTGCGTGCTAAACAGGAACGTCAAGCAAAGATACTAGCTGGTTATCTCGACTCTGATGCTCCTTTGGCCAAAGGTGAGGACTGGCTGGGCACGTGGCGCCCCATAATTCGCACTGCCAAAAATAAGGGCGAATTAATCAATGAGCTGAGCAGCACGATCACCCTCAACGGCACCGGGCATAGCTGGTGCGCCGGTAATGCCAAAGGGGGAAATTGCGGTGGACTGTGCTTGTTTGAGGCTGATATGTGTGTCGACTGCAATATGGCGCTGATTGGTCCAGAGCACCTTCCTGTTTGGAAAGAAATTGCAGGGCAACAACTGATGGTACTGCAACTACCCGATATGGGCGTCCCGGCCAAGAACCGCGCTATCCGCATTCTGGAAAAAGCGAATCAGGTAATCAACAAACTTCATAGCAGTGGGTCAGACGCATGAGCAGTGTGAATACGGCAGGCAATCCCGAAGCGTTGAAGGCACACAAAGAAGTGTCGCAGCGGCAGACCCGACAAGAGCTAGAGTTGGCGTTCGCTCGCCTAAGAAATGGCAATCCGCGCCGTGTCAAGCGCGACACAGCTATCAACGCGACAGCAGTGGCGACCGAGGCGGGTATAGATCGCTCCACGCTTTATCGTTTCCATGAACCCATCCTTACGGCTATCCGAAAATTCAACGAGGCAACGTCGAAGCAAAAGTTAGAAGCTAAGCAGGGAGAGTTAGGGGAAGCACGGACCAAGGCTCGCGAATACCGCGAAGCACTGGAGCTGGCGCGAAATGAAATGGCAGCATGGGCTCGTCAGAATTATGAGCTTGCCCACCATGTACAAGACCTAAAGGCTACTGTTAAAAACCAACACAAAATAATATCAGAGTTACAAGCTCGGTTAGATAAATTGAGTCGAAATAAGGCGGGTCTGCTATTCACTGCACACAGTAACCGTTCCGAATAACGAAAAAACAAATAATATATATTATTGCAGTTTTAGACTACTCTGTTTTAAATCATTCCGTAATTTAGCTGCCATCCTCTGTTATTTTCAGCCTGTCCCTTTCATATCAAAGAAATAACCTATCACTCAATGGCCGCGCTTCCAGTACCATCTGCCAAAATACTCCAGTAGGCAAAGCAAGGCGCACCATATCCGTGATAAAGCGTCCATCCTGACTCAGGGACCTGACACTTCGCTTCAAGATACTGTGCAAATCCGAGGTTAAAAACATTAGAAACTACCACAGCTTGGATGCCTGGCATCTTTGATATTCCCTGTACAAGCTGTGTGAAAATACCTCGCCTTCGAAGCTTAGGTTCTAGTTCGATAATTTCAATCGCAGGGAATGCACGTGCTGCCTCTGTCGTTCCCAGCTCTTTAACAATCTTCTCAGGAATGCTTGGAGGCATCCTGATTTCTAGCTCCAAATACCCTTCAATATCTATATACAAAGGGAAGCGAGGGTAGCCGCAATCTCGGAATGCTTGAAGCAAAGATAAGACAAATTCATCAACCTGTGCCTGCTCGAAAGATGTATTGGTTTTTCGAAATTTCATTCTTCAATATTTGAATATTGGATGAAAAAATTATCACTCTTAGCACCCCATCCTGCTACTGGCATGAACTGCGAGCAACATATGCCTCCTGTGCAGCGGTTGCAGTCCTTCAGGCTCACACCCTAAATGTCTGTTTTGAACTACAGAGCAGTCATCTTCAAAGATTAATGGAGGAAGTTGCGTGAAACCGACAGTTATCTAGCGAAAGCTGGTCGATTCATGCTGAGCCAGCTCAGCGACGGTGCGACTTTGGCTTTGAAGGCAGCGCTGTGCTTGCGTCTTGATTTGATGGTCATAGATTTCTCCAGGTTCGGCCTGCTGTCAGGCCGTTTTTACGGGAAGAAATCTCGCTTAGCCAACTGTTCAAAAAACCGGGGCCACTTCTCACTTCTATCATCAGGGATGCGACATGAAGCTATCTGATTTTTGGAGTTGTTTTTGCGGCAGCCCCCTCTAATTATCTAAATAATTTAGAAAAAAAACTATTTAAAGGAGGCTTCCAACCTGGAGATAGAAAATCATATACTTCGTTATATTTAGCGATGGGGAGGACAGGCATTAAATCCATTGGGATACGATCATTTTCAATGAAAACATTTAATCCCTTTATCCAACACAGCTTACAACAAATCACTGCCCATTTCGCTAAAAATTTATCATCCAGATGATCATCAAATCTTATTTTTGTTAAGCTTTCTATATGAGAAGATAGTTCAGTAGTATTTTTTTCAAAAAATAATCGAAAGAAATCATTTATTTCAACATGAACACCATTATGTGAGATTTTTGATTTTTGATTTTTGATTTTTGACAAACCTTCAACACCAACATAATCCCCTCTAATTATTAATTGCAAGGCATAGAAATAGTAATGATAGTGATTAGGGCTGTCCTTAAAAACCAAATCTTCATTAGCTATAGAACTAATTAATTTTTCTTCATCAGAGAGCAATGCATATAAAAATGCATTAAATGGCAAGTTTTCATTGCAAAAACTCTTATTCATTCCATGCTCTCTAGACTTCATACTTAATAGCGATGAGGTATAAAAATTCTGTTTCATAGAAGAAATATTATTGCTAATGAAAAAATCTTGAATTCCTTTGTACTGATAATAATTTGAAATACTGTTTAGCAAAAAACCTTTATTTACCTTATGAAATTGTTTTTTATATTTCTCGCTATACTCAAAAATATTAATTCCTGAAGAATTGAGGTAGTTTTTCAGCTGTTCTTCCTTGGTCATATCTCACCTGCCTAATTTAACAAAGGTCATGCCATTTTCATTGACGCCTGAAACAATTTTTACTAACTTCCCTTCCATCATAGCTTTTTCAATAGTATCCGCAGCGAATATTTTTGCAGAATCTCCAGAAGCTCGTAATTCTACTACGCGACTGGCAATCCAATTGTCTGACATTTGAACGTCAATGTTATTAGAAGATTTTGCATTGTCATTTAACTTGATTGTATTCTTACTTGAAAGCGGCTTTACTTCATTGATTACTACTTGATCACCTCTAATATAAACACCATCAAAACAATTGACACCACACTTACCATTAAGAGCCGTAAACCCATTTCTCTTAAAATATTGATCAGCAACAACCTCTCTAAGAGCTCCTCCTGCATCTTTATCTAGATTATTAATAGTTCGCAGACTCAAAATCTCGGATTCATTTAAAAATGCAGGGACACCAGATTGTGTGATTTTTTGAGCAGATATATTCCCAGCGGCTGATGTAAAGACTCCCTCAGCTGTAAGAATCTTGCTAGCTTCCCACTGCCTAGCCACCGCTAAAGAAATTAACTCTGCCCCCTTCAGAGCACCCGCCACCACTTGATTCCCCATCTCCAGAAGAATTGCCTCTGAGGTGCTTTTGGCCAGTTTTTCATGGAAACTGTTAAGAGAGGCAACCTCTCCAATAGTTTCTGTATTCAAATAACGTATTGGACCGTACTCCAAGCTGTTGGCGTAAACAAAACTGCCAGTCGCTCCAATTACAATATTTCCCATAAGAATGGCTTCTTTTGCCTTTTGGTGGCAATAATCAGAATTTCCGTTACCACAAGCTTGTGCTAAATCTCTGTCTCTTGTTAATGAGAGCTGGGCTAAAGATTCTTTTTCTTTGCAACCGGCAGGATCTCCTTTGGAGCAAGCCTCATAAGCATTCTCATATCTTTCTTTTTCAGAAAGTCTTAGCATGGAGGGGCGGTTATGGTTTAAGTAATTATTCACCACCTCATTCCCTGCCGCTGCCGCCCCACTGGTACCACCTGCCACCGCACCCGCAGCCGTGCTGGCTGTAGCCGTTAACACATCGGCCAAGGTGCCGGTGATGCCGGCCTGGCTCAGCGCATCCGCCACTGCTGGAGCCGTCACGGTGCCCAGCGCCGCACCGGCAGCACCTGATGCGCCACCCGTGAGACCGCCTACCACGGTGTGGGCCAGCAAGCGCAGCGTGCCGTTGTCGCCCCAAGCGTCGTTCAGCTGCTTCGCTTGTGCCTCCAGCTCGGCTCGGCGCTGCGGGTCACTCTCACCCTTGGCTTGCTCCAGAAGTCGCTTGGCTTCTTGTGTCTGTATTTGGGCGTAGTCACCAATAGCCTTGCTCGCCTGCTTCCCAAACTCCGCCGTGATCGCCACCTGGGCGTCGATATCCTTTTGGACTTTTTCCTTGTCAAATATCCGCTGAATGCCGGTTTCGGCATCGGTGCTTCTCACCGCTGTGTCGCCAGCCATGCCTGAGATACCTGCAGTGGTGGTGCTGTCTGCACTGCCACTGTCCTTGCCTACACCAGCGCCCACGCCCTTGACGCCGAACTTGCCGTCATCGTTGCCCACGCTGGCATTCACGCCCACGGCCTTGCCTTCGTAGTGGGCGCTGTTGTGCAAGTCGCTGGTGGTGAGCTCACCACCAGTGCTGAAGCGGTTTTTCTCTTGCTCCACCGCAGCCTGGTTGCTGGCGATGACTGCGCCTTTGAGGTCGGTATCCCCCTTGACCTTGACATCAAACCCGCCATCTCCGGCCTTGATACCGCTTTGCTCGGTGACGCTTTGGTAATCGCTGTTGACCTTGCTCTTGGAGGCGTTGATGCCTCCCCCTGTGGGCACACCCGCAGGGCTGAACGTGATGCTGCCGCCCATAGATTTATTTTGGCTGGCATAGGTGCTGCTGTCTTGCAGGCTTTCTATGTGCAAATTGCCGCCAACGTCTGCCTTGACGCTCTCGCCCTTGACCACGGCGCCTTGCAGCGTGGTGTCCGCACCGCTTTGCAGCGAGACCTTGTTGCCCGCCGTGATATGGGTGTTGCTGTGTATGAGGTCGTCCCCGGCCTCATTGCCCCGACCTTTGCTGGCACTGACGGTGATGCCGGTTTGCGCCCCCACGCTGATGCCTATGCTGCCCGAGCTGGAGCTGTTGCTGCCGCCCAGGCTGGCCTGGTTCTGGGCTGCTTGCAGGCGGATGTCGCCCTCGGCCTTCAGTGCCGCATCTTTGCCGGCGCTGATGTCGGAGCCTCGGATCAGAATGTCACTGTCCTGGCCCGCACCTTGGGCCACCAGGTTCACATTGCCACCCGCCACCACGGTGCTACCGCGTGCACCGTCGCTGCTTTGCGTGCTGGTGCTTTGGCTTTTGCTGGTACCCAGGCTGATCGATACGGAGACCCCCTTGCTGACATCACCGTTGGCCAGCCCTTGGGCTGCGCCTTTGAGGTCGTCGGCGCTGTTGTACACATTGAGTGCTGTGGCAGCTGCAGCCAGGGCTTGCATGCGTCCACTGCTGGTATTGCTGGCCGCCTTGGCCATATTGTCCGCTGTCTGCACGGCGCTGATGACGGGACTGCTGATGCTGACACTGACCCCGCTTTGCTTGAAGCGCGTCTCGGTGCTAGAGCCACTGGTTTCGCGGGCCTCGGTAATGGCAATGTCCTTGGCCAGCACATTCACATCACCTTGCGGTGCGACCACATCGCTGCCTACCTGGCGGTATTGGTTCCCCGCCACGATATTCACATCGCCATTGACCGCCCCCACGGTGGAAGCTGCGGCCGTGGTCTGCTTGCCCGCTTGGTCGGTGCTTTGCTGCTGCTTGCCAATGGTGAAGCCCATACCTCCACTGCCAAACACGCCAGATTTACGAGTTTCCTGATAGTGGGTGGAATGGTGGGTTTCTGTCGCTGCTTGGATGGTTACATCATTCCCCGCGACCAAGGTTGTGCCTGTATCTGAGACAACATTACTTCCTGTGACTGCAATGTCCTTGCCTGCCTGCATTTGCACTGTGCCGCCAGACAAAGTACTGGATACAGCGGTATTGCTGTTGGATGTGGATTGGTAAACATAGGTCTTTTTGCCCAGAAGACCACTCTTGGTTTCCTTCGAAGCAAAATCATGGGAGCTCGTTGCCTCACCTGCCGTGATGTTGAGGTTGTTACCTGCCGCCAGTTGGAGCTCTGAACCGGCTGTAACTTGTGCTGCTCTTGTATTGACGTCATGGCCGGCGCTGATGGTGACGGCCCCCGCACCTTGTACTTGCGTACCTATTTCCGTGCTGCCTGCCCTTTTCTGGTAGTTTCCAGCGTCCCACACCAGTGATTGGCTTTGCGCTGTCTGGACCGTGGTGAAGTTCGCATCGCGCTCTGCGGAGAGAATAGTGGTGCCGCCGCTAGGAGCATCAGAAGCAAGCGAACCATTGATGATTTCTGCACCTTGCAGGTTCAGATCTCTTCCCGCTTTGGCTTGAAGTGCTGCGTCTGCCCCTGTGACATACAGGCCTGCGACCCGATCGATCGTCTTGCGACTGTAGGCTGCAGAGCCAACTGTGTTGCTCACCTCCGTTGTCGTGGTCACGAGGTTGATATCCCGTCCAGCCTGGATGTTCAAGGCTTTGTCTGCATCAATGCGGGCACCGATGTTGTCCACATCCAGTGCGGCAGAAATGGCAACCGTGCCGCCTGTAATTCTTCCGGCCAGGTTCTGCACGTTGTGTGCATCCAGTACGACAGCCTGACGCCCCGCGATGGTGCCGGTATTGAGAAGGCCCCCTTCAGCCTTTATGTTGACTTGCGCTCCAGCCAACAACGTGCCCGTGCCATCCAGATCGCCTTCCTGGACGCGCATATACACCTGAGGCACCAGAGCACTGGTGGTACTGCCATCAGGCAAGACCACGGTTTTCTCAACCAACCACACAATGTCGCTGGTCAGCTGGGCCATTTGCTCGGCAGACAAAGCGACCCCAGGTATCAAGTCCCACTTACGAGCGAAGGTTACGCCCGACTGCATCAACGCTTGATACTGGGCTTCGTCATTGGCATAGCCATCGATGAATCTGCGTCCCGTCAGCTCGGCCACCTGTTCACGCACCAGGCGCTGCTCGTAGAAACCATCGCCAAGGCGCTTTTGCAGCAGTGCAGGATCTTGGTTCAGGGCGCTGAGCAGATAGTCCGAGCCCAGCCACTTTCCACGGTTGGTGAACTGCGGGTCGGTTTCGATGAGATAGCCTGCAGTAGACGCCGCCGCATGGTACAGGCTAGAGGCAGGCACTGCCGTATTAGGCTGCGTGGTGCGGATCACGGTATGTGCACCAGAGCCCGACGATGGTCCCTGCAGGTTGACCTGCTGCACATTGCCCTTGACGTTCACCACGGGGGTGCCTGTCGTAGAGACGACGGCGCTTACCGGGGTGACTTGCGAAGGAGCCGCAATAGACCCTGAGACGGCCCCTGCCGTGTTGCCCAGAAAGCTAGTGACGGAAAGATTAACGTTCTCAACCTGGGCCCCAGGGTCATAGCCAAGCCAGTCAAGCCACCAGTCAACGCCGTGGGCATGTCCTCTTCCGTATGTGTGAGCCCGAACACTGCCTTTGTCGATGATGGTCCTCGTCCCGACGGCATCTATATTTTTGACGCTGGCCCCTGAGACATCCAATATCTGGCCGGCAATCACCTGGCTTTTGTCATTGACAAGACCACCACGGACAACGAGGTTGCCACCCGACGTAATCCGTCCTGGCGCAGAGCTGGCTACGACATCGGTAGTGGTGTAACGCGTATAGGAATACTCCTGCCAATCAGCTGAAAAGGGGCCGGGAACCAAGCACCAACAGTCACCCATGGCCATGTAGATATGCTCGCCGTCGCTGCGTTCCACATGGGATGCCATGGTGGCACCAATGTAGGAGTCATTTTCTTTTTGTCCGTAGAAATACACCTTGCCGTAGTCAAGGCGTTCAGTGAGATAGTTAAGCAAAATTTCATGTTTGCTTTCGGAGACAGTGGTCCCCGTTGCCAGCGAGAAGTTGCTGTTCAGGTTCTCGATATTTTTTGCAGTGAGCTGCAAATTGCCAACCGCCTCGATGCTGGCACCAGAGTTGGTGATGGTGTCTGCCGATCCCGTTGCCGTGCCGTCGGCATTGAGTGCACCGCCGATGGTGGCATCTCCTGCACTGAAGATCAGTGCCTGCTCACTGTTAACGAGCGATACGCTACCTATGTCGAGACGGGATCGGGCGGCGATGCTGGCTGCAGTACCAGCCTCAGCACCGTTGACGATCTCGGTAGCCTGGATCGAGAGCGTATCCCCGTACAAACGCCCTCTCCCCAAGTTCAGCAAGGACCCAGCATCGATACGAGCAGTTTCCCCGTCCACCAGCCCCCGGTTGGTGAAGCTGTTTTGCACTTTGAGGTGGGTGTTGGTCGCTTTAACCTCCGCACCCAAGGCATTGCTGAGATTGCTTGCCGAAAGCGCAAGGTTGCTACCCGCCTGGAGCTGGCCTGTATTAGAAACGTCGGCTGTAGTACGTAGCGTGAGATCTCGGTTCGCAATGACCGCCGAGGTGTTGACGAAATCAGTCGTGAGCGAAATGTCGATATCGCCATGCGACAGCATCTGTCCATTACCCGTCAGGCTTTTTGCGCCGACTTCAAGGCGTTGGCCCGCAATCACCGTCGCCTGCGTGTTATCGATAGCCAACGATTTCGTAGATGAATCATCAAGAAGCGCCACGTTACCCGTAGCGCTGATCAGCCCCTGGCTATTGAGAAGCACTCCAGAGCTTTGAAGCACGATAGCATCGCCGGCGCGAATCGCGCCGTGCTCGTTGTTGAGCAATGCTGTCTTCAAGGTCACAGCATTGCCCTCAATGCCTTGATCGACTCCGCTGGTGGTGGTGTTGGTGATGGAAGCCGCTTGCAAAGCAAGCGCATCGCCCGAGCGGATAAGCCCTTCTGTGTTGGTCAGTGCTTGGTCAACGTGCAGCGTTTGGCCACCTTGACTTTGAATTTGCCCACCACTGTTATCCAGTGAATCGGCTGTCACGGAGAGACTATCTGCACTACCAATCTTGCCGCTGGTGTTGGACAGCGCATGCGCATCAATTGCGAGGGCCCCGCCAGTGCTGATGAAGCCTTGTTGGTTGCTCAGGTCTCCTGCATGAATGGTGAGCGCATCAGTTGCAGCGATGGTGCCCAAAGCGTTATCGAGCAATGTGCCATCCATGTCCAGAACAACTGTTGTCCCCGATATGGCTCCACCGTCCGCCGCACCACTTGCTTTGCCGTTGCGCAGACCTTGGGAGCGGATCTGCACACCAGCACTCGCTTGGAGAACTCCACTGTCATTGACGATCTCCTTCCGAGAGGTCAAGTGAAGATTGCCTTGCTGGGTCCCAATGGCTCCGGAGGAATTTTCTAGTGAGCCGACAGATGCCGTGATGTCTTTCCCCGCCGCAATGCTTCCATGCTGATTGACAAGGCGCCCATCCACTGCGAGCGCAAGACTCTGTGTCGCTGCCAGTTGCCCCCCCAGGTTAGCAAGAGCCCCTGCAGAGAAGCTTGCATCCGCATTGAACCAAACCAGGCCGTTGGTGTTGTTCCAGTCTCCAAACACTGCAACCCGGCCTAGCAACTGGCCTCGCTGAATAATTTGAGCGCCTTGCGTTGTCAGAGACGCAGCTTCAAAGTTCAGTTGTTGTGCATCAAGCTTTGCCTTGTCCAAATTGGCATCTGCGACCCTAAGCTCAGCCGCGCCTTGGCTTTGAATGACCCCTTGCCTGCTGTCGAGCGCTCCGTCAATGGCAATGGCAAGCGTGCCGCTTCCCGCATGCGTAATCTGGCCTGCGGCATTGCTTAGCTGGCCGGCTTGAATGGATAAATTCTTCGCATTGGTGGAAATCGTTCCAGCACTGTTATCCAGTGACTGCGCCAGATGCAGCGACATGTCGTTCACACCCGTCTGCAGCAACACACCTCCTGCATTGTTCAGACTGGTGGCTTGGAGTACCAGGTGATCGGCCACAACCTTCCCGCCACTGGTACGCAGCTGGCCTGACGCACTGCCTTCGAAGGTGTCCAGCACATTGATGGAGGCACCGCTTGCATTCAGGTCTCCACGACTGGCACTGATGCGCGCAGACTTGGCGCTCAAATCTGCACCAACCAGCGCCACCTGTCCGGCTTGTAGTTCTGCGGCACCTGCAGCCACTATCTGCCCTTGCAGATCGATGCTGGTCGCAGCCGCAAGCAGCAAGTTTCCGTTTTGTCCTACATTGCCTTGGGCATCCACTCCTGCGGCCATCAATGAGCCGTGCTTGGCATCGACCGCTGCCGCTGTAATGCTCAAATCAGTGCCGCTGATGATTGCGGCATCTGCACTCGCATTCTGAACACTATCGCGGGCTTGGATAGTCAGGCTGGTAGATGCCTGAACCTTCCCCACATTCAGCAGCGTGCCATCTGTTTGCAGCAGCAAGCCTTCCCCCTGTGCTGCCAGAGTTCCTGCATTTCTGACGCCCAACCCTGCTTCGGTGCCCACAATGAAAATTTTGCCGGCGTACATGCCGCCCAGTTGGGCCACGTCCAAAGCAAATTTCGGCTTCTGCGAAGCATCCATCCCTTCGCTGGAATGACGCTGCTGCACATTGCCGCTGGCGTCCGTCTGGTTCACGCCAGTGGCTACACGGAGGTCCTTCGCCCACAGCCCCGCATTCACGGAAATGGCCCGTGCCAAGATCGTGGCGTAATCGGCCTTGGTGGCATCCATGCCACTACCTTGAAAGCCGATCTGACCTCCTTGGATATTGAAACCATCCACGCTGCCATTGACGCCATACAGAAGACGCCCTGTGCTCAACGTCACACCGGCTGCGTTGATAAAGGACAGTCCGTCAACGACCAAGCCAGAAGGGTTGGCAATGATGACGTCAGCGCGCTGACCCGCTACCTCCAACGCGCCCATCAACTTGGACTGTGCTGCTGAATTGACTTCGTTGACGATGACCTTGGCACTACCGTTGGCAAGCCCAGCGTTACCTTGAATCCATCCTCCAAGCTGAGTCTGTACGTCGGTACGACTGTTGTTGAGGATGGCGCCCTTTTGCCCGATGTCGAACTGCTGGTAGGTATTGCGGCTCACACCTGCTGCCGAAGGCGTCTGGATGTTCACCGTGGGTGTGCCGTTGGCCGACTCCAGCACCGTGGGCCGTTGACGGCCTGGTGCTGAAGGGTCTGCAATGATTTGCGCCAAACTTGTATGCGAGCCCAGCAACAGCGCTGCAGCTACGGCTAAAGGCTTGAGTACCAGCCCTCCCAGGCCAGTGGCAGCGGCAAAGAGTTCTGAAGGTGCACTGCCGGTTTGGGTGTGTCCGCTGCTGGCCTTACCCACGCTGGAGGCCGTCTCCTGCACCACCATGCGAATGCCACGAGACTTGTTAAAAATAACGCGGTGAAGATTCTTGTTCATGACAGTCCCTCAGAAGCTGTAAGCGAGGTTCAAAGCAAAGTTGGAATGGGAGGTGCGAAAGTGCTCGGGCTTTTGAATGGGTGTGGCCCAAGAGACTTCATAAGAGAGGCCGCGCCAGGCACCACGCACACCGATGGCGGCGCCTGTTAAAGATTGACCCACGAGATATTGGGCCGAAGGCCCGCTGACATGGCCTGTGTCCAGACCAATGAAAGCTTCAGCGCTTGCTCCCAATGGCATGCCGAGTTCATTGCGCCAATACCAACCACGCTCAGCCATCAAGGAACTTTCGCCATCAAAACCACGCACGGTGTAGCGGCCGCCAATAGCGATGCGATCCTGTGGCGTCAGCGGAGTCTTGTTCCACTGCCCATGCCATGTGGAAGAGAACTTCAAGCGCGTGCCGGCCAGCTCGAAAGGCTGCGTCAACGCCAAATCCGCGATGAAGAGCTTCATCCGCGAAGTGCCCTCACCCCATGGCTCTTCCGGTGCAGCCAAAGCGTCAAATGCACCTGTTCCGCGCTTGAATGCCAAATTGGCATCCAGCACTGCCGAGCCTAGGTAGCTGCGTTGACCAAGACTGAGTTCATAGCCGGAGGTGCGGCGGCGCTGCACTTCCACCTCTGTGTCGTCGATGTAGTTAGAGGCAGTACGGTGGAAGACCTTGAAGCCCGCAGTCGTCTTGGATGACGCGCTGCGGAAGATGACCCGACTGAGCTTGAGATCCAGATTGCTGGATTCGCCGCTGTATGTGTAGTTCTGGACGGCACCCGCCACGCCCTGGTGGTACTTGTTTTGTGAGCCTGTCAGAGCGACTTGCCAGTAGCCAAGTGGCAAGGAGTAATGCACAACCTGGCTTTTAGTACCTCGGTCACCACCATTCCCCACGCCACTGCCCAAGCTCAAATACATCAGGTCATTCAGACCCAATGGGTTGTCCCACGAGAGAGTGGCGGTTCCCTGCGTCTTTCCCGTGCTCTTGGAGCCACCGTTGTCTAGCGCGAGATTGAAACGCAAGGGAGTAATGCTCTTGTAAGAAATAACAAGATCACTTTGACCAGGCCCTGCATCAACCCCTTCTGCTGGCACGATCTGAATATCTGCATCTGCGGTCGGAATGCGCTTGAGATTTTCTAGGCCCTGCTCAATATCTCGAAGCTGGAGCAACTCACCACGCTGGGAAGGGAGTGCAGTGAGGATAGAAGTTGAGCTTGTACTTTCCTGACTGAACCGTATTTCATGCAATACGCCAGGAATGAATTCAACCGCTAATACCCCTTGCTGCAAATTCTGGGGAGCCACCATCACCCGCGACGTCACATAGCCACGCTCCAGGATGGCTTGCTGCATGCGCTCCAAGATGACGCCGACCCCTTTCACGCCGATACATGGATTGCTGGCGAAATCAACCGCCGCAGCATCTTGGAGCCAAGGTACTTGCTCCGACTTTTCCCCAGTCAAACGCAATGCCTGCAATGGAAAGCACGGCTTCTCATCTGCAGGAAGCTCCAGCGCAGCGCTTTTTTGTGCAGGCCTTAGGGTCTCAATCCCTGGGTCTAGGCGCTCTCGTAATGCCCGTTCACGCTCTTGCTGTCGTTGCAATTGCTGCTGGTCAATGACTGTGCTTTCGTTTTGCTGCGCATTGACGACACCCGAAGGAAAAGGAGCAAAAAGCACCAACAATCGAAAGCAACTGTTAAAAAAAGTCTTTCCGGAGATATATCTCTTCATTTTCCCTCAGCACTTTTATTTATGCGAAATATTTTATATTTTCAAATAAAAAAAGTGCAGCAACTTTATTGACCTATGTTAAATATTGTCAGTGCAGATTTCTCCGAAATTAATTCTTCCATTTAAATCACACCTCTGTCAGATGCCTGCGACATCCATTGCAAAATGGAGCATCCAGGATGTAAATAATCTCCCCGGCAGGAGCCTTTGCATGAAGAAATCCAGATTCGTTGGAACGCAGATAGTCAGCACCTTCAAGGAGATCGAGCTCGGTGCGAAGACCAGCGAGACGTGCCGGCCAAAGGAAGCACGGCATCAATGTGTCGACCGATTCCAAGTGGAGGACCCCGTTCTCGGGGGGCGGTCAGTCACTCAGGGAGCGAAAAGCCCAATGATCAGAAAAGGTAGCAGCGGTCATAGGTTAGTCAAAACGGGATGACGGCTGCCAGCCTGGCCGGGAGCGCCATTTCGCTCATGCTCCCGAAAGCAGTCGCTGCCTGATTAGGTTCACGCTGTAAGTGTCTGCTCTTGGGAAGGATACCGATGGCGTGCTTCAGGCTGAAAGCGGTCTGTCGCCGGGCGGCAGACTTGATGGAGCAACGCGATAAACCGGGGGTAACCATCAGCGGTCGTTCGTGTCGGCCAGCAATCGCCCCAAAGCAGCCGCCGCTTTGCACAAATCGTTCGCTCGTCTATGGAGGAGCAAGTCGCGGGGAGGCAGCAAGGCGTGGCTGTTTACTAGTTCCCCGTAGAGCTGAAGAAGTTTGCTCTCAGCAGGCCAACTAACTTCGCACGATTAAGGTCCCACGGCCGCGGATCCTCGGATAACCGGATGTAGGCTACTTGGCGGATGCGGAGCTTGGTGTCAGTCATAAATTTCTCCTGCTGGTGTCTTGAGGAATGGGAACGCAGCTGTTTCTCCGAATCCATGCCCTCGCATAGAGACCCCGAAGAAACCTGGGGGGGGGGGTAAGTAACGGCCGGGATTAATAAATTTTCAGCCGCGAGGTCACGCGGCCCCTTTCCGCGCAGAAGACTCCGCCAAGCGCGCCTCGGAAAACGCATTTTCGGCAGAATGGTGGGATGGAGATCTCAAACCTCGCCGAGCCGCCGGCGCGCCCGCGGAATACAGCCCTGCAAAATCTTCAGGAGGACTTGGACCGGCAGATGAGGCCGTTCCGGGGCATCCATAAGGTGCTCAACCAGCGTAAGCGCCAATTTCTACCCCTAGTGAGGTCTTGGTTCCGGATATTCCGCGTTTACAAGCAGCAGCCTTCGACCTTGGTCACTCAATCAATCCTTGCTCAAACAGCGCCAAGACGGCATTGATAAAACGAGACGCTGAGTTCTCGTAGAGCACCACCAATCGAGCAACAAAATTACCAAGTCAGCTAGCAATACTAGACAATCAGATGCATGTCAGGCGCTTCCCTCATTGCAAACCATATGAATGTTCCATACGGACCCATCGTAAGTTCGTCGGATGTGATTGCATCGTTTTGCAATGGTCGCTTAAGTGGAAAAAATGAATGGGTGAATGGAGTTTTAGCTCCTTTTTTTAACGAAATTGAGCCTAGTTTGATCTTGCGTTGCGCGCGCGAGGTCAACGCATCTTTGGATATGGTCAACAGCCTGTACGCGCACACATTAAGCTTAGGTTTTATGCCATCGCCCGAATGGGAAAAGGCCGTAGCCCTTCTTCAAGGACAGCTTTAGTTTAGGGTTGTGAGATACCTGCCCGAAGCTCCCCCAAAGCACGGCTCGAGCACGGCCTGAGGGCAGGTGTCGCACAAGCCTCGATGGAGGAAACCGCGGAAAACGCCAGCGCTGGTGTTCAGGGCGCACAGGCTATGGGGATTTGGGCTTTTCCCCTGTGATCTTGGCGCACACGTAAACATTGCTGCAGCGCCGATCTGCTGGAACGGCGTGCCAAGTAATGTCCGCGATGCTCAGATACTGGCTGTCGTTGAACGTGGCGCAGGCCCTGCCCAGCTTTGGGCAACGAGATGCACAAGCTGTCCCAGTCGATGGCACTGCAGACCTCGACATCGCACGCAAAGATGGGGGTGGAAGATTGCTCATGATGCTGTTGGTGGAGCACGGATGGCCTACCCACACGCAAAGCGCTGCAAGACGATCATCGTGCGGCCGCAGTGCCTGCACACGAACACTAGCGGGGTGACATCGGGCTGTACGCCGCTGTGTGTTTGAGCTGGATCTGCGCCGTCAGAGGCTGCGGGCATCGCAGCGGCCTGCAGCAGCTCGCGCACCAGGGCGAGGCTGTTCTTGCGAGCGCTGTTGGCGAGCAGGCCATAGTGGCGTATTCGGTGGAAGCCGCATGGCAGCACATGCAGCAGGAATCGCCGCATGAACTCCTCGGGCGTGAGCGTCATGGTTTTTTTGCGTGTACGTCCCTTGGCGCGATAGTCCTTCCAGCGAAAGCGCACGCCGTGCTCATCCATGGCAATCAGTCGGCCGTTGGAGATGGCGACACGGTGGGTGTAGCGCGAGAGATAGGCCAACACCGCCTCAGGCCCAGCGAATGGCCGCTTGGCATAGACCACCCACTCACATTGGCGCAGCGGGGCCAGCCACTTCCTAAAGCAGGCTGTATCAGCCAATGCTGCGAGCTCACCAAAGAACTTCAAGCGCTTGCCTTCGTGCAGGAGCCACAGCGCTTCAAGAAAGCGCCGGCGCATCAGTCTGGACAGCACACGTACCGGCTGTGGATTCAACCGATCAATGCAACGCATTCGTTAAACAGCTCAGCCGGGGTCCTGTACCCCAAGGTTTTTCTGGGCCGTTCGTTCAGTTTCCTCGCAATCGCATCCAACTCATCTTGCGAGTAGCCTGAGATGTCGATGCCCTTGGGAAGGTACTGCCGGAGCAGGCCATTCGTGTTTTCGTTCGTTCCGCGCTGCCATGGATTTTGTGGATCGCAGAAGTAGACCTGGATGTCGGTGGCTACGGTGAATCGTTTGTGTCCCGCCATCTCCGATCCGCGATCCCAGGTCAAGGAACGATAGAGCTCTTGTGGCAAGGTCTGCGCATGCTTGGCCAGCGCTGCTGCCACGGTGTACGAATCCTTGTCCACCAATTTGACCAGCATTACGTAGCGGGTGTGGCGCTCCACCAGCGTTGCAACCTGGCTGCAGGCATCGCCGAACAACAGATCACCTTCCCAGTGGCCAGGCACTGCCCGATCCTCGATACAGGCTGGACGCTCGCTGATGGGCACTGCATCGACGATCCGGCCATGGATGGGCGTTTTCTGCGTGTAATGGCGTGAGCGACGCATCCCTCTGGTACGCCGCAGATGCTCCAGAAGCTCTTTCTTCAAAGCCCCGCGTGTTTGAACAAAAAGCGTGCGGTAGATGGCTTCGTGAGACACCTGCAAATCCTTCTCGCCCGGGTAAGTGCGTTTGAGCCACCCTGCTATTTGCTCAGGCGACCACTGACTCTGCAATTTACCTGCCACGGTCTGTGCCAGTTCAGGATTACAAGCCAGCTTGCATGTCTTTGGGCGACGTGCTCGCTCCCAGGCCGCCTCGTCTGCCTTTGTAGCTCGGTAGGAAGTCTTGCCGCCGTTACGTAGGAGTTCACGGCTGATGGTGGACGCTGCTCGTCTCAAACGCTTGGCTACACAGCGGATGGACTCACCTGCAGCCAGGCTGCGCGATATCTCCTCACGCTCAGCCAGAGACTGGGCCAAACGTGCCCGATGCCTTGCGGGTGGCCGGATACCCCCTGTCGCACTCAGGATGGTGGGAATGGATGTGTGCGGTCGGTCAAACAGCTTGCCGATCTCGTGCAAAGTATCGCCAGCTTTCCAGCGATCCCACATCAGTGCCTTCTGAGCTTCGGTGTAGTAAATCCGCGGTCTTTGCTTCATGCCAACACTCCTTGCGCCAGAGGCAGTCATTGTGTTGCATTGACCAGTTGAATCCGCAACCTAGAGGCAGCCAGCCCAGAAAGCAGCGGCCGATTGATGCAAAGTTCGCCTGCCTAGTCATTACGGGCCGGCGAGGTCGTGCCCGTTACCTTGCCTGCGAACAACAAGAGGCGTTTGCCGAAGCAGATTCATCACAACTAGCGAGGTCAGATTGCAGCCAACTGCTTGTGGCTCCGTGCCAGCGCTTCGCGGAGTTGCCAATGAGCACTGCAGTATCATCGTGCAAAAATTATGGTCATCAAGGGGGGTGTGATGGGGACAAGCCTGCTCCAAGAATTTCTGAATTTGCGGCTTCTGGATATCGGGGCCGAGGACGCTCGCCTTGACAAGCTCGAAAGCACCTGCGCCGAACTTGCTCTTTCGTACGCAACCAATCCTCAAAACGCTCTGCCACCGCTCCTAGCAGCGTGGGACCCGAATGCTGAAGCGGCCCCCGCGCTGTTAGAAATTGCTACGGTCCTCCAAGGACACTGGCCAACATTCCGGGGGGCGTTTTCCGGTGAACCGCTGACACTGTACCGAGCGGTGGTGCTCGAGTCGGTCATGCGGGCGATGAACTTGCAGTCCTCGCTTGCAGTCGCAGTGAGCCTAGTTGCCGCCAACGTCCTCCCACAACTGAAGGTTGGGCAAGAAACTCCCATCCTCAAGATTCTTGTTGGACGAGCAGAAGCCCTCACCTCTGTTCGGCTTCAACAAGCTTGGCCGCAACAGGATGGTGCGGGGACTAACCAGGCATCTATGGCTGTGCCGCCTATGAATAGCCTGAAGAAAATTGACGAGAGCACCTGGTTCGCGCAGGTAGCCGCTGCGGCTGGCCCAAGTTCAAACCAAAGTGGCGTGAATCTCAACAGTCCGAACCCACACTGGACGAATAATGCAGGGAGCTGGTCATATGAGTTTGCTGACCGCATGGCCCCGGTACTTGCGGACGTGCATGACAAGGCCGCCGGAAATGCGCTGCGAGTCGCTGGGACGGCTTTCAAAGCTCTGGCGGATGCTGTAGCAGCTAAGCTCAACGAGTTCGTAGAAGCGGAACAGGCACGCAGCAATCAGCGAGAAGCGGCCAGTCGCCTCCTATGGTGGCGCCAAAGCCTCTACTCCGAGACTGCGGAGAAGCCGTACCGCAAACTGCCCGTGGCGCTTGTCGTCTGGCACATGGCACTGGACATCTCCGGCCTCCTGCCTGAGGTGTACCCGCGTGCCGTTGAGTCACTTCTATTCGAGTCGGTGCTCGCGGCCACGGAAGCTCAGGGCAACGTCGAGGTGACTCTGAAAGAGCTGCTCCAAGTGGACGGAGCGACCTCGCAGCTGGCACAACTCCATTGGCTCATGGAGCAGCGAACGTCCGCCTCAAGGACTCTTCTGGTTCAGGCACTGGCGAACTCCTATGCCGCACGAAATCCCGAGTTGGCCAAGCTCGGGGTGGACGCTGAACTCAAAATGCTGCCGGGCGATTGGGCGATTTGGCTCCTCCGTGAAATCAAAGCGCTCGAAACGCTGGCATCTCCCGATGCAGTCAAACAGCCCGCGGAGGCGGCATGAGCCGTCAGTGTTCGTCCTCCGCGTGCCTTGCCCCAGATGAACTCGGGTGCCACATGGGAGAGAGCTCCCTGCACCAGTGCGAGTACTGGCAGAGCAGCCGGGATGTGCAGGAACAAGCTGCTGCAACTGAGACTGACGATAGCGCTCGGCTTCCCTGGACGGGCAATGCCATGGGCGCGGGCGACATCGGCTTTCTCGCTGGCGCCTCTCGCACACGGTTGGTGGGTGTCTTCGGGGTTGCAGAAAGCGGCAAGACTTCTCTTTTGGGTGCGTGGTACCTGCTCTTGGGTCGCGGCATCGGCCCCAAGGGCATTTCTTTCGCCGGCTCACTGACCCTTGAAGGTTGGGAGAACATCGCCGGAAATCTGCGCTGGAACGCCGCGCATGGACCATCGTTTCCGCCGCACACGTCCAGTGGCAGTGGCCGACATCCCGGGCTGTTGCACCTGGATTTGCAGGTCAATAGCGGCCGGCATGACCTGCTCTTTGCAGACGCCCCCGGCGAATGGTTTAGCCGCTGGTCGGTCCGCCGCGATGCGGAGGACGCCACTGGTGCTGCCTGGCTATCGGGCGCCGCGGACGTACTCTTGGTGATTGCTGACTCCAAAGAGTTGGCCGGAGAGCGGCTTGGGACAGCCCGGGCGAACTTGCTCAGTCTGCTGCGAAGGGTGGGCGCTGAGCGGCGTGGTCGCCCCGTTGCACTCGTCTGGACCAAGTGCGACGTTGCGGTCGGCGAGCAAATGCACAGCGCCGTGAAGCATGCGGCCGATTTGGCGCTGGGCACTTACGAGACGTTCAGTGTGAGCATGCAAGCTGCCCCCGGGCAGGAGCCGTATAACCGCGGCCAGGGCCTGCTGGAATTGCTCGATTGGGTTGTGCGCGTAAGTGATCTTACGTTCCCCAAGTTGGTGTTGCCGCATCCGGAGCAAGACCTGCTGCGCATCGTCGGAGGCGTCCATGCTTGAGACTACTCTGAAGATTGCCGTATTCGGTGAGTCCAACGTAGGCAAGAGCCACTTTGGCGCCCAGCTCATTGGGCGGCTGAATGCAGAGAGCGGGTCGTTACGGATGCGCGGCGCTGCTGCAGACCTGGGTGCATTCGAGGAGGTGCTCCAGTCGCTCAGCAGCGGGGTGCCCGGCGCCCATACGTCCGCCGGCACTTACACCGAAACACTACTTCCTGTGCAAGCTGCCGACGGCATCGCAATCGATTTGAATTGGCCTGATTACGCGGGTGAGCAAGTCAGCCAGCTCCAGGAGGAACGGCGTGTTCCAGCTTCCTGGCAGGAACGGGTGGAAGCTGCCGATGGGTGGGTGCTCATGGTGCGGCCCAAGCACGTCCCATTGGGCCATGACATCTTCTCCAAGCCACTTAGCGACTTGCAGGCGTCGTGCGCAGGCGGCGCCGTCGAGTGCTCGCCGCAGGCGCGGCTGGTAGAGCTTCTGCAGATGCTGGTCTACACCTCACGTGCAAGAACCGGCAGGCGCAAGCCCGCACTAGCAGTCCTGCTTTCGTGCTGGGACGAGCTTAAGGAGCCGCAAGGAGTCACTCCCACCGCAGTGCTGCGCAAGAACTTGCCGATGCTGGCCGACTACATTAGCAACAACTGGAGCGAGCAGCGCCGAATTGTCCTGGGGTTGTCAGCAACAGGAGTTGCGCTCTCCAAGGCGGCGCCCAACCAGGATTTCATATACAAGGGCGCAGAAGTGATGGGCTGGATTGTTGACGCGGATGGCGAACACTCCCCGGATCTGACGCTGCCTATCGCCAAGCTCGCTGTGGCAATCCAGAGCTGATGCGCATTCACAAGGCCTGGTATGGCCCCAAGGGCGGACACGCGCTGCTGTACTGCACAGACCCAGGCATGCAGTCGACGTTCAGACAGGCTGCTTGGCTCACGGACTTACCGGGCAACGCTCCGGCCGGGCTGACCTGGGCTCCCTACTTTCGCACCGCAATTCACGAGGACTACTTCGTGCTGGTGCATACGCGACCCAGCCAAGCCTCGGACAGAGCGGGTATGGTCGACTCGGTGGCCGCATTCGTGCCACTGAACGAGCTACCCCAAGTTCCCGACCTGAGGGCGGTGGCTGCAAACGTGCAGGAGTCTCACAACAGCCAAGCGCAAGACCCCTTTGAGGCGACCGAAGACACGCAGGAGGTGACGAGCACGCCGCAACCAATGCTTCTGAGCATTGCCGACGCGCTGATTTCGGCAGCCGCGCGGCCGGTGGTGCATGTCGGACAAGAGGGGTTCGATGACATCATGATGGACCTTCTGCATCTGGTGCCAAGGCAGCTGCGCCGAGAGGTTCTGTTCAGCCTCAGTTTCTCCCCGGGAGAGCCTGGCTCGCCATTCGCCGTAGCCACACCGCGTGAGCTGGTATCGCGCTTTGCGCCTGCGCAAGTGCTCAAGCCGTCTGAGACGGGCCCGACAGCGCGTGTGGCGGCTCTTCTGAACCTGCA
This sequence comes from Comamonas sp. GB3 AK4-5, assembly GCF_041320665.1. Lineage (NCBI taxonomy): Bacteria > Pseudomonadati > Pseudomonadota > Betaproteobacteria > Burkholderiales > Comamonadaceae > Comamonas > Comamonas sp. GB3 AK4-5. Next base: position 2,669,082 of record NZ_CP166730.1, read on the forward strand.
AGAAGGCAGGCCCTTGCTGGAGTTCGGACAACAAGCTGGCTTTGACTTGCAGTCACCTGGCGCGCTTGTCCTGTTGGAGCGGGCCTTCCAGCTCTGGACGGATGCGACGAGCGTAGAGAACGGAATCACCTTGGTGCGCCTCTTGGCAGCCAAGTCGGCCGACGTGCCGACAGCGCGCGAGCTTCGGGGAGCAGCGCTCGACCGGCTGACATCGACTGCGGAACAGTGGACGCCGACGGACGTTCTTGCAATGCGCAACCTGCAACTCGAGCGATTCGAATCCGGCGCGCTGGCCCAAGCACTGCAGGATTGGGTAGCGCGAAGGGCGGGCAACATGCGTGCGCCGCTGCCTGAAGACCATCAGCTTCTGGCACAAGCGTCGCGCGCGGCGGCGCAGCAGGATTGGTGGAACCGGCGGGTTCAAGATGGGTTTGCGGTGGCGAGCAAGGCTACGCCGGCCGCAGTGAGCTCTCTCGCATGGGGCACGATTGCGACTTTACCGCAAGACATCGAGCCGATTCTCAGCTTCCTTGAAGAGCAGAAGTTGCTGACTGCGCTTTCGGAGAACGCGCCGCCCACTTTAGTCACTGCCGTCGCCCTGACGGTGGCGCAGGTCAGCGCAGGTCGCCAAGCGTGGGAGCTGTGCGGCGCAGCTTTAGCTGTTGCATATCCCCCTGACAAAGCCCTGCGCGAAGTCCTCAAGGTCGCTACGACGAAGGGTGCACGGCGCGCAGCCATCAAACAGGCACTAAAAAACGCTACGCCTGCCGAACTTCTGGCACTCGCTGTAAGCGAGGACCTTGAAGAGGTTACCTTCCTGGCCGCCAACGCCGTGGTGAACCGGCCCAGCTTGATTGGGGATTTCGAATGGACCTCTCCCGTCTGGTTTGACATCCTGCAGCGTGTTGCCGACAAGCGCCGCAGCGCCGTGGCCGAGGTGCCCAACCGCATAAAGGGTCTTCAGAGCATCATCACGGCGAGTTTGACTTCCGAGCGCATCTGGTCTCCTCTGGTCAGCACGGGCCTGGCAGACCTCTCGAAGGTGCCTAACCGAGCTGAGGCTTGGGCACTCATACCCAACGAGCTCCAGAGGGACGCGATCTCACTAACCGCCAAGGGCTGGATTGCCTCACTGCTCGATGGCTCCGCGCCGATGACAGCGCTGGAGGAGCCGCTAGGTAGCGAAGCGCGAATGATGCTTAGAGGTTCCAATGTGCTGGCAACGGTTGCTCAGAAACACCCCTCACTTTTCATCAGTGTTATCAAAGAAGTACATCCGCGCAGCGACCACGACTGCGTCAGCCTGCTCGACTCCTTTACGAGCAATGGACAATGGCTGCCACCTGTGCAGGCTGCGGCTGTTGGGGCTCTTATCAGGGAGCGATTCTGGCATTCAGCAGCTTCGCGCGCAGCGAGTCTGGCTAGAACGCGCGATGAGTTCCTTGCAGTTTGCAGAGAGTGCTTGGACGTTATGTCGTTGTTGGACAGGTTTTCGTTGTCTCTGCGCGTTGGCAGAGTCTTACAGATCCCTCCGGACGAGGCCTGGAAAATTTTCGAGGAGACGCTGGCGAAACTGTATCCCGGCGGCCCTACCGACCAAGAGGTCTGGAGCAGAAGCGGCGGGCGCAACGAGGAGCTAATTCAAGAAGGGAATGGCATCGCACAGTGGCATCGCTGTCTCAAGCAAGTGCGCTCGGGAAATGGGCCGCTGTTCTCTAAGTTGCTGAACACGGCTCTTAAGGACTTCAGCGGCAACGCTGTACTGCAGGTTTTGCGCGACAACCGCGCGTTAGGCTAGGAACGTGAGCAAGTTTTTTCACTCGGGTCGCGCTTTCATCGTCGGGATCGGCGACTACGACAATCTTTCAGACCTGGGATTTACTCCCGTTTACGACGCTGACGACGTCGAGAAGCTGCTGGTTAGCCCCAAGCACTGTGGTTACCCCACAGCCAATGTGCGGACTCTTCGCAATCGTGAAGCATCCCGCAGCGCAATCATCGCCGGCCTCGAGGACTTGGCAGCCCAGTCTCAGCCCAATGACACAGTCGTCGTCTACTTCTCGGGCCACGGGGCGCAACGCACGGCAGGCCCAGGTGTGGGGACGTACCTGTGCCCGCCCGAATTCGACGGTATGCGACCGCGCGAGACAGGCATCGAAGCAGAAGAGCTCTCGGATCTGCTGCAGGGAATCAAGGCCGAGCGCCTGCTTGTTCTGATAGATGCCTGCCGCTCCGGAGCGGTGGCCCGCATCAAAGGCGAGGATTTGTTGAAGTGGGAGTTTGGCGGCCAGCGGCTTGACAAGCTCGCTGTTGGCAAAGGGCGCGTCATCATCTCTGCAAGCGAAGCACACCAGAACTCGATGATTCTCGGGCGCTACCGTAACAGTCTATTTACCCACTTTGTGCTCAAAGGCCTTCAGGGCGGCGTTGATGACCGCTCCGACGGCCTCATTCACGTCCTTGACCTTTTTCACTATGTCGCACAACAGGTCACTAAAGAGCGTGGCGACCAGAATCCAGTGCTGACAACGAGGACGCAAGACAACTTCCCGGTTGCACTGCGTAAAGGAGGTTTCCTCAAGTCCGAAGAAGGGTCTGGCGAAGACGCCAGTGAGCAGGAGTCTGGCAATACGGGGGCGGCCCCAAAAGAAGTCGAAGACCTGATGGTGGTCCTGTATCCTCAGGGACCCACTGACCGAGAGATTTGGTCGCGTGCTGACGGAGACCTTGCAAGCCTACGTGCAGGCAGCACAGGGCGTGCCGCCTGGCATGCTGCACTGCGTACGCTCGCCCTGGGTGGTGGCGGCGCCATCACGATGGACTCCCTCCTGAAAGAAGCAGCTGCTGAATACGGAAACAATCCTCAATTGCGCAGCCTGCTTGACGCCCGGCGATCTTGAGCACTAAGCGGTAGCATGAGGGAATAAAGTCAAGAACCGCAGCATTCCAGCGATAGGGGAGTTGTAGCCGAACGGAGGGCCAAAGCCAAAACGGCTGCTACGTAGCGATTCTGCTGCCCGCTGCCGTAGATGGCTGCTCTCTGCCACTGTGCGGTCGGCTGCTCGACGTTGTTGAAGGACTGCAACCGCTGCGCAGCAGACATTGGTCACGGCCGCAAGAGAGACAGCAACAGGTCGGCATGAGCCTGCCACAAAATGCAGAAGCGGTCATTCGTGTTGATATACGGTGGAGCGCACATTCGAGTGGCCGGTTCCGAGCGTGAAGCGCGCCTCTCAGGACAGGCTACGTTCAACGTCCGGTGTTGACAATTCCCGTCGCCCAACCAGTGAAACGTGAATGGCTTAGAGCACAGCCTGAAGCCGCCCGTTTGAGGACTGCTCCTGGCCGGAGGCTCAGAGTAGAGGCTGCAGACATCTTGGCGCCACTTGTGCCTCTGGGGACAATGACTACGCCATCGGTTGCAGCAGTCCAAACCAGATTACAGAAGGGGAGCATTACTTTGCGCAACGCATTAAGAGTGGCTAACACCACTTCTCCAGAGGGCCTCGCAGAGCGGTTATGCTCGCTGCCCTCATGGCACGACGACCCGTAAGCAAAGAACTGTGGCGACAGCTACAACCCCTGATCCCAGCCTTCGTGCCTTCTGCCAAAGGCGGTGCGCGCAAACGCGCAATCAGCGATGAAGCTGCCCTCAACGGCATCTTGTTCGTGCTGCAAACAGGCATTCCATGGGAAGACCTTCCCCAATCCCTGGGCTACGGCAGCGGCATGACTTGCTGGCGGCGCCTGCGCGACTGGAACGCCGCTGGTGTCTGGGAGCAGCTGCACCAAGCCATGCTGACTCGCTTGCGTGAACATGACCAAATCGATTGGAGCCGGGCCAGCATTGATGGCTCCTCGGTACCAAGCCCCCGGGGGGCCAGGAAACGGGCCCAAACCCCACGGACAGAGGCAAGCTCGGCTCCAAGCGGCACATCGTCGTAGATGCCAGAGGCATCCCGCTGGTGATCTTGGTAAGCGGGGCGAACAGGCATGACTCCAAGATGTTCGAGAAGTGTGTGGACGCGATTCCTGCGATTGCTGGCCTGCCAGGGCGTCCCCGTAAAAGGCCAGCCAAGCTGCACGCCGACAAAGGCTACGACTTCAAGCGATGCCGAGCCCATCTGAGGCAGCGGGGCATCATGGGCCGAATTGCCAGACGAGGCATTGAGAGCAGCGAGCGGCTGGGCAAACACCGGTGGGTGGTGGAGAGGACGCACAGCTGGTTTGCAGGCTTTGGCAAGCTGCGAATCCGCTTTGAACGACGGCTGGATATCCACGAAGCGCTGCTGAAATTGGCGGCAGCGATCATCTGCGCGCGCTTCGTGGATCGGTGGTGTTAGCCACTCTAAGTTGATGCGCTCAGGCGATTGCATTGCTGAAAGTGGAGTAAATTTTAAGCAACACTTGCGACGTTGGGAGAACTCGTGTCGCAAGTCGTGAAAGCGAAGGTCTTCAATCTCAAGCATATGGCACGCCCTTGTGAAGGCCGCCCCTATGCTCTTGCTGTTGTACGGGAATACCTCGAGTGCCGTGCGCGGCTGGCGCTCGATGATCTCCATGGCAGCCTTGAGAATTCGGAAGCTGCGCCGGTTGCCTATCTTCTGGGTCGGGTGCTTCACGTCATCGACCCAGCCCACCCCCTTCTCAAAGTCCACATCCTCCCAACGAATGCGGCAGATCTCTTCCTGGCGCCTGGCGGTGAGAAGCGCGAACTGGAAAATGTCCAGCATCGGGATCTGGGCCCGACCGTCGCGACTGGAGAAATACTCCGCCAGCAAGCGCTCCTCATCGCCACTCATGCGGCGCGTGCGCTGCATCGGTTTTGCAATCACCTTCGTGCGCATCAGCTCCTGCTTGGCTGCATCCACGGCAAGCAGCGGCTCCTTCACATCAAAGTTGGTGGCTGCCGACAAGAACACCTGCCGTAGCCACACCACATCATTGAGCACCGTCGCAGGCCCCGCGCCATCCTCCAGGCGCCGACGCTTGCAGTGCTCTATCAAATCAGCCGCAGTCAACAGGCGCGCGTCCTTCTGCGCAATCCCGGCTTCACGTAGCCGGCGTATGTCCGCAGTCTTCGATCTTCCCCAATTTGTGATTCCATCGGCCTGGGCTGTATAGCTATCCAGCAGCTCGCCGACTGTGACCTTTGCAGAGCGCAGCGCACCCGTAGCCCTGGCATTTTCCAGCTCGGACTCTCTGCGCTTTAACCACACCTGAGCCAAAGCCTTGCGGGTGAAAGTCTGTGCCTCACTGTGCACAATAGCGCCCTTGTCTTTTAGACGGATCTGCGCTGTATATGCAGTTGTGCCGTCCGCCCTTTTTCGTGCGGTGATTGTTCCCATTGCTCCGGTGCTACACGTCGTTTTTGTAGCACTGACTGTAGCACTGCACAGCAGAAATCGGGGTTTTTCGGTGGTTTTCGGGGTGCTACCTCGGTACTACAAAGCATCCAGAATTCACAATGAACGCTGAAATTTCAAAGCAAAATCAACAAGTTACCTCACCATGGCGCATGAGCGTTGCGCCCATGCTGGACTGGACCGACCGGCATTGCCGCTATTTCCATCGCCTGCTCAGCCGCAACGCCCTACTCTACACGGAGATGGTCACCACCGGCGCATTGCTGCATGGCGATGTAGCGCGCCATCTGCGCTTTCACGCACAAGAACACCCCCTGGCTCTGCAGCTGGGCGGCAGCGAGCCCTCCGACCTGGCCCAGGCGGCCAAGCTGGGCGCGCAATGGGGCTACGACGAAATCAATCTGAACTGCGGCTGCCCCAGCGAGCGCGTGCAGCGCGGTGCCTTCGGCGCCTGTTTGATGAACGAGCCAACTCTGGTGCGCGACTGCGTCAAGGCCATGGTGGATGCGGTCGATGTGCCAGTCACCGTGAAGCACCGCATCGGCATCGACAAGGAAGAGAGCTACGGCTTTGTGCGTGACTTCATTGGCACGGTGGCCGAAGGGGGCTGCAATGTGTTCATTGTTCACGCCCGCAATGCCTGGCTCAAGGGCTTGTCGCCCAAGGAAAACCGCGAGATCCCACCGCTGCGCTACGACATGGTGGCCCAGCTCAAGCGCGACTTCCCCCAGCTCACCATTGCCATCAACGGCGGCATTGCCAACGATGCCGTGGTGCAGGACTTGCTCGGCCAGGTGGATGGCGTGATGGTGGGCCGCGAGGCCTATCACAACCCCTGGTGGCTGGCCCGCTGGGACGCGCTGTACTTTGGCGCCGCGCCCAACGAACTCTCCCACCTCGAAGTGGAAGAGGCCATGGTGCGCTATATGGAGCAGGAAGCGGCCGAGCACGGCACGGGCTGGTACGCCATTGCACGCCATATGCTGGGCCTGCGCCACGGACTGCCAGGGGCACGCCGCTGGCGACAAGTCTGGAGTGACCATCGGCTGAAACATTTGCCCGCTCGCGAAGTGTTCACCATCGCCAATACCAAGACATAAAAAGTGCAGCACATGGGCCCAGCTGTCATTCTTTGACAAACATTTCGTATCTACGGAGATAAAAACTGGGGATATTTCCAATCACACGGGCTTGCAAGTGCTGATATATTGCACTGCAACATATCTTTACCCGCGACCTCCCCATGCTCTACCAGCTCTATGAAACCCAACGGGCTCTTGTCGAGCCCTTTGCTGACTTTGCGCGTGCCACCGCAAAGCTCTACAGCAACCCCATGCTGCCATTGAGCAAGCTTCCCTATTCCCAGCGCATGGTCGCAGGCTTCAACCTGTTCTACCGCCTGGGCAAGGACTACGAAAAGCCGGAGTTCGACATCCGTTCCGTCAAGGTCAACGGCGTGGATGTCACCATTCGCGAGCGGGTGGAAGTTGACAAGCCGTTTTGCGAGCTGCGCCGCTTCAAGCGCTTCTCGGATGACCCCGCCACGCTGGACACCTTGCTGGACCAGCCTGCCGTGCTGATCGTCGCCCCGCTGTCGGGCCACTACGCCACCTTGCTGCGCGACACCGTCAACAGCATGCTGGGTGACCACAAGGTGTTCATCACCGACTGGAAAAATGCCCGCCTGGTGCCGCTGTCCGAGGGTGAGTTCCACCTGGACGACTACATCAACTACGTGCAGGAATTCATCCGCCATCTGCAGGCCAAGTACGGCCACTGCCATGTGGTCAGCGTCTGCCAGCCCACGGTGCCCGTGCTGGCCGCTGTCTCGCTGATGGCCACCCGCGGTGAAACCACGCCGCTGACCATGACCATGATGGGCGGCCCCATCGATGCCCGCCGCTCGCCCACCTCGGTCAACAACCTGGCCACGCAGCGCAGCTTCGAATGGTTCGAGAACAACGTCATCTACCGCGTGCCTGACAACTACCCAGGTGCCGGCCGCCGCGTGTACCCCGGCTTTTTGCAGTACGCCGGCTTTGTGGCCATGAACCCCGACCGCCACGCCACCAGCCACTACGACTACTTCAAGGACTTGATCAAGGGCGACGGCGCCAGCGCCGAGCACCACCGCAAGTTCTACGACGAGTACAACGCCGTGCTCGACATGGACGCCGACTACTACCTGGAAACCATTGCCACCGTGTTCCAGGACTTCAAGCTGGTCAACGGCACCTGGGATGTGATCAACACCGCAGGCGAAAGCGAGCGCGTGTGCCCTCAGGACATCCGCCGCAGCGCGCTGCTGACGGTCGAAGGCGAGCTGGACGACATCTCCGGCTCCGGCCAGACCCATGCCGCCCAGGATCTGTGCACCCAGATTCCCTCTCATATGCGCCAGCACATGGACGTTCCAGGCGCGGGCCACTATGGCATCTTCAGCGGCCGCCGCTGGCGCGAGTTTGTCTACCCGCGCCTGCGTGAGTTCATCCTGCAACGCCACACAGAAGGCCAGCCCAGCCAGCGCGCGGCCGGCCCTGCAGCCACCGCCGATGTACAGGAAAGCCCTGCAGCCTTGAGCGTGACCGCCACCCCGGCACACAGCAAGCGACGCACGCGCCGATAATACGGGCCCATGGCCCAGCCCCTACCGCCACAGGCACCCCAGCCAGCCCTGCAAGGACTGGCTTTTTTGATTGACCAAGCCCTGCCGCAGACCCAGTGCACACGCTGCGGCTACCCTGACTGCGCCCATTACGCCCAGGCCATTGCCGAGCAAGGCGCTCCCATCAACCAATGCGCGCCCGGCGGGCAGGAAGGCGTGGAGCGCCTGGCAGCCCTGACGCACCAGGCAGTGCTGCCACTGAACCGCAGCTTTGGCGTGGAAGGGCCGCTGACCGTGGCCCGCATCGACGAGGCCTGGTGCATAGGCTGCACGCTGTGCATCAAGGCCTGCCCCACCGACGCCATCCTGGGCGCGAACAAGCAAATGCACACCGTGCAGGCCGTGCATTGCACCGGCTGCGAACTGTGCCTGCCCGTGTGCCCGGTGGACTGCATCCAGCTGGATGTGGTCAGCGGTGATGCCACCGGCTGGCAGGCCTGGTCCGGCAACCAGGCCGAACATGCGCGCGCGCGTTATGCCCGGCACCAACAACGCCTGACCGCGCCGCGCCGCGTGCTGCGCAGCACCGCAGCACCGCAAACTGCGCCAGCAGACACCGACAGCCAGGCAGACAAGCCGCTGCAGCAGCCTGCAGCCCCCGCCGCCGTCGACCCCAAAAAAGCCGCCATTGCCGCCGCCCTGGCCAAGGCCCGCGCACTGCGCAACAAGGCCTAGACGACGCATTCCTGCTTGCAATAGCCAGAGCAGAGGTGCCACTCTCTTGGAATGGGGATGCCGTGTCCACAGGGACTTCAGCAGCGTTTCAAAAACTTGGTTAGGCCCAGACCGCATCAAACTGGCACAGCCCATGTCAGGGCACCGCGCAAGGGCCGCCCCGCAGCGCTGGTGCCGTCCCCCTCCGGCGAAGCCAGAGAGGGGGAAGCGGCGCAGCCGCTCAGGGGGAGCCCCCATTCACCCCCCCGCAAACTCCTTGTAAATGCCGCAGCCCAGGTAGACGCCATCCTGCTTGCAGACAAAAGACATCTTGGTCAGCACGCTGCCGGTGCCGGGGTGGAGGTAGGCATATTCCACCCAGCCCGGGCCTTGCTCGGCCTGGCCGATGATGCTGCTCAGCAGCTGCTCGCCATCCACGCCCTTGGCGTCTTGCACGCGGCTGCCCACACGGGCGGGGTTGCCGCCAAAGGCCAGGTAGCGGCCATTGGCATCCAGCACGAACACATACATGTCCCGGTCGTGAAAGGGCTGACCCGGGTCAGTCAGCGAGGCCCAGTAGCGCTCCAGCGGCATGCCCATGCGTCGCAGGGTCTGGGCCCGCTCCACCAGGGCCACGGCCTCTTCGGCCGTCCCCTGCTGCAGGCGAAAGCGCGAGACGGCGCGCGTCAGCGTCACCGCACGCTCCTCCAGCGTCTGTGCGTGGCGCACGGCCTGGTGCACCATCTGGGCATTGTCCTGTGTTACCTGGTCGATTTGGTGCACAGCCAGGCTGATCTGCTCCAGCCCCGCGCCCTGGCTGGCTCCGGCCTGGGTGATGGCCGTCACATGCTGGGCCACGCTGCGCACCCCCTGGGCAATCTGGGCCATCTCCGTGCCGGCGCGGCGAATCATCTGCGTGCTGTCGCCCACCTGGCGTACCGAATTGCCAATCAGTTGGCTGATTTCCTTGGCGGCTTCCGAAGAGCGCTGCGCCAGCGAACGCACCTCCGAGGCCACCACGGCAAAACCGCGGCCTTGCTCACCGGCGCGGGCGGCCTCCACGGCCGCGTTCAGCGCCAGGATATTGGTCTGAAAGGCAATGCCATCGATGACGCCGATGATTTCATTCATGCGTCCGGCGCTTTGCTCAATGGCCTCCACCGAGTGCACGGCCCGCTCCATGGCCTGGGCGCCATGTTCCACGGCCTGGCGCACCTGCAGGGTCTGCGCATCAGCGGCCTTGGCCATATCGGAATTGTTCTGCACCGTGGCACTCACCTGCTCCACGCTGACCACGGTCTGCGCCACGCTGCTGGCCTGCTGCTCGGTACGTACCGACAAGGCATGCTGGTCTTGCGTGAGGTGGTGCCCCGCCTGGGCCACCAGGGCCGCATTGCTGCGCACATCGGCCACCATGGCGGACAGCGACAGCACCATGGCATCAAGCTGCGCCCCCAGCGCAGACAGCTCGTCATGCCCGGTAAAAGCGGCGCGGCTGGTCAGATCGCCTTGTGTGGCCTGGTGGGTCACCTGCAGCAGGCGACGCAGCCCCTGGGCCAGGTCTACATAAAGACCACCCACGCCATAGAGGAACAGAAAAATCACCACGGCCGGCGCCGCCAGCTGCAGCCAATACGTCTCCAGCCAGGCAGCGCTCCAATGCATCACGGCCAATGCTGCTGCACCGCACAGCGCCAGCACGGTGAACTTGGCGCGCATGCCCATGCGCCGCAACAACCACAAGGCCGGCCCAAAAAAAAGCTGGCTAAACATCTTGTCTCCCCGTCTCTTGCTGTCTTGTTTTCATTCGCTGCCGCCCGTTGTACGCGAGCGGGCGCCCTCACGCAAACCCCATCACACCGGGGTTTTCATCAATAGCTCTGCGCTACCACGACAAAAAGACGAAAACCCCGGTCAGATTGGGAAAAGCCCATGCCCCACGCCAAGGCGACCCCGATAATGCGTGCACCATGAACCCCCTGCTCTCCCAACTGCAGCCCTATCCTTTTGAGCGGCTGCGCCAATTGTTTGCGGGCGTCACCCCGCCCGCCCAGCTCCCTCACATCAGCCTGGGCATGGGTGAACCCCGCCACCCTACGCCAGCATTCCTACAGCAAGCTGTCACGGCCAATCTGGCGGGCCTTGCCAACTACCCGGCCACGGCAGGCGACATTCGATTGCGCCAGGCCTGTGCCGACTGGATGGGCCGGCGCTATGGCGTGCAGCTGGACGCCGCCAGCCAGGTGCTGCCGGTCAATGGCTCGCGCGAGGCGCTGTTCTCGTTTGCGCAAACCGTGATCGACCCCACTCTGGCAGGGGCCACCGTCATCTGCCCCAATCCCTTCTACCAAATCTACGAAGGCGCCACGCTGCTGGCCGGGGCCACGCCCTATTACGCCGCCAGCGAGGCTGCACGCAATTTCGCCGTGAACTGGGATGCCGTACCCGCCGAGGTCTGGCAACGCACCCAGCTGATCTTTGTCTGCTCCCCCGGCAACCCCACGGGTGCCGTGATGCCGCTGGCCGAGTGGCAAAAACTCTTCGAGCTGTCCGACCGCTACGGCTTTGTGATTGCCTCCGACGAGTGCTACAGCGAGATTTATTTCCGCGATGAGGCCCCCCTGGGTGGCCTGGAGGCGGCCAAGCAACTGGGCCGCAGCGACTTCCGCAATCTGGTGGCCTTCACCAGCCTGTCCAAGCGCAGCAATGTGCCGGGCCTGCGCAGCGGCTTTGTGGCGGGCGACGCCCATCTGCTCAAGTCCTTTTTGCTCTACCGCACCTACCACGGCGGCGCCATGAGCCCCACGGTGCAACTGGCCAGCATCGAAGCCTGGGGCGACGAGGCCCATGTGGAGGACAACCGACGGCTTTACCGCGAGAAATTCGCTGCCGTCACGCCGCTGCTGGCGGAAGTGATGGACGTACGCCTTCCCGATGCCAGCTTTTACCTGTGGGCCGGCGTGCCTGCCCAATTGGGCATGAGCGACGCCGAATTCGCCCGCGCCCTGTATGCCGAGCAGCATGTCACCGTGCTGCCGGGCAGCTATCTGGCGCGCGAAGCCCAGGGCCACAACCCCGGCGCCGGCCGTGTGCGCATGGCCCTGGTGGCCGAGACCGCCGAATGCGAGCAGGCCGCGCGCCGCATCGTTGACTTCATTCACACCCATACCAACTGAGCCCTTGCCATGACGCAACACATCCAACAGATCATCGATACCGCCTGGGACAACCGCGCTTCCCTCTCCGCTGCCACCACTCCCAAGGAAATCGTGGACGCCGTGGAGCATGTGATCGTCGAGCTGAACAACGGCCGCCTGCGTGTGGCCACCCGCGAAGCCGTGGGCCAGTGGACCGTGCACCAGTGGATCAAAAAGGCCGTGCTGCTGTCCTTCCGCCTCAAGGACAACGCGCTGATGCAGGCCGGCGCCCTGAACTTCTATGACAAGGTGCCCACCAAGTACGAAGGCATGAGCGAGGCCGAAATCGCCGCCACCGGCGTGCGCGTGGTGCCGCCCGCCGTGGCCCGCCGTGGCAGCTTCATCGCCAAGGGCGCCATCCTGATGCCGTCTTACGTGAACATCGGCGCCTATGTGGACGAAGGCACCATGGTCGACACCTGGGCCACCGTCGGCTCCTGCGCCCAGGTGGGCAAGAACGTGCACCTGTCCGGCGGCGTGGGCCTGGGCGGCGTGCTGGAGCCGCTGCAGGCCAACCCCACCATCATCGAGGACAACTGCTTCATCGGCGCGCGCTCCGAAGTGGTGGAAGGCGTGATCGTGGAAGAGAACTCGGTGATCTCCATGGGCGTGTACATCGGCCAGTCCACCCCCATCTTCAACCGCGAAACCGGTGAAATCAGCTACGGCCGCGTGCCCGCAGGCTCGGTCGTGGTCTCGGGCAATCTACCCAAGCAAACCAAGGGCGGCAAGGACTACAGCATGTATGCCGCCATCATCGTCAAGACCGTGGACGCCAAGACCCGCTCCACCACCAGCCTCAACGATCTGCTGCGCGACTGAGCACGCCAGCCAGGTGCGGCGGCGATGCTCTCCAGCGCCACAAAACCGCCAGGCCGCACCGGCCTCTGCAGGCCCGCCCACCGCGGTGTCGCTATGCCTGCACAATAACGCCCCACAGGCCAGGAATGCTCCGGCACTCCTGGCTTCCTGCTTTCAGCCCCGGTCTTCTGACCCGCATGACGGCCTTAGCGCCGCAGCAGCCCGCTGAAATCCTTTTTGCCGGCAAGCCGCCCCATTCACGTTTTGCACATGTCGCCCACCTTGCAGCTGGCTGAAGCCCTGATCAGCCGCCCCTCCGTCACCCCCGAAGACCTTGGTTGCCTGGAACTGCTGGCCGAGCGCCTGGCGCCCCTGGGCTTTGCCTGCGAGCGCCTGGACAGCGGCCCCGAGAGCTTTCGCGTCCACAACCTCTGGGCCAAACGCACAGCAAAACAGCCTGTAGCACAGACCGCATCTGCACAACCAGCTATCAAAACCGTGGTGTTTGCCGGCCATACCGATGTGGTGCCCACCGGCCCGGTGGAACGCTGGAGCAGCCAGCCCTTTATTCCCACCTACCGCGACGGCAAGCTGTTTGGCCGTGGTGCCAGCGATATGAAGACCTCCATCGCCGCCTTTACGGTGGCCGTGGAAGAGTTTCTGGCCGCCACGCCCGAGCCGCTGTTGAACATCGCCCTCTTGCTCACCAGCGACGAGGAAGGCCCCTCCCTCGATGGCACCCGCGCCGTGGTGGAAATCTTCAAGCAGCGCGGCGAGCCGCTGGACTACTGCATCGTGGGCGAGCCCACGGCCGTGCAGCAAACCGGCGACATGATCAAGAACGGCCGCCGTGGCACGCTCAGCGGCCGCCTGGCCGTGCACGGTATTCAAGGCCATATCGCCTACCCCCAACTGGCGCGCAACCCCATACACCAGGCGCTGCCGGCCCTGGCCGAGCTGGCCGCCACCCGTTGGGATGAAGGCAACGCCTTCTTCCAGCCCACCAGCTGGCAGATCAGCAACATCCACGGTGGCACCGGCGCCAGCAATGTGATCCCGGGCGATGTGGTGATCGATTTCAACTTCCGCTTCTGCACCGAAAGCACGGCCGAAGGCCTGAAGCAGCGCGTGCAAACCCTGCTGGACCGCCATGGCCTGGAATACGAGCTGGCCTGGACCCTGGGGGGCGAGCCCTTTCTGACCACGCCGGGCGAACTGGTGGTGGCCGTGCAGGCCGCCATCCAGGCCGAAACCGGGCTGGAGACCGAGCTTTCCACCACCGGTGGCACCAGCGACGGCCGCTTCATCTCCCAGATCTGCCCCCAGGTCATCGAGCTGGGCCCGCCCAACGCCAGCATCCACAAGATCGACGAGCATATTGCCGTTGCCGATGTGGAGCCGCTGAAGAACATCTACCGCCGCACCCTGGAAAACCTGCACCAGCAGGCCCTGGCGGCAACCACCACACAAGGAACCGCCGCATGAGCAGCGCCCCCACCGCGTCTTACACCCTGCCCCATGGCACCACCGTGGCCGCCCTCATCGCCAGCGGCGCCCAATGCCTGCAAGACGCTGGCGTGGGCTTTGGCCATGGCACGACCAATGCCGAGGAAGAAGCCATCTGGCTGGTGCTGTGGCAGCTGGGCCTGCCCATCGACGCGCCCCTGGGTGAGGAAGAAGATTCGGTAGACAAACAGCCCGTCACGCCCGAGCAGAGCGCACAGATTGCTGCGCTTTTTGAAGCGCGCATTACCAGCCGCAAGCCTGCGGCCTACCTCACCAAACAGGCCTGGCTGGTGGGCGTGCCCTTCTACATCGACGAGCGCGCCATCGTGCCGCGCAGCTTTATTGCCGAGCTGCTGGCCGATGGCAGCATCGACGGCTGGCTCAGCGACAAGACCACCCAGGTGCTAGACCTGTGCACCGGCAACGGCTCCCTGGCCTGCCTGGCCGCCATGGCCTGGCCCGAGGTGCAAGTGACCGGCGCCGATATCTCCAGCGACGCCCTGGCCGTGGCCCGCATCAATGTGGACCAGCATGGCCTGCAAGACCGTGTACGCCTGCTGGAATCCGACGGCATGGCCGGCGTGCCCGGCCCCTGGGACCTGGTGCTGTGCAACCCGCCCTATGTGAATGCGGACAGCATGGCCAAGCTCCCCGCCGAATACCTTGCCGAGCCCGAACTGGCCCTGGCCGGCGGCGCCGATGGCATGGACTTTATCCGCCAGCTCTTCACCGACCTGCCCGCGCGCCTGAACAAGCATGCGGTGGTGGTGCTGGAAATCGGCAATGAAAAGCCGTTTTTTGAAGCCGCCTTCCCCGACCTGCCCCTGTTCTGGCTGGACACCAGCTCCGGCGACGAGCAGGTGCTGCTGATCACGCAAGAAGCGCTGCAGCATTGGAGCCAGGCGCAGCAGGCCAGCTAAGCCCCTGTGCTGCATCCAGTACAACAAGGCGCCTGAAACAAGCAAAGAGCGGCCAATGGGTCGCTCTTTTTTTGTAGCTGCAAGTGCTTATCTAGCCACAATCTCCCAGCACTTTCCATGGGAAAGCGTTGCAACCACTGCATCAGCAGCTCACAAAATTACGGCGCACAGCGATCAGTTGTGGCCGGTCGCCGGTCGCAACGCCAGCCAGGTTGCCAGCCTGGCAATGGGTGAGCGCAGCACCGCCTCCAGCCTGTGCGGCAACAGCAAAGGCTTGAGCAGCATGCGCACCGCCATTTCGGTGGGCAACTCCCGGCGCACGCGCCCGTACAGGCGCTGGGTCACCGCAGCAAAGTCTCTGCCGTCCTCGGAAAAATAGCCGCCCCTGTGCGCCCACACATGGCGCAGCGCAATATCGCCATCGCTGTCGCGCAGCTCCTGGAGCCGCGCATACAAGGCCCCGGCGATGCGCGCCCGGCCCACGGGGCGCTCGGCCTGCAGCAGCTTGAAATACTGCAAAAAATGCTTGTAGTGCCCCACCTCGTCGCTGCGGATATGGCCCAGCAGCTGGCGCAGCACCGGCTCGCGGCTAAGCTCGCGCAGCGTGTGGTAGTAGGCAGCGGTGCCGGTCTCCACCACACAGCGCGCCACCATTTCCAGGCGCTGGTCGGCCTGCAGCTCCTCCACCGTGCACAGCGGAGCGTATTCGGCAAAAAAGCTGTCATAGGCCTGCTGCCAGGGAAAGGCCGGCCATACCGCCTCCACATAGGCACGCAATGCGCGGCCATGCTGCAGCTCCTCACCCTCCCAGCGCTCGCGCAGCCAGGCGCTGATGCCCGGGTGGTCGGCATAGTGCACCGCCAGGTTGGCGGCATAGGTGTCCGAGCCGGTCTCGACAAACGAGGCGCTCACCAGCAGGTAGAACAGATCCTGGTCATCGGCAATCAAGGCCCGGTCTATGCGCTCGAACCCCAGCGCCTCCACCCGCCAGTGCGCATGCGCAGTTGCGGCGTCACGGTCGGTTGATGAGGAAAGCAGGTGCATGGTCAATGCCGCAGCCGTCGCCCGATGCGGTCTTGAAAATGAAAAAAGTCTGTCATCTTGATGACAGTGCGCCCGCCATCTTGTAGGTCCATGTCGCTGACACACCCGCCAGACATGGTTGCTCACAACTCTTTCATTTGTAGCCTGGCACAGCTGCGCGCAGGCCTCTGCTGCTGCCGCTGAAACGCCATCTTCATGCCACTGGATCCATGCCGCGGAACCGCTGTATTCACCCCGCCGCACGGCAGGTGCTGCGGCGCAGCGATAATCGCTCCCCAATGATTACCCTGAAGAATGTCACCCTGCGTCGCGGCACCAAAGTGGTGCTGGACAGTATTTCCGCCACCATCAACCCCGGTGAAAACGTGGGCCTGGTGGGCCGCAACGGCGCTGGCAAATCGTCCCTGTTTGCCCTGCTCAGCGGCAAGCTGCACGAAGACGGCGGCGACTTCCACATCCCGTCGAGCTGGCGCATGGCCGAAGTCGCCCAGCACATGCCCGAGACCGACCAGAGCGCCACCGACTTTGTGCTGGAGGGCGACACCCGCCTGACCGAAGTCCAGCGCCAGCTGGCCGAGGCCGAGGCCAACGACGACGGCATGGCCATTGCCCAGGCCTATTCCGATCTGCACGACGCCGGCGCCCATGATGCCGTGGCCCGTGCCCAGGCGCTGATTCTGGGCCTGGGCTTTCGCGCCAGCGAGCTGGACCACCCCGTGGACAGCTTCTCTGGCGGCTGGCGCATGCGCTTGCAGCTGGCCCGCGCGCTGATGTGCCCCTCTGACCTGCTGCTGCTGGACGAGCCCACCAACCACTTGGACTTGGACGCCCTGGTCTGGCTGGAAGCCTGGCTCAAGCGCTATGCCGGCACCATGATCGTCATCAGCCACGACCGCGAGTTTCTGGACGCCATCACCAATGTCACGCTGCAAATCCAGAGCGGCCAGCTGAACCGCTACGGCGGCAACTACAGCAAGTTTGAAGAGCTGCGTGCCCAGCAGCTGGAACTGCAGGCCGCCAGCTTTTCCAAGCAGCAGGAGAAGATGGCCCACTTGCAGAAGTTCATCGACCGCTTCAAGGCCAAGGCCAGCAAGGCCAAGCAAGCGCAAAGCCGGGTCAAGCAGCTCGAGCGCATGGAGAAAATCGGCCCCGTGCTGGCCGAGGCCGACTTCACCTTCGAGTTCAAGGAACCCGCCAACCTGCCCAACCCCATGCTGGCCATCAGCGATGCAGCCTTTGGCTATGTGGACGACGAGGGCACAGCCACCACCATCCTCCAGGGCGTGAACCGCTCGGTGCTGGCAGGCCAGCGCATCGGTATTCTGGGCGCCAACGGCCAGGGCAAGTCCACCCTGGTCAAGACCATTGCCCGCACCATGAAGGCCCTGGCCGGCACGGTGACCGAGGGCAAGGGCCTGAACATCGGCTACTTTGCCCAGCAGGAGCTGGACGTGCTGCGCCCCGGCGAAAACCCGCTGGAGCACATGATCCGTCTGGCCAAGGAGCTGGGCCCCGACGCCAAGCAACCCAGCCGCGAGCAGGATTTGCGCAGCTATCTGGGAAGCTTCAACTTCACCGGCGACATGGTGAAGCAGGCCGTGGGCACCATGAGCGGCGGCGAAAAAGCCCGCCTGGTGCTGGCCATGATCGTCTGGCAACGCCCCAATCTGTTGCTGCTGGACGAACCCACCAACCACCTGGACCTGGCCACCCGCGAGGCCCTGGCCATGGCGCTCAACGACTTCGACGGCACCGTCATGCTGGTCTCCCACGATCGCCACCTGCTGCGCGCCGTGTGCGAAGACTTCTGGATGGTGGGCCGCGGCGTGGTGGGCCCCTTCGACGGCGACCTGGACGACTACCAGCGCTACCTGCTGGAAGAATCCAAGCGCCTGCGCGAAGAAGCCAAGAACGCCGAAGCCCAAGCCGCTGCTGCCACCAGCAAGGCCGCAGCCTCTGCAGCCGCAGCTGCGGCACCCGTGGCCATGGCAGCCCCGCCCGCAGCACCTGCCAGCCAGCCCGAGCCCCAGGGCGACCAGCGCGAGCAACGCAAACAGACCGCCGCCGCGCGCCAGCAGCTGTCCGAAAAGACCAAGCCGCTGAAAAAAGAGCAGGAGCAGATCGACAAAAAAATGGCCGTGCTCTCCAGCGAAAAGACTGCGCTGGAGGCCAAGCTGGCCACCCCGTTGCCTCCGGCCGAAATCGCCGAAGCCGGCAAGCGCCTGAAGGCCGTGGGCGATGAGATCGACACGCTCGAAGAACGCTGGCTGGAGCTGACCGAGTCCATCGAAAGCCTGACCCAGGCTGCCGGCCTGGCTTGAGCATGAGTTGTGAGGTGAAGCACATCTCTTGTGCAGCCTTGCACCTCGCGTCTTTCCCTCTCTCTCCATGAAAACGAGAGAGAGGGGCTCCGGCAACGCGCAAGAGCGCACTGAAATGCTCCAGGGAAGGCCCCACAGCCATTGCGCAGATGGCAAAAACGCCTAGCATCGACGTCCATGTTCCCCATCCCCGCAACCTTGTCGCCCCTGCCCGGGCGTGATCCCCAGATCTTTTTGCAGCGCACGCTGCAGCAATGGGGTGGCGAGGAAGATTTGTGGGTGTTTGGCTATGGCAGCCTGATCTGGCGGCCTGACTTTGACTTTGCCGAGCGCCGCGATGCGCGGGTGTTTGGCTGGCACCGGGCGCTGAAGATGTGGAGCCGCATCAACCGCGGCACGCCCGAGCGGCCTGGCCTGGTGTTTGCCATGCTGCCCGGCGGCAGCTGCCAGGGCGCGGCCTATCGCATTCCCGCGGCCCAGGGGAGTGAGACCTTGCGGCTGCTGTGGCAGCGTGAAATGCCCTTGGCCACCTACGACCCGCGCTGGCTTGCCTGCAACACGCAAGAAGGGCCTGTGCGTGCCCTGGCCTTTACGCTGTCACGCCGCAGCCCCAGCTACTGCGGCCTGCTGCCACCCGAGCAGTACCAGCGCATCTTTGCCGAATCCGCCGGTATTTACGGCACAACGCGCGACTACGCCCTGGCCACCTACGACGGCCTGCAGGCCATGGGCATACGCGACCGCGCGCTGGAACAGGTGCTGCACTGGGGCCAGGCCTGGGAGCACAAAGACTGAGGCTTTTCAGCCTTGGGCATTGATACAGCCTGCACAGACAGCTATCAAAAAAGAAGCTGCTCAGACAGCGCCATCTTGCACAGCCGAGCTTGATGCGCATCAACACCGCGCCGCAAGCCTGCCCGTGGCTACAGACAGGCGCCGATAATTCCGCCCATGTCTGAAGCAACTCCCAATCCCTCCGCCACACCCGAAACCCCAACGCCCAAGCCCCGTCTGGTGCGCTGGCTGATTGGCCTGCCCGTGCTGTTCTTTGCCCTGCTGATGGCGCTGGGTTATTTCCTCAACACCCCCGAAACCGAAGCCCGCTGGGTGGCGCGCGAAACCATACGCCTGTGCTGGAAAGAAGTGCAAAAGCCGCCCAAAGAGGGCAAGCCCGTGCATTTCACCGAGGCGGGGGAATGCCAGAAGCTGGAGTTCGACTTCAAAACCCAGTTCGGGGAAAACCCCTGAACTGCGGGCTTGCAGAGGGGAAAGCGCCCCAAACCCGGTGACTTTTGCAGCGCAGCATAAAACACCGTTCCATAGTATGGAAGCTGATGCTAAACTCAAGTCTTATACAAGAGTTGAGCCTGTGACCTTGCCCGGCTCTTGTGTGCGCTACACAGATAGCGCGCCGGGCACTCCCCTGTCCGGTGCAGACACGCCACGCGCGCAGGCGCGTTTTCGAACCCTAGACAACAGATCACAACATGTCTTCATCCTCCAAGATCATCTACACCCTGACCGATGAAGCACCGATGCTGGCAACGTACTCGTTGCTACCCATCGTGCAGGCGTTCACGCGCTCCGCTGGCATCGATGTCGAAACCCGCGACATCTCGCTGTCCGGCCGCATCCTGGCGCTGTTCCCCGAGCTGCTCAAGCCCGAGCAACGCATCGCCAATGACCTGGCAGAGCTGGGTGAGCTGGCCAAGCAGCCCGAAGCCAACATCATCAAGCTGCCCAACATCTCGGCCTCCATCCCCCAGCTGAAAGCGGCCATCAAGGAACTGCAAGGCCAGGGCTATCCCCTGCCCGACTACCCCGATGTGCCCGCCAACGATGGCGAAAAAGACGCCAAGGCCCGCTACGACAAGGTCAAGGGCTCGGCCGTGAACCCCGTGCTGCGCGAAGGCAACTCCGACCGCCGCGCACCGCTGTCGGTCAAGAACTACGCCCGCAAGCACCCCCACAAGATGGGTGCCTGGACGGCCGACAACAAGTCCCACGTGTCCCATATGGACGCTGGCGACTTCTACGGCAGCGAAAAGTCCACCGTGGTGCAAAACGCCGGTAGCGTGCGCATCGAGCTGGCCACCGCCAAGGGCGAAACCAAGGTCCTCAAGGCCGCCACCAAGGTGCTGGCCGCCGAGGTGATCGACGCCTCCGTCATCAGCAAGAAGGCGCTGCGCAGCTTCCTGGCCGCGCAAGTGCAAGAAGCCAAGGACCAGGGCGTGCTGTTCTCTGCCCACCTGAAGGCCACCATGATGAAGGTCTCCGACCCCATCATCTTCGGCCATGTGGTCTACGCCTACTACGGCCCCGTGCTGGACAAGCACGCCGCCGCATTGGCCGAAATCGGCTTCAACCCCAACAACGGCATTGGCGATCTGTACGCCCGCCTGGAGCAATTGCCCGAGGCCAAGCGCGCCGAGATCGAAGCCGATCTGAAGGCCCTGTCTGCCGAGCGCCCCGCCCTGGCCATGGTCAACAGCGACAAGGGCATCACCTGCCTGCACGTGCCTTCCGACGTGATCGTCGACGCCTCCATGCCCGCCATGATTCGCGACTCCGGCGGCATGTGGAACGCCGAAGGCAAGCTGCAAGCCGCCAAGGCCGTCATCCCCGACCGTTGCTACGCCGGCGTCTACCAGACCGTCATTGACGACTGCAAGAAAAACGGCGCGCTGGACCCCGTCACCATGGGCACCGTGCCCAACGTGGGCCTGATGGCCCAGGCCGCCGAGGAATACGGCAGCCACGACAAGACCTTTGAAATCGACCAAGCCGGCACTGTGCGCGTGGTGGACGAAGCCGGCAGCGTGCTGCTGGAGCAGGCCGTCGAAGCCGGCGACATCTTCCGCATGTGCCAGGCCAAGGACGCCCCCATCCGCGACTGGGTCAAGCTGGCCGTCACCCGCGCCCGCGCCTCCGGCATGCCCGCCGTGTTCTGGCTGGACGAAAACCGCGCCCACGACGCCGAGCTGATCAAAAAGGTCAACACCTACCTGAAGGACCATGACACGACTGGCCTGGACATCCAGATCCTGTCGCCCGTCAAGGCCACCCAGTTCTCGCTGGACCGCATCCGCAAGGGCCAGGACACCATCTCCGTCACCGGCAACGTGCTGCGCGACTACCTGACCGACCTGTTCCCCATCCTGGAACTGGGCACCTCGGCCAAGATGCTGTCCATCGTGCCCTTGATGAATGGCGGTGGCCTGTTCGAGACCGGCGCCGGCGGCTCCGCACCCAAGCACGTGCAGCAGTTTGTCGAAGAAGGTTTCCTGCGCTGGGATTCGCTGGGTGAATTCATGGCCCTGGCCGCCTCGCTGGAGCACTTGGCCGGTTTTGCGAAAAACCCCAAGGCCCAGGTGCTGGCTGACGCACTGGACGCTGCCACCGGCCGCTTCCTGGACGAGAACAAGAGCCCCTCGCGCAAGCCCGGCGCCGGCATCGACAACCGCGGCAGCCACTTCTACCTGGCATCGTTCTGGGCCCAGGAGCTGGCCAAGCAAACCAAGGACGCCGCCCTGCAAGCCACCTTCCAGCCCGTGGCCCAAGCCATGGCCGCCGCTGAAGCCACCATCGTGGCCGAGCTGAACGCCGTGCAAGGCAAGCCCAGCAACATCGCCGGCTACTACCGCCCCAGCGTGGAAAAAACCGGCGCCGCCATGCGCCCCAGCGCCACGCTGAACGCCATCATCGGCAAGCTGGCCTAAACCAGCAGCGCCAGCACGCTCGCCCGGCCCCCACTCTGTGGGCCGGGCTTGCTGCCCAGGCACAACAAAGAACCGACCGTCCCTTGCGGGGCGGTCGGTTTTTTTATGGTGTTTTACAACTCATATGCAGGCTACAAACGCACAGGCCGCTATGAAAAACAAAGTTTTTGCGACCTACGCCACGGCCCTGTACCGCTGCCACGACTGCAGCCATGTCGCCGCGCTGGTGCGCTGGTGCGCCGCAGGCCGCCAAAGTTACAAGAGCCCCCCTCTACAGCGTCCTCGTCACCACACAGGTTTGCACACTGCCATAGTAAAAAAAGACCCAATATCACTGATTACAGTGATATGCAGAACCGTACATCTTGAATAGGATTGACACAAATCACCCACAGATGCGCGACCTTTCCACAGGAAAGCTGTGCCGCATGCCTCCATGCCTCATGCACCCCACTTCTTTCTCGACGGTCCCAGCTGCGCGCTGGCCAGTCAAGCTTTCCTGGAAAGTCTGCGGTGGCTGGCTTGCATGCGCCTTGATCCACGCGAGCAGTACCTTATCCCTTATGGCAATGACGGCACGCGCTTCCCCTCTACGGCCGATGCTCCAGTGCGCATGCTGAACGCGGCTCAACAGCAGACCCTCGGCCGTTTTACCAATACCAGGCTGATGAACTTCAACCCGCGCCAGGAACGGCATTCAACTCGCATCACCAAGCGCCAAGCCTCTGCAAACGAGGTTCAGCGGCTCATGCTCCGCCCCCAGAACAACAAGCCTGTGCAACTGCTGGAGCGCACCCCATATATTGAACCATGGTGCACATTATTCATGTATGCCAAAAAGAGCTAAATAAAATGATATAGACGATGGAATTCAGGCGATTTTATTAACATGAATCTAGCTTTCATAAATGATATCTATGGTGATTAACACCATAGATAATAAACAAAAAATCCAAAAACACTTTATAAGATCGAATATATTTTTCAAAAAATTAAATATATTACTCCATTTAATTCGAAATAAAATTTCTGTAAAATGAAAAATCTCGGCTCTGATAATTTAAAACGCCTTCGCCAGCTCCATTCGGAACTTGGGACTCTTAATGCGGCCAATTATGACATTGCTTCGAAGTGCAATTTGCGATGTGAAGGATGCCTATTTTTTGAGGGCGATGAGTATCATGGACATTCCGACTCTCGTTCGGAACTGGAGTGGGACAAGTTCTTTGAATCAGAAGCTAGACGCGGAGTTAATTTAGCGTATCTCGCTGGAGCGGAGCCCAGCCTGGTTCCAGAGCGAATTCGCAGTGCCCAGAGGCATATATCGAATGGAATTATATTCACCAATGGCATCATTCGATTACCGGATGATATTAATTATCGCATCCATATTTCTTCTTGGGGTACAGATGAAACAGGAATGGCCCTTCGGGCAGGGAATATTTTATCTAAAGCACTCAACAACTACAAGAACGACCCCAGAGCAGTATGTATATTTACCATATCAGCACTCAATATTGACAATATTATCCCTATGGCTCAGATGGCCGAGTCTCACGGCTTACCTCTTACGTTCAGCTACTTTAGTCCAACAACACGCTACATTGAGAAAATCCAAAGAAATGAAGGTAACGACAAATCATATTTCAGAATTAGTAATGCAGAGAAAAATCTAGTTATGAGTGAAGAAGATTTTTCTCACGCGCGAGGAGAAATTCAAAAGGCAATTAATCGCTTCCCAAACACCATACGATATTCATTGGCATATGACAGCTGGGTTACTAGTAAAAATCCGTACAACATTGATCCTATAACAGGAATTGCGAATGACTGCGGCGTGCGCCTTACCAAACAATTGCATTTCCATATCGATCATGAAAAAAGTGATGGGAAATGCTGTAGTTCAAACATTGATTGCCGCCAGTGCAGAGCATATGCCATGGGATTGACAACCTATCTTTCCAAGTTGCGCGAAAAATTCAGAAACCCTGAGGATCTTTCAGATTGGATTGAAGTCCGAGAGATGTGGGCAGGTCTATTTCTTAATAGAAAATAAAATTCATTTTTAATTTTAAAATGAGCTTTACGTCATATAGCTTCATCTTTATATTTCTTCCTGCTTCATTGATTTTTTATCAGAAACTCAATAATAACAAAAAAAAATCAATCTACTTTGCAATTTCCATTTCATTAATATTTTATATTGCCAATGATGCACAAAATATCTTGGTACTGATTTTATCAATCACTGCAAATTGGCTATTCGCAAAATACATGATGGGAAAAAAATATCATGAAAATAAGATTATTTTATTTATCTCCATAATATCAAATATATTCTTACTCTCTTTTTTTAAAATTCCACACACTTGGCATTTCTCCGAGACAGCCAATTCACTGCTCCCTTTAGGCATCTCCTACTATACGTTCACACAAATTTCCTATTTAATCGATGTCGCGAAAGGAAATGCTCATGCAACAAATGCTGCGGAATATACGCTTTTTGTAGCGTGGTTTCCCCATCTTCCAGCAGGTCCTTTACTCTCCCACAAAGAGATGCTACCTCAATTTTTACAGGTCTCTGCGCAGGAGCCATTGATGCACCGCTGCGCAGTAGGTCTGACACTATTTTCAATGGGTCTTTTTAAAAAAGTCTGTTTATCATATCCTTTTAATTCTATTCAGGGAGATTTCTTTGCAAGGGCCGCGAGTGGATCCCCTATTTCAACATTGGAAGCTTGGATGGCCTGTATGGCCTTCCTCTTTGAAGCATATTTAGATTTTAGTGGTTACTCTGAAATGGCAATGGGTATTAGCAGGATGTTCGGCATTCATCTCCCCGTTAATTTTCATGCCCCATTTCGCTCAACAAGTCCTGCGGAATTTTGGACTCGCTGGCATATCACTCTTGGTCGATTCATTCATGACAATATTTATCGACCATTAACCAAAAGCAGAAAAATATGGAGGCATTATCTTGCCTTGATGCTCGCAATGATATTTGTCGCCATGTGGCATCGCGTAACATTGCCAATGCTGGCATTTGGATTATTTCAAGGTTTTTTAATCATCTGCAATAATGCCTTTCGTCGATCATCTATTGTTTCACGGCGTGGTGGATTTATTCAGCAATGGCTTGGCAGATTATTTACACTAGTTGTAATTACTTTCTCAGTATGCATGTGGGCAGCTCCTGATATGGAGACATCCATTCATATTATGGTCACCATGCTTGGAGTGAATTCAATAGAAATTAGGCAGCCTGAGCTACACCACGTTTTGTCATTAATGATATCCATCTTTATCTTTTGGTTCTGTCCCTCAATGATGGATTTAATAGCTAAAGAGTTACCTGATTGGAGTTTCCAGAAAAAAAATATACGACCAACTTCTACTCAGTGGAGCCTGAGCGCACCATGGATTATTTTGATATCTTTTACTTTAAGCATATCCATATTAAATCTTTCTTTAGCTAGCGATTTTAAGTATGCTGCATTTTAGTATAAGCCCGAAAAAATTTATACTTACATCAATTTTTCTCACTTCGATTTTTTTATTCTCTATTATTTATATAATATATATCACCAATCCTTATAATTTATGGGAAAATAGAAAATCCTATATTTTCAACACAATAAAATTAGAAATCCCTCAGGAAGATCAAGCTCAATCAGCGATGCTCTCCACATTGCTCCAGGAGCCTGAAATTATTATCATTGGATCATCTCGAGTCAGAAGAGGGATTAATCAGGAAGCCGCATCAAAATTAATGGATTCCAGCGTACTGGTTGCCGGCCTGAATGGATTAACAACAATCCAAGCGAAAGAGTTAATAAGAAAAATGATAAAAACAAAATCCATTAAAAAAATTTTCTTAGAAATAAATTTCATGACCTCAAATCATTGCAAACCAATTTCAAACTTTTCTTTCAAGCATGAGAATATATTAGCCAATCTTCTGAGCTTAGAAAAAATATTCATTCAAACACTTAGAACTATAAAAATAAATTTTTCCACTCCGAGTTTTGGAGTCGGATATTTTGATAACTCACTCAATTATCTTGAATATAACACCACAGGAATATCGCGAAAAGAAATAGAAATAAAAAACAGATACTACTCCATATTTTTAAATTCACAGGAAGAAAAGTGCTCCAGCGAAACCACAAATCATGAGGAAATTGAGGAAATTGAGGAAATAATTAAATTAACAGATCAAAAAAAAATAGTTCTCTCTCTTATGATACTCCCATCATCTGATCAGTGGGAAACCCGCATGCAGAAGAGTCGCTTGCAGAATTCCGCATTAAATTGGAAGAAAAAAATCTCAGATTATTCAAAAATAAAAAACATACCTTTCTACGACATGACGTCTATAACGATAGAAAATACATATCAAAAAATGGAAACCCCATTATTTTGGGACGAACTTCATTTCTCGAATAAATTAGGTTATTTAATTTTAAGAAAAATAAAAAATGATGACTATTTATAAAAATACAAAATTTATGAGAATTCTCAAAATCATACAAATTTAATAAAATCTCTCAATGTGTAAACCGTAAAATTCAATATCGCATATGTATTAAAATAGGCATGACTAGATCACCATAACGCAAACACTACGGATGTAGTTGTATTTATTCACACAATAAAATAATGGAAAAAAAATGACAGAAAGCAGTGACGTAATAAAATTTTCAGATGTCATAAATTTGTCTAAAACACATTGGCGACAATTAATTATTGGGCCACTATTGGGTTTATTAATATCTCTAATCATAATTTCATTAATAAAACAAAAATATGAGGTATCGTTATTTTTAGATCTCCCTTCTGCTCAAGACATCTCTGAAATCACCTCAGAAAAAGATATATTACCAAGATTTGGAAATTCATCTCCAGCAGATATTTATAAATATTTTTCTCGAGAATTAATGTCTGATGAAACAAAAAAAATATTTTTCGAAGATGTTTATCTTCCTTCGATAAAAACAACATCCTCCAATCCATCAGATAAATCAAATTTTATTGACCGCGATTTAATTGATACTCTGAAAATCGCTATTAAGGTGCGCCCTCAATATGACAAAGTTATCGTCGCAAGGAGCCCAACTGGTACTTTCGATCTCTCTCATGTATTAAGTTACAACGTACGTATCCAGGCGCCAACCAGTGCATTAGCCGAGAGCTGGACACATGATTTTTTAAACCAAACCGAAGAGTTGGCTAAAAAACGTTTTTTAAACGATTACATGGCAGAAGTTAATTCCAATTTGACAAAAGCACAAGAAGATTTAAGCTATTACAGATTTTTGGCACAAAAAATCCGGAAAGATAGAGAAGAACAATTACAAGAGGCGTTAATAATAGCAAAAGCAGTTGGAATTCAAGGCCCTCAGTTTATTCTGACTCCATTTCAGCAGATCGATAAAGTGACGCAACATGTCAATGGATCCCAGTTGTATACACTAGGAGTGAAGGCATTAAAGGCAGAATTGGATGTATTAAAAAATCGCGTAAGTGATGATCCTTTCATTGAAGGGCTGCGTGAGAAAGAGATAGAGTTAGAGCGTTTGCAGAAAATAAAAAATAATACTCCTGAATTCAAAATGCACAAAATCGACGGAAACATTAACCAATCCATAAAGAAGATTGAAAACCGTAATTTTTTGATTTTATCTCTAGGTACATTCGTTGGTGCTCTTGTCGGAATATTTAATTTGATTCTTATGAGAAATATTCGAAGAACTCTATTCCCATAGTTAATAGAAAGTTTTATAACTACAGCCGCTATTTCCGACTACAAAGCTACACCACGCCCTGCGACTATCCCTTTAAGAGTGGCTAACACCACCGATCCACGAAGCGCGCGCAGATGATCGCTGCCGCCAATTTCAGCAGCGCTTCGTGGATATCCAGCCGTCGTTCAAAGCGGATTCGCAGCTTGCCAAAGCCTGCAAACCAGCTGTGCGTCCTCTCCACCACCCACCGGTGTTTGCCCAGCCGCTCGCTGCTCTCAATGCCTCTTCTGGCAATTCGGCCCATGATGCCCTGCTGCCTCAGATGGGCTCGGCATCGCTTGAAGTCGTAGCCTTTGTCGGCGTGCAGCTTGGCTGGCCTTTTACGGGGACGCCCTGGCAGGCCAGCAATCGCAGGAATCGCGTCCACACACTTCTCGAACATCTTGGAGTCATGCCTGTTCGCCCCGCTTACCAAGATCACCAGCGGGATGCCTCTGGCATCTACGACGATGTGCCGCTTGGAGCCGAGCTTGCCTCTGTCCGTGGGGTTTGGGCCCGTTTCCTGGCCCCCCGGGGGCTTGGTACCGAGGAGCCATCAATGCTGGCCCGGCTCCAATCGATTTGGTCATGTTCACGCAAGCGAGTCAGCATGGCTTGGTGCAGCTGCTCCCAGACACCAGCGGCGTTCCAGTCGCGCAGGCGCCGCCAGCAAGTCATGCCGCTGCCGTAGCCCAGGGATTGGGGAAGGTCTTCCCATGGAATGCCTGTTTGCAGCACGAACAAGATGCCGTTGAGGGCAGCTTCATCGCTGATTGCGCGTTTGCGCGCACCGCCTTTGGCAGAAGGCACGAAGGCTGGGATCAGGGGTTGTAGCTGTCGCCACAGTTCTTTGCTTACGGGTCGTCGTGCCATGAGGGCAGCGAGCATAACCGCTCTGCGAGGCCCTCTGGAGAAGTGGTGTTAGCCACTCTTAGAGCCGCGTTGATGCTTACCCGCAGTCTGCAGCACCCAGCGCTGCCACTGTATTTGGATACAGCCATGCAAGCCAACGCGTGCTACAAGGCATGAAATTTGCAGAATTTCACCCCTCCAAGTCCGATGCACCGGCCCGCCATGACCAATGCCCTGCACTATCTGACTGCTGCCCGCCGCTGTGAAATGGCCGAGCTGCAGCAGTTACTGCGCACCAGCGCTTTGGTGCGCCAGTTGGCCGTGCTCGTCCATGTGCTGCAAAAATAGCGCGGTCTTTCCAATATCGTGCTGGCCAGCGGGGGCATAAAAGGGCGGGCTGCGCTGCAGACACAGCACGAGTCCAGCGATGCAGCCGCATTGCAGCTGCATGCCTTGCTAGGCCAGTTGGACATGGGCGCCCTGCACGGCGGCCATGGCGCCCGGCTATTCAACCACCTGGCGTATGCGCTGCAGGGACTGGATGCCCTGCCCGGCCTGCGCCGCTGCGTGACCGATCTGACGCTGGATGCCGATGCCTGCACCACCGCCTATATGCGCCTGGTGGCAGGGCTGCTGGCCGTGGTGTTTGAAGCGGCGGACAGCGCCAGCCAGCCCGGCATCTCGCGCCTGATGGTGGCCATGTTCCATTGCATGCAGGGAAAAGAGCTGGCGGGCCAGGAGCGGGCCACAGGGGCTGCCGCCTTTGCAGCCGGCCAGTGCACGGTAGCCCATCAGCAGCATTGGCTGCACCTGATTGAGGCCCAGGAGCGCTGCCTGCAGGTGTTTGTCGACTGCGCCCCCGAGGCCGTGCGCTCGGCCTGGCAGGCAGCCCGCTGGATACGGCCCAGGGCCAGGCCTGGTTTGAGGCCTGCAGCGCCCGCATGGATGGCATGCACGGCATCGAGATGCTGCTGGCCGAAGAGCTGGAACAGCGCTGCCGCTGCCTGCTGCAGGCGCCCGCAGCGGCCACCGCCACATCCCGCGCGCCAGACGCCAGCCTGCCTGAATTCTTTCGCAGCCCGGAAGTGGCAAGCCCCAGGCCGCCGGGCAGCAGCTTGCCCCCCAGCGGCCTGGGTCCAGGGCTGGCGCCGCAGCTGGAGCAATCGGTGCTGGCCCTGGTGCAGGAGCAGGCCCAGCGGCTGCAGGCCATGCACACCGAGCTGGCCAGTGCGCGTTCGGCCCTCACCGAGCGCAAGACGCTGGAGCACGCCAAGGGCTTGCTGATGGCGCACCGCCAGCTCAGCGAAAGCGAGGCCCACAAGCTGCTGCGCCAGACCGCCATGAACCAGAACCGGCGCCTGCAGGAAGTGGCCGAGGCGGTGCTGGCCATGGCCGAGCTGCTGCCGCTCAGCCAGGGTCAGTGCGCGGAAGAGGTCAAGGCCTGCAAGGCTGCCAGGAGATAGACCATGGGCGCATTCCAGTTGATCGCCACCTCGTTGCTGGCGTAGCTGCAGGCGTCATCCACATAGGCCAGCGCCGGCGGGGCAGACGGGTAAGGTGGGCATTCCGCCTTGTCTTGCTGCTTGGGGTTGGGCCCTCCCACCACAAAGCCCGGCACTGGCGCCTCCACCCCATCCGCGCGGGAGGATCTGTGGTGCGGATGCAAAGGGGAATGCGTGCCAAAGCCGGTCACCAGGCTCTGCCCCAAGGGATTGCGCCCCAGCACATAGTCCACGGCGCTCTGCGCAGCATCCAGCGCCGCGCGCTCGCCGCTCAAGCGATAGGCCGCTACCAGCAGCATGCCTTCACCCAGCACCGCGCTGGTCCCGCCCCAGTGGAATGCGGTGGGCGGCAGGGCCAGTCGGTAGGCCGATGCCTGCCAGTCCGCGATGTAGTGCTGCGCATTCGACTGCAGGGCCTGGCGCACCTGTGCCGCATCTGCCGCAGGAAGCGCTGCGATATGCTGGGCCAGCGACATCCACGCCATGCCGCTGACGTCCTGCCAGGACGGCGGAGCACTGGACAGGCCGGCAAGGTCCAGCTGACGGCGGTAGCGCGGCGCCTTGGTGGTCAGCCACAGCTCCGTGGCGGCCCAGGCCCATTCATCGGCCAGTTGCTGGTCCTCGTACTTTCCTGTCACCACATCGGCGGGCTGCACATAGAACACCTGGGGATGCGCGCCGGCCCAGGCGAAAGCACGTTGCGCAGCAAGCAGCAGCTGGCGGGCGTAACCGGGGCGCTGAGCCTCGTACTGGGCATAGATGCGGCTGGCCATGGCCATGCTGGCTGCAAAGTCCAGCGTTGCCGCCGTCGTTTTCTGCACCACATACCGGGGTTCGGTCGCGGCATCAGGCATGACCTCGCCATCAAAACGCAGATTCGTGAGCTTGTGGTAGACCCCCCCATCGGCCGGGTCTTGCATGGACAGCATCCAGTCCACATTCCATGCCACCTCGTTCAACACATCCGGCAAGCCGTTGCCCTGCTCCGGAATATTCACCTGCCAGGCCCCTGCAATCTGGGGGAAATGCTCGTAAGCCGCCAGCAGCAGCCCCACCGTGATGCCCGAGTTGACGATGTATTTGTTGTAGTCGCCAGCGTCATACCAGCCTTGGGGACTGGCGATGACAGTGCCGGCCGGGCGCAAAGCGCTCGCCGCCGATGCATGGACCCGCACCTCGGTATCCGGGTGGCCTGCCTGGCGCGCGTACACACCGGCATAGCGCACCTCCAGCGGCATGCCGGCGCGGGCGAAGTAATAGGCCTTCATCACCCCCTTGGACAGCGCCTCATACGCACCGCCACCGACCTCGAATGGCGCAGAGTCCAGCTGTCCTGCCACCCGAATCCGGTAGTGCCCGGGGGTTTGCAGCGTCGAGAAGTCAGCCAGTCGTATGCGCTGCCCTGCCGGCGCCCAGTCAGCCGCAGGGCGCAACAGCCCCTCCTGCACCGTGGCGCCGGTCGCTGCATTCACCACCGCAAATGCATTCGTCTGCAGCCCACTGCCCACGCTGACCGCAGCCCACTTGGCTGCCAGGGGCAGAAAACCGACCTGGTTCACCTGGAGCTCTGCCTGAACCGTGCCAGCCACCAGGGCCAACGTCCACAGCACGCCGCAGCGCATGGTCTGAAGGTATGTGTGCATTTTTCTGGCCGCCAAAGCAGCATCTCCCAGCAAAGAGGCAAGTCCTCTGCAACCGAACATCAAACCACCCCGACACGGTTGCAGGAGGTTCCCGGGCACGCCAACAGGCCTGTCTGTACGGAGGCACACCATGCTGGGCCATGGAATACCCACGCCAAATGACAACGCTGTCAATTTCGGGTTTACACGAGAAAAAAGGAACCCAGGCTCCGCTACAAGACCCTGGCAATCCACCCGCTGAGACCCACAGCCGCAGTGACAGGCCTGCACATGGCCCCAGCCCTGCGATACGCACGCCTCTTTCGGCCTGAGCACCGGTCGCATGAACCTCACCGGTCAGTTGGGCCCGCTGTTTACCCATCAGCCAGAACCGGCACTGCATATGCACCCGCAGGACATGCTGCACCTGCTCCTTTGCGCCAGGCCAATCGTGGCCGTGTGCAGCGTGGCGACGCCACCGTGGCGCAGCGCCTGCCGCTCACTGCGTGCTCAGCCGCCGAAGTCCACAGGGTCACGCATGCCTGGCTCGTCATGCAGCGCCCAATACGCTGCGTGCAGCCGCTGTGTGATCGGGCCAGGAAAATGCGGCAGTGCCTGAGCGTCCAAGCGTGACACCGGCATCACCCCTCCGGCCGTGGAGGTGATGAACACCTCATCGGCGGCGCGCAGCTCTGCCACCGGCAACGGTGCAACACGGGCACAAAGCCCTTGCCGCACACACAACTCCAGCACGGTCTGGCGGGAGATGCCATGCAAGACCCCGCTGTCCGGCGTATGCACCACGCCCTGCTTCACCATGAAGAGGTTGAAGCCCGGGCCTTCCGCAAAACGGGGCTCCTGCTGGCAGCCACAGGGACTGCCAGCGGGCGCGGCGCTTACTTGGCCGCCAACATATAGTCCACCGTCAGATTGGCCAGCGCACGCACGCCAAAGATCAGGCCGGACTCATCCACATAGAAGTTGGGCGAGTGGTTGGGCGCTGCCTTGGCGGGGTCCTGGCCTTTGGGGGTGACGCCCAGGTTGAAGAACAGGCCGGGGGCCTCCTGCTGGTAGAAGGAGAAATCCTCCGAGCCCGTGGCCTTGGGCATGACGCCGAAGTTGCCCTTGCCCGCCACGCGCTGCAGCGTGGGTGCCATCTGCGCGGTCAAGTCAGGCGGATTGACCACGGCGTTGTACAGCTCCACCACCTTCACCTTGGCCGTGGTACCCGCGCTTTCGGCAATATGGGTGGCCGTGGTGTGAATGCGGCGGTGGATGTCTTTCTTCATGCCCTCGTCA
This sequence comes from Comamonas sp. GB3 AK4-5, assembly GCF_041320665.1. Classification (NCBI taxonomy): domain Bacteria; kingdom Pseudomonadati; phylum Pseudomonadota; class Betaproteobacteria; order Burkholderiales; family Comamonadaceae; genus Comamonas; species Comamonas sp. GB3 AK4-5. The sequence continues at coordinate 2,702,333 of NZ_CP166730.1, forward strand.
TAGGTACGCACAGTGCCCGTCATGGACACCGCGTCGGGCACGATGTTCATGCGGTTGCCGCCATGGAAAGTGCCCACGGTGACCACGGCAGGCTCCAGCCCGATATTGGCCTGGCGGCTGATGATGGTCTGCAGACCCAACACGATTTGCGAGCCGGTGACGATGGGGTCAATCCCCTGCCAGGGGCGCGCGCCATGGGTTTGCGTGCCTTGCACGTCGATCCAGAACTGGTCCGCCGCCGCCATGGCCGGCCCCGGGCGCCAGGCGATCCAGCCAGTTGGGTAGGCGCTGGAGGCGTGCAGACCAAACACCGCATCCACCTTGGGGTTTTGCATCACCCCTTCCTTGATCATTTGCTTGGCGCCCCAGATCTTCTCTCCATCGGGCTCGAAGGTGGCGGGCGTCTCTTCAGCGGGCTGGAAGATGAACTTCACGCTGCCGGGCAAATGCTGCTTCATGCCGGCCAGCACCTCGGCCGTAGCCATCAAAATCGCCACATGGGTGTCATGCCCGCAGGCATGCATCACATCCACTTCCTTGCCCAGGTACACACCCTTGGCCTTGGAGGCAAAGGGAATGTCCACGTTTTCCTTCACCGGCAGCGCATCCATATCGGCACGCAGCGCCACCACCGGCCCGGGCTGGCCGCCCTTGAGCAGGCCCACCACACCGGTGACGGCCACGCCGGTTTTCACCTCCATGCCCAGCTGGCGCAAATGCTCGGCCACCAGAGCTGCGGTACGGGTTTCCAGATTGCCCATTTCCGGGTGCTGGTGGATGTCGCGGCGCCAGGCAATCAGCTTGCTCTCGATGGCCTTGGCGCGCTCGTCGATCTGGGCCTGCAGCGCCAGCGCGGCCGGGCTGCTGGTGGCGGCAGGGGCTGCCGCTGTCTGGGCCTGGGCATGGACCTGCGGCGCAGCGCTCCACAGCGTTGCGGCCAGCAAGGCCGTGGCAGCCACTGCCACGGCAGAGCGGCGCGGCGCAGCGGCGTGGCCATGGGAACGCACCAGGGCGTGCGAGAAAGAAAATATATGCATGCTTGTCTCCGGTTTTTATGGAGGTCTCTTGGCTGGAAGACCTCACCCTTTGCGGGCCATGCCACCATAGCGCGGCCTGGGCAGGCCTTGCAGCAACCCCTGTCCATCGCGCGACTGCGCCCCATTTCCAGCAAACCCGCCCCCCCCCAGCCCCAGTGAGTGCCTGATCGATTTCGCGGTCTCTGCAATGGCGGTCTGCTGCCTGCACCTTTCGGTAAAAAAGCGACTGGGGCCCAAGGCCCCAGTCCAAACACCCATGCACCCATGCGCTGGGTCGCGGTCAGGTAGCCCTGCAGCAGCAGGGGCTCCCGTTTTTATTGCCACTGGTAACGCACGCCCAGTTGCACGATTTTTTGCTTATAGCTTTGACTGCCCTGCTGGTAGTTGAATTGCCCGGAAATATCCCAGCTCGGCTTCACCCGCATTTTCACGCCCAGCACCGCTTCGGTAATCGTGGAGGGGGTTTGATCGCTGATGGCCTTGCTGTCAAAGCGGATGTCCTTGTTTTGTGGCTGGTGCCAAAGATTGAGTTCGGCAAAAGGCGATACCACCGAGCCATTGCTTTGCTTTGTATCCCCCTGAAAACGCACACCCACACGGTAGGCAGCCTGGCTGCCGTTTTCATGCCTGACCTGGGTTTTGGTTTTCTCATAAACATCATCCGAATGCAGATGGCTGAGAACAAGCTGCGCCTGCGGCTGCAGGGTGTAACGATGGTTGGTATCTCTCCAGGGCAGCTCAAAGCCATAACCTGCTTCCAGCGACAAGGACAGCGCCCTGGATTTGTATTTTTCTTCGGCCAGGCCATTGCCCTGGGTGCTGTTGTTGAACCAGCCATGCATCAGCCAGCTTTCCACATAAGCGCCGGTATTGCCGTCCAGCTTCTGGTACCAGCTGGCATAGGCGCCCAGGTTGTAGCCATCGGTCTTGCCTTTGGCGTTGCCTATGTCATTGCGCAGCTTGCTCTTGTTTTGGCCAATCAGGCCCATGACACCCAGTTGCAGCAGCCCTTTGTCGCCCAAATCTTTTCTCAGCACATCGATGCCGAAATGCGCCAGGTTCATATCGCTCTTGCGCTGAAAATCAAACTGGTTGTTGAACTTCTCTTGTTTGTGGTCCAGTCGCACCCAGGCCACGGGCGCCTGCCAGCCATCCATCACGCGCTGCTTCAAATGGTGCTGCTGCATATTCAGCATGCTTGCCCGGTTGGCAAAATAGATATCCACCTCCGGGCGAATCAAAGGTTCGGGGGCCGGTCCCGGCACACTCATTTTCTCAGACTGCAAATACCAGCTCTCATCTGCGTTGCTGCCACCTTTTTTCAAGGCGTATTCGTACGCACCAACGGCAATCGTTCCCTTGCCTTGGCGGTAGCCATCGGAAGAAGCATCAATAAAAAAAGCATCTGCGCCGGTCACCGCCACAGGGCCGCCATATGCCGAGCTGTCTATGGCATCCACCACCTTGATGCCATTTTGGGTTTGCTCACCCGTTCCCACCGCTTTTTTGAAGCTCAAACCGGTCTTACCTGTCGCCTCTTCCATCACCATTATTTTGTCGCTGATGGAAGCGTCACCACTGAACTCGGTCCACAACTGGATGGTGCCTTTCTGGCTCTGCAGCTTGCTGACTTCCAGGGTATTGAATTGCCCCTGATCGGGCTTATTCATTTTGACAATGGAATTATCCAACACCAGGTTTCTGAAATTTGAAGTGCCAGAATATGACCACTCCGAATGATTATTCAGTGTCACATCCGTATTGAATCCACCATTAATGCGCCCGGCCATCAAAGAATGATCCGCTGTCAGGAAAGCCTCTTCAGTCAGAGAGTCATTGCGCAGCAGAATATTTTCCGATGCGAATACAGAGTTATTCTTCAAATGAATATAACTCGCATCCGAGCTGTTTGCGTAGATTCTTAGCAAAGCACCTTTGCTCGTAAACATGGAGTGGTCTGCCGTGAAATCACCTCCTCCAGAAAAAACACCTACCGACTGTGCACCTTCCAGCTCAAAGACAGAATCCGTCAAACTCACTTTGGCGTTGTCGGCGATCTGCACCCCTAAAGCACCAGGTGATGCGGTCTTGTATTTCACCTGGGTCCCTTCCACTTCACCACGCAGGTCAGCATAGATTCCCTTCATCGTGGTGAGATTGGAAATCTGGTCTTCAATTTCAACGTTGAACAGCGTTACTTTTGAGTCTTTCTCACGAACAGAAACCGCAGCAGAAGTAAACCCAAGATCTCCGGATTGAGTCCCTCCTGTCAAAGTGAGTTTGCTATTTTTTATAGATAGTTTTCCACCATAACGGGCAAGCACACCAAAGCCGTAGCCTCGGCGCTCTATCAGCGTGTTTTCGATGTCAATCTCCCCACCGCTGGACTGCACCCCCGTTGCCTTTGTCGTGATTTCAGAGTTTTTAATAGAGACATAGGAATCTTTTCCAGATGCGCTGACAGTCGAAGATCCCGGGTACTTGGTGGTGGATATTTTGACGCGATCGACATATACCGCGGCTGCGTTAATGATGGAAATAGCTTGATCTTCTACCTCAATCTCTCCATTGGTCAAATAGGCCACTGTTTCACCTTTGACACCAGTTCCCCCTATGAGCACGCCTCTGTCTGTTTTTTGCTTGTCCGTGAAGTTGGCAGCCGTTCCCGTCACATTCTTCACCAATTCATTAAAGCGTGCAGCATCAAACTTGATGCTGAAATTTTCCAAATTGAGCCGGCTGCCAACACCTTTCGTGCCATCAGCATCTATATCGTAAATATCAATCCCTTTATCCAATGCTGAAATAGCAACCCCTTTGAGGTTGACTACCCCGCTGTTAATCTGCAACCCTATAGCATCAGCAAAAAAATCCGTATCCTCCGCTGTAAGAATGGGCCTTTCAGTCAGCGTAAAAGAATTGCTTCCTATTTTCACCGCGATCCCGGATTTGTACTTATCGGTATAGGATGAAATGACAGAACTTTTAAACCCAGGCTCACCTGCCCCGGGAGAGTCCCCAGGCAAAGTCAGCGATGAATTTTTATCCAAGAGGTAAAGCGCCGTGTCATGCGCCGTATTCTTTGGGTTAAAATTTCTCAGATAAAAAAATTCTGTGGACTGCAGCTTCTCATTTTCAGGCACATAAACCGAGCCCGCATAACCGAAACCTGCATTTGCCCATAAAACAACACTCAAGTCTTGCGCACTGTTATGAGGCAGTGCATATGTCATTGCCGGGAACAATCCGCTACTTACAATGGCAAGCACAAGCTTCTTCTTTTTGAATCTCAGCATATATCACACCCTCATCTTTCTATTTTCACGTTTTTGCAGTCAACGAAACTCACACCGACAGAAGTTCCAACTCCCTCGTGGAAACAAGAAAATAAAGGCTTTTAGCGCTCTGATGAAGATTGGAGATGGCAAAAAATCTCACAAATCCTTGCGACCAGGAGCGATCTCAAACGCTTGAGACTGCGGTTTTCCTTATTTACGGAAACGGCATGTACCTGTGCCATGCAGACCGCCGCATTGCTTGCAAAGAGAATCTGATGGCTCAGCACCCCCCACTCCCAGCAAGCTACTGAAAACGCCAGGAAATAATCATCTCGATGCAACCCAATATTGAATGGATTACCCTCGGCATATTCCCGCACATAAAACCTGTTGCGACATTCACTGTCATGCACCCATTGCCCGAAGATGTAAATTGATTTAAAAAAATACTAACTTACGGTTACATTTTTCCAGAGTGACCGTTTGTCCGATAATCTTGTAGCGGCATTCCTACACAAGCCAAAGAACCGCCTACACAAAGCCCGTCTTCCGCCTACAAAATTCTCAAAATCTATCGACACCATCACTCAAATAGTTTTATTATTTTTATAATAAAACATTCAACCTCGGTTTAAATCTCAAAAATATCACCAAGATATTCAAAAGAAAACCCGTCCGAAAATTCAGATATAGTTGAATGCATTGATATTGATTATTTCAACGTGAATTTATCCGAGACGGACGCCATCCGATTGATGGCAGCCTTGAGTGTAAAAATCAATAATGTCTTGCCCATTTCTCAATGGGAAAATACATTATCCATCCCATGAAATGGATAAAAGAATATTTGAGATATTTGAGATATGTGCGGTACAAGGCGGGCACCGCGCTTTCCATCAGCAAGCGGCACATGGCCGTGCTGGACCCAGTCGGTCTATCTCACGGAGGCCCTGAAAGACTGAAGGCCACTTCAGGCACCATGCCCGATCCGTGAAAAAAATGGCGGGCATAGAGCCAAGCTCTTCTGCCCTCTTCAGGGGCCTCCTGCGCTAGCCAAGCGTTTGGCGACGCTCCTGGCACTCTGCAGGCACATGCCGTAAACAGCGTGTGTTTTTTACCGCCTACACCGAGAGAATCCAGCGCGCAGCTAAAACAATCCGTTACCATCACTTCTGGCGAGCGGGCACTGCGCCCCTTAGCCTGACTCCTTCTGGCAGGCAGCCATTGCCTGCTTTCTTTTGCTCCACCCTCTCCACTCTCCCAGCATGACAAGCTACCAACAGCTGCTTTCCCAAAAAGATGAACTGGACCGCCTGATCGCCCAGGCCCGCAAGACCGAGTCCGCCAGCGCCCTGGCCTCCGTGCGCCAGTTAGTCAAGGAGTTCGGCTTTACTGCCCAACAGGTCTTCCCCTGGGAAGCCGAGAAAAAAGCCAAGGCCCCTGTCAAATACTATGACCCCAATACCGGCTCCAAATGGACGGGCCGTGGCAAACCGCCAAAGTGGATTGCGGGCAAGGACTATGCGCAGTTCCTGCTGGCAGAACCCATGGCTGCTTGAGGGCAAAACGGCAGGTGATGGCACCTGAAAAGCTGCCCCCTCCCAAATGGCTGCATGCTTGCAGCCATTTTTATTTTTCAATGCCATGGCATACAACGCTTCACAAACCGTCGTCGATATTCTGGGCCCCTGGTTTTTGAGGAAGTCCGATCTGCTGCATGCATTCAGCCACAGCGGGGCCTCTTTTGAAGAATGGCTGAATTGGGAGCTTTTTGCGGCATTTCTGCGCGCAGGCCATGCCTGCGAGGGACGACCGCACTATGGCAATCTGGGCCAGCACCCCATGCCAGCCATCATGGGTGACTTGCTGAGCACATGTCCGCACAGCCAGGGGCGATACCTGATGGAAATGGCATTGGTTGGCAGTGGTACCCAGAACAAATGGCGCGCGAAGATTCAGCGTGACCATGAGAAACTGCTGCAGCTCGATGCCGCCCCATCCCTGGACCCGCTGCACAAGGTGCAGCTGGTGTTTCTGGCTGCCGCAGACGACACCGGCATCTGCCAGAAATGGGATGATTGGCTGCAAAAAATACCTTTTTACGGCCAAGGCGCTGCAGATTCCCAATACCTTATTCCCCTGCGCCACTCCAGCATCCCAACCCAGGGAGAGGCCGTGCTGATGGCCTGGAATGTGCGATAAGGCCTGCCAAAAACCATGAAAAAAGGAACACCTCGGTGTTCCTTTTTGCTGAGCGCCGCACTGGGCTGAATGACGGACTCTACGAGCTACGCCTCACACATTGCGCATCTGCTCGATCATCTCGTCACCAAAGCGCGAGCAGCTGACCTGCTGGGCGCCCGCCATCAAGCGGGCAAAGTCATAGGTCACCTTTTTGCTGAGGATGGTGCGCTCCATGCCCTCGACAATGAGGTCTGCCGCCTCGCTCCAGCCCATGTGGCGCAGCATCATCTCGGCGCACAAAATCATGGAGCCGGGGTTCACATAGTCCTTGCCGGCGTAGCGCGGCGCGGTGCCATGGGTGGCCTCGAACATGGCGATGGAGTCGGACATATTGGCACCGGGCGCAATGCCAATACCGCCCACCTGCGCGGCCAGGGCGTCGGAGATGTAGTCGCCATTGAGATTCATGGTGGCGATCACCGAATACTCCACCGGGCGCAGCAGCACCTGCTGCAAGAACGCATCGGTGATCACATCCTTGATGACGATGTCACCGCCGGTGCGCGGGTTTTTGACGCGCATCCAGGGACCGCCATCGATGGGCTCGGCACCGAACTCCTTGCACGCCAGCGCATAGCCCCAGTCACGAAAGCTCCCTTCGGTGAACTTCATGATGTTGCCCTTGTGCACCAGCGTGACCGAGGGCTTGTCCTGGTCGATGGCGTACTGGATGGCCTTGCGCACCAGACGCTCCGTGCCTTCGCGGGAGATGGGCTTGATGCCGATGCCCGAGGTCTCGGGGAAGCGGATCTTTTGCACACCCAGCTCCTTGTTCAGGAACTCGATCAGGCGCTTGGCGCGGTCGGAGCCGGCTTCGAACTCGATGCCGGCATAAATGTCTTCCGAGTTCTCGCGGAAGATGACCATATGGGTCTTCTCGGGCTCGCGCACCGGAGACGGCACACCGCGGAAATGCCGCACCGGACGCAGGCAGACATACAGATCCAGCTCCTGGCGCAGCGTGACGTTCAGCGAACGAATGCCCCCGCCCACAGGCGTGGTCAGCGGGCCCTTGATGGACACCGGGTGGGTGCGCACCACATCCACGGTCTCGGCAGGCAGCCACATATCCGGGCCGTACAGGCCCACAGCTTTTTCGCCGGCGTAGATTTCCATCCAGTGGATCTGGCGGCGACCGCCATAGATCTGCGCCACGGCAGCATCCACCACCTTGCGCATCACCGGGCTCACGTCCACGCCCACGCCATCGCCCTGAATAAAGGGAATGATGGGCTGATCGGGTACGTTCAAGGTTTGATCGGCGTTAACGGTGATGTTCTTGCCAGCGGGTGGCACCACGATGTGCTGGTAGGCGGTCATGTCGTTATGGTCTCCAGATATACGGGTATTGCATGCACTGCGGCCGATTCTATCGACTGCACCCACTGCCTCGCGTCAACTACGGCACGCTATGTGTCAGTTTGCTGACCCAGGTCTGCGCATGCCGCACAATGTGTCGTTGGCTGGTAGCAGCTTGCTGCGGCCGTTTCCCCATCCCTTGAGAGTTCCAATGCGCCACCACCGCCTTCGCCTTGGCTTCACCAGGCCCATCTCCTTGCGCCGCCTCGGCAGCCTGTGCCTGCTGGCCTGCGCCCTGCCTCTGGCCGGCACCGCACTGGCACGCACCGGCACGCCGGCAACGCCAGCCCCTGCGGCCGCAGTCCAAGGCCAGCCCCAGATGGACTTGCCACGCACCGAGATGCGCATTGGCATGTACCGCATCGATGCCCAGGTGGCCCAGACCTATGAAAGCCGCCAGACCGGCCTGATGTTCCGCCAGCAAATGCCGGCGCACGAGGGCATGTTGTTTGCCTTTGCCCAGCCTGGCGTGCAGTGCTTCTGGATGCGCAACACCGTGCTGCCGCTGACGGCGGCCTTTGTGGCCGACGACGGCACCATCGTCAACCTGGCCGATATGAAGCCGCTGGACGAGACCTCCCACTGCTCGGCCAAGCCTGTGCGCTTTGTGCTGGAGATGAATCAGGGGTGGTTTGCCCAGCGTGGCATACAGGCCGGCGCCAAGCTCACCGGTGAGGCCTTTAAAACCACCCCCTGAGCGGCTTCGCCGCTTCCCCCTCTCTCGCGCAAGCGCGGGAGGGGAACGGCACCAGTGCTGCGGGGCGGCCCTTGCACGGTGCCCCTGGCGTGGAGTGCGCCAGTTTTGTGGGCCTGAAGCGCCATCTGGGCGTTGTGGAGGAGGCCCTGCTTCCCGCAACGCTTCCCAAGCCCGCTCCGGCCAGCATTGTTCTGCGCTGCGCTTTGAAAATAAAAAAACCTCCCGAAGGAGGTTTTTTTATGGGCCAATCTGCCTCACACACAGGCGTGGTGGGCAGATATCGCTCTCAATTAAGCAGCGAAATTGGCTTCGGCAAACTTCCAGTTCACCAGCTTGCCCAGGAAGGCTTCCAGGAACTTGGGACGGGCATTGCGGTAGTCGATGTAGTAGGCGTGTTCCCACACGTCGGCGGTCAGCAAGGGGGTCTTGCCGTCGACCAGGGGGTTGCCAGCAGCGCCAGTGTTGACGATGTCCACCGAGCCGTCGGTGTTCTTCACCAGCCAGGTCCAGCCGGAGCCGAAGTTGCCGGCGGCCGACTTGGCGAACTCTTCCTTGAACTTGTCGAAGCTGCCCCACTTGGCATCAATGGCTTCGGCCAGCTTGCCGCTAGGAGCGCCGCCGCCGTTGGGGGCCAGGCAGTTCCAGAAAAAGCTGTGGTTCCAGTGCTGGGCAGCGTTGTTGTAGATGCCGCCGCTGGACTTCTTGACGATCTCTTCCAGCGACTTGCCTTCAAACTCGGTGCCCTTCACCAGGTTGTTCAGGTTCACCACATAGGTGTTGTGGTGCTTGCCATGGTGGTATTCCAGCGTTTCCTGGCTGTATGCGGGTGCCAGAGCGTCGATGGCGTAGGGCAGCTGGGGCAAGGTGAATTCCATGGTGGGTCCTCGTGTGGTTGGATGTTGTGGAGATCGCGCCAATGGCGCACCGCGCAGCCTTTTCACAGCGCTGCACAGCATTGCGCAGTGGCGGCGGCCTTGCCCGCTTGGCTTTGATGCAGCGCAAACTTCAGACTAGGCACAGCAAGCATTGTAGAAACAAGCGCAGCCCTGCCGCGGTATTCGCGCATCGATGGTGCGCGTTTTTGTCGCCCAGGCGCGCTGTCTGCGCATTTTGGCCTACAGTATTTGCCGTCCATTTGCCATCTTGTTGAGCGCACCGACGCGCATGGGCTCACAGCAGCTTGGGCTGGGTCACCGTCACATCCACGCTGCCGTCCGACAAATGCACCTTGAGGGCAGCGCCCACCGGGGCTTCTGCCACCCGGGTCACGGCATGGCCGGTGCTGTTGGTGAGCAGGCTGTAGCCACGCTGCAGCACACGGCGCGGGTCCAGCAACTCCAGCCTGTGTGCCAGTTGCTCCATGCCCTGGCGACACTGCTGCAGCGCACGTTGCATACCGGGCATCAAACCTGCCTCCAAGGCTTGTACGTTCTGTGTCTCCAGCTTCAGTTGTAATAGCGCCGCATGCTGCACCTGCTGGGCCAGGCGCGCGCAGCGCAGCCTTTGCTGGGCGAGGTTGCCCGAGGGCCTGCCCAGGCGCTGGGCCGCCAGGTCCAGGCGCTGGCCTTGTTTGTCCAGCCAGCGCTCCAGGCTGCCCTGGGTGCGCACCTCCAGCTGGTCCAGCGCATTCAGCCAGGCATCGCGCGGCTGGGCCACCAGCTCGGCCGCAGCCGTGGGCGTGGGCGCACGCAGATCGGCACAGAAATCGGCGATGGTGAAATCGGTCTCATGGCCTACGCCGCTGACCAGGGGCACCGGGCTTTGGACGATGGTGCGGGCCAGTTCCTCGTCATTAAAGCCCCACAGGTCTTCCATGGAGCCGCCGCCGCGCACCAGCAAGATCACATCGATGGGGGGCTCGCCCGCACGCGGCTGCTCGGCTCGCGCATACAGCTGCTGCAGCGCCGCCACCAGCGAGGCCGGCGCCTGCACGCCCTGCACCAGGGCCGGTGCCAACACCACCGGAATATGCGGCACGCGCCGCTGCAAGGCCGTGGCCACATCGTGCAGCGCAGCGGCGCCGGGCGAGGTGACCAGGCCTATGCCGCGCGGCATCACCGGCAACGGGCGTTTGCGCGCGGTATCGAAAAGGCCCTCGGCCTCCAACTGGGCCTTGAGGCGCAAAAACTGCTCGAACAGCGCGCCCTGGCCGGCGCGTTCCAAGGTTTCAACGATGAGCTGCAGGTCGCCGCGCTGCTCGTACACGCCCAGGCGGCCGCGCAGCTCCACCAGCTCGCCGTCGCGCGGCGTGAAGCTCAGGCCGCTGGCGGCGCGGCGAAACATGGCGCAGCGGATCTGGCCGGCCGCATCCTTGATGGAGAAATAGCAATGGCCACTGGCCGCGCGCGAGAAACCGGTGATCTCGCCACGCACGGCCACGGGGTTGAAGCGCGCTTCCAGGCTGTCGGCCACGGCGCGGCACAGCGCCCCCACGGACCAGACTGTAGGTGCAGCGGAAGGCTGATGAGGGTCAAACATAGGCAGTGATCAAGGGGGGTAAACCGCAGGTGCGGGGCAGGCTATCCACAACGTGCACGCCCGCGCAGACCTGGCGCATTAGCAATGAGAACTCAAAAAACACTTGCAAACAACGATGCAAGATCTTGATTTTTCTTAATTTAATTCAGGTACCGCGACGGCCTTGCATTCAGCGGGCCTTCAGTCAGGCGCACAGCGCTGCACTGGCTTTGTGCTTGCGCACAAAGTTATCCACAGAAATTTCTGTGTTATATGCATTTCAAAACAAGGCCGATACATGACAGCGCCCCGTCTGCTGCGCGTAGGACGGCTGCCTACTGCGCCATAATGGGCAGCTGCAGCTTTATTGCGGAGAACAACAACTTTGCTGTCGATCATACAAGCCGCAGGCTGGCCTATTTGGCCTCTGATTGCCTGCTCCATCCTGGCCCTCGCCCTGATCATCGAACGCTTTTTGGCCCTGCGCACCGCCCGCGTTGCGCCGCCGCAGCTGCTGCAGGAAGCCATCTCCGTCAGCCACAAAGGCCTGCCCGGCGAGCAAACCGTGGCCCAGCTGGCGCAAAACAGCGCCCTGGGTGAAGTGCTGGCCAGCGGCCTGCAAGTGCTGCGCCACAACCCACATGCCAGCCACGAAGATGTGCAGGCCCAAATGGAAAACACCGGCCGCGCCGTGGCCCACCGCCTGGAGCAATACCTGGGCGCACTGGCCACCATCGCCTCGGCCGCGCCGCTGCTGGGCCTGCTGGGCACGGTCATCGGCATGATCGAAATCTTCGGCTCCCAATCTGGCGGCGGCGCCGTGGGAGGCGGCAATCCGGCACAGCTGGCACATGGCATCTCGATTGCCCTGTACAACACCGCCTTCGGCCTGATCGTGGCCATTCCCACGCTGATCTTCTGGCGCTACTTTCGCGCCCGGGTGGACAGCTATCTGCTGGGCCTGGAGCTGGCGGCCGAGCAGTTCGCCCGCCATCTGGCGCGGCTGCGCGGCTGAAGCTCCGCCAGCGAAGAGCGCCCCATGGCCATGAACTTCCGCTCCCGCCGCACCGAAGCGCCGGAGATCAATCTGATCCCCTTCATCGATGTGCTGCTGGTGGTCCTGATCTTTTTGATGCTGTCCACCACCTACAGCCGCTTTACCGAGCTGCAGCTGACCCTGCCCACGGCCGATGTACAGCAGCAGCGCGACCGCCCACGTGAGGTGCTGATTGCCGTCACCGCCGAAGGCAATTACGTCATCGGCAAGCAAGCCTTGGCCGACCGCAGCGTGAACGCCGTGGCCGCCGGCCTGCGCGATGCCGCCAAGGCTGGCAGCGACAGCGTGGTCATCATCAATGCCGACGCCGCAGCCCCCCACCAGGCCGTGGTGACCGTGATGGAGGCCGCCCGCCATGCCGGCCTGTCGCAGATCACCTTTGCCACCCAGTCCTCGGCAGGCCGGGGCCAGTAAATCCGCACCGGCAGCGTGCGCCTCGCGCGCTGCCCACCGAAACGCGCATGAAGCACCGCCTCTGGCCCACCTTGCTGCTGGCCTGGCTGATCACGCCGGCCTGGAGCCAGCCTGCCACAGCGCAGGACGGCGCCATCACCGCCTGCGTCCCGGATGCACAACACCCGGTGGTCGCAGAGCCCTATAACGGCTATCCCCACATAGGCTACAAGGGTGCGCTCGAGCGCGATTCCGCCTGGTTTGCCGCGGTGCGCAGCGTGCCGCAGCCCGATGGCACACAGCGCTATGTTTTCCGCCATGCCCGGGCCGCGCAGCGGGTGGCATACGAGTCGATTGAAACCCTCTCCCTGGGCGGCAAGGCCATAGGCTTTGCGGCTTACCGCCAGGGCTGTGGCGAATTGTTCGATGCAGGTGGCAGCTCCCTCGGTGTGCCAGCCTTTGCCTCCATCGCTGACGCATACACCGCGAGCGACATCCCGCACAGCGTACTGCTCAAACGCACACTGGCCATCGCCAATCCCAGCGGTGCAGAAACCGCCTTCTCCTATCTGCGCTTTACCCGGGGCAAGCTGGTGGCCAGCTCGCCCCACCAATACCACGGCAGCTACAGCCTGGCACCCATCCCCTCGGCCAATACCGAGTTGCACGCCACCAACAAGCTTGTGATTTCCATCCATCCCACGGGCGGCGTGGGCCTGCTGGATTTGGCCAGCCTGCACGAAGTACTGGCTCCGCACTGGCAGGGCGTAGGTCAGATCACCGACTTCGTGCGCAGCAGCCAGGGCGAGCCCACATCATTGCCCAGCTATCTACTCGCCCGGGATGACAACGGCCTGCAGCTGCACACCCTGGATGGCCAGCCTCTTGCGCTGCCGCGCTTTGACCGCATCGGCTTTATCCACGGCTGGTATCCCCAGGAAAGCAGCCAGCCGCCCTCCGCCAGCGACCCCTTGGTGATCCAGACCCAGGAGCTGGATGACCAAGGCCGGCCAGGCCCTTGCCGTCTGTACAACGAAGCGCTGCAGCCGCTGCTGGAGGCGGCCGTGCCCGCCCGCTACTGCCTGCGCCAGCCGGAGCGCGGTCGCCCCTATTTCGCCTACGCCATCGATGGCCAAACCCAGGTCTACCGCAAGCAGTTGAAGGGGCCGCTGCTGGCACTGGAACGCAGCGCCAGCGACATCGCCGGCGAGCTGGTCTATGTCCTGGACAGCGGCGCCCTACTGCTGCAAACACCGACGCAACCACCCTACAGCCTGGTCACGCCGCAAGGGGCCGATATGCCCGAGCGCAGCTTTGACAGCGTCCAAGACCTGGGCTGCGGCTTTGTCGTGGTCCGCCGGGGCGAGCAGCGCTGGATGCTGAACCCCGACGGCAGCCTGTCTTCCGGCATGCGCTATCCCTTCAGTTGTTGAGCGCAGCGCTCGCATCCTGATAGCGGACTTATGATCAGCGCCCACATGTCTTCCCCCCACTCCCGCCCCGCCCCCCAAGCCACTGGTCTGCGTGCCCTGTGGCGCCAGCGCGGCCTGGGCGCCTGGCTGCTGTGGCCGCTGTCCCAGCTCTATGGCGTGCTGCAGGGCTGGAATGCGCGGCGCATGCGGCGCGGCCAGCAAAGTGCGGGCATTCCCGTCATCGTCGTGGGCAATGTGATTGCCGGCGGCGCGGGCAAGACCCCCGTGACCCAGGCCGTGGCCGCCCACCTGAAAGCCCAGGGCTGGCAGCCGGGCATTGTTTCGCGCGGCTATGGTCGCCAGACCACGGACTGCCGCGAGGCCTTGCCAGACAGCCCCGCCCACGAGGTGGGCGACGAGCCCGCCCTGCTGGCGCGCAGCACCGGTGTGCCGGTGTTTGTGGCCGCCCGGCGCATGGAAGCCGTGCGTGCCCTGCGCCAGCGCTACCCCGATGTGGACATCATCGTCAGCGACGACGGCCTGCAACACCTGGCCCTGGCCCGTGATGTGGAGCTGTGCGTGTTCAACGACGAGGGCGTGGGCAACGGCTTTTTGCTGCCCGCCGGCCCGCTGCGTGAGCCCTGGCCGCGCCCGGTGACAGCCACGCTGTATGCAGGCCAGCCGCCCCACCCCCTGGGCAGCGCCCCGGCTTTTGCCCTCCAGCGCCAGCTGGCCCCCGTGGCCCACAATGGCCTGGGCGAAGCCTGCCCGCTGACCGCCCTTGCCCACCAGCCGGCGGAGGCCGTGGCCGCTGTGGCCAGGCCCGAGGCGTTTTTTGCCATGTTGAACGCCTGCGGCATTACCACCGCCGCCACCCAGGCCTTGCCGGATCACTATGATTTCGAGAGCTTCTCACGCAAACTGGGAAAGCTCCAGCCGCTGATTTGCACCGAAAAAGACGCCATCAAACTCTGGCGCAACCACCCCGAGGCCTGGGCCGTGCCGCTGCAGCTTTCGCTGCCCCAGGCCTTCTGGGATTTGCTGGATACCGAATTGCGCCGCTTTCGCGCCCGCGCTGCCCATCCGGGCCAGCCAGGCTGACTATCATTGACCCCCATTGATTGCGCCAGCCCCAGGCTGCCGCCCCTCACTTTTGCAGGAACACCCCATGGATCCCAAACTGCTTGAACTGCTGGTCTGCCCCGTCACCAAGGGCCCGCTGCGCTATGACGCCGAACGCAAGGAACTGGTCTCGCGCAGCGCCCGCCTGGCCTACCCCGTGCGCGACGGCATCCCCGTGCTGCTGGAAAACGAAGCCCGCACCCTGAGCGACGAAGAACTGGAAGCCTGAATCCCCCTGGAAAGCCTTGCCGCCATGTCTGCTGCCGTTCCCTTTACCGTACTGATCCCCGCGCGCCTGGCTTCCAGCCGCCTGCCCAATAAGCCGCTGGCCGATATTGCCGGCCTGCCCATGGTGGTGCGTGTGGCCCGCCAGGCCGCATTGAGTGCTGCCAGCCGCGTGGTGGTGGCCGCCGACAGCGCCGCCATTGCCCAGGCCTGCGCCCAACATGGTGTGCAGGCCGTGCTCACCCGCGAAGACCATCCCAGCGGCAGCGATCGCCTGGCCGAAGCCTGCGAACAGCTGGGACTGCAGGGCGACGACATCGTGGTCAACGTACAAGGCGATGAGCCCCTCATCGATCCGGCATTGATCGACGCCGTGGCCCAGCTGCTGCAGGCCCGCCCCCAGGCCAGCATGTCCACCTCTGCCCATCCCATTGCCAGCCTGGCCGACTACCAGAACCCCAATGTGGTGAAAGTGGTGTGCAACGCCCTGGGCCTGGCGCATTACTTCAGCCGCGCCCCCATTCCCCACCACCGCGACCACAACGGCAGCGCCTGGTGGGACGCCGCTCCAGCGGCGCAGACCGGCTTTGGGCCGCTGCGCCACATCGGAATTTACGCATACCGCGCGGGGTTTCTGCGCCAGTTTCCGCAGCTCACGCCCGCCCCCACGGAGCAGGTCGAAGCCCTGGAGCAGCTGCGCGCCCTGTGGCATGGCCACCAGATTGCCGTGCATGTGACACAGAACGCGCCCGGCGCCGGCGTGGACACGCCCGAAGATCTGGAGCGCGTGCGTGCGCTGCTGGCCCGTCACTGAATAGACACAATCCGTAAAAAGAGAGCAGTTTGCACGCATGTTTCCTGCACTTCGCAGCAAAAGCATGCGCAAAGGCAGAGCACACCAGTGACTGCCGCTCACTTTTTCACAAAGCGCGCCACGGCATTCTTGTAGAAGACTGCTTTGCACTCTTGCACAAGACCTGCCGCACGCACCGCTGGCCGGCCTGACACAAGCCTGTCGCCACTCCCTTTGCACCGCCCGCGCCATGCAAGATATGCAGCCCATGCATGTAAGCGGCTGTCAGGTGCATGCGTGCTATCCTTGCCCGCGAAAAAACACTGCCGGTCTGCCTCCTGCCCCAACGTAGGGCGTGAACGCGCGGACTGAGGCCCGATATCACCCATCTCGAGGAATTCCATGAAACTGATTTTGTTGGGCGCACCCGGCGCCGGCAAAGGCACGCAAGCTGCTTTCATCTGCCAGAAGTACGGCATTCCGCAGATCTCCACCGGAGACATGCTGCGCGCCGCCGTCAAGGCCGGAACCCCCCTGGGCCTGCAAGCCAAGGCCGTGATGGATGCCGGCCAGCTGGTCAGCGATGAGCTGATCATCAACCTGGTCAAGGACCGCATCACCCAGAGCGACTGCGCCCAGGGTTTTCTGTTCGACGGCTTCCCTCGCACCATTCCCCAGGCCGAAGCCATGAAGGCCGCCGGCGTGAAGCTGGACTATGTGCTGGAAATCGATGTGCCGTTTGACGCCATCATCGAGCGCATGAGCGGCCGCCGCAGCCACCCCGCTTCGGGCCGCACCTACCACGTCAAGTTCAACCCACCCAAGGTGGAAGGCAAGGACGATGTCACCGGTGAAGAGCTGGTGCAGCGCGAAGACGACAAGGAAGAAACCGTCAAAAAGCGCCTGGATGTCTACAGCAACCAGACCCGCCCCCTGGTGGACTACTACAGCAACTGGGCCAAGGCCGACGCCGCTGCTGCCCCCAAGTACCGCGCCATCAGCGGCACCGGCAGCGTGGAAGAAATCACCCAGCGCGCGCTGAGCGCTCTGGCATCCTGATCGCAGCTGCTGCACAGCAAAAGGCCGGTGGTGACACCGGCCTTTTTTATGGACAAATCCAAGGAAAACGCAGCACCTGACTGCACAGGCAGCTCACTTTTTAGCTCTGCCTAGCGGCCCGACGCCTTCCCCTTTTGGGGAAAGGTTGAGATGGAGGCGCCCCAGCCTCCGCCGCCACACTATCTATCCGTTCGGGGCCAACCCATCAGCTCCAGCATCAGGCTGATGCGCGCCTTCACCGCAGGCAGTGCGCTCACGCGGCTGTCATCGGCACCCTGGGCCTGGACGATGCGGCCCTGGGCGCAGCGCGTGGTGCAGCGCACAGCCAGGCCATGCGCCTGGGCATGGTCCAGCGCGGCATCCAGGGCTTTGTGGGTGGTGCCGTTGCCGGTGCCCGCCACCACCAGCCCGCGCACGCCGGCCGCGCACAAGGCCTGCACCTGGGCCAGGGCCGCGGCGGCGCTGCTGCCCGCATGGCTGAGCAGCACCTCCACCTGCGGCCAAGACTCGGCCTCCGGCAAGGCCGTAGCCGGGGGCTGCGGTGCGGACTGGACCTGGACCGCCGCCATGCTGGCTGCCGCCCAGCGCACCCGCCCCTCTTCCACCCAGCCCAGCGGGCCGGCTTCGCCGCCGTCGAATGCATCCACCCGGTAGGGGTGGACCTTGCACACCTGGCGGGCGCTGAACACCCGCCCCGCAGCCACGACCAACACGCCCCGCCCCTGTGCAGCCGCATCGGTCGCACAGGCCACGGCATCGCGCAGATTGCCCGGGCCGTCGGCGGAAATGGCAGTGGCCGGGCGCATGGCGCAGGTCAGCACCACGGGCTTGGCAGGCGCCAGCACGCATTGCAAAAACCAGGCCGTTTCTTCCAGCGTGTCCGTGCCGTGGGTGATGACGATGGCCGCCACATCATCGCGCGCCAGCAGCTGGGCACAGCGCCGGGCCAGCAGCAGCCAGGTGGCGTGATCCATATCCTTGCTGTCCAGCTGGGCCAGTTGCTCGGCCTGCAGCGCGGCACCCGCCAGCTGCTGCAAATCGGGCACGGCCTGCAGCAGCTCGGCCACGCCCAACTGGGCGGGGCGATAGCCCACGCCGGTACCGGCATGCTCGGCCAAGCCCGCAATCGTGCCCCCCGTCCCCAGGATGACGATGTTTTTGCCACATTCCACTTGCAGTCCTTTCCAAACTGGTCAAAAATACAGGTACTGGATGAACACACAGTATTCATCTTTGATCGATCAAGGAATGCCCATGGACCACCCCAAGCTCACCCCCCGGCAACAGCAGATTCTGGACCTGATCCAGTCTGCCATTGCCCGCACCGGCGCCCCGCCCACCCGGGCCGAGATCGCCAACACCCTGGGTTTCAAATCCGCCAATGCTTCGGAAGAGCACCTCAAGGCCCTGGCCCGCAAGGGCGTGATCGAGCTGGTCAGCGGTACCTCGCGCGGCATTCGCCTGTGCGCCGAGACGGTGCGCAGCATCAATGCCGCACGCGGCAACAGCTTTGCCCTGCCGCTGTCCGCCATGCAGCCGCTGCAGCTGCCCCTGGTGGGCCGGGTGGCGGCGGGCTCGCCCATTCTGGCGCAAGAACATATCGACCAAACCTATGCCGTCGAGGCCAGCATGTTTGCCCACAAGCCCGACTACCTGCTCAAGGTGCGCGGCATGTCCATGCGCGACGCCGGCATCCTGGACGGCGACCTGCTGGCCGTGCAGTCCACCCACGAGGCCCGCAACGGCCAGATCGTGGTGGCCCGCCTGGGCGATGACGTCACCGTCAAACGCCTGCGCCGCGCGGGCCAGCGCATCGAGCTGCTGCCCGAAAACCCCGACTACCCCATCATCCATGTGCATCCGGAAGAGCCTTTTGCCATTGAAGGCCTGGCCGTGGGCCTGATCCGCAACACGCTGATGTAACGCGCCCAGCGCCACAGGCCGCCGGCTCAGCCCGAGCCCCGGCAGCCTCCCCACCAGCGCTACGGCGCTGCCTGCCACCGCACCGGCACCTGCCTCGCGCATGCCCCGGTCGGGCTTTGCTCACCTTTTTTCCGCTCCGCATCAGGTTTTCATGGCCTGAGGGAGTTTCTACGCCCGCGACAGAAAGCGAGTCCTCCATGCGCCTGTTCACCACATCCCGCACCCTTGCCGGCTTTGCCACCTCGGCACCACGGTCGGCAGCGCTGTCGACAGCCTCTTCCCTGCGCCAGCCACGGGCTCGCCGCACTACAGCGCGGCACGGCGCCTCCCGCGCAGGCACAGCGCCAAGCGCCGGCAGACTTGCCAGCCATGCAAGCACCCCGACCGCCCCGCTTGCTGGCGCACAACTGCCTGCCATGGCCGCCAACGACAGCAGCTATGACGCCGTGACCCTGGACGACAAGGTGCGCATTCTGCGCAGCGACGCCAACGACCACGCCCGCATGGTGCTCAGCGGCCGCATGGCCGATGTGTGTGCAGCGCTGGAAAAGATGTCATAACTCCCTGGGTCGCCTACGACGCCATCCCCCAAGGGGGACGACACCGGCACGGCGGGGCGGCCCTTGCGCGGCGTCTCCGAGCTCGGTTGCGCCAGCTTTATGCGTATTGGATCAAACAAAGCTTGAGATGATCTTTGCAGCCCCACCGAGAGCGTGAACACGCTCTGAGACATCATGGGCACCGCTCTTGCCACCCGGTTGCTGATCTGTATGGCCTATATGCCTGGCACGCAGGCGCACAATGGCGGCATGAGCCAGATTTCCACCCACATTGCCGACCTGCGCAAAAGCTACGAGCGCGCAGAACTCCATGAAGCGGCCTCCCAGGCCGATCCGCTGGCGCAGTTCGACCAGTGGATGCAGGAAGCCGTGAATGCCCAAGTGCTGGAGCCCAATGCCATGACCGTGGCCACCGTGGGTGGCGATCTGCGCCCCAGCACCCGCATTGTGCTCATCAAGGGTTATGACGCACGCGGCATCGTCTGGTACACCAATTACGACAGCCGCAAGGGCTCGGAGCTGGCGGGCAACCCGTTTGCGGCGCTGCAGTTTCACTGGGTGGAGCTGGAGCGCGTGGTGCGCATCGAGGGCCGGGTGGAGCGTGTGAGCGACGAGGAAAGCGACAGCTACTACCGCAGCCGGCCACTGGATTCGCGCATAGGCGCCTGGGCCAGCCCGCAAAGCCAGGTGATTTCCGGACGCGGCGTGCTGGTGGCCAATGCCGCCAAATATGGAGCCCAGTTTCTGCTGAACCCGCCACGCCCGCCGCACTGGGGGGGGTTTCGCCTGGTGCCCGACCGCTGGGAATTCTGGCAGGGCCGCAAAAGCCGTTTGCATGACCGCCTGCGCTACCGCGCCGAAGCAGGCACCGATGACAACGTGCGGTGGCTGCGCGAACGTCTGGCACCCTGACCCCTGCCCCCTCCTGACCCCGGCCACTGGCGCATCGCGGATTCGATGTGCGTCAAGGTCGGCCACCGCACCATAGCCGATGATGGGGCATCGCATACGGCGTGATACGGCATAAATGGGCTTCGCAGCACAGCAAGAAAACCAGCGATTGCGTCACCAAGGTGTCAGCAAAACATGTGCAAGCCGTCATATTTCCGGCCTGAGCATGCCTGTGCCGCGCAAGTGATTGGGAGATGCCTTGCTCCCGCATAGAATCAGCCGCAATTTGCGGCGCTGCAGCAGCGGCTACAGCCCCACCGGATTTTCACTATTCATAAGCGAGACACCCCGATGACAAACGAAGAAATCTTGGCCCAGTACGGTCCGCGCGAAGCCATGGAGTACGACGTGGTGGTGGTCGGCGGCGGCCCTGGTGGCCTGGCCACCGCCATCCGCCTCAAGCAACTGGCCGCCGAAAAAGGCCAGGACATCTCCGTGGTGGTGCTGGAAAAAGGCTCCGAGCCCGGCGCGCACACGCTGTCGGGCGCCATCATGGACCCCAAGGCGCTGACCGAGCTGATCCCTGACTGGAAGGAAAAGGGCGCGCCCTTGAACCAGCCCGTCACGGCCGATGCCATGGTGTTCCTGAGCGAAAAAGGCTCGCTGCGCACCCCCAACTTCCTGCTGCCCAAGTGCTTTCACAACGAGGGCAACTACGTGGTGCGCCTGGGCTTTGTCAGCAAGTGGCTGGCCGACCAGGCCGAGGCCCTGGGCGTGGAAATCTTCCCCGGCTTCACCGCCGCCGAAGTGCTGTTCAACGACGACGGCTCCATCAAGGGCGTGGCCACCGGCAATATGGGCGTGGGCAAGGATGGCCAGCCCACCGGTGACTTCCAGCTCGGCATGGAGCTGCACGGCAAGTACACGGTGTTTGCCGAAGGCGCACGCGGCCATCTGGGCAAGCAGCTGATTGCCAGGTTCCAGCTGGATGCGGACAAGGATCCGCAAACCTACGGCCTCGGCATCAAGGAACTGTGGGAAATCGATCCCGCACGCCACCAGCCCGGCGCCGTGCTGCACACCGGCGGCTGGCCCATGGACGCCAAGACCTATGGCGGCGGCTTCCTCTACCACCTGGAAGACAACCTGGTCACCCTGGGCTACGTGGTGGGTCTGGACTATTCCAACCCCTACCTCTCTCCGTTCGAGGAGATGCAGCGCTGGAAGACCCACCCCAATATCCGCTACTACCTGGAAGGCGACGAGGCCAAGGGCATCAAGCCGGCCAAGCGCATCTCCTATGGCGCACGCGCCATCACGGCCGGCGGCATTCTGAGCCTGCCCAAGTTCGTCTTCCCCGGCGGCGCGCTGGTGGGCTGCGATGCGGGCTTCCTCAACGTCAGCCGCATCAAGGGCAGCCACGCCGCCATCAAGACCGGCATGCTGGCCGCCGACGCCATCTATGACGCCGTCACCGCTGGCCGCCAGGGCGATGTACTCGCCGCCTACGAAACCGCTTTTGAAAACAGCTGGCTGTACGACGAGCTGTGGAAGGCTCGCAACTTCAAGACCTGGTTCAAGAAGGGCCTGTCCACCGCCACCATCATGAATGGTCTGGAACAGTTTGTGCTCAAGGGCAACATTCCGTGGACGCTGCACCGCGACAAACCCGACCATGTGTACCTGAAGCCTGCGGCCGAATGCCAGCCCATTGCCTACCCCAAGCCCGATGGCAAGCTGACCTTTGACCGCCTCTCCAGCGTCTTCATCAGCAACACCAACCACGGCGAAGACCAGCCCGCCCACCTGACGCTCAAAGACGCATCCGTGCCCGTGAACGTCAACCTAGCCAAGTACGCAGGCCCCGAGGCCCGCTACTGCCCCGCTGGCGTCTACGAATTCGTGGCCGACGAAGACAAGGGCGGCGATGCCAAACGCTTACAGATCAATGCCCAGAACTGCGTACATTGCAAGACCTGCGACATCAAGGACCCGACACAAAACATCGTCTGGGTGACGCCGGAAGGCGGCGGCGGCCCGAACTACTCGGGCATGTAAAAACCCATAGCGATAGCACTTTGTGCACACCAGGCCTGCTTTGCAGGCCTTTTTTTATAGAAAAGATAAGCACCCCCTGAGCCGCTTCGCGTCTTCCCCCTCTCTATCGCTGCGCGATGGAGGGGAACGGCACCAGCACTTCGGGGCGGCCCTTGTGCGGTGCCCTGGCGTGGAGTGCGCCAGTTTCATACGCCCGAGGGCTTGCACCAAATATTTGCAAGACCACAGAAATCCCCGTGGGCACGGCATGCACATGCCCCGAGGTCGGCACCAGCGCTGCGGGGCGGCCCTTGCGCGGTGCCCTGACATGGGTCGTGCCGGTTTTGAGCGATGTGGGCGATGTGTAGTACAGCCCCAATGCCAATCACGAGGAGACAACATGCAGGACTACTACGCCGCCCGCGCGGGCGAATACGACCAGATCTACCAAAAGCCCGAGCGCCAGGCCGATCTGCGCCAGATGGAAGCCTGGCTGCCTACGGTGCTGGCCGGGCGCTCGGTGCTGGAAATCGCCTGCGGCACCGGCTACTGGACGCAGTTCTATGCCGCCAGCGCCACACAGGTGCTCGGCATAGACAGCGCACGCGAGACGCTGGAGATTGCCCGCACGCGTCTGCCAGCCGAACGCTTCCCCCAGGTACGGCTGCAAACCGGTGACGCCTACCAGCCGCCCGCACAGGATGCCAGCGGTCTGCCTTTCGAGGCGGCCTTCGCCGGCTTCTGGTGGTCGCATATTCCGCTGCAGCGCATTCCCGCTTTTTTGCAGGCGCTGCACGCCGTGCTGCAGCCCGGCGCACGCCTGGTCTTCATGGACAATTTGTACGTGCCCGGCAGCAGCACGCCGATTGCCGAGCACGATGCCGATGGCAATAGCTACCAGCTGCGCACCCTGGCCGATGGATCGACCCACAAGGTGTTGAAGAACTTCCCCAGCCGCGAGCAATTGCTCTCCGCCATGGCCCCCTGGACCCAGCGCTGCCAGCACCATGTCTGGACGCATTTCTGGGCGCTGGAGTGCGAGCTGTATCCGTAAAGCCCCAGGCCGCTGCACGCCCTCGGCATCACGGCCGAAACACCCTCAAAAAACCATAGCTTTATACGCAATATGCACCTGCGTTTGCCGGCGTTTTTACTGTGTTTTCACGGCGAAGGGCGAAACCTAGGTGCAAACCCGGGGAAACGCTTGCAGGAATCTTGCAAGCTGTCAGAAAAGCGTCACAACCCCGTGTTTCGCCGCAGTCCGCAGCCCATGTCCGTGCTTTAGACTTGCCCGCCGAGGAGCTGTCACTGCCCCGCGCTGCCTTCTCCCCGACGAGCAGGTAGACCAACCAACAACAAGCTGGAGATTCATTCATGAAGCAACTGTCCTGGGCACCCTTGGGTGCAATGGCACTGGCCATCGCCGCTATCGCCCCCGCCTATGCGGCCGAAAAGTCCGTGGCCGTGACTGCCATCGTCGAACACCCGGCCCTGGACGCTGTCCGTGACGGCGTGCAGGACGCGCTGAAGAAGGCTGGCTATGAGTCCGGCAAGAATCTGAAGTGGCAATACCAAAGCGCTCAGGGCAACACCGGCACCGCCGCCCAGATTGCCCGCAAGTTTGTGGGTGACAAGCCCGACGCCATCGTGGCCATTGCCACCCCCTCGGCCCAGGCCCTGGTGGCCGCCACCAAGAATGTGCCCGTGGTGTTCTCCGCCGTGACCGACCCCGTGGCGGCCAAGCTGGTGCCCAGCTGGGAGCCCTCCAAGACCAATGTGACCGGCGTGTCCGACCTGCTGGCTCTGGACAAGCAGATGGACCTGGTCAAGCAGGTCGTGCCTGGCGCCAAGCGCATCGGCATGGTCTACAACCCCGGTGAAGCCAACTCGGTGGTGGTGGTCAAGGAACTGCAAAAGCTGCTGCCCACCCTGGGCATGACGCTGGTGGAAGCCGCAGCCCCCCGCTCCGTGGACGTGGGCAGCGCCGCCCGCTCGCTGATCGGCAAGGTGGACGTGATCTATACCAACACCGACAACAACGTGGTCTCGGCCTACGAGTCCCTGGTCAAGGTGGGCCAGGATGCCAAGATCCCGCTGGTGGCGTCGGACACCGACTCCGTCAAGCGCGGCGCCGTGGCCGCCTATGGCATCAACTACCGTGACCTGGGCGAGCAGACCGGCCGCATGGTGGTGCGCATCCTCAAGGGTGAAAAGCCCGGCGACATCAAGCCCGAAGTCAGCACCAAGATGGAGCTGTTCGTGAACCCCGGCGCTGCCGAGAAGCAAGGCGTGAAGCTGAGCGACGCGCTGGTGAAGTCCGCTGCCCAGGTTGTGAAGTAATCCCCCCCCCTTTCCCGAACCGTGTGTTGTCTGCCCTGCGGGGCAGACCCAAGGCAGGCGCCAAGTAGATTTGGCCCTGCCTTTGTTCATTCCCCCATGTGTGGCGCCCGGCGCCTGCCCCCATCCATGTCCCTGTTCTCATTTTTCGGCGCTATCGAAATCGGCCTGATCTTCGCCCTGGTGGCGCTCGGTGTCTTTATTTCGTTTCGCCTGCTGCGCTTTCCCGACCTCACGGTGGACGGCAGCTTCCCCCTGGGTGGCGCGGTCTGCGCCGTGCTGATTGCCGCAGGCGTCAACCCCTGGCTGGCCACGCTGGCCGCCACCGCTGCTGGCGCGGTTGCCGGTCTGGTCACAGGCTGGCTGAATGTGCGCCTGAAGATCATGGACCTGCTGGCCTCCATCCTGATGATGATTGCCCTGTACTCGGTGAACCTGCGCATCATGGGCGGCCCCAACATCCCGCTGATCAACGACCCCACCATCTTCAATATGCTGCAACCCGAGGGCATGGACGACTACATCTTCCGTCCCCTGCTGCTGCTGGTGATCGTGGTGGCCGCCAAGCTGGGCCTGGACTGGTTTTTTGCCACCGAACGCGGTCTGGCCATTCGCGCCACCGGCTCCAATGCCCGCATGGCCCGCGCCCAGGGCGTGAACACCGGCGGCATGATCTTGCTGGGCATGGCCATTTCCAACGCCCTGGTGGGCCTGGCCGGCGCCATGTTTGTGCAGACCCAGGGCGGCTCCGACATTTCCATGGGCATTGGCACCATCGTCATCGGCCTGGCCGCCGTGATCGTGGGCGAATCCATACTACCCTCGCGCAAAATCATCTGGTGCACGCTGGCCGTGGTGGTCGGCGCCATCGTCTACCGCTTCTTCATTGCGGCGGCCCTCAACAGCGACTTCATCGGCCTCAAGGCCCAGGATTTGAACCTGGTGACCGCCGTGCTGGTGACCGTGGCCCTGGTCATTCCCCAGCTCAAGCGCAAGCTGAAAAGAAAGTAACCCCTGAGCGGCTGCCGCTTCCCTCTTGAAGAGGGGCGGCACCCTCGCTGGGCCCTTGCTCGGTGCCCCCCACAAAGGCCCCACCAGATTTCAGTGCAGCGCCTCACTGCCGCTGACCGGAGAACACCCCATGCTGAGCGCTAAAAACCTCGAACTCACCTTCAACCCCGGCACGCCGATTGAAACCCGCGCCCTGCGCGGTCTGTCGCTGGAGATTCCCGACGGCCAGTTCGTCACCGTCATCGGCTCCAATGGGGCCGGAAAGTCCACTTTTTTGAACGCCGTCTCCGGCGACCAGAGCGTGGACAAGGGCAGCATCCACATTGCCGGCGAAGACATGACCCGCCGCCCCGTCTGGGACCGTGCCCACCGCGTGGCCCGCGTGTTTCAAGACCCCATGGCCGGCACCTGTGAAGACCTGACCATCGAAGAAAACATGGCC
The DNA here is from genome assembly GCF_041320665.1 of Comamonas sp. GB3 AK4-5. Classification (NCBI taxonomy): domain Bacteria; kingdom Pseudomonadati; phylum Pseudomonadota; class Betaproteobacteria; order Burkholderiales; family Comamonadaceae; genus Comamonas; species Comamonas sp. GB3 AK4-5. Next base: position 2,728,667 of record NZ_CP166730.1, read on the forward strand.
CTGGCCCAATGTCGGGGAACATCGCGCGGCCTGTCCTCGGCCGTCAAAACCCAGCAGCGCGAGCTTTACCGTGCGCGCCTGGCCACGCTGGGCCTGGGCCTGGAAAACCGCCTCACCGACCGCATCGGCCTGCTCTCGGGCGGCCAGCGCCAGGCCGTGAGCCTGTTGATGGCTGCACTCCAGCCCTCGCGTATTTTGCTGCTTGATGAACACACGGCCGCCCTGGACCCGCGCACCGCCGACTTTGTGCTGCAGCTCACCGCCCGCATCGTGGCCGAGAGCAAACTGACCACCATGATGGTGACCCACAGCATGCGCCAGGCCCTGGACGTGGGCGAGCGCACCGTGATGCTGCACCAGGGCAATGTGGTGCTAGACGTGAGCGGCGAGGAACGCGCGAACATGGACGTGCCCGACCTGCTGCACATGTTCGAGAAAGTGCGTGGCGAAAAACTGGCCGATGACGCCCTGCTGCTGGGATAAGCCCCTCGCTTCTTTCGCACCACCAGGCAGCCTGCGGGCTGCTTTTTTTTTGCGCCTAGCAATCAACGGAAAAACACCGCAAACGCTTGCTATATAAGTACAGAGCGCTATTCTAAAAATAGCATCCCATGCAGCGCGCCCCAGCGCTGCACATGAAACTGGCACAACCCATGCGCGGGACGGCCAGCAAGGGCCTAGACCGTCCGCGCCACCCTGCAGCATGGGCTGCCCCAGCAAAGGCCGCCGTCCCCTCGAAGGAAGGTGCGCAGCGCCTCAGGGGGAGCGAATGACCATCACATCCCCCGCCATGCGCACCTCGAACTGCTTGAGAAAGTTCTGCCCCAGCAAGGCGGACTGCGGCGTGTCGCCGGTGTAGCCCGTGCCCACGGTGAGCCGGCGCACCGTCAGCGGCCCCACGCTCACGGTGTCGGCCCGCACCAGCCGGCCGGGACGCTCGCCATTGGCCGTGGAAAAAGTGGCCTCACGTCCGCCCTGCAATCCGGCCGCCTCGGCCAGGGCATCGGTCACGGCAATGGCCGTGGCGCCGGTGTCCACCAGAAAGCGCACCGGCTGGCCATTGATGCTGCCATCGGCATAGAAATGGCCGTCGCGGTGGCGGGAAAGCTGCAAGCTGCCGTCGGCCTGCACGGTCACGGCGGCGGGCTGCAGCCAGCGGTCCATGGCCAGATACAGTGCCCCCAGCGCCGCCAGCCAGAACAGCGCCATGGCCAGCTGGGTCCGCCACAGGGTGCTGCGCGCGTTCATGGCAGCGCAGGCGCGGGGATGCGCCGGTCTTCCCCGCCCGGCACGCTGCCAAAACGGGGGCTGGCAGCCTCCCAATCGGCGCGGTAGCCGCGAATGGTGGCCAGGTCCGGGCCGACAAAATTCCACCACATGCTCACCGGCTCATTCAGGGGCTGGCCGCCCAGCAGCAGCACGCGGGCGCCGGGCGCAAGCTGCAGCGTCAGCTGCCTGGGCCCGGGCGCCAGATAGGCCAGCTCGTCCATGGAGAAGTCCTCTCCCGCCAGGGTGAAACCGCCCTCCAAGGCCATCAATCCATGCTCGAAGGCGGCATCCAGGGTCAGGGTCAGCGTGGCGGCATTCTTTCCGTCATGGAGCAACTCCAGCCCCAGCAGCGGGGAATGCACGGCCGTGGGCGCCTGGTGGCCGCCGTACTGCCCTGCCATCAGGCTGCAGCGCACGGCGGGGGCTTGTGCATCGCGCCACTGCGGCAGCTCGGGGTAATGGGCAAAGTCCGGTGGACAGTCGGCCACAGCATCCGGCAGCGCAATCCACAGCTGGGCGGCATGCATGCGCTGGCCGGGCTGCACGGAGTCTTCGGTGTGGGAAATGCCATGGCCTGCCGTCATCAGGTTCACCTGGCCGGGGCGTATCACCTGCTCGCTGCCCAGGCTATCACGGTGCAGCAGCTCGCCTTCAATCATCCAGGTAAAGGTCTGCAGCCGGGTGTGCGGATGCGCGCCCACATGCAGGCCCTGCTCGGCCGCAAACTGCACCGGACCGATATGGTCCAGAAAACACCAGGCGCCAATCAGGCGTCGCCCACGGCTGGGCAAGGTGCGCGCCACCATCAGGCCTTCGCCCAGACTGCTGCTGCGCGGGGCGATGCGCTGGATTTGAATTTCGGTGTGCTCGGTCATACAAAACTCCTGGTCACTCACTCTGCAAGGCTATTGCCTCTCAGGTAACTATTAGATATTAGAGCCTGTTTACAGCCTCCTCAGACCCGCATACCTCATGCAGACGCTCCACATTAGAGACGCTTAACCGGATGTAGGGTCATTAACGCCATCGTCACCGACGACGCATTCCATCGCAGACAATCCACGCCAGAACGTTCCCGCCCTGTTTCAAGGCCGCTGCTGCGGCCTTTGTCTTTTGGCGCGGGCAAGAAGTGCCAGGCCCTTGCCTGGCACATTGTTTTTTTGGACGACACATCTGCACCATGGCAGCTGATTCTTCTCTTCCCAGCCAAGGCCCTTCGCTGCAACGCAGCCTGAAGGCCCGCCACATGTCCATGATCGCCATTGGCGGCTCCATTGGCACAGGGCTTTTCGTGGCCTCGGGCGCCACCATTTCGCAGGCCGGCCCTGGCGGCGCGCTGCTGGCCTATATGGTGGTGGGCCTGATGGTCTACTTCCTGATGACCAGCCTGGGCGAAATGGCCTCGCACATGCCGGTCTCCGGCTCTTTCGCCACCTACGGCGCCAAGTATGTGGATGAAGGCTTTGGCTTTGCCCTGGGCTGGAACTATTGGTACAACTGGGCGGTGACGATTGCCGTGGACCTGGTGGCCGCCCAACTGGTGATGGCCTACTGGTTCCCCGATATCAACGGCGTCATGTGGAGCGCGCTGTTCCTGGCGCTGATGTTCGGCCTCAATGCCTTGTCCGCACGCGGCTTTGGCGAGTCGGAATTCTGGTTCGCGGCCATCAAGGTGCTCACGGTGCTGGTCTTCATCGGCGTGGGTCTGCTGATGATTCTGGGCATTTTGCAGGGCGGTGCGCCCGAGGGTGTCTGGGGCAATATCGCCAACTTCACCATTGCCGACGCCCCCTTTGCCGGTGGTTTTGCCGCGCTGATCGGTGTGGCCATGGTGGTGGGCTTTTCCTTTCAGGGCACGGAGCTGATCGGCATTGCCGCTGGCGAATCCGAAGACCCGGCCAAGAACGTGCCGCGCGCCATCCGCAAGGTGTTCTGGCGCATTTTGCTGTTCTATGTCTTCGCCATTTTGATCATTGGCCTGCTGATTCCCTATACCGACCCCAAGCTGCTGAAGAACGAGCTGGGCGACATCAGCGTCAGCCCCTTCACCCTGGTGTTTGAACGCGCCGGCCTGCTGGGCGCTGCAGCGGTGATGAATGCCGTGGTGCTGACCTCGGTGCTGTCGGCTGGTAACTCGGGCATGTATGCCTCCACCCGCATGATGTATGCGCTGGCCAAGCAGGGCATGGCCCCCAAGGTGTTTGCCCGCGTGAATGCGCGCGGCGTACCCATGATGGCGCTGCTGGCCACCACGGCAATTGCCGCCCTGTGCTTTCTGACCAATATCTTCAGCCCCCAGGCGGTGTACATCTGGCTGCTGAATCTCTCGGGCATGTGCGGCTTTGTCGCCTGGCTGGGCATTGCGGTGAGCCACTATCGCTTCCGCAAGGGTTGCGAGGCGCAGAACTTTGACCTGAACCAGCTGCCCTACCGCGCTGCGGCCTTCCCCTTTGGCCCGGTGTTCGCCTTTGTGCTGTGCCTGATCATCACCCTGGGCCAGAACTACGAGAACTTCCTCTCCGACAAGATCGACTGGGTGGGCGCCATCGCCACCTATATCGGACTGCCCCTGTTCCTGCTGATCTGGTTTGGCTACAAGTGGACCAAGGGCACGCGCATCGTGCGCTACGAAGAGATGGACCTGTCGGGCAGCCGCTGACACGTTCACGCCCTCTCCCACCAAACAAAAGCCGGGCAATGCCCGGCTTTTGTTTGGCTGGCTGCGTGAGGCTCAGCCAAAGGCCTTGGTCAGTGCCTGTGCCAGATCGGCGCGCAGGTCTTGAACCTGCTCCAGGCCAATGGCGAAACGCACCACCGTGCCGGCCTTGAGCTGCGTATGCGGCTGGCTGCGCATGCGCTCGATCTCGTAGGGCACGACCAGGCTGATGGGGCCGCCCCAGCTGTAACCCAGCTTGAACAGTTGCAGGCTGTCGCAAAAGCGGTCCACCGCAGTCTGGCTGTGCTGGGGGTCGATCACCACGCTGAACAGGCCGGCCGCCGCGCCCTGGCCCTCATTGGCGGCTCCGCACAAGGCCTGCCAATGCGCATGGCCGGGCGCACCTTCCAATGCCGGGTGCAGCACCTGGACCACGGCAGGCTGCTGCCCCAGCCACTGCGCCAGCGCGCGCGCGGCCACATCATGGGCCCGGTAGCGCAGGCCCACGCTGGGCAGAGAGCGCAGCAGCAGCTCGGCATCGTTGGCGCCAATGCCAATACCCAGGCGCATATGGGTGAGCTTGATGCGCATGTGCAGGCCGGCGTCGCGGGTGATGATGCTGCCCATGAGCACATCGCCGCCGCCGCTAGGGTATTTGGTCAGCGCATGGGCCGTGATGTCCGCCCCCAGGCTGCCGCCGTCGGCCAGCAGGTCAAAGGGCCTGAAGGCCAGGCCCGCGCCCCAGGTGTTGTCCAGCACCGTGGTCACACCGCGCGCGCGGCACAGCTGCACCATGGCGATCAGATCGGGAAACTCCATGCTGACCGAGCCCGGAGCCTCCAGCCACACCAGCTTGGTGGCGGGCGTGATCTTGGCCTGCAGATCGGCCAGGTTCATGGGGTCGTAAAGCGCATGGTCAATGCCCAGGCGCTTCAGCTCGATCTCGGTGAAATCCTTGTTGGGGCCGTAGGCGTTGTCGGGCAGCAGCACCTGATCGCCTGCGTTGAGCAGCGCCAGCGACACCGTGGTCAGGGCCGACAGCCCGCTGGGCACCAGCAGACACTGCAAGCCGCCCTCGAGCGCGCACAGGCGCTCTTCGAGCTGGTAGGTGGTGGGCGTGCCATGCAGACCGTAGGTGTAGCTGCTCTTGTCCAGCCAGCGGCGCTCGCGCATGGCAGCCACATTGGGAAACAACACGCTGGAGCCCTTGTGCACCGGCGGCTGCGGGGAGACAAAGCCGGCCGGTGGCGTATAGGGATGGTGAACCAGTTGGGTGATCAGATCACGCGCCGCGCCCTGTGCGGTATCGGAATGGGATGAGGTCATAGCCCGCCTATCCTAGCCGCAGCCCGGGGGCGACCGCTCGCTCGACCGCCACAGAGGGGACATGGCCGCAGCAGAAACACCACAGGCTGCGAGTGAGGCAGCCTGTGAATAAAGCGGGAGCCTGCGCTCGGCAAGCCCCTACGCGGGGAATGGGGGGAAGAATGGGCTGGAGAGAGCTCGTGGACGCGAACTCAACCGGCCTTGATCGTCAGATCGTTTTGTACGGTGCTCACGCCCTGCACCGCCTTGGCGATTTCACCCGCACGGTCCTTGGCGCCTTGGTTGGGGGCTTCACCACTGAGTGTCACCACCCCGTCCTTGGCGGCCACCTGGATCTTCAGCATCCGGAGCTCCGCATCCTTGAGCAAACCGGCATGGACTGCGGCGGTGATGGCTGCGGCATCCACCACGGAAGCCACTGCGGTGCCGGCCTCCTGGGCTGCATCCTTGATGTCGGCCGCTGCGACCTTGGCGGCATCGGTGGCGCCGGAGGCCGCGTTCAGCGCTGCGGTGGACGCATCCACCGCAGCCGTCTTGGCCTCAGCGGCCGCATTGCCTGCGGCCTGCTCGGTGTTGGCAATCGCCTCGTCCAGTTTCTGACCCGCGGTCTGGCTTTCAGCGGGCTTGTCGCAAGCGGCCAGGCCAAAAGCCAGGGCGGTTACGGCAATGATCTGTGCAATGCGTTGGGTAGGCTTGCTCATGACAGTCTCCTTCTCTTATTGCCAAGAATGAAGCCCTCCGCAAACTGCACGGGCTTCGTGTACGTATTTTCCACAGGCAACTATGCCGAGGGGGCCACACCCCGACCTGTAGGACAACTCCGGATTTCCGTACCGGCGGTGCGCACCCAGGCCTTGCCCGCTTTTTGCCCGGTGCAAATTCTAGAAAAACCATAGCAGCCCAAGCGCATGGAATACGTGCAGGACAGTGATTGCACTGCAAATCACAGACAATGCGGCCATGCCACGTTCGCTTGCTTCCATCTTCCCGTTCCTGGATTGGCCACGCCCCACCCCTCAGTTGCTGCGCGGCGAATTGTGGGCAGGCATGACCGTAGGCCTGATGCTGCTGCCCCAGGGCGTGGCCTATGCAGCGCTGGCAGGCATGCCGCTGATCACGGGTATTTACGCCTCCATCATCCCGGCCCTGGTGGCCGTGCTGTTCAGCGGCTCTCCCCGCCTGGGCGTGGGCCCCACGGCGCTGAGTGCGCTGCTGATTGGCGCTTCCCTGTCGGGCATGGCCGAGCCAGGCTCGGCCCAATGGGTGCAGCTGGCAGCCTGGATGGCGATTCTGGCGGGGCTGCTGCAATGGGGGCTGGGCCTGGTGCGTGCGGGCTGGCTGCTGAATCTGGTGACCTCGCCCGTGCTCACGGGCTTTACCCAGGCGGCTGCGCTGCTGATTCTGGCCTCGCAACTGCCCACGCTGCTAGGGCTGCATTCAAGCTGGACTGCCGTGTGGCATACCCCCTCTTGGCAGCATTTCGATGGGCATTCCATTGCCTATGGCGCGGCCAGCATTGCCTTGCTGTCGCTGGCCAAGCGCTGGCGGCCGGCCTTTCCCTCGGCCATAGTCATCATCGCGCTGACAGGATGCATCAGCTGGGCCACCGGCTTTGCCGATGAAGGCGGCCAGGTGGTGGGCCATTTGCCCAGCGGCATGCCCCATTTCCAGGCACCCGGATGGCTGGAGTGGGAGGCGTTCACCGCCCTGGTCATGCCGGTGCTGGTGATTGCGCTGGTGAGCTTTTTGGAGACCGCCTCCAGCGCCCAGGTGGAGCACCAGCAGGCCGGCACGCGCTGGAATGAAAACCAGGACTTGATCGCCCAAGGGGTGTCCAAGATCAGCGCCGGACTGTTTGGCAGCTTTGCCACCAGCGCCTCTTTTTCACGCTCGGCCGTCAATCTGCTGGCCGGCGCCAAGACGGGTTATGCCAATTTGTTCGCCATTGCCCTGGTCATCGTGGTGGTGCTGTGGTTTATTCCAGCCCTCTACCATGTGCCCCAGTCGGCGCTGGCGGCCATCGTGATCACGGCCGTGGTCAATCTGATCAAGCCCCGCGCCATCCTCTATCTCTTCAAGCTGTCCCGGATCGAAGGCGGCATTGCCGTGGCCACCCTGCTGCTGACCTTGCTGACCGCCCCCCGCATGTACTGGGGCGTGCTGGCCGGCATTGTGCTGAGCCTGGGATATTTCCTCTACCAGCGGCTGCACCCCCGCATCATCGAGGTGGCCCCCCATCCAGATGGCAGTCTGCGCGACCGGCATCTGTGGCAGTTGCCGCCCATCGCCCCCGGCGTGCTGGCCCTGCGCATGGATGCGGCGCTGGACTTTGCCTCCGCCAGCGCCCTGGAGCACCGCATCAGCGACGCCCTGGCCGGGCGCAGCGACATCCGTGTGCTGTATCTGGCAGCGCAACCCGTCAACCGCATCGATGTGACGGGCGTGGAAATGTTCATGCGGCTGCGCCTATCCCTGCAAAAGCAGGGAATTGCCCTGCATATCGGCGGAATGAAACTTCCCGTGGAACGGATACTTTCACGCGCTGGTGCATTGGTGCCCAGCCCCGATTTAGTGCTTTATCGAACCGATGCCCAAGCGCTCTCCACCCTCCAGCACACACCACCGTCGCCAAATTCGCCGGTGCCGCCAGAGCGTGCACGAGACTGATACACTGCAGTCACACTTCTGTACATTTTTCGTGACTGGATTCGAGGCTTCCCCACAAATATCGCTACAGGATTTGCACCTGGAGACAGCTCGCGCCCTGGTAGGCCGAGACCAGCTGCCCGAGCAAGATCCTGGCGATACGGCGCACTACTTGCAAGCGCTGATTGATGGCCTGTGCGAGCTATCACTCAAAGACCCGCTGACAGGGCTGGGCAACCGCCGTCAGCTGTTCAGCCTGATCGACGGCGAGCTGGACCGTGTGGCCCGCTCTGGCGAAGCTGCTCTCCTGCTGATGCTGGACATCGACCACTTCAAACACATCAACGACGCCCACGGCCATGGTGCCGGCGACCTGGTGCTGCAGGCCGTGGCCAAGGTTCTGTCCGACAGCGTGCGCCCCATGGACTCCCTGGTCCGCTTTGGAGGTGAAGAATTCGCCATCATCTTGCCGGCCTGCCACGCCGCTTTCGGCAAATCCGTGGCCGAACGCGTGCGCCGCGCGGTGGAAAGCGTGCGTGTTCGCATCAGTCCCGTGCAAGAGTTGCAAGTAACTGTAAGCATTGGCGGCGCTTTTGCACTGCAATGGATTCGCAGCACCCGCCAGCTGTGGCTGGAGCGCGCCGACCAACAGCTCTACCGCTCCAAGAGCGGCGGCCGCAATTGCGTACATATCGAGGAGCAGCCCGACAGCACCGTGAGCGCAGAGGAAAAAAGCCTGCTCTTTGCCCCCCTCAATGCCATGCCATCCACCTGGGCGGACAGCTCGGAGGGTGCCACAATGCACAGCGCTGCGGATCTACCTACCGCCGGCAACGTCAACTGAAAGCAACAAGATGAGCGACGTGCTGTCCCCTCCTACCCCACCCCGTGCGAGCGCCCAAGCGGTACCCGCACCGGCTGCGCGCGGTCCGCGCGCACACATCATGGCCGTCACCAGTGGCAAAGGTGGCGTAGGCAAGACTTTTGTTTCTGCCAATCTGGCTGCCGCGCTGACCCGCCATGGCCTGCGCGTGCTGGTGCTCGACGCCGACCTGGGCCTGGCCAATCTGGACGTGGTGCTCAACCTCTACCCCAAGGTCACGCTGCATGACGTGTTCACCGGCAAGGCCACGCTCGAAGAGGCCGTGATCACTGCACCCGGCGGCTTCTCGGTGCTGCTGGCGGGCTCCGGCATGGTCGAGTACTCGCGCCTGACGCCGGAAATCCGCAACCAGCTGATGCATGTCATCGACACCATGGCCCCACGCTATGACGTGGTGCTGCTGGACACTGGCGCCGGCATTTCGGATGTGGTGCTGTTTTCCGTGTCGCTGGCCGCCGAAGTGCTGGTCGTGGCCACGCCCGAGCCCACCTCGCTGACCGATGCCTATGCAGCCATCAAGGTGCTGACCACCCAGCAAAAGCGCAACAGCATGCGCCTGGTCATCAACCAGGCCGCACGCCCCGGTGACGGCCGTGCCATCACCGGCCAGCTGCAGCAGGTGCTCAACCGCTTTGTCAGCACCGAGTCCGGCCAGCCCATGCGCCTGATTCACATGGGCGATATTCCCGCCGACAAGGCAGTGCGCGAGTCGGTGATGCGCCGCCAGCTGCTGCTGCACAGCATGCCCGGTAGCCCTGCCGCCCTGGCCGTGGCCCAGCTGGCCAACAAGATCAAGACCATGCTGACGCCGGTGGAGTACGCCTGAACGGCAGCCAAGTGCTTGGCGCACCCTCCTTTCCATAGCAGCTGACGCAGGTCTACCCTGCGCCAGCGTTGTTTTGGGCCGCTGAAAGATGTGTCCGAGCAGCGGCACGGCGCTGCTGCTCAGGGGGCGTGAACCTCACCCCTGCAGATCAAACACCAGCAATTCGGCGTTCCGGGCCTGGTCCAGCGTCAGCTGGGGCTCTTGCTCCAACAGGGCCGCATCCCCGGCCGACAGCGCATACCCATTGAGCTGCACGCTGCCCGCCACCACAAACACATAGCCTTTGCGCCCTGCGGGCAGGTTCAGCGACAGCGGCGCGCTGCCATCCATCAGCGTGGCATAGATGCGGGCATCGGCATTCAGATGCACCGAGCCCTCGGCACCATCGGGCGATGCCACCAGACGCAGCTGGTTGTGCTTTTGCGCATCGGGGAAATGCTTTTGCTCGTAGCCCGGTGCCTGTCCCTGCTGGGATGGCAGCAGCCAGATCTGCAGAAAGTGCGTGGTCTGCCCCGGCGCATGGTTGTGCTCGCTGTGCACCACCCCGGTGCCGGCCGTCATGCGTTGCACCTCGCCTGGCGCAATCACCTGCTCGTTGCCCATGCTGTCCTTGTGCGAGAGCTCACCGGACATCACATAGCTGACGATTTCCATGTCCCGGTGTCCATGGGAGCCAAAACCCGTGCCCGGGGCAATGCGGTCTTCGTTGATGACGCGCAGATTGCCCCAGCCCATGTGGGCGGGGTCGTAGTAGTTGGCAAACGAGAAGCTGTGCTTGGACTTGAGCCAGCCATGGTCGGCATGGCCCCGGTCAGCGGATTGGCGGATATGGATCATCAAGGCCTCCAGAAAAAGTGTGTGGGCCGCACTGGTGCAGCGATGTTTCTCACTGTAAATGCCTGCCGGGCAAGCGGGAGCCGAGCGCTTTGATGGCATCATTCAAATCTTTTGCACCCTTGCCCTCCCATGCCCCATCCCCGCGACGTGCTCACCCCTGACAGCCTGTCCATGCTGCGGGTGATTGCCGAGACCGGCAGCTTTGCCGCTGCTGCGCGCAGCCTGGGCCTGGTGCCCAGCGCCCTGACCTACCGCGTGCGCCAAATGGAAGAAGCACTGGATGTGCTGCTGTTCGACCGCCGCTCGCGCCAGGCCCAGCCCACCGAGGCCGGCCAGGCCCTGCTGCAGGAAGCCGACCGGCTGCTGCAGGACATGGACGCCGTGGCCCACCGCGTCAAACGCGTGGCCACTGGCTGGGAGCCGCAACTGACTGTTGTGGCCGACGGCGTCATCCACCGCCGCACCTTGCTGGATCTGGTCGAATCCTTTTACGGCCAGCAGCCACCCACCCGCATCAAGCTGGTGGAAGGCATTTTGTCGGGCACGCTGGAGACGCTCACCTCGGGCCGCGCCGACCTGGCCATTGGCGTGAGCGTGCAGCCCAACAACAGCCACAGCCTGCAAACGCGTGACCTGGGCGATATGACCTTTTGTTTTGCCGTGGCGCCCCACCACCCACTGGCACAGGCCACCACCCCAATTGATGACGAAACCCTGCTGGCCCATAGACTGATCGTGGTGGCCGACTCCGGCATGCGCGAGGCCGCCAGCATCGGCCTGCTGGGGGGACAAGACACCCTCACGGTGGACAGCATGCCCGCCAAGATCGAAGCCCAGATCCGCGGTCTGGGCTGCGGCTTTCTGCCCGAGTCCATGGCTGCTCCTTATATTGAAGCAGGCTTGCTGTTGGTCAAGGATGTCACCAGGCCCACGCGTACCATACGCCTACGCTATGCCTGGACGCCCTCGGTTCACACCCGGCCAGGTAGGGCCTTGCAATGGTGGCTGGAACAGCTGGAAAGCCCCACCACCCGCCATGCCCTGTTGACCCACGCCACCCCGCTGCCCGGCAGCAGGATGGATGCGGTGTAGAGTGTGACCGCTGTGCAACCCCCTCCCCTCATACCCCATCCACGGAGACTCTCCATGTCGCGCCCCGCAGCCTCTGACGCTCCACTGCCCCCCGCTTCCCGCCCCTATCACATCGCCATCGTCGGCGCCGGCATGGCCGGCACCACCTGCGCCCGCACCCTGGTGCAAGCTGGTTTTCGCGTCAGCGTATTCGAGCAAGCCGCCCATGCCGGCGGCCGTATGGACCACATTGACACCAGCAAGGGCAGTTTTGATTCCGGGGTGCAATTCTTCACCGTGCGCGACCCACGCTTTGCCCAGGCACTGGATGTCACCGTGCCAGGCCTGTGCCGCCCCTGGAGCGCCACCACCATCGTGGTGCTGGACGAGAGCGGCAAGAAAATCGCACGCCCCAACAACCAGGAGCCCCACTGGGTAGCCTGCCCAGGCATGGGCGACCTGGTGCGCAACTGGGCGGCACCGCTGGCCCAGGCTGGCATGCTGCACACCGGTACCGAAGTGCTGGCCATGGAGCGTGACCGCCTGCAGCCCGCGCAATGGCAGTTGCGCGTTGCCGGCCCCGAAGGCTCACCCAGCGTGTTTGCCGGCTTTGATGCCGTGGTGCTGGCCATCCCTGCGCCTGCCGCCACCCAGCTGCTGCGCAGCAGCGCCGTGCAAAGCCCGCTGCTGCTGCCGCTGTCGGAAGTGCAGATGGCCCCCTGCTGGACGCTGATGCTCTCCTACCCCCAGGCCATGCAGCCTGGCATGACCACGCTGGGCCCCAACTGGAACGTGGCCAGCAGCACCCACCACCGCATTGCATGGCTGGCACGCGAGTCGTCCAAGCCCGGGCGCTCGCTGCTCGAGCGCTGGACCGTGCACGCCAGCGCCGACTGGTCGCAAAAACACCTCAACGACAGCCCGGCGCGCGTGCTGGCCAAGCTGCACAAGGCCTTCAGCGAAGTCACCGGCATCCGCGTCCAGCCCGGTCACATGGATGTGCGCCTGTGGCCCCATGCCCGCACCACCGCACCGCTGGGCCAGCCCTTTGCCTGGGATTCGCAGGAGCAGTTCGGCATCTGCGGCGACTGGTGCGTGGGCATGCGGGTGGAAGACGCCTTCCTCTCCGGCCTGGAGCTGGCGCTGGCCATTGCCGAGCAGGCAGACCACGCCCACTGATTGCACCCAGGGCCCCCACACCCTGGGTGCGGTGCCTGGCAGGCGCTTCCGCCTGCCAGGCCACCTCCTGCGATACCGCTTTTCTGCATGCCTGCTTCCGTTACCACCGCCCACTACCGTGGCCGCTTTGCCCCCTCGCCCACCGGCCCTTTGCACGCGGGCTCCCTGGTCGCCGCCCTGGCCAGTTGGCTGGATGCCCGCGCCCATGATGGCACCTGGCTGGTGCGTATCGAAGACATCGACCCCCCGCGCTGCCAGCCCGGCGCGGATCAACTGATCCTGCAGCAGTTGGCTGCCTGCGGCCTGGTTCCGGACGAGCCCCCGACCTGGCAATCACAGCGCCACGCCCACTATGCCCGCGCCCTGCAGCAGCTGCAGGCCAGGCAGTTGGCCTACCCCTGTGCCTGCACCCGCAAAGACCTGGAAGCGGCCTGGGCCCAGCAGGGCCTGACCCATGCCCGGCATGTGGAGCGCCCCTACCCCGGCACCTGCCGCCAGGGCCTGCAGGGCCGCTCCGCCCGCAGCTGGCGCTTTCGGCTGGAAGAATATGCAGAAAAAAGCACGCTTGCGCAGACTACATGCGCAAGGGCTGCTCCTTTTTTCATAGAGAACGCTTGCCTGCACTGGCAGGATCGCCGCCTGGGCCCACAGACCCAGCAGCTCGCAGACGAGGCCGGCGACTTCATCTTGCTGCGCGCAGACGGTCTGTACGCCTACCAGCTGGCCGTGGTAGTGGATGACGGCATGCAGGCCATCACCCATGTGGTGCGCGGCGAAGACCTTGCCGACAACACCCCGCGCCAGTTGCTGCTGCAGCAGGCCTTGGGCTGGCCGGCACCCCGCTATTTGCATACCCCGTTGGTGCGCATGGCCAATGGCGAAAAACTCTCCAAGCAGCATGGCGCCCCCGCGCTGGACCTGCAAAACCCCTTGTTTGTGCTGAATCAAGCCGCTGCCGCACTGCAATTGCCCCAGCTGCCCCAAGGCACGAGAATTGCGTGCGCCTTACACACCTGGGTGCAGGTGTGGCAAGGCTTTTACAATGCGGCCCGTGACCGATATTCCAAAGAACCCCGCTGCTGATGCAGCCCCCACCTTGCCAGGCCAAGCGCCGGCAGGCGTTCCCTTTCCCAAGACCATCCGCAGCTTTGTGCGCCGCACAGGCCGCGTGACCACCGGCCAGGCCAAGGCCTTCGCCGATCTGGGCCCGCAATTCATTCTGAACTACCAGCCTGCGCCGCTGGACGCAGCCGCCACCTACGGCCGCAGCGCCCCGCTGATTCTGGAGATCGGCTTTGGCATGGGCGAAGCCACCGCCCATATTGCCCGAGTGCGCCCGGACGACAACTTCCTGTGCTGCGAAGTGCATGAACCCGGCGTGGGCGCCCTGCTCAAACGCCTGGGCGAGCAGGACATTCACAACATCCGCATCCTGCAGCATGACGCCGTGGAGGTGCTGGACCAGATGCTGCCCGAGGGCAGCCTGGACGGCATACACATCTTCTTTCCAGACCCCTGGCATAAGAAAAAACATAACAAGCGGCGCTTGATTCAAAGCGAATTTGTTGCCAAATTGGCCGCCCGCCTGAAAACAGGTGGCTACATTCACTGTGCGACCGATTGGCAGCCCTACGCCGAGCAAATGCTGGAAGTGCTGGGTGCCGAACCCTTGCTGCGCAACAGTGTGTCGGGCTATGCACCACAGCCCGACTACCGCCCACTGACCAAATTCGAGAACCGCGGCCTGCGTCTGGGCCATGGCGTTTGGGATCTGGTGTTCCACCGCATCTGACACCCAGGTGCTTCTTCGTCGATTCCAAGACCGCATGCAAATTCTCCAGAACCTGGTAGAGATGACAGGCCACCGCGACCACCTCCGCCTGGAGGTGTCCGTGCTGTCCACCTTGCAGCAGCTGCCCCATGTCACCTATGTGCGGGCCTTGGAGCTGTCGGAAATGCCCGAAGGCTGGGTGGTGCGCCCGCGCACCTGGTCGGAGGGCGGTGAGATGGTCACCAGTGGCAGCGATGCCCTGGCGGACACACAAAGCCAGCCCCTGCACAGCATTGCACCGCTGGCCGAAGGCATAGCGCAAGCGCTCAGCAGCTTCAGCCACAGCTACCCCGGACGGCGCTATGTGCTGTGGCTGCCGGTGTGGATGCACAACAAGGCCCGCACCTGCGTGGAAATCACCCAGTCCCGGCCTTTCAGTGCCCGGCGCATGGAGGTGCTGATGAGCATCTTCCGCGTCTATCAAAACTACCAAAGCCTGCTGGACTACAGCGAGCGCGATGCCCTCACCGGCCTGCTCAACCGCAAGACCTTTGAAGAGCAGTTCATCCGCTTTGCCAGCCTGGCTGCCAACGCCCCCATCAGCCTCCCCGAGCTGACCGGCAGCAGCGAGCTGCCCCAGCAATGGCTGGCCGTGGTGGACATCGACCATTTCAAGCAAGTCAACGACCGCTATGGCCATTTGTTTGGTGACGAGGTGCTGATCCTGGTGGCCAATCTGCTGCGCACCTCGTTCCGCGCCCAGGACCGTATCTTCCGCTTTGGCGGCGAAGAATTCGTCATCTTGCTGCGCTCGGTAACCCTGCAAGATGCACAGCAAATCTTCGAGCGCTTTCGCCGCAACGTGGAAGCCCATCCCTTCCCGCAAATCGGGCAGGTCACCGTCAGCCTGGGCTTTAGCAGCACCAGGCTGTGCTCACCGGTGGAAATCATCGGGCAGTCCGATCAGGCGCTGTACTTCGCCAAGCAAAACGGCCGCAACCGGGTCTGCCACTACGAAAGCCTGCTGTCCGAAGGCAATCTGGGCCTGAAGGTGGCCCATGAGGACATAGAGCTGTTCTAGCGCCCCCTGAGCCGCCCGCGGCGCCCCGTCCCCCCCGAGGGGGCGACGGCCTTGGCTGCGGGGCGGTGCGGTGCGGCCGGCATAGGCCCTTGCTCCCTGTCCGCTGACCTGGACCTGGACCTGGACCTGGACCTGGACCTGCGCCGATCTTGCACGCCAGTGCGCTAATCCAGGAATCAATCCAGGCTGCTAGCCGGAGCCAACCCAAGCTGCCTCGTCTCCCACAGCGGCCAGATGGATGGCCGCTGTAAAACGGATAAACCTTTCATAGCAGCCCACAACGCAAAAAAGCCCGCACAGGGCGGGCTTGATGGGGATATAACGCGCAGGTTTTACAGGCGCTCTGCAACCCAGGCCTGGACCGAGGCCAGCGCTGCGGGCACGGCGGCAGCGTCGGTGCCGCCGGCCATGGCCATATCGGGCTTGCCGCCGCCCTTGCCACCCACTTGCTGGGCCACAAAGTTCACCAGCTCACCGGCCTTGACCTTAGCGGTCTCGGCCTTGGTCACGCCCGCAGCCAGCTGCACCTTGTCGCCGTCCACGGCGGCCAGCACCACCACGGCCGCGCCCAGCTTGTCCTTGAGCTTGTCCATGGTCTCGCGCAGGGTCTTGGCATCTGCGCCTTCCAGCTTGGCTGCCAGCACCTTGACGCCCTTGATGTCGGCGGCCTGGGTCAGCAGCTCATCGCCCTGGCTGGAAGCCAGCTTGCCCTTGAGGGCGGCGATTTCCTTTTCCAGCGACTTGATCTGCTCCAGCGCACCACCGATGCGGTGGGTCAGCTCGGCAGCCGGGGCCTTGAAGGCGGCAGCGGCCTGGTCCACGGTGGACTCCAGCGACTGCAGATAGGCCAGGGCATTGGCGCCGGCCACGGCTTCGATACGGCGCACACCAGCGGCCACACCGGATTCACCCACCACCTTGAACAGGCCGATGTCACCGGTGCGCTGCACGTGGGTGCCACCGCACAGCTCGCGGCTGGTGCCAATGTCCAGCACGCGCACGGTCTCGCCGTACTTCTCGCCGAACAGCATCATGGCGCCGGTCTTCTGGGCGGATTCGATGTCCATCACGCGCGCATCGGTAGCGGTGTTGGCCAGGATTTCCTGGTTCACACGCTGCTCGATCTCACGGATCTGCTCGGCCGTCACCGGAGCGTTGTGGGCAAAGTCGAAACGGGTGCGCTCGGCATTCACCAGCGAGCCCTTTTGCTGCACATGGCTGCCCAGCACCTCGCGCAAGGCCTTGTGCATGATGTGGGTCACCGAGTGGTTGCGCATGGTGGCAGCGCGCAGTGCTGTATCCACTTCAGCCTGCACGGTATCGCCCACCTTCAGGCTGCCGGACGCAAGCACGCCATGGTGGCCAAACACATCGGCCTTGATCTTCAGCGTGTCTTCCACCGCAAAGCGGCCAGCCGCAGCCGTGATCTGGCCCTGGTCACCCACCTGGCCGCCGGACTCGGCGTAGAAAGGCGTCGTGTCCAGCACCACCACGCCGGATTGACCGGCTTGCAGCTCGTTCACGCTACTGCCATCTGCATAGAGCGCTACGATTTTTGCAGACTCTGCCAGCTGGGCATAGCCGGTGAAGGTATTGGCCGCGCCGGTGTACTCCAGCGCACGGTCCATCTTGAACTTGCCGGCCGCGCGGGCCTTGGTTTTCTGCTCTTCCATGGCGGCCGCAAAGCCGGCCTCGTCCACCGTCAGACCGCGCTCGCGCGCCACGTCGTTGGACAGGTCCAGCGGGAAGCCATAGGTGTCGTGCAGCTTGAAGGCCACGTCGCCGGGCAGCACTTTGACATCACCTGCCAGGGCGCTGTCCAGGATTTCCATGCCGTGGGCCAGGGTCTCGAAGAAGCGCTCTTCTTCCACCTTCAGCACCTCGGTGATGCGCGCTTCCTGCTCGCGGATCTTGGGGTAGGCATCGCCCATGGCCAGCACCAGGTCCTTGACCAGCTTGTGGAAGAACGGGGTCTTCTGGCCCAGCTTGTAGCCATGGCGGATGGCTCGGCGCACGATGCGGCGCTGCACATAGCCGCGGCCTTCGTTGGAAGGAATCACGCCATCGGCCACCAGGAAGGCGGTGGCGCGAATGTGGTCGGCAATCACCTTCAGCGAAGGATTGTTCAGGTCGGCGATATGGGTTTCGCGGCCGGCCGCAGCAATCAAGGCCTGGAACAGGTCGATCTCGTAGTTGCCATGCACATGCTGCAAGATGGCAGCCAGACGCTCCAGGCCCATGCCGGTGTCCACGCAGGGAGCGGGCAGCGGCTTGACATTGCCCTTCTCGTCCATGTCGAACTGCATGAACACGTTGTTCCAGATTTCGATGAAGCGGTCACCGTCTTCATCGGGCGAGCCGGGGGGGCCACCGGCAATGTGGTCACCGTGGTCGTAGAAGATTTCCGAGCAGGGGCCGCAGGGACCGGTGTCGGCCATCATCCAGAAGTTGTCGCTCTTGTAGCGGCCGCCCTTGTTGTCGCCAATGCGGATCACGCGCTCGGGGGGCAGACCGATTTCCTTGGTCCAGATGTCGTAGGCCTCGTCGTCCTCTTCGTAGACGGTGGCCAGCAGACGCTCCTTGGGCAGCTTGTAGACCTCGGTCAGCAGCTCCCAGGCCCACTTCAGCGATTCGCGCTTGAAGTAGTCGCCAAACGACCAGTTGCCCAGCATCTCGAAGAAGGTGTGGTGGCGGGCGGTGTAGCCCACGTTTTCCAGGTCGTTGTGCTTGCCGCCGGCGCGCAAGCAGGTCTGCACGCTGGTGGCGCGGTTGTAGGGACGCTTGTCCGTACCCAGAAACACGTCCTTGAACTGGACCATGCCGGAGTTGGTGAACATCAAAGTGGGATCGTTGCCCGGCACCAGCGGGCTCGATTCCACAATGGTGTGGCCCTTGGATGCAAAGAAGTCTAGAAACGACTTGCGGATATCGGCAACGGAAAAAGTGGGAGTGCTCATGGATATATGGTTTCGGTGTGCGCCAAGCACAAGATGCTGCCGGAGCACGAAAGCGGGTAGAGAACGCTCCTTGCAGAGCCGTCTCACCGAAGAGCGTGTTCACGATCTCCTCGCGGCGCGCCTGCGTAGAGATCGTGAACACGCTTCTAAGACCGGACTTGCAGCTTGCACCCTATTCGGCCCAAGCGCAGCAGGTTCGATCCCAAAGCCCTCGATTTTACCCGGAGTGTCGCCCGAGAATCGAACTCCCACCTTGTCGGGGAGGTCACCGCAACCGCAAGCCCACCTCGCCCACACCGGCACCTTGCGGCCGAAGCCTGAGCCCGCTGCTTGCGGCACACCACGCAAGGCCCGAACGCGTCGTCTCCACATTCCATCCATCATCCATCAACCGTCGATCCAACTAGGCCTTGCACACTGCCGCCGAATGCCTTTTTTGGAGAGCCGCATCCATGTCCATCGACACCACCCGTCTGTTAGCTGACGAAGCCAAGTACTGCTCTTTCGGGGACACCGTCCACTACGTCAATCCCCCGAAGATCTTCTCGGGCTGCGAAGGCAGCTATATGTACGACGATGCAGGCACGGCCTACCTTGATCTGCAGATGTGGTATTCGGCCGTGAACTTCGGCTACAAGAACAAGCGCCTTGAGGCCAAGATGATCGAGCAGCTGCAGACGCTGCCCCAGGTCGCCAGCCAGTACCTGCATCCCACCAAGATCGAGCTGGCCAAGTTCATCGCTGAAGATGCCAAGCAAAAATGGGGCAATGACGGCCGCGTGCACTTCAACGTGGGCGGCGCCCAGGCCATC
This sequence comes from Comamonas sp. GB3 AK4-5, assembly GCF_041320665.1. Lineage (NCBI taxonomy): Bacteria > Pseudomonadati > Pseudomonadota > Betaproteobacteria > Burkholderiales > Comamonadaceae > Comamonas > Comamonas sp. GB3 AK4-5. Next base: position 2,747,981 of record NZ_CP166730.1, read on the forward strand.
GAGGATTCGCTCAAGGTCGTGCGCAATGCCACCGGTGGCAAAAGCCTGATGTTTGCCTTTGAAGGTGGCTACCACGGCCGCACACTGGGCGCCTCCAGCATCACCTCCAGCTACCGCTATCGCCGCCGCTACGGCCACTTTGGCGACCGCGCACAGTTCATCCCCTTCCCCTACCCCTTCCGCCGCCCCAAGGGCATGACCTCGGAAGAGTATGCGGACTCCATCGTGCGCGAATTTGCACGCAAGTTCGAAAACGAATACCACGCGGTCTGGGACCCCAAGACCAACCAGTGCGAGTACGCGGCCTTCTACATCGAGCCCATCCAGGGCACGGGTGGCTACGTTGTACCGCCTCCCAATTTCTTCAAGGGCCTGAAGAAGGTGCTGGACGACCACGGCGTGCTGCTGGTGGTCGACGAAATCCAGATGGGCTTCTGGCGCACGGGCACGCTGTGGTCGGTGGAGAACTTCGGCATCAAGCCTGACGTGCTGGTGTTTGCCAAGGCGCTGACCAATGGCCTCAACGCCCTGTCCGGCCTGTGGGCACGTGAAGAGCTGATCAACCCCACGGTGTTCCCGCCCGGCTCGACCCACTCCACTTTCGCCTCCAACCCCCTGGGTACGGCCCTGGGCCTGGAAGTCATGAAGATGACCCACGAAATGGACTTCGGCCGCCAGGTGCGCGAATCCGGTGCCTACTTCCTCGAAGGCCTCAAGGAGCTGCAAAAGCGCCACAAGGAAATCGGCGATGTCGATGGCCTGGGTCTGGCCCTGCGCGCCGAAATCTGCACCGAAGACGGCTTCACACCCAACAAGGCCCTGCTGGACAAGATGGTGGACATCGGTCTGGAAGGCGGCCTCGAGTACCAAGGCCAAAAGCGCGGCCTGGTGCTGGACGTGGGCGGCTACTACAAGAACGTGATCACCTTCGCGCCCTCGCTGATGATCACCCGCCCCGAGATCGACGAAGCCATGGTGCTGCTGGATCAACTGCTCACCAAAGCGAAAAAGTAAGCTCCCCTGAGGCGCTGCGCGCCTTCCCCCTCTCTCGCTACGCGGGAGGGGGACGACGCCCTCACTGCGGGGCGGCCCTTGCTAGGCGTCCCTGGCTTGCACCGTGCCGGTTTCGAGTGCGACAGGCCATGCAGGCACATGGAAAACCGAATACAAAGAAAAGCGAGATGGAGCAGCAAAGCTTTCGCAACCAGCTCGAACCCTCTGGCCTGCTGCAGCAGTTCATGGCGCATCCTCCCCAAGGATTTGCCTTGCTGCCACACTGGCCGGCACCGGCTTTTACGGCCCCGTTCGATCTATTGACTACCGCAGACGACGCGCTCAAGGCGCGTCTTTTGTCTTTTCCGGGCGGGCCCTGGCTCAGCCGCCGCCTGCGCCTGACCACCGACTTTGTCGGCACCACGGTCAGCGAATACGCCGTACTTCCGCAAGGGGCAGACGCCAAGGCCCAAGCCGCAGCGCTGCGCCAATGCGCGGGCCGCACTCTGCTCACCATCGTCAAGGACCTGCCCCAGGATTCGCCCCTGCTCAGCGATGCGGACAACGCCCATGCGCGCGCGCTGGCCCAGGCGCTGGAGCAAAACGGCTTTCTCCTGCTCGAAGGCCAGGCTCTGGCCTATGTGCGCATGGATTTCTCCAACCTGGACGAATACCTGGGTCGCCTCTCCAAAAGCCGGCGCAGCAATCTGCGACGCAAGCTCAAGAGCCGCGCCCAGCTGCACATAGAGCGGGTGCCCACGGGGCCGGCCTTTGCCGATGATGCCCGCATCGATGCCTATTACGCCTTGTTCGAAGCCGTGTACGCGCAGAGCGACATCCATTTCGACAAGCTCACGCGCGCGTTTTTTGCGGATCTCTTGCGCGATGCCGACAACGCCGGCCTGGTCTTTGAATACCGCGCGCTGGATGCAGCGGGCCAGCCCGGCGCCCTGCTGGGCTGGAATCTGTGCTTTGAGCATGGCGGCAAGCTGATCGACAAATACATAGGCCTGTCCTACCCGGCCGCACGCGAGGCCAATCTTTACTTCGTCAGCTGGATGGTGAACCTGGAGTACGCCCTGGAGCGAGGCCTGAGCCACTATGTCGCGGGCTGGACCGATCCCGAGGTCAAGGCCCAGCTCGGTGCGTGCTTTACGCCGACCCGCCACGCCGTTTACGTGCGCAACGCTTTGCTGCGCGCCCTCGCGCGGCGGCTCTCCGCTCATTTTGAAATGGACAAGCAATGGCTGCAGGAAACCAGCACATGACACCACCGCCTCTGGTGCTCGATACCGACGCCTCGGTGGGCCCGCTGCCGGGCGAGATCCGCATCCCCCTGAGCGATGACTGGCGTGAAGCCGTGCGCTTTGGCTGCAGCCAAAGCACGCTGCAAGCGCGCATGGACGGGCTGGAGCCCCTGATGCCGAGCTTTTCCGGCCATGGCACGGTCTTCATGGGCAGCGGCGACTTCCATCACCTGAGCTTGCCGCTGATCCTCCGTTGCCTGCACACCCAGCGCCAGCCGGTGGAAATCGTGGTGCTGGACAACCACCCGGACAATATGCGCTTCCCCTGGGGCGTGCACTGCGGCTCCTGGGTGCGCCATGTGGCCTTGCTGCCCGAGGTGGCGCATATGCATGTCATAGGCATCACCTCCAACGACCTGAGCCTGGGCCATGCCTGGGAACACCAGCTGGCCGCACTGCGCGCCGGCAAGCTCACCTACTGGAGCTGCGGCGTAAACACCCGCTGGGCCCGGTATCTGGGCCTGGGTGAACGGTTCCGCTCCTTCTCGCACACCGACGCCTTGATCACGGCCGCAGCAGGCCAGCTGGCACAGTCGTGCCATCCGGTCTACCTGAGCATAGACAAGGATGTCTTCGCGCCCGATGTGGTGCGCACCAACTGGGACCAGGGCCAGATGCGCGAGGCCCATCTGGAACAGCTGCTGCCCGCATTGCGCGGCCGGCTGGTGGGCAGCGATGTCACCGGCGATGTCTCCACCTGGCAATACCGCAGTGCCTGGAAGCGCTGGCTGAGCGCGGCCGATGGCCAGAAAACCGAGCGCGAAGAAGCCGAGCTGCCCCGCTGGCAAGCGCGCCAGCACGCCTTCAATCTGCAATTGCTGGATTGGCTGGCGGCGCTACGCTGAAAGCCAAAGCCCCCCTACTTAGCAGCCCTCCTGCGCTTGGGCCCGCGTTCCACTCGGCTCAAGCAGCGCCTGACACCCTCGGCAGCAGGGAGGTCAGGCAGGAAGTGGCCAGAACAGCGCGCACGCTGTGGCTATGCGACATCGGCGCCTTCTGCGACAAGGGCAAAGTGAATCCGTATGCAGGCGCCTCCACGCGCCGAGGTTCCCACCTCAACGCGGCCGCCCTGCAGCTCCACCAGGGATTGCACAATGGACAGCCCCAGGCCAGAGCCGTTGTGCCGCCCACCAGGCTGATTCGGAAAACGCTGAAAAGGCCGCTCACGCATGGTGTCCGGCAAGCCCGGCCCCGCGTCGCTGAACTCCAGCGTGACCTGCCCATCGCGGGTGGTCAGCACCACACCGATCCAGCGGCCACTGACGGCATAGCGCAGGCAGTTCTCCAGCAAATTGCCAACGATCTGGCGCATGCGATTCAGATCGGCCCGCACCGGCACTGCATCTGCAGGCAGTTGAATGTCGACCTCGAAGCCTTTCTCCTGCAAGCGCGTGTCAAAGCGCGCCAGCTCTTCCTGCACAAGGTTGGCGAGATCCAGCCGCTCGCTGTGCAGCGACAGCCGGCCTGCGGAAACCAGTGAGATCGTGTGCAGGTCCGTGACCAGCCGCCCCAGGTGCAGCGACTGCTGCAGCAGCCCCTTCATTTCCTCGTCGCTGCCCGGAATCACGCCATCGACAATGGCATGCAAGCGGGCGCTCAACACGGCCAGCGGCGTACGCAGCTCATGCGACAGCGAGGCCACCGTCATGCGCCGCTCGCGGTCCAGCGCCTCGAGCGAATCGATCATGTGGTTGAAGTCCCGCACCATCTCGGCCATCTCACCGCGCGCGTGCCCGCCTTCCGCTCGCACGGCAAAGTCGCCCACTGCCACCCGGGTGGCAGCCTCCGCCATGGAGGCCAGCGGCTGCGTCACCAGCCGAGACACCCAAAACCCGGTCGCCAGGCCGAAAGGCAAGCCCAGCATCAGTGCAAACAACAGGGCAAAGCGCTCGCTGCCCCAGGGGTCGCCGCGCCAGTACTCACCATAGATCTGCATGGCCCGCGGTCCTTCATCCAGGCCTTGCGCCACCAGTTGGTCGTACTCCACGCGCACCTCCGCAGGCAGCGTGCGATAAAAGCGGGCCTCTTCCAGCTTCCAGAACAACAGCAAGCTGGTCGTCAGCACGGCCAGCGTGACGGCGATTGCCACCGCGACCGCCAGCCCGAAACGCACCCAGATGCGGTCCAGCAACCGCACCATCATCGACACTCCTCGACGCAAACAGCTTTCACCATATGGTTGACCTCCACTCCCTGCAGCTTACGCCAGCGCTTGAAAGCGCGAATCCCTCACCAGCCCCTGCAGGCCCAGCGCCATCAAAAAGCCTCGCCAGGCACACCCGCAGGCCCAAGAGAATGGGTCTTAATCTTGCCAATGGCAACGCCATCCCCCTCGGGCTATTTGCCCGCCGCAAACCTTGAGAGGACGGCGGACTGGCTTTCGCAGAATGCAAAAGGCGTCATTCCTTCAAGCTTTGCGCCATCTCGCATGTATGGGCTTGCCCCGCCGCCCTGGCGATCTGGGCCAGCAGCCGCTCAAAGCGCGCACCGTCCAACCAGGGGCTGTTGCTGACGGCCACCAGGCGTGAAGCCCAGTCACGCGCACAGTCCACCTTGTCGTTGCGGGTCGCGGCGAGCACATGGTCGTAGCGGCCGTAGTCGGGTAGCACATGCACAAAAGGCAGGGACAGCCCGCTGCCATCCCCCCAGTGCTGGGCCATGAGTGCATCGCGCGCAGCGGCGGTTGGCAGGCGCAGCAAAATGACCGGCCAGGTTCCATGCGCCTTGTTCGCGCCCTCGCCACCCACCTCTGTCACGACTTCAACGCCAGACAGGGCTGCCAGGCGTGCACAGCGGCAGGCAGCCTGTTGTGCCGTCTGCTGCAAAAAAGCCAGTAAGCGCTGCAAGGCCCTGGCACCCACACGCTGGCGCCAGCGACCCAGAGGGTGCTGGGGAATGAGGTCGTCAAAATCGTCACCCGCGGCCTCCACCCAGTCACCACGCGACAGGGATTTTTTCAGCGGTGCGCCGTAAGCCAATGCCAGGCCGCGTGGGCGGTACAGCGCCGCATAGGCGATCAGCTCCACGCTGCGGCGCAGCTCCCAGAACAGGCTGGGCCTGACCTGCTCGCCAGCCCGCGCCAAGGCCTGGCGCAAACGCTCATCACGGGCCAGCAGCACACCACCTTCAAAGGTGGTCAGGCCCTTGCCCACGGCCAGGCTGTAAAAACCGATATCGCCCTGCCAGCCTACGGGCTCACCCAGCGGGCTGCCGCCCTGCAATGTGCCCAGGCGCGCACCCAGTGCCTGGGCCGCATCTTCGATCACATAGGCGCCCACCGCATGTGCGCAAGCCAGGGCCTGGGCCACATCGGCCACACGCCCGCACAAATGCGTGGGCATGACGGCCAGGGTCTGCGGGCTGCAGAGGCTGCGCAAGACATTGCCATCCATGTCCAGCGCATCGGCACGCAAATCACACAGGCGCAGCTTGAGCCCGCACTGGGCCACGGCCAAGGCCACCAGGGGGCAGGTATAGGCAGGAGCAATGACCTCATCGCGCTGCGGCGCGATGGCGCGCAGCGCACGCAGTGCCACCATGAGGGCCGAAGTGCCCGAGCATTCAAGCTGCACGGCAGGCACGCCCAGCCATTGCGCCAATGCCGACGCCAGGTCGTCAGCACCACCGCCCCAGGGCAACAGGTCGGCCAGGCCCAGCGGCAATCCCGCCGTGGGCGGAACCACGGGCTCAGCCATGGCGGTCAGGCTCGGCAAGATGGGCTACCCCAGCGCTGGTCGAACCCGCGCCCGGATTACCCCCCGCGTGGCCTGCCGTGTCCTCATGGCCCTCGGCCTCCGACGTTTCGCTCATGGCAAGGCAGGCGATGCCGGCCACGATGAAGCCGCAACCTATGATTTGCGACCAGCCGATCTGCTCGTTGAACAGCCAATAGGAAAAGGCCAGCACCGACAGAATTTCCAGGTGCGAGGCGGCAAACGCCGGCCCTATGGGCGCGCGCTGCAGCAAGGTCATCCACGAAAAAAACGCGCCGATGTAGCCGACGAAGGCACCGTAAATCCAGGGCTGGCTGAACACGCGCAGCAGCCATTCAGATGAAAACTCCAGTGGCAGCGCCGCATTGCCGGCCTGCTTGAAACTCAGCTGGGCCAGGGTGTCAAACGCCATGAGCACCAAAAAGCCAATGATGTAGAAGCGTTTCATGCCTAGCCCAGCCCCACAATCCCTACACCGACAGACACCAGCACAATGCCTGCCACCCGCATGGGCGCGAGCTTTTCCTTGAACAGCACACGCCCCAGCACCATGATGGCCACGATGTTGATCGAGCCCAGCAGCACGCCGTCAGACAGCGGCACCAGGGACAAAAAGGCCAGCCACAGCACAAACTCGGCCACATAACAGCCCACGCCCACCCACAGCCAGGGACGGGCTGCCATGAAGCGCCAGCGCTGCGTGCCGGCCAGCTCGCCAGGCTCGCTGGCCGCGGCCTTGAAGGCCAGCTGACCACCGCTGTCCACCAACACGTTCAAAACCCAGAGCGTGATGACCAGGGGCGACATATCACTGCCCATGCACACCACCCGCCACTGCCGGCGCCTGAACGCCAGCGGTGTTCACAGGTTCTGCCACAGCCCCGACCGCAGGCACGGACATGTTGGCAATCCGGGCCACGAACTCGTTCACCTTGGCAATCACCGTGCGCCGCTCGCGGTCTATGGTGATCATGTGATAGCTGTTGTCCAGCAGCACCAGCTCCACATGGGCATGGCTTGCACGGCGCACGATGTCATGGGCGTTGCCTACGGCCGAGATGTCGTCTTCCTTGGCATGGATCACCAGACAGGGCGAGCGCAGCCTGTCCAGCCTTGCCAGCACATGGGCCGACAGCCTGCGCAGCTCCACCACCGACCACCAGGGGTTGCCCGGCAGGCCTGCGGCCGCGCTGTCGCCGCCCAGCATCTGCTCGACAACACGCGCACGCAGCGCCTCGTCCTTGATTCCGTAGGGTGGCTGTTCCATGAAGACGCTGTTTCGGCCAATGCCCAGCGCGCGAAACAGAGGCAGCAAAAAAGACAGTTTGGTGTAGATGGGCATGCTCCAGCCGTCATAGCGGAACGTGGTGGACAGAGCGCAGACCCCGGCCACCTTGTCCGCATGTTTTTCAGCCACGGCCAGGGACAGCAAAGCCCCCATGGACAGGCCGCCCACCACCACCTGGTCCACCTGCCCGGCCAGGCGCAGCAAGCCCTGCTCCACACTGGCCAGCCAGTCACTCCAACGCGTGTGCAGCAAATCCTCCATGCTGCCGCAATGGCCTGCGAGCTGCACCGCATACACGCTGAAGCCTTGCTTGTTCAAGCCCTTGGCCAGCACCCGCATCTCGGCCGGCGTGCCGGTCAGGCCATGTACCAGCAGCACGCCCGTGCGCGCGGCCCGGCCATGGCCTGGCATGGCGAACTCATGCTCGGTCACGCAGATCTGCGCCAGCGGCGCGGCCGCCAGCTCCGGTCTTGCATTCATGCCATGGCCTCCTGGCCCAGCACCACCTTGGCCAGCAATTGCGTGGCCTCGGCGAAATCGGTGAACGGCACATGGGCGATGCCCATGCTTTCGCAGTGGGCGATGAGCTTGTACTTGGCAAGCACCAGGTCGGCCTGACCCGAAACGCAGAAGTCCGAGGTGCTGTCGCCCACATAGAGCACGCGGCCATGCACGGCCTGCTGCTCGGCCAGGCGCTCGCATTTACAGTTGCCGCTGGCACGCTTGCAGCGCGCGCTGGCCCAGGGCGACTCCAGGCGCCAACGGCGCTCGCCCACCTGCTCCAGCCGGTTGGCGATGACTTCGAGATGGCCCAGACCATGGCGGCTCAGCACATGGTGTATGGCACGGTCTATGCCGTCGCTGACCACCTGCACCACCATGCCATGGGCCTGGGCTTGCGCCACAAAGCCTGCAAAGCCGGGGTCAACAGCAATCGTGTCCAGGTGGGCACGGAGCTCCGCCTCGCTCATGTCGAGCAAGGCCACCTGGCCCTTCATGCATTCACGCGAGCCTATCTTGCCGTTCTCCCAGTCTTCTTCCAGCTGCTGCCAGCCCGGCAGGCCAAAGCGGTTGAGCAGGCTGTCGGTGACATCGACCAGGCTGATGGTGCCGTCAAAATCGCTTTGCACCATCCAGCCAGGATTGGGCTGCGCCCTCGACAAAGCATGGCCCATCAAACCGCCACGCTCGAACTCAGAGACACCGCGCAAGGGCTGTGCAAACTCAGGCAAGACAAAGCCGCAGTCCTCTTGTCTTCCTATTTCAGGGGAAGCCGCGCAGCCGCTCAGGGGGTGTGTAAGTTCATTCATGGAATTGCACCCTCACGTTCTGCCCCACGCGCACGCCTGCCGGGGGCTGGTCAAAACTCAGCACGCTTTCAATCACGCGCACAGGGCCGCGCTGCTGGTCTTCCTGCAAGCGGGCCAGGCCATAAACCGGGCTGATGCGCGTCACCTTGGCCTCTGGCAAGGCCGTGGCCGAGCCGGCGTCGCCGTCCAGCACCACCGTGGCCTTCATGCCCTGCTTCACGGCCGAAGCAAAGCTTTCGTTGATTTCCACACGCACCTGCAGCGGCCTTGCCGGCAGCAGAACCAGGGCGGCAAGCCCCGGCTGTGCCTGGCTGCCCACAGCCGTATTCAGGCGCGCCACAACAGCGGCCTCGGGTGCGCGCAGCTCATGGCGCTTTTGCAGGGCACGCAATTGCTCCAGCTTGCGCTGGGCAACCTTGGCCTCGGCCTGGCTCAACTCGACCTCGGCCTCGGCATCGCGCAGCGCCTGGGCCGCCTCGTCCACATTTTGGGCATCGGCTGCGGCTTCGCGTGCAGCGGCACGCCAGCGCTCCAGGCTTTGCTTGAGCTGAGGCAGGCGCGCCTGGCGCGACTTGTGACGTGCCTGTGCCAGGGCCAGCTCGGACTCTGCGACCCCTAAATCGGCCTGGGCGGCTTCATCGGCCAGACGCAGCAACAACTGGCCGCGTTCCACGCTTTGGCCTTCCTTGACCGCAATCTGCTGCACCACGCCGGCCGTGGCCGGAGACAGCTCCAGCAAACCACCGTCCACCTCAACCTTGCCGCGCGCAACGGCCACTACCCGAGCGGGCTGTGCCCTGGCGCTCGACGCGGCCTGGTTTGCAGGCTGCGCATCATTCGAGGGGCCGCAGCCCGCAACCAAAGCTGCCATGGACAGAGCGGCCAGCAGGCTGGCGCTACGGCTGGGGGAGGAAACCAGGCTCCACACCTTGGCGAGCAGCAGGGGCGAGGGCGTAAGGCCCAGGGCGCGGCCCCAGGCCAGGGACAGCAAGCAAGGGCCGCCCCGCAGCGAAGCTGTCGTCCCCCTCTGGGGGAAGGCGCGTACGCGACTCAGGGGGTACTTCATAGATTTTCCTTGATGGCAGCAAGCTGGCGCCTGTCACTGCGTATGGCGCCGTCTTCCATGCCGAGCACGCGGTCGGCATGGCGCACCAGACGCGGGTCATGGCTCACGCACAGCACCGTCGTGCCATGCCTGCGCGCCGCGCGGTGCAAGATATCGATGACGCGCTGGCCGCTCTCGGCGTCCAGCGCACTGGTGGGCTCGTCGGCAAACAGCAGCTCGGGCTGTTTGGCCATGGCGCGTGCAATCGCCACGCGCTGCTTTTCACCGCCCGAGAGCTGGGCTGGCCGCATATGGCTGCGGTGGGACATGCCCACCTCTTCCAGCACCTCATGCGAGCGTTGCAAGGACTCCTTCGTGCTGAGCCCCATATAGCCCAGCGGCAGCTGGACCTGCTCCAGCGCCGTGAGCGCGGGGAAAAGATTGAAGCCCTGGAACACAAAACCCGTATGGCGCAGCCGAAATTTTTCCAGCGCACGCACACTCATGCCGCCCAGATCCTGGCCCAGGGCCATGGCCTGACCGCTGTCCGGCGACTGCAGGCCAGACATCAGCGACAGCAAGGTACTCTTGCCACAGCCCGAGGGGCCGGAGATCAGGCTGAGCTCGCCCGGGTAGAGGCTGACCGACAGGGACTGCAGCACCTGCACGCTGACCACGCCCGACAAAAAGGACTTGCTCAGGCGCACGGCTTCCAGGCTGGGCGGTGCCTTGGGGAGGTCCGGGGCGGTCTGGATGGTTTGCATGGTAGGGGGCGACATGATCATGGCTTAGCGCAACAAGCTGGCCGGATCGGCGCGCAGCAGGCTGCGCATGGCGCCCAGGCCTGACAACAGGGAAAGCACGGCCACCAGCAGCGCGCACAGCAGGACGGCCATGGGCGTCAGCGCCACCGGCACGCGATAAGCCATGGCCAGAGCCAAAAGCAGGCTGCTGGCCACAGCGGCCAGCACAAAGCCCAGGGCGCCTATCCAAAACGACTGCTCAACCACGACCCGGCCCAGGGCGCCACGGCTCACACCCAGGGCGTTGAGCACCGCGTATTCACGCGCCGAGGCCGCGACCACGGCCTTGAGCGATTGGCTGGTAACCACCGACCCCACCAGGCACACGATAAGGGCCATGAACAGCACGCCCGCACCGGCACCCGTATCCAGCATCCAATAGCGCTGGGAGCGGCGGGCAAAATCCCTGGCCGTCCAGGCTTCATAGGGGCCAAAACTGGCTTGCGCCTGGCCGGTCTGGTTGAGCCGATCTCTCACCACCGTGGGCTTGATGCCCTGACGCAGACGGGCCACGAAATAGGTACTGCCCGGCCCATGTTCGGGCCCTGCGATCTCACGCGCCGTGGCCAGCGAAGACAGCACATTGGCGCCACCCAGGCCGCGCAATCCGCTAACAGCCGCCACCACGCGCACGCGGTGGCCGTTGATCCAGGCCACACCGCCCTCTTGCACGCCCAGCGTGCCCAGATCGGCATGGTCAACAATGACAGCGCCGGGCTCGCGCAGACGTGCACGCTGCCAGGGCCGCAGCACGCGCGCAAACAGCATGGACTCCGCCTCGGTGGCGATGCCGGACAAATAGATGGAGACCCCGCCATGGGCCTGGGCTTCCGCCGCGTTGGCCGCACGCCAGTCGCCGTCGACCCAGACATAGGGTTCCACGGCCGTGATGTCAGGGTCCATGCGCATGCGCATCTCCACATCGCGGCCTATGTCCCGTCCGAAATTCACGCTTTGCGTGCCTGGGTAGCCCACCCAGATGTCGGCCGACGAGGCCGTCACATACAGCGCGGCCGAGCCGAAAATGCCCAGCACCAGCGCAGCCTGCATGGCCAGCAGCACACCCGAGAAGCCCACGGCAAAAACCGAGGGTATGAAGCGCCGCCACTCATGCACCAGCGTCTTGCGCGCCAGTGCAATCATGATCCGGCCTCCTCGGTCTCGGCCGTCGCCGCCCCGGGCTCCTTATCCGGCAGCGGCGCTGCCCCCAAGGCCTTGTAGAGCGCCACATAGGCCAGGGCCTGGGCAGCCTGCGCCGTGGCCTGATCGCTGCGTGCAACCAGCTCGGCGCGCCGCCCGGCCAGGCCGCCAAATTCGCTGTCCAGCCCCAGCTGCTGGCGCTTTTGCTGGCGCTGGCTGCCCTGCAACAGGCTGCGCTGGGTCTGCTGCAACGCAGCCAGGCGCTGCCCCTGTGCCGTCAGGCCGGCCAGGGCGATTTCCACCTCGGCAACGGCATCCAGCACGCATTGTCTGTAAGCCTGGCCTGCGGCCTGCAGCGCCAGCTCGCTGGCATCGGCGCGCGCGCGGCGCTGGCCCCAGTCGAACAGCGGAATATCAATTTGCGGCCCGAACGTCGGGCTGTTGTCCGAGGTGGTACGAAAGTTCTGCGTGAGGTTGTAGGAGTACAGCAGCGAACCCATCAGCACCACACGCGGATAGAGCGCGGCCTGCGCCAACCCGGCGTCGGCAGCCGCACGCTCCACCGCAGCCTGGGCCATCTGCAGATCAGGCCGCGTGCGCAGCAGATCGGCAGGCAGGGCCGTCAAGCCCAAGGCCTGTGCCGGAGGCAGGCGGGCCTGCGCGTCAGCCGCCAACCATTCGGCATGGGGCCGGGTCTGGCCCAGCAGGGCCGCGAGACCGTGGGCCGCACGCGCCTGGGCCAACTCCATGTCGGCCAGTTGCGCCGCACTCTGGCTGGCCTGGTTTTGCAACTGCAGCACGGCCTCGGTCGTCCCCAGGCGCTGCTGCTGGCGCACGCGGGCCAGGGCCAGGGCGCGCTCGTCAAGTCGGCGCTGCTCACCCAGCAGGCTGCGCTGGCGCTGGGCCAGGCGCAGGTCCAGATAGCGATGGACCACATCGGCCACCAAGGCCACGCGTGCCGCCTGCAGGCGCGCCTTGGCGTCCAGCAATTCGGCCTTGCTCGCGCGCTGGCTGGACTCGGATGCACCGAACAGCCCCAGATCCCAGGCCATGTCGATGCTGGCGTGGAAATAGGAGTCTATGGCCGCGATATCTTGCAGCGTGCGCGCACCGGCCGAGAAGCCAGGCCTGAAAGCTGCATCGGACACACCGGCGAGCACACGCTTTTGGCCCAACCTGAGCTCAGCCTGGGCCAGATCCTGGTTGGCAGCCAAGGCTTGCTCCACGATGGCATTGAGCTGCTCGTCCCCCCAGGCTTTCCACCAGTTGCGCAGATCGGGGCCGGGGGCGGCGAGGTCCAGGCCTTGCGTCCAGGCCGTGGGCACCGAGCGATCAAGCTGAGGCTCAGACGGCGCGGCACACCCGCCCAGCACCAGGGCAACGCCCAGGCTCAAGGCGAAAAAACGGGGCGTTGCGACCATAGGGAGAGAGTTGGGGGAAGACAAGGCAAGGGGATGAAAACAAGCGGGGAAACAAAACCCCGAAAGCCTATTCAAGCAAGCCAACCTTGCGCCGCATTGCAGGCTTTGTGTAGCGAATATGGAGGCACTGCAGCACCTGCCACCGCCCCCATAATGCGAGTTTGCCAACGACCAGATGTCTGTAGATTGCGCCCCATGAACGCCAGCACCTCGTCCGCCCCCATGCCTTTGGTGCTCGTCGTCGAAGATGAACCCGGTATTGCCAGCGTCCTGGCCGCTTATCTGGAGCGGGATGGACTGCGCTCCCGTCTGGCCCAGGACGGCATGGAAGCCTTGCAACTGTTTCGCCAGTTCCGGCCCGACCTGGTCTTGCTGGACATCCACCTGCCAGGCATGGATGGCATCGATGTGCTGCGCGCCATCCGCGATGAAGACCAAACACCGGTCATCATGGTCACCGCCCTGGCCGATGATGTGGACAAGCTGCTGGCTCTGCGCCTGGGCGCCGACGACTATGTGGTCAAGCCCTTCAACCCACCCGAGGTCGTGGCCCGCGTGCGCGCCGTGCTTCGACGCACGCACGCAGCGCCAAGTGCGGCTCCCGCGCCACTGCGTGTGGGGCCCATAGAGATAGACACCGAGGGGCATATCGCCACCGTCTATGGTGAGGACGGTCGTGCCGCACCCCTGTCGCTCACGCTGACCGAGTTTCGCCTGCTGGCCTGCCTGGCTGCCCAGCCCAGGCGCTGCTTTTCACGCGCCCATTTGATCGAGCATTGCCTGCCGGAAAGCGAAGCCCTGGAGCGTGTGATCGACTCCCACCTGTCCAAGCTGCGCCGCAAGCTGCAGCTTGCGGGTCAGGAGGGTCTGATCGAGACCGTGCGCGGCATAGGCTACCGCCTCTGGCCCTGGGACTGAATGCCACGCGGGCTCAGAGCGTGTTCACGCGCTCAGGCGCAACACGCGCCGAGCGGTGAACTCACAGCAGCACGATATCGTGCTGCTCCTGGCCCATGCCGGTTTCGGCCTGCAGCGAAATGGGCTTGCCAATGAAGTCCGACAGCCCGGCCAGATGCTGGCTTTCCTCGTCCAGGAACATTTCCACCACCTTGGGATTGGCCACGATGCGGAACTCTTTGGGGTTGAACTGGCGCGCCTCGCGCAGGATTTCACGCAGCACCTCATAGCACACGCTGCGCACGGTTTTCACACTGCCCTTGCCCATGCACTGCGGGCAGGGCTCACACAGCATATGGGCCAGGGATTCACGGGTGCGCTTGCGCGTCATCTCTACCAGACCCAGCTGCGAGAAATTGCCCGCCATGGTCTTGACCCTGTCTCGCACCAGTTGCTTACGGAACTCGGCCAACACCTCCTGCTGGTGCTCTTCGCGCACCATGTCGATGAAGTCCACGATGATGATGCCGCCCAGATTGCGCAGCCGCAGCTGGCGGGCAATGGCCTGGGCGGCCTCCAGATTGGTCTTGAAGATGGTGTCGTCGAAATTGCGCGCACCAACAAAACCGCCGGTGTTGACGTCGATGGTAGTCAGCGCCTCGGTCTGGTCCACGATCAAATAGCCACCGGACTTGAGATCCACCCGCCGCCCCAGCGCGCGGGCGATTTCCTCGTCCACGGCATACAGGTCAAAGATGGGGCGCTCGCCCTTGTACATCTGCAGCTTGGGCACCGCACTGGGCATGTATTCCTTGCCAAAGGCCATCAGCGCAGCGAATTGCTCCTTGGAGTCGATGCGTATGCTTTGCGTATGCTCGCCCACCAGATCGCGCAGCACGCGCTGCAGCAGGTTCAAATCCTGGTGCAGCACAGACATGGGGGGCAGCCGCACCGAGGCGTCCTTGATCCGCGCCCAGGTCTTGCGCAAATAGGCAATGTCGTCGGCCAGTTCTGCATCGTTGGCGTCTTCACCATTGGTGCGCAAAATAAAGCCGCCACCGCCACCAGCCTCCTTGGTGCCCACCAGGGCCTGCAAACGGCCACGCAGCGCATCACGCTCTTCGGACGGGATTTTCTGTGACACGCCAATGTGGTCGTCCTGCGGCAAAAACACCAGCAGGCGCCCGGCAATGCTGATCTGCGTGGACAGGCGCGCGCCCTTGGTGCCTATGGGGTCCTTGATGACCTGGACCATGATGGACTGGCCCTCGAACACCTGTTTTTCAATCGGTACCTGGGGCTCGTTCTTGCGCGCGAACATGGGGGCGTCGCCGTTTTCCTGGCGGTGCCACACATCGGCCACATGCAAAAAGGCCGCACGCTCCAGGCCGATGTCGATAAAGGCCGACTGCATGCCCGGCAGCACACGCGAGACCTTGCCCAGGTAGATATTGCCCACCAGGCCACGCTCCAGCGGCCGTTCGATATGCAGCTCCTGCACGGCGCCGCTTTCGATGATGGCGACACGGGTTTCCTGGGGTGACCAGTTGATCAAAATATCTTGTTGCATACGCGAAAACTTCCAGGAAATCGTGCGCCGCAGCCCGAAAAGCAAGCTGCAGCCCTATCAAAATTCAAAGCAGGCCCTGCCCCGCCAAACTGGTGCAGCACAGCCCAGAGACAGCGCACCAAAGCCTACGCCAGCCGCGCAAGCGGCCCAGGGCTGATCACAAACTCCAGCCCGCCTGTCGCAGCAGCTGCGCCGTCTCATGCACCGGCAGACCCATGATGCCCGAATAGCTGCCCGCCATGTGCTCGACATAGGCGGCAGCCAAGCCCTGAATGCCATAGCTGCCAGCCTTGCCCATGGGCTCGCCACTGGCCACATAGGCCGCAATCTGCGCCTTTGTCATGGCCGCGAAGCGCACCTGCGACACCGACAGTGCCTGCAGCCGCTGGCTACCCACCTGCAAGGCCACGGCGGTCAACACCTCGTGTGTCTGCCCGGCCAGCAGGCCCAGCATGCGCGCAGCATCTGCGGCATCTGCCGGCTTGCCCAGAATCTGCGCCCCCAGGGCCACCGTGGTGTCGGAACACAAAATGGGGGCAGCCGGCAGCTGGCGGCGCGTATGGCGGGCCACAGCGGCGTCGAGCTTCAGCCCGGTGACGCGCACCACATAGTCACGCGGTGCTTCACCGGGCAGCTCGACCTCGATGGCTTCTGCGTCCTCGGCCAGGTCGCCCGCAGCATTGGGCAGCAACAGTTCGTGGCGCACCGCCAGCTGTTCGAGCAGCTGGCGGCGGCGGGGACTTTGGGAGGCAAGATAGAGAAAAGGGGCTGCAGACATAGCGGATAAAAAAGCAGGTCAAGCGCACCACAGCGGCGCCGGAAGCTATGAAAACCATAGTATCACGCCCACCCGAAAGCTGCGCTGCGGGACACGCGCCCTCCGAGACATGCACCCTGCCCCCATATGCGCAGCGCCCCTTTCTTGCTAGGCGCGCTCCAGCGCCAGCAAGGCCGTGCCGCCCGGCATAACAAAACGGCGCACCGCACCATCCAGCGAATAGGCCTGCTCCCGCAGGGCAGACGAGGCTGCGGCGGACTCTTCTACCAAGGCTGCGTTTTGCTGGGTCATTTGCTCCAGATCGGCCACCGAGGCCGAGACCTCGCCGATCTGCCGGTCCTGCACCTCACAGGCGCGCGAGACCTCGGCAATCGTGGTGGCCACCCGCTCTACGCTGCTGACAATGGCTTGCATGGTCTGGCCGGCACGCGCCACCTGGGCACTGCCGCTGTCGGCACAGCGCACGGAGTCACCGGTGAGCTGCTTGATCTGCTTGGCCGCCTCGGCACTGCGCTGCGCCAAGACCCGCACCTCGCCGGCCACCACCGCAAAGCCGCGGCCCTGCTCACCCGCACGGGCGGCCTCCACGGCCGCATTCAACGCCAGGATGTTGGTCTGAAACGCAATGGCATCGATGACGCTGGTGATCTCGCCGATGCGGTGGGCGCTGGCGGTGATCTCGCTCATGGTCTGCACCACACTGTCCACGGCCTGACCGCCCTGCGCGGCCACGCTGGCGGCGCTGTCGGCCTGCTCGCGTGCCTGGGCACTGGCCTGGGCGCTGTGGCGCACCTCCTGGCCCAGGTTGCCCATGGCACGGGCGGTTTGTTCCAGGTGGCTGGCAGTCTGCTCGGTGCGCTCGCTCAAGTTGGCATTGCCGCCAGCAATCTCTCCGCTGGCCACCGACACCTGGCCCGATGCCTGCTGCACCTGTTGCACCAGGGTGCGCAGCGACTGCTGCATGCGATCCATGGACAGCATCAGCTGACCCAGCTCATCGCGCTGGCGCACCTGCACGTTCTGGGTCAGATCACCCTCGGCAATACGCTGGGCCAGCGCCTGCGCATCGGCCAGCGCCCGGGTAATGGCGCGCACGCCAAAGTAGGTGGTGGGCAGCAGCACGGCCACCGCCACCATCAGCAGCACGCCCAGCCACAAGCCCATTTTCCGCCCCGCCTCCTCCACCGCACGGCGGGTGAACTCCATGTCGGTGCGGGCATTTTCGGCCGTAGTGGTCAGCACCGAATCCATGCCCTCAATGGTGCTGCGCTGGTTGTCGGCGTAGGCCGCAGCAGCCATGCTGTCCATCAAGGCGTCCTCCACCTTGCCAAACACCTCATTCATGGCCTTGGCATAGTCTTCCAGATAGGTGATGCCGGACTCCAGATTCAGCGCCATATCGGACGGTGTTCCCGGCGATTGCTGCAGCTCCTGCAGCCGGGTGCGCAGCGCCGTCATGCCCCCAGTCCAGCGCTCGCGCAGCTCCTGCACCTGGGTGGTGTTGTTGGCGCTGATGATGATGCCCTTCTCCAGCAGGCGCAGCTCGGCCAGCCGATTGCGCACCTCCTCCATCTGGCTGAGCACCTGCACCTTGTTGCTGAACATATCCTGGACCTGGAGATGGGTGGTGGTCAGCGCCCCGTAGCCCACGCCCCCGACCAGCAAGAGCATCACCACGGAAAACAACGTGCCCAGATACAGACGCACGCGGATAGAGAGCTTGTTGAGCCACTGCATGGATTGGTTTCTCCCTCGTTGTATGCAAGCGCCCGGGGTACAGGCGGCTGGCCGTATTAAGCAGCAGCCGCCTCATCCGCTCTACGGTGCTTGCCCGTAGAACAGATGGTCCCGGGGCCCCTGCATGCGCCCATGCCCCACACAGCAAAAAGCCCCGCGGTGACCAGGCACAGCAGGGCTTTGAAAAACGTGGGCAGCATCTGCCCTATTCGCGGTGGTAGGGGTGGCCGGCATTCACCGACCAGGCACGGTAGAGCTGCTCGATCAACAGCACACGCACCATGGCGTGCGGCAGGGTCAGATCCGAGAGGCGAATCTTCTCGTGTGCGGCCTGCTTGAAGGCGGGGTCCAGTCCGTCGGGGCCACCAATGATGAGGGCCACATCGTCACCTTCCAGCTGCCAATGCTGCAGGCGCTGGGCCAGAGCCTTGGTGGTGAGATTGGTCCCGCGCTCGTCCAGCACCACGATGCGGGTGCCACGTGCAATGGCGGCTTCGATGCGCTTGCGCTCGGCGGCATACAACGTCTCCACCGTCTTGGAGCCGCGGGGCTCCGTCTTGACGGTCTTGAGCTCCACCTTCAACTCTGGCGGAAAGCGCTTGGCGTAGTCGTCGTAGGCCGTCTGCGCCCAATCGGGCACATGCTGGCCTACGGCCACGATCTGCAGCCTCATGCCTTGGTGCGGGGGGCGCGCTTGGCAGCAGGCTTGGCCGTGGTCTTGGCAGTACGCGGCACGCTGGGCTTGACCACCACGGTCTTGATGGGAGCCTTCGCCGCTGCGGTCTTTTTGGCAGCAGGTTTTTTGGCCGCTGGCTTGGCGCTGGCAGCACCTGCAGCAGGCTTTTTGGCCGCTACGGGCTTCTTGGCGGCTGGCTTGGCAGACGCTGCGGCATCCTTGGCAGCCGCAGGCTTTTTGGCCGCTGCCTTCTTGGCGGGCTTGGCCTCAGCGTCCGGCTTGGTGCGGGCCGCAGGCTTGGCTGCGCCCAGCTTCAGGCGCACAGGCTTGTCGCCCCAGATCTCTTCGAGGCGGTAGTACTGGCGGATGGCGGGCTGCATGATGTGGGCCACAGCTGCGCCGCAGTCCACAATAATCCATTCACCGTTTTCCTCGCCTTCTTGGCGCGGCACGGCAAAGCCGGCCTTCTTCACGGCTTCGCGCACGCTGGAGGCCAGGGCCTTGGTCTGGCGATTGGAAGTACCCGATGCCACGATCACTCGCTCAAACAGGGGCGAGAGATGTTCCGTATTGAAGACCTGAATGTCTTGCGCCTTGACGTCCTCCAGGCCATCGACGATGGCGCGCTGAAGTTTGGTCACGTCTTTTTTGGCGGCGGATTCCGATTGGGTGGTGGTGCTCATCAGGCAGTGTGTGGTTGCGTTCCGGTCAATATAGCGCGGCAGCGCCGTGCGTGCCATGGGGCAGGTCATGCCTTGCCCACCATCCGGACTCAAAGGTTCTTGAGAGGTTCCGCCAGTCCACAATGGACTGGCAGCTATCGAAATTATAGTTTTCTAGCAATGCCAGCGCTGCATGCAGATCAAATCCAGTCCCTGCGGACCAAGAATTGCTGCGTCAGCGCATGTTCTGGCGTGCCAGGTGCATCAGCACGCTGGTAGCTCCAGCTGGCGTGGGCCGGCATGGACAGCAAAATGGACTCCGTGCGCCCGCCTGACTGCAGGCCGAAATGAGTGCCCCGGTCCCAGACCAGATTGAACTCCACATAACGTCCCCTGCGGTAGCGCTGGAAATCCACTTGCTGCTCGCCATAGGCCATGTGCTGGCGGCGCTCCACGATGGGCAGATAGGCCTCCAGGAAAGCGTCACCCACCGCACGTAGCATGGCAAAGCTCTGGTCCTGACCCAGCTCGGCAAAGTCGTCAAAGAAGATGCCGCCAATGCCGCGCTGCTCATCGCGGTGCTTGAGGTGGAAATACTCGTCGCACCAGGTCTTGAAGCGCGGGTAAAGCTGCGCACCAAAGGGCTGCAGGGCGTCGCGGCAGGCACGGTGAAAATGCACCGCGTCTTCCTCGAAGCCATAGCAGGGTGTGAGGTCCATGCCGCCACCGAACCAGCAGGTCTTGGGCTGGCCTGGGTGGCCGGCCGCAATCATGCGTACATTCATGTGCACCGTGGGCACATAGGGGTTGCGCGGGTGGAACACCAGCGAGACCCCCATGGCTTCGAACGGAGCACCCGCCAGTTCCGGACGGTGCTGGGTCGCCGACGGCGGCAGCTGAGGCCCACGCACATGCGAGAAGCCGCAGCCGGCGCGCTCGAACACCTGCCCGCCTTCCAGGATCTTGGTCAGGCCATCGCCCTGCAGGCGCTCCTCGGGGCCTTTGCGCCAGGCATCGGCCAGGAATTGGGCTCCGCCCTCGCCTTCCACCTCCTGCAAGGCCGCGGTGATCCGCGCCTGCAGGCCCTCCAGGTAGGCCCGCACCTTTTCTGGCGTGGCCTCCATGCTCGCATCCGTCATCTGCGGCGCCTCTTAGTTTTTGATAGCGCGATAGCCAATGTCGCGGCGGTATTGGGCGCCATCGAAATGGATGCCACGCGCCACGTCATACACTTTTTGCTGGGCCTGCTTGACGCTGTCGGCCAGCACCGTCACGCACAGCACGCGGCCACCGCTGGTGCGGGGCACGCCGGCCTCATCCAGCACCGTGCCGGCATGAAAGACCATGGCGTCGTCGGCGTCCGCAGGCAGGCCGCTGATGGCGTCACCCTTGCGCGGGGCCTCGGGATAGCCTGCGGCCGCCATCACCACGCCCAGCGCGGTGCGGCGGTCCCATTCCAGCTCCACCTGGTCGAGCTTGCCATCCACAGCGGCCAGCAACACCTCGACCAGATCGCTCTTGAGGCGCATCAGAATCGGCTGGGTTTCCGGGTCACCCATGCGGGTATTGAACTCCAGCGTCTTGGTGTGACCGTTGCTGTCGATCATCAGGCCGGCATACAGGAAACCGGTGAAGGGCACGCCATCCTTTTCCATGCCACGGATGGTGGGCAGGATGATTTCGCGCATGGCGCGGGCATGCACATCGGCCGTGACCACGGGCGCGGGCGAATAAGCACCCATGCCCCCGGTGTTGGGGCCTTCGTCGCCGTCCTTGAGGCGTTTGTGGTCCTGGCTGGTGGCCATGGCAACCACGTTTTTGCCATCACACAGCACGATGAAGCTGGCTTCTTCCCCGGAGAGGAACTCCTCGATCACCACGCGTGCGCCGCCGTCGTTGTGCTGCACGCCGTATTTGTTGTCCACCAGCATGAAGTCCACGGCGTCATGGGCTTCTTGCAGCGTCATGGCCACGACCACGCCCTTGCCTGCAGCAAGGCCATCGGCCTTGATGACGATGGGCGCACCCAGGCGCTCCACAAAAGCGTGGGCCGCCACCGGGTCGGTGAAGGTGTCGTAGTCGGCCGTGGGGATGCCATGGCGGCGCATGAATGCCTTGGAAAAGGCCTTGGAGCTCTCCAGCTGGGCCGCGGCCTTGGTGGGGCCAAAGACCTTGAGGCCGTGGGCGCGGAACTCGTCCACCACGCCGGCAGCCAGTGGCGCCTCGGGGCCGACCACGGTCAGCGCAATCTTCTGGGCCTGGGCCCATTCACGCAGCTGCACCACATCGGTGATGGCCACGTTTTCGTATTTGTTGCTCAAGGCCGTGCCGCCGTTGCCGGGGGCCACAAACACCTTGGTCGCCTTGGGCGAATGGGCCAATTTCCACGCCAGAGCGTGTTCACGGCCACCGCCGCCAATCACAAGAATTTTCATAGTTCTGCGTTATGGTAGACGTCTTGCACGTCGTCCAGGTCTTCGATGATATCCAGCAGTTTTTGCATGCGCTCGGCGTCTTCGCCGGCCAGCTCGATGGTGTTTTCGGGGCGCATGGTCACTTCGGCCACCTCAGGTTGGAGGCCTGCCGCTTCCAGCGCGTTGCGCACAGCTTCCAGCTCACCTGGCGCTGTCAGTACTTCGATGGCACCGTCTTCGTCGGTGATCACATCCTCGGCGCCGGCTTCCAGCGCCACTTCCATGACCTTGCTCTCGTCGGTACCCGGTGCAAAAATGATCTGGCCGCAGTGTTTGAACTGGAAGGCCACCGACCCTTCGGTGCCCATGTTGCCACCATGCTTGCTGAAAGCGTGACGTACTTCAGCCACAGTCCGCACCCGATTGTCGGTCATGGTATCCACAATGATGGCAGCACCGCCAATGCCATAACCTTCGTAGCGAATTTCCTCGTAGGTCACACCTTCGAGGTTGCCGGTGGCCTTGTCGATGTTGCGCTTGATGTTGTCGGCCGGCATGTTGGCAGCCTTGGCCTTGTCCACAGCCAGACGCAGCCGGGGGTTGGCATTGAGATCAGCTCCGCCCTGGCGGGCAGCCACCATGATTTCACGGATGATGCGTGTCCACACCTTGCCACGCTTTTCATCCTGGCGCCCCTTTCGGTGCTGGATATTGGCCCATTTGCTATGTCCTGCCACAGGAAATCCTTTGGTCTTGATTTAATCTATCAGGCTTGATTTTACTTTTGACGCCTCACCCCTCAGAGGAAACCCGAAATGGCATCTCCCCTTCTGATCGCCCAGCATGGTGATATCCATTGCGAACTGCTCCCCGGTCTGGCCAACCGCCACGGCCTCATCACCGGCGCCACAGGCACGGGCAAGACCGTCACCCTGCAAAAAATCGCCGAAGGCTTCTCGCAGATTGGCGTGCCGGTCTTCATGGCCGACATCAAGGGCGACCTGGGTGGCATCAGCCAACCGGGCAGTGTAGGCGACAAGCTGGCCGCCTCGCTCAAAGACCGCGGCATTGCCCTACCCACCCCATTGGCCTGCCCCACCACGCTGTGGGATGTGTTTGGCGAGCAGGGCCACCCGGTGCGGGCCACCATCTCCGACATGGGCCCGCTGCTGCTGGGCCGCATGCTGAACCTGAACGACACGCAAATGGGCGTGCTGAACCTGGTGTTCAAGATCGCCGACGACAGCGGCATGCTCTTGCTGGACCTCAAGGACCTGCGTGCCATGCTCCAGTATGTGGGCGACAACGCCAAGCAATACACCACCGAGTACGGCAACATCAGCGCTGCCAGCGTGGGGGCCATTCAGCGCGGCCTGCTGCAGATCGAGAGCGAAGGCGGCGACAAGTTCTTTGGCGAGCCCATGCTCAACATCCAGGATTTGATGCAGACCGACGCTGCAGGCCACGGCGTGGTCAACATCCTGGCGGCCGACAAGCTGATGAACTCGCCGCGCCTGTACTCCACCTTTTTGCTGTGGATGTTGTCCCAGCTGTTCGAGCAACTGCCCGAGATTGGCGACCCAGACAAACCCAAGCTGGCCTTCTTCTTTGACGAGGCCCATTTGCTGTTCAACGACGCACCCAAGGTGCTGCTGGAGCGCATCGAGCTGGTGGTGCGCCTGGTGCGCTCCAAGGGTGTGGGCGTGTATTTCGTCACCCAAAACCCCCTGGACATTCCCGACAGCGTGCTGGCCCAGTTGGGCAACCGCGTGCAGCATGCGCTGCGCGCCTTCACCCCGCGTGACCAAAAGGCCGTCAAGGCCACGGCCACCACCATGCGTCCCAACCCGGGGCTGAACATCGAGGCGGCCATCACCGAAGTCGCCGTGGGCGAAGCCCTGATCAGCCTGCTGGATGAAAAAGGCCGCCCGGGCATCACACAGCGCGTGTACGTGATTCCGCCCGGCAGCCAGATTGGCACCATCACCACGGCCCAGCGCCAGCAGCTGATGCAGCAATCGCTGGTGGCCGGCGTCTACGAACAAACCGTGGACCGTGAATCCGCCTACGAAGTGCTGCGCGGCCGCGCCGAAAGCACGGCCTCTGCACCGGGCAGCACGGGCAAGCCCGGTGCGGCAGCGGAAGGCGGCGGCATGATGGGCGAGCTCAACGACCTGCTGTTCGGCTCCACCGGCCCACGCGGCGGCAAGCGCGACGGCATTGTGCAATCCGTGGTCAAGTCCACGGCCCGCACCATGGGCACCCAGTTGGGCCGCCAGATTCTGCGCGGTGTGCTGGGTGGGATTTTCGGCGACAAAAAACGCTGAAGCCAAGCCGGAGCGGGCCTCCCAGCCCGCTCCCTGCCTTCACTTTTTATCGGCCAAATAGGTGTTTTAGGCATACCCCATCTGCATAGGAAGCTCACTTTTTTGAGTAGACCACCCCATCGCCACCGCCGCAGCGTGCATGGCTTTGCGCTTGGCGCAGCGGCTTTCGCATCTATCATCTCTGCAACAGCAACAGACAGATACACCTGAAAGGCCGACATGAGCGTGGTGACCTTCCCCTTGCCAACCTACGACGATGTACTGGCCGCGGCCGAGCGCCTGAAGAACATCGCCCACACCACACCTGTGCTGCGCTGCGGCACTGCCGACCGCATGTACCGCGCCCAGTTCTTCTTCAAGTCGGAGAATCTGCAGCGCTCCGGCTCCTTCAAATTCCGCGGGGCTTTCAACACCCTCGCGCGCTTCACGCCCGAGCAGCGCAAGGCCGGCGTGCTGACGTTTTCTGCCGGCAACCATGCCCAGGCCATTGCCCTGTCGGCGCGCCTGCTGGACATACCGGCATTGATCGTGATGCCCGAAGATGCCGCAGCCAGCAAGATGGCGGCCACGCGCGAATACGGCGCCCAGGTCGTTACCTACAACCCGCGCACCGAAGACCGCCTGGCCATCAGCCGTAAACTGGCCCTGGAGCGTGGCATGACCTTGGTGCCCCCCAGCGAACACCCCGACGTGATTGCCGGCCAGGGCACCGTGGTCACGGAATTTCTGGAGCAAGTGCCCAAGCTGGACTATTTGTTCGTCTGCCTGGGCGGCGGGGGCCTGCTGTCCGGCAGTGTGCTGGCCGCACAGGCATTGGCACCGCATTGCCAGGTCATCGGCGTGGAGCCCGAGGCCGCCAATGACGGCCAGCAATCGCTGCGCAAGGGTGAGATTGTGGAGATCTCCTACCCCACCACCATTGCCGACGGCGCCCAGGCCTGCTCCCTGGGCCCGCTGACCTTCCCCCTGATTCGCCAAGGGGTCGAAGAAATCGTCACCGTCTCCGACCTGCAGCTGATGCAGGCCATGCGCTTTTTTGCCGAGCGCATGAAGATCGTGGTCGAGCCCACCGGCGCCCTGGCCTTTGCCGGCGCCTGCAACAGCAATATTTCCCTGGGTGGCAAGCGCGTGGGCATCATCGTCAGCGGCGGCAATGTGGACCTGAAGCGCTACGCCCGCTTTATCGCTGTTTGACATCTCTCCCGCCAGGCTCGGCGCCATGCCGAGCCTGGCAAGACCGAAAAACACAAAAACCATAGCTGCCTTTGCGCACCCTCTTTGCGTCAGCAGCCTTTTTCACCACAACGCTGACAGGTTTGCGCCAGGCCGGCAACTCCCACGCCCAGCAGCCTTGCCATGGCCGTGGGCGATAAATCCGAGCACGCCACCCGTCGTTATGGCCGCAGTACACTGCGCCCCAAAGCGCCGTCTGCGCCCGCCTGATTCAACCAACAAGAAGCCTCTCTCCATGAGCCAACTGCACCTCATCGATCACCCCCTGGTTCAACACAAGCTCACCCTGATGCGCCGCAAAGAAGCGTCGACCAATAGCTTTCGCCGCATGCTGGGCGAGCTGTCCACGCTGATGGCCTACGAAATCACCCGCGACTTCCCGCTGCAGGATCTGGAAATCGAAACCCCCATGGAAAAGATGGTGGGCAAGGTCATCGACGGCAAGAAGCTGGCCCTGGTGTCCATTCTGCGTGCCGGCAATGGCTTTCTGGATGGCATGCTGAACGTGGTGCCCGGCGCCCGCATCGGCCATATCGGCCTGTACCGCGACCCGCAAACCCTGCAGCCCGTCGAGTACTACTACAAGATGCCCGACAACATGGCCGAGCGCGATGTGATTGTGGTGGACCCCATGCTGGCCACCGGCAACTCCGCCGCCGCCGCCGTGCAGCAGCTCAAGGACAAGAGCGCCCCCAAGTCCATCAAATTCATGTGCCTGCTGGCCGCCCCCGAAGGCATCAAGACCATGCAGGACGCCCACCCCGACGTCGACATCTACACCGCCGCCGTGGACCGCCAGCTGGACGAGCATGGCTATATCCTGCCCGGCCTGGGTGATGCCGGCGACCGCATCTTCGGCACCAAGTAAACCGTGCCCCGCATGTGGGGCTGCCAACAAAAAGCCCCGCGCTGTCACCAGCCGGGGCTTTTTTGATGCAACACAGTTTGGAAGTCTTGGACTGCTGGAGCGGGCCTGTGCAGCACAGCGGGCGCTCAACCCTAGCCCACAACGCCCATACAGCGTCTCAGGCGCGGCGCCTCACCCGCTGACAGTATGCGGTACGGCAAGGGTGAGCAACAAAGCATGAGACGCTGTATGGGCGCCTCCAAACGATTCACCCCATCCAAGTATTTCAAGCCGCCGCAGTGCGCCAGATGGTTTTGCCGTCGCTGGACTTGTCGAGCTCGGTAAGCACCTGCTCATGCGCCGCCAACTCATGCTCGCTGGCCTGCAGCACTGGCAAGCGAATGCTGCGCAAATCCACCTTGTTGTGCTGCTGCAGCAAGGCCGCGCCGGCATCGGCCGGGCCATCGTCCTCGGCCATCAACAGCGCGTCCTGGCCCCGGGTCATGTTGATGTAGACATCGGCCAGCAGCTCGGCATCCAGCAAGGCGCCGTGCAGCGTACGGCCGCTGTTGTCCACTTCCAGGCGGTCGCACAGGGCGTCCAGCGAATTGCGCTTGCCCGGGAACAACTCCTTGGCCATCACCAGCGTGTCGGTGACGACACTGACATGCTGCTTGAAGGGCGGAAGACCTACGCGCTCCAGCTCCTTGTTCAGAAAGCCCACGTCGAACGGCGCGTTGTGGATGATGACCTCATCTGCACCTTGCAGATAGGCCAGGATGTCCCGGGCCTTCTCGGCAAACTTGGGCTTGTCGCGCAGGAACTCGGTGGTCAGGCCGTGCACACGCAAGGCCTCTTCGTGGCTGTCGCGCTCGGGGTTGAAGTACAGGTGCAGATTGTTGCCCGTGAGCTTGCGGTTCACCAGCTCCACGCAACCCAGCTCCACGATGCGGTCACCATCGACCGCCGACAAACCCGTGGTTTCCGTATCTAAAACAATCAGTCGGGACACATCAATTCTCCATGGCGCTGTGCGCCGCCCTCATCTCACCAAACCAAAGCACGCGCAGCCAACCAGAGGCACCGCACGGCTCAGGGGTGTTACTTTATTTCAGGTGTCCAAGTGCTGCACGTCACCCACATCGCATGCAACGGGTAGGCACTCGGCCAGGGCACCGCGCAAGGGCCGCCCCGCCGCGCTGGTGCCGTCCCCCTCCCGCGCAGCGAGAGAGGGGGAAGACGCGAAGCGGCTCAGGGGGTTCAATGGTTCTCTTTGGCGTGGTTGATGGAGTATTTGGGAATTTCCACCGTCACGTCTTCCTGGGCCAGGATGGCCTGGCAGGACAGGCGCGACTGCGGCTCCAGGCCCCAGGCGCGGTCGAGCAGGTCTTCCTCTTCGTCCTCGGCTTCGTTGAGTGAATTCAGACCTTCGCGCACGATCACGTGGCAGGTGGTGCAGGCACGGCTCATATCGCAGGCATGCTCGATATGGATGCCGTTGTCCAGCAGGGCTTCGCAGATGGAGGTACCCGCAGGCGCCTTCACTTGTGCGCCCTGCGGACAGTATTCGGGGTGGGGAAGAATTTTGATTACAGGCATGGGTTCATCGTTCAGGAAATGGATTGCACGTTCTTGCCGGCCAGCGCCTCGCGGATGCCGCGGTTCATGCGCTCGGCCGCAAAGGCTTCCGTGCCTTTGGCCAGGGCCTGGGTGGCTGCTTCGATTTCCGCAGCACTCGCAGCGCCCAGCGTCTGCTGCAGCGCGGCCATTAACGTATCAACCTCGGCACGCTGTGCAGGTTGCAGCAAGTCACCATCTGCGGCCAGCGCGCTGTGCGTGGCCAGCAGCATGCGGTCAGCATCCACACGCGCTTCCACCAGGGCACGGGCCTGTATGTCTTGCTCGGCGGTGTCAAAACCGTCCTGCAGCATCTGCGCAATCTGCGCATCAGACAGGCCATAAGACGGCTTGACGTCGATATGCGCCTCCACGCCGCTGACCTGTTCCTTGGCGCTCACGGACAGCAGGCCATCTGCATCGACCGTGAAGGTGACGCGAATGCGCGCCGCACCCGCCGCCATGGGCGGGATGCCGCGCAGCTCAAAGCGGGCCAGGCTGCGGCAGTCGGCCACCAGATCGCGCTCACCCTGGACCACATGGATGGCCATGGCGGTTTGTCCGTCCTTGTAGGTGGTGAAGTCCTGGGCCCGGGCCGAGGGAATGGTTTCATTGCGCGCCACAATGCGCTCCACCAGGCCACCCATGGTTTCCACGCCCAGCGACAGCGGAATCACGTCCAGCAGCAGCAGGTCGCCCGCAGCGCTGTTGCCCGCCAGCTGGTTGGCCTGGATGGCGGCACCCAAGGCCACGACTTCGTCGGGGTTCAGATTGGTCAGCGGCGTCTGGCCAAAGTAGTCGCCCACGGCGCGCTGCACCAGGGGCATGCGGGTGGAGCCGCCCACCATGACCACGCCCTGCACCTCATCGGCCGTCAGCTCGGCATCACGCAAGGCTCGGCGCACGGCGGCCAAAGAGCGCTGGGTCAGCGCGGCAGTGGCCGCTTCAAAATCGCTACGGTGCACGACATGCTGCAGCTGGACACCATTCGCCAGCGGGGCGCTGAAGGTGGCGCTTTCGCTGTCGGTCAAGGCTTGCTTGCATTGCTTGGCGGCCACGCGCACAGCGGCACGGTCTTCTGCCGTGGCCAACTGAGCACCGCTTTGCTGCAGCACCCATTGCGCCAGCGCGGCGTCGTAGTCGTCACCACCCAGGGCCGAGTCGCCACCGGTGGCAATCACCTCAAACACCCCTTGCGTCAGGCGCAGGATGGAGATGTCAAACGTGCCACCACCCAGGTCATAGACGGCATACACGCCTTCGCTGCCGTTATCCAGGCCATAGGCAATGGCGGCGGCCGTGGGCTCGTTGATCAGGCGCAGCAAATGGATGCCGGCCAACTGGGCCGCGTCCTTGGTGGCCTGGCGCTGTGCATCGTCAAAATAGGCTGGCACGGTGATGACGGCGCCATACAGATCGTCGTCAAAGCTGTCTTCGGCGCGGTAGCGCAAGGTGGCCAGAATTTCGGCACTGATCTCCACCGGGCTCTTGTTGCCTGCACGCGTGGCCAGCGACACCATGCCCTGCTCTGCGGGCTGTGTCAGCGCATAGGGCAGTTGCGCCGCATTGGCAATATCGGCCAGCGCACGGCCCATGAAGCGCTTGACGGAAACGATGGTGTTGGCAGCGTCTTCCACTTCATGACCGCGGGCGTCATAGCCGATCTGGCGCTTGCCATCGGGCAGATAACGCACCACCGAAGGCAGCAACACCTGGCCTTGCGCATCGGGCAGGCACTCGGCCACACCATTGCGCACGGCGGCCACCAGCGAGTGGGTGGTTCCCAGATCAATGCCCACCGCAATCCGTCGCTGGTGGGGATCTGGAGATTGACCGGGCTCTGAAATTTGCAATAACGCCATGGCTGTTCGCACTCACAAGGCCCGCTGCAATCCATGCGGGCCGTTAGGGATAGGCCACGCTACCGACTTGAAGCGGCTGGTGCGTGGCGCCATCTGAAATTGAAATCGGGAAAAAAGTTATTGTCCCAGCTGCTCGCGCCGCTGATCGATGTCCTGGACAAAGCGCTCAACAAACATGAGGGCTCTCACCACCTGCACGGCGGCCTGTGCGCCTTGGGCCGAGGCCAGCAACTCCTCGCATTGCTGCAGCATGTCGCGCCGCTCGGACATGACTTCACGCTCCAAAGCGTCCACATCGACCACGCTGGCGGCCTCTTCCAGCGCCTCGCGCCATTCCATCTGCTGCATCAAGAAGGCAGCAGGCATGGCCGTGTTGTCTTCGGCGCGCACCGGCACGCCATACAGCTCGCACAGATAGGCCGCGCGCTTGAGCGGATTTTTCAGGCGCTGGTAGGCCTCGTTGATGCGCACCGACCATTGCATGGCCACGCGCTGGGCCACCCCGCCCTCGGCGGCGAAGCGGTCCGGATGGGCCTTTTTTTGCAGCGCTTTCCAGCGCGTATCCAACAGGGCTCGGTCCAGCACAAACTGGCGCGGCAGGCCCATCAGTTCAAAATCGTCAGACTGCAGATTCATGTCAATAAAAAACCGCCAGCACAGGAGCGGTGGCGGTTTTTGCAAAAGGGCAACCCCACAAGAGGCTGCGGTGCTTTAGATGCGGAAGCTCTCGCCACAGCCACAACGGTCACGCTCGTTGGGGTTGCGGAACTTGAAGCCTTCGTTCAGGCCTTCGCGCACGAAATCCAGCTCGGTTCCGTCCAGATAGGCCAAGCTCTTGGGGTCGATCAGCACCTTCACACCCTGGCTGTCGAACACCATGTCTTCCGGCTCTGCTTCGTCCACATACTCCAGCTTGTATGCCAAGCCCGAGCAACCCGTGGTCTTGACCCCCAGGCGCACGCCAACACCCTTGCCGCGCCGCGTCAGATAGCGGCTGACGTGGCGGGCAGCGGCTTCAGTCAGAGTGATGGCCATTTTGTTCAGGCTTCCGCAGGGGCCGTGTGCTTGGTGCGGTAGTCGTTGACGGCTGCCTTGATGGCGTCTTCCGCCAGGATGGAGCAGTGCACCTTGACGGGAGGCAGGGCCAACTCTTCAGCGATCTGGCTGTTCTTCAGCGCAGCGGCTTCATCCAGCGTCTTGCCCTTGACCCATTCGGTCACCAGCGACGAGGAAGCAATGGCAGAACCGCAGCCATAGGTCTTGAAGCGCGCGTCTTCGATCACACCCGTGGAAGGGTTGACCTTGATCTGCAGCTTCATCACGTCGCCGCAGGCGGGAGCGCCCACCATGCCAGTGCCCACCGAGTCGTCGCCCTTGTCGAAGGAGCCGACGTTGCGGGGGTTTTCATAGTGATCGATAACTTTGTCAGAGTAAGCCATGTGTCTACCTCTACTTTTTCCGTATTAGCTCTTGCAGCGCCGTCTTTGCTGTGCACGCATGCACATCAGTGCGCGGCCCATTGGATGGTGCTCAAATCAACACCATCTTGGTACATTTCCCACAAGGGGCTCAACGCGCGCAGCTTCTCCACGTTCGTGCGGATGGAGCTGATGGCGTAGTCGATTTCTTCTTCGGTGGTGAAGCGCCCAATCGTCATGCGCAGCGAGCTGTGTGCCAGCTCGTCGCTGCGACCCAGGGCGCGCAGCACATAGCTGGGCTCCAGACTGGCCGAGGTGCAGGCCGAACCGGACGAAACCGCCAGACCCTTGATGCCCATGATCAGCGATTCGCCTTCGACGAAGTTGAAGCTGATGTTCAGATTCTGGGGAACACGGCGCTCCAGGCTGCCGTTCACAAAAACCTGCTCGATGTCCTTGAGGCCGTCCAGCAGGCGCTGTTGCAGAACCTTGGCGTGGGCCAGATCCTTGCTCATGTCTTCCTTGGCAATGCGGAAGGCTTCGCCCATGCCCACAATTTGGTGCGTGGGCAGCGTGCCGGAGCGCATACCGCGCTCATGACCACCGCCATGCATCTGCGCTTCCAGGCGCACGCGGGGCTTGCGGCGCACATACAAGGCGCCCACGCCCTTGGGGCCGTAGGTCTTGTGCCCTGTCATGCTCATCAGGTCGATGGGCATGCTCGCCATGTCGATGTCGACACGGCCCGTAGCCTGGGCGGCATCCACATGGAACAAAATGCCTTTTTCGCGGCAGATGGCACCGATCGCAGGAATGTCCTGGATCACACCGATCTCGTTGTTCACAAACAGCACGCTCACCAAAATGGTGTCGGGACGCAGGGCCGCCTTGAAGGCCTCCAGGTCGAGCAAACCGTCTTCCTGAACGTCCAGATAAGTGACCTCAAAGCCTTGGCGCTCCAGCTCACGCATGGTGTCCAGCACCGCCTTGTGCTCGGTCTTGAGCGTGATGAGGTGCTTGCCCTTGCCTTGGTAGAAATGCGCTGCACCCTTGATGGCCAGGTTGATGGACTCGGTGGCACCACTGGTCCAGACGATTTCACGCGAATCCGCACCGATCAGGTCAGCGACTTGCTTGCGTGCATTTTCGATGGCCTCTTCCGCCTCCCAGCCCCAGGCATGGCTGCGCGATGCCGCGTTGCCAAAATGCTCACGCAGCCAGGGGATCATGGCGTCGACAACGCGCGGATCCACAGGCGTGGTCGCGCCGTAGTCGAGATAGATGGGGAAATGCGGGGTCATGTCCATGGCTGGCTCTATGAAATCAGGCTGGCAAACAAGAAATGCCGGGAATGCCGAAAAAACTGGCTGAGCAGGAGGCGAGGCGGCCAGCAGATGACCGACCCGCGCCTTCCGGCATCAGGATTTGGCGAAGGCGTTGCCCAGTGCGAACACCGAGTTGGGCGCATTCACGCGGATGGGCTTGACCACGGGTGCGGTCGAGATGGCGCGACGCACCACGGGCTTGTCTTCAATCTGCACGCCCTTGGCGATCTGCTCGTCCACCAGCTTTTGCAGGGTGACGGAGTCGAGGAATTCGACCATGCGCTGGTTCAGCGCGGCCCACAGCTCGTGGGTCATGCAACGGCCGGCTTCGCCCAGACAGTTTTCCTTGCCGCCACACTGGGTGGCGTCAATGGGTTCGTCCACCGAGACGATGATGTCGGCCACGGTGATGTCGGCAGCCTTGCGGGCCAGGGTATAGCCACCGCCAGGGCCACGGGTGGATTCCACCAGTTCGTGGCGGCGCAGCTTGCCAAACAATTGCTCCAGGTAGGAGAGCGAAATTTGCTGACGCTGGCTGATGGCGGCCAGGGTCACTGGACCGTTGTTCTGGCGCAAGGCCAAGTCGATCATGGCTGTGACCGCAAAGCGGCCTTTGGTGGTGAGACGCATCGCGAGCTCCTTCTATCAGGCTTGTTGGTTACAGAAACGTCGGCACAGCAGTGGCTTTGGCCGACACCGTCTCCGCCCTTACTCCGGCCTTAACAAAGGTTCAGAGCCCTTCTTGGTTCGAAGTGTTTTGTTGTTGAGTATTTGACCGGAGTATAGCATAAACCCCATCAAATTTGTCGGATACCATGGATTTTGTCGTTTGCAGGCATAGCGAAACCTTATCGGCATCACAGTTTCCCACGACAGACGGCCTTCCTAGACACCCAACATCCGCGTCTTCAACGCAGCCAACTGATCGCGCGCACGGGCGGCCTGTTCGAATTCCAGGTTGCGCGCAAACTCCAGCATCTCCTTTTCCAGACGCTTGATTTCTTTGGCAACTTCCTTTTCCGAAAGTTCCTGAACTTCTTCAACTTGGCGCTGCCGCACCTCCAGCAGCCTGGCCTCTTTCCCACTCTTCTCGCTATAGACCCCATCAATCAGGTCTTTCACCCTCTTGACAATTGCCTGAGGAACCACTCCTCTTTCCTCGTTGTAAGCCATTTGCTTGATCCGGCGACGCTCGGTCTCGTCCATGGCCTTGCGCATGGAGTCGGTGATACGGTCGGCATACAAAATGGCTTTGCCACGCAGATTGCGGGCAGCACGGCCTATGGTCTGGATCAGACTGCGCTCGGCACGCAAAAAGCCCTCCTTGTCCGCATCCAGGATGGCCACCAAGGAGACTTCGGGAATGTCCAGGCCTTCGCGCAGCAGGTTGATACCCACCAGCACGTCAAAAACGCCCAAACGCAGGTCGCGGATGATTTCCACGCGCTCCACCGTGTCCACATCCGAGTGCAAATAGCGCACCCTCACCCCGTTGTCGGTCAGGTAGTCGGTGAGCTGCTCGGCCATGCGCTTGGTCAGCGTGGTGATCAGCACACGCTCTTCCAGCTCCGCCCGCTTGCGGATCTCCTGCAGCACATCGTCCACCTGGTGGGTGGCGGGCCGCACTTCGATCTCGGGATCCACCAGGCCCGTGGGACGCACCACCTGGTCCACCACCTGGCCCGAATGGGTTTTTTCGTAGTCGGCCGGCGTGGCGGAAACAAAGACCACCTGGCGCATGCGCTGCTCAAACTCTTCGAATTTCAGCGGGCGGTTGTCCAGCGCCGAAGGCAGGCGAAAGCCATATTCCACCAGCGTGGTCTTGCGCGCCCGGTCGCCGTTGTACATGGCATTGAGCTGGCCAATCATCTGGTGGCTCTCGTCCAGGAACATGATGGAGTCCTTGGGCATGTAATCGGTCAACGTGCTGGGCGGATCCCCCGGCGCCGCACCCGAGAGATGGCGGGTGTAGTTCTCAATCCCCTTGCAGTGCCCGACTTCGCTGAGCATCTCCAGATCAAAGCGCGTGCGTTGCTCCAGGCGCTGGGCCTCCACCAGCTTGCCGTCGGCCACCAGTTGCTTGAGGCGCTCGGCCAGCTCCAGCTTGATGGTTTCCACGGCTGCCAGCACCTTGTCGCGCGGCGTCACATAGTGGCTGCTGGGGTAGACCGTGAAACGCGGAATGTTTTGCTTGACACGCCCGGTCAAGGGATCAAACAGCTGGAGGCTGTCCACCTCGTCGTCAAACAGCTCGATGCGGATGGCCAGCTCGGAGTGCTCAGCCGGGAACACATCGATGGTGTCACCGCGCACGCGGAACTTGCCCCGCGTGAAGTCCTGGTCATTGCGCTGGTACTGCATGCGAATCAGCTGGGCAATGGCATCGCGCTGGCTCAGGCGGTCGCCGGTACGCAGCGTCATCACCATGCGGTGGTAGCTCTCGGGCTCGCCAATGCCGTAAATGGCAGACACCGTGGCCACAATGACCACATCGCGTCGCTCCATCAGGCTCTTGGTGCAGGACAGGCGCATCTGCTCGATGTGCTCGTTGATGGCGCTGTCTTTTTCGATGAACAGGTCACGCTGCGGCACATAGGCTTCGGGCTGGTAGTAGTCGTAGTAGCTGACGAAGTACTCCACCGCATTGTTCGGAAAGAACTCGCGAAACTCGCTGTACAGCTGCGCCGCCAGCGTCTTGTTGGGCGCAAAC
Organism: Comamonas sp. GB3 AK4-5; assembly: GCF_041320665.1. Taxonomy (NCBI): domain Bacteria; kingdom Pseudomonadati; phylum Pseudomonadota; class Betaproteobacteria; order Burkholderiales; family Comamonadaceae; genus Comamonas; species Comamonas sp. GB3 AK4-5. Next base: position 2,783,074 of record NZ_CP166730.1, read on the forward strand.
ACAATGGCCGGACGCCCCAGGCGCGCAATGACATTGGCCATGGTGAAGGTCTTGCCCGAGCCCGTCACGCCCAGCAAGGTTTGAAAAGCCTCGCCGTCCTCCACCCCCTCCACCAGCTTGTCAATGGCTGCAGGCTGGTCACCTGCCGGCAGATAGGGCTGAAACAGCTCAAATGGCGAATCAGGAAAGTGCACGAAAGTGCCCTGGGGCACAGAATCTATAGCTTCTTGCATGGTGTTATGTCTTCGGCGCATGAGGCCACCCATGGCTAAAATAGCGGGGCAACTCTCAAGACTACCGCAGTACTTGGGGATGCTCTGCTTTATTTCCACCATCGAGGACTTTTCATGTCTCTGTTTACCGCCGTCGAGATGGCCCCCCGTGACCCGATCCTGGGCCTGAACGATCAATTCGCCGCCGACAGCAACCCCAACAAAGTGAACCTGGGCGTGGGCGTGTATTTCGACGATAACGGCAAGCTGCCCCTGCTGCAGTGTGTTCAGGCCGCTGAAAAGGCCATGATGGACAAGCCCACGCCCCGCGGCTATCTGCCCATCGACGGCATTGCCGCCTACGACAACGGCGTCAAGGCTCTGGTGTTTGGCGCCGACTCCGACGTGGTGAAGTCCGGCCGCGTGTCCACCGTGCAAGCCATTGGCGGCACCGGTGGCCTGAAGATCGGCGCCGACTTTCTGAAAAAGCTCAACCCCAACGCCAAGGTACTGATCTCCGACCCCAGCTGGGAAAACCACCGCGCCATCTTTCAGAATTCGGGCTTTGAAGTCGACAGCTATCGGTACTACGACGCCGCCAACCGCGCTATCAACTTTGAAGGCATGTTGGCCGACCTGAGCGCTGCAGCGCCCGGAACCATCGTGGTACTGCACGCCTGCTGTCACAACCCCACCGGCTACGACATCACCGCCGCGCAGTGGGAGCAGGTGATTGCCGTGGTCAAGGCCAAGGGCCTGGTGGCCTTCTTGGACATGGCCTACCAAGGCTTTGGCTACGGCATCGCCGAAGACGGCGCCGTGATCGGCAAGTTCGTGGCTGCCGGCCTGAACATTTTTGTCTCCACCTCCTTCTCCAAGAGCTTCAGCCTGTATGGCGAGCGCGTGGGCGCCCTGTCCGTGGTGGCCAACGACAAGGAAGAAGCCGCCCGCGTGCTGTCGCAGCTGAAGATTGCCATCCGCACTAACTACTCCAACCCACCCACCCACGGTGGCGCTGTGGTGGCCGCCGTACTGAACACCCCCGAGCTGCGCGCGCAGTGGGAGGCCGAGCTGGGTGAAATGCGCGTGCGCATCAAGGCCATGCGCCAAAAACTGGTCGACAGCCTCAAGGCCGCCGGCGTGCAGCAGGACATGAGCTTTATCACCACCCAGATCGGTATGTTCAGCTACTCCGGCCTGTCCAAGGAACAGATGGTGCGCCTGCGCTCCGAGTTCGGCGTGTACGGCACCGACACCGGTCGCATGTGCGTGGCTGCACTGAACAGCAAAAACATCGATTACGTCTGCAAGGCCATTGCTGCCGTGATCTAAGCCTTGAACACAACGCGCGTGCTGCTAGGCAGCACTTGCGTTTGGCATGGTTTCTTCCAAGCCGCCTGCGGGCGGCTTTTTTGCGCCGATATGCGCGGCAGGCGTATGCCGGTACACCCTGCAACTTCACATTGCAGTGCGCGGGTATAAACAAGCTCCACGCCGATTCCGCGCAGCGCCTCCTACGAGGTGAAGGCGCCTGCAGCAGAACGAACTGGACGCCTTCGACCACAACACCAAGAACGCATGAGACACCCACACAGCCTTCAAGGCATTCGCATTCTCAGCCTGGCACTCAATCTTCCCGGCCCTGCTGCTTTGCAGCGCTGCCAGGAGATGGGCGCCATCTGCACCAAGATCGAGCCACCGACCGCGGATGGCAGCAGCGGCGACCCCATGGCCTTGTACAGCCCTGCGGCCTACCAGGCTCTGCACCAAGGCATCCGCATACTCCAGGCCCACCTCAAAACCACGGAGGGCCTGCACAAGCTGCAACATGAGCTGCAGACTACCGACGTACTGCTGACCTCCTTCCGTCCCTCGGCTCTGCACAAACTGGGGCTGGACTGGGCCGCACTCCACGCCCGCTATCCACGGTTGTGCATGGTGCGCATCCTGGGCGATGCGCGCCCCGAAGCAGCCGACCTGCCAGGGCATGACCTGACCTACCAGGCAGAGGCGGGTCTGGTGCATCCCGGCCATATGCCCACCAGCTTGCACGCGGACATGGCCGGCGCGCTCTGCGCCAGCGAAGCACTGCTCCAAACCCTGGTGGAACGCGAGCACACAGGCATCGGCGCCCTGCGCGATGTGGGCCTGGCCCAGGCGGCCCAGTGGCTGGCACACCCGCTGCACTGGGGGTTGACCACACCGGACGGCGATGTGGGCGGCGCCCATGCCGGCTACCGCGTATATGCCACCGCCGACGGGCATGTGGCCGTGGCGGCACTGGAGCCACATTTCGCCCAGCGCTTGTGCGCCGCAGCCGGCATTGACTGCGACGGCCAGGCCATCCACATGCGCAGCCCAGCGCTGCATACGCAGCTGGCCACTTTTCTGCGTCACACCGCCGGTACAGATTTGAAACGCATTGCAGCGGAACGAGACATTCCCCTACATGTACTGTCAAGTCACGCCAAATAATTGACACGCAAGACGCCGACACATTGCCACGCCCGGTGGATGGCATAAACAAACATGCCGCTGGCACCAAGCATCCGCCCTGCGGAGGTGGCGCAATCTGGCACTGTATGCAAACTGCAGAAATCCGATTACCGGAATTTTGTGCTGCCCTTTTGCAGAAGCGTTCACTGTCAATGCCCACAAAGGCCCACATGCCGTCCTGGAGCCACGTTCACCGCCTGCTGTCACGCACTTGGCCTTTTGTGCTTGTCGCATGCGTGCAACTGGTGCTGGCCACCGCCAGCATCCAGCTGCTGTCGGGTGTTCGCACCCTCGTGGCAGGAGAGAGCATCTGGTCCCGCGCGCAAATGGATGCCATCTTCTACCTGGACCGCTATGCGAGCCAGGGCAATGAAGAGACCTACCAGCAGTTCCGCCGCGCACTTGAAGCCCCACTGGGCGACCGCCTGGCTCGCCAAGCACTGGATCAAGCCCCCGTCAATCTCCAACAGGCACGCGAAGGCCTGCTGCGTGGCGGCAACCATCCAGACGACATCGGCACGGCCATTACCGTGCTGCGTGCGACCTGGAATATGGAATGGATGCGCTCCACCATCGCCTTATGGCGCGCAGCCGACAGCTACCTCGACCAGATGATCAGCCTGGCTGCCGAGATCCACCATGCCCGCACCCAATCCGGCCACCCCATCGATACGCTGCAAGTGCAGGCATGGCAGATGGAGATTGACCAGATCCGCAACAGCACTGCACCACTCACCAAGGCCTTCAGCGAATCCCTGGGCGTGCATTCACGCACCATCACCAACACATTGCTAGTGATTCATCTCAGCGCGGCCGCCTTGCTGGTGCTGCTCGTTACGCTGTCTCTGCACAGAATGCAAACCCGAAGCCACAGCACCGAAAGTGCATTGCACTCCGAGCGCGAGCGCGGCTTCTCCACCCTGGCAGCATTGGGCGACGGCGTACTGACACTGCACAGCGACGGCACCGTGCTCGACGCCAACCCTGCAGCCGAAAGCCTGCTGGGCATGCGCAGCGATCAGATACTGGGCCAGCCGCTGGAGAAGGTGCTGAGCTTCGAACACTCCGAGCGGGAAGGTCGCGACCCTGTCTTCATCCGGCTCAGGGAATCGGCCCACCCATTCCGCGATGAAACAGTGCGCTGGATACGCCGCAGCACCGACCAGCAGAAGCTGGCCGTCAAGCTGATGGGCTCCCCCATACACCACGACGGCCGCCTGAGCGGCGCCGTATTGGTGTTGCATGACGTGACGCGCGAGCAGAACTTCATGCACCAGCTCAGCTGGCAGGCCGACCACGACGCGCTGACCGGGCTCGAAAATCGCGGCGGATTCCGCTCCCGGCTGGAGCAGCTGCTCAGCACCCCGCGCAACCTGATGCGCCCCGCAACCCTGCTTCACCTGAATCTGGACCAGTTCAAACTCATCAACGACAGCAACGGCTATGCCGCTGGCGATGAGGTGCTGCGCGAAGTCTGCCAGTGCATCAACCGCAGCATCCAGGATGGTGATGCCGTCGCCCGCCTGGGCGGAGACGAGTTTGCCGTCCTTCTGCACAACTGCGATGCCGAGCAAGGCATGGGCATTGCCGAGCAGTTGCGCCAAGGCATACAGCAGCTGCATCTGCAATGGGGCAGCCGGCTTCTTCGCACTGGCGTGAGCATTGGCATGGTGCACATCACTGCCGCAGATGCCTGTGCCCAAGACCTGCTGCGCATGGCCGACATGGCCTGCCTGCGCGCCAAGGAAATGGGACGCAACAAGGTGTTCGTCTATGAGCATGAGGACCATGCCTTCAAGCACTATATGGGCGAGATGGACTGGGTAGAACGTGTCCGCGCCGCCCTGGAGCAAAACCGTTTTTGTCTGTTTGCTCAGACGCTGGCTCCGCTGCAAACCGGCGAAGAACAGGGGGTGCACTTTGAAGTGCTGCTGCGCATGCTGGACCCGCATGGACAGATCGTGCCGCCTGGCCACTTCATCCCCGCTGCCGAGCGCTACGGCCTGATGCCGGCATTGGACCGCTGGGTCATCACCCAAGCCATGCGCACCCTGGCACGCTTTCCCAAGCAAATGCACCAGGTGCATTCCTGCGCCATCAACCTCTCAGGCACCAGCCTGGGCGATCCCAGCCTGCTGGGCTTCATCCAGCAGCAGATTGCCGAATTCCAGATTCCGGCAGAGATTCTGTGCTTTGAGATCACCGAAACCAGCGCCATTGCCAATATGGACAATGCCGTCCGCCTCATGGCCGAGCTGCAAAAACAGGGTTGCCGCTTTTCGCTGGATGACTTCGGTGCCGGCATGTCCAGCTTCAACTACCTCAAGCGCCTGCCGGTGGACTACCTCAAGATCGACGGCGGCTTTGTCTGCGACATGTTGAGCAACACCTCCAACTACGCCATGGTGGAGATGATCAATCAGATCGGCCACATGATGGGCAAGCGCACCGTGGCGGAATTCGTCGAAGACGAAGCCACCATTACCGCCCTGCAAAAAATGGGCGTCGACTACGGCCAGGGTTACTGCATCGCCAAACCCATGCCCTGGAATTTCGAGTACTTCTCGGCCTCCGTCACCTTGGCCGCGCAGCGCTTCGGTGCGAGAGCACAAGCCGAGCTGCGCACCACCAGCCGCCTCGCCTGAAAACAGCCCGCCACCAGGCTGCACGCAAGCGCTAGGCAGGCAGCGCACTGCCGCCTCGCCCCTCACTCACCCACTAAGCGAGATCTCAGGGCTTTTTGCCCTGGGGTTTGCTGCGCCCACCGGCCCCGGCGCGCGGCGGCAAGCCGGTGTGCTGGGTCAAAATCCTGCCCGGCTGGGGTTGTGCCTTGCGAAAGCGCACATCGCCTTGCGGCTCTTGCGCCTCCGGCGTACGGCGACGTACAGCCACGGCCTTACCGTCCTTGTTGACGGTGTAGCCCACACTGGCCGCGCCACCCTTGGTCGAGGTGCTGTTCTTCTTGCGCGCGCTCTGGTAGCTGCCATCCACCAGGGGCTGGAAGGTCGGAATCAGGTGCTGCTTGCCATTGCCGATCAGGTCTGCCCGACCCATGGTCTTGAGCGCCTCGCGCAGCAGCGGCCAGTTGTTGGGGTCGTGGTAGCGCAAGAACGCCTTGTGCAGGCGGCGGCGCTTTTCGCCCCGCACAATGTCCACACGCTCCTCGGCCTCGTCACGCATCTGGCGGCGCACGCGGGTGAGCGTGTTGCGGCCGCTGTGGTACATGGCCGTGGCCGTGGCCATGGGGCTGGGGTAGAAGGTCTGCACCTGGTCGGCACGAAAACCGTTCTTCTTCAACCAGATGGCCAGATTCATCATGTCCTCATCGCTGGTGCCCGGGTGGGCCGCGATGAAGTAAGGAATCAGAAACTGCTTTTTGCCGGCCTCTTCGCTGAACTTCTCGAAGAGCTGCTTGAACTTGTCATAGGTGCCAATGCCCGGCTTCATCATCTTGGTGAGCGGGCCTTGCTCGGTGTGCTCGGGCGCGATCTTCAGATAGCCGCCCACATGGTGCTGCACCAACTCCCGAATGTATTCGGGCGACTTCACCGCCAGGTCATAGCGCAGGCCGGAACCAATCAGGATCTTCTTGATGCCGGGCAGCTTGCGGGCGCGGCGGTAGATCTTGATCAGCGGGCCATGGTCGGTGTGCAGGTTCTGGCAAATGCCGGGGAATACGCAGCTGGGCTTGCGGCAAGCTGCTTCAATATCGGGGCTTTTGCATCCCAGGCGGTACATATTCGCCGTGGGGCCACCCAGATCGGAGATGGTGCCGGTAAAGCCTTTGACCTTGTCGCGAATTTCCTCAAGCTCCTGGATGATGGAGTCTTCCGAGCGGCTCTGAATGATGCGGCCCTCATGCTCGGTGATGGAACAAAAAGTGCAGCCACCAAAGCAGCCGCGCATGATGTTCACCGAGGTGCGGATCATCTCCCAGGCGGGAATCTTGGTCTCACCTTCATGGCTTCCCTGCCCATCCGCATAAGCGGGATGAGGATTGCGCGCATAAGGCAGGCCGAACACCCAGTCCATCTCGACCGTGGTCAGCGGAATGGGAGGTGGGTTCAGCCACACATCGCGCGCCGTCACCCCTTCGCCGTGGGCCTGCACCAGCGCACGGGCATTGCCCGGGTTGGTTTCCAGGTGCAAGACCCGGTTGGCATGGGCGTACAGAATCGGGTCGCTCTTGACCTCTTCGTAGCTGGGCAAACGCAGCACGGTGCGCTCGCGCGGCGGCAGCTTGGATTTGCTGCGCAGCGACAGATTGGGCACGAACTGGATGGGCTGCACCGTCGCAACGGACTGTGCGTTGTTTTGGCCGCTAACGCATGCACCATCTGTAGAAGGCGCTTCACTTTTTGCAGCATCTTCCTTGGAGCAGCTTTGGCCCTGGGCCTCTGCCTGCTCGCTGGTGGTCATATAGGGGTTGATGTGGGGCTCCACCTCGCCAGGTGCATCCACCGTGCTGGAGTCCACCTCGAACCACCCTTCCTCCGAAGCCCGGCGGAAAAACGCCGTACCGCGCACATCGGTGATGCTCTCCACCGGCTCGCGCGCGGCAATGCGGTGCGCCACCTCCACCAGGGCACGCTCGGCATTGCCATAGAGCAAGATGTCGCATTTGCTGTCCACCACCACCGAGCGGCGTACCTTGTCGCTCCAGTAGTCATAGTGGGCAATGCGGCGCAGCGACCCTTCGATGCCGCCCAGCACAATGGGCACATCCTTGTAGGCCTCGCGGCAGCGCTGGCAATAGACAATGGCAGCGCGATCCGGGCGCTTGCCCGCCACATCGCCGGGCGTGTAGGCATCGTCAGAGCGGATTTTTCGATCAGCCGTGTAACGGTTGATCATGGAATCCATATTGCCCGCCGTCACCCCCCAAAACAGATTGGGCTTGCCCAGGGCCTTGAAGGCCTCGGCGCTGTGCCAGTCCGGCTGGGCAATGATGCCCACGCGAAAGCCCTGGGCCTCCAGCACACGGCCGATCACGGCCATGCCAAAGCTGGGGTGGTCCACATAGGCATCGCCTGTGACCAGAATCACATCGCAGCTGTCCCAGCCCAGCTGGTCCATCTCCGCCCGGCTCATAGGCAGGAACGGCGCCGGACCAAAGCGCTTGGCCCAGTACGGTTTGTAGCTGGTCAGCGGTTTGGCCGCGCGTTCAAAGAAGGAAACGTCGATGGGGGCATTCATGGGTGAATGGCTGCTAGAAGGCAAAGAACCGGGCAGTGTACGTTTGCATGCACACCATTGCTGCTGTGGGTGTATCCGTGGAGCGGCCTGGGCCTGCTTTGGGGTCTGCTTTCGCGGCATACACAACAGATACAACTCCATGCCTACTTTCAACACCAGGCAGTCACAACATCCTTGCCAACATGGGCTTCGACGGCCATCAAAGGCCAGAATCCCCCTTTTTTCCCGGCTTTAGCAACGTAACATCCAATCTACATTTCCCTCACTGTTTTGTTTGTCAGGGAGATGGTTATGGACATTTCATTCGCCGCCGCCGTTCGCAATGCCAGCAATGCCTGGGCACAAGGCCGTACCACGGATGCAGTGACCATGGCCGAGCTCACCAAGCGCCAACTGGGCAACCAGTCTCCCGCCCAGTTGACCGGACAGCTCTCGGCCTCCCAGTTGGCCGTGCTGCAACCCGAGTTGGCCCGCTATGGCCAACTGGGCACCAAACTCAATCTGTATGCCTGAGCACTGCACCCGCAGTTGCCGCACGCACTGCGACGCATGGCACGCCAGACACCCAGGCTGGCGACTACAGTGACCGCCCCACTCCACCACCGCACAGCTATGTCAGACAGCAGCACCTCTCAGGCTTCGGATACCTTGACCTCCATCACTCCCCTGGTGGCCACCCTGGCGCAGGCACGCAAGCTTCAGCAGATGACGCAGGCAGAGCTGGCCAGCCAGGCCGGACTGTCCCGCATGACCGTGCAACGCCTGGAAAGCAATGGCCTGGATCCACGCCTTTCCACCCTGAATGAAATGGCCCGGGTACTGGGCTATGTGCTGCTGGCCGTTCCGCAAAACTCGGAAGGCTTGGTTCTGCGGGCACTCCAGCAACACGCTGCCGCCTCGGCGCCAACGCTGTAGCCACAGCCATACCCCATATCCAGCGCACGGTGACTACACCGTGCGCTTTTTTCGTTTTGGCCTTACATGCCATTTCCTGCCGGGAATGGCTGCTGCACCTGGAAAGCGCGGGCAGTTGTGCTGGATCAGATGCGCATCAAACTCAGCACTCAATGTAAATTTATTTACCTTTTATTTACATTTGACCGGTGTGCGACACAGAACAATTCCACCCGAGAACACTATAGATACAAAGCCATGCGCTCCACCTTCGAGACCCGGCTGGTCACCTTGCTGAACAAACTGGAAGCCGCACCCCTATGCGGCAATGCCGACGCCGCTTTCGCACTGTTTCATGCAGCCTGGCTGGCCACCAACGAAGCCCACAAAAGCCCTCCCGCACTGCTGGCGCATTGGCGCAGCCAGCGCCTGTGCTCCGAGCATGGCTGGCAAGACCTGCACACCCAGGCAGCCCATCTGAGCTTTGCCGAGTCCCCCAACATCCGCGTGTATCTGCACGCTGATGGCGGTATCGTCATCCAGCGCATGGCGCCTGCCTGCGGCAGCATCCTCTGCGCCAAACTTGGACAAGCTCGCATGGAGCTGGCCGCTGTGCCTGAATTCGTGCGCTAAGAACGTGTTCAAAGTCTCCTGAGCAAGAGCCCCAAGAACGCCAGATGGACGAACTGCAAGCTGGTGTTGAGCCATCGCTCGCAGTTCTTCCACAACCTCCTGTTCTTCTCTAGCCAGGCGAGGCTGCGCTCGACGATCCAGCGCTTGGGCATGATCTTGAAGCTGTGCATCTCGCTTCTCTTGGCGATTTGCACCGTGACGTGCCCGCCCAAAATCTCCTACCCCCCTTGCGTGAAGGGCTGACCCACGTAGCCGCTGTCGCACAGCACGCCTTGCACTCGGCCCAACGTCCGCTTACAGCGCTGCAGGGCACCTTTGCGGTCCGTTACCTCGGCCGTGGTCACCGCAATGGCATGTGGCAGCCCCTGGGTGTCCACCGCAATATACCGCTTGATCCCACAGACCTTCTTGCCAGCGTCATAGCCCTTCAGCCCCGCCGTGTCCGTGTTCTTCACGCTCTGCGCGTCCACGATCAAGAACGCGCTGCATGCGTTGCGCCCCAGTTTCTCGCGGGCCGCGCCAACCTGATTTTTTTAAAGCCTGCTCCAGCAGGCTGCCACCCTCGCGGGACTCGCTCCAGATCGCCCAGTACGAATGCACCGTGCGCCACTTGGGAAAGTCGCTGGGCAGCGCTCGCCACTGGCAGCCCGTGCGCAGCAGATACAGCACGGCGCAGAACACCTAGTAAAGCTCCACCTTGCGTGGGGGCGTCCTTTTGTGCGCACTCTCCAGCATTGGCCGGATCACTTCGAACTGCTCACGCTTGATATCGCTGGGGTAGCCTTTTCTCATCCTGCGAGCTTCTCACATCTGGCGAGACTTTGAACACGTTCTAAGGGCCAAGCCCTTTACCCAGCACCCGCTCCATCGTCCATGGCCAATACGGCAGCCAGGCTGACCGTGGCTGGCCCGCGCAGCACAGCATCGGCCACCGTGTCCAAATCCGTGGCAGTGGTGTTGAGCACCACCACGCGCCGGCCGCAGCGGTGGGCCAATTGGGCCAGGCCCGCTGCGGGATAAACCACACCGGCCGTACCCACCACCAACAACAGATCGCAGGCTTCGGCCGCTGCCTGGGCGCGCGCCAGCACGCTGCCGGGCAGCATTTCACCAAACCACACCACGCCGGGGCGGCGCAGATTGCCGCAATGGGGGCATGCCGGTGGCTCGCCATCGCTCAGCACCTCAGGATTGCACTGCGGGCAAGGCCGGTTCAGCCAGCGGTCTTGCCACAGGTCACCGTGCAGGCACAGCACATCGGCGCTGCCTGCGCGCTGGTGCAGCCCGTCCACATTCTGGGTCACCAAGGTCATCCGATCTGGATGCTGGCGGGCCCAGTCCGCCAACGCCAAATGGGCGGCATTGGGCTGGACAGCGGCGATCAATTCACGACGGTGCTGGTACCAGCGCCACACGCGCTCGGGGTTGGCGCGAAAGCCGGCCTCGCTGGCCATGTCCTCGGCACGAAACTGCGCCCAGTAGCCCGTCTGGGCATCGCGAAAAGTCAGCACACCCGAGGCTGCGCTCACACCTGCCCCGGTCAGCACACACAAGCGACTGGCCTGCGCCACCCAGTTGCGCACGGTATGTACGCTGGCAGCGTCCAAGGTGTTTTCAGGCGTGCAGGCAGTCATGGTGCGCTCAAGCAGCTATCAAAAAAGAGGTCGACCTCAGGCTGCCGGCACCTGACGTTGTCGCAGCGCCTCATACAGGCACACGCCGCTGGCCACGGACACATTCAGGCTTTCCACCGCACCCTGCATGGGGATGCTGACCAGCGCGTCGCAGGTCTTGCGGGTGAGCTGGCGCATGCCATCGCCTTCCGCACCCAGCACCAAAGCGGTAGGGCCGGTCAGGTCCATCTGGTAGAGGTGCTTGTCGGCATCGCCGCTGGTGCCAATCACCCAGATGCCGCGCTCCTTGAGCTCCTTGAGCGTGCGGGCCAGATTGGTGACCATGAAATACGGCACAGTTTCGGCCGCGCCGCTGGCCACCTTGGCCACGGTGGCGTTGATGCCAGCCGCGTGGTCCTTGGGGGCGATCACGGCATGCACGCCAGCGCCGTCGGCCACGCGCAGACAGGCGCCCAGGTTGTGGGGATCGGTCACGCCGTCCAGCACCAGCAGCAGCGGGGCCTTGACACCGGACTCTTGCAGGTCATCCAGCAGCTCGTCGAGCGTGCGGGTGTCCTTGACCTCTTCCACGCGCGCGGCCACGCCCTGGTGGCCATGGCTGCCAGCCAGTTTGGCGATGCGCAGGGAGTCGGCCTCGATCAACCGGGCGCCCACCTCCTTGGCACGCTCCAGAAACTGGCGCATGCGCGCATCGCGGCGCGAGGCCTCGTAGTAGATTTCGATGATGGATTGCGGCGCGGTCTTCAGGCGCACGCCCACGGCATGAAAGCCGAAAAGCACTTTGGGGGACGACATAGGAGCGGCATTATCCAGCCAAGCCAATGTCCGAGAAGAAAATGGGCCGCACGCCAGCCTGCTCCGCCCGCTGCGGCCTGCCATGGCGGTGACACACAGCTCCCCCTGCACCCAACTTTCGTAAGTACCTGCTAACCACTCGGCTTTCCCTGGACACCTACACTGCCGGCATCGGTGTGGCGCAGGGCCCTGGCAGCCCCACACCTTCTCTTCCACCGGTCATGGAAAGTCGCTGTATTGCAGCGACCGTCCAGGGCCGGTTTCCTTTTTATGTGCTGCAGGCCGGGCGCCGGCCCTGCAGGTCTTTGCGTTTTTCACCATGATGCTTTCCCCTCTGATGAACCGCCTATGCCACACCAGCCTGGTCACACGCATCGTGACTGGTTTGGTGCTGGGCATTGTGCTGGCCCTGGCCTGGCCACAAGGCGCATTGCATGTCGAGCTGCTGGGCACCCTTTTCATCTCGGCCCTGAAGTCCCTGGCCCCGGTGCTGGTGTTTGTGCTGGTGATCGCCGCCATCGGCAACCACCGCCCTGGCGAGGTCACCTTGCTCAAGCCCGTGCTATGGCTGTATGTGGTGGGCACGCTGGCCGCGTCCGTGGTGGGTGTGGCGGCCAGTATGCTCTTCCCCTCGGTGCTGCATTTCAAGGATGCGGCCACCGGCGTTTCCGCCCCTGGCGGCATCCGCGAAGTGCTGATGGGCGTGCTGTTGAGCGCCGTGGACAACCCGGTCAACGCCCTGCTCAAGGCCAACTACATCGGCATTTTGGTGTGGGCCATTGGCTTTGGCGTGGCGCTGCGCCATGCCAGTGAAACCACGCGCCGCGCCGTGTCCGATCTGTCCAACGGCGTGACCTTCATCATCCAGACCGTGATCCGCTGCGCGCCTCTGGGCATCTTTGGCCTGGTGGCCTCCACGGTGGCCGCCACCGGCCTGGATGCGCTGTCCGGTTACCTGCGCGTGCTGATGGTGCTGCTGGGCTCCATGCTGTTTGTGGCCCTGGTGGTCAACCCGCTGATTGTGTGGTGCAAGATTCGCCGCAACCCCTATCCGCTGGTGTGGATGTGCCTACGCGAAAGCGGTGTCACCGCCTTTTTCACGCGCAGCTCGGCCGCCAACATCCCCATCAACATGGCGATTGCCAAGCGCCTGGGACTGAACGAGAGCACCTACAGCGTGGCCATTCCGCTGGGGGCCACCATCAACATGGCCGGCGCGGCCATCACCATCAGCGTGCTGACACTGGCCGCCGCCCACACCCTGAACATGACGGTGGACATTCCCACAGCCTTGCTGCTGTGCGTGGTCTCGGCCCTGTGTGCCTGTGGCGCCTCGGGCGTGGCAGGTGGCTCGCTGCTCTTGATTCCGCTGGCCTGCAGCCTGTTCGGCATCTCCAACGACATTGCCATGCAGGTGGTGGGCATTGGCTACATTATCAGCGTGCTGCAGGACTCGACCGAGACGGCGCTGAACTCCTCCACCGACGTGATCTTCACCGCAGCGGTCTGCCTTTCGGAAGAGCAGCGCCAGGCCCAGGCCGTGCAGGCCTGAGCCTTTTACCCCAGCCAAGCAGGGCGGATTGCACATGGCGGCAATCCGCCCGCCCTCCCCCATCACCGCTTCCTCGGCGATTCAACTGCATGGCAGCGTGCTGCGTATCACGCTTTCTGCAAGTTTTTTTCATTTCCCCTATAAATACGATACCTTATTAAGCCTCGGGGCTCATAAAATAATCATACACCCAACCACATAATGGGATGGTCTGCAGAATTCCTATTTTCAAGGAATCGCAGAACATAATCCAGGAGACGCAGAATCCCTATTGACATCTGCTGTCGCACTCTGATTGACCGCATCATCTGTGAAGGACTTCATAGCGATGAGAGTGAAAAAATATGTGGCCCGATGGGTGTATGCCATGGCCATCGTGTTGGGTGGTTGCGCCAATACAGTGCCCAACACGGGCATGCAACGCAGCGAGGTGCTTGCGGCCATCAACCAGGTCAATACTTACTGGCAAACCCGAACGCCTGCACAGCAAGATGCCTACTGGGACGTGGCCACCTATCACACAGGCAATATCGAGGCCTATCGTGTAACGGGCAACCCGCATTATCTGCGTTACTCAGAGGCCTGGGCTGAGCACAACCAGTGGATGGGCGCAAAATCCACCGACAAGGCCAATTGGAAATACCAGTCCGCCAGCAAAAAAGAAGATTACGTGCTCTTTGCGGATTGGCAAACCTGTTTTCAGGTCTATATCGATCTCTACCACCTAGAAAAAGACCCGCGCAAGATTGCACGCGCCCAGGAAGTCATGGCCTACCAAATCAGCACAGCGCCACAAGACTATTGGTGGTGGGTGGATGGCTTGTATATGGGTATGCCCGTGATGACCAAAATGCACAAAATTACCGGCGATCGCCAGTACCTCGAGAAAATGCATGCGTATTACAGCTACACCAACAGCATCATGTATGACGCTGAGGCAGGGCTGTATTACCGTGATGCGCGCTATGTCTACCCCAAGCACCAAAGCAGCAGCGGAAAAAAGGATTTCTGGGCGCGGGGTGATGGCTGGGCCTTTGCCGCGCTGGCCAGGGTGCTGGCAGAGCTGCCGCAGGATGATCCCCACCGCACCGAGTATGTGCAGCGCCTGCAGGCCATGGCGGCCGCGCTGCTGCCCACCCAGCAGGCCGATGGCTACTGGACACGCAGCCTGCTGGACCCCGCCCATGCGCCAGGCCCGGAAACCAGCGGCACCGCCTTTTTCACCTATGGCCTGCTGTGGGGCGTCAACAATGGTCTGTTGCCGCGCGATCAATACCTGCCTGCGGCCCAACGCGGCTGGCGCTATCTGACCAAGACCGCCATGCAGCCCGACGGCAAGCTGGGCTATGTTCAGCCGATTGGCCACAGGGCCATTCCTGGTCAGGTGCTGGACCAGGACTCGACGGCGGACTTCGGCGTCGGCGCCTTCTTGCTGGCGGGCGCCGAAATGATCCGCCTGCTCGACCAATAAGCCCAGCAAGGAGCAGCACATGCGAAGCCCTACCTTCATGCTGGCGGCATGGCTGGCGCTGGCCACGCTACAGGCCGAGGCGGCCGAGCGCATGCTGGTGAGCGTCCAGCATATGCTGAAAGCAGCACGCCCTTCCGAGACCATCGCCATCCCTTGGGCAGAGGTGGTCCGGCACCTGCCCGGGGCGCAGATGCTGCAGCTGCTTGTGCGCGATGCCGACGGCCGCACCCTGCCCTACCAGGTCACCAACGTGGCGCCGCTGGCCAAAGACCCCAAGGGCGAGGGCCAGGCCTACGGCGAGCTGATCTTCCAGCACGACTTCGCCGCCTACGAGCAGCAGGCCCGCTTCACCATCGAGAAGACCGCGACGGTTGCACCGCCGTTTCCAACCCAGACATTCGCACGCTATGTCCCCGAACGCCTCGATGACTTCGCCTGGGAGAACGACAGAGTGGGCCACCGGACCTACGGGCCAGCGCTGGCCGAGCCTGCGCCGGCGGGCAGCGACAAGGAGGTGCTGGTGGCAAGCGGCATCGACATCTGGTTCAAGCGCGTCTCCTACCCCATCATCGATCGCTGGTACAGGAAAGGGCACTATCACAGGGACGATGGAGAAGGTCTGGACATGTACTCCGTGGGCCACACGCGCGGCGCCGGTGGCACAGGCATCTGGAGCGGCGGCCGGCTGTTTGTCAGCCGCAACTACACGGGCTGGCATGTGATCACCAATGGTCCGATCCGAACCGTCTTCGAGCTGCGCTACGACTCGTGGGACGCTGGCGGCGTGGCCGTCAGCGAGGTAAAGCGCTTCACCGTCGATGCGGGGCATCTGTTCGATACGGTCGACAGCATCTTCACCGCCCCAAGTTCACAGACGCTGCCGGTGGCGCTAGGCCTCAACAAAAAGCCGGCCTATGCCGCGCAAACGCCATCGATTGCCACCTACCGCGCACCAGACACCTTGATGCAATGGGTGCGCCAGCGCAGCGCTGGCGACTTTGGCACAGCCATCATTCTTCCTGGCGCCGAGGGCTATGCGGCAGACGCCGACAACGAGCTCATCCTCGCCAAGGCCAAGACCGGCCAGCCCTTGCGCTACCACCTCGGCGCAGCCATCAGCTGGTCTGGCGAAATCACCACGGCCACCGCCTGGCAAGCCTATGTGCAAGCCTACCGCCAGCGCGTGGCCTCGCCGGTTCACATCGAGCTGGGCATGGAATAGCCGGGCCCTGTGCGCCGGGCCTCAGGCGGCAGCGCCAGGCCAAGCACTACGAGCTCCATAGCAACCTCTGCTTATGTATCAAGCATTTGAGAGGGATTTCACCATCAAGCTGAGAAAACTCAGCGCTCCTGCTCCGTCACCGGCGCGGCATATTCATCGCTGACCAGGGCGCCTGCGGCGATGGTCAGCACGCGCTGGCAACGTGCGGCCAGGCCGCGGTCATGGGTGACCAGCACCAGGGTAGTGCCCTGCTCGCGGTGCAGCTCCAGCATCAGCGCCATCACGGCCTCGCCGGTGGCAAAGTCCAGGCTGCCCGTGGGCTCGTCGGCCAACAGCAGGGCCGGCCGCACCACAAAGGCCCGCGCCAGCGCCACGCGCTGCTGCTCGCCACCGGACAGCAGCTTGGGGTAGTGCTGCAGCCGCTGGCCCAGGCCCACGCGCTGCAGCATCTCGGTGGCCTGCTGGCGCGCGCCGGCCACGCCGGCCAGCTCCAGCGGCAGCATCACGTTCTCCTGCGCGGTGAGATTGCCCATGAGCTGAAAGCTCTGGAACACAAAGCCTATTTTTTGCGCCCGCAGCGCGGCCCGGGCGTCCTCATCCAGTGCGAACATGTCCTGGCCTAGCAAACGCACCGTGCCGCGCGAGGGGGTATCCAGCCCCGCCAGAATGGACAACAAGGTGCTTTTACCCGATCCCGATGCGCCGACAATGGCCACCGTCTCCCCGGCCTGCAGATTGCAGTGAATGTCGCGCAGAATATCCAGCACACCCGTGGAATCGCTGACGGATTTGTACAGATGTTGCACCTCGATCAAGGGGGTGCGGACCAGGGTCTCAGTCATGAAAGGCTTTCAGTGAACGCATTGCACGTCATGCAGGGAAATCGCCGCCACTTTATCGCGCTGGCGGCCGCCATGGTGGCTGGTCACACCGCGCCGCTGCGTGCCCAGGACAAACCCAAGGGCAGCACGCTGCTGGTGCTGGGAGACTCGCTCAGCGCCGAATACGGCCTGGCGCGGGGAACGGGTTGGGTGGCCTTGCTGGAGCAGCGGCTGGCACAGCACCAGCTACCGGTGCATGTGGCCAACGCCAGCATCAGCGGGGAAACCACGGCGGGCGGGCGCTCGCGCCTGCCCTCGCTGCTCAAACGCTACCAGCCGCACTATGTGCTGATTGCCCTGGGCAGCAACGATGCGCTGCGCGGTCTGTCACTGTCCAGCACGACCGAGAATCTGCGTTTGATGCTCCAGGCCTGCCAGGAAAGCGGCGCCCAGCGTCTGCTGGTGGGCATGCAGATGCCGCCCAACTATGGCGCAGCCTATGCCCGCGACTTTGCGCAGATGTTTGACACCGTGGCCCAGGAAACGCGCACGGCGCTGGTGCCTTTTCTGCTCAAGGGGGTAGCCGATGCCCCCAATGCTGTCAGCCTGTTTCAGGCCGACCGGCTGCATCCCAATGCCCAGGCCCAGCCGCAGATGCTGGACAACGTCTGGCCGGCGCTGGCCAAAGTGCTGAACGCACGTCCAGCCAAGGCCTAGCCTGGGAATAGGGCTTTACTGCGGATTCGCCCCGCCGCCCTGCGCAGCCCCGGGGCCGGCTTCCGGCGCCCCATTTTGCGGCTCGTGCCCTGCAGCGGAGGCAGATTCAGGGTGCAGCTTGCGCTGCTCGCGCTCACGAACCTTTTCTTCCTTCTTTTTCTTCTTGGCCAGTTCGCGTTGACGTTTTTCGTATCCGTAGTTAGGTGTTGCCAATGTGATCAAGCTCCATAGAAAGTGAGGGAAGCCCCCATCGTGCACCAAATCCCCTCTGAACGCGCGTTTCACACCGAATCCACAGCTTGCGGTGCTGTTATAGCGGCCGACAAAGGCGGCGGCTGCACCGCACTGCGGTAGGCATGCCAGCTGGCGCAGCCCAGCAGCGGGCCTACCGCCACCAGGGGCAGGCCCCAGAGCAGCAAAAAACTCAGCGCCACCAGCGCGGCAATCAGCACACCCCACAGCAGCATTACGCCTGGCTGGCCCAGGACCACGCGCAAGCTGGTGAGAGCCGCCGTGAGCGCATCCGTGCCCTGGTCCAGCATCATGGGCATGGACACGGCCGTGGCGCCATACACCAGCAGGGCAAACACCATTCCCACGACCAGATAGACCGCGATGAATTCCCAGTTCTCCGGCCGGAAGATGGCCTGCAGCACGCCCGTGGTGGAGGGCATACCCGTTTCGAAAAACACCGCAAACACCACCAGCGAAGCCCTGCCCCACAGCAGCTCCAGCACCATCAGCACAAGGACCAGCATGCCCATGCCACCCAGGTTGCGGTCCCATGCGGTGATGGAACGCCCCAGCGCCGCGCCCTGCCCCTGTTCCAGCCGGCGGCTGGTGTCATACAGGCCCATGGCCAGAAAAGGCCCCAGCAACAGACAGCCGCTGGCCATGGACATCACGTATTCCGGGCTGGCCCTGAACACCCAGGCCACCATCAGCGCCATGCCCCAAAAGCACAGGCCATAGAACAGGGCCACACCCCAGGCCCGGGCCACATCGCGCGCCCCCATGACCAGCCAGCGCCAGGGATCACTCCAGCGCAGCACGCACAGCTGCACGCCCGCAGGCGTTTCAGGAGCCCCAGGCGCTGTGGCTTGCGGCGACGGTGTGACAGGTGTGTCCGGCATGGCGCAACTCCCGTATATGGAGCTGACGTATCCGCGGCCCTTGCGCTACTCCTTCGGACACGCCCAGCTCGGCGCAGCCTAACAGCCCAGCTCCCAGACCCGCCCAAGGAAAACACGGAGTCCATGCAGGCTCGCGGCCTGGGCTGACAAAAGGCCTGTCGCGCTGCAGCTCACAATGGCCGGTGTTCCCCTCTGTTTCCAAGGAGTTTTTGATGCGTCCATCCCTTCGCCTGAGCGCCCTGTCACTGGCCCTGGCTGCCATGAGCAGTCTGGCCATGGCCAAATCCCCAGCCGAGTGGCAGCAGCTGGTGGCCCAGTCCAAGCTGACGCTGAACCAGGCCATCGTGCAAGCCACCCAGGCCGTACCCGGCACGGTGATCGATGCGGAGCTGGACGATGGCGACCTGCAAGCACCCCACTATGCAGTCGAAATCATCACCCCGGCGGGAGAAAGTGTGGAGGTCAAAGTGGATGCGGTCAGCGGCCAAGCCGGCCCAGCCAAGCATGATGGCAAGGCCAAGAACAAGGATATGCAACGCCTGAAAGCGGCCAAGACCAGCATGCAGCAAGCCATCGAAGCGGCCACGGCCCATACGCCGGGCACGGCAGTGGGGGCCGAGCTGGACAACCACTGGGGCACCACCAGCTACCAGGTGAATGTGCTGCAGGCCGACGGCCAGATGATGGAGGTGAAGATCAACGCCGCCAATGCGCAGGTGCTGCGCGCCAAGCGCGACTAAGTCCGGCCTGCTCGCCGCTCGGCAACCCGCTCTGCCCTTTCCCTGACACCGGCTTGGCCGGTGTTTTTCTTTGACGCTATCAAATATAGAGCATTCATAGCTTACCAGCCATGCGCAATCTGGCATTTCGATGAGAAAACGCCAGATCTGGAGCCTTTGCAGAACGCCTAGGCCTGCGCCAGCATCTGTGCGGCCACCGCATCGATGCCGCTTCCCGTCAAATCGCCGCTTTCCACCACCTGGCGCTGTGCCCAGTGGTTGAAATGCTTGGCCTGCGAGCGCGCGTATTGTGGGTCGTAGTGCAGCTGCATCAGCTCGTCGAACAGCAGCGGCAATGCGCCCTCCTGCGCCCACTGCTGCCAGCGCGTCACCCGCTCCCGGCCCTGCAGCTCCTTGAGATAGCCCAGCTTGTGGGCCAGGCCTTCGGCGTCGTCGCCCAGATAGGCATAGTCCTGCAGCAAAAAGGCCAGCCGCGCCGCATGCGTGGCGCGCAGCTCCACCACCGGCGACAGGCGCATATGCTCCACCAGCCCCAGCGGCAGGGCGATGCGGCCTATCTTGGGGCTCTCACCCTCCACATACACCGGCCGCGACAGATCCAGCTGTGCCAGCTGGGCATGCAGCAAGGTGTCGAAATGCTTTTGGCTGGGCTGCTCCACACCGGGCAAGCCCCCCAGCAGCGAGCCCTTGTGTTGGGCCAGCCCTTCCAGGTCCAGCACCTGGGCGCCTTGCTGCTGCAAGGCATGCAGCACGCGGGTCTTGGCGCTGCCGGTGGCGCCGCACAGCACACGCAGCTGCAGCTGGGGCACCAAGGCCTCCAGTTGCTCAATCACATGGCCGCGAAAAGCCTTGTAGCCGCCGGCCAGTTGCTGGGCGCCCCAGCCCACCAGGCGCAGCCAGGTGACCATGGAGCCGCTGCGCAGCCCCCCGCGCCAGCAGTACACCAGGGGCTTCCAGTTCGCGGGCTTGTCGCTGAAGGTGTCGTGCAAATGGCGCGCCAGATTCGCCGCCACCATGGCCGCGCCCAGGCGTTTGGCCTCGAAGGGGCTGACCTGCTTGTAGATGGTGCCTATCTGAGCCCGCTCTTCGTTGCTCAGTACCGGGCAGTTGATGGCGCCGGGAATATGGTCCAGCGCGAATTCCGCCGGCGTGCGCGCGTCGATCAGGGTGGTGTATTGCGCGATATCGTTCACGCGGACGGGTTGGCGATGGGACACGGTATGTGGCAGAGCGATCAGGTCATCAGCAAGTACCCGGCATGGCAGGCCCGCGACATTCACCACAGTGCCCGCCCCACCGGTACGGCACAAGGAGTCGATCGAGCCTCGATACAACGCCAGCAGCCAGTTGCCCGCTGCCGCCTTGTCTCAGAACATATGCATGCTCCAAGGCGAAATTGTGGCATGTCTAGCCGCCGCAGCGCAGGGAGTGCGCACCATACCCGTGTGCCGGGCTACGCCACATGCACCCCGCTGCTCCGGTCAGCCCTCCTGTCAGCGCACCGGCAGAAACTGCAGAAAAGGACCAGCAATCAGGCTTTGCCCATAGCCAATGGCAGAGCGGCGGTAGCGCTCCGTGGCGTAGCTGGCCAGCAGGTCCAGGCGCCCGATGATCTTGCCCATCTCCCGCTCGAAGCTGAGGTTCTGCCCCTGCCCATCCAACTGGTTGGACAGCAGCAGCGGCCTGCCGTCCGCGCCCTGGCGGGTGTTCAAAATCCAGTTGGCAATCTCCAGATTGCGCGCCGCGTTGTAGAGATGCTGCGGCTCCAGACTATCGACCAGGGTGAAGCGGACCTTGCCTGCATGGGCCGCAATGATGGTGTCGGCCGCAGCATAGATGAAGGCTGCCACGCGGTCGCCCACAAAATGGGGCTGCAAAGCCAGTGACAGGGCCGCCACATCGCGCTGCCCTTGCAGATCGGACCAGGCCTGGCGCTCCAGCACCGCAATGCGCAAATAGGTCAGCGCCTCTTGCCGGCTGTGGGCGCTTTTCTTCCATTCGGCAGGGTTGCGCTGGTAGAGCTTGTCCGCAATCCGCCACAGGCTGTCCAGGTTGTCGCGCATGGCCAGCGTGGCCATGCGGTTGCTGTCCGACTGCCACATCTCCCCGGAAGAAAAACCCTCCCCCTGCACAGTCCCATGCGGCCCTCCTGGGCTGGAGCAGCCCATCGCGGCCAGCAGCAACCCCAGCACCGCCATGCACACCGCTGCACACCGCATCGCCTGTTTCGCTCTACCCACCCTGTCCTCCTGACGCACCCCCCGGCGCAGCGTCTGCCAGCCCAAGCCTCATATTGCACTCCCTGCAGAAATCAGCATCGATCACACCACAGGTCCCCACGGGATTTATCCCTTCACACAGTTTTGAACAGGATTTCGGAAGGGAATAAGAGCCGCTCACACGACCCAGAAAATCGAAGATTTGCGTTTGAGACAAGGCGCGAAGTCGCCGGCAGTACAAAGGTACGACAAGACGAAGCAACGACGTATCAAGGGATGTGTGGGAGCGGGTCTAAGCAGGCATCCGCCAGACAGGCTCTGGCCCGCATGCCCCCACCTCCCGAACATGCTGCCCTGTTGGTACAAAAGTTGGTACGAGAAGGCCTAGCCCCCATGAACATCGTGATTTCGGGAAACCAATCGGCTCCTCTAAAAAATACCGAGTCCTGGACCCAAACTACGCAAAAATCTACGCCGTTTATCTCCCAGTGAAATAAAAAACAACCCCGGCACCAATCACATACCGGGGTTACTTCCTTACAGATGTGGCGCACACAAGGAACGGCAGGATTCGAACCTGCGAGGTCATCTATTGATGCCCGCGCAGTCCCGTATGGGCGCTGCGCCCATTAAGCCGCTCTGGCACGTTCCTGTGAGCAGTGTATCGAAGCAAGCTAGGCCCAATGTGGGTGGCTATTTGCAGCCCACCCAAAAAAATCCCCGGCCACACCTTCCACATCAGCTGCATGCCGATCAACCTGACGCGAGAGCTCTCCAGCACCATTCGACCATCGCACACTTTCCGGATGCTCTGTACCACCATGCTCTGCCTCGTTGCCGGCGTCAGGCCCAGACAGCGCCGCTGGCTTGCTGCAATGCCAGACGTGCGCCAGATGCGGTCGTGGCGTTCTGCGCAGAGCAACCAACATGGCTACCCCTTTGCAGCGGCCATGTTGCCAGAACTGCCTGCAACACCTCTCGGCCATGGCGCAAGAGGCATTTGTTTTTAAGCAGCCAATCATCCGGGATGCGGCACCTATGGAGCTGCTAGGACGAAGGCCTTTATCGCCATGTTTTGCAGAAAATGCCCGCTGGCTTAGCAACGACCACACACCGGCAGCAACTGCTGCACTGGTGGCTTGAATGCAAGCATCCTGGGGCCTGAGCACAGCACTCGGCCTACCCTTATTTTTCAGGCTATCGCAGACAATTTATTGCAATGCACCTCCAGAATCACCCGGCCAGCAATGCAAAAAGCGTAGTTTATTTATCAAATAAAGCCTGGTTTGGGACACTCTGCAAGTGCAATT
Source organism: Comamonas sp. GB3 AK4-5 (assembly GCF_041320665.1). NCBI lineage: Bacteria > Pseudomonadati > Pseudomonadota > Betaproteobacteria > Burkholderiales > Comamonadaceae > Comamonas > Comamonas sp. GB3 AK4-5. The sequence goes on from NZ_CP166730.1 coordinate 2,806,119, forward strand.
CAAATTATAGGAATAGTCTTATTTATTATTATTTTTCAAGCCATAAAATTAATAAATTATTGGCCAATTAGCATCGCGATGAGGATAGTAATGAATAACAACCATAAATACTACCCAATACTTAAATGCGTTATTATTTTATTCACATTTTTCATAATCATACCTAATGCTCTTTTAGCTCATGCACAAGCATATTGTTCAATGAGCGGAAAGATGACGTCAGATGGCTGGAAAATGAGCTCACCCGGAACGGATTTTTATAATGGACAGGTTATTGGATCAACAAGGGCAAGCGTTACCTATAATATGCCAGTACCTCAAAACCTTCCAATTGTTACAGCAGGGAGCCCAACAGCCGAGACCAGTCAATACAATGCCATTCCTATGCCGATGACACCAGGCGTTGGCGTACGAGTCAAATGGGGCGGGGGCTACAGCCCATACAATATCAATGTCACTTACCAAGCTCCAATTGGTACTATTCTTACCAGAAGGTACTGGCAGGATGTATTTAGGGCAACATCCAGCTACAGCTTTCCAATTATATTTTATTACAATTACGAGATCATCGTCATTGATAAAGACAAATATAAAGGCGGTAAATTAATCATTACTGACTCAACGTCAGTTACAGCAATAACTGCAACGGCAAGACCCGGAATGATCCCACAATCTTGCGGTGGTGGTTTTATAAATTTGATGACAGCCGTCACGAATGAGCTTAATGTTCCTGAGCTACCAGAGCCTGCAGCCCCGACCTGCGCATCAGCGGACATTACGCTAAATACAAAAATGAAATCCGTCAACTCTTCTCAAGTGGCGTCTTATGGAAGCAGCAGAAACAGCGGAACGGCTGGAGAATTACCCCTTCGACTCATTGGCCGAAATTGCCCAAAAGGAACGGTAATTAAGGCTTATTTCACAGACGCTCGCTCGCCATCAGCAACGAATGATTACTTAAACTCTTCTAATCAATCTGTTGGTGTGCGTCTATATTACGACCAAGACCAAACACCAATAAAATTTGGCCCAACTCCGAATGGCTCTACACTTCCAACACGTTCACCAATCATTGAAGGTCCTGCGACAAACGATAACTCCACCCTTTACATTCCTATCACCGCACAATATGTGCGGCGCCCTGGTGTGACCGCCGGTGATTTGACGGCCGGTGATATGAAGGCAGCAACCACGGTCACCTTCATATACGACTAATCAAAGGAGATCAGAGAGGGATCTATTAGCGTCGCCTGGGGCCATACAAAAAACCGCTACTTCTTCTCAATCTCTATTCCAGCCCGTCCGGCCCAAGCCGCGCGGGCTTTGTCTTTTCTGGAGTCCTGAATGCAAACCGTTGCCGTGCTATTCGCCCGCGCAGACAGCACCTACAAGCCCCTTACCGACGTAAATATGTGGGATGCCGAGCGCGATGCACGCAACTGGCCAGGTGGCCGCCCTGTGGTTACCCACCCTCCGTTCCGCGCATGGGCACGGCTGCGTCTGTTTTCAAAGCCACGCAAAGGCGAACGTCTTCCGGCAGCATGGGCAGTACGGCAAGTCTGCCTGCGGGGGCGTGCTGGAGCACCCCGTGGGTTCACAGCTTTGGAAAAAGGCGGGACTTCCAGGGCCCCAGGCCAGCTCGACAAATATGGCGGATGGACGCCCCATTCACCAGCACTGGCGGGGGCATCGAGCCGAGAAAGCGACATAGCTCTACATCGTGGGATGCAAGCCGGCTGAGATTCCTGACCTTCCTTTGCGCCTTGGAGAGCCCGCCCATGTTGTCGAAAGCAGAAAAAGTCATGGATCAAGGCCCCGCATCACCAAAGCCGAGCGAGAGCACACGCCAACGCCCCCTAACCCCCAAGGCCCGTGCTCGCGAAACCCAGCGGTGAAGCTGCCAGACCAAGCTTTTCTGACCTTCTGCCTTCAGGGACATAGGGATAAGCCATGCTCGCCCCCGAAACAAACGCTTCGACAACCTCAAAGACAGGGAGACTGATTCCTCACATGGAAAGAATGCTCCCATTTACATAGCACACAATCTACATCGATGTAAGTATTCGCCCGAAAACGGTTTTTATGTCCGCAAGAGAGTAGTGTTCAGGTTGGCAGTCGATTTTGACTTGCCTTGACGGCCCGGAGGTCAAAATGTCGATCCTCAACAGAGTTGCCGCTCTCTTTGGTGGCCCCCTGCAAATCCGCCCGGATATTAAAGACCCGATAATCGTTGGCGATGATTTTATTTATCCACCCCTACAAGAAGAACTCCCTGATTCTCCGTGGTTCAACAAGCACTCCAAGGAGCTTATACAGGCAAACAAAATACCTAAACAGCACAGAACAGCTGAAGAAGACTATTGATTCCGCACCTAAGCCTATAGGCTATAAATTATTAGCATCAATTTTTATTTTAATTCTTGATAGTAAATAGGTACTTTCTGAACAGGGTGAATCTTCATCTGAATCGCCAGAAAATCAAGCCCGCTAACTGCGGGCTTTCTATTTCAGAATTTATTGCTTACAAAAAATCCATCTCCGGCCTATTTGACTACACAGGAATATGATATTTAGGCGCATCCTTAACCATCAGAGGCCAATTCTGGCATTTGATAAATCTAGGAGTTAGTTATGTCTGTTTTCCAAAATACCCCAGGTAAGGGTCAGCAGCCTGAAAACAAGCCCAGCCCTGCTCAGCAGGAACAGAGCCCCTCTCAGCAGGCTCGCCCAGGCTCTCCCGAGGAGCAAAAGAAGAAACCTGAGCAAGCTCAGCTGTAATACCACTACCACCTGAGTTGAAGGGCCTTCCGGCCCTTTTCGCAATATCCAGCATCTACGAACACAATGTCTTGGTCGCACAGCGTGCAAGTCCTAGATATCGCAGGGCCACCCCATGCCAGCCCTGTGCAACCTGCTCGTGATCACAAGTTTGACTAAAGGGGACTCTCACATGAGCGAAACCAAGACAAGCACCCTGCTCCACATCATGGAAAAGAAACTCTGGGATCTGAAGCGAGAGCAAGAACGAATCACGTACCCGCCTGGGCATGCTGCCCCTGTGCAGATGGACTGGCGCCAGCGCGAAAGCTACTCAGCAACTGACCTGGACTATCGAGGACGGGGCAAGGCCCCGTAGGCATCTACTCAACGCGACTTCTCACACAAGCCCTGTTCTGCGGGGCTTTGTCATTTCTGGAGCCCTATGAGCACATCCCAGCAGCAACCCCTTCAAGCGTTGCGTCAGCTGCGGCGCTCCATCCACAAAGAGCCCGCCAGAAGCGAAGGCCTACCCTGCGGGCACTGAAGCGAGTGTCCTACTACCTAAATAAACCCCTATGACAACCAACCCCGCGAAGCCGGGGCTTTTTAAGACCACACGAACTGACAACCATCACCATCACTTCACGCCTGGTAGAGAAACACCTCGCTGCACAGCTCTTGCGCATTTCCATAAAAATCTTTGAGCGCCTTGTGCAGCAAGACGGGATGCCGAAGCCTGCGCTATAGCAGGCCGGTCACCGATCTTGCGGTGACGTATAACGATCAATCCAACTTTTTCCGGCTTTACTGGCTTCAAGGCGCAAGCCTTGGCAGCCTTGAACGACAATAGTCGAACCAGCCTGCAACGTCTTGGCTTCCCGCGCGTCAAAATGCATCACAGCCCCAGATCAACGTAGGTTTCGGCGCTCGCACCAAAACTACGCCCAAAGCTGCCCAGCCTGGTGGAATGCGATGTCCCTGCGCTGGCTACACCACGGCGAAAACCTACGCGACAAAAGCCCAAAAGGCTATGCCTACCGAGTCCATAAATCTAGATTTACCCAGTTAAATCAATAGCTTAGAGAATCAATGCAACCGATTAACATCGTGATTCTGGACGACTACCAAGACGCAGTTCGCAAGCTCCACTGCGCCAGCCGCCTGGATGCCTTCAATGCCAAGGTCTATACCAACACCGTCAAGGGCCAGGGCCAGCTGGCCGTACGGCTGCGCGATGCCGACATCATTGTGCTGATCCGCGAGCGCACCCCCATCACCCGCCAGCTGCTGGAAAAACTGCCGCGTCTGCGGATGATTTCGCAGACCAGCCGCGTCGGAGCGCACATTGATCTGCAGGCCTGCACCGACCACGGAATTGCCGTGGCCGAAGGTATGGGCTCCCCAGTCGCCCCCGCCGAGTTGACCTGGGCACTGATCATGGGTGCCAGCCGGCGCCTGCCCCAGTACATCGCCAACCTTAAGCATGGCGCCTGGCAACAGTCGGGCTTCAAGGCTGCATCCATGCCCCCCAACTTTGGTCTGGGCACGGTGCTGCGCGGCCGCACCCTGGGCATCTGGGGCTATGGCCGCATCGGCCAGCTGGTGGCCAGCTATGCCCGTGCCTTTGGCATGGGCGTCAAGGTCTGGGGCAGCGAAGCGTCTCGCACCCGGGCATTGGCGGATGGCTACCAGATCGCCCATTCCCGTGAAGATTTTTTCTCCAGCTGCGATGTGCTGTCCCTGCACCTGCGGCTGACCCCGGAAACCCAGCACAGCATCACGCTACGAGATCTGTCGCTGATGAAGCCCACCGCCCTCTTCGTCAACACCTCGCGCGCCGAGCTGCTGGAGCCCGATGCCCTGGCCACGGCCTTGCACCAGGGGCGCCCCGGCATGGCGGCGGTGGATGTCTTCGAGTCCGAGCCCATCTTGCAAGGCCACGCGCTGCTGCGCATGGAAAACTGCATCTGCACGCCCCACATCGGCTATGTGGAGCAGGACAACTATGAGCTGTACTTTGGCGCGGCTTTCGAGAACGTGGTGAATTTCGTCGACGGCCAGCCCAGCAACATCGTCAATCCCGAGGTGCTGGCAGCGCGTTAGCCCCTCTCTCCGCGCCCTGGGGAAGGTGCAGCAAACCGCTCTGTGGGTGCGCTATTTCCGCAGCGCGGCACTGTGCTCCTGCACGATGGCATCGGCCACGGCCGCACGCACCACATCTTCTGCTGCCACGCGCAGGCTGCGGACCAGCACCTCGGCATGGGACTGCATCACCTCGGCCACGGCATCGCGCAGCTGCGCTTCCAGCATGGGCTGCACCCGCTCCAGCAGGCGCGCCACTAGCGCCTCGTGCACCTGCGCCGCAGGCATCTCCGGCGCGGTGGGGGCGGCAAGCTCGGCCTCCCCGCCATGCGCCTGCTGCTGCCCTTCCAGGGGCTGCGCGGCCCCCTGCGCCGACTCGGCCGGCCGGCGAATGGGCAGCCCCTCGGCCACCACATCCGTCAAGGTCGGCACATAGCGCGGCGGCTGGCGTCCAAACGGCTCCATCACTGCTCCTTCAACACCAGGTCATGGCGCTGGATGGCATAGCCCTGTGCGGCATAGCCCTTCCAGCGCTGGCGGGCCAGTGCACGGTCCATATCGTCCAGCGACACCACCTCCACCACCCGCTCGAAAGCCTGCGGCGCTGCAGGCAGCGCGTCATGCAGGTTCACCAGAATCTGGTGGTACGGCGACTGGGCGGCGTCCTCCACCAGCACCACAGGCGACAGCGCGGCCAGTGCAGCGTCGCAGCCGGGCGTGGCATGCGCCAGAAAGTCGCTGGGCGCGCTCTTCCACAGGCGTGCAGACAAATGCGCCAGCACCGGTGCCGGCGCCGCCACGGTCACTCGGACATCGTGGCGCATCGCCTTGCGGACAAAGCGACACACATAGCCCAGCTTGTCCGGGGCGTTGAAGTGAAAGGCCACCTCGGTCATGGCTGCAGTCACGCGCCCTGGCCGGCACCGGGGGCCACGGCCTCCACCGCGGCAACAGTCGCTGCCGCAGCCGGAGCAGCAGTCACGCGCTTGGCCGCCGCTACACGAGGGCGGCGCTGTGGCTGGGGCTTGGCAGCCACGGCAGGCTTACTGGGCGCCGCGGTCTTGGCCTCCTTGGCGTCCTTGACCACCTTGCTTGCTTTGACGACCTTGGGAGCCTTGCCCGCTTTCTCGGTCTTGACCGCAGCGGCCTGGCCCAGCAGGTAATGCACCAGCAGACCCACGGGACGGCCTGTGCCACCCTTGGCGGCGCCTTCCTTCCAGGCCGTGCCAGCGATGTCCAGATGCGCCCAGGGAATATCACCCACAAAGCGCTGCAGGAACTTGGCCGCCGTCACCGAGCCGGCGGCGCGGCCGGCCACATTGGCCACATCGGCGAAAGTGCTCTTCAGGCCTTCGGCATAGTCGTCATCCAACGGCATGCGCCAGCACAGGTCTTGTGCGGCTTCGCCGGCAAGGTGCAGGGCGTCGGCCAGCGCGTCGTTGCTGGCATACATGCCGCTACGCAAGCCACCCAGGGCAATCACGCAGGCACCGGTCAGCGTGGCCACGTCCACCAGCGCTGCGGGCTTGAAGCGGGCGGCATAGGTCAGCGCATCGCACAGCACCAGACGGCCTTCGGCGTCGGTGTTCAGGATTTCAATGGTCTGGCCGCTCATGCTGGTAACCACATCGCCCGGCTTCACGGCCATGCCGTCGGGCATGTTTTCGCAGGCGGGGATCAGGCCCACCACATTGATGGAAGGACGCAGCTCGGCCAGTGCGCGGAACACGCCCAGCACAGAAGCAGCACCGCCCATGTCGAACTTCATCTCATCCATGCCGGCAGCGGGTTTGAGCGAGATACCACCGGTGTCAAAGGTAATGCCCTTGCCCACCAGCACCACGGGCGCTTGCGACTTGGCCGCGCCCTGGTAGTGCAGCTCGATGAACTGCAGCGGCTCGCGCGAGCCCTGGGCCACGGCCATGAAAGCACCCATGCCCAGCTTGGCCACGTCCTTGGGGCCATGTACCTTGCATTGGATGCTGTTGTTTTCCTTGGCCAAGGCCTTGGCGGCGCCCGCCAGCATGGTGGGTGTGGCGTGGTTGGCGGGGCGATTGGCCCATTCACGCGCCATGCCCACGCCAGCAGCCACGGCCTCGCCCAGAGCAAAAGCCTCTGCGGCTGCAGCCTTGTTTGCCACGCCCACCGTCACGCGGGACAGGGCCAGCACCTTGGCTTCGGGCTTGGTGGCGGTATAGACATAGCTGACCTCGGCCACTGTTTGCACGGCAGCCGCCACCACGGCAGGTGCGTCCAACGCAGCCAGGCAGACCACGGCACGCTTGCATGCCGGCGCCTTCAGCATGGCGGCCGCTGCGACCAAGGCGGTGCGCACGGCCTTGGCATCGCCAACGCCCGCGCCCAGCAGCAGCACACGGCGCGCGGCCACACCTGCGGGTTGGTACAGCGCCAGTTGCTTGCCTGCGGCCAGCTCCAGATCCCCGGCCTTGCGCGCCTGCGCAATGCACTGGGACAGTGGGTCCTTGCCGGGCTTGAAGCCCTCGGGCACCAGCACCAACAAAGCATCACATTTTTCGGCGGCAGCACCCGCCAGGTCCAAGGCCTTGAGATCAAAGTTCATAATCGGTGTTTTCCTTTAAGCCGATGTTATTCGATTCATCCATACGCAAAGAGCTGGCCCGCAGCTTTGGTGCCACCCTGGTGGTGTTGATCACCGTGGTCATGACCATGATGCTCATCCGCACCCTGGGCCAAGCTGCCAAGGGTTCCGTCAGCCCTTCCGACGTCCTGCTGGTCATGGGTTTCACCGTGCTCAGTCAGCTCTCCACCATTCTCATGCTGAGCCTGTTTGTGGCCATCGTGGGCACGCTCACGCGCATGTACAGAGACAGCGAAATGGTGATTTGGTTCGCCAGCGGCCGCGGGCTGGCCAGCCTGTACCGCCCGCTGCTGCGCTTTTCCTGGCCGGTGGTGCTCATCATCGGCCTGCTGTCGCTGTGGGTCTGGCCCTGGAGCAACCAGCAGGTACAGCAGATGCGCGAGCAGTTCGAGCAGCGCAGCGATGTGGACCGCATCGCCCCAGGAGAGTTCCAGGAATCCGCCAATGGCCAGCGGGTGTTCTTCATCGACAAGGAGTCCTTGTCGGCCGAGTCGGCCAGCAATGTCTTCATCGTGGACAACACCCAGGGCAAGGAGGTGGTGACCTCCTCCAAGAGCGCAAGACTGCAGATACAAAACGGCGACAAGATGGCTGTTTTGGTGGATGGCCAGCGGGTGGAAACCAAACCCGATAACGCCGGCCTGCGCATCAGCCAGTTCCAGGAATACAGCGTGCGCCTGTCCGAAGGCAACAGCGCCAGCGCGGCCGCCAAGCTGACCAAGGCCAAGCCCACGCTGGAGCTCGTGGGCTCCGACAATATCCCGGAACAGGCCGAGCTCGGCTGGCGCATAGGCCTGCCGCTGGCAGCCATCAACTTTGTGCTGCTGGCCCTGGCCATCACCAGCGCCAACCCGCGTGCGGGCAAAAGCACCAGCCTGGCCGTCGCCCTGCTGGCCTTTGTCATCTACTACAACCTCATGACCCTGGGCCAGAGCTGGGTGGGATCGGGCCGGCTGACCATGCCCAGTTTTGTGCTGGGCCTGCATGGTGTGGTGCTGCTCATCGGTGGCCTGGCATTGCTGGCACGCCACCACCGCTGGTCTCCCGCACAGCTGCTGCCGCGCCGCAAACAAGGAGCCGCCGCATGAAGACGCTGCGCCGCATGATTTTTCGCGACGTCATCACCACGGTGGCCTTCGTGACCCTGGCGTTTTTGGCGCTGTTCTTTTTCTTCGACCTGCTCGATGAGATGCGCTATGTGGGCCGCTCCGAGAGCTACACCGCTGGCTACGCCATGCTGGTGGTGCTGCTGGAAGTGCCCAACCACCTGTATGAGCTGCTGCCCATCACGGTGCTGATCGGCACCATCTACGTGATGGCCAGGCTGGCCCAGAGCTCGGAATTCACCATCATGCGCACCAGCGGCCTCGGGCCCTGGCTGGCCCTGCGCACCCTGCTCACCGTGGGCGCCGGCTTTGTGCTGCTGACCTTTGTGATCGGCGACTATATTGCCCCCCTGTCCGAGCGGGCTGCCACGGCCGCCCAGGCCAAGTTCATGGGCCAGACCGTCACCACGGGCTCCACCGGCGCCTGGCTCAAGGAGCGCCGAAGCGGCAACACCCTGGCCATCAATGTGCGCAATATTCGCGGCGATGAGCTGCTGAACATCCGCATTTTCGAGTTCGACAGCGAAGGCCGCATGCGTCGCCAGATCCATGCCGCCAGAGGCCTGGCCGAAGACGGCGCGCACTGGCAACTGGAGCAGGTGCAGCGCTCGGAATTTCACTACCCCGGCGCCACCGAGGCCAAGGTGGAGCGTTTCAGCGAGCCCCTGTACAGCTTCCCCACCGAGCTGACCGTCGACATGGTGGCCGCGGCCGTGCACAAGCCCGACCGCATGCCCACCATCGAGCTGTTCCAGTTCATCCAGCATCTGGAGAGCAACGACCAGTCGGCCCAGAAGTACGAGATCGAGTTCTGGCGCAAGGTGTTCTACCCCTTGAGCTGCCTGGTGATGGTGGTGCTGGCCCTGCCCTTTGCCTATCTGCATTTCCGCTCCGGCGGCATTGCCGGCTATGTGTTTGGCGGCGTGATGGCGGGTATCAGCTTCTTCCTGCTGAACAACGTCTTTGGCTACGCCGGCAACCTCAACAACTGGCAGCCCATGCTCACAGCGGCAGCCCCCGGCGTCATCTACTCCCTGCTGTCCCTGGGCGCTTTTGCCTGGCTGGTGCTGCGGCGATGACCGCCGCCAGCACCAGCGCCGTGCCGCGCTCGCCACGGGCCGGCGTGCTGCTGTTTGCCCATGGCTCGCGCGACCCGCTGTGGCACCGCCCCATACAGGCCGTGCAGGCCGAGCTGCAACGCCTGCAGCCCGATCTGGCCTGCATCTGCGCCTACCTGGAAATCAGCAGCCCCTCGCTGCCCGCCGCCGTGGACCAGCTGGTGCAGCAGGGCTGCAGCCACATCACCGTGCTGCCGCTGTTTCTGGGCACCGGCCGCCATGCGCGCGAAGACCTGCCCCTGCTGCTCGATGCGGCACGCGCCGCCCACCCCGGCCTGGTGCTGGAAAGCGCCACGCCCGTGGGCGAAGACCCCCGTGTGATTGGGCTGTTGGCACAAATCGCACAGGGCGAGATGCATAAAAAATCAAAATCTTAGATAAATCATTCATAATGATGTCCAACCCAGCTGACATCCGCTTATGAACTTGCACCAATTCCGCTTCGTCCAGGAAGCTGCCCGCCGAGGCCTCAACCTCACCGAGGCCGCCAAGGCCCTGCACACCTCGCAGCCCGGCGTGTCCAAGGCCATCATCGAGCTGGAAGAAGAGCTGGGCGTGGACATCTTCGCCCGCCACGGCAAGCGCCTCAAGCGCATCACCGAACCCGGCCAGCATGTGCTCAAAAGCATTGAACTCATCATGCGCGAGGTGGGCAACCTCAAGCGCATTGGCGAACAGTTCAGCGCCCAGGACAGCGGCACCCTCAGCATTGCCACCACCCACACCCAGGCGCGCTATGTGCTGCCCACGGCCGTGGCCAAGCTGCGCGACACCTATCCCAAGGTCAACATCAGCCTGCACCAGGCCACGCCGCATGAGGTGGCGCGCATGGTGCTGGACGAGGTGGCCGAGATCGGCATGGCCACCGAGTCGCTGGCCGACTACCCCGACCTGGTCACCCTGCCCTGCTATGAATGGGAGCACGTGCTGGTGGTTCCCAAGGGCCACCCCCTGGCTACCAAGGAGCGTATCGGCCTGGAGGACATCGGCCAGGAAGCGCTGATCACCTACCACCCCTCGTTTACCGGTCGCAACAAGATCGACACTGCCTTTGCCACCCGCAAAATCACGCCGCGCATCGTGCTGGAGGCCATTGACTCCGACGTGATCAAGACCTATGTGCGTCTGGGTCTGGGCGTGGGCATCGTGGCTGAAATGGCCATGCGCGAAGACCCGGGCCTGGACCTGGTCTCCCGCCCCGTAGGCCATTTGTTTGGCCAGAGCGTGGCCCGCGTGGCCTTCAAGCGCGGCGCCTACCTGCGCAACTTTGTCTACAAATTTGCCGAGTCCCTGAGCGACCGCCTCAGCCGCGACCTCATTGCCCGCGCCATGACGGGCCAGGTCAACGACTACGAGCTGTGAAGTAAACACCACCGTTTTTGCCAGCCAGGCGCCAGGCTTTCTGGCCCTGCGCTTGGGCAAAAAATGCCGGCAGGAGCGGGCCCATGCGGCACAGCGAGCGCTGGAGCACAAGCCCAACGGCTAGAAGACAGTATGGGCATACGACCAGGGCATGCAACAAAGCATCAAGCGCTGTATGGCCGCGACAAAACGGGGAGCCTTCAAAGCCCGCTGCCCCACATATTGATTTGCCATCCCGTATGGATCTTTTTCTTGTCCTGCAATGACTTCTGCGCACACCCCTTCCACGCCCACATTTCCCAGCCGCCTGCCCCAGGTCGGCACCACCATCTTCAGCGTGATGTCCGCCCTGGCGGCCGAACACCAGGCCGTCAACCTGGGCCAAGGCTTTCCCGACTTTGGCTGTGACCCCTTGCTGCTGGACGCCGTCAACGACGCCATGCGCGCCGGCCACAACCAGTACCCGCCCATGCCTGGCATGCCCCAGCTGCGCGAGGCGGTTGCAGCAAAAATCAAAGCACTGCATGGGCGTGCCTATAGTGCTGCCAGCGAAATCACCATCACAGCCGGTGCCACACAAGCCATCCTGACGGCCATTCTGGCCACGGTGCAGGCGGGAGACGAGGTCATCGTGCTCGACCCCTGCTACGACAGCTACGCCCCGAATATCGCGCTGGCCGGCGGCACCGTGGTGCGCGTGCCGCTGACGCCGGGCAGCTTCCGCCCCGACTTTGCCAAGATCTCCGCCGCCCTCACGCCCAAGACCCGGCTGCTGATCGTCAACACCCCGCACAACCCCAGCGCCACGGTGTGGACCGCCGCCGAGATGCAGCAGCTCGAGGACCTGCTGGCGCCCACCAATGTGCTGCTGATCAGCGACGAGGTCTACGAACACATGGTGTTCGATGGCGACCAGCACCAGAGCGCGGCGCGCTTTCCCGGCCTGGCAGCGCGCGCCTTCATCGTCTCCAGCTTTGGCAAGACCTACCACGTCACCGGCTGGAAAGTGGGCACCGTGGCCGCCCCCGCCGCGTTGATGGCCGAGTTCCGCAAGGTGCACCAGTTCAATGTGTTCACCGTGAACACGCCCATGCAGGTGGGCCTGGCCAGCTATATGCAAAACCCGGCGCCCTATCTGGAGCTGCCTGCCTTCTACCAGCGCAAGCGCGACCTGTTTGCCCAAGGCCTGGCGCAAACCCGCTTCAAGCTGCTGCCCACGGCGGGCACTTATTTCCAGTGCGCCGATATCTCGGCCATCAGCGATCTGAACGAGGCCGACTTCTGCCAATGGCTGGTCCGGGAAGTGGGCGTGGCCGCCATCCCGTTGTCCGCCTTCTATGGCGATGGCTTTGACCAGAAGGTGGTGCGCTTTTGCTTTGCCAAGCAGGACGAGACGCTGCTGGCGGCGCTTGCGCGGCTGCGCAAGCTGTAAACCGCCCGGGCACTGCACTCAAGAAAGGGAGCTGCTGATGCGCTCCCTTTCTTGTTTTCAGCTGTATTTCATGCTGAAAGTGGCTGTCTACCAACAAGGACAGCTATGGTTTTCTCAATGCTCCAGTTGCCCGCTTTGCTTGCGCACAAAGCCGTCGCGCGTCAGTTGGGCCTCCATGGGTGACAGCAGCAAGGCCATTTGCTTGGGGGTGGTCAGCAGCGCATTCAGCATGCCAACAATCCGCCACCGCGCGCATGGGCACGATAATGGACAGGCCTCAGACGCTGTCGTTGACCGCGTTGGGCCATTCGGCAAAAGCGTGCCTGGAAACCCTGAAGGCGTGCAGCGCCTGCACCTTCCCCTGAAGCCGACTCCCACACACCGGTCACCGCGTCGCACGGTTGTGCGCCCCAGCCACTGCCTGCTGACGCGTCCAGACCGGCAAAACCTTGCCAACACCTGTCCACCCTATGAGCACCACCCAGCCCACCGCCACCTTGCATTACATCTTTGACCCGCTGTGCGGCTGGTGCTACGCGGCCGCCCCCTTGGTGGATGCTGCCCGCCAGGTGCCGGGCCTGCAGCTGCAGTGGCATGCCGGCGGCATGCTGGCCGGCGCACAGGCCAAGCGCATCACCGCCGACTGGCGCGCCCATGTGCTGCCCCATGACCAGCGCATTCACCAGCTCACCGGCCAGCCCTTTGGCGAGGCCTATACCGATGGCCTGCTCAACCAGGTGGGCACGCCCCTGGACTCCGGCCCGCCCATCACCGCCCTGCTGGCCGTGCAAGCCATGGAACAGCCCGCTGGCACACAGGTAGAGGCGCTGGACCTGCTGCACCGCATCCAGCAGGCCCACTATGTGCAAGGCCGCACCATCAGCGACGCCGACACCTTGCAACAGATCGCCGCCGAGGCCGGGCTGGACCCCCAGGCCTTTGCTGTCGCCTACATCAGCCAGCTGGGCGACCCCACGCTGGCCCATATCCAGGACAGCCGCCACTGGCTGCAACAAGTGGGCGGTCAGGGCTTTCCCACCTGGGCACTGGAATGGCAAACCACCGCCGACACCGCACCCCAGCTCCAAGCCGTGGATGCATCGCCCTTTCTGGGCCAGGCTTCCGCCTGGCAAGACGGACTGCAGCGCTGGCTGGCCGCGCTGGCGGCCTAGAAATCACCGGCGCAAAAAAGCCTCTGTCTGACACCCCGGGCACAAAGTGCCTTCCTAGAATGAATCACATTGCATAGGAGGTTGCACATGATGTCGCTGTTAGGCACTTTGGCGGTGGGACTGGTCATCGGACTGATCGCCCGCGCGCTGAAACCCGGGGACGACAGCATGGGCTGGATCATGACCGTGCTGCTCGGCATTGCCGGCTCATTCCTGGCCAGCTACCTGGGCGCTGCCATGGGCTTGTACCTGCCCGGCCAGCCCGCAGGCTGGATTGCCTCGGTCGTGGGTGCCATTGCCTTGCTGGTGCTCTACCAGCTCGTGCGCAGCAAAGGGCCTTGAGCGGCCCGGTTTTTCCTTCAACTTTCTTCGGCTTCACCGGTTTCTTCGTCGCGCTCTCCTCCTTCTCAGGTGCCTTCCATGCACCTGTTTTTTTGCCTGTCTGCTGCACCCTGCATGCAAAGGGCCTGCGCGCAAATCGGCGATCATTGCGCCATGACTGACGCCCACACGCCCCGCTACTGGCTCATGAAGAACGAGCCCGACGCCTATTCCATAGACCACGCCCTGGCCGCTCCCCAGCAAACCATTGCCTGGGACGGCGTGCGCAACTACCAGGCCCGTAACTACATGCGCGACCAGATGCGCGTGGGCGACGGCGTGCTGTACTGGCATTCCAGCTGCGCCGAACCCGGCATCTACGGCATCGCCCGCATTGCAGGCAAACTGCGCGTGGACGACAGCCAGTTCGACCCCGCATCGCCCTATTACGACCCCAAGAGCCCCCGCGACAAGCCGCGCTGGCTGCTACTGGATGTACAGGCCCTGAGCAAGACCCGCCCCATCCTGATCCCCGAGCTGCGCGAGCATGCAGCGCTGCAGGAGATGCGTGTGCTGCAGCGGGGCAATCGTCTGTCCATCACCGAGGTCACGCCAGCGGAGTGGGAGCACATCAAAAAAATGCTGTGAAACACCCCCCTGAGTCGCTACGCGCCTTCCCCCCGCTCTCGCATCGCGCTGCGATGCAGGCAGGGGGACGCTGCCAGCGCGGCGGGGCGGCCCTTGCGCGGCAGCCCTGACTTGGAGCGTGCCAGTTTTGCGCGCTGCAGATGGCGCATAACGCCATGGATCACGAAGACACCCCCACTTGCCGCCATGTCCATCCCCCCTTGCCCCGTCACGCCGCTGCTTTCTCCACGCGCCCGCTGGCGGCGGGTGTTGGAGGTGTTTGGCGTGTTTCTGCAACTGGGCCTGACCTCGTTTGGTGGGCCAGTGGCCCATCTGGGCTATTTCCGCACGGCTTTTGTGCAGCGCCGCCAGTGGCTCAGCGACGCGCAGTACGCCGACCTGGTGGCGCTGTGCCAGTTTCTGCCCGGCCCAGCCAGCAGCCAGGTGGGCATGGCCCTGGGTCAGCTGCGCGCCGGCGGTTGGGGTGCGCTGGCGGCATGGCTGGGCTTTACCCTGCCTTCGGCCCTGCTGCTGATGGCTCTGGCCGTGGGCCTTTCACAGGCTCCGCATGGCGTGCAGTGGGCTCATACCGGCCTGCTGCATGGCCTCAAGCTGGTGGCGGTGGCCGTGGTGGCCCAGGCCGTCTGGGGCATGGGTCGCAGTCTGTGCCCGGATCGGTTGCGCGCGGCCATGGCCCTGGGCGCGGCCGTGCTGGCCATAGCGTTGCCCGGCACCAGCGTGCAACTGCTGGTGATAGCCCTTGGCGCGCTGCTGGGCTGGCGCTGGGTACGCCCTGCCTTGCCTGCGGCATCGGCTGCACCCTGCGATGAGGCAGCGCTGCATGTGAATATTTCGCGCCGCACCGGAGCCGCTCTGCTGCTGCTGTGCCTGGCGCTGGGCCTGGCCCTGCCGCTGCTGGCCCACGGCACGCAGTCACCGCTGTGGCAGGCTGGCAGCGTGTTCTACCAAGCGGGTGCATTGGTGTTTGGCGGCGGCCATGTAGTGCTGCCGCTGCTGCAAAACGGCGTGGTGCAGCCCGGTTGGCTGGACAATGAACAGTTTCTGGCCGGCTACGCGGCTGCCCAGGCCGTGCCCGGCCCGCTGTTCACACTGGCAGGCTATCTGGGCGCTTTGCTGCCGCTGGGGGCCTGGACGGGTTGGGCTGGAGGCCTGCTGGCCCTGGTGGCCATTTTTCTGCCCGCCGCCCTGCTGGTGCTGGGCGCACTCCCGTTCTGGACCTGGCTGCGCACCGCACCCGCAGCCCAGCGCGTGCTGGCCGGTGTGAATGCCGCCGTCGTGGGCCTGCTGCTGGCCGCGCTGTATGACCCGGTGTGGACCAGCGCCATCCATGGCCGGCAGGACTGTGCGCTGGCCCTGCTCTATCTGGCACTGCTCACCGTGGGCCGCCTGCCACCGGTGGCCGTGGTGCTACTGGGAGCCATGACAGGCGCAGCCTTGGGCTGACAAGCAGGCTGTCACTTTCTTCATCTCAAACAGTCGGCCTGTTTTGGATGTTTTGCAATTGATCTCCCCGGGACCTACAAGACGACAAAGACTGCCCTCCTACAATGCGCGCCACTAGATTCATAACAAAGGGAAGCGTTGTATGTTCAAGTCCGTCGCCGCAGCTGTGCTCGGCCTGTCATTGTCTTTGGGCACCTGGGCCAAGAATGCCGAACCCACCAACGAGCTGCCTCCAGAAGTCCAGCAGTTGCATTGGGTGGAAAAAGGCCAGGGCGACATCGCTAACAAGGCCAGCATCACCATCCCCGAAGGCTATGCCTTTCTGGCCCCTGCCGACACTTCCACACTGCTGCAGGCCATGGGCAACCCGCCCAGCAGTGATCGCTATCTGATCGCGCCCAAGTCCCTGGACTGGTTTGTGGTGTTCTCCTTCGATGAGACCGGCTATGTGAAGGACGACGAGAAAATCGATGCGGCCGAGTTGCTCAAGTCCATGCAGGCCGACGATAAGGAGAGCAACCAGGAGCGTCAGCGACTGGGCCTGGAAGCGGTGTATACCGAGGGCTGGGAAGTCCCACCCCACTATGACGAAAGCACGCGCCGCCTGGAATGGGGCCTGCGCCTGCGTGACGAATCGGGCCAGCGCAATGTGAACTACACCTCGCGCATTCTGGGCCGTACCGGTGTGATGAGCGCCACTTTGGTGTCTGACATCGACACACTGGGCCAGGACACCCAGGAATTCAAAAAGCTGCTCACGGGCTTTCAGTACAACAGCGGCCTGAGCTATGCCGAGTTCAAGAACGGTGACAAGCTGGCCGCCTTCAGCCTCGGCGCCCTGGTGCTGGGCGGCGCCGCTGCCGTGGCTACCAAGAAAGGCCTGTGGGGCGTGATTGGCGGCTTCCTGGCCGCTGGCTGGAAGTTCATTGCCGCTGCCGTGGTGGCCTTGTTCGCCGGCCTGGGCCGCTTCTTCAAGCGCAAGAAGAACGACTGATCGCCTGCATCCCCCAAGCAGGCCCCAGGCATCGTTAAGATGCCTGGGGTTTGTTTTTGCCGCCACGAAAGCGCAGCGCCTTGTATTTCACGATCTCCGCAGAAGTGCAGATGGTTTTGGCCATCGCCCTGTTCTATCTGTATGACGCCGCCCTGGCATTGCAGCCCGAGCAAGGCCTGCTGCGCCGAGGGCGCAAACAGTGGCTGGCACGGCTGGCTACCGAGGGGTTTGAACTGCGTCGCCAACGGCTGTTGTGGCCGCCGCTGTGGCTGTTGCACCAACCCCTGTACCGACTGCATTGGAATCCAACCCGCATCGTCCTGCCTGGCGAGCCCGCTCCCGCCCTGGCCCTGGCCACCCATGCCGCCAGCTTCAAGGGCTTTGCGCTGCCGCTGTATCTGCTGGCTGCAGCGCTGTTCATCGCCCTGCCCATTGCCTTGTTTGCACTGCATTCGGAGGCCATCTTGCTTGCCATGCTGGCGCTGATTTATCTGTGCACCCTGTGCATCGCCCTGCTGACGCTGCGCCACGGCCGCCGGGGCCATAGCGAGCGGCGCCTGGCGCGCTCGACCGCGCTGCAACTCATGCTGTGCCCGCCCTTTGCGCTCAATGCCGTGCGTAAGTTGTCGTTGGCCCATGGCGTAGACGGCGATTTGCTGCAAAGCGCCCAGCAACTCATGGCGCCAGCACAGTGGTCGGTATTCGCCGGGCGCGTGCAGGCCGTGATGGAGCAAGAGCTGCAGGAGATTGCCGAGCTGCCCGAATATGCCCAGCACCACGCCCACATGCAGACGGCACTGGAGACGCTCAAGACCGGCCTCGCCGGCAAGTGAGACGCTGGTCAAAGCCCGGCCCTTGCAGCAAGCCCATGCGATGTGGCCCACAATCTGCGGTTTTGATCCACCCAACCCCCATACACCATGGCCTTTGCCGATAACCTGCGCCAGCTGCCCGCCATCACCGATATCGCCGCCCTGCAGCTGCTGGATGAAAACGGCAGCGTGGTGGCCGAGATCCCCAATGCGCCGGGCAAGATTGGCTCGCTCACCATCTACCACGCGCTGGCACTCAAGCATGGCCGCATTGATGCGGCGGCAGCCGCAGAAGGCCTGCAGCTGTTTGCCGAGCACACCGAAGACGCCAAGGCCCGCCCCGGCGCCCACCCCAATATCGACCGCCTGCTGGAAGTGATCGCCACCGGCAAGGGCTATGCGGTGCAGACAACCCCGGCCTGATCGCTGCCGATTCATTGCAGCCAGTCAGTCACCTGTGCGCCAGCCAGCCTGCAGTGGCACGCAAGCACAACACCTGCCGTTTATGCCAGTGGAACGAAGACGCCTTGCCGCCTAGAGTGCGGGCATGACTGCATCCACCACTTCGACCACTTCCGCCCTCCCCGCCCTCAGCCATTTCCGCTTCACGCTGCAAGACCATATCGCCCACCTGCAGCTGGCCCAGCCCGAACGCATGAACGCCATGAGCCCCGGCTTCTGGCGTGAGCTGGACGCCGTGCTCCAGCATCTGCAGCACCACCCCGACGCCCGCCCGGCCCGCGCTCTGGTCATCAGCAGCAGCGGCAAGCATTTCTGCGCCGGCATGGGACTGGAGACCTTTGCCAACCCCGGCTTTGCACCCGATGACCGCAGCCCCGAAGGCCGCTCCGCACTGGCCGAGATGCTGTGGGACATGCAGGCTACGCTGACCCGCATCGAACAGCTGCGCATGCCGGTGATTGCCGCCATCCAGGGCGGCTGCGTGGGCGGTGCGCTGGACCTGGTGGCCTGCGCCTGCATACGCTATGCCACGCAGGACGCCTTCTTTTGCGTGCAGGAAATCAACATCGGCATGGTGGCCGACATTGGCAGCCTGCAGCGCCTGCCCAAGCTGCTACCCATGGGCCTGGTCAAGGAACTGGCCTATACCGGCCGCCGCTGGCCTGCGGCCCAGGCCCAGCAGCACGGCTTTGTGAATGCGGTACTGGACAGCCCCGAAGCCGCGCTGCAGGCCGCCATGGACTGCGCCCTCGATATTGCCCGGCACCCGCCCGTGGCCATCTGGGGCAGCAAACAGGCCCTGCACTACGCGCGCGACCACAGCGTGGAAGACGGCCTGCGCCAGATGGGCTGGCTGCAGTCCGGCATCTGGAGCAACCGCCATGTGATGGAGGCCGTGCAGGCCGGCCAGCAAAAACGCGAGGCCAGCTTTCCCGACACCGGGGGCTATCCACGCTTTGGCCAGCTGGATATGCCGTAAGAGCGAGTTCAAAGTGCGCGGCCATGGCCTATGAGCCATGGTGGGCTGTGACCTGTGTCCCAGCAGCCACAATCCCCCCATGCGCGATCTCAATGATTTGTACTTTTTTGTCCAGGTGGTCGACCATGGCGGCTTTGCGCCAGCAGGCCGTGCTTTGGGCATTCCAAAATCCAAGCTGAGCCGGCGCATTGCCTTGCTCGAGGAGTCTCTGGACGTGCGTTTGCTGCAGCGCTCCAGCCGGCGCTTTGCGGTGACAGAGATTGGCCAGGAGTACTACGCGCGTTGCCAGGCCATGCTGGTGGAGGCCGACTCCGCCCAGGAAGTCGTCGACCGGACCCAGGAGACCCCGCAAGGCATGGTGCGCCTGAGCTGCCCGCTGGCGCTGCTGGACTACCAGGTCGCCGACATGCTGGCGCGCTTCATGGTGCAGCACCCGCGCATACAGCTCCAGATCCAGAGCACCAACCGCCGGGTGGATGTGATCCGCGAAGGCCTGGACATTGCCTTGCGCGTGCGTTTTCCACCGCTGGAAGACAGCGATCTGGTGATGAAGACCCTGGGCGAAAGCACGCAGTTTCTGGTGGCCAGCCCCCAGCTGGTGGCGGCCATGGGGGGCATGCCGCAATTGGCGGATCTGGCGCAATGGCCCAGCCTGGGAGATGGCCAGCTGCAGCGCAGCGAGAGCTGGCTGCTGCAAGGCCCGCAGGCGGCCACGGCTGAGGTGCACCACCAGCCCCGCATGGTCTGCGAAGACCGCATCGCCCTGCTCCAGGCGGCCTTGCATGGCGTGGGCGTGGTGCAGCTGCCGGCCATGATGATTTTGGAGGAACTGCGCAGCGGGCGCCTGGTGGACGTCATGCCGGGCTGGAAGCCGCGTGCCGGCATCGTCCACGCGGTATTCCCCTCACGACGTGGCCTGCTGCCCTCTGTCAGGCTGCTGCTCGATTTTCTGGGCGCGGAGTTTGCCGCCTTGCAGGCACAGATCCCGCAGACCTGAGCCGCACACAGGGCCAGCGGCCCAGAGCAGCCCCCCAAGCCCCAAGCCGACTTTCCAGCGTTCCACCTGGTGAACGCTGGTGGCCAAAATCTCCGTCTATTCAGCGCCGCCGCGCTTGCCTACAGTGACTTCCAAGTCGCACGCCCGCCCTCTTGCGCTGGCGTGCTTCAGGAGAAGTCCATGCACCCCATTGTTCCAGCCCTTGACCTCGCACCTTCGCAGTGCCTGTCAGCACGCAGACCCAGCTCCCAGGTTCTGCAGCACTGCCAGCAGCAGCCCCAGTGCAAACAGCAAGGCCTGCAGCGTCACGTGGGCTGTTAGCCATTTCGGGCCCCAAGCAGGGTTTCCAGGCTCGCCGCCGCTTCAGCGGCTTTCTTCCACTTCTGCGTACCGTGCCTCGTCGTCAACCGTGAGGGCGCGCCCGCTTTTTCATCTCCAGACGCCATGAACGCCAAATTTTCTGCCGCAGCCGCCGCCATTCTTTGGGGCTTTACCTATGTGTTGACCACCACATGGCTGCCTCCCCATCCTTTGTTTCTCGCAGCGTTTCGGGCACTGGGCGGCGCCCTGGTCTTGCTGGCCATTGTGCACTGCGCGCCCCCTCGCATCTGGTGGGGGCGGCTTGCGGTGCTGGGCACCTTGAATGCAGGCCTTTTCTTTGCCCTGTTCTTTGTGGCCGCAACCCGCTTGCCGGGCGGCGTGGCCGCCATCTTCCAGGCGCTGACGCCATTGGCCGTGATCTTTATTGCCTGGGGCGTTCTGGGCGCGCGTCCCACGGTGGCCAAGATAGGCTCGGTGCTGCTGGGCGCCCTGGGGGTATCGCTGGTGGTGCTCTCCAGCACCGCCCAACTTGACCCACTGGGTATTGCCGCCGCCATCGGCAGCATGCTGGCCATTGCCACAGGGGGTGTGCTGCTGAACAAATGGGGGCAGCCTCCCATGCCCTTGCTGGGCTTTACCGGCTGGCAGCTGCTGATTGCGGGCGTAGAGCTCACGGTGGTTGCCGCCATCGCGCAAGACATGCCTTCGCAGTTGAACGCCGCCAACGTCCTGGGCCTGGGCCTGCTTGCCGTGGCGCTGACGGCCGTGCCTTTTGCCCTGTGGTTCGGGGCCATTGAACGCGCCGGTGCGGTGGCGGTGTCGCCTTTTATGCTGCTGGTGCCGGTGACGGCCTTTGTTCTGGATGCGCTCGTCAAAGGCGTTCAGCCTACCGGTTTGCAAGTCGCCGGGGCTGCCCTGGTGATGGGGGGGCTGATGCTCAGCCAGCGTGCCGTCGGCAAACAGGGCAATAAATCCACGCGCCATGTGCGCAACACCGTGGTCCGCGATTGAACCCGGCCGCGCCCCGCCTGGAGCCCGTCATGCATGTCCTGATCACACAATTGCTGCACTCCCGCCTGCTGTATGTGCTGGCCACGGCCTTACTGACCTATGTCTTTTGGTGGAGCGGTGTGAACAAGGCACTGGACTTTCCATCCGCCGTCCAGGAGATGGCGCATTTCGGCCTTCGCCCCGCTGCAGGGTTTGCAGCGGCCACCATTGCGCTGCAGCTTGTGGCTCCGCTGGCCATCATGGCCTGCAGCCGCTGGACCTGGCTGGCTGCCGGCGCTCTGACGGCGTTCACGCTGGCCACCATTCCCATTGCCCATCGATTCTGGGACATGCAGGGCCTGGAAGCCGCTCTCGAAAAAGCCCTGGTCCAGGACCATGCCAGCATCATTGGCGGGCTGGTCGTGGCCGCTATCTTGGCGCACCAGCGCCGCCAGGCCCTGGCTTCGGGCTGAAGCGTCCACCGCCCCAGCAAGGGCCGCAGACCGCCGCCGCTATCTATCAGATTTTGGAAAAGGCCATGCAATGGCCCAAATAAAACGGTCTTTTTCTAGACCCTCTTGCCCGCCCCTCAGCAAGACATGCCCAAGCCTTGGACACTAGTGTTTCTACCTATTTTTACCCCTCTCGCCAGGTAAAAGCCTTTGCCCATGCGGCATTCCCGGGGTACAGGCGTCTGGCGGAAAAAGAAACATTTCATGAAATTGTCCCAGCTGAACATTGGCTCACGCTTGAGCCTGGGCTTTGCCGCCATGCTCGCGTTCACGGTCTTTACCACCGCCATTGGCATGTGGCAGTTGCGTGCCGTCGGCCTGGCCACGCAGGCCATGATGCAGCAGCCGCTGACCAAGGAGCGCCTCATCAGCGACTGGAACAGCAATATCGCCGTGGCCGTGGCGCGCACCACCGCCATTGCCAAGAGCAGCGACGCCAGCCTGGTGCCTTTCTTTGCCGACGACATCGCCGCCACCAGCAAAAGCACGGCCGATCTGCTGACCCAGATTGAGCCCCTGCTCACGCCGCAAGAGCACCAAGTCATGGACAAGATCATGGAAATCCGCAAGGACTACCTGGTCGCTCGCGACAAGGTCAGCCAGCTCAAGGGCAATGGCATGGCCAGCGAGGCCGAAGCGCAGCTGATGCAGTCCTATCTGCCCTCGGCCCGCAATTACATGCAGCATGTGGCCGATCTGGTTCGCCTGCAGCGCAGCAGCCTGGATGCCCGGGCCACCGAGGTGCAGCAGATCGAGAAGAACAGCCAGGCCTATCTGCTGACGCTGGCAGCTCTGGCCCTGGCCATGGGCGTGTTCGCAGCCTGGCGCCTCACGGTCGGTATCACCCGGCCGCTGCAAAACGCCGTGTCTGTGGCCCGCCGCGTGGCCGATGGCGATCTGAGCGCCGACATTCAAAGCCACGGCTCGGACGAAACCGGCCAGCTGCTGCAGGCCCTGCACGATATGAATGCCAGCCTGGGCCGTCTGGTGGGCCAGGTGCGCCAGGGCACCGACAGCATTGCCACCGCCTCCGGCCAGATCGCTGCGGGCAACCATGACCTGTCGGCCCGCACCGAAGAGCAGGCCAGCTCGCTGCAGCAAACCGCAGCCTCTATGGAAGAGCTCACCTCCACCGTCAAGCAAAACGCCGACAACGCCCACCAGGCCAACCAGCTGGCGCTGTCCGCCTCGGACGTGGCCGTCAAGGGCGGCCAGGTGGTGTCTCAGGTGGTCGAGACCATGGGCGCCATCACCGACTCGTCCAAGAAAATCGCTGACATCATTGGCGTGATCGACTCCAT
This sequence comes from Comamonas sp. GB3 AK4-5, assembly GCF_041320665.1. Lineage (NCBI taxonomy): Bacteria > Pseudomonadati > Pseudomonadota > Betaproteobacteria > Burkholderiales > Comamonadaceae > Comamonas > Comamonas sp. GB3 AK4-5. The sequence continues at coordinate 2,829,551 of NZ_CP166730.1, forward strand.
CGCCTTCCAGACCAATATCCTGGCGCTGAACGCGGCCGTGGAAGCGGCCCGCGCCGGCGAACAAGGCCGGGGTTTTGCCGTGGTGGCCGGTGAGGTGCGCACCCTGGCCGGGCGCAGCGCGGAAGCCGCCAAGGAAATCAAGGCCTTGATCAGCAACTCCGTGGACAAGGTCCAGGAAGGCAGCCAGCAGGTCAACGAGGCCGGCCAGACCATGCAGGAGATCGTCCACAGCATCCAGCGCGTGACCGACATCATGGGCGAGATCACCGCCGCCAGCCACGAGCAGACCTCGGGCATCGAGCAAATCAACCGTGCCGTGGTCGAAATCGATCTGGTCACCCAGCAAAACGCCGCCCTGGTGGAGGAGTCCACCGCCGCCGCCCAATCCATGCAGCAGCAAACCACGGAGCTGTCGCAGATGGTCAGCGTGTTCCGCCTGAAGCAGGCTTGACGCGACCCCAAGCATCAACGGCCCATGGCGGGCCGCTTCAAGACATCTTCATATCCCGCCTTTGGTGGGATTTTTAATGGCCGCATCGGCGGCGCAATGCCCATGGCCCCGTGCATTCCGCACTATGCCCGTGGCGTCACGCTGTCGAAAACCGGCACCGCCCCACCCCAAGGCACCGCGCAAGGGCCGCCCCGCCGCGCTGGTGCCGTCTCCCTCCCGCGCGCAGCGCGAGAGAGGGGGAAGACGCGCAGCGTCTCAGGGGGTGTTATCGCGGCATTCCGCCGCTGGCCTTCCAGCTGCCATCTTCCTGCTTGCAGAACCAGAACTTCCAGGTCTCTTGCGATTTGTGCTGGCGGATATCGGCATTCAGCAGGCGGCAGGTGCTGAAAGTCTTGGTCTCGGTCGTCTGCAGCGGTGTCAGCGCGGCCTGCACCGGCGCTCTGCGTGGCACGCCCTCGGAGCTGCTCCACTGCGTGGTCTGGCCATCGGCCGACTGGTTCAGCACCTCGGCCACCGTGGCCTGGAACGCGGGCACATCCTTGGCCGGAATGCGGTTGGTGATGGTGTGGTTCAGAAAGGACAGGCTGGCTGCCCCAGCCACGCTGGGCAGCACAGCGCCCAAACCAACCACCAAAGCACCGGACAGCAAGAGCGAAGAAGGTTTCATGGGGAAGAGGCCTCGTGGAGTAAAAAAGTGCTAACGAGTGTAGCGGCTGTTCAGCACCGGTTTGCGGCTCCGCCGGCCCTGCACGACTGGGGAAACATGGGCTGTGCGATGGCACGGCCATGCAATCCGCCCCTCGCTTGACGAAAAAGAATACAAGCACTTACGATCAGCGGCGCTTTTGCGCCCTAGCCCGCGCCCCACATCTGCACGGGGCCTGTCCACCTGCGCTGCCCACACCCTGGCCAGCGCCCTCACATCCCCCATGGTTGCCACCGTCATCCTCGGCATGCTTTGCGTGCATCTGCTGTGCTTTTGCCTGATGTTCTGGCTGATCAGCACCCGGCTGCACGGCCGAAAAATGGGCATGGAGGTGTTTGCGCTGGGCAATCTGATGCTGGGCTGCGCCTACATCCTGCAGCTGCTGGATGGGCCCGCGGGCTGGAGCTGGGTCAGCGTCATCAACCACACGCTGACGCTGTGCGCGCCCGTGGTGTATGTGCTGGGCGCCATGCGTTTTTTCAATCGACCCACCCCAGTGCTGTGGCCGCTGCTGGCCCTGGCCGCAGGCTACACCACAGCCCAGTTGATCGTGCAGGGGGCGCTGGGTTCGACCGCCCGCCATGCGCTGCTGGCTGGCAGCTGCAGCCTGTTGTTTCTGGCCATGACGCTGGCCGCCCTCCATGGCATACGCAGTTTTGCCAAGGATTTGCGCGCCGAGATGCTGGTGTTTGCGCTGCTGATTGCCGGCATATGCGGGCTGAACGTGGCCAAGCTGGTGATCATCCTCTCGGGCGGCATGCAGGCTCTGAGCATGGGCAGCCGCTTTCAGACGGTGTTCTACATCTATATGTCTTTTCTGGGTACGGTGCTGCCGCCCTGCGCCGTGTGGCTGGTGCTGCGCCGCCTCACCGATGAGCTGCATGCCATGGCCTCGCAAGACCCGCTCACCAAACTGCTGAACCGGCGCGGCCTGCAGCAAGGGCTGGAGGCCTATTTCCGCTCCCGCAGCGCCGGCCCGGCCCATGTGCTGCTGGTGGACATAGACCACTTCAAACACATCAACGACAGCTACGGCCACAAGGTGGGCGACCTGGTGCTGTGCCGCGTGGCCGAGGTGCTGCAAAGCACGGCGCGCCAGGGCGATCTGGCATGCCGGCTCGGGGGCGAGGAATTTGTGCTGGCCTGCCTGAACGCCGATGACGCGGGCGCTCTGCAGCTGGCCGAGCGCCTGCGCATGGCCATTGCCCAGGCCCAGGTGCCCGGCCCTGCTTTGCACGGCCCCATACGCTGCACCGCCACCATTGGCATCTCCAAAAGCTTTGACCATGTCAGCGCCCTGGATCAGGCCCTGCAGCAGGCCGATGCGGCCCTCTACCGTGGCAAGGCCGGAGGGCGCAACCGGGTGGAGCTGGCCCAGCCGGAACTACCGGATACCAGGCCTGACGAGGCGGAAAAGATGCTGGCGGCAGTGCACTGAAAACCGCCGGGCTTGGCTACCTCAGGCATGGTGCAGCGCCCCCCGGGCAAACGCGCGCCCTGACATTTGTCGCGCAGCCTTGCTGAGAGCGCCTCTCAAGCCGTGCCCGCCCTTACTCCACCACCACGCGCCCATTGAGTGGCTGCGGCGGCCGGTTGTTCGCATGCTCCAAGGCTTCTTCAAAGGCTTCAATCTGCGCTTTGGATGTTTTGATGGACTGCTTCATCACCAACCACACCACCCCTTCGGTGCAAGGCGGCGTGGTCAGCGAACCACTGAAACGGTAGTAATGCCGGCTCTTGGGATAGAGCGATGAAATATTGATGGTGGTATTCAAGGCCTCCGCCTTGTTCTTTTCTGCGGGCAGGGATTTCAAAATCTCTGCGATGGCAGGATTTGGCTTGCCCTCCTCCACCATCACGGCCAGCACCGCAAGGCGGTTGCCATCCTCTTCCATCGCATGCACAAAATGAATTTCCAGCGGAAAATTCTTTCCTTTGATCTTGTTTTCGCTGGGACTGTGAAAGTGAAATTGCTTTAAATTATAGTCTTTGCCATCAATTGAAAAATCATCATCATTGGCCACATTGATCTGTATGGAATGGCCGTTGTTAATGATTTCCTGATTTTTCACATGAATATTGATATCCAGCGCTGGTAATTTTCCATTTACCGTTCTTTGAATATCTATGGGGGATTGGTTGAACCCCTTTTCACAGATCTGAAACTCCTGGCTCAGCTTTCCCCAGTTTTCTGGCGCTCCACTGCCTTCATAGCTCCAGAGTTCATTGCAGTGCGCCGAAGCACCCAGCACCAGCACCATCAATCCGGCCCATGATTTAATTTGCATACGGTTCCTTGCAGAAATTTAAAAAACCATTGCTTGAAGTTCAAAACCACTCGCGCAATGCGCGGCCGGATATGCAGAGCCTGAGGGAAATGCCGCCGCACCTTGTGCTTGCTACGGCGCCAATCTCTTGAAATATTCCGGCGCAGAAAAGCCTATCAGCGCCCACCAGAGCCTGTACAGGCTGCTGGTACACCCTGTGGAGCAGGGCGGCCAACACCAACTGCTGCTGGTCCAGAAATTGGGCGAGGTCTTGCCTAACGTCCTTGGCCGGCCTGCCAAGCCTTCCACTCACCAGGCCGCAGACCATAGCGCGCCAACACGCCCTCGTGCAGGCGGCGCAGCTCATCCAGAATCAAGGCCTTGAGCTCGGCTCGCAGAGCCGGTGACGCCTGCTGTACGGCCTGCTCCACCAGTGCGATAGCGTCAGCCCCCGGCTGCTGGACCACGGTACGCACCGTGTCTTTGATCAGCGCTCGATAGCCCAGGCGCAACGGATCGGGCTCGGCCAGGGTCTGGCGAATGGCCGTGTACTCCTGCGTGCTGCGCTCATAGGCCCAGATGAACCAATCGCGCAGCAGCTCCACCCGGCCCATTTCATACACACCCAGCATCGCCTGGGCGTAGCTGTCCACCGGCACACCCACAAAGGTCAGCGGCGCCAGATTGGCGCGAAACAGCGGCGCATTGGCGGCCAGGCGCGAAACGCGCTTGTTGATATCGGCAAAGGGCTGCAGATAGGGCAGATGCACCATCATGAAAAACGCCTGCTCAAACGGATCGGCAATGGCGTTGACCTTTGCCAGCACCAGGCCCAGCAATTCATCCAGCACCTGCGGCGCACCAATGGGGCGGTAAACGCTGAGCCCAATATCCACCACATGCTGACGCACGCGGCCTTCGTCGGCAGGGTTGGGCAGCAGGTTTTCCGCCAGCGCGGCGTGCAGATTCATCAGCAGATAGCGGCGCCACAACGGTGCGCCCGGCTGCAGCTGGGCGATGCTGTCCACCAGCAGCTCGATGGCGGCCTTGTGGTTCAGGATCATCTGCGTCTCCACCTGCCCCTTGCCCTGAGCGGCCGCGCCCTCTTCGATCAGCCTGCGCGTGTCCAGCCGCGAATAGGTATTGCCCTCCATATGGCTGGAGGCCCAGGACAGATCAATCAGCAGCCGGTTCAACACCGCACGGCTGTAGGTGCCTGCGGGTGCTGTGGCATCTGCTGTACGCCCCTGGGCATGCAACTGGCGGCGCACGGTTTCGGGCAGATAAAAGCTGTGATTGGGCTGATAGCTCTCCAGCAAATCGCGCTGGTAACCCACCGGCGCGCGCTGCGCCAAGGGCTGCTGCACATAGGCACGCACCTCCTGCGCATCGGGGGCCAGCAACAAGGCCGTTGCGGCCTGCGCCCAGCCCGCCTGCGGCTCCTCCACCGCAGCGAAAGCGGGCACGGCCGCTGCCTGGTATTGGGGCCTGGCCAGATAACGCCGCCCCCTGCCCTCGCCCTGGGCCGCAATCCAGCCTTCGCTCACCCATTGCGCCAACCAGCGCTGGGCCGTGCGGCGCGATAGCACTGGAAATTGCGCCATTAATTGCGCCACAGCCACGCCCTTGGGGGCGGCATTTTGCACTGCCCGCAACAGCGCTTCCTCCTCTAAAGAAAGGCTGCTTTCGAGCTTGATGGGGCTTGCGAACATGGTGGCGCGTTGATGGATGGTGTGGCGCTTATTTTGGCGCGATTTTAATCAATGCGCCAAGTTCCGAGATGGCTGCTGACTAGCGGTCTAGCAGATCGGTATGGGGGAACGTGTCGAGGGCGGTCTGTCTGCTTCAGGCATCAAACTAGCCACCGGAGCATATGCAGCGAGCATTGGTCGCTATCAAAAGAGAATCTACTTTCCCTTCCTTGACCTCAACTTCATTACCGATCGGGAAATTTTCAAAGAAAAAGCAGGCAAAGCTTGAAATATTTACCGATCGGGAATTCCAAGCAGTTATGCGCCATGGCGTTTGCCCTTCGCTGTCGCTACGGCCTGGCCTACAGCGTTTTCGGGCACAGCACCCGACAAACCCGCCAGCTGCAGCTCGCCCCCCAGAGCATCAATCACCCGCAGCACATGCTCCAGCCGCACCGTGGGCTTGCCCACCTCCAAGTCCACGATAAAACGCGTGCCCACGCCAGCGGCCAACGCCAGTTGTGGCTGGGTCAGGCGCAGTTGTTTGCGGGCGCTACGCAAAGCTGTGCCGAGTTGGTCGGTGGTGCGGATGGTGGACATGGTGTGGCTGCGTTTGAAATTCCCGTTCGGGAAATTATGATGCATAACACCGTGTCTTTGATCAAGGCACGATGCGTCAAGCGCATCGTGTCAGGCTCGGCACGGACATGAAAAGCGGCAGTGTATTTCTGCGTACTATGCCCAGAGAGCAGGGCTTATGCATAGGTATTAACCGGCACACCAGAAAACCCTGCGTAGCTGGATTGGTATGAAACAACAACACATTGGCAATGTTTCGCTATCAAATGAATAGCAAAAAAGATCCAGCTGATGGCATCGCTGCATTGCGAAATAAAACCGGAAGTACTCACTCTCAGATTATTTCTTTTATACAGGTTCTTTATATATGGTGCAGCCTGAACAATTTATACGAACTCACCATCCCCCAGAGGATTGCTAACACTCAAATTTTTGTTGCAAATTGTTTCAATTGAGGTACAATTGAAATCATCTCTCACTCCTCTATAAATTCAATATCCAATTATGAAACTAATAGTAGAGAATTTTTCCTGCATAAAGAATACAGAAGTAGACATTTCAAGAGTTAACATTCTTATTGGTCCACAGGCGAGCGGGAAAAGCGTATTATCAAAATTAATATATTTTTTCTATTGCATAAAAGATCTTCATTCGGAACAAATAAGCTCTGAGAGAAACATCGAGCAATTCTCTACTGCAATCAAAGAAAAATTTATTGCATGGTTCCCTATAATTGCATGGGGAGATGAGAAATTCAAGATATCTTTTGAATCTAATAAATTTAAAATTACAATTTCTCGTGTGATCTACAAAGGAGAACTAGGAGAAAATCTACGCATAACCTTATCAGAAGGCATAAAAAATATTCATACAGAATTAGTGCACTCAGCCAGCCTAATTAATTCTGAAATAGAAAAAAATGACGATTTCTACATACAATACCAAATACAAAGAAAGATCAATGAAGAAATACAAAAAAGATATTCAGAAATATTTGGCGAAGATTATATCGATAGCGTAACCTACATACCCGCAGGCAGATCATTTTTCACAAACCTGGGAAGAGCTCTAATGGCATTTGAAAGAGCCAATATGCTTGATCCAGTCACAGTTGAATTTGGAAGAACTTATAGCAATTTTATCCAGGGCAATGATGCATTACTTAGATTTATCAGAAAAGATAGCAGTTCACGTTTCTTAACCGACATTATTGGGGGCGATATAATTAATGAAAAGGGTGATTATTATATAAAATCACCTGATGGCAGATCAATACCATTTCACTCTTTATCATCTGGACAGCAAGAATTACTTCCACTACTACTAACCTTTGGACTTCTTAGTCGGTATAAAAATAACTCTTCTCTCTTTTTCATAGAAGAGCCTGAAGCCCATCTTTTTCCAAATGCGCAGAGTAAAGTCATTGAAGGTCTAGCTGCCTATCTCAATGAAAATAAGAATAGATCTATATTTATTACAACCCATAGCCCTTATGTCCTTTCAAAAATAAATAACCTAATTAAAGCAGGTCTTATTGAAAGAACAAGTAAAAGCAAGGAGCAACTATCCAAACTAGATCAAGTCGTTTCAAAGCAGAAGCGAATAGATCCCTCACACATTCGGGCATATTGCATTGAAGATGGTGTAGTAAGCAGCATCATCGATGATGACACAAAATTAATAAATGCCGATTATCTAGATGAGATATCCAATCAAATTGGGAATCAATTCAGCGATCTATTAAATATTCAATACACATATTGAGATGTCTGCATTAATAAAACAAACACTTATTAATAAAAACTCTGGTCATGCTAACAGAAAAGAGTCTCTCATTAAAATTCATGACCAGAAAAGTTCATCCTTATTCATAAAAAACAACCAGCCCGCATCAACCTTAATAGAATTTTTTTATGATGGGAAAATCGTAAAAAACGTCATTGCTTGCGACAGAATATTAATCTGCGATCAATCTACAAACATCTCAGCAGTAGAGTTAAAAGGATCAGATCTTCGCCATGCTATGGAACAATTAGAAGAGACTTTCAAAAGAGAGAATATAAAGAGTAGCACATCCAAAAAAACTGCTGTAATTGTGTATAGCCAAAGCCCTTCAAATATTAGTACTGCAAAGCAAAATTTTGCAGAAAAGATGTTTAAAACATATAAAGCACGAGTTTTTTATTGCAAAAGTGGAAGCAATGTTAGCTATTCAGAAATTTTATAATTCACTCCATCCATAATTAATGCATCCAAGATAATTTTCTAAAAATTAAGCATCGATAAACCACCCTTAAAAACCGTAATAAAAAGGCAGTCATGAAGGCTGCCTTTTTTATTTATTAACTCAATTACATAACAATAAATATTTATACACTTTTATTTTTATACTATCGAAGAATTCCGATGAAATCGACAATTTCAGAAAAAACACTATAACTGTCCCCTAACAGCAAGAGAAATAAGGCGATACTTCTTCACAGGCGAAATATCTGACCAGTCGCCATTTCGACGGCCAGGGATATTTCACCAATCATTTCATCGGCGTGCGTGCCGCACCATGCCACAGCCCAGGATAGGCCACGGACTTTGGGCTGCAATCAATTAGCAGCTTGATAAAGCCCTTGTCACACATCCGCCTCAGCCTCCGGCCACAGCCGGGGAAACAAAAACCGCAGCGCATGCTGCGGCAGCCCAAAGCGCACCTTGCCTTGCGGGCTGTCGCTTTTGAGCAGGCCGCGTTTAACCAACGCGCCCAGCGCATCCGTAGCCATGCGGTCACCCAGGCCCAGCATGGTCTTGAATTCACCACGGGGCATTTCTTCACCGCTCAGGAATAGATAGTGCAAGGGGCGCAGTGCTTCTTTGCGCACGCCGGTTTTGAGCACGGATGATTCAAATACCAGCGCGGCCTCGATGCGGTCTTTGATGAGGTCGAAGTCCAGCATGCGGGCCATGAACTGCAGCTGATCCAGGCAGAGATCGAGCACATAGTCGGCCCAGGCGATCAGTGCCTGCTCGCTCAGATTGCCGCGGCCGTCCAAGTCGCCACGGCGGGCACTGTCGGCGTCGGCCAGCAAGGCGTAGTAGCGCTCTTGCCCGCGTGCAAAGCCGCGCAGGGGCGACCACAGGCCATTGGTGTAGCCCAGGCTGCTGAGCAAGGTGTGCGTATGCAGGCGCATGACGCGGCCGTTGCCGTCCATGAATGGGTGAATCCAGCCCAGACGCTGGTGGGCACAGGCCATGGCCACCAGCGCAGCCTCGCCCCGGCGCACGTTGCCGTAGCGGCTGGCCCAACGCTCCATAAACACAGGCACGCTGGCGGCCGCTGGGGCGATGTGCCGGCCTACGCTGACCTCCTTGTCACGCAGCTGGCCGGGCACCACGGTCTGGCCTTCGGCCACATCCCAGTCGGACTCTGGCAAGCGACCAAACAACTCGCGGTGCAGGTCTTGCACGCCGGCCTGGCTGTAGAGCGCACGCACGCCCTCCTCACCTTGGTAGCGCTGCTCCAGTGCGGCTTCGGCCTCGATATGCGCCACGGCCAGGCGCTGCTTGGCTGCCAGTTCTTTGTTGCTGGAGAAATCCTGGGCCAGCGCCAGCTCAATCTCGTGCGGGCGCGTGTGCTGGCCTTCGATGCGGTTGGTGTAGTAGGAATTCATGCTGCGCAGCAAGGTGCGCAGTTCGGGCGGCACAGGCTTGCCCACCAGCGATGTGGTAGCACGCACCACATCCCCGGCCTTGGAGAGCAAGGGCTCTATGTGGGCGTCCGATGGCATCAGGGGTTCGAACTGATGGGCCGATGTGTAGAGCGCTGTCATATTGCCAAGTTTACACATGCTGCATCTATTTGTTTATAAAAAGAAAACTCCAAATACCTCCAACTATTTCGCCAAGTTAAATGCCAAGGTTTTGAGCCTCTCTGTGCGCTCTGGCAAGCTGCAGCAAAATCCGCTGTTTGCGCATACACAGCAAGCACGAGCAGCTATCAAAATAATAAAAAAGGCAGCCCGAAGGCTGCCTTTGTCTTGGTGCAAGTTCTAAAACTTACTTGCGCACCGGCGGCACGTCCGTGCAAGAGCCATGCGCCACTTCCGCCGCCATGCCGACGGACTCGCCAAGGGTTGGGTGGGGGTGGATGGTCTTGCCGATGTCCACGGCGTCGGCGCCCATTTCAATCGCCAGGGCGATCTCGCCAATCATGTCGCCGGCGTGGGTGCCGACGATGCCGCCGCCCAGGATCTTGCCGTGGCCATGGGCCTCGGGCGAGTCGTCGAACAGCAGCTTGGTCACGCCCTCGTCGCGGCCGTTGGCGATGGCGCGGCCGGAGGCCACCCAGGGGAACAGGCCCTTCTTGACCTTGATGCCTTGGGCCTTGGCCTGGTCTTCGGTCAGGCCCACCCATGCCACTTCGGGGTCGGTATAGGCCACGCTGGGGATGACGCGGGCGTTGAAGGCGGCGGATGCCAGCTCCTTGTTGCCCTGCAGCTCGCCAGCGATGACTTCGGCCGCCACGTGCGCTTCGTGCACCGCCTTGTGCGCCAGCATGGGCTGACCCACGATGTCGCCGATGGCAAAGATGTGGGGCACGTTGGTGCGCATCTGGATGTCGACGTCGATAAAGCCGCGGTCGGTCACGGCCACGCCGGCCTGGTCGGCGCCAATCTTTTTGCCATTGGGCGTGCGACCCACGGCCTGCAGCACCAGATCATAGGTTTGCGGCTCGGGCACTGTGATGCCGTCCTTGGCCGGGGCGAACGAGACCTTGATGCCCTCAGGCGTAGCCTCAGCGCCCACGGTCTTGGTGTTGAGCATGATGTTGTCGAAACGCGGGGCGTTCATCTTCTGCCAGATCTTGACCAGGTCACGATCGGCGCCCTGCATCAGGCCATCCATCATTTCCACCACGTCCAGGCGCGCGCCCAGCGTGGAGTACACCGTGCCCATTTCCAGGCCGATGATGCCGCCACCCAGAATCAGCATGCGCTTAGGAACACCCTGAAGCGCCAGCGCGCCGGTGGAGTCCACCACGCGCGGGTCGTTGGGCATAAAGGGCAGGCGCACAGCCTGCGAGCCGGCAGCGATGATGGCGTTCTTGAACTGCACCACCTTTTTGCTGCCCGTGCGCTCGGTGCCCTCACCCGTGGTCTCCTCGACCTCGATGTGGTGGGCGCCGACAAAGTTGCCGTAACCACGCACCACGGTGACCTTGCGCATCTTGGCCATCTGGCCCAGGCCGCCGGTGAGCTTGCCAATGACCTTTTCCTTGTGGATACGCAACTGGTCGATGTTAACCTCGGGCGCGGCGAACTTGACGCCGGCGACTTCAAGGTGCTTGACCTCGTCCATCACCGCCGCCACATGCAGCAGCGCCTTGGAGGGGATGCAGCCCACGTTCAGGCAGACGCCGCCCAGGGTGGCATAGCGCTCGACCAGCACCACCTTCAGGCCCAGATCGGCCGCACGGAAGGCGGCGGAATAGCCGCCGGGGCCGCCACCGAGCACCACCACGTCGCAGTCCAGATCGACCGCGCCGCTGAAGTTGCTGGCCACAGGTGCAGACACCGGCGCTGCCACGGCAGCAGGAGCAGCTTGTGCAGGTGCGGCGGGCGCTGCAGCCGAAACTACACCCTCACCCCTGCCCTCTCCCGCCGGGGCGGGAGAGGGAGAAGATGCAGCGGCTTCCAGCGCAATGATGACCGAGCCTTCGGCGACCTTGTCGCCGATCTTGATCTTCACCTCCTTGACCACGCCAGCGTGGCTGCTCGGAATCTCCATGGAAGCCTTGTCGGACTCCACGGTGATCAGCGATTGGTCCACGGCCACGGTGTCGCCCACCTTGACCAGCAGTTCGATCACGCCCACTTCGGCGAAGTCGCCAATGTCGGGTACCTTGATATCGATGAGGCTCATATGCGCTCCTATCTTGGTTTTTGTCTCTGTGCCGCCCTATTGCGAGCGCGGCTGAAAACGGTTTTTTCGGGTTCTGAAGCCTCAGCTCCAGTCAAAGGTCAGCAGCACGGTGCGGCTTTGGGGCTCGTAGAACAACAGGGTTTCGGTGCCCATTTCGGTAAACGCATCGGCATTGGTGCTAGCGATGAATTCGAAATGCGCCCCGGTTTCCGGGTGGATGGGGTGAACGCCGTCTTCCGTGCCCAGGCTGCTGAGCAGCGGCTCGGTCACATTGCTCCAGTTACCGCCCCAGGATGGGCCGCCCAACACGCCCAGCACATAGCGACCGGAGCTGGTTTCATAGCAATCCGTACCCGGCTCGTACAAGGGCAGCTTGGCCACTTCGGCAGCGTCATCCCAGGCGTTGGCCGGGTTCCAGCCGTGGGCCACAAAGTCCTGCTTGGCCTGGTCATAGGCCGCGTGCTGGATGGCGTAGTGCAGCTCCATGCTATCGCGATCGGAATAGCGGGCCTCGTGGTCCAGGGCAAACGGCGGCGCAACGCCACGTTTGACCAGCTCACGGTGCTGGTCCCGCACCTCGCGCCAGCTGTGCTTTTTCTCGGCCCAGTCGGCGCGGTCCTGCTCCAGCATGAAGTAGCGCCAGTCGCCCAGCAGCTCGTACTTGCCTTGTTCGTTCAGCTTGAAAGCCAGCCAGTTGGGCTTGAGCAGCGCATTGCCAAACTCGGTGCCCCACTCCCCGACCACTCCCTCCATGGGTTCGCAGGGGGTGATGAGGTGAATCGGCCCACTCCAGCCATCGTCGAGCAAGGACAGATCGATGCTCACCAGCGGCAAAAAATGCCGCGCGTAGCGCTCGACCGGCTCGGCGAAAACATCCGCCGCATCCGGAAAGGGCCGGATGCCAGGGATGACACCGCGCACATGCTCGATGGGATGCTGTCTCAGGTTCTTCATCTCACTCACAGGGCTTGCCAGGTGAAGCACAAGCTACTCAAAAACAAGAGCAGCCGGTGCTATTGGGATAAGCGCTGCAGGCCGGTTTCATGCAAAACCGGCCTGCCCGGCCACAGGGCTTACAGCAGGATGCGACGGTAGTCGGCCAGCACGGCGCCCAGGTAGGCGTTGAAGCGGGCGGCGGCAGCGCCGTCGATGACGCGGTGGTCATACGACAGCGACAGCGGCAGCGTCAGGCGCGGCACAAAAGCCTTGCCATCCCACACCGGCTTCATGGCGCTCTTGGACAGGCCCAGAATCGCCACTTCCGGCGCGTTGATGATGGGCGTGAAGTGCGTGCCGCCAATGCCACCCAGCGACGAGATGGAGAAGCAGCCGCCTTGCATATCGGCCGCACCCAGCTTGCCGTCGCGGGCCTTTTTGGCCAGCTCGGTCATTTCCTGGCTGATCTGCAAAATACCCTTTTTGTCGGCATCCTTGAGCACCGGCACCATCAGGCCATTGGGCGTGTCTGCCGCAAAGCCGATGTGGAAGTACTGCTTGTAGACCAGGGTGTCGCCATCCAGCGAGGCGTTGAACTCGGGGAACTTCTTCAGCGCAGCGACCACGGCCTTGATGACAAAGGCCAGCATGGTCACCTTGACATCGCTCTTGGCCTTGGCGCTTTCGGCATTGGTCTGCACGCGGAAGGCTTCCAGCTCGGTGATGTCGGCCTCGTCATTGTTGGTGACGTGGGGAATCATCACCCAGTTGCGGTGCAGATTGGCGCCCGAGATCTTCTTGATGCGCGACAGGTCCTTGCGCTCCACGGCGCCGAACTTGGCAAAGTCCACCTTGGGCCAGGCCAGCACTTCCAGACCACCCACATTGCCGCCCGCAGACTTGGCGGGCGCTGCGGCCTGCTGGGCCAGGGTCTGCACGGCGCCCGCCATCACCGACTTGGTGAAGGCCTGCACGTCGTCGGCCGTGATACGGCCCTTGTTGCCCGAGCCCTTGACCTCAGCCAGCGGCACGCCCAGCTCGCGAGCGAACTTGCGCACCGAGGGCGATGCATAAGGCAGCGCGCCCGAAGGCGCCACCGTGGGGTTGTGGGCAGGCGCGGCAGCGGTGGCTGCCACGGCTGCTGCAGCCACTGGGGCGGCAGCAGGTGCAGCAACCGGCGCCGGTGCAGTGGAGGCAGCAGCAGCCACGGGGGCTGCAGCCGCAGCGCCCTGCACCGTCATCTGGCCGACCACGTCGCCCACATTCACGGTGTCGCCCATCTTCAGCGTCAGCGCGGTGATGGTGCCGGCGGCGGGCGACGGGATTTCCATCGATGCCTTGTCGGATTCCACGGTGAACAGCGATTGCTCGGCCGTCACGGTGTCGCCCACCTTGACCAGCATCTCGATCACGGCCACATCCTTGAAGTCACCGATGTCAGGGATCTGGATGGCCAGCGTGCTGGAGGCTACCGGCGCAGCGGCAGCCACGGGGGCTGCTACAGGCGCAGGAGCAGCCTGTGCAGGTGCAGCGGGCGTTGCAGCCGGTGCGGAGGCCGCAGACGCGGCAACCGGCGCAGAAGCGGCATCGGCCGTCTCCAGCACGGCAATCACCGCGCCTTCGCTGATTTTGTCGCCCAGCTTCACGCGCAGCTCCTTGAGCACGCCGGCGTGGCTGCTGGGGATTTCCATGGAGGCCTTGTCGGACTCCACGGTCACCAGCGACTGCTCGACCTTGATGGTGTCACCCACATTGACCAGCACTTCGATCACGCCCACGCTGTCGAAGTCGCCAATGTCCGGAACCTTGATTTCTGTCAGTGCCATTGTCTGTCTCCGGTCCTTTTAGGCGTGCAGCGGGTTGATCTTGTCGGCCTTGATGCCGTACTTGGCAATGGCCTCGGCCACCTTGGTGACGGGCAGCTTGCCTTCGTCGGCCAGGGCCTTGAGCGCGGCCACAACAATGTAGTGGCGGTCGATCTCGAAATGCTCGCGCAGCTTGCGACGGAAGTCCGAGCGGCCAAAGCCGTCGGTGCCCAGCACCTTGTAGGTACGGCCCTTGGGGATATAGGGACGGATCTGCTCGGCGTAGGCCTTCATGTAGTCGGTGGAGGCAATCACCGGGCCGGCATGGGCTTGCAGCTGCTGGGTCACAAAGGCTTGCTTGGCCGTTTCCAGCGGGTGCAGCATGTTGTGGCGCTCGGTGGCCTGGCCGTCGCGGGTCAGCTCGTTGAAGGACGGGCAGCTCCACACATCGGCGGCAATGCCCCAGTCTTTTTCCAGCAGCTCTTGCGCGAAGAAGGATTCGCGCAGGATGGTGCCCGAGCCCAGCAGTTGCACGCGCTCGCCGGATTGCGGCACCTTCTGGCCGGGCTTGCACAGATACATGCCCTTGATGATCTGCTGCTCCGTGCCTGCGGTGAGGCCGGGCATGGCGTAGTTTTCGTTCAGCAGCGTCAGGTAATAGAAGACGTTTTCCTGGTTCTGCACCATGCGGCGCAGACCGTCTTGCATGATCACCGCCACTTCGTGGGCGAAGGTGGGGTCGTAGCTGATGCAGTTGGGCACGGTGTTGGCCAGGATGTGGCTGTGACCGTCTTCGTGCTGCAGGCCTTCGCCGTTCAGCGTGGTGCGGCCCGAGGTGCCGCCCAGCAAGAAGCCGCGTGCCTGCATATCACCCGCAGCCCAGGCCAGATCGCCAATGCGCTGGAAGCCGAACATGGAGTAGTACACATAGAACGGGATCATGATCCGGTTGCTCGTGCTGTAGCTGGTCGCAGCGGCAATCCAGCTGCTCATGCCGCCGGCTTCGTTGATGCCTTCTTGCAGAATCTGGCCGGCCTTGTCCTCGCGGTAGTACATGACCTGGTCCTTGTCGACCGGGGTGTATTGCTGACCGTGGGGGTTGTAGATACCGATCTGGCGGAACAGGCCTTCCATACCGAAGGTGCGGGCCTCGTCCACCAGGATGGGCACCACGCGGGGGCCGATTTCCTTGTCGCGCAGCAACTGGGTCAAAAAGCGCACATAGGCTTGGGTGGTGGAGATTTCACGACCTTCGGGCGTGGGCTCCAAAATGGCCTTGAAGGTGTCCAGCGCGGGGGCGGTGAACTGCTCGTCGGCCTTCACACGGCGGTGGGGCAGATAGCCGCCCAGGGCCTTGCGGCGCTCGTGCAGGTACTTCATTTCCGGCGTGTCGTCGGCCGGCTTGTAGAAGGGGATGTCCGCGATCTGGCTGTCGGGAATGGGGATGTTGAAGCGGTCGCGGAAGGCCTTGATGTCCTCGTCGCCCAGCTTCTTGGTCTGGTGCACGGTGTTCTTGCCTTCACCGATCTTGCCCATGCCAAAGCCCTTGACGGTCTTGACCAGCAGCACGGTGGGCTGGCCCTTGTGGCCGTTGGCGGCGTGGAAGGCGGCATAGACTTTTTGCGAGTCATGGCCACCGCGGCGCAGGTTCCAGATCTCGTCGTCGCTCATGTGCTCGACCATCTTCAGCGCGCGCGGATCGCGGCCGAAGAAGTTCTTGCGCACGTAGGCACCATCGTTGGCCTTGAAGGACTGATAGTCGCCGTCGTTGCACTCCATCATGATCTTCTTGAGCACGCCGTCCTTGTCCTTGGCCAGCAGCTCGTCCCAGCCCTGGCCCCAGATCAGCTTGATCACGTTCCAGCCCGAGCCACGGAATTCGCCTTCCAGCTCCTGGATGATCTTGCCGTTGCCGCGCACCGGGCCATCCAGACGCTGCAGATTGCAATTGATGACAAAGACCAGGTTGTCCAGGTTTTCGCGCGCGGCCAGGGAGATGGCGCCCAGCGATTCCACTTCGTCCATCTCACCGTCGCCGCAGAACACCCAGACCTTGCGGTTTTCGGTGTTGGCAATGCCGCGGGCGTGCAGATACTTCAAGAAACGCGCCTGGTAGATGGCCATCAGCGGGCCCAGGCCCATGGACACCGTGGGGAACTGCCAGAACTCGGGCATCAGCTTGGGGTGGGGGTAGCTGGACAGGCCCTTGCCGTCCACTTCCTGGCGGAAGTTCAGCAACTGCTCTTCGGTGATGCGGCCTTCCAGGTAGGCGCGGGCATAGATGCCGGGCGAGACATGGCCCTGGATGTAGAGGCAGTCACCGCCGTGGTTTTCGCTCTCGGCATGCCAGAAATGGTTGAAGCCGGCGGCAAACATATTCGCCAGCGAGGCGAACGAGCCGATGTGGCCGCCCAGGTCACCGCCTTCGGGCGGGTGGATGCGGTTGGCCTTGACCACCATGGCCATGGCGTTCCAGCGCATATAGGCGCGCAAACGGCCTTCCAGAATCAGGTTGCCGGGGCAGCGTGCTTCCTGCTCGGTCTCGATGGTGTTCACATAGCCGGTGTTGGCCGAGAACGGCATGTCCACGCTGTTCTGGCGCGCATGTTCCAGCAGGTTTTCGATGAGCTGGTGGGCGTATTGGGCGCCTTCGCGGTCGATGACGGCCGACAAGGCATCCATCCATTCACGCGATTCTTGTTGATCCAGGCCGGCAGGAAGGCCAGCGTTGGCTTGGGGGTCGGTCTGAGCTGTCATGGTTGTCTCCTGTCAAGAGGCTGCGGGTCATTCGGGCCGTGCCAGTGCGCAGGGCTGCATGTTGTCTGTACGAAATGCCTTGCAGCCATGTTTTCGCGCACACGCAGCGCCCACAGGCCTATGGCTTGTTAGCGTGGCCGAGTTTCGCATATTTTCTTCTTATTTCAAATCGTGCTTTTCGATTTCATAATATGAAAAAATGCTGCAAACGCACATCACCCTACTCTCCTATGGGACAGTGCTCGAGCCTCGGGAAAGCCCTGTAATTCACCTACACTTTGCTCATGCATTCGCACCCCGATCCGTCCAGCTCCGGACCTGACACTGCTTCTCCTGCCTTCTATACATCCGCGCCCCCCGTGCATTGGTGGCGCACCTGGTGGCGCAGCCTCTCCCCCACCCGCCAGGATCGTCTGGCCGCGCTGGCGCCCATGGCGGCCGTGGCCTTGTTTCTGACAGCAATCCTGGTGGCGTTCTGGTATTTGCGCGCAGAGGAAGTCGATCGCGAGCAAGAAGCGCTGCGCCGTGACGTGGAATATGCCCAGCAGCGCCTGCGCCTGCGCCTGCTGGAACGCCAGGAACAAGTCATGCGCCTGGCCCGCGATGCAGCCAATGCCGACATAGGCCCCACCGAATTCGGCAACCGCGCCGAGGTGCTGATCACCCAATACCCCGAGCTGCAGGAGCTCAGCTGGGCCACGCCCGCCGGCAAGATTTTGGCCACCCATGCCGCCCCCACGGTGGCCAGCGAACAGCTGCGCCAGGTGGGCGAGGCCCTGGACACCGGCGAGACGGCCGAGACCTTTCGCACCGTCAGACTGCAGCTGCAGCCCGTCTACCTCCAGCCCCACCGCGAAGCCGGCGAGCAGCTGGCGCCCATGCTGCAGCTGCAGGTGCCGCTGAACAGCTCGGGGGAATTCGGCGGCGTGGTGCTGGCCGAGTTTTCGGTTGACAGCCTGCTGCGCTACGGCATTCCCACCGAGGTGCTGGCGCGCTACGCGCTGAGCCTGCGCGACGACAGGGGCAAGCTGCTGGCCGGCACACCGCTGCAGGCCCCGGCCCACCCCGTGAACTGGATGGGGCTGCGCCCTAAGGCCAACCAATACGAGGTGGCCGTGGGCCCGGTGGGCAATGCCCTGGTGCTGCATGCCCAGGCCTACCGCGCCTCGCTGGGCATGGTGGGCAGCGCCCTGTTCTGGCTGGTGGGCACCTTGAGCGTGATGACGGCCTGGCTGCTGCTGGCCACCTGGCGCCACACCCGCAAGCGCATGCGCACCCAGGAGGCCCTGGTGGCGGAGACCAACTTCCGCCGCGCCATGGAGAACTCCGTGCTCACCGGCATGCGCGCCCTGGACCTGCAGGGCCGCATCACCTATGTGAACGCGGCGTTCTGCCAGATGACGGGCTGGAACGAGCAGGAGCTGGTGGGCCAGTTGCCCCCTTACCCCTATTGGCCGGACACCGACTACGACACCCTGCGCGCCAAGCTGCACGACGAGCTGTCGGGCAAGACCATACACGGCGGCTTTCAGGTGCGGGTGCGGCGCAAGAACAGCACCCACTTCGATGCCCGCCTCTATGTCTCGCCGCTGATTGATGCCCACGGCCAGCACACGGGCTGGATGTCGTCCATGACAGACATCACCGAGCCCAACCGCATCCGCGACCAGCTGGCCGCCTCGCACGAGCGCTTTACCGTGGTACTGGAGGCGCTGGACGCCTCGGTGTCCGTGGCGCCCCTGGGCAGCACCGAGCTGCTGTTTGCCAACAAGCTCTACCGACAATGGTTTGGCAGCGAGGCCGACGGCCATCTGCGCCTGGTGGAGCAGGCCGGCGTGCCCAGCGCCCACAGCCGCAACCACAGCACCATGGACGACGAGGACGGCCTGATGGGCCTGCCCACCGAAGAGCTGACCAGCTCCAGCACCGGCAATGCCGAGATCTATGTGACCGAGCTGGGCAAATGGCTGGAAGTGCGCTCGCGCTATCTGAGCTGGGTGGACGGGCGACTGGCGCAGATGGTGATTGCCACCGACATCACGCCCCGTCGCCTGGCCGAGGAACAAAACGCCCGCCAGGCCGAGCGCGCCCAATCGGTGAGCCGCCTGATCACCATGGGCGAGATGGCCTCCAGCGTGGCCCATGAGCTCAACCAGCCCCTCACCGCCATCAGCAACTACAGCAGCGGCATGCTCACCCGCCTGGCCAATGGCTCGCTGACCGAAGACCAGATGAAGTTCGCGCTGGAGAAAACCGCCCACCAGGCGCAGCGCGCGGGCCAGATCATCCAGCGCATACGCTCCTTCGTGAAGCGCAGCGAACCCAACCGCATGCTGGCCAATGTCAACGACATGGTGGAAGAAGCGGTGGAGCTGGCCGACATCGAGCTGCGCCGGCGCAATGTGCGCCTGAGCCACCATATCGCGGCACGCCTGCCCCAGGTCATGGCCGACCGCATTCTGATCGAACAGGTGCTGGTGAATCTGATGAAAAACGGCGCCGAGTCGGTGGACCTGTCCAACCGTTCGTCAGGAAATCGCAGCGTAGAGTTACAGGTGCGACCCAATATGCAAGACGGCAAGCAGGGCGTGGAGTTCGCCGTGCTTGACAGCGGCAAGGGCCTGCCGCCCGAGGTGCTGGAGCGTTTGTTCGAGGCCTTCTTCACCACCAAGAGCGAAGGCATGGGCATGGGCCTGAATCTGTGCCGCAGCATTGTGGAGTCTCACCACGGCCGGATGCAGGCACAGAACCTCTACAATGGTTCCGAGGTCACCGGCTGCCGGTTTTCATTCTGGCTGCCGCTGGCACATCCCAAGGACAGCGAGACATCTCCCCCTCAGGCAAACAATCCAAATCCAAGGACACCTGTATGAATATGACCCCCAAAAAAGGCACCGTGTACGTAGTCGACGACGACGAAGCCGTCCGCGACTCACTGCAATGGCTTCTGGAGGGCAAGGATTACAGAGTGCGCTGCTTTGAATCGGCCGAGGCCTTTTTGGCCCGCTACGATCCGCGCGAAGTGGCCTGCCTGATCGTCGACATCCGCATGACCGGCATGACCGGCCTGGAGCTGCAAGACCGCCTGCTGGAGCGCAAGTCGCCCCTGCCCATCGTCTTCATCACCGGCCACGGCGACGTGCCCATGGCCGTCAACACCATGAAGAAAGGTGCGCTGGACTTCATCCAGAAGCCTTTCAACGAAGACGAGCTGCTGGGCATTGTGGAGCGCATGCTCGAGCATGCCCGCGAGGCCTTTGCCGACCACCAGCAGGCCGCCAGCCGCGATGCCCTGCTGGGCAAGCTCACCGGCCGCGAAGCCCAGGTGCTGGAGCGCATTGTGGCCGGCCGCCTGAACAAGCAGATCGCCGACGACCTGGGCATCAGCATCAAGACGGTGGAAGCCCACCGCGCCAACATCATGGAGAAGCTCAACGCCAACACCGTGGCCGATCTGCTGAAGATCGCCCTGGGCCCCACCACGGGAGCCGCCAAGGTATCGGCATAAAGCGACTCCTTTATCCGTAGCTGCCAGTGCTTGTACCCCAAGCGCTGGCAGCGTTTTTTATTGAAAAAACCAATGACTGCACAACTCATAGACGGCAACGCCCTCTCCCGCCAACTGCGCACCGAAGTCGCTGCACGCGCCGCTGCCCTGAAAGCCAAGGGCACCACGCCCGGCCTGGCCGTGATTTTGGTGGGAGACAACCCGGCCTCCCAGGTCTATGTGCGCAACAAGGTCAAGGCCTGCGAGGACGCAGGTTTTCATTCCGTGCTGGAAAAGTACGACGCCAGCATGACCGAGGCCGAGCTGCTGGCCCGCGTCGAGGCGCTGAACAACGACCCCAGCATTCACGGCATCCTGGTGCAGCTGCCCCTGCCCAAACATATCGACGACCACAAGGTCATCGAGACCATCTCGCCCGCCAAGGATGTGGACGGTTTTCACGTGGCCAGCGCCGGCGCGCTGATGGTGGGTGAAGTCGGCTTCAAGGCCTGCACCCCCTACGGCTGCATGAAGATGCTGGAATCGATTGGCATGAAAGACCTGCGCGGCAAGCATGCCGTGGTGATCGGCCGCTCCAACATCGTGGGCAAGCCCATGGCCATGATGCTGCTGGCCGCCAACGCCACCGTCACCATCACCCACAGCGGCACCGCCGACCTGACCGCCATGACGCGCCAGGCCGATGTGGTGGTGGCCGCCGTGGGCAAGCGCAATGTACTGACCGCCGACATGGTCAAGCCCGGTGCCGTGGTGATCGACGTGGGCATGAACCGCAACGACGAAGGCAAGCTCTGCGGCGACGTGGATTTTGACGGCGTCAAGGAAGTGGCCGGCTTCATCACCCCCGTGCCCGGCGGCGTGGGCCCCATGACCATCACCATGCTGCTGGTCAACACCATGGAAGCGGCCGAGCGCAGCGCGGCCTGATTGCCCACTGCCTCGTGCCAAGCCCCTGCTCGCCTCTGGCCAGCAGGGGCTTTTTACTGGCAGAAACTTTGTGGCCGAACAAAGCTCTTATCCTGCTGTAGAGCGCACACCCAGCTATCAGCACGATAGCTGCCCATACAACTTGAAACCCCGCCAGTTGACGCAAAATGCAAGCCATGACCAATGCCCTGCTTGAATCCACCGGATTGCCCCCGTTCGACCGCATCACCCCCGCCGATGTGGGCCCCGCCATCGACCAGCTGATGCAGCAGGCCAGCACGGCACTGGAGACCGTCACCGCCCCCGCCTTTCCCGCCCAGTGGGACGCCATCGCCAAGGTGCTGGACGTGTCCACCGAACAACTGGGCATGGCTTGGAGCGCCGTCAGCCACCTCTCCAGCGTGGCCGACACGCCCGAGCTGCGTGCGGCCTATAACGAAGCCCTGCCCAAGGTCACCGATTTCTGGACCCGTTTGGGCGCGGACGAACGCCTGTACGCCAAGTACAAGGCGATTGATGCCAGCACACTGACCCCTGCCCAGCAAAAAGCCCATGCCAATGCGCTGCGCGGCTTTGTGCTGTCCGGCGCCGAGCTGCAGGGCGAGGCCCGCGAGCGCTTTGCCAAGATCCAGGAGCGCTCGGCCGAGCTGGCGCAAAAGTTCAGCGAAAACACGCTGGATGCCACCGACTCCTGGAGCTACTACGCCAGCGCGTCCGAGCTGGCCGGCGTGCCCGCCGATGTGGTGAACACGGCCCGCGCCGCTGCCCAGGCCGAGGGCAAAGAGGGCCACAAGCTCACGCTGAAGATGCCTTGCTATCTGCCCATCATGCAGTTCGCCACCAGCAGCGCCCTGCGCGAAAAGCTCTACCACGCCTATGTGACCCGCGCCTCCGAGCAGGCCGAGGGCGAGGCCGTGAAGTTCGACAACACGGCCATCATCAAAGAGATTCTGGCCCTGCGCCTGGAAGAAGCCCGCCTGCTGGGCTATGCCAACTTTGCCGAAGTCTCCCTGGTGCCCAAGATGGCCGAGTCGCCCCAACAGGTGACGGCCTTTTTGCGTGACCTGGCCCACCGCGCCCGTCCCTTTGCCGAGCAGGATGTGGCCGATCTGCGCGCCTTTGCCAAGGACGAGCTGGGCATTGCCGACCCGCAGCCCTGGGACTGGACCTTCATCTCCGAGAAGCTCAAGGAAGCGCGCTACGCCTTCAGCGAGCAAGAGGTCAAGCAGTACTTCACCGCGCCCAAGGTGCTGGCCGGCCTGTTCAAGATCATCGAGAGCCTGTTCGACGTGAGCATCCGCCGCGACGAGGCCGCAGTCTGGAACCCCTCCGTGCAGTTCTACCGCCTGGAGCGCGCCGGCAAGGTGGTGGGCCAGTTCTACCTGGACCAGCCCGCCCGCGCCGGCAAGCGCGGCGGCGCCTGGATGGACGATGTGCGCAGCCGCTGGCTGCGCCCCGACACCGGCGCCCTGCAAACCCCGGTGGCCCACATGGTGTGCAACTTTGCCGATGGCGTGGATGGCAAGCCTGCCCTGCTCACGCATGACGATGTGATCACCCTGTTCCACGAATCCGGCCACGCCCTGCACCACATGCTCACCCAGGTGAACGAAAAAGATGTCTCCGGCATCAACGGCGTGGAATGGGATGCGGTGGAGCTGCCCAGCCAGTTCATGGAAAACTTCTGCTGGGAATGGGAAGTGCTGCGCCATATGACGGCCCATGTGGACAGCGGCGAGCCCCTGCCCCGCGCGCTGTACGACAAGATGATTGCCGCCAAAAACTTCCAGGCCGGCATGGGCACGCTGCGCCAGATCGAGTTCTCGCTGTTCGACATGCTGCTGCATTCCGAACATGCCCCCGACGCCGACTATTACGCCCTGCTCAAGGCCGTGCGCGATGAAGTGGCCGTGCTGCCCACCACGCCCTACAACCGTGGCACCAACACCTTCAGCCACATCTTTGCCGGTGGCTATGCGGCGGGCTACTACAGTTACAAATGGGCCGAAGTGCTGAGCGCCGATGCCTATGCCGCCTTCGAGGAAACTCAAGGGCCTGACGGCCATGCCAGCCAAGCCACGGCGCAGAAATACCTGCACCACATCCTGGAAATGGGCGGCAGCCGCAGCGCCATGGACAACTTCAAGGCCTTCCGCGGCCGCGAGCCGCAGCTGGATGCGCTGCTGCGCCACCAGGGCATGGCCGAGGAAAGCGTGGCCGCGTAAAGCCGTCGCCACTCCAGCGCTGCTGCCCCGCGCAGCAGCCACCCAGGCATGTGCGGCCCCCAGGGCGCACATGCTTTTTTATTGCCTCAACATTGGGCTTCGGTCAAAGACTTGGATTTCGCTGCCGGCCGGAGCGGGCATAGGCAGCGCAGCGGGCGTTCAAGCACAGTCCCAACGGCCAGATAGCGCTTCAGGCGCGGCGCGTGCCCGCAGACAGTTGTGCATACGGCAAGAGCGCGCAACAAAGCCTCAAGCGCTCTATGGCCGCCCCTAAACGATTCACAGCCACATACAAAGACCTGCACAATGCCCGCAGCGGTCTGTGTACCGCCCTATTTGCGACGTCTCACAACGCCGCCCCCATTAAACCGCCGTGTTTCCGGACGGCGGTGGCTTATTCAACGGAGCACTTATGCAGCAATCTCTCGCACGCCGCCAGGCGCTGCGCGGCTTGGCCTTTGCCGCCCTGGCCGCCTCTTCCCTGAGCACTTTCAGCGCCCACGCCGACACCCCCGCCGTGCTGCGCGTCTCGGCCATCCCCGACGAGGCGCCCACCGAGCTGCAGCGCAAGTTCAAGCCCCTGGGCGACTACCTGTCCCAGGCCACGGGCATGAAGGTGGTGTTCACCCCCGTGTCCGACTACGCCGCCGTGGTCGAATCGCTGGCCACCAAGAAACTGGACCTGGCCTGGCTGGGCGGCTTTACCTATGTGCAGGCCAAGATCCGCACCCATGGCACGGCCATTCCCATCGTGCAGCGCGCCGAAGATGCGGTGTTCACCAGCAAATTCATCACCGCCGACCCGGCAATCAAGTCTCTGGCCGACCTCAAGGGCAAGACCTTTGCCTTTGGCGCGCCCTCGTCCACTTCGGGCAGCCTGATGCCGCGCTACTTCCTGCTGCAGGACGGCATCAACCCCGAAAAAGACTTCAAGACGGTGGCCTACTCCGGCGCGCATGACGCCACCGTGGCCTTTGTGGCCGCAGGCAAGGCCGAGGCCGGTGTGCTCAACACCTCGGTATGGGACAAGCTGGTCGAATCCAAAAAGGTGGACACCAGCAAGGTGCGCGTGTTTGCCACCACCCCCACCTACTTTGACTACAACTGGACCGTGCGCGGCGATCTGGATCCGGCCCTGGTCAAAAAGCTGACCGATGCCTTCCTGGCGCTGGACCCAAGCAAGCCCGAGCACAAGGCCATCATGGAGCTGCAACGCGCCTCCAAATTCATCCCCACCAAGCCGGAGAACTACGCAGGCACGGAAACCGCCGCCAAGTCGGCCGGCCTGCTGAAGTAAGCCGGTCTGCTGAAGTAAGCCGGTCTGGCTCCTTCCCCTATCGGGTGAAGGTGGGGATGGGGGCAGCTCCCAAGCCGCAGGCCCCCACCCCAACCCTCCCCCGAAAGGGGAGGAAGTTGATGACACATTGAGCTGCTACAGCCTTTCTGCACAAGCGCTGGCAGCTATTGTTTTCAGAGTATTCCATCCCATGAGCTTTACGCTGGACGATGTGGGCCTGACCCACGGCAACGGCTTCACCGCCCTCTCGGGCATCTACCTGTCGGCCGCCCAGGGTGAACACATCGCCCTCATCGGCCCTTCGGGCGCGGGCAAGACCTCGCTGCTCACCACCCTGGGCACGGGCCATCTGCCCACGGCCGGCCGCATGCAGCTGCTGGGCCAGGCCGTCAGCACCCAGCTCACGGCCCAACAATTCAAGACCTTGCGCAGCCGCATTGGCACGGTGCACCAGGCCGCTCCGATTCCGCTGCGCCAGCGCGTGGTCACGGCCGTGCTGGCCGGCAGGCTGGGGCAATGGCCGCTGTGGAAGGCCCTGGCCTCACTGGCCTATCCGCAAGACATTGCCGGCGCCCGCGAGGCCCTGGCCCGTGTGCAGCTGGAAGACAAGCTGTTTGCCCGCTGCGACCAACTTTCCGGCGGCCAGCTGCAGCGCGTGGGCATTGCCCGCGTGCTCTACCAGCAGGCCGAGCTGGTGCTGGCGGACGAGCCCGTCTCCGCGCTGGACCCGGCGCTGTCGCTGGCCACGGTGCAACTGCTGGTGCAAGAGGCCACGGCCCGCCAGGCCACGCTGGTGGCCAGCCTGCATGCGGTGGACCTGGCCCTGTCCTGCTTTCCCCGCATCGTCGGCCTGCGCGAGGGGTGCATGGTCTTTGACCTGCCCGCCGCCCAGGTGAGCCAGGCCCAGTTGCAAGCCCTGTACGCCCATGCCGATGGCAGCGCCCAGCCGCTGCCCACGCTGCAGCAGGGCGCGGTCGCCACAGCGTCCGCCCTGCCCATGGGGATGGCATGCCGTTGACCCCTTGGGCCGCAGCCACGCGCCGCCCCCCGCCCCATCACCGCGATCCGGCCGCGCGCGGGCGCCTCACCGGGCTGCTCATCGCCCTGGTGCTGCTGTGGCCGCTGCTGCAAACCTCGGGCTTTTCGCTGCAGCCGTTTTTCGATGCCAACAACTTCCGCGTCATAGCCGGGTTTCTGGCCGGCTTTCTGCCGCCCGAAACCGGCAGTGAATTCCTGGGCTATCTGGGCCAGGCCACGCTGGAGACTTTGGCCATTGCCACGGCCGGCATGGCCCTGGCCTTTGTGCTGGCCCTGCCCCTGTCCTATCTGGCCAGCAGTGCAGCGCGCGAGCGTGTCCGACTCAACCCCGTGGCACGCGGCCTGCTCACCGTGCTGCGCGGCATTCCCGAGCTGGTTTGGGCCCTGGTGTTTGTGCGCGTCTTCGGCCTGGGCCCGGCGGCCGGGGTGCTGGCTCTGGGCCTGACCTATGGCGGCATGCTGGCCAAGGTCTACGCCGAGATTCTGGAATCCACGCC
Source organism: Comamonas sp. GB3 AK4-5 (assembly GCF_041320665.1). Taxonomy (NCBI): domain Bacteria; kingdom Pseudomonadati; phylum Pseudomonadota; class Betaproteobacteria; order Burkholderiales; family Comamonadaceae; genus Comamonas; species Comamonas sp. GB3 AK4-5. The sequence goes on from NZ_CP166730.1 coordinate 2,856,148, forward strand.
CCCAGCACCCGCCCGCGCCCTGCGCGCAGCGGGTGCGGGCCGGCTGCAAGCCCTGCTCTACGGTCTGCTGCCCCAGGCGGCCAGGGAGCTGACCTCCTACACCGTCTACCGCTGGGAATGTGCCATCCGCGCCTCGGTGGTCATGGGCTTTGTGGGTGCGGGCGGCCTGGGCCAGCTGCTGTATTTCGAACTGTCACTTTTCCACTATGCGCAAGCCAGCACAGTGATTATTGCTATGCTTTTATTGAGTATCGCGGTGGACTGGGGCAGCGCCTGGCTGCGGCGGGCCATGCGCTGAACCGCACTATCCACGCTCGCTATACTGCGCCCCACTCTCGGCTTGTTTTTCGGTATGCGTATGAAAAAAGCATTATTTCGCCTGCTGGCCTGTGCGGCAGCGCTGGGCCTGACCGCCTGCAACAGCAACCCTCCCCGCCCCAATGTGCCCGCAGCGCCGGTGCAAGCCGGCACGGCGCCGGTGAAGATCGGGATTGCCCTGGGTGGCGGTGCCGCCAAGGGCTTTGCCCATATCGGTGTGATCAAGATGCTGGAGGCCAATGGCTTCACACCGGCCGTGGTCTCGGGCACCAGCGCCGGCAGCGTGGTGGGCGCCCTCTATGCCAGCGGCATGAATGCCTTTGAGCTGCAGGAAAAAGCCGTGGCCCTGGATGAATCCAAGATTCGCGACCTGCAGCTTTCCTCGGGCGGCCTGGTGCTGGGCCAGAAGCTGGAGGACTATGTCAACGAGCTGGTGCAGCGCAAGCCGCTGGAGCGCCTGGCCAAGCCCTTTGTGGCCGTGTCCACGCGCCTGGAAGACGGCGAGCGCACCGTCTTCGCCCGGGGCAATACCGGCCAGGCCGTGCGCGCCTCCAGCAGCATTCCCGGCGTGTTTCAGCCGGTCACCATCGGCAAGTACCACTATGTAGATGGCGGCATTGTCAGCCCCGTCCCCGTGGATGCGGCACGCCAGCTGGGCGCCGACATCGTGGTGGCCGTGGACATCTCCAACAAGGCCCGGGGCAAGACCCCGGAGAACATGCTGGGCGCACTGAACCAGTCCATTGCCATCATGGGCCAGAAACTGGGCCAGGCCGAGCTGGCGCGGGCCGACATCATCATCCACCCCAAGGTGCTGGACATTGGTGCGGCCGATTTCAGCCAGCGCGCGAATGCCATTGTGGAGGGCGAAAAAGCCGCCATGGCCGTGATGCCCCAGTTGCGCGAACGCGTGGCCAAGCTCCAGGCCGAACGCAGCAAGGCCGCCCAGTTGGCCCAGCAGCAAGCCAGCCAGGCCCAGCACCAAAGCTGCCTGGAGCAGCGCTCCAGCCTGCAGAAAATGGCCGGCATGGCGGGCCTGGACAGCAGCTGCCCCAAGCCTGAAGGCAAATAACAGCGACCACGGCGCAGCGGCAAGCAAGGCTGCCGTTGCGCACGCGCTCCCTGGCAAACACACGCAGCAGCCCCGAATGGGCTGTGTCGAGCTCGCGGCATCGGCAGCTTCCCGGCATTCACAGCGCTGTCATTCGCCGCTGGTAATTTGGACTGTCTGACGCCGCCCTGGCATGGGGGCAACCTGCCCGGCATGCCCCGCCCCATACCGCCCTCCGCCCTCCGCCCTCCGCCCTCCGCCCTCCGCCCTCCGCCCTCCGCCCAGGAGATGCCATGAATCCGTGGCTGGTTTTAACGCTCTCCATCGCCTCAGAGGTGGCAGGTACCCTGTTGCTCAAAGCATCGTACGGTCTCAGCCAATGGGCGCCGACTGCGGGAATGGGCCTGTGCTACGCGGCGGCCATCTGGCTGATGGGCCTTGCCAGCAAGCAAATGGAAATCGGCATGGCCTATGCCGTCTGGGCAGGGGCCGGCACAGCGCTGATTGCCCTTTTGGGTGTGGCACTTTTCAGTGAGAGCGCTTCATGGGGCAAGGCCCTGGGCGTGGGCTGCATTGTGCTGGGGGTGCTGTTGCTCCACCTGAACCAGGCGGCGCCTGCCTGAGCACCTTTCCAGCCCGCCAGCATCGCCAACACCAACCGCCAGCACGGTTGCGCCTTGATGCATCTGGCACAGGCGCTGGCCGCGCTGCTGCTGCCCGGCCGGTGCTAGTCCAGCAAAATCCACAACCACCAGCAGGCGACCAACAGGCCTGGCAGCATGGTGTCCAGGAGGCTGGTTTCGGCAATCGGTTCGTAGCTCATGCGGTCCTCCTCGCAAGAATGGGTAGGTCAGCACATGCTGCCCCCAGCCGCAGAGGCAGTGTGCAAGTCTTCTGTAGTAAATGTAGGTGTCTGCATCGGCATCACGCCGCAGCCTCTCCACCGCGAAAGAGATCAGCCCTGTGCCGCAGCGGCCTGGCGCACGGGGTGTGCAGCGGCCCACCGGTAGCAGCCCAGGGCCAAGGCCAACATGCCCATCTGCGTCAGCGCACAGGCAATGGCCGGATCCTGGCCGTAACCCACCAGCAGCGTGCCCAACGCCCCCATGGCCATCTGGGCAAAGCCATACAGGCCGGCGGCAGCGCCGGTGAGCCAGGGCACGGCCAGCAGCGCCCGCGCCAATGCGGCCGGGCTGGACAGGCCGGCGCCAAATGTCATCACCAGGGTGATGCCCGCCAGCATGGGGCCATCCAACCAGCCCGCCAGTTGCACCAGCAGCAGCAATGCGGCCATGGACAGGCTGATACCGCCGCCGACGAACAAAAAACGTTCGGCCGCATAACGTCCGCCCAGGCGCCGCGTGACCAGCGTGCCCAGGCTGGCGCCCACGATGGTCAGGGCCGCAAACCAGCCCACCATGGCAATCGGGTAGCCCAGCTGGCCATGCACGATATAGGGAGCCGTGGCCAGATAGGGGTAAAGCGCCGTGGTGGAGCAAGCGCCCCCCAGCATGAAACCGGCAAAGCGCGGCGTGCCCAGCAGGCTGCGATAGTCGCGCGCAATGCCGCCCACGGCCATGGGGCGGCGCTGGCGGTTGGTTTCCGGCAGCATGCGCCAGGTGCACCACACCATGGCCGAGCCCATGCACACCAGAAACAAATAAATGGAGCGCCAGCCCAGATGCTCGGCCAGGTAGGAGCCCACAATTGGCGCCAGCCCCGGCCCTACCAGGGTCAGCAGATTCAACAGCGCCAGGTCTTTGGTCACGCGATCGGGCGCCGCGATGTCGCGCACAATGGCGCGGCCCAGCGTGATGCCGGCCGCGCCCCCCAGGGCCTGCACCAGGCGCGCGCCCAGCAGCCAGGGCAGCGACGGCGCACACAGGGCCACCACGCTGGCCGACAGATACAGCCCCAGGCCCAGCAGCAGCGCGGGGCGCCGCCCCCAGGCATCCGACACCGGCCCATACACCAGCTGGCCCAGGGCCAGGCCAATCACATACCAGGTGATGGTTTGCTGCATGCTGGCCGGCTCGGCCTGCAAGGCCGCACCCGCCACAGGCAGCGCCGGCACAAAGATATGCATGGCCATGGTGCCGCTGAGCGTGACCAGTACCAGCAGCCACAGCGGTACACCCAAGGCCGATGGCCCGCCCTGTAGCCCGCCCTGTGGCCCTACCGGCTTTGCATGGGCTGCTCCCAGCTCGGGTGCCGCATGCCGGTTTTGCGTGCGCGGGTGCTCGCCCGTAGCCTCTCCCTCATTCAACTGCCGCATTGCTTGTGTTTTTTCTCCGTGGTGTGCTCGGGCCCGCCGGCACCGTGGTGCGGCCGCAGGGCTTGGCAGACAAGTTTGCAAGAAAACACCAGGCGCAGACTGTGCGCAGCACATCGCCCTGCGGCATGCAAGGGGTCGCTATCCACGCAGACAGGCGCGAGCGCGGGTGAGAACTTCCGAATCCGATCTGCGCCAACGGCATATACCGCAAGCGATGAATGCTCTGCTTTCAAGAGCAACCACCAAATGCGGCTCAGGATGCGGCATCTGCAGCCAGGCCCTTGGCCTGCAAGACCTGCACAGCGGCGTCGCGCTGCAGGCCGCCCTGCACGCTCACCTGAGGCTGGGCGCTGCCCAGCACCTGGGCGGCCGTGACAGGCAACACCGGCCCGCCCAGGGAGTGGGCAATGTCTTCGGTGCTGGCGGCATAGACCACGCGGCGCACGCCGGCCCAGAACAGCGCGCCGCTGCACATGGCGCAAGGCTCTCCGCTGGCGTGCACCGTGGCACCCTGCAAGGCCTGCGGACCCAGCTCGCGCTGCACCTGCTGAACCAGCACGGTCTCGGCATGGGCCATGCAGTCCTGTGTGCTGATCTGGGCATTGCGCGCCACCCAGAGCACCTGGCCGTCGGCGCTGGACAAGGTGGCACCAAAAGGCATGTCACCGGCCGCCAGGGCCTCGCGCGAGGCGGCGATGGCCAGGGCCATGGCATGGTGGTCGGCGGGGGAGAAAACAGCATCCATAGGGAATCACTCCGGTCATCAGGCTGTGCCCAAAGCCGCATCTTGGCATGCCGCCGGGCATGCCCAGCTGCACGGCCAGGCGAGACCGGAGCGCCGCCCCTGGCCCGCGCCCTTACTCGGGCGAGGCTTCTGCCCAGGCCAGCTGGCGCGAGGCGTTGGCGGGCTGCGCATGGGCCATGGAATAGGCCCCCGCACTGCCCTGCCCCTGGGCAGACAGCTGGAACACCGAAACCGCCTGCACCAGGTCTTGCGACTGGCGCTGCAGGCTGCTGGCTGCGGCGGCCATTTCCTCGACCAGGGCCGCGTTCTGCTGGGTGCTGTGGTCCATGGAGGTCACGGCCTCTTCCACCTGCGACACGCCCTGGCTTTGCTCGCTGCTGGCGGCGCTGATCTCGCCCATGATGTCGGTCACGCGGCGAATGCTGCCCACCACCTCGTTCATGGTGGCGCCGGCCTTGTCAACCAAGGCCGTGCCCTGGGAGACGCGCTGCACGCTGTCATCGATCAGCGCCTTGATTTCCTTGGCCGCATCGGCGCTGCGGCTGGCCAGGCTGCGCACCTCGGTGGCCACCACGGCAAAACCGCGTCCCTGCTCACCGGCTCGGGCGGCCTCCACGGCGGCATTCAGCGCCAGGATATTGGTCTGGAAGGCGATGGAATCAATCACGCCGATGATTTCGCTGATGCGGCGGCTGGCATCGTGAATGCCCTGCATGGTCTGCACCACCTCGCCCACCACCACGCCGCCCTGCTCGGCCACGGTGGAGGCCGCCATGGCCAGCGTATTGGCCTGGCGTGCGTTGTCGGCGTTGTGCCGCACCGTGGTGCTCAGCTCTTCCATGCTGGCGGCCGTCTGCTCCAGCGCGCTGGCCTGCTGCTCGGTACGGGCGCTCAGGTCCTGGTTGCCCTGGGCAATTTCAGCACTGGCATTCGCCACCGACTCCGCGCCCCCGCGCACATGGCCCACCACCTGGGCCAGATGGCTTTGCATGCGGTCCAGCGTGGCCATCAGCAGGCCCAGCTCGTCTTTGCGCTGCACCGTGATGCGCGAGGTGAGGTCGCCCTCTGCCACGCGCTGCGCCACCGCCGAGGCCTGCGCCAAAGGCTTGGTGATGGAGGACGACAGCCGCCATGCCACCCAGGCGCTCAAGACTACGCTCAGCAGGCCCAGCGCCAGCAGCAAGCGGCTGCTGGAGGCGCGATTGTCCTGAATGGCCTGCGCCAGCGCATTGACCTGCTGGCGCTGGTTGTCCAGCAATTCCTCCATCTTGCCGGCATAGGCCGCAGACTTGGGGATGAATTCCTTGTCCAGCAAGGCATTGGCCTCGGCCGTCTGCCCTTCTTTCTTCAGGCCAAAAATAGCGTCGCGGCCCTTGAGGTAAAAGCCCCGCTGCACGCCAATTTCCTGGAACAGCTGCTTTTCGGTGTCGGAGGACATCAGGGCCTCGACCGCTTTTTGCAACTCGGTGGAGCGCCTCGACGACTCCTTGGCGTCGGCGGCAAAAAAGTCGGCCAGTTCCGGATCGCTGCTGCGTGCCACCGCCACCGTCCGCGTAATGCCCGAGGCCAGATTGCGCGCCCAATCGCTGACCAGGCGCTCGGCCTGTATCGGCTTTTGCATCATGGTCTGGGTGGCCTCTGCCAGAGCGTTCAGACGCATGATGCTGATGCCTATGACCACCATGGACAGCAAGAGCATCAGTGCAAAACCAAGCGAAAGCCGCTTGGACACGGTGAGGGTGGTGAGCCGGGACATAAGACGCCTTTTCTTCAGAGCGTGTTCACGCTCTCAGGTAGCCAGTGAAAATCAACATGTTCTCGGAACGTTTTTTACGCGCTCAAGACTTGCTCGCTGGCTGAAGACCATAGCAAGTTCCCTCCTCGGCTAGGCTTGCATATAGCGCGTCGTTCTACCACTTATGGCGCCATCCCTGGCCTGCATTGCCCATTCCTTCAGAGCGTGTTCACGCTCCAGCACGGGCGCTGCCGGCCTTAGAACGTGTTCAATGTCTCTACGCAGGCGCGTTGGAACGCAATCGGGATGAGTTCGAAGCGATGGAGCGCAGCTTGCACCTGTGTGCAAGCAAGCTTCAGCGCGAAGAAATCGCCCGATTTCGCTCCAACCCGAAGGGCCAGTGGCTTTGCGGGCGGTCTACGGTGTTGCGAATCCTCGCAATAGCGCGGCTATTGCTGCGGTATCGCGCCTTGTATCCCATCCCGCAAAGACGCTGGCGCGCCGCGAGGAGACTTTGAACACGTTCTTAGAACGTGTTCAAAGTCTCTACGCAGGCTGAAGATGTGGCGCCACCGCGCCTCAAAACGCCTCAACCGGCATGTCCGCGCAGGTCATATCGCGGGCGTTGACCACGTTCAGCCAGGCAGTGATCTTGGGCAGCTCATAGTGGAAGAAATACTGGCAGGCGCGCATGCGGCCTGCGTTGGCCGCTATGGAAAGTGATGCATCGCGGGCCAGCACGCGCTGCGCCACATCCAGCCACACCCAGGCCAGCACCATATGGCCAAAGGCCTGCAGATAGGGCACGGCATTGGCCAGGGCCTGGCCGGCATGCTCGGTGGCCCAGGCCGCCTTGGTGGCAGCGCCCACCTCCTGCAAGGCCTTGGCCAGCTGGTTGGCATGGGCCGCCAGCTGCGGCTGCTGCAGCGCTTGCTGGATGGTGGCGTTGATGGTGGCCGCCAGCAGCTGCAGGCCGGCGCCGCCCTGCATGCGCACCTTGCGGCCCAGCAAGTCGGCCGCCTGAATGCCATGCGTGCCCTCGTGGATCATATTGAGGCGGTTGTCGCGCCAGTACTGCTCCACGGGAAAGTCGCGCGTATAGCCATAGCCCCCATGCACCTGGATGGCCAGGCTGTTGGCCTCCAGGCAGAACTCGCTGGGCCAGCTCTTGGCAATCGGCGTCAGCACCTCCAGCAGCAGCTGGGCGCGGGCCGCGTCCTCGGCCGTGCCGGTGCGGCCCTCGTCCACCAGGCGGGCGCAGTACAGGTTCAGCGCCAGCGCGCCCTCGCCATAGGCTTTTTGCGCCAGCAGCATGCGCTTGACATCGGCATGTTCGATGATGGCCACCTGGGGCTGGCTGGCGTCCTTGCCGCCCTCGCCCACGGGCCGGCCCTGGGGGCGGTTCCTGGCATAGTCCAGGCTGGCGTAGTAGCCCGCCAGGCCCAGCATGGTGGCCGCCATGCCAATGCCGATGCGGGCCTCGTTCATCATGTGGAACATGCATTTCAGCCCCTCGTGCGGGCGGCCCACCAAATAGCCTATGGCTCCGGCCCCGCCGCGCACAGCGTGCTTGCCTTCACCAAAGTTCAGCAGCGTGTTGGTGGTGCCACGCCAGCCCAGCTTGTGGTTGAGGCCAGCCAGGGCCACATCGTTGCGCTCGCCCGTCAAATTGCCTTCGCTGTCCACCAGCTGCTTGGGCACGATGAACAGCGAAATGCCCTTGACGCCGGGAATGGGCTTGCCATCCGGCCCGGGAATCTTGGCCAGCACCAGGTGGACGATGTTTTCCGTCAACTCATGGTCGCCGGCGCTGATCCACATCTTGTTGCCCTTGAGGCGGTAGCGCGGGCCCAGGGCATCGCTTTCAAAGTCCGCCCCATCGGGCAGGGCGCGGGTGCTGATGTCGCTCAGCGAGGAGCCGGCCTGCGGCTCCGACAGCGCCATGGTGCCGGCCCACAGGCCCTCCAGCTCCTTGACCGCAAACACCTGTTTTTGCCGCTCGCTGCCATGCACCAGCAGCAAATTGGCATTGGCGCTGGTCAGCAGATTCGAGCCCATGCTGACCGAGGCACAGGCAAAAAAGCTGTTGGCCGCAGCTTCCACCAGATAGGGCAGCTGCATGCCGCCCCACTGCGCATCCTTGCCCGCAGCCAGCATACCGGTGTCGGCATAGGCCTGGCGTGCGTCGTAGGTGCACTGCGGCAAGATGACTTTCTCGCCATCGAACTGGGGCTCTTGCGTGTCCACCGTGCGGTTGAAGGGCGCGTACTTCTCGCGCGCCAGGCGTTCGCAGGTGTCCAGCACCGCATCAAAGGTCTCGCGGCTGTGCTCGGCATAGCGCGTGCGGGCCGTCAGGCCGTCGGCCTGCAGCCAGTCGTAGACAAGGAAATCAAGCGTGGAGCGCAACTGGGACATGGCAATCAATGCAAACGCTGAAAGCACGGCATACGCAAAGCGCATGCGCAGCTACAGCTATGGTTTTTGGGTGGTGGTGAATGCCAGCGCAGGGATGGCACAGCCGCCACGGTAGTGCCTGTGCCCGGGCCGGGCTGTCACCTGCGCGCCGCAGGGGCAAAAGTGACAAGAGGGGTTGGCAGCAACGGCTGCGGCCTTGAGCGGGCCCATATGCTTATGCCGAAAAATGCTTGGGCGCAGGCTGCCTGAGGCTCTACCATAGCGCCCGCTGAGAGCCGTCTCTCACATGGGCAGGGGTTTTCCGACTGCCCTCGATGGCGCACCACCGCATCCACTTCGCGATAATCCCTCCATGCACGCCCTGCGCAACGCCCACCACCTCGCCCGCTGGGTGATGCTGTGGTTCGCCTTGACGCTGGGGGTGGCCATCGCGTCACCCTGGGTCAGCCCGCGCACCATGGAGCTGGTCTGCACCACCGGCGGCGTGATGAAGATGGTGGTGCTGAGCGACCAGGGCGAAGCCGTCACCAGTCTGCATTCCAGCCTGGATTGCCCGCTGTGCCTGGGGCTGGCGTTGCCGCCAGCATCCCACTGGAGCACAGCACCACAGCCTGTGCCCCTGGGTCCGACGCTGCAGCCCATTGTGGCCCGATACCTGCCCGCCGCCACCGGTGGGCCACTGCCGCCACGCGGACCGCCTGCGGCGGTGTAAAGCCTCTTTCGCTCTTCAGCAACACAAGAGTCTGCATGCCACATACGTGCAGGCAGGCTCTGCTTTACACCGCCCTCTCATGTCTTATTTCTCCCCGCTGGCAGCCGTCGCTGCACCAGCCCGCTTTGCCCTGCGCGCGCCGCGCAGGCCCGTGGCTCTGGCCATTTCCACCTTGCTGGCCTGCGCAGGCGAGCTGGCCTTGGCACAGAACACGGCCGGCACGGCGGCCGATGAGGCCCAGCTGCCCACCGTCCAGGTGCAGGCCAGCACGGACCAGCCCGATACGCCCAATGGCGTGCTCCCGCTCGACATCCCCAGCAGCACCGCCAGCCGCCTGGGTCTGAGCCTGCGCGAAACGCCCGCCGCCGTGACCGTGGTGGACCGCGCCACCATCGAGGCGCGTGGCGCCAGCAACACCCAGGAGATGCTCCAAAGCGTTCCCGGCATCACCGCCCACGACGCCCCCGGCAGCATAGGGGTGAGCTACCGGGGCTTCAGCGGCAGCTCGCTGAACCAGCTGTTCAATGGCATCAATGTGCAATACGGCATTGCCGCAAGACCGGTGGACAGCTGGATTTACGAGCAGATGGAGGCCATAGGCGGCGCCAGCAGCTTTCTGTATGGCGCAGGCGGTGTGGGTGGCACCATCAACTACATCACCAAGCTGGCACAGCGCCAGGACTTGACCGAAGCCCAGCTGCGCCTGGGCAGCTATGCCACCAAGGAGGCCTCTTTCGGCATCAACCGGCGCATTGCCGGCGATGGCAAAGGTGCTGGCAGCCATTACCTGCGGCTGGACCTCAACCACAAGGACGGCAACAGCTGGACCCAGGGCACACACAGCAAGGCCACCCAGCTGGCGGCCTCGCTGCTGTCGGATTTCGGTGGTGGTGTGAGCCACACATTGGCCTATGAATACCAGCATGAGCGTGTGGACAGGCCCTACTGGGGCACGCCGCTGCGCAACCCCGTGGGCGGCGCCCTGCAGATTGACGAGGGTACGCGCTTCAAAAACTACAACAGCCAGGACGGCATGTATGCCCAGAAGGTGCAATGGCTGCGCTCGCTGACGGACTGGCGTGTGAACGAGCAGCTGCAGTTCAAGAACACCTTCTACGCCTACAACGCGTTGCGCGACTATCGCAATGTGGAGGTCTACAAGTTCACGTCCGACAACAGCCAGGTGGTGCGCTCCTCCGCCCTGCTGCAACGCCACCAGCAGCGCCTGGTGGGCAACCGTATCGACGGCCAGTACCAGGGCCTGTTGGCCGGCCTGCGCAGCGACTGGTCTTTTGGCCTGGATGTCAGCCTGAACAAGCAGACCCGCTTCCCCAACAGCCTGTCTGGCACCGTGAGCACGGTCGACCCTTACGACTTCGACCCCGGGTATTTCTACGACACACCCGGCATGACGCCTGGCTTTCGCCCGGACCGCGAAAACAAGGTCACCACCATGGCCCTGTATGCCGAGAACCGCACCAGCCTCACACCCCGGCTGCACCTGGTCAGCGCCCTGCGCCATGAACGCATAGACCTAGAGCTGACCAACCGCCGCGACATCACCGCTACCAGCCCCGCCAGCTTCTCGCGCAGCTACCAGCCCACCACGGGGCGGCTGGCGCTGGTGTGGGATGTGGCCCCCGGCGCCAATCTGTATGCCCAGTACGCCACGGCCGCCGACCCACCTTCGGGCGTGCTGACCACGGCCTCGTTTGCCGATGTGCGCAACAACAGCGCACTGACCACGGGCCGCCAGCTGGAGCTGGGCAGCAAGCTGGACTTCTGGCAGGGCAAGGGCTCGGCCACCGTGGCGCTCTACCAGCTGCAGCGCAAGAACTTCTCCACGCAAGACCCGAGCAACACCAGCCAGACCCTGTTGGTGGGCCAGCAGACCTCACGCGGCCTGGAGCTGGCCATGGGCCTGCAGCCCACGCGCCAATGGTCGCTGCAGGGCAATGTGGCGCTGGTGGATGCGCAGTACGACGAGTACATGCAAAACGGTGTCTCGCTGGCCGGCAAAACGCCCACCAACACCCCGCGCGTGGTGGCCAATCTGTGGACCAGCTATACCGTGAACGCCCAGTGGCAGCTGAACGCCGGCCTGCGCCATGTGGGCAAGGTCTATGCCGACAACGCCAACACCCAGACCTGGGGCGCTTACACGCTGCTGGATCTGGGCCTGCGCTACCAGCTCAGCCGCAACGCCACGCTGACGGCCCGGGTGCGCAATGTGACGGACAAGGTCTACGCCCTGAATGTGGGCACCCAGGCCTATCTGGGCGCCCCTCGCACGGCGGAGCTGGCGCTGCGCCTGCGCTTTTGAGGGAGCGATCCATGCGCCATTCACTCAAGCGCTGGTGCTACCTCACCCACCGCTGGCTGGGCATTGGCCTGTGCCTGCTGTTTGCCATGTGGTTTGCCTCCGGCGTGGTGATGATGTACTCGGGCTACCCCAAGCTCACCGTACAGGAGCGGCTGCAGCACCTGCCTGCGCTGTCCGAATCCTCCACGCCCGAGGCGCTGCTGTCACCCCAGCAGTTGCTGGAGCGTGCAGGCTGGCAGCAGCCGGTACAGGCCCTGCGCCTGGCCAGGCTGCGCGGCGGCCAGCCCGTCTACCTGCTCATGCCCGTGGCCGACGCGGCCACCGCAACCGGCAGCAAACGCCGCCAGCCCAGCGCTGTGGTGCTGGATGCCCGCAGCGCCGCGCTGCTGCCACCCGCCGATGCCGATGTGGCCCTGGCCAGCGCCGCGGCCTGGGCCGGTGACGCCCAGGGACTGACCTATCTGGGCCAGTTGCAGGAGGACGCGCACACCCATTCGCGCGCCCTGGATGTACACCGGCCGCTGCACCGCGTGGCACTGGCTGATGGCAGCTGGCTGTATCTCTCCAGCCGCACGGGCGAGGTGGTGCGTGACGCCAGCCGCAGCGAACGCGGCTGGAACTATGCCGGCGCCTGGCTCCACTGGCTCTACCCGCTGCGTGGCGGCGTGCTGGACCGCTACTGGGCCGACATCGTCAACTGGCTGTCGATACTGGGCATTGCAGGGGCCATCACCGGCACGGTGGTGGGCATTCTGCGCTGGCGCTTTCGCGCGCCCTACCGCAGCGGCCGGCGCACGCCCTACCCCGGCCGGCTGATGCGCTGGCACCATGTCTGCGGCCTGCTGTTTGCGGCCATCACCCTGAGCTGGATCTTCAGCGGGCTAATGTCCATGAACCCCTGGCGCATCTTTAGCAGCGCCACTGCCCCTGTGCAGGCCGGTGCCCTGCATGGCGCAGCGCTCACCGGGCTGGAGGGCGGCACATCACCCCAGCAGTTGCTCCAGGCCGCAGGCCCTGGCACGCGGGAGCTGCGCTGGACCATGGTGCTGGGCCAGCCTGTGGTCATGGCCTATGGCAGCCTGCCCACACCCCAGCTGCTGGACGCCCAGGCCAGGCCTTATGCCGTGGATGCTGCGGCCTTGCGCAGCGCCATCCCCAGCCTGCTGCCCGCGCCCCTGGAACGCATAGAGACGCTGCAGACCTACGACTTCTACTACTACGCCCGGACCGCACACAGCATGACCGGGGGCGGGGACAAGCCGCTGCCTGTCTGGCGTGCGGTGTTTGGCGATGCCCAGCACACCTGGGTGCATATCGACCCGCACACCGGTGCGGTGCTGGACAGCCTGGACCGCCACCGCCGCACCAGCCGCTGGCTGTTTGCCCTGCTGCACAGCTGGGACTGGCTGCCGCTGCTGGAGCGCCGCCCCTTGTGGGATGCGCTGCTGATCACGCTGAGCCTGGGCGGCCTGCTGCTCAGCCTCAGCGGCGTGGTGATGGGCTGGCGCCGGCTGCGCACCAGCCTGCACATTCCCCGCCCTCTGCGCCCACCGCGCTCACGAAGGTGACTGTGGGGGCCAAGCACCGGGGCCGTCCTGGGGCTGCCCCGGTGCGAGAATGGCGCGGTTTGCGCCCCGCCTCCTCCACCGCGCCACCTGCACCAGCCATGCCCACGACCCACATCCTCTCTCGCTTTCCCTTCCACGCCCTGCGCGCCGGCGCACTGGCCGCGGCAACCTGGGCAACCACTGCCGGTGCAGCCCATGCACAAAGCCCAGCGACCGCCGCACCCATACCGGTGAAGGTCTTTATCGGCGCCATGTTCGAGATCGGCAAGAACACCGGCGACCGCGCCGGCGAGTTCCAGATGTGGTTTGAGCGCTACTGGAAAGATGCCCAGCCCATCACCGTCCCCGGCGCACTCGGCCCCGTGTTCTGCAACGCCGACGGCGTATGTGGCAGCGTGCTGGGCATGGGCAAGGTCAATTCCTCGGCCTCGGTACAGGCCATCGTGCTCAACCCGCAGTTCGATTTTTCCAAGGCCTATTACGTGATCTCCGGCGTGGCCGGCACGCCGCCAGCGCGCGGCACCATCGGGGATGTGACCTGGGGCAGCTGGCTGGTGGACTACGACCTGGGCCACCGCTGGGCACCGGAAGAAGGCAAACCCGGCGCGCCCGTATTCATGCCGCGCAAAGGCTATGAGGAATACCGCCGCTTCCAGCTCAATCCCACGCTGGTGCAGTGGGCCCTGCAACTGACAAGGGACAGCAAGCTGCAGGACTCGGAATCCGCCCAGCGCTACCGCCTGCGCTACCCCGAGGCCCAGGCACGCCGTGCGCCACATGTGGGCGTGGGCACGCATATGACGGGTGACACCTTCTTCCACGGCCCAGGTCTCTCGAAAGAGGCGCAATACATCGCCAAAAGCTATGGTGCAGATGACTATGTGGCCACGGAAATGGAAGCCGCCGCCATCGCCCTGGTGCTAGCCCGCACCCATGGCACCAGCCGCATCATGAGCCTGCGCGGCGCCGTCAACTTCGACCAGGGCAACCCCCAGGAAACCACACTGGCCCACCTGGACCCCGCGCCCGGCGAGACCGCAGGCGGCTTTGCCGAAACCGTGGCCAATATCACCCAGGTCGGCGCCATCATGGTCGACACCATCGTGCGCGACTGGACCCACTGGCAAAACGGCGTGCCTGCGCTGAAGCCATAAGAACGTGTTCAAAGCACTTTCACCACCGCATCCAGCACCCGCTGCCATGCCAACACCCCGCACCAGGCATGCCCTGCACGGGGTGTTTTGCTGTGGGGCTTGCACCAGCCCTTTCCCGCAAGGCCCTCTCGCCATCGCACCCCATGTTGCAGCGGGGTTGTGAGAAATCGAAAGTGTGCTGGTGGTCTGGGATAGCTTGGTCTAAAACAGCGACCTCAACATATCGCAGCTGAAGACACCGTGGAGGTTTGCTGAAGTGGGCTCGAAAATTCATGTGACTGCCATCATTGAAGACGGTGCCGTGATCGGTACAGATTGCGTCGTTGGGCCCTACTGCCATATCGGCAAGGATGTGCAACTGGGCGATGGCAACCTGCTTCACTCTCATGTATCGCTGATGGGGTCTACGGTCGCCGGCTCAGGCAACGAATTTTTTCCCTACGCATGCATCGGCGGGCGCACGGAAGACATGAAGTTCAAGCCAGGCGCCACGGCGTATGTCGAGATCGGCGATGGCAATGTCTTTCGTGAATATTGCACGGTCAATGCAGCCACCGATGATGGCGCGACAACGCGAATTGCCGACCACAACATGTTTCTATCAGACAGCCATGTGGGCCACGACTGCCAGATCGGCAGCCACATCGTACTGGGCTGCGGCTCCAAGCTGGCTGGGCATGTACACATCGATGACTGCGCCACTGTCAACGGCATGACCGGCGTCATACAGTTTGTGCGCCTGGGCAAATATGCGTTCATAGGCGCCACCAACAAAGTCACCAAAGACATCCTGCCCTTCATGATTGCGGAGGGTAATCCGTCAGTGATCCGCATCGTCAACACCATAGGACTCGAGCGCAAAGGTTTTGATGCCCCACGCATACGCCGAATCCAAAGTGCAATGCGCCAGCTGTCCAAATCGCCAGAGTCGCTGCAAGCGGCCGCGCAAGCCCTGCACGCAACGCACGCTGACGATGTGGACCTGCGCGAGATTGCCGAATTCATCGCTGGCTCACGCACAGGCATTGCCAAGATGGGTCATTGACCGCCACTGCGGCCCGCATTGGGCTGCCATGCCTCCAGCCGCTGAGCCCATGTGCTGCATCCCGAACGAATACAGGTATGCACCCTGTATGCGATTGGCAAGGGGAAATTCAGCCCCTGAACCTATCGAAAAACAAAATCAACCTTTGATAATTCATGCGCTATCTCCACATCGAACTGACGCCTGAAAAATTGAGCGAAGCATGGATAAATTGCAACATCAGACTTTTTCCAAGAACTGCAAAAAAAGCCCGCAAAGCGCGGGCTTTTTTATGGGTATCCAGATCAAACTCTGGCCCATTCAAAAACATCACATTCATTCGTGGGCTGCCATCTTTGAGTTTGTGTTGCTCTTTTTATGGTCTTTTCCCTGGCTAGCATCAGATTCTTTCTGTTTTTCTTTTTCAGCGCTGGAGGCATTTTTATCCCCAGAGCTGAAAAAATCAGTGACAGAATCCAGGAAGTTATGCCATTGAGAAAGCGGATGTTCAAACATATTCATCTCCAATTGCCTGCCAGGCACGGTTCTCAGAAAGGTCTGAATCCAGCAGGAGGTGCTGCCGGTTCCACAGACGACCAGTGTGGATTTTGGGGTGGGGAGTACCGAGGGTTTCTGCGTCGTCGCCATCCCATAAAAAATGACCTTCAACATCCGGCAATCCGGGTTTCCGGCTGCGAATGCTGTAAAAGGTGTTTTCTGTTAATTGCATATGGACCTCCGGTCCTTTACTCCAGTCAATACTGACCGGGTTTTTGCCATATTTTTTAGAATAAATGGATATTGGCAGCGAGACTGAGCCTGGTATAGGCTCAGGTGCGGAATAAAGAATCCGCTTCAGCTTCTGCGCTGCTTCAGGTTTTCCACCTGTACAACGCTTTGGAGCGCTTGTTGCCCCATAAAAACCGGGGATACTTCTTTCTGAAGCTGATGAACAAAATAACCACCAGGATTTTGAGGGTCTTTCATTCCTGTATGGACTTGCTAGAGCCCGCCAATGAGAGCGGCGGCTCTGCTGAGGATCGATATTCCAACTTCCGTCTCGTCACGGAAAAATCGACTGCCGATTTGCACACTACTCTCTTATGAGCACAAAAACCGTTTTTTGAAAAAAATTTACATCAATGTAGGCTTCGCGCTATAAAAATAGAAGCATTCTTTCAAGATAAACATTCGCTCTCTCGATTCTTGCTGGCCGTCGAAGCCTTGGTTCAAATTCCGGGCCGGGCGCGGCCTCAGCATAATGCCCCTGTTACTCGGCCGGTTTATCAAAAGGCATCGTGGCACCAGCCACGAATCCATGCCGGAAAAAGGGTGAGCCGCTGCCCAACGGTTAATGTGTTTCTGGCAATTTAAAGGCCGACACCATATGTGCCAGTTGCTCGGCTTCCTGGTTCAAGACCTGCGTCCGGGCAACGGCGTCGTCAATGAGCGCCGCGTTCTGCTGCACGGTGTTGTCCATCGCGGATACGGCCATCGTCATCTCGGCCAACCCTTTGCTCTGCTCTTCGCTGGAGACCCGGATATCGCCCATCAGCTGCCTTGCGTGGAGCACATTCTTGACCAGCCCTTGCAACGCTTCGCCCGCCTTGTGCACCTGGCGGCTGCCCACGCCCACATTCAAGGCGGATTCATCAATCAGGGCTTTGATTTCGCGTGCGGCCTGTGCGCTGCGCTGCGCCAGGGTTCTGACCTCCGATGCCACCACGGAAAACCCCCGGCCTGATTCACCTGCCCGGGCGGCCTCCACCGCGGCATTCAATGCCAGGATATTCGTTTGGAATGCGATGCTGTCGATGACAGAAATAATTTCGACCATCCTGCCAGAAGACAGGCTCACATTATTCATTGTCGAAATCACCTCCTGCATCAGGCCGCCACAGCCGCTGGCCGTTTGCGCGGTGCTTTCCACCAACTCATCCGCCTGGTGGGTGTTTTCCGTATTTTGGCGCACGGTTGCATTCAACTCTTCCATGGCGGCAGCGCTTTGCTCCAATGCGGCTGCCTGCTGCGTCACCCGCTCGGACAGCTCCGCATTATTTTCGGCCAGATTGGCCGTATTCCCGGCAACAACCTGGCTGCTATGGCGCACTGCCAGCAACATGGATGAAATCTTGTCGGCAAACAAATTGAATGCCTGTGCAATCGCAGAGATTTCATCCCCACCCCGCACCTCCATCCGGTGGGTCAGGTCACCGTCTCCCTGTGCAATATCGTCCAGTGCCTTGCGCGTGGCTTCCAGCCTTGTGATCAATCTGCGCGCCAACAGCCAGACGCCCAAGAGCAGCAGCGCCATGGTGGGCAGCAGCACTCCCAGCACATCCTGCATCATGGCTTTCGCCAGGCCGGTGATGCGGCTTTTCGGAGTGACCAGCCCAATCATCCAGCCCGTATCCGCCATAGGGAACAGCATCGCCTCCGAAGCGCCGTGCAGCAGTTGATCGTTGTCGAGGGGAATGCTGTCCACCTCTGCGGGAGCACCATGTGGTTTTTTCAGCCTGGCTGCAACCGGCCCAAGCCAGCCGTTCTGGGCGGCCAGTTCATCAAAGGTTTTGAATTTTTTGTTCTCGTCACCGGGAAAATAAATCAGCTGCCCCTGCCTGTCCGCCACAAAGGCGTAGCCACCGGTACGGTCGCCATACTGCTGCATGATGGTGGCAATGCTATCCAGCCGGATATCGGTGGTGGCAACACCCGCGAATCTTCCATCTTTTTGGTACGCCACGCTGCAGGTCACCATGTTCACGCCAGAAACCGGGTCTTGGTAAACATCAGACCACCAGCAGCTGTCTGCGATACGCTCACGGACATCTTGATACCAGCTTTCTTTGTGGTAATCCACCGTGGCGTCCATATTGTATTCATCGGAGAATATCAACGCTCCCGCCGCATTTCTGGCCCAGAAAAAGCTTCGCTTTTCAACCCCTGGGGTAAACGCACCGGGCTCCGGCCAGATACCGCCCCCGGTAATAATGGTGTTGCTGCCAATCAAATGCGGCGGAATATGGCGGTACAGCGTCTCCTCATTGGGCAGCACTTCGGCCAGTCGTGCCAGGCTGACGGTTTTTCCATCCGTGTGCGACAAAATGGTGCTGAGCCGGGCTGTCAGGCCTCTGCCGGTCTCCTCGATCAATGCGGTATTGACTTCCACCACCCGTGGCTGCCCGCGCCACAGCATGACAAAAACAATAATCGCCGTCGTGATGGCCAGCAGCAATACCCCCCCGATCGTCAGTCGCGGGGAGATTCGGGACGGATACCAGAACATATCAACCTCCTAGGAGCATGCTTGGAGTACCGAGTGGTATGGCTTGATGTGGTTTACGCGCCCGCCTGCGGTGTATGGGGCGGTTGGAGCGCACGGTCGCCCCCGTAATTTCCAGCACAAGCCAAGCCATAGCTAGGGGACAATCCCCTGCGTCGGCAGCCATGCCGCCGCCGCCCGATTACGGGCCCTGTTTTTTCCACCACCGCCATGCCCATCACCACCCGCCCCGCCCAAGCCACCGACCTCCCAGCCGTTGCGGCCTTGTTCGACCTCTACCGCCAGTTCTACCAACAGCCCGCCGACGCGGCCCTGGCGCTGGATTTCATTCAGCAGCGCTTTCACAAGGCCGAGTCCGTGATTCTGGTGGCCGAGTCTGCGGACCAGTTGCTGGGCTTTTGCCAGCTCTATCCCAGCTTTTGTTCGGTGGAGGCCCAACCCATTTACGTGCTCTACGACCTGTTTGTGCAACCCGCTGCCCGCCAGATGGGCGCCGGCCGCGCACTGCTGCTGGCCGCTGAGGTCCAAGCCCGCAGCCAAGGCAAGGCACGCATGGACCTGACCACGGCCAAGACCAACCTCAACGCACAGGCCCTGTACGAATCCTTGGGCTGGGTGCGGGACGAGGTGTTTTTTGCCTATAACCGCAGCATTGCCGCTACGGCCTGATGGGCCTGGTCAGCCTGCCCACAAGCACCATGCCCCGCCAGCGCAGGCCCTCTGCGGCCAGACCGGCCCGTCGCCCTTCTCACCGTCCTTATCCGCGTGCCCGTATCGCACAGGCCGCGCGCAGCGGCCTGCTGTTTGCGGCGGACACCATGGCCCACAGCCTGGACTTTGCCGCCGCTGCCCTGGGCCTGCAAGCAGCAACCCTGCGCTGCACCAGCCGCATGCTGGGAGTGGATGGACCTTTGCTATGGCAGCTGCACCAGGCCCACGGCCTGCATGGCCAGCTTGGCACCGCAGACCGCAACGGCCTGATAGCGGGCTACCGCAGCGGCCCACAGTTTGCGGCGGATATACCGAGCAGCAGCCTGGCCACAACGCCGCTGCGCTTGCCGGATGCGGAGCAAGCACTGGAGAGCCTGGTGGACAGCGGCGATATGCCAGCGCTGCATTGGGCCTACGCGGCTTTTGCCGAACATGCCAGCGACCTGGACCAGTACCTTTTTCTGGTCCACCAAACGAGCCCGTCGGCCTTGGTGTGCGCCATCAGCATCCAGCCCATTGTGCTGGACTGGATGAACCCTTATGAAAACATTGATTGCAGCCGCCCCTGGTTTAACGGCAGAACGCTGATCGTGCAGCGCCAGGACTTGCAGCTGCTGCAAGACATAGGCCACGGGCGCGATTGAGCATGTATCTCCGGGCTGAGAGCGGGAGGTGGGGAGTGCCCGGATTTTTTGCTTGTAACCGCCACATCTCCGCTGGATTGCTTCTCCCAATCAATTCGCTGTAAACGCTGATGCTGCAGCATGCAGCTGCTATCAAAATAAACCCTCCTCACTCTCGCCATGCAACGCCTTCCTTGCACCCGCTGTGGAGACTCCATCCACCCCGACACCGCCCAGCAAAACGCCGGCCTGTGCATGCCCTGCGTGCGCGGCAATCGGCTGAGCATCGAACAACGCAATGCGCAGCGCCAGCAACAGCGCGAGGAGGAGCGCGCCTACCGCGAATCCCCCGCCTACTGCTACTGGACTGCGCTGGTGCACCGCGTCTACGACGCTCCCGATGGATTCGATGCACTCCCGCATGGCGACAGGCTTTACTACCTCATCAACATCTTGCAAGGCGAGGTGCACAACGGCGGCTTCGAGCAGTTTTTCTCCAACTCCAGCGGCGACCGCTATGCAGAAACCGTGGCGGCGCTCACCGAGGTGGAAGACCATGCCAGCCTGCGACTGCTGCAGGCCGCCAAGCTCGCCCTCTTCGCCGACCACGAGGTGCCCACGGACCAGGCCGCGCGTTTTGACCTCATGCCCACGGCCGCCGAAGAGCACCCGGCCCACGAGGCCACATGGCAGGCCCTGGAGGCGCTGGACACCCAGTTCTACGCAGACAGCAGCAGCCTGGATGCGGCACTGGACAAGCTCGTCACCCACTACAAGCTGTACGCGCTGGCCTAAGAACGTGTTCAAAGATAGGTGCGGGCAGCCTGGCTTGGAATAGCAAGGTAAATCGGCCTTTATCACTGATGGATACAGCACATGCCGCTATCTATACGGAAGCAAAAACCATGATCACCCATATGGGCCTGGGTTGGTGACCGTGGCCGCATCGCAGCAGCACCTGTATTTTTTACCAGTATCATCTGGACATCACGGCCAGCCCCACAAACAGGCGCTGAGGCAGTGCCCTCCAGCCTCTCCAACCCCCGCTCTGCATCCTCTTCCGTGCCCTCCCCCCCACGCCAAGGCTTTATCCTGACCCGCAACTGGCGCGACACGCCAGCGGGCACCGAGATCGAGTACTGGCTGGCGACGGATTCCGGGCCTTTGAAAGTGCTGCTCACGGCCCAGACCTCGGTGGCCTTTGTCGAGGCCAGGCACCAGGAAACCGTGCAAGCCCAGCTGCGCAGCATGGCCGGCGTGGAATTGCGGCCGCTGGAACTCAAAAGCTTTCACCAACAGCCCGTGCTGGGGGTCTACGCCAAGCAGTTCCGCCAGTTGGGCCGGCTGGCACGCGCCCTGCAGCAGCAAGGGGTTTCGCTGCTCGAGGCCGATGTGCGCCCGCACGAGCGCTATCTGATGGAGCGCTTCATCACCGCAGGCGTTGTGCTGGAAGGCGGCCGCCTGGAAAACGCCGCGCTGCTGGACTGCAAGCTCTTGCCTGCACCCACTTTCAGGCCGGCGTTGAAGCTGGTGTCGCTGGACATTGAAACCAGCCAGCACCAGGAGCTGTATTCGATTGCCCTCGACGGCATGGCCGAGCGCGTGGTGTTCATGCTGGGCGAGCCACCTACAGAGCCCGTTGAAGCGGCAGAGCCCAGCGACGCTGCAGGGCCGCCGGGCTTTGCCCTGGTCTATTGCGAAAGCCGCAAGGCCATGATCAGCCAGCTCAACGACTGGTTTGTGCGCAATGACCCCGACGTCATCATCGGCTGGAACGTCATCCAGTTCGACCTGCGCGTGCTGCAAAAAACCGCCGACGACTGCGCCACGCCGCTGCTGCTGGGCCGGGGGCGCACGCCCATTGCCTGGCGCACCCACCCTGGCAAGCAAGGCTATCTGTTCGCCCCCATGCCAGGCCGGGCCGTGATCGATGGCATCGAAGCCCTGCGGGCAACCATGCGCAACTTCTCCTCTTTCAGCCTGGAAAACGTCTCGCAGGAGCTGCTGGGCGAAGGCAAGGAGATTGGCGACGAGTACGA
This sequence comes from Comamonas sp. GB3 AK4-5, assembly GCF_041320665.1. NCBI lineage: Bacteria > Pseudomonadati > Pseudomonadota > Betaproteobacteria > Burkholderiales > Comamonadaceae > Comamonas > Comamonas sp. GB3 AK4-5. The sequence goes on from NZ_CP166730.1 coordinate 2,878,124, forward strand.
CAAGATGGCGGAGATCGAACGGCGCTACCAGCACGACAAGCCGGCGCTCGCCAGCTACAACATCCAAGACTGCGCGCTGGTGCTGCGCATCTTCGAGAAGGTCAAGCTGCTGCAATTTGCCATGGAACGCGCCCACACCACGGGCCTGCAGCTGGACCATTTTGGCGGCTCCATCGCCGCCTTCAGCCACCACTATCTGCCACGCATGCACCGCCAGGGCTATGTGGCGCCCAATGTGGGCGATGTGCTGGGCAAGTCCTCCCCCGGCGGCTATGTGATGGACTCCCGGCCCGGCTTTTATGACTCCGTGCTGGTGCTGGACTACAAAAGCCTCTACCCCTCCATCATCCGCACCTTTCTGGTAGACCCCGTGGGCCTGGCCGAGGGCATGCATGCCCCCGATCCGGAGCGACAGATCCGGGGGCCTGGCGGCATCCTGTTCTCCCGCGAAAAACATTGCCTTCCCGAAATCGTGACCACGCTGTGGCACGCCCGTGACAAGGCCAAGCGCGCGCGCAACGAGCCGCTGTCCCAGGCCCTCAAGCTGGTGATGAATTCCTTTGCCGGCGTGCTGGGTGCCTCGGAGTGCCGCTTCTTCAACCCTGCCCTGATTTCCGCCATCACCCTGCGCGGCCATGAGATGGTCAAGCGCACCCGCGATCTGGTGCAGCAGCGCGGCTACGAGGCTATTTACGGCGACACCGACTCCATCTTCATCTGGCTCAAGCGCACCCACAGCAACGAAGAAGCCCAAGCCGTCGCGGCCGAGCTGGTCCAGGACATCAATACCTGGTGGGCCCAAGGCCTGCGGCAGGAGCAGGACCTGGAAAGCTTTCTCGAAATCGAGTTCGACACCCACTACAAAAAATTCTTCATGCCCACCATCCGCGGCTCGGACGTGGGCAGCAAAAAACGCTATGCCGGCCTGAGCGTCGACGCGGCAGGCAAGGAAGCCATGGTCTACCGCGGCCTGGAAATGGCCCGCAGCGACTGGACACCACTGGCGCGCCAGTTTCAGGAAGGCCTGCTCTCCCGCGTCTTTCAAGGTGTTCCCTACCGGGACTATGTGATCGACTACGCCCAGGCCACGCTGGCCGGCCAGAAAGACGATTTGCTCATCTACCGCAAACGCCTGCGCCACCGCCTGAATGAATACGTCGCCAACCTCCCACCCCAGGTGCGCGCAGCCCGCATGGCCGACGCCCACAACGAGCGCCTGGGCCGCCCGCTGCAATACCAAAGCGGCGGCTGGATTCGCTATGTGATGACCCGCAACGGACCGGAGCCGCTGGAAGCACGGCGTTCTGCGATGGATTACCAGCACTATGTGGCCAAGCAACTTCAGCCGATTGCGGACTCGATCTTGCAGCCCCTGGGAGAGAGCTTTGCGGCGTTGGTATCGCCGCAAGGGGAGTTGTTTTAGCGGCACAGAGCGATAGACCTCGTTGGTCTATGCCGGGCCTTGGGAAAGTATCTGGTCGAGGTTCGCGATACCACGCCTTTCATTCAATCGATGTAGTTCAGCCAAGATGCCTTCGCGGCTCAATTTTTTCTTTCTCTCCTGGCTGGTCTTCGAGCGGCTGCAAATTTTTTGAGTTTCAGAAATTGTTGGAATTAAACCTGCAAGCATGGCATGAATTAACTCAGAAGGGATGTCCCATTCAACTTCGCTGGGCAGCGCATCCAACAACCAGTCGACGATAAAGATAACATGCCTTCGATTTGGCACATCTCCGTCATAGACATGAGCGAGTAAAGACCAGGCAAGAAATTGTGGGCCCGATCCTCTATATCCCCACCTATAACCTCCTATAGAGCCGAACAGGTCTCGACGAGGCTCTAACAGTTCTTGATTTCCAGTTTCCGAATTCTCAGTAATACACACCGCCACCCCTTCGATCCAACGAAATAGGTAGCGGGTTGAATAACCATGGTTCCGACCTGCATTGATCGTATTAAAGAATACTGTTCGAACTAATTGATTTGTCCTGTGTGCTTTCGTCTCCAAAATCCCCTTCTCAATGGAGTCCAATATTAATTTCGCTGGTAGATTTTTGCAGCTCTCGTATTTTTCACCAGCTCCAATATAAAGCTTGTATGCGGCCTTCTCTTCATCAAAAGGAAGAGAATTTACGATATCTTCTGCGGTAAAGAAATAACTGTGCCTTTCCTCTTTATCGTCTAGCATGTGACAAAGTAGAAAAAAATGCTTTGCAGGATTTCCGTCTGACTCCGTACAATAGTGCTGCTTGACGTAGGCAGATGATCCAACTTGAAGGAATTTTGACTGTACGATTCCGAGAATAAATAACTCAGGCTTTCGAGAGTCCATCGACTCAAGCGAGTCAGATCGTATTTGAACCAGAAAATCTCCGCCCTCAATATCCACAGAGCGCCAGAGATACCAGAAACGACGACTGAGTAACTCACCAGTTGCTGCCTCTCCCTGGCGACCATGGAACTGCTGAATTTCACCTGGAATTGGCACCACTTTCCCTAAAAGGATTTTTCATTACTTCGAGTTTTCCAGCTATCGTCAGCCAGACTAAGGGTTAGTCTGGCTGACATTGGCCAGTACGCGATCACAACACCTCAAACACCCCCGCCGCCCCCATGCCACCGCCTATGCACATGGTCACGCAGACGCGCTTGGCACCGCGGCGCTTGCCCTCGATGAGGGCGTGGCCGGTGAGGCGCTGGCCGCTGACGCCATAGGGGTGGCCCAGGGCGATGGCACCGCCGTTGACGTTGAGGCGGTCGGCCGGAATGCCCAGCTTGTCGCGGCAGTAGAGCACCTGCACGGCAAAGGCTTCGTTCAGCTCCCACAGATCGATGTCGTTCACCGTGAGGCCCAGCTTTTTCAGCACCTTGGGTACGGCAAACACCGGGCCAATGCCCATTTCATCGGGCTCGCAGCCGGCCACGGCAAAGCCCAGAAAGCGGCCCAGGGGTTTGAGCCCCTTCTTGGATGCGTAGTCCTCGCTGGTCAGCACGCAGGCGCCGGCGCCGTCAGAAAACTGGCTGGCATTGCCGGCGGTGATCAGGCCGCCGGGCAGCGCGCTGCGCAGGCCTGCGATGCCCTCCTTGGTCGTGCCTTCGCGTGTGCCTTCGTCGCGGCTGACGGTGACTTGCTTGGTGATCAGCCCCAGGGCCTTGTCGGCCACGCCCATCACGGTGGTGATGGGGGCGATCTCGGCGTCAAACAGGCCGGCGGCCTGGGCGGCGCAGGCTTTTTGCTGGCTGCCGGCGCCATATTCGTCCATGGCGTCGCGGCCAATGCCGTAGCGCTGGGCCACCTGCTCGGCCGTTTGCAGCATGGACCAGTAGATCTCGGGCTTCATCTTCATCAGCGCCGGGTCTTGGGCCATGTGGCGGTTGGCCTCTTGCTGCACGCAGGAGATGGACTCCAGGCCACCGGCCACTTGCACATCGCTCTCGCCGGCGATGATGCGCTGGGCCGCCAGGGCAATGGATTGCAGGCCCGAGGAGCAAAAGCGGTTGAGGGTGAAGCCCGAGGTGGTGACGGGCAGGCCGGCGCGCACTGCGATCAGGCGGGCCACATTGCCGCCGGTGGTGCCTTCGGGCAGGGCCGTGCCCATGATGACGTCGTCCACATCGGCGGCATCAATGCCGGCGCGTTGCACGGCGTGCTGCACGGCATGGGCGCCCAGCGTGGCGCCATAGGTCATGTTGAAGGAACCCTTCCAGCTCTTGGCCAGAGGGGTGCGTGCGGTGGAGACAATCACGGCGGAAGTCATATGGCAATCCTTTGCGCAAGGGGCAGCGGGCCAGGCAGAGGCTGGCGCGCTGCGCGATCATTCGGAAATGGCGGGCAGCCCGTGTTCAAGAAAAAGACTTGCCTTCGGCAGCCAGGCGCGCCAGCAGCGGCGCGGGCTGCCAGAACTTGGCGTCGTCATGCGGGTTCTGCGCAAAGCGCTCCATGGCACGCACCACGTTGCCCAGGCCGGTTTCGCTGGCGTAGTGCATGGGGCCACCGCGGTAGATGGGAAAGCCATAGCCAGTCAGGTACACCATGTCGATGTCGCCCGACTTGCCGGCAATGCCGTCTTCCAGAATATGGGCTCCCTCGTTGACCAGGGCGTAGACCAGGCGCTGCACGATTTCTTCGTCAGCAATCTTGCGCGGCGTGATGCCCAGCTCCTTGCGGTGGTCCTCGATCATCTTGACCACCAGCGCCGAGGGAATGGCGTCGCGCTTGCCTGCCTGGTAGTCATACCAGCCGGCGCCGGTCTTCTGGCCAAAGCGACCCAGCTCGCAGAGCTTGTCTGCCGTGCGGCTGTACTTCATGTCGGCGCGTTCCACGGCGCGGCGCTTGCGGATGGCCCAGCCGATGTCGTTGCCGGCCAGGTCGCCCATGCGGAACGGGCCCATGGCAAAGCCGAACTTCTCGGCCGCCTTGTCCACCTGCTGGGGCGTGGCGCCTTCGTCCAGCAAAAAGCCGGCCTGGCGCGAGTACTGCTCGATCATGCGGTTGCCGATAAAGCCATCGCACACGCCGGAGACCACGGCGGTCTTTTTGATCTTCTTGGCGATCTGCATCACCGTGGCCAGCACGTCCTTGGCCGTGGCCTTGCCGCGCACCACTTCCAGCAGCTTCATCACGTTGGCGGGGCTGAAAAAATGCATGCCCACCACGTCCTGCGGGCGCTTGGTGAAGGCCGCGATCTTGTCCACGTCCAGCGTGGAGGTGTTGGAGGCCAGAATGGCGCCGGGCTTGGCCACGGCATCCAACTGCTTGAACACGGTTTCCTTGACGCCCAGCTCCTCGAACACAGCCTCGATGATGAGGTCGCAATCCTTCAGCGCGTCATAGCTCAGCGTGGTGGACAGCAGCGCCATGCGCTGGGCGTATTTGTCTTCCTTGAGCTTGCCTTTTTTGACCTGGGCCTCGTAGTTCTTCTTGATCGTGGCTACGCCACGGTCCAGCGCTTCCTGCTTGGTTTCCAGAATCGTCACCGGAATACCGGCGTTCAAGAAGTTCATGCTGATGCCGCCGCCCATGGTGCCGGCGCCAATCACCCCTATCTTTTGAATAGCACGCACCGCAGTATCGGCGGGCACGTCAGCGATCTTTGATGCTGCACGCTCGGCCATGAACAGATGGCGCAGCGCGCGGGACTCGGGCGTCCACATCAGGTTTACGAACAGCTCGCGCTCATACTGCAGGCCGTCGGCAATTTTGCGCTTGGTGGCGGCTTCCACCGCGTCCACGCATTTCAGCGGTGCAGGGTAGTTCTTGGCCATGCCACCCACCATGTTGCGGGCAAAGCCAAAGTAGGCATCACCCAGCGGGTGCTTACAGGGCAGGTTGCGCACCAGGGGCAGCGGCTCGTTGCCTGCGGCGTGGCGCTCGCCCACTTCCTGGGCCAGGGCCAGGGCCTCAGCAGCCAGGCTCTCGGCCGATGCGGCCAGCTTGTCGAACAGCTTTTGGCCCGGGGCCTGGGCCAGCAGCTCGCTTTTCACGGCTTCGCCGCTGACGATCATGTTCAACGCGGCTTCGGGGCCCAGCACGCGCGGCAGGCGCTGCGTGCCGCCGGCGCCGGGCAGCAGGCCCAGCTTCACCTCGGGCAGGGCCACGCTGGTACCGGGGGCAACGATGCGGTAGTGGCAGCCCAGGGCCAGCTCCAGACCACCGCCCATGCACACGCTGTGGATGGCGGCCACCACGGGCTTGTTGCATTGCTCCAGCGCCGCAATCACGCTGTGCAGATTGGGTTCCTGAATCGATTGCTCGGTGCCGAACTCCTTGATGTCGGCGCCGCCCGAAAAGGCCTTGCCCGCACCGGTGATGACGATGGCCTGCACGCTGGCATCGGCCTGGGCCTGCTTGAGGCCATTCACCACAGCGCGGCGGGTGCTCAGCCCCAGCCCGTTGACGGGGGGATTGTTGAGCGTGATCACGGCCACTGCACCGTGGACCTTGTATTCAGCCGTCATGCCTGTGTCTCCTGTTTTGGAATGGAATAAAACGGTCGTTCGTTTTCCATTCTAGGAAGATGGTTGCTGCAAGGCCATGGTGGCAGCCCCCCAATCTGACACGCATGGGACAGGCTGCGCGCTGGCGCGCTTTCAGCGCAGCTGTTTTTGCAGCCGCGCCATCAGCTCCCAGGGCGCGGCATGCTGGGCCAAAGGCACGGGAAGCCGCAGCATGCTGCCCGGCACCTGGCGCGGCGAGAACAGCACGCCCGGCGCCAGCAGCAGGCCTTGCTCGGCCGCGCGGCGCGCCAGCAATTCGGAGTCCATGCCGCAGTCCGCCCAGACAAACATGCCGGCCAGAGGCTCTTGCGGCACCTGCCAGCCCAGCGCCTCCACCCGGCGCAGGCATTGGGCGCGCGCCTTGTCCACGCGCTCGCGCAGGCGCTCCACATGGCGGCGGTACTGGCCTTCGCTCAGGATGCGGTGTACCACCATCTCGCCCAGTTGGGCCGAGGTCAAACCCGCCAGCAGCTTCAAGTCCAGCAGTTGCTCGATGCGCTCGGCCTGGGCGGCGATATAGCCCACGCGCAGGCCCCCGGCCAGGGTCTTGGAATAGCCGCCCACCAGCAGCACGCGCTGCAGCCGGTCCAGCGCGGCCAGGCGCGTGGGCTGGCCGGGGTGAAAGTCGGCATAGGTGTCGTCTTCCACCAGTAAAAAATCATATTGCTCGGCAACCTTCAGCATGGCATGGGCCACGCCGGCCGACAGCGTCTGCCCCGTGGGGTTGTGCACTGCCGTGTTCACGATGAACAAACGCGGCCGGTGCTGGGCCGCCAGCGCCGCCAGCGCGGCAATGTCCGGCCCGTCCGGGCCGCGCGGCACACCCACCAGTTGGGCGCCCAAGGCCTGCAAATGGCCAAAAATCAAAAACCAGGCCGGGTCTTCCACCAACACCACATCGCCGGGGCGCACCAGCAAGCGTGTAATCAAGTCCAAACCATGGGTCACACCGGCCACCGTCAGCAGATTGCGTTCCGGGTGCACCGGCACATCCTGGGCCTGCAAATGGGCCGCAATCTGCTGGCGCAGCGGCGCATAGCCCTGAGGCAGGCCATAGCCCGACAGGCTGAGCCCGGCCGAGCGGCCCACGCTGCGTATGGCGCCGGTGAGCATCTCTGGCTCCAGCCACTGGGGCGGCAGCAGGCCAGCGCTGCCGGAAGACTCGGGAGCTGCGCCCTGCTGGAACATGGTGCGCAGCAGATAAGGCGTGTCTATCGCTCTGTCGGTAGGCCGATCCACCGCCGCCGAGGTCTGGGCGGGAAACGGCGTCTCCAGCGCATCCACCTTGCGCAGCGCGCTCACAAAAAAGCCAGCACCGCGGCGGGAATGGATGAGCGACTGCGCGGCCAGCCTGTCATAGGCCTGGACCACGGTATCGCGGCTCACACCGCTGTCCTCGGCCAACTGGCGTACCGAGGGCAGGCGCATGCCGGCGCGCAGGCCATGGCTGCGCACCAGGCCTTCCACATGCAGCGCCAGTTGCTCCACCAGGGGCACACCGCTGCCGCGCAAGGGCTGCCAATGCCAGGGGGCACTACGGGAAGCACGCGGCGCGGGCTTGGCCTCGGCGCCTACCTTGGGCTCGGACTCTGGAAGCGAGGAAAGTGTCATGGCAAAACCAGCAGGCCAGTTGATGAAGTGACATGATGAAGTGTACTGCTACTGTACTGATTTTTAGCCGCACAATGGCCACACCCTCCTTGTTTTACACACCACCATGGACGCCCTGGCCCCCACTCTGACCGTCGCCACCCTTGTGCCACTGGCCATGTTCTCCTTTGTCAGCTCCATCACCCCGGGGCCCAACAATGTGATGCTCACCGCCTCGGGCGCCACCTTTGGCTTTCGCCGCACCCTGCCCCATTTGCTGGGCATCAGCCTGGGTTGCGCCTTGATGATGCTGCTGGTGGGCTCCGGCCTGGGCTCGGCCTTCAGCACCTGGCCCTGGCTGTACACCCTGCTGCAAATAGTGGGTGGCGCCTATCTGCTGTGGCTGACCTGGAAGATCGCCCACGCCACCGGCGTGCAGCAGGGCCAGGCCGGCAGCAAGCCGTTTTCTTTCTGGCAGGCGGCCGCCTTTCAATGGGTGAATCCCAAGGCCTGGCTGATGACGGTGGGCATCATCGCCGCCTACACCCCGCAGGACAGCTTTGTGGCGAACTTGCTGCTGGCAACGGTGGTGCTGACGCTCATCAACCTCCCCTGTATCAGCGTCTGGGCCTTGTTCGGCAGCGCCGTGGGCCGGCTGCTGCGCACGCCCCAGGCACTGCGCTGGTTCAACTACGGCATGGCGTTTTTGCTGCTGCTGTCGCTCTACCCCATGGCCAAAGAATTACTCGGCTACTGAGCAAGACCGTGCGGGGGCTTCAATCCCAGCGCGTGCGCCACACGGCCCAGACGGTTCCCAGGCCATAGACCAGCATGCCGGCCGTGACCACCCAAAACAGCGACTGTGCCGTGGCACCGGCCTGCTGGGTCAGCCAGGCGCCCAGGCCCGCCACCACGGCCAGGCGGGCCGTGCCAGCCACGATGGGCCCCAGAATGCGCCCCGAGCCCAGGGCCGCAAAATACAGCGCCAAGCCCATGCCGAAGAAGGCAAAGCCCGGCCCCGCAATGCGCAGGTAGAGATCGGCATGCGCCAGCACCTGGGCGTCGGTGGTGAAAATGCCCGACCACAGCCGCGGCCACGCCACCACCACGGCGCCAATCCCCGCCAGCGTGAGGGCGGCCACCCCGCCCGCGGCCCAGGCCACCTGCCGGGCGCGCTGCACCTGGCCTGCGCCCATGGCCATGCCCACCATGGGCACCGATGCCACGCCCACGCCAAAGGCAATGGGGATCAGCAAAAATTCCAACCGCTGGCCTATGCCATAGCCCGCCAGCGCCTGCGGACCCAGCCGGGCCACCAGGCCGGTCATGACCAGGGCCGTCAGCACGGACTGCAGCGGTGACAAGCAGGCCAGCGCCCCCACGCGCAGAATGTCGCGAAACATGGGCCAGGACAGGCGCACACCGCGCCAGGGAAGGCGCAACCGCTGCTGCCCCCACTGGAGGTAGGCCAGCAGCACCAGCACGCCCGCCCCCATGGCCAGCAGATTGCCGATGGCCACGCCCGTCATGCCCCAGCGCGGAAACGGCCCCAAACCCAGGCCCAGGGCGCCACCCACCATGATTTGCAACGCAGCCGTCACGAACACCACGGTGGAAGGCACGCGCATATTGCCGGTGCCGCGCACCACCGATGCCAGGGTGTTGCACAGCCACACCAGCATGGCCCCGCTGAACAGCACCTGGCCATAGTGGCTGGCCACGGTCAGCACCTCGCCCCGGCCGCCCAGCCAGGCAAAGAACACCGGCCCCAGCCACACCAGCAATGCGGCATAGACCAGGCCCGCGCCAATCCCTATGACCACGGCATGCAAGGCCAGCGTGCCGGCCCTGACCTGATCGCCCGCGCCCAGCGCCCGGCTGATGGCCGAGGACACGCCGCCGCCCATGGCGCCGTTGCTCATCATCTGCGTGAGCATGGCAAACGGAAACACCAGGGCCATGGCCGCCAGCGGCACCAGCCCCAGCTGGCCCACGTAATAGGTCTCCGCCACACCCACCAGCATGGCCATCACCATGGCCAGCACATTGGGAACCGAGAGTTTGAGCAGCGTGGGCAGAATGCGGCCCTGCAACAGCGGCGAGACTGCGGCGGCCCTGCCTCCAGAAGCTGCGGCGGGTATCACCGCGCTCATGCAACGCTCCCTTCCGCTGCGGCCTGCAGGCGCTCCAGCATCAGGTCCACCACCTGCTCCAGCTGGGCCACCACCTCCTCCCCACAGACCGCACGCACCTGCTGCTGGGCCTTGCGCCAGTACTGCAGTCCCTGGCGAAAAGCCTGTTCGCCCGCAGCGGTCACCACCACGCAGCGGCTGCGGCCATCACTACCTGCCACCACCTCCACCAGCCCCTGGCCTTGCAGCGTCTGCAGATTGCGCGTGAGCGTGGTGCGATCGGTGTGCAGCAGCTCGGCCAGGCGCGTGACCGTCAACGGCTTTTGGCCGGCCTTATGGGCCCGGCGGGCCTGGACCAGCACATTGAACTGCGTGCCGCGCAAGCCGCTAGGGGCCAACATATCGTCATAGAACTGCGACATCTTGCGCGACAGGCTGCGCGCCGTGAAGCTGGTGCAGCGTGCATCGGGGGAACGTGGGGGCATGCGGGGTCTCCAGTGGCCACCTCGGCGCGCACAGGGCGGCAGCGGGCAGCTTGTTCTAGGAATACGTGTAGCTACACGCTATTCGAGCAGTGTAGTTACACGTATTGCATCGCGCTGTCCTGCACGCGACGCGGGGCAGGCGCCTGGCCATATCCGGGCCATATACAGGGCATATCCAGGCCTCTCAGTGCGACATAGGGCATGGCGCCAGCAGGCGCCGCCTGCGCCGGCCACCATTGCCGGTTCTTTGTTTGTCAGGTCTCCCGCTTTTTGCATGCACACCATCCGCCGCCTTGCCCCTGCCGACATGCCCGCTTTTCGCCAGCTGCGCCTGGCGGCCTTGCTGGATTCACCCACCGCCTTCAGCGCCACGGTGGACAGCGAGCAAAGCCTGAGCAACGAGCAGGTGCTGGCCCGCATGGATGGCCCTTCACACAGCGGCGTCTGGGGTGCCTGGAACGCCGCCCAGGTGCTGGTGGGTTGCGTAGGCCTGCTGCACCTGCCCCAGGCCAAGCTGCAGCACAAGGCTGCGCTGTACTCGGTCTATGTAGCACCCTGCGCACGAGGCCTTGGCCTGGGCAGGCGAATGCTCAAGGCCGTCATTGCCCACACCCGTGTGCTGACCAGCCTGCGCCAGCTGACCCTGGGCGTGACGGCTGGCAATATGGCCGCGCTGCGGCTCTACCAGTCGCTGGGCTTTACCGAATATGGCTGCGAACCCAGCGCGCTGTGCGTGGAAGGCCGCTGCCATGACGAAATCCTGATGCAGCTGCGTTTGCGCGACTGAGCCCGGCGCATCACCTCAAACCGCTGCGCCCCACACCAGGGTGGCGCAGCAGGCAGCGCAGAAGGTGTTTTGCCTCACACCTCCAACCATTCCTGGCGCACGCGCTCGTTGTCCAGCAGCTGCGCAGGCGTGCCGTCGTAGACGATGGCGCCATGGCCCATGACCAGGGCCCGGTCGGAGATGCGCAGCGCAATGGTGAGCTTTTGCTCGATCAGCAGCACCGACACCCCGCGCTCGCGCAGCCGGGCCAAGTAGTCGCCCACCAGCTCCACGATCTGGGGGGCCAGGCCTTCGGTGGGCTCGTCGATCAGCACCAGGTCCGGGTCCCCCATCAGCGTGCGGCACAGCGTCAGCATCTGCTGCTCGCCACCGGACATCACGCCCGCCTCGGTGTGCTGGCGCTCCTTGAGACGCGGGAACATGGCGTACATATCGTCCAGGCTCCAGCGGCTGCCCTTGCCCTTGCCTTTTTGGCCCAAGAGCAGGTTTTGCTGCACCGTCAGATTGGGAAACACATCCCGGCTCTCGGGCACATAGCCCAGGCCCAGCTGGGCAATCTCATAGGTCTTGCGCCCCGTCAGCGGCTGGCCCTTCCAGGTGATAGCGCCCTGCCAATCCACCAGCCCCATGATGGCCTTGGCCGTGGTGCTGCGCCCCGAACCGTTGCGGCCCAGCAGCGCCACGATTTCGCCCGGAGCGACCTGGAAATTCACGCCATGCAGCACATGGCTCTTACCGTAATAAGCGTGCAATTGCTCAATCTTCAGCATTTCAAATCACCCATTCCTATGATGTGCTGCTTCGTTTTGAGGCGCCCATACAGCGCTTCATGCTTTGTTGCTGGCCCTTGCCGTACCAAAGTACTGTCTGCGGGCCAGCGTCGCGCCTGAAGCGCTGTATGGGCGTTGTGGAGGTCAAACGAAGCCCCGCTGTGCTGCGCACGCTCGCTCCGGCCGACATGAAAGCAACCCGAAATTTCCCGGTCTTCCACAGCGGCATGCAGTGCCCCATTCGCCAGGACACCGCGCAAGGGCCGCCCCGCAGCGCCGGTGTCGTCCCCCTCCCGCGCGTAGCGCGAAGAGAGGGGGGAAGGCGCGCAGCGCCTCAGGGGGAGCATCAAATTCAGGGGGTGGCCCCCAGATACGCGGCCTGCACGCGCGGATCTGCCCGCACCCGCTCCGGCGTATCAAAGGCAATCACCTCGCCATAGACCACCACGGCAATGCGATCGGCCAGGCCAAACACCACGCCCATGTCATGCTCCACCGTCAGCAGCGTGCGGCCCTGGGTGACTTCGCGGATCAGCTCGATGAAGCGGCCGGTTTCGCTGCGGCTCATGCCGGCCGTGGGCTCGTCCAGCAGGATCACGCTGGCGCCTCCGCCAATGGTGATGCCGATTTCCAGCGCCCGCTGCTCGGCATAGGTCAGGTTGGTGGCCAGGGTGTCGCGGCGGCGCTCCAGCCGCAGCTGAACCAGCAACTGCTCGGCGCGGGCATTCACGTCCTGCATGCCCGACAGAAAGCGCAGAAAGTTGTAGCGCCAGCCCATGCTCCACAGCACGCTGCAGCGCAGGTTCTCGAACACGCTGAGCTTGGGGAAGATGTTGGTGATCTGAAAGCTGCGCGACAGACCGGCGCGGTTGATGGCAAACGGGGGCTTGCCGTCGATGCGCTGGCCATGCAGATAGATCTCACCGCTGCTGGGCGCAAACCGCCCGCTGATGAGGTTGAACAAGGTGCTCTTGCCCGCACCATTGGGGCCGATCACGGCCACGCGCTCGCCCGGGCGCACGGCCAGTTGGGCGCCACAGATGATCTCGGCCTTGCCAAAGCGCTTGCGCACATCGCGCAGCTCCAGCGCGTAGTTGCCGGCCTGGGTGGCGGTGTGCTGTGTCATACGCCCTCCCGCTGAATGATTTGTTCGATGTCGTCCTGCGCCTGCTCCCAGTCGCGCACAAACTGGCGGCGCACCAGCTCAAACAGAAACAGCCCGGTGAGCAGCAAGCCGCCCGCACCCAGCCAGCTGGCGGGCTTGCGCACATCCAGCACCATGCCGGCAAAGCGCAGGCTGTCGCCCAAGGCGGCATTGAGCTGCAGGTGGTAGACCATCTCGATCATGGCGGCCGCCCCCAGCAAGGCCGTCAAGGCCGTGCCCGCCAGCGCCAGATAGGCCGGCGCAATGCGCCCCAGCCTGCCGTACCTGGCCAGGCGAAAATTCATCATGATGAGACTGGCAATGCCGCCCGGGGCATACATCACCATGAAGAGGAACACCAGGCCCAGGTACAGCATCCAGGCCTTGGTCAGCTCGGACATGAGCACCATGGCCAGCACCATCAGCACGGCACCGATGATGGGGCCAAAGAAGAAGGTGGCCCCGCCCAGAAAGGTGAACAGCAGATAGGCTCCCGAGCGCAACATGCTCACGCTGTCGGCGGCGGTGACGATCTCGAAATTGATGGCCGCCAGCCCGCCCCCCACACCGGCAAAAAATCCGGCAATCACAAAGCCCATATAGCGCACGCGCTGGGGGTTGTAGCCCACAAAGGCCACGCGCTCGGGGTTGTCGCGCACGGCGTTGAGCATGCGGCCCAGCGGCGTGCCGGTGAAGGCAAACATGGCGGCCGTGCAGACCAGGCAGTAGGCGGCAATGAGGTAGTACACCTCGATGGCCGGGCCAAAGGTAATGCCCAGCAGCGGCGTTCCGTAGACGCGGTCGGTGGTGATGCCGCCCTCGCCGCCAAAGAAGCCCGGGAACATCAGCGCCATGGCCGCCACCAGCTCGCCCATGCCCAGGGTGATCATGGCAAAGGTGGTGCCGCTTTTGCGCGTGGTGACCCAACCCAGCAGCGCGGCAAAGAACATGCCGGCCAGGCCGCCCACCACGGGAATCAGCGGCAGCGCAATGGGCCAGCCGTCCTGGCTGGCCAGGTTCATGGCGTGGATGGCCACAAAGGCCCCCAGACCGGTGTAGACCGCATGCCCGAAGCTGAGCATGCCGCCCTGGCCCAGCAAGATGTTGTAGGACAGGCAAATGATGATGGCATAGCCCATCTGGCTGAGCAGGGTCAGCGCCAGGCTGCTGCTGAACACCAGAGGTGCCACCACCAGCAGCAGGGCAAACAGGCTCCAGACCAGGATGCGGCCTATGTTCAAGGGGCGAAATCGGTAGACAGCGCCGTCCCCATAAGCTGCGGCAGCTATCGCTTGAGGCGCATGTGACATGGTGGAAGCAGCAGGGTTCACGGCAGAGATGGCGGAGGAAGTGGGAGTGGATCGCTGCATGGTCTCAGTCCTCCCGCGTGCCCAGCAGGCCCTTGGGGCGGAAGATCAGCATCAGCACCAGGAACAGATAGGGCAATATGGGCGCCACCTGGGCCACGGTGAGGCTGAGCACCGGCCAGCCAAAGCTCTCGGGGGTGGCGGGCAAGCCCACCGCAGCCAGCAGGTCGGCCCCCGACCAGTCAATGGCCACGGCAAAGGTCTGCACCACGCCGATCAGGAGCGAGGCCAGAAAGGCCCCGGCCAGAGAGCCCAGGCCGCCCACCACCACCACCACAAAAATGATGGAGCCCACCGACATGGCCATGGCCGGCTCGGTGATGTAGGTGTTGCCACCGATCACCCCCGCCAGCCCGGCCAGTGCGCAGCCACCGCCAAACACCAGCATGAACACGCGCGGCACGTTGTGGCCCAGGGCCTCCACCATCTGCGGCTGCTTGAGCGCGGCCTGAATCACCATGCCGATGCGGGTGCGCGTCAGCAGCAGCCACACGGCCGCCAGCATGCACAGCGCCACCAGCATCACAAAGGAGCGTGACTTGGGAAACTGCGTGCCATACAGCGTAAAAAGCGGCCCCTGCAACTGCGGCGGCAGGCCATAGGGCACGGTGCCCCGGCCCCAGAGCAGCTGCACCACTTCCAGCACCAGGTAGGACAGGCCAAAGGTGACCAGCAGCTCCGGCACATGGCCGAACTGGTGCACCCGGCGCAGGCACAGCCGCTCGAACAGCGCGCCCAAGGCGCCCACCAGCAGCGGCGCAATGAACAGCGCCGGCCAAAAGCCGATGAGGCCCGAGAGCGTGTAGGCGAAATAGGCACCCAGCATGTAAAAGCTGGTGTGGGCGAAGTTCAGCACACCCATCATGCTGAAGATCAGCGTCAGGCCCGAGCTGAGCATGAACAGCAGCAAGCCGTAGCTCACGCCATTCAACAAGGAGATGGTGAAAAATTCCAGACTCATGACATCCAGTGGCCCGCGCCCGCTTGTGATTCACCGGCCCCCAGGAGCCGGTGTTGCCATGGACACAGCAGCCATTGCGGACTGCCGCGCCCCCGAGAAACCGCGCCCCATGGCGAGGGCGGTTGTCAGCTCGGCCGCTTCATCTGGCAGGACGTGGGCGTGCTGGCCACATAGGGCTCGAAATACTTCACCGGCGCAAAGGTGTAGCCGGTGTTTTCCGAGTCTATAGCGTATTTGCCCCCGGCTTTTTCCCAGCGGGTGATGAACAGCCCCTGCTGCAGCTGGTGGTCGGTTTTGCGCATTTCCACCTCGCCGTTGAAGCTGTTGAACTTCATGCCCTCCATCACGGCTGCCACCTTCACCGGCTCGGTGCTCTTGGCGCGGGCCATGGCCTCGCTGAGCATGGCAAAGCCGTGGTAGACGGAGGCGGTGTACATGTCCTCGTTGAATCGGGCCTTGAAGTCCTTGACGATCTTGTTGATCGGGCCTTCGACGTTCAGGTGGCCATAGCCCACCATATACACCTTGCCCGCAGCGGCCGCCCCCATGGCCGTGGGCGCGCCGGTGGCAACGCCGTAGTAGGTGTAGAACTTGACGTTGTTCAGCCCGGCGTCGTTGGCGGCCTTGATGAGCAGGGCCAGGTCCGAGCCCCAGTTGCCGGTGATGACGCTGTCCGCCCCCGACTGCTTGATCTTGGCGATATAGGGCGAGAAGTCACGCACCTGGGCCAGCGGCGCCATGTCGTCACCCACGATTTCCACATCCGGGCGCTTGCGCTTGAGCATCTCCTTGGCGTATTTGCTCACCTGGTGGCCGTGGGCATAGTTCTGGTTGATGAGGTAGACCTTTTTCACCTCGGCCTGGTCTTTGAGGTAGGTGGTCAGCGCCTCCATCTTCATGGAGGTGTCGGCATCCAGGCGGAAATGCCAGTAGCTGCATTTGCTGTTGGTGAGGTCGGGGTCCACGGCCGCGTAGTTCAGGTAGAGCACCTCCTTGCCCTTGTTGCGGGCGTTGTGCTTTTCCAGCGCGTCGATGATGGCCAGCGCCGGGCCCGAGCCATTGCCCTGCACCACATAGCGCACGCCCTGGTCCATGGCCGAGCGCAGTGCGCTGGCGGTCTCTTGCGGACTGAGCTTGTTGTCGATGGCGATGATTTCGAACTTCACACCGGCCGCATTCTTCTTGCTGAATTCCTCGGCCAGGAACTGCCAGCTCTTCATCTGGTTGCTGCCCAACGCCGCCATCAGGCCCGACAACGGGTCCAGCCAGGCGATCTTGACGGTCTCGCCCTGCTGGGCTGCAGCGCTGGCGGCAGCGGCCAGGGTCAGGGTGGCAAACGTGGTCTTCAACACAAACTGCATGTGGGTCTCCTGGGTGGACTGCGCGGAATGGACAAAGTGGTTTCAACCCGAAACAGACCCAAGCCTAGCCCCCCACATGCGGCCTGCATCCTGGGACTTCTACGGCAGGGAATGCCCCTTGTACCTTGCAGAAAAAAAGAGCACTCCCTGCAGATACCGCCAGGGTTTCAAGGCAGCTCCTGCCTGAAACCCCGCGCTTATCCGCACAGAGTGCTCTCGTTTTTCAAGGGCTGCGCCCGCTGCGCAGCCCAGGGGATTACAGCCCCGGCAGCTGGTAACCCGTCAGTTGCTCGCGCAGCCGGGTCTTGAGCATCTTGCCCGTGGCACCCAGGGGAATGGCGTCGACAAACACCACGTCGTCGGGGATTTGCCACTTGGCCGTCTTGCCCTCGAAGAAGGCCAGGATCTCCTCGCGCGAGACCTCGGCGCCGGCCTTTTTGGCCACCGCCACGATGGGGCGTTCATCCCATTTGGGATGGGGCATGCCAATGCAGGCCGCCATGGCCACGGCGGGGTGGCCCATGGCGATGTTCTCGATGTCGATGGAGCTGATCCACTCGCCGCCGGACTTGATCACGTCCTTGGTGCGGTCGGTGATCTGCATATAGCCATCGGGGTCTATGGTGGCCACGTCGCCCGTGGGGAACCAGCCCAGGCCCTCCTCGTCTTTCACCAGAGGGCTGCTGCCCTTGTAGTAGCTGTCCAGAATCCAGGGGCCGCGCACCAGCAGGTCGCCATAGGCCTTGCCGTCCCAGGGTTGGTCCTTGCCATCATGGTCAACGATGCGCATGTCCACGCCAAAAATCGGGCGGCCCTGTTTTTGCAGAATCTTGCGCTGCTGCTCCTTGGGCAGGGCCAAGTGCTTGTTCTTGAGCGTGCCCAGGGTGCCCAATGGGCTCATCTCGGTCATACCCCAGGCGTGCAGCACACGCACGCCATAGGTGTCTTCAAAGGCGTCGATCATGGCCGGCGGGCAGGCCGAGCCACCAATCACCGTGCGGTTGAGCTTGCTGAACTTCAGGCCGCCCTGCTGCATATGGGTCAGCAGCATCTGCCACACCGTGGGCACACCGGCGGCAAAGGTCACGCCCTCGGCCTCGATCAGCTCGTACAGCGATTTGCCATCCAGGGCCGGGCCGGGGAAGACCACCTTGGCACCGGTGAGCGCGGCCGAGTACGGCAGGCCCCAGGCGTTGACGTGGAACATGGGCACCACGGGCAGTACGGCGTCGCGCGCGGACAGGTTCATCACATCGGGCAGGGCCGCGCCATAGGCATGCAGCACGCTGGAGCGGTGGCTGTACAGCGCCGCCTTGGGGTTGCCCGTGGTGCCGCTGGTGTAGCACATGCTGGACGCCGTGTTCTCGTCCAGCTGCGGCCAGCGGTAATGCTTGGACTGGGAGCCAATCCAGGCCTCGTAGCTGACCAGGCCGGGAATGCCGCTGTCGGCTGGCAATTTGTCGGCATCGCACAGCGCCACCCAGTGCCGCACCATGGGGCAATGCGTGTGCACGGCCTGGATGATGGGCAAGAACGTCATGTCAAAGCACAGCACCTGGTCTTCGGCATGGTTGACGATCCAGGCGATCTGCTCGGGGTGCAGGCGCGGGTTGACGGTGTGCAGCACCCGGCCCGAGCCGCTGACGCCGAAATACATCTCCATGTGGCGGTAGCCGTTCCAGGCCAGGCTGGCCACACGGTCGCCATGGGCCAGCTTCAGGCCGTCCAGTGCGTTGGCCAGCTGCTTGGCGCGGGCCGTCAAATCACGGTAGGTATAGCGGTGGATGTCACCTTCCACGCGGCGCGAGACGATTTCTGCGTCGCCATGGAAACGGTTGGCGAATTCGATCAGCGAAGAGATCAGCAGCTGCTGGTCCTGCATCAAACCTTGCATACGGGGTGTACTCCTTGGGTCCGGTCGTCCGGTGTTTATGGCTTTTTCTTGCGAAGACATGGTAGCCCAGGCCGCATTGGGCGACTTTCCGTGCTTTCCAGCATGCATGCCTGACACCTGGGTGACGCATGTCTTACCCATCTCTGTGTGAAGCATTTGGTACAGATGCAGATACAGATGCAGGTGTAGCTACATGCGCGGCGCTGTGGCCCTGCACTGCTCCGGGCTTGCCCCGCCCCCTGCAAGGACAAGGCCAAGCTCCAACAATGGCCCCATGCATGCTTCTTCTTCGCCGTCTGCTGTCCCATCTGCCTGGCAGCCTTCCTGGCACAGCAACGGCTTTGCCAGCCTGGGCCCTGCCTTTCTGACCCGGTTGCAGCCCACGCCCCTGCCCCAGGCACAGCTGCTCACCCACAGCCCCGATCTGGCCGCGCAGCTGGGCATTCCTGCGGCCTGGCTGGCCAGTGATGCCGCCGCCCAGATGCTGACGGGCAACCAGTTGCTGCCCGGCAGCCAGCCCTATGCCAGCGTCTACAGCGGCCACCAATTTGGCGTCTGGGCCGGCCAGCTGGGTGACGGCCGCGCCATCATGCTGGGCGAGCTCCAGGATGGCAGTGACCCCGCTCAGGGCTGGGAGCTGCAGCTCAAGGGCGCAGGCCCCACGCCCTATTCGCGCCGGGGCGACGGCCGCGCTGTGCTGCGCTCCTCCATCCGCGAGTTTCTGTGCAGCGAGGCCATGCACGCCCTGGGCATTCCCACCACGCGGGCGCTCAGCCTCACATCCAGCCCGGCGCCGGTCTACCGCGAGGAGGTGGAAACCGCAGCCGTGGTCTGCCGCGCCGCGCCCAGCCTGATCCGCTTTGGCCATTTCGAGCATTTCGCCGCGCGTGACCAGCAGGCCGAGCTACGCCAGCTAGCCGATTACGTCATCGACCGCTACTACCCCGACTGCCGCAACGCAGGCACCCAGAGCAGAGGCAGCCCCTACGCCGCCCTGCTGCGCGCCGTGGCCGAGCGCACGGCCGAGATGCTGGCCCATTGGCAGGCCGTGGGCTTTTGCCACGGGGTGATGAACAGCGACAACATGTCCATCCTGGGCCTGACCATCGACTACGGCCCCTTCCAGTTTCTGGATGGCTTCAACCCCGGTCATATCTGCAACCACAGCGACACCCAGGGCCGCTACGCCTTTGGCCAGCAGCCGCAGATTGCCTACTGGAATCTGTTCTGCCTGGGCCAGGCCCTGCACCCTCTGATTGGCGAGGAAGACGCCACCGTGGCCGCCATCGAGGCCTACCGCCCCCACTTCAGCCAGGCCTTTGCCGCGCTGATGCGCCGCAAGCTGGGCCTGCCGGCGCTGGCGGCAAATTCGGACGAGAGCGCCGACCCGGCCACCGCCGTGGTGGGCCAGTTGCTGCAGCTGCTGGCCAGCGAGCGTGTGGACTACACCATCTTCTGGACCCGCTTGAGCGAGGCCGCAGCCAGCGCCAGCTACGATGCGGTGCAAGACCTGTTTGTGGATCACAGCGCCTGGCAGCGCTGGCTGCTCTCGTATCAGGAGCTTCTGCAGCGCCTGGGTGCTGCGCCAGACGCTGATTTGATGCAAAAATCCAACCCGCGCTTTGTGCTGCGCAACCACCTGGGCGAGCAAGTCATACGCGCCGCCCAGGCCGGCGATGCACAACCGCTGCGCCAGTTGCAGACCGTGCTCGCCACTCCTTACGACGCCCACCCGGCCCACAGCGACTGGGCGGGCTTTCCGCCCGACTGGGCTGCCTCCATCTCCATCAGTTGCTCCTCATGACCTACCCCATCCAGAAGACCGCTGCCGAATGGCAGGCCCTGCTGCAAGCCAAAAAGGCCGAGGCCGTGGCCTACGAGGTCACGCGCCATGCCGCCACCGAGCGCGCTTTTACCGGCAAGTACGAGCAGCATTGGGCCGACGGCAGCTACCACTGCATGTGCTGCGGCGCCAAGCTTTTTGATTCCGCCACCAAGTTCGACGCCGGCTGTGGCTGGCCCAGCTTCCACCAGGCCGAACCCGAGGCCATCACCGAAATCGTGGACCGCAGCCACGGCATGGTGCGCGTGGAAACCGTGTGCAGCCGCTGCGGCGCCCACCTGGGCCATGTGTTTGAAGATGGCCCCCAACCCACCGGCCTGCGCTATTGCATGAACTCCGCTTCTCTGGAATTCCTGGATGACAGCGAGCTGCCTCCCGAGCTGAAGCAAGGCTGAAGCCTGCCCCGCCCCGCCCTGCCCTGCCCACACCAAGCCAGCCATTGCAGCGCCGGCAAATCCCCGTCACGCATGAGACATGGCTGCAGGGCTTTTGGACTGTGGCATGCTGCAGTGTTTTGTAATGTGCCCCTCTGGCGCTCCCGCATCGTTTCATGAAACTGCTGCTCGACTTCTTCCCCATCATCCTGTTCTTTGTGGCCTTCAAGGTCTGGGGCATTTACACGGCCACGGCCGTGGCCATCGTAGCCACCGTGCTGCAGATCGGCTATTTGCGCTTCAAGACCGGCAAGGTCGAACCCATGCAATGGATCAGCCTGGGCGTGATCGTCTTATTCGGCGGATCTACGCTGCTGACGCACAGCGAAGCTGTCATTCAATGGGTGTCGCAATATGACGCGGCGACAGCAGAAACGCTGCACAGAAACAGTGAAAACTTCATCAAATGGAAGCCCACGGTGCTGTACTGGCTCATGGGCGGCGCACTGTTGGTGGGCCAGCTGTTCTTCAAGAAGAACTTCATCAAAAGCCTGATGGGCGCGCAAATGCAGCTGCCCGACGCAGCCTGGCGCGGCATGTGCTGGAGCTGGACCGGCTTCTTCGCCGCCATGGGCGTGCTCAATCTGTGGGTGGCCTATAACTTCGACACCGACACCTGGGTCAACTTCAAGCTGTTTGGCGGCATGGGGCTGATGCTGGTCTTTGTGCTGGGCCAGGCCCTTTATCTGAGCCGCCACATGAAGGACGCGACCTCCGACTCCAAGCAGGATCCGCAGCCATGAGCGCCCCGTCCTTTACCACCGCAGCGCTGGAGCAGCGCCTGCGCCAGCACCTGACGCCCACGCAGTTGGAAGTCATCGATGAAAGCCACCAGCATGCCGGCCACGCCGGCGCCAATGGCACGGGCTTTGGCACGCATTTTCGGGTGCGCATTGCCAGCCCGCTGTTTGATGGCAAGAGCCGCGTGACACGCCATAGGCTTGTGTATGATTCCCTGCAAGACTTGATGGACCAGGGCCTGCATGCCCTGGCCATCGAAGTGTTGTAGTTGCCGGCATTTCACCCTCCAAGCCCCGCTGCGCTGCCGGCCGGCGGGCTCATTTTTTTCCTTTGTGGAACCCGCATGAAAAAACAGCTCTTGTCCAGTCTTGTGACCGCGGCCCTGTTGGGCACGATGGCCTTTTCGGCATCGGCCCAGAACCTGGCCGTCGTCAACGGCAAGCCTGTGCCCAAGGAGCGCGCCGAAGTGCTCAAGCAGCAGCTGGAACGCTCCGGCCGCCCGGTGCCCGCCGAAATGGAAGACCAGATCAAGGATGAAGTGATCGCCCGCGAAATCTTCATGCAAGAAGCCAACCGCCGTGGCCTGGCTGCTTCGCCCGAGTACCGCCAGCAGATGGAACTGGCCCGCGAGACGATTCTGATCCGCGAGCTGTTCACCGACTTCCAGAAGAAGAACCCCGTCACCGACGCCGACATCAAGGCCGAGTACGACAAGTTCGCCTCTGCCAGCGAAGCCAAGGAATTCCACGCCGCCCACATCCTGGTGGAGTCGGAAGACCGCGCCAAGGCCATCATTGCCGAAGTCAAGGGCGGCAAGAAGTTTGAAGACATCGCCAAGAAGGAGTCCAAGGACCCCGGATCCGGCGCCCAAGGCGGCGACCTGGGCTGGGCCAATGCCTCCACTTATGTGCCCGAGTTCAACGAAGCCATGGTCAAGCTGGACAAGGGCCAGATGACCGATGCGCCGGTCAAGAGCCAGTTTGGCTGGCATGTGATCCGCGTGCTGGAAACCCGCCAGGCCCAGCTACCTGCGCTGGAAGAGGTCAAGCCCCAGATCGCCCAGCAACTGGAACAGCAAAAGCTGATGAAGTTCCAGGACGATCTGCGCGCCAAGGCCAAGATCCAGTAAGCAAGACTTCTTGCTCGCACAAAAACGCGGCCATGGTGCCGCGTTTTCTTTTGCCGCATTTTTTTGCCACGTTTGTGATGGGCTCCACGCAGCCGGCCCAACGGCGGCCCTGGCCGCCGCGCAGCTTTCTAGCATGCAGGCATGCGCACCACCCTCACCGCCTTGCTGGCCCTGCTGGTCCATGTCTTGCCGCTGCAGGCACAGGGGCAGACGATTTACCGCTGCGGCAACAGCTACTCCCAAACGCCTTGCGCCGGCGGCCATGCCGTGGACGATGTGCTCAGCACCTTGCATGGCAGCACCCAGGCCGCACCGGGCCAGGCCACGGTTTATCTGTGCCAGGGCCAGGGCGGCGGCCAGTTCTGGTCACACGCGCATTGCGCCCAGCACCAGGCGCTGATCGAGCGCATGGAAACCGTGCCCGCCAGCCTGCCCTGGCCACAACAGGTGCAGCAGGCCCAGCGCCAATGGGAGCAAGCCCTCAAGCTGACCGCCACCGCCACGCCAGGGCCGCACCCCGGCAGCCGGCGCGGCAGCGAAGCGGCCCATGCCAGCCGCGTGGCCCAGCAGTCCAGCCAGCGTGAAACCCGCCACGCTGCGGCCTGCAGCAAGCTCCAGGCCCGCATGGCGCAGCTGGACAGCCAGACCGCGAGCAGCGCCGCCAGCCAGGACAGGCAACGCAAGGCACGCCGCAAGGCGGAGGATGCCTACCGCCAACAAGGCTGCTAGAGCCGCTCACACAAGCCTCGATACGTCGTTGCTCAGCCTTGTCGTACCTCTGTACCTCTGTACCTCTGTACCTCTGTACCTCTGTACCTCTGTACCTCTGTACCTCTGTACCTCTGTACCTCTGTACCTCTGTACTGCCAGCGGCCTCACGCCTCGTCTCGACCGCAAACCTACGGTTTACTGGCTCATGGGAGCGGCTCTAAAACGCACTGCACCTGCCGTGTTCTGCCCTGCGGAGCAACCCGCGATTGCACTGACAAGGGCATTCCCCACTCGCGCATGCCATGCGCCTCTCCAGAATGGGGCTCCACCTGTTGAGGCTTTCTCTGGAGACACCATGCAGCTTTCGAAGATCACCTGGTGCGTTTGTTTGAGCCTGGGCTTTGGCCTCGGCCTGATGGCCACCAGCGGCGCACAGGCGCAGACCACGATGCGCATCAGCATCTCGGTGGCGCAGAACTCCCACCAGGGTGTGGCCATAGACACTTTTGCCAAGGAGGTGGAGCAGCGCACGGGTGGACGCTACAAGGTGCAGACCTTCTACAACGGCTCTCTGGGCGGCGAGCGTGAATCCATAGAGGCGGTGCAGCTGGGCACCCAGGAGCTGGCCTTCAGCTCCAGCGGCCCGGTGCCCAATTTCGTGCCCGAAACCAAGATCCTGGACGTGCCCTTTCTGTTCCGCGACAAGACCCATGCCCGCGCCGTGCTCGACGGCCCCATAGGCCAGGAGTTGCTGGCCAAGTTCGACAGCAAGGGCTTCAAGGCCCTGGCCTGGGCCGAGAACGGCTTCCGCCATGTCACCAACAGCAAGCGGGCGGTGAACACGCCCGAAGACCTCAAGGGCCTGAAGCTGCGCACCATGGAGAACCCGGTGCACATCCAGGCCTACAAGGCCCTGGGCATCATCACCACGCCCATGGCCTTTCCCGAGGTGTTCACCGCCCTGCAGCAGGGCACGGTGGATGGCCAGGAAAACCCCCTGCCCGTCATCACCTCGGCCAAGTTCGACCAAGTGCAAAAATACCTGTCGCTGACCGGCCATGTCTACTCGCCCTGCATTCTGGTGATGAACAAGGCCAGCTTCGACAAGCTCAGCGCGGCCGACAAGCAGGCTTTTGCCGAAGCCGCCAAAGTGGCCACCAAGGCCAACCGCGCCCGCGTGGACGAGGATGACGCCAAGGGCGTGGCCGAGTTGCGCGCCAAGGGTATGCAAGTGGTGGAGAACGTGGACAAGGCCAAGTTTGTGGCCGTGCTGGCCAAGACCAATGCCGAGTTTGAAAAGCAGTTCGGCAAGGCCAATATGGACCGCATCCGCGACTACAAGTGAGGACTGATGGCGGGGCACGGGGTCTTTCTTCCCTGTGCCCCGCCTGCTCTTTTTTCGCCCAGCGCCTCTGTTTTGATAGCTGCCCACGCAGACACGCCAAGCGCTTGCGACCTGTTTGACTGCACATCCATGAAAAACGCCCTGCTTTCCCTGGAGCGCTGGACCACGGCCTGCGCCATGGCCGGCGCCTGCGCCATGCTGGCCCTGGCCGCGCTGCTGGGCATGTTCCAGATCCTGATGCGCTTTGTACTGGAGCAGCCCGCAGAGTGGACCGAGGTGCTGATCCGCTTCAGCCTGATCTGGATGGTGTTTCTGGCCATTCCCATGGCCTTTCGCCAAGGTGCCATGGTCAGCGTGGATGTGCTGCACCGCTGGAGCCCGCCCCGTATACGCCGCCTGCTGGAATACCTGGTGTGCACGGCCTCGCTGCTGTTGATGGCGGTGCTGATGTACTGGGGCTGGGACTATGCCCAGCGCGGCAGCGTGCAAACCATGGCGGGGCTGGAATCGGTCTCCATGTTCTGGGCCTATGTGGCCGTGCCCGTGGGCGCCCTGTTCAGCGTGCCTGGGATTCTGGGCAATCTGCTCGATCCCCAACGCAACGAGCTGGAGACCGCGCAATGACCCCTGTGATGCTTCTCACCATGGTGGTCTGCTTTGCGCTGACCATCTCTGTGGCCGTCTCCATCGGCCTGGCCTCCATCTTCGGCATACAGGCCAGCGGCGCGCCCATGCTGATCTCGGCCAAGGAGATGTTCTCCGCCATCAACCGGTTTCCGCTGGCCGCCATTCCGTTTTTCATCCTGGCTGGCAATCTGATGGAAACCGGCGGCATTTCGCGCCGGTTGGTGGAGTTTGCCAAGAGCATTGTGGGCGGCGTGCAAGGCGGCCTGCCCATGACCTGCGTGCTTACCTGCATGATTTTTGCCGCGGTCTCGGGCTCGTCCGTGGCCACCACCTTTGCCATTGGCGCCATTTTGATTCCGGCCCTGATCAAGCATGGCTACCCCACCAGCTATGCGGCCGCGCTGCAGGCCACCAGCGCCGAGCTGGGCGTGATCATTCCGCCCTCCATCCCCATGATTCTGTACGGCGTCAGCGCCGAGGTCTCGATTGGCGAGCTCTTCATCGCCGGCTTTGGCCCCGGCATTTTGATCAGCCTGGCGCTGATGGCCTTTGTCTGGGCCTATTGCAAATACAAGGGCTGGGGCAAAAACGACGGCGTGGGTCGCATGCCTTTTGGCCGTGCCCTGCTGCAGGCCGGCTGGGCGCTGCTGATGCCCGTCATCATTCTGGGCGGCATTTACGGCGGGGTGTTCACGCCCACCGAGGCCTCGGCAGTGGCGGTCTTCTACGCCCTGGTGGTGGGCATGGGGATTTACCGCGAGATCAGGCCGCGCGATCTGTATGCCATCTTGCGCAAATCGGCCATGTCTTCGGCGGTGATCATGTTCATCATCGCCAACGCCGGCCTGTTTGCCTTTTTGATCACCCGCGCCGGCGTACCCGAGGCCATAGGCCATTGGCTGCAGCAGGTGCTGCAAAGCCCGGCCATGTTTTTGCTGGGGGTGAATGCGGCGCTGTTCATCATCGGCATGTTCATCGAAACCAGCGCCGCCATCATTGTGCTGGCCCCCATACTCGCCCCCGTGGCTGCGCATTTCGGTGTGGACCCGGTGCATTTTGGCCTGATCATGGTGGTGAATCTGGCCCTGGGCATGATCACCCCGCCCTTTGGCGTCAACCTGTTTGCGGCCTGCACGGTGGCCCGCATTTCGCTGGACCGCATCATTCACCACCTGCTGCCTTTTGTGGCGGTGATTTTGCTGTGCCTGATGGTGATTACCTATGTGCCTGGCATCTCCCTCGGCCTGCGTGATCTGGTTTATGGCAGATAACGCCAAGCAAGACTCTTCGTTTTCAGGCGCCCATACAGCGTCTCATGCGGTGTTGCTTGCCCTTGCCGTACAAATGTACTGTCATCGGGCGCGCGCCTAGCCTGAGACGCTGTCTGGGCGTTGGGGCTGTGTATTCCGCGCCCGCAGCGCTGCGGAGGCCCACTCCGGCACCCACTCCATCCCATCAGGATTTTTATGCTGGCGATGCCATCACGCCACGCACAGATCGGGTTGGCACAGCAAATGCTTCTGGATTTTTCCGCTGGTGGTCTTGGGCAGCTCCTGCACAAAGTGGTAGGCGCGTGGGCGCTTGTAGCCGGCCAGGCGATCGCCGTGAACCAGAAAGCCATCGAGCTGTTCGGCGGTGAGCGCCGCACCGGGCTTGGCCACCACATAGGCGGCCACCACCTGGCCCCAACGTGCGTCTTTCTCGCCCACCACCGCCGCTTCGAATACATCGGGGTGTTCGATCAAGGCGTCTTCCACCTCGCGCGGGTAGACGTTCTCGGCGCCGGAATTGATCATGTAGTCGATGCGGTCGCGTATCCACAGATAGCCGTCGCCATCGATATGACCCAGATCGCCCGTGTGGTACCAGCCATGGGCCAGGGCCTTGGCATTGGCCTCCGGGCGGTTCAGATAGCCAGCCATCATGCAGGGGCCTCGCACCAGGATTTCACCCACCTCGCCCACGGCGCAGGGCTCCAATGGGTCGCTGGGCGCACCGTCCTCACGCACGCGGGCCACCAGCAGGTCATGGTTCAACGAGGGCAGCCCGGCCGAGCCGGCGTGGCTCAGCTGTTCATGCGGGTACAGCACCGACATGCAAGGCCCCATCTCCGTGGTGCCAAAGACCTGCACCAGGCCCGAGCCCACCTGGCGCGTCCATTCGCGGATCAGGTGCGGGGCCATGGAGGCACCGCCGTATTCCACCAGCCGCAGCGATGTCAGCTGGCGCTGGGCCAGCGCGGGCTCGTTGAGCAGCATGGTGACCATGGTGGGCGCGGCAAAGAAAAACGTGACCTTTTCCTGCTCGATCAGGCGCAGGGCATCGGCCGCATCAAAGCGGCGCTGCAGCACCTGGGTGGCGCCCACCTGCAGCCGTGGCAAAAAGCTGGTGTGCAGCTCGGCCGTGTGATTGAGCGGCGCCAGGGACAGGCCCACATCCTCGCGGCGGAACTGCATCACCTGGTGCATCATGGCGTTGTGCGCCAGCTTGCTGCGGTGGGTGTGCAGCACGCCCTTGGGCCGGCCGGTGGTGCCGCTGGTGTACATCAGAATGCAGGGCTCATCCTCGCCCACCTGCACAGCGACCGGCGTCGCGGGCTGCGGGGCTGCCAACGCATCCAGGCGGGCCGTGGCAAAGCCGGGCGCCATATCCGGGTCGGCATAAATCCAGTGCGGCAGCTGCGGCAGCAGATCCCGGGCTTTTTCCACCACGGCCGCGCCCTCTTGCTCAAACACCAGGGCCTTGGCGCCACCGTCTTGCAAGATAAAGGCCAGCTCCTGGGCCGCCAGCCGATAGTTGATGGGATTGAAGATGGCGCCCAGCCGCGCCGCAGCCAGCAGGGTGAAGACAAAGGCCGGCGTGTTGTACAAAAACGCGGCCACCACATCGCCCCGGCCAATGCCCAGCTGCTGCAGGCCATGGGCATGGCGGTTGACTTCGGCGTCGAGCTGGGCATAGCTCCAGGCCCGGCGGCCCTGGGCATCCGAGACCACGATGGCCTCTTTGTGCGGCAGATAGCGCGCCGGCCAGGCCAGCGTATTGCCCAGTGTCAATGCACTGCGTTGGACCTGGCCTTGAGAAATTTTTTGTGTATTCACCAACTTCGTCTCCCTGAACTCTTCGAAATTGGTATCCGAGTATAGGGAGCGTTTCAGAGCGTTTGCATCTATGCATATGCCGACCGCCCCCCGCAAACACCCGGTAGGCGGCCGGCCAGCGCCCGGATATACTGCGCCGGATTCGTCAGGAGAGCGCACCCGGCCGCAGGCCCAGCTGGTGCCGCCGAAGGCGCAGGGGCAACCCCAAACGCTCAGGCAAAAGGACTGACAGCCGCCCGCCGCATTGCCTGCGGGCGTACCTTGTTGGAGAGAGACGCGGGTGGTGGCACCCCGTCCACCGAAGGAGCAACCCCAAGGCCCAGAGGCTGCGGGCGAATCTCTCAGGTAAAGCGGACAGCAGGGCCAGGCGCTGGTGGCAGAGCCACCGGCATTCCCATTGGCTTTGCATTCCACCTCCTTCATGACCGCTGCCACCACCGACTTGCTGACCACGCCGCTGCATGCCCTGCACCTTGAAAAGGGCGCGCGCATGGTGCCCTTTGCCGGTTATTCCATGCCGGTGCAATACCCCGCCGGCCTGATGGCCGAGCACAAACACACGCGCGAGGCGGCCGGCCTGTTCGATGTCTCCCACATGGGCCAGTTGCGCCTGGTGGGGCCGGACGCCGCCGCCGCACTGGAAGCCCTGATGCCCGTGGACGTGCAAGGCCTGGGCCTGCACAAGCAGCGCTATGGCCTGCTGCTCAACGAGGCCGGCGGCATTCTGGATGACCTGATGTTCGTCAACCGCGGCGAGGATCTGTTCCTCATCGTCAACGGCGCCTGCAAGCAGGCCGACATCGCCCATATCCAGCAGCACATAGGCCAGCGCTGCCAGGTCATCCCCATGCCCGAACAGGCCTTGCTGGCCCTGCAAGGCCCGCAGGCCGCGGCCGTGCTGCGCCGGGTGGCGCCTGCTGCGCTGGAGCTGGTGTTCATGACCGGCAAGGCCGTAGAGATTGCGGGCATCCCCTGCTACATCACCCGCAGCGGCTACACCGGCGAAGACGGTTTTGAAATCTCCGTGCCCGGCCAACAGGCCGAGTCCCTGGCCCGCTTGCTGCTGGCCCAGCCCGAGGTGGCGCCCATAGGCCTGGGCGCGCGCAACTCGCTGCGCCTGGAGGCCGGTCTGTGCCTGTATGGCAACGATATGGACACCGCAACCACGCCGGTGGAGGCCGCGCTAACCTGGGCCATTCAGAAAGTGCGCCGCAGCGGCGGTGCACGTGCCGGCGGTTTTCTGGGTGCCGATGCGGTGCTGGGCCAGCTCGATCACCCCAGCACCCTCACCCGCCGCCGCGTGGGCCTGATCGCCACCGAGCGCGTGCCTGTGCGCGAGCCGGCCGTGCTGGAAAACCTGGACGGCCAGCAGGTGGGCATCATCACCAGCGGCCTGCTCAGCCCCACACTGAACCAGCCCATTGCCCTGGGCTATGTGCAGCCCGACTATGCCGATGCCGACACCGAGCTGTTTGCCATGGTGCGCGGCAAGCCCGTGCCCATGAAGGTGGCGGCCACGCCATTTGTGCCTACCCGTTATCACCGCGGCTAACGCCCAAAGTACCCCAAAAAACCATAGCTGCCCATGCAGATGTGCTGCGCAACTGGCATAAAAACCTGCCGCAAAGCCTTGCTGCATGCGCTGCTGCCGCTACAGTCGCGTTCGACCTGTTCCCCCGCCCGCATGGTTGATGCGGTCGGTTTATGAGATTGCCAACTTCCCAACGGAGCCTGCCATGAGCATCAAGTTTTCCAAAGAGCATGAGTGGATCAACACCGCCGACACCAACGCCGCCGTGATCGGCATCACCGTCCACGCACAAGACGCGCTGGGTGATGTGGTGTTTGTGGACCTGCCCGAGGTCGGCGCCAGTTTCAATGCCGGTGATGTGGCCGGTGTGGTGGAGTCCGTCAAGGCCGCCGCCGATGTCTACATGCCCGTGACCGGTGAAATCGTGGAAGTCAACGAAGTCCTGCGCGCCGACCCTTCCCTGGCCAATACCGACCCGCTGGGCGCCGGCTGGTTCTTCAAGGTCAAGCTGGCCGATGTCTCGCAGCTGGATGGCCTGATGGAAGAGACCGCCTACAACGCTTTCGCCCAAAACAACTGAGCCGCATGATCGGCCCACACAAGGGCCGTTTTTGCATGCTCCCACAGTCACCATGCCTACCTCTTTGTATTTCGACGATCCCGACGAAGGCCTGTCACCCAGCACCAGCCACCCGGTTTTTGTGCGCGTGGCGGCCGACGATTTCTATTACGACTGCGGCGACGACTTCAGCCCCTTTGGCAACGATGACGGCAGCGACACCCTGGCCGCCTTGCAGGACTGGTACCAGGAGCAGGCCGGGGGCAAGCCTCCCCAGGTCATGGTGTTCTTGCGCCAGCATCTGAGCGACTGGGATCTGCCCGTGCCCGAAGACATGCTCTCGCGCGATGAAGCCGCCAAGGCCCAGTGGCTGGCCCAGGACGATATGCACCACCGCTATCTGCAGTCCGTCTGCCGCGCACGCGTGGCCGTGGCTTTTGGCCAGCTCAAGATTGCGGGCGCCATCGACGCCGATGTGCAGCAGCAAGCCCGGCTTGCCCTGGCCTGCCAGCAATGGCTGAACCAGGTGGCACGCCGCCAATACCCGGATTGGGAATACGCTGATCAGGACAGCCAGCGTCTGGCCCTGATGCATGGCGCGCTGGAGCACGCCAACGCGCCTTGAAAAAACCGGCCCTGCGCCACCCGGCACAGGGCCTTGCCATGCATGCCCCGCATGCAGCCCGCCAGTCACAGTGTTTGAGAACAGGTCCCTCCCATGCTGATGTCGCACCCCGCCCCCACCGCCTCACTTGCCTCGCTGGAAAACAGCGGCGAGTTCATTCCCCGCCATATAGCCATTTCGCCGCAGGACGAAGCCCATATGCTGTCCGTGATCGGCGAGGCCTCGCGCGAGGCGCTGATGGCCTCCATCGTGCCGGCCGCCATACGCCGCAGCCAGCCCATGCAGCTGCCGCCGGCCGTGACCGAGGCCCAGGCGCTGGCCGAACTCAAGGCATTGGCCGGGCAAAACCGCGTGCTCAAAAGCTTTATCGGCCAGGGCTACTACGGCACGCACACGCCGGGTGTGATCCTGCGCAACATCCTGGAGAACCCGGCCTGGTACACGGCCTACACGCCCTACCAGGCCGAGATTTCCCAGGGCCGTATGGAGGCCCTGGTGAACTTTCAGACCATGGTCTGCGACCTCACCGGCATGGACGTTGCCAATGCCTCCATGCTGGACGAAGCCACGGCCGCGGCCGAGGCCATGACGCTGGCCAAACGCTCCGTCAAATCCAAGAGTTCCACCTTGGTGATTGCCGGTGGCGTCCATCCCCAGACCCTGGAAGTCATACAGACCCGCGCCGCACCGCTGGACATCCGCGTGGTGGTGGCCCAGTCCAAGGCGGAATGGGACGCGGCACTGGCCGGCGAGCTGTTTGCCGCCCTGATCCAATACCCCGCCAGCAACGGCTGGCTGGTGGACTGGCAGGCCGATGTGCAGGCCATCCACGCCAAGCAGGCCGCCGCCATCTTCGCCACCGACCTGCTGGCCCTGACCCTGCTGACGCCGCCGGGTGAATGGGGCGCCGACATTGTGGTGGGCAGCAGCCAGCGCTTTGGCATGCCCATGGGCGCCGGCGGCCCGCACGCCGCCTTCATGGCCTGCCGCGACGCGTTCAAGCGCAGCCTGCCCGGCCGCCTGGTGGGCGTGAGTGTGGACGCCCATGGCCACAGCGCCTACCGCCTGGCCCTGCAAACCCGCGAGCAGCATATCCGCCGCGAAAAAGCCACGTCCAATATCTGCACGGCCCAGGTGCTGCCGGCGGTGATTGCCAGCATGTATGCCGTCTACCATGGCCCGCTAGGCCTCACGCGCATCGCCCGCCGCGTGGCCCGCCTCACCGCCATTTTGAGCCGTGGCCTGGCCCAGCTGGGCTTTGCCAACGGCCCTTTCGGCACGGCTTTTGACACCCTCAGCCTGCACACCCAGACAGCCACAGCCACCATCGCTGCACGTGCCATGGCCCAGGGCGCCAATCTGCGCAAAGTGGGGAGCGACTACCTGTGCATCAGCCTGGACGAGACCAGCACCCGCGCCGATGTGCAGCTGCTGTGGTCCATCTTTGCCAAGGACGGCCAGGCACTGCCCACCATAGAGGCCATGGACGAGGGCGCGCCCTCGCTGATCCCCGATGGCCTGCAGCGCAGCAGCAGCTTTTTGACCCACCCGGTGTTCAACACCCACCACTCCGAAACCGCCATGCTGCGCTATATCCGCAGCCTCTCGGACAAGGATTTGGCGCTGGACCGCAGCATGATCCCCCTGGGCTCGTGCACCATGAAGCTCAACGCCACCAGCGAGATGATTCCCATCACCTGGCCGGAGTTTGCCCATATCCACCCCTTTGCACCCGCAGACCAGCAGCAAGGCTATGCCCAGCTGGACGCCCAGCTGCGCGCCTGGCTGTGCCAGGCCACGGGCTACGCCGGCGTCAGCCTGCAGCCCAATGCCGGCAGCCAGGGTGAATACGCCGGCCTCCTGGCCATACGGGGCTGGCATGCCAGCCGGGGCGAATCCCACCGCAACATCTGCCTGATCCCCAGCAGCGCCCATGGCACCAACCCAGCCAGCGCCCAGATGGTGGGCATGCAGGTGGTGGTGACGGCCTGCGACGAACAGGGCAATGTGGACCTGGCCGACCTGCAGGCCAAGTGCGAGCAGCACAGCGCAAAATTAGCCTGCGTGATGATCACCTACCCCAGCACCCACGGCGTGTTCGAGACCCAGGTGAAGGAACTCTGCGCCCTGGTGCACCAGCACGGCGGCCGCGTCTATGTGGACGGCGCCAATATGAACGCCCTGGTCGGCGTGGCCGCGCCCGGCGAGTTTGGCGGCGATGTCAGCCACCTGAATCTGCACAAAACCTTTTGCATCCCCCACGGCGGTGGCGGCCCCGGCGTGGGCCCGGTCTGCGTGGTGGAGGACCTGGTGCCTTTTCTGCCCGGCCATGCCACGGGAGGTATTACTTCCAAGACGGGGGCCGTGAGCGCGGCGCCTCTCGGCAATGCGGCGGTGCTGCCCATCAGCTGGATGTATATCCGCATGATGGGCGCGCAAGGCCTGCAGGCCGCCACCGAAACGGCCATATTGAGCGCCAACTACATCAGCGCCCGCCTCAAGGACCACTTCCCCACGCTCTATGCCTCCAGCAATGGCCATGTGGCGCATGAGTGCATCCTGGACCTGCGCGGCCTCAAGGACAGCAGCGGCGTCATGGCCGAGGACGTGGCCAAGCGCCTGATCGACTATGGCTTTCACGCGCCCACGCTGTCCTTTCCCGTGGCCAATACGCTGATGGTGGAGCCCACCGAAAGCGAACCCCTGGCCGAAATCGAGCGCTTTATCGCGGCCATGATTGCCATCCGCGAGGAAATCCGCCAGATCGAGGCCGGCCGCTGGGACCGCGAGGACAACCCGCTGAAAAATGCCCCGCACACGGCCGAACAGGTGGTGGGCAATGACTGGGCCCATGGCTACAACCGTGAGACTGCGGCCTATCCGATCCCAGCCCTGCGCCGCAGCAAATACTGGAGCCCGGTGGGCCGTGTCGACAACGTCTACGGCGACCGCAACCTGTTTTGCAGCTGCGTGCCGGTGGGCGACTTATCCGAGTAAGCCACCCGCCCCTGCCGGGCTGCGCTTGTAGCGTTCCCGGCAAGGGGCTTACACTGCCCGTCCCTGTGGCCTTATGCGCTGCGGCAACTGACCACCGATGAGCCGCCCGGACCTTTCCTTTCTGCTGCACCACGAAGACCCCGACGCTGTACAGGATCTGCTGCCGGCGGCCCCGTCGATGGCACCCGCTCCCCCTCTGGCACCGAGCTTTCCCCATCTGGAAGCCTGGGAGGCACAGGACATCGACGAGGGCGACCCGCTGAGCGCCCTGATTGCCGAGCTGCGCAACTACCAGGCCGAGCTGGAAATCCAGAACAAGGTGCTGGACTACAGCCAGGCCGTGGCGGAAAGCGCCTCCGAGCGCTTCGAGGCCCTGTTCTCCAGCGTGCCCCTGCCCTTGCTGGTCATTGACGAGCACGATATGGTCATCCAGGCAAATGCCATGGCGCACACGGCCTTCCAGCCGCCCTCCCAGGACCGGCTGCTGGCCTGCTTCATGCCTTTTGTGAATCCGGTGGACACGGAGCGCGTCGAACGCGCCTTCCGCAATGCCCGCCACAACGGCCGCAGCGAAGTCCATGAGGTGCTGTTCGCCGTGGCCAGCGGCCAGACCATGCAGGGCGATCTGCACATTGCCTGCATCGAGATTCCCCAGCGCGAGGGGCCGGCCTCGGCCCAGTTCATGTGTGCCGTGGTCGACCAGGGCCCGCTGCTGGCCGAACGCCAAGCCCTGCAGGAGCGCAACACCCAGCTGCACGCCAGCGAGCGCCGGCTGGAAGCCGTGATCAACACCTCGCAAGATGCCATCATCTGCGTGGACAGCCAGCGGCGCATCACCGTCTTCAACCCCACGGCCGCCACGCTGTTTCTCTGCCCCATGCAAGAGGCGCTGAACAGCCCGCTGGAACGCTTTCTACCCGACGCGGCCCAGGCGCTGGAGCTGGCCCCGCTGACCACCCAGGCCGTGCTGGGCGAAATGGATGGCCGCACCGCCACCGGCCGCACGGTGCCAGTGGAGGTCAGCATCTCCTTCGAGCGCTATGGCGAGGGCGAGACCACCACGGTCTTCGCCCGCGACCTGTCCAGCCGCAAGCGCGCGGAAAGCCTGCGTGGCGAGCTGGAAGCGCAGCTGCGCGAATCGCACAAGATGCAGGCCCTGGGCACCATGGCCGGCGGCATCGCCCACGACTTCAACAACATCGTCGGCGCCATTCTGGGCAATGTGGAGCTGGCAATGGCCGACGCGGCCTCCAACCCCCAGCTGCAGGAAAGCCTGCACGAGATCGAAAAAGCCGGCAAGCGCGCCCGCGATCTGGTGCGTCAGATCCTGACCTTCAGCCGCAACCAGCCCCCGCAGCGCCACCCGGTGCGTGCGGGCGAGGTGCTGCGCGACACCGAGCGCCTGCTGCGCGTGTCGCTACCGCCCGCCATCGAGCTGCACACCCATATCGACGTCGACCTGCCCGCCCTGCTGGCCGACTCCACCCAGGTGGAGCAGGCCCTGTTCAACCTGGCCAGCAATGCCATCCACGCCATTGGCGAAGTGCGCGGCATGGTGCACATGGCGGCCACCCTGGCCGAGCCCGAGCCGCGCCTGTGCGAGCGCCTGGGCCTGCCGCCCGCCCCCTACATCACCTACACGGTGCAGGACAACGGGCCGGGCATGTCCACCAGCACGGTGCAGCGCATCTTCGAGCCTTTTTTCACCACCAAGCCCGTGGGCCAGGGCACCGGCCTGGGCCTGGCCGTGGTGCATGGCGTGATGCGCACCCACGGCGGCGCGGTCGACGTGCAAAGCCAGCCCGGCCTGGGCAGCCGCTTCACGCTGTTCTTCCCGGTGGCGCAAGGCATCAGCCTGCCCGAAGCCGCGCCCAAGGTGCGCCGCGCCTCCGTGGTGGCGCAAGCCCCCGCCCCCGCCGCCTGGCAAGCCAGCTGCCATGTGATGTATGTGGACGATGACGAGGCCATGGTCTTCCTGGTCAAGCGCCTGCTCAAACGCCGTGGCTACCAGGTCACCGGCTTTTGCGACCCGCACGAAGCCACCACCGCGCTGCACAACGACCCGCAGCGCTACCAGCTGCTGGTGACCGACTACAACATGCCGGGCTATTGCGGCGTGGACCTGGTGCGCGCCGCGCTGCAGATACGCCCTGACCTTCCCGTGGCCCTGGCCTCGGGCTATATCACCGCTGAAATCGAGCAGGAAGCCCTGGCCGCCGGCGCCAGAGCACTGATCCACAAGCCCAATGACGTGGAAGAGCTGTGTACCACGGTGGATCAGTTGTTGAAGTCTTCCCCCTGAGTCGCCTGCGGCGCCTTCCCCCTGAGGGGGACGACGGCCTTTGCTGCGGGGCGGCCCTTGCTGGCCGTCTCGCGCTTGGGCTGCGCCGGTTTTATATGCTGCGCCCTGGCTTCACTCCCTCGCCCCTCAGGGGAGAGGGCTGGGGTGAAGGGCAGTCCGAGGCGCAACCGGTGCACCGCACACCCTCTCCATCACTGTTTTTCTTGATCTCCCATGCTTCCCCCCTCCCCCGCAGCGCCGCTGCACTGCCTGTATGAAGACGCCTACCTGCTGGTGCTGGACAAGCCGGCCGGCCTGCTGTGTGTGCCCGGCAAGGGGCCGGACAAGCAGGACTGCCTGAGCGCCCGTGCCCAGGCGCGGTGGGCGGATGCCCTGGTCGTGCACCGTCTGGACATGGCGACTTCCGGCCTGGTGTTGATGGCGCGCAGCGTGGAAGTGCAGCGTGCACTGAGCCTGGCCTTCGAGCAGCGCCTGGTCCACAAGAGCTATGAGGCGGTGGTGGCCGGCATGCCCCAGGCCCAGCCCGGCCATTGGCAGCTGCTGGACGCGCCGATTGCTGCCGATTGGAGCCAACGCCCACTGCGCCATGTGGGCCCCGAAGGCAAGCCCAGCCAGACCCGCTGGTGCGTGCTGGGCCCCTGGGGCGATGCTGCCCATGGCGGTGGCCCGGCCACACGCCTGGCTCTGGAGCCCGTCACCGGCCGCACCCACCAGCTGCGGGTACATATGCAGCATCTGGTCCACCCCATGCTGGGCGATGCCCTGTACGCCCCGCCCGCGCTGGCGGCCGCCGTCCCACGCCTGCTGCTGCATGCCTGCCAGCTGCGCTTTGCCCATCCGGTGACGGGCGAGCTCCTGGATCTGCACAGCCCGGCCCCGTTTTAATCCTGCGCGCCGCCACAACCCAGGGTATTCACGGCCCTCTCAACCCTGCGCGGCACTCTGCTACTTGCGGCGCTGGCGCAGCAGTGCATCCCGCCGCAACGCAAGACTTCCAGCGCCACCACCTCCCCATGTACAAAAAACTGTAGCGTCGCAGTACATTCGCCACATTTACGCAATATTCCTGCAAATCAAAACCAGTACAGAACCGCTTCAGGCGCTACAAAGTTGAAAGCAGCGCATCCATAGGAATAAACCCCATTGTTGTAGGAGACCCGCCCGATAAGCTTTACAACTTGCCAATTTTCCCGCCTTGTATTTGGCACGGACATTGCAAACCATCAGCACGCTTTCTCGAACACTTCACCACAACAGAGAGGATTCCCATGCGCATTCCGTTCCGTATGCATACCTTCGCCTGCGCCCTCGGTCTTGCAGGCGCTGCCTTCCTGGGCACGGCCCACGCCCAGGCCATCAAGAT
This sequence comes from Comamonas sp. GB3 AK4-5, assembly GCF_041320665.1. Lineage (NCBI taxonomy): Bacteria > Pseudomonadati > Pseudomonadota > Betaproteobacteria > Burkholderiales > Comamonadaceae > Comamonas > Comamonas sp. GB3 AK4-5. The sequence continues at coordinate 2,915,917 of NZ_CP166730.1, forward strand.
CGCCCTGGTCATCCCCACGACCGGTCCTCTGACGCAATACGGTGACATGGTCAAGGAAGGTGCGACCACGGCCGTGGAAATGGCCAATGCCGCCGGCGGCATCAATGGCAAGAAGATCGAACTGGTGCCGGTGGACGACGCCTGCGAACCCAAGCAAGGCCCTGTGGCCGCCAACCGCGTGGTCAACAGCAAGATCGGCTATGTGATCGGCCCCGTCTGCTCCGGCGCATCGATTGCCGCCGCCCCCATCTACAACAACGAAGGTGTGGTCGTGGTCACCCCTTCTGCCACGTCGCCCGCGCTGACCGATGGCAAGAACTACCACTTCATCTTCCGCACCATCGGCCGTGACGACCAGCAAGGCCCGGCTGCCGCCAAGTTCATCATCGAACAGGCCAAGCCCAAGAAAGTCGCTGTTCTGCACGACAAGCAATCCTACGGCCAGGGCATTGCAGCCTCGGTGCGCGACGACCTGAAGAAGGCCAATGTACCCGTGGCCCTGTTCGAAGGCATCAATGCCGGCGACAGCGACTACTCCGCCGTCATCACCAAGCTCAAGGGCGCGGGCGTGGACTTTGTCTACTTCGGGGGCTACCACCCCGAAATGGGCCTGCTGCTGCGCCAGGCCGCCGAGCAAGGCCTGAAGGTCAAGATGATGGGCCCCGAAGGTGTGGGCAACCCCGAAGTCAACGCCATTGCCGGCAATGCCGTCGAAGGCATGCTGGTGACCCTGCCGGCCGACTTCTCTGCCAACCCCAAGAACGCCGCCGTGGTCAAGGCCTTCAAGGATGCCAAGCGCAATGCTTCGGGCGCCTTCCAGCTGACCTCGTTTGCCGCCGCCCAGACGCTGCTGGAAGGCATCAAGGCCGCGGGCGACAACCCCGCCAAGGTGGCCGACCACCTGCACAAGGCCACGATCGACACCGTGATCGGCCAGGCCTCCTGGGTCAAGCAAGGTGACCTGAAGTCCTTCGACTTCCAGGTCTTCCAGTGGCACAAGGACGGCAGCAAGACGCTGGCCAAGTAATCCACGCCAACCACTCGGGGCAGGACTGCCGCTTACCACCGGCTTCCTGCCCCGTTTCTTTAACCAGGGCCTCCCGCCATCACTGCCAGCGGCCCTCAACGGCGGAAAAGACAGCATGTCTGACTTGTTGCCCCAGCTGATACAACAGCTTTTCAACGGGCTCTCACTCGGAGCCATCTACGCCCTGATCGCCATCGGCTACACCATGGTCTACGGCATCATCGGTATGATCAATTTCGCCCATGGCGACATCTATATGCTGGGCGCCTATGTCGGCCTGGTCACCTTGTCGGCCGTGGGCACACAGGGCGCCCTGCCCATCTGGGCCATCATCGCCCTGATGCTGGTGGTCGCCGCCGTCATCACCGGCGTCTACGGCTTTGCCGTGGAACAGGTCGCCTACAAGCCCTTGCGCAACAGCCCGCGTCTGGTGGCCCTGATCTCGGCCATCGGCATGTCCATCTTCTTGCAGAACTGGGTGGCCCTGGGCCAGGGCGCGCGCGACATGGCCGTGCCTGCGCTGCTGCCCGGCGCCTTCAATTTCCACATGGGCAACAGCTTTGAAGTGTTCGTGCCCTATGCCCGCGTGCTGATCATCGTCGTGGCCGTGGTGCTGATGCTGCTGCTGACCCTCTACATCAAGCATTCCCGCATGGGCCGTGCCTCCCGCGCCTGCGCACAAGACATGCACATGGCCAGCATGCTGGGCATCAACACCAGCCGCGTGATCTCGTTCACCTTTGTGCTGGGCGCCATCCTGGCCGCCGTGGGCGGCGTCTTGATTGCGCTGGCCGTGGGCAAGCTCAACCCCTTCATCGGCTTTATCGCTGGCATCAAGGCCTTCACGGCTGCGGTGCTGGGCGGCATAGGCTCCATTCCCGGCGCCATGCTGGGCGGTGTGATCCTGGGCGTGGCCGAGACCTTTGCCGCAGCCTATATCTCGTCGGAATACAAGGACATCGTGGCCTTTGGCCTGCTGGTGCTGATCTTGCTCTTCCGCCCCACCGGCCTGCTGGGCAAACCTGAAGTGGAGAAAGTCTGATGCACCGCCTACGCCTTCAATTCGGGCCGGCGTTGCTGGCCACCGTCATCACCGCGCTGCTGATCATTCCCATCTTCGGCCTGCACCTGGAGCGCGCCGGCATGCGCACCTATCTGGTGGCGCAATGGGACTATGTGATCTGGGCCTGCGCCATCGTCTTTTGCTGGCAGCTGGTACGCCCCGCCCTGCGCGGCGCCACCCGCAGCTGGCGCCTGCCGGCCCTGCCCTCGGTGCCTGCACGCCACCGCAACGGCCTGTTCCTGGCCGCTTTGCTGTTTGCCGTGTCCTGGCCCTTCTTTGCCGGTCGCAGCGCGGTAGACATCGCCACCCTGGCCATGATTTATGTGATGCTGGGCCTGGGCCTGAACATCGTCGTGGGCTTTGCCGGCCTGCTGGACCTGGGCTTTGTGGGTTTTTACGCCGTTGGCGCCTACACCTACGCCTTGCTGTTTCACTGGGCGGGCTGGAGCTTCTGGCAGGCCCTGCCGCTGTCGGGTGCCATGGCGGCCCTGTTCGGCTTTGTCCTGGGCTTTCCGGTGCTGCGCCTGCGCGGTGACTATCTGGCCATCGTGACGCTGGGCTTTGGCGAAATCATCCGCCTGCTGCTGGTGAACCTGACCGACTGGACCGGTGGTCCGGACGGCATTTCCAGCATCCCCAAGCCCACCGTGATGGGCCTGCCCATGACGCGCTCGCCACTGACCGAGGACGGCACCACCTTCCACCAGTTCTTCGGCCTGGAGTTCAACTCCATGCACATGGTGATCTTTCTGTATTTGATGGCCTTGCTGCTGGCCGTGGTCACGCTGCTCATCAGCAACCGCTTGATTCGCATGCCGATAGGCCGCGCCTGGGAAGCCCTGCGCGAGGACGAGATCGCCTGCCGCTCGCTGGGACTCAACCCCATGAAGATCAAGCTCTCGGCCTTCACGCTGGGCGCCATGTTCGCCGGCTTTGGCGGCGCGTTCTTCGCGGCGCGCCAGGGCATCGTCAACCCCGAATCCTTCACCTTCATCGAGTCCGCGCTGATCCTGGCCATTGTGGTGCTGGGCGGCATGGGCTCGCAGCTGGGCGTGATCGTGGCCGCCATCTTGCTGACCGTGCTGCCCGAGCTGGCCCGCGAGTTCTCCGAATACCGCATGCTGATTTTTGGCCTGGTCATGATTTTGATGATGGTCTGGCGCCCCCAGGGCCTGCTGCCCATGAAGCGCCACCATGTGCAAGTGCCGGCATCCAAGCAAGGAGATGCCGCATGAACCCCATCCTGGAAGTCAAAAACCTGAGCATGCGCTTTGGCGGCCTGCTGGCCGTTGACGGCGTGGAGCTGTCGCTCAAGCCCAAGGAAATCTTCGCCATCATCGGCCCCAACGGCGCCGGCAAGACCACGGTGTTCAACTGCATCAGCGGCTTTTACAAGCCCTCCACCGGCCAGGTGGCGCTGGAGGGGCAGTCGATTGCCGGCCTGGGCAGCCACAGCGTGTCCCAGCGCGGCGTGGTGCGCACCTTCCAGAACGTGCGCCTGTTCAAGCGCATGACGGCACTGGAAAACCTGCTGGTGGCCCAGCATCGCCGCACCAGCGCTTCGGTGCTGGGTGGGCTGTTCAACACCAAGGCCTACCGCCAAAGCGAGCGTGACGCCATAGACCGCGCCCTGCACTGGCTGGACTTCATGGGCCTGCGCGAATTCGCCAACCGCGAGGCCGGCAACCTGGCCTATGGCCACCAACGCCGTCTGGAAATCGCCCGCTGCATGATCACCGCCCCCAAGGTGTTGATGCTGGACGAGCCCGCCGCCGGCCTGAATCCGCAGGAAAAGAAAGACCTGCAGGCCCTGATCGACCGGCTGCGCAACGAGCACGGCGTGGCCGTGCTGCTGATCGAGCATGACATGGGCCTGGTGATGGGCGTGTCCGAGCGCATCATGGTGATGGAATACGGCAAGCCCATTGCCGAAGGCACGCCCGAGGCCATACGCAACAACGAGCGGGTCATCAAGGCCTATCTGGGAGAGGCATGATGAGCAAGACCATGTTGGAGCTGGAGAAGGTCTCCACGCATTACGGCGCCATCTGCGCGGTGAACCAGGTCAGCCTCAAGGTGAACCAGGGTGAGATCGTCACCCTGATCGGCAGCAACGGCGCGGGCAAGACCTCGCTGTTGATGACGGTGTGCGGCAACCCGCGCGCCAGCAGCGGCACCATTCACTTTGAGGGCGAGGACATCACCTCGCTGCCCACCCACCACATCATGCGCCGCGGCATCGCCATCTCGCCCGAGGGCCGCCGCGTGTTCTCCGACCTCACCGTCACCGAGAACCTGCAAATGGGCGGCTTCTTTCTGAACAAGCAGGAAATCGAGGCCGGCAAGGAGCATGTCTTCAAGCTGTTCCCCCGCCTGCGTGAGCGTGCCAATCAGCGCTCGGGCACCATGTCCGGCGGCGAGCAGCAAATGCTGGCCATTGGCCGCGCGCTGATGAGCCAGCCGCGTTTGCTGCTGCTGGATGAACCCACGCTGGGCCTGGCCCCGCTGATCATTGCCCAGATCTTCGAGATCATCCAGATGATCCGCGCCGAGGGCGTGACCGTGTTCCTGGTGGAGCAAAACGCCAACCGCGCCCTACAAATTGCCGACCGCGGCTATGTGCTGGAAACCGGTTCCGTGGTGCTGGAAGACACGGGCGCCAATCTGCTGAAGAACGACCAGGTGCGCAAGGCGTATCTGGGCGGGTGAAAGAAAACGCCCCCTGAGCCGCTTCGCGTCTTCCCCCTCTCTGGCGCTATGCGCCGGAGGGGGACGGCACCGGCACCTAGTCGGGATACAAGGCGGCCCTTGCGCGGTGCCCTGGCGTGGGCAGCGCCAGTTTTGTGCGATGCGGGCAGTGCGTGCGGCGCACTGCTTTTTTTATGCCTGCAGAGCGCTGTCGGCCATAGCCTGCACCAGCTGGGCCTGGGTGCTGCGCGCCTGGCTCAGCTTGTCGCGCAGCTGCTGGCTCAGCGCTCGAGAACCTGGGGGTGATGCTGGATGTTCAGCGAGAAGGTGAGGCATACAGATAGATAGCAGCCTATGCACTCCCCTCAAGCGCCAGAACCGTTTTTGGCTAGCATATGCATCACAAGGCGAATCAGCACATCTTTGTGCGCGGGGTCGGACTCGGCCACCAGCAAGGCCAGCGCAGCCAGGCCCATGTCGTTGATCACGGGCTGGCCATCGGCCCCCAGCAAACGGCTGTTGCGGTGCAAAAAGTCCACAAACAAAAATGCGCCACTGCGCTTGTTGCCATCCGCAAACGGGTGGTTTTTGATGACGAAGTACAGCAGATGGGCCGCTTTGGCTTCGATGCTGGGGTAGGCAGGCTCTCCGAACACGGTTTGGTCCAGATTCCCCAGCAGAGCCGCCAGCCCATCTCCACGCTCCTTGGCAAACAGTTCCGTGGCATCGCCGCGCCGCATCAAATCGCCCTTGAGGCCTGCCAGTGCATGGCGCGCCTCACTCACCGTGGGCAGGCGGCCACCGGCCTCGGCGGCAGGCTCGGTGAGCAGGCCTTCGTCATAGCGCTGCAACCACAAAAAAGTGTCGGCATAGCGGGTGACGATATCGACCAGGCCACGCCCGGTCTCTACCGTCAGCTCGGGTGTTTGGGCGGCCTTGCGCACCAGCTCCAGTGCGGCGTGCAGCTCTGCAGCATTGGTTTCCAGCCTGTGGCGATTGAGGGTGTAGCCCCGTGTGAGATGCTCACGCAGCAGGCGGGAGGCCCATTGGCGAAACCTTGTGCCTTCTACCGAGTTCACCCGGTAGCCCACCGAGATGATGGCGTCGAGATTGAAATGCTCGACTTGATAGGTTTTGCCGTCCGCAGCAGTTGTTGCATTTTTTGCAACAACTGCCTCACGTTGCAGTTCTTCGCTCTGGAAAACGTTGCGCAAGTGTCGCGAGATCACGGATTTGTCCCGACCAAACAGGTCCGCAATCTGCTGCAAACTGAGCCAAATCGTGTCATCAGACAAGCGCACAGCCACTTCACCATTGGCGCTTTGGTAGATGGCTATGCGCGGGTTGTCGGTCGTGGTGGCACTCATGCCCTGCCCTCCAAGCTGTGTGGCAGCATGATTTTCATGCTGCTCACGCCGGACCTGGGCATCTTTTTGCAAGGCGATATATTGAACTTCGCACCAATATCGGCTTCGCTGAGCTGCTTCTTGTCCATGCCATCCCTATCTCTTTGAGCCACAGATTATGGCGGCGGCGCATTGGCTTCTACATATTGGTAATGCACTCCGCAGCCATGGGACCGGGCCTGTCCACCGCTTTTTTCCACGCCCGCAACTTTGCGGAATGCCGCACTGCAGCCGCTACCATCAGCCGCATGCAAAAACGCCCCCTCACCCTCCTCACCGGCGCCTCGCGCGGCATGGGCCTGGCCATGGCCGAGCAACTGCTGCAGCAAGGCCACCAGCTCATCACCATCGCACGCCAGCGCAATGCCGCGCTGGATGCGCTGGCCGCCCAGTTGAATGTGCCGCTGCAGCAGTGGCAGCATGACCTGGCCACGCCCGCCGCAGCCGCGGCCGCGCTGCGCGACTGGCTGCAAAGCCAGGACGCCACCCAGTTCACCAGCGCCACGCTGATCAACAACGCCGGCATGATTCCGCCCATTGCCCCACTGGCCCACAGCGATTGGAGCGCCGTTGCCAATGGCCTGCGCGTGGGACTGGAAGCGCCCATGCTGCTGACCAGCGCCTTTTTGCAGGCCTCCGAGGCCTGGACGCAGCCGCGCAAGGTGCTGAACATTTCCTCCGGCCTGGGCCGCCGCGCCATTGCCTCGCAAGCCACCTACTGCGCCGCCAAGGCGGGCATGGACATCTTCTCGGCCTCGGTGGCGCTGGACGAAGCAGCCAAGCCCCACGGTGCCCGCATCTGCTCGCTGGCACCCGGCGTGATCGACACCGATATGCAGGTGCAGCTGCGCAGCAGTGATGCCGGGCAGTTCCCGGATGTGGAGCGCTTTGCCCAGCTGCATGCCACGGGCAGCCTGACCTCGCCGCGCGATGCTGCAGCCCGCGTGCTGGCCTGGCTGGATCGACCCGACTTTGGCCAGGCCGTGGTGGCCGATGTGCGCCAAGCCTGAGCATCGTGGCATCCTGGCAATGGGGAAGCCGCACACCGCGACCTACCCCATCGCCATTCACGATGCAAAGCCAGCCGCCCTGCCACCACCACCGGCCAGGGCGGCAGCCAGTGTGCAGAGCCACCAAGCTGGGCTGAATCTATAGCCAGATATTCAGCCCGGCAACGCTCTCATAGCGAATCTCACGCCCTGCCCAGACTGTGGCTGCAAGGCCCCGCAGCCATGGCCCGCAAGGCGCATGCACTTTTGAGGTGCGCTTGCTCAGCACGCCGGGGAATGCGGGCTACTATTTGTTTTTCCCCACGCAACCGCGTGCCTTGTGGGCCTTGCAGTCTTTGCTCCCGATCGGAGAAAGGCCGCCAACCATTGCCATGCCGGCCACCCCGGCAGGCACAGCGCGCTGGAGCACGGGAGACGGCTTCGGCATTGCTGCCGGGGCGCAAGCGCTCCGAAACCCGGAGCAAACCCTCTTGATGGGCGGCCTATCCTTGCCCATCATCGAAACAGCCCACTCTGTGATGGCTCTGCCGTGCCCCCTGGCCACGGCAGTCCCGATCTGACCTTTGTCTCCGGAGCTTTTCCCCATGTTTCGCCAACTGATCACCTGCACTTCCATGGCCTTGGCCCTGGGCGCCACTGCCACCCATGCCTTTGCCCAAGGCGACGCCAAGGACTATCCAAGCAAGCCCGTGCGCCTGGTGATCCCCTTCCCACCGGGCGGCGGCACCGACATTCTCTCGCGCGTCATCGCCAACAAGCTGACCGAGACCACGGGCTGGGCCATCGTGCCCGAGAACAAGGGTGGCGCCGGCGGCACCATAGGCATCAGCGACGCCGTGAAGGCCCCTGCCACCGGCTATGACATGGTCATGGGCCAGAAGGACAATCTGATCCTGGGCCCCTATCTGTACAAAAGCCTGCCCTGGAACCCGGTCAAGGACCTGACGCCCGTGGCCCATGTGGCCTATACGCCCGTCATCATTGCCACCAGCGTGAACTCGCCCTACAAGTCGATTGCCGATGTGGTCAAGGCCGCCAAGGCCACGCCCGGCAAGATCACCTATGGCTCGCCTGGCAACGGCACCAGCATCCACATCGCCGGCCATATGTTTGAAAAGGCCGCTGGCATCGAGCTGACCCATGTGCCCTACAAGGGCTCCAACCCGGCGCTGATGGATGCCATTGCCGGCAATGTGGACCTGCTGGTGTCCTCCATTCCCTCGGCCATTGGCCAGATCAAGGCCGGCAAGCTGCGCCCGCTGGCCGTCACCTCGGCCAAGCGCTCCTCCTCGCTGCCCGACGTTCCCACCATGCAGGACGCCGGCATGAAGGGCTTTGATGTCAGCACCTGGTATGGCCTGTTCATGCCGGCCGGCACCCCCGCCCCCATCGTGCAGAAGATGAATGCCCAGGTGAACAAGCTGCTGGCCATGCCCGAGGTGAAGGAAGCCATTGCCGCCCAGGGCGCCGAGCCCCAGGCCATGTCCATCAAGGAATTTGATGCCATGTACAAGGCCGACTTCAGCGCCTCCAAGGCCCTGGTTGAAGCCTCGGGCGCCAAGATCCAGTAAACACGCCCCACCCCAGCGGAACCAGCGCCACGCTGGGGGTGAGCAAGGCGCTGGGGGCTGTTGCTGAACGAGGCATGCCCAGTGGCCGTCACGGCGGTCTTGGGAGGGGCGTGCCCCTTGAAACCCTACCCTCGGTTGCCACCATGGACATGCCATGCAAACGGGCGTGCAATACCGGGTCAGCGCGGCCCAGGTGCTACGCCCCATGTCAGCTGTCATGCCTGTGTCACCCGGACTGCGCACAGTCAGCCCTCTCACACCCACGGTGCGCACCATGAAACCCTTCTGCTTCAGTCTCGCTGTGGTGGCTGCGGCCACTGCCCTGTTTGCCTCGCCCGCTACCGCGCTCAACATCCTCATCACCAACGACGACGGACTGACCAGCAACGTCAAGGCGCTGTATGACACCCTCCGATCTGCCGGGCATGATGTGCTGGTGTCGCTGCCCTGCAGTCCGCAAAGCGGCCGCAGCGGCGCCATTGTCATGTACAGCAGCAGCACCATCGACGCGGAGGCAGACCCACAGATCCGCACCGAAAACGGCTGCCACAACGGCGCCGCCCCAGTGGGTGCGCCGGCAGCCGGCCCCTTTACCAAAGCGGGCTACACCCAGGGTGACTGGCACTATGTCCATGGCACACCGGTCACCGCCACTTTCTACGGCCTGGATATCGTGGGCAAGCAGCGTTGGGGCAAGGCCCCAGACCTCGTGCTCTCCGGCCCCAACGAGGGCCAGAATATTGGCGCGGTCATCATCCACTCGGGCACGGTTGCCAACGCACAGGCGGCCCTTGGCCGTGGCATTCCCGCCATGGCGCTGAGTGCCGATGCCGACACCGCCGACGACACCGGCCTGGCCAACCCGCGCTCCAAGCTGGTGGCCCAGCTGACCCTCCAACTGCTCGATCGGCTGATCGCCCAGCGCGGCAACGGCCCCTTGCTACCCCAGGGCATGGCCTTGAACGTGAACTTTCCCGCCTCGGTCACCAGCCATACCGCTTTTGCCTTTTCGCGCATAGGCAGCTACCAAGGCTACGAGATCGGCTTTAGCGTGGAGCGTGGCGTGTATGGCCTGAGCTTTGCACCCAACCGCAACAAGCCGACTTCCGAGCAAATGGAAGACGAGTCGGCCGTGGCGCGCCACAAGGTGGCGGTCTCGGCCATGCAGTTCGCCTATGAACAGCGCCCTGCCGCCCAGGAATGGCTGCGCCAGCGTCTGCAGTCGACCAGGTAATCGCCGCTCCCATACCTGTCCTGCCTCAGCCCATCGGGCAGCAGGCAGAAGAAAACCGCGATCAAACCGGCTTCTTGCACAGACATGCATTACATCAGCAGCTATGCTTTTGCAAGCACGCGGCAAGGCAGTCATGCTGATGGGCTCTCTTGGCTGTCAGCCTTGTCCGGGCTGATGATCCTCATCGGTGCTACCGTGGAGGGCTGCGCTTGGCAGGCTATTTTTTCGCAACAGAATGACGCTATGAGAACCTGGCAGTCCCTGAGGGTGGTGGTGCTGGCCTGCTGGGCGCTGGCATGGGTCTGCGCGCCTGCACAGGCGCGCGACGCATCGGATTACAGCACGCAGGAATTGGTGGAGGCCCTGACGCAGCGCCTGAGCAAGACGTTGCGTGCCGGCCCCACACGCGATGCGCCGGGCAATGATGCCGCCATCGTGCTGCTGGAGGGCAAGGCCCTGGCACTTCAGCCTCGGCTGCGCTCCGTTCCCGGCATGCGCGTGCTGACCCAGGCGCAGCTGGTGCAAGAGCAAAGAGCGGTGTTCCTCATCATCTCGCAGCTGGGCATGCAGGGGCCGGACATATTGATCGACTTTGAGACGCCCAGCAATGCCTCTTTCGGCACGCTGCGCGTGCAGGACCAGGCGGGTAAGTTGGTGTTCAAGAACGAAGACCGCTACCGCTCCAGCAGCGGCGCACGCGCCACCTATGCGCGCCTGTATGGCGGCCTCCCCTGCCGGGCTGGCTCCGAAATGGCCTACCACTTCGGCTACCGCCCCGGACCGGCCGGGGAATGCCCGGTGCAGCACTTTCCCAGCAGCGACTCTGCCTTCGACTGGTAATCCACAACATGCACTGCCGGCAGTGCATATAGCACCCGGCCGGTTTCATGGCAGCGGCTTTTCCCCGGCGCCGCAGTTCCATGCGGCCCCCAAGGCCTGCATCTGCTCGCCCAATGCGGCGCGCAAATCGCTGCGCATGGCATCACGCGTCAAGCGCTCCTCGGCATAGAGCGCAGCCCAATCCAGACCCACGCCCACTACAGCCCCTGCCACCGCGCCGGCGATGGCTCCGGCCGCAGTGCCCACACCGGGAACGACCGAACCTAGGGCCGCGCCCGCCACCGCCGCACCGGCCTTGCCCAGCCCTTGCTTGGCGGCAGCCTTGGCCAACACCTTGCTGGCGGCTTTCATCGAGGTCTTGGCCATGGCCTTGCCCGCCACCACAGCCGCAAAAGCGCCCGCGCCCGTTCCGGCCACCGCACTGGCCGTCAGGCGCTGTTGGGCCTGGCCCAGCAGTTGCACAGCGGGCAGCTCGGCCACCTCGGCACGCAGCAGGCATTGGCCGGCATCCAGCGCCAGGTGGTGGCGCTCCAGCGTCTGGGCCATGCGCTGCTGCGCCGTCTGCAATGCGGCGCTGTCCCGTGCGCTCTGCTGCTGCACAGAAGATAGCCAGGCCTCCAGCCCCGGTGTGGTTGACAGCGTGGCGGCCAGTTGGTCTTGCAAAAAGTCCTCCACATTGCCGGTCAGCAGGCGCAACATACGCCCCCATTCCGCACCCAGGCTGAAATACCAGTCCAGATAGCGCTCCACGGCCGCATCCATCTCTTGCTGCACGCCCTGCAAGCCCGTGCACAAGGCCGGCGTAGCCTGCATCTGCCCCAAGGCCTGCAAGGCAATCTGGCGCGTGGCCTCCAGCGTGCCCAGGCGGTAGCGCTGCTGGCCTATGCGCTCGCACTCCGGCATGCGCTGCAAGGCCAGCGGATTGGCATGCGTGCGCAGCCAGGCATCCACCTGAGCCGTGGTCTGTACCAGCACGCCGGCCAGCAGCACCCCCACCAGACCCAGCCACCATGCGGCCGCAGCCGACGGCCCCTTCCCGGCGCGCGCTGCGGGCCATGCATATCCCCGCACCGCACGGTTGCTGGCTGCGCCTTGCAGCACCTGGCCCAGACACAGCAGCACACCCACCGGGCCACACAGGGCCAGCAGCAACAGACGCAGCGCCGGCCCCTGCGGTAAATCAGCCATCGCCCCGCCCGCCACCTGCAGGGTGAGCAAGCTGTCCAGCCCCCAGCGCACCAGGCCCGAGGGTGCGGACTGAATGTGCGCCAAGGCGGCATCCAGTGCGGCCGGATCCATGCCGGGCGTCAGCGCCCTGCCCCAGTCGCTGCTGCGCGCCATGCCATACAGCCAGACACCGCCCAGCAGCAGCACCAGCAGCCAGCGGGCACCACGCTGGCTCCATGCCCAGGTCCAGCCCGGGCTGGCAAACTCCGAGGCCAGGCGGGCGTGCAGCCACATGCTCAACGCCGCATACAGCGCCGGCGCCAGGGCCAGCAGCCCCCATTCCCAGGCGGACAAAAACCAGGCCTGCCACAGCGTGACGCTACACAGCAGCAAGCTGCCCGCCAGGGCTTTGCAGGCTGGCCACCAGCCCCCGGCCAGCCAGCGCCCCAGATGCCCCTGCGGCGCAAACTGCAGCCGCCGCAGCTGCTTGCCCAGCATCAGCGCCAGCCACATGCCCCAGGCAGGCAGCGCCAGCAAGGCCACGATGGCCAGCAGCCAGGCCCAGGGCGGTAAATCGGTCAAAAAATAGCGCACGCACCAGAGCAGCGCCAACCACAACCAACCCGCCATGGCACAGCGCAGCGCGCTGCGCCAGGGGAAGGCGCCAGCGGCCGAGCCAGGCAGCACATCGGCACTGCGCCCACCCGGTGCGGCTGCGGGCTGGGTCATGGTGCGGCGGTATCGGCCGTGGAGGTGGCACCGCGTGTAGCGGCCGGAATGCCGCGGGCCACACGGGCGTTGTAGACCGTCAACCGGGACAGGCCCAGTTGGGCGGCTACCTTGGCATCCGATGCCGTGCCCAACAAAGCCACGGCCTCTGCCGTCCAGTCAAAAGTGGTCGGCGCCCCTGTCGCCGCCGCAATGCCCAACTCGGTGCGCTTGGCCACCACGCTGGCCTTGCTGATGCCCAGTTGCTGGGCCAGGGCCGCATCCGGCCGGGTGCCCAGCAGGGCTATGGCCTCAGGCGTCCATTGGAAATGGCCAAAGGCCGGAATGCCCAGCGCGTTGCGCTTGAGGTTGACTGTCTTGGCCGATGTGCCCCAGCGCTCGGCCAGCACAGCATCTTTTTCCCGGCCCAGTTGGGCCAGCATTTCATCCGTCCATTGCAATGCAGCCTTGCCCATGCGGTGTCCATTCTTTTTCAGCGCTTTTTGTGCACATCCTGCCAGCGCAGCATATCGCTGATGCGGGCGGCCTTGGCCTCGTCAAAGCCCAGGTGCTGCACACGCTCTGCCGGATTGGCCCAGGTGCCGAACAGCAGATCCCAGAGGGGCAGGCCGTAGTTCTGGGCATGGTGGCCGTACTGGTGGTGCACGGTGTGCATCTCGGGCCGCTGGACAAAGTAGCCCAGCCAGCGCGGCGTGCGGATGTCGGCATGCAAAAACAGATCGAATGCCCCGGTCAGGCCAATGGCAAAAGCCGCTGCCAGCGGGCTGGCGCCCAGCACCCAATAGCTGGAAAGCGCACTCATCAGCACGGCCGCCGCCGTGTCCATGGGGTGGGCGTAAAAAGCGGTCAGCGCCTCCACCCGTGGTGCGCTGTGGTGCAACTGGTGAAAGATGCGCCACAACCCATCAAAGCGGTGCGTGGCGCGGTGCCACCAGTAAAAGACAAAGCTGGTAAGCCCGAAGCTGGCCAGCCCCACCAGCGGTGCGGGCCAGCGCCCTCCCACATCGAACAGCGCCACCGAGCGAATATGTTCGGCAAACACATGGCCCACCAACAAGGTCACGGCCAGCGTGGCCACCCCCAGCAGGGTGGACATCAGCAACCAGCGCCGATCGCAATGGTTGCGCGACGCAGGCGCCACCACCTCGCGGGTAAAAATGCCCACAAACAGCAGCGCCAACAAGGGATAGGCCGCAAATTCCCACATGTTCCGAATATGCCTCTCAGTGAATCAAGCGCTGCACGCTACCGGGTAGCCCCGCACAAAAAGGGTGGGGAAACCAGGCTAAGGGCATGACGTACAAAACTGGCGCGTCCCCAACAAGGGCACCGCGCAAGGGCCGCCCCGCCGCGCTGGTGCCGTCCCCCTCCATCGCGTAGCGATAGAGAGGGGGAAGACGCGAAGCGGCTCAGGGGGTGCTTCAGATCAAAGATGCCCCCAGTAGATCAACGCATCGCGCCCTTCCACCGACAGCGACACCTCGGCACCCACGGGCAGCAGCACCTTGGTGGCCACATGGCCAAAGGGCAGGCCTTGCAGCACCGGGCATTTGACTTGCATGCGCAACCAGTCGATCACAGTCTGCAGCTTGAAGCCCTTGTCATGGCTGTTGAGCTTGAATTCCGTGAACTGCCCCAGCACCACGGCTTTTTGCTTGGCCAGCACACCGGACAGCAGCAGCTGGGTCAGCATGCGCTCTATCTTGTAAGGCGGCTCGGCCACGTCTTCGAGAAACAGAATGCCGCCTTCCACCTGGGGAAAGTAAGGCGTGCCCAGCAAGCTGGTCAGCACGCAGAGATTGCCCCCCCACAAGGTGGCGCCACCGGGCACATAAAAGTCCTTGAGCTGGGGCTTGCCATTGGGCAACACGCCAATCTTGGGCATATGCCAGCCCGCACCCTCGCCCTGGCCGCTGAGCAAGTCGGCAAAGCAGTCCAGCATGATGTCGTCCACCTCGGCGCCGTCCTTGGTGTCCACACCGAAGTCGGCATTCAGCACCGGGCCGGCCCAGGTGGTGGCGCCGGTCTGGGCCAGCATGGCCAGCTGGAAGGCGGTGAAGTCGCTCAGGCCCACAAACTGCGTGCCCTTGGCAATGGCCTTGGCCACGGTCTTGTACTGGATGCCCGGCAGGATGCGCGTGAGGCCATAGCCGCCGCGCGAGACCAGCGCCACATCGGCGCCGCTGGCGGCCGCACGGTGGATGGCGGCCAATCGGGTGGCGTCGTCACCGGCAAAGCGCTGGCTGCTGGCCAGGGCATCGGGGTCAATCTCCACCTGGTGGCCCATGGCCTCCAGGCGCTTTACGCCGCGCTTGAAAGCTGCCTTGTCGCGCACCGCGCCCGAGGGCGAATACACATAGATATGCTTGGGACCATGGCTGTGGTCGTGGCCGCAGCAGCTGCCATCCGCCGTGTGCACATGGTCGGCGTGCTCATGATCCTCGTGGTGGGCACCATGGCCGTGATCGTGCGCATGGTCATGGGTGCAATGTTCCAGACCGCAATCCTGTGGAGCGGCGGCAGCGGTCGAAGCGTTTTTCTTGCTGGGGGATTTGCGGTTGGTGGCCAAAGCTTGTCCGCACCGCAAGCCTGCGGCGCGCTCCGTAGATGGAAGAAATCAAGACCCATGGACTGGGCAAGCGGCCTGCAGGCTGGGCCTGCAGGCTATGGGCAGAAGTATTCCACAGCGCGGCGCGCACCGTTGGCGGCGGCCGCGGCACCCCAGCTCAGATCGGGGTTGCATTGCCAGGCATCTGGGTGCTGCGCCAGGGCCGGCAAGGCCTGCAGCCAGGCCGCGTGCAAAGCCTTGGCGTTGCACAAGGGCTGGAGGGGGACGGCATCCGGGGTGCTGCCAATCCAGCAGCGGCCCTGCGCCAGCCAACCCTCCAGCAGCGCGCAGGGAATGGCGGGCCGCTTTGATTGCAGCTGCGGCGCGGCCTGCAACGCGGCACGGTGGCCGGCCGCCGCGAAAGGGGCATCCAAGGCCGCCTGCTCGGCCGCCGTGGGCGCCAGCCCCCAGGCCTGCTGCAGCTGCGCGCCCACAGGCCACTGCGGCTTGCGCCCGGCCTGCTGCTGCCATTGCATCCAGGGTTGGGGCAGTACGGATGCCGGCCCTGGCCAGACATCGTGCAGCCAGGCACCGGCAAAACGCTCCGGTAACTGCTGGGCCACGGCCAGGCCCAGCTGTGCAGCATCGCCCTGGCCCACCAGCACGGCATTCTCTACGCTCAAGCCCTGCAACCATTCGGCCAGCAACTGCTGCTGCCAGGCCGCGTCATGGGCCTGGGGCTTCTTGGGTTGGTCGCTGCGGCCGTAGCCCGGCAGATCGGGCACCAGCACGCGGTGGCCGGCGGCCAACCAGACCGGAATCAAATGGCGAAACACATAGCCCCAGCCCGGGCTGGCAGCCAGGCACAGCCAGGTCTGCGGGGCCTGGCGTGGGCCTTCATCCACGGCGGCCAACCGCAGTCCGCGGCCACTGGGCAGATCGCTGCGGTAATGCGGCTGCCAGGGCCAGCCGGGCAAATCCGTGAATGCTGCGTCAGAGTTGCGCAGCGCGGTGTCGGGCAACGGGTGAGGCGTGGCCGCCTTGCGGGCCTGGCGGCGCTGCTGAAAAAACCGGGCCAGCAGCGCCCCGCATTCCTGCGCCAGCACGCCGCGCACCACCTCGGTCTGGTGGTTGATGGCCGCATGGCCAAACACATTCAGCACCGAGCCGGCCGCGCCGGTCTTGGGCTCGGCCGCGCCATACACCACCCGGGCCAGGCGGGCATGCAGCATGGCGCCGCTGCACATGGTGCAAGGCTCCAGGGTCACATAGAGCGTGCAGCCATCGAGCCGGTAATTGCCCACAGCGCGCGCGGCAGCGCGCAGCGCCAGCACCTCGGCATGGGCCGTGGGGTCGTCGCTGGCAATGGGGGTGTTGCAGCCCTCGCCCACAATCTGGCCGTCTTTGACCACCACGGCACCCACGGGCACTTCGCCCGCGTCCGCGGCCTGCTGCGCCAGGCGCAGGGCGTGGCGCATCCAATGCTGGTCTTGCTCGCTTGGCGTCATAAGGTCTTGGTCAAAATTTCAGCCTTATTCTCGCAGGCCTTTTGCACCGGCATAGGCTCCAGCGCAGGTCATTGGGGCGCTACAATCCGCGCCATGTCGCGTGCAACCCTGAGACTTTCTCGGCGGAGCGCATTGCTGCTGCTGATCATGGTGGCGCAACTGCTGATTCCGCTGCTGCACGGCCACTTCGGAACCCCGAACCAAGATGGCCTGCATGTGCACCAGACGCCTTCGAGAATGGCTGATTCTCATTTCCAGCCACAGGCTGTCCAAGCCGCTGCCCAGGATTTGCTGGGGCTCCAGGCCTTGCCCGCCGAGACAGAGCCTTTTGAAGTCGATGTGCAAGATGCGCTGCAACCCCTGAGCCTGCTGCCCATGCCGCTGCTGGCCGTCATCGGCCTGACCCTGCTGACCGTGGGCCTGCGCGCCGCACATATGCGCTGCATTACCCCCCGCCCCACGCCACGCCCCGAACCCGCTCGCAGGGTGTCCCTCTGGCGTGGCCGCGTGATACGGCCGTCTCCGGCCCAAGCCCCTCCCCTGTTTTCCTGAGCTCCCTCAGCCTTTCACAGGCTGTCCAAGCTCCATGCTCTTGCATGGAGTGGCATCCGTGCGCCTGCACGGATGACTTCCCTTTTTTCTCCGGAGTCAGGAATGTTCTTCCCACAATGGCTGTTGGCTGGCGCACTCGCGCTGCCAGCCGCAGGCATGGCCGCCGAGGCCCTGTCCTTGTCCCCCGAACAGGCGCGCACGCTGGGCGTGCGCTTTCAAACCCTCACCGCCGCGGCCGCACTGGAACTCTCGGCCCATGCCCGCGTGGTGCTGCGGCCCGATGCCCAGGCCGTGATCGCTGCCCCTTATGCCGGCGCCGTGCCGCGTCTGCTGGTGGCCCTGGGCCAGTCTGTGCGCGCCGGCCAGGCCGTGGCAGCTTTTGCCAGCCCCCAGTTCTATGAAGCCCGGCGGGCGCTGGCCGAAGCCGAGTCCCAGGCACGCCTGGCCCGGCAATCCCTGGCCCGCGACCAATCGCTGTATGACGAGGGCATCATCGCCGCCAGCCGCTGGCAAGCCACCCAGGCGCGCGCAACCGAAGCCACCGCCATGGCCCAGGCCAGAAGGGCCGAGCTCACCGCCAGCGGCCTGCAACTCGCCGGCAACGAGACCCTGCTGCTGGCGCCCCGCGCCGGCGTGGTGACCGAAGTGCTGGTGCAGCCCGGCGCCCGTGTGGAGGCATCGGCGCCGCTGCTGCGCGTGGCCGACCCCAAGGCCCTGGAGCTGGACCTTTTGCTGGGCCGTGAAGTGCCGCTGCCCCGCGTGGGCGACCGCGTGCAGGTCAGCACCCGCAATGCCATAGGCCAGGTGGCGGGCATGGCGCCCGTGGGCGATGGCTCGGCCGGCATGCGCGTGCGTGTGGCGCTGAGCCAAACGGGCGCGCTGCGCCTGGGCGAAAGCGTGACCGCCACGCTGCAGCTGGCCCAAGACAAAGCCGACAACAAGGCCCAGCCCACCGCAGGCGAACGCCAACGCATCCCGGCGGCGGCCTTGGTGCACTGGCAGGGCCAGACCGGCGTGTTCCTGGCCACAGACCAAGGCGTGCACTTTGCCCCGCTGGCCGTGGAGGCCAGCGACGAGGCCACAGCCGTGGTGCGCGGCGCACTGCCTCCCCAGGCCCGCATTGCCGTGACCGGCATTGCCGCGCTCAAGGGCTTGCTGGCTGGAGGTGAGTGATGCTGGCCAGGCTGATTGATTTTTCGCTGCGCCAACGCGCCCTGGTGCTGCTGGCCGCCCTGGCCTTGGCGCTTGCCGGTGCCTGGGCCTATGTGCAGCTGCCCATCGATGCCTTTCCCGACATCTCGCCCACCCAGGTGAAGGTGATTCTGAAAGTGCCGGGCATGACGCCCGAAGAGGTGGAGCAGCGCGTCTCCACTCCCGTGGAGCAGGAGTTGTTGGGCCTGCCGCACAAGACCATGGTGCGCTCGGTGTCCAAATATGGCATCAGCGATGTGACCGTGGACTTTGCCGAAGGCACGGACGCCTACTGGGCCCGCCAGCAGGTGTCCGAGCGCCTGGCCGGCATACAGCGCGAGCTGCCGGCCACGGCCGAAGGCGGGCTGGCCCCCATCACCACACCGCTGGGTGAGATGTTCATGTTCACCATCGAGGGCGATGGCTACACGCTGGCCGAGCGCCGGCGCGTGCTCGACTGGGTGATACGCCCTGCCCTGCGCTCCGTGCCAGGGGTGGCCGATGTGAACGCCCTGGGTGGCGCGGTGTGCAGCTACGAGGTGGTGCCCGACCCGGCCCGGCTGCGTGCGCGCAGCGTGACGCTGGAGCAGCTGCGCCAGGCCCTGGAGGCCAACAACCGCAATGACGGTGCGGGCCGGCTGGACCGCGGCGAAGAGCATTGGGTGGTGCGCGTGGAAGGCGGTGTGCGCGGACTCGACGATTTGCGCGCCATCGTGGTCATACCGGCCCAGGGCGACCGCGTCGCCGCCACCGTGGGCGATGTGGCCACGGTGCGCCTGGGCGAGGCCACGCGCAACGGCGCCGTCAGCCGTGACGGGCAAGGCGAAGCCGTGCAAGGCCTGGTGCTGGGACTGCGCGGCGTGGATGCGCGCAGCCTGGTCGATGCCGTGCAAACCCGTTTGAGCGAGCTGGCACCGCGCCTGCCTGAGGGCATGCACACCCAGGTGTTCTACAACCGGGGCGAGCTGGTCTCGCGCGCGGCGGGCACCGTGGTGCGCGCCCTGGTCGAAGCCAGTGTGCTGGTGGTGGTCACGCTGTATCTGTTCCTGGGTGGCCTGCGCGCCGCCCTGGTGGTGGCGGCTACGCTGCCGCTGTCCATGCTGGCCACTTTCCTGCTGATGCGCTATGTGGGCCTGACGGCCAATCTGATGAGCCTGGGCGGCCTGGCCATTGCGCTGGGCATGTTGGTGGACGCCTCGGTGGTGGTGGTGGAGAACATCGAGCGCACCCTGAGCTACGCGGGCGATGAGCTGCCCGGCAGCACGCAGCCGGTGGACCGCCTGGCCTTGATCCAGCACGCGGTCGCAGCCGTCTCCGCGCCCATGCTGGCCGGCGTGTCCATCATCGCCATCGTCTTTCTGCCCCTGCTCACGCTGCAGGGGCTGGAGGGCAAATTGTTCGCCCCGGTGGCGCTGACCATTGTGCTGGCCCTGGGCGCTTCGGTACTGATTGCCTTTACCGTGGTGCCGGCCCTGGCCTCGTTGCTGCTGCGCGCCCATGCCAGCGATGCACCCTGGCTGGTGCGCAGGCTCAACCGAGGCTTTGCGCTGCTGCAGGACTGGAGCCTGGCACACCGGCGCACGGTGTTCGGCCTGGCCGCGTTGGCACTGGCCGGCGCGACGGCCCTCTACCTGTCCGTGGGCAAGACCTTTATGCCCACCATGGACGAGGGCGACCTCATCGTGCAGTTGCAAAAAGCGCCGTCGATTTCGCTGGCCGCCTCGCTGGACATGGACCAGCGTGTGCAGCAGGCCTTGCTCCAGGAGGTACCGGAAATCCACTCCATTGTGGCGCGCACGGGCTCTGACGATCTGGGCCTGGACCCCATGGGCCTCAACGAAAGCGACGCCTTTCTGGTGCTCAAGCCCCGTGCCACATGGCGCGGCAGCAAGGAGGACATTGCCGACGCCATACGCCGCGTGCTCGAAGGCTTTCCCGGACTGATCTATGGCTTTACCCAGCCCATCGAAATGCGGGTGTCCGAGATGCTGACCGGCGCACGCGGCGACGTGGCCATCAAGATCTTTGGCAGCGACCTGGCCCAGATCGACGCGGCCGCCCAGTCCATTGCCGCCCGCATGCGCGCCGTGCCGGGCGCGGCCGAAGTGATTGCCCCCAGCAACAGCGGCGTGCAATACCTGCAGCTGGTGCTCAACCGCGCCGCGCTGGGCCAGGCCGGTTTTTCCGGCGATGCCCTGCAGGCCCAGCTACGCGCCCTGGTCGAGGGTGAGCACCTGGGCATCGTCCCCGAAGGCATGGTGCGCACCCCGTTGATTCTGCGCGGCGGCGCGGCGCTGCGCCATTCGCCCGAAGGCCTTGCCGGCCTGCTGGTCACTGCCCCCGATGGCAGCAGCTGGCCGCTGAGTTCGCTGGCCACGCTGGCGGCGCAAGACGGCCCGGTGCGCATAGACCACGAGGACGGCGCCCGTTTTGCCGTGGTGCAGGTCAATGTCGAGGGACGTGACCTGGCCGGCTTTGTGCAAGAGGCCCAGGCTTCCGTGGCTCAGGATGCCAGCCTCAAGGAGCTGCGCATTGTCTGGGGCGGCCAGTTCGAGAACCAGCAGCGTGCAACCGCACGCCTGGCCCTGGTAGTGCCGCTGGCGCTGGCGGCCATTTTTGTGCTGCTGGTGATCACCTTCCGCTCGCCACGGCAGGCGGTGCTGGTGATTGCCAACATCCCGTTTGCCCTGGTGGGCGGCATGGCGGCGCTGCGTGTGGCGGGCGAATACCTGTCGGTGCCGGCCTCGGTGGGCTTCATCGCCCTCTTGGGCATTGCCGTGCTCAACGGCGTGGTGCTGGTCTCGCATTTCAACGCCCTGATGGCGTCGGGCATGGCGCTGGCCCAGGCCGTGCACCAGGGCGTTCGCGACCGCTTGCGGCCGGTGCTGATGACGGCCTGCATCACCGCCCTGGGCATGGTGCCCCTGCTGCTGGCCAGCGGCCCGGGCTCGGAAATCCAGCGCCCACTGGCCGTGGTGGTGGCCGGCGGCCTGCTCAGCTCCACCGCGCTGACCTTGCTGCTGCTGCCGCTGCTGTTCGAGCGTTTCGGCCTGCCCCGCACGGCCAAGGAGATTCAAAAATGAGAGCTACCCACGCTTTAACCCCAAGGTTTACAGGCGGTTTTCATCAAAAATCGCTGTATTCCGCCCTGGCCTTCTCCGCCCTGCTGTTGGCGGGCCCAGCCCAGGCCCAGCACTATCTGCCGCCCGAGTCGGCGGTGCGCCAGGCCGTGGCGCAGTCGCCCGCCGTACAGGCCGCCGATGCGCTGCTGCGCGGCAGCCTGGCCAGGGCCGATGGCCTGCGCGCCGGCCCGCATGAAACCGTGGTGCGTGCCAGCGGCCAGCGCCGCTGGGTGCGCGATGGTTCTGGTGAGCGCTTTGCCGAGGGCCAGATTGCCGTGGAGCGCCCACTGCGCCTGTGGGGCAAGTCCGAGGCCGATGCCGCGCTGGCCGATGCCACCCAGACCACAGGCCGCGTGGCCGCGCAAGACGCCCGCCATGAAGCCGCGCGCCAGTTGCTGGCCCTGTGGTTTGCCAGGCTGCGCGCCGGCCTGGCGCGCCAGGCCGCACAGGACAATGCCCATGCCGCTGCCGAGCTGGCCCGCATCGCCGAGCGCCGCCTGCGCGCCGGCGATGCTGCCCTGCTGGAGGCCGAGCTGGCCAGGGCCGAGCAGGCCCGCATGCAAGCCGGCCTGGCCGTGGCACAGGCCCAGGAGCAGGCGGCCCAGGCCGAGCTGCAGGCCCGCTTTCCCGGCCTGTGCGCTGTGCCCTGCACGCCCGACCTGGCGACCACCACCCTGCCCGAGCTGCCGGACGAATCCCCCGCCGATTCGGCAGCCCCGCTGCGCCAGCGCTTCATCACGCACAGCCATGAATACCTGCTGGCCCAGGCGGAGGAGGCCCTCGCTCTGCAGCAGGCCAAGCGCAGCGATCTGGAGCGCCGCCCCGACCCCACGGTAGGCCTGTTCGCCACCAGCGAACGCGGCGGTGCCGAGCGCATTGCCGGCGTCAGCTTCAGCCTGCCGCTGGGATCGGTGCATCGCAAGGCCCAGGCGGATGCCGCCCTGGCCGATGCCGACGCTGCCCTGTCACGCCGCCTGGCTGCTGCGCAGCGCCTGGGCGCGGAGTTTGATGTGCTGTGGAACCAGCAGGCCGGCAAGCGTGCCGCCGCCCAGGCCCAGGCCCAGTCGGCCGCGCTGCAGCGCAGTGCTGCCGAGCGCACGCTGCGCGCCTGGCGTGCGGGCGAGACCAGCCTGGCCGAGCTGCTGGCCGTGCGCCGCATGCTGGCCGATGCACAACTGACCGAGCGCCTGGCACACAGCGAGGCGCTGGAGCTCAGCAGCCGCCTGCGGCTGGATCTGCACGCGCTCTGGGACTTTGACGAAGACTGAGTCCAAAGCGGCCCGGGGTACACAGCGCCCCGGGCTGGCTGTCTATGGCTTCGGCAGATAGACCTCTTTCCACAGTTTGACCTTGCCCTCGGTGTCAAAGCGCATCAGCAGCATGGCGATGAAGTGCTCCTGACGCCCATCGGTGTGATTGATTTGCACCGCCATGTCGAACAGCACGCTGTCCCCGTCGGCCACGGTGTGCAGCACCTGGTATTCAATCCCCTGCATGCCGGACTTCATGCCGTTCAGAAAATCCAGATAGGCCTGCCGGTCCGCCGCATAGTGGCGCCCATTGGGCTCCACCACAAAGCGCTCACCAAAGCATTGCGCCACATCGGCCACGGTCAGCTGCGTGTCATGCCTCAGGTTTTTGCGGTTCCAGTCCAGCACGGCCCGTGCCAGTTGTAGATGGGTTTCTCGTTGGGTAAGCATGCGCCCAGCATAAAGCGGGTGCACAGACATCTACCCCAAACGCCTTATTTTTCTACGCCACGGCGGCTGCCCGCCCTGCCTGCCACGCCCAAAAAAAAGAGGCGCCGCAAGGCGCCTCATCAAGCTTATTGAAAGGGGACAACAAGCACACAGACACAAGGACAGCATTGGGGCTGGAGCATCTCCTCCCTCCCTGGCTCTTTGGACTGAAGGCAAGGCCAGCAGTCCAAAGCCCCCGGGCACTCCCTTGGGCGTCCAACTCCCCGCTGCCCTTGCAGATCTGGTTCCTGTTGTGCTGCCCCGACTGGCAGCGCTTGTCACTGTAGAAGCTTTAAACCGGCTTGCACATCACTGTAATTAGGTATTTTTTCCCCAAAAAGAGTAGCCAATGAAGCTTTACGGCAGGAATTTGAGGAAAGTCTGAATCGCTGCCGCGTTCACCAGGTCGATAAAGAAGGCGCCCACCATGGGCACGATGAGAAAGGCCTTGTGCGAAGGGCCGTACTGGTTGGTGATGGCCTGCATATTGGCCACGGCCGTCGGGGTGGCCCCCATGCCAAAGCCGCAATGGCCGGCCGACAGCACGGCCGCGTCGTAATCGCTCCCCATCACGCGGAAGGTGACAAAGGCCGCGTACAGCCCCATGACCACGGCCTGGGCCGCCAGAATGACCACCAGCGGGCCTGCCAGGCCGGACAGCTCCCACAGCTTGAGCGACAGCAAGGCCATTGCCAGGTAGATGGACAGGGCCGCGTTGCCAAACACATCGATGGCGCGGTCAAACACCTCGAAGCGAAAGACATAGTCCAGCGCATTGCGGATCAGCACGCCACCGCCCAAGGCCCAGACAAAAGTGGGCAGCTGCAGCGCCGAGCCGGCGGTGAGCTTTTGCATCAGCTCGGCAAAGGCCAGGCAGCCGGCAAACAGGGCCAGGGTTTCGATGGCGGCGTCGGCCGTGATCAAGCGGGTCTTGTGTGGAAACTCGAAGTTGGGCGTCAGATGGTCGACACCAGCCAGGGCCTGGTCTTCGTCCTTGGGGCCTTGCAGCTTGTGGCGCTGAATCAGCCACTTGGCCAGCGGGCCACCAATCAGTCCCCCCATCACCAGGCCAAAGGTGGCGCAGGCAATGCCCAGCGTGGTGGCACCTTGCACGCCATGGTCGTTTTCCAGCACCGCGCCCCAGGCGCCAGCCGTGCCATGCCCGCCCACCAGGGTGATGGAGCCGGCAATCAGGCCAATCAGCGGGTCCAGCCCCAGCATGGAAGCCAGGGCAATGCCCACGCCGTTTTGCACCACGATGAAGACCACGATCACCAGCAAAAACACCACCAGGCCCATGCCACCGGCACGCAGCTTGGCAAAGTTGGCACTCAGGCCAATGGAGGAGAAGAACACCAGCATGAACGCGGTCTGCAGGCTGCCGTCAAAGGACAGGCGATAGCCCGTGAAAACATTGAGTGCATAAATCAACACCGCCGCCACCAGGCCGCCCGCCACAGGCTCGGGGATGTTGAAATCGCTCAGCCAGCGCAGCTTCTGCACCAAAAGCTTGCCAACCAGCAGCACCAGCGCTGCGAGGATCAGGGTGAAATATGTGCTGAAGTGAATGTCCATATGGGAGTCTTTCTGAGGAGCAACGCCGCGCGACAGTGCCCAAAGCACCCGTCGCACGGCCCCATGCACGGCCGCCAGGGCGCAATCCGCGAGGGAGGCGGAGTATTCACTAACAAAGAATAACCCCTAGTAACCATCGTGAATTTTACCCATCCCGTATCGCCAAACGCGATGACAAACCCCGCTGGCTGCACGCCCACAGGCGGGGAATGCCCCTTTCACTCCCTGGGCATGAGGCTGCGCAAAGGGATCTTCCACATGAAGTCTGGGCCCCGCAAGGCGCCTTCAAAGCGGTCCAGCGCGGTCATGGCTGCTCTCGCAACTGGGCCCGCGCGGCCATCAGCGCAAAGCCCAGCAGATTGAGGCCGCGCCACTGCCGGGGCTGCTCCGCCGCCGGATTGGCTGCGCCCAGGCCAATGCCCCAGATGCGGTCGCGGGGACTGGCCTCGACCAGGACGCGCTCGCCCGTGGCCAGCAGAAAATCGCGCATCCCCGGGTTCTGGCCAAACTTGGCCACATTGCCGCGCACCACGATGTCAAAGCGCGCTGCATTCCAGCGGGCCTCGTCAAAATGGCGCACGCCTCGGCCCAGGGCCTTGGCTGCCGCTGGCGAGGCCGCCGCCAGCACGGCCACGCGAGCCTCCTCATCGCCAAACATGCGGGCCTTTTCGGCCATCATGAAATGCTCGGCCGTGGCAAAACGGTCCCCTTCCACGCTGAAGGGCGCATGAAACCACTGGCTCAAACAGCCCTTGCCTACAGAGCCATTTTTTTCGGGCTGGTGGCCCCAAAAGCACAGATATTTGGGGCGGAGACCGGTGTCAAGCTGGGCCACCAGATCGCCCACGGTGTAGATGTTGTTCTTGTTCATTTTGGAGTTCTTTCAGTTTCTTATTGCGGCTGGTTTTCCAGCCACCAATCAACAAATTCAGCCAAGTAACCATGGGTGGAATCAATGGCCTGCATGCCAGGCCCCGTATTCGGGCTGCCTTGCGGCTCGCGCAAAACCAACGCTTTGTGGATATGCGCAGACACGCCCTGGAAATAAGGCAGGTAGTCGTCCACAAAGGCCGCAGGTGCCAACTCGGCCAAGGCCCGGGCCTTGGGGCTGATGCTGGAGCCACCGGGGACTGCGCCGCTGGTGGCAATCACCCGGCCTATGGGAAAGCCCAACTGGCTGAGGTTGTCCTGGCGCGCCTGCGCAAATTCGGGCTTGAGGGCGGAGACGCAGACCAGCTCCCAGCCCGCGGCCACCAGGCGGTGACAGGCTTGTACGGCACCGGCCATGGCGGGCACGCTGGACCAGAAATCCCGGTCAAAGCTGGCGCGAAAGCGCTGCAGTGGCTCGCCTTCCAGATGCTGCACATCCCAGCGGTCCACTGCCCAGTAGGCCTGAGCATTCTTCAGTGCGGGGGCAAGGCCAAAGGCACGTTCCCAGGCTGCGGCATAGGCCAGGTTGTAGTTGAGCAGCACGCCATCGGCATCCAGCGCTATTGTTTTTGAGAGCTTCATGTGGTGATTTTGGCCAGATAGCCCACGGGCACGGCATCCACCAGCCACACGCCGTTGTCGGAGCAGTAAAAGACATGGCCGTCGGCCGCCATGCGTGCGGCATCCACCCGCAGCAAGGCCAGCTTGCCATGGCGGCGCCCCACGGTGCTGGCAACCTCTACGCTGGCCGAAAGATGCACATGGTGCCGGTTCTGCCGCGTCAGGCCCTGTTGAAAGATGGCGTCCAAAAAGCGCGTGGCCGTGCCGTGATAGAGCTCGGCCGGCGGCTGCCGAGGTGTCAACGCCAGCTCCACGGCAATGGAATGCCCCTGGTTGGCCCGAATGCGGCTGCCGTCTTCGCTGAAGGCAAAGCGCTGCTTGTTGTCCGCCGCCACCACGGCCTGCAATTCCGAAAGGCTCATGCTGCGCCTGGAGCGCGCCAGGCAGGAGAGCAGCTCCTGGGTCTGCGCCCAGCCTGCGTCATCGAGCTTCAGGCCAATTGTCTGCGGGCTGTGGCGCAGCACCAGGCTGAGGAATTTGCTGCGGACGGTAGTGATGTTGTTCTTGTTGTTCATATTGTTTTTTTGAATGGAATTAGGGAGAAAGTGGCGGGCTCTGAAAGCTTTGGTGCTGGCCCTTTATATAAGTTGCCCTAAACAACTTATGCAAGTTGTACAATACAACCCATACAAGACCGCGTCAAGCATTTTTTGTTTGCCCCATGAAAAACAACGCCCCCGCATCTCCCGCCATTCCCGATTTCCCACGCCCCTACACCACGGTGGATGTGGTCATCTTCACGGTGATGGATGCGGCCTTGCAGGTGCTGCTGGTGCAACGCCCTGCCGAGGCGCAAGACCCCTTCCCGGCGCTCTGGGCCTTGCCCGGCGGTTTTGTGAACGTCGATCTGGACGCCGACCTGGAGGCCTGCGCACGCCGCAAGCTCAAGGAAAAAACGGCCGTGGACAGCCCCTATCTGGAGCAGCTGGGCAGCTGGGGGGGCAAGGCCCGCGACCCGCGCGGCTGGTCGGCCACCCATGTGTATTTCGCCCTCATCCCGGCCCAGCACCTGACGCTCACCAAGGGAGCCAATGCGGCGGATGTGGCCTGGTTCGAGGTGGATGCGCTGCTGGCCGATAGCCAGTTGGCCTTTGACCACAGCACCATCTTGCACACCGCCGTGGAGCGTTTGCGCGCCAAGGTGGAATACACCTCGCTGCCGGCTTTTTTGCTGCCCGAGCCCTTCACCCTGCCCCAGCTGCAGCAGACCTATGAGACCGTGCTGGGCCGGCCCGTGGACAAAAGCGGCTTTCGCACACGCATGCTGGCCGCGCAGTTTCTGCAGGAGGCCGGCCATGTCGACGGCAGCTCCAACCGGCCGGCCATGGGCTACAAGCTTTCGGACCGTAGTGCGCCCGTGGTGTTTCCCCGCACCTTCAGCCCACGTGCAGGGGGCTGATGGCAATCAGTCACCGGGGATAGCCCCCGACTGTACGCACGCCCTGGGCTCCTGGGATAATCCGCGCCCTATGTCCCTCCTGCCCCACCAGCTCGAACTCCTCTCCCCGGCCCGCGATGCCGATATCGGCATTGAAGCCATCAACCATGGGGCCGACGCCGTCTACATCGGCGGCCCGGCCTTTGGTGCGCGCGCCACGGCGGGCAACGACATCCGCGATCTGGAGCGGCTGATCCAGCATGCCCACCGCTTTGGCAGCCGCATCTTTGTCACGCTCAACACCATCTTGCGCGATGACGAGCTGGAGGGCGCACGCCAGATGGCCTGGCAGATCTACAACGCCGGCGCTGATGCGCTCATCATCCAGGACATGGGCCTGCTGGAGCTGGATCTGCCGCCGATTCAGCTGCATGCCTCCACCCAGACCGATATCCGCACGCCCGAAAAAGCGCGTTTTCTGCAGGATGCCGGCCTGTCCCAAATCGTGGTGGCCCGCGAGATGGACCTGAAGCAGATTGCCGCCGTGCGCGCCGCCACCGACCCGGCGCGCACCACCATTGAATTCTTTGTGCATGGCGCACTGTGCGTGGCCTATTCGGGCCAGTGCTACATCACCCACGCGCACACCGGCCGCAGCGCCAACCGCGGCGACTGCAACCAGGCCTGCCGCCTGCCCTATGAGGTGATGGACGACAAGGGCCGCATCATCGCCCACGAAAAGCATGTGCTGTCGATGAAGGACAACAACCAGAGCGACAACCTGCGCGCCCTGATCGATGCCGGCGTGCGCAGCTTCAAGATCGAGGGCCGCTACAAGGACATGGGCTATGTGAAGAACATCACCGCCCACTACCGCAAGCTGCTGGACGAGATCATCGAAGAGCGCGAGTTCTCCGAGCAGCCGCTGGCGCGCTCGTCTTCGGGACGCACCACGTTCAGCTTCGAGCCCGATCCCGACCAGAACTTCAACCGCGAGTTCACCGACTACTTCGTCAACGGCCGCAAGGACGACATCGGCGCCTTCGACACCCCCAAGACTCCGGGCCGCGCCATTGGCTGGGTGACGCAGGTGGGAGATAAATGGTTCGAGATCGAGGCCAGCGACAAGGCCACCGAGCTGCACAACGGTGACGGCCTGTGCTACTACGATCTGCAAAAAGAGCTGGTGGGCGTGCACATCAACCGTGCCGAATGCATACATGCCAAGAAAGGCATCTGGCGCGTCTTCCCCAAAAACGAGATCGCCAGCTTCAAGGACTTGCGCAAAGGCCTGGAGATCAACCGCAACCGCGATATGGACTGGGTGCGCATGCTGGACAAGAAGTCCAGCGACCGCCGCATCGCCCTGTGGGCCGAGTTCCACGAAACCACTGACGGCTTTGCGCTGACGCTGACCGACGAAGACGGCTTCAGCGCCACCGCCACCATTGCCCAGGAACACCAGAGCGCCACCGACGCCGCCAAGGCCGAGGCCACGCTGCGCGAGCAACTGGGCCGCTTTGGCGCCAGCATCTTCGCGGTCAACGACATCGCACTCAAGCTGTCCCAGCCCTGGTTTGTGCCGGCGTCCAGCCTGAACCAGCTGCGCCGCGATGCCCTGGCCGCACTCGAAGCCGCCCGCGCCGACGGCCTGGTGCGCCTGCCCCGCGCCAAGCCCGTGGAGCCGCCCGCGCCCTTCCCCGAAGACACGCTCACTTATCTGGCCAATGTCTTCAACCAAAAGGCCCATGACTTCTATGTCAAGCATGGCGTGAAGGTGATTGATGCGGCCTACGAAGCGAAGGAAGAAGAAGGCGAAGTCTCGCTGATGATCACCAAGCACTGTGTGCGCTTTTCCATGAGCCTGTGCCCCAAGCAGGCCAAGGGTGTGATTGGCGTCAAGGGCACCATCAAGGCCGAGCCGCTGCAGCTCATCAACGGCAAGGAAAAGCTCACGCTGCGCTTTGACTGCAAGCCCTGCGAGATGCATGTGGTGGGCAAGATGAAGAAGTCGGTGATGAACCAGCATGCCAAGGAGATGCTGGAGCAGCCTCTGCAGTTCTATCGCACGAGGCCTCTCACCCCCCCCTGAGGCGCTTCGCGCCTTCCCCCCGCTCTCGCATCGCACAGCGATGCGGGCAGGGGGACGACAGCCTCGCTGCGGGGCGGCCCTTGCTCGCTGTCCCTGAGCTAGGCCGCGCCTGATCTTGCGCCCTACCCTGAATCAGGCACCGGCTTTTGCAGAGCATCACCCGGGGTGGCGCCAGGCGATACGCAGCGCACCTGGTCTACTCCCTCGCCCCTTCGGGGAGAGGGTTGGGGTGAGGGGCTGGCAGCCTGCAGTGCCTGCACTGCATCCATGCCTGGACTGCGCCATGACGCCCCGGGATGGATCCAGCCACGTCCTGTCATGGCCCCTACAATCCCCGTTTTTTGTCCTCTGGGTTTGCCATGCACATTCTGATTGTTGAAGACAGCTCCCTGGTGGCCAGCGGCATCAAGGCAGGGCTGGAGCTGCATGGTTTTACCTGCGACATTGCCGCCAGCCAGTCGCTGGCTGAACAGCATCTGGCCTCCTGCCATTTCGATGCCTGTGTGCTGGACCTGGGCCTGCCCGATGGAGATGGCCTCCAGCTGCTGCGCAAATGGCGGGCTGCCGGCCAGGATTTGCCGGTGCTGATCCTGACCGCACGCGGCACCATGCAGGACAAGGTGGCCGGTTTTCAGACCGGCACCGACGACTATCTGACCAAGCCCTTTGACCTGCAGGAGCTGGTCATGCGCCTGCACGCCCTGTTGCGCCGCGCTGGAGGCCGGGCCACCGACCTGGTGGCCCTGGGCGACTGTCAGGTCAACGCCAGCACCGGCGATGTGCTGTGCGGCGGTGAGCGCGTGGAACTGTCGCGCCGCGAATGGGCGCTGCTGTCGGCCCTGCTGCAGTCCAAGGGTCGGGTGCTCAGCCTGGCCCAGCTGCATGACAGCCTGTATGGCTTCGATCTGGAAGTGGGCAGCAACACGGTGAACGTGCATGTGCACCACCTGCGCAAAAAGCTGGGCAGCGACATCATCGACACCGTGCGCGGCGTGGGCTTTCGCCTGGGTGCGCGCTACTGCGGCCCCAGCGCATGAGCCGCGGCACGGCCAAGAAAAGCCTGCGCCTGCGCCTGGTGCTGGGCCTGAGCCTGACGCTGTGCCTGCTGTGGGGCAGCATCGCGGCCTGGATGTTCGGCCATATGCAAAGTGAGCTGCGCAGCATGCTGGATGATCGCTTGATCGCTTCGTCCAAGACCGTGGCCAGCATCGTGCAGCAGTTCCAGCCCGCGCAGACCGAGGCCATCCACATGGCCAACCAGTCGGCCCTGACCTCGGTGATCGGCCGCGACGGCGTGGCCTGCGAGGTCAGCCTGGTGCGCAGCGAGGTGGAAATCCTGCCCCTGGCCAAGACCCACAACAGCCCCAACTTCACGCCCCTGACCCAGACCGGTTTTGGCCGCATTGAAAAAGGCGGCAAGATCTGGCGCACCTATGTGCTGGAAGAAAACGGCATACGCATTGCCATGGCCGACCGGCTGGACGTGCGCGAGCAGCTGATCCAGTCCTTTGTCTACACCCTGGTGCTGCCCTTTGTGCTGGCCTTGCTGGGCGGCCTGCTGCTGACCTGGTGGATTTGCACCCTGGGCCTGGAGCCGCTGCGCCGCCTGCAGGCCGAGCTGCGCCAGCGCCCGCCGCAAAACGCCACGCCCATACAGACGGGCCGAGACACCAAGGAGCTGGCCCCGCTGGTGGACAGTCTGAACCAGCTGCTGGGCCGCATGGATGCCGCCATCGAGCATGAACGCCGCTGGACTTCCGACGCCGCCCACGAGCTGCGCACCCCGCTGACGGCCATCAAAACCCATGTGCAGGTGGCCCAGCTGGTGCTGGAGCGCGGCCAGGCCTGCACCCAGCCGGCCCAGGCAGCCCAGGCCCTGACCCAGGCCAGCGAAGGCATAGACCATTTGCACGCCACCTTGGAGCAGTTGCTGCAACTCGCCCGGGTGGAAACCGCCGAGTCCGGTGCCGCCCCCGTCACCTGCGGCACTGGCATGGCTGAAGCCTTTGACCTGGCCTGCCGCCAGTCGCAGCAGCGCGCGGCCAAGTCCGGTCTGTCGGCCCAGCTGGACACGGTGGTGGGCAGCGCCATCACCCAAGGCAGCCCCTGGACATTGCCCGTGGCCCCCGCCCTGCTGACCTGCGCCATCACCAACCTGACCGACAACGCCCTGCGCCACCACCAGGGCCCAGCGCCGGTGCATGCCCTGCTGGACATAGAAGCCAGCACCGCAGCCAACGCTGACAGCGCTGCCGCCCCTGGCGACTGGGAGCTGGTCGTGCGCGTGCAGGATCGGGGCCCGGGCATGAGCGAGCAGGAATGTGCCCAGGCCTTGCAGCGCTTCTGGCGCAAGCACACCCATACCCCTGGCAGCGGTCTGGGCCTGACCATCGTGCAGCGCATTGCCGAGAGTGCGGGCGGAAGGCTGTTGCTGCGCCCCAGTCCACCGGGGCAGGCCACAGGTTTGGTGGTGGAGCTGCGCCTGCCGCTGCGACAAAACGCCGCTTGAGCGGCGGCGCCCCGGTCATGGAGCCCTGGCGTGGGCAGTCACCGCTTTGTGCATCGTGGATGCCGCGCAGCGCCATGGCTCACTGCCCGCCTTGACGCCAAGACAGGGCTACAAAGCGCTTCATGGCGGCACCAGGCGCTATCAAACTTACGAATCACGCACAAAAAAGCCAGCACCGTGGCGCTGGCTTTCGGGGTGACGGAGGCGCTTGCGCCCTGCTTTCAAACTCAGGGCAGCTTGCCGTCGCGCAGCAAGGCCTGGACCAGGGCCACCCAGTAGCGCATGCCCAGGGGCAGGTTGGCGTCGTTGAAGTCGTACTGGGGGTTGTGCAGCGAGGCACTATCCTCGCCATTGCCCAGCCAGATATAGACACCTGGGCAGGCCTGGGCCATGAAGGCGAAGTCTTCCGAAGCCATGCTGGGCTGCATGTCACGGCGTACCTGGCCTTGGCCCAGCACATCGTTCAGCACCTGGGCACAGACCTCAGCGTGCTGCGCATGGTTGATGGTGGCGGGGTAGCTGACGCGATAGTCCAGCTGCGCCTCCAGACCATGCAGGGCGCAGGTGGCGGCAATGGCGTCGCGCAGGCGCTGCTCGATGCGTGCGCGCTGGGCCATGTCAAAGCAGCGCACGGTGCCGCGCAGCTTGACCTGCTCGGGCAGCACGTTGTAGGTGTCGCCGGCATTGAAGCTGGTCACGCTCAGCACGGCGGGCTTGTGCACCTCCTGCTCGCGCGCAATCAGTGCGGGCAAATGGGTCACCAGCTGGCAGGCGGCCAGCAGCGTGTCCTTGCCCAGATGGGGCATGGCACCGTGACAGCCCTTGCCGGTCAGCGTCAGGTCAAAAATATCAAAAGCTGCCATCACCGCGCCGGCATGCACGGCCGCCGTGCCCACGGGCAGGCCGGGCCAGTTGTGCATGCTGTAGACGGCCTGCATGGGAAAGCGGGTGAACAGGCCGTCTTCGATCATGGCCCGCGCCCCACCCTCGTTCTCCTCGGCGGGCTGGAAGATGAAGTACACAGTGCCGGCAAAGTCCGGGCTCGCGGCCAGCGCCTTGGCCGCGCCCAGCAGCATGCTGGTGTGGCCGTCATGGCCGCAGGCATGCATGCGCCCGGCATGCTCGGAGGCATGTGCGCAGCCGCTGCGCTCCTGCACATGCAGGGCGTCCATATCAGCACGCAGGCCAATGCTGGGGCCATCGCCCCGCAGGCCCTGGAGTACTGCCACCACGCCGGTGCCGGCCAGGCCGGTATGCACCGCAAGGCCAAAGCTGCTCAGCAGCTCGGCCACGCGGGCACTGGTGCGAAATTCCTGGAAGGCGGTTTCAGGATGGCGGTGAAAGTCATGGCGCCAGGCTTGCAGCTCTTGCTGGCCCGGCCATTGGATGGTGTTCATGGCGCAGTCCTCAAGCCATCACAGCGTGTGCACAAAAGTCTGGGCGATCATGGTGGCGGCCAGAAACACGCCGGCGTTGGCCAGCAGCGACACCACCACAATGCGCCAGCCCAGGCGGCGGAAGGCCGGGATGTCCTTGGCCAGCGACAGGCCGGCAAAGGTCAGCATGGGCGTGATCATGGCCAGAAAGCTGACCTTGCCCGTCAGGGCTGCCACCTCGGCCGCATAAGGCGTGTGCGGAAAGGTCAGCGCCATGGCGATAAAGGAAATCCAGCACACGGCGGGCAGCTTGCGCTTGGTGCCCACATAGATCAGGTCACCCACCAGCACGGCCAGGATGATGATGAGCACACCGGGCAGCGCAGCAAGCATCGGCACGCCATAGCCAATGCGGTTGCCGATCAGCACCATGGCGCCCACCAGCAGCCAGGACGCCAGGCGCATGCCCAGGCCCAGCACCGGGGCGTGGACCACAGCCTCGGATGCATTGGGTACAGCGGCCGCCTTGGCGTCTTCCACCACCTGGGCCTTGCGCTTGCTGCCCAGGATGGGCTCCAGCACGCGGTAGGCGTAGACCGCCACCGGCAGCGAAATGAACAGCGTCAAATAGGTGCCCACGGTGGTGGCAATCAGATTGGCAGCCGCTGCAAACGTGGCCACCTGGTCGGCCATTTCGGGGTGCTGGGCCGCAATCGCGCCCACGGCGGCTGCCGTCATGCTGCCCGAGCCCACGCCGGCGCCCATGCCCAGGGCCAGCGGGTGGAAGATGTTCAGGCTGGAGACAAAGCCCGCCAGCAGCGAGATGAAGATGGCGCCCACCAGGGTGCCGGTGATGTATTCGGCCAGCACGCCACGGCCTTCGGGTGAATCCATGCCAAAGCGCTCGCCGATGATGGCCAGGCCGGGCTCACGGCCTATGGAAAACGTGGCGCCCACGGCCTCGCGCTTGATACCCAGCAGCAGCGCCACCGGCATGCCCAGCATGATGCAACCCACCAGATTGCCCAGCTCCTGCAGCACCAGGCCCCAGCCCACCTGGGCCAGCTGCGGCAGCGAACCGCCCACCAGCAGGCCCAGCTTGGCGATGAACAAAAACAGAGCCGACGACAAAATGGCCGCCGCCAGATGCTGGCTGTGCAGGCTGAGCCGCAGGGGCGCCGGCACGCGCTTGGCGCACAGGCCCAGCACCAGGCCAATCAGCAGCGCCCAGATCATGGGCAGCAACACCACCTTGCCCACGCCCAGGCTGATGGACAGCGGACCCAGCCATTCGGACAAGGCGGCAATCACCAGCGCCAGCGCAAAGATTTGCACCACGCTGCCCATGTTCATCGCTGCCTTGGAAGGCCGCATCGCTGTCGTCATCGGAGTCTTTCTCAGCGCCAGCGCACAAGGCCGCGACGCCGTGGATTGGAGGAAATGGCGGGGTCCAGCCAGCACCCCGGCCCACCTATACGGGCGCCGAATATAGCAATGCACTTATTGCATGCAATTTATTTTTCTGTTCTAAAAAAAAGAACACTAGTATCAGTACGTATCACCGCATCCCCTCCTCCGACGCCTATGCAAGCCTTTCAAGACTCCCGTGCCCGCTATCTTTTTGAGGCGGTAACCTGTGGCTCCGTGCGCGCCGCAGCCGAAAAGCTGTCCATCGTGCCCTCGGCCGTCAGCCGCCAGATCAGCCTCTTGGAGGAGGAATTAGGCCTGGTCCTGCTGGAGCGCCACCGCACCGGCGTGGTGCCCACCGAGGCCGGCCAGCTCATCCTGGCCTACCACCGCCAGCAGACCGCCCACCAGCACGACATGCTGGCCAAGGTGGACGCGCTGCGCGGCCTGCACAGCGGCAGCGTGAGCGTGGTCAGCGGCGAAGGCTTTGCGCAGGAGCTGATGGAGGGGCCCATACGCCAGTTTCGCCAGCAGCACCCGGGGGTGAGCGTGTCGCTGGAGATTTACGGCACCACCGAAATCATGCGCCGCGTGCGCGAGGACGCGGCCGAGATCGGCCTGGTCTACTACCCGCCGGCCGACAGCCACATCACCGCACGCGGTACCGCGCGCCAGCCCATGCATGCCATCGTCCACCCCCAGCACCCGCTGGCCGATGTGCCCCAGACCACGCTGCAGGCGCTGACGCAGTGGCCCATCGCCCTGCTGCAAGGCGTGTACGGCATACGCCAGCTGGTGGAATACGCCGAGCAGGCGGACAAGATCCGCCTCTCCCCGGCCCTGACCAGCAATCTGATCAGCGTGCTCACCCGCTTTGTCACCACCGGCCAGGGCGTGAGCCTGCTGCCGCCCTGCGCCATCACCGCCGAGCTGGCCCAGGGCAGCGTGCGCGCCATCCCCGTGGACAACGCCGCCTTCCAGGACGCGGAGATGCAGCTCATCACCCGCACCGGGCGCTATCTGTCACCCGCTGCCAACCGTTTTTTGCAGTACTGCATGCAGGGGCTGCAGGCTTTTCACACCAAGCCGGCCGAGCAGGAATAGGCATTCAACAGGCCTGCAGAGCGCTCAGTCATTGCATAGAGCGCTCTGCTTTCAGGAGCCCAACAAGAAAAAACCAGCCTCCAGGGGCTGGTTTCGATGCGGCGCGCGCGGCGCTTCACGCCGCACGGGATGGGTCCATTCACTTCGCCATGCAGTCCGCTTGCGCCAGCGTGGGGTAATCGTTGTAGCCCGTGGCGTCGGGGCTGTAGATGGTGGCTGCGTTCAGCGCATTCAGCTCGGCGCCCTGCACCAGGCGCGCCGGCAGGTCAGGGTTGGCGATAAAGGCGCGGCCAAAGGCCACGGCATCGGCTGCACCGCTGGCCAGCACGGCCTCGGCCTGTGCGGCCGTGAAGCCGTCGTTGGCAATAAAGGTGCCATGGAAGGCCTTGCGCATATGCTGGCCAATGGGCAGCACGCCATCCACCAGCGACTCGCGCGAAAAGATAAAGCCCAGCTTGCGCGCGGCGATCTGCTCGGCCACATAGGTGAACAGCGCCACCGGATTGCTGTCGTGCATGCTGTGCGTGTTGCTCATGGGATTCAGGTGCACGCCGATGCGCTCGGCCGGCCATTCCTGGGCCAGGGCATCCAAGGTCTCCAGCAGAAAACGCGCACGGTTTTCCATGCTGCCGCCGTACTGGTCCATGCGCTGGTTGCTGCCGTCGTGCAGAAACTGGTCGAACAAATAGCCGTTGGCGGCATGCACTTCAATGAAGTCAAAGCCTGCTGCCTTGGCATTGCGTGCGGCCTGTACAAAGTCCTGCACGATGCCGGCGATCTCGGCCGTCTCCAGCGCGCGCGGCACGGCATAGGGGCGCTTGGGGCGCAGCACATTCACCTCGCCCTCAGCCGCAATGGCGCTGGGTGCCACGGGCAGTTGGCCATCCAGCAACTCGGGGTCGGAGATGCGGCCCACATGCCACAGCTGCAGCGCAATGCGGCCGCCTTCGGCGTGCACGGCCTCGGTCACACGCTTCCAGCCCGCGACCTGCTCGTCCGACCAGATGCCCGGCGTATGGGGATAACCCACGCCCATGGGCGTGACCGAGGTGGCCTCGGTCAGAATCAGGCCCGCAGCGGCGCGCTGGCGGTAATGCGCCACCTGCAAATCACCGGGTGCACGGCCCTGGAAGGCCCGCATGCGGGTCAGCGGGGCCATCACCACGCGGTTGGACAGAGTGATGGAGCCAATGTGAAAGGGCTTGGAGAATTGGGACATGGGAAGATGCGGACAGTGGACAAACAGCTTGAAGAAAACGGTCCGGCACGGGGTCGGGCCACAGATAAACGCCGTGAAATGTGAGGCATCACACGCTGCGGTCTGCTGCAGATAGTGACGGCGCAGCCGGCTTCAAGCCCCTGCCGGCACAGATTCCGCACCTCGGCTCTGCGCCAATGTGCAAGTTGTACGCTTATGGCTTTTGGTTTTCAGACAAAGGCCCTCTCTTGACCGACTCCACCCTGCCCGCTTGCCCCCAGTGCGGCCTGGACAACACCTATCCCGACGGTGAGCTGCTGATCTGCCCCGACTGCGCCCACGAGTGGTCGGCCCATGCCCCTGCCAGCGACGAAGACAGCGGCCCCCGCATCATCAAGGACGCCCATGGCACGCCACTGGCCGACGGCGACAGCGTGCTGCTGGTCAAGGACTTGAAGGTCAAGGGCAGCTCTACCGTCATCAAGAAAAGCACCAAGATCAAGGGCATACGCCTGGTGTATGACAACGGCGACCACGACGTGGACTGCAAGACCGAGCAAGGTCCGTTCATTCTCAAGTCGGAGTTTCTGAAAAAGGCCTGAGCGCCTGGGCCTGCTTACACGGCGGCCCACATACCCAAAGCGTATTTACATAGCTGTAAAGCTTTGTTGTCGGCAAGCCCCATGGCTTTGGATACTGCAAGTCCTCCACATAGAACCGGACTTGCACCATGCTCAAGCGCGACTTTCTCCGCACTTCCGCCGCCTTTTTACTCCCCGCAGCTGCCGGCACTTTCTCCTCCCTGAGCGGCGCTGCCACGGCCGCCTTGCCTACCACCCCATCGGTGATCCGCGTCGGCATTCGCGGCGGCATAGGCGAAGAGATCTGGGCCGAAGTGGCCAAGGCAGCCAAGGCCAAGGGCCTGGATGTGCAACTGGTGGTGTTGGGCGGTGCCGTCAGCCCCAATGAGGCGCTGAACAACGGCGACCTGGAGGCCAATGCCTTCCAGCACCTGCCCTTTCTGCAAGACCAGGTGCGCCAGCGCGGCTACCAGATCGTGTCGGCGGGCAACACGCTGATTGCGCCCATTGCCTTTTACTCCCGCAAGCACAAGTCGCTGAAAGCCCTGCCCGCCAAGGCACGCGTGGGCATTCCCAACGACCCCAGCAACCAGACGCGGGCGCTGGTGATCTTGCGCGACCACGGCCTGATTCAGCTGCGAGAGGGTTTCGATCCTTTCTCCAGCACGGCGGGCCTGGCCGACATCACGGCCAATCCGCGCCAGCTGCAGCTGGTGGAGGCGGCCTCCAATGTGCTGGCCCGCTCCATCCCTGATCTGGACGCCACGGCCGTCATCAACACCTTTGCCTACCAGGTGGGCCTGATCGCCACCCGCGACGGCATCGCCGTGGAAAGTCGCGAGCACAACCCCTACGTCAACATCATTGCGGTGCGCAGCAAGGACCAGGCTGCACCCTGGGTCAAGACGCTGGTGGACGCTTTTCAGACCGACGCCATACGCCGCTTCATCGAGACCCAATACCAAGGCACGCTGATTCCGGCGTTCTGATTCCCTGCATGACCCAATCCCCTCCTACGGTGCCTGGGGCACCGCATATTGTTTTTGACGGCGTGGCCAAGACCTATGCGGGCCGCAGCGGCCAGGTGCAAGCGCTGTCGGCCGTGGATTGCGAGATCCGCCACGGCGAGGTCTTCGGCATCATCGGCCGCAGCGGCGCCGGCAAGTCCACGCTGCTGCGCACCATCAACGCGCTGGAGCTGCCCACCCAGGGCCGGGTGCAGGTCCATGGCGTGGACCCGGCCCAGCTGGACGAAGACGCCCTGGTCGCGCTGCGCCGGCGCATTGGCATGATTTTTCAGCATTTCAATCTGCTGTCTGCCAAGACCGTGCGCGAGAACGTGGCCCTGCCGCTGCGCGTGGCCGGCGAGCGCCCTGCCATCATCAAGACCCGGGTGGACGCGCTGCTGCACCTGGTGGGCCTGGCCGACAAGGGCGATGTCTACCCCGCCCAGCTCTCCGGCGGACAAAAGCAGCGCGTGGGCATTGCCCGGGCACTGGTGCATGACCCCGAGGTGCTGCTGTGCGACGAGGCCACCAGCGCCCTGGACCCCGAGACCACGCAGTCGATTCTGGCCCTGCTGCGTGACATCAACCGCCAGCTCGGCCTGACCGTGGTGCTGATCACCCACGACATGGCGGTGATACGCGCCATCTGCGACCGCGTGCTGGTACTGGACCAGGGCCAGGTGCAGGAGATGGGCGAGGTCTGGCGCGTATTTGGCGCCCCCCAGGCCGCCGCCACCCGGGCGCTGTTGCAGCCGCTGCAGCAAGGCCTGCCCCCCGATCTGCAGGGTCAGTTGCAGCCGGCCCCCACAGGCCCGGCAGACCGCGCCGTATTCAGTCTGCGCTTTGCCGGCGAGCAACACCCGCAAGGCCTGCCGCTGCAGGCGCTGGCAGCCGTCCAGGCCAGGCTGCTGCACGGCGGGCTGGACCGTTTGCGCGGCCATCCGCTGGGACAGTTGCTGCTGTCCGTTCCCGCAGCTCCGCTGCCTTCGCTTGACCATCTGCGCCAATCCACCGGCGCCGACCACCTGGAGCTTTTGGGCTATGTCCGCGCCAATTGACAAATACCTGCAGGCCTTTGCCGAAACCCTGTTGATGGTCGCTGCCTCCTCGCTGATCGCCCTCAGCCTGGGCCTGGTGCTGGCCGTGGTGCTCACCGTCTCCGGGCCGCGGGGCCTCTACGCACGGCCCCGCTTTTACCGGGGGCTGTCGGTCACGGTGAACATCTTCCGCGCCATCCCCTTCATCATCTTGCTGGTGGCCTTGCTGCCGGTCACACGCAGCATTGTGGGCACCACACTGGGCACCTGGGCCGCCGTGGTGCCGCTGTCGGTGAACCTGATTCCCTTCTACGCCCGCATTGCCCAGGTCAGCCTGAACGATGTGGACCCCGGCCTGGTCGAGGCCGCCCGTGCCATGGGCTGCAAGCGCTGGCATATCGTGCGCCATGTTCTGCTGCCCGAAGCCCTGCCAGGCATCATCGGCGGCATGACGGTGAGCGTGATCGCCATGGTCAACGCCTCGGCCATGGCCGGCGCCGTGGGCGCCGGCGGCCTGGGCGATCTGGCCATTCGCTATGGCTACGAGCGCTACGAGACGCGGGTGATGTTCGAAGTCATCGTGATGCTGGTGGCCCTGGTGTCCATCGTGCAGTTCGCCGGAGAGTCGCTGGCGCGCAGGGTCAACCACCGCCGTTGAGCCTTGCCCCTCTTCTTATTCTGCTCAAAACCGCTTCAAACGCTGACACCATCAGCGCTGACAGCTCATCTATCCATAGCTTTCACCGCCTGCCCGCTGCGCAAGGGCGACGGCCACGGTATTTTTTATATATCTTTTGATTATTAAAAAGTAAATAAACATTTATTGTGTTTATATAAAAGCTTTTTTATAGTGGCCCTCACCCGCTCCATGGCGTGGCAGCAGGGCTTGCATTCCCACCGCAAGGTGGTGTGTGCACTGGCCACCAGCGCCATGGGCCAGCCCTGCTGGGGCGCCGCGCGGCCCTGCAGACAGCGCCGGACTGCACCAGGCCGCAACAGGTCACCACATCCTGGGCATGCCGATCTATGAACATCACCACCATCCACCATGTCCATTTCCACTTCCCGCCCCAGTCCCGGGAAGAGGTCCGATTTTTCTATGCCACGGTGCTGGGCGCCCAGGAGCGGCACAGCCCCGAGCGCAAGCAGCTGCTGCAGTTCGAGCTGGGCCAGCAGCTGCTGTGCTTCACCCCCCACAGCCAGGCGCCCCGGCATGGCGCTGCCCAGCATGTGGCCTTCAATGTGCAGGACATAGACGACCTCAAGCACCGCCTGCATGCCTTTGACCAGGTGTTTATCGCCAACCATTCCGCCCTGCAGACCCAGCAGGTCTATGTGAAAGACCCGGCTGGCAACCAGCTGGAGTTTCTTGAATACCCCGCCTGACCACGCTCTGCCGCGCACGACGCTTTCACCATGAACTTTCAGCAACTGCGCTCCATCCGCGAAGCCGCACGCCACAACTACAACCTGACCGAGGTCGCCGCGGCGCTCTTCACCTCCCAGCCCGCCATCAGCCGGCAAATCCGCGAGCTGGAAGAGGAGCTGGGCATAGAGATCTTCACCCGCGCCGGCAAGCGCCTGACCGGCCTGACCGCGCCCGGCCAGACCCTGCTGCCCATCGTGGAACGGCTGCTGCTGGAGGCCGGCAACCTCAAGAGCGCCAGCCGTGACTTCAAGGAAAAAGACAGCGGCGTTTTCTTTGTAGCTGCCACCCATTCCCAGGCCCGTTACGCCCTGCCCGCCGTGGTGCGGGACTTTCGCCAGATGTACCCCGGCGTCACCTTGCACCTGCGCCAGGGCTCGCCACAGCAGATTGCCGACATGCTGCTCACCGGCGCGGCCGATATCGGCGTGGCCACCGAGGCCCTAGCCGATTACGAGCAACTGGTCACCCTGCCCGGCTATCGCTGGTCACACAGCGTGATCGTGCCGCCGGGCCACCCCTTGCTGCAGCAAAACCAGCCCGTGTCGCTGGAAGACCTGGCGGCCCATCCCATCATCACCTACGAGCATGGATTTACCGGGCGTGCGCACATTGACGAGGCCTTTTCCCGCGAAGGCCTGGCGCCGGAAATCGTGCTCACCGCCATGGACGCCGATGTGATCAAAACCTATGTGGAGCTGGGCATGGGCATTGGCATCGTCGCCTCCATCGCCTTTGACCCCGAGCGCGACCGGCTGCTGCACGCCATAGACGCCCGCCACCTGTTTGAAGTCAACCTCACCC
This sequence comes from Comamonas sp. GB3 AK4-5, assembly GCF_041320665.1. NCBI lineage: Bacteria > Pseudomonadati > Pseudomonadota > Betaproteobacteria > Burkholderiales > Comamonadaceae > Comamonas > Comamonas sp. GB3 AK4-5. The sequence continues at coordinate 2,958,357 of NZ_CP166730.1, forward strand.
GCATCGCCCTGCGCCGCGGCATCTGGCTGCGCGACTACGCCTACCGCTTCATTGAAAGCTTTGTGCCCACGCTGACCCCGGAGGTGGTGCGCGAGAAGCTGAATGAGGGCTTGGAACGCTGAGCTTTTTCGGGCAGCCCCTCACCCTGGCCCTCTCCCGCAAGCGGGCGAGGGAGAAAAGCCAGTGGCACAGCGCACAAAACTGGCGCGCCCCAAGTCAGCAGACAGCGAGCAAGGGCCGCCCCTTACGCTCCGCTGTCGTCCTCCTGCCCGCATCGCGCAGCGAGCGAAGAGCGGGGGGAAGGCGCGCAGCGCCTCAGGGGGTGTTTCATTCACCGATGCACCCGCCCGCCCCGCACATAGCCCAGCGGCTCGGCATCCATGCGCCGCAGAATACGGGTCAGAGCGTCTTCTGCTGCAGCAGCCTCCTCCTCTTTGCTGTCCGTGGTGCGGCACAGCAGATCCTCATCGCTCCAGCTTCCGGCATCACGGTTGTTGCGTGCCCGCAGCCAGCCGGCCTTGTCGGCCAGCAGCTGCACATTGCCCAGGGTCTCATTGCTTCCTGCTTGCACCCAGCCCAGCGCCTGCTGCGCCACCGTCCCAGAGGTGACCACGCAGTCCACCTGCTCCGGAATCGCGCGCACTGCCATGCCTGGCGGCGGCAGCCACAGCGTCACCATGCGTGGATCGGGCAATAGGTCCTGCGGATGGGGCGTGCTGGCCAACCGCAGCCGCTGGCCCTGCCAGTCGCTGACCTGTTGCTTGTCCGGCCGGTGGCAGCGCAGCGGCATATCGGGCAGGGCAACGGGCTGGCCCCAGTTGCCGCTGACCCGCAGCAGCTCGCCCGCAGCCTGGGCACGCAAAAAATGCAGCAAGGCCCAGCTCTGCTCCAGCGTCAGCTGTTCGGCAAAACCGGGCATGGTCTGCCTGCCCTCGCGGTCCTGCAGGCCATGGCGCACGGCATGCAGCAGCTCGCCATCGGCGCGGCGCCACAGCAAGGGGCCGACAAAGCTCGGCGGCCATACGGGCTGCCGGGCCGCATCCACCCCCTGGCCGTTGCCGGCCGCGCCATGGCAGTGCAGGCACAGGCGCTGGTAATGCCCCGCGCCCTGAACAATGGCCGCATCGGAAAAAGGCAGGGGGTTGCGGTGAAAGCTGGAGGGCATGGCAGGTGCAAGCAACAGCTGCGGCGCGGGCCAGGGTGCCAGCAGCACGGCGGCCAGCGCCCCCAGCAGCAGCCAGGGCCGGCCACGCCGCCACCCGCAGGCCAACAGCAGCAGGACCACGGCAAGCGCCAGCGCCACCAGGCTCCAGAGCAACTGGCGCGCCAACCCCAAGTCCAGCAGCAGGTTTTCGCCGGCCATGCGCTGCGCCCAGGGCCAGGCGGGCTGGCCATCTACCTCGGCCACCAGGCCCAGCACATACAGCAGTTGCAGCAAGCCGGTCTGTGTGCGGTGCAGCCCCTCCAGCAGCCAGAACAACCAGGGCGCGTCTGATATCCGCTCAGGCATCAGGCCGCGTCGCTCAGGCCAAGGTATTGCAGCGCCTGCTGGCGCAGGGCCACAAAACCAGGCTGCGTGCGATGGCGGGGATAGGGCAAGTCCACCTTCAGCTCCGCCACCAGGCGCGCCGGCCGGTGCGAGAACACCAGCACGCGGTTGGCCAGGAACAAGGCCTCCTCGACATCGTGGGTGACCAGCAGCACCGAAAAGCCCGCGCGCTGCCACAGCTTGAGTAGCTCGGCCTGCATGGACAGCCGGGTCAGCGAGTCCAGCTTGCCCAGGGGCTCGTCCAGAATCAGCAACTGAGGCTCGTTGACCAGGGCTCTGGCCAGGGCCGCGCGCTGGCCATGCCGCCCGAGAGCTGGTGGGGGTAGCTGTCCGCAAACTCGGACAGGCCCACCAGCGCCAGCGCCTCGTCCACACGGCCCAGTTGGTCCTTGGCCACCTTGCGCGCCTGCAGGCCCAGGGCCACGTTGTCGCGCACCGTGCGCCAGGGAAACAGCGTGGGATCTTGAAACACCACAATGCGCGAGGGATCGGGCCGCACAATGGGCTGACCGTCCTGGGTGATGTGGCCGCTGGCGGGCGCTTCCAGCCCGGCCACCAGGCGCAGCAGCGTGGACTTGCCGCAACCACTGGGCCCCAGCAAGGCCACAAATTCACCCGGCTGCACCTGCAGGCTGACCTGGTCCAGCACCGGCAGCGGCCCTCCTCCAGCCTGCTCGAAATGGTGGGACACCTGGGCAATGTCTATGCGCGCCCCTGTGGATGGATTTGCCTGCGAAATCGCCCGTGCAGGCGCTTGCAGACTGCGTGCGATGCTCACCATTTCACAGTCCCTTTCTGCCAGCCCAGCAGGCGGTCACGCAGCGCAAACAGCAAGGTGATCAGGCCCGAGCACAGCGCTGCCATCACCAGCAGCGCGCCATACATATTGGCGTAGGCGGCCCAGCCCTGGGCCCATTGCAAATACCAGCCCAGGCCGGCCTTTACCCCCATCATCTCGGCCGTGATCAGCACCGAGAACGAGGCACCCAGGCCCATGAACAGGCCCACAAACACCTGGGGCAAGGCGGCCGGAATGGCCACCCGCAGCACCAGAAACCACTCGGAAGCGCCCAGCGTGCGGGCCACGTCGTAATAGCTTTTGCTGACATTGGCCACGCCCGACCAGGTGAGCACCGCCACCGGGAAGAAGGTGGCCAAGGCAATCAAAAATACCGCCGCGCTATAGCTGCTGGGCGCAAAAAAGAAGGCCAGCGGCAGCAGGGCCGAGGCCGGCACCGGCCCCAGAAAGCGCAGCAGCGGATGCACCCAGTAACCCGCTACCCGCGACCAGCCCACCCAGACGCCGGTGGCAAAGCCCACCACGCTGCCGATGGCGATGCCATTCACCAGCAGGCGCAGCGAATGCGCCACCGACAGGCCCAGCCGGGGCGCATCGTCCAGATAGACCTCGATCAGGCTTTGCGGCGGGGCAAAAAACGGCGGTGGCAACAAACCCAGCTTGGCCGTCACCAGCTCCCACAGTGCCAACAGCACGGGGGCGGCAATCAGCCAGGCGCCGGCAGGACGCAGCCCGCGCAGCAGCCGCCCCAGACGCGCTCCCACCACGGCCACCAAGGCCAGCGCCACAGCCACCAGCGCGCTGAGCAGGGCAAACTCCGTGGTGTAGGCCCAGTCGCTGAAACCGATTTCCCGGTTGGGCCACAGCCAGGTCAAGGCCCCCAGCAGCAGCCAGGCCAGGGCTGCGAACAGCCCCTGGCGCCACAGGCCGGAGCCTGGCACAGACTGCGCAATGTGCTCTGCAACCGGCAGGGCCGCTGCCGGGCTGGCAAGCTGCGCCTGCAGCCCCAATGCAACTGGAGCGCCACTCATGACAGCACATCCTGGGCGATATGGCGCGCAAAGCGGGCCGGGTCGGTGCTCTTTTTCAGAATGCCGGCCGTGCGGAAATCCGCGGCAAAGTCCCGCACCTCATCGTGCAGGCGACCGCCATGCGGATGGTGCTTGTAGGTCAGCTCGGCAATCAGGCGCTGCAGATCGGGCAGCTCGAACTTGGGCGTGTATTTGGCAAAAATCCTGGCGGCCTCGTTCGGGTTCTCGGCCACATAGTCCGAGGCCTGGGCCAGGGCCCGCACCACGGCGGCAGCGCTCTTGCGGTCTTCACGCACAAACTTGGCGCCCGCGCCCAGCACGCAGCAAATCTTCTCGGCGTACTCGCCCTTGGCGCTGTTGCCCAGCTCAGTGAACACACCGGGGTTGCGTTTTTCGATCAGGTAGAGGTTGGGGTCGCCATCGGCAATGGCATGGATCTCCCCCTTTTTCACCGCCACATCCAGCAGATCGGGTGGGTAGACGCGCCACTCCACGTCCTTGTCGATATCCAGCCCTCTCTTGGCCAGGTGAATACCGTAGAACTGCTTGGCCGGGCTGTTCAGATCGGACACCCCAATCACCTTGCCCTTGAGGCTTTTCACATCCTGGCCCACACCGGCGGCATTCACGCCCACCAGGCGCAGGCAGCCGCCGTGCACGCTGCCCACAATCTTTGCGTCCAGGCCTGCCTCCAGCGGCTTGATCCAGCGGTGGATCAGGCCCACGCCCACCTCGGCCTTGCCGGTGGCCAGGGCCTCGAGCAGCTGGTCGGCCGAGCCCGACCAGTTCAGCACCTCCACCTGCAAACCGTTTTTCTCAAAAAAACCGCGCTCCAGCGCAATCGGCACCGGCACCTGGCAAAAGCTGGCCTGGCTCCAGGCCAGGGTGATCTTGCGCGGCTGCGAATGCACCGCCAGCGGCAGCAGGCCCGTGGCCCCCACGGCAGCGGTGGCGGCAGCGGCACCCAGAAAGTGGCGGCGCTCCCATGCGCGGCCTGCGGTCAAACCAAGTTGCTTCATCTCGTCCCTCCAGAACACTGTGAAAAGTGGGGCAACGATAGGTCGGCATGCACAGCGGGGCCAAGTGACGAATCCGCGCATGCATATGCAAAAACTGGCGCAGATACTGGCGCACAGACGGGCACCCGCCCCCTATGCACAGCGCGCATATGCAAGCACAAAAAACTTCGTAGCCGGCGCGGGCCGCTTGTTTGAGCATGGAGGCATTCCAACTGCATCCCAGGGAGGCACCGCATGAGCCTGAACGATTACCTCAACCACAAACGCCGCGCCGTGCTGGCGCGTGAGCAACGCATTGCCGAGGGCCAAGCCCAGGCCACGGCCTTGCATGCCCATGTCAGCGCCGAAGGCCGCAGCGGCATACGCCGCCTGCGCATCCGCGAGCACCAGGTCATCAGCGACAGCCCTTATGACTTTGCCGGCTTCAACCTGGGCCCGTCCTCGCCCGAGCTGCAGCTGGGCGTGCTGGGCAGCTGCGTCACGCATATCTTTGAGATCCAGGCTGCGCTGCTGCAGGTGCCGCTGGACAGCGTGGAGGTCGATGTGCACGGCAGCATAGACCCGCGCGGCGGCCGCCCCGGCCATGAGTCCACCCCCATCTGGCCGCATGACATTCGCTACGAGGTGCAGGTGCGCTCCAGCGCCACGGATGCCGAGCTGCAGACCCTGTTCGCCGCCGTGGAAAAAACCTGCCCCATTCTGAATCTGCTGCGCAACCCGCAAACCATCACCGGCACCCTGGTGCGGGCCGCAGCGCCAGCTACCGCCTCGCAGGCCGGCGCTCTTCACGAGGCGCAGCCCGCATGAGCCAAGCCCCCTCTCCCACCGCCCCGGCCGCCACACTGCCGCCGCTTCCAGCCTGGCAGCCCGACACCTTGGTGCTGCATGCCGGCTACAACGGGCTGGAGCACCAGCGCAGCGCCGCCGTACCCATCTACCAGACCAGCTCGTTTCTGTTCGAGGACGCACAGCAAGGCGCCGAGCTGTTTGACCTGGTGCAGGAAGGCCATGTCTACGCCCGCACCGGCAACCCCACGCAGGCCGTGCTGGAGCAGCGCATCGGCCAACTTGAAGGGGGCACGGCGGCACTGGCCGTGGCCTCGGGCATGGCCGCCATCGACATCGCTCTGGCCACGCTGGCCCAGGCGGGCGAGCATGTGGTGCTGGCCTCCACCCTCTACGGCGGCAGCCACAACCTGTTGGTGCATGTGCTGAAAGGCCGGGGCATTGCCAGCACCGTGGTGGCCCGTGGCGACAGCCAGGCCCTGCACGCGGCCATCACGGCGCAAACCAAGGCCGTGTTTCTGGAGTCTGTGGGCAATCCCTCGGGCGATGTCGCCGACCTGAGCGCGATTACTGCCCTGGCCCATGCCCGGGGTGTGGCCGTGGTGGTGGACAACACCTGCGCCACGCCCTTGCTGATCCAGCCGTTTGCGCATGGCGCCGATGTGGTGGTGCACTCCGCCACCAAATACATAGGCGGCCATGGCGCTGTCATCGGCGGCCTGATTGTGGATGGTGGCCGCTTTGACTGGAACGCCCAGCAGGCCCGCTACCCACAGCTGACGCGCCCGGACCCGGCCTTTCACCAGGTGGTGTTCAGCGAGCGCTACCCCGATGCGCCTCTGGTGGCGCGCGCACGCTGCGTCATGCTGCGCAACGCCGGGGCCACGCTGGCCGCACATTCGGCTTTTTTGTTGCTGCAGGGACTGGAGACACTGGCCTTGCGCATGGAGCGCATCAGCCGCAACACCCGCACGGTGCTGGACTGGTTGCAGACCCAGCCGCTGGTGACGCGCATCCACCATGTGGGCCACCCCAGCCATCCCGACCACGCCCATGCCCAGCGCTATCTGCGCGGCGGTCTGCTGCCCGGCCTGCTGTCCTTCGAGCTGCGCGGTGCCCGGGCTGCAGCCCAGCGTTTTTACGACGCGCTGCAGCTGTTTCAACGCCTGGTCAACATTGGCGACAGCAAGTCCCTGGCGGCCATCCCGGCAGAGACCACCCACCATCTGCTCAGCGATGCCGAGCTGGCACGCGCCGGCATTGCGCCTGGCCTGGTGCGCCTGTCGATCGGCATAGAGCACCCCGATGACCTGCTGGCCGATCTGCGCCAGGCTTTCCACCACGCTGCCGCCGCCCCTCCTGCAGGCTCCGCCCATGTGCAGGCTGCAGACAGCTCTCACCCCATCCCGTCTGAAGTTCCCCTGGAGTCTTTATGAGTGCCACAGCACCCACGTTCCACCCCGTCTCACCGTCCTCCCACGCACCGGTCAATGCACTGCCCGTCATCAACCTGGCCGAGCTGGGCGATGGCGTGCAGCACACGCCGGCCCATGCCCGGCTGGCACGCATTGCGCGCGACATCGGTTTTTTCTACCTGGAGGGGCATGGCATAGAGAGCGCACAAATCGCGCAGCTGGAGGACATTTCCCGCCAGTTCTTTGCCCTGCCTGCCGAGGCCAAGCAAGGCATTGCCATCCACCAGACCCGGCATTTCCGTGGCTATACCGGTGTGGGCGGTGAAATCACCCGCCTGCAACCTGATCTGCGCGAGCAGATCGACTTTGGCGAGGAGCTGCCCGCCGTGGAGACGGGCCCGGACACGCCCAGCTGGTGGGGTTTGCAAGGCCCCAACCAGTGGCCGGATGCATTGCCTGCGCTGCAGCCCCAGATCCTGTCCTGGCTGGAGCACACACGCGATGTAGCCCAGCGCCTGCTGCAGGCCTTTTTGGTGGCGCTGGAGCAGCCGGCCACGGCCTTGAATCGTCTGGTGGCACCACCGCACAACCACCGCATGAAGATCATTCACTACCCGGGCCAGGCCCAGGGCCAGTCCGACCAGGGCGTGGGCGCCCACAAGGACGGCGGCCTGCTGACCCTGCTGCTGCAGGATGAGGTGGGCGGCCTGCAGGTGCAGACCCCGCAGGGTTGGCTGGATGTGCCACCGCGCAAGAACGCCTTTGTCGTGAACATTGGCGAAATGCTGGAGCTGGCCACCAATGGCTATCTGCGCGCCAATGTGCACCGCGTGCTGTCGCCCCGCCCCGGCGTCAGCCGCTATTCGATTGCCTACTTCTTCTCGCCCAGCCTGCATGCCCAGGAAGTGCCCCTGCTGGACCTGCCCCCGCATCTGGCGCAGCAGGCGCGTGGCCCGGAAAGCGACCCGCACAACCCCTTGTTCACCCACATCGGCACCAATGCGCTCAAGGGCCGGATTCGCTCCCACCTGGATGTGGCCCAGCGTTTTTATACCGACATCCCCCAGCCCTCAGAACGTGTTCAAGGTCTCTACGCAGGCGTGAGGAAGCCCTGAACACGTTCTAAACGCCACGAACGCCAAAACGCCGCAAAAGTCAGCTACAATCGCAGACTTTACGGAGCGTAGCGCAGCCTGGTAGCGCATCTGCTTTGGGAGCAGAGGGTCGCGAGTTCGAATCCCGCCGCTCCGACCAAAGACTCAAGGACTTAGCCTCTAAAGGGCTAAGTCCTTTTTTCGTTGCAAAGGCCTGCATTCCATCGCACGCTTCGCCGTACTGGCTTTCGTTCGACCGCGAATCAATCGTCCGCAGCAGGCCCGTGCCAGCTTGCGCCTGGACTGCCAAGGAGCTGAACCATGAACCAAGCACTCGTGAGCGTGCTTTCTCAGCAAGAAGCCGAGTTGCATCGCCCCGAAGTTCGGGCTGATGTGCAAAGAGTCAAAACCCTGCTGCATGCCGAGTTTGAAGAAATTGGCCGATCCGGACAGCGCCATACGCTCCACGCCGTCCTGGCCGCCCTCCAGAACGAGACACTGCCACACGAGATTGCCGCCGATGCCTATGTAGCGACAGAGATCAGCACCGGCGTTGCACTGCTGACCTACCGGTCGGCCTATCGGCAAAAAGATGGTGCTTTGACGCAGCACACATTGCGCTCATCGCTGTGGGTGCGGGTCGAGGGACATTGGCAGTTGCGCCATCACCAAGGCACCCCGACCATTCACGTTTGGTAGAGCGGCCCACCGCGCTTCGCACGCCGATGGAAATGCCAAGGCCAAAGTGCACAAATGCGGCAAATAGGGCGCAAGGCTCAAAACAAAAAAGATACCGGAGGCCCAAAAAGACAAAAGGGGTTAGCCCATAGAGCTAACCCCTCGAATCATTGGTCGGAGCGGCGGGATTCGAACTCGCGACCCTCTGCTCCCAAAGCAGATGCGCTACCAGGCTGCGCTACGCTCCGACAAGCTGTTGATTATATGCGCTTGTCACGCGGTTTTTGGCTTCGTTGGTGCTGCATCCACTTTTTTATGCAGCATCCCATGCTTTAGCGCGAGCTGCTGGGGCCTGGACCCCGGCCTGCCAGGTGGCGGAAGGTGATCCGGCCCTTGGTCAGGTCATAGGGCGACATCTCCAGCGACACCTTGTCGCCCGCCAGAATGCGGATGTGGTGCTTGCGCATCTTGCCGCCGGTGTAGGCGATCAGTTGGTGACCGTTCTCCAGAGTCACCCGGAAACGCGAGTCGGGCAGCACTTCGGTCACCGACCCTTGCATTTCAATCAGTTCTTCTTTAGCCATTTTTAAAAGCTCTCAATTCAATCTGCGTCTGTGGCCGCCCATGCAAGGCGGGTCACAGCCACCTGCCAGGCCATGCCAACACGGCCTCTTCTTTCTTCAGACAGGCGCCAACCACGGCGCAGACCGGGCGGCATGCGCCCAAGCTCCTGGCACCAAGCCAACCGGGCAAGGCAGAGCACTGCTTGAGGAAAATCGTGAAATTGTACTTGTGACGCCAGGCGCTGTCCTTTGCTGCACGCGCTCTTTTTTCACAGCCGGGCGGGCGGTGCAGCGGCAGCTGTCTGGCATAGAACACGCTTGCCCGCTCAGCCACCCGAGCCTATGGTTTTGCTCAGGGTGCGCACCAGATCGGTCTGCGTGACGATGCCCACCAACCGCTGCTGCCCATCGACGATGGGAATGTGGTGGTGGTTTCCAGCCTCTGAAAACAAAGGGATCAGCGCCGTCACCAGGCTTTCCTCCTCGGCCACCTGCACTGTTTGCGACATGATGTCGGCCACCACGCCCTGGCTGTTCGAGCGCCAGGACACCAGCTGTTTGAGGCGCTGCCCCAGGCCGTCGCGCACATCCAACTGGGCCAGGCGCATGAAGTCGGAGACAGAGACGATGCCTTGCACTTGGTGTTGCGCATCCACAACAGGCAGGGCTTTGACCTGCTCTTGCTTCATCAGCGCCCAGGCCTCCTTCAGTGGCACACCGGGCTCCACCGCAAACACCGGCCGCGACATGATGTCCGCACAACGCAGCTCGCCCAGGGTGCGCTGGAACGCGGCCTTGCCCGCCATGTGCAGCAGCCCTTCCAGATCGGCGCGGCTGATGTCCAGCACCTGGTTGTAGTGCGACAGGGCCGCATCCAGGTCGGACGAGGTAAAGCGTGCATGCGCCCCGTCCACGCCCTTGTGGCTGTGCTGCGGATGGGGGTAGCGCTTGCCCGTGAGGGTGTTGTAGAGCACGGCGCACAGCACCAGCAGCACCACATTGAACAGCACCGGAAAGGCCACCAGCGCCACGCCGTCGGCATGCTCCAGCACCACAAAGGCGGCAAAGCCGGCGCCCGGAGGGTGCATGCAGCGCAGCGGCACCATCAGCAAAATACTCAGGCCCACGGCCAAGGCGGCCGCCACGGCCAGATCGGGCACCAGGCGCTGGCACGCGGCCCCCGCCAGAGCGGACACCACCGTGCCGCCCAACACCGGCCAGGGCTGGGCCATGGGACTGGCCGGCATGCCAAACAACAGCACCGCGCTGGCGCCCAGCGATGACACCAGCCAGGTGCTGCCGGGCACCGCTATCCACCAGCGCGACAACACTCCCGTGACCAGCAAGCCCAGCGCCACCCCCAGGGCCATGCGCAGCAGCTCCTTCGCATCAATGCGCACGGGCGCCGGCCAGAAATTGCGCAGCCACAAGGCCCAGCGCGTCAGCTGGGCATGCTGGGCCCCCAATGGGGTGGGCGACATCTCTGCCGCCTCCAGTGCTTTCGGCAAAGCAGGTGGCACTGCAGCCGCAGGCTTCGTGGGGGCTTCTTGCTCAGACATCAACAAATACCCCGCAGCAGGCGCGTGTTTTCGCATAAGACATGATGAAAATCATAGCAACCGCCGCGTAGCCTTGCGCACGGCACCGATAGAATCGCGCCCATACCGGCCTCGCGCCCCACACTCTCTGTCCCACCGCCCTCTTCTGGAGCTCTCCCTCAGTGTCCGACCGCCTTGCCGTACTTCCGCAATACCTGCTGCCCAAGCAGGCTCTCACCATGCTCATGGGCCGCTTGGCCACCAAGCAGGCCGGCTCGCTCACGACATCGGTGATCCGCTGGTTCATACAGCGCTACCAGGTCAATATGCAGGAGGCGGCAAATCCGGACCCTGCGGCCTACGCCACGTTCAACGAGTTCTTCACCCGCCCGCTGCGCGAAGGTGCCCGCCCGCTGAGTGACAGCCGCTGGATTTGCCCGGTCGATGGCGCGGTGAGCCAGATCGGCCCGATTGCGGGCGACCAGATCTTTCAGGCCAAGGGCCACCACTATTCCAGCCAGGCACTGCTGGGAGGCGATGCAGCCCTGGCACGCCAGTTCGACAACGGCCATTTCGCCACCATCTACCTCAGCCCGCGCGACTACCACCGCATCCACATGCCGCAGACCGGCAGGCTGCTGCGCATGGTCTATGTGCCGGGCGATCTGTTCTCGGTCAACCCCACCACGGCGCGTGGCGTGCCCGGCCTGTTCGCCCGCAATGAGCGCGTGGTCTGCATCTTTGAAGGCGAATCCGGTCCGTTTGCCCTGGTGCTGGTGGGTGCCACCGTGGTGGGCAGCATGGCCACCGTGTGGCATGGCGTGGTCAACCCGCCGCGCAGCCCGGACATCCGCAGCTGGAGCTACGAGGACCAGCAGATCACGCTGCAAAAAGGCGAGGAAATGGGCCGCTTTTTGCTGGGCTCCACCGTCGTGATGCTGATGCCAAATGATGCGCTGAAAGCCTTCAACAGCGGCTGGAATGCCGCCACGCCGGTGCGCCTGGGTGAACCCATGGCGGATTGACAGCGACACCCCGCCGCCACGGAGAAAACACAACGCGCAGACTGCTTGAGGCAGCCTGCGCGTTTTTTCAATGGCGGAATGGAATCCTGACTTCCGCTGCCTGCCGGCAGCGGGCCTGAAAAGCTCAGCGGGCGCGAAGGCCAATAGAAAGTTGAGCTGGGTTTACAGAAACCAGTTCAGCACTTCGGGGCGGCGCTCGGTGGTGAATATGGTGGGGGTGAGTGTCAGGCGCTCGGGCTTGACCGGGTCGTCACGACCCACCAGATGCACCACCATTTCGCGACGGCGCAGCACTACATGGCTGACGGTCTCGGAGCGGCCTGCATGCATGACACGCACGCCGGGCTTGAACACCGGCATCTGGAAGGTGTGACCGCGCGTTGTGGCGGCCTGCTGGCCGTCGGCCTGACCTGGGTTGATGACCAACATGGCATTCCTTTTTTCAGATGTGATGCCAAGCTATCGGCAGCTTTTTGCCAAAGTTTAGGAATTGTTTTCCAACATGCGGCCGGGGCCTTGTCGCGCCCCACAGTCTCCTGTTGCACAGACGCTGCCAGCCTTTTCCCCCACAATGGCCGGCTTGCCTGCTTGCACCCACGCCTTTTCATGCCCCGCCCGCGCTTTCTCCCCGACAACTTCACTCTGATGCTGATGGCCACCGTGGCCCTGGCCAGCTTTCTTCCTGCTTCGGGCACGCCTGCGCAATGGCTGGGCAAAGCCACCAGCGCCGTGATCGTGCTGCTGTTCTTTCTGCACGGCGCCAAGCTGTCTCGCCCGGCTATTTTGGCGGGCATAGGCCATTGGCGGCTGCACCTGGTGGTGACCGCCATCACGTTCGTGGCCTTCCCTATTCTGGGCTGGGCCTTGCGCCCGCTGCTGCAGCCCCTGGTCACACCAGATCTGTACCTGGGCATTTTGTTTCTGTGCACCGTCCCCGCCACCGTGCAATCGGCCATCGCACTGACGGCACTGGCCCGGGGCAATATGCCGGCCTCCATCTGCAGCGCCTCGGGCTCCACCTTGCTGGGCATTTTGTTCACCCCCCTGCTGGTGGGCCTGCTGCTGCAGCTGAATGCCACGGCCTCCGACCCGCTGGCAGCCATTGGCAAGATTGCCCTGCAGCTGCTGCTGCCCTTTGTCGTCGGCCATCTGATGCGCCCCTGGGTCGCCCCTGTGATCCAGTGGATGGGAAGCTCCATCAAGATCGTGGACCAGGGCTCCATCTTGCTGGTGGTGTATTCGGCCTTCAGCGGCGCCGTGGTGGCAGGCCTGTGGGCGCAAATGCCGCTGCCAGCCATGGCGGGCCTGCTCGTGGTGTGCGGCCTGCTGCTGGCCTGCTCCATGGGCCTGTGCGTCTTCGCCGCCCGGCGCCTGGGGTTTTCCACGGAAGACGAAATCGCCATCTTGTTTTGCGGCGCCCAGAAAAGCCTGGTCAGCGGCGTGCCCATGGCCAAGATTTTGTTTCCCGCCAGCATGGTCGGCAGCATCGTGCTGCCCTTGATGCTGTTTCACCCCCTGCAGTTGATGGTGTCCGCCGTGATTGCGGGCCGTTATGCCCGTCGCCAGGCCCAGAACAGCGCCGTGGCGCACAGCGACTGAACACCTGAAACGGCCACGCCAGGTGGCCAGCAGCGAGAGCGCCTCCCCCCTGGCGCAGGCGCTGGCAGGGCGGGACAGGCCTGCAGATGGCGGCCTCGTCAGCAAGATTGCCATGTTTTCGCGGGGCAATGCATGACCAATGGCCTGCAGATGCTCAGGTTTTCATAGCAGCTTGGCAAAGGCTTGCCCGTAGAATAAAAAAGCCCATGCCCCTGATCTCACTCGTCCTCCTGCCCTTCATCGGCAGCCTGATGGCTGCGGTGCTGCCCGCCAACGCGCGCAATACCGAGTCCACACTGGCTGGCCTGATCGCCCTGACCTGCTTTGTGCAGGCCGCATTGTTCTTTCCGGAAATCGCCCATGGCGGTGTGTTGCGCCAGGAGATTCCCTGGCTGCCTACGCTGGGACTGAACTTTGTGGTGCGCATGGACGGCTTCGCCTGGATGTTCTGCATGCTGGTGCTGGGCATTGGCGCGCTGGTGGTGCTCTACGCCCGCTACTACATGTCGCCGGCCGACCCGGTGCCGCGCTTTTTCTCCTTCTTCCTGGCCTTTATGGGGGCCATGACCGGGGTGGTGCTGTCGGGCAATGTGATTCAGCTGGCCTTTTTCTGGGAGCTGACCAGCCTGTTTTCGTTCTTGCTGATCGGCTACTGGCACCACCGCCAGGACGCGCGCCGCGGCGCGCGCATGGCGCTCACCGTGACCGGCACGGGTGGCCTGTGCATGTTGGCCGGCATGATTTTGCTGGGCCATATCGTGGGCAGCTATGAGCTGGACAATATTCTGGCCGCCGCCCAACAGGTGCGCGACCACGCACTGTATGTGCCCACGCTGCTGCTGATTTTGCTAGGCGCCTTCACCAAGAGCGCGCAGTTCCCCTTCCAGTTCTGGTTGCCCCACGCCATGGCGGCCCCGACACCGGTTTCGGCCTATCTGCACTCGGCCACCATGGTCAAGGCCGGCGTGTTTTTGCTGGCGCGGCTGTGGCCTGTGCTCAGTGGCACGGATGAATGGTTTTGGCTGGTCAGTGGCGCCGGTGCGACCACGCTGCTGCTGGGCGGTTATCTGGCCATGTTCCAGCATGACCTCAAGGGGCTGCTGGCCTATTCCACCATCTCGCACCTGGGCCTCATCACCTTGCTGCTGGGCATGAACAGCCCACTGGCCGCCGTGGCCGCCGTGTTCCACATCATGAACCACGCCACCTTCAAGGCCTCGTTGTTCATGGCGGCCGGCATTCTCGACCACGAATCCGGCACGCGTGACATCCGGCGCCTGTCCGGCCTGCGGCGCATGATGCCCGTCACCGCCACCCTGGCCTGCGTGGCCAGTGCGGCCATGGCCGGCGTGCCCCTGCTCAACGGCTTTCTGTCCAAGGAAATGTTCTTTGCCGAAACCGTGTTTGTGGACGCGGCCCACTGGGTGCGCATTGTCCTGCCGGTCATGGCCACGCTGGCGGGCATTTTCAGCGTGGCGTATTCGCTGCGCTTCACCATCGATGTGTTCTTCGGCCCCAAGGCCACCGACCTGCCGCGCAAGCCCCATGAGCCGCCCCACTGGATGCGGGTGCCGGTCGAGCTGCTGGTGCTGGCCTGCCTGGTGGTGGGCATCTTCCCGGCCTGGTCGGTCGCTCCTTTTCTGAATGCGGCCGCCACACCCGTGGTGGGCGGCAGCTTGCCCGAGTTCAGTCTGGCCATCTGGCATGGCTTTACCACCCCGCTGATCATGAGCATCGTGGCCTTGATCGGGGGCATCACGCTCTACACCGCGCTGCGCGTGCTGCGCCAGCATGGCAGCATCGATGACGGTGTGCCCGTGCTGCAAGGCCTGAGCGGCAAGCGCATCTTCGAGAACCTGCTGGCCCGCGTCAGCCTGCTGGCCAAGCACCTGCGCCGCGCCCTCACCACCCAGCGCCTGCAGTGGCAAATGCTGTGGCTGGTGTCGCTGGCCGTGCTCGCTGGCGTGCTGCCGCTGTGGGCGCGCGGGCTGGAGCTGGGCGGACGCACGCCGCTGCCCCTGTCACCGGCCTTTGTGCTGCTGTGGACCATTGGCTGCCTGTGCGCCCTGGGCGCGGCCTGGAAGGCCAAATACCACCGGATGGCGGCGCTTATCATGCTGGGTGGTGCCGGCCTGTGCGTGGTGCTGACCTTCCTCTGGTTCTCTGCCCCCGACCTGGCCCTGACCCAGTTGGTGGTGGAAGTCGTGACCACCATCCTCATCCTGCTGGGCCTGCGCTGGCTGCCCAAGCGCGACAAGAATCTGCACATCCCTGCGCTGTCCACCGAGCTGCGTGCCCGCAGCCGTCGCCTGCGCGATCTGCTGCTGTCCCTGGCGGCCGGCGGCGGCATGGCCTGGCTGGCCTTTGCCATGATGAGCCGCCCCTTCTCGCAAAGCACCTCCACCTTCTTCCTGGAACGCGCCGTGCCCGAGGGCGGCGGCAGCAACGTGGTGAACGTGATGCTGGTGGACTTCCGCGGCTTCGACACCTTTGGCGAAATCGTGGTGCTGGGCGTGGTGGCACTGACGGTGTATGCGCTGCTGCGGCGCTTCCGCCCTGCACGCGAGACCATGGATCTGCCCGAGCAACAGCGCTTTTTGGCGGGTGACCTGCAAACCGACTTGCTCAACCCCCGCAATGCCAGCGACACGGCCGTGGGCTATCTGATGGCGCCCGCCGTGCTGGTGCGTCTGCTGCTGCCTTTTGCCACGCTGGTGGCGGTCTACATCTTTTTGCGCGGCCACAACGAGCCCGGCGGCGGCTTTGTGGCCGGTCTGGTGTTCTCGGTGGCGCTGCTGATGCAGTACGTGGTCTCCGGCACGCAATGGGTGGAAGCGCATATGCCGCTGTTCCCGCGCCGCTGGATTGCGGCGGGTCTGCTGTTCGCTTTGGGCACAGGCCTGGGCGCCATCTATGCCGGCTACCCCTTCCTGACCAGCCACACCTTCCACTTCACCTTGCCCGTGGTGGGGGCCATCCACCTGGCCAGTGCCACCTTCTTTGATATCGGGGTGTTTGCGCTGGTGGTGGGCTCCACCTTGCTGATCCTCACGGCCATTGCCCACCAATCGGTGCGCGGCCACCGTTACCACGCACGTTTGATGGAAGAACAAGAACAAGCCGAAACCGCGGCCACCATTGCCGCCCTGAAGGAAGGGATTCGCTGATGGAAATCGTGCTGACCATCACCATCGGTGTGCTCACCGGATCGGGCGTGTGGCTGCTGCTGCGCCCGCGAACCTTCCAGGTCATCATCGGCCTGTCGCTGTTGTCATACGCCGTGAATCTGTTCATCTTCAGCATGACCCGCGAGGGCCTGGCCATCGACAAGGAGCCAGTCATGCAGCCCGGTGTGGCCGAGACACTGGCCAGCTATGCCGACCCCATGCCCCAGGCTCTGGTGCTCACGGCCATCGTGATCGGCTTTGCCATGACGGCGCTGTTCCTGGTGGTGCTGCTGGCCCTGCGCGGCATGTCCGGCACCGACCATGTGGACGGCATCAACTCCCGTGACGAGCAGGAGATGCCGTAATGCTGCAGTGGCTGAATTCTCTGATGCCGCACCTGATGCTGGCGCCCATTTTGCTGCCCATGTTCACCGCAGCGCTGATGCTGCTGCTGCGCGAGGAGTTCCTGCGCACCAAGGTGGCATTGAACATCGCCTCCACCGCCCTGGGGCTGGTGGCATCCATGGCCTTGCTGGGCTGGACCGACGACCACAACAGCGCCAGCAGCATGGGGGTGTACCTCGCCGCCAACTGGCAGGCGCCCTTCGGCATTGTGCTGGCCCTGGATCGGCTGTCCGCCATGATGCTGGTGCTGACCTATACCGTGGCCCTGGCAGCGTGCCTGTTCGCCATGGCACGCTGGCACAAGGCCGGGGTGCACTTTCACCCCCTGTTCCAGTTCCAGCTGATGGGCCTGTCGGGCGCCTTTCTGACGGCCGACCTGTTCAATCTGTTCGTGTTCTTCGAGATCATGCTGGCCGCCTCCTACGGACTGCTGCTGCATGGCTCGGGCCGGCTGCGCGTGCAGTCGGGCCTGCACTACATTGCCGTCAACCTGGCAGCCTCCTCGCTGTTCCTGGTGGGTGTGTCCATGCTCTACGGCATCACCGGCACGCTGAACATGGCCGACCTGGCCCAGGCCATCCCCCAGGTCCACCCCGCCGACCGGGGACTGCTGCACACCGCAGCCGCCATTTTGGCCGTGGCCTTTTTGATCAAGGCAGCGGTCTGGCCGCTGAACTTCTGGCTGGTGCCTGCCTATAGTGCGGCCTCCGCCCCGGTGGGTGCGCTGTTTGCGCTGATGACCAAGGTGGGCGTCTACACCTTGCTGCGCCTGTGGACGCTGTTGTTCTCCAGCGAGGCCGGAGACTCCGCCCTCTTTGGCGGCCAGTGGCTCACCATTGCCGGCATGCTGACCATGGCCTATGGTGCCTTTGGCATGCTCAGCTCCCAGCGCCTGACCTATCTGGCCGGCTACGCCGCCATCCTGTCCTCGGGCACGCTGCTGGCCGCCACCGGCTTTGGCCAGAATATGCTCACCGCAGGCCTGCTGTATTACCTGCCCAGCTCCACGCTGGCCGTGGCCATGCTCTTTATGCTGGCCGACATCATGGACCGCTGGCGCAACGCGGGGGCCAGCCGCGTGGACATCGACGACGAGGATGCCCCCTTCCTCAATCCAGAGCTGGTGCCGACCGAATCCATGAACCTGGACGAGCATGAAGAGGTGCTGATCGGCCGCGTCATTCCCGCGGCGGCCGCCTTCCTGGGCATTGCCTTCATCCTGTGCACGCTGGTGGTGACCGGCCTGCCGCCGCTGTCCGGTTTCATCGGCAAATTCGCCATGCTGACCACCCTGGTCAACCCCGTGGGCCTGGGCCAGTCGGCCGGCTACCAGGCCGGCACGCTGGGCTGGGTGCTGGTGGCCCTGCTGATTACCACCGGCCTGTGCGCTCTGGTGGCGCTGACACGCGCCGGCATCCGCCATTTCTGGGCCACCCACGGCCGCGCCACCCCCGAGCTGCGGATTGTGGAAGGCCTGCCGATTGCGGCCCTGATGGCCTTGTGCGTGGTGCTCACCCTGCAGGCCCACACCGTGATGGAGTTCACCCAGAACGCGGCCAATGCCCTGCACTCGCCCTCCACCTACATCCGCGCCGTGATGCAGCAGCGCCCCGTGCCCAATCCCGTGCCTGCTGCTGCCGCACCCGCTGTCCCCGCATTTACGCCTTCCGCCATCGTGGTGCCCACCGCAGAGGCCGCCCCATGAAGCACATTCTTCCCGCACCGCTGCTGTCGGTGATTTTGTTCGTGGTCTGGCTGCTGCTCAACCGCTCGTTCAGCGCAGGCCATCTGGTGCTGGCCGCCGTGCTGGGCATTGCCATTCCGCTGCTCACGCGCGGACTGCGTCCGCTGCCCGTGCGCATACGCCACCCCTGGACGGTGATCAAGCTGGCAAGCACCGTGGTCAAGGACACCACCATTTCCAATCTGGCGGTGCTGCGCCTGCTGCTGCGCCCCGCAAAACGCCAGCATCCTCCGGGCTTTGTGCATATTCCGCTGGATATGCGCGACCCCAATGCCCTGGCCGTGCTGGCCATGATCGTCTGCATCACCCCCGGCACAGCCTGGGCGGAGCTCTCGCGTGACCGCTCCATGCTGATGCTGCATGTGCTGGAGGTGGACGACGCCGCCAAGATCGCTGCCCATGTCAAGCGCTGCTACGAGCGCCCCCTGATGGAGATTTTCGAATGAGCCTGTGGCTGACCTATGCGCTCACCCTGGCGCTGTTTCTGCTGGCCGTGGCCATGGTCTGCTGCCTGCTGCGCCTGCTCAAAGGGCCCTCTGCGCAAGACCGCGTGCTGGCCCTGGACTGCATGTACATCAACGGCATGCTCTTGATGCTGGTGCTGGGCATTACCTATGGCTCCAGCGCCTACTTCGAGGCGGCCTTGCTGATTGCGCTGTTCGGCTGCGTCAGCTCCACCGCCATGGCCAAGTTCCTGCTGCGCGGCGAGGTGATCGAATGAGTGATGTCATGCTCCCACTGTGGGCCCAGGTGGCCATTGGCGTGCTGGCAGTCTGCGGCGCACTGGTTGCGCTGATGGGCTCGCTGGGGCTGCTGCAACTGAAGACGTATTACGAGCGTGTGCATGCGCCCTCCATCGTGGCCACGCTGGGCTGCTGGCTGATCATGTGGGCCTCCATCATCTTCTTCTCGGTCTCCAACCATGGCTTTGCAGCCCACCCGCTGCTGATTGCGGTGTTCATCGCCGTGACCGTGCCCATCACCACCATTTTTCTGATGCGCGCTGCCCTGTTCCGCGACCGACGTGCCGGTCGCAACGTGCCGCCCAGTGTCAGCGGCCTGGTGCGCAACGAACCCCTGACCGAAGAAGAAGCCGCCAGCGCTATCAAAGACTGAGCGCATGATGCGCTCTGCATCTGCGCCAAAGCACTTTTTCACCTGAAGTTCGCAGACCCGACACCCTCGGGCCCTCATTGCGCCAGTGCGGCTGCCATCCCACCGCGTGCCTGCGCCACACCGGCCTGTCTTGCACCCTCTACACTGGCGGGCATGCAACAAGTTCTTGCCATCTGCCTGGGCGCCTGCCTGGGCGCCCTGTCCCGCTGGAAGCTGGGCCTGTGGCTCAGCGTCCCGGGCGCCCTGCCCTGGGGCACCTTGGCAGCCAATGCCATTGGCGGCTATCTGATCGGCGTGTGCGTGGCGTTCTTCCAGACCCACTCTGGCATAGACCCCGTATGGCGGCTGCTGCTGGTCACCGGTTTCCTGGGCGCACTGACCACTTTCTCCAGCTTCTCGGCCGAGGTGGTGGAACTGCTGCAGCAAGGCCGCTGGAGCATGGCCGCCGGCTGGGCTGCTACGCACCTGGCGGTATCGCTGCTGCTGACCATCGCGGGCATCGCCACGGTGAGGTAACGCTTGCGCCAGAGCATGCCCATACCGCCCAGTCAAAGAATTCCGCGCAGTTGCTGCAGAGGGGCTTGCAGTTCTGCGAAGATGCCCTTCTTGATCACGGAGTTTTCTGGAAATCTATGGACGCATCGCTCTCCCTGCACGACCGCTCTTTGGCTGAATCCCTGGCTGATCTGGAAGCCCCCACCCAGGTTGCCGACAGCGTGGATCTCACCCAACCCGACGCCCACCGCCTTGCGTTTGCCGATCCCGAATTCATGGCCCGCCGGGAAACCCGGGGCATACGCTTCCAGCTGGAAATGCTCAAGCCCGATATCGGCCAGTCCGAGTTCGGCATCGAACACACCGTGGTGGTGTATGGCAGCGCCCGCTTTGCTGCACCCGAAGCCGCGGCCCAGCAGTTGCAAGAAGCCAAAGCCAGCGGCGATGCGCAGCGCATTGCCAAGGCCGGGCAGGCCGTGCGCAACGCCCATCGCTACGACCAGGCCCGCGCCTTCGCCAAGCTGGTGGCCGAGCACAGCCTGCGCCAGCCCCAGGACCAGCGCATGTACATCTGCACCGGTGGCGGCCCCGGCATCATGGAAGCCGCCAACCGCGGCGCCCATGAAGCCGGTGCGCCCAATGTGGGCCTGAACATCCTGCTGCCGCACGAGCAATCGGGCAACCGTTTCATCACGCCGGGCCTGAGCTTCAAGTTCCACTACTTCGCCCTGCGCAAGATGCACTTCATGATGCGTGCCAAGGCGCTGGTGGCCTTCCCTGGCGGCTTCGGCACCATGGACGAGCTGTTTGAGGTACTGACCCTGGTGCAAACCACCAAGGTCAAACCCGTGCCCATCATCTTGTTCGACTCGGCCTTCTGGAAAAAGCTCTACAACTTCGACATGCTGGTCGAGGAAGGCATGATCTCGGCCAAGGACCTGGAGCTGTTCCACTACGTGGACGACCCAGCCCAGGCTTGGGACATCATCAAGAAGTTCTACAACCTGCCGGACTGAGGTTTTTCTTCTTTTCTGCCAAGCCCGTGAGCCACCAAGCCACGGGCTTTTTTACTGCTTGGTCCAGCTACATCTTTGCCATACTCTGGCTTGCTTGTACCCACGCCGTAAAAATCGGCGCGGCCCACGCCAGGGCACCGCGCAAGGGCCGCCTTGTATCCCGATTAGGCGCTGGTGCCGTCCCCCTCCACGCGTAGCGATAGAGAGGGGGAAGATGCGCAGCGGCTCAGGGGGTGCTTACATGCTCCGGCAAATCATCCCGCCCAATCAGCCAGGGCAGGCGCGCGCTGCCGCCCACCACGGCGCCCACGGCCCAGAACAGTGCCGACACACCGACCACCGCGCCCAGGGTGCCGAACAGCATGGGCATGACCACGCTGGAGCCGTTGATGGCCATCATGCGCAGGCCCAGGGCCTCACCGTGGCGCTGGGGTGGCGTGATCTGGTGGATCATGCTCATCACCATGGGCTGGACCGAGCCCAGCACCAGGCCCAGCAGCACCGAACAGGCCCCCATGCTCCAGGCCCCCGGCATCAGCGGATAGAGCATGAACAGCAGCGCCGCCAGCACCATGGCGGTGAACACCACCTGCCATTCGCTGATGCGTTCGGACAGCAAAGGCACCAGCAGGCGGATGGCGGCGGCGGCAATGGCAAACGCGCCCAGGATGGAGCCGATCACCGAGGCCGACAGCCCACGCTCGTGGCCCAAAATGGGCACGACAAAGGTGTGCACATCCCAGCAGGACGACAGCGCCCAGTTCATCAGCAGCAGGCGGCGAAAGCCCCGGTTCTGGAACAGATCCCAGGCCGTGGCCTGCTGGGCCGCAGCGGGTGCCGCGTCCTGTGGCGACTCCTGCACCGTGCGCGACAGCAGCCAGGCCGCCAGTGGCAGCAGGGCCAGCAGCACAAAGGCGGCGCGAAAACCCGTGGTGCTGGCGGCCTGGCCACCGGCATAGTCAATCAGCAGGCCGGCCGCAAACGGCCCCAGAAAATTGGACACCGCCGGGCCAATCGCCAGCCAGCTGAACACCTTGCGCAGCTGGGTCTTGTCATGTGCGCTGCGCCCCACATGGCGCTGCAGCGCGATGATGGCCGCGCCCGAGGCGCCCCCGGTCAGCAAGGCCGCCGCGCACAGCACGGGGTAGAGGGGAAAGACCGCAGCCGCGCCGGCGCCCAGCATGGCGGCCGCCACACTCCAGGCCAGCGGGCGTTTGAGGCCATGGCGGTCGGCATAGCGGCCGGCAGGCAGGGACAGAAACACCTGGGTCAGGGCAAACAAGGCCAGCAAAAAGCCCACGGCGGCGGCCGAATAGCCTTCGCGCAGCGCCAGCAAGGGGGTGGCCATGCGCATGCCCGTCATACAGGCATGGATGGAAATTTGCGCCCCAATCAGGCGCAGCAAGGCAGCATTCACGCGTTCACATCCTCATCATCCAGTCCTGCTCCGCCCGGCTGCGCAGGCGCTTCTCCAGGCGGCAATGCAGCAACCGCCATGGCGGCCCCCAGGGCATCTGCCCCTGGCGCAGGCAGCTCCTGCACGCCGCGCAGCCTGCGCTGTATGGCGCGGGTGCGCACATCCACCTGCTCAAAGCGGCGGGCGGCGGCATCAATCGATTTGCGCGTGGCCTCCACCACCTCACCAAACTTGGCGAACTCGGTCTTGACCTGGCCCAGCACCGCCCAGACCTCGGAGGAACGCTGCTCGATGGCAAGGGTCTTGAAGCCCATTTGCAGACTGCTGAGCATGGCCGCCAGATTGGCCGGCCCCGTCACCACCACGCGGCTGTCGTTTTGCAGGGCCTCGACCAGACCGGGCCGGCGCAGCACCTCGGCAAAAAGGCTTTCGCTGGGCAGATACATCACGGCAAAGTCCGTGGTGTGGGGCGGTGCCAGGTATTTGGCGGCGATTTTTTTGGCCTCGGCACGGATGGAGGATTCAAAGGCATTGCCGGCCGCGGCCACCTGGGCGCGCTCACCGGCGTCCAGCGCATCCTGCAGGCGCTGGTAATGCTCCACCGGGTATTTGGCGTCGATGGGCAGCCACACTGGCGCGTCGTCCACCCCGCCCTGGCCCGGAAGGCGGATGGCGAACTCCACCAGCTCGTCGCTGCCCGGCAAAGTCTTCACGTTCTTGGCGTACTGGGCGGGCGTGAGCACGTTGTCGATGATGGCGCCCAGTTGCACCTCGCCCCAGGTGCCACGGGTCTTCACATTGGTCATCACGCGCTTCAAATCACCCACGCTGCCGGCCAGGGTCTGCATCTCGCCCAGGCCTTTGTGCACCTGCTCCAGCCGGTCGCTGACCAGCTTGAAGGACTCGCCCAGGCGCTGCTCCAGCGTCTCATGCAGCTTCTCGTCCACCGTGCGGCGCATGGCTTCGAGCTTGTCGGCGTTGTCGGTCTGTATGGCCGCCAGCCGCTCGTTGAGCGTGCCGCGCAACTGCTCGGCGCTGTGCAGATTGCCCTGCTGCAGCCGGTGCAGCTGCTGGGCCAGGGCCTCTTGCAGCTGCTGAAAATGCTGCTGCAGCTCCTGGCGGCTGGCCCGGGCCTCGGCCAGGCTTTGGGCCATGCGCCCTTCCACCAACTTGCGCAGGCTGTCGCTGGCGGCCTGCTGGTGCTGGTTCAGGTGGTGAGAGAGGCCCAGCAACTGCTGGGTCATATGCTCCAGCGCGCCGTCGCTCTTGGCCAGGGCCAGCTGGGTCTGCTGCGCGGCTTGCTGCAAGGCCTGCAGCGGCTGGGCCAGGCCGGCATCCACACCGCCGCTACGCGGGCGCAACACCAGCCACAGCTGCAGCAGCAACACCGCCAGCAGCAGCCCCAAGGCCAACCAGATCATCCATGTCTGCAGCACAAGCGCTCCTTACCTAAAAACAATAGCTATCTCTGCAGCATTTTCGCCAGTTGCAGATAACAACAGCATCCAAAGTGGCGCTGTATCTGCACAGAAAGCTCACTTTTTCTCAGGCACTGCTGCCAGCCGGAGCGGGCCTGAGCAGCCCAGCAGGCGTGGCACCAAAGCCCACAACGGCCAGGCAGCGCTTCAGGCGCGGCGTCTCGCCCGCAGACAGTATGTCGGCGAGCAACAAAGCATGAGGCGCTGCATGGCCGCCTCAACACGAGGCGGCAGCGAGCCGCAAGGCGAGGACATTCCGCCAATCGCGCTCACTGCACCAAGGTCGCGGCTTCATGCCGCACCCCGAAATTGCACGCAAGTTTTTCAAGACCAGCGTGGTGCTCGGGCTGTGGCGTTGGGCTGGTTGACGGGGGTCAGCGGCGCCTTACCTCCCAGCACGGCCACCAGGTTGTCCGCCGCCAACTGCGCCATGGCGCGGCGCGTGCCCATGGTGGCGCTGGCGATATGCGGGGTCAGCACCACATTCGGCACAGTGAGCAGATTGGGGTGGACAGCGGGCTCGCCCTCAAACACATCCAGGCCGGCGGCCGCAATGGTCTTGGCGCGCAGGGCCTGGGCCAGGGCCGCATCGTCCACAATGCCGCCGCGGGCGATATTGATCAGCGTGGCCGTGGGCTTCATCTGCGCCAGCTCGGCCGCGCCAATGGTGTGGCGGTTTTCGGGCGTGAAGGGCAACACCAGCACCACATGGTCGGCGGTCTGCAGCAACTCGCCCTTGCCCACATAGCGGGCCTTGCATTCGGCCTCCAGCGCAGGCGTGAGACGGGAGCGGTTGTGGTAGATCACCTGCATGCCAAAGCCATGGGCGCCACGTCTGGCAATGCCCTGGCCTATGCGACCCATGCCGATGATGCCCAGCGTGCTGCCATGCACCTCGGCGCCGGCAAACAGGTCATAGCGCCATTCCTTCCACAGTCCGGCACGCAGGTAATGCTCGCTTTCGGTGATACGACGGGCCGTAGCCATCAACAGCGCAAAGCCGAAGTCGGCCGTGGTCTCGGTCAGCACATCGGGGGCATTGGTGGCCTGCACGCCGGCCGCCGTGATGGCGGGCACATCGAAGTTGTTATAGCCCACGGCCATGTTGGAGACCACCTTGAGCTGGGGGCAAGCGGCCAGCAGCGCGGCATTGATGGTCTGCGAGCCCGTGGTCAGCACGCCGTCCTTGCCCTGCAGCTGGCGGGCCAGTTCTTCGGGGCTCCACTGCACGTCCTCCTGGTTGGCCTGCACATCGAAATGCTGGCGCAAAAAGTCCACCACTTCGGGCGAGATGGCACGGGCAATCAGAATGCGGGGGGCTGGCATGGCGGGGGAGTCTCCATTGGGGTTGTGTGGTTCAAATCCGCGCCGGCATCAAGCCTGCGGCGCGGTCGTGGCGGCATCCGCACGACCTTGCTCCAAGGCTTTGCGGCTGCTGTGTATCCAGGTCCACAGCGCCCGCTCCACTTCGGAGGGCGAGCGCTCGTTGGGGGGCCAGCGGCGCTGGCAGGTGTGCATACAGCTGTCGAGCTGCCACAGCACTTCGCGGTGAATCAGGCCCAGCTCGGCCGCGCTGTCGGGCATTTGCGCCAGGATGCGCTGCCAGTCCTCCTGGGGGCGTGGGTGGGCACCGGACTCGGCCAACGACACTTCCAGCGCACGCATGCGGGTGTCCATCCACATCAGCGCGCGGCTACCGGTCTGTGCCTGCCATTGCGCGGGCAGCACGCGCTTGCAGGAGGCCCAGTAACGCAGCACGGTGGCCACGGTCTGGCAGTCGCGCAGCACATCGTCCGGTGACACCGCAGGCGCCGTGCTGCTGGCGTGCTGCAGCAAGCTGAGCACCGAGGCCACATGCTCGGCGGGATAGCGGCCTGCATGCAGGCGCAGCATCAGCGACAGGCGCTGCCCAGCTGCGGCCAGGTATTTGCCAAAAAAGGCGGACACCACTTCGGCCACCATCAGCACGCGGCCCATGGGCGATATGGCATCGCCCATCAGATGGCGTGGGTAGCCGCTGCCATCCATGCATTCATGGTGTTCCAGCACCGCGTCTTCCACACTGAAGGGGTAGGCCCCCATGGCCTGCACCACCATGGAGCCGGTGATGGAGTGCGCCGCCAGCTGGGCGCGCTCGCGGTCGGAAAGCTGGTAGTTCGCATCCGTCCAGACGTTGGACATATAGAGCATGCCCACATCGTGCAGCAGAGCGGCCGCTGCCAGCCTGGCGCACTGCCCCTCTTCCCAGCCGGCGCGAATGCCCAGGAACAAGGCCACCATGGCCATCAGCAGGCTGTGCTCGAACAGCGCGGGCAGTTGGTCCTGCATCAACGTCATCTTGAAGCGTGCCTGCGCCGGCCAGTGCATCAGCCGCAAGGCCCGGCCCAGCAAAGCACCTTCGGTGCCCAGCTCGGCGGCCAGCAAACGGCCCAGGGGGTGCTCCTCCATCAGGCGCATCACCTCCGCATACAGCGCGGTGATGTCCACCGGATCGCTGACCGTGAGCTGCGCATCCAGCGGGGCAGGCAGGCGGTGCGCGCCCAGCAGCTGCAGCAAATTGCCATCCAGCACGCGGCCAGGCTCCAGCAAAGGCACGCCCAGCGCCGAGACCACGGGCTCCGCCACCACCACCTCGCGCCGCGCTGCCATGCGCGCTACGGCGTTCAGATAGTGGCGATTGCTGTGTAGCGATGCCATGGCCGTGGCCAAGGTGTCTGCGTCATCTAGCGCACTGCCCATACACACTCTCTTGCTGCATTCCACTTGCTGCGTTGCATTGCCATGGATGCGCCAGCACATCCATGGTTTCTTCGGCTCAGTACCAGATGAAGGTCATCACCACGAACAGCGGCAGCAAAATGCCGAACGACCAGGCCATATAGCCAAAGAAGCTGGGCATGCGCACGCCACGGTCTTCGGCAATGGCCTTGACCATCAGATTGGGGGCGTTGCCGATATAGGTGTTGGCGCCCATGAACACGGCGCCGGCCGAAATAGCCCCCAGCGTGGCCGCCATGCTGGTCATCAGCAGCTGGGCATCGCCTCCGGCCGTGTTGAAGAACACCAGGTAAGTGGGTGCATTGTCCAGGAAGGACGAGAGCGCACCTGTCGCCCAGAAGTACATGGCGGGATTGGGCGAGCCGTCCGGGTTGGTCACGGCCCGCACGATGGCGCCGAATGGGCCATCCGTGCCGGCCTTGAGCATGGCAATGACGGGGATGATGGTCAAAAAGATGCCAGCAAACAGCTTGGCCACCTCCTGCATGGGGCCCCAGCTAAACTGGTTGCGCTCGTGCACGGCGCGTGGCGTCAGCACCAGGGACAGCAGGGTCACCACGATCAGACCCACATCGCGCACCAGGCCCGGCAGGCCCACCTGGGTACCGGCCAGATCAAAGAAGGTCTCCGAACGCCACATGCCGCTGAGCAGCACCAGGGCCACGACCACGCCCAGCAACAAGAAGTTGAGCTTGCCGTCAAAGCCCAGCTGGGTGGGCGTGGCGTTGTCGGGTGTGGGGTCCACCAGGCGACGCTCGCCATCGCGGCGGCTCAGCCAGCTGTCCAGTGCAAAAAAGATGGCCAGCAGCACGCCCACCAGGAACAGGGTTTCGGGGAAGAGCTGGCGCAGCGTCCAGCTAAAGTCCACGCCCTTCAAAAAGCCCAGGAACAGCGGCGGATCTCCCAGCGGCGTGAGCGAGCCGCCAGCGTTGGAGACGATGAAGATGAAGAACACCACCACATGGGCCACATGCTTGCGGTTGTCATTGGCGCGAATCAGCGGGCGAATCAGCAGCATGGACGCTCCCGTGGTGCCCATAAAGCTGGCCAGCACCGCGCCCACCGCCAAAATCCCGGTGTTCAGCAGCGGCGTGCCATGCAGATTGCCGCGGATATAGATGCCGCCGGCCACGGTGTAGAGCGCGGTCAGCAAGATCACAAAGGGCAGGTATTCGGCCACCAGCGCATGCACCAGGTTCACCAGGGCCGCATGGCCTCCAAAGACGGCGGCAAAGGGCAGCAAAAATGCCAGCGCCCAGGCGGCGGTGACCTTGCCGAAATGGTGGTGCCAGAAGCTGGGCGCCAGCAGCGGCATCAGCGCAATCGACAGCAAGATACCGGCAAAAGGCACACCCCAGAGCACGGACAGCGTGGCGCCATCGATGTCGGCCGCCATGGCAGCGCCGGGCAGCAGGGCCAGCGATATCAGCACAGCGGTACTGCGTGAAAGCTTCATGGGGGAGTCTCCTTGTTCTGATGAGGCCAGGCGCCGCTCATGCAACGTGGGCAATGTCAAACACCTGGCGCAGATAGGCCAGGTATTTCTCGTCCTCACACATGCTTTTGCCGGGCGTGTCGGACAGCTTGGCCACGGGCTGTCCGTTGCAGCGTGTCATTTTGATCACGATCTGCAGCGGCTCATAGCCCAAGTCATTGGTCAGATTGGTGCCAATGCCAAAGGCCAGCAGGCAGCGGCCGTGAAAGCGCCGGTACAGCTCTATGGTGCGTGGAATGGTCAGCGCGTCGCTGAAGATCAGCGTCTTGGTCAGCGGGTCCACGCGGTTGGCGCGGTAATGCGCCAGCAGGCGCTCGCCCCAGGCAAAGGGGTCGCCGCTGTCGTGGCGGGCACCGTCGAAAAGCTTGCAGAAATACTGGTCGAAGTCGCGCAAAAAGGCGCTCATGCCATACACATCGGACAGGGCGATGCCCAGGTCGCCCCGGTATTCACGCGCCCAGGATTCAAAGCCGTAGATCTGGCTGTCGCGTAGCCGGGGGCCCAGGGCCTGGCAGGCCTGCAGGTATTCATGTGCCATGGTGCCCAGGGGCAAGATGCCCAGCTGCTTGGCAAACAGCACATTGCTGGTGCCGGCAAACTGGCCAGGCCCGTGGCCGGGTGCCGGCCGCTGCTCGCCCGCGCCCAGGTCGCTGCACAGAGTGCGCAACACCTCCTCATGCCAGCCGCGGGAAAAGCGCCGGCGCGTGCCGTAGTCGGCAATCTTCAGATGCTCCAGACTGTCCCCGCGCATCTGGCCGATCTTGGCCTGCAGACGCTCTCGGCCTTCGCTCCAGTCGGGCTGGGGCTGGGTATTGCGGAAATACACCTCGTTGACGATGGCCAGCACCGGGATCTCGAAAAGAATGGTGTGCAGCCAGGGCCCCTGGATGGTGATGTCGATCTCGCCACTGGCCCGTGGCGTGAGCTCGATGTATTTTTCATTGAGGCGAAACAGCCCCAGAAAATCCACGAAATCGCTCTTGATATAGCGCAGCGAGCGCAGGTAGTCGAGCTCATCCTGCGCAAAGCCCAGGCTGCAGAGATGGCGGATTTCAGCGCGTATCTCTTCCACATAGGGGGCCAGTTGCACGCCGGGGTTGCGGCACTTGAACTTGTACTCCACCGTGGCACCCGGGAACTGGTGCAGCACGACCTGCATCATCGTGAACTTGTACAGATCGGTGTCGAGCAGGCTGTGGATGATCATGAAAAGGCTGCCGCGCGGCGGCGCGATCGAGGCGAAAGGGCAAGTGTAGGCCAAGCCGTCCGCTGCACCGCCCAAATTCCCTACCCACAAACCCATGGCCCAAACGGGCTTGCAAGCAGATGTAGCGCACTGCGGCAGCTATCAAAAAGACTGCAGGGGCGGACAACAAGCCAGGCCCACACCGGAGCACAAGGACTCAGGAAACCGCCAATGCTTCCAGCACAGCGCGCAGGGCTTCGGGCAAGGGCTTGGGCCGGCGCGTGGCGGCATCCACATAGACATGGACAAAGTGGCCGGCCGCGGCCGTGCTGTCGCTGCCCTCGGCAAAAATACCCACCTCATAGCGCACGCTGCTGCCGCCCAGACGGGCCACGCGAATGCCGGCCTCCACTTTTTGCGGATAGGCCAGCGATGCAAAATAGTTGCACTGCGTCTCCACCACCAAGCCTATGGTGTCGCCGCCCTGAAAGTCCAGCACGCCCTGCGCTATCAGATGGGCGTTCACGGCGGTGTCGAACCAGCTGTAATAGATGACGTTGTTCACATGGCCGTAGACATCGTTGTCCGACCAGCGCGTGGTGATGGGAAGAAAGACGCGGTAGCTGCTGCGCAGCTGGGCCTCGGGGCGGACCGAGGTGCGGGGAGATGGCGAAGAAGTCATGGCCGGCATTGTGGCGCCGTGGACAACGCCGTCTATCGGGGCAAACATGGCCGCCACGCGGCCATCCATCCGGGCACTGTGGGCAAAAACACGCCTGGAAGCAAATTATTTGATGCAGCGCAACAAAAACACTTGCACGAAAACTGGCACTGCATAGAATTGCCGATGCTGCAGCGCAACATTATCTGCCGCAAGTACGACGCAATTGGCCAGCGTATTGGCCACACCCAACCGGAGAACCACTATGTCCCTGACCGCTGACCAAATCCTGAGCGCACAAAAAACCAACTTCGAGACCCTGTTTGGTCTGACCGCCAAGGCCTTCGAAGGCGTGGAAAAGCTGGTGGAGCTGAACATCACCGCCACCCGCGCAGCACTGACCGAAGCTTCCAGCCACACCCAGTCGCTGCTGAGCGCCAAGGATGCACAGGAACTGCTGTCCCTGCAGGCCAACCTGTTCCAGCCCCTGGCCGAGAAGACCGCTGCCTACAACCGCCACCTGTACAACATCG
This sequence comes from Comamonas sp. GB3 AK4-5, assembly GCF_041320665.1. Lineage (NCBI taxonomy): Bacteria > Pseudomonadati > Pseudomonadota > Betaproteobacteria > Burkholderiales > Comamonadaceae > Comamonas > Comamonas sp. GB3 AK4-5. The sequence continues at coordinate 2,988,944 of NZ_CP166730.1, forward strand.
CTTCGGCCACCAGCAGCGAATTCACCAAGGCTTTTGAAGAAAAGGCCGGCGAACTGCAAAAGAACTTCACCAACCTGGTGGACAGCACCGCCAAGAACGCTCCCGCCGGTTCCGAAACCGCTGTGGCCGTGATGAAGAGCGCCGTGTCTGCCGCCACCAACGCCTTTGACAGCATGCAAAAGGCCGTCAAGCAAGCCTCCGACATGGCCGAAGCCAACATCAACGCCGTGGCCAGCACCGCAGCCAACGCTGCCCAAGCCTCCACCACCCGCAAGCGTTGATCCACAAAGCAACACTTCCGAAGTGGTCATTGGCAAACTCTAGGGTATTCCCTATAATCACGCCATCGTCTTGATCACTTCCGCTTCAAGACACCAGTTGTCTCCTTGGATCCTCTCGAAACCCCCGTTTCTTGGATCCTTTTAAAGCCCGGTTTCTGACCGGGCTTTTTTTTTCGCCCGCTCTCCGCCCGCACTGTTGCACCCACGGGACAGCGACCGAAGCAACCGTCCCTGCATAATTGACGTTTACGTCAACCAAGTACACAGGAGACACCATGGACATTCAAGGCAAGGTTTTCATCGTCACCGGCGGGGCATCCGGTCTGGGCGAAGGCACGGCACGCATGCTGGCAGCCAAGGGCGGCAAGGTCGTCATTGCCGACATGCAACAAGACAAGGGTGAGGCCGTGGCCCAATCCATTGGCGGCGCTTTCGTGCGCTGCGATGTCAGCAACGAGGCCGATGGCCAGGCCGTGGTCGACAAGGCCGTCTCGCTGGGCAAGCTGATGGGCCTAGTCAACTGCGCTGGCGTGGCACCTGCCGAGAAAACCGTGGGCAAGAACGGTGCCCACAATTTGGCGCTCTACCAGAAGGTGATCACCGTGAACCTGGTGGGCAGCTTCAACATGATCCGCCTGGCGGCCGCCGCCATGTCGGCCAACGCCCCCGAAAGCACGGGCGAGCGCGGCGTACTGATCTCCACCGCCAGCGTGGCTGCCTATGACGGCCAGATGGGCCAGGCAGCCTATGCTGCCTCCAAGGGCGGCGTGGTGGGCATGACCTTGCCCATCGCCCGTGACCTGGCCCGCAACGGCATCCGCAATATGACGATTGCCCCCGGCATCTTCGGCACACCCATGCTGTTTGGCATGCCCCAGGAAGTGCAGGACGCACTGGCCGCCGGCGTGCCCTTCCCCAGCCGCCTGGGCACTCCAGAGGACTACGCCAAGCTGGCCTGCCATATCTTTGAGAACGATATGCTCAACGGTGAAGTGATTCGCCTGGATGGTGCAATCCGCTTAGCCCCGCGTTGAAAACTGCACCCCACAAGCAAAAAGCCAACCTACAGGTTGGCTTTTTTCCATGCATCGCGAAACTGCACGACGAGGCATCCAATGTGGATGGCATGCCGGAGCGGGCTTGGCAAGCACAGTGGGCCTTGATGCACAACCCCAACGGACGACTTGCCCATCCTTATGGATGCTGTTATTCCGGCTTGAGACTCGGTTGGTCTTCCTGGGGCGTGGCCGAATGGTTGCGACTCTTGAGCGCCGGGGCAAAGCTGATTTCCGGATTCTTCAAGGTCTTGTTGATCTCCACGCCCTTGCGGTAGTAGTCCTCATCCACCACGGGATCGGGGTTCTGCACCGCAATCCAGAACGTGGCGCAAGCGGCCACCACCACGATGGCGGGGCCGGCGATCACCAGCCACACATGGGGAAACGTCCACCAGGGCTTGCTGGGTTGTTGCATGGCGGGTTGTTGCATGGCGGTTTGTGCGCTTGCTGCTGTCATGGTCATCACTCTTTTCTTCTGGCGCACCAGGCGCCCTTGATTGGAAACAGCAGGGGATGTGACGCCCCTGCCCCAGGTTTAGCGCGGCACGATGAAGACCGACTTCTCGCTCACCTTGCCCTGGCCGCTGACCGCATCAATGTCGAACAGCAGCGCATGCGAGCCTGTGCCAGCCGCACCGTACGGGATCTGCACCCGCACGGCCACGCCCCGTGTTTCGGCCGGCAGCACCTGCACTTCGGTTTCCGATGCTACCTCGGCACCGTCCAGACCATGCACGCGAATGCTGTATGTCTGAGGAGATTCCGTGGCATTCATCACCTGCAGGCGGTAGACGTTCTCCAGCTTGCCACCAGCCACAATGCGGGCCAGCGAGGCACGGTCACGGATCACGTCCACCTTCAGCGGCTGGCGCATCGACATGCTCACCACCATGGCCACGGCCAGTGCCAGCAAGATACTGGAATAGATCAGCACACGCGGGCGCAGCACACGGCGCAGGATCTGCGCGTGCTTCCAGCCCTTGGCCACACCGTTTTGGGTGGTCAGGCGGATCAGGCCACGCGGGTAGTGCATGTTGTCCATGATGCTGTTGCACGCGTCGATGCACAGGCCACAGCCAATGCACTCGTATTGCAGACCATCGCGAATATCGATGCCCACGGGGCAGACCTGCACGCACAGCTTGCAGTCAATGCAGTCGCCCAGGCCTTGTGCCTGGTAGTCGATGCCTTTTTTGCGCGGGCCACGGCTCTCGCCGCGCACCGGGTCGTAGCTGACGATCAGCGTGTCCTTGTCGAACATGGCGCTTTGAAAGCGCGCGTAAGGGCACATGTATTTGCACACCTGCTCGCGCATATAGCCGGCATTGCCATAGGTGGCAAAGCCATAGAACAGCACCCAGAAGATCTGCCAGCCACCCTGCAGGGCCAGCAACTCCACACCCAGCTCGCGGATGGGCACGAAATAGCCCACAAAGGTGAAGCCGGTCCACAGCGCCACGGCAATCCACACCAGCTGCGTGCAACTCTTCTTCCAGAGCTTTTCAAAGGTCCAGCCGCCCTGGTCCAGGCGGATACGGGCACTGCGGTCACCTTCGATCTTCTGCTCTATCCACATGAAGATTTCGGTGTACACGGTCTGCGGACAGCTGAAGCCGCACCACAGCCGCCCCGCCACCGCGGTAAATAGGAACAGCGCCAAGGCGCTCAGAATCAACAGCCCCGTCAGGTAGATGAAGTCCTGCGGGTACAGCACCAGGCCGAAGAGGTAGAACCTGCGTGCACCCAGGTCAAACAGCACCATCTGGCGCTGTCCCCATTCCAGCCACGGCAGGCCATAAAACACCAGTTGGGTCAGCACCACCAGCGCCCAGCGCCAGCGCATGAAGACGCCGCGGATGGAGCGGGGATAAATGCGCTTGTGCGCTTCATAGAAGCTGCGCGTTTCGGTCGGTTCCGGCTGAATGGGGATGACCTTCTTGGGGGTCTTCTCCTCGTTAACAGAAGTCATGGGGCAACTTTCTTTCTTAGAACATCTTCAATGCCTCTACGCAGGCGCGCCGCGAGGAAACGTTGAACATGTTCTCAACTCACCAATGAAAAAAGGCGGCACTCTCATGCCGCCTCGTTCATCAAACGGATCAGTTAGCCGATCCCTGCTTGTTGGAGAAACTCCAGACATAGGCCGTCAGCACATTGATCTGTGCAGGCGTGAGCTTGGCTTCCTGGGCAGGCATCTGGTTCATCTTGCCGTTCGTGATCATGTCCACGATGGCTTGTTCACCCCAGCCATGCAGCCAGTTGTCGTCGGTCAGGTTGGGAGCACCCAGCATCTGATTGCCCTTGCCGTCTGCACCGTGGCAGGCTGCGCAAATCATGAACTTGGACTTGCCCAGCGAGGCCTTCAGCGAGTCGTGCGGGCTGTTCGACAGGCTCAGCACGTAGTGGGCCAGGTTGCGCACATCTTCCGGCGTACCCACGGCCTCTGCCTGGGGCGGCATCATGCCGATGCGACCCTTGGCAATGGTTTCGTGGATTTGCTCAGGCGCGCCACCGTGCAGCCAGTCTCCGTCCGTGAGGTTGGGGAAGCCCTTGCTGCCGCGTGCGTCAGAGCCGTGGCACTGGGCGCAGTTGTTCATGAACAAACGCTCGCCAATGGCCATGGCCTTGTCGTCCTTGGCAATGTCCTGCGTGGTCATGGTCGTGAAGCGGGCATACAGAGGCTCTAGCGCCTCGTTGGCCTTTTCCATTTCCTTTTCATAGGCGCCGATCTGGCTCCACTGCAGCTTGCCGGCGTACGAACCCATACCGGGATAGACAACCAAATACAGCAGGCTGAAGACGATGGTGATGACGAACATCCACATCCACCAACGTGGCATGGGGTTGTTCAGCTCGCGCAGGTCTTCGTCCCACACGTGCCCGGTCGTGTTGTCATTGTCAGACACCACCCGTTTGCGGGCAGTGAGCACCAGCAAAAGCAGGCAAGCCAAGATGCCTACCAGGGTGATACCAGCGACATAGACCGACCAGAAATTGTTTACGAAATCGCTCATGGGATGTTCTCGTTCTGGTGGAGAAATCAGTCTTGATCAAAAGGCAGCATGGCTGCCTCATCAAATCGGGCCTGGTTGCGGCGGGCATACGCCCACCACCAAATGCCCAGGAAACACGCCAACGACGCCAGCGTGGCCAGGATGCGCATGGTGGTGATATCCATATACAGCCCCCTTACTTCAGCGCGGTGCCCAGACCTTGCAGATAGGCCACGACAGCCTCCAGCTCGGTCTTGCCCTTGACTTGCTCTGCAGCGCCGGCGATTTCCTCGTCGGTGTAGGGCACGCCTACCTTGCGCAGCGCGCTCATGCGCTGGGCCACGACGGTGTCATCCACCATGCTCTTTTCCAACCAGGAGTAGGCAGGCATGTTGGACTCGGGCACCACATCGCGGGGGTTGTTCAAGTGCACGCGATGCCATTCATCGCTGTACTTGCCACCCACACGGTGCAGGTCGGGACCGGTACGCTTGGAGCCCCACTGGAAGGGGTGGTCGTACACGAACTCACCCGCCACCGAGTAGTGGCCGTAGCGCATGGTCTCGGCGCGGAAGGGGCGAATCATCTGCGAGTGGCAGTTGTAGCAACCTTCGCGCAGATAGACGTCGCGGCCCATCAGCTGCAGGGGTGGGTAGGGCTTGACGCCCTCCACCGCCTCCGTCGTGGACTTCTGGAAGAACAGCGGCACGATTTCCACCAGGCCACCCACCGCCACCACCAGCAAGATCAGAACGATCAAGAGGAAGTTGTTGGTTTCCACCTTCTCGTGGGTAAAGCCTTTGTTATTAGATGCAGACATATTGGTTCCTCAAACTCAGGCGTGAGCGGGGTTCACGGTGACCACGGGCACCTTGACGGCGCGACCCGACATGGCGGTCATCCAGACGTTCCAAGCCATCACCAGCATGCCGGCCAGGTACAAGAGACCACCCACCACACGGATCACGTAGAAGGGATAGGTCGCCTTCACGCTTTCCACAAAGGTGTAGGTCAACGTGCCGTCGGCATTGATGGCGCGCCACATCAGGCCCTGCATCACACCGGCAATCCACATCGCGGCGATGTAGAGCACGATGCCGATGGTGGCCATCCAGAAGTGCAGCTCAATGGCGGGCACGGAGTGCATTTTTTCGCGGCCAAACAGGCGCGGCACCAGGTAGTACAGCGAGCCCATGGTGATCAGACCCACCCAGCCCAGCGCACCAGAGTGCACGTGGCCCACGGTCCAGTCGGTGTAGTGCGACAGCGCGTTCACGGTCTTGATGGCCATCATCGGGCCTTCGAAAGTGGACATGCCGTAGAACGACAGGGACACGATCAGGAAGCGCAGGATGGGGTCGTCGCGCAGCTTGTGCCAGGCGCCCGACAGGGTCATCACACCGTTGATCATGCCGCCCCAGCTGGGAGCCAACAGAATCAGCGAGAACACCATGCCCACGGACTGGGTCCAGTCAGGCAGCGCGGTGTAGTGCAGGTGGTGAGGACCGGCCCACATGTAGGTGAAGATCAGGGCCCAGAAGTGCACGATCGACAGGCGATACGAGTACACGGGGCGGCCAGCCTGCTTGGGCACGAAGTAATACATCATGCCCAGGAAGCCTGCGGTCAGGAAGAAGCCCACGGCATTGTGGCCATACCACCACTGCACCATGGCGTCCTGCACACCGGCATAGGCCGAGTAGCTCTTCATCCAGCCAGCAGGAATCGAGGCGCTGTTCACAATGTGCAGCAGGGCCACAGCAATGATGAAGGCACCGAAGAACCAGTTGGCCACATAAATGTGCTTGACCTTGCGGATACCGATGGTGCCGAAGAAGACGATGGCATAAGCCACCCACACCACGGCGATCAGAATGTCGATAGGCCACTCCAGCTCGGCGTATTCCTTGCCCTGGGTGTAACCCATGGGCAGCGAAATCGCAGCAGCCAGAATCACCAGTTGCCAACCCCAGAAGGTGAAGGTCGCCAGCTTAGGCAGGAACAGCGCTGTGTGGCAGGTTCGCTGCACCACGTAGTAGCTGGTCGCAAAAAGCGCCGAACCACCAAACGCAAAAATCACCGCATTGGTATGCAGTGGACGCAAACGGCCAAAACTCAGCCAGGGAATACCGAAGTTGAGTTCAGGCCAGGCCAGCTGGGACGCGACAAGCACGCCCACAGCCATACCAACCACCCCCCATACCACGGCCATGATAGAAAACTGCCGTACAACAGAATCGTTGTAGTGGGCAGTATTGATTTTTAGAGAATCCATCGGGCACCTCTTAATTAGCACTGAAAGTGTTCATTGAATCGTTTTTTTGAGTGTTGACGATCATCAATCGTCTCGAAGAATGCGCTCGCCCTCCTGCTCCACGCTTTCGAACTGCCCTCGGTAGACTGCCCACCACAAGGCCGCCAAGATCGCCAGCACCAACACCACAGACAGCGGCACCAGCAAATACAAAATATCCATTACCGCACTCCCAGAAGCGGGGCCGCGCCAGCGGCGTCGTCCCCTTGGCGGACGGCAGCACCGCCCTGCCCCTGCTGCCCTGCGGCCACAGGCAAAGGCTTGGCCAGGCGTGCCGCATTGAGCACCACCAGCAGCGAGCTCAGCGCCATGCCCAGACCCGCCAGCCAGGCTGGCATCCAGCCCATCACCGCCAGCGGAATGCTGACGGCGTTGTACGCCGCGGCCCAGGCCAGGTTCTGGCGCACGATGCGCATGGTTTTGCGGGCCAGCAGCACGCTTTGCGCAATCAGGCCCAAGTCATCGCCCAGCACCACAAAGTCCGAGCGCGACTGCGCCAGCGGCACGGCGCGGCCAAAGGCAAAAGACACATGGGCCCCCGCCAGCACCGGGCCATCATTCAAACCATCACCCACCATGGCCACACGGCGGCCCTGGGCCTGCAAAGCCTGCAGGGCCTCCAATTTGTCCTGGGGTGTGCATTCGCTGCGCGCATGGGCAATGCCAGCGGCCTGGGCCATGTGTTGCACGGCGGCATCGCGGTCACCAGAAAGCAGGTGCAGCGTCATGCCCGCCTGGCCCAGCGCAGCCACCACGGCTCGGGCCTCGGGGCGCAGGCCTTCGCTCAGGCGCACACTGGCCCAGGGAAGCAGGCCCGCTTCGGTCTCTTCGGCCAGGTACACGCGCTGCAGCCCATCCACGGCCTGGTCCTGGCCCGCAAAGCGCCAGGAACCCAGGCGCAGCACATGCACGGCGCCTTGCGCATCCAGCAGCTGGGCGCGCAAGCCGGCGCCCGCGGTTTCTTCCACGCTTTGCAGCTGCCAGGCCACTGCTGGCGCTGCCAACCCTTGCGCAGCCAGCGCCAGCGCCCGTGACACCGGGTGGGCCGACTGCCCGCCCAACAGGCCGGCAAGTGCCAGTGCGGCATCGGCCGATGCCGCGGGGCTACCGGGAGCCAGGTCCACACCCATGATTTGCATACCGTCCTGCGTCAGCGTGCCGGTTTTGTCGAACACCAGGGTGTCTGCCTCGGCCAGCGATTCCAGGGCCTGCAGATTGCGCACCAGCACACCCTGCCGGGCCATAGATCCTGCAGCCGACAGCATGGCCACCGGCGTGGCCAGTGACAGTGCGCAAGGGCAGGTCACAATCAAAATGGCCACCGCCACCATCATGGCGTGGCTGGGGTTGCTGGGCCACCAGTACAGGCCAGCTGCCAGCGCAGCCAGCATCACCACCAGCAAAAACGGCTTGGCCACGCGATCGGCCAGCTGCGCCAGGCGCGGCTTTTGCAGCGCGGCGCTTTCCATCAGGTCCACGATCTGGGCAAAACGGGTCTGGCCGCCCACCACATCCACGGCCACTTCCACCGGATTGCCCAGGTTGTAGCTGCCTGCGGTCACGGCATCACCCTCGGCCTTGCGCACCGGTGTGGATTCGCCCGTCAACAGGGCCTCATCGGCATGGGTCTGGCCCTGGACCACCACACCATCGGCGGGAAAGGCCTCGCCCGCCAGCACCCGCACCACATCACCGGCCTGCAGGCGGCGCACGGCCACGCGCTCCCAGCCGCCCTCTGCCAGGCGCCGCTCCACGCTGTCGGGCAGGCGGTTCATCACGGCTTCCAGGGCACCCGCTGTTTTGTCGCGCAGACGCAGCTCCAGCCAGCGCCCGGACAGCAGGAAGAAGGCGAACATGGTCAGCGAGTCGTAGAAGACTTCTTTGCCAAAAGGACCATCCGGGTCGAAGGTCCCCATGGAGCTCACCACAAAGGTGATCAGCATGCCCACGGCCACAGGCAGGTCCATGCTGATGCTGCGCGTGCGCAGATCACGCCAGGCGCTGCGGAAAAATGGCCCGCAGGCAAAGAGAATCACGGGAATGCTGATGACCCAGGAGGCCCAGCGCAGCAGGGTTTCCATCTCCTGCGTCAGATCGCCCGGCCTGGCCTCGTAGGCAGGCCATGCGTACATCATCACCTGCATCATGCAAAAACCTGCCACCAGCCAACGCCACAGTGCACGGCGGTTTTCGGCCTGGCGCAGCTCGCGGGCATGCGCGTCGCGCGCGGGGAGCACGCCGTAACCCACCTGCTGGATGGCCGCCATCCACTGCGAGGGGCGTACCTGCTCCGGATCCCATTGCACCTTGGCACGGTGGGTGGCACCGCTGACATCGGCGCGCTGCACGCCTGGTACGGCGTTCAGCGCCGCCTCGATGGTCAGCGCGCAGGTGGCGCAGTGCATGCCGTCGAGCACCACATGCGACTCCCATAGCGGAACTTGCAAGGGGTCGACGACCTCGGTTTGAGCGCGGTCATGGGACGCAGCAGCAGGACGCCCGAACGAGCCCCACTCCAACGGATCATCGAGCAGCGAAACACTGCCAGAGTCATCCAGGCGGCCCGAATCAAGCGCAACCCGCTCGCGCGCCCGCGATGGACTCAGGGTTTCGTGGGACATGGCTGAAGCGTAACGGGCGCGATGATGAACGTATTGATGTGCATCAAGATCGATGCCAGCAACCGCTCTAAGCTTTGACCTGTCCGCTTGCAAATTAGGAGATAACACATGTACGAACGCATTCTGGTTGCCACCGACGGCTCCCCTCTTTCCGACAAAGCCGTGGCCAACGCCCTGGCCCTGGCCAAGCTCTGCGGCGCCACCGTGGTGGCGCTCAAGGTGGTCCCGCGCTATCCCCGCAGCTATCTGGAGGGTGGCGTGACGGTGGACAACACCGAGATCAAGCGCATCGAAGCCAAATGGTCCGAGCTGGCACAGGCCATGCTGGACAAGGTCAAGGAAGAAGGCCAAGCCGTGGGCGTGAAGGTCAAGACCAGCATCGCCAAGTCGGACCTGGTGGCCGAAGCCATCATGTCGGCCGCCACCAAGCAAAAAGCGGATCTAATCGTCATGGCCTCGCATGGCCGCAAGGGTCTGAAGCGCCTGTTGCTGGGCAGCGAAACACAGCATGTTCTCACGCACTCGGAGATTCCAGTACTGGTGCTGCGCTAAGCCGCTGCAGCCCACTCGGCTGCTAATGCTGGCTTAATCCCGGCAGGGCCTGATGGCGCTGCCCACGCATGGCGGCGCTTGAGGCGCCGCTTTGCTTTTAAGAGCACCCACAGCGCACCCCATATACGCTAGCGCCCATATAGCCCCAAAGCACGCGGCGCCGACTCCCGCTCTCACAGCGCCGAGAAAACCAACGCAGCCCCTGGCATGAGCAGCCTCCACCCACGGAGCTTTCTGTCTGCGTGTAAAGACCTGGGCTGACTCCAGAAACCACCAAAGCCGACACGCCCCATGTCAGAGGCACCACGCAAGGGCCGCCCCGACGCGTTGGTGCCGTCCCCCAGGGGGGGGATCAGAAAACCGCCGTACGCTTTTCCAGGAAGGCCGCAATGCCTTCACGGTGCTCGCGTGAGTCGGCATAGGCATAGGGCTGCGCCACAGCCTGGGCACCACCGGCCGCAATGGCGCGCAGCGCCTGCTTGTTCAGCCTTGCCGCCTGGGGCGAAAGCTGGGCCACGCGCTCGGCCGTGCGCTGCACCTCGGCCTCCAGTTGTGGCGCATCCACCACGCTGCCGATAAAACCCTGCTGCGCCATTTCAGCCGCATTGAACACAGCAGCCTCCAGCAGCATGCGCCGCGCCAGCATGCTGCCCAGCTCGCGCCCCACCAGCTCCAGCTCGCGCGGCGCCATGGGAAAGCCCAGCTTGGCAATGGGCGCGCCAAACTTGGCCTGCGCCGTGGCCAGACGCAGGTCACAGCAGCTGGCCATCTCCACGCCCGCCCCCATGCAGGCGCCGCGTATGGAGGCAATCAAGGGCACCGGGCAATCCAGCATGGCCTGCAACCCGCCCCATACCTCGGCCTCGTGAAAATGAGCGAGTGCAGCGGCATCAAAGCGAAAGCCCGGGTACTCGGCAATGTCGCCGCCGGCGCAAAAAGCCTCGCCCTCACCCTGCACCACCACGCAGCGTAGGTCAGGGCGCCGGGACAGCTCGGTGAACACCGTCTTCAGCTGCACCCACATGCCGCGCGACATGGCGTTGAGTTTTCCGTCGTGCTGCACGGTGACGCGGTAAATGCCTGCATGCGCGGGCTGCGCGCTCCAGGGCTGCAGCGTGATGTGTCCAGTCATGGGAGATATCCAGAAAGATCGAACGGCCACCGAGGTGGCCCAAGTGACACCGCAAGAAGATGCTTCACGGCCGCGCAGCAGCGCCGGTCTGGCGCACGATGCCGGCCCAGTGCTTCATTTCCTCTTGCAAGAAACGGGCGAAGTCCGCCCCGTACAAACCGGGCCAGCGCGTGCCCACGGCCTGCCAAGCCTGACGCACCGCAGGCGCCTGGGACATGGAGCGAAACACCTCGATCAGCTGGGCCTGCACGGCCTGGGGCGTGGCCTTGGGCGCGAAGATGCCATACCAGGCCAGGGTCTGAAAATCCGTCAGCCCCAGCTCGCGTGCGGTGGGCACATCGGGCAGCAACGGCGAACGCTCGGCGCTGGTGACAAAGGCCGCACGCAGCCGGTCGGCCTGCAGATGCGGCAGGGCCGAACCCAGGCCATCGATCATCAGCTCCGCATTGCCCTGGATCACATCCAGCATGGCCGGCCCGGACCCCTTGTAGGGCACATGCTCCAGCAAGGCTCCGGTTTCATGCTTGAACCATTCCCCCACCACATGGTTGGATGAGCCCACGCCCGCCGACGCATAGCGGTAACGCTGGGGCCTGCGCCGCAGCTCGGCCAGCAGCTCGGGCCAGCTGCGGGTGTTCAGACGGCGCGGATTGACCAGCAACACCAGCGGCATTTCGGCCACCAGGGCCAGGGGCGCAAAGTCCTCGTACAAATCCACATCCAGCTGCAGCAGCAAGGCACGGGAGACCAGCATGCTGGAGCCCCCCATCAGCAGATGCAGGCCATCGGCCGGTGCCTTGGCCACATAGCCCGCCCCCGCCGTGCCGCCCGCACCACCGCGGTATTCCAGGCGCATGGCCTGGGATGTTTCCTTGCGGAACTGGCGCACCAGCGTCTTGGCCAACAAGGCCGAATTGCCCCCGGCCGGAAAGGGCACGGTCAGCTCCAGCTCACCCGGCGGAATGCGGCCGGCAGCCGCTGGCCTCTGCACCCAGGCAGGCAGGGCCATACCCAGACCGGCAGCCCCCAGCAGCGCACCCATCTGCCTACGCTGCATCGGTGCTCCCAAATGCCCCGTCGGCACAGCGCGCAGGCACCCACAGGGTTGCCTGCAGTGCCGCAAGCACCTGCTTGCAACCCCGCCGTCTAAAACCGGCGCGCCTCCATGCGAAAGACACCGCGCAAGGGCCGCCCCGCCGCGCTGGTGTCGTCCCCCTGGGGGGAAGGCGCCACAGGCGACTCAGGGGGGAGCTCATTTCATCTTGCACAACGCCTCCATCTCACCCGAGAGCGGCAGCTTGCCCTCGGCCAGCATCGCGCGGTGCTTGTCCAGACGCTTCAAGTCATAGAGGTAGTTGACCATCAAGCCAAAGGACTGCTTCAGCCCCTTGTTCGAGGGGTCGCCCCCCCAGTTCAGCCGCTCCACGCGGGCGCCATTGCCCAGGTGAAAACGCGCCACGGGGTCTAGCGGGCGGCCTTCTTTCAGCTCCCGCCCCAGGTATTGGGCGGCACACCAGCTCAGGGCCTTGCGCAGCACGGCGTCTTCCTTCCATTCCAGGGCGCCGTCGGCAGCGGCCACCAGATCGGCCACCTTGACGGGGGCCTGTGTCTTCAAGGCCTTGGCCACTTCCTGGTGGCGTTTCTCGTCCCATTGCGAAAGCAGCTTGTCGCCCTGCTTGTTCAGCCAGCCACGCAGGCCCGGGATGGGCGAGAGGGTGGCGAAATGCTTGAGCTTGGGGAACTCCTGCAGCAAGGTTTCCACCACATGCTTGATCAGCGAATTGCCAAAACTCACACCCCGCAACCCGGTCTGGGTGTTGCTGATGGAGTAGAAAATGGCCGTGGTGGCCTTGGCCAGGTCTTCGGGTGCGGCATGCTCGTCCAGCAGCGGCGTGATGCCGGCGGCCATATGGTCGAGCAGTGCCACCTCCACAAAAATCAGCGGCTCGTTGGGCAATCGGGGATGGAAGAAGCCATAGCAGCGGCGATCGCAGTCCAGGCGGTTCTTCAGATCGGCCCAGCTGCGGATGTCGTGCACGGCCTCGTACTGGATCAGCTTTTCCAGCAGCGAGGCCGGGGAGTCCCAACTCAGCCGGCGCAGCTCCAGAAACGCCATATCAAACCAGGTGGCAAACAGCGACTCCAGCTCGGCATCCAGCACCACAAAGCGCTTGTCGGCCTTGGGCAGGGCCAGCAGTTCGGCACGCAGGTCGACCAGAAAACGCATGCCCCCTTCGGGCACGGAAAAACGCTGCAGCAGCCGGGTGCGCTCCGACACCAGCGCACGGCGCAATGCGATCTCGGCCTGCGCCTGCTCACCCGGCGACTCGGCCTTCTCACATTGCGCAAGGGCAGCATCCAGGCGCTGGGCATCCGGGCCAAACAGCTCGCACAGCAGCTGCCACAGGTCCTGGCGCTGTGCTGCGGTGGCCGTGGCATACCAGACCATCACTTCCTTGGCATGGCGCGCGCCCTCCACCTCGCTGACCCGCTCGTTGGCGGCGGCACGCAAGTCCTCCAGCAATTTGCGCAGCACATGTGGGGGATTGGCTTCGGCGCCACGGCGCAGCGTGGACTTCAGTCGCTGCGCCAGCGGGCGTATCGCCTTGCTCGCTTCCTCTGCAGGGCTGGCCTGTTGGGAGTTACGCAGCAGGGACATGCTGCGGGCAAACCATTCGGAAGCAACGTTCATGAAGAGGATCCTGCAATCAGGGTCGGCCACCATGCGGGCCGAACCACCCGAAAAAAAGAGGCTGCAGCAGCGCTGCGGCCACTATGGCAAAGATAGCATCTTATGCAGACCGCAAGCCCTTCGCAGGCCTCACTCGCCGAAAATCTGTCGCCAATCTGTCACAGTGACTGCGGCAGCGGCTGGCTGCGTTGCGACCACAGCCACAGCGCCGCACCCCCAGCCACCATGGGCACGCAAAGCCACTGGCCCATGCTCATGCCCAGCGACAGCAGGCCCAGATAGTCATCGGGCTCACGGAAGTACTCGGCCACAAAGCGCAGCAGGCCATAACCCATCAAAAACACCGCAGCCACCTGGCCCTGGCGATGCTCCTTGCGGGCATACAGCCACAGCAGCACGAACAGCAGCAAGCCCTCTAGCAAAAACTGGTAGATCTGCGAAGGATGGCGCGGCTGCAGCGAGCCGCTTTGCGGGAACACCATGGCCCAGGGCAGCTCGGGGCTGGCAAAACGACCCCACAGCTCGCCATTGATGAAGTTGCCGACACGCCCGGCCGCCAGGCCCGTGGGCACACAGGGCGCCACAAAGTCGGCCACCTGCAGCCAGTGGCGCTTGCGCGAATGGGCGAACCACAGCATGGTGGCCACAACCCCCAGCAGGCCGCCGTGAAAGCTCATGCCGCCTTCCCACACATAAAAAATCTGCAGCGGGTTGGCCAGATAAAAACCGGGCTTGTAGAACAGGCAGTAACCCAGGCGCCCGCCCACGATCACCCCCAGCACGCCCAAGAACAAGATGTCTTCCACATCCTTGCGCGTCCAGGCCGTCACCACCGCCATGCGGCTGAAAGGCGGGTGGCGCAGGCGGCGCGTGCCCAGCCACAGAAACAGGCCAAAAGCAGCCAGGTAAGTCAGGCCATACCAGTGGATGGCCAGCGACCCCACTTGCAGGGCCACGGGATTGATCTGGGGATACATCAGCATGGCGTTCATTGTGCCGCAGGCCTGGCTGGCACCCCGGTCAGATGCCCTCTTCTTTTGCGCCCCATTCCCCACAAAATGGCAGAAAAGGTGGGGACAATGTCCTTGCTGCCACCGCCCTTGCGCCGCACACTGGCGCCATGCCAGCCGCACCCACCACTGCCGCCACCACCCCATCCGCACCGGCCCGCTCGCGCCAGCGGCGCGGCGCAGCACCCGGCGCCCGCCCCAGCAGCGGGCAGCACCAGGTGGTGTGCCTGCTCTACCCCGGGGTGATGAGCCTGGATGTCACCGGCCCCATGCAGGTGTTTGCCACGGCCAACGACGAGCGCGGTCGCCACGGCCTGCCGCCCTTCTACCAGCTGGTATTTGCGGCCGAGGCTGCCGGCCCTGTGCGCAGCAGCGCCGGCCTGGGGCTGCACGCCGAGCAGGCCTGGAATGCCGTGGTGCTGCACCCCGCCACCACCGTGCTGGTGCCTGGAGGCGATGGAGCCGACGCCGCCGCCGCCCACCTGGGACTGCGGCACTGGCTGACCCAGGCCGCCCCCCAGGTGCAGCGCATGGGCTCGGTCTGCTCCGGTGCCCTGGTGCTGGCCCAGGCCGGCCTGCTCGATGGCGTGCATGCCACCACCCACTGGCTGCGGCTGAAACAGCTGCAGCGCTGCTGCCCGGACAGCCCTATCGATGGTGACTGCCTGCACACCTATGACGCCCACCACCCCGTGCAGTCGCGGCGCTTTACCTCGGCAGGCGTGACTGCGGGCATAGACCTGGCCCTGGCCTTGGTGGAGGCTGATCTGGGCCGTCCCCTGGCCCTGTCCGTGGCCCGCCATCTGGTGATGTTTATGCGCCGCCCCGGTGGCCAGGCCCAGTTCAGCCCCCTGCTCTCGCCCGAGACCACGCAGGCTCCGCGCCTGGCGCAGTTGCTGGAATGGATTCCCGGCCAGTTGGCCGATGACCTGGGGGTGGAGCGCCTGGCCGCCCAGGCCTGCCTCCCCCCACGCACCCTGGCCCGGGTCTTTCAGCGCGAGCTGGGCACCACGCCGGCCCGCTATGTGGAACGCGTGCGCCTGGCCGCCGCCAGCCAATTGCTCAGCCAGCGACAGGCCTCGGTCAGCACCGTGGCGCGCCTGTGCGGCTTTGGCCACGCCGAAACCCTGAGACGCAGCTTTCAGCGCCATCTGGCCATCAGCCCCCAGGCCTTTGCCCAGCGCTTTGGCACCGGATAGCCACAACGATTTTTCTGACCTCTGATTAGCAACTGCCCGCCTGAAAGCAGGCGGTTGAGGCCGCTGCATTCGTTTCCCGTGCCTGCCGGAGCGGGCCCGAGCAGCGCAGCGGGCCCTAAACCCCACCCCACAACGCCAAACGAATCACCCACTCACATCTCACCAAAATGCTGATACGCCAACACCCTTCGCTTGCCGTGCTCAGTCTGGGCCAGGCCCTGTACTGGAGCTGCTCCATCATCGGCATCACCCTCACCGGCCTGGTCGGCCAGCAGCTCGCCCCCTGGCCACAGCTGGCCACCGCGCCGCTGGCCCTGCTGGTGGCGGGCAGCCTGCTGACCGTGGGGCCCATGGCCCGCTGGATGGCCCGCATCGGCACGCGCCGGGCGCTGCAGCGCGGGGCCTTGCTGGGCATGGCCGGCGGCCTGACCAGCACCGCGGGCATCCAGCTGAACAGCTTTGCCCTGTTCAGCCTGGGCGTGCTGCTGGTGGGCGCTTATCAGGCCTCGGCCGGCTATTACCGTTTTGCGGCACTGGAAGGCGTGGCCACCGGCGACCAGGGCCGGGCCACAGCCTGGGTGGTGGCCGGCGGCATTGCCGCCGCCCTGCTGGCGCCCACGCTGGCACTGCACAGCCGCCACCTGCTGGGCGCAACATTTGGCGGCGCCTACCTGGCCCTGGCCGGTCTGGCTGCGCTGGCCTGCATCCTGCTGCAAGCACTGCCGGGGCCTGCAGCGCATACAGCGCCCAAACCGGCTGCAATGCAGAACCCCGGCGCACAGAACGCTCCTAAAACAAAAGCAGCCGCCACCCGCCGCGCGCTGTGGCAGCGCCCTGCCCTGCGCCAGGCCTTGCTGCTGACGGCCTGCGGCCATGGGCTGATGATTCTGGTGATGAATGCCACGCCGCTGGCCATGCATGGCTGCGGCCATGACTTGCAGAGCGCGGCCATGGTGATCCAGTGGCATGTGCTGGGCATGTTTTTGCCCTCGCTGGTGGCCGGCCCGGCAGTCGACCGTTTTGGCCCGGCGCGCGTGGCCTTGTGCGGCGTGCTGCTGCTGGCTGCCAGCGCGCTGTGGGCGCTCAGCGGGACGGAGATCACGCAGTTTCTGCCCAGCTCGCTGCTGCTGGGTGCGGGCTGGAATCTGGTGCTGCTGGCCGGCACCAATTTGCTCACCCGCGCCCACCTGCCAGCCGAGCGCCCCCTGGCCCAGCCCATGATGGAATGGAGCAACAGCGCCATGGCCGCACTGATGTCCATGGGCTCGGGCCTGCTGGTGCAGACTCTGGGCTGGCAGGCCATCAACTGGGCCATGTTGCCGGTGCTGACCGCCATGCTGTGGTGTCTGCGCCCAGCCCCCAAGCTGCAGGCGCTGGCGCGCTGAGTACAAACACTCCAATGCGAATACGAGTGCGTTGCGCCCGCATGCAGTACGGATTTGCGCGGGAATTTCGGTCCGCGCATTTGGGCATGCGGCGCAGACACGGGATACTCGGGCCATCATCCACTTCACAGAACTACAACATGCAAGGCCAACCCGAAGTCATTGAATGCCTGAAAGAACTGCTGCGCGGCGAGCTGGCCGCACGGGACCAGTACTTCATCCACTCGCGCCAGTACGAAGACCAGGGCTTTGCCCGCCTGTACGAGCGCATCGGCCATGAGATGGAAGAAGAGACGCAGCACGCCGACGTGATCCTGCGCCGCATTCTGTTTCTGGGTGGCAAGCCCGATATGCGTCCCCACGCCTTCGAGCCCGGTGACACCGTGGAAGCCATGCTGCGCAAGGACCTGGCCGTGGAATACCAGGTGCGCGACAACCTGCGCGCCGCCATGGCCCTGTGCGAGCGCCATGCCGACTACCAAAGCCGCGACCTGCTGCTGGCCCAGCTCAAGGACACCGAAGAAGACCACGCCTACTGGCTGGAAAAGCAGCTGGGCCTGATCGAGAAGATCGGCCTGCCCAATTACCTGCAAAGCCAGATGGGCCCGGCCGCTTAAGGCCTGCCACCAAGCGGGTCACATCGACCTCTGCACACGCTCCTCCGGGAGCGTTTTTTATGTCCACGCCAGGGGCAATCACTTATTTATCAATAGCTGTCTACGCTGAGTAGATCAGCGTAGACAGCTATTTTGCTGCCCAAGTTCTAGGGCGTGTCTTCCAGCACCTTGTCCTGCAACACCAGCTGGCGCACCTGTGCCGTGGTGTCTTCCACCATGCGCTGCAGCTGCAGGGCCGATCCTCCCAGGGGCTGTACGCCCAGCTGCTCCAGCCGGGTGCGCAGCGCACTGTGCTGCAAGGCCTGGTTGATGGCGGTGTTCAAGCGCTGCAGCACGGCCTGGGGAGTGCCGGCCGGCGCCACCAGGCCCAGCCAGGTGATGGCCAGGCGGTTGAGCGCCGCATGGCCCAGTTCGGCCAGCGTAGGCACTTGCGGCAAGGCCGGCAGGCGCTGCGCGGAAGCCACGGCCAGCGGCTGCAGCAGGCCCTGGGCAATGAAGCTGGCCGAGGACGGGTACTGGTCGCTCAGCACCTGGGTATCACCCGCCAGCACGCTTTGCACCACCGGGCCCATGCCCTTGTAGGGGATGTGGCGCAGCCGCAGGCCCAGCTCGCGGTTGAGTGCGGCCAGGATCAAATGTCCGGCCGAGCCCACGCCGGAAGAGCCCACGGCCCAGCGATCGCCCTGGACCCGTGCCGCGCGCACCAGCCCCTCGAAGTTCGCCACACCCAGCGTAGGCCTGACCGAGAAAACCGAGGCAATCGATGCCAGCGGCGCCACCATGGCCAGGTCCTGCAAGGGGTTCACGCGCAGCTGGGGCAACACCACGGGGTTGACGGCCAAGGTGCTGATGCTGCCCAGGCCCAGGGTGTAGCCATCGGCCGCGGCGCGGGCCACGGCTTCGGCGCCCAGCATGCCGCCGGCACCGGCCTTGTTCTCCACCACCACGGCCTGGCCCAGCGGCGCCTGCAGAGCATCGGCCAGCAAGCGGGCCACGATGTCGGCCGAGCCACCTGGCGCAAAGGGCACGATGAGCTTCAGCGGCCGCGTGGGGAAGCGCCCCGCTCCTGCGGCCAGGGCACTGCCCGCCACCCCGCCGGCTGCGGCCCACATCCCCATGTGCTGCAGCCACTGTCTGCGCGTTCCCCGGCCTGTCATGGCTTTGCGCCTTCCTTTGCTGAAAGCCGCATTATCGGTAGCCTGCAAAGCCTTTTTTTCATAGCAGGCTGTGTAGCAAACACAAGGGGTTGAAGGCTATAACACCTGATTAGATACTTGTCTCAGGCACTGTTGTGAAGTGATGTTCCAAAGCCGGGAGTTCGCCCCGGCGGGCGAGCTCCTTTCTTGCTCGTGCAAGAAAGGAGCCAAAGAACACGCCCCTGCTATCCCCGTCCCCAGCGCTGTCGCGCTGGGGCAACCTGCGTCACCCAACACACAGGGCCTGCCGCAGAACTCTCTGCGCGCTTGCAGCGCTCCGCTTGAACAGCCGCGGCAAGTCAGTCTACGAAGCATGGCTGTCCTACGGCAGCCATGCGGCCCTGTGTGCTGCGCGCCGCAGGCGTGTATAGAAGGGGAACAACCGCAGCGCCAGCAGTGTGACGAAGCGACAGACATTGAGGGTTCAGAGATAAGGTTCACCAACGGCGCA
Organism: Comamonas sp. GB3 AK4-5; assembly: GCF_041320665.1. NCBI lineage: Bacteria > Pseudomonadati > Pseudomonadota > Betaproteobacteria > Burkholderiales > Comamonadaceae > Comamonas > Comamonas sp. GB3 AK4-5. The sequence goes on from NZ_CP166730.1 coordinate 3,008,445, forward strand.
GCCCACGCAAGGCCGGTATCCGGTTCCCGCCTTCCCCCTTTTGCCCATGGCTCGGCGCGCAGAGCGCGGGGCGGGCAGCTGTGCCATAGGACACAGCTGCTTCGTGGTCTGACTTGCCGCAGCATGTTTGAGCAGAGCGGCATAGCCGCGCCGCGAGTTCTGCGGCACCGCCCTGGGATCGAGCACCGAGCTTGCCCGCAGCGAAGCGCAGGGACATGGGCAGTAGGGGCGGTTTCTTTTGCTTCCGTTTTCTTGAGCGTTCAAGAAAATGAAGTCGCCTGCCGGGGCGAGTCCCGGCCTCAGAATGTCACGTACGAACAGCAGCACAATTCGTCGTGAAGCTTCATCTGAGGTATGTGGCTAATCAGGCTATAACACCTTCAACCCCTTGGTATACCTGTACAAACAGCTCCTGAATCAGGAGCCATCAACAGCGGTCGCGCGCAGCGCTCAATCGTCCAGCAGCGACAGATCGCGCACGGCGCCGGTATCGGCACTGGTCACCAACTTGGCATAGGCCTTGAGCGCGGCCGAGACCTTGCGTGGGCGCGGCTGGGCCGGCTTCCAGCCCTTGGCGTTTTGCGCTTCGCGGCGGCGGGCCAGCTCTTCGTCGCTGACCAGCATATTGATGCTGCGATTGGGAATGTCGATGCGGATGCGGTCGCCGTTTTGCACCAAACCGATGGCGCCACCGGCTGCCGCTTCGGGCGAGCAGTGGCCGATGGACAGGCCGGATGTGCCGCCGGAAAAGCGGCCATCGGTCAGCAGCGCGCAGGCCTTGCCCAGGCCCTTGGACTTGATGTAGCTGGTGGGGTAGAGCATTTCCTGCATGCCGGGGCCGCCCTTGGGGCCTTCGTAGCGCACGATGACCACATCGCCGGCCTTGACCTTGTCGGCCAGGATGTTGGCCACGGCCTCGTCCTGCGACTCCACCACATGGGCCGGGCCTTCAAACACCAAGATGGATTCGTCCACGCCGGCCGACTTCACCACACAGCCTTTTTCGGCGATGTTGCCGAACAGCACGGCCAGGCCGCCTTCCTTGCTGAAGGCATGCTCGTAAGAACGTATGCAGCCCTCGGCGCGGTCCAGGTCCAGGCTGGGCCAGCGGGTGCTCTGACTGAATGCCACCTGCGTGGGAATGCCTGCAGGGCCGGCCAGGTAGAAGTGCTTCACCGCTTCGTCTTGCGTAACAGTGATGTCCCACTGCGCCAGCGCCTCGGCCATGGTCTTGGCGTGCACGGTGGGCACATCGGTGTGCAGCTTGCCGGCGCGGGCCAGCTCGCCCAGGATGGCCATGATGCCGCCCGCGCGGTGCACGTCTTCGATGTGATACTTCTGGGTATTGGGCGCCACCTTGCACAGCTGGGGCACGACGCGCGAGAGGCGGTCGATGTCGGCCATGGTGAAGTCAATACCTGCCTCCTGGGCAATAGCCAGCAGGTGCAAGATGGTGTTGGTGGAGCCGCCCATGGCGATGTCCAGCGTGATGCAGTTCTCAAAGGCCTTGAAGCCCACGGAACGCGGCAGCACGGAGTCGTCGTCCTGCTCGTAATGCTGGCGGGCCAGCTCCACGATGCGGCGGCCGGCGCGCAAAAACAGCTGCTCGCGGTCGGCGTGGGTGGCCACCACCGTGCCATTGCCGGGCAGGGACAGACCCAGGGCCTCGGTCAGGCAGTTCATGGAATTGGCGGTGAACATGCCCGAGCAGGAACCGCAGGTGGGGCAGGCCGAGCGCTCAACCTGGGCCACCTGCTCGTCGGTGTAATTGGTGTCAGCAGCAATCACCATCGCATCCACCAGGTCCAGCTTCTTGAACTCGATCACATTGGTGGCGGGATTGGCCAGCTTGGTCTTGCCCGCTTCCATGGGGCCACCAGAGACAAAGATCACCGGAATGTTCAGGCGCATGGCAGCCATCAGCATGCCGGGCGTGATCTTGTCGCAGTTGGAGATGCACACCAGCGCGTCGGCGCAGTGGGCATTGACCATGTACTCCACCGAGTCGGCGATCAGATCGCGGCTGGGCAGCGAATACAGCATGCCGTCATGGCCCATGGCAATGCCGTCGTCCACGGCAATGGTGTTGAACTCCTTGGCCACACCACCGGCTTTTTCGATCTCGCGCGCCACCAGCTGGCCCATGTCCTTCAAATGGACGTGGCCGGGCACGAACTGGGTGAAGGAATTCGCGATGGCGATGATGGGCTTGTCGAAGTCGCCATCTTTCATGCCAGTGGCACGCCACAGGGCGCGGGCACCGGCCATGTTGCGGCCACCGGTGGAGGTTTTGGAGCGGTATGCGGGCATGGGGTGAATGTCTTGGTCTGAAGAGAACGTTTCATTATGCCCACGCTGGGCCACATGGGTGTCCATGGAAGAGCAGCCCTGCACAGCGCATGCCGTATGGCCCCGAAGCCAACGCTAGCGCACCGCCCCATTTCCAGCCGCGTCCTTTGGACGCACCGGGCGTAAAAGATGGCTGCGCTTGGGTTCTCGGGCATTTGCAGCTGGCAACGGGCCCAAACCAGGCCAGCCAATGCCGTCGCCGATGGCGAATACGCTCCTTCCGCAACGGCAGCAACAGCGGGGACCCGCATGTTTGCGACAAGACACGGCAAGCACATGCTTACCTTCTGTTTCCGGCAACCGGCCGGACCGCCCCCTCTACAATGCAGCGACAAAAACACCCTACCCCCTGAAGGAATCCGAGATGTTCAAGCCCTTGGTTGCATGTGCCCTCGCCATTGCCGCCGCAGCCACCGTAACACCGGCCATGGCCGATCTGGCCCTGGCCAAATCCAAGAACTGCATGGCCTGCCACGCCACAGACAAAAAGCTGGTGGGCCCGTCCTACCAGGATGTGGCCACCAAGTACAGCGGTCAAAAAGATGCCGTGAACCAGCTGGCCACCAAGATCACCAAGGGCGGCAGCGGCGTCTGGGGCCCTGTTCCCATGCCTGCCAACACACAGGTGAATGAGGCCGACGCCAAGAAGCTGGCGGCCTGGATTCTGACCCTCAAGTGATGCAGCGTTGGCAGCGCCAGGCGCTGCCGCTTTGCCCCCTGCCCCGGCCGCCCTGTCTTTGCAGCGCGGCTTTTTTCGGACCGGGGATTTCCAGGGTTTAGGCGGGTGTGCTGCCGCTTTCAGCGCCAGAGCCTCGGGTGCGCAGCTGCTGCTCCAGCTGGCCCACATAGGCGGCCGTGGAGTTGTCGCTTTCCTGGGCGCGGGCCTTGAACTGCTCTTCCAGCGCGTCCATGCGCTGCAGCAGTTGCTGCTGCGCTTCCTGGTGGCGCAGCTCCAGCACGGTGCGCAGCTCGGTGAAGCGCGAGGCCTCGGCCTTGTCGGCCAGCTCGCGCTGGGCCAGCATTTCCTTGTTGTGGCGGCGGGTCTCCATCAACACCGAGCCTTGCAGCGCCAGCACATAGGCCACAAAGAACACGGCCAGCAGGCTGGTCAGGCACAGCATGATCAGACCCAGCGGCGCCTCCACCACGGTGAAGCCCAGGGAGATGGCGTTTGGCTGGCCCAGCACCTGCCAGTTCATCGTGGCGAGGAAGACGATCAGCAGCACGATCAAGGTCAACAGAGCGGTTCTTGCTTTCATAGGATTCTCCAGTTGGCAGCGCATGCAGCGCAGATGACACATGGCCGCTGCCTGCCCAATGCAGCGTTTGTAACCCAAGACAGAGGCAAGCTTGGCGGGAACATGGTTCGCCCTTGACTCCGCTTGATTTTTGCTTGCATTGGCGCATAAAAAAAGCCACCGCTGACAGCGGTGGCATCTGGCAGTTGCCCTGCGGGCGCCCTGGCTTCGCCCAGGGCAGAGCCCCTTTCAGGGGGATGGCAGCGGGCACTGCCTTCTGGAATCCGTTGGTTTTAGCCCACTGTTCCGAAACGAAGGGATCTGGTGAACACATCACATTGCTGCGCAATATGCGTGTTCCCCGAATCCAACCAGGGCTCTGCCCTCGCACCTTACGGTGCGCCCTGGATCAATGGGTCTTCGCCAATTGCGCCGGAATTGCAGGGTTCTGGTGAACACATCCAGGGCTACGCCCCCGCGCCTTTCGGCGCGTCTTGGATCAATTGGTCTTCGCCAATTGATCTAGGATGGCTGGATTCTCCAAAGTGCTGGTGTCTTGGGTGATGGCTTCGCCCTTGGCAATGGAGCGCAGCAGGCGGCGCATGATCTTGCCGCTGCGGGTCTTGGGCAGGTTCTCGCCAAAGCGGATGTCCTTGGGCTTGGCAATGGGGCCAATTTCCTTGGCCACCCAGTTGCGCAGCTCGTTGGCCAGGGCCTTGGCTTCTTCGCCGTGGGGCACGGGGCGCTTCAGGACCACAAAGGCGCAGATGGCCTCGCCGGTCAGGTCGTCGGGGCGGCCCACCACGGCGGCTTCGGCCACCAAATCGGTCTTGGCCACCAGGGCGGATTCGATCTCCATGGTGCCCATGCGGTGGCCGGAGACGTTCAGCACGTCGTCGATGCGACCGGTGATGCGGAAGTAACCGCGGTCGGCACTGCGCACGGCGCCGTCGCCAGCCAGGTAGTAGCCCTTGAGTTCTTCGGGAAAATAGCTTTTCTTGAAGCGCTCGGGGTCGCCCCAGATGTTGCGAATCATGCTGGGCCAGGGCTTTTTCACCACCAGAATGCCACCAGCGCCGTCCGGCATGTCATGGCCTGCTTCGTCCACGATGGCCGCGGTGATGCCAGGCAGGGGCAATGTGCACGAGCCGGGCACCAGCGGCGTGGCGCCGGGCAGCGGAGTGATCATGTGGCCGCCGTTTTCGGTCTGCCAGAAGGTGTCCACGATGGGGCAACGCTCGCCGCCGATGTTTTTGTAGTACCACATCCAGGCTTCGGGGTTGATGGGCTCGCCCACCGATCCCAGGATGCGCAGGCTGGACAGGTTCCAGTTCTTGGGATGCACCTTCTCGTCGGAGTCTGCCGCCTTGATCAGCGAGCGGATGGCCGTGGGCGCGGTGTAGAACACCGTGCAGCCGTGGCGCTCGATCATGTCCCAGAAGCGGCCGGCATGCGGATAGGTGGGCACGCCCTCGAACACGATCTGCGTGGCACCGGCAGACAGCGGGCCGTAGGCCACATAGGTGTGGCCGGTGATCCAGCCGATGTCGGCCGTGCACCAGAACACATCGCTGTCCTGCATGTCGAAGGTCCAGTTCACCGTCTGGCGCGCCCACAGCATGTAGCCGCCGGTGCTGTGCTGCACGCCCTTGGGCTTGCCGGTGGAGCCACTGGTATAGAGGATGAACAGTGGGTGCTCGGCATTCACCGCCACGGGTGCGCAGCTGCTGGACTGGCCTGCCAGCGCATCGGTGAAAGTGATGTCACGGCCCGCCACCATGGCGCAGGCCGTGGGCGTGCGCTCATAGACCAGCACGGTCTTCACGGCGTCGCAGCCACCCAGGGCAATCGCGTCATCCACGATGGCCTTCAGCGGCAGCTCCTTGCCGCCGCGCATCTGGTAGTTGGCCGTCACCACAGCCACAGCGCCCACGTCGACGATGCGCTCGTGCACCGCCTTGGCCGAAAAGCCACCAAACACCACCGAATGCGTGGCGCCAATGCGCGCGCAAGCCTGCATGGCCACCACACCTTCAATGGTCATGGGCATGTAGATCAGCACGCGGTCGCCCTTTTGCACGCCACGCGCCTTGAGCGCGTTGGCGAACTGGCTCACACGGGCCAGCAGCTCTTTGTAAGTGACCTTGGTGACCTCGCCGCCATCGGCCTCAAAAATAATGGCCGTCTTGTTTTCGACCGGCGTACCCATGTGCTTGTCCAGGCAGTTGGCGCTGGCGTTGAGCTCGCCATCGGCAAACCACTTGAAGAAGGGGGCGTTGCTGTCATCCAGGATCTGGGTGAATGGCTTGCTCCAGACCACGTTCTCGCGCGCCAGGCGGGCCCAATAGCCCTCATAGTCTTTTTCAGCCTCGGCGCACAGCGCCTCGTAAGCAGCCATGCCGCCCACACGGGCGCTTTGCTGCGTGGCCTCGGATGGGGGGAAAACGCGGTTTTCCACCAGCACGGATTCGATAGCGTTTGAAGGTGCGTTCATGGTCTTGTCTCCTTGCACTCGTTGCGTATGTTTGCGGCGTACTGTCATATCGGGCACTTACATACCACTGACTCGGCCTGCGGCTCAGCCAATGTAGCCCGCAAATCCCCGGGGCTTTGCCCTCGGTTTTCCACATTTCCAGGCATAGAATGCGCGCCCTCTTGCGCTTTGGCGCAACGCATTCCCTTAACTTTTTGCATGTTTTTGCACCATGGCCCACGCTGACCCGACACCCGAGTCTCCCGCTCCTGCCCCCACGCCCGTGGCCCTGCGCCCCCTGCCCACGCTGATTTTTGCCAGCCGCTGGCTGCAGCTGCCGCTGTATCTGGGACTGATCGCGGCCCAGGCCGTCTATGTCTGGCATTTTCTGATCGAGCTGTGGCATTTGATCGAAGCCGCTTTCGGCAGCCAGACGGCGCTGCAGGCGCTGATCACCAACATCGGCTACAAGCCAGACGCTCCGATCACCGGCCTGAACGAGACCATCATCATGCTGGTGGTGCTGGCCCTGATCGACGTGGTGATGATCTCCAACCTCTTGATCATGGTGATCGTTGGAGGTTATGAGACCTTTGTCAGCCGCCTGGGCCTGGACAGCCACCCCGACCAACCCGAGTGGCTGGACCATGTGAACGCCTCGGTGCTCAAGGTCAAGCTGGCCCTGTCCATCATCGGCATCAGCTCCATCCATCTCCTCAAGAGCTTTATCAACGCCGGCAACTACGAGGTGCAGGTGCTGATGTGGCAGAGCATCATTCACGCCCTGTTCCTGCTTAGCGCGCTGGCGATTGCCTATACCGACAAGCTGACCCACAGCCATCATTGAGCCCCCTGAGGCGCTGCGCGCCTTCCCCCCGAGGGGGACGACACCAGCGCGGCGGGGCGGCCCTTGCGCGGTGTTTCTGACATGGCGGCGCGCCAGTTTTTTGCTGCTCTGGGTAAAACCAGAGCGCTGAAGCACCACGGAAATCTCACTGGGCACGCCTTGGCCAGTGGACAGCGCCAGCTGTGCAGCCCGTGTGTGACGCACAGCACTCTGGACCACTAACTCAATACCGGACATACCGCGCTACAAGACGTCAAAGCTTGCCCGCAGGCTGGCGCCCACACCCTCCGCAACCCCGGCCACCGCAAGGTGCCGGGGTTGCTGTTTTTTCGTCGCTTTTAGATGGTGCTGCACCCACGATGCCAACGGTTGCTGCAGGCAGGCGCGGCCAGCCGGCAAACAAATATTGACATCCACATAGCAAATAGTTATAATTTCGCATCCATTAACAACCTGCCATGCAGGTAATCCACCTCTTTTTGACTGCAGGTGGAGTGACTCAGGCGCGCAGCGCTGCCACGCAGCCTCTGCCGCCACAGGCCGAATTCCGGCCCTGATGCACGGACTCTCACCGAAACGCCAGGCCCAGCGCCCGGCGTCTCCTCCGAGGGAAGACATGCAGCGAATCTCTTCGCTGCCGCACCTTCCCCCTTGCGGCCCTTGCGCACCTCTTGCGTGCCATCCGGGCCCTGTCTACGTCCCGCTTTTTCAGCGGCGCAACGGGTTGTCACCCCACTGCGCCAGCGCATCGGGCTCCACGATTCGGCTTCGCGTGTAGGCCGCCATGGCTATGCCCATGGCGCGGCTGCACTGTGTTCCAGCTCCAACAACAACAAGGGAGAGCAACCAGTGGCCAAACAAATCCGTATCGAGCATGTCTTCAAAGTCTTCGGCGACCAGCCCCAGACGGCGCTCGACCTGGTGCAACAGGGTCTGTCCAAGCAGGACATCCTGGAACGCACAGGCCAATCCATCGGCGTCTTTGACGCCCACTTCACCATCGAGGCCGGCGAGGTCTTTGTCATCATGGGCCTGTCGGGCTCGGGCAAATCCACGCTGGTGCGCCTGCTCAACCGCCTGATCGAGCCCACGGCCGGCCAGATCGTGGTCGACGGCGAAGACATCAACAAGCTCAACGACCGCAAGCTGCGCGCCCTGCGCCGCAAGGACATCTCCATGGTGTTCCAGTCGTTTGCGCTGATGCCGCACATGACCGTGCTGGACAACACGGCCTTCGGCCTGGAGTTGGCCGGCGTGGACAAGGCCACCCGCCAACAGGCAGCGCAGGAAGCGCTGGAGCAGGTGGGCCTGGGCGCCTGGGGCGCCAGCTACCCGGACGCCCTGTCCGGCGGCATGCAGCAGCGCGTGGGCCTGGCCCGCGCTCTGGCGTCCGACCCCTCCATCTTGCTGATGGACGAGGCCTTCTCGGCCCTGGACCCCATCATCCGCACCGAGATGCAGTCCGAAATCCTGCGCCTGCAGGAGATCAAGCGCCGCACCGTGGTCTTCATCTCCCACGACCTGGACGAGGCCATGCGCATCGGCGACCGTATCGCCATCATGAAGGACGGCCAGGTGGTGCAAGTGGGCACGCCGGACGAAATCCTGCGCAGCCCGGCCGACGACTATGTGCGCAGCTTTGTGCGCGGCGTGGACGCGGCCTCGGTCTTCAAGGCCGCAGACATCGCCCGCCAGGCCATGACCATCGTCTCCGAGCACAACGACCGTGGCTGCCGCGCTGCGCTGCGCCTGCTGGAAGACTCCGACCGCGACTACGCCTATGTGGTCAACAGCCGCAAGCGCTATATGGGTGTGGTGTCCTCGCAATCGCTGCGCGATGTGCTGCAGAACCACCAGGGCATGCTGGGCCTGCGCCACGCCTTCATCCCCAACGCCGTGCCCCTGGCCAGCCACACGCCGGTGGCCGATTTGTTCGGCCCCGTCGCGGCCGTGCCCTTCCCCCTGCCCGTGGTGGATGAGGACGGCAAGTTCCTGGGCGTGGTCAGCCGCACCACCATGCTCAAGTTCCTGGACCGCGACACGCCTCCGGTGCCACCTCCGCAAATTGAGGTTCCCCCCATCCAGCTGAACCCTCAGTTCCCCGCCCATGCCGTGGAACCCGCCGTCGCCCAGCAAGCCATCTCGTCGGATGCGCCCGCTGCGCCTGCCCGCAACCAACCCTGAATACCGCATGAGTGAACTGAACACATCTACCCCTGTACTGGACGATCCCTGGGCAGCCTCCTCGGCGCCTGAAACCCCCACCACCACGGCGCCCGCCGAGGCTGCGGCCGGCATGGATGACCCCTGGGCTGCCAGCAGCCAGCCTGCCGATGGCGCAGACCAAGCCACCGACCCCTGGGGCGGCAGCGCCGCTGCCGATACCCCCGGCAGCGATGCCAGCTGGCTGGACGCGGCCCCCGCGCCGGCCACCACCGATGACGGTGGTCTGGCCGGCCTGTGGCACCAGATCAGCACCGAAGGCCTGCCCGTGCAGGACTCCATCAACCAGGGCCTGAATTGGGTGGTGGAGCATTTCCGCCCCTTCTTCCAGGCCGTGCGCGCCCCCATTGATGCCACGCTCAGCGGCGTGACCGATGCCCTGCTGGCCATTCCCATGGTCTTGCTGGTGGCGCTGGTCGCCTTGCTGGCCTGGCAATTCACCAACCGCAAGCTGGCCATAGGCTCGGCCATTGCCCTGCTGTTCGTGGCGGCGCTGGGTATCTGGTCCGAGGCCATGGTCACCCTGGCCCTGGTGCTGACCTCGCTGCTGTTTTGCGTGCTCATCGGCCTGCCGGTGGGTATCTTGCTGGCCAGCAGCGACTGTGCCCAACGCTGGATGCGCCCGCTGCTGGACGCCATGCAGACCACGCCGGCCTTTGTCTACCTGGTGCCGGTGGTGATGCTGTTCGGCATTGGCAACGTGCCCGGCGTGATCGTGACCATCGTGTTCGCACTGCCGCCGCTGATTCGCCTTACCAACCTGGGCATACGCCAGGTGCGCCCCGACCTGATCGAGGCCAGCCGCGCCTACGGCGCCTCGCCCTGGCAACTGCTGTGGAAGGTGCAACTGCCGCTGGCCATGCCCTCCATCATGACGGGTATCAACCAGGCACTGATGCTGTCGCTGTCCATGGTGGTCATCGCCTCCATGATCGCCGTCGGCGGTCTGGGCCAGATGGTGCTCCGCGGCATTGGCCGCCTGGACATGGGCCTGGCCACCGTGGGCGGCCTGGGCATTGTGCTGATGGCCATCGTGCTGGACCGCATCACCCAGGGCATGGGCCAACGCGAACGCGGCGGCCAACCCTGGTGGCACACCGGCCCGGCCGGTGCCGTCACCCGCCTGCTGCGCCCTGCGGCTTCGCAAGCACCGCTGCCCCCCCAGTAATTGGCCTGCTGGCCACCCCCTTTTGCTGCACGGCCACAGGGCCGTGCGCAATCCCCCAGACCGCTGACAGGAAAGGAATCTCCCAGATGACCCACTACACCGCAGCCACCACCCCGACCACTCACCGCCGCACGCCCGGCACTTACTGGCAGCGCGCCTGCGCCGTCGCAGCCGGCCTGGCCATGGCAGGCAGCATGACCCTGGCCGCCGATAACGGCCAGTTGCCCGGCAAGGGCGTGAGCGTGCAACCGCTCAAGAGCTCGATTGCCGAAGAGAGCTTTCAGACCCTGCTGGTGATGAAGGCCTTGCAGCAGCTGGGCTATGACGTGCAACCCATGAAGGAAGTGGAATACCCCACCGCCCACATCGCGCTGGCCAATGGTGACGCCACCTTCATGGCCAACCACTGGAACCCGCTGCATGCCGACTACTACAAGAATGCCGGCGGCGACGCCAAGCTCTACCGCCAGGGCGTGTACTCAGCCAACGCGGCCCAGGGCTATCTGATCGACAAGAAGACGGCTGACGCCCACCAGATCACCAACATCGCCCAGCTGCAAAAGCCCGAGATCGCCAAGCTGTTCGACACCGATGGCGACGGCAAGGCCGACCTGACCGGCTGCACACCCGGCTGGGGTTGCGAGGCCATGATCGAGCACCACCTCACCGCCTACAAGCTGCGGGACACCGTCACCCACAAGCAAGGCACTTACTCGGCGCTGATGGCCGACACCATCACCCGCTTCAAGGCCGGCAAGCCGGTGCTGTACTACACCTGGACCCCGTACTGGGTGAGCAATGTGCTCAAGCCCGGCCGCGATGTGGTCTGGCTGGAAGTGCCCTTCTCCGCCCTCCCCGGCGAGCAAAAGGGCACGGACACCAAGTTGGCCAATGGCAAGAACTACGGCTTCATCGCCAACAGCCAGCAAATCGTGGCCAACAAGGCCTGGGCTGACAAAAACCCAGCGGCCGCCAAGCTGTTTGCCGTGATGCAGCTGCCCGTGTCCGACATCAACGCCCAGAACTACATGATGAGCCAGGGCCAGAACAAGACCGCCGACATCGAGCGCCATATCAACGGCTGGATCAAGGCCCACCAGAAGACCTACGACGGCTGGATTGACCAGGCCCTGGCGGCCGCCAAGCAGCCCTGACCCACAGGCATGCACAACGGCGACCGTCTTGACGGTCGCCGTTTTTTATCGCCCGCATGACAACGGGCCCACACAACAATCAGGAGGGACAAAAATGGACAAGACTTTGCACACCACGGCGCAGCCCCATCGCGCACAGGCCGACAACGCCCGACGCCAGCTGCTGCTGGGCGCTGTGGCCACAGCCGCTTTGGGCATGGGTGCCGGCCTGGGCCACGGCGCCGCCTGGGCTGCGGGCCAGCCCGGCGATGCGCTGCCAGGCAAGGGCATTACCGTGCTGCCGGTCAAAAGCGCATTGGCCGAAGAGAATTTTCAAACCCTGCTGGTGATGCGGGCGCTGGAGCGGCTGGGCTACACCGTCAAACCCTGGGAAGAGCTGGACTATCCCCTGATCCACGTGGCCGTGGCCAACGGTGACGCCACCTTCATGGCTAACCACTGGAACCCGCACCACGCCGAGTTCTACAAGCAGGCCGGCGGCGACGCCAAGCTCTCGCGCAAGGGCGTCTACGCAGCCGGTGCGGCCCAGGGCTATATGATCGACAAGAAGACGGCCGATGCCCATGGCATCACCCACCTCGACCAGCTCAAGGACCCCAAGCTGGCCGCACTCTTCGACATCGATGGTGACGGCAAGGCCAATCTGATCGGCCCCAACGCGGGCTGGGGCGGCGAGGCCGTGGTGGCCCACCAGATCAAAGCCTTTGGCCTGCAGGGCACCGTCAGCTACACCCAGGGCAATTACCCGGCGCTGATTGCCGATACGCTGGCACGCTTCAAGGCCGGCAAGCCCGTGCTGTATTACGCCTGGACGCCCTACTGGCTCAGCAATGTGCTGCGCCCGGGCCAGGAAGTCATCTGGCTGCAGGTGCCGTTTTCTTCCATGCCAGGCGTGCAGGCGGGCATGGACACCAAACTGCCCAATGGCCGCAACTACGGTTTCCCGCTGAACAACGAGTACATCGTGGCCAACAAGGTCTGGGTGGAAAAGCACCCGGCCGCAGGCAAGTTGTTTGAGATCATGGAAATTCCGCTGAACGACATCAGCCAGCAAAACCGCTTGCTCCATGACGGCCAGAGCAAGCCGGCGGACATTGAGCGCCATGTCAACAGCTGGATCAAGGCCCACCAGAAAATCTTTGATGGCTGGATTGCCCAGGCCCTGGCCGCCCGCTGAGGACTACGGCGATTACGGTAAAAACCAGCGCTCGCATAGACTGCAAGCGCTGGTCTAGCTATCGATAAAGAAGCGGCCCCAGATGGGGCCGTTTTGCATGGTGGCCTGGAGCCCCGCGCTGAGGGTTTAGGGCTTGGCCGCCTCGGCCTGCAGCTGGGCCAGCAGCTTGCCCTTGGCATCCAGCAATTCCAGCCGGTCACCATGCACGCGCCAGCCTGCCGTGTGCTCCAGCACCTTGAGCAACCCGGATTCGGTGCGGGCCGCCGCCCCTTGGCAGGCCATGCGGGTGGTCGCAACCTGGCCGAACTGCAGGCGCTCGCCCTGCTGACTCCAGCTGCCCATCAGGCGGTTGCAGCCGCCGCTGCCGGCCAACCTGCCCTGCGCCAGCAGGTTCAACTGGGCGGACTGGCCCTGGCGGGGCACGGCCTTGCCATGCAAGGTCAGCAGCTTCCAGTGGGTGTTCTCCAGCGTGGAGGCAGGCGCAGCAACTTGTGCGGTGTCTGCTGTGCCCGCTGTACTCGGTGCATCGGCAACCTTGGCGCTTGCCGCCTCGGCAGCGGCTGCAGGCACCACGGCGCCGGCCTTTTCCACCGCCTGCGAGGGGGCTGGCTGGTCTGCTGCACCCGACCGGCCCTGCCAGCCGCTGGCACAGGTGGAAGCACTGGACAGAGAGACAAAGCGCTCCACCCGCAGCATCAGCTGCTTGCGCCCTTGCTGGGCCAGCACCGGATCTGCAAAAGGCTGCTCCAGCACCTTGCCATCCACCGTGGCCAGCATGGACACGGCCGGGCCGCCGCTGCGCGAGGCCATGTAGGCATTTTCCAGCAAGACGTTGTCGCCCTCCATCAAGACCGGCACGGTCTGGCCGGTGCGGCAGTCCTGAAAGCGGCCGGCATCGGCCTGGTAGGTGTACAGGCCCTGCCAGCGCTCTGTCTGCACGCTGGGGCGCAGCACAGGCGTGGGCGGGGCAACGCTGGCCGCAGCGGCGCTGCCCGCATCCTTGCCACGCCATTGGGCCCATTTCTGGGAAACCGTGGTGCACCCTGCCAGGCCGGCCACGGCCAGAGCGCAGGCGGCCAGGCGCCAGAGTGAGGAATGCATGGATGCCTTGTATGGGTGCTGGGATGGGTGTTGCATGCCCGAACGGTAGCAGAGCCCGGCCCCCACAGGGCCTTGGCCGGCCAGGCAAAGCCCTTCACGCCACTCATGCATTGGGGCCTGGACCGCTCCCCCAAACCAGGCCCGCCGCCGGCTGCCAGTGCGGCCGCATGCCAAGATCAACGGCTGCGCAGACGCATGCCGGCATGGCCCAATGCACTCGAGCCCCTGCGTTGCACCCATAATCTCGCCATTTCCCCAAGAGCACATCCATGAGCCAAGAGAATCCCAACGTCGTTCAAGGCACCGAGGAACTTCTCCTCAGCCTGTGCAACTCCGTCACCCGCGTACTGAATGTGGCCACCAACAGCCAGGTGCAGTACTCCGGTGTGGTGCAACGCATCCAGAAGACCTACCTCAAACCCGACATCGGCTGCTTTGTGCTGTTCGACGGCGGCTTCTCGGGGCTGGTCATCATCAATCTCTCGGCCGCATCGGCCATGGAGCTCTACCGCAACTACCTGCTGAACATGGGCTTGTCGGAAAGCGATCTGGCCACCAGCTACACCTCAGACGAGGTCAGCAATGTGATGGGCGAGCTGATGAACCAGGTGGTGGGCGACTTCACCGGCAAGGTGCGCCGCGAGCTGCAAACCCACATCACGCAGAACCAGCCCAAGATGCTGGTGCTGAACAAACAGGTGCAGCTCTCCGTGGACGCCAACCTGGACAACCCCGAGGCCCGGCGCGTGACCTTCTACACCGCGGCCAACAACATCTTCTATCTGGAGCTGGCCGTGGACCGCACGGAGTTCATCACGCTGCGTGACTTCGAGCCGGAAGATGCCCTGGACCCCGACGCCATCATGGCAGCGGCCGGCTCGCCGGCAGCCCCTGCCTCGGCCAGCGCGGCTGCCAGCGACAGCGACGCAGAAACCGCTGCCCTGCTCAAGTCCCTGGGCATGTAAGCCCTGCGCGGGCTGTATGCCCGACGCTCTCTGAATCGAAGCGCCTTGTGTAGATGCACCAAGGTTTTCAGCATGGAAACACCTGATTAGCGACATCCTCAGATGAAGCTCCACTACGAATTGCACTGCTGCGCGGACATGACGTTCTGAGGCCGGGTCTCGCCCCGGCGGGCGACTTCATTTTCTTGAACGCTCAAGAAAACGGAAGCAAAAGAAACCGCCCCTACTGCCCATGTCCCTGCGCTTCGCTCCGGGCAAGCTCGGTGCTCAATCCCAAGGCGGTGCCGCAGAACTCGCGGCGCGGCGTGGCCGCTCTGCTCAAACATGCTGCGGCAAGCTTGACCACGAAGCAGCTGTGTCCTGCGGCACAGCTGCCCGCCCCGGGCTCTGCGCGCCGAGCCATGGGCAAAAGGGGTGGGAGAAAAGCGGATACGGGAACCGAATACCTGCCCTGCGTAGGCTGCGCTATTGGCGAACCTTATCTCCAAACCCTCGAGACCTGCTGCTTCGTCACACTGCTGGCACTGCGGTTGTTCCCCTTCTATACACGCCTGCGGCGCACAGCACACAGGGCTGCATGGCTGCCGTAGGACAGCCATGCTTCGTCAACTGACTTGCCGCGGCTGTTCGAGCGGAGCGCTGTAAGCGCAAAGCGAGTTCTGCGGCAGGCCCTGGGTGTTGGGTGACGCAGGTTGCCCCGGCGCGACAGCGCTGGGGTCGGGGATAGCAGGGGCGCATTCTTCGCCTACCTTCTTGTGCGAGCAAGAAGGTAGGTCGCCCGCCGGGGCGAGTCCCGGCTTCGGAACATCACTTCACAACAGTGTCTGAGACAAGTATCTAATCAGGCGTAACCACACTGGAAATGCCCAGTTTTCTACACAAGGCGCTTTCTTTTTGCGAGCGCTGCCAGGGCAGCGCTGCAGCTTACAGATTCCCCACCATGTCCTTGGCCACCACCCACTGGTCAAACTGCTCGGCCGTCACATGGCCGCTGGCGATGGCGGCCTCGCGCAGGCTCGTGCCCTCCTTGTGCGCCTTCTTGGCGATGAAGGCGGCCTTGTCGTAGCCGATGTGGGTGTTCAGCGCCGTCACCAGCATCAGCGAGCGGCCCACCAGCTCGGCAATGCGCTCGCGGTTGGGCTCTATGCCCACGGCGCAGTGGTCGTTGAAGCTCACCATGCCATCGGCCAGCAGGCGCACGCTTTGCAGGAAGTTGTGAGCCACCAGCGGGCGGAATACATTCAGCTCGAAGTTGCCCGAGGCACCGCCGAAATTGATGGCCACATCGTTGCCAAAGACCTGGGCGGCCAGCATGGTCACGGCCTCGGACTGCGTGGGATTGACCTTGCCCGGCATGATGGACGAGCCCGGCTCGTTCTCAGGAATGGACAACTCACCCAGGCCGCTGCGCGGGCCGCTGGCCAGCCAGCGCACATCGTTGGCAATCTTCATCATGCTGGCGGCCACTGTCTTGAGCGCACCATGGGCGCTGACCAGGGCGTCGCAGCTGCCCAGCGACTCGAACTTGTTGGGCGAGGTCACAAAGGGGTAGCCGGTGAGCTGGGCCAGCTCGGCCGCCACGCCTTCGGCATAGCCCTTGGGCGCGTTCAGCCCCGTGCCCACGGCCGTGCCACCCAGGGCCAGCTCGTACAGATGCGGCAGCGCGGCGCGCACATGGCGCTCACCATGGGCCAGTTGGGCCACCCAGCCGGAGATTTCCTGGCCCAGCGTCAGCGGCGTAGCGTCCTGCAAATGGGTGCGGCCGATCTTGACGATGTCGGCAAAGGCCTCGCTCTTGGCCTGCAGCGTGGCGCGCAGCTTGGCCATGGCCGGCAGCAGTTTTTGCTCGATGGCGGTGACGGCCGCCACATGCATGGCCGTGGGGTAGACGTCGTTGCTGGACTGGCTTTTGTTCACATCGTCGTTGGGGTGCACCAGGCGCGCCTCGCCGCGCTCACCCCCGAGGATTTCGCTGGCGCGATTGGCCAGCACCTCGTTGACGTTCATATTCGTCTGCGTGCCCGAGCCGGTCTGCCACACCACCAGCGGGAATTCATCCGGGTGCTGGTCGGCAATCACCTCGTCGGCGGCGGCATTGATGGCTTTGGACTTCTTCGCGTCCAGCAGGCCCAGGGCGTGGTTGACGCTGGCCGAGGCCTTTTTCACCCGGGCCAGCGCATGGATGATTTCACGCGGCTGCTGCTCGCCGCTGATGTCGAAGTTCTGCAGCGAACGCTGCGTCTGCGCACCCCACAGCTTGTCTGCGGGCACGGCGATGGGGCCGAAAGTGTCTTTTTCCTGGCGGGTGGCATGGGTCATGCAAAAAAGCTCCTGGTGCATTCAGCACCGCAAAAGGTTCACAACATGCTGCAGTCGTGGGTGGGTCCTAGCACTTGTTTGCCTGCCTGAACTGCAGCGGCCATTGTCGCCAAAGCTGCAGGGCCTGCAGCCGATACGGCCAACCCCACCACCGGCCAGCGGGTTTCCTCGCCTCAAAAAAAGAGCACCTCACGCGCATGGCTGCAGCGTGAAGTGCCGAAACACCTGGGCAGATGACCCCCGTCATCCGCAAATCCTTCTTGGCGCTGCGACCGCAGTCGGGCTGCGGTTCGGCGCGTCGCTGCGGCCTCCCTTCAGCCAGGCACCCCAAAAAAGCGTTGGCTGCGCTGCAGCACCGCGGCGCGTTCGCTGTCCACCATGACCATGTGGTAGCTGTTGCTCAGTGGCAGCACCTCGACCGTGCCGGCCAGATGGCGGCGCAGATAGCGGGCCGAGCGCATGCTGGTAATTTCATCCTCGCGCGCATGCACCACCAGGGTCTGGCAGCGAATCTCTCCCAGTCTTGCCACCAGGTGGCGGCGCAGGCGATCGACCTCGCGCACACAGGCCAGCGGGATATAGGCGTAGTGAAACTTTTCCTCGCGCTCAAAGCGCTGCTGTATGGCCCGGCGAATGCGCGGGTTCTTGATGCCATAGGGCTCGCATTCCGGCACCCGCATGCGGCGCGCCAGGGCCGGCAGCCAATACACCAGATGCCGCAGCCAGGCCTTTTTGGGAATGCTCCAGCCATCCAGAAACAAGGGCGGCGCATACAGGGCCAGCTTGCCCTCGTGCTGCTCCTGTCTTGCCACCTCCAGGGCCACCAGCGCACCCAGGCACACGCCGGCCAGGTGCACCTGGCCATGCGCGGCCTGCAGCCCCCGGTACTCGGCACGCATGGCGCCCACCCAGTCCTGCCATTGGCAGCGCAGCAAATCCTGGGGGCTTATGCCATGGCCGGGCAGCAGCGGGCTGCGGGCGTGGACCTGGCCGGCCTGCAGCATCTTGCCCAGAGCCCCCAGGTCGTATTCGGTTCCGCCCAGACCATGGATCAGCAAGGCCGCAGCCTGCGGTTTTTTCTCTTCGTTCACGCTTTCACCTCCTGCCGGCATGCAGCAGATCTCACCCACGCGACAGCGCAATATGCGTTGTGTCATGGCGCGGCATGGTTGCGAATCTGGCTGAACCGCCTCTGAACAGCTGCTGCAGTGCCGGCAGGCACAGGCCAGCCACCGCACCACGGCACGGCCCAGGCATGGCACACACCAAGGCAAACCACGGCATGCAGCGCTTTCTCACGGCTTTGCGCGTCAACCACGGGCTTTTCGGGCAGCGCTACAACCCTGCGACACCACATTACGGTTTGGCAAGCACGGCATCAACAGCCTGCCCATGCCGCGGCACAGAGCCAGGGCCTGCCAAGCCCTGCGGATCCAAGTCCTGTGCACCCAAGTCCTATATAAGACTTGTAGGTTTTAGCGTACAAGCACAGGCGCTTGCGCCGATAATCCCGGGGTGACCCGCGGGCAGCTGCGGCCGCATACAACAACCGAGAAGCTTCACGATGACGACATCCATCCGCCAGCAGGACCTGATCGATTCGATCGCCGGCGCCCTGCAGTACATCAGCTACTACCACACGCCCGACTTCATCCAGCACCTCGCCCGTGCCTACGAGCGCGAGCAAAGCCCTGCGGCCAAGGATGCGATGGCGCAAATCCTGACCAACTCCAAGATGAGCGCCACCGGCCAGCGCCCCATCTGCCAGGACACCGGCATCGTCAACGTGTTCCTGAAGGTGGGCATGGACATCAAGTGGGAAGGCTTCACCATGGGCCTGGAAGACGCCATCAACGAAGGCGTGCGCCGTGGCTACAACCACCCCGACAACACGCTGCGCGCGTCTGTGGTGGCCGACCCCCAGTTCAAGCGCAAGAACACCAAGGACAACACCCCAGCCGTGATCAATGTGCAGATCGTGCCCGGCAACAAGGTGGATGTGACCGTGGCCGCCAAGGGCGGCGGCTCGGAAAACAAGTCCAAGATGATCATGATGAACCCCAGCGACAACCTGGTCGACTGGGTGCTCAAGACCGTGCCCACCATGGGCGCGGGCTGGTGCCCGCCCGGCATGCTGGGCATTGGCATTGGCGGCACGGCCGAAAAGGCGGTGCTGCTGGCCAAGGAAAGCCTGATGGAAGACCTGAACATGTACGAGCTGCAGCAAAAAGCTGCCAGCGGTGCAGAGCTCGATGACGTGGAAAAACTGCGCCTGGAGCTGTTCGAGAAGATCAACGCCCTGGGCATTGGCGCCCAAGGCCTGGGCGGCCTGACCACGGTGCTGGACGTCAAGATCAATATGTACCCCACGCACGCGGCCTCCAAGCCCGTGGCCATGATCCCCAACTGCGCGGCCACCCGCCACGCCCACTTCGTCATGGACGGCTCCGGCCCGGTGTACCTGGATCCGCCTTCCCTGGATGTCTGGCCCAAGATCGACTGGGCGCCCGACTACAACAAGTCCAAGAAGGTTGACCTCAACAATCTGACCAAGGAAGAAGTGGCCAGCTGGAAGCCCGGCGACACCTTGCTCCTGAACGGCAAGATGCTCACCGGCCGCGATGCCGCCCACAAGCGCATCCAGGACATGCTGGCCAAGGGCGAAAAGCTGCCCGTGGACTTCACCAACCGCGTGATCTACTACGTGGGCCCCGTGGACCCCGTGCGTGACGAGGCCGTCGGCCCCGCAGGCCCCACCACCGCCACCCGCATGGACAAGTTCACCGACATGATGCTGTCCCAGACCGGCCTGATCGCCATGATCGGCAAGTCCGAGCGCGGCCCGGTGGCCATCGAAGCCATCAAAAACCACAAGTCGGCCTATCTGATGGCCGTGGGTGGTGCTGCCTACCTGGTCTCCAAGGCCATCAAGCACGCCAAGGTGGTGGGCTTTGAAGACCTGGGCATGGAAGCCATCTATGAGTTCGACGTGGTCGACATGCCCGTCACCGTGGCCGTGGATGCCGGCGGCACCAGCGCCCATATCACCGGGCCCGCAGTCTGGAAGGAAAAGATTGCCACCGGTGAATTCAAAGGCATTGGCGTGGCCGCAGCCTAAAGCCATGGCATAGCCCTTGCGCAAAACCGCCCTCGGGCGGTTTTGTTTTGTGCACAGCATTGCCCTCTGCCTGGCAGCAGCACCGGCCAGCCTATCCGGCCCACGATAATGCCGCGATCAGCACCGAGCCCGTTCGGCTGCACTGCCCAGAGAGACCTCGCATGACACACACGGAAATCGCCGAGATGCAACGCATCTTCACCAGCCGCCTGGACACGCTAGCCCATATCCTGGATGTGGCAGAAAAACAGCTGACGGACATGGATGCCGCACTGCAAGAGCGCCTGGCGCCCGATATGTTTCCGCTGGGCACGCAAATCGCCTTCGCCTGCAATCAGCCACTGGGCTTTGCGCAGTGGTGCCAGGGCCTGCCCATCCAGAATCTGAACCCCGATGTGCCCTCTCTGGCCCTGGCTCGCGCCCATATCCGCGACACCAAGGCCATGCTCGCCGACATCCAGGTGGACGACAGCCAACTGGACAAGATCAAGCGCACGGGCCTGGGTCCAGGCATGTACTGCGAGACCTCGGGCCGCTTCTACGTGAGCGACTACCTGATCCCGAATTTCTACTTTCACATCGCCACCACCTACGCCATCTTGCGTAAGCTCGGCGTGCCGCTGGGCAAGGCCGACTTCATGGCCTTTTTGCTGCCCCATGTGCAGCGCGAGGCATGAGCGCCGCGGCGCACGCAGCCATGCGCTGCCGGCCCTGAGGTAGAAGCATCTCCATGCACCCCAAAGCCCTGGCCCTGGTGCGCCAACGCGCACTTGCGCCCTTGATGAATCAGACCAAATGGACCGAGCTGACCCAGGCCCTGGACCAAGTGGGTGACAACGGCCCCCGGGTCTCCATCAAGTACATAGACCGCGAGACGGTGGATGGCCCCAGCCATATCCACTGGCAGGAGTTTCTCCTGCAAGGCAGCGAATGGTGTGAGTGGATGGACATCCACAGCTGCGAGCCGGTGCACCGCGGCCAACTGCTCCCACCCGGCGAGCGGGACCACTGCCAGGAAATCCTGCAGACCCTGAAACAGGTGGGCGTGCCCTTCAGCCTGCAAGCAAAGGGGTTCAGAGTCTGGGCCTATGTGGATGGCGGGCAGCCGCCAGAGCTGGTGCGCTGAGCACCGATGCGCACGGTGTCTGCGTGCATTTATGAACAAAGAGCCTTCTAACGCTTATCCAGTCTTCTTAGAGCGTGTTCACGATCTCCTCGCGGCGCGCCAGTGTCTTTGCGGGATGGGATACAAGGCGCGACACCGCAGCAATAGCCGTGCTATTGCGAGGATTCGCAACGACGTAGACCGCCCGCAAAGGCACTGGCCCTTCGGGTTGAAGCGAAATCGGGCGATTTCTTCGCGCTGGAGCTTGCTTGCACCTCGGTGCAAGCTGCGCCCCATCGGCTCGAACTCCTCCCGATTGCGCTCCAACGCGCCTGCGTAGAGATCGTGAACACGCTCTTAGGCAGCTCTCTTTTTCAAAGCACCCCTTTCCATCAGGCCTCCCGGACTGCCTGGCATGCAAAGCATCAAATGCTCATGCCACCATCGGCCATGAACACCGCACCGGTGCAAAAGCTGCTGGCATCGCTGGCCAAGAACAGCATCAGCTCGGCGATTTCTTCGGCCCGGCCATGGCGCCCAAGGGCGATGGCGCCATCGAGCATGCGACCTGCGTCGTGCCCCAGCACGCGGCTCAGGCGCTGCTCTATATCTTGCTGGAACGCGTTGTCTATGGGCCCAGGCGCCAGGGCGTTGACCCGTATGCCACGCGCTGCAGCCTCCTTGGCAGCCACGCGCATCAGGCCTATCAGCCCATGCTTTGAGGCCGCATAGGCGCAGATGCCGGGATCGGCCGTGACCCCCACCACGCTGGACACCACAATGACGCTGCCGCCCTGGCCCATGCGGGGCAGGCCGTGCTTGCAGGCCAGAAAACTGCCCAGCACATTGACGCGCATGACGCGCTCGAACTGGGCCGTGTCATACGCCGTGATGGGGACGATGTCACCGTTGATGCCAGCATTGCAGACCAGCACATCCAGCCGCCCCCAGCGGCCCAGGGCCGCCTCCACATAGGCCCGGGTTTGCACCTCATCGGCCACATCGGCCGCGTGCGTGGCCACATGCGCTGCGAACGTGCCGAGCTGCGCCTGGGCAGCCTGCAGCAAGGCCGGACTCTGGTCCACCAGCAACACCCGCGCCCCATGGGCCAACAGCTTGCGCGCCCCCGCCACCCCCAGGCTGCCGCCCCCACCGGTGATGATGCATACCTTGTCCTGCAACACAGTCATATTGCTTCTCCATCACGCTGCTCTCCAGCACATGCATCCCACGCACTGCGCCCTGCCAGCCGCATCCCCGACACCAGTCCTCCGCCGCACAAAACTGGCACAGCCTATAGGCCAGAGACACCGTGCAAGGGCTGCCCCGCAGCGCTGGTGTCGTCCCCCCTGCCCGCATCGCTCTGCGATGCGAAAGCGGGGGGAAGGCGCAAAGCGCCTCAGGGGGGGTCATATGCTCACTGGCGGCGGCCCCCAATAACGCCCTGCCCCGCCCTCCGGCCCGGGCAGCAGATGCTTGGGAATGCGCCCGTGCACGCCCTTGACGCCATCCACCAGCTGGGTGATTTCAAAATCCACAACCAGGCTGCTCAGGGCATAGGCCTCGGCCACACCCAGCCTCGCAGCCCATTGCAAAATACCCACGCTGCGCGCCACTGCCTGGGTGGCGGCGAGGTTCAGGTCCGCATCCAGGCCCAGCACCAGATAGTCGTCCTCGGTCTCGGCCAGCGGGCCGATCAGCAGCCGGCGCTGGTGCAGCACAAACCTCAGCTCGCAATGCATGGCGCATTCCAGCGCCGTGAGATTGGCCTCGCCATGGGCTTGCAGGCCATGGCCGTCGCCGGTGTAGAACAGCCCACCCGCCACCTGCACGGGCAGATAAAGCCTGGCGCCGGGCCGCAAATCCTTCAGGTCCAGATTGCCGCCAAACAGGCCCGGCGGAATGGATGACACCGGCGCGGTGGGCGACACACCCATGATGCCCATGAAGGGGGCCAGCGGCAGATCCAGCCCCGGCTTGAAGCAAGCGCTTTGCCCATCCGCATGGATGGGCATAAGCCTGCGCCAGGGCGCGGTCAGCAGCTGCGGCAGGCTGCCCGCGCCCGGCCGGCTGAAGTTGATCCCGTACAAAGGGGCCCGGGGCGCCACGGACAACACCTCCACGGCCAGCACATCGCCGGGCATGGCGCCCTCCACCCAGATCGGGCCGGTCAGCACATGGGGGCCAGGCCCCTTCTCCACCGTCCGCAAGATGGCCAGCAGCTCCAGCACCGCCCCCTCCGGCGCTATGCCCTGGGAGAGCAGCCAGGGCGCGACATCCTGCTCGGGCAGGCCGGCGGCATTGACCGTGTCTATGCCCACCCGGTCACCGCTGGCAATGTGCAGCACCGGCCGGGCATGGGGCGTCAACCAGCCCCGCACCACGGTCTCGGGGCTGCAAGCCAGGTGATGCAGCACGCTCATACGCCCACCCCCAGATAGGCCGCCTGGACGGCGGGGTCCCGCGCCAGCTCGCGGGCCGCACCGCAGCCCAGCACCCGGCCGTTCCCCAGCAAATAGGCGCGCTCGGCAATGGCCAGGCTTTTCTTGGCGTTCTGCTCGACCATGAGCACGCCCATGCCCTGGCTGGCGATATGCCGGATCGCCTTGAACAGCTCGCCACTCAACAAGGGCGACAGCCCCAGCGAGGGCTCGTCCAGCAGCAGCAAACGAGGGCAGGACATAAGGGCACGGCCTATGGCCACCATTTGCTGCTCGCCCCCGCTCATGGTGGCTACAGCCTGGCCCAGGCGTTGGCCCAGCCGGGGAAAAAGGGCCAACACCCGCTCCAGGCTTTGGGCCTGGCTGGACCTGGCACGCCGGGCATAGGCGCCCAACGCCAGGTTCTCCCGCACGCTGAGCGCACCAAATATGCCCCGCCCCTCGGGCACCAGGGCGATGCCGGCCTCCACCACCTCATGGGGCTGCAGCTGCAGCAAGTCGATGCTTTCAAGGCGCAGGCTGCTGCCGGGCTCGGGCTCCACCAGGCGGGCAATGGCCTGCAGCAGCGTGGACTTGCCCGCGCCATTGGCACCCAGCATGGCCACCAGCTCGCCCGCCCCCACCTGCAGGTCCACGCCATCCAGTGCGCGGTGGTGACCGTAGCGCACGCTGACGGCATGCAGCTCAAGCATCTTCGTCTCCCAGATAGGCCGCCACCACCTCGGGCAAGGCCAGCACCTCTGCAGGCCGGCCTTCGGCAATCCTGGCGCCCGCATTCATGACCACCACGCGGCTGCACAGCCCGCGTATGGCATGCATGACATGCTCGACCATGAGCATGCTCAGGCCCTCGTCACGCAGCGAGGCCAGCAGCCCCATGCCCTCTTGCAGCTCCGTGGGGTTGAGTCCGGCCAGCCATTCGTCCAGCAGCAGCAGGCTGGGACTCAGGCTCAGCGCCCGGGCCAGCTCCAGCTTTTTCTGGTTGATATAGGTGAGCTCGGCGGCGGCCGCATCGGCCCAGCCCGCAAGGCCTACGCGCTCCAACAGTTGTAGCGCACGCGGCACTGCCTCGCGGCCCCAGACCGGGCGGGCACCAAAGGCCAGGCCGGCTTTCACGTTCTCCAGACAGTTCATGGAGCCCAGAACCCGCACCAATTGAAAGGTGCGCGCCATACCCAGGCGTGCAATGGCATGGGCAGGCAGGCGGCGAATGTCATGCCCGTCAAACCACAGCCTGCCCGTGCGAACAGGCAAGGCACCCGAGAGCAGGTTCATGACCGTGGTTTTGCCCGAGCCATTGGGCCCGATCAGCCCCAGGATCTCGCCGCGGCACAGCTCGAAGCTCAGCCCGTCGACCGCCACCAGCCCGCCAAAACGGCAGCCCAGGCCTTGAACCTGCAGCAGAGGACTCATGCCGGCCCTCCTCTTGCCACTCTATCGAACCAACCCAGCACGCCCTTGGGCAGCAGGTACACGATGAGCAAAAAGCTCAGGCCCAGCAAGATGCTGTAGTGGTTGGGAAAGCTGGTCCACAAATACTCGAACAACAGCACCAGGGGAAACACGCCCAGCAGCGGCCCGTGCAACCGACTCGCCCCACCCAGCAAGGCCATGATCAGGGTCTGGAACGACACCATGGGGTTGAAAGCGATGTTGGGATCTATATAGGTCCAGCGCGGCGCCATCACCGCGCCCGCAAGCCCCATGAAGACCGCGCTGAATGCGAACACCAGCAGCTTGGCACGCGTGGTGTTGACGCCGCAGTGGCGGGCCACAAGCTCGTCGTCCCCCATCATGCGCATGGCCAGGCCCAGCCTGGAGCGCACCAGCCACCAGCCCAGCACAAACAAAAGCAGGGTCAGGGCGCACAGCTGCCAGAGGATCTGGGCCTGGCTGATATCGAGAAACACATAGCGTCCCACCGACCCCGACACATTCGCCTCATACCAGATCACGAACTGGCGTATGAACTCGGCCAGGCCAAAACTGAAGATCACAAAATACACGCCATGCAGGCGCAAGGTGGCCAGCCCCACGAAGGCCGCCACCAGGGCGCAGGCCAGGGCCGCACAGGCCAGCACCCAGGGCCAGGCCATATCGCCGCCAAGCACGGCCACCACATAGGAGCCCAGGCCGAAAAAAGCCGCCGTGGCCAGGGACACATGACCACCGCTGCCCGAGAACAAGGCCCAGGCCGTGGCCAGCACCACGTACATCAGCAAGTTGATGGCCATGGACACCGCATAGCCGCTGTCCACCCAGGGCAGCAATGGCAAAACGGCCAACGCCCCCAGCACCAGCAAGCCGAGCACCACACCCCAGGCCTGGCCCCGCCTCATGCCGCTGCCCCTTTGAACAAGCCCGTGGGCCGTAGCATCAGCAAGCCCAGAAACAGCGCAAAGGTCGCCACCAAGGTCAGCCCCGGTGCAATAAAGGTGGCCACTAGGCTCTCGGTCAGCCCCAGCACCAGGCCCGCCACCAGGCAGCCGGCCAGGCTACCCACGCCGCCCATGATGACCACGATCAAGGCCTTCATGGTGAAGACCACGCCCATGCTGACATTGAAGGTCAGAAACATGCTCACCAGCACGCCGCTGGCGGCCACCATGGTCCCGCCCAGGGCAAAGGCCATGGCCGCTGCGGCGCGCACGTCGATGGCCACGAGCTGGGCCGCTTGCGGGGAGACGGACACGGCGCGCAAGGCCGTTCCGTAGCGGCTGCGATGCAAAAAAGCGTAGAGCAGGCTGCCCAGCAGCAAGGCGAAGCCCAGGGCCAGCAGACGGTTCAAGGCCAGGGGCGTTCCCAGCACCACGACCACCTGGCCCAGATAGGCATAGTTGACGTAATTGCCGCCGAACAGCGCCAGCACCAGGCCCTCGATCACGAACAGCAGACCGAAGCTGAGCAAAATGCTGTCCACCTCCAGCGCGCTGCGGCTCTTGGCCCGGCGCACCAGCGGCATGAGCAGGATGCGGTAGAGCAGCCAGTTGCAGGCAAAGGCCAGAGGCGGCAGCAGCAGCAGGCTCAGCAAGGGACTGAGCCCATGGCGGGCAAACAGCCAGAACGCAGCAAACGCGGAGGCGATCAGAAACTGACCATAGGCCAGATTCATGATGCGCGCCACGCCGTACTGCAGGCCCAGCCCCATGGCGATCAGGGCATACATGCCCCCCAGGGTCAGGCCATTGAGCAGCGCATCGAGCAAGGGCATGGGCAATCCTTCCAATGTTCTGGGCGGGTGCCGTCAAGGCTTCCAGGGCGGCTTGGGCGTGTGTATGGGTTTGACGCCTATGGCCTGGTCGGGCGCCACGGGCTGGAAGACCCCGTCCTGCCACTGGCCTACGAGCGAGGCCTCGGACCAGATGCGATTCTTGAGCCTGAACTTGCCGATCACGGTGTCGAAAACGCCGGTGCGGATATCGAGCGACACGGTTTTGCGGTCCACCGATCGGGTGTGGGCAATCGCCTGCGCCAGCACCTGCAACGTGGCATAGGTCACGGCGCTGCCGTTGTAGTCGGCCTCCTGCTTGAACATCTGGCGATGGCGCTCCCGGTAGGCCCGCGTGACGGGCAGCTCGGCGCTGACACCGCCCAGGCCCAGCACGCCCTGGGCATTCGCGCCCAGTCTTTCCTTGAACACCGGGAACGCCGTGCCTATGGCCGTGTAGAAGACCTTGGGATTGAAGCCCACTGCGCGTGCCTGGTCGTTCAGGGCCAGTGTGTCGGGCGGGTAGCTGAAGGCCAGAAAGACATCGGGCTGGCGGCGTTTGACCTCGCTGAGAGTGGACTGGAACTCCTGGGTTCCCATGGGATAGCTGCTCTCATAGACCAGCTGGAAGCCGGCCTTGACCAGGGCCTCGCGGCCGGCCTTGACCATTTCTATGCCGAACTGGTCGGCCACATTGACCACGGCCACCTTGCCCTGGATCTGGCCCTCGGTGCGCATCTTGCTCAGCAGATCGACCACCCCTTTGGCATAGTCGCTGGAAGTCAACGTGAAAAAGAAGATGTTCTGCCAGCGATCGCGCAGCTCGGGCATGCGGTCCGAGATCATGGTCGTGGCCAGATGCGGATAGCCATAGCGGTCCAGAATGGGCCCCACGGCCAGGTTCATGGCCGTGCCCCAGGGCGGCAGCACAAAGTCCACCTTGTCGTGGCTGATCAATCGCTCCACGGCGCGCACGGCCTCTTCGGAGCTGCTGCGGTCGTCGTACTCGAAGAACTTGACGGGAATCTTCTTGCCCCCGACTTCAAGGCCACCCGCTTTTTCCAGGTCGGCCTTCCACATCTCGTAGTTGGGAATCACCGTCGTGCTGGCGCCACCGGCATAGCTCCCGGTTCTGGAAATCGCCCAGCCTATGCGGATCTCCTGGGGCAGATCCTGGGCCCGGCCAGGGCTGGCACAGCCGAGGACAGCGACCACGGCCAGCAGCCAGGTCTTAAAGTTTTTGTGTTTCATCTTGCCTCCTGATGGGCTGAAAAAGCCCTGGGATGCCCGGTCCTAACGAAACAGGGTCTGCAGCCGGGCTGCCCCCAGGCCCACGGAGTCGTAATGCGTGCGGCACATGGCGATGTAGTCATGGACATCGAAATAGCCGTCGGCATTGCCATGCTTGTCCAGCCAGATCAAGGGCCCTTTGACGATGAACAGCACGCGCATGGCCTCGGCATGTTCATGGGCGACCAGGGTGTGGCCCTCCCCCGGTGACTCGTAGACAAAATCGCCACGGGTTGCGACCCAGTCATGCTCCAGATAGCTCCACTGGCCGGAGATGGTGTAGGCAAACACTTCATGCGGGTGGTAGTGGCGATTCACCAACCCGGCACTGGTGGCCTGCAAGATGTCGCACCACATATTGCGCTCGGGAGAGATCCACAGCGGGCGCGAAGTCACGGTCTCGGTGAAAGGGACGTACATGCGCATGTCGTCCGTGGCCGCGTTGGGAATGTAGGCCTCCCGCTGGGTGTCCGGTTTGAACACATGCGCGATGGCGGGAATGCTTCTCCAGAACTCCTGACCCGGTGCCTTGGCGACCATGGCAACTCCTGTAATGAGCAGCTATGGCATGGAATTCTAGAAGTGCGCCCTCTTCGTTTTTTGTGCCGGACGGACCCGGTGTTGCTCCAAAAGAGACCAGGCCGCGCAAATCACATCAGGGCCTTCCCGCAAGAAGGCTTTGCCTGTAGTCGCTGGGGCTCATCTGGAAATAGCGCCTGAACACACGAGAGAAATGCGACTGGCTGGCAAAGCCCAGCCGGCATGACAAATCCCCCAGCGACAGGGCTCGTCCCAGATGGCGCTGCATTTCCTGCTCGGCGCGCAGCGCACGCTGGCGCCAGATCCAGTCGGCCGTGCTCGAGTCGTTGTGCGCAAAAATGCGGTTCAGATGCCTGACCGAAATACCCAGTGCCAGAGCGACTTCGGCCGCATCGAGCTCGACCTGGTCCAGGTGGTCCTGGATATAGACCTCGGCCTGCTGCAAGCGCCAGCGCCAGGCCTCGTTGCCTTCGGCCTCCAGCGGGCGCTGGCACGCCAGCAGATGCAAGGCCGCGCGGCAGCGCAGGCATACCGCGTCCACCGATTCCAGCGCGGGATTTTGCAAAAACCCCAGCACGGCCGATTTGAGCTCCACGGCCATCTGGGACCATCCAGAGCCAAAGCGGTCCACCTTGATGGCCTTGTCAGGCCTTTGGCTGTAGCCCTGGCCCAGCAGGCTGGCGGCATCGCATTCGACCACCACTTGGTGCATGGCCGTGGCAAAGCCATAGAGATAGCAGCGGTCTGTGGAGTAGACGACCACATCGCCTGCCTCCAGGGCCAGGCAGTCCTCGCCCTGCAGAAAAAAAGCGCGCCCCTGCAGCAGCAGACAGGCGAAGATAGAGTCCTTGGGGTGGGTTTTGAGCATGTCC
The DNA here is from genome assembly GCF_041320665.1 of Comamonas sp. GB3 AK4-5. Lineage (NCBI taxonomy): Bacteria > Pseudomonadati > Pseudomonadota > Betaproteobacteria > Burkholderiales > Comamonadaceae > Comamonas > Comamonas sp. GB3 AK4-5. Next base: position 3,038,033 of record NZ_CP166730.1, read on the forward strand.
CTGGGACGCTCGATCACATGCTGGTTGCCATGAATCTCGGTCAGTTGCACCGGCCCCAGGTCGTAGTGCCGCTTGCGCACCAAAAGCCCCTCCTCGGCATGGGTCGTGCACCTGAGGCCTACGAGACCAGATGCGTTTTGCGCCTCCCAATAGGCAATGCGGTCTTGCACTGCAAGTGCATGCGTGCATGCCTGACCATGGGGAAAAAGCAGTTGCACCATATCAAGCCACACCTTTGACGAAGTCAAATAAGGGGAAGGCAATGGGAGAGGCAGGAGCCGCAAGCATCTTAGAAAATGCGCAATCCCCCAGGCTGGAAGTGGCTAAGCCCTGCACGCAGGCAAAGCAGGCAGCGCCCCCAGCCGCAGAACCAAGGAGTCAGAGCCATGGATACATGGATGCACGAGCACATCGAACAGCTTACGGCCACCCATGGCAGCGTCCCGCCGCCCTGGGCGGTCTTCAATGTCCACCCCTACAGCATTGGCTGGCGCATGGGCGCAGGCGAATCGCACCTCATGCTGTGGTCCGCGTGGTGGCCGCAGCAGGCACTGACGTAAGACCAGAAGATCGCCTACTTTCGCCAATGGCCGCCACCACCTTGCTGGCTGCCATTTCTGCTTGAAGCCATCTGGGGTGTGAACAGCCTGGACGAAGAGGACGCTACCCTGGACCGCTACTTTGAGCGCAGCAGCGCCCTGGGCTTTGGCGGCCGTAAGGAGTACGAGGCCGACCTCGACGACCCCAAGTGGCTGGAAGATGAGGAAGAAATTTGAGCCACCAAGCGCAGAGCCCATTAGAGTGTGTTCACGATCTCTACGCAGACGCGTTGGAGCGCAATCGGGATGAGTTCGAGTCGATGGAGCGCGGCTTGCACCGGGGTGCAAGCAAGCCACAGCGCGAAGAAATCGCCCGATTTCGCTCCAACCCTCGGGCCAGTGCCTTTGCGGGCGGTCTACTGTGTTGCGAATCCTCGCAATAGCGTGGCTATTGCTGCGGTATCGCGCCTTGTATCCCATCCCGCAAAGACACTGGCGCGCCGCGAGGAGATCGTGAACACGCTCTTAGGATTTGCGAACTTGGACGCGGTTCAAAAACACCCTATACAAAAGGAGATGGGCATGAAGGGAAGCTGTCTGTGCGGAGCGATTGAAGTCACCACCCCGGATCAAAAAGAGGTCGGACTGTGCCACTGCAGCATGTGTCGGCGCTGGACCGGGGGACCCATGCACGCGGTGCACTGCGGCAGCGATGTGCAATTCAAGGGAGAGGCGCCCACGGCCTATCGCTCCTCGGATTGGGCCGAGCGCGGGTTTTGCGCCCGCTGCGGCACCCATTTGTTCTACCGACTGCTGCCAGCCAATGACTATGTGCTGCCGGCCGGGCTGTTTCAGGAGCAGGCGTTTTCGCTGGCCACCGAAATCTTTGTCGATGAAAAGCCAGCCTACTACGCACTGAGCGACAGCACCCACAAGATGACGGGGCAGCAGGTGTTTGAGCAGTACGCACCAGGCACATAAGGCTGGCGCCAGAGCATGCAAGCCCAATCGCCTGATTAGATACTTGTCTCAGGCACTGTTGTGAAGTGATGTTCCGAAGCCGGGAGTTCGCCCCGGCGGGCGAGCTCCTTTCTTGCTCGTGCAAGAAAGGAGCCAAAGAACACGCCCCTGCTATCCCCGTCCCCAGCGCTGTCGCGCCGGGGCAACCTGCGTCACCCATCACACAGGGCCTGCCGCAGAACTCTCTGCGCGCTTACAGCGCTCCGCTCGAACAGCCGCGGCAAGTCAGTTGACGAAGCATGGCTGTCCTACGGCAGCCATGCGGCCCTGTGTGCTGTGCGCCGCAGGCGTGTATAGAAGGGGAACAACCGCAGTGCCAGCAGTGTGACGAAGCACCGGGCATTGAGGGTTTAGAGATAGGGTTCGCCAGCAGCGCCGTCCACGCAGGGCCGGTATTCGGTTCCCGCCTTCCCCCTTTTGCCTATGGCTCGGCGCGCAGAGCCCGGGGCAGGCAGCTGTGCCGCAGGACACAGCTGCTTCGTGGTCAAGCTTGCCGCAGCATGTTTGAGCGGCGCGGCTCTGCCGCAAAGCGAGTTCTGCGCCGCCGCCCTGGGATCGAGCACCGAGCTTGCCCGCAGCGAAGCGCAGGGACATGGGCGGTAGGGGCGGTTTCTTTTGCTTCCGTTTTAACAAAATGAAGTCGCCTGCCGGGGCGAGTCCCGGCCTCAGAATGTCACGTACGAACAGCAGCACAATTCGTCGTGAAGCTTCATCTGAGGTATGTGGCTAATTAGGCCCAATCACGCCAAAATGCCCACACACAGAGCGTGATTAGCTCCTTTTTTAGTAGCACCCACAGAGCAGCGAAGCGTGCATAGCCGCAACCCCCAACACAGCCCTTGGACAGGCTGTGGCACTATCAGCCTGTCCACCACGACCTGAGCAATTGCCATGCATTCTTCCAACGCTATTCTCTGGCCTGTTTTTGCGCTGGCTTTCTGGACCCTGTGCATGCTGCTGCTTGTGGCCCTGCGCCGCGCGCGCTCCGGCATCCACCCTCGTGAATACGCGCTGGGCGATTCGCCCAAGGCCGAGCAGGCCGTGACGCTGGCCAACCGCAACTACATGAATTTGCTGGAGTTGCCGGTGCTGTTCTACGTGGCCTGTCTGATGGCCTATGTCTCAGGCACTGCCAGCGGCGTGCTGCTGGCGCTGGCCTGGGCCTATGTGCTGCTGCGTGTGCTGCACAGCCTGGTACATGTCAGCTACAACAAGGTGGTGCACCGGTTTGTGGTGTTTGTTGCCAGCAATCTGGTGCTGACGCTGCTGTGGATCTGGCTGGGACTGCATGTGTTGGCCAGCCGCAGCGCTGGCTGACAGCCTGCCCGCGCGCCAGGCAAGCCTGGCCAGTTTCTGCCGATGGATGTCTGCCTCGGCGCCCTCGCCCTGCCCACTTCCACGTCCATTTTTCAAACCATGGCTGCCATCTTTGCATTCACCTGCTCCTGCTGTGAGCAGGTACACGAGGGCTCGCCCAGCTTCGGCTTTGCTGCGCCCACGCCCTATACCCGGCTGACGGAGGACGAGCAATCCCGGATCGCGGAGCTGAGCGAGGACCTGTGCGTGATCCGCCACCCCGAAGGCACGCAGTACTTTGTGCGCGCCATTCTGGAAGTGCCGATTCACGGCGTGGAGGAGCCTTTTCTGTGGGGCGTGTGGGTGTCGGCCAGCGCCAGCAGCTTCCAGCGCTATGTGGACAGCTATGAGCACCCGCCAGAGGACAAAGGATTCTTTGGCTGGCTCAGCAACCACATCGGTCTCTACCCCACGGACCAATCCCGCCCGGCCGATGTGTGGATACAAACCGATGGCACCCGCCCGCAGGTGGTGTTGCACCGCAGCCGGGATGGCACAGACAGCGATGCCCTGGTGATCGACCAACACCAAGGTATCAGCATCGCCCGCGCGCAGGAGCTGGCAGAGCAGGCCATGCACGGTCAGCCATCGCAACGCAAGACAGCTGACGGCAGCTGACAAACCGGAAAAGCGAAAACAGGCAAGAACCGGCGCACACCATGCTTTCGCGACAAGGGTGCCACGCCTAGTGAATGCACGCAGCCCAACCCGCCTGCACTGCTACTTGGCCAGCGAACGCACAATGCCCTTTGTGGCCATCAGCGTCAGGTCGCCGCCCAGCGTGGGATCATGAAAAGGGGCATAGGCATGCATGCCCTCAAATATTGCGGGCTCTGGCGTGCGCAGGCGGTAAAACTCCACCCAGCCACTGGAGCGGCCTGGCTTACCCACCTCCTGCGGCACACCGGCCTGCTCGGCAAACCAGGAAGCATCGCTCCAGCCTTCGGCCACACGACGCGCCAATCGGTCGATGGCATGATGGTTGTCGCCATACCAGTCTTCACCTCGCAGCCGCGCCAGCTCCGCCATCAACACCAGCGGCGCCAACGCATAATCGTGGTAGTGCAGCGCACGCCGGCCACGCGTCATCTCAAAGGGCAAGCGCCCATCGGGCTGTATGGCCTGCACGCCGCTGCGAAATGCCTCATGCCCTGCACGCCACAGTGCGTCGTTGCCGGTGACCAGACCCGTGGCCAGCACGCCCAGACCACCCCAGTAATAGTGGTTGTTGCGGCGATGTTTGGCATCATCCCAGTACGCCAGATTGGCCACCGCCAGCTGCTGCAGCCAGGGCTCAATCACCGCCCGCTGCGCCGCATCGGCCTGGTCATGCACCTTCAAGTAAGCCAGGGCCACGGCATCCAGCATCCACTGGCGCATGTAGTAGGGCTGATCGTTGTTCACCCGGATCATGCGGCCTTGCATGGCCCCGTCGCGGGCCCAGGCTGCCAGCCATTGCAGCGTGCATGCGGCTGGCAGGCGTTCACCGCTGCGCAGATAGTCATCGCTCCAGCGTGCCACCTTGGCCGCAAAGCCATTCAGTCCTGCGACAGCCTGCTGACTCTCCCGTTTGAGCTCCGGGTCAATGACGGAGTAAGCCTTGTCGATGTAGTAGCCGATAGCGCGGATATCAGGCTGGCCCGGCGGCGCTGCCTCACAGGATTGCGCATGGACCGACACGGCCCCCACGCCACCCAGCAAGCCCGTAGCCAGCGCCAACAGCAGCCGACGAGAAAGGACTGAGCCACTCCGACACCGATCAAACAGCCATTGCATTCAAGGCTCCACGCAGCACACATCGCCACGACCAAGGCATACGATAGCCATCTCTTTCAGTGTTTTTCCGTAAGAGATGCAGCTTCTTGCAGCCTCATTTGCATAGAGGCCTGAGCAGCTAAACCACAGCAGCGCTGAACGGCTCGGGCCGGCGTGCAAGCAGATGAGACAGCCTTTGAAGACCTGCCTGCAAGCGTCCACGGTCCTTGATGCTGCCCAAAGAGATCCGAATGGCATTCACGGATCCGCTGCCCGTGGCGAATGCCTCCGCCGGTGTGACTGCAATGCCCTCGCTGTCGGCTGCACGCGCAAGCTGTGAGGAGCTCCAATAGCCCGGCAGCTCCAGCCATACATGCAGGCCGTCTCCAGCGCCGCTGTAGCGCCCCGCCAGAACATCCCTGGCCATCCGGTGGCGCAGGCGCGCCTCCTTGCGTACGCCTTCCATCAATCCGTCAGCCGAACCGTCAAGAATCCACTGCGTAGCCAATGCAGCCGTCAGAGGAGCGACCATCAACGCAAATGATCTGAGCGCGACCAGAAAGCGTTCGCGCTCGTGCGGGTCACGCAGGAGCACGAAGGCGACACGCAAGCCGGGCGTCAGGCATTTCGACAGGGTGGAGATGTAGTACACATGTTCCGGGGCAAACGCGGCAATAGGTGGCGGTGGGGCATCGGCAAGAAGCCAGTAGGGATCGTCCTCGACGATGCGTATATTGCAGCGCTTCGCGATGGTGGCGAGCTCCTTGCGCCGGTGTTCCGGCATGGTGATGGCAGTCGGGTTCTGTAATGTCGGATTGAGGTAGACCAGCCCAGGCTTGTGCTGGCGGCAGGCTTGCTCCAGCATCTCAGGCAGCATCCCGTGCTGGTCCGCTTCCACCGCAAGGATGCGCCGACCGAATTGGGTCGCTGCGGTACGCAGGCCGGGATAAGTTGTTGGCTCGGTCAGGATCACATCGCCAGGCTCCGTCAGCGCAAGAATCAATGCGGCAATCGCCGCCTGCGCCCCCGGACAGACAAGCAGTTGCACTGAATCCAGATATCCAAACATCGGCGCAAGCCATTGGGCCCCAGCCTTGCGGTCAGAGTCGCTTCCCCCGCCCAAGTGGTAGGTCATCAGCAACTCGGTATCTGCCCTCATCAATACTTGAGACAAGCCTTGTTTCAGCATGTCGTCGAAGTCCACGCCATCCGGTGGAGGGGGTCTATTCATGCTCAAATCGAGAACTGAGGTCAGTTCGACTTTCGGTGCCGCGACATAAGTGCCTCGAGCGCCACGCCCCTCCAACAAGTGGCGGCGTCTGGCTTCGTCGTATGCGCGCGTGATCGTCGTCAGGTCGACGTCCAGCCGTGCTGCCAAACGGCGCTGCGGAGGTAGGCGGTCACCCGCTTTCAACGATCCGTCTGCCACCGCTGCCTGCAAGGCATCCGCAATCTGCAAAAAACGTGGTCCACCCTGCACGGCCAATCGCGGCAACCAGATTGGCGAATTTTCATCTTGCATGGTTTTCAAGGGCGATTTTTTACCTCAATGTATGGAAATTGCTTTTAAGTAGTATGTCCCAGAACGTGCAGCAACATCGCCCTTGTATGGCTGTCGCTGACGTTTTCGCATCCCTCATCTGGGAGGTGGTGCGCACAATAGACAGTGTCAAGTCATAGGCTGGAAATTCTCAAAATGATCGATTGGGTCCCTGTAGTCTTCGTTACGTTCAAAGTTCTCATGTTCGTCACGTGCATGTTCTTCGCCATCAAGTGGCATTACGACCAGGGGAAGAAGGGTGCGGACAGACGCGCACTGCTACGCACGGGCGGCAAGGTGGCGGCCATCTTCATGCTCGCCCTCCTGGCCGTGGTGCTCTTCACCTTCGGCCTTGCCAAGACGCTCGGCATGGACTTGAACCTCCCATAAGGGCAAGACTGGTAGCGCTGGCAAAATTTTGTGTCCGCAGACAATCCATCGCGGGCGAGAGCCTGCTTGTCCGCACACAGGATGACAAGCACGAAGTCCCGCAAGAACTGCTGGCCCAGCCTGTTGGCCGACGACAAGAAATCTGAAGACTTTGTTGGCGAGAGCGGCCTACTCAAGCCACTGACCAGGCTGCTGGTGGGGAAGCCCTGAACGCAGAACTGACCGAGCACCCGGGTCACGAGCGCCATGAGGCCATGGCCAGCACCAGCGGCCGCCACGGCAGCTTCGGGCCCCATCCATTCCCAAGCACCGGCCCCCAGGAACAGCTTCAACGACAAAACCATCTCGCTGCAGGCTCCCCTAGGAAGGACGGGGCGCGAGATTCTGAGCCACCTCCCCCTTAGAGATGTACGGCGCCGAGGCCTCACCCAGCCTCATCTCATTGGTGACGGACGCCGTCAGCAACGACGTCAAGGCTTGGCTGCCACCCTCGCCCGCCATGAAGCGCTGGAAGACCTCAAGCTTGAACTCCGTTGTGCACGTCTTCATGCGGCTCCTTGAAGTTTGTCCAGCTTCTGGGGCCGCTCATATGCAGGGAGATTCCGTTTTTTCCTGACACGCTCCCGAGACAAGTCCTACTTGCGCACTGTATTCACCTGAAACGAAAGTAAGGACGTGAAACCACCCTTGCCGATGCCGGTGCAGCCCGAACCAAAGCAGAGCATCTACACCATGGGTGCTGCGCTTTGATTTTCACCGGGCCTGGGGGGCTCCTCTTAAATCCTCTCTTCTCTTTCCCCAGGCTGCCGCAAGGCACCGGCTTTTTCTTCCTTGTGAGTCGCTTCGTGCGACCTTGCCCACCCAGCCCACGCTCGGTGGGCTTTTCTTTGGGAGGAAAGACCATGAGCAGACGTTTTCGCAGCAACTTTGGCCGCCTGTGCGACGCGGCTACCGAGCGCAAGCGCGCCGACGACACCGAAGGCAGCGACCTCGATGGATTACCGCCAGCAGCAAACGCTTTGAGCGCCTCTCCCAAACTGCTGGGCCTGCGCCCCGAGCTGGAAAAGAAGATTGAAGCCGCACGGGCCCAGGCCCTGGCCAAGTACCGCAACCCGAAAACCGGTGCCATATGGGCCGGGCGCGACAAGAAGCCCGTGTGGATTCGCAGCCCCAACCGCGCAGCATTTCTGATTGCCCAAGCCAAATAACAGAGACATGAGTGCAGGCCCAGATCAGCCCTTATTTTCTCAAGGTGACCATCAATATGGATACCCATCAGATAACCAAAACAAAATTTATAGGAAAAATCCTATTTATCATCTCTTAAATATAGCGATAATAAGAAACTATGAATACTTATATATATCAAAAAGAATTATTAGATGGAATCAAGAATTTCACAAAAATTCTTATTGCATCTATATTATTTTTGATAATCACCACTCCCTTGCATGCGCAAACCAATACATGCCAAAGAAATACTGATTTTTCCGGCTCCGCCTGGGTTACACAGCCGTCAGGTTCTGAGTTCAGAAATGGCCAGGTGATAGCATCGACAAGAGGTGCAGTAACTTATTATGTTCCGCACGACCGAAACACCGTAATACTTGATGGAAGAAGCTGGAATATTGCCACAAGCCAATATTCTGTCATGGATCTACCCAAAACACCTGGGGCTGGTGTCCGCATAAAGTGGGGTGGATACTGGATTCATGGCGCTTATCAGTTCATCCATTCATATCTAGCACCAGCAGGCACTTTGTTATCAAAAAATTCTAATCAAAATCTAACGCGAGGAAAATCCAGCAAGTCCTCATATATAATCACATTTTACTATGATTATGAAATAGTAGTAACTGATAATAAATTATATAAAGGAGGAAAATTAATTATTGAAAGCACAGGAAGGGCTTTTGCATACACATCACACTCAAATGGAATCGGGTCACCTGCACCATGCATAGGCGGAACGCTTGATCTTTTGGAGGCAATAAAGGTGGGCACCACTCTGCCAGAGCTTCCAGATCCACCTACACCAACTTGTGCATCGGCTGATTTGGCACAAGTTGCCAAACTGAAACCCATTATTGCCTCTCAAGTCGCGCCCTATAGCAGCAACAGGAGTGGCGGCACGGCCGGTGAAGTGGAGTTCCAACTCATTGGCAGAAGATGCCCCAAAGGCACAACGATCAAAGCTTATTTCACAGACAATCGTTCGCCATCCAGCACCAACAATTATCTCAATTCCTCCCACTCTGATATTGGGGTGAGGCTTTATCATAAACAGAGTCAGACCCCCATACAGTTTGGACCGGCCCCATTGGGCTCCACTCTGCCATCGCGGCCCGCGGTGATAGAAGGACCTGTGACCATCACAACTACAGACATGTTCATACCCATCACTGCACAATATGTGCAGCTCCCCAGTGTGGCAGCCGGAGATGTAAAAGCAGGCAGCATGAAAGCCGCAGCCACAGTGACCTTTGTATACGATTAATCAAAGTAGTCTGCAAGAGGAACAATTTAAATTCGGGCACTGAGGCAAATAGAAGTCAAGGCCGCCCTTTAGATACATCAAACCGGACAGTGAATTTTGGCAACAATGCGCATGATTCATAAAAATAGAGGGAATGGATGTCCAAGAGAAATAAGCCGTGTCTCGTCTGCTACGGCACAGGGATTGCTTTGCTCCATGGCGGTGAAAAAATCCCGCGCAAGCACTGCTCCAGACAAGCGCACGCAGCGGGCCGCTTGTCTTTGAAGGCCTTGCTTAAGAAGCTCCGTCACACCACCAGCGATGCAGCCACCAGCTCAGACAAACCGACATAAGCCCTCGATCCCGCTTGCGCGACAACAAGCTCCTCAGCCAGAACCAGCCCCGCCAAGTCGGGGCTTTTTTATTGCCAGCAGCACGCCCTATGTACCCAGCACTCACCGGTCCGCCGAGCAGATCAAGACCTGGCTGGGGCACATGCAGGGAATCACGGCCCAAGTTGCAGTGCAATACGTTGATGTCGAGCGCTCCGACTCACCACGACGTGCCGACATTCAGCCCCATACGGGGAGACCTGTTGCACAGGCTAGGCAAGATCCAGCTGGCACGTGGCGCGGATTGCCGCTATGTTTTACCCACACGCGACAACAACACCTCTACCCAGCGCGGATTCAAAACCCTTTGACAGCGGTGCGTAACGCTGGCCCTGAAAGAAAAGGTGATGTGCCTGAAGGCAGGTTCATATTCCGCGACCTGCGGGCGTATGACGTGGCGATGCGCAAAAGGCAGCGCGCTCGCCTGCCAGAAAGGTACACAAACCCTGCCGTGACAGCCGCTGCGCATACGCGCGCCAAGGAGGTTGAGCGGAACGCTCTCTGAGCGCAAATCCAACCGCTGGAACAAAAAACAAAACCCGCTAGGCTTTTTATAGCGCTAGCGGGTTTGCTTATTTGGGGTGGCTGATGGGGCTCGAACCCACGACAACAGGAATCACAATCCTGGACTCTACCAACTGAGCTACAGCCACCGGAAGAGGTTTGCCAAGGAATGAATCCTTGGGGTTTCCTTGTCAGCATGCATCCCAAAAAGAAATGACATGGTGAAAGGAGAAAAACTGGGGTGGCTGATGGGGCTCGAACCCACGACAACAGGAATCACAATCCTGGACTCTACCAACTGAGCTACAGCCACCGTAAGAGAACGCTATTGTAGCCCGGTTTTCAGAGCCTCCAGAGAGATTCTGAAAACTTTTCTCCACCTCAGGGGCGCGGCACCTTGATCTGCACCTTGAAGCGCTTCTTCAGCATTTCGTAGTACGCAGCTCCTTCAGCCGAAGACCACAGCTGCACGTACTGCTGCGCAGCCTGGCTGGAGAAGTCCGCATTCTTGTGCTCGCTGGGCATCACCTTGTTGACCTTGACCACGGCATAGCCGGCTTGACCCAGCGACACGCCGGTCCATGCTGCGGCATCGCCTTGAACCGGCGCCACCAGCGCAGCATCGATCACTTCACGCGGCAGACCCTTGGGGTCATTGCGCGAGATCACCTGTGCTGCGGCCAGGCCCTGTGCCTTGCTGGCATCAGCCTTCCATTCGGCCAGCTTTTGCTCGCCTTGCTTCTTGGCTGCATCCGCGGCCTTGTCGGCCACCCACAGGCGCTTGACGTCGGCTTCAACGGTAGTGAAGGCTTCGGTGTGCGCAGCTTCGTAGCGCGTGATGCGGCCGGCCACCATCTGGCTGGTGCCAAATTCCACGGCCTCGGTGTTGCGCTTGGACTCCAGCGAATCGGGGGCAAACAAGGTCTGCAGGAAGCGGGCATTGGCCAAAGGACCTTCCACGCCCGGCTGCGGATTGCGCTGCACATTGCTGGCCTTTTGCACCTTCAGGCCCAGCTTCTCGGCCACAGGCTGCAGGCTGTCCGCCTGCTCATACACCAGGTTGGAGAAGGTATCGGCCACTTCGGCGTACTTGCGCTGGGCTTGTTGCTGCTGCAGCTCCTCCACAATCTTGGGGCGCAGCTGTTCATAGCTGGGCACCGGTGGCTGCTTCACATCGGTCACCTGGATGATGTGGTAGCCAAAATCGCTCTCCACCACATCGCTGATGGCGCCCTTGGTCAGGCTGAAAGCGGCTTGCTCGAACGCCGGCACCATGGCACCACGGGCAAAGAAGCCCAGGTCACCGCCTTGCGCGGCCGAGCCCGGATCTTGCGACTCCTTCTTCGCCACTTCGGCAAAGCTGTCGGGCTTGGCACGCACTTCGGCCAGCAGGGCTTCGGCCTTGGCTTTCGCCTTGGCACGTTCTTCGGCACTGGCTGACTGGGGTGCGTTGATCAGGATGTGGCTGGCGCGGCGCTCTTCTTGTACACCGGCCAGACGCTGTGCGTTTTCCTTGTAATAGGTACGCACATCGTCTTCGTTGAGTTGAATGCCTTGCTTGACCGTGTTCAGATCCAGCACCACATATTCGATGTCGGCCTGCTCGGGCTTGCGGAACTGCGCCTGCTGGGCCTCATAGAAAGCCTTGAGCTCATCCGCAGAAGGCGTGAGGCCAGCCTTGTACTGGTTGGCATCCAACATGGCCACCTGGATTTCACGGCGCTGAAGCACCGCGTTCATGGCTACATCGGTGGCAGCGGCCGTGGTGAACGCGCTGTTCATCACGCTGCCCATGACCTGGTTCAGCGCCAGTTCACGGCGCAGATTGGCCTCGAAGCCTTCGGGCGTCAGACCTTGCGACGCCACCAGTGCGCGGTAGCCATCGGCATCCAGGCTGCCATCGGGCTTGCGCAGGGAAGCAATCGCCGGAATACCCTGCAACGTACGCACCAATTGGGCGTCGCTGGTGGTCAGGTGCATTTTTTGCGCTGCAGCGACGATCACGCGGTCCCGCACCATGCGCTCCAGCGTGGCGTACTTGGCCTCGTCGGAATCCAGCAGCTTGGGGTCCAGGCCGGGCATTTCCGCACGCATGCGGTCGCTTTCCACGCGGTGGGCATTGTCCCAATCGGCCTGCGTGATGTCCTGACCATCCACACGCGCCACCGTGGGGCTGGAGGCGGTGAAGTAGTTTTGATCGATACCGACAAAAACGAACGAGGGAATGATCAGCAGGAACAGCAAGATCATCACAATCTTGGAGTTCTTGCGGATGGATTCGAGCATAGTCAAACTTTCTGAAGCTGCTGCAGATGCAAGAAAAAAGGCGAACCATTCGGCCCGCCTTGACCCGCCTGCATGTTTTTGCACGAAACATGCGGCGAAAGGGAATCACCGTCGCAAGGCCTGATTGCGACCACCAGGGCAGCAAACAGGTAAGCCGGCCCATTCTACTTGAGGCATTGCCCCTGCCCAACACTGGCACCCGCTGCACATGGGGTGAAGCCTGGCCACTGGCGAGCAAGGGCATAAAAAAAGGGCCTGGATTACTCCAGACCCTTTGTTTGCGAGGATTTGATGGTGGGTCCTGACGGTCTCGAACCGCCGACCTACTCCGTGTAAAGGAGCCGCTCTACCAACTGAGCTAAGGACCCCATCGAAACCTGTAATTAGTTCAGCGCGTCCTTCAGGGCCTTGCCTGGACGGAATTTAGGCACCTTGGCAGCCTTGATCTTGATGGAAGCACCGGTGCGGGGGTTGCGACCGGTACGTGCAGCACGCTTGCCAACGGCAAAGGTACCGAAGCCCACCAGAGAGACAGTGCCACCCTTCTTCAGGGTCTTCTTGACCGCATCGATGGTCGATTCCAGAGCACGCGCAGCGGCGGCCTTGGAAATGTCGGCATTGGTAGCGATGTGCTCAATCAGTTCTGTCTTATTCACAAGATGCCTCTCGAGAAATTGGGTTAAACATCGTGAAAGCCTGACGCTGTAGCAGCACAAGCAGGCTTTACTGTTTTGCACAGCACCGGGCGTGATTCCACGCGGGTGGCGCTGTATTGGCGAGATTCTAGACGGATTTACAGGCCTGAATTTCCAAGCGCTGTGTTTTTTCCCAAAAAGACCCACGCGTGACTTTCCGCATTGACAAAGCGGGCGGCCAACAGAAATCCGCCACGCCCCCAATACAGCCTCCCGCCGGGCCGCGCCATGGAGGCAGTCGCAGGGGCCTACCGCTATAAAAAAAAGAGCCACCCCAGCAGATAGCACCTGCTGTGCAGCCCTTTTTGTTCATGTATTTGCTTATTTCTCAACGCGGGCGCGGATCTCCGGCACGGCTTTTTGCAGGTAATACACCATGCTCCACACCGTCAGAATAGCCGCTGCCCAGATCAGCCAACGGCCCCAGTAGCCCGTATCCACCCCCCACACCGTACCGTCATAGAGCAAAAAGGGAATCGCCACCATCTGCACCGTGGTCTTGACCTTGCCGATCATGTGCACCGCCACGCTCTTGCCGGCGCCGATATGGGCCATCCACTCGCGCAGCGCAGAGATGGCAATCTCACGGCCGATGATGATCAGCGCCACAAACACATCGGCCCGCTGCAGGTGCACCAGCACCAGCAACGCGGCGCAGACCAGGAACTTGTCGGCCACCGGGTCCAGAAAGGCACCAAAGGACGAGGTCTGGTTCAGGCGGCGAGCCAGAAAGCCATCCAGCCAGTCGGTGGCAGCGAAGACGATGAACATCACGGCGGCAATCAGATTGCGGGTGCCGGGATCAAAGGGCGCGTAGAACACTCCGACGATCAAGGGAATCGCGACGATGCGCGTCCACGTCATCACAGTGGGGATGGTGAAAAACATGGGCCGATTGTGGCATGGCCCGGCCATCGGCAGCAGCGTAGCAACCACATGCACCCGTCCGGCCTGCAACTTGCCACCGTCGCGCGCAACATTGGTTGCGAAGCGAAACGCTTGCCGCACGCAGGCGCAAGCCGGCGCCCGGCATCGGCTGGCCAGAACAGGCTTAGAACGTGTTCACGTTCTTAGAGTGGCTAACACCACCGATCCACGAAGCGCGCGCAGATGATCGCTGCCGCCAATTTCAGCAGCGCTTCGTGGATATCCAGCCGTCGTTCAAAGCGGATTCGCAGCTTGCCAAAGCCTGCAAACCAGCTGTGCGTCCTCTCCACCACCCACCGGTGTTTGCCCAGCCACTCGCTGCTCTCAATGCCTCGTCTGGCAATTCGGCCCATGATGCCCCGCTGCCTCAGATGGGCTCGGCATCGCTTGAAGTCGTAGCCTTTGTCGGCGTGCAGCTTTGCCGGTCTTCTACGGGGACGTCCTGGCAGGCCAGCAATCGCAGGAATCGCGTCCACGCACCTCTCGAACATCTTGGAGTCGTGCCGGTTCGCGCCGCTGACCAAGATCACCAGCGGGATGCCTCTGGCGTCTACAACGATGTGTCGCTTGGAGCCGAGCTTGCCTCTGTCCGTGGGGTTTGGGCCCGTTTCCTGGCCCCCCGGGGGCTTGGTACCGAGGAGCCATCAATGCTGGCCCGGCTCCAATCGATTTGGTCATGTTCACGCAAGCGAGTCAGCATGGCTTGGTGCAGCTGCTCCCAGACACCAGCGGCGTTCCAGTCGCGCAGGCGCCGCCAGCAAGTCATGCCGCTGCCATAGCCCAGAGATTGGGGAAGGTCTTCCCATGGAATGCCTGTTTGCAGCACGAACAAGATACCGTTGAGGGCAGCTTCATCGCTGATTGCGAGTTTGCGCGCACCGCCTTTGGCAGAAGGCACGAAGGCTGGGATCAGGGGTTGTAGCTGTCGCCACAGTTCTTTGCTTACGGGTCGTCGTGCCATAAGGGCAGCGAGCATAACCGCTCTGCGAGGCCCTCTGGAGAAGTGGCGTTAGCCACTCTTAGAACGTGTTCAAAGTCTCGCCAGATGTGAGAAGCTCGCAGGATGAGAAAAGGCTACCCCAGCGATATCAAGCGCGAGCAGTTCGAAGTGATCCGGCCAATGCTGGAGAGTGCGCGCAAAAGGACGGCCCCACGCAAGGTGGAGCTTTACGAGGTGTTCTGCGCCGTGCTGTATCTGCTGCGCACGGGCTGCCAGTGGCGAGCGCTGCCCAGCGACTTTCCCAAGTGGCGCACGGTGCATTCGTACTGGGCGATCTGGAGCGAGCCCCGCGAGGAAGGCAGCCTGCTGGAGCAGGCTTTAAAAAAATCAGGTTGGCGCGGCCCGCGAGAAACTGGGGCGCAACGCATGCAGCGCGTTCTTGATTGTGGACGCGCAGAGCGTGAAGAACACGGACACGGCGGGGCTGAAGGGCTATGACGCGGGCAAGAAGGTCTGTGGGATCAAGCGCCACATTGCGGTGGACACGCAGGGGCTGCCACATGCCATTGCGGTGACCACGGCCGAGGTAACGGACCGCAAAGGTGCCCTGCAGGCCCTGCAGCGCTGTAAGCGGACGTTGGGGCGAGTGCAAGGCGTGCTGTGCGACAGCGGCTACGTGGGCCAGCCCTTTGCGCAGGGCGTACAAGAGATTCTGGGCGAGCACGTGACGGTGCAAATCGCCAAGAGGAGCGAGATGCACAGCTTTAAGGTCATGCCCAAGCGCTGGGTAGTGGAGCGCAGCTTCGCCTGGCTGGAGAAGAACAGAAGGTTATGGAAAAACTGCGAGCGTTGGCTCAACACCAGCTTGCAGTTCGTCCATCTGGCGTTCTTGGGGCTCTTGCTCAGGAGACTTTGAACACGCTCTTAGTGCAAGGCGCGGTAAATGTCTTCGGCCAGCGCGGCCGAGATGCCGTCCACCGTCATCAGGTCTTCCACGCTGGCGTCCTGCACGCCGCGCACCCCGCCAAAGCGCTGCAGCAGGCGTGCGCGCTTCTTGGGGCCCACACCGGGGATTTCTTCCAGGCTGCTGCTGCCGGTGCGCACCTTGGCGCGGGCCGCACGCATGCCGGTGATGGCAAAGCGGTGGGCCTCATCGCGAATCTGTGCCACCAGCATCAGCGCAGCGGAGTCATGGCCCAGGTAGACCTTGGGCCTGCCATCGGCAAACACCAGCTCTTCCAGGCCCACCTTGCGGCCCTCGCCTTTCTCCACACCTACGATGCGTGACAAGTCCAAGCCCAAGGCCGTGAACACCTCGCGCGCCATGCTGACCTGGCCCTTGCCGCCATCCACCAGCACCAGGTCGGGCAGGCGCGGCGCCCCGGCGGGCAGCTCCGCGCCACCGGCCTCGGCCAGGGCCTGCGCCACGGGCTGGTAGCGGCGCGTGAGCACCTGGCGCATGGCGGCATAGTCGTCGCCCGGCGTGATGCCGTGGATGTTGAAGCGCCGGTATTCGCTACTTTGCATCTTGTGGTGGTGGAACACCACGCAAGATGCCTGGGTGTTCTCACCCGCGGTGTGGGAGATGTCAAAGCATTCGATGGCCAGGCTCTCCAGCCCCTCCTGGGGCAGGTCCAGGGCCTCGGCCAGGGCGCGGGTGCGGGCCTGCTGCGAGCCCTCTTCGGACAGCAGCCGCGCCAGCTGGATGGCCGCGTTTTGCAGGGCCATATCGAGCCAGATGCGGCGCTGGCCGCGCGGTTGGTGCTGGCTGCTCACCTTGTAGCCGGCCTGCTGCGACAAGGCCTGGGCCAGTTGCAGATCCAGGGCCTCGCTGACCAGCAGCACCGGTGGCACGGCCACGTCGATGTAATGCTGGGCCACAAAGGCTTCCAGCACCCGCAACTCCACCGACTGGCGCTGCTCGGCGCCGTCTTCCGTGGCGTACACGCCCATGGCGTCATCCAGCTGGCTGGGGAAGTAGGCCCGGTCGCCCAGATGGCGGCCACCGCGCACCATGGCCAGGTTCACGCAGGCGCGTCCGCCCTGCACCTTGACGGCCAGGATGTCCACATCGCGGTCGTCTGCCGTCTCGATGGCCTGCTGGTGCAGCACGGTGGACAGGGCCGAAATCTGGTTGCGCACCTCGGCCGCCAGCTCAAACTCCAGCTTGTCGGAATGCCCCATCATGCGCTGCTCCATGGTCTTGAGCAGGGCATCGGTTTCGCCGCGCAGCATGGCCTCGGCGTTGCGCACATCCAGGGCATAGGCCTCGGGTGAGATCAAGTCCACGCAGGGCCCGCTGCAGCGCTTGATCTGGTAGAGCAAGCAAGGCCGGGAGCGGTTGGCAAACACCGTGTCCTCGCAGGTGCGCAGGCGGAAGACTTTTTGCAGCAGCTGTATGGTTTCCTTCACCGCCCAGGCACTGGGGTAAGGGCCAAAGTAACGGTGGCGCTTGTCCACGCTGCCCCGGTAATAGGCCATGCGAGGGAACTGCTGGCCGGGCGCACTGCCCTGTCCGTCCTTGCCCGCCAGACCGGTGATCTTCAGATAGGGATAGCTTTTGTCGTCCCTGAACAGAATGTTGTACTTGGGGTGCTGGGTCTTGATGAGGTTGTTTTCCAGCAGCAAGGCCTCGGCCTCGGAGCGCACCACCGTGGTGTCCAGGCGGACGATCTTGCTGACCATATGGCCTATGCGCGTGCCGCCATGGTCTTTCTGGAAATAACTGCCCACACGCCGCTTGAGGTTGCGGGCCTTGCCCACATAGAGCAAGGTGTCCGCCGCATCAAAGTAGCGGTAAACGCCCGGCAGCGCGGGCAGGCTGGCCACCTGGGCCAGGAGTTCGGCAGAGTGCACGTCAGAAGCCATAGCCTCTATTGTGCTGCGGCCTGGTGCCGCCCCGCACCAGGCGGGCCGCACTACCGAAAAAAGAGCTGCCGCTGTATATGGGGATTGCAGCTGCAGCTCTTTTGACCATAAAACCCGCCCACCCGCACCGGAACGCCGCACGGATGGCGGGCGAATCCTGCGCTTACTCGGCCTGGATATTGGCGGACTTCACCACCGTCGCCCAGCTCTTCAGATCGCTGGCCACCATGGCGCCCAGGGCCTTGGGCGCCATATAGTCGGCCATGGCGCCCTGCTCCTCGGCCTTTTTCTTGAATGCCGGGTCTTGCACCACCTGCTTCACATCGGCGGCCAGCTTGTCGATCACGGGCTGGGGCGTGCCCGCCGGGGCAAACAGCGCAAACCACGAAGTGGCGTTGACACCGGGCAAGCCCACTTCGGCCGTGGTGGGCACATGGGGCAGGCTGGGCAGGCGCTCCTTGCCGGTCACCGCCAGCACCTTGAGCTTGCCGCTTTGGATATGGGCCATGAAAGGTGGGGCCGTGCCAAAGGTCAGGTCCACCTGGCCGCCCAGCAAATCCTGCAGCGCCGGGCCTGTGCCCTTGTAGGGCACGTGCACCATTTGAATGCCCGCCTGCTGCTCCAGCATGGCGCCGGTCACATGCTGCAGCGAGCCATTGCCCGAGGACGCATAGTTCAGTTTGCCCACATGGGCCTTGGCGTAGGCTACCAGCTCCTTCATGTCCTTGACCGGCAAATCACCGCGCACCACGATGATTTGCGGCGCCGAGACCAGGCCGGCCACGGGCACAAAATCGCTTTGCTGCCAAGCCTGGCTCTTGCTCAGATGGGGCGAGATCACGTGAAAGCCCGAGTACTGCATCAGCAAGGTGTAGCCGTCGGCCGGGGCGCGTTTGACCTGGGCTGCGGCCAGATTGCCGTTGCCACCGCCCTTGTTTTCCACCACCACACTCTGGCCGATGACGGGCGCCAGCGCCTGGGCCACCATGCGCCCCGACAAGTCAGTAGTGCCACCGGCCGAGGCCGGCACGATGAAGGTAATGGCCTTGTTGGGATAGGCCTGGGCCCAGCTGGCGGCGGGCAAGGCCAGCGCCACAGCGGCTGCCAGGGCTGCGCCATGCAGGCGGCGGCGGGTGGTGAATGTGGTGTGCATCAAAGTCTCCTTGGGTTGATTGCCTGTCGGCTTGTTATAGGGATGCGCCCGCCCCCTGCGGGCTCCCTGCTGCTGGAAAAAACTCCATGCCGCGCAGCCCGCGCCTTGCCCCCGCAAAACCCGCCGCTGCATCGCATGCGCTCTGACCGCTGCGCTCAGCCCTTGGCCAGGGCGCGCTCGCGGATCTCCTGAAAATTCGCCGGCGGCGCATGCAGCGCCCAGCGCGGCCCGGCCTTGGCAATCTGACTGGGAATGTCGTGACCGATCAAGGCCGGCAAGGACTGGGCCGCAGCCACCACGGCCTCCAGGTCCACGCCGGTGTCATAGCCCATCAGCGCCAGCGCATGGACGATGTCCTCGGTGCAGGCATTGCCGGAGGCTCCTGGCGCATAGGGGCAGCCGCCCAGGCCACCTATGGATGCATCAAAACGGTCGGCGCCAGCAGCTATGGATGCCAGCACATTGGCCAGCGCCATGCCGCGCGTATTGTGAAAGTGCAGCGTCAGCCCCAGCTGCGGCCAACGCTCCTTGCAGGCGGCCACCAACGCCAGCACCTGGCTGGGATAGGCCATGCCCGTGGTGTCGCACAGCGTCACGCCCTGCACGCCCAGATCGGCAAAGCGCTGCACCCAGGCCAGCACCTCGGCCTGCGGCACCTCGCCCTCCATGGGGCAGCCAAAGCAGCAGGACAGCGAAACATTCACCGCCACCGCAGCCTGCTGCGCCGTAGCCACCACCTGCTGCAGAGCCGCAAACGACTGGCTGCGCTGCATGCGCAGATTGCAGAGGTTGTGGGTTTCGCTGACCGACA
Organism: Comamonas sp. GB3 AK4-5; assembly: GCF_041320665.1. Classification (NCBI taxonomy): domain Bacteria; kingdom Pseudomonadati; phylum Pseudomonadota; class Betaproteobacteria; order Burkholderiales; family Comamonadaceae; genus Comamonas; species Comamonas sp. GB3 AK4-5. The sequence continues at coordinate 3,057,685 of NZ_CP166730.1, forward strand.
TCACCAGATTCAGCTCGTCGGTGCGGGCATCGATGGCGCGCTCGGCGCCACGCACATTGGGCACCAGGGCGGTGTAGATGGTGCCGGGGCGGCGCTCTATCTCGCGCATCACGATCTCGCCATCGCGCAGCGCCGGAATCGCCGTGGGCGAGACAAAGGCCGTGACCTCGATCTTGGACAGCCCTGCCGCCGACAGCGCATTCACCAGCGCAATCTTGTCGGCCGTGGGCACAAAGGCCTGCTCCATCTGCAGCCCGTCGCGCGTACCCACCTCATTCATATAGATGCGGCGGCCCGCCCCCTGCCATACGTTCACCGCGCTCATTGAATGATCCCCTTGGCACGCAGCTGGGCAATCTGCTCACTGCTCAAACCCACTTCGGCCAGCACGGCATCGGTGTCGTCACCCACATGGGGGGCGCTACTGCGCACCGTGCCGGGCGTGCGTGAGAGCTTGGGCACCACGCCCGGCACTTCCACCTCATGCCCATCACGGGTGCGCTGGGTCAGAATCATCTCGCGGGCACGGTAATGCGGGTCTTCGGCAATGTCCTTGGCGGTATAGACCTTGCCGGCCGGCACGCGGGCTGCGGCCAGTTGGTCCATCACCTGCTGCACGCTCTGGCCCTGGGTCCAGGCGCCAATCACCGCATCGATTTCAGTCACCCGGGCCACACGGCCGGCGTTATCGGCCAGCTGTGGGTCGTCGGCCAAATCCTGTCGGCCAATCGTGGCCATCAAGCGTTTGAAAATGGAGTCGCCATTGCCGGCCACCAGCACCCAACCGTCCTGGCAGGGATAGGCATTCGACGGTGCAATGCCCGGCAGCGCACTGCCCGCGGCCTCACGCACGGCGCCAAAGGCGCTGTATTCGGGCAGCAGGCTTTCCATCACATTGAACACGGCCTCGTGCAGGGCCACATCGATGACCTGGCCTGGCCCGCCCTGCACCTTGCGGTGGTACAGCGCCATCATCACGCCGATCACCCCATGCAGGGCCGCCAGCGTGTCGCCAATCGACACGCCCACGCGCACCGGCACGCGACCGGGCTCGGCCGTCAGATGGCGCAGGCCGCCCATGGCTTCGCCGATCACACCAAAGCCCGGCAGATCGCGGTAGGGGCCGGTCTGGCCATAGCCGGAGATGCGCAAAATCACCAGACCGGGGTTGATGGCATGCAGCTGCTCGGGCGCCATGCCCCAGCCCTCCAGCGTGCCGGGGCGGAAGTTCTCCACCAGCACATCGGCCTCGGCAATCAGCTGGCGTGCCAGCTGCTGGGCCTCGGCCTGGCGCAGGTCCAGCGCCACCGAGCGCTTGTTGCGCGACTGCACCTGCCACCACACCGAGGTGCCGTCTTGAATCAGCCGCCAGTTGCGTAGCGGGTCGCCCGCGCCAGGGGCTTCGATCTTCACCACATCGGCGCCGAACTCGCCCAGGGTCTTGCCGCAAAAAGGCCCGGCAATCAGTTGCCCCATTTCCACCACTTTCACCCCTTGCAGCGCGCGCGGCGTGGCGGTCTGGGTGGCGGGGTCGCGTATCCATTGTGTTGTGGACATAGCTCTTTGTCTCCATTCCATGGCCCTTATCGCAAGGCCTGTCACCAGCCATCTTGCCGCCAGAGCCATGGCGTGCAAAACGCTGAAATGCGAAGCTGCCATCGCATTTGGGCATAGCCAAAGCCACCCACGGGATAATGGCCGCCCAGTTCTCCCCGCCTTATGAAACTCGACCCCGTCACCCTGCGCCTGTTTGTGGCCGTCATGGAAGAAAGCGCCATCGCCCGTGCTGCCGCGCGCGAGCATATTGCGCCCTCGGCCGCCAGCCGCCGCCTGGCCGATCTGGAGGCCCAGTTGCAGGTGGAGCTGTTCACCCGCAGCAACCGCGGCAGCCAGCCCACGGCAGCGGCCTATGCGCTCTTGAACATGGCGCGCAGCGTGCTCAATGAGCTGGACGGCATTGCCACGCAAATCAAGGACTACGGCCGTGACCACGGCAGCGGCCTGCGCGGCCATGTGCGCGTGGTGGCGAACATCTCGGCCATCACCCAGTTTCTGCCGGCGCAGCTGCAGCGTTTTCTGGCCCAGCACCCCCAGGTGGATGTGCGTCTGCAGGAGCGGGTGAGCACCGACATCGCCCGCGCCGTGGCCGACAACGAGGCCGATATCGGCCTGCTCAATGCCGGCAGCTATGGCGAAAAACTCAGCCTGCGCCCCTACCGGTGCGACCGGCTCACCGTGGTCGTGCCCCTGGGCCATGCCCTGGTGCGACGGCGCAGCGTGCGCCTGGCCGAGTTGGTGCAATACGACTGGGTGGGCATGCATGCCGGCAGCGCACTCAACCATCTGGTCACCCGTGCCGCAGCCGACCAGGGTCTGCAGCTGCGGCTGCGCATGAAGGTCACGGGCTATGACGCCCTGTGCCTGATGGTGGCCTCCGGCCTGGGCATTGGCATACTGCCCGAGGGCAGCGCCCGCCTCTACCTGGGCGCACTGCCGCTGCGCAGCATTCGTCTGCAAGAGCCCTGGGCCGAGCGCCAGCTGATGCTGTGCGTGCGCGCCACCGAGGCCCTGCCCCCCGTCACCCAGCTGCTGGCCACGCATTTGTGCCAGCCGGCCACCGATTGAAACCTGTCCATGCTTGCCTTCTTCCCCCTGCCCCTCGAGGCCCATGACTCTGTTGCAGCCCCCCGTCGCAGCTGGGATATTTTTTGCCAGGTCATAGACAACTTTGGCGATGTGGGCGTGTGCTGGCGCGCCGCGGCCGAGCTGGTGGCGCGCGGCCAGACCGTGCGGCTGTGGATGGACGATGCCAGCGCCCTGCAGTGGATGGCGCCCACGCCCCATCCCGCCGGCCTGACGGTGCATGCCTGGCCCACGCAGCTCGGCGATGCGCTCACAGACATTGGCGCTGGTGTGGGCGATGTGGTGGTCGAGGCCTTTGGCTGCGAAATCCCCGCACCCTTTGTGCAGGCCATTGCCGACCGGGCTGCGGCCGGGCAGGCGCCGGTGTGGATCAATCTGGAATACCTGTCCGCCGAAGACTATGTGGCGCGCTGCCACCGCCTGCCCTCGCGTTTGATGAGCGGGCCGGCCGCCGGGCTGACACGCTGGTTTTTCTACCCCGGTTTTACGGCCGACACCGGCGGCCTGCTGGCCGAGCAAGACCTGCCCACACGCCAGGCCGCGTTCGATCGCGCGGGCTGGCGCACGGCCCGCGGGCTGCAGGCCGGCGACTACGCCATCAGCCTGTTTTGCTACGAGCCCCCGGCCCTGGCCGAGCTGCTGGCCCAGTTGCAACCCGGCCCGCACAGTGCCGAATGGCAGCCACGGCTGCTGCTCACCCCCGGCCGCGCCACAGCCGCCGTCGACGCGGCCATGCAGGCCCAGCCAGACTTCAAAAACATAGCTAGCCATGTCCTGTCCATCTGCCCGCAGCCGCAGTTTGACGAAATGCTCTGGGCCTGCGACCTGAACCTGGTGCGCGGCGAAGATTCGCTGGTCCGGGCGCTGTGGGCCGGCCAGCCCATGGTCTGGCATATCTACCCCCAGCATGACAACGCCCACCATGCCAAGCTCAACGCCTTTCTGGACTGGCTGCAGGCCCCTGGGTCTTTACGGTCTTTCCACCATGCCTGGAATGGCATGGCGGCCCCGAGCACCCTACCCCTTCTCACGCCCCAGCTGCTGCGCGAATGGCAGGCCTGCATGCTTGCGGCGCGTCAAAGATTGCGTGCCCAGACCGGGCTGATCGGCCAGCTGCTGCAGTTCGTGGCGGAAAAAAGCTAAAATCACGCTTTTGCCTCTTCGGCCCGTCCCTCATGGCTTTTCATGCGGCGGACTGCAGCCGTAGGATGCTCCCGCCGCGGAACATGCGGCAGGCCCTTCGCCATGGAATGCCATGGACGCTCTTGCCTGCTGCGTAGAGCGGCTTCACCCTCAGCAAGACAGCTATGAAAATCGCTCAAGAAATCCGCGCCGGCAACGTGATCATGTTCGGCAAGGACCCCATGATCGTTCTGAAGACCGAATACGCCCGTGGCGGCCGTGGCGCTGCCACCGTGCGCATGAAGCTCAAGAGCCTGATCGGCAACTTCGGCACGGAAAACGTGTTCAAGGCCGACGACAAGATCGACAACGTGATCCTGGACAAGAAGGACTGCACCTACTCCTACTTCGCTGACCCGATGTATGTGTGGATGGACCCCGAATTCAACCAGTACGAAGTCGAAGCCGAAAACATGGCCGACGCTCTGAACTACCTGGAAGACGGCATGACCGCCGAAGTGGTGTTCTATGACGGCAAGGCCATCTCGGTCGAACTGCCCACCACCATCGTGCGCGAAATCACCTGGACCGAGCCAGCCGTGAAGGGTGACACCTCCGGCAAGGTGCTCAAGCCCGCCAAGATCGCTACCGGTTTTGAAGTGGCTGTGCCCCTGTTCGTGGCCCAGGAAGACAAGATCGAAATCGACACCCGCACCGGCGAATACCGCAAGCGCGTGTAATGGTGCCGCAGCCCCGGCTGCGCTCCATGCAAAAAGGCTTCCCATGGGAAGCCTTTTTTGTGTCTGCGTCTCTGCGCAAGGGCCACGCCCTAGCCCAATGCGTCGGTCGCAGCGGCAGCAGGCTCCGAAGAAGACTCCACCAGGGCCTTGACCGCAATCGACTGCAGATGCCGCAATGCGCGGCGCTGCTGCAGCACGCGCCACACATTGAACACCACCAGCACCGCGATCAGCGCGAGCAAAAACACGGCCTTGCCGCTCCACGCCCACAGGCCCACAAATACCAGCGGCGGAATGATTTCAACGGCCAGCCTCGGGGCCAGGCTGCCGCCTGCCAGGCGCTGGTAACGTTCCAGCAGCGTACGTTCGGCATGTGTCAAAGAAGCCAAAGGCATGTGTCCAGTTTCCCTTCCATGAGGAGCACGCCATGCGCTTGGCTGCTGACTCTGCACTTTATATCACCTGGATATCCAGATACAGAGTGCGCAGGCTGCTCTCTTTTTTGAATGACGGTCGCTGGCGACTCAATCCACCTTGGCACCCGAAGCCTTGACCACTGGCGCCCAGTTGGCCACTTCGCTGCGGATAAAACTGCCGAACTGCGCCGGTGTGTTGTGCTCTGCCACGGCGCCCAGCTTGGCGTAAGCCTCTTTGACCTCGGGCTTGTCGAAGGCCGCGTTCATGGCCTTGTTGAGCTTGTCCACGATGGGCTTGGGCGTGCCCTTGGGGGCGATCAGGCCAAACCAGCTGCTGACGTCAAAACGCTCCACACCGCTTTCCTCCAGGGTGGGCAGATCGGGAGCCGAGGGTGAGCGCGTCTTCGTGGTCACGGCCAGGGCCTTGAGCTTGCCGCCCTGCACCTGGGGCCAGGCCGAGGGCATGTTGTCGAACATGAACTGCACCTGGTTGCCCATCAAATCGGTCAAGGCCGGGGCGCTGCCCTTGTAGGGCACATGCTGGGTCTGCAGGCCGGTGCGCACCTTGAACAGCTCGGCCGCCATGTGGATGGAGGTGCCGCTACCCGAGGAGGCATAGGACACCTTGTCGTTGTTGGCCTTGGCCCAGGCGATCAGCTCCTTCACATTCTTGGCCGGCACGCTGGGGTGGACCACCAGCACATTGGGCACCTTGGCGCCCAGGGCCACGGCCTCGAAGTCACGGTTCAGGTCGAACTTCACATTCGGGTAGAGCGTCTGATTGATGGCGCTGGTCACGGCCACAAACAGCAGGGTGTAGCCATCGGGCTGGGCGGCGGCCACCAGGTCGGTGGCGATATTGCTGCCGCCGCCGGGCTTGTTGTCCACCATAAAGGTCTGGCCCAGGGCCTGTGTCAGCTCCTTGGCCATGATGCGCGCCACCACGTCGGTGGTGCCACCGGCCGAAAAGCCCACCACGATGCGCACGGGCTTGGCGGGATAGGTGCCGCTGGCCTGGCTCTGCGCCTGAGCGGGCAGTTGCAGGCCCAGCGCCCCCACAGCCAGCAGACCGGCAGCCGCCTGGATGAGATGGCGGCGTGCGCCGGAAGCCGAGGTGCGAGCGGTGAAAGAGGTTGCGGTGGCCATAGGGGGAAAGTCTCCTGTCGTTTTTTATGGAAAAGCCGGCGCCCCCCCGCGTATTCAGGGCTGACTGCCGGCCCCGCAAATCTAGACCCAAGCCTTACGCCCCACCACTGGGACTTGTCCCCGCTGGCTGTGCCTTGCGCGACAACGAGCTGACCGCACTCGCCTGGCGAGCAAAAGCCTGGAAACGCTTATTCCATCTGCACAGAGAGCTCTTTTTTCAGGAGTCTTCAGAATGCAGAACCCCGCAGCGGCGCATAAAAAAGGCTTCCCGAAGGAAGCCTTGTGCGGTGCATGCCGGCCTGCAGGCCGGCAGCAAAGACCTTACTTGAGGGCCTTGTAGCGGAAGCGCTTGGGCTGCGCGCCCTCTTCGCCCAGACGCTTTTTCTTGTCGGCCTCGTACTCCTGGTAGTTGCCGTCGAAGAACACCCATTGCGAGTCGCCTTCGGCCGCCAGGATGTGGGTGGCAATACGGTCGAGGAACCAGCGGTCGTGGGAGATGACCATCACGGTACCGGCGTATTCCAGCAGCGCGTCTTCCAGCGCACGCAGGGTTTCCACGTCCAAGTCGTTGGAGGGTTCGTCCAGCATCAGCACGTTGCCGCCCTGGATCAGGGTCTTGGCCAGGTGCAGACGGCCGCGCTCACCACCGGAGAGGTTGCCGACCTTCTTTTGCTGGTCCTGGCCGTTGAAGTTGAAGCGACCGCAGTAGGCGCGCGAGGCCATCTGGAACTTGCCGATGTTCAGCATGTCCAGGCCGCCCGAGACGTCTTCCCACACGGTTTTTTCGTTGGCCAGCGCATCGCGGTGCTGGTCGACGAAAGCCATCTTCACGGTCGAGCCGATGTCCACGGTGCCGGAATCGGGCTGTTCCTTGCCGGCAATCAGCTTGAACAAGGTCGACTTACCGGCGCCGTTGGGGCCGATGATGCCGACGATGGCGCCAGCAGGCACATTCATGCTCAGGTTGTCGATCAGCAGACGGTCGCCAAAGGCCTTGGAGACGTTGGTGAACTCAATGACCTTGCTGCCCAGACGCTCGGCCACAGGAATGAAGATTTCCTGGGTTTCGTTGCGGCGCTGGTATTCGTAATCGCTCAGCTCTTCGAAGCGGGCAATACGTGCCTTGGACTTGGCCTGGCGGCCCTTGGCGTTCTGGCGCACCCATTCCAACTCCTTCTTCAAGGCCTTGGCGCGGGCTTCTTCACCCTTTTGTTCTGCTTCCAGGCGGTTGCCCTTCTGGATCAGCCAGTCGGAGTAATTGCCCTTGTAGGGAATGCCGTGGCCACGGTCAAGTTCCAAAATCCACTCGGCCGCGTTGTCCAGGAAGTAGCGATCGTGGGTGATGGCCACCACGGTGCCGCTGAAGCGGTGCAGAAAATGCTCCAGCCACTCCACCGATTCGGCGTCCAAGTGGTTGGTGGGCTCGTCCAGCAACAGCATGTCGGGCTTGGACAGCAGCAACTTGCACAGGGCCACGCGGCGCTTTTCACCACCGGAGAGCTGGCCCACGATGGCGTCCCAGGCCGGCAGGCGCAGCGCGTCGGCGGCAATTTCCAGCTGGTGCTCGGAGTCGGTGCCGGCAGCGGCAATGATGGCTTCCAGCTCGCCCTGCTCCTTGGCCAGGGCGTCGAAGTCAGCGTCCTCTTCGGCGTAGGCCGCATACACCTCTTCCAGGCGGGCCTTGGCGTTGTTCACCTCGGCCATGGCTTCTTCCACGGCCTGGCGCACGGTGTGATCAGGGTTGAGCTGGGGTTCCTGCGGCAGATAGCCGATGGACAACCCTGCCATTGGAATGGCTTCGCCTTCGAACTCCTTGTCCACGCCCGCCATGATCTTCAGCAGCGAAGACTTTCCCGAGCCGTTCAAGCCCAGCACGCCAATCTTGGCACCCGGGAAGAAACTGAGCGAAATGTCCTTCAAGATCTGGCGCTTGGGGGGCACAGTCTTGGTCAGGTGGTTCATCGAAAAGACGTATTGAGCCATGGATATGTGAGAAAAAAGTCCGTTTTTTGGTGAGAAAACTGGGCAACCGGTGGTTGCTCCCCAACGCTGATTATCGACGCATGCGACAATATGCATAGCCAAGGGCTCCAGTTGCCCCTGGCATCAGCATTTCAGCTGGGGACGACGGACGCTGCTCCAGGCTCCCATTCCTTTGAAATCATCTGCCTAAGACTGGCCCGGCAACCACCGCAGGTTGCCCCGACAGGCTGATACCCAGCGCCCCGGACGGGCGTATCGACAACAATGACATTTGAAGAACTGAACCTGGCACCCGCCATTGTCAAAGCGGTGCTTGAACAGGGTTATGAGAACCCAACGCCTATCCAGGCCCAGGCCATTCCGGCCGTGCTGACCGGCCAGGATCTGCTGGCCGGCGCCCAAACGGGCACCGGCAAGACCGCCGCCTTCTCTCTGCCCATGCTGCACCGCCTGACACAAGGCGGCACGCAGGCTCCGGCCGGAGGTATCCGTGGTCTGGTGCTTTCGCCCACCCGTGAGCTGGCCGCCCAGATCGAAGAGAACCTGAGCGCCTACTCCAAATACCTGGGCGTGAAGTCCACCGTCATCTTTGGCGGCGTGGGCATCAAGCCCCAGGTCGACCGCATCCGCAAGGGCGTGGACATTCTGGTGGCCACCCCTGGCCGCCTGCTGGACCTGCAGCAGCAAGGTCTGGTGGATCTGTCCCAGGTCGAAATCCTGGTGCTGGACGAAGCCGACCGCATGCTGGACATGGGCTTCATCCACGACGTCAAGAAGGTGCTGGCCCTGGTGCCCAAGAACAAGCAAAGCCTGCTGTTCTCGGCCACCTTCAGCGATGACATCCGCGAGCTGGCCAACTCCCTGCTCAAGAACCCCCAGTCCATCCAGGTCACGCCCAGCAACACCACGGTGCAACGCATCACCCAGGTGATCCACCCCGTGGGCCGTGGCAAGAAAAAAGAAGTGCTGCTGCACATCATCCGCGAGCACGACTGGAGCCAGGTGCTGGTCTTCACCCGCACCAAGTTCGGCGCCAACAACGTGGCCGACTACCTGACCAAGCATGGCGTCAGCGCCATGGCGCTGCACGGCAACAAGAGCCAAAGCGCCCGTACCCAGGCCCTGGCCGGCTTCAAGACCGGTGAGCTGCGCGCCCTGGTGGCCACCGACATCGCTGCCCGTGGCATCGACATCGACGAGCTGCCACACGTGGTGAACTACGAAATCCCCAACGTGCCCGAAGACTATGTGCACCGCATCGGCCGCACGGGCCGTGCCGGCCGCGAAGGCCATGCCGTCAGCCTGGTGTGCATGGACGAAGAAGGTTTCATGATGGAGATCGAGCGCTTCACCAAGCAGGAGATCCCGGTGCAAGTGCTGGAAGGCTTTGGCCCCGAAGAAAACGAAAGGGCTGAACCCATCGCCATGGGCCGCCAGACCATCTGGGGCGGCGCCGGCAAGCCCCCCAGCCGCGACGTCATGCAGGCAGCAGCCAAGGCTGCACGCCAGGAAATGATGGACCGCATCCGCACCAACAAGGTCGCCCAAGGCGATCGTGGCGCCAGCAAGGGCAAGGGTCCACGCCCCGCCCAAGCCGGCCAGGGCGCAGCCGTCGGTGAAGACGGACAACGCCGCAGCGGCAACGGCGGCAACCGCCGTGGTGGCAACGAGCAGGGCCGTGCACCCCGTCCCGAATTCGCGGGCGATGCCGACAGCCAGCAACGCCGCAACGGCCAGGGCTTCAACCGCTCGCGCCAGCGCCCCTCGCGCGATACACCGCGCGCCGATGGTCCCCGTGGCGATGCACCTCGTGGTGACTACCCACGCGACGGCATGCGCGATGCACCCCGCAGCCAGCCACAACGCCAAACCCGTGATGGCTATGAAGGCCCGAGCCGTTTTGACGACCAACCGCCTCGCGCCAATGCCCACCTGGGCACCCATGTGGGCGTGATCCGCAATGCCGCACCCCGTGGCAACAGCGGTGGCAATGGCGGCCAGCCTGATCCGATGCGCACCAGCGTGGACAGCATGGCCGACCGTGGCCGTCGTGGCGGCTTCGGCGGCGGCGGCAACCGCCGTGGTGGCAACAGCGGTGGTGGTGGTGGCGGCGGTTTTGGTGGCGGCAACGGCGGTGGCAACAACCGCCGTGGCGGCGGCTTCAACCGCTAAACCACTCCCGCCAGGCAGGTCCAGCACCTGCCTGCGCGGCGCAGCCACGGCCTGGGCTGCGCCTGCGGGCAGCAAGCGACTTTGTTCGCCTGCTCCCCTGTGCGTACGCCCAACCCGGTCTGGCTAGCAGCTAACATGCCGAGCATCCGTGCTCCGCGCACGCAGCCTTCGCAGACCGAGACTTGAGATATTGCACACCATGACCAGGCCCTCCTCTTTCGCTTTTTCCTCCTCTCAGGATGGCTCGCAAGCCTGCGGCATCCGCATGCAGTGGCTGAGTGCGCTGGGCGCTGCCGCCGTACTGGCCGGCTGCTCCAGCACGGCCTTGCCACCCTGGGTTCCCGGCGTCCCCACTGCACGCGCACCATCGCCTGCCGTCACGCCCGTTGCCGACACCACGCAACAAACCGCGCGCACCACGCCGGTTGCACCCAACACCGCCCTGGAAGCCCTGCCCTACGCAGGTGAAGTGGCCGTGCGCTTTCCTGACCCATCCGTGCGCTACCAAACGCCGGGCCTGGAAAACGGCCGCCGCAGCTTCACCACCAATGTCGAGTTGAACGCCCTGCTGCAAAAGCTCTCCACCGACACATTGGGCCAGCCTGTGCGCCTGGCCCAGATCAATGCCGGCACCAGCCAGCAAGGCCAGAGCATTTCGGCTCTGGTCGCCACCCAAGGTGAAGGCGTCAACCCCGGCGCGCTGGATGAAACCGGCCGCCCCACACTGCTCATCGTCGCCGGCCAGCAAGGCACAGACGCTGCGCCCACCGAGGCCGTACTGGTGCTGGCCAAGGAGCTGGCATCCGGCGGCCTGCTGCACCCGCTGCTGGCCAAGTCCAACGTCATTCTGGTGCCCCGCGCCAACCCCGACGGCTTTGACAACAGCACATCGGCCACAGCCAATGGCACGGCACTGACCGAAGACCACCTGCTGCTGCAGACCCCGGAAGCCCGCGCCCTGGCCAAGCTGGTGCGCGACTACCGCCCCAGCGTTGTGATCGACGCCCAGGAATTTCCCGCCATCCAACCTACGCTGGCGCAATTCGGCGCACTGCGCGCCGAAGACGCAGGCCTGCAATATGGCTACAGCCCCAATGTGCACGAGTTCATTGCCAAGGCCGAGCGCGAATGGCTGTACCGCCCAGTCACGGCCAGCCTGACCCAGGCCGGCCAGCGGGTGGACTGGGCCTACAGCGCCAGCAGCAGCGACAAAACGCTGCGCATGGCCAGCCCCGCGCCCACCAGCTTGCACAATCTCTCGGCGCTGAAGAACATCCCCAGCCTGAACGTGCAAAGCCGTGGCGCCGACCTGCAGCGCACCCACATCCAGCGCCGCGTTCACACCCTGGTCACGGCGCTGAGCACCGCGCTGAATGACACCATCACCCGCAGCGCTGATCTGAACAAGGTGCAGTCCTTCGTCGCACGCGACGTCGCCTCGCATGCCTGCAGCGGCCAACTCGCCGTCGCCGCACAAGCCCTGCAGACCCAGCGCGAAGTGCCCATGCTGAACCCGCAAACCGGCGCCGACCAACCCGTGCGCGCCACCTGGATATCGGCCACGGAGCTACGCACCACGCTGCAGCGCCCCCGTGCCTGCGGCTACTGGCTGTCCGCGCAAAGCGAGCCAGCCGTGGAACGCCTGCGCCTGCTGGGCGTGCAAGTACAGCGCGTGGCCGAGCAAGCCCCCGTGCTGTCCGATGGCTACACCCGCACCGATGGCAAGATGACCGTCTCGCGCAATGCCATCGACGCCACGCCCGGCAGCTACTACATCAGCCTGAACCAGTCCCAGGCCAATGTGGCCGCTGCGGCACTGGAGCCTGACACACCCTATAGCTACGTCAGCCAGGGCGTGATCCCCAGCCTGGGCGATCTGGCCCGGGTCATGGCCCCCACCAGCCTGGTGTTTGAAGAAGAGGATTGAGCCTTCGCTGCCTGCCCCGCATCAGTCCGGCGAAGCCTGGAAAGCTGCCGGGGCAAGGTATGATTCGCATCTTTATGGCTGCCTGTAGCTCAACCGGATAGAGCAATTGCCTTCTAAGCAATAGGTCGGGGGTTCGAGTCCCTCCAGGCAGGCCAATTAAGACTCCACAGGAGTCCATAGAAATCCAAAACCCCGCATGCCTATTGGGCTTGCGGGGTTTTTTGTTTCCATAGCCGTCCACAGGCATCCGCCCCCATCTAGGCAATTTGACGGTACTTTTGACGGTACTTTTTGGGTTACAAACCCGAGATACCGTCACATGGACTTTTTCGATGCCACTCACAGACACTTTCGTTCGCACCGTAAAACACGCATGCAAGCCGGCCGGCGAAAGCTATGCGGACGGTGGAGGCCTGTATCTGCTGGTCAAAGCGGCCGGCAAGTACTGGCGCATGGACTACCGCTATGGCGGAAAACGCAAAACCCTCGCGCTGGGCGTTTATCCAGCAGTTACCCTGGCCCAGGCTCGCCGCCGCCGCGATGAAGCCAAGGTGCATTTGGCCGATGGCACCGACCCAGCCTTGGTCAAGCAAGCGCAGAAACTTGCCCTGGCCACCGCCGACGAGCACAGCTTTGAGGCAGTGGCGCGTGAATTCCATTTCACCAAGCAGTCAGCCTGGAGCGACTCTTATGCAGAGAAATGGCTGCGCCTCATGGCTAAAGACTTGTTCCCTCACGTTGGGCGGATGCAGTTGCCGGACATTACGGCGCCCCTGCTTTTGGGTGTGCTGCGCAAGGTAGAAAAGCGAGGCGCACGCGAAACAGCCCACACCTTGCGGCAAACAGCCGGGCAGGTGTTCCGCTACGGTATCCAGACAGGCCGATGCGAACGCAACCCCGTCACCGACCTGCAAGGCGCACTGCAGCCCGTGCTCGTGAAGCATATGGCCGCCGTACTCGAGCCAGATCAAGTGGGGGAGCTGCTGCGGGCATTCGACACCTATGAAGGTCAGCGCACCACCAAAGCAGCCCTTCAGCTATCCGCCCTTCTCTTTCAACGACCTGGCAACATCCGCTCCATGGAATGGAGTTGGATCGATTTGGATGTGGCCATGCTCACCATTCCATCCATGGCCATGAAACGCACCAAGCTGCACAAGCTCAATGGCCGCCCTCACCTTGTGCCGCTGGCACCTCAAGCCATCGCAGTTTTCCAGCAACTAAAGCCATTCACAGGGAGAGGAAAGTACGTTTTTCCAAGCCTGCTGACCGGCGAACGCCCCATGAGCGAAAACACGGTGAACACGGCCCTACGGCGTCTTGGCTACAGCGGCGATGAAATGACCGCGCATGGTTTCCGAGCCATGGCCCGTACTCTGGTCGGGGAGCGCCTGCCAGGCATACCGCACGACGTAGTGGAGGCCCAACTGGCACATGGAAAGTCCGGGCCGCTGGGAGCGGCCTACGACCGAGCCGAATACATGGAACAACGCCGCGCCCTCATGCGTACATGGGCGGATTACTTGGATCGATTGCGACTGACCCTATCCAACCAGCGCCAAGCCTGAAAAAAACCGCCTTCATGGCGGTTTTTTTACGCGCCAAATACCACTGCACCTGCTTCTCGGCCCGACTTCATCAGCTATGGCATTCCCAAAAGCTGCTGTAGAAGTCGCCGCCACATGATGGTTTGCTGGAGCCATAGCCGTCCACACAAGACCATAGGGACATGACAACGACAACCCAAGCTCACTTCATGTCCACCACGCCCCAACCTTCCCAGACCATTGGCCGCAGCTACCGCGAGCGCCTCTTACGCATTGCCGATGTGTGTTTTCTGACGGGCCTGGGCCGCAGCACCGTATATGCCAAAGTCAAAGAGCGCCAGTTTCCCCAGCCGGTGAAGCTGCACGGCACCTGCGTGGCCTGGAAAGAAACCGAGGTGGACAGCTGGATCAATGAACGCCCCTCGGCCGATGCTGCAACCCCCGTGCCTGTGGCCGCGCCCGCAGCAGTGATGCCCACGGCACACACTCGCCGGCGCACTCGCAAGGAGGCCTGAGCCATGCGCATGCTGTTCCGCTGTCCCCATTGCCAGTCACGCGCTGCGATTCGTACCAGCAGAGAGGTGTCTCCTTTGCTGCGCGAGCTGCTGATGGCTTGCCAGGACGCTGAATGTGGCCACACCTTCATCGTGCATGCTGAAGCCGTGCGCACAATCTCGCCTTCAGCCAAGCCAGGCTCAGATGTGCACCTCCCCATCAGTGATAAAACCCGCGAGCTGATCGCACAGCACTCCAGCATGACAGGCCAGATCAAGCCTTATGCAGCGCTGCCCGCCCCGGTGCCTCCCGAACGCCCCATGCAGCATGGGGCTGACCACCGCCTGCACCGCTGCCTCTAGCCCGCCCAAGGCCTTCCATCATTGCCCCACCGTGTGCTAAAGTAGTCGCAAGCCGAGAGGCCCGGTGCTTGAAAACACCTTGTTAGTAGCGTTTGCAACCCCCATCGATAAGCGGGGTTTTGTCATGTCCAATTTTTGGGAATTGGTGCGTGTATTCGCGCCAGCTCCTGCATTTTTTGGGCGAGATGGGCCTACCCGCGAGGGCGGCCGCACGGCTACTGACGTGTTTTCAACATCTCGTCCACCCTCTGCGCTTGAAAACGCAAACGGTGGTTCTCTGTGATCCAGTAGGAAACCAGACCATGACCACATTCGGTTCGATCAGCCGCCGTGCTGTATCGCCCACCCCGGGCACCTCTGACCCCATCCAATTGCACGCTGAAGCGCACAACGCGCTGAGCATGGCGCTGCACTACCTCAACAAGCCCCAAGCCAATCTGCCTGGTGCACGCCGCAAGGCCGTGCAAGCTCTGGCGGCCCTGCGTGGCCTTGATCTGAGCCTGGAGAGGTAAGCCCATGATGACCCATACAAACGCTGCCTTGATGGCAGTGCAGGCGCAGCCTTGCCTGTTGAATGTGCAGGAAGGCGTGGAAGAGCTGCAAAGTGCCCGGTCTGCGCTGCGCGCCCTCACCCAGTTGGTGAGCGTCTGCGCTGGGCCACAACGCTCCAGCCTGCCTGTAGCGGCTCATGACCTGGCACAGCTGCTGAACGTGGTTGATGCCGAGATTGCACGTTGCACCCGCGCGCTGGCCACATCGGTGGATGCTGTGCGCATGGCACAGGAAGGCGGTGCGGCATGAGCGATCTTCTGCACGACATTGCCCAGCGCCTGCAGGCCGACTACGAGTTCAAGCCCACCGCCGATGGCAAGCATTTGCGCAAAGGCCGCTGCCCCAGTTGCAGCAGCAAAAGCCTGTGGACTTATGCCGCCAGCCCCTGGGTGGTGCGCTGCGAGCGCCTGAACCACTGCGGCTACGAGGCCCACGCCAAGGAGTTATACAGCGACCTTTTCGAGAGCTGGAGCGACCGCGCCCGGGCCGTGGAAGAGCGCAAGCCCGAGGCCGAGCGCAACCCCTATGCGGCGGCCGATGCCTACCTGCAGCAGGCCCGGGGTTTTGACCTTTCCCGCATTCGAGGTCTGTACACCCAGGAGCAATACTTCGATCAACGCGCAGACAAAGGTCGGGGCGCTGGTACGGCCACCGTGCGCTTTGCCGTGGCCGGCACCTGGTGGGAGCGCCTGATCGACAGGCCTGCCCGCTTTGGTAAGAAGAAGGCCAATTTCAAGTACGGCGGCAGCTATGGCGGGCAGTGGTGGGCCATGCCGCATTTGAGCTTTGCGGCCCCCAATCCGGCCCAGCCGGATGCACCCGTACCGCCCCAAGAGCTGTGGCTGGTGGAGGGCATCTTCGACGCCGTTGCCCTCGCCCACCACGGCATCGCCGCTGTGGCGCTGATGAGCTGCAACAACTACCCAGCGCAAGCACTGGAGGCCATCCGCACGCAGATTCAGCGCGAGGGCCAGCAGGTGGCACTGCCCCGGCTAGTGTTCGCCCTGGATGGCGACAAGGCCGGGCGCGAATACACGCTGCGCCATGTGCGCCGGGCCAAGGCCGATGGCTGGAAATGCACCGCCGCCCAGATCCCCCAGCGCGGCAGCGCCAAGCTCGACTGGAACGATCTGCACCTGCGCGAGCGCCTGGAAGAAAAAGACCTGCAGGAATATCTGCACCAGGGCGCCTTGCTGGTGGCTGAATCTGCACTGGACAAGGCTTTGCTGATCTACCAGCACACCGGCCGCACCGAGTTCGACCTCGACCACGGCAGCCGCCTTTTCTGGTTCAAGCTCGACCTGGCGGCCTACAGCAAGGCCAAGGACGATTTGGAGAAAGGCCAGGAAGAAGGCGCACCCTTCATGTCCGAGCTCGAGCTGCGCAATAAGGCCATCGAGCAATCGGCCGTGCTGCAGCCCATTGCCAACTGCCAGCCCCGGGCGCTGTACTACCAGCGCAACGAAGTCACGCAGGAGGCCTGGTATTACTTCAGCATCACCCAGCCCCACGAAAGCCGCCCCGTCAAAGGCACGTTCACTGCCGGGCATCTGACCTCGGCCAGCGAGTTCAAAAAACAGCTGCTGCACCTGGCACCCGGTGCCATCTACAGCGGCTCCAGCGCCCAGCTGGAACGCATGATGCTGCGCCAACTCGACCACATCAAAGTGGTGCAGACAGTGGACTTTGTGGGCTACAGCGCAGCCCACAAAACCTATCTGCTGGGCGAGCATGCTGTGCACGATGGCCAGGTGCTCACCGCCAACGAAGAGGACTATTTCGAGATCGGAAAGCTCAGCATCAAAAGCCTGCAACGTTCCATCCAACTGCGTATCAGCCAGGATGCGGAAGCCCAGGACAAGCGCTGGCCACAGCACCTGTGGGCGGCGTTTGGTGCCCCAGGCTATGTGGCCCTGGCCTACTGGTTTGCCAGCCTGTTTGCCGAGCAAATCCGGGCCGAGCAAATGTCGTTTCCATTTCTGGAAATCGTGGGTGAACCCGGCAGCGGCAAGACGACGTTGATCCAGTTTTTATGGAAGCTCTTCGGGCGGGACTACGAAGGGTTCGACCCCAGCAAATCCACGGCGGCCGGGCGCATGCGCACCTTTACCCAGGTGAGCAATTTGCCCATCGTGTTGATCGAGAGCGACCGCGAGACCAAGACCGGCAACAGCGCCCATGTGAAGAGCTTTGACTGGGACGAATTGAAGGACGCCTACAACGGCCGCAGCGTGCGCACGACCGGCGTGCGCACCGGAGGCAATGAGACCTACGAGCCGCCGTTTAGAGCCAGCATCGTCATCAGCCAAAACAACCAGGTGCAAGCCAGCCAGGCCATCATGGAGCGTATCTGCCACATGACTTTCACCACCAAAGGCCATACCAAGGACAGCTTTGCCAGCGCCAAGCAGTTGGAGACCTACGAGATGGAGCAGCTCAGCGGTTTTCTGCTGGCCTGCCTACGCCGTGAGGGTGAAGTGCTGGAGACCTTCAAGACCGAGACCGATGGGGCCACCAGCTGGTTGCTACAGCAAGAGGGCGTGCACAAGCCGCGCATTGCCAAGAACCATGCCCAGCTGCTGGTAGGCGTCATGGCCATGGCCCGGCTGCTGCGCATGAGCGAAGCCCAGTTTGAGGCTGTGCGCTCCTGCATCCTGGCCATGGCCCAGGAACGGCAACGGGCCATCAGCGCCGACCACCCGCTGGTGCAGGAGTTTTGGGAGGCCTTCGACTACCTCGACAGCATTCCCCTGGCCACCACGCACGGGCCACAGCACACACCACGCTTGAACCACAGCCGTGACAAGCAGTTGATAGCCGTGAACCTCAATGAGTTTGTGGAGATGGCCAGCCTGCACCGCCAGCAGGTGCCGCCCATGGCCGAACTGAAAAAGGTACTGCGCACCAGCAAGACACGGCGGTTTGTGGATGCCAGCCGCGTGGTCAACAGCAGCATCAAGAGCCGCGGTGCCAGCGATGAGCTGGGCAAGGCCGTGCGTTGTTGGGTGTTTGAGGTGGGTGGATGAGGAAGGCCGCACCAGCGGGGGCTGCCACCATGGCCGGCCCCTGAATAGTGCCGCCTGCGCCGAGATAAACCAGGCCCACGGAATAAGAGCAAGACAAAACATTTGCACGGGAGCACAGCGATGCAGAACCACCTACATACAACCACATCGATTACCACGGTCAACAGCCAAGCGACAGGGCCTGCACTCAGTACCCATGGTGGTCAGATCACAGCAACCAGCCTGCAGGTGGCTGAGCATTTTGGAAAGCGTCACGCCGACGTGATCCGTGCCATTCGCAACCTGGGCTGCAGCGAGGAATTCGGGCTGCGCAATTTTGCGTTGGTAATCACGGAGTTCGTGAACGGTAAGGGTGGCGTCCAAAAGGCGCCCGCCTACCAAATCACCCGCGATGGCTTTGCCATGCTGGCCATGGGCTTCACCGGCAAGGAGGCCATGCGCTGGAAGGAGGCCTATATCTCTACCTTCAACGCCATGGAAGCCAAGCAGCGTGCGCTGTACGTGGAGCCGCTTCTGAGTGACAAGGAATTCAGGCGCGGTATCACCCTACGCCAACGGCTGACACTGCAGGAGCAAAGCCGAAAACTGCAGTCCTTGATAGAGGCAGAGACAGTCCCCGCAGCACGGCGCAACCTGTACTGGCAACTGCGCCAAGTGAATGACGCCCTGGGCGTGCCTACCGAAAACGTCGTGCAGTTGCTGGGTGCCGATGCTCCGCTGCTGCCAGTTGCAGAAGGGCCTGCAGGCACGGCCTAAAGCCTGTGCACTCCGCCCCGGACACGGGGCTTTTTGCTGTCCGCAGCTTGTGTGGCCACGTGCATGGTCAGATGCCCATAAAGATCAGGCTTTGAGGCCGCGAAGGGCCTAGAGGCACTTTCGCCAGAATTCCGGTGAGGGGTCGGGAAAACTGTAATCTGTGTAATCAGAGCAATTGCTCACATGGGAGCCCGCAACCAGCAACGGTTTAAAAGAAAAGTAGAGAGTAACTTTTTTGTAATCCAGCGTAATCAGATTACAAAAGTCAAAGTAATCGATCTGATGGCACCAGATCAACAAAAACAACAACTTAGAAGCTGGGCGTAATCTGGATTACGGTAGATTACAGAACACTGTAACCTCGAAAACCTAGCATCCATGCGGGTTGGCGTGCGGTTAGAAGGGCCGATTACGCAGATTACAGTTTTCCCGACCCCATCCATAGAGTGGCTGCTAGCAGCAGGCTCATGTGCAGAACCACTACGACATATCCCAATTCACTCTGAGGAATCGAGTTTCAGCCCGGCTGCTCACGATAAATCTTTCATGCATCTACAGCCTTAAATAAAAATTAATTCAAATTTAAATTTGAACTGCAATACCTCGCCTTATGGAAATTTTCAGCATCACTTATCAACTATCATTAGCTATTTTTTATCAAAACCTCTAAATTTGATTTTTTCTATAAATGCTTCTCTGAAGATAAAAAGCATCTTCATCTCGTTCACTCAATGCCTTATTGCGCACAGCAAATACAAAAGAAAATATTGCAGAACGTGTTAGCTGCAATATTCTCTTCAAATTCATAATAAATTCTTCCTCTCTGATAAAAACAATATTCTCCATAAAATCATATGACTTATAAACATCGCTAGGTGTATCCGATTTATGGATAACAACAAATTCATGCTCCAAATCATTTCTCAATTGTTTTAGAAATGACCATTCTCCATCTCTTCGTTCATTTAAATCTGTGGCAATACTATACAAAGCTAAGAGGCCAGGGTTTTTATGTTTATTGAACTTATCTCGTCTATCTTCCCGGTCAAGCTGCCAAAAGCTTTGGAAATATACCGTCCGATTAGAAGGGTAAACATCAAATAGCTCGCAAACCGCAATAGCAATTTTATCCAAAATACCAAAACACGACCGAAAGGCTGTTCTTAACCTTTCTACATCCAGCCCCAGTAGTTCATCATTAAATAGCTCAGAAAAACATGAATCCTGAGGTAGTTCATAATCTTTTCCATTTGAAACGCACTCAAAATACAAATGACAAGCAAATGAGAATTCTGATTTCAATCGATTGAGAACCATTTCCATCGGAATAATAAAATCACCAGTTACTCCTCTGGCAGTTGGAATAGTCAAATCATCTCTAGAACTTCCTACGCAAGAGCAGTACAAGCCATGCTCTGATAGGCTTAAATTATTTTTAAGGCAAAATTTCCTATAATCACTTAGATTTTCATATTCTGATTTTGTTTTCTCAAAATCATGCAAATCCAATTCAATACCTATATACTTACACTCTTTGTCAATTTTATTTTCAATAAACTTAGATTTCTCCTTATAATTTTTCATCCATTGAGGTGGTACTTGTCGCGAAGAGAGTACTTTCTCATATCCATTTTTTATCTGTTCAAGCATCTGAATCGAATATGTATGCGATACCTGATTTAGTACCAAAAGAGTTTCAGACCTATTTATCCATGATTGAGGAATATCAAGATCTAATAAATTAACGGAATCATAGCACTCAAGCGCTTCAGCAATACGGAATTGCTGCTTGAGGGAGTTTCCCAAATTCACAATATAAGTAGGATCGGCTTGGCCAAAATTATGTTTCTCAGAAATTTTTATTGCTCGCCATAAGTCTGTTTTTATATCAACAAGTTGTTCAATATTTGAAAATGAATGATTGAAAGGATCTTTTTCAACTATTAAATTAGATTTTGCATTGCTTAAATTATAAAAATACGCATCTTCGCCGATTTGATCTACTATTTCATCCTTGAATTTTTCCAATATGCTCAATCCTTTTTTCGACGATTCAACGCAAGGCTTCATATGCCCAATGTCAATAAATATACAAGCGGCTCTAGCTATTATTTTGAAAAAAATATCGCCTTTATCAAAGCAATTTATAAAATTTATATAAATAGCCTCAACTCCTGAAAAGGCCTCATCAAAATATCCTTGATCAATTAACTCGTCTAATCTAATGAACTCTTTAGCTAAACTTTCTAATTTCATAGAACCTACTTTCCATTTTGTATATATTTCAATATTTATATAAATAATCAGTCTTGTTTAAAGGCAGTATCTTTAATTGTATTTAAAACGCCTAGAATATTTGCTTTCAGCGAAAATAAAACAAATACACAAAAACTCATCCAATAATAAAAAGCATTTATTTTTTATTAAAATATCTGCTTCCTAAAATCGGATGATGCACCACTCTACTGGTCCTCAGATACGAGAGAGTAGATATATTCCCCTCTAAGCACAGGTGTTTAACCAAAATGAGTCTCCCGATGGCAGTTTGGACACAGGGCTAATGCATTGTCAGGGTGATCAATACCGCCATCGACCAGCCGCACCTTGTGGTGAACTTCCAAATATGGCTCATTATTGGTAGCCCTTAGAAAAGGGGCGAAGGCCTGGCACTGCTCACAGAAGCCTCGCGCACGCAGAAGGACAGCAGCCACAACGACTGGATTGCGCTTAAATACCTTAGTTTGAGCGTAGTAGAAACTGGGAGGCTCACGTGGAACTTCAGTGAGTTGTTGTTGCAAATTCAGCGGATCTGCCAGCCACTTGCACACCTCAGCATCCAGAAACGCTTCTTGGTCTGCAACATGATCGACGATGCTTGATACATCGGGCTGACATTTCCTACAGAGTCCTGAGAAACTCGGTGCTCCATAGCGGGCCATCCATGCCAAAAGACTATTAAGATCAGTCGAGCAAATCTTGATATAGCCATGACCTGTAAATGCATCCTCACGTGCATCTCTCTTGTACTGTGTGACAGTAGTACAAGTAGCGGTATGCAGCAGCATGTAAGCAGCCCTTGGCTTTCGCTCCGTATTTAAAACGAACCCATCAGGATGCCTAGTGACCCAAGCAAGATAGTCTGCTTCGCGCTGAATGAACTCTTCGAAACTGCTGGACACACTGTCTCCCTCTTTTTGACTGCAACCTCTTTTCAGCAGTTGTCCCGGAGCACGGGCATCAAAGGGCTTGATCGCGATCCAACACAACTGCGCTTGAACTAACAAGCACGATCGTGCTTGTAGACGAATTTTGCCCGACGAGACAAGCTCCCAGATGCTCTCCAAATCAGGTGGCCATCGGTTTAGCTTTCTGCCCAATACAACTCGGTAAAGCAGGCAGTGCCAGCACAGTGCCTCTCGCATGTGGCAGCTAGAAATTTCTCACAATAAAAATGCAGAGAGAATTTCGCCGCAAAGCTGGGCCTGGCACGGATTAGCTGTTCCGAGCAAATCGTAATTTGCGCCTCATGGAGGGAAGAGATGCGCCACAGAGTTGAGGCGCCAATACAGGTGCATGCACTGGCGTTGACTATCGCTGCTACGACATACACCTAAATTCAACACTTCCCGTCATATCCCGTCGGCTGAACACGGCTCCCTCCGTCGCTCATAGCCTCATCCCACACGCCTCGTGCGACCTCCGACGGCACCGTCAAAAGCGGCACATTTAGCCCGGGGGCGCGGCGGGGTCTCGACGGCGCGCTGGCGGTCTTGATGGGTGTGGCTGCCGGCGCTTCTGGCCTGCTGCCTAGTGATGGGGGGAGGCTGAGGGGTCTAGCGCCGGTGCTGCTGGCAAGCCATAGGAGGCCCCGAGAGGGCTTTCTTTTTTGGGAGCGATGGAGGGGTGTCTATTCGTCCGCGCGCGCGGCCCTGCACAGCCATCGCTGCTGGAACCATCCACGGGCCGACGCTCTGCTGCTTGAGTGAAGCTGATGCTGGGTTATCTATGCAGCCCTGGCGCAGCCAATGACATGGCCACGGCAGCCAGTGCACTGGACGACAGCTGCTCAGCCTGCTGTGGAGGACGCCGCCACATGCGCATGTTCTTTCTCCTTGGTTGTCCACACGGCACCATACGGAAGCATAGGAACAACCCAAGGAAGTCACCGCATGACAGAAACCCAAGCCCGGCAAACATTCACTGCAGCGCAGCTGAAGTTGGAGCAAGCCTTCACGGAATTCAACAAGGCAAAAGGGGCCCTGGAATCCATCACTGGACAGCGAGCCGCCATGAATACCCCGCTGATCAATGCCTTCAGCCAGATCGCAGGGGCTGCAGACGGTCCCGTGCTGGCTGATTACTGATCCAAGGGAGCACACATGAACTACGACATTCAAGGCAAGATCGCCGAAACCAAGTTGGCCTATGAAGCTGCGCTGGTCAAGCTGGAGGCAGCCCGCAGCACCTACGACCAGGGGCCAAAGGCCGAGCTGGCGTCAGCGCTGGAGCAGCAAGAAAAAATGGTGGCCAAGATCGCCACCTGCCGTGCAAATGCAAAGGCTGCAGAAGCAGAGTTCAAACAGGCTTTTGAGGCCGCCGGGTATGAACGCACAACAGCAGTACGCCAGGCGCTGAACCGCAAAAACGATGCAGTAGCTATGGCTGAAGAGCTTGAAATTGCCCAGGGCAATGTACGAAATCATCTCGACAGCCTGCTGCTGGATGCAAGCCCGAAAGCCGCTACCTTGCGCAGCGCGTACCGAAGCACCAAGGAGGCTTATGGCCGATGGAAGGCCTACGATGCCATGGGCGAATCGGCAGGCGCACTGAAAGGCGCCATCGCGCTGGCGGCTTACACCATCCCCCACAGTAGCGATAGCCTTGGCCGCCTTGCGTTCTCCTCCTCCGATGCACAGGAAGAGCTTCGACGCAGCCTCGCCTTTATTTGGGATGGACTGCTGCAAATGGCATTCGAAGGCCAGGAGCAGCCGGCCTTGCCCTTTGCACAAGCGGACATTTCACCGCTGAAGACCTCTGACTTGTTGACGCCTTGCCAAGCACACATAGCCCGGCGCAAAGCGCAAACAGCGGCTGATTGATCAAGGGGTTAAGGGACAGTTTTTCAAGTGACGGTACTTTTGACGGTACTTTTCAACAACCAAAACCCCAACCCCCTTATTTCATGCGCCTTCTGGGCCATCATTCGAGTCCCTCCAGGGAGTCTCAGAAGCTCTCAAAACCCGCATGCCTTCTAGGCCTGCGGGTTTTTCTTTGTATCTAGGTATCTCGCGTAGCCACCGACATACCCACAAAATGTTGGTACTTTTGTTGGTACTTCACCTAGCAACAGCCTCAGATACCAACAACGGAAAGCTGTGTGGCCAACGCCTCCTGTGCAATATCACGCTTCATATTCAGCCGAATAGGCCCCGTGATGTCGCACTGTTTGGCGCTTCCCATGCTGCAAAGCTTGGTCAAAATGTCCGTCGCTGCCTTCTGGCTTGGCGAAGAACCGGCAGGTGTTTTTTGAGCAAGGCAGCACCTCCATACAAGGGACCAAATGCAATGAGACTAGATTCCGTGGGCGCAGGCCTCAACGCCAATCAACGACTGCAGCCCCCAGCAGCACAAGGTGCGGGACCAGTCTCGTTCTCTGCGGCGCTATCGGCCGCACAAAGCAATAACGAGGCACCGAAGGCCCCGCAAACCACCAGTGGCGAATGGACCTGGACCGAGAGTGAGGAAGGTATTTCTCATGCCATCGGGCCGGATGGCCGTGAGTGGAGAAAGCTTGACCTCGACAAGCTGATGACCCCTGAAGACAAGCTGCTGACTGGATGGCCGACATCCCACGACGCGAAGGCACAAGAAATTGCCATGTTCATTGCCATGGACCGTGCGGATGGATATTTGAAAGGCCCTGTCACCCCAGATTACCTGCTGGGCAACAGCTCCAAGGGTCTGGTGGGCTTGGCCGAGCGCAGCCCCACCTTGTCGCGCGCCGACCTGGATGGCCTGCTCAAACAACTGGCCTAACCAAAGCTCCGGCTAGGGCGAGCAAGCCCCGTGCCCCCCTCACCAACCCCGCATGCTTGCCCGGCCTGCGGGGTTTTTTGATGCCTCCGTCACTCCGGCAGTGGCCCGCATGGAACAGGCCGCGTCCTGGCTAGCGCATCCGGTCATCCGACTGGGTGGAAGGCAGCTTTTGCAGGCCTTGCTGAAACCAGCCTATGCGCTCGGTGTGGCGCTGGTCCAGGGCCGGCACATAGGGCTTGATGTCCAGCACCGGCGTGCCGTCAAGCATGTCATTGCCCTTGAAGTAGAGGCAGCCGCTCTCTACCTTGGTCAGCTGCACGATAGACAGGCCGATGCGGTTGGGCCGGGCCGGCGCGCGGGTGGCAAACACGCCGTGGCTGCTGTTGTCCATAAAGGGCACAACCTCCAGCTTCTCCACGGCCTGGTGTAGATGGGTGATGAAGATCAGGTACTCGAATCCCTCGATGTCGCGCAGGCCAGGCTGGAACTGCGGCAAGACTTGCAGCTGCCCTTCGACCTCCGCGGCCGCCACGGTCTGGATGGGCATGCCTTGTACCGAGTGAAAAGGACTGCGCACATAGCCAAGGGCTTGCATGGCGATGGGGGCCGCTGGGGCTGCGGGTTTATTCATAGAAATCCGATGGCGCAAAGCCTCCCTGCAAGCGCCAGACTGGGCAGCCAGGCGCCATGGAAGGCGGTGAAAAAGACAGAAACAGTTGCCTGCACTTCGTTATTCCGCACAGGGATAACGGTGCAGTATTATTGCGCGCCGCGTGGGCCACGCTCGGAGAGGGCGAACTGCGTGCACTGCATGCGCAGCACCGACTCAGCTCCGCCCCATTCCCCTTCGATTTCTCGCATCAACGCCTTGCCTGGGCACTGGAATTTCATGTTGCTACGTCTTTTTCTCGGCTGCGTTGCAGCTGCCTTCAGCTTGTCCGTCTGGGCCAGCGACAGCCTCTTGATTGCCGCCGGCGCCGGTTACCGCAAGCCGGTGCTGGAGTTGCTGCAGGCCTTCACCAGCGCCACGGGCTTCAAGGCCGAAGCCAGCTTCGGCAATATGAAGCAGGTCGAAGTGCAGGCCAAGCAAAACACCGACATCCAGCTGCTGATTGGCGACCGGGCTTTTCTGGAGCCCATGCAGCTTAGCCAGCGCTTTGAGCACCTGGGCACCGGCCGCCTGGTGCTGGCCACCGCCAAGGCCCACCCGCTCAGCTCCATCACCGAGCTGGGCCAGGCCCGGTTCCAACGCATTGCCGTGCCAGACCGCAGCAAGGCCGTCTATGGCAAGGCCGCTTTCAGCTGCCTGCAGCAGCAGGGGCTGATGCAGGCCGTGGGCAGCAAATTGATGGAAGTGGCCACCGTGCCCCAGGTCAGTGCCTATCTGGTGACCGGCGAAGTGGATGCCGGCTTTATCAATGCCACCGAAGCACAGGCTTTGAAGGACAAGGTCGGCGCCAGCATCGCCATAGACCCCGCATGCCATGACCCCATAGAGCTGAGCCTGGCCGTACTGGAAGGCCGCGACCGCAGCCCCGCCGCCCAGGCATTCATCGCCTTCATCACGACGCCGCAAGCCCGCCAGGTCATGCAGCGCCACGGGCTCTGAGCACCGGCCCCACCTGTGGAAACCCCGCTGCTGTGC
This sequence comes from Comamonas sp. GB3 AK4-5, assembly GCF_041320665.1. NCBI lineage: Bacteria > Pseudomonadati > Pseudomonadota > Betaproteobacteria > Burkholderiales > Comamonadaceae > Comamonas > Comamonas sp. GB3 AK4-5. Next base: position 3,084,253 of record NZ_CP166730.1, read on the forward strand.
GCCAGCGCGCCCCTGTGGCTCACGGCCGAGGTCATTGCCTGGAGTCTGCTGCTACAACTGCTCCTGGGTGGCAGCCTGGCCTGGTTGCTGGCACGCCGCACGGGCGCGCTCTACCAGTTGCTGGATCTGCTGGTCACCCTGCCCCTGGTCTTTCCGCCCATTGTGCTGGGCTATGGCATTTTGCTGCTGCTGGGGCGCCAGGGCTGGCTGGCACAGTGGCTGCCTGAGGCGCTGCAGCCCCATATCGTCTTCACCCCCACGGGCCTGGTGATTGCGGCCTTTGTGGCCGGCCTGCCGCTGATGATCAAGCCGGCGCAGAACGCCTTTGCCGCCACCCCGGCCAGCCTGCGCGAAGCCTCGGCCACCCTGGGCTGCACGCCCTGGCAGACTTTCTGGCAGGTGGAGCTGCCCCTGGCCCAGCGCGGCCTGGCCGCCGGCCTGGTGCTCGCGGGTGGCCGCGCCCTCGGTGAAGTCGGCCTGTCCCTGATGCTGGGCGGCAACATCGTGGGCCGCACCGAAACCTTGTCGCTGGCCATCTTCAACCAGGTGCTGGATGGCAATCTGGACTGCGCCAACCAGCTCTCCCTGCTGCTGTGCCTGCTGGCCGTTCCCGTGTTCTTGCTGCTGCGCAGACTGGGCACGGTGTGATACCCACACTGTCAGACAAACACCTGTCTGCACAGGGCATGCAAAGACAAACGGCAAAACAAGTGAGAATTTGCAAGATACAGCCTGTATAAGCAGCGCTGCATGTCTCACCCCATTACGCCCCTGCGTACCCTGTTGTGCACTCAGTTACGTACCCCGAGGAGAATCTGATGAAGAAAGAAACGCTACGCATTCGCCCCAAACTTGCCGCCCTGCTGTTGGGCACGGCCAGCCTGGCCGCCATCTCCAGCGCCTGGGCCTGCACGCGCCTGGTGTTTCTCGGCGCTAATGGCCAGGTGGTCACCGCCCGCTCCATGGACTGGAAGAGTGACATCGTCAGCAACCTCTGGGTGCTGCCGCGCGGCATGGAGCGCAATGGCCAGACCGGCGCCAACACCCTGCGCTGGACCTCCAAATACGGCAGCGTCATCACCTCGGGCTATGACATCTCCACCACCGATGGCGTGAACGAGGCCGGGCTGGCCGCCAACCTGCTGTGGCTGGTGGAATCGCAATACCCGGAGTTTGATGCCAGCAGCAAGCCGGGCCTGACGATTGCGGCCTGGGCCCAGTATGTGCTGGACAACTTTGCCACCGTGCAAGAGGCCGTGGAGGCACTGCAAAAGCAGCCCTACACCATCGTCTCGGACAATGTGCCGGGTGAGAACCGCCTGACCACGCTGCACCTGTCCATGTCCGACGCCAGCGGCGACAGCGCCATCGTGGAATACATAGGCGGCAAGCAGGTGATTCACCACAGCCGCTCCTACCAGGTGATGACCAACTCGCCCACCTTCGACCAGCAGCTGGCCCTCAACACCTATTGGCAGCAAATCGGCGGCACCACCATGCTGCCGGGCACCAACCGCGCCGCAGACCGCTTTGCCCGTGCCTCGTTCTATGTGAATGCCCTGCCCAAGGAGCAGACACCGAACAAGACCCTGGCCAGCGTGTTCAGCGTGATCCGCAACGTGTCCGTGCCCTACGGCATCAGCACGCCGGACCAGCCCAATATCTCTTCCACCCGCTGGCGCACGGTGTTTGACCACCAGCGCAAGCTGTACTTCTTTGAGTCGGCGCTGACGCCCAACACCTTCTGGGTAGACCTCAAGGCCCTGGACTTCAGCAAACCCACGGGCAAGGTGCTCAAGCTGGATCTGGGTGCAGACCAGAGCCACACCTTCTCGGGCGACGCCACCAAGCAGTTCAAGCCCTCGGCGCCATTCCAGTTCCTGGGGATTTAATCAGATATCAGAGCGCCACCGCAGCTGCCGTGGCGCTCTGGCGGTTTATCTGAGCCCCAGGCGCGTGAGTTTTTTGATCAGGCCCACGCGCGAGATACCCAGCACCCGGGCCGCTTCGGACTGGTTGCCACCGGACTGGGCCATGGCCTCGCGGATCATGCGCGTCTCCAGCTCCAGCAGCGCGGCATCCATGCTGCCGAGGGCGGTGTTTTTTGGCGCACTGCCCTGCGCCGCATCCTGCGGTGTTTCGGGCAGCTGCGTGCTCTCTCCGCTGGCAAAGCCCAGCAGATCGGCCTCCACACAGGGGTGTTCGGGCAGCACCAGCTCACCCGCCGATTCCACCACGGCCTTCAGCTGCCGCACATTGCCTGGCCATTCCCGCGCTTGCAGCCACTGCAGAGCATCGGCACTGAAGCGGGCACTGGGCGCCACGCCCTGCAGAAAGCGGGCGGCCAGCAAAGGCACATCGGCGCTGCGTTCGGCCAGCGCGGGCGTGCGCAGCACCATGCCTTTCAAGCGATAGAAAAGATCTTCCCGAAAGCTACCCTCGCGCACCATGGCGTCCAGGTCGCGGTGGGTGGCGGCCACCACACGCACATCGGATTTTTTCTCCTGCCGCCCGCCCACCGGCATAAAGGTGCCTTCCTGCAAAAAGCGTAGCAGCTTCACCTGCATCAGCGCCGGCATCTCGCCCACCTCGTCCAAAAACAAGGTGCCGCCATGGGCGATTTCCACCAGCCCTTGCTGGTCACGGTGGGCGCCGGTAAAGCTTCCCTTGAGGTGACCGAACAGCTCGCTCTCCAGCAGCTCTGCCGACAGCGCACCGCAGTGGACGATGGCAAACGGCCCATCGCGCCGCGCGCTGCACTGGTGCAGGGCGCGGGCCACCAGTTCCTTGCCCGTGCCCGTGGGCCCCAGCACCATCAGATTGACCGAGGTGCCCCCCACGCGCCGCACCATGGCACGCAGCTGCTGCATGGCCGGGGTCTGGCCGACCAGGCCCATGGCGTCGGGATCGCCGCCGCTCTTGGCGGCGCGCAAGGTCCGCAGTTCGGCATCCAGCCGCGCCTTGTGCATGGCGCGCATCACCACCATGCGCAGCATCTCGGGATCTATGGGTTTGACCAGAAAGTCCCAGACCCCCAGCTCGACCGCACGCAGCGCAGTGTCGCGGTCGCCATGGCCGCTGAGCACCACCACCACGGCCGATGCAAAGCGCGGAATCAGCGACAGCCCGGCCTCGGGGTCCATGCTGGGCGGCATGGCCAGATCGAGCAGCACCACATGGGGCGGGTCGTCTGCAAAGGCCTGCAAGGCCTCGTCCACATCCCCGGCCACCGATACGCGATAGCCCAGCTGGCGCAAAAACGATGCGCCCAGCCGCTGGTAGGCGGGCTCGTCGTCCACCAACAAAATATGCCCCGAGGTCGCCACCGATGTGGTCATGCCAGTCTGGGCCGCGCTGGTGCTATTCATGGTGTGGGGTTCTCTTTCATGGGAAAAGTCAGCGTGAAACAGGTGTGCCAGGGCGCACGCTCGGTCAGCGCAGCCGTGCCGCCATGCGCGCCCATGATGCGGGCCACAATGGCCAGCCCCAGGCCCGTGCCACCCGGGCTGCGCGATGCAAAAGGCTGAAACAAGCGCTCGCGCAAATCGTCAGGAATGCCAGCGCCGTCATCGCAAACATGCAGCAGCACGGCGTCTGGACTGCACTCGGCATCGACCCACACGCGCGGGCTGGCAGCCAAGGAAGACGTGGACTGGCGAGCAGATTGGGCGTTGGTGAGCAGATTCACCACGGCCTGGTCAAAACGCACCGGGTCCAGCCAGGCTGGGCATGGGCTCTGCAGCCCAGGCCCCAGCTCCACCTCGGGCATGCGGCGCACCAGGCTGCGCACCCGCTGCGTGATATCGGTTTGCATGGCATGCAGCTGCCAGGGCTTGGCGTAGTCCAGCAGGTCTTCGGTCAGCCGCGAAATGCGCGCTATCTGCTCGCCCACTTCCTGGCGCGTGTCCTGCGGCGCCATGGCCACGGCCATGGCGATGATGTTCAGCGGATTGCGCAAGTCATGGGCCACCGTGGTGGCCAGCGAGCCCAGCTCGGCCAGGCGTGCCTGCAGCTGTGTCTCACGTTCCAGCAGCCTGGCTTGCTCCGCATGCTCCACAGATGCGCAGGCATCCGCCACGATGCTGCCAAACAGCTCGGCCAGATGGCGCTGGCCGGGTGGTGCTTCCTCAAAGCCCAGCAACTGGATCTGCCAGCCGCCATCTCCAGTTTTGGCACATTGCAAGCTGGGCTGCGATGCAGGGTGCATGGTGTGGCCGGTGCTCTGTTCACCGCGCCGCAGCTGCACCGCGATCTCCATGCCCATGCGCCGCGACAGCAGTTGCTGCGCTGCGCGCTCCAACGCATCCATGGTGCTGACCCGGCCGAGCTGCGTGCGCCAACTGCGCAAATCCTCGGCCGAAGGCATGCCCCCCGGATAAATCAGGCGCTCGGCAAAACGCCATACCGGCCCGCGCAAGGCCAGCGTGACAGCCGCCACGCCCACGGCCACCACCCAGCGCGACTCCAAAAAGGCAAAAGGCAGGGCCACGGCCAGCGCCACCACCAAGGCCCCCAGCCCCACCAAGATGGCCGACGCCAGCGCCCGCCGCGCCCAGACATTGGCCACGAACACGCGGTAGCGCAGGATGCCGTAGACCAGGATCACCGGGTAGGCCGGCGCGGTCAGCACCTGCCAGGGATAGAGCGGAATCTGCAGGGCCGCAAACGCATAGCCCGACATGGCCATCAGCCCCCAGGCGCAAGAAATGGCTACGGCCGCAATCTGCCGCCTGCGCTGGGCCAAGTCCGTGCGCCAGAACGCCAGCAGCAACGCCCCAATGCCCAGGGCGGCAAAGCAGCTCCAGACCAGGCTGGTGGTCCAGCCCACATGGTTGGGCACCACTACCCACTCCACGCCCGTAAACGGTTCAAAGTGTTCAAAGCTGCCCGGCGAGCGCAGCAAGGCGTTCAAGGCCGCCAACGCAGCCACCGCATAGGCCGCGTAAATCCAGCGCCTGGGTATCGCTGACTGGCAGAAGATGAGGCAGAAATGCAAAAACGCCGCCGAGGTCAGCGGCAGTGTGGACAGCAAGGCCATAGCCAGCGGCGCTGTGGCAATGCCGGCCCAGTTGGGCAGCTCGTTGCCCACGATCCAGGTGGCCACACCTGCCAAGAACACCACCAGCAGCCGCGCGCCCTGGACCTGCTTGGCCCACAGCAACAGCACCGCGCTCAGCGCGAGCGTTTCCAACAAGGTCAGCAGCAAAGCAATGTGAATGGCCATGGCCTGCACTGTAAACGGCGTTTACGCCCTCCGCCGTCAAGCTGTATACGTTGTTGACAATGGAATAAATAAATCCAATGAAATCAACAGCTTAAAAGTTGGCACGGATGCTGCACATCTCTGTGCATGAACACCTTGCACCACCCCACCGCATTCCAGGCTGATGGCTCGCATGGCTTGGCTCCGGCACTCGACCTTGCGGCACTTCTCGGCGAGCACGCATGGCAGCGCTTGTCCCCCGCCATCCGCCGGCGCTTTGCGGCAGGCCATGGCGATGTCAGCTACCAGGGCCGCATGGCGCTCCAGACCTCGTGCATGGGCCGCCTCTTTGGCTTTGCCGCCAGCCTGCTTGGCAGCCCGCTGGCCGCTGCGCAAAAGCATGCCGTGGCCGCCACGGTGAATGTGTACGGCGACGGCGCGGGCGGCGTGGTCTGGGAGCGCCGACTGGGCCTCCAACGCGTGCGCTCCACCAAGCGCCTGGGCCCTGACGGCACGCTGGAGGAATGCACGGCCGGTGGCCTGTCCATGCAGCTGGATGTGCGCGTGGAAGCCGGTGGTGCGCTGGTGTTCCAAAGCCGCCGCTATTTCCTGCTGATTGCAGGGCGGCGCATCACGATTCCCGCCTGGCTCACGCCCGGCACCTGCCGCGTAGCCCACCAGGACGTAGGCCCCGGCCAATTCCGCTTCACGATGGACATGAACCACCCGCTGTGGGGCCACACCTTCCACCAAAGCGGCGTCTTCCACGACCCGCAACCCAGCCACGCTGAACAAGATTGAACCGGAGTCTCTGCCATGACCATGACCCCCTTGCTTTTTGCCCTGCTCACCCTCCAGACCCTGCTGGGTGGCTTTGACAACCTCTGGCACCACGAGCTGCATGCCCGTCTGCCCCAGCGCAGCTCGGCGCGCCATGAGTTGCGCCTGCACGCCGCGCGCGAAGCCATTTACGGCCTGCTGTTTGCCGCCTTTGCCTGGGTACAGCTGCAAGGCTGGTGGGCCGCCCTGGCCCTGGCCTTGCTGCTGGTGGAGATGGTGGTCACCGTGGCCGACTTTCTGGAAGAAGACCGCAGCCGCACGCTGCCACCCTTTGAACGCGCGCTGCACACCGTGCTCACCGTGAGCTACGGCCTGCTGCTGGGCTTGTTAGGCCCCCAGCTCTGGGCTGCATCCAGCCTGCCCACCGAGCTCGTGCTGACCTACCACGGCCTCTGGACCTGGTTTTTCAGCGTCGCCGCCATCGGCGTGCTGATTTGGAGCGTGCGCAACACCATGGCCGTGGTGCAACTGGGCCAGCGGGCCGCGGCCGAGACCACCATTGCATCGGCCCCACAGGCCATCAATGCATCCACCGTCCTGGTCACCGGTGGCACCGGCTTTGTGGGCAGTGCCCTGGTCAAGCGGCTGCAGCATGAAGGCCGCCGCGTGATCGTGCTCAGTCGCGACACCGTGCAAGCCCGCAGCCTGTTTGGCAACAGCCTCTGGGTGGTGGACCGGCTGGCCGATATTCCATCGGAGACGCGCATCGACAGCATCGTGCACCTGGCCGGCGCCGGCATTCTGGGCGGCCCGTGGACAAAGTCACGCCGCCGCCAGCTGCTGGACAGCCGCTTGCACATCACCCGCGAGCTGCTGGCCCTGATGGCCCGCATGGAGCGCGCACCCGAGGCACTGATCTGCGCCTCCGCTGTGGGCTACTACGGCACCGCCCATGGCAGCACACGCATCGATGAATCCGCCGCAGCCGAGCCTGGGCGCTTCCAGTCGGATCTGTGCATCGCCATCGAAAACGAAGCCCGCCGCGCCGAGACACTGGGCACCCGCGTGGTCTGCCTGCGCCCTGGCATTGTGCTGGGCGATGCCGGCGGCGCCCTGGCCCCGCAAGCACTGGCCGCCAGACTGGGCCTGGGGAGCATCATGGGAAGCGGCGAGCAGCCCATGCCCTGGGTACATCTGGACGATGTGGTGGGCCTGATCCGCCACGCCATGGCCGAGCCCACGGTGCAGGGCGGGCTCAATGCCGTGGCCCCGGAGGCATGCACCCAAACCGTGTTTGCCCATGCACTGGCAGCAGCCTACGGCCGCCGCGCCCGCTTGCGCGTGCCTGCCTGGGCACTGCGCAGCGCGCTGGGCGAGCTGTCGGAGCTGCTGCTGTGCGGACAAAACGCCGCACCGCAAAAGGCCTTGGCCAGCGGCTACGTGTTTGCCTACCCCACGCTGGCAACGGCCTTGCCGCAGCTGACGGGTACCGCCGTGCTCGCCAATCCCCCCGAACTCCACCGCTGCGAGAACTAGAACTATGCGGCCATGAACAGCCTCTGTAAATCCCGGGACAATTCATCCAGCAGAGCCAGCCCATTGCATTCCTCAACCTCGGCGCCAGGCCGGCACGTTACTTGCAGGCCTTAGAACGTGTTCAAAGTCTCGCCAGATGTGAGAAGCTCGCAGGATGAGAAAAGGCTACCCCAGCGATATCAAGCGCGAGCAGTTCGAAGTGATCCGGCCAATGCTGGAGAGTGCGCGCAAAAGGACGGCCCCACGCAAGGTGGAGCTTTACGAGGTGTTCTGCGCCGTGCTGTATCTGCTGCGCACGGGCTGCCAGTGGCGAGCGCTGCCCAGCGACTTTCCCAAGTGGCGCACGGTGCATTCGTACTGGGCGATCTGGAGCGAGCCCCGCGAGGAAGGCAGCCTGCTGGAGCAGGCTTTAAAAAAATCAGGTTGGCGCGGCCCGCGAGAAACTGGGGCGCAACGCATGCAGCGCGTTCTTGATTGTGGACGCGCAGAGCGTGAAGAACACGGACACGGCGGGGCTGAAGGGCTATGACGCGGGCAAGAAGGTCTGTGGGATCAAGCGCCACATTGCGGTGGACACGCAGGGGCTGCCACATGCCATTGCGGTGACCACGGCCGAGGTAACGGACCGCAAAGGTGCCCTGCAGGCCCTGCAGCGCTGTAAGCGGACGTTGGGGCGAGTGCAAGGCGTGCTGTGCGACAGCGGCTACGTGGGCCAGCCCTTTGCGCAGGGCGTACAAGAGATTCTGGGCGAGCACGTGACGGTGCAAATCGCCAAGAGGAGCGAGATGCACAGCTTTAAGGTCATGCCCAAGCGCTGGGTAGTGGAGCGCAGCTTCGCCTGGCTGGAGAAGAACAGAAGGTTATGGAAAAACTGCGAGCGTTGGCTCAACACCAGCTTGCAGTTCGTCCATCTGGCGTTCTTGGGGCTCTTGCTCAGGAGACTTTGAACACGCTCTTAGCGGCGGCAGCCTTGCTGCCCGCTTCGCACAAGACCACTCGAAAGCAGCCCCGCACATGACCGATACAGCCCGTGTTCACGCCCCAGACTCCTTCACCATCCGCCGCCTGGGCAGTGAAGAGGCAACCGTCCGCATCGATGCTCTGGCCGATGTGCTGATGGACTGCGTGGCCGGCGGTGCCTCGGTCAGCTTCATGTGGCCGCTGCCCCGTGATAAAGCACTAGGTTTCTGGCGTGGCGTCGCCGGCAGCGTGGCCCGTAATGAACGGGTGTTGCTGGCCGCGGAGGATGCTGCGGGCACCATCGTGGGCACGGTGCAGCTCATCACCGACATGCCTGACAACCAGCCCCACCGGGGCGAAGTCGCAAAAATGTTGGTTCACCGCAGTGCTCGCCGCCAGGGCTTGGCTCTGCGCTTTCTGGCCGCAGTGGACGACGCCGCACGCGATGCAAAGAAGAGTCTGCTTGTCCTCGACACTTCTACGGGGAGCGATGCAGAGCGGCTGTACGAACGCGCGGGCTGGCTGCGTGTGGGTGTAGTACCCAACTTCGCACGCATGCCAGACGGCCCCCTCTGCGGCACGACGTTCTTTTACAGAGTTCTCTGAAACGCCGAAAAGATGACGCCAGGCGCAGAGGCCTGGGCGGTCGCCATTGGTAGCGCAGCGTTAGCGCCGTGAACGACTCATGCTCGGGCTGCAGAGGCTCAGTCCGGTGGAGTACCGGAAGTGACCTTGCGCCTCCACACACGCCCAGTGGCCCAAGCTGGCCTTGGGAATACCCAGCACCTTGGTCGCTTTCGCAACCGAGTGACCACTACGCAGCTGCCACACGGCCTCCTGCTTGAATTCTTGCGTGTACTGCGCACGCACTTTGGCTTGTTGGTCATTTCTTGCGCCGCTGACGTAATTTTCAACAACGCTAAAAACGACATTTTTTGGGGGCAAGGCCATACGCAGCCTGCCCCGCACAGCCGTCACTACCTATCTACGCGATCCGTGCCAATACGGCACCCAGTGCCTGGGCGCTGCTGGCCTCGGCAGCCAGCGTGATGCGGCCGCTCTTGTGGGCCGCCACCTGCATCTCCATCTTCATGGCTTCCATCACGGCGATGACATCGCCCTCTTGCACCTGGTCGCCATCAGCCACCTTCCAGGCATGCAGATTGCCTGCAATGGGCGAGGTCACGGCGTTGGCATCCACGGCCTCAGCCGCAGCGGGCGCAAGCGCGGCTGCGCCAATGCCTGCGGCAACACCAGCCGCTCCAGCCAGGCCGGCCAGCAAGCCAGCCGGAAGGCCCAGCTGCACGCGGTGGCCGTTGACCTCGATGGCGGTGCGCACCAGGCTGGTGTCGGGCAGGGGCTGGGCGCGCACAGCCGCGGCCAGAGGCTCGGCAAAGTCGGATTCGATCCAGCGCGTGTGCACCTTGAAGCCATCTGCGCCGATGAAGTCTGGATGGTCGATGACAGCGCGGTGGAAGGGCAGCACCGAGGCCACGCCCTCGATCTGGAACTCGGCCAGGGCACGGCGGGCGCGGGCCAGGGCCTGTTCGCGTGTGGCGCCGGTGACGATGAGCTTGGCCATCATGGAGTCAAAGCTGCCGGGGATGACGGAGCCGGTTTCCACACCCGCATCCAGGCGCACGCCGGGGCCGGAAGGCGGGGCGAACTTCAGCACAGGGCCGGGGGTGGGCAAAAAGCCCCGGCCCACGTCTTCGGCATTGATGCGGAACTCGATGGAGTGGCTGCGTGCTGCGGGGGTGGCGCTGATGGACAGCGGCAGGCCATCCGCCACGCGCAGCTGCTCGATCACCAGATCCAGACCGGTGCTTTCTTCGGTCACCGTGTGTTCCACCTGCAAGCGGGTGTTGACCTCGAGGAAGGAGATGGTGCCACTGCCCTGGCCATGGCCGCTGAGCAAGAATTCCACCGTGCCTGCGCTGACATAGCCGGCCTCGGCGCAAATCGCCTGGGCCGCGCTGTGGATGCGCGCGCGCTGTTCTTCGGTAATAAAAGGCGCGGGAGCTTCTTCCACCAGCTTCTGGTTGCGGCGCTGCAGCGAGCAGTCGCGCGTGCCCAGTACCACGACCTGGCCGTGGGTATCGGCCAGCACCTGGGCTTCGATATGGCGGGGCTTGTCCAGGAACTGCTCGACAAAGCATTCGCCCCGGCCAAAGGCGGTGACGGCCTCACGCACGGCAGAGTGGTAGAGCTCTTCCACCTCGTCCATGCGCCAAGCGATCTTCATGCCGCGCCCGCCGCCGCCAAACGCGGCCTTGATGATGATGGGCAGGCCATGCTGCTGGGCGAAGTCCAGCACCTCGCTGGCGCCTTTCACCGGTTCCGACGTGCCAGCCACCAGCGGCGCGCCGACTTTGAGTGCAATCTTGCGCGCCTGCACCTTGTCGCCCAGCTGGGCAATGGTGTCGGGCTTGGGTCCAATCCAGGTAAGGCCTGCGTCGATCACGGCCTGGGCAAAGGCCGCGCTTTCCGACAGAAAACCGTAGCCGGGGTGCACGGCGTCGGCGCCGCAGCGCTTGGCAATGGCCAGCAGCTTGGATGCGTTCAGATAGGTGTCGGCAGGCTTGTCGCCCTCCAGGCCAAAAGCCTGGTCGGCCGCGCGGGTGTGCAGGGCATCGATGTCGGCATCGGCGTAGACCGCCACCGACTTCACGCCATAGTCGGCGCAGGCGCGGGCAATGCGGACGGCAATCTCGCCTCTGTTCGCAATTAAAACCTTGGAAATCATAAAGGGCACCTCAGCCAGCAAAGATCGGGGTTGCGAGATCGCCGTAGCCTGCTGCGCAGGCACCGCAATTTGCTGAAACGTCCGCGTTGCGGCCGTTTTCGCCACGGTTGGCAATCAGGACTTTGGAAATCATGGTGTGAGTTCTTCAAAAGAACGAATGGGGTTAAAGCGAATCCAGGCGCCCACGGGAATCTGTCCCGCCAGGTCCAGGTGGTGGGGCGCCACGCAGCCAATGACGGGGTAGCCCCCAGTCAAAGGGTGGTCGGCCAAAAACAGTACGGGCTGGCCGCTGGCGGGCACCTGGATAGCGCCCAAAGCCGTGCCCTCGCTGGGCAGCTCGCTGGTGATGGAGCGGGACAGCGGCGTGTCGCCCGCCAGGCGCAGGCCCACGCGGTTGGACTGGGGCGTGACCTGCCAGCGCTGCGCGGCCAGCAAGGCCACGGCGTCGGGCGTGAACCAGTCGGTGCGCGGGCCCAGCTCCACGTCCAGCACCACGTCAAAGCCGGCAGCGGGGAGGCCCTGCGGCGGCAACTGGGCCGCGCCCACCACGGCCTGCGCGCCTTGCACGGGCTGTACAGGCAGCAACTGGCCGCGCTGCAGGGCTGGCGGGCCGACATGGGCCAGGGTGTCGGTGGATGCGCTGCCCAGCACCGGCACTACCCGGTAGCCGCCGCGCACGGCCACATAGCAGCGTGCGCCGGAGCAGGGCTGGTCTATCTGCAGCACATCGCCATCGGCCAGGGCCACGGGGGCATAGCGGGGCACAGACCAGCGCTGGCCGTCGGCCGTGCGCAGCCACAGCGGAGCATCGGCACCGGTGATGGCCACCACGTTGTCGCCCACGCTTTGCAGGGCCAGGCCACCGCCCACGGTTTCCAGCACCGGCAACTGGCTGGGATTGCCCACCAGGCGGTTGGCGGTCTTGAGCGCGCCCTGGTCCATGGCGCCCGAGGCCGATACGCCCTGCCCGGCCTGGCCATGGCGGCCCAGGTCCTGGAACAGGGTGAGCAGGCCGGTGGACTGCACGCGCAGTGCTGTGCCGGTCTCTGCAGCGGCCTCTTCAATTTGGATAGCTTTATGTGCTTTTACGGCCTGCACCTTGGCATTGTTTGGCTTGCAGTCTGGCTGTTGGTCTGCACCAGCAGCTATGGTTTTTGCTGCATCCACAAACTGCACGCGGTAGCCGGGCTGCAAGAGCGCGGGCAGTTCACGCTCCACATCCCACATGGCGGCGTCGGTCACGCCAATGATTTGCCAGCCACCTGGGCTGGCCTGGGGGTAGACCGCGCTGAAGGTGCCGGCCAGGGCCACGGCGCCCGCTGGCACCTTGGTGCGCGGCGTGGCGCGGCGTGCCACGTTGAAGATGGGGTCGCCGCCGCTGAGATAGGCAAAGCCCGGCGCAAAGCCGGTAAAGGCCACGGCCCATTCGCTGCCGGTGTGGCGGCGCACCACCTCCTCGGGGCTGATGCCCAGCATCTGCGCCACCTCGGCCAGGTCTTCGCCGTCGTAGCGCACGGGGATTTGCACCAGTACCTCGCTGCGCTGCACGCTGCCGCCCAGCTCGCGCCCGGCGATGGCCTTCACCAGCGCGGCCACCGTGATCTGCTGCGGGGCAAAGTACACCAGGATGGTGCGCGCTGCGGGCACCAGCTCCTGCACACCGGCAATGGGCTGGGCTTGCAGCGATTGCAGCAGCACCAGGGTCTGCGGCAGATCGGCCAATTCCACCAGCAAGGCCTGGCGGTTGACGGGCAAAAAACGCATGGCACTCATTTCGCTGACGCGTTCACAAAAGAAGCGATGCGCACGCCCTCTGCTTCAAAACGCTGGCGCAGCACGCGGGCCATGGCCACGGCGCCAGGGCTGTCGCCGTGCACGCAAATCGAATCGGCCGCTATGCGCACCTGGCTGCCGTCCACGGCTTCTATCGTGCCATGTCGCACCAGTTGCAGCATGCGCTCGGCAATGTGCACGGGGTCATGCAGCACGGCACCGGGCTCACGGCGCGACACAAGGGCGCCATCGGGCATATAGGCCCGGTCGGCAAAGGCCTCGGCCACCACGGTCAATCCGGCCTCGCGTGCCCAGCCAATCAGCGGCGAGCCAGCCAGGGCCATCAACACCAAGCCGGGGTTGATCGCTTTGATGGCATTGATCACATCGATGGCCTGGCGCTTGTCCTGGGCAATGGTGTTGTACAGCGCGCCATGCGGCTTGACGTACTGCACCGTGGTGCCTGCGGCCTGGGCCAGGCCTTGCAAGGCGCCTATCTGGTAGATCACGTCAGCCACCAGGTCGGCACTTGCCACATCCATATTGCGGCGGCCAAAACCGGCCAGGTCACGGTAGGCCACATGGGCGCCCACCACCACGCCGCGCGCCTTGGCAGCTTTCAGCGTGGCCAGGATGCCGGCTGCATCGCCGGCATGAAAGCCGCAGGCCACATTGGCGCTGCTGACAATGTCCAGCATGGCGGCATCGTCACCCATGGTCCAGGCGCCAAAGCTCTCGCCCAAATCGCTGTTCAAATCCATTTTCATCGTGTGCTCCTGGCTGGGCTCAATGCAATTGGCCGGCGTTTTCACGCAGGTCTTCTTTGGTGGTCATCGCCGTGTGAATTGCGGCACGGATGGCCTCGACCTGGGTGGACAAGGCCATGCTGGCCATACCCGGCATATTCGCGGCCTGCTGCGGCAAGGCCGGTATATGAATGAAACCACCACGCACGCCGGGCGCCCCACGGCGTGCCAGTCTGTGCATCAAGGCATAAAAAACATGGTTGCAGACAAAAGTGCCCGCAGTGTTGGACACCGAAGCAGGCATGCCCACCTCCCGCAGGTTGCGCACCATGGCCTTGATGGGCAGCGTGGAGAAGTAGGCAGCAGGCGCCTTGTCCACCACGGCCTCGTCCACCGGCTGCTTGCCTGCGTTGTCGGGAATGCGGGCGTCATCGATATTGATGGCCACACGCTCGGGCGTGATGTCGCTGCGGCCACTGGCCAGGCCCAAGCTGATGACCAGCGTGGGCTGCAGACGGGCCAGCGCCTCGTCCAGCACCGCCACAGCGTCGCCGAACACACAGGGCAGCTGCACGGCATGCACGGAGCCACCGGCGATCTCCGCGCCGTCGAGCGCACGTGCCACTTCCCAGGAAGGGTTGATGGGATCTTTGTCAAACGGCTCGAAACCGGTGAGCAGAATGCGGGCGTTCGTGTCTGCAGTCATGGCAGTTCTCCTCAGCGGAACATCAGGAAATTCAGCAGGAATATGTTGGCAATCAAGAGCGCAATGGCCGTGGGCATCTGCGCGCGTATCACCGCATTCTTGTCAATTTCCAGCAAGGCGGCCGGCACCAGGTTGAAGTTGGCAGCCATGGGCGTCAACAAGGTGCCGCAATAGCCCGAGAGCATGCCCACGGCGGCCATCACGGCGGGGTCACCGTGGTAGACGCCCACCAGCACCGGCACGCCCACGCCCCCTGTCATCACCGGGAAGGCGGCAAATCCATTGCCCATGATGATGGTGAACAACGCCATGCCAATCACATACACGGCCACCGCCACAAAGCGCATGTCCATGTTGATATAGGTGGTGGTCACATAGGCCACGGCCTTGCCCACGCCCGCGTCCGAGAACACCAGGCCCAGCATGCCCAGCATCTGCGGCAGCACCAGGGCCCAACCCAGGGCATCGGTCAGACGACGTGATTCACGCATGCCCTGGGCCGGTGTCTCACGGGTCAGCCAGCACACCAGCGCCAGCGACAGCACACAGCCCACACCCAGGCTCACCAGTGTGGCGTTCTTGGGGTCCAGCAGCGGCGTGCCACCGATGATCAAATGCGAGGCACTGAGCGTGCCGGCCATGGTCACCAGGGGAATGGCCAGGGCCGGCGCAAAAAGCTTGTTGCCCAGGCGCTTGGCGCTGGCCAGGTATTCGGCATCGCTGCGCGGTGCGTGGCGCCCACCGGCCACACCCCCAAAGCCGGCAATCACGGCCATGACCACGGCCCCCACGCCCACCCAGGTGGGAGGCAGTCGCTCGCCCACCAGGAAGACCGCCGCGTACAGCGCCCAGAACAGGCCGCTGCTGAAGCGCTTGGGGTTGCTGGCGTCGCGCAGCGTCATGACGGCCGTGACCGCCAGGACAAAGCCCACCAGATAGTAAAGATGCTGGATAGAGAGAATCATGTTCAGGCTTTCTGGCTGTCAGCGACTGGGAGGGCGGCTTGGTGGGCGGCCATTTCGCGGGTCAGGGTCTTGTCCAGGCGGCGCAGGCGCCAGGCGTGGATCGCAAAAGCGCAAACAGCCGTGGGAATGCCCCACAGCGCCACGTGGATGGGCTCGACCTCGATACCCGCCTCACGCAAGAAGGTGGTCATCAGCACGATGGCACCAAAGGCCACGAAGATGTCCTCGCCAAAAAACAGGCCCACGTTGTCCGTGGCAGCGGAATAGGCCCGCAGCTTGTCGCGCACCTTGGCGGGCAGCTTGCCGTAACGGGATTCGGTGGCGCCTTCGGCCATGGGCGCCAGCAGCGGGCGCACCATCTGCGGGTGTCCACCCAGGCTGGTCAAACCGATGGCAGCCGTGAGCTGGCGCGCCGCCAGGTAGACGATCAGCAGGCGACCGGCCGTGGCCGACTTGATGGAGCTGATCCAGCGCTGCGCATGCTGGCGCAGGCCGTGGCGCTCCAGCAGACCGATCACGGCCAGCGGCAGCAGAATGATCAGCGGCAGATTGCGCGTCTTGATAAAGCCCGTGCCAATGGTGGCCAGCACCTTGTCCAGCGGAAAGCCCGCCGCCATGGCCGTGCCAATGGCCGTGACGATCACGACCAGCATGGGGTTAAAGCGCAGCACAAAGCCCGCAATGATGATGGCCACCCCGATCAGGGGCCAAAGATTAACGTCAGCCAGCATGTGGTGATTCTTCCTACTCATGGGTTCCGGGCCCTCAGCGACGCAGCAAGGCGTGGCGAAGAACCCATTTGCCGGCGCGCGCCCACAGGGCACATCACCGCAGCATGCGATGCACATCGCATGTTGATCGAAAGACAAGAAACCGATACCTATTGATCGATCTTCTATTTTTTGTTGAACAAAAATTCAATCTTGTCTTACCAAACTCAATTTTCTATATGACACAAGAGTCACACATACAGTACAAACCCTAGGGAGCAGCCTGAAAAGCGCATGGGCCACATCACCAGGCAAGAAGGCCACAGCCCTCCGCCCTTCTGCGAGGCAATCGCTATCCTTGCTCCCTCTTCCTGGGCAAGAGGGCAACCGCATGCTTCTGTGCGAGCAAGAATTGGGCGCTGCAGCACGCGCGCTCTGGCTACACTGCGTGACTGCCTGCCTCCAACCCACAACCCACCATGAGCCGCACCACCGACACCCAGAACCTCGCCGACCGCGTGACCGAAGAACTGCGCAGCAAGTTGATCGCTGGCGACTGGGAGCCGGGCCAGCGGCTGTCCGAGGCCGCACTCAGCGAAAGCCTGGCCATTTCACGCAACACACTGCGCGAGGCCTTCCGGCTGCTGACCAAGGAAGGGCTTTTGGTGCACGAGCCCAACAAGGGCGTGTCGGTGGCGGCGCCCAGCATGGCGTCCATCATGGACATCTACCGCGTGCGCCGCATGATCGAGTGCCAGGCTCTGGCCCAGGCCTACCCCATGCACCCGGCGCGCAGCGCCATGCGTGCCGCCGTGGAAGATGCATTGCGTGGCCGCGAGGAGCGCGACTGGCCTGCCGTGGGCTCGGCAAATATGGCCTTCCACAAAGCCGTCGTCGCGCTGGCCGACAGCGAGCGGCTGGACACCATGTTCACCCACCTGCTGGCCGAGCTGCGCCTGGCCTTCGGCCTGCTGCGCGACCCGGAATTTCTGCACGCGCCCTATGTGGACATGAACTCCAAGCTGCTGGCGCTGTTCGAGGCCGGCAAGCTGACCGAGGCCTCCAACTCCCTGCACGACTATCTGGTGCATTCGGAGCGCATCATCCTGGCGGCCTATGCACGCCGCTTGGCCGAGCAAGGCGTGCGCGCCTGAGAACGTATTCACGCGCTCAGCGTGGCGAACGGGCAGCGCTTTCACATTGCTGCGCTGTTTTTCTTTCTCTTTTTTTGGTTGAACAATTTCAATCAAATCAACCAACAAGAGAAGAATATGAAACCTACCATCAGCATCTATTGTTGAAATCCCTGATGACCTCTTGCGGTGAGCAGTGCTAATTTCGGCGGGTGAAAGGCCACCCCCGTAACGCATACCGCGGCCTTGCCACACCATGACAGGGCAATGGCACCGCCCTGTCTTCACCCCAGTAAGGAGACATCACCATGCAACGACGCATCTTTTGCGCCACCACGGCCCTGATCGCCAGCATCGGCTTTGCCGGCGCTGCCGCCGCCCAGACCAAGTGGGACTTCGCCACGGCCTACCCGGCGTTCAACTTCCACTCCAAGAACAACGAACTGTTCGTCAAGGACGTGGATGCCGCCACCGGTGGCAAGCTCAAGATCACGCCGCACTTTGGCGCTTCGCTGTTCAAGATGCCCGAGATCAAGCGCGCCGTGCAAACCGGCAATGCGCAGATGGGTGAATTCTTCCTGGTCAGCTTCCAGAACGAATCGCAACTCTTTGGCGTCGACGGCCTGCCCTTTCTGGTGAGCAGCTACGAAGAAGCCTTCAAGCTCTACCAGGCACAAAAGCCGGCGCTGCAAAAGCTGCTCGACAAGCAGGGCCAGGTGCTGCTGTATGCCGTGGCCTGGCCACCACAGGGCATCTACACCAAAAAGCCCGTGCAGTCCGTGGCCGACCTCAAGGGCATGAAGTGGCGCGTGTACTCGCCCACCACGGCCCGCATCGGCGAGCTGATCGGTGCCCAGCCCGTGACCGTGCAGGAAGCCGAGCTGTCCCAGGCCCTGGCCACGGGCGTGGTCGACGGGCTGATTTCTTCCAGCGCCACCGGTGCCGACAACAAGCTGTTCGAAAGCCTGAAGTACTACTACAACGTCCAGGCCTGGATCCCCAAGAACGCGGTCACCGTGAGCAAAAAGGCTTTTGCCGCGCTGAGCAAGCCCGAGCAGGACGCGCTGCTCAAGGCCGCGGCGGCCGCCGAAGAGCGCGGCTGGAAGGAGTCGCGCGAGGTGGATGCCAAGTCCCAGGCCACGCTCAAGCAAGGCGGCATGAGCGTGGAGCTGCCCTCGCCCCAGCTGAAGGCGGATCTGGCCAAGCTGGGTGAAACCGTGGTCAAGGAATGGACCGAAAAGGCCGGCGCCGAAGGCAAGGCCATTTTGGACACCTACAAGGCAGGCAAGTAATACCCGGCCCACGGCATTGCACGGCAGCCATGCGGTGCAATGCCTGGCCCATTCCGCTTGGAAAGCCCTGCTATGCGAAAGTTTTTAGATGCTCTGTACGCCTCCAGCGCCTGGCTGGCTGGCTTGTCAATGATTGGGGTGCTGGTCATGGTGCTGCTCACCATCGCCAGCCGCCTCTTCGGTTTCAGTGCCCCTGGCACCGATGCCTACGCCGGCTATGCCATGGCCGGTGCCGGCTTCATGGCGCTGGCCAGCACGCTCAAAAAAGGCGAGCACATCCGCGTGACCCTGCTGCTGGGCGCCCTCAAGGGCCAGGCACGCAAGGCCATGGAAGTGGCCGCCCTGCTCATTGCCACCGTGCTCTCGGGATTCCTGGCCTTCTACGCCACGCACCTGGTGTGGCAGTCCTGGGACATTGGCGATATATCGGTGGGCATCGACGCCACCCCCATGTGGATTCCACAGGTTTTCATGGCATTGGGCACGGTGGTGTTCTTCATCGCCTTTTGCGATGAGCTGGTGCTGGAGCTGACGGGACAACGCAAGCAAGCGGCACAGGAGGATGCCCACCATGAATGAAATCACCGCAAGCATTGCCTTGATCGTGGTGCTGCTGGCTCTGCTGAGCGGCGGCGTCTGGGTCGGCCTCACGCTGGCCGGCGTGGCCTGGTTCGGCATGGAGTTTTTCACCGCCCGCGCGGCAGGCGACGCCATGGCCATGACCATCTGGGGTTCGGCCAGCAGTTGGACACTCACGGCCCTGCCGCTCTTTGTGTGGATGGGTGAAATCCTCTATCGCACCAATCTGTCGGAGAGCATGTTCCGAGGCCTGGCACCCTGGGTCAACGCCCTGCCCGGCCGGCTTTTGCACACCAATGTGATTGGCTGCACCATTTTTGCTGCCGTGTCCGGCTCGTCCGCCGCCACCTGCGCCACCGTGGGCAAGATGAACATTCCCGAGCTGCGCAAACGCGGCTATCCGGAAGACCAGGTCATTGGCTCGTTGGGCGGCCCCGCCACGCTGGGCCTGCTGATCCCGCCCTCCATCATCCTCATCGTCTACGGCGTCTCGGCCGAGCTCTCCATCTCCAAGCTCTTCATGGCCGGCGTGCTGCCCGGGCTGATGCTGGCGTTGATGTTCAGCGGCTGGATCATGGTCTGGGCGCTGATGAACCCCGAGAAAGTGCCCAAGGCCGATGCCTCCATGAGCTTTATGCAAAAGCTGCACGAGGCCCGGCACCTGATTCCGGTGGTGCTGTTGATTGCCTCAGTGATTGCCAGCATCTACACCGGCATTGCCACGGCCACCGAGGCCGCCGCCATTGGTGTGCTGGGCTCGCTGGTGCTGTCGGCACTGCAAGGCGCTCTGACCTGGAAGAACTTCAGGGACTCGCTGTTCGGCGCCACCCGCCTGTACTGCATGATTGCCCTGATCCTGGCGGGCGCGGCCTTTATGACCCTGTCCATGGGCTATATCGGCCTGCCGCGCCAACTGGCCGAGTTCGTCGGCAGCCTGCAGCTGTCTCCGGTGATGCTGATCATCGTGCTGGGCATCTTCTACATTCTGATCGGCTGCTTTCTGGATGGCATCTCCACCATCGTGCTGACCATGAGCGTGGTGCTGCCCATCATCCAGGCGGCGGGCATCGATCCGCTGTGGTTCGGCATCTTCCTGGTGATCACCGTGGAGACCGCGCAAATCACGCCACCCGTGGGCTTTAACCTGTTTGTGCTGCAAGGCATGACGGGCAAGCAAGTCACCTACATCGCCAGGGTCTGCGCGCCCTATTTCTGCCTGATGGTGCTGGCCCTGGCGATTCTGTGGATCTTCCCTGGCATCGTGACCGCGCTGCCCAACCACATGTAGCCACGACATGCTGCGGGCAGGTTCCTCTGCCCACCATCCGGCCACCGCTCCCTTGGGAGGGTGGCCATTTTTTCGCTGGCAAGCAGGCATAAAAAAACCCGCCTGGGCCATGCCAGGCGGGTCAGCGTCAGTGATGACTGCTCAGTTTTCCGGAGTGATGTTGGCGAACTTCACCAAGTCCGCATATTTGTCCATGTCGGTGCGGATGATCTTTGCCAGGTTCTCGTCGCCTTTGGCTGGGATCAGCCCGGCCGCTTCCAGTCGGCCGCGATATACGGGATCCTTCAATCCCGCAGTCACTGCGGCACGCAGCTGACTGACCACCTCGCTTGGCAAGCCTTTGGGCCCGGCCAGTGCGAACCACCCGGTCAGGGCATAGCCCTTCAGGGCAGCGTTCTCCCCCAGAGCCGGAACATCTTTCATGGCCGCAATGCGATGTGGTGTGGTGACCCCCAAGGCCTTCATCTTGCCGTTCTGCAAAAACGGCGCCGCCACCGTCGGCGAGATGATGGCGAAATCCAAATTGCCACCGGCCAAGTCGTTCACCATGGACGGAGAGCCGCGATAGGGCACATGGGTGATGTTCACCCCGGCGTATTTCTTGATCAGCTCACCCGAGAAGTGCGGCGTAGAACCTATGCCCGGGCTGCCATAGCTGTACTTGCCCGGGTTGGCCTTGACCAGCGCAATGAACTCGTCCAGGTTTTTGACCGGAACATGCGCGGCCGCCACCCACAGATTGGGCACTTCAGCGGCCAAAGCAATGCTGGTCAAATCCACGGCCGGGTCGTATTTCTGCGCGGCATTGACGAACTTGGTCCCCGCCATTTCATTGCTGGAGCCGGCCAGCAAGGTGTAGCCATCCGGCTTGGCACTGACCACCCGCTGCGCGCCCACCACGCCTGCTGCGCCGGCGATGTTCTCCACCACCACGGTTGCATTGAGGTATTTGGCCAATACATCGCCCATCACCCGCCCCACGGCGTCCACAGAGCCACCGGGCGCATAACCGACGATCAAACGAATCGGCTTATCCGGATAACGTGTCTGTGCACCAATCGGGCTGGCCAGCAATGCGGCTGCGCCTGCTATCAAAAAACGTCGGGAGAGAAAGGGGTTGGAGTGCTTCATGGCCATGCGATGTGAGGCGAAATAGGAGAATCAACAAAAATAACAATATTGCTCAACAATGTTACAAATATAAAAGAGCAAAACCAGAATCAACACAGCACAAACCCTAGGCTTCATGCCTGTGTGCCTGTGTGCCTGTGTGCCTGTGTGCCTGTGTGCCTGTGTGCCTGTGTGCCTGTGTGCCTGTGTGCCTGTGTGCCGTTGTGCTGTGCCGCTTGCTCCTGGGTTGCGCTGGCATTGGCGCAGCACATTGGCAGTGCATGGGCCATGGGTGAGCATTCCGGCCAATGGCATTGACCAGGACGGCCATTGCAGCGCCCCGCACTGGCTGACTAGACTGGCCCCAGCCTTTCTTTGCCAGCCACCATGTCACCACTCCACACACAACCTTCCACTGCGTCCACCCCTGCCACAGCAGCCCCCTTGGCGGGGGTACGCATTCTGGACCTGACCCGTTTGCTGCCCGGCCCCATGTGCACCCTGCACCTGGCCGACCTGGGTGCCGACGTGATCAAGATCGAAGACCTGGAAGCCGGCGACTACACAGCCGAGCCGGTGCGCACCCTGGTCAACCGCAACAAGCGCGGCCTGGGGCTGAATCTCAAAAGTCCCGAAGGCGTGGCGACCTTGCTCAAGCTGTGCGAGCAGGCCGATGTACTGGTGGAGAGCTTTCGCCCCGGCGTGATGGAACGCCTGGGCGTGGGCTGGCCCCAGGTTGCCGCCCGCAACCCCAAGCTGGTGTATTGCAGCCTCACCGGCTATGGCCAGACCGGCCCCTACCGCAACGCGCCCGGCCATGACATGAATTACTGCGCCCTGACCGGCGTAGCCGACCAGAACGACGCAGCAGGCCAGGCGCCGGCACTCACCAGCCTGCCGCAGGCCGATTTGCTGGGGGGCTCCATGCCCGCCGTCATGGGCATTCTGGCCGCGCTCTACGATGTGGCGCGTGGGGGGCCTGGCAGGCATGTGGACATCGCCATTGCCGACGGCGTTCTGGCCCATGCCGTCATTCCCCTGGCCACGGTCAATACCGAAGGCCGCAGCCAGCCCGCAGGCCAGAGCAAGCTCACAGAATCGCTGCTCTGCTATGCAATGTACGAGACTGCGGACGGCGGCCACCTGGCCGTGGCGGCCCTGGAGCCCAAGTTCTGGCTGGCCTTTTGCGCCCTGCTGGAGCGCGATGACCTGAAGGATTTGTACAGCTTCGACGATCCCGAAAAGATTGAGTGGGTGCGCGCGGAGCTGCGGCACATCATTGCCGCACAGCCCCTGGCATAGTGGACAGACAAGCTGGCGGGCAGCAACTGCTGTCATTTCCCAAGAGGTTGCTCCCCCGAGGTGAAAGAAAATGGATGCTCTCAAGCTGGCCAACTTCTTTCGAGGACTCCTCGAATGGACATCCACAAGAATGCCTCAATGACGCCGTGAAGACGAGAGCATCTGGTGAGCGAGATTGTCCGAATCGGGCTCAAGCCTGCGGCAGCCCGCCGCAGGCTTGAGCGAACACACCGTTCGCAAGTGGCAACGTCCAGGGCCAGCCTTCATCTACCCGACCTCACAGCACCGAGCGTGTGAATTGCAGCCTTGGCTGTATCACTACAACTTCCGTCGACCACATCCGCCACATCACATCGCCCTCCCATCACTCGCCTTGGCGTCAACGGGAACAGCGTGTTGAGAGACTACAACTAGCGGGCTACGGACAGAAAGCCCGTGCCAGCGCACCGCCGCCCGCTCACTTGTAACGCTGCTCCATGGCGTCCCATTCCGGCTTGCACACCAGGCGCTGGCGCTCGGCAAAGGGTACCACCAGGGCTGGGTCTTCCTGCAGATGGCGCTCGGCCTTGAGCGCGCCCAAAGCGCGCTGCATGCCGGCCACTGCACCCTGCAGCGTGGCGTTGGCGTAGAGCACGATGCTGAAGCCCATTTCGGCCAGCGATTCGGTGCTGGTGATGGGGGTCTTGCCACCAATCACCATGTTCATCAGCTGGGGCGTTTTCAGGCGCTGGGTCAGGGCACGGATCTGGTCGGCACTGGTCACTGCTTCCACAAACAGCATGTCGGCACCGGCTTCGGCATAGCGCTGGGCGCGCTCCACCGCGGCGTCAAAGCCGTGGATGGCGGCCGCATCGGTGCGGGCCATGATGAGGGTGTCGCCGTTGCGGCGGGCATCGCAGGCGGCCTTGATCTTGCCCACCATCTCGCTGGTTTCGATCACTTCCTTGCCACTGAAATGGCCGCAGCGCTTGGGCGAAATCTGGTCTTCCAGCTGGATGCAGTCGGCGCCCGCACGCTCCAGTGTGCGCACGGCGTGGTAGGTATTGAGGGCGTTGCCAAAGCCGGTGTCGGCATCGACGATCAGGGGCAGGTCCACTGCCTCGCGGATGCGTGCCGTGTGGTCGGCAATATCGGTCAGGCCCATAAAGCCCTGGTCGGGCAGGCCAAACCACATATTGGTCACACCGGCACCGGTCACATAAATGGCTTCAAAGCCCTGGTCGGCCACCACGCGGGCCGACATGGCGTTGAAGGCGCCGGGCACGATGACGCCGCGGCGTTCGTTGATGAGTTGCTTGAGTTTTTGCTGGGTGCTCATGGAGTGCATGCTGTGGTTGCTAAAAAAGACGGAAGCACTGCCGCAGCAGCACGCCCGAGAAAGAAAAGGCAGGCGGCCATGCCGCATGCCCGGGGAAGCGGCTTACTGCTCCTGCATCTTGGCGGCCTTGACGATTTCGCCCAGGCGCTGGCGCTCGGCGTCGGTGAACTTGATGAAGTCGGCGCGCGTGCCACCCACGGGCTCGATGCCCAGGGCCTTGAGCTTTTCAACGGTGGCAGGCTCACGCATGGCCTTGTCCACGGCAGCGGCCAGCTTGTCCATGGTGGCGTGCGCCGTGCCCTTGGGCGCATGCAGTCCGGCCCAGTGCGCGATCTGCAAATCCGGGAAGCCCTGCTCCACGGCGGTGGACAGCTGGGGATAGGCCGAGATGCGCTGGGTCCAGGTCGTGGCCAGGGGCTTGAACTTGCCGTCCTTCAGGATGTGCGGCAAGGCGATGATGCTGGCCTCGGACGTGCCTTCCACCTGCCCGCCCAGCACGGCGGTGGTGCTTTCCGAACCGCTCTTGTAGGGCACGGGCTGCAGCTTGGCGCCGTATTTCACATTCAGCATCTCGGCCACGAAATGCGGCGTGCTGCCGGTGCCGGCCGTGGCGAAGTTGAAACCCTCGCCCTGCTTGGAGGCCTCGATGAACTCGCGCAGATTCTGGTAGGGCGCGCTCTTGGGCACCACAATCACCGAGGGTGCCAGGCCAATCATCACCACGGGCAGCAGGTCATCGTCCTTGAAGGGCATGCGCTTCTTGATCTGGCTGTTGGAGATCACGCCGGCGGCGCTGATCAGCCAGGTGTAGCCATCGGGCTGGGACTTGGCCACCAGATCGGCGCCCACGGTGCCGCCGCCACCGGGACGGTTTTCCACCACGATGGGCTGGCCCAGCACGCGGGATGCGCCTTCGGCCGCCGAGCGTGCCAGCAAATCATTGGCCCCACCGGCCGAGAACGGCACGATGAAGCGGATGGGACGGCTGGGCCAGTTGTCTGCGGCCTGGGCGCTGCCGATGGCGGTCAGGACGGCCAGCAGCGCGGTGGCTTGCATCACGGAACGACGGGAAATAGACATGGACTGGTTCTCCTATTTGCGATGTCTCTGGTGTAGAGGCCGGCAGTACCGCCGGTACGCCCTCCACAGCGCAATCCCTGTGCCACCGTCTTTCAGTGAAAACCCTAGGCGCCTTAAACCCTTGATTCCATTGCAAATTCCTCCCTGGCGATGCACCACGCCATGGATGAGGGTGCAGCAGCCGGGGCCGATTGCTTCAGCGATGAAATAATCGATTGCATGCATGCAACCACCCACACCACAGCGTCCGCCCTGCCCCATATCGTCACCGTGGGCCGCCACCGTGTCGGCCGGGTCATGCAAGGCCTGGCCGGCCCCTGGGCAAGCCAGGTGAGGCTGAGCCATATCGGCGCTGCCTTCGATGAAGCCGTGCAGGCCGTGAGCGCCCTGCACGCACGCCAGCCCATCGATGCCCTGGTGGCGGCCGGGGCCAGCGGTGCCTGGCTGCGTGAGCGCGTGGACATGCCGGTGGCCATCGTCGAGGTGCGGGGGCTGGACCTGTTGCAGGCATTGCGCCAGGCGCGTGAACGCACCAGCGGCCAGGCCGGCCGCGTGGGCCTGGTGTCTTTCGGCCCACCCTCGGCCGAGGTGGCGCAGTTCGACGCCCTGTTCGGCCTGGGTCTGGCTCAATTCGCCTACCGCGGCCCGGAAGATGCGCCAGCCTGCGTGCAGCAGTTGCTGGCGGCCGGTGTGGAGGCCGTGGTGGCCCCCGGCCTGGTGGCCGATCTGGCCGAGCAGGCCGGCATGGCCAGCGTGCTGCTGTATTCGGACGCTGCCGTGCGCCAGGCGCTGCAGGATGCGCTGCTGCTGGCACGCCAACGCCGTGCCGAACGTGACCGCCAGCAGCGATTGGAAAGCGTGCTGGCCCAGTTGCAGGACGGCGTGGCAGCCGTCGATGCCCAGGGCCGCATCCGCGCCATCAACGCGCATATGGCGGCGCTGCTGGGCAGCCCGGCAGCGGCCTTGCACGGTCAGCAGCTGGCCCAGTTGGCGCCGGCGCTGGACATGCGCGCAGCCCTGACTGGTGAGGAAGGCAACGAGGATGTGGTCCAGCTGGCCGCGCGCACCCTGGTGGTACGCCGCGCCCCCATGCGCGAGGGCGGGCAGATCACCGGCGCCCTGGTCGTCTGCCGCGACCCTGCCGTGATCCAGCGCGCCGACCGCAGCCTGCGTGCCAGCCAGCGCCAGCGCAGCGTGGGCGCACGCTGGCAGCTGCAAGACTATGTGGGCAGCAGCCCCGCCGTGGAACGCCTGCGCGCACTGGCCCACACTTTTGCCGCCAGTGATGCCACGGTGCTGATCCAGGGAGACAGCGGCACCGGCAAGGAGTTGCTGGCCCAGGGTATGCACCGCGCCAGCGCGCGCGCCAGCCAACCCTTTCTGGCCGTGAACTGCGCCGCGCTGAGCGAGAGCCTGCTGGAAAGCGAGCTGTTCGGCCACGAGGAAGGCGCTTTCACCGGGGCCCGCCGTGGTGGCAAAACCGGCCTGATCGAGGCCGCCCACACCGGCACGCTGTTTCTGGACGAGATCGGCGACATGCCGCTGGCACTGCAGTCCCGCCTGCTGCGTGTGCTGCAGGAGCGCGAGGTGCTGCGCGTGGGCGCAACGGTGCCGGTGCCCATCGATGTGCGCGTCATGGCCGCCACCCATGCCGATCTGGCGGCGCAGGTGGAGCGCGGCCAGTTCCGCCGCGACCTGTTCTACCGCCTGGCCGTGCTGCGGCTGCAGGCACCAACGCTTTGGGCTCGCGGCAGTGCGGACGTGAGCATGCTGGCCCGCAGCCTGCTGGCCCGCCGCCTGGGCCTGGCCGGCCCCGAGGCCTTGCACAGCGGCAACGCGGCCGTGATGACCCAACTGCTCGATGCCGTGCTGGCGCATGCCACCCACCACCGCTGGCCCGGCAATGTGCGCGAGCTGGACAACTGGGTGGAGCGCCTGCTGGCTGCGCACAGCCATCTGCGAGATGCGCAAGGACAGGTGGACACACAGCGGCTGCTGGAGCTGTTTCCCGAATGTGCAACGCCCCCTCCTGCAGCCGATAGCGGCCGACTGCAACAGGCCGGGCGCCAGGCCGAGCAGGCCCATCTGCGCGAGGTGCTGGAATCGGTCCAGGGCGACCAGCGCCGCGCCTGCGAAATCCTGGGCATCAGCCGCGCAACCTTGTGGCGACGCATGAAAAAGTGAACTGGCTCCCCCTGAGCCGCTGCGCGCCCTCCCCCTCTTTATCGCTAGGCGATGGAGGGAGACGGCACCAGCGCGACGGGGCGGCGCGGCCGGCGTAGGCCCTTGCGCGGCGCCCTGGCATGGGAGCACACCACTGTTTCGCATAAAGCCATGGCGTATTCCGCCTTTGCCGATGTGCACCGCTGCCCTTCAAGCTACACGGGAGCGCTGTGCCGGCCAGCCTGCGGCAGCCCCGGGCACATGGCCCAAGCACACACGCTGCTCCGCCATGCGCAGCATGGCATACGCCAAGCTGTTGTCGGGCAGGCCGCTACCCTGCTCGCGCACAAAGCGGCCCAGCCACTGCTGCAGCGCCAGCGCCTCGCGCAACTGCGCGGCATTGGGCACGGCCACCGTCATGCCATGGTGTGGATGGGCTTGCAGCAGCCCGTCATGGCACAGCAGCTTGAGTGCCTCGCGCACTGACGCGCGGTTGACGCCGTAGCCGTGGGCGATGTCGGCATCGTTGAGCGATGCACCTGGTGCCCACTCATGCGCCAGGATGCGTTGGCGCAGCCTGTCGGCAATGGCCATGCTCAGCGAGCGCGGCTGCAGCAGAGAATCGCTCATGCATCTCCTTTCAATGGGCTGTTTGCTTCGTGTGGAGGCGGCCATACAGCGCTTGATGCTTTGTTGCGCGCCCTTGCCGTATAGACATACTGTCTGCGGGCACGCGCCGCGCCTGAAGCGTTGTCTGGCCGTTCGGGTTGTGCTTTGCGGGCCCGCTGTGCTGTGTGGGCCCGCTCCGGCATCCCCAAAACCTTCCAAGCCCCGGATCAGCTGCGCTGTTCGATGGGCACAAAGGCCAGATCGTCCGGGCCGGTGTAGTTGGCGCTGGGGCGGATGATCTTGTTGTCCTGGCGCTGCTCGATGATGTGGGCCGCCCAGCCGCTGGTGCGGGCAATCACAAACAGCGGTGTGAACATGGCGGTGGGCACGCCCATCATGTGGTAGCTGACGGCGCTGAACCAGTCCAGGTTGGGGAACATTTTTTTCACTTCCCACATCACCGATTCCAGGCGCTCGGCAATGTCGTACATGCGGGTGGAGCCAGCCTCATCAGAGAGCTTTTTGGCCACACCCTTGATGACCACATTGCGCGGGTCGCTGATGGTGTAGACCGGGTGGCCAAAGCCGATCACCACTTCCTTGTTCTCCACGCGCTGGCGGATGTCGGCCTCGGCTTCGGCCGGGTTGTCGTAGCGCTTCTGGATCTCGAAGGCCACCTCGTTGGCCCCCCCATGCTTGGGGCCGCGCAGCGCACCGATGGCGCCGGTGATGGCCGAGTACATATCGCTGCCCGTGCCGGCCACCACGCGGGCGGTGAAGGTGGAAGCATTGAACTCATGCTCGGCGTACAGATTCAGCGAGGTGTGCATGGCGCGCACCCAGCTGTCCGCAGGCTTTTCGCCATGCAGCAGGTGCAGGAAATGGCCGCCGATGGAGTCGTCCTCGGTCTCCACCTCGATGCGGCGGCCCGAGTTGCTGAAGTGGTACCAGTACAGCAGCATGGAGCCCAGGCTGGCCATCAGGCGGTCGGCAATATCACGCGCGCCGGGCAGGTTGTGGTCGTCTTTTTCCGGCAGGGCGCAGCCCAGGGCCGACACGCCGGTGCGCATCACATCCATGGGGTGGCTGGCGGCGGGCAGCTGCTCCAGCGCCACCTTCACACTGGCGGGCAGGCCGCGCAAGGCCTTGAGCTTGGCCTTGTAGGCCTTCAGTTCAGCGTTGGTAGGCAGCTTGCCATGCACCAGCAGGTGGGCGATTTCCTCGAACTCGCAGACCTCGGCAATGTCCAGAATGTCGTAGCCGCGGTAGTGCAGATCGTTGCCGGTTTTGCCTACGGTGCACAGGGCGGTGTTGCCAGCCGTCACGCCCGACAGGGCCACGGATTTCTTGGGTTTGAAAGCGGGTGCGGGTGCAGTTGCGGCGCTCGTGGTTGCAGTGGTCATGACAGGTCTCCTGGTTGTTGAAAAATGGGCAAAGCAGCGGCCCAACCCATGAAAAATGGGGCAAAAAATGGGTTCAGAAATTCAAAAAAGGCCTGGCTGCAAGGGACTGAAAGGGTGAGCAGCAGGCCCTGGCAGCATCAGCTGGGGTGGTGCGGAGCCGGCTCCACGTTCAGACAATCGCCGGGCACGCGCACCCAGCCCTCCATCAAGATGCGGGCGCTGCGGCTCATCAAGGCCTTGGTGACTTGCCATTGGCCATCGGCGGCCTGGCGGGCCTCGGCGCCCACGCGCAGCGTGCCCGAAGGGTGGCCAAAGCGCACGGCGCTGCGCTCGCCACCACCGGCCGCCAGATTCACCAACGTGC
Organism: Comamonas sp. GB3 AK4-5; assembly: GCF_041320665.1. Lineage (NCBI taxonomy): Bacteria > Pseudomonadati > Pseudomonadota > Betaproteobacteria > Burkholderiales > Comamonadaceae > Comamonas > Comamonas sp. GB3 AK4-5. The sequence continues at coordinate 3,114,019 of NZ_CP166730.1, forward strand.
CGGGAATGGCAGCTGCCGTGCCAATGGCCACGGCGGCCGTACCCATCATGGCGTGGTGCAGCTTGCCCATGGACAGGGCGCGCACCAGCAGGTCCACATCGGCCGCTTCCACGCGCTTGCCGCTGGAGGCCGTATAGCTTTGGGGCGGCGCCACAAAGGCCACCTTGGGCGTGTGCTGGCGCTTGGCGGCCTCGGACAGGTCTTGGATCAAACCCATCTTCAGCGCACCATGGGCGCGAATGGTTTCAAAGCGCGCCAGTGCGGCAGCGTTTTCGTTGATGTCGCCCTGCAGCTCGCAGCCGGTGTAGCCGATGTCGGCCGCATTCAAAAAGATGGTGGGAATGCCGGCATTGATCAGCGTGGCCTTGAAGCGCCCTATGCCAGGAACTTCCAATTCATCCACGACGTTTCCTGTAGGGAACATCGCGCCCCCCTCTTCGCCATCGTCGGCCGGGTCCACAAACTCCAGCGCCACTTCGGCCGCGGCAAAGGTCACGCCATCCAGCTCAAAGTCACCGGTTTCCTGCACCGATCCGTTGCTGATGGGCACATGGGCGACGATGGTCTTGGCGATGTTCGCCTGCCAGATGCGGAGGGTGGCCATGCCGTTTGCGGGAATGCGCGCGGCATCGATCAAGCCCATGTGGATGGCGGCCGGGCCCACGGCGGCCGACAGATTGCCGCAGTTGCCGCTCCAGTCCACAAAGGGCTGGTCTATGGAAACCTGACCGAACAGATAGTCCACATCGTGGCCGGGCTTGCTGCTCTTGGCCAGGATGACGGCCTTGCTGGTGCTGGACGAGGCATTGCCCAGACCATCGATTTGCTTGCCATAAGGGTCGGGGCTGCCCAGGGTGCGCAGCAAGATGGCATCGCGCACGGCGCCGGGCTGCTGGGCTGCGGCGGGCAAATCGGCCAGATTGAAGAACACGCCCTTGCTGGTGCCCCCACGCATATAGGTGGCGGCAATCTTGATTTGCGCGGCATGACGGGCTGTAGCCATTACACGGACTCCATGGTGGGAATAGCTGCTTGTGCAGGTGTGGCCTGCGTTTGGGCCAGAAAATCCTGGGCAAAACGCTGCAGCACGCCACCGGCCTCGTAGATGGACACTTCTTCAGCAGTATCCAGGCGACAGGTGACAGGCACCTCCACACGCTCGCCATTTTGGCGGTGCACCACCAGCGTCAGCTGGGCGCGGGGGTGGCGTGCACCCAGCACGTCATAGGTTTCCGTGCCGTCCAATTTCAGGGTCTTGCGGTTGGTGCCGGGCAGGAATTCCAGCGGCAGCACACCCATGCCAATCAGGTTGGTGCGGTGGATGCGCTCAAAGCCTTCGGCCGCAATGGCTTCCACGCCGGCCAGGCGCACGCCCTTGGCGGCCCAGTCGCGGCTGGAGCCCTGGCCGTAGTCGGCGCCGGCCACGATGATCAGCCGCTGCTTGCGCTCCATATAGGTCTCAATCGCTTCCCACATGCGCATCACCTTGCCCTCGGGCTCCACGCGGGCGAGAGACCCTTTCTTCACCTGGCCGTCGACCACGGCCATTTCATTCACCAACTGGGGGTTGGCAAAGGTGGCGCGCTGGGCCGTCAGGTGGTCGCCACGGTGGGTGGCGTAGGAGTTGAAGTCCTCCTCGGGCAGGCCCATCTTGGCCAGGTATTCACCGGCCGCACTGCTAGCCAAGATGGCGTTGGAGGGCGAGAGGTGGTCGGTGGTGATGTTGTCCGGCAGCAGGGCCAGCGGGCGCATGCCCTGGAGGGTTCGCTCGCCCGCCAGCGCGCCTTCCCAGTACGGCGGGCGGCGGATGTAGGTGGACTGGGCGCGCCAGTCGTACAGCGGGCTGCTGGCCTGCTGCACCTCGCCCTGGGCGAACATGGGGATGTAGACGCTGCGGAACTGCTCGGGCTTGACGCTGGCGGCCACGATGGCGTCCACCTCCTCGTCGCTGGGCCACAGGTCTTTGAGGGTGATGGGCTTGCCGGCCGCGTCATGGCCCAGCACATCCTGCTCGATATCGAAGCGCACCGTGCCGGCAATGGCATAGGCCACCACCAGCGGGGGCGAGGCCAGGAATGCCTGCTTGGCATAGGGGTGGATGCGGCCGTCAAAGTTGCGGTTGCCCGAGAGCACGGCCGTGGTGTAGAGGTCGCGGTCGATGATTTCTTGCTGGATCACCGGGTCCAGCGCGCCACTCATGCCGTTGCAGGTGGTGCAGGCATAGGCCACGATGCCAAAGCCCAGTTGCTCCAGCTCGGGCAACAGACCGCTTTCTTCCAAATAGAGCTTGGCCACCTTGGAGCCCGGCGCAAACGAGGTCTTGACCCAGGGCTTGCGCAGCAGCCCCAGCGCATTGGCCTTTTTGGCCACCAGCCCCGCAGCCACCACGTTGCGCGGATTGCTGGTGTTGGTGCAGCTGGTGATGGCGGCAATGATGACGGCGCCATCGGGCATCTGGCCATGGGCCTCTTGCTGGTAGGCGGTCTGCAGCTTGGCCTCATCGGCAATGCCGCGCTCGGCCAGGGCCGAGGTGGGCAGGCGGCGGTGGGGATTGCTGGGGCCGGCCATGTTGCGCACCACGCTGCGCAGGTCAAAGGACAGCACGCGCTCGTACTCGGCCGTCTTCAGCGCATCGGCCCACAGGCCGGTGGTCTTGGCGTAATGCTCCACCAGCTTGACCTGCTCGGGCTCACGGCCGGTGAGCGTCAGATAGTCAATGGTCTGCTGGTCGATATAGAACATGGCCGCCGTGGCGCCATATTCCGGGCACATATTGGAGATGGTGGCGCGGTCGCCAATCGACAGGCTGTCGGCGCCTTCGCCAAAGAACTCCACATAGGCGCCCACCACGCGCTCCTTGCGCAAAAACTCGGTCAGCGCCAGCACGATGTCGGTGGCAGTAATACCGCTCTGGCGCTTGCCCGTCAGCTGCACGCCCACGATATCGGGCAGGCGCATCATGCTGGCGCGGCCCAGCATCACGGTCTCGGCCTCCAGCCCACCCACGCCAATGGCAATCACGCCCAGCGCATCCACATGGGGGGTGTGGCTGTCCGTGCCCACGCAGGTGTCGGGGAAGGCGATTTTTCCGCCCCGGCCATCGCTTTGCACCTGGATCACGGGGCTCATCTTCTCCAGATTGATCTGGTGCATGATGCCGTTGCCCGCAGGGATCACATCCACATTGCGGAAGGCCGTCTTGCACCAGTCGATGAAGTCAAAGCGGTCGGCATTGCGACGGTCTTCCACCGCGCGGTTCTTCTCAAAGGCCTCGGGGTCAAAGCCGCCATATTCCACGGCCAGCGAATGGTCCACGATCAGCTGCGTGGGCACCACGGGGTTGACCTGGGACGGGTCACCGCCCTGATCCGCAATGGCATCGCGCAGACCGGCCAGGTCCACCAGCGCGGTCTGGCCCAGGATGTCGTGGCAGACCACACGCGCCGGGTACCAGGGAAAATCCAGATCGCGCTTGCGCTCTATCAGCTGCTTGAGCGCATCGCTCAGCAGCGCGGGCTCGCAGCGGCGCACCAGGTTTTCGGCCAGCACGCGGCTGGTATAGGGCAGGCCGTCATAGGCGCCAGGTTGGATGGCATCCACCGCAGCGCGGGCGTCAAAGTAGCGCAAATCGGTGCCGGGCAGTTTTTTGCAGAAATCGCTCATGGGGTCGCTTGTCTCGTTGCTAGGCTCTTGGTAGATTCGCAATTTACGCAAACCAAGCCTTTTACAGAAGGGCTGAATGTGCGAAACATAGTGAATCGCAAAACTTGTTTTTGCGAATTTTGCGAATTTCGCCATACCAATACACCACACCATGGTTTCACTCGGAATAAGGGCGCAGGGCCCAAAGCTTGCATTGCCAGCCGGAGCGGGCCTCAGACGCTCCACTGCAGATGGAGTTCCCCACCACAAAACAGGGTTCCTACCCCGCAGTAACTCCGTGAAGAACTAAAAAAATGGCCAAGATTTTTATGGGCGTGCGCCTGCGCTCGCTGCGCCAGGAGCGCGGCATGACCCAGGTGGCGCTGGCCCAGGCCCTGGGCCTGTCACCCAGCTATTTGAACCAGCTGGAGCAGGACCAGCGCCCCTTCACCGTGTCGGTGCTGCTCAAGGTGCACCGCGTGCTGGGCGTGGACATCCAGCAGTTTTCCGAGGATGAAGAGGCCCGCCGCCTGGCCCAGTTGCGGGACGCCGTAGCCTCCCTGCCCGGCCTGCCCCCCGTGCCCCAGCCCGAGCTGCGCGAGCTGGCGGCCAAGCTGCCCCATCTGTCCCTGGTGCTGCTGACCCTGCACCAGCGCCACCAGGAAGACCAGCAGCGCCTGGAGGCCCTGCACGATCGCCTGCATGACCACCACGACACCGCCCTGCCCGGCGCCCGCAACCTGGTGGATATGCCGCTGCGCCAGATGCCTTTTGAAGCCGTGCGCGACTTTGTCTTTGCCCACCGCAACTACTTTGACAGCCTGGACCGTGCCGCCGAGGCCATGGCCCAGCAGGCCCGTCAGCAGGGCGGTGGGCTGAGCGAGTGGCTGATCCAGCATTTGCGCAGCCGGCATGGCGTGCATGTGCTGCGCGTGGAAACCGCGGCCAACGGCCAGGCCGCACCCAACCGCCATTTCGACGCCCACAGCCGCACGCTCTACCTGTCCAGCCATTTGCAGCCCGGCCAGCAGGCCTTTCAGCTGGGCACCCAGCTGGCCCTGCTGGAACTGGCCCCCCAGATCAATGCGCTACTGGACAGCACACGCTGGCAGGACGAGGCCACGCGCCGGCTGGCCCGCATCGGCCTGGCCAACTACACGGCCGGCGCCCTGATGCTGCCCTATGGGCCGTTTTTGCAAACGGCAGAACAGCTGCGCTATGACCTGGACCTGCTGGCCCAGCATTTCGGCGTGGGCTTTGAGACGGTGTGCCACCGCCTTTCCACGCTGCAGCGCGCCGAGGCACCGGGCCTGCCGTTTTTCTTTATCCGGGTGGACCGGGCCGGCAACATCAGCAAGCGGCAATCGGCCACGCATTTCCACTTCTCCAAAACCGGTGGCACCTGCCCGCTGTGGAATGTGTACGAGGCCTTTGCCCAACCCGGGCGCATCCTGCCCCAACTCGCCGCCATGCCCGACGGGCGCGTCTATCTGTGGATTGCCCGCTGCATCACCCACGATGGCCTGGGCTGGGGCGCACCCAGCAAGACCTTTTCCATCGGCCTGGGCTGCGATGTGCAACATGCCCAGCGCCTGGTGTATTCCAAGGGCCTGGACCTGCGCAGCCTGGACGCCGCCACCCCCATCGGCATGGGCTGCAAGGTCTGCGAGCGCGGCGCCTGCCCGCAGCGCGCCTTCCCCTTTGTGGGCAAGCCGCTGCATGTGAACGAGAACGAAAGCGGGTTTGTGCCGTATGGGGCGGCGGAGAAGCATTGAGGGCGGGTTGGCAGCCTCCTTGCCACGCGCAGCCTACCGCCTCGCCGGATAGACCCGGCCTGCACAAGCAGCTCCTGCTTCGGGAGCAAGCCAACCCCAGAGCATGTTCACTACCTCCTCGCAAGGCGGCATGGCGGCCGTCCCAGGACGCCCCGCGGCAATCCATAACGGCAGCTTATGGATCTGCACCAGATTGCGACTCACTGCCTCCGCTGGACCTGCCTACAGTCATAGCCAAGCCCCAGGCACAAGCCCTTCGCCGCCCAGGTAGTGCACACCACATCCCGGCATGCGAAGCGCCTGCAGGCAATCGGCAACACAGAGACAGTCCATGACGCCCAACACCTCTCCCCCCTCTCTGGTGATCGACAGCCACGCCCATGTTTTTCTCCAGAACATGCCCTTGGCCGCAACCCGCCGCCATGCCCCGGAATTCGATGCCACCCTGGAAGCGTATCTGGCACTGCTCGATCGCCATGCCGTCACCCATGGCGTGCTGGTGCAGCCGAGTTTTCTGGGCACGGACAACCGCTTCATGCTAGACGCCATGCGCCGCCATCCACAGCGGTTGCGCAGTGTCGTGATGCTGGACCCCACCACCGACGAAACGCAGTTGGCCGCACTGAATGCCCAAGGCGTGGTGGGCGTGCGCCTGAACCTGGTGGGCCTGCCGCTGCCCGATCTGAACCACGCCGAGTGGCAGACCTTTTTGTGCCGTCTCAAGGCCTTGGACTGGCACCTGGAGCTGCACCGTGGGGCCGCCGACCTGATGCCCTTGCTGGATGCTGCCTTGCATACCGGCTGCCGCATCGTGGTGGACCACTTTGGCCGCCCGGACACCCAGCTCGCCCAGCATGACCCAGGCTTTGCCCAGTTGCTGCGGCGTGCCGCATCCGGTCGCATCTGGGTCAAGCTGTCCGCCGCCTACCGCAACGCACAAAGCGCACAACGCCCGGCCGCCGAGCGCACACCGGCCTTGCGGGAGAGCGATGCACAGGCAGCTCGCGCCTGCGCGCAGCAGTTGCTGGCGGCCTTCGGCCCCGAACGCCTGGTGTGGGGCAGCGACTGGCCCCATACCCAGCACCAGGACCTGATCGACTACGGCAGCAGTCTGGCACTGCTGGCGGACTGGGTTCCCGACGCACAGCAGCGCAGCCTGATTCTGGGGAAAACGGCTGCCGAACTGTTCAAGATTTCCTGACACAACAACCCCAAGAGGAGACACCATGCAACGACGTTCCATCGCACTTGCCGCCCTGACACTGGCCTTGGCACCACTGGCGCATGCCCAGGGTACTGCGGCCACCGCCTTCCCCGACAAGCCCGTGCGCCTGCTCGTGACCTACCCACCGGGAGGCACGGTGGATGCCGTGGCCCGCATCGTCAGTCCCAAGCTCTCGCAGATCTGGGGCCAGCCGGTGGTGATCGAGAACCGTGCCGGTGGCGGCGGCCTCATCGGCGCCCAGGCCGTGTTGTCCTCGCGTGCGGACGGCTACACGCTGATGGTCGATGCCTCCAACCACGCCCAGAACCCCGCACTGAAAAAACGCATGCCTTTCGACACCGTCAAGGAGTTCGAGGCCCTGTCGCTGATGATCAAGGTGCCCAACATCCTGGTGGTGGCTCCCGGTTTTCCGCCGCGCACCGTCAAGGAGTTGATCAGCTACGTCAACGCCAACCCCGGCAAGGTGGACTACGCCTCCTCCGGCAACGGCTCCTCACCCCATCTGGCAGCCGAGCTGTTCACGCTGAAGACCGGCATCAAGATGACCCATGTGGCCTACCGCGGCGGCGGCCCGGCCATGACCGATGTCATGGCCGGCACCGTCCCTGTGTTCTTCGCCAGCCTGGGCTCCTCGCTGCCTTTTTTGCAAAGCGGCCGCATGATTCCCTTGGCCACCGCCGGCCAGTCCCGCTCGGCCGTGCTGCCCCAGGTCCCCACCTTCGCCGAGGCCGGTGTGCCTGGCGTGCACATGTACGAGTGGAATGCAGTCTTCGCGCCCGCAGGCACACCGCCGGAGCTGGTGGCAAAGATCAGCAAGGACATTGCCACCGCCCTGAACGACCGCGAGGTCAAGGCCCGGTTGATCGCCATGGGGGCCGAGGTGATCGGCTCCACCCCCAAGGAGCTGAACCAGTTCCGCAAGGACGAGATCAGCAGATGGACTGCCCTGGGCAAGCAGGCCAATATCGCGTTGGACTGACCTGAGCCGCTTCGCGGCGTCCCCATCTGGGAGCGACGGCCTTTGCTGCGGGGCGGCCCTTGCTGGCCACCTCTGGCGGAGGCCGCGCCAGTTTCATAGGCTGCCGACTATGCCCATCGCCCTGCAAGACCAAGCAGAAGTGGATGCCCCAGCGCTAATGCCCCGTACTTGCTGGGCTACAGCAGGCCGGCCAGTTGGCTGGCGATGGTGGGGCGGCCCGAAGCCTGCCAGAGCACACTGAGCTCGAAATGCGGCAGACGTTCACCGTCACGCAACGTGGCAAATTGCACGCCACGGTGCTGTAGCACCGTGGCGGACTGGGGCAACAGCGAGGCGCCTATGCCAGCAGCCACACAGGACAACACCGTGAGCGTGCGATTGGCCTCCTGTACCACCCGCATTTCCAGCCCCATGCGCAAAAAAGCGGCAGCAATGGCCGCACGTAAGGAGGGAAGTTGCGACTCCGGAAACCACACCAGCCCCAGACGCGCCACATCCGCCAGTGAAACCCTGCCATCCGGCTCCAGCGGATAGGCCGCCGGCAGCACCGCCATCAACCGGTCACGGCGCACCAGCTTTTGCCGCACTGCCCCCTGCACAGCCACCGGGGTATGCAGCATGGCCAGGTCGATATCACCCTGCCCCAAGGCATTCACCAAGTCGGCATTGCTCATCTCTGACAACACCACCTGCGTACCCCGAAACTCCGCATGCAGCAGCTTGAGCGCGGCCGGCAGTACCTCGTACACCGCATGGGTCACAAAGCCCACACGCAAACGCCCGGTCTTGCCCTCTGCAATCGCCCTGGCATGCTGCGCAGCCGATGCGGCCATGGCCAGGCTGGCGCGTACATCATCGATCACTGCCCGCCCGGCACTGCTCAGCACCGTGCCCCTGCGTGAGCGCTCGAAAAGACGCACACCCAGCTCTTGCTCCAGCCTGCGCATGGCCTGGCTCAGCGCAGGCTGGGCAATCCCCAAGTAGGAAGCCGCAGCCGTCATGCTGCCCTGGTCCGCCACGGCCAGCAGATAACGCATGCTGCGGGTATCGAAAGGGCCGGCATGCAAGGGAGAAGAAGGTGAAGGCAAGACCATGGCAAACGGGATCTCCAAAGCAGCGTTGCAATGCATGCCACGCATGGCAGACATACCGCCGTGGCAGCGGCCAGTGTGCCTCAGCCCAGCTCGCCTGCTCTCATGTCTTGGTGTGGGTGTCAGCCTTTTCCATGCGCTGGCGCGTGTCCGCATCCACCAGCTCCCGCAGCTGGGCAAACAGCGGTGCCGCATCGGTGTAGCGCTTGCCGTAGCCCAGGTTGAAGCCGTAGTCAAAATCCGGCGGATTGCGCCCCTGGTTGTGCTGAAGAATGGTCTCCAGCTTATCCAACGCCTTGACGGCCTGGGCCTCGGGGCTGGTGGCGTCTTCATACTCCTGCCACAGCGCCAGGATGGCAGCCTGGCCGCTGGCATCCAGGCTGCGGGTGAGCTGCTGCAGATCGCGCTTTTCCTGGGCGCTCTTGTCCGGGTGTTGGGCCTTGTGGATGGCGGGAATATCACCACCAATGGCCTCGCCCAGGTCGTGAATCACACACAATTTAAGCAGCTTGAGCATGTCCAGGCCCGCCAGCTCGCGCTCAAAAGCCATGGCCATCAGGCACAGCCGCCAGCTGTGTTCGGCCGTGCTTTCGGCACGCCCGCTCGAGGTGTGGGCGCTGCGCAGCACGCTTTTCAAGCGCTCGGCCTCGCGCAAAAATTCCAGGGTGCCGCAGAGATGGGAAGAAGACATGGTCATTGTTTTTTCAACGGAAAAAGCCTGGCCCGCATGGCGCAAGTTGGCTGATTCACACAAGGCCCCGCGCACGCCCACAAAGGGCCAACAGCTTCCAGCCTAACCAAGGGCCGCAGCCCGGGCAACGAATGAAATATTCGTGCCCCTCTCCTCACCTCAGCTCACCTTCGCCAGCTCAGACCAGGGCTTCGTTGCTCACCAGCAGGCCGGTACGGCCATCAGCCAGGCCTATGCGCTCCCAGAGCACGGTGCTGGGCAGTATGGGAATGTCGGCATTGGCATTGCCGCTGGTGGCAAAGCGCACGGCCTGGCTGGGCTTGCCCTCGAACCAGCCCAGCGCTTGCAGCCGGCGCTCGGTGTCCAATATTTCCGGCGTGGCAAAGCCCTGCAGCGACCGCCCGAACCAGGCACTGGCATCGATACGCCATTCGGCCTGGCGCGCGGGCGAGAGCGTCAGCAAGGCCAACCTATGCTCGCTCACCAGGTGTACGGGAAAAGGCGCGCTTTCAATCAGGCGCCGCAAGCTGCTGTCCATGCCCAGGCTTTCATGCTGGGCCAGCATGGCCTCGATACGGACCAGGGCCTGGGGAGAAGGCAGATGCACACCAGACTCCCAGCGCGACAACATGCCCTGGGAAACGCCCAGATCTGCCGCCAGACTGGCCTGCTTGATCTGCCGCAGCACGCGAAAGCGCCGCAGCCTACGGCCCAGCCCTTGTGCATCGCTTTGCAGTTCCATTCGCATACCTTGTTCTGTTCACCCCGGAGGCCAAGGCAGGATAGCAAACCAGAGGGTGCTCTTGTCTGGCAAAGCACCATGCTTTACGCAACACCCCCTCCAACGTCAGCTTGTTTTCTGCACCCCGTCTCTCCTGGGTGAAGAGACTGCAGCATGACCCCACATTCATGCCGCAAGCTGTGCAACGCGCGCTATGCACCGCCCGGACCATCCTCCCCCTCAGGCATATTGCGCCTGGCCATGGCCCAGCGACCAGTTGGCCCGGTCCACCTCAACCAAGTTAATGAATACATCGGCCGGGCGTATGCCAGGGCTGTGGCCCAGCCGCTCCACGATCTGGCAGTACAAGGCCTTTTTCTGCGCCACGCTGCGGGTGTTGTTGGCGGTGATCTGGATCATCACCAGATCATCGCTGCGCTCCACTCCCAGATAAGACGCGCTGTAGCGGAAGTGGGCGGCATCGCACTCCGTCATGGTGGCGAACTGGTTGTCCGCTGGCACATCAAAGCATGTGTGCATGGCCTGGTGCAGGCTGTCAAAGATTGCCTGGCGATAGGCCTCTGTCTTGCCGGTGCGCAGGGTGATGTGGGTCAGTGGCATAGGGACTCCTTGGTAATGCAAACAGTCCGCATGCTATGGATTTCAAATATTTATCAAAAGCAATTTCATTGATAAACTTTTGAAATGACAAACCGCCCTTTGGACCTGGATGCCGTAGCCGCTTTTTTGCAGGTGGCGGAGCTGGGCAGCTTTACCCGCGCGGCAGAGACCATGCAAACCACGCAGGCAGCCGTGAGCCTCAAACTCAAGCGCCTGGAAGACCGGCTGGGCTGCCGGCTGCTGGAGCGCACGCCCCGCTATGTGGAGCTTTCACCCCAGGGCACAGCCTTTGTGGAGCATGCCCGCGCCCTGCTGGAGGCCAACCACCAGGCGCTGCGCGCCTTTGCCGGCGCCCGCCAGCGGCTGAGCATTGGCATCAGCGACCATGTGGCCGGGCCCGAGTTGCCGGCCTTGATCGCTCGCCTGAACGCGCACCACCCCGAACTGCTGATCGTGGTGCGCATAGGCTCGTCCGGCGACCTATTGCAAAGCTATGACCGGCGCGAACTGGACGCCGCCATCGTGCGCCTGCACACGGGCCGCACCGACGGCGAGGTGCTGGCGGAAGAAGCATTTGGCTGGTTTGCGGCCCCACACTGGCAGCCCCACGCAGGTGAGCCCCTGCCCATCGCCACGCTGGCCGAGCCTTGCGGCGTGCGCCTGATGGCGGGCAAGCTGCTGGATACCGCCGGCATGTCCTGGGCCGAGGTGTTTGTGGGCGGCGGCGTGGCCTCCGTCAGCGCCGCCGTCATGGCGGGGCTGGGCATCGCGGCCCTGGCCCCGCGCATGCTGCCCCTGGGCGCTGTGGACGTGGGCGCCAAACTGGGCCTCCCCGCCCTGCCGCACCTGCCGGTGTTGCTCCATGGCCGCGCTCGCGATGCGCTGGCAAGCGCGGCCCTGGAGCAGTTGGCCGCTGCCTACCGCAGCGCCATCAGGCCGTAATCAAGCAGTAATTGGGCAGTAAAACCGCCGCCAAGGCATAAGTGGCAAGCACAAGCAGCTATCAAAACCAAAGCCCTTTACCGCCTCTTGTGGACGGCATCAGATCAGGACCACAGCGCCCACCCCGACCAACCCGCCGCCAGCAAGCCCATGACCAGCAACATCAACAAGGACAGCAGCGCCAGCAGCCTTTGGTGGCGCTGCACGCGCGGGTGCTGGGCTGCAGCGATATAGCCGCCCAGAATCAACAAGTCCAGCCCCACCCAGATGGCGGCCAGCAGACCCAGCCGCGCCATCGGGTTATCAGCGCCATGCAAAAACTGCGGGAACAGCGCAGCAAAAAACAGAATGTCTTTGGGGTTGGCCACCGCCACCAGAAAGCCACGGCGCCAGCCACCCAGGCCAGCGGGTTTGGCGGCGCCCACCGCCGTGCTGTCGGCATTTTTGTGGAACTGCCCGGCCCAGTCCCGCAGGCCGCTGCCCGCCAGCACGATCAAAAAACCGCTGCCCGCCAAGCCCAGCCAGGCCAGAGCCTCGGGCCGCAGCACCAGCAAGCCACCCACGGCCAGCGCCGCCAGGGCCATCAACACCAAGGCTCCGCTGCTGGTGCCCAGCGCCGTGCGCCAGGCCACGCCCCGGCCCTGCTGCAGCGCCACCTGGGTGACATAGGCCACTACAGGGCCCGGGGTGGCGATCAGCAAAACAATGGACAGCACATAGGACAGCAGCAAGGCAAAGGACATGGTGGGCAGCAAAGCGAAACAATGAAACGGCCCGGATTCTGCTGCGCCTCACACGCCAGGCAAAACGCAAATAAGGTATCTATACTGTGAGTTTTACGCACAGTAAAAACGTTCTTCGCAGCCCGCCGCTGCCCAGGCTTTTGCTTTATGTCTCTACCCCCGCTGTATGCCCTGCGCGCCTTCGAGGCCGCTGCCCGCACCGCTTCCTTCACCCGCGCGGGCGAGGAGCTGCACCTCACGCCCAGCGCCATCAGCCGCCATATCCGCACGCTGGAGGAGCAGCTCCAGCGCACGCTATTCCACCGCAACGGCCCGCGTGTGGCCCTCTCCGCCGAAGGTGAGCTGCTGGCGCGCGAGCTGGCCGCAGGCTTTCGCACCATAGAGCGCGCCTGCGCCCGCATGCAGCAGCGCAGCGACGGCCTGCGCCTGAAGACTCCCACCTCGCTCACCACCCGCTGGCTGCTGCCCGTCCTGCAGGCCCACCGCCCTGCCCTGCCGCAAGAGCGCGTGCTACTGCACAGCCAGTGGATGGATGTGGACCATGTGGACTTTGACAGCGAGCCCTATGACTGCGCCGTGCTGCTGGGCCAGTTCCGCCATCACCCGTGCTGGCACAGCCTCAAGCTGATGGAAGAGTGGCTGCTACCCGTATGCAACCCTTCCGTGGCCGCGCAACTGCCGCCACTGGCTCCCCATGCCGGCGCCGGTGATGCCACGGCCCAGGCTGCCCAGTTGCTGCAGCAGCTGGGCCAAACACCCGCCCCGATCACCACCATCCACCCCTCGCCCGACCACCGCGACTGGCGCCGCTGGTGCACTGGCCTCGGTTTGCACATGGACTTCAACGCCCCCTCCGCCCTGGTGTTCGACACCCTGGAGCAAGGTATGGCCGCCGCAGCCCAGGGCCATGGCGTCAGCATGGCCGACCTGGCCCTGGCGGCCGATGCCCTGCGCAACGGCCAACTGGTGGCCGCCGTGCCCATCGCCATGGCCACCGGCGACGGCTACCACCTGGTCTGGCCACGGGACAGCGCACATGACGGAGCCATCCGGGCGCTGGGCCGCTGGCTCAAGGCCCGGGTGCCACGGGTCAAGGACTTGGGGGTTGGGTTGTGGGGAGCGCAGGCCAAGGGCTGAGCGCGGGCTAGTTTGGGTACTCAAGCACCGGAGGCCTAGGTCTGCTGTGCAGCGATTGCCGCTGCTCGCAGCCGCGTCGAGACTTATCAGTCTTCGCTCCATAACGGCCATCCGAGCATTGATGCTGGCGACTGCCCTACGACTGGTATCAGGTGAGCAACGGACAATGGCTGCGGATAGGTCGTTGGATGTCCGCTGTCACCTCGTGCGAACAGGAGCTTGCGACCGAGGCTGTGTGGAAACTCAAAAACTTCACCGGCATCTCAGCCAATGGGTCAACAAGCTCTTGCATTTCGTGGTGTTGAAGATTTTTTCCCTCAAGAACGACCTGTCCCCTCCCAATCGGGCATCCAACGCCGTTTCTGACTCCAATTTCACCCTTTAAAAGGGCTCACCTGCCTACCAGACGCATTGCAGCCATGGTTCTTGCGAACCCAAGAATTCCAAGCACTCGCTTAAGGTTGTAGGCCAGCACATTCAAGCTCATCTCGGTGCTCACATTCGGCAGCCGCCTGGTTAGGAAGTGCGTGTACCCCATCCAATGCTTGAGCGTGCCGAACACATGCTCCACCGTCCGCCTTCTCACCATCATGGCGTCAGGCATTTGGTCCAAACGCTGCTGCGCTCGCTCCACGACGTCTTCGTGCTCCCATCGACTGATGCGGCGGTAATCGCTGGGCGTGCACTGGGATTTGATTGGGCATTGTTTGCAAGCGCTGCTCCAGTAGCGTCGCATTTGCAGACCTGCCTCCTCGCGGGTGAAGCGGTAGATGGCCCGCTGTCCTGCGGGGCACTGGTATTCGTCATCTTTCTGGATGTAGATGAAGTCTGAGCGATCGAAGCGGCCTTTGGCACGCGCACCAGATGTATTGGGCTTGGGAAGAATGGCTGCTACACCAGTGTCTTCGCATGCTTTGATCTGCTCACCACTGTAATAGCCACGGTCCGCAATGGCTTGCAGCTTGCGTTTGCCCATGGCCTTGCGTGCAGCCAGTGCCATGGAAGCAAGAGCACTTCTGTCATGGCCTTGATTGATCACTTCATGGGCGACGATCAGATGATGTTTGGCATCTACCGCTACCTGAACGTTATAGGCCACCATGCCAGAGCCTCGGCCACTGGTGGCCATGGATCTGGCATCTGGGTCTGTTGTTGATAGCTGCTTGTCCGGCTGCTCTTTGAGTTGTTCCTTCACCTCATCGAGTGCCTGCATTTGTTTGCGCAGCAAGGCTATCTTGTCTTGGAGTCGGGTGGTCCGCGCCTCAAGCTCCGCAGGCTGCGTGCGATCTGCTGTATCCAGATCTGCCAGGTAGCGCTGAATGCTTTCTTCGATCTGCTGTTGGCGCTTGTCAATCTTGCCCAAGGTGAAGTTCTTGTCACGAGTGTTGACGGCTTTGAACTTGCTGCCATCAATCGCTACCAGAGCCTTGGTAAACAGCTTCAGATCACGACACAGCACTACGAACCGGCGGCATACATTGCGGATGCCTGCGCCGTTATCTCGACGGAAATCAGCGATTGTTTTGAAGTCAGGTGACAAACGGCCAGTGAGCCACATGAGCTCCACATTGCGCTGCGCTTCACGCTCCAGGCAGCGGCTGGATTGGATGCGGTTGAGATACCCGTAGATGTAGACCTTGAGCAGTACCGCAGGGTGATAAGCCGGGCGACCTGTGGCTGCAGGTGTTGCCCCATCAAAGCCCATCGAACACAAGTCCAGTTCTTCAACGAACGCATCGACAATGCGCACGGGATTGTCTACACCCACAAAGTCATCGAGACACTCGGGCAGCAAGGTCACTTGCTCGCGGGCCTGGCCTTCAATGAATCGCTTCATGGGTCACCTCGCTAAAACCGGGTGCTGTGATTTTAAATTTTGAAGCGTGAGCGGCCAAGCGTTTTCACACAGCCTCGACCCAAAGCAGACTTTTCGCCTCCAAAAATGAAGCATGCCGTTGGCAACTGCTAAGGCGCTACCCGTTGTCTGATCTGAGGCGCCTCGACGGCATGCATTGGAACCAAGTTGAAATTGCAATCTTCAGCAGAAAGCCCGTTGAGCTTTAACAGCATGATTGCTTGGCCCTTTTGTACCAAATCATCAAGCATTGCTTGCTCTAATTTTTCAAAATGCGAGAGCATATGGGTGAACCCTGACAGAACATCATCACAATCTTTGAAAAGCTGCGCTTTTGACTCTGCCACCGTGCGTATGTTTAGCATTTGAATGTTTGAATGGGCTGCCTCAGTGTTCCGCTGTGTGTTGACTAGAGCCATATGGTCCATCGCGCAATGCTCGAATTCAAGGCACAGATCAAAAGGGTGCGCCAGGGTGCCAACCATAGAGATGCTATGCGGCTGCTTGCCATTTTCCTTTTTGCAACTTGGACACGGTGATTCGAGTAATGCACCGAGAGCCATGCGCTGGTACTGCTTTTCGGGAACTTGAGTGCAGTAGAGCAATTGCTTGATAACCACCTCGCAGAACCTTGCTGCGTAAAGGACGACTTCGTTATATATGCGAAGTCGCTCAACCTCCGCATCTACCTCATTATGGTTGATTGATTCAGAGTTTGTGTACTCATGCCAAAGATTGACGATACGCCCCAAAATCAATCCAAGTGTTGCCCCGCTGAATGTATACGGATTGCTGTAGCCGCTTTGCCCTCCCTTATCGCTTTCTGGTGGAAGTGAAAGAAATCCCTTTTGAGTAAGCCATGCCCGCATCTCTGTAGCAAGAGGCAGAAAGTTGGCCCCAACAATATTGCTGCCTTTCCAACGAAAGCAGTGAGGTCTATACGCCCAGGGATGATGTGCGCCATGCCAATCGCGCTTGGGAAGTTCTTGAGTCATGCTTGAAGGAAGTCTATACAGAAGGAACGCCACCTTGAAGAGTAGTTGTCGCATCCCGGATGATTGCATATACAAAAATCGTTATCCGCTGTTCATTGCTCGCGATGTGCTTCGTGAGCTTGTACAGTCCCTGCAATCAACAGGGAGCCTGTGATGCAAATTGATTTACACAAGAATGCCCGCACCACACCCGCTGTGCGTGCCGAGATCGCAAGCAGCAATGAGCCCGCACGTGTACTGGCACAGCGCCATGGCATTACCGAGCAGACGGTCTATAAATGGAAGAAGCGCGATAGCGTGCAAGACCGCTCTCACACTGCACACCATTTACAGACACAGTTGACGTCTGCGCAGGAGATCGTGGTGGTGCATCTGCGCCGGGCCTTGCTGTTGCCACTGGATGACTTGCTGGCCGTCACCCACGAGTTCATCAGCACCAAGGTCTCGCGCTCGGGCCTGGACAGGTGTCTGCGCCGCCATGGCGTTGGCAATCTCAATGCATTGAAACCTGCCGTGCCTGCGCAGCCTCACAAAGCCTTCAAAAGCTATGTTCCGGGCTTCGTGCACATGGATGTGAAGTACCTGCCGCAGATGCAGGATGAAACCAAGCGCCGCTATCTGTTCGTGGCCATTGACCGTGCCACGCGCTGGGTGTTTGTGCGGGTCTTTGTCAACAAGACGGCAGCCAGCGCCAAGGCGTTCTTGAAAGCTTTGCACAAAGCCTGTCCGATCAAGATCACCAAGCTGTTGACCGATAACGGCAAGGAGTTCACGGATCGCCTCTTTGCCAGCCGTGAGCGCGAGCCCAGCGGCAATCACGAGTTCGACGTGCTGTGTGAGCAGCTAGGCATTGAGCACCGCCTGACCAAGCCCAGGACACCGAAAACCAATGGCATGGTGGAGCGCTTCAATGGGCGCATTGCCGATGTTCTCAAGACCCATCACTTCAACAGTGCCGAGGACTTGGAGCAAACGCTGCTGCGCTACGTGGCCTTGTACAACCACCAACTGCCGCAGTCAGCCTTGCAAAGCAAAACACCCATGCAGGCCATGAAAACGTGGCACCAAACGCATCCAGATCTGTTCAATAAGCGACCATATGATCGTCCGGGATGCGACACGTAGCCAACCGCAATGCGTGCATTGCTAATAAGTTTTCAGTAGACCTGCATGGCAGCTATATGCTCACTGACTTTTGGGAGATGCTTTAATGCTGATCGTTAATCTCACGCCGGACGCACTGGCTGATGTGCTGCTGTTGGGCGGCCATGCCGCTGCTGTGGAGAACTTTCTTCTGACAAATGACGAGGATGCACCTGTTTACCCGGAAGCTCTCGTTCATGTTGAAGTTGCACGAATGCTGCGCGAGAGGCTGAACTTCAGCTCAATCGAACTAGAGGCGACAACAGAGAGGCTTGTTTGCGCAGCGAGCGGCCGATCTCCAGGTGATCCAGATTTTCCAGATATTGGACGTGACGGCAAGTTCGACATCGTCTGCTGGAACGGCTTCGTTCCTCAGGTCTTTGTGGAAGTCAAAGATCAGATTTCCGGAGCAGACGATGGGATTGTGGCCGACATGCTTCGAATGCAGTCGATGCTTCAGATCGTGCATCGCTGGGGTCCAAGAGCTCCCCACACAAAGGTATCCAGGTATGCCGCAGTTCTCTATTTCGTGGGAAAGAACACAGACCAATATAAAAAGAAAAGGCACTTGGCTTCGCAATTCATACCGTTCGCAAATCGAAGCGTTAACACGACTGTGCGTAACATAAGACGAGTTGTTGATTCATCGCGGTTCGACTTACTCGTGAAAAAGACAAGGGTGCATGATTCGGCGAAAGATGCCCCGCCCAATCTGGAGCTCGTAGGCACCGCTGAGGAAGAAACTGTTTCCGGCTCAGAGCAGCTCACATACTGTGTTGTATGTGTTTTGCGAGAAAGAAATCGGGAAACCACAGTCACCGATGAAACCTCTGCAGTGGGATGCGGTGAATTGGTCCGATAGCGATACCCATAGCGCCCCCTAAAGGCGTCTGAGGGCACCGCAGTCGATTGGCTGTTTGGGGCCGGCAGCACCAGTTCGCAGCTTAGAGCGTGTTCAAAGTCTCGCCAGATGTGAGAAGCTCGCAGGATGAGAAAAGGCTACCCCAGCGATATCAAGCGCGAGCAGTTCGAAGTGATCCGGCCCATGCTGGAGAGTGCACGCAAAAGGACGGCCCCACGCAAGGTGGAGCTTTACGAGGTGTTCTGCGCCGTGCTGTATCTGCTGCACACGGGCTGCCAGTGGCGAGCGCTGCCCAGCGACTTTCCCAAGTGGCGCACGGTGCATTCGTACTGGGCGATCTGGAGCGAGCCCCGCGAGGGTGGCAGCCTGCTGGAGCAGGCTTTAAAAAAATCAGGTTGGCGTGGCCCGCGAGAAACTGGGGCGCAACGCATGCAGCGCGTTCTTGATCGTGGACGCGCAGAGCGTGAAGAACACGAACACGGCAGGGCTGAAGGGCTATGACGCGGGCAAGAAGGTCTGTGGGATCAAGCGTCACATTGCGGTGGACACCCAAGGGCTGCCACATGCCATTGCGGTGACCACGGCCGAGGTAACGGACCGCAAAGGTGCCCTGCAGGCCCTGCAGCGCTGTAAGCGGACGCTGGGCCGAGTGCAAGGCGTGCTGTGCGACAGCGGCTACGTGGGCCAGCCCTTTGCGCAGGGCGTACAAGAGATTCTGGGCGAGCACGTGACGGTGCAAATCGCCAAGAGGAGCGAGATGCACAGCTTTAAGGTCATGCCCAAGCGCTGGGTAGTGGAGCGCAGCTTCGCCTGGCTGGAGAAGAACAGGAGGTTGTGGAAAAACTGCGAGCGTTGGCTCAACACCAGCTTGCAGTTTGTCCAGCTGGCGTTCTTGGGGCTCTTGCTCAGGAGACTTTGAACACGCTCTTAGAAGAGCTGTCGTTCAGGTTGTCTGGGGCACTGCGATGCAGCCAGCTTCCGGTTTGAGGTGAACAGCGGACGTCTACTCAGATAGCAGGTCAACGTCTGGTATCGGCGGCAGCGGTCACAGGCTTGCCAAATCTCAGCGGCTGCAACCAGCCTGAAGCCGCCCCTCACCTCCTCCCCCAATTCATCACCCCTGTCCCCACCACTGCCATGGCCCCGCCTATGAGCATGGAGGCGTCTATGGATTCGCCCAGCAGCAGGGCCGAGATCGCCACGCCAATCACCGGCACCAGGGTGATGTAGCCGGAGGCCGCGCCTGCGCCCAGGGCTTTGACGCCGTCGAAGTACCAGGCATAGGCCAGGGCCGTGGCGCCCCAGGAGAGGAAGAGCAGCGCGCCCCAGGCGGTGGCGTTGCTGTGCACGGCGGCCTGCAGGCCGGCCGGGCCTTCCACCACCAGGCTGGTCACCAGCAGCAGCACGGCGCCTATGGTGCTGGTGATGGCGGTGGTAGAGAGGGCATCCACCCCGGCCAGCAGCACCCGGCCCAGCAGGGTATAGGCCACCCAGCAGACCACACAGCCCAGGATGAGCAGCTCGCCCAGGCCCACCTGGCCCTGCAGCAGGTCTTGCGGCCGGCCGTGGGAGATGACCACCACCGCCCCCACGGCGGCCAGCAGCATGCCCAGCACAATGGTGCGGTTCAGCCGCTCCTTGAAGATCCATACGGCCAGCGCCAAGGTGACCACGGGGTTGAGCGTGATCACCAGCGCCGCCTTGCCGGCCGGCAAATACTGCAGGCCCGACAGAAAAAAGGCCGCATAGCCAAACACCCCGGTGGCGCCGGCTGCGGCCATGCCCAGCCAGCGCTGGGCGCTCCAGTTTTTGAGCTGTGCAAAGCCGCCTGCCCAGTACATCCAGGGCAGCAGCACCAAGGCCGCCAGCACAAAGCGCAGGCTGGCGCCCGCCAGCGGCGGCATGTTTTGCGCAATCACCCGGCCCGCAGGCCAGGAGGCACCCCACAGCAGGGCCATGCCCAGCAGGCGCAGATGGGGTCCAAATACACGTTGTTGCATTTCCATGGCGCAGCACTATGCCGCAAGCCAGGCCATCCATCCGGCATGGCGGCGACAGTGCCGGCAGCACTGAGGCTTTTTACCCCTCTCAAAAATTCAAGGATTTTTGGCTGGCAACGCAATACCCATCTACGTAGACAGCTCCTGAAATAAAAGCATGGGGAATAGCAAGCACCAGCTTGGTGCACAAGCACGTAGACTGTGTTGTTCCTCCTGTCCGGCCACTGCCCGCCAAAGGCCGGACGGTTCTTTATCCCCTTACAAGGAGAGAGTCCATGTCGACCCCACGCATCCAGGAAAAAGATCTGCTGAGCACCGCAGAGATGGAGCTGTTCAATCTGAGCCAGTCGCAGTCCGTGATGGCCCAGCGCAGCCCGGCCCAGCTGCGTGACAAGATCACGCGTGCCCGCGGCCTGCGTGACCGCGCACGCACCCTGTACCGCAAGCAGGTGGGCCACACGCTGGCCACCACCAGCACCAAGCGCGGCTTTACCGGCCTGGCCAATGAGCGCACACGCCAGAAGGCTGAGGTGCTGGATGGCGTGGTCACCCGCCTGAGCGCTGCGCGCGAGCAGCTGCTCGAAGCCGCCTGAATGGCCGATCGGGCCTGAGCCCCTTGCAGCACCGGCCTGGCCAGTCTGTCTACCAAGTCCAAGGAGCGTGAAAGCGCTCCTTTTTTTATGGCAGCGGCTTGGCTGCAGCCGGGCTGCCGGGGGCTGCACCCCTGCCGGCCGGCACCAATGCCGGCAAGGGATGCTCGGGGCCGTCATAGACCAGCTCCAGCACCACGTCACCACGCAGCAGGCGCTGCGCCCAGTCGTCGATGGCGGCGCGGTCCTCGGACCCCACGCGGTCGGCCATGTCCAGGCGCACCAAGGCCGGCTCCTCCAGCCCGAAAGCACGGTAGCCCCCCAATGGCAGTTGGCCACGGCCATGGTCTGCAATGGCGCGCAACACGGCCTCGCCGGAATCGCAAATAGCCGAGGCGATGAACACCTGCGGGTCGCGCTCCACCCAGGGCAGCACATTGCCGATCTGGGCAATTCCATGCTCGCGGCAGGCCGCGCTGACGCCGGGGCGGCCGCCGTCGATCATGGCAAACAGCACATCCAGCCCGGTTTGCACCGCCATGTCCTGCACGCACTGGCGCGCCCAGTCGGGCTGGTGCTGGTGGCCACAGAACTGTGTGATGAGTGGCCCGGCAAAGCCGGCGGCGCGCAGGCCATGGGCATAGGCCGCCCGCCCACGCAGCCCCGGCGGCACTTTCTCGCCCGAAAAATGCCCCACCACCTGGCTGCGGCTGAGTCGGGCCGCCAGCACCCCCGCCAAAAAGGCCGATTGCTCCTGCAGCACCTCGTAACGCGCCACATTGGGCGCCTGCAGACTGCCCTGGGTCACCGCAAAGGCCTGCCGTGGAAACTGCGGCGCCAGCAAGGCCACGGGGCCGTCACCCTGGCCGCCATGGGCCACGATGAGCGCATAGCCTGCGCTGCACAGCGCCTGCATCTCCTCGGCACGCTGCGCGGCCGACTGGCCGGCCACCCAGTGCACATCGACCGCATAACCGGCAGCCTGGGCGCGCCGGGCGCCCAGCAGGCCGGATTCATTGAAGCTGCCCTGGCCTTGCGGGCCAAACAGCACAACGGCATGGCGCGCCGTGCGCGGGCTCAGGTTTGATATGCCCATGGCGCTCTCCCGCCCGCTCACAAGGTGGCCCCTGTGCGCTGGGCAATACGGCCCCAGGTGGCGGACTGTGCAGCCACCAAATGGGCGAAGGCCGCTGGCTCCATATCCTGGGTGGCAAAGCCCTGTGCCTGCAGGGCCTGGGCGATAGCGGGGCGCAGGCAGGCTTGGCGCACGGCCTGGCTGATGCGCGCGGCCACCCCGGCCGGCACGCCTGCGGGTGCAGAGATGCCGACGTAGTTTTCAGACTCCAGCTGCGCATAGCCCAGCTCGGCCACCGTGGGCGTGTTGGGTGCCTGGGGCACGCGCCGCGCCGAGGTGACGGCCAGCAGCTTGATGCGGCCTTGCTGCTGCAGCGGGATGTTCTGCGGCAGGGCATCGACCGCCATGCGAATCTGGCCACCCAGCAAATCGCTGCGCATAGGGCCGGCCCCCTTGTAGGGCACATGCTGCAGTTTCAAACCCAGGGCCTGGGCAAACTGCTCCCCCACCAGATGGCCGACAGAGGCGGCACCACCGCTGCCAAAGGGCAGTGCCCCGGGCTGTGAACGAATCCAGGCCGCCAGCGCCTCGATACTGTGGGCGGGCACCGATGGGTGCAGGGCAAACACGGTTGGCACGGCGCCTATATAAGCCAGGTGGACAAAGCTGCGGCTGGGGTCGTAGCTGCGTTTTTCCAGCAAGGAAGGCGCAATCGACAGCGCTGCCGAGTTCGAGGCCAGCAGGGTGTAGCCGTCGGCGGGGCTTTGCGCCACCTGCTGCGCGCCAATCGACGAGCCCGCCCCCGGTTTGTTCTCGATCACCACGGGCTGGCCCAGTTGCTCGCCCAGCGCCGGGGCAAGCAAGCGCGCCACCAGATCACTGGAGCCACCCGGTGGGAATGTGACCACCAGCTTGATGGGCTTGCGGGGCCAGTCGGTGGTGGCCGCCGTGGCGGCCCAGCTCAAGGGGGTGGCAGCCAAGGCACCCAGCAGGGTGCGGCGGCGCAGGGATGGGGTGTGCGTGGGCATCATCAAAAGAACCGGCAGCGCCCCCTGCCCTGTGCCGGGTTGGCTGCCGCTTTATCGCCTTATGGTTTCAAGCAAGAGGCCTCCAATCTAGGGCGCCAGGCCTTTGGCGCCAAAACAATTTACGCATATGCGTATACGTACATCTTCCTTACGCGCAGACGCATTTTCGGACCATGCCTGGGGCCCTTCATGGTGCGGGGCATCGCCACAGCCAGTCTGAGGGGCCGCGCCCGCATATGGCGGCTGCTAATCCCGGCCCAGGTCCGGGGATATGGCGGGGCGCTGTGCCGGGCGAGTCGTACAAGCGTACGATTCCGTTCTTTCGTACGTGCGTACGACAAATTTCTCAAACACCCATGCACCCGGACACCGCAACCCTCAGCGTCACCGCCACGCCTTCCGCTTCCCCGCTCACCCGCAGCAGCGCCTTGTTCGGCCTGTTTGTACTGGTGGGCCTGGCCACTTCCACCTGGGTCACCCGCACGCCCGCGCTGCGCGATGCGCTACAGGCATCCACCGAGCAAATGGGCATGGTGCTGTTCGGCTTTTCGCTGGGCTCCATGCTGGGAATTTTGACGGCCAACACGCTGACCCAGCGCCTGCATGCCCGCCGCGCCACCGGGCTGGGCATGGTGGTCAACCTCTGCGGCCTGGCGCTGCTGGCTCTGGGCACAGGCTATGCCAGCGTGCCCCTGGCCTTTGGCGGCTTTGTGCTGTTTGGCCTGGGCATGGGCTGGAGCGATATTGCCGTGAATGTGGAATGCGCCGCGCTGGAAAACGCCGTGGCCCGCCCGTTGCTGACCACACTGCACGGCTGCTTCAGCCTGGGGGCCTTGCTGGGCGCCCTGTTGGGCAGCCTGATGGCCTGGCAGAACGTGCCCGTGCTGTGGCATTTGCTGGGGGTGGCCGGGGTGGCGGCGGTGCTGAGTGCGCCGTTGCTGCGCCAGATTCACAACACCAGCGCGCGGGCTGCACAAGCGGCTGCAAACGAGGCCGAAGCGGCCGCCGGCTCGGGCTCCATGTTCCAGGCCTTCAAGCAGCGCGGCGTGCTGCTGATTGGCCTGTTTGCGCTGGGCCTGGCACTGGCCGAGGGCGCGGCCCATGACTGGCTGCCGCTGCTGATGGTGGACGGCTACGGCTTTGCCCCCGCGCAGGGAACGCTGATCTACATGCTGTTCACCCTGGGCATGGCCGTGGGCCGCTTTTCCGGCCAGGCCTTGCTGCGCCGCGTGGAGCGCCACACGCTGATGCGTGCCAGTGCCTGCGCCGCAGCCTGCGGCCTGGCGCTGGTGATTGTGGCCCAGCACCCGCTGCTGGGCGCCCTGGCCGTGGTGCTGTGGGGCCTGGGCGCGGCCCTGGGTTTTCCGCTGGCCTTGTCGGTGGCGGCCGAAGGCGGCGGCGCCAGCGCCCAGCGCGTCAGCGCCGTGGCCACGCTGGGTTATGTGGCCATTCTGGTGGGCCCGCCGCTGCTGGGCTTTCTGGGCGAACAGCATGGCCTGCGTCTGGCCATGCTGCCGGTGTTGACCATGGTGGCCATTGCCTGGGCCGTGGCTTATACGCTGCGCCCGCGGGGTCTGCAGCTGCGAGAGGTGTAGGTCAGCTCCCCCTGAGCCGCTGCGCGTCTTCACCTCTCTCACGCTACGCGTGGGAGGGGACGGCACCGGCGCCTACCAAGGGTACAGGCGGCCCTTGCGCGGTGCCCCTGGCTGCGCTGCGCCGGTTTTGTTCGTCTCGGGTCTTTAGCGCCTGGTGCTTGTTCGGCCATACCCGTGGGTACGAGGTGCCTATTCTTTCTCTGGCGCTATGCGCGGTAGGGATGGCAGCAGCGCGGTGAAGCGCCCCTTGTCCGGCGTCCTGACAAGGAGGAGCGCAGGGAAAGCTCCGCGGCTCAATTGCCCCGGGTCTGCAGCCCGGCCTGGGCCTGCACGGTGCGCAGAATCTGCGCCCTGGGCAAGGGCTGGGCGCCCAGCACCTGGTGGATGGTCAGGCCCTCGATCAAGGCATCCATTACCCGGGCCGTGTCGGCGTCAAAGCACAGCTGCAAAGCGATCTGGCTTTGCGCCATCCATTGGTGCATCACGCCGCGGTAGGCCTCGCTGCGCGCGGCCATGGCGTAGAGCTCGAACGACAGCAGCAAATGCGCGGTGGTGGGCCAGACCTCACCGCAAATCAAATCCACCACCGCCTCGCAGGCCTGCTCGGGGCCATTGGCTGCTTGCATACGGGCATGAAAGCCCTGGCTGATGGTGTCGGCAAACTGGCGAAACGCGGCCAGCAGCAGATCGTCAATGCTGGGGAAGTGGTAGGTCAGCGTGCCCGGGGACAGCTGGGCCTGCGCAGCAATCTTGCGGTAGGTGGCGCCCTGCACCCCACTTTCGGCAATCACGTGGAAAGCGGCATCAATGGCTTGCTGGCGGGTGTCCATGGGCGGTGGCAATCAAGAAACGGGTGACCAGGCCATGGTACTGCAAGCCATAACGGCTGTTGACGCAGGCACCAATTACGTTGGCAGCTATCAATTTAAGAATGCCTGCAACAGTACTGAAGAAGGGCTCAGAACACGCCCAGCGCCAGCCCGGTGGCCAGCGCCTCGCCCAGAGCATGGCTGGCGGCCAGGTCGGCAGCGGCGATCTGCTTGGGGGCCAGAATGGCCTCGGGCGTCTGGGCATGGGTGCAGACGATCAGGGGCTCGGCCACGGCTTTGAGCCGCCAGCCCGTAGCGATGCGCGCTATCTGCCGCGCGGCGTTGCTGCCATCGCTGCCGGCACAGACCAGGCTGGCATAGGGCCGGCCCTGAATGCGGTCCAGCACGCCGTAGTAGCTGCGGTCAAAAAAATCCTTCATCAGCCCGCTGATGGCGGCCAGGTTCTCGGGCGTGGCAAACAGATAGCCATCGGCATCCAACAGGTCCTGCGCACCGGCGGCGCTGGCATGCAACAGGCGCACGGTCACCCCGCCCTCGGCCTGCGCGCCCGCGCAGGCGGCCTCGGCCAGCTGACGTGTGCCGCCGGTGTGGCTGTGGTAGACGATGAGCAGGGTCTTGGCGTGGTCCATGCCTGCAGCATACGCGCGGCGAATGGCTATGGCCGACAAGTCTTTGCTACACACAAACGGCGTTCTCTGACAGACAGGCGGCCCTGCCTATGTTGCAATGCAAGAACTCCATTCAACCTGGGGTTTTGCCATGCGACGTACTACCCGAAATCCATGCCACCACCCGGTGCTGGCCTTTGTGGTCACCGCCATCTTGGCGCTGCTTGCCGCCTCCTCCCTGCTGGGGGTGGACATGGTGGCCAAGTCGGCGGATTCCATGAGTGCGCTGGACACCAGCGCCCTGCTCCCCCGCTAGCCCTGCACAGCCTGTCCCGCCCGCAGCGCAGCATTTCGGTATGCTGCCGGCCATGACCTGGCTGCTGCTTGCTCTGCACATACTCCTGATTTCCGCCTTCGGGCTGCGCATTTTGCTGCGCGATGACCTGCGCCCCGATGTCCGCATGGGCTGGCTGCTGGTGATGGTGCTGCTGCCCTATGCCAGCTGCCTGCTGTATTACCTGTTTGGCGAAGCGGCTTTGGGCCGTGGGCGCGGTCGCAAGCGTCTGAACACCCATGCCTATTTGCTGGCCCATGCCCCGGCCAGCCAGTTGCAGCAGCTGCAGCTGGGCAACACACCCCAGGCCGCGGCCGCCAGCGTGGGCGCAGCCCAGCAGGCCATTGCCCCGCCCTGGCAATGCGCCTTTGCCTATGCGGCCTCGGTCAACGGGTTTGTGCCCCAGGCCGGCCACCATGCCGAGCTGCTGGCCGATGGCAGCCAGGCCCGCGCCCGCATGCTGCAGGACATGGATGCGGCGCAGCAGGAAATCCTGGTGCTCTACTACATCTGGCTGCCAGACGAGACCGGCACCGCCATGGCCCAGGCCCTGGTACGCGCGGCCCAGCGCGGTGTACGCTGCCGCGCCATGGTGGACGGACTGGGCTCGCGCAGCCTGCTGCGTTCGCCGCTGTGGCAGCAAATGGCCGCTGCCGGCGTGGAGCTGGCCGTGGCCCTGCCCATACACCGCCCGCTGCGCGTGATGCTGACCAGCCGCATCGACCTGCGCAACCACCGCAAGATCACCATCATCGACCGCCACACCACCTACTGCGGCAGCCAGAACTGTGCGGACGAGGCCTTTCACATCAAGCCGCGCTACGCCCCCTGGGTGGACATCATGCTGCGCATGCAAGGCCCGCTGGTGCTGCAGCTGCAGTGGGTGTTTGCCAGTGACTGGGGGCAAAGCGGTGCCAAGCCCTTTGTGCCTCAAACTCCTGCACCCCAGCCCCAAGCGCCGGAAGATGGTGCGCCCGCCCCAGCGGAGGGCTTTGTCGCCGTGGCCATTGCCGATGGCCCCACGGAGCGCCCCCGCTCCACTCCCCAACTGGTGGCCATGCTGCTGGCCAGTGCCCAGCGGGAGGTGGTGATCTCCACGCCTTACTTTGTGCCCGATGCCACCGTGCTCGAATCCCTGTGCGCCACGGCCTGGCGCGGCGTGCAGGTCACCCTGATCCTGCCGGCCCGCAATGACTCCTGGGTTGTGGGTGCCGCCAGCCGCAGCAGCTACCGCCGCCTGCTGCAGGCCGGTGTGCAGCTGTACGAATACCGCCCCGGCCTGCTGCATGCCAAGACGCTGTGCGTGGATGGCGAGCTCAGCCTGCTGGGCTCCACCAATCTGGACCTGCGCAGCTTTGACCTGAACTTTGAAAACAATGTGCTGCTGCAGGACCACGCGCTGACCCAGGCCATACGCGCCAGGCAGCAGGACTACATCCACGCATCCCATGCCGTGACGGCCGCACAGGTCCATGCCTGGCCCTGGTGGCAGCGCATCTGGCACAACCTGCTGGCCATGCTCAGCCCGGTGCTGTAGAGCGCCCAGGCCCTCTGCCAATGGGCTGGCTCGCCCTCTTACTTTGGGTCAACGGTCTGCGCGCGCCCTCCACCTAAGATGCAGGCAAGGCCTCCACGGCCCAACGCCTGCCAACACCTGTTTTGCACCTGAGGAAAGGACTGCCCCATGAACCGCAACGACGTCACCGAGAAAATCATCACCACCAAGGTCAGCAAGGGCCTGAAATGGGAAGACGTGGCCAAGGCCGTGGGCCTGAGCAAGGAATGGGTCACGGCCGGCTGCCTGGGGCAGATGACGTTTGACGCCCGACAGGCCGCCATCGTGGCCGGTATCTTCGACCTCAGCGAAGAAGAGGCGAAGTGGCTGCAGGTGGTGCCCTACAAGGGCTCGCTGCCGACCTCTGTGCCCACCGACCCGCTGATCTATCGCTGGTATGAGGTGGTCAACGTCTACGGCAGCACCATCAAGGAGCTGATCCACGAGGAGTTTGGCGACGGCATCATGAGCGCCATCGACTTCAGCATGGACATAGAGCGCGAACCCCATGCCAACGGCGACCGGGTGCGCGTGGTGCTCTCGGGTAAATTCCTGCCGTACAAGGCCTATTGAGTTCCAGCCTGCGCCGGGGGCATATGCCCCAGGTACAGGCCTTCTTGCTTGCACAGGAGATGTTTATGCAGATCACGATAGCCACCACCATCAAGGCTCCGTTGGATGCCGTCTGGCATGCCTGGAACACTCCTGCAGACATCCTGCAGTGGAACACCGCATCGGATGATTGGCACACCGTGCGCTCTGAGGTTGATCTGCGCGAGGGCGGCCATTTCTCCTCCCGCATGGAGGCCAAGGACGGCAGCATGGGCTTTGACTTTGCCGGCAGCTACACCCGGATTGTGCCGGGCCAGCTGATTGCCAGCGACTTCGGTGGCCGCAAGCTGCTGGTGGAGTTTGAGGACACGCCCCACGGCGTGACCGTGCGCGAGACTTTTGATGCCGAGTCCTCGCACCCCATAGAACAGCAGCGCGCCGGCTGGCAAAGCATTCTCGACCGCTTTGCCCGGCATGTGGAGCAGCAACACAAGGCCTGAGGCCAAGGCCGGGGCTGCTGTGCCGCCCCCTTACTCCCTAGTGTCCTAGCGCCTTACTCCACCACACACTGAAAGCTGGCGGCGGCCCTCACATCACCGCTGCCCCGGTAGCGTGGCCAGGCCGGGTATTCACACAGCGGCCGGCTGCGCCCGGGTTGGCCCAGGGTGTCTTCCACCACCGGGCTTTGCGGTGCCGCGCCCTGGGTGACCCACAGGTCCAACGCGGCCAGGCTGTCCCAGGCCGCGTTGTAGATGGCGCTGACGGCATGGCCATAGCCGGGGACCTCGTAATAGCGGGCAAAGTCGCGCACTGCGGCCACGCCCATGGTCTGCACCAGGCGCTCGTAGTAATCGCGTGTGGCGCGGTGGCTGACCAGCACATCGGCCGTGCCATGGGCCATCAGCAGCTTGCCGCCGCGTGCGCGAAAGGCCGACAGGTCGGTACGGTTCACATCCTGCAGCCGGGTCAGAGCATCGATGCGCGCCTGCCAGGCACCTGGTTTTTGCGGGTCCAGGCCCAGGCTGTCGAACTGCGCATCGCGCGTGACGAAGTGGCGCACCCACTGGTCCCAGAACACGCTGTGGTAGGGCGCCTCCAGCGGCATGGGGCTGCGAGGCTGGCCCGTTCCCAGCGCCAGCAGCGTGATGGTGGGTGCTTGCAGCGTGCCACGCGCCAGCCCCAGGTCCGAGCCCCAGACGTTGAAGCCGGGGTACTGCGTCTCCCCGCTGCCCAGCGGGCGCTGGAAACGGATGGGGCTGTCCATCACCTTCAGTGCGGTGATCTGTGCATCCGATAGGCATTGCTCGCCACCGGCCACACCGCCTTCGCAGCGCAGCGGCTTGCCATCCACCAAAGCGGTGGCGGGGTCGAACACACGATTGCAGGCTGTGGTGTTGGAGACCACACCGTCCTCCACCCCATCCAGGTGGTCACAAGTTTGTAGCGCGCTACGCAGCAACTGTGCGCGCTGGGGCTGGGTGGGATAGGCTCCGGGCTGGGCCAGGGCGCGGGTGATGCGGCCAAACTGCAGGTCCAGCGCAGCGGCATTCCAGGCCGGGTACCAGGCGATCACACCATCAAAGTCCCGGGGCCAGCGCTGGGCAACGGCCAGGGCCTCGCGCCCGCCGGTGGAGCCACCGACAAAATACCAGCGCTGGGGCAGCTTGCCGTAATGCCAGGCCATCAGCTGGGCGGCCACATCACGGGTTTTCTTCAGCGCGTCGCCGCTGAAATTGCGCACCGCCTCATCGCTCACCCCAAAGCTGCCATCGCGGCTGGTGCTGGGCCCGGCCTGGTGGCCCGAATCGCTGGAGAAGGTGGCATAGCCCTGGGCCAGGGGCACCGGCGTGCGTGCCGGGCCGGCAGCGTAGTTGCCGGTCATGCTGGGGATGGTGCCGTTATAGCCACCGCCGCCGCCCATCAAGGCCTTGCCATTCCACTGCAGCGGCAGGTTGTACTGGGCTTTGATGGCGGGTGCGGCCCCATCCACCGGGCGAATGTCCACCAGCAGCTTGCAGTAGGCCCCCAGCGCTGCCACACCCTCACCACCGGCGGCCACCACCTGGGCCTGGGTCACCACCGCTCCCTGTGTGGGCAAGCCAATCTGAGCGGCCGCCACCTGCAGGCCTTGCAGCTGGGCACAGGCCAGCGGCTGGGCCGGCAACTGCGGCGGCGCGGTACCGCAGCCTGCCAAACTGCCCAACAGCGCAATGACCGCACCACCTGCCACCCCATATGGCAACACCCGAATCTGCCTGCACACCATGGCATCCCTCCCCGGTTGTGTAAAAACGCCCATTATTTGGGCCTGTGCAGCGGCCTACCCTCGGCCCGCCGCTGCACTGCGGGATAGTCAGGACATGGTTTTCCTGAGGTGTCATGCCCTACCATGCGCAGCATGCAGCGCCCGAGGCGCTGTCTTTTCTCCACCCTCACAAGGACTCCTATGCACCTGGGCTACACCATCATCTACGTACCCGACGTGGCCGCCACACTGGACTTTTGGCAGCGTGCCTTCGGCCTGCGCCAGCGCTTTTTGCATGACTCCGGCACCTATGGCGAGCTGGACACCGGTGCCACCACCCTGGCCTTTGCCGACCATGCGCTGGGCGACAGCAATTTCCCCGGCGGTCATGTGGCGGCCCATGCCTCGCCCCAGCCACTGGGCTTTGAGATTGCCCTGGTCACCGCCGATGTGGCCAGCGCCCACGCACAGGCCCTGGCCCAGGGCGCGGCAGAGCTGGCCGCACCCAGCACCAAACCCTGGGGCCAGACCGTGTCTTATCTGCGCTGCCCGGATGGCACGCTGGTGGAGCTGTGCACACCCATGGGAGGCTGACCCGGGTCATGTCCACACTCGAACACAAGATTCCGCCCCCTGTCGTGGCCCTGCTGTGTGCAGCCCTGGCCTATGGCCTGGCTGATGGACTGCCGCAGGCCACACTGGAGGGGCTGCTGCGCCTGCCGCTGGCGGTGGTGCTGGCCTTGTGCGGTCTGGGTTGTGATATGGCCGGCCTCTGGGCTTTTCGCCGCCACCGCACCACGGTCAACCCGCTGACGCCGGGCAAGGCCAGCGCCGTGGTGCAAGACGGCATTTACCGCTTCACCCGCAACCCCATGTATGTGGGCATGGCCCTGCTGCTG
The DNA here is from genome assembly GCF_041320665.1 of Comamonas sp. GB3 AK4-5. Classification (NCBI taxonomy): domain Bacteria; kingdom Pseudomonadati; phylum Pseudomonadota; class Betaproteobacteria; order Burkholderiales; family Comamonadaceae; genus Comamonas; species Comamonas sp. GB3 AK4-5. The sequence continues at coordinate 3,145,752 of NZ_CP166730.1, forward strand.
ACGGCCTGGGTGGCATGGCTGGGTGCGCCGCTGGGCCTGCTGGCCCTGGCATTGTTTGCGGCCTATATCACGCGCTTTCAGATCCTGCCCGAGGAGCGTGCACTGCAGGCCAAGTTTGGCGCGGACTACGCTGCCTACTGCGCCCGTGTGCGCCGATGGCTGTGAACCGACACGTCCACCCATGAACGCCCTGTGTGCCCCGGATGCCTCGCGCCAGCAGCGCTGGCTGGCCTGTGGTTTTTTGCTGCTGATGCTGGGCGCGCTGGCACCTATTCTGGTGCGCAGCTTTGTGCCCGCCACTGGCTGGCAGCGCATGGCCCTGGTGCTGTCGCTGGTCTTGGCCGCAGCAACCGGCCTGCTGCTGCGCCGCTGGCATCGCCTGGGCCTGTGGCGGCCGGGCGGCCCCTGGCTGCACTACAGCCCACGCAAGCGCTGCTTGATGCTGCCGCTGTGCGTGGCCTTCACCGTCTTTATCCTGTGGCTGAACCTGGCCCTGACCCTGCCCATGGCCTATACGCGCTGGCTGGGCCAGGAGGTACAGCAAAGCACCACCGCCCACAAAAAGCGCGGCAGCAGCCGGCGCGCATGCAGCCACCAGCTGCGGCTGACCCATGTCGACTACTGGCTGTTCGAGTTCTGTGTGGACCGCAGCGACTTTGATGCCTTGCCCGATGGCCCGCTGCCTGTGGACCTGCAAGGCCGGCGCAGCATGCTGGGCACCTGGGTGCGCGCCGTGCAGCTGCAACGCGGAGACAATACAGACCCTGACCCTCTCCAGCGCCCACCCCCACCTTGACACGTTAGGCGCTGCAGTGCCTGCCTGCATTTTCGGGATCTGGCTGGATCGCCCTCTTTCGTTTTCTCCTTGCCCATGACTGTTTTTCTGCTTCCCTTGATGGCCCTCGCCGCTTGCGCCTTCTCACTCAGCGCCGCCCTGCACCTGTGTGTGCTGACAGGCCGGGCCCCCACCTGGCTGCCCCTGCCCTTGGAGAACTACAGCGGTGCGCTGACCATGGGTATCTTCGTCGTCTGGTTTCCTGCCGTACTGCTGGCACAGCGCATGCATCCGACAGGGAGTGGGACGTTTTCCTGGCGTGCCCTGCTGGCCGGCTGCCCGCCCTGGATGCGCTACGCGGCCGGCGGCCTGTTCATCTACGCCTTTGTCAATTTCTTCCTGAGCGTGCAGCGTGTGGCCGACGACCCTTTGAGTGCACTGCGCCCCATCACCGGGCATGCCATGCTGTTTTACGGCGTCGCCTTTTGCATTTTCTTTTCCGCCTGGCGACGCCCACGCATATTGGCGCAATTGGAGTGCCCGTTGGGCCACCGCCTGCGCCACGGTGACCGCTTCTGCCCGGAATGCGGCGCCAGCGTAACGCCTGCAACACCCGGTCAAGACTGAGAGCGCCATGATGTTCCCCCACCTTCCCCACAGCTTGCTCACTCCCCGGCTGCGCCTGCGCCCCTGGCAGCCAGCAGACTGGCCAGCCTTTGCTGCACTGAATGCCGATGCCGAGGTGATGCGCTACTTTCCCGAGCCGCTGACCACCGCACAAAGCGACGCACTGGCCGATGAGATCCAGCGACGCATCGCACGCCAGGGCTGGGGTTTCTGGGCCGTAGAACACCTGGAAAGCCGGCAGTTCATCGGCATGATCGGCTTGAACACGCCCACCCCTGCCCTGCCGTTTTCCACGCGCAGCCAGCCCTGTGTGGAAGTGGGCTGGCGCTTGGCGCGCCCCTGGTGGGGCCAAGGCCTGGCCAGCGAAGGCGCACGCGCGGCGCTGGACTTTGCCTTTCAGGTGCTGCAACTGCCCGAAGTGGTGAGCTTTACCGCCCTGCCCAATCTGCCCTCGGCTGCCGTCATGCAGCGCCTGGGCATGCAGCGTGACCCCGCCACTTTCGAGCACCCCGCCCTGCCCGCCAACCACCCGCTGCGCCGCCATGTGCTGTATCGCCTGGCGGCCCCGGAGCCCTCCGCCCTGAAAGCCTGAGAGCGTGTTCTGTGGCCCCAGTTGCGCCCGGCCACTGCAGCCCGGTGCATACTGGGCCGTTTTAAAAGCCTGCCCCCCGCGCCATGCCTGCCTCACTTTCCGCATCTCCTGTTCTGCCTCCCAGCTTTCAGGCCCCCATCGGGGTGTTTGACAGCGGCATTGGCGGCCTGAGCGTGCTGCAGGCCTTGCGCCACGAACTGCCGCATGAGCGCTTTGTCTACCTGGCCGACAGCGGCAATGCTCCTTATGGCGAGCGCGGCGATGCCTTTGTCATCGCGCGCACCCGCGCCATTGCCCGGCATCTGGTGCAGGCCCATGGCATCAAGGCCCTGGTGATTGCCTGCAACACCGCCACGGCAGCAGCCGTGGAGCTGCTGCGTGCCGAGCTGCCCGATCTGCCCTTGATTGGGGTGGAGCCCGCACTCAAGCCCGCCTCGCTGTCCAGCCAGACCCGGCATGTGGGCGTGATCGCCACGCGGGGCACGGTCAGCAGCCAGCGCTTTGCCCGCCTGGTGGGCGAGCATGGCGGCCGCGCGCAGTTTCATGTGCAGGCCTGCGATGGACTGGCCCGCGCCATTGAACTGGGTACCGAAGCGCCGCTGCCTGCAGACCCAACCGCTACCGAAACCAGAGCGCTCTGCACTCTCTACACGGGCTTGTTAGGCAGTTTTGGCGTCAAAACCGGGCAGATGGACACCCTGGTGCTGGGCTGCACCCACTACATCTTCGCCAAGGATGATTTGCGCAGCCTGCTGGGGCCGGAGGTGCAGCTGATCGACACCGGCGCGCCCGTGGCCCGGCAAACCCGCCGCCTGCTGGCCGCTGCGGGCCACCTGGCCCCGGAACCCGCCGCCACACCGGAGCATGCCGTGGCCGGCCCGACGCAGCTGCAGCTGATGACCACAGGCAGCCTGGCCGCCTTGCAATCTGCGGCCCAACGTTGGCTGCAACTGCCCGCAACGTGCTGCCAGCAGGCGGACATGCCGCAGCAGCCCGCGGCCGCCCACAGCTAGCAGCGCTGCTGCGTCGCCCACGCAGCACACTGCAGGCATGGCACCGCTGCGCCGGCACAGCCAGCGCCTTGCGCCCGCCATCCTCCTGACCCGATGGCCGGCCGCTGCACCCCAGCCCTGCTGTCTAGACTTTGCGGTTGCACGCACTCCCTGCAGCTCCGAACCGTGGCGCACACCCATCCCCTGCACTATTGGCTGTATGGCCAGACCGACTTTGCTCCCAACGAAGAAGTGCAGGCCTTTCAGCACCGGCTTCTGGTGACCATTGCGCTGATTGCTGCAGTCAGCAACGTGGTGCGGATTCTCATCTACTGCCTGACGGCCTGGGGGCAGCCTTATCTACACGCAGTCACCACCAGCTGGCTGGGCTTTATGCTGCTGAATCTGGCGCAGTGGGGCTGGATGCGAAAGCATCCACGCCAGCTGTTGGCCACAGGGCTGTGTACGGTCTTTCTCTACGCTTCCAACCTGTTTGTCACCGCATGGTGGCTGCCTCCTGACCCGCTGCTATCCATATGGCTGGCCTTGCTGGTGTTTGGCAGCTTCATCATGCTGGGTCACTTCTGGGGCTGGTGTTGTCTGGGCCTGGCAGTGGGCGGAGGCTTTTGGCTGCTCCATCTTCACGACTTCTCTGCCTACCCCAATACCCTGACGACCTTGTGCCTTGCCATGATCGCCAATGCCATCGCTGGCCATATCTATGTCGGCCGCTTCTACAAGCTCTACCACCGATTGGAACAACACCAGCAGGAGCTGCGACACCTGGCCAGCCATGACCCGCTGACCCACACCCTCAATGCACGCGCCTATTACGAGCAGTCCAATGCCCAGCTGCAGCTGTGCCAGCGCCTGGGCTTGCCGGTATCCGTGCTGTTTGTGGATCTGGACCACTTCAAAAGTATCAATGACAACCACGGCCATGCCATGGGAGACCATGTGCTGCACCAATCCAGCCAGGTGCTGCAGCACTGCTTGCGCGACAGCGATCTGCTGGGCCGGGTTGGCGGGGAAGAGTTCTCCATTTTTCTGCCCAACACCACGCTGGACAGCGCTTACAACGTGGCCGAGCACATACGCGCCGCACTGGAAAAGCAAGCCATTGTTTTCCTCGGCCAGTCACTGCGCGTGACCGCCAGCATTGGCGTGAGCTGCAGCCCGGCCCACTGCGATCCGCCTCCCGCCATGGAGCGCCTGCAGCAGCGCGCCGATCAGGCCATGTACAACGCCAAGCATGCAGGGCGCAACCGCGTGGCCTGCGAGGAGCTGATGGCGGTGCAGGTTGTTTAAAAAACACTCGGAGCACCCGCTTTTCCATGGCGCAAAGCCAAGAGGGACAGCGGCGCTAGATCGATTCACCCCACAAACGCGCACCACCGGCTTCCACATGGCTCAGGTACAGACGCACCTCGAACTCGTACTGGTGGTAGTCGGGCTCCATGTGCGTGCACAGGGCGTAGAACGCCTTGTCGTGCTCCAGCTCGCGCAGATGGGCCAGTTCATGCACGGTAATCATGCGCAAAAAAGCCTCGGGGGCCTGCCGAAACAGCGCGGCAATGCGGATCTCATGCCGGGTATTGAGCCGACTGCCCTGAACCACGCTGCGGCGGGTGTGCGTGCCCAAAGCATTGCGCACCACATGCAGCTTGTTGTCGTAAACCACCTTATGCAAGGTGCCTGCCTTGCGCAGAAAACTGGATTTGAGCGCATCCACATAACCGAACAGCGCCTTGTCCGTGCGCAAGGCATGGGGGGTGGGGTGGCGCTTCAGCAGCCAGTCACGCGCGCCCTGGGGCTGGGCCAGCAGGCTGTGCACCTGGTCCTGCAGCGCAGCAGGATAGGCCGCCAGATAGGGCAGCGCGAGCGGGGGAGATACAGACATGGGCGCGGGTATGAGACGCGGGTAAGGGCCGGATTACAACCCAGGCCAGGAATGCAAGGCAGAGCCTCCCGGCATGGGAAGCCTGCCCGGAGCCTGCTGCCAGCTCAATGCAGGTGACGCGGCCGGCGGCCGTTGCCGCCATGGCCACCTGCTGCACCGCCGGGGCCGCGCGGGAACTTGCCCAGCTCCAGCGAGCTGACCAGGCTGTCAAAGCGCTGGGTGAAGAGCTTGTCGATCTCGGTGACCACGCCGCTGAGCTCGGAGGCATCGAAGTGGCGTTCCATCATATTGATCACATCCTGGACCAGCAGGTCGCGCTGCACCTGCATGATGGCCGCCGGAGTGGGGCCCACGAACAGCATCACAAAGTCGTCGCGCGACTGGGCTTCGGGGCCCTCTTCCTCTTCGTCGAACTCGGCGTCGTAGAACGTCACCTCGATGGAAGCGCCCTGTTCGGCCAGCTCGTTCAGGCCCATGCACATATCGTCCAGCGCCTGGCGGAAGTCATCGTCACCCGAGACGGTCCAGCACATCTGCAGCACATGCTCCTTGGCGTTGTACTGGATGCCAGGCTCCTCCTCATAGGCGCTGGCAGCACCGTCGGCCAGCGAGCGTGCTCCGGCATAGGCCCACAGCGGCTTGAGCGCTTCTTGCAGCTGCTCAAAGGTCACATCCGCGCGCAGCACTACCTGGCCGTGGACGTGGATTTCAAAAGGGGCGTTGTAGCTTGGCATGTTCTGTCCGTTTATTCCTCGACCTCGGGCCGAGGCAGCCGTGCGGGCAAAGGCGCTTATTCTCATCTGATGTGGCGCCGGCACAGCAATCAAAACCGCATTTTCGCATGTATGCCCCTGCGGCAGCGACACCTTTGCCCAGCACCCACACCCGCCAGACCGGTTCCGCTCCTCGCCCCCATGCAAAAAGGGACCTTCCGGTCCCTTTTCCTGGCTTGCCTGCCGAGGCAGGCGACATGTCTTAGAACGTGTTCAATGTCTCTACGCAGGCGCGTTGGAACGCAATCGGGATGAGTTCGAAGCGGTGGGGCGCAGCTTGCACCCGTGTGCAAGCAAGCTTCAGCGCGAAGAAATCGCCCGATTTCGCTCCAACCCTGCGGGCCAGTGCCTTTGCGGGCGGTCTACTGTGTTGCGAATCCTCGCAATAGCACGGCTATTGCTGCGGTGTCGCGCCTTGTATCCCATCCCCCAAAGACGCTGGCGCGCCGCGAGGAGACTTTGAACACGTTCTTAGCCCTTGATGCGGCTGGCGATGGGGCTCGAGGGAACCTTGCCCTCCACCCAATGGCGCACACGCTCTGCATCGGCCAGGCGGCTGAATTTCCCGGCCGAATCCAGAAACACGATGATCAGCTTGCGGCCCGCCACATGGGCCTGCATCACCAGGCAACGGCCGGCTTCCGAGATGTAGCCGGTCTTTTGCAGGCCGATGTCCCAGTTGTCGCTCTTCACCAGGCGGTTGGTGTTGTTGAACTGCATCATGCGGTTGCCCACCGCCACCTCCATATTGGGCGAGGTGGACAGCTCGCGCAGCAGGGGGTCGGCATGGGTCACATTCACCAGGATGGCCAGGTCATGTGCGCTGGACTGGTTGCTGCTGGACAGGCCTGTGGGCTCCACATAACGGGTGTCCGCCATGCCCAGCAACTTGGCCTTGGCATTCATCTGTCCCACAAACGCGCCCAGGCCACCGGGATAGGTCCGACCCAAGGCATGGGCTGCGCGGTTTTCACTGGACATCAGGGCCAGATGCATCATTTCGCCGCGGGTCAGCGTGGTGCCCACACGCAGGCGTGAGCTGCTGTGCTTTTCGGTGTCCACATCATCCTGGGTGATGGTGATCTGCTCGTCCATGGGCAGCTTGGCCTCGGAAATCAACAGCCCCGTCATCAGCTTGGTCAGCGACGCAATGGGCAGCACGGCGTGGTCGTTCTTGCTGAGCAGCACTTCCTTGGTGTCCTGGTCCATCACCAGGGCCACGCTGGACTGCAGGTCCAGCGGGTCATTCACCTGGTGCAGCCCTGCCATCTGCCCGAATGAAGGACGTGCCACAACCATTCCGGCGGCTGCAGCGGTGGCTACGGTCGCCTTGCGTGCATTGCCGCCGCGTTTAGGCGCCGCCTTGGCCACCACGGCTTTTTTGCGCTCGGCCTTGACCTCCACGCGTTTGCGTGGTTCGGCCTTGGCTGGGGTCTTGGCCGAAGACTTGCTCGCCGTGGCACTGACTTGTTTTTTGGCGGGCTGCTTGCCGGGTGCCGCCTGCGCGCTCAGGGCGCAGGCCAGGGTGAAAAATGCCAGCGCTTGGGCGATACGGCGAGGTGCAGGTCGGCGGAGGGAGTGCATGCGAATGCTCCGGCAGCAAAAAAATGGGAGGCATGCGGGATTAAAAAACAATCGAATCAATGACTTACAAAGACATCCGCATGCCGATTCTTAAATTATATTCTTGGCACAAATTTTTGCACATGCTTCTTCAAAAAAACTGAAGCATTCACTTCGCTTTCCGTCTGGGCGGAGCAGCAAAAAGCCCTGCCTTTTCAGAGAAAGACAGGGCTTGCTACTCGCGAGTCGCCCACAGAGAGAGCCAACCCCTACATCAAAGATGCAGGGGTTGCGGGTTCTGCGCTCAGACTGCCACCGCTTGCTCGGCAGCCTGTGGCGTGCGGCGCAGGCCCGACAAAATGGCCCGCATGGAGGCCGAGACGATGTTGGCATCCTTGCCCACACCGTGCACCACTTCCGCCTCATCCACCCGCACTTCCACATAGGCAATGGCCTGTGCGTTGGCACCCTCACCCACGGCATGCTCGCTGTAGTTCAGCACCCTCACGGTGCGGCCTACGGCACTGCTCAGGGCCTGCACAAAGGCATCGATGGGACCGGTGCCCTGGCCTTCCAGCTCCAGGCGCTGGCCTTGCCAGTCCATGGTCGCGGACAGCGTGACCACGCCCTCGTCTTCCTGCAGACGGTATTGCGGAGTACGGAACTCACCCAGGCCATATTCACGCTGGAACAGAGCCCACAGGTCGGCAGCCGTGAGCTCCTTGCCGGACGCATCCATTTCGCGCTGCACGGCCTGGCTGAACTCGATTTGCAAGCGGCGGGGCAGTTGCAAGCCATATTCGCTTTCGAGCAGATAGGCGATACCGCCCTTGCCCGATTGGCTGTTCACGCGGATCACCGCTTCGTAGCTGCGACCCAGGTCCTTGGGATCGATGGGCAGGTAAGGCATATCCCAGATATCGCCATCTTGGTAAGCGGCGAAGGCCTTCTTGATGGCGTCCTGGTGGGAGCCGGAGAAGGAGGTATAGACCAGGTCACCCACATACGGGTGGCGTGGGTGCACGGGCAGCTGGTTGCAATATTCCACCGTGCTGCGGATGTCGTCGATGTTGGAGAAATCCAGGCCAGGGTTCACACCCTGGATGTACATATTCAGCGCCACGTTCACCACATCCAGGTTGCCGGTGCGCTCACCGTTGCCGAACAAGCAGCCTTCCAGGCGGTCGGCGCCGGCCATGAGGGCCAGCTCGGCAGTGGCAGTGCCGGTGCCACGGTCGTTGTGGGGGTGCACCGACAGCACCACACTGTCACGGCGCGCGATGTGGCGGTGCGTCCACTCCACCATGTCGGCAAAGATATTGGGCGTGGAATGCTCCACCGTGGTGGGCAGGTTGATGATGCACTTGTTCTGGGGCGTGGGCTGCCACACGGCGGTGACGGCATCGATCACGCGCTTGGAGAATTCCAGCTCGGTGTCCGAATACATTTCGGGCGAGTATTGGAAGGTCCACTGGGTTTGCGGGTAGGTGGCCGCGATGTCCTTGAACATCTGGGCATTGGTGGTGGCCAGTTCGACGATTTCGTCTTCGCTCATGTTCAGCACCACGCGGCGCATCACCGGCGCCGTGGCATTGTAGAGGTGAACGATGGCGCGGGGCACGCCTTCCAGGGCTTCAAACGTGCGGCGCACCAGGTGTTCACGCGCCTGGGTCAGCACCTGCACCGTGACATCGTCGGGGATGCGGTTTTCTTCGATGAGCTTGCGCATGAAGTCGAATTCCACCTGCGATGCGGAGGGGAAACCGACTTCGATTTCCTTGAAACCGATGGCCACCAGTTGCTCGAACATGCGGATCTTGCGTTCGATGTCCATGGGCTCGATCAAAGCCTGGTTGCCATCGCGCAGGTCCACGCTGCACCAGACAGGGGGCTTGGAAATCACCGCATCGGGCCAGGTGCGATCTGTGAGGCGCACCGGAGCGAAGGGGCGGTATTTGGTAGCGGGATTCTGCAACATCGGAGAGATCTTTCTTTAGTGAATCAAGAAAAGTGGCCTGCCCCCAGCGACCCCACAAAACAAAACGGCCCGTCGCTGGTGCTGACGGGCCGTGGAAGTAGGGTGTTGACGCGCGCGCTACTGGCTCTGCCCGTTGGACATGGAGATTAGTAGGGCTAGCGACAGGTTTTGCATGCGGATCACTTTAGCACAGGTTTGGCGTTACGCTGTATTTTTTGCGCAGCGCATCAATCATCATGGTGCAGACCGCGCTCATCGGGCTCGTCTTTGGACGTTGCCACGATGCTCACCTGGTGGCCCTTGGAACGACGCCAGCCATAGATGATGTAGCCCGAAATCGAGTAACCCACAAAGATCAAAAACAGCATGGTGGCCGGCTCAATGCTCACCACACCGATCAACAGCGCGGCAGCCACCAGGAACACAAAGGGCACGCTGCGGCGCCCGCCGAAGTCCTTGAAGCTGTAGTAGGGAATATTGGTGACCATGGTCAGACCGGCAAACAAGGTGACGGCGAACATGATCCACGACAGATCGGCACGGTCCGTGGGATAGCCTCCAAACCAGGAGATCACCTCACCAAAAATCGGCACATCGCGGTGCGAGACCAGCAGCGCACTGGTCAACCATATGAAGCCGGCCACCAGGGCGGCCGCCGCAGGCGAAGGCATGCCCTGGAAGTAGCGCTTATCCACCACGCCGGTGTTGACGTTGAAACGCGCCAGGCGCAAAGCCGCACAGGCGCAATACACAAAGGCCGCAATCCAGCCCCAGCGACCCAACGGACGCAGCGCCCATTCATAGGCAATCAAGGCCGGCGCAGCACCAAAGGACACCATGTCGGACAGCGAATCCATTTGCTCGCCGAAGGCACTTTGGGTGTGCGTCATGCGCGCCACGCGGCCATCCAGACTGTCGAGCACCATGGCGCAGAACACGCCCACCGCAGCCAGCTCGAACTGGTTGTTCATGGCCATGACGATGGCGTAAAAGCCACCAAACAGCGCGGCCAGCGTGAACAGGTTGGGCAGGACATAAATGCCCTTGCGCAGCTTGCGCGGCATGCCCGTCCTGGTGTCGCCAGATCCATTCTCGTTTTGCATCAAACTCACCTCCTAAGCTACAGCTGCTTGCACAGAGAGCTATCAAAACCGTAGTATTTCAGGCGCTGACCCATGGCCGCACCCCATGGCCTGCAGTGTACCCGTGCTGCAACAGTCGGCTGCGCACCAATGGCTGTCACACCCGGTGCGTACGAAAAAAGCCACCCTTTCGGGTGGCTTTGGGCGTTGCGTGGCAGCGGGCAGCGGCAGGGCCGCCGCACCGCCACTGGGGCATCAGTTCTTGGACTGATCCACCAGCTTGTTCTTAGCGATCCAAGGCATCATGGAACGCAGCTGGCCACCGACCTTTTCGATAGCGTGGTCGGCGTTCTGGCGACGGCGGGCCGTCATCGATGGGTAGTTCAAGCGACCTTCGCTGATGAACATCTTGGCGTATTCACCGCTTTGGATGCGCTTCAGGGCATTGCGCATGGCCTTGCGCGATTCTTCGTTGATGACTTCGGGGCCGGTCACGTACTCACCATACTCAGCGTTGTTCGAGATGGAGTAGTTCATGTTGGCGATGCCGCCTTCATACATCAGGTCCACGATGAGCTTGAGCTCATGCAGGCACTCGAAATAGGCCATTTCTGGGGCGTAACCGGCTTCGGTCAGGGTTTCGAAGCCCATCTTCACCAGCTCCACCGCGCCGCCACACAGCACGGCCTGCTCGCCGAACAGGTCGGTCTCGGTTTCTTCCTTGAAGTCGGTTTCGATGATGCCGCCCTTGCCGCCGCCATTGGCCATGGCATAGGACAGTGCCACATCACGGGCCTTGCCGGACTTGTCTTGGTAGATGGCGATCAGGGAAGGCACACCGCCGCCCTTGAGGTACTCGGAGCGCACGGTGTGGCCGGGGCCCTTGGGGGCAATCATGATCACGTCCAGGTCAGCGCGGGGGATGACTTGGTTGTAGTGCACGTTGAAGCCGTGGGCAAAGGCCAGGGTGGCGCCTTGCTTGATGTTGGGCGCGACGTTGTTGTTGTACACCTCGGGGATGTTCTCGTCGGGCAGCAAAATCATGACCACGTCAGCGGCCTTCACGGCGTCGTTGACTTCCATGACCTTCAGGCCGGCCTTGCCGACCTTGTCCCAGGAGGCACCGCCCTTGCGCAGACCGACGACCACGTTCACGCCGGATTCGTTCAGGTTTTGTGCGTGGGCATGGCCTTGGCTGCCGTAGCCGATGATGGCCACGGTCTTGCCCTTGATCAGGCTCAGGTCACAGTCTTTGTCGTAGAAAACTTTCATGGTTGGCTCCAGTTGCTTGTTGGTGTGGGTGTTGGTTCAAAACAGGGGGATTGTGGATGACGGTGCGGATTGCACCGTCATGGCTGCATCAGCAGCACTCCACAGGCATGGGGTTTAGACGCGCAAGATGCGCTCGCCGCGGCCAATACCGCTGGCGCCGGTGCGCACAGTTTCCAAGATGGCGCTGCGGTCAATGGCTTGCAAGAAGGCATCGTTCTTGGACTGGTCACCGGTCAGCTCCACGGTGTAGCTTTTCTCGGTGACGTCGATGATGCGGCCACGGAAGATGTCGGCCATGCGCTTCATCTCTTCGCGCTCCTTGCCCACGGCACGCACCTTGACCATCATCAGCTCGCGCTCGGTGTAGGCACCTTCGGTGAGGTCCACCACCTTGACCACTTCGATCAGGCGGTTCAGGTGCTTGGTGATCTGCTCGATCACGTCGTCCGAACCGGTGGTCAGAATGGTCATGCGCGACAGCGATGGGTCCTCGGTGGGCGCCACGGTCAGCGATTCGATGTTGTAGCCGCGGGCCGAGAACAGGCCGACCACACGCGACAGGGCTCCGGGCTCGTTTTCGAGCAGCACGGCAATAATGTGTTTCATCTGCAGATTCCTCTTTTTGCTGCCCTCCCCCGGCGCCGGTAAGCGGCGGGCTTGGCAGACAATAGATTCGTCAATTTAGGAGCGCTTACCGCAGGCACAGCCTGGATTTGCGCGTTCAAACACTCGGAAACCAGCGGTATAGAAGCTATGACCGCTATGGTTTCCAAAGCGTGGCTTACAGGTCGTCGGCGCCCAGCAGCATCTCGGTGATGCCCTTGCCCGCCTGGACCATGGGGAAGACGTTTTCCGTGGGATCGGTGCGGAAGTCCAGGAACACGGTCTTGCCCTCTTCGCGCACGATGCGACGGGCTTCGCGCAGCGCGCCCTCCACCTGTGCCGGGTCTTCGATCAGCATGCCGCGGTGGCCATAGGCCTCGGCCAGCTTGACGAAGTCGGGCAGCGAATCCATATAGCTGTGGCTGTAGCGGCCGGAGTATTCAATCTCCTGCCACTGGCGCACCATGCCCAGGAAGCGGTTGTTCAACGCGCAGATCACCACCGGCGTGTTGTACTGGAAGCAGGTCGCCAGCTCCTGGATGTTCATCTGGATGGAGCCCTCACCGGTGATGCAGAACACCTCGGCGTCGGGCTTGGCCAGCTTGATGCCCATGGCGTAAGGCAGGCCCACGCCCATGGTACCCAGGCCGCCGGAGTTGATCCAGCGACGCGGCTCGTCAAAGCGGTAGTACTGCGCGGCCCACATCTGGTGCTGACCCACGTCGGACGTGATGTAGCAATCCGCGTCCTTGGTCATCTTCCACAGCGTTTCCACCACAAACTGCGGCTTGATCACGCTGCCATCACCATGGCTGTAGTTCAGGCACTCGCGGCTGCGCCAGCTTTCGATGGTCTCCCACCACTGGCCCAACGCGGCCGCATCGGGCTTGGCCGCAGCCTCGCGGATCATGCTGATCAGCTCGCCCAGCACATCCTTCACATCGCCCACGATGGGAACATCCACCTTCACCCGCTTGGAGATGGAGGATGGATCGATGTCGATGTGGATGATCTTGCGCTCCACCGACATGAAATGCTTGGGGTTGCCAATCACACGGTCGTCAAAGCGCGCACCCACGGCCAGCAGCACATCGCAGTTCTGCATGGCGTTGTTGGCTTCGATGGTGCCGTGCATGCCCAGCATGCCCAGGAATTTCTTGTCGCTGGCCGGGTAAGCACCCAGGCCCAGCAAGGTATGCGTGACCGGGTAGCCCAGCAGGTCCACCAGGGTGCGCAGCTCGTTGCAGGCATTGCCCAGCAACACACCACCACCGGTGTAGATATAGGGGCGCTTGGCGGCCAGCAACAACTGCAGCGCCTTGCGGATCTGGCCGGAGTGACCCTTCTTCACCGGGTTGTAGGAGCGCATTTCCACGCTCTGCGGGTAGCCGGCGTAGGCGGCCTTCTTGAAGGACACGTCCTTGGGAATATCCACCACCACAGGCCCCGGGCGACCGGTGCGGGCGATGTGGAAAGCCTTCTTCATCGTGGCCGCGATATCGCGCACATCCTTGACCAGGAAGTTGTGCTTGACCACCGGGCGCGTGATGCCCACGGTGTCGCATTCTTGGAAGGCGTCGGTGCCGATGTAGTTGGTGGAGGTCTGGCCGCTGATCACAACCAGGGGAATGGAGTCGGTATAGGCCGTCGCAATGCCGGTGACGGCATTCGTCAGACCGGGGCCGGAGGTGACCAGGGCCACGCCGACTTCACCCGTGGCACGGGCAAAACCATCTGCCGCATGCACAGCCGCCTGTTCGTGGCGCACCAGCACATGCTGAATCGAATCTTGTTTGTAGAGCGCGTCGTAGATATACAACACCGCACCGCCGGGATAGCCCCACAGATGCTTGACGCCTTCGGCCTGCAAGGCCTTGACCAGAATTTCGGCACCCATCAATTCCTGGGTGCCCGTCTGCGTGGAAGCAGCAGCTGCAGACAGCTCGGCCTTGGAGATTTCCATGATCAACCTTTGTGAATTTCTCTAACGAAAAACCTTGGGTGCCCCTGGCCGCCTCCTTGTGGGAGTGGTTCAGGACTTAGGGCCAAGGACATGGGCGAAATGAGTAAACGCCGGACCGTGACCTGTTTGCCTTTTTGAAATGCAGCGCACATTATCGCACTGCAACAAGCGTTTGTGCCAACTGCGGCAGGAATTCGTAGGCAAATGCGATAATCATGTCTTTCCTCCCGGCTGCCAGGCAGCCTGCGACCTCTCTCCCGCCCTGTTTTGGCCACCGAATCCGAACTGTCCCAATTTCTCAAAGACGTGGAAAAGCGCGCTTTTAAGCGTGCGATCTTCCACGTTCGCGACGAGGACGCCGCACTGGACATCGTGCAAGACAGCATGATCAAGCTGTCCCAGCACTACGGAGACAAGCCGGCCAACGAGCTGCCCATGCTGTTCCAGCGCATCTTGTCGAACTGCACGCTGGACTGGTTCCGCCGCCAAAAGACACGCAACGCCCTGTTCACCAACATCGGCGACCTGGAGCAGCGCGACGGCGAAGACGACGGCTACAACTGGCTGGAAACCCATGCCAACAGCAGTGGCGGAGAAACCGTACAAAGTGCCGAAGACACGACACAGCGCGCACAGATTTTGCAAAGCATAGAAAAAGAGATACAAGAATTGCCAGCACGTCAACGCGAGGCTTTCCTGCTGCGTTATTGGGAGGAGATGGATGTCGCTGAAACCGCTGCGGCCATGGGCTGCTCCGAAGGCAGTGTAAAAACACATTGTTTCCGCGCCATCCAAACCCTCAGTAAGGCTCTGAAGGCCAAAGGAATCGAGCTATGAATACCGCCTCTTACCTGGAAAGCGCTGTCGACCAATTCGGCAGCAAGATCGCTGCGCGCCTGACCGCTGGCGAGGCGGACTTGCCTTATGTGGTCACCGAGCGCCTGCGCGCCTCCCGCGAGCAGGCCCTGGCCGTGCGCAAGCGCGACGCCCTACTGCTCGTCCAACCGCTGCAAGAAGCATCCCTGCACACCATCCAGATCGGCGCCGACGGCTCCGCCACAATGGGCACAGCCCCTGCGGGCATGGGCTGGGGCCTGCCCCAGTGGCTGCGCACCGCCCTCACCGCCCTACCCATCGCAGCCATGGTGGCCGGCATTGCCTTTATCGGCGTGCAGCAAGACAGCAGCACCACCACCGAAGTGGCCGAGCTCGACACCGAACTGCTGACCGACGCCCTGCCGCCTGACGCCTACAGCGACCCAGGCTTTATCCAATACCTGCAAAGCCAGCCCGGTACCGCTGCGCACTGAACACGACCCCCACCGACTGCATGCACACCAGAGCACCGAGCGCCGCCACTTCCCCCTCCCTGCGTGCTGCCACCACCGTGGCGGTAGCTGTGCTGTTGGGCCTGGCGATCGGCGGTGGCTGGGCAGTGTCGCAGGCGCGCATGGCGCCCAGCGCCGTTCCGGCCGATCTCTCGGTCCCCGGCCCGGCGGGCACTCCTCACAGCTCGCTGGCGGCCAGCACCCACCAGGAGCTGCAGCGCTCCAACTCCGGCCCGCAATGGCGTGAGCTGTCCAAGCCGCAGCAACGGGTGCTGGAACCTCTCCAGGAGCGCTGGAGCAATATGGCCGAGCTCACCAAGCGTCGCTGGATGAGCTTGGCCGATGGCTTTGACCAACTCCAGCCCGAAGACCAGGAAAAACTGCACCGCCGCATGCAGACCTGGGCCAGCCTCAGCGCCCAGCAGCGCAACCAGGCCCGCTTGAACTTTTTCGCCAGCCGCCAGCTGTCCTCCGAGGAGCTGCAGGCCAAATGGGATGCCTACCAGGCCTTGAGCGACGAGGAAAAACGTCGCCTGGCGGCCAAGGCAGCGCCCAAGAGCCATGGCGCGGCCACCGCGCTGCGCGTGCCGGCCAAGCGCAAGCTGGCCACCATTCCGGCCGCCAACGCACCATCTGCCAACGTGGCCAATCCACCCAAGATTCCGCCGCATCCGCCGGCAGCCCTGCCACATCCCTTCCCCGATGCGCCCGTGCAGACCGCTCCCGTCGTGACACCGCAAGCAGCGCCAGTGATCAACCTGCCGCCTTTGGGCGACAATGCCCCCGTGCAACAGACTGAAACACCGCAAAGCGGGGCGGTCTATTCACCACACCCGGACTTCCCCCCCATTCATTCCCCACAGTAAGCGTGGTTCACGCGCCCCGCAAACCACCGGTTTGCACTTGAAACGAGGCCTTTGCCCCCAGCAGTACACGCAGTACGGCCAGGCAAAGCAGCCACAGATCGCGGGCCTTGTCGACAGCGCTGTGCACTGCGGTTTTTTGTTCCCGCCCCTTGTGAACGCACTGCCTCCATCTTCTTCCGCCATTTCCAGCCTGTCCGCTCCCAGCCTACGCCGCCGCATGGCCTGCTGGCTGTATGAAGGCTTGCTGCTGTTCGCCCTGCTGTTCATTGCCGTGCTGGCACAAGGGGTGCTGGCCTTGCTCCTTCCCGTCCTGCAAAGCGCGCAGGCACTGCAAGTGCTGCTGTTTTTGGTGTTCGGCGCCTATTTCACCTGGTTCTGGAGCCGATCGGGCCAGACCCTGGCCATGAAGACCTGGCATCTGCGCGTGGTCGATACCCATGGCCGCCCCCTCACCCGGGTGCGTGCGCTGGCACGCTATGCGCTGTGCTGGCTGTGGTTTCTGCCGCCACTGGCTGCAGCAGCACCGTTTCACCTGCCTGCAGCAGAAAACACGGTCATTGTGCTTGGCTGGGTGGCCGTATGGGCCCTGCTGAGCCGCTTCCACCCCCAGCGCCAGTTCCTGCACGATGTGCTGGCAGGTACCCGCCTGATCAGCACCCGCCCCTGAGCTTTTCTGCCATGTCCCCCCCACCTTTTCAGAACCTGCAAAAACAACGCACCGGTCTGCGCCGCATGTGGCATGCGCTGACCTTCTCCCGCGATGGCCTGTGCGCAGCCTGGCAGGAGAAGGCCTTCCGCACCGAAGCCAGCCTCTGCCTGCTGCTGTTGCCCCTGGGCCTGTGGCTGGGCCAAAGCTGGCTGGAGCGCATATTCCTGGTGGCCACGCTGGTGCTGGTGCTGGTGACGGAGCTGCTCAACAGCGCCGTGGAGGCTGCCATCGACCGCTATGGCCCCGAGTGGCATGCCCTGTCCAAGGCCGCCAAGGACATGGGCAGCGCCGCCGTGCTGCTGACCTTGGTGCTCTGTGTCTGCGCCTTTGCGGCAGCGGCCTACGCCCGCTTTGCCTGACCATCCCCACCAAATCTCTCCATGACTGCAACCGCCTCCCCCCATTTCTCCATCTGCGTGTACTGCGGCTCCCGCCCCGGCGCCGACGCCAGCTATGCCGACGCGGCCCGGGCCGTGGGCCAGTGGATTGGCTCCCATGGCGGCCAGCTGGTCTACGGCGGCGGGCGCACCGGCCTGATGGGCATCGTGGCCGAAGCCACGCGCCAGGCCGGTGGGCGCGTGGTCGGCATCATCCCCCAGGCCCTGGTGGACAAGGAACTGGCCAACAGCGCTTGCGATGAGCTGCACATCGTGGCCAATATGCATGAGCGCAAGGCCATGATGGCCGAACGCAGCCACGCCTTCCTGGCCTTGCCCGGCGGCATTGGCACCTTCGAGGAACTGTTCGAAGTCTGGACCTGGCGTCAGCTGGGCTACCACGACAAGCCCATAGGCTTGCTGAATGTGGCCGGCTATTACGACACCATGCTGCAGTTTCTGCAGCAAACCGTGGACCATGGCTTCATGGGTGACTGGCAGATGGAGTTGATACGCCACGACCACCAGGTGGAGCCGCTGCTGCAGTCCATGGTGCAGGCCGCTGGCCTGGCCCCGGAAAGCCAGGACCTGCGCGGAAAAATCTAGGCGCTTGTTTGCAGGATTTTCTGCGAAGCCTGCCGACCTCCTTGGCGCACTTTTCGGTGCACCCATGCAACGCTCGCTGACCGGTACAGGCCCTCTCCTGCCGGCAGCAAAAATCTGCCCCTCGCAGCTTCCGTGCTGAGCCCCACAAAAAAAGCAGCCTATATGGCTGCTTTTCTTTGCACGGTCTGCACGCCCTCAGATGGCAGCGTTGTCCAGATCACCGGTGCGTATGCGCACCACACGCTCCACCGGCGAGACAAAGATCTTGCCGTCACCAATCTTGCCGGTGCGTGCCGCGGCCACCACGGCGTCCACGCAGCGGTCCACATCTTCCGAAGCCACCACCACCTCGATCTTCACCTTGGGCAGAAAATCCACCACGTACTCGGCACCGCGGTAGAGCTCGGTATGGCCTTTTTGGCGGCCAAAGCCCTTGACCTCCGTCACAGTCAGGCCCGTCACGCCGCATTCGGCCAGTGCCTCGCGCACTTCCTCCAGCTTGAACGGCTTGATGATGGCGGTGATCATTTTCATGGTGTGTACTCCAGACAAAATTTCAATTCAAAAGCCGTTCTGCCCTCAGGCACGGAAGGCATTGGTGATGGGATAGCGCCAGTCCTTGCCAAAGCTGCGCGGCGAGACCCTGATGCCCACCGGCGCCTGGCGGCGCTTGTATTCGTTGATGCGGATCAGCCGCGTCACCCGGTCCACGTCTGCAGCCGGGTAGCCATCGGCCATCAGCGCCTCCATGGATTCGTCATTTTCCATGTAGCGCACGATGATGGCATCCAGCACCTCATAAGACGGCAGACTGTCCTGGTCCTTCTGGTCCGGGCGCAGCTCGGCACTGGGCGGGCGGGTAATGATGCGCTCGGGAATGGGATTGGCGCCCGTGCCATAGGGGTCGTTGGCATTGCGCCAGCGTGCCAGGTCGAACACCCGGGTCTTGAGCACATCCTTGATGACGGCAAAGCCGCCGGCCATGTCGCCATACAACGTGCAGTAGCCCGTGGCCATCTCGCTCTTGTTCCCCGTGGTCAACACCACGCTGCCATGTTTGTTGGACAAGGCCATCAGCAAGGTGCCGCGAATGCGGGCCTGCAGATTCTCTTCGGTGGTGTCTTCGGCCAGGCCGGCAAAGTCGGTGGCCAGCGCAGCCTGAAAGGCCTCAAACTGCGGGGCAATGGAAATTTCGTCATAGCGCACGCCCAGACGCTCGGCCATGTCGCGCGCATCGATCCAGCTGATATCGGCCGTGTAGGGCGAAGGCATCATCACCGTGCGAATCTTGTCGGCGCCCAGCGCGTCCACGGCAATCGCCAGCACCAAAGCCGAATCGATCCCCCCCGACAGGCCCAGCAGCGCGCCGGGAAAACGGTTTTTGCCCACATAGTCGCGCACGCCCAGCACCAGGGCATCCCACAGCGCGGCATCCGGCGTCTGCAGCAGGCTGACCTCACCCGCCAGCAGCACCCCACCCTGCACCCGCGTGGCACGCACGGCGGCCAGGCTTTCGCGGAATGAGGGTGCACGCATGACCACATCGCCCCGCCCGCTCACGGCCACGCTGCCACCGTCAAACACCAGCTCGTCCTGCCCGCCCACCAGATGGGCATAGACCAGGGGCAGGCCGGTTTCGGCCGCACGCTGCGCCAGCACGCGCTCGCGCTCTTCTTGCTTGTGGTGGTGAAAAGGCGAGGCATTCAGCACCGCCAGCAGCTGCGCGCCCTCGGCCTTGGCGGCCGTGGCCGGCGCACTTTGCCAGGCGTCTTCGCAAATCAGCAGGCCCACGTTCACCCCTGCCACATCCACCACGCAGCTGTGCGCGCCGGCCACAAAGTGGCGCTGTTCGTCGAACACGCTGTAATTGGGCAGGCATTGCTTGTGGTAGCTGCGCTCCACTTGGCCTTGGCGCAACACACTGGCTGTGTTGTAGCGGCGCTGCTCACTCTCCAGCGGCACCACGCAAGGGTGGCCCACCACCAGCGTCAAACCCGGCCAGGCCTGGGTGGCCTGGGCAATGCGCGCCAGTTCGCGGTCGCAGGCTGCCTGGAAAGCGGGGCGCAAATACAGGTCTTCTGCCGCATAGCCGCTCAGTGCCAGCTCCGGGGTGAGCAGCAACTGCGCCCCTTCGGCATAGGCCTGGGTGGCGGCATCAATGATTTTCTGGGCATTGCCGGGCAGGTCGCCCACGACAAAGTTCAGCTGGGCGATGCGGATGGAAAGCGTCATGGAAGGCGATGGGGCCGAGGCGGCCTGCATAAACTGTGCGGAACGAGACCTGACCTACGCCCCGCATGACTGAAAAGACCATTATCACCCGCGTGTTTGCTGCCGTGCAGGAGATTGCTGCAACAGCCTGGGACGCATTGTTGGCACAACAGGCCACGCCCACCCCTTTCATGCGCCATGCCTATCTGGCCGCGCTGCAGCAAAGCGGTAGCGCCACCGCAGACACCGGCTGGGACGCGCGCTTCATCACGCTCTGGCAATCCGGCCCGCAAGGCGAGCAGTTGCTGGCGGCCTGCCCGCTGTATGTCAAAAACCACTCCTGGGGCGAATATGTGTTTGACATGGCCTGGGCCCGTGCCTACGACGCACATGGACTGCCCTACTACCCCAAGGCCGTGGTGGCCGTGCCCTTTACCCCGGTGCCGGGCAGCCGCCTGCTGGCAACCAGCCCGCAATGGCGGGTGCAGCTGGTGCACACCGTGCAAGCCTGGTGCGCAGAACAAGGCCTGTCTTCCGCCCATGTGCTGTTTGGCGATGCCACTGACCACGATGCGCTGCGGCAGGCAGGCTGGATGGCGCGCTCTGGCGTGCAATTCCACTGGAAGAACATGACCCCCACGCTCCCCACTGCGTGTGGTTCGCTGCCCCCCGAGGGGGCCGCATCCGACTTGGGGCGGCCCGGCGGCGGATGGACCCCCACGCTCCCCGCTGCAGGTGGTTCGCTGCCCCCCGAGGGGGCCGCATCCGACTTGGGGCGGCCCGGCGGCGAATGGACCCCCACGCTCCCCGCTGCAGGTGGTTCGCTGCCCCCCGAGGGGGCCGCATCCGACTTGGGGCGACCCGGCGGCGAATGGGCCCCTACCCTCCCCACTGCGTGTGGTTCACTGCCCCCCGAGGGGGCCGCAGGGCGTGATTTGATACCCAACACGGGCAGGCCCTATGTCGATTTCGACGATTTCCTGGCCGGCCTGCAACAGGCCAAGCGCAAGAAAATCCGCCAGGAACGCCAGAAAGTGGCCCAGGCCGGCGTGCAATTCCAGGTCCGCGCCGGGCGCGAGATCAGCGAGCAGGACTGGGATTTTTTCTACGCCTGCTACGCCCAAACCTACCACGAGCATGGCAACCCGCCCTATCTGCAGCGCGACTTCTTCACCCGCATGGCGCGCGATCTGCCCGGCCACTGGGTACTCTTCATTGCCGAGCAGGCGGGCCGGCGCATGGCCTGTAGTTTGATAGCGGCCAGCGCTGATGCCACGCCACTTTCAGCATCAAAAGACACTGAAAACAGTGTCGTACAAGCGCAGACAGCTACTGAATCCGAAGCAACTCCCACAACCATGGCCCAGCCCCTGCGCGGTGCTACCGCCTATGGCCGCTACTGGGGCGCACTGGCACGGGTGGACTGTCTGCATTTCGAGGCCTGCTACTACCAGCCGCTGCAGTGGTGCATACAGCAGGGACTGGCCCGCTTTGAAGGCGGCGCCCAGGGTGAACACAAAATGGCCCGCGCCCTGTTGCCCGAGGCCACGGCCAGCTACCACTGGCTGGCCCACCCGGCCTTTGCCGATGCGGTAGGACGTTTTCTGGAACGTGAGGGCGAAGGCATGGCCCACTATATGCAAGAGCTAGAGCAGCACAGCCCCCTGCGTCAAGCTGCACCACTGATCCGGTAGCGGTGCAGCTTGGCGCATGCAACTGGCGCGCCCCAAGTCAGAGACGGCCAGCAAGGGCCGCCCCGCAGCAAAGGCCGTCGTCCCCTTGAGGGGAAGCCGCGCAGCGGCTCAGGGGGGTGTCACTTCACTCACCGCGCGCAGCAAGCCCATATCGGCAGAGCCCAGCAAGGCGGCGATATCCACCACGATCAGCATGCGCTCATCCAGCTTGGCAATGCCCTTGATGAAAGCGCTGTCGACCTGGGCCTGCAGCTGCGGCGCGGGCTTGAGGGCGTCTGGCGGCAGGCGTACCACATCGGCCACGGCATCCACCACGGCACCCAGCACGGTGGTGCCCACATTCAAAATAATGACCACGGTGAAGGGCGTGTACTCCGCCTGTTCGCAGTTCAGCTTGAGCCGCAAATCCACAATGGGCACGATCACGCCGCGCAGATCAATCACGCCCTTGATATAGGACGGCGCATGCGCAATGCGGGTGGGCTGCTCATAGGAGCGGATTTCCTGCACCCGCAAAATATCGATGCCATATTCCTCTTCCCCCAGCCGGAACGTGAGGCACTCCGAGTAATGGCTGTTGCTGGCTGCGGTCATCTCACTCCTCCCCGGCCCTGTGGCCGCACGGTGATGGCTTGGTGGTGTGCACGGCATGGGCCGTGCGGGTGTTCTGTTGCAGGCTACTGCCTCGGGTTCTGTGGCAGCTTCTGCGGCCTTCCGCCCATCACATACGCTGGGCCGGACGGCTGCTAGAGTGGAACTTGGCCGACAGACGCTGTCAACCACAAAACCCCTGCGGCTGAACGCCTCGTCAGCCCCTGTTCAGAACTGCGACCAGTCGTCCTGCTCCTGCGGCAGCTGCGCCCTTGTGG
Source organism: Comamonas sp. GB3 AK4-5 (assembly GCF_041320665.1). Taxonomy (NCBI): domain Bacteria; kingdom Pseudomonadati; phylum Pseudomonadota; class Betaproteobacteria; order Burkholderiales; family Comamonadaceae; genus Comamonas; species Comamonas sp. GB3 AK4-5. The sequence goes on from NZ_CP166730.1 coordinate 3,168,532, forward strand.
ATGCGGCGGCACCCAAGGCAGCAGCAGGCGCCGGCGAAGGCGAAGGGGCATAGGCATGACGAGGCGCGGCCACCACCTTGCGTGCCAGCGGCCTGGCCACCGCACCATCGGCAGTGCGAAAGCGCGCCACTGCCTGCACCAGGTCACCGGACTGGCGCTGCAGGCTGTCGGCCGCTGCCGCGCTTTGCTCCACCAGGGCCGCGTTTTGCTGGGTGGCCTGGTCCATTTGCGTGATGGCATGGGCCACCTGGGACACGCCCTCGCTTTGCTCGGTGCTGGCAGCGGTGATCTCGCCCACCAGATCGGTCACGCGGCGGATGGCGCCCACCACCTCCGCCATGGTGGTGCCGGCCTGGTCCACCTGGCGCGAGCCCTGCTCCACCTGGTGCACGCTGGCCTCGATCAGCTGCTTGATCTGCTTGGCGGCCTCGGCACTGCGCTGGGCCAGGGTGCGTACCTCGCCAGCCACCACGGCAAAACCCCGGCCCTGCTCACCGGCACGGGCTGCCTCCACGGCGGCATTCAGCGCCAGGATATTGGTCTGAAAGGCAATGCCGTCGATGACACCGATGATGTCGGCAATCTTGTGGCTGCTGTCATTGATGCCGCGCATGGTGGCTACCACCTCGCCCACCACCTCACCGCCATGGGCCGCCACCGTGGAGGCATTCACTGCCAGTTGGTTGGCCTGGCGGGCGCTTTCTGCGTTCTGGCGCACCGTGCCGCCGAGCTGGATCATGGCGGCAGAGGTCTGCTGCAACGCGCTGGCCTGCTCTTCCGTGCGGCTGGAGAGGTCGGCATTGCCCATGGCGATTTCCTCGCTGGCCGTGGCCACCGACTCGGCGTTGTGGCGCACATGCTGCACCACCTCGCCCAGGCTGCTGCGCATCTGGCCCAGGGCCTGGAGCAGCGCCCCCATCTCATCCTTGCCGCCAGCGGGCACGGTCTGGCTCAAATCGCCTTCGGCAATGCGGCGTGCCACATCCACCGCCTGGGCTGCAGGCCGCGTGATGGCGCGTGTGACCAACCAGGCGCACAGCAAGGCCAGTGCCACACTGGCCGCCAGGCCGGCCACCACCCACCACCAGGCGGCGACATAGACCTGCTGGCCTGCATGGCGAGCACGGTCTGCCTCTTCCAGGCTCAAGGCCATGAGCTTGCCCACGGTCTCGGCCATGGCCACAAAGTTTGCCTCGGCCTGGCCGGCATAGAGGTTGGAGACGGTATCGCCCAGCAGCAGGTCGCCGCTGCCCTGGGTGTAGTCCTTGGCCAGCGCCTCTTTCATGAACTGCGCATGGCTTTCCATATAGGTTTTGCGGTGCTGCTGGTAGGACTGCATCAGGGCCTGCTCGTTTGCAGAGCGGCGCAGCGACTCGAACGAGCGCTCGGTTTTCTCAATCCCCTCCAGCACCTTGTCGGCCTGCTGTGCAATCTGTTGCACCTCCGGCACGCTGGTGGCGTTGAGGATGCCGGCCTCCATGCGGCGATAGCGGTTCCACTGCCCGCGCAGATTGCCGGTGTCGGCCACGCTGGGCATGGCGTGGTCGCTGACCACCAGCATGGCGCTGTTCAGGCGCTGCAGCTGCCACAAGGACAAGCCGCCCACCACCAAGGTCAACACCAGCACCAGCGCAAAGCCACCAAACAACTTGGTGCCCACACGCATATCGGACCATTGCAACATTTGCGCTTCTCCCTGTAAGGAATGCCTTTTGGCATTCGCCCGCTCGCAGCGCACCCCACATGCGCCTCCCCACAGCAGGCGGGAGAATGTTACAAAAGAAAACGCGCGTTCTCTTTCGGGAAAGCGCGTTTTTAGAACATGTCGTCAGCTTCGCAGGCCCTGTCCAGAGCCTGCGCTGGTCTGCGGCGTCAGCCAAGGCCAGCAGCCGGGGCGGATCAGCCCTTGTAGGCAGCGATGCCGTCGGTGATTTCCTTGTGGGCCACGTCCACACCCTTCCAGCCCAGCACCTTGACCCACTTGCCCTTTTCCAGGTCCTTGTAGTGCTCGAAGAAATGGGAGATCTGCTGCAGCGTGATCTCGTGGATGTCGCTCAGGTGGTTGATCTTGTCGTAGGAAGGCAGCAGCTTTTGGGTGGGCACAGCCAGCACCTTGCCGTCCACGCCACCTTCGTCTTCCATCTGCAAAATGCCGATGGCGCGGCAGGGCACGACCACACCGGCAGGCAGGGGGAAGGGGGTCATCACCAGCACGTCCACGGGGTCACCGTCGCCAGCCAGGGTCTTGGGCACATAGCCGTAGTTCACGGGGTAGTGCATGGCAGTGCCCATGAAGCGGTCCACGAACAGGCAGCCGGTTTCCTTGTCCACTTCGTACTTCACGGGAGCGGAGTTGGCCGAGATTTCGATGACGACGTTGAAAACTTCAGGCGCCTTGGAGCCGGGGGTCACATTGTTCAAAGACATGGTGGTGATTAGTGAGAAGGTTGCAAACACGCGCCCCCAGCAAAGCCAAGGGCAAACCCAGGTATTTTAGGCGCTCACCCTTGCCAACTTCTTGCAGGCCTGCGGAATATCCGCATCCTCCGCCCTGCTCACCCCTTTTCACCCACGCTCCCCCAGCATCTGCTCCCTCAACGGGCCGGCGCCTGGCGCTGGTGCACCGGGCCGCTGCGGGCCTCCACCGCCTTCTGTACCTCGCGGCGCAGACCCAGGCCAAAGCCCAATTCCGCCATCACAAACAGCGGGCCGATCAGCAGGCCCACGATGTCGTCCATGAAGGCCGGCTTGCGCCCTTCCCACCAGTGGCCCACAAACTGGATCACCCAGCCCACGACAAAAATGCCCAGCCCCCAGCCCAGCCAGACTGCGGTGGACTCCCGGGCCAACGGCGCTGCCAGCGCCAGCATGGCCGCCAGCACCACGGCCATGGCCAGGCCATAGCGCAGGTCCAGCAGCATGTAATAGCAGCAGGCCAGCAGCGCCGCCGCCAGGGCCGGCGAACAGGGCAAGCCACCCAGGGCCGCCAGCTCCCAAGCCGGGCGCGACAGCAAGATCACCACGGCCCACAAAATCAGGGGCACACCCACGAAATGGGTGAGGATGTTGCGCGGGTCGCGGTGGTAGTCGGCGTACTGCGACAGCTGATCTGTCAAGGTTTTCATGGGAGCCTCCCAAAATGGACTTCGCATTGCAGCGAAAAGCACACCCGTGCACTTCGACCCATATTCCCGCGCCCGCTGCCCTTTGTCCACTGGGGGCATCCCGTCCTGCGGCAGGCTTGGGAAACTCCCGATCCCTCTGCTTTTGATAGCTGAATGTGCTTTCTGCATATGCGTTGGCGGGCTATTCATCATGAAAATTTGCACAGCGATGACGGCTGCGAGACTGGCCCGCCCGGTGCAGATCGCCACAATGGCCGGCATGCAATACCACTACATCGCCAATGCATCCGTCCCGTCCACCTCCGGCCGCACGATTGCGGTGGTCGATCCTTCGGACGGCCAGGTGTTTGAAGACATTCAACGCGGCAATGCCGAAGACGTGGACGCCGCCGTCTCTGCCGCGCGCCAGTGCTATGAGACCGTGTGGCGCAAGACCTCGGCCGTGGAACGCGGGCGGATGCTGATGCGCCTGTCCCGGCTGGTGCAAGAGCACGCCATGGAGTTGACGGCCATCGAGCAGCGCGACTGCGGCAAGCCCACCAAGCAGGCCCAGGCCGACACCCAGGCCCTGGCGCGCTACTTCGAGTTCTATGCCGGCGCCTGCGACAAGCTGCACGGCGACACCATTCCCTACCAGGAGGGTTACAGCGTGCTGACCTGGCGCGAGCCCCATGGCGTGACCGGCCATGTCGTGCCCTGGAACTACCCCATGCAGATTTTTGGCCGCTGCGTAGGCGCGGCCCTGGCTGCGGGCAATACCTGCGTGGTCAAACCGGCGGAAGACGCCTGCCTGTCCCTGCTGCGCGTGGCCCAGCTGGCCACGGAAGCCGGCTTTCCCCCCGGCTGCATCAACATCGTCACCGGCTACGGCCATGAGGCCGGAGACGCCCTGGCCCGCCACCCCGACGTCAACCACCTCAGCTTCACCGGCAGCCCCCATGTGGGCACGCTGATCCAGCAGGCCGCGGCCGAGCACCATATGCCTGTGACACTGGAGCTGGGTGGCAAAAGCCCGCAAATCGTGTTCGAGGATGCCGACCTGGACGCGGCCATCCCCACCCTGGTCAACGCCATCGTGCAAAACGCCGGCCAGACCTGCTCGGCCGGCTCGCGCCTGCTGGTGCAACGCAGCATCTACGAACCGCTGCTGGAGCGCCTGGGCCAGGCCTTTGCCGCGCTGCGCGTGGGCCCGGCCGCCATGGACCTGGACGTGGGCCCCTTGATTCGCCAAAGCCAGCAGCAGCGCGTGTGGGATTTTCTGTCCGATGCCCAAGTGGCCGGCATCCCCGTGGTGGCCCAGGGCCAGATCGTGGATGAGGCGCCCGAAACCGGCTTCTACCAGGCCCCCACCCTGCTGCGCGATGTGCCGCCCGAGCACCGGCTGGCCCAGGAAGAAGTCTTTGGCCCGGTGCTGGCCGCCATGGCTTTTGACGATGAGGCCGATGCGATTCGTCTGGCCAATGGCACGCAATTCGGCCTGGTAGCCGGCGTGTGGACGCGCGACGGCGCACGCCAGTTCCGCATGGCGCGGGCGTTGCGCTGCGGCCAGGTCTTCATCAACAACTACGGCGCTGGCGGCGGTGTGGAGCTGCCCTTTGGCGGCGTCAAATCCAGCGGCCATGGCCGTGAAAAAGGCTTTGAGGCCTTGTACGGCTTTACCGTACTCAAGACCGTGGCCTTGCGCCACGGCTGATGCCTAGCCCATGCACAGCGTGGCTGACAAATAGCGGACAGCCCGCCGCCCACTTTCCCGGTAGGATGCAAGCCCCAACCGGCTTGCACGCAGCCCCTGCGCGCTGTAGCCGCTATCAAATTCATAAGGCCTGCCCGCTGTGTACCGGCAGGCCCTCAGCCCCACGCTTCACATGCCACTGTCTGCCCCGGCGGTTGCCCGCCAACCCCAGCATATTCGCCGCACCCATTTCCACAGCTTTGTCCGCGAGGACGGGCTGTGGGACATCGAAGGCGAGCTACTCGACACCAAGGCCGTCGACATTCCCTTTGTGAACCGAGAAGGCATACGCAAGGCCGGCGACCCCATACACCACATGCGAATACGCGTGACCGTGGACACCCAGCTGGTGGTGCAATCCATAGAAGCAGCCATGGACGCCCACCCCCTGGGCGGCTGCCCTGCGGCCCTGGCATCCATGCAAAAAATGGTGGGCTGCAGCATGGCCCGCGGCTGGCGAAAATCCATTGAAGCCAACCTGGGCAGCGTGGCCGGCTGCACCCATATGCGCGAGCTGCTGCAGAGCATGGCCACCGCCGCTTTTCAGAGCATCGTCGGCGCCTTCAGCACCCAACCGAACGAGCCGCCCCGTTACCTGGGCCAGTGCAAGGGCTGGGACTTCAACGGCGCGGGCGTGGCCGAGTTTTTCCCACAGTTTGTGGGGTATAGAAAGCCTGGAACCCCCTGAGCGGCGCGGCCGGCGTAGGCCCTTGCGCGGTGCCCTGGTGTGGGCGCCCAGACTTCATACGCAGCGCCATGCACCACTGGATGCCAGATTAGGACTTGCAGCCGGCCGGAGCGGGCCTGAAAAATTCAGTGGGCACTGAACCCCACCCCACAACGGCCAGACAGCGCTTGCGGCGCGACGCGCGCCTGCAGACAGTATCCCGATACGGCAAGGGCGCGCAACAAAGCATCAAGCGCTGTATGGCCGCCACAAAACAAGACGCGGGCAAAGCCCAAAGCTGATTCAGCCGTGGCGGCGCAGCGTCTGCAGGTACAAGGTCTCCACTTTTTCGCGCGCCCAGGGGGTCTTGCGCAGCAGGCGCAGGCTGGAGGTGATGCTGGGCTCCACGCGAAAGCAGTGCAGCTGGATGCGCCGTGCCATGCCGTCCCAGCCGTAGAAATCGACCAGATCGGTCAGCATGCGCTCCAGCGTGATGCCGTGCAAAGGGTTGCGGGGTTGCTGCTCAGGGCTTGTCATGCCGCGATTGTCGCGCAGCAGCGGGCGGCCAGCTGAGTCAAGGCTTTTGCCGGTGGCCGCCGCATCTGCTTTAGCGTCAAGCTCCTGCCCTTGCCGGCATGAGTGCCTGCCACCAACGCTCGCCCTCATGCGGTGTGTTCAGATCCAGGCGCTCGCCCATCATGGGTGTGGCAACGGCCACGCCCTGCGCCTGACCCAGGGCCAGCACCTGCTCGAAAGGATCCCACCAGGCATGCATGGCCAGGCTGAAGGTGCCGTTGTGTATGGGCAGCAGCCACTTTCCACCCAGGTCTTGGTGGGCCTGCACGGTCTGGGCCGGGTGCATATGCACATAGGGCCAGTGTTCGTTATAGGCACCGGTTTCCATCAGCGTGATATCAAACGCGCCAAAGCGCCGGCCGATCTCGGTAAAGCCATCGAAATAACCACCGTCGCCACTGAAGAAGATGCGCAGCGGCTGGGCACTTTCCAGGTCTTCAATCACCCATGAAGCCCACAGCGTGCGGTTGCCATCGCGCACGCCCCGACCCGAGAAATGCTGGGCCGGCGTGGCCGCGAAGCGCAGGCCATCGACCTCGGCGCTTTGCCACCAGTCGTACTGCTGCACCTTGGCCGCCGGCACACCCCAGGCCTGCAAGCGGTCACCCACGCCCAGGGGGCAGAGAAAGACCTCGGTCTTGGCCGCCAGCGCGCGCACGGCAGCACGATCCAGGTGGTCATAGTGATCATGCGATAGCAGCACGCCACGCAGTGCTGGCAGCTCGTGCAGAGCAATCGGGGGGGTATGAAAACGCTTGGGCCCGAAAAACGGCAGCGGCGAGACGCGCTGGGCAAACACCGGGTCGGTGATCCACCAGCCACCGCGCAGCTTCATCAGCAGCGTGGAATGGCCTATGCGGTAGAGACTGCGCTCGGGCGCTGCATCCAGCTGGGCCCTGGTGAGCGGCTGCACCGGCAGCGCCACATCCGGCTCGGCATGGCGGGGCTTGTTGAAAAAGAAGTTCCACAACACCTTGGCATCGGGCTTGGGGCCCTGGGCCGGCCGGGGGTGGATGTTGCGAAAGCGTCCGCCCGCAAACTGTGGCGACTGCGTGTAATCCGCAATGGGGGCACGAAAAAGGCCGTCAAATTTCATGGCAATCCTGGCGGCACTGCCGCAAGCACTTTGCCTGCGACCTGTGCAATAAGAGCGTATTCAAAGGCCACACGGGGCCCTGGTCTCACTTGGGGGCACACATGGGCGATGACAAGGCATGCGGCCGCGCAGCGGCAGCCTCATCTAAAAACATGAGCTTTCTGTGCTTATGCAGCAAGGCTTTGCACCGGTTTCGATACCAATGCTTACCTACAGCACGGCTCAAGCACCGGCTTCTGGCATCAGCAGCTCGGCCATGCGCTGCTGGATCCACAGCACACAGCCATCCAGCACTGCGCCCTGCAGGCTGAGCATGCGCACGGCCAGCGGCGGTGGTTTGAGGTCGGCGCAGTGCAGCACGGCAATGCGTTCGCGCGCGCCACCGTACTCGATGATGTTGCGCGGCAAGATCGCCCACCCCAGGCCATCGGCCACCATGTCAACGGTGACGTAAAAGCTGTCGCAGCGCCACACGCGGGGGCTGTGCACCCGGTCCGGCACGCCTTCGATGTGCATCACCAGTTGGCGCAGGGCGGCCAGCTCCTGGCGGCTGACCACCTGCTGCCTGGCCAGCGCATGGCCGCGCGCCACGCACAGCATTTGCGGCACACCGGCCACATAGCGCTGGCTGAAGTCACTGCCCACCGGCCCCCAGTCAAAGTGAAAAGCCAGCTGCGCACGCTGGGCCTGCACATCACGCGCCACCTGGGCCGCCGTGCCGTTGAGCACCGTCAGCTCCAGCGCCGGATAGCGCTGGGCCAGCTCACCCAGCAGCTGGCGTATGGGCTGGTAGGGCATGGCCTCGTCCAGCGCCATGGTCAGCGTGGCCGATGGCCCATCCACCAGCGACTGGGCGCGCAGGTTCAGCGCCTGGGCCTGGTCCAGCAGGGCGCGCGCTTCCAGCAGCATCACCTGGCCGGCCGGGGTCAGCCGCACGGCGCGGCCGGAGCGGTCAAAAAGCTCCAGGCCCAGGTCGGCCTCCAGCAGGCCCATGGCCATGCTGATGGCGGACTGCGCACGGCCCAGACGGCGTGCGGCCAGCGTCATCGAGCCGCAGTCGGCCACGGCCACGAATTGGTTGAGGCGTTCCAGTGTCCATTCCATGCATCAATTTTACTGATATCTCCAAACTTTTATAAATCAACGAATTGATGAATCATTCGTGATTCAAAAAGACCGCAAGCCTGCTGGATGGCATGGGTTTCGACCAGCGCTGCCGTCTTTTCATGCAAGGATTTTTCTTATGTCGACCACCCAACGCATGGCTGCGCCCGCCGCAGCCCCAGCCCATCGCTGGCTGGTGCTGGGCATCGTCTCCGTCGCCCTGATGCTCATCGTCATTGACATGACGGTGCTCTACACCGCGCTTCCGCGCCTCACCCACGATCTGGCAGCCACCGCCTCGGCCAAGCTGTGGATCGTCAACATCTACGCCCTCGTCGTATCCGGTCTGCTGCTGGGCATGGGCTCGCTGGGCGACCGCCTGGGCCACAAGCGCCTGTTCATGGCCGGCCTGGTGGTGTTTGGCGCCGCTTCGCTGCTGGCCGCTTTTTCGCCCGACTCCGGTGTGCTGATTGCCGCGCGCACCCTGCTGGGCGTGGGCGCTGCCATGATGATGCCGGCCACGCTGTCGCTGATCCGGCTGAGCTTTAGCGACACCCGCGAGCGGGCACTGGCCATCGGCATCTGGGCCTCGGTGGCCTCGGGTGGTGCGGCCTTTGGCCCCGTGGTCGGCGGCGTGCTGCTGGAGCATTTCTGGTGGGGCTCGGTGTTTCTGGTCAACGTGCCCATCGTGCTGCTGGCCCTGCCACTGGCCTGGCGCTATGTGCCCCACAGCGTGGGTGACCGCAGCCACCCCTGGGACTGGCAGGGCAGCCTGCTGGTCATGGCCGGCCTGGTGGGCTGCACCTATGCCATCAAGGAGGCCGGCAAGGTGGCTCCCGACTGGGCCCTGGCCGCATTGACCCTGGTGGCCGGTACCGCCCTGCTGGGCGTGTTTGTGCGCCGCCAGCGGCGCAGCGCCCACCCACTGCTGGACCTTTCCCTGTTTGGCAACCCCGGCTTCAGCATGGCCGTGCTCACGGCCCTGGTGTCGTCGGCGGCGCTGCTGGGCATGGAGCTGGTGTTCAGCCAGCGGCTGCAACTGGTCGAGGGCTATTCCCCGCTGGAAGCCGGCCTGGCCATCGTGCCGCTGCCACTGGCGGCCTTTGTGGCCGGCCCCATCGCCGGCCGCCTGCTGCACCGCTGGGGCAGCGGCCCGCTGCTGGCCCGTGCCCTGCTGTTGTCCGGCCTGGGCATGGGGGGTTATTGGCTGGTGCACCAGGGCGCCACGCACTGGCAGGCGCTGAGCCTGGCCGTGCTGGGCCTGGGCATTGGCGCGGCGATGACCGCCGCCTCTGCCACGATTTTGATGAGCGCCTCGGCCGAACGCGCCGGCATGGCCGCCTCGGTGGAAGAGGTTTCGTATGAACTGGGTGGTGCCCTGGGCGTGACGCTGATGGGCAGCTTGCTGTCCGCCGTCTATGCTTGGCAGCTGCACCTGCCCACTGACACCACCTTGCCCGCCATGGTGCGTGACAGCCTGGACGAGGCCTTGCTGGCCGCCGAGCAACTGCCACACTCCGTGGCCGAACCCTTGGTGCTTGCGGCACAGACCGCTTTTGACCACGGCTACACCGCCGTGCTGCTGACGGCCACCGCCCTGCTGCTGCTGGCAGCGGTGACCGTGCACCTGCGACTGCGCTCCGGCGCTCCCGCTGCACATTGAAAGGATTGCCCATGACCACCATTCGCCTGCGCCCGCTGGAGCGCGAAGACCTGCGCTTTGTGCACCGGCTGGACAACAACGCCAGCGTCATGCGGTACTGGTTCGAGGAGCCCTTCGAAACCTTTGACGAACTCACAGCCCTGTACAACGACCACATCCACGACCAGGGAGAGCGCCGCTTCATCGTCGAACATGAAGCCATGCCTGCCGGCCTGGTGGAGCTGGTCGAGATCGATCTGGTCCACCGCCGCGCGGAGTTCCAGATCATTGTCGCTCCCGAACACCAGGGCAAAGGCATTGCAGCCCAGGCCACCCGCCTGGGGCTGGACTATGGTTTCAAGGTACTGAACCTGCACAAAATCTATTTGCATGTGGACCAGGAGAACGCCAAGGCCATCCACATCTACACCAAGCTGGGCTTTGTCCCCGAGGGCGAGCTGGTGGACGAGTTCTTCTCCAACGGCGCCTACCGCACCGTGCTGCGCATGTACCAGCTGCAGACACATTACCTGGCACAGCCCCACAACGCACAGGCTTGATGCCACCGCCCCGTCCACCACGGGCCGGGTGCTGGCACCATGGGGCCGAACAGGAGAGAGCACCATGAACCCCATGACCCAACGCCTGCAGGCCCTGCTGGATGCAGGCAAGGAAACCGCCCTGCTGCGCCTGACCCTGGGCAAGGCCGCACTGGACGACGAACAACCTGCCGCCGCCCGTGAACACCTGCTGCGCGCCACGGCGCTGGACCCGCAGTACTCCGTGGCCTGGAAGCTGCTGGGCAAGGCCGAGCTGGCCCTGAACCAACCCCAGGCCGCACGCCAAGCCTGGGAGAGCGGCCTGGCCAGCGCCCAGGCCAAGGGAGACGCCCAGGTGGAAAAAGAGTTGGGGATTTTTTTGAAGCGGCTGGACAAGCAGGCAGCGACTTGAACGCCCACTTGCTGCCGGGTGCGCCCTCTCCCCTCAGCGGCCTCACTCCTCAGGTGCGAAGCTGCACAGACCGCCGCGCCACTCGGCCATGGCAAATATTTCAGGCAACACCTTAGCAAGCTCGTCCGGGTCCATGTCGATGCCATTGGCCTCCAGCAACGGCTGGGCCTCGTTGACCATTTCCCGGTAATCAGTGCGCCCGCGGAACTGCTCCAGCGTGTCTTCATACGGTTCCATACCGAGTGCGCGCACCAACAAGTCCGCATAGTTCAGCACCTTGAAACCATGGGCCGCACCATCGGATGCCAGCTGACGGTGGCAGGCATGGTAGAGCGAGACCAGAGCATCCACATCGTCCTGTTTGCAGCGCGCAATCGTCTGGGCTCGCACATGTTCCTTGAGTGCCGGTGCGCGCTCAGCGCTGGAGACTCCACACATATAGCCCGGCTCCTCGATTTCTTCCACGATGGTCAGGCCGGGAATGGACCGCATCAGCCGCATCACGTTTTGCCCCACCTCATGCATGCCATGGTGGGTATGCACCACCACGCGCAGGTTCACCGCTGTCGTGAACAGCCTGTGCAGCTCATGCTCACGCTCGATCAGGTATTGGGTAATGTGGTCAAAATCAAAGCTGACGGAACGGAAATCCTTGATGGTCTCAGACAAATGGATGTTGCACGAAGGACACCAGTTCAGCACCTTCTTCGGCTTGAAGCTGCCAAAGCGGTGCAGCGTTTGCTCGCTGACCTTGCCTCCACGCTGCAAATCACCCTCCCACTTGCTGTAGATAACTCCACAGCATGATGCCGGCCCCCCCATGACTTCGTAGTTCACGCCCAGCGCGTCCAGCACCATCATGGCGTTGAACAACAGCTGTGGTGTTCGCACCGGATTGCAGCCGGTGAAAAACACCACATCCACATCCCTGGGTTTTTTCAGCTTGAGCAGGCGTGCCGCGTCTTCTGGCACCAGTTGCATGGCCACCAGAATGCGAATGGCACGGGCCATCTTCTGGAACATATGCGGTGTGGGCTGGGTACGCGCCGAGATCTCCGCATTCGCCAGCATGAGCATGCGGCGCGGATTGATCTCGACCGGACATGCGGGAATGCATTGGTCGCATCCGTTGCACTGATAAGCCCAGAGCGCCGAATCGGTGCGCATGGGCCGGCTACGGTCCTGCATAAAGTCGAGCACACCCGTGACCACCTCCGCGGGATGCGCGGCGGACAAAGTGGCGTCGAAAGGCACCACCGGACAGACCTCCACGCACTTGCCACAGCGCGTGCAGTTGGAGAGCAGAGCCTCCCAGGAATTGGCGTAGAAGGAGACGAGGGATTGCGGGGTCGTTGATTGGGTTTCCATGATGCTTCTCGGATAAGCATGCGCACCGCCTCCATGCGAGCGGGCGCAGTTGCAGCGCACGGTTGCGAATTCTGTGCAGGTGCTGCGGAATTGGGGAAATGACTTGAGTCCTGCGGGGAATCGCTAGCACTGTCCCGCGGGCTCTGGAGCATCTACAGCCTGGACTCGATGGTGTGCACTGCCGACTCCAGCAACGGCACAATTTCCTTGCTGCGCGGAGGCCGCATGCGCTGCACGCCCGAGGCGATGCTGAGCGCGGCAAAGGCCACGCCATCCACCGGATTACGTATGGGCAGCGCAAACCCACCGACGTTGTCGATGTAGTCACTGGCAGTGAACGCAAAACGGTCTCTGGCCGTACGCTTGACCATCAGGCGGATGCGCTCGGCCGCAAGCAGACCGGTTTCGCGATAGCGCATACCGTTGGCGCGCATGATGGCCTCCCGCTCGGACTCTGGCAGTGCCCCCAGAATGGCGATGCTGCTCAACCCCACTCCCAGTGGACGGCGCGAGCCTATATCCACGGGCATGGCCTCCACAGCATATGCCCCCGACTGTCTGTCCAGGCACACGGTGTCCAAGCCGCTGCGCATCACCAGAAATACGCATTCGCCGGTCTTTTCTGCAAGCTGGCTCACAGTGCCGGCGCACAGCTCGCGCAAGCCCAGACGCGGAAACGCGCGCAGCCCCATCTCATACGCAAACGGCCCAAGAAAGTAACGCCGCACGCCCGGCGCATGCACCACCAGCCCTTCGTCCGCCAGCGCACCCAGCAGCCGGTAGGCCGTGGCCCGGGTCAGCTCGCAGCGCTCAGCCAGCTCCCCCGCGCCCGCGCCCTGTTCTCCCACCCGGGCAAGCTCGCGCAAGAGCTGTACGGTACGACGAAAGCTCTGTGTTCCTGCCGAAGGACCTTTTTGCAAGAGCAGCATAGGATTGGGGTGATAAGACATCAGCGCACCACCATTGTCACTGGCTCGTCACGGTTTCTGCTTAAGACCTAGTTTTTGGATCAGAGATCCCCATTGCAGGGACTCACGCTTAAGCCGCTCAGACACCTGCGCAGGACCTTGCACCGCCACCACTGCCCCCAGTTCGGCAAAGCGCTGCTGCATCTCCTTGGTGCTGACCACCTGCTCCACATGCGTGCGCAATTGCTCGATGACGGGCTTGGGCGTCGCCGCGGGCGCATAGACCCCGAACCAGTTGACGGCTTCGTAGCCGCTCACACCGGCCTCGGCCACAGTGGGGACATGGGGCAACTCGGCCACACGGTTGCGCGAGGTCACCGCCAGGGCCTTGACCCGACCAGCTTTGACCATGGGCAAGATGGTGGGCAATACTTCCAACGTGAAATTCACTTGACCACCCACCAAGTCCTGGACTGCAGGCCCGCTGCCCTTGTAGGGCACATGAACAGGCCGGCCTCCGGTGCGCGAAAGCAGCAGTTCCATGGCCAAATGCGGCAAGGTACCATCGCCCGCCGAGGCATAGGACAGCTTGGACCCCTCCTTATTCACCAGAGCGATGAACTCGCTCAGATTGTTCACTGGCAGCGAGGGATTGACGGCCAGTACCAGGGGGGATTCTGCAAACTGGATCACAGGGGCAAAGTTGTCAACCTGCACACGCGACTTTTCCAAAGTGTGGGGCACGATGGTGAACACGCTGGGCACCGTGGTCAGCAGCGTATAGCCATCGGCGGGCGAACGCGCCACCTGCTCCGCGCCGATCATGCCTGCTGCCCCTCCCTTGTTCTCCACAATAAAGGGCTGGCCCATGGAATCCGAAAGACGCTGTGCCAGCACACGACCAAGGATGTCGACTGGACCTCCTGGAGAGTAGCCCACGATGATGCGCACGGGCTTGTTGGGATAGGTTTGCGCCGTAGCGGCCTGCATGGAAACAGCCAGAGGTAGCGCCAGGCACAGCCGGGCAGAGAGCTTGAAAAACGTGGAGCGAAGCATGAAAAATTTCCTGTGTTTGAAAGCGAGCGCAGTCTTTCACAGCCGCCGTTGTGTGCAAAGCGGCGACTGAAACTGTCCACATCCTGAGACGACCATGCTGCGTGCTACCGTGTGCGCCTTTTTCCATCTCCCCACCCCGCCATGCACACCATCACCGACCTTCTGCGCCAGCTTGACAAGCGCCAGACCAGCGCCATCGCGCTCTTGGAAGCCTCTCAACAGCAGGCACAGCACAGTGCCGACTTGAACGCTCTGGCGCATGTGGATTGGGATGCCGCCATGGCCACGGCCAGTGCCTGCGATGCAGCCATGAGCGCAGGAAAACCACGCGGCGCGTTGCACGGTATTCCGCTGTCAATCAAGGATTTGTACCCTGTTCGTGGCATGCCCACGCGTGCCGGAACCCGTGCCACCCTGCCCACGGATGCGCAGCCGCAAGCCACGAACGAGGCCTTGCTGGTCTCACGCCTGCGCGCCGCCGGAGCAGTCCTCTTCGCGAAGGCCAATATGCACGAAATCGCACTGGGCTCCACCGGGGAGAATGTCTGGACCGGCGACGTGAAAAACCCCTTCCACTCGCTGCACCAAGCTGGCGGTTCCTCCAGTGGATCGGGCGTGGCCGTAGCCTGCGGCATGGGTTTGGCCAGCGTCGGCAGCGACACCGGTGGCTCGGTGCGCATTCCGGCCAACTTCAGCGGTGTAACCGGCTTCAAGCCCACCCATGGCGCCATCCCACTCGATGGTGCCCTGCCTCTTTCCTGGACATGTGACCATGCAGGCCCGCTCGCGCACAGTGTGCAAGACTGTGCCCTGCTGTTCGAAGTGATGGCCGCACGCAGCCTGAGCACCGTGCGCATCGCCCGCACACCACGCTTTGCCATTCCCGCAACATGGCTGCGCGGTCGTCTGTCGACTCAGGTTCGCGAACAGTTTGAGCACACCTGCGCCCGACTCGCAGCGCTGGGTGCCCAACTGTTCGAGGTCGCCACGCCCCGCCTGTCCCAGGCATCACAGTGCTTTACCGACATCGTCCAAGCCGAAGCGGCCTGGGTGCATCGCGATGCGCTGGCCCAGAACGACGCCGGCTTCTCCGAGCTCGTCACCCCCTCGCTTGCGCGCGGCCGGACGTTGAGCGCCAGCACCTATATCGATGCCTTGCAGACGCGGGCCGCCATAGCGGAGGAGCTCGATGCAGTGCTCGCCGGCTGCGATGCTCTGCTGCTGCCCACGGCCTGCGTGCTGCCCCCGCTGCGGGGACAAACCGAGGTGCAGGTCGAAAGCGGCAGCATGACGGTCCGCGAGGCCGTTCTCGGCCAGACACTGCCGTTCTCGCTGGTGGGCGTGCCAGCCCTGACGATTCCCACGGGCTTGGTCGACGGCCTTCCCGTCAGCCTGCAGGTGGTGGCCGCACGTGGCGCGGACGACGCGCTGTTGCAGCTGGGCCAGTGGCTGCAGGCCCAGGTGGGGCAGCGCCTGGCACCGCCGTCAGCCATGGCCTAAGCGCGTGTTTACGATCTCCTCGCGGCACGCCAGCGTCTTTGCGGGATGGGATGCAAGGCGCGACACCACAGCAATAGCCGCGCTATTGCGAGGATTCGCAACACAGTAGACCCCCGCAAAGACACCGGCCCGAAGGGTTTGAGCGAAATCGGGCTATTTTCTAGCGCTGAATCTTGCTTGCACTCCGGTGCAAGTTGCGCCCCATCGACTTGAACGCATCCCGATTGCGCTCCAGCGCGCCCACCATAGCGCGGCGCGTCTCACCATGTGGATGTTTTGCGCCCGGCGTTGACGCTGTGCCGAGGCCTGCGGCCTACTCCGCGCCAAGCCACTGAGGCACAAGCCTGGGTGGCGTTGTCATTGAATGGATAGCACTTCAAGGAGAGTTAAATGCCCACGCCTACCACCATGCGCCGCATCTGCCACGGCGACGGCGGCCCACCCGACGTGATGCAGCTGCACAACAGCCCCATCCCAGCGATACAGTCCCACGAGGTTCTGATACGCGTAGCCTATGCCGGCGTGAACCGACCCGATGTGCTGCAACGAAGCGGCTCCTACCCCCCTCCCGCAGATGCTTCCCCCGGCCTGGGCCTCGAAGTCTCCGGCACCATCGTGCAAGTAGGCTGCGAAGTGCAGGATTGGCAGGTCGGTGATGCCGTCTGTGCACTCACCAATGGCGGAGGCTATGCGCAATATGTGGCGGCCCCTGCGGGCCAGGTGCTGCCCGTGCCGCCGGGCGTCTCGATGCTAGAGGCTGCGGCGCTGCCGGAGAACTACATCACCGTGTGGAGCAATATGGTCGAACGCGGGCGGCTCACGCAAAACGAACGCTTTCTGGTGCATGGCGGCTCGTCCGGCATCGGCCTGACCGCTATTCAGATTGCCAAGGCCCTGGGTGCCACCGTCTACACCACTGTGGGCAATGCGCAAAAGGCCAACGCCTGCGAGCGTGCGGGCGCAGATGCTGCCATCAACTACCGCGAACAGGACTTTGTGCAGGTCCTACTCGAACTCACCCGAGGCCAGGGCGTCAACCTGATCCTCGACATGGTGGGCGGCGACTATATAGCGCGCAATATCGCCAGCCTGGCGCTCGAAGGCAGGTTGGTGCAGATTGCCTTTTTGCAGGGCTCCAAGGTGGAGGTGGACTGGCTGACACTGATGACGCGCCGCCTCAGCTACACCGGCTCCACGCTGCGCCCGCGTTCGGCCACCGACAAGGCCCGTACCGTCGCCGCGCTGCGGCAAGAGGTGTGGCCACTGCTGTCACAAGGCCAGGTCAGGCCGGTGATCCACCAAGTGTTTGAGCTGGCCGATGTGGCCGAGGCCCACAGGCTGATGGAGTCCTCCTCCCATATCGGCAAGATCATGCTGAGCGTACCCCAGGACTGACGATGTTCAACCGCGCCAAGGTGTGATGCTACCGGATGCCAGCGCTTGCACCAGGGCATCGCGGAACCTCCGAACCACGGGCGAGAGAGAGGCGTTGCGGCGATAAAAAAGCCGCAACCCGCTTTCGAAGGTCGCACCCTCATACGGCAAGGCCACCAGGTCCTTGCCCGCAGGGCCTTGCAGCACCTGCTCGGTCATGATGGTGACGAGGTCGCTTTCGCGGATGAGCGTGGTCAGCAGCGAGGTGGAGACCACAGTTTCGATGGCAATCCTGGGCGTGCCCAGCGCCTGGTCCCGGTAGAACTGCTCGGCAAAACGCCGCATGCCGTGACCCGGTGGAGGCAGCAGCCAGCGCGCTTCGGCCAGCGCCGGCAGCGCCTGCAGGGCCGAGCACAGAGGATGGCCCCGGCGCCCGGCAAAGTGGTAACGCTGACGGCCGAGGTCATCCGAATGCAGCTCGGGCGGCACCGCCTCCTGCGGATAGCAAAAGGCCAGATCGATTTTCCCCTCGATCACCTCTTCGATCAGCAGGCTGGAGACCTGGAGCGTGAGACTGAACGAAACATCGGTCTCATGGTCCGCATATCGAGCCATCAGCGGAGCGAACACAGTCTCCAGTAGCGTGGGCACAGTGCCCACACGAATGCGACCGGAGCTCGCGGAACGTGCCACTGCCATCTCTGCATAGGTCTGCGCCACCGAGTCCCGCACCGCAGCCGCACGCTCGAGCAACACTTGTCCCGCTGGCGTGAGCTCCACACCACGGCCACCACGATTGATCAGCTGAATGTCGAACTCCGCCTCCAACCGCTGGACCAGCTTGGTGACAGCCGACTGCGTCATGCCCGACTTCTGGGCGGCGCGATGCAGATTGCCGGTCTCGGCAAGCGCGGTGAATACACGCAGATCTTCGATTCTCACTTGGCAAATGCTCCGAACAAATGGCTCTCGCTCACTGTACGTGAGATTGCCATCCATACCGACAGCGGATGGCGCCATGCGCACAAGCATTCCTTCACGGAATCGATTTGTGCACTGACTTCCGCTGCTGCCACCAACAATCCGCCCCATGCCACAACAGCGCCTCATTTCAGGAGAAATCACAATGACCACGAGCACGCTCGCCATCCCAAGCAATACAGAAACGGCCTATGCCACAGCCTCGGGCCGGCACACGGTCATGGTGGACACCATCCACACCATCTGCCCCGGTGTGATCAGCATCGAGCTGAGCCCCACGTCCCCGCAACAGCTCTTACCCCCCTTTGCGGCTGGTGCACACATCGATCTACACCTGCCCAACGGCCTGGTGCGCAGCTACTCGCTGCACAACGCCCCCGGCACTGCCAACCGCTACGCCATCGGAGTGCTCCATGACAGCGCCAGCCGCGGCGGCTCGCGCTGGATTCACGAGCAACTACACGCTGGCGATCAAATCACCATCTCCGCTCCGCGCAACCACTTCGCCCTTAACGAAGCCCAGGAGCAAACCTCCGTCTTTGTCGCCGGAGGCATCGGCGTGACCCCCATTCTCTCCATGTTGCGCAGGTTGATGCAGCTGGGAAAAACTGCACATGTTATTTACTGCGCCCGCAGCCGCAGCAGCGCTCCTTTTCTGGACGATCTTTCGCGACTGGCCAGCGCCAGCCTGACACTGCACACACATTTCGATGACGAGGCCGGCGGCCCACCGAATCTCCAGACCTTGCTGGCAACCCACCGCAAAGACGCACACTTCTACTGCTGCGGCCCTGCTCCCATGCTCAACAGCTTCGAGGCCAGTTGCACGGCGCTAGGTCTGACCCATGTGCATCTGGAACGCTTCAAGGCCGAGGCCTGCACAGCGCCTCCAGCAGCGCTCAACGGTCTGTGCACAGTGGAGTTACGCAAAAGCGGTCTGACCTTGGAGCTGCCTAAGAACCAGCCAACCCTGCAGGCACTGCTGGATGCCGGAGTGGATATCGAGTTCAGCTGCGAGGAAGGTGTCTGCGGTGCCTGCGAGACACGCATCCTCGAAGGTGAGGCGGAACACCGCGACAGCGTGCTGAGTGGGGCGCAAAAAGCGGCGCAAAAATCGATGATGGTCTGTGTATCGCGCTGCCGCTCGGATCGCATGGTGCTGGACTTGTGATCCTACCCCAGGCATGGGTGCAAGCTTTGGCCTGCGCCATGCCAGCCACCGCCCTGAATGCAAAGGTTGTAGAAACTCCAGAAAACAAAAAACCCTCTTGAACCAAAGATTCAAGAGGGTTTTGCTATTGGTGGGTGATACATGGATCGAACATGTGACCCCTGCCGTGTGAAGGCAGTGCTCTACCGCTGAGCTAATCACCCAAACCACCCTGGCAAAACCAGGACAGCTTAGAAAAACTGGTGGGTGATACATGGATCGAACATGTGACCCCTGCCGTGTGAAGGCAGTGCTCTACCGCTGAGCTAATCACCCAAACCACCCTGGCAAAACCAGGACAGCTTAGAAAAACTGGTGGGTGATACATGGATCGAACATGTGACCCCTGCCGTGTGAAGGCAGTGCTCTACCGCTGAGCTAATCACCCAAACTACCCTGGCAGAACCAGGACAGCCTAGAAAAACTGGTGGGTGATACATGGATCGAACATGTGACCCCTGCCGTGTGAAGGCAGTGCTCTACCGCTGAGCTAATCACCCTTTCCAACCTTCTCAATACAAAGCATTGCACTGATCCGGCGAAGCTGAAATTCTAGCATTAACTTTCACCCCTTTTGGGAAAACCCGGTTTTTTGCTGTCATACCGTCGGAACGACAGTCCCCTCTGCGGCGAAAAAGCCTGCCGTATGCACGGCAGGCTTTGGTGTCGAGGCGCAGTAGCTGGGCCCTGCCTGCTCAATGTGCCCCGCCGACGTCAGCCGCACCCGCATATCCTGCGGGGCGTTTGGTCAGCCAGATCAACACGATCAGCGCCAGGAACAGCATGGACGAAGCCCAGAAGATATCGTCCGCCGCCAAGGTAAAGGCCTGCTGGTCAATCAAGCGGTTGATCTGCAGCAGCGCCTGTTCCTGGCTCAGGCCTACGGCCTGCAGCTGGTTCAGCGTGATGGCAAATGTCCCCTGCCCTTGGACCAGGGTTTCGGTCAGATGGGCATGGTGCATGGCCGCCCGGTTTTCCCACAGCGTGGTGGCAATCGAGGTGCCCATGGCACCGGCCGTGATGCGCACAAAATTCGACAGGCCAGCCGCCGCCGGAATGCGGTCCGGCGTCAGGCCGCTCAAGGTGATGGTGGTCAGCGGAATGAAGAAGAAGGCCATGGCCGCGCCCTGGATCAGCGTGGGCACCAGGATGTGAAGAAAGTCGGTCTCCACCGTGAAGTGCGAGCGCATCCACAGCACCAGGGCAAACACGATGAAGGCCCCGGTGGCCATCCAGCGCGGGTCCCAACTCCCCACTTTCTTGCCCACCAATGGCGTCAGCACAATGGCCAAAATACCCACCGGTGCCAGCGCCATGCCGGCCGAAGTCGACGTATAGCCCAGCCATTGCTGCAGCCACAGCGGCAGCAGCACCACATTGCCAAAGAACACGCCATAGGCAATGGACAGCGCCAGCGTGCCGGCGGCAAAGTTGCGGCGCATGAACAGGCGCAGCTCCACCACGGGGTGGGCATCGGTCAGCTCCCAGACGATGAACACCGCCACGCTGACCAGAGCCACCACGGCCATGGTGATGATTTCGCCGGACTCGAACCAGTCCAGCTCCTTGCCCTTGTCCAGCATCAGCTGCAGCGCCCCCACCCACAGCACCAGCAGCGTCAGCCCTATGGTGTCGATGGGCAGCTTGCGCGTGGCAGTTTCACGCTGGCGGTAAATGCTCCAGGTCAGCAGCGCCGACAACAGCCCCACCGGCACATTGATATAGAAGATCCACGGCCAGGAGATGTTGTCGGTGATCCAGCCGCCCAAGAGCGGCCCCATCACCGGCGCCACCAGCGTGGTCACCCCCCATAGCGCCAGCGCCGTGCCGGCCCGTGACGTGGGGTAGCTGGACAGCAGCAGGGTTTGCGACAGCGGGATCATGGGCCCGGCCACCAGCCCCTGCAGCACGCGGAACAGAATCAGGGTTTCCAGCGAATCGGCAAAGCCACACAGCCACGAGGTCAGCACAAACAGCAGCACGCTCATGGTGAACAGCCGCACCGCGCCAAAGCGCTGTGTGAGCCAGCCCGTCAGCGGCACCGAGATGGCATTCGCCACGCCAAAGCTGGTGATCACCCAGGTGCCTTGGCTGGGACTGACGCCCACATCGCCCGAGATGGCCGGAATGGCCACGTTGGCGATGGACGAGTCCAGCACATTCATGAAGGTCGCCAGCGACAGCGCCAGCGTTCCCAGCACCAGCTGCGCGCCCTTGAGGGGCTCGGGCCGGGCGGGTATGGCGGCCGGTGGAGAGGAAGGGATCGGTGGCGCGGGCTGGTCGCCCGCTGCCGCCGTGGTCGAAGAAGTCATACGCCATGCGCTCCAGATTGAAGGCCGCGGGGCTTACGGTGCAGCCTTGGCGGCCACGGGCGCAACAGCGGCCGACGACTCTGGCGCGGGCACCGATGCGGGTGCTGCGGCTTGCTGAGGCGCTGGTTCAGGCAGCTGCGTCAAGGCCGGAACGGTCTGGCCGGCCACGATGCGGGCAATGCGCGCCTCGGCCTGGGGCATGGCCATGTCATACACCGCGGTCTGGGCCACGGGTTCGGTGCGCGGCGTCTGCGCCAATGCGCTGCCACTCTGGTCGCGCACTTCCACCTGCGCATCCATGGACAGGCCTACGCGCAGCGGGTGCTGGGCCAGGTCTTCCGGCGACAGGCTGATGCGCACCGGCACACGTTGCACCACCTTGATCCAGTTGCCGGTGGCGTTTTGCGCCGGCAGCAGCGAAAAAGCCGCGCCCGTGCCTGCGCCCAGGCCCACCACGGTGCCGTGGTAGACGGTTTTGTCGCCATACACATCGGCCTTGAGCTCGGCCTTCTGGCCTATGCGCAACTGGGCCAGCTGGCTTTCCTTGAAGTTAGCGTCCACCCACAGAGCATGCAGGCCCACCACCGTCATCAAGGGCGCGCCTGCGGCCACACGCTGGCCCAGCTGCACGCCACGCTTGGCCACATAGCCTTCCACGGGCGCCAGCAAACGGGTGCGTTGCAGCGCCAGATAGGCCTCGCGCACCTTGGCGGCAGCGGCCAGCACGCTGGGGTGTTCTGCGGCGGTGCTGCCCTGGGTCTGGGCCTCGGCCGCCACCAGCTGGGCCTGGGCGGCGCGCACGGCAGCATCGGCGGCGGTCACTGCATTGCTGGCGGTCTTCAGCACGGTCTGGGCATGGTCAAACTCTTCCTTGCCCACGGCCCCCGTAGCCGTGAGTGGGCGACGGCGCTCCACATCGTCCTTGGCGCGGGCCAGATCGGCCTGCAGGCGCAGCAGATCGGCCTGGCGCTGGGCCACCTGGGCCACCAGCGGGGCGTTGTTGGCATACAGGGTGCGCACCTGGCGTACGGTCTGTGCCAGCTGGGCCTCGGCCTGGGACAGAGCCACCAGCGCGTCGGCCGCGTCCAGCTGCACCAGCAACTGTCCGGGTTTCACATAGTCGGTGTCATCCGCACCGATGCGGATGACGGTGCCCCCCACCTGGGGCGTGATCTGCACCACATTGCCCGCCACATAGGCGTTGTCCGTGGTCTGGTAGTTGCGGGCCACCATCCAGTGCCAGCCCCCCCAGCCCAGGGCAGCCACAGCCACGGCGGCGGCCACGATGATCAGGCCCTTGCGACGGCCCTGGGGGTTGGCGGCAGGTGCGGCCGCAGTGGGAGAAGTTTTGCTCGTATCGGTCATGGTATTTGGCGCTTTGTTATGTCAATCAATGGTTTTGCGCCCGGGGTGGTGCCTCCCAAAAGTGGCCCACCCGGGAAAAGTCTGCGGCGGCAGGGCCGCTTCAGCGTTGGCTCAGCTGCACCTTGGCGGTGTCGTCCTGCCAGCCTCCACCCAGGGCCTGCATCAGCACGATGCGGGTGTCCAGCTCGCGGGCACGCAGGTCCACGGCCAGGCGGCGCTGGGCAATCACCTGGGTTTCGGTGTTCAGCACCACCACCTGGCCCGTCAAGCCGGCCTGGTAGCGCTGCACGGCAAAGTCGTAGGCGCGCTCGGCCTTGGCCAGGGATTCGGCCTGCAGCTGCTGCTGGCGCTGCAGCGATTGCGCCGAGGCAATGCCGTCGCCCGCCTCCTTCACGGCCTGCAGCAGCACGCCGTTGTACTGGGCGATGGAGAGGTCCAGATCGGCCTGGGTGCCGCGCAGCTGGGCACGCAGGCGCTTGCCATCAAAAATCGGCAGGCGCAAGGCTGGCGTCACGCCCAGCTGGCGCGAGCTGCCCTTGAACAGATTGTCAAAACCCAGGGCCGACAGGCCGACAAAAGCCGTGAGGTTGATGTCCGGGTAAAAGTCGGCCTTGGCACTGTCTATACCGCGCGTGGCCGCCTCCACCCGCCAGCGTGCGGCCACCACATCCGGGCGGCGGCCCAGCAGGTCGGCGCCCAGCACCGTGGGCACGGCCTGCAGCTGCAACTGGGCCAACCGGGGCGCCAGCGCCCGCTGGGCATCCGGCGCCTGGGCGCACAGCACGGCGATGGTGCGGCGCACCAGGGTGATTTGCTCGTCCAGCATTTCCACCTGAGTGCGGGCATCGGGCAGACCGGCCTGGGCCTGGGTCAGCTCCACCTGGCTGTCCAGCCCGGCGGCCGTGCGTTGCTGGCTCAGGCGCAGCAGCGACTGGCGCTGGGCCAGCGTGCGCTGGGCTACCTCATGCTGGGCCAGCAAGCGGGCCAGGGCCACATAGTTGCGCGCCACCTGCCCGGCCAACTGGGTGGCAGCGGCAGCGCGGTCGGCCTGGGCCGCACGGGCCTGGCCCAGGGCGGCCTCCAGCTCGGCACCATGCTTGCCGAAGAAGTCCGGCGTCCACGACAGGCCGGCACTCAGATTGGCGTTGTTGTAGGTATTGCCGGCGACAGGCGCGGGGACCAAGCCATTGGCGGTGTAGCGCTGGCGCGTGGCGTCGGCGCTGATGCTGCCGCGCACATCGGTAGCGGTACTGCTGGCCGTGGCCAGAGCCATGGCCTTGTCCAGCCGAGCCTGGCTGGCGGCCAGGCTGGGGCTGTCCTGCAGGGCCTGGGCGATCAACTGGTTCAGCTGGGCATCACCCAACTGGGCCCACCACTGTGCAGCAGGCAGGATGGCGGCATCGGCATCGGCATCGGCACCGGGCGCCGCGCTGTGCAGGCCGAGCTGATCGGGCGTCAGGCTTGCCAGGGGCGCATGGGCCGGGCCTTGTGAGGCACAGCCGGCCAGCGCCAGCGCCACCAGAGCGCCCAGCCAGGGACGAGGAATCAAACGGGGGAATGCTTGCATGGTGAAAAAGGAAAGCAAAAAAGGCAAACAAGAAATGGGGGCATGCCGAGCGGCAGTGCTTTAGCTGCCGGCAGGGGGGTCTGCCACCGCTGCGGGGCGCAGGGCTTCGCCGTTGCGCAACATGCGCTGCAGCATCTGCAGCAGTTGCCGACATTCATCGTGGCTGAAGCCGGCCAGGTGGGCATTGAGCACCCCGGTCAGCACGGCCGGCACCTCGCTGGCCACGGCACGGCCCTGTTCGGTGAGCTCCAGGTGCACGCAGCGCCGGTCGGTGGTGGAGCGCACGCGCCGCAGCAGGCCCTTGGCCTCGATGCGGTCCAGCGCGCGGGTGATGGATGCCGGGTCCATGCCCAGGTCGCGCGCCAGGCTGGTGCTGCTGTTGTTGTCGCTGCACAGCAGCAGCTTGTACAGCGGCAGCCACTGCACATAGGTCAGGTCATGCTGGGCCAGTTGGCCGTCGGCCTGCTGCAGGATGGAGCTGAGCACGCGGCGCATCAGAAAGCCGGCGCTTTCCATGGGCGTGTAGCTGCCGGGGCTGTAGAAGTCCGAAGGTGGCAGCGGCAAGGTCTGGGCAGCGTCTGGAGGGGCGTCTAATTCCATGTCGGCAGTAATTGATTGTCTAGTCAATAGTTGACGCAGCAATGTATTCGATTCCGCCCCGCTCGTCGCGCCCCTGCTGCGATCAGGGACAACACCCACCGCCTGCGCCGGCCTTTATCGCCGCGTCAAAAAATCAAATTTCATAGCGGCCATAGCTTTATGCATCGGCGCCAAAGGCCTTTTTTACTCCAATTTCTTGGTGCAAGGCCTGCGCCGTGTTTTCCCTGAGCTGTCGCCTGCAAGCCCCATCCTGGGGCGCGGCGCTTTCCATAATGGTTCTTCACAGACCCATTTCAGGAGTGCTTTCGTATGCGTGCAGCAGGCAAATCCACCATCGTCACCGGCGCCGGCAGCGGCATTGGAGAAGGCATTGCGCGGCGGCTGGCCGCCGAAGGAGCGCGCCTCATCGTCAATGACATCGATGCCGCCAAGGGCGAGGCCGTGGCCGCCAGCATTCGCGCCGCAGGGGGCGAGGCCCAATTCATCCAGGCCGATATGACGCGCAGCGCCGATGTGCAGGCCCTGGTGGCGCGCACGCTGCAGCATTACGGGCGGCTGGATGTCTTCATCAACAACGCCGGTTGGACCCACCGCAACCGCCCCATGCTGGAAGTGAGCGAGGCTGAGTTCGACCGGGTGTATGCCGTCAATGTGAAAAGCATCTATCTCTCTGCCGTGCACGGTGTGCCGGCCATGCGCGCCAACCCACCGCTGGCCGATGGCAGGCCCAGCGGCGGCAGCTTTATCAATATCGCCTCCACCGCCGGCCTGCGCCCCCGGCCGGGGCTGACCTGGTACAACGGCTCCAAGGGCGCGGTGATTACCACCAGCAAGTCCATGGCGGCCGAGCTGGGGCCAGACCAGATCCGCGTGAACTGCATCAACCCCGTGTTCAACCCCGACACCGGCCTGGCTGCCGAGTTTGCCGGCGGCCCGGTGGACGATGCCCGCCGCGCCAAGTTTCTGGCCACCATTCCGCTGGGCCGTTTTTCTACTGCACAGGACGTTGCCAACGCGGCCCTGTACCTGGCCAGCGACGAGGCTGCCTTTGTCAGCGGCGTGTGCATAGAGGTGGACGGCGCACGGTGCGTGTGAACACCATGCCCTAGCCCACCCAAGGCATACCGCCTTGCGGGCACAATTGCTTTCCTATGGTCGACCGAGTGATTCCCGTACTGCCGCAGCGCCCTGCACCGCTGCAGCCCCCGCTGTCCGCTGCCGCAGCCGCGCCCTCTGGCGTGCTGCGGGATGCACTTGGCCGCTCCTTGCATGATTTGCGCATCAGCGTCACCGACCGCTGCAATTTCCGCTGTGCCTATTGCATGCCCAAGGAAATCTTCGACAAGGACTACCAGTACTACCTGCCGCATGCGTCCCTGCTTTCCTTTGAGGAAATCACCCGCCTGGCCCGCCAGTTCGCCCTGCATGGCGTGCGCAAGCTGCGCCTGACCGGGGGCGAGCCCCTGCTGCGCAAGAACGTGGAAGCCCTGATCGCCCAGCTGGCCCAGTTGCGCACCCCCGACGGCCAGCCGCTGGATTTGACGCTGACCACCAATGGATCGCTGCTGCGCCGCAAGGCCCAGGCCTTGAAGGACGCCGGCCTGCACCGCGTGACCATCAGCCTGGACGGGCTGGACGACACCGTGTTCCGCCGCATGAACGATGTGGACTTTCCCGTGGCCGATGTGCTGGATGGCATTGCCGCTGCGCGTGAGGCCGGGCTCTCGCACATCAAGGTGAATATGGTGGTCAAGCGCGGCACCAACGAGGACCAGATCCTGCCCATGGCCCGCCACTTTCGCGGCACGGGCGTGACACTGCGCTTTATCGAATACATGGACGTGGGTGCCACCAATGGCTGGTGCATGGACGAAGTCCTGCCCTCCGCCGAGGTCATCGCCCTGCTGCAGCGCGAGCTGCCCCTGGTGCCGCTGTCAGCCAGCGCACCCGGTGAAACCGCGCAGCGCTGGGGCTATGCCGGCAGCGACGGCCAGCACGACCCGGCCCTCGGTGAGGTGGGCGTGATCAGCAGCGTCACCCATGCTTTTTGCGGCGACTGCAACCGCCTGCGCCTGTCCACCGAAGGCCAGCTCTACACCTGCTTGTTTGCCAACCAGGGCTGGGATTTGCGCCAGTTGCTGCGCGATGGGGCGGGCGACGAGCAGTTGGCCGCCGCCATTGCCGCCATCTGGCAGGGCCGCAGCGACCGTTACTCCGAGCTGCGCAGCCAGCTGCCGCCCTCCTTGGCTTCGGCCACACCACAGCGGCGCATTGAGATGAGCTATATCGGGGGGTGAACAAACTCCCCCCTGAGTCGCCTACGGCGCCTTCCCCCCAAGGGGACGACACCAGCGCGGCGGAGCGGCCCTTGCGCGGTGTCTCTGCCGTGGGGTACGCCAGTTTTTTACAGCAAGAGCGCAACCCCAGCTTTTGAAGCGCCACGGGAATCCCCATGGTTACGCCATGCCTCCTCCCGAAGGACCGCATCAAAGCGCAATGACAGCGCCCACCTTCTACGCTGGCGCCCTGGCTTCACTCCCTCGCCCCTCCGGGGAGAGGGTGGGGGTGAGGGAGCGGCCAGCACGGCACGGGGCATCCCTCACGAGAGCTGTGTGCACAGCAGCGCCGCTACACTTGGCATCTTTATGCACTCTAACGCGCTCTGTACCTGCGTAAGCAGCTACGTTTTTTGAAAACGATGATTGTTGCTTCTGACATCACCGGTCTGGTACTGGCCGGCGGCCGTGGCAGCCGCATGGGCGGGGTGGACAAGGGCTTGCAGCCTTTTACCGGCCTGCCGCTGGCCCGCCACGCCCTGCAACGCCTGGCGCCCCAGGTGGGCGGCATGCTGCTCAACGCCAACCGCCACCTCGATACCTACCGCAGCTGGGGCACGCCCGTGGTGACCGACACGGAGGCCGATTACCCCGGCCCCCTGGCCGGCTTTCTGGCCGGGCTGCTGCACTGCCCCACGCCCTGGGTGCTGGCCGTGCCCTGCGATACGCCGCGCTTTCCGACCGATCTGGCCGCACGCATGGCCGCGGCGGCCCATGCTGCAGGCGCCCCGCTCGCCGTGGCGCTGGCTCCCGAAAGTGAAGCTGGCCACGCAGGTGTGCTGCGCGCCCAACCGGCTTTTTGCCTGATACACCGCAGCCTGCTGGACAGCCTGCAGCGCTTTGTCAGCGAGGGTGGCCGCAAGATTGACCGCTGGACTGCCCAACACCCGCTGGCCCAGGCCTGCTTTGACCAGGCCGGCGATGACCCGCTGGCTTTTGCCAATGCCAACACCTTGCAGGAGCTGCAGGCACTGGAAGCCCTGACCACCACGCCCACAGACCCGGAGAACGGCTGATGCCCTCTGTTGCCCAATTGCTGACCACGCTCGGCGCCCAGGCCGGCGCCATGCGCGTGGACCAGGTCCAGGCCCTGCTGCACGCCCTCGTCCGCCCCGTGACCGAGACGGAAACCCTGCCGCTGCACCAGGCCCTGGGCCGCGTGCTGGCGCAGGCCGTTATCTCACCGGTTGATGTGCCGCCGCATGACAACGCGGCCATGGACGGCTATGCCTTTGCCAGCAGCCTGCTGGCGGGCTGCGATGCCGCTACTGATGCGCCAGGCGACATCGGCCTGCCCATTGCCGGCACCGTGCTGGCCGGCCAACCCTGGCAAGAGGTCGTGCCCCCGGGCCAGGCGCTGCGCATCATGACCGGCGCCATGATGCCGCCGGGGCTGGACACCGTCGTGCCCTTTGAGCTGTGCCAGGTCGATGCCGAAACGCAGCAGGTGCGCTTTGCGGCGGCCTCCCTGCGCGCCGGTGCCAACCGCCGCCAGCGCGGCGAAGAGCTGGCCGCTGGCGCCACCGCCCTGGCTGCGGGCACCCGCCTGGGCCCGGCCGAGCTGGGCCTGGTGGCCGGCCTGGGCCTGCCCCAGGTGTGCGTGCGCCGCCGTTTGCGCGTGGCCTTGTTTTCCACCGGCGACGAGATTCTGCAACCCGGTGACGCGCCCCGCAGCGGCGCCATTTACGACAGCAACCGCTTTGCCCTGGCCGCCGCGCTGCAGCAACTGGGCTGCGAGGTGCAAGACCTGGGCGCCGTGGCCGATGAACCCGCAGCCCTGCGCGCCATCTTGCTGCAGGCCGCACAGGCCGACGCCATCATCACCAGCGGCGGCGTCAGCAGCGGCGATGCCGACCACACCCAGACCATGCTGGCCGAGCTGGGCGATGTGGCCTTTTTGCGCATCGCCATGCGCCCCGGCCGCCCACTGGCCGCCGGCCGCATGCAGGGTGTGAATGGGCAAAGCGGCCCTTTGCTGCTGGGCCTGCCTGGCAACCCCGTGGCCGCCCTGCTCAGCTTTGCCCTGCTGGCCCGCCCGGCCTTGCTGCAGGCCATGGGCATGCATACCGACCAGGCCGCACCCGCCATGCTGCAAGTGCCACTGGCCGTGCCGCTGCGCAAGCGCGCCGGCCGCACGGAATTCGTCCGCGCCACCCTGGTCCGCAATGCCCAGGGCCGGGTGGAGGCCCACCCCACCGGCAACCAAAGCTCGGCCATGCTCAGCAGTCTGGTACAGGCCGACGCCCTGCTGTGGCTGGCACATGCGCCCGGCGACCTGGATGCGGGCACCCTGGTGGACGCCCTGCCCCTGCACGGCTTGTTCTAAGAACGTGTTCAATGTCTCTACGCAGGCGCGTTGGAACGCAATCGGGATGAGTTCGAAGCGATGGAGCGCAGCTTGCACCTGTGTGCAAGCAAGCTTCAGCGCGAAGAAATCGCCCGATTTCGCTCCAACCCTGTGGGCCAGTGCCTTTGCGGGCGGTCTACTGTGTTGCGAATCCTCGCAATAGCGCGGCTATTGCTGCGGTATCGCGCCTTGTATCCCATCCCGCAAAGACGCTGGCGCGCCACGAGGAGACTTTGAACACGTTCTAAGCTAAAAGCCCTTCACGGCGAGAAAGCGCCTGCGCATAGAGGCTCTCGAACCGAGAGGCAATGGCTTGCGGGCGCATCATGGGCGAGGCCTGCATATGCCGACGCAGCTGCTGCCGGATCTCGTCAAGGTGCTCGGCATGGCTGGCCAGTTCGACCGCGCAGGCCACATAAGCATCCTCATCCACGGTAGACCATTGCTCACAGCCCAGGCTGTGCAAAATGCAATGCGTCAGCCGGCTGGCGCTGCGGCTGCCTGGCAGGGTCACCACGGGCACACCCATCCACAGGGCGTCGCAGCTGGTGGCGCCGCCCCCAAATGGAAAAGGGTCCAGCGCAATATCGATGTGGTGATAGGCCTGCAAATGCTGGGAAGTGGCCGGCTGCAGCTCAATGCGCGCGGCCTCTATGCCTTGCGACTCGAACAGGCCCAGCACCCGCCCGGCCGAGCGCGGGTCAGCCAACTGCTTGGTCTTCAGCAGCAAGCGGCTGCCGGGAACCGCATGAAGAATGCGTGCCCACAATTTGACAACCGCCACATTGAGCTTCTTGAGCTTGTTGAGCGAGCCAAATGTGATGTAGCCCTTTTCCAGCGCAGGCAGGCGGTTCACCTCGGGAGATTGCCAGTGCGGCATATAGCCCAGCGAGCCGCCCGGCACCCGCAGCAATTGCTCGGTGTGATAGTGCTCGGTCATGCCCGGCGGATCGATCCACGCATCCGTGATGCGAAAGTCCATGGCCGGCAGCCCTGTCGTTCCCAGATAGCCCAGGTAGCTCATCAACACCGGAGCAGGCTTGTGCGCCAGGGCGGTGACTCTGCTGCCCTGGGTATGGCCCAGGCAATCCACCAAGACATGCACGCCATCGCTGCGAATCAGTGCGCACAACTGGCTGTCGTCCAGGCCGTGAATGGGGCGCCACAGATGGCCGTAGCCCATGAGCTGCTGGGTGTATTCATCCACCACCGGGCTTTGCGCATAGCAAACCACTTTGACCTTGGCGGGGTCATGGCCCGCCAGCAGCGGCTCCAGGTAATGCCGCATGGCATGGGATCTGAAATCGGCAGACAGATAGCCCACCGTCATGACCGCCCCGGGTTGCCAATCCAGCGCCGGAGTCTGGGTACCTCCCCTGTGCGCCAAGGGGTACCGAAGACCCCAGCTTCTGTGCCGCTGAAACACTTCGGCATCGCTGTGGCGATCGCTATGGAGCAGGTTGAAGAGCGTGCCGCCCCATTTGTTTTGCTCCGCCTGGTCTTTGAGATTGCTGTCCAGCGCGATGGCCCTGTCATAGCACGCAGCAGCCTCCTGCTCCAGCTCTCTTTCGGCCAGCACATTCCCCAAATTATTCCAAGCCGATGCCAGCTTGGGATTGATCTCCAGGGCTTGCCGGCAGCAATGCTCTGCCTGCTCCAATTGCCCGTCCATGTGCAGCACATTGCCCAGATTGCTCAGGGCCGCTGCCGAGTAAGGCATGTGAAAAACGGCGCGCCGGTACAGGTCCATGGCGCTGAAGCCCTGCCCTTGGTCCAGCAAAATATTGCCGGTGTCATTGAGCAGCGACGACAGCCCTTGGGCCTGCAGCTCGGCCAGGCCGGCATTCCCAGCAGCCCGGATCCGCAGCAGCACCTTCTCCAGCAGGTCGATCAATGCACGGCGTGCAGGCAGAAAATGGGGCTGCAACCCAATGGCGCGCTGAAACTCCCGGGCCGCAGCCTCACTTTGCCCCAGCTGGCGCAATGCCTCGCCGTGGTTATGGGCTACCAGCGCGTCTTGACCGAATGCCTGTACCGCCTGCGCCAGATAGGGCAAAGCCAGCTCCGGCTTGCCCGTGGACAGCAGCCATTCGCCGCAAAGATATTCCATCTTGGGGCCATGTTGGGCCGTGAGCTGCTGCACGAATTGCTGCAGTTTTTCCGCGTCATGCGGGGCCTGCAGTTGCTGCTGCAGCGACTGCATGACCGCTTCATCGATTTCACTCATGGTGTGTCCCGGAAAAGCCGTTGTAGAGACTGTGCAGGCTGCGACCCTGCTTTGCCTTGTGCCCCCAGGGGTGCACCAGGCACCCACGGGGGCGGTACTCAAAACTGGTAGGAGGCGCTCAGCCATACCCGCGTACGGTCTGCATCCGGCTCGGACTGCGAAGCCGCCGAGCCATTGCGCCGCGCCACGGCCAGGTCCAGCTTGACGGGCTTGGCGTCATAGCGCACGCCCAGGCCACGGCCGGCAATGGAGCGGGTGTTGTGCCCCTGCGACCAGGGCGACTTGTTCAGGTGCACCGAGCCCGCATCCACAAACACATAGGGCTGCCAGGCCGGAGCAAGCTGCCAGCGCAGCTCCAGCTGGGCCAGCCAGCCCCGGTCTCCTATGGCCTCCCCCGTGGGCCAGCCGCGTACCCCGGTGCTGCCACCCAGCGTCATCTTCTCGGAGCCATCCAGGTTTTTGTTTGCCCATTGCGCGGAAACGCGCCCATACACGCTCCAGTTGCTCACCACGGATTGAATCCGGGCCGCATCCAGGTTGAGGCGGTTGTAGCGGCCGGCCGTGCGGGCAGTGAGGTGGTCGATCTCCAGCTGATCGTCACGCAGCTTGAGGTCACCGGCATGCAAGGTCATGCTCCCCCAGCTCACGGCATGGGGTTCGATCAAATCGCCGCTCAGGCTCAGCACCACGGCCTTGACGTTTTTGCGCTCGGAGCTGTGCAACGCATCGCGGTGATCGCGCAGCGTCCGGTACTGCCAGCCCGCAGAGGTCCGGATGTTGGCGTTTTGCGTGCGCAGCAGCGGATAGCTGGCCCCCAGGAAAAAAGTGTCGGCCGTGCCATGTGCATCCAGTGCCGAGAACTCCTTGCCCAGTTGGTAGTCGGTGCGGCTGAGCTGGGTTTGCAGCCGCCAGCCATCGACACCCAGGGGCAGGCTGTAGCTGGCCGCGGCTTGCCAAGTCTTTTCCCGCGTGCCCAGCACATCGATGCTCGCCTGGTCTCCAAAAACCAGCCCCGGCTGGAACTCCAGGCCAGCGCTCAGGCGCTCACGGCCGGAATAGCGGTTGCCATAGTTGTCCAAGGCCACCTGGCCCTTCCAGCGGTCGGTGGGCTCGGCCTCCAGCAGCAAATCTGCCTCACCCACATTGGCCCCCGGTCGCAACACGGAACGCGTGCTGAGGCCGGGCAGATCCGTCAACAGCAGCAGGCTGCGGTGCAGCTGCGCCTGCGTCACGGCCTGCCCTGGCTGCATGGACGCCAGCCAACGCTGCGCAGAAGCGACCACGGCATTGTCACTGCTCTGCGCCAGCACCTGGCCATAACGACCTTCCAGCACATTGATCTGCAGCACGCCGCTGGAGAGGTCTTGCTCGGGCAACCAGGCCCGGGCCACCAGATAGCCCTGGTCCTGCAAATAATGCGTCACCTGCTGCGCGAGGGCACGCAGGCCGTTGAGGTCCAGCGATTGGCCTATGACCTGGTCCAGACCTGTGGCGGCACGCAAGCGCACCATGTCAACGCCCAGGACCTCTTGCACGCGCACCTCACGCAGCACCACACGGGGCCCTGCAGTCGGTGCGCCATCTGCCTTGCGCTCATCCTTGAACGCCTCCGGCAATGCCGGCGCAGCCGCCGGAGGTGCCGGTGCGGGCCGGTTTTCCTGCAGCAGCCTGCCGGCATCCGGTGGGCGCACATGCTGCGCCTCCGCCGGAAGCAAAAGCCCCATCCAACCCACAAACCCTAAAAAACAACTTTGACGAACTGCATGAGGTGGCACAAAGATCTCCCAGCGTGAGCGATTTTTTTCAGAAGGCATGCGTACAACCTCAGTTCAGTTGTTGCAGTTGTTGGGAGGGAGGCTTGGCGCCTTGCACCGTCAGATCCAGCTTGGACTGCGGTGGCTCGGGGAAGTCTCTGTCCTCGTGCTCAATGGCATTGCGTGCCAGCCAGATGGGCTCGGGGATCACAGGCGTCACGGCTTGTTGGGTGATGTCCGCCAGCGCCGTCAACGAGGGCGCAAAGCTGTAGTTGCCCGCATCGGCCCCCGCCAGGGTGATGCCGCGAATGGTCACCGTTTTGCCCCACCCCACGCTTTCCGTATCGAAGCTGCCAACCCCACCCACACTTAGCACATCGCCCGCAATGTGGTCATCTGACAGGCTGATGTGGACGCTGGTGTTGCCGTCATAAGCCTTGCCGCTGGCCGTGGCCACCACATTCAGCGCCCGCTGCGCGACGTCGGCCTGGGTGGTGGCCGTGGTGTTGAAGCTGTAGTTGCCTGCATCGGCACCGGCCAGGGTGATGCCACCCACTGTGACGGTCTTGCCCATGCCGGCGTTCTTGTCGTCAAAGCTGCCGTTGCCGGCCAGGGTCAGCACATCGCCGGCAATGCGGTCATCGGTAAAACTCAGCTGGGCCAAGGTGCTGCCGTCATAGACCTTGCTGGCCGCCGTGGCCGCCACATTCAGCGCCCGCTGCGTGATGTTGGCCCGGGTGGTGGCTGTGGTGTTGAAGCTGTAGTTGCCGGCATCGGCACCGGCCAGGGTGATGCCGCCCACGGTGACGGTCTTGCCTGCTCCGGCGTTCTTGTTGTCAAAATTGCCACCGCTGTGGCCAACGCTCACATCATCGCCAGCGAGGTAGTTGCCCACCAGCGTGGCAGTGGCCAAGGTGTTGCCGTCATAGACCTTGTCGCTGGCCGTGGCCGTGACGGTGAGAACGCGTGGCGTAATGTCTGCGGCCCCTGCGGGCGCCAACGCCTGGCCGTCGCGGTACAGCGTGCTGTTTTGTGTCCCGTTAAAGCCGGTGATCCGCAAAGGCGTTGTAGTCACGACCTTGTTTTTTCCCACGTTCTTGTCGGCAAACTGGAAAACATCAGGCGCTCTGCGCAGATTGCTGTCGTTGTGGAAATCCAGCCCCTGTAAATCGGCCCATGCATCGGCACCTACTAGACCGTCGTAAACCTTGTCCTTCGCCCACAAGGTGGCGCTCAGCCTATGGCTATCGATTTGCAAATCCCCCGCCAGCATCTTGGACAACAGAATGATGCCGGCCTCTGCATTGGCGATGCCTTTGCCGTCCCGCACCTGCAGCTTCACAGTGCCTGTGCCTGCATCAATGGTGGTGCCGCGCTCCTGAATGATGTTCCCAGGCCCCTTGTCTCGGTGCGCATCCACCACGCCGCTGGCGGCTGTGTCGTTGGCCACCAGGGTGAGGTTGCCATCGCCGGTGTGCATATCGGCCTTGAGCAAGATGGAGCGGCCGGCCTGCAGCGTCAGATCGCCGCCCTTGGCGCTGCTCACCTTCAAGGCATCGAGCAGGCTGATATCGGTGTTGGCCTGCAAGGTGACTTGCGCGCCCGTGGCCAGCAGATTGGCCAGCGTGCTGACGTTGAGGGTGTAGTCCGATCCGGGGTCCAGTGCATAGACCAAAGGACTGGGTTGTCCCCGACTCAAAATATCGACGCGACCACGTTGGGCGTTGTAGTGGGGCGAAGCCACCAGAACAGCGCCATTGCTGAGCTCGTGAACACCATCGGTCGGGTCCCACTCCCACAAATCCGTCGCCCCCATATGGTCCTCAGTACGCACACCGACCAAGCTATTGCGACTGCCGACCACCCCCATGGTGCCTGCTGTGCCATTGCCCAAAGTCACAGCCCCTGCTTCTGCTTCCGTGCCATTCGCCCACGCCGAGCTGAGTACCACATAATCGCCATTCGAAAGGGCTGCAACGCCATCAAGGCCAACCTCGTCACCCACCTGGCTACCCACCAGACTGTTGTTGCTGCTGACCACGCCGGTGATACCGGCTGCGCCATCGCCCCAGGTCACCGCTCCCGCTTTTTTTGCTGTGCCATTGGCCCAATTGGAGCTGACCACCACATAGTTGCCATTGGTGAGCGCTGTGACCTGCGTCCCCCATCCCTTCCCCACCCTGTCACCCTCTTGGCTGCCGACCAGACTGTTGCGGCTGTTGATCTCCCCCTTAATCCCCGTAAGCCCATTAGCCCAGGTCACCGCTCCTGCCTCTTTGACCGAGCCATTGGCCCAGCTGTAGCTGGCCACCACATAGTTGCCATTATTGGTAAGGGCCGTCACATCCCACCCCACCTGGTCACCCTCTTGGCTTCCCACCAGGCTGTTGCTACTGCTGACTTCACCAGTCATCCCCTTGGTTCCATCGGCCCAGGTCACCGCGCCTGCATTTTTTGCCGAGCCATTGGCCCAACTAGAACTGGCCACCACGTAGTTGCCATTGCTCAACTCCGTGAGTGCGTAGTAGGAGCTCCCCACCAAGTCGCGCTTTTGACTCCCCACCAAGCTGTTGCCGCTGCTGACTACACCCGCAATACCTTTCAGCCCATCACCCCAGGTAACCGCCCCCGCTTCGGTTGCAGTGCCATTGGCCCATTTGGAACTACTCACCACGTAGTTACCATTGCTCAGCGTCCAGATTTGGGTGCCCACATAGTCACCGACTTGGCTACCCACCAAGCTGTTGTTGCTGCTAACCGCCCCTTTAACTCCTGCGGTGCCACTGCCCCAGGTTGCGGCACCGGCCGTGGCGGTTGCGCCATTGGCCCAAAGACTGCTTTGCACCACATAGTTGCCATTGGTGAGAGCCGTAACCCCTCCAAAACCTACACGATCCTTGGCTTGGGTTCCCACCAGGCTATTGCTGCCGCTGACGACGCCGGACACGCCTTGAGTACCACTCCCCCAAGTCACCGCACCTGCTGCTGCTTGTCCCGCATTCGTCCAATCCGGTGCAATGACTACGTAGCTGCCATTGCTGAGCGCCGTAATGTAGAGGCCCACCCGGTCCCACTTGTTGCTACCGATCAGACTGTTGCTGCTGTTGACCTCACCGACAGTGCCGCCAAAACCATTTCCCCAGGTCGCTGCACCGACCTGTGAGACGCTCCCATCGGCCCAGCTCCAGCTGCTCGCCACATAGTGGCCATTCGTGAGTGCTGTGACACCACCAGCACCAATTTCATCGTAGGCCTGGCTCCCCACCAAGCTGCTGCTGATCTCACCCACGGTGCCATTCAAGCCGTCACCCCAGGTCACCGCCCCTGCCTGTTGGAGCGAGCCCTTGTCCCAGTATGGACTGGCTACCACGTAATTGCCGTTGCTCAGGGCCACAACGCTATTCGGGTTCTTCAAGTTCCCCAAAATCCCTATCTGATCTCCGGCCGTGCTACCCACCAAGCTGTTGCTGCTGCTGACCACGCCAAACACACCTGCGGCACCACTCCCCCAGGTCACGGCTCCGGCCTTTTTCTCTGCGCCATTGGCCCAATTTCCGCTGGTTACCACATAGTTGCCATTGCTTAGTTCTGTAATGCCATCCCACCCCACCTTGTCACCCGCCTGACCGCCGACCAAACTATTGCTGCTGTTGACCTCTCCGGTCACTCCTGCAGCACCACTGCCCCAAGTGACAGCACCTGCGAAATTCCCCCAGTAGAAGCTGCGAACCAGATAATTTCCGTTACGCAGCACGGTAACTTCGTCTAGATCACCTCCTAGCAGCGCATCTTGTCCGCTCCCCACCAGGCTGTTGCTGCTGCTGACCATGCCGCTGACCCCGGCCGTACCACTGGCCCAGGTCACCGCTCCCGCCTTTGTGGCTGAGCCATTGGCCCAGTAGGAGCTGACCACCACATAGTTGCCATTGCCCACAGGGATGATGCTGGGGTCAGGGTCCCCGTCATTGCGCAGCCCGACCTTGTCGCCGGCTTGGCTGCCCGTCAGCGTGGAGACCAGCGTGCCATCCAGCTTGTACAGACGCACAGCGCCGGCATTCGTGGCAACGGTGTTGTCATAAGGTGAGGCCACGGCGACATAGCCATTGCTCACCTCCACAGCTCCGCTCGCGCCGTGCATATCGTCCGGCTGAGGATTCGCATAAGCCAGCGGCGTGACCGTGTAGCTGGGGCTATTGGCTCCATTGCTGATGGTGATGTTCTTGGGGTCCAGCAGCACCTGCCCCGCCCGGCCCTTGGCCGCCGTCACATCCACCTGGGCCGCAAACGCCAGCGCCCCTTTGCTCGAGGCCTCCACCTTGCCACCATGGCCGCCTTGGGCACCGCCCTTGGCATCGATCTTGGCGGCCACGCCCGTGCCTTGTTCGGACCACACCACCACCATGCCGCCATCCCCTTGGCCCGTGGCATTGGCGCTGAGCTGGCTGCCGGCCGTCACCGTGGTGCTGGCGGCATTGCGGATGTCGGCATCGCCCCCTTGCCAGCCACCACCCACACGCACGCGGCCACCGCCTTGGGCGCCATTGGCGCTGAGCTGGGCGCCGGCCAGCGTCAGCTTCTGGGCCGTAACCGAGACATCACCGCCCACACCGCTGTGGCTGCTGTCGGCACGGCTGCTGCCCGAGAGATAGGCGCTGGCACCGCCATCGATGCGCACGCTGCCACCGCCTTGCGTGCCGCTGGCATTGAGCTGGGCCGCTGCGGTCTGCTCCAGGCTCTGGCTGCTCTGTAGATGGATGCTTCCGCCCTTGCCGTGGCTACCCGTGGCACTCCACTGGCCCGCATCGACCATGGCCCGGCCGCTGGCTTCGATGTGCCCCCCACTCTGGCCATCGACCTTGAGCTGGCCGGTCTGCACAATGGCTCCGCCTTCGGCACTCAGCCTGATGCTGCCGCCCTGGGCCTGCAAGCTGCTGGCCTCGATCAACCCAGTCTGGTTCACCACCGCATTGCCCAGATTGGCGGCCGCCTTGGCGCTGAGCAGCACATGGCCGCCCTCCACCACAATGGCGCCGCCGTTGGCGATCTGTGCATTCAGCGCACCCTGGCTGATTTGCATCTGCACCGGGCCACCAAAGTCCAGCGTCACGGCCTGGCCAGCGCCGAGCAGCACATTCCCGCCCGGGGCCTTGATCTGGCCGTCGTTGACGATGCGGGCCGCCACCAGGGCCACATGGCCGCCCTGGGTCGCTTCAATCTTGCCCTGGTTGATGATGGCCTGGGTGCTGCTGCCGCTGAGCTGGTAGCGCCCCGCCATAAAGTCCGCATCGCTGAGCTTGAGCGTGCTGGCCAGCAGGCCGCCCACATTCACCTGGGCCGTGGGGCTGAACACCACGCCATTGGGGTTGAGTAGGAACACCTGGCCATTGGCACGCAGGGCACCCTGGACGGAGCTCACATCCGCACCCAGCACCCGGTTCAGCGCCACAGCACTGGCCGAGGGCTGGTTGAACTGCACGCTGTGGCCTGCGCCGATGTTGAAGCTTTGCCAGTTGGCAACCAGGCGATCACTGCCCTGGTTGACGGTGAGCTGCGTGCCGCTTTGGCTGATCTGACCCTTGCCTGCAACCACCTGCCCGCCCGTGGGCAGAGCCTGGGCCATGACCACGCCTGCGCCGACCAGGGCGGACACCAGCACGCTGAGTCTGGCGATCCACCGCATGGGCGCCGCAGGACCTGATTCGGACCGTGATCCACCCGATGCGGAACCCGACACAGAAGCCGTCTCGGGAACCACCACCACGCATTGCTGCGCATGACTCCAGATGGTGCGATAGATGTGGTTCATACGAGCCTTCCGCCTTGAATTGAATCAGTTGGAAAAAATCGTAACAATCGACTATCTGAATCAACTTCGCTTATTTCTCGTACTTTTGTAGTCCCCTCCTCACATAAGCTGTCGTCTTCTGCGCAGTACATAGGCATGTGCTGCCAAGCACTGCCACCGCTTTTTTTGAAAACGCAGAAACCCCCAAGCGACCGCTTCAAGCACCCCGGGTTTGAAGGCCTGGCCACGTTGACACCGTCCTGCGTGGAAAGAGAGCGCCTGAGAGAGCGGGAGCGCAACAAGCGCAAAAAGCAATCTGCGTGGATGCAGACACAGATGCAGATGCCATCGGGCCCCGCACAAGGTGCTGTACGCCTCTGCCAATACCGTTCCAGATGCGCTTGCGTGCGGCACAGCTTGGCTTGGTACGCCTGGGTTTGCCGTGCTGCCGGGGTATTTTTTGTACGGCAGAAACGACAATGCCCGCTATAAAGCGGGCATTGTGTGCGGCAAGCTCTGGTGGTGCTTGCCTGGATTTGGTAGGCGCGATTGGACTCGAACCAACGACCCCCACCATGTCAAGGTGGTGCTCTAACCAGCTGAGCTACGCGCCTGTCGTTGAAGCTGCAATTGTAGCAGGCCTATTTGAAGCTTTTGCGCTCGCCGTGCATTTTTTGTCTGCCGCGCTGCGGCTTAGGGCACCAACGCAGCATCCTGCAGCTGGCGCCGCCACAATGTCTGCAGCCTTTCTTGTGAGACCTATGCAATTCACTCAACCCGGTATCTTGGCTCCGCTGCCCACTGTGGGCCGCTATGTATTTTTCTCCGTGCAGGGCAATGCCTCTGCCCTTCATTCCGCGCTGGGCCAATTGCGTGTGCACGCCGACGGCCTGCACACAGTCGTGGCCATAGGCCCTGCACTGGTGCAGGCGGTTTCCAGCGAGGTGCCCGGCCTGCGCGCCTTTCCGGCACTGCAAGGTGTGGCTCCTGCGCATTCCGCACACACCGACTCGGCCCTGTGCCTGTGGCTGCGGGGTGAAGAGCGCGGCGAGCTGCTACTGGCCACCCGCCGCCTGGTGGAGCTGCTTGCCCCCGCCTTTGCACTGGAGCGCGTGGTTGACGCCTTCCGCCACGGCCATGGTCCCAATGGCTATGGCCGCGATCTGACGGGCTACGAAGACGGCACCGAAAACCCGGTGGATGCACAGGCCGAAGCCGCAGCCTGTTTCCATTGCAGCACCATGGGCCTGCATGGCTCCAGCTTTCTGGCGCTACAGCAATGGGAGCACAACATACCCGCCTTCCATGCAATGCAGCCCCATGCACGCGACCATGCGATGGGCCGGCGCCTCAGCGACAACGAAGAGCTGGACGATGCGCCGGAGTCCGCCCATGTCAAACGCACCGCGCAGGAAAGCTTTGAACCCGAGGCCTTTTTGGTGCGCCGCTCCATGCCCTGGTGGAGCCACCCCAGCGATGGCAAGGACCGCATGGGCCTGATGTTTGCGGCCTTTGGCCATTCGCTGGACGCCTTCGAGGCCCAATGGCGCCGCATGCTGGGTCTGGACGACGGCATTGCCGATGCCCTGTTCCAGTTCTCGCAGCCCCTGACGGGCAGCTACTACTGGTGCCCACCGATGCAGCAAGGCCAGCTGGATTTGCGCTTGCTGGGGGTGTGAAACCCAAGACCTCTGAACGCGTAGCGCATCGCGTCAGACAGGAGCACCAGGGCCAGAAACCACTCTGCCGCGACAAGGCGCGGCAGAAAGAGGAGCACGGGGGCGAGCCGCTCACAACGGCGGCACACCCCCAGCTCTGCCCCACACTCAGGCTTCGAGCAGGCGCACGCCCTTTCTGACCTTGAAGGCCAGCAAGACCATGACCAGGC
Organism: Comamonas sp. GB3 AK4-5; assembly: GCF_041320665.1. NCBI lineage: Bacteria > Pseudomonadati > Pseudomonadota > Betaproteobacteria > Burkholderiales > Comamonadaceae > Comamonas > Comamonas sp. GB3 AK4-5. Next base: position 3,210,003 of record NZ_CP166730.1, read on the forward strand.
CCAGTAGCACGGCGTACAGGGCCAGCACCCACAGCATGGCCATCATGCCGGCTCCGGGCTGGGCCAGCACAAAACCGCCGAACAGCACAGACATGGCGCCGCCCAACACCAGCAGCCACTCGCCCCGGATCTCCTTGCGCAGGCGCAGCGCCGCAATGATTTGCATCACGCCGGTGACCAGGGCCCAGGCTGCGATGTAAATCGTCATCACCAGGGCGGTCACGGCTGGCGCCACCACGGTCAGCACGCCAACGATCACACCCACCAGACCCCAAAGCATCAGCACCCACCAATGGCCGCCCAGGCCCCGGCCACGGATGGCCGCGTACATGCCCAAAATGCCGTCAACAAAGGTGAAAACACCAAAGGTCAGCATCAGCGCCACCAGAGAAACCCCGGGCTGGGCAAAGGTCAGCACGCCAAATGCAATGGCCACCAGGCCACGCAGCAGCAGCACCCACCAGGTGCGATGAAGAAGAATGGACAGGGGGTTGCGTGCCATAAAGGGTTCCTTGAAATGGGGGGCGAACAATGCCCGAATGCATAGACATTGCCGTCGACGTAGGCAGGCGTTTGTAGGCTGAGCGCCCAAACCCTCCGCACAAAAAGCCACCCTTGATGTACATCAAGCAGCATGAGCCCTCCTCGCCCAGTCTGGGCAAAAGCCGCGAGGCCGCAAAGCGCGCGCCTCCAGCCGGACCCAGCGATCACCCCGCTTTATGCGGGCGATCCCTGCAATGCCCACAGGCCGGCATGGTGGCCGCGCACAAAGGCCTCTTCCAGCACCGAGTAGCCGGCCCAGTCGCTGTGGGCAAACACCAGGCGCTCGGCCTGCGGCAGCGGCAAAAGCGGCACGCGCTCACCATTCCATAGCTGCTTACGTGCTCCACCACTGCTTTGCAGGGCGATTTGGCTCAAAAACTGTTGATCACCAGGCCGGGGGATGGCCATGGCATGGCCGTAGCGGGTGATCTCCATGCGCGTGGCGCGTGCCAGCAGATCGGCGTGCGGGGCACCCAGGCTGGCCACGATGCGATCGCGCCAAAAGGTCCAGGGTTGCTGCAGCAGTTGCTGGCGCCCGTCGGGCCAGTCGCCCAGGGCCTGGTAGTAGCTCAGCACCGTGGGCTGGCGGCGCAGCCGGTCCAGGCGCTGGTGGCCGGCATCCACATAGCCCAGGCCACCGGCATTCGGGTCTTGGTAGAGCACATTGTCCCAGGCCGGCTCGGCCCCGGGGTAATCGGCCAAAGGCCGGTCCAGGTGCAGATTGGCCACCAGCCAGGGCGCCCAGGAAAGGCGCTGCGCCAGGCTCTGCACAAAGCCCGGGGCATTGCGCACCACGCGCGCAGCCACCCAGCTGGGCAGGGCCACCACGCAGCGCGCGGCCTGCCAGCGCACATGCTGCTGCCGGACATGGTCATAGCCGTCCACCTGCACACCGTCGCGCTGTGCGGTGATGGCCAGCACGCTGCAGTCGCTGCGCTGCTGCACATGGCTGAGGCGCTGCACCAGCTGCTGCACCAGCCAGCCATTGCCCTGGGCCCAGGTCAGCACCTGGTCACCGCCCTCCTCGTTTGCAGGCGCTTCACCGCCACGACGCGGCGTATGAAAGCCGCGCCGGCTGGCGAAGTAGTGCACGCCGGCCCAGGCCGAGACGCGGGCAATGCCGGCGCCAAAATCATCGCGGCAGCAGTAATCCAAATACCACAGCAGTTGGGGGTCATCGATACCCTGGACCGCCAGCCACAGGTCAAAGCACTGGCCATCCAGAGCCGCGTGCGATGGCGCCAGCGCACCGCCTTGCCAGCAACGCGCCGCCGGCAGAGAAAAGCGCGCCGCAGCCGATGCGGCCTGCACCAGCCGCTCCCATTGCTGGTATTGCTGCAGCGTGCGCGGGGCCACGCCCTCCACGGGCAGCAGGCCTTCGCTCCATTGGCCATTGCGGTAGTGGCGCTCCTGCGGGCTGTGGCAAAGATGGCGCTCGTCATACTGCCAGCGCCCGGCCACGCGCTGGCGCAGACCCAGCTCCTGCAGCCAGTCCTGCACCTCGGGCGCATCGTCGCTGGGCAGGGGCAGGTAATGCGCGCCCAGTGGACAAGCCACGCCTGCCACGCTGCCGCCCTGGCTGTTGCCGCCCATGCGCTCCTGGGTGTCCAGCAACACGGCAGCCACACCCTGCTGGTCCAGCACCCGCGCGGCCGCCAGGCCTGCCAGACCACCGCCGGCAATCACCACCGGCACGCGGTGCACCACGGCGGGTGTGGGCAGTTCCAGCCCCTGGACCAGGCGCTGCCAGAACGGCCGCAGGCTGTGGCCGCGCTCCAGGGCCGTGCCGCTGTAGCCGCCCGCCAAATCTTGCAGCTGCGGCGCGGGCGGCGTGCAGCCAGCCAGAGCCAAGGTGCCCGCCCCCATGGCCTGCAGCCATTGGCGGCGCTGCAGCACCGGTCCGCCGCGTGCTACCTGATTCAATGCGCCACCTTGCCCCATTCCTGCTCGTAGGTATGCACCAGCACCTGGTTGGACAAACGATTCACCTCGGCCGGCACACGGTCCATATCCAGCGGGAAATTCACCATCTGCGCCAGCGTGGGCAGGGTCAGAAAACGCAGGCCCTCCGGCAGCGCTTGCGGCATGCGCCAGGGCCGGCGGCTGGCCAGCACAAAGCCCCATTCACCAAAGCTGGGCACATGCACGTGGTAGGGCGTGGTGGCAAAGCCCACCGACTCAATCGTCTGCACCACGGTCCAGAAGCTCTGGCGTGCAATCAGTGGCGAGGTGGTCTGCACCACGGCATAGCCGCTGGCGGCCAGGCGCTGGTTCAGCAGCGCATAAAAACTGTTGGTGAACAGCTTGCCAATGGCAAAGTTGGTGGGATCGGGGAAGTCCACGATGACGACGTCGAACACCTCAGACGTCTGCTGCAGCCACTGGAAAGCATCGGTGTTGACGATGGACACACGCGGGTCATTCAACACCCTGCCATTGAGGGCGCTCATCAAGGGGTTGTGGGTGAACAGCGCGGTCATGGCCGGGTCCAGCTCCACCAGGGTGACGGCTTGCACACCGGGGTATTTGAGTACTTCGCGCACGGCCATGCCATCGCCACCGCCCAGCACTGCTACTTTCTTTGGAGCGCCATGTGCAGCCATGGCAGGGTGTACAAGGGCTTCGTGGTAGCGGTACTCGTCACTTTGCGCAAACTGCAGATTGCCATTGAGGTACAGGCGCGCGCCCTGGCGCCCCTGGGTGACCACGATGCGCTGGTAGGCGCTGCTGCTGCTGAGCACGATGCGGTCCTGGTAGAAATGGTCATCGGCAATGCGCGTCAAATGCTCCGCCCCCCAGATGCCCGTGCCCAGCGTTGCCAGCACGGCCGCACAGCTCCAGGCATGGGCGCGGAAGTTGCGCAGCTCATGGCGAAACAGCCACAGCGCCCACACGGCCACGGCCGCGTTCATAAAGCCGAACAGCAGGCCGGTGCGCACCAGACCCAGCTGCGGCACCAGCACCAGCGGAAACGCCAGCGACACAGCCAGCGCGCCCAGGTAGTCGAAGGTGAGCACCTGCGACACCAAATCCTTGAGCGAGGCATTGCGCTTGAGGATGCGCATCACCAGCGGAATCTCCAACCCCACCAGCGCACCCACCAGCAGCACCATGCCGTAGAGCAAAAAGCGAAAAGCCCCGGGCACATAGGCATTGGCCAGAAACAGCACCGCAGGCAAGGCACCGCCAATCAAGGCCACCAGCAGCTCGACACGCAGAAAATGCGCCGGCAGCTGGTCTTCAAAATAGCGCGACAGCCAGGAGCCAATGCCCATGGCAAACAGATAGGTGCCGATGATGGTGGAGAACTGCAGCACCGAGTCCCCCAGCAGATAGGACGCCAGCGCCCCCGCCGCCAGCTCATACAGCAAGCCGCAGGCCGCAATCACGAACACGCTGGCCAGCAGCGCCACATCCATAGACCGGGGCCCTGCGCGCTGCGCCACTGCTTTCACATTCACCACATCATCCATGGACTCTTTCCATCTCGCTCCGCACCAGAACCGCCTCGTGCTGGCAACCCCTCACCCCTCCCCTCTCCCCGAAGGGGCGAGGGAGTAAAGCCCGAAGGGCCCGCAGCATGCCATCCCCACAGGAATGACAGGCACGCCACCGCCCCTCCAAGTAGACCCGCGCCGCACAAAACCGGCGCAGCCCAAGCCAGGGCACCGCACAAGGGTCGCCCCGCAGCGCCGGTGCCGTCCCCCTCCCTCGCACAGCGAGAGAGAGGGGGAAGACGCGAAGCGGCTCAGGGGGTGTCAAATTCAGGCGTCTCAGTGAATCGCCGCAGCCACGATGATGCTGATGCCCAGGCACATGGCGGCCACCACCATGGCCAGAGCCTTGTTGTGCTTTTCCACGATCTCGGCCCACATGTCCACGGGCGTGATCTTGTCGATGATGATGAAGCACAGCCAGAACACCACCACGCCCACCAGCGCGTAGAGGATGGAGCCGAAAAAAGCCTGGGGATTGAACCAGTTGAAGTTCATGGCAAGTTCTCCTTGTCTGCCGGAAAAATCATTTGTGGCTGCCACCCGAGGTGTAGCCGCCATAGGAGCCGCTGCTGGAGCGGCTGTAAGTGCAATTGGGATCGGTGCGCGGATCGCAGCTCGGGCTGGAAATACAGGCCCGCAGAAACGGCAGCAGGAACAGCAGCAAAAACAGCCAGAACAAGATGGTGCCCAGGCTGAACTTGCTGCCCGACAAGGGGCCGGCCTGTGAGCGGTCCTTGAGCTTGCCCACACCAAAGGCCTGGGCCAGGGTCTCTGCCGAGACCTGCTGGCCATGCGTCCAGGTGGTTTCGCCCTGCTCGGTCTCCTGGGCCAGCGAAGACCGCTTGCCATGGTTCACATAGTCCACGTTGTCGGTGGTCTGCCCCTGGCGCACCGGCCAGTAAAACTCGCCTTCCGCGTAGTCTGTGCTGGCCTGGTAGGTCGATTCGCGCACATATTGCTTGCGCAAATAGGTGGCCGTCCCCCCGGTCTTGGACAGCTTGGGCACACCGCTGACCACGCGCGCCATGCTCCAGCCATCTTCGCTGTCGACCAAGAAGGCAAAACCTGCCTTGCGCTGGTAGAGCAGGTATTCGTCCCAGCTGAAGCTTTCGTTGCCGTCCTCGTCCTGCTCATGGCCGGTGCGCCTTTGAAAGCCCACGACCTGCCAGACCAGCCCGTCGAGCTGGCCTTCGCTGCCCAGGGGAATCTGGGGCTTGATGCGGCGGCGCTGCTCGGCATATTGCAGCGCCTGGCCCAGGCCGGCCGACAGATCGACCAGGCTGCCGCAGCTGGGGCAGCTCAGGGTTTTGCTGCCGCCAAAGCGCAGCTCCAATGCGGCCGCGCAATGCGGGCAATTGAAATGCTGGCCCTGCTCACGCTGCAGCGCCGGGCCTTCGCGCAGGCCCTGCATCTGCAGCGCATCCAGCTGCACGGGCATGCCCAGGCTGCTGCCGGGCGGCTTGCTGCCAAAGTCCACGGACCACACCCGTTCCTGGGGGTCGCGCAACTCCACCAGCTTGAAGCTGCGCCCTATGGGGGGCAGCTCGGTCAGCTGGCCCTGGGCCGCAGCCACCTGGGCGTTTTGCACGCTGCTGACGGTGAACTCATCGCCCCCCGCCATCACCGCGCGCCCCAGCTTCCAGTCGCGGGCCACAAAGCCCTTGGGCTGAAAGCCCGGAGGCTGCCAGGGGCGCGACAGCACCCAGCTGCCGTTGTCCTCGCTCAGCCAGCCCAGTTGGCCGTCGCTGAAATCCAGCACCCATTCATTCCACGCGCCGGCATCGCTGCGCAGCTGCAGCCGCCCCACCACGGTGAAAGGGATGGATACCCCCCGGCGGTCGGGCGCCTGCCCGGTGGCGCCGATCTGCAGCGGGCTGTAGTCCTCAAAGACTTCGGCCATGCTGCCCACGCGCTCCAACACCTCACCGCGCCGCGCCACGGTGCTGCGGCAAAACGCGCAGACAGCAAATGCCGCTTGCGCGTTGGCGAAATGCACGGGCGCGCCGCAGCCAGGACAGGGCGCGCTGTAATCACGCTGCGATGGACTGGAAGCCATGGGTACCAAGGTCTGAAATCGATAAAAAAGGAGCAGCCTGTGCACACTCCCTACGGCGTGCAGACTGCCAGAGCATGAAAGCAGCCGCAGTATAGGCGCAGCCTGCTACGGATTCAGGAGCCGCACCTATCCACCCTTCCCGCTCTATTCGAGCCTGCCCTGGCATCCATTACGCAATGGGCAGGAGCGGGGACCAAAAAACAAAAAAGCCTCTCGCTTTGGAAAGCGAAAGGCTTTTTGATTTTGGTAGGCGCGATTGGACTCGAACCAACGACCCCCACCATGTCAAGGTGGTGCTCTAACCAGCTGAGCTACGCGCCTGTGTTTGTTCGAGAAAGCGATTCTAGCACGGTTTTCAACGCCTTCTGGCCGAGCGCACACCAGGCACGCCAGAAACAATGCCCAGCACCTTGTTCAGCCGCACGGAGTCGGAGACTTCCACGGTGAACGTCATCCAGGCCGTGCCCTTGACGGACTGGGTCTGCACACCGATCACATTGGTCTTTTCACGGGCGAACACTTCCGAGATGTCGCGCAGCAGGCCCTGGCGGTCAGCGGCTTCCACGGCCACGTCCACCGGATAGACCGCCGAGTTGACCGCAGCCTTGGGTTGGCCCCAGGCCACGTCGATGACCCGCTCCTCATAGCGCGCGGCCATCTCACGGAAGTTGCTGCAATCGGAGCGGTGCACGCTGACGCCCTTGCCCCGCGTGACAAAGCCACGGATATCGTCCGGCGGTGCGGGCTTGCAGCATTTGGCCAGCTGGGTCATCAGCGAATCCACGCCGACCACCAGCACGCCACCTTTTTGCGATTCGCTGCGCGGCTTGCGCACCACCTGCTGTATGTCTTCCTCGGCCGCAACGGGCTCAGGGGGCGGACGCAGCACGATCTCGATGTTGCGCAGCGAGTATTCGTCCTTGCCCACCACCTCAAACATGCCGTCGGCCGACTTGAAGCCCAGCTGCGCAGCCAGCTCGTCGAGCTTGGTGGCGGTCTTGCCCTCGCGCTGCAGCAGTTTTTCCACGGCTTCGCGGCCACGGGTCACGGTTTCATGCGTGGCCTGGGCGTTGAACCAGGCACGCACCTTGGCCTTGGCCCGGTTGCTGGTGAGGTAGCCCAGATCGGAGTTGAGCCAATCACGCGAGGGGCGCCCCTCCTTGACGGTGGTGATCTCCACGGTCTGGCCGCTTTGCAGCGGGGTGTTCAGCGGCACCATGGCGCCGTCCACGCGTGCGCCCCGGCAGCGGTGGCCCAGGCTGGTGTGCACGGAATAGGCAAAGTCCACCGGCGTGGCGCCCTGGGGCAGCTCGATCACCGCCGCATCGGGCGTGAGCACATAGATGCGGTCGTCAAACAGGTTGCGGTGGGCAGGCCCTTCGGACAGATCCTGACCCCAGGCCAGCAACTGGCGCAGCACGGCGATCTTGGCGTCGTACTCGCTGGTGGCGGACACGCCGGCATAGCCCTTGGTGCCGGCCTCTTTGTAGGCCCAGTGCGCGGCCACGCCATGCTCGGCGTGGTCATGCATGGCCTGGGTGCGAATCTGGATTTCGATGGCCCGGCCCTGGGCATCGCGCACCACGGTGTGCAGCGACTGGTAGCCGTTGGGCTTGGGCTTGGCGATGTAGTCGTCGAACTCCGATTCGATGGGCTGGAAATGCTCATGCACCCAGGACAAGGTGGTGTAGCAGTCCTTGACATTGGGCACCACCACGCGCAGCGCGCGGATGTCGAACACCTGGTCAAAGTCCAGCGACTTGCCGCGCATCTTCTTGACGATGCTGTAGATATGCTTGGGCCGGCCCTGCACCGTGGCGCTGATGCTGTAGGCACGCAGCTCGGATTCCAGCCGCGCACGCAGCTGTTCCATATAGATCTCGCGCTCGGCCCGTTTTTCGTCCAGGTTCTTGGCAATCTGGCGATAGGTCTCGGGCTCCAGAAAGCGGAAGGACAGGTCTTCCAGCTCCCACTTGAGCTGCCAGATGCCCAGGCGATTGGCCAGCGGCGCAAACACATGCAGGGCCTCGCGCGCCATCGTCGGGGACACGACGCGCTTGGTGGCCGCGTAGTAGCGCAGCGTCTGCAGGCGCGAAGCCAGGCGCAGCAGCACCACACGCACATCGCGCGAGAAGCCCAGCAGCATCTTGCGCACGGTTTCTGCCTGGGTGGCGAGGTCATCCACGCGCTGGCCGCTGCTGGCGGCATCGCGCGCCTGCTGCTGCACATGCATCAGCTTGGTGGTTTCCACGGCCAATGTGGCGAAGTTGGCGCCAAAGGCCTTGGTCAGCACTTCCTGCGGCTTGTTCAGGTGCAGGCTGGCATAGACCAGATAGACCGCGGCCTGCATGGTTTCCGAGCCGCCAATGCCATACAAAATGGCGGCCACCGCATCGGCGTGGGCCAGTGCGTTTTCACCTGTACCCAGCAATTCACCGGCCAGCAGCGGCTCGGCAAAGGCGCGTGCGCGCACCAGGGCATTGGCCTGGTCCGGCATGGACTGCGAGGTGGCCGCAATCAGTGCCGGCGTCATCGGCACGGTGCCCCCGGTTGGCGAGCCTGCCTCCACGGTGGTGGGCGGCAAAGAGGTCACACTTCTCATAAGCGCCCCCCCCGTCCGACCTGGCTTTGCAGCTGTTGTTGTTCTTGCGTCATTCACTGCCCAATAAAAAATCCCGCACGACCTGAACCTGGTCGGCTGCGACCAAGGTGGGGGCATGTCCCACATTTGCAAGCGTGATGCATCGTGCGCGGGGCCCACGCTGCTGCATGGCCTGTGCCGTGGCGGCGGTCAACAGGTCGGACTGTGCCCCATGCAAGAGCAAGGTCTGTGCCGTGATCTGGTCGTACAGCTGCCACACCAGGGCCTCGCCCTGGGCCGCATCTTGCTGGGTCATGGCACGCAGCGCCACACCAATGGCCGGGTCATAGTGCAGACCCAGCCCCCCTTCAGGCAAGGGTTTGAGCATGGGGGCCGTCAGCGCCAGCCACTCGGCATCGGTGTGTGGACCGAAGCCGGCCGAAATCATGCGCAGCGATGCCGCTGCCTGCTCGAGATTGGCGAAATGCACCGGCTCGCCCACATAGCCGGCGATGCGCTGCAAGGCCGCCCACTCCAGCGCAGGGCCTACGTCGTTGAGCACCAGGCGCCGAATCGGCGCAGGCAGTGGCAAATGGGGCTGGCCCGCCAAGCCCATGCCGATCAGCCCGCCCATGCTGGTGCCTACCCAATCCAAGGTGGATATAGGCGCCTGCTGCTGCAGATGCTGTAGCAGCACCAGCATGTCCAGCGCGTATTGCGGCACGGCGTAATGCAGCGGGTTGGCCAGCCATTCGCTCTGGCCGCGCCCGGCAACGTCCGGGCAGATGACACGGGCATGGGGGGCCAGCGCCTGGGCCAGCACATCAAAGTCCCGCCCCTGCCTTGTCAGGCCGTGCACACACACCACCACATGCGGGTGGGTGGGATTGCCTGTGGCATTCCACTCCCAATAGGCCATACGGTGATCGCTGCGCACGGGGCCTGTGGATGCCTGCTGGGCAGCGCCGGGGCAGGTTACGTAGTTCAGCGTAGGTTCAATCATCAAACAGACTTTCCGAGGCGCACCCCATAATGGACGCTTGCCCATCGTAATAGATTCGGAGATGCTGCATGCTCAAAGGAAAAACGGCACTGGTGACAGGTTCCACCAGCGGGATTGGCCTGGGAATTGCCCAGGCACTGGCGCGACAGGGCGCCCATGTCGTGCTCAACGGTTTTGGTGATACCGAAGGCCCCATGGCCGCAGTGCTTGAAGCCGGCAAAGCCCATGGCGTGCGCGTGGCCCACCATGGCGCCGACATGAGCAAAGCCGAAGACATTGAGGCCATGATGGCCTTCGCTGCCAAGGAGTTCGGCCAGGTGGACATTCTGGTGAACAACGCCGGCATCCAGCATGTGGCCAATGTGCAGGACTTCCCCGTGGACAAGTGGAATGCCATCATTGCCATCAACCTCAGCAGCGCTTTTCACACCACACGACTGGCGCTGCCTGCCATGCAAAAGACCAACTGGGGCCGCATCATCAATGTGGCCTCCGTCCACGGCCTGGTGGGATCGGCCCAGAAATCGGCCTATGTGGCGGCCAAGCATGGCATCGTGGGCCTGACCAAGGTGACCGCACTGGAGAACGCCACCTCCGGCGTCACCTGCAATGCCATTTGCCCCGGCTGGGTGCTGACGCCCCTGGTGCAAAAGCAGGTGGATGCCAAGGCCCAGGCGCAAGGCATCTCGAACGTCGACGCCACCAAACAGCTGCTGGGCGAGAAAGAGCCCTCCATGCAGTTCACCACCCCCGAGGAACTGGGCGAGCTGGCCGTATTCTTCTGCTCCCCCGCCGCCAACAATGTGCGCGGCGTGGCCTGGAATATGGACGGCGGCTGGGCTGCCCAGTAAGCCCCCGGCCCTGAAAAATCAAAGCCCTGCGGCCTCTGCCCAGGGCTTTTTTCATGCGCAACGGATGGCAAAACAGGTGTGTCGTACCCAGGCTGTATAAAGCTGGCGCGCCCCATCCCCGAAACACCGCGCAAGGGCCGCCCCGCCGCGCCGGTGTCGTCCCCTGGGGGGAAGGCGCCGAAGGCGACTCAGGGGGGGATTCACTTACTGCAACTGCACCGACCCCGAGACCTGCACTTCCACCTGGGTCTTGCCGGCTTCCACAGCCAGGGGCGCTGCCTCGCCAGCGTCCGCTGCCATGGCGGACTTGAACATGGCGCCCTGTGCCATATAGGGGCGCATGCCGATTTCATTGCTGTTCACCGATACCTCCCGCAGGCTGTAGTTGCGGAAACCAAAAGCTTTGCTCAGGCTGGCCGCCTTGGCCTGGAACTGGCTGATGGCCTGCTGCTGGGCCTCACCCTCCACCTTGGCTCGGCCCTCTTTGGACAGACCGAACGCCACCTGGCTCACCTGCATACCCTGCACCTTGGTGGCCTGGCTGGTGATGCGGTCAAAGTCCTTACCCTCCAGCACCAGCTGCGCCCGACCTTGCCAGCCTGCCAGCTTGCCGTCCTTGCTGTTGGTGCGAGGCGCCACGGTGAATCCTTGCGTGCGCACTTCCATGGCGCCGTTCTGTGCCTGGGGGCGCACCGCCGCCAGCGCCGCATCCACCACCTGCTGCAAGCGCTTTTGCACGGCAGCCGCATTGCTGCCCTCTTCGGTGGCAGTCAGGGTGAGCATCAGCAAATCCTGCGTGACTTCCACCGAGCCGGAGGCTGACAGCTGCACCACGTTCTGTGGTGCGGCCTGCACCACAGTCTGCGCCATGGCATTTGCGCCCCATGCGCCGACCGCCAGGGCCAATGCCACACCCAGGCCACGACATACTGCTTTTTGCTGCATCACCACTCTCCTCCAAGGGAAAAAAAGACGTTTTCAGCAGCCGCAGCAGGTGCTGCGCTGCAATATCTGCCGACCATACCACCGTCGGGCTAGAGTCCCTGCGTTACGTCAAACCACACTTGCTCCGCAGGGCAACACTTGTAACACTTGGTCAGGGTGCCACCAAAAAACGGTTTTTGGGGCTCCAAGATGGTCAAAATTGGCTCTGTTACAAATTGGACTAGGACTAGGGATACCCATGGCCTCAACGAACAACCGTACCGACAAGATCTTGGTGGTGGATGACGATGCCCGCATCCGTGATCTGCTGCGCCGCTATCTCACGCAAGAAGGCTTCGAGATCATGATTGCCGAAGACGGCAAGGCGCTGAACCGCATCTTGCTGCGCGAGACGGTGGATCTGATCGTGCTCGACCTGATGATGCCGGGCGAGGATGGCCTGTCCATCTGTCGCCGCCTGCGCTCTGCCAACGATCGCACGCCCATCATCATGCTGACCGCCAAGGGCGAGGATGTGGACCGCATCGTCGGTCTGGAAGTCGGCGCCGACGACTACCTCGGCAAGCCCTTCAACCCCCGCGAACTGCTGGCCCGCATCCACGCCGTGCTGCGCCGCCGCCCGCCGGTCGAAGCCCCTGGCGCCCCTTCGGGCGACAACGAAGTGGTCAATTTCGGCCCCTTCACCTTCGACCTGGGCACCCGTGTGCTGCAAAAGAATGGCGAGGAGCTGGCCCTGACCACGGGCGAGTTCGCCATGCTCAAGGCCTTGGTGCGCCACCCGCGCCAGCCGCTGTCGCGTGAAAAGCTGGCCTTGCTGGCCCGTGGCCGCGAGTTCGAGCCCTTTGACCGCAGCCTGGACGTGCAGGTGTCGCGTCTGCGCAAGTTGATTGAAGAAGATGCTGCAGCGCCGCGCTACATCCAGACAGTCTGGGGCGTAGGTTACGTCTTCGTACCAGATGGTGCGAATTGAGCCCAGTAAGATAGGCCGTTGTCCGATGCTGATTGCCTGCCACCGCGCACCCCGCGGTGGCAGGTATCGCCACGGCCCGACGAAGGCTTTCTGACCATGCGTGCTTATTCCGCCAGCCCCCCTTCCGCCAGCGCCTCTGTGGCAGCCGGCAGCACGGAACACCGCCCCCCTGCAGGACCTGCGCGCTCGCGCATGGGGCTGAATCTGTTCTGGCGCACTTTTTTTCTGCTGGCCCTGCTGCTCGTCGGCTGCATCCTGGCCTGGCTGCAGACGCTGCGGGCCTTCGAGTTCGAACCCCGCACCCTGCACACCGCGCAACAGGTGGCCTCGCTGGTCAACCTCAGCCGCGCCGCCCTGGTGCATTCCGACGCCATCAACCGTGTCTCGCTGATCAAGACCATGGCCGATCAGGAAGGCGTGCGCATTCTGCCGCGCGAGCCTGGCGACAAATACGAGGCCATGGACCACACGCCCCTGAGTCTGCGCCTCACCGAGGAGCTGACCCATCGCCTGGGCTCGGGCACCATCGTGGCGCGCAGCGTCAACGGCGAGCCAGGCCTGTGGGTGGGCTTTTCCATCAATGGCGACCGCAACTGGCTGCTGATGGACCGCTCGCGCTTCAGCCCGGCCGGCGGCCGCACCTGGCTGGTGTGGCTGATCACCGCCGGCATTCTGTCGCTGGCCGGCGCGGCCGTGATTGCCCGACTCATCAACCAGCCGCTCAAGCAGCTCAGCGACGCGGCCAACCGTGTGCGCGATGGCGATTTCGAGGCCAGCCAGCTCGACGAGCAGGCCGTGACCAGCGAAATCCGCGAGGTCAACATCGGCTTCAACCGCATGGCCCAGAAGTTGGCCAAGCTCGAGCAGGAACGCGCCGTGATGCTGGCCGGTATCTCGCACGACCTGCGCACGCCGCTGGCCCGCCTGCGACTGGAAACCGAGATGAGCGTCACCGACGATGTGGCACGCGACCACATGGTGGCCGACATCGTGCAGCTCGACGCCACCATCGACAAATTCCTCGACTACGCCCGACCCGACCATGTGACGCTGTCCACCGTGAATCTGCATGCCGTGGTGTCGTCCTGCGTCTATGCCGTGCAGGACCACCGCGAGCTGCAGATCAATATGGCCGTCCCCGAAGACGTGTATGTGCTGGCCGATGAGGTGGAGCTGGCCCGTGTCATCTCCAACCTGCTGGAAAACGCCCGCCGCTACGGCAAGACGCCCGACACCGACACCACCTTGGTGGACATCACCCTCAAGCGGCGCGAGGACTGGGTGGTCATACGCCTGCGCGACCACGGCACCGGCGTACCGCCCGAGCAGCTGTCCGCGCTGATCCAGCCGTTTTTCCGCGGCGACTCCGCCCGTACCGCGGCCGCAGGCGCGGGCCTGGGCCTGTCCATCGTGGACAAAACCGTGCAGCGCATGGGTGGCGCGCTATCGCTGTCCAACGCCCAGGGCGGCGGCCTGGCGGCCCATGTGCAGCTGCAATGCGCCGTCCATGCCTCGGAGGCCGATGCGCCGCAGCGCCTGCAACGCCCGCTGATCAAGCGCCAACTGCCACCGCGCAACCACAGCACAGACCGCAGCCTGCAGGAAGACCTGCTGGACGACTGAGGCAGCGCGCCAGCGGCTGCGCTGCGCCCCCAAAAGCCAACAGGGAATGCGGGGCATCACAGTCGCCCGCATTCCCTGAGCCCGCTCAGGCCTTGCGGTACAGCAAGGCCGCGGCACGCGCCTCCATGGCCTGCAACTGGCCCACCGGCCCCAATTTCTCGGCCGTCTTGGCCTTCACATTCACCTGGTCCAGCTCCACACCCAGGGCCTGGGCAATGCGCTCGCGCATGGCCGGAATATGCGGCGCCAGCTTGGGCGCCTGGGCCACCACGGTGCTGTCCACATTGCCGATCTCCCAGCCCTTTTCACGCACACGGCGGGCTGCCTCGGTCAGCAAACGCACCGAATCCGCACCCTTGAACTCGGGGTCGGTGTCCGGGAAATGCCGGCCAATATCGCCCAGTGCGGCGCCGCCCAGCAGGGCGTCGGTGATGGCATGCAGCAGCACATCGGCATCCGAATGCCCCAGCAGTCCGGTCACGTGGGGAATGTCCACCCCACCGATGATGAGCTTGCGGCCCGGCACCAGGGCATGGGTGTCCCAGCCTTCTCCAATACGAAAATTCATAGCACTCTCCGCAGATGGCTGTAGCGCCAACTGCCAAAAACAAGGTTGATTCAAAAAAACGGATTGCCCTGGGCTGGCGGCGGTTCGCGCCGGCCCTGGAAGCGCTCCGTGGTGGCGCCCAGCTTGCGCTGCGACAGCACCGCCGTCGCCAGGGCAAAGTCATCCGGGTAGGTCACCTTGAAATTTTGCGCCCCACCGGGCACCAGTTTGGGGCGCAGCCCCATGGCTTCCATGGCGCTGGCCTCGTCGGTCACCGCCGAGCCGGTACGGCCCAGTGCATCCAGCAGCGGACCGATGCGGAACATCTGCGGCGTCTGCGCCAGCCATTTGTCGCTGCGGTCCACCGTGGCCGCCACACGCACGCCTGAAGGCCCGGTGACGGCGGTCTTGAGCGTGTCCGGCAGCTTGTGCGCCAACAGACCGCCCACGGCATCACCTTGGCAGGCATCGATCAGCGTACGAATCTGCTGCGGCGTGATCAGGCAGCGCGCCGCATCATGCACCAGCACCCAGTCATGCTGGGCTGCCCCCTGGGCCAGCAAGGCCTTGAGCCCGCCCTGCACCGTGTCCGCGCGGGTAGCGCCGCCACAGGGCACGACCACACAACCAGGCACCGGGTGGTTCTGCAAAAAAACATCGCCAGGGGCCACGGCCACCAGCGTGCCAGCCAGCCCGGCCGTGCCGGCAAAGGCCGCCAGCGTGTGCAGCACCATGGGCTGGCCCGCCACCAATTGGTATTGTTTGGGCAGCTCAGGGGCCGGGCTGCCCGGGGCAATCGCCCGCAATCCCATGCCCGCGCAAGGCACCAGCCCCCAAAAGCGTCCAGGAAGGCCATGGGGCGGATGGGGGACAGAGGAAGGGACAAGCAAGTCAGTCATGGCCGGCATTCTAGAATCGGGATCCCCTGTCGCGGACTTAATCTCTCGGCGAACGGCGCCCTGCGCGCGCACTGCCCTTTTTCCCTCATGCAACTGCCTTCTCTCTCGCCCGGTAAACGCTTCACCCTTCCCCGCCCCGTAGGCAGTGCCGATGCACTGCAGCTGGCCCGTCTGGCCCAACGGGAACGGGCAGCGGGCCGCATTACGGCCATCGTCACCGCTGATGCAGGAGATGCCCAGCGGCTGATCGACGAGATGGCGTTCTTCGCACCCGAGCTGCGCTGCGCCCTGTTTCCCGACTGGGAAACCCTGCCCTACGACACCTTCTCGCCCCACCAGGACCTGATCAGCGAGCGCCTGGCCACGCTGTGGCGCATCCGCAGCCGCGACCACGAAAGCGGTGCCGATGTGGTGCTGGTGCCGGCCACCACGGCCTTGTACCGGTTGGCACCGCCCTCCTTTCTGGCCGGCTACACCTTTCACTTCAAGCAAGGCCAGAAGCTGGATGAGGCCAAGCTCAAGGCCCAGCTGACCCTGGCCGGCTACCAGCATGTCTCTCAGGTGGTGAGCCACGGCGAGTACGCGGTGCGCGGCGGGCTGATCGACCTCTTCCCCATGGGCTCGCCCGTGCCCTACCGCGTGGATTTGTTCGACGACGAGATCGACTCCATCCGCACCTTTGACCCCGACAGCCAGCGCAGCCTCTACCCCGTGCCCGAGGTGCGCCTGCTGCCCGGGCGCGAATTCCCCATGGACGAGGACGCGCGTGCCAAGTTCCGCCACCGCTGGCGCGAGCTGCTGGAGGGTGACCCCACGCGCAGCCGCATCTACAAGGACATGGGGCAGGCCATCGCCACGGCCGGCATCGAGTACTACCTGCCGCTGTTTTTTGACGAGACCGCCACCGTCTTCGACTATCTGGGCGAAGACGCCACCCTGGTGCTGCATGGCGATCTGGAGCCGGCTTTCCAGCGCTTCTGGGCAGACACCCGCGAGCGCTACCGCCTGGTGCAGGGCGACCCCGACCGCCCGGCCCTGCCGCCGGAAATCCTGTTTTTGAATGCCGAGCAGTTCTACACCACGGCCAAGCCCTATCCGCAGCTGGCCCTGCGCTCCGGCGTGGACGATGTGGCCGACAGCGCCGTCTTCCAGCAGTTGCCACCGCTGGCCGTGGTGCGCGGCGCCGAAGAACCACTGGCCCGCTTGCAAGCCCATATTGCCCAGGCCGCCCGCCGCGTGCTGGTGCTGGCCGAAAGCGATGGCCGCCGCGAAAGCCTGCTGGATTTTCTGCGCGCTTCGGGCGTCAACCCGCCCGCCTTCGACTCCCTGGCCGAATTCCAGGGCGATGCAGGCGAGGGCCTGGGCATTGCCACCTCCAACCTGGCCCAGGGCTTTGCCTGGGTGGAGGAAGGCATTGACTTCGTCACCGAGACCGAGCTGTTCGAGACCACCGGCAGCACGCGCCGGCGCAAAAAGCAGGAACAGGTCAGCGATGTCGACGCGCTGATCAAGGACCTGTCCGAGCTCAAGGTGGGCGACCCCGTGGTGCACAGCCAGCACGGCATTGGCCGCTACCAAGGCCTGGTGAATATGGACGTAGGCCAGCAGAACCCCGACGGCACGCCCGCGCTGCAGGAGTTTTTGCACCTGGAATACGCCAAGGACGCCGTGCTCTATGTGCCCGTCAGCCAGCTGCAGCTGATCAGCCGCTATACCGGCGTGACACCCGAATCCGCCCCCCTGCACAGCCTGGGCAGCGGCCAGTGGGAAAAGGCCAAGCGCAAGGCCGCCGAGCAGGTGCGCGATGCGGCCGCCGAGCTGCTCAACATCTACGCCCGCCGCGCCGCGCGCCAGGGCCATGCCTTCCGCTACAGCGCCCAGGACTACGAGCAGTTTTCGCAGGACTTCGGTTTTGAAGAGACCGCCGACCAGAACGCGGCCATCCACGCCGTGGTGCACGACATGATCAGCCCCCAGCCCATGGACCGCCTGGTCTGCGGCGATGTGGGCTTTGGCAAGACCGAGGTGGCCCTGCGCGCCGCCTTTGTGGCCGCCATGGGTGGCAAGCAGGTGGCGTTTCTAGCGCCCACCACGCTGCTGGCCGAGCAGCATTACCAGACCCTGGTGGACCGCTTCTCCAAATGGCCGGTCAAGGTGGCGGAGATGAGCCGCTTTCGTTCCACCAAGGAAATCAATGCCGCACTCAAGGGCATTGAAGACGGCTCGGTGGACATCGTGGTGGGCACGCACAAGCTGCTGTCCGAGAAGACCCAGTTCAAGAACCTGGGCCTGCTCATCATCGATGAGGAACACCGCTTCGGCGTGCGCCACAAAGAGGCCATGAAGGCCTTCCGCGCCGAGGTCGATGTGCTCACCCTCACCGCCACCCCCATTCCCCGCACCATGGGCATGGCCCTGGAGGGCCTGCGCGACCTGTCGGTGATTGCCACCGCGCCCCAACGCCGCCTGGCCATCAAGACCTTTGTGCGCAGCGAAAGCAATGGCGTGATCCGCGAGGCCGTGCTGCGCGAATTGAAGCGCGGCGGCCAGGTCTACTTTCTGCACAACGAGGTGGAGACCATTGAAAACCGCCGCCAGAAGCTGGAAGAAATCCTGCCCGAGGCGCGCATTGCCGTGGCCCACGGCCAGATGCCCGAGCGCGAGCTGGAGCGCGTGATGCGCGACTTCGTGGCCCAGCGCTTCAACATCTTGCTGTGCTCCACCATCATCGAGACCGGCATCGACGTGCCCACAGCCAACACCATTGTGATGAGCCGGGCCGACAAATTCGGCCTGGCCCAGCTGCACCAGCTGCGCGGCCGTGTGGGCCGCAGCCACCACCAGGCCTATGCCTATCTGATGGTGCCGGATCTGGACAGCCTGACCAAACAGGCCCAGCAGCGCCTGGAAGCCATCCAGCAAATGGAAGAGCTGGGCAGCGGCTTTTACCTGGCCATGCATGACCTGGAAATCCGCGGCGCCGGTGAGGTGCTGGGAGAAAACCAGAGCGGCAACATGATGGAGATCGGCTTTCAGCTCTATAACGAAATGCTGGCCGAGGCCGTGCGCAGCCTGAAAAATGGCAAGGAGCCCGATCTGCTGAGCCCGCTGTCCGCCTCCACCGACATCAATCTGCACGCCCCTGCCTTGCTGCCCAACGACTACTGCGGTGATGTGCACCTGCGCCTGTCCTTCTACAAAAAGCTGGCCACGGCCAAGACCACCGAGCAGATCGACAATCTGCTCGAAGAAATCGTCGACCGCTTCGGCAAGCTGCCCGCCCAGGCCCAGACCCTCATCGACACCCACCGCCTGCGTGTGCTCTCCGAGCCCTATGGCGTGCTCAAGGTGGATGCGGCGCCCGGCGTGATCAGCATCACCTTCAAGCCCAACCCGCCGATTGACCCCATGCAGATCATTCACCTGATCCAGAAGAACAAGCACATCAAGCTGGCGGGCAACGACAAGCTGCGCATAGAGCGTACGCTGGAAGACCCCAAGGCCCGCGCCCAGCTGGTGCGCGATGTACTCAAAAGCCTGGGCCAGCCGCTGCGCGCCGAGGCCAGCGCTGCAGCCTAGGGTCCGCAGCAGCAACTACCGAGAAACGCCACATGCTCGAAGCCGTTCTGGAAACCGTGGTGGCCCTGATCGCCCTGGGCATGGCTGCAGCCATGCGCCCCTGGCGGCTGTTGGGCGATCGCCAACTGCCCGGGCGCGATGCCCCGCGCCTGGCCTCTCCGTTGTGGACGCCGCTGCTCTTCATCCTGGTGGTACTGCCCTGGCTGTGGGCTCTGCCCACGCTGCACAAAATGCCGCTGCAGCTGCAATGGTCCGGTGCCTGCCTGGTGATGCTGATGCTGGGATGGCCCCTGGCCATGCCCACGCTGGCCCTGGTGGGCGCCATCGCCTGGCTTCTTTCGCCCGGACTGGATGCGGCCGAGGCGCTGCGCCTGGTGGTCTGGCATGGCATGCTGCCCGCCACGCTGGGCCTGTTGTGGGGTGGGCTGCTGCGCCGGCGGCTGGGTACCCGGGTGTTTGTCTACATCTTTGGACGAGGCTTTGTCGGCACCGTGCTCAGCCTGTTTGCGGCCAGCATGCTCTCGGCCGCCATGGGCCACCAGCTACCCGGCGTCAACGAAGACCTGTCCACGATTGCCCGCTGGCTGATGGCCTGGGGCGACGCCGTGGTCACCGGCATGGCCTGTGCCATCTGCGTAGCCTACCGCCCGCAGTGGCTGGCCACCTGGTCCGACAATTTATACCTTTATGGAAAAACCCGCTGAGATGCAGGCCCCATCAGCTACAGACACTATCAAAGATGGGGGCTCCGTGCTGCGCAGTGCTTTGGCCGTCGCGCATGGCTCGGCTCTGCTCCAAGGCAGCGTGCTGAGCCAACACCCTCGACAACCACCGCGCCTGCTGTCACTGCATGGTGGTGGCCAGACCGACCACCGCCGCATGGACTATCTGCTCGCACCGCTGGCCGCAGCCGGCTGGAGCAGCGCCGCCTTCGACCATATCGGCCACGGTGCCACCGGCGGCAGCCTGCAGGGCTCCAGCCTGAACGACAGACTGGCCCAGGCCCGCAGCGTGGTCACGGCCCTGGGCCTGCAACGGCCCGATGCGCTGATCGCCTCCAGCATGGGGGGCCACACGGCCTGCAGCCTGCTGGATATGCTGCAGCCGCGCACCCTCATCCTCTACTGCCCTGCGGCCTATGTCAGCGCGGCGGAAGACCTGCCCTTCGGCCCGGCTTTCCAGCACACGCTGCGCACCAGCACCGACTTTGCGGCCTCGCCCGCCTTTGTCGCGCTGCGCCACTTTCGCGGCCAGGTGCTGCTGGTCTGGGGCGAACATGAGCAGGTCATACCACCTGCCGTGCAGCAGCTCTATGCCGACAGCGCCCGCGCTGCGGCCAGCCTGGATATCGTGCGCCTGCCCGGCGCCGACCACCGCCTGCACCTGTGGCTGCAGCAGCAACCCGAGCAGGCAGCAGCGCTGCAACAGCGCATCACCCAACTGCTGCACCAGGCCACCGCGCCCCAGCCCCATCAAGGCTGAGGCCCGCCCACCTCGGCCAGGCGGGCGGCAGGGGATAATGGCGTCTGGTACGGCCATGCCTCACATGCTTGCCACGCACCGAACGCCCCTCCCATTCCCGCATTCACCTGCCCTGTTTCCCATGAGCGCTGCTACCGAATTTGCCCCCGGCCTGACCCTACAGAACACCACCGCACCGCAAAAGCTCAGCGACTACCGGCTGATTGCGTTTGATATGGACTCGACGCTGATCACCATCGAGTGCATCGATGAGATTGCCGACGCCACGGGCAAAAAGGCCGAGGTGGCCGCCATCACCGAAGCCACCATGCGCGGTGAAATCACCGACTTCAAGGACAGCCTGCGCCAGCGCGTAGGCAAGCTCGCCGGTGTGACCGAGGCCGATATGGCCCGCGTGGTGCAGGAACGCCTGCAGCTGTCACCCGGCGCCAAAGCGCTGGTGCAGGCCGCACAGGCTGCAGGCCTGAAGGTGCTGCTGGTCTCGGGCGGTTTTACCTACTTTGCCGAACATGTGCGCGGCCTGCTGGGCATCGATTTTGTGCGCGCCAATGTGCTGGAGATGGAGGGCGGCGTGCTCACCGGCGGCCTGGTGGAACAGCCCTGGGGCGATATCTGCGACGGTGCCGAAAAACGCCGCACCCTGCTGGAAGTGGCTTCGCTGCTGGGCATTGAGCCCGCCCAGTGCATTGCCGTGGGCGATGGCAGCAACGACATCCCCATGATGCAGGCGGCCGGCCTGTCCGTGGCCTACCACGCCAAGCCGCGCGTGCGGGCCGAGGCCAAAGTCTGCATCAACCAGGGCGGCCTGGACCGGCTGCTGGAAGTGCTGCACTAAGAACGTGTTCAAAGTCTCGCCAGATGTGAGAAGCTCGCAGGATGAGAAAAGGCTACCCCAGCGATATCAAGCGCGAGCAGTTCGAAGTGATCCGGCCAATGCTGGAGAGTGCGCGCAAAAGGACGGCCCCACGCAAGGTGGAGCTTTACGAGGTGTTCTGCGCCGTGCTGTATCTGCTGCGCACGGGCTGCCAGTGGCGAGCGCTGCCCAGCGACTTTCCCAAGTGGCGCACGGTGCATTCGTACTGGGCGATCTGGAGCGAGCCCCGCGAGGAAGGCAGCCTGCTGGAGCAGGCTTTAAAAAAATCAGGTTGGCGCGGCCCGCGAGAAACTGGGGCGCAACGCATGCAGCGCGTTCTTGATTGTGGACGCGCAGAGCGTGAAGAACACGGACACGGCGGGGCTGAAGGGCTATGACGCGGGCAAGAAGGTCTGTGGGATCAAGCGCCACATTGCGGTGGACACGCAGGGGCTGCCACATGCCATTGCGGTGACCACGGCCGAGGTAACGGACCGCAAAGGTGCCCTGCAGGCCCTGCAGCGCTGTAAGCGGACGTTGGGGCGAGTGCAAGGCGTGCTGTGCGACAGCGGCTACGTGGGCCAGCCCTTTGCGCAGGGCGTACAAGAGATTCTGGGCGAGCACGTGACGGTGCAAATCGCCAAGAGGAGCGAGATGCACAGCTTTAAGGTCATGCCCAAGCGCTGGGTAGTGGAGCGCAGCTTCGCCTGGCTGGAGAAGAACAGAAGGTTATGGAAAAACTGCGAGCGTTGGCTCAACACCAGCTTGCAGTTCGTCCATCTGGCGTTCTTGGGGCTCTTGCTCAGGAGACTTTGAACACGCTCTTAGAGCGTGTTTACGATCTCCTCGCGGCGTACCAGTGTCTTTGCGGGATGGGATACAAGGCGCGATACCGCAGCAATAGCCGCGCTATTGCGAGGATTCGCAACGCAGTAGACCGCCCGCAAAGGCACTGGTCCTTCGGATTGAAGCGAAATCGGGCGACTTCTTCGCGCTGGTTCTTGCTTGCACACGAGTGCAAGCTGCGCCCCATCGTCTCGAACTCATCCCGATTGCGCTCCAACGCGTCTGCGTAGAGATCGTAAACACGCTCTAAGCACCAAGCTCCCACATGAAAAAAGGCTGGCCGCATAAGCGACCAGCCTTTTTGATTGAAGAGGCAGTGCTCAGAGCGTGTCGGCCATGGGCTTCCAGCCGCCATCCGCAGCCTCAAACATGGGTATATGGCCCAGCGCCTTCACGCGCGCTTGCCATTGCGGACCCAGTTCGGCCAGCACCTTGCGCCATTGGTGGCCTTCGCTCAGCACCACGGTCAGGCCCACCACCTGGGCACCTGCGCGCTCCAAAAGGCGTATGGCCGACAGCGCGCTGACGCCGGTGTTGATCACATCGTCTACCAGCACCACACGCTTGCCACGTACACGCTCGACCAGGGCCGGGTCCAGGTAGACGCGCTTGCCCTTGGTACTGGTGCCCGAGGTGGCAGCTTCGCTCAAATCCTCGTCATACCAGAACTTGCGCGAATGGCCCAGGGCCACGTAATCGGCCATGCCCAGGCCACGCGCCACCAGGCGCGCATAGTCCAGGCCCATGGTGGGTACGGCGGCAATCACCTCGGGCTGCAGGCTGGCAGCGGCCTGCGTCATCAGCGGCGCCAGCGCATCTTCCACAGTGAAGCTGGTCTGGTTGGACATCAGCAGCGCAATCGCCTTGTCGCCCGTGGGCAGCACGCGCAGCGGCAGCTCCAGCGTGCTGCCATCGAACAGTGGCACGGTGTAGCTGCGGAAAAAAACCGGGCCTGCGCCCGGCAGCGCACGCGACGCTGCGGCCGAACGCCAGTGCGCCGCATAGGACGGCAGCGGGTCTTGAGAAGAGAGACTCATGATCGGGGCAAAAGAAAACAAAGGATGTGGTGCACCAGGCCGATGCACCACAGCAGAGGTCAGCGCGGCAGATTGCCGACCACGCCTTCCACCAGCCAGTTCATCTGCAGCTTGTCGGCATCGGGCAGCTCGGCTCCGCTGATGCGCACCTTGCCGCTTTGGTCACGCACGGTGCCGGCAAACACGGGCTGCTTGCCCGAGGCAATGTCCTTGCCGCGCTGCTCCACGGCCTTTCGCACATTGGCGGGCAGCTTGGCGCTGAAGTGGTCGTAATGGATGGCGCCATCCTTCATGCCCAGCCACACATTGTCCGGCTTCCAGGTGCCGGCCAGTACCTCACCCACCACCTTGCTGTAGTAGCCGCTCCAGTCCAGGCGGGCCGCGGCCAGCTGCTGGGCACCGCCCCACTGGCTCATGTCGGTGTCCCAGCCAAAACCGTAAGCGCCACGCTCCTTGGCCACTTGCAGCGGCGCGGGGGAGTCGGTGTTTTGCATCAGCACGTCTGCGCCCTGATTGATCAGGGTCTTGGCGGCTTCCGACTCCTTGGGTGGATCGTAGAAGGTGTTGACCCACAGCAGGCGGGTTTGCACCTTGGGATTGACGGCGCGTGCGCACAGCGTGAAGGCATTGATGTTGCGCACGATCTCGGGAATGGGCACCGGGGCCACCACACCAATGGTGTTGGTCTTGGTCATGTGGCCGGCGATGGTGCCGTTCAGGCAAGCGCCTTCATAGGTGCGGATGTCGTACAGGCCCAGATTGGGCGCACCCTTGAAGCCGGTGGCATGCTCAAACGCCACCTTGGGGAAGTCACGCGCCACGCGGTGCATGCCGTTCATGAAGGGGAAGGCGCCACCAAAAATCACCTTGGCGCCTTGTGCTGCCAGGTCACGGGTCACGCGCTCGGCATCGTTTTCGGCCACGTTCTCGACAAAAATGGTTTCCACCTTGTTGCCGAACTTCTTTTGCACTTCCTGGCGGGCCAGCTCATGGGCATGCGACCAGCCGGCACCGCCCGCGGGGCCTATGTACATAAAGCCCACCTTGACGGGGTCTGCAGCGTGGGCCGATGCCATGGCGGCAACATATCCCAGGGCAACTGCCGTGGGGCCAAAAATAGAGCGAATGGGGCGCATAGAGAACTGAAATACGGGAGATGCAACAAGCCCGAAGCGCTGGCGGCAACGCTTCGGGGATTTTTCCAGTATTCGATTTTGCAGATAAAAGGTATCTGTTTTTTCAAAAACCAGCATCTTTTTAGCGTCCCCCATGCTCGCCACTTGCGCAGCAGGCCGTCCAAACTGCACCTTAGGAACTGTCCGACACCGCTTGCCACCCCCACTCGCTAGACTGGCTACGGTCTTTTCACCTCTCACTCATCCAAGGTTTCTCCATGAGCACATTGAAAATTGGCGTGATCGTCGGCAGCAACAGCAAGCAATCCATCAACAAGCAACTTGCGCAAGGCCTGGTGAACCTGGCCAAAGACCGAGCCGACTTTGTGTTTCTCGATATTGCCCAGCTGCCGCTGTACAACCGCGACTTCGATGGCACGCCCGCCGCACAGCCTTTTGAAGAGTTCAAGGCCAAGGTGCGCGGCTGCAGCGGTTTGCTGTTTGTGACGCCCGAGCACAACCGCTCCGTGCCTGCGGTGCTCAAGAACGCCATCGACGGCGGCAGCCGTCCCTATGGCCAGTCGGCATGGGGCGGCATTCCTGCGGCCATCATCGGCACCTCGCCCGGCGGCCCCGCCACCAGCATGGCCCAGCAGCACCTGCGCAATGTGTTTGTGTTTGCCGACATGCCCACCATGCAGCAGCCCGAGGGCTTTATCCGCTGGACCGAAGGCCTGGTGGACGCCAATGGCCAGGTGGGCAGCGCCAGCAAAGAATTTCTGAACAAGTACATGGAAAAGTTCCTGGCCTGGGTGAAGCTGCACCAGCCACGTTGAACCCCATACCAACCGCGACACCCCTGCTCCAAGTTAACCGCCCGCATGCCGGGCGGTTTTTTTCGCCCGGACACCATGCCAGAGCGCAGCAATGGCCCGCGCCATCAAAACCATAGCTGCCTATGTAGATACACCTAGCGCTTCAGGGTATTTCGTGCACCACCACAACCGCGCTGTTTGTGCACCTGGATACATTTAGAATGACAACAGCGGCCCCATAACGTCTCACTCCTCGCGCCGTCATCGCCTCGTCCCAATGGCAGCCTCAACGCTGACCGCCTGGGACCACCTCCTCCACCCTGCATACACCCAGGCCCGTGCAAACACGCACTGGCCCGGCAGCCTGGCATCGCCATCTGCCCTGCATGGACCACTTTGATTGGATTTCTTTGTGAAGACCTCGTTCCGTTCCACCGCTTCCGTGATCGCCCTGGCCATTGCAGCACTGTCCGTCCCCTCCCTGGCCCAGGCCAAGCGCATGGGCGGCGGCAAGAGCGTGCGCCCTGCCAGCATTGGCTCGGCCCCCGCCAAGCCTGCAGCGGCACCGGCTACACCTGCGGCAGCTGCCAAGCCCAGCACACCCACTCCTGCGGCCACCACACCTGCTGCTGCCGCAGCACCCGCTGCCGCTCCCGCCACTGCGGCAGCGCCGGCCCGCTCCTCCGGCATGATGGGCACCATGGCCGGAGCCGCCGTGGGCGCCGTCGCTGGCACCATGGCCGGCAGCGCCATTGCCGGTGCCATGAACAGCCCTGCCGACAAGGATGCCGAAGCCAAGACCAAGGCAGCTGCTGAAGCCAAGGCCGCTGAAGCCGAAGCGGCCGAGCTGCAAAAGCAGCTGGACGCAGCCAAGGCCAAGGCGGCAGCCGCCCACGCAGCATCCAAATAAGCCTGTCATCCGCCTACGGGCGGACAACCCCTTCGCCCCGCATGCCCACGCTGCGGGGCGTTTTTGTTGGGGTGCCGCAAGACCAGCAAGCTGGGCGGTCTCCAGACCGGCACCACACCCTCACCCCAACGATCCGGCCCACACCGGCCGCGCCCTGCTGCTGGCCAAGCGAGGGAGTTGCATGCTGCAAAGGCTGTAGCTACGCCCTGGGGCCACGCTGTCGCAAAGGCTGCAGCAGCTCGGCCAGGCCGTTGTGGTCCAGCTCATGCATGAGCGCCAGCAACTGTCCCAGCCGGCCAGGCGGGAATCCTTTGCGGGCAAACCAGGCCAGGTAATTGCCTGGCAAATCGGCCAGCAGCATGTCCTTGTGCTTGCCAAAAGGCATGCGCGTCTGCACCAGCGCCTGCAAGTCTTCAGGCTGCATGGATGCCTTCGGTTCGATATTGCATAAAAACCACGTTTTTTATAACCAAAATTGAAAACCTGCTGTTCGAGGACAGCAGACGTACTAGACTAGCCGACAGCCAGCGCCTGCTCCCCACAGGCGTATTCATGCCGGCCCCATCGCCGATTGTCCCCTCGCTAAGGAACGCAGACCATCATGTTGAAGAAGACATTTACCGCCGTAGCCATCGCCGCCCTGGCTCTGTCCGCCCAGGCTGCCGATGTGCTCAAGGTCGCCGCCACCGCTGTGCCGCACGCCGAGCTCCTGAACTTCGTCAAGCCCAAGCTCAAGGCCGACGGCGTGGACCTGCAGATCAAGGAATTCAGCGACTACGTGCAGCCCAATGCCGCCGTGGAAGACAAGCAGTTGGACGCCAACTTCTTCCAGCACCAGCCCTATCTGGACAGCTACAACAAGGACCGCAAGAGCTCCTTGGTGATGGTGCCCAACGGCAAAATCCATGTGGAGCCCTTTGGCGCCTACTCGCAAAAAATCAAGAACATCAAGGATCTGAAGGATGGCGCCACCGTCGCCATTCCGAATGACCCCTCCAACGGTGGCCGCGCGCTGCTGCTGCTGGCCAAGCAAGGGCTGATCACACTGAAGGACCCGAACAGCCTGACCGCAACGGCGCTGGACGTGGCCAAGAACCCGAAGAAGCTGAAGTTCAAGGAACTGGAAGCTCCCTTGCTGCCCCGCGCCCTGGCCGATGTGGATCTGGCGCTGATCAACACCAACTACGCCATTGAAGCCAAGCTCAATCCCACCAAGGATGCGCTGTTCATCGAAGGCGCCGATTCGCCCTACACCAACATCGTCGTCGCCCGCAAGGACCGCGCCAACGATCCCAACATCGCCAAGCTGATCAAGGCCCTGCACAGCACTGAGGTGAAGCAGTTCATCCAGGAAAAGTACAAGGGCGCCGTGGTGCCGGCCTTCTGATCGCCTGTCCTGCACCTCTTCCAAGATATCCCAAGGCGCCGCCAGTCGGCGCCTTTTTCATGCCTGCAGCCCGCCACAGTCCGGTCTGCCCTGCCCGGTCGTCGCTCTTTGCGCACGCTGGTCGCACTGCCCATGGTGGCGGTCGACAAAGCCCGCTGTAATGCACGCCTGATGCGCGCATTTAGCGCAGATCAACTCCATTGTCAGTAGGCGGTCCGCCCTGTTTCGCGTACAGACACTGGCTGGCATGATGCTGCGCTACTTGCATGCACACCCGGTGCGCACCACCGTGACACCGGGATTACCAACCAGATACTGCACCACCCATGAGCCACACCGAAGCTCCCGCCACACCTTCTCTGGACAAAGCCATCATGGAAGGCCAGAACGAAGTGACCCGCCCCAAGACCCTGGAAGTGTTTGAGAAAAAACACGGTGAAGAGCTGGGCAAGCACACCATCAACTTCCGGGGCGACATCGCAGAGAAGTTCGGCTACGACAAGATCCTGCCCATCTCCCACGCCAAGGCGACCGGCAATGTGGTCTACATCCAGGGCAAAAGCGGCAAGACCGGCCAGGAAGGCATCTACCAGATCATGGCCAACCAATGGGGCCTGCTGGAAGTGCTGGCCAGGCTCGACTGAGTCCTTGAATCGCCTGCGGTGCCGTCCCCCATGGGGACGTCGGCCTTTGCAGGGACAGCGGCGCTGCCTGCACAGGCCCTTGCCGGCCGGCCGCCTCCCGCAAAGAAATCGCCAGTTCCACAGGCTGCAGCAGATACATAGCATCTCTGGCTCGCAAGCCTCCGCTTTCAAGCCGCCCTGCCAGCGACCGCATCGCCCACAGCTTGCCGCTGCAAGCAGCGGCTCACTATTCAGGCGAGGCCGCTATCCAGCCCCTGCCACACCCACAGCGCCAGGCCCAACATCATCGCGGCCGTCAGGCCATCGAGCAGGCGCCAGGCCCGGGGCTGGGCAAACCAGTGCTTCAGCCTCCGACCCAAGGCCATCAGGCTGGTGAACCAGACCACGCTGGCACTGGCGGCACCGGCCACGAAGACCCATTTCAGCTCTCCCTCCTGGCGTGCGCCTATGGTGCCCACCAGCAGCACCGTGTCCAGATAGACATGGGGGTTGAACAAGGTGATGACGACCAGCGTGCCCACCACCCGCCACAGGCTGCGCCCCCCATGGCCGGCAGCACCCATTCCGGTCGATGCGCTGGCCCAGACGGCCCGCCGCAGTGCCATCAGGCCGTAGACCAGCATAAAGACCACACCGCCCAGGCCCAGGACATAGGCCCAATCCGGGTGCCGATCCAAGAGCTGCGCCATGCCAGCCACACCCATGCCGATCAGCAGCGCATCACTGAGCACACACCACACCACGCAGGCGCGGACATGCCGCTCCTGTACCGCCTGGCGCAACACATACAAGTTTTGTGCGCCAATGGAAACAATGAGTGAGAGACAGACCGTAAAGCCGGCCAGCCATGCAGTGAAGAGGTTGCTGTGTGCCATAACCCCTTGATTGTCCAAGGCTGGCACAAATTAGTAAAATTAAACTATCTGAACAATCTTAAATTAATCTAAATGCTGGACTACGCTGGACTCGAGGCCCTGGCCGCCGTGCTGCGCGAGGGCAGCTTTGACCGTGCCGCACGCAAGCTGCATGTGACCCCCTCTGCCATTTCACAGCGCGTCAAGCAGCTGGAAGAACGCGTGGGCCAGGTGCTGGTGCTGCGCGGCCAGCCCTGCTCGGGCACCGAGGCCGGCCGGCGCCTGGTGTTGCATGTGGAGCAAGTCGCCCTGCTGGAAAACGAGCTGCGCCGCCACAATCCCGAGCTGGTACCCGAAGGCCAGGTGCCCCGCCCCACGCTGAAGCTGGCCGTGAATGCCGACTCGCTCAACAGCTGGTTTGTGGATGCCATGGCCGCCTTCACGCGCGACGGCAACGAGCTGCTGGACATCAGCATCGACGACCAGGACCACACGGCCAAACGCATCAAGGAAGGCGAAGTGATGGCAGCCATCACCGCTTCATCCAACCACATCACCGGCTGCAACACCTGGCCCCTGGGCCGCATGCGCTATGTGGCGGCCGCCAGCCCGGAATTCATTGCCCGCCACTTTCCCGATGGACTCACCAAGGAAGCCATGGCCGTAGCCCCCATGCTGGCCTATGGCCGCAAGGATGGCATGCAGGATAAATGGCTGCAGCAGCAAGGCCTGGCCTCACGCACGGCCTCGCCGCGCCATTGGCTACCTTCGGCCCATGCTTTTGTGCGTGCCTGCGAGGCAAGCGTAGGCTGGAGCATGCAGCCCACGGTGCTGATACAGCGCTATCTGGATGCCGGCACCCTGGTCGAGCTGTGCCCCGGCAGCGATATGGTGGTGGACCTGTACTGGGCCCATGCCCGCAATGCCCAGGCCGGGCTGGAACGGTTGACCCAGTGCATGATCAACGCAGCGCGCAACTGGCTGGACCCCATGCCGGCGTCGACCGACTGATGCCGCTGCGGCGTTGCCACCGATAAAAATAGTCGTACAAGCAGCGCTGATGCGCTGTGGCAGCTATCAAAAGAGCAGGTGCTCCAGGCTCAGGACTTGGCCGGAGGATGTGCGCTGCAATGCATCTCCAGCACATGGAAATTCAGCAGCTGAGTGGCCAGCACCGTCTCCCACAGAAAACAGCCCAGCGCGGCCAGAAAGGTCAGCACGCCCAGCAAAAAGCTGATCACGGCAAACAGCTGCTCCTCCACCCCCCAAGCCTGGCCCATAAACAAAAAGACGATGGTCAGGCCGATCAAAAAGCCGCACAACGTCAGCAAGCCGATGCTGACATTGGCAATACGCCCGCGCCGGCGCAGATACAGCAGCTCGGTCAGCCCGCGTTCGATGGTCTGCGCCTCCTGGCTGCCCCGCACCATGTCCTCCACCACGCGCGCACGGTCGATGATGCGTGCCAGGCGCCCCGCTACAGCACCAATCATGCCGGCCACGGCCGTCAACAAAAACACGGGGGCCACAGCCAGTTGCACGCTGTGGGTGGCGGTAGCCATATCGATGACGACGCTCATACAAGTAGGGCGAATGCGAGTGAAGCTACGCATTGTCACCGCTTTGTGCCTGCACTGCCCTGCGCCGGCGAAATGGGCAAGAAACCTTCACAGCTTGCGCCAGCACAAAGCACGCCCCGCGCAGTGTTGACGTGGCTCAAACCGGCCCCGCACACGCGCGGCGATAGTGCTGCCATCCCCTCGATTCAGAAAGGCTTTTACTATGAAGATGCTGGTTGACCTTTTCTCCACAGACTACGGCCTGATGAGTCTTGCCGTGATCGTTATCATCCTGATCATGGCCGTGTACTTCACCATCCTCTTCCTGGGGAAGATCAAATCCGGCCCCACCGCGCACGACCCAACCGCACAGCCCACCACACCCAAATAACCAGAAGACCAGCTCGGCTCGTTGTTGCACTCAAGCCCGCTGCCTGCGGGCTTTTTTGCACCCCATCCCCCCTGACTCAGCGGCGCGGCAGCAGGGGATAGACCGGATCGGTATAGCCCGGGGTGGACGGATGGCCCGGCGCCACCAAGGCAGCCACCATGACCTCTTCCTCGGGTGTGATCGCGATCTCCAGCGCGGGCAGATAGTCCTGCCACTGCGCCCGCGTGCGCGGCGCGGCGATCAGCGCCCTAGCATCGGCCCCCCCGCAAGTTGGCGAAGTAGCTGCAACTGTTCACGCTGAATCACAATGAGCTCGCTCCACTGTGTTTGCTGCAACTGATCTATTTTTTCGTGAAGCAGCATGATTTCAAGCTCCGCCTTAAGGTTCACTTCATAGTCATGCTCGCTTCGGATACGATCCTTGTCTGACTGTCGATTCTGGGACATCAGAATAATGGGCGCCTGAATGGCGGCCAGCATGGACAAAAACAGATTCAGAAGAATATAGGGATATGGATCAAACGTAGATCCTCGTGCAGAAAGAAGCAGTGTGTTGAGCCCTACCCAGGCCAACATCGTTGCTCCAAACAGGGCAACAAATATCCAAGACCCGCCAAATGTGGCAACCGCATCCGCTGCGCGCCCCCCCAAACTGGACGGAGGCAGCTCGAGCTCCTGCGCAACATTGCGCGAGATATGCTTTCTTCCAGCAATATGCTGCGCCACCTTGAGCATTCTTTCGTCCAAGGCATCGAAGGGGGTCTCAAGTCCCCTATCTACAGCAGATTTTTTCTTGGGCATAGAACCTCCTTGGTGCATGATCCATAAAGCGAGCTTTCCACCTGCGTCTGCCAGGCTCAACCTATCGCTGGCAATCCGCAGCCACCATGTGCGTGACTTGCAAATACTCTATGCGCTTGCATTTTCGCAGTGCCAAGGAATCCCCTCCTCGCCGAAATAAACCAGAATGCGGCGGTTCGACGGATCGCTATCTGCAACATATTGCTACAGCATGGTTATAACTATTACCTCACAGTGAAGACGCAGCATTCATCTCGATTCGCTGCAAACGGCTAAGGAGTAGTCAAATGACTCAAAACACCCAACCCGGCCAACCAAGCCAAGCCCCAGGCAAAAAGCCTGGCCAAGCTGAACAGTCTTCCCCCAAGACTCCGAATCAAGGACAACCTGCTCAAAAGCCTGTCGAGCACAACAAGTAACCAAGCTCTTCGCTTTAGACCTGCTTGAAATTCATTCAGCCAAACAACAAACAGCCCGCGATTGCGGGCTTTTTGGATTGTGCGCTTGCTAAAAAAGCCGGAGCACCTTGCACCGGGGTGCTAGGGCTTGATTTCCATCCGAGCCTGGGACACCTCACTCCCTGGATCTTCTTCCACAGGTACGCCCACGGACACCGGTTTTTTCTTAGGAGGACAGTCTCAAAAAACAAGAAGCCGCCGTAGCGGATCCGGGTCCATTGAGGTCAGCAATGGTCTTGCTGAGCTTTTGAATCCTCGCCCCACTAGTGGCCACGATCACGATCGTGAGATGAGGAGGCTGAGCATCGCAGACCAGGACGCCTACGGAGTGCACCATACCCAGGTATGAGGACGCACCAACAAGCTATCCCTGAAGGGCATAAGGCGCGCCCTGCCTGCCTGCGGAACGCTGCGCAAGCGCATCAAGTCCCTTGGAGATGCACACGCATGGCAAGCGCCAGCCAGACCGGCCAGGGGCTTGGACACAGACTTCTGCCTGCCCTTATGCCCTTATGCCCTTATGCCCTTATGCCCTTATGCCCTTATGCCCTTATGCCCTTATGCCCTTATGCCCTTATGCCCTTATGCCCTTATGCCCTTATGCCCTTATGCCCTTAATTTTCAATACCATTAAGCCGCCACGGTCTATATATATCGTAAATATTTTCATGCAAACGGTTTTCCCCCATAAATTGGAGTATTGTGGATCAGTCAGTTAACCCTAATTGACAACAAGGACCGGAGGTCCACATGAAACTCACAGAGAAAACAATTCACAATATTCAAAGCCGAAGCGATAATCTACCAGATGTCGATAGCCACGCCATACATCGCGACGACTATCACCGCACGCCAGATGATCCAAAAAACAAAAATTACATTCAACCGAATAAAGATCAAGCGGCTTCTCACCGAAAAGATGCAGCGCCAAAGCGCTAAAGGCATCCAAAGAGCAAGATAGGGGTAGATATGTTTGTACTTCCACTCACCCCATGGGCAAAAATTTATGCTGCAGTTAAAAGCATTTTTCCCCACGGTTCAAAAATAGAACCACTCCCTCAAAGGCCAGCCAAAAAATCTCTAACCAAAGAGGAAATAGCAATCCTAGAGGATGAGTACATGATAAATCGTGACGCTTAATTAAGCACTCATTTTGGGTCAAATAAACCACTGAGCCACTATTGCCACTTGATAGTAGCTCTTTTATTTCAACCAGTCCGGCCCACGCCATGCGAGCTTTTTTTCTGGAGCCCCACCCAGCACGCAGCGCAAGGCATGCAGCCAACGCCAATCCCAGCCACCCTGACCATGTGCAGGGCAACCGGAAAAAGGCTTTGATCTCACAGATGGGGAATTTTGCCCGCGAGCATGGAAAGACGTCTCTCACCAATCCTTGCGCCGGGGTGTGCGCAGCGGCAAGGAGTCCGAGCGGTGCGCCGTTGTCGAATCTGCTGCAATGCAGGCTGTCATGCAGCACGCAGGGAGGCCGCTGCAGTTCGCCCTGCCGCTGGCCCGACTCACTGGACAGCGTCCTGCAGATCTGCTCTGGATAAGCGAGACCACATTTCCAATGGATTCTTGCACGTCACCAAGGGAAAACGGCCGCCAAGCTGGGAGTCGAGCCAACGGGCTCACAACTGCCCTCGTCGATGCAATACGGTCTTGCAAACGCAGTTCAAGGTAGCTGTTGGTCAACGAGAAAGGCGGCCGGGCTTGATGAGACAGCCGGTATCCGCACGGCCCAGGCCCTGGGGCTGCGCCATGGAAGGAATGACGGTGGACGACGTGCACGCAAAGTGGGAAGAGAGTCAAGCCCGCACAGTGAGCCGCCCAATTTGCGGAACACCGCACACTGTGCGGTCCGCACTTCACTATCGACTTTATAGCACCAGCTTCAATGGCTACGCAGATAATTGGTGCCCCGAACCGGAATCGAACCGGTACGCCCGATTAAAGGCGGCGGATTTTAAGTCCGATGTGTCTACCAATTTCACCATCGGGGCCAAGACGGATTTGGCAAGACGTCCGAGCTTTGGGGCCGCAAGACGCTACGCGCTGAAATCCGAAAAGGACTGCATTATGGGCCAAGTCGGCCCTGCTCCCGGGCCGGTGCACCACTTTCTTCGCCCCAGCCACCCAGCCAGCGCTGGCTCCTGCCTAAATCGTCGGGCAATCCAGGCGCTGGTCGGCAGCCACACCCAGCTGCACTTGGTGGATGGACAGCTCCAGACCTGGCGCGGAGCGAATGCCAAAGGGCATGTCCAGCTTTCTCAGATCGGCTCCCTGCTTTCTGAAGCATTTCAAGGGAATGCCTGCCGTAAACCATTGCTTGTGTGGCAAAGACTGCAGCCAGGAGGCAATCTGCAGTGCTCCACGCTTGCCGCCTCCCGAAACATAGGCCTCCACCGGCCCCTGACTGGGCAGCGATTCGATACGCAGGGTGACCGTCAGCAGCAGCTCGCCATTGGCCTGGCGCTCAAAGTCCTTGGGTGGGCTCGAAGACAGCTCCCATGCCCCTGCTTGCTCGCCCGCCCACTTGATGCTGCGCGCATCCTCTTGCGCCTTGAAGTCCAGCGCGCTCACCGTCACTGGCGCATGGCTGGCGCCCGCCACATGTCCCTCGGCATCAAGCACTCGAGCCTGGATGCCTGCGCTGGCCACACCGCGGTGAAAAAGCACGCTCTCATCCGAAGCGGAGGCCGTGACCCCGGACTGCTCGGACAGCGCGGCCAGGTTGCCGTCATCCTGGTAGCGCAGGCCGTAGCCAAATGGGAACTGCGCCACATAGCCCGTGTCGTCGATGCTGCTGACATCAGCGCGTGCCGGCCATGAAAAGCTGAGCTTGCCCTTGAAGTCATGCTGCTGCGCGCCTTGCGGGTTGCGCAAAACAACATCCGCCACGCCACCACCTTCAGACCCTGGCAGCCATATTGCCGCGAATGCATCGGAGGCATTGATCTCCTGGTTCACCCACAGTGGCCGGCCCGTGATGAACAGGGAGACCACCGGAATGCCATCGCGCTTGAGCTGCTGGATCAGCGCCAAATCCTGGCCACGACCGGACTTGTAGAGGCGATTGGGAATGTCTCCCTGGAACTCTGCGTAAGGGTCCTCGCCAAACACCACAATGGCCACATCGGGCTTTTGCCGGTAGCGACCATCGATGGCCAGCTCCGTACTCCCACCCGCCGCATCGATCTGGCTTTTCAGGGCCTCATAAATCGTGTCGGCATGGGGGAAGTCCGCCCTTTTCGTGCCGCTTCCCTGCCAGTTCAACGTCCAGCCGCCCGATTGCTTGCTCACATTATCGGCGCCATCACCCGCCACCAGCACGCGCTGCGTGGGGGCCAAGGGGAGAATGCCGTTGTCGTTCTTGAGCAGCACCAGCGACTCCCGCACGGCCTGCCTGGCCACCGCACGGTGCGCGGGCGCTCCCAGCAGCTCGAACTTGCCACCGTAGGGGCGCAGCGAAGGCTTGGGCTGCTCGAACAGGCCCATGCGCAGCTTTACCCGCACGATGCGCTTGACCGCATCATCCAGGCGCTCCATCGCGAGGCGGCCTTCCTTGACGGCCGCCAGCGTGCTTTCGTACATGCCTTTCCAACTGTCAGGCGCCATGGGCATGTCCACCCCCGCCCGGTAGACCGCAGGGCAGTTTTGCGGGCTGCAACCCGGGATCTGTCCATGGCCATTCCAGTCCCCTACCACAAAGCCTCCGAAATGCATGCGCCCCTTCAGCACATCGGTCAGCAGTGCCTGGTAGCCATGCAGCTTGATGCCGTTGAAGCTGTTGTAGGAAGCCATCACGGACTGCGCCCCTGCAGCAATGCCAGTCATATAGCCGGCGGCATGGATGTCGCGCAGCGCCGCTTCAGAGATGCGTGTGTCCCCTTGATCGTGGCCTTCAAACGTGCCGCCGTCTCCCACAAAATGCTTGATGGAGGCCATCACCCGGTCATCACCCAGAAAGCCCGGCTCACCCGCCTTGCCCTGCAGGCCTTCGACCATGGCGCGGGCATATTCCGCTACCAGCTTGGGCCTCTCCGAGTAACCTTCGTAGCTGCGCCCCCAGCGCATGTCACGCGGCACGGTGACGGTGGGCGCAAACGTCCACTCCATGCCCGTGGTGCGGGTCTCTATGGCCGTGATATGTCCAATGCGCCGCACCAGCTCCGCATTGCGCGTAGCCCCCAGGCCAATATTGTGCGGAAACAAAGTGGACCCCACCACCTTGCTTTGTCCATGCATGGCATCCAGCCCCCAGATGATGGGGATGGGCTTGCCGCCGCCACGGGTGTCCATCGATGCCTCCCAGAAGGCATCGGCCATCTCCAGCCAGGCCTGTGGCGTGGCGTTGTACCTGCCACCGGGATGGGAATTGCCACCCGCCAAAATGGAGCCCAGCCGGTACTTGCGCACATCATCCGGGGTGATGCTCGCCAGATCCCCTTGTATGGTCTGCCCGACCTTCTCCTCCAGCGTCATGCTGGCCACCAGTGCGTTGACGCGCGCCTCCAGCGCCTCATCTGGTGCAAGCGGCCACTGCACCTCGGGCCAGACTTCAGGGTGAATAGGGCTGTCCGAAGCAGCCACCGCCTTGGCCGAGGTTGCGTCCGCAGCCTCCCGGTCGGTGCAAGCAGTCAATGCCAGTGACAGCACGGCGACCAGGCCGGAAAGAGGCAACCAGGTCAGGGGAAGGTAAGGCCTTCTGATCATGGGGGAGCAATGAGGTGTGATGGCAAAGCCGAGAGCTGCAGCAGCGGACGCCCGGCGCAACCGGTCACGCGAAGGCACACGCCCCGCGCACGTTGTGGTGCACGCTTGCCGCAGCCAACATGCAGCACAAAGTCTATGAGTACCCACTCTTCGCACGCCATAGGGTTGGCGCTCGGGTGTTGAAAATGAAATACCTCAACCGCTGCGGCGCATAGCTCATCGCATGTGCACCCTGGCGGCGCGCTGCGCAGGCCGTCTTCCCGATCCGGCGCAAGGGCTATCCCTCTTCACCACCGCCCCACACGGCCTCATACCACCCATACCGCAGCGCGGGCCGCCACCACGCCTCCCGCAGGACTTGCGGACTCTCGCCGCATGCACCCGCCACCCGGATTGGTATGAAGTTTGCACACGTCTTTCCGCAGTCCCTGATTTCACCGCTCCCTGCCTGCAGCCTGTAACGCGCCCATCCATGCATTCCTGCAACGACAGCAGGCTGCCTATGCGGCGGAGGTGGCCTTGTGGCGCAACGAGACGGCCAGCGCCACCGCGCCGGGCACAGACCGTCCGCCCATGGCGGCGGCAGGAGGCGATGCCGTGGTGACCGACATCTCTGACAGCGTGCGGAAGCTCCTGGTCGAAGTAGGCTAGGCGGTAGCGCCTGGGCAGACACTGGCCATTTTCGAAGCCATGAAGATGGCGTTTCCGGTCTGTGCCGCGCGGGCTGGCACCGTCACTGCGGTGCACTGCCAGTCGGGCAAGACGGTGGTTGCCGGTCAGGCCTTGCTGGAGATACAGGCGCTCGACGCCTGAGCGCACAGGGGCTCGCAGGCCGCCTAGGCATGCGAAAATGCAAAAAGGAGCCGAAGCTCCTTTTTTCACCACTGCGACAGCTTGCGCTGCCTGCTTTTTCAAACCGTGGAGCGGGAAAACGGGTTCGAACCGTCGACCTATACCTTGGCAAGGTATCGCTCTACCAACTGAGCTACTCCCGCAATATATGGAGGCGCGAACCAGAGTCGAACTGGTCTAACCGGATTTGCAATCCGGGGCATAACCGCTTTGCTATCGCGCCGTCACAGGATGACTTGCGTCACCCTTTCACTTCTAACCTGGAGCGGGAAAACGGGTTCGAACCGTCGACCTATACCTTGGCAAGGTATCGCTCTACCAACTGAGCTATTCCCGCGTTGCTTCAGTTACCTGAAGCGGCTGCAGAGCCGAAGCTCCACAACAAATGTGGAGCGGGAAAACGGGTTCGAACCGTCGACCTATACCTTGGCAAGGTATCGCTCTACCAACTGAGCTATTCCCGCGTTGCTTCAGTTACCTGAAGCGGCTGCGAAGCCGAAGCTTCACAACAAATGTGGAGCGGGAAAACGGGTTCGAACCGTCGACCTATACCTTGGCAAGGTATCGCTCTACCAACTGAGCTATTCCC
This sequence comes from Comamonas sp. GB3 AK4-5, assembly GCF_041320665.1. NCBI lineage: Bacteria > Pseudomonadati > Pseudomonadota > Betaproteobacteria > Burkholderiales > Comamonadaceae > Comamonas > Comamonas sp. GB3 AK4-5. The sequence goes on from NZ_CP166730.1 coordinate 3,248,406, forward strand.
GCGTTGTTTCAGTTACCTGAAACGGCTGCGAAGCCGAAGCTCCACAACAAATGTGGAGCGGGAAAACGGGTTCGAACCGTCGACCTATACCTTGGCAAGGTATCGCTCTACCAACTGAGCTATTCCCGCATTTCTATCGAGCCTTGTATTCTATAACGAAGCAACGCTGCGATGGGATGAATTGTAGCGTAAATTTTTGACCGCATTTTTCAAATGCAGTCAAAAAACTCAATGCTTCACGGCTCCCGAAGGGTCAGCAGCCTTCTCACCCTTGTCAGCAGGCGCGGCGGCGGCCACTTCCTCTTCAGTCAAAGGCACGGGCATGCGCTCCAGCGCCACCTTGAGCACCTGATCGATCCACTTGACGGGGATGATCTCCAGGCCGCTTTTCACATTGTCCGGAATCTCCTGCAGGTCCTTGACGTTCTCTTCAGGAATCAAGGCTGTCTTGATGCCACCGCGCAAGGCGGCCAGCAGTTTTTCCTTCAGACCGCCAATGCCCGTGACTTCACCACGCAAGGTGATCTCACCGGTCATGGCCACATCGCTGCGCACGGGAATGCCCGTAAGCGCCGACACAAAGGCCGTGGCCATTGCCGCACCAGCGCTGGGGCCGTCCTTGGGCGTGGCGCCATCGGGCACGTGCACGTGCACATCGCGTTTTTCGAACAGCTCGTCCTTGATGCCCAGCATCTTGGCACGGCTGCGCACCACGGTACGTGCAGCTTCCACCGACTCCTTCATCACATCGCCCAGGGAGCCTGTACGCAGGATGTTGCCCTTGCCCGGCATCACGGCCGCCTCGATGGTCAGCAGATCGCCACCCACCTCGGTCCAGGCCAGGCCCACGACCTGACCGACCTGGTTTTGCTGCTCCGCACGGCCATAGGTGTACTTGCGCACGCCCAGGTAGTCGGGCAGGTTGTCGGCCGTGACCACCACCATGGGCTCCAGCTTCTTGAGCTGAATGCCCTTGATGACCTTGCGGCAGATCTTGGACAGCTCACGTTCGAGCGAACGCACACCCGCTTCACGGGTGTAGTAGCGCACGATGTCGCGGATGGCGGATTCCTCCACCTTCAGTTCACCTTCGCGCACGCCGTTGTTGCTCAGCTGCTTGGGCAGCAGATAGCGCACCGCGATATTGGTCTTTTCGTCTTCGGTGTAGCCCGACAGGCGAATCACTTCCATGCGGTCCAGCAGGGCCGACGGAATATTCATGGAGTTGGAGGTGGCTACGAACATCACGTCCGACAGGTCGAAATCGACCTCGACGTAATGGTCACCAAAGGTATGGTTTTGCTCGGGGTCCAGCACTTCCAGCAGCGCACTCGACGGATCACCACGGAAATCCATGCCCAGCTTGTCGATCTCGTCCAGCAGGAACAGCGGATTGCGCGCCCCCACCTTTTCCAGGCTCTGCAGCACCTTGCCCGGCATGGCGCCAATGTAGGTGCGGCGGTGACCGCGGATTTCCGCCTCGTCACGCATGCCACCCAAGGCCATGCGCACGTATTTGCGGCCGGTGGCCTTGGCAATGGACTGACCCAGCGAGGTCTTGCCCACACCGGGAGGGCCAACCAGGCACAGAATGGGCGCCTTGACCTTGTCCACACGCTGCTGCACCGCGAGGTATTCCAGAATGCGGTCTTTGACCTTTTCCAGGCCAAAGTGGTCGGCATTGAGCACCTCTTCGGCGTTTGCCAGGTCGTGCTTGATCTTGGTCTTTTTGCTCCAGGGCAGACCCGTCAGCACATCAATGTAGTTGCGCACCACCGAAGCTTCTGCCGACATGGGCGACATCAGCTTGAGCTTTTTCAGCTCGGCCTCGGCCTTTTTGCGGGCCGCCACCGGCATCTTGGCCAGCTTGATCTTCTTTTCGATCTCTTCCAGATCCGCGCCGTCTTCGCCTTCGCCCAGCTCTTTCTGGATAGCCTTGACCTGCTCGTTCAGATAGAAGTCACGCTGGTTTTTTTCCATCTGGCGCTTGACGCGGCCACGGATGCGCTTGTCCACATTCAGGATGTCGACCTCGCGCTCCAGCTGCTCAAACAGGTTTTCCAGACGCTCCTTCACATCGGCCAGGCCCAGCACCTGCTGCTTGTTTTCCAGCTTCAGCGGCAGGTGGGCGGCGATGGTGTCGGCCAGTCGGCCCGGCGAATCGATGCCAGAGATCGAGCTCAGGATTTCCGAAGGAATCTTCTTGTTGAGCTTGACGTACTGGTCGAACTGCTGCGTCACGGCACGGCGCAAGGCTTCCACCTCGCTGGAAGGCGTGGCGTCTTCTGCCTCGGCCTGCGCACGTGGCACGCTGGTGAAGTGGGTTTCGTGGTCGGTGATGCTGTCCACCTGGGCACGCTGCTGGCCTTCCACCAGCACCTTCACGGTGCCGTCGGGCAGCTTGAGCATCTGCAAGATGGTGGAGATGCAACCCACCTCGAACATGTCGTCGGCAGACGGCTCGTCCTTGGACGCAGTCTTCTGCGCTACCAGCATGATGCGGCGGTCGCCTTCCATGGCCAGCTCCAGAGCCTTGATGCTCTTGGGGCGCCCCACAAACAGGGGAATGACCATGTGGGGAAACACCACGACGTCGCGCAGCGGCAGCAGCGGCAGGTCGACGGGTGTATCGGTCACGGGAGTAGTACCTGACATGGTATTCCTCAGTAATGCTGCAGAACATGCTCTGCAGCGGATATCGGAGAAGCCAGGCTGGCCCAGCGGCCCTGGGCCACTGGCTTGCACAGCCTTTCAGAGAAGCATGCGGGCGCCATGGGCGCACCGCATACCTCTGCCCACAGACTCAGGCGGTCTTGACCGCTTCGCGGTACACCAGGAGCGGCGCCTTGCCGTCCTCGATGGTGGATTCCTCCACCACCACCTTGGCCACACTGTCCATAGTGGGCAAATCAAACATGGTGCCAATCAGCGCTTGTTCAAGGATGGAGCGCAAACCACGCGCACCGGTCTTGCGAGCCAGGGCCTTGCGGGCAATGGCATTGAGTGCGCCAGGGCGAATTTCCAGCTCCACGCCTTCCATGCCCAGCAGCTTGCTGTATTGCTTGACCAGGGCGTTCTTGGGCTCGGTCAGAATCTGCACCAGTGCATCTTCGTTCAGCTCCGCCAGCGCCGTCATCACCGGCATACGCCCCACCAGTTCAGGAATCAAGCCGAACTTGATCAGGTCTTCCGGCTCGATTTCCTGGAACATCTCGGACAGCGAGCGCTGCTTCTTGCTCTTGACCGTGGCGCCAAAACCGATGCCAGAGGCCTCGGTGCGGTTTTCGATGACCTTCTCCAGGCCCGCAAACGCACCACCGCAGATGAACAGGATGTTGGTCGTGTCGATCTGCAGAAAGTCCTGGTTCGGATGCTTGCGCCCGCCCTGGGGCGGCACGCTGGCCATGGTGCCTTCGATCAGCTTGAGCAGCGCCTGCTGCACGCCCTCACCCGACACGTCACGGGTGATGCTGGGGTTGTCCGACTTGCGCGAAATCTTGTCGATTTCATCGATGTAGACGATGCCGCGCTGTGCACGCTCAACTTCATAGTTGCAGCTTTGCAGCAGCTTCTGGACGATATTCTCCACGTCCTCACCCACGTAACCGGCTTCGGTCAGCGTGGTGGCGTCGGCCATCACAAACGGCACATCCAGCTGGCGCGCCAGGGTCTGGGCCAGCAGCGTCTTGCCCGACCCCGTAGGGCCCACCAGCAAGATGTTGCTCTTGGACAGCTCGACCTCGTCCTTGCCGGCCTTGTCCTTGTGGCGCAGGCGCTTGTAGTGGTTGTAAACCGCTACCGCCAGGGTGCGCTTGGCCTGGTCCTGGCCAATCACATAATTGTCCAGATTGGCCTTGATTTCTGCCGGCGTGGGCAGATCGCCTCGGGCTTCACGGGCGGCATTGCCTGGCAACTCGTCACGGATGATCTCGTTGCACAGATCGATGCACTCGTCGCAGATAAAGACGGACGGCCCAGCAATCAGCTTCTTCACCTCATGCTGGCTTTTGCCGCAGAAGGTGCAGTAGAGGTTTTTCTCGCTGGAAGTGCCTTTTTTCTCGGCCATGGGGGCAGTGCCTTGTTACAAAGAAGAGGAAAAACAATGATACCAACAGGAAAAACGGCGCACTCCGTGTGGAATAACGCCGCACTCCCTCGGCTTCGCGGTGCTTAGGAGCGCCGAGCAATCACCTGGTCCACCAGACCATAGTCCTTGGCTTCATCAGCACTCAGGAAATAGTCGCGCTCGGTGTCGCGCTGGATCTTTTCCAGCGACTGACCAGTACGCTCTGCCAGGATGTTGTTCAGCTGCTCGCGGGTCTTGAGGATTTCACGGGCGTGAATCTCGATCTCCGTGGCCTGACCCTGCATGCCGCCCAGCGGCTGGTGGATCATGACCTTGGAGTTGGGCAGCGCAAAGCGCTTGCCCTTGGCCCCTGCAGCCAGCAGGAAAGCACCCATGCTGGCAGCCATGCCGGTGCACAGCGTGGACACATCCGGCTTGATGAAGTTCATCGTGTCGAAGATGGCCATGCCGGCGCTCACCGAGCCACCGGGCGAGTTGATGTAGAACGAGATGTCCTTGTCGGGGTTCTCGCTCTCCAGGAACAGCAGCTGCGCCACCACCAGGTTGGCCGTTTGGTCATTCACCGGGCCCACCAGGAAGATCACGCGCTCCTTCAGCAAGCGCGAATAGATGTCGTACGACCGCTCACCGCGGCCGGACTGTTCGATCACCATAGGGACCATGCCCAAACCCTGTGTATCCAATGCGCTCATAGTTCTCTCCTGTCAATTTCAGCAATGTAGCCTAGCCAAGAAATGAAATGGGGCTTGTGCCGCAAAGCACAAGCCCCGGTGATGAAAAGCCTAACGGGGACTTTCTGCCAGCAGCCCGCCCACCGTCAGGTCAAGCCGCTTTAGGCCTGACCCATCAGCTCATCAAACGACACAGCCTTGTCGCTCACCTTGGCCTTGCCCAACACAAACTCGGTCACATTGTTTTCCAGCACCACGGCTTCCACTTCAGCCAGACGCTGACGGTCGCCAAAGTACCAGCGCACCACATCTTCCGGCTTTTCGTAGGAAGCTGCCAGCTCATCCACATGGGCCTTCAACTGCTCGGGCGTGGCTTCCAGCTTGTTGGTCTTCACCAGCTCGGCAACCACCAGGCCCAGACGCACGCGGCGCTCGGCTTGGGGCAGGAAGATGTCTTCGGGGATTTCAGCATTGGCTGCATCCTTGATGCCGCGCTGCTGCAGGTCGGCGCGTGCGCCTTCCAGCAGACGGCCCACTTCGGCTTGCACCGAAGCCTTGGGCAGCTCCAGCTCGGCCACGGACACCAGAGCGTCCATGGCGGCTTGCTTGTTGCGAGCCTGCACGCGGAACTTCACTTCGCGCTCCAGGTTCTTCTTGATGTCACCGCGCAGACCGTCGACCGTGCCGTCAGCAATGCCCAGCGACTTGACGAAGGCTTCGTTCACTTCGGGCAAGTTTGCGGACTCAATCTTCTTCACGGTCACCAGGAAGTCGGCAGTCTTGCCGGCCACATCCTTGCCATGGTAGTCCTCGGGGAAAGCCAGGGGGAAAGTCTTGGACTCACCGGCCTTCATGCCGCGCACTGCGTCTTCGAATTCCTTAAGCATCTGGCCTTCGCCCACCAGGAACTGGAAGTCTTCGGCCTTGCCGCCGGCAAAGGTTTCGCCGTCGATCTTGCCTTCAAAGTCCACGGTCACGCGGTCACCGTCCACAGCGGCTTCGGCAGCGGGGCGCTGAGCGAAGGTGCGACGCTGCTTGCGCAGAATGTCCACGGTCTTGTCGATGGCTTCGTCGTTCACTTCAGCGGTCAGCTTTTCGACAGCGGCACCGGCCAGATCACCGATCTTCACTTCGGGGAAGACTTCGAAGATGGCGTCGAACTGGGCTTCGCCTTCGGCAGCGCCTTCCTTTTCGGAAATACGCGGCTGGCCAGCCACGCGCAGGCCGGCTTCATTCACGGCCTGTGCAAAAGCCTCGCCCACCTTGTCGTTCAGCACTTCGTACTGCACGGAGTAGCCGTAGCGCTGTGCCACCACGTTCATGGGCACCTTGCCGGGACGGAAACCATCCATCTTCACCGTGCGTGCCACCTTCTTCAGGCGCGAATCGACTTCGGTCTGGATTGCGGCGAGGGGCAGGCTCAGCGTGATCTTGCGCTCGAGCTTTTCAAGGGTTTCAACAGTAACTGCCATGATGGTTCCTAAATCTCGGGGAAAGGGTGGACCGTGCCGGCTGCAGTACAGCCTGCACCGTATTCCGCAAAGTCTCACATGGATGGTGCGCGGGGCCGGACTCGAACCGGCACGGTGTTGCCACCGTCAGGACCTAAACCTGGTGCGTCTACCAATTTCGCCACCCGCGCGGTCTCTATAACTGCAAAGCCGGCAGGCGCGCTGCCGGCTTGTGCGTTAGGGGTCAACCTTGGATTTTAGCGTGGATTCTTTGGGCCCCATGGATTTTCACTTTCAAACCTTCAAATTTGTGTAGCCGGCGCTATCTCTGTGAGCCACGCCCTCACGCCTTTTCAGCCGCAGAAAACCGGCTGCCCCAGGCCGGGGCAACCAGCAAGGGCCGCACCACTGCAAAGGCAGCCCCCACATGAGGCCGCTCAGGTGGTGATATCCAGCCCCGGCTTTTTCACCCTGAACCAGGCTGCATACATGGCGGGCAGGGCCAGCAAGGTGAGCACCGTCGCCACCACCAGCCCACCCATGATCGCCACGGCCATGGGCCCCCAGAACACGCTGCGCGACAGCGGAATCATGGCCAGCACGGCGGCGGCGGCGGTCAGCACAATGGGCCGCAGGCGGCGCACGGCGGCTTCCACGATCGCATCCCAGGCCGGTACGCCCCGGGCGCGATCCAGCTCGATCTGGTCGATCAAGATCACCGAGTTGCGCTGGATCATGCCCATTAGTGCGATCACGCCCAAGAGCGCCACAAAGCCGAAGGGGCGGTTCAGCAGCAGCAGGGCTGCGGCCACGCCGGCAATTCCGAGCGGACCTGTCAGGAACACCAGCATGGCGCGACTGAAGCTGTGCAGCTGCAGCATCAGCAGCGTGAAGGTGAGGAACAGCATCACCGGCACACCGGCCGCAATCGAGGCCGATCCCTTGGAGCTTTCCTCCACCGCACCTGCCACTTCGATGCGGTAGTCCGTGGCGCCCTGGGCATGCCACTGCGCCTCCAGCTGGCGCAGCTGCGGCAGCAGCGCAGCCGTCACCGTGGCGCCTTGCAGGCCTTCGCGCACATCACCTTGCACGGTGATGGCGTAGTTGCGCCCTTCCCGCCACAGCACGCCCGGCTCCCAGCCCATGACGGGCTTGGCAATCTGCGTCAGCGGAATGGATTTGCCGCTGGCCGTGGGCAAATAGGCGTTGGCCACCTGGGAGATGGCCTCGCGCTCGCTGCCTGGCACGCGCAGCACGATGTCGATCAGCTTGTCGCCTTCGCGGTACTGGCCCACAGCGGCACCGCTGAAGCGGATGCGGGCTGCCTGGGCGATGGACTGGCTGCTCACTCCCAAGGCCCGCGCCTTGTCCTGATCGACCTCCAGACGCATCACCTTGACGGACTCGTTCCAGTTGTCATTCACGCCGCGCATATCGGCGCTGGCACGCAGCATCTCCTTGACGGTGTCGGCACGCTGGCGCAGCTGGGTCGGGTCGGTGCCTATGACGCGAAACTGCACCGGATAGGCCACCGGTGGACCGCTGGGCAGCAACTTGACCCGCCCGCGCGCTTCGGGGAATTCCTGGGCCAGCAGCGCAGGGAATGCCTGCAGCAACCGATCGCGTTGCGCCAAATCCTTGGCCAGCACAATGAACTGCGAGACGTTGCTCTGCGGGAAGACCTGGTCCAGCGGCAGATAAAAGCGCGGCACGCCCGTACCCACCCACACGGCCACGTTCTCCACGCCGTCAAGCTGCATGAAACGCTGCTCCATGCGCTGCACCACGGCCTCGTTGGCTGCAAAGGCCGTGCCTTCGGGAAACCAGGCATCGACCAGGATTTCCGGGCGATTGGAGTCCGGGAAGAACTGCTGCTGCACCCGCGTCATGCCCACAATGCCCAGCCCAAACACCAGGGCCGTGGCGCCAATGGTCAGCCAGCGGTGCTGCACACACCAGTACACCGCGCGGCGAAAGCGGTTGTAGAACGGGCTGTCGAACACCTCATGCGGATCCTCGCTCATGCCCGGATGCACCTCATGCTTGGGCTGTTTGAGGAACAGCGTGCCCAGATAGGGCACAAAGTACACCGAGGCCAGCCAGCTCAACACCAGAGCCACCACGGTCACAGCAAAGATGGCGAAGGTGTATTCCCCGGTCATGGACTTGGCCATGCCAATGGGCAAAAAGCCGGCCGCCGTGATCAAGGTGCCGGTCAGCATGGGCTTGGCAGTAATCTCGTAGGCAAAGGTGGCCGAGCGCAGCTTGTCATAGCCCTCTTCCATCTTGCGCACCATCATCTCCACCGCAATGATGGCGTCGTCCACCAGCAGGCCCAGGGCGATGATGAGCGAGCCCAGCGACACCTTGTGCAGCCCTATGCCCCAGTACCACATAGCCAGAAAGGTGGCGGCCAGCACCAGCGGAATCGTCACCCCCACCACCAGGCCGGGGCGCGGGTCGATGTACCAACGCTTCCACCACACCGAGGCTTCGGCACGCTTGTGCAGGCCCAGGCTGACAAAGCTCACCGCCAGCACCACCACCACGGCCTCGATCAGCACCTTGATGAATTCATTCACCGACTCGGACACCGCACGTGGCTGGTCCTGCACATTGGCCAGTTGCATGCCTGCCGGCAGCGTGGCCGCAATGCGCTCCACCGCCGCATGCAAGCCCTTGCCCAGGCGGATGATGTCCCCGCCCTTGGTCATGGAAATGCCCAGCGCAATGGACTCCTGGCCCTGAAAGCGCACCTTGGTCGCGGGCGGGTCCACATAGCCGCGCGTGATGTCGGCCACATCACCCAGGCGCAGCTGGGCGCCCGAGGCACCGCGAATCGGCATGGCGCGCAAGTCCTCGATGGCGGTGAACTGGCCGCCCACACGCACCTGCACCTGCTCATCCGGCGTTTGCAGCACACCCGCGCCCTCGATGGCGTTTTGCTGGCTGAGCTGGCCCAGCACCTGGTTCATATCCAGACCCAGCTGCGACAGCCGTTGCTGCGATAGCTCGATGAACAGCTTCTCATCCTGCGCGCCGAACAGCTCGACCTTGGCCACATCCGGCACGCGCAGCAGTTGCTGGCGCACCTCGTCGGCCACGGTCTTGATTTCGGCGTAGCTAAAGCCCTCACCCTGCAGGGCATAGATCACGCCATACACATCACCGAATTCATCGTTGAAGAACGGCCCCTGCACGCCCTGCGGCAAGGTGTAGCGCATATCCCCCACTTTCTTGCGCACCGTGTACCACAGCTGGGGCACGTCGCCGGGGCGGGATTTGTCCTTGAGCTGGAAGATGACCTGCGACTCCCCCGGCTTGGAATAGCTGCGAATCTTGTCCGCATAGGGCACATCCTGCAGGGTGCGCTCGATCTTGTCGGTCACCTGCTCGGCCACCTGCTGGGCCGTGGCACCGGGCCAGTAGGTGCGGATCACCATGGCGCGGAAGGTGAAGGGTGGATCCTCATCCTGCCCCAGCTGGAAATAGGCCGCGCCCCCCAGCAGCAAGATGACGATCAGCAGATAACGGGTGAGCGGAATATGCTCCAGCGCCCAGCGCGAGAGATTGAAGCCGGCTTTGGGTTCCTGGCGTGCCATGGTCAGCGCCCCTGCTGCGCTGCTGCGCCGGCCTGCTCTGCTGCGGACACTTCGGATTTGATAGCAGACCCTGCTTCACCAGCCTGCGTTACAGCCTGTTTTGGCGCATATTTATCCTGGTAGACCGTCACATGCTGGCCCTCGGTCAACACATGCACGCCCGCCGTCACCACCTGCATGCCCGGCGCCACGCCCTGGGCAATCACCGCCTCGTTGCCATCGGCCGAGGCCACCGTCACCAGCTGGCTGCGCACGGTCTTGGCCTGCGAGTCATACACCCACACCGCCGATTGATCTCCCTGCGCGCGCAGCGCCGTGGTCGGCAGCTTGATGAGCGCCGTCCCCGCCGGGCCCATGCCCTGGGGCAGGGCATACACGGTGGCCCCCAGGGGCAGGGGCGCATCGGCCGCCAGCGCCACCTTCACGGCGTAGGTGCGCGTCACCGGGTCGGCCGCAGCCGCCAGCTCGCGCACCTTGCCCTGCAGCAGCGCCCCGCCATCGGCCCAGGGCCGCACCTGCACGGCCTGGCCCACATGCACCAGGCCGCGCTTGTCTTCGGGCACAGCCAACACCACGTCGCGCGCGCCGTCCTGGGCAATGCGCACCACGGGCGCGCCGGCTGCCACCACCTGGCCAGGTTCGGCCTCCACGGCCGTCACCACACCGGCCACATCGGCCACCAACCGGGTATAGCCGCTTTGATTGGATTGGGATGCGGCATTGGCCTTGGCCTGGTCCAGCTGCGCCTGGGCAGATTTGAAGGCGGCAGAGCGCCGGTCCAGCTCGGCGCCGCTGATGAAGTTCTTGTCCTTCAGCGCCTGGTAGCGCGCCAGATCGGCCGCAGCCAGATCGCGCTGCGTGGTGGCCGCCGCCATCTGGGCCTGGGCGGCCTGGGCCGCCAGGGCGTAGTCGCTGCCATCGAGCTGAGCCAGCAACTGGCCGGCCTGCACACTCTGGCCCACATCCACCAGGCGCTGCACCAGCTTGCCCGCTACACGAAAGCCCAGCCGCGACTCGGTGCGCGCGCGCACCTCACCGGCGTACTCCAGCGTCGCCGTGGCGTTCGATGCCCCCACGGTGACCAGCTTCACCGCGCGCACAGGCTCCTCGGCTGCAGGCTTGCGCGAGCAGCCCGCCACAGTCAACGCCACCGTCACTCCCACCAGCACACCGGCCCACGGCGTGCGTCCCCAAGCGCAAGGCTTCATCGCCATTCCCACCCTTACTTACTGACTAGCTGGTTATTAAAAGATTCGGCATATTAACCGCAGCACGGCGACAATCCACCGCGTGAAGTCCACTACCCCCGCCACAGCGACCAAGGCCTCGCTTTCCCAGGCCGCACCGGTCACGCATTACGAGAACTTTCCGGTCGCCTCCCTCCTCTGCCCACCGGCGCTGCGCCCACCGATTGCGGCGCTCTACCACTTTGCCCGCAGCGCAGACGACCTGGCCGACGAGGGAGACGCCACACCGTCTCAGCGCCTGGCCGACCTGGCGGCCTACCGCCAGGAGCTGCACGCCGCGGCCGCTGGCAGCCCGCCCGGCCCGCGCTGGGCCGGCATCTTTGGCCCGCTGCAATATGCGCTGCAGCAACACCATCTGCCCGCGGCACTGCTGGACGATTTGCTCAGCGCCTTTGCCCAGGATGTGGACTTCAATGCCCGCGCCGCCAGCTATGCCGACCGCGACCAGCTGCTGGATTACTGCCGCCGTTCCGCCAACCCCGTGGGCCGGCTGCTGCTGCATCTGTATGGCATACAGGACGCCACCAGCCTGCAGCAAAGCGATGCCATTTGCAGCGCACTGCAGCTGATCAATTTCTGGCAGGACCTGAGCGTGGACCTACCACGCGGCCGCCACTATCTGACCGATGCCGACTGCAGCCGCTTTGGCGTGCAGCGCGCCGATCTGCTGCAGCCCCAGACCACGGAAGCCAGCCGCGCCCTGGTGATGGACTGCGCCACCTGGGCCCGCGCACTGATGCTGCAGGGCGCCCCCCTGGTGCACCGCCTGCCCGGGCGCGCAGGCTGGGAGCTGCGCCTGGTGGTGCAAGGCGGGCTGCGCATTCTGGACAAGGTCGAGGCCTTGCAAGGCAACAGCCTGCTGCAACGCCCCACCGTGAGCAAGGCCGATCTGCCGCGCATGCTGTGGAAAGCGTTAAGGATGTCACCCCCCTGAGTCGCCTTCGGCGCCTTCCCCCCGCTCTTCGCTCGCTACGCTCGCGGGCAGGGGGACGCTGCCAGCGCTGCGGGGGCGGCCCTTGCGCGGCAGCCCTGGCCTGGGCCGCGCCCGTTTTACGCACCTAAGAGCGTGTTCACCATCACCTCGCGGCGCGCCCGCAAAGCCACTGGCCCGAAGGGTTGAAGCGAAATCGGGCGATTTCCTCGCGCTGAAGCACATCGTGCCCCCGCTCTCGCTTCGCCGCAGGCAGCACCAGTTTTACGGCTACGCCCCCAAGCTGGCCGCTATGGCAGGAAAAGCCTTCCAAAGCTTATGGATGCGCATAAGCACCCTCACAATCCATAGCAAACCCCATCGCTGACTTAAGTAACCACCCTGCTTGCGAGCCGCCGGCTGCTGGCGCATGCTGGTCAGCGGTCCACCCTCACTTTCGCGCTCCAGGCCTACGAGGTATTTCCATGCATGTCAGCGTGTTCGATCTGTTCAAGATAGGCATAGGTCCCTCCAGTTCCCACACCGTCGGCCCCATGGTGGCGGCCCTGGATTTCGCCTTGGGGCTGCAAGCCCGGGGCCTGCTGCCCCAGGTCGACAGCGTGACCGTGGAGCTGTTTGGCTCCCTGGCCGCTACCGGCATAGGCCATGCCACCGACACCGCCGTGCTGCTGGGCCTGGCCGGCCACAGCCCCGAGACCGTATCCGCCGACGCGGCCCAGACCCTGGAGGCGCAAGTCGCTCGCAGCAGCCAGCTGCAGTTGCTGGGCGTGCACCCCACGCGCTTCATCACCCAGCGCCAGATGCTGCTGCGACGCAAAAGCCTGCCGCGCCACCCCAATGCCCTGCGGCTGGTGGCGCATGACGCTGCTAGCCAGTTGCTGCACGAGGCGGTGTACTACTCGGTGGGCGGCGGCTTTGTGGAAGATGAAGCCGGCCAGCGCATAGGCACACCGCCCGGCCCGCCGCTGCAAGATGGCACGGCCGCCGTGCCCTACCCCTATGCCAATGCCCTGCAGTTGCTTGCCAGCTGCCAGGCCCGGCAGCTATCCATAGACACCCTGGCCTGGGCCAATGAATGCGCCCAGCGCGAAGCCGCTGCCGTGGCCGAGGGGCTGGACCAGATCTGGCAGGTCATGGACGCGGCCATCACACGCGGCTGCGCGGCCCAAGGCCTGCTGCCCGGGCCGCTGCGCCTGCCCCGGCGCGCTGGCGCATTGATGACCCGCCTCAAGACCCAGGCCGGCGAGCGCCCACCCGACCCGCTGGCTGCCATGGACTGGGTGAATCTCTACGCCATGGCGGTGAACGAGGAAAACGCCGCCGGCGGCCGTGTGGTGACCGCACCCACCAATGGTGCGGCCGGCGTGATTCCGGCCGTGCTGCGCTACTACCAGCGCTTTATCCCCGGTGCCGATGCCACCGGCATACGCCGCTTTCTGCTGGCCGCCGGCGCCATTGGCGCCATCTACAAGCGCAACGCCTCGCTGTCGGGCGCCGAGGTGGGCTGCCAGGGCGAGGTGGGCGTGGCCTGCTCCATGGCCGCCGCCGGCCTGGCCACCGTGCTGGGCGGCACACCGGCCCAGGTGGAGAACGCGGCCGAAATCGGCATGGAGCACAACCTGGGCATGACCTGCGACCCGGTCGGCGGACAGGTGCAAATCCCCTGCATAGAGCGCAATGCCATGGGCGCCGTCAAAGCCATCAACGCCGCGCGCATGGCCTTGCTGGGCGATGGCACGCATTTTGTCTCGCTGGACCAGGTGATCCGTACCATGGTGCAGACCGGCGCCGATATGAAGAGCAAGTACAAGGAGACTTCACGCGGCGGGCTGGCGGTCAATGTGGTGGAGTGTTGAAACACCCCCCTGAGTCGCCTTCGGCACCTTCCCCCCGCTCTCGCGTCGCTGCGCTCGCGGGCAAGGGGACGACACCAGCGCGGCGGGGCGGCCCTTGCGCGGTGTCTCTGGCTTGAGCCAGGCCTGTTTTTACACGGCTTGGACGCTGGTCAATCTTTGCAGTGACGAAGAAGTCCCCCGTCGGTACGGACTGCCTGCTCTTGGGTCAATCACCCTGAAACGAACGCACAGAGCGCAGCAGCAGCTACTTTTTCAAGAGCACCCGCCTACTCGGCGGCGCCGCCTCACGCCAGCGCGGGCGTATCCACAGGCTGGGCCGACAGGGCCGATCTGCCCATGCCGGTCGATCCGCGTGGTGCGGCCACCGGCGCGGCCCTTGCCCCGCTGGCACTGGCATCCAGCACAAAGCGCGAGGCCATGGCGGCCAGCTGGCGGGCCTGATCCTGCAGCGAGGACGAGGCGGCCGAGGTCTCTTCCACAAGGGCTGCATTTTGCTGGGTCACATCGTCCAGATTGGTGACGGCGCTGTTGATCTGCGCCAGGCCACGCGACTGTTCGCGGCTGGCTTCGGCAATTTCGCTGACGATGTCGGCCACGCGCTGGATGCCGGTGACGATGTCCTGCATGGTGGCGCCGGTGCGGTGCACCTGCTCGCTGCCCACGCGCACCCGGTCCACCGAAGCGGTGATCAGCGTCTTCACTTCCTTGGCGGCTTCGGCGCTGCGGCCGGCCAGCGAGCGCACCTCGCCAGCCACCACGGCAAAGCCGCGGCCCTGCTCGCCGGCGCGCGCGGCTTCCACGGCGGCATTCAGCGCCAGGATATTGGTCTGGAAGGCGATGCCATCGATGACGGCAATGATGTCTTCGATCTTGCGCGAGGACACATTGATGTCCTCCATGGTCTGCACCACCTGGCTCACCATCTCGCCGCCGCGCTGGGCCACATTGGTGGCGGTGGAAGCCAGCTCGCTGGCGCGCACGGCGCTGTCGGCGTTGTGCTGCACGGTGCCGGACAGCTCTTCGGTTGCGGCGGCCGTCTGCTCCAGCGAGCTGGCCTGCTGCTCGGTACGGGCCGACAAATCCTGCGTGCCGGCGGCCACCTGGGTGGATGCTCCGGCAATGGCTTCGGCACCATTGCGCACCTGGGCAATGATCTGGTGCAAATGGGTGCGCATGGCCTCCATCTGCCCCAGCAGCGAGGAGATTTCATCCCGGCCGTTGCTGTGGATATGTTGGGAGATATCGCCCTCAGCAATCGCCTGGGACGCGGCCTGGGCCTGCTGGAAGCCCTGGCGCATGCGGCGCAGCAGCGAGACGGACAGCAGCGTGGCCGGCACACCGCCCAGCAAAATCGCCACCACAAACACCAGCAAGCCCATGTGGTAGTGCTGCTCGGCCTCCTGGTAAGCCACATCGGCCTTGCTCACCTGCAGGCCCTTGAAGGCGCCCACCAGGGCCACCAGCATGTCGCCTTCTTCGCGGCCGGTGGCCAGAAAGCGCTGCATCAGCTCGGGCGTGAAGTTCCCCCCCGTCATGGCGGTGATGTACTCCCCCATTCTGGCGTTCCAGGCTTCTTCCACCCGCACCACCTCCTCCAGCATGGCTTTTTCCTGCGGGTCCTGGGTCTTGGCCAGCAGCTCTTTTTGCATCTGCGCACCACGCTCCAGATTGCCGCGCACCGTGTCCAGGTGATCGGTCACCGGGTGGTCATGCAGCGCGGCCAGCGGGCTGTCGGGCGCATGCTGGTAGGCCAGCAGCAGTTGGTTGCGGCTGTGCAAGGCCGTCTCGGTCAATGCATCGGACAGCAAGATGCGCTGCAGCGATTCTTCATGCAGATTGCGCAGACTGTCTCGCGCAGACACCAGGCCATACCAGCTCATGCCGATGACAGCGACCAAAGAGAGCCAATAAGCCACAAACACCAGCGTATAGCGTTGGGTCAGTTTCAGCGCATTGAAATTCAGCATGCCCAGCCGTCCTCATGTGCAAAAAAATCGATATCCCACCATGGTAGAAGGATTGCCCGCGCTTCCGTAGGGGGGCGATGTTCACATCCGACACTCACTTGATCCACATCAAGCATGCGCCGCATGCGGCACGGCCTCGCGACATGGGACAATGCCGCCCCTATGACACCGGAACAGTACGTCCAGCAAAAAGCCGCTGCCTCGGGCAGCAGCTTCTACTACGCCTTCATGTTTCTGCCGGCCGCACGCCGCGCTGCCATCACGGCGTTCTACGGCTTTTGCCGCGAGGTGGACGATGTGGTGGACGAGGTGCACGACGCCGGTGTCGCCGCCTCCAAGCTGGCCTGGTGGCGCAAGGAAGTGAGCCAGGCCTTTGCCGGCCAGCCCAGCCACCCCACCATGCAGGCGCTGATGCCCCATGCCCAGGCCTTTGGCATCGCACCACACCATCTGCTGGCCGTGATCGAAGGCTGCGAGATGGACCTGGAGCAAACCCGCTACCTGGACTATCCCGGCCTGCAGCGCTACTGCCATCTGGTGGCCGGCGTGGTGGGCGAGGTCGCAGCGCGCATCTTTGGTCAGAGCAGCGAACAAACCACCGCATACGCCCACAAGCTGGGCCTGGCCTTTCAGCTCACCAACATCATCCGCGACGTGGGTGAAGACGCACTGCGCGGCCGCATCTATCTGCCCATCAGCGAGCTGCAGCAGTTCGATGTCAAGGCGCACGAAATCACCAAGCGCGAGTATTCCGAGCGCTTCACCGCGCTGATGCGCTTTCAGGCCGCACGCGCCCACCAGCTGTACGACGAGGCCTTTGCCCTGTTGCCCGATGCCGACCGCCGCCCCCAGAAGCCAGGCCTGATGATGGCCAGCATCTACCGCACACTGCTGCGCGAAATCGAGGCCGCCAACTTCCAGGTGCTGCACCAGCGCATTGCGCTGACGCCGCTGCGCAAGCTGTGGCTGGCCTGGAAGATGCAGGCCCTGGGCCGCATGTAGCCCATGCAGGCCGCAGTTTCACAGCACATTGCCGTCATCGGCGGCGGCTGGGCAGGTCTGGCCGCCGCCGTAGCCCTGGTGCAACGCGGCCACCAGGTGACCGTGTGGGAGACGGCCCGCCACTGGGGCGGCCGTGCCCGGGCCCTGAGTGTGCGTGACACGGCAGGCCAGGCACTGACGGTGGACAACGGCCAGCACATCTTGATCGGTGCCTACCGCGACTGTCTGGCGCTGATGCGCACCGTGGGCGTGGACACCGAAACCGCCCTGCTGCGCATACCGCTGGATTTGCGCCATGCCGACGGCAGCGGCCTGCAGCTGCCCAACCTGCCCCCGCCCTGGGATGCGGCGCTGGGCATCGCCCGCGCCAAGGGCTGGACATGGCAAGACAAATACGCCTTGCTGGCCCGCGCCACACGCTGGAAGCGCTCTCATTTCCGCTGCAACGCCCACGACACCGTGGCCGATATCTGCCAGGGCCTGCCTGCACGCCTGCTGCAGGAGTTCATTGATCCGCTGTGCATTTCGGCCCTCAACCTACCGGCCGCACAAGCCAGCGGCGTGGTGTTTCTGCGCATATTGCACGACAGCCTTTTTGCCGGACGCGGTGGCTCCGACCTGCTGATTCCGCGCACCGACCTGGGCCAGATTTTCCCCTGCGCCGCCGCCACCTGGCTACAGGCCCAGGGTGCGCAGTTGCACCTGGGCCAGCGCGTGCACCAGCTGCAGGCCTGCGGCGCCGATGCCCAGCAAGGCTGGCGCGTCAACGGCCAGCCTTTCGATGGCGTGGTGCTGGCCACCACCAGCGCCGAGGCCGCGCGCCTGGCACTAACTGCCGCTCCCGGCCTGCACGCCACCCGCAGCGCCTGCGAGCACTGGGCCGGCCTGGCCGACGCCTTGCCCCACACGGCCATTGCCACCATCTATGCCCAGCAACTGGCAGCCGTGCCCCGCACCCTGCCGGCCCCCATGGTGGCACTGCGCACCAGCGCCCAAGCCCCGGCACAGTTTGCCTTTGACAAAAGCCTGCTTCAGGGGCCACCCGGTCTGCTGGCCCTGGTGGTCAGCGCCAGCGACGCCCAGCCCGGCCATGACCGCGCCCGGCTGCAAACCCTGGTGCTGGAACAGGCCCGCCAGCAGCTGGGCCTAGGGCCGCTGCAGGCACTTCGTACCGTGGTGGAAAAACGCGCCACCTTTGCCTGCACGCCCGATGTGCAGCGGCCCCTGGCCCATGTGGGGCCACATTTGTGGGCCTGCGGCGACTATGTGCAAGGCCCCTACCCGGCCACCTTGGAAGGCGCCGTGCGCAGCGGGCTGGAGATGGCCAGGGCATTTGAAAAGCCACTGGGCTGACTGCCCACACCAGATAGGTTTCCAGGCATGCCACGGGTATCTCCCAGGCCCGCCAGACAGGGGTTTGACAGATTGGCGCGCCAAGATGGCGGTTTGGGCGCGGCCACCACTGCATCGCACGCGCCAGTTTGCTGGAGACCTGCCATGCCTTTGCCACCGCTTTACCCACCTTCCCGTGTCCCTGCCCTCAACCGTCGCCAACTGCTGGCAGCCGGCGCCGGCCTGGGCCTGGCTTCGGCCCTGCCGCATCTGCATGCCCAGACCGGCTGGCCCAGCAAGTCCATCCGTTTTGTGGTGCCGTTTGCGCCGGGTGGCAGCTCGGAAATCATTGCCCGCTCCACGGCGGCCGAGCTCAGCAAAAACCTGGGCCACAACGTGTATGTGGACAACAAGCCCGGCGCGGCTGGCAATATCGCCATGAGCGAGGTGGCGCGCGCCGATGACCAGCACACCGTGATCCTGGGCCATATCGGCACGCTGGCGGTGAACCCCTACATCTTCCCCAAGCTGCCCTACGACCCGAACAAAGATTTCCGCCCCGTTAGCCTGCTGGCCAAGGTGCCCAGCCTGTATGTGGTGCACCCGGACTTCCCGGCCAAGAACCTGCGGGAGTTTGTGGCCTATGTCCGCGCCAACCCGGGCAAGTTCAGCTACGGCTCGGCCGGCAATGGCAGCGCCGGGCATCTGGCCTTTGAATACCTGAAAGCCACGGCCAATCTGTACATGCTGCATGTGCCCTACAAAGGCACCGGGCCGATGATGACCGACCTGCTCTCCGGCCGGCTCGACGCCGCCTCGGTCGGCGCCTCGGCCCTGCTGCCCTTTATCAAAAGCGGCAAGCTGCGCTGCATTGCCACCGGTTCCACCCAGCGCCTGGCCCAGTTGCCGGATGTACCCACCGTGGCCGAGCAAGGCTTTGCCGGCTTTGAGATGACCCAGTGGTACGGCATGCTGGCCCCGGCCACCCTGCAGGCCGCCCATGTGGAACGCCTGGCCGCCGAATGCCAGAAAGCCGTGCGCGCACCCGATGCCTTGAAGCGTCTACAAGGCGATGCGGCCGACCCCATGGGTGGCACACCCGCCGAGTTTGCCCGCTTTATTGCGGCCGAACAGGCCCGCTGGAAGCAGGTGCTGCTGCGGGCCCAGGTGAAACCTGACTGACCCCCTGTGTCGCTTCGCGCCTTCCCCCTCTCTCTCGCTGCGCGAGGGAGGGGGACGACACCGGCGCTGCGGGGCGGCCCTTGCGCGGTGTCCTGGCGAAAGAGGGCTCGGCATGCTGCAACGGAAAGACTAGCCCCTCGCTTTAAGGATCGCCGGAGCGGGCCTGCGCTGCGCAGTGGGACTTCGGTAAAGCCCCACAACGCCGAGACAGCGCTTCAGGCTAGGCGCTGACCCGCAGACAGTACGTGGGTACGGCAAGGGCCAGCAACACCGCATGAAGCGCTGTATCGGCGCCTCAAACGATTAGCCCATCCTGACTTGCATCTCAGACCCAGAGCTTTTCAGCGCTCCATCCACCACTGGATAACGATCTTGGCCAGATAGCCGATAAACCCCACCCCCAGACCCAGAAAAATCACAAAGGTCCCGAACTTGCCGGCCTTGGATTCCCGCGCCAGTCGCCAGATGATGAACACCATGAAGGCGATGAAAGCTCCCACCCCGTAGGTGAGGAAAAATTGGGCCAGCTGTTCTTCTGTATAGCCAAAGATCACGACGTTCTTCTTTTCACAAAACCCTGCGGCCCTCCCCTTCTGCAACGGACAGATCACGCGCAGCAAACGCGGATGCATCCACCAGATCCCGGTAGGCATGCCAGCTGGCATGGCCCAGCATCGGCATCACGGCCACCAAGCCGATCAACAGCGATCCCAGCCCCAGCAGGGTAAACAACACAATCCATCCCGCCCACCAGGCCATGGCCAGCGGGTTCTCAATCACCACCAGCCAGCTGGTCAGCACCGCCTGGTAGACGCTGATGCGGCGGTCCAGCAGCAGTGGCATGGCCACCACGCTGGAGGCAAAAATCGGCGCTGCCAGCAGACTGCCCAGGGCCAGCCAGATGGCAAACCAACGCCCATCCGGCGCCAGCACCACATGCACGATGAAATCCACCGGCGTGGCAATGCGCACCGGCACATACAAGGTGATCAGCGAGGCCGACACCAGCACCCAGCCCGTGGCCGCCAGCGCCAGCAGCAGGCCAAAACGCACCAGACACCAGTAGCTGCCCGGATCGCTGCCAGCCTTGCCTCCATGGGCCTGCTGCCAGCTGGACCAGGTGGCCCGCACGGTGTGCCAGGACACGGTTTCGCCTCGCTCCAACGCACGGCTGATGGCATACAAGCTGGTGGCAAGCACCGGCCCGACGATGAGGAAACCCGAGAGGGCTCCCGCCATCAACCAAAAGCGATTGTGCCCCACTGCCAGAATGAGCCAGCCGAGCAGCATCAAGAAAACACCATGGGCCAGGCTCAGGGCCGGCGCTCGGCAGATGTCTTTCCAGCCCAGGGCCAGCCATTGCAACGGCTGGAGCATGCGGATGGCATGCACCGTGGGCAGATCCATGGTGGCGGTGGGTGTCAGGATACCGGGCATAGGCATTGCTCCTGTGGTGTGGCACAGGCACCGACCATGGGCCATCGGCAGGGCTGCTTGCCCCTGCCCTGCCCGCCCCGTCAGCTCAGTGGCCAGCCGTCTGCAGCAGTGCGCACAGCTGGTGCAAGTCGGTCACCGTAGCATGGGGTGCCGGTCCCTGTGCGGGCCAGTCTACGCCTTGGCGATTGAGCCATACCGCGTGCATACCCGCATCCAGGGCCCCGACCGCATCCAGCAGCGCGTCATCGCCCACATGCAGCACCTGGGCCACCTCCACCCCGGCGGCCTGGGCTGCGGCCTGGAACATGCGCACATCGGGCTTGGCATAGCCTGTGCTGCCCACGTTCAGGCTGGCGTGAAAAAAGCGCCCCAGCCCAATCTGCTCCACGTTTGCATTGCCATTGGACAACGCCACCACCGGCCAGCGCGCGGCCAGAAACTCCAGGGCCGGCAAGGCGTCGTCGTACAGATCGACTTTTTGGCGCTGGGCAAAGAAGTGATCGAATGCGGGCTCGGCCAGCGCGGGGTCATCTCCGGCCTGGCGCAGGGCGCGGCGTATGGATTCACGGCGCAGGCCGCTCAGGTCATGGCGCAGCGCGGGGTGCTCGCGCTCCACTGCCATGCGAATGGCGCGCACGGCTTCGGTGCTGCCCAGCATGGTGGCGGTACGCGGCGCATGCTCGCCCAGCCACTGCAGCAGCACGGCTTCGGCCCGTGCAATCGCCGGCCACACAGGCCACAAGGTGTCGTCCAGGTCCAGCGTAATGGCGCGTATCGCACTGAAATTTTGCATAGCGGGTGAGCATACTTCAGCGCGCTGCGCGGCCCGGCGCAGAGGGGCCTGATGCAGCGAATATGTCAGCATATGTCACAAAACCAAGCTATATGGCGGGCCGCATGGGCCAGCTAGGCTGACAGCCCTGCAGGATTTGCCACAATCGGGGCATGCCCTCACGCTTTGCCCCCGAACCCTCCTTGCCCGCAGGACAGCCCGAGCGCCTGGCCGTGCTGCTGTGCAACCTCGGCACCCCCGACGCCCCAACCCCTTCGGCGGTGCAGCGCTATCTGGCCCAGTTTCTGGCCGATGACCGCGTGGTGGAGATTCCCAAGCCGATCTGGAAGCTGATCCTGCACGGCGTCATCCTGCGCAAGCGCCCCAAGGAGTCGGCGGCCAAATACGCCACGGTGTGGGATGCCGAAAAGGGCTCACCCCTGCTGCACTGGACGCGCCGCCAGGCCGAGCTGCTGCAGGAATGGATGCGGGGTGCGGGCTGCGATGTACTGGTGGGCTACGCCATGCGCTATGGCAATCCGTCCATGGCCAGCCAGCTCGATGCGCTCAAGGCCCAGGGCGCCACGCGCATTCTGATTCTGCCGCTGTATCCCCAGTACTCGGGCACCACCACGGCCAGCGTCTGCGACGCCGTGTACGACTGGGCCAAGACCCAGCGCCATATCCCCGAGCTGCGCTTTGTGCACCGCTACTACGACGACCCGGGCTACATCCAGGCCCTGGCCCAGCGCGTGGCCCAGCACTGGCAGACCCATGGCATGGGCCGCCACCTGGTGCTGAGCTTTCACGGCGTGCCCGAGCGCACCCGCGACCTGGGCGACCCCTACCAGGCCCAATGCCTGGAAACCGCGCGCCTGCTGGCCGAATGCCTGGGCCTGCCCCAGGAGCAGTTCACCATCACCTTCCAGTCGCGCTTTGGCAAAGCCAAGTGGCTGGAGCCCTATACCGAACCCACGCTGGTGGCCTTGGCCCAGGCCGGCATCCATGGCGTGGACGTGATCTGCCCGGGCTTCACCAGCGACTGCATAGAAACGCTGGAAGAAATCGACCAGGAAGCGCGCGCCGCCTACCTGCAGGCCGGCGGCAAGCAGTTCCACTTCATTCCCTGCCTGAACGACACGCCGCACTGGATCGATGCGCTGCGCACACTCACCATGCGTCACATGGCGGGCTGGCCGGTTCCGGCCTATGTGGCCCCTCCCGTGGCTGCAGTGCCGCAAGCAGCGCCGCCCGACACAGAGGCTGCTGCCATCGCCCCTGCCGAAAGCGATAGCCCTTCCACCTCCCAGGCCAGCTGAGGCCAGCGCTTGTGTCTCCTGCCCCGGCCTGGCTCAGGCCGTGGCAGGCAAAATCCAGGCGGGATATTTCCGCAGCAAATGCCCAGCCGCTGCCCGCACCGCATCCTGGGCCTGCTCGCTGATGGGGGGCAGGCTTGAGCCCTTGCGCTTGACGATGCCGACCGAGCGGATCGGTCCATCTTCAATCCGGCACAAACGCATGCCTTTCAGGTCCAGCAGGGGTAAGACGCCCAGATAGGGCTGAATGGCAATGCCCACGCCCTGGCGCACAAACCCTGCCGCCGTGGTCACCTGGTCGAACGAAAGCTTGGGCCTGAACACAATGCCGCGCTGCAAAAAGGCGGCGCTGACATATTCCTTGGCCGTGCTGGCGTCGGTACCGCTGATCAAGGGCAGCTCCAGCAACTCCTCCATCTGCATCACCGGGCGCACCTGCTGCGTCCAGGCCGCCGGGGCCAGCAGCGCAAAGCGGTCGCGCATGATTTCTTCATACTCCAGTTCGGGGTGCGAGGGCGCGGCCGAGGCCAGCGCAAAGTCCACCTGGTAGTTCAGCAAACGCTGGATGGTGGAGGCGTTCGTGCCGTCATAAATGGTGAAGCGTGTGCCCGCCACCTGGGCCTCCAGCTTGGCGCAGACCTGGGGCAGCAAGGCATGGGCCATGGAAGGAATGGCGGCAATGGGAATGTGGTGTGCCTCCTTTTCCACCAGGCTTTGCATATGCTGCAGGCCGCTGTCGAACTCTCCCACCACGCGCCGGGCCAGACTGGTCATGCGCTCGCCCGCCGGCGTCAGCCGCACCGAGCGCGTGGTGCGCTCAAAGAGGACCACATTCAGCTCGTCCTCCAGGTCTTTCACGGCCTTGCTCAGCGATGGCTGGGTGACAAAGAACTGCTCTGCCGTGCGGCTGAAATTCAGCGATTCGGCCAATGCCAGAAAGATGCGCAGTTGGCGCGGCGTCACATTCACATCGACTTCCTTGTGTGCGGATTGGGGCTGTCCGCCGCAGCGGAGGCAGACCTTTTTCCATGGCGGGCAATTAATTCTTTCAGTCTATCAATATATAGAAATAAAGAATTTCAGGAATTAATAACCTCTGCCTAGAATTTCCATCAAACGGGCGGAAACCACCGCCCAACAACCAAGATGGAGACCTTGCGGAATGTTGAAATTGACGGACAAAGTGGCCCTGGTCATGGGCTGTGGCTCGGTGGCACAGGGCTGGGGCAATGGCCGCGCCATGGCGGTGTTGATGGCCCGCCAGGGCGCCAAAATCTTCGGCACCGACCTGAACCTGGCAAATGCCGAGGACACACGCCAGATCATCGAAGCCGAAGGCCATAGCGCCACCATCATGCAGTGCGACTCCACCCGGGCCGAAGCGGTGGAACAAGCCGTCAAAGCCTGCATGGCGCTGCACGGGCGCATCGACATCCTGGTCAACAACGTCGGCCTGTCCCAGCCGGGCGGCCCGGTGGACATGAGCGAAGCCACCTGGGATGCGCAGTTCGAGATCAATCTGAAGGGCGCATTCCTTGCCTGCAAGCATGTGCTGCCCATCATGCGCCAGCAGGGCACTGGCTCCGTCATCAATGTCTCGTCCGTGGCCGGCATGCGCTATGTGGGCAAGCCCCAGGTGGCCTATGCAGCGGCCAAGGCGGCGCTCATCCAGTTCACCAAGACCACGGCCGTCATCCACGCTGCCGAAGGCATACGCCTGAACTGCGTGGTACCGGGGCTGATGCAGACCCCGCTGCTGGACAACCTGGTGCAGAAATATGCGCAAGGCGACAGCGAAGGTTTTCTGGCCCGTCGCAACAACCAGGTTCCCATGAAGTACATGGGCAGCGCCTGGGACACGGCCCATGCCGCGCTGTTTTTGGCCGCCGACGAAAGCCGCTATGTGACCGGCACCGAGATTGTGGTGGACGGCGGCCTGATTGCCTGCACGCCTTAAACCTTCGCATCTGCACACCCCAGATACAGACCCAGAGCGGGCCACCACGGCCCGGGGTTCTGCCGCCCACAAAAAGACCCACAGAGTCCGGGCACGGAACCCATTTCCCCACCACCCCAAAGACCCAGGAGACAACCATGGCCTTTTTGAACCGACGCGCCTTCCACGCCGCCCTCTTCACCCTCTGCGCCGGCGCCAGCACATGGGCTGGCGCGCAAGCCTACCCCCAGCACCCCATCCGCATGATCGTGCCCTTTGCACCCGGCGGTGCCGTGGACCAGACGGCCCGCATCATCGGCACGGCGTTGGGTGACAAGCTGGGCCAGCCCATCGTCATCGAAAACCGCCCCGGTGCCGGCGGCTCCATAGGCGCCACCGAAACCGCACGCGCCAAGCCCGATGGCTATACGCTGATGCTGGCCCTGGACACCCAGGCGGCCAACTACCAGATCATGAAGGGCCTGCGCTACGACACCTTCAAGTCTTTTGACTACCTGAATCTGCTGGTGACCACGCCCCAGGTGCTGGTGGCCAAGGGCGATCTGCCGGTGAAGACTCTGGAAGACCTGATTGCCTACATCAAAGCCCACCCCGGCACCACCTATGGCACCTCGGGCCTGGCCTCGGCCGGCCATATCAACAGTGCCCAAATGGCGCTGGCCCGCAATCTCCAGACCACCCACGCGCCCTACAAGGGCGCCGCCCCCATGATCACCGATCTGCTGGGCGGGCATCTGGACTTTGCCTTTGCCGGCGTCTCCGTGCTGCACCCCCATATTCAGTCCGGCAAGGTGCGGGCGCTGGCCGTGGGCTCGTCACAGCGCTCGGCCATGCTGCCCGGCGTGCCCACCATGAGCGAATCCATTCCCGGCCTGGAATACCCCACCTGGGTCGGCCTGACCGCCCCCAGCGGCATGCCGGCCGAGGTCCGCAGCAAGATTCTGGCGGCCACCAACGAAGTCATGCGTGACCCGGACATCGTCAAGCGCTTTACCCAAAGCGGCTTCGATGTGGTGAACAGCACGCCAGAGGCATTCAAGGCCCGGCTGGAAAAAGACGCCGCCACGCTGAAAGAGCTGATCCAGAAAAAAGTGGTGACTACCGACCCCGCCTGATGCCAAGCCGCCACCTGTCTTGACCCTGACCTGCATCTCCTGCAGGCGCCAGGCAGGTGGCGCAGGTGGCACCTGCACCGTCACCGGCTTCTGCGCCTCCCAAGGCCCTCCCCTCTCTCCCCGATCCCCAGCGAGTCACATCATGTTTATTTCCGTCAACCCTTTCTCGGGCGCACAGCTCGGCCGCTATCCACTGGATACCCCACAGGCCGTTGAACAAAAGCTGCAGCAAGCGGCGCAGGCCCAGAAAGCCTGGGGGCAGACCGCGCTGCCACAGCGCTGCGCCCTGCTCGTCCAGGTGGCCCAGGTGCTACGCGCCAACCAGGCACGCTATGCGGAGATGATCAGCCTGGAGATGGGCAAGCCGCTGCAGGAAGCCGAGGCGGAAATCGAAAAATCCGCCTGGACCTGCGAGTTCTACGCCCAGGCAGCCCCGGGCTATCTGGCAGACATGCCCGTGGCCAGCAATGCGGCGGACAGCCGCGTGGTGTTCGACCCACTGGGCGTGGTGCTGGCCGTCATGCCCTGGAACTACCCCTTCTGGCAGTTCATCCGCTTTGCCGCACCGGCGCTGGCCGCCGGCAATGCGGCTCTGCTGAAGCACGCCAACAATGTGCCGCAATGCGCACTGGCCCTGGCCGAGGTCTTCGAGCAGGCCGGCGCACCCCAGGGCCTGGTGGCCACCTTGATGGTGGAGGCCGCATCGGTCGCAGGCATTCTGGCCGACCCGCGCGTGGCCGCAGTCACGCTGACCGGCTCCACCGCAGTGGGCAAGCTGGTGGCCGCACAGGCCGGCAGCCTGATGAAAAAGCAGGTGCTGGAGCTGGGTGGCTCCGACCCCTTTATCGTGCTGGCCGACGCAAATGTGGAAGCCGCCGCCGCGGCCGCGGTGAAGGCGCGCTTTTCCAACACCGGCCAAAGCTGTATTTCCGCCAAGCGCTTCATCGTCGAGGCCAGCGTGGCCGATCGCTTTGTCGCGGCTTTTTGCGCAGGCGCCAGCCAGCTCAAGCTCGGCGATCCACTGGACCGCAGCACCACCATGGGCCCGCTGGCCAGGCTGAATCTGCGTGACGATCTGCATTCTCAGGTGCAGCGCAGCGTGCAGGCCGGTGCCCGCATCGCACTGGGCGGCCATCCCGTAGACGGGCCCGGCTTTTTCTACGCCCCCACCATCCTCGACCATGTCACCCCGGACATGGCCGCCGGCATGGAAGAAACCTTTGGCCCCGTCGCCGCCGTGATCCGTGTGGCCAACGCCGAAGCCGCCATCCAGGTGGCCAATGCCACGGAGTTTGGCCTGGGCGCCGCGCTGTGGACAGCCGATATGGAGCGCGCCCAGCAACTGGCCCGCCGCATTGAAGCCGGCGCCGTGTTCATCAACGGCCTGGTGGCCTCCGACGCCCGCCTGCCCTTTGGCGGCATCAAGCAATCCGGCTATGGCCGCGAACTGGGTGAGTTTGGCATTCGCGAATTCACCAACATCAAAACCGTCTGGGCCGGCCCGGCGCGGTAAACCTTTGATGAACCAGAAATGCCAGCCGGAGTGGGCCTCAGAAGCCCAGCTGCACGTAGAACCGCGCTCCACAACGCCAACACGGCCCCACTCTGCGTTCCGAGATTCCATCACCCACCTTTACCTCCAGAGATAACACCATGATCAAAACCGCATCCAACGCCGTGCTGCTGCAAACCGCCCACATCAAAACCCATGACCGTGGCGGCGGTGCCAGCACCATGCCCCTGGTGGGCAAAAGCCAGGGGGCCACGGCCTTTATCACCGGCTACACCCAGTTTGGCGGCGGAGCCGAGATTCCCTTTCACCACCACAACGCCGAAGAAAGCGTGGTGTTGATCGAGGGCGAGGCCATCTTCGACATCGACGGTCAATCGATTCCCGTCCAAAAGGGCGATGCGACTTTCATCCCGCCCAATGTGCCCCACCGCTTTCGCAACGCCTCGGCCACCGAGCCCATGAAGATTCTGTGGATTTATGGCTCGCCCGATGCCACGCGCACCCTGGTGGACAGCGGCGACACCCGCCCCATCGCGGCGGAACACAAGAGCTGAAGCCTTTTTGGGGAGAGCCGAATGATTGTCGAGATCGCTGACTTCAAGGTCGCACCCGAGGAGCAGTCTGTTTTTTGCGAACAGCTGCAGCGCGGTGTGCGGGAGGTGCTGTCACAGGCCCGGGGCTATCTGGGCCACCGCGTGCTGGCCTGTAGCGAAACACCCAGCCGCGTGGTGCTGATGGTGGACTGGCGCAGCCTGGAAGACCACACCGTGGGCTTCAGGCAGTCACCCGCCTTTGCACAGTGGCGGGCCATCATCAGCCCCTTTTTCGCCGCCGCCCCGCAGGTGGAGCATTTTGTGCCGAGCGCAGACTAGGTTCCCGCCAGGAATTGGGCAGTACCCGTGCCTATTGCAGGCCTGCCCGTAGCAGCGCCTGCAAGCCTGGAGGCAATTGCCTAGAATCCCACCCAGCGCACCACCGCCGTGCGCCTGCGCACGAGCTGCGCAGCTCCTGTCTTTCTTTGGGCCCGGTCTGTTCTGATCCTCGGCCCCGCGCTTTCCCTGATCTTGTCTTTGTTTGCCGGTGCCGTCCCGGCAGCATGTGCTTTTTGTAGAGGCTGTCGAGCGCCCTTTGGCACTCTTCGGCGCTCTCGCACCCGACACAAGGAAAAGCACAACAATGAACACCCCCACCACGGCCGGCACCGGCCAGCCCACCGAAGTCACAGGCTATAGCTGGAAGGCCCTGGCCGGCTCGGCCGTTGGCTATGCCATGGACGGCTTTGACCTGCTGATCCTGGGCTTTATGCTCACCGCGATCTCCGCCGATCTGCAGCTCACACCCGGCCAGGCCGGCTCGCTGGTGACCTGGACGCTGATTGGCGCCGTGGCCGGCGGCATCTTCTTCGGTGCGCTGTCCGACCGCTACGGCCGCATCCGCGTGCTGACCTGGACCATCATGCTGTTCGCCGTGTTCACCGGCCTGTGTGCCTTTGCCCAGGGGTATTGGGATTTGCTGGTCTACCGCACCATTGCCGGCATCGGCCTGGGCGGTGAATTCGGCATCGGCATGGCGTTGGCGGCCGAGGCCTGGCCAGCCCGCCACCGTGCCCGCGTGTCTTCTTATGTGGCCCTGGGCTGGCAGGTGGGCGTGCTGGCCGCAGCCCTGCTGACCCCGCTGCTGCTGCCCTTGATTGGCTGGCGCGGCATGTTTTTGGTGGGCGTGATTCCCGCCGTGGTGGCCTGGGTGATTCGCAACAAGCTGCACGAGCCCGAGGTGTTCACGCGCAAGCCCGCACCCGCCAAAGGCGAGCGCTTTGCCGCCTTCAAGCTGCTGGTCAAGGACAAGGCCACCACCAAGACCAGTCTGGGTGTGATCGTGCTGACCTCGGTACAGAACTTTGGCTACTACGGCATCATGATCTGGATGCCCAGCTTTCTGTCCAAGCAGCTGGGCTTTGGCCTGACCAAGTCCGCCATGTGGACCGCCGTCACCATCGTCGGCATGATGCTGGGCATCTGGGTCTTTGGCCACCTGGCCGACCGCATAGGCCGCAAGCCCAGCTTTCTGATCTTCCAGCTGGGCTCGGTCATCATGGTGCTGCTGTATTCCCAGCTGCAAGACCCCACGGCCATGCTCTGGGCCGGCGCCGTGCTGGGCATGTTTGTCAACGGCATGATGGGAGGCTATGGCGCCGTGATGAGCGAGGCCTACCCCACCGAGGCCCGCGCCACCGCGCAAAACGTGCTGTTCAACATCGGCCGCGCCGTGGGCGGTTTTGGCCCGGTGGTGGTGGGTGCCATCGCCATGGGCTATGGCTTTCAGGTGGCGATTGCGCTGCTAGCGGCCCTCTATGTGATCGACATGATCGCCACACTGTGGTTGATCCCCGAATTAAAAGGCCGGGAACTCTCCTAAACACGGGGCAGCCGCCTCATTTGAAGGCGGCCATACAGCGCTTGATGCTTTGTTACGTGCCCTTGCCGTATAGGCATACTGTCTGCGGGCACGTGCCGCGCCTGAAGCGCTGTCTGGCCGTTGGGGTTTTGCTTTAGCGCTCACTGCGCTTTTCAAGCCCACTCCGGCAGACATCCTTTTGCAATGACCTAGCAGGCATATGCATAGAACAAATAGTTCATTGAAGCTTGGCAGCCGGGGTCAGAAAATAACGGCTTTCCCTCGCTATGACCCGCAGTGCCAACCAGCGCTGCGGCAGATGCCATGAACCAGAAACTGATTGCTGCGGCCCTGCTGCTTTCCAGCAGCGGCTGGGCACTGGCGGCGCAGCCGCTGTTGGCGCCCGCCGCCCTATCGCCTTTGCTCAAAGACCCCCAGCTGCGCGTGATCGACATCCGTGACGCCAAGGGCTTTGCCGTGGCCCATATCCCCGGTGCGGTGAATGCACCCTATGGCCAGTGGCGCGGCCCGGCCAGCAACCCCGGCGAGCTGCCGGACCAGGCCAAGCTGGTGGCCCTGGTGCAATCGCTGGGCCTGACGGCGCAAACCCACGCCGTGATCGTCTCCACCGGCAAGGACGCCACCGACTTTGGCGCCATGGCCCGCGTGTACTGGACGCTCAAATCCCTGGGCTTGACCGAGCTGTCCATCGTCAACGGCGGCATGCAGGCCTGGGATGCGGCCAAGCTGCCCACCACCAGCACACCGGTGCAAGTCGCTCCCAGCAGCTACGCACCCCGCTTTGATGCGCGCTGGCTGGCCACGCGCGATGAGGTGCAGCAGCATGTGAAGCTGAGCAATGCGGTGCTGGTGGACTCGCGGCCCGATGCCTTCTACCAGGGCAAGACCCAGGCGCCTGCCGCCAAACTGGCCGGCACCCTGCCCAGCGCCGTGCAGCTGGACTTCAACCAATGGTTTGTGCCCGGCAGCTCCACTTTTGTGGAGACGGCCCAGGCCAAGCGGGTGGCGGCCCGCATACAGCACGGCCCGGACATGGTGGCCTTTTGCAACACCGGCCACTGGGCCGCCACCGACTGGTTTGGCCTGAGCGAGGTGGCCGGTCTGCCAAATGTGCGGCTGTACGCCGGCTCCATGGTGGACTGGACCCAATCCCCCGATATGCCCGCCATGCAAAACATGCCCGGCCGGGGCGAGCAGCTGCTGCGCGCCACCAAGCAGTGGTGGGAAAAAAAGCTGAACTGAGCCTGCGCACCATTTCATAAAAAAGTGAGCTTTCCAAGCGCATGCAGCGCCAACTTCAAGCATAAAACACCTTGAAGCACCGGCTGCAAGCACACAGGCTGCTCCTGCTTTTCAATATTCGCCTTTGCTATGAAACGACTTCCCTTGGCCGCCTTGATGGCTATTTTCTTTGCCTGGCTGCTGTGGACCGTGTCCCTGCGCCAGGCCGCGCTGTTTGCCGTGGGCATAGGCCTGGGCGCCGTACTGGCGGGCCAGCGTTTTGGCTTTACCACCGGCTGGCGCATGCTGGTGGAAGACAAGGACCCCTCCGGCGTCTTCGGCCAGCTCCTGCTGCTGGCCCTGGCCGCCGCCATGGCCATGCCGCTGCTGGGCCACTTCCCTGAGCTGACGGCCGCGCTTGGCCCACCCAGCATCAGCCTGCTGGTGGGCGCTTTTGTGTTTGGCCTGTGCATGCAGATCGCGGATGGCTGCGGCAGCGGCACGCTGTACAAGGCCGGCATGGGCATTCCCATGAACTCTGCCATCCTGCCGCTGTTTGCCATCGGCAGCTTCATGGGCAGCCTGCACCTGGGCTGGTGGCTGGACCTGGGCCGCACCGCCCCCGTGGGCCTGGTCACGGCCTGGGGCTGGGAGCGGGCCCTGGCCGCCACGCTGGCAGGCCTTGCCGTGATTGCCGTGGGCGTGGGCCTGTACTGCAAGCGCGCCCAGTTACAGGCCGGCCGCACACCAAAACCTTTGTTCGTGCGCAAATGGGTGCTGGGCGCCGTGCTGCTGGCCCTGCTGGCCACCGTGAACCTGGTGGTGGCCGGCCAGCCCTGGGGCGTGGTCTATGGCTTTGGCCTGTGGGCAGCAAAAATCGCCAACGCCACGGGCACGGTCGATCTGACCAGCAACTGGTTCTGGAGCCAGCCCGGCAATGCGGCCCGGCTCTCCGAGACCGTGCTGCTGGATGTAACCAGCATCACCAACATCGGCATTCTGGCCGGCGCGCTGTGGGTCAGCGCCGGCAAGCCCGCCGCCGCCAAGCCCTTGACGGGCAAGCAATGGGCCGTGGCCCTGGTGGCCGGCCTGGTGCTGGGTTACAGCTCACGCCTGGCTTTTGGCTGCAATGTGGGCGCCATGTTCTCGGGCATTTCCACCGGCTCCATCCATGGCTGGATCTGGGTGCCTCTGGCCTTTGCCGGCACCATCTTTGGCCTGCGCATACGCCGCCATTTCGGCTTTTAAAACAAGGAAAATGCCATGACACAGCCCACCCTTTTGCGCTCGGCTTTCTGGATCGTTCTGGTCGCTTTCATTGCCTGGGACTACGGCCACTCCAAGCCCGTGGACCTGCGCTTTGAAGCGCCCTTGATTGCGGCGGGCTCCGGCCAGGCCGCG
Source organism: Comamonas sp. GB3 AK4-5 (assembly GCF_041320665.1). Classification (NCBI taxonomy): domain Bacteria; kingdom Pseudomonadati; phylum Pseudomonadota; class Betaproteobacteria; order Burkholderiales; family Comamonadaceae; genus Comamonas; species Comamonas sp. GB3 AK4-5. The sequence continues at coordinate 3,280,881 of NZ_CP166730.1, forward strand.
CAAGGCGGCCACTGCTCCATGCCGGACTGATACGGTTTTTTCTTCAACCGTCTGACGCGACTGCGGTCGTCCCTCAGCCCATGCCCAGCCCCGCACGCGGGGCTTTTTTCATGCCCCTACCAAGGCACGTGAGCAGCTGCCGGCCCCGGGTGCGAGGGGAAGTGCGGCAGCACTTCTTCGGCCAGCTCCTGAATCACCTCGGTCACCGGCCGCGGCGAAAACTGAATGCCCAGGGCCGCGTGGTTGACGCCCGCCGCCTGCCATTCCTGCAGCAAAGCCAACAGCCCCTTGCGCCCGGTGCGCAGCACAAAGCCGCCACGCAGCGGCGTGCGCGGATGGTCCGGGTCATCCACCAGGTCCAGCCATTCATTGGTCATGTGCGGACGGAAACCGCCATCGGGAATCCGCTCGCGCCAGGCGCGGATTTTCTCGGCCAGATGCCGGGGGCCTTGCGGGGTATGGGTGGCCTGTGGGTAGGTGAGCCAGCCATCGGCATATTCGGCCAGCCAGTCCAGTGACTGCCCCGATGCACCGGTGACCATCAGAGGGATCGCACCGGTCACGGGCTTGGGCAATAGCTCGGCCTGCTGAAAGCGCCCCAGCGGCGAATCAATGGACAGGCTGCCGCCCTGCATGAGCTGGCGAAAATACGCCACGGTCTGCGCAAACCGTGCGCCGCGCTCCCCATGCTCCAGGCCGTAGGCAGGAAATTCCACAGGCCTGTCACCCGAGGCAATGCCCATCACCAGGCGTCCACCCGAGAGCTGGTCTATGGTGCTCGCGGCCTTGGCCAGGTCGATGGGGTGGCGCAGCGAGAACACCGCACTGCCGGTGGCCAGCGCCACCTGCCGGGTCCTGGCGGCCAGAAAAGCCAGATAGGTGAAGGGGTCGAAGACCTGGCCGGCATCGCCGAACTGGGGGTCGAACAAGGGCACGTCGCGCACCCAGACTGCGGCAAAACCCCGTTGGTCTATGGTTTCGACCAGCTGCGCCTGGCCGGCCAGCACGCCCATATCGCCTTCAAAAAAGCGCAGGGGCAGAAAAATCCCCAGGGTCAGCCGGTCGGGGGCAAACATGCGCCGGTAGCCGGGGTGGTTGTGGAATGCAGAAAACGGCGCGCCCTTGGGGGCCGCAGACAGGTGTGGGTGGTTCATGGCGGCTCTCTTCATGCGCCGGTGGCCGGCTCGGGCAAGACCACGCCACGGCGCACGGCCGGCCGCTGGGCAATGCGCGCATGCCAGGCGCTGAGATGCACATGGCCGCTGAAGTCGAAATCGATGATGCGGGCGATATGCATCCAGCCGAAGTGGGCGATATCGGCAATGGAGTAGTCCGCACCGGCCAGGTAGGGACGGCCATCGGCCAGATGGCGGTCAAGCACGGCCCAGGCCTGCTCCGTCAGCTCACGGTAGCGTGCGATGGCCGCTGTATTGCCCGGGTTGGCAAACAGCTCGAAATGCACGCGCTGGCCCATGATGGGCCCCACGCTGGAGGCATGAAACTGCAGCCATTTGACGGCCTCCCAACGGCCTGCCGGATGCGGCGGCAACAGGCGACCGGTCTTCTCTGCCAGATACAGCAGGATGGCCGCCGACTCGAACAAGGTGATGCCGCTGTCTTCATCGCGGATGACGGGGATGCGGCCATGCGGGTTCAGGGCCAGAAAATCCGGCTGCCGGTGCGCCCCATCGGCAATGCGCACATGGTGCAGCTGGTAGGGCAGCGCCAGCTCTTCCAGGGCAATGCTGGCCTTGAAGCCATTGGGAGAGCTGTCGGTATAGAGGTGAATCATGGCTTTCTTTCATGCTCCAGCGTCCGCCAACAAAATAAGTCTGGCTAAATCTTCAAGACATCTGGAAAATGCATTCTGCTCACTGATACCTTATAAGAGAAACGATTAAATCTTTCTCATAAATTTAGAAAATCTAAACCATGAACCCCGTCTTCCCCTTGCTGGCCCTGCGCGCTTTCACGGAGGTCGGGCGACACGGCAGCATCAAGCATGCCGCCGAGGCCCTGGGCGTGACCTCGGGCGCCGTCAGCCAGCAGATACGGCTGCTGGAAGAGCGTGTGGGCCTGCCGCTGTTTGTGCGCAGCCGCCAGCGCATGGGCCTGACCGAGGCTGGCGCCCGTGTGCATCCGGGCCTGGTCATGGCCTTCGACCAGATCGAGAACGCCTTGCATACGCTGGAGGCGGCGCGCGCAAGGCCGAGCATCACCATCAGCACGCAGCCTTCTTTTGCCGCATCCTGGCTGGTGCCCAGGCTGGGGCGCTTCACCCACCGGCATCCGGAGATCGAGGTCCGCGTCGAGGCCTCGTCCGCCCTGGTCGATCTGCAGCGCGAGCGGGTGGACATCGCCATACGCCATGGTCTGGGCCAGTACCCCGGCCTGCTGGCCCAGCCCTTGATGGCCCCGGTGCTGCTGCCTGTGGCCAGCCCCGGCCTGCTGGCCAGCATGGCCCCGGTCTACACCCCAGCCGACTGCCTGGCCTACCCCTTGCTCCAGGATGCCGACCGTGCCGACTGGGCGCTATGGCTGGCCGCCCATGGTGAGGCCGACGACCCGCGCGCCGAACGCGGCACGGCTTTTGAAGATGACTATTTGCTGATACGGGCGGCCGTGGCCGGCCAAGGACTGGCCCTGGTTCCCCAGGAATATGCCCACGAGGAAATCACTGCAGGCCGCCTGGTACAGGTGCTGGACAAGCCCTGGCCCGCGCGCTTTGCCTACTACCTGGTGACGCTGCCCCACGCCATGCAGCGCCCGGAGGTGCAGGCGTTTGCCGACTGGATATCCGAAGAAACGCGCAGTTCCCTGGTCTGATCGCCCTGCCTTCGCGGTTGGCGCAGCAAGCTATCGCCGCATAACAAGGCTAACACTGTCAAAAAACTGACAAGCTGATAGCACCCGCAAACTATAAAAAACAGAGCATCAAGTGCTTTACTCATAAGCATTTCAAAGATGTTTGATATGCATTCCCTATCGCACTGCACTCTTCCAGGGCTAGACCAAATGTTTCAATAAGTGAATCGACTGACAAAATTTAACAACTCTCTGCCTCACGGTCTGGTCAGCCGCTGCGCTGCCTGGTCTTTGGGTATCTCCCCCCTCAGGAAATTCGCATGAAACAAGTCAGCATCCGCGCCCGCCTGTGGCGTCTGGTGAGCGCGCTATTGGTCTTGCTGGTGGCTTCGGCCCTGGCCTTGATGTGGCAGCTGCAGGTGGCCAACCAGCGCCTGTCCACCATCTACAACGACCGGGTGCTGCCCATGCAGCAACTCAAGGTGGTGGCCGACAGCTATTCGGTCAAGCTCATCGAGGTGGCCACCAAGGTCTATGTCCAGCAAATCCTGCCCGAGCAAGGCCAGCACATGCTGGAGGAGCAGCGCGAGCGCATGGGCCAGTCCTGGGCGGCCTACCTGGCCCACCCGCTGCTGGACAGCGAAAAAGAGCTGGTGCACCGCATCGAATCGCTGAAAGAAGCCTCCCAGCCGCGCCTCAAGGAACTGGACAGCGTGCTGGCCAATTACGACATGGACCGCATGGGGGCCTTCATCGAGTACAGACTGTTCCCCACCGTGACCCCGCTGGCCAAGGCCTTTGACGAGCTGATCACCATCCAGACCGCAGAAGCCCAGACCCAGTACGAGGTGGCCCACAGCGACTATGAGCGCCTGCAGCTGATCAGCGCCGGCGTGCTGCTGGCCATTGTGGTGCTGGGCCTGGTGTCGGCGCGCCGCTTGATACGCGCCATCATCCAGCCGCTGGACCAGGCCGTGCAAATCGCCGAAACCGTGGCCCAGGGCGACCTCACGGCCCGCATAGGCGCCCACGGCAACGATGAAATCGGCCGCCTGCTGGGCGCGCTGCAGACCATGAATGGCAATCTGGCCCAGGTGGTGGGCCGCATCCGCAGCGGCAGCGAATCGATTGCCACCGGCGCCTCGCAGATCACCATGGGCAACAACGACCTGTCCCAGCGCACCGAGACCCAGGCCTCCAATCTGCAGCAGACCGCGGCCTCCATGGAGCAGCTCACCGCCACCGTGCGCCACAACACCGATGCGGCGGCCCAGGCTTCCAGCCTGGCCGTGCGCGCGGCCGACACGGCCCGCCAGGGCGGCGATGCCATGCGCCAGGTGACGGAGACCATGCAGACCATCTCCGCCAGCTCGGGCAAGATTGCCGACATCATCGGCGTCATCGACGGCATCGCCTTCCAGACCAACATCCTGGCACTCAACGCCGCCGTGGAAGCCGCACGCGCGGGCGAGCAAGGCCGTGGCTTTGCCGTGGTGGCATCGGAAGTGCGCTCCCTGGCCGGACGCAGCGCCGAAGCCGCCAAGGAAATCAAGCTGCTGATCCAGCAAAGCGTGGACCAGGTGGGCGACGGCGCCCGGCTGGTGGATGACACCGGCCACACCATCCAGGCCATCGTGGAGCAGGTGCAGCAGGTTTCGTCGCTGATCAACGAGATCAACAGCGCCAGCCAGGAGCAGGCCCGAGGCATCTCTCAGGTCAGCGACGCGGTCTCGCAGCTGGACCAGGTGACCCAGCAGAACGCCGCCCTGGTGGAGGAAAGCGCCGCTGCCGCCACCAGCCTGAACCAACAGGCCGAAACGCTGACGCAGATGGTGGCCACCTTCACCTTGAACGACTATGCCGGCATGGAGGCCATCGACGGCATGCGCGCCCCGGCCATGGCTCCTGCAACCCTGTCCGGCACAAGGCTGGGGAGCGCGGCCCTGCCTCACGCCAACACAGCACGTATTGCGGCAGAGGTCTAAACCACGCGGCCCAACCGGCCGCACACCGCACCAGGGGAGCGCCATGCGCTCCCTTTTTGCATTGGCCGCCATACCGCAGCCCACAAGCCAGAAACCTGTTTACGCCCTGGCCGGAAAGCCATGTGCCCTGGCCGCCCACGCCAGACCGCAGGCCACGGCGATCAGCGCCAGTGCCACCCAAGGCAGCAGCACAATGCCGACCGCCTGCAACAGCAGGCCACCCGCCAGACCACCTGCGGCGATCGCCAGATTCCACGCGGTGACGAGCAAGGACTGCGCCACATCGGCGCCCTCACCTGCGGCCTGGGCCGACGCGGTCTGCAGCAAAGGCGCGGCCCCACCAAAGCTCAGCCCCCACAAGGCCACGGCCAGATAGACCGCGGCCGGCCACCCGCCGGCCATGGCCAGCACCAGCACCGCCGCCGCGAAGCCCGCCAGACTCACCAGGCTGAGCCGGCGCAGCATGCGGTCAATCCACAGACCGCTGAGGCCCAGGCCCACCATGGAGGCCAGGCCAAACACCAGCAACACCTTTCCCACCTGTTCTGCCAGGCCGGCCGGCGCCACCAGCGGCATCACATAGGTGTAGAGCATGTTGTGGGCCAACACCCACAGCACCAGCACGGCCAGCACCGTGCGCACACCGGCAGTGCGCCACACCTGGCGCAGCGGCTTGCGCTGCTGCGCGGCCTGACCCGGAGAGTCTGGCACTTGCAGCGTGATCCAGGCCATCACCAGCAAAGCCAGCAGCGAGATGGCCGCAAAGCTGGCCCGCCAGCCCAGCGCGGCGCCCAGCCATGCGCCCAGTGGCACCCCCAGTGCCATGGCCAGGGGGGCCCCCACACCGGAGATGGCCAATGCCCGCCCCGCAAGATGGGGCGGCACCAGACGCCGCGCGTAACCGGCCAACATGCCCCAGATCAGGCCCGTGGCCATGCCCGCCAGCAAACGGGCCGCCAGAACCAGTCCATAGCTGCTGCTCCACGCCGTGACGCTGTTGAACACCAGAATGGCCGACAGCGCCACCAGCAGCAGCGGACGGCGACGCCAGCCCAGGGTGGCAGCCGTCAGCGGTACCGCGGCCACCAAAGCGCCCACGGCATATGCCGTGACCAACTGGCCCGCCTGGGTGGGCGTGATCTGCAGATCGGCGCTGATGGGCAGCAACATGCCGGCAGGCAGGGTTTCGGTCATCAACGCCAGAAAGCCGGCCATGGCCAGGGCCAGCAAGGCGGCCAGCGGCAGCCGGTCGGAAGTGGGCGCTACAGCAGCCGCAGAAACAGAAGCCGCCGCAGATGCCGCAGCGGTGCAGGAAGAAGGGGTCGTCATCGGGATTCCTTGCCCGCAGCCACCATGGCTGTCGGGGGTGGTTGGCAGTGTGGGCCCGGCAACATTAAAGAAAAACAGGCTACAGTTCAAAATTCTTGTGACTACCAAGTCATCAATCAAAAGAAAGACACGCCATGGAACATCTGGGCGCATTGCAGGTGTTTGTGCGGGCCGGTGAGACGCGCAGCTTCACTGCGGCGGGGCAGCAGCTGGGTATCTCGGCCTCGGCCGTCAGCAAGGCCATCGTGCGGCTGGAAGCGCGCCTGGGCGTGCGCCTGTTCCACCGCTCCACACGCACCATCCACCTGACGCCCGAGGGCACCTTGTTTCTGGAGCGCTGCCGCCGCATCCTCTGCGAAGTCGAAGCGGCAGAGGCCGAGCTGCAGCACACACAGGCCACGCCCAGCGGCCTGCTGCGTATCAGCCTGCCCTCGGTGGGGAGCTTGTTCATGCCTTTGCTGGGCGCGTTTCAGCGGCTGTACCCCGACATCACGCTGGACATCGACTATTCCGACCGGCTGGTGGATGTGATCGAGGAAGGCTTTGATGCCGTGATTCGCTCCGGCACGCCCAGCGACTCCCGCCTGACCGCGCGGCGCCTGGGCAGCTGCCGCCGCGTGCTGATTGGCAGCCCGGCCTATTTCGCCCAAACCGGCACACCCGAGCGCCCCGAGGACCTGGCCCGCCACGCCTGCCTGCTCTACCGCTTTCCCAGCACCGGCAAGCTGGATGTGTGGCCGGTGCTGCGCGGCAGCGCCCTGTCGCCCCAGGAGCTGCCGGTGGGCATGGTGACCAACACCCTGGACCCGCAGCTGAGCTTTGCCGAGCAGGGTTTTGGCATTGCCTGCCTGCCCGAGCTGGCGGTGCATGCCCCGCTGCAGCAAGGCCGGTTGGTCACGGTGCTGGACGCCTACAACCAGGAGCAGATGGTGTTTTATGTGCTGTGGCCCGCCAGCCGCCAGCTCTCGCCCAAGATCCGGGCCTTTGTGGACTTTGTCGCGGCACGGCTGTTTCGGCCTTGGCCCGAGGGCGTGGGCACGCCGGTCAGCGACAGCGGCGCCCCCGCATGAAAAAAGGGAGCGCCTCGCGCTCCCTTGCAGGTGACTGCAGCCTGATGGCTGCAGTCAGTCTCCCCGCTAGACCGATGCCGTGGGGCTGCCGCCATGCAGGGCCATGCGGCGCTCGGCCCAATGCTTGAGTGCACGCGGCACGATGAGCACGGACAGCACGATGATGATCAGCGTCAGCGACATGGGGCGCTGCAAGAAGATGGCAAAGCTGCCTTCGCCAATGGCCACCGCATTGCGCATCTGTGCCTCGGCCAGCGGGCCAAGAATCATGCCCACCACCACCGGTGCGGTGGGGAAGTCAAAGCGGCGCATCAACACACCCAGCAGGCCTATGCCATACAGCAGAAACAGATCGAAGGTGCTCTGGCGCATGCCATAGGCGCCCACGGTGGCGAAGATCAAGATGCCGGCATACAGCTGGGGGCGCGGTACTTTCAGGAGCTTGACCCACATGCCCACCATGGGCAGGTTCAGCACCAGCAGCATCACGTTGCCGATGTAAAGCGATGCAATCAGCGCCCACACCAGGGCGGCCGAGCTGGTGAACAGCTGGGGGCCGGGGTTGATGCCGTAGTTCTGGAAAGCGCCCAGCAGCACGGCCGTGGTGTTGCTGGTGGGAATGCCCAGGGTCAGCAGCGGAATCAGCGCCGCCGTCACCGTGGCATTGTTGGCGGCCTCGGGGCCGGCCACGCCTTCGATGGCGCCCTGCTTGCCGAACTCGGCCTTGTTCTCGCCCTTGGCCAGCTTTTTCTCGGTGGCATAGCTCAAAAAGGTCGGGATCTCGGTGCCGCCGGCGGGAATACAGCCAAAGGGCGTGCCGATGATGGTGCCGCGAATCCAGGCCGGCCAGGAACGCTTCCAGTCGCGTGCCGACATATGCACCCGGGTCAGCTTGTTCTGCGACTCCTCCACCTTGCCCTCGAACAGCGCCGCATACAGCACCTCGGCCACGGCAAACAGGCCCACGGCCACCAGCACGATGTCGATGCCATCGAGCAGCTCCATGCGGTCGGCCGTGTAACGGGCCGAGCCCGAGATCTGGTCCATGCCCACGCAGCCCAGGGCCAGGCCCAGGAACAGCGCCGTCATGCCGCGCAGACTGCTTTGGCCCAGCACCGCGCTCACGGTGGTGAAGGCCAGCACCATCAGCATGAAGTACTCGGGCGGGCCCAGCTTGACGGCGAAGTCAGCCACCGTGGGCGCGAACAGCGTCACGATCACCGTGGCAATCGTGCCGGCCACAAAGGAGCCTATGGCCGAGGTGGCCAGGGCCGCCCCGGCGCGGCCGCTCTTGGCCATTTTGTTGCCCTCCATGGCCGTGACCATGCTGGCCGTCTCGCCCGGGGTGTTCAGCAAAATGGAGGTGGTGGAGCCGCCATACATGGCGCCGTAGTAGATGCCGGCGAAGAAGATCATCGAGGCCGTGATCTCCACCTTGGCGGTGATGGGCAGCAGCATGGCCACGGCCACGGCCGGACCGATACCGGGCAGCACGCCCACGGCCGTGCCCAGGGCACAGCCCAGCAGCGCCCACAGCAAATTGATGGGTGTGGCGGCGGTGGCAAAGCCCGCCATCAATGCGTCAAACAGTTCCATTACAGCCACCCCGTCTCGGTCAGGCCCGGTAGATTGATGGCCAGGAATTGCGTAAAGGCCCAAAACACTGGTGCCGCAATCAAGAGGCCGACCACGGCGTCCTTGAGCAAGGTCTTGGGCGTCAGCGTATGTGCCTGGTGGGCCGCGCGGCGCAGGCCTTGCACGGCAAGGAGATAGCACAGCGTGCAGCTGATGATGAAGCCCAGGTGCTCGATCAGCCCGGCGTTCAGCAGCATGCCGGCCGACACCCAGACAAAGGCGCCGATATCGGCACGGCCCGAGCCACCGCCGGAGCCGGCATGGCGGTAGCCACCGGTTTTGGCCTCCCAGACCAGCCACAGACCGCACACGGCCAACACGGCCGCGCACAACCAGGGCACAAAGGCCGGGCCCACGCCGCCATAGCCGGCGTCGCCCGCGATATGCGAGGCACCCCAGGCCATGCCGGCAGCCAGCAGCACCACGGCAGTGCCCACAGCGGCCTGCCATTTCGCAGAAGGAATGACTCCGTCCTCCGGCGTCGAGTCGGCAGACCGCATCTCAGTGTCTGCTGCAATAGGTTTTGTCATAGATGTCTCCTGATAAGGAGGGCGCTGGAGGCGATTGGCAAGCCAACAAGCTTCTAGCGCATATGCAGAGCGCATAGACCGCTCCGCTTATGAGAGCACCGCAAGCGGTGCAAGTAAATTCAGTGAGTACAACAGGCCCTGAAACCGACGTAGCCTCGCCCCCCTATACCAGGGCTGCCGCGCAAGGGCCGCCCCGCAGCGCTGGCAGCGTCCCCCTGCCCGCGAGCGCAGCTCGCGAAGAGCGGGGGGAAGGCGCCGCAGGCGACTCAGGGGGGTGTTCAGACCATGCCGGAGCGGGTCATGGTGTCCCGCAGGCTGGCAAAGTCCTTGTCCACAAAGCTGGCAAAGGCGTCGCCGGCCAGCCATGCGGGCGTCCAGCCGTTCTTTTCCAGGGCTTCGGCCCAGGCCTTGCTCTTGGTGGCTTTTTCCACCTTGGCGATCAGCTCGTCGCGCTGGGCCTTGCTGATGCCGGGGCCGGCATACACGCCGCGCCAGTTGCCTATGGACACGTCGATGCCCTGCTCCTTGAGCGTGGACACATTGGGCAGGTCCTTGAGGCGCTCTTCCGAGGTCACGCCCACAGGCTTCATCTTGCCAGTGGCGATGTATTCGGCGAATTCGCTATAGCCGCTGCCGCCAATGGTCACATTGCCGCCCAGGATGGCGGAGATGGCTTCCCCGCCCCCACGGAAGGCCACGTGGTTGATCTTGGCCGGGTCCACACCCACGGCGCGGGCGATCATGGCGGCCGCGATGTGCTCGGTGGAGCCGCGCGAGCCACCACCCCATTTGACGGAGCCGGGGTCTTTCTTGAGCTGGGCAATCACCTCGGCCATGCTCTTGTAGGGCGAGTTGGCGGGCAGCACAAACACGTTGTATTCGCTGGTCAGGCGCGCCAGCGGCGTGGCCTGGGCCAGGGTCACCGGCGGCTTGCCGGTGATGATGCCGCCCAGCATCACAGCCCCCATCACCATCAGCGCATTGGCATCGCCCTTGCTGCCGTTGACGAACTGCGCCAGGCCGATGGCACCGGCGGCACCACCCTTGTTGTCATAGGTCACGGTCGAGGCCACGCCGGCATCGATCAAGGCCTTGCCCAGCGCGCGGCCCGTGGTGTCCCAGCCGCCGCCGGGGTTGGCCGGCAGCATCATCTTCATGGCCACGGAAGCTTGTGCCGACAGGGGCAGGCTGCTGGCGGCTGCCAGTGCCATCATGGACTTGAGAAAGGTATCGCGTCGCATGGGTGTCTCCTTCTGAATTTATGGATACGCTTCCTGGCAGACCATGCGCGGCGCGGCCCGCAGGAGGTCTGCCGATCATGCAGCGCCAGCCTGTCAAACCGCTGTCCACCAATCCCCGTGAAAACCCCAGGTCACCATGCCGCAGCGCCAGCTTGCGCGGTGCTATGGTGCTGCGCCATGCAGATACTGCTTGTCGAAGATGACCTCAGCATGCAGGCCACGCTGCAACGCGCCCTGCTGCGCCGCGGCATGCAAGTGCACCTGGTGGGGGATGGCCTGCAAGCCCTGCAGCGCTGGCAGGCCCAGCCACCCGACGCCCTGGTGCTGGACCTGAGCCTGCCCGGCCTGGACGGTCTGGAGGTGCTGGCCCAGGGCCGTGCCCTGGGGCTTGCCACGCCAGTACTGGTGCTCACCGCCCGCAGCACCGTGGGCGACCGCGTGCTGGGCCTGAATGCCGGTGCCGATGACTATCTGCCCAAACCCTTTGATCTGGATGAGCTGGAAGCGCGGCTGCGCGCCCTGTTGCGCCGTAGCAGCACGGCGACAGCCGCCCCCTCGGGCTCGGACCACAGCGTGCAGCTGGGCCATATGCGCTATGAGCGCGACAGCGGCGCTGTTTACCACCTGGGCGAGCCCATGGACTTCACGCCACGAGAACGTGCGCTGATGCAGGCGCTGCTGGCGCGCCCCGGCCAGGCCGTGGCCAAGGAGCGGCTGTATGCCCTGGTGTTTCCGGGTGAAGCCACCGTGCAGTACGAAGCCATCGAAGTGGTGGTTTACCGCCTGCGCAAAAAGCTGGCGGGCACCGGGGTGGACCTGGTGACGCTGCGCGGCCTGGGCTATTTGCTCAAGCAAAGCCAGGGCTGAAGCCATGTCCGCGCCCACGCCGCCCCCTCTTGCGCACCAGGTTCCGCCGCAGCTGGAGCGGCCGCTGCTGCTGTGGCATCGCTTGTGGCCCCCCGCGCCCTGGTCGCTGCGGCGCCAGCTGCTGGTGGGCATTTTGCTGCCCGTGGTGCTGTCCATTGGCTTCAACACCGTCAGCCTGTACCGGGAGTCGCTGCAGACACTGCACACCGCCTATGACCGCACGCTGCTGGCTTCGGCCAAAAGCATCAGCGAACAGCTGGATGTGGACGGCTATGACGAACATGCCCAGCTGCGCTCCATCGTTCCCTATTCGGCGCTGGAAATCTTTGAGGCCGACAACCAAAGCCGCATGTTCTACCGCGTCTCCACCCTGGATGGAGAGCTGGTGTCTGGCTTTGCCGAGCTGCCGTTTTGGCGCGGCCAGATTCCCATGCGCCCGCCCTATGCGGCCCTGGTGGATTTCTATGACGCCAAATTCCGTGACCAGCCCGTGCGCGTGGCCGTGCTGCTGCAACCGGTGGCCAGTGCCACGGGCCGCAGCATGGCCGTGATCCAGGTGGCAGAAACCCTGGAGCTGCGCCGCACGCTGGCCCTGCACCTGCTGGCCGATACGCTGTGGCGCCAGGCCCTGCTGGTGCTGCTGGTGGTGCTCACCGTGCTGCTGGTGGTGCAGCGGGTGACGCGCCCGGTGCGCCGCATCAGCCAGGCCATGGCTCAGCGCCCGCAGGGTGACCTCAGCCCGCTGGCCCCGCCTGCCGCACCGCGTGAGCTGCAGCCGCTGCTGGAAGCGACCAACCAGGTCATGGCCCGGCTGAGCCGGCTGCTGCAGCACCAAAAGCGCTTTGTGCGTGATGCGGCCCACCAGTTGCGCACGCCGCTGGCCGTGCTCAAGACCCAGGTGCAATCGGCTCGCCGCGGCGATATGCCGCCAGCCGAGGCTCTGGCCGAGATCGAAACCACGGTGGACCGCGCCACCCAGCTGGCCAACCAGATGCTGGCCCTGGCCAAGGTGGAGCAGCTGCGCCAGGCCCCGGCCCCAGCGGCGCCCATGGCCTGGGATGCCATCGTGCGCGAGGTGGCCCTGGACCTGGCCCCACTGGTGGCCGACAAGACCCTGGACTTTGAGCTGCAGGCCGATGCCGCGGTCTGGGTGCAGGCCCCGGCCTGGATGCTGCGCGAGCTGGTGCGCAATCTGCTGCACAACGCCATACGCCATGCGCCCGTGGGCAGCCCGCTGCGCGTGCAACTGCAGCCTGCGCCCCAGCCCTCTTCTGCCCAGGACGTCCCGTCCATGGCGCTGCTGCGCATCACCGACAGCGGCCCCGGCATCAGCGCTGAGCTGCAGCAACGACTATTCCGTCCTTTTTCAGCAGGCGACGGCCATGGCGGCTCCGGCCTGGGCTTGGCCATCTGCCATGAGATTGTTCTGGCCCTGCATGGCCACCTGCAGCTGCGCAACCGCCATGCGCCTGGCAGCGACACCATCCACGGCCTGGATGCCGAAGTGCTGCTGCCCCAGGCTTCACTTTGAACCCTCGCTGCATGCGTAGCCGCCGACATACATTCGACATACAAACCGGCCCGGGCACAGGCACAATGGCAGCCATATGAGCGATCTGCTTTCCATGCGACTGGACAAATGGCTGTGGTGTGCGCGCTTTTACAAGACGCGCAGCCTGGCTGTAGAAGAAATCGGCAAAGGCCGCGTCAGCGTCAACAATGCGCCCACCAAACCTGCACGCGAGGTACGGATTGGAGACAGCATTGCTCTGCGCCAGGGCCCGCTGCCACGCACCGTGGTGGTCAAGGCCTTGAGCGGCATGCGCGGGCCGGCCCCCATCGCCCAGCAGCTGTATGAAGAGACGGCGGAAAGCCTGGCCGAACGCCTGCGTCTGGCCGAGGAGCGTCGCCTGGCTCCCGAACCTGCCGACAGCATTGCCAGCCTGCGCGATGGCCGCCCCACCAAGCGCGACCGCCGCCAGATCGACCAGGCGCGCAGCGGCTGGGGCGATCGCTGGAGCGCATCGCTCGATGATGTTTAGCACCTGACAGCCTCGCTGCGCTTTCGCACACCACGCTCGACTTTGCATAGCAGCTTGTGCTGATCTGCTCAGCACTGCAGCGCATTTCCCCCAGAAACCCGGCGCCACCTCGGGCTGCCGCATTTCAGGTCCAATGGCCGCTGTTTTTCGGTCAGCCTGGGCGAAATGCCCTTTGAAAATTTGTGAAATCCGGTTCGATATGGACACGCACAGCACGTGCCGTGATCTGCGCCAGCGCCCTGGCGCTGCTCCCCTCCCTCCACGCCAAATCCCCACCCGCTCCCAACGCTGCTGCCATTTCTGCCGCAGCCACAGGCTTTGCCGATTGCCCGGAGTTTTTTGCCAACGGCAGGCCTCCGGCGATTGCGCCCCAGCCACGGCTGCGCGCGCTGTGCTATGACGCCTTTGCCGTGCTGCACAGCGGCAGCACCAAGACCCCGGTCTATGTAGCCCAGCGCATGAACCGCGCCCTGGTCGAGGACGCTAACGAAAAGCGCAGCAACCGCTTCTATGCCGATGCCCGTCTACCCCGCGCCGAGCGGGCCGAGCTGGACGACTACAAGCGCTCCGGCTACTCGCGCGGCCATATGGCACCGGCAGGCGACATGCCCACGGCCCAGGCCATGGCGCAAAGCTTTTCGCTGGCCAATATGGTGCCCCAGTCCATGGCACAAAACAGCGGCCCCTGGGCCCGCATCGAGCAGGACACGCGCCGCTACGCCCACCGCGCGCGGGGCGATGTCTACATCATCACCGGGCCGGTGTTCCAAGGCGAAGCCGGCACCATAGGCGCCAACCATGTGCATGTGCCTTCCCACCTGTTCAAGCTGGTTTACGACGCCCAGACCCAGCGCGCCTGGGTGCATTGGCAGGCGAATGCCGACGATGCGACGGTGACGCGCCCCATCAGCTACCAAGAGCTGGTGCGCCGCACTGGCATCGAATTTCTCCCCGGCCTGCAAGTGCATTGAATATGCCGTCTTGATGCGAAGCCTTGCGGCTTCGTGGTGCCTCGTTTGGGGGCGTCCAGACAGCGCTTCATGCTTTGTTGCTCGCCCTTGCCGTACAGACGTACTGTCAGCGGGCGAGACGCCGCGCCTGAAGCGCTGTCTGGGCGTTGTGGGGATGACCCAAGCGCTTGCTGGACTGCGCTGACCCGCTCCGGCGGCCTGACCAGAGCCACAGGCCTGCGGCCACTCAGATGTTTTTGGTGGAGATACCGGCAGAGCCAAAACTCGCCATCTCGCGCAGCACGGCGCAGGCGGAAACGAGCAGCGGCCAGACTGTGGCCGCGCCCGAGCCTTCGCCCAGGCGCATCTGCCAATCCAGCAGCGGCGCCCCCCCCAGGGCCTGCAGCAGCAGCGTGTGGCCGGGCTCGCCCGAGCGGTGGGCATAGACGCAGCGTTCCAGCACCGCAGGGCGCAGGCGGCTGGCCACCAGCACGGCGGCCGAGGTGATGAAACCATCCACCACAATCACCCGGCGCTCCACCGCGGCTTGCAGCACGGCGCCCACCATGGTGGCCACTTCCAGCCCGCCCATGGCAGCCAGCACGGCCAACGGTTCAGTCACATCGGCATGGTGGTTCAGCACGCTGCGCAGCACCTCCACCTTGCGGCGCAGGCCCTCGGCGTCCAGGCCCGTACCCATGCCGCTGACGCTGGCCACATCCAGCTGCCCCAGCCGCGCCAGCAGCAGCGATGCGCAGGAGGTATTGCCAATGCCCATCTCGCCCAGCAACAGGGCATTGCCCGGCAGCTGTTTGACCAGGGCCATGCCGTTGTGGATGGCCATGCGGCATTCCTCCGCCGTCATGGCCGGGCCAGTGCTGCAGTCGCGCGTGCCATAGGCTACCTTGCGCCGCCACAGGCGCGGCTCGCCGGGCTTGGGCAACTTGTCTTCGGGGTCTTGCTCGCGCCGGTCTATATCGCGGGCCACACCACAGTCCACGATGTTCAGGTGAATGCCCTGGGTGCGCGAGAGCACGCTCACCGCTGCACCGCCGGCCAGGAAGTTCTCCACCATCTGCCAGGTCACATCCTGGGGATAGGCAGACACGCCACGCGCCGCCAGCCCATGGTCGGCGGCAAACACCACCATCTGCGGGGCCTGCAGCACAGGCGGCTCCGTGCCCAGGATGCAGGCCAGTTTCAGGGCCAGGCGTTCGAGCTGGCCCAGCGATCCCACAGGCTTGGTCTTGTCATCCAGCAGATGCTGGACATGCCGGGTGAATGCCTCGTCCTGGATGGAGGCCACGGTGGGGAGAAAGTCGTGCATAGCCAAAAATGGGAGGCGCCCGTCCATGCCTTCACGGCAGGCTGCGCTCCAAAGTGGAGAAAGCCCCAAGTATCGTCCTGCCCACACGCCCGCAGATCAATGCCAGGGTGCATTTCACGGCTGTTGCTCGCAGCTTTCATGCGCACCGAATTGAATCACTCATGCACCAAATTCAAGTTACTTGACAAATAATCAAGTCACTTGAAAAATAAACACCGCCGCTCGTTCAGCGGTTGCACTGCAGTCTCATGTGTTCATCTGAATGCGAGGAAGCAAGCTATGGCGCTTACACGACGTGGTTTCATTTCAAAAGGATCAACGCTCGGAGCGAGCGCTGCGCTGATCCACAGCACGGCCGCCACCACAGCCTGGGCCAAGAACGAGCAAACCCTGGTCTTTGCCGCTGCCGGCACCGTGACCAGCAGTTGGGATCCCAGCTCGCACACGGTGGCCCCGCAAATCACGGCCGAAGGCTTTCTGTATGGGCATTTGACGAAATGCCCGATGCGGCCCGGAAATGCCAGCGAGATCCTTCCTGACCTGGCCACCAGCTGGAAGGTCATCGACAAATTCACGCTGGAATACAGCTTGCGCAAGGGCGTCCGGTTTCACGACGGCAAGGAGTTTTCGGCCGAGGATGTGAAGGCCACCTTCGAATACGCCTCGCAACCGGAAAGACCCGCCTCCGCCTGGTACCCGGGTCGCGTGGATGTGGAAATCGTAGACCGCTACAAGATTCGGCTGAACACCCAGAAGCACGGCTACCCCGCTCTGAACTTCTGGTATTTGGTGGGCTTTTTGCCCATTCTTTCTGCCAAGGACGTGGCAGACCCCGCCACCTTGAAGCGGCGCCCCAACGGAACAGGGCCCTACCGTTATGTAGAGACCAAGGGCGACCAGATCATTTTCAAAGCCTTTGACAACTACTACGAAGGCAAGCCCCCCATCGACCATCTGGTCTGGGCCTATGTGCCCGATGCCAACACCCGGGTGCTGGGCCTGCTCAATGGGCAGTACCACCTCGCGGAGCGGCTGGAGCCGGAGCAATATGCCTCGCTCAAGCAAAACCCACGCATCGTCACGGACCGCAGCCTCTCCAGCGAAAACAAATACCTCCACTTCCGCTGCAACAAGCCCCCATTCAATGACCTGCGCCTGAGGCTCGCCGCCGTGCATGCCATTGACCGTGCACAGGTGCTGACCGTGGTCGGCGATGCGGGGCAGAACGCAGGCTGTCATCTGTCCCCCGTCAAGTTCGGCTACACCAACCTGGCCAGCTACCCCAAGTTCGACCCCGCACTGTCGCAAAAGCTGCTGGCTGCCGCCGGCTTCCCCAAGGGCAAGGGGCTGCCGGATATCGAATACATCACCTCGGTGGGTTTTTACCCCAAGACGCGCGAGTACGGAGAGCTCATCACCGGCATGCTGCAAGAGCAAGGCTTTCCGGTAAAGCTCACCACGCTGGAGCCTGCGGCATGGGAAGAACGCCTGTACCGCCGCGCCGACGGCCAGGGGCCTGGCCACATCATCGATGTGGGCTGGATCACCGGCTCTCCCGAGCCAGACCTGGTGCTGCGCCCCAACTACCACTCGAAATTCGCGCTGGTCAACGGCATCGCAGACCCGCAGCTCGATGCCTCGCTGGACAAGGAGCGCAATGCAGACACCGTCGAAGCCCGCCAAAAGATTCTGCAGGAAGAGACGCTGCCGCTGATTGCGAGCAAGGTGCCCAGCCTGTCGCTGTTCTCTTCGGTCTTTTTGCGCGCCATGACCAAGAACCTGCAAGGCGTCAGCTTCTACCCCAACGGCCCTGTCGACCTGAGCAAAGCGCGCTTTATCTGAGCCCCACGCGGCGCGCACGCCGCATCCACCGCCCCAACCATCACGGCTTGCGAATACAACAGGCCGGGGTGACGCTCGTTCACGCTTTGCGCAAGGCCTTGCCATGACATTTGCCATCGAGTTTTTTGCACGCCGCATCAGCCAGGGCCTGGTGATTGTGTTGTTGGTGGCTTTCGCCATCTTCACACTGCTTCGCGTGGTGCCGGGGGATCCCATCCGCATCATCCTGGGGCCCATGACGCCCGCCAATGTTCTAGAGGAAACCGCAAAGCAGCTCGGCCTGCGCGACCCCATCCCGGTGCAGTTCACGCGCTTTCTCGGCGAAGTCGCCACCGGTGACCTGGGGCATTCCTTCATCCGTGGAGCGCAGGGCGGGAGCAGCAGTGGCACGCAAGACACCCAAAGCCCGGGCAATGCAAGCCGCGCCTCCGTTGCGCAGCTGATTGCAAGCGCACTCCCCTATTCGCTGCAGCTTGCCGCGCTGGGCGTTTTTTTCGCCTTGATCGTCGCCATTCCCATGGGGCTGGGCGCCGGTTTGAACGCAGGGCGCTGGCCCGATCGCATAGGCCTCTACACCAGCTCGCTGTTCGTCTCCCTGCCCAATATCTGGGTGGGGGTCGTACTCATTTATTTGCTGTCCGCCAAGGCGGAGCTGCTGCCAGCGATTGGCTACCAGGGGTTTAGCTACACCATCATTCCGGCCATGGTCCTGGCCATAGAGCTGGCGCCGGTCATGATTCGGTCGATCTCCGTCTCGGTCGCCGCCAACCTGGGCGAGGCCTACTTTGACGTAGGCCTGGTGCGCGGCCTGTCCTACCGGGCCATGGTCACCCGGCATGTGCTGCGCAATGCCTCCATCCCTTTGCTCAACCTCTTTGGCGCGCAAATGATCGGCATGCTTTTGGGCGGGCTGTTCGTGGTCGAGTACATCTTCAGCTATCCCGGCATCGGCTTGCTCACCATCAACGCCGTCTTTCAGCGCGACTTCCCCATCATCCAGGCCGTTGCCATCCTCGCAAGCAGTGCCCTGGTCTCTCTCAACATGCTGGTGGACTATCTGTCCACCAGCATTGACCGGCGCTTGAAGTTCTGATGGAGACGTCCATGCCACACCCCGTGCATGCGGCGCGACGCGCCGGCATCAACGAGCGCATTGTGCGCAGTGCGTGGAAGCACACCGAGATGAAGCTGGCCTTTGCGATCTTTGCCATGCTGGCATTGCTTGCCGTTTTGGGCCCCTTGCTCATTGATGCGTCGGCCACGCGCATGAACGTCGCGGAGCGTTTTCTGCCTCCCGCCTTCATGGAGGGCGGATCGCTGCGGCACTTCATGGGCACGGACCAGCTGGGTCGCGACCTGCTGCTGCGCTCCCTCATCGGCCTGCGCAATGCCTTCGCGATTGGCCTTGTCAGCGTCGTCGGCATGTTCGTGCTGGGCTGTGCCATCGGCATCTTTTCGGGCTATCGCGGCGGCTGGGTGGACATTGCGCTGATGCGTCTGACCGACGTGCAGATGTCCATCCCCGTCATCATTTTGGCCATCACCATTTTGGGCATGTCGCGCCCCACCGCCCTCTCCGTGATTGCGGTGCTAATCCTCTCGAGCTGGCCGGTGTATGCGCGCGTGGCCCGCAGCGTCACGCTGGCGGAGCGCCAGAAAGAATATGTGCGGGCCGCCCAGATTCTGGGCGCCTCCGATATGCGCATCATGGCCAGGCATATTGCGCCCAGCGTGTTGCCTCCCATGGCTTTTGTGGCGGTGCTGGACGTGGCACGCATGATGATTTTTGAAGCCATCTTCGGCTTCATCGGCATAGGCATACAACCGCCAACGCCCACCTTCGGCACCATCATCTCCTCGGGCACCCAGTACCTGCTGAATGCCTGGTGGATCACCATTGTTCCTGGCGTGCTGCTGGCCCTGGCATTGAGCAGCCTGAATCTCATCGGCGGATTCTTGGAACGCGCGCGCAACCAAGCCCTTCAGGGAGTGGAGTGATGGGACCTCAAGCTGACGCGCTCTCGCCGCCCCCGGTTCTGGTGGTCGACAAGCTGGCCGTGGAGCTTTGCACCCATGGGGCGCCGCGCAAAATCCTGACGGACATTGGCTTTTCCATTGCCTCGAACGCCGTGCTGGGCATCATCGGAGAGAGCGCATCCGGGAAGACCGTGCTGTCCCGGGCACTGGTGAATGCGCTGCGTGCACCACTCCAGATCTCGGGGGGGCAGGTGCGTTACCGCGGCAAGGATTTGCTCCAGTGCACGCCCGCCGAGATGCGCCAGCTGCGGGGAAGAGAAATCGCCTATATCGGCGCCAATCCGGGCAGCGCACTCGACCCCACGCTGCCGGTAGGGCATCAAATCCAAGAAAAGCTGCTCGCGGTGTCACCGGGCATGGAAAAAAAGGCGGCCAAACGCCGGGTGATCGAGGTGCTGGATGCGGTGCGCATTCCTTCCGCAGCCAAGCGCTTTGACGAATACCCGTTTCAGTTCAGCGGCGGGATGCTGCAACGTGCCTTGATCGTGGACGCCCTGGTCTCCAACCCGCGTCTGCTCATTGCGGACAACATCACTCAGTCGCTCGATGTGACTGTGGCGGCCCAGATCCTGCGTCTGCTCAAGGAGCTGCAGCAAGACTTTCACACCGCCATCGTCTTTGTGTCTTCACTTCTGGGCATCGTGCGCGATATTGCCGACCAGGTGATCGTGCTCGACCAAGGCCGCATCGTGGAGCGCGCGCCCATTGCTCGCCTGATCGAACAGCCGGAACATGCCTATACCCGCGCACTGCTGGAACGGGTCCCCAGAATCTGGGGCGTGCAGGCACCGCCGAAGGCCGTGCTGGGCGAGACCATTCTGGATGTGCGTGCCGTCGTCAAAAGCTACGCGGTGCGCAACCAGCGCGCGCTTTTTGCCACCCAGAAAATTCAGGCGGTACGCGGCGTCTCGTTCTCCGTCAGAAAAGGGGAGAACGTCGGCATCATCGGGGAGTCGGGCTGTGGAAAGTCAACGCTTTCCCGCCTGCTGAGCTGCCTCGAGTCCCCAGACAGCGGTGCGGTTTTTTTTGAAGACACCCATCTCGGGGCTTTGCGCGGCCGCGAGCTGCTGCACATGCGGCGGCGCTTTCAGCTGCTGCTGCAAGACCCCTACAACGCCATTGCGCCCCATGCCACCATAGGCCGGACGATCTCGGAGCCGCTGCGCATCCATTCACCGCTGCGGGGCCAGGCGCTGCGCCAGCGGGTGATGGCGCAGATGGTCGAGGTGGGGCTGTCCCCCGAACTTTTTGACAGCCTGCCCGTGGGCCTCAGCGCCGGGCAGCGTCAGCGGGTCAACATCGCCCGCGCGCTGATGCTCGAGCCGGAGCTGCTCATCCTGGATGAAACCTTGTCAGCCCTCGATCAGGTGGAGCAGGCCAAGCTGCTGGATCTGTTCAAGCAGCTTCAAGCGCGGCGCGGCATCACCTATGTCTTCATCTCCCACGACCTGGCCATGGTCCGCCGTGTCTGCTCCCGCATTGCCGTCATGTACCTCGGCCGCATCGTGGAGCTGGCCGACAACGACGCCATATTCAGCCGCTCCTGCCACCCCTACACCCGCGCCTTGCTCAGTGCCGCGCCCAGCATCGAAGCAAAGCCCTACAGGACGGAAACCTATCTGCTAGAGGGCGAGCCACCTGACCCCATCCAGATCCCTCAAGGGTGCAGCTTTCGCACGCGCTGCCCATTTGCCATGGCGCAGTGCGCAGAAGTTGACCCCATACTCAGACCGGTCCAGGGAGAAGGCCTGGTGGCTTGTCACTTGGATGCTGCGCGCATGCCGGACGCGCGCAACATGCCAGGCACGCAGCCCCACACCCATGCCCCCCCCTCTGCTGCGCGGAACTACACACCGCCCATGGCTTGAAACGTTTTTCAACAGGGAGTATGTGATGCGACTTCAGGGAAAACGGGCGCTGCTCATTGGCGCCGCCACCGGCATAGGACGGGCCTGTGCAGAAGATTTTGTGCGCAACGGCGCGCGCATCGCCATCGCCGACATCAACAGCGCGGGCGTGCAGGAGGTCATCGCGCAACTCGGCCCCTTGGGGGCATCAGCCCATGGCCTCGGCTGCGATGTACGCGATGAAGCCTCGATGCGCGAGGTGGTGCGCGATGCGGAACGCCTGCTCGGCGGCCTGGATACCCTGGTCTTCCTCGCGGGCGCTATGCGCGTAGGCAAGGTCGATACCTTCGAAGCAGAAACCTGGGACGCGATCTTCGCGGTCAATGCGCGCGGCACCTTTCTGGCCGCCAAATACGGCGCACCCGCCCTGCGGCGCGCGGGCGGCGGCAGCATCACCACCACGGCCTCGCTCGCTGGGCTGCGCGGTGCGCCGGGCATGAGCGCATACGCGGCTGCCAAAGGGGCTGTGATCGCCTTCACCACGGCCTTGGCCCTAGAGCTGGCGCCCGACCATATCCGGGTCAACGCCGTGCTGCCAGGGTGGATTGACACGCCCTTCAACCGCCCAGCCATAGACCATATGGGGGGCGACGCGTTACATTCTGAGATCGTTCGCCGCGCCGTCCCCCTGGGGCGACAGGGCGTTCCCTCGGAGGTCTCCCCCATGTATGTGTTTCTGGCCTCAGAGGAAGCCAGGTACATCACCGCCAAGGCGATGATGGTGGATGGGGGAATGGCCCACTGATAGCTTTGTGGATAAGCCCTGGGGCAGGCACCCCCAGGGCTTTAGCGTATCCCGCCAGATTGAGCAGTATGGACAGAGTCAAGAAAAGTGTTGCGCCAGCCGACCCCGCCCTCGATGAATCGCGTAGAAGACTCGGCGTCAAGCTCAAGCTCGCCAGACAGACCAAGAACCTGACATTGCGCACGCTGGCTGAGCTGAGCCAATGCTCCGAAAGCCTTCTCTCCAAGATCGAGAATGGAAAAGCGCTGCCCTCTTTGCCCCTGGTGCACCGCCTGGTGCGGGTGCTGGACTCCAATGTGTCGTGGCTGTTTGATGAGACGGACCCCGACGAAGGCCCCATCTACCCCGCCGGCAAGCGCCCCCTGATTACGCTGGAGCGCAAACGCGGCGCAGGCGGGGTCTCCTTCGAGCGCATCATCCCCTTCAAGAACGGCCATTTGCTGGAGTGCACCATCCACCACATCGAGGTCGGGGGCCATAGCGGGGCCTCCATCACCCATGAGGGTGAAGAGGTGGGCTATGTGCTGTGCGGCCATGCCGAGCTGATTCTGGACGGCGTCAGCTACGAGCTCAAAGCCGGTGACGCCTTCTCCTTTCGCTCCCACCTCCCGCATTCCTACCGCAATATCGGCAAAGAGCGCGCCAGCATCTTCTGGGTGTGCACGCCACCCACGTTTTAAAAAAATCGCCTCCACCCGGAAGGCAGAAGCGATTGCATCATGGGCTTTGCATCACCCCCAGGCGGCGCAGCCTGGGTTGATGCAGCTGTCCTGATTTACTGCGACACCGGCACCTGCTCGGTGTACTCCATCAGCATGCCGCCACCTTCCACGGAACCGCTGACATGGCCATGGCGCATGCGCTGCTCGCAGCTATGGCGGTCGGTATCGGCCTTGAACACCTGGCAGCGGGCCATGGCATTGCGCTCGTACTGGTTGGCGCTTTGCGGGCCGCCCAACTGCCCCTGGCGCTCGGCCTGGCGTGCGGCGGCGGCTTCCCGGGCCTGCGGGTTGCCCATGTGCTGGCGGTGATCGGCCCTGCGCGGCTGTGCATGGCGCGGCTTGTTGTGCCGGGGCTGCGCATGGGGCGGCTGGTGCATGGGGGCGACCTGGGCATCGGCCGCAGGGGGCGATGCCGGCGCAGCAGGCGTGTCGCTGCTTTGTGCGAGTGCCCAGCCCGCCATGCTCAAGGCCACGGCACCTACCGTGGTCTGCAGCGTACGCAATCCAAAGTGTTTCATTTGGCAACTCCATTACCAAGAGTGGATAACAGCACTAGATTGCCGTTTTTGCACAGCGACGCTATCGGCCCACCCCTGCTGCCCCTGCAGGCCGCAGCCTACAGCGCGCTCTCGGCGGCCGGCGGCACAAACCACTGCCCCACGCCTTGCGCCAGCCGCGCAAACACCTGGTCCAGGCTGGGGGCGGACTCTCCAAACAAGGCATGGACCACGCTGGCGTTTTCAAACAGGCCATGCAAATAGGTGCCGACCACAGCCGGGTTGCCGCCCTGCCACCACATGCCGGGCAGCAGCTCTTGTGCGGGGTCTGCCGCACCGGCTTGCATATCGGCCCGCAGCTGGGTCTGTCCGTGGTGGATTTCATAGCCCTGCACACGCACCCCACCCAGGGCCTGCCAGGGCGGCAGCAGCGCCGGCAGGGTCAGCGTGGTGGGCTGCACGGTCTTGTCCTGGGCAAACAGCGTCACCAGTGGCAGCAGACCCAGGCCTGCGGCATTGCCATCCACACCATGCAGATCAATCAGCGCCTCACCCAGCATTTGCAGGCCGCCGCAAATGCCCAGCACGCGTTTGCCGGCCTGGGCATGGGCCACCACGGCGGCATCCAGCCCCTGGCTGCGCATCCACTCCAGGTCGGCCACCGTGGCCTTGCTGCCGGGCAGAATGACCCAGTCCGCATCCAGCAGCTGCGCGGGCGAGCGCGCCCACACCAGGCGCAGGCCGGGCACTTGCAGCAGGGGCTGGAATTCATCGAGGTTGCTGATGCGGGGATAGGCCAGTACCGCCACCGTGGTGTGCACGGCCTGGCCTGCGCCCTGGCTGCCACGGTCGTCGAACACACCGTCCTCCTCGGGCAGGCCATGGGCCCATTGCATGGGAATGCAGGCCACCGTGGGCACGCCAGTCTTCTCCTGCAGCATCTGCGGCGCGGGCGCCAGCAAATTAGCATCGCCCCGGAATTTGTTCAGTACAAAGCCCTGGATCAAGGCCTGCTCATCGGGAGGCAGCAAGGCCCAGGTGCCGTACAAATGGGCAAATGCCCCACCCCGGTCGATATCGGCCACCAGCAGGCAATGCGCCGCGCAATGCTTTGCCACGCGCATATTCACCACATCGCTGGCATGCAGATTGATCTCGGCCGGAGAGCCCGCCCCCTCGATCACCACCACATCGTTTTCGGCCCGCAAATCGTCCAGGGCCTGGGCAATCTGCGGCCAAACCTTGAGGCTGCGGCCGCGCCAGGGCATGCGCGACAGCGCCTCGTCCACTTGGCCAAGCAAGACCACCTGGCTGCGCGTATCGGCCTCGGGCTTGAGCAGCAACGGGTTCATACGCACATCGGGCGTGCAGCCCGCAGCCAGGGCCTGCAGGTATTGGGCCGTGCCAATTTCACCCCATTGCCCATCGGGCGTGGCCACCACGCGGGCGTTGTTGCTCATGTTCTGCGCCTTGAAGGGCGCGACCTTATAGCCCTGTGCCCGGTACCAGGCACACAAGGCCGTGGCCACCCAGCTTTTGCCGGCGCCGCTGCTGGTGCCCAGCACCATCACGCACAGCGCGGGCCGTTGGCCGGCCTGGGGCTGCGGCAGTTGAATTTGCGGGTTCATGTTCTCGTTCTCTTCAAGCATTCCAGGCGGCTTGCAGCGCGGCCTGCGATGCCGGTGGCAGCACGCCCAGGCGCACAGCCCCTAGCAGTCCAAAACTGGCGCAGTCGCGCAGCTTGATGCCCTGGGCACGCAAGGCGGTCAGGCGCTTGGCCAGATCGCCTGCATCCAGCGGCAGCCGCGCCACAAAGTAATTGGCTTGGTGGCCGGGCAGCACCTGCCAGCCCAGGCGCGCGCACAGCGCCAGCTGCTGCGCCTTCCAGGCGCGCAGCTGGTCCAGGCTGTGTGCCAGCCATTGCTGTACCTCGGTCGTGACCCAGGCCTGCAGCATGGCCACGCCGTGCGCCCCCACCACCCAGGATGGCGCCAGCGCGCGCAGCGCCTGCATCTCGGCCGAAGAGACATGCACGGGCGCAATCGCATAAGCCGCGCGCACCCCTGTCATTCCCAGGGCCTTGTTGGGCGTCCACAGCTGCCACAGGCCATCCAGATGGCGCGCGGGCGCTGCCCCTTCCAGCCACAGCGGGCGGTAAGCGCAGTCGAGTACATGCCAGGAACGTGCACCCTCACCCCAACCCTCTCCCTGGGGGAGAGGGGGAAAGCCTTCAACCTCAAGTTGCCCCAAAGGGCTGGAGGGCTCGCACCACCAGTGCAGCTCGGCCTGTTCACGTCCCTGCTGCGCCAGACCCCAGACCGCAGCGGCCTGGGCGTAGTCACCATAGTGGTGCGGAGGCAGGCTGATGCCACGGGCGCCGCTGCGCAGCGCATGCTGGGTCAGGCGGTGAATCAGCTCGCTGCTGCTGCCGCCTATGAGCAGGCGCTCCAGCGCCACGCCGTGGAAGGCCGCCAGCTGTGCGCGCAGCTCGGTATAGAGCGGATCGGGGTATTGCGCCCCATGGGCGGCCTGCAGTGCAGCCTCTGCGGCGGGGCAAGGCCCGCAGGCATTGCGGTTGGTGGAGAAATCATGGGCAGGCACGCCCAGCGCGTCCGTGCCGCCATGCAGGTTATCCGCCATGGGTGCTGGTCCTCCACATCCACAATGCAATCAAAATCATAGCTGCCAATGCGCAGACCACCTGCGTTACAAGCACTTTAGATGCCAAAGCCACGGCACGCAGCAGATCGGCAGATTCCGGTGCACTCCCCTCGGGGTTGAGCTGGTAGACGCCGGGCTTGGACAGGTGCACGCCCAGCGCCTGGGCCATGGCCCCCATGGGCCAGCCGCCATTGGGCGATGGGGTGACGGCGGCATCGCGCCGCAAGGCCTGCCAGTTCAGGCCACCGGCCAGCAGCGCCAGCCAGGCTGCCGTGAGGCGGGCCGGCAGCCAGCTCAGCACATCATCGGCCCGTGCCGCCCATTTGCCAGCCCATTGCCAGTGGCGGCGCTGCGCGCCCTGGCC
Organism: Comamonas sp. GB3 AK4-5; assembly: GCF_041320665.1. Taxonomy (NCBI): domain Bacteria; kingdom Pseudomonadati; phylum Pseudomonadota; class Betaproteobacteria; order Burkholderiales; family Comamonadaceae; genus Comamonas; species Comamonas sp. GB3 AK4-5. The sequence goes on from NZ_CP166730.1 coordinate 3,307,437, forward strand.
GCGCCAACCGGGATAGCCCCACATGGCATCGGCCGTGTTCGCCAATCGATACAGCGCCGCGCCCGGCAGGCCGGCCACGGCAAACCAGAACAGCGGAGCAATCACGGAGTCATTCAAATTCTCGGCCAGGGTTTCGATGGCGCTTTCGCGCACCGTGGCGGCATCCAGCTGTGCGGTGTCGCGGCTAACCAGCCAGCGCAAACGCTCGCGCCCTGCGGGCAGCGACTGCTGCAGCGCGGCTTCCACGGCCAGCACCTCGTCCTTGAGCATGCGCCAGGACAGCAGCGGCTTGAGCAGCACGCCCACGACCACCCCGGTCAGCCACCAGGGCTCGTAGGGCAGCAGGAACAAGACCACCCCGTACGCAATAAAAACCAGAGCAGCCAATGCGCACCACAGCAGCGCTGCGAGTACAAAACGCTGGTAATCCCGCGCGACTTCTTCGCGCGCGGCCACACGCTGGCCCAGCCAGCCCAGGGCTTTGCCCATATAGACCACGGGGTGCAGCCAGGTGGGGGGCTCACCCCACAGCCTGTCCAGCGCCAGGGCCACCACCACGGCCAGCAGCGCGCCAAGTCCATGGCGCGCCCACAGCAGCTGGGCTGCCACCTCGGGCGCCATCCATGCCTTGTACAGCCAGGCCAGCGGGCTGAAAGACCAGGCCAGCAACTCCCACCAGGTGATAGCAGTCATGCCTTGTTATGCGCCAGAGTGCTGGCCCGCAGGCGGCGGAGCAATGCGCGAGGCATCCCAGAGGTCATCCATCAGCATGTCTTCCAAGGGCGCGCGGCTGGCCCATTTTTCCTGCTGCAGCATGGGCTCGGCGTAATAGGCATTCACCGGCCCCAGGCACAGCACACCCAGCGGGTGGGCGCCGGGTGGCATCTGCAGCAGGGCTGCCAGGGCCTGGGGATCGAAGATGGACACCCAGCCCATGCCCAGCCCTTCGGCGCGTGCGGCCAGCCACAGGTTCTGGATGGCGCAGCCGCTGCTGGCAATGTCCATCTCGGGCAGGGTGCGGCGACCAAAGATATGCGCCTCGCGCCCCGGCGGCATGGCCACCACCAGCACCTCGGCCGCATCCAGCACGCCCTGCACCTTGAGTTGCATAAAGTCTTCCTCGCGCGCGCGCAGGGCCCGGGCCGTGCGCACACGCTCTTCTTCCACCAGCGCGTGGATGGCCTGGCGCAGCACCGGGCTCTTCACCCGGATGAAGCGCCAGGGCTGCATAAACCCCACGCTGGGCGCATGGTGGGCGGCACGCAGCAGGCGCAGCAACACTTCGCTCTCCACCTGGCCGCCCGCGAAATGGCGCATGTCGCGGCGCTCGTAAATCGCGCGGTAGACCGCGGCGCGCTCGGCCTCGGTAAAAGGCGTGGCGGGGATGGTGGAAGCGGGGGTGGGAACATCAGGCTCGGACATACCGACCATTGTCGGCCAATCCCCCTCTCCTGCCAGTCAGCGACCTCAAAGAAAGCGTGAACTTTTCGCGCATAAAAAAAGACCTCCGAAGAGGTCTTTGCAGCAAAGCGGCGGGCGATAGTCAATGGCCCGACGCGCCCTGTCTGGCTTAGCTGCCCAGGTGCATGGTGAAGCGTGCGCCGTTGTTCAGCTCGCACTCGCCGGTGCCCAGCGCGTTGGAGTTCATCTGGTAGCTGCACTTCATCCAGCCACCGCGGCTGCCCACGCCATTGGCCATGCCGCCGCGGCTATTGCCTGGGTTGCGTGTGGCTTCGCCGGTATAGGTTTCGCCAGCCACATTGGCGGTGAAGATGCCGCGACCATGCAGGTCGTTGGTCACCGTGCCCTGCACCGCACCGTATTTGGCGGCCAGGTCGTTGGCGGGATACATGCGCGCATTGAAAGTGACCGTGCTTGCCACGGGCTGCTGCGCGCTGGCAGCAGCCGCTGCGGGCGACTGCACAGGACCACCCACCGTGGGCTGCATGGGCACCACATAGCAGGCGCTGAGCAGGCCGCTGAGGGCCAGCACGGCTGCTGCCTGGGCTGCACGAAGACGGTGACGGGTCACAAACGCAATACTGGTATGCATAGAAGATTCAAAGAAAGCAGGCACATACCTGCGTGCCGCGCAGTCTAAGCGAACTTTTTTTTATTACAAACAAATGCACCAGCGATTCACACCTTTGACATGCTGCTGCGCCAGCGCGGAGATGGTCAAGAATGGTCAATCCTCAATGCCGCGCTGGGCCGGGATACCCGCCTGGAAAGCGTGCTTGATCAGCTTCATCTCGGTCACGGTATCGGCCAGATCGATGAGTTCCTGCGGGCAACGGCGGCCAGTCAGGCAGACATGAACCTCCTTGGGCCTGGCCTTCAGGGTCTCCAGCACGGACTCCAGCGGCAGCCAGCCATAAATCAGCGGGTAGGTGATTTCGTCGAGCACCACCAGAAAGTATTCGCCCGACAAGATGGCTGCCTTGGCCTTTTCCCAGCCATCGCGGGCCAGCTGAGCGGAATGCTCCAGATCGCGGCTTTTCCAGCTGAAGCCGTCGCCCAGGCCTTCGATGGGCAGGCCCACCTGATCGGCCAGGCGATGCTCGCCAAAACGCGCCGTGGGCACCTTCATGAACTGGAAGACCTTGACGGCCTTGCCCCGGCCCGTGGCGCGGAAAGCCAGGCCGAACGCGGCCGTGCTCTTGCCCTTGCCGTCGCCGGTGTTGATGATGACCAGGCCACGGCGTTCGCCCTCGGGCTTTTCATAGGGCTTTTCGGAGGGAGGCGTTTCTATTTGCATGGGGAGAGTGATTCAGCAGATTCAAAAAAGCGGGCCGCCGCAGCGGCCCACGCGATATCAAAAAACGTGCTTAGAGCCGCTCACACGACCCAGCAAATCGAAGATTTGCGCTTGAGACGAGGCGCGAAGTCGCAGGCAGTACAGAGGTACGACAAGACGAAGCAACGACGTATCAAGGGTTGTGTTAGCAGGTCTCAGACCGCCTGGTAGACGCGGCGCTCCACCAGGGCGCTGCCTTGCAGGCGCTGCCAGGATTTGGCCAGGGCCAGCACCGCCAGATCAATCAGGGGCTCCAGCAGCACCACCGTCATATAGGCCGCGCCAAAGCGGCTGATGTCGGCCAGATTCGTCGCACCGGCGCCCTGGCCGTAGATGGCCCAGAAACCCACCCACAGCACAATGCCGCCCTGGTAGGCCACCGACAGCTTCAAGGTTTGCGTGTAACTCAGGTCCACATAGGCCATCTGCTGGGGTACCACGCGCCGCGCCAGAGCGGCAGTGGCAAACAGCGGCACCAGCAAGGTGGTCACATTCATGCCGTACTGGGGCAGGTCTTGCGGCGCAAAAAACAGGCTTTGCACCAGCAGGCCGACAGCCAGCCCGATGGCGGCCGGGGCCGCGCCAAAAATCAGCAGCAAGGTGGTGCCCAAAATCAGATGCACCTCGGACACGCCCACCGGGTGGTGGGGAAACACCTCAAAAAACACAAACACCAGCGCAGCCGCCAGGGCCGAGCGCAACAGCAAGGCCTGTGGCCCGCTTTGCCGCCACATGCCCCATGCCAGCCTGGCCGTATACGCCAGCGCGGCGGTGGCCGTGGCGTAGCTCAGCAGTATCTTGCTTCCATCCACCAGACCCGGTTCGATATGCATGGCAGGTTTCCTTCCACTGTTTGGCATTGCGTGCAATGCAGGTTAAAAATCAATGTGCCCTTCAGCGCTTCAGCGGGGCAGCGCCATCCACAGGTCTTCCACCTGGCAGATGCGGATGCGGTGATCGAACACGGCTTCCAGTGCGGCATGGGTTTCCGGTGCCTGGCAGGCACCGTGGTGCACCACCCGGCCGCTGGCCATCACCACCATATCGTCAGCCATCAAGGCGAATGACAGCTCATGTAACACGCTGACCACGGTGCTGCCCTGCGCCACCAGGGCACGCACGGACTGCATCCAGTCGGTCTGGTGCGGTGGGTCCAGATTGGCCAGGGGCTCATCCATCAGCAGCACCTGGGCCTGCACCGCCAGCGCACGGGCCAGCAGCACGCGCTGGCGCTCGCCGCCCGAGAGCTCCACCACCGGCCGGTGGCGCCATTCCCAGGCATGGGTGGCGCGCAGGCAGCGCTCTACCACGGCATGGTCTTCGCTGCTGGGCGCCGCCAGCCAGGCCTGGTGGGGCAAGCGGCCCAGCAGGGCCACGTCCAGCACGGTCAGGTCTTCGGTCACCACTTCGCCCTGGCCCAGCCAGGCCAGGGTCTGGGCTCTTTGCTTGCGCGGCCAGGCCGCAAGCGGCCGGCCCAGCAGCTCCACCCGGCCTTGCAGATGCGAGGCCGGCCACAGGCCACCCAGCACCTTGAGCAGGCTGGACTTGCCCGCGCCATTGGGGCCGACGATGCTGGTCCAGCGCCCTTGTGCGAACTGCACGGACAGCCCATGCAATATGGGGGTGGAATGCACGCTGGCGCAAATGCCATGCGCTTGCATAGCTATAGATTCGGGAGTTTTTACCCTGCTCATCGCCGCCCTCCGATGCCGGTGCTGCGGTGCATGCGCCACAGCAGATAGCTGCCGCCCAGGGCCGCGGTGAGCACGCCCACGGGCAGCTCCTGCGGGGCGACCAGCCAGCGCGCCAAAATATCGGCCGCCAGCAGCAGCACACCACCCATGGCCGCCGCCAGCAGCGTGCTGCGGCCATGGCCTACCCGCACCAGGCTGCGCACCAGATGCGGTGCGGCCAGGCCCACAAAGGCAATCAAACCGGTTTGCGCCACCGAAGTGCCGGTGGCCAGCGCCAACACGGCCACCAGGCCATAGCGCAGCTGGGTCAGCGGCAGACCCAGGCTGGTGGCCGTGGCCTCGCCCAGGCTCAGGCCATCGAGCACGCGGGAGCAGACCCAGGTGGCCAGCGCGCACAGCAGCAGCACGGCCGCCATCAACGCACAGCTTTCCCAGCCCACAAAGGCCGAGGTGCCCAGGGTAAAGGCCTGCATGGCCTGCAAAATATCGGGGTGGCGCAGCTCCAGCAGATCACGCACGGCGCCCAGCACCACGCCCACAATCACCCCGGCCAGCAGCAGGCGCAGCGTGTTTTGCACATTGCGCGCCAGCACCACGGTAAGGCCCACGGCGCAGGCCGCACCGGCAAAGGCCATGCCCGTCATACCCAGGCGGTAGACCAGGCTCAGGCTGGTGAGGGACGAGCCCATCAGCACCAGGCCCAGGGCGCTGCCCAGCGAGGCGCCCGAGGCGCTGCCCAGCAAATACGGGTCGGCCAGCGGGTTGCGAAAAAGGCCTTGTGCCACCGCGCCCGCCAGGCCCAGCAGTGCACCGGCCAACCAGGCCCCCATGGAGCGCGGCAAGCGGATGTCCATCACGATCTGCCAGGACGTGGCGTCGTCGCGCATGCGCAGCACGCTTTCCCAGCCGGTGCTGCCCACGCTGGCACCCACGGCCAGAAACAGCAGTGTCAACACGGCCAGCAGCCAGGCCAGCAAGGCACTGCGGCGCAGGCCCGGTGAGCGATCCAGATCGGTGGCCGCCATTACCGCCCTCCCTGCGCCTTGCGCGGGGCCTTGTCTATCAGGCACTGGGCGATCAAATGCGCGGCCTCGGCCATGCGCGGTCCGGGCCGCACAATGGTGAAGGACTGTTGGTCATTGAAGACACACAAATGCCCGCCCTTGATGGCTTTGAGGCTGTTCCAACCCGGATAGGCCGTGGCCGCCTGCATGCTGCGGTTGCCCAGCAAGATCACATCGGGCTGGGCACGCAGCAAGAATTCGGGGCTCAGGCGCGGGAATGGGCCCAGGTCGGCGGGCACCACGTTGTCCACGCCCAGCAGGGTCAATGTCTCGCCGATGAAGGACTGCGGCCCGGCCGCATAGGGGCCACGGCTCACTTCAAAATACACCCGGCTGTGCTTGACCTCTGCCGGAATGCGCTGTGCCGCATCGGCCACACCGGCCTGCAGCGCGCGCCACACGCGCTCGGCACCTTGCTCGGGCGCCACGCCCAGCAACTGGCCCAACTGACCCAGCACCCGGTGCACACCGGCCTGCGACTTCATGTCCAGCGCGGCCACAGGCAGACCCAGGGCCTCCAGCCGCTCCGCCGCTTTCGAGGAATGGGACAGCAGCACCAGATCGGGCTTGAGCGCCACCACCGATTCCACGCTGGGGTCCAGCCCGCCGCCCACCACGGGCAGCTTTTTGATCGATGCCGGCCAGTCGGAATAGCGATCCACCCCCACCAGCCGGTCACACAGGCCCAAGGCGCAGGTGCTTTCGGTCAGCGAAGGCAGCAGGCTGACAATGCGCTGCGGTGGCTTGGCCAGCTTGATGGTCTTGCCACGGTCATCCGTGATGGGCTGGGGCGCCAGCCGGGCCGACTCGGCCAACACCGGAATGGCAGCCGCACGCTGGGCAGCCGACAGCGCAGGCTGGGCTTGTGCCGCAGCAGACTGGGCCGCCATGGCAGTGCCCAGCAGCAGCGCGGCCAAGGCCGTGCCCAGCAGCAGCGCGGCCAAGGCCGTGCGCCGCAGCGCAAAAACAAGGAGTTGAAAGCTCATTTCAAGCACAGCGGTAGGCCCGCTGCCATCAAGGTGGCGCGGCTGCATGTACGGGCCACATCCTGGTTCAAGACACCGAGCGCATCCACAAAGGCTCGCACTTCGCGGCCCAAGGGGATCACGCCCAAACCAATTTCATTGCCCACCACCACCACGGGGCCGGGGCAGCGCGGGAGAACTTCCAGAAAGAGAGCACGCTGCGCGCTCCAGTCCTGCGCTGCAGCCTGATTGGATGCGGAAGACACGGCATCCTCCATTGGCATCATCCAGTGGGTCAGCCACAGCGTCAGGCAGTCCACCACCACTAGGCACTGCGGGCTGCTATGGGTCTGCAAGGCCTGGGCCAGCAGCCGTGGCGCTTCCACCGTTTGCATACCGGGCACGCGCTCGGCGCGCTCGACCTGGTGGCGGGCAATACGGGCGCGCATTTCATCGTCCCAGGCCTGGCCGGTGGCCAGATAGACAGCCTGGCGGCTGGGCGCGGCGTCCATCCAGTCGCGCGCGGCCTGCTCGGCACGACGGGTCTTGCCGCTTTTCTGGCCGCCCAAAATCAGCTCCTGCCAGGGCGCTGTGGGCTTGGATAGGGTGGGGCTCATGGTGTGCACGGGCTGCATTATGAAAGTGCGTGTGCGACGCTTGCGACAGCGCCCTCTTCGCCTGCTGCATCGCCTGCATCACCCCAGCGCAACGGCTCGGCGCCGAACAGCGCAGCCACGGCACGCGGGTGCGAAGCAAACCAGGCGTGAAAATAGCTGGCATGCACGCTGCCATGTTGGTAGACGGCCTCGCCCTTGCCGGCCTCTGCCTTCTGGCGCGCCCGGCTGGTGCGCGCCACTTCGGTGGCCGTGCAATCAAAGCGCGAATAGTGAAAGGTGTGGCCGCGCAGCACGCCGCCTTGCAACACGCATTGCTGCATGCCCAGACCGGCCAATTTGTTTTGCATTTGGCCAGTGCCAGGCAGGATGCCCCACAGCGGCTGGGCCTGGCCATCCACATCGCTCATCTGCTGGCCCAGCGCCAGCATGCCGCCGCATTCGGCCCACACGGGCTTACCCGCCGCCACATGGGCTTGCAGATCGGCCTGCAGGCTGCGGTTGGCCGCCAGTGCAGCCGCATGCAGCTCGGGGTAGCCACCGGGCAGCCATAGCGCATCGCAGGGCGGTAGGCCTTCACCTGCCAACGGCGAGAAGAACGCCAGATTGGCCCCCATGGCTACCAGACAATCCAGATTGGCCGGGTAGATAAAGCTGAAAGCGGCATCGCTGGCCACGGCAATGGTGCGGCCCCGCAACCAGGGCTGGGGCGCCTCCAGGGCGGCGGTCGGGGCTGGAAACTCCACGCTAAAGCGCAGCCAGTCTTCCCAGCCCATTTGACCCAGCGGGGTCTCTGCCAATTGGTCTGCCGCAGTGTTCAGGCGGGCCATGGCATCGGGCAGCTCGTGCGCGGCCACCAGGCCCAGATGACGCTCGGGCAGCAATGGCCCATTCTTGCCCTGGCCCAGGGGTGGCAAGGCGCCCAGCCACAGCGCGGGCGTGCGCAAGCTGGTCTGCAGCATATGCGCATGCATGGTGCTGGCCACGCGGTTGGCCAGCACGCCGGCCCAGGGCACACCCGTCTGGTATTGCTGCATGCCCAGCACCAGGGCACCAAAGCTGCCGGCCATGGCCGAGGCATCGACCACCAGCAACACCGGTATGCCCAGCTGCTCGGCCAGATCGGCTGCTGTGGGGCTGCCATCGAACAAGCCCATCACGCCTTCGATGAGGATGACATCGGCCTCGCCGGCCGCCGCGTGCAGGCGGGCGCGGACCTCGTCCATGCCCACCATCCAGCCGTCCAGGTTGTGCACGGGCGCGCCACTGGCCAACTGGTGCCAATAGGGATCGAGAAAGTCCGGCCCGCACTTGAACACGCGCACCCGGCGGCCCTGTCGGGTATGCCAGCGCGCCAGGGCCGCCGTGACGGTGGTCTTGCCCTGGCCGGAGGCCGGTGCGGCAATCAGCAGGGCTACGCAGTGGTGGACTGGGGCAGAAGCAGAGGTCGTGTGTGGCATGCGAACTTTCTCAGGCATTGCAGGTGGGCTGTTCGGGCATCCGTATGGCCCTAGTGGGGCATCCACTTGAGGCCCACCCAGAAGGTGCGGCCCGGCGTGGCGTAGTCCTGGGCCAAGGTGTAGTCCTTGTCCATCAGGTTGTCGACGCGCGCGGTGAGCGTGAAGTCCCTGGCGATTTGCCGGGACGCGGACAGGTTGAACAAGGTGTAGCCGGCCAGCGTCATCACCTTGTCATCCTTGCCGTTATAGCGGCGGCTGGCCGCCTGCATTTCGGCTCCCAGGGTCCAGCCTTGCACAGCAGCATCCACGCCCAGGGTGGCAAAGCGGCGTGAGCGGCGCTCCAGCAGCTTGCCAGTCTCTTCGTTCTTGGGGTTTTGAAAATCCACCGAGCCATACCACTTCAGCATGCCGGTGCGATAGGCGCCAGCGATGGTAATGCCCTGCAGCAAGGCGCGATCCACATTCACATAACAGGACGGCATGCCGCAACTGCCCAGCCCCTTTTGGTAGGACACCAGGTTCTTGAGCTTGTTGTGGTAGAGCGTGATGCCCAGGTGATTGCCCTGCTGCGCCCAGCGCAGGCCGATTTCCTTGTTCAAGCTCTCTTCAGGCGCCAATGTAGAGTCGCCATAGGCCGAGAAACGCTGGTACAAGCTGGGCACACGAAAGCCGGTCGAGGCGGAAGCCGTAGCCCGCCACTGGGGGGCGAAATCCCAGCCATAACCAATGCCGCCCGTGTTCTTGCGACCAAAGTCACTGTCATCGTCACTGCGGGCATTGAGCTGCACGGTATGGTTGCCATATTTGGCGCCATAGCCTACGGCGATGCCTGTCTGATCGCGTTCCTTGCGGTTGGTGTTTTTCAGCCCTGTGTTCTCCAGCGCATCTTCACGCCGCTCCAGCGCCAGGCTCAGCGTCCCCTGCCCCAGTTTCCATTCGTTTTGCAACAGCAAGGTGCGCAGCCGGGTTTCCGCCTCATAAAGGCTGGTGCCCGTGGTCTGGTAGCGGTTGGTGGACTCGCTCACGGACAGACGTGTGCGGTAGCCCTCTGTCCACTGGGCCGCCCATGTCAAGCCATAGGCATCGAACTCACGGATCGCCCGATCGTCCTGGATTGATTTGGTGGCGTCATAGCCCGCATCGGATTTACTGGTCAGCGCCGTCAGATCCAAGCGGTGAACCTTGCTCAGCTGCAGACCCACGCGCGCATTGGCGGATTTGCGGGTGTAGCCATCACGGTCTTCGTTGTGCACCCCATTGGTCTTGGAGTCAAAGCCCTTGCTTGTCGCATAAGAAACGCCCAGTGCGTAATCCACGGCACCATGCGCACCGCTGAGGCCGGCCTCGCCCTTGCTGCTGCCGTAGGTACCGGCGCCAACCCCAATGAAAGGATGCACTCCATCTTCGCCACGTTTGGTGAAAATCTGCACTACCCCCGCCAGGGCGTCCGAGCCATACACAGCACCAGCAGCACCGCGCAGCACTTCGATACGGTCTATCAAATCAACGGGCAAGGATTCCCACTGCGCGCCACCCGAGCCGTTTTGTCCATCCACCCGAATCCCATCGATGTACACCGCCGTGTGCTGCTTGCTGGCGCCCCGCAGGTACAGACTGGTGTCGGATCCTGGACCACCATTGCGGGTGATCTGCACGCCGGGCAACTTGGCCATTACATCTTCCAGGGAGCGGCCAGCCTGCTGGTCCAGCTGATCACGGTCCACCACCGTGATGTCCGCCACCACATCGGCCAGGCGTTGCTCGCTGCGCGTGGCCGACACCACTACATCATCCAGATTGGCGGCATGCACCGTTGCTGCAGCCAGTGCCGTCAGCCCCACGGCCACGCTGGCGGCATGCGCGGCCAGCGACGAAGCAGCGCCCGCGCACTGCTGAGAAAACGAACTCATTGGAGAAATCAGAAAAGTCCGCCCGCGCCAGCCTCCCCGCCAGCAGTGGGCAACCACATGCCCTGCCAAAGCGGGCACACCTGTGTTGGCCGGTATCCGGGCTGGTCCTCCACACCATCGCCTTCCCACATGCTTGTTCAAGGCATGCAGTGGCTGTGTTGAATGGCGGGGGTGCAGCATATGCACCTAGGACTCACCGTTGCGGGGGCAGCGCAGGCTGGGCATGTGGGGGGCCCACGTCGCCGTCCTGCTTCCCGTTGAACTGCCACGCGTGAACCGCGCGACGAGCACCAACAGGGTGCGATTCTAAAGAGTGCCGGAGCCCACGCCCCACAAGCAGGGGAATGGGCTGCAAACGGGGACTACGCGCAAGCCCTCTTCAGAACTTGTAGGCGGACACCGCATTTATGCGCCTGGAACGCCGAACAGCAAGGTCTGGCATAGGAAATTCCAACTTGTTGCAGGCGCGAAAGCCTACAATCGCTACCCTCTATGTCCATGACCTCACAGCCTTCCCTGATCGAGCCGCTGGCAGAGCGTGTTGATCGCCTGCTGGTGCGGCATGCGGAGCTCCAACGCACCAATACCCTGTTGGCCGAACAAGTCGCCGCCCTGACGCAGGAGCGCGATTCGCTGCGTTCGCGCCTGCACGCGGCACGCTCCCGTGTCGACGCCCTGATTGCACGCTTGCCCGTCAACCAAGAGGGATCATGAGCCAGATCGAAGCACGCATCCTGCAGCAAGACTATCTGCTGACCTGCCCCGATGGCCAAGAAGCCCCGCTGCTGGCTGCCGTCGACCGCGTTGACGCGGAGATGGAACGCATACGCAACACTGGCAAAGTCCGCTCGCGCGAGCGTGTGGGCGTGCTGGTGGCCGTGAATCTGGCCTTTGAAAATGCAGCCCTGAGCGAGCGGGTGCAGGCATTGGAGCAAGAGCTGGACCTCAACCTCGAAAGCACGCCAACCGCCCTGCCGGCCACCGAGACCACCCACAGCGACGAGGACACGCCGGCGCTGATGACGGAGCTGCAGGCACTGCTGGCACAGCGTGAGCTGGAGCTGCTGCAGGCCCAGCATCTGATTGCACGCATGGAAGCCGCACTGGATGTAGAAAGCCAACTGCTGTAACGGCTTTGGGGATTGTCGGCACTGCGGCCAGAAGCGCAGTAAAATAACGCTGTCTGCAAGGCCGCTGCGCTTTATATTTCCTTGAACCAATGCTCCCTGAGCACGGGCTTGGTACATTGCCAGGCAAGCGTGATCGTCTCGCGTTAGATGAACCCAATGCTTGGTTGCCCTCGCCCACCTGAACCCCCGGTTCAGGATGACGGCGTAGCGGTTTTTGCAGACACCTTTCGCCCCGCCTTCCCAGGCAGCGCCGGCGAATCGGCAGAGGCTGTCGCTCCGGTCCGCATATCCCCCACATCCATTCCCGCCGTCTGCGCCCGCAGCATGGCCAGCACCGTGGCGCTTTCAACGCCTGGTGCACACAAAAAGCCCTGGTAAAAACCGCAGCCCATGCTCTGCAGCATCTCGCGCTGCGCCTGGGTTTCCACGCCCTCGGCCACGATTTCCACGTCCAGCGCCCGTCCCAGGCTGACCACGGCTTCCACAATGGCTTTGTCGCTGGCATCTTGCGGCAGGCCGCGCACAAACGACTGGTCCACTTTCAGCTTGCTGATGGGCATGCGCTTGAGATAGGCCAGATTGGAATAGCCCGTGCCGAAATCATCGATCACCAGTTGCACGCCCAGTGCCGCCAACTGCTCTATGCATTGGACGATCACCGGCTCTTTTTGCAGCAGCACGGATTCGGTCAACTCCAGCTCCAGCCAGCAGGCCGGCAGGCTGTAGGTGCTCAACAAACCAGACACGCGCACGGCGAAGTCTGGCTGCAGCAGCTCCAGCGAAGAGACATTCACCGAAATCTGGATGGCAACGCCCTGCTTGAGCCAGCGCGCAGCCTCGCGAATGGACTGCTCCAGCACCCAGGCGCCCATCTTGACGATAAAGCCCGACTCTTCCGCCAGGGGGATGAATACTGCGGGTGACACCACGCCCAGTTGCGGATCGGTCCAGCGCAGCAGGGCTTCGCAGGCCACGATGCGGCCCGTGGCCATTTCCACCTGGGGCTGATAGACCACGCGCAATGCCTCATGACTGAGCGCCTGACGCAGGGCATGCTCCATTTGCATGCGCCCCAGCAGACCGGTGGACATGGCGGGCTCGTAAAAGCCGTAATTGCCCTTGCCATTGGCCTTGACGCGGTACATGGCCGTATCGGCCTGCTTGACCAGCTCATCCAGACTGCGACCATGGTCGGGATACTGGGCCATGCCGATGCTGCACTGCACCGAGAACCCCAGTCCATCCAAGCCAAAGGGCTCACGCATCACGTCCTGGATGCGCTTGGCCACGCGCTCCGAATTGGGCATTTGGCAGTGGTGCAGGTAGAGAACGAACTCATCACCCCCCAGCCGGCACAGCACGTCGTGCGGGCGCAAACAGGATTGCAGGCGCTGCGCCACCAGCTTCAGCACGCGGTCCCCGAACTGGTGACCCAGTGAGTCGTTAATGATCTTGAACCTGTCCAGGTCCAGGAACAGAACCGCAAAGCTGCTCTCGGGCGACTCGGCAATGGCCCGCTCGACATGCTGCCCCAGAAACAGGCGGTTGGGCAGCCCGGTCAGGGCGTCGCTGAAAGCCAGTTGCTCGATCTGCTGCTGCGCGGCCTGCTGCTGGGTGAGGTCGCGCATAAAGCCCACGCTTTGCTGCAGCTTTCCATGCTCGTCCCGCGAAGCCACCCAGGACAGGCGCACGGCACACAGGCTGCCATTGGCCCGCTGCAAGGTACGGTTGCCCTCCCAGTAGCCCACATCACCCCAGGCACGTGCCACCTCTTCCTGCCAACCCTGCTCGCAGTAGTCGAAAAGCTCTGTAGCGCGCGTCCCTTCTGGAAAGCCTGCTCCCAAAAGCTGTGTGCAAGCCGGGTTGGTCTTGACAATGGCACCTTTCGCATCCGCGATGAAGATGGCATCCAGACTGCTCTCGAAGACCTGGGCTGCAACCCGCAACCCGTTTTGAATTTCGGTGGCCTGCGTGATGTCGCGAAAGGAAAAAATACGCCCTGCCGGCACACCGTGGCGCAGCAGGGGCACACTGCGCCGCTCCACCACGCGCCCATCCAGCAGCTGCAGCGCGTCGCATGTGTGCAGCTGTGGCTGCTGCCCCAACTGCTCGAGCAATTGATCGTATGCCTTGGGCTGCTGCACCTGGCTGCGCAGAAAAGCCAGCACGGCACTGTCATTGCGCTGCAGCAGCAATGCGTTGGGCATGGCCCAGATTTCCGCCAGCTTGTGGTTGAAGGCCCGAATCTGTCCGTCCGCGCTACACACCAGCATGCCGTCCGCAGCAGAGTCCAGCGTGGCGCGCAACTCAGCCAGCAGGCTTTCCAGCTCGCGCTCCGTGGCGTCCTGCTCGCTGCGGTCCATCAAGGTCCAGATCAGCCAGCCTGCGCCATGGGCATCCTGAATCTGGCGAATGCATTGCTCCACCGGTATCACCCGGCCGCTGGCATGCAGCACCTGGGTGTAGGTGACCTGCCCCTGGGCAATATCGGCCAGGTCGTTCCAGCGGTAGACATCCTGCGGCGCTGCCGCCAGATCGCGCACATGGCAGCCCTGCAGCTGCTCGCGGGGCAGGCCCACCAGTTGCTGGGCCGCGCGATTGGCATACACCACCGTCAGCGATGAGGGCGCAACCACCCAGACCGCCTCACTCATCCAGTCAAAGGCCTGGCACCAAGCCTGCAGAGGATGCGTGCTCATGACACCTCCCCTTGCTGAACCAGCAACGGAACGGCCCGCTCGAAGAAATAGCACACACGTTTGCGCGGAAGGAGATAGTCCAGCACCTCGCGCGGCAGCTGCGATGGCCGCAGGCTGCGCTTGATCACCACCCCGGGCAGCTGCGCCAAGGCCACGGGCTGTGCATCGTCTTGCGCCACATCGGCCTGGTACAGCAGCACCTGTGGCTTGAGTGGCTGCGCGCTGTCCACCGCCACCACCATGCCGTAGCGCTCATCGCTCAGTTGCACCACCGAGCCCGGGGGATACACCCCCAGCACGCGCACAAACAGCTCCACGAACTCGCGCGTGAAACCGCCGCGGCGTTGGGCAAAAAGCACGGAAAGGGCCTCGTGCGGCGTCATGGCCGAGGCCAGACCCACCGGATTGCACAGCTTGTCATAGCAGTTGGTCAGCGCCAGGATTTGCCCTTCCACCGTCAAGTCCTCCTGCAGCAGGTGCAGCGGGAACCCCGACCCATCTGCCGCCTCGTGGTGCTGGGCAATCGCCGTCAACACCCGTGCCGACAGCCCCATGCGCTGGGCATAGGCCACCGAAGCCCCCACATGCTTTTCATATTCCTGCCGCTGGCCATCCGTGAGCCCAGGCAGGTTCTCTGCACAGCGCGGATCGATATCAAGCTTGCCCACATCGTGCAGCAAAGCCGCCAGACCCAGATCCATCAAGCACGCCGCATCCAAGCCATGCGCCTTGCCGAGCAGCAGCGACAAGACCGTCACATTGATGGGGTGGGCACCTTGCCGCTCCCCCACGTTTTCGGACAACAGCCGGATGGTGGTCTGCGAGCTGTCCAGCAGCTCGGTGATGTAGTCCCCCACCAAACGCTGGCTGGTTTGCAGAGCTTGTTCGGGAGCGCTCACCACCTCATCCAACACCTTGCGGTATCCATCAGCTGCCACCGTAAAGCGTTGGTTGCACATTTGCAATGCGGCACGCTCCGTACGGACCGCGAGTGGTCCGTCTTCCTGCGGCTGACTCCGGCGGGGCGGCACGCTTTGTCCCGAAGACCTGGCCTGCATCAACAGGGGGGCAGGTATGCGCAAGGGCTGCTGCTCCGTACCGTCACCTTCTGCAATTGAAAGGGAAAGTAAAGCAGGCGATATCTCCGCATCACTTTTGGCAGGAATACAACGGATTGAGCGTATTCCCAGCGACTGCAGCGCCTGGATTTGCTCCGGGCTGCCGATGCGAAAACTGCTCACAGGAAAAGGATGGCGCAGCCAGCCGATGTCCAGCTGGATATACATGCCTATGCAGACATCCTGAATATCGATGAAAAGGGATTGCGTCACATCGTCTCCGCCACCCAAAACGGCCAGCGCATCAACCCAAACGCCTCATTATGACGACAGACAAAGCCACATTAGCTTGTAGGCACCCAACTTATCTGGTTGCCCCCATGTGATTTCACCTGCACGCCACATATGTCAGCGGCACCACTGCGAGGGCTGCACCACCACATCCATCCACAACGCCCAGACAGACACAGCCACCAGCAAGGCACCCGCCACCCGCATGCCCCAGGCCGCACGCCACTGGGGCAGCACGCTGACGCGGCGCCACAACCAAGGCCCAGCCGCCAGCCACAGCCCGGTGCCGACACCAAAGGCCAGCATGCTCACCGCCCCCAGCCACACGCTACCGGCCAAAGCAGCCACCAAAACGCCAGAGTACAGCAAGCCGCAGGGAAGCAGTGCCCACAGGCAACCGGTGAGCCAGGTGCCACCCGGCATATGCAGCCAGCGCTGCACCACCGCCCACAGCTGGCGACCGCTGCGCTCCAGCCAGGCAGGCTGGCGTGCCTGAAACAGCAGCAGCAAACCCCAAGCCAGCGCGGCCAGGTGCAGCATCACCCACAAGGGGTGCAGCGCCGTGGTGCGATCGGAAAACCACGCGACGCGCTCCATGGCATAGGCTGCCACGCCACCCAGCGCTGCATAGCCCAGCAAACGCCCGCCATGAAAGGCCAGCCAACGCGCCGAAATCCGGGACTGCCGGGCCGGCTGCACACCATCCGCATGCACGGGAATGCTGGTACGGGTGCCGGCTTCCGGCCCCAACTCCAGCCCCGTCACCGCCGCGCAAGGCGCTGCGCACATTGCAAGACAATGGGGCCCACCCACGAGCCCCATGAAAAATGCCGTCCCCAACAACGATAGCCACATGGGCTAGATGATCCGGGAAAACCGTGCCCGGGTCTTGCCAGCCTGCAAATGTCGGTCAAACACCATGGCCACTCCGCGCACAAAGAACCAGCCCTTGGAGGTCACGCGCACACCGTCGCTGCGAATCTCCACCAGACCTTGTTCTGCCTGCGGCTCCAGCAGCTCCAGCTCATTGGCAAAGTAGCTCTCGAAATTCAGCAGCCAGGCTTGGCTCATGGGCTCGAACAGCACCTCGCCCTGGCACATCAGCGCCATGATGACAGCGCGGCGCACCAGATCATCGCGGCTCAGTGCCAGACCGCGCACCACGGGCAGTTGCCCCTGGTCGAGGAAGTCGTAGTACTCCTCCAGCGTCTTGGCGTTCTGGCTGTACGTCACACCCACGCGGCCGATGGCCGACACACCCAGCGCGATCAGATCGCAATCCGGCTGCGTGCTGTAGCCCTGAAAGTTGCGGTGCAGCCGCCCCTGGCGCTTGGCGATGGCCAAGGCATCGTCCGGCAGCGCAAAGTGGTCCATGCCCACATAGACATAGCCGGCCTGCATAAAGGCATCAATGGACCGCGACAGCATGGACAGCTTGTCACCGGCTTGCGGCAGCTCTTCCGTCACGATGCGGCGCTGCGGCTTGAAGCGCTCGGGCAGATGGGCATAGGCATACAGCGCAATGCGATCAGGGCGCAAGGCAGCCACCTGCTCCAGCGTCCGGTCAAAAGACTCGGCCGTCTGGCGTGGCAACCCATAGATCAGGTCCACATTGATCGATTGAAAGCCGATGTCGCGTGCGGCCTGCACCAGCTCGAACACCTGCTCGGCAGGCTGCTCACGGTGCACGGCTTTTTGCACATCGGGATCGAAATCCTGCACACCAAAGCTCAGGCGGTTAAAGCCCAGGCGCGCCAGATGCAGCAGGCGCTCGCGTGTCACCGTGCGCGGGTCGATCTCGATCGAGTATTCCCCTACGGCCTCGAAGGAAAATTTCGCTCGAAGCATCGTCATCAGTTGCGACAACTCGCTGTCAGACAAGAACGTAGGCGTTCCGCCGCCAATGTGCAGCTGGCTGACGGCCTGCCCCTCACCGCAATGCGCCACCTGCAAAGCCACCTCTTTTTCCAGGTACTGCAGATAGGTGTGCGCACGCTCATGGTGCTTGGTGATGATCTTGTTGCAAGCGCAGTAGTAGCACAGCGATGCGCAAAACGGCACATGCACGTACAGCGACATGGGCAGCGCCTTGGCGGCCGAGTTGAGTTTGCGTTGCTGCAAGGCCAACTCGTAATCTCCAGGGCCAAAGGCTTCGATAAATCGGTCAGCTGTGGGATAGGAGGTATAACGGGGCCCAGGCACGTCATACCGACGAAGTAGCTCTGGCGTTACAGCAGTCATTGTGTGAATTCCTTGTGTGCTGGCTGCACTGTGCCCCAAGCAAGAAATGTCACACTTGACACTCATCAAGATACAAGCAAACTACACCTGCGACAATTTGATTCAAATCATTCGAGCCTTCCCTCCACTTTTCTGCTTCGATCCCCCTCGCCCCACATTCCGATAATCCTTCAGCATTACGTCCGATGGCCCGTTCCGCGGGATCCCAAGGCGTCATTACCATGACCCCCCCCCCCATCAAAGTTACCTGCTCCAATTGCAACCTGCGCGAACTGTGCATGCCCAGCGGCCTCAATGAGCAGCAGCTGCAACGTATTGATGAAATTGTGGCGACCCGCCGCAAAGTAAAGCGTGGAAGCACCCTGTTTCGCAATGGCGAGGCCTTCACCTCGCTCTATGCCATCCGTACCGGCTTCTTCAAGACCTGCGTGGCCACGGAAGATGGCCGCGATCAAGTCACCGGCTTCCAAATGGCAGGCGAGATCATTGGCCTGGATGGCATCGTGCACGACCACCACACCTGTGATGCCGTGGCACTGGAAGACGCCGAAGTCTGCGTGATGCCTTTCGATCGCCTGGAAGATCTCTCACGCGAAGTCACGGCACTGCAGTCCCATGTGCACAAGGTGATGAGCCGCGAAATCGTGCGCGAGCATGGCGTGATGCTGCTGCTCGGCAGCATGCGCGCAGAGGAGCGCCTGGCCGCCTTTGTGCTGAACCTGGTGCAGCGCCTGCATGCCCGCGGCTTTTCCTCGTCCGAGCTGGTGCTGCGCATGACGCGCGAAGAAATCGGCAGCTACCTGGGGTTGAAGCTGGAAACCGTCAGCCGCACCTTCTCCAAGTTCGTCGAAGAAGGCCTGGTCGAAGTCAAGCAGCGCCATGTGCGCATCCTCGACACCGAAGGCCTCAAGCGCATCGTCAACAGCCAGCACGAGTGCGCATGATCCACAGCCCACGGCAGCTGATGCCGTGCGCGCCCTATTGAAAAAGCCTCCGTACGGAGGCTTTTTTTCATGGTGGCATCTGCACCACATCAGGCGGATGCGGACGCCGCGTCGTTGATCTCCCGGGGCGAAAGCGCCAGCAAACAGGTCATCGCCGAAGCCATGATGGTGATGCCCCAGAACACAAAGAAAGCGGCGGTACAGACACCCAAGCGCGACGTCTCGGCACAGGCTGAGAACCGAGGCAGATCCAGTGGATCGACAAAGGCGAAGACCAACATCTCCATCACCCCGGCGGCCAGAAAGGCCGGCCAAACAATCCACATCCAGCGACGCAACAGCATGGGACTCTCCTTGTTGAGGGATACGCACTGCCATTGTCCCCAAGCTGGGCGCGGGCGCTCTAGCAGATACCCTAAACATAAAAAAAGCCTGCATTGCTGCAGGCTTTTGAAGGTCAGCGTCTAAACGACCTTATTTGCTGCCACGCAGCAAGGCCTTGAGCGCGCTTTGCAGACGCTGGGCATCGCTGTCACTGCGGGCAGCGGCCAGCACGGCGGCCACATCCTGCTCCCAGGTGGTGCGGGGGTCAGCGGCCTTGCGGTTGGTCAGCAGCTGCAGCTGCAGAGCGCGGCGGGCAGACAGTTGGTCGGCCGGCGTGGGAACATCGGCCGCCATTTCCAGGCGCAGCAGCGACTGGGCAGCATCGCCCTGGGCAGCACCCGACACAGCAGCCTGCCAGCTGTTGCGCGTCGCATTGCTGAGCTTGCCCAGCTCTTGGGCAGCGGGCAGCAAAGCCGCATCGCGCTGGCCCCAGGCATCCATCAGTTGGGTCAAGGCTTCACCGTGGGCCTGGGCCGTCAGCTTGCGCAGCGCAAACTGGGCGTGGTCCATGGCTTCGCGCTGTGCACGGAAAGCCGCATCACCCAGGCGTGGGCCACGGGGCGTACGGTCGGGGCGCTCGAAACGATCACCGCGATCACCACGCTCCGGACGGCCAGGCTTGCGCGCAGCGGGTGCCGGTGCGGCCTCCTTGCGCATACCGGGGCGGTCATCACCACGCACCGCCTTGATCGGGCGGGCCACGGCCGGCGCTGCGGGGGCAGCTTCGCCCTCCGCTGCGGACGGGCTTGCAGCTTCGGCAGCAGCGGCCGCAGGCGCGTTGCGCAGCACTTCTTCCAGCCCTGCCACGGCGGCGCGGATTTTCTGGACATCGCCGTCGGCATTGGCGGCTTCCAATTGCTGCGAAGCTTCCAGCACGGCACGGTCATGGGCACTCAGCGTGGCGGGGTTCACGGCCGTGCGGGCGCGGTCACCGCGCTCGGCCGGCTTGCGGCTGAAAGCCTCATCCAGCGGCTTGCGGAAGGCATCCCACAGCTTTTGCTCCTGGCGGCGATCCACCGGCACCTCCTGGGCTTCAGCCTGCCAGCGCTGCTGCAGCGCCTTGATGGCGGCGATTTGCAGCGCGGGTGCATTGCCCAGCGCCTGTGCCTCTTCGATCATGGCGTGGCGGCGTTGCAAGCTCGCTTGCTGCACGCGCTGCAGCGGGGCTTCCGCCTCGCCCATGGCCTGGCGCCATTGCTGCTGCAGCTCGGCATACAGCTTCTCGCCCACATGACCGCCTTCACGCCAGCGCTCGGCAAACTGGCGCAGGCTGCGGGCCATGCCCTTCCAGTCCTGGCTGTCCTTGACCGACTGGCCCCAGGCGCGCAGCTCTTCAATCAGCGCGGTGCGCGAGGCCTTGTGCTCGGCCGATTCGCTGCGCAGCTTGTCCAGCCAGCCCTCCACCACCTTGTAGGCGGTGTTGCAGGCCTCATCAAACTGCTTCCACAGACCGTGGTTGGGCGCGGAGCCCTGGTCCAGCTGCTTCCATTGCTCACGCAGCTGGCGCAGCGACTCCTGCACCTTGCGGCCACCCAGGGATTGACCTTCCGGACGCTCCAGCAGCGCCTTGGCCTTGGCCACCAGGGCTTCGCGCTCGGCATCCACGGCCTGGGGCTTCCAGCCTCGGGCATCGCCCGCCTGCACCAGCAGCGCATCCATTTGCGCCAGCACTGCGGCGTCCAGCGAGCGGCCATGCTGGCGCAAGGCGGCGCGCAAACCGGCGATGGCGCCGGTCTTGTCTTCGCTGCCTTCCAGCAGGGCTTGCAGCGCCTGCGCAGCCTGCAAGACCACGGCGGCAGCCTTGATGGGGGCGTCACCCTTGGCGGGCTGGGCAGCTGGCGTCTCGGCAGCCAGCTCGGCCGGCAGACCTCGGCCCACGCGAATTTCGTCGGCCCACACGGGCACGGTGGGCAGTGCAGCTTCGGCGTTGTCGGCAGCGGCCTGCGTGGCGGCCAGTGCGGAAGAGAAAGCCTCCCACACCACGTTCAGCTGATCGCGCGAGCCGGTCAGCTGCTGGGCCAGGCGGGCGTCCAGGCTGGCCCAGGCGGCGTCTTCGGTCAGTGCCTGGGCCTGCTCTTGCCAGCGCGCCACATCGGTGCTCAGGGCTTGCTGCACGGCGGCGGCGTCTTTCCACGACTTGGTGGACAGCACTTCGATGCGCTGGGACAGCAGCACGGCGGCTTCCTTTTGCACCTGCACGCGGTGCTGCAGGTCTTCTGCGGCCTTGATGCGCTCGGCCAACTGGGCCTTGTAGCCTGCCAGCGGCTCGCGCGACAGCGGTGCGCCGGCCTTGGCGGCTTCACGCTGCCAGGCTGCGGCATCGGCCGTGTTCAATGTAGGCTGGGCCAGCAGGGCCTGGGCTTTTGCCACCCATTCCACGGCGATGGCGTCCTGGTCCTTGGCACGGCGCAGCTCGTCCAGGCGGTCACGCACGACACGGGCCGCGCCCTTGTCGCGCACATTCATTTCCTTGAACACGTCCTGCAGCACATCCAGTGCAGGCGCAGTGGCCAGCCATTCGCGCAGGCGTGCCGCACGGTCGCCCGATGTTTCTGCAGAAAAAGCACCGCCAGTCACCGTATCCAACGGGTGGGCCTCGGGGGATTTGGCCGGGGTCGGGTTCACTTCTGGGGCTTCAGACATTTTTCTGCTTCAAAAAAAGTTGGTACATGTGTGTGTAAATGCCCCGCACGCCCATGCGGCGGGGCCATAAAGCAAGCGCGCGAGCCTGGGGCAGGCGCGGCCAAGTGGGGTATTTTCCCCTTTATTGCCGCTCAGCCCCAGCGAATCACTGAACTGCCAGACTCAACTGGGCTTTTGCCTCGGCATCCTTGCCATCGGCCTTGGAATTCCCCAGGAACAAACGGGCCATATCAATGCCCTGCGCCGCCAGGTAGCTGCGCACGGCCATGGCCCGCGCCACCGCCAGCTCTTGCATGGCGGTAGAGGGCAGCGGCAGTTGCTCGACCAGCAGCTTGCGCATGTCTTCGGGCGGCAGCGATTTGCTCAGGCCCACCACGTTGCGCGGCTTGTCGATGGAGGCTTTGCGGTAGATGGACTTGAGCCGGCTTTCGCGCTCCTTGTCGGTCAACTCCGTGTCGTCGTCCTCGTTTTTACCGCGCTGGGCGATCTGCGCCTCCAGGCGAGCGGCCTGCCAGCCCTGGGCATCGAGCTTGGTGGAGGCACTGCCGGCCACCGTGAGCTTGAGCGCAGGCTTGTCCTTGAGCGACTTGGCAATCTTCTCCAGCTGCGCCTTGGCTGCTGTGTCCAGCGTGGCCACGCCAGCAGGGAAGCTCACATCGCCACCGCCTTTTTCGTCACCACCAAAAACACCTGCCAACAGCGAGAACGGCGCGGTGACGGCCTTGAGGATGAGATTGCCAATGACCTTGAAGATCACCGGCCCCAGACGGAACTGCGGGTCGTTGAGCGAGCCGCTGATGGGCAGGTCGATGTCAATGACACCGTTGCGGTCTGCCAACAGTGCCACGGCCAGCTTCACGGGCAGCGAGGCTGGCGCGCCCTGCACGGCGTCGCCAAAGGTCAGCTGGTGCAGCACCAGATTGTTGTTGGCCGTGAGCATGCCGTCGGGCTTGACCTGGTAGTGCACGTCCACGCTGAGCTTGCCGCGCTCGATGCCATGGCCGGCGTATTTGACGGCATAGGGCGTGAGTGGCGGCAGCTCCAGATCACGCACCTTGCCGGTGATGTCCAGCGCCAGCGGCTTCACCAGCGGGTTGAGCTTGCCGGAGATATCCAGACTGGCAGTGGACTGGGCCATGCCCTGCAGCACCAGATCGGCCATCTCCGGCGGCTGGCCTGCTGCCGGCGCCACCGAGGAGAAGGCACTGAGTGAGCCGGCCAACTGGGTCAGATCGGCCGTGTAGTTGGGCTGGATGAAGAAGTCCGAGAACTTGACCGTGCCATCCAACAGCTCCACCGGCCCCACGACAATGCGCGGCGCCATGGGATCTGGCGCTACAGACTCAGGAGCTGCTGGTGCCGATACGGTCTTGCTCTCCGATGGTTTTGCCTCTGCATTTGGCGCTGCATCTGCTGCTGCTACGGCTTCAGGAGCACCTGCCAGGTCCTGCAAATTCAGACGGCCATTGGGCTGGACCACCACGCGGGCAAAAAAGCTGCGCAGCGCCGTCTTTTGCACCTGCACCGACAGCGGCTTGCCCGGCTGCAGGTCCACGGCCAAGCCCGTCAGCTGCAGCTGCTTCCAGCGCAACAGGTCTTCGCCGGCCTCCATGGTGGTCTTCTCGGCCGTACCCGTGCGGTGCATGGTTTGCACATACACATCCTGCAGACCGGCCTGGCCTTGCACCTGCACCCGGGGGCCCTTGCCCTGGTCGGCATAGCGCACCAGGCCGTCAAAGCCGGCGTAGGCGGAGCGCAGGCGCATATTCACCACGCCGTCCAGATAGCTTTCAAACAGGTGCAGCGGCAGGCGCTGGGCCTTCAGCTGGCCCTCGGCGCTCAGGTGCGGCGCCAGATGCAGGCGGCCGTCGAAGCCCAACTGGCCATCGTTCTTGCCGGCGCGCAGCAGCCCGCGGGCGTTGACCGGCTGCACACGGGTCTGCAGCTTGACCACGATGGGCTGCTTGCCCATGCGGCTGTCCAGGCCCTGCACATCCAGGTTCAATCCCGACAGGCCCATGCGCACCGGGCGCACGGCCTGACCGTCTTCGAGCAACACCACACCATCGCGAATGCGGGTGTGCTGTGCCTGCACCGACCAGGCGGGGCCGGCGGCCGCTGCTGTGGCCTGGGTCTTGGGGACCACCGCCACCTGCTGCACCGGCGCCTTGCGCAGCCAGGACTCGTACATCCACTGGCCTTTTTCGTTGCGCGACAGCTTGACCTGGGGGGCATTCAGCTGCAGCAGCTCGGTCTGCACCGTGCGCTGCGTCATGTCGATGCGGGCGTTTTCCACGGCCAGGCGCTTCCAGGCCGCCAGCGGCGCCTTGTCTTCACCCAGGTTCAGATTGCGCACGGCGAGCTGGGGCACCACCGCAAACACATGGCCGCGGTTCCAGGCCAGCCCGGCCACGCCGTCAGCCTGGGCGCGCAACACCGGTTGCAAAAACTGCGACACATAGGCACGCCCCACTTCAAAGGGCACACCGTCCAGCTCCAGGCCCAGTTGGCCGCGCTCCAGCGTGCCATGGCCGGACAGTCGCGCATGCGAAGCGCCTTCGTAGCCTGCCAGGGCCAAGCGCCCCTGGAATTGGCTGTCCCCTTGCATGGGCCAGGTGACATGGCTGCCGGAGAGGTTCAGGTCGCGCACGGCCAGCTCGGCCGCAGGGCGCACCGTGGCATCGCTCCAGCTGATATGGCCTTGCTGCACCTCCCAGTGGGCGACCTCAATCTTCCAGGGTGTGGGGGTTGCGGCGGGGACTGCCGTACCTGCCTCTGCCTTGGCTTGCACAGAGGCCTCAGCTGCCAGGGTGTTTTGTGCTTGCGGCTTGGACTGCTGCGGAAACTGCAGCAACTGGCCTTTGGCGTCCAGCCGCAGGGCCAGCGAAGGCTTTTGCAGGCTGACACGGCCCAGCAGGACCTGCCCAGTCAGCGGCTGCACATCGGCCAGGTCGATGTCCAGCGCCTCCCACTGCAGCCAGTCCTGGCCGGCCAGATCCTGGAGCTTGGCGGCCTCGGCGCGCACATGGCCACTCAGGCGCACCACGGCATCGGTTTGCTGCTCGAAAGCCACATCCACCTTGGCCTGCAGCACGGCGTCTTGCAGCTTGAGCGGCAAGCTGGCGGGCCAGTACGGCAGATAGGGCTTGAGGTCCAGGTCCTTGACCGTCAGCGTGGCCGAAGTCTTGCGGTCCTGGGCAAAAGGCGTGCTCTGGGCCTCGCTGGCAAAGCGGCTGCCATTCAGATCAAAAGACAGCTCCGGCGCCACATGCACCTGGCGCTTGGAAGGCAGGCTGCTCACAAAGGGCAGCTTCAGCTCCAGATCCTTGAGCGCGTGTTGTGCGCCCGCAACTTCGTCATTGAAAGCCAGGCGGCCATCGCTGATTTCGATGTTGTAGAGGGCAAAGCGCGGCAGCTCGCTGCTGCTTTCCTCGGGCTTGTCCGTCTGGAACTTGTCGAGGATGTCCTGAATGTCCAGCTTGCCGGGGGCGACCTGGGCCAGACGGATATGGGGGGAATCCACCTGGATGGCATCGGCCACCGGGCCCCAGCGCAGTAGAGAAGACAGCTCTGCATCTATATATATGCGCGCTATGGAAACCTGGGGCTCGCTTTGGCCATCGGCGCCTGCCAGCGCCACATCGCGCAGCGTCAGTTCCATGGACCAGGGCGAGAACTCCACCTTGCCCACGGACAGCTGCCTGCCCAGGGCCTGAGAGCCATGCTTTTCAATCAGCTGCCGCGCGGCCCATGGAAAGCTCAACCACGCGAGCATCCACAGCCCCAACACCGCTGCGAAGACCCAACCCAAGCTGCGCCACAACTTTGCGCTGCGCCAAATTTGCACCTGCATGTGGATATGCACCCTCTTTTTGTCTATGGAATCTATGGCTATCTTGCCAGCCGTGATTGCAACAGAAATTACAGCATCGCACTGGAATAGGCGCAAAAACGAGAAAGCCCGGAGCCAGCTACACCGACTCCGGGCTTCACGGCTGGCACAAGGCGCAGCCGTTGTGGGTCATGGGGAGAGAAGCGTCCCGCATGCCCGGAAGCAATGATTGCCTCCATGAGCGCCTCAACCCTCTTCACAGGTACTGGCACCTTGGCGGTCCAGACCATCGTTGTGCAGAGGCTTTCGGCAGACGTCCGCCAGAGCAGACGACCTCGATTTAATCACGGTCATCGGGAAAAACAATTGTTTCTTGCACTTTTTCACAACTCAAACATAGCAAACGCTTACTAAACAAATCCTCTTGCATCTTCATCAATCCCGACAGGCCCCAAGCCCAAAAAACTGGATACCCATACATGGTCTTTATATTTTTTTATAATTAAGGAAAAGATAAATAGTGTTGACCTTGTATTTAGCGGCCCTCTAGAATCCGCCCACTTTTGTTTTTAGTCATTGTTTTGACGTTTTTCGCTGCTTTCTGATCACGTTCTTTCTTCGTGATCCTCCCGCGCTCCCCCATGCAAGGACCGCAGCACCACCCCCACTGGGTGCCAGCCTACAGACCCTCGGTCCTCCAGACCGCTGCCAGATTGGCACCTCATGAAAGGAATGCTATGCCTGCATCTCTACAGGTAGTTTCCGGATTGCGTACGTTCATCAAAGACGTCGCCGACGGATTCATTGAAATCACCCACAACGGCTTTGCCCTGCTTGGACTGGCCGTGGCCTTTGTGGCCATCTTGCTCGTCAGCCGCCCCGATCTGCGCCACTCCGGCGAAGCACAGCTGCGCGATTGGCTGCAAGAGCGCCAAGTGGCCACGCTGGGCTCGCCCGTCGAGCCCGGCGCCGTGGACCGCGCCACCGCCACCAACCCCAAGGAGCTGCCCAAGGAGCAAGCTGCCGTGGCTTTTTGGCTGAGCAAAAAATACCGCGTGGCTCCCGAGCCACTGGCGGCACTGGTCTCCGAAGCCTATGAACTGGGCGAACGCAACCAGCTCGACCCCACGCTGATCCTGGCCATCATGGCCATTGAGTCCAGCTTCAATCCCTTTGCGCAAAGCTCCGTCGGCGCGCAAGGCCTGATGCAGGTCATGACCCGCGTGCACACCGACAAGTACGAGCATTTCGGCGGCCAGCTTGCGGCCTTCGACCCCGTCAGCAATCTGCGCGTAGGCGTGAAGGTGCTCAAGGAGTGCATTGCCCGTGCCGGTTCGCTGGAAGGCGGCCTGCGCTACTACGTGGGCGCAGCCAATCTGGAAAGCGACGGCGGTTATGCCGCCAAGGTGCTGGCCGAGCACCAGCGCATCCGCCAGATCACCGGCCGCCCGGTGCAGGCTGTGCGTCCGCCGGCCATGCAGGCCAAGCAGGACAACGCCTCCAGCACGGTGGCTGCAGCCGATGTGGCCATCGAAACCCAGCCAGTGCTGAACTAAGCCTCGAGTTTTCCCCTTTCAGCCGGCGGCCCGCCGGCTTTTTTACGTCTGTCTGCCCCAGGTCCAACCCTGGGCCTGCGACGGAGACCTGCCCACAGAGCCCAACCGCCTGGCCGCCCTCAGCTACACTAATGGGGTACGCAACTGGCGATAGGCGCAGACTTTGATCTGCCGCTGACGTGGAAACCGGCAGACTGCAAGGTCTGTGAACCACCGGGGAGCGTACCGCTGAGAGCCGCCGCCATGGCGGCTTGCAAGTGTTTCAGCCGTTCGCCTGGGCAGCCCTTGGCCTCAAGGGAATAGCTAGTTCATAGGACTGCCATGTTTCAACGTACCGACACCGTCGAAAAAGTCGACCCCGAACTGTTTGCCGCCATCCAGGCTGAAAACCACCGCCAGCAAGAGCACATCGAGCTGATCGCCAGCGAGAACTATTGCTCGCCCGCCGTCATGGAAGCCCAGGGCTCCCAGCTGACCAACAAATACGCCGAAGGCTACCCAGGCAAGCGCTACTACGGTGGCTGCGAGCATGTGGACGTGGTCGAGCAGCTGGCCATCGACCGCATCAAGAAGATCTTCGGTGCCGAAGCCGCCAACGTGCAGCCCAACTCCGGCTCCCAGGCCAACCAGGCCGTGCTGATGGCCTTTGCCAAGCCCGGTGACACCATCATGGGCATGAGCCTGGCCGAAGGCGGTCACCTGACCCACGGCATGCCGCTGAACATGTCCGGCAAGTGGTTCAATGTGGTGTCCTACGGCCTGAACGCCGATGAATCCATCGACTACGACAAGATGGAAGCCCAGGCGCGCGAGCACAAACCCCGCATCATCGTGGCCGGTGCCTCGGCCTATGCCCTGCACATCGACTTTGCACGCTTTGCCAAAATAGCCAAGGAAGTCGGCGCCATCTTCTGGGTGGACATGGCCCACTACGCCGGCCTGATCGCCGCAGGCGTCTATCCCAACCCCGTGCCCCACGCCGACGTGGTCACCACCACCACCCACAAGAGCCTTCGCGGCCCCCGTGGCGGCGTGATCCTGATGAAGGCCGAGCACGAAAAGGCGCTGAACAGCGCCATCTTCCCCGGCCTGCAAGGTGGCCCGCTGATGCATGTCATCGCCGGCAAGGCCGTGGCCTTCAAGGAAGCCCTGACGCCCGAGTTCAAGGCCTACCAGGAGCAAGTGGTGAAGAACGCCAAGGTCATGGCCGAAACCCTGATCGCCCGCGGTCTGCGCATCGTCTCCGGCCGCACCGAAAGCCACGTCATGCTGGTGGACCTGCGTGCCAAGGGCATCACCGGCAAGGCCGCTGAAGCCGCCCTGGGTGCTGCCCACATCACCATCAACAAGAACTCCATCCCCAACGACCCGGAAAAGCCCATGGTCACCAGCGGCATCCGTGTGGGCACGCCCGCGATGACCACCCGCGGTTTCAAGGAAGAGGAAACCCGCATCACTGCCAACCTGGTGGCCGATGTGCTGGAGCACCCGAACGACGAAGCCAAGCTGGCCGCTGTGCGCGCCAAGGTGGCCGAGTTGACCGCCAAGTTCCCGGTCTACAGCAAGTAAACCCAGCCGCAGGCGCGCCGCCATGAAGTGCCCTTTTTGCAGCCACCCGGATACCCAGGTTGTGGAGACCCGTGTGGCTGAGGATGGCAGCTTCATCCGGCGGCGGCGCCAGTGCGGCGATTGCAGCAAGCGCTTTACCACCTACGAGCGGGCCGACGTGAGTTTTCCCGCCGTGGTGAAAAAAGACGGCAGGCGCATCGACTACGACCGCAGCAAGCTGCAAGGCTCGTTTCGCTTGGCGCTGCGCAAGCGCCCGGTGCCGGCCGGCCAGGTCGATGCGGCCATGGAGCGCATCGAAGAGCAGCTACTCACCGCTGGCGTGCGCGAGCTGCCATCCAGCCGCATTGGCGAGCTGGTGATGAATGAATTGAAAAAACTGGACAAGGTGGCCTACATCCGCTTTGCCAGCGTCTACCGCAGCTTTGAAGACATCGAAGACTTCAAGCACCTGGTGGACGAGGTGCGCAACTGAGCGCCCCCAGGGCGATCTCTGCCCGGCGTGGGCAAAGATGCCTCTCTCAAAAAGAGAGCACCTTCTGCTGACACTGACTCAGTTTCCCATATAAATCGCCCCAGATTCGTGGCTGCACAAGCATAGGCCGCTATGCATTTCACTGTGTTGAAGGCTGCAAGCCGTTCCGCTGCTGGAACACTGTTGCCCATCTGCGCGCCTAGGCAGCGATGGCGCCGGCACGTAGCATGAGGGCTACACCATGGATTTCGATACTTCCACCCTGAGGACCGCCCTCACCCTCTACGCACCCGGCGTGGTATTTGCCAACGTGCTCTTGCAGCAGTTGGGCCTGCCCCTGCCCGTGTTGCCCACGCTGCTGCTGGCCGGCAGCCTGGCACCCAGCCTGCCGCGCCTGGCCGCCCTGCTGGCACTGGCCTTGCTCGCCGCCATGCTGGCCGACAGGGCTTGGTACCTGGTGGGCCAACGCTTCGGCTCGCGCGTACTGGCCTGGATGTGCAAGCTCTCCATCAACCCCGGCAGCTGCATCAGCCAGACGGCCGACCGCTTTGGCCGCTGGGGCGCCTGGTCGCTGCTGCTGGCCAAGTTCATACCCGGCTTCTCGGCCGTGGCCGCACCACTGGCAGGCGTGCTGCGCATGCCTGTTGCCCGCTTCACCTTGGCAGCTGCCGGTGGCGCATCCCTGTGGGCCGGCCTGGCACTGGGCACGGGCTGGCTGCTGCGCCACCAGGTGGACCGCGCCTTGACCATGCTGCAAACCCATGGCCCGCTGCTGGCCATGGCTGCAGCGCTGCTGCTGGTGCTGTGGCTGGGCAGCAAGCTCTGGCGCCGCCAGCTGTTTCTGCACCTGGCAGCCATGCCCTCGGTCACCGCTGCGCAATGGGCGCAAGCCCAGAGCTGGGAGCGGCCACCGCGCCTGCTGGATCTGCGTGGCCCGGCGCTGGTTGCCGAGCTGGGCGAGATTGCCAATGCCCAGACCGTGAGCCTGGCCCAGTTGCCCCGCCTGGTACGCCCCTGGCCGCGCGACACCCACATCATCACCCTGTGCGCCTGCCCGCACGACGCCACGGCCGCCCGTGCAGCCCAGCGCTTGCGGCGTCTGGGCTTTGCCCATGCCTGCCATTTCCAAGGTGGCTTTGATGCCTGGAAGACATTGCAGCCCGTGCATGCGCCTGCAGATGCCGTGCATGCGGCCCAGCTGCAGGGCGCATAAAGAAGGCGCACACCCCCTCAGAACGTGTTTACGATTTCCTCGCGGTGCGCCAGCGTAGAGATCGCAAACACGCGCTCCAAAAGCAAACGCCCCAAGGCCAGGGCCTGTGGGGCGTTCAACGTTGCGGTGCAGCCTTTTTACGCAGCCGATGCCGGAATGGGCGCCAGCCCCGAGTCCACATCGCCGCATTGCGCACGGTGGCGCAGGGCGTGGTCCATGACCACCAGGGCCAGCAAGGCCTCGGCAATGGGCGCGGCGCGTATGCCCACGCAAGGGTCGTGGCGGCCCTTGGTAATCACCTCGGTGCTCTGGCCATGCACATCGATGGATTCGCGCGGCGTGATGATGGAGCTGGTGGGCTTGACGGCAATACGCACTTCCAGGTCCTGACCGGTGCTGATGCCACCCACAATGCCGCCCGCGTTGTTGCTGCGAAAACCCTCGGGGCTGAGCGAATCACCATGCGTGGTGCCGCGCTGGGCCACACTGTCCCAGCCCGCACCGATCTCCACGGCCTTGACGGCGTTCAGGCCCATCATGGCGTAGGCAATATCGGCATCCAGCCGGTCATACAGCGGCTGGCCCAGGCCCACGGGCATGCCGCTGGCCTGGATGCGCAGCGCAGCGCCGCAGGAGTCGCCGGACTTGCGCAGCTGCTCCATGTATTCCTCATAGCGGCCCACATCGGCCACAGGTGCGAAAAAGGGGTTGTGGGGCACATGCGCCCAGCTCTCGAACGGGATCTCCAGCTCGCCCACCTGGCTCATGCAGGCGCGAAACTCAGTGCCGAACTTTTCTTTCAACCACTTCTTGGCCACGGCACCTGCAGCCACCGTGGGCGCCGTCAGTCGCGCCGAGGAGCGGCCTCCGCCGCGCGGATCACGTATGCCGTATTTCTGAAAATAGGCGTAGTCCGCATGACCGGGCCGAAAGCTCTGGGCGATGTTGGAATAGTCTTTGCTGCGCTGATCGGTGTTGCGGATCAACAGCGCAATCGGCGTCCCCGTGGTCTTGCCCTCGTAGACGCCAGAGAGGATTTCCACGGCATCGGGCTCGTTGCGCTGGGTGACGAACTTGCTGGTGCCAGGGCGGCGGCGGTCCAGGTCGCGCTGAATGTCCGCCTCGCTCAATTCCATGCCCGGAGGGCAGCCGTCGATCACACAGCCAATGGCCGGTCCGTGAGATTCACCGAAGTTGGTGACCGTGAAAATGGTGCCAAAGGTATTGCCGCTCATAGGCGGTAATTATGCCCGTCCGCCCAGAGTGCCGCGCAGCTGAACGGAACATGGTTAGGATTTGGAACTCTCTGTCGCCCCTCATTGCCCGCATGACCTCTTCTTCAGCGCCTCGAAACGGCCTCGCTCTACGCCAGGCCCTGGACAGCAGCGATGCAGCATGGATAGTCACCGACACCCAATGCCTCACCTGCCAGGTCAATGCCGGTTTTGAGCGCCTCTTAGGCTGGTCCGAACAAGCACTGCTGGGCCAGCGTCCACTGCAGCTGCTGCTGGGCGAGGCCCAGGACAGCCCCCTGCCCACCCACATCCAGCAAGTCCTCACGAGCCACGGCCGCTTTGCGGGCGATCTGCAATTGCGCCACCGGGACGGCCATATGTTGTGGGTGGCCGCCATCATCAACCGCATCCCCGAAGCCGGCGAAGTGATGGTGCTGACCGACATCACCTTCTCCAAGCGCCTCCACGCCCTGCAAAAGCAAGCACTGGAAGACGTGGCCCAAGAGCGCCCGCTGTCCCTGCTGCTGCAGCGTCTGTGCGAAGAAATTGAACGCATCGCGCCCGAGTTGGCCATGGGTGTGCTGCAGGTCGACGAACAGGGGCACCTCCACCCCTTGGCCTGCCCCAGCCTGCCCCGGGATGCGCTGGAACGGCTGAACAATCTGCCCATAGGCCCCGACATGGGCGCCTGCGGCCAGGCGGCCTTCCTGGCCCAACCCGCCACCGAAGACGACCTGCGCCGCGCTCCCGCCCATCTGCAAAGCCTGAGCCAATGCCTTTTGCAGGCCGGACTGCAAGCTTGCTGGGCCGCCCCCATCTTCAGCCGCGAGCGCCAGGTCATCGGGGTGTTGGCACTGTATTTCCGTGAGCCACGCGGCCCACACACCCAGCACCTGCACATGGCGCAGACCTGCATCCACCTGTGCACCGTGGCCATGGAGCGCGAGCATTCGCGGGCACGCATCCACCAGTTGGCCTATTACGACCCGCTGACCCAACTGCCCAATCGCAATATGTTCCACCGCAGTGCCACCGATGCACTGCACGCCGTCCAGGGCCGCAGCTGTGCACTGCTTTTTGTGGATCTGGACCGTTTCAAGCTGGTCAACGACAGCCAGGGGCATGCCGCAGGTGATGCCTTGCTGTGCGAAGTGGCCCAGCGCATTCGTGCCACGGCCCGCCCCGGCGATGTGCTGGGGCGGCTGTCCAGCGATGAGTTCGCCTTGCTTTTGCCCCAGTGCTCGGCCACCGAGGCCGAAGCCGTGGCCCAGCGTCTGCTAGGACGCATTGCCGAGCCCTTCACCATTGGCAATGCCGTCAATATTCCGCATGCCAGCGTCGGCATCTGCACCTACCCGGAAGACGGCACCGACATCAACACCTTGCTGCGCCATGCCGACCAGGCCATGTATGTCGCCAAACAGCATGGCCGTCAGCGCTGGCAGCGCTTCTCGCCCGAGATCAACCAGTTCACCCAGGACCGCGTGGCCATGGAGCATGCGCTGCGTGAGGCCCTGCACAACGGCCAGCTGCAGCTGCACTACCAGCCCCAGGTTCTCAGCCACACGCTCGGGCAGCTGCATGGTGTGGAAGCACTGGCCCGCTGGCAGCACCCCGAGTGGGGCTATGTCTCCCCCATGCGCTTTATCGCCGTGGCCGAAGACGCCGGCATGATCCAGGACTTCACCCAGTGGCTGCTGGAAACAGCCTGTCACCAGCTCGCGCTGTGGCGCAGCCAGGGCGTGCAAGTGCCACAGGTGGCGGTCAACCTGTCGACCAAGAACTTCCACGACCCGGAATTCGCCCAATCGGTGGCCAGCGCCCTGCAACGCCACGGTCTGGCCGCCAAGGATCTGGTGCTGGAAATCACCGAAAGCGTGATGCTCAACGCCAGCCCTGCCACCCTGGCCAATCTGGAATCCCTGCACCAACTGGGCCTGCAGCTGTCGCTGGACGACTTTGGCACCGGCTATTCCAGCCTGAGCTATTTGCACCGGCTACCGATTTCCGAGATCAAGCTGGACAAGAGCTTTGTGCAGGATCTGGGCAACAGCGTGGCCGCCGAAGCGCTGATCCGCTCCGTGCTCAGCATTGCCCACAGCCTGCACATGACCGTGGTGGCCGAAGGCGTGGAAACGGCCGAGCAGCGCCAATGGCTGCAGCAACAGGACTGCCCGGTGCTGCAAGGCTATCTGTTCTGCCGCCCGCTGCCGCCCCAGGATCTGCCGGGCTGGATCCTCAGCCACCGCGCACGCCAATCCGCCAGCGCGGCGCCCACGGCCGACATCACGCATTGAGCGCAACACACCTTGCGCCGCACCACTCACCACTGGGGCGCCGCACTGCCCGGCGGCATCGAGGGGTAGTCCCATGCCGCCGGCGTGTGTGAAAACTGTGCGCTATGGCGCACGGCCTGCAGCCGGCCAAACCCGCTGTCCAGCGTCTCCAGATAAGGCATGACATCCGGTTTGGCCTGCTGCCCGATATCGGCAACAGGCTCCACGCGCCCCAGACTGCGCAGCCAGCGGGCCACACCCGCCAAGCTCAGCCGCACGCGCCAGCTCCCGCCCTCGCGGGCCTGGCGCAGCAGCGCGGCCTGCACGCCAAAGGCCAGCCAGAACCCGGCGCTGTAATCCAGTGCCTGCATGGGCAAGGCCCGTGGCTGGTGGGTGCCGTATGCCGCGGCCTCATCGGCATTGATGCCGGTCGCCGTCTGCACCAACGAGTCAAAGCCCCTGCGCCCGCCCCAAGGGCCCTCCCAGCCGTAGGCACACAGCTCGCCCACCACCAGACCCGGGCGCTGCTGCACCAGCTGCTGCGGCCCGCAGCCCAGCGCCTGCAAAGCCCCTGGCCGATAGGCCTGCAGCAGCACATGGGCCGAGCCCAACAGTTGCTGCAGCGCAGCCTGGCCCGTGGGGGTGCGCAGATCGACATGGGCCGAGCGCTTGCCCCGGCTGGTATCGGCAATGGCTTCGATATTGGGCAGCTGTGGGCTGTTGACCAGCATCACATCGGCACCATAGGCCGCCAGCGTGCGCCCGGCCACCGGGCCGGCCAGGATACGTGTCAGGTCCAGCACCTTCAGACCCGCCAAGGGCCGCTGCTGCGCTTCCAACGCGGGCCACGGCAGCGGCGGTGCATCGCCCAGGCGCTCCAGCTGCACCAAAGGGGCTGCTGCAATGACGGCCTCCTGCCCCAGGGCCTGCCACTGCGCATGGCTGCGCGAGGCGACAATCGGCAAGCCGCGCTCGGCCGCGCGGGCCTCGAAGTCATCGGCCCGCCAGCGGGTCAGCGCTTGCGCCACGGCCTCGCGCGGTGTGTCCGCGCCCATGGGCAGTCCCAGCAATGCCAGCGCGCCATCGCGGTGGTGGTCAAAGTTGGCATGGATACGCACCCAACCCGGCACACCCACGGCCTGACCGCAGGCATACAGGCCGGAGATGGGAGCCCACAGTGCGGGCTGCTGCCCGCCAAGCGTGAAATAGCCGCTGGCCTCGAAAGCCGCGTGCTGGGCATCCACCACCACCTGCTGCACCGGGCGCTGCGGGTTGCGCCATTGCTCCAGCTGCGTGGCGGCCAGTGCGGCGGCGGCCACGCCGGCCTGTACGGCATCCACCGCAGCAAAGCTGCTGTGAAAGCCCAGGGCCTGGCCCGTCAGCGCAATCTGCGACAGGGCTGCCTGCGGCAACGCGCTTGCAAGCCATTGCTGGGACAGTGCCGTGAATGCGGTGTGCGCCCGCGCAGCGCACCCGTGCGGCAGGCTGGCAAGGGCTGGGGAATCGACAAGCTGTGTCATGAAAAACCTCCTGGTGGCGGGCACCGCAATAGGGCCCGCATACGCCCCGCATTGCACGCCCTACCCTTGTGCAGCGTCAATCTTGATTGGGCCAATCCACTCGCTCTTGCACAAGCCTGACATGCAGGGCCATGGGGCAGCGCTAGGATGCGACTTAGAACAT
Organism: Comamonas sp. GB3 AK4-5; assembly: GCF_041320665.1. Classification (NCBI taxonomy): domain Bacteria; kingdom Pseudomonadati; phylum Pseudomonadota; class Betaproteobacteria; order Burkholderiales; family Comamonadaceae; genus Comamonas; species Comamonas sp. GB3 AK4-5. Next base: position 3,343,167 of record NZ_CP166730.1, read on the forward strand.
GTTCTTCGCGCCTCTTGGCGATCTCTACACCCCAGCCCCCATGTCACGCCCTCGCCCACCCACCACTGGCGAGCCCTGGCTCGACGCCGGCCAGGCCGCCGCCCTGCTCGGCGTACAGCGCTCCAGCCTGTACAGCTATGTCAGCCGGGGACTGCTGCGCGCCCACGCCGTGCCGGGCCAGCGCGGCAAACAGTATCTGCAGGCCGATGTGCAACGCCTGGCTCGCCAGCGACAGGCCGTGCGCAACCCTGCGCAGCTGGCCCGCTCCACCATGGACTGGGGCCAACCGGTGCTGGCATCGGGCATCACCCTGGTGCAAGGCGGGCAGTTTTTCTATCGGGGCAGGAACGCGGTGCAGCTGTCCGGCCATGCCAGCCTGGAAGAAACGGCCGCGCTGTTATGGCAGCAAAAAATGCCGTTTACGCCCACCACATCTGCACCAGAAGCTATCCATGCAGGAGCGCGCGCAGTCACCCTGGCAGCCCGGATTCCCCGCAGTGCAGACCAGGCCCTGGCCGCCTGGCATGGCATGGGCTTGCAGAGCCAAGCCGGGCAAGCCCCCCGGCAACCACCCGCTGGCGCCTGGGTGCTGCTGCACCAGATGTGCGACGCCTTGACCGGCACAACCCCACCCTCCCATGCAAGCTATGTCCAAGCCATGCAAGACGGCACCGGGCTGGCCGCGCTGCACCTGCGGCTGGCCGCACACTGGTGCACAGATCGACAGGGCACGGACCTGCTGCGCCGCGCGTTGGTGCTGTGCGCTGACCATGAACTCAATGCCTCCAGCTTTGCCGCCCGCGTGGTCGCCTCGACCGGCGCCAGCCTGCATGCCAGCGTGGGCGCGGGGCTGGCCGCACTGTCCGGCCCACTGCATGGCGGCATGACACAGCAGATCGCCGCACATTGGCAGGAATGGCACCGCACCCCCAGCTTTCCTGCATCGCTGCAGACCTTGCTGCAAGCCACCCAAACGGGGAAAACGCCCAACTACTGCGCCGGCTTCGGCCACCCGCTATATCCCACCGGTGATCCGCGCAGCATCAGCCTGCTGGCACAGCTGCCGCCCGATGCAGACCGCGAGCGTCTGGTCCACCGCGTGCTTGCCACCACCGGTCTGCACCCCAGCCTGGACTACAGCCTGGTGGCGGTCGAGCATGCCCTGGCACTGCCTGCGGGGGCAGCCTTTGTGCTGTTTGCCCTGGGCCGCACTGCAGGCTGGATCGCCCATGTGCTGGAGCAAAAAGCCTCGGGGCAGTTGATACGGCCCAGGGCCCAGTACACCGGCCCAGTCCCACAAATGCCCCAGGAGCTACCCCTCTCTGAGATCTCGACACCCAGACGCGTCATCCGCTTTTAATGCAGCACTTGAGAAGCTTGGCGGCGCGCCACTCAAAACAAAGGCGGCCCGAAGGCCGCCTGACGAGGACTGGGGCGCAGCTTATTTATTCAGCGCTCTGGCGCTCGCCCTCGGGCCAGTCACGGATATAGGCCTTGAGCATGCGGTTCTCAAAGTTCTGGCTGTCCACCACGGCCTTGGCCACGTCGTAGAAGCTGATCACGCCCTTGACCTGGCCCATCTCCATGACCGGCATATAGCGCGCATGGCGCTCCAGCATCATGCGACGCACCTCGTCCATTTCGGTTTCCAGCGTGCAGGTCAGCGGCGCGTCATCCATGGCGCTGCGCACCTGCAGCGTGCCCACGCTGCCGCCGTTCTTGACCACGGCCTGGATCACCTCGCGGAAGGTCAGCATGCCCACCACATCGTCATGCTCCATCACCACCAGGGAACCTACGTCCTTGTCGGCCATGATTTCCACCGCACGGGCCAGTGGTTCATTCGAGGTCACTGCATACAAGGTGCTGCCCTTGACGCGCAGTATGTCGCTCACTTTCATGTCGGGGTCTCCGGTTCTTGTTCATGCCAGTGGCCCGCTACCTGCGGGCCTTGCGGCTAAATATAGCAGGGCATGGGCATGCCATCGCGTGTGCATGCACCATCTTGGTCACCCAGGCGCGTGCTTTTTGGCGCATACCATGTCAGCATGGCCCGTCCATGCCATGCACGCTGACCGCGAAATGCGCCAAACCTTTGCTGTGCGTGCCTGGTGGCCGGCCCTGGATTCCCCGGGGTCGGCCCGCTTTTGACAAGAACTTTCGGAGACCACAAGATGCCCGGTTACGCCGATCCTGGCTTTGACACCCTGAGCCTGCACGCAGGCGCCCAGCCCGACCCCGCCACCGGCGCCCGCGCCGTGCCCATCCATTTGACGACGTCCTTCGTCTTCGAATCCAGCGACCACGCGGCCAGCCTGTTCAATCTGGAACGCCCCGGCCATGTCTACAGCCGCATCAGCAACCCCACCAACGCGGTGCTGGAGCAGCGCGTGTCTGCCCTGGAGGGCGGCGTGGGCGCGATTGCCGTGGCCAGCGGCCAGGCCGCGCTGCACCTGTCGATTGCCACGCTGATGGGTGCGGGCAGCCACATCGTGGCCAGCACCGCGCTCTATGGCGGCTCGCAAAACCTGCTGCATTACACGCTGCGCCGCTTCGGCATTGAGACCACGTTTGTTGCGCCCGGCGACATCGATGGCTGGCGCGCCGCCGTGCGCCCCAACACCAAGCTGTTCTTTGGCGAGACCGTGGGCAACCCCGGCCTGGACGTGCTGGACATTCCTACCGTCTCTTCAATAGCCCACGAAGCGGGCGTGCCGCTGCTGGTGGACTCCACCCTCACCTCGCCCTGGCTGATCAAGCCCTTTGCGCACGGGGCGGACATCGTCTACCACTCCGCCACCAAATTCCTCTCGGGCCACGGCACGGTGATTGGCGGCATCGTGGTCGATGGCGGCAGTTTTGACTGGGAAAAGTCCGGCAAATTCCCCGAGCTGACCGAGCCCTACGACGGTTTCCACAACATGGTGTTCAGCGAAGAGAGCACTACCGGTGCCTTTTTGCTGCGTGCCCGCCGCGAAGGCCTGCGCGACTTTGGCGCCTGCATGAGTCCACACAGCGCCTGGCTGATCCTGCAAGGCATAGAGACCCTGCCGCTGCGCATGGAACGCCATATGAAGAACACCGAGAAGGTGGTGCAGTTCCTCGCCAGCCACCCGCTGGTAAGCCGTGTGGGCCACCCCATGCTGGAGACCCACTCCTCCCACGCACTGGCCCAAAAACTGCTGCCACGCGGCGCGGGCTCGGTGTTCAGCTTTGACATTGCCGGCAACCGCAACCAGGGCAAGAAGTTCATCGAAACGCTGAAGGTCTTCAGCCACCTGGCCAATGTGGGCGATTGCCGCTCCCTGGTGATTCACCCGGCCAGCACCACCCACTTCCGCATGAGCGATGAGGCCCTGTCCCAGGCCGGCATCAGCCAGGGCACGATTCGCCTGTCGATCGGCCTGGAAGACGCCGACGACCTGATCGACGACCTCAAGCGCGCGCTCAAGACGGCGGAGAAGGCGGCTTGAGCCACCTCGCCATATTCAATAAAAACGCCTCTAGCGCTTACCCATACAGCGAGACAAGCTATGTTTTTTGAAGTCAACAAGGCACGTATCTACGCCTACACCGGCGGCAAGGCCTTTGATGCCGCCAAGCCCACTGCCATCTTGATCCACGGCGTGCTGTGCGACCACAGCGTCTGGGCCCTGCAAAGCCGCTACCTGGCCAACCATGGCTGGAATGTGCTGGCCGTGGACCTGCCCGGCCACTGCAAAAGCGGCGGTGCTGCCCCCAAGTCGGTGGAAGAAGCCGCCGCTTTTATTGCCCAGTTGATGGATGCCGCAGGCCTGACCCAGGCCGCGCTGATCGGCCACAGCTGGGGCAGCCTGATTGCCATGGAAGCTGCCGCGCAGCTGAAGGAGCGCATCAGCCATTTGGTGCTGGTGGGCACGGCCTTCCCCATGAAGGTGGCGCCCGCCATGCTGGACGCCGCGCTGAATCAGCCGGAAAAAGCCATTGCCATGGTCAACACCTTCTCGCGCGCCACGCTGTCCCCCCCCAATGGCGCGGGCAGCTGGGTGTTTGGCGCCGGCATGGCCCTGGGCCGCCGCGTGCTGGCCAGCAACCGCGACGTCAATCTGCTGCACACCGGCTTTCTGGCCTGCGACAGCTATGCCAGCGGTGAAGCCGCCATGGCAGCCCTCACCTGCCCCACGCTGTTTGTGCTGGGCGAGCAAGACCAGATGACACCGCCCAAGGCGGCCAAGGGATTGATCGATGCCGCCAAGGCTGCGGGCAAACCGGTCAAGGTGCAGATGATTCCCAATGGCCACAACCAGATGACGGAGTCACCGGACGCCACGCTGTTTGCGATTGTTGAATTTCTGACACCCCCCTGAGGCACTGCGTGCCTTCCCCCCGCTCTCGCACCGCTACGCGCTGCGGGCAGGGGGACGACACCGGCGCTGCGGGGCGGCCCTTGCGCGGTGTCCCTGAGCTGGGCTGTGCCTGTTTTACGCACCAGGACCTGAGTTTGGGGAAACGGCATGCAAGCCCCCCCCGTGGGCACATCGCGCCCATTCCCGCTATTCGCACCGCTACGCGTTGCGGGCAGGGGGACGCTGCCAGCGCGGCGGGGCGGCCCTTGCGCGGCAGCCCTGGCGTGGGCCGCGCCGGTTTGATGCACCGGGGCCTAGCTGGGGGTTCGGTGGTAGGAAGCCCCTGTGAGTACATCTTCCTGCTGCGTGCTCATGTGCAGAGAGATACTGCCAGCGCGGCAGGACAGCCCTGGCACGGCAGGCCTGATGAGGCTGTTTCATGCGCTGTGACGAATTCGCAGCAAGCGCGGGGCCAACGCAGGATCAAGGCTTGCGCGGCAGGTTTTGCTTGAGCGTATAGCGGCCGGTTTTGGCATTCACCAGCAGCTCAAAGCGAAAGCGCTGGTCGTCGTGGCCGTTTTCGGCCTCACCCAGCACGCGCACGCGGCCGTCGCCGGTCGGTACACAGCGCAGGCCATGCAAGCTGATCTCGGCGTGGTCGTTGTTGAACTCGGCAATGCTCAGCCCTTTTTCCACCGCCCAGTGCGCGCCATGGTCTTCGCTGCGCACCCAGTCCACAAACAGCATGTCCTGACCATAGAGCTGGGCTTGTATGACGCGGAACTCGCCATGGCGCTCCCCCTTGCTCCAGCTGCCGCAGCTCATGATCTGGCGGATGCTGGCCGGGTGGTAGTCCCAGATCTCTTCATAGCCCACCACGCGGCCCAGGGCCTGGGCCTGCAAGGCCGACAGCAGAAAAAACAGCAAGGCAGCGATTTGGGAAGTCATGTGCTGAGTGTAAGAGCGCGCCCTGAACGGCCTTGCGACGCGACTGGGTAGCGCCTACCCCACACGCTCTGATAATGGCGCGTTCGGATTTTGCCCCCATCGCCCATGCACACCGGCCTCTCTTGCTCCAGCCCTCTTGCTGACATCGTCCAGTACGCCGCGGCCATCCGGCTCTCCGGCCTGCAGCCACGCCGCACCTTGAACCTGGCCGACAAAAAGGCCGATTGGAAAGCGGCCCTGGCCACGTTGCGGCGCTTTGCCGCCAGCCCCGGCTGCCGGGCGCCGCTGCAGCTGCAGGCCCATGCCGCGCTGGAGAACTACTGGCAATGGCAAGCCGCCGGGCAAGAGGCTTGCCACTTGCTGGTCTACGGCATCGACCTGGGCCTGCCCGCCGCCACGCTGCGCCCGCTCTATTTGGGCACGGCGGCGTTGTGGCGCGATGCGGCCACCGTGGCCGAGCATGCCCGCCAAGGCATGGCCCAGGCCACAGCTGCGCCCTATGGCATGCCCGCGCCCATTGCCACGCGCACGGCCGACTACCGCTATGCCGTGCTGCTGAGCAGCCTGGCCGTGCTGCTGGATGCACCCGAGGCCATTGCTGCCCTGGTGGAGCACACGCTGGGCTTGGACACCGACCGCCTGCTCGACTACCTCAGCGCCGCGGCACTGGAGCTGGAACAGGCCAACGACGATTTATTTCACCGCCGCCCCTATGGCGCGCTGGCAGCGTTCTTCGACCAGTTGGGCGACGCCCTGCCCGACCCGCTGGTGGGCTATGTGCAAAGCCAGTACAGCGACTTTCACCGCCTCTCGCCCAAGCAGCAGAAAAAAGGCGGCCCCTGGCTGGGCACCTGGTATTGGGCGCTGGAGGTAGCGGCGCTGTCCGCCCTCTATGGCTGGGACGATGCGGCGCTGCGTGCCAGCCCCCACTACCCAGCCGATCTGGTGGACTTTGCGCGGGAGCGCCAAGCCCTCGATGGTCTGTAGCCTTGCCGCTCACTCCACGGCCTGCAGAAACTGCGCAATGCGCGCCACCATGCGCTCGGGCTGCTCGCGGTGGGGCACATGGCCGCCGCCGACCACAATCTCCTGCTCCACCGGCCCTGGCACCCAGGCCGCGATATTGCGGGGATGGGCCAGGGAGCCGTATTCGTCCTGCTCGCCATGGATGGCCAGCACCGGGCAGCGCACCTGGCGCAGCGCGGCCTCCAGGCTGTAGTTGGTAAAGGCCGGCGACAACCAGGTGTCCACCCAGGCCGACAGCACCCAGGCTGCTTTGTCGCCGTGGTATCTGGCCAAACGCTCCAGCTGACCAGGCTGGGCAAACTGATCGCGTGCCACGCGAATGCCCTCCAAGGTTCGCTCTTCCACAAAGGTCTGGGCCGATGCGGTCACCAAGGCCACACATTGCTGCGGATAGGCCGCGGCCACATGGGCCGCCATGCCACCGCCCACGCTGTGGCCTAGGGTCACAAAGCGCTCCATGCCCATAGCCTGGCAGACCTGCGCAAAAGTCTCGGCCTCACGGGCCACAAAGTCGGGCGCCAAGGGGCCGGGAGCGGCATCGGACAGGCCAAAGCCCAGCCGGTCATAGGCAAGCACCGTGCGCTGCGTGGCCTGGGCCAATTGCGCCGGAAAGTCACGCCACAGCGCCACCGAGCCCAGGGAGTCATGCAGCAACACCACAGGAGCCAGCTTGGACTGGGACACGGGCACAGGCTGCCAACGCTGCGCCTGCAGCTGACCCTGGGCCGTGGGAATGCGAAAAGTGTGAACGTTCTCGGTCATAAGACGGAAAAGACAGAAACCATCACGGCGGCCCTAGGCATTGCCCCGCTGGTGCTGCCCCATGGTCCGCCGTATAAAAAGTGCAGGAGCGGCCCAAGGTCGCCCCGTTCTCACCAGCATAGCCTTGCCAGGAGCCATGCCATGTCCGATGCGTCCTCACACACCTATGCCGCCGTCTCCGGCGTGACAGAGGCTGTCGATCCACGCAGCTTGCACAGCTTTGCCGAGTTCTACCCCTTCTACCTGAGCGAGCACAGCAACAGCAACTGCCGGCGCCTGCACTTTCTGGGCTCCAGCCTGGGCCTGCTGTGCCTGGCCGCCGCGCTGTGGTGGCGCCAGCCCTGGTTCGTTCTGCTGGGCCTGATGCTGGGCTATGCCTGCGCCTGGATAGGTCACTTCGGCTTTGAACACAACCGCCCCGCCAGCTTTAAGCGCCCGCTCTACAGCCTGATGGGCGACTGGCGCATGTATGCGGATATGTGGCGGGGAAGAATAAGCTTTTAGCTCCCCCTGTGCCGCTGCGCGTCTTCCCCCTCTCTGGCGCTGCGCGCCGGAGGGGGACGGCACCAGCTCGGCGGGGAGGCCCTTGCGCGGTGCCCTTGGCTTGGGGCAGCGCCGAATTTATGCGTATGGGAAACACCTAGCGTTGCAAAGCGCTTGCTATGCGCTTGCTATGCGCAAGAATAAAAAATGAGCATCAGATGCTCACCACCAGCGGATCTCAGGCCCTTAATGGCCTGAGTTGCTTTCTCCATCTGCACAGCACGCTCACTTTTTGCTGAGCGCGCTCGACCCTCTTACGCGCTGGGTGCGGGCGTACCCACTTCGTCGCCGGGCAGGTTGCTGGGGATTTTGGGCAGGGCGGCACGCAGCAGGGCGCTGTCCCAGCCGGCGCCGGTCCACAGTGGGGCGGTGCTGTCGCTGCGCACCAGCAGCAGTTGCTCCAGCAGCGGCTCCAGCAAGGTGGTGTCGGGGTCGGCCAGCAGCACATAGCGCGGCTCGCCCTCTTCCAGGTAGGCCGTGCCTGCGTCGGGCATGGCACCCACCCAGCGCATGGTGGTCAGCACGGCCAGGGCCGGCTCCAGTTGCAGCCGATCCACCCGCAGCCGCTTGGCCAGGGCCTGGCAGGGCATGCCGCGCTGGGGCTGGCCGCGCAGCGGCTCCAGGGCGGCGATGATTTCCAGCGCCAGCTCGAAGTTCCAACCCTGGTCATCGGCCTTGCGCCCCATGCCGGTGAGCAAACTGGGCAGATAGGCCGCGACCACGGCGCCCAGCAAGAAGATCACCCAGCAGACATAAATCCAGATCAGCAAAATCGGCAGCGTGGCAAACGTGCCGTAAATCACCGAATAAGTGGGCACGGCCACCAGATACAGGCCCAGCACCTTCTTGGACAAGGCCATGCCCAGGGCCACAAACAGGCCACCGGCCCAGGCATGGGGCCAGCGCACCGGCGTGTTGGGCACATAGTGGTAGAGCGCGGCCATGGCGGTGGACAGCAGCAGGAATTCCACCGAGTTGAAGGCCCATTGCACAGGCTCGGGCAGCGCCACCACCAGGCCCTTGGAGGCCGACAGCACGTACGAGGTGGTGGCAATGCTCACCCCCATCAGCAGCGGCCCCAGCGTCAGCACCGCCCAATACACCAGCAGGCGCTGGCCCAGCGGGCGCAGGCGCTGTACACGCCAGATGTTGTTGAGCGTGCGGTCCATGGTGAGGATCAGGCTGATCACCGTCACCACCAAAAAGCCCAGGCCCACCACGCCCAGTTGGCTGGCCTTGGAGGCGAACTGCATCAGATAGCCCATGACCTGGGCCGCAATCTCGCCGGGGATGAGGTTTTCCACCAACCAGCTCTGCAGCGTGTTCTCCAGCCGCGCAAAGCTGGGGAAGGCGGTGAACACCGACAGCAGCACGGTGAAGAAGGGCACCAGCGCCAGCAGCGTGGTGAAGGTGAGGCTGCTGGCCGTCAGGCCCAGGTTGTCCTGGGTGAAGCGGCGTTGCAGCGTGGCGAGCGTGTTGCGCCAGGGAAAGACTTTGAGCGTTTCGCGCAAATGGCGCAGGCGCGTGCGAGCACGGTGAAGGGTCAAGGGCATGGCCTATATGATGCCAGCCCCATGCAGTCCTTCCCCCAACAACAACCCGATGGTCCCGTAGCAGTCACCCGGTGGCTGGCCGTGGGCAGCGTGCTGGCCCTGATCGTGCTGTGCCTGGCCTGGGAGCTGTGGCTGGCGCCGCTGCGCCCCGGTGGCTCCTGGCTGGTGCTCAAGGCCTTGCCGCTGTGCCTGCCGCTGGCGGGGCTGCTCAAGCGCCGCATGTACACCTACCGCTGGGTCAGCCTGGTGATCTGGCTGTACTTCACCGAGGGCGTGGTGCGCGCCTGGAGCGACAAGGCGCCCGGCAATCTGCTCGCCCTGGTGGAAATCGCGCTGTGCCTGGTGCTGTTTGTGGCCTGTGCCGCCCATGTGCGACTGCGCCAACGCGCAGCCAAAGCGGCAGCAGCGGCTTAACAAATTCTTCAATGCCTTCTGGTCGGTGCCGCTTTCTGAGGCGGCCATACGGCGCTTGATGCCGCGCCTGAAGCGCCGTCTAGCCGTTGTGGGGCTGGATGAGGCGCCCGCTTTGCTGCACAGGCCCGCTCCAGCAGCCCCACCACGCCCTCAAACCCAAGGCATTCACTCCACCACCATGCCTTCATAACGTGCCAGTTGCTGCACCTGCGCAGCCAGCGCATCAAACAGCAGTTGCGCGGCCGGTGACAGCGCGCGGCGCGGGCGCTGGATCAACAGGGTGCGGCGCAGAATCCGTGGCGCCTGCAGCACGCAAAAGCCCAGATCGCCCCGAGACGGGTGCATGGCCGTGAGCGCCGGCACCAGGCTCACGCCCAGGCCCAGGCGCACGGCGTCAAACAGCAGGGCCGGGTTGGACACGCGCAGCGGTGTTTGCAGCACATTGGCCGGCATGCCCGGCGCGGCGGCCAGCAACTGGCTGATGGCGGTGTCCGTAGTCAGGCCCACAAAGGGCAGATGGGCCAGGTCGGTCGCCACCAAATGCTTGGCCTGCAGCAGCGGCTCGTCGGCCCGTGCCACCAGGCCTATGGCGTCGCTGACCAGGGGCTGTGTCTGCAACTCGCCGCCCGCGGGGTGGGCCGCCCCAATGCCAAAGTCCACCAGGCCGGCCTGCACGCGCTGGGCAATGCCCTCGGCGCTGTCTTCCACCAGCTCCACCTCAATACCGGGGTGCTGGGCCCGCAACTGGGGCAGCGCCGGCAGCAGCAACACGGCCAGCACCGAGGGTGCGGCCGCAATCCGCACACGGCCGCGCCGCAAGGCGGCCAGATCGCCCAGATGCTGCACGCCCTGCTCCAGCGCATCAAAGGCCTGGCGCACATCCTGCAAAAAAGCCTGGCCAGCCGCCGTCAGCCCCACGGTGCGCGTGGTGCGGTCAAACAAGCGCATGCCCAGCGCCTCTTCCAGCTGGCGTATGGATTCAGACAGGGCCGACTGCGTGATGCACAGCTCGCGCGCCGCCGGGGCAAATGCGCCCTGGCGCGCCACCTCGTCAAAGGCGCGCAGCTGGCGCAGGCTGAGATTGTTCGGGAAAACCGGCATAACCAAGCAATTTATTCCGATTGTTCCGCAGTCTGCCATGGCCTAGGCTTGGGGTTTGGCGGTATCCCCCTCAACCCCATGTGCTGCGGGCTTAGGATGCACACCGTCTTTCTCCTCTCCCACCTTCTTCTGCCATGACTTCCACTGCCCTGCTCGATACCCTGCGCGCCACCGTCGGCGCTGCCCATGTGCTGACCGAGGGCGACCTGAGCGCCTATGAACAGGACTGGCGCAAGCGCGTGCACGGCAAGTCCCTGGCCGTGGTGCGCCCGGCCAACACGGCCGAGGTGGCCGCCGTGGTCAAGGCCTGCGCAGCGGCCAAGGTGTCCATCGTGCCCCAGGGCGGCAACACCGGTCTGTCGGTGGGCTCCACGCCCGATGACAGCGGCCAGCAGGTCGTGCTGAGCCTGACGCGCCTGAACCAGGTGCGCCATATGGACCGCGACAACCTCACCTTCACGGTGGAGGCCGGCTGCATTCTGCAAAACCTGCAAGACGTGGCGGACAAGGCCGGCCTGCTGTTTCCGCTGTCGCTGGCGGCCGAAGGCAGCTGCACCATTGGCGGCAATCTGGGCACCAATGCCGGCGGCACCCAGGTGGTGCGCTATGGCAATACCCGCGAGCTGTGCCTGGGCCTGGAAGTGGTCACGCCCCAGGGCGAGGTCTGGGACGGCCTCAAGGGCCTGCGCAAGGACAACACCGGCTATGACCTGCGCGATCTGTTCATCGGCAGCGAAGGCACGCTGGGCGTCATAACCGCGGCCACCATGAAGCTCTTCCCCCAGCCTGCGGCCCAGCTCACAGCCTTTGCCGCCGTGCCCAGCATGGAGGCCGCCGTGCGCCTGCTGGGCCTGGCCCACCAGCATCTGGGGGCGGGCCTGACAGGCTTTGAGGTCATGGGCCAGTTTGCGCTGAGCTTGGTGGTCAAGCATATGCCGCAGCTGCGTGTACCTTTTACCGATAACGCCGATGCGCCCTACTGCGTGCTGCTGGAGAACAGCGACAGCGAATCGGAGCAACATGCCCGCGAACGCTTCGAGCATTTGCTGGAGCTGGCGTTTGAAGACGGCTGCGTGCTGGATGCCGTGGTGGCCGAAAGCCTGTCCCAGGCCCACGACCTCTGGCATATCCGCGAAAGCATTCCGCTGGCCCAGGCCGAAGAAGGCCTGAACATCAAACACGATATTTCGATTGCCGCCTCGCGCATTCCAGCCTTTGTGGAGCATGCCGACGCCCTGCTGCAGCGCGAGATTCCCGGTGTGCGCCTGGTCAACTTCGGCCACCTGGGTGACGGCAATCTGCACTACAACGTGCAAGTGCCCGAGGGCGAAGACGGCAAGACGTTTTTGCGCGACAAGGAGGCCCTGGTCAACCACCTGGTGTATGAGGCCGTGGCCGAATTTGGCGGCTCGTTCTCGGCCGAACATGGCGTGGGCGCGCTCAAGGCCGACAAGCTGGAGAAATACCAGTCACCCGTGGCCCTGGGCATGATGCGCGCCATCAAGAATGCGCTGGACCCGTTGGGGATGATGAATCCCGGTTGTATCTTGAAATAACTCCCCCTGAGGCGCTGCACGCCTTCCCCCTCTCTGGCGCTATGCGCCGGAGGGGGACGACACCGGCGCGGCGGGGCGGCCCTTGCGCGGTGTCCTGGCCTAGGCAGCGCCAGTTTTATAGGCTGCGCGTGCCGCTCGCGGGCACAAAGCAAAGCATCAAGCGCTGTCTGACCACAGCAAGCCCGCCTACTTGGGCTGCATATCCTTGTGGTTGTCCAGCTGGGCTTGCACAGAGCTGGGCCAGGCGACGGTGGCGGCGGGGTCTTGCTTGTCTTGCATCTGGCCGGCGTGCAGCAGCCACACGCGCAGCGCGTTCTGGGCCAGGTCGATCACCACGGCCGCTTGCTCTTCGCCGCCTTCGTGCGGCTTGTTGCCGCTGATGTAGAGCAGCTCACCCTCTTGCTCCAGCGGGCCCGAGGTGTCCAGATTCGTCAGCACCACTTCGTAATCGGCGCCCAGCAAGGCCTGCAGCCGCTCGGCCAGTGGGCCTTGGCGCAGAAAGTCCACGCCATCGCTGCGGTAGTGCCCCACCTGGGCGCGCAGGCCCTCCAGCGAAGCGGGTGCAGGGGCCGCAGCAGGGGCGGCCTCACTGGTCGCGGCAGGCACCTCAGGCGCGGCGACCGGCGTTGCCGGAGCCGGCGCCTTGTCGCAGGCGACCAGCAATCCGCCGGCCAACACCAATGCGGCCCATGACCAGGGCTTGCGCACCGCGCTTGTACCATTGTTTTGCACCATATGACCTCCTTGTAAAAACAAACGGGAAGCATAGCAACAGGTGCGCACTGCAGCTGCATTCAACAGCGTTTTGTGTCTGTGTTTACGCTGTAAGAAAAACACCTGCTTCGCCATCAGACAAGCCCTGAAGCCTTCTTGGCTGTGGCAATAGAGCATCCCAGACTGGGACATTCGCCCCGGCCGCGCCAACAGCGGTGCAGCTGGGATACGATTTCGCCCTAGCTTTGTCACCTTGGCCCATGAAACAGTACCTCGACCTCGTCCAGAACATCTTTGACAACGGCAGTTGGCAAGACAACCGCACGGGCGTCCGCACCCTCAGCCTGCCGGGTGCCATGCTGCGCTTTGATTTGCAGCAGGGCTTTCCTGCGGTGACCACCAAGAAACTGGCCTTCAAGTCGGTGGTGGGCGAGCTGACGGGCTTTTTGCGCGCCTACCGCAGCGCGGCCGATTTCCGTGCCCTGGGCTGCAAGGTCTGGGACCAGAACGCCAATGAGAACGCCCAGTGGCTGGCCAACCCCTATCGCCTGCAGGAAGACGATCTGGGCTCGGTCTACGGCGTGCAATGGCGCCAATGGCCGGCCTACAAGCTGATCGACCCGCAAGCGCCCCAGGGCCAGGCCCAGATTGCAGATGCCATCAGCCGCGGTTTTGCGCAGATTGGCGCCGTGGATGGCGCTGATGGCCAGCCCTCGGGCGTGCTGCTGTACAAGGCCGTGGACCAGCTGCGCCAATGCCTGGACACCTTGATCAAAGACCCGGGCAACCGCCGCATTCTGTTCCACGGCTGGAACTGGGCCCAGCTCGACGAGATGGCCCTGCCCCCCTGCCATTTGCTCTACCAGTTTCTGGCCAACCCCAGCAAGAAAGAAATCTCGCTGTGCCTGTACATCCGCTCCAACGATGTGGGCCTGGGCACGCCCTTCAATCTGGCCGAAGGCGCGGCCCTGCTGCATCTGGTGGGGCGCCTGACGGGCTATACACCGCGCTGGTTCACCTACTTCATAGGCGACGCCCACATCTACGAAAACCATGTGGACATGCTGCGAGAGCAGCTAACGCGCACGCCCCACGAGATGCCCAAGCTAGTGCTGTCGGACCGCATTCCCGACTACGCCGTCACCGGCAAGTACGAGCCTGAGTGGCTGGAAAAGGTCGAACCTTCGGACTTTGCGCTGGAGGGCTACCAGCACCACGCCCACATCACGGCGCCCATGGCAGTTTGATGCCGGACCGGCCCAGGGCCTCGCCCTGGGCACCTGCTCCCGCCACCATTTGCGGCATTGCCTCTTCACGCCTCTCCCGCCTGAAAGCCTATGGATTTCCGACAGCTGCGCCAATTTGTCGTGCTCGCGTCCGAGCTGAACTTTCGCAAGGCGGCAGAGCGTTTGCACATGACCCAGCCGCCCCTGAGTATTGCCATCAAGCGGCTGGAGGAAGACCTGGAGGTCAAGCTGTTCGAGCGCGACCGCCAGGGCGTGCGGCTGACGCCTGCGGGCATGGTGTTTCTCGGCGAGGCCCAGCGCCTGATCGAGGGCGCAGACAACGCCGTCAAGGCCACCCAGGATGCGGACAAGGGCCAGATCGGCACGCTCAGAATCTCGGTGGTGCCCAGCGCCTCTTTGGAGTTGCTGCCGGACATCTTGGAGCGCTTTGCCCAGCGCTTTCCATCGATTCGCCTGCGCCTTTCCAGCGGCAGCTCGGTCAGCAGCGTGGGCGAGGTGCAACGCGGCGAAATCGACGCCGCCTTGCTGGTGCCACCCGCCTTCGGCCTGCCCTCGGTAGCGTTCTTTCCGCTGTGCAAGCCGCGCCTGGTGCTGGCCCTGGCAAGCAGCCACCCCATGGCCCAGGCCGAAACGGCCAGGCTCAGTCAGCTCCAGGGTGAGCCCCTGGTCTCGCTGGCGCATTCGGACAGCCCTGGCTTTGCGGGCGAAATCATGCGCCTGTGCCAGCTGGAGGGCTTGGCACCCAAGGCGCTGTACGAGTCTTCGCATGCCCTCATCACCCTGCCCCTGGTGGCGGCCGGGCAAGGCATTGCCATCGTGCCGGAGTCCTACCGGCGCATCCAGCTGGACAAGCTCCGCTATCTGGAGCTGACCGACTCCGCCGGTGAGCCGTTGCGCTACCCCATTGCCATTGCGGCCCAGGAGCACTGCAGCAACCCCGCTGTGCGCTGGCTGGTAGAGGTGGCGCAGCAGGTGCTGGGCCAGGCCTCACCTGCCGCGCCACCGGGCGACTAAGCCTGTATTGGCATTAACGCCCGGGCTTCAGAATGGCGGCCCACTTGGCCTGCTCTTGCTTGACCCGTGCCTGAAAGGCCTCCTGCGAGGTATCGACAGGCTCGCTGCCGCGCGAGAAGACCTTGTCTTTGGCCGCATCGCTGCGTGCCACCTGGGTGATGGCCGCATTCAGGCGCTGCAGCACCGCATCGGGCGTGCCCGCCGGCGCGGCAATGCCCGACAGCGAACCACCTTCTATGCTTTTTCCCAGCACCTCTTTCACCGTGGGAATGTCGGGCTGGTCCGCCAAACGCCGTGCAGAGGTCACGGCAAAGGCGCGGATCTGCCGGCTCTTGATGAAAGACTGGGAGGTGGCGGCCGAGATGGCGGTGGCGTCAGCCGTTCCGCCCATTACCGCCGTCAGCGACTCCGTGCCGCTCTTGTAGGGCACATGCAGCCACTTTGTGTGGGTGGCCTGCTGCAGCAGCTGCAGGATTTGGTAGTTGTCCGAGCCCTCGCCCGCCGTGGCAAAGCTGATTTTCTCCTCGCCCTTGGCGGCGGCATCGATCACCGCCTGCAAGCTGGTGTAGGGGCTGTTTGCGCTGACCGCCAAAATATTGGGCGTGTTCGCCAGCATGGCGATATAGCTAAAGTCCCGCGACGGGTTGTAGGGCAGCTGGGGGTAGATATGCGGGTTCACCGCGAATATCCCGTTGGTGACCACCAGCAAGGTGTACCCATCAGGCTTTGATTTGGCGACCATGCCGGCCGCAATCGAACCGCCGGCCCCCGGGCGGTTTTCCACAATCACGGGCTGGCCCAGCTGCTTGCTGATGCCATCGGCAAACACCCGGGCGGTGGTGTCGGTCACGCCACCGGCCCCAAAGGGCACGATGAGGCGCAGGGGCTGCTGCGGCCAGGTCTCGGCGGCCTGGCTCCCCCAGCTGGCGGCGCCCAGCAAAACAGCCATGGCGGCGCGGCGAGGGATGCAGTGGGTGCGGTGGGTGAACTTCATTGTGTGGTCTCCATTTCAACAATTGTCTTTTGCAGCGCTGCACGCTGCTGCGCTGCCAGCGGCAGCAGCGGCGCACGCAGATGGCCTGCATCCACGCCCCGGATCTCCAGGCCGGCAGACACGGCGCGCGGCAGGCCGTAATCCAGCAGTTGGTTGAGCAAGGGCTCCTGGCGGCTGAGCCACAGGGCCGCGCCCTTCCAGTCCCCGGCCACCACGCAGCGGTAGAAATTCAGCACCTGGGCCGCGCAGACATTCGGCGCTGCAGTGCACCAGCCCTTGGCACCCGCCGCGAATCCGCTTTGGGCCATTTTGCTGACGCCGACAAAAATATCGACCTGGTCGCCACAGGCTTTGCGCAATGCCGGTATTTTTTCGGGATTGGGGCTGGCCTCTTTCACCATGGTGATATTCGGAATGCTGGTGATTTTCTGCAGCAGCTCCACCGACATATCCCAGCCCGTAGTAAATGGGTTGTTGTACGCCATAATGGGAATAGAAACCGATTCAGCCACCGCTTGAAAATACCGGAGCAGCTCGTTTTCGGTGAGCGTCCAATAGGTGCTGGGCAATAGCTGCAGCGCGGCGGCGCCTTGGGCCTCGGCAAACCGGGCGTGGCGAATGGTGTGCGTCGTGCTCAGGCTGGAAATGCCCACCAGCACGGGCACACGGCCTGCGGCCGCCTGCACCGTGGTGCAGACCACCTCGTCCCGCTCCGCATCGCTGAGATAAGGCAGGCAACCCACACTGCCCAAAGGCGCCACGCCATGCACGCCGGCATCGATCAGCCGATTTACATGCGCTGCCAGCAAGGCATTATCAATCTCGCCATTGGCCTTGCAAGGGCTCAGCAGATAACCAACGATTCCGGTGATTTTCATGGTATTCCTCAGAAATTGCTGGCAGCGTAATCGAAGGAATCCAGGCAGGCCAATATTATCGAAAGGGGTGACTGATATATTTGACGCATATGCACTCGGTGCGCCTTGGGTGATTCACATGCCCGCTCACCCCAAACAGGTGAAAACCCTTGCCACCACTGCAACAGGAGCACGGCCTGGCCGGGTACGCATGGCACATGGCCGCTGCTCCGCCACGCCTGCGGACGCGGCAGAGAACCGCAGAGCAGCGTCAGGCTTTGGCAACACCCCCACCGCCTGGCCGCAGTTCCTAAGAGAAAATCCATGCCATCCGCGATGGAAGGGCTTGGCCCGCGCTATCGCTTGCGGAGCACCTATCGCCCTTCACGCCTGCATCTGCAGCATGAAACACCTGCAAACCATGACGGCATGCGCGATAGCTGCTCCTGTTTTATTTTTTGAAAAAGTCCGCCTATGTCCTTGACCGTGAACCTGATCTACGCCCGCGCCGCCAACGGCGTCATCGGCAAGGACAACGCCATGCCCTGGCATCTGCCCGAGGACCTGGCCCACTTCAAGACGCTGACCCAGGGCCACCCCGTCGTCATGGGCCGCAAGACCTGGGATTCGCTGCCCCCGCGCTTTCGCCCGCTGCCGGGGCGCACCAATATCGTCGTCACCCGCCAGGCCAACTGGCAAGCCGACACGCAGCCCGACCCCGCCAATGCCACCACCGTACGCGCCAACAGCCTGGAGGCCGCCTTGCAAGAAGCCGCCCGCCACGGCAGCAACGTGTGGGTCATGGGGGGCGCGCAAATCTACGCCCAGGCCCTCCCCCTGGCCCAGCGCGTGGAAGTGACCATCATTCACCAGGACTTTGACGGCGACGCCCACGCCCCCACGCTGGGCGCGGAATGGGTGGAAGCGGCACGCAGCGACCATGTCAGCGCCAAGGGCCTGGCCTACAGCTTTGTGACCTACACCCGCCGCCAGGGCTGATGGCCGCGCCGCGCTGTCCTGAATGCACTGTTGCCTGTGGGCCGCAAAGCCCCGGCAGCCCAGTGTTATGCTGCATAGCAACATAATTCACCACATCACCGTCTGCCGTATCGTCCCATGAGCCTCATCCACACACTCCCAGCCGGCCCACTGGATGTCGTGGGCGATATCCATGGCGAGCTCACCGCCCTGCGCGAGCTGCTGCGCCACCTCGGCTATGACCGCTTTGGTGTGCACCCCGAGGGCCGCAAGCTGGTGTTTGTGGGCGATTTCTGCGACCGCGGCCCCGACAGCCCGGCCGTGCTGGAATGGGTGCAAAACTTGGTCCAGGCCGGCCATGCCTATGCCATCTTGGGCAACCACGAAATCAATCTGCTGCGTGAGGACCCCAAGGATGGGTCTGGCTGGTTCTTTGATGTGCGCTACCAGAGCGACCAGGTCAAATACGCCCCCTTCAACCGCCCAACCGAAGGCCAGCGCCAGCGCATTGTGGAGTTTCTGTCCACCCTGCCCCTGGGGCTGGAACGCGAAGACCTGCGCATCATCCACGCCGCCTGGGTTCAGCCCCAGGTAGAAGCAGCCCGTGCCATGCCGGCCGGCCAGGTGCGCCACGAATACGACCGCTGGGAGCTGGAAGCCGCCCGCATCGCCCGCGAGCGCTGCATTGCCGCCCGTATGCAGCAAGAGTGCCACGACTGGCCCCACAGCCTGGAAGACCACGAACAAAAGCCCCCGCTGCTGCCCGCCCATGCCGACCACGAACTGAACAAGGGCATGGTCAACCCCCTCAAGGTGCTCACCACCGGTGTGGAACGCGCGGCCCAGGCCCCGTTTTATGCGGGCGGCAAATGGCGTTTTGTGGAGCGCGTGGCCTGGTGGAACCAGTATGACGAGGGCGTGCCCGTCATCGTCGGCCATTACTGGCGCCGCCTGCATCCGCCGGAAAAACCCGTGCATGGCAAGCAAGAGGAAGAGCTGTTCGGCAGCACCGCGCCCACGGCCTGGCACGGCCTGCAGCGCAATGTGTTCTGCGTGGACTACTCCGTCGGCGGCCGCTGGGTGGCCCGCCGCGCCGGCGAGCCGCTGCAGTCCCGCTTCAAACTGGCCGCCCTGCGCTGGCCCGAGCGCCAGCTGGTGTTTGATGACGGCACCCAGCGGCCCACGCTGGAATTTCAGGCGACGGGCCATCCGGCCTGAGCCTGTACCAGGCTGCCGCGCGGCAGCAGGGCAAACACCGCCGTCAAAGCACGGTGCACCTCTTTCACAGGCCCTGCCCAAGCCTCCCACTCCCTCCGGCCTGCCTTGGCCCAGAGCTCCATGTCATGGACTGCACAGGGCCCGGGCATCTTGCCGGCAGCGCCCCTGGGGAGCACATCTTTGCTTGAACCCGGCGCACCCAGCCGCAGAACCGCATAAGACCTTCTTTGCGCCGAAAAACACACAGCGCATAGGTGGTGTTGGGCTTTTCTATATTGATTTTTTGTTAATCAAATGAATCTGCAATCAATGAATTGCATGAGATTGCATGCAATTCATGCAGGAATGAGCACTGAAATCAATATACATCCATACATATTCAAAAATACTTGATGATATTTTCAATACTTTAACAAAATATTATTCAGCTCTGCTACAAATTCTAGACAGGGTTAGTCCCAGTGCATAAAAAATGGACGAAAGAATAATATTCAAAAGCATATTAAATATTTTCTTATTATTTCATGATTAGATATCAAAATATTCGTCCTGTTTTTTGGTCATCCTGGATTTTTTCAAAATGAATTTTTCTTTTTCTTCTACATTATTTTTCTACGAACAATTGGGTTTTGAAACAAGCAACATTATGCGGCATAAAGAGTTTGCGAAACAAACCCCATGGTTTTCAGGATTTTTCATGATGATATTTTCACCATGGATAGAAATACTCATTTTTCAGCACGCTGTCAAAAGATTACCAAAAAATTCAAAGTGCATCGCTGGAGCACTTATACTTTTATCTCTCCAATCCCTTTTGGAATGGCCCATGGATTAAATTTGGCTTTTCTTCCTGCCTTAGCGGCTGGATTAACTTGGCCTCTTTTTATCAAATTCTAGATTCTCCGCAGGGAAAACCATTTCTTTACACATGGAAGCTTCACTTTATGCAAAACAGTTTTGCATTCTTTTCATGGATATATGATTAATAAATAAAGCATATGAATTGAGCGTAATCGCATAAATCAATGCATACATGTCATCCCCATATGGAAAACAAAACGCCTACGCTAACCATCAGAAAGTAACTGTAATTTTTATACAGGATAAATAAATGTGGCAAAACATAATCCAGTATTCGAAAAATTTAAGGTTAAACAATTATTCAATTATCAACATTAAAAAAATTCACCCTATTGCTCTTGTGATTTTGGCTTATTTTGCAATGAAATTAGCCTTTGCTTCTGCATTCTTCTTCTATGAGCAACTGGGTGTGGATGCCAACGGTGTAATGCAGTTTAGAGAATCTGACAAAAAACATCCTTGGGTAGCTGGGTTTTTTGTAGTTCTCTTAGCTCCATGGCTTGAAACTCTGATTCATCAACATGCAATCAAACGATTGTTCATCTGGTGGAAAATCACCAATTCAAGTATTTATATCTTTATTTCCGCCATATTGTTTGGCATAGCACATGGATCCAAATTGGCTTTCTTGCCTGCATTCATGGCAGGTGTGGTGCTTGCCACAGTTTATCAACTACGAGATCATCCACCAGGAAGACCATTTTTTTACACATGGATGGTTCATTTTATGAATAATGGTATTGCATTTTTCATATGGAAAACAACCTCTAATTAAAATGCAATTTATAGCCTTGAGCTCATGCCTGCCGAATTTAGCCCCGTCTTGACCACCAGCGATCAATTCACAATAAATCTCCAGCTCTGCAAGCGGTAGGCCTATGGGGCGTTTCTTGCCAGATCAACCAAGGATGCGATGGCGGCATGGACAGAAAGCGTCACAGGAACCTCGGTCAGGAAGCATGACAAACAAAACACCAACTGCAGCCCCTACCGCTCCCGCGTAGAGCACCACTGCACAGCAAAAACGCTGACCAGCACGACCACCAGCCCCAGCAGGGCCGTGCCCGTCATGGACTGACCCAGCAAGGCCCATCCCAGCACCACGGCGGACAGCGGGCTGAGCAGGCCCAGCGATGCCACGGCCACCGTGGGCAGACGGGCCACACCACGGAACCAGAGCGCATAGGCCAGCAAGGCGCCAGCCAGGCAGAGGTAGGCATAGGCGGCCCATTGCGTGGGGGTGAGCGCAGGCAAGGGGGCATCCACCCACCATGCCACCGGCAGCAGCATCAAGCCGCCCAGCAGCAGTTGCCAGCCCGTCAGCGCCAGCACGGGTAAATCCATGCGCCAACGGCGTGTGAGCCAGACACCGCAGGCCATGCAGGCTGCCCCCAGCAAGGCTGCAGCCATACCCACGGGCTCAAACACGGTTTGTGGTGACAGCAGCAGCACGGCCATGCCACAGACGCCCAGCAGCGCAAACCACAGGGTTGCGCTGCCAGGGGCACGGCGGTCTGCCACCCAGGCCAGCACCATCACCAGCAAGGGCTGTATGGCGCCCAGCACCGCAGCCAAACCACCCGGCAAGCGATAGGCCGCCACGAACAGCAGCGCCTGAAACACGCCGATGTTGAGGGCGCTGAGCACCAGCAGCCGCCACCAGGCGCTCCTGCCGGGCATATGCCGCGTTATCAAAAGCAATAGCAGGCCTGCAGGCAGCACCCGGATCAGTGCTGCGGTGAAGGGCCGATCCGGAGGGAGTAGCTCCGAGGTGACGATGTAGGTAGAGCCCCAGATGGCGGGAGCCAGCGCCGTCAGCAGGACGTCCCGCCAATAGTGCAGAGGGTTTGCAGCAGACATGTGTTATCTTCAATTCAAGATAACTTCACTGTGAAAGCAGATTATCTTGAAGTCAAGACAAAACTACAATCCACCCACGGAGCCAGCCCGCGATGCCGTGGATACCATCCTGGAACAATGGCGCCGAGAACGCCCGGACCTGGATGCCAGCCCCATGGGGCCCATAGGCCGCATCAAGCGTTGTGCCGCGTTGCTGGAGCAGCAGCTGGAAGCTGGTTTTTCCGAGTTCGGCCTCAGCCTGTGGGAATTCGACATGCTGGCCGCGCTGCGGCGATCCGGCGCGCCCTACTGCCTCAGCCCGACCGCGCTGTTTTCCATGCTGATGGTGACCTCGGGGACCATGACCCACCGACTCAAACGGCTGGAAAGCTGCGGCTGGGTGCTGCGGGTCCCCAATGCGCAGGACGCACGCAGCAGCCTGGTGCAACTCACGGATACAGGATTGGCACTGATTGATCGCGCGGTCGAGGTGCATGTCGAGAACGAACGGGCAATGCTGTCGGCCATGCCGGCCGATGCGCTGGAACAGCTGGATGCACAGCTCGCCACGCTGCTGCGCGTGCTGGAGGCGCCAAGCGACAGCCTCAGCCCCGCAAAAACAACCTAACCACGCTCAAAACACCTCCCATGCGTCACACACCCCCTCAAAAAATCATCATCGTCGGAGCAGGCATTGTGGGTGCGTCTTTGGCCTACCACCTCGCCCGCAAAGGGGTGAGCACCACGGTCGTCGAAGCCGAAGACATTGCCTCAGGTGTCACCGGTCGCACATTCGGCTGGATCAACACCTCACGCACCGGGCCCGATCCCATCCGCGCCTTGCGCAGCGCCGCCATCCATGAATATCGCCGGCTCGAGGCCGAACTGCCGGAATTGCAAGTGCAATGGACCGGTGCGCTGACTTATGGCGAGGCAGCAGCGCCTGGGCTGCAAACCACAGCGAGCATGGCCACCGCCAACATGGTGACGCGCGCCCAGATCCTTGCACTGGAGCCCGGCCTCAGGCACCCGCCACACCAAGCTTGGTATGCGCCAGAAGATGGTGCACTGGATGCGGTGAAAGCAGCACATGCCTTGATAGCTGGGGCCCAGGCGCATGGGGCCAAGCTGCTCACCCGGACACCTGTTCTCGGCTTGATGGCCCAAGGCACACAGATCACCGGCGTGGAAACCAGCGCAGGCATGCTGGAGGCGGATTTGGTCGTGCTGGCTGCAGGCACTGGCATAGCCAAACTCGTTGAGAGATTCCATATGCCCCTGCCCATCGAGGCCTCCCCCGCCATTTTCATTCGCTACCGACCACGGCCCAAGCTGCTGCACACCATTGTCTCCGGCCCGACCATGGAAGTGAGACAAGCCACGGATGGCGTCTTGCTGGCGGCAGAGGATTACGTCAGCGACTCAGCAGAAGACCAACCCGCAGCCGTGGCACAGCGAACCGCCAGGGCCATTGAAGATGGGCTGCAAGAGGCCGCCCCTGTGGAGCCCGAATGGTCTTGCATAGGGCTGCGGCCCATTCCCCGTGATGGCCTGCCCATCATTGGCTATCCCCCTCAGGTGGCAGGCCTCTATGTATGCACAATGCATCCGGGGGTCACGCTCGCGGCAGTTGTGGGTCGCCTTGCCAGCGAGGAAATTGTCGATGGGCAGCAGGATCCGGCCCTTGCTCCCTGCAGGCCCGAGCGCTTTCTGGCGCCGCATTCCGAGTCTTTACCGGTACACGCATCGGTTTAGATGCGTGTTCACCGAGCGCAGCGCTGCTGCGGCTTTACCCCATCAACCCTCAGCCCTGCCCGACAGCGTGGCATCGATCTGTTCCAGCACGCGCAGCGCAGCGTGATGCCGTTCCAAGGCACGCTCGTTCCATTGGTGCTCGGCCAGGGGCTGCACACTGCACTCGCCCGGCAGCGGCAGGCCGCCATCCATCAGGGCCTGCAGGCGGGGCACAAACACCCATTGCAACCACGCTTCGATCTGCAAGGTGTCAAACATGAAAGGCATGGTGGATGCCATGGCCTGCTCGCTGGGCGGCAAGGCGCTCCACAGGCCGGCGTCGCGCAGCGCGGCTTCCAGTTGCTGCAATTGCGCACGCAGCTGCTGGTGCTGGGCGCTGGGGGTGGTGTTTTCGCTCATGGCCGGTATTGTCCGAACTTTTGCTGTCCCCGCCGTCCGTGGGGCATCCAGCATGGCAGGCTGCAGCCTGCGTCCGGCTTGCTACGATCGGGCATTCCCTGGCGCAGCGGGCTGCGCCGGCCCTGCGCGCCTCGTTGCGCCCTCTTTGCTTTTTTCCGGATTACGTCATGCAAATAGCCACGTGGAACGTCAACTCGCTGTCGGTGCGCCTGCCCCAGGTTCTGGCCTGGCTGGAAGCCAACCCCGTCGATGCCCTGGGCCTGCAAGAGCTCAAGCTCAGCGACGACAAATTCCCCTTCGAGGCCCTGCAAGCCGCCGGCTACCACGCAGTGGCCCATGGCCAAAAGACCTACAACGGCGTGGCCTGGCTGACCCGCAGCCCGGCACACGATGTGGTGCGCAATATTCCCGGCCTGGATGATCCCCAGGCTCGCACCATTGCTGCCACGCTGGATACGCCCCAAGGCCCGCTGCGCCTGATCAACTGTTATTTCGTCAACGGACAGGCACCGGGCACGGACAAGTTCGCCTACAAGATGCAGTGGCTGCAGGCCTTGCAGGACTGGGTAAAGGCGGAGATGGCCCAGCACCCGCAGCTGGTGTTGGTGGGTGACTTCAATGTGGCGCCCGAGGACCGGGACTCCTACGACCCGGCTGGCCTCAAGGACACCATCCACCACACCATGGAAGAGCGCGCGCATTTCCAGGCGCTGCTGGACCTGGGGCTCAGCGATGCATTTCGCATGTTCGAACAGCCGGAGAAAAGCTTTTCCTGGTGGGACTACCGCATGCTGGGTTTTCAGAAGAACCGCGGCTTGCGCATCGACCATATCCTGGTCAGCGACGCGTTGCGCCAGCGCACCACGGCCTGCCACATTGACCGTGCCCCCCGCAAAAACCAGCAGCCCAGCGACCACACCCCCGTGGTGGTACAGCTGGCTTAACGGAGCTGGGCGGGCCCAGAGCCTGCTGCCGATCTCCGCTCCGCTGCGCCCACCACGCTGGGCGCAGGGGCGTTGACCTTAGAACGTGTTCACGTTCTTACGGCGCGGAGCAGTGGCGCCAGTGCTGGCGCACCCACTGCAGCTTGTCATGGTGCAACTGCAGCTGGTGTGTCTGGCGCTGCAGCAGTTGCAGCAGCTCCGGCATCAGCGTCTGCGTCTGCAATCCCTGGTAGGCAGCAAGCAGCTGCACCTCCAGCATGTCGCATTGCTGCAGCAGGAGGTCGGTGTCGGTGTCCGACCACCAAAGCCGCAGCCGCATACGGCCTTGGTGCAGGCGCAAAGCCAGATGGCGCAGCGGCGCGCCCCAGTCCCACGGCAGCGGAGCAGGCAATGCCAGCCCCAGTTGGGCCAGCATATCGGCATGGCGCTCCACCACTTGGTAGACAAAGGCCGCAGGGGGTGGATCGGTCTGCGGCAGCAGCAGTTGCAGATCGCCCGATGCCTGCAGCAGCTGCAAGCGCAGATCGCACACCTGACGGGCTACACGCACCGCATCGCCAGTGGCGCGGCCACGCTGCTGGCAGGCCTGGCCGCGCAGCCATGCGGCCTCTGCTGCGCCACGCACCTGGCCCCAGGCCAGCAGGCTGCCCGTGTCGCAGGACTCCCAACGCTGCTCCAGCACCTCCTCTACGCCGGAAAAGTCGGTGGCAGCATGGTGAAAAGCCGCCTGCCAGCCCAATGCATAAGCAGGGCGATACTGGTCGTAGCTGCGCCCCGGCGCGTAATACGGCTCATGGCTGAAGGCCGCATGCCAGAAGGCATCTTCCCGCTGGGCCTGCTTGCCGGCACGCAGCCCCTGCATGCCGAGCATGGGCGCGCCATCGCTCTTGGCTGCCAACGGCGCTTTCGGGCCCGCACCACGGCGAGCAGAGTGCTTCTGCCTGCTTTCGGGTGGCACATCCCCCGAACGAAGCTTGTGAGGTGCACACGCATCCACGCGGTTTGGCTGGAACGAAAAAAACGGTAGAAGGGCTTTGCCCATGCAGCAACGACTCCCAGTGCGGCAAAAGAAGAAAGCCGCCATTGTGAAAAATCGTCCACAACCCTGAAGTCAGCAGGTGCTTGCACCCAATGTAGGAATACCGCTGCATCCGACAGAAGGTATACGCAAAAGCAGCGCAAAGGCGTCTGCAGGCGGCTAACCCCTTTTCTACCGTCAGGCGTCGCCCGCGTCCTCCAGGCCCAGCTCCTGGATCTTGCGGGTGATGGTGTTGCGCCCTATGCCCAAACGCTGGGCCGCTTCCATGCGGCGCCCGTGGGTCACGTCCAGGGCAGCCCGGATCAGCTGCGATTCAAAGCGGCGTGTCAGCGCATCCCAGACATCGGGGTGCCCGGCCGAGAGCAGCTGCGTAGCTTCCACGGCCAGGCCCTCGTCCCACAACGCAGAGGCGGTCGCCACGGCCTCTGGCACGTCATAGAACGCTGGCATGGACACCACGGGCATGGCCGCGTTGGCGAAAACGGCCGAAGCCGGAGCGCTATCTGCCGCCGCCACGGGGACAGGCTCCGCAGGCACATGCAGCACTTCGGGCGGCAGATCCTGTACGGAAATCACCTGGGATGGCGCCATCACCGTCAGCCAGTGGCAGATGTTCTCCAGCTGGCGCACATTGCCGGGGAAACCAAACTGCGTCAGCCGCTGTAGCGCCTCAGGCGCAATGCGCTTGGGCTCCACGCCCAATTGCTTGGCGCTTTTCTGCAGAAAATGGCGCGCCAGCATGGGAATGTCTTCGCCGCGCTCGCGCAGCGAAGGCAGGCGCAGGCGGATCACGTTCAGGCGGTGGAACAAGTCCTCGCGGAATGCGCCGTCACGCACGCGCTGCTCCAGGTTCTGGTGGGTGGCCGCAATCACGCGCACATGGGTTTTGACGGCGGAATGCCCGCCCACGCGGTAGAAATGCCCGTCCGACAGCACCCGCAGCAAGCGGGTCTGCAGCTCGAAAGGCATGTCGCCGATCTCATCCAGAAACAAGGTGCCGCCTTCGGCCTGCTCGAAGCGCCCGCGCCGCTGCGTCTGCGCGCCGGTGAAAGCGCCGCGCTCATGGCCAAACAGCTCGGACTCCAGCAAATCCCTGGGGATGGCAGCCGTATTGATGGCCACGAAAGGGCCATTGGCCACGGGCGAGTGGCGGTGCAGCGCACGCGCCACCAGCTCCTTGCCGGCCCCGGATTCGCCGGTGATCAGCACCGTCACCTGGCTCTGGCTCAGCCGGCCTATGGCGCGAAAAACATCCTGCATGGCGGGCGCCTGGCCCAGCATTTCGGGCATGGCGGCCTGGCGCTCTTCGCTGACCAGCTCGCGGTTGTTTTCCTCCGCCGCGCGGCGGATCAGGGCCACGGCCTTGGGCAGATCGAAAGGCTTGGGCAGGTATTCGAAGGCGCCGCGCTGGAAGGCTGAGACCGCGCTGTCCAGATCGGAGTAGGCGGTCATGATGATGACAGGCAACTCGGGGTCTTGCGCACGCACCTGCTCCAGCAGCTGCAGGCCTGTGCCACCGGGCATGCGGATGTCGCTGACCAGCACCTGCGGCCCCTGGCGTTCCGGGTCGCCCGGGGGCAACGCACTCAAGGCATCCAGCACCTCACGCGGGTTGGTGAAGCTGCGTGTGGGCAGGCTGTCGCGGGCCAGCGCCTTTTCCAGGACGAAGCGGATCGAAGGGTCGTCATCTACTATCCAGATCGGCTTCATGTTCGCGTAACCCTTTTCTCTCTATGTGAATGGCCAAGACCTCAAGGCAGCGGGACGAGGATGCGGAAATCGGTGCACCCCGGGCTGCTCTCACATTCGATCAGCCCATGGTGGCGCTGCACAAAGGTCTGCGCCAGCGGCAGCCCCAGGCCCGACCCACCATCCCGGCCTGTCACCAACGGATAGAAGATCCGTTCCTTGATGTGTTCAGGCACGCCCGGTCCGTTGTCAATCACATGCAATTCCAATGCCAGCTTGTAGCGCTGGCGACCAATCGTTACCTGTCGGGCCACGCGGGTGCGCAGCGTGATCTCGGCATCACCCTTCTCTATCCGCTCGGACAGCACCTGGGCGGCGTTCTGCACAATGTTCAGCAGCGCCTGAATCAGCTGCGCCCGGTCGCCCCGGAATTCGGGGATGGAGATGTCATAGTCGCGCTGAATGCGCAAGCCCTGCGGATACTCCACCAACACCAGGGAGCGCACGCGCTCGCAAACCTCGTGGATGTTGACGTCCCCCACCTGGTGGGGGTGGCGGTGCGGAGCCAGCAGCCGGTCCACCAAGCTTTGCAGGCGGTCGGCCTCATGGATGATGACCTGGGTGTATTCCGTGAGCTCACGGCTTTCCAGCTCCATCTCCAGCAACTGCGCAGCGCCTCGGATGCCCCCCAGCGGGTTCTTGATCTCATGGGCCAGATTGCGCACCAGCTCCTTGTTGGCCGCCGCCTGCTCCACCAGGCGCTCCTCACGGTCCTGGCGCACCTGCTGGTCCAGCACCCACAGCTCCACCACCACCTCGCCGCTGTCCTCCAGGGGACTGACCGTGACATGCACGGTCAAGGGCTCCTGCACCGGCCGCACCAGGCTGGTGTCAAAGCGCATGGCGGCGTAATCCAGCCCCTTGCCGCCGGCCAGCGCCTGGTCCAGCAGCGCGGGCTGGGAAAAAAAGCTGGAAAAGCGCCCCCCTTCCAGCATGCGG
Organism: Comamonas sp. GB3 AK4-5; assembly: GCF_041320665.1. Classification (NCBI taxonomy): domain Bacteria; kingdom Pseudomonadati; phylum Pseudomonadota; class Betaproteobacteria; order Burkholderiales; family Comamonadaceae; genus Comamonas; species Comamonas sp. GB3 AK4-5. The sequence continues at coordinate 3,371,942 of NZ_CP166730.1, forward strand.
CGCGACATGCCCAGAGTGCTTTCCAGCGCGGCATTCGCAAAAATCACCTCCCCCTCGTGGCTGAGAACCACGGCCAGGGTGGACAGCATGTCCAGCGCGGCAAAGCGCAGAGCATTCGGTTGCGTAGAGGTCATGCAAATACCAAGCAAGCACAGTGCCTGCAAGATGCGCCCATATCAAAACAAGAGCATTGTGTGCGCGCTGCAAGCGCGTTGCACCGCATTATGGGCGTGAATCAAGGCAAACGGTCCAGCTCGCGCTGGATGCTGGCGATGTCGCTTTCCTGGCGTGCCATATCGGCCTGCAGGGCATCCACCCGCTGCAGATAGCCCTGGGGGTTGCGCAACTCCAACGCCGAACGCTCAGGGCTGCCCTCGTTGTATGCAGCCTTCAGGCTGGCCAGCTGCGCCTGGGCCTTGTTCAGCTCGGCCTGCAAAATGGCCCTGGCATCGCTGTCGCGGGCGCGCTGCTGCGCCCCATTCGCCCGAGGCACAGCAGGGGCTGGCTGCGGGGTTACAGCAGCACGGTTGCCACTGCCCGCCGCGCCATGGATGACGGTGACCTGCCCGCCCTCCACCAGCTTGCAGCCCCGTTCCTTGGCCATGCGTGCCTGGTTGGTGTATTCATTGCCGCAGCGGTAGATGTTCTGCGCCGCCACGCCTGCGCTGGCACCCAGGCACACCAGCCCCCACAGCGCCCCACCGGTTTTCAGCCCCATACCGCCCTCCTCTCCAGGCAGCCTGTGAGCCACCGCTCGGCCATGCTCGCATGGAAGCCCCGGCGCAGAACGCAAGAAAGGCGGCCGAGGCCGCCTTTCATCCATGGCCTGCAGGCGCGGTGGGCACCTGCAAAAACCGGGCGCTGTGCTTACAGCGAGTAGTACATATCGTACTCAACGGGGTGCACGGCCTGGCGCAGGCGGGTCACTTCACCCATCTTCAGCTCGATGTAGGCATCGATCATGGCATCGCTGAACACACCACCCTTGGTCAGGAAGGCGCGGTCGGCATCCAGCGCTTCCAGGGCCTGGTCCAGGCTGTGGCACACGGTGGGCACCAGCTTGTCTTCTTCCGGAGGCAGATGGTAGAGGTCCTTGGTGGCGGCTTCGCCGGGGTGGATCTTGTTTTCCACACCGTCCAGGCCTGCCATCAGCAGCGCGGCAAAACCCAGGTAGGGGTTCATCAGCGGATCGGGGAAGCGGGCTTCCACGCGGCGGCCCTTGGGGTTGCTCACGTAGGGGATGCGGATGGAGGCGGAGCGGTTCTTGGCCGAGTAGGCCAGCTTCACCGGGGCTTCAAAGCCGGGCACCAGGCGCTTGTACGAGTTGGTACCAGGGTTGGTGATGGCATTCAGGGCACGGGCGTGCTTGATGATGCCGCCGATGTAGTACAGCGCGAAGTCGGACAGGCCGGCATAGCCGTCGCCGGCGAACAGATTCTTGCCATCCTTCCACACGGACTGGTGCACATGCATGCCGGAGCCGTTGTCGCCCGAGTAAGGCTTGGGCATGAAGGTCGCGGTCTTGCCGTAGGTGTTGGCCACGTTCCAGATCACGTACTTTTGCAGCTGGGTCCAGTCGGCGCGCTCCACCAGGGTGGAGAAGCGGGTGCCCAGTTCGTTCTGGCCTGCACCGCCCACTTCGTGGTGAAACACTTCGACAGGAATGCCCAGGGATTCCAGGATCAGCGACATTTCGGCGCGCATATCCTGGGTGCTGTCGACCGGGGGCACGGGGAAATAGCCACCCTTGGTGCGCGGACGGTGGCCGCGGTTGCCACCTTCAAACTTGGTGCCGGTGTTCCACGGTGCTTCGTACTCTTCGATTTCGAAGAAGGGGTTGTGTGGCTCGACGCCCCAGCGCACGCCGTCGAAGATGAAGAATTCGGGTTCGGGACCGAAGTAAGCGGTGTCGCCCAGGCCCGAGGCCTTCAGATAGGCTTCGGCGCGCTTGGCCACCGAGCGGGGATCGCGGTCGTAGGCCTTGCCGTCACCGGGCTCGATCACATCGCACTGCAGAATCAGCGTGGTTTCTTCAAAGAAGGGGTCGATGTTGGCGGTGTTGGGATCGGGCATCAGCAGCATGTCCGAAGCTTCAATGCCCTTCCAGCCTGCGACCGACGAGCCGTCGAAGGCGTGGCCCGACATGAACTTGTCTTCATCAAAGTGCGACAGGGGCACGGTCACGTGCTGTTCCTTGCCACGGGTATCGGTGAAGCGCAGGTCGACGAACTTGACGTCGTTTTCCTCCACCATGTTCATCACGTCTGCAACGGTCTTAGCCATCAGGTCTCTCCTGGAAAAGCGCTTGGTAAATGTACGGGGGATGTAAAGCAGAATGCGTGCCAGCTTGCACGACCCTGGGATGCACCCAGGGGTCCGCCGCAGCACATGGCAGCAGACCGGGCAATCACCAAAGCGGTGCAATCTGGCGCTTTTTCACAAGGCGAAAAGCAATGCACCAATTTAGCGCTCAACTGCACCATATTGGTGTAATCAGGCCAAACCAAGGCCCAGGCCTGACATCCATCGCCCGCAAGTGTAGCTGTGCGGACTGTGGTTTTGTCGCTGCGGGCACAGGATTCCCATGCGCTGAAGACTATGCGCCGTGCGCACCAACTTCCACTGGGGCCGCATACCCCTGCCGCGCCTGCTGGCGCAGCTGCTCCAGCGCGGCCAGGCAAAAATGCGCAAACCACAGTGAGGAGAAGGCCAGCACCAGGGCGTAAATCCAGATGGCCAGCGGCACCAGCAGCCAGAACAGCGCCACAAACAGCACGCCCGAGGCCCACACCACACTGGGTGCAGCGCCCAGCACCCCGCACACCACCCCCATGAGCAGCAGCGACATGCGATGGCGGGCAAACAATGCCTGGCGCTCGGCCTGGCTAGCATGCTCGGCCAATGCATCAAAGGCCATGACACGGTAGGTCAACCAGCCCCAAATCAATGGCGGCAACACCAGCACCAGCGGCGGAATCAGCCACAGCGGAATGCTGAGCACCAGCAGCAGCAAGGCCGCCGACGTGGAACCCACGGCCCAGGCCAGAGACTGCCACCAGGGAGCCCCCTGCTTGCGCTCCAGCGTGGGAAAGCGCCGCTCGGCCACCCAGGCCACCAACTGGGGCGTCATGAACAGGGACACCAGCATCAACACCAGCAGCACCAGGACCGCAGAGCTCACCAGCACCAGCAGCATGGCGGCAAACCAATCCACGCCCCAACCCCAGCCTTGCTGCTGCAGCCAATCCCATACGCGCCCCAGCCAGCTCACGCCTTCCAGGCTTTGCACGGTCCATTGCAAGGCCGGTTGCCAGAACAGCCAGGACAGCAGCATGGCCAAGACGGCCATCAACAGCAGGGGCAACAAAGACCAGGCCACGACCTTGCGGTGCAGGCAATGGCCCAGGGCGCGGGCCAAGGAGGTGAACAACAAATGCATGCCCGCCAGCATAGCGCCAGCCCGCCCCTGCCCGGTGCGCTCAGAGCGTGTTCACGATCTCTACGCAGGCGCGTTGAAGCGCAATCGGGATGAGTTCGAGCCGATGGGGCGCAGCTTGCACCGGGGTGCAAGCAAGCTTCAGCGCGAAGAAATCGCCCGATTTCGCTCCAACCCGAAGGGCCAGTGCCTTTGCGGGCGGTCTACGTCGTTGCGAATCCTCGCAATAGCACAGCTATTGCTGCGGTATCGCGCCTTGTATCCCATCCCGCAAAGACGCTGGCGCGTCGCGAGGAGATTACGAACACGCTCTCAGGCCCGGTTCACCAGGCGCAGCAGGCCTTTCCATTGCTGGTCCCAAAAGCCCCGCCCATAGTCGCGCAACTGGCCTGCGGCATTGGGCTGGACCTGGTCGCGCACGCCCGTGGGGTCCCAGCGCAGCTCGAAGTTGGCCGTGCCCCACAGCATGTCCCACCAGGGCAGCAGCACGCCGAAGTTGTTGCCACGGGCCTTGCGGTTGCGCACCGAGACCTGGGCCTCGTGGCCTATGCCTATGGTGTGGTGACGGCGGTGAAAGCGCGGGCTGACCCACAGGCGCTCGCCCACGCTGCCAAACCACAGGCGCAAATTGGCATGCTGAAAGCTCTCGCTCAACTGGGTCAGCGCCACCAGCAGCACAAACTGCGCGGGCTGCACGCCAATCAGCTGGGCCACGATGACGATGATGCTGTCGCGCACCACATCATCCAGCAGGTGGTTGCGGTTGTCGCTCCACATGGTCATCTGCCGCTGCGAGTGGTGCAGCGCATGCAGCTTCCACCACCAGCCCCAGCTGTGCTGGCCCCGGTGAATCCAGTAATCCACCAGATCAAACACCAGCAGATAGAGGATGAAGCTGACCCAGGCCAGATCGGTCACGCCCGGCCACAGGTCTTCCAGCTGCAAGCTGGGCATGCCCCAGACATGCAAGTGCCCGAACAAGGCGTTCCAGATCGGATCCAGGGCAAAGAACAGCCCCAGGCGAAACAGCCCCAGGCGGTGCACCAGGGTGTAGAGCACATCCACGCGCACGGACTGGTGGTCGGTCACCGCCTCCACGGGTCGCCAGCGCTGCAGCGGGCCAATCACCAGCACCAGCACCACCAGCTGAATCAGCCCCACCAGCAACCAGCCGGTGGCATCAAAGGCATCCTCCATCCAACTGGCCATGCCCAGGTGGTAGAGCGCCGGCTGAACCACGCCCTCATACAGGCCTTGCTGGGCCTGGCCAAACCATTGGGACAATGTTTCCCACACCATGTCATTCCTTCACTGCGGCAGCGCCCGCATGGGCCTGCACCCAGGCGCGCAAGTCGGAGTGCGTATCCAGGGTGCGAAAACAAAATCCCTTGGCCTGCAGGCCCACAATCAAGGGCTCCAGCACGGCCGGTGCCCAAGGGTCTTTGCGCGACCAGATGCCTAGGTGGGCCAGCAGCACATCGCCCGGGCGAATGCGCGCCAGCGCCTGCTGCAGCAAGGCCTGGTTGCTGAATTTTTCGCTGGACAGCTCATCGCCCAGAAAGCCCGCCGGCGACCAGCCCACATGCTTGAAGCCACAGGCCTCGGCCGCCTGCAAGAGCTGGGGCGAGGTCTTGCCGCCCGGTGCCCGCCACAGCGGCAGCGGCGCCTGGCCTGTGGTCTGGCGCAGCCAGTCGCTGGACTTGCGAATTTCCGCGCAGTACTGGGCCGCGCTCATGGTCGTGGCCTGCTCTTTGTTGGGCCCTTGCGAGGGGCGCACGCGAAAGCTGGGTGCAGCCGCCGTGCCCTGGTCACCACGCCAGTAGACATGGTCCCAGGTGTGGCTGGCAAAGCGGTGGCCTTCCTTGGCCCTGGCCTGCCACCAGGGTGCCCAATGCTGGCCCAGGCTGCCATCGCCTTGCTGCGTGGCCTCGTTGGCGACAAAGAAGGTAACGCGCACCTGGTGGCGGCGCAGCACATCGGCCACCAGATCGGCCACGCCCATGTGGCCGGTGTCGAAGGTCAAATAGACTGGCTTGTCGCAGTCTTTGACGTCTTTAGGGGCTACAGCGCCCGCCCTATCTGCATAAGCAGCTATGCAAAACGCAGCACCCGCCAGCATGGCAACGCGGGCGACATATCGGTAGGTGGCCATGCACCCTCCTCTCGCAGACTCTGCGGGTTCAACGTGGCGAGTGGGCCAGGGTCCACACGCCATGTGGCGACTTGCCCACCTTGACCTGGCGAACCACTTTTTTCTCCACCATGTCGATGACGCTGAGCTTGCGTGCCCAGCGCGAGGACAGATAGATATAGCGGCGGTCCGTGGTCACGTCCATGCAGTCCGGGCCGCCCGGTGCCGGGTAGTTGTCCGCCACGGTGTGGCTGAGCATATCGATCTTGCTGATGGTGTTGGCCACGCGGTTGCTCACCAGCAGGTGACGGCTATCGCCCAGAGCGCGGAAAGCGTGCGCGCCCTTGCCCGTGGGGATTTGCCCCACCCGCTTGGCCGGCGTGGCCGCAGCGCCCGGGGTGATGCTGAACACCTCGACGCCATCGCTGCCGGTCAGGCCGATAAAGATGAACTTGCCGTCCGGGCTGCCATACAGATCGGCCGGCATGGTGCCCGTGGGCACGCGCCACAGCAGCTTTTGCGTGGCGATGTCGATGGCCACCAGCTCATCGCTGTCCTGCATGGTGGAGTAGATGGTGGTGCTCTTGGCGTCGATCCACAGGTGGCTGGGCGTCTTGCCGGTGCTGATGCGCTGCACCAGCTGCGGGTTGCTGCCATCCCAGCGGTAGATGTCCACATGGTTCAAGCGGTTGGCCGCAGTGACGAACCACTTCATGTCCGGCGAGAAGCGCAGGTGATAGGGATCGACAATGTCGCGCACGGTGCGCTGGATGGCGGCCGTGCGGGGGTCGACAAAGGTCAGCGAGTCGCCCGTGGCATTGGCCACGATGATGGATTTCTCATCCGGCGTCAGATACAGGTGGTGCGGCTCCTTGCCCGTGGGCAGGCGCGCGGTCTCGGCCCAGGTGTTGGGGTCGATGACGCTGATGGTGGCGTCCAGCGAGTTGAGCACGAACACGGGCGGCAGTTTGGCACCCGCAGCGGCGGCGGGTGCAGACGCGGGCGTGCCTGCTGCCCCGGTGGCTGCGGCCCCTGGAAGTGCGGCCAGGGCCGGGGAAGAGATTGCACCCAGCAGCCACGACAGGCTTTGACGTTTGGAACGAGAGACCACCACAGAGACACCACTTTCAAAAATGAGCCCGCAGTGTATGCCTGCTGTTACGACTTGGATACAAGCTTGAATGCATGACCCGGGCATCGCGCATTTTCACGACAGCGCAGCATTGCCCATGGTGCAGCACACCGCCGCGCAGCGCCATGCGGCGGGCAATGCCAATGGCGTCAAAACAGGCAAGTATTCTGCATTTATAGCTACCAATTAAATAGCATCAATCGCCTATGCATGGCGACTTTCAAAGCCCTTCTTGGCTTAAATCACCAACACAGCAGCACAGGCCGCTCACTTTTTGCTATACGCACCCAAGCTGCGGTGGATCGGCACCACAGCGGGCACAAAAAAAGCCCCTTGCGGGGCTTTCAGCATGAGGCCAGAGGCTCAGACCTTCCACTTCTCCAGCAGCTTGGCCGGAGTCAGATTGTCGTAGTTCTCGAAGGGCTGGTGAATCCATGGATTCGTGGGCAGATCTTCCACCGAGTAGTCGGCGTGGAAGGTCGACAGGCCCTTGGTCCAGACCACGGCGGTGCGCAGCTCGGTGATCGGGGGGTAGTTGTCCTTGAGCATCTTGACCACGGCATTCAGCGTCACGCCGGAATCGGCCAGATCGTCCACCAGCAGCACACGGCCGGCGATCTCGCCCTTGGGCGTGGCGATGAAACGGCCGATGTCCAGATGGCCACGCACCGTGCCGGCTTCGGCGCGGTAGGAGCTGGTGGACATGATGGCCAGGGGCTTGTCAAAAATGCGGCTCAGGATGTCACCGGGGCGCAGGCCGCCACGGGCCAGGCACAAAATGGTGTCGAACTCCCAGGCGGACTGGTGGATCTTGATGGCCAGCTTTTCAATCAGGCCGTGGTATTCGTCGTAGCTGACGTACAGGTGCTTGCCGTCTTCAGTCAACATAAGGTTGGCTCCGGTATTTCGCGTGTTGAATGGTGAGAAGGTGCGCACCGCTTTAAGCAGCGCTGTAGGGGTTGTGCATCAGGATGGTGTGATCACGGTCGGGGCTGGTGGACACCATGGCAATGGGCACGCCCGTCACTTCCTGGATGCGGTCCAGATAACGGCGCGCATTCACCGGCAGCTTGTCGTAGTCGGTCACACCCACGGTGGAGTCGGTCCAGCCGGGGATGGATTCATAGATGGGCTTGCAGCGCTCGATGTCGTCCGCACCCAGGGGCAGCAGATCGATCTTCTCGCCATCCAGCTCGTAGCCCACGCACAGCTGCAGCTCTTCGATGCCGTCCAGCACATCCAGCTTGGTGATGCACAGGCCCGACAGGCCATTGATCTGGGCCGAACGCTTGAGCAGCGCGGCGTCAAACCAGCCGCAGCGGCGCGAACGGCCGGTGGTCACACCCTTTTCGGCGCCCACGGTGCTCATCACATAGCCGGGGGTGCCTTCCTTTTCCCATTCCAGCTCGGTGGGGAAAGGACCGCCGCCCACGCGGGTGCAGTAAGCCTTGGTGATGCCCAGCACATAGTGCAGCATGCCCGGGCCCACGCCCGCACCAGCGGCCGCATTGCCGGCCACGCAGTTGGACGAGGTGACATAGGGGTAGGTGCCGTGGTCCACGTCCAGCAGCGTGCCTTGTGCGCCTTCAAACAGCAGGTTGCTGCCCTGGGCATGTGCATCGTTGAGCTCACGCGAAACGTCGGCGATCATGGGCTTGAGCAGCTCGGCGTGGCGCATGGCTTCTTCGTACACCACATCGAACTGCACTTCGCCGTTCTGCATGTAGGGGGCCAGCGCAGCAGGGAACTCCAGCTTTTGCGAGCCCAGCACGTTCACCAGAATGTGGTTGTGCAGGTTCAGCAGCTCGCGCAGCTTGGTGGCAAAGCGCTCGGGGTGCTTCAGGTCCTGCACGCGCAGCGCACGGCGGGCGATCTTGTCTTCATAGGCCGGGCCAATGCCCTTGCCGGTGGTGCCGATTTTCTGCACACCGCCTTGTTCGCGGGCCGCTTCGCGGGCCAGGTCCAGCGCCTGGTGGAAGGGCAGGATCAGCGGGCAGGCTTCGGACACGCGCAGGCGGTTGCGCACCTGCACGCCGGCCTTTTCCAGGCCTTCGATTTCTTCAAACAGCTTGCCGGCAGCCAGCACCACGCCGTTGCCGATGTAGCACTTCACGCCGGGGCGCATGATGCCGCTGGGAATCAGGTGCAGCGCCGTCTTCACGCCATTGATCACCAGGGTGTGGCCTGCATTGTGGCCGCCTTGGAAGCGCACCACGCCTTGGGCGCTTTCGGTCAACCAGTCGACCAGCTTGCCCTTGCCTTCGTCACCCCATTGGGTGCCGACCACGACCACATTGCGACCTTTGCTTGCTTTCATAGTCTATATCCGTTGAATTGGAAAAATGCCTCAGATGGCTTGTACGACCCATTGCCCGGCACGCAGCACAAGCTCCCGATCGCAGTGGAATTCATCAACTTCGCTCCCATGGCCCGGCAGCACGCAGACCACGGTCTCGCCCTGGGCGCGCAAGGCTGCAATAGCCTGCGCCTGGCTGGCATCGCTGGCCCCCCAGGGGGCACGCACAGCGGCCTTGAGCGGCCGGTTGGGCACCACGGCCACCAGCTGCTTGACGTCGAGCGAGAAACCGGCCGCAGGACGGTTGCGGCCAAACACGGCCCCCACCTCGTCATAGCGGCCGCCGCGCACCAGCGCATCGCTGGCACCCGGGGCATACACCGCATAGCGTGTGCCGCTGTAATAGTCATAGCCGCGCATATCGGCCAGGTCCACCGTCACCTGCACGCTTTGTGGCAACTGGGCGGCAAACCATTTGAGATGCTGGAGCACATGCTGGGTGCCGGGCACACGGGCCAGCACCTTCTCGGCCTCATCCAGCACGCTCACATCGCCATACAGCTGCAGCAAGGCCTGCAGGCCTTCGCGCGAAGCCTGGGGGAAGCTGCGGGTGATGGCGGCCAGGCTGGCGGCATCCTTGGCTGCCAGTGCCGTGTAGACACGCTGCAGCACGCTGGGATCCACCAGCACCCCTGCCAGCAGGCTGCGCACAATGCGCACATCCGCCAAATCCAGAATGAAGTGCCCCACCTGGGCGCTGTGCAGACAGGCCAGCGCCAGCTGCAGGGCTTCGAGGTCGGCTTCCGGGCCGGCATGGCCATAGATTTCCGCACCGAACTGCAGAGGCTCACGCGTGGCGCGGGGACGGTCCGGCGTGGTGTGCAGCACAGGGCCGCAGTAGCACAGTCGGGTGACGCCCTGGCGGTTGAGCAGGTGGGCGTCGATGCGGGCCACCTGCTGCGTCGTGTCGGCGCGCAGGCCCAGCGTGCGGCCGGACAGCTGGTCCACCAGCTTGAACGTTTGCAGGCTGACCGCCTCACCCGAGCCGGTCAACAGCGACTCCAGGTACTCCAGCAACGGCGGCATGACCAATTCATACCCGTAGCTGCGAGCGGTGTCGAGCAGGCCTCGACGCAATTCCTCGATGTGCCGAGCCTCGGAAGGCAATACATCGGCGATGTGATCCGGCAGGACCCAAGCAGACATGGAAAAATGGAGAGGCTGTTAAAAAGGCGATTCTACCGGCTATCGCAGCCAGCACCTATAAGCAGCGCCCGCAAGGCCTAGCCGGCACGCGAGTTATTGCAGCACCAGCAGCAGGAGCAGGCCAACTGCGATACCCAGCAAACCGAAGAAACGCAGCTGGCCGTCGCGCAGGGCCAGCATCTGGGTGAAAGCGCGGCGCCAGGCCGCAGGAAACAAAAAGGGGCCAAGCCCCTCGATCACCAGCACCAACGCCAGCGCCATCCACAACGAATCGGTCATGGATTCCATGGAAGGGGCTGGCGTGGGTGCATCACAAGGCCTCAGCGTGCGCTGCCGCTGCTGCGCATGGCCTTGAAGAAGTCGGACGATGGGTCGACCACCATCACGTCGCTCTTCTTGTTGAAGCTGGCCTTGTAGGCCTCCAGGCTGCGATAGAACTGCGCGAACTGGGGATCGCGGCCAAAGGCCTCGCCATAGACGCGGGCAGCCTCGGCATCGCCCTGGCCCTTGATGATCTGAGCATCGCGGTAGGCATTGGCAATGGTGATGTCACGCTGGCGATCGGCCTCGGCGCGAATTTTTTCACCCTCGGCCGCACCGGTGGAACGCAGCTCGTTGGCCACGCGCTTGCGCTCGGCCTCCATGCGGCGGTAGACCGACTCGGTGATGGTTTCGGCGTAGTCCACGCGGGTGATACGCACGTCCACGATGTCCACACCCCAGGGCTTGGCGCCGCTGACAGCCTCGGCCACTTCGCGCTTCACATCGGCCATCAAGGCCTCACGCTTGGAGGAGAGCAGCTCGCGCACGGTGCGGCGGTTGATCTCTTCCTGGAAGGCGTTGCGCACCACACGGTTGAGCTGCATGGCACCGGCCGACTCGTCCAAACCCACGTTGCGGATGTACTGCGAGGGCTCGGAGATGCGCCAGCGCACATACCAGTCGATGACCACGCGCTGCTTTTCTGCCGTCAGCATGGGCTCGGTGTCGGTGCTGTCCATGGTCAGCAGGCGCTTGTCGATGTAGCGCACGTTCTGGAACGGCGGCGGCATCTTCCAGTTCAGGCCGGGCTCGGTGATCACTTCCTTGATCTGCCCCAGGGCGTAGACCACACCGAACTGGCGCTGGTCCACCACAAAGAGCATGGAGCTCAGCAGGGCCAGCACCACCAGCAAAGAGGAGACAAAAAATCCTATGCGGTTCACGAATCGCTCCTAGCGGGACTCACGTTCACGCGAGCGGTTGGCATCGCGGGCACGGGGGTCAAGGGTAAGGGTGGACGGCGGGACGACCGAGGGCGTCGTGGCAGGTGCGGCAGCCGAGTCAGAGGCGGCAGCGCCAGTTGTCTGGCTCACGCCCTGCATGATTTTGTCCAGCGGCAAATACAGCAGGTTCGAGCCTTGGCGCGACTCCACCAGCACCTTGGTCACATTGCTGTAAACCTGTTGCATGGTCTCGGTGTAGAGGCGGTCACGGGTGGCCTGCGGCTCTTTCTTGTACTCGGTCAGCAAGGAGCTGAAGCGCTGGGCATCACCCTGGGCTTGGGCCGTCAGGCGAGCCTTGTAGGCCTCGGCTTCTTCCTTCAGGCGTGAAGCGGTACCGGAGGCACGCGGGATCACGTCGTTGGCGTAGGCCTGGGCTTCATTCTTGGCGCGCTCGCGCTCCTGACCCGCCTTGAGCACATCGTCAAACGCGGACTGCACCTGCTCGGGCGGGCGCACACCACCTTGCTGCAGATTGATGCCCACCACTTCCACGCCCACTTTGTAGCGGTCCAGAATGGTCTGCATCAGATCGCGCACGCGGGGAGCAATCTGGTCGCGCTCCTCGGCCAGGGCCGAGTCCATACGCATCTTGCCCACCACTTCACGCACGGCGGTTTCAGCCGCCTGCACCACGGCTTCCGCCGGGCTCTTGCTCTCGAACAGCCAGGCGCGCGCGTCTTTCAGGCGGTACTGCACGGCGAACTTGATTTCGACGATGTTCTCGTCTTCCGTCAGCATGGCCGATTCGCGCAGGCCCGTGCTCTTGATGATGGTGTCACGCCCCACATCCGCCGAGCGGATCTGCGAGACATACACCAGCTCGTGGTTTTGCACCGGGTAAGGCAGACGCCAGTTGAAGCCGGCCCCCACGGTGGAGTGGTATTTACCGAACTGGGTGATCACGGCCTGCTGGCCTTCTTGCACGATGAAAAAACCCGTTCCCAGCCAGATCAGCACCGCCACGCCGGCAATCAGGCCCACGCCCATGCCGGCATTTTTCATGTCGGGGGGCGTAGCGCCGCCATTGCGACCACCGGATGCACCGCCACCCGAAGGCGGCTTGCCGCCGAACAGGCCGGAGAGCTTGCGGTTGAAGTCCTTCCAGATCTCATCGAGGTCCGGAGGCTGACCACCGCTGTTGCGCGGATCACGGCCACGGGGCGGCTGCGCCGGCGGAGGTGGCTCGGGCCGGTCTTGCTCGGGACGGGGGGCATTGCCTTCGTCGGAGTTCCCCTCCCCTCCTCGGCCCCAACGGGGATCGTTCAGGTTGAACATTCCCCGCAGACGCTCTGGCAACACCGCCCAACGCGGGGTGCGATTCAAGAAATTCATGCGAAAAGTCTCAATTTTGAAAAGACACAGTTGTTCGGAAGCATTGTGCCCAAGCCGACGCCCTGGCGTTTACAAATCGGCAGCGCTGTCTGGGGTCATATCTTCCGGCACGGCTGCACGCGCCAGCACGGTATCGGCCAGCAACTGCCGCAAGGCAGGCAGGCCCTCACCCGAGCGGGCGCTCACGAATACCCGTGGCACCGCCACACTATCGACTTCGTAGCAGTCCAGGAGTTCCGCTGGACGTTGCCCAGGCTCCAACGCATCGAGCTTGTTGAACACCAGCACCTGCGGAATATCGTGGGCGGCAATCTCGGTCAGCACCTTGCGCACCTGCTCCATCTGCTCGGGGAAGGTGGGGTTGGACGCATCCACCACATGCAGCAGCAGATCTGCATCCACCGCCTCTTGCAGCGTGGCCTGAAAGGCATCCACCAAACCGTGCGGCAGGTCCCGGATGAAACCCACCGTGTCCGACAGGGACACCGAGGTGGCGGCCTCCGTCAAATACAACTGGCGCGTAGTGGTATCCAGCGTGGCAAACAGCTGGTCAGCCGCATAGGCGCGGGCCTTGACCAGGGCATTGAACAGCGTGGATTTGCCGGCGTTGGTATAGCCCACCAGGGAGATGTTGAACACATCCCGGCGTTCGCGCTGGCGGCGCTGGGTAGCACGCTGCTTCTTGACCTTTTGCAGCCGCTCCTTGGTGCGTTTGATGGCGTCCGCAATCATGCGACGGTCCAGCTCGATCTGCTTTTCACCGGGGCCGCCACGGCCACCGATACCGCCGGCCTGGCGCTCCAAGTGGGTCCAGCGACGCACCAAGCGGGTGGCGATGTACTGCAGCCGCGCCAGCTCCACCTGCAACTTGCCTTCATGGCTGCGGGCGCGTTGGGCAAAGATTTCGAGGATCAGCAGCGTGCGGTCGTTGACCGGCATCTCCAGGGCGCGCTCCAGATTGCGCTGCTGCGCAGGGCTGAGGGCCTGGTCGAACAAGACTTCTTTGGCGCCATGCATCTGGGCCAGCATGCGGATTTCATCCGCCTTGCCGCTGCCCACGAACAGCGCGGCATCCGGCACCTTGCGCTTGCAGACAAGACGCGCAACGGGATCCAGGCCAGCGGTCTGTGCCAGCAACCCCAACTCTTCCAGCTCTTGGTCGAAATGGGGCAGACCGAAGTCCACGCCCACCAGCACCACCGGTGCGGCAGCGGCTTGCGAGTGATCAGCCATGGATACCTCGCTGTGCAACAACCGTCACACCGCCCTGCGGCTGGCGCAGGGAGATGAACGAAAAAAACAAACTCAAGCGGCGGGAGCTTCGTTGGTGTCGGCAGTGGAGAAGTTCACAGCGCGACCGGGAACAATGGTGGAAATGGCGTGCTTGTACACCATCTGGGTGACCGTATTGCGCAGCAGCACCACGTATTGATCGAAGGACTCGATCTGGCCTTGCAGCTTGATGCCGTTGACCAAGTAAATGGACACTGGCACATGCTCACGGCGCAGTGCGTTCAGGAAAGGATCTTGCAGGAGTTGGCCTTTGTTGCTCACGATATTCTCCGTGTTCGGAAATGTTGTTGTAAACCTACACCTTAACACAGCCCTGCCATACCAACCCCATCCAGGGGTTGGCGGGCTGTTCTACGGTTAGCTGCCGCTCTTGTCGGCAAAAGGATTCTGGGAAGTCTTCATCTCGATGCGCAAGGGCGTTCCGACCAGGTTGAATTCCTTGCGGAATCGCCCTTCCAGAAAGCGCTTGTAGGCCTCGGTGACATGCTCCAGCGAGTTGCCATGGACCACGATCACCGGAGGGTTCATGCCGCCCTGGTGGGCGTAGCGCATCTTGGGGCGGTAGGCGCCCACTTTTTTCGGCGTCTGGTATTGCACGGCTTCGAGCAGCAGGCGGGTGAGCACCGGCGTCGGCATCTTGCAGGTCGCAGACTTGTGCGCCTGGGTCAGCGAAGCCCACAGCGGCCCCAGACCCTGGCGCTTTTGTGCCGAGATGAAGTGCAGCGGCGCAAACTTCAAAAAGGACAGACGCGTCTCGATGGAGCGCTCCAGCATCTGACGCTGGTAGTCGTCCACCGCATCCCATTTGTTGACGGCCACCACCACGGCGCGCCCGCTTTCCAGCACATAGCCGGCGATATGGGCGTCCTGGTCGGTCACGCCTTGCGTGGCATCGATCAGCAGCAGCACCACGTTGGCGTCTTCGATGGCCTGCAAGGTCTTGACCACCGAGAACTTCTCGATGGCCTCAAACACCTTGCCCTTGCGGCGCAGGCCGGCCGTGTCGATCAGCTCGAACTTCTGGCCGTTGCGCTCGAACGGCACCGAGATGGCGTCGCGCGTGGTGCCCGGCATGTCAAAGGCCACCAGGCGCTCTTCACCCAGCCAGGTGTTGATCAGCGTGGACTTGCCCACATTCGGGCGCCCTGCCACCGCCAGGCGGATGGGGGCTTTTTCCACATCATCCAGCGTCTCTTCTTCGGGATCGGGCAGCTTCAGCTGGCCCAGCGCCAGCTCCACCACACCGCGCACGCCCTGGCCGTGGGCAGCAGAAACGGCCTGCACACCACCCAGACCCAATTCATAGAATTCGGTCAGCTGGGCGCCTTCGAGCATGCCCTCGGCCTTGTTCGCCACCAGCATGGCAGGCTTGCCCAGGCGGCGCAGATAGCCTGCGATCTCATGGTCCTGTGCCGACACGCCGGCGCGGGCATCCACGATGAAGAGCACCACATCCGCCTCGGCCACGGCCTGGCGCGTCTGCTTGGCCATCTCTTTGAAGATGCCCTTGGATGCATCGGGCTCAAAGCCGCCCGTGTCGATCACGATGTACTCGTGCTTGCCCTGCTTTCCCTGGCCATAGTGGCGGTCACGCGTCAGGCCGGCAAAGTCGGCCACGATCGCATCCCGCGACTTGGTCATGCGGTTAAACAAGGTTGATTTGCCCACATTGGGCCGCCCGACGAGGGCAATTACTGGCTTCATTCCGAAGAAAACCTGTCAATCCGGCCGGAAGCCGTAAACGCCGCCCTTGCGCGTCACGACCACCAGCGTATCCGCGGCCACCACCGGTGCGGCAGCCACGCCCGATCCATCTGTTTGGAGGCGATTGAGGTGCGAGCCATCCTGCTTGGACAGCACATGCACCGTGCCCGTGTCTTCGCCAAGGATGACAGAACGCCCCAACAGCAGCGGCGCCGTCAGGCGACGGTGCTGCAAGCGCTCCACCGACCACAGCTTTTTGCCGTCGGCAAAATTCCAGGCCTGCACCACGCCGTTGCTTTCTGCACCGGCCAGCAATTCTGCATCGCCTGCAACACCCACAGAACCTCTGGCAGTTTGCGTCCACAGCACCTGGCCGCGGGCGGCGTCCACGCAGCCCACGCTGGACTGAAAGGCGCGCATGCACAGCACATTGCCCTGCGTGGTCGTGGGGCCCAACAGGTCCACCATGCGCTCCACGTCATTGGTGCCGCGCGAGCTGGCCATGGGCGCTTCCCACAGCACCGAGCCGTTGTCCGGCTGGTAGGCCACCAGGCGGCCGGCCATGCCGGCGAGCAAGGTGTTGCCATGGGCCTGCAGCACGCCAGGCTGGCGCAGCACCAGGGGCTCGCCCGAGCGCTGCTGCGACCACAGCAACTGACCGTTGCGCGCATCAAAAGCCGACAGCGTGCGGTCTGCCGCCACCACGAACACGCGGGCACCAGCCACCAGCGGGGCGGTGTAGGCGCCTGCAGAAAGGCGTTTGCGCCATGCGGCCTTGCCGTCGATGATGCCCACCAGCTCATTGGTCTTGGTGACCACGGCCGTGGTCACGCCATCGCTGCCCATGCCCGCCACCAGGGGCTTGCCCACGGTAGCACGCCAGACATCCTGGCCGTTGCGGGCATTGATGGCTGCCACGGTGCCCTCATCGGCTGCCACGTAGACAGTGTCACCCAGCACATGCACGCTCAGGCTCATGTCCTTGATGGCGCCCACGCGGGCCGTCCAGGCCTGGCGAATGTCCAGCTTGACCACATTCGGCCCCAGATCCAGTGGCTGGGGCTTGCTGCTGCCAAACCAGGCGCAGCCACCCAAGGCCGTCACCATGGCAGCAGCGGCGCACCAGCGGCCCACTGTCCAACCCATTTCCGCGCCTTGCGCGCGCTGTGCCCGAATCTTCACTTTGCGGTCTCCGTGCCGCCGGCGGCGGTCGTGGTTGCAGTTGTCACGCCCAAGGCATTGAGCTTGAACTCCACCAGGCGGCGATAGTCCACCTGCTTGTCCAATGCCTGGTAGGCGCGCTGGTAGGCCTGCACGGCTTCTTCGGCCTTGCCCTGCAGCTGCAGCACGTCACCCTGGCGGTCGGCCACGGCACCGGCAAACTCGGCAGGAAAGCTTCCTGCCAGCAGGCGGCTGGCGCCGTCCAAATCCTTTTGCTCCATCAGCACCGCAGCCTGGCGCAGCTGCGCCACGGCCTTGAGGCCGGCATCGCCGGCATGCTCGACCACCCAGGTCAGCGAGGCCTTGGCGGCGTCCAGCTGGCCGGCATCGGCCTGGGCCTTGGCGGCTGCCAGCGCGGCCTGGCCGGCTTGCTCGGTGCTGCCGTACTTGCTTTGAATGTCTGCCAGCGACTGGGTGATGCGGCCTTCATCCTTGGCCTCCACGGCGGCCTGCACGGCATCGGCCAGGGCCGAGGCCTGCACGGCCTGGCGCTGCTGCCAGTACTGCCAGCCATTCCAGGCGGCAAAACCACCAAAAACCACCACCAGCACGGCTGTGATGGGAGTGCCCCAGCGGCTCCAGAAATGCTTGATCTGGTCGATCTGTTCTTGTTCTTCGAGGTCGAGATGCGTTGCCATGACGGTTCCGTGCTATCAGGTTAAGCGTTCGATTGTAGGGTGCCCGCCCATTGCGCCACTTCGGCCAGGGATTGCTGCTGCTGCCGACCTTCGCCGTCGCGCAGCGACTTCACGGTCACCTGGCCCTGGGCCAGCTCATCGGCGCCAAAGATCAAAGCAAAACGCGCGCCCGATCCGTCGGCCTTTTTGAACTGCGACTTCATGGAGCCCATGCCTTCGGCACCGGCCGTGTGCATTTGTGCCCGCACACCGGCCTCACGCAGCTGCGTGAGGGTGCGCAACACCACCGGCATGGCGGCCACATCGGGGACGATGGCGTACACATCCAGCTCGGGCTCGGGGATGGGCGTGCCCAGCTCCTTGACCAGCTCCAGCACACGCTCCACACCCAGGGCCCAGCCCACGGCGGGTGCGGGCTTGCCGCCCACTTGCTCAATCAGGTAGTCGTAGCGGCCACCGGCGCAGATGGTGCCTTGCGAGCCCAGCAGATCGGTGACGAACTCGAACACCGACAGGTTGTAATAGTCCAGGCCACGCACCAGGCGGGGGTTGACCGACCAGGGCACGCCGTTGGCATCCAGAATGGCCTTCAGACCGTCGAAGTGGGCCAGCGAGGCCTCGCCCAGATAGTCCAGCAGCTTGGGCGCTGCATTCACCATGTCCTGCATGGCGGGGTTTTTGGTGTCCAGCACGCGCAAGGGGTTGGTGTACATGCGGCGCTTGGCTTCCTCGTCCAGCACATCGGTGTGCTGCTCCAGGTAGGCAATCAGCGCTGCGCGGTGGGCCTGGCGCTCTTCGGGCTGGCCCAGGCTGTTGATTTCCAGGCGCCACTGCGTGAGACCCAGGCGCTTCCACAGCGCCACGGCCAGCAAAATCAGCTCGGCATCCACATCGGGGCCGGCAAAGCCCAGGGCTTCGGCGCCGATCTGGTGGAACTGGCGGTAGCGGCCGCGCTGCGGACGCTCGTGGCGAAACATGGGGCCCATGTACCACATGCGCTTGCCGCCGTCATACAGCAGATTGTTCTCGATGGTGGCGCGCACCAGGCTGGCCGTGCCTTCGGGGCGCAGTGTCAGGCGCTCGCCGTTGAGCTTGTCTTCAAAGGAGTACATCTCCTTTTCGACGATGTCGGTCACCTCGCCAATGCCGCGCACAAACAGCTGGGTGTGCTCGACGATGGGAGTGCGCACATTGCGGTAGGCAAAGCGGCCCATCAGGTTGCGCACCTGCGCCTCCAGCCATTCCCAGCGGGCGGACTCGCCGGGCAGGATGTCATTCATGCCTTTGACGGCGCTCAGTTTTTCGGTCTTTGCCACTTCAACAATCTCTTTAGGGTTGGGGCAGGCTATGTAATTTTTATAGCTGCTCTAGCGCTCTACGCCAGCAGCTGCAAAGCAATTCATACGTAAATCGTTGCTTCAAGCGCTGGTGTAGCTATGGTTTTTATTGGATTGTGCCAGCCGTTCAGCCCTGGCCACCGTAGCGGCGCTGCACGTAGTCCTGCACGATGGTCTGGAATTCCTGGGCAATATGCTCGCCGCGCAGCGTCATGGCCTTTTCGCCATCGATGAACACCGGCGCCGCCGGTGCCTCGCCATTGCCGGGCAGGCTGATGCCGATGTCGGCATGCTTGCTCTCACCCGGACCGTTGACGATGCAGCCCATGACGGCCACCTTCATGGCCTCCACGCCGGGGTATTGGGTGCGCCACACCGGCATTTCGCCCCGCAGGAAATCATCGATCTGCTTGGCCAGTTCCTGGAAGGTGGTGCTGGTGGTGCGGCCACAGCCCGGGCAGGCCGTGACGCTGGGCACAAACACGCGCAGCCCCAGGGACTGCAGGATTTCGGAGGCCACCACCACCTCTTGCGTGCGGGCCTCGCCCGGCAGGGGCGTGAGCGAGACGCGAATGGTGTCGCCAATGCCCTCTTGCAGCAACACGGACAGCGCGGCCGTGGAAGCCACCGTGCCCTTGGTGGCCATGCCGGCCTCGGTCAGGCCCAGGTGCAGTGCGTAGTCGCAGCGCTGGGCCAAGGCGCGGTAGACGGAGATCAAATCCTGTACGCCGCTGACCTTGCAGGACAGAATGATGTTGTCGGGGTTCAGGCCAATGTTCTTGGCCAGCTCGGCCGAGCCAACCGCCGAGGTGATCAGCGCCTCGTACATCACCTGGCGTGTTTCCCAGGGCTGGGCACGGCGGCTGTTCTGGTCCATGAGCTCGGCCATGATTTCCTGGTCCAGCGAGCCCCAGTTCACGCCGATGCGCACCGCCTTGTCGTACTTGGCGGCGATCTCGATCATCTGGCCGAACTGCTTGTCCTTTTTATCGCCCTTGCCCACGTTGCCGGGGTTGATGCGGTATTTGGACAGGGCCTCGGCGCAAGCCGGGTAGTCGGCCAGCAGCCGGTGGCCGTTGTAGTGAAAGTCCCCCACCAGCGGCACGTACTCACCCATGCGGTCCAGCTGCTCGCGGATATAGGGCACGGCGGCGGCGGCCTCGGGGGTGTTGACGGTGATGCGCACCATCTCCGAGCCGGCCTGGGCCAACTGGCGCACCTGGATGGCGGTTTCCACGGCATCCACGGTGTCGGTATTGGTCATGGACTGCACGCGCACCGGCGCGTCGCCACCCACGGTGACCACGTTGTTGCGCCAGACCACTTTGGCCTGGCGCGATTTGCGCGGCAACGGACTGGCAATCGCAATCGGACCGCCTGCCTGCTGCTGCAAATTTTGCGAATCTTTCACTTCTTACTTCACCTCAAATCGGGCCACGTTCTCGCGGGCCACGGTCCCCAGATCGAACACGGCACCGCTCACTTGCACATCGACCGCATCCACGCGGCCAATCACCACCGACAGCGGCTTGGCTGCCTGGGTTTCAAAAAATTCACCCGCATTCAGGGTTTTTTGCTCCAACACCTTGCCGCCACCGCGCACCTGGATCCAGGTGGCCGCGCGGGCCTGAATGCGCAAGGTGGCAGCGCTGCCAGCCAATGCATCCTGCGCTGCGGGAGGCGCGATCGGCACAGCCACTGGCGCTGGAGTTGGATTTGGGGCCACCTGCGGTTGCACGGCGGGCTCGGAAGCCAGCGGCGCGGCGGCAGAAAGCAGGCTGGCAGGCGTCACCGCCGCGGCAGCAGGGCTTTCCATCTGCGCAGCCACATCGGCTGCCGGAGCTGCGGCAGACTGCTCGGACAACAGGCTGGGCTGGTCCGCCGTGACATCCGCCGCAGGGAACGCAGCGGGCGCAGGCGTGGCGCTGGATACTGCCCCCCCCATGGCCCGCTCCGAGCGCTCCTGCACCGACGCCACCACGGCATCGCGCAAATCCTGTTGCTGCGTGAAATACCAGGCACCGCCGCCGGCACCGGCCAACAAGGCCAAGGCCAGCCATTTCCAGACGCCTGCGGCATGGGGGGTGTCGTGCACCGAGCGCACCGCCTTGTCGCGGAAGGGCTCGTTGATGCCAGGCCCCGGAGCCGTGAACTTTTGCGTAGCCGCAGACTTGGGCAACAGCGCCATGACGGGCGTCGCATCCACCTGCAGAGCTTTGCAAATGCTCAGTGCCAGCGAACGGGTGAACACCGCGTCCGGCAAGGTCTGCCAGTCATCGGCCTCCAGCGCCCGTAGCTTGGCCACGGGCACCTTCAGCACATCGGCCAAGGTGGACACATGCATGCCAGCGGATTCGCGGGCATGGCGCAACAGACTGCCAGCAGTCTGGGGGGCTGGGGACGTATCAACGAGTTCTGTCACATCTGCTTCCTGGAGCTCAACCACTGAAAGCTCCTTGCTCATAACGTTGCCATTCTTTGGAATCTGGATAGCGCCGCTGCAGCTGGTCTGCAAGCTGGCGCATGGCTGCCGCATCGCCCACGGCCCGTTCCACACGGATACCCAGCCACAGCGATTCGGCATTCGCATACTCACCATTGTTCAGGCGGCGGACATAAAAGCGCGCACGCTCCAAGTCCTGGCGCCGAAACAGCAAATCCCCAAGATGGTAGGCGATCACGGGGTTGCCTGCATCCATTTCATGGGCTTTGAAGAAAGATTCTTCTGCACCGGCCAGATCACCCGAGCGCCGCTGGCACATGGCCTTGGCCATCATGGACTGGGCCCGCGCCCCATAACGGGGCAGCGCCATCACTCGCTCCAGCGCCGCAATCCCCTGTGCATACCGCCCTTGCTCGCACTGCAGCCACCCGGCATTGTGCAGGGTATTGGGCTCACCGGGCTGCAAGGCCAGGGAGCGATCCAGGCTGGCCTGTGCTGCCGGCCAGTCCTGCAAGGCCATCAGGATCAAGCCCTGCAGGTTGTAGGCCTCGGCATTTGTGGGCTCGGCCGCCAGGGCCTGCGCCACCTCTCCCAGCGCCACCTGGTGCTGCCCTGCCTGGTAGTAGCTGACGGCCAGCTCCATGCGGATGCGGGCACGGCGGGCGGTATCCGGCATCTCGGGCGTCGCAGCAGCAGCCGCAGATGCTGTCCTTGCAGCACCAGGGGCCGCGCAGCCCGTCAAAAATCCCAGCAGCAATGCAGTTGCACCCCATGTCATGGTCCACCGTTGGCAGAAATCCCTGGCATTCCCGGAGTGCAAGCGCATAAGGCCTCTTGTTGCTGGTGTTTCTGTCTTTGCTCGCGCTACCCGCCTACCCGGCCACCGGCTTCAGCACGATGGTGCGCTGCTTGGCCATGCGCTCCGCCGCGCGGGTGCGGTCCTTCACGTCTCCCGCCAATTGTCCACATGCGGCATCGATGTCGTCGCCGCGCGTCTTGCGCACCGTGGTCACAATCCCGGCGTCGCTCAGGTATTTGGCAAAAGCGGCCACGCGCTCGTTGCTGGAGCGCAGCAGGCCCGATGCGGGGAAGGGGTTGAAGGGAATCAGGTTCAGCTTGCACCAGGGCTTGCCATTGCCGTAGCTGCGAATCTGCTCCACCAGCTGCTTGGCATGCTCGGGCTGGTCGTTGACGCCATCGAGCATGCAGTACTCGAAGGTGATGAAGTCGCGCGGCGCAAACTCCAGATAGCGCTGGCAGGCCTGCAGCAGCTCTTCCAGCGGGTATTTTTTGTTCAGCGGCACCAGGTTGTCGCGCAGCAGATCGTTGGGCGCGTGCAGTGACACGGCCAGCGCCACGGCGCAGTCCTGGGACAGCCTGTCCATCATGGGCACCACACCCGAGGTGGACACGGTGACGCGGCGGCGCGACAGGCCGTAGCCGTGGTCGTCCAGCATGGCGCGCAACGCCGGCACCAGGGCACTGTAGTTTTGCAGCGGCTCGCCCATGCCCATCATCACCACATTGGTGATGACACGGGTGCCGGTCTTCAGGTGCTGGCGCAGGAAATGCTCGGCAAACCACAGCTGGGCCAGGATTTCACCGGTGGACAGATTGCGGCTGAAGCCCTGGTGGCCGGTGGAGCAAAAACGGCAGCCCACGGCACAGCCCGCCTGCGAGGACACGCACAGCGTGCCGCGGTCGTCTTCGGGAATGAATACGGATTCAACG
Source organism: Comamonas sp. GB3 AK4-5 (assembly GCF_041320665.1). NCBI lineage: Bacteria > Pseudomonadati > Pseudomonadota > Betaproteobacteria > Burkholderiales > Comamonadaceae > Comamonas > Comamonas sp. GB3 AK4-5. The sequence goes on from NZ_CP166730.1 coordinate 3,395,107, forward strand.
GCATTGCCGTCACCCACGTCGAACAACCACTTGATGGTGCCGTCGCGGGATTCATGCTGGGTGATGACAGGCAGCGGGCGAATTTCCGCCTCGCGCTGCAGTTTTTCACGCAGCGACTTGGCCAGATCCGTCATCTGGTCGAAGTCCTTCGCGCCACGCTGGTGGATCCAGCGGAACAGCTGGGTGGCACGGAAACGCTTTTCCCCCAGTTGCTCGCAATAAGCAACCAGCCCCTGGAGGTCGAAATCTAAAAGATTGGTAGTCATATCTGCATGCCCTGACCCCTGCATGGGCGAGACCCCCCATGCAGGAGGGCCGCCATAGCAGCAGCCTTGGCCAGCATGGGAGTCATGGAATTAACGTGCGTAGACGTTCATGCCGGGGAAGAAGAAAGCGATTTCCACAGCGGCAGTTTCGGGAGCGTCGGAACCGTGCACGGCGTTGGCGTCGATGCTGTCGGCGAAGTCGGCGCGGATGGTGCCCTTCTCAGCCTTCTTGGGGTCGGTGGCACCCATCAGTTCGCGGTTCTTCAGGATGGCGTTTTCGCCTTCCAGGGCTTGGATCATCACGGGGCCGGAGATCATGAAGTCCACCAGATCCTTGAAGAAAGGACGGGCAGCGTGCACGGCGTAGAACTGCTCGGCTTCGCCGCGCGACAGGTGCACCAGCTTGGCAGCAGCGACCTTCAGGCCGGCGTTTTCAAAACGCGAGTAGATCTGGCCGATCACGTTCTTGGCAACTGCGTCGGGCTTGATGATGGAGAGGGTGCGTTCGATAGCCATTTGATTTTCCTAATCAGGTTTAGTTTGTTTTTTGCCACACCGGCAAAACCCTTGATTCTACCGGGGCGGCATAAAGCCTTGGTGAGCGAATCGCAATCCGCTCAACGACTTCCACCGCGGCGACCGCCGGAACCCTTTTTCTGCGTGGCGCGATAGCGCTCCAGGCTGTCCCTGCCGATATAGCCGGCCGAAGTCTTCAGGGGGTCGGGCTGGGAGCTGCGCTTGGCGCGCACGGCGCTGCTGCGTGCCGCACCTTCGTCGCCAAACAAGGCGCCCAGACGTGCTGGACGATCGTGCTCGGGCGCATTGCCCTCCTGAAAGCGGCGAGCCGCCTGCGGGCGCGAGGCACCGGGGCCACCACGGCGGCTGCCGGCACGGTCCGCGCTGGCGCGGCGCTGGCCTGTAGCAGCGCCTTCACGCGGCGCGGCCTTGGGGATGACGGAGCCAGCCGCCTGCATCAGCGCCTGAATGTCTTTTTCGTCCAGCTCCAGCCAGGCACCACGCTTGAGACCCTTGGGCAGCATCATGGCGCCATAGCGGATACGAATCAGACGACTGACCGCATGGCCCACGGCCTCGAACATGCGGCGCACCTCGCGGTTGCGGCCTTCCGAAATGGTGACCCGATACCAGCAATTGGCTCCTTCACCGCCGCCGTCCTCGATGGAGCCAAAAGCGGCTTCGCCATCTTCCAGCTTCACCCCGTCCAGCAGGCGCTGCTTTTCTTCCTTGCTGAGCGCTCCCAGCACGCGCACGGCGTATTCGCGCTCCAGGCCGAAACGTGGGTGCATCAGGTTGTTGGCCAGGGCGCCGGAGCTGGTCAGCAGCAGCAGGCCTTCGGTGTTCAGGTCCAGACGCCCCACCGACTGCCACTTGCTGTTGTGCAGCTTGGGCAGCTTGCGAAACACCGTGGGGCGGTTTTGCGGATCGTCATGCGTCACCACCTCGCCCACGGGCTTGTGGTAGGCGATCACCCGTGCGGGTGGCGGCTCGATGCGAAAGTGAATGGGCTTGCCATTGACCTTGATCTGGTCGCCAAACTGCACGCGCTGGCCCACGTGGGCAGGCTCGTTGTTGACCGAGATGCGGCCCTCGGCAATGAGTTTTTCCATTTCCAGGCGCGAGCCCATACCGGCCTGGGCCAGCACCTTGTGCAGCTTGGGCGATTGGGCCTCGGGCTGCAGCACGCGCTTGGTGGGCTCCAGCTCTTCGCGGGCTTCATCGGCGTCGAGCACGCCCGACACCACATCTTCAAAAGCGTAGCCCTGCGCATCTTCTTGCGCAATTTCCGCCATGGAAGGGGTCACAGGAGATGCGGCGACCCGGGGTGCAGCGGCGCGTGACGCACGCGCGCCGGCCAACGAAGGCTTGCCTGGGGCGCGACGCCCCTGGTTTTTGGAATTCATACGGTCCATTCACTGCGCCAAAGGGCGCAGACATAGTGATCAAACTGCGGCAAAGCCTTGAAAGCGGGTTTCAAAGCCTGGCCCATGTGTTACCTGTTTTTCCAGATCCAGCTCTGGTTGGCATCGCCTTCGGCATCACCATCACCCGCCTCATCGGGCTCTGGCTGCTCTGGCTGCTCTGGCTGCTCTGGCTGCTCTGGCTGCTCTGGCTGCTCTGGCTGCTCTGGCTGCTCTGGCTGCTCTGGCTGCTCTGGCTGCTCTGGCTGCTCTGGCTGCTCTGGCTGCTCTGGCTGCTCTGGCTGCTCTGGCTGCTCTGGCTGCTCTGGCTGCTCTGGCTGCTCTGGCTGCTCTGGCTGCTCTGGCTGCTCTGGCTGCTCTGGCTGCTCACCAATAGCATCCTCGATCCGCGCGCCCTCCGGCAAAACACCTTGGGCTTCCAGCTGCGCAAACAAATTCGCCTGCACTTCGGAAGACTCCAACATGGGCAACTGGTCCAGCGACTGCAGCCCCAGGTCATCCAGGAACTGGCGGGTGGTGGCAAACAAGGCCGGCCGGCCCACGGTTTCTCGGTGGCCGATTTCCTCGATCCAGCCGCGATCCTCCAGCTGCTTGATGATCAGGCTGTTCACCGTCACACCGCGGATATCCTCGATATCCCCCCGCGTCACCGGCTGGCGATAGGCAATGATGGCCAAGGTCTCCAATGTGGCGCGGGAATATTTAGGCGGCTTTTCCGGGTGCAGGCGATCCAGATAGATGCGCATGTCGGGCCGGCTTTGAAAGCGCCAGCCCGTGGCCACCTGCACCAACTCCACACCCCGCTGGGTCCAGTCGCGTTGCAGGGAAAGCAGCAAGTCCTTCAGCGTGTCGGTGCCCAGTACGCCGTCAAACAGCGCGCGCAAGTCCTTCAGCGGCACCGGCTGGTGCGCACAGATCAAGGCGGTTTCGAGCACCCGTTTCGCATCTACCGTATTCATAAGCGGAGATTTTCGGGGGAAAAGAACGGATTGACGTTCTATGAGAGTGCGCCTTCACAGGCGTGCCACACAGCGCCATCGCCTTGCCCCGAAACCCATCGGGGCACAGCAAGGGCTGTACTAATCGGGCGGATTGTAGCGCAGCCCCAAAAACTCGACTGCCGCCATGAAATCCGAGGGCGGCTGGCTGCGCAGCAGCAAGGCCTCGCCCGTGATGGGGTGGGCAAAGCCCAGCCGGTAGGCATGCAAGGCCTGGCGCTGCATGCCCGCCATAGGAGCGCCGGCATACAAGGTGTCGGCCAGCAACGGATGCCCCAGCCAGGCCATGTGCACGCGGATCTGGTGGGTGCGCCCGGTGTGCAGCTTACAGTGCACCAGGCAGGCCGCGTCCATGCCATCCACCAGCTGGATATCGGTCTGCGCCGGCTTACCCGCCTGGCTACCCAGGTCCACCACGGCCATGCGCAAGCGGTTGCGCGGGTCGCGGCCAATGGGCTGGCGCACCTCGCGCAGGCCACCGCGCCAGGCGCCCTGCCCCAGGGCCAGGTACTGGCGGGAGACATCGCGCCGCGCAATCATGGCCACCAGCGCATCCATCACCTGCCGGCTCTTGGCCACCACCATCAAACCACTGGTGTCCTTGTCCAGCCGGTGCACGATGCCGGCGCGCGGCACCTGGGCCGCAGCGGCATGGTGGGCCAGCAGGCCGTTGAGCAGCGTGCCGCTCCAGTTGCCCGGCGCGGGGTGCACCACCAGGCCGGCCGGTTTGTTGACCACCAGCAGGTGCGCATCCTCATAAACCACATCCAGGGCCATGGCCTCGGGGCGGAAAGACTGGCTCTGCGCCGTGGGCCGCATCTCCACCTGCAGCCGGTCACCCAGGCGCACCTTGGCAGACGGCTTGGTCGCCACCACACCCTGCACCTGCACCGCCCCCTGGGTCAGCAGCTGCTGCAGATAGCTGCGCGAAAACTCGGGCACCAGCTCGGCCAGGACCTTATCCAGGCGCAGCCCATGCAGGCTGGCTGGCACCTCTACGGAGCGCAGCTCGGCCTGTTCGGTGGACAGACTCCACTCGTCGCTTTCGGCGCCTTCCACGGACTCGGCTTGCTCCGTCACGGACATTTCCTATTCATGCATGGACAAAAAAGCCAGTGCCCGCAGGCACTGGCTGTGTGGAATCGGCTGCCTGCGGCAACTCAACGCGAAGGCAGATAGCGCGAGGGATCAACCGGCTTACCCTGGCGGCGCACCTCAAAGTGCAGCTTGACACGGTCGGCGTCGGTGCTGCCCATTTCGGCAATTTTTTGACCCTTCTTCACATTCTGGTCTTCCTTGACCAACAGCTTCTGGTTGTGGGCGTAGGCCGTCAGATAGGTGTCGTTGTGCTTGAGGATGATCAGATTGCCGTAGCCACGCAGGCCCGCGCCGGCATACACCACGCGGCCATCGGCCGCGGCGGCCACGGGGTCGCCCGCCTTGCCGCCGATGTCCACGCCCTTGTTGCGCGACTCATCAAAGCCACCCAGCACCGGGCCGGATGCGGGCCAGATAAAGCCCATGCTGCTGTCGCTGGCAGGTGCCGGCGTCTTGGGTGCGGGCTCTGCCGGCTCGGCACTGCCACCACCCACCACCACCGGTGCCACGCCGCGGCCACCCGAACTGGAGCCGGCCGAAGCCGTTGCGCTGCTCGGCGGCACCACGCGCACCACCTGACCCACTTCGATCAGGTTGGCGTTTTCCAGATTGCTCCAGCGGGCAATATCCTTCCAGCTTTGGCCATGCTCCAGGCCGATGCGGATCAGCGTGTCACCCGGCTTGACGGTGTAGTAGCCCGGCTTGCCGGCATTTTCGTAACCCGGCAGGGTGGAAGGATCCACCGCCGGTTTGGAGGAAGACGAAGAAGAGCTCGTGGACCGTGAACCACGGTCTTCCACGGGAGCCTTGTTCACTTGTGCGCAGCCCGCAAGAATTCCTCCTGCAACGACCAACGTTCCCCAAGCGCTAAGGCTTCGCGTAAACAACATATGTAATTCCCTTTCAGGCAATCCCCGATTTTAGAGGGACAAAATTCACCGCTTCCAATACGGCTTCTTGGAAACCGTAAGGAGTTTTGTCTATCACCAGCAGAATCTGCTGGCCATTGCTGCGGGCCATAGGCGCCACCAGGCGCCCACCTACGGCCAACTGGTCACACCAGGCGACAGGCAAGGCGTCACCGCCCGCGGCCGCAATGATGCCCGCATAGGGCGCTCCTTGCGCGTAGCCCTGCATCCCGTCCCCAAACAACAGATGCACATTGGTGAGTCGCAAAGGACGCAAATTGTTCCGCGCTTTTTCATGCAGACCGCGCAAACGCTCCATGGAGTAGACCTCCTTGGCCACCCGCCCCAGCACCGCAGCCTGGTAGCCGCAGCCGGTGCCGATCTCCAGCACCCGCCCCAGGCCGCCACGCGCGCCTTCGGCTCCCAACAGCAGCTCAATCATCCGCGCCACCACGCTGGGCTTGGAGATGGTCTGCGCCAGCCCGATGGGCAGGCTGGTGTCTTCATAGGCCTGATTGACCAGGGCCGTGTCCACAAACAAATGCCGCTCCACCGTGCCCATGGCCTGCAGCACGGCGGCCGATGTGATGCCCGATGCCGCCAGGCGCTGCACCATGCGCGTGCGCACGGCAGCCGAGTCCAGCCCCACGCCGCTGGGGGCGTACATGGCGGCTGCAGCCGGCTTGGCACCCACACCGGCGCGCACAGGGCGCCCCGCAGCCGGGGCACTGGTCAGCGGCCCCAGGCGTGCGGGAAAGCTCGGGCGCTTGGGTTGGTTCATGCATCCTCCTTGCGGGCCGCAGCTGTTTCCAGGCGCGCTGCGGTCTGCGCCCAATACACCAAATGGTCGTGATCGGTCAGGTCCACCTTCAGCGGGGTCACCGCCACATGGCCCTGGGCCGTGGCGTAAAAGTCTGTGCCTTCGGATTCATCCTTGGCCGCCCCTGCGCTGCCAATCCAGTACATGGTCTCTCCGCGCGGGCTGACCTGGGTGATCACCGGCTCGGCCGAGTGGCGCCGCCCCAGGCGGCAGACTTTCAGCGCACCCAGCCGGGACAGCGGCAGGTTCGGAATATTCACATTCAGCAGCCAGGGCGCCGTGCCCAGCAGCTTTTGCTGCATCAACTGGGCCACCATGTCGCGGGCCTTGGCGGCGGCGGCATCCAGCTCCAGCCAGTCGCGCTCCACCTGGGAAAACGCAATCGAGGGCACTCCAAACAGATAGCCCTCCATGGCGGCGCCCACGGTGCCGGAATACACCGTGTCGTCACCCATGTTGGCGCCGTTGTTGATGCCCGAGACCACCAGGTCGGGCTTGTAGCCCAGCAGCCCGGTGAGGGCGATGTGCACGCAATCGGCCGGCGTGCCGTTGACATAGCGGAAACCATTGGCGGCCTCGCGCACAGACAGTGGCGAGTGCAAGGTCAGCGCATTGGACTTGGCGCTGTTGTTGTGCTCCGGCGCGACGACCTCCACATCGGCAATGGTCTTGAGGGCGGCGTGCAGGGCGACGATGCCTGGCGCCTGGTAGCCGTCATCGTTGGAAATAAGAATCTTCATGCTGAACAAAAGGTTGCCCGGATTGTAGGGGCAGCCTCTGCCTCCCGCATTCTTGTCACCCGCACGGAACTATCCGGCATCGGCCAAAAGTGATACGTTCTGTCACACTCCAACACCCTGCAGCTTCCCCATTGCAAAGGACCATCCGTGGCTGAGCGTTCCGTTCCCGATATTGCGCGAGAAACCCTCAAATTGCTGGCCAACCGACGCCTGCCCCCCACGCCCGAGAACTACCAGCTGGCCTACGAGGAAGTCGCCGGCCACCTGCCCACGCCCCCCTTCCCGCACAAGGCCCTGCGGCAGATCTTTGGCGTGCTGCCCACCCAGTCTGCCGTGCAAAAACGCATTGCCCTGCACTTCAACCAGGCCATCAACGACCAGAACTGGCATGGCATTCAGCAGGCCATCCTGGCCTATGCCCATATGGACGAGGTCAAGAATGCGCTGCAGCCTGGCGGCGGCGCCCAGGCCCCGGCCATGCCGCAAATGCTGGATGTGCTGCCGCCCGAGCTGGCCGAGCAGCTGGCCCGGGTGCTGGACCATATCCTGCCCATGCTGGCGGAAGAGGCCGACCAGCGCATGCACGACCTGACGGACCAGTTGGTGAATTTCCTGCGCGTTTCCCCGCCGCCGCTGCAAGACCTGCTGCATATGCTGCAGAACTACGCCTACCGCCTTTCCTTTGCCACCGAGGACCAGGCCCAGCGCCGCCGGGCCATCCAGGGCATGCTGCAGACCTCCGTCACCCACACGGCCGAGCTCAACGCGCATGACACCATCATGCAGACCCAGAGCCAGCAACTGCTGGCCGCCATGGAAAAGCCCTGGACGCTGCGCCACCTCGACCAGCTGCAGCAACAGCTGCAAACCCTGCTGCTGCGCGAGCTGGACCTGCATGACAAGACCCTGGAGGTGCAGGAGCACATCAAGGCCTTGCTGGGCGAAGCCCTGCAACGCCTGGCCGTCCTGTCCGAAAACAGCAGCACCCAGACCGGTCACATCGAGCAATGCGCCAGCCGGCTGGAACAGGCCAAGGGCCTGGCCGACATGGCCAGCGTGCTGGAGGAACTAGTCGGCGCGGCCCGTGCCATTGCCTCGGACAACCGCATCGCCCATGCGGCTTTGCAAGACCTGCGCGACCGCTCCGAAGAGGAGCAGCGCTCCATCCAGACCCTGCAAAAAGCCCTGGACAGTGCCGAAGAGCTGGCTCGCCACGACCCCCTGACCCAGGCCCTGAACGCCAAAGGCCTGGAAGAGACCCTGGAACGTGAGCTGGCCCGTGCCCAGCGCCACCATGGGCCTTTGAGCCTGGCCTCCATCGCACTGGAAGGCCTGCAAGCCCTGGCGGTGGAACAAGGCATGGCCGTGGTGGAACAGGCCCAGCGCCACCTGGCCGTGGTGGCCCGCTCCGTGCTGCGCCCGCAAGACCAGCTGGCGCGTGACCAGCCCAACCATTTCTTTCTGCTGCTGCCCTCCACCACGATCGAAGACGCCCGCCAGGCCCTGAATAGGCTGCAGCAGGAACTGATGCAGCGCCCTCTGCTCAGCGAAGACGAAAAAACCGGCCTGCAGTTCAGCGCCGGCCTGGTGCAGGCCTGGCCCATGGAGTCACGGCTGGACCTGCTCAACCGCGCCGACCAAAGCCTGCAGGACGCCCGCATGGCAAGCCCCGGCAGCCACCAGGCCCGGCATTAACTTTCCCAACCCCTGCTTTCAGCAGCCCCATGCCTACTGCGGCCAGGGGCTGCTGCAGCCCGCGCCTGCGCCGCGCCGGGGGAGCAGCGACAATCAGCGCCCACCTTTTCCATTTTTTCACCGGCTTCGCGCCCCCTCCATGTCCTTTGCTGCCCTGGGCCTTGCCCCTTCCCTGGCCCACGCCGCCCAACAACAGGGCCTGATCGCCCCCACCGCCGTGCAAAGCGCGGCCCTGCCCGCCGTGCTGCAAGGGCAGGACCTGCTGGCCTGCGCGCCCACGGGTTCGGGCAAGACAGCCGCCTATGTGCTGCCCCTGCTGCAGCAGTGGATGCTGGCGGATGCACCCGCCGGCCCACGCCCTACCCACACCCTGGTGCTGGTGCCCACGCGCGAGCTGGCCAGCCAGGTGGCCGAGCTGCTCTACCACCTGGGCCAAAGCCTGGGCCGCCGCCCCAAGGTGGCCGTGCTGGTGGGTGGCGTCTCCATCAACCCGCAGCTGCTGGCCTTGCGCGGCGGCGTGGACTGGGTGATTGCCACGCCCGGCCGCCTGCTGGACGTGGTGGAGCACAGCCGCTTGCAGCTGGACCGCATCCACAGCCTGGTGCTGGACGAGGCCGACCGCCTGATGGACCTGGGCTTTGCCGAGGAGCTGGACCGCGTGCTGGCCCTGCTGCCCGCCACCGGCCAGCGCCAAAGCCTGCTGCTGTCCGCCACCTTCCCACCCACCGTGCAGGCCGTGATCCCCCAATTGCTGCGTGCAGACCATGCCAAGGTGCAGGTGGAAGACACCCACCAGCAGGACGCCACCATCGTGCAGCGCGCCGTGCTGCTGGACGGCAGCGCACGCACCGCCTTGCTGCGCGAGCTGGTACAGGCCGCCGGTGCACCGCGCACCCTGGTGTTTGTGGCCAGCCGCTACAGCGCCGAGCATGTGGCCTTCAAGCTCAAGGCCCATGGCATTACGGCCCGCGCCTTCCACGGCGAGCTGAGCCAGGGCGCACGCCAGGCCGCGCTGCAGGACTTCAAGACCGGGTCGCTGCAGGTGCTGGTCACCACCGACCTGGCCGCACGCGGCATCCACATTGCCGAGCTGCCCCAGGTGGTCAACTACGACCTGCCGCGCTCCCCCACCGACTACACCCACCGCATAGGCCGCACCGGCCGTGCCGGCAGCAGCGGCCTGGCCATCAGCCTGGTCAGCCCCGCCACCCAGGCGCATTGGCAGCTGATTGCCAAGCGCAATGCGCTGGAACTGCCACTAGAAACCCTGGACGCCTATCCGCTGACCGAACAGCCCCCGGCCCGCGCCCCCCACGAGGACGGAGACAACGGAGGCATCAAGGGCAAGCGCATGAGCAAAAAAGACAAGCTGCGCGCTGCCGCAGCCGCTGCTGCGGGCGGACAATCCCAACCCGATCCGCATTGAGTTTCGCTGCAACGCAGCCCCCAACCGCCACCCGGCATGCCCCGCCAAAACACCAGTCCCTCCGACTTTCCCGCCGCCATACGCCAGCAGATTGCACAGCTGGCGCAGCGCATCACCGCCGAGCGCAAGCGCCTCGGCGCCACCCAGGTGCAATGGGCCGAGCAACTGGGCATTTCCCAGCCCACCATGGCCCGATTGGAGCGCGGTGACCCCGCAGTCTCCATGGCCACCTATGTGGCCTGCCTGACGCTGATCCACCCGACGCTGGACCTGACGGTTCTGCTGCCCACGGCAGACACCGCTGCGGCGAACTCCGCTCCCAATCCGATAGCTATAACTGCTGATGCAGAAAGCGCTAGCGGCATAAAACCCATCAAACACAGCAGCGGCAGCAGCGCTACCACATCGGACCCGCTCACCGCCGAGCAGCAGGCCCAGGTCGCCCAGCAATTCGCCGCCGCCAAGGCCGCGCTGGACGCATTCAAAAGCCCGGGGTTTTAGAACCTCCCCCGGAAGAAATCCTGGATCGCATGGCGTTTTGATGCGCTTGGCTCCCCTATGTCTGGGCTAAGTCTTGCTGCCCAGACTGCATGGCAATTCCTTCACCGCCCAAGGAGCACGCCATGCACCCCATACCTGTCACCCGCAGCGCCGACTGGCTCAACAAGGTTCCGGAAATCACGCTGTCGTTCTGGATCATCAAAATCATGTCCACCACGGTGGGCGAAACCGGGGCAGATTTTCTGGCGGTCAATGCCGGCTGGGGCCAGGGCCTGACCCGCGCCGTCATGGGGACCTTGCTGGCAGCCGCCTTGCTCCTGCAGCTGCGCAGCCGCCGCTACACACCGTGGATGTACTGGTTGACCGTGGTGCTGGTCAGCGTGGTCGGCACCCAGATCACCGATTGGCTCACCGACGGCATGGGCATCAGCCTCTACCTCAGCACGGCCTTGTTTGCCGCCATGCTGGCCGCCATCTTCTTTGTCTGGTACCGGGTGGAGCACAGCCTGTCCATCCACAGCATCGTGACACGCAGGCGCGAGCTGTTTTACTGGTCTGCCATCCTCTGCACTTTTGCGCTGGGTACTGCGGCCGGCGACCTGGCCACCGAAGCCCTGGGCCTGGGGTTCACCTGGGGCGCGCTGGCCTTCGGTGCACTGATTGCCGCCACCTACATGGCCTGGCGCCTGGGCGGCCATGCCGTGCTCACCTTCTGGCTGGCCTACATATTGACGCGCCCATTCGGGGCCGCACTGGGCGATCTGCTGACCCAAGCCAAGACCTATGGTGGCCTAGGCATGGGTGCCATGACCACCAGCGCCCTCTTCCTCACGGTCATCGTGCTGCTGGTAGGCATGGCGCAGTACAGCCAGTCTGCAGTCCGCCCCAGCGCAGTGATCGCCAAATAACTTGTTTCACACCAAGGAGCCACCATGTCCACCTTCATGCCCAAGCACCTCCGCCGCTCTGCAGCCGCCCTATCCGCCACCTTGCTTTTGGCCTTGGCGGCCGGCTGCTCTCCCTCACCTTCTCCCACCCCTGTTCACGGCAGCGCAGATGCCGCAGCCACCGGCGCCCCCCAGACCGCCATGGCCCATTCCAAGCTGGGTGATCTGTCGGCGTTTCGCAGCATTGCCATCGATGTCAACACCCTGGTGGACAGCGGCAAGCTGCCTGCCGCCAAGGAGCGCATCAAGGATTTGGAGCGGGACTGGGACCAGGCCGAGGCCGGCCTCAAACCCCGGGCCGCCAGCGACTGGCATGTACTGGACAAAGCCATCGATCAGTCCCTGTCCGCCTTGCGTGCCGACACGCCCAATCCTGCGGCCTGCAAGGCCGCCATGGCGGCCCTGCTGAAAACCTTTGACGCACTCCAGAACCCCGCCTGAGCCACAGGCGTGTAGGCTGTGCGCATTGCCATGGAGGCTGCATGCGGGTATTGCTGGTGGAAGACGATCCCATGATTGGCGCTGCGATGCAGGCCGCATTGAAAGATGCGTCCTATGCCGCAGACTGGGTGAAGAACGGGCAAACCGCCCTCTCCACCTTGGCGGCCCAGGCTTACGACCTGGTGCTACTGGACCTGGGCCTGCCCGGCAAGAGCGGGCAGGAGGTGCTGGCCAACCTGCGCGCCCAGAACAATCCGGTGCCCTTGCTCATCATCACCGCGCGCGACGGCCTGGAAGACCGCTTGCTGGGCCTGGACGGCGGGGCTGACGACTATGTCACCAAGCCTTTTCAGATGGCGGAGCTGCTGGCCCGCATGCGCGCCGTGCTGCGGCGCAAAGGCGGCCAGGCCGCGCCCCAGTTGGGCAACGGCGTGCTAGCGCTGGACCCGGCCAGCAAAACCGCTTGCGTACAGGGCGGCACCGCGCAACAGCTTTCCGCACGCGAGTTCGCCCTGCTGCAGGCCTTGCTGCTGCGGCCCGGCGCCATTTTGTCGCGCAGCCAGTTGGAAGGCCATATCTACGGCTGGGGCGAAGAGGTGGAGAGCAATGCCGTGGAATTCCTCATCCACGGCCTGCGGCGCAAACTGGGCAGCGAACACATCAAAAACGTCAGGGGCTTGGGATGGATGGTGGCCAAAAACGTGTGAATGCCTCGCTGCAACGCAGGCTGTCCCTCGGCCTGTCACTGGCTATTGTGCTGGTAGCCCTGGTGGCCGGGGTTTTCTCTTTTCTGTCCGCCATGGACGAGGCCCATGAGCTGCAAGACGATGTGCTGCGCCAGGTGGCGCAGTGGGCACAAATCCAGCCCTTGCCCGCCTCCGTGACCCCACCCCGTTTGCAAGGGGTGGAAGAAGAGGCCCGCGTCATCGTCCAGCATCTGGGCAGCGGCCCTGCCACGCCAGGCTCGCTCGCGCTGCCAGCCGGCTTGGCCGATGGGCTGCAAACGCTGAATGTGGGCGGCCAGCCCTACCGGCTGCTGCTCAGCACCTCAGCCTCTGGCGAGCGCCTGGCCGTGGCCCAACCCTTGGCCTTCCGCGACGAAATCGCCCGTGACAGCGCGCTGCGCACCGTCATGCCGCTCTTGCTGCTGGTACCGGTGCTGCTGCTGATCGTGGCCGCGCTGGTGCGCCGCATGTTCCGGCCCATGGCCGCGCTCGCCCAGGAAATCGAGCAGCGCGCCGAGCATGAGCTGCGCCCCGTTGCGGAGCAACAGCTTCCAGCCGAAGTACAGCCTTTTGCCGCCGCCATCAACCGCCTGCTCGCAAAGGTGGAGCAGTCCATGCAAGCCCAGCGTCGTTTTGTGGCGGATGCGGCCCACGCGCTGCGCTCGCCGCTGACGGCGCTGTCGCTGCAGGCGGAGCGGCTGGCGGAGGCCGAGATGTCCGCCCAGGCGCAGGAGCGGCTGGCCGTGCTGCGCCTGGGCATAGAACGTGGTCGCCAACTGCTGAACCAGTTGCTGAACTTGGCCAGGGCCCAGTCACCTGCCGAGCGGGCACCGGCTCCACTGTCCGCCCAGGGCCTGTACCGCCAGGTACTGGAAACGCTGATGCCGCTGGCCGAAGCCAGGCAGATCGATCTGGGGGTGGAAGGCGAGCAGGACGCTCAGCTCTGGGCCTGCGAGCTGGACCTCTTCACCCTGCTCAGCAATCTGGTGGACAACGCCATTCGCTACACGCCGCCAGGGGGCCGGGTCGATCTGTCGGTACACACCCACCAGAACCAGGCCACATTACGCATTCAGGACAACGGCCCCGGCATTCCATTGGCCGAGCGGGACAAGGTGCTCCAGCCTTTTTACCGCCTGCTGGGCAACGATCAAACCGGCTCGGGCCTGGGCTTGTCCATTGTGCAAACCATTGCCCAGCGCATGGGCGCGGATATGCAGCTGGATTTCAGCGACCCGGAACGGCAAAGCGGCTTGCGCGTGGAGATATGCCTGCCGCTGTACCAACCTACGCACCAAGGGCTATGACGCAGGGGCAGGTATGCAGGAGTGGGCTTTTGCATTGCCACAATGCCTACCACAAGCCCCCACAACGGCCAGACAGCGCTTCAGGCGCGGCGCGCGCCCGCAGGCAGTTGAACATACGACCAGGGCACGCAACAAAGCATCAAGCGCTGTATGGGCACCCCCCAACGAGGCACCGACAAAGCCGCAAGGCTTTGCAAAAGACGCTCAACCACGCCAGCTCAGCTGGGGGAAATTCCTAAAACGCTGTCAGCCCACTGTTTTCAACGGTGCATTCCCATGCCCATGGCCAGCACGGCGGCGATATTGCGTGCCGTGCTGCGCACATTGTGTTCGGCCTCGGCCAGCGCTTCGGGCAGCGTGCAGATGCGGCTGAGCACGCTGAAGGTGGCATCTATGCCATGGGCATGCACCAGCTCGGCGTTCTGGCCCAGGCTGCCGGCAATGCCAATCACGGGCTTGCCATGGCGCTTGGCCACGGTGGCCACGCCAAAGGGGGTTTTGCCAAAGATGGTTTGCTGGTCAATGCGGCCCTCGCCAGTGATCACCAGGTCAGCATCCTGCACGGCCGCGTCCAGGCCCAGAGCCTGGGCGATGATTTCGCAGCCCGGCCGCAGCTGGCCACGCAAAAACGCCAGCATGGCCGCCCCCATGCCACCGGCCGCACCGGCACCCGGCACGGCATCCACGGCCACACCCAGATCGCGCGCAATGATAGCGGCGTAATGTGCCAGGGCCGCATCCAGGCGCTCCACCATGGCGGGGGTGGCGCCTTTTTGCGGGCCGAAGATGGCCGAAGCGCCGCGCGCACCGGTCAAGGGGTTGTCCACATCGCAGGCCACATCGATGCGGCAGTCACGCAGGCGTGCATCCAGGCCCGAGGCATCGATGCGCGCCAGCTGCGCCAGCGCTGCGCCGCCACGCTCCAGGTCGTTGCCGGCGGCATCCAGCAGCCGCACGCCCAGGGCCTGCAACATGCCGGCGCCGCCGTCATTGGTGGCGCTGCCGCCCAGGCCCAGAATCAGCTGGCGCGCGCCGGCATCCAGGGCCGCGGCAATCAGCTCGCCCATGCCATAGCTGGTGGTGATTTCGGGGTTGCGCTGCGCAGCCGGCACCAGGGCCAGGCCGCTGGCGGCGGCCATCTCGATCACGGCCGTGCGGCCGTCACCCGTGAGGCCGTAAAAGCCGGTGACGGGTTGGCCCAGTGGGCCGCTCACCTGTACTTGCACCAGCCGGCCCTGCGTGGCCTCCACCATGGCCTGCACCGTGCCTTCGCCGCCATCGGCCATGGGCAGCTTCACATACTCGGCCTGGGGGAAGACCTGGCGAAAGCCCAGCTCGATCTGCGTGGCCACTTCCAGCGCCGACAGGCTTTCCTTGTAGGAGTCGGGGGCGATGACGATTTTCATGGCCTGCGCTCAGTCCTCTGCGGCAGTGGCTGCCTGGCGCTCGCAGGCCAGGGCAATGGCCCCCGCAATCGCTGCACGGGCCTGGGGGCTGTTCTTCCAGCAGCTCGTCCCCACCAGCGCGGCAGCGCGCTCCACCACGTCCAGCATGCTGGCTTGGGACAGCTGGCGCAGCGAGGCAAAGCCCAGTTGCTCCAGGCGCGCCACCACCGTGGGGCCCACGCCTTTGACGCCCAGCAGCGCCTGGCGCTCTTCAATGGGAAAGCCCATGGTGATCTCCTGTAGACGGATGATTTTCAGTATGGAGAACCATAGCACGGCATGCGCGTGCAGCTTGCGTTCTGGCGGTGCAAGCCTTTCACCCCACCCCCTCGAAGGAACAGGTCAGGGCGCTTTGCTTCATCCACCAAATCGCTCTCGATAGACCACGGGCGTAATCCCCAGCCGCCGCACAAACAAATGGCGCAACGCCTGCTCCGATCCCAGACCCACCTTGGCAGCCACGGTTTTGAGCGGCAGCGTGCCCAGGTTTTCCAGCAGCTGCTTGGCCCGCTCCAGCCTGGCGTTTTCCACAAAGGTGCTGGGGCTGCAGCCGGTCTCCTGCTGGAACACGCGGCGGAAGTTGCGCTCGCTCATGGCTGCCTTGTCGGCCAGCAAGGCCAGGGGCATGGGCTGGTCCAGGTGCGCCAACACCCATTGCTGGGCGGCCTGCACGCCGCTGTGCTGTGTGGCCTGCGCCGCCAGCGAGACGCTGAACTGCGACTGCCCGCCCGGGCGCTTGAGGTACATGACCAGATCGCGTGCCACATCCAGCGCCAGCGCGTGGCCAAAGTCCTGCTCCACCACGGCCAGCGCCAGGTCGATGCCCGCCGTCACCCCGGCCGACGTCCAGTAGCCGCCGTCGCGCACATAGATGGCATCGGCATCCACGGCAATGGCGGGATAGCGCTGGGCCAGCAACCCCGCCACGCTCCAGTGCGTGGCCGCGCGCCGCCCATTGAGCAGGCCGGCCGCCGCCAGAAAAAAGCTGCCGCTGCACAGGGCAATCATGCGCCCCACCTGCGGGGCCACACGGCCCACCCAATCCACCAACCCGGGCGATGCGGCCAGCACCTGCTCGATGTGGCGCGAGCCCACCAGCAGCACGGTGCAGCCCGTGCCCTCGGCCTCCAGCTGCGCCAGTGAATGTGTGGCCTGCAAGCCCATCAAAGTGTCTGACTGCACCAGACCGGTTTGCGCGGCCACCACGCGCACCACATAGCCATCGGCCAGGCCCTGCTGGCGCAGATGCACATTGGCGTAATCAAACACCGACATCGGGCCTATGGCCTCCAGGGCCTTGAAGCCGGGGTAGACAAGCAGATCGACGCGGTGGGCGCCTGCGTGGCGGTGTTCCATACAAAAATCAGAGCATTGTGTGCATAGAGGGCAAGCACCACAGGCCTTTTTGATAAGAAAACCGCAGCGCGCTGGCGCCGACTATACGCAAGCCAGTCCCATGGCTGCGTCACCGCCACGGGCGGCCGTCGTTACAGTCAGGGCTTGTTCCGGTTCCGTCTCTCCCCCTGCCCATGATTCCTGCCCCGCTGTTCTCCATCCCCCAGCTCCTGCTGCTGCTCTCCCCTTTTCTGGCCATGGCACTCGGCGCCGGACTGTTGCTGCACGGCCTGCTGTGGTGGAGCCGCCACCGCCATCTGACTGCCGCACAGCGCCCCCGCTTTTGGCGCCCCACCACCATCGTGCTCGCTCTGCTGGTGCTGGCCGGCGGTATCTGGGGAGGGGTGCTGCTGTGGAAGATGCAGCAGATCAGCCACCAGGTCGAGCTGCGCGCCCATTACCGCCAAAGCCGCCAGCAGTTTGTGCTGCCCCAGGACTTTCAATATGGCGAACTGGTGATTCCCCAGGGCAGCCTGGTCAACCGCTACGACCCTTTTGACAACGGCGAACCCCAGCGCCCCTTGGGTTTGCGCGGGCTGCGCACGGTGCGCTTTCCCCATCCCGTGCAGGTGGCCGGCGTCTGGGCCACGGCCATGGAAACCGGCCCCACACGGCTGGAACTGGCGCGCGACCAGTCAATCAGCCCGGTGTTTCACTTCGACAGCAAGGCCAACAACGGCTATGGCGCCTGGGTCAAAGACCCAAAGCGCAGCCACCTGGCCTGCAAGCAAGGCGAATACGCCTGGTTTGAGGTCCCCCTGATTCCCTACGACATCCAGGAGGAGTTCGGCAAGCCCGGCCCCGACGGCCCTGAGGCGCGCTTTCGTCCCAGCCAATGGACCGTCACACGCTGCGAAAGCGACTGGGGGCCTATCGAGGTCAAGCCCGTCTACACGGGCGCCGGCCCCGACGACGCCCAGCCCCAGGTCTGGGGGCCGCTGCTACCGGACAGCGGGGACTGAAGCCTCAGCCCTGGCGGCTTATGCCACTTATGCGGTCATGCCTTGCTGCGCCTGCCCAGCATGGGCACGCAGTTGGGCAATCGTCTGCTGGTAATCGTCAGAACCAAAGATCTCGGTACCGGCCACGATGGTGTCGGCCCCCGCAGCCACCACGGCGGCGATATTGGAGCGCTTGACCCCGCCATCCACCTGGATGCGAATACCTGGCGCCAGGCGATCCAGCAGCGCCCGTGCGGCCTGGATCCGAGGATAGGCCAGCGGCAAAAAAGACTGCCCACCAAAGCCGGGGTTGATGGTCATGATCAAGACCATGTCGAGCTTGTCGTGCAGATGCTCCAGCACCGCCAGCGGCGTGGAAATATTCAGCGCCAGACCGCTTTGGCAGCCCAGGTCCCGAATCCGTTGCAGGCAGCGGTCCACATGGGGCGTGGACTCGTAATGGATGGTGATGGCATTCGCGCCGGCCTCGGCAAACTCCTCAATCAAGCGCTCGGGCTGGGCCACCATCAAATGCACATCCATGGGTGCCTGGATGCCGTGCTTGCGCAGGGCCGCCAGCACGGGCACGCCAAAGCTCAGATTGGGCACAAAGCAGTTGTCCATCACATCAAAGTGAATCATGTCGGCCCCTGCGGCCAGCACACGTTCGACATCGGGGCCCAACTGCGCCAGGTTGGACGGGGCAATCCGCAAGGGGTGGCGAGAGGTGTGGCTTGTCATATCCAGGAGAGGGGTGAAGTTGGCGCGCATGGTAGCGCTGTTCCAACTTCGAATAACGAAGCAACGCAGCGGCGCCGGCCCGGGCATGGATGAAATTCGGCTATCGATATACGCAAACCGCACTTCATTCCAAATTCATCTGAAGTTAGATTTCTTAACAACTATTTCAGATGAAGGATTCTCCATGCCCCGCTTTTCTGTGACCCGTATTGCCGCCGCTGCCGTGCTGGGCCTGTCCACATTGCCCTCCTTCGCCCAGAACCTGCCCGCCGAGGTGCGCCTGGCCTGGGCCGGCGGCCCGCGCGTGTGGGTGCTGGGCAAGATCGATGGTTCTTTCGACAAGGCCTTTGGCACCAAGACCCGGTGGGTGCAGTTCGCCTCGGGCGCCGATGTGCTGAGCCTGTTCGCCGCCAAGGAGATCGACATTGCCCGCTTTGGCTCCAGCCCGGCCGCCGCCGGCATTGCGCGCAAGCTGCCCATCGAGGTGATTGGCACGCCGGAGATCATTGCCACGGCCGAGCGATTGATTGCCCGCGACGGCATAGCTGATCTCAAAAGCCTGGAGGGCAAGACCGTGGCCTATCCGGCCAATTCCACCGCGCAATACGCTTTCGAGCAGGCGGTGAAGCTGGCCAAGGTGGACCGCAGCAAGATCAAGACGCTGACGCTCAAGCCCGCCGAAATCGTGGCCGCCTGGAAACGCGGCGACATCGATGCTGCCTATGTCTGGGGCCCTTTCACCCAGCAGTTGGAGGCCAGCGGCGGCAAGCAGATCTATGTCACCAAGGATTTGCAAAAGCAGCAGGTGCTGGTGTTCAACAACTTTGTGGTGCGCAAGGAGTTCGCAGAGCAAAACCCCGAGCTGGTGGCCAAGTTTTTGCGCGTGGTGCAAGACAAGGTGGAGCAATACCACAAGGACGAAGAAGGCTCGGTGCAGGCCATTGCCAAGCACCTGGACATTCCGGCCGACAGCGTACGCACCACCCTGGCCGGGCTGGAATACCCCTCACTGCAGCAGCAGCTGACGCCGGCTTTTATCGGTGACGACAAGACCAAGGCGAACTCGCTGATCACCCGGGCCTACAAGGACTCGGCCGAGTTCCTGGCCAGCATTGGCGAGCTGCGCAAGCAGGAGATTCCGGTCAACTACGGCCCCTACATCAACACCCGGTATCTGCAGCGCGCTGCGGCCACCAAGTAAGCAGGGGCAGCCATGTCCCTGTCTTCACCAACCTCGCTGCCGCTGTACCTGCCGCCCGCCACGGCCCAGGCTGCGGTAGCAGTGGCGGCGCCATCGCCCCATCGCCCCGCACGCTCTCTGTCCACGGCCGGCCGGCTGGCCCTGGTCAGCACTGCCAGCGTGCTAGGCGTGCTGCTGCTGTGGCAGGCCAGCGGCAGCCTGGGCTGGGTCGACCCGCTGATGCTGCCGGCCCCCTCCGAGCTGTGGCAGACCCTGGTCGAATTGGCACAGCAAGGCTATCGCCAGACGCCGCTGTGGCAGCATCTGCTGACCAGCACCTTGCGCGCTCTGGTGGCCTTTGTGGCCGCCATCCTGGTGGGTGTTCCCCTGGGTCTGTCCATGGGCCTGTCACCCACGCTATCCGCCGCGCTCAACCCCTTTGTGCAGTTTCTGCGCCCTCTGCCCAAGATTGCGCTGGTTCCCCTGGTCATCGTCTGGTTCGGCATTGGTGAGGGGGCCAAGTTCTTTCTGATCTTTATCGCCACCGTGCTGAGCATTGTGGTGGGCGCGGCCGCCGCCGTGGCCCATGTCAGCCAGGCCAGGCTGCGCGCGGCCCAGACCCTGGGCGCCAACCGCCGCCAGCTGTTCAGCCATGTGGTGCTGCCCCATGCCCTGCCCGAGCTGTTCACCACCGTGCGCCTGGCCATTGGCATAGGCTGGACCTCGCTGATCGCCGCCGAAATGGTGGCCGCCAACTCCGGCCTAGGCTGGATGGTGATCAATGCCGGCAGCTATCTGCGCACCGATGTGGTGATGCTGGGAATTTTGCTGCTGGGCCTGATCGGCTATGGCTTTGACCTGCTGCTGGTGCGGCTGCAACGCCGCTACGCCCCCTGGGCCGGAAAGGACGCATGAGCACGTCATATCACCCCACAGGCCATGAGCAGGGCCGCATCCAGATTCAAGGCGTGAGCAAGGGCTTTGCCCAGCCGGGCAGCAACGCGCAGCAACAGGTGCTCAGCGATGTCTCGCTGTCGCTGCACCATGGCGAATTGGTCTGCCTGCTGGGCGCCTCGGGTTGCGGCAAGTCCACGCTGCTGAATCTGGTGGCAGGCTTTGAGCAACCCGACAGCGGCCAGCTGCTATGCGACGGCCGCCCCATTACCGGCCCGGGGCCGGAACGCGGCATGGTGTTCCAGCAGCCCACGCTGTTCCCCTGGCTCAGCGTGCGCCAGAACGTGGGCTTTGGCCCGCGCATGGCAGGCCAGCGCGCGGCCGAGTACGCGGCCCGTGCCGATGCGTTTTTGCGCCTGGTGGGCCTGGCCGACTTTGCCGACCACCATCCCTGGCAGCTGTCCGGCGGCATGCGCCAGCGCGCCGCCCTGGCCCGCGCCTGGCTGCCGGAGCCGGAAATCCTGTTGATGGACGAGCCCTTTGGCGCCCTGGATGCCCAGACCCGGCTGGCCATGCAGGAGCTGTTGACCAACATCTGGCAGCACAAGCGCACCACCATTTTGTTTGTGACCCACGATGTGGATGAGGCCTTGTTTCTGGCCGACCGCGTGGTGCTGCTGTCGTCGCGCCCAGGCCGGGTGCGCGAGGAATTACTGGTGCCATTTGAGCGCCCGCGCGGCTTTGCCGATCTGGTGGCCGACCCGCGCTTTGGCGCCCTCAAACGCGACATCTTGCATGTGCTGCGTGAAGAAGCCAGCAAGTCACTGCAGGGGGTGGCCGCATGAGCGCGCCCCGCCTGGTGGGCGTGCTCGGCGGCATGGGGCCGCTGGCCACGCTGGACTTTTTGCAGCGGCTACTGGAGGTGCGTGCGGCGCGGCGCGACCAGGAACATGT
Source organism: Comamonas sp. GB3 AK4-5 (assembly GCF_041320665.1). Taxonomy (NCBI): domain Bacteria; kingdom Pseudomonadati; phylum Pseudomonadota; class Betaproteobacteria; order Burkholderiales; family Comamonadaceae; genus Comamonas; species Comamonas sp. GB3 AK4-5. The sequence goes on from NZ_CP166730.1 coordinate 3,416,469, forward strand.
GCCCACCGTGACCTGGAATGTGCCGCAGATACCGGACCGCCAACTGGCCCTGGCCGGTGGCGGCGCCGACCCGCTGCCCGCCATGCTGCAAGGCATTGAGCGGCTGAATGCCGCCGGCGCCAGCTGCATTGCCATTCCCTGCAACACCGCCCACGCCTGGTATGAGCCCCTGAGCGCCCACAGCCGCGCGCCGATTTTTCACATCGTCGACGCCACGGTGCAGGCGCTGCTGGCCGACGCGCAACAACACCGCCCCCGCATCGGCCTGATCGCCACCCGCGGCGCACTGGAGCAAGGCCTCTACCAATCCAGGCTGGAGGCCGCCGGCCTGGACTATCTGACCCCCACGCCCCAGGAGCTGGACCAGTTTTTCATGCCCGGCTGCTATGCCATCAAGGCCCATGACATTGCCAGCGGTGGACGCCTGCTGGCCCTCAGCGCCGAGGCCTTGCTGGCGCGCGGGGCCACGCGGCTGGTGCTGGCCTGCACCGAGGTGCCGATTGGCCTGCGTCATGCCGCGCCCGAGTTGTTGGCGCTGAGCGTGGACCCGGCCACCGCCCTGGCCCAGGCCTGTTTGCGCCACTGGCAACAAAGCTGAGCCACAGAAAACCACCATATGCGGACATAAAGCCTGCGCGACCGGCCATGGTGGTCGCCTGCGGCAGGGTGCGGCCAGCGAATGCCCTACAGTGGGGCTTTCGCCGGGCGCGCCCACCTTGATGGCTGCGCGCCCCCGTGCCCGCTCCATCGAAAGACCCGCCCATGAAATCCCGCGCCGCCGTTGCCTTCAAAGCCGGAGAACCCCTGCAAATCGTCGAGATCGACGTGGCCCCACCGCAAAAAGGCGAGGTGCTGGTCAAGATCACCCACACCGGCGTTTGCCATACCGATGCCTTCACCCTGAGCGGTGACGACCCCGAAGGCATCTTCCCTGCGGTGTTAGGCCACGAGGGCGCGGGCATTGTGGTGGAGGTGGGCGAAGGCGTGACCAGCGTGAAGCCCGGCGACCATGTGATTCCGCTGTACACCGCCGAATGCGGCGAATGCCTGTTCTGCAAGAGCGGCAAGACCAACCTCTGCACCGCCGTGCGCGCCACCCAGGGCAAGGGCGTGATGCCCGACGGCACGACCCGCTTCAGCTACAACGGCGAGCCTGTTTACCACTACATGGGTTGCAGTACCTTCTCGGAATACACCGTGGTGGCCGCCGTGTCGCTGGCCAAGATCAGCCCCGAGGCCAACCCCGAGCAGGTGTGCCTGCTGGGCTGCGGCGTGACCACCGGCCTGGGTGCGGTGAAGAACACCGCCAAGGTGCAAGAGGGCGACACCGTGGCCGTGTTCGGTCTGGGCGGCATTGGCCTGGCGGTGATCCAGGGCGCGAAGCTGGCCAAGGCCGGCCGCATCATCGCCATCGACACCAACCCCGGCAAATTCGACCTGGCCCAGACCTTTGGCGCCACCGACTGCGTGAACCCCAAGGACAACGACCGGCCCATCCAGCAAGTCATCGTCGAGATGACGGGCTGGGGCGTGGACCACAGCTTTGAATGCATTGGCAACACCCAGGTGATGCGCGCCGCACTGGAATGCGCCCACCGCGGCTGGGGCCAGAGCGTGATCATCGGCGTGGCAGGCGCCGGCCAGGAAATCTCCACCCGCCCCTTCCAGCTGGTCACCGGCCGCAAGTGGATGGGCACGGCCTTTGGCGGCGTCAAGGGCAGGAGCGAACTGCCCGGCATGGTGGAAGACGCCATGGCCGGCCGTATCCAGCTGGAGCCCTTTGTGACCCACACCATGGGGCTGGCCAAGATCAACGAGGCTTTTGATCTGATGCACGAGGGCAAGTCGATTCGCTCGGTGGTGAATTTCAGCACCCCCTGAGTCGCTTCGCGCCTTCCCCCTCTCTCTTCGGGAGGGGGACGACAGCCTCGCGGCGGGGCGGCCCTTGCTCGCTGTCCCTGCGCTGGGCCGCGCCAGTTTTGAGGCCGCACCCAATAATTTAAATGGGTGAGCGGCCCATGCTTTATTTGCACTGTTTTCAAGACAAAACCACCGCAAACGCTGCCTCATCAAGCGCTGGCAGCTTTTCTTTTAGGAACACTTTCCATGGAACTCAAATCCGCCCACGCCTGTTTTGGTGGCGCCCAGCGCTACTACCAGCACGACTCGCGCGAGATCGGCCTGCCCATGAAGTTCTCGGTCTATCTGCCGCCCAAGGCCGTGATGGGCGAGAAGGTGCCGGCCCTGCTGTATCTGGCCGGACTGACCTGCACCGAAGAAACCTTTATGACCAAGGCCGGCGCCCAGCGCCTGGCTGCGGTGCTGAACATCGCTCTGGTCGCCCCCGACACCAGCCCGCGTGGCGCCAACGCCCCCGGCGAGGCGGACAGCTGGGACTTTGGCGTGGGCGCCGGCTTTTACCTCGATGCCCAACAGGCCCCGTGGGAACGCCACTGGCGCATGGAAAGCTATCTCACGGATGAGCTGATTCCCCTGCTGGCCCGCCACCTGCCCATCGACACCCAGCGCCTGGGCATTTTTGGCCACAGCATGGGCGGCCATGGGGCGCTGACGCTGGCGCTGCGCCATCCGGGTCTGTTCAAAAGCCTGTCGGCCTTTGCTCCCATTGCAAACCCCATGAACTGCCCCTGGGGTCAGAAAGCCTTTGCGGGCTATCTGGGTGGGACTTTGGAAACCCACCAGGCCGTCTGGGCCCAGCATGACGCCAGCGCACTGATGGAGGCCCAGGCCAAGCCGCCCTACCCGGCCGGCATCCTGGTCGACCAGGGCCTGGCCGACAAGTTTCTGCATGAAAAACAGCTGCTGCCCGAGGCCTTGGAGGCCGCCTGCGACAAGCTGGGCCAGCCGCTCACGCTGCGCCGCCATGCGGGCTATGACCACGGCTACTACTTCATCCAGAGCTTTATCGACGACCACCTGCGCTGGCATGCGCAGCAGTTGCTGGGCTAGAGGATGGGCCAGGGTGTGGCCCCCAGACCTTGCTGCACCCGGAAGATGTCCGACACCGTGTACAGGCCCACGCCCGGCTCCAGATGGCGGTTGTCGGGGCCAGTCTCCACGCAGGCCTTGACCAGCACCAGCTGTGCTGCGGGGTCGGGCATGAACTTCATGCCTGACACGGAATATTTGGAGATGCGCTCGCGGCCGTCGTTATAGCGCTGGCCGCGGGCGCGCGCGCCCTCCAGCTCCTGCATGGTGGGCACATGGTCGAACACCGTCTCATAGAACTCGATGACGGGGCTTTCATTGGTGCGCGCGCAGCGGTGTACATAAAGCACATGGAAGGCTGCGCCCACCTGCAGCGACACCACATCGCCCGCGCGGTAAAAGCTCAGGTGGTCGGGCATGGCTGGCGAGCGCTTGAGCGGGGCGGGAGGCGTCTGCAAAAAAGCCGTCTTGATGGCCTCGGTCTTGCGGAAAAAATCGTCATCTAAAGCCACCGCCTGGTTCAGTGCATCCATACCAGCCTCGGCCCTGGCGTTGATGGCCTGGTCCTGTATGCCGTATTTGTGCAGCAAGATGGCCAGGGCCACGGCCGTCTTGTGGCGGTACAGCGCCGACGCGACCGCGTCCCCGGCCTGCAGCACGCAGTTCCAGCGCTGCAGCAGCGGCGGCAGAACCCGGGTAGGGTCCACGGGGTCTTTCTTGTTGCCGAGCATGGCCCAGGCCACCAGCCGGGCAATGTCTTCATCCAGGGCCTGGACCTGGGTGTCGGCCGCCAGCTTTTTGAGGGCTTGGGCATGGGTCATGGTTTTCATGGACGCCATTGTGGCGCGGCGCGCCCCCTCTTCCGTCTCCGTCGCCTGCGTTCTCCAGGGCCGCGGCCTTCAAAAAAGTGACAAAGGCCTGGGTCCGGGGGCTGCGGCCCTTGCGCGTGGGCACCAGGGCCACCACATGGGCGGCGCCAAAGCTCCAGTCCGGCATCACCCGCTCCAGCCGCCCGGCCGCCACGGCGGCGGCTGCGTCCCATTCGGAGCGCAGCACCAGCCCCATGCCGTCCTCGGCCCATTGCCGCGCCACGCTGCCGTCGTTGCTCACAAAAGCGGGGGTGATGCGCAGCGTCTCGCCCTTGCGGCCACCCTCGGCAGGCCGCATATGCCACAGCGTGACGTCCTCATCGTTCTCGCGGATGCAGATACAAGCGTGGCGGGCCAAGTCGGCCGGGCTGCGCGGTCTGCCATGGGCGTGCAGATAGGCCGGGCTGGCACACATCCAGCGCTCGTTGGCCGCCAGCGGATGCGCCACCCAGGATGAATCGCGGACGCTGCCCACATGGATGACCACGTCCGAGTCATAGCGGTCCGGCCAGGGCGTTTCGCGCAGGTCCAGCTGCAGCTGCAGCCCGGGATGCAAGCGTGAAAAGCGCGACAACAGCGGCGCCACATGGGTGCGGCCGTAGCCAAAGGGGGCAGCCACCTTGAGCGTGCCGGTCAGGCGCTGGTCGTCGCGCTGCAAAGATTCTTTCAGGCCATCGAGCCGCTGCAGCAACTCATAGGCCTCGCGGCCAAAACGCTCCCCTTCGGAGGTCAGCTGCAGCTTGCGCGCGGTGCGGTTGGCCAGCACCAGGCCGAGCGTGCCCTCCAGCTTGCGCAGTCGCATGGACAGGGCCGGCGGCGTCACCCCCAGCGAACGGGCCGCCGCGCTGAGAGAGCGCTCGCGCAGCAGCGCGGCGGCAAGGCGCAGATCATCGATTTGCATATTCAGCTGAGCTTAATGATTGATGACGAAATAGTGAAAACCAAAAACATCTGCCCAAGCCTACAGTAGAACCATGCCAAACACTTCTTCCCCCACTCTCGCCACAGCCAGCGCCTACCCCAGCGCCGTGCTGTTTGATCTGCTCACCGCCTTGCTGGATTCCTGGACGGTCTGGAATGCCGCCGCCGGCTCCGAGTCCATGGGCCGCACCTGGCGCGCCGAATACCTGCGGCTGACCTATGGCTGCGGCGCCTATGTGCCCTACGAGGCCCTGGTGCGCCAGGCCGCGGCCAACGTCGGCCTGCCAGCCACGGCCCCACAGGCCCTGGAAGACCACTGGGACGAGCTGCCCGTGTGGAGCGGCGCCAAGGAACTGCTCAGCGCACTCAAGCCCCATTGCAAGCTGGCCGTGGTGACCAACTGCTCCCAGCACCTGGGTGAACGTGCTGCCGCGCGCCTGGGCATTGACTGGGATGTGGTGGTCACCTCCGAAGAGGCGGGCTTTTACAAGCCAGACCCCAGGCCCTACCAGCTTGCGCTGCAGCGCCTGGGCGTTCAGGCCGGCGATGCCGCCTTTGTGGCGGGCTCCGGCTACGACATGTTCGGCACGGCCAGCGTGGGATTGCGCACCTATTGGCACAACCGGGTGGGCCTGGCCCGCCCCCAAGGCGCCCCCATTGCCGAGGCCGAATCCCCCTCGCTGGAAGCCGCCCTGCCCTGGCTGCAGCGCTTTCGCCAGGCCAGCACCTGAACGACCACCCCCACAAGGCTTGAACCATGCAACACCGAATCCGGCGCGCGGCCGCCCTGGCTGCAGCGTGCAGCGTCTCCCTGCTCACCCTGCACAGCAGCTGGGCCCAAACGGCCTTTCCCACACGCCCTGTGACCCTCATCGTGCCGTTTCCGGCCGGCGGCCCCAGCGATGCGCTGGCCAGAGCGCTGGCCCACAAAATGGGCGAGCAGCTGGGCCAGCCCATGATCATCGAGAACCTGGGCGGCGCCAACGGTGTCATCGGCCTGACCAAGGCCCTCAAGTCCGCACCGGACGGCTACACCATTGCCTTCGGCGGCATTGGCACCCATGTGGCCAACGCAGCGCTGTACAAAAAACTGGCCTATGACCCGGTGGCGGATTTCGCCCCCATAGGCCCGGCAGGTGCGGCCCCCATGGTGTTGCTGGCCCGGTCTTCGCTGCCGGCCTCCAATCTGCGCGAGTTTGTGGGCTGGGCGGCCAAGAGCCGTGCCAATGCCTCCTATGGCAGCGCGGGCGTGGGCTCCATCTCCCACTACGGCTGCGTGCTGCTGCTGTCTGCGGCCAAGCAGAACATCACCCACATCCCCTACAAGGGTGTGGCCCCGGCCATGAACGACCTCATGGGTGGGCAGACCGATTTTCTGTGTGACCAGACCACAACGGCCCTGCCCCAGCTGGCGGGCGGGCGCATCAAGGCCATTGCCGTGCTGTCCAACACCCGCCTGCCCCAGCTCCCCCATGTGGCCACCGCCGCAGAGGCCGGCTACCCCCTGGACATCCGCTCCTGGAACGCCTTCTTCGCGTTGCGCGGCACACCCCAGCCCGTGGTGGCGCGCCTGACCACGGCGCTCCAGCATGCGGTCGCAGACCCTGCCTTGCGCAAGCAAATGGAGGGCCTGGGCGTGGACCTGCCCAAGCCCGCCGAAACCACTCCCGCGGCCGTGTCTGCCCTCATTGCCCGCGGCCTGCGTGAAGACGTGCCCGCCCTCAAGGCCAAGAGCGAATACCTCGATTGAATCCCGCACCCATATGCCCAACCATCTCACCACCATAGACACCCCTGCGGCCGTCATCTCGCTCGAGAAGATGCAGCGCAATATTGCGCGCATGCAGCAGCAGGCCAATGCCCTGGGCGTGCGCTTTCGCCCCCATGTCAAGACCACCAAATGCGCCGACGTCGTGGCCGCGCAGCGCCATGCAGGCGCCACCGGCATCACGGTGTCCACGCTGAAAGAGGCCGAGCAGTTCTTTGCACAGGGCGTGACGGACATTCTGTACGCCGTGGGCATGGCGCCCCACCGGTTGGCCCACGCGCTGGACCTGCGCCAGCGCGGCTGCCAGCTGCAAATCCTCACGGACAGCGTGCAAGGCGCACAGGCCATTGCCGACTTCGGCAAGCCGCATGGCCATGCATTTGAGGTGCTCATCGAAATCGACACCGATGGCCACCGCTCCGGCATCCAGCCGGAAGATGCCGTGCTGCTGGAGGTGGGCCAAGTGCTGCACCAGGGTGGCATGCGCCTGGCCGGGGTGCTCACCCATGCGGGCTCCAGCTACGAACTCCACACACCGCAAGCGCTCATGCAACTGGCCGAGCAAGAGCGCACCGGCTGCGTGCGGGCCGCACAGCGCCTGCGCCAGGCCGGCCTGCCTTGCGAGATTGTCTCGGTCGGCTCCACCCCCACGGCGCTGGCAGCGGCTTCGCTGCAGGGCGTGACGGAGCTGCGTGCCGGCGTCTACGTGTTTTTTGACCTGGTGATGCGCAATGTGGGCGTGTGCCGCGAGGAGGACATTGCCCTGAGCGTGCTCACCACGGTGATTGGCCACCAGGCCGACAAGGGCTGGGCCATTGTTGACGCCGGCTGGATGGCCATGAGCCGCGACCGCGGCACCTCCAAGCAGCAGCGCGACTTTGGCTATGGCCAGGTCTGCACACTGGACGGCAGCCCGCTGCCCAGCTATGTGCTGTCGGGCGCCAACCAGGAGCACGGCATTGTGTCGGCAGAAGGCGCCGCGGACACCGACATCGTCCAGCGCTTTCCCACCGGCACGCGGCTGCGGATTCTGCCCAACCACGCCTGCGCCACAGGCGCCCAGTTTCCCGAATACCACGCGCTGGCCGACGACGGCTCGCTGCAGACCTGGGGGCGCTTCCATGGCTGGTGAATCCACTCTGGGCACGGCAAAGGCCGAGCCGCAATATGTCCAGGTCGCCGCGCTGGCACAGCCCGGCGGCCACTACAGCCATGCCTGCAGCGGTGGCGGCATGGTGTTCATCTCCGGGCAACTGCCCATCACCCCGGCCGGCGAGCGCCTGGTGGACGCCCCGTTCGAGGCCCAGGCCGCCCAGGTGCTGGCCAATGTCCAAGCCGCCTTGCTGGCCGCGGGCAGCCAAATTGACCAACTGGTGCAGGTGCGGGTCTATGTGGACGACATCGCCAACTGGCCTGCGTTTGACCAGCTGTACCGGGCATGGGCCGGAGCCTCCCGCCCCGCCCGCGCCGTGGTGCCCACCGGGCCGCTGCACTTTGGCTGCAAGGTGGAAATGGAGGCCGTGGCGCTGTTGTGAGCACCGAGCCTGTGGGGCACAAGCTACCGCCTAGAGACCGCCCCAGCGCACCGGCAGCGACTCACTGCCACATCGCTTGCGATGCGAGAGCGGGCGAAGGTGATATCAGGGCAATCGCATCTAAATTCTCAGCCTGAGCGCTTGCCGGTATGACCCCTTCCCCCGCCGGGGGAAGGCGGGGATGGGGGCTGCAGCGTGTACGGCATCACCGCTGTTGGTGTCGCCTCCGCTGCAGACCCCCACCCCAACCCTCCCCCGAAAGGGGAGGGCTTTGATGACATTGGTTTCTTGATGTGCTTGCCCGAAGGGGACATGACGTACCCACGGATATGGCTTGCACCTCGCCCAGTCCCCATCAGACCCCCTGCGCATAAAACTAGCGGGGCCAAAGCCAGAGACACCGCGCAAGGGCCGCCCCGCCGCGCTGGTGTCGTCCCCCTGCCCGCATTGCGTAGCAATGCGAGAGCGGGGGGAAGGCGCGCAGCGCCTCAGGGGGGTGTCATCAACACCCCAGAAAATGCTGCCCCAGCTGGTCCGCCACCAGCAACGCGCCATAGACCTGTTCCACCGTCACGCCGCCGGGCATGTTGTGGATGGTCTCGCCAGCGGCGCAGGCCAGCTCGGCCACGGCGCGCATCTTGGCGGGGATGTCTTCGGTAATGTCCAGCTGCGCCAGCGTAATGGGCAGGCCCACGGCGTGGCACAGCGACATCACTTCCTGCATTTCCGCGTTGGAGGCGTTTTCCAGCGCCAGTTGCACCAGCACACCAAACGCCACTTTTTCGCCGTGATAGAAGTGGTGGGTTTCGGCCACGGCGGTCAGGCCGTTGTGCACCGCGTGGGCAGCGGCCAGGCCACCGCTTTCAAAGCCCACCCCGCTCAAATAGGTGTTGGCCTCAACAATGCGCTCCAGCGCCGGCGTCACCACCTGGGCCTGCACGGCCAGCATGGCTTTTTCACTCTCTTCCAGCAGGGTGTCGTAGCAGAACCTGGCCAGGTTCAGTGCGGTCTGCGTGGCCGGGCCGCCGGCCATGGTGGCAGCGCTGCTGCGCGATGCGGCGCGCGCCTCGAACCAGGTGGCCAGGGCGTCACCAATGCCGGCCGCCAGCAGCCGCGCCGGTGCACGGGCGACGATGGCGGTGTCCACCACCACCAGGGCGGGGTTGGTGGGCAGCATCAGATAGCGGTCGAATTCGCCGTCATCGGTATAGAGCACCGACAGCGCGCTGCAGGGCGCGTCGGTGGAGGCGATGGTGGGGGCCACGGCCACGGGCACTTTCTGGAAAAAAGCCACGGCCTTGGCGGTGTCCAGCGTCTTGCCGCCACCAATGCCGACGATGGCGCTGCGCCCGTTTTGCGTGGCCAGCTGGCACAGGCGATCGACCTCGCCCTGCGAGCATTCTCCGTTGAAGGCGACGATGTCCATGGCCAGCCCGGCCTTGCTGAGGCTTTGGCGGATGGTGTCTTCGGCAAAGCCCAGCACGAACTTGTCGGCAATCACCAGCCAGCTGTCCGCCAGCGGCTTGAGATAGTCCCCCAGCCGTTGCAGCGCATCGGCCCCTTGTACATATTTGCCGGGCGATTGAATGACGCGGTCCATGGAAACTCCTTCTTGAAATTGCACATTGCCTGCGCCCTGTCCGCCTTGTGGGCAAGGACATGACGCAAGTCAATTACAGCCCGGAGCAAAAAACCGGGGCTTGCGTCAAGTCAGGAAAAAGGCGATGCGCTGATCGACGCCAGCATCAGCCCCAAGGCGGCAGCCCGCCATCGCAGCGCACCCGCCTGAGCGGCAGCCAGGGCCCACTCACTCACCCGGTGCGGCAGCTGGAGAGCGCTCACCTGCCGGGCGCACCCTCACGTTCGTGCTCGTGCTCGGGCATGCCCAAGCCGCCCAGCGAGGGGGAATCGCTGGCCCGGTGTCCGCCCTGCGTCTTGGACATGTACAAGGCCTGGTCTGCACGGCGCATGACGTCTTCCATGCTGGAGTCTGAGGGCTGGAAATGGGCCATACCCAGACTCAGCGTCGGCGCAGGGCCACCGTTTGCATAGGGTTGCAGCACCCGCATCCCGGTCTGCAGCAGTTGCTGGGCCAAGGCGGCAATGTCGGCCATGGTGCGGCCCTGGCACAGGATGGCAAATTCATCCCCGCCCAATCGGCACACCCAATCCTGGGCAGCCACCAGCGGCTGCACCGCATGGGCCAGATCCCGCAAAGCCCGGTCACCGGCGGGGTGACCCAGGCCGTCATTGATGGCCTTGAAGCGGTCCACATCAAAGCTCACTAGGCAGGCAGACCGGGCCTGATTGCAGAAATCGGCATAGGCCTGCTCCAGCACCTGCATCAGGCGGCGCCGGTTGGGCAAGCCCGTCAACTCATCGCACATGGCCTGCTGCTGCAGCAACTGTTGCATGCACTTACTGGCCGTGATGTTGCTGGCCACCCAGACCACCGCTTTTTCGCCCCCATACAGCTGACCCAGTGCCGTGACACGGCCCTCAAACCAGATGGGCTCCACCGGCCCCTCGGTGGGCAGGCCCCGCACATCGTGGGCGCTCAACTCGTACTCCACCACCAGCATTTGCCTGCTGGCCAGTGCATGCTTGATTTGCTGCACAAACCACTGCGCCTTTGCGACGGTCAGCACGTCCGCAATCGACTTGCCCACCAATGAACTTCCGTCGTGGTAGTAGCGCTTGTCTTTCCCGCCCAGGATGGCTGCGTAACGACCTGACTCCGTCAGGATGAAGGTCGGATCGGGCAAGCTGTCGCAAACCGACTGGTATTGGCTGTGCGTTAAAACAGAAGCGTCAGACATAGAGGCATCAGACATGCTGGCAGGCCAGAAACGGGGCGCAAATACAAGTCGCGAATACGGGTCGCACATACGGGTCGCAAATTCTCGCAGATCCACTCGGTCGGGGCTGGCATGCGGCCTGGCCAGCGCGCCTAGGCCTGCCAGCTCCACCAGCGCAGCGTGGGCTGCTCGCTGCGGTCGTCCGGGTCATCCACCTCAAACCCCAGCTCCACCCCGCCCGCCGTGCGCAGCACATGGGCATAAGGCAACAAGCCCGGGCGCGCGCAGGGCTGCACCGGCAGGCCCTGCCCCTGGGCCAGGCGCAGAAATTCCGCCATGGGCCTGCCGTAGCGCAGCAAGGCGCTGTCGGCAAAGCGGATCTGCCGCCCGCCATAGGGCTGGCCTACCCAGGGGTTATCAGAGAACACGCAGTACAGCGTGCGGCCGCTGTCGAAGTGAAATTCCAAGCTGCCATAGCAGGCGATGACGGGAAAGCAGCTGGTGCTTTCCACCGCGTAGGGAACACCGTCTTGGGTTTCCACTTCGTCCGGCGGTCCCAGCATGGCCGCCAGCGCTTCCGGGGAAAGATCACGGCACGGCTGCAATGCCCCCAGCCTGCCGGTCTGCAAAAACGCGAGCAGCGAAATCCGCTGCTTTCTTTTCTTCATGCCGTGGTTCCAGTCCTCTGCATTTCCGTCATGCATGATGCCGCGCGCATCATCCACGCCCCCTCAAGCTGTGGCGCCCATGCCGGAGCGCCACAGCACACTGGCAGCATCGCCCTCCCGCGCAGCGAGAGGGCGCATGCGCCAAAACCCATTCACACGGTATTTTTCTGCAGCCGTACCGAGCCAAAGGTCATGAACACCAGCGTGTTGCCCGCTGTGCCGCGGTAGACGCCATTGGCCTCGGCCAGCCGATTGGCCACGGCAGCAAAGCTCCAGGCATCGTCTTCGCTGCACTGCAGCTTGCGCTCGGTGAAGGCTGCGGCGCCCTGCAGCTGGCCCCAGTCTCGGGCCAGCTGTGCATGGGCACCCAGGACTGCGGGCACCGAGGGGTGGTCCCAGCCCCACAAAAAGCTGCCATCCGCCTGGTTGTACGTGCCCACCACCTGGATCGCGGCCGTGGCCACGGTGCCGTCGGCAAAGTCAAAGGCAATGGTGCCGGCCTCCAGGTCTGCGGACCAGTTTTTTTCTTCCCCCAGGTGCCAGCTCGCGGCATGCGCCGTGGTTTGCAGGTCCAGCCCCTCGCGGGCTACGTGGATGAATCTCTCGGTACTGTCGCTCATGGCAATAAGCATAAGGCACAGCAACGGTGGTGACCGCTTGCACAGCCAGCGTTTTCTACAATGCCTGCCACCCTCATTGACCAAGGAAGCATCCATGCAGACACACAAAGTCGCCGTCGTCACCGGAGCCGGCTCCGGCATTGGCAAAGCCACGGCCCTGGCCCTGGTTGCTGATGGCTGGCAGGTGGTGCTGGCCGGCCGCCGCGCACAACTGTTGGAGGAAGTGCGCCAGGCTGCACAAGAGCGCCACCAGGCCGCAGACCGCGTGCTGGCCGTACCTACCGATGTGACCGATGCGGCTGCCGTACAGCAGCTGTTTGCCCAGGCCGTGGCGCACTTTGGCCGTGTGGACCTGCTGTTCAACAACGCTGGGCGTGGCAACCCGGCGGGCTCGTTTCTGGACTGGTCGGCTGCAGACTGGCAGGACGTGGTCAACACCAATCTCAACGGCATGTTTTATTGCCTGCAGCAGGCCTGCCGCGTGATGCGTGACCAATCCCCCCAGGGCGGGCGCATCATCAACAACGGCAGCATCTCCGCCCACACGCCGCGCCCCAATTCCGCCGCCTACACCGCCACCAAACACGCCGTGATGGGCCTGACCAAGACCGCCGCCCTGGACGGCCGTGCCTGGAATATTGCCGTGGGCCAGATCGACATCGGCAACGCCGTCACCGAGCTGGCCGCACGCATGGCCAAGGGCGTGCCCCAGGCCAATGGCGAGATCGCGGTGGAGCCCATGATCGATGTGGCCACCGTGGCTCAGTCGGTGCTGTATATGGCCAATCTGCCCCTGGAGGCCAATGTGCTGTTTCACACGGTGATGGCAACCAAGATGCCGTTTGTGGGGCGGGGATGATTTGACGGGCTGAGCGCCTGCTCACGGCTGCGGATTCAACTGGTCAATGCAACACAATGACTGCCTCTGGCGCAAGGAGTGTTGGCATGAAGCAAAGACTGCGGATTTACTACACCGAAGCTCAGAAGGCACTGATGTGGGATCGCTGGAAAGCTGGTGATACCTTGCATGAGATCGGCAAGCTGTTTGACCGACCGCACACATCCATTCACACCATCCTGAGCGCGACAGGGGGTATCCGGCCACCCGCAAGGCATCGGGCACGTTTGGCCCTGTCTCTGGCTGAGCGCGAGGAGATATCGCGCAGCCTGGCTGCAGGTGAGTCCATCCGCTGTGTAGCCAAGCGTTTGAGACGAGCAGCGTCCACCGTCAGCCGTGAACTCCTGCGTAACGGCGGCAAGACTTCCTACCGAGCTACAAAGGCAGACGAGGCGGCCTGGGAACGAGCACGTCGCCCAAAGACATGCAAGCTGGCTTGTAATCCTGAACTGGCACAGACCGTGGCAGGTAAATTGCAGAGTCAGTGGTCGCCTGAGCAAATAGCAGGGTGGCTCAAACGCACTTACCCGGGCGAGAAGGATTTGCAGGTGTCTCACGAAGCCATCTACCGCACGCTTTTTGTTCAAACACGCGGGGCTTTGAAGAAAGAGCTTCTGGAGCATCTGCGGCGTACCAGAGGGATGCGTCGCTCACGCCATTACACGCAGAAAACGCCCATCCATGGCCGGATCGTCGATGCAGTGCCCATCAGCGAGCGTCCAGCCTGTATCGAGGATCGGGCAGTGCCTGGCCACTGGGAAGGTGATCTGTTGTTCGGCGATGCCTACAGCCAGGTTGCAACGCTGGTGGAGCGCCACACCCGCTACGTAATGCTGGTCAAATTGGTGGACAAGGATTCGTACACCGTGGCAGCAGCGCTGGCCAGGCATGCGCAGACCTTGCCACAAGAGCTCTATCGTTCCTTGACCTGGGATCGCGGACCGGAGATGGCGGGACACAAACGATTCACCGTGGCCACCGACATCCAGGTCTACTTCTGCGATCCACAAAATCCATGGCAGCGCGGAACGAACGAAAACACGAATGGCCTGCTCCGGCAGTACCTTCCCAAGGGCATCGACATCTCAGGCTACTCGCAAGATGAGTTGGATGTGATTGCGAGGAAACTGAACGAACGGCCCAGAAAAACCTTGGGGTACAGGACCCCGGCTGAGCTGTTTAACGAATGCGTTGCATTGATCGGTTGAATCCACACTCGGCAAGGGGCACTCACACATATAGCTTCCAAAAATCCAAGCGCTCGCTAGCTATTTATCAGAAAGCGAAACTTCAAAGGAGATTTTTTTGAAATCTCCACACAAACGTTGAATGACGATTATGGATTGGATACACCGTCATGTCTGTGAGCATCGCATGCCAGCCTCCAGAGGTCGGCAGAATAAATAATCGCCAAACTCAGCTACCGCCAAATACTGTGGTTACAGCACCATGCGAAAGTCAAGTCCTTAGTTTTCATGATGCCAACACGCCCCCGGCGATAAATAGCGCAAATCCCAAATACCAGATCCGCATGAACCACGGATTGGCTTCATACTTTCTCGCATAGACGTAAACGTAAAATGGCAAAATAAAACAAAGTACTCCCCGGAGAGGATTGCTAGTGAAAGCACGAAGCGCAATTCCAAACTGTGCCGCAGCAATTGAGGTTAGGCCAAGCAAAATTGCAATCGTCGGAAGATATATAGGCATAAATGGACTAACTAACGGGATTTATCCCGAAGGCCTCGCGGGATATTTTTTAAAAACCGGGAATTTCTTGAGATACCGTTGAAAAATAGCTAGGCCAACCGGCCATTAAAATTCAAAACGAACGTCTTTAACAATGTGGTGCTTGCCCCAGTGGAAATTACAAACTCGCGCAACCTCAGCACCTTCTTTGCTTTCAGGAACACATCCGCCTTTGATCGTTACAGATTTCCCCCCTTGCTTTGACAATGGAAATTCTATGGTGAGCCCTTCCGGGATCACATGGTCAAGCTGGACGTTCTCGGAGTAATCATCGACGAGGGCAAATATCATGACCTTATCGGCCTTCAACGTATAGAGGTCATGCTGGAAAGCGGCCCCAGGCAAAAGACACATCTCAATTACGGAATTCTCGACCGTCTGTTGCCTACATTGTGGTGGCTCGGCTGCTTGCACGAAAAATGATGCACACAAAAATCCTATAGATAGAGCAATATTTTTCATTGAATTTTATCTCTGATGAAGAAGAGAATCGGGAGATACAACCTAGTCAAAACCTGATTTTCTCTTAGGCGGAAATCAGCTAAATTCTAAGTCGCGCGAGATGAATTCACCTCATAAACCTTCAAATCCCTATCCCCAATCCCCAGCCCCACCCAACTCCCCCGCCACGTCTGAATATGCTCCGACGCAAAATGCGCATCCAGCGCGGCCTGGTCGGTCCAGCATTCCTTCACATGAATCAGCCCGGGCACAAACAAGTCCTCGGCATAGCCATATTCCAGGCAGCCCGCCTCGGCGCGTGAGGCTTCGACCATGGCCCGCATCACGGGTTTGGCACGTTCCAGGTTTTCGGGCGGCAGGCGCACAGTGCCCACGATCAGCAGCATTTCGGACTCCCCATAGAAAACGCCCCCACGCCGAAGCGAGGGGGCGATGTTGGTGAAACATCCTAAAAGGTCAAACGTACCGAATCCTGACAAGCAGCTGCCGCATTCAAAATAGGAGCAGCTGGTGCAGACAGGCCAAGGGCTAGAGGCTGCAGCGATGTTTAGCTGGCCCCCATCCCCGCCTTCCCCCGGCGGGGGAAGGTGTCATACCGGCAGGCGCTGGGCATGCATGTCCCCTGGAAAGAAAGCGCTTATGCAGGCGTTTTGCCCTGGCGCATATCCGTCGCAATCTGCGCCAGCACCGCAGGCAGATCAGCCACGCTGCGCACCACATAGTGGGCACCGGCGGCCTTGAGTTTGGCTTCGGCCCGGGCCACGCGGGCATCGACTTCGGCAGCCCGGGCCTTGGCATATTCGGCCAGGCTGTAGCCCACCTCGTTGCCGGACAGGCTCAGGCCCACGGTCCACATGCCGGCGTTGCGGCCCTCGACGATGCCGGGCACGGTGTCGTCCACCTTGACGCAGGCGCGCACGTCGGTGATGCCCAGCGCCAGCACATTGGCCAGGGCCATGAAGGGGCCGGGGCGCCCGCCGGCGGCCAGCTCGTCACCGGCCACCACATGGTCGGGCGCAATGCCGGCGGCCAGGGCCTGTGGCAGCAACTGGTTCAGCACCTCGCGCGGGTAGCCGGAGCAGGAGCCCACTTTCAAACCCTGGGCGCGCAGCCATTGCAGCAGCTCTACCGCGCCGGCGATGGGGGCGGAGAACTCCCCCACCTTGGCGATCTGCATGGGCATGAAGCGAGCGTAGATGGCATCCACATCCTTGTCTTCGGGAGCGCTGCCGAACTGGGCTTGCCACTGGCGGGCGATGCTTGGGTCCTGCAGCAGCTGGTGGATATGGTCCCATTTGGACAGGCCCATGGGCCCGCGCGCCTGGGCCAGGGTGATGGTGATGCCGAAGGTGGCAAAGGCCTCGACAAAAATCTGTGTGGGTGCCAGCGAGCCAAAGTCCACCAGCGTGCCGGCCCAGTCAAAGATGACGGCCTGCAGCGGTGCCAGGTTGGCAGTGGAAGAAGAGCGCGCAGCGGCAGAAACGGCGGCGGGGTGGAGGTTCTGGGTCATGGCGGAGAAGTTTCAAAAAAGTGAGCTGTCTGTGCTGGTGCAGTATGCGTTTCAAGGTATTCCCATGCAGGGCCTGCATACCGGCAGTAGCGACGCAGCGCAGGGTTGCGTCATTGGCAGCCATGCTAGGGCTGACATATTTCTGCCATGTGAAAGATTCAGAATCGGCCGCCATAGCTTCCATAGACAAAAGCTGGAGATGCACTCCGGCCCCCTCCCTTTCTGATTCGCCGCTTTGCCATGAGTACCGCCCGCTACCGCGCCTTTGTGGCCGTGGCCCACCATGCCAGCCTGAGCGCTGCCGCCCGCGCCCTGGGGGTGAGCCAGCCCACGGTGTCCACCCAGATTGCCGCGCTGGAGCGAAGCAGCCGCAGCGCGCTATTTCACCGCCAGGGCTATCGCATGTGGCCCACCAGCGCCGGAGCCCGCCTGCTGCCGCTTGCGCACAAGCTGCTCGCCCTGGAGGCCGAGGCCGACTTTCTGCTGCGCGATGCCGGCCAGCTGAACCAGGGCGAGCTGAAGATTGGCGCCGTGGGCCCTTTCCATGTGATGGAGATGGTGGCCGCCTACCGCGCCCGCCACCCCGGCATGCAGCTGTCGGTGCGCGTGGGCAATTCCCAGCAGGCGCTGCACGACCTGGAGCACTACACCACCGATGTGGCCGTGCTGGCCGGCCTACACGAGCGGCCCGAGCTGCTGGCGCGGCCTTATACGCGCCACCCCATCATCGTGATGGCGCCGCTGGCCCACCCCTTTGCCCAGCGCAGCGAGATCGCGCTACAGGAGCTGCACGGCCAGCCCCTGATCTGGCGCGAGCAAGGCTCCACCACCCGCACGGCCCTGGAGGCTGCGCTGGCCGCCCATGCGGTGCAGCCGGTGACGGCGCTGGAGATAGGCAGCCGCGAGGCCATACGCGAGGCCGTGGCCCATGGACTGGGCCTGGGCACGGTCTGCGCCTCGGAGTTTGTGCCCGACCCGCGCCTGCGTCCGGTGCGCATTGCAGGCGAGCCGGCCCACACCACCACCTATGTCTATGCCATGCGCGAGCGCAGCGACAGCCTGCTGCTGAAGTCGTTCTGGGCTGCTGCGTTTGGAGAAGCTTTGCCGACTGCATGAGCGCTCAGGACTGCGAAGCCCTGGATTGATGCACCCCGGAGCGGGCCAGGGAAGTGGGTCGGGCACTCAGACCGCCCCCCACAACGGCCAGACAGCGCTTCAGGCGCGACGCTGGCCCGCAGACAGTACTTGCGTACGGCAAGGGCCAGCAACAAAGCATGAAGCGCTGTATGGCCGCCTCCCAACGAGACAACCAAGCACTCCCAAACATTCTTCAAAACAAGCTCTGCTGACCTGACAGCAAGCTGTGGTGGTACAGACTGCAATCAAGCCGCACCCGCTCGCGGTTCAACCCCAGCTTGCGGCAGGCCAGGGCAAAGCGCTGGCCCAGCATATCGGCCCATGCGCCCTGGCCCTTCATGCGCTGGCCAAACTGGCTGCTGTAGACCTTGCCCTCGGCCCGCTGTTCCTCGCTGATGCCATGCAGATCGCGCACCCGCTCCAGTACGCGCTGGGCGCGGTCGGGGTAGTGCTGGCGCAGCCAGGCTTCAAACAGGGGCGCCACCTCCCAGGGCAGACGCAGCACGGCATAAAAGGCCTGGCGCGCGCCGGCCGCGTGGGCTGCGGCCAGCACCTGCTCCAGGTCATCGTTCAAAAAAGGGATTTGCGGCGCCAGGCTCACGCCCACGGGCACACCGGCCTCGGCCAGGATGCGCACGGTGCGCAGCCGCCGGTGCGGCGCTGCGGCCCGGGGCTCCAGCCTGCGGGCCAGCTCGGGCTGCAGCGTGGTGAGGGTGACGTACACGGCCACCAGCCGCTGGCGCGCCAGCGGCACCAGCAGGTCCAGATCGCGCTCCACACCGCTGCCCTTGGTGACGATGGAAAACGGGTGGCGCGCCTGGGCCAGCACCTCGATCACACGCCGCGTCAGCCCCAGCTCGCGCTCTATGGGCTGGTAGCAGTCGGTGACCGAGCCCAGCATCACGGGCGCGGCCCGGTGGCTGGGCCTGGACAGCTCGGCCCGCAGCACTTCGGGCATATTGGCTTTGGCAATCAGCCGGGTTTCAAAGTCCAGCCCCGGCGAATAACCCAGATAGCCGTGGGTGGGCCGGGCATAGCAATAAATGCAGCCATGCTCGCAGCCCCGATAGGGGTTCAGCCCCAGGTGAAAAGGCAGATCGGGCGAGTCGTGGCGGCTGAAGGCGGATTTGCACTGCTCCCACTCCAGTTGGGTGTGCAGGGCGGCGGGTGTAAAGGCATCGTCTTCGCCCTCAGCGCCCTGCCCCCAGCCGTCGTCCATCGCCTCGCGCGCATCGCGGGCAAAGCGGTGGGCAATCTGGCTGAGCGCGGCCCGCCCCTTGTGCAGCGTGACGGGCTGCAGGGCGTCGGGGGTATCAGGGTGGGAGGGCTGCGGCATGGATTTAACTGTATATAAATACAGTTATTTGCACAAGGTGTTTTTCACGGCCAAGGCTTTCCAGGTTGAACCATGCAGAAACAAATAGCGACCCGGT
This sequence comes from Comamonas sp. GB3 AK4-5, assembly GCF_041320665.1. Taxonomy (NCBI): domain Bacteria; kingdom Pseudomonadati; phylum Pseudomonadota; class Betaproteobacteria; order Burkholderiales; family Comamonadaceae; genus Comamonas; species Comamonas sp. GB3 AK4-5. Next base: position 3,435,786 of record NZ_CP166730.1, read on the forward strand.
ACAGTGATGGAGCGCACTACTAGCTCCTTTTTTTAAAGTTGCAAGCCGCTGTCACATATCGCACTTCGGCGTGCGGGATCGCTTGGCAGAAGCGCCCGGCCGGCAGACAATGGGCCTATCGCACCAAGATGGTGCTTTTTTCACGATGCCTTGGCCCGGACAACCCCGTTGCCCGGGCTTTTGTCCGTGTGGACTTGGCCATACAGCGCCACGCGCACGGTTCAACCCCTTCCACCGCAAGGAGCCCCATCATGGAGCGCAAGCCCACCATCACTCTGTCGACCCTGGATCTGGAGCGCATCGAAGCCCTGCTGGAGAAGATGTCTGGCGATTTCCCCGGCCGCGACACGCTGGAAACCGAGCTGGACCGCGCCGATGTGCTGGAGCCCTCCGAGATGCCGGCCACCGTGGTGACCATGAACTCCACCGTGCGCTTCACCCTGCTGGAAAGCGGCAAGACCAACACGCTGACCCTGGTCTACCCCCGGGAAATGGATGGCAGCGCGGACAAGGTGTCGGTGTTTGCCCCCGTGGGCATTGCCCTGCTGGGCCTGAGCGTGGGCGATGAGTTTCAGATGCCCAGCCCCACCGGCCAGAAGGTGACGGTGCGTGTGGATGGCATCGACTTCCAACCCGAAAGCGCGGGCGAGCTGCACCGTTGAACGCATGGCGCCCAGCCAGGCTGTGTGCCCGCGATTTCACTCCATGCTGAAATATTTAAATCCGCAGGCACAATACAAAACATGTCTCAGATCTCGCCTCTCCCTTCGCTGAATCGGCAATTCGTCTCACACTTTGGCGAAATGGGCAGCCGCTGGGGCATCAATCGCACCGTCGGCCAGATCTACGCCCTGCTCTATCTGTCGCCGCGCGCGCTGAATGCCGAGGAGATTGCCGAGACGCTGGAGTTCTCGCGCTCCAACGTGAGCATGGGGCTCAAGGAGCTGCAGTCCTGGCGACTGGTCAACCTGCGCCACCACCCCGGCGACCGGCGCGAATACTTTGAAGCGCCGCAAGACGTGTGGGAGATCTTTCGCCGCTTGGCCGAAGAGCGCCGCCGCCGCGAAATCGAGCCCACGCAGTCCATGCTGCGCTCGGCCCTGCTGGAATCGGCCCAGTCCGAAGACGAGCAACATGCCCAGCAGCGCATGCAGGAGATGTACCAGCTCATCGAAAAGCTGATGACCTGGTTTGACGATGTGCAGCGCCTGCAACCCGAAACTGCCATGCAGCTGATGGGCATGGGCTCGGCCGTCACGCGTGTGCTGGAGATCAAGGACAAGCTCACCGGCCGCGGCAAAAAGCCCGCTAAGGACGACAGCCAAGACTGAAAAAAGGCCTGCAGATGCAGGCCTTTGTTTTTGCGCGCATCACCACAACGCACGGTATTGGGTGGCAGGAGTGGGTCAAAAAACCGCAGCGGGCCCCAAAGCACAACCACAACGGCCAGACAGCGCTTCAGGCGCGACGCTGGCCCGCAGACAGTACTTGCGTACGGCAAGGGCCAGCAACAAAGCATGAGGCGCTGTATGGCCGCCTCCAAACGATTAACCATCCACGGCCTTCAGGGCTGGCTTCAAGGCTTGGTGATCTGGGCGCGCAGGGCGCGTAGCTGCGCCTTGATGCGCTGCGTGTGGCCAATCCCCATGCGCAGCAAAATCTTCTGCCCCGCTGAGGCGTTCTGCAACTCGCTGTCCGCAAACTCATAACGCAGCCAAGGCTGCTGCGGCGCCTGTGGCACGCCCGGCTGCGCCTGGCTGTGGACCTGCACCAGCTTCAAGGCCAGCGGGGCTGTCGGATCGGGCGTGGCCAGCAGATGGTCTATCACCGCCACCAGCCTGTCATTGAAGCGCTGGCCGGGGTAGCCCAGATTCTCATAGGCCTGCTGCAGCACGGGGTAGACGCGGCGGTACAGGGCGGCGCCCTGCTCCACGTTCAGACCCGCCACAAAGCCCACCACTTCGTCATAACGTGCTGCGTTTTCTGCAGCGATCGTCATACCGCCATCGTCGGTGCGAGCCACCACCATGCGGCCTCCCACGGGGTGCAAGGGCCACAGCCGCACTGCGGCCTGGCCGCGCGCCAGATTGTCCACCGTGGCCGTGATGCGGCGGGCCTGGTCATCGGTGGCCACAAAGCGCAGCGTGGCTTCGCGGCCCAGCCATCCACTCACGGCCTGGGCCAGGGCCTGGCCGTCGTCCGCCACCAAGGGCGGGCGCCCCTGGGCATCGGCGGCGGGCTCTATGGGGTGGGAGGTGGCGGCCGCTTCGCTCGGCGCGGGCGCAGGCACGGCCTCCGGTGCAGGGCTGGGCTCGGGCGCCGCAGCCGGCGCTGCAGCAGTGGCCGGCGCCTGGGGTGCAGGGGCTGCAGGCGGTGCCTCTCGCCCCCATTGCCACCAGGCCGCGCCACCGGCTGCCAACAACAAGGCAAACAGGCCCAGCTTGGCACCCAGGCCCAGGCCCTTGGCCTGGTGGTGCAGGCGGGAAATGGGCTCCCCGCGTGCATCGGCGGCAGAGTGGGCTGCGGCGGCCGGAGCCGCTGGCGTGCGGGGCTCCATGCGGGATGTGGGTTCAGGCATGCGGAAATCCTCTCATCAACACCCGCCCACCCTAGCAGCAATCCCCGTTCGGGGCTTGTACACCTTCCTTGCGCCAGGGTCAGGTATCGGGGGGCGTACAAAAAAGGCCTGCCCTCTTTCGAGGACAGGCCTTGGCTGCGCAGTGACAGCGCGAACGCTTAATCGGGCTTAATCCGGCAGCTTGCTGGTGCGGTCCAGGATGCGGCGGCGCGTGGCCTCGTCATCCATCAGCTCAAACCACATGGCGTTGAGCACGGCAAAGGCCGCTGCCAGGGGCAGGCCCAGGATCCAGGAGAAATACCACATACGGTTTCCTTTGCTTTGGTATTTAGTACGAGTGGCCTTGGCCGGTGGCAATCGCCACCGCGTCCACCTTGCCACGCAAAATGCTGTAGACCCAGCTGGTATAGGCCAGGATGATGGGCACAAAGATCAGCGCGCACACCAGCATGATGAACAGCGTCACATGGCTGGAGGACGAGTCCCACACTGTGAGGCTGAAACGCGGGTCGATGGAGGACGGCAAGATCATGGGGAACATGGCCGCACCCACGGTGAGGATGATGCAGGCCACGGCCAGGCCGCTGGCCAGCAGCGCCAGCCATTCACGGCGGCCACGCATGCCCAGAGCGCTCACCAGAGGCAGCAGCACACCCAGAGCCGGCAAGGCCCACAGCAGGGGCTGGCGCGCAAAGTTGGCCATCCAGGCGCCTTCGCTGAGCGCAGCGGTCTTGCCCAGGGGGTTGGATGCGCCCACGGTGTTGATGGCGCTGGTGATGACATAGCCCTGGATGTCCAGCGCAATCCACACACCGGCCAGTGCAAACAGCACGGCCGTCAGCAGCGCAGCCAGGCTGCCCCAGCGTGCGGCGCGTTGGGCCACTTCACCCTCGGTCTTGAACACCAGCCACGAGGCACCATGCATCAGCAGCATGCACAGCGACACCAGGCCGCACAGCAGCGCGAACGGGGTCAGCAGGCCGAAGAAGCTGCCGTCGTAGTAGATGCGCAGGTCTTCACCCAGGCGGAAAGGCACGCCCAGCAGCACATTGCCCATGGCCACGCCGAAGATCAGCGCGGGCACGATGCCGGCAATGCACAGCACCCAGTCCCAGGCATTGCGCCAGCCCGGCTCCTCGCGCTTGCTGCGGAACTTGAAGGCCACGGGGCGCAGGATCAGCGCCACCAAAATGGCGAACATGGCCAGATAGAAGCCGGAGAAGGACACGGCATACAGCTGGGGCCAGGCGGCAAAAATGGCGCCGCCGCCCAGAATCAGCCACACCTGGTTGCCCTCCCACACCGGGCCCACGCTGTTGATGACCACGCGGCGCTCCACGTCGGTCTTGGCCGTGGCGCGCAGCAGGGCCATGGCGCCCAGGTCAAAGCCGTCGGTGACGGCGAAGCCGGTGAGCAAAATGCCCAGCAGCAGCCACCAGATGACGCGCAACACGTCATACGAAATCAGTTCATGCAAGATCATGTTGATTGCTCCTTAGCTTTGCGCACGCGCCAGTTTTTCGATCATGGGCTCGTACAGGCTCAGGTGGGGCTCGCTCTCATGCTCCGGGCCCTTTTTGATCGCACGCGCCATCAGCTTCATCTCGATGATGAACAGCACGGTGTAGATCAACACAAAGCCGGCAATGGTCAGCAGCAGCGTGGTGGCACCCAGGTGGGACACCGCCATGGCCGTGGGCAGCACGCCTTCGATGATCCAGGGCTGGCGACCCAGCTCGGCCACCACCCAACCGCACTCGGCAGCAATCCAGGGCAGCGGAATCGAGAACACGGCCAGCTTCAGCAGCCAGGGGTAGGCGTCCAGCTTGTGGCGTACCGACAGCCAGAAGAAGGCGGCGGTGAGCACGATGAAGAACATGCCCAGGCCCACCATCACGCGGAAGGTCCAGAACAGCGGGCCCACGGGGGGCACGGTGTCCTTGGCAGCCTGGGCGATCTGGGCTTCGGTGGCCTGGCGCGGGTCGTCCACATAGCGCTTGAGCAGCAGGGCATAACCGAGGGCGTAGCCCTTGTCCTCGAACACGGCGCGGGCGTCGGGCGGCACCTCGGCATCGCTCTTGGCGGTGCGGATGATTTGCAGCGCGTCATACGCCTGGATACCGGCGCGGATATGGCCTTCGGCGCTCTTCACCAGCTCCTTGATGCCGGGGATTTCGGTGTTCAGCGAACGCGTGCCGATCAGGCCCATGGCCCATGGAATGTGCACGGCGAAATGGGTTTCGCGCGCTTCGCTGTCGGGGAAGCCGAAGGCGGTGAAGGCGGCCGGTGCGGCTTCCGTCTCCCACATGGCTTCGATGGAGGCCAGCTTCATCTTCTGGTGCTCGGACGACAGATAGCCGGACTCATCGCCCAGCACCACCACCGACAGCGAGGCCGCCAGGCCGAAGGAGGCCGCCACGGTCATGGAGCGCTTGGCCAGGTGCAAATGACGGCCCTTGAGCACATACCAGGCCGAGATGCCCAGCACGAACAGCGAGGCCGTCACGTAGCCGGCCGAGACGGTGTGCACAAACTTGGCCTGGGCCACCGGGTTGGTCAGCACGGCGAAGAAGTCGGTGACTTCCATGCGCATGGTCTGCGGGTTGAAGGCTGCGCCCACGGGGTTTTGCATCCAGCCGTTGGCAATCAGAATCCACAGCGCCGAGAAGTTGGAGCCGATGGCCACCAGCCAGGTGGCCACCAAGTGCTGCACCTTGCTCATGCGGTCCCATCCGAAGAAGAACAGGCCCACGAAAGTGGCTTCCAGGAAGAAGGCCATCAGGCCTTCAATGGCGAGCGGAGCGCCAAAGATGTCGCCCACATAGTGGCTGTAGTAGCTCCAGTTCATGCCGAACTGGAACTCCATCACCACGCCGGTGGCCACGCCCATGGCGAAGTTGATACCGAACAGAACGCCCCAGAACTTGGTCATGTCGCGCCAGATGGTGCGGCCGGTCATCACATACACCGTTTCCATGATGGCAACGAGTATGGACAGGCCGATCGTGAGTGGCACGAACAGAAAGTGGTAGAGCGCCGTTATCGCGAACTGCAGCCGCGATAAATCGACGATGTCGAGGTTCATGGGGAAGTCCTTTCTCTCTTAAAAATCTGGGGTCATGCCCTGCTGCGCCACGCCATCGGCGTCCTCACGCAGCTGCGCCAGCACCCGCGCGAACTCGGCCGAGCCGCGCGGTGCATCCAGCACCGGTCGTCCTTGTTCCAGCCACAGCACGCGGTCGGCCAGCTCGGCCTCCCGGCGCAAATGGGTGGCCACCACCACGGTGCGTACCTGTGCCTGTGTTTGCATCTGCTGCCGCAAGCGCTGCAGCACATCGGCTGCGGTGGCGGCATCCAATCCTTCGGTGGGCTCGTCCAGCAGCCAGCAGCCCGCCGGGTGCAGCAGCAGCCGCGCCAGCGCCAGGCGCCTGGCCTGGCCGCCCGACAGACCCAGGCCGCCCTCGCCCAGCAACGTGTCCAGGCCTTGCGGCATGGCGCGCACATCGGCCGCCAGGCCTGCGTCCTGCAAGGCCTGCCACAGCGCGGCATCGCTGGCCTCGGGTTGGGCCAGCAGCAGGTTGTCCCGCAGGCTGTCCTGAAAGAGTTCGGTGCGCTGGGTCAGCCAGGTCACGGGCTCGGCGGCCACGCTGCCCTGCAGTGCGAGCAGCTCGCCGGCCAGCAACAGCAGCAATGTGCTTTTGCCCGCGCCGCTGCGGCCCACCACGGCCACATGCTCACCCTGGCGCACCACCAGGCTCAAGGGGCCCAGCACCACGCGCTGGCTGCCATAGGGCCGGGTGGTGGCCGACTGCAGCGACAGCGCCACGCCGGCTGCGGGCCGCTGCGCTATCAAGCTGCTAGCAGCATCTGCGCTCTGTACCTGCGGTGCAAGGCGTTTGATGGCCAACAAAGTACGACCGGCCTCGGCGGCCCCCCGGCGCAAGGCGGCAAAAGGCTCCATGGCGGCCAGGGCCACCAGCAGGGCCAGGGCGGCGCCGGGCGCGCCAATTCGCCCTTGCTCGGCCAGCGCGGCCACGGCCAGCAGCACACCGGCCAGGGTCAGTGCACCAGCCGCGCCATAGCCCATGCTGGCCCTGGCCTCCAGCCGGTTGAGCTGTCGATCAGCCTGGGCCACACGCTGTTCGGTGGCGGCCATGCGCTCGCACTGGGCGCTCAAGCGCCCCGCCATCAGCAAATCGGTTTGTCCAGCCACCAGGTCCACGGCCTGGGCCCGCAGGGCCTCCAGCGCCACGGCGCGGCGGGTGGCGGGTCTACGGGCCTTGCGCGCCAGCCAGACCGCCAGACCCACACCGGCCAGCAGCAGCCACAGACCCAGCAACAGGCCCAGCCACCAGCGCATGCCAGCCAGCACCACGGCCGCCAGCAAGGCCGCGCCACAGGCCGCAGCCAGCGGCACCAGCAAGCGCAGATAGAGGCTGTCCAGCGCATCCACATCGCTGGTCAGCCGCTGCAGCCAGCGTGCGGGCCGCATGCGCAGTTGCCAGGCGCTGCCTGCCGGCGCCCAGCTGCGAAACAGGCGCTCGCGCAGCGCGGCCAGCACGGCCAGCGTGGCGTCATGGGTCAGCAGGCGCTCGGCATAGCGCGATCCGGTGCGCCCCAGGGCCAGCAGACGTATGCCGGCGCTGGGCATGAAGACATCAAAAACCAGGGCCGTGAGCGGCACAAGACCCGCCATGGCCGTGGCGGCAATAAACCAGCCCGACAGGCCCAGCAAGGCCATGCCCATCAGCACCGTGAGGCAGGCCATGGCCATGCCACCCAGCCACAGGCGGCGCGGTGCCATGGCGGCCAGCGCCTTCAGCATGGTGCGCACGGCGTGGGTGTGTTTCATGGGCAGACCTCTTCGGGCGTGGAAGCCGGCGCCCGCTGCGCCCTGCTGGCCCGCTCATCTGTGCCAGGCATGACCACAGTGCGGTGCATGCGGGCCGCCAGCAGCGGATCGTGCGTGGCCACCACCAGGGTGCGGCCCTGGGCCAGCTGCAGCAAGGCCTCGGTCACCTGGTCGGCCGTGGCCTGGTCCAGGTGGGCCGTGGGCTCATCCACCAGCAACAGACCGGCCTGGGGAGCTGCCGTGGCCAGCCGGGCCAGGGCCAGGCGCAGGGCTTCACCGCCGGAAAGGCCTTGTCCGCCCTCCCCCAGGCTGTTGCTGGGCCGGGCTGCAAGCACCTGGCCCAGACCGGCCCATTCCACCGCCTCGGCCACCGCCCGGGCCGAGACACCGGGCCGCTGCAGGCCCACGTTGCGCGCCACCGAGCCGGCAAACACATGGGGCTGCTGCCCCATCCAGGCGATGCGCCCGCGCAGCGCGGCAGCGGTTGCCTCGGTACAGGCCACGCCGTCGATATGCAGCTCGCCATAGCTCAACGGCAGCAGGCCGGCAATCTGTGCCAGCAGCAGCGACTTGCCGCTGCCGCTGGGGCCCCACAGGGCCACATGCTCGCCGGGCTGCACCTCCAGATCGATGGCGGGCAAGGCCTGGTCCACACCCGGGGCCTGTACCTGCACGCCTTGCAGCAGCAGATGGCTGGCCGCCTGCTCGGGATGGGCACTGGGGCTGTGCAACGCACCGGGCAGCGGTTGGCGCGGCAGGGTCAGCTGCTGCAGCGTCTGCATGGCGGCTTCACCCGCAGCGCGGTCATGCCAGACGGCGGACAGCTCACGCAGTGGTTCGAAAAAGCTGGGGGCCAGCAGCAGCACAAACAGGGCCTGGCCCAGATTGAGCTTGCCCTGCCAGGCACCAAACTCCAGATGGCCCAGCAGGTGAAAGCCCACATAGACGGCGACCATGGCCACGCCCAGAGCGGAGAAAAGCTCCAGCACGGCCGAGGACAGAAAGGCGATGCGCAGCACGCGCATGGTGCGCTGGCGCAGGGACTCGGCATGCGCGCGCAGGCGCAGGGCCGTGGCGTCCACCGCGCCCAGGGCGCGCAGCGTGGTCATGCCACGCAGGCGGTCCAGCAAGAAACCATTCATCTGCCCCAGTTGCACCATCTGCTCTTCGCTGGCGGCCTGGGCGCGCCAGCCCACAATGGCCATGAACAGGGGGATCAGGGGCGCAGCCAGCAGCAGAATCAAAGCGGCCACCCAGGACTGGGTGGCCACGGCCAGGGCAATCACCGGCGACACCAGCATCACCCGCCACATGGCGGTCTGGTAGCGCGAGAGCCAGGGAACGATGGCTTCGGCCTGCTCGGCCACAGCGCTGGCCGCCAGACCCGAAGGCGGACGCTGGCGGTCCAAGGGCGAGGCTTGCGCCAATGCCTGCACCACCTGGCCGCGCAGCACTTGCAGCGCGCTGCGGGCGCTATCAAAGCTGCAGCGCATGCCATGCCCATCGCTCCAGGCACGCAGCAGGCCCAAAACCAGCAGACCGGCTGCCAGCGGCATGACGGTGGCCGCCTGCCCATCGGCAATGCGTTGGACAGCCAGCGCCAGCAGCGCGGCCTGCGGCAGCCACAGCAGCGACGCCAGCACCGACCAACTGCTGCCACGGTCCAGCCGCCGCCCTGGCATGCGGGATTTGTGCAGCGCTTGATCAGAGTCAGGCACAGATGTTTTCCTCTCTGTTTCAGTATTTACTGAAATTTCTGCATATGTTAAATCCAACGCAACACCTGCCTTCGCCGGGATACAGGAAACCAAGTGAAACACTGTGGTGTTGACTGCGATCAATTTTTATGTCCGACGAGCGGTTTATAGCAAGCTTTATCGCGCCGTCAAAATCACTTCAAACCGGCCTGTGCCCGCTGGGCACGCCCCTTCGGCGCAGGCCGGCGATGACCATGGCTGCGGCTGGGCTTATGCAGGGCTTTGAGTGTGTGTTTACGTTGCAGGCGTAGAGCAGACGCTGCAAGCCTTCACCAAGAGGCAAGGCTGGAGGGGAAAAGCGACAACCGAGAGAAATGGCGCGCTGTCCGACAACGCCCCCTGGCGGTGTGTGGCAAGGCGCCAAGGGCTGGCGGGTATCCCCCAAAAAACAGAGGGGCATAACGCGCATGCGGCACGCGCTTGCCTGCGCACCGGGCGAAAAAAGCCTGGGGCATGGCGGCCCTGCGCACCGCGAAGGTGGCAGGCCGCCAGGGGCGCAGCAGGCGCCTGGCATGCGCCTGGGAGGCTATGCCGTGGCTGCTGCGCGCCCAGGAAAAAACGGAAAACGACCGCTCAGTACTGCAGCGGCGTGACGTCAATGCTTTCGCGCGGGAAGTTGTTCTGCCACACCAGTGGCTTTTTCTTCTTCTCGGCGGCCAGCGGGAGCTCGCCGTCCCAGACCTGGGTCAGCGGTGCGGCTTCAAAGCCCTTGCTCAGGGCTTGCACGCCTTCGCTGTACTGGGCCAGGCTCCACTTGGCAGCACCTGCGCGCTGCAAAAAGGCCACGATTTTTTCCGGAGGATTGGGCGCCATGCAGCGGAAGGGCACGCTGACGGCCATCATCGCGGCATGCACGCCTTCGGTGATTTTCTGGGGCTTGCCCATGGTGCAGGCAATGCGCTTTTGCGAGGCACGCACGCTGGCGAACAGCTGCACCGCAGCGGGCTCCAGCGCCTTTTTTTCTGCATCGCTCAGCTGCACGTTTTCCAGAAAAGTCTCGGCCAGCTCCTTGGGGTAGTCGCGATCGACTTCCTGCATTTCGGTGACGTTGATGAAGTCACCCTGACCCGGGCTGGTGCGCGTCGGGCGCAGGTAGGCGTTGAGCGCCTCCATGGCCTTGGTGTCGATATGGACGATGGACTTCAGGAACAGATCGGTCGCGGCCTGTGGAGTGAGTTCGGCCGCTTGCACGGAAGTGGCCAGTGCCAGAGATGCCAGCGCCACGGCGCCCAGGGATTTCAATTGCATAGAGATGGAAAGCAAACAGCGCTCCACAGAGCGCGCAAAAAGACAAACCCCTGCGCTACAGGCCGGCTCTTGAGAAGAACGACCTGGCACACAGGGGCTTGGAAGCTGCACGCGGCAGGCCATGGCCTGCCGAGGCGGGCAAATTGTAACTATCAAACGCTCTGGCGCCGCAACGCCAAAGCCTGCGGGCTCAGGCCGCCAGTTGCAGGCGCTGGCGGGCTGCGGCGTATTCACGCTTGAGGCGTGCCACCAGCTCGGCCGTGGGCACCACCTTGTCGACGGCGCCAATGCCCTGGCCGCAGCCCCAGATGTCTTTCCAGGCCTTGGTGCGGCCGGAGCCAAAGTTCATGGCGCTGGCATCGGACTGCGGCAGGTTCTCGGGGTCCAGGCCGGCCGCACGGATGGAGGGGGCCAGGTAGTTGCCATGCACGCCGGTGAACAGATTGCTGTAGATCACATCGTCGGAGTTGCCGTCCACGATGGCCTGCTTGTAGTCATCGGTCGCACGCGCTTCTTCGGTGGCGATGAAGGCCGAGCCGATATAGGCAAAGTCCGCGCCCATGGCCTGGGCCGCCAGCACGGCGTCGCCAGTGGCGATGGAGCCGGACAAGGCCACGGGGCCGTCAAACCACTGGCGGACCTCCTGGATCAGCGCAAACGGGCTCTTCACCCCGGCGTGGCCACCGGCGCCAGCGGCCACGGCGATCAGGCCGTCAGCGCCTTTTTCGATGGCCTTGCGGGCGAACTTGTTGTTGATGATGTCGTGCAACACCACGCCGCCCCAGCCGTGCACGGCCTGGTTCACGTCCTCGCGCGCACCCAGGCTGGTGATGACGATGGGCACCTTGTACTTGGCGCAGACCTGCATGTCGTGCTCCAGGCGGTCATTGCTCTTGTGCACGATCTGGTTGATGGCAAAAGGCGCCGAAGGCTGCTCGGGATGGGCCTTGTCCCAGGCCGCCAGGGTTTCGGTGATCTCGGCCAGCCAGTCTTCCAACAGCTCGGCAGGACGGGCGTTGAGCGCGGGCATGGAGCCGACGATACCGGCCTTGCATTGCTCGATCACCAGCTTGGGATTGCTGATGATGAACAGGGGCGAACCGATGACGGGCAGCGACAGTTTTTGCAGCGCGGCTGGAATTCTGGACATAACAAGGTCTCCTCTAAAGTCTCGAATATGACAAAAAAGAGCTGAAACGCCTGCCACACAAGCGACTCCAGCTCTCTTTTTGATATCAGTCCAACAAGGGACTCAGAATGCTTCCTGGGGCAGAGCCATCACGGCATCCGCACCATGCAGCACCGATGTGGCCTGACCGGGCACGCGGGTCAGGATGTGATCACCATAGAAACGGGCCGTGGCTACCTTGGCCTGCATGAATTGCACATCCTCGCCCGCTGCCGCCTTGGCCTGGGCCACCAGCAGTGCGCGGCCCATTTGCCAGCCGGCCACCAGGTTGCCGGTCAGCATCAGATAGGGAACGCTGCCGGCAAACACGGCGTTGGGGCTGGCCTTGGTCTGGCCGGCCACAAAGTCCACCACCTGCAGGAACGATTCGCGCGCGGCCTGCAGGCGATCGGCCAGGGCCACGGCATCCACGCTGGTACTGGCGCGCAGCGCGGCTTCGGTCTTGGCGATCTGCTCGGCAATGGCCTTGGCCGAAGCGCCGCCGTCACGCGCCGTCTTGCGGCCCACCAGGTCATTGGCCTGGATGGCGGTCGTGCCTTCGTAAATGGTCAGGATCTTGGCGTCACGGTAGTACTGGGCGGCGCCGGTTTCCTCGATAAAGCCCATGCCGCCGTGCACCTGCACGCCCAGGCTGGTGACTTCCAGGCTCATTTCGGTGCTGTAGCCCTTGACCAGAGGCACCATGAATTCATAGAAGGTGGCGTTGGCCTGGCGCACTTCGGCATCGGGATGCTGGTGGGCCGCGTCATAGGCCGCCGCGGCCGTGCTGGCCATGGCGCGGCAGCCCTCGGTGTAGGCGCGCATGGTCATCAGCATGCGGCGCACATCGGGGTGGTGAATGATGGTGGCGCTGGCCTTGACCGAGCCGTCCACAGGGCGGCTTTGCACGCGCTCCTTGGCGTACTGCACGGCATGCTGGTAGGCGCGCTCGGCCACGGCAATGCCCTGCACACCCACGGCGTAGCGGGCCGCGTTCATCATGATGAACATGTACTCCAGGCCACGGTTTTCCTCGCCCACCAGATAGCCCACGGCACCGCCGTGATCGCCAAACTGCAGCACGGCCGTGGGCGATGCCTTGATGCCCATCTTGTGCTCGATGCTGACGCAATGCGCATCGTTGCGCGCGCCCAGCGAGCCGTCCTGATTCACCAGGAACTTGGGCACCACAAACAGGCTGATGCCCTTCACGCCCTCGGGTGCACCTGCCACGCGGGCCAGCACCAGGTGGACGATGTTCTCGGCCATATCGTGCTCACCGTAGGTGATGAAGATCTTGGTGCCAAACACCTTGTACGTGCCATCGGCCTGGGGATCGGCCTTGGTGCGCACCAGGGCCAGATCGGAGCCGGCCTGGGGCTCGGTCAGGTTCATGGTGCCGGTCCACTGGCCGGAGATCAGCTTTTCCAGGTAGGTCGCCTTGAGCGCATCGCTACCCGCGGTGAGCAGGGCTTCGATGGCGCCATCGGTGAGCAGCGGGCACAGCGCAAAGCTCAGATTGGCGCTGTTGAGCATTTCCACGCAGGCCGCGCCCACGGTCTTGGGCAGGCCCTGGCCGCCGAACTGGACCGGATGCTGCAGGCCTTGCCAGCCGCCTTCGGCGTACTGCTTGAAGGCATCGGCAAAACCCAGGGTGGTGGTGACCTTGCCATCCTTCCACGAAGAGGGGTTCACATCGCCGGGCACATTCAGCGGCGCCACCACGCCTTCGCACAGCTTGGCGCATTCTTCCAGCACGGCCTGGGCGGTCTCCAGACCGGCATCTTCGAAGCCGGGGATCTGCGCCACTTGCTCGATACCGGCCAGATGCTCCATGGCAAACAGCATGTCTTTGATCGGGGCCGCATAACTCATCTTGTCACCTTTGCGTTGTGGATTTGAATCGATGTGGAGGGCGGCCTCTGCTCCCCGCCGGGGGCAGAAGGCGGCACCAAGGTCCATGGGCATGTCTTGCAGCGCAAGCCACAGGACATGCCCATGCATCCTGGGCAGATGTGAAAAGAGGGGCAGCAAGCCCCTCTTTTCACATGCCGTCGATTACAGCGCCTTCACCAGTTCCGGCACGGCCTGGAACAGGTCTGCCTCCAGACCGTAGTCGGCCACCGAGAAGATCGGTGCTTCCGGGTCCTTGTTGATCGCCACGATCACCTTGGAGTCCTTCATGCCGGCCAAATGCTGGATAGCGCCCGAGATGCCTGCAGCGATGTACAGCTGCGGCGCCACGATCTTGCCGGTCTGGCCCACTTGCAGGTCGTTGGGCGCATAGCCTGCGTCCACCGCCGCGCGCGAGGCGCCAATGGCCGCGCCCAGCTTGTCGGCCAGCGGGGTCATCACTTCGTTGAACTTCTCGGCGCTGCCCAGGGCACGGCCACCGGAGACGATGATCTTGGCGGCCGTCAGCTCGGGACGGTCGTTCTTGGTGACTTCACGACCCACAAAGCTGCTCTTGCCGGCGTCAGCCACGGCAGCCACGGTTTCCACGGCGGCCGAACCACCAGTGGCAGCAGCAGCGTCAAAGCCCGTGCCGCGCACGGTGATCACCTTCACGGCATCCGTGCTCTGCACGGTGGCCACGGCGTTGCCGGCATAGATGGGGCGCTCGAAGGTGTCGGCGCTGTCCACCTTGGTGATGTCGCTGATCTGGCCCACGTCCAGCTTGGCCGCCACGCGCGGGGCCACGTTCTTGCCCGAGGCCGTGGCCGGGAACAGGATGTGGCTGTAGTTGCCGGAGGCCTGCACAGCCAGCACCTGGGCGGTCAGGTTTTCTGCCAGGCCGTCTTTGAGGCTTGCGCCGTCGGCATGGATCACCTTGCTCACACCAGCGATCTGGGCAGCGGCAGCGGCAGCAGCGCCGGCGTTTTCGCCAGCCACCAGCACATGCACCTCACCGCCGCAGGCCTTGGCGGCCGTCACGGTGTTCAAAGTAGCGCCCTTGAGCGAAGCGTTGTCGTGTTCTGCGATGACGAGAGAAGTCATGTTCAACCTCTAAATTCTTTACGTTCTTGCGAAGTCTGGGATGGAAAGACAGGCCCCTGAAACCGACGCAGCCCAGGTCAGGGCAGCGCGCAAGGGCCGCCCCGAAGCGCGGCTGCCGTCCCCCTGGGGGGAAGACGCGAAGCGGCTCAGGGGGTCAGATCACCTTCGCTTCGTTTTTGAGCTTGTCGACCAGAGCGGCCACATCGGCCACCTTCACGCCGGCGCCGCGCTTGGCGGGCTCGGAGACCTTCAGCGTCTTGATGCGGGCCGTCACGTCCACACCCAAGTCCTCGGGCTTCACCGTGTCCAGCTGCTTTTTCTTGGCCTTCATGATGTTGGGCAGCGTCACATAACGCGGCTCGTTCAGGCGCAGGTCGGTGGTGATGATGGCGGGCGTGTTCAGGGCCAGGGTCTCCAGGCCGCCGTCCACTTCGCGCGTCACATTCACCTTGTCGCCGGCCACTTCGACCTTGGAGGCGAAGGTGGCCTGGGGCAGATCGGCCAGGGCCGCCAGCATCTGGCCGGTCTGGTTGTTGTCGCCGTCGATGGCCTGCTTGCCCAGAATCACCAGGCCGGGTTGCTCTTTGTCCACCAGGGCCTTGAGCAGCTTGGCCACGGCCAGGGGCTGCAGCTCGACATCGGTTTCCACCAAAATGCCGCGGTCGGCGCCAATGGCCATGGCCGTGCGCAGCGTCTCCTGGCATTGCGCCACGCCGCAGGACACCGCGATCACTTCCGTGACCACGCCTTTTTCCTTCAGGCGCACGGCTTCTTCCACCGCAATCTCGTCAAACGGGTTCATGCTCATCTTGACGTTGGCGATGTCCACGCCTGTGCCATCGCTCTTGACGCGGACCTTGACGTTGTAGTCCACCACCCGCTTGACTGGGACCAATACCTTCATGCTGCGGCTCCTTGATTTGTTGGAAGATTGACGTTTACGTAAACCAAATTCATTTTATGCGGCGGCGCAGCAGCTTCCAGCGGAATTCCTGACAATCCCCGCGCCCACAAAACGAACGATCGTTCTATTTTATGACTTCGTACACGAAATGACACAAGGCTTGCGGCAATCCAAGGGTTAACACCCATCTCCGGACCGCAAGCTGATGCCGAATCAGGCCTGCCAGCGCGGCTGGCGTTTTTCGGCAAAGGCCTGGGCGCCCTCCTGGGCGTCGGCGTCCATCATGTTGGTGGCCATGGTCTGGCCCGCCAACTGGTAGGCGGCATCCAGACCCAGTTCCCGCTGCTGATAGACCAGGGCCTTGCCCATGCGCACGGCTGTGGCCGGCTTGGCCAGAATGGATTGCACCAGGGCGTCGACGGCTGCATCGAGCTGGTGGGGCGCCGCCACGCGGTTCACCAGGCCGTTTTGCAGCGCGGTGGCAGCGTCGATGAAGTCGCCGGTGAGCAGCATTTCCATGGCCTGCTTGATGGGCAGATTGCGCACCAGGGGCACGCTGGGCGTGGCACAGAACAGGCCGTAGTTGATGCCGCTGGTGGCAAAGCTGGCCTCGGTGCTGGCCACGGCCAGATCGCACTGGGCCACCAGTTGGCAACCCGCTGCCGTGGCCATGCCATGCACCCGCGCGATCACGGGCACAGGCAGCTTGGCAATGGACAGCATGACCTTGCTGCACTGGGCAAACAGCTGCTGGTAATAGGCCAGCTGCGGGTGGGCAGCCATGTCCTTGAGGTTGTGCCCGGCGCAAAACGCCTTGCCTTCCGCAGCCAGCACCACCACACGCGCCGAGGTATCGGCCGCCACCGCATCCAGCGCCTGCTGCAAGGCCGCCAGCATGGGCGCACCCAGGGCATTGAAGCGCTGGGGGTCATTCAAGGTCAGGCGCACCACGCCCTCGGGGCTGCGCTGCACGCTCAGCAGTTGCGCATTGTTTTGCATATCCGTCACACCAACATTCCTCCGTTATCCATGGCTGCCATGCGCCACTTTCGATTCTCGGGCTTGCAGGCAGCCCCTCACCCCGGCCCTCTCCCCCGAGGGGGCGAGGGAGTAAAACCAGGGGCTCCGCAGAGACCCGCAGCGTTTCTGTCAGTGGCAGCCAGCAAGGGCCGCCCCGCAGCAAAGGCTGCCGTCCCCCTGGGGGGAAGCCGCAAAGCGGCTCAGGGGGGAGCTAAATATCCGCCAGCACCCGCACATGCGCTTCCACGCTGCGTGCCAGCGCGCTCATCACATAGCCGCCTTCCAGGCAGGAGACGATGCGCCCCTTGGAAAAACGGCGGGCCACATCCTTGATGCGGTCGGTGATCCAGGCGAAGTCCTGCTCGTTCAGCGCCATCTGGCCCATATCGTCTTCGCGGTGGGCGTCAAAGCCGGCGCTGATGAAGATCATCTCGGGCTTGAAAGCCTCCAGCCGTGGAATCCACATCATCTCGACCAGCTCGCGGATATCCATGCCCTTGGTATAGGCCGGCACCGGCAGATTGAGCATATTGGGCGCCGGGTCCTTGTCGCCGCTGAAGGGGTAGAAGGGGTGCTGAAAGAAGCTGACCATCAGCACGCGCTCGTCACCGGCCAGAATGTTTTCCGTGCCGTTGCCGTGGTGCACGTCAAAGTCGACGATGGCCACACGCTTGAGGTTGTGGCGCTGCAGTGCATGCAAGGCGGCAATGGCCACGTTGTTGAAAAAGCAAAACCCCATGGCCTTGCCACGCTCGGCGTGGTGGCCTGGCGGGCGTATGGCGCAAAAAGCGTTTTCCAGACGGCCATCGACCACGGCATCCGTGGCCGCCACGGCGGCGCCAGCCGAGCGCAAGGCCGCATCCAGCGTGTGCACATTGATGGAGGTGTCGGTATCGAGCGGCGAATGGCTGGGGCCTCCGGCCTGCACCTCTTCCTTGAGCCGGTCCGTCAGACCGCGCAATGCCGCGATGTGCATGCGGTCATGGGCCAGCTCCACATCGGCCAGCGAAGCCAGCGGCGCCTCGATGCGCTCCAGCCCATCGAAGACCCCGGTGATCAGCAAGCGGTCTTCGATGGCATCGAGCCGCTCCGGGCATTCCGGATGCCCCGGGCCCATTTCATGTTTCCAGCAATCCCTGTGGGAAAAATAGCCCGTTCTGCCCATTTCTCTTGTCCCCGTTTTTGTTTTTTTCGATCTTGTCCCTTGGATGCAGCGCGGCTTTTGCGCTGCTCCAGGCGCTTTTCAGACCAGCTTACCATGCGGGTCGCAGACCGCTTACAGCGAGTACATGACTGTATTGCGGGCCTGTTGCCCACTGCCAACCCCGACAATACCCACGGTTTTGTACATCTGGCGTACAGCCATCGCACAATGAGAAAATCCGCGCTGCAGACCGGGTTGGCGTGCAGGCAATCCGCCCACCCTATCCGGCCAGCGCCCAGCATGCCCAGTCTGCGTGCGTGGCAGCGGGAGCCCTCTTCCTGCCCGGCCACCGCGTCGCCTTCTTTGAGATTTCATGAACCGTCTGCTCTCTGTTGCTCTCGTTTGCATAGCTGCCAGCACGCTCCCCGCTTGCGCGCAAAGCCCCAAACCCTCTCAACCCAACAAAAACCGCAGCCAGGCTCCGGCCAGCCCCCACTACGGCCAGCGCGCCGATGCCCTGCGCTGGGCCGACGCATTGGCCCAGCAGCAAGGGCTGGACGCGGGCTGGCTGCGCCAGCAGCTGACCCAGGCCAAGCAGCTGGAGCAGGTGCGCCGCTTGATGACGCCCAGCACCGCCCCCAAAAAGGCCACGGCCCGCAGCTGGGCCAACTACCGCAGCCGCTTCATTGACCCA
Organism: Comamonas sp. GB3 AK4-5; assembly: GCF_041320665.1. Classification (NCBI taxonomy): domain Bacteria; kingdom Pseudomonadati; phylum Pseudomonadota; class Betaproteobacteria; order Burkholderiales; family Comamonadaceae; genus Comamonas; species Comamonas sp. GB3 AK4-5. The sequence goes on from NZ_CP166730.1 coordinate 3,454,148, forward strand.
GTGCGCATACGCGCCGGCCTGCGCTTTTGGCAGGAGAACGCCGCAGCGCTGGAGCGCGCCCAGCAAACCTATGGCGTGCCACCGGAAATCATCGTCGGCATCATCGGCGTGGAAACCGTCTACGGCCGCAATATGGGGAGCTTTCGCGTACTCGATGCGCTGGCCACGCTGGCGTTTGACTACCCACCCAGCCACCCGCGCGTGGCCGAGCGGGCGGCCTATTTCCAGGGCGAGCTGGCCCAGTTTCTGACCACGGCCTGGAGCAGCAAGCAAGACCCGACACAAACGCTGGGCAGCTATGCCGGCGCCATGGGCCTGGGCCAATTCATGCCCAGCAGCCTGGCCCGCTTTGGCGTGGACTTTGACGGCGACGGCAAGGTCGACCTCAACCACAGCACCACCGACGCCATAGGCTCGGTGGCCAACTACTTTCGAGGCCACGGCTGGGTGCCTGATATGCCGGTGCAATACGGCGTGACCTTCAAGCCCGAGGGCGCCGACATGGCCACGCTGCTGGGCCCGGACATCAAGCCCACGTTCACCGCAGAGCAACTGCTGCAGCTGGGCGCCGTGCCCCTGGATGGCGGCATGCAACACCAGGGCCCGCTGGCCTTGGTGGAACTGCTCAATGGCGCCGATGCCCCCAGCTATGTGATCGGCACGCAGAACTTCTACGCCATCACCCGCTACAACCAATCCAGCTACTACGCCATGGCCGTCTACGAACTGGGCCAGGAAGTGGCCGCCGCCCTGCGCGATGCACAGGCCACAGAGTCAGCAGAGCCTGCCCCAACGACCCAGACCACATCGCCACGCAACGCCCAATAAACCAGCGTTACGCGCTATCAAAAACGGGGCATCAAGCCCCGTTTTGTTTTTTCATGCAGTGCAAAGGCCGAGCTCTTCAGCTCCATAGCCCATGGCGCTGCGCATGAAACTGGCGCAGCCCACCCCAGGGCACCGCGCAAGGGCCGCCCCGCCGCGTTGGTGCCGTCCCCCTCCCTCGCGCAGCGAGAGAGAGGGGTGAAGGCGCACAGCGCCTCAGGGGGTGCATTTCAAAACCTTTTCATCTGGCAAGTGGTTGGCATCTCGGCCTGCTTGGCCGATATCTCGCGCACCACACGAAAGCCGTAGCCCGAGCCCTCCACATCAAACTTCACGCCGGCGCTGCCCTGGCGCTCCATCACGCCCACTTCCAGCGGCTGCTGAAACTGGTGGTCGGCGGCCCGCATATGGGCCTTGCGGCCTGCCAGTTCCACCTGCATGTTTTCCATGGCGCGGGCCACGGCGGCGGCTTCGGTGCTGCCGGCTTTTTCCATGGCCTGGGCCAGGACCTGCACCATCATTTGCTGGCGCAAATGGGCGTAGTCATCTTCAGGCTTGGGAAAGCGCTGACGGAAACGCTGGTAGAACTGCTCGCTGGCCACGCCGTGAGAGTTGGGCAGCCAATCGGCCACGGCCACCACCTTGCCCACGCCGGCATCACCTAAAGCGGCGGGCGCGCCCATGGCATTGCCGTAGAAGGTGTAGAACATGCCGTCAAAGCCTGCTTCGCGCACGGCCTTGACCAGGAGCGTCAGGTCGTTGCCCCAGTTGCCGGTGACCACCGCCTGGGCCCCGCTTTGCTTGATTTTTGCGGCATAGGGGGCAAAGTCCTTGACCCGACCCATGGGGTGCAGCTCATCGCCGACCACCGCCACATCCGGGCGCTGCGCAGCCAGTTGGCGCCGGGCCTCGCCCAGCACGGCCTGGCCAAAGCTGTAGTCCTGGCCTATCAGGTAGACCCGTTGAAGCGCCTTGTCGGCCTTCACCATCTGCATCAGCGCAGCCATGCGCATATCGGCATGGGCATCAAAGCGGAAATGCCAGAAGCTGCAGCGCTCGTTGGTGAAGGCCGGGTCCACTGCGGAATAGTTCAGAAACAGCACGCGCTTGTTCGGCTCGCGCTGGTTGTGCTTGTTGATGGCATCCAGCAGCGCCGAGGCCGTGGCCGAGGAATTGCCCTGCATGATGATGCGGGCACCGCCGTCAATGGCCGCACGCAGGGCCGACAGCGCCTCTTCGTTCTGGCCCTTGCTGTCATAGCGCTGTATCACCAGCGGGCGGGCGCCACCGGCAGCTGCAGGCAGCCGCACACCACCGCGGGCATTGACCTCCTCGGTGGCCATCACGATGTTGCGAAACACCCCTTCGCCCGTATTGGCAAAAGGCCCGGACAGGCTCTCCACCAGCGCCAGCTTGATGGGCTCGCCCGGAGTCGCTGCGGCAGCCGCCAGCCCCCAGGCTGCCAACGCCGCCAGCAACAGCTGGCGCAACGGCGATGCCGTCTTTTGCACACGCAATGGCGACGTTTGACGGGTTTTCAACACCGCCACAGCAAATTTATTCATACCAAAATATCCCTTGAAAACCTCGCGGCAGCCTGCAATTGCTTGTCATGCGGCCACACCATCGAAGCGCCGCGCAGTGTATAGGAGCCCTAAAACCATGTTCTTCGCATCGCCCGTGATTCGCCGTTCCGCTTTCGCAGCCCCCCACCAGGCCGACCTGGCCCTGCAGCGTTTCCTGCAAGCCTCGCAGCAAGCCGCAGCAGGCAGCACCGGCTACAGCGCCACCACCACCGAAGACGCCACCACCTTGAGCGTGGACGTGCCCGGCCTGGCCCGTGAGCAGCTGCAGCTGCGCATCGAAGACGCGCAAGTCCACCTCAACAGCATCGAAGGCGCCCCCCGCCAGGTGCGCCGCAGCTGGGAGCTGCCCCATGCCATCGATGCCGCTGCCAGCAGCGCCAAACTGGAAAACGGTGTGCTGACCCTGGTGCTGACCCAGCGCAAGCCCGTGGACCAGTCCGTGAGCCTGAATATTCAGTAAGCGTGTGTTTGCGATCTCCTCGCAGCACGCCAGTGGCTTTGCGGGATGGGATACAAGGCGCGATACCGTAGCAATAGCCGAGCTACTGCGAGGATTCGCAACACAGTAGACCGCCCGCAAAGCCACTGGCCCCCAGGTTGACTGGCCTGCCACCCTTTCTTCCTCCTCTTGGTTAGCACGGCAGTGCCAGACGACACGAAGCCCGCCGCGTGGTCACACGCTGGCGGGCTTCTTCTTTTTTTTGGGGGTAGACGCATTGGCACAACATGCGAAAGCGTTGGTTGCTAGCCGGGACAGTTGTCAGCACTTACGGGCCTCTCGCAGGTGCTCATACGTTATGCCTTAAACGAACCGTTGTTTCTTGGTTCCGGATGCAGGCCTTGATGACCTAAATCGAACTGAGCATGTTTGTCCGCGCCTATCTCCGAGCTTCAACACAAGAACAAGATGCCACCCGCGCTCGTGCAGCCCTGGAGTCCTTCACCGCTGAGCGCGGGTTGGCTGTGGCTGCGTGGTATGTAGAGAATGAGTCAGGGGCCAGCCTGAAGCGCCCTGAGTTGTTCCGGCTGCTGGGAGACTGCCGTCCTGGCGATGCGCTGCTGATCGAGCAAGTAGATCGTCTGTCACGCCTGAACGATGCCGACTGGGACGCTCTGAAGCGTGAGATCGGCGTGCGTGGCGTGCGCATCGTTGCACTGGACTTGCCCACGTCCTGGCAGAGCATCGCCACCACGGACGAAACCACGGCCCGCATCCTGGCCGCTGCTGCTGGATATGCTGGCGGCGATAGCCCGCAAGGACTACACAGACCGCCGCCGCCGTCAGGCTGAGGGGATTGCCAAGGCCAAGACCGGAGGGGCCTACAAGGGCCGCAGAGAGGACACAGAGCGCAATGCGGCCATTGTGTCCATGCTGTCCAAGGGCATGACGTGGAGCGAAATTCAAAAGGCTACAGGGTGCAGCCGTAGCACCCTGAGCCGGTTGCGTGAGCGAATTCATGCTTCAGATCAGCCGACCTTGAATTGAGATTTGAAGGCGGCGATTGCATCGCTTTTAGTTTATTCCAAGTTTCTGGAAAAATATCTTGTTTCGCATAACTGCATCATTCAAAAGTTTTGTCCAGGATATCACTTCAATATATATGTTTGCACCTTTGTGATAATCGAACCACCCTTGGCGATCCGGCATAGGTGTAAAACTTTTCTCGTCCTCTAACCAGCTCCTGACTTTTTGATTTAGATCACAAACAACATATCCGTAAAATGGAGTGTTGTCGGAGATTTGAATCTCTCGCCCAGTTGGTGTTTTGAATTCGCCTCTCCTTATTTTTAGAGTATATCTAATTATCTGTGCTATTGGATCTTCGTTCGATGAAGGGTTCGTAAAGTCGTCTCTTCCAGGGCGTTTAAATTCGAAAATAGTGACAGGATTTGATGGATTGTTTTCGCCACGCATTGCGACACGGTGACCGTAAACAATAACGTCGGAACGATCTGTATTGCCTCCATCCAGTGGAATGTCCGAGGTTACGTAATTCGTAAAGCTAAGTCGTTCGTCCAGCATCCAAAGGTTATGCCCTTCATACGGAACAGAATCGGAGTCATTGCGTCGGGGGAAGATAATGTCGTGCACTACAGCTTCTGTTTGATACTTCCCGTCATCGCGATATTCGAGGCGTTTTTCCAGTAGGTCTAATAAATATTTTCTTAGTGCAACGTAATGGACTAGCTCGCTCTTACTTGATTCACTAATGGCATCTGCCAACTGCCTGCTAACATCCTCGCTTGGTTCGTCCGCGCCTTTGTCTAATATTTTCTTAACACGCTCACGCAGCTTTACTTCTGTTTTGAATTTTTGTTCGTGAAGTATCGCTTCTATCTCTTCTGGCGTGGGGTGCATTGGAAATGCAGAAAAATCCACTTCTTTGATGGTTTGTTTGTGCCAAGGAGCTTGCTCTGCAATATATTGATTAATCGTTGCAATTTTCTTTTCTAATCTTGTGCTGACTTCCGAATCAAAGAACGTTTTTGCAAATTCTGCTGCCTCACTCTCAATGGCGGATTGCGTTATCTCGCCGCAGAGATCAGAGTTTCCATCCGATTCTTTTTTAAAAGTAAAACCGCCTCGCTCTACTGATACATTGTCATCTAGATAGCTGCTGAAGACATAGGCCTTGACAATGTAGTTTCTGCCTGGAAGATCTGGATTTGAGTTTGGTTCGACAAACTCGTCTTCAAATTCGGGTATATATTTATGCATGGCGGAGGCTTCTACCTCTCGCTTATGGGCAACCAAACTAATTTTGCTGACCTTGGTTCCTGGCGAAAATATCTTAAAGAGTCTTACCTTAAAGGCTTGTTCTTCATTGACGTCGTTTATCGAAAAATTATCCGATGAGAGTTTTAACTCATGAATGACTGCGTCAGCGCTTGAAAGATAATGATTCAGCGTGATGGGCTCGGATTCGTTGTTATCAACTAATAAAATATCGGGGCACTTGTAATCTTCCGCTATAAAATATGGTAAAAGCAGTTCTACCAGACTTCTTGCAATTGACTTGGCGGATGCTGTTAACGGGGTCTTATTGCGAAGGCCTGTAAGGGTTATGGATGTCCCTGTTTGATTGGATGTGCTGGCAATTTTGCTTTCTTTTACGATGAAATGCTTTCCTTCGCCCATTTGGAAGGTTCGTGTCCAACACCTTTGATCTTGGTCTTGGTAGGTGCTTGAGATAGTAACTTTATCGAAATATTTGAGATAGGTAAGCCGGCCAAAACCTTTTCCGCCCTCGTTGATTTTATGATCACTGTATAAGGTGTCGAACGACTCTCTGTTGGCATCATCAAACCCTATACCATTATCTGATACTGAGATGATTTCTATGCTTTTATCTCCCGATGAAATTCCATCAAGGTCTTTTTGCCCGTTGCGCTGTAAATTAATTTTTATTAATCCATCATCTTTTTTTATTGAATGGATAGACTGAATTGAGTTAACAACTGCTTCGACAATCGGTGTATATACAGAGGTTTTTGAACGGATATTTTCTATTGCGCGTCGAATATTGATGTTACTCATTTTTTCTCCCTTTTTGTGCTTGCATATTCAAGTCCTTGCTCGACCACCTGCGTATTCTTGTTGCTGCAATCTTAGCGTGGGTGTGTTCGCGCTGCCCCCGCATAGCGCAGGCTGAGTCAGTAAATGTGAACCTGCCTTCCAGGCCTTCATTCGCCGTAGTGCAGTCCGTTGTAGGCGGTCGTTAGCTCTCGTCGACGTAGCCAGCTCGTCGTACTATCTACTGTCACGTGTGTCGTGCTACATGCCAGTCGCCTTGTTAGTCTGGAAACAATGAGGTGCAGAGGAGTTTTTTTCCTATGCACAAGTTCCACGTCTGTGTGACACAAAGACATTGTTTTCGCCTATTATTCGGTCGAATCGCAGAAGCTGCTATTGAGCACAAAAGTGTGTGCCACATCCCATCGCCCACTCCATCACCCCCACGCAAGATGGCCTAATTACAGTACCCAGGCCATCACTCCACCAAACAACAACGCCACCCCCCAGGGTGGCGTTGTGCTGAGATAAGCACCGCAGACCTGCCGCGCAGACAGGCAGGGTACATGCGGGGACTTACTCGTGCCGCAACGCCTCGATAGGGTCCAGGCGTGCGGCGCGGCGGGCGGGGAAGTAGCCGAAGAGCACGCCGATGGCGGCCGAGAACACAAAGGACAGCAGGTTCACCCCGGCGTTGAAGACATAGGGCACGCCCATGAGCTGGGCCAGGCCAAACGAGGCAGCGGTGGCAATCAGAATGCCCACCAGACCGCCCAGTGCGGCCAGCACCACGGCCTCAATCAGAAACTGCAGCAGCACCTCGCGCTCCAGCGCGCCAATGGCCAGGCGCAGGCCGATTTCGCGGGTGCGCTCGGTGACGCTGACCAGCATGATGTTCATGATGCCTATGCCGCCCACCAGCAGGCTGACGGCGGCCACCGCACCCAGCAACGTGGTCAGCACCTTGGTGGTGCCGGCCATGGTGTCGGCCAGCTGCTTGGTGTCCAGCACATTGAAGTTGTCCTCGTCGCTGGGAGCCAGCTTGCGCAGCTCGCGCAGCAGCTGGTTGAGGCTGGTCTTGACGCGCTCGGCATCGCTGCCGTCTTCCATGGACACCAGAATGGTGTTCAAGCGTTTGCTGCCGGTGACGCGGCGCTGCAAGGTGTTGAGCGGGATCAGCACGGTGTCGTCCTGGTCGTTGCCGAAGGCGCCCTGGCCCTTGGATTCCAGCAGGCCCACCACCTCGCAGGAAAAGCCCTTGATGCGCAGCGGCTGGCCCAGCACATCGGCGCTGTTGCCATACAGCTCACGGTGCAGCGTGGCGCCGATGATGCACACGGCCGCGCCGGCGCGCAGCTCGTCAGCGCTGAACTCCCGGCCCTGGGCCAGCTTCCAGTTGCCGGTGATGAGCCAGTCGTTGGTGCTGCCGATGACGCTGGTGGACCAGTTGCGCCCGCCGGCTACCACGGTGGCGCTGGAGCGTGCCTCGGGCGCCACGGCCTGGATGCCGCCAATTTGCTGGGCAATGGCGGTGGCGTCGGTGTCCTTGAACGAGGGCGCCACCGAGGAGCCCGCGCCCATGCGCTGGCCCGAGCGTATCTGCAGCAAATTGGTGCCCAAACCAGCGATCTGGTTTTGCACGGCCATGGTGGCGCCGTTGCCCAGCGTAACCATGGTGATGACGGCGCTGACGCCGATGACAATGCCCAGCACGGTCAAAAACGAGCGCAGCAGATTGCGGCGTATGGAGCGCAGCGCCAGCCAGATGGTGTTCCACAGCATCACGCGCCTCCTTGCTCGGCCAGCACCACGGCCGGGTCTGGGTCGGCGGCCACCGTGGCGCGGCGCAAGGCCAGGGGTGGGTTGGGCAAATCGCTGTCCATGCGCCCGTCCTTGAAGCGCACGATGCGCCGGCTATAGGCCGCCATTTCGGGCTCGTGCGTGACCATCAGCACGGTGATGCCCTTGTCGTGGTTGAGCTTCCACAACAGCTCCATGATTTCCTCGCTGCGCTGGGTGTCCAGATTGCCCGTGGGCTCATCGGCCAGCAGCACCGTGGGGTCGGTGACGATGGCGCGGGCAATGGCCACGCGTTGCTGCTGGCCGCCCGACAGCTCGGCCGGTGTGTGGTGCTCCCAGCCCTTGAGCCCCACGGCCTCCAGGGCGCGAGCGGCGGCAGCATGGCGCTCTACCGCGGGCTCGCCCCGGTACAGCAGCGGCAGCTCCACATTCTCCTGGGCCGTGGTGCGTGGCAGCAGGTGAAAGCCCTGGAACACAAAGCCAAAGTAGCGGCGGCGCAGCCGGGCGCGCTCATCGCGCGACAGGTTTTCCACATGCACGCCCTTGAACAGATAGGCGCCGCTGCTGGGCCGATCCAGACAGCCCAGGGTGTTCATGGCCGTGGACTTGCCCGAGCCGCTGGGCCCCATGATGGCCACAAAGTCACCCTGGGCGATGTCCAGGTCCACGCCCTTGAGGGCCTGGAAGGCCAGGCCGCCTTCGCCATAGGTCTTGGTCACGCCCTGCAGGCGAATCAGCGGCATGCCGCCATCGCCTGCGGGCGGTTGTGCTGCGGGCTTCATTTCGCGGCCCCGCTGCGCTGGTCGGTGATCAGGGCCACGCCTTCTTGCAGCTTGTCGCTTTCCACCTCGGTCATGCGGCCATCGCTTTGGCCGGTCTTGACCTGTACGGCCTCGGGCTGGCCGTTTTCCAGCACCCAGACATAGCGGGTCTGACCCGGGCCCTGGGCCTGCTCGCCCCGGCCCGCGCCCTGGCGGTTGCCGCGCGGTGGGCGCGGCATCAGCTGGCCAACGATGCCACTAGAGCCGCCTGCGGACTGGGGCTTGCCGCCTGCCTGTGGCGCGCCAGCGGCCGGTGCGGCCTGACCGGGCGGCTGCATGCCGGTGGGCGTAAAGCGCAGCGCCGCATTGGGCACCAGCAGCACGTTTTTGCGCTCGGTGGCGCGTATGGTGGCCGAGGCCGTCATGCCCGGGCGCAGGCTGAGGTCGTCGTTCTCCACCTCCAGCCGCGCCACATAGGTGACCACGTTGTCGGTCTTGGTGGAGCCATAGTCCACGCGCGTGACGGTGGCCGGGTAACGGCGCGAGGGATAGGCGCTGACGGTGAAGCTGGCGCGCTGGCCTTCTTTCACCTGGCCCACATCGGCCTCGTCCACCGCCACTTCCAGGCGCAGCTTTTTCAAGTCTTCGGCCACGGTGAACAGGGTCACGGCCTGCAGCGAAGCGGCCACGGCCTGGCCGGGCTCGACCGAGCGGGTCAGCACCACACCGTCGATGGAGGCCTTGACGGCCGCCTTGGAGAGATTGGTTTCATCGGTGGACAGGGCATGGCGGGCATCGTCCACCGAGGCCTTGGCGGCCAGCAGATCGGCCTCGGCCCGGGCCAGGGTGGCACGGCTGCCATCCAGCTCGGTGGCCGAAGGCACCTGCCCGCCCGAGAGGCGACGCACCTCTTCCAGGCGTGCCAGATTGGCCTTGGCCTCTTTCAGCGTGGCCTCGACCTGGTGCTGCCTGGCCTGGGACGAAGCCAGCGTAGCGCGCGAGCGCCCCACCTGGGCGTTGAGCTTGTCGGTGTCCAGCTCCACCAGCACCTGGCCTTTTTTGACGGTGTCGTTGACATCCACCCACACCTTGCGCACCGTGCCGGACAACTCCGAACCCACGCTGACCGTGCGCGTGGGCTGCAGCGTGCCATTGGCCAGCACGGTGAGCGTCAGATCGCCCTGCTTCAAGGCTTCGGTCACATACACGGGCTTGGCCTTGGCCTTCTGGTCGGCCTGCCACCACAGCAGGCCACCCGTGGCTGCCACCACGGCCACGGCGCCTATCCAGAGGGTGGGGCTTTGCCACCACTTGCGCGCCAGGCCATCGCCCAGCAGGTCTTGCACTTCCTGGCTGCTGGAAGTTGGGGGGGTCTTCTTCATCACTATCGGTCCTGAAAATCGGGTCTGCGGGGGTCTGTGTTCTGGCTGCGGGCGGGCTGGTGGCCACCCCATGGCTGCTTGGCTTACTGCTGCGCGAAAGCGCTGTCGGCTACGGTGGTGGGGGTCCAGCCCCCACCCAAGGCCTTGTAGAGGCGGATATGGTCTGTGCCTATGCTGGCCGCCACGGTGGAGACGCTGTCCTGCGAGCTGAGCAGCGTGCGCTGGGTGTCCAGCACGGTCTGAAAATCGATAAGCCCGCTTTGGTAGCGCTGGTTGGCCAGCAGCGAGGCATTGCGCGCCGCCGCCTCGGCCTGGCGCAACTGCACCAGCCGCGCCTTATCGCCCTGCAATTGCACCAGCGCATCTTCCACCTCCTGCAATGCCGTGAGCACCGCGGCCTGGTAGCTGGCATGGGCCTGCTCCACGGCAGCGCTTTGGGCCCGGATCTGGGCACGGTTGGCTCCACCATCAAACAAGGTCGCCGACAGGCCTGCGGCCATGCTGGCCGCCACCGAGGCCCCATTGGTCAAGGCGCCCAGGGTCAAGGCACTCAGGCCCAGCGAGCCGCTCAGGCGCAGGCTGGGGTAGTTGGCCACTTCCTGGGCCGACAGATTGGCCAGCGCGGCCTCCACCTTGTGCTGGGCAGCGCGCACATCGGGACGCTGGCGCAGCGTATCGGCCGGCAAGGCCAGGGCCAGGTCGTCCGGTGCCTGGGGCACGGGCTGCAGTGCTTGCAGCTGCGCCTGCAGCGCGGCCGGGGGCTGGCCCGTCAGAATCGCCAGCGCGTGGCGCGACTGGGCCAGGCTGGACTGCAGGGCCGGCAGCTGCGCCGCTGTCTGGTAGGTGGACTGGCGCGCCTGCTCGGCCTCCAGCGAGGTGGCCAGACCGGCCTGCACCCGCCACTCGGCAATGCGCTGAGTTTGCTGCTGCAGGGCCAGGTTTTGCTCGGCAATGCGCAGCCTGTCCTGCTGGCCGCGCAGCTGCACATAGGTTTGCGCCACCTCGGCCGCCAGCGACACCTGCACGCCTTCCAGCGTGGCCTGGGCGGCCTGCACATGGGCCTCGCCTGCGGCCACGCGATTGCGCTGGCCGCCCCACCAATCAGGCTCCCAGCTGGCATCCAGTCCGGCCGAATAGCTGTTGCGGGCATCGTTATTGCCCTGGCGGCTGCGGCCGCTTCCGGCACTGGCCCCAGCCTTGGGCAGCAGGCCTGCGCCCTGCACATCGCGCGTGGCACGGGCCTGGCGCACGGCGGCCTCGGCACTGTGCAAGCTGGGATTGGCCTGCAAAGCCTGCTCAATCAAGGCGGTGAGCTGGACATCACCAAAGCGCTGCCACCAATGTGAAAGCTCTTGCGGCGACTGCGCCACCATGGTCTGGGATGGCGGTGCCGCTTGCCACTGCGGCGGAACGGTCAGCACAGCCTGCGGTGGCTGCAAAGAGGTCGTATGGCTGCAGCCCGCCATGACCAGGCTGACTGCAGCGGCCACCGCCCAGGCGGCAGCAGGCACCACACGGTGCGTGCCAGCGGGGCGGGAGGTGGATGGGGAAAAGGTGGATTCGGGCATCGGCTGTCCTGTAACAGTATCCGATTGTGTCCAAACCCTGTAGGGCTACGGCAAACTCTGTGTGAAGCCAGAGTAAAGCCTTGCGACCCATGCATGAAAACCGGCGCTCATGCAGGCGGCACCTGCATAGACAGCTCCCAAAACAAAAGCAGCCACCGAGGCTGCTTTGGGCATGGGATGCAGCGATTCTTACTGCAAGGTATCCAGCGGCCAGCGCGGCTTCACATCAAAAGCATAGTTTTTGTGCGCCTGCTCGCGCCCGGCCTGCAGGCGCATGGCGGCGGCCATGGCAATCATGGCGCCGTTGTCGGTGCACAGGTGCAGCTCGGGGTAGTGCACGCGAATCTGGCGCTTGGCGCAGGCCATGTTCAGCTGTTCACGCAGCAGCTTGTTGGCCCCCACGCCGCCGGCCACTACCACGCGCTGCATGCCGGTCTCCTTGAGTGCGGTCATGGTTTTGCGCACCAGCACATCCACGATGGCGGCCTGGGTGCTGGCGGCCAGGTCGCACTTGCGCGCTTCCAGCTCGTCGCCCAGTTTTTTGGCCTGGGTCAGCACCGCCGTCTTCAGGCCGGCAAAGGAGAAATCCAGATCGCCCGAATGCAGCAGCGGGCGCGGCAACTTGAAGGCCTCGGGATTGCCGCCTTCGGCCAGCTTGGACAGCACCGGGCCGCCCGGGTAAGGCAGACCCATCAGCTTGGCGGATTTGTCAAAGGCTTCGCCTGCAGCGTCGTCAATGGTCTCGCCCAGGATTTCATACTGGCCCACGCCATCCACCCGCATCAGCTGGGTGTGGCCGCCCGAGACCAGCAGGGCCACAAAGGGGAATTCCGGTGGGTCTGCACTCAAAAAGGGCGAGAGCAAATGCCCTTCCAGGTGGTGCACGCCCAGCACGGGCTTGTCCAGGGCCGCGCCCAGGGCGCAGGCCACACCGGCGCCCACCAGCAGCGCACCGGCCAGACCGGGGCCCCGGGTGAAGGCCACCACGTCCACATCTTTCAGCGTGCAACCGCTTTCTTGCAGCACATGCTCGGTCAATGGCAGCACGCGGCGGATATGGTCGCGGCTGGCCAGCTCCGGCACCACCCCGCCATAGGCGCGGTGCATGTCGATCTGGCTGTGCAGGGCATGGGACAGCAACTGGGGCACGGCTGCGCCACCTTGCAGGCGCACCAGGGCCACGCCGGTTTCATCACAGGAGGATTCGATACCGAGAATCAGCGAACTCATGGCCGCCAGTGTAGAACCTGCGGCCATGTATTGCTGGCAGGCGGGCATTGGCCAGCCTGTTTTTTGCTATCGAAGCCGTAGCTTCCTGCGCTGACATCACGGGCGGGTGCCGGTGATGTAATGCTCCAGCTGCTGGATGGTGAACTCCTGCTCGGAAATGATTTCCTTGACCAGGTCGCCAATGGAAACCATGCCCAGCACCTGGCGCTGGGCATTCACCACCGGCAGGTGGCGTATGCGCTTTTCCGTCATCAGCGCCATGCATTCCACCGTGGTCTGGCGCGGCAGCACGCAGTGCACCTGAGCCGTCATCACCTCGCGCACCGCCGTGCTGCTGGAACTGCGGCCCTGGAGCACCACTTTGCGGGCGTAGTCGCGCTCGGTGACGATGCCGGCGATGCGCTCACCCTCCATGACCAGCAGCGCACCAATGCCGTACTCGGACATGCGCTGGAGCGCGGCAAGCATGGTGTCGTTCGGCGCCACGCTGTGCATGGGGCTGTTGTTTTTGGCACGCAGAATGTCCGCCACTGTCTTCATACGGGTTCTCCTTGGGCTGTCACAGCGCCAGCACTCCATCGGCTGGCAAGCCGGCAAGCACACCGTGCCAGTGTGCGAGGGGCAAAACCGTCCAGCAATCAGGCGATGCCCGTAGCCCCACCCCATCCCAACAAAAAAGGCAGCCGCAGCTGCCTTTGTCGCTTCACGCCCCACAGCGCTACGCGTAGCGCCTCAGGGCGTGTTGTTTTACCGGCGATTGCCGAACAGGCTGCCACCGATTTTGATCAGATCGCTCAGGCCGACCTGACCGTCGCCATCCTGGTCCAACAGGCTGCCCAGCAAGCCGCCACCCAGACCGCCCTGGCTTTGTGCACGGGCCTTTTCCTGGCCCAAGGCCTGACCCAGGCCGCCCACATCCAGGCCACCGGCTTGCACGCGCTGGGCCAAAAAAGCCATCACGATAGGGGCCAGCATCTGCAGCAGGCTGCCGGCCTGGTTGCCCAGACCCGTGGCCTGACCCAGACCGGCTTCGGCCTTTTGCTGGCTGCCGCCAAAAATCTGCCCCAGGATGTCGGCAGCGCCGCCCTGGGAGGCGCCACCTGCGGCACCACCGCCCAGCACGGCACCCAGCAAATCGCCCAGGCCACCCAGGCCTTGCGGCATGGCAGCGCCCTGGCCCTGCTGCAGCGAATCCATCAGCTGGGCCGCGCCCTCGGGCTGCTGGGCGTTGTGGCCCAGAGCACCCAGCATCATGGGCAGCGCCGTGGCAACCGCCGACTGCACCTGCACGGAATCCATGCCCAGTTGCTGGGCCATCTGCTGCATGGGCGCGCCCTGCAGTTGCGTCATCAGTTCATCAGCCCAGGAAGAAGTGGTGTTCACGGTGAACTCCTATATCGGAAAAAAGTCGGATTGCATGGTACATGGGCGCCCGGCCTCTCGGTCGGGCGCCCATGCAGGGAGGGGGCCCATTCACAATGTTTAAAAACTTTCCCACTCGGCGTCGGCTGTAGCAGGGGCTGCGACCTTGGCCCTGGCCGCAGGCAGGGCCGGGGCCGTACGCAGCGCAACTGGCCGCGCAGCACCCAGCATTCCGGAAGGCATGCGGGGCGCATGCACAGGGCGAACGGGGCTGGCTTCTCGATCACCCAGCATATGGGGCGGCAGACGGAACACGCCCACGGCATGCACCAGCTCTCCGGCCCGGTCACGCAGCTGGCGTGCACCCTGGGCGGATTGCTCCACCAGGCCGGCGTTTTGCTGCGTGCCCTGCTCCATCTGGGTGATGGCCTCGCCCACCTGGGCCACACCCTGGCTTTGCTCATGGCTGGCGGCACTGATCTCGCCCATGATGTCCGTCACACGGCGGATGGAACTCACCACGTCCTGCATGGTGGAGCCGGCCTGGTCCACCAGCTTGGAGCCCTGCTCGGTCTGCTCTACGCTGGCATCGATCAGGGCCTTGATTTCCTTGGCCGCAGAGGCAGAGCGCTGGGCCAGGATGCGCACCTCGCCAGCCACCACGGCAAAACCTCGGCCTTGCTCGCCGGCGCGGGCGGCTTCCACGGCGGCGTTCAGCGCCAGGATATTGGTCTGGAAGGCGATGGAGTCGATCACGCCAATGATGTCGGCAATGCGCTGCGAGCTGGTGTTGATGCCCTTCATGGTGTTCACCACCTGCATCACCACCTCGCCGCCTTGCACGGCCACGCTGCTGGCAGCCACGGCCAGCTGGTTGGCAGACTGGGCGTTGTCCGCGTTCTGGCGCACGGTGGCGCCCAGCTGCGCCATGGAGGCGGCGGTTTCTTCCAGCGCGGCGGCCTGCTGCTCGGTGCGAGCATTCAAGTCGGTATTGCCGCTGTCTATGCCTTCGCTGGCCGAGGCCACGCCACGCGCGTTCTGGCGCACATTGGACACCACCGTCGCCAGCTCCTGCTGCATGGTGTGCAGCGTGGCCATCAGGCTTTCGCCGTCACCCTGGCGCAGTTGTACGGCGGTGCTCAGATCGCCCTGGGCCACGGCACGTGCCAGGCATACGGCTTCCTGGGGTTCACCACCCAAGGCGGCAAACAGGTTGCGGATGATCCAGCCCCCCAGCGCCATGGCAGCCAGCACCGCAAAGATGCTCGCTGCCAGCAGTTGCAGACGGGCGCTGCTGTAGCGCTGTTCTGCAGCCGCCACAGCCTGGTTGCCCTCTTCGGCATTGGCATCCACATAGCCCTGGATGGCACCCAGCAAGGCTGCCAGCAGAGGGCGGCATTCGGCGTTCATCTTCTCGATGGCCGCATCCTGCTCACCGAGCGAGGCCTTTTCGACGATCTCCAGCGCCACGGGGCCGTAGCGGCTTTCGATCTGGGCAATGCGCTCCACCATGGCACGGTGCTCGCTGCTGCCTTGCTGGGCCACGGCCTGCTGCAACTGCTGCAACAGGGCCTGGGTGCTGGCATGCGCCTTGGTCACGGCGGCTTTTTCCAGCTCCACATCGGCCAGGGTGCGCACCAGCACCAGATTGCGCGCAGCCATGGCGCGGGCGTTCACCGCGTCGGCCAGGCGGGTGGCCAGTTGGCTTTGCGCGGCCACGTTTTCGTTGTAGTGGGTAAAGCTTTCATTGGTCGTGCTCAATGCACGTACCGCCACCAAAGCCACCAACAGCACCAAGGCGGCCAGCAGGCCAAACCCCAGCGTCAGCTGTTTTTTCACGCCCATCGTGTTGCGTTCGCTGCTGCGTTGCTGCATGCGTTCACTCCTGAAAAAGAAAAAAGGGGGAAGGCAGCCCCCTTGTGTGTATGTATTGGTGCGCAGTCGCTGCGCATTGCATGGTTGACCATGCTTCGCCTGTGCAGCTGCGCTGCAGACAGGCTGCCTTGCCGAGGTCTGCGCAGGTCTCTGCGCCACGGCCTATGTTTGTGCTGGTTCGCAGCATGCACGGACATTCCAAACCGCGTGTTGGAATAGCTCAAGGAAAGTGGCCTTTCCTTTACAAAATGTAAATTCTTAACAAATACGGCCTTTTTACCGTCTTTTTCATGCCATATAGAATCCATCAGAAGGAAACAAATCATTCCAAAGAGGAATAACAAAGCCTCTCCGCCGCAGTGCAACATTTGCATATGAACAAAAAATATTAAGCACATAACGATTCGGCAAAATAAAATATAAGTCATGTCCATCCAGCATTACCTCAAGGAAATCGGCCGCGGCAAGGACGGCGCGCGTGCCCTGTCACGTGCGCAGGCTGCCGATCTGATGGGCCAGTTGCTGGACGGCCAGGTGGATGATCTGGCCACCGGCGCTTTTTGCGTGGCCATGCGCATCAAGGGCGAGACGCCCGAAGAAATGGCGGGCTTTCTGGACGCCATCCACCAGCGCCTTCCCTTGCTGCCTCCGCAGCCCCAACCCTGGGTGGTGCTGCCCAGCTACAACGGTGCGCGCAAGCTGCCGGTGCTCACCCCGCTGCTGGCCCTGCTGCTGGCACGCGAAGGCCTGCCGGTGCTGCTGCATGGCGGCACCACCGAAGCCAGCCGGACCACCAGTGCCCAGGTGCTGCAGGCCCTGGGCCATGCGCCCACCGCCACCTTGGCCAGCATTGCCCCCGGTCAGCTGTGCCATTGCAGCGCCGAAGCCCTGCACCCCGGCCTGCAGCGCTTGTTGAATGCCCGTGCAGCCATAGGCCTGCGCAACCCGGCACACAGTCTGGTCAAGCTGCTGAACCCGCTGGGCCGCAGCGCCCAGCCCGCCCTGGTCGTGGGCAGCTATACCCACCCCGAATACGCCACCTCCATGGCCGCCACCCAGGCCCTGGTGGGCGCCACAGCCTTGCTGCTGCGCGGCACCGAGGGCGAGTCCGTGGCCGACCCGCGCCGCCACCCGGCCATGACGGCCGTGCTGCGCGGCCAGTTGCAAGCCCTGCAGGAAAGCCAACGCGGCACGCTGGCCGATCTGCCCGCCCTGCCCGATGGCCACAACATAGAAGCCACGGCCCGCTACACCCAAGACATCCTGGCTGGCCTGCAGCCCGTGCCCAGCCCCATTACCCAGCAGCTGCTGTATCTGAAGCAGCTGCATGCCCAGCTGTCTGTGCAGCTGCAGACCGCTTTTGCGGGAGAACAAACATGACCGCCCCCACTGCCTTGTCCTCTTCTTTGCCCGGCCGCTGCACCCTGGTGGGTGCCGGCCCTGGCGACCCCGAGCTGCTGACGCTCAAGGCCCTCAAGGCCATACAGGGCGCCACGCTGCTGCTGGTGGATGACCTGGTCTCGCCCGAGATCGTGGCCCATGCCCCAGCCACGGCCCGCGTGGTCTATGTGGGCAAGCGCGGCGGCTGCCAAAGCACGCCCCAGGCCTTTATCGAAAAGCTGATGCTGCAGGCCGTACAGGAGGGTGAGCAGGTGGTGCGCCTCAAAGGCGGCGACCCCTTCATCTTTGGCCGTGGTGGCGAAGAGGTGGAGCATTTGCGCACCGCAGGCGTGGAGGTCGACGTCGTCAACGGCATCACCGCAGGCCTGGCCGGCCTGTCCAGTCTGGGGGCGCCGCTGACCCACCGCGACCATGCGCATGGCGTCGTCTTCATCACCGGCCATGCCAAGCCCGGCGACGCCGGCACCGACTGGCAGGCCCTGGCCGCCACGGCCCGGGCCGCCAAGCTGACGCTGGTGATCTATATGGGCGTCAGCTCTGCCGAGCACATCACCGCAGGGCTGCAGGCCGGCGGCCTGCCAGCCCACACACCGGCAGCCATCATCCAGCACGCCAGCCTGGCACAGCAGCGCCATGCCATCACCACGCTGGGCGAGCTGCCCGCCACCTTGCATGCGCAGCAGCTGGGCAGCCCCAGCGTGCTGGTGGTGGGTGATGTGGTGCGCGGTGTGGCGCAGTGGGCGCTGCAACCCGAGGCCGCAGCGGCGGCCCAGGCGCTGGCAGGCTAAGTCTGCCTAGCGCTACGCTTGCGAGAGCGGGCACTGCATGCAGGTGCTTGATTACCGCCTCGTATCCCCTGATTAGCTACATGCCTCAGATGAAGCTTCACGACGAATTGCACTGCTGCGCAGACATGACGTTCTGAGGCCGGGACTCGCCCCGGCAGGCGACTTCATTTTCTTGAGCGCTCAAGAAAACAGAAGCAAAAGAAACCGCCCCTGCTGCCCATGTCCCTGCGCTGCGCTGCGGGCAAGCTCGGTGCTCGATCCCAGGGCGGTGCCGCAGAACTCGCGGCGCGGCTATGCCGCTCTGCTCACACATGCTGCGGCAAGCTTGACCACGAAGCAGCTGTGTCCTGCGGCACAGCTGCCCGCCCCGGGATCTGCGCGCCGAGCCATGGGCAGAAGGGGGAAGGCGGGTGCCGAATACCGGCCCTGCGAAGGCTGCGCTATTGGCAAACCTTATTTTTCATCTCTCGACACCAGCCGCTTCGTCACACTGCTGGCGCTGCGGTTGTTCCCCTTCTATACACGCCTGCGGCGCACAGCACACAGGGCCGCATGGCTACCGCAGGACAGCCATGCTTTGTAGACTGACTTGCCGCGGCTGTTCGAGCAGAGCGCTGAAAGCGCGCAGCGAGTTTCGCGGCAGGCCCTGCGTGTTGGGTGACGCAGGTTGCCCCGGTGCGATAGCGCAGGGGTCGGGGATAGCAGGGGCGCATTGGTCTCCACTTACATGGCTACGCCATATAAGTTCCGCCCCACGCAGGCGTGAACTTCGCCTACCTTCTTGTGCGAGCAAGAAGGTAGGTCGCCCGCCGGGGCGAGTCCCGGCTTCGGAATATCACTTCACAGCAGTGCCTGAGATAAGAATCTAATCAGGTCGTATCCCATCCAAACCCAGGCTGCATCGACACCAAGCGCTCTTATATGGACGAGAAGGCCGCCATGCCTTCACGCTCAAGCGACCCTCACAACGCGAAATGGGCCGAGGCCGTGATCTCCACCTCCACGGTGGCATTCTTGGGCAGCTGGGCCACGCCAATGGCCGAGCGCGCCGGCAGGCCGATATCGCCCAGCACCTCCACCAGCAATTCGGAAGCCCCGTCGGCCACTTCGCTGTGCTGGGTGAAGTCGGGTGTGCAATGCACATACACCGTCATGCGGCACATGCGCTGCACGCTGTCCAGGCTGCCCAGCGTGCGCTGCAGCAGCATCAGGGCGCGCAGGGCAGACACCCGCGCCGCCTTCTGCGCCTGGGCCAGCGTGGCGGCCCCAGCCGCAGGCTGTGCAGACATGGGGCCCAGCGAGGCCATCACCCCGTTCAAGCGCGGCAGTTGGCCGCTGACATGCAGCATGCGCTCGTCGCGCACTACGGGGCGGTAGCTGCCACCGGGGGCAATGTCCACATCCATGGGGCAGTTCAAGGCCTGGGCGGCTTGCGCCAGTCGCTGGTCACGCGTCATCAAAAACTCCTTCATCCACAAGATCGGTACAGGCCATGCAGGCCTTGCTGGTGGAGATGATAGGAGCCCAAGGCCTGCAATCTGCCCGATTTCAGTAAAGATAGGCGTGGTCCACCGTCTGCACCGGGCTGGGCCGGCCCATCACCACATGCAGCTGGCCATGGCGCACACCGCGTTCGGCCATGATGGCATTGGCCAGCGCCCTCACCTCGCTCACCGGGCCGCGCAGCTGCAGGGTGACCAGGCATTGCTGTGCATCGACATGGACCTGGGTGGTGAAAATCCCCAGGGGCGAGCGCAGCTGCTGGAGCTGCTCCAAACGCTCCAGACGCTCACTCAACTCATGCGCCTGCGGTCCACGCACATAGGACAGCACGGCCATGCACAGGCCTTGGGCCTGGCACAGCTCACGCTGCTGGCTCAGTCGCGCATCGAGCAGGTCGCGTATGGCTTCGGAGCGGTTGGCATAGCCCGCGCGCTGCATATAGCGCTCGAACTCGGTGGCCAGTTCATCGTCCAGGGAAATGGTGAATCGTTGCATGCCCAAAAAACCAGCAAATACAGTGCCCGGATGCGCTCTCACCCCGCACCGGACATGACAGATACGCAAACGCTACAAACCGAGCGCCCACAAAAAAGGCTGGCCGCGCTTGCGCGATGCCAGCCTTGACGCCATCCGGCAGACAGCGCCACAGCGCATGCCTTGCCGGGGTCGCTTGTGGGTTCAGGTGCCGATCACACCGCCGTCATTCTTGGTGATGACCAGGGTGGCCGAACGTGGAATGCTGTTGCCGCCACCAGGCCAGTGGCTGTCACCGCCCTCGCCCGGGTGCTGGATGTTGATGAACATGGTGCGGCTGTCAGGTGTGAAGCTGATGCCCGTGACCTCACACTCCTTGGGGCCCACCAGAAAGCGGCGGATCTCCTTGGTCACCGGGTCGGCGCACAGCATCTGGTTGTTGCCATGGCCGGCAAAGTCACCGCTGTTGCTGTATTGGCCATCGGTTTCAATCCACAGGCGGCCGTCACGGTCAAAGGCCAGGCCGTCCGGGCTGTTGAACATATTGTCTGCCGTGACATTGGCCGAGCCGGCGCGCAAGTCCTTGCGATCGCTGTGCACGGCGGGGTTGCCTGCCAGCACAAAAATGTCCCACTCGAAGGTGGTGGCCGCCGCGTCGGCAGCGGTTTCGCGCCAGCGCACGATCTGGCCGTAGACATTCTTCTCGCGGGGATTGGCCTCATCCACCACCTTGCGGCTGCTGTTGTTGGTCAGCGTCACATACACCTCGCCGGTGTGCGGGTGCACGGCCACCCACTCGGGGCGATCCATCTTGGTGGCGCCCACGGCATCGGCCGCAAGACGGGTGTGCACCAGCACGGCGGCCTGGTTGGCAAAGCTGGCATCGGCCTGCAGCTTGGGGTTGGCGCTCTTGTCCAGCAGCAGCCATTCGCCGGTGCCGGCAAAGTCGCCCACCACCTGGCCGGCGCCAAAGCGCGCCACATACAGCTTGCCGCTGTCCAGCAGGCGGCTGTTGTCGCCGCCCTTCACATACTTGCCGTCCGAGATGAATTTGTAGATGTAGTCATGGGCCTGGTCGTCGCCCATATAGACCACGGCGCGGCCATCCTTGGTGAGCGTGAACGCCGCGTTCTCATGCTTGATGCGGCCCAGGGCGGTGCGCTTCTTGGGAATGCTGGTGGGGTTGAAGGGGTCGATCTCCACAATCCAGCCAAAGCGGTGGCTTTCCTGCGGCTCTTTCACATAGTCGAAGCGCTGCTCATGGCCTTCCCACATAAAGGTGCTGGCCTGGGCCGAAACACCGTAGCGCTTTTGCGCGGCCGTGCGGCGGTCTTCGCCCGCCGTGGTGCCGAAGTAGTTGTTGAAATTTTCCTCGCAGGTCAGGTAGGTGCCCCAGGGGGTCCAGCCATTGCCGCAGTT
The DNA here is from genome assembly GCF_041320665.1 of Comamonas sp. GB3 AK4-5. Classification (NCBI taxonomy): domain Bacteria; kingdom Pseudomonadati; phylum Pseudomonadota; class Betaproteobacteria; order Burkholderiales; family Comamonadaceae; genus Comamonas; species Comamonas sp. GB3 AK4-5. The sequence goes on from NZ_CP166730.1 coordinate 3,475,636, forward strand.
GTTGATGGTGCCGAACACGCGGCGGCCGCTGGCGTCACCCTTGGTTTGCAGCAGGGCATCACCCGCGGCAGGGCCGGTCAGCTCCATGGCCGTGTGGGCCGTGATGCGGCGGTGGTAAATGCTGTCCTTGGCCAAGCTCCATTTGCCCTGGCCGTCGCGCTGGATGTGGATCACCGACACGCCATGGGCATTCATGGCCTTGTGCACATGGTCACGGCTCCACTTCTTGGCCACAGCCTCGCCCTGTGTGCCAAACAACCATGTGTACTGCTTTTTCTTTTCGTTGACCGTGCAGTACTCGTGGTTCATCACCAGCAGGCCTTCGTCGTTCTTGCCGTCCAGGGCAAAGAAATGCATGCCGTCGTGGTTGTCACCCACCTGCAGTGCCTGGGCGGCCGCGTCTTCGCTGCCGTCGCCCTTGAAGGCCGGCGCAGCCGCCAGCAGCGGCGTGCCCCAGGGGGCCAGCACCGTGGCGGTGTAGCCGGGGGCGATGTGCACCGCGTCGTCGGTATGGATAGGGATGGCGCTGAAGCCCATCAGCGGTGCGCCGCTGCGGCTGCCTGCGCCTGAGGCACAGCCCGCCAGGCCAGCGACGCCGCTGCCCAGCCCCAGAAACATGGCGGCAGACAAGCCCGTTCCCTGGCGCAGAAAGCCACGGCGCGAAACGGCCTGGTCCACCACGCTCTGGAAATGGGGGTTGTCCGAAAGATTGGTGGGCAGGTCTTCGCTGTCGATAGCGGTGGATTGCAGGCTGTCAGGCGAGTACATACTTCTCTTGCATCATCGTGGGAGATGCCGGCATTGTGAGAAGCCTCTGTGTCAACGCCATGACAGCGCACAGCCACGCGCCTCGGGGCGCCCCCCTAGAACACGCAGCCGAGCCATGGGGAAGCCTGCGCTGCAGCCAGCAAACGCAGCAACCCTGGCCGTAAAAACTGGCGCGCGCCACACCAGAGCACCGCGCAAGGGCCGCCCCGCCGCGCCGGTGCCGCCCCTCTCCATCGCGTAGCGATAGAGAGGGGGAAGCGGCGAGCCGCTCAGGGGGTGATTTTTCTAGTTTGCGCGAAGCGCTGCGCCACTTCCTTGCGCATGTCCTTACGAATCAGCGCGGCCTGCCAGCGGCGGTGCTGGTCATCGGTTTCCAGCTGCAGCGCGGGCACGGCAGCGGGCTTTTTCTCGTCGTCCACGGCCACCATGGTGAAAAAGCAGCTGTTCACATGGCGCACCACCTGGCTGCGAATGTCTTCGGCCACCACCTTGATGCCGATTTCCATGGACGAGGTGCCGGTGTAGTTCACGCTGGCCAGAAAGGTCACCAACTCACCCACATGAATGGGCTGCAAAAACATCACCTGGTCCACGCTCAAGGTGACGCAATAGCGCCCTGCATAGCGGCTGGCGCAGGCATAAGCGACCTGGTCCAACAGCTTGAGAACAGCGCCCCCGTGCACATTGCCGGAGAAGTTGGCCATATCAGGGGACATCAGCACCGTCATGCTGAGTTGGTGTGCGGGCAAATTCATGGGCCGCGATTTTAGGCAAGCCCAAGCCATGGCATCCGGCTGCATTCAGATACCCCCGGGCGCTGACATGGGCTGGATGACAAGTATTTACTTCCTTCGCAACTTGCTGGCATGCACATCAAAAAATTGCTCCTATACACTCGCGCCCACCAAGGCGTAGACACCAAAAACTTTCATGCTGGGCAAACTCAAAAACTTCACCGACAGCCATGGCGAGCTGCGCACCGGCCGGGGCCTGATCACCGGCGTGATTGCACTGACGCTGGGCACTTTGTGCCTGCTGGGCGTGCTGGCCTTTCACTTTCCCGAATACCTGACCACGCCCGAGCTGCGCAAAAGCTATGACATCAGCCTCATGCGGCAGATTCTCTTTTGGTCCATGGTGGTAGCTGGCGGTCTGTCCCTGGCCAACATCATCTTCAGACGCTCGCGCTGGCTGTCTAGCGTTGCCTTCGGCCTGGTGGCGGTCTCCGCCCTGCTGGGCGGGCACAAGGTGGAGGTGGACCCCAACTTCCCCTCTCACACGCCCTATATCGGCCTGGACTGGTTCATTCTCGATCTGCTGGGCAGCTCGCTGATCTTCATCTTCATCGAGAAGCTGTTTGCCCTGCGCAAGGACCAACCCGTGTTCCGCGCAGAGTGGCAGACCGACTTTCACCACTTCATCGTCAACCACATGGTGGTGGGCTTTGTGCTACTGGCCACCAACCTCATGGTGCACAAGTTCTTCGGCTGGGCCGCACATGACGGGCTGCGCGGCTGGGTGCAGGAGATGAACTTCTGGGTGGCGCTGTTCCTCATTATTTTGGTGGCCGATCTGGTCCAGTACTGGACCCACCGCGCCTACCACGAGGTGCCCGCGCTGTGGCGCCTGCACGCCGTGCACCACAGCGTCAAAAGCATGGACTGGCTGGCCGGCTCGCGCCAGCATATTCTGGAGCTGCTAATTACCCGCACCCTGGTGCTGGCGCCTATTTATGTGCTGGGTTTTTCCAAGGAAGTGATTGACGCCTACATCGTCATCGTCGGCTTTCAGGCCGTGTTCAACCACGCCAATGTCAGCGTGCGCCTGGGGCCGCTGCGCTATGTGCTGGTCACGCCCAACTTCCACCACTGGCACCACAGCCAGGACCAGGAGGCGCTGGACAAAAACTATGCCGCCCACTTTGCCTTCCTCGACTACCTCTTCGGCACGGCCGTGAAGAGCGACAAGCTCTGGCCCCAGCAGTACGGCGTGCTGGGCGACTATGTGCCCAATGGTTTTATCAAGCAGCTGAAGTTTCCGTTTACGTGGAAAGGGTGAACTCCCCCTGAGGCGCTGCGCGCACCGCATAAAGCTGGCGAGTGCCCCCAGTTCAGAGACAGCGAGCAAGGGCCGCCCCGCCGCGAAGCTGTCGTCCCCCTGGGGGGAAGGCGCGTCAGCGACTCAGGGGGGCTATTCCCAACTAAAGGACAATCGCCTTTTTTGCTCTCTCGATTGTTGTGTCCTCTTTTGATTTTGATGCCGTGGTTCTGGGCGCCGGCGCGGCCGGGCTGTTTTGTGCGGCACAGGCCGGCCAGCGCGGGCTGAAGGTCTTGCTCATCGACCATGCAGCCAAGGTGGCCGAGAAGATCCGCATCTCGGGCGGCGGGCGCTGCAACTTCACCAACCGCGACCTGGATGTGCGTGCGCCGCACAAGCATTACCTGGGACAGAACCCGCAGTTCTGCCGCTCTGCCCTGTCGCGCTACACGCCCCAGGACTTCATCGCGCTGATGGAGCGCCACGGCATCCCCTACGAGGAAAAGCACAAGGGTCAGCTGTTTGCCACCACCAGCGCGGAAGACATCATCCGCATGCTGCTGGCCGAATGCGCCACAGGCGGCGTCGAGCGCTGGCAGCCCTGCAACGTGAAAAAATTGATGTTTTTGGCCGCTGAAGCTGATACAGAGCGCACAGGAAGCTATCAAATTCATACCGACCGCGGCCTGGTGACTACACCCAAGCTGGTGCTGGCCACCGGCGGCCTGTCCATTCCCAAGATCGGCGCCAGCGACTTTGGCTATCGCCTGGCCCAGCAGTTTGAGCTGCCCCTGGTGGAGCGCCGCGCCGGCCTGGTGCCGCTGACCTTTGACGGCGCGGCCTGGCAGCCCTATGCCCAACTGGCCGGCCTGGCGCTGCCGGTGGAGATCAGCACCGGCAGCAAGAAAGAGCGCATGGCCTTTCACGAGGACCTGCTGTTCACCCACCGTGGCCTATCGGGCCCGGCCGTGCTGCAAATCTCCAGCTACTGGAAAGATGGTGCGCCACTCTGCATCAATCTGCTGCCCGGCGTGGACGTGGCCCAGCTGCTGTCGGACGCCAAGCTGCACTCGCGCAAGCTGGTGGTCAACGAGCTGGCCCAGCATATGCCCACGCGCCTGGCCGAGGCCTGGGTGGCCCAGCACCCCGAGCTGCAGCGCCCCATCAACGAGGCCGGTGACAAGGCCCTGGCCAAACTGGCCGAGCAGATCACGCGCTGGGAGATCGCCCCCACCGGCAGCGAAGGCTATAAAAAGGCCGAAGTGACCCTGGGCGGCATCGATACCAAGGCCTTGTCGCAGCAAACCATGGAATGCAAAACCCAGCCCGGGCTGTATGCGATTGGCGAGGTGGTGGACATCACAGGCTGGCTGGGTGGCTATAACTTCCAGTGGGCCTGGGCCAGCGCCACGGCCTGCGCCGAGGCCATGGCAGCCTCACGCTAAACCACGCATTTTTCAATCGCCCACCACTTCCTGCCAGCGCTGTAAACCCAGCCAGTCGCGCAGCGCCACGGCTCCGGCGGGGCTGATCGCCAGCGCCCGCGTGCCCTGGCGGCGCAGCAGCCAGCCGCGCTCCAACCCATGCTGGCACATGCAGGCGCCCAGCACACCGGCCAGATGTGGGCGGCGCTCGCTCCAATCCAGGCAGGGGCGACACAAGGGCCGGCCCGAGGCCTTGGGCACCGCCATGGCCCGCGCCAGCAGCTCGCCCTCCACGCCCCAGCGCGCCAGCTCGGCAGCAGCGGGGGCCAGCAGGCGGGCACTGCGCCCGTCTTCGCCCCAGGCCAGGGCGCCCTGCGCCAGCAAATGCTCTGCAATGGCCACGCCCAGGCGCCCGGCCAGATGGTCGTAGCAAGTCCGCGCGGTACGCAGGGCCGCATCCTGCGGGCCCACCTTGGGCCGATCCAAGCTGGAACCAGGCCCCGCCACGCGCATCAAGCCCTCCAGCAGCTGCGCCACCTCGGCCGATGCCAGGCGGTGGTAGCGATGCCGGCCTTGGGGCTGCACCTGCAACAGGCGGGCCGCCACCATCAGCGCCAGGTGGCGGCTGGCCGTGGCCGGTTGAATACCGCCGGCCTGCGCCAGCTCCCGTGCCGTCAGCGCGCGGCCATCCATCAAGGCCCACAGCATGGCGGCGCGGGCGGGCTCTCCAATCAAGGCGGCCACCTGGGCCAGGGCTTGTGCATCCATGGCCGCCAGTGTGCGCGCAAAAAACGGGGCCATGCTTCGCTGGGGAGCAAAGCATTTCGCCCGCGGCCGGCGCCATGCTCGGGGCTTGTGCATTCACCTTCCTGCCCCATGTCCGCAACACCTGCTTCTCTCCCCTCTTCCTCGCAGCAGCCCATGATTGCCGTGCTGTTTGAAGTCACTCTGCAGCCCACGCAGCGCCAGACCTATCTGGACCTGGCCACCCAACTGCGCGCCGAACTGGAAACCATGGAGGGCTTTGTCTCCATCGAGCGCTTTCAAAGCCTGGCGCATCCGGACAAGCTGCTGTCCCTGTCTTTCTGGCAGGACGAGGCCGCCGTGGCCCGCTGGCGTGCCCGTCCGGAGCACCGCAGCGCCCAGGCTGCGGGCCGCCACAGCGTGTTCAGCGACTACCGCCTGCGCGTGGCCGCCGTGCTGCGCGACTACGGCCTGCACGAGCGCGCACAGGCACCCGCCGACGCCCGCACCGTGCATGGTTAAGCGACCTGCCAAGCCCGCCTGGTTTGGCAATGGCGCAGAACACGGCTATAATGCTCGACTTTGCTGGCAACCCCGTCCGCCATACTAGTTGATAGAGACGGGGACAACCGCTGTACATGGCTCTCAGGCCCGATCTTCCCGAGAACCCGCTGACAGCACAGATATATCTGGAAATTGAATGACTACCATCCGCGTCAAAGAAAACGAACCCTATGAAGTTGCTCTGCGCCGCTTCAAGCGCACCATCGAAAAGCTGGGCCTGCTGACCGACCTGCGCGCTCGCGAGTTCTACGAGAAGCCCACTGCCGAGCGCAAGCGCAAGAAGGCAGCTGCCGTGAAGCGTCACTACAAGCGCGTTCGCAGCATGCAACTGCCCAAGAAGCTGTACTAATCACAGCCTCTAGGTTCGCTGGCTTTTAAAACAAGCCACAAACCCGCGCTAGGGACGCCAAGCGCGGGTTTTTTGTTTTTCGGCCACCGCTGGCGTGATTGTCCGGCGGTGACCTCCCACCCCAGGAGAGAAGTTATGAGCCTCAAGGCCCAGATTACCGAAGACATGAAGACCGCCATGCGTGCCAAGGACAGCGCACGCCTGGGCACCATCCGCCTGCTGCAGGCCGCGATGAAGCAAAAGGAAGTGGACGAGCGCGTGGAGCTGGACGATGTGGCCGTGGTTGCCATCGTCGACAAGCTGATCAAACAGCGCAAGGACTCCATCACCGCCTATGAAGGTGCCAACCGCCAGGACCTGGCCGATGTGGAAAAGGCCGAGATCGAGGTGCTCAAGGTCTATCTGCCCGAACGCATGAGCGAGGCGGAAATCACCGCTGCCGTGGCCGCCATCGTGGCCGGGCTGGGCGCCACCGGCCCCGGCGACATGGGCAAGGTCATGGGCGCCGTGAAGGCCCAACTGGCCGGCAAGGCCGATATGGGCCTGGTGTCTGCCGCCGTCAAGGCAGCGCTCTCCAAATAAGCGCTGTACTGCGACCGCTTCGAAAAGCACCTTCGGGTGCTTTTTTCATGCGTGCCTGCAGCCGGTGCGGCCAACCTCATTCCAGCTGGCGATACACCGCCTCGGCCAGCAGCTGCAGCCGCTCGCGTGGCAAGGCTGCGCTGAGGGCATAGCCCTGGCGGCCATCGATCCAGTAAAAGAGCTGGCTTGCGCCATCGCTGGACCATTGGAACGCCACTGGAGCGACTGCGGCCTCGCCCGGCCGGGACAGCACCGACACATACAGCGTCACGCGCTGACCCGCGCCATCCTCGTACATGAGCTGCGCCCGCGCCTGCCCGGTTTCACCGGGTAGCAAACGCCCGCCCATCAAATGAAAGCCCTGCGCATCCAGCACCGGGGCTTTGAGCTGCACCCCCAAGCGCTTGGACAGCCATTGCACCAAATGGGCCTGCTGCTGCGCGGCCACTTCGACCGGATGACGTTGCTCGGGAACATACACCGCATGGGCCGCAGCCGCCTCGTGCACAAACACCGGCAGCTGGGCTGCGGCCTGCATCGGTGCCATGGCCGTTTGCTGCCGACCCAGGCCATACCCCATACCCAATCCCATGCACAGCATCAGCCCCGCCGCCAGTGCATGCGGCCAGTGCCATTGCGATTGCACAGGGCTGCGCCGCAATGCACTGCGCAGCCGGGGCGGCACCGGCTCGTCCAGCAGCGGCGCATGCAAGGCCTGCAAACCGGCGCTCTGGGCCTGCAGGCCCGCCATGCGGGCTGCTTCTTCCGGGTGCTCGGCCAACCATTGCGCCACTGCTGCAGCGCTTTCAGGTGAGAGTTCACCATCCACCCAGGCATGGAGCATGGACTCATCGGGACGGCGGGTTGACATCACACACACTCCTTCATTTGACGGCCCTCAATGTGGGGGCGACAGGCCTCTCTCCCTCCATCAAGCGGCGCAATTGCTCGCGTGCCCGTGCCAACCGGGACATCACCGTGCCTATGGGCACATCCAGCATGGCGGCCGTCTCTGCATAGCTGAATTGTTCCATGGACACCAATAACAACACCTCACGCGCCTGCGACGGCAGGCACGCGAGGGCACGCTCCAGATCCAGCCGCAGCGACATGGCTGCCGTGGGGTCATGGCTGGGGCTGCAGGCCTCATCCCACTCAACCATGCGGTGCAGCCCCGTCTGTTGCCACTGGTTGGCATAGAGGTTGTGCATCAAGGTCAGCAGCCAGCTGCGCAAGGCTTTTTGCACCGCTTCAGAAGAAGCCGCTTCGGGCGGACGCCACAGCCCCCATTTCAGGCAGGCCCGCTCCAATGTGTCTTGCACCAAATCATCCGCGCGGGCAGCATCGCCCAGCAGCACCCGCGCATAGCGGCGCAAGCGCGGGATATGGGCAATGGCGGCGTCGACATCCACGCGGCACCTTACTCAGGGTTTGACCACATGCCAGGCGTTGTTCAGAAAGCCATCGCCCGTTTTGTCACCGGGCTTGGCATCCTTGGCCCAGTAGTAAAGCGGGCGCCCCTTGTAAGCCCATTGCTTGCTACCGTCGTCACGTGCCACCACGCTCCAGTCTGCGCTTGCGACTGCGTTTGCGGGCGCCATCAAGGGCGGCCAATTGCTGGCACAGCCGCCGTTGCACACGCTCTTGCCCGAGCCCACGGCATCTTTGTCAAAAACATAGAGCGTCATCTGGTTAGACCCGACCAACACGCCATTCAAACTCGTGGCCGGAGAGGGCGCCGGCGTGATGGATGCGGTAGAGCAGGCCGCCAGCAGAGCGGATGCCAGGATGGTGAGGGAAGCGGTGCGAATCATGAGGTCTCTCCTTGAGGTTGACCTACGGTAAACAGTGCTGCGTGCCGTTTTATTCCATGGACTGACAAATTATTCGACCTGCGCAAAGTGCGCCTGCAAAAACTCCACGGCCACGCGCACCTTGGCGGAGCGGCTGAGACGGCTGGGGTAGACGGCCCAGATGTTCGCCTCCTGCGTCCAGGTCGGCAGCAGTTGCACCAGGCGCCCGGCCGCCAGATCGGCACGCACATCCCAGATGGAGCGCAGGACGATGCCATGGCCATCCATTGCCCATTGCACCGCCATCTCCCCATTGTTGCTGGACAGCGGCCCCGTCACCTTGAGCGAGCGCTCTTCGGCCCCGGCGCGCAACTTCCACACGCCGAAGGGATGGTCGCGCTCCTTGATGACCAGGCAGTCGTGGGCAGACAGCTCGTCCACGCTGCGCGGCATGCCCTTGCGTGCCAGATAGGCCGGCGCGGCACACAGCACGCGGTGGTTGTCAGCCAGGCGCCGGGCAATCAGGTGCGGCGCAATCTCGTCGCCCACGCGCACATCCAGATCAAAGCCTTCGGCCGCCACATCCACAATGCGGTCAAACACCTCCAGCCGCAGCTGCAACCCAGGGTGACGCGCTATCAGTTGCGAGAGTGCTGGCGCCACCACATGGCGGCCAAAGCCAAAGCTGCTGCTCACCCGCAGCAGGCCGCGCGGCTCGCTGCGGGTGGTGCCCACGTCCTGCACCAGATGGTCTATGTCATCCAGAATGCGCTGCGCCCACTGGAACACACGCTCGCCCTCTTCCGTCACCGCCACCCGCCGCGTCGTACGGTGCAGCAGCTTCACCGCCAGCGCAGCCTCCAGCAGCCGGATGCGCTTGCTCACATAGGCCGGAGATACACCCAGCTCCTGGGCCGCCGCCGCAAAGCTGGCGCGGCGCACCACCACCAGCAGCACGCGCAGGTCTTCGGGCAAGACATGGGGTAAGGGCTTTTTCAACACGGTATGTAAACAATCAAAGCACAGAGCAGGGATTGTCTTCAATAAAGCGCAGGCCACAATGGAAGCATTGCCAATGGAGAAACCATGTCCCAACCCAAGAAGATTGCCGTGATCGCCGGCGACGGCATAGGCCGCGAAGTCATGCCCGAAGGCCTGCGTGCGCTGGAAGCGGCAGCCCAGCGCTTCGGCCTGCCGCTGGAGTTTCACCACTTTGACTGGGCGCACTGCGACTACTACGCCGCGCACGGAAAAATGATGCCGGATGACTGGAAGGCCCAGCTCGCGGGCATGGATGCCATCTTCTTCGGCGCCGTGGGCTGGCCCGCAACGGTGCCCGACCATGTCTCGCTGTGGGGTTCGCTGCTCAAGTTCCGCCGCGAATTCGACCAGTACATCAATCTGCGCCCGGTGCGCCTGTTCGAGGGCGTGCCCTGCCCGCTGGCGGGCCGCAAGCCAGGCGATATCGACTACTACGTGGTGCGCGAAAACACCGAGGGCGAGTACACCTCCCTCGGCGGCATCATGTTCGAAGGCACGGACCGCGAGATCTGCATCCAGGAGTCGGTCTACAGCAAGCAAGGCTCCGAACGTCTGCTGAAATACGCTTTCGATCTGGCCCAAAGCCGCAGCAAAAAACACGTGACCCTGGCCACCAAGAGCAATGGCATCGCCATCAGCATGCCCTGGTGGGACAAGCAGGCCGACGCCATGCACCGGCACTACCCCGAGGTGACGCTGGACAAGCAGCACATCGACATTCTCACGGCGCGCTTTGTGCTGCAGCCTGGCCGCTTTGACGTGGTGGCCGCCACCAATCTGTTTGGCGACATCCTCTCCGACCTGGGCCCTGCCACCACCGGCACCATAGGCCTGGCCCCCTCGGCCAACCTCAACCCCGAACGGAGCTTTCCCTCGCTCTTCGAGCCGGTGCACGGCTCGGCCCCCGACATCTACGGCCAAAACATTGCCAACCCCATTGCCATGGTCTGGTCCGGGGCCTTGATGCTGGACTTTCTGGGGCACTCGCAAGGCCCCTGGCAAGCGGCGCACAATGCCATCGTCACGGCGATCGAGGACGTGATCAAAACCGGCCCCAAGACGCCAGACCTGGGTGGCAAGGCCAACACCACGCAGGTGGGCGAAGCGATTGCACAGCGGATTGCACAGGGCTGAACAGGCCCGGGTGCCGGCTGTCCCTGGCTTTCCGAAGGACTGCTTTGTGTTTTGTCTGCGCCGGCTCTAGAAAGGGCTTTTGCCGTGCGCGGTGCCGCAGGCAATCTCCTCACAAGGAACCGGCCATGGATACAGAGCAGCTCCTGCAGTCCTTTCTGGAAGCCTCGCCCGGTGCGAACGCACTGGAGGGCAGCGCCCAGCAAAAAATCTTCTTCGCCGCCATCGCCCAGCTCAGTGGCGGCAGCCTGCGCCTGCCGCCACGCAGCCCCGACACCCAGCATGTGCTGCAGCTGCTGCACCAGCAATACGGCGAGCGATTGCAGCTGCATGAGGTCTATGGCTTTGGCCTGGCACAAGACGCCTTCAAGGAAGAAGCCAAACGCCATTGGCGCACCACCGGCCATCTGCTGACACTGGACGCAATCACCCTGCTGTCCGTGCGCTGCCACGAGGATGGCGAAGCCGTGGTCCAGGTGCTGCAGGCCCCAGAGGCAGCAGCCCTGTGCAAAACGGTGCTGCAGGGCATGCTGGACCTGATGCAGCGCCACACCCACCAGTTGCAGCAGAGCTTCAATGCCTCGGCCTTCTTCAGCGACTACCGCCGTGTGCTGCCCCATGGCGGTGGATTCTTTCAGCTCCACACCCCGCGCGAGTTGGACGACTTTCACACCGTCACCGACCGCTACCGCATGTATTTGCTGGGCAAGCAGGGCATGCCCACTCACCTGAGCCGCTTTCTGGGCTGGAGCCAGGAAAGAGGGAGCCTGGCGCGCTTTGCCAGCGATTCCGGGGAAGTGGATGTCGATGCCTGCGATGTGCTGTTTTGCGCCGGGCTGCAGGAAGACCACCCCCGCCTGCTGAAGCTGGCCCAGCGCGCAGCGCGTCCCACCTCCTGGGCCTTGCGCCCACGCATCCACTACGACCCCTTCGACGCCTCTCCCTATAGCGTGGTGATCGAACAGGCCACGCACGGCCATCTGCGCGTGGACACCACCTGGGTCTACTTCGCCCAGCAGCGTGAAGCCCTGCATTTTTGCGAACGCTATCGCGGCGCGCAGCCCGGCCTGCTGGAGACCGTGGACCCGCAGGATCTCACCGCCCTGGGCGTGACCAAGCTGGAAGGCGCTGCCCTGGGCAAGCTGCAAGGCGTGGCCCTGGCTCCCGAGCCCGCCCGCATGAGCTGGGGGAAAGTAGCCCCCTGAGTCTAGCTCCCCCCTGAGTCGCCTTCGGCGCCTTCCCCCAGGGGGACGGCAGCCTTGACTGCGGGGCGGCCCTTGCAGGCTACCCTGACTTGGGCCACGCCAGTTTGAAGCAAGCTGGGCCTGAGCAAACACAGAAGTCCCTGTGGGCACGGCCTCCTTGCTCCGAGGGGGGCGGCAGCCTTGGCTGCGGGACGGCCCTTGCTGGCTGCCCTGACTTGGGCCACACCAGTTTGAAGCAAGCTGGGCCTGAGCAAACACAGAAGTCCCTGTGGACACGGCCTCCTTGCCCCGAGGGGGGAACGACAGCCTTGACTGAGGGCAGTCCATGCTGCGGGGCGGCCGGCGTAGGCCCTTGCTGGCTGCCGCTGCCTTGGACAACGCCAGTTTTATGCGGCCTGGATCACAACAGGTCTTAACAGCATGCGAGCCATACCCTAGGGAACAAGCGCAGCTCTTCCGGGAAGGGGACGATGGCCTTGGCTACGGAGCGATCCTTGCTGGCCATCTCGCGCCTGGGCTGCGCCGGTTTATGCGGCCTGGCTCAGGACGCTCCGCTTTGCGGCGCCGGTTCCGGCCCGCCTTGTTGGCGCTGGTGCAGCCAATGCTCCAGATCCTGCGGCGCCAAGGGACGGGAAAACAAAAAGCCCTGGGCCACGGGGTAGCCCTGCTCATGCAGCATGGCGTTTTGCACCGGTGTTTCCACCCCTTCCGCCACCACGGTCAGGTGCAGACTCTGGCCTATGCCCAGGATGGCACGGCTCAAAGCCTGGGCCGTGGCGTCATGCTCCAGGTCGGCCACAAAGCTGCGGTCCAGCTTCAGCTCGCTCACCGGCAGGCGGCGCAGATAGCTCAGGCTGGAGTAGCCGGTACCAAAGTCATCCATGGACAGGCGCACCCCCTTGGCATGCACCTCGGCAATGGTCTTCATGGTGCTGGGGTTGGTGTCAAGCAGCACGCTTTCCGTCAGCTCCAGTGTCAGGTCTTGCGGCGCCAGGGCATGGTGGTCCAGGGTGTCGGCAATCATGCGCGGCAGGTCCAGGTTGTGAAAGCTGGTGGGGGAGAGGTTGACCGACACCGCCGGCACCATCAGCCCCTGGGCCCGCCACTGGGCCAGTTGCCGGCAGGCCTCGCCCAATGCCCAACGCCCCAGCTCGGCGATCAGACCGCATTCCTCGGCCAGCGGAATAAAGCGCGCCGGGGAAATCTCCCCCAGCTCCGCATGGGTCCAGCGCGCCAGGGCTTCCACGCCATACAGCTGCCCGGTCTCCAGATCAACCTGCGGCTGGTAATGCAGCTGCAGCGCTGCCTTCTGCAAGGCGTCGCGCAGCGCCAGCTCCAGCGCCAGGCGCTCCTGTACCAGCTGGTTCATTTCGCTGCTGTAGAAGCTGAAGCTCCCCCGCCCTCCACTCTTGGCCTGGTACATGGCCATGTCCGCGCGCTGCAGCAAGGTCTCCATATCGCGGCCATCGGCGGGGTACATGGCAATGCCTATGCTGGCCGACACGGCCAGCGTGGCATCGGCCACCTGCAGCGACGCGGCCAGCAAGCCCTGCAAGCGCTCGATGGTGTAGGTCACATGCTCTGCGTCGCACTGCGGCAGCACCACCACGAACTCGTCGCCGGACAAACGCCCTGCAATATCCGAGGCCCGCAACACCTCCTGCAGCCTGGAGGCCACATGGCACAGCAGCTCATCACCTGCCGAATGCCCCAGCGAATCATTGACCTGTTTGAAACGGTCCAGATCGATGAACAGCACGGCCAGCTGTTCTTCATTGCGCGCCGCACTGGCAATGGCCTGCTCGGCCCTGGCCTGCAGCAGGCTGCGATTAGGCAGGCCGGTCAGGCTGTCATAGAAAGCCAGCTGGCGAATACGGGCACGGGCGCGTTCACGCTCCAGTGCCAGCGTGCACAAATGCGTGCAGGCATCCATCAGCTGCTGGTGAAAGTCCAGCAAATCCCCTTTCAGGGTTTCACGAAAATAGAGCGCAAAAGTGGCGACCACCTCCCCCTCGCCGTTGCGTATGGGCGAGGACCAGCAGGAGCGATAGCCCAGCATCTGCACCAGATGCTGGTAGCCACTCCACAGCGGGTCGGTGCTGATGTCGTCCACGCGCACCGGCGTATTGCGCCAGGCCGCCGTGCCGCAGCTTCCGGCCTTGGGCCCTACGGCCATGCCATCCACCTGCTGCGAATAGGCCGCAGGCAGACTGGGGCCGGCCAGGGCGCGCAGGCATTGGTTGGCATCCACCTCCAAAATGGAGACGGCCACCTCGGGGGCAATGCGCTCCACCTCCCGGCACACCAGCTCCAGCACCTCGGTCAGCGGGCGCTCGCGGGCCATGGCCTCCAGCACCCGGTGCTGCAAGACCTCATGCATCTTGGCGCGGGTAATGTCGGTGAGCACCGTGATGGTGTAGCGCCAATGCCCGTCGGCATCCACAATGGGATTGCTGGTGACCTTGGCCCAGTAACGCTGGCCCTGCTTGCCCACCACCACCTCTTCCCGCCCCACGGGCTGGCCTGCGCGCAAGGCCCCGCGATAGGTCTGGGCAAACTCTTCCGGCATTTGCGGCACCAGCAAGGGAATCGGATCTGCCTCCGCCAGCTCTTCGCTGCGCCAGCCCAGCATGCGGGTGAAGCCGCCGTTGACATAGAGGATGCGCGAGTGACCGTCGCTGATCATGACGGCCGAATCCGTGGCATCGGCCACCAGGGACAGGCGCTGCAGATGCTCTTGCTGCTGCTGCTCCTGCGCTCGGCGCTCGGTGATGTCGGTGGCCACTTTCAGGATCTGCACCACCTGGCCGCTGGTATCGTGCACCGGCGCATAGGTGGCCTCCAGCCAGCAGCGGCTGCCGTCGCCACGCACGCGCTCCACCACGCCGGAATGGGTGACGCCGCTGCACAAGCGGGCCCAGAAATGCCGGAACTGCGCCGCATCCTGCGGCGTACAAAAGCTCTGGTAGCTGCGGTTCTCGGCCTGCTCCTGCGTCAGCCTCAAGATATCCAGATACCGGCTGTTGGCCCGGCACAGCGATCCGTCCAGCGCAAACGCTGCAATCGCCATCACCCGGTCCAGCGCCTGCCACTGGGCCCCATGCAGCCCCCCCAAAGACGCGCTTGCAATTCCCTCAACCATCATGCTTCCTTTGCTTTTTTTCTGCGGTGGTCACAGCGCAGCGACCGTGCATCGATTGCCGGCAGCAATCTTAATGATGGCTTTAATATTTACAAACTATGGGTGCATGAAAATTTTTTGCTTGTGCCTGCGCTTTGCATGCTGCTTGGCCTGGATCAGAAAATGCGCTCAAACAGTGGCGGCCATACAGCCCGCCAGCCCAGCCGCACAGGCCCCAAAGTGACCACCCACCACACCGCGGCCAATGCCTTGCGCGGCCCCGTCCACCGCTGCACAGGCCATCAGCCAAATGTCAGCTCGGAAAGTAGGCTGATCCACACCATGAAGAACACTGGCTCATACGCCCCCTGCCGGGCCGCCACCAGCCGCCATGGCAGTGCATGCGGGCACACCCGCGCAAAGCACCCAAGGCAAAGAAGCAGCCATAAAGCACAAGACGCTCAAGCGCATGGAACTCCGGCTTTACAAGCCCCATGCCATGACCACAAAGCGCATCCCCCAGATGGAGCTGGCGACCAGTCCCCTCGCAACAAGGGCACTGCCGTCACGGCGCTGGCATGCATGCCACCGTAGCCAATGCCACGGGGCGGCCTTGCGCCTGGCGCGCGGCGACAAAGGCATCAAAGGCCTGGGCACTGGTTTTTCCGGGCACATAGCCCCAGCTTTTGAGCGCCGTGTTCAACAGCACGGGTCGATAACGCAAAAAGTCCAGTTGCTCGGGCCCATAGCGGCTCACACCCAGATGAGAGCCCAGCCACAGAGCCGCTTGCAACAAGCCCGCAGGCAGCACGCGTGTGGTTTTCCCCAGGCGCTCCGCGATCTCGTGAATGGTCAACGCCCCATCACCTGCCAGGTTGTAGCAACCGGGAGCCGCCCCCTGGAGTGCATGCAAGATAGCGCCGGTCACATCCTCATCCCAGATGAACACAAACGGGCTGTCGCTGCCGCGTATCGCCAACAGACGCTGCTTCTCAAACAGCGCCGTGATCTGGTTGTCCACACGCTCGCCCAGAATGGTGCCTATGCGCAACACGGTTTGCTGCAGCTGTGGATGGGCCTCGCGCCACTCTGCCAGCATTTCCTCCACTAGCCTTTTGTGGTCGGAATAGGCAAATACCGGGTTACCACGCAAAGGATGGTCTTCGACAATCCAGGGAGCGTTATCAGCGTAGTAGCCATAGGCTGCCCCGCTGGACGACACTACCACATGCCGCACGCCCGCTGCCACACACGCGCCCAGCACATTGCGCGTGCCGTTGACATCCACATCGTATTCAAAGGCTCGGCTCGAACCCTTGCTCGGCGTCACGATGGAGGCCAGATGCACCACGGTGTCGATATCGAATTCGCGCAAGGTATCGACCAAACCACCATCACGCACATCCTGTACGCGGTAGACCATGCCGGGCTGGCGCTGCTCTGCGGGCACTTCGCGCACATCCAGTGCCACCACCGTGGCACCGGCACGCCGGACCAAGGCGGCCACCACACTGCGCCCCAGAAAACCGTCCCCCCCCGTCACCAACACGCGCTGCGCACGCGCGGTGGAGACCTCCAGGCCCATAGCTTGATCGCTCATGCCTTCACTCCTTGCTGCGATCCGCCTTGCGGCACTTTGCGCCTCCACCACGACGCAAGCGCCAGACCCGCAATGATGTCCCAGAACCCCCACACGCCCGCCACCACAGCCATGCCGCCCAGGCCTCCAAAAAAGCTGAAGATCAGTACCAGGCCCAAGCCCGCATTGCGCACCCCCACTTCCATGGCCACGGCCCGGCGCTCATAGTCCGCCAGGCCGGTAACGCGCGCGCACCCGTAGCCCGTGGCAAAAGCTATGGCGTCATGCAAGGCCACGGCCAGCAGCACTAGACCCACATAGTCGAGAAAGAAACGCCAGTTGCCGACAATGGCACCCACGATGAAACCGACCAAGGCCAGCAGACTCAGTACATGCACGGCTTTCTTGATGCGCTGCGTGCCCTGCGGGAAGCGGTGCGCACACCACAGACCCAGCACAAACGGCAGACCAATGATGGCCACGATATGGCCCACCATCTCCAACGGGTTCAGCGCAATCGTCTGCAGCAGGGCCGACGCCGTAGGATGCATGCCGCCCCACAATGCAAAGTTCAGCGGCATAACCACCACCGCGATGGCATTGGAGATCGCCGTCATCGAAACAGACAGCGCCACATTGCCGCGAGCGCGGTGGGTGAGGATGTTGGAGATATTGCCCGGCGGGCAGCAAGCGACCAGAATCATGCCCAGCGCAATGCTGGGCCCCACGCCCAGCAGCAAGGTCAGGGCGTAGGTCACGGCCGGCAGCACCAGAAACTGCGCAGCAATGCCCACCGCCATGGCCCAGGGCATGCGGGCCACGCGGCGAAAATCATCCAGCCGCGTATCCAGCGCAATGCCAAACATCAAAAAGCCCAGCACCCCGTTCAGCAAGGCCAGCGCAGCGGGGTTGAAGTTCAGGCGAATGTCATCAACGGGCAGCATGACTCGCTCCCTGTGCTACGCCCTGGCCCACAGCGGCAGGCAGCACAGCAGCTGCTTCACGCACCGTGCGGCGATACACGTCCTTGTTCACGTAATACGCCATCCGCTCCAGCTGCAGATAGCGGTAGCCGCCGCTCAGATCGGGAGCCGGGCCCGCCACCTTGGCCTGAAAGCGCAGAGCCGCCGGAGCCCGGACATCCAGGCCATGAAAGTAACGCGCCACCAGCTCGGCCTGCTCGTAGCGCCCCTGCCAGCCCAGGCCGCTGGCCTCCAGCATGCCCAGCACGGCCAGACGGTGGTAGCGCGGGTTGAAGATGTTCAGGTACAGCCGGGGCGCCATGCCACTCCAGTTGAGCAGAGCCTTTTCCATGAAGGGATAGTGCAAGGTATAGCCTGTGGCCAGAAGCACCAAGTCGTAGTCCTGTTGCTTGCTGTCTTTGAAGTGCACGGTGTGTCCGTCAAAGCGGGCAATGTCGGCCCTTACCTGGATGTCGCCATGACCCAGGTGGTGCAGGATGAGCGAGTTCACAATGGGGTGGGACTCGTACATCTTGTAGTCGGGCTTGGGAAAACCGAAACGCACCGGATCCCCCGTAAACCACTTCAGCACCTGGCTGTCCACTTTTTGCTTCAACCAACGCGGCAAAGAACGCTTTCCGCCCAAGGTGTCGGCCGGCTTGCCAAACACATACTTGGGTACGAAGTAGTAGCCACGGCGCACCGATATGTCCACGTTCTGCGCCGCATGCACCGCATCCACCGCGATGTCGCAGCCCGAGTTTCCGGCGCCCACGATCAGCACCCGCTTGCCTTTGAGCTGCTCGGCCGTTTTGTACTGACAGGTGTGCAACAGCTCGCCGGCGAACTGGCCGAAAAACCGTGGGATCTGCGGCTCCGACAAGGTGCCATTGGCGATCACCACGCCTTTGTAGACAGCGCTTTCCAGTGCGCCCTCGGCATTGCGTACCGTCACGCGCCAAGGTGTGTCCGCGTCTTCGGGGCGCACAGGCTCCACCTTTTCCACCCGCACGTTGAAGCGAAAGTGCCGGCGCAGATCGAAGCGGTCGGCAAAGTCGCTGAAATAGCGGGTCAGCTCCCGGTGGCTGGGGTAGTCGGCCACTTCATCGTCCATGGGGAATTCCGTGAACTCCGTAGTGCGCTTGCTGGAAATCAAATGAGCTGAGGCATAGACCGTGGAGCGTGGGTTACGGATGTTCCACAATCCACCCACATCGCTGTAAGCCTCAAAGCCCTGAAACGCAATGCCGCAGCGCTGCAGATTGCGCGCCCCGGCCAGCCCCGAAGGGCCGGCACCGATCAAGGCCACCATGGTCTCCGTGGGCTGTGCCTGGCGGGTCGCTGCGGGCGCCGTATGGCGGTCATTTCGCATGTTTTGTCTCCCTCGTTTTTGTGCGCTGCATTGGACGGGTCATGGTCCGAGGCTCTCCGTGCCACGCACATCTAACATTTGCATGCACTCTATGTTCAATGCTAAAAATCCCGAAAATTTTTAGTGAGGCGTCTCATTTTTCGAGATTTATGACAAAAACAAGCCTGCCACCAGCACTGCGCCTCTTCGATCTGCTGGAAATCCTGGTGCGTGAAGCCCGGCCTGTGAGCCTGACCGAAGTGGTGGCCCTCAGCGGCTGGCCCAAACCCAGCGTGCATCGCCAGCTGATGCAACTGGAAGCCGGCGGCCTCCTGGTACGCGAGCCTGATGGCCGCCGCTTTACCCTGGCGACACGACTGCTGCGTTTGGCCGAAGCCACCTTGGCTGGGAGCGCCCAGCAAAGCGTGCGCCATGCTGTGCTGCGACAGTTGGTGAGCGATATTGGAGAGAGCTGCAATCTCACGGCACTGTCAGGCGCCGAGGTGGTGTATCTGGACCGCATCGAATCGGCCTTTCCACTGCAGCTCAATCTGCGCCCCGGGACCCGTGTGCCGGTGCACTGTTCGGCCAGCGGCAAGCTCATCCTGGCGCATATGGCGGCCGCGCGGCGCACCGCCTTGATGGATGGGTTGCCGCTGCCGCGCTACACGGCCACCACCTTGACCACACCCCAGGTTCTGGACGAAGAATTCCGCCGCATTCGCAAACAAGGCTATGCCGTCGATGCCGAGGAATTTGTGGAAGGCCTGGTCTGCGTGGCCGTTCCGGTATGGGGCAATGACGGCCGCAGCGTGCGCTGCGCCGTGGCCGTGCAAGCCCCGGTGGCGCGCATGAACCTGGCCCAAGCCCTGGAAAAAGCCCCGCGCCTGCATGAAGCCGCCAAGGCCCTGGGCCGCACGCTCTCTTGAGCGAAGAATGTGTTCAACGTCTCCTCGCGGCGCGCCCGCAAAGCCACTGGTCATCACATTCCAATTTCTGGACTGGAGTGAAATCGGGCGATTTCTTCGTGCAAAAGCACAGCTTGCATCCCGGCGCAAGCTGCGCCCCATCGACGCAAACCTATCCCGATTACGCTTCAACGCGCCGTAGAGACTTTGAACACGCTCTTCGCACGCCCTAGCTGCGCCGCCGCAGCCAGCGCCCACCAAACTGGTTCACCACCATGCCCAGCAGCACGCCCACCGTGCCCAGCCATTGCAGGCCCGTGGGCAACTCGCCCAGCAGCAGCATGGCCGACAACAGCCCAATCACCGGCACCAGCAGCGACAGCGGTGCCACCGTGCTGGCCGCATAACGCTGCAACAACCGCGTCCACAGGCCATAGCCCAGCAAGGTGGACAGCAAGGCCAGATAGGCCACCACCGCCAGCTCGCGCAGCCCAAAGGCCTGCAGTTGCTGCAGCATTGACTCCGCCCCCTCCACCCACCAGGACAGCGCAAACAAGGGCAGGATGGGGAACAGGCTGGTCCACACAATGAAGGACACCGGCTCATACGGCCCCTGCCGGGCCGCCACACGCGTGAGCAGATTGGAGCCCGCCCACATGGCTGCGGCCCCCACGGTGAGCACAAAGCCCGCCAGGCTCATCTCGGTGGCGCCATCGCCATGGGCCGCCCCAATCAGCACCAGGCCGGCGATGGCAATCGTCAGCCCCATCCACTGCCAGCGCTGGGGTTTTTCGCCCAGCAGGGCAGCAGCCATCAGCATGGTGATGAAGGCCTGGGTCTGCAACACCACCGAAGCCATGCCCGCCGGCATGCCCAGCTGCATGCCCGTGAACAACAGACCGAACTGGCCCACGCCCTGCACCAAACCATAGGCGGCCAACAGCCCCCAGGACAGATTCTTGGGCGGGCGCACAAACAGCAAAAACGGCAGCGATGCCGCCATGAAACGCAGCGCGCACAGCAGCAGCGGCGACACCGTGGCCAGGCCCCACTTCATGACCACAAAATTCAGCCCCCAGACCACAATGACCACAAGGGCACTGAGCCAGTCGGTGCGGGACATGCCATGGGCAGAAGAAGAGGCAGCAATCATGGATGGAGTAGTGGTCAAGGCCAAAGCAGCCCGCCAGTATGACCTGTGCCGCGGCTCGCTGCAGTCGCAGCCAGCACTCGGCGATATAAGCATTTCAGCCCGCAAATGCAGAGCCTATCAGCCACTACAGCTATCAATAAAAAAGCAGCCCGCAGGCTGCTTTTTTGAATAACGAGAATTTCAGAGAGCGTGCCCACAGGTGTGGCAGGCATAGCGCCTCAACTCAACAAGGCCCACGCCGCACAAAACTGGCACGGCCTACGTCAGAGGCACCGCGCAAGGGCCGCCCCGCCGCGCTGGTGCCGTCCCCCTGCCCGCGAGCGCAGCGACGCGAGAGCGGGGGGAAGGCGCAAAGCGCCTCAGGGGGGTGTCGCAATCAACTCCCCGCAACTTTCATCTTGTTGATGAGGATGGAGCCCACGGTCTTGGCACCGTAGTTGTAGGCATCGGCGCCAATGGCCTCAATGCCCATGTACATGTCCTTGAGGTTGCCGGCGATGGTGATTTCCTGCACCGGGAAGGCGATCTTGCCGTTCTCCACCCAGAAGCCGCTGGCCCCGCGCGAATAGTCGCCGGTCACATAGTTCACGCCCTGGCCCATCAGCTCGATCACAAACAGGCCGGTGCCCAGCTTTTGCAGCATGGCGTCCAGGTTGTCGCCGGCGCGGGTCAGGCGCGAGGTGAGTGTGAGGTTGTGCGAACCACCGGCATTGCCCGTGGTCTTCATGCCCAGCTTGCGGGCCGAGTAGCTGGAGAGGAAATAACCCTCCACCCGACCGGCATCCACCACCTTGCGCTGGCGCACCTTCACGCCCTCGTCGTCATAGGGCGAGCTGCCCTTGCCCCGCAGGATGAAGGGGTCTTCCTCGATGTCGATGTGCTTGGGGAACACCTTCTTGCCCAGCGAGTCCAGCAAAAAGCTGCTCTTGCGATAAAGCGTGCCGCCGCTCACGGCCTGGACAAAGCCCCCCAGCAGGCCGGAGGCCAGCGAGGACTCGAACAGCACCGGGCATTCGGTGGTCGGGATCTTGCGGCTGCCCAGGCGGGACAGGGCGCGCTGCGCAGCGTAGCGGCCCACGGCCTCGGGCGATGCCAGCTCCTTGGCGTCGCGCATGGAGCTGTACCAGTAGTCGCGCTGCATCTCGCCATGCTTGCCGGGCAGCGAGGCAATCGGCGCCACCGACAGGCTGTGGCGCGAGCTGGCATAGCCCCCACGGAAACCACGGGTGTGGGCGCTGAAGAAATGGCTTTGCTGGGCCGAGACGCTGGCGCCTTCGCTGTTGGTGATGCGCTTGTGCGTGGCCAGGGCCGCGGCCTCGCATTCCAGGGCCAGGCGTGCGGCCTCTTCGCTGCTCACATCCCAGGGGAAGAACAGGTCCAGGTCGCGGTGCGTGGCTTCGGGAGCGATGTCATCGGCATCGGGCAGGCCGGCCGTAGGGTCTTCGGCGGTGAAGCGGGCAATATCGTAGGCGGCTTGCACGGTGCGTTTGACCGCCTCTTCCGAGAAGTCCGAGGTGCTGGCATTGCCGCGGCGCTGGCCGACGTAGACCGTCACGCCCAGCGACTTGTCGCGGTTGCGTTCCACGGTCTCCAGCTCGCCTTTGCGTACGCTAACGCTCAGGCCGCAGCCTTCCGAGGCGTCGGCCCCGGCATCGGTGGCGCCCAGCTTCTTGGCATGGGCCAGGGCCTGGTCAACCAAACCTTCAAAAAATTCACGGCGATAGCTGAAACCGGAATCGGCCTGCACGGCGGTGGAGCTTGTGGCGCTGGAGCGGGGTTTTTTCATAGCGGCGGATATGATAGCCGCCACTGCAGCGCGCCCTGCGCTGCCAAGACAATTGCCCCCTCACCATGTCACGCAAACCCACCAAGGGCTACTTCGTGCGAGGCAAGTTCGTCGCCGAAGGCAGCGAACTCGACCTTGAACTGAAGGCCGAACTCAAAGGCACTTGGGACTCCACCAAGACCGACCTCAAGCGCGAAAGCGATGCCCTCCAGGATCTGGGCAAGGAATTGCTCACGCTGCGCCGCGGCCTGCTGGAGCGCCTGCAGCTTCCCGACAAGCTCACCGACGCCCTGCAAGAAGCCCTGCGCATCACCAACTTTGAAGGCAAGCGCCGTCAGATGCAGTTCATCGGCAAGCTGATGCGCAAGCTCGACGAGCAGCAGATTGCCGCCGTCAAGGATGCGCTCAACGAACAACGCACCGGCGCCAGCATCGTCAAGCAGCAAACGCAAATTGCCGAGCTGTGGCGCGACCGCCTGATCGCCAGCGACGACAACCTGGGCCCGTGGATGGACCAGTTCCCGGCCACCGACACCCAGCAGATCCGCGCGCTGATGCGCCAGGCCCGCAAGGACGACGCCACGGCCCAGGCCAAGGCTGCCGAGGCCGAAGCCAAGGGCCAGACACCGCCACCCGCCACCAAGGGCCGCGCCTACCGCGAGCTGTTCCAGCTGGTGCGCCTGCACATCACCGGTGACGAAGCCGACGGGACCGAGGCCGACGCCGCCCCCGAAGATGACGATGCATGAGCTGCCCCCGGCCGAGCCGGTGAAGATCGGCATTGTCTCCATCAGCGACCGCGCCAGCAGCGGCGTGTATGAGGACAAGGGCCTGCCCGCGCTGCAGGACTGGCTCACGCGTGCCCTGCACAACCCCATCCACTTCGAGGCACGGCTGATTCCCGACGACCAGACGGGCATCAGCCAGACCCTGGTGGAGCTGGTAGATGCGGGCTGCTACCTGGTGCTGACCACGGGCGGCACCGGCCCGGCGCTGCGCGATGTCACACCCGAGGCCACGCTGGCCGTGGCCGACAAGGTCATGCCCGGCTTTGGCGAGCAAATGCGCCAGATCAGCCTGACCTTTGTGCCCACAGCGATTCTGTCGCGCCAGGTGGCCGTGGTGCGGGGCAGCAGCCTCATCATCAATCTCCCGGGCCAGCCCAAGGCGATTGCCGAAACCCTGGAAGGTCTGAAGGCCGCCGACGGCCAGCAGCAGGTGCATGGCATTTTTGCCGCCGTGCCCTATTGCATAGACCTGATCGGCGGGCCCTATCTGGAAACCCGGGACACGGTATGCAAGGCTTTCCGCCCCAAGACCGCACAAAGACCTGCACGAGGCTGAGCGCTCGCCACATATCCACAGGGCCGCAAGGCCCTGTTGTTTTTTGAGGCCTGCGCTCTGCCCCTGCCGGCCATGTGCTGCACAGCCGCCGCCCCGATCCAGAACGGTGCCCAACCACAGCATTGCAAAAATCCATAGCACTTACTGCGCTTGCAAGCTGCATCTTGCAGTCAAATCTATTGGAAACCCAGGCTGCGCCAGCGCAGCGTGCTCCACTATCTACGGAGCATCCACGGCTGCGCCCATTGGGAATTTCCCCTGCGCAGCGGCCCGGTAGGCAGCCGTAAAGCACCGTGCCAGCATGTATCAGCGAACCAAACAACGACCTGATCCACAACATTTCTGGAGGAAATTCGCATGCGGCAGCACCCCACCCCCTTGGCTTTGGCAATCGGCGCACTGGCATTGAGCCTGGGCAGCGCACAGGCTCAGTTCAAGGAGCCGGCCACCGTCAAGATCGGCTTCATCACCGACATGTCCAGCCTCTACGCCGATGTGGAGGGCAAGCATGGCGCCACCGCCATCCAGATGGCCATCGACGACTTCGGCGGCAAGGTGCTGGGCAAGCCCATCGAGCTTATGACGGCCGACCACCAGAACAAGGCCGACATTGCCGCCAGCAAGGCCCGCGAATGGATTGACCAGCAAGACATCAGCCTGGTGTTTGGCGGCACCAACAGCGCCACCGCCCTGGCCATGGCGCAGGTGGCTGCCGAGAAAAAACGCATTTTTGTCGACAACGGCGCCGGCAGCTCGGCCCTGACCAATGAGCAGTGCACGCCCTATACCGTGCACTACGCCTTTGACACCGTGGCCCTGGCCAAGGGCACGGGCAAGGCCGTGGTGGAAGCCGGCGGCAAGAGCTGGTTCTTCCTCACCGCCGACTACGCCTTCGGCCATGCGCTGGAGGCCGACACCTCCAAAATCGTGCAGGCCAACGGCGGCAAGGTGGTGGGCGCGGTCAAGACCCCGCTGAACGCCAGCGACTTCTCCAGCTTCATGCTGCAGGCCCAAAACAGCAAGGCCCAGATCCTGGGCCTTGCCAATGCCGGAGGCGACACCGTCAACTCCATCAAGGCGGCCAAGGAATTCGGTGTCACCAAAACCATGAAGCTGGCCGGCCTGCTGGTGTTCTTCAGCGACATCCACAGCCTGGGCGTGAAGAACACCGAGGGCATGCAGTTCACCGCGCCCTGGTACTGGGACATGAACGCCGAGTCGCGCAAGTTCGCCGACAAATTCATGGCCAAGACCAAGCGCCGCCCCAGCGAAATCCAGGCTGCCGACTACTCCGCCACCATGACCTGGCTGCAGGCCGTGCAACGCGCCGGCACGCTGGAGGCCGACAAGGTCATGGCCGAATGGAAGAGCAAGCCCATCAAGGACTTCTTCGGCGAAGGCATGATCCGCCCCGACGGCCGCTACGCCCACGATATGTATTTGATGGAAGTGAAGTCTCCCGCCGAATCCAAGGGCACCTGGGACTACTACAAAATCGTCAAAAAGCTGCCGGCCGACCAAGTGTGGACCACCAAGGCCGAAAGCAAGTGCCAGTACTGGAAGTAAGGCCAGACAGGCTGGCCCGCTGCAGCGCGGGCCACAAGCCTAGGACTTGAAGCCCAGCACTGCACCGGCCAGCCCCTCACCCCACCCTCTCCCCAAAGGGGCGAGGGAGAAAAACCAGGGGGCCCAGCACATACAACAAGCGCCCCCATGCCAGGGCACCGCGCAAAGATCTACGCCGGCCACGCCGCAGCAAAAGAGCCCCACAGCCTATGAAACTGGCGCACCCCATGCCAGGGCACCGCGCAAGGACCGCCCCGCCGTGCCGGTGCCATCTCCCTCCGGCGAAGCCAGAGAGGGGAAAGACGCGAAGCGGCTCAGGGGGAGCTTCTGTCCTTCAAAACGAATGCGCAATCCCCGCATAAAACCCGCTCTGCGCACCACCAGCGACCGGGGCTGCACCTTCTGTGACGATGCCGAAATCAGCCCCCCCTTTGTTCGCCACCCTGCCCACACTGGCATACAGCAAGGTGCGCTTGGACAGGCTGTACTCGGTTCCCAGCATGAACAAATTGGCCGATCCACCGCCGTTGTTCAGCTTTGTGCGGTAGGCCGCAGCGATCAGAGCCAGCGGCGTGCTCGGCTGGTAGCGCGCGCCAAGCCAGTAATGCGTGGCCTTGTCGGAGCCACTCGTTACATCGGGGGCCGAAAGTTTTTCATAGGCTGCAAACAGCTTGGCCGGCCCCAGCGTTGCGGTCCCCCCCAGCACCATGTGCTTGGAGGTGGTGTACAGATCGCTGTACCGGCCATTGGCATCCCGCACCACGTCGTAGATGAGGCGCAGCTCCACGCCAGACGTGGCGTAGGTCAAGGCAATGGCATCCTTGCGCGAGGCGGTGTTCGAGCCTGCCTGCTCGCCCAGGCTGGTCAGCACAAAGCCGCTGAAACCACCCAGATTCGGGGTCTCGTAATAAATCATATTGCTATGGCCGATCCAGTTTCGACCCTTGACCAAGGTGGCTGAGCCCATGGTCTGCTGGCCTGCGGGGTCCAGGGCCCACACGGCATCGGAGACCGGTATTTCCCGGCCCAGCTTGAGCACCCCCATGCTGCCTTTCAGGCCCACGGTGGAGCGACGGTTGAAAGACAGCCCCTCGTTGCCGGCACCTGCCCCACCCTTGGGGGCATTGAATCCGCCCTCAAGTTGGAACAAGACCGAGAGCCCACCCCCCAAATCCTCCA
Organism: Comamonas sp. GB3 AK4-5; assembly: GCF_041320665.1. Lineage (NCBI taxonomy): Bacteria > Pseudomonadati > Pseudomonadota > Betaproteobacteria > Burkholderiales > Comamonadaceae > Comamonas > Comamonas sp. GB3 AK4-5. The sequence continues at coordinate 3,502,223 of NZ_CP166730.1, forward strand.
CGCCCTTGAACCCCCAGAAGCTGGTTCCCCACTCATTGCCGGCCGCGCGCCAGACATTGCCGGTCGTTTGTGTACTGGAGTCATAAATATTGGACTGGTAGGCCACGCCGGACACCACGCGCCCATAAGCCGTGACCGAACTTTGTGCGTGGACCAGACTGGCCGCGCCAGCCAGTGCCACCACGGAAAACCCTTTGAGTAACTGCTTCGTCATTGCCATCTCGATCTCCTTGCTTGGAATACGTATGGATGAACCTTTCGGAAGCAGCCACACGTCCCCCATCAAGGGCCCGGCTTGGCAACCCAGCGCACTCCCCTGCCAGCACAGACGGCAAGACCAGGCAATGCAACAGCGTATCCGGGGACGGTATCTGCGACTATCAAGGCTTGCATGTACACAGAAGCACCCAGTCTCCCGCTGAGTACCTAGAGGGGAAGCTCGCTGCATTGGCGCCCATTTTTCGCTTGGGAGCGTCCATGGCCCGGGCTGCAAAGCAAAGCCCGCAGGCCCCTTCTTCACTCGATGGAAGCCCCCCGGCATGCAAGCACCAACCACGGCATGTCCATCGTATATGTCCCCCTTTTTGCCGAGCCATTCCCCTGTGCCCATCCCGGCAATGAACACCTTGTAACCACGCCTGCGGAATCACGGAAATTCAATTTTTATCGCGCTCCAAACAGCTGCCAGCCCCCCCCCAATCAAGGCTCAGCGCGCCATGGATGCTCCTGGACAAAGGGCTTGACCTAGCCTCAGCCCGCCGCAAAAACAGTGCTCATAGACCAAGCCTGCATGCGCAAAACCAACAGTGGCCCCGCAAAAAAGGCCTGTTGCCGTGGTGGCGCCGCAAGAACTGGCCATCCGCCCCATCGCACACATCCATAGAGCTCTTTCCATCAGGCTCGGTATCCTGTGACAAATGCTGGCCAATGCCAGGGCACTGCGTCCTCTCCCGCGCAGCGCAGAGAAAAACGCATTGACACACTGACGCCGCTGCAGCGGCGCCCCATCGACTCGAACCCATCCCGATTGCGCTCCAACGCAGCTGCATAGGAACCGCTGTTTTTTACATCCAATCTCCATCCTGGCTGCAACGCCTGCACATCGATCCATGCCAGAGTGCTAAGTTCGAACATTTGGCGAAGCGCTGGGCAGGGAGTTTTGACTCTGCAGCGGCATACGCAGCAGGGAAAGCATGAAGTTCAAGCGCAAGTCGACCGTAGCCGCCGTGATCGGCGCCTGCCTGGTCGCAGGCATCGCGGTGTGGCAGCTCAAGGCCACCGCCCCCATCCAATACACCACCGCTGCCGTCACCGTCGGTGACCTGGAGCAGACGGTGCTGGCCGTAGGCCGCCTGCATGCCAAGGAGCTGGTCTCGGTCGGTGCCCAGGTGTCGGGCCAGGTCCAGCGCCTGCATGTGGAGCTGGGCCAGAAGGTCAAGGCTGGCGACCTGATTGCCGAAGTCGATGCCCAGCCCCAGCGCATCAAGCTGCGCAATGCCGAGGCCTCGGTGACGGCCTTGCAGGCCCAGTTGACTGCGCGCCGCGCCGCACTGGTCCAGGCCCAGCTGAGCTTCCAGCGCCAGCAGGAGCTGATACAGGCCGATGCCACCTCGCGTGCCGACCACGAGGCCGCCAAGGCGGCGCTGGACACGGCCCAGGCAGAGATCCTCGCCCTGCAGGCACAGATCGAGCAGGCCTACACCCAGGTCGAAACCGAGCGCATCAACCTGGGCTACACACGCATCGTCGCGCCCATGGACGGCGTCATCGTGGCCGTGGTCACCAAGCAGGGGCAGACGCTGAATTCCTTTCAGACCACGCCCACCATCGCTCTGCTGGCCAAGCTCGATGTGATGACCGTGCACGCGGAGGTTGCCGAGGCCGATATCGACAAAATACAGCTCGGCCAAGCCGTGTGGTTCACCACTTTGGGCAGCGGCCGCCAGCGGCATGAGGCCAAGATAGAGCGCATAGAGCCGGCCCCCACCTCCATCGTCAACGACGCTGGCGGTGCCGCGGCAGCCACCGCCACACCGACCGCCAAGGCCATTTACTACAACGCCCAGTTCGACGTGCCCAACCCCGAGGGCCGACTGCGCCCGTCCATGACCGCCCAGGTCACAGTGCGGGTGGCCCAGGCCGACAAGGCGGTACTGGTCCCCGCCGCCGCGTTGGGCGCACGCAGCGCCGACGGCGACAGCTATGCGGTGCGGGTGCTTGAGGGCCAGGGCAAGCTTGCCGAGCGCCAGGTGCGCCTGGGCCTGCGCACCAATGCCCAGGCCCAGGTGCTGTCGGGCCTGGCGCCGGGCGAGCAGGTGGTGATCGGAGAGACCGGCCACGCCACCACTGCCGCAGCCGAAGGACTGTGAGCATGGGCCAGCCATTGCTGCAGATGCAGGGCCTGCGCCGGGAATTCCCTGCCGGCGACACCACCGTGGCGGTGCTCAAGGACATCCACCTGGAGATCGAGGCCGGCGAGATGGTGGCCATCGTCGGGGCCTCGGGTTCGGGCAAGTCCACGCTGATGAACATCCTGGGCTGCCTGGACCGGCCAACCTCGGGCAGCTACCGCATCGCCGGCCGCGAAACCGGCGAGCTGGACCCCGACGCCCTGGCCGCGCTGCGGCGCGAGCATTTCGGCTTTATCTTCCAGCGCTACCACCTGCTGTCCGACCTGACGGCCCAGGGCAATGTGGAGCTGCCCTCCGTCTACGCGGGGACTTCGGTTGCCGACCGCCATGCACGCTCGGCCGCACTGCTGCAGCGCCTGGGCCTGGAAGACCGCATGCAGCACCGACCGGGCCAGCTCTCGGGCGGCCAGCAACAGCGCGTGTCCATTGCCCGCGCGCTCATGAATGGCGGCGCGGTCATTCTGGCCGACGAGCCCACGGGCGCACTGGACAAGGCCAGCGGCGAGCAGGTCATGCGCATATTGCAGGAGTTACATGCCGGCGGGCACACCATCATCTTGGTGACCCACGATATGTCGGTCGCGGCCCATGCCTCGCGCGTGATCGAGATCAGCGACGGCGCCATCATCGCGGACCGGCGCACCGCGCCGCTAACACCTCAGGCCGCCCTGCTGCCTGCCACCCAGGGCCGCGCGGCCTCCTGGCGCGTGTGGGCCGATCGTTTTGGCGAGGCCTTGCGCATGGCGCTCAGGGCCATGAACGCCCACCGCCTGCGCACTTTTTTGACCATGTTGGGCATCATCATCGGCATCTCGGCCGTGGTGTCCGTGGTGGCGCTAGGGCGAGGTGCGCAGCAGCAGGTCATGAACCAGATCAGCGAGCTGGGCACCAACACCCTGGACATTTTCCCGGGCAAGGATTTTGGCGATACACGTGCAGCGGCCATAGAGACCTTGGTCGCCGCCGACGCCCAGGCCCTGGCCGAGCAGCCCTATGTGGACAGTGCCACACCCAGTGTGTCGGTCAACATCACGGCGCTGTATCAGGAAAACGCAGCATCCGCCCAGGTCACCGGCGTGGGTGCCGAGCATTTCCGGGTGCGCGGACTGCGCCTGGCCTCCGGGCGCTTTTTTGACCAGCGCGACATGGACCTGCATGCCCAGGTGGCCGTGATCGACCAGAAGACCGCCTCCGCCCTGTTCCCGGGCCACCCCAGCCCGCTGGGTGAAATCGTGCTGCTGGGCCAGATGCCGGTAGAAATCGTGGGCGTGCTGCGGCCCGCGCAAAACAGCTTCGGCGGCTCCACGCCCACCTTCTTCGTGCCCTACTCTGCGGCCGCCACGCGCCTGGTCGGCAAATACCACCTGGACAGTATCACCTTGCGCATCAAGGACGCGGTGCCGGCCGAGGTCGCGCAAAAGGCTGCCACGGCCTTGCTGACCGAGCGCCACGGCGGCAAGGACTTCTTTGTCTGGAACTCCGACCAGATCCGCCAGACCATCACGCGCACCAGCAACACGCTGACGCTGCTGGTCTCGGCCATCGCCATGATTGCGCTGTTGGTAGGCGGCATCGGTGTGATGAACATCATGCTGGTCTCGGTGACCGAGCGCACACGGGAGATCGGCGTGCGCATGGCCATAGGCGCGCGCCAGTCGGACATCTTGCAGCAGTTCCTGATCGAGTCCGTGCTGGTCTGCATCGTCGGCGGCGTTCTGGGCATCTCCCTGGCGCTGGGCCTGGGGCTGCTCGTCAGCCTGGCGGGCGCCCCCATCCAGCTGTCGTTCTCGACCACCTCCATCGCACTGGCCGTGGCCTGTTCCTCGCTAATAGGGATCAGCTTTGGCTTTCTGCCGGCACGCAGCGCCGCACGCCTTGATCCCGTACAAGCCCTGTCCAGAGATTGAACATGCATGTTTTGAAAACCGGTTGGATCGTAAGTGCCCTGGCCCTGGCGGGCTGTGGCGCACTCACGCGCACCACGTACGAGGCACCACAGGTGCTGTTGCCCGCGCAGTTCGCGCACGCGCCTTCCGTCACTGCCCAGCCGGTGACAGATGCCTGGTGGCATGCCTTGGGCGACCCACGCCTCAACGCCTGGATGGACCTGGCCCTGGAGCGCAACACCGACCTCGCCGCAGCAGGCCTGCGCGTGCGCCGCGCCGCACTGCAGGCCCAGCTGGCCGGCCACGCCCTGCTGCCCCAGCCTGGCGCCACAGCTAGCACCGGTGCCAGCCGGCCGTTGTCAGGCAGCCCGCGCAGCACCACAGAGAACGCCAGCGCATCGCTGAGCGTGGGCTGGGAGCTGGACCTGTTCGACCGCCTGGGTGCACAGCGCGATGCCGCCAGCTTTGAGGCCCAGGCCAGCCTGCAGGACAAGCAGGCAGTGACCCTGACCCTCACCACCACCACGGCCGGCCTGTACTGGCAGCTGGCCCAGGCCAATGAGCGCCTGGAATCCGCCAGCCACAGCCTGGCCTATGCGCGCCGCACGACCGAGCTGGTCCAGGCCCAGTACCGCAGCGGCGCGGTCTCCAGCCTGGCGCTGCGCGAGGCCCGCCAATCGCAGGCCCAGCAAGAGGTCTTCTGGAGCCAGTATGTCCAGGCCCGTGCCGAGCTGCGTCAGGCCCTGACCGAGCTGTTCAGCGGTGCGGACGCCCCCGGCGGCGAGCCGCTGGCCTTGCCCTTGACCCCTCTGCCCTCCGTAGAGGCCGGCCTGCCCGCCGAGCTGCTGGGCCGGCGCCCGGACCTGCGCGCCGCCGAGCTGCGCCTGCGCGCCTCGCTGGCCAGCAGTGACGCCGCCGCCGCGCGCTACTACCCCACGCTGTCACTGACCGGCAGCCTGGGCGGCTCCAGCAGCGCCTTGCTCCAGCTGCTCAGCAACCCCGTGGCAGCGCTGGGCGCCAATATGACGCTGCCCTTTCTCAATGTGGGCGAGATGCGGCTGAACACCGCCATTGCACGCACCCAGCATGAGGAAGCCGTGGTCAACTTTCGCAAGCTGCTGTACACCGCACTGGCCGAGACGGAAAAAGCGCTGTCGGCACGCACCCAGTTGCAGGAGCAGGAGCAGGCACAGCAGCGCTCGCTGCAGGAATCTGTAGCAATCACCCGGCTGTACGCGGCACGCTACCGCGCCGGTCAGGTCCCGCTGCGTGCCTGGCTCGATGCCCAGGAACGCCAGCGCACGGCCGAACTGGCCCTGTCCGCATTGCACCTGCAACAGCTGCAAAACCAGCTGACGCTGTACAAGGTGCTGGGCGGCGGTCTGGAATCAGCAACGCTGCCAGAACAAAGCCAGGACCTGAGCATGCGCTCCCGCTCCGCTGAGATCCCAGCCAGGGCTACCTAGAATGCACAGGTCACTACCCATGCAGCCCGTGTCCGCTGGTGTTCTCTCTGCCCCGTCGCCATGCCCTCTTCCCCGTCCAGCCCTGCCCACATCCGCCTGCTTGCCGCTTCCGACGCCCCCGCGCTCTGGGCTTTTGAACGCGCGCACCGCGCCTATTTCGAGCAATGGGTACAGGCCAGACCCGAGCGCTTTTACAGCGCCCCAGGCTTTGCAGAGGAAATGGCCGCATCCCTGCAGCGCCAGGACAGTGACCAGGCTTTTCACTATCTGATTTGGGAAGGCGAGGCCCTGGTAGGCCGCATCAACCTGACCCAGGTGCGCCGCACCCACTTCCACAGCGCCTCGCTGGGCTACCGCGTGGCCCCGGACTGCGGCGGCCGTGGCCTGGCCAGTCTGGCCGTGGAGGCGGTGCTGCAGCAGGCCTTCAGCACCCACCAGCTGCAACGCATAGAAGCCGTGGCCCGGCCCGAAAACCAGGCCTCGGTGCGCGTGCTGCAAAAACAGGGCTTTACCCAGTTCGGCCACTCCCGCCGCAGCTTTGAGCTGCATGGTCAGTGGTTTGATTTACTGTGTTTTGAACGGCACCGCGAGGCTTTTTGAGTCCAAGAAGGGACTCAGACACCGCTGTGCTTCAAATGAATGAGTGGATAAGGCCTTCCCTGTCCATCCAGCGGCGAGCGGCCCGTGCGCTCAAAGCCCATTTTTTCGTAAAAGCCCACGGCCTGCGCATTCTGCTCATTGACGTCGGTGCTCATCTGGGGGTGCAGCGCCAGGCCATGGCGCACCAGGGCGGCACCAATGCCGGTCCCGCGGTAAGCAGGGTCCACAAACAAGGCCTCCATATGCCCGTTGTCTATGAGCATGAATGCCAAGGGGTAGTCCTGGCGATCCACCGCCAGCCACAGCGGGGCCTGGGGCAGAAAACCGCACACCAATGCGTCAATGGACTGCCTGTCTTCTGGCGTCAAAAAACCATGGGTGGCGTCCACTGCGCGGCGCCAGATTTCAATCGCCCGCTCGCCATCCTCGGGGCGGGAATTTCGAATCATCGTCATACTTTCCTTCGGAGTCCTGCCAGACCCCGTCTCACACCGCAGCAGACCCGCCGCGGCCTTGATTGCACAGGCTGCGCCCCAGCAACTGGCCTGGCCAGCCATCCACGCTGAAGGTCGAAATGCGCGCATAGCCACAGGACTCATAAAACTGCACCAGCGCGCCCGAGCCGCCACCGTAGCAGTCCACACGCAAACGCTGCACGCCCGCAGCCCGGGCACGGTCATCGGCAAAGGCCAGCAAACACCGCCCTATGCCGCGCGCCCGCGCATCGCGCGAGGCCACCAGCACGCGCACATAGATTTCCGGCTCCGTGGCGGCGGGCACATAGGGCTGGGCCTCTCCCAAAATCAGAGCAGCCAACAGGCGGCCATGTTCATCCTCCACCACCCAGGCTTCGGGCAAGGCACAGGCGTCCTCCACCAGTTGCACCCGCCGCGGCAATGCAGACCAGGGCTCGCTCCCCCATTGGCCCTCATTGCCGATCTGCACAAACCAGGCCATCACCTCATCGAAGACCTGCAGCACCGCAGGTACATCCAACGCCGTGGCCCGGCGGATCAGCAGCGGCTTATCGGTTTCTTGCATCACTCCCCCAGCTCCTTTTCCCACATCATCAAGCAGATCATGGTGCTGCTTGCGCCATGCCTGCAGCGCTGTCTGGTGAAGATATTTCCCAGCAGCCAAACAGCACCAACCCTGCTGCCTGCGCCAGGGCCATGAAAGCCTTGTTGTCCAGCTGGCAGCGGTATTGCAGCTCGTATCCACGCGCCATCGCATGGCGGGCAGCGGCGCGCAGCAACTGCTTGGCGCAACCATTTCCGCGTGCTGACTCCAGCGTCAGCACACCGATATCCGCCAGCGGCACACCACCCCAGGGATAGGTACTTGCGATGCTGAGCAAACGGCCATCCTGACCCAGGGCTCCAAATACGGCCCAGTCGTCCAGGTCGATCAATGCGGCATCAAGATCCTCCTGGCTGACATGGCGCTCGAATTCGGCGAACAAGGCGGCATCGCCTGCATGCAGGCTGCGGACATGGTCCGCATCGGTTTCGGCGACCCAAGCTCCACGCGCGGAATCAGGCAGATAGAAAAGATTGTCGGCACCATGCATCACGATGCCGATCTGCTGCAGCCCCTCGCGCACCACGGCCTCGGACAACGGGCCACCCGCATCCCATATGGCTGTAGCTTTCAGCGATTGCGCCACGTCGGGCCGCAATGCGATGGCAGTGTGTGCATCACCCACGGTATGAAGAATCGTGACTCTTTCATCCGCCTCCAACTCCGGATTGACCACCACACTCAGCTTGCTGTCACGGTAGAGATCAGTGCCTATGAAAGGCGCCTTCCAGTATCGGTATATCGGTTCAGGAAATTTCATAAGCTGCCCATCTGACCGGCCCAGCGTGGCACCTGCCAGCAGGATGGTCCACGGCTTTCCAGCTTCAATTGCACTGCCGTAAAGGCCGAAGTACGAGCCCGCCATTCGGGAACCTATACCCATGCCGCGCTGCCCCTGATGAGATGGCAAGAACCGACCACAGCATATCCCATGCAATTTGTTCAGTATACAATGAACAATTCAAACAAAAAAAACCTAACGATGGATAAAGAGAAAGTGCCCACGCAGCAAGCTCGCGAATTGTTCATCGAGCGCAGTGCCATTCAGGCAAAGAACAGCGGCTTGCCCCGCATTGCAGGGCGCCTGATTGGTGTTTTTTTGCTCGATGGTGGCCCCATCAGCTTTTCCGAACTGGCTGAGCGCATGCAGGCCAGCCGAGCCAGCGTCAGCACCAACACCCGTTTGCTGGAGCGCCTGGGAGTCATCGAGCGGGTGACCGTGCGCGGCGAACGACAGGATTACTTCAAGCTGCAGGCCAATCCGTTTGCAATATCCATCGAGCAAAGCATCCAGGCATGCCAGCGATTCTCGGTCTATGTGGATGAGCTGCTGTCGGACTGCGAACTGGCCAAAGACGCGGTGGCACGCCTGCAGGAGGCCCAGCACATTCACAAGGTCACCGCGCAAGCTCTGCAAGACATGCTAGCCAAACTCAATCACGATGGCTGGAAGACCTCGCAGTTTCAGCCCCCTGCAAAGCCTGTGGGCGTCAAGAAAGAAAAGAGAAATGGACCTCCCCAATAACATGACCAAACAGACAGCCGCCGATTTCCTCACGGCCCTCCCCATCTCTGACGGCCTGGTGACAGTCAGACCCATGTCCGATGCGGATGCCCAGGCCTATGCCGCCGGAACCGACGATGCCCAGGTCCAGCGCTTTGCCCACCTTCCGCTGGAAAAATACAGCACGCAGATCGTGCTCGACATGCTCCATGGCGTGATTGCAGACGGGTTGCGCAATGGGACATTGGCGATTCTCACCATTGCCGACGCCAGCTCCCAGGAGTTTCTGGGAAGCTTGGTGATCTTTGACATCCAGCCGGAGGATGCAGAGGTTGGCTATTGGGTGGCACCCGCGCACCGGGGCCGGGGTGTCTCAGGTCTGGCACTCAGGCTGAGCATGGAGATTGCACGCAGCCTGGGCTGGAAAAGGCTTCGTGCCCGTACGGCTCAAGACAATCCCGCCTCGGAAAAAGTGCTGCTCGCCGCTGGATTTGTTCAGCAAGGCCAAGCACAGCCAGAGCACACCCCCTCGGGAAAAATTGAGATAGGCGTGCACTACAGCATTGCGATCTAAGGCCCCTGGCGCACTGGCGTTATAAGAGCATATGTGCCTTCCTGCGGAAGCCTCGGCACACTATGGGAGCTCCCAGTTGGATGCCTCCTGCCACCAGGTTTCTGTCCTGCCTGCCTCAGCAGCAAAACCAGAGGGAAAGACTGCACCATGACCTTCTACGCCACCCTTGCCACCACTCTGCACCGGCCGCTGTGCTGGTCCTTGACCGGACTGGCCATCGCCGCACTGGCTGCCTGCCAGTCCGCGACTCCTGCTTCACCCTGCACCGTAGCTACGGCCCTCGTGGTCCCCAGCACGCGCTGGTATGCAGCCCTCGATACAGGCCATGCCTCGCCGGATACGGGCCACACCTCCCCCGATACCGGCCATGCAGGCCCTCGCTATACCCCGCCGGCCGCGCCGCCACTGACACCGCCGCAGCGCCCAGCCTCTACGCCCATGGCGGCACCTGTGCAGGTGGTGCCGCAGCACCCCACACCCGCAGCAACGCAGAGCGAGCCGGAAACCAGCGAGAGCGGCGCCCCTGCTGCTGCACCCAAAGCGGATAGCCCTGCGCAGAACGCACCAGCGCCACAGCCTTGATAGGCTTCCATCACCGATTACGCCAGGTCTTCAAACAGCCCTGCTTTACGCACCAGCAGCAGCGTCTTGCCGCTCCCACCGCCCCATGCCCATGGTGAGCAGCAAGGCCATGGCAAACAGCCCTGTGGCCAAGCAGAGATTGGCCACGACACCGGGCCCATCCACCAACTGGCCTCCCATCCAGGCCCCCAGGCCAATGCCCAGGTTGAAAACGGCCACATACAAGGAAGAAGCCACCTCCACGGCCTGGGGAGCCGCCTTGACCATCCAGCCCATCAGGCCCACCGACACCCCGCCATAGGCCAGACCCCAGAGCAGCAATACGGTACTGCCACCCATGGGTGAGCCGCCAAGTGCCAGAAACAGCAGCGGCACGCACAGCAGGCCCAGGGCAATGGCCATCAAGGCCCGTACCGAGCGCTGTGGCGCGACGATGCCGACGAGAAAGTTGCCCGCCATACCGGCCATGCCATAGGCAAACAGCAGCGCGCCCATCCATTGCGCATCCAAGCCGGAGACCAACAGCAACAGCGGGCGCACAAAGGTGAACACCGCAAAATGCCCGGCCACCAGCAGCGCTATCAACACCAGGCCGGCCTGCAGCTTGCGGTTGCGCAGCTGTGCGCCAAACTGGCCCAGCGTGACCGAATAGGCCACCGGCAGCGCTGGCAGAACAGCGAGGTGCAGCAGCAGCACCAGGCCGCTGAGCAAGGCCATGCCGGCAAAAGCCCAGCGCCAGCCCGCAAAGTCACCGATCAGCGCTCCCAAGGGCACACCCAGTACCGACGCTGCAGCCACCCCGCCAAAGATGATGGAGCTGGCCAGCCCCACGGCCGCAACAGGTACCAGCCGGGCTGCCAAGCCACCGGCCACGGCCCAGATGCCGCCCATGCAAAACCCCACCAGCACCCGCGCGGCCAGCAGCCAGCCCAGGCTGGGCGCCAAGGCACAGGCAATGTTGGCGGCCATCAGCAGGGCCAGCAGGCCGCACAGAATCCTGCGCCGGTCCACGCCGCCCGCCGCCAGCACCACCAATGGCGCAAACAGCGCCGCCAGCAACGCCGGCAAGGAAATCGCCAGGCCTGTGGCACCGGCCGATGCGCCCAGTTGCTCGGCCATAGGCGTCAACAGGCCCACGGGCAGCATCTCGGTGGTCACCACCGAAAAAGTGGCCAGGCCTACGGCGCCCACGGCCAGCCAGGGATGGCGGGCCGCAGCCCCGCTGAAGTCGGATGAAACAGTCATGCTTGGAATGCTTTGCAATGAAAAAACGAAGCTCAGGCCGCAGCCGTCGTGGTGCTGCCCTGCACAGGCAAACGCCTGTGGCCCCAGCACGCCACGGCCAGCACCACCAGGCCGGCGCACAGTGCAATGCCAAAGCCGGCGCGGGTGCCTGCGCCATCCACCACCTGGCCGGACAGCGCTGCGCCCAGGGCCACGCCGGCGTTCAAGCCGGCCAGCAACCAGGTCATGCCCTCGGTCAGGCGCTGCGCGGGCACCAGGCGCTCCACCAGCGACATAGCCACAATCAGCGTGGGCGCAAAAAACAAGCCTGCCACCAGCACGGCCGCGGCCAGGGCTGCGATATGGCTCACCAGCAGCAAGGGCAGCGTGGTGATGGCCGTGGCCAGGCCGCCCCACAGCAGCAAGCGGGGCAAGGGCGTGGAAAGCTGGAGCGCGCCAAACAGCAGGCCTGCGGCGCAAGAGCCCAGGGCATAGGCCGACAGCACCAGGCTGGCCATGGCGGGCTGGCCCTGCTGCGCCGCAAAGGCCACGCTGCCCACATCCACCGTCCCCACGATCACGCCCATGGCCAGCATCAACAGCGCCAACAGGCGCATGCCGGCCAGGCGCATCACCGAGCCCGCCCCCTGTGCTCCGGGATCCCATGCCGCCACCGGCAGCTCGGTGCCCCGCTGTGCCAGCAAAGCGCCCGTGCCCAGCAGCAGCAACAGCGCCGCGCACAGCAGACCGGCCTGGGGCAGCACGGCCACCGTCAGCCCCACAGACAGCGGCGGCCCGGCAATAAAGCTCATTTCGTCCAGCACCGCCTCCAGCGAGTACGCGGTCTGCAGCTGTGGCCGCCCTCGGTATAGCGCGGCCCAGCGCGCCCGCACCATGGCCGACATGCTGGGCATGCAACCCATCAGCACGGCGCTGGGGAACAAGGCCCAATCCGGCGCCTGCCAATGGGATGCGGCCAGCAGGCACAGCATGCCGATGGCGCTGAGCACCGATGCCAGGGGAAGCACCTTGCGCTGGCCATGGCGGTCTACCAGACGGGAGATTTGCGGCGACAGCAAGGCATAGCTCAGCACCACGGTGGCCGACACCGCCCCCGCCAGGGCATAACCGCCACGCAGCTGCGACAGCATGGTGATGACGGCAATGCCCGTCATGGGCAAGGCCAGCCGGGCCAGCAGTCCGGCCAACACCAAGGCCTTGGCACCGGGCGCGGCCAGCAGTTCGCGATAGGGATTGTTCATTCGCACTCCGAAAGGGCATGCGCTTGCCCCGAGAGCGCAGTCAAGAGAAAATACATACAAGGCGTATGAATACTATCGCTCATTCATACGATGCGTATGTATAAACCCATTCACCACAAGGAGAAGCGCCATGGCCCGCCGCACCCGCGCCGATATGCAAGCCACCCGCGCCAGCCTGCTGACCACGGCCCGCAAGTTCTTTTGTGACGCAGGCTATGCCGCCACCTCCATGGACGAGCTCACCGCCCAGGCCGGCCTGACCCGTGGCGCGCTCTACCACCACTTTGGCGACAAGAAAGGCCTGCTGGCCGCCGTGGTGGAGCAGATCGACGCCGAGATGGACGAACGCCTGCAAGCCATTTCCCACCATGCCAAAGACCCCTGGCTGGGCTTTCGCCGGCGCTGCCGCGCCTACCTGGAAATGGCACTGGAGCCCGAATACCAACGCATCGTGCTGCGCGACGCCAAGGCCGTGCTGGGCGGCGCCTCGCCAGAGTCACAGCGCCACTGCGTGGCCTCCATGCAAACCCAGCTGGAGACATTGATCGCACAAGGCCTGGTGGCCAAGGCCCATCCCCAGGCCCTGGCCTCGCTGATCTATGGCAGCCTGGCCGAGGCTGCGTTCTGGATTGCCGATGGCGAAGACGGTGACACCCGCCTGAAGCAATCCACCACCGCGCTGGAGCTGTTGCTGCGCGGCCTGCACACCCCCGCCTGACCCACCATGCCACTGACGCCCCTCCCCACGCCGCTGCAGCCCGAATTTCTGCCCCTGGTCCATGCCGTGCGCGACCGCCTGGTCAACGCCCTGGGCGTGCGGCTGCACAGCCTGTATCTGTACGGCAGCGTGGCCCGCGCCACGGCGCAGGCCGGCCGCTCCGACCTGGACCTGAGCCTGGTGCTGACAGGCCCGCTGACGCCCCAGGAGCAGCAAGCGCTGGAGCGGCTGCGCCAGCAATTACAGGCCCGCCACCCCGTGGTCAGCAAGATCGACTTTGACCTGGGCGAGCTGGCCCAGGTGCTGGACCCTGCTCAGCATGACAGCTGGGGCTATTGGCTCAAGCACGAATGCCGCTGCCTGCACGGCGAAGACCTGGGCGCACGCTTTGCCTTGTTCACCCCCTCCCCGGCGATTGCGCGCGCCCTCAATGGCGACTATGTGCAAACGCTCTGCGACTACGCACTGCGCATTGCCCAGGCTGGCGAGCCTGCTGAACGCCTGCGGCTACAAAAAGAGGCCGCACGCAAGCTGGTACGCGCCACCCATGTGCTGCGCACCGAGGCCGACAGCCACTGGCCGCGCAGCCTGGAAGACTACGCTGCATTCTTTGTGCAACGTCACCCCGATATGGCCGTGCAGATGGACTTTTTTCTGGTCCAGGCACGCGATCCCGATGCCGATGGCAGCGACTTTCTCCACCGGCTGAGCACCTTCACGCAGTGGCTGCAGCAATGCGAGCAGGCAGGCCCACCCACACCATGAGTGCCCCATGAACGCCCAAAAATTTGTGGGAAACTGGCGCAGCCTCAAGACCGAGCTGCTTGCGTCCTTTACGGATGCACAGGCCGGCACCGAAGTCGCCGCCATGGTCCAGGCCCTGCGGCTCACGCCCGCACAACACACGCAGCTGCGCACCGTTCTGGACGCTGCGCTGCGCGACACCCTGTACACCCTGCTGCTGGGCCTGGACGGCGCCGCCAGCATCGGAGGCGACCAGCAAAGCTATACCCTGCATGACGAAAACGGCCAGCTGGTGGCCGAGCCCGGCGAGCTGGAGATGGCGGCCTGGGAAGCTTTTCATGGCGAAGACGCTGCGTAGACAAAGCAAGCACCTTCGCGCATTCATCGCCCAGCAACCCGACCCCACCGCCCCATGCCCCTCTCCACCCAAACTCCCCGATTTCCCGAAGCGCTACACGCCCTGGCGCAGTTGCGCGCCCAACTGGTTGAGGAACTGAAACAAGGCCGGCGCGACCGCCTTGCACACAAGCTGCAGCTCGACGACGCCATTGCCTGCCTGCAATGGTGTGAGGCCCATTCCATCACCGCGTCGGCCAAAGTCACCCAGCTGCCGGAAACACGCACGCGCACCCCGTCTTCCGAATACCGAATTTTGGAAGACCATGAAACCGAGGACCGCAGCATCTGGACCGAGCTGCAGCAGGGCGACCAGCCACTGCGGCCTTCGCCCGGCATGCTGCTGGTCGATGCAGGCCTGTGGCCGGATTAGCGCCTAGGCAAGTGGGACTCACGTAGAGCTCAAGCAGGGCAATTGCTTTTATTCTGATAGCGTATTCCGATTGCACCATAAGCGTTTCAACCGCTTCAACCGCTTTCTTTATCTGCTGCCCCGCCGCAGCTATCACCTTCGTCAGGACCACCCCATGGCATGGAAACGGCTCGCCGCGTTCCCCGAACAAAAAATCATAGGCAACTACCAGATCGAGTACTGGGCGATACGCGACGGCAAGGTCTGGCACCAAAAGCGCAAGCTCGCTGCGGCCGACCCGGCCAGCTTTGAAGTGTTTGAGGGCCTGGACTTCATCGCCCGCGATGTGCACAGCGTTTTCCACGCCTGGAGCCGCTTGCCCAAAATCGACAGAGACAGCTTTGTGCAACACGGCACCTACTGGCGAGACCGCCACAACGTGTACTGTGAATACGAAACCTCACTCCGCCCGCTGGCGAACAGCGACCCCGCCAGCTTTCGCGATCTGGGCGGTGGCTATGGTGCAGACAGCCAATGGGCCTGGTATTGGGGCAGACACATCAAAAGCTGCGTGCACAGCCAGCAGCTGCAGGTGGTGGCGGACAACCCGCTCTACGCCTATGACGGCCATCAAGTCTATTGCGACGGCAAGCCCTTGCGCGGTGCCCACCCGGGCAGCTGGCGACCGCTGCCCAGCGGCTTCTCGGGCGACGACCATGGCATTTACTACCTGGAACGCAAGCTGCCGCGTGTGGACATGGCCAGCTGGCGGCATCTGCACGGCCCATGGTCCAAGGACCGCAAACAGGTCTTCTGCATGAACCGCGTTGAGCCCAGCTTCCACCCCGACAGCTTTGACCAGGCCAGCGCCATGGCCCGCCAGGCCGCAGCAGCCTGACGCATTTGCACCTTTTCTGCACGCCCGCATCGTGAGGTGAGGCGGGCTATCTGCCCTTCAAAATTGGCCTGCCATCACTACCGAAATTGGTCTGACACACCAGACCATTACATGGTCAAAATTCACCGCAACCCAGGGCTGGCAACGCGCGCCAGCAAAGCCGGCCCTTGCAGTTTTTTGATTGTGAAAAGGACATTGCAGATGCAGACCAACACCCCATCGCTCACCGTGCGCCCCGTGGAAGCACAGGACAAGGAACAGTGGCTGGCCTACTGGGCCCAGTACCAGGCCTTCTACAAGGTCACGCTGAGCCAGGAAACCACCGAAAAAACCTGGGCCCGCTTCTTCGACCCCACCGAGCCCGTGCACTGCGCTGTTGCCGCAGACGGCGAGCGCATCCTGGGCTTTGTCACCTTGGTCTACCACCGCTCCACCTGGGGCCAAAATGACTTTTGCTATCTGGAAGACCTCTACGTCCGCCCCAACACCCGAGGCCAGCAGATAGGCAAGCGGCTGATCGAATATGTGCAGCAGCAGGCCCGCGAAAAGCAATGTGACCGGCTTTACTGGCACACCCAGGAAAGCAACCACACCGCGCAGCGCTTGTATGACTGGGTGGCAGAGAAACCAGGGGTGATCGAATACCGCATGCCTTTGGGCGCAACGGCCTAGCCGGTCTGGGGGGGGTCTGGTGTTTTTGTGGGGCAGGTCTACCGCCATCACAGGACGGCCAAGTGCGAAACGCATACGGCATACTCCAGACAATGCCCACTGCCCCACCAGCCACCCAGCATGACCTTTTCCCGGTCTTGTTCCAGACCGCCAAGGCTTTCGAGTCCTGGCTGCAGAAGCAGCACAACACCTCCGACGGCCTCTGGCTCAAGATCGCCAAGCGGGGGGCGAATGAACCCAGCATCACCTACCCCGAGGCGGTGGATATTGCCCTCTGCTGGGGCTGGATTGATGGTCAAAAGAAAAGCCTTGACGACCAGCACTTTCTCCAACGCTTCACGCCAAGACGCGCGCGCAGCATCTGGTCGAAAATCAATGTCGGGAAGACAGAGGCACTCATTGAAGCGGGCCGCATGCAAGCGCCGGGCCACGCACAGATTGAGGCTGCCAAGAGAGATGGGCGCTGGGAACGGGCATACGATGGCCCGCGTACCGCCACAGTCCCCGAGGATCTGCGGGCCGCGCTGGAAGCCGCGCCGCAGGCCAAGGCTTTTTTTGCAACGATCAATGCCAGCAATCGCTACGCGGTGCTATCGCGTATCCAGACTGCAGTGAAAGCCGAGACGCGCACCAAGCGCATCGCCCAACTGGTGGGGATGCTCGCGCGCGGCGAAACCCTTCATATCGCCAAGCCCAAGCCCCAAGGTAAATAGCACACAGCGCGATGGATCATCGCTACAGCGCAGGCCTACACACCACTCCATGGAGAAACGATGAAATACGACGATGCGTCCTGGCACTACGGTGGAGACTTCCCCTCCGACCTCCCCGAGGCCGCAGGCGCCACCCACATCGGCATGTTTCTGGCTTGGCTGCTGCGCAAAGGCTACGCCAGCGAGGAGCTGGCCGAGGAAGCGGAGGAAGAAATCGAACAGCTGCAAAACGAGGAACTGACCGGCGCCCAGTTTTTGCTGCGCGTGTTGGACGAGAAATTCACCGACCAGGAACTGACCGACGAAGGCAATGCCTTTACCCTGGCCTATTACCGGGGCGAGGACCACGACAGCAAATTCGTGGACGACTACTTCGCGGCCTTTGGTGTCAACGAGCAGAGCATGTATGGCGTGGCGGATAGCTGGGCACATTTCCACAAAGTCGCGCCCATGGTCGATGCCCGCTACCAGGCCTGGGTGGCGGCTGGCAGGCCGCAGTACATGGTGTGATGCGTGACTGCGGGCGCTAGCAGCTCGGGCAAAGAGCTTGCAAGTTGGCTTCTATCGCCAATTTCCATCCAAAGCGCAAAATAGCGGGGTTCTTCCAACCGGAGCCCTGTTGATGAAAACGCTCAACGTCAAACGGTTCTGCATGGCCACAGTCCTGGCGCTCGCGGGCGCTGCGGCCCAGGCTGCCGGATTTCAGCGTGGGCTGGCTGCCAACGCTGAGGGCAAGCCACTGGAAATCGGCATCTGGTATCCAAGCCCCGCAGCTGTCCAGTCCACCCCAGTTGGATCGAAGACCCTGCAGGTTGCGGTCAATGGCCCGGTACAAGGCAAGGCCTTGTCGCTGGTGGTGATCTCTCACGGGAGCGGTGGCTCCTTCCTGGGTCATTCCAATACGGCGATGGCGACGGCGCTGGCCGACGCCGGCTTTGTGGTGGCGGCCGTCACACATGCAGGCGACAACTATGCCGACCAAAGCCGCAGCGTCAACATCATGGACCGGCCCCTGCAAATCAGCCGGGTGATTGACCATATGCTGAGCAGCTGGAATGGCCGCGCCGCCATCAACCCGGAGCGCATCGGTATGTTTGGTTTCTCCGCAGGCGGCTTTACCGCGCTGGTGAGCATCGGTGGGGTGCCCGATTTTTCCAAGACCGATGCCGTCTGCCGTCAACACCCCGGTGACTTTGCCTGCCAACTGCTGGCCAAGAACAAGCAACCCATCGTGCTACCCCCTTCCTCCTCCACGGCAGATGCCCGCATCAAGGCCGCAGTAGTGGCGGCGCCAGCGCTAGGCTTTGTCTTTGCGCCGGATGGGCTGCGCAAGGTCAAAGTGCCGGTACAGCTGTGGCGCGCCGAAAATGACGTCCTGCTTCCGCATCCACGCTATGCCGAAGCGGTGCGGCTCGCACTGCCGCAAGCGCCGGACTATCACGTCGTTCCCCGCGCAGGACATTTCGACTTTATGGCGCCATGCGACCAAGCACAGGCCGCGCACTCGCCCGACATTTGCGCCAGTGCCACTGGCTTCGACAGGGTGGCATTTCATGCGCGCTTCAACGCAGCGATAGTGGACTTTTTCCGCAAGACGTTGGGCGCACATTGAAGCGGGCCACGAGGCATAAGACATAAGGCATAAAGCAGGCAGATTCAGCCAAGGGAAAACAAAGGCCTAGAGCCCCCAAGCCACTCCCCATCACAAGCCCGGGTGAGAATAGCGAATGGCTGCCAACTGACTGCAGAGGACTTTCTTGATCTCCATTCGCCCCATTGCCCCTCACGAGTGGGCCCAATACCGAGACCTTCGCCTGCAAGCGCTACAAGACGCACCCTATGCCTTTGGCAGCACCTGGGAGGCTGAAGCCAGAAAGACGGATGAAAGCTGGTCCACACAGATCACATCAGCGACTTCTGGCGATATGGACCTGGCACTTTTTGCCTTCAACAAAGCGCAAGCCTGCGGCCTGGTCTGGTGCAAGCTGTCTGCTGCGGAGCCCGGCGTGACCCACATCTACCAGATGTGGGTGGCCCCCGCTGCGCGTGGCCTGGGCGCCGGCAATGCCCTGCTAGCGCAGGCGCTGGCCTGGGCAAAAAGCCGTGGATCGCACCTGGTTCGGCTGGGGGTCACCCACGCAGACTCCCCTGCCATGCGCTTGTACCGTGCACATGGCTTTCGCCCTGTCGGAGACATGGAGCCGCTGCGCGAAGGCTCCGAGCTGATGGCGCAGGGGATGGAACTGGTGTGGAGCGAGCCGGTTGCAGGCTGAGGGTTGGGAGTGGACTCAGACCCATCGCTACCATCGGCAAGCCACGTTCATTTTTTGCGCGAAACGGTGGAGAACCCCAGTTGCTCCAGCTTTTCATAGGTTTCGAGCAGCAGGGTGGCGACTTCGGCAATCGTGATTCGCAAGCTCTTGGCTTTCTCGCGCATGTGCTCATAGGCTTGCACATCGTCCATGCCTTGATGCTCAACCAACGCACGCACGGCCTTCTCGATTTGGCGGCGCATCTTCATCGTGTTCTCGAGCTTGTCGATCTTGCCCTGCAGCCGTTGCTGAAAGCCTTGCGATGCACGCGCCAGCACCAGCGTGCTCAGGATGCCGGAGGAGCGAAACGGTTTGGTAATCACACCATGTGCCATGCTGTCGAGCAAGAGCTTCAGCGTGGTCGGGCTTTCGTAGTCCGAGAGTGCCACCAGCGCGGCATTCACCGTGCTTGCGTTCCAGTCACCACAATGCTCCAGGTCTTGAGACACGTGAAAGAGAATCACATCGCAATCGCGTGGTGGCTCTGGCGGCATGGGCCAGGTGATCTTCAGCTTGCAGCCGATGCGCTGCAGCTGCTGCACAAGCACGTCGCGGTCTTCGCCTGGCGGATGGATGACGGCCACGCAAATGCTGCGCAAGTCTTCATAGAGTCTGCGTAAGCTTGAACTCATTGTCTCTAGCCCAGCCAGAATTTGGCGAACCCGAACGTGGAGAGATACGGGTCTGGCTTGACCGGTTCGTCCGTCTGCCACAGCAACTCAAAAGTCCCATCGGCGCGGCACATGCCAATGCGAGGGGTGAGGCTGCAGTGATTGTTGTCGGGATCGATCGTGATGACTCCTTCGGGTGAATCAAATTCGATTTGGGCTGCAGCCTCTACCAGTCTGCGGCGGTCCATGCTGCCGGCGATTTTCAGGGCTTGGGCAAACAAATGCACTTGCGTGTAGGCCATCTCGGACCATGTACTCGTTGGACGATCACCAAAGCGTTCTTTCCACAAGGCCACGAACTTCTGATTGCGTTCGTTTTGCAACGACGAGAAGTATGTCGCCGACGTGATGTGACCTTCGCACAGTTCAGGTCCGATGAGCCGAATCTCTTCCTCGGCCATCGACAAGCTGGCAATGGGCACACGCTTGGGGTCCATGCCAAACTGCGGATACATCTGATAGAGCTGGCGTGCGGCCTTGCCCACCATGGTGGAAAAAACCACCTCCGGTTGCGCTTCCTTCAAGATGCCGAGCACCGATTCGATCTGGGCCGTGGTCGCATCAAGTGGCAAATAGATCTCGTCCAGAATATCGCCGCCGTGCTGCTCGACGATGTCGCGCATGATGCGATTGACTTCTCTGGGATAGATGTAGTCGACCCCGAGAAGAAAGAATTTCTTGCCGTGATTTTTCAGCAAGTAAGCAGCCAGCGGCGCACTGTTCTGATTGGGCACTGCCCCGGTGTAGATCACATTGGGCGAATATTCAAAACCCTCGTAAAACGAGCAATACCAAAGCAGCGCATTGTTTCGCTCAACTACGGGCAGCACGGACTTGCGACTGGACGATTGGGAGCAACCAAAGATTACATTGACCTCGTCATCCACGACCAGACGCATAGCCAGCTTGCGGTACTGCGTGGGGTCGCATTGAGGGTCATAGGCAACGGGAATCAGCGGCCGATTCAATACACCGCCCTGGCGGTTGATCTCCTCAATGGCCAGCGCCGTGCCAAAGAAATGCTCCGATTCGGTGACGCTCGTGGGGCCCGAACGAGAGTACAGCACGCCGATGCGCCAGCCTTCTTCCTGGGTGTGTTCTTGCGCCATGGACTAATAATCAAAAATCTCTTGCAATTGCGCAGCACTGCGTGATTGCTGCAGTGCGAGCATCAGCACGATACGGGCCTTCTGGGGGCTGAGGTTGTCGGCAAACACTGCCCCCAAAGCCTTCAATGTACTGCCACCACCTTTGAAGCCATAGACCGGAACAACCCGTCCATTGGGCACGCGCGTGGAGATCACCACGGAAATACCTTCTGCAATAACCGCAGCGACAGCATCGTGCAAGGCTTCATTCACATTGCCAAAGCCCAGGGCCTGAATGATGATGCCGCGCGCACCGACTGCCGCCGCCGCACGCACCATATCGCCGGAAGCACCGGCAAACATGGGAATGATCTCGACGCGGGGAAGCACTGCACACTCCAGCGCAATGTGCTGACGCCGTGTGCTTTTGCGTGAGAACACCACGCGGTCTTCATCCACAATGCCCAGAAAACCGAAGTCACCGGACTTGAACGACTCGACATCGCTGGTATGCGACTTGGTTGCTTCACGCGCGCTGTTGATCTGGTTGTTCATCACGATCATCGCTCCCATGCCTGGGCTGCGTGGATCGATGCAGACCCGCACAGCATGGAGCAGATTGCGCGGGCCATCGAAGTCCGGTGACGACGCATTGCGCTGCGCGCCCGTCAATACCACCGGCTTGGATGCGCGAACGGTGAGGTCGAGAAACCAGGCCGTTTCCTCCAGCGTGTCGGTGCCATGCGAGATCACCACGCCGCACACATCATCGCGCGCCAAGGCGGTCTCGACGCTTTGCTGCAGCGTGATCCAGCGCTCGGGGCACATATAGTCCGAGGGCACATTCGAGAGATTGAGAACATCGAGTTGAGCGACCTCCGCCATCGCGGGAATCGAGGCGGCAAGATCTTCACCCGACAGCGCGGGCACCACGGCACCGGTCACCAGATCGATCTTCATGGCGATGGTGCCGCCCGTAGATATCAGTTGGCAAATTGGCGTAGGCATGGTCTTTTCACACCCTCAGATGGTCAAACACGGCATCCATGGCGTCGCTCGATTTGGTATTGCCCTCGTCAACGATTTCGCCTTGCTTGAGAATCGCGAATCGATCGGCCACTTGCAGCGCAAAAGGCACGTTCTGTTCGACGATGAGCATGCTCGTTCCATGCTTTTCGCGCTCGTAGCTCAGGGCATTGGCAAGGCGATCGATCACCGAAGGCTGCAGACCTTCGGTGATTTCGTCGAGCACGATGATGGCCGGACGCATCATCAATGAACGCGCGAGCAGCAGCATTTTTTGTTCACCGCCAGACAGTGTTCCGGCCAGTTGCTTCAGACGCGAGGTAAAGACCGGGAACAGGCGTTCGATTTCGGGAAAGCGCTCCTCGAACAATGCCTCGTTCGCCAGACCCAGGCGCAGATTGTCGTGAATCGGCAGATCGGCAAACAGGGCATGCTCCTGCGCTGCGTAGGCCACACCTTTACCAGCAATGCGGTGGGGCGGCATGCGCGTGATGTCCTCGCCTTGCAGTTGCACGCGGCCGGTTTTCTTGGGCAGAAAGCCGGTGATGGTCTTGAGCAGCGTGCTCTTGCCCATGCCGTTCTTGCCGAGCAAAGCCACGGCTTCGCCGCGCCGGATGGTGAGCGAGAGATCGCGCAGCACCATCGAGCTCTTGTAGCCGCTTGAAACGCTATCCAGACTCAGCATGGTGTCGCTCATTGCGCCTCCGATGGTGTGTGGGCGCTGCCCGAGTAGATGGTCTTAACCAGCGGTGAGTTCACCACCTCGCTGAAGCTGCCCTCCATGACGATCGCGCCCTGGTGGAGGACGGCGATGCGCGTGGCGATTTGCTCTACGAAATCCAGATCATGCTCAACCAGCAGGCAGCACAGCTGGTATTTGTGCGCCAACGAGGAGAGTACTTCGCCGATTTGGGTGCGCTCGGTTTTGGTGAGACCCGCCGTGGGCTCATCCAGCAACACGATGCGGGGCTCGAGTGCAAGCACCATGGCCAGCTCCAAGGCTTGCTGTTCACCGTGCGAGAGATCGCGTGCCACGGTATCGAGTTTCGCACCCAGCGTGGTCATCTCCACCACATGCAAAGCGTATGCGGGCAGTCGCAGTGTGTGATCGCGTTTGAACAACGATGGCCGCTCCAGCTGCGTGCCTGCAATGCGCAAGCTTTGTGCGACCGTCAGCGTCTCGAAGATGTTCGCGTTCTGGAATTTTCTACCCAGACCGTAGTGCACGCAGGTCTCAGGAGGGGAGCGTTTGATGTCGTTGCCGCACAGCTCGACGGTGCCCGAGGTGCGGGCCTCGCCATCGCTCATGCAACGCATCATGGTGGTCTTGCCTGCGCCGTTGGGGCCGATCAAACCAACGAGTTCTCCTGCCTTGGCTTGTAGATTGATGCCCTTGAGCACCTGCAATGAACCAAAGCGCTTGGTGACCTCTTTCATTCGGATCGCGAAGGTGTCTGGCGTTGGTGTGGCGGCTGTGGTCGGACGCTCTTTCAGCTTCGGTTTGATGGCCGCAGACAGCACAAGACCAAGTGGCTTGAGTGCCAGAGGAATCAGGCCCTGCGGGAACAGGATGATCACGACAATAAAGGTCGCCCCCAGAATCAGCTGCCAGGCAAACGGCATGCTGGCGCTGAGATAAGCCGTTGCCACGTTGATCAGCACAGCACCAGCGAGTGGGCCCCAAAGTGTTCCGCGTCCGCCGAGTGCCACCCAGATGATGAGCTCTGTACCAAGCGCAAAGCCGGTGAGCTCCGGAGCCACCACGCCGCTGAATGCGCCATAGCCGAAGCCTGCGATGGAGGCCCAAACAGCCATGGTGATCAGCAGAAAGATCTTCACCAACGAGGTGTTGATGCCCAGATAGGTACAGCGCGATTCGTTATCGCGAATGGCGCAGAGCACCTGACCCGCGTCACTGCGCACAAAGATCCAGCCCAGCGCACCCGCCAGCACCAGCAGACCGCCCGAGATCCAGTACCAGGCTTCGATCGAAAGGTCGAAAGTCTCATAACCCGTGAGACCCGAGCTGGAACCGGTCCAGGTGCCGCCGGAGAGCAGCACTTGTGTGAGCACGATGGGCAAGACCAGCGAGATGAGCGTGGCAAAGAAAGGCGATGCTCCGCGATAGAACGACAGCCAGCCCACAAGCGCCGCCACCAGTGCGCCAGCAACGATGGCAGCCACGATCGCCATGAAAATCGTGGCCGTGCTGAATCCCCAATGCGTGAACACCAGCCCTGCACTGTAAGCACCGATGCCGAAAAAGGCCGCCTGCCCGAAGGTGAGAAAGCCCGCGTAGCCCCACAAAATGTCGACGGTGATGGCGGCAATGGCAAAGAAAAAAGCCTTGATGAGGATGTTCTGCAAATAGGTGTCGAACACCCACGGGCCGCCCACGACGATGAACAGGCCAATGGCTATCAGAATAAGGGCGGCGCTGGATGATGCGCCGCGTCGCAGTGGCACTGCACCGGAGGGCGCTGTTGCAGTCAGAGAGTCAGCCATGTGCAAAGCCTTTCGGACGGATGCGCAATGTGATGGCGGCCAGCACGGCAATCGTGAGCCCGCCGAGAACAGGGTTGGCATAGGTGCTCACCAGAACCTGGGCAGAACCGAAGACAAGGCAGGTGAGCAGCAGACTCCACATCGAATGCCCCGAAACCATGACCAGCATGAAGGCACTCACCAGCCAGGGCAGGCCCATATTGGGGTCAACACTCGACAGCGGCGTGATCATGGCCCCGGCCAGCGTGCCAAGCCCCGCGCCAAGACTGAAGGTGACGAATCGCACGAATCCGGAGTGAATGCCAAGGCTGCTGGCCAGATCCTCGTTCATGATGACGGCACGCGTGTTCACGCCAAAGCGGGTCTTGTTCAGCAGCATTGCCAGCAGGGCGCAGAGCACGATGGCTACCGGGATCAACAGCAAACGGTAGGCCGAATAGTCCACGCCGAACAACAACCAGGTGCCCGACAGCGGCGCGTCGGCAAATTGCACCTCGCGACCAAAAGCCATGACCACCAGCTGGGCAATCACAATGCCGAGCCCCCAGGTCGCGAGGATGGCATCCAGCGGGCGTTTGTAGAGCGGTCGCACGATCAGGTATTCCACCAGCATGCCAGCAGCCACACCCACGACAAATGCGAGCGGCCATCCCAGCCATGGAGTGATCTGCAACTTGGTCACCACAAAGCTTGCGTAGCCACCCAAGGTCAGCAGCGCACCATGAGCGAAGTTGACGATCTTCATGACCCCGAACACCATCATCAGCCCGACGGTGACAATGAACAGCATGCTTGCCGTGGTCAACAAATCAAGAATCAGCGCCATGGACGCTCCTTTTCATTGACGCGTGCATGCGCATTGCATGCACGCGTCCAGGTCACAGGGATTTACTTGATATTGGGGCACTGTGCACCGGGGTCTACATTGGTGAAAGTCTCCAGAATCTTGACCGAGCCATCGGTCTGAATCTGTCCGAGGCGCATGGACAGCGGCGTATGGCGACTCTTGTTCATCTGCACCACGCCGCGCGGGCCGTTGAAGGAAACCTCGCCCAGCGCCTTGACCACCTTGGCTGAGTCCACGGAGCCCGCTTTTTCGACCGCAGCCTTGTAGAGATAGAAGGCTTCGTACTGCGGCTCGGAAAGTTCGTTCGGTGTTTTGAGATCGCCGCCGAATTTTTTCTTTATGGCTTCGAGAAACTTCTTGTTTTCCGGCGTGGCGATGCTGGTGAGATAGGAGGCGGAGAGGAACATGCCCGCAGCCACATCGCTCATGGTTTTGGCCGTGCCTTCGTCAATGGACAGGTTCCCGTAGGGCAGCGAAAGGCCTGCACCCTTGATCTGCTTGGCGAGCGACACATTGGGTGCACCGCCTGCTGTCGCGCTAATCAAGGCATCTGGTTTGGTCGAGCGGATTTTCGAGACCACCGAAGTCCAGTCGCTGCCATCGATGGGCAGGTAGTCTTCGCCCACCACCTTGCCGCCCTTTTGTTCGATGTACTTCTTGGTGAAGTCCAGCATGCCGCGGCCAAAGGCGTAGTCGTTGCCAACGAGGTAGAAGGTCTTGGCGTTGTGGGCCTTGGAGAAGTAATCCACCATAGGTGCAACTTGCTGCTCGGGCACCCAACCATTCACATACATCCAGCTGTTGCACGAGCGCCCTTCGTAAAACGACGAGTAGATGAAGGGCACGCGGCCCTTGTTGATCACCGGAAGCGCAGCGTTGCGCGCCGCGCTGGTTTCCATGGAGATGATGGCGTTGACCTTTTTCTGGAAAATCAACGTGTCGTAGGCTTTTTGTGCACCCACAGCCCCGGATGCATCGTCAACGATTTCAAGCTCTACCTTGCGGCCCAGGATGCCACCGGCAGCGTTGATTTCCTCGACCGCCAATTGCGAGGACTGCACCACGGCCGGAGCCACGACGCTATTGGCACCGGACAGACCGACCGCGACGCCGATGCGGATGGAATCGGCGGCTTGGGCCTGCTGCGTACCCAGGATGGCTGCGGTAACCGCAGCAACGCGGAAAAGGGATGTGAAGCTTTTCATTGGTTTCTCCTTTGATGTTTCGTGGTGAGGAACGCGAGTCAACGGAAATCAGTGACGGGGAAGAGGCCAGCCCGTGCCCAGCATCGGGTCGTAGAGGTCGTCACGGCGATCTCTGAGCACATGGTTGAAGGCGTTGAGCTGGCGTGCCTGGCGCGTGGCCTTCAGGTTGATTTGGGCGTAGAGGATTTCTTCCTGCGTGTTCGATGCAGGGCCTGCCAGCGGCCAGCCTTGCGGGCCCACGATGAGGCTTTGACCAATGAATGGCTGATCGCGCTCCACGCCGACGCGGTTGGCACAGACGATGTTCAAGCCATTGCTGTGCGCGTTGGCCATCGCCAGCGTGGTTGCCATGGCCTGCGTGCTGTCCGGCTGCCCAGGCATCGGCACCCAGTTCGTCGGCATGGCAACAATGTCGGCCCCCAACGTCGCAAGCAGGCGGTAGGTTTCGGGGAACCAGCCGTCATAGCAAACGACCATTCCGATGCGGCCAATCTCGGTGTGAAAGATGGGCAGCCCGGCATCGCCCGCTTCGAAATACAGGTGCTCGTCACCCCACAGATGCAGCTTGCGATAGGTGCCGATAAAGCCTTCTGGCCCCACCAGCACGGCGCAGTTGTACAAGCGGTTTTCCACACGTTCGGCGATTCCGGCAACCACGTACACATTGCAGCGACGGGCGACTGCGGCCCAGGCCTGTGTTGATTCACCATCAGGAATGGACTCGGCAAGCTCGAACGCTTCGCTTCTGCTTTGAAAGACATAGCCGGTGTTAGCCAGTTCAGGCAAGACAATGAGTTTTGCGCCCTGAGCGGCAGCCTGCTCAATCAGCTCGACAGAGCGGGCGATGTTCCCTTTTTTGTCACCAATACGGGGGGCCATTTGCACACTTGCCAGAGTGACTGACGGAAATGCGGAAGAGCCAGGCAATACAGACATGCAATCTCCAAAAACAAAAAGCCCCTGACTACGCTCAACGCGCATATCAGGGGCTTTCATAGCCGGTATGTAACAGCAATATTGCTGTGGCTAGAAGAACATGAGTTCCTGCAGCTGGACGGATTCTGTCTGATTTACGGGCGCCTCATTTCAGGTAATTACCCTTGGACGCGACAAGCGCACGCCGACATCTTTTCAGCATCCGTGACGCGGCACTGGGCAATGCTCTTCGGCAAGAGCGCATTCTTCAGAATGCGCTGCTTCGCGCAGGGAGATGAGCCACTCCTTCGCAGCAACACCCCACAAACAAAAAGCGCAGACCCCGTCTGCGCTTTCTCTTTGATAGCTGCCAGCGCCCACTACACAAGCGCTACAGCCCTTATTCACTCAAAAGCAGCCCTCACCGCGCCGTCGTATCCGAGGCGATGGGAATGTAGAAATCCCCACCCGCCTTGTTGAACTCCTCCGCCTTGGCCTGCATGCCCACGGCAATGCCTTGCTCCTCGGCCACGCCCTGCTGTTTGGCGAATTCGCGCACCTCCTGGGTGATCTTCATGGAGCAGAACTTGGGGCCGCACATGCTGCAGAAATGGGCCACCTTGGCACTGTCCTTGGGCAGGGTTTCGTCGTGGTAGGCCTGTGCGGTGTCCGGGTCCAGGCCCAGGTTGAACTGGTCCTGCCAACGGAAGTCGAAGCGTGCCTGGCTCAATGCATCGTCGCGCGAGCGGGCACCGGGGTGGCCCTTGGCGACGTCGGCGGCGTGGGCGGCGATCTTGTAGGCGATGATGCCTTGCTTGACGTCGTCACGGTCGGGCAGGCCCAGGTGTTCCTTGGGCGTGACGTAGCACAGCATGGCCGTGCCAAACCAGCCGATCATGGCAGCGCCGATGGCGGAGGCAATGTGGTCGTAGCCGGGGGCGATGTCGATGGTCAGCGGGCCCAGGGTGTAGAACGGGGCCTCGTGGCAGTGCTTGAGCTGCTCGGTCATATTGGCCTGGATCATGTGCATGGGCACATGGCCGGGGCCTTCGATCATGGTCTGCACATCGTGCTTCCAGGCGGTTTGCGTCAGCTCGCCCAAGGTCTTGAGCTCGGCAAACTGGGCTTCGTCGTTGGCGTCGGAGGCACAGCCGGGGCGCAGGCCATCGCCCAGCGAGAAGCTCACGTCATACGCCTTCATGATGTCGCAGATGTCTTCGAAATGCTCGTAGAGGAAGCTCTCGCGATGGTGGGCCATGCACCACTTGGCCATAATGGAGCCACCGCGCGAGACGATGCCGGTGCGGCGCTGGGCCGTGAGGTGGATATAGGCCAGGCGCACGCCGGCGTGGATGGTGAAGTAGTCCACGCCCTGCTCGGCCTGCTCGATCAGCGTGTCACGGAAGATGGGCCAGGTCAGGTCTTCGGCAATGCCGCCCACTTTTTCCAGTGCCTGGTAGATGGGCACGGTGCCAATGGGCACGGGCGAGTTGCGGACAATCCAGTCGCGCGTGGTGTGGATGTTTTTGCCGGTGGACAGGTCCATGACGTTGTCCGCACCCCAGCGAATGGCCCAGACCAGTTTTTCCACCTCTTCTTCGATGCTGGAGGTGACGGCCGAGTTGCCGATGTTGGCGTTGATCTTGACCTTGAAATTGCGGCCAATGGCCATGGGCTCGATTTCAGGGTGGTTGATATTGGCCGGGATGATGGCGCGGCCTCTGGCCACCTCGTCGCGCACGAATTCGGGGGTGATGATCTTGGGAATGGCGGCGCCCAGGCTGTTGCCGGCCAGGCGAGCTTCGCGGGCCGCATCCTGCATGTACTCGGCCATCCACTCGCGGCGGCCGTTTTCACGCAGGGCCACATATTCCATTTCCGGCGTGATGATGCCGCGCTTGGCGTAGTGCATCTGCGTCACATTCTGGCCGCTCTTGGCGCGGCGCGGCTGGCGTTGCAGGGCTGCGGCCTCGGCACGCAACTGGGCCACGCGCAGGTCTTCCTCGCCGCGCTTGCCGCCGTCGTCCAGGGCCACACGCTGGCGGCCCACATAGAGCTCGCTGTCACCACGCGCCTCGATCCAGGCACCGCGCACGCTGAGCAGGCCCTGGCGTACATCGATGTTCACGGCCGGATCGGTATAGGGGCCGGAGGTGTCGTAGACGCTGACCTGCTCGCCATTGGTGAGCGCAATATCGCGCACCGGCACGCGCAGCTCTGGGTGCACCTGGCCCTGCAGATAGCTCTTGGTAGAGGCCGGAAACGGCTGGCGCGACTGGGCCAGCAGCTCGGCAAAACGGGTGGCGTCCGGCGCATTGCCAGCGGCGGGGGTGAAGATGGAATCAGGGGCGTTCATCGCGGTCTCCTCAAAGCGGTGGAAATGCATCAACGCTCCGTGGAGTGCTGGACCGCTCTGATTCGGCATGCCATGGGCTGTTTGCCATTGCACACCTCCACCTGGGTCAAGCGCTGCAGCAGAGCCATCTGTGCTGCGCTTTTCCTCTGCCATACAAGATGACAGCCATGGCCGACACGCCCCAAGGTCAGCCCATAAAAGACAAAACCCCAGTGCGCGAGGCGCCTGGGGTGGGCAAGGCAGCGCGGATTGGGGGCATGTGCAGCGGTTTCTCAAAACCCACTTTGCCTCTCTTCCTTGCGCCCTGCTTCAGGGTCCCGCTCTTCTTCCGCCGGCATGAACCGGATCAAGTTCGTCGGGTTCGTTTGCAGCCATTTTTCAATGGCTGCTCACATCTCAGCGCTTTCGCACACCCCGGAGCAGAGGGCAGTATAGGACAAGAGGGAGGTCGGCATGGTCACATGCCGTGGGTGATGATGGGTTTATATGTGGTCGATGCCGGAGTCCTTTGACGGCACAACTGCAGCTTTCCTTTGCGATGGGCTGCTGGCCGGGTCTCGCCCCGGCCAGCAATTGCAAGCACAAAGCATCAAACAAAAAAGCGCTCATACCCATCAGGCACAAGCGCTTCTAGCTCTGAAATTCAGAGCATCAACACATCACACCGCAATCGCCGATGCAGATCCCGCCTGCTTGCGCAACTCGAACTTCTGGATCTTGCCGGTGCTGGTCTTGGGCAGCTCACCAAAGATGATGACGCGGGGCACCTTGTAGCCGGCCAGGTGCTGCTTGCAGTGGGCAATGATGTCGGCCTCGGTCACCACGGCGCCGGCCTTGATCTCCAGGAAGGCGCAAGGTGTCTCGCCCCACTTCTCGTCGGGCTTGGCCACCACGGCGGCGGCCAGCACGGCGGGGTGGCGGTACAGCACGTCTTCCACTTCGATGGAGGAGATGTTCTCACCGCCGGAGATGATGATGTCCTTGCTGCGGTCCTTGATCTTGATGTAGCCGTCGGGGTACTGCACGGCCAGGTCGCCGCTGTGGAACCAGCCGCCACGGAAGGCCTCGTCGGTGGCCTGTGGGTTCTTTAAATAGCCCTTCATGGCGATGTTGCCGCGGAACATGATTTCACCCATGGTCTCGCCATCCTGGGGCACGGGCTGCATGGTTTCGGGGTCCAGCACCTCGGCCGAACGCTGCAGATGGTAGCGCACGCCCTGGCGGGCGTTCAAGCGGGCGCGTTCGCCAATGTCGAGCGCGTCCCAGGCCGCATGCTTGGCGCAGACGGTGGCGGGGCCATAGGTTTCGGTCAGGCCGTAGACATGGGTCAGATCAAAGCCCATGGCCTCCATGCCCTCGATCATCGAGGCCGGGGGCGCAGCGCCGGCCACCATGGCCTTGACGCCGGCGGGCACGCCCTCCTTCATCGCCGCAGGCGCGTTCACCAGCAGCGATTGCACAATGGGCGCGCCGCAGTAGTGGGTGACGCCGTGGTCGCGTATGGCGTCAAAAATGCTTTGCGGATCGACGCGACGCAGGCAGACGTTCACGCCGGCGCGTGCGGCCACGGTCCAGGGGAAGCACCAGCCATTGCAGTGGAACATGGGCAGCGTCCACAGATAGACCGCGTGCTTGGGCATGTCCCATTCCAGCACATTGCTGATGGCGTTGATCTGGGCGCCGCGGTGGTGGTAGACCACGCCCTTGGGATTGCCGGTGGTGCCGCTGGTGTAGTTCAGCGCAATCGCGTCCCACTCGTTCTCGGGCAGCTCCCAGGCAAAGTCGACATCGCCACGGGCCACAAAGTCTTCATACGTCACCTCGCCCAGTTGCACGGCGGGCTCGCCATACAGCGCATCTTCCACGCGGATGATGGTCAGCGGCGCCGTGGACTTGCGCAGCGGCAAGGCCTTGGCGATCAGGCCGGCAAACTCGGGGTCCACGATCAAGGCCTTGGCCTCGCCATGGTCCAGCATAAAGGCCAGGGTTTCGGCATCCAGGCGGGTGTTGAGCGTGTTGAGCACGGCCCCTGCCATGGGCACACCGAAGTGGGCCTCCACCATGGGCGGGGTGTTGGGCAGGATCACGGCCACGGTGTCGTTCTTGCCAATGCCGATTTGCCGCAGGCTGCTGGCCAGTTGGCGGCAGCGCGCATAGGTCTGGCCCCAGCTCTGGCGCAGCGCGCCATGCACGATGGCCAGGCGATCCGGGTAGATGGTGGCGGTGCGCTCGATGAAGTTCAGCGGGCTCAAAGCGGCGAAGTTGGCCGCGTTGCGATCCAGGTGGTCGTTGTAGGGGCTGCTCATAAAAAGTGTCTCTCGAGTCAAGTTTTGTACTCATTTTGCTGCAACTGCACAACACAGGCTTACAGCCCCTGACAACCCTCGCCTATTGCGCCGCAGTGCTTTCGATGCTGCAGCGCCGACACGCACTTTGGATGCCGCGCCTTTGATGCCGCGCAATACCACGCATCCGGCTCTCAGGTGCAATACCTACACCATCTGGACTGAGTCCAATTTCAGCAGCAGCCATGCTGCAGGAGTCGGCCCCGTCCAATGCCCAGGGCTGGCAGCCCCCGTTGCCAGCGCACCGGGTGGTGGTGGGTGCGGCGCCAAGGCCCCGCACCGCGATTCCTCTACACAAGCGTCTGGAACCACACAATGCAAAATACCTTCCGCCCCCTCGTTGCCGCCGCCATGCTCGTTGCCGGTCTGGCCAGCGCCTACAGCTGGGCCATGAAGCCCGACAACGAACCCATCTCCCCCGTCACCCCTGCCGTGATCAAGAACCCGGCCATGGTGGAGCTGGGCAAGAAGCTGTGGTTTGACCCCCGCCTGTCCAAGTCCGGCTTCATCTCCTGCAACAGCTGCCACAACCTCTCCATGGGCGGCAGCGACAACATCAAGACCTCCATCGGCCACAACTGGACCGAGGGCCCGATCAACTCGCCCACGGTGCTGAACTCCAGCATGAACGTGGCCCAGTTCTGGGACGGCCGTGCCGGCACGCTGAAAGAGCAGGCCGGCGGCCCCATTGCCAACCCCATGGAAATGGCCTTCACCCACGAGCTGGCCGTGGACATGCTGAGCTCCATCCCTGGCTACAAGGTCGAGTTCAAGCAGGTGTTCAAGAAGGACAAGATCGACATCGACCAGGTGACCGATGCCATTGCCGCCTTTGAGGAAACCCTGGTCACGCCCAATGCGCGCTTTGACAAATGGCTCAAGGGCGACCAGAAGGCCTTGAGCAAGGACGAGCTCGAAGGCTACAAGCTGTTCCGCGACAGCGGTTGCGTGGCCTGCCACAACGGCGAAGCCGTGGGCGGCAACTCCTTCCAGCGCATGGGTCTGGTCGAGCCCTACAAGACCAGCAACCCCGCAGAAGGCCGCTCTGCCGTGACCGGCAATGACGCCGAGCGCTTCAACTTCAAGGTGCCGACCCTGCGCAACGTGGAGCTGACCTATCCCTACTTCCACGACGGCGCCGCCGACACCCTGAGCCAGGCCGTGGACACCATGGGCCGCATCCAGCTGGGCAAGAATTTCAGCAAGGATGAAAACGCCAAGATCGTGGCCTTCCTGAAGACCCTGACCGGCGACCAACCCCAGATGGTCATGCCCATCCTGCCGCCTTCCAGCGACAGCACCCCACGTCCCACGCCTTTCGACAAGAAGAAGTAAGCCGCAGGCGCGCCGCACCGGCGCGCCTTGCTGGTCTTTCTGAGTGGCCCGCCACCCCGGGCTATCTCCCTCGCGCGCGCCAGGCTTTGCCGGGTGCGCGTTTTTTATTCACAATAGCCATTTATCGCTTTCGTGCCTGTGCACGAACTCCCCCCGCTCCCATGCTCCAGCGCACACCTGCCCGCCGCCCCAGCCGTCCCCGAGACGCCGCGCCCTCGACTGCGCCGGCGGCCGCGCCGAGCCTGCGAAGCTGCGCCGTGCCGCAACTGCCACAGGCGCACGAGGGCGATGTCCAACTGGCCCAGCGCCTGCAACGGGCGGGGCTGCAGCCCACACGCCAGCGCCTGGCCATTGCCCGGGTGCTGCTGCGCCAGCCCACCCATATGCATGCCGACCAGGTGCTGCAGGCCGCCCGAACGCATTACCCGGCCCTGTCGCGCGCCACCGTCTACAGCACCCTGCCCCTGCTGGTGCAGCACGGCCTGCTGCGCGCCCTGCCCCTGGGGCTGGAGCACCAGGTCTATGACTCGCGCACCGATGCCCACCCCCATCTGCTGGTCGAAGAAACGGGCGAGGTGATGGACCTGCCACCCGATTGCATCCGCTGGGATGCCCTGCCCGCCATGGCATCCGGGCTGGAAATCGCCGGCATCGACCTGGTGGTGCGCGTGCGCCGCACGACCTCCGCAACGCCTGCACCTGCTGCCACATCGGCGCCAGCGCCCCGGCGCGCCGGCTGACCGCCCGCTCGCCCTTCACCAGCCCCGCGCTCCCTCTGCAGCCCGTCCACCGGCCCACATCCTGCGGGCCACGGCAAGGCCGCCGCATGCGCGTCACTCTGCCCTGCCACGCCCCGCTGCACCCCATTCCACCCGGCCAATCGGACAGCATCGTCCGAAGAATTCTCCAATTACCCCCATGGAAGTGCTGATTTTTTCACGCCTTTCAGTGCACACCATCGGGCCACAGAAATCACAAATATCCAATAAATTCAATCACCTGCAGCACATCAAGACCACCTAACACCATTCCACATCGCGCGCAAACTTACGTCTTATATAAGACATCAATTACAGCAATAGATGTTTTTGTCATTTCTTTTCTACAATGCAGGAATGGATTGCGCAGAACCGCTCTGACCAGAGCGCCGGTGCAATTCTTTTGCATTTTGTGTTTCAACGAGGAACGCCCGGGCATGTACCTGGGCGGAGGAGACCGGCCCGCATCCACCGATGCGGGCCTTTTTTATGCCCGGGCCAGCAGACTGAGCATGCCCATGGCCCCACGCTCTAAGCCAGCGCCGTCTCGTGCAGATAGTTCCAGCGCACCGCCTGCTCCGCGCAATGCAGCAGCACCACCGAACAGCGCACGGTGCTCAGCCCATTCAGGTGGTGGGTCTCCCGGTAGCGCATGGCGATATGGCTGCCGTCCTGCCACACGGGCTCCATGTCGCTGACTTCCATGCGCAGCCCCGGCTTGCTGCCGGCCGCGCGCGCAAAGGCCTGCTCCACCTGGTGAAGACCCACGACCTGGCCCGAGGTGGCCACCATGCTGAAGTCCTCGGAAAAAAGCGGCATCAGCTGCTGCAAAGCGGCGTGGGCCGCCTCGGCCTCGCCGGTGAAGATGCAGTGGATCAGTTCGTGAACCCGCAAGATGCTGCGCTTGGCAGCGTCGACCGTGGCCTGCTTATGCATAAAAAGCTTTCTGTGGGCGCAATGTGCGCAGTTGCAAAATCGGCGCCAGGCCAGCGAGTGCAGCCAGGGCAAAGGTAAGGCGGTAGGCGCGGACCATATCCATGCGGTGCAACAGCAGGTTGAAGACCATGAGCAGCGCTGCAGCGCCCACGCTGAAAGCCATTTGGCGGTTGATGTTCCACAGCACGCTGGCCTGGTGCGTGTCCTGGCCGTCAAAGTCCAGCAGCGCCGTGGTCTGGGCGGTGTTGGCGCCCATGCCCCCGCCCAGGCCCATCAGGCCGTAGGCAGCGACCAGCATCCCCATATCCGCTGTGCTGTCCACCATCACCAGGCAGGCAATGCCCAGACTGTGCAGCAGCATGCCGGTCAGGAACAGGCGCGGAGCACCCATGCGGCCATAGACCCGGCCACCCAGCACCATGGCCACCAGAGCGCCGCAGGCGTAGACCAGCATGAACATGCCCGTGGTCTCGGCGCGCAGCTGCAAGCTGTCCTGCAGGTAGAAGATATTGAGCAGATTGACGCCGGTGAAGATGCCGGGCACGGCGTAATAGACCAGGATGGAGACCCTCAGCCTGGGGCTTTTCAGCAGCCGCAAGTCCACGATGGCATTGTCTGTTTGGCGGCCATGCCGCAGATACAGCCCACCAAACACCGCGCCGGCCGCCAGGCACAGCAGCACCGTCACGCCCTCTTGGCCCGCGCCATACAGCGACATGCCCAGAAGCGCGCAGGCCAGCGCCGCGCTGATGAGCAGCAGGCCCCAAATATCCGGGCGCAGCGGCGCGCTCAAGCGCGTTGTGACGGATGTGGGTGACAGCGCTTGCGCCGGTGCATCGCGCACCCAGCACCAGCACAGGGCGGCCGCCAGCAAGGACAGCGGGATGTTGGCGTGGAACACCCAGCGCCAGGAGCTGTGGTCGACAATCATCCCGCCCAGCATGGGCGACAGCGCCGGCGCGATCAGCGCCACGGCCATGACCAGGGTGGAGACGCGGGCCCGCTCCTCGCCCTGGAACAGATTGAACGCCATCGCCTGCCCCACGGGAATGAGCAGGCCGCCTGCCATGCCCTGAACCAGGCGCCAGCCCAGCAACTGCTCAAAGCTGGCGGCCTGACCGCAGGCCCACACCGCCAGGCTGAAGGCCAGCATGGAGGCCGTCAGCATTCTTCGCGCGCCCCAGCGGCCAGCCAGCCAGGGGCTGAGCGGAATGACCAGGGTCAGCCCCAAAATATAAGCATTGCCCACCCAGGCGCTGCTGGCGTTGCTGGCCCCCAGCTCCGCCGTGATGCGCGGCAGCGCCACCACGGGCATGAAGATATTGATGCAATCAATAAAAAAGCCCAGCAAAAAAACCGTGGCCATGCGGTAGCGGTATGTCATCTTCCATCCTTGTGAGCCGGCATGGTGCAGCCGGCCACAGCGGCTGTCGATGCGGCTATGCTTGAATCTCTGTTTAATGGGATTGAACAATGGCCCGCACTGCCATCCACACACAGCTGCACCGGGTGCAAACTTTCTTGGCGGTGGTGGACTGCGGCTCCTACACCAAGGCGGCCGACTACCTGTCCATCAGCAAGGCCATGGCCAGCCTGCATGTCAAAGCTCTGGAAGAGTCGTTGTCGGTGGCGCTGCTGCTGCGCAACACCCGCAGCATCTCGCTGACCGAATCCGGCCAGGCCCTGTACGACGAGTTCCAGGACATCGTCAGCGGAATCGACCACGCGTTTGAAAGCGTCATGCAGCGGCGCAGCCGGATCACGGGCCATTTGCGCATCAGCACCACCAGCGAATATGGCGAGCGATACCTGCTCCCGCTGATTGCCCGGTTTGTGAAGCGGCACCCGGACATCACCATCAGCTACGACACCAACTCGTCGCTCAGCGATCTGGTGGCCGAAAAGCTGGATCTGGTGGTGCGCCTGGGCAGCCTGGCGGACTCCAACTTCAAAAGCCGCAAGCTGGCCGACTACGCCATCTGGCTGGTGGCTGCCCCGGCCTTTTTGGCCCGCCACCCCATCCACGCGCCGGCAGACCTTGCCACCGCACCCTGGATTGCCAACAGCAACCTCAGCGCCCCCACCCAATGGCGCATGCAAGGGCCGCAAGGCCAGAGCATCGAGGTCGGCGGGCCCATGGCCCACCAGTCCAACGCCTCCTCGGCTATCCGCAGCCTGGCGCTGGCGGGCCTGGGCGTTGCCGTCTTGCCGGCCTGGCTGGTCGAGGCCGACCTGGCCAGCGGGGCGCTGCAGCGGCTCTTGCCCGCTTACAACCTGCCCCAACAGGCCATCAGCGCGGTATTCCCCAACAGCCGCCATCTGCCGCGCAAGACGCGCGCCTTCATTGATTTTCTCTGCGAGCACCTGGGGCCCACGGCGTGATGCCGCCGCCCAGGCAACTCCTTTTTTGAGAGCATCTACTGCTGATACAGACTGGATCTTGAAGCCAAACAAATTGGAAACCGAATAAGCACAGGCGATAGGCGCTACGGTTTTTGCAATGCACAGCCGCCTGCAGCGGATAGCCGCCATGGCGCACAATACGGCCGGTGTCCATCCCCCAGTCTTTTCTCCAGGAGCTGCTCGCGCGCGTCGATGTCGTCGACGTGGTGGGTCGCTATGTGCCGCTCAAAAAAGGCGGTGCCAACTTCATGGGCCTGTGCCCCTTCCATGGAGAGAAGTCGCCCTCCTTCAGCGTCAGCCCGTCCAAGCAGTTCTATCACTGCTTTGGCTGCGGCAAGAACGGCAATGCCATCAGCTTTTTGATGGAGCATGCCGGCATGGGCTTTGTCGAGGCCGTGCAAGACCTAGCCCAGCAAGTGGGCCTGCAGGTGCCGCAAGACGATGTGAGCCCGGCCGAGCGCGAGCGCCAGGCCGCGCAAAAGCGCCAGCAGGCCTCGCTCACCGATGTGCTGGAGCGCGCAGGCGACTCCTACCGCAAGCAGCTCAAGGACGGCGCCCACGCGGTGGACTACCTGAAAAAGCGCGGCGTTTCCGGCGCCATCTGCAGCCGCTACGGCCTGGGCTATGCGCCTGCGGGCTGGCGCCATCTGGCCGGTGTGTTCCCGGCCTATGACGATCCGCAGCTGCAGGAGGCCGGCCTGGTCATCGTCAACGAGGACGATGACAAGCGCTACGACCGCTTTCGCGATCGCATCATGTTCCCCATTCGCAACGTCAAGGGCGAATGCATAGGCTTTGGCGGCCGTGTGATGGGGGACGAAAAACCCAAATACCTGAACTCGCCCGAGACCCCGCTGTTCCACAAGGGCCGCGAGCTCTACGGCCTGTTCGAAGCCCGCAACGCCCTGCGCGAAAAAGGCTATGCCCTGGTCACCGAAGGCTATATGGACGTGGTGGCCCTGGCGCAGCTGGGCTTTCCCAACGCCGTGGCCACGCTGGGTACGGCCTGCACGCCCGACCATGTGCACAAGCTGTTTCGCTTCACCGATGCCGTGGTCTTCAGCTTTGACGGCGACGCTGCCGGCCGCCGCGCCGCGCGCAAGGCCCTGGAAGCGGCCCTGCCCTATGCCAGCGACACGCGCAGCGTGAAGTTTCTGTTTCTGCCGGCCGAACACGACCCCGACAGCTTTATCCGCGAGCATGGCAGCGACGCCTTTGCCCGCCATGTGGGCGACGCCCTGCCGCTGTCGCGCTTTTTGCTCGACGCCATCAGCGAAGGCTGCGACCTGGGCCAGGCCGAGGGCCGCGCCCGCATGGCCAGCCAGGCGCGGCCGCTGTGGAATCTGCTGCCCGAGGGCGCGCTCAAGCTGCAGCTGCTGGCCGAGATCGCCGGCAAGGCCCAGCTCTCCAGCAGCAATCTGTCCGAGCTGTGGGAGCAGACCGCCGCCCAGGAAGCCCGCTGGCAGCGCGGGGGTACCGCCGCCCACCCCCAGGCCGCCCCCAGCGCAGCCCCGCCCCCCGGCGAATGGGCGCCGCCCGATGCCGACTGGGGAGGCCCTGCAAACTATGGCGGTCACAGCGCCCATGAGGGCTGGGGCGATGCAGGCGGCCAGGCCTACCACCCGGCCGCCGACGGTGGCGGCTATGGCGCGGCAGGTGGCTATGGACGCGACCCGCGCGGCAGCGGCCGTGGCAACTGGCGCGATGGCCAGGCAGGCGCTGGCAATGGGGCTTATGGCGGGCGCGGCCGCAAGCCCTGGAGCAAGGACCGCAAGGACGGCAATGGCTGGAACGATGCCCCCCGCCTGCCACGCATTCCCCAGCCCTTGGGACCGGACCAGGCCGCCCGCCTGCTGCTGGCGCATATGGAATTCATGGAGGAGCTGGCCAACGAAGACCTGGACGCCCTGGTCAGCCAGCCCGCGCCCCATGGCCCGCTGTTTGCCTGGGTGGAAAGCCAATACCAGGAGCATGGCGCCCAGTCCTGGGCCGTGCTGCAAGGGCGGCTGGGCGACAGCGCCGAAGCCAAACTGGCCCGCACGCTCATGGAGGGGCCCCACGGGCAGCCCGAGGGCGAGCTGCCCGAGCTGCGCTGCGAGCTGCGCAGCGTCATCAACCCCATGCTGGCCAAACGCCTGATGGAGCTGGAAAAGCAGGCCCTCTCCGAAGTGGCCACTGACCCTCTGGCCGTGCAGCGTTACCGCGCGCTGCAGGAGCGGCGCAAGCAACTTTCCGCACAGCCGCAGCCAGCGCCCTGAGCGCCCTGGCGCGGCACCTGCCCCGCAAATTCTGGGCCATCCCGGCGGAACGCCACTCCCAGGCCTATACCATTCACAGGTTCACAAAGTCTTCAGCCCAAGCTGGCAAAGACTTTGTTGGTGATCTCTGAAAGGAAATAGGCATGCGCCGTTTTGAACTGGTCGAAGGAACGGCCAGCAAGTTCTGGGAAATCGAGCAAAACGACAGCGAACTCAGCATCGCCTGGGGTCGCATAGGCACTGCGGGTCAAAGCCAGACCAAGTCTTTTGCCGATGCGGCCAAGGCCCTGGCGGCGCTCAACAAGCTGGTCAAGGAAAAAACCGCCAAGGGCTATGCCGAGACCGGCGCCACCGCGGTGGTGGGTGCAACGCCAGCAGCCACCTCGGCCACCGCACCCAAGCCGGCTGCGGCCAAGACCGTCAAAACCGCCAAGCCTGCAGCCCCGCCAGCCAGCGCGGTGCCTGCCGCACCCGCAGCCCCCGCCGAGAGCCTGGACGCGCAATGCGAGCGCGTGTTCGAGGCCGTGCGCGCCCAGATCGAGGACGGCACGCTCAAGCTGGGCCATGATCTGTCGGCCGCCCAACTCAAGCGCCTGCATGGCGTGAGCGATCGGGGTGCCACCATGGCCTTCGAGCAGCTCAAGTCCACAGGCATGCTTTACGGCTGGGGCAGCACGGCCAAGGTGCAGGACAAGGCCCAGAGCATTGCCAAAGAACTGGGCGAGGAAAGAGCCGAGCAGATCGCAGAGATGGCCGAGCAATCCCAGCCAGCGCTGGTGGTCGCAGCGACCGACACCAGCACGCCGCCCTGGGCCCAGGGCGAGCTGCTGCGCCTGCCGGCCAGCCTGCGCAATCTGGCCTATGCCACGCGTCGTCACCCGCAAAAGCCCAAACCCGCGCCCAGTGCGGCCGCGGCCTGGCATCTGGTGCGCCCCATGGCCAAGGACAACGGCCGTGTCGACCTGGCCGGCTGCGATCCCGTGCTGCGCCCCGCGCTGGAACGCATGCTCTCGCGCCTGACCCAGTCCGAGCCCGTGGCCGACACCGAGGCCGACAGCGCACTGCTGGCCCGCGCCATGGGCACGCGCCGCTACCACGGCGATGTCGAAATCGGCGCCAGCACGATCAACTACCTCGTGGCCCAGTACGGCCTGCCCGGCGCCATGGACATTTACCTCGCGTCCCAGCAGCTCCAGGTCAGCAGCAGCTACGACAGCAAGGCCAAGGGCCATGTCAGCACGCTGCACAGCACGGTCACCGGCCCGGTCTCGGACAGCTGGTATGGCCCCCTGGGCGAGACCGAGGAGCAGATGCGCAAGCACCTGTCGGCCGCCCCCGAAGCCGAGTGGCAGGTCTGCGCCGAGAAGATTGCCGCGGCCCTGCCCACGCTGCACCCCAGCCGCAAAACGGCCGTGGCCCTGCTGGTGCCCGAGTGCACCGACATGGCCGATGCCCTGGCCTTCGAGCTCACCGCCGAAAAAGACACACCCGAGAGCGCGCACTGGCTGCTGCTCACGGCCACCGACCCGGCCGCCATCGCAGCCCTGGTCAAGGTCAAGCAAAGCTATTCCAGCGGCCTGTGGGACAACCAGCGCATGGTGGCCACCTTGCTGCTGGAGCGCGGCCTGGACGCTCTTGCCTTGCTGGAGCGCGGCGCGGCCCAGGATGAGGCCGGCGACGCCCTGGCCGCCATGGG
This sequence comes from Comamonas sp. GB3 AK4-5, assembly GCF_041320665.1. Classification (NCBI taxonomy): domain Bacteria; kingdom Pseudomonadati; phylum Pseudomonadota; class Betaproteobacteria; order Burkholderiales; family Comamonadaceae; genus Comamonas; species Comamonas sp. GB3 AK4-5. Next base: position 3,543,961 of record NZ_CP166730.1, read on the forward strand.
CACGCCCGAAGCCGTCACCGCCCTGGCGCGCGTGGCCAGCGGCTCCAAGGGCGCACTGGCGCGCCTGGCCCTGGCGGTGGACCGCTGGCCGCTGGCGGCCATGGTGGCCCTCGCCAAGCTGATTGCCTCGGGCGGCAAAGACGCCGGCTTCCTGACCCCCAGCCTCACACGGCTGCTGCGCGCCCACAGCGGGCAGGTCGATGCGCTACGCCCCTGGCTGGACAGCGCAGCCCAGGCCACCATAGACCGCCAGCTGGCCCTGCTGGCCGGCCCCGCCGAGGTGGCCGCCGTGAGCGAGCTGCCCCAGGTGCTGGCCGCCCCGCCCTGGCAGGCCAAGGTACAGAAAAAGGCCGCCACCGCCCTGGCCCTGGAGCCTTTGACGCTGGAGCCCACCGAACAATGGGCCGATGGCGCACGCGACAAGGCCTTGGAACTCAACCAATGGGAGCAAAAGCGCTTTGACAGCGCCAGCAAGAACGTGCTGGAGCTGGTGGACCGACTGGGCTTTGACGACAACAAAAAACAGTTCAAGCACCCCCTGGAAAACGCCGCGGCCGCCATACGCCAGCGCGACACCGAGGCCTTGATCACGGCCTGGCGCGCCATGGTGGAGCAGCGCAAAAAAGAGCGCTACTACTGGTTTTACTTCTACGCCGAATACATCAGCCTGCTGCCCGAAGAGATGGCCGCCCCGTTCTGGAATGCCGTGGCAGGTGAGGCCACGGACACGCGCGGCGTGGACTTTATGGCTGCCAAGCTGGGCCTGGCCGGTTTGCCCGGCCTGCTGGCCATGGTGCGCAGCAAGCCCAGCGAGAACCTGGAACTGGCGCTGAACTTTGGCGCCGTGGAGCTGGCGGCCCCTGCGGCCCGGGCCTTTGCCAAGCTCAAGTCGCTGCGCGACGCGGGCCGCCAATGGCTGCTCAAACACCCCGAGCATGCGGCCTGCGCGCTGCTGGCACCGGCCCTGGGCAAGCCCGGCGAGGCACGCGACTGCGCAGGCTCCGCCCTGCGCCTGCTACAAGCCAACGGCCATGCGGCCTTGCTGCAAGAGGTGGCGGCGCGCTATGGCCGCGAAGACGTGGTGAACGCATTGCAGGCCGTGCTGGATGAAAACCCGCTGGACCGCTTTCCCACCAAGCGCAGCAAGCTGCCCGAATGGTGGCAGCCGCGCGGCTGGCGCCGCCCGCAGCTCGCCAACGGCAAGGCCTTGCCCGACGAGGCCTTGGACGCCCTGGGCCAGATGCTGGGCTTTCCCACCAACGAAGAGGTCTATGCCGGCATTGCCGATGTGCAGGCCGCCTGCCTGCGCGAATCGCTGGCCGACTTTGGCTGGGACGCCTTCAGCGCCTGGCTGGAGGCCGGTGCCCCCAGCAAGGAAGGCTGGGCGCTGACGGCCCTGGGCGCTCTGGGCACGGACGAGACCGCGCGCAAGCTCACTCCCTTTATCCGCGCCTGGCCCGGCGAATCGGCCCATGCCCGCGCCGTCACCGGCCTGGATGTGCTGGCCGGCATTGGCACCGACGTGGCGCTGATGCTGCTCAACGGCATTGCGCAGAAGATCAAGTTCAAGGGCCTGCAGGACAAGGCCCGCGAAAAAATCAATGCCATTGCCGAGGCCCGCGGCCTCTCCACCGAGGAGCTGGAAGACCGCCTCGCCCCCGACCTGGGACTGGACGCCCAGGGCACTTTGAGGCTGGACTTTGGCCCGCGCGCCTTTGTGGTGGGCTTTGACGAAACGCTGAAGCCCTATGTGCGCGAGCTGGACGCCGATGGCCGCCCCGGCGCACGCCTGCCCGATCTGCCCAAGCCCAAGAAGAGCGATGACGCGGCCCTGTCCAAGGAGGCAACCGAGCGCTTCAAGCTGCTGAAAAAAGACGTGCGCACCATTGCCAGCCAGCAGCTGCTGCGCCTGGAAGTGGCCATGTGCGCGCGCCGCCGCTGGACGCCCGCGCTGTTCCGCATGTTCCTGGTCGAGCACCCGCTGGTGCGCCACATCGTGCAGCGCCTGATCTGGGGCGTGTACGAGCTGCCGGGCCAGACCAGCTATGGCGGCCAGCTGCAGGCCTGTTTCCGCGTGGCCGAGGATGGCAGCTTCACCACGGCCGAGGACGATGACTTCGAACTGCCCGAGGGCGAGACCATCCGCATCGGCGTGCCCCATGCGCTGGAGCTGTCGGCGGCCGATGCCGCCGCCTTTGGCCAGGTGTTTGCCGACTACGAGCTGCTCCAGCCCTTTGCCCAGATTGGCCGCGACACCTATACGCTGAACGAAGACGAAAGCAAGGCCCTCAAGCTCGAGCGCTGGAAGGGCGCCAAAGTGCCCACGGGCCGTGTGCTGGGCCTGGTTAACAAGGGCTGGCGCCGTGGCCAGGCCCAAGACGGCGGCGGCATCTGGTATTTCACCAAGCCCCTTGGCAACGGCAAGGTCATCGAGCTGTATCTGGACCCGGGCATCATCGTCGGCATGGTCGACGAATACCCCGAGCAGGAGCTGGGCGACGTCCATGTGGGCAAGCCCGCCTCCTGGGGCGAGATCGACAAGCCCGAGGCTTTCACCATCCTTGATGAGATTTCGGCCAGCGAGCTGGTCCGTGACCTGGAGGCGCTGCGCGCTTGATAAATCCCCCCCTGAGTCGCTGCGCGCCTTCCCCCTCTCTGGCTTCGCCGGAGGGGGACGACACCAGCGCGGCGGGGCGGCCCTTGCGCGGTGTCCTGGCCTTGGGTCGCGCCGGTTTTGTGCGCTGCGCCCCTCTTTACTCCCTCGCCCCTTTGGGGAGAGGGTGGGGGTGAGGGGCCTGCTGGCACAGCGCAATACGCTGGTCTCACCCGCCTTCGCTTTGACCATCCAACACACAGAAATTTGTATGGCGACTTCACGTAAATCGACATCCAGCGCGGCTGCAGGCCAGCCTGTTTTGCAGCGCCCGCCGGCGGAAATCCAATACGCCGCGCAGCTGGCTCAGCTCCAGGCCCTGGACGCGGGCCAGCCGCGCCCCCCGGGCTGGCGGCTCAGCCTCAAGGCCGCGCGCAGCTTTATTTTGGGCGATGCGGCTCTGGGCATTGCGCCAAAAATAGTGGCCCCCGTGGCCGGCATAGAGCGCATGCTGGTGACCCTGGCCACGGGCCGGGGTTTGATGCTGGTGGGCGAACCGGGCACGGCCAAGTCCATGCTGTCCGAGCTGCTGGCTGCGGCCGTCTGCGGCAGCTCCACGCTGACCATCCAGGGCGGTGCCTCCATTACCGAGGACCAGATCAAATACGGCTGGAACTACGCCCTGCTGATCAACGAAGGCCCCAGCCCGCGCGCCCTGGTGCCGGCTCCGCTCTACCAGGGCATGCAGGCCGGGCAGATCGTGCGCTTTGAAGAAATCACGCGCGCCCCGCTGGAGGTGCAGGACTGCCTGCTGGGCATGCTGTCCGACCGCGTGATGGCCGTGCCCGAACTGGCCGGCGAGCACGGCATGCTCTATGCCCGCGAAGGTTTCAACATCATTGCCACGGCCAATACGCGCGACCGCGGCGTCAACGAGATGAGCGCGGCGCTCAAGCGCCGCTTCGACTTCGAGACCGTGTTCCCCATTCTCAACTTCGACAGCGAAATGGCCCTGGTGCAAGAGGCCAGCGCCCGCCTGCTGGTCCAAAGCGGCATTCCCCAGACCTTGCCCGCGCCCGTGCTGGAGCTGCTGGTCACCACCTTCCGCGATCTGCGCGGTGCCGGTGACAGTGGGAGCGGCGGCGCCATGGACAAGCTCAGCGCCGTGATGTCCACGGCCGAGGCCGTGAACGTGGCCCATGCCGTGGGCGTGCGCGCCTGGTTTCTGGAGCAGCGCGAGGGCTCGCCCCAGGACCTGGTGGACTGCATTGCCGGCACCGTGGTCAAGGACAATGCCGACGACCGCGCCAAGCTGCGCCGCTACTTTGAGCAAAAGGCGGCCAAGCGCCAGGGCGCGCACTGGAAGGCGTACTACGAGGCAAGACATAGGCTTCCATGAAGCTCCCCCTGAGTCGCTACGCGCCTTCCCCCTCTCTCTCGCTGCGCGAGGGAGGGGGACGACAGCCTAAGCATAGGGGCGGCCCTTGCTCGCTGTCCCACGCCTGGTACGAGCCAGTTGCATGCGCATCGCCCCGCCCTGGATTGCTGAGATGAACCTTCCTGAAATCATTGGCGTACGCCACCACAGCCCAGCCTGCGCGCGGCTGGTGGCCCGGCGCATACGCGCGCTGCAACCTGCCTTTGTGCTCATCGAAGGCCCGGCAGACTTCAACGCGCGCCTGGACGAGCTGGCCCTGCCCCACCAGTTGCCGGTGGCCATTTACAGCTATCTGTCCACGGGTGAAGTCCACCACGGCTCCTGGTCGCCATTTGCCGAGCATTCGCCCGAATGGCAGGCCCTGGTCGTGGGCCGCGAGACGGGGGCGCAGCTGCGCTTTATCGACCTGCCGGCCTGGCACAAGGCCTTGGGCCAGCTGGAAAACCGCTATGCCGATGTGGCCGACGCCGAGCACGAGCACCAGGCAGAGGCTTACGAACAGGCGCTGGAGCAGCAGCTGTCCGTGCAAGGGCGCGATGCGCTGTGGGACCATTTGTTCGAAGATGGCTGCGAGGATGGTGAGCTGGCACAGCGCCTGTCCACCTACTTCGCCCACCTGCGCCCGGCGCACGAACCCGGCTCCTTGGGCAACCAGCAGCGCGAGCAGATGATGGCCCGCTGGATCGCCTGGGCCATGGCCCAGGGCACCGGCCCGGTGCTGGTGGTGTGCGGGGGCTACCACGCCCCGGCGCTGGGCCGGCTGTGGACCGAGGTGTCCGCAGAACTCCCGGAGACGCCGCTGCCTGATTCCACTACGGAATCAGGAGCTATCAGCGCTGATGGGCCCAGCGACGCACCGCGTTTTGGCTCATTTCTCGTGCCCTATACCTTCAAGCGCCTGGATGCATTTGCCGGCTATGCCGCAGGCATGCCCTCGCCCACCTGGTACCAGTGGCTGTGGGAGCATGGCAGCGAGGGCGCGGCCCGGCGCGCGCTGCAGGCCGTGCTGGGCCGCATGCGTGACAAAAAACTGCCCGCCTCCACCGCCGACCTGATGGCCGTGCACGGTAAGGCCCTGGGGCTGGCACGGCTGCGCGGCCATGTGCAGCCGCTGCGCAGCGACTGGCTGGATGCCATGGCCGGCGCCCTGGTCAAGAACGCGCTGGATGCCCCCCTGCCCTGGTCTTACCGCGGCCCGCTGCGCCCGGGCACCGACCCCGTGCTGGTGCTGGCCATGGATGTGCTGGCCGGCGACAGCGCGGGCCGACTGGCCCCTGGCACGCCCCAGCCGCCGCTGGTGGCCGCCGTGGCCGCCGAGCTGGAGGCGCTGGGCATCAGCTTGCGCGGCACGCTCAAGCTCGATCTCTTGTCCCAGACCGACCGTGCCAAAAGCCGCTTGCTGCACCGGCTGCAGATTCTGGAGCTACCCGGCATCCGCCGCACGCAGGGCCCGGAGCTGGCCCTGTCGGCCGAGCGCGGCGAGCAATGGGAGTTGCGGGCCCCGCTGGAACAGCAGGCCGCGCTGATTGAGGCCGGCGCCTGGGGTGCCACGCTGCAGGACGCCGCCCGCGCCAAGCTGGAGGACCAGCTGCACCGCGCCCAGGGCCGCATAGAGCCGCTGGCCCAGGGCCTGAACCGCGCAGCCTGGGCCGGTCTTTCTGCATTGAGCGACCGCTTGCTGCGTGAGCTGCAGACCGCCGTGGCCAACGAGGGCCGCTTTGAGGCTCTGGCCCCGGCCCTGGGCCTGCTGCATGTGCTGCTGCGCCACGGCCAGACGCTGGGCATGGCTGGCGCACCCGTGCTGCGCGTGGTGGTGCAAGCCGGCTTTGACCGCGCGCTGTGGTTGCTGGAGCCCGCCACCGTCATCCCTCCCGCCGAGATGGAAGCCCATTTGCAGGGCTACAAGGCACTGAAACAGATCGTCAGCGACAGGCTGGCCGCACAGCCCGGTGACGGCCAGGCCCTGGATATTGAGCCGCTGCGCGCCCTGGGCCTGTGGCAACGCAAGGCTGCCGACCCCGCTGCCGCGCCCTTAAGCCGTGGCGCCGCCCTGGGTGCGGCCTTCAGCCTTTCGGGCCGGGTGGCCGAGACCCGGGCCATGACCCAAGCCATTGCCCAGGCCGCGCCCCAGGACGTCAGCCTGGAACAGGCCATGGGCCTGCTGCGGCAGCTGCCCCCGGCCACGCTGGGCGACGCCCTGGCCGGCCTGCTGGCCCTGGCGCGTGAGGCCCTGGCCAGCGAGCCCGGCTTTGCCGCCGGCCTGGACGCCCTGGTGCGCACATTGGACGGCATGGACTTTGCGCTGGCCCTGCCCGCGCTGCGCTCGGCCTTTGCCTGGCTGCCGCCGCGTGAGCGCGCCGCCCTGGCCGAGCAGGTCTTGCAGTTGCATCAGGCCACGCATTTGTCCCAGCGTGTGCTGACAGGCCCCTTGCAGACCGCGCTCACCCCCAAAGAAACCGCGCAGGCCACGGCCTGGGAAGCCCGGGCCGCACAGCGACTGGCGATGTGGGGCATAGACACAGGAATCGAACATGGCCTTTGACATTACCGAGCCCCTGCAGCGCTGGCGCTTGCTGCTGGGTGAATCCGCCGAAGCGGCCTGCGGCAGCCTGGGCGAGCAGGCCCAGGCCGCGGATGCGGCCCTGGACTGGCTCTACGGCCGCGACCCGGACCGCGCCCAGCGCGGTGAACGTGCGGCAGGTCTGGGGCCTTCGGCCCTGTCCACGCCTGACTGGATCAACACCATCCACCAGCTGTTCCCCAAAGAGGTCATAGAGCGGCTGGAGCGCGACGCCGTGGAGCGCTTCGGCATTGACGAGGTGGTGACCAATCTGGAAGTGCTGGAGCGTATAGAACCCTCCGAATCCCTGCTGCGCGCCGTGCTGCACACCAAGCATTTGATGAACCCCGAGGTACTGGCCGCAGCACGCAAGCTGGTGGCCGAGGTAGTGCGCCGCATCATGGAGAAAATGGCCACCGAGGTGCGCCAGGCCTTTGGCGGCACGCGCGACAGGCGCCGGCGATCGCGCATCAAGATTGCGCGCAACTTTGACTTCAAGCACACGATTGCGGCCAATCTGCACCGCTGGGACCCCAAAAGCCAGCGTCTGTACCTGCAGACCCCGCTGTTCAACAGCCGCACGCGCCGCCATATCGAGCCCTGGGACATCATCTTGCTGATCGACCAGAGCGGCTCCATGGTGGACTCGGTGATCCACAGCGCCGTGATGGCGGCCTGCCTGTGGCAGCTGCCCGGCATGCGCACCCGCCTGGTGGCCTTTGACACCGAGGTGGTGGACCTCACCGCCGATGTAGCCGACCCCGTGGAGCTGCTGATGAAGGTGCAGCTGGGCGGCGGCACCTATATCGCCAAGGCCGTGGGCTATGCCCAGTCGCTGATCAGCAACCCGGCCAAAAGCATGGTGGTGCTGGTCAGCGACTTTTACGAAGGCGGCAGCGACAGCGAGCTGGTGCGCCGCGTGCGTGCGCTGACCGAAGCCGGCACCAAGGTGCTGGGCCTGGCCGCACTGGATTCCGAAGCCCAGCCCGCCTACGACCGGGAAATGGCCGCGCGCCTGGTGAGCGTGGGCGCCCAGGTGGGCGCCATGACGCCGGGACAGTTGGCCGGCTGGCTGGCCGAAAAGGTGCAGGCATGAGTCGCCCCGATCTGCTGGAGCTCACACCACAGGCCTTGACGGCCCTGGCCAATGCCGGTTTTGTGAAGCGCGCGCAAAAAGACGTGGCCGCCGGCCTGCTGCCGCGCATAGAGGCCGCAGACGACGGCGAAGTGGCGGCGCATTTTGACGATGGCGTCAGCACCCGCTTGCCCCCAGGCCGCACGCTGCGCGACGCCAGCTGCACCTGCCCGGCCAGCGGCATGTGCCGGCACCGGGTGATGCTGGTGCTGGCCTACCAGGCACAGGCGCAAGCTCCAGAGCAAGACAGCGCGCCGGCTTCGGGTTCTGCCACCCAGGCTCAGGAGCCGCTACAGGCCGAGGTCTGGACGCCGGCCGAGTTTGACGACGCCGCCTTGACCCAGGTGTTCTCGCCCTCGGTCCAGGCCCAGGCCGGCGAGCTGGCGGCCCAGCGCCCGGTGATTGCCCTGCTGCCCGGCGTGGGTGAGCAGCAGCCGCCCAGCGCGCGCCTGCCCATGTGCAGCGTGCGGTTTTTCTCGCGCAGCTCCCTGGCCCATGCACGCTGCGACTGCAAGCAAGGCAGCGGCTGCGCCCACGTGCTGATGGCCGTATGGGCCTACCAGCAGACCGGCCCCATGACCGCCGATGCGCCCGAGCGCATGGTGGAACTGGGCCCGCGCCTAGGCAGCGCCACCGCCCCGGCACCCCAGGCCCGCAAGCTGCTGGACAGCGAAGCCGCACGCAGTGCACAGCAGGCGCTGGACCAGTTGCTTGCCGCCCTGTGGCTGGATGGTGCCAGCCAACCCTTGCTGGCTCTGGCCGCACGCTTTGAAGCCTTGCGCACCCAGGTCCAAGCCCTGGGCTGGGCCTGGGTGGACGATGGGCTTCATGAACTCTGGCAGCTGCTGCAGGCCCACCAGGCGCGCAGCAGCCGCTTTGATGCCCACCGCCTGCTGGCCGTGGCGACCGAACTCTGGGCCAGGCTGCGCGCCGCCGCCCATGCAGAGGGTTGCCAGCCTGATGCTGCACCGCCCCTGCTCGCCAGCCAGATTCTGGGCCTGGGTGTGAAGGGCGAGCTGGCGCTGGACCATCTGCGCCTGGTTTCCCTGGGCGCGGCGCTGTGGCGCAGCGAGACCGCCGAAGGCGCCAGCCTGCTGTTTGCCGACCCCGATACCCAGACCGTCACCGTGCTGGAGCGCGAATGGCCGCTGGCCGATGACAACAACACAGGCCCTGCGGCCACGGCCCTGCTCCACCGCCGCGTGGCCGGCTTTCCGCTGCGCCAGCTGGCCAGCGGCCAGGTCATCACCAAGACCGCCGTACGCCGCGCCAACGGGCTGATCGACATTGGCGCTAGCACACGCCAGACCGGCGTCATGCCGCTGTCGCCCCGCTCCTGGGACGACCTGGCTGCACCGCTCAAGCACCACAGCCTCGCCACGCTGCGCCAGGCCCTGGAATCGGCCCTGCCCGACTTTGCCACCCCACGCCAGGCCGCCACTGGCGCGGCCGCTGGCACCGGCGGTGCCCTGCATGTGCTGGCCAGCGAGCAGCTGCGGCTGCTGGAGCAGGCCTGGGATGCAGGCGCCCAGGTCTTGCATGCAAAGCTGGCAACAGGGGAGGAAGCCGGAGCAGATGCAGAGGAGCGCCATGTGCTGCACCTGGCCCTGCCCCACCACGCCGCCGCACCCGCAGCCGTCGACACCCTGGCCCGGGCCTTGGCCGGCGAATGGGGGCCGCTGCGCGCCGTGGCCGGCAGCGTGCAGCTGCAGGCGGGTCAGTTAGTGATGCAGCCCCTGGCCTTGCTCACGGTCGAACGCGGCCTGGCCCTGCAGGCCGAACCCGGTGCCGGCCCGCAGCAACTGCCCCTGGCCCAGGGCAGTCCGGAGCGCGGTGCGCTGCAAGCGCTGACCGCATCCAGCCTGGACATGCTGGCCGTCTGGCTACGCCAAGGGCTGCGCCACCAATCCGCCTCTGGCCTGGTACGGGGCGGTGAGCAGGCCAGGCAGCTGAGCCAGGCCGGGCTGCCGCGCTGCGCGGCCTTGATGCAAGAAGCCCTGAACAAGCTCAGGGACAGCGAGCACCCGACCCTGCTGGCCAGCCTGGGCGCTTTGACGCTCTTACTGCAGGATCAAAAATAAATGTGCGAGAGCTCTTGACATCTTGCAAATCGTTATAATATGAATCTTATCGGCAAGAGCGACAGCAACACCTCCGGACCCGGCCCCCGTGACAGACCTCACGTGGATTGCAGCAAGTGCATGGCCAATTTCACCGCAAGGACTGCACACCAAATGTTCGCCCACCCATCTTGCCACCGGGAGCCCGTCCGCTCCCCACATGCTGCGGCCTAGGCCTTGGCATGTGTTGAATGCGCCGGGTATCGAGGCGCTTGCTTTCCATCTTTGTGTTTGTGTATCAGCTCGTTGTCTCCGCTTTTACCGTGAGGTGTGTGCATGCCCGTATCAAAGTCCGCGAAGTCCCAGCAGGCCCTCGAAACTTCCGCGAAGTCCAAGACCTCTTCGGCGGCTGCCAAGAAAACAGCAGCCGTGAAAAAGCCCGCCTCCACCAAGGCGGCTGAAGCCAAGAAAGACCCCAACGTGGCAACCAAATCTCAAGCTGAACTCAAAGCCCTGGCCGACGAACTGCTCGCGGCCGATGCCAAGAAGCGTGGCCGCAAGAAAGCCGATGCGGTAGAAGGCGACACCGCCGACGCTGAAGCGCCTGCCGTCAAAAAGCCTGCGGCCAAGAAGGCTGCCGCCAAAAAGGCCCCAGCCAAGACTGCAGCCGCCACCAGCGATGACAAGGCTCCGGCCAAGCGCGGCCGCAAGCCCAAGGCCGAAACCACTGCCAAGGGCAAGGGTAAGGCTGGCATGTCCGATGACATGGATGATGTCGACATGGACGGCGAGATGGACGGCGAGGTCGACGCCGACCTCGAAGTCGAGACCGAAGTGGAAGCAGAAGTGGAGAGCACGCCCACGACCACGGAAAAGGTCAAGCCGCTGCGCATGAAGATCAGCAAGGCCAAGGAGCGCGCCTTGATGAAGGAATTCGGCCTGGACGAAACCGTCCTGACCGAAGAGGAAATGAACACCCGCCGTCAGCGCCTGAAGGCACTGATCACGCTGGGCAAAACACGCGGCTACCTGACCCACAGCGAAATCAACGACCACTTGCCCGACAAGCTGATCGATGCCGAAACGCTGGAAGTCGTGATCTCCATGCTCAACGACATGGGCGTGGCCGTGTACGAGCAAACGCCCGACGCGGAAACCCTGTTCCAGAACAACGTGACGCCCACGGCCACCACGGTGGAAGAGGCCGAGGAAGAAGCCGAAGCCGCCCTGTCCACCGTGGACTCGGAATTCGGCCGTACCACCGACCCCGTGCGCATGTACATGCGTGAAATGGGTACGGTGGAGCTGCTGACGCGCGAAGGCGAAATCGAAATCGCCAAGCGCATCGAAGGCGGCTTGATGGACATGATGGAGGCCATCTCGGCCTCCCCCGCCACCATCGCCGAGATCCTGGGCATGGCCGAGGAAATCCGCGAAGGCAAGGTAGTCATCTCCACCATCGTCGACGGCTTTGTGAACGCCAACGAAAACGATGACTACGTGGCCGAAGAAGACTTCGACGAATACGACGAAGAGGACGACGACGACGGCAAGGGCGGCTCCAAGGCGCTGACCAAGAAGCTCGAAGAGCTGAAGAACGAAGCCCTGTCGCGCTTTGACAGCATGCGCGGTCACTTCGAGAAGATGCACAAGGTCTACGACAAGGAAGGCTACGGCTCGGCCACCTACCTGAAGCTCCAGAAGACCATCACCGAGGAGCTGATGACCATCCGCTTCACGGCCAAGACCATCGAGAAGCTGTGCGATCTGGTGCGCGCCCAGGTGGATGATGTGCGCAAGAAGGAACGCGAGCTGCGCAAGATCATCGTGGACAAGTGCCGCATGCCGCAGGAAACCTTTATCAAGGATTTCCCGGCCAACCTGCTGAACCTGGACTGGGTGGTCAAGCAAGCCGCTGCCGGCAAGCCCTGGAGCACGGTGCTGGAACGCAATATCCCGCCCGTGCAGGAACTGCAGCAAAACCTGATGGACCTGCAGTCCCGCGTGGTGGTGCCGCTGGACGAGCTCAAGCGCATCAACAAGCGCATGAACGACGGCGAGCGCGCCAGCCGCGATGCCAAGAAGGAGATGATCGAGGCCAACTTGCGCCTGGTGATCTCGATTGCCAAGAAATACACCAACCGTGGCCTGCAGTTCCTGGACCTGATCCAGGAAGGCAACATCGGCTTGATGAAGGCCGTGGACAAGTTCGAGTACCGCCGCGGCTACAAGTTCTCGACCTATGCCACCTGGTGGATTCGCCAGGCCATCACCCGCTCCATCGCGGACCAGGCGCGCACCATCCGTATTCCGGTGCACATGATCGAGACCATCAACAAGATGAACCGCATCTCGCGCCAGCACTTGCAGGAATTTGGCTTCGAGCCCGATGCCTCCATCCTGGCCGCCAAGATGGAAATCCCCGAGGACAAGATCCGCAAGATCATGAAGATCGCCAAGGAGCCCATCTCGATGGAAACCCCCATCGGCGATGATGACGACTCCCACCTGGGCGACTTCATCGAGGACCACAACAACACCGCGCCGGTGGATGCAGCCATGCAAGCCGGCCTGCGCGATGTGGTCAAGGACATCCTCGACGGCCTGACCCCGCGCGAAGCCAAGGTGCTGCGCATGCGCTTCGGTATTGAAATGTCCACCGACCACACGCTGGAAGAAGTGGGCAAGCAGTTCGACGTGACGCGCGAGCGCATCCGCCAGATCGAAGCCAAGGCGCTGCGCAAGCTCAAGCACCCCAGCCGCTCCGACAAGCTGCGCAGCTTTATCGATTCGCTGTAAGCGCTATCCAAGCGTCATCGCTGCTGCCCCGCCTGCGCGGGGCATAGCAAACAAAGCCTGCCAGCTCTCGCTGCGCAGGCTTTTTTATTACGTCACAACACAGCCTGCTCTTTCATGCCTGCCAGAGCGGGCCCGCGCCGTGCTGTGGGCACCCAAGCACCAAACCCAACGGCCAGACAGCGCTTGAGGCGCGGCGCGTGCCCGCAGACAGTATTCGCATACGGCAAGGGCTCGCAACAAAGCATCAGGCGCTGTATGGCCGCCCCCAAACGAATAGCGTTCCAAGCCTCATAGACAACAAAAAGCCGCGCAATGCGCGGCTTTTTGGCGAAAGAGCGTGGACTTATTCCAGCGTCAGCTTTTGCTTGGCCACCACCTGCTTGTAGATGGCGAACTCATCCTTGCACTCCTTGGCAAACTGCTCGGGCGTATTGCCCACAATGACCGAACCCGTGTCCTCGATGCGCTTGCGGATGGCGGGCTCCTGCAGCACCTTGCGCACGGCGGCGTTGAGCTTGTCCACCACTTCCTTGGGCATGCCCTTGGGGCCGATGATGCCGTAGAAGGCCATGCGGTTCACAGGCTCCAGGCCCACTTCCTTGAAGGTGGGCACATCGGGCAGCACGGCCAGACGCTCGGGCGCGGCCACGGCGATGGCCGTGAGGCGCTTGTCCTTGATAAAGGGCAGAGCCGAGGGCAGGTTGTCCAAAATCATGGGGATCTGGTTGGCCACGGCATCGTTCAGCGCCGGGCCCGCTCCGCGGTAGGGCACGTGAATCATCTCGATGCCGGTCAGGCTTTTGTACAGCTCCATCAGCATGTGCTGGATGCCGCCCGTGCCAGAGGAACCGTAGGAGTACTGGCCCGGGTTCTTCTTGAGCTCGGCCTCGAAAGCCTTGTAGTTGGCCGCACCGGCGAACTTGGGGTTCACGGCGATGACATTCGGCGTGGCCGCAATGTTCACCACCGGCGTGAAGGCGGTCAGCGGGTCATAGGGGTTCTTGGGGTTGATGGCCGGGTTGGTGGCCATGGTGGAGACGGTGGCAATGCCCAGGTTGTAGCCGTCGGCCTTTTGGCGCGAGGTTTCCAGCGCACCGATGACGCCACCGCCACCGCCACGGTTTTCCACAATCACGGGCTGGCCCAGCTCTTTACCCAGAGGGTCGGCGATCACGCGGGCAATGATGTCGGTCGTGCCACCGGCCGCAAAGGGCACCAGCAGCCTGATCGGCTTGTTGGGGAACGATGCATCTGCCATTGCTGCGGTGCTGGCCAATGCCAACACCACGCCCATCCAACTACGACGATCCATGGGAGTACTCCTTGCCTATGTATCCAAAAGGAAAGAGGGATGCTAAACGCTGGGCTTTGTAGGCATGGGCGTTTTGCGACGGCAGATTGATAGGTGTTTACCCAGGGATTACATGCAAATTGCCTATCCATTGACAACATACTCCGGCGGGGCAGGCCACCGATGCACGCTGGCCCTGCTGCCCAAGCTGTCCCTTCTGCGCCAGCCTTGAACTTCTCCCAGGCCCGCTCTCCCACGCGATGGGCGTATGCTTGGCGCCCGTGAATTACGCCCAGCTTCTTTTCCCCGATTTCTCCCTGATCTTGCTGGGCTATTTGCTGTGCCGCTTCAGCCCGCTCAACCGCCCCGTCTGGCAAGGCGTCGAGGCACTGGTGTATTACCTGCTGTTCCCGGTGCTGCTGTTTCACTCCATCGTCAAAAGCCCGCTGGACTGGACCACCACCTCCAACCTGATTGCCGCCGGCGTGTTGTCTGGCGTGGTGGGCATTGCCCTGGCCTACAGCCTGCCCTGGTGGCCGGGCCTCAAAGGCCATGTGGACCGGCGCGACCATGCCAGCGCGGCCCAGGTGGCGTTTCGCTTCAACTCCTTTATCGGCCTGGCCCTGGCCGAACGCCTGGCCGGCGCCCAGGGGCTGCTGCTGATGTCGGTGCTGATCGGCTTTTGCGTGCCCATGTTCAATATCGCTGCCGTCTGGCCCATGGCCCGCGCCGGGCAGCAAAGCTTTTGGCAGCAACTGGTGCGCAACCCGCTGATTGTGGCCACGGTCAGCGGCCTGGTCGCCAATTTGCTGGGCTTTCGCATGCCCACCTGGCTGGAGCCACCGGCCAACCGCCTGGGTGCGGCATCGATTGCACTGGGCCTGATGTCGGCCGGTGCCGGTCTGCAGCTGGGGCTGTTGACACATGCCAAGCGCCTGTCCGTGGCCGTGCTGGCCATCCGCCATGGCGTGCAGCCGCTGCTGGCCCTGGCGGCCATCCACCTCCTGGGCCTGCAAGGCGACCAGGCCCTGATTCTGCTGCTGTTTGCCGCCCTGCCCACGGCCAGCACCTGCTATGTGCTGGCGGCGCGCATGGGATACAACGGGCCCTATGTGGCCGGGCTGGTGACGCTGTCCACCGTGCTGGGCGTGGCCAGTCTGCCGTTTGCGCTGTCGCTGGCGCCTTGAGCCCACTCCCGAGACAGAAGCGTTGAGCGCTTTCAGCGCAACAACTTCAAGCACAAATACATCTGATACCAAGCACCTATCAGCGCTGACAGCTCTCTTTTTTAAAAGATCCGACTGCGCTTATGGCCGGCCTGCACCCTGCGCCAGCGCCCATTGCACATGCTCGCGCACCAGGTCGCTGGGGTGTTCGGCCTGGGCTTGCAAGGCAGTGCACACGGCGTCGCGCTCCAGGCCTTGGGGCAGACTGCGCAGCGCATTGCCCAGGGCTACGGCGATGTTGCGCAGCCAGCGCTCATGGCCTATGCGGCGTATGGGGCTGCCCTCGGTGCGGCGCAAAAAGCTCGCCTCATCCCAGGCAAAAAGCTGCACCAGCGTGCTGCCGGCCAGGCCATCGCGGGCATCAAAGTCCGGCAGCTGACTGGGCTGGGCAAACTTGTTCCATGGGCAGGCCAGCTGGCAGTCGTCGCAGCCATAGATGCGATTGGCCAGCAGCGGGCGCAGCTCCAGCGGGATGGCCCCGGCATGTTCGATGGTCAGATAGGAAATGCAGCGGCGTGCATCCACCCGGTGTGGCGCCACGATGGCGCCCGTGGGGCAGGCCTGCATGCAGGCGCTACAGCTGCCGCAATGCGCACTGACGGGCTCGGTAGGCGCCAGCGCCATGTCCACAAAGATTTCACCCAGAAAGAACATGGAGCCCGCCTCCCGGCTGAGCACCAGGGTGTGTTTGCCGCGCCAGCCCTGGCCGCTGCGCTGGGCCAGCTCGGCCTCCAGCACGGGCGCCGAGTCGGTGAACACGCGGTGGCCGAAAGGGCCAATTTCCTGGGCAATGCGATCGGTCAGCTTTTGCAGCCGCGCACGCAACACCTTGTGGTAGTCGCGGCCACGAGCGTAGACGGAGACAATGCCTTCTTCAGGCCGCTGCAAACGCGCAAATTCCACGGCCTGCCAGCCTGGTGGTGTAGCTTGGGGCAGATAATCCATGCGCGCGGTGATGACGCTGAGCGTGCCCGGCACCAGTTCGGCCGGCCGGGCGCGCTTGAGGCCATGGCCTTCCATATAGTGCATCTCGCCATGGCAACCGGCGTCCAGCCATTGCAGCAGCCCGGGCTCTGCCGAGGACAAATCCACACCGGCCACGCCAATTTGGGAAAATCCCAGCTCGCTGGCCCAGTCTTGTATTTGAGGAACGAGTTGACTGCTGCACACCATACCCCCCCGATTGTAGAAACCCCTGCCCCCCTTGCCGAGCAATTACGCACCTGGCACAGCGAGGCGGACACCGCCGCTTTTGCCCAGGCACTGGCGCAGCTGCCTGCGCTGCGCAATGCCTATGTCACCTTGCACGGCGACCTGGGCACGGGCAAGACCACGCTGGTACGCCATCTGCTGCGCAGCCTGGGCGTGACGGGCCGCATCAAAAGCCCCACCTACGCCGTGGTGGAGCCGCACGAGGCCGAGGGCCTGTTCATCTGGCACTTTGACTTCTACCGCTTCGACGATCCGCGCGAATGGGAGGACGCGGGTTTTCGCGACATTTTCGCCAGCCAGGGGCTGAAACTGGCAGAATGGCCGGAAAAGGCCGCAGCACTGACTCCTGCTGCGGACCTAGCTATCCATATAGAAGCAATTGACGACACGCAGCGCCGCGTGAGCTTGCGCGCCCACACGCAAGCCGGTGTGCACATGCTGCAGCATTGGCCCGCATGAGCGACGAAAACATCCCCCGCCCTGCCTCATCTGCTCCACTGAGCCGCCGCCATCTGTTGCAGGCAGGCTCATTGGTGCTCTTGCTCGGCACCCAACAGATTGCGCGCGGCGCCACCATCGTGGCGGTGCGCGTCTGGCCCGCCCCCGAGTACTCCCGCGTCACGCTGGAGTCCGACACCCCCCTGGTGGCCAAGCAGTTCTTTGTGGCCTCGCCGCCCAGGCTGGCGGTGGACATCGAGGGCATCGATCTCAACCCCGCGCTGCGTGAGCTGGTGGCCAAGGTCCAGGCGGATGACCCCAATATCAAAGCCATACGCGTGGGCCAGAACTCACCCAATGTGGTGCGCCTGGTCATCGACCTCAAGCAGGCCGCCGTGCCCCAGGTGTTCACGCTGCAACCTGTGGCCGCCTACCAGCACCGGCTGGTGTTTGACCTGTACCCGGCCGACCCGGTGGACCCGCTGGAGGCCCTGATCAGCGAGCGCCTGCGCGACGCCGGCCCCCAGTCGGCCCAAGCACAAGCCCACCAACCCAGCATGGGCAGCGGCGTGCCGCCGGAAGCCGATCCGCTGGGTGAGCTGATTGCCCAGCAAGGCAAGAAGCCGACAGCCACCACCCCGGCCACCAAGCCCGCAGGCACTGGCACGCCTCCCGCCCCGCCCACCGTGGTGGCCACGGCCCCACCGCCACCTGCGCCGCCGCCCGAGCCCCCACCCACCAAGCGCCCGGTCAGCCCCAGCGTGGCCACGGCCCAACGCACGGACCGCATCATCGTCGTGGCCCTGGACCCTGGCCACGGCGGCGAAGACCCTGGCGCCATCGGCCCTGGTGGCACACGCGAAAAAGACGTGGTGCTACGTATTGCCCATTTGCTGCGTGACCGCATCAACGCCAGCACCATAGGTGGCAGCCCCATGCGCGCCTTTTTGACGCGCGATGGCGACTTCTTTGTGCCCCTGGGCACCCGCGTGGAAAAAGCCCGCCGCGTACAGGCCGATTTGTTCATCAGCATCCATGCCGACGCCTTCACCACACCGGCGGCCAAGGGCGCCAGCGTGTTTGCATTGAGCCAGAAAGGCGCGTCCAGCACGGCCGCTCGCTGGCTGGCCAACAAGGAAAACCAGGCCGACCTGGTGGGCGGCATCAACGTCAAAAGCCAGGACCGCCATGTGCAGCAAATGATGCTGGACATGAGCACCACCGCCCAGATCAACGACAGCCTGAAGCTGGGCACCCACCTGCTGGGACAGATTGGTGACATGGCCAAGCTGCACAAGCCCCGCGTGGAGCAAGCCGGTTTTGCCGTGCTCAAGGCTCCCGACATTCCCAGTGTGCTGGTGGAGACGGCCTTCATCAGCAACCCCGAGGAAGAGGCCAAGCTGCGCAGCGCGACCTACCAGGTACAGCTGGCCGACGCACTGATGCGCGGCATCAAGCTGTACTTCACCAAAAACCCACCACTGGCCCGCAACCGGTCGGTGTAAGCCTGCGGCCCACCTCGGGCCACAGCCAAAAGGGGCCGCATGCAGCGCATTGCCGCCGTGGCCCCTTTCGCGTCTCCTCCCCAGCGCACGCAGATACCGCCGTGCGTTCTGTGCATGCCTTGCCATGCACAGACCATGGGCCAGCTGTACGCCGCATCTTGCTGCCCCTTTATCCAGCAGCAGCGACCTTCCTACAAGCCAACAGGAAATCGCCGCATGGCGCGGCTGCGCCATGTGCCATCCACCGCCCCTACCTCCCAGCACGACGGCAGGTACTTTCTACATCTCCCCGCCTCCTTTAGCTTGGAGTCTGCGCTGCGCAAAGCCCTGAATCACCTTGGCTGAAGCTGGCTGCAGTCCCTATCGCAACGGCCAAGCGGGGATGAAGCCACTACCCGCCAGGCCATGGCTTTCGGTCTTTGCGCCAGCACAGCCCCCCGACTGTCTGTCTGTTTACAAGAGGCAAGCCCCTTCGATGCATCGCCCGTCTTTCAGAGCGTTCCCGCCATTTCGCACCGCCCTCTACGCCTGCGCCGCAGCGCTCCTCACCGCATGCCTGAGTCCATCTGCTGCAACGGCTTCTGAGGCGGCCCCCAGCCGCGAACAGCTTTTGGCGCAAGCCCGGCACAAACGCGATGCACAGCAGTGGCAAGCGGCCTTGCATGATTTCCAGCAGGGGCAGGCCCGCTTCCCCCATGAGCCGGGTTTTTTGTACGGAGAAATCTATGTGCTGGCGGATGGAGGACAAGCTGGAGCGGCTTATGAAAAGGCCACACAGCTGCTGGAGCGCCACCCTCACGATGTCGATACCTTGCTGGTCATGGCCTATACCAGCTTGCGCCAACACGGCCCTTTTGCGGCCCTGGAATATGCCGACCGTGCCCAGCAACTGGCGCCTGATCGACCTTATGTAGCACGTGAATACCTGCAAGCGCTGCGGCGGGCCGACATGCCGAATGCAGCGCTGGAATGGGTGGAAAAACACCCCAACTTTCTGCCACCTGCGGAAATGCGCGTGCTGCAAGCCGATGCGGTTGCAGAAATCGTACGGCTTTCCGATGTGGATTCCCGCTCGGAAGCAGAGCGCTTTCAACTAGCAGATGAGGCCCTCGCCCAATATCAGCGGCTTTTTCCGCAATGGCTGCAGGCCGGCCCTGAAGCACAGGCTCTGGTGCAGCGGGCACGCACCGACAGGCTTCAGGCGTTGCATGCCCGCTTTTACATGTCCGAGCTGGTGCGGGAATACGAAGACCTGGTGGCAAGCCAAGCCGAGATACCGCCGTATGCACTGGCGGATATCGCCTCGGCCTATCTGTATTTGCGTCAGCCGGAAAAATCCCTGGCCATTTACCAGCAGTTGATTGATGCGAATTACATGCGCAATGACGACATCATTCGCCAAAAACAGGATTTCGGCCTGCTCTACTCCTATTCCGATGCGGGAGATGTGAGCACCGCCCAAAATACCGCCAGCCCCATGCCGCAGGACTTCAGTCCGTGGCGTTATGTGGAGGGGGAGAAATCCAAGGTTCCCAACGCCTCTTATCTGGATGCCGTGCATGCATCCACCATGATGGATTTCTACGCCAACGATACGGTTGGCGCCCAATCACGGCTTGGGGGCATGGTCGCTGGCGCACCGGTGAACAATCATTTGCGCACCGATCTGGCGTGGATCTACCGCTCCAGAGGCTGGCCAAGGCGCTCCGAAGCAGAGCTCAAAGTGGCAGAGACCTATGAGCCCAGGGACATGGTCGTACAACTGGGCCAAGGCAATACCGCCTTGAGCCTGCAGGAATGGCGGCAAGCCGAGGCCATCAACCAAGACACCTACCAGCGCTACCCAGAAGATGTTCGCGCCCAGCGCCTCAATCGTTTGTGGGAAGTTCACAAACTCTCCGAACTCCGCATCTCTGCCTACAGGGGTTTGAGCAAGCAAAACCCCGTGTATGGCAGCCGTTATTTTGGTCTTGAAACCGTTGTCTATACACCACCCATTGATTACAACTGGCGGCTTTTTGCGGGCGCCGCCCATTTAACCGGGAATTATGAAGACGGTAAGGCGCAATACAACTTTGAACGCGCAGGTGTGGAATGGAGAAGCCGCAATTGGACCAGCGAAGCAGAGGTTTCGAGCAACCGCTACGGCTTTGGCCAACGCCCAGGCGCCAGAATATCCAGCACCTACAACATCAATGACCAATGGGGAATCAGCGGGGCAGCCAACTGGCGCTCACGCGCCCCCCCCTTGGACGCGCTCCGTCAAAACATCAGCAGCAATAGCGCAGAAATCAGCTTGCGCTGGCGACAAAGTGAGCGCCGAGAATGGGATATATCCATTACACCCTCCCGGTTCAGTGATGGAAACCAACGCATTGATGTGCTGCTCAGCGGCAAGGAACGCCTTCTCACCTTCCCTCGCTGGTTTCTCGACCTGGGGATCGAGGGCTATGCCACGCGTAACAAGCTGAACAATGTCAACTATTACAGCCCACAAAGAGAATATGGCGTTCTGCCATTCCTCAATTGGAACCACACCATCTACCAGCGATATGAGACCGCCTGGAGGCAAAACGCCAGCATAGGGTTTGGCGGTCTTTATCAAAAAGGCTTTGGCAATTATGCAACGCAGATGCTGAGCTATGGCCAGCGCTACCAACACAACAGTGTTTTTGAGCTTGGCGGCACCATTTCACTGAATCGACGCGCTTATGACAGCATTTATGAACGCGAATGGCGTTTGGTGCTCGACATGATTTACCGATTTTAATCCGATGCCCCTATGAAAACAAAAAAACTCTTCGGAAAAATTCTGCCGTTTTTGATGATTCTGGCATCTTGTCTTGCGCTTTCCGGCTGCGCCCAAAGCCCTGTGGCCTACGTACCACCAGCGCAACGCCCAGTCGCCAATGCAGACAAACCCTGGCCCCACAACAAATACCTGGCTATTGCCTACCATGCCATTGAAGATGGTGTGGCCGACCAAACCTTTCTCTCGGTCAGAACAGACCAATTGGTTGCGCAGCTGAAATGGCTGAAATTCAACGGCTACCAAGCGGTTTCCATTGACCAAATACTGGCAGCCAAGCGGGGTGGGCCGGCCTTGCCACCCAAAGCGGTTCTGCTTTCATTCGACGATGGCTACCGTGATTTCTACAGCCGCGTCATCCCGGTCCTCAATGCGTTTCAATGGCCTGCTGTGCTGGCACCGGTAGGTAATTGGCTACTCACTCCTGGTGACAAAGACGTTGTTTTTGGAGATACCCCCGTACCACGGCATATGTTCCTGAACCAGGCGGAGTTGAAAAAAGTGGCCCAGTCTCCGCTGATTGAAATTGGTGTGCACACCTTCAGCTCGCACAAAGGCGTGCTTGGAAACCCTCAGGGCAATTTACTCCCCCAGATTTCCAATCGAATATACCTGTCAGATGCACAGCGCTACGAGACCACAAGTGAGTACCAACACAGGGTTGCCACAGATGTTCGCAGCATCACCCAACTGGTCAAGAGCATCAGCGGGAAAAGTCCTAGAGTGTGGGTATGGCCTTATGGCAATGTGAATGGAGAAGCGCAAGCCATTATCAAACAACAAGGCTATGAGGTCTTTCTGACCCTCGACAGCGGTCTGGCCAGCGCCAGCCATACAGACAATGTCCCCAGGCTGCTGATGTCCGGCAAGGATAATATCCAGTCCTTTTCCCAGCTGGTTTCCAACACCGAAGCCCCATTCACGATGCGGGTAGCCCACATTGATCTGGACTATGTATTCGACCCAGACCCCGATCAGCTTGTGAAAAACCTGGACGCTCTAGTCCAGCGTATTTTCGACATGGGCATTACCGCAGTTTTTCTGCAGGCTTTTTCTGACCCCGATGGGGATGGACTGGTAAAGGAGGTTTATTTCCCGAATCAGGTGCTGCCTATCAAGGCAGATTTATTCAACCGCGTAGCCTGGCAGCTGATGAGCCGTACCGATGTCAAAGTGTATGCCTGGCTTCCGGTACTCAGTTTAGACCTTTCTGCCGCACACCCCCGCGTCGCCGCATATGATGCCAAGACGGGGAAAATTTCGGTTGATGCAAAGCAATACCAGCGCCTGAGCCCGTTCAATACGGCGAACAGACAAGCCATCACCTCACTGTACGAAGACCTATCGCGTCATGCAGATTTTGATGGGGTTTTATTCCATGACGACGCCATTCTTTCGGACTTCGAAGATGTCAGCCCCGATGCGCTTGCTTATTACCACACACAAGGCCTGCCAGCCGATATCCATGCCATTCGCTCCTCACCAGAGATGATGAAGCGCTGGACCAGGCTGAAATCCAATTACCTGACAAATTTCACCGTGGAGCTGGCCAATGCCGTGAAGTCCATTCGCGGCCCTGACATCAAGACTGCGCGAAATATATTTGCTACGCCAGTGTTGAATGAGGAATCAGAAGAGTGGTTTGCACAGAATATTGATGAATTTCTCCAGACCTATGACTGGACCGCTCCAATGGTCATGCCTTATATGGAAGGGATTGCACCATCCCAGGCCAATCAATGGATTGGAAGACTCGTCGATGCCATCGCCCAAAAGAAAGGGGCTCTCGACAAGACCGTTTTTGAACTACAGGCCAAAAACTGGGAAATCAAAGATGAGCAGCCAGGAAGCCATATTGATTCCCAAACCATTGCCGAGTGGATGCGCACCATCCAGTTGCATGGCGGGAAGAATTTTGGCTACTACCCCGATGATTTTGCGGTGGACCAGCCACGTCTGTCCGTCATCCGTGCCCATATGTCAACCAACTGGTACCCCGCGCCATGAAAGACCGAAT
This sequence comes from Comamonas sp. GB3 AK4-5, assembly GCF_041320665.1. NCBI lineage: Bacteria > Pseudomonadati > Pseudomonadota > Betaproteobacteria > Burkholderiales > Comamonadaceae > Comamonas > Comamonas sp. GB3 AK4-5. Next base: position 3,567,044 of record NZ_CP166730.1, read on the forward strand.
CGTTGCCTTTGTGCTGATGTTGGTGGTCATTGCCATGCCTTTTGCAGTCGCCATGGCGGTCAATGACAAGCTGGTGCTGGATTTCGTGTTCTTTTACCCCTTGCTCATGTCCGCACTCTGGATGACGGGAGGCTTGTACTTTTACGTGCGCATGGAGCGCAAATGGAAATGGGGAGAGCGCCTGGAAGACCGCGAAGTCCCGCCGCTGCCAGGCGATCCCCAGGTCACCATCATCATTCCCTGCTTCAATGAGGAAAAGAACGCTGAAGAGACCTTGCTGGCAGCCTTGCAGCAGCGCTACAGCCATATCGAGGTGCTGGCCGTCAACGATGGCTCCACCGACGGAACTGCCGGCGTGCTGGACCGCATGGCGGCAGAGCACCCCAAGCTGCGGGTGCTCCATCTCTCTGAAAACCAGGGCAAGGCCATGGCGCTGCGCATGGGCGCTCTGGCGGCCAACAGCGAATACCTGGTGTGCATTGATGGCGACGCCATCCTGGACCCCGATGCTGTGACCTTTCTGGTGCGCCCCATGCTGGATATACCCCGCGTGGGCGCGGTCACCGGCAACCCGCGCGTGCGCACCCGCTCCACCTTGGTGGGCATGGTGCAGGTGGGCGAGTTTTCTTCCATCATTGGATTGATCAAGCGCACCCAGCGCATTTATGGCCAGGTGTTTACCGTCTCGGGAGCCGTCGCGGCCTTTCGCCGCCAGGCCCTGGACCGGGTGGGCTATTGGAGCCTGGATATGGTGACCGAGGACATCGACATCAGCTGGAAGCTGCAACACGATCACTGGTCTGTTTTCTATGAGCCTCGCGCCCTGGCCTGGATCTTGATGCCCGAGACCTTGCGCGGCCTGTGGAAGCAGCGCTTGCGCTGGGCCCAGGGCGGAGCCGAGATTCTGCTGAAGAACTTCGGCAGCTTGCTGCGCTGGCACAACCGCCGCATGTGGCCGCTGCTGGTCGAGTTCACACTCTCCACCCTGTGGGCTTACGCCTTTGCCCTGTCCATCTTGCTGTATGTGGTCGGTCTATTCGTTCAACTGCCAGCACATATCCGGGTGGACACCCTGTTCCCCCCGGCCTTCACAGGTCTGGTGCTGGCCGCCACCTGCTTGCTGCAATTTGCCGTCAGCATGGCCATCGACCGGCGCTATGAAAAAGGACTGACGCGCACTCTTTTCTGGGTGGTCTGGTATCCCATGGTTTTCTGGATGGTCAGTCTCTTCACCAGCCTGGTCAGCTTCCCCCGCGTCATGCTGCGCAGCCAACGCCAGCGGGCCCGCTGGGTCAGCCCGGACCGAGGGATCAAGCAACTGGATGGAACGCCATGACGCTCAACATGCCCACCGCCTCCACGCCCTTGTCACTGGAGGTCAACACCGCCACGATGGTGATCCGCACCCAGCGCTCCAAGCTGCGCTATGCCCTCGACGTTGTGCTGACACTGCTGGCCTGGCTGGCATTTGCCTACCTGTTCGCACAAGGCATCTGGGCCGTGGGCACCGGCCGCATGGAGGGGCTGGACATGCCTTTCATCTCCCGCATGCAACCCTCCATGGGCACCCTGAGCACCTATGCACTGGCCATGCTGCTGCAAGGCCTGCTGCTGGTGGTGTGGGCGCTCTACAACTGGGGCCGCTTTCGCAGCAAGCAGCGGCGCAGTGCAGACGCTGCGGTCTCCGACGAAAGCCTGACCCACCGCTACGGCATAGACATCCCCACGCTGCAGCGCTTGCGCACCCAGCCTGTGTCCGTGATCTACCACACGCCCGACGGCTCTATCGCGGCCGTCGAGCCGCTGTGGGCAGCCGCACGCAAGCCATCCATGCAGGCACAGTCCGCAGAGCTTGCTTGACCCCAACCGCCTGCAGACCCATCTACCATCTGCACGCCCCAACGCAAAAAGCCACTGCCTTGCCTGCAGTGGCTTTTTTTCATCCAGCGCCTGCCCCTGGGCTCTGGTTCTTTTTCAGGAGCAAATCACGCACGCTGTAGATGCGCTCGGGCCTTGTGGAGCCCCCGCAGCAGCAGCCTCAGGCCGCGCGCTTGGCGCTATCGCGCCCCGCGCGCCAGGCACCCAAAATGGCAATCAAGCCCGGCACCAGAATCAAGCCCCAGATGATTTTCTCCAGGTTGTTGCGCACCCATTCGAGGTTGCCAAAGAAATAGCCTGCCGTGGCAATACCCACCACCCACAGCAGCGCGCCCAGCACATTGAACAAGGTGAACCGGCTGCGCTCCATATGGGCAACACCCGCCACAAAAGGCGCAAACGTGCGAATAAAGGGCATGAAGCGCGCCAAGATGATGGTCACGCCACCATAGCGCTCGTAAAAGCTGTGGGCCTGGTCAAAGGCCTTGCGGTTGAACCAGCGCGAATCCTCCCACTGAAACACCTTGGGGCCCAAATGGCGTCCTATGCTGTAGTTGCACTGGTCGCCCAATATGGCCGCCGCCAACAGCACCGCCATGGCCAATGGCAGCGACATAAAACCTGCGCCACACAGGGCTCCGACGATGAACAGCAGCGAATCCCCGGGCAGAAAGGGCATCACCACCACGCCGGTTTCCACAAACACAATCAAAAACAGCAAGGCGTAAACCCAGGGCCCATAGGCCACCACAAAGGCTTCCAGGTGCTTGTCCACATGCAGGATGAAGTCGATCAGAAACTGGACAATTTCCACAATACGCTCGCTCTCAAAGGAAGGCGGGAGCCCCTAGCGGGCGCCCAAACTGGGGCGTACTGTAGCGCGTCCCCATGCCCCTGCAAGGCGGAGACTTGCACGAAAGGCATGCGGATGTCACACAAAAATACAACTGCATCGACAGATCAAGTCAACGGTTGGAATTGATTACATCTATTCACCATCCATGCGGTATTTCTTCGCAGACCATCCCTTGGCATAGGGCACAGTACAAGCACACCAACAAGGAAGTTGGTATTTCTTGCTCCAAGGAGAACGAATGATGTTGAAAAAAACCATGGCTATTTCTACATTGGCATTGGCGGCTTTGGGTCTGGCTGGCTGTGCCTCGCACCCAACCAATCGCCAAATCGGCACCGGCGTAGGCGCCGTGGCTGGCGGTATGGTGGGCAGTGCCCTGTTTGGCACCACCCTGGGCACCGTGGGTGGTGCTGCTGCCGGCGCGCTGATCGGCAATGAAATGGGCGGCAACAGCCGCCGCCGCTGAGGCGGCCACTGACGGCTGCCAACGGCCATCACCTGCGCTGAGCGCCCTGCGGCCCTGCCCCACCCGGAGCCGCATTCTTGTGGGAGCTGTTCCGCCCTGAAAGCCCAGCTATTACACCTGCCCACGGCCCCAGCACCTGCCGCTGCATAAAATCGGGGCCAATGACTTCTCCCGACACCAGCCCGGAACGCCGGCGCATCCAAGAACTTCCCGACGAACTCATCAGCCAGATCGCTGCAGGCGAAGTGGTGGAGCGCCCGGCCTCGGTAGTGCGCGAGCTGGTGGACAACGCGCTGGACGCTGGCGCAACCCAGATCACCTTGCGCCTGCTGGCCGGCGGCGTGCGCCTGATTGCCGTGGAAGACGACGGCATAGGCATCCCCCGCGAAGAGCTGCCCGTGGCCCTGCGCCGCCACGCCACCAGCAAGATCCGCGATCTGCACGATCTGGAAACCGTGTCCACCATGGGTTTTCGGGGCGAGGCCCTGGCCGCCATCGCCTCGGTGTCCGAGGCCGCCATTCTTTCGCGCCCAGCCGGCCAGGACAACGCCTTCTTGCTTGACGCCCGCAGCGGCGAGCTACGCCCCGCCGCCCGTGGTCAAGGCACGACGCTGGAAATCAAGGAGCTGTTCTTCAGCACCCCTGCGCGCCGCAAGTTTTTGAAAAGCGACGCCACCGAGCTGGCCCATTGCATTGAATCCGTGCGCCGCCATGCCCTGGCCCGCCCGGACGTGGGTTTTGCCATCTGGCACGAAGGCAAGCTGGTCGAGCAGTGGCGCGCCGTGCCCTCTGGCACGCCCATGGCAGAGGCCCTGGCGCTGCGCCTGGCCGATGTGCTGGGCCAGGAGTTTGTCGACAACACCTTGCCCGTGCAACGCACCAGCAGCAACGGCATCACCGTGATCGGCCGTGCCGGCCTGCCGGACGCGGCCCGCTCGCGCCCCGACCAGCAGTACTGCTATGTCAACGGCCGCTTTGTGCGCGACAAGGTGCTGACCCACGCCGCCAAGAGCGCCTACGAAGACGTGCTGCACGGCCACAAGCAGCCGCTGTACGCCCTCTACATCGACATCGATCCCGCGCGCGTGGACGTCAACGTCCACCCCACCAAGATCGAGGTGCGCTTTCGCGACAGCCGTGAGGTGCACCAGGCCGTGCGTTACGCCATCGAGGACGCCTTGGCCGCCCCACGGGCCGCGCTGCTGGCCGCCCAGGCAGCCCAAGACACCCCCGGCACCGACGCCCCCCCAGCTGACGGCAGCGCCGCAGTCTCCGCCAGCATGGCTGGCGGCGCCGCACCAGCTGCTGCCTGGCAGCCCCAGGCGCCAGCACGCACGCCCCAGATGCAATACGCCATGCCGCTGCCCGAGCGCGCCGGCCATGTGGTCAACGACATGACGGCGCTGTGGGCGCCCATGCGCGAAGGCGCTGCGCAGCCGCCTCTGCCCCACAGCCCGGCACCACAGGGGGACACCGCGGCAGCCACCAACGCCACAGCCCAAGGCCAGGCTGCCGCCCCCTGGAATGCCACGCAGCCGGAACCGGCGCCCGGCGCAGATGCCGCAGCCCCCGATGCAGCGGCCTGGCCCCTGGGCCGGGCCGTGGCCCAGATCCACGGCGTCTACATCCTGGCCGAGAATGCCCAGGGCATGGTGATTGTGGACATGCATGCGGCCCACGAGCGTATCGTCTACGAGCGCCTCAAATCCCAATTGGGCAATGACCAGCCCATTGCCAGCCAGCCTCTGCTGATTCCCGCCACCTTTGCCGCCACGCCCCAGGAGGTGGCCACGGCCGAGGCCCATGCCGACACCCTGCGCGAGCTGGGCCTGGAAGTGGCGCCGTTCTCCCCCAAGACCCTGGCGGTGCGCGCCGTGCCGTCCACCCTGGCCCAGGGCGATGCCGTGGAGCTGGCACGCAGCGTGCTGGCCGAGCTGGAGCAGCAAGACGCCAGCGGCGTGGTGCAGCGCGCGCGTAATGAAATCCTCGCCACCATGGCCTGCCACGGCGCCGTGCGCGCCAACCGCAAGCTGACGCTGGACGAGATGAACGCCCTGCTGCGCCAGATGGAGAGCACCGAGCGCTCCGATCAATGCAACCATGGCCGCCCCACCTGGCGCCAGCTGAACATGAAAGAGCTGGACGCGCTGTTTCTGCGCGGCCGCTGAGACCCCGTTTTTCCCTTGTGCCCTCCATGGACTCTTCTTCCCGCAGCCTGCCCGTGACCCCATTTTTTGCCCGCGTGCGCCAGGCCCTGCCCGATTTTTCGCCCACCGAGCGCAAGCTCGCCCAGATGGTGCTGGACCAGCCACTGAACCCCGCCGGCTACAGCGCCAGCGAACTGGCCCTGCTCACCGGCGTGTCGAATGCCACCGTCACCCGTTTCGTGCGCCGCCTGGGCTTTGAAAGCTATGACGAGGCCCGCCGCCAGGCCCGGCTCGACAGCACCCCCAGCGGCGTGCCGCTGTCCGTACATGTGGCCGAGCACGCCCCCACACCCATGCAGCTGTGGCAGCAGGTGCAGGAAAACGTGGCCGCCACCGTGGCCCAGATTCCGGCCACGGTGATGGATGCCATGGCCGCCGCCCTCAACCAGGCGCCCCAGGTGTTTTGCATGGGCCTGCAGCAAAACCATAGCCTGGCCACCCATTTGCGCTGGCAACTGCGCCACGGCCTGGGCAAGCGCGCCTATCTGGTGCCCGACCTGGGCGAAACCGTGGAAGACGTGCTGCCCCGGCTGGACACCCACGACCTGGTGGTGCTGTTTGCCCTGCACAGCACCGACCCGCTGCTGGCCGAGGTGGCCCAGGCCGCGCGCGCGGCAGGCGCCAAGGTGCTGTGCATGACCGACCTGGGCAGCAGCGCCCCGGCCTCCGACTGGTTGCTGCGCTGCCACACCAGCGCCTACAGCCGCAACGATGCCAGCGCCCAGCGCCATGTGCCCCCAGTGTTTGACACCACGGCCGCCTCGGCCCTGATCTACAGCCTCACCGCCCATGCCGTGCAATGGCGGGCCACCCCTTTTGAGCTGGTGTAGCGCCAGCGCAAACCTCCCCCTGCAGGCTCGCATACACAGCAGCCCCGCCCCCAGCAAGGCGCACAGGAGCGCATCCATCAGGGATGCGTCCCTGTGCGCCTTGTGGTTTTTGGCATGTGCCAAAACGGTGCATACAGGCCTGCATCGCACCAAACCACCGAATCCATGCACCAAACTTATAGAAGTTATGCCCAGATTGATGCATAAATGCATACATTTTTGGCATAATTTTCTTCTTCGCACTTCCGCGATCGATTTTTTGTCTGCTGAAAGCTCCCGATGAAGTACGCCTCTCTCGACCAGTTCCTGCAAGAAGTTGCTGCCCGCAACCCTGGCCAGCCCGAATTTCTGCAAGCCGTCACCGAAGTGATGGAGTCTCTGTGGCCCTTCATCGAAAAAAACACCAAGTACGCCGACAACGCCCTGCTGGAGCGCCTGGTCGAGCCCGAGCGCATCATCCAGTTCCGCATCAGCTGGACCGACGACAAGGGCCAGGTGCAGGTCAACCGCGGCTTCCGTATCCAGCACAGCATGGCCATTGGCCCTTACAAGGGCGGCCTGCGTTTCCATCCCTCGGTCAACCAGTCGGTGCTGAAGTTCCTGGCCTTTGAACAGACCTTCAAGAACGCACTCACCACCCTGCCCATGGGCGGCGGCAAGGGTGGCTCGGACTTCGACCCCAAGGGCAAGAGCCCGGCCGAAGTCATGCGCTTTTGCCAGGCCTTTGTGCAGGAGCTGTTCCGCCATGTGGGCCCCGACACCGACGTGCCGGCCGGCGACATCGGCGTGGGCGGCCGCGAAGTGGGCTTCATGGCCGGCATGTACAAAAAGCTGTCCAACAACGCCGCCTGCGTGTTCACCGGCAAGGGCCTGAGCTTTGGCGGCTCGCTGATCCGCCCCGAAGCCACAGGCTACGGCACCGTCTACTTCGCAGACGAAATGCTCAAGACCCGCGGCAAATCGTTTGAAGGCATGACCGTGTCCGTTTCCGGCTCCGGCAACGTAGCCCAGTACGCGGTGGAAAAAGCCATGGCCCTGGGCGCCAAGGTCGTGACCATCTCCGACTCCTCCGGCACGGTGTACGACAAGAACGGCTTCACCCCCGAGAAGCTGGCCCTGCTGATGGACATCAAGAACAACAAGTACGGCCGCGTCAGCGACTACGCCGCACAAGTGGACGGCGTGGAATTCCTGGCCGGCCAACGTCCCTGGTCCATCAAGGTGGACGTGGCCCTGCCCTGCGCCACCCAGAACGAGCTGGATCTGGCCGACGCCAAGGCCCTGATCGCCCACGGCGTGCAATGCGTGGCCGAGGGCGCCAACATGCCCTCCACCATCGAAGCCGCCAAGGCCTTTGAAGCCGCCGGCGTGCTCTACGCCCCCGGCAAGGCATCGAACGCTGGCGGCGTGGCCACTTCCGGCCTGGAAATGTCGCAAAACGCCGCCCGCCTGGGCTGGCCCGCCGAAGAGGTCGACGCCCGTTTGCTGCAAATCATGCAAGGCATCCACGCCGCCTGCGTGAAGTACGGCAAGCGTGCCGATGGCTCCATCAGCTATATCGACGGCGCCAATATCGCCGGCTTTGTGAAGGTGGCCGAGGCCATGCAGGCCCAGGGTGTGATCTGATCACCAGCGCAAGCATCCATATGCAGACAGGGGCCCTTGGGCCCCTGTTTTTTCTTCATCGCCTCAACAACCGTCCTGCACTTTCCCAAAGCCCTGTGCACCATGACTGCTGCACCGCCTTCGGGCAGGGAATCAATCGGCTGATTTCAATCATGCCCGCTGGACACCCAAAGCGCTCTGACCGATAGTCCCTGCTGCGTCTGTTCACGCCACAACCGCGCCATCCGCCATGCCAACCAGCCACAGAGCACCCAGCCAACCAGCCCGATGAACCAGCCTATCAAAAACACCAGAACAAACCACTGCAGCAGCACCGTCAGCGGGCCCGCACGCCGAAGCAAGACCCAACAGATGGGAGCCAAGGCCAGCGCAACGAGGGGCGTGTAAACAAACATGGCCATATAGCCGCTGCTGCCTTCAAACCCCGAGCCGAAGAAGTCCGGTTGAAAAAAGAAGATGAAGATGGCTGAGGCTGCAGCGAGAAACACCCCCAGCGCCAAGGCCAAAGCGCCACGTGACAGGGAAGAAATGGGTGGAGAAATGGAAGAGGACATGGCGGACGCGCCATGGTCCGAAGCAGGCGGAGTCATGCGAGAAGATGGCAGTCAGTCAGCGAATCAGTGAGCGAATGCGGGGCAGTCCATCGTATCAGCGCAGGACACGAGAACACCAAACACCTCCCACATGCTGCGAGAAGAGTCGCATCACAGCGCTAACCAGACCGACAGCAGCATGGCGGCCCCCGATAAGGTCAACAACCCCAGCACCAGTTGCCGAAAACGCGCCTCGCTGATGCCTATGTACAGCCGCGTTCCCAGCCAGGTGGGCAACAACATGGCAGGTGCCACCACGGCAAACAGCGGCAGCATGTCACGCGTCACCATGCCGGTGCCCAGATACACGCCCATGGTCACCAGCAGCATGGACAGATTGAAGTTCTGTATCACCGCCCGCTGCACGTCCTTGGGATAGCCGCGCAGCGTGCACCACAAGGTGGGCACCACGCCGGTAAAGCCCCCCACCCCGCCCAGCACACCTCCGGCAAGGCCAGAGACGCCATCGGCCCAACGCCCGCCCACCTTCAGTGCCGGCCAACGTGGTGCCAGCAGCATCAGCGGGCACCACAGCACCAGCAGGCCGCCCAGCAGCGCCTTGAACCACAGCATATTCAGCTGGGGCAGCAGCCACACACCCAGCGGAATCCCCGCCAACCCGCCCAGCACAAAGGGCAGCAGCTGCGCCCACACAAAGCCCCGGCGCACGGTAAAGGCCGCCAGCAACTGGCCCAGTAGCGCGCCAAACACCGTCAGCACGGCGGCCAGCTGCGGCGGCAGCACCCAGGCCCAGAACGACATGGCCACCATGCCAAAGGCAAAGCCCGACAGCCCCTGCACAAAACCAGCCACCCCGGCGCCCACCGCCACCACCAGCCATACCGACTCCATAAGCTCCCTCTTTTCTTGGAAATACACCGCCTCGCACCACGAGGAGATGGGGCGGATTCTGGCCACAAGCCATAAGTAGAAAATCGCGAATTCTTATTGGTTAATATGTTTTTACTTATGAAAGAAAAGCCGCTGTGACGTCCCATCCAGACCAGACGCTGGCCCGCCGCCTGGCCCAGCGCCTGAAGATGAAGCATTTGCTGCTGCTGGTCGCCATACAGCAGCAACGCTCCCTGACCCGTGTGGCCGAGCAAATGGCCACCAGCCAGCCCGCCGTCACCCAGGCCCTGGCCGAGCTGGAGTCCTTGTTCGGCGCAGCACTGTTCACCCGCTCCTCACGCGGCATGGCACCCACGGCCCTGGGTGCGCTGGTGCTGACCCGCGCCCAGACCCTGCTGGCCGATCTGGACCACTGGGCCCTGGACATTGCCGCCGTGGCGCAGCAACGCGCCGCCCATTTGCAGGTAGGGGTGATTCCGTTTCTGCCCGGCCGCATGCTGGCCCAGGCCATAGACCGCACGCGCCTGCAGGGGCGACGCACCACCGTGACGCTGCACGAGGCCACCAGCGACCAGTTGCTGGCCCGGCTGCGCACCCACGAACTGGACTGCGTGATCGGCCGCACCTCGGCCATTTTGGACATGGACGGCCTGCGTCACACCGTGCTGTATGCGCAAACCCCGCAGTTGGTGGCCCATCGCCGCCTGGCCGCACGCCTGGGCCGGCGCCCGCTGGCCTGGGCCGAGCTGGCAGAGCTGGACTGGGTGCTGGGCCCGCGCAACACCCCCATGCGCGAGCAGATCACCGATTTCTTTTTGCGCGCCGGGGTGGAGCCACCGCCGCCCTATGTCGAAAGCCTGTCTGCCAAGGTGATTGGCGAGCTGGTAGCGGCCAATGAACGCGCCGTCTCCATCGTGCCGGCCGACATTGCCCAGGAGCTGGTGCGCATTGCCGGCGTAGCCATCGTGCCCCATGCCTTCAACTGGCAGCTGCCGCCGATTACGCTGTTTCAGCGCAAGGCCGGTGCCCAGTACGCCGAGCTGCAGCACTTTGTGGAGGCACTGCAGCAAGCCTGTGCCAACCTGGCCGGCACAAACCCTTGAATGCGCTGCACTTTGCTGCGCTGCTCTGCACCAGCCACGGGCTTGGCCTAGCATGACGCCCCTTTCCGCCGTGCCCGCTGCTGCGCACGGCTTCGCGTGCCGGTTGGCTGCCCTCTGCGCAGCCATGGCCTCCGGCCTTGTGTCTGTCTGCTTTTCTGGCTTTTCCCGTGACCCTGCGCACCCTCTGCATGCCCGCCGCTGCCTGCCTGGCCGCCCTGTCTTTCTCCGCCCTGGCCCATGATGGAGGCCTGCAGATCTATGGGCGCATCAACACCTCGGTGGAGCGCAGCACCGAAGACCACGCCCACACCAGCGGTGTGCGCAATAACGAGTCCTTTTTCGGCTTTCGCGGCAGCGAAGACCTGGGCGGCGGCCTGAGGGCCGGGTTCATCCTGGAAAACGGCTTTGAGTCGGACACCGGGGCCAACACCGACAGCGCCTTCTTCAACCGCAAGAGCGAGGTCTACCTGGCCGGCGACTTCGGCATGCTACGCATGGGCCGCATCATCAGCGAGGCCTATTACGCCACGGCCGACATCGTCAACGCGCACAATTTCGACACTGGCACCTCGGCCGACGCGCTCTACGCCTTTGTCTCCAACGGCGCCAACCACCTCTCCTACCGCGCGCCCACCTGGAACCACCTCACGGTCGAAATCGGCACCAGCCTGCACGAAAAATCGGCAGAGCCCGCCAGGAACGCCTGGGATCTGGCGGCCAACTACGAGCGTGGCGACTGGTCCTTCGGCCTGGGCTATGGCGACTGGGGCCCGGCCCGCCAGGCCACGCTGCGCGCCACCTACGCCCTCAATGACAGCTGGACCTTCTCTGCCTATCACCAGTACAGCCGGGGCTGGGACCATGCCAACTACGCAGTCGACGCCAGCCAGGGCGGTCGCCACACCACACGCCTGGCCAGCATCTACACCCAGGGCGCCAATGAGTACCACGTCAACGTGGGCTATGCCGGCAAGGCCGCAGGCCAGGGCGACACCCAGGCCCTGCAATGGACCCTGGCCTACAACCACAACTTCAGCAAGCTGACCAAGGTGTATGCGCTGTTCACCCGCATCCACAACCGCGACCAGGCCAGCTACGGCACGGGTGTGCAAGGCGGCGATCTGCGCTCGTTCGGCGTGGGCATTCGCCAGTATTTCTGAGCATGGTCGCCGTCTCAAAGAGGAGCCCTCGTGGCTTCTCTTTGCATGCAGCACTCTTTATTCAATAGCAACCTATGCGCCATGCATATGCGCCAGCTGCACTTTTTCTTTGTAACTTCGGCTTGCGAATTTCCGCTGCAGGACTACAGCGTTTTCGCCGAATCTTTGTAACATCTGCGGGCATGAAACGATTCATACGCCAGCTGCGTGCCTGCACGCTCGCCACCTTGCTGCCACTGGCCCCTTTGGCCGCAACCCATGCCGCGCCACCTACCGCTGCGGCCAATCAGGAAATCGAGCATTTGATTGTTCACCTCCGCAACTCGGGCTGCGAGTTCCAGCGCAATGGCAGCTGGTTTGACAGCAAGCAGGCGGCCGACCATCTGCGCAAGAAATACGACTACCTGCTTCGAAAAGACTGGGTGGCCACGGCAGAGGACTTCATCACCCGCGCCGGCAGCGAAAGCAGCATGAGCAGCAAGCCCTACCAGGTGCGCTGCGCCAACCAGGCGGCAGAGCCCAGTGCGACCTGGCTGCGCACCGAGCTCGAGCGCTACCGCAGCGCCCGCAAATAAGGCCGTTCAGGCCATGGGTGTGGCGCTGGCGCGCTGCACCGCCGCATCACACCAGCGCTGCGCCACCGCGGGTGAGGTGGTGCACACGGCCTCGTGGGTGACGGTGGTGACGGCACGCTCCAGCAGCTGGATATCGGCCTCATGCTGGCGCGCCACATGCGGGTCTTCAAAAAATATGGCGCGCTGGCAGCGGCGCTCCAGCACCAGGTCGGCAATCTGGGCATCCCCGCCCAAGGGGCCGCTGTGGTAGCGGTCCACCCAGGGGCGGTCCGTGGGCCAACCCTTGCTCCAGGCCAGCTCGTTGAGCTTTTGCCCTGTGGTGCCCGTGCCCACACGGCGCGCAAAGCGCGACAGCAATGCGAAGTTGCGCGCGGCAAAGTCCAGCATGGCCGGCTTCATGGCATCGTGGGCAATCAAGGCCACGGTCTGGCGCTCCAGGTCATGGAAGCGGTCGGCGCTGCGATCCGGCACCAGACCGGCATGGATGCGCTCCATCTCCACCCAGTCGCGGGTGCTGGCCACGGTAGACAAAAAAGGCTTGCCATGGATCACGCACTGGCGCTTCAGGGCCAGTGCCTCGGGAAAGATGGAGGACGGGTCCACCGGGTCCGTCAGGTAAATGGCGCCATCCAGCACACGGCCTTCACCAGGCATTCCCACCACCTCGGCCACCAGCTTCATCAGGCCACCATCGCGTCCATAGGGGTAGCGCACCAGGCCTTTGTAGCCCTGCAGCATGGCGGCTGCGGCAATGGCGTCATAGGTGCGGCCCACGGTGTGAAAGCCCAGCTGCAGCTGCCGAATGCCCGGCTCGCAGGCGCGCAGCAGGGCAAACAGGGCTCCATCTTCGTTCTGGTGGTGCAGGCGGTTGGCGGCGAGTCCCAAAAGCATGGTGGCGCATTCCTCTCAAAAGGCTGGAGCCGCCAAGCATAGACGCAAAAGCCGGCACGGCCTGGAGAAATGACCGAGGGGCCATTTGTCTGGCCGCCATGGCTGTGGGGCACGGCGGGGCCGCATGAAGTGCGGGCCCGTCGTTACCGTGGCAGCTATTCCACGCCTGCACCACCCTGCCATGACTTCCTGCACCGGCTACCCCGACATCGATGCCATCAAGATCGTGCACACCCCTGCCAGCGTCAACCACGCTCTGCAGGCCGGCTGGATCTTGCTGCAGGTTCACAACGCCCCGCCCACTGCGCACCAGGAACATGCCACGCTGATCTTTGTATTGGGCCGCCGTCGTGGCAGCAGCACCCGCGACAGCAATGCCGGCCCGGCCGAGCGCCCCTACTTTGACCTGCAGCCCGGTGACGATCCCGAGCACCCGCCCGTGAGCACCTTGCAGCAGCTGGAAATCCCCCCCTCGCCATCAGGCAGGTGACACCGAACCGCATCTCCACCCAGGGCAGCACCGCAGCTGCGCCCTGAAGGAAACCCTGGTGCCGTGGAAAGCGGCAGGGCTGCGGTATCCTCGGCCCAGTTTTTTCCAGCCTGCGGACGCCCGCCATGGTCCGGTTTGCCGGGCCATTTGCTTTTCCAGCACCGGGCTTTCGCACCCAGCCGCTTTCCCACGCCATGACTGCCTCGCTCCCTCTGCCCTGCATTGCCATCGCTGGCCCCACCGCATCCGGCAAAACCGCTGCGGCCCTGGCACTGGCTGCCGTGCTGCAGCAGCGCGGCCTGGCCGCAGAAATCATCAGCGTCGACTCCGCCTTGGTCTACCGCGGCATGGACATTGGCACGGCCAAACCTACGCCCGCCGAGCTGGCCGCCGTACCCCACCACCTGATCGACATTCTGGAGCCCACACAAAGCTATTCGGCCGCCGAGTTTGTGCGCGACACCGAACGCCTGGTGGCCGAGATTCGCGCGCGCGGTGCCGTGCCCCTGCTGGTGGGCGGCACCATGCTGTACTTCAAGGCCTTGTTTGAGGGGCTGGACGAAATGCCCCCCGCCGCCCCCGAGGTCCGCGCCCAGCTGGATGCCCAGGCTGCCGACATCGGCTGGCCTGCCATGCATGCCGAGCTGGCCAAGGTCGACCCCGAGGCCGCGGCCCGCCTGGCTCCCGGCGACAGCCAGCGCATCCAGCGCGCGCTGGAGGTGTGGCGCGTGTCCGGTCGGCCGCTGTCCAGCTTCCACACCGCCAAAGACCCATCGGCCCCGCGCTTTGATGCCACGCTTTTCTCGCTGGAGCCCACCGACCGTGCCTGGCTGCATGCGCGCATTGCCCAGCGTTTTGAACAGATGCTGGAGCAAGGCCTGGTGGAGGAAGTGCGCGCCCTGCGTGCCCGCCCCGAGCTGCACCTGGACCTGCCCAGCATGCGCTGCGTGGGCTACCGCCAGGTATGGGAAGAACTGGATTGGCAAGAGCGCGGGAGCAAGCCCGCGCTCAACCTGCACCTGGTGCGCGAAAAAGGCATTGCCGCCACCCGCCAGCTGGCCAAGCGCCAGATCACCTGGCTGCGCGGCATGCGAGAGCGCCAGACCATTGACTGCCAGGCACCCGACGCTATCGCCCAGCTGGTGATGGCCGCATGGGGCGTGGTGCAGGCCCGGCTGCCGCGCTGAAACCGCGCCAATGTGGCCCGGCAGCCGCTATCCCTTGGATAGCTGTTGCTGCAGATACAGCCTGCATTTCACAGAGGAATCCATCAAAAATCATTGCTGTCTCGGTAAAGGCAGCTATGGTTTTTTTCATGTCATTGCAGACCCGGCTGCCGCCTGGACTGCCTGCCCATCCACCGCATCGGCCACGCTCCAGGCCGCATAGGCCTGCGGGGGCAGCGCGGCCAGGTTGGCGCGCTGCAGCAGCACACGCACGGCATCCTTGCAGCGCGCCAACCGCAACTCCACGCCCCATTGCTGCATTTGTGCGGCAAAGCTGGCCAGGGCTTCCAGGCTGCTGCCGTCCAGATCGGAAGACTCCTCCAGGCTCAGCACCAGAGCCTGCAGCCCCGCACCACGCCCAGCTTGCACCTGGGCACCCAGGGCGGCAAACACCGCCTCGGCATTGCCAAAGAACAGCGGCGCCTCGGGTCTGGCAATCAGCAGGCCGGCCTGCACCTGGGCCTCGGGGTTCAGCGCTGCATCCACAAAATCATGGGACTGGGGCAAACGCCCCAGCCAGCTCAGACGCGGCTGGGCAAAGCGTTTGAGCAGCATGGCAATGCTGACCGCAATCGCCACCAGCAAGCCATCGAGCACGCCAAACAGCAGCACGGCGGCCAAGGCCGCCAGCACCACCAGCCGGTCGCGCTTCCAGGCGAAATAGGGTTTGAGCGCCGCCGGGCTCAAGCTATGGCCCACGGCATGCATGACCACGGCGGCCAGCAGGGGCTCGGGAATGCGCTCCATCCAGGCCAGCAGTTGCCAGACCAGCAAGCCTATGGCCGCGCAGGCAATCAGGCCTGCGGCCTTGCTCCGCGCCCCCGCCACCTCGTTGGCCGAGCTGGCCGAGTAGCCCGCCCCCACCGGCAGGCCCTGGAACAGCGCCGACAAGGTATTGGCCGCGCCCAGGGCCAGCAGGTCGCGGTTGGGCGAGACCGCATCGCCATGGCGCAAGGCCAGGCTGCTGATGGAGCTGTACGACTCGGCATACAGAATCAAGGCCAGGGCCATGGCCAGCTGGCCCACACGCAGCCACTCGGCCATGGCCAAGGTCGGCAGCTCGGGCCGTATGCCCCCCAGCGCCATGGACCCCACGCTGGCAATCCCCCAGGCCTGGCCATAGCCCAGGCTTTGAAAAACAATGCCGGCGGCAATCACCAGCAAGGCCCCGGGCACGGCCTTGAAGCGCCCCAACAGCCGCAGGGCCAGCAAGCCAGCCAGCAGCATGGCGAGGCCCGGCATATGCCAGGACCGCCACTGGCTGAACAGCTCCCAGCCGTAGCGCAGAAAATCGCTGTGCACCGGGTGTACGCCCACGGCCACGGGCAGTTGCTTGAGCACAATGGTCAGCGCCAACCCCAGCGCAAAACCGCGCAGCACGGGCTTGGCAATGAACTGCGACACCGCACCCAACCTGGCCAGGGCCGCCAGAAAAAAGATCACCCCCGCCATCAACACCATGGCCAGGCCCATGGCATGCTGCTGCGCCCCGCTCACATGCAACACCGACGCAGTGGCCGCCGCCAACACCGCCGCCGAGGACGAAGTGGACGAAACGATGGCAAAACGGCTGCTGCCCAGCAAGCCATAGGCCAGCAGACCGGCAAACAAGGCCACGACACCGGCCTGGGGCGGCACACCAGCAATGCCGGCATAGGCCACGGCCTCGGGCAGCAGCAGGCCAGCGATCGACAGGCCTGCCACCCAATCAGCCCCCCGAGGCAGTGACGGCATTCGCATCGGAGCACTCCTATTCTTTGATGGGATGGGTAAATCTTTTGGAGGCGGCCAGAGCCAGTAGCCCGCCCCAAATCTGCCGCTCAGGGGGTTGACTGAACCCCTGCCCATCCCGGAAGGAAGCGCGCCTGCGGGCCGCGGGCCAATGCCACGGCAGCCACCACAGCCGACTCGGGCAGGCCTTGGCCGCCCTGGCTGCTCAAGCTCTTTTTGTCGAAATGCGGGCGAAAGAAATCGGCCCACAAAAACTCCACAAAGGGGGCGGAGTCCTTGGCATAGCCGCCGGCCTTGCGCACCTCGCCGGCCAGGCTGCGGTAGGGGTCGTCCTTGAGCTGCTCCAGGCGCTTGGGAATGGCGCTGAATGCCTGGCGCCGGCCTTTTTCGTCGTAGGGATGGGTCCAGTGGTGGAACTCCATCAGCCGCCAGAACATATCCGGCTCCACCGCGCTGTAATCGGCCAGCAGCATGACCCAGACCTGGTCCACGCTTTCTTGCATCAGCGCCTGGCCCAAGTGGTGGTGGTCCACGATGAAGAAAAGCCCACGCGGCCCGCGCACGGCCGGGAACCAGTGGCTGTGCAGCAGCTTGTCTCTGGCCTTGGATTTGAGTTGCGCCCATTGGGCGCGTTTGACGGCCACCTCGGCGGCCCCCACCGTCATTTGCGTGGGCCGCAAATCGGCCAGCGCGACCTGCTCCATATGCTGCTGAATCGGCATTGCAACTCCTGCGACAAGCAATGCCCCATTGTCAGCCAAGCCCACGCGGCCCGGGTTGGCAGTGGTCCAGGGTGATGCAAAACAGCAGCACCCAAGACCATTTGCCCATTCACCCCGGCGCGCGCACCCGGTAGCTTTTGCTCTCGAAAGCCACCTCCACCACATCCCGGCGCTGGTTCACCGCCAGCGTCATGGCAAAAAACAGATTGCACAGCAGATTGCAGGCTCGGGGCAGCACGGCAGGCACTTCACGCCCCTCCTGCTCCACACGCACCATGCAGCGAATGGCTTTTTTGGCGGCCGACCGACATTGGTGCAGCTGGGGCACGGGCGCGCTGCCGCGCGGCAGCACAAAGGCGTGCAGACGCTCGCCGGCTTGCGCGCGGTAGTAGCCCAACCGATCTTTCAACCAGTCCAGATCGCTTTCCTCCACCGCCAGCTTGCCGCGAATCGAGCCATTGATGTGAAAGGCCAGCGGCTGCAGCCGGTCCAGATCGGCCAACAGATCGGCGTATTCCGGCGGCGTGGCGGCCAGTGCGCTGCCAATCAGGGCGCAGAGCTCGTCGGTGGTGACTTCGAAGTCACACAGATAGGAGGTCTCGCAGATAAAGGGGTAGCACACCTCGTCGAGGATGGGGCTGGGCTTCATATCGGGTCTTTCCATGCAGCGGGCATGACCGCGGCAGTCTGTGGCATCTGCAGGCAGCGTGCCAGCACCGCGGCCGCCACGTCCAGGCGTGGGCCAGGTCGGGTCACGGCGCGGCTTTCCGCCTGACTCAGACGGCAGACCTGGCCGGTGCGCACGGCGCGCAGCTTGGCCCAACCCGGGCGCTGGGCCAGCTCTCGCGCCGTGGCGCCATGGGTTTGAATGATCAGGTCCGGATCGGCCTTGAGCACAAACTCCGGCGCCAGACGCGGAAACGGCCGGTCACTGACTGGCACGATGTTCTGCACCTCCAGCAACGCAAGCAGCTGCCCCATGAAGGAGCCGGGTGCGGCAGCAAACAATGCGGCATCCACCTCCAGATACACACGTGGAGCCGGGCGCCCCTGGCGATCCTGCTGGCTGCGCTGCACCACCTGCATCATTCTTTGCTGCAGCAGCTGCCACAGCGCCTCGCCTCTTTGCTGCTGCAGCACGCTGTCCACCTGCAGCAGCATGGCCCTCACCTCGGGCAGGGTGCTGGCATCCGCCACCACCACGCGCAGGCCAGCGGCCTCCAACCGCCGCTGTGCAGGCGGCACCCGCCCCATGAACACCACATCGGGGCGCAGCTGGATGATGCGTTCGATATCAGGCTCCCAGGTACGCCCCAGCTGAGGCAGATGGCGCACAGCCGGGGGATCTTCGGAAAACACATCCACCCCCACCAGCCGCCCGCAGGCCCCCAGCGCACACACGGCCTCTGTGAGCGAGGGCAGCAAAGAAACAATGCGCTGCGGCGCGGGAATGGGGGCTGGCAGCGGCGCAGGATCGGCCACCGCCCAGCCCGCCACGGCGCACAGCAAGGCGGCAGTGGCCTGGCGCAGGGTACGCAGGCAGGGGTTTAGTGCGGCGTCCATTTCAAACTGACAAAGAAGGTGCGGCCTGCGCTGGCGTAGCCCTTGCTGGGGGCATAGTCCTTGTCTGCCACATTGTTCAGACGAGCCAGCAAGCGCCAGTCCCGGCTCAATGCACGCTCGGCATACAAGTTCACCAGACCATAGCCGGGCAACTGCTGCGTGTTCTCGGCATCGACTTGGCGCTGGCTGTACAGCTGGGCTTCACTGCCCAGGGTCCAACCGGCCAGCTGTGTGTCTGCATAGAGCTTGAGCATGCGCTTGGAGCGGTAAGGCAGCAGCTTGTCGTTCTCCTGATTCTTGGGCTGCATGAAGTCCAGCGAGCCGCCCATATTCCAGCCTGCCACCCGGGTCGAGCCGGACAGTGTCAGACCCGTCAGCTCCACCTTTTCCCAGTTGCGATAGCAGTTGCAGGCTGCAGAACCGCTCCATTCATAGGTGATCTGGTCCCGGATCTTGTTGCGGTAGACCACGGCCGACAACTTGTTCTGGCCTTGCTCGAAATGCAGGCCGGTTTCAATGTTACGGCTGCTTTCCGGGCGAAGATCAGGCGAAGACTGGCCTGTGAAACGCTCATACAGCGTGGGAGTCCGAAAGGCTGTGCCTGCCGAAGCCACCCAGCGCAGGCTGTCGTTGATCTGCAGCCCATAGCCCACGCCTCCGGTGGTCTTGCTCTTCTGGTCGCGCACATCATCGTGGCGCATATGGGCATTGAAGCTGTGCGCCCCGGTTTGCCAGCCCCAGCCCAAGGCAATGGCGTTTTGCACGCGCTTGCTATCTGTATTCACAAGAGAGGAATAAGGTGAGAGCGAGTAATCTGTCTTCAGACGGTCTTCCGTACGCTCATAGTCCACGTTGAAGCGGTGCCCGCCCAATGTCCAGATGTTCTGCCACAGCAGGCCTGCGCTGCGGCCCTCGGCCGATTCCGGGGCGCTGGTGTGGCGGTCGGTGTCCATGCCGGTGTGCGAGAGCTGCACCACGCTGCGATAGCTGCCCGTCCACTGGGCTGCCCACTTCACGCTGGCCGTGGTGGTTTTGACAATGTCGAAATCATCAAATGGCGCGGGGCTTTGATCGTATTGGGCCTTGAGACGGTTGTAGCGCAAGCTGCCGTCCAGAGTGTGGATGCCGGTCTTGTAGCCCAGGTTCAGCCCCACCGAGCTGTTGGAATATCCGTCTTTATCGGGATTGGGCGCCCATTGATTACCCGGATTCACATCCCAGCCATCGCTGCGCTCATCCGCCAGATTCAGTGCATAGCTCAGGCCATTGACGCCACCGGAAATCCCTGCGGCAGCCTTGCTGCTCTTGTGGGTGCCATAGCCCAGCTCCACATAGGGCACGGGCGCACCTTCCTTGCCTTTGCGGGTGAAGATTTGAATCACACCACCCATGGCATCCGAGCCATAAATGGCAGCGGCAGGGCCGCGCAGCACTTCAATGCGTTCGATCTGCGCCAGCGGCAACGTCGCCCACACAGCGCCGCCTTGCATTTCCTGCGTGCCAAATCGCACACCATCCACAAACACCACGGCATGCTGATTGCTCATGCCGCGCAAATACACGCTGGTGGCTTGCCCGGGCCCGCCACTGCGGTTGATTTGCACGCCAGGAACCCGCGCCAGCACATCGGCCACACCAACCGCGCCAGAGCGTTCAATCTCTGCACTGTCGATCACGGTCATATCGGCCGTCACGCTTTCCAAAGACTGGGGCATGCGTGCGGCCGTCACCACGGTTTCGGACAGTCGCGACGCCGAAGCGGTTTGCGCCAGCACGCCGGCGCTGCACAAGGCCATGACGGCGCCCGCCACAGCAGCCAGAGGACAACGCACACGGGCGCACAGGCCTTCCGCGGAGAATTGCTTGAAGTTTTGCATCAATGAATCAAAGGTTGGCACCGGCGTCCCCGCCCGTGCAGCTTGCACCACCAGCCGCCTGCGGACAGGTGCTGAACCTTTTGGCCGGTATCCAGACTGGCGCACCCGCTGCCTCGGCCTTCCCAGAGCGCCAGGCTCCAGTGGCGGGAAAAGAGACAGGGTGGTCTTGCGACCGGTGCGCTCACTGTTGCGGGGGCAGTACATGCTGTGCAGGCTGCAAGGCCTGCATCCATGTTTCCCGTTTAACCACAGCGCCAGAACAGCGCCGTGAGCACCAAAGGCCGGCATTGTACGAAGCCTGGCTTACAGCCCGCTTGTGTGAGAGCTCCCTCACATGCTGCACCGCTTGCACTGTGCCGTGCCTCGCAAGGAGGCAGAAAAGAGCACCGTCCCGCCGGCAAGAAAATGGGCCCGCACCGCGCAAGCTGTCCCATGTAAAAAGCGCCTGCAGGGCTTGCAGGCGCTTGCGGGGCAAAGGCCCGATGCATCCCTCCGCAGGCCTAGCCCCGAGGCTTGCTGGCAGGCAAGGCCGGCGGCTGCGCCGCGCTGAGGGCGGGGACTGCCGGGGCGTGCCGGGCGATGGCTGCGGTGCTGCTGCCCGCAACCCGGGCCGCAGCGCTCTTTCGGGCCTGCTCGCGCGCCTGGCGGCGTTGAAAGCGCAGCAGCTCCTTGTCGTTGCGGCGGATATGCAGCGACAGCCAGTCGCGCAGCACGCTCGACAGCTGGGCCGCCACGGTGATGCTGCCGGCCTGCAGCTTTTTCTCCAGGCTCCACAGCTGGTCCATGAAATGCTGGTGGCCTATCTTGTGGTTGTCCAGATCCGGAAAACCCATCTGCGCCATGATGTGCTCCTCATTGCGCAGATGCTCCTGGGTGCTGACGATCACCCTGTGCAAAATGGTTTCCACCACAGCCCGGCCCTGGCCTTCGCTGGTGGCGGTGTGCAACTCGTTGACCAGCTCCACCAGCAGGCGGTGGTCTGCGTCGATGGGGCCGCCATCGATCACCATGTCATCGGCCCATGCAAAGTAAGCCATGGATCAGGCCTCCAGTGCCGGCAGCGCCTGTCGCGCGGCCAGTGCAGGCTGGGCATAGGTCAGCGTGGTTGCCGTGCCCTTGAACACGCTGACGGCCTGCACCAGCGCCTGGGCCTGAGCCTCCAGCGACTGGGCTGCGGCGGCCGATTCCTCCACCAGGGCCGCGTTGGACTGGGTGACCTGGTCCATCTGCATCATGGCCTGGTTGATCTGCTCGATGCCATGGGTCTGGTCTTCGCTGGCCTCGCTGATCTCGTTCATGATGTCCGCCACGCGGCGCACGCTGACCACGATTTCGTCCATGGTACTGCCGGCTTTTTCCACCAGCGTGCAGCCGTTGCCGACGTTGTTGACCGACTCGTCGATCAGGCCCTTGATTTCCTTGGCGGCCTCGGCTGAGCGGCCGGCCAGGGAGCGCACCTCGGAGGCCACCACGGCAAAGCCCCGGCCCTGCTCGCCTGCGCGGGCCGCTTCCACGGCGGCGTTCAGCGCCAGGATATTGGTCTGGAAGGCAATGCCGTCAATGATGCCGATGATGTCGGCGATCTTGCGCGACGAGGTGTTGATGGCTTCCATGGTGTGCACCACTTCGCCCACCACCTGGCCACCGCGCACGGCGACCTTGGAGGCGGTTTCGGCCAGCTCGGCAGCCTGGCGGCCGTTGGCGAAGTTCTGGCTCACGGTGCCGGCCAGCTCCTGCATGGCGGCCGTGGTTTCTTCCAGCGCACTGGCCTGCTCCTCGGTGCGGCCCGACAAATCCAGGTTGCCGGTGGCAATTTGCGAGGTGGCCGTGGCAATCGCATCGCTGCCGTTACGCACCTCGCCCACGATGTCCGAAAGGCTGTGGTTCATGGTCTGCAAGGCCATCAGCAGCTGACCGGTTTCATCCTGGCTGCGCACGGTGATGCGGCTGCCCAGATCACCTGCGGCCACGGCCTGGGCCACTTGCACGGCTTCACCCAGCGGCCGGGTGATGGCGCGGGTGATGCGCCAGGCCAGGAACAGGCCCAGCCACATGGCTGAAAAACCAATACCCGCCACCCACAGGCGAGCGGACTGGGTGTCGTCCACCGCCTTGTGGCCGGCATCCACCACCAGCTGCTTTTCGATCACGGCCAGGGCATCGGCGTTTTGCTGCACCTGCCCCAGCTGCACCAGGGTGGTGCCCAGCAGCTCCTGGCGGGCCGCATCATCCTGGCCGGCGTCCAGCAGCTCGTAAAAGCGCTTTTGCGATTCCACATACAGGCCGCGCGCGGCCTCGGCCTTTTTCAGCAGATCGCGTGCTTCGGGGCGCTTGATCTGCTCATTGAGCAGATTGAACGCAGCCACAAAGCGCTCGCGGCCCTGTGTGATCTCGGTACGCAAGACCTGACGCTCGGCCGGCGCGCTGACCAGCTGCTGCACCGTGCGCCGGGCATTGGCCAGGGCAATGGTGCTGAGGGTATTGGCCGCTTCGGTCTTGACCCATTCCACATCGATGATGTCGCGCGTGGTGTGGCCCACGCTGGTCAAGCGCACCACGGACACCACGAGGATGATGAACATCAAGACATTGATGGTGAAAAAGGCCAAGCCCAGCTTGGCGCCAATACGCAGGCTGCCACCTGCGGTGAATGAGGGAAGAGGCATGGAAAAGAGAAGAAGGGAACAAGCCAAAAAATGCCCCACTGTCTAGCAGCGGGCGTCAAACATCTATTGATACACCAAGTAACAACTTATCACGCCTGACTTACCGCAAGCTTTACGCGAATTCCCCTCCCCCAAGGCGCAGCGGCCACGCAAGCCCATTGCGCCGCCACGCCCGCAAGGCCCCAGCACCCACGGCGGCCACACAGCCTTTGCAAGCTTCACGTAAGCATGCACTACCATGCAGGCATGCAATCTTTATTCGCTTCTCCCATTTCTCTTCGCTGGCTGCGCCGTGGCGCCCTCACCCTGGCCGCTGGCCTGTGCCTGGCACTGACGGCCTGCGGCGGCACCATGGCCTCCAATGCGGGCAGCAGCTCGGGCAGCGGCATCACGGTGTTTGGCGACATCGACGCCAACGCCTCACGCACCCGCTGACAACGCCCCGCCCATAAAAAATGCCCCGCCAGGCAAGGCCTGCGGGGCATGGGCACACGGCGAAAGCGCTGGCTTATCCGCCGTGGGCAGCGATGTCGCGCTCCACTTCGGCGTGGATGGCCTGCACCCGTGCAGAGGGGCCCTTGCCCAACAGGCTCACCAGCACAATGGCCAGGCTGGACAGTGCAAAGCCCGGCACGATCTCATACAGCTTGAACCACTGGTATTGCTGCCACACCAGCACGGTGACGGCACCCACCACCATGCCGGCCAAGGCGCCATTGCGCGTCATGCGCGGCCACAGCAGCGACAGCAGCACCAGCGGGCCAAAGGCCGCACCAAAACCGGCCCAGGCATTGCTGACCATGGACAGCACCTTGCTGTCCGGATCCTGGGCAATGGCGATGGCCACCACCGCCACCGCCACCGCAAACACCATGGCCCGGCCGAACCAGACCAGCTCTTGCTGGCTGGCCTGCTTGCGCAAAAAGGTTTTGTAGATGTCTTGCGTCAACGCACTGGAGCACACCAGCAGCTGGCAGGACAGGGTGCTCATCACCGCAGCCAGCAAGATGCCGGCCACACTGGTTGCAGCCCGAGCGCTACAGACAGCGCTGGTGCATGGCACGGGCGAAACCGGGCATTCTAGTTGCCTGCGCCAACCGCCCCGGCGCAGCCCGGCCTGGCCACCCGCTGCTGCGGCCCGCACCGCCATGTGGGCACTCACCTGCACCCGACACACAGGCCGCCGAAAGCTTCCCATACCTAAAAATCTAGGCATTTACCCTGAGTCTTCCCCACAGCTTGCTTGCACAACCCTGTGGACAAGTCGTTCCCGCCGCGTGCAAAGCAGATGTAAGCAATTGATTTTATTGAACCCTTATTAAGCTGCCCAGAAAGCAGGCAGGGCGCACAGGCTTGCGGGCTCGCCCAGCCTGCCGCCGCCATCACGCCTAGACTGCACGCCTGCGCGGCCATGGGCTCTCAACAGATGCTCGCCGCCGTACCGATTGTTCTTCTGGATGGAGTGTGGAGCGCATGTTGCAGGCCTTGCTGGTGCTTTTCGTTTTTCAGTGGCTGGGCCAGATGCTGGTCACCGCCCTGGCGCTGCCGTTTCCCGGTGCCCTGGCCGGCACCTTGCTGCTCTTGCTGGCCCTGCTGTGGAAGAACACGCTGCCGGCCTGGCTGGAGCAGACCGGCCATTTCCTGCTGCAAAACATGATGCTGCTGTTCATTCCCACCATCGCCGGGGTGATACTGCACTTTGACCGCCTCTCGCGCGAATGGCTGCCCTTTGTGGCTTCTTGCGTGCTGGGCGCCTTGCTCACGCTGGCCGCCACCGCTCTGACCTTCAAATGGATGATGGGCCGCGAACGCGCCCGCCACGGCAATGCCGCGGAGGACCAGGCATGAACGAGGCCCTTTACCTCAGCCTGAACCGCACCCTGGTCAGCATGCAGGCCGGCCCCCTGCCCTGGCTGATTCTGACCATTGCCTGCTATCTGGCCGCCGTCTGGCTGTACAAGCGCAGCGGCCAGCAGCCCTGGCTGATTCCCGTGTTCACCGCCGTGCCGGTGATTGTCTGCGTGCTGCTGCTCACCGGCACGCCCTATGCCATCTACCAGCAGGGCACGGCTTGGCTCAGCCTGCTGGTGGGCCCGGCCACCGTGGCCCTGGCCCTGCCGCTGTATGCCCAGCGCGCGCGCATTCGCCGGCTGTGGCGGCCGATTGCCGTCTCGCTGACGGTGGGCTGCATCGTGGCCCTGCTGTCGGCCGTGGGCATTGCCTGGGTGCTCGGGGGATCGATGGAAAGCATCGTCTCGCTGGCGCCCAAGTCGGCCACCATCCCCATCGCCCTGCCGCTGGCGGAGCGCTTTGGCGGCCTGCCCTCGTTGGCCGCCGTGGCCGTGGCCATCACCGGCATTGCCGGCACCATTCTGGCGCCCTGGCTGCTGCGCCGCCTGCACTGCACCGACCCCGCCGTGGAAGGCTTTGCCCTGGGCTTGACGGCCCACGCCATAGGCACGGCCCGCAGCATTCAGATCCACCCCACGGCCGGCGCCTTTTCAGCCCTGGCCATGGGGCTCAACGGTGTGGCCACCGCCGTCGCCATGCCGCTGCTGATGGCTTTGCTGTAAATCCTCTTTTGTTCTTTGCCAAGTCTTCGACTTGGTGGGTGAATCGTTTCGAGGCGCCCATACAGCGCTTCATGCTTTGTTGCTCGCCCTTGCCGTATTAAGAGCATGCTTACGGTCTCTACGCAGGCGCGTTGGAGCGCAATCGGGATGAGTTCGAAGTGATGAGGCGCAGCTTGCACCCGTGTGCAAGCAAGCTTCAGCGCGAAGAAATCGCCCGATTTCGCTCCAACCCTTCGGGCCAGTGCCTTTGCGGGCGGTCTACGTCGTTGCGAATCCTCGCAATAGCGCGGCTATTGCTGCGGTATCGCGCCTTGTATCCCATCCCGCAAAGACACTGGCGCGCCGCGAGGAGATCGTAAGCACGCTCTTCACTGTCTGCGGGCGAGACGCCGCGCCTGAAGCGCTGTCTGGGCGTTGCGGAGGGCGATCCGGCGCCCTCTCGTCTTCTCTGGCCCGCTCCGGCCAACCATCGTCAGTCGCTTCGCTCCCAGAACAGGAGCTGCTAAAGCTTATCTACTCTCCGCTCCAGCCTGTTTTTTCTAGTTTTGCCCAGCCCTGCGCCGCCAGCCCCAGACTGCGCCCAGGATCAGGGCCATGCCCAGCCATTGCGCAGTCGTGGGCCAGGTGCCAAACCACAGCAGGTCCACCAGCAAGGCCATGGCCGGGTAGATAAAGGACAGGCCGGCAATGGCCTGGGCCGGCAGGCGCTGGAAAGCGGCATACATCAGCGTGTACATGCAGGCCGTGTGCACCAGGCCCAGCACCAGCACCGCCGTCCAGGCCCGGGCGTTGAACACCGGCGCCCCGCCCCAAAGCCACACCGGCCCTGCCAGCACCAGCGCACCCAGGCCCATTTGCAGCATGGCAATTTGTGCCGCAGGAATGCGCTGCAGGCGCTGGGTGAGCAGCGTGGCCACCGCATACAGGCTGGCGGCCAGCAGCGCCAGGGCCACTCCGGGCCAGGTGGTGCTAGCAGTCTGGCCGCCCTCCAGGCCGCTGCTCAGCGCCACGCCCAGCAGGGCCAGGCCCAGCCAGGGCAGGCGGCGCAGCGGCAAGGCCTGCCCCAGAAACAGCGCCGCCAGCACCAGCAGCACAAAGGGCTGCACGTGATAGACCACAGTGGCCACGGCAATGCTGCTGTAGCCATAGGCGCTGAACAAGGCGATCCAGTTGCACACCAGGGCCACCCCGCCCAGGCCCAGCCAGCCCCATTCTCGGCGCGTGGGCGCCACCCACTGGCGTGCACACACCACCCAGACCGCCAGGCCCAACCCTCCCAGCAGGCAGCGCAGCCACACCACCCACAGCGCAGGCAGCCCACTTTCCACCACCAACAAACCGATGGTGCCGGACAGTGCCATGGCCAGCACCATGCGCCAGCTACCGCCTTGGAGGGCTGGCGGTGAGGCCGCGGCTACCGGCATGGATGGAGGTAAAGCGGTGCTGCGGTCTGCAGCGTCATGGGAATGCAATGTCGTCATGCCCCTAGCGTCGTTCATTGCGCGCAGCGCATCAATTCATCGCTATTCAATTTACTATTGCACGCCATTCAACAGTAAAGCGGTTTATGCGCAACGAACACGCCCTGGTGCCCGAGATGCTGGTGTTTGCCACCGTGGTGGAGCTGCGTGGTTTTGCCGCCGCCGCACGCCGGCTGGAGCTGACCACCTCGGCCGTCAGCCGCAGCGTGGGCCGGCTGGAGGCACATTGGGGCGCCAAGCTGCTGCACCGCACCACCCGCTCCGTCTCGCTGACCGAGCTGGGCGCCGAGGTCTATGTCGGCTGCGCCCGTATGGCCCAGCTGGCGCGTGAGGTGCACGCCACCGCCGGCCACTATGGCGACACCCCGCGCGGCAGGGTGAGGATGACGGCGCCCGAGGTGTTTGGCGAGACCTGGCTGGCACCGCAGCTGCCTGCCTTTCGCACACGCTGGCCGGAGGTGGAGCTGTCGGTCCAGCTGACGGACCGCATGGTGGACCTGACGGAAGAAGGCCTGGACCTGGGCATACGCCTCACCACGGCGGCACAGCTGCCGCCCGGCATGGTGGCGCGGGCCCTGTGCCAGGTGCGCTATATCGCCGTGGCCTCGCCCGAATGCTTGCGCCTGCTGCCTGCGCCGCTGGAACACCCCGGCGACCTGGCCAACCAGCCCTGCATCACCCTGGGCTATGGCGAGTTTCAGAACCAGCTGTGCTGGGAACCGCAAGACGCGGCCGGGCAGGCAATGCCCCAAACCCCGGTGGAGTTGCGCGTGCATGCGCCGCTGTCCATCAGCAGCAGCGTGGGCATTCTGGCCCTGGCCCTGCGCCACCAGGGCGTGGGCATCGTGGTCGACTTTGCCGCGCGCGAAGCCCTGACCCAGGGCCGGCTGGTGCAGCTGTTTCCTGGCTGGCAACTGGCCGGCCCCTATGCCACGCGCACGGCCTACGCGCTCTACCCACCCACACGCCATCTGCCACTGAAGGTGCGGGCGTTGATTGACCACCTGGCCCGGGGTGACGACTGAATGCGGGCTGCCACGCAGTGGTGCGGCCACATCGGATGATGCTGATTTCAGGAGCTGCTGGTGCACGCCCTGTCTGCATGAAGTGCCGTTTTAGTGTGAAGTGAGTTTTAGGGCACTCATTTCCAGGTGCTGCCATGGAGAGACAGAGCTGCTTGCCATGGGTGAAAACTGCGTCGTGTCGGAGAAAATCTTGCCCGTGAAAATTCTGACCAAACCGGGGTTTTATGGACTTCGGCATTCGGCCAGGAGCTGTCGAAAACCAGGGGCCGTTTTCGGGTAGGCTTGCTGTAAGCGCCAGTGTCGTTATTGCAATGCGAACCTAACTTTGAGCACAAATTTTTATGACACCCCAGCAGAAAAAACAGCTCAGCTACGCGAAAGATCGACGGAACACGTACGGCGAAAACAATAAATCCTCACGTAAGAACATTCCTCTTGCCAAAGCTCTCGACATTCGATCTGAACGTCGTGCCCAAGACTCAGCGCTGGCAAAGGCCGTTGTGGCCCAAGACGTTAATCAACTGGATGAAGTTGAGAACTCCGTTCGATCAACGAAGCCAAGGCAATGGCGGAAATGGCCTGACCAGCCGCTTGGAGACGTTCTCATCCGCAAGAGCCTTCTCTCGGGGAAGAATGAGGTCTAAGTTCATTGTTCTCTGAAAGTTGCATTGAGTGGCTGCCTCCGGACGCTGACTCCATGAGCATCGACAGGCTGCTTGGGGTCGAGGCTGTGTGGAAACTCAAAAACTTCACCGGCATCTCAGCCAATGGGTCAACAAGCTCTTGCATTTCGTGGTGTTGAAGATTTTTTCCCTCAAGAACGACCTGTCCCCTCCCAATCGGGCATCCAACGCCGTTTCTGACTCCAATTTCACCCTTTAAAAGGGCTCACCTGCCTACCAGACGCATTGCAGCCATGGTTCTTGCGAACCCAAGAATTCCAAGCACTCGCTTAAGGTTGTAGGCCAGCACATTCAAGCTCATCTCGGTGCTCACATTCGGCAGCCGCCTGGTTAGGAAGTGCGTGTACCCCATCCAATGCTTGAGCGTGCCGAACACATGCTCCACCGTCCGCCTTCTCACCATCATGGCGTCAGGCATTTGGTCCAAACGCTGCTGCGCTCGCTCCACGACGTCTTCGTGCTCCCATCGACTGATGCGGCGGTAATCGCTGGGCGTGCACTGGGATTTGATTGGGCATTGTTTGCAAGCGCTGCTCCAGTAGCGTCGCATTTGCAGACCTGCCTCCTCGCGGGTGAAGCGGTAGATGGCCCGCTGTCCTGCGGGGCACTGGTATTCGTCATCTTTCTGGATGTAGATGAAGTCTGAGCGATCGAAGCGGCCTTTGGCACGCGCACCAGATGTATTGGGCTTGGGAAGAATGGCTGCTACACCAGTGTCTTCGCATGCTTTGATCTGCTCACCACTGTAATAGCCACGGTCCGCAATGGCTTGCAGCTTGCGTTTGCCCATGGCCTTGCGTGCAGCCAGTGCCATGGCAGCAAGAGCACTTCTGTCATGGCCTTGATTGATCACTTCATGGGCGACGATCAGATGATGTTTGGCATCTACCGCTACCTGAACGTTATAGGCCACCATGCCAGAGCCTCGGCCACTGGTGGCCATGGATCTGGCATCTGGGTCTGTTGTTGATAGCTGCTTGTCCGGCTGCTCTTTGAGTTGTTCCTTCACCTCATCGAGTGCCTGCATTTGTTTGCGCAGCAAGGCTATCTTGTCTTGGAGTCGGGTGGTCCGCGCCTCAAGCTCCGCAGGCTGCGTGCGATCTGCTGTATCCAGATCTGCCAGGTAGCGCTGAATGCTTTCTTCGATCTGCTGTTGGCGCTTGTCAATCTTGCCCAAGGTGAAGTTCTTGTCACGAGTGTTGACGGCTTTGAACTTGCTGCCATCAATCGCTACCAGAGCCTTGGTAAACAGCTTCAGATCACGACACAGCACTACGAACCGGCGGCATACATTGCGGATGCCTGCGCCGTTATCTCGACGGAAATCAGCGATTGTTTTGAAGTCAGGTGACAAACGGCCAGTGAGCCACATGAGCTCCACATTGCGCTGCGCTTCACGCTCCAGGCAGCGGCTGGATTGGATGCGGTTGAGATACCCGTAGATGTAGACCTTGAGCAGTACCGCAGGGTGATAAGCCGGGCGACCTGTGGCTGCAGGTGTTGCCCCATCAAAGCCCATCGAACACAAGTCCAGTTCTTCAACGAACGCATCGACAATGCGCACGGGATTGTCTACACCCACAAAGTCATCGAGACACTCGGGCAGCAAGGTCACTTGCTCGCGGGCCTGGCCTTCAATGAATCGCTTCATGGGTCACCTCGCTAAAACCGGGTGCTGTGATTTTAAATTTTGAAGCGTGAGCGGCCAAGCGTTTTCACACAGCCTCGGTCGAAAGCAGCCCCCTCTTGAGCCAGCTGGACTCTCAAGCAAAGATGCACCCTGCTTCCCCCTGGCCTGGCCCGGTTGTCCCCATTCTCCCTGCCCAAGCTTGTGGACAAGCGCCGCCGGGCTCCGGGATAAGTGGCTTAAGCCTTTGTCAGGTAACGCCTTTCCCATGGCCGCTTATTTTTTAAGCAAACCAGCTTGAGATACCCCATAAGCAGCGCTTTTTGTTCCCTGCCGCCCTGTTTGATGGGCTTGAAACGACTTCTTTCCACACCCAGGGGGCAACTTCCTTGGTTTTCCCCAGTTACCCCCATTCCCCGGAGACAAGCTTGTGGACAAGTGCGAATAGCCACCGGGATAACTGACTTAAGTGCTTGTCAATATTCAACAAAACACCATGCGCTTAATTTTTAGGCAGTCTTGCCTGGCAAGCCCGGCTTGCGCACGGCTTCGGCCCGCGCCAACAGCCACTGGCTGAACACGCGCAGCGCCGCTGCGGGCTGGGCGCCTTCTGCCAGGGCGGGCGTGACCAGGTAATAGGCCCGGTTGCCGCGCAGCGGGCGGTCGCAGGCGATCACCAGATCGCCTCGGGCCAGCTCCTGCTCGATCAGCATGGGCGGCATCAAGGCCACGCCCAGGCCCTGGCTGGCGGCCACGGCCAGCATGGAAAACAGCTCCAGCCGCGCGCCGTCTAGGGCGCGCGGGGCGTCCACCTCCATGGCGTCAAACCACTGCTGCCAGCCATAGGGCCGCGTGCTTTGCTGCAGCAGCGGCATGCCAGCAATCACGGCCGGGCTCACGGGTTGCCAGGCCCGACCCAAATCACGTTCCTGGGCCGTGGCCAACAACTGGGGGCTGCATACGGGCAGGGTTTCCTCGTCCATCAGCCACTGGGCCTGCACGCCCGGCCAGTGCGCCACCTGCTCGGGCGTGCCGGCGTACAGCGCGGCGTCAAAGCCTGTATCGGCAAACAGAAAAGGCCGGGTCTGCACATCGATGTGCACGCGGATATCGGGGTGGGCCTGCAGCAGTTGCGGCAGGCGCGGCAGCAACCAGCGCGTGGCAAACGTGGGCACGGCCGCCAGATTGATGGTGCCGCCTTCGCCCTGGTGGGCCATCAAGTCCAGGGTGTCGCGCTCCAGGCCCTGCAGCCAGCGCGCCACCTGCAGGGCATATTGGCGGCCGGCCTCGGTCAGCAGCACGCCATGGCGGGTGCGCTTGAACAGGGGCAGGCCCACAAACTCTTCGAGCGCAATGATCTGGCGCGAGACGGCGCTTTGCGTCAGCGCCAGCTCTTGCGCGGCCTTGGTATAACTCTCGTGGCGGGCTGCGGATTCAAAACAGGCCAGGGCCTGGGTGGAGGGAATGGCACGACGCATGCAAAACCTTCATGCAACAAAGCGGATAACGCCTTGCATTAGGCCATATCTGCGGGTTTTCCACATCAATAAATGCGTTTCACTCATACATGGATGCAATCAAATCGTTTGCCACGCTCTGGCAGCCTGCCTACTATCGTGCCCATGGGTAGCTTGGAGCCCGTTCCGAGCAGCCCGAGTATTTCCCCGCACCGCACCATGCAACTGGCGCGCCCCTTACCAGGGCACCGCGCAAGGGCCGCCCCGCCGCGCTGGTGCCGCCCCCTCCGGCGAAGCCTGAGAGGGGGGAAGACGCAAAGCGGCTCAGGGGGGTGTTTTAGATTTCTAGGAGACAACGACATGGCCAACTTCCAATGGGACGACCCCTTCCACCTCGACGAGCAGCTGACCGAAGATGAGCGCATGATCCGCGACGCGGCGCGCAGCTACTGCCAAGACAAGCTGATGCCCCGCGTGCAGTCCATGTTCCGCAACGAGTCCGTGGACACCTCCATCTTTCGCGAAATGGGTGAGCTGGGCCTGCTGGGCCCCACCATCCCCACCGAATACGGCGGCTCCGGTCTGAACTATGTGAGCTACGGCCTGGTGGCCCGCGAGATCGAGCGCGTGGATTCGGGCTACCGCTCCATGGCCTCGGTGCAGTCCTCCCTGGTGATGGTGCCCATCAACGAATTCGGCACCGAAGCCCAAAAGCAGAAATACCTGCCCAAGCTGGCCAGCGGTGAATTCATCGGCTGCTTTGGCCTGACCGAGCCCGACCACGGCTCCGACCCCGGCTCCATGGCCACCCGCGCCTACAAGGTCGACGGCGGCTACAAGCTCAAGGGCAGCAAGATGTGGATCACCAACTCGCCCGTGGCGGACGTGTTCGTGGTCTGGGCCAAGGAAGTGTCCGAAGGCGGCGCCGTGGGCCAGATTCGCGGCTTCATCCTGGACAAGGGCATGAAGGGCCTGTCGGCCCCCGCCATCCACGGCAAGGTGGGCCTGCGCGCTTCCATCACCGGTGAGATCGTCATGGACGATGTCTTCGTGCCCGAAGAAAACGCCTTCCCCGAAGTGCGCGGCTTGAAGGGCCCCTTCACCTGCCTGAACAGCGCCCGCTTCGGCATCGCCTGGGGCGCCATGGGTGCGGCCGAGTTCTGCTGGCACACCGCCCGCCAGTACACGCTGGACCGCAAGCAGTTTGGCCGCCCCCTGGCTGCCAACCAGCTGATCCAGAAGAAGCTGGCCGATATGCAGACCGAAATCACCCTGGGCCTGCAAGCCGCCCTGCGCGTGGGCCGCATGAAGGACGAGCACCAGAACGTGGTGGAAATCACCTCCCTCATCAAGCGCAACAACTGCGGCAAGTCGCTGGACATTGCCCGCCTGGCACGCGACATGATGGGTGGCAACGGCATCTCCGACGAGTTCGGCGTGGCCCGCCATCTGGTGAACCTGGAAGTGGTGAACACCTATGAAGGTACGCACGATGTGCATGCGCTGATCCTCGGCCGCGCACAGACCGGCATCGCAGCTTTTGCTAACTGAGGGCGCGGCGCATACAAGCCCTGATACGTCGTTGTGGAGCCTGGTCGTAGCGCTGCTACTGCCTGCGGCTCCACGCCTCGTCTCAGAACTTGTCTGCTCCGCTGGACTGTGGTTTCGCTAGCCCAGCCCGTGCATCCGCTGTGCCTGCCGGTATGACTCCTTCCCCCACCGGGGGAAGGCGGGGATGGGGGCTCACACAGGCCGCGGCCCCCTCCTAACCCTCCCGGGCTCTGCTTGCGCTTGTGGGATACAGCAGCCCTGACATCTTCTGGGGCGGCTATTTATTTCATAGCCACCTTAGCGCCGACGCATTGGGTTCCGGATTGATTACGACGCAAAACCCAAGCACATAGCGCACAAGCTGCTTCTATTTTTTGAGCGCTCTGGCGCTGCTTTCTCTTTCGGATGGATTGGATATGAACGCCTCCGTTGCACCCCCCAAAGCCGCGCTGGCTGGCATCAAGGTGCTGGACCTGTCCCGCGTGCTGGCCGGGCCCTGGGCCACGCAGATGCTGGCCGATCTGGGTGCCGATGTGATCAAGGTCGAACGCCCGGTGGCAGGCGACGACACGCGCCACTGGGGGCCTCCGTTTTTGAAGGACGAGGCCGGCAACGACACGCGCGAGGCCAGCTACTTCACGGCCTGCAATCGCAACAAGCGCAGCATCACCGTGGACATGGCCCACCCTGAGGGCCAGGCCCTGCTGCGCCGCATGGCCCAGGAAGCCGATGTGGTGGTGGAGAACTTCAAGGTTGGCGGTCTGGCCCAATACGGCCTGGACTACGACAGCCTCAAGGCCTTGAACCCCAAGCTGATTTACTGCTCCATCACGGGCTTTGGCCAGGATGGGCCCTATGCCGAGCGTGCCGGCTACGACCTGATGGTGCAAGCCATGTGCGGGCTGATGAGCATCACCGGCCATGCCGATGGCGAGCCCGGCGGCGGCCCTTTGAAGGTGGGCGTGGCCGTGGTCGATGTGTTCACCGGGCTCTATGCCAGCAACGCCATCCTGGCCGCGCTCAATGCCCGCGACAACGCGCGCTGCGGCACAGGCCAGGGCCAGTACATCGACATGGCCTTGCTGGATGTGGGCATGGCCGTGCTGGCCAACCAGGCCGCTGGCTATCTGGCCACCGACAAGGCGCCAGGCCGCGCCGGCAACATCCACCCCAGTCTGGCGCCCTACCAGGACTTCCAGACCAGCGACGGCAATGTGCTGCTGGCCATTGGCAACGACGGCCAGTTCGCCCGCTTTTGCGCCGCTGTGGGCCAGCCCGCCTGGGCGCAGGACGCACGCTTTGCCACCAACACCGCCCGCGTGCAGCACCGCAGCGAACTGCTGGCCTTGATGGTGCCGCTGATGCAAACCCGCGCCACCCAGGCATGGATTGCGCTGTTCGAGGACAAGGCCGTGCCCTGCGGCCCCATCAACACCGTGGCCCAGGCCTTTGATGATCCGCAAGTCAAGGCCCGAGGCATCCGCATGGAGCTGGCCTGCGACAGCACGCAGACCAACGCCGAAACAGGCAGCAAGCGGGCCACGATAGCCACCGTGGCCAGCCCCATGCGCCTGTCCGCCACCCCCGTGACCTACCGCCACGCCCCACCGGCCCTGGGCCAGCACACCGATGCGGTGCTGGCCGAGATGGGCCTGGGCAGGGAGCAGATCGCCGCACTCAGAGCCCAGCACGCCATCTGACCGCGCCGGCCGCGCTGAGCCAAGCCGATGCGGATGTGGACGGCATTCACCGCAGCGGCATGAAACTCCGATTTAAAAGACCTTCGCAGCATATTCATGCGCGAGGGTTTTCTGCATTATCAAGATAATCAAACTACCGAGTGTTACAAGGGAAAACACCGAATAAAAAGTAATTTTCCAGGCTGGCAAATATAAAGCGCCCCACCTAATATCCGTGGCGTTTGACCACAACACAAAACGGAGATGACAACATGATTCGTCGCAGCCTGCTCGCACTGGGCATCCTCGCCGCCTTTGGCACCGCAGCACAAGCCCAAAACTACCCCACCAAGCCCATCAAGCTGCTGGTGCCCTTTGCCGCCGGCGGCACCACCGACCTGGTGGCCCGGGTGATTGCAGACCCCCTGGGCCGCGAGCTGGGCCAGCCCGTGATCGTGGAAAACCGTGGCGGTGGCGGCGGTGCCATCGGTGCAGCCGAAACCGCCCGCGCCCCGGCCGATGGCTACAACCTGGGCATTGCCACCGTGTCCACCACGGCCACCAACCCGGCCATCAACCCCAAGATTCCCTACAACGTGTTCACCGATTTCACGCCCATCGTGAACATCGCCGCCACGCCCAATGTGATTGCCGCCAACCCCAAGTTTGTCGGCAAGGACTACAAGGCCTTCCTGGAAGAGGTCAAGAAGAACCCCAACAAATACTCCTACGGCACACCCGGCACCGGCTCCATCGGTCACCTGATGATGGAAATGTTCATGCTGGACACCGGCACCCAGATGCTGCACGTGCCCTACCGCGGCTCGGGCCCTGCCATCAACGACGCCGTGGCCGGCCAGATCCCGCTGCTGTTCGACAACTTCCCCTCCACCTTGCCCTTTGTGAAGGAAAAGCGCTTGGTGGCCCTGGTGGTGGCTGCGCCCCAGCGCCTGGCCGTGCTGCCCGATGTGCCCACGCTGGCCGAAGTCGGTCTGCCCGGTGTGAACCGCATGGCCTATTACGGCGTGGTCGGCCCCAAGAACATGCCCAAGGAGATCGTCACCAAGATCAACGCCGCCGTGCACAAGGTGCTGCAGGACCCGGCCGTGCGCAAGCGCATCGAGGACACCGGTTCGCTGATCGTGGCCGGCACGCCCGAGAAGTTCGCTGCCGAAATCAAGGCCGAATACACGGCCTACAAAACCGTGGTCGACAAGCAAAAGCTGACCATGGAGTAAATAGCCTTCCGGCTTGAATACCCCAACCCCGCCATGCGGGGTTTTTTATTGGCTGGGCCCTATAAAAGAGGGAATGCATGAGTTTGAAATGGTTTGATAAATATCAAATCACTAAACCCTGCTGAATATCCGAGCTCTGCCGAATGGGCCGATATTCATTCAACGCCCATGCTTCAAACCGACACCGGTTTCACCGCAGAAGGCTTGAGGCCAAAACACTGGCGAAAAGCCGCCGAAAAATGCGTGCTGCTGCGGTAGCCGGCCAGCTGCGCGGCCTGGGCCACGGACATTCGCCCCTGCTCCAGCGCCGTGCGCGCACGCTGCAGGCGTTGCTGGCGCACAAAGCGCCCCAGGCTCTGCCCATCCGCCACCGCCGGGAAATGCCGCTGCAAATGGGCCAGGCTCATGCCGGCATGCTGGGCAATGGCGGGCAGGTCCATGCCATCGGCGGCGGGCGTTGCCAGCCAGTCGCGCAATGCGGCCAGGCGCAGCTGCTGGCGTGCGCCCGTAGGCCGCTGCCCCAATGCATGGCCGCCTGCGCCATGGGTTGTGCCCCTCCCGCCTGCCTGCCCCTCCACCGGCGCGCCCAGGCTGCCCAATGTCTCCAG
The DNA here is from genome assembly GCF_041320665.1 of Comamonas sp. GB3 AK4-5. Taxonomy (NCBI): domain Bacteria; kingdom Pseudomonadati; phylum Pseudomonadota; class Betaproteobacteria; order Burkholderiales; family Comamonadaceae; genus Comamonas; species Comamonas sp. GB3 AK4-5. The sequence continues at coordinate 3,604,278 of NZ_CP166730.1, forward strand.
CGCCTCCAGCGCGATCTCCAGGCAGCGGCTCTGATACCACAGGCGCTGCAAATGGGCGGGCAGCACACGCCCCCTGTGCAGCTGGTCCGCCAGCGCCAGGGCCCGTGCCGAGGGCTGCCAGGGCGCCTGGGCCAGGTGTTTGGCCATGAAGTCCCGCACCGCCCCCTCCAGCACACCGGCCTGCTCCAGCCACTGCGGCGTCAAGGTCAGCACCAGCTTGCGCTCGCGCCGCCCTTCGCGCCACTGACGCATAAAGCGGTCGGTATGCGCCAGCGCCACCATGGCCCCGCATTGCGCCGGCACGGCAGCACGCAGATGCAGGCGCAGATCGCCGTAGAACAGCTCGGTCTCCCCTTCCAGCAGCAGCGCGATCTTGATGCCCGGGTACAGCAGATTCGAGGTGCGCATGGTGCACAGGTCCTGCACCGTGGTGCGGTAAAGCACCATGCCTGGCTGCACCGTCATCACCTCCATCTGCCCCAGCAGCACATCGGTGGCCGGCGTCACTCCCAGGTCGCCCACGATGTACTCCTCCCCCATGGGGTGGAGTGAGCGCTCTATATCCAGCACCTGCAGCTTGCGGCGCAGGCCTGCGTCAGAACCAGTGTTTTTGGAGCGAAATTCAGACATGCAGCAGCATCTAGGTCAGAGCAGAAAATGGCGAGTAAATAAAATCGATTCTCATTTAAACACATGCCAGCCGGCGTTTTTCCGTCATGTTCACTGTCTTGCGTCCCCTCTCCCTGGCCTGTCTGTGTGCAGCCGCCAGCCTCTCCCATGCCCACACCACTGCGGACGCAGAGGAGCAGCTGGGCACCGTGGTGGTGACCGCCAGCGGCAATGCCGTGGATATCAAGGATGCGCCGGCCAGCATCTCCGTCATCACCCAGGAAGAGCTGCGCAGCCGCCCCTCCCACGAGCTGGCCGAGCTGCTGGCCGGCGTGGAAGGGGTGACGCTGAACCGCAGCGCCAATGGCTCGCCCACCCTACAGATGCGCGGCTTCGACCAGGCCTACACGCTGATGCTGATCGATGGCAAGCGCGTGAACTCCAGCACCTCCATGTTCCGTGGCGGCTCGGCCTATGACAGCGGCTGGGTGCCGCTGGACGACATCGAGCGCGTGGAGGTGGTGCGCGGCCCCATGTCTTCGCTGTATGGCGCCGACGCCATCGGCGGCGTGGTCAACATCATCACCAAGCCCATAGGCACACGCTGGAAGGGCTCGGTCACGGCCGAGACCGTGCTGCAGCAGGACCGCGACCTGGCCGACAGCCAGAAGCTGGGCTTTTTGCTCAGCGGCCCGCTGGTGAGCAACAGCCTGGGCATCAAGCTCTATGGCAATTACGACCACCGCTCGGACAGCAAGGCCGAGAGCCGCTTCAACGCCGGCTACCCGCTGTTTGCCAGCACGCGCAACCGCCATGCCGGCGGCCAGCTGGCCTGGCGGCCCGATGCACGCCAGACCATCACCTTCGATGCCGACACCAGCAGCAAGACCCAGGGCATGTACACCATGGAGCGCGACGCCTTTGCGCTGCGCCACAAGGGCAACTGGGGCGCGGCCACCACCGAGCTGACGCTGAGCACCGACGAGATCCGCAACCTCAAGGGCATGATCGACACCCAGAACAACCCCAACCACTCCAACACCTACGGCCTGAACGGCAAGGCCAGCTTTCCGGTGGACTGGGGTAACCAGTTCCTCACCGTGGGCTTCGACGCCCGCAAGGAAAAACTCTACGACCCCGCCAACCTCAGCGGCTGGCCCGGCGTGCCCTCCACCCAGGGCAGTCCGACCACCTCGGTCTCCCAGTTCGCCCTGTTTGTGGAAGACGAAATCCGTATCACCGAGCGCCTGGCCATCACCCTGGGCAACCGCTTTGACCACCACGAGAACTTCGGTGGCAACCACAGCCCCCGCGCCTATGGCGTGTTCCACCTGAACAATGCCTGGACCGTGAAGGGCGGCATCTCCCGCGCCTTTCGCACGCCCACGCTGGTGCAAAACAGCCCCAACTGGGGCTCGGTGTCCTGCGGCAGCGCCACCACCGGCTGCTACATCATCGGCAGCAAAGACCTCAAGCCCGAAACCGCGCTGAGCAAGGAAATCGGCCTGCAATACCAGCAGGGCGCGCACAACGCCAGCGTCACCGTGTTCGACACCAAGCTCAAGAACATGATCGACATCGAAAGCCGCACCAACAATGCGGCCCTGGCACCCGGGTACGACAACTTTGTCGGCTTTTTGCCCGATGGCCGCCCCATCTTCAGCTACCAGAACATCAACAGCGCCCGCACCCGGGGACTGGAAGCCAGCTGGAAATGGCAGGCCACGGCCAATCTGGGCTTCAAGACCGCATACACCTATCTCTCGGCCAAGAACACCAGCAAGGCGGTGCACGCGCCACTGCTCAACCGCTCGCGCCACAACCTCAATATGAGCGCCGACTGGCGCCTGAATGCCCAATGGAGTCTGGCTGCCAACTGGCGTTTGCAAAGCGCGCAGGCCCTGAACACGGCCAATACCGTGCGCAAGCCCGGCCATGGTCTGGTAGACCTGAGCGCGGCCTGGCAACTCAACCCCAGCACCACGCTGCGCGCCGGCATTCTGAATGTGGCCGACCGCACATTTGAGCGCATCAACGCCAGCGACTACAGCGAAGAAGGCCGCCGTTTTTACCTGTCGCTGAACGCCCGCTTCTGACTCCCGCTTTACCCGGTCTGCCACACCACCCTGCACAGCCCGGCAGGCCTTTTCCTTTTTTGCTTGCATGACCATGGCCCTGCTTTTCACTGCCCGCCCCCACAACCCGCACCAGCGCCCAGTTGCGCCCCTGCCTGGCCGATGGGCCATCCCTCTGTCCGCACTGCTGCTGGCAGGCCATGGCCTGTCCCTGGCGGCCGCTTCGCTGGCCGAAGGGGATACCGTCGAGAAAAAGGCCGCCAGCACGCTGCGCTGCCAAACGTTCCCCCTGCCCACGGCCCACAGCGGCTGGCAAAGCTGTGCTGGTGCACTGCAGGGCGCGGAGCTGGCCGTGGACGCCCCTGCCGGCCAGCTGCTGCTGTGGACGCTGGATGGCGGTACCCACGCCCACCAGGTCCAGCTGCACGGCCCGGATGGCGCCCTGCTACGCCAATGGCCTGCCGTGCACAACGGCGCGCAGGATCTGGGCTGGATCACGCCCCTCGCCGGCACCTACCGGCTGCGGGCAGACAAGCCCTATTTCACGCAGGAAGCCGCCGATGCACCGCCCATGCAGTGGCGGCTGCGCGCCAACGGCCCTGCCCGCGCCGACAGCGCTGCGGCGGCCTTGGCCACACCCGCAGCCACTCCACCGGCATCACCGCTGTTGCTTCAACTTCAGGAGCAGCTTGCACTTGCTAGCAAAGCGCAGAAGGCCGATTTGATTCAAAGTTTCTGGCAGACCGTGCAAGCCCGTGGCACACCGCTGCTGGAAGCCCTCCCCCATCCACAAGAGGCCCTGGCCACCTTTTTGTGGCGCGCGCCGGCCGGCACCGCCGACCAGGCCCATGCCGTGCGGCTGGACTGGGCCATGCGCTCGGCCGACACCCCCCGGCTGCAACAGCTGCCGGGCACCGACATCTGGCAGCTCAGCCTGCCGCTGCCGCGCGGCCTGCGCGCGGCCTACCAGCTCGTGGTCGACCCAGTGCGCCATCCCGCAGCAGAGGGCCAGGCCCTCAGCCGCATGCAGCAAATGCAAACCCAGCAGCTGGCCGCCCAGCGCGATGCGCTCAACCCCCATGTCTGGCATGCGGGCAACCCGGCGCTGTCCGCCGACAGCGCGGCCGCCCGCCATGCCCAGCGCTCGGCCCTAGACATTCCCGCCAGCGGAGCGCTGCACAACCAGGCCAGCAACAACCCGCTGCCCGCGCTGAATGGGCAGCTGCAGCATCTGCGCTTTGCCAGCAGCCAGCTGGGCAATACCCGCAGCCTCAGCCTCTATCTGCCGCCCGGCACGCATACGCCCGCCAGCCTGCCCTTGCTGCTGCTGTTTGACCGCGAGGCCTATCTGGAACGGGTGCAACTGCCCCAGCGCCTGGAAGGCTGGATCGCCCAAGGCCAGATCCTGCCCATGGCCGTGCTGCTGGTGGCCAACCCCACGCGCGAAGACCGCGCCAAGGAGCTGCCCCCGCACAGCGATGCCTTTGGCCGCATGCTGGCCACCGAGCTGCTGCCCTGGTTGCGCGCCCGCACCCCAGCGTTGGCGCGCAATGCCAGCCAGGTGGTGGTGGCAGGCTCCAGCTACGGCGGCCTGGCCTCGGGCTATCTGGGCTGGGCCCACCCCGAAGCCTTTGGCAATGTGCTGAGCCTGTCCGGCTCCTACTGGTGGGCCCCCACGCCCCCCACCGGCCAGGCCGCGCACCGCTGGAGCGAGGGTGACTGGTTCATGCAGCAGGTGGCGCGGAGCCCCACCCGCCCGGTGCGCTGGCACCTGGGCTACGGCCTGCTGGAGCGTGGCGTCAACGGCGAAGGCGGTCTGGTGGACAACAACCGCCACCTGCGCAATGTGCTGCAGGCCAAGGGCTACACGGTGAGCAGCGACGAATTCGCCGGCGGCCATGACTACTACGCCTGGGACCAGGCCATCTTGCGCGGCCTGCAGGCCCTGGGCTTCAACGGCCCGGCCGCAGCACAGCTCACCAAGCCTTAATCCACCCGCAATTGCGCGGCCAGGCACTGCAGCACGGCGTCCACCTTGGGCAGCAGTTGCCGACCCACGGGCCACACCAGGTGCAGGGGCAAGCCATCGGTGGCCAGCGCGGGGCAGAGCTGCACCAGCGCGCCGCTGGCAATGTCTTCGCGCACCAGCCAGGTGGCCAGCTGGGCAATGCCGCAGCCGGCCTTGACGGCGGCCACCTGGGCCTCGGCATTGCCCACCACCACCCGGCCTTCCACCTCGCGCCGCTGCACCGGCCCGGCTTGCTGCGCCAGCAGCCAGGGGCTGGTGCTGCCATCGGCCTTGCCATAGAGCACGGCCGCATGCTGCAGCAGCGCAGCGGGCGAGCCGGGTGTGCCCTGGCGCGCCAGATAGTCCGGTGCGGCGCAAAAAATCAGGCGCTCGCTGCCCAGATAGCGGTGACCGATGTTGGCAGGCCAGTGCGCGGGCCCGCCTATGCGCACGGCCAGGTCTATGCCCTCGTCCTGCAGATCGACAAAGCGGTCGGTGAAGGACACATGGGGTCGCAGCTGGGGGTGCTGCTGCATCAGATTCAGCAGCAGCGGCCAGACACACAAACGGCCAAAGGTGGCCGGCATGTCCAGGCGCAAACGGCCCACGGGCTCGCTGCGCTGGGCGGCCAGCACGGCCTCGCCCTCTTCCAGATCGGCCAGCACGCGCACACAGGTGCGGTAGTAGGCAGCGCCGGCCTCCGTCAGCGCCAGGCTGCGGGTGCTGCGCGCAAACAGCCGCGTGCCCAGGCGCTCCTCCAGCCGCGCCACGCTTTTGCTGACGGCAGAGCTGCTCAGGTGCAAGCGTTCTGCCGCTGCGGTAAAACTGCCAGCGTCGGCCACTGCCACCAGGGTGGCGATGCCTTTGAGCCGCTCCGAAGCCATCATGGCGCCCTCATTAGAGAATTCAGTTCATTAATTCTAGGAAAAATCATCCCGGATAAGAAATTGATTCACCCATAGACTGCCGCCGGTTCATTCGACGGAGTCTTTCCCATGTCTTCTCTTTCAGTCGCCGGCACCGCGGGCGGCGCCTCCCGCAGCGGCCTGTCCATTGCCATTCTGGCGGTGGCCGCTTTTGTCATCGTCACCACCGAATACCTCATCGTCGGCCTGCTGCCCGCGCTGGCCCGCGACCTGGGCATCTCCATCTCTGCCGCGGGCCAGTTGGTCACCCTGTTTGCCTTTACGGTGATGCTATTCGGCCCGGTGCTGACGGCCTTGCTGTCCCACCTGGCACGCAAGCCGCTGTTCATTGCCATCTTGCTGCTCTTTGCCGCCTCCAACGCCCTGGCGGCCGTGGCGCCCAATGTCTGGGTGCTGGCCCTGGCCCGCTTTGTGCCGGCGCTGGCGCTGCCGGTGTTCTGGGGTACGGCCAGCGAGACGGCAGGGCAACTGGCCGGTCCACAGCGCGCCGGCCGTGCCGTCTCCCAGGTGTATCTGGGCATTTCGGCCGCGTTGTTGTTCGGCATTCCGCTGGGCACGCTGGCCGCCGACGCCATAGGCTGGCGCGGTACGTTCTGGGTGCTGGCCGGTCTGTCGCTGGCCATGGCCTTGGCGCTGGCGGTCTTTATGCCCGCTGTCGCGCCGTCACCGCGGCTGCGCCTGGCCGAGCAGGCAGGCCTGCTGCGGGATGGGCGCTTTGTGGCCCAGGTGCTGCTGTCGGTGCTGGTCTTCACCGCCATGTTCACGGCCTACACCTATCTGGCCGACCTGCTGGAGCGCGTGGCCGGCGTGGCACCTGCCCATGTGGGCTGGTGGCTGATGGGCTTTGGCGCCATAGGCCTGGCGGGCAACTGGCTGGGCGGGCGCTGGGTCGAGCGCAGCCCGCTGGGCGCTACAGCGGCCTGCACGCTGCTGCTGGCCCTGGGCATGGCGGCCAGCGTACCGCTGGCGGATTCCCCTGCCTTGTTGGTCCTGGCGTTGGCGGTCTGGGGCATTGCCTATACCGCGTTGTTTCCCATTTGCCAGGTACGTGTCATGCAATCGGCCCGGCAGGCCCAGGCACTGGCCGGCAGCCTGAATGTATCGGCCGCCAACGCCGGTACCGGTCTGGGCGCCATCATCGGTGGACTGGTGATTGGGCAATGGGGCTTGGCGTCCATAGGCCATGTGGCCGCCGGCATTGCCCTGCTGGCCCTGCTGATGGCCTTGTGCATGCGACGGGCAGATCGCTAGCGCTGGGGCACAGGGTGAAAGCTGCCCGCCCATTTCCAGGTGGCATAGGCACACCACAGCAGGCCCAGCAAGGCCAGGCTGCCGCCCACATGGCCCAGGTGCTGCATGCCGGCATGGGTGCCCACCTGGCTGCCCAGCAATGCGCCGGCGCCTATGCCCACATTGAACAGGCCGGAGAACAGCGACATGCCCACATCCGTGGCGTCTGATGCCAGGCGCAGCACCTTGGCCTGCAACACCAGGGCCATGCCCAACATGGCTACGCCCCACACGGCACACACCGCATACAGGCCGGGCAACCAGGCCGTGCTAGGCAGCAGCAGCCACAGGCTGGCCGTCAGCACCGCCAGCGCCAGCAGCAAAAAGCTGCGCGGAAAACGCAGGCCAAAGGCGCTAAAGCACAGACTGCCCACAATGCCCATGCCGCCGAACAGCAGCAGCACCAGGGTGGTGACATGAGGGCTCAAGCCGCCCACCTGCTGCACCAGGGGCTCGATATAGCTGTAGACGGTGAACTGCGCCGTCACCATCAGGATCAAGAGCGCATAGGTGGCCAGCAGGGCCGGACGGCGCAGCAGCATGGGGATGGAGCGGGCCGAGCCCGCGTTCTCGCTGGGCAGCAGCGGCAGCAGCGCACGCAGCACCAGCATCACCGCCAGCGCCACCACGCCGATGACGCCAAAGGTGGTGCGCCAGCCCAGGGCCTCGCCCACCACACGGCCCAGTGGAATGCCCAGCACCATGGCCAGCGTGGTGCCGGTGGCCAGCAGGCCCAGGGCCTGGGTCTTGCGCCCCGCAGGGGCCACGCGCACGGCCAGCGCGGCCGTGATGGACCAGAACACCGCATGCGCCAGCGCAATGCCTATGCGGCTGACGAGCAGCACGCCATAGCTCCAGGCCACGGCCGACAGCGCATGGCTGGCAATGAAGAGCGCAAACACCCCCATCAGCAAACGACGGCGCTCCCAGTGGCGCGTGAGCAGCATGCAGGGCAGCGAAGCCAGAGCCACCACCCAGGCGTAAATGGTCAGCATCAGGCCCACCTGCTCGGTGCGCATGCCAAAGCTGGCGCTCAGGTCGCTGAGCAAGCCCACGGGCACAAATTCGGTGGTGTTGAAGACAAAAGCGGCCAGCGCCAGCGCAATCACGCCCACCCAGGCACGAAAGTCAGATACCGCCACGGGCGCCACGGAAGATTCACGAGAAGAAGACATACAAAGCATCAAAAAAACCGCAGACCCGGCCCCAAGCAGGCCGGGTGCGGGGTCCGCATGGTACGCCTCTACAGGATATGCGCGCGGCGCAAATTGTTGTACGCTACAACCATATACACGCCCACCAAAGGCCACCATGGCTGCCGACACCCACCTGGTCACCGCCGTCCGCACCGCATCGCGCACCATGGTGCGCGAGCTGGGTTTTATGCACACCACGCTGGCTGGCAGCGATTATTCGCCTTCCGCAGTGCACACGCTGCTGGAGCTCGAGATCCAGGGCGCCCTCACCGCGGCCCAGTTGGTGGGACTGCTGGGGCTGGAGAAGTCCAGCGTCAGCCGCCTGCTGGCCAAGCTGGAAGCCGCCGGAGAAATTGCGCCAGGCAGGGCCAGCGATGCCCGCGCCAAGCCGCTGCAGCTGACGGCCCAGGGCCGGCAAACAGCCGCAGCCATCCATGCCTACGGCCAGCAGCGGGTGCAGACAGCGCTGCGCCACCTGAACCCGGCGCAGCAACAGGCCGTGGCCCAGGGCCTGGCCACTTACGCTGGCGCGCTGCAGGCCAGCCGCCAGGGCGAGACCCAGGCCCGGCCCCCTGCCATCGAGATTCATGCCGGCTACCGCCCCGGGCTGATAGGCCGCGTGGCCGAGATGCATGCCTGCTTCTACGCCCGCCATGCCGGCTTTGGTCAGTTCTTTGAAAGCCAGGTAGCCAGCGGCCTGGCCGAGTTTGCCGCCAGGCTGAGCCAGGATGGCAACCAGATTTGGTGCGCCACGCTACATGGGCGCATCGTGGGGGCCATCGCCATCGATGGCCAGGACCTGGGTGGACAGCAAGCCCATTTGCGCTGGTTCATCTTGGACGATGGCTGCCGTGGCCTGGGTGTGGGCCAGCAATTGCTGCGCACGGCCCTGGATTTTTGCGACGTACAGGGCTTTGCCGCGACCCAGCTGTGGACTTTTGCCGGCCTGGATGCAGCCCGCCACCTGTACGAGGCCCAGGGCTTTGCCCTGGTGCACCAGGCCACCGGTAGCCAGTGGGGCAGCGCGGTGACCGAGCAGCAGTTCAGCCGCCCTCGGCCTGCCGGATGCCGCTAACAAAACCATAGCTGTCTGTACAGATGGTGTCTGCACTTACCGTGTATTTCAGTGCTTGTTGCCAGAATATGTACGAGCGCTGCCTTGCTCACCCGGCACATGGTCCCGACAACTGATACAAGGTCTATGGCATGGGGCAGCCATGCAAATACAAAGCGCATACCCTAGGCCAGCCAGGGCCACCACGGCCACGTTGACAGCAGGGCTGGCACAGGGACCAATGCCCACCAGCCCGCGATGTCCGTGGGAACTTGATCTCTGAGAGGCCATCGATATGTTGGATTTGGGTACGCATTGGAAGCCTGTACGCCGAATGCTGGGTGCCGCGATGTGGATGGCCGCCATCTGCCTGCCGCACAGTGGCAACGCACAAGTCTCACGCCTCGAAGTCACGCCACTCCAGTCGGTCACGCTGTCCGACCAGGAGTTCCTGATCGGCCGCGAAGACGGCAAACCCGTGGTGATCGCCGGGGAGCTTCGCCTCCCGGGCTTTGGCGCTGGCCGACGGCCCCTGGTCATCCTGCTGCACGGCTCCGGCGGCCCGGGCTGGGGCGTCGTGGACTGGGAGCAAAAGTTTCTCGACATGGGCGTGGCCACTTTTGTACTCGACAGCTTTACCGGCCGCGGCATTGTGGACACCACCAATGACCAGGCCCAGCTCGGTCGCCTGACGCAAACCGTGGACGCCTACCGCGCGCTGGCACTGCTGTCCCGGCATCCGCGCATCGATCCCCACCGCATCATGCTGATCGGATTTTCCCGAGGGGGGCAAAACGCGCTGTACGCCAGCCTCAAACGCTTCCAGCGCATGCACCTGACCTCCACCACGCCGCCTTTTGCGGCCTATGTCGCCTTCTACCCGGACTGCAGCTATACCTACCGTGACGACGAGGAGCTCGCTCCCGCACCCGTGCGCATTTTTCATGGCACTGCAGACACCTTCAGCCGCTCCAGCACCTGCCGCGCCTATGTGCAGCGGCTGCGCGCCAAAGGCCAGGACATTCAGATCACCGAGTACCCCGGGGCACAGCATGTATTTGACTCACGGATACTGCAGCAGCCCATCGCACTGCCCCAGGCACAGAGCACACGCAACTGCCAGACCATAGAGTCCGAAGAGGGCAAGCTGGTGAGTGCCACCACCCGCCAGCCCTTTAGCTACGCCGACGCCTGCGTCGAGCGCGGCGCAACCATGGCCTATGACGAGCAGGCCGCGACCGAGGCGGAAAAAGCCGTGCGCAAACTGGTCACCGAGATGCTCAAACCCTTGAGCCCAGCCCTGCTCAATAAGCTACCGTGAACCGGCTGCGCGAGTGCAGATGCTGCTCCAGCGCATCCACCAGGGCCACGGCCAGGTCCTGGGCCGAGATATCGCCGGGCTGCCCATCGGCCTGCATCAGCGGCGCGTCCTGGCCGGTGCGGTACTGACCGGTACGCCCCTTGGACTGTGCGGCCGAGCCACCGTGAAAGCCCACGGCCGGGCTCAGCAGCGTCCAGTCCAGTGCGCTCTCGCGCTGCAGCTCGGTATACATATCGCGGGCCGCCGTGGCTCCGGGCTTGATGGCTGCGGGAAAGTCCGGGTCATCCACCAGTTGCTGGCCATTCACCACCAGGCTACCCGCACCGCCCACCACCAGATAGCGGGGCACGCCTGCGGCCTTCACACCCTGCACGATGGCGCGTGAGCCCCGCATGAAATCGGCGTAGATATTCGGATTGGTCCAGCCCGCGTTGTAGGCGCTGAGCACGGCATCAGCCCCCGCCACGGCCTGTTGCACCTGGGCGGCATCCAGTACATCGGCCTGTACGGCCTTCAGCTGCGGCCGTGCGGCCAGCTTGGCCGGGTCACGCACCAGGGCCACCACCTCATGGCCGCGCGCCAACAGCTCATCCAGCACCACGGAACCCACAAAACCGGTAGCGCCAATCAATGCGACTTTCATTTTCTTCACTCCTTGTGTATGCAACAAGCCTGAAGATTACGCCGCTGCCGCCGCCAGAAAAAGCCTGTACCGCCACCATGACCTTGAAGCTGTGCTTCAAAATAGCCGCCATGGAAGACCTCAAACGCATGGCCATCTTCGCCACCGTGGTGCAACAAGGCTCGATGAGTGCGGCGGCACGCCTGCTGGACATGAGCCCCTCGGCCGTCAGCCAGCAAATGCGCCAGCTGGAACGCAGCGCCGGCGTCACCCTGCTGCATCGCACCACCCGCCAGCTGACGCTAACCGATGCCGGCCAGCGCTACTACGCCCAGTGCGCCGCCCTGTGCGAAGCCGCCCGCCGCGCCCAGGCCGAGCTGGCAGCCGAGCGCCAGCAACCCAGCGGCGAGCTGCGCCTGTCTACCCCCGTGGGTTTTGCCCCCCATGCCGCACCGGCGCTGGGGGCCTGGCTGGGCCAGCACCCGCAGCTGCGCTTGCGGCTGCTGGTGGACGATGCGCCCATTGACCTGGTGCAGGGCCGTGTGGACCTGGCCCTGCGCTTTGGCAAGCAATCCGACTCCAGCTGGGTGGCCCGCCACCTCGGCGCATCACCCACCGTGCTGTGCGCCGCGCCCCAGTGGCTGGAAACCTGGAACCAGCGTGCGGGCCGCCCGCTGCAAGCCCTGCCCGGCCACCCCAGTGAACTGGCCACGGCCGAGTGGCTGCAGCAAAGCCATGCCGAGCACCCGCAGCTCAGTGAGGAATGGCGCCATGAAGCCAGCGGCGAGCGCTTTTCCCTGCAAGCCCTGCCCCGCATGGTGAGCAACCACCGTGGCACCGTGCAGCATTTGTGCGAGGCCGGCCTGGGCCTGGCCCAGCTGACGCTGTTTGATGTGGTGCAGCCGCTGCGTGAAGGCCGGCTGCTACGCCTGCTGCCCGACTGGGATATGGGCCTGCTGGACCTCTGGGCCGTCACGCCCGAACGCGATGCACTGCCCGCCAAGGTCAGGCAGGCGATAGACGTGCTGCGTGCCTACTTTGCGCAGTTGCCAGGAGTACAGCCCCGCAGTTGAGCCACGCCCTGGGCCTGGATGGGCGTGGAGGGCAAACAGGTGCTGGACTTGCCATGGCGGAGATGGATTTATGGGTAGCAAGCACCACAGAAAACACAAGGGATTTACGCTTCTTAAGGCGTAAATCCCTTGTTCTGCATGCGATAGGCGCTATCAAGTTTTCAAACCATCAACCACCGCACGCCTCGCGTGCAAGCGTTCAGCGCCGGCACTGCCACCGCTCAGTAGCGCCCGCTCAGCAGCGAGCCAAAGCCGGGAGCGTAGGTTTTCAGGCCCAGCTTCTTGAGCATCATGTAGGTCGTGGCCACGGAGGAGGAAATGACAGGCAGGCCCAGCCGGTCTTCGATCGGCTGGATCGACCCCAGCGACGGCATCTGCACGCAGGCGGAAGCGACCACAGCATCCACACCCTGGATGTTGAGCTTGCGGGTGATCTCGATAGGCGCCATGGGGTCCTGACGACCGACCTCCAGGTTGTCGGCGATCTCCAGCGAAATGCTGTCCACCACCTCGATGCCTTCGTTCTCGATGTAGTCGATCACCAGCGCCGTCAGCGGTTTCATATAGGGTGCCAGCAGCGATACCTTCTTGGCACCGATGGCTTTCAGCCCATCCACCAGCGCGCCGGCACTGGTCACCACCGGGGCGGGGCCGCCGGTTTCCTGGGTACGGCGCTGCAGACGCTCTTCGGCCACGCGATGGTAGCCCCGCCCCATGCTCATGATGGCGACGAGGCAGGCATAGCCCAACACATCCACACGGGCGTCGGCCAACTCGATGGCGCAGCGGTCGGAGTCGGCATCCATGGCGGCCAGCTCTTCCTTGGTCACCTTCTGCATGCGCATGCGGCTGGAATGGAAGGTGAAGCGCTCGGGCTCCACCTGTTGGCGCTGCCACAGCATCTGTGGGATTTCCGTCTCCATCGTGGTGTTGGAGCTGGGAACGATTTGTCCAATACGGTAGTTTTTCTGCATTTCAGTCCACGCTGATCTTGTTGTCTTGAATGATGCGGCTCCAGTGGGCCGTATCCGCTTTCACCAGGGCGCCCAGCTCGCGCGGCGACATCACCACGGGCTCGATGCCCTGGAGCTCCGCGCGCTGCTTGACCGCTGGAGATTCGAGGGCAGTCGTGACGGCTGCCGCCATCTTCTGCACCACGTCGTTGGGGGTACCCGCCGGGGCAAACAACGCCACCCAAGCCTCGGGCTGAAAATCGGGCAGACCGGCTTCGGCCGTGGTCGGCACATCGGGCAGCATGGGGTGGCGGGTCTTGCTTGTCACCGCCAGCGCGCGCAGCTTGCCGGTTTGTGCATGTGGGCCCACAGAGGGCGGTGTGCTCATGAACAGCTGCACCTGGCCGCCCAATACATCCTGCATGGCGGGGCCCGAGCCCTTGTAGGGCACATGCACCAGCTCGGTCTTCGTCATCTGGGCAAACAGTGCCGTTCCCACATGCGACAGTGAGCCCGCCCCCTGCGAGGCGTAATTGATGGTGCCTGGGTTTTTCTTTGCATAGCTGATGAACTCAGCCAGGTTCTTCGCCGGCAAAGAGGGGTGCACCACAATCACGTTGGCTGCCTTCACCAGCATGGCCACCGGCACCAGATCGCTTTGCGACCAGCCCGGCTTCTTGAACAAGCTGGGGTTGCCCACGTGGTAGGCCGAGTACGAGGCCAGCAGCGTATAGCCATCCTTGGGCGCACGCGAGACGGTCTGGTAGGCAATGTTGCCGCTGGCGCCGCCACGGTTTTCCACCACGACGGCCTGGCCCAAGGTCTTGGTCAGCGAGTCCGAAACGAGGCGCGCGGCCGCGTCCACCACCCCTCCGGGAGGGTTCGGCACCACCAGGGTGATGGCCTTGGATGGGTAGTCACTCGCAGCCGCGCCACCGATCCCCGCAACCGCTATGGCCACGCCCCCGGCCAACTTGCTCAAAAAGATTTTTCTGTTCATTGCTTGTCTCCGTCGTCTTCATTTCTGTGCTGAACGAAGCTATTCTTCCTCAATCTTTTCTTCTTATTTAACGTATCTACTCAACCATCATTCGGCTTTGGTTAAGGAAGACATGATCCATCTGCACAAAACCGACCCTGTCTCCCTGCAGCTTTTTGTCACGGCAGCAGACGCTGGCAGCCTCACTGCCGCAGCACAAAACAACGGCATCTCGCTGGCTGCGGCCAGCAAGCGCATCGCGGATCTCGAACATCACCTGGAGGTGAAACTGCTGGTGCGCAGCAAAAGCGGTGTGGTGCCCACGGCCGCAGGGCAAAGCCTGTACCAGCATGCGCTGCAGGTGCTGGCGCGCATGGAACAACTGGTGCTGTCCATGAAAGACTTTGAAAGCGGCGCCACCGGCCAGCTGCGGCTGGCAGCCAACACCAGTGCACTGGCCGGTTTTCTGCCCGATGTGCTGGCGCACTACAACAGGCTGTACCCCGGCATTTCGCTGGATGTGGAAGACATGCTCAGCGAGGAAGCCGTGCGCGCCGTGGAGACGGGGGTGGTGGAGCTGGGCATCATTGGCGAGAACACGGTGATGGGCGCTTTGGAACGCATCGTCTGCGACGAGGACGAGCTGGTCTTTCTGCTGCCCGCCCACCACCCTCTGGCCGAGCACGCCAGCATCGACATCAGCGATGCGCTGCAGTTCAACTTTGTGGCGCTGGCGCGCTCCAGCTCACTCAGCCGGCTGATTGGCACCCAAGCGCAGTTGCTGAACATGCCGTGGAAAATCGTGATCCAGGTGCGCAGTTTTGAGTGCGTTTGCCGCATGGTGGCCGCCGGCCTGGGCATGGCCGTAGTCCCCTCGAAAGTGGTTCGCAGCCTGGTGCAGGACGACCAGGTGGCCGTGCGCCCGCTGCGCGGACTGGCACTGCGCCGCCGGCTGGTCATGGCCATGCGCAACCAAGGCAGCATCTCACTGCCTGCGCGCAAATTTGTGGATCTGGCACTTCAAAAAATAGAGCACAAGTAACCATCCACACCTGCACTACCGAGCTGTGAAGCGAAGCAATTCATTCAGTCCAGCGACACCCTGCCCGCCAAGGTAAGACAGGCACTGGAGCGGCTGCGTAGCTACTTTGTCCAACTTCCCGGCGTGGTGGGACGACGCAGCCCCTGAGACGATGCAAGAGGGTGTTCAATCCCACCGTCTCCATACATACGTAGCACCTGGGCAATGGTGACGTGGTAGCCATCCAACCACTGGGCCTGTTGGCGCTTGGCCTGCTGGTGTGCAGGATGCTCCATCAAAGCACGGAGCGCGTCCATGCTGTCCCAGTAGTACACATTGGAGATCTGTTGGGTGCCCGGGTTCTCCCAAGCCTCCTCGCCCAGATAGCCTGGAATGGATTTGGCAACCTGGGCAATGGTGTTGTCCAACGCATGGAATGCGTCGTCGAATTCGCGCTTCACAAAGGTGAATGTCGAGGTGTAGACAGTGGCAGGCACATCAAGTCTCCATCAGATGGGTCATCGCAGCGGCCACTCCGGGTGGCCGGGCGGGGCATCTTAGTTCTGCAGGATTCCGCCCATGTATCAAGCCGTCATGCGCCAGGCCAGATACAGCGCCACCATGGCCAGCGTGCACAGCGTGACGGGAATACCCAGGGCCGCATGTTGGCGCCAGCCAATGACCACGCCATGCCGGCGCGCTGCGTCCACCACGATGATGTTGGCAATGCTGCCCACAATGAAAAGATTGCCGGCAAAGGTGCTGACCAGGGCCAGCAACGTGCCCGCCATGGGGTGCTGGGCCACTGGCAGCAGCAGCATCACCGCCGGCACATTGGAGACCAGGTTGGACAGCACAAACACCGCAGCAAACAGCGTGGCTGGGTGCTCCAGCTGCACACCGTGGGCTGCGGCAGCCGCCACCCACTGCGCTGGTTCGCCCGTGCGCTGCAGGGCTGCATTCACCACAAACAGGCCCACAAACAGCACCAGCAGCTGCCAATCCACCAGGCCCAGCACGCGGCTGGAGTGCAGGCGGCGGCTGAGCAGCAACACGGCAGCGCCAATCAGCGCCACCACCTCATGCGGCCAGGGGCTGAAGAGAAACGCCAGCAGCACAGCCAGCGCCACGCCCAGGCCCTTGGCGGTCTGCCAGGGTTGCAGCGGGGTGTCGGCCGCTGTGGTGGCTGGCAGGGCATTGCCTTGCGCCAGCCGCCAGCGCCCGCGCACCCCAAGCACGATCAGCACCCAGGTCAGCGCCAGACCCAACAACACGGGCAGGGCCGCATCGGCGGCATAGCCCACAAAAGACATGGACAGCGACTGGCCGATCAGCATGTTCTGCGGGTTGCCAATCAAGGTGGCTGCCGAGCCTATATTGGCCGCGCAGGCAAGGGCCAGCGCAAACGGCACGGGGTTCAGCCGCTGGCGCAGACAGGCTTGCACCAGCACCGGCGCCACGGCCAGGCACACCACATCGTTGCTGAACACGGCAGACAGCACGCCCACGGCGGCAATCAACGCCGCCAGCAAGGTGGGCGGCGCCACATGCAGGCCTGCCACCCGCAGCGTGACCCAGTCGTAAAAGCCGCCCAGCTGCATCTGGGCCGACATGATCATGAAGGCAAACAGCAGCAGCACCGTGGGCAGGTGCACGGCGCGCGCAGCCTCCTCCACCGTCAGCGCGCCGCCCGCAATCACGGCGATTGCCCCCAGCAGCGCCACGCCGGTGCGGTCCAGTTGCAGAAAAGGCAGGCCGCCCAGCACCATGCCCAAGTACACCAAGCCAAAAACAAGCAGCACAAAAGTAGTCATAAAAAACGGGGGCTGGAGTGGGTGAATCGTTTGGAGGCGCCCATACGGTACTTCATGCGGTGTTGCTCACCCTGGTCGTACAAGCGTACTGCCTGCGGGCAAGCGCCTAGCCTGAAGCACCGTCTGGGCGTTGTGGGGGCGAGCCACCCCTGTGCTGTGCTGCGCAGGCCCGCTCCGGCAGACATTTCAAGAGCGATCTCTCGTTTTGCAAGCATGTTCTCTTATTTCAGAGCAGCGCCTGCAGATGGCAGCAGCGATTGCAACAGATTTCACCTTGCATCGATGGAACTGCAAATACCGGGCGCTCTCTTTTTTTACAGATACTGCAGCCATGCGCTACATCGTCATCGGCACCAGCGGGGCCGGCAAATCCAGTTTTTCCAACAGCCTGGCCCAGGCCCTGGGCTGTGCGCATATCGAGTTGGATACGCTGTACTGGGGGCCGCACTGGCAGTCTGTGCCCACCGCAGATTTTCTGGCGGGTGTGGAGCAAGCTACCCAAGGCACCCACTGGGTGGCCGATGGCAACTACAGCGTGGCGCGCGAGCTGCTGTGGGGCCGGGGCACGCACATCATCTGGCTCAACTACGGCCGGGCCACGGTGTTCACACGGGTGCTGTGGCGCACCCTGAGCCGGGCGCTGCGGCGCACACCGCTGTTCCACGGCAACCGCGAATCCCTGCACAAATCATTCTTCTCGCGCGACTCCATCCTGCTGTGGTCACTGACCACCTTCACCCAGAACCGCAAGAAATACAGCCAGCTGCGCCAGAGCCCGGAGTACAGCCATCTGCAGTGGACAGCGTTCACCCACCCGCGCCAGGCCACAGCCTGGCTGGCGGCGCGCAAGGCTGCGGTTTAAAAAGCACAAGGGCCTGTAGCCATATCGACCGCAAGCCCTTGTTCTACCTGCATCAGCAGCTCTCAAATCAGATATTCCAGCGCTACTCATCGCCCTGCGCCACACTGCTGCCGCCCCCTGGAACCAGCCTGCTGAACAGGTTCAGCAACAGGCTTCCAAGCCAGCCCATGGCGCATAAAACAGGCACACCCCACACAAGGGCACCGCGCAAGGGCCGCCCCGCCGCGCTGGTGCCGTCCCCCTGGGGGGAAGGCGCCGCAGGCGACTCAGGGGGGAGCACAGTCAAGCGTCGTTATCGCTGTCTTTCTGGTTGTGCGCCTCGCCACGCTCATAGATGGCATGGGCACGGCCCACGATCAGCGGGTCAACGCGGCCCACGCGCGCCAGGTCGCGCTGGGTGTAGGGCAGGCGGCTGAGCACATAGCGCAGCGCATTCAGGCGCGCGCGCTTTTTGCAGTCGCTCTTGACCACGGTCCAGGGTGCATCGGCCGTATCGGTCTCGAAGAACATGGCCTCTTTGGCGCGGGTGTAGTCGTCCCATTTGTCCAGCGATGCCTGGTCGATGGGCGAGAGCTTCCACTGCTTGAGCGGGTGGGACTCACGTTCCTCGAAGCGGCGGCGCTGCTCCTTGCGGCTGACGCTGAACCAGAACTTGATGACGTGGATGCCTCCGCCCACCAACATGCGCTCGAACTGGGGCGCCTGGCGCATGAATTCACGGTATTGGGCGTCGGTGCAAAAGCCCATCACGCGCTCCACACCGGCGCGGTTGTACCAGCTGCGATCGAACAGCACGATCTCGCCCGCCGTGGGCAGATGCTGCACATAGCGCTGGAAATACCATTGGCCCAGCTCGGTCTGGCTGGGTTTTTCCAGGGCCACCACGCGTGCACCACGGGGATTCAAATGCTCCATGAAGCGCTTGATGGTGCCGCCCTTGCCGGCCGCGTCGCGCCCTTCAAAGACGATGACCACGCGCTGGCCGGTGTCCTTGACCCAGGCCTGCAGCTTGAGCAGCTCCACCTGCAGGCGGAATTTTTCCTTTTCATAGGCCGAGCGGCGCAGCAAGTTTGCATAGGGGTAGCCGCCCTCTTTCCAGTCCTTGGCCAGCTCTTCGTCGGGGTTGGGCTTGGGCTCGTCCTTGCGGTGGCCGTGGTCCAGCTGATCCAGCGCCTTGCGCAAGGCTTTCTGGTCGTCGGGGTCGGAGCCTTCCAGCAGGGTGCGCAAGGCCTTGGCGCGTTCCTGGTTGCTGCCAGGACCGTCGAGCACAGACATGACGGCCGCCACGCGCTTTTTCTGCGCGGCCTGCGTGGCCTGTCCGGCCTCGTATTCCTCCAGCGCCCTGTCGCTGTGAATGCCTTGGGCCACATCGCCTTTTTCCGTAGGGCGGCGGCCATGACCGGCCTTGGCTGCAGCCTTGCCCGCCGCTTTGGCCATGGCTTTGTCGACCGTCCTGGTCGGCTTGGCCGGCGCGGATGCGGCCTGGTTTTGGCCGGCCTTTTTCGCAGCAGGAGGCGTAGCTTGTGGTGCGGAGGGTGCGGCCGGTGTGGCGGCAGGGCTGTCAGAGGTGTTGTTCTTCATGGGCGTACCTTGGAAATTGCTGCGCCTTTGCGCACCTGACATGGCATGCGGGCCCACCCCGCACTGCAATGTGGCCAGGGTGTGACAGCAGCTTGCTGCAGTCAACCTTACCACTGCCGCAGCATGGGCTGGCCCCCAAGATGCCCTGACTGTGGATCGAAAAAAACAAGGGCCCACCGAAGCGGGCCCTTGCTTTTCAACAGGACGGCATGTGGGTTGCACGCCGCAGCACCGGACTTATTCCAGCGGCTGCTTGTTGCCGCCCACATAGCGGCTGAGTGTGTAGCTCGGATTCTTCATTTCGCCATTCGGCTCGAACGCGATCTTGGCGGTCACGCCCTGGTAGTCGGTCTTTTGCAGGAACGGCAGATAGACCTTGGGGTCGGCCGAGTTGGCGCGCTTCATGGCGTCGGCCATCAGCATGGTGGCGTCGTAGAAGTAGGGGCTGTAGACCTGGAACTGGCCGGGGTACTTGGCGTCATAGCGCTTCTTCCACTCCGCGCCGCCAGGCATCTTGGCCAGCGAAGAGCCGCCTTCGGCACAGACCACGTTCTCCAGCGGCTTGGCACCCGCTGCCACCTTGGCCAGCTCCACCACGCAGATGCCGTCGCCCCCGAAATACTTCACATCGGTCAGGCCCAGCTGGGCCATCTGGCGCAGCATGGGGCCGGCCTGGCCATACATGCCGCCGTAGAAGATGCCCTGGGGCTTTTTGGCCTTGATCGAGGTCAGGATGGCCATGAAGTCGGTGGCCTTGTCGTTGGTGAACTCGGTGGCCACCACTTTCACGCCCAGTTTTTCAACTTCCTTTTTGAACACATCGGCCAGGCCTTGACCATAGGCCGTACGGTCGTCGATCACGGCGACCTGCTTCAGACCCAGGGTCTTGGCAGCGTAATTGGCCAGCGCAGCGCCCAGGGCGTTGTCGTTGGCAATGACGCGGTAAGTGGTCTTGTAGCCGGGCTTGGTCAACGCGGGGTTGGTGGCCGCACCCGTGATCATGGGAATGCCGCAGTCATTGAAGATCTTGGACGAGGGAATGGCCACGCCCGAGTTCACAAAGGCCACGGCGCCGGCCACCTTGTCGTCGCACAGCTTCTGCGAAGCCGCCGTGCCCTGCTTGGGGTCGGCGCTGTCGTCTTCGGCCACCAATTGGAACTTGACCTTTTTGCCGCCGATTTCCATGCCCTTGGCATTGAGGTCCTCAATGGCCATGCGCACGCCGTTTTCATCGTCCTTGCCGAAATGGGCCTGCGGGCCCGAGACGGGGCCGATGTGACCGATTTTGATGACCTCCTGAGCCATGGCTCCCGAAGCTGCGATTCCACCCACCAGGCCCGCGACCGCGAGCGTAACTGCCTTAACGCGCATGCGACTATCTCCATTGGTTGAAACAAGTTGCCAAGCTAGGGCCAGGCCCCCGACTTCACATCGGTGCTTTCCCTTTGCAGAAACCGTGCCTGCGGTCACACAGCCACAGGTAGGGCACTGAGGGCGTCATTTTTCTCCCATGTGTGCCGCGCCGGCACAGTGCCGTAGCGCCACAGAAACGCGGAGATTCCCCAGGTCGCAAGTCCCTTTGTATGCGCTAACTCACCGCAGCAGCCTGGCTGCGGGGCAGGCTTTCAGCCCGGCAGGTCCGGCGAGGTTTGGGCATCAAAAACGCCTCCAGCGCAATTGCGGAGCGCTGCAGCAGCTCCTCAAAATGCAGCAGCCGCCCCTTGCAGCCAGCGGGCAGTCACCCGGATTGGGCCGACAGCCCTGCCAGCCCCTGCACCACGGTGGGGTAGCGCAGGCGCAGGCGCAGCTCGGTCTTCAGCCGCTGGTTGCGCAAGCGGCGCGACTCGCCCATGAAGCTCAGCATGGACAGCGGCAGACTGCCCTTGGCTTCGGCCAGGCTGATGCGTGGCAGACGTGGCAGGCCGCTGAGATCGGCCGCCAGATCGAAGTAGTCGCCCATGTGCAGCTCGCTGTCATCGCTGGCATGCACGGCGCGCTGCGGCCTGCCCCGCCACAGTGCAGCCAGGCAGGCGCGGGCCAGGTCATCGGCCTGGATATGGTTGGTGTAGACGTCATCGCCTGCCTGCAGCACGGGCTGGCCCTTGCGCAGCCGCGCCACCGGCGTGCCACCTTCGCGGTCCAGCGCATAGATGCCGGGCACGCGCAACACGCTGGCGCGGGCACCGGTCTGCAGCGCCCAGCCACGCAGCGCACGCTCGGCATTGGCCCGGCGCTGGCCACGGGCCGTTCCGGGGGCCAGGGCACGGGTTTCATCCACCCAGCTGCCCTCGCAATCGCCATACACGCCCGTGGTGGACATATAGACCAGGGCCTGGGGCGGTGTGCGCCGCGCCAGGGCCTGCAGCAGGTGCTCGGTGCGCGGGTCGCGCCACCAGGCCTTGGGGCCCGCACCTTCGGCCGGCGGCGGTGCCAGGTGCAGCACGCGCTGGCCCAGCCCCGCCAGCCGGGCCAGGGTGGCGGGCTGGTCCAGATTGCCCTGCAGCGGCGTGATGCCGGTGGCGCGCAATGCGGGGGCGCGCTCGGCGCTGCTGGTCAGCGCCAGCACACGCACGCCGTGGCGGCCCGAGGGACTGGTTTGGAGGTCACGCGCCACGCGCAGGCCCACGTCGCCGCAGCCCACAATCAGCAAGCGCGTACGGCGAAAGCGCGCTGGCAGCGCCCCGAGAGGATTTTGGTTTGAAGGCACAATGGAAGGTTGATTTTTTCGAGCGAGGTTTACGCACCTCAGGCAGGTGCAGCCCGGAAGCCGCTTGCCAGTGACAGGGCCTCGACCACCTCGCCAAGGATAGCCAAGCCATGACCGACTCCGCCATTCTCCCCCACCAGATCACCGTCCAGCCCAGTGGCCGCCAGTTCGCCACCCAAGGTGCGGAGACCATTCTGGCCGCCGCCATCCGCAGCGGTGTGGGCCTGCCCTATGGCTGCAAGGATGGGGCCTGCGGCTCGTGCAAGTGCAAAAAAATCAGCGGTGCGGTGGTGCACGACAGCCATTCCGACAAGGCGCTGACGCCCGAGGAAGAAGCCCAGGGCTTTGTGCTGACCTGCCGCGCCACGCCGCAGTCCGATGTGGTGTTGGAATCGCGCCAAGTGACGGATGTGAATGCCTTCCCCATCAAGAAGCTGCCGGTGCGCGTGGCCGCCCTGAACCCGCTGTCCCACGATGTGATGCAGCTCAAGCTGCAGCTGCCTGCCAGCGAAAAATTCCGCTATTACGCCGGCCAGTACATCGAATTCATTTTGCGTGATGGCAGCCGCCGCGCCTACTCCATGGCCACGGCCCCGCATCTGCAGGAGACGGCACCCGGCGTGGAACTGCACATCCGCCACATGGCCGGCGGCAAGTTCACCGACCATGTGTTTGCCGGCATGAAGGAAAAAGACATCTTGCGCGTGGAAGGCCCTTTCGGCAGCTTCTTCCTGCGCGAGGACTCGAGCAAGCCCATGGTGATGCTGGCCTCGGGCACGGGCTTTGCCCCCGTCAAGGCGCTGATCGAGCATATCCGCCACCAGGGCATCACCCGCCCCGTGGCCCTGTACTGGGGCGGCCGCCGCCCTGCCGATCTGTATATGCATGCCTGGTTGCAGGAGCAGGCCGCCAGCCTGCCCAGCCTGACCTATGTACCTGTGGTCTCCGATGCCCTGGCCGAAGACGGCTGGACTGGCCGCACCGGCCTGGTGCACCAGGCCGTGCTGGACGACTTTGCCGACCTGTCCGGCCATGAGGTCTATGCCTGCGGTGCCCCCGTCATGGTGGATACGGCCCGCAGCAGCTACACCGCCCAGCGCGGCCTGCCCGAAGAGAGCTTCTTCGCCGACGCCTTCACCTCGGAAGCCGATAAGTAAGCCGGCTGCCACGCCATGCCGCAGCCCCGCAGCCTGCGGCATGGACATGTACTCTGTGCTAGCGCGCACGATTCCACAGCGCTCGGAAAGCTCTCCGCCTTTCCCTGCGTGCATTCCACACAAACACGCAAGAAAACGCGTAAGTGAAACCATGTGAAACATGAACGTGCAATTTTTTGCACAATCAAGCCCATCATGATGCAGCGTAGAACCCTTGCCCTGGCCACCGCCGCCTTTGCGGCCGCCGCCTTCTCCCCTTTGGCCCAAGCCTTTGGTACCCAGCAACAACCCATCCGCCTGATCGTGCCTTTCGCGCCCGGCGGCCCGCTGGATGTGACCTCGCGCGCCCTCGCCGAGAGCGTGCGCAACACGCTGGGCACGGTGATCATCGAGAACAAGGCCGGCGCCGGCGGCAACATCGGCGTGGACGCCATTGCCAAGGCCGCCCCCGATGGGCTGACCATTGGCCTGTCCACCACCGCCACCCATGCCGTCAACCCCTGGCTGTATTCCAAGCTGCCCTTTGACGCCGACAAGGACTTTGCCGCCATCACCCAGATGGTGCGTGTACCCAATGTGCTGGTGATGAATGCGGCCCGCGCCGAGCAGCTGGGCATTCACAGCCTGGCCGACCTGATCAAGTACGCCAAGGCCCATCCCGCCAAGCTGAACTACGGCAGCGGTGGCAACGGCAGTGCCGGTCACCTGGCGGGCGAGCTGCTCAAGCAGCGCGCCGGCATCCACGCCCTGCATATTCCCTACCGCGGCGCCAACCCGGCCCAACTGGCCCTGCTGGCCGGCGAGGTGGACTTCAACATCGACAACCTGGCCGCCGCCGCCCCCAACATCAAAAGTGGCAAGCTCAAGGCCCTGGCAGTGACCTCGCTGCAGACCTCGCCCATGCTGCCCGACGTGCCGCCGCTGGCCAACACGCTCAAGGGCTTTGCCATCGACACCTGGTGGGGCCTGGTGGCACCGGCCGCCACGCCCAAGGACGTGATTGCCAAGCTGAACAAGGCCTTCACCGACGCCCTGCGCGCCCCGGAAACCCAGACCCGCTTCAAGACCTTGCTGGCCGAGCCTGTGGCCACCACGCCCCAGCAGTTCGAGGACTTCATGGCCGCCGAGCGCGCCAAGTACAAGCCCCTGGTGGCGGCCTCCGGCGCAAAAGTCGATTAACCCCCTGAGACGCCTAGCCTTCCCCTTGCCCACACCGCCTCAGGCAGTGAGCCAAGGTTTCAGCCAGCAAAAAACAACGCCCTGCGGCCTCGGCCTGCAGGGCGTTTTTCATGCTTTACTCATCAATAGATAGCGCCTTATGCGCTATCCATCTGCGTTAAAGGCGTCTTTGACACTCAGTTTGGTGCAGCACTGCCACAAGCCCAGGCCGCAGCTTCTGCCGGCCGCCCCAGGTCCACGCGCCACAGCTGGCCCAGTTGGTCGGAGGCGACCACAGTCGCCGCTGCCAAGGCCGGATAGCGCTGCACCAGCGCCGCCTTGCCCACCACCCAGCTCACCGGCGTGCTGCACAGGCGCTGCTGCCACTGACCCGGCTCCAGCAGCGTGCGCCCTGCCTGCACGGGCAAAAAGGCAGCGGCGTCCTTCACCTCTTTGCGCCAGTTGTCGTTGACTATGGGCTCGCTCCAGGGGCTCACCAGCAGCATGGGAGCCTGCAGCCGGGCATAGAAGGGCGTGTCGTACAAATAGGTGTCCACCATGAACACCGGCTCGCTCGGCCTGTGCTGCGCGGCCAGCGCCCGGCCCAGATCGCGGGCGGTGTAACGCTGGTCCTGCGCCAGGTACAACAGCACGGCCAGCGACGCGCAAGCGCCGACGGCCAGGCTCAGCCACCACAAATGCCTGCGTTCGGGATGGGATGCCAGCGCCATGGCGATGGCATCCCCCATCAACCAGGCCAGGGCCGGAACCGCGGGCAGCACATAGCCCACCAATTTGGACGCTGGCCAGGAGAAGAACAACACCACCACGGCGGCAAAGCAGGCCATCAGCAAGCGCACGGACTGTGCGGCGGCCTGGTCTATGGCGTCCTGCTCCGCCACACGCCAATAGCTGCGCGCCCACATCGCGCGTGACCACAGCCAAAAAGGCAGGCTGCTGAGGGCCAGCACGGCGGGGTAGAACCACCAGGGCTGCACATTGTTGAAACCGCTGGCGGCAAAGCGCTGCAAATGCTGGACCACAAAAAAGTAATGCAAAAAATCCGGAAAGCGCAGCTGCATCAGCCAGAACCAGGGCACAGCCACCAAGGCAAACAACAGCACACCAGGCAGCGAGCACAAGGCCCAGATACTGCGCCAGCGGCGGCGCAGCAGCAGCCAACAGCCCACCACCAGGGCCGGCAGCACCAAGCCGATCAGACCCTTGGCCAGCACACCCAGCGCTGCCAGCCCATAGGCCAGCAGCAGGCTGCGCCGAGACGGCAGGCCTTGCTCAAAGCACAAAGCGGCATGGGCCAGGGCCAGCACGGTGGCCGTGATGCAGCCAGCCACCAGCATGTCCAGATTGGCAAACTGCCCGCCCAGATAGAACAGTGGCCAGGCCAGCAGCACGGCCACGGCGTAGCGCGCCGTCTGCAGCCCATACCAGCGCCGGGTGAACAGATACAGCGACCAAATCGCCATCCATGCCCCCAGCAGCGGGGCCGCGCGGCCTGCGCCCTCGTGCATGCCACCCAGCTTCAGTGCCAGGGCCGTGACCCAGTAAAACAGCGGTGGCTTGTGGAAAAACGGCAGGCCGTTGAGGCTGGGCGTGAGCCAGTCGCCCGAGCGCAGCATCTCCCAGGCCACGGTCACATAGCGGCCTTCGTCAGGCAGCATCAGCGGCCGCATCCATGCGGTGATGGCCAGCAGCAAGGCAATGCCCAGCGCCATGGCGACGGACTCGCTCCTTCGCCCCCATTGCAGCCACGGCAGCGGGGTGGGAGCCAGATGGGAAACAGCGCCGCGAATGCGGCGGCGGGTGCGCGAAAATGCGTCGGTGTGCAAGATATCCATGTGTTGCCCAATTTCCTCGAGCCAAAGACCTTGCCGCGTTCCATGCGACGGCCTCTGCCCAGCGATGCACAATGCATGCCCAGGATGAAAATTGGCTGAATGTCCACCTCCAAAGCCGCTGTGCGGCTTTCCCCCTGCGAGACGACAACCTCGGCTGTGAGAGCGTGAACACGCTCTGAGACAGCTCTTGCTCGCTGCCTCAGGTCTGGAACCTGCCAGTCATGTCGCAGCCCTTTGACAGGCTGCACCGGCCTTGCGCCTTTCTGGCCTGGAACTGCCAGTTTGGTGGGCAACGCCTTGACGGCAAGCACCGGCCTTGCGCCTGAAATGGCTTGGGCACTCCCGGATGCGCCAAAGGCAAAAGAGGCCCATCACCCCAACCCTTGGCTGACCGCAGCAGCCATATTGCCCGACAAGTGTGACGGCACCAGGGAAGCCCCTGGTGGCTTGTATAGCTATGGTTTCGGGTGTTTTCAGCGTGCCGCTTGCAGCATGCCGGGGCACCAGGCCTGCGGCGCTTGCTGCAGGGCGATGCGTTGCTGTGCCACGGCGGCCAGCTGGGCCGGGGTGACCAGGGCCGGGGCCAGCTCGGCCAGCGGCAGCAGCACAAAGGCCCGCTCCCACAAACGGGGATGGGGCAGAGTCAGCTCGGGGGTGTTCAGCTGCAGATCACCGTGCAGCAGCACATCCAGGTCCAGGGTGCGCGGGGCATTGCGGTAGGGCCGCTCGCGGCCGGCTTGCAGCTCGATGGCCTGCAGCGCGTGCAGCAAGTCCAGCGGTGCCAGCGTGGTCTGTACCGCCGCCACCGCGTTCAAAAAGTCCGGACCGCTGGCATCAACCGGTGCGCTGGCGTACAGCGACGACAGACCTGCCAGCTGTGTACCCGGCAGCCGGGCTATGGCCTGCACCGCCTGGGCCAGGGACTGGCCCCGGTCCCCCAGGTTGGCACCCAGACCGATAAAGGCCTGCTCGGCAGCCTGGGCTGCCGATGCATTCACCTTCACTCGCCGCCCTCGCCCGCACCGGCTGCGCCACCTGCACCGGTAGGCTTGCGGCGGCGACGGCGGCGCTTTTTGGCAGCGGCGTCACCCTCGGGCAGCAGCGCGTCCAGCGTGTCGGCACGCGGGGCTGCAGCGGGGGCCGCATCTTCGCCGGTCACCGGCTTCTTGGGGCTGCGGCGTGCAGCAGGCGCTGCACTTTTTTGCCGCAGACGCTGCTCTTCACGGGCCTGGGCCACCAGGTCTTCGCGGCGGGCGTCGTCGGCCTGCTGGAATTCCTGCCACCAATTGGCCAGGGATTCCTCGACCTCGCCCACATCGGCACGCAGGCGCATGAAGTCAAAGCCTGCACGGAAGCGCCCCTGGGCCACCATGCCAAACGGGGTGGCGCCGCTGCGCTTGTCAAATCGGGGTTGCATGACCCAGATCTCGCGCATGTCGGCGGCCAGCTTGCCGCGGCCGGAGACATCGCCTATGCGCTGGTCAAACACCTCGTCAATGGCTTCCTGCAGCGCCGGGAAGGCGTGAAAGCCTCGGTGCATGCGCTGCTCCCAGCCCTGCTTGACGTCTTGCCACAGCACGCAGGCCAGCAAGAAGCTGGGGGCCACGGGCTTGCCTTCGCCCACACGGCGGTCGGTATCGGCAAGAGCGGCGGTGACAAAGGGGTGATCGGCACGCTCCACCACCACATCCAGCAGCGGGTAAATGCCTTTTTCCAGGCCCAGCTTTTTCAGCTGCGCAATCGACGACAGCGCATGGCCGGTCTGCAGCAGCTTGAGCATCTCGTCGAACAGGCGGCTTTGCGGCACTTCGCTCAGCAGATGTTCGCATTCGATCAAGGGCTTGGCGGTCTTGGGTTCCAGCTTGAAGCCCAGCGGCGACAGCTTGGCCGCAAAGCGCACGGCACGGATGATGCGCACCGGGTCTTCGCGGTAGCGCGTGGCCGGGTCGCCAATCATGCGCAGCACTTTTTTCTGCGCGTCCTGGATGCCCTTGTGAAAGTCCACCACGACCTGGCTTTCCGGGTCGTAGTACATGGCGTTGACGGTGAAGTCGCGGCGCGTGGCGTCCTGGTCCTGCGGGCCCCAGACGTTGTCGCGCAGCACGCGGCCGCTGGCGTCCACCGCATGCTGCATATGGGCCAGTTGGGCCTTGCTGGTGCGTTCGTTGCCATCCACATGCTTGGCCTGGCTGTTGTCCAAAAAGGCGCGGAAGGTGGAGACCTCGATCACATCATGCTCACGCCCGCGGCCATACACCACGTGCACGATGCGAAAGCGCTTGCCGATGATGAAGGCGCGGCGGAACAGGTTTTTCACCTGCTCGGGTGTGGCGTCGGTGGCCACGTCAAAGTCCTTGGGGCGCAGACCCAGCAGCAGGTCGCGTACGGCGCCGCCGACGATATAGGCCTCGTAGCCGGCGTCCTTCAAGGTGCGCACCACGTCGACGGCGCGGCGGTCAACCAGCTCCGGGTCGATGCCGTGCACGGCCACTGGCACGTCCTCGCGCTTGCCGAACTGCGGCTTGCGCGAACGGGGGGCCGCAGGGGCTTTGCCCAGCAGTTTGTCGATGATGGTCTTGATCATGGTGTCTCGCTAAACAGGTCCAGCACGCGCCAGCCACGTTCCTGGGCCAGGGCGCGCAGGCGCGCATCAGGGTTGGTGGCCACCGGGTGGTCCACATGTTCGAGCAGGGGCAGGTCGTTCATGGAGTCGCTGTAGAAGGTCGACTCCACATCGCCCCAACCCAGGCCGCGCTCGGCCAGCCACGCCGTCATGCGCACCACCTTGCCTTCGCGCATATTGGGGGTGCCCTCCACCTCGCCGGTGTACCAGCCACTGGCGTCACGCGCCAGCTCGGTCGCCAGCACATGCTGCACACCAAAGGCCTGGGCGATGGGGCCGACCACAAAGGCATTCGTGGCCGAGGTGATGACCACCACATCCCCCGCATCCAGATGGGACTGCACCAGTTGCAGGGCCACCGGTTTCATAGCGGGGCGGATCACCTCGTCCATGAAGCGCGCATGGGCCTCTGCAGCTGCCTGCGGCCCACGGCGCACCACCTGTTCGGTGGCAAAGCGCACGTAGTCTGGGATGTCCAGACGGCCAGCCAGGTAGTCGGCAAAGAATGCGTCGTTGCGGCGGCCAAATTCGGCGCGTTCGCACCAGCCCAGGTCAATGGAAAACTCACCCCAGCCATGGTCGGAATCCAACGGCAGCAGGGTGTGGTCAAGGTCGAACAGCGCCAATCGAGGGCGCTGCGTTGCGGTGGAGACGGACATGAAAATAGTGTGCGTTGGAGGGCCGTGGCGACAAGGCCATGGGCTTATTCGGTTTCCAGCATGGTCTTGAGCAGCGGAATGGTGATGGCGCGCTTGTTGCGCAGGGCAAAACCGTCGAGCATGTCCAGCAGCTGCATCAGACTGCCAAGGTCACGCGAAAAACGCTTGAGCATGTAGTCCATGACATCGTCGCTCAGGAACACGCCCCGGGCGTCGGCTTCCTGGCGCAGCACAGCCCGGCGCTCGAACTCGTCGAGCAGATGCAGCTGGAACACATGGCCCCAGCCCAGGCGGCTGCGCAGGTCGTCGCGCAGATGCAGATCGGCAGGTGGCAGGTCGCCCGCGCAGAGCAGCCAGCGGGGCGTGCCCGATTGCGGTGCCACGGCGTTGACGAACCAGTTGAAGGCGCGGGCCTGCTGCATGGGCGTGTACTGCTGCACATCATCCATGATGACGGCGGCCCAGCGCTCGTCGAATTCGGGCGGAAAGCCCGTGCTGGCATCCATCCAGCCCACTTCGGCCCCCTGCTCGCGCAAGGCCGCATGCACGGCCTTGAGCAAATGGGTCTTGCCCGATCCGGACACGCCCCACAGATAGGTGGGCACGGGCGTCGAAGCCGACGCGGCCGCCACGCCATCACCCACCCAACTGCGCAGATGCTGGACCACGGCGGCATTGCTGCCTTCGTAGAAGCGCGACAGCGACGGCCCGGTGGGCAGGCCGATGTCCAGGGCCAGCTGCCTCATCGCGGCCACGCGAAGACCTCCTCTGGGAGGAGGACCATGGGAATCCGAACAATGGAGGCAGGCTCAGACAAGAACAGCAGCATTCCGAGTGGGTTGAAAGAACAGCGCGCCAGACCAGCGTTGGCGCGGCGTGACCCGTTTGCCTGCTGTGCCCTGTTGGCCTGGGCAGGCCGAAAACCGGGCAGCGCGCGTAGGATTCTAGACCGGCAGGCCCGTCCGCGCGGGCAGAAGGTTTGCGCCGGCCTGCGCGACCACCTTCCCGGCACGTGGGCAATCGTCGCACCATGGGCCGGGTGAATGGGCTCTCGCTTTAGAATCGCGGGATTCAGCCCTGCCCCTGGGCCTATCTTGCACAGACGACGCCATGAGCTCCACCACTCCCGCTTCCACTCCTATTTCCTACAAAGACGCAGGCGTTGACATCGACGCAGGCGACGCCCTGGTCGAGCGCATCAAGCCGCTGGCCAAGAAGACCATGCGCGAAGGCGTGATGGCGGGCATCGGCGGCTTTGGCGCGCTGTTTGAAGTGCCCAAGCGCTACCAGGAACCGGTGCTGGTCTCCGGCACCGACGGCGTGGGCACCAAGCTCAAGCTGGCCTTCGAGTGGAATATGCACGACACCGTGGGCATTGACCTGGTGGCCATGAGCGTCAACGACGTGCTGGTGCAAGGCGCCGAACCGCTGTTCTTTCTGGACTACTTTGCCTGCGGAAAATTGAATGTGGACACCGCCGCTGCTGTGGTGGGCGGCATTGCCAAGGGCTGCGAGCTGTCGGGCTGCGCCCTGATCGGCGGCGAAACCGCTGAAATGCCCGGCATGTACCCCGATGGCGAATACGACCTGGCCGGCTTTGCTGTGGGTGCCGTCGAAAAATCCAAGATCCTGACCGGCAAGAATGTGCAGCCCGGCGACGTGGTGCTGGGCTTGGCCTCGCACGGCGTGCATTCCAACGGTTTCTCGCTGGTGCGCAAGTGCATCGAGCGGGCGCAAGCCCAAGGCAGCCTGCCCGCCTCGCTGGATGGTAAGCCCTTCAAGGCCGCCATCATGGAGCCCACCCGCCTGTACGTGAAGAACGTGCTGGCCGCGCTGGCCCAGCACCCCATCAAGGCCCTGGCCCACATCACCGGCGGCGGTCTGCTGGAAAACATCCCCCGCGTGCTGCCCGAAGGCGCCGGCGTCGACCTGAAGGCCGGCAGCTGGCCCCAGACCGAGCTGTTTGCCTGGCTGCAAAAGACTGCCGGCATCGATGATGTGGAAATGAACCGCACCTTCAACAACGGCATTGGCATGGTGGTGGTGGTGGCGGCCGATCAGGCCGAAGCCACGGCTGCCACGCTGCGCGGCCTGGGCGAGTCGGTCTACGCCATCGGCCAGATCGTGGAGCGCAGCAGCGGCGCCGCCGTCCAGGTTCGCTGATTCACCTCTCCTCTTCGCAGCACCACAGGGCGCAGACACCATGGGACGGAACTCCTCACAACTGCCCAGCATCTGCTCGCCCTCGCCGCCTTCGCGCGGCGTGCTGATTGCCAGCTATGTGCTGATGGCTGGCGCGCTACTGCTGGTCATGGAGCGCAGTCTGCTGCCCGGCCTGCTGTGCGCCTGCGTGGGCTTTCAGCTCACGCGTGCACTGGCTGGCGGCATCACCCGGGTGCAGCGGCGCCCCCAGGGCGCCATGCCCGAGCGCTGGGTGCAGAATCTGGCGGCCACGGTCATCGTGCTGGCACCGCTGATTTTGCTCAGCAGCGCGCTTTCGCACACGCGCTACTACATCATGGATGCGCCCCAGCAGTACCGCGAGCTGCTGGACTATCTGGCCCGCACGGTGCTGGAGCTGCGCGAAAAGCTGCCCCATGACTTCACTGCCCAGCTGCCGCAAGGCGCGGCTGACATCCAACGCATCATTGCCAACTACCTGGCCAACAAGGCCGGCACCCTGGCCATTGCCGGCAAGGCCTGGCTGGCCGCCATTCTCCATGCCTATGTGGGCCTCTTGATCGGCGCCCTGGCAGCCGTGCGCCCGCGCATTCTGCCGAGCAAGCCGCTGACCATGGCCTTGCACCGCCGCATCTCGCTGCTGGGTGAGTCCTTTCGCCAGATCGTGGCGGCCCAGTTCTGGATTGCGCTGTTCAACACCATGCTGACGGCACTGTTCCTGCTGGTCATCCTGCCGCTGTGGAGCCTGGAGCTGCCCTACACCCCGGCGCTGATCACGCTGACTTTTGTGGCCGGCCTGGTGCCCATCGTGGGCAATCTGCTGTGCAACGTGGTGCTGACCATCGTGGGCCTGTCGGTCTCGCCCGTAGCCGCGGCCGCCTGCCTGGCATTTCTGATCCTGATCCACAAGGCCGAGTACGTGATCAACGCCAGAGTCATAGGCCAGCGCACCCATATGGCCGTGTGGGAGCTGCTGTGTGTGATGTTTGTGGCGGAGTCGGTGTTTGGCCCGGCCGGCCTGGTGGCCGCGCCGCTGTTCTACGCCTACCTGAAGAAAGAGCTGGTTGAGGCCGAGCTGACCTGAACCGGGCGAAGCACTGCCTCAAAAAGCAGAGCTGCACATACCGATGGCTCCTGAATCTCCGGCACTTTTCACCCCAAAAGCCAAAGAGCACCTGCTGAAGGTGCTCTTTTTTTATGCAGCTTGCCCGTGAAATCTTTTCTGGTAGGCGCTGGGCGGCTGTCCAAAGCTTTGCTTGAAGATGGCGGCGAAGGCACTCGGGCTTTCATAGCCATGCGCAAGTGCCACCTTCAGTACCGAGGCGCCGGACACCAGCATGGGAACGGCCAGCAGCAAACGGGTTTGCCGACACCAGGCTCCAAAGTTCAGACCGGTCTCGCGCTGAAAAAGGCGGGCCAGCGTGCGCGGGTGCATATGCAGCGAGCGCGCCCATGTCCCCAGGTCCACGGGCTCGGCCGGGGCATTGATGAACCGGCGGCAACGCGCCAGCAGCGCGGCATGGGTGGGCATGGGCACATGCAAGGCCAAGGGCTTGGCCTCCTCGATCTCGTCGAGTATGAGGTTCATGATGCGCTCGGCCCGCCCGCCCGCCGGGTAGTCCAGCGGCAGCTCCATGGCCACCACGATGAGCTGCAGCAGCAAGGCCGAGACCTCGATCACCTGGCAATGCGGCCATAGCGCGGGCCTGAGGCCCGGCTCTACAAAGACGGTGCGCATGGCCACCGGGCTGCCCGCCATGGTGATGTCATGACTGGCACCCGGCGGCACCCAGACCGCGCAACCCGGCGGCACGACCCAGCTGCCACCTTCCGCGCGGATCAACATCACGCCCTCGGTGGCATGCAGCAGCTGCGCCCGCCGGTGCTTGTGCTGGGGGATATAGGCATTGGCCGGCATGTCCGTGCCGTAGACCACCACGGGGCGGGCGGTTTGCTCGCCATGCATGGGAAAGGCATGCGGGTCTGGCATGGGAACCAGCTCGGGCGCTGGCAGGGAGCTGCGGGCTGGCGGCGGGGCCGAACTGAATTTCACGGTGACGCACCCAATCTGTCATTTTCACGATGATTGTTGTGAATTCTGCGCAGGAATGCAATGTCCCGCTTTTCTACGATGGACCGCCTCTCCACCCTCGTCTGAAAAGGAAGTTCTGATGTTTTTCACCGGTACTCGCGCCGCCCTTGCCTGGAGCTTGCGATGAATCGTGCACGCCTCGGTTTGCTCACTGGCACCCATGCCGTCAACGACTTGTATCAAGGCCTTCTCCCTGCCCTGCTGCCCTTTATTGCCCTGGAGCGGGGCTATAGCTACACCGCCGTCAGCGGGCTCATGCTCGCCGCCATGGGGCTGTCCAGCGTCATACAGCCCTTGTTTGGCCTGTATGTCGACCGTGCATCGCGCCCCTGGATGGTGCCGCTGGGCTTTGTGACTGCTGCCATCGGCCTGGTGCTGGTGGGCATGAGCCCGGACTACTGGGTCAGCTGGGCCGCCGCCGTGCTGTGCGGCCTGGGCATTGCGGCCTACCACCCGCCCGCAACCGTGGCCGCGCGCGTCGCCGGGGGAAGCTCGCAAAAGGCCATGAGCGTGTTTTCGGTGGGCGGCACCATCGGTGCGTCGTTCGCCCCGCTGCTGGCGACGGCTGCGGTCGGAAATGGTCAGCTGCACCACAGCTGGCTGCTCCTGCTGCCAGCTGTGGTGATGCTGGTGGTATGGACGCTCTGGACCCGGCGCGATGTCCAGAACACCCGCTCGGCAATGGCCAGCCCTGCCCACACACTCAAGACAACGCAGCAGACCAATGACTGGCGTGCGTTCTTTTTGCTCTGTGCGGTGATCGTGGGCTGGTCCATACCCTATGTGACCGTGCTCTCCATGCTGTCCCTGTACGTCACCCGCGAGCTTTCGGGCAGCGCCTTCATGGGGGCGGCCGCGCTGACCACGCTCACCGCAGCGGGGGCTGTAGGCACCTTGCTGGGCGGCTGGATGGGTGACCGCTGGGGACGCATACCCGCCATCCGCCTGGGTTATCTGCTGGCCTTGCCGGCCATGGGCGGTCTGGCCATGGCCTCTTCCGCCGAGATGGCCTGGGCCTGCACGCTGGCGCTGGGCGTTTGCATGTTTCTGCCCTTTGCCCCCCAGGTCACGCTGGCCCAGGACTACCTCCCGCGCAACCAGGCCACGGCCAGCGGCATCACCTTGGGCCTTGCCATGTCCATAGGCGGCATGGTGGCACCGCTGTTTGGCATGCTGTCGGACGCCTATGGCCTGCGCTACACCGTAAGCACCGTGCTCTGCGTTCTCTGCGCCGCCTGCCTGCTGGCCTGGTGCATGCGGGAGCGTGCATACAGCCCACAGCGCCTGGCTGCGCAGATGTAAAAAGGACACCGACTCAAGCAAAGCCAATCTGGCCGAGCCAGCCGCTCTCCTTCTGCGAGCGGAACCGGCTCATCAAAAAGCAGAGCAGCAAGCGCACAGAGTTCGGTAATTTCCGGTACTTTTCACCGCAAAAACAAAAGAGCATCCACTATGGATGCTCTTTTTTATGCAGCGCACATCGGCGCCCCTGGGCCACTCAAAGGCCGGCACGCAGCTGGGCCAGCTGCTCCTCGATCATGTCCAGATCCTGAGCCGACTCGGCATGCCGGGCATAGGTTTGCAAATCCTGGATGGCGTCGCGGCGCTCACCGTGCTCCATGCGCACCAGACCGCGGTCGCGGTACTCGCTCCAGTTGCTGGGCGTGAGCGTGATCAGCCGGTTGATCACTGCCAGCGCCATGGCGTCGTCGCTCTGCTGGCGGTGGATGGCTTTGAGGTTGCGCAGCATGCGCTCCAGGATGTCGCGGTGGCTGGCCGGCTGCAAAAACATGCCCATGGGCGGCAGCTCTTCGCCTTCCAGCCCCCAGGCTTCCTGGTAGGGCTCCAGTCGCTCGCTCAGTGCCACAGCGCTCAGGCCACGGCCCGTCAAAGGGTCTTGCACCACCAGGCCTTGCGGCAGCTGCACCTTGACCAGGAAGTGACCAGGAAACGAGACACCCTGCGCATGCAGCCCTATGCCGTGGGCCAGCTCCAGCCACAACACCCCCAGCGAAATGGGAATGCCGCGGCGGGTGTCCATCACCCGGTGCAGATAGCTGTTGTCCGGGTGAAAGAAGTCATTGTGGTTGCCGCCATAGCCCAGGTCGACATAGAAGAACTGGTTGAGTATGGTCAGGCGCTGCGCGCCATCGCTGCCCCAGGGAACACAGTCCCGCAGCAGCTTGAGCATGCGCTCGAACTGGTAGAGCGCGCCCTGCACATCCAGCTGCGGGTCCACATCCTGGCCCAGGCTGATGGCAGCCTCCAGCAGCAGGCGCGGCTCGTCGCGACGCACCAGGGTTTCAAAGTATTCCAGCGGGGTAGGCAGTCCAAAATCGAGTTTCATTTTTTTCTCACACTTGGCTGCCGCAAGATCACCGGCGCAGCAGCTTTCTCAGGGGTGCCCCTGCCAACGCCAACACCCCGAAGTACACACAAGCAGACAGTGCCATCGCACCCAGCATCAAACCTGCTCGCTTGCCCTCAGGCAGCGCCAGCCAATCAAAGGCCTGGGAGAACCAAAACAGCAAGGCCGCCAACAGCAAGGCAGCCACCGTGATCTGAATCAAGAGTTTGCCCCAACCCGGCTCTGGACGAAAGGCCTTACGTCGGATAAGTCCTACAAGAAGCCAGCTCGCATTCACCAGCGCCGCCACCCCGATCGACAGCGCCAACCCCGCATGGGCCAGCCAGGGCACCATCACCAGATTGAACAGCTGGGTCAGCACCAGCACACAGACCGCAATCTTCACCGGCGTGCGAATGTCCTGGCTGGCGTAATAGCCGGGCGCCAGCACCTTGATGGCCACCAGGCCCACCAGGCCTACGCCGTAGCCGATC
The DNA here is from genome assembly GCF_041320665.1 of Comamonas sp. GB3 AK4-5. Taxonomy (NCBI): domain Bacteria; kingdom Pseudomonadati; phylum Pseudomonadota; class Betaproteobacteria; order Burkholderiales; family Comamonadaceae; genus Comamonas; species Comamonas sp. GB3 AK4-5. The sequence continues at coordinate 3,640,936 of NZ_CP166730.1, forward strand.
AGCGCCAGGGCAATCTGCCCCACATCGCTGGCATGCAGCGCGCCGCGATAGAACAAGGTGGCCACCAGCGGCGTGGCAAACACCAGCAGCCCCACGCCACAGGGCACAGCCAGCAGCAGCACCAGACGCAGACCCCAGTCCAGCATGGCGGAGTATTTTTCGCTGTCGTCCGAGGCCTTGGCTGCCGCCAATTGAGGCGTCAGCACCACGCCCAGGGCCACACCCAGCAAGGCGGTGGGAAACTCCATCAAGCGATCGGCATAAAACAGCCAGGTCACGCTACCCGGCGCCAGATGGGACGCAATCTGGGTGTTGATCATCAGACTGATCTGGGCCACACCCACCCCCAGCAACGCCGGCCCCATCAGCTTCAGAATGCGGCGCACGCCGGCATCGCTCCAGGCCAGACGAACAGCACCCCAGGTCACGCCAATGCGCGGCAGCAGCCCCAGGGAGCGCAGCGCGGGAATTTGCACCGCCAGCTGCAGCACACCACCCACCATCACACCCGCCGCCATGGCATAGATAGGCTCGATGCCGCGCGCCTGAAAGTACGGCGCCAGCCACCAGGCAGCGGCAATCATGCTCAGGTTCAGCAACACCGGCGTGGCCGCCGACACCACAAAGCGCCGCCAGGTGTTAAGCACCCCCGCCGACAACGCCACCAGCGACATGCAGCCTATATAGGGAAACATCCAGCGCGTCATCTGCACGGCAGCATCCATGCTGCTGCGGTCCCGCTCCAGACCACTGGCCAGCAACCACACCAGCAGCGGGGCACCCAGCACACCCAGCACGCACACCAGCAGCAGCACCCAGAACAGCGCCGTGGCGACATCGGAGATCAGGGCGCGGGTGCGGGCCTCGCCTTCCTTGGCTTTGGTGGCAGCCAGCACCGGCACAAAAGCCTGGCTGAACGCACCTTCGGCAAACAATCTGCGAAACAGATTGGGAATGCGAAAAGCCACATTGAAGGCGTCCGTGAGGGCATTGGCGCCGAACATGGACGCCATGAGCAGATCGCGCAGCAGGCCTGTGACGCGGGAAGCCAGCGTGAACAGGGAGACGATGGAGGCAGCTTTGAAAAGTGACACCCCGGCAGTGTAGCGACAGCCCAGGACCGTTTCCGGCGCCAGGGCTGTGGACTGCCGTTGGTACGCGCGCCATGTGTTTCCAAAAACTGTTTTTGCCACAGCCGCATAAAACTGGCGCGTCCAGGCCAGGGAAAGCGAGCAAGGGCCTGCGCCGGCCGCGCCGCCCCGCAGCGAGGCTGTCGCCCCCTTGCCTCCCTGCTTCAGGGGACGGCGCACAGCGCCTCAGGGGGTGCTATACTATTCGGCTTCGCTGACATCATCCCCAGACACCTCAAGGAATACACATCATGGCAACCAAAGCCAAAAAGAACCCCCGCCTGGCCTCCGGCCGCAAGCGCGCCCGCCAAAACGTCAAGCTGAACGCTGCAAACACCTCGCTGCGTTCCAAGTACCGCACCGCTGTCAAGAACGTCGAAAAGGCTGTCCTGACCGGCGACAAGGCCAAGGCTACCGAACTGTTTGCCAAGGCACAGTCCGTGCTGGACACCATCGCCGACAAGGGCATCTTCCACAAGAACAAGGCTGCTCGCGATAAGAGCCGCCTGTCCGCTAAGGTCAAGGCCTTGGCCGCCGCCTAATCCACTTAGGCATCGCACGGATGGCGCAAGCCATCTGCCGTTTGCAACGGGTGCGCTGACAGCGAATCAAAGAAACCGCCTTCGGGCGGTTTTTTTGTGCCTGCATTCTGGAAAAAGAAAAATCACTACTCCAATAGCAAGAAATACTGTTTGATACACATCAAAAAACAACACATAGTAATAATACTCACGTCAAACAGAAAAATTTTTGGTAGCCGAGGCCTGCAACATATCGCGGGCCTTTTTTTACCAGTCAACCACTTGCTAAAAACATGAAAAAAACGCTCAAAGTCCTCATCGGTGCCCTGGTGGCGCTGGTCGTGGCGGCGGTACTGTTCCTGTACTGGCCGCTTTTCCCCCGCTCCGTCCCCGAAGCCGAGAACGAACAACCCGTGGACGTGGTGATGGTCGGCGCCGGTGTGATGAGCGCCACCCTGGCCACCTATCTGCAAGAGCTGCAGCCCGACTGGAAGATTGAGGTGTTCGAGCGCCTGGACGGCGTGGCCCTGGAAAGCTCCAACGGCTGGAACAACGCCGGCACCGGCCACTCCGGCTTCGCCGAGTTGAACTACACCCCCCAGCTGCCTGACGGCTCGGTAGACGTCAAGCGTGCCGTGAACATTGCCGAGCAGTTCGAGGTCTCGCGCCAGTTCTGGGCCCACCAGATTGGCCGCAGCCACCTGGGCGCCCCCGAGACCTTCATCAACCCCACCGGCCATATGAGCTTTCTGTGGGGCGATGAAAACATCGATTTCCTGCACAAGCGCCAGCAAGCCCTGATCCAGAACCCCTTGTTCTACGGCATGGAATATTCCGAAGACCAGGCGCAGATCAAGAAGTGGGCCCCTTTGATGATCGAAGGCCGTGACCCCAAGCAAAAGGTTGCCGCCACCTATATGCCCCTGGGCACCGACGTCAACCACGGCGCCTGGGCACAGCAGCTGGTCAGCTCGCTGCAAAAAACACCGAACTTCAGCCTGAAGCTGCAAAGCGAGGTGACGGCCCTGCGCCAGAACGCCGACAAGACCTGGAACGTGACCGTGGCCGACCTGGCCAACAACCGCCAGGAAAAGACGGTCAAGGCCAAGTTCGTCTTCGTGGGTGCTGGTGGTGCCGCGCTGACGCTGCTGCAGAAATCGGGCATTCCCGAATCCAAGGACTATGCAGGCTTTCCTGTGGGCGGCCAGTTCCTGTCGATTGAGAACCCTGCGCTGACAGCCCGCCACACCGTGAAGGCCTATGGCATTGCGGCCACCGACTCCCCCCCCATGTCCGTGCCCCACCTGGACGCACGCAACATCGACGGCCAGTCTGTCGTGCTGTTCGGCCCCTTTGCCCTGGCCACCACCAAGTTCCTGAAGACCAGCTCCTGGTGGGATCTGTTCTCCTCGGTGAACCACGACAACCTGGTGAGCATGCTGCGCGTGGGCGTGCACAACCTGGACCTGGTCAAATACCTGGTGCAGCAAGCCGAGCTGACCGACGACGAGCGCCAGGCCGTGCTGGCCCAGTACTTCCCCAATGCCAAGCGTGAAGACTGGCGTTTGATCACGGCCGGCCAGCGCGTGCAAGTCATCAAGCGCGACCCCAAGGACGGCGCCGTGCTGCAGTTCGGCACCGAAATCGTAGCCGCCAAGGACGGCAGCATTGCCGCCCTGCTGGGCGCTTCGCCCGGCGCCTCGACCGCGCCGCAGATCATGCTGAATCTGATGAAGAAATCCTTCCCCGAGCAGATGGCATCCGGCGAATGGCAGGCACGCATCCAGCAGATCGTGCCCTCCTACGGCCGCAAGATCAACGAGGACGCCGCCTACACCAACGAAATCCGCCGCATGACCAGCACCGCCCTGCACCTGCCCTATGTGGATGTGCCAGTCGATCTGGGCAAAAAGGCAGCAACCCCTGCCGCAAATACCGAAGCGGCTCCCGCGCTGACTCCTGCTCCTGCCGCTGCACCGCAAAACCCCACGCAGCACAACAAGGAAATGCAGGCACTGTAACCCCTGCAATCACTGCCCCGCCGGCTTGATGCCGGCGCCCAGCCCCGCACTGCGGGGCTTTTTGCGTGCCAGCCAGGGCTTTTTTACGCGCTCATCCAGCGCTCACACGGCCTGGACACCGCCCTGACTGCGTGCGCCCTCTCTTCTTCCATGGCTCCATCGCCCCACTCCCTCACCCACGGCAGCATCGGCACGGCACTCTTGCACTTCGCACTGCCGCTGCTGGGAGGGTATGTGCTGCAGTCGCTCAATGGCTCCATCAATGCCATCTGGATTGGCCGCTACCTGGGGGAGGCCGCCCTCACCGCCGCCACCCACGCCAACAACCTGGTGTTCGCCTTGATTGCCCTGCTCTTCGGCATCAGCCAGGCCAGCAATCTGCTTGTGGCCCAGGCCGTGGGGGCACGCAATCTCGCGCTGGCGCGCGAGGTCACGGGCACCGGTGCCAGCCTGTTCCTTCTGGGCTCGCTGCTGATCTGTGCCGCTGGCTGGCCGCTGTCACCCTGGCTGCTACAGGCCATGGGCGCCGATCCGGCCGTGGCCCTGCTGGCCGTGGGCTATCTGCGCGTGATGTTTCTGGCCCTGCCACCGCTGCTGCTCTTCATCTATGCCTCGGCCGTGCTGCGTGGCACGGGCGATACGCGCACGCCGTTTGCCTTTTTGATGGGCGTAGCCCTGCTGGACGCCTTGCTCAACCCGCTGCTGATCTTTGGCCTGGGCCCGCTGCCGCGTTGGGGCATGACGGGCTCGGCCCTGGCTTCGCTGCTGGCCAACAGCTGTGGCCTGCTGCTCCTGCTCATCTGGCTGCGCAAGCTGCGCCATCCGCTGTGGCTGGGTCGGGGCGATGCAGGGCTGCTGCGCCCGCGCTGGCCCATTGCGCGGGCACTGGCCCTCAAGGGTCTGCCCATGGGCCTGCAAATGCTGCTGACATCGCTCACCCTGGTGCTGATGCTGACCCTGGTCAACGCCCAGGGCATGCAAACCGCCTCGGCCTACAGCGCTGCCATGCAGCTGTGGACCTACGTGCAAATGCCGGCCATTGCCATTGGCACGGCCTGCGCCACCATGGCTGCACAGAACATGGGCGCAGGCCAGTGGCAGCGCGTGCGCGCCACCCTGTACGCTGGTCTGCTGTGCAATCTGCTGCTCACCGGCGGGCTGACCCTGGCCGTGCTGGCCCTGGATGACCATGTGCTGGCCCTTTTTCTGCCCTCGGGCAGCCCCGCACTGGAAACCGCCCGCCATCTCAACCGCATCGTGCTGGGCTCCTTTGTGCTGCTGGGCGTGAGCTGGGTGTTGTCGGGGGTGATGCGCGCCACCGGCGCGGTCTGGATACCGCTGCTGATCCTGGCCATAGGCCTGCTGGGCGTGCGCCTGCCCGTGGCCGCCTGGCTGCAGCCCTGGTGGGGTGAGCAAGCACTGTGGTGGAGCTTTCCCATAGGCGCATTGGCCAGCATGCTGCTGTCCATGGCCTATTACCGCCAGGGCCACTGGCGCCGTGCGCGCTGGTGGGGTTGACGCCCCCAGAGGTAGTGCGCGCCTTCCCCTCCGAGGGGGACGGCAGCCTTTGCGGCTGGGCGGCCCTTGCCGGCTGCCTCTGATTTGGGGCGCGCCAGTTTTGTACGGCGAGGGTCTTATTTCGAGGCCGGGTGGCATGCCCGTCCCATGGGTTCGGAACGCCTATTTCGCGAAGGAGACGGCAGCCTTGGCTGGGGCAGCCCATGCCGCGGGGCAGTGCGGCCGGCGTTGGCCCTTGCTGGCTACCTCTGATTTGGACTGCGCCGGTTTTATGCAGCGCGCACATGCTGCATTCAGGACAGGTTCGTCCAAACAAAAAAGCTTCCTGGCGGAAGCTTTTGCATGGCTACGCGGCGCTCATCCCTTGGCCGGCGCATCCGGAATCAAACAGGCCTCGGCGACTTGCAGCTGGTTGTCCTTGGCAAAGTTCAGCACAAAGTCCCAGGCCATGGGCTCGTAGTCGCGCAAGTCGGAGTGGATGATGACGCACTTGATGCCGTTGATGGAGGTCGGCACGCACCAGGGTGAATAGCTCAGGTGGCTGCCAGGCGTGGCGCCACCAGGACGAAACTGGCTCATGACCCCCGCCAAGCGCTCCGCCCAATCGCTGGGGCGGAAGGTTTTACCCTCCAGGGTGACACCCTGGATGAACAATTCTTTGGAAGAAGGGGAGGCCATCGGAGAGGTTTCTTAGTGAGACAGGCCACAGCTGCAGGATCGCCACCGGTGCGCCAAGCCTCACATTTTAATTCTTATACAAGACTTACCCGCATCTCCCTGTGACTACCCGACCAGACCATGGGTGCGTTCGCATGGCTGTGATGCGCAATCCTCAACTTTCCCGCTGCACCGTCCCCCTAGAATCGGGCTTGGAATATATGCCTGGCCTGCCCGCATCTGCAAAAAAGCCATGTGCATATCTTCACCCCCTGGCTGCGAACCCCACAAGACACGCGCCAGGATTCACGCTATTACCGCTTTGTCAGGAGAGTTTTCATGTCCGCTCACATCGAGGCAACCTCGCCCCACGTCATGCACACCTACGGCCGCGTGCCCATCGCGCTGGAACGAGGCCAAGGCTGCCGCGTGTGGGATGTGAATGGCAAGGAATACCTGGACGGTCTGGGCGGCATCGCCGTCAACACCCTGGGCCACAACCATCCCAAGCTGGTGCCCGCGCTGCAAGACCAGCTCACCAAGCTCATCCACACCAGCAACTACTACCATGTGCCTGGTCAGGAAGCGCTGGCCCAGTTGCTGACCGAGCGCGCCAAGATGACGAATGTCTTCTTCTGCAGCACCGGCCTGGAAGCCAACGAAGCCGCCATCAAGATCGCCCGCAAGTACGGTGTGGACAAGGGCATTGCCAACCCCGTGATCGTGGTCTATGACCACGCTTTCCACGGCCGCTCCATGGCCACCATGGCCGCCACCAGCAACCCCAAGGTGCGCAACGGCTTTGGCCCGCTGCTGGAGGGCTTCATCCGTGTCGCCCCCAACGACATCGAAGCGCTCAAGGCCGCCACGGCCGGTAACCCCAACATCGTCGCCGTGATGATGGAGCCCATCCAGGGTGAAGGCGGCCTGCACCCCATGCGCGCCGATTACCTGAAAGATGTGCGTGCCCTGTGCGACGCCAATGAATGGCTGATGGTGCTGGACGAGGTGCAGACCGGCATAGGCCGCACCGGAAAATGGTTTGCCCACCAGTGGGCAGGCATCGTGCCGGACGTGATGACCCTGGCCAAGGGTTTGGGCTCGGGCGTGCCCGTGGGCGCCATCGTGGCCCATGGCAAGGCAGCGAACGTGCTGCAGCCGGGCAACCACGGCTCCACCTTTGGCGGCAACCCCCTGGCCATGCGGGCCGGTGTGGAAACCCTGAAGATCATGGAAGAGGACAAGCTGCTGGAGCACACGGTCGCCGTGGGTGCCCACCTCAAGGCCAAGCTGCAGTCCGAGCTGGGCAGCATCCCCGGCGTGATCGACGTGCGCGGCCAGGGCCTGATCATTGGCGTGGAGCTGTCCAAGCCCTGCGGCCAGCTGATTGGCCAGGCGGCCGAAGCAGGCCTCTTGATCAGCGTCACCTCCGACACCGTGATCCGCATCGTGCCGCCGCTGATTCTGAGCGTGGCCGAAGCCGATGAAATCGTCGCCCGCCTCAAGCCCCTGGTCCAGGCCGTGCTGGCCGACTGAATTCCGTGGAAAATGACTGTATGAAGCATTACCTGCAATTCAGCGACTTCACAGCCGACGAGTACGGCTACCTGCTGGCCCGTGCGGCCCTGATCAAGAAAAAGTTCAAGGGCTACGAAAAGCACCACAGCTTGACCGACCGCACCATGGCCATGATCTTCGAGAAGGCCAGCACGCGCACGCGTGTCAGCTTTGAGGCCGGCATGTACCAGTTGGGTGGCTCGGTGGTGCACCTGACCACGGGCGACAGCCAGCTGGGCCGCGCCGAGCCCATCGAGGACAGCGCCCGCGTCATCAGCCGCATGACCGACCTGGTGATGATCCGCACCTTCGGCCAGGACAAGCTCGAGCGCTTTGCCGAGTACTCGCGCGTGCCCGTCATCAACGGCCTGACCAACGAATTCCACCCCTGCCAGATCCTGGCCGACATCTTCACCTTCATCGAACACCGCGGCTCCATCAAGGGCAAGGTGGTGGCCTGGGTGGGCGACGGCAACAACATGGCCAACACCTGGCTGCAGGCGGCCGATCTGCTGGGCTTCAAGGTGCATCTCAGCACCCCCGGCGGCTATGAGGTGGACGAGCAGCTGGCCTTCAACGGCAAGCCCGTGCATGCGGACTGCTACCAGGTGTTCAAAGACCCGCTCGAAGCCTGCAAGGGCGCCGATCTGGTGACCACCGATGTCTGGACCAGCATGGGCTACGAGGCCGAGAACGAGGCCCGTCGCAAGGCCTTTGCCGACTGGTGCGTGGACGCCGAAATGATGGCCGCGGCCAAGGGCGACGCCCTGTTCATGCACTGCCTGCCCGCCCACCGCGGTGAGGAAGTGGAGGCCGACGTCATCGACGGCCCCCAATCCGTGGTCTGGGACGAGGCGGAAAACCGCATGCACGTGCAAAAGGCACTCATGGAATATCTGCTGCTGGGTCGCCAACCGGACTAATCCGGCCGCTCTTCCATGTCTGGGCTCATCCGCATCACTTCACCCATGCAACTGAGTCCCAGCACATCCCCACACCGCCAACAGGCCTTGCGCCGGTTGGCGGTGTTTTTGTGTCCGCGCCGCCCCAGCCTGAACAGCGTGGGCGATGCGCGTTACGGCTACTGCGGTGGCCTGCTGGCCCTGCGCCAGCCGCATGTGGCACGCCATAGCCGCGTGCCCTCCTTCTTCGGGCCACGCAAACGCTTTGCGGCCCAGGTGCGCGCGCTGTATGTGCGCATCCACAGCTTCTATCTGAAGCTGCTTCAAGGTCATACCTAGGGACTTCAGGTCCGGGGCTTTGCCCCGCTTTGTTTCCTGGTGCGGGCTGCCTTTCCCTTGCGGAAAGCGCGGCCCGCTGTGAGTGCCCTCTTGACCTGAAGCGACCCCATGTCCGACTCCGTACACCCCTGCCTGCGCTGCGGCGTTTGCTGCACCAATTACCGCGTGGAGTTTTCCATTTACGAGCTGCAATCCATGGGCGGCAGTGTGCCCGACCACCTGGCCCACGAGGTGCCGGGCAATGGCAACCGCGCCCGCATGAATGGTACGCAGCAACACCCCGTACGCTGCGCCGCGCTGGCCGAGCTACCCCAACTGGGCGAAGGCTGTGTGGGCTGCGGCATCTACGAGCAACGCTCACGCCCCTGTCGCGACTTTCCCTTTGCCTCCTATGGCTGCCATGACACCCGCGCCAAGTTTGGCTTGGTGGCACTGGATGAGGACGAGGTGGCGCACTGGCAGTTGGCGGCGTAACCTGATTAGCGATCTGCCTCAGATGAAGCTTCACTCCGAGTTGCACTGCTGCGCGGACATGACGTTCTGAGGCCGGGACTCGCCCCGGCAGGCGAGCTACTTTTCTTGCTCGTGCAAGCAAAGTAGCCAAAAGAACACGCCCCTGCTGCCCATGTCCCTGCGCTTCGCTTCGGGCAAGCTCGGTGCTCCATCCCAGGGCGGCGCCGCAGAACTCGCTGCGCGGCATAGCCGCTTCACTCGAACAACCGCGGCGAGTCAGACCACGAAGCAGCTGTGTCCTTCGGCGCAGCTGCCCGCCCCGGGCTCTGCGCGCCGAGCCATGGGCAAAAGGGGGAAGGCGGGAACCGAATACCTGCCATGCGTGGACGGCGCTACTGGCGAACCCTATCTCCAAACCCTCACTCAATGCCCGGTGCTTCGTCACACTGCTGGCACTGCGGTTGTTCCCCCTTCTATACACGCCTGCGGCGCACAGCACACAGGGCCGCATGGCTGCCGTAGGACAGCCATGCTTCATCCCGCGGCTGTTCGAGCGGAGCGCCGAAAGCGCGCAGAGAGTTCTGCGGCAGGCCCTGTGTGATGGGTGACGCAGGTTGCCCCGGCGCGACAGCGCTGGGGACGGGGATAGCAGGGGCGCATTGGTCTCCACTTACATGGGTACGCCATATAAGTTCCGCCCCACGCAAGCGTGAACTTCGCCTACCTTCTTGTGCGAGCAAGAAGGTAGGTCGCCCGCCGGGGCGAATTCCCGGCTTCGGAACATCACTTCACAACAGTGCCTGAGACAAGTATCTAATCAGGAGTGATTCATGCCCAACCACAGCCCATAGGTTCAGCTCTTACGCATGCTGCTGGAGCAGCTATCACCGCCGCAAGCGCTACAGCCACCACAAGCACCCGCACTGGTCTTGGGCGCCAGCGCCGGGTGCAAGCGCCCGGCCTGCTGGCGCCAACGCTGCGGCAGATAACGCCATAACAGCGACAGCACGGCGGCAGCCACGATCACACCCACCAGAATGTCTTGCCACATCACACGCTCCTTCGCTACCACCCCAAAGCCAGGGCCACGCGGTAGGTAATAAAACTGGCCAGATACGCCAGCCCAAACAGATAGCCCGCCATGATCAACGGGTAACGCCAGCCATTGGTTTCACGCTTGACCATGGCCAGGGTGGAGATGCAGTGCGGCGCAAACACAAACCACACCAGCAAGGACAGCGCCGTGGCCAGCGACCAGCTGCCCGCGATCAATACACCCAGTTGCTCGGCCACATCGTCGCCCGTGGCCGACAGCGCATACACCGTGCCCAGGGCGCTCACAGCCACCTCGCGCGCAGCCATGGCCGGCACCAGGGCAATGGCGATCTGCCAGTTAAAGCCGATGGGCTCCAGCACCAGTTCCATCCACTGGCCGATCTGGCCGGCATAGCTGTAGCGGATCGCACCTTCGGTAATGCCCTCGGGCGCACCGGGGTAGCTGGCCAGAAACCACAGCACGATGCTCACCGTCAAAATAATGCCGCCCACACGGCGCAAAAAGATCATGGCGCGCTCGTACAGGCCCAGGGCCAGGCTGCGCAGACTGGGCCAGCGGTAGGAAGGCAACTCCATCAGCAGCGGGGTGCGCGCCAGCTTGCTGCGGCCCAACTGGGCCACCCAGGCCACGGCCATGGCACTGGCAATGCCGCCCACATACAGCGCAAACAACACCAGACCCTGCAGATTGAAAACCGCGCCCACCGTGCGGTCCGGGATGAAGGCCGCAATCAGGAGCGCATACACCGGCAGCCGCGCCGAGCAGGTCATCAGCGGGGCAATCATGATGGTCAGCAGGCGGTCACGCCAGCTGGGGATGGAGCGCGTGGCCATGATGCCCGGCACGGCGCAGGCAAAGCTGGACAGCAGCGGGATGAAGGAACGGCCCGACAGGCCCACCGTGCCCATGATGCGGTCCAGCAAAAAGGCGGCGCGCGGCAGATAGCCCGAGTCTTCCAGCACCAGGATGAAGAAGAACAGAATCAGAATCTGCGGCAAAAACACCAGCACCGCGCCGGTGCCCGCAATCACACCCTCCACCAGCAGGCTGCGCAGCGCGCCTTCGGGCAGCACACCCGCCAACCATGCACCCGCATGGGCCACGCCGACCTCTATGCCATCCATCAAGGGCGCAGCCCAGCTGAACACGGCCTGAAAGATCAAAAACAGCGTGGCCATCAGCAGCAAACTGCCCCACAGCGGGTGCAGCACCACGGCGTCGATGCGGTCATCGCGCTGTGTGGGCATGGCGGGCTCTTGCACCGCGGCGCGCATGATGTCCGCCACCTGCTGGTGCAGGGCCAGCAGTTGCTCGCGCGTGTTGCGGCCCACGGCGGGCGTGAACTGGCCTTCTGCCACCACAGGCGGCCGCAATGCGTAAGCAGCCTCGCTGTCCAGCCAGGCCAGCAACTCCCTGGCGCCGGCCTGGTGAATGCCCACGCTCTCCACCACGGGCACACCCAGCAGCGCGCTGAGCTGGGCTGTGTCGATCTGCAAGCCCTGGCGGCGGGCCATATCGCTCATGTTCAGCACCAGCAGCATAGGCAAGCCCAGGGCGCGGGCCTCCAGCACCAGGCGCAGGTTCAGACGCAAATGGGTGGCATCGGTCACACAGATCAGCAGCTCGGGCGGTGCCTCGCGCCCATGGGCGCCGGTAACGATGTCGCGCGTGATGCGCTCGTCCTCGCTGTGGGCATCCAGGCTGTAGGTGCCCGGCAGGTCCAGCAAACGCACGCGGCGTTTGGCCGGGGTGTTCAGCCAGCCTTCCTTGCGCTCCACCGTCACGCCGGCGTAGTTGGCCACTTTCTGGCGTGCACCGGTCAAGAGATTGAACAAGGCCGTCTTGCCGCAGTTGGGATTGCCCAGCAGCGCGGCGCGCAGCGGGGCCTGTTCACTCGCAGCGGAAGCGGTTTTGTCCAGCACGATCTGGGATTCGCGTGCGTTCATGGCTGAGCCTCCACCTGCACCAGCACCTTGGAGGCCTCATGGCGGCGCAGCGCAAACCGGGCCTGGCCCACGCGCACGGCCAGGGGATCGGGCCCGGGAAAGCCGGTGGCCACAATGCACACCGACTCACCTGGCAAAAAACCAATCTCCATCAAACGCAGCAGCAGCTCCTGCTCTTCTGGGGTGGTGGCAGGGGCCAGGTCGACCACACGGGCGGGCACGCGGGGCGCCAGACGGTCCAGCCCAAGCACAGCGGCGGCGGGGCTGGAATTCGCAGCGGAGGCCGCCGTTTGTGGTGCTGCCGAAGAAAGGGTTTGCATACCGGATTTTACTGATTTTGATTCTTATTTTCCGTTCTCTCCCCTGCTATTGCACAGCGGAACCAGAGCGGGCCACGGGGACTTTGCCAGCGCACGCTCACGCGCTGCGACCGTCCCCATGCGCAGCCCGCATTTTCCGGCGAGAATTCCGCCCCACTCTTTTTCTGCCTCCCCCATGAGCCATCCCTGCCTTGCCTGCGGCGCCTGCTGCGCGGCCTTTCGTGTGGATTTTTCCGTCCACGAGTCCGAGGCCATGGGTGGCCCGGTGCCCACAGGCCTGGCCGAGGAGGTGAATGATTTCACCTGCCGCATGCGCGGCACCGACTACGCCCGACCACGCTGCGCCGCCCTGGTGGGCACTGTGGGTGAGAAAGCCCATTGCGGCATTTACGAATGGCGCCCCTCGCCCTGCAGGGAATTCGCCATGGGCTCGGACGCCTGCAACCGCGTGCGGCTGCGCGTGGGTCTCAAGACACTCCCCTGAGAACGTGTTCAAAGTCTCGCCAGATGTGAGAAGCTCGCAGGATGAGAAAAGGCTACCCCAGCGATATCAAGCGCGAGCAGTTCGAAGTGATCCGGCCAATGCTGGAGAGTGCGCGCAAAAGGACGGCCCCACGCAAGGTGGAGCTTTACGAGGTGTTCTGCGCCGTGCTGTATCTGCTGCGCACGGGCTGCCAGTGGCGAGCGCTGCCCAGCGACTTTCCCAAGTGGCGCACGGTGCATTCGTACTGGGCGATCTGGAGCGAGCCCCGCGAGGAAGGCAGCCTGCTGGAGCAGGCTTTAAAAAAATCAGGTTGGCGCGGCCCGCGAGAAACTGGGGCGCAACGCATGCAGCGCGTTCTTGATCATCGACGCGCAGAGCGTGAAGAACACGGACACGGCGGGGCTGAAGGGCTATGACGCGGGCAAGAAGGTCTGTGGGATCAAGCGCCACATTGCGGTGGACACGCAGGGGCTGCCACATGCCATTGCGGTGACCACGGCCGAGGTAACGGACCGCAAAGGTGCCCTGCAGGCCCTGCAGCGCTGTAAGCGGACGTTGGGGCGAGTGCAAGGCGTGCTGTGCGACAGCGGCTACGTGGGCCAGCCCTTTGCGCAGGGCGTACAAGAGATTCTGGGCGAGCACGTGACGGTGCAAATCGCCAAGAGAAGCGAGATGCACAGCTTCAAGGTCATGCCCAAGCGCTGGGTAGTGGAGCGCAGCTTCGCCTGGCTGGAGAAGAACAGGAGGTTGTGGAAAAACTGCGAGCGTTGGCTCAACACCAGCTTGCAGTTCGTCCATCTGGCGTTCTTGGGGCTCTTGCTCAGGAGACTTTGAACACGCTCTGAGTCGCCTTTGGCGCCTTCCCCCCGCTCTTCGCTTGCTGCGCTCGCGGGCAGGGGGACGACAGCGCAGCATAAGGGGCGGCCCTTGCTCGCTGTCTCTGGCTTGGAACACGTCCGTTTCATACACAAGGCCATGAGATGGCCCGAGCCACCATCCTCCGCGCAATTGCGTTCAATACAGAGGGCGCAGCAAGGGCCACAGTGCGGCCTTGTGAAAGACCTCTCCCTGCTTTTTACCTCTTTGCTGCCCATGGCCAGCTTTGCCCTGGTGGGCGCCATCACGCCCGGCCCCGTCAATGTGCTGGCCCTGCGCCATGGCAGCCAGGGCGCGCAGCGCCAGGCCTTGCTGTATGTGCTGGGCGCCAGCCTCAGCTATGTGGGCGTGGTGGCTACCATGGGCCTGGGCGCCACCCAATTGCAACAGTTGCTGCCCCGGCTGGCCCGCAGCGGCCAATGGCTGTGCGCAGCCTATCTGCTGTGGCTGGCCTGGAAGCTGGCACGCGCGCCTGTGGGCCCGCAGACCTCAGACCCGGACCAGGCGCCCCCCAGCTCCTGGCAAGCCTTTGGCCAGGGCGTGGCGGTGCAAACGCTCAACCCCAAGGCCTGGCTGTTCGCCCTGTCGGCCGTGGGGGTGTTTGTGCTGCCGCATGCCTCCACGCCCCTGACGGCCCTGGGCCTGCTGTGCGCCGTGTCCCTGCTGGCCTGCCTGCTGGGTGTGGGCTGTTGGGCCGTGCTGGGGCGGGCCCTGGTGCGCTGGTTGACCTCTGCCCGGCGCCAGCGCGCCCTGCACGGACTGCTGGCCGCGCTGCTGGTGGGCAGCGTGCTGGGCATGCTGGCATGATGTGCCGGCCGCTCATTGACGCGAGCGCCACCATGAAGCAGCTCCCATCACAGGTTCACCAATTTCACCGCCATCCACAGGCCCCATGGCTGGAGCTGCGCGTGAGCCTGTCTTCACCGCATTGCTTTCGCCTGCATGCACACGATGAGTACTCAATCGGCATCATCGACGGAGGCCAGGCCTTGTTCAGCCATGCTGATGGGCCCGAGCGCGTGCGCCAGGGCAGCGTGGTGTTGATCGAGCCCGGCCGCTGGCATGCCTGCAACCCGGATGAGATCACCCACTGGTCCTATCGCATGCTGTTTGTGAAAGCCGACTGGCTGCATGCGCAGCTGCAGCTTCCCGCCCTGCGCTTTCCCGCACGCGCGCTGCATGACGCCGCCAGCTCCGACATTGCGCACCAGCTTTGCCAACCGCTGGCGGCCGCAGACGACATTGCCGCACACACGTCATTGCTACTGAGCTTTCTGCGCGCCAACGCAGAGGTGGACGATCAATCCATTCCCGCGCAAGCCATTGCAAGCAATCAGGCCATACGCCACGCCGTGGAGCAGCTGCATGCGCAGCCGCAGGCCGACACCACCGTCGCATCACTGGCCCAGGCCTGCGGCATGAGTGCTTCGCGCTTTATCCGCCACTTCAAGGCCGCCACCGGCGTCACCCCCGGTGCTTATCGCCTGAACCTGCGCCTCAACGGCGCCCGCCGCCTGCTGGCCCAGGGCGCGGCCCTGGCCGATGCGGCCCACAGCATGGGCTTTGCCGACCAGGCCCATTTGCAGCGCAGCTTCAAGGCCCACCATGCGCTCACGCCGGGGCGCTACGCGCTGGGCGCGAATTGCCCCCCTAGCCCCTGATACTGCCCTCGGGATTGCACGCCCCCCACATCGCCCGCCACGATCGCTGCGATACTTGCTGGTTTTTTCAGCAACAGGACTTTGGGGCGCATGGCCGACTTCCACGATATCCAACAACGCGAGACTGGTCTGAAGCAGCACCTGACCAGCGCCCAGATGGTGATGATTGCCATCGGCGGCGCCGTGGGTACAGGCCTGTTCATGGGCAGCGCCTTTGCCATCGGCTTTGCCGGTCCAGCCGTGCTGGTCAGCTACGCCATTGGCGCCTTCATCGCCCTGCTCTTGATTGGCTGCCTGGGCGAGATGACGGTGGCCCACCCCACCTCCGGCTCCTTCGGCGCCTATGCCGAGTACTACCTGGGCCCGCTGGCCGGCTTTGTGCTGCGCTATGCCTACTGGGCCGCCCTGGTGCTGGCCGTGGGCATGGAGGTCACGGCCGTGGGCATGTACATGGCCTATTGGTTCAAGGACGTGCCCCAATGGGTCTGGGTGGGCATCTTCTCGGCCATTTTGATCGGCGTGAACCTGCGCAGCGTCAAGGTCTATGGCGCGGTGGAATATGGTTTTTCGGCCATCAAGGTGGCGGCCATTGTGGCCTTTGTGCTGATTGGCGCCTATGTGGTGTTTGGCACCACCACGCCCGGCATCGGTTTCGAGAATTACAGCCTGGGCGGCGGCTTTTGGGCCAAGGGTGCCTGGGGCATGTGGCTGGGCGTGATCGTGGCCATGTTCAGCTACCTGGGTGTGGAGGCCATTGCCGTGGCAGCCGGCGAGGCCCAGCATCCGCAGCAGGCCGTGCAGACCGCGATGAAGACCACGGTACTGCGTCTGGTGCTTTTCTATCTGCTGACGCTGGCGCTGATGCTGGCCATCGTGCCCTGGACCGATGCCGCCACGCAAACCAGCCCATTCGTGCGTGTGATGCAGGTGCTGGACATTCCCTTTGCCGCCGGCGTGCTGAACTTTGTGGTGCTGGTGGCCGCGCTGTCGGCCATGAACAGCCAGCTCTACACCACCTCGCGCATGATGTTCAGCCTGGCCCGCGCCCAACAGGCCCCGCGCGTGTTCGGCATCACCAATGCCAACGGCGTGCCCGTGGCCTCCATCCTGGTGTCCAGCCTGGGCGCGGCCGTGGCCATGTTCATCAACGCCTTCTGGCCCAAGGAATCCTTTGTCTGGATGATGTCGATCGCCATGTTCGGCGCCATGTTTGCCTGGTTCATGGTTTTCGTCACCCACCTGGCCTTTCGCCGCCGCCGCACACGCGATGGCGCGGCCCCTGTACCGTTTCGCATGTGGGGCTTTCCATGGCTGACGCTGCTGGGCGCGCTGTTGATGGGGGCTGTGCTGCTCACCACGGCCTTCACGCCGGAGTTCCGCCTGACCCTGGCCTTTGGCCTGCCCTGGCTGCTGGTGCTGACCGGCATCTACTACGTGAAAAAGCGCTGACATTCGCTGAGGCGCCCACTCAACGCCCCAGGCAATGACACAGTGCTGTCATTGCCCATGGGCACCATGGCGGCTCTTTCTCTAGAGCCTCGCATGCATTCTCTCCCCCTGCACCGTATCGCTGCCGCCAGCCTGGTCGGCCTGTTGTCCCTTTCCGCCCTGGCCGCCGATGCGCCGGCCTATCCGGCGGTTCTGGCCGGTCACGCCGTACTGCCGGCGTTGAGCGTGTTGCCCGCACCAAACGATGTGCCAGCCGATCTGCGCAGCAGCGGCAAATACACCCAGATTCAACCCACGCGCACGCTGGCCAGCATCGAGGGCAAGTCCAATGGCCGGCCCACTGGCATCAAACTGCCTTTTGATGGCCAGCCGCTGCAAGGGCATTCCGGCGTCAAGCGCATGGCGGATGGCAGCTTCTGGATCATCACGGACAACGGCGCCGGCAGCAAAGCCAACTCGGCCGACTTCATGCTGCACCTGAGCCGCTACAACGTGGACTTCAAGAGCGGCAGCTTCCAGCGCCTGGAGACCGTGTTCCTGCACGACCCGGACCGCAAGGTGCCGTTTCGCATCACCCAGGAAGGCACGGAAAAGCGCTATCTGACCGGCGCCGACTTCGACCCCGAGAGCGTGCAGATCATCGGGCAGAACATCTGGATTGGTGAGGAGTTCGGCCCCTATCTGATCCAGGCCGATCTGCAAGGCAAGGTGCTGGCCGTGTTTGACACACTGGTCGACGGCAAGCCCGTGATCTCGCCCGACCACCCCAGCGCCCGCACACCGGCCGCGCCCGATGCCAAGCCCACCGTCTACCCCGTCAAACGCTCCAAGGGCTTTGAAGGCATGGCCGCCAGCCCCGATGGAACAAAGCTCTACCCGCTGCTGGAAGGCCCGCTGTGGAAGGCCCAGGCCGAGGCCGGCGGCGCCTACGAAAGCGAAAACGGCCACACCTATCTGCGCGCACTGGAGTTCGATGTGGCCCAAAAAGCCTGGACCGGCCGCCACTGGAAATACCCGCTGGAAAAGCCCACGCACTCGATTGGCGACTTCAATATGATCAACGCCACCACCGCCCTGGTGATCGAGCGCGACGACGGCGAAGGCACGCCCGACCAGGCCTGCCCGGCCGGCACCAAGCGCACGGATTGTTTTGACAGCCTGCCCAAGTTCAAGCGCATCTACAAGGTGGAAATGAGCGAGGCCAATGTGAACGGCCTGATGCGCAAGATCGGCTACATCGATTTACTCAACATCCAGGACCCCAAGCAGCTGGCGCGCAAGCCGCTGACCCAGGGCGTGCTGCAGTTTCCCTTCTTCACCATCGAGAACGTGGACGTGGTGGATGGCGAACACATCGTGGTGGGCAATGACAACAACCTGCCCTTCAGCAGCAGCCGTGCGCCCAACCAACAGGACGACAACGAGCTGGTGCTGCTGAACGTGCGCAGCCTGCTACAAGCCCAGTAAACCCTGCGGTCACTGCCGCTGGCCTGCGCACGCCGCAGAAGAAAAACGTCGATACTTCAAGCCTGCTGCCTTGTGGCCGCAGGCTTGTTTTTTTGCACGAGACACAGCCCCATGACTGCTTCCCCTTCCCGCACGCTCTGGGACATTTCCCCCGCCATCCACGCCGGCTCGCCGGTGTTTCCCGGCGACACGCCCTATAGCCAGCAATGGTGCGCCACCATAGGACCGGACTGCCCGGTGAATGTCAGCGCCATCCACCTCAGCCCCCATGTGGGCGCCCATGCCGACGCGCCGCTGCACTATGACCCGCAGGGCGCCAGCATTGGCGCTGTCGACCTGGAGCCGTTTCTGGGCCGCTGCCGCGTGATCCATGCCATGGGCTGTGGCCCGCTGGTGCAATGGCAGCACATAGAACACGCCATCACCCCCGCGCTGCCACCGCGCGTGCTGGTACGTACCTACCAGCGCGCGCCCAGCAGCTGGGACAGTGATCTGGCCGCCTATGCGCCCGAGACGGTGCAGCGCCTGGCCGATCTGGGCGTGCAGCTGATCGGCATAGACACCGCCAGCATAGACCCGGCCAGCAGCAAGACCTTGGACAGCCATATGGTGATACGCGCGCGCGGCCTGCGCGTGCTGGAAAACCTGGTGCTGGATGGGGTGCCCGAGGGCGACTACGAGCTGATTGCCCTGCCACTCAAGCTCATCGAGGCCGACGCCTCTCCCGTGCGCGCCGTGCTGCGCGCACTGACATAACCGAGAGCGCTCACCCATTTCAGCGAAATCTGCGTTTTACGCAGATGGGTACTGCGTGAGCAGCTATCAAAAAAAACAGAACCTATTTTCCATGCCCATCACCTTGCAAGACTGCCAGACCCTGGACGCCAACGACCCCCTGCGCAGCCTGCGCGCGCATTTCTCCCTGCCTGCGGACAAGGTCTATCTGGACGGAAACTCCCTGGGCGCCCTGCCCAAAGCCACGGCCGCGCGCATGGCCCAGGTGGTGGAGCAGGAATGGGGGCAAGACCTGATCACTGCATGGAACAAGGCCGGCTGGATCAACCTGCCCCAGCGCCTGGGCAACCAGTTCGCCCCCTGGATTGGCGCCGGAGCCGGCCAGGTGGTGTTCACCGACACCACCTCCATCAATCTGTTCAAGGTGTTGACCGCCGCAGCCCGCATGGCCCGCGCCGACCACCCCGAGCGCAAAAAACTCATCAGCGAGCGCAGCAACTTCCCCACCGATTTGTACATCGCCCAGTCCGTCTGCCAGGAATATGGCCTGGAGCTGGTGCTGCTGGAGCCCGAGGAGATTGCGGTCCAGCTGCAAAGCGATGTGGCCGTGCTGCTGCTCACCCATGTCAACTACCGCACCGGCGCCATGCACGATATGGCGGCCGTCACGGCCCGTGCCCATGCGCAAGGCATTGTCTGCGTCTGGGACCTGTGCCACAGCGCCGGCGCCGTGCCCGTGGACTTGCTGGGTGCCGATGCCGACTACGCCGTGGGCTGCAGCTACAAATACCTCAACGGCGGCCCCGGCGCCCCGGCCTTTGTCTGGGTCAACCCACGCCTGGCCAACCGTTTCTGGCAGCCGCTGTCGGGCTGGTTCGGCCATGCCGCCCCCTTCCAGTTCACACCCGACTACCAGCCTGCCCCCGGCATCAACCGCTATCTGTGCGGCACCCAGCCCATGCTCAGCCTGAGTGCGCTGCAATGCGGGCTGGATATCTTCACCGCCAGCGAGGCCCTGGGCGGCATGGCGGCGCTGCGCGAAAAGTCCCTGGCGCTGACCGACTTCTTCATCTTGCTGGTGGAAGAGCGCTGCCAGGGCCACGGTCTGGGCCTGGCCACCCCGCGCAGCCATGCAGCGCGAGGCTCCCAGGTCTGCCTGACGCGAGAGGAAGGACTGGGTGTGGATGGCAAGGACAGCGGTGCCTACGCCATCATCCAGGCCCTGATTGCCCGCGGCGTGGTAGGCGACTTCCGCAAGGGCGACGGCGGCAAACACCTGGACATTCTGCGCTTTGGCTTCACCCCGCTGTATGTGGGCTTTGAAGACGTGTGGAACGCCGTGGAGCATCTGCGCCAGGTGCTGGTGTCGGGTGAATGGAAGCGGCCCGAATTCAACCAGACCCATGCGGTGACTTGAGCCCCTGGGTCGCCTTCGGCGCCTTCCCCTGGAATAGGGAGACAAGGGGACGACGGCGGAGCGTAAGGGGCGGCCCTTGCTCGCTGTCTCTGGCCTGTGTCGCGCCAGTTTTTGGCAAACCCCGGGCACAGCCCTGCCACCAGCCACAGCACCGCCCGCTAGCACTCGGGCACGGGCAGGTGGTTGAACTGCCCCTTGAACTCCTGCAGCGAAAAATGCGTATGCACCTGGCGCACCGCCGGCAGGCGGTGCAGCCTGCGCTGCAGCAGCTCGGAATAGGCATCGAGATCCTGGGCCACGACCACCAGCAGAAAATCGGCAGCCCCGGAGATGCCATGCACCATGAGCACCTCTGGGATCTCGCAGACCGCGGCTTCAAAAATGCGTGACGCCTCTTCGTTTTGCCGGTCTATGCCCACCAGCACAAAGGCCAGCACGCCATAGCCCAGGGCACGCCGGTCCAGGCTGGCGTGGTAGCCGCTGATCACGCCCTCATCTTCCAGCCGTTTGATGCGCCGCCAAGAAGGCGACTGCGACAGATTGACCCGCTGGGCCAGCTCGCCCGAGGTCAGTCTGGCGTTGTCGCGCAGCGCCTGGATCAGCAGGCGGTCGGTCTTGTCCAACTCGATAGGCATAGATCACCTTTTAATGCATTCACTCGAGAATAAGTTATCCAATATTTTGCATACATAGGGATAACAATTAACGTCTATAGATGATCGACGCATAGCATCCACTCACCTTAAACCACGGGGAGACCATGCATGTCCGCCTTTGAAGACATCGTCCGGCGCGAGTCCGGGCTCAAACAGCAACTGTCTGCAGGACAGATGGCCATGATTGCCATTGGCGGCGCTGTCGGCACAGGCCTTTTCCTGGGCAGCGGCTTTGCCATCGGCTTTGCGGGCCCCAGCGTGCTGCTGAGCTACGCCATAGGCGCACTGATTTCGCTGTTGCTCATGGGCTGTCTGGCAGAGATGACCGTGGCCCATCCCACCTCGGGCTCGTTCGGCGCCTATGCCGAGCACTACATCGCGCCCTGGGCCGGTTTTCTGGTGCGCTATGCCTACTGGGCTGCCGTGGTGCTGGCCGTGGGCACCGAAGTGACGGCCGTGGGCCTGTACATGGGTTATTGGTATCCCGATGTGCCGCGCTGGATCTGGGTGGCCTTGTTCTCGGCCGCACTGATCGCCGTGAACATGATGAGCGTGAAGGCCTTTGGCGCTGTGGAATACAGCTTCTCGCTGATCAAGATCGTTGCCATCGTGGCCTTCATCCTGGTCGGTGCCTGGGTGGTGTTCGGCGCACCCACACCCGGCGTCGGCT
Organism: Comamonas sp. GB3 AK4-5; assembly: GCF_041320665.1. Lineage (NCBI taxonomy): Bacteria > Pseudomonadati > Pseudomonadota > Betaproteobacteria > Burkholderiales > Comamonadaceae > Comamonas > Comamonas sp. GB3 AK4-5. Next base: position 3,662,772 of record NZ_CP166730.1, read on the forward strand.
TTGCCAACTATGTGAACAACGGCGGCTTTTTCCCCAACGGCCTGTGGGGCACCTGGGTGGGCGTGGTCATCGCCATCTTCAGCTATCTGAGCATTGAAATGATTGCCGTGGCAGCGGGCGAGGCCAAGGATCCGCAACGCGCCATCACCAGCGCCTTTCGTTCGACCATGGTGCGCCTGGTGGTGTTCTACCTGGCCACGATTGCCTTGATGCTGGCCATCGTGCCTTGGGCACAGGCGGGCAAGAACGGCAGCCCCTTTGTCACCGTGATGCAGGCCACCGGCATACCCGGCGCGGCCGGCATCATCAACTTCGTGGTGTTGATTGCGGCCTTGTCGGCCATGAACAGCCAGCTCTACATCACCACACGCATGATGTTCAGCCTCTCGCGCGCCGGCCATGCACCCGCCGTGCTGGGCCGCGTCCATGCCAACGGCGTTCCTCTGCCGGCCCTGCTGCTGTCCTGCCTGGGCATTGCCGTGGCGACCATCTTCAACATCGTCAATCCCGAGCAGTCCTTCATGCTGATGATGGCGGTGTCCATGTTTGGCGCCATGTTCACCTGGTTCATGATTTTCGTGACGCATCTGTTCTTCCGCACGCGCAGACAGCACCTTGGCCGCGAAGCCACCAGCTTTCGCATGTGGGGCTTTCCGGCCACCACGCTGCTGGGTGCCGCTCTCATGTTCGCCGCCCTGGTGTCGACGCTGTTCACCGATGTGTTCCGCCTGACGCTGCTCACCGGCATCCCTTTCTTGTTGGTGCTGGCAGCCGTCTACAGGCTGTGGTATCGCAAGGCCCCAACCGTGCAGCTCGCGCCGCAGGCCTGAGGCACAGACCTAAGGCGCAGAGCACCAGAAAAACCGCTGCAGCCCTTTCTAGCAAAGCGCCATCAGCTATCAAAAAGGAAAGAAATGATCACATTGCAAGACTGCCAGGCCCTGGATGCCAAGGACACATTGCGTGCATTGCGCGCACATTTTGAATTGCCCGATGGCGTGATTTATCTGGATGGAAATTCATTGGGTGCCCAGCCCAAAGCCGCCGCTGCGCGTGCACTCCAGGTGGTGCAACAGGAATGGGGCAAGGGCCTGATCCGCTCCTGGAACGACGCGGGCTGGATCAGCCTGCCCACCCGGCTGGGCGACCAGTTCGCCCCCTGGATTGGCGTGGATGCGGGCGAGCTGGTGTTCACCGACACCACCTCCATCAACCTCTACAAGGTGCTCACGGCCGCAGCCCGCATTGCGCGCGAGGATGCGCCCACGCGCAAAAAAATCATCAGCGAGCGCAGCAACTTCCCTACCGATCTGTACATCGCCCAATCGGTCTGCCAGGAATACGGCCTGGAGCTGGTGTTGCTGGAGCCCGAGGAGATTGCGGACGCACTCACCGAAGAGGTGGCCATCTCCATGCTCACCCATGTGAACTACCGCACAGGTGCCATGCTCGATATGGCGGCCATCACCGCAGCCGCCCATGCCAAGGGGATTTTGTGCGTCTGGGACCTGTGCCACAGCGCAGGCGCCGTGCCGGTCGACCTCAAAGGCGCGGATGCCGACTTCGCCGTGGGCTGCAGCTACAAGTACCTGAATGGCGGCCCCGGCTCGCCGGCCTTTGTCTGGGCACACCCACGTCTCATCAACCGTTTCTGGCAACCGCTGTCGGGCTGGTTCGGCCATGCCGCACCCTTCCAGTTCACGCCCGACTACCAGCCCGCCCCCGGCATCAACCGCTATCTCTGCGGCACCCAGCCCCTGGTCAGCATGAGCCTTTTGCAATGTGGGCTGGACGTTTTCACCCAGACCGAAAAATACGGCGGCATGCGGGCACTGCGCAGAAAGTCGCTGGCGCTTACCGATTTGTTTATCGCCTTGGTCGAGCAGCGCTGCGCAGGATATGGCCTGGGACTGGCCACACCCCGCGAGCACAGCCAGCGAGGCTCCCAGGTCTGCCTGACGCGAGAGGAAGGCCTGGGCGTGGATGGCAAGGACAGCGGTGCCTACGCCATCATCCAGGCCCTGATTGCCCGCGGCGTGGTGGGTGACTTCCGCAAGGGCGACGGCGCCAAGCACCTGGACATTCTGCGCTTTGGTTTCACGCCGCTGTATGTGAGCTTTGAAGACGTGTGGTGTGCCGTGGAGCATCTGCGCCAGGTGCTGGAGTCGGAGAAATGGAAGCGCCCCGAGTTCAACCAGATCAACGCGGTCACTTAAGCCCCCCTGAGCCGCCTACGGCGGCATCCCCCCAGGGGGACGACAGCCTCGCTTCGGGGCGGCCCTTGCTCGCTGTCTGCTGGCCTGCGTCGCGCCAGTTTTTTGCGCAGCACCCCAATCAAGTACCGGTGTTTAGTGAGGCGTGCCATGGGCACCTCCTGAGTTTGCTTCGCCGGAGGATGCCTGCCTCGCTTCGGGGCGGCTCTTGCTCGCTGTCTGCTGGCCTGTGTCGCGCCAGTTTTTTGCGCTGCACCCCAATCAAGTACCGGTGTTTAGTGAGGCGTGCCATAGGCACCTCCTGGGTTTGCTTCGCCGGAGGATGCCTGCCTCGCTGCGGAGCGGCCCTTACTCGCTGTCTGCTGGCCTGTGTCACGCCAGTTTTTTGCGCAGCGACCCAATCAAGTACCGGTGTTTAGCGTAAAGCGTGGCGGGGTTCCAGGCAGGCCTTGGTGTAGGCCTTTGCGGGTCGTCTTGAGCCTGCGCCGCGCCAATTTTCTAGACTATGGGGTCGTACAACGCTCACAGCTCACCGAGATACCCATGCCCCAGCGCATTGCCATTCTGGACTTTGAAACCACGGGCATGAGCCCGGCCCATGGCGCGCGGGCGGCCGAGGTGGGCATTGTGTTGATCGAGGGCGGCCGCATTGTGGACCGCTACCAGAGCCTGATGCATACCGGCCAGCACATGCCCTGGAACATCACCCAGCTCACCGGCATCACCAGCGCCATGCTGCAAACCGCACCGCCGGCCGAGGCCGTGATGCGCGAGGCCGCCGCCTTTGTGGGCAGTGCGCCCCTGGTGGCCCACAACGCTTCTTTCGACAGCAAGTTCTGGGTGGATGAGCTGCAGCGCGCCGGCTGCGAAGCCCCCCATGCCTTTGCCTGCACCGTGCTGCTGTCGCGGCGCCTGTATCCCGAGGCGCCCAGCCATTCCCTGGGCCGCATCGTGCGCCACCTGGACTTGCCCCCCGCCGACAAGGCCCACCGCGCCCTGGCCGACGCTGAAATGACGGCCCATTTGCTGCTGCGCATGCAGGCCGACCTGCAGCGCCGCTGGCATATTCCCAAAGCCGATCACGCCCTGCTGCAACAGCTGCAGATCTGCCCCAAAAAACATATGGGCACGTTGCTGCAGCGGCTGTCCGATGCACATATCCAGCCTGCGCTTTTTTGACTGCGCCTCCCTGAAAAACAGCCCCAGGAAAGCCAGGCGTGAGATCCGGGCTTTGAGATGCCTGCAGGAGCGGGGGTCTCCAGCGCAACAGGCACTCGTCCCACCCCACAGCGGCCAGACGGCGCTTCAGGCGCGGCGCGCGCCCGCAGACAGTGCATGTGCACGGCAAGGGCGCGCAACAAAGCATCAAGCGTCGTATGGCCGTCTCAAAACAAGGCGGCATTCAAGCCGTAAGGCTTGAGAAGGCCTGTGCCAGCCAATACAGCCGCCTCACGCATACCCCCTGCGTTGCGTGAAACCTCGGCGTTTCAACGCAGCGCGAGCATCACATTCAACATGGCCATCACCGCCACGGCCGCCATATCCACCAACAGCACCTGCCGCTGCACCAGCCGGCGCTGTGCCAAAGCCCCCTCCGGCGCCAGATGACAGGCCATCTCAATCTTACCGGGCGAGGCCATCAGCAATAGCGAGGCGCTGACGTTGTGCACCGCCATAAAGGGCAGCACGGCCACGCCCAGCGCCTGGGCAATCTCGGCCTGGGGTGCTGCAAACATGGCATTGGCGCCCGTGTTGGAGCCCGTCACAAAGCCACCCAGCGCTCCCACAAAGGGAGCAGCAAACACATACAGGCTGCCGCCCTGGTCCAGCGCATGGGCCAGCTGGGCCGCCATGCCGGACACCGCCATCAGCACGCCCAGCACAATGAACAAGCCGGTGACCGGCGCCACCTGCCCCCAGGAGCACAGCACGCGCTGCCCCACCTCGCTGCCCGGGCGGCCGCGCGCAAACCACAGCGCCGCCACAAACAGCCACAGCGCGGGCGAGGCCAGCAAATGCCCCATACCTGTCCATTGCAGGGCACGCACCACCACGCCAGCCAACAGCACCCCACCCAGCAACACACCATAGGCCTGCAATGCCCGCCAGCCCAGGGAAGGCAGGGCAGCAGGCTTTGGCCCACCCCGGTTGCGGCGCCGCGCCAGCCACAGAAACAGCACAATCATGGTCAGCGCGCCCAAGGCACCCGCTGGCGGCGTACCCACCACGGCATTGGCCAAGGCCACCGCCGCCGTCAGCAACAGGCCGGAGCCCACGCCCTGCAACACGGCCTGCCCTCGCTCGCCCGGCGCACTGGCCAGCCAGGCTGCCACGGCACCGGTCAGCACAAAAGGAATGGCGCTGACCCAGGCCGAGGCCAGGCCCAGGGCATCCAGCGGCAACCCGGCCATGGTGGCGGCAATCAAGGTGCCCGGCCCCATGGACCCCCAGGGCACGGCGCACAGGCCCAGCAGCCCGATCACCGCCACCTTGCGCGCCGGCAAGCCGTAATGCGCCAGCAACGGAATGCCGATGGTGATGCCTATGCCAAAGCCCGTGAGGGACTCGGCAAACGGCGTGACGCCATGCACCACCAGCAGCACCGCCCCCACGCCCGAGCCGGTCTGCCCCAGCACCCACTGCGCCAAGGCCTTCTGCGCCCCCGCCACCCGCAACACCTCGGACAGCAGCAGACCACCGCCGACAATCAACACCACCTCCACCAGCACGGGTAGCCACATGTCCATGGCCTGGCCCGCCTGGGCCAGCCTGAGCGGGAAAGCCAGGGCCACGCCGCATGCAGCCGCCAACACGCCCCCCAAGGCCGCATACAGCGAACGGGCACCGCAGACCAAGGCCACAATCACGACCACGACGGGCAGTGCACTGAGCAGCAGATACATTGAAGTCACCTTGCACAAATATTTCTTATGAGAAATTTTATTTGCACATAGGAAATCCCACAAGACAGGAAACCACTTTGAACACCGCCGAATCCGAACCCGATGTGCAATTTGGCCTGGCCGTGCGTGCGCGCCGGGCGCAGCTGGGCATCACCCTCGACCAGCTGGCCACGGCCAGCGGCGTCTCCCCCGGCGCGCTGTCGCGGGTGGAGCGCGGCCTGCTCAGCGTGAGCCTGCGCAATGCCATGGCGATTGCCCGGGGGCTGGACTGCGAGCTCAGCGAACTGGTGCAGCAGCCCGTGGCCCAGGTCACGCGGGCCGGCGACTATCTGCGCTTTGTGGACGACAACACGGGCGTGGAGCGGCTGGCCCTGGCCCAGCCCACGCCGGGCATCAGGCTGCTGCAGTACAGCCTGCCGCCGGGTGCAACCTCCAGCCATTTCGCTGCCCACCGCACGGGCACACGCGAGGTGTTCCACATCCTGGCAGGCCAGGTGCGGGTGTGGAGCGGCACGGAATCCACGCTGCTGCAGGCCGGAGACACCGCCACCTTGGTGATGGACACCGAGCACCATTTCCGCAATGAAGGCGAGATAGCCGCCAGCCTGATGCTGCTGGTGATCAGCCCGGGCGGCTAAGCCTGGGCCGGCATCTCACCTTGGGCAAACACCTCCTTGGCTGCAAACAAGCCATTCAAGGCCGCAGGAAAGCCGGCATACACCGCCATTTGCATGATGGTCTCGACGATTTCCGTGCGGCCCACGCCCACGTTGAGGGCGCCCTGGATATGCACCTTGAGCTGGGGTGCGGCATTCCCCAATGCGGTCAGTGCGGCCACCACGGCGATCTCGCGGCTTTTCAGGTCCAGGCCGGGGCGGGAGTAGATGTCGCCAAAGGGAAACTCGATCAGATAGCGCGCAAAGTCCGGGGCAATGTCCTCCAGGCTGTGCAGCACGCGTTCGCCGGCTTCGCCGTCAATTTCGCGCAGTTTTTCCAGCCCGCGCTGGTAGCGGTCGTTGGTGTGCATGGTCATGTCCTTTTTCAGCAGGTGGTGAATCCGTTGCCAGGGACTGCTCATGGGCAAAGTAGTGCGCGATCTTGGCCCGCAAGGCCGTAGCGGCCCGGCGCTGGGCCGCAATGTCGGCCAGCACATCTTGCAAATGCGCCTCCAGCATCTGGCGGCGCGCGGCCACCGTGGCGTCCCCCACGCCACGCAGCTGCGCAAACACCAGCATCTGGGCGATGGGCATATGCGTTGTGCGCAAGCGCAGCAGGAATTCAATCCAGGCCATGTCCGAAGCCGCATAACGCCGCTGCCCACCAGGCGCACGGCCAACCGCTGCGATCAGGCCTATACGCTCGTAATAGCGCAGGGTGTGGGCCGAAAGGCCGGTGCGCTTTGCGACTTCGTCGATGCTCAGAAGGGATTCCATGGGACGATTCTCGAAATTGGAGTGCACTCCAAGTCAAGCAGCTTCTAGGAGACGGCTTGCATCTTTTGGTTAAAGACCCCGTCAGCCCTTATGGCAAAAGCACAGACTGCTCTTCATTTTGAAGTCGCGCTTTTGAATTCGTGTTTGGGAAGTCGCTCCGGTGAGATCGCTCAATAAGCCTTGGCCGACAGCGAGGCCCACAAATGCGCGGCCACCAGGGCCCGCCAGGGTGCAAATTCCAGCAGCCAGTCGCGGGTCTGGGCCTCGGTGACACGCTCCACGCCCAGCAGGCCAGCCAGGGCCTTGCGCACGGCCACATCGCCGTGCAGGCTGCCATCGGGCCAGCCCAGGCCGCGCAGCAAGGTGTAGTGCACGGTCCATGGGCCTATGCCGAGCACGGCCAACAGTTGCTGGCTGGCGGCGTCGATCTGGGCCGCCGTCATCTGCCCGGCATCGCTGGCGCAGGCCCAGTCCTCTATGGGCAGGGCGCCGCTGTCCACCAACACGGCCAGGGCCAGCAGGGCCCGCGTCTTGGACTGGGAATAGCCAGCGGCGCGCAGCCCGGCCTCGCCCAAGGCCACCACCTGGGCGGAATTGGGATAGGTCCGCAGCGGTGATTGGCTCTCTGTGCCCGGTACACCGCCCAGGGCCTGCCCTGCGGCGCGAATCAGCCGGCGGCGCAGCGTCACGGCGGCAGCCACGCTGATTTGCTGACCGGTGATGGCCCAGGTCAGCGCCTCCCAGGCAGTGGGCGCAGCCGGCACATGCAGGCCGGCCTGGGCCCGCAGCAAGCGGCCCAGCTGCGGGTGTTGGGCATGGGCCGCCTCCAGGGCTGCGGGGGGATAGGCCAGGCCCAGCATGCGGCGCACGGTGCCCGCCCAACGCGCCTGGGTGTCTGCCGATATATCGGCTTGTGGCTTCTGAGGCAGGTGCAGGGTGGCATGCAATTGCAGCGGGGCCTCGCGGCCTGCAGCAGCGCCCTCCCAGCACAGCTCCAACCAAGCCGGTTGGCCCTGCCAGTCCAGGCCTTTGCGCAGCCGCATCTGCGGCCCCTGTTGATCCAGCTGCTCGGCCAGCTGTTCGCTGTCGCGCTGGTGAAAGCCCAAGAGCTCCTGCCAACGGTAATCGGGTGGCAAGGTCTGCACATGCAGCAGCGGCTGCCAACCGTTTTGTTCAAGCTTTTTTGCCATTGCACGCAGACTGTATCTGCACAGAAAGCTATGGTTTTAAAACAATCCTGGCAGCGCCAGATGTGGATCGCGACCGGCCTGCACCGCCTCGCGCAGCAGCAGGGCGCGTTTGCGCTCCACACCCCAGCGGTAACCGGAGATGCCGCCGTCATTGCGCACCACGCGGTGGCAGGGAATGGCCACCGCCACCGGGTTGGCCGCGCAGGCGCCGGCCACGGCGCGGCTGGCACTGGGCTGGCCTATGCGCTGGGCCAGCTCGGTGTAGCTCACGGTCTGGCCTGCCGGAATGGCCCGCAAGGCCTGCCACACACGTTGCTGAAACGCCGTGCCCTGCACATCCAGCGGCAGGGCCAGTCCCTGTGCAGGCCGCTCCACCAGGGCCGCCACCTGGGCCATGGTGCTCTCGAAAGCCGCATCGCCCCCGACCAGCTCGGCCCGGGGAAAGCGGTCTTGCAGCCCATGCACCAGGGCCTCGGCGTCATCGCCCAGCAGCACGCAACACACCCCCTTCTGCGTGGCCGCCACCAGCAAGCTGCCCAACGAGCATTCGCCCACGGCAAAGCGTATGGTTTGCTGCGCGCCGCCGGCGCGGAACGCAGCCGGCGCCATGCCCAGCATGCGCGGCGCATCCTTGTAAAAACTGCTGCTGGCGGCATAGCCGCTGCCATAGACCGCATCGGTGACCGAGTCCGACCGCCCCGGCTGCAGCGCGGCCTGCACGGCGCGCGCGCGGTGGGCCTTGGCATAGGCCTTGGGCGTCAACCCCGTGGCCTGCTGGAACATGCGGTGCAACTGCCAGGGACTAAGCCCCACACGCTGCGCCAGCTCGGCCAGCGCGGGCGGGGCATCGCCTTCCAGCCAGCGGCAGCAGCGCGCCACCAGGGCGGCGCTGCCGGCCGTGGTGGGTGCGGTGGAGACAGCGGATGCGGCGGGGGCGAGTTGGGCGGTGGTCATGGCATTCTTTGCAGCAGGCATGGGCGCACTCTAGCGCGCTGTGCGCGCCTGTGCCTCCACGTTCTTGCAGGCCGCATATGGGTTACGCTTTGCGCTGTTTGACCGATTGCCCCACAGCCCTACCACGCCATGACCACCGAATCCTCCGGCTGCCCCTTGCACGGCAGCGGCCGCCCCGCCTCCATCGTCCACGAAGAAAAAGCCCAGCTGGATTTCAGCCAGGACATGAGCTATGGCGACTATCTGCAGCTGGACCAGATTCTGTCCGCGCAAAAACCGCTGTCGCCCGCGCATGACGAAATGCTGTTCATCGTCCAGCACCAGACCAGCGAACTGTGGATGAAGCTGATGCTGCACGAGCTGCGCGCCGCCACCGCAGCCATCGCCAACCCGGCCCAGGACAGCAAGCCCGAGGCCTTCAAGATGCTGGCCCGCGTCTCGCGCATCATGGAGCAGTTGGTCAACGCCTGGACCGTGCTGTCGACCATGACGCCGCCGGAATACTCGGCCATGCGCCCCTATCTGGCCAACTCCAGCGGCTTTCAAAGCTACCAGTACCGCTGCATCGAATTCTCGCTGGGCAACAAGAACGCCGCCATGCTCAAGCCCCATGCCCACCGCAGCGACCTGCTGGACCAGGTGCAGGCCGCCTATGCGGCCCCTTCGCTGTACGACGTGGCCCTGCAACTGCTGGCCCGCGAAGGCATTCACGTTCCGGCCGACCGCCTGCAGCGCGACTGGACCCAGCCCTATGAAGCCAGCGAGGGCGTAGAGCAGGCCTGGGCCCAGGTCTACCGCGACCCGCAGCGCCACTGGGACCTGTACCAGCTGGGCGAGAAGCTGGCCGACATCGAAGACGCCTTCCGCCTGTGGCGCTTTCGCCATCTGACCACGGTGGAGCGGGTGATCGGCTTCAAGCGCGGCACCGGCGGCACCGGTGGCGTGAGCTATCTGAAGAAGATGCTGGACGTGGTGCTGTTCCCCGAGATCTGGAGCGTGCGCACCGCGCTGTGAGAACCGGTTCAAAGCAGCACCCTGACGTGATGCCTCCCAACAGGCGCCAACGCGCCCACCCCACACCCCTCTGAATTGCCTCAGCCTCCATGCCCCGGCATGGAGGCACCACGTACCAAGCCCCGCACACCCATGGTGTGCGGGGCTTTTTGCTGCCTGCACATCTGGGCAGGCCTGGGCACAGCCCTGACAAAACAGTGCGCCTGCAGCGGCGCACTTTCGGATCTTTCTGAAGCACAGCAAACGCCTGGCTTGCCATCCTCAAAGCCATCAGGACAGGACGCATTCCGCCGTCCATGCCCATCTCCCTGCCCAGGCTCGGCGCGCTGACACCGGCGCGCATGCAGGTGCCCTCCGCGCCACCACTGCCGCCCTGCGCACGGGATGTGGCACGCGCCTGCATTCCAGCCCGGAGATTTGTTGCATTGCCACGCCCCAGCCTGCCTGCTTTTGACCCCGTGATCGTTATTCCCCCCGGCACTTCAGCCAAGTCCACGTATTGCGCCTGCACTGAGGAGGCCATGTGATGCACACCATGCCCGCATCTCAGCGTTATGTGCGCCGGTTGGTGTATACCGTGGCACAGCCGGATTGGAGCGTTCTGGAGCAGGGGCCTCGTCCATGGCTGTGCCTGCATGGCGGCCACAGCGAAACCCTTCAACAAGAGGTGCGCAGCATCACCAGACACCTGGACCAGCAATGGGTTTGGCGCGGCATGGACAAAAAACACGCGGCCTCGCTGCTGGTTCCGCTGGATGAGGCACTCCATGCCCACGCCATGGAGCACTGGTTCCCCCAGCAAACCGGCCTGATCGTGCTGGGGCCGGAGGATGGCCGCAGCTTGCTCCGGCATTTGCAGCGCCTGCGCACGGTGGTGGCGTCCGATGGTTTTCCTGTTCCATTCAGCCTGCACGCCATGCGTGCGCTGGAAGAGCTCTGCGAGGCCTTGCCGGCCGAGCGCCTGGCCAAGCTGTTCGGACCCATAGAGCGCTTGATCTGGCACACAGGCGATATGGCAAGCGGGGAATACTTGTGCGCTGCGGCCCCATGGACAGCCCCGTCTGCCACGGCGGATGCGCTGCCCAATGCAGAAACCAGCGAGGCGGCCATCAGGCTCACGCAGAGCGACGAGGCCGCGCTGGAGCAGGCCAGCCACGCCTGGTTTATGCGCGACTGCGCACGTGAATTTCGCCAGCGCTTTTCGGCCTATGGCCTCCCGGACCAACAGCCGCAACTTTGGCGGTATCTGGCCCAGTTCACCCATGAAGCCAGCGAGGAGCTGGGCTTCTCCACCGAGCGTGATCTGCGCCACTACATGGCCTTGCGCTTTGCATACCCGCCATCGTGCTTTGCCAAAGACTCCGCGCTGTGGGAGCTCTTGATGGCAAGGCAGCTGGACAGCCAGCAGCGCTTGTCCGCAGCACAGGAGCAGTTGCAGGCATGGGCGCTGTTGCAAGACATCTCTTGCGAGCAGCCATAGGCTGACACGGCGGCCCAGCATGCGCTGAAAGAGGCAAGCGCGGAGTGCCTGGCGAAACAGGGGGAAACAAGGAGCAACAGGGGGCAATTCCCCCAGGGCGCGTGGATGATCTCAGAGCGTGTTTACGATCTCTGGCCCGCGCCCCTGCGCGACAGCGCGGGAGCAAGGTTTTCGCTAGGCTTGCGCCCCAGGAGATTTCCCGCCCGTGCCCGCCGATACCCCCACCGCTGCCTCTTTGGCGCCCCCTGCCCCGCCGCGCCCTGATCCCAGCTTGCTGCTGTGGACCATGCTGCTGTCCCTGCTGTCGGCCTTTGCGCTGAGCCAGGCCTATCGCACCATCACCGCCATCATCGCCACGGGGCTGATACAGGACTTTGGCATTTCCTCCCAGTCGCTGGGCGCATTTGCCGGACTTTTCGGCCTGTCCTTCGGCGTGGCCCAGTTGATGATGGGCATAGGCATGGACTTGTATGGCCTGCGCCGCACCGTGCTGCTGGCGTTTCCACTGGCCACCCTGGGTGCAGCGCTGTCGGCACTGGCGCCCAGCTACGGCTGGCTGATGCTGGCGCAGCTGCTGATTGGTGTGGGCTGCTCACCGGTGTTTCTGGCCAGCACGGTATTCATCTCGCGCCACTTTCCCAGCGAACGCTTTGCCTTCTTCTCGGGCATGGGCATGGGCGTGGGCGGCCTGGGCCTGCTGTTCACCGGCACGCCCCTGGCCTGGGTGGTGCAGCATTTCAGCTGGCGCACCGGCTTTGCCCTGCTGGCGGGCTTGTCGCTGCTGTCCTGGCTGTTGATTTTCTGGCGTGTGCACGAGCCGGCCCTGCCCCAGCATGCCCAGCAGCCGCGTGAAACCTGGCTCCAGGCCCTGGGCCGCTTTGCCGCACTGTTCAAGCTGCCGCATACCCTGGGCATTTTGATGCTGGGCATGTGCTGCTATGCGTCCTTTTTGTCGCTGCGCGGGCTGTGGCTGGGCCCGCTGCTGATCGATCGCTATCAGTTCTCCCTGGTGGAAAGCGGCAACGTGGCCCTGGTGGTGTCGCTGGTCTCGCTGTTCACCCCGGCCCTCTTCGGCCGCCTGGACCCTGGCCCCATTCGCCGCCGCCAGTGGCTCAACCATTTCTCGTTGCTGATGGCCTTGCTGTTTTTGCTCTTGGCCTTTTTGCACCATGCCGCCGCCAACATCGCGCTGATCTTGCTGATGGGCCTGGTTTCGGGCTATGGCATTTTGCAATATGCCGATGTGCGCTCCTCCTACCCACCCGAGCTCACGGGCCGTGCGCTGTCGCTCTACACCATGGCCATGTTTCTGGGCGTGGCGCTGATGCAGTGGCTCACCGGCCTCGTGGCCGCCTGGGCCGAGGGCCGCGGCATAGAGCCTTATCAGGCGGTGATGGTCAGCATTGCCTGCATGCTGGCAGCGGCCTCCACCGCATTCCGCTGGCTGCCCAGCTCACCACTTTTGGCGCACAGCAAAACATGAGACAGCCCTGCGGCACACTGCCTGCATAGACTGTGCATGCTGCAAAGCATGCAAACCATTTTTACAAGGAGACCACCCCATGTTCAGCCACATCATGGTTGGCACCAACAACCTGGATGCCGCCCACAACTTCTACAACAGCCTGCTGGGCACCCTGGGCGCCAAGCCCGGTTTTGTGGACCGCCACCGCATTTTCTGGCGCCATGCCGGCAATACCTTCAGCGTATCGGTGCCCATCAATGGTGAGCCGGCCAATGTGGGCAACGGCAGCACCTTTGGTTTTGCGACCGAGTCCATCGAGCAGGCCAATGCCGCCCATACGGCCGGCCTGGCCGCCGGTGGCGTGACCTGCGAAGACCCACCCGGCTGGCGCGGCGAAGGCAAGGGCGCCATGTACCTGGCCTATCTGCGCGACCCGGACGGCAACAAGATCTGTTTGGTGTATCGCCAGCCGAAAGCTTAAGCCCCCCTGAGCCGCTGCGCGGCTTCCCCCCAGGGGGACGGCGGCCTCGCGGCGGGGCGGCCCTTGCTCGCTGCCTCTGTCCCCGGGCTGCGCCAGTTTTGCGGGCTTGGGGCCATGCACACAGGCCACTTCTGTGGTCTTTTCCTGGTGTTGCGCCGATGGGGGCACAAGCAGCTCTCTATTTCAAAGGAGCCCAGACGTAGAAAAGCCCGCAGCGAGATCCGGTGCGGGCTTGGGTATTGGACGATGACTCTTACGCGGTCACCGTTTTACGGCAGAACGTCTCTGCAGCTGTCACTTGTATTTTTCTCGTCGGGTGCCCGACGTGCTGGCGTGAGATCAGCATTGTTTGCGCAAACAACAGGCGGATTATAACCTCACTGTATATTTTTTGCAAGTCATAGACTTTTAGGCTCTATACAAGCGACTGCTTTAGAGCGCGTTAACGCTCTCAGGCCTCGGCCTTGAAACCGGTGCTGCGCACCACGGGGCCCCATTTCTCCAGATCGGCCTTGAGCAACTGGGCAAACTCCTCCTGGCTGCCCGTGGTCACGCCAAAGGCCATTTCGCCCAGGGCTTTTTGCACCACGTTCAGGTCAAAGCAGCGGTTGGCGGCAATGTGCAGGCGCTCAACCACCTCGGGCTTGGTGCCCTTGGGCGCCAGCAGGCCCACCCATTCCTGGGAGGTCATGTGCTTCATGCCCAGCTCGGCCAGGGTAGGTACCTTGGGCAGCTGGGGAATGCGCTGCGGGCTGGAGACGGCGAGGATGCGCAGCTTGGGGCTTTGGGCATGGGGCACGGCCTCGCTGACCACATTGCAGCTGGACGTCAGTTGCCCGCCCATCACGTCCTGCAGCGCCAGCGAGCCCCCTTTGTACGGCACATGCAGATAGTCCAGACCGATGCTGGCGGCATACATGGCCCCCAGAAAGTGCGGCGTGGTGCCGGCACCGGGCGAGCCGTAGCTGGCTTGCTGGGGATGGGCCTTGAGCCACGGGCCCAGCTGCTGCAGCGTGGTGACACTGGCCGGCACGGCCGGGCCGATGCTGATGCTGTAGGGCACGGCGCAGAGGTTGGACACCGGCACCAGATCGCGCAGCGGCTGGTAGCTGAGCTTGTCGTACACATGGGGGTAGATGGTGAGGATGGAGCCGGGTGTAACCAGCAACGTGCGCCCATCGGGGGCAGCGTTCTTCACCACATCCACCGCAATGCGGCCGCCAGCGCCGGGGCGGTTGTCCACCACCACGGTGCTGCCCAGCTCCGCCTGCAGTTGCTGGGCCAGCTGGCGCGCCACAAAGTCGGCAGCGCCCCCGGCGGCGAACCCCACCACCAGGCGCACCACGTTCTGCTGGGCCTGCGCCACAGCGCCCAGAGACAGGCCTACAGGCAGGGCCGTGGCGGCCAGAAATTGACGACGGGAAAGCATGTGCGGGAATCCTTGGCGTTTTCAACAATCGATTCGCGGTGTGGAGATATTCACAACGCAGGGTTTGAAAATCAAAAATAAGGCCCCACAACGCAGGCAATCCGCTGATTTTGCTGGTGTTTTTCGGCGCAAAAGAACAAGCAACGCATTCAGGTTCTAGGTATATTCCATCTTGTTTCAATGCTATGAAAGTGATAGCCTTCATAGGTACGCAAAGGTGTTTATAAATCCACCCCAAATCTGCTTGAATATTGCAGTCAGACCCCATGCTGCAGCGGATACCTGCAGCCACCGGCATCTGCAACCATCCTGATCCGAGGGCGGGCAGCGGGCCAAAGCCGGGCATTTTGCTCGGGTGCCATAGCCCGCCAAGCTAGCACCCCTCACCCATAAAAAACCTTTCTCAACCTTTATCTGCCAACATCAGAAGCTATCCAAAAGAGAGCTGTTTGCAATGCCGCACTGCAACGCAAGCGACGGCGTTCCGGTCCATACTGCGCGGCTGGTGGCGCCATGGGGGTTCCCCACAACGAGGAGCAGACGTGCAATCGGCCCAGGGCGAATGGTTTGACGAGGCGTATTACCAGCGCTTTTATTTCGACAAGAAAACCAGCGTGATCGACCCCGCCCACGCGCAGCGCCTGGGTGCATTTGTCTGCGCGTATCTGGCTTATCTGCGCGTGCCCGTACACCGTGTGCTGGATATGGGCTGTGGCATTGGTTTGTGGCGCGAGGCCGTGGCCCAGCATTTTCCCGGCGCCCATTACCAGGGCGTGGAATTCAGCGACTATCTGTGCCAGCGCTATGGCTGGGCACAAGGCTCGGTGGTGGACTGGCAGCCCGCAGACGGCCAGCCCTTCGACCTGGTGATCTGCCAAGGCGTGCTGCCCTATCTGAACCCGGCCGATCTGAAAAAAGCCCTGGCCAACCTGGGGCGTCTCACGCGTGGCGGCCTCTACATCGAAGCCGTGGCCCGCGAAGACTATGAGCGCGACATCATCGACGACCAGCTAACCGACCCGCGCCTGCACCGCCACCGCGCCGAGCTGTACCGGCGTGGCCTGTCCCCCCACTGCAAGGAGCTGGGCGGCGGCGTATGGCTGAGCCGCCGGGCCGATCTGCCGCTGTTCGAGCTGGAGTGCCTGGGGGGTTAGAGCGTGTTCACGATCTCCTCGCGACGCGCCAGTGTCTTTGCGGGATGGGATACAAGGCGCGATACCGCAGCAATAGCCGTGCTATTGCGAGGATTCGCAACACAGTAGACCGCCCGCAAAGGCACTGGCCCGAAGGGTTGGAGCGAAATCGGGCGATTTCTTCGCGCTGTGGCTTGCTTGCACCCTGGTGCAAGCTGCACTCCATCGCTTCGAACTCATCCCGATTGCGCTTCAACGCGCCTGCGTAGAGATCGTGAACACGCTCTTAGGACCCAGCCTGCGCCCTACATTCGCGCTTTCGATTGCAAAAACAGAGGGAAATTCGCCCGTGCCCATCTCGACACGCCCCGCCATTTACACCGGCCTGCTGGCATGCACATTGCTGCTGACCGCCTGCAAGCAGTCTGCCGACACCCCCGTCAGCGCCCCTGCCATCGCCGCTCCCGCTGACAGCGCCATCCCACCAGCCGCTGCAGCGGCCCGCGTGGTGGACCAGCTCTTTCTTGCAGACACCATAGGCATGAACCTGGCCCAGGTGGACAAGCTGGTCGGCCCGGCCGTGCGCTCCGCGCTGCATCGCCACCAGTACCGCGTCGATGGTTGCGAGCTGACGCTACGCACCGATGAGGCCGACCAAACCGTGCAGGCCGTGGAAGTGGCCATCACGCCCAGTTGCCAGCTTTCGCTGCAGCCGCTGCTGAGGGACTATGCCGGCGAACCAGCGACGCAGCTGCAGGCACTGAACTTTGCCCGCTTTGCCGAGATGCTGTCCGGCGCCAGCTACTACGCCGACTGCCTGAGCATGTGTGGCAATGCCGCCGACCCCGTGGTCACGCTGCATGCCGAAGACCCGCGCGCGCTGCACCTGCTGGAGTTCGCCATCGAAGTCCCGTTGGTGGGCGACGCAGCCCTGAGTGCAGCCGATCACTGGCGCAAGACCATGGAAACGGCCGAGTCCGAAACCTATGTGCTGGACAACCGCTTCAACTGCGAGCCCCAGCGCTTTGCACCGGTGGTAGCGCCGGCCTTTGCCCCCATCCAGCCCGCCGTCTTCATCTTTGGCCGCGACCTGGGCTACGGCAGCGACGACTGCTCCTGATGAGAAGGGGGGACAGACCTGCCTGCCCCCATGTCCATGCGCCGCGGTTTGCACGGCATTGCGAGGACAATCGCGGCCGTGCCTTTCTCGACCGCCTCCTCCGATATACCCACCGTCCCCGGCATCGCCACGCCAGCGGCCTTGCAGCCCCATGCGGTCTCCCGCCTGCGCAGCGCGCGCCTGGCGCGCAGCACCCGGCCGTTTCTGGCCCGAGGCGGTCCCAAGGGCGAGCGCTGCGAGGGCTGCCGGCTGCGCCCCAGCCACTGCATGTGCGCGCTGCGCCCCCATCTTCCCACCCAGGCCGGCTTTTGCCTGCTGATGCATGACGCCGAGCCGCTCAAGCCCAGCAACACCGGCTGGCTGATTGCCGATGTGGTGCAGACCACCCATGCCTTTGGCTGGAGCCGCACCGAGGTAGACCCCGGCCTGCTGGCCCTGCTGGCCGATCCGCAATGGCAGCCCTATGTGGTGTTTCCCAGCGAGTATGTGCAGCCGCCTGAGCGTGCGGTGCACAGCGTGCAGCCACCTTCGCGCGTAGACGGCGCTATGGATTTGCGCAGCAACGGCCAACCCACATACGTGCCAGAGGCCCAAAAGCCCTTGTTCATCTTGCTGGATGCCACCTGGTCCGAGGCACGCAAGATGTTCCGCAAAAGCCCCTATCTGGACCGTTTTCCGGTGCTGGGCCTGCAGCCCGAACAGATCAGCCACTACCGGCTGCGCCGCTCCCAACGCGACGACCATTTCTGCACCAGCGAGGTGGCGGCCCTGTGCCTGGAGCTCAGCGGCCATCCACAAGACCTGCGTGCCGGCCAGGCCTTGGAGGCATATCTAGAGGTCTATACCCACCATTATTTGCAGGCCAAGCAGCAGCAGCCAGCCGACCGAAACAGCCCGGCACACACCCGGCTGCAACACGCGGTGGCGGCCGCCTTCAACGCAAAGAAGTGAGCGCCTCACACGGCCTTCAGGCGGCCTGACCAGCGAAAGACAGGTTTACGTTTCGCTGTGGGACAAGACGCAGGGACCGTAGAGGAGCGGAACCGCTCCCCCTCTGAAACCCGAGCGGGTGCATAACTTTCTGTCACGCTTCGTTTGTCACCCGTAGGGGCATATAGCGCTATTTGCGACCACGGCGCCACTAGAATCGCCCCAGACCCACGACTTCACGTGGGCCAGGCATACCGCTTGCGTATGCCTTGCAGCGCACCCTTTTGCGGCGCCCTGCCCCCTTGCGACTGCCATGCAGTCCCCCGATACGGCGATGCCCCAGGCATACGTCACCGCCATTGCAGATGATGTTCCTGCAATGCCTTGTTCACCGCCGCCAGGCCCGCCTGGCACCAGGAGGCCATGCGTCTTGACTTCCCCCCCTATCAAGCTGCAATACAACCCGGCACTGGACGGCCTGCGCGCCGTGGCCATCTTGCTGGTCCTGCTCTCCCACGCCCATGCGCCCATGTTCGATGGCGCCTTCTTCGGCGTGGACCTGTTTTTTGTGCTCAGCGGCTACCTGATCACCACCTTGCTGCTCAAGGAAATGCAGGCCACGGGTCGCATCGATTTCTGGCAGTTCTACCGCCGCCGCTTTTACCGGTTGATGCCGCCTCTGGCCTTGTTTTTGCTGGCCTATGTGCTGCTGGCCCCCCATATCTGGCCCGACCTGGAAGATGTCAACAGCGACGCCCTGGTATCGCTGCTTTACCTGGCCGATTACGGTATTGCCTTTTTCGACAGCCCGGACACGCTGCTGCACATGTGGTCGCTGTCGGTGGAGGAGCATTTCTACCTGATCTGGCCTGTGGTGCTGCTGTGGCTGGTACGCCGCAGCACACCAGCCACGCTGTGGCGCTCCATTGCCGGTATTTTTGTGCTGGGATGGGCCTGGCGTGTGCTGTCGGTGCTATGGGGCCAGGAGTTCTACGAGGTGTTCTTCCGCTTTGACACCCGCAGCACCGGCTTGCTGCTGGGCGCCTTGCTGGCCGCGCTGGTGGCCGATGGGCATCCGCTGCTGGCCCGCATGCAGCGGCATCTGCCGCGCCTGATGTGGATTCCGCTGGCCGTGCCGCTGCTGATGGTGTTTGAGTGGGGTGATATGGGCGCCCTGGTCTGGGGCCTCACCGTGGTGGAGCTGGCCGCGCTGGTGGTGCTGGTGGCCGTGCTGCCCGGCCAGGGCCTGGTGTACGAGATGCTGTCCGCGCCTTCGCTGGTCTACATCGGCAAGCTGTCGTATGGCATTTATCTCTGGCATTACCCGGTGGTGCGCTGGCTACGGGCGGAATTTGCCTGGCCCGTGGCCGTGGTGCTGGGCTTTGTGATCTCCAGCGCGCTGGCGGCACTGTCCTTCTACACCATTGAGCGCTGGGCCATGCGCCGGCGCGATGTACGCCCCAAGGCGCCTGCACCACAGGCAGCTGGTGCTTCTGCCCTGCACAAGCCGTCCGCCACCGTGGCACGCAGCCGCTGAACAACACCTGCAAAAACAGCCTGTGGGTACAGGCTGTTGGCTTGATCGGGGCGCGGCATCCGGCCGCGCACTACCGGTCTCAGGCGGAGGCTGTGCCGCCAGCTCCGTTCTTCAAAAAGGCGTAGAGCTTTTCCTTGATCAGCAGCTTTTCCTTTTTCAGCTTCTCGATCTCGCTGTGCAGACTGGGGGTGCGCCTGTCTTCCAGGTTTTTGATCTCATGGTCCAGGGCGTTGTGCTGGTCAAACAACCGGCTGAAATGGCGGTCATTGGCGCGCAGTTCGGCGATACGTTCACGGTACTCAGGAAACATCCTCACTCCTTTGCTCGATCAGACTGGGGCACGCATGCCCAGGCCTGGTGCGGCCCGGGCATGTTTCATCATAACCACCTGTCCACCGCACACGGTGGGATGCCATAGCCGGCGGCGCGGAGATCCTCGGCCCACGGCCCCGGCCCTTCAACCCGCTGAAGACAGCCTGGAGTTACAAGGTGCTGGCGCTGGAACCATCACCCCGATACAACCAGGGCAGGTCCATGACGCGCTCGCCCAAGAGCTTCAGCGACAGATCGCGCCCCCAACGCACAGGGCCGCTGGCGTGGAAGATGCGGCCATTGCGGCGCGAGCGGGCCTGCACACGGGCCGCACGCTGCCAACGGTTCAGTGCATAGCGGCGCAGGCGCAGGTGCACGTCCAGGTCGTCCATGGCCAAGGCACGCTGCAGCTCGGCCGCATCCTCGATGGCCATGCCTGCGCCTTGGGCCAGATAGGGGAGCATGGGGTGGGCGGCATCGCCCAGCAGGCCCACCAAGCCTTGTGCCATCTGGTCGGCACTGCTCAAAGGGGCTCGGCCAGACAAGGGCCACAGCCGCCACTGCACGCCGGCAGCCGGCACAGCGCGGATCAAATCTTGCAGCGGTGTATGGCAACGGGCCAGCACCCGCTCCAGGTCGGCCGCATTGGCATCATGATCCCATTCCTGCATATTGGCCGGCGCCGGGCCTTCGATGATGGCCACGATGTTCAGCAGCTCCCCCCTGCGCAGCGGGTACTGCACCACATGCATCTGCGGCCCCAGCCAGGTGGTGACGCCATCGCTGCGCAAAGCGGCAGGCAACCGGCTTTGCTCCACCACGGCCCGGTAGGCCAGATGGCCTGTGGGCATGGCGGAGCCATCGTTCAGTAGTTGGGCCCGCAGGCTACTCCAGACGCCGTCTGCGGCAATCAGGGCATCACCTTCCACCGTTTTGCGGGCCGAGGTGGTGATGGTCACCGTCTGTGCGGTCTGCACCAGGGACTCAACCGTCTGCCCTGCATTGATGTGCATGTCTGCGCGTGCGCCCACGGCCTGCAGCAGCACGCTGTGCAGATCGGCGCGGTGAATGGAGAGGTAATTCGCGCCATAGCGCTCCACCATGGCTGCGCCCAGAGGCATACGCGCCAGCTCGGCGCCGTTGATGGCGCTGCGCACACACAGCTGGGCGGGCACGGCCGCCACTTCCTGCAATGCGCGCTGCAGGCCCCAGGCCTGCAAACGCCGCACCACATTCGGCCCCAGCTGCACGCCGGCCCCGACCTCGCTGAAGATGGGGGCGCGCTCGAACAGGCGCACATCCCAGCCGGCATGGGAGCTGGCCAGCGCTGCTGCCAGCCCGCCAATACCACCACCAGCAATCAATACCTGTTTTCTCATGGCCATGGATTGTCCGCCCTGGTCTGCAAGGGTTAAAAATAAATTGTACGGATATTGACACATCGCAGTATCTGCCCACGGCAAACCCAGCAACCATCACACACACCAATACGGCTCACCCGCTCATTTACCAGACGAAACAGGCACGTTACAGGACGATTCTTGCAGTTTACATTCCAGATCAGACTGAGGCGCTGCACCCGAAGAGGGTGAAGTACCCACCACTCGGCGGTGAAAGACCCGCGGCACAGCCGCCAAAGAGGATGTTATCGCCTCCAGCTCGGCAGGAATTTCACCCTGTTTGCAAGCCCTCCTCCCAAAGTCTCAGTGCCGCGTCAGGACAAAAAAAAGCCCGCTGATTGCGGGCTTTTTGGGGAGGTGAATCCGATCAGATCGCGAATTGCTCGCGAGCTTGGTTTTCGATCCACTTCGGAGCCTTGCCGCGACCCGTCCAGGTCTGGCCGGTTTCGGGGTTGCGGTACTTGGGGGCCACTTTGCCGCCTTGGGAGCCACGTTGGGTCTTGGCAGGAGGAAACACATCCTCAGCGCTCAAGCCATATTCGCTCACCAGGGCGCGCACCTTGGCCACGGCGTCGGCCAATTCGCTCTTGCGTGCTTCTTGAATCTTTTGTTCCAGCTGTTCACGCTGCTGCAGAAGTTCTTTGTAAGAGGTCATGAATGCATCCTTTCAATAATGGACGAATTATAAAAACAAAATCCAAATTGTGCTGCCGCATGCGAATACGCAGTATCCACAAGTGCGGATTATAAAAATATGCTGCAGGCGCAGGGCACAAACAATTGAAACAAAGTGCTTTCATTGCCATATAGACAGGCTTATTGCCATATCACGCGATGTAGCGCCCCAAGCCCTATTGCAGCGTTACATGATTGATAACAGGAATCTGTTGTCAAAACACCATATCAAGCAGCTGGGGCGCGGGATAATCCCAGCCCGCGCCCCGAGCTGGGCTTAGATACCGGCTGGCAGCTTTGAATCGCGCAGCAACCGCGATGCAAAGCTACCAGCCCTTGTGCAGGAGAAGACCTTGGCCTATTACTTGATTGGCGACATCCAGGGATGCCATGGCGCATTCCAGCGCCTGTTGCAGCAGATGGACTTTTCACCCAGCCGCGACACCTTGTTTTTACTGGGCGACCTGGTCAATCGCGGGCCGGACTCCGCCGGCGTGCTGCGCCAATGCATGGCCTGGGGTGATGCCGTGCAAGCCGTTCTGGGCAACCACGACCTGCACCTGCTGGCCGCTGCCCATGGCATGCGCAAATCATCGCGCCGCGACACGCTGGCCAGCGTGCTGGATGCGCCGGACTGTGAAGCATTGATCGACTGGCTGCGCCAGCAGCCGCTGGCCCGCAGCTGGCACGATGCCCATGGACAGCGCCTGTTGATGCTGCATGCAGGGGTGCAGCCATCCTGGACCTTGGATGACACCCTGGCCCTGTCCGAAGAGGTCCAGCAGGTGCTGCGCGGCCCCGATCTGGCCGATTTCCTGCGCGTGATGTATGGCAACTTGCCTGACTGCTGGCATCCGACGCTGGACGGTGATGAGCGACTGCGGGTGATCGTCAACACCCTGACCCGCATCCGCTTTTGCAGCGCCGAAGGGCGCATGGATTTTGACAGTGCAGAGTCGGCCGAGCACGCTCCAGCCGGGCTGATGCCCTGGTTTGACTGCCCCGACCGCCGTACGGCCCAGGACGTGGTGGCCTTTGGCCACTGGTCCACCCTCGGCCTGATCAACCGGCCCCAGCTGATGGCACTGGACACCGGCTGCGTCTGGGGCGGCCAGCTGACCGCCGTGCGCCTGGACAGCGATCTGCAGCAGCGCCAGCTGTTTCAACTGGACTGCGAGCAAGCCCAGCAACCGGGCTGACCTCCGGCGCACAGCGCCTACCCTCTTCATGCAAAAAGCCAGCGTTCGCGCTGGCTTTTTGCATGGGAGCTTGCGCTCCGACACCGCCCCTCAGGGGAAGAGGAGTTTAAAAACTCCCGGCGGGCTTGAACAAGGCCGCCAGCTTGCGCTTGGACTTGGCCGTGGAGCCGACACGGCCCGGCAATGCGGTCTGGGTCGACACATCCCACGATGCGGTGGAGGACTCGTCCGGTGCCTCGTAGGGCTTGTCAAAGAAGGGATCTGCCGGCGCCGCACGCAGCGGGCGCCCCATGCCCCGGCCCACCGGGCGGTAACCCGCCGTATGGGCAGAACCATAGCCGGCATCGTCGCGGCTGCGGCGGTGGCTGCCATATTCACGCTCGCCACGTTCACCGCGCTGTTCGCTGCGTTCACTACGGTCTGTGCGCTCACCACGGTCGCTGCGTTCGCTACGGTCACGGCGGAACGATGGCAGCTCGTAGCTTTCCACATCGATCTTCTTTTTGATCAGCTTCTCGATATCGGCCACCAAGCGGGTATCGCTGTTGGACACCAGCGTCACGGCCAGGCCCGAGGCCCCGGCACGGCCGGTACGGCCAATGCGGTGCACATAGTCTTCGGCGTTGAAGGGCACGTCGTAATTGAACACCGCCGGCACATCCTTGATGTCCAGGCCGCGCGCAGCCACGTCGGTGCACACCAGCAGGTCGACTTCGCCCTGCTTGAACGCGTCCAGTGCCTTCAGGCGCTCGTCCTGGCTCTTGTCGCCGTGCAGTGCGGCAGCGCGCAGACCGTCGCGCTCCAGCGCGCGGGTCAGGCGGGCACAGCCCAGCTTGCTGTTCGAGAACACAAAGGCCTGGCGAATGCCACGCTCCTTGAGCACGGCGCAGATGGTGCGGCGCTTGTCGTCGTCATTCGCACTGTAGAAACGCTGCTCCACGGTGGAAGCGGTTTCGTTGGGCCGCGCCACCTCGATGGTGACGGGGTCCTGCAGATAGCTGTTGGCCAGGCGCTTGATCTCGGGCGAGAAGGTGGCCGAGAACAGCAAGGTGGTGCGGCTCTTGGGCAGGTGGGAGAGGATGCGCTGCAGATCCGGCAGAAAGCCGATATCCAGCATGCGGTCGGCCTCGTCCAGCACCACGTATTCCACCTGGTTGAGCACGGCGTTCTTGGCTTCGATGTGGTCCAGCAGACGGCCAGGGGTGGCCACCAGGATTTCCACGCCCTTCTTCAGCTCGGCGGTCTGGGGCTTCATGTCCATGCCGCCAAACACCACCGTGCTGCGCAGCTTGGTGTGCTTGGCGTACAGCGCAATCTGCTGGGCCACCTGATCGGCCAGCTCCCGCGTGGGCAGCAGCACCAGAGCACGCACAGGGTGGCGCGCCGGTGAAGCCGAGGTGTTTTCATGGCGCATCAGGCGCTGCAGCAGCGGCAGCGAAAACGCTGCCGTCTTGCCGGTGCCGGTCTGGGCGGCGCCCATCACATCCTTGCCGGTCAGCACCACAGGGATGGCCTGGGCCTGGATGGGGGTCATGGACTCGTAGCCCATTTCGGCCACAGCACGCGCCAGCGGCTCCGCCAAGAGAAGATTGGAGAAAGAACTTGTCATGGATAACGCTATTGTCGCATTGCCGGCAAAGATGACTGCATGCGCGCTACAAATCCGGGCTGCAACAGCGGTCACCCCGGCCCCTGGCGACACCGGCCAGGGTAGAAAACCACGGGCATTACAGCGACGCGGCCGAGAAAGTGTCGCAGGCCTTGACGCTGCCGCCTTGCAGCCCGGTCATGAACCAGCGCTGGCGTTGGGCACTGCTGCCGTGGGTAAAGCTGTCAGGCACCACCTGGCCGGTCTGGGCCCGCTGCAGCGCGTCGTCACCAATCTTGGCCGCCGCATTCATGGCCGATTCCACATCGCCCTGCTCCAAGATCTGCCGTGCAGCCTGGGCATGGTGGGCCCAGACGCCGGCCAGGCAATCGGCCTGCAGCTCCAGCTTGACGGAAAGGCGGTTGTATTCCACCTTGCTCACGCGCCCACGTATCTGGTCCACCTTGCCGCTGATGCCCAGCAGGTTCTGCACATGGTGGCCCACCTCATGGGCAATCACATAGGCCTGGGCAAACTCACCGGGCGCACCCAGCTGGTTTTTGAGTTGGTCATAAAACGACAGATCGATATAGACCTTCTGGTCTGCAGGGCAATAAAACGGCCCCATGGCCGCCTGGCCCGTGCCGCAGGCCGTGGGCTGCACCCGGCTGAACAACACCAATTTAGGGTCTTGGT
This sequence comes from Comamonas sp. GB3 AK4-5, assembly GCF_041320665.1. Lineage (NCBI taxonomy): Bacteria > Pseudomonadati > Pseudomonadota > Betaproteobacteria > Burkholderiales > Comamonadaceae > Comamonas > Comamonas sp. GB3 AK4-5. Next base: position 3,687,924 of record NZ_CP166730.1, read on the forward strand.
ACTGGCTGCCGTTCTGACGAAAGATGCCGGTCCATACGTCTTCGGTATCGGCCAGCACCGTACGCACAAAGCGCGCCATCTGGTCATTGGCCGGTGTGGAATGCGCGGGGGCACTCTGCTGCGCCACGGGCGCACCACCGCCACTGAGCAGACCCAAAATGGTCAGCGGATTGATGCCCAGCGCCCAGCCACCCAACAGGGCCACGACGATGGTGCCTATACCAATGTTGCGCCCGCCAAAGACAGGCCCGCCCCCACCGCCGCCATTGTCCGAGCGGCGATCTTCAACATTCTCGGATTCCCGGTTACCGTCCCACTTCATGGCGTGTATTCCTCATCACTGGCGGCATGGTATATGCACCAGGGTCGCCATTATGGGGCGGCGGCCGCAAAGCTGCGCAGAGCGCATGGACGCTCCCGGAGCGGATCTATGGCCTCAGAGCGTGTTCAAAGTCTCCTGAGCAAGAGCCCCAAGAACGCCAGATGGACGAACTGCAAGCTGGTGTTGAGCCAACGCTCGCAGTTTTTCCATAACCTTCTGTTCTTCTCCAGCCAGGCGAAGCTGCGCTCCACTACCCAGCGCTTGGGCATGACCTTAAAGCTGTGCATCTCGCTCCTCTTGGCGATTTGCACCGTCACGTGCTCGCCCAGAATCTCTTGTACGCCCTGCGCAAAGGGCTGGCCCACGTAGCCGCTGTCGCACAGCACGCCTTGCACTCGCCCCAACGTCCGCTTACAGCGCTGCAGGGCCTGCAGGGCACCTTTGCGGTCCGTTACCTCGGCCGTGGTCACCGCAATGGCATGTGGCAGCCCCTGCGTGTCCACCGCAATGTGGCGCTTGATCCCACAGACCTTCTTGCCCGCGTCATAGCCCTTCAGCCCCGCCGTGTCCGTGTTCTTCACGCTCTGCGCGTCCACAATCAAGAACGCGCTGCATGCGTTGCGCCCCAGTTTCTCGCGGGCCGCGCCAACCTGATTTTTTTAAAGCCTGCTCCAGCAGGCTGCCTTCCTCGCGGGGCTCGCTCCAGATCGCCCAGTACGAATGCACCGTGCGCCACTTGGGAAAGTCGCTGGGCAGCGCTCGCCACTGGCAGCCCGTGCGCAGCAGATACAGCACGGCGCAGAACACCTCGTAAAGCTCCACCTTGCGTGGGGCCGTCCTTTTGCGCGCACTCTCCAGCATTGGCCGGATCACTTCGAACTGCTCGCGCTTGATATCGCTGGGGTAGCCTTTTCTCATCCTGCGAGCTTCTCACATCTGGCGAGACTTTGAACACGTTCTCAGAGCGTGTTTACGATCTCAGAACGTGTTCAATGTCTCTACGCAGGCGCGTTGGAACGTAATCGGGATGAGTTCGCAGCGATGGAGCGCAGCTTGCACCAGGGTGCAAGCAAGCTTCAGCGCGAAGAAATCGCCCGATTTCGCTCCAACCCGAAGGGCCAGTGCCTTTGCGGGCGGTCTACTGTGTTGCGAATCCTCGCAATAGCACGGCTATTGCTGCGGTGTCGCGCCTTGTATCCCATCCCGCAAAGACGCTGGCGCGCCGCGAGGAGACTTTGAACACGTTCTCAAGGCGTACTGGCCTGCAAGCGCGCTGCCTGCGTGGCCTCCGCCGGCGCATATCCCACATGCGGGGCATTGCGACTGGCTTCCTGCGCATGCACCATATGCTCGCTGGCGGTGTCGAACATGGCATACAGCAGGCCAGCAATGGCCAGCAAACCCAGCGCCACCAACAGCCATTGCCATTCCGCCCGCTCCAATGTGCGGGCCACCCTATCGCGTGTTCTTTTCATCGAGCGCCTCTCCCAATCTCCGACGAAAGGAATGCTACGTAGCCGATCCAGGATGCTCGCCCCCACTTCACCCCAAGATGCTGTAGGAAGAGACCTCATGCCACCGGCCCTGTGGGCGACAGCTCTTTGATCGGCCAGCACAGCAGCCACGGTATAACCACGGCATGCAAGTCCTGTCTGCCCCCCTCGCGAGCACCATGCCTGCTCCACTCCCGCCCCTGTCTCCCACCGCTACCGCAGCCCTGCTGCCCTGGAATGCGCTGGCCCAGGAACTTGCTGCCGTGCTGCAAGACCCCCAGGCCCAGGTGCCGCCACGCATCGTCATGCCCCTGCCCCAGGGTGGCAGCTTGTTCTGCATGCCCGCCAGCGACAGCCAGGTGGCCATGACCAAGCTCATCAGCTTCACCCCTGGCAATGCCGGTACGCCCCGCCCCACCATTCAGGGCGATGTCACCATCTTCGACATCGCCACCGGCGAGCGCCGCCTGATCGTGGATGGCCCCACCGTCACCGCGCGCCGTACCGCCGCCGTGTCGCTGCTGGCCGCCCAACGCTTTGCACCCAACCCTGCCGGCCCCTTGCTGATCATCGGTGCCGGTGTGCAAGGCCAGTCCCACCTGGAAGCCTTTGCCGCAGGGCTTGGCACCCGGGAAGTCTGGGTGGCCTCGCGCAGCGCCAGCAGCGTGCAGGCCCTGGTCGATCACGCGCAGTCACTGGGCCTGCAGGCCCATGCCGTGCAAGACCTGGACCAAGCCGTGGCCCATTGCCCCAACATCGTCACCTGCACCCCGGCCCAGGAAGTGGTGCTGCACCATGCTCCGCGCAGTGATGCCTTCATCGCCGCCGTGGGCGCCTTCACCCCCCGCATGGTGGAGCTGGCCCCCGGCCTGTGCCAGCAGTTCGCGCGCCAGGGGCAGGTCATCGTCGACACCTCGGAAGCCGAGCATGAAGCCGGCGATCTGCTGCAAGCCGGCCTGGATGTGGCCAGCTTCCCCACGCTGGCCCAATGCCTGCGCCAGAACCTTGCCCGCCCCACAGGCCCTGTGCTGTTCAAGAGCTGCGGCTGGGGCGGCTGGGATCTGGCCGCAGCACGCCTGGCAGCGCGCAGCCACCGCGCAGGCTTGAGCGCTTCCTGAGCCGCTGCACATGAGCCCGGACGCCTCAGCCCTCCCCTTGCCGCGCAGCCTGCGCACCCCGCTGGCATGGGGGGCCGGGGTGCTGGCAGCGGTGCTGACATTGCTGCTGTGGCTGGCCTTTGCCGAGCTGCAGAAAAACCGGCTGGCACGTGAAGCCGGCCAGGCCTTGCAGGTGCTGGCAAACAGCGGTGCCCAGCAGCTGGCCGACGAGCTGTTCGCACGCAGCCAGCTGGTGCAGGTGCTGGCCCAATCACCCGATCTCTGGCATGAGGGCTTGGAGACTCCGGCGGTCCAGGCCTTGGTCACACGCATTCCGCTGATTCGCCCCTACACCGCCTGGGTCGGTGTGGCCGATGCCCAGGGGCGAGTGGTGCAAGCCAGCGGCGACCTGCTGGAGGGGCGCAGCGTGGCGAACGCGCCCTGGTTCACGGCCGGCAGCCAGGCGGTCTATGTCTCCGATGTGCTGCCCGCCAAGCTGCTGGCGCCTTTGCTGCCCGCCAGCGCCTCGGGCGAGCCACCGCTGCTGGTGAGTTTTTCCGCGCCCATCCAGGCCGGCGGTGCACTGCTGGGCGTGCTGGGCCTGCACACCCACTGGGATTGGGCCCGTTCGACGCTGCAGACGCTGCGCGCCACCCTGACTCCGGACAGCCAGGTGGCACTGTTCATCTTCGACCGCCACGGCCGCATGCTCTACGCCCCTGCTGACCAGCTGACGGCCACGCCTGTCGATGGGCCGGCGTTTTTGCCAAAGACCGCGCCGCCCCAAGCCCCACAGCCCCCCTGCCGCATGCTGCGCTGGAGTGACAGCAGCACCCCTTTTCTGACCGCCGTGGCCGCCCTGCCCTCCCGCAGTGCAACCAGCGACCAGGGCTGGTATGTGGTGGCGCGCCAGCCCGTGGCTGCCGCCTCTGCCACCACCCCGTCGCTGCTGCAGGCAGGCGCTGCCGCACTGGCGCTGGCTTTGCTGGCTGCGGCCCTGCTGTGGTGGCTGAGCCGGCGCACGGTGCATGGGCTGCACAGCCTGACGCAGGCTGCCCTGCAGTTCAACGCCGGCAACCCGCCCGCCGCATTCCCACAGCTGCACAGCAGCCGCGAGCTGCAGCAGCTGTCACATGCCTTGCGCGGCATGGCCCAAGGGCAGCAAGAAGGCCCGGAGCCAAAGAAAGGTCTGTGGGATCAGCAGGCCGAAACCGACCCGCTGACCGGCCTACTGAACCGGCGCGGCTTTGGCGCCCAGCTCCAGTTCGCCACCGCCCTGGCCCGCCGCAGCGGCCGGCCGCTGTGCCTGATGGCACTGGACATCGATGGTTTCACACAGCGCAGCCCGCCTTTGCCCCCCGAAGCCCATGGCCAGATCCTCCAGGACCTGGCCCGCCACCTGCGGGCCAGGCTGCGCGACTCCGATCGGGTGGCCCGCTGGGGCGAAACGGAATTCATGGTGTTGCTGCCCGACACCCCGGCCGAAGATGTGCAGCGCATGGCGCTCGACATTCTGGCCACGGTCGAACAGCACCGCTGGCCCCAGGGGGGAGCGCCGACGCTGAGCGCCGGCATCACCGCCCTGCACCCCACCTTGCACAACGGCACGGAAGACACGGAGGCTGCGCTGCTGCAGCGCTGCGATGAAGCCCTGCAGCAGTCCCGAAAGATCGGCGGCAACCAGGTGCATTTCCAGCCCTGAATAGCGCTCAACAGCGCATCCACTCTGCGTGCGCAGCTATAAAAAAAGCGCGGAGTCCATCCGCGCTTTTTGTGGGTCTGAAAAGGCCAATCAGGTCTTTGGCAGGGTCACGCCATGCTGGCCCTGGTATTTGCCGTTGCGGTCCTTGTAGCTGGTCTCGCACTGTTCATCGCCCTGGAAGAACAGCACCTGGGCACAGCCCTCGCCCGCATAGATCTTGGCTGGCAGCGGCGTGGTGTTGGAGAACTCCAGCGTCACATAGCCTTCCCACTCGGGCTCGAAGGGCGTGACGTTGACGATGATGCCGCAGCGCGCATAGGTGCTCTTGCCCAGGCACACGGTGAGCACATCGCGCGGAATGCGGAAGTACTCCATGGTGCGGGCCAGCGCAAAGCTGTTGGGCGGGATGATGCAGTAGTCGCCCTCGAAATCGACAAAGCTTTTCTCGTCGAAGTTCTTGGGGTCCACCACGGTGCTGTGGATGTTGGTGAACACCTTGAATTCACGTGCGCAGCGGATGTCGTAGCCATAGCTGCTGGTGCCGTAGCTGATGATCTTCTTGCCGTCGGCTTCGCGCACCTGGCCGGGCTCGAAGGGCTCGATCATGCCGTGCTGCTCCGCCATCTTGCGGATCCATTTATCGCTCTTGATGCTCATGCCGGTTCTTTCGCGTTTGTTGTTGTGTCGGCGCCCATGACGCCGAAGCCATGGCCCTATTTTCCGTGAGATTTGCTCCCCCCTTCAAACCACGGAATAGAGGGCCATCAGACACACTCGGAAACCTCTCCATTTTGCATTAATGCTCAAATTGAGAATAATAGGTCTTTTGCCACCTCAGAGACCGCCATGCCCTCGACTGCCTGCGCCGCCCCTGCAGCCTTGCCCCACAGCATCGCCACCGCCTGGGAACAGCTTCCGCCACCGCTTTCTGCAGCCCAGCGCCAGGCCGCCATGGCCCGCATCCAGGGGCTGCTGCAGGCCCACAACGCCGTGCTGGTGGCCCACTACTATGTGGACGGTGCATTGCAAGACCTGGCCCGCGCCACCGGCGGCTGCGTGGGCGATTCGCTGGAAATGGCCCGCTTTGGCGCCGAGCATCCTGCAAGCACCCTGGTCGTGGCCGGCGTGCGCTTCATGGGGGAGACGGCCAAAATCCTCAGCCCCGGCAAGCGCGTACTCATGCCCGATGGCAATGCGACCTGCTCACTGGACCTGGGCTGCCCGGCCGAGGCCTTCAGCGCTTTTTGCGATGCCCACCCCGACCGCACCGTGGTGGTCTACGCCAACACCAGCGCCGCCGTCAAAGCCCGTGCCGATTGGGTGGTGACCTCGTCGGTGGGCGAGGACATCGTGGCCCATCTGCACGCGCGGGGCGAAAAAATCCTGTGGGCGCCCGACCGCCACCTGGGCGCCCATATCCAGCGCCAGACCGGTGCCGACATGCTGCTGTGGCAAGGCGCCTGCCTGGTGCATGACGAATTCAAGGCCGAGGAGCTGGCCGCCCTGGCCCGCGAACACCCCGACGCGGCGATTCTGGTCCACCCCGAATCGCCCGAGGCCGTGGCCGCACAGGCCACCGTGGTGGGCTCCACCACCCAGCTCATCGATGCCGTGGGCCGGCTGCCAGCCCAGCGATTTATCGTCGCCACCGACCAGGGCATCCTGCACGCCATGCGGGAACGCTACCCGGACAAGGAGTTCATGGCCGCGCCCACGGCCGGCGTGGGCGCCAGCTGCAAAAGCTGCGCCTTCTGCCCCTGGATGGCCATGAACCAGCTCGATGGCGTGGAGCAAGTGCTGCGCCACGGCCATGGCGCCATCACGCTGGCGCCCGAGCTGATCACCGCCGCACGCCAGCCACTGGAACGCATGCTGGCATTCGCCGCAGCCCGGCGCCAGCGCGTGCGCAGCAGCGGGGAATTGGCGCAAGACATGCCGCTGTTCACGCATTTTGGTGCGGCTTGAAATTGGGACACCCCCCTGAGTCGCCTGCGGCGCCTTCCCCCCGCTCTTCGCGTCGCTGCGCTCGCGGGCAGGGGGACGACACCAGCGCGGCGGGGCAGCCCTTGCGCGGTGTCTCTGGCGAATGGGGCCTGTCACGCAGCAGCAGGAGCGCACCGCCTGCCTGAGGTATGACCCCTTCCCCCACCGGGAGAAGGTGGGGATGGGGGCTTGCCCCGGCTATTTCTCCCTCGCACCGAAGGGGAGAGGGTGGGGGTGAGCCGCCCCACACAACACAGCGCTCTACATCACGGAGATCACACCCCATGCAAGCCTCACTTCCCGACATCCCACGCGCCGATGTGTTGATCATCGGCGCGGGCCTGGCCGGTCTGAGCGCAGCACTGTCGCTGCCGGCCACGCTGCGCGTGGTGCTGCTCAGCAAAGGGCCGCTGTCTGCATGCGCCAGCGCCTGGGCCCAGGGCGGTATTGCCGCGGTCCTGGACGCAAACGACAGTCTGGAGGCCCATGTGCAGGACACGCTGAACGCCGGCGCCGGCCACTGCCGGCCCGAGGCGGTGCGCGCCATCCTGGCCCAGGCGCCGGACGCCATGGCCTGGTTGTGCGCCCACGGCGTGCCCTTTACCCGCAATGCCGATGGCAGCCTGCATCTGACGCGCGAGGGTGGCCATGGGCAGCGGCGCATCGCCCACGCGGCGGACTGCACCGGCCACGCCGTGCACGGCGCTTTGCTGCAGGCCTGCCGCCAACGCCCTCACCTCACCCTGGTGGAGAACGCCACGGCACTCGAGCTGTTGACGGCCGCCGATGGCCGCTGCGCCGGCGCCCTGGTGCAGCAGGCCGACGGCATGCTGCTGCACTGGGCTGCGGGCCACACCGTGCTGGCCAGTGGCGGCCTGGGCCGGCTGTACAGCCACACCACCAACCCCGAGGGCAGCAGCGGCGACGGCGTGGCCATGGCCTGGCGTGCCGGCTGCGCGGTGGAGGACCTGGAGTTTTTGCAGTTTCACCCCACGGCGCTGCAGATTGGCGGGCACTCCGTAGGCCTGGTCACCGAGGCCTTGCGCGGCGAAGGTGCGCTGCTGCGCCTGCCCGATGGCCAGCGCTTTATGCCGGCCTATGACGCCCGCGCCGAGCTGGCGCCGCGCGATATCGTGGCGCGCGCCATCGCATCTGAAATGGCCCGCCATGGCCTGGACCATGTGCTGCTCGATATCCGCCACCGCCCGCGCGCCTGGCTTGACGCGCATTTCCCCGGCGTCACCGCGCTGTGCGCGGCCCATGGCCTGGACCTGGCCACCCAGGCCATCCCCGTGGCGCCCTGCATGCATTACGCCTGCGGTGGCGTGCGGGCCAATGTGGATGGCAGCACCGGCGTGGCCGGCCTGTCCGCCATTGGCGAGGTGGCCTGCACCGGCCTGCATGGCGCCAACCGCCTGGCCAGCAACTCCCTGCTGGAATGCGTGGTCACGGGCCGCGCAGCCGGCGCGCGTATTGGCACTCTGGCGCCCAGTACCAACGGGCAGTACGCGCCCCAACCGCAAGCAACCGCAGCCGCAGCCGCCGAAGCAGACCACCGCATCCTGGTCGCGCTGCAACAGCTGATGCAAACCCAGGTCGGCCTGGTGCGCCAGCGCCAGGGGCTGGAACAAGCCGTGGCGCAGCTGGACGCCTGGCGCCGCGCCCTGCCCCTGGGTGCTGCCTCCAGCCTGCCGCTGCGCAACCGGCTGGACACGGCCTGGCTGATTGCCAGCGCGGCCCTGCAACGCGGCCACAGCCTGGGCGCCCATGCGCGCAGCGATGCCCCGCTCAACGCGCAATAACGGCTTGCTCAATCAAGCGGTCATCGCCCAGCACAATCATCGCAAACAGCAGCTCGTCCAGGCTTTCGGCCTGCGCCGTCTTGCGCGCCAGGAGCGGCGTGCAGCTGGGGTTGAGGATGATGAAATCCGCCTCGCAGCCCGGCTGCAGATTGCCAATGACTCCCTCCAGGCCCAGCGCCCGGGCTGCGCCCGCCGTGTGCTGCCACCACAGGGCCCCGGGCTTGAGGCTAAAGCCCTGTTTGGCATGGCCCTCGCGCCCCACCACATAGGCTGCCTGCATGGTGCGAAACGGCGAAAAACTCATGCCTCCGCCCACATCGCTGGCCAGGCCATAGCGAAAGCCTGCGGCATCGGCCTTCAGATAATCAAAGTAGCCGCTGGACAAAAACAGATTGCTGGTGGGGCTGATGGCCGCCGCCGTGCCGGTCTCGCGCAGCAGGGCGCGGTCGGCCTCGTCCAGCCAGATGCAATGGGCATAGACCGCGCGCTCGCGCATCAGGCCAAAGCCGGCGTACACGTCCAGATAGCTGCGTGCCTGCGGGTAGAGCCCACGCACCCAGCGGATCTCATCCAGGTTTTCCGAGGCATGGGAATGCACCCAGACATCGCTGTACTTGGCCGCCAACGCGCCCGCGCCGCGCAATTGCGCCTCGCTGCTGGTGGGCGCAAAACGCGGCGTGATGGCATAGCCCAGGCGGTCCACGCCGTGCCAGCGGCCAATCAAGGCTTCGGTGTCGATCAAGCCCTGCTCGCAATCGTCGCGCACGCCGTCGGGGCTGTGGCGGTCCTGCAGCACCTTGCCGGCCATCATGCGCATGCCGCGCGCCTGCGAGGCCGCCATGATGGCGTCCACCGACGCTGGGTGCGAGGTGGCAAAAGTCAGCGCCGTGGTCACGCCGTTGCGCAGCAGCTCATCCAGAAAAAATTCCGCCACGCCGTCCGCATAGGCCCGGTCGTGAAAGCGCGACTCGTGCGGGAAGGTGTAATGCTCCAGCCAGGGCAGCAGCCCATCGGCCGGCGCGCCAATCACATCGGTCTGCGGATAGTGGATGTGCATGTCCACAAAACCCGGTGCAATCAGCCGGCCCGGCAGGTGCATCACTTCGGCACCAGGGTGCTGCGCCCACTGCCCCTGCAGCGCCTGCCAGCTGCCGGCGGCCAGCACGCACTCCCGGCCTTGGGCATCGGGGCCCACGGCCAGCAGGCCGTCGCTGTCGTACTGGGGGCTGCCGTCGTCGGCAAAGCGGAGCAAGGCGGCGCGGTAGATCTTCATGCCACCCAGCATAACGGGCAGCTACCGTTCTGTGCAGCAGGTTTAGAAAAACAGGAGCAGCCTGTGCTTTAACGGTCAGCGCTTCACATGGTTTCATGCTTGAAACGCTGAACCTATATGCAGTGCATGCTCCTGCTTTTACCCACGTTGCGCAGCACAAGTTCACTGCGGCCACTTCATCTCGCCCTTGAACACCTTGGCCGACAGCTCCAGGGAAGAGACGCCACCCAGGCCCGGATAGTCGTGCAGGACCCCATTCACCAACTGGGTCGCGTTCTGCGCCGCAGCCGCCCGGCGCTCGAAGTTCTGGATATAGCCCTGGGTAAATCGCAGGGCCTCCAGCCCCTGGGGTACGGCACCCACATAGTGGCCGGGCACCACATGGCGGGGGTGCAGCGCGGCGATCTCGTCCAGCCGCTGCAGCCAGTTGGCGCGTGCGGCAGGGGTCTGGGCATCGGCCATCCACACATGGATGCCGCTGGACACGGCCACACCGCCGAGCACCGTCTTCAGCGACGGCACCCACAGATAGCCATGGCCGCCATGTGCACCGCCATAGCCCTTGGGCTCGACGCGCTGGCCGTCCACGGTGAAGTGGTCGGCCACAAGCGCCGTGGGCAGCAGCAGTTGCTTGGGCGCGTTGCCCTGCAGGATGGGGGTCCAATAGGCCTGCTTGCCCTGCATCTGCTTCTCGATCGCCGCCACGGTCTGCGGCGCGGCCACCACGCGTGCCTGGGGGAAGGCCGACTGGATCACATCCAGCCCGAAGTAATAGTCCGGATCGGCCTGGCTGATGTAGACCAGCTTCAGCGTCTTGCCGGTCTGCTTGATTTGCTCGACCAGGGCCTGGGCGTCATTGCGCTGGAACTGGGCATCGATCAGCACGGCCTCGGTCGGGCCGCTGAGGATGGAGGCCGACACCGGGAACAGCGATTGCGTGCCCGGGTTAAAGGTCTGCAACTGCAAGGCGCTACCTTGCTCCTGGGCTTGCGCTTGCGCCTGGGCTGTGCCCAAAAAGCCACCGACGGTGGCAAGAGCGATCAGGGCCGATGCGGCCAGGGTGTGACGACGGTTCATGGTCTGTGCTTTCGGTGAGGTCAGCGCCGGATCAGCGCAAGACCGCAACCTTAAACAAGCCAATCCGATCGATAAACAGCACAATGATCAATAACTTGTTGCATGAATCGATCGGATAAACCATCAACTTATGGACCGCATCACCGCCACCCAGGTTTTTGTCACCATCGCCCAGCGCGGCAGCCTCACGGCGGCGGCGGATGCACTGGACATGTCGCGCGCCATGGTCAGCCGCTATCTGGCGGAAATGGAGGACTGGGTGGGCGCCCGCCTGTTCCACCGCAATACACGCCGCATCGGCCTGACCGCCACCGGCGAGCGCGTGCTCCGGCACAGCGAGGAGTTGCTGGCCCTGTCGCAGCAGCTCACCCAGGGCGCCGGCAGCACAGACACGCAGCTCAGCGGCCTGCTGCGCGTGGCCTGCTCACACTCTCTGGCGCAGGCCACCCTGGTGGGCATGGTGGGGCGGTTTCTGGCCCTGCACCCCCAGGCCTGCATCGACCTGCAAACCACCGAACGCACCGTGGACCTGGTGGAAGAGCGCATCGACCTGTCGATCCGCATCAGCAACACGCTGGACCCATCACTGATCGCGCGGCCCCTGGGTATCTGCCGCTCCGTGGTGTGCGCAGCCCCCAGCTACCTGGAGCGCCAGGGCCGCCCGCAGGCCGTGGCCGATCTGGCGCAGCACAACTGCCTGTCCTATGCTTACTTTGGCCACAACCACTGGCCCTTCACCCAGGACGGCGCGGCCATCGAAGTGGCGGTGCGCGGCAACCTCTGCGCCAACAACAGCACGGCCTTGCTGGAAGCCACGCTGGCGGGCGTGGGCATCAGCCTGCAGCCCTGGTATGCCGCCGCCGCCCATGTGGCGCGCGGCACCATCGAGGTGCTGCTGCCCGAGGCCGAGCCCCTGCCCCTGGGCATCCATGCGGTCTACACCTCCAAGGAGCACCAGTCCCCTTTGATGCGGGCGCTGCTGGATTTTCTGGTGCAGGAATTTGCCGGCTGCGATATGCAGCTGCCGCAGGGGCTGCCACAGGCGTAGAACGCAGCGCTCATTCAGCCATAGGCAACGCTGGGGCAGGTCCAAGACCCGCAGTGAAAAGCGCAAACAGCTCGGAAGGGCTGCGCACATCCAGCTTGGCATAGACATGGCGTCGGTGGCTTTTCACCGTTTCGCTGGCAATGCCCAAGTGCTGGGCGATGGACTGCAGGGAATGGCCTTGCAGCGTCAGACGGGCGACTTCTGCCTCGCGCGGCGAGAGCGCGCCGACACCAAAGCGTGCCAGCGCATCGCGAAAAGGGAGCGCCAGCGATGGAGCCGCAAGCCCTTTTGCCGCAGCCGTATCTGTGCCGGCGTCGGCATGACGGGACAAGATGGCCAACAGCCAGGGCTGCAAAGGGTGGAGCGAACGGGCTTCCGAGGCCGCGTAATGCTGGCCGGCTCCCAGGGACACCGACAACAGCCCACCATGGCTTGCACACACCAGCTGGACCTCATCCTGGCCCACGGCGTCGCGAAAGTAGTTTGCGTAGTAATCGGTCTGTCGAAAGCAGTCGGGCGCCACATCGCTGAGCCAATGCAGTCCTGGCCCGAGTCCGTTCTCGAAGGCCTGGAAAAAAGGATCCAGACGGTACATACCTTCCACATAGCGTGTGACCTGGGACTCCGCTGCACTGGCGACCCAGTCAAACTCCAGCACCACCGTGGGTGCCTGGCGGGGGTAGTACCAGGTCACCAGCGCATTTTCAAACGCCAGGCGCACACGCAGCAGTTTGAAAAATGCAGGCCAGAAATGCACAGAGCCCAGCGCATGGGTAGCCTCTGCTGCGGCTTCAAACAGGGGCCGCTCCGCCGCGCAATCCATGGAGGGAGGGTTCCAGCTTGTCATGTGTTGTCGTCACCGGGCCAGCAGCCGTTGCAATTCGGCGTGGGGAATGCCGGGGCTGCGGCGCCCATCCAGCCCGACCATGCTGCGGCCCGCCACCAGGGCGTTGACGACTGCCTCCTCGGTGGCTTCGACAACGGCGGTATAGAGCGCATCCACATGGCCCCAGGGGACAAAGCACAGAGAGCGCAGCACAGCATCTTCGGGCTCGCTGCCGGGAAAACGGCTGTCCAGCGCTCCCGCATTGGCCGTGGAAAATGCCATGAACAAATCCCCGGAAAAATGCGAACCACAAGTGCCTGTGCGGGCAATCCCCAGGCCAACCCGCCGGGCAAGCGCCTTGCATTGCAGCGGCAGCAAGGGCGCATCCGTGGCAACGATGGCAAGACACGAACCCGCGCCAGCCGGGGCATCGCCAAAATGGGCTTGCAGTGGATTGTCTGCAGCCAGGGCCGCGCCCACATCCACACCGCCTATGCGCAACTCCTGCCGCACGCCAAAGTTGGCTTGCAAAAACACGCCCACCGTAAAGTGCTGCGCCCCAAAGCGCACCTGGCGGGAGGCCGTGCCATTGCCCGCCTTGAAGGCGTAGCAGTTCATTCCCGTGCCGCCACCTGCGGCCCCTTCGGGCACCGCGCCGGAGGACGCCGACTCCAGGGCCAGCGCCGCGTGCTCCGGCAGCACATGCTGGCCATTGATGTCGTTGAGATAGCCATCCCAGGTCTCTCCTACCACCGGCAGCAGCCACTGCCGCCCCAGCTGCGGCTGCTGCTGCAACACCCATTGCAAGCTGCCATGGTGGCAAGCACCCACGGAATGGGTATTGCTCAGGAGAATGGGCATGGCCAGGCCGCCGCTTTCCTCTATCCAGGCACTGCCCGTGAGCTCGCCATTGCCATTGAGCGAATGCAGGCCGGCCGCGCAGGAGCGGCCCAGCGCCTGGCGTCCGCGCGGCAAGATGGCGGTGACGCCGGTGCGAATGGCCTTGCCGCTGCCGGACTCCCCCAGCAAGGTGACGCAGCCGACCTCCACCCCCGGCACATCGGTAATGGCATTCCAGGGGCCGGGCACGCCGGCAAAATGCAGCCCCAGATCGCGGGCACGCGGCGCGCCCCCCTCCAGCGGGGTATGTCCAATCAAGGGCGGCAACGCGGTATTCGTCCAGGGCATTCGCCAATTCCTCTGTGGTGATTCCAATTTCCAAGCAAGACCAGGTCTGCGCAGTTTTTGAACAGGGTTTCAGGAATTCAGCGGCGCTTGCCCACGGAGCATGCCTATAAGGCAGGCCACAAAAGGCAAGGCCGCCAGCAACGCGCTCAAGGCCACGCTGCCACCGGTGAGCAGCGTGAAGTTGGACAGCACCAGTGTGGCGCAGCCCAGCAGGCCCAGCAGCGCCAGTGCCGGCGCAATGCGGCAGCGAAACACATCGTTTCTGGCCAGCGCGTGATGGCGCGAGAAAAACACATAGACAGCGGCCGACGTGGCAAAGAGCAGCAACACCATGCCCACGGTGGCCACACCGGCCATGGAGCCGAATACCGACACCAGAGGGTCCAGCCGGAGCAGGGCAAAGATGGCAATGATGAGCGCCGCCGTGATGGTCTGCACCAGGGATGAGAGATGGGGCGATGCATGGCGCGGGTGCACACGGCCCAGGGCTTGCGGCAAAAGCCGTTTGCGCGCCAGCACATGCTGGTAGCGTGCCAGAACATTGTGAAAAGAGAGCACGCAGGCAAACAGGCTGGAAATCAGCAGCACATTCACGATGTCGCGGCCAATGGGCCCCAGATAGGTCTGGGCATTGTCCAGCAGCAGATTGCCCTTGCCTTCCAAGGTCTGGTTGGCAGCGGCCTTGACGTGGTCGACACCTTCGGCAATGACCAGCGCCCAGCAGGCCAGCGCATAAAAACTGCCCAGCAGCAGCACGGACAGGTAGGTGGCACGGGGAATCGTCCGCGCAGGCTCCCTGGCCTCATCCCGGAAGACGGCCGTCGCCTCGAAGCCGATAAAGCCCGTCAACGCGAACAGCACCGCCACACCCAGCGAGCCCTCCAGAAACACCGAAGGCTTGAAGGATTGGATATTGATGCCCGAAGCTCCGCCGCTGACAAAGATCATGGTGCTCATGGCCACCACCACCAGCACTTCACAGGCCAGGGCAATGCCCAGCACCCTGGCGCTCAGGCTGATATGCCTATACCCGAGCCAGGCCACCAGCGCCAGGGTGGCAAACGCATAAACAGGCCAGGGCACCTCAGGGCCGCCATAGGCTTTGACCGTGTCATTCACCGCCCAGCCCATATAGCCATAGATGCCGACTTGAATGGCCGTGTAGGTGACAAGGGCCACCAGCGCAACCCCCATGCCGGCCCGGTGGCCCAGCCCCTTGCTGACATAGGAGAAAAAGGCCCCGGCCTCGTTGACATGGGGCGTCATGGCCACAAAGCCCATCGAAAAAAGAAACAGCACGGCCGAGGCGATGATGAAACCCATGGGGGCTCCGGCGCCGTTTCCCAGGCCCATCCCTAGCGGGATGTTTCCGCCAATGACGGTCAAGGGTGCCGCCGCCGCGAGCACCATGAGGGCAATGCCGGAGACTCCCAGGCTTCCTCTCAGCTCACCGCTTGCGGGCGTTGCACCGATATCCTGGAAGCGGTCTTGAAGATTGCTTGCTGTCATCAAGGCACCTTTGTGTCTGGTCCACATGAAACCTGTGGAGCAGCATACAAAGCGGTCTCGGTTGTCGACAGAGTGATTGCAAGTACCCACATCGGGTGATGCAAGCAGAAGAGATCGCAAACTGGCTCCGGGGCAAGCCCGGTTCGCCCGAATGGTGCGGCGCAACTGCAGCATCTACCATGGCCCACATGTGTGCATGCCCCGCGCTGCACCGCTTTTTCACCCCGTTCTGGAGAGCGCCCCATGCCCATGTTTGTCGACACCTCGCCCCCTGGCCAATGCATTTTCTGCAAGCTGGTGGCCGGAGAGATTCCAGCTGCCACCATTTACGAAGACGCGCTGACCATTGCCTTTATGGACATAGGCCAGGTCAACCCCGGCCATGTGCTGGTGGCCACCAAGCGCCATGCCGTCACGCTGCTGGAGCTGACACCGGCCGAATGCGCCGCCGTGATGCAAACAGCCCAGCGCGTGGCCGTGGCAGCCGAGCAGGTGTTTGGCCCGGACGGCATCACCCTGTTCCAGGCCAATGGCGCGGCCGGCGGGCAAACCGTTTTCCACTTTCATATGCACATGCTGCCCCGCCATGTGGATGACGGCATGCACCTCACCTGGCCACGCAAGGAACCCGGCATGGCCGTGCTGCAAGGCTATGCCGAGCGGCTGCGCACGGCATTGGCAGCGGCGGAAGCTGCCTGATATTTGCAGCAAATGCTCTGATTTAGAGAGCTGCTGATGCCCATACTGCAAGGGCTACAGCGGTAAAACACTTGAAATTCCCGTGTTTCCCATCTGGCTGGACCCACCCTCACCCCTGCCCTCTCCCGCCCAGGCGGGCGAGGGAGTAAGACAAGCGAGCAAGGGCAGTAGCCGCACAGCACTTGGTCCATCAAACTACCAGCCGGAGCGGGCCTGCGCCGTACAGTGGGCGCTGGGACATTTTCCACAACGCCCAGACGGTGCTTCAGGCGAGGCGACTCGCCCGCTGACAGTACTTGCGTACGGCAAGGGCGAGCAACGACGCATCAAGCGCCGTATGGGCGCCTCCGCACAAGGCGGCCACCCAAAGTTCAAGCGCGTTGCGCGAACCTCAAGAAGCAAGCATCCAGCTGCTGCACCCAGGCCGCCTGCTGCTGCGGACTGGCAAAGCTCGCCTCCAGGCTGTTGCGCGCCAGCTGGTAGGCATGTCCGGCATGCATGCCGGTGGCGGCAAACAGCTGCACATAGTTGTCGTTGACATAGCCGCCGAAATAGGCCGGGTCGTCCGAGTTGACCATCACCTTCAGCCCGGCCTCCAGCAAGCGCGGCAGATTGTGCTGTGCCAAGTCATCGACCACGCAGAGCTTGAGGTTGGACAGCGGGCACATCGTCAGCGGCATGCCACGCTCGGCCAGGTGCAGCATCAGCGCGGCGTCTTTCTCGGACTGCACACCGTGGTCCACCCGCTCCACCTGCAGGTTGTGGAGAGCATCCCACACATAGGCAGGCGGGCCCTCCTCGCCGGCATGGGCCACCAGGCGCAGGCCCAGCTGCCTGGCGCGGGCAAACACGCGGGTGAATTTCTCCGGTGGGTGGCCAAGCTCGCTGCTGTCCAGGCCCACACCGATGAACTGCTCACGAAAGGGCAGCGCCGCCTCCAGCGTGGCCTGGGCCTCAGCCTCGCTCAAATGGCGCAGAAAGCACAGAATCAGCTCGGCGCTGATGCCCCACTGCGCCTTGGCGTCGTGGCAGGCGCGGTGCAGGCCGTGGATGACGGTGCCCATGGCCACGCCGCGCTCGGTATGGGTTTGTGGGTCAAAGAAAATCTCGGCCCGCACCACGTTGTCCTGCACCGCGCGGCGCAGATAGGCCATGGCCATGTCGTAGAAGTCTTCCTCCTGCAGCAGAACGCTGGCACCGGCGTAGTAGATGTCCAGAAAGCTCTGCAGATCGGTGAAGGCGTAGGCCGCACGCAAAGCCTCCACATCGGCATAGGGCAGGTCCACGCCATTGCGCTCGGCCAGGGCAAAGATCAGCTCGGGCTCCAGCGAGCCTTCGATGTGAATGTGCAGCTCGGCCTTGGGCATGGCGCGCAGCAGCAAAGGGAGGCGGGAGGGTTCCACGTCAGGCACAGCGTTCATCTAGGCACACTCCAAAGATGGGGCCGCAGGCAGGTGGCCAGCGGCGATGGGCAAGAGGCCCGTAGCAGCGATTAGGACATAGCGGCCTGCTCTGCAGCCGATTTTGCGTGCAGATTGTGTGCCCGAACGTTCACCCCAGCCCACCGGCGAACGCAAATCCATGGTCAGCGCGCCGGCATGGCGGCGCCCTATCCTGCCCAACAAAAAGGCTGCCCGGTGGGCAGCCTTGTGGAGCATGGCGACGGGCAGATGCCCGAACGCCTTGCAGCAGCGCCAGCGCGGCTTACTTGGCGCCCGGCACCTTGCCTTCCACGCCCTTGACGTAGAAGTTGATGCCTTGCAAGAAGGCGTCATCGGCGGCCTTGTCGGCGGCCAGGGCTTCCTTGCCGTCGTTGGTGGCGATCGGGCCCTTCCAGATCACAAAGCTGCCGTCCTTCAGGCCTTTTTTGACCTCTTCCACCTTGGCCTTGGCTTCGGCGGGCACGTCGGCAGCGATGGACACCAGGTCGATGGCGCCTTCCTTCACGCCCCACCAGCTCTGGCCCGTGGTCCAGGTGTTGTTCTGCACGTCATTCACGACCTTGGTGTAGTAGGGCACCCAGTCGATCACGGCCGAGCCCAGGTGGGCCTTGGGGCCGTAGGCCGTCATGTCCGAATCCCAGCCAAAGGCGCGGGCGCCCTTTTCCTCGGCGGTCTTGAGCACGGCGGGCGAATCGGTGTTCTGGAACAGCACGTCGGCACCGCCATGGATCAGGCTGGTGGCGGCTTCGGTTTCCTTGGGAGGGCTGAACCATTCGTTCACCCACACCACCTTGGTCTTGATCTGGGGGTTCACGCTCAGCGCGCCCAGGGTGAAGCTGTTGATGTTGCGGATCACCTCGGGGATGGGCACCGAGCCCACCACGCCCAGGGTGTTGGACTTGGTCATGGAGCCGGCCACCACGCCGGCCAGGTAGGCGCCTTCGTAGGTGCGGCTGTCATAGGTGCGCACATTCTCGGCCGTCTTGTAGCCGGTGGCATGCTCCCACTTCACATCCTTGAAGTCGCCCGACAGCTTCTGGATGGTGTCCATATAGCCGAAGGTGGTGCCAAAGATCAGCTTGTTGCCCTGGGTGGCGAGGTCACGCAGCACGCGCTCGGCGTCGGGGCCTTCGGACACGCTTTCCACATACGTGGTCTGGATCTTGTCGCCAAATGCGGCTTCCAGCTTTTTGCGCGCCTGATCATGGGCAAACGACCAGCCACCGTCGCCCACAGGGCCCACATAGGCAAAGCCAATCTTCAGCGGCTCGGCCTTGGCAGCGGGTGCGGGGTCGGCAGCGGGGGCTGCCGGTGCCGGCTCTTCCTTTTTGCCGCAGCCCGCCAGAACGGCGGCAGTCACGGCAGACAGGGCTGCCAGCTTGAACAAAGAGCGCTTCTTCAGATCAGTCATGGATATTCCTTCTGGAGGAAAGTGGGTGTTGGGGGCTGGGCATTTGCACAGGGCCCAAGGTGGCCAGGGCCTGTTTCGCGCAGAGGCGCTATGGTTGCACAGTTTGGGCCGGGAATCTGCCTTGCAGCCTCCCGGCCGCCACGCTGTACCCGGCGCACAACGCCGTCGAATGCCCAAACCCGTTGCCATAGGCCAGCGCATGCCAGGAGCGCACCACCTTGGCGCGCAAACGCCCGCAAAAAAGCCTCCCGAAGGAGGCTTGGGAGGGCAGCGTGCTTACTTGCCGTCGCTGCCGGGCACCTTGCCTTCCACGCCGTTGACGTAGAAGTTGATGCCGCGCAAGAAGCCGTCGTCCGCCACCTGGCCGGCAGGCAGCACTTCCTTGCCGCTGTTGTCCTTGATGGGGCCGGTCCAGACCGCGAAGGAGCCGTCCTTCATGCCGGCCTTGGCCTTCTCGACCTTGTCCTTGATTTCCTGGGGCACCTGGTCGGCAATCTTCACCAGATCCATGGCGCCTTCCTTGACGCCCCACCAGTAATTACCGCCCTGCCAGTTGCCGGCCAGCGTGTCTTCCACCACCTTGGTGTAGTACGGCGTCCAGTTGATGACGGCCGAGCCCAGGTGCGCCTTGGGAGCGAAGGCGCTCATGTCGCCGTCCTTGCCAAAGGCATAGGCACCACGCTCTTCCGCCGTCTTCAGCACGGCAGGCGAGTTGGTGTTCTGGTACATCACGTCCACGCCGCCGTTGAGCAAGCTGGTGGCGGCCTCGGTCTCCTTTGGTGGGGCGAACCATTCGTTCACCCACACCACCTTGGCCTTGATCGTGGGATCGATGGCCTGGGCACCCAGCACAAAGGAGTTGATGTTGCGCACCACTTCAGGAATCGGCACCGAAGCCACCACGCCCACGGTCTTGGTCTTGGTCATGGCACCAGCCACCAGACCCGCCAGGTAAGCGCCTTCAAAGGTCTTGCTGTCGTACACGGCCACGTTGTCGGCCTGCTTGTAGCCGGTGGCATGTTCGAACTTCACGTCCTTCAGGTCGGCTGCGGCCTTTTGCACAAACTCCTGGTAGCCAAAGCTGGTGGCAAAAATCAGCTTGTTGCCCTGTCCGGCCATGTCACGCACCACGCGCTCGGCGTCGGCGCTCTCGGGAACGCTTTCCACCATGGAAGTCTCGATCTTGTCTGCAAACTTCTCCTGGATGGCCTTGCGGGCCAGCTCATGCTGGAAAGTCCAGCCGCCGTCGCCGATGGGGCTGACGTACATAAAGCCGATCTTCAGCTTGTCGGCAGCCGCCGGAGCCAAGGCTTCGGGAGCCGCAGCAGGGGCCGCAGCCTCCTCCTTCTTGCCGCAGGCCGTCAGCACGGCCAGGGACATGGCCGACAGGCCAACCATCTTGATCAGGGCACGCTTGGTGGTCATTGCTATTTCCTCTTTATTTTCAAAACGTCTATTGTCCCGCCGCCGCTAGCACTTGGTACAAGCAACAGCCCTCAAAAACTGGCGCGCCCCAAGCCAGAGACACCGCGCAAGGGCCGCCCCGCCGCGCCGGTGTCGTCCCCCTGCCCGCGAGCGTAGCTAGCGAAGAGCGGGGGGAAGGCGCGCAGCGACTCAGGGGGGTGTCACGACCCCGGATAAAACGGCTTGCCCAGCGAGGCCGGCATATTCGCCCGAATCCAGGCCGGATTGCGCGAGATGATAACCAGCACAGCTATGGTGGCCAGATACGGCAGCATGGACAGCAGCTGGCTGGCCACCTGCACGCCGGTGGCCTGCAGGTGGAACTGCAGCATGGTCACGCCGCCAAATAGGTAGGCGCCCAGCAACACGCGGGCAGGCCGCCAGGTGGCAAAAGTGGTCAGCGCCAGGGCAATCCAGCCACGGCCGGCCACCATGCCCTCCACCCACAGCGGGGTGTAGACGGTGGACACATAGGCGCCGGCCAGGCCGCACAGGGCACCGCCCGCCATCACAGCGGCCAGGCGAATCGGGCGCACGGCGTAGCCGATGGCATGGGCCGACTCGGGCGACTCACCCACGGCGCGCAGCACCAGGCCAGCGCGCGAGCGGTACAAAAACCAGACCAGCACGGCAGCCAGCACCACGGTGATGTAGACCAGGGGGTGCAGCTTGAACAGGGCCGGGCCCACCACCGGAATGTCCGACAGATAAGGCACGGCGTACTTGGGCAACTCGGGCAGCTTGGCCTGCACATAGGACTGGCCAACAAAGGCCGAGCAACCCACGCCAAACAGGCTCAGCGCCAGGCCGGTGGCGTACTGGTTGGTGTTCAGCCAGATGACCAGCAAACCAAACAGGCCAGCCAGCAAGGCCCCTGCGGCCATGCCGGCGGCAAAGCCCAGCCAGGTGCTGCCGGTGTGCACCACGGTGGCAAAGCCGGCCAGCGCGGCGCACAGCATCACGCCTTCGGCGCCCAGGTTGACGATGCCGGCCTTCTCATTGATCAGCAGGCCCAGGGCGGCCAGGGCCAGCACGGTGCCGGCGCTCAGCGTGGAGCCCAAAAGCAGTGCGTAGGCATCCATCACTGGCCTCCCTTCACGGCAGCGGGAACTGCTGCAGCCTTGGGCGCCGAAACCCAGCGCACCCGGTAGGCAATCAAGGTGTCACAGGCCAGCAGCGTGAACAGCAGCAGGCCCTGGAACACCCCCGTCAGGGATTTGGGCAGGCCCAGGCGCGACTGCGCCAGCTCACCGCCGATATAGAACATGCTCATGAGAATGGCGGAAAAGATCATGCCCACGGGGTGCAGGCGGCCCACAAAGGCGACGATGATGGCAGCAAAGCCGTAGCCTGCCGGCACATAGGGCGTGAGCTGGCCTATGGGGCCGGCCACTTCCAGGGCGCCCGCCAGGCCGGCGCAGCCGCCCGAGATCAGCAGCGCCGTCCACAAGGCCTTGCGCGAAGAGAAACCGGCATAGCGCGCCGCAGCCGGGGCCAGGCCGCCCACTTGCAGGGCAAAGCCTGCCTTGGTGCGAAACAGGAACACCCACAGCAGGCCCGCGCCCAGCAGAGCCAGCAGCGTGCCGATGTGCACGCGCGTGCCTTCAATCAGCTTGGGAATCTGCGTGACCCGCTCGAACATCTTGCTCTGCGGGAAGTTGTAGCCCATGGGGTCCTTCCAGGGGCCGTAGACCAAAAAGCTCAGCACCAGCGTACCCACATAGACCAGCATCAGGCTGACCAGGATTTCATTGGCATTGAACTTGTCGCGCAGCAGGGCAACGATGCCCCCCCACAGCATGCCGCCCAGCACGCCGGCCACAAGAATAGCAGGAACAATCCAGGGCCCGGTATCCGGCCCCGCCAGCAAGGCCATGCCACCGGCTGCCACGGCGCCGATGACGAACTGCCCCTCGGCACCGATGTTCCAGACATTGGAGCGAAAGCACACGGCCAGGCCCAGCGCAATCAGCAACAGCGGCGTGGCCTTCATGGCCACTTCGCCCATGGCATAGGTGGTCTTAAGTGGCTCCCAGAAAAAGGCCTGCAGTCCCTTGACCGGGTCCTTGCCCAGCACCATAAACAAGGCCACGCCAATCAGCACCGTGATGCCCAGCGCCAGCAGCGGCGAGCCATAGGTCCACCAGCGCGAGGCCTGGGGGCGTTGTTCCAGCTTGATCATGCCTGCTCTCCCGCCTGGCCCTGCTGGCGGTCGGTGCGCGCCAGGTGCTGCTGCACCTCGGCATGCCACAGGCCGCTCATCCATTCACCGATTTTTTGCACTGTGGCCTGGTCCCGGTCCACCGAAGGGCTCAGGCGGCCCTTGGCCACCACATACAGGCGGTCGCTGATTTCAAACAATTCGTCCAACTCCTCGCTGAGCACCAGCACGGCGCAGCCCGCGTCGCGCAAAGCCAGCATCGCGCCCCGGATCTGCGCCGCAGCGCCCACGTCCACGCCCCAGGTGGGCTGGGAGATGATCAGCAGCTTGGGCTGGGCATCGATCTCGCGGCCCACAATGAATTTCTGCAGGTTGCCGCCCGACAGCGACTTGGCGGCGGCATTCGGCCCGCCCGCCTTGACGTTGAAGCGGCGGATGATGTCCGCCGCATGCGCCTGCAACTGCCCCATGCGCAGCCAGCCGCATGGGCCTACGGCGTTCTGGCGCGTGAGCAACAGGTTGTGTGCCAGGCCCATGCTGGGCACGGCGCCCCGGCCCAGGCGCTCTTCGGGCACAAAGTGCAGACCCAGAGCGCGGCGCTGGCCCGGGCCCATGCGGCCGGCGTTCTGGCCCAGCACCTGCACCATCTCGGGCGCAGCGCGGCGGTCCTCGCCAGACAGGGCATAGAGCAATTCCTTCTGGCCGTTGCCGGAGACACCGGCAATGCCCACCACCTCGCCGGCGCGCACATTCAGCTCCAGGTCGATCAGGTCCACGCCAAAGGCGTCGGACTTGGGCAGGGCCAGTTGCTGCACCTTGAGCACCACATCGCCAGTGCGGGGGGCGCGGCGCGACAGCGCCGGTGGCTCGGAGCCAATCATCAGCCGCGACAGCGAGGCATTGCTCTCGTTCTGCGGATTGCACACGCCCGTCACCACACCGCCGCGCAGCACGGTGCAGGCCGTGCACAGCTCGCGAATCTCATGCAGCTTGTGGCTGATGTAGAGGATGGAGCAGCCCTCGGCGGCCAACTTCTTCAGCACCACAAACAGTTTTTCCACGGCCTGGGGGGTCAGCACCGAGGTGGGCTCGTCCAGAATCAGCAGGCGCGGATTGGTCAGCAGGGCGCGGATGATTTCCACGCGCTGCATCTCGCCCACCGACAGGGTGTGCACCGGGCGCAGCGGATCAATGTCCATGCCATAGGCGCTGCCCACTTCGGTGATGCGGCGCGTCACATCGGCCAGCGGCATGCCCTTGTCCAGGCCCAGCCACACGTTCTCGGCCACGGTGAGGGTGTCGAACAGGCTGAAATGCTGGAACACCATGGCAATGCCCAGCTGGCGCGCTTCCTGGGGGTTGCGGATGGAGACGGGCTTGCCGTCGAAGTAAACCGCGCCTTCGTCAGGCTTGACCGCACCGTAGATGATCTTCATCAGCGTGGACTTGCCAGCGCCGTTTTCTCCCAGCACAGCATGCACTTCGCCAGGCTGCACCGCCAGCGACACCCCGCTGTTGGCCACCACGGCCGGGTATTTTTTGGTAATGCCCTCCAGCTGCAGTCGCGGTGGTGTCACACCGGGCGCGGGGGTCGTATCGGGGGGATTCATGGCGGGATTTTCTCTCAGTTTGTTTCCTGTGCGGCGCGGAATCGGGCTTAACCGCTGGCGCTTGCTGGGCTATATGCTATTTTTTAGTGAGCACCAAAGCGACGTCTTTCACCGCTTCGCGCAGCCAGGCTGCGGCTGCGGACTGGTGGGTGCGCGCATGCCACAGTTGGTAATAGGTCAGTCGTGGTAGGGCCACGGGGCAGGGCAGGATCTGCAGCGGCAGCCGGGACACAAAGCGCTCGCAGAACTGGCGGCCCGTGGTCAGCACCAGCAGGCTGCCGGCCACGATGTCGGGCATCAGGCTGAAATGGGCGCAGCGCGCGGTGATGTTGCGCTGCAGGCCCTGGCGCTCCAGCTCCACATCGATGACGCCGCGCGCGCCCGGGTAGGTGGGCATGGGGGCGATATGTTCGGCCTCCAGCCAGTCGGCCTCGCTCCAGCCCCGGCGCACGGCCGGATGGCGCTGGCTGACCAGGCAGACCACCTCGTCCTCAAACAAGGAGCTTTGGTGCAGCTCCGTGGGCGGTGCCGGCCAGTTGCCGATCACCACATCCACCTCGCCCTGGGCCAGCTGGGTCTGGTAGTGCACATCGTGGCTCAGGCCCATGAGCTCCACCGGGCAGCCCGGCGCGCGGGCCTTGAGGTGGGCCACCAGCTGGGGCAGGAACAGCGGGTCCAGATAGTCGCTGGCGGCGATGCGAAAGCTGCGCGTGGCCAGGGCCGGGTCAAAACTGCGGGCGTTGGTGAACAGCCCCTCGGCCGCCCGCAAGATGGCGGCGGCCGGCTCCACCATATGCAAGGCGGCGTCCGTGGGCTGCATGGCTGCGCCCGAGCGCACCAAGAGCGGATCGCCCGCCAGCTCGCGCAAGCGGCGCAGCGCCGTCGAGACGGCCGGCTGCGACATGCCCAGGCGCACCGCTGCCCGCGAGACATTGCGCTCCACCAGCACCGTGTGCAGGATGCGGATCAGGTGCAGGTCAATCTTGTCAAACAGGGCTTGCTCGCGCATGGAGGGAAAAGAAAAAAAGGGTTCGGTATCGGGTGGCCGGGTGGAAGCTGTCGGCAGTATGGCGGCCATGGCGCAGAGGCAGCCCCGGGGAAGTCCCGCCCGAGCGCATCTGCGTGGAGGGGTTCCGGGCATGGCCACAGGCATGCCAGGGCGGTGCCGGTGGCTGCCGGCGCCGCCTCACTGACTCAGTGTTGCTGCACGGCCTCGCCTGTCATGACCGCCTCGTCCAGCTTGGCTTGCCAGTACACCAGGCGCGCGTTGTGGCGGGCCATCAGGGCGGCATCAATCTCTTCCTTGTGGATGTCGGAGAAATCTTCCAGCTCGTTCACCAG
This sequence comes from Comamonas sp. GB3 AK4-5, assembly GCF_041320665.1. Taxonomy (NCBI): domain Bacteria; kingdom Pseudomonadati; phylum Pseudomonadota; class Betaproteobacteria; order Burkholderiales; family Comamonadaceae; genus Comamonas; species Comamonas sp. GB3 AK4-5. Next base: position 3,713,372 of record NZ_CP166730.1, read on the forward strand.
GGCGGCCATCTTCACTTCCAGCTGCTCCACCTGCTCGGCCAGCAGCTCGGATTCGGACTTTTCGGTGCGAAACGGGTTGGCCATGGCATTCAAAAAGCTGCTGCCTTGGTTTTGCTCGATGGTGGACACGGCGCGCTTGGCCTCGTCATACAGGGCATGCATGGTGTGGAACTCGGCCATGCGCTCGTTAAAGCGCTCGTGCAGGATTTCCTTGAGCCGGGTTTCCGTCTGCAGATAGTCCTCGTAGCGCTGCTTGACCTCGGTGCTGCGCGCCTTGTGCTCGGCCCGGGTCAGCGGCCCTTCGATGCGAAACAGCCCGGCAAATACCAAAAGCGCCGCCATGCCATACCACAGCAGCCAGTCCACCGGCAGCTGAAAGCCGCCCCAGATCAGCAAGGCCGTGCCCACCAGGGCCAGGGTGTAGATCACCTGGCGCTCATAGCGCACGGCGCGCGGCAGCGGAATCGGCGCGAGCTTGATCACCGCATGCATGCGCAGCGGTTCCTGGGCTTGCGGCAGCTTCAGCTTGGCCACGCGATCCTTGGCCTCCTCTGCGCGGAAAGTGGGCGGGACAGTCACCGGCTGCGGCGTCGGAGCGACCTGGGCACCGACGGACCAGGACTTCAGGCGGTCCTTGGCACGTCGAAACAGGGCAGAGAAATTCATGGGGCCATCCCCGGCGGCAGACTGGTGATCACCCTGAGAGTCTACCAAGTTCGCCCCTGCTGCCTGGGGGCGTATATCCCCTTAATCGCAATCAAACCGTTATGTGACTTGCTTTTCATGCTCCCAACTTTGCAGCTGATGCTATGCGAAGTGCCGGATGCCGCCCATACGCCGGTGCATATGCAAGGACCCCGGCCCTCACGTACGCTGCCGCTGTATACGGCTTTTTTCATCCAGCCACCCGGCAGACGGCCCACCAGAACGCCTCCCCATGAGCACCCCCACCATCCACTTTCTGCGCAGGGGCCAGCCCGTCACCCTGCACAACGTCCCGCCCGACCGCACGCTGCTGGAAGTACTGCGCGAAGACCTGCACTGCAGCGGCACCAAGGAAGGTTGCGGCGAAGGTGACTGCGGCGCCTGCACCGTGGTGCTGGGCGAGCGCGTGGCCACAGCCGGGCAGGACCCGCAGTTGCAGCTGCGCGCCATCAACAGCTGCATACGCCTGGCGCACTCCGTGAATGGCCTGGCCCTGTGGACAGTGGAAGACCTGGCCCATGACCCCCACATTGCCCACACCGCCGGCCACCCGCTGCACCCCGCGCAAGAGGCCCTGGTGCAGTGCCACGGCTCGCAATGCGGCTTTTGCACCCCCGGTTTTGTGATGAGCCTGTTCGGCATGTATGAAAACCACAGCCGGCACGGTGAAGCCCTGACACGTACGCAGGCGCAGGAAGCGCTGTCCGGCAATCTGTGCCGCTGCACCGGCTACCGCCCCATTCTGGAGGCGGCCCAGCAGATGGACCAACTGCCCACCGCCCCGCTGGACCAGCTCACCGTTCTGCAAAAACTGGAGCAGCTACCGCGCTTGCAGAGCCATTCTGAAGGCGATTTCAGCTACAAAGCCCCTACCGACCTGCAGGAGCTGCTCCAGTTTCGCGCAGCCCATCCCCAGGCCCAGCTGGTGGCTGGCTGCACCGATGTGGGCCTGTGGGTCACCAAGCAGCACCGCCGTTTTGCCCAGGTGCTGGATGTCAGCCGCGTGGCCCAGCTGCGGCGCATCGAACAGCAAGATGGCGCACTGCACCTGGGCGCTGCCGCCACGCTGACGGATGCCTTTGCCGCCCTCGAAGCCCATTACCCCGAGCTGCACCGCTTTGCCGCCCGCTTTGCCGGCCTGCCCGTGCGCAACAGCGGCACCCTGGGTGGCAATGTGGCCAATGGCTCGCCCATCGGCGACTCCATGCCGCTGCTGATTGCGCTGAACGCCCAGGTGGTGCTGGCCAGTGTGCGCGGCGAACGCAGCCTGCCCCTTGAGCAGCTCTACACCGGCTACCGCCAGAATGTGATGGCGCCGGACGAGCTGCTGGTGCGCATCCACATGCCGCTGCATGCCACCCAGCCCACGGTCAGCGCCCAGGCCCACTGGCAGCTGCTGCGCGCCTACAAGGTGAGCAAGCGCCAGGACGATGACATCTCCGCCGTGTGCCTGGTGCTGCGCGTGGCCGTGCAAGACGGCCTGGTGACCGAGGCCGCGATAGGCGCCGGTGGCGTGGCTGCCACCCCGGTACGCGCCACCCTGGCCGAGGACGCGCTGCGCGGCCAGCCCTGGAGCGCAGCCACCGTGCAGGCCGCCGCTGCCGCGCTGCAGGCCCAGTTCAAGCCCATCTCCGATATGCGCGCCAGCGGCACCTACCGCCGCCAGCTGCTGGCCAGCCTGATGACGCGCTTCTGGAACGAGAGCCAGGGCCACCCCGCCACCACCCTGGAGCAGATCACCGTGGAGGTGCAGCCATGAACACCGTGCATGAAGCCGCTGTGACGGCCACCGCCCCGGCCGTGGGCCAGTCCGCCTTCCACGAAAGCGCCATCGCCCAGGTACAGGGAACGGCCCAGTATGTGGACGACATCCCCGAAGTGCGCGGCACGCTGTATGCCGCGCCCATTCTCAGCCGCGTGGCCCATGGCCAGCTGCATGGCGTGGATGCAGGCAAGGCCCTGACCCAACCCGGCGTGCGCGGCGTGGTGCTGGCGGCCGACATTCCCGGCGACCCCATACTGGCCGCCTTCGGCCATGACGAACCCATTTTTGCCTTGGACAGCGTGCAATACCAGGGCCAGGTCATAGGCTTGGTGGTGGCCGACAGCGTGATGGCCGCCCGGCGCGCCGCACGCCTGGTGGAGGCGGACATCACGCCCCTGCCCGCCATTCTCGATGTGCACCAGGCCCGCAAGGCCGAAAGCTATGTGCAACCCCCGGTCCATGTGCGCCGGGGCGATGCCGCCGCCGCCCTGGCCGCTGCGCCCCACCGCCTGCAGGGCAGCCTGGAAGTGGGCGGGCAGGAGCATTTCTATCTGGAAGGCCAGATTGCCTATGCCCTGCCCATGGAGCAGGAGCAGTGGTGGATTTATTCCAGCACCCAGCACCCGGGCGAGGTGCAGCACTGGGTGGCCCATGCCCTGGGCATTGGCAACCACGCCGTCACCGTGCAATGCCGGCGCATGGGCGGAGGCTTTGGCGGCAAGGAGACGCAATCCGGCCACCTGGCCGTATGGGCTACGCTGGCCGCGCGCAAGTTCCATGCCCCGGTCAAGCTGCGCCTGGACCGAGATGACGACTTCATGGTCACCGGCAAGCGCCACCCTTTCGCCTACGCCTGGGATGTAGGTTTTGACACCACAGGGCGTATCTCCGGCCTGGCGCTGGACATGCTGGCCAACTGCGGCTTCAGCGCCGACCTGTCCGGCCCGGTGGCCGACCGTGCGGTGTTCCATGCCGACAACGCATATTTCCTGTCCGACGTGGCCATCAGCTCCTACCGCTGCAAGCTGAACACCCAAAGCCACACGGCGTTTCGCGGCTTTGGCGGGCCACAGGGGGTGATCGTCATCGAAGCCATCATCGGCGACATTGCCCGCAGCCTGGGCCTGGACGCCCTGGCCGTGCGCCGCCGCAACTACTACGACGCCGACCCGGCCGCCGCCCGCGATGTGACGCATTACCAGATGCGGGTGGAGGACAACATCCTGCTGCCCATCACGCAAAAACTGGAGCAGTCAGCGCGCTACCAGCAAAGGCTGGCGGCCATTGCGACCTGGAATGCCGACAACCATGTGATCCAGCGCGGCATCGCCCTCACCCCGGTCAAGTTCGGCATCAGCTTCACGGCCACGCTGTTCAACCAGGCCGGCGCCCTGGTCCATGTCTATACCGACGGCACGGTGCAGGTCAACCATGGCGGCACCGAAATGGGCCAGGGCCTGCACACCAAGGTGGCGCAAATCGTGGCCGACGAGCTGGGCGTGCCCCTGGCCCAGGTCAAGGTCACGGCCAGCGACACCAGCAAGGTGCCCAATGCCAGCGCCACCGCCGCCAGCAGCGGCACCGACCTCAACGGCCGCGCCGCCCAGTACGCGGCGCGCAGCGTGCGCGACAACCTGGCCGCCTTTGTGGGCGGGCTGGACCAGTGCGGGGCCGGCGCCGTCGACTTTGCCGGCGGTATGGTGCTCACACCCAAGGGCCAACGCGCCTTTGCCGATGTGGTGCAGGCGGCCTACGCCAACCGCATCCAGCTGTGGAGCGATGGCTTTTACCGCACGCCCAAGATCCACTACGACAAGACCACCCTCACCGGCCGGCCCTTTTACTACTTTGCCTACGGCGTGGCCTGCACCGAGGTAGTCATAGACACGCTGACCGGCGAATCCAAGGTGTTGGCCATTGACGTGCTGTATGACGCCGGCCGCAGCATCAACCCCGCCATTGACATCGGCCAGGTGGAGGGCGGCTTCATCCAGGGCATGGGCTGGCTGACTACCGAAGAGCTGGTGTGGAACGACCAAGGCCTGCTGACCACGCACGCCCCCAGCACCTACAAGATTCCGGCCACGGGCGATGTGCCGGAGCATTTCAAGGTGGCGCTGTATGGCGAGGCCAACCGCGAGGACAACGTGGGCGGCAGCAAGGCCGTGGGCGAGCCGCCCTTTATGCTGGCCGTCAGCGTCTACGAGGCCCTGCGCCACGCCATTGCCAGCCACCATTCCAAGCAGGGCCGCACCACGGCCCCGGTACGGCTGCAGGCACCGGCCACGGCCGAGCATGTGCTGCACGCCCTGCAAACACCGTAAGCACAAGCGGGCGATTACTCCTTTTTCAGGAGCTATCACTGCGTTCTGTATCTACGCAGAACGCCGATTTCACCTGATTCCTCCGCGCTCACTGCGGGCGCGGCTCCGCCTGCATCCGGCCCTGTACCGCCCGGCCCTGGCCCTGCTGCTTGGCTTCGCGGCATGCGGCCTCGGCGGCGCGCAGCAATGCCGGGGCGCTGACGCCTGCGACCTCGGTCCGCAGCCAGCCCACGCTCAGGCCCAGCGCATAGCACTGGGGGCCCACACGCGGCGACCAGGCCTGGGCCACATCGCACAGCCGCCAGGCCAGGGCCTGCACACTGCCCTCCTCCTGCGTCTGGCGCAGGCACAGCACAAAGGCATCCCCTTCCATGCGGGCCGCCATGCCCTCCAGCCCCCGCTCGCGGTGCAGCAGCCAGGCCACCTGGCGCAGCACCTCGTCCCCCGCAGCGCGGCCTGCGGTGGCATTGAAGGCGGTGAAATAGTCCACATCCACCCACAGCAAGGCCATGGGCGTGGGCGCTGCGGCGGTGGCACACCAGGCCTGCAACTGGTGCACCAGTGTCTGGCGATTGGGCAGGCCGGTCAGGCGGTCATGCGCATCCAGCCAATTGGCCTGGCCGCGAATCTGGTGCAGCGACTCGGCATCTTCCAGCAACCACAATATGCCCAACTCCGCAGGCTGCAACACCACGACCTGCACCTGCAGGCCCATGGCGCGCCCGCCTGGCTGCTGCCAACCCAGCTCGCTGCGAAACTGGCCAAAACCAATCAGGCTTTCCATGGCCTGAACGATCCAGGCCCTGGCCCCGCTCTGCCCCTGCAGCAGTTGCTCCAGGCTCAGCCCCACCAGCGCGCCGGGCTCCATCCCCAGCAGCCAGCCTGCGCGGCGCGAGGCGTGGTGCAACACATTGCCTCGCGCCCAGATGACGCCCATGGGCATGGCCTCCATCATTTGCACCAGCGCAGACTCCAGCTCACCCACCGTCGGCTGGTAATCGGCCTGGCTGGCTTCGGACATGGGCCAGGGCATTTGCGGGGGCGAGGCGGTGGCGGCTTCCTGCACGCCCTCGCTGGACAGCTGCGGCAGCGCTGCGCCTTCAAGCGCCAAGGCATTGCGGGCCTGCAGACGCGACAGTCTGCGCTGCAGCCATTCCAGCATGCCCAGCAGCGCCAGCGCCATGACCACGGCCAGACTGATCAGGCCCAGCCACTGCCAGGGCTCGAGCCGCTGCATGCCCCGCAGTGGTGCAGACACATCCCGCACCACCACCACCTGCCAGCGGGGCAAGGGCAGGCCCACCCGGGTGAGCAGCAGCGTGCCCCATAGCTGGGTGTCGGCATTGGAGGTGGTGGTGGACGACAGCCTATCCCAGGCGCTGCCATGGCTTTGCAGCACCTGCGGCACATGGCCCAGTGCCTGCTGGTTCTGGGTTTGCGAATGGGCCAGCAGCAAGCCCTCTGCATCCAGCAGCATGAACTGCTGGTCCTGCGCGTCTTCTGTGTCGTCTTGCTGGGGCAGCAGGCTTTGCGGGGGAATGCGTACCACTCCCGCCAACGCACCACGCACTGCCCCATCCGCCTGGCGCAGTGGCACCGTCAGCAGCAAGCCCAGCAAGGGACTGGTTTCCTCCCAGGGCTGCTGCCCCACGCGGGGCTTGCCGTCGTTCAGCGTGCGGCGCAGCACATCGCGCAGCGCACTGCTGTCTGCCGGCGCTTCACCCGATGGGACATAGCTCACCAGGCTACCGTCATAGCCCGCCATGACCAGGGTGTCAAAAATACCGGTGTAGCCCGCATCCTCACGCAGCAAAAGCTCCAGCACATAGGGACTGTCCAGCATGCTGGAATGCACGCCCTGCCCCATGGACTGCAGCACGCGCTGGTAGGTTTCGATGCGCGTGTCCAGCGAACGGGCCACGAAGCGGGCCGCCATTTCCTGCTGGCGCCGCTCATCCCGCAGGGTGTCAACGTCGGAGAAATGGGTCAATCCACCCAGACACAACATGCAGGCCAGTGCCAGTGCCACGCCAAAACGCAGCATGGACCTCGACCACCAGGAGATCGGGTGAGACTGCGTCGAGGGCCGCAAAAAAGGTCTGCGCCGCCCGCCGCTGAAAGGCGTTGTGGGTTCCGACATGGACCATGGGTGTAAGAACGAACACCCACTATAAAAAAGCCTCCGCCGGTCTCTTGCAGGACGAACCCTGCACCCCGCCCCGGTTTTTCCCTAGGTCCGAGGTCGCCAGAACAGGATCACACCAGAAGTCCTGAATCCGCTTCAGGCGCCGGTGCGCGCTTTAGCTCCCTGCCACCACCTGCAACGCCGAGGGATGGGGCAGATTCAGCACATTGCCGGTGCCGGCAATGAGGCCGTGCTCGCGCAGGTGGCGCAGCACGCGCGAGAAGGTTTCGGGTGCAATGCCCAGCTGGGCAGCGATCAATCGCTTGCGCTGGTGTAGCGTGACCTGCATGGCCCCGTTGGAGTCATGCTGGGCATGGCGCAGCAGCCATTGGGCGCAGCGTGCTTCCGCGTCCTGGGCCAGGCGGCTGACGGCGGTTTCCGTCTGCTGGCAATAGCCCTGTGCCATATCGCGCACCAGGGCCTGCACTGTGGCGGGCAAGGCCACAACGCCCTGGCGGAACTCTTGCAGCGAGACCCGGCGCAGTCGCACGCGGGAATCGGCCACCATGTCCACGCAACTGGGACGTTCGGTCAGCACAAAAGCGGCATCCAGCCAGGCAGGGCCTTCCACCAGACCCAGTTGGTGGCGCATCTGTCCTTCGTCACGCACACCCAGCAGCACGCGGCCGCTGTCGATGTACAGGACTTCGCGCGGGTGCTCATGCCGTTGGCGCAGCACCTGGCCGCTGGCCAGCACCTCAGCATGGGCGAACGGGTCGAAAGACGGAATGTGGAACATGTCCGGACTGTGCCCGCGCGCGCCCAGGACGGGTTTGAGCAAAATCAAATGTTGTGCGCCCGGGCGGTGAAGGTGTGTGCCAGCTCACACCGCTCCAGGGGCTTATTGCACCGCCGCACCGCTCTCAAACCAGCGCTTGAAGCTGTTGCGCTCTTCATCACTCAAAGCACCTGGGTTGCCGAAAGGCATTTTGCGCAGCTGCACCACCTGGGCGTAAATCTGCTGGGCATGGCTTTTGACGTCTTCGGGCGTGTCGAACTTCACGTTCTTTTGCGCGATGGTGGCGCTGCTGTGACAGACCACGCAGTGCTGCTGCATGATGGCGCGCACATTTTCATAGCTGCCAGCGCTTGCGGCAGCTGCGCCAGAGGTCGATTCGACACCAGATGTTGCAGGAGCGGCATCAGGCTGCTCGCCCTGCACCACCACCTGGCCCACGGGGGCCAGGCTGACGGCAGGCGTGGCCGGCTGGGGTGCGGGTTTGAGCCAAACGGCAGTGGCGATCAGCAGCAGCACGCCCACGGCGGCGTATTTCCAGGGATGGGGGTTGCGGCCCAGCTTGTAGCCATGGCGCATGACAAAGAACTGGCGGATGGCCGCACCGGCAAACATCATCAGAATCAGCACCAACCAGTTCTGCGGGTGGTTGTTCAACCAGCCGTAATGGGTGGACAGCATGGCAAACAGCACCGGCAGCGTGAAATAGGTGTTGTGCACGCTGCGCTGCTTGCCGCGCTTGCCGTGGATGGGGTCCACGGGTTTGCCGGCCTTGAGGTCGGCTACCACGGTGCGCTGACCGGGAATGATCCAGAAGAACACATTGGCGCTCATGGAGGTCGCCAGCATGGCGCCCATCAGCAAAAAGGCGGCCTGGCCGGGGAAGAGGTGGCAGGCCAGAAAGGCCGCAATGCACACCAGCACCAGCACCAGAGCGCCGACGATGGCATCTCCTTTTTCGCGCTGACCAAAGACGCGGCAAATGCCGTCATACAACAGCCAGAACACCACCAGAAACGCCAGCGCTGCCGCAATCGCCATATGGGGCGACATCAGCGGGTTGGCCGGGTTCACCAGGTAGACATTGGCATTCCACAGATAGGACACCGTCAGCAGCGCAAAGCCGGACAGCCAGGTGGTGTAGCTTTCCCAGAAGAACCAATGCAGATGCTCGGGCAGCTTGGGGGGCGAGACGGCGAACTTGACCGGGTGGTAAAAGCCCCCGCCATGCACGGCCCAAAGCTCGCCGCTGACGCCCTGCTTCTTGAGGTCGTCATCCACTGGCGGCGTCAGACTGCTGTCCAGGAAGACGAAGTAAAACGAGGAACCGACCCAGGCAATGGCGGTGATGACATGCAGCCACCGCAGCAGCAAGTTGGCCCAGTCGAGAATGTAGCTATCCATAGCGCTCTACTCTGGCGGCGTGGGGCCGCCTGTGAGATCCAACTGCTCACCACTGCGGAGGCTCTGAGCAGAGAAAAGGGCCGCGCACCTGGGCTGGAGCGCCGGAGCACCGCTGCGACCTGTTTTTGTAAACACAAAGTGTATGCAAATTGAATGCCGGCGCCACAACAAATAGGGGGCTGCCACCCCGGGCATACCCTGAGCTGCACGGTGCACCCGCCCAAGGGGTTGGCAGGGCTCAAAGGCTGCGGGTCTGCATCAGCTGGGCGGCCACGGCCACGGCAATCACCTCGGGCTCCTTGCCCTGCACGCCCGGCACTCCCATGGGGCAATGCACCGCATCCACGGCCGCCGCATCCAGGCCTCTCGCGATCAAGCGGCGGCGAAAACTGGCCCATTTGCTGGCGCTGCCGATCAGCCCCAGAAAAGGCAGATCCCCCACGGCATGCTGGCGCGCCAGGCAGGCGAGCAGGATCTCCCAGTCCTCGGCATGGCTGTGCGTGAGAATGAGCACGCGGCTGCCCGGGGACAGATCGGCCACGGCATCCTGCACAGGGTCGGCCTGAACCCATGTGGCACGCGGTGCCCATGGCGCAGCCGGCTCGGCCCTGGCGTCGGTCTCTGCCCGCATGCCTGGGCGGCTGTCCACCCAGGTGGTCTGGCAGGGGAGGTGCTGCAGCAAGCGCACCAGCGCCTGGCCCACATGACCCGCCCCAAACACCGCCACCGGCATACGCGGACGCTGCAGATGCTGCCAGTGCGGCAGGTCTTGCGCCTGCACACGGGCGTAGCCCAGATGCACCACGCCACCGCAGCACTGCCCCAGACTAGGGCCCAGCGCATAGCGCAGCACGCCGGCCTCGGCCCGGCCTTGCAAAACCGCTCGGGCATGGGCCAAGGCCTGGTATTCCAGATGGCCTCCGCCAATGCTGCCCACCAGCGCCTCCATGCGCCCCGGTGCCAGCCCCGTGGGCACGGCCATCCAGGCACCCGCTTCACGCGGTGCCGATCCCTGTACCCGCTCCACCCACACCAGGCAGGCGGGGCCATGGACCAGGCTGGCCTGCAGTTCCTGCCATGCGTTCACTACCGTCATACCTTGCTGAGCCCTTACCAGAACACCTTGCCCAATGAAGTTGCCGACAGACGTTAGGATGGGTGCCTGTCTCCTGCTGCTGACAAGCAAGCCGCTTGCCAGTTGGCACACTCACTCAGGATACCTTTACGCCATGGCTGAACCTACGCCCTCCACCCCCTCGTCTTCCCCAACCCCGCAGCGCTCGGGCCGCTCCTGGCTGTGGCGCGGCCTGGCAGCCGGAGTGACCGCGCTGATGGCAGCCTGCGGCTCCGTCCCCCATCTGGGCGGCAAGCTGGGTTCGGGAGGAGGCGGCCCGTCCGCCGGCTCCAGCGCCGCATCGCGCGAATACCGTCAGGATGCCGCCCGCCATATCTATGCGCGCAACCAGCACCGTATCTACAAGGGCCAGCTGCCCCCCATGCTCTACGCCGTGGGCGTGCTGGAAGTGGAACTGGACCGCAGCGGCAATGTGCGTCGCCTGCGCTGGCTGCGCGCCCCCAGCCATGCACCCGAAGTGGTGGCCGACATCGAGCGCACCGTGCGTGCGGCCTCGCCCTTCCCTGCCCCCTCCCGCATGAGCGGCAAGCTGACCTATACCGATACCTGGCTGTGGGACCAGTCGGGACGCTTTCAGCTCGATACCCTCACCGAAGGCCAGCGCGGGGAGTAGCAACTCCCCCCTGAGGCGCCTACGGCGCCTTCCCCCCAGGGGGACGCTGCCAGCGCGGCGGGGCGGCCCTTGCGCGGCAGCCCTGACGTTGGGGCGCGCCAGTTTCGTAGTCCATTAGCGACCAAGAACACCCAGGTTGGCCGGAGCAAGCCTGCGCAGCACAGCTGAACTCCAGTACCCCACCACAACGGCCAGACAGCGCTTGAGGCGCGGCGTGTGCCCGCTGACGGTACTTGCGTACGGCAAGGGCGCGCAACAAAGCATCAAGCACTGTATGGCCGCATCAGCACGGCCCACCTACGTAAAAACTAAGACCCCCGATACGTTGAATAGCTCCAGGGGCTGACGAGAAGCGGCACGTGATAGTGCTGGTCCGCATGGGCCACACCAAAGTCCAGGCTCACCTGGTTCAGGAAGTTGGGCTCGGGCAGTTGCACGCCCTTGGCCTTGAAATAGGCCGCTACGTTGAAAGTCAGCCGGTAGGTGCCAGGCTTCAGGCTGGCGTTGTCGAAGAGCGGCGCATCGGTGCGGCCATCGTGGTTCAGCGTCAAGGTCTGGAGCAGCGTGGCGCTGTCGCCTTGTGTGGCAAACAGCTTGACTTGCATGCCGGCGGCTGGACAGCCATGCATGGTGTCCAGAACATGTGTACTCAGGCCCATAAAGTCTCCATTGGTTATGGCACAGGCCGCAGGATCAGGGCCTGTTTTTTCAATGAAGTGTATACAAATACTGCACACCCATCAGCCATAAGAGCGCGTCTCTTTTTTTATTCGCTACGCAGAAAGGCGAAATCACGCCCCGGCGCGGCCGCCAGCAGGCTGCGCGTATAGGCATGCTGGGGTGAGGAGAACACCTGCTCCACCGCGCCGCTTTCCACCACCTCGCCCTGGTGCATGACCAGCACATGGTCGCAGATCTGGCTGGCTACGCGCAGGTCGTGCGTGATGAACACCATGCCCAGATCCAGTTGCTGCTGAACCTGGTTCAGCAGTTGCAGGATTTGCGCCTGTACCGACACATCCAGGGCCGAAACCGCCTCGTCGGCAATCAGCACCTTGGGCCGGCAGGCCAGAGCCCGGGCAATCGAGATACGCTGACGCTGCCCCCCCGAGAACTCATGTGGATAGCGGTGCAGCGCAGCAGGAGACAGCTGCACCAGCTCCATCAAGGCCTCCGCGTGGGCCCAGGCTTTGGCATGGGGCACGCCGAAGTTGCAAGGCCCCTCGATGATGGATGCTCCCACGGTCCGGCGCGGATTGAGCGAGCGATAAGGGTCCTGGAAGATGACCTGCACCATGCGGCGAAACGGCGACAACGCCCGCCTCTGCTGCTGCACGACGGAACACCCCTCCGCCAAAATATCGCCGTGGCTGGGATCGATCAGCCTGGCCATGCATCGCGCCAAGGTGGACTTGCCGGAGCCGGACTCGCCCACAATCCCCACGGTTTCACCCGGTCTCACCTGCAGCGAGACATTGCGCACCGCATGCACCACGCGCCGACGGCGCGGCCAAAAGCCCGAGACATAGGTCTTGCCCATGTTTTGCGCCTCCAGTAAAGGATAGGGCCCAGCAGGCGAGTCTGTGACGAGGGGCCGCTTGCTTCCACCCAGCACGGGCACTGCGTTCAGCAACATGCGGGTATAGGGCCTGGCCGGCACGGTCAGCACCTGCTGTTTGCTGCCCAGCTCCACCATATGGCCTTGGCGCACCACCACCACTTCGTCGGCGATTTCGGCCACCACACCGAAGTCGTGGGTGATGAAAAGCACTGCCGTGTGGTGCTCCATCTGCAGAGCTTGAATGAGTTTGAGGATTTCGGCCTGGGTGGTCACATCCACGGCCGTGGTCGGCTCGTCACAGATCAGCAGTGCAGGCTTGAGGATCAGGGCCATGGCAACGCCTATGCGCTGGCGCTGGCCCCCCGAAAGCTGGTGGGGGTAGGCGGCATAAATACGCTCGGGATCGGGCAGCCGCACCCGGGCCATGATGTCCAGAATCATTTGACGCCGCTGTGCCCGTGGCATATGCAGGTGCTGGGCCAGCACTTCATCGATTTGCGCACCACAGCGCATCACGGGGTTGAGCGCCGTCATCGGCTCCTGAAACACCATGGCCATCGCCGGGCCGCGCAGGGCGCGCAACCGCGAGGCTGAGGCACGCAGCAGGTCTTCGCCCTGCAGCACGATATGCCCTTCTGCCGGCTTCATACCCTCCGGCAGCAGGCCCATGATGGCATTGGCGATGATGGACTTCCCCGAGCCCGACTCGCCCAGCAGGCACACCGTCTGCCCTCGCTCGATATTGAAGGAAATCTGGCTGACGGCGAGCTCGCGGTCGCTGCCCTGAGGCAGGGCGATGCTGAGGTTCTGGATGGAAAGAATGGGCAGCACGGACATTCACCTTTGGCGTTGGTTGAACTTGGGATCCAAGGTGTCACGCAGGCCATCTCCGAGCATGTTCACAGCCAGCACGGTAAGCCCCAGAAAAATGCCGGGCAGCAACACGTTGTGCGGGTATTGGTTGAATTGCGCACGCCCCTCGGACATGAGGTTGCCCCAGGTGGCCATATCGGCCGGCAGCCCCAGCCCCAGAAAGGACAGAATGGCCTCCACCAAAATCGCCGAGGCACAGACATAGGTGGCCTGGATGATCAGTGGCGCAGCCGCATTGGGCAGGATGTGGCGCAGCAGCATCTTCCATATGGGCGTATCCAGCGCGATGGCCGCTTCCACATAAGGCTCTTCGCGTAGGCTCAACACCACAGAGCGCACCAGGCGCGCCGTGCGCGGAATTTCGGGAACGGCAATGGCCACCACCACGGTGGGCAGGCTACCGCCAAACAAGGCCACCAGGCTGATGGCGAACATCATGCTGGGGATGGCCATGACGCCATCCATCAAACGCATCAGCACATTGCCAAGGCGGCTGAAATACCCACCCACCAAGCCGAACACCATGCCGGTCAACATCGCCAGGCAGGTGGTTGCCAGGCCCACCAGCAGCGAGACACGCGCGCCATACAGCACGCGGCTCCAGATATCGCGCCCCAGGCTGTCGCTGCCCATCCAGAACCAATGTGCAAACACCTCGCCCGACAGCGCGTGGAACGCCCCCTGGGAGCCGGGCAACATATTGGCGCTGCTGGGGTCCATGGCCGTGGGATCTATGGTGTCCAGCCACGGAGCCATGGTGGCCATCAGCACCAGCACCAGCAGCACACCGCCCCCCAGCCGAACAGAGCCATTGGCCCACATGCGCAGCCACAAGGAACGGCGCCGCCAGGGTGGGTCCTTGTCGTCCCATGGATAGCCGGACTGGGTGGAAGCCATAAGCACCTCAGTAACGAATGCGTGGATCGAAGAGCAAATAGCTCAGGTCAATCAGCAAATTGATGCAGACATAGGTCAGCGCGAAAAACAGTGTGATGCCCTGAATCAACGGAAAGTCACGCGAGAGCACGGCATCCACCGTCAGCTGCCCCAGGCCGGGGATGGCAAAAACGGTCTCCGTCACCACCACACCGCCCATCAACAAGGCCATGCCAATGCCAATCACCGTGACGATGGGTATGGCGGCATTCGCCAGCGCATGGCGCAGCAGCAGCTGCAGCTCCGAAATGCCCTTGGCACGGGCCGTGCGGATGTAGTCTTCGGTCAATGCTTCGGCCACGGCGGCGCGGGTGACGCGGGCAATCAAGGCCATATAGATCAGGGACAAGGTGGCGGCCGGCAGCAGCAAATGGCGCAACCACGGCCACAGGCCTTCATTCAGCCTTGCATAGCCTTGCACCGGCAGCCACTGCAGATGCAGGCCGAACAGCCAGATCAGCACATAAGCAATCACAAAAGAGGGAACCGAAAAGCCCAGCGTCGAGATACACATCAAGATGCGGTCCAGCCAGCCACCACTGCGCCAGGCTGCAGCCACTCCCAAAGGAACGGCCACGCCCACGGTCAGTAGCAGCGTGATGGCGGTCAAGGACAAGCTGGCCTGCATGCGCTGGCCAATCAGCTCGGCCACTGGCCGCTTGATGAAATACGACTCCCCCAGATCACCGTGCAACAACTTGCTCCCCCAGTGCACAAACTGCACAGGCAGGGATTGGTTGAGCCCGAGCTTGTCGCGCACCTTGTCTATGTGCTCGCTGCTACCCGCATCGCCCACGATGGCCGCCACCGGATCGCCCGGCGCCAGCCGCAGCATGGCAAACACGAGAATCGCCACCACCAGCAGCACGGGCACCGTGGCCAGAACCCGCCGAATCAGAAAAGCCAGCATCACTCTCGCCTTTCACCAACAGAGATAAGAAGCCCGTCTCGCGGACCCAGCATCACTCAGTGATTCACAACACGACGCATAGAACTGGCGCCCCCCAAACCTGGGCACTGCCCTCAAAACTGGCGCGCTGCACGCCAGGGCACCGCGCAAGGGCAGTCTCGCAGCGTCGGTGCCGCCCCCCAGCGCCAGAGAGAGGGAAGACGCGCAGCGGCTCAGGGGTGTTTCATTGTTTTTTGATATTCCAAAACACATTCACCGGCGCATGCAACACGCCGCGGATGTTTTTGCGGTAAGCACTCAAAACGGTGTATTCACCTATGGGCGCGTAAATCCCGGTTTCCAGCACCTGCTGCTGGATGGCCGCGGCCAGCGACTTGCGCACGGGCTCATCCCGGGCTGCCAGGAACTCGGATTTCAGCGACTCCAGCTTGGCATCGGTGGTCCAGCCAAACCAGCCCCGCTCACCATTACCCGTCATGGGCGCAAAAAACAGCGGATTCATGCTGTCCGCCATCCCCCAGCTGGTGATGAACATATTCCAGCCGCCTTTTTCCACGGGGTCTTTCTTGGCCCGGCGCGTGACCAGTGTGGGCCAGTCCATGGTCTGCATATCCACATTGAAGCCGGCCTGCTTGAGCAACTGGGCCATCACCGGAGCCAGCTTGTTGAGCATGGTGAAGTCCGCAGGATGCATCAGCACCACAGGCTTGCCGTCGTAACCGGCCTCCTGGAGCAAGGCCTTGGCCTTGGCCAGCATCGGGACCCCGGTGAAGTAAGCGTTCTGGGTGGTGGCGTATTGCGAGCCGCAGGGGTAGATGGAAATGCAGCCGCTGTAGAGGGCCTTGTGCACCTGCTGGGCGCGCATCAGCGCCTCCTGGCTGATGGCCATGATGGCGGCCTGGGCCATCTTGGGATTGGTAAAGGGGGGCACCTTGTGGTTCAGGTGCAAGGTGTACGCCCCTTTGGGCAAGGTGGGGTCCAGCACCACCTGGGCATTGGCCTTGAGCGCGGTGTATTGCTCGGCAGGCACCCACTCGATCATGTCGATCTCACCATTGAGCAGCGCATTGGCCTGGGTCTGGGCATCCTTGAGAATGACCCACTCCATACGGTCCACATACACCTGCTTTCCACCCGCTGTGCCCGAGGGCGGTTCTGTGCGAGGAATGTATTTGGTGTTTTTGACATACACCACTTTTTCCCCGGGACGGTACTCATCCTGCTTGAAGATATAGGGGCCCGAGCCCGTGGCATCATCGATCTGCTGGTCCGCAGGTGTGGCCGCCACGCGCGCCGGCATGATGAAGGGCGGGCTGGATGACGGTTTGCCCAGCGCCTCCCTCACCATGCCGAAAGGCTGCTTGAAAACCATGTGAAAGCTGCGCTCGCTCAAGGCGTCCATGCGATCGAGTGCCGCCATCATTTTTTGCCCCAGGGGGTCGCGCTGCCCCCAGCGCTGCAGCGAGGCAATCACATCGGCAGAGGTCACCGGTTTTCCATCATGGAAGGCCAGGCCTTTACGCAAGCTAAAGCGCCAGATCTGCCCATCCTCGCTGACCTCGTACTGGTCCACCATCTGGGGCTGTACCCGGCCTTGCGCATCCACGCCAAACAAGGTGTCGTAGACGTTGTAGCCGTGATTACGCGTCACAAAAGCCGTGGTCCAGATGGGGTCCAGGATCTTCAAATCCGCCTGCGGCACCACCCGCAGCACCTTGGCCCCGTCCTGGGCAATGACTGCGCTTCCCCAGGCCAAGATCAACCCTGCCACGAGCTGCGAGAGCTTTAGGTTTTTTCGCATTGCCATGCCTTTCATGAAAGACAGAACGGATGGAGCCTGCCTTGCAGGCCTGCGGTCATGCACCCCGACCGCTGCACTGCAAACGCCTGCATATTTCATACCTGCTTTTTGCCGCCCACATAACAACAGCAAGCGCACACTTTTTATTTTTCTATTTCAGAAAGCGAGCGAGAGAACGTCGCCATATTCTTTCAGAAACAAATAACGTAAGTGCTTACCCACACAAAAAACACGGCATGACTAACCCCAGGAATCGCTTCGTAAACTGACGCGGCTTGCATGCCTATCGTGCGCCCAGGACATGCGCCAGCGCGCAGCCTCCGTGAACGCTCGCAGCCGCCATGACGCGTTCAGTCTCTTCACCTCCACCACAAGGAAGCCAGATGTCCATGCGCTCCTCCTGGATCGCCACCAGCTTGGCATGCGCCACCCTGGTGGCCTGTAGCAGCCCCGGCTCAGTGCCCATGCCCACAGCGCAGGCCACACCCCGCACCGTCATGCCCAGTGCATCGCCTGGGGCACCTCCATCGGATGCCATCGTGCTGTTTGATGGCCGCAACCTCAGCCTGTGGGAGGCATCCAAGGACCATGCACCGGCCCAGTGGAGCGTGCATGACGGCGTGGTCACCGTCAACAAGTCCGCTGGCAATATCCAGACCCGGCAGCATTTCACAAACTACCAGTTGCACCTGGAATGGCGTGTGCCCGAGGACATCAGCGGAGAAGGCCAGGCACGCGGCAACAGCGGTCTTTTCCTCGCCTCGACCGGGCCCAAGGACGAAGGCTATGAAATCCAGATCCTGGACTCCTGGCAGCACAGCACCTATGTCAACGGCCAGGCCGCGAGCGTGTACAAGCAAGCGCCACCGCTGGTGAATGCCATGCTGCCGCCAGGGCAATGGCAGCGCTATGACGTGGTATGGACCGCGCCGGTATTCACCGCCCAGGGCACGCTGCAATCACCGGCTTACGTCACGCTGCTACACAACGGCGTGCTGGTGCAAAACCACACCCAGTTGGCGGGCGAGACGCTGTTCCAAGGCGAGCCCAGCTACAAACCCCATGGCGCAGCCCCCATCAAGCTGCAGGCCCATGGCGATCCCTCGGAGCCCATCAGCTTCCGCAATATCTGGGTGCGCCCGCTCTAAGAACGTGTTCAATGTCTCTACGCAGGCGCGTTGGAACGCAATCGGGATGAGTTCGAAGTGATGGAGCGCAGCTTGCACCCGTGTGCAAGCAAGCTTCAGCGCGAAGAAATCGCCCGATTTCGCTCCAACCCGAAGGGCCAGTGCCTTTGCGGGCGATCTACTGTGTTGCGAATCCTCGCAATAGCACGGCTATTGCTGCGGTGTCGCGCCTTGTATCCCAATCCCGCAAAGACGCTGGCGCGCCGCGAGGAGACTTTGAACACGTTCTAAACGCGTTTTGGCGCGCAAGGCCGGCCCTGGGCAGGGCCCGCCTTGCGCTTTGCAACATTCTGATGCCCGGGCTTTCCCGCAGCGCGGGCGCTCTCCATGCTTGCACCATTTCGGGGCCGTCTACACTGGCCCGACACTTGCTCGCCTGCAACGCCATGACGGTGCAGGCCTGCAGCCTGAAGGGCGTGCAGCGCCGTCTGCCCCCTCAATCCCTTGTGTGAAAAGGAGACAGCATGTCTATGCCTACCCCCTGGATAGCCAGCAGCATGGCCCTGGCCATTGCGGCCCTGGCTGCCTGCAGCAGCCCCCAGTCCTCAGCCCCCGCTGCCACGTCTGCCACCACCGCTGCGGCGCCAGCGCAAACCGCAGCCGGGCAGGCCGCCGCGGCGGCCTACGACTTCGACATGGATGTCTTCCACCCTGTGCAGGCACGCCAGGGCATGGTGGCCAGCGAGCAGGAGCTGGCTTCGCAAATCGGTCTTCAGATTCTCAAATCCGGTGGCAACGCGGTGGACGCCGCCGTGGCCATGGGCTTTGCCCTGGCCGTGGCCCTGCCCAATGCCGGCAACATCGGCGGCGGCGGCTTCATGATGCTGCATGACGCCAAGTCGGGCAAAGACGTGGCACTGGATTTTCGCGAGGTCGCCCCCGCCCGCGCCACCCGCGATATGTACCTGGACGCGAAAGGCAATGTCATTGACGGCAAATCGCTCTACACCCACTACGCCGTGGGCGTGCCCGGCACCGTGGCCGGCATGGAGCATGCGCTGAAGAAATGGGGCTCCATGCCCCTGTCCCGCGTGATGGCCCCGGCCATTGCCCTGGCGGAAAAAGGCTATCCCGTCAGCGTGACCCTGGCCAAGACCCTGGGCCAGGAGAAAAAGAATATGGGCCAATGGCCCGCCACCCAGGCCGTGTTCTGGAAGAACGGGGCTCCGCTGAAAGCCGGTGAGCTGTTGGTGCAAAAAGACCTGGCCCAGTCCATGCGACTGATCAGCCAGCAAGGCGCAAAGGCCTTCTACGAAGGTGCCATCGCCCAGAAGATTGCCGCTGAAATGCAGCCCTATGCCGGCGCCCTCACGCTGCAGGACCTGCGTGACTACAAGGTGGTGGAGCGTGAGCCCGTGCGCGGAACCTACCGTGGCTACCAGATCGTGACCATGCCGCCGCCCTCCTCCGGTGGCGCCCACCTGGTACAGATACTGAACATGCTGGAACGCTGGCCGCTGAACCAATGGGGCGCCAACAGCGCGCAAAGCATCCACTACATGGCCGAGGCCTCCAAGCTGGCCTATGCCGACCGCTCCGAATACCTGGGTGATCCCGGCTTTGTGAAGGTGCCGCTGCAGGGCCTGAGCTCCAAGCGTTATGCCGACGAGCTGGCCGCCACCATACAGCCCGGCAAGGCGCGCGCGTCCAAGGACATCAAGCCCGGCAAGCCCCAGCCCTATGAAAGCAACCAGACCACGCATTACTCGGTGGTGGACAAGGCTGGCAACGCCGTGGCCGTGACCTATACGCTCAACACCAACTTCGGCACCGGCATCGTGGCCAAGGGCACGGGCATTTTGCTGAACAACGAAATGGATGACTTCGCCGCCAAGGCCGGCGTGGCCAATGCCTACGGCCTGGTGGGTGGCGACGCCAACTCCGTGGCCCCGGGCAAGCGCCCGCTGTCATCCATGACGCCCACCATGGTGCTGCAGGGCGGCAAGCCCGTGCTGGTGACCGGCAGCCCTGGTGGCGCCCGCATCATCACCACCGTGCTGCAAACCGTGGTCAACACCATCGACTACCAGATGAACCCGGCCGAGGCCGCTGCCGCCCCCCGCATCCACCACCAGTGGCTGCCGGATGAGCTGCGCATTGAGAAAACGCTCAGCCCCGATACCGTGAACCTGCTCAGGCAATGGGGCCACAATGTGGCCGTGAAGCCCTCCATGGGACGCACCCAGACCATACAGCTGCGCAGCGGTGTGCTCTATGGCGCCTCCGATCCGCGCAACCCCGACGGCAAGACGCTGGGGTACTGAGCCTGCACAGCCGGCCTTGTGCCGACTTCCCATGCCGCGCCTTGAGCGCGGCTTTTTTATGCATGCGGCATGTCGGACCCCGTGGATTTCCCCTATTCCTTATGCGCCATTGTTTGCAGAAATTGTATACAAAGCAAATGACGAGTCGCTATGATGAACCCAATGGACAACTCCACCACCAGCACCATCGCCGACGCGCTGACCCGCGCCATCGTCGAACACAAACTGCTGCCCGGCACCAAGCTGGCCGAGCAAAAACTGGCCGATCACTTTGGTGTCTCCCGCACCCTGGTGCGCCAGGCCTTGTTTACCCTGTCCCAAAACCGCCTGGTCACGCTGGAGCCGGCGCGGGGAGCCTTTGTCAGCACCCCGTCTGTGGAAGAGGCCAAACAGGTCTTTGCCGTGCGCTCCATGCTGGAAAGCGAGATGACCCGCGCCTTTGTGCGCCAGGTCACGCCCGCGCAGATCAAAAGCCTCAAGGCCCATATCGCCGCGGAAAAGAAAGCCATGACCGGCAACGATGTCGGCCAGCGCACCGAGCTGCTGGGCGATTTCCACGTGGTGATGGCCGCACTCATGGGCAACCAGGTGCTGGCCATGCTGCTGGGCGATCTGATCTCGCGCTGCGCACTGATCACGCTGATGTACCAGAGCACCAGTGCGGCCGAACACTCGCATGAAGAGCATGAGGCCATCGTCCAGGCCCTGGCCCGCAAGGACGAAGCCACCGCAGTACGCCTGATGCAAGAGCATCTTTTGCATGTGGAGCAAGGCCTGACCTTTGACCGCGACCTGCCCAGCAGCGACCTGTCCATGGCCCTGTCCTCCGTCACTCCCTGATTTTCTACCCACGCCATGACCTACGACGCCACCGCCCCCTACCCCCGCGATCTTGTTGGCTACGGCCGCCAGCAGCCCCATGCGCAATGGCCTGCCCAGGCCCGCGTGGCGGTGCAGTTCGTGCTGAACTACGAGGAAGGTGGCGAAAACCATGTGCTGCACGGCGATGCTGGCAGCGAGCAATTCCTGTCCGAGCTGTTCAACCCGGCCGCCTACCCCGCGCGCCATATGAGCATGGACGGCATTTATGAATACGGCTCGCGCGCCGGCGTGTGGCGCATATTGCGCGAGTTTGAAAAGCGCGGCCTGCCGCTGACCGTGTTCGGCGTGGCCACGGCCTTGCAAAAGCACCGCGAGCTGGCCCAGGCCTTTGACCAGTTGGGTCACGAGGTGGCCTGCCACGGCCTGAAGTGGATCCACTACCAGAACGTGCCCGAAGAGATCGAGCGTGCGCACATGGCCCAGTGCATGGAGATTTTTGAAGACATTTACGGCCATGACGGCGACCACGGCCTGGGCTGGTACACCGGCCGCGACAGCCCCAACAGCCACCGCCTGGTGGCCGATGACGGCCGCTTTGCCTACGACAGCGACTACTACGGCGACGACCTGCCATTCTGGATGAAGCTGGCCAAGACCGATGGCAGCCTCCACCACCAGCTCATCGTGCCCTATACGCTGGATGTCAACGATATGCGCTTTGCCCTGCCCCAGGGCTATTCGCATGCAGACCCGTTCTTTCAGTACATGAAGGACACGTTTGACACCCTGTATGCCGAGGGTGACCCCAGTGGTGAAAACGCCCCCAAGATGATGAGCATAGGCATGCACTGCCGCCTGCTGGGCCGCCCCGGCCGCATCACCGCGCTGCAGCGTTTCCTGGACCATATCCAAAGCCACAGCAACGTCTGGGTGTGCCGCCGCATCGACCTGGCCCGGCACTGGGCCCAGCGCTTTCCCACACCGACGCTTTGAATAAAAAAAGCCTCCAGCGCTTGGTACATCTGCGCTGGAAGCTCATATTTTGATAGGAGACACCATGGCCTTGACCCTGGAACAACTCAACGCAGCGCCCGCAGAGCAAGCCGTGGCCCTGCTGGACGGCCTGTACGAACATTCCCCCTGGATTGCCGCCGCTGCGCTGGCCCAACGCCCCTTCCAATCCCTGGCCCATCTCAAGCACGCCATGGTGCAGGTGCTGGCCCAAGCCTCTGCGCAGTCGCAGCTGGAGCTGATCCGCGCCCACCCGGAACTGGCAGGCAAGGCCATGGTCGCCCAATCGCTCACGGCCGAATCCACCAATGAGCAGAACAAGGCCGGGCTGACGGCCTGCACGCCCCAAGAATTCGCCCGCATCCAGCAGCTCAACGCCGACTACAACGCCCGCTTTGGCTTTCCCTTCATCCTGGCCGTGCGCGGCCCGCGCGGTACAGGCCTTGCCAAGCAGGAGATCATCGACAGCTTTGCGCGCCGCCTGGCCAACCACCCCGACTTTGAGCGCGCCGAGGCGCTGCGCAACATCCACCGCATTGCCGAAATCCGCCTGAACGACAAGTTCGGCTACGAGCCCCTGCTGGGCCATGACGTATGGGACTGGCAGGAAAAACTCAGCGCCCACACCGACCCCGGCTATGCCGAGCTGGGCCAGCTCACCGTCACCTACCTCACCGACGCCCACCGCGCCTGCGCCCAGCGCATCAGCCACTGGATGCGCGACTGCGGCTTTGACGAGGTCGAAATCGACGCCGTGGGCAATGTGGTGGGCCGCTACCACCCCGCCAAGGAAAGCGGGAAATACCTGCTCACTGGCAGCCATTACGACACCGTGCGCAACGGCGGAAAATACGATGGCCGCCTGGGCATCTTCGTGCCCATGGCCTGCGTGCGCGAACTGCACCGCGCCGGCAAGCGCCTGCCTTTTGGCATCGAGGTGGTGGGCTTTGCCGAGGAGGAAGGCCAGCGCTACAAGGCCACCTTCCTGGGCTCGGGTGCGCTGATTGGCGACTTCAAGCCCGCATGGCTGGACCAGCAGGACGCCGACGGCATCACCATGCGCGAAGCCATGCAGCATGCCGGCCTGTGCATTGACGACATTCCCAAGCTGCAGCGCGATCCGGCCCACTATCTGGGCTTTGTCGAGGTGCATATCGAGCAGGGCCCGGTGCTCAACGAGCTGGACATTCCCCTGGGCGTGGTCACCTCCATCAATGGCGGCGTGCGCTATAGCTGCGAGATGCTGGGCACGGCCAGCCACGCAGGCACCACGCCCATGAACCGCAGGCGCGATGCCGCTCTGGGCGTGGCCGAACTGGGCCTGTATATGGAACAGCGCGCTGCGCAAGACGGCGACAGCGTGGCCACCATCGGCATGCTGCAAGTGCCCAACGGCTCCATCAATGTGGTGCCGGGCCGCTGCCTGTTCAGCATGGACATGCGCGCGCCCACCGATGCCCAGCGCGACGCCATGGTCCAAGACGTGCTGGCCAAACTGGAAGAAATTGCCCTGCGCCGTGGCCTGCAATACCAAACCGAGCTGGCCATGCAAGCCGCCGCAGCCCCCAGCGCACCGGCCTGGCAGGCCCGCTGGGAAAAGGCCGTGAAAGCCCTGGGCGTGCCGCTGCACCGCATGCCCAGCGGCGCCGGCCACGACGCCATGAAGCTGCATGAAATCATGCCCCAGGCCATGCTGTTCACCCGCGGACTGAACAGCGGCATCAGCCACAACCCGCTGGAGTCCACCACCAGCGACGACATGCAGCTGGCCGTTGACGCCTTCAGCCATGTGCTGGAGCAGCTGGCTGCCGGATAACCACCGCCGACAAGAGACAAACACCATGACCCCAAACCGCCAAGCCACCTATGCCGCGCTGGACGCGTGGATCGACCAGCATTTCGACGAGCAGGTGCAGTTTCTCCAGGCCCTGGTCCAAGTACCTACCGACACGCCACCGGGCAACAACGCCCCGCATGCCGAGCGCACGGCCGCGCTGATACAGGCCTTTGGCTTTGATGCCGAAAAGCACGTGGTGCCTGCGCAAGAGGTCAAGGACTACGGCATGGAGTCCATCACCAACCTCATCGTGCGCCGGCCCTATGGCCAGCCCGGCAGCGGCAAGACCATTGCCCTGAACGCCCACGGCGATGTGGTGCCTCCCGGTGAAGGCTGGAGCAAAGACCCCTATGGCGCCCAGATCGAGGGCGGCAAGATGTATGGCCGCGCCACGGCCGTGAGCAAGAGCGACTTCTCCACCTTCACCTTTGCCGTGCGCGCCCTGGAGGCCGTGGCCAAGCCCGCCAAGGGCGCGGTGGAGCTGCACTTCACCTACGACGAGGAATTTGGCGGTGAACTGGGCCCGGGTTGGTTGCTGAAAAAAGGGCTGACAAAACCCGATCTGATGGTGGCCGCCGGCTTCAGCTACGAAGTGGTCACCGCCCACAACGGCTGCCTGCAGATGGAAGTCACCGTGCACGGCAAGATGGCCCATGCCGCCGTGCCCCACACCGGCGTCGACGCCCTGCAGGGTGCCGTGACCATCATGAGTGCGCTGTATGCCGAGAACACGAAGTACCAGCAGATCACATCCAAGGTGCCTGGCATCAAGCACCCCTATCTCAACATCGGCCGCATCGAAGGCGGTACCAACACCAATGTGATCCCCGGCAAGGTGGTGCTCAAGCTGGACCGCCGCATGATCCCCGAAGAAAAGCCGGCCGAAGTGGAAGCCAGCATACGCGCCGTGATCGCCCAGGCCGTGGAGGCCTTCAACCGCCAGCACGGCTACCAAGGCGAAGACGCGGTGCGCGTGGACATCAAACGCCTGCTGCTGGCCAACGCCATGACGCCGCTGCCGGGCAACGCCCCGCTGGTGGATGCTATCCAGACCCATGGCGAAGCCGTGTTTGGTGAAAAGCCGCCCGCCGTGGGCACGCCGCTGTACACCGATGTGCGTCTGTATGTGGAGCGCGGCATTCCCGGTGTGATCTACGGCGCCGGCCCCCGCACCGTGCTGGACAGCCATGCCAAGCGCGCCGACGAGCGCCTGGAACTGGAAGACCTGCGCCGCGCCACCAAGGTGGTGGCACGTTCGCTGGTGGATTGGTTGGGGTAAATAAGCCCCCCTAAGTCGCCTACGGCGCCTTCCCCCCAGGGGGACGACAGCCTCGCTGCGGGGCGACCCTTGCTCGCTGTCTGCTGGCCTGGGTCGCGCCAGTTTTCATGTGCAGGGGATCTGGAGCTTGGCCCCAGCTCTTCGCTCGCTACGCTGCGCGGGCAGGGGGATGACACCGGCGCGGCGGGGCGGCCCTTGCGCGGTGTCTCTGGCCTGGGGCGCGCCAGTTTCGTACGCTGTGCTCTGATCTTGCACCCTCTCCCGCTTGCGGGAGAGGGAAGGAGTCAAGACTCATCGCCCCGAAGTCCTGCAAACGCTTGATCTTCCAGCACAGGTAGCTCACTGAATAGGAGCGCCGCAGACAAAAAATAGGCTGGCCCGCCCTCTGCCGCGAGGAGATCGCAAACACGCGCTGACCGCATTCGGCGGCCCTTGTGATGCACTCGCCACTGCACGCTCGCCCTTGCGCAAAAAACCGTGCGAACTGCGACCAGATGTCGGAAATCTGGCAGCTGATTCCCTGATGGATAGTACTCACTTTTTGTATACAAATAGCAAGGTCAATTCGCGCAATCCTGCCGTTCTCCCCCTCGGCATCTGCAACAAGGAGCCTTCTGTGAGCACTGCGTCCATCCGCTCTTCTGAATCACCAAGCGCCTCACCGGCCTCAGCCCATTCCAGCACCGCACATATCAAACCCGGCTACGACCCTCGCTTGACCAATGAGGACCTGGCCCCGCTGAAGCACCAGACCTGGGGCAGATACAACATCTTTGCATTCTGGATGGCCGACGTGCACAGCGTGGGCGGCTACATCACGGCAGGCAGCCTGTTTGCGCTGGGGCTTTCGAGCTGGCAAGTCCTGGTCGCCTTGCTGGTCGGCATTTGCATCGTGCAGTTTTTCTGCAACCTCGTGGCCAAGCCCAGCCAGGTCACGGGCACACCCTATCCCGTGATCTGCCGCGCCTCCTTTGGTGTGCTGGGCGCCAACATCCCGGCCATTATTCGCGGCCTGATCGCCGTGGCCTGGTATGGCATACAGACCTATCTGGCCTCCAGTGCCTTCATGATGCTGGCCCTGCACTTCTACCCCCATCTCGCGCCCTATGCCTCGGTGGCAGAGCATGGTTTTGCCGGCCTGTCCACGCTGGGCTGGGCCGCCTTCATGCTGATGTGGGTGCTGCAGGCCCTGGTCTTTTGGCGCGGCATGGAGTCCATTCGCAAATTCATAGACTGGGCCGGCCCCGGCGTGTATGTGGTGATGGCCGTTTTGTGCGGCTGGCTGGTGTGGAAGGCAGGCTGGCGCAATATCAACCTCAACCTGGGGGGAGTGAAGTTCGCGGGCTGGGATGCGGTTCCCGTGATGCTGTCCGCCATTGCGCTGGTGGTGAGCTACTTCAGCGGTCCCATGCTCAACTTCGGCGACTTCTCGCGCTACGGCAAGAGCTTTGAGGCGGTCAAAAAAGGCAACTTCTGGGGCCTGCCGGTGAATTTTTTGTTTTTCTCCCTGCTCACCGTGGTCACCACCGCTGCCACCCTGCCGGTGTTCGGCACCCTCATCACAGACCCCGTGCACACGCTGGAGAAGATAGACAGCAGCACCGCCATTGTGCTGGGCGCGCTGACCTTCATGATTGCCACCATAGGCATCAACATCGTGGCCAACTTTGTCTCGCCGGCTTTTGACTTCTCCAACGTCTCGCCCCAACACATCAGCTGGCGCACCGGCGGCATGATTGCTGCCGTCGGCTCCATACTGATTACCCCCTGGAACCTCTATAACAACCCCCAGGTGATCCACTACACGCTGGACATTCTGGGCGCACTCATAGGCCCGCTGTTCGGCATTTTGATTGCCGACTACTACGTGGTGCGCCAGCAAAAAGTGGTGGTCGATGACCTCTACACCCTGGACACCCAGGGCAGCTACTGGTTCACCAAGGGCTACAACCCCAAGGCCATCTGGGCCATCATCCCTGCGGCCGCAATTCCCATGCTGTGCGTACTCATTCCGGCATGGCAGGCTGCGGCCAATTACGCCTGGTTCATGGGCATGGGCCTGGGTTTTTCCATCTACACCCTGCTGAACCGAAAGCACTGAGACTCCCATGCATATTCTGATCATCAACCCCAACACCACCTGGAGCATGACCGAGAAGATCGGCGCATGCGCGCGCTCCGTGGTGCGGGCCGGCACCCAGGTCACCGCCGTCAGCCCGGCTATGGGCCCGGCCTCCATAGAAAGCCATTACGACGAAGCCCTGGCCGTGCCCGGCCTGCTGCAAGAGATTGCCAAGGGTGAGCAAAGCGGCGTGGATGGCTATGTGATTGCCTGCTTTGGCGACCCTGGCCTCAAGGCTGCCCGCGAACTCGCACGCGGCCCCGTGGTCGGCATTGCCGAGGCCGCCATGCACATGGCCAGCATGGTGGGCTCGCATTTCAGCGTGGTCACCACGCTGGGCCGCACCATGGGCCAGGCCTGGCACCTGGCTGAGATCTATGGCATGCAGCGCTTTTGCGCCAATGTGCGCGCCTGCGAACTGCCGGTGCTGGAGCTCGAAGTCCCGGGCTCCAACGCGCGCGAGCGCATCACCGACGAATGCCGCCGCGCCCTGGCCGAAGATGGCTGCGACAGCATTGTGCTGGGCTGTGCCGGCATGGCCGACCTCTGCAAGCAGCTGCAGCAGACGCTGGGCGTGCCCGTGATCGACGGCGTGGCCGCCGCCACCACCATGGTGGAGTCACTGGTGCAGCTGGGCCTGTCCACTAGCAAGCAGGGTGAGCTTGCACGCCCTTTGCCCAAGGCCATGAGCGGGGCACTGGCAGGGTTTACGCTGGCGCCCCCCAGCCGCCCCTGATCCGAACGCCTTGCCGCCTACACCGCTTGCTGCTGCAAGCGATAGGCAGCCGGCGTGGCACCAAAGCTGCGGCGAAACAGGCTGATATAGCTGCTGACACTGGCATAGCCCAGGTCCAGCGCAATGGCGGTGACGCTCTGCCCCTCGGCCAGCATCTCCAGCGAGCGCAACAGGCGCACGCGCTGGCGCCAGGTGCTGAAGTTGAAGCCGGTCTCGGTCACAAACCTGCGGCTGAGGGTGCGCGTGCTGAGCGCTCCCCAGCTGGCCCAGGCATCGATATCGCGTGCATCGGCAGGGTTGGCAATCAAGGCCTTGGCAATGCGCAGCAAGCGGGCATCGTGGGGCAAGGGCAGGCCAAAGGCTTCTATGGGCAGGTGACGGATTTCATCCAGGATCACGGCGCAAATATGTTGCTGGGCCGCACTGTGCGCCAATGCCGCCTCGGGAGAGGCGCTGGCCAGTCGCAGCACGGCTTCGCGCAGCAGGCCGGAGACGCGAATCGTGCAAGGCTGCTTGGGCAGGTCGGCGCAGGCAGGCTCCGCCACATAAGCGCTCCAGCCATGGTAGGGGCCGTGGGAGCGCCCCGAATGCCGGTGGCGTGGCGGCAGCCATACCGCATGGATGGCAGGCACCACCCAGACCGCATCTTCCACCTGCACCGAAATCAGCCCCTTGAGGGAGCCAAACAACTGTCCGCGCGCATGCTGGTGCGGCTCGGAAGAGAGCTCTTGCTCCTGCCAGCGGGTGGCGGCGATCACGCTGGGCCCCTCGGCGGAATCGATGTACTGGCCCAGTTGCAGGAAAAGATCAGACATGGCGGATTTTCGCTATTCAATGTCTTGAAAATTCTATACCCGCCAAATCAAGGCGTTTTAAGCTGCCGGCATACCCATTGCACAAGGTGTGTCCATGTCTTCACTCCCCCCTCCCTCCCAACCCTGGCATGCCGATGTCCCACGGGCCATCGACCTGGACAGCCTGTACCAGCCGCCCACGGAGCGGATTCAGCAAGGCGTGCTCGATAGGTTGCAGGACTTTCACTGCGCCTACCTGGCCCAGGCCCGGTTTTTCTGCCTGGCCACCGGTGATGGCTGCGGCCTGGATGCCTCTCCGCGCGGTGGCCCTGCGGGCTTTGTCCAGGTGCTGGATGCCCACACCCTGGCCTTTGCCGATTGGCCAGGCAACAACCGGATCGCGTCGCTGCGCAATCTGCAAAGCGACAGCCGCCTGGCCATGCTTTTTCTGTTCCCCGGCCTGGAGGTTTTCCTGCGCATCAACGGCCGAGGCCGGGTCTCGACCGATGCACAGCTGCTGGACAGCTTGGGCGAAGCGGGCAAGACGCCCAAGACCGCCACCGTGGTGCGCATCGACGAGGTGCTGTTTCACTGCGGCCGCGCCGTCAACCGTGCCCAGTTATGGCAGGCCGATGCCCAACTGGACCGCAGCGACCTTCCCAGCGTAGGCCAGGTCATGGCGGCCATGGGCAAGCTGCGCGGCGAGGCCGAGCCCAGCAGCAGCGAGGTGACGCAGGCCGATGCCCACTATGCGCACGCCATGCGCCACGCGCTGTACTGAGCCCCCAAGCCCCGCTATCCCTCGCCGCCCGTCTGCACACCGGGCCGGCATGCCGCTTGCTTGTGGAGGGAATGTCAGAAAACACGAGGGGCTTGTCACCACGGCCCGGTGCGGATGCAGCATCGGCGCGCAGGCCCGCATTCCATGATGCAAAAAGGCCTTTTGCTCCGCAAAATGAAAATGCGCGATCGACAGTCGATCACACCGCAACAGGGGGCAAACCCCTAGCAAATCGCGCCACAAACACGGGTGAACCCGAAACTTTTATTCACCCATTTTGTATACACTTTTTGCATGGATTTCGGTCTACAACCATGTTGTCCCGGCATCCGACTCCGTCAATCAAGAAGGAAAAAGGCGTCCATGCAATCGTCCGTCCACCCCGTCGATGAGATGCTGCCCACGGGCAAGCTCACCGCCCTCGGCCTGCAGCATGTGCTGGTGATGTATGCCGGTGCCGTGGCCGTGCCGCTGATCATTGGCCGTGCACTCAATCTGCCTCCCGAGCAGGTGGCCCATTTGATTTCGGCCGACCTGTTTGTCTGCGGCCTCATCACCCTGGTCCAGGCCATGGGCACCACGCGCTGGTTCGGCATCAAGCTGCCGGTGATGATGGGCGTCACCTTTGCGGCCGTGGGCCCGATGATTGCCATGGCCCAAACCACCAGCGGCCCTGCGGGCGCGGGGCTGATCTTCGGCTCTGTGATTGGTGCGGGCGTGGTCTCCATCCTCATCGCTCCCGCCATCAGCCGCATGCTGCGCTTCTTCCCACCCGTGGTGACAGGCACCATCATTGCGGTGATCGGCATCAGCCTGATGCGTGTGGGCATCAACTGGATTTTTGGCAACCCCGTGGGGCCGACTGCGCCCAGCGTGCCCAACCCCGAACACCTGAAGTGGTTGTCGGAAGCCCAGGCCATGGCCGGCGCTCCAGGCTCCCAGCTGGCGCCCGTTCCCAAAGGATTTTCCGTGGTGCCCAGCCTTCCCAACCCCAAATACGCCGACCTGACCGGTGTGGGCATTTCGGGTGCTGTGCTGCTGACCATCTTGCTGATCGCCCGCTTTGGCAAAGGCTTTCTGGCCAACGTCTCGGTGCTGGTAGGCATTGTGGTGGGCGGCATCATCACCGCCGCCATGGGCCTGATGGACTTCCACAAGGTGGGCGAGGCCAAGTGGTTCGAGCTGATCCTGCCCTTCGAGATTGCGGCCCCCATCTTCGACCCCTGGCTGATCCTCACCATGTCGCTGGTGATGGTGGTGGTGATGATCGAGTCCACCGGCATGTTCCTGGCCCTGGGCGACATGACGGACAAGAAAATCTCCCAGCAAGACCTGACCCGTGGCCTGCGCACCGACGGCCTGGGTACCTTGGTGGGCGGCATTTTCAACACCTTCCCCTACACCAGCTTCTCGCAGAACGTGGGTCTGGTGGCCGTGACCGGCGTGAAGAGCCGCTGGGTCTGCGTGGCTGGGGGCGTGATTTTGCTCGTCCTGGGCTTGCTGCCCAAGATGGCGGCACTGGTCGAGTCTCTGCCCACCGTGGTGCTGGGCGGCGCGGGCCTGGTGATGTTCGGCATGGTGGCGGCCACCGGCATCCGCATCCTCTCGAACGTGGACTTCCAGCACAACCGCAACAACGCCATGATTGTGGCGGTATCGATTGGCGTGGGCATGATTCCCCTGGTGGCCCCCAATTTCCGTCAGTGGATGCCCCATGCCATTCATCCACTTATTGAATCCGGTATTCTTCTGGCCTCGCTTTGCGCCGTGCTGCTGAACATGTTCTTCAACGGCTCGCGCGGCGATAACGAAGCTGCCATCCGTGCTGCACGCCAGGCCGACGCCCACTGAGGCCCCGACCGAGTCTGTAGCCACCTGCCCGGCCACCGCCGGGCCAGCGCCCCCTGGTTGATACCGCATTCCAGGGGGCTTTGGCGTTTCAACCCCATACAAATCAATAGTTGCTTTCCTCTGAAGCCGTACTTCCGCCAGAGCGTGTCGGCCATCAGGTAAGCTCCATGTCAGCTCCGAGTTTTTTCGTTGAGATTTCCGTATGACACAAAACCTGTCCACCGCAGAACAAGCCTTGCGTGACGCCGCACGCGACTACCACCGCAGCCCCGTCAAGGGCAAGATTTCGGTGACCCCCACCAAGCCGCTGTCCAACCAACGTGATCTGTCCCTGGCCTACTCGCCCGGCGTCGCCTATCCCTGCCTGGACATCGAAGCCGATCCCAGCCAGGCCGCCGAATACACCTCGCGCGGCAACCTGGTGGGCGTGATCACCAATGGCACGGCCGTGCTGGGTCTGGGCGATATCGGCCCCCTGGCCGCCAAGCCGGTGATGGAGGGCAAGGGCTGCTTGTTCAAGAAGTTTGCCGGCGTCGACGTGTTCGACATCGAACTGGCCGAGCGCGATCCGGACAAGTTGATCGAGATCATCGCTGCCATGGAGCCCACCCTGGGCGGCATCAACCTGGAAGACATCAAGGCGCCCGAGTGCTTCTATATTGAGCAAGAACTCTCCAAGCGCATGAACATTCCGGTGTTCCACGACGACCAGCACGGCACGGCCATCATCTCCAGCGCCGCCCTGCTCAACGGCCTGGAGCTGGTGGGCAAGGACATCGGCGCCGTGAAGGTCGCCGTCTCCGGCGCTGGTGCCGCCGCCATTGCCTGCGTCACGGTGATGGTGGGCCTGGGCGTGAAGCGCGAAAACGTCTTCATGGTCGACTCCAAGGGCGTGATCTACGAAGGCCGCCCCGGCGGTCTGGATGCCTCCAAGGCCCAGTATGCACAAAAGACCGAGGCCCGCACCCTGGCCGACGTGGTCAACGGCGCCGACGTGTTCCTGGGCTGCTCGGCCCCCGGCGTGCTGACGGCCGACATGGTCAAGACCATGGCCGACAAGCCCATCATCCTGGCCCTGGCCAACCCCGAGCCCGAAATCCGCCCCGAACTGGCCAAGGCCATTCGCCCGGACTGCATCATGGCCACCGGCCGCTCGGACTATCCCAACCAGGTCAACAACGTCCTGTGCTTCCCCTACATCTTCCGTGGCGCGCTGGACTGCGGCGCCACCAAGATCACCGAAGCCATGAAGCTGGCCTGCGTGCGTGAAATCGCCGCCCTGGCCAAGCAGGATGTCAGCGACGAAGTCGCTGCCGCCTACCAGGGCAAGGAGCTGAAGTTCGGCCCCGACTACCTCATCCCCACGCCTTTCGATGTGCGCCTGATTCTGCGCATCGCCCCGGCCGTGGCCCAGGCCGCCGCCGAATCCGGCGTGGCCACCCGCCCCATCGAGGACATCAAGGCCTACCGCGAAAGCCTGACCCGCTTCGTCTACCAGACCAGCATGTTCATGCGCCCGGTGTTTGCCGCAGCCAAGTCCAATGTGCAGCGCGTGGCCTATGCCGAAGGTGAAGACGAGCGCGTGCTGCGCGCCGTGCAGACCGTGCTGGACGAAGGCCTGGCCAAGCCGATTCTGATCGGCCGCCCCGGCGTGATCGAGGCGCGTATCGCCAAGGCCGGCCTGCGCATGCAGCCCGGCGTGGACGTGGAAATCTGCGATCCCGAAGACGACCCACGCTTCCGCCAGTACTACGAGGCATACCACCAGCTGATGAGCCGCGACGGCATCACCATCGAAGGTGCCAAGTCCGTGGTGCGCCGCTCCAACACCGTCATCGCCTCGCTGATGGTGCAACTGGGCGATGCCGACGCCATGCTCTGCGGCCTGGTGGGTCGCTTTGACAAGCACCTGGCCCATATCGAGGAAGTGCTGGGCCACAAGCCCGGCGTCGATCGCCTGGCTACCGTCAACGCACTGATGCTGGAAAACCGCACCCTGTTCATTGCGGACACCTACATCAACGAAGACCCGACTGCCGAAGAGCTGGCCCAGATCGCCAAGATGGCGGCCGACGAAGTGGCACGCTTTGGCCTGCCCCCCAAGGTGGCCTTCCTCTCGCACAGCAACTACGGCTCGTCCACCCGCAAGTCCGCACTGAAGATGCGCGAAGCACGCAACCTGTTTGCGGCAGCCAACCCCGGCATCGAATGCGACGGCGAAATGCACGGCGATGCAGCCCTGGACGAGAAGGTGCGCCAGCGCACCTTGCTGGACAGCAGCCTGCACGGCGAGGCCAATGTGCTGATCTGCCCCAACCTGGACGCGGCCAACATTCTGTTCAACGTGCTCAAGACCACGGCAGCCCATGGCACCACCATCGGCCCCATGCTGCTCGGCGGCGCGGCCGCAGCCCATGTGCTGACACCCTCGTCCACCGTGCGCCGCGTGGTGAATATGACGGCCTTGGCGGCCGCCCAAGCGCAGAAGAAGTAAGCCCCCTGAGACGCTGCGCGCCTTCCCCCCAGGGGGACGGCGCCAGCGCGGCGGGGCGGCCCTTGCGCGGTGCCCCTCATTGGGGCGCGCCAGTTTCATGCGCTGTGCCCTTGGCCTTGGGGCCTGCCAGTTTTGTGCGCTGCGCCCCTGGCTTGATTCCCTCGCCCCTTCGGGGAGAGGGCCTGGGTGAGGGGCAACCCCGCACTGCCCCACTACCAAGCCCTTGGCCTGTGCCAAGGGCTTTTTTCATGCTGTATGGCGCTACATAAAACAGGAGCATCCACAGCGCTTACCGTCAGTGTTTCAAATAGAAAAATATCTGAAACCCTTTCTACTCCAGCATCACAAGCTCCTGTTTTACAAGCTACGCCGCTTTTACCCAACCCAAGCTTTGCGCTATGGGATGCATGCTGGACTGCTTCGACCCACTCCAAGCGTGATGCACGCCCCCAGCTTGCGGCCGAGCAAGCTCCACGCCAGGTGGGTGAATTGATACGCCAAACAGACATTGGGCCTACATAGGTATCCATGTCCAAAAAACCAGCTTTCACCCCATCTCGCAGACTATGATCGCCGCGCTCCCAACAGCAAAGGGATGCTCGCAGCTTCACCAAATGGGAGCGCGCAGGCTTTCCCGCTCTTGCGTCAATATTGCTTGGCTTGCTATGTGACCAGCCCATTTACTGGCATGGAGACCATTTATGTGGACCAACCGCCGCTCAGCACTGGCCTTCTTATGCAGCATGGCGGGAACAAAAGCCCTGCCGGGCTGGGTGGCCCACAGCCAACGTCCACCGAACTTCATCATCATCCTTTGCGATGACTTGGGTTATGGCGATATACAGCCAACGGGTGGTCACCTCATCCCCACTCCGCAGCTCAACCGCATGGCGCGCGAGGGAATGGTGCTCACCGACTACTATGCCCCCCAAAACCTCTGCACGCCCTCACGGGCAGGGCTGCTGACCGGCCGCTACCCCATACGCAGCGGCCTGGCCTGGGGAGTGATCTTGCAGCCCGATAGGCGCATCCTGCCCATGACCGAAGTGACCATTCCTGCGGCGTTGCGGCCTGCGGGCTATGCCTCCGGACTCTTCGGCAAATGGCACCTGGGTCACCAAGGGCCTGACTGGCAACCCACCAAGCACGGATTCGATTATTTCTTTGGCATTCCGTACAGCCACGACATGCAACCGCTGCCGCTCTTCACAGACACCGGGCCTGACACTAAGCCAACGGAAGAAGCACCAGTGATGAGCGAATTGCAGCAACGCTTCTACGGCGAAGCAGAGCAATTCATCGAAACCCACAAAGATCGCCCATTTTTCGTGGAACTGGCGTTGAGTGCCCCGCACCTCGCGAACTACCCCAATGCCAGGTACCGCGACCCAAAGATGCAAAGCGCCTATGCCGAAGTCGTGGAGGAAATTGACACCATCGTCGGCCGCCTGCTCGACAAGCTGCGTCAGTTGCGGCTGGAGCGAGACACGCTGGTGATCTTCACGTCAGACAACGGCCCCTGGTATGAGGGATCCAGCGGCGTGCTGCGCGATCGCAAAGGCGGTGCTGGCTACGATGGCGGTTACCGCGTCCCTTGTCTTGCCTGGCAGCCTGGCACGGTGCCCGCAGGAAAGCGCGGCGACTCCATTGCCATGGGCATTGACTTTCTCCCCACCTTTTGCGCCATGGCGGGGCAGACGCTACCGGAAAGCACCTTGCTTGATGGCAAAGACATCCGTGCGGTGCTGACCCAGGGCTCACCCACGCCGCATGACGCCTTGCTGTTGTTTGATGACGAAGAGGTAGCGGCAATCCGCACGCAACGCTGGAAATACGTCGCCCAGACCCATTTTCATGGCAAACGCCTCGCTATCGATGACCACTACCCTCAGCTCTATGATGTGTCGGTCGACCCGGGGGAGAACTACAGCGTGCACCACCGCTACCCCGAGGTCCTGGCGGCCATGCAACAGCACTTGGCGCAGGCACGCAGCACATTCGGCCCCTTGAAGCGGGGCATACCAGGGTTTGGCCGCCCCCAAGAGTTGAATGTGCCGCCCAAGGCCTAACCCCACTCCTTTCGGACTATCAGAGTTAGGAGCACTCACTGACTATAGGCAACAGATTTGCGTGTGTTTGAAGCAAAAAAACGAACACCAATCTGTGCGAGGCGCTCAATTTTTATCTAGTGCAAGCATGGGTATCATGCCCTGCCTGTTTTTCAGTGGATAAAACCTGTGACCGTCCCGCCCCCTGCCCTCCCCGCCAAGCTGGTGCGCATAGACGCCAGCGACCTGTCCCAGGCCCGCAGCGGCCAGCCCAGCCGCCCGCTGCGCGGCCACACCACGTACAAGACGCTGGATGTGTTCAGCGGCAACAGCGGCAAGGCCCATGCCGGCGTGTGGGAGGCCACGGCCGGCGCATTTCAGTCGAATATCCAGGGCTATATCGAGTTCTGCCACATTGTGGAAGGCAGCTGCCGCCTGGTGGACCCGGACGGCACGGTGCACCACTTCCGGGCAGGCGACAGCTTTGTGCTGCCCGATGGTTTCTGCGGCCACTGGGAAGTGGATGAGCGCGTGAAGAAAGTGTTTATCACCACCGAGGTGGATACCGCACCGACAGAGACAGCTAACGCGTGAAGTCATGGAGGACGCGCACCGCCAAAGTACTGCCCAGCGCTGTTTTATGTGTCGGATCACGTACCTGGCATGCGACATGCAATACCTGACGGCATGAGCACCTGCCCGGCAGGTGCCATACCTCGATTCCCCTTCAGGAGGCGCGCATGAGCATCACGGTCCAGGACCAGCGTTTTTTGGGTGGACAGCCCTTGTCCGCCAGCGACACCCGGCATCTGCGCCAGGCATTTGTCTGGGCCCATGCGGCGCGTGCGCGTGGCAATCGGCCCTTTGGGGCCGTGGTGGTTGCACAGGACGGGCGCATGCTGGCCGAGGCCTTCAGCAGCTCCTGCGAAACCGGCGACTGCACCAGCCATGCAGAGATGAATGCCATCCGCCAACTGGGCAACCCGCGTGTACCCGCCGAGGTGCGGGAACAGGCCACGCTCTACGCCTCGGCCCAGCCCTGTGCCATGTGCGCCTGCGCCATCTGCCATGCCGGCATTGGCCGGGTGGTGTATGGCCTGGATGGAGAGCGCCTGCTGCAGCTCCACCCCCATCTGCGCGGCAGCACCCTGGACTGCCGCACCGTCTTTAACAGCGCCACCTACGCTGTGCGCTGCATTGGCCCTGCCCTGGTCAGCGAAGCACTGGCGGTGTACGAAAACCACTGGCTGCCGCCCTTGCCCTGACCCGGCAGCTCAACGCATGCGGAACACTTCCAGCGTGCGGTGCAGTGCGCCGGCGTTCTGGCTCATATGGCCGGCCGAATGGGCCGAGCCTTCGGACATGCTGGCGTTCTGCTGGGTCACGATGTCCAGCTCGCCAATGGCCTGGTCCACCTGGGCAATGCCGGCGGCCTGTTCGCGCGCGGTCAGCACCATGGCCTGCACCATCTCGCTGACCTGGTCCACCGACTGCACGGCCTGTGCAATGGTGGCGCTGGCCTGCTGCATGCGCTCCGCCCCCTGGTGGATGCGCTGGTTGGAGCCCGAGATCAAGACCTTGATCTCCTTGGCCGCTTCGGCGCTGCGCTGGGCCAGGGTGCGCACCTCGCCCGCCACCACGGCAAAGCCCCGGCCCTGTTCGCCGGCACGGGCTGCTTCCACGGCGGCGTTCAGCGCCAGGATATTGGTCTGAAAGGCAATGCCTTCGATGGTGGTGATGATCTGCGACATCTGCTGCGAGGAGTCACGCAGCCCGCGCACCAGGTCTTCCACCTGCTGCATGGCCTGGCCGCCCTGCTGGGCCAGTTGGGCGCTGGTGCCGCTTTGCTGCAGCACCTCTTCGGTGGTTTGCTGGGACTGGGCCACGCTGCCCGCCAGCTCGGCCATGGCGGCTGCGGTTTGCTGCAGGCGATCGGCCTGGGTTTCGGTGCGCTGCGACAGGCTGCGTGCACTGTGGGACAGGTCGCTGGCCAGGTGGCTGAATCCATCGATCTCATCGCGGGCATCACCCACCACGGCGCGCAGGTTGTAATGCACCTGCTGCAGCTGCTCCATCAGCAACGCCATGGGGTGGCGACCCGACATTTTGGGTAGCGGCACTTCCAGCTGGCAGCGGGCCAGCTCTTTGGCCAGTTGGTAATTGGCGGCAAAAGGCAGCGTGACCGTGCGGTGCAGCCACACCATGCCGCCCACGGCCCACAGCAGCATGACCGCGATCTGTGCGGCCAACTGCCAGGGCTGCGTCCAGCCCAGCACTGCAGGCATGGCGCCCATCAGCAGCAGGGGCAGAACCACGGCGCCCAGGCGCTGGGTAAGGCTGGCGCGCTGCAGCTTGCCCAGCCGGTTGCGCAGCCCGCGCTGGCGCACATGGCCGGCATGCAGCATCACTTCGGGCCGGGGTTTGCCGCGCTCTTGCACCAGCTGGGCATAGAGCTGCTCGGCGGCCTGCACCTGCTCCCTGGAAGGCTTGGCGCGCACCGACATATAGCCCACGGGCTTGCCGCCCTGCAAGATGGGGGTGACATGGGCATGTACCCAATAGAAACCGCCCCCTTTGCGCTGGTTCTTGATCACGCCCTTCCAGCTGCGGCCATGGCCTATGGTGGACCACATGTCCTTGAATGCCTCGGAGGGCATATCGGGGTGGCGCACCATGTTGTGGGGCTGGCCCATCAGCTCTTCCATGCTGAAACCGCTGACCCGCACAAAGGCAGCGTTGCAATGGGTGATATGTCCTCGGCTGTCCGTGGTGGACATCAGCAGTTCATCGTCCTGCAGTGGAAATTCGTGATCGATGGCGGAAATTTGGGAACGCATAACGGGACGGCACGGGCATGGAGCCCAGTGAAAAGTGGTGGAGAGGGCTGCGCCTGGCGGCATGTCACATGCATCAGCGCTGTTGCCAGGGCACTGGCAAGCGCTTGGCCGCCCAATCGGCGCAAAAAAGCGGGGTCAGATCAACATGGGGGAATGGGCTGCGCCCTGGCCGGCATTGCAACTTGCCCGAGATCCATGCCCGGCTCTGCCCTATGCCATACCGCGATCCTGGCGGCAGAAGCATTTTCTACCGTCCGTCGTAAAAACGTATCAATATGTAAATTCTACAAAAACATTCCCCACCAGGCCTTGATGCAGCACAAGATTTTTTTGCCCGCTTGTGTGCAGGCCCGATGGCCCTCCGCCATGCAACGGCTTGTTGATTGCCTCGGCCTGTGCTTGAATGCGCACATTTTTTCAGCAACGTAAGAAAATATGATGACATGGGGAGGGCTGCTGCGACTGGGCAGTGCACTGATCGTCGCCGCACTGCTGCAAGGCTGCGCCAACACCACCAACACCGGCGCCATCGGCTTGCAGCGCAGCCAGTTGCTGCTGGTGTCCAGCGAAGCCGTCAACTCCCAGGCAGCCAAGGGCTTTCAGCAGCTGACCAGCGATGCCCGCTCCAAGAAGCTGCTCAACACCGACCAGGCCATGACCCAGCGGGTGCGCAAAATCGGCCAGGACCTGATCGCCCATGTGGCCGTATTCCGCCCTGACGCCCAGAACTGGGCCTGGGAGATCAATGTTTTCGAGTCGGACGAGATCAACGCCTTCTGCGCTCCCGGGGGCAAGATCGGGGTCTACACCGGCATTGTGCGCAAGCTGCAACTCAGCGATGACGAGCTGGCCGCCGTCATGGGCCATGAAATCGCCCATGCCCTGCGTGAGCACTCGCGCGAAAAAGTCTCGCAGCAAGTCCTATCGAATGTGCTCACCGCCACCGTGTCGGCCGCCGCTGGCATAGACAGCAGCTTGCTGGATGCGGGCTCCAATCTGCTGGTGCACCTGCCCAACTCCCGCGCCATGGAGCTGGAGTCCGATGTCATCGGCCTGGAACTCATGGCCCGCGCCGGCTACAACCCAGCGAACGCGTCCTCGACCTGGAAGAAGATGCAGCGGCTGAGCGGAGGCCAGCAAGGCGCGGGCTTTCTCAGCACCCACCCCGCCAACAACGACCGCATCACCACGCTGGAGGCCTATGTCCCCACCGTGCTGCCACTCTACGAAGCAGCGCTGCGCGCCAGGCCCCCAAGCCGCAAGCATTGAAAAGGTCTTGCGCCCCATGCGTAGGCGCACCGCAAGGAGGTTCAACACGTGCGCAGTAGCATGGGGCTGCGCATGCTGTCACCGGGGCCAGCCCCCATAGCCGCCCAATGCAGGCCTGCACACCATGGGCGGCACCATGCATGTATTTCTCCCTCGCATTCTGGCCTTCGATATTTTTGGCACCGTGGTGGACTGGCACGGCAGCATCGTGCGCGAGATGCAACGCTATTACCCGCAAGTGCCCGCCGCCGACTTTGCCCGCGCCTGGCGCGCGGGCTACCAGCCGGCCATGGAACAGGTGCGCAGCGGGGCCCGGGGCTGGGCACGCCTGGATACCCTGCACCGCCAGATACTGGACAGCATCCTGCCCCAGTTCGGTCTGGGTCATCTGGACGAGGAGCAGCGCCAGCAGCTCAACCGGGTCTGGCAGCGGCTGGCCCCCTGGGGCGATGCTGTGGCCGGCCTCAGCGAGCTCAAGCAGCACTTCACCATCTGCACGCTGTCCAACGGCAACCTCGGCCTGCTGACGGCCATGGCCAAGCATGCGGGCCTGCCCTGGGACTGCATTCTGAGCGCCGAGGTTTTCAGAGCCTACAAGCCCAGCCCCTCGGTCTACCTGGGCGTGGCCGACATCTTTGGCGTGGAGCCCAGTGAAGTGATGCTGGTGGCCGCCCACCACAACGACCTGGCAGCCGCGCGCGGCTGCGGCCTGCAGACCGCGTATATCGAGCGCCCGCTGGAGTTTGGTGCCGACCAACCCAAGGACGTCTCTGCCCAAGCCGGCAATGGCTGGCATGCGCGCAATCTGCTGGATCTGTCACGGCAGCTGCAAACCACCAGGACGGTTTGATTGCGCAGGCCGCTGCCTTAGAGCGTGTTCACGATCTCCTCGCGACGCGCCAGTGTCTTTGCGGGATGGGATACAAGGCGCGATACCGCAGCAATAGCCGCGCTATTGCGAGGATTCGCAACACAGCAGACCGCCCGCAAAGCCACTGGCCCGAAGGGTTGGAGCGAAATCGGGCGATTTCTTCGCGCTGGCGCTTGCTTGCACCCCGGTGCAAGCTGCGCCCCATCACTTCGAACTCATCCCGATTGCGCTCCAACGCGCCTGCGTAGAGATCGTGAACACGCTCTTAGCCTACCTAGGCTTTTGCAATACCCTGGCTCAAGGGGCAGGCCTGCGCCTCGGTCTGCGTGCTGTCCGCCGTGGGGCGCAGCAGATGCAGCAGCATGGCCTTGTGCCGTGGGCGCAGGGCCTCGATGTCCTCGGCACTCAGTGGATTGCCGCTGGCCAGAATCATGAACAGGCTGTGCAGCAAAGGCGTCATCAGCAGACTCCAGTCCAGCAGCTTGGAGTTGCAAGGCAGCAGACCTTGTTCAATGCCGTGGCGAATCAATCGCTCGTGGTTTTTTTCCGTCTGCTGGATGACCTGCTGGTACCACTGCTTGATGGCTGGCGGCAGGCGTGGGCTTTCGGCGAGCAGCAAGCGCAATGTAGGCAAGACACCGGGAAGGGCCAGCCGCCCCAGCGAATGCTCGACAAAGGCATCCACCAACGCTTCCAGGGTTTGCACTTCTTCGGGCCACCAGCGGAAGTTTTCATCCAGCGAATGCTCCAAAAGCCTTTCCAGCAGCGATTGCAGCAGCGCTTCCTTGGAGGCGAAATGGGCATACAGCCCGCCTTTGGAAAGGCCGGCGGCCTTCGCAATATCGTCCATGCGCGCAGCCGTATAGCCGCAGCGTGCGAACTCAGACAAGGCGGCATTCAGTATCTGGCAGATACGAAGTTCCGCAGGAAGGCGCTGCCGCAAGGCAGGGGAAGGAGCAGACATGGCAATGGGGCAGCAGTCAATTTTGGCTGCCATTCAATCACAACTTGCGTGCTTCCCACTGACTCCGCAGCAATACAGGCCTGGGCATGGCTGCGGGTGGCACCACCAACAGCATAGGCAGCGCTGATGCGACGCCCTCCACGGCCCCGTAGCAGTACAGCGGTGCAGCCGCCGCGGCCGGGCTGCTGTGGTGAGCGGTCTACCTGCCTGACTCTTGCTGCACTGGTTGGCGCAAATGGAAAACCACCATGGCCTGGGCCAGCAGCAATGCCAGATAGCCCAGGGTTTCCATCAGCTCCTCCAGCACCATCACCTGCGTGCCATACCAGTCCTCCAGGCGTACAAAGCCATGCCCTTCCGCATTGGTGGCAAGCACCATGTACGCCACAAACTGCCCCAAGGCAAACAGCGGCAGGGCCCGCTCACGCGCCAGGCGCAGCAACACCTCACTCCACACCCGGTAATGCAGCCACCAATAGGCCGCAAGAAGCCCCATGGCAGCCAGCACATAGGGCACAGCGGGGCGATACCAGAGATGCTTGGAACTCCAGGACGGCCCCCACTCGGTCATCATTTCCGGCGGTACAAACACAGCCCCCCAGGCGAGCTCTCGCCCCAGAAATGCGATCCAGAACAGTGCGGCAATGGCCAGCAAGGCCTTGCTACTCGGCGTACGCAATTCGCGAACGGCCGCCATGGCGGCCAGGCCACCGGCCAGCAAAATGAAATTCTGTGCGCCTTCCAGTGGACCGCTTTCCCACGCCGTCCACTGCGGCATCAAATCCATCAAGGGGAAAGCACAGAACGCCCCCAGAAGAATCAAGAAATTCCACCACATGAAGTGAGGGGCTCGGCCATGGGCGTCTGCCCCTGCGGCTTCGAAAATTGTCGTCATAAAAACCTGTTGGGAACCCAGGCAGGCCTGCAGTCTTGCTGCCATGCCTCGCCCATCACAGGCGGCCTTGTGTGGCTGTAGCGCTCGGCCCCAGCACAGCAAGACCGCCAAAGCAGTTTGCGGTTTTGCATTCTATTAAAAACCGACCAGTCGGTTTTTAATAGACCTACGCCATGCCACAGCTTGTGGAGGCTATGTCGTTCTTTTGAACATCAAGCAGCCACAAATACCCCATTGCACGGGGTTGCGGTCAGGTGCTTTTGCCGAGCCGAAAAGCAGGCCGTGTCGCAAAAACTCAGGCCTGCAACATGGGCACCGGCCGAAATGGCTTGCCACTACACCGCCACCAGGGATCTGATCTCGTCGGCAATATCCGGCTGAAACCGGGCCGCGTAGCGGACCGCTCCACGCTCCATCACCACCACGTGATCGGCCAGCTCCAGGGCAAAGTCCACATACTGCTCGCACAGCAGCACGGCTAGGCCGCGCTCCTTGGCCAGCATGCGGATCACCCGGCCTATGTCTTTGATGATGCTGGGCTGTATGCCCTCGGTGGGCTCGTCCAGAATCAGTAGTTGGGGCCCGGGTGCCAGCGCACGGGCAATGGCCAGCTGCTGCTGCTGGCCGCCCGAGAGGTCACCGCCGCGCCGCTGCAGCATCTCCTGCAGCACGGGAAACAGCTGGAACAGGTCTTGGGGAATGGGCGTGCGCCCGCTGCGATAGGCCAGGCCCATGCGCAGATTGTCTTGCACCGTCAGCCGCCCGAAGATCTCCCGCCCCTGGGGCACATAGCCTATGCCGGAGCGGGCGCGCTCATAGGGCGTGTGCCCCTGTATGGCCTGCCCCTGCCAGCGGATGCTGCCGCTGCGCAGCGGCAACTGGCCCATCAGGCTTTTGAGCAGCGTGGTCTTGCCCACGCCGTTGCGCCCCAGCAGCACCGTGACCTGGCCGGCCTTGGCCGTCAGGCTGACATCGCGCAGTATGTGGGAGCCGCCGTAGTACTGCTGCAGATTGCGAACTTCAAGCATATGGCACTGCCCATTCCTTTGGCGCTGGAGCGCCTTGAAAATTCATAGCATCTCTTGCTTTGAAAAAGCCAGACCCCAATGGTTTTCACCCTGAGTCGACGGCTGCAAGCGCATTGATAGCTCATTTTTTAGCGACCAAGGTACACCTCGATCACGCGCGCATCGGCCTGTACCTGGGCCAGAGTCCCCTCGGCCAGCACCCGCCCCTCACACAGCACGGTGACCTGCTCGCTGATGGCCTGGACAAAGCCCATGTCGTGCTCCACCACCATCAGCGAATGCTTGCCCTTGAGCGACAGAAACAGCTCGGCCGTGCGCGCGGTTTCCGCATCGCTCATGCCTGCCACGGGTTCGTCCAGCAGCAAGAGCCTTGGCTCTTGCACCAGCAGCATGCCAATCTCCAGCCACTGCTTTTGCCCGTGGGACAGCTCGCCGGCCTGGCGCTGCAGGCTGCCTGCCAGGTGGATGGTGTGCAGCACCTCGGCCAGCCGGTCACTGTCCGCGCTGTCCAGGCGAAAGAACAGGCTGGGCCACACCGCGCGGTCTTGGCCCTTGTGCGTTTTCAGCGCCAGCTCCAGGTTCTCGAACACCGTCAGCTGCTCGAACACCGTGGGCTTCTGGAACTTGCGGCCAATACCCAGCTGGGCAATTTCAGGCTCGTTGTGGCGCAGCAGGTCGATGGTGGAGCCGAAAAACACCGAGCCGCTGTCCGGCCGGGTCTTGCCGGTGATGATGTCCATCAGCGTAGTCTTGCCCGCACCATTCGGGCCGATGATGCAGCGCAGCTCACCCGGGGCAATGTCCAGACTCAGGCCGTTGATGGCCTTGAAGCCGTCAAAGCTCACATGCACATCATCCAGATACAGGATCCGGCCATGCGTGGTGTCCAGCTCGCCCGGCGTGG
This sequence comes from Comamonas sp. GB3 AK4-5, assembly GCF_041320665.1. Lineage (NCBI taxonomy): Bacteria > Pseudomonadati > Pseudomonadota > Betaproteobacteria > Burkholderiales > Comamonadaceae > Comamonas > Comamonas sp. GB3 AK4-5. The sequence continues at coordinate 3,758,314 of NZ_CP166730.1, forward strand.
CAAGGCGGCCATAGCCAGCGGCCCGCCCACCGGATTCTGTCTGTAGCGCGGCTTCGCGCTGGGCATGTGCCAGCACACGGCGTGCGCCCTCGTCCATCAAATCAGGCGTCATGCGGCGCCTCCTTCCTGGCTCGCAGCCTGCCGTGCAACCTGGTGTGCAATTGGCGCACCAGGCCGGCCAGCCCCTGCGGCAGCCACAGCGTCACCGCCACAAACAGCGCGCCCAGAAAATACAGCCAGACCTCGGGTGCCACCACGGTGAGCCAGCTCTTGGCCCCATTCACCAACACGGCGCCCGCCACCGGCCCCACCAGCGTGGCACGCCCCCCCACCGCGGCCCAGACCGCTATTTCGATGGAACTGGCCGTCGACATCTCGCCCGGGTTGATGATGCCCACCTGGGGCACATACAGCGCCCCGGCCACGCCACACATCATGGCGCTGAGCACCCAGATGCTGAGCTTGTAGGGCAGCGGCGCATAGCCCGAAAACATGAGCCGTGTTTCCGCATCGCGCAGGGCCTGCAGCACACGGCCAAACTTGCTGGCCACCAGCCAGCGCGCCAGCAGATAAAAGCCCAGCAAGGTGCAGCCCGTGATCACAAACAGCAGCATGCGCATCTGCGGCGTGGCCAGCGGATAGCCCAGGATGCGCTTGAAATCGGTAAAGCCGTTGTTGCCACCAAAGCCCGTCTCATTGCGGAAAAACAGCAGCATGGCGGCATAGGTCAGCGCCTGGGTGATGATGGAAAAATACACCCCCTGGATGCGCGAGCGAAAGGCGAACCAGCCAAAGATAAAGGCCACCAGCCCCGGCACGGCCAACACCAGCACCACCGTGGCGGCAAAGCTGTCCGACAGCTGCCAGAACCAGGGCAACGCCTGCCAGTCCAGAAACACCATGAACTCCGGCAGCGCGCTGCCGGTCTGGCGCATCAAATACATGCCCATGACATAGCCACCCAGCGCAAAAAACAGGCCATGGCCCAGGCTGAGAATGCCGCTATAGCCCCAGATCAAATCCATGGCCAGGGCGCAGATTGCGTAGCACATGATCTTGCCCAGCAGGCCCACGGCATAGTCGGACAGATGCAGTGCACTGCTGGGAGGCACCCACAGATTGAGCACCGGCGCCAGCGCGCACACCGCCAGCAAAGCCAGCACAAAAGCCGACCAACCCGCACGCGACAGCAACGGCTTGCGCCGCGGCAGTTGCAGCCGCGGCACCGAAGCAGAAAGAGTGCTCACATACATCTCAACCCTCCATCACACGCATACAAAGGCACAGGTGCACAGCGCTGGATAAAGCGCGCTTCCGCCAGGAACACCGCGCAAAAGCCTAGGCCGGCCGCACCGGTGCGCCCCCTGGGGGAAAGCGCCGCAGGCGACTCAGGGGCTCCGGCACAACACCCCGCTCCGCTTGAAACCACGACGCACAAAACTGGCACAGCTCAGACCAGAGACACCGCGCAAGGGCCGCCCCGAAGCGCCGGTGTCGTCCCCTGGGGGAAGGCGCCGCAGGCGACTCAGGGGGGTCATGCTCTGCCTTTCAAAGCAAACAAGCCCTGCGGCCGCTTCTGGATAAAGACGATGATCAGCACCAGCACCGCGATCTTGGCCAGCACCGCTCCGGTCCAGCCTTCGAGGAATTTGTTCAGCACGCCCAGGCCCAGGGCGGCATAGACCGTGCCTGCCAGCTGGCCCACACCACCCAGCACCACCACCATGAAGGCGTCGACGATGTAGCTCTTGCCCAGGTCCGGCCCCACATTGCCCACCTGGCTCAAGGCGCAGCCGGCCAAGCCAGCAATACCGCTGCCCAGGGCAAAGGCCAGGGTGTCCACCCTGGCCGTGTTCACCCCCGTGCAGGCTGCCATGGCACGGTTTTGCGTCACACCGCGCACAAAAAGGCCCAGGCGGGTGCGGGCAATCAACCAGGCCACGCCCGCCAGCACGGCCAGGGCAAACAGCACAATCACCACACGGTTCAGCGGCAGCATGAGATTGGGCAACAGTTGCCAGCCCCCACTCATCCACGCCGGGTTTTCCACGCCCACGTTCTGCGCGCCAAACAACGAGCGCACCAGCTGCATCAGCACCAGGCTGATGCCCCAGGTGGCCAGCAGCGTCTCCAGCGGGCGGCCATACAAAAAGCGCAACACACCGCGCTCCATCACCGCCCCCACCAGGGCTGCCGTCAAAAAAGCCATGGGGGCCGCCACCAGCAAATAGCCGTCAAAACCGCCCGGCAAGTAGCTGCGAAACAGGGACTGCACCACATAGGTGACATAGGCGCCCACCATCATCAGCTCGCCATGGGCCATGTTGATGACCCCCATCAGCCCATAGGTGATGGCCAGGCCCAAGGCCACCAGCAGCAAGATGCTGCCCAGGCTGATGCCGGAAAACACCACGCCCAGACGCTCGCCCCAGGCCAGGCGGTCATCCACCTCGGCCAGCGCGCGCGTCAGCGCCTTGCCCACCTTGTCGTCGCCCTCCTCGGCCAGACGCTCGCTCAGCAGCCGCCGGGTGGCCGGCGTGGCCGCACGCGCCAACTGGGCTGCGGCGGCCATGCGCTGGCCGGCATCGCTGCTGCCCAGCAGGGCTGCAGCACGGGCCTGCTGCAGCGCGGCTTGCACGGCAGCATCGCTTTCCTGGGCCAGCGCCTGCTCCAGCAGCGGCAGGCGCTCGGGCGTAGCATCTTGCTGCAAGGCCTGGGCTGCGGCCAGGCGCTTGGCGGCTTCGGCATGGCGCAGATCCAGCGCAGCCAGGGCGGTGTCGATCTCGCTGCGTATTCGGTTGTTGCTCACCACAGCCTCGGCATCCGCAGGCATCAGCACGGCCTGGCCGGTGACGGGGTCTACCGCCTGCTTGCCCTGCACCATCCAGGCCCTGCCCTGGGCCAGCACCACCGTATCGTCGGCCAGAGCCCGCAAAAAATCTGCCGTGCGCGCATCGGGCGCCAGCACGGCGGCCTGCAAGGCGGCGATGCGGCTGTCGCTGCCTCCGGCCGCCATGGCCTGCGCCTGCTCGGCCGTCAAGGCCTGGGCGGGGGCCGACAGCAGCCCAGCCAGCATGACAGCGCCCAGCAGGAGGCTGTGCAGGCGCAAGCGCAAGCGCAGCATTCGCCACAATTTCCACATGCAGAAATTCTTCCAAAATAAGAGCATGGTGTGCGCTCTGTATCAGCGTTTTAAGGCGTTTTGATCAAAACATTTTTCGAAAGCGCCGGCCGCCCACCAGAACGGCCAGAGCTCTCTCAGGCACAGGGGGTTACTTTTTCTCGGGCTCGTCTTTTTTCTTGTCGTTGCCGGCAATCAAAGGGCTCCAGGGCTGGGCCTTGATGGGGCCTTTGCTCTTCCACACGACGTTGAACTGGCCATCGGCCTTGATCTCGCCGATGAACACGCTTTTGTGCAGGTGGTGGTTTTTGGCATCCATCTGGCTGGTGATGCCACTGGGGGCCTGAAAGGTCTGGCCCGCCATGGCGGCAATCACCTGGTCGACCTGGGTGGTCTTGGCCTTTTCCACGGCCTGCTTCCACATGTTCACGCCGATGTAAGTGGCCTCCATGGGGTCATTGGTCAGCGGCTTTTCCTTGTGGCCGGGAATGTTCTTGGCCTTGGCATAGGCGCTCCACTTCTGGATGAAGGCCTGGTTTTCCGGGCTCTTGATCGACTGAAAGTAATTCCAGGCCGCCAGATGGCCTACCAGGGGCTTGGTGTCCACACCGCGCAGCTCTTCCTCGCCCACACTGAAGGCCACCACCGGAACATCCCTGGCCTTGAGACCGGCATTGCCCAGCTCCTTGTAGAAGGGCACGTTGGAATCGCCGTTGATGGTGGACACCACCGCCGTTTTGCCGCCCTGGCTGAACTTTTGGATGTCGGCCACGATGGTTTGGTAGTCGCTGTGGCCAAAGGGCGTGTATTTTTCGTCGATGTCGCCGTCCTTCACGCCCTTAGCTTTGAGGTAGGCGCGCAGGATTTTGTTGGTGGTGCGCGGGTAGACATAGTCGGTGCCCAGCAGCACCCAGCGCTTGGCACCACCGCCGTCCTTGCCCATCAGATAGTCCACGGCGGGAATGGCCTGCTGATTGGGCGCGGCGCCGGTGTAGAACACGTTTTTGGAGAGTTCTTCCCCCTCATACTGCACGGGGTAGAACAACAGGCCGTTGAGCTCTTCCACCACCGGCAATACCGACTTGCGCGACACGCTGGTCCAGCAGCCAAAGATCACGGCCACCTTGTCCTTGCTCAGCAGCTGGCGGCTGCGTTCGGCAAACAGCGGCCAGTCGGAGGCCGGGTCGACCACCACGGGCTCCAGCTTTTTTCCCAGCACGCCGCCCTTGGCGTTGATCTCGTCAATCGCCATCAACACCGTGTCTTTGAGCACGGTTTCCGAAATCGCCATCGTGCCCGAGAGGCTGTGCAGCACGCCCACCTTGATGGTGTCGGCAGCCTGGGCGGACAGGCCAAAGAATCCAAAGCCGGCAAGGGCCGCCGCTGCGGCCAGGGTTGTGAAACGACGCGGGTGCATGAAAACCTCCAAGGCTGGTCTATCGCCCGCCGCAGCGCGACGGGTTCAGCATCTCCTTGCAAGTCGCGTGCCACTTCTTTGCACTGCAGGTACACGCAATAGACAGCTCACGCTTTTGGTTCCATCCACAGTCAGCCGCGCACCAGATCCAGGCGGCCTTGCACCATCAACCCGAGGCCTGCACGGTGTTGAGCTGAAACACCATGCCCGGATGCGCTCCTTTGCTGCGCATCCACGCCCTCCAGTCACTGGCCGCAATCACCGGTGCCTGGCGCACAGTGGCGGGCCTGGCCTCGTAAACCAGCAAGGCCATGGGCTGCTGGCCACCCTGCAGCTGCATCACCGGCAGGGTCAGCACACGTTTACGGTACTCGCCCAGGTCCTGGGGCCACAGGCCTTCTATGCCATCCATGGCCTGCTCCAGTGCATCGTCCATGGGATAGACCTCGGCCAGCACGGCCTGCTCTCCGTGCAGCACCAGGCCCGGATACCAGCCCAGGTCATACAAAGTCCCCGTCAGCAGGGTCTTGCCCTGGCAGGCGATACCGGGCCTGAGCTTGGCGATGTCGTTGATGCAGCCCGCGCGCAAAGTGCCATACACCGCCACATGGGCGGCGCCGCAAGCGCGCCACACCGGCTGCGCATGATGGACAACGCCTGGTTCATCCAAAGGGAGCGATATATCTGCAGACTTCGTCATGAGGCTTCATCCATTCCAGTGGCACACAGCGCAGGCACACGCAAAAAACACACCCATCCAGTCTGCAAGCCGTTTCTGGATGAGAACAGACACTCTTTTTTACGGAGCACGGCCCTCCGACGCCTATGCTTTGCCTTTCCGCCACTCGCCATTCCCGCCATGCTCCCGCTGTTTGCACAAACACCCCCACCGCCCTATTACGCGGCCATCTTCACCTCGCAACGCACGGTAGGGGAGCGGGGCTATAACGACATGGCCAACCACATGGCCGCACTCGCCAGCCAACAGCCCGGCTACCTGGGCGCTGAGAGCACACGCGATACCGACGGCTTTGGCATCACCGTGTCGTATTGGGAGAGCGAAGCCGCCATTCAGCAATGGAAGCGCAACGCCGAACACCAGGTCGCCCAGCACAAAGGGCATCGCATCTGGTATCAGCACTTTGAGCTGCGCATCGCCAAGGTCGAGCGCGCCTACGGCATGGGGCACGAGCCCAGGGCCATCGCAGCCAGCAGCTAAGAACATGTTGATGGTCCCTACGCCCCCATGTGGGCGCACGGTTGGCGCCCAAGCGCAAAACCCCGATGCGCTTGTGTAGAATCGCAGCTTCCGGAGGTTTGGGTGAGTGGTTTAAACCAGCAGTCTTGAAAACTGCCGAAGGAGTGATCCTTCCGTGAGTTCGAATCTCACAGCCTCCGCCAGCACACTAGGAAACAAGCGCCTTTCAGGCGCTTTTTCTTTCCTACCCATCAATCTACCCATCATTGATGAAGGTGCTTAAATTGCCAGAAATTCACACCTCATCATCCGTCTGGTAAACACCATCACCGCATCGAGCGCTGTAGCATTTGCGCATGACAGATGCTCTTCCTGATGAAGCAGAACTACGCCTCCTTGCAGCCAAAGAAGAAGGCCGCCGGGACTATCACAGAATGCGCGGCGAGTTCCGCCCGCCTTATCCGTTTGGCACCAGAGAGTACAACGCGTACGAGAACGAGTGGAAGCAGGCGCTGAAGCGCGCAAGCTCGGCGTACGGCTGCTGGACTGCTGATCAATATTGGTGCCCAGAACCTCCGGAGCCGACACTCTACAAGGCCCCAAAGGAGAATGAGTACGCGCGGCGTAAGGGCTGATTTTCATTAGCGTGCGGGTTTATCTGCCCCATCTGTAAAACGAAAAAAATGCCCCCAGGCAACCCGGTGAAGGGCGCCTGGGGGCGTGTTGGTTTCAGGGATGGGAGACTTGCTCGCTAGCGCAGGTACTCAAAGGTCACACTGCGCTTGGAGACGGCATAACCACCGTGCTGCGGCTCCAGCGTGCCAATGTCGGCATTCTTGAAGCGGGCCGAGCGAGGCAGGCCGGTGCGTGCATCGGGGATCGTGAAGAAGCCGATGCGGCGGATGGTGTTGAAGTACCAGTCCTCAAAGGCCAGCGAATCCTCCGCCGTCTTGAACTGCAGCACCGCTGCTTGCTCCACCACCACGCGGTGCTGGCCCACCCGCATCTTGGACAGGCCCTTCTCCATTTCCGACTGGATGATGCCGGGGTCAAACTTCTCGCTGGACCCCGAGTAGAGGACGTTCACATATTCAGGCAGTTGTGCCATTGTTTTCTCCTTGTTCACGATTGATTTGCGCTGGATGACGCCCGCCATACCGGGCTGCCATTTACATGCCCATTTGCTTTCTGGCGCGCATTGCTTGACCTATTTGCCCGCTGTCGGTGCTCAGCTGACTGGCTACTGCACCCACAGCCTGCTTCACAAACACATCGATGATTTCCGCCCCGCCCGGCCCACGGCGACTGGTCTGCTCAGTCGTAGTTCCTGGGGCGGTATGAATATTGACAATGGTGCCGCCCATCCCCCCGGAAGATGAGCCCGGTGTAGATGGGCGTGCTGCTCGGGCTATGACGGGGCCGCCGTTCGCATACCCACGCAGCCCTCGCCTCATGGCCTCGACAGTGGCCACCCCACCAGCCCTGGCCACATCCTCCTGAGACCAGACCACCTCGCCGCGGTGCACAACACCGGCAGCCTCGTACTTGCCGCCGTCCCCGGTGTAGCCCCCTGTGGCCCAGCTCCCCGGCTTGAGCCCCTGGGCAGCATTGCCACCAGAAGCACCAGCAGCGCCAGCAGCACCTCCACCGAAGAAGCCGCCGAGCACCGAGCCCAAGAAGCCGACCACGGCCTTTTGCATCTGAATGCGGATCAGGTCGGCAATCACGCTGTTGGCGAAGTCCTTGAAATTCAGCTTGCCGGTCATGGCGAAGTTGACCAGCGCATCCTCCATGCCACCAAGCATCTTGGTGGCGAACTGGTTGGACTGCTGGTAGGCGTTCTGGGCGTTCTCGACATAGGTGTTGAACGCAGATTGCGCCCCCGAAGCCCAGTCCCTCTCCTTCTGTCGCTTACGCTCCAGGGTGCCTTCAAACATCTGCACCTCCTTGTCCTGGGCATCCTTGATGACCTGCAGGCGTTCGGCGTACACGTCGCGCACACGCTGCACCTCGTCCTTGGTGTTGGCCTTGGCCAGCGCACTGGTCTGCTCGGACTGCAGCTTGCGCAGCTCGGCCTGGTGCTGCTGCATCAGCTGGATGCGCTCGCGCAGATCCGCTGCGGCCTGGTCGCCCATCCCGTAGGTGGAGAGCTCCAGGTCGTACTGCTGCTGGCGGGCAATCAAACGCTCCTGAGCCTCGAACAGGAAGTTCTGCCGCTCCAGCTCGTCCGAGCGCTTTTTCTCCTTGTCCTTGGCCTCGTCTGCCTGCCGTGCCAGCCCCTGGGCCTTTTCCAGCTGCTCGCCCGACAGCTTCACCACCCCGCGCTTGAGGTCGCTGACCAGCTTTTCATAGACCGTCAGGTGCTGGGTCTTGTCCAGCTGATCCTCCAGCTGCTTGAGGTACTGGGCCGCCTGGGTCTTTTGCTGGTTGGCAGCAGACTCTGAGGCCGAGGCGTATTTCTTCTGCGCGTCCTCACGCTTTTTCATAGCGTCCAGTTGGTCCGCCAACCCAAGCAAGTTCTTTTCCTGCTCGGGGGAAATGTCTTTGTAGGCGCCTTTGTCGCCCAGGCTCAGCTCGTACCGGATTTCTGCGCCCGTGTTTTGCTTTCCGAACAGCGCCACACGCTTTTGCAGATCTGCAATGGCCTTGCCGGCCTGCTCGCTGTAGGTCTGCAGGCCCGAGCCCGCCCCCGTGGTGGCTGCCTGCACGCCGAGGATCGCAGCGGCCAAATCACGGGCGCGGTCTGCCGCATTCTTGGAGGCTTGCTCCGAATCGCTGACCCGGCCCGCGTACTGAATCCAGCTGCTCAGCACATCAGGGCGGATAACGGCACGGGTAGAAAACCGCTCGATGACCTCAGACAGTGAGCCGCCAGCGGCCCGCGCACGGTCCAGCTCTTGGCGCAGCTCCTGGGTAATGCCATGTCCCAGGCGATCACGGAAGCCCCGGGCCACGGTGTCCACGAAGCCGGCAAAGGTGCTGTCTGCCTCCTTGGCCGCGTCGGCGGCCTGCTTCGTAGCATCCGCCAGCGCCGCCTTTTGCTGGTCGCGTGACAGCTCCTTGAGTTTGGCGCTCAAGGTCTCCGAGGAGCCGGATAGCTCGTCCAGCTTGGACTTGGCCCCTTCGGACTTATCGCCCATGGCAACAAAGGACATGGCCACCAGGCCCGCGCTGATAGCCAGGCCAGCAGGCCCACCCAGGATGCCCAGGGCTGCACGCCCGATGGAGGTGTAGGCACTCTGCGCAATCGTCAGCCGCTTGACTGCGGCCTCGTGGGCCAGCGTGGCCGCTGTCACCTGGGCAGTCTTGGAGGTCAAAGAGTGCATCGCCTGCACCTTGGCCAAGGCTGCAGCGGTCGCAGCAACGGCGGCACGGGCATCTTGCAGCTCAGCTGCCGCCTTGCGCTGCCCCTCACGCGCCGACAGGGCCGAGGCTCCTGCGGCAAAGGTGGCGCCGGCAGCGTAGCGGGCTGTGCCCACCGTCACGGCCGCAATGGCACCTACAGCCAGAGTGTTGAAGCTGCCCCCCAGCAGGTTGATGCCATCGACCAAGGTACTGGTAACGCCAAGGGCCTGGTTCTGCTGCCCGATGAACTCCTGGTAGGCGTTGCGCAGATTGCCCAAGGCATCCGCCACGCTGGTGGGCATGGCCGCCACCCGCTTCATGGTGGGCTCGTACTGCGACACCAGGGTGTTGACCAGCTCATTGATGCCAACCTTTCCGGACACCCCCAGGGCTCGGATTTCAGCGGCGGTCTTGCCCGTCGCTTCGGCAAGCGCGTCCACGATGGTGGGCATGGTGCCGGCAATCGAGTTCCAGGCGTCAGCATCGACCTTGCCCTTTTGCAGCGAGGTCGATAGCGCCGCCATCGCATTCTTGCCCTTGTCGGCACTGGCAGAGTTGACCACCAGCAGGCCGCTAAAGGTGTCGATGGCGTCAATGGACTGGTCCAGCGACAGGCCCATGCTGCGCAGCGCCGGGGACATTTGAATGAAGCCCTCGCGGGTTTCGTTGACCGCCCGAAACGTGACGGCAGCAGACTCGACCATGCGCTGCTGGGCGTGGTTGTACTCATCGGCGCTCTGGGTGGCCATCTCCATGCGGCTGGCGTACTGCCCCCAGGTGTCCGCCGTATCGATCATGCTGGCGGCACTGGCCCCGGCAAACACTGCGGCAAATGCTCGCTGTGCGATCTTGGCGGCGTTGGCCGACTGGTCCCCGAGCCTGGTGATCTTCACACCAATGCTCTCGATGCTGTCGCCCGAGTCGCGGGCCATCTGCTGCCATGCTCTGGCCGACTCGCTCGCGTACTTGCGCTGGTTCTCCGCAATGGTGCGGGCGCGGCGTTCGCCTACCCGCTCCGCAGCCGTCATGCCCTGCTCAAAGCCGGCATACCGCGCCACCAGGTCCACGGTGAGCGTTCCCAGGGAACGGGACATAGAAGCTCCAAAAAAGAAACCCGCACGGGGCGGGCAGGGAAATACCACCCACTGGGCGGTGCGTCAGCGCCATGTCTCCATGGCGGTTTGCAGGTCTGGAGCCACCTCCTGGGCAGGCTCCGCCGCGCGCTCATACATGAGGAAGGTTTCCAGCGCCGGGGGCTTGCTGCCCTTCTCGCGGGGAACCGTGCAGCTCACGGTGTGGGCAACCACGGCGGCGGCATGCTCGATGCGGCGGGCACAGTCCAGGGGGCCGTGCTTGTCGCGGTATGCCATCCAGGCCAGAAACTCGGCGTAGGAGATGTTTGCCTTCGCCTCTGTGATGGTTCGCCCACCAATGCCGGCCAGCACAAGCTCGTGCCAGACCTCATCAGCGGGCGACAGCTCGCGGGGCGTTCACCTCATCGATCACCCCCACCATGGCCCAGGCCGCCGAGGGGTTGAGCCCATAGGCCTGCTCATAGGTCAGCTGCTCGCTGGCGTCTTCCCCGAAGCGGATGCACAGGGAAATCATGTGAGCCAGCGCGGCCCGGTCCTTGACGGCGTCCTTGTCCATCAAAGACTTCTCCACCACACCAAAGGGCTGGCGCACCACGAAGAGTTCCCCGGAATGCACCTCACCTTTTTCGTCAGTCCACTCGATGGACTTCTTGACGGGGTGCGGGTCCACAAAGCCCCCGCGCTCTTGGAAGGAAGAAAGCTGCAGCATGTTCATTGCTCCTTGCGCACCCAGTCGGATTCACCCGAGCGGCGGATGGTGATGGTGGACTTCACCACCGAGTTGCCCTCCAGGTTGAAGGGGAAGGTCTTCACATGGCCATCGAAGATGAACCAGGTGCGGGTCTTGGGCAGCACCAGCTTGCCGTCGCCGCTCGTTGCGGGCGCGGTGGGGGGCTCCGTGCCATCCGACCAGCCCACGGCCCACTGCAGGGGCACATTGCGCAGCTCGTACAGGCGCACATGCGAAGGCACACGGGGGTCAGCCTGGATAGTCAGCGTGGCCTCGGCCGGCGTCTCCAGGCCTGGCAGATAGGTGCGGGACTTGCGCGCAGACAGCGGCGTGGTCTCGATGTCGTCGGCACTGTCCGCGCCGGGGTCGAACTCGGTGGCGTCATCGATGACGATCACCTCCAGTTGTGTGGGGTCGTCCTTCTTTGGGACCAGGGCGTACACCTCGGTGCCTTGAGTAAGCAGGGCCATTTTTTCAGTCCTATGAAATAAAGAAACCGCCTCTGGGGCGGTCGTTGGTGGAAAAAAGAAAACCCGCTCAGGGCGGGCCGGGTGGCGTGGTGCGCAGCGTGATCCAGGAGACCTCCAGGGTCTGGCGAAAGCTCCCCGTCTCCGGGTCGCGCCGCTGGCCAAAGGACTGCACGGTGCCGCGCAGCTCCAGCGCGTGCTCCAAAGCATCGACCACGGCCTCCATCGAGTCCTGGGACTGCGCCCACACATCCAGGCGGATCTGTGCCTGGCGGTGTGTGGGCCGGCCTGCCAGCAGATTGCCGCGTGTGCCTGCCGCCTCGTAAAAGGTCACATAGGGGTAGATCCTTGGGTCGTCGGGGTTGTGGCCCATGGGGTGGATGCGGGGCGGATCGCCCAGCAGTTCGGTCACGCCCGGGTCAGCTGCGGCGGTTTCGTAGAGCGTTCGGTTATCCATACGGCCTCACTTCAAGGCATTGCGAACGTCTGCCGCCTTGGCCTGGCGCCGGATGGCCCGGTCCAGAACCTTGTCCAGGTTGGAGGCAAAGGACTCAACAATGGCCGCCTCCTTGCTGGTCACGCTGGGCAGTAGGAAAGGCTGGGCTGGCATGTTCTCGGTGCCGAACTCCAGCATGCGCCAGTACCAGGTGCTGCCCCCTGTCTCGAAGACCTTGCCGACGCGGCGCTTGCGCACGTTCTCCTTGGTGTTGGCATAGGAGGCGGCGCCACCGGCCACCCCCAGCCGCAGCTTGAGGCCTCCCGCCCGCATCTCCGAGCGCTTGGAAGAGGAGCGAATGACGATGTTCTCCCAGATCTTGTGCATCGGGGTGTCGGGGTCGTCCAGCTCCTGGGCACGTCGCACAGCCTCGTCCTTGGCGATGGTGAAGGCCGTGCGCATCGCCCGCCTGGTGGCCTTGGCCGTGCCCAGGGCACCCAGCGCCCGCATCTTCTTTTGCAGGTCTTCCAGCCCTTGCAGGCTGGTTTCGGTTTTAGCCATTAGCCACCCCCGTCGAGCACATCAGCGTCAGATACTCCAGGCCGGTGTCCTTGTCGGGCAGCACAGCGTGGATGGTGTAGACCTTGCCCCGGTACTTGATGCGCAAGGTGTGCGTCACATCGTCCCGGTAGTAGATGGTCATGCGCACATCCACCTTGGACTGCACAGCCGCAGCGGCGATGAAGTCCCTGCCGCTCAAGGGCTCCAGGCTGGCCCAGACGCTGGCATGGTCCACCCAGGTGTGCAGGGTTTCGCCATTCTTCGGATCACGGGTGGTCTGCTTGCGCTGGAGCGTGATGTGGTGTTGCAGCTTGCCGGTGTCGATCATCGCGCCCCCAGGAACTGCGGGGCAATGGGCTTGCCGCTCAGGTAGGTGGCGGGCGGCGAACCGTCCCCATCGTCGTCATCGACCATGGAGGCGGCCACCACGGACACCAGGCGGTCAATGCTCTGGGCCTGCGCCTGGATGGCCGCAGCCAATGCATGGTTGGAGTCGGCCACATCCTTGTTGCTCAGAATGACCAGTTCGGCCCAGTCGGGCATGGGTGTGCTCATGATTTCCTCATCTCAGTGAACCCCGGGCCGGCGCATGCCAAAGAGCATGCTGGTGGCGGCCTGGGGAAGTGCGAAGCCGTAGCCGTGCTGCGGGTCCACGCGGTTGGCCTGGGAGCCGTCACGCTCGCGGTACAGGTAGTTGACCGTCACCAGGGTGGCCATCTGCACCTTGGGCGGGATGCCTTTGGGCTGGCCCTGGTCGTCGGTGGGCACGCTGCCATCCTCGGCAAGAAACGGGCGGCCATGCCGCCCCAGGTAGTCCAGCACCATGTCCGAGGCTGCGGCGATCTTCAATCGCAGGTCATCGTCGTCAGCCGTCACATCGGGGCCCTGGCGCAGCTGGGCGCGGGCCTGTTTCAGTGTCACAAGCAGTCTCATGCGTCCTCCGTGATCGCCTTGGGCGCCGGCAGGGTGTTGTGGCGGATCTGCTCGATTGGGTAGTCCTGCTGCTGGCGGTAGACCGTCTCGCCTCCGGGAATCGGTGGCAAGTTCAGGCGCTTGCGGGCGTTGTTGATGGTCAGGATGCTCCCGTCCACGCCGACCTTGAGCGTGTCCATCTGGGTCTTGCTGTCCATGCGCACCAGGGCGCCCACGTCCAGCTCAACACCGGCCACCTTGCCGTCAAAGCCCAGCCCACGGTCCAGCACCGCCTCCATCTCTTCGACCAGGATCTGAATGCAGTCCGAGTAGTAGGCCCGCTCCCGGCCCTCGATGTTGCTGTGCGTCGGCTCCTGGCCCACGCCGACCTTGAAGCCGGGGACATGGAAGACCGAGCACACGCGCTCATCGGACCATTTCAGGGTCTCGATCAGCTGTGCATCGACCGCTGACATGCTCATGGGGATGAATTTCCAGTCACCCTCCACCACGGCCACACCACCGGCTTTATCGCCTGCGTGGCCGCCGTCCCACTGCTGCTGCAGCTCCTCGGCCTGGCCATCCTCCAGGGCGCCGGGGGCAATCAGCAGGCCTCCAGGCTGGGCCTTGTTCGTGAAGAACTGCAGCATGTTGTCCTGGATCTTGGTGGCGATCCCGGAAGCGATAGCCGCGGCCATCAACGGCGAGATGCCCACCAGCGGGTGGAACATGCAGTTGGTGCGGTCGTGGATGATCTCGCTGGCGGGAACCGTGACCCCATCCACACGCAGCCCGGCCAGGTTGTCCGAGCCCAGCTGGTAGAACACCGCGCCGTTCTCAGCCACCAGGGGCAGCACCTTCCATGGGTCCAGTACATGCAGCGCCTTGACGCGGCCGCCTCCATCTCGCTCCTTGAGCGCATAGGTATTGCCGGCCTTGAGCTTGGACATGATCCACCACTGGCGGAATTGCACAGCGGTCTGGTAGTCGTTGGGAACGCTCAGCACATCGGCCCGCGCATCTGCAGTCTCTTCCCAAATATCGCCTTCCACCTTGGCGGCCAGGTAGGCCCGCATCTTGCCCACGTCGTTGGCAATCAGCGTCATGCAGGCAAAGACGATGGGAGAGAAAAGCGTCTGCTCATCTCTTGGTCCCGTGGTGCGATGCTGCCAGGCACCCGCAAATGGCTCGGTAATGCGGCGCCACAGACCTGGCCGCCCAGGCGCTGGTGCCGGCGTGGCGGCCTTGGTGCCCAGCATGCGGCCCAGGAATCGGGGCATTGCCAGTTTCATGCCTGCCCTTTCTTGGCCTTTGGTGTGGCTGGTGCACGGCGACGGGGCGGCGCCTCGCTCGGCACCTCGGCGGCTTCCGTGGTCAGAAACTGCCCATGCCCCAGCAACTGCAAGATGGTGGCCTGCTGGCGGTCCATGCGGCGCTGCTTGCCGTTCTTGTAGGTGAATATGACTTTCAAGGGCTTCTCCTTTCGCCATGAAAAAAGGGACTCCCTTTTGGAAGTCCCCTGTCGCCTAGCGACGCAATCAGCCGCCTGTTTGGCCCCACTTCACGCCGGTCAGCAACTGCACGGCGCTGTCGCGGCGCTTGGCCCAGTTCAGCTCACGCTGGGCCAGGAAGGCCACGGACCGGGTCTGCCACATGCTGACCAGCTCGGCCGACTTGGGCGTGGTGCTGTCGTGGCCGGGGTCGTTCGCCATTTCCAGCGAGGCCTGGTCGGACTGGTCGATGGTGAAGCCACCCTCGTCGGCAAAGTACACGTCCGAGGCGTTGACCAGGGCCACCACGCCCTCGGGCACGTAGTCCGACACCAGAACCGGCATGCCCTCGAAGATGCCGCCCGCCATACTGACTTCCGGGAACTCGCGGCCACCCAGAGGGTTGCGCATCATCGACAGTGCCAGCGCCGTCATGCTGCCCATGATCCAGACGCCAGACTTGGGCGGGTTCTTGGCGGCCAGGAACTTGGCCAGCACCGCCTGCACATCCTTGCGCACGGCCTCAACATCCACACCGCTGGAGGCAATCGGCGTCACGCCATGGGTGATCGAGGCAGGCGAGATTCCGGCCACC
The DNA here is from genome assembly GCF_041320665.1 of Comamonas sp. GB3 AK4-5. Taxonomy (NCBI): domain Bacteria; kingdom Pseudomonadati; phylum Pseudomonadota; class Betaproteobacteria; order Burkholderiales; family Comamonadaceae; genus Comamonas; species Comamonas sp. GB3 AK4-5. The sequence goes on from NZ_CP166730.1 coordinate 3,773,680, forward strand.
TCTGCCTTGTCGGGGTTGATGAAGTCCATGTCCAGGCGCTCGGACAGGGAGGCCACCAACTGGTCACGCAGCATGGTGTCGGCCTTGACCGAGGCGCGCTCCATCAGCTTCTTGGACAGCACCGCGATATTGCCCACCATCAGAGGCTGCAGAGTGCCGGTGTTGTAGCCGTAGTTGGTCAGCGGAACGGCCTTGCCTTCGCCCACCCAGTAGCCGGCGCCGCCCGAGGTCTGGATCAGCGACGGCGTGTTGAACAGGGCCGGATGCAGGGAGGGAATGCCGTTCAGGCCGAACTGGCCCAGCAGCATGGCTGGGCGCAGGAAATCCACGAAGTCGAAGAAGAAGTTGTTCTGCAGCACCAGATTGCCCGCCCACTCGGGATTCATCGTGCTTGCACCAGGGACTGCCGCCTTGGCCATGGCCAGCACGCGGGGGTCCAGATCGCCAGACTGCGATTCCGCCAGTTGGGCGGCATAGACCGTGTTGCCCTTGGCCTGGAACTGCAGGCGCACCCACTGGGCCAGGGCCAGGCCTTTTTCGGCATGGTTGTGCTGCACGGTGATGTGCGGGGTGCGGGTGGCTGCGGCCGTAGTGGTAGAGCGGGAGGCTGCGGCAGCCTTCTCGCTGGTGCCGTGCACGGGCTTGGCGCCGGCAGCCAGCTCGGTCTCCATCACGCGCAGGTCAGCAATCTCTTGGTCGATGGCCGTCATCTCCACGGTGATGGCGCCAAAGCGTGCCTGCTCCTCAGCCGACTTGGTGCGGCCCTCGCCGGCGGCCTTGGTCTGCAGCTCGGTGCGCTCGCTCGACAGCGTGGTGCGCTTGGTTTCCAGCTTCTGGATTTGCTCTTGGATGTTCATGGATTTGCCTTGTGTTTGGGCATAAAAAAACCCGCCAGCGGCGGGTGCTTCGGAAGTGCCCGAAACGGGCGGCGGTGGATTCCCCGGACTGGGGACGCCATCGCGTGGCAGGCCCGCAGGCAAGCCACCTGCAGACTTGATCGAGGTAATGGAGGCGTCCTGGTTGGCCGGGATGGGCACCACGGACAGCTCCTGCCAGTCCCAGGCCCGCACCAGCAGGCCGCCTGTGCCCAGCTGGGTGCAGTCCTCCATTCGGTACTGGTAGCCAACAGACAGGCCGCGCACCAGCCCGGCCTTGATGCTTTGCCAGGCCTCCTCCAGCCGTGCAGCCATCTGGCTGGGCATGTCGGCGGTGGGCTTGGCCAGCTTGGCCCGGATCTCGATGCCGGTGGCGGTGACAGTGGCGGCGATGACCTGGCCCACCGGCTGCTCGCGGTCGTGCATCCACAGCAGCGGAAGCGGCAGGCGGAACTCAGCGCCAGCCGGGTCCACAATGTCGCCGTCCCGGTCGGTGCCGATGGTGCTGGCAATGCCGGTGATCTCTCGGGCGTCTTCATCGGCGCTCTTGAGCACCACCGCGCCATACATGTGACTTGTTTGCATACCTACCTTCTGAGAAAGCGGATTTTGAGTTTCTGGGGTGCCGCCTTGCGGTGCGGCATGACCCCGATGGCCATGGCCAGGGACACCATCCCGTCGATGCGCCCTGAGGTCTTGGCCTTGGTGAATTTGCGATTGCCTGCCGCATCGGAGACCGTGACGGCGTTCTTGGCGCAGGTCTCCAGCACCGGGTGGCCGCCGTGCTTAAGCTTGGCGCCCAGCAACCAGGCCTCCAGCTCGCGCAGTGCCGGCGACATGGAGATGAAGCCCTGGCCGAAGTCAGTGAAGCGCTCCAGTTCCTTCTCCGTGAAACCGGCCTCCTCAAGGTGCCGGCGCAGGTGCCGCATGTTGTAGCGGTCAAAGCCCAGCGCCTGCACGTCGTAGGTGTCGAACACCACGCGCAGCCGGTGGGCCACAAAGGCGTATTCCACCGTGCGCCCGGGTGTGGCCTCCAGATAGCCTTGCTTGGCCCACAGGTCATAGGGCACACGGTCAGCGCGGGACTTCTCAGCCAGGCCATCACCGGGCAACCAGAAGGTGGGCAGCGTGCTGCCGTCCTCGCCCACCAGCACCAGGGCCGTGAGGTCGTTGACGCTGGACAGGTCCAGGCCGCCCCACACTTTTTTGCTGCGCAGGTCAGCAGGCTCGCCGGCGTTCTCGCGCCAGATGGCTGGAGCCACAAAGGGGCTGCGCGCCTCCACTCGCTGGTTCAGGATCAGGTTTCGGTACTGCGCCTCACGGCTGGGCAGGCGCTTGGCCGCCTGGGCCTGCTGGCGCACCTCCTCCTGGTTCATGAAGGCGTCAAAGTGCGGATTGGCCGCACGGATGGCCTCATCTGAAAACGGGTCCATCTCCAGCGGTGCCGTGTGCAGCGCCACCTTCAGCCGAGGATCTGCGCCGGTCAGGGCGTCATCGATCAGCAGGCTCAGCAGGTCGGCATCCGTGGGTGCCTGGGTGCTGATGATGATGGAGAGCGGGCTGTCGTGGGCGGCCGAGGCCGTCTCCATCGCCTCGAAAAGCTGTGAGGATGGGCCTTTGACCTGGCCCAGCTCGTCGTGGACCGTGAACACGGGCGACAGGCCGTAGGCCGTGGCGGCGTCAGCAGACAGCGCACGGTAGGTAGTACCCAGCTCCACGCAGACCAGCATCTTGGCCGAGTCCTTGACCTGCACCACCTCAACCAGGCCGGGCGACATGCGCACCACCTTGGAGGCGTAGCCAAACAGGATGGCGGCCTGGTCACGGGACTGGGCCGCGCTGTACAGCTGGCTATTGGGCCTGGCCTCCGGGCCGCAGGTGTGCAGCAACAGCAAGAAGGCACTGGTCGCGGTCTTGGCGTTCTTGCGCCCCATGGACAGGATGAAGGTCCGCGTCGGCGTGTCGTAGAGCTGCCGAATCCAGCCCTTTTGCGCATCGGTCAGCCGCACGGGCTGGCCCACCAGCTTGCCATCCGGGATGCGGCACCAGGCCTCAATCCATTGGATGTTGCGCTCTCCTCTGGTCACGCAGGCAGCTCCCAGGGCTTGGGCGTGCGCACCAGCCCGGCTGCGCTACGGCCCACGGTCTTGGGGTCCGTGGTCGCCTGCCGGGTGATGCGCAGCCGCGTTGCCAGCGATGACGCAGAGCGCACCTCACGCTCACGCATGGCCAGCAGCTTGTCGTAGCGCTTGAGGCCGTCATCGGTCCGCAGCCACTCCCGCTCAAAACTCTGCAGCTCGTCGGCCAGCACCTGGGCTTGCACCACATGCTGGCAGTACATCTCCAACATTTGCCGGTGCGTCTCCGTGAAGGCTGCAGCCGGTTGGTCATTCACCAGCCGCGCCCACACCGCCTGCTCCGCATCGCTCAGATGCATGGATGGCGTCAGCCGGCTCTCGCTCACCAATGGCCCTACCTGGGCCGCCACTGCCACAGAGGCAGCGGACTTGCGGCCTCTTGTGGCCATAACTTTTTTACCTTTTTTCTGGACGTTTTTGAAAGGAAAGAGTGGGGGGTGGCTTTTCACCCGACCCCTTCGACTTTTTCCGACCACGCCCCCCGGTTTAGAGCACTCTCCAAGACCACCAGAGGCCCCTGTGGCGCTTCATTTGCCTGGGTGCATGGGGTATCAACCCTGGACAGCCTCGGGCTCTGCATCCACTGGAGTCTCCACAGCGATGCTCACACGCATGTTCACCTTGCGCCTGGGATTCGCCTCGGGACTCACGCTGGTTTCAAACTGCAGCCTCACGCCAGCGGCATCCAGATTGATGCCCTGCTGCTCGGCAATGAAGTTGGCCGCCAACTGCTCCAGCAGTGGCTGGCTAAAGGTGGCGCTGTAGACGTCACGCAGGTGGCGTTCAGTCTCAATCACAAGGGTCTGGGTCATTGGCTCACCTCGGCATTGGTCGCGGCACGGGCACGCATTGCAGATACCAGCTCACCCGCAGGGCTGTGCATCTGCGCTTGCCGGATGGCTTCATGCATACGGTCAGCACGGGCTTGGCGCTCTTCACTCTTGCGCAGCAATGCCAGCATCTCGGACAGCATCTGGTTCTGCTTGTGCACCGCCTGCTCCAGCTGGCTCAGGCGTTGGTCATTGGTTTCATTGCTCATGGTCATTCTTTCTCGGGTCTATGGATCACCACACCACGCGGCCATCCGGTGTGAAGGTAGAACGTGGAGTGCTTCCGTTCTCGATGCGCTGCTTGTCTGAGCTGTGGCATGTCTGGCACAGGGACTGGAAGGGGCCTCGCCAAAACTTGATCAGGTCACCACGGTGGGGCTCGGTGTGGTCGCACACCGTGGCCACCTCCACATAGCCCTTGGCCTGGCAGAAAGCACACAGTGGGTCTCGCTGCAGCTGCTGCTTGCGGATGGCTCGCCAGCGGGGCGTGGTGTACCAGGCAGAGAACTGGCCAGAACGTCCTCTGGTTCGTTGGTTCATGGTGTTGGAGCTGCCGCCAGGCCCCCTCCCGCGTGGCAGTGCGCGGGCAACCTGGAGACTTGGCGGCAGCATTCGAAAATGGGGGATGGCCTCGGGCTGGCCGAGGTCGTCAAGGGAGGTGATGTATCGCAACTGACCCGATAACTCGGGTGAGTGGATGAAGTGCAGCTTTTACCCTGCATTGGGCAGGGTGCGATTTCAAATCCGACCCTTGCCAGGCAGGCCACCGCTTCAGGTGTCTGCCCAAGGGGTGGGTCTCGACGCCCAGAACGGGTGCCCAGCTTGCCGCGAGGTTGCCCCGCTACACCCACCGCTTGGCATGCATGAAAAAGCCACCCGGAGGTGGCGTTTAATTGAACGGAGGGCCCTGCTTAGTCCTGCCCGTCCAAAACCTCAACACTCATGAGCGCATTGGCGGGAAAACCATGGTGCAGCGGAGCTGCATCAATGTCTGGAAACCATTCGCAGGAGACACTACCCCTCTCGCCAAGATAAGTCACGGTCATTGACGGACCACCGCTTTTCAGCCGAACTACATCGCCAACTTGAAACATACTTACTTCTCCTCTGTTTGCCAATATCGACAGATATCAAATGGAGATGCAACCGATGGTTTCAATAGCAGCTCCGAAATAATAAGATAGTGCCATCACAGAGTGACGCCCCTAAAAATGCAATCAACAACCAACTTCGATTCGTGGCTTGATGAGATCAACATTTCCGATCCTGCGGATGTTTATGCCCTACACACAGCAATTGATGGAGAAACATGGTTCGCAAGCTTTGAGGCGAAACGTGCTCCAAATGGGAAGTTAATAGTCACTGCGCCCGGAGAGTCAACAGCATTAGTTCTTGTTTCTGATCATGCCAAGGAAAGCTTTCTAAACCTACTCTGTGCTCAGTACGTTGAAGGAGGCATGGGCATCGGTGCCTGGTATGCCATGCATCAAGGCTTATCCTCCGATGACTGAGAGAGGGGTGACAGACCTCAACCATAGGACTTACGGCACGCGCCGCTGGCCGAGTGCCTTTTGCTAATCCCCAGCTCCGCTATAGCTCGCGGTCGAAAGAGACTGCGCGTCCCGCCCTTGTCGCGCAGTCCTCGGCTGGTTCGAGGTCAATAAAAAAGCCCCGCACTTGCCGAGGCTTGATGTGGATGAGTCATGAAGGAGCGGAGCTCAGGCTCCGGATGGCATACGATCAATCCCTCATGCAATCATCGCCAGGAGGGCGGAAATGAAGTACACGACAGAAGAACTCATACTTGCCGCACTTGTTAGAGAAAGGGCAGGAGAGATCTTTGACGTCAAATATGACGATGCGAAGGAGCGCGGCGATGATATGGATCGCTGGATTAAAAATCACTCGCCTTATGACTTTGTCGAAAACGCGACAAAGGACTTCGAGGGAGTCGCCGAACAAATCCGACAAAGCCGCACTAAATAAAGTCGACTAGGCAAACCAACCTACTCCCCAAAACAAACAAAGCCCGCAGGCGAACCTAGCGGGCTTTTTCTTTGGTCACACCTCCGGCTACCATAGGGCAACCGGGACGCACGACTCGGTGTCGCGGAGTATTGCGCGATTGTGCATCACCTTGTCAAGTGGTGCAAGCGGTACACGTTCCAAAACATGCGCAGTCCCTCGATGCGGGTCTTGATCCAGGTCGTTGTGGGGATCTTGAGCTGGCGGCGGATAGCGTGCTGCGGCAGGCGCTGCGGGATATAGAAGGCGTGCAGAACGCGGCGGTACGGCGCGGGCACCTCGTTCAGCGCACGATGCACGTTCATGGCACTCCAGTCCGGGATGAAGGGCGCCAGCGGCTCCTCGCGCTCGGCATCCGGCACAGGTGGCGGCGTGTAGCGGCCCTCGGCACTGGCGCAGCGGCGCTTCTTGTAGCGGTCCTGGGCCCAGGCTCCGTACTTCTCCAGCAGCTCCTCGGCTTGGCGCAGGTCAGCGGGCACGGTCAGATTCGGGTCTCGGCGCATCAGTTGTTCTCTTTCTTCAATTTGGTCAGCGGTATTGCTTGCGCAGGTGGTTCAGCAAGTCAGCGCGAAGGTGTGGCGGGGTATTCAGCAGGGCTTGGCGCATCTGCTCGCGGGCGGCAGGGCTGTCGCCCCAGTGGTCACAGGCTCGCTTGGCGGTCTGCAGCAGTTGCTGGGTGATGCGGCTGGACTCCAGCACCAGCCGGATCAGCTCTGCCTTGTGCTTTCTCACCAGGGTGCGCTGGCGGTCTGTCAGGGTGTCGGCGGGGGCCGTCAGGGTCTTGCCATCTGGCGTGCATTCCAGGTCAATGCCCTGGGCCTGCAGCTCCTCAAGGATTGCGCGGGCGGTCATCAGAACGCCTCCTTGGGGCCGGGCTTGATCGGCACGACGTTGGAGGCCTGGTTCTGGCCGTTTTCAGATTCCGCCAAGGTTCCAAGATTCCAAGATTCCGCGTTTTGAACATTGGAGCCTTGGGAATCTTGGGTGGAATCTTGGGAATCTTGAGCCCCAGGAGGGAGCCGCCAGTACCAACCATCACGCGGGCCGTCCTCGCCCTTTTTGCGAATAACGTTTAGCTTCTTGGATGCGGACCAGACCTGCTTCTTGCTGAAACCAGCTCGCAGAAGGCCACGCTGCGCGGTGTCCACCGGCGTCCAGCAATCGGCAGTCAGAGCCTCACGGAGCATGTCGCAAATGTCCTGTGCGTTGTCCTCTTCGTCGCCTTCTGGATCGGTCAGCAGGTCACGGGCATTCCCTTGCACGGCCTCGCCCCAGGCAATGCGCGATGCCTGAATGCCTGAGAGCGGCTCGCACTGCTCCAAGTGGTAGTTGAAGCCGCCCTCATCCGGGCCGATGTTGGACTTGCTTCGTGCCAGGATGCGGGCGTCCTGGCCGTCTTCCAGGCTCTTGACCTTGGCGGCCACCAGCACCACGCGGGCCACGGCGGTAAACGCCACACTGCCCACCACGCGCTGGGCTGGGTCCGTGCCCTGACCACCCTTGGCAAAGTGGGTGATGCCCAGCACCGCGCAATCGCAGGCCGTGGCCAGGTTGACCAGGGGTTGCAGCGCCCGCCGCACCTCGGTGTTTTTGTGGCTGTCACCCGTGACGGCCGACACCACGGGGTCGATCACCAGCAGGCGGATGCCGCCAATGTGCTGGATGGCCTGCAGCAGCCCAGGCAGATCACGGGATGGGTCAAAGGGTTGCACCTCTCCATCCTCTGTGCGCGCTCCCTCGATGAAGTAACAGCGGCTGCGCTCAGCGCCAGCAGCAAGCAGCCGGGGCAGCAGCGTGTCGCCCGGGTCGTCCTCACCGCTCCAGATCAGGATGTTGCCTGCCTCGCACTGGCTGCCATCAGGCCAGGCCCCGCCGATAGTGATGGTTGCGCCCATGGTCAGCGCCAGAGTGGTTTTGCCCTGGCCAGGGGCGCCGGCCAGGATGTGCAGCTTGCCCAGCGCCAGCCAATCCTTCCACAGCCACCGGATGGGCTCGGGGTTCAGGTCAGTCCCGCAGGTCAGCAGCACCTGCGTGCCCTGGGCCTGGGGTGGCGGTGCCTCGGGGAAGTCATCCAGCTGCGGGAAGGTTGGAGGGTTGCGGGCAATGTCCGCATCCACTGCAGCAAAGGCCGCGTCTGTTCGTGCATTCATTGGTACACCTCCGCGATGCGCAGCACTCGCCCAGCGGCTTGCATCAGGCGTGTGCGGTCGTTGTTGGAAAGGGTCACGCCCTGGGCCACATTGCCCGCAGCTATGGCGATCAAGTTCACCTCGGTCATCAGGACGTCCAGGGCCTGGCGCGGGGTGAATGGGGCCGGGTTGGTGGGGGCAGGCCTGCCGTCATCCACCCAGGCGCCCAGCTCCTGGGCCGCCTCGATGAATTCCAGGCCGTGGAGGGCCATGTGGTAGGCCAGCACGTCCCCGCCCTTGGCATTGCAGGCCATGCACACCCATGCACCGGAGTGCAGGTTGATGCGCATGCTGTCGCTGCCACGGTGGAAGGTGCAGGCCGTGGTGACCCACTTCTTGCCTCGGCCCAGCTTCAAACCCTGGGCCTCGAAATAGCTCTGCGGGTCGGGCAGGCGGTCGCGTTCAAAGCCCATGTCAGCAGCCCCCCTGGTTCCAGCGCATCAGGTAGCCAATGGCATTGGCACGCAGCTCAGCCGCCTTCTCTGGCGTGCGGTGCGGGGAGTTCGCCAAGTCCAGACACAAGACGGCTTCGGAGATTTCAATCCAGGCACGGATAAACAGGTGCTCCATGTCATCCATGGCAGAGACCAGCGCCAGCGCGTCAGGGGCATTGAACTGCTGGTCCCAGGCGCGCACCTCGTTGACCAGGCGCCTGGCTTCGCGGTTGGTGACCGGATCGCCTTCCCAGCTTTTGCCCACCGGTGTGGTGACCAAGGGCGCAAACTTTGGGCAAGGCGCCGCCTGCGCGGGTGTAGCCATAACTTCGTTCATGCTGCACCGCCTTCCTTGATGGCCTGCAGCATCTCCCCATGCGAGCAGTCCGCCAGGTTCGCCATGTCCGCAGCAAGGTATGCACCCATCCGTGCCAAGGTGCGAATGCGCACGGTGCCACCGTCGTCGTCTGCAATGGTCAGAAAGAGCTTTTCCATCCAGTCGAGTGCGTCCGCAGCAGTGCGGGTTGGTGCAATCACATCCTCGGGCCACTTCACGCCAAAGACGGCACTGCAATCCATGTGAGCCAGTTTTTGGCAAGGCTCCGCCATCACTGCCACTTGGGCAGCGTTTTTCTTGGTCGTCATGGTTTAGCCCTCCAGGCTCAGGTCGAGCCCACGCAGGGCGGACAGGGCTTGCACGGCTTTGCGGCGTGCAGCGGCGATATTGGCCTGGGGCTGGCTCAGGTAGTGCAGCGCCATAGCCATGGCGTTATGCGCCTGGGCGTGCAGCTGGATAGGGTCAGGGGTGCCCGTGGTGGGCGATGCGGTGCGGATGGCTGTGGTGCTGGTCATGGACAGGATTCCTTCGAGAGAATCAAGGGGGCCACCGTTTGCGTTCTTACGCGCATCGGGTGGAGTGTGGTGGTTAAGAACACGCTCGAAGACGTGCGGCAGTCCTTGCGGATATGCCCCACCACACCCCGTAACCATGGCGGATGGTGCATGCGAGCGCACCAGCCTCAAAAAAATGGGCGTGACAAAACCCCGCTTGACGGTGGGGGTTGCAACCTCTTCGAGTGTGGTGTTCTTACGCACCGGGCCTCTCGGCTTGCGGTCAATGTAGCACGACTGGCAGCTCGATGTGAAGGAGTCAGGTCCAAGATTCCCAATGCTCCAACGTTCAAAACGCGGAATCTTGGAATCTTGGGCACACAGGGGATGTTGATGACTCGGGTAAACGCTCATCTTTAGTTGCCTCCCACCGCTCTCAGCAGCTTCGCTTGCGCACGGCGCTCGCGTGCCTTTGCGCTCAACAATGCACGATATTCAGGCTTTGTCGCCCCCATCATGGCGATCCATTCCCGCGAGTTGCGGTCGATGTCCGTGTGCTGGTTGCCCGTTTGGCTGCGCCACTGGATGTAGGCTTCTTGCAGCCTCAGCTTGGCGCTCTTGGCTTTTTTGACTGCCTCGACATAGTTGGCAGCTTGCTCGCAGACTTTCACGAGAGTGCTCACGTAAATCAGGTCTGCGCCATCGATCTGTGAGGTGGGCGATTTACTCATTACTTCACCTCTACTTGAGCATCACGCCAGGCAATGAGCTGGTCACCAGGGATGACCGTACAGCGCGGAGATAGGCGAATGGGCTGAGGGAAGCCGGGGCGGGTCTTGATCCAGCGCCAGAGAGTTGCGGTGCCAATGCCCAGCAGCTCAGCGGCTTGCTTCGGTCGATAGGACTGGGAAAATGAGGCCAATGTTCACTCCATCTAATCCCGCGTTGCATCAGTACTGCGGTATGGGAGTGAGTAGAAAAGTTCTGGTTTTTTTTCGCCTCTACGTTGTTCTAGTTTTTTTGAGCATCAACGTAGGGCATCGATGCCACTGGCAACAACACGCGGCCCAACAGGCAGGTCAAGGTGCTCGCCCAACCTTCCCACAAAACCTGCAAACCAGCTGGCCGCATCCTTCGGAGGATAAACACCGGTCATTGCATGAACACGTTCAGCCAGCATTGATACATAGCCGCGAGCACGCATCAGCAAAGGCTTACTGGTGGTGTCTGGCGTGAATTGCTGGACAGCATAGTTCGACGATTTTTCAAGTGCATCAACCCAGTCCCACGCGAACGACAACAAACTCCCGTTTGGCTGCTTGATAGCAGCTTTGACCGCATCGTTCAGGGCAACAGGCGGGGTTGTCCCGTAAGCAAGATAGTCAGTGTGGGCTTGCAGTGCCTGGTGCGCAGGGACACTCAGTGCATTCAAGCTGGACAATAGACGGTGGGCATCGCGTGCAATACGTTCGATCTGCGCTCGCTGGACTTGAACTGGCAACAGTTCACCATCCATAACCATTTGCCCTATATCGTTGGCAAACTCAATCAGGGCTTGCCTTTGCTCGGCTGTCAGAGGTGATTTCGCCAGATGCAGTAGCAACTCTTCTCGCAATGTGCATGGCAAAAATTCCGGATTTATCCAGCCACCTTCTCCTGTAGAAAAGTCTGGCTTTTCAATGTGTCGCATTGGGCACCTCAATTGCAAAAGTAAAGATTGATTCCTAGCCTAAAAAAACCGCCCATGCAGCCATCATCTCGGCCCGCTTGGCAAATAAGTCGCCGCGCCGGTATGCCGCTTCCACGGCATTGCCGATGGTGTGGGCCAGGGCCATTTCGGCCACCTCTCGCGGGTAGTTGGTGCGCTCGGCAGCCCAGTCGCGGAAGGTGGAGCGCATACCGTGCGGCACAGCGTCCAGCTCCATGCGCCGCATCACAGCGGTGAGCGTCATATCGGACAGCACGCCACCACGGGGAGCGGGGAACACCAGCTCGTTGCCCTCGATGCGCGGCAGGTCTGACAGCAGCGCCAGCGCCTGGGATGACAGTGGCACTCGGTGCTCCTTGTGGGCCTTCATGCGCTCGGCCGGAACGGTCCACACTGCAGCGTCCATGTCGATCTCTGTCCAGGTGGCACCGCGCACCTCGCCAGAGCGTGCAGCGGTAAGCACCAGGAACTCCAGCGCTCGCGGTGAGATGCCTTTGCGCTGGTGCAGGTCTGCCATGAAGCCGGGCATGGCATCGATGGCCAAGGCGCGGTGGTGGACCACGCGAGCAATCTTGGTGGGGGCCGGCAACAGCTTGTCGAGGTGGCCACGCCAGCGCGCAGGGTTCTCGCCTTCACGAAAGCCGCGCACCCTGGCCCAGTCCAGCACCTGCTCAATACGGCCGCGCAGCCGGTTGGCAGTCTCGGTTTTGTCTTTCCAGATGGGCTGCAGAACATTCAGCACATGCGCCTGGCCAATGTCTCCAACCTGCAGTTTTCCAATGAGTGGATAGGCGTAGGCTTCAAGCGATGCCGTCCATTGCGCACGGTGCTTGGCGTTGCGCCATTCATCACTCTTCGCGTCGATGAGAGCCAGGCATGCGGTCTCAAACGTCATGCTCTTGGCCTGCTCTGCTCGCAGGGCGCTCAGGGCTTGTTCGCGCTCAAGGATTGGGTCAGTACCCTGAGCAATCTTGGCACGGGCCTCTCGCGCTTTTTCCTTGGCCCCTGCAAGGGTCACGCCAGGAAAACCTCCCAGCCCCATGTCACGCCGCTTACCGCCGATAGTTGCCCGAAGAATCCATGAGCGTGCGCCACTGCGGGTAATCTGGAGGTACAGCCCGGGAACCCCACCAATAGCGTGCATTCCAGGCTCTTGCAGCCTGCTCACAGCAAGCGCTCCAAGCTCTGTTACTTTTAGACGCATTTAGTCTCCGTCGAACTATTTGCCGTTTTCTGTACCCATCAATCTACCCATCAATAGGTATGAGATTGGTAGCGACTATAGGCGATTACGTGAGACAAATGTAATAGCAGAGTGTTTTTACCCCATCTGATGAAATGAGACTTTTTGAGGTTTCGTGATTCCCTATCTCGTCGGTCACAGCCTCCGCCAGCACACTAGGAAACAAGCGCCTCTCGGGGCGCTTTTTTCTTGCCTTCGCCAGCCTGATCTTGCCCTTGCTTCGTGCAGCTCCTGGCCCACGATGGGCCCGCCTTTTTCACGTAGTGCATCCCTGCCTGTGGCGCTTACAAAAAGCCATCCGCTCCACTGCCTGCTGCCGGGCCAGCTCACGCACCACGAGCCCGCCCTCGTGCATGCGACTTGACACTGATGCGTTCTGGCAGGCGCTAGAAGCACGCTGCTGCATCCTCGGGATTTTTCTTCATCAATTTGTCATGGACATAACAAAGTGCTGAAGCGGACTGGTGCTCGCCCTGGTCAAAGCGCGCGGTTCCATCGCGTTCAACGTGTGGACACCAGTGGCGAGTAGGTGGTCGATAACGGTGGGCGTTGCGGCTGAGCCGAATGGCCGAAGTTCGACCCCATCCGAATCGCAGTGGCCGAGCGATTGAAGAGACCCAGCTCATTCGACGGTCGCATCACACTGCGAGCCGACCCCGGCGCCTTGCCCTCCACCACTGGGGTACGCAAGGCCAGGGGCAAGAGCTGTGCACTCAAACACTCGTAGGGCAGCGTACGGATACCGTTGACTTCGATGGCGATACACGACTTCTCATTCTTTTCTTGCGCCACGGCAGCAGTCGCATAGGCCGCAAAAAACAGTGTGGCGACGATCACGGTGCAGTGCATACGCGTTGTCCTTTCCCTAGCCTGTTCCGTATTATTTCACGCCAATATTGATACTTCAACGACAACTTATCGCCACAATGATTTCCGGGATTTCACTTCATAACCCCGTCATTAACAGGCCATAAAATACCCCTGCCGCAATAATAATGATCGATAAGGGATCAGGATGCTTTGTAGCATTCCTGAAGGAGTATCTCTACAAAACAAAGACATGCATTACCGCCTTTCTTCTTCAGGAGGGCGAGATTATGTAAATACCTTGTTACGCGGTCTTCAGCATGCAGCGTCTGTTCGCGAAAAACAGTTTTATCCACCGTCATGAATGGATGCTGTGGCGTGCACGGAAACACAAAAGTTTTGGAGATTCCTTGATGGAAAGAAGGACGGCAAAGCGTAAATCCAGGTCGGGGGCAGGGTCCAACGGAAACCGGGTGACGATGACCGAGCTGGACGAGAAGCTATCGGAGTGGGTCGGTGTGGCGAGGAGTAGCGGGCCGGTGATTGTCGATCGCTATGAGGCCCCCTGGGTCTGCATCGTCTCGTACCCGACCTGGCACGATATCAGCCACCTGAAGTCATACATTCCCGGGGGGGACCATGAACTGGTGTCCCTGCGAGAAGTGATTGACAACGCATTCGCCTATGAGGGCGATGCACTCACCGATCTGGTTGACCGCTGCGAGAGCGAGGTGGCACCCAAGTTCGTCATCCGCGCGTGGGTGCTGCAAATCGTCTATTCAATCGGGCACGCGGCCATCGTTCGTGAAGCCCTGGCCTACAACATGCTTTGGCGATGGTTTGTTGGCTACACCGGCGCCTGGGAGCCACTGCCGAAAGCAGAGGCTTTCATCCATGACATGCGAATGGTCAGCACCGACCCACGCGTCGTGCAAGTCGTGCATCGCTGCCTGTCGAAGAATATTGTCACGCAACCTGAATTGAGCGAATTTCGTATCAATTTTGGATTACTCGACACATTGCATGCCCATTATTCCGACATGAAACTCGGAAGTCACAAAATAATCCCAGTGCACCCGCCCTCGCAGGGAGCAGACCCGACAACTCCTGGTTAATTTGACTGGGCGATGGGGTTTTAGCCCCATCCAACGCCAATCTCCCGAACATTTCCTATTTGGTTCCAAAAAAGCCTCTGGCAGGGATGGCTGCGTCTATTTTCAGACTAAATATCCCGATTTTTATACATCATCTCGTCAAGAGTGCTCATTAATCTAAAGCTGGTTCGGAAGGGTTTGTCCGTGATCGCTCTTTAACCTCCGATCTTTCAATTCACTGGCTTCAGAGAAACCGTTGACACCCAGACAACTTCAGGAGCGCGCAATCGATGCGGAGAGTTTTTTCACCCATTTCAGCCATGCGAAAGCCGCGCTCACGTCGCATGTTCGCCCGGGTCGCCTTGCTGGCCATCGGCATCCATGGAATGCTGGGAGCCAGCGCCTCCCATGCACAGTCAGATGAGCTCGCCAACCCGGCAGCCGCAGCCAAACCGGGGCGGGTCACCATTCGCGAGTACATCGTGCGCGGCAACTCCACCCTGGACGCCGAGACCATCGAAAAAGCGGTCTACCCGCACCTGGGGCCCGATCGCACCATGGCCGACATCGAGGCCGCTCGCGATGCACTACAAAAGGCCTACAACGACGGCGGCTACCAGTCGGTCTACGTTGACTTGTCCGAACAACAGGTTATCGGCGGGGTAGTGATCCTGCAGGTGGCAGAGACCAAGGTCGGGCGGGTGCGCGTCACCGGGGCCCACTACCACTCCCCCATGGAAATTCGCAACCAGGTGCCAGCGCTGCAGGAAAGCGAAGTGCCGAACTTCCGGTTGGCGCAGGCCCAATTGGGCGAGCTCAATCACACGCCCGACAGACAGGTCATTCCCAGCGTCAAGCCTGGGCAAATCCCCGGCACCATGGATGTGGACCTGCAGGTTGACGACAAAACCCCCTGGAGCTTCAGCGCCGGCCTGAACAATGACTACAGCGCCGACACCAGCAACCTGCGCGCCACGGCGACCATCAGCCACAGCAATCTTTGGCAGCGCGGGCATTCAGCGTCCATCACCTTCTTCACCGCCCCCCGGGAAATGGCGGACTCCAAGGTTATGTCCGCCTCCTATTCCGCACCACTGAGCAAGCGCTGGAGCCTGGACTTCTCCGGCTACAAGAGCGACAGCAACGTGGCCACGGTGGGCGACACCAATGTGCTGGGCAAGGGCCATTCGGTGGGCGTGGCTGCCCGCTATACCTGGGAGCCCATGGGCAGCTGGTCTCACTCGACGGCGATCGGGCTGGAGTTCAAGGACTTCGATGAAGACCTGCAATTCGGCACGGACAGCCAGAGTGCGCCAATCAGCTACACGCCCATCACGCTCTCCTACAACGGCTACCGGACAACGGAGGCCTCGCAGTCCGCAATCGACCTGGGCCTGATCGGCGCTTCACGCAGCTTCTTCAGCATCGGCAGCGACGACAACGCATTCAACGACAAACGCTGGCTGGCCAATCCGAGCTTCTTGGTCTTCAAGGGCAATCTGAAGCACACGCAGGACTTCGCGCGTGGCTGGCAAGTGCAGGGCCGCGTCAACTTCCAGCTGGCGTCAGGGCCACTGGTCTCCAACGAGCAGTTTTCGGCAGGTGGCACCACCAGTGTCCGTGGCTACTACGCCGCCGAACGCACCGGCGACGACGGCTATCTGCTGGGTGCCGAGCTGCGCACGCCATCGCTGGGCACATGGCTCGGTACGGCGGTCAGTGAGTGGCGCTTCTACGCGTTTGCAGAAACCGCAGGCCTGCGGCTGCGCGATCCACTACCCGAACAAGAGGCGCGCTATCAGCTGGCAAGTGTGGGCCTCGGCACGCGCCTGCGGCTCTTCAACTGGTTCTCCGCAACCCTTGACTGGGGCTACCCGCTACGGGACGGACCCCAAACGGAAAAGCACGACCCTCGCCTGAATTTCAACCTTCACGCTAGTTTTTGACCCCTTCTGAGTCTTCCGGAGATCACGACGATGTTACGAACGCTCATATGCCTGCTTGTTCTTGTGACAAGCGCCCTTCTTCCTTCTCTGTCCTATGCGGCCGACTGGTGGCAGGGGGAGTGGAAATACCGCAAGCAGATTGCGATCGACACCACTCCGGGCGGCGGCGCGATCGGTGAAGCCGTCGGCCGCACCCCATTGCTGGTGCGCCTGCACACCGGCAACTTTTCCTTCGAAGGTGTGGCCGAAAACGGCTCGGATCTGCGCTTCATCGCAGCCGACGGCAAGACGGTTCTCAATCACCAGATCGAGAGCTTCGACCCACTGCTGGGCATCGCCACCATCTGGGTGGACCTGCCCCAGATCGATGCGGGCAGCCGCCAGGACATCTGGCTGTACTACGGCAATGAGGCCGCGCCCAGCAGCGCCAATGGCCAGCTCGTCTTCGACCCCAACTACCTGCTGGTCTATCACTTTCATGAGGCGGCCGATATACCGGCACGCGACACCTCGGCCTACGGCAACCATGCGCAGACTGCAGCTGGCACCGCCATTGACAGTGTTATCGGGCGAGGCCTGCAGCTGGCTGGTGGTCAGGCACTCGTATTGCCCGCGTCGCCTTCTCTGGCGTTGGCTGCGGATGGCGAGTTCACCTTCAGCGCCTGGCTTCGCGTGGACCAGGCCAGCGGCGACCAGCTCATCTATGCGCGGCGCGACATGGGCCATTCGCTGCTGATCGGCATCAGCCAGGGCGAGCCCTTTGTGGCCGTTGATGGCCAGCGCAGCAACCAGGCCCAGCCGCTCACAGCGGGAGCCTGGCAGCATGTGGCAGTGACGGCCAAGGGGCAGCAGGTACAGCTTTATGTCAACGGCCACCCCTCGGCATCCTTGGCGGTTTCGCTGCCGGCCCTGACATCGGCAGCAGCCATTGGCGCAGACATCGCTGCAGCACCGGCCGCGACCCTGCCCGATAACACCGCGCCCGCAGCCTTCGTGCCTTTCTCGGGAGCCATCGATGAGGTACGCATCTCCAAGGTCGCCCGCCCGGCGGCACTGATCCTGGCTGACGCCATCGCCCAAGGCAGCGAGTCCCGCCTGGTGCAGTACGGCACTGACGAGCAGCAGTCCAGCCTTCACCTCGGCGGCCTGGCATTCCTGATCAAAGCGGTGCCCTTCGATGCCTGGATTGTGCTGGCCATTCTGGCCTTCATGATGGTCCAGACCTGGATCGTCATGATCAGCAAGAGCCGTCGCGCCAAGCTGCTGCAGAACCGCAACGAGGCATTTCGCGAAGCATTCGGCAAGGTCGGCACGCACCTGGAAATGCTGGCCGATGACAGCCGCGCCAAGGAAAAGCTCCAGGACTCCTCGCTCTGGCGCCTGTATGCCGTCGCCGTCAATGAACTGCGCGTGCGCCGCCAGCAAGGTGCCGAGACCTACTCGGGCTCCAGCAGCACCACCATTGAAGCGATCCGGGTATCGATGGATGCGGCTCGCACCAAGGAAATGCAGAAACTGGGTTCACGCATGGGCTTGCTGTCCAACGCGATCGCAGGCGGCCCTTACATCGGCCTGTTTGGCACGGTGCTTGGCATCATGGTGGTGTTCCTTGGCACCGCCATGGCAGGCGATGTGAACATCAACGCGATCGCCCCGGGGATGGCCGCTGCGCTGCTGGCTACTGCGGCAGGCCTGTTCGTCGCCATTCCGGCCTTGTTTGGCTACAACAGCATCCTCGGTCGCAACAAGGAAATCAGCGCCGACATGCGCATCTTTGTTGATGAGTTCGTCGCCCGCCTGGCCGAAGTTCACGGGGAGTCTCTGACAGCGGCGCCCCTCCATCACCCCACGCGACAGTCTGCGCCCATGGGCGTGGCGCCCGCCATCTGAGGAGGGCCGCAATATGGTCTCCATCTCTTCTTCCGTCGATGACGACGAAGGCAGCGCCGTCGACAGCATCAATGTCACGCCCCTGGTTGACGTGCTCATGGTGGTGTTGGTGATGTTCATCCTCACCGCGACGGCACAGATCGCCGGCATCAAGATCAACCTGCCCAAGGCCAGTTCCAGCGTCTCCCTGTCGCAGCCCAAGACCAAGGCGATCTCCATCAACGAAGTCGGCCAGGTCTTTCTGGATGCGTATCCGGTCACGCTGCCGGAGCTGGAAGACAGGCTGCGCACCGAAAAAGCGCTGACTCCGAACGTCCCTGTGATTGTGCGCGGCGACCAGGTCGTGCAATACCAGAAGGTGGTCGAAGTGCTTGATCTGCTGCGCCGCCTGGAGCTGTCGCAAGTCGGGCTTGTCACCGGCAAGCCCCACTGAAGGCGAGAAACCCCGTGACCGATCGCAATTCCCTGCCACCACCCGAGAACCACGGGGGTGATCCGCTCGACAGCTTCTTCGCCCCGGAGCAGCCCGTGGCGCGTCGAGATCTCATGCCTGTGGTCAAACCTGTGGCCGCCATAGCGATCGTGGGCCTGCTGGCCTACTTCGCCTGGCAATGGGCCCACCAGACCTCCGGGGTGCAGCGCAAGCCACCGGAGCTGACCGCCATCACCCCCATCTCACCGCCGCCGCCCCCTCCGCCGCCCGAGCGGCCGAAGGAAGAACCACCGCCACCCGAGCAGCAGGTGTTCGAGCCCACGCCAACCCCTGTCGACGAGCCCAAGCCTGCGGATGAGCCCAAACCCGCTGACGAGCCGAAAGCAGCCGATGCCAATGCCGATCCGATGCAGATGAACGCAGATGCCCAGGCCGGCGGCGACGCTTTCAACATCGGTGCGGGGGCCGGTCGCGGCATGGGAGGGTCGGGAGGTACAGGACGAATTGGCAGCGCGACGTATGGACAGTACCTCGGCTACGCACTCCAGAAGCTGGTGCGTGAAAGCGACAGCACCGGCTACCTGGCGTACCAACTCGACGTCGACATCTGGATAGACCGTGAAGGCCGGGTGACCAACGCCCAGATCAGGCATTCCAGCGGTGATACGGAAGTCGATAACAAGGTTGCAACCGTATTGCGCAACGCCGTGCTGAGCCAGCGCCCGACCTCGACCACGACCATGCCTGTAAAGGTACGACTGAACAGCCGCCGTCCCTCCTGAAGCGGACGATCTTGATATCTATGTGGAGCAGATGCGTATGAAGTTTCAACCCACCCAGCTGGCCCGCATGATGGCCCTGGCCTTGACATTCGGAGCCATGCAGCCGCCCGCGCACGCCCAGACGGCAGGCGGAGCGGATGTGACGGTCGAGCTGATCGAATTGCTGGTGCAGACCGGCGTGATCAAGCAGGAACAAGCCAGCACGCTGCTCGCGCGGGCCAAGGCCAAGGCACAAGCCAAGGTGGCACAGGCGTCGGCAGACCCCGGCGCCGCCACCGCGCAGCCGGGCGATGTGCGCGTGCCCTATATCCCGCCATCGGCGCGCAAGCAAATCCAGCAGGAAGTCAAAGAAGAAATGATGGTGCAGGCCAAGGCCGAAGGCTGGGCAACGCCCAATACCTTCCCGGACTGGGTCTCGCGCATCACGGTCGAAGGCGATGTGCGCGCACGCAACGAATCGCGCCTGTACGACAGCCGCAACAGCGACGAGATCATCGACTTCGCCGCCTTCAACAAGAACGGGCCGGTTCCCACCGTGGTGGGCAACACGGCAAATCCCTACGATCTTCCCTATCTGAATACCCGCAAAGACCACCGCAATCTGTGGCGCTACCGCGCGCGGCTGGGCGTGTCGGCCGTGATCTCCGATCGCTGGACATCCGGCATCCGCCTGGCCAGCGGCAGCGACAACAACCCAGTATCCACATCCGATACCTTGGGCAATGACATGGGCAAGAAGAGCATCTGGCTCGACCAGGCCTACATCAGCTACCAGGCCGCGCCCTGGGCAAAGGTGACGGTAGGCCGTGCAAGCAATCCGTTCTGGTCCACCGACATGCTGTATTCGGACGACCTCCAGTTCGACGGCATCTCGGCCCAGCTGTCCCATGCGTTCCAGGACCAGCCTGTGACTGCCTTTGGCAACCTGGGGGTGTATGCACTGGATTACGCCAACACCCCCTGGCGTTCGGACACGGGCACCGAGGGCAAGAACGAAAGCAAGTGGCTGCTGGGTGCACAGATTGGCGCATCGTGGAAGGCCAATGCCGACCACACCCTCAAGGGTGCGCTGGCCTATTACCAATTCGAGAACATCGCAGGCCAGCGCTCCTCGGCCTGTACGGTCTACGCCTCGTCCGACGCCTGCGACACCGACTGGTCGCGCCCGGCCTTCATGCAAAAAGGCAATACCTTGTTCTTGCTGCGCGATATCCGCCAGTGGTCGTCCGACTCATCTGACTGGAACGAGTGGCAGTATGTAGGCCTGGCGTCCAAGTTCAATCTGCTGGACATGAACCTGTCGTGGGATGCACGCCTTTTCGACGGCCTGGGGCTGCGCCTGGATGGCAACTACATCCACAACCTGGCGTACAGCAAGGACAAGATGATTGCCCGCGCCGGTGGCCTCAGCAATATCGCGACCAATGCCGAGGGCTCCAGCGGCACGACAACAGGTATCCAAAGCGGCGCCGACGCCTGGATGCTGCAAGCCACCGTCAGCCGGGGCATGAAGCTTGACCGCGCCGGCAACTGGCGCATCTTCGCGGGCTACAAATACATCCAGCCGGACGCCATGCCCGATGGCTACAACGACAGCGGCTTTCACCTGGGCGGCACCAATGCGCGCGGCTATTTCCTGGGTGGCTCGTATGCCTTTGACAAAAACGTGTCGGGGCAAATGTCCTGGAGCAGTTCAAAAGAGGTCTACGGCTCACCGCTGTCGATCGACATGATCCGCTTCGACCTGAACGCACGGTTCTGAGGGGAGAAGCGTCATGAGGCAATCCTTGAAACATGCTGCAGGCTGGGCCCTCGGGCTGGTGCTGGCATTGCCAGCCTTAGGGCAGGCACAGAGCCTGGAAGAGCGCTTGCGCACGCAGCTGCGCAATACGGCCCAGCGGCTCCAGCAGGTGCAGAGCCAGCAGGCACAGATCACGGCAGCCAAGACCACCGCAGAGGCCGAGCGCGACGCGGCGCAACGCGAGTTGACGGCTCTGCGCTCCGAAGTGGAGGGTCTGCGCACCCGTGCAGCTCGCCTGCTGGACGAGCAGACCGCGCTGCGGCGCCAGGCCCTGGCGCAAACCGCGAACAACCACGACCAGATGCAGCAGGCCCAAAAGGCACAGACCGCCTACCAGGCACTGGAACGCCAGGCCACCACCTGGCAATCCGAATCCTCATCGCTCAAAGCCAAGCTGGCCGGGCGCGATGGCCAATACCAGTTGTGCGTTGCCAAAAACCAAGCGCTCTACCAGGCTGGCCGGGAGCTGCTGACGGCCTATGAGGCATTCGGCACTGCGGATCTGCTGGCCCTGCGCCAGCCCTTCTCCGGCAGCGGGCGGGTGTTGTTCGACGAGAAAGCCCAAACCTTCGGCGACCGCCTCTACCAGGGCCAAGTCGATGCAGGCACACCGCCGGACGCGCCCATTGCCAAGCAATAAGGCCTGCGGACCCCATCCCCCCTCGACCTTCACCTTCACCTTCACCTTCACCTTCACCTTCCACCATTTGCAAGTCCAGGAACAACGATGAGCGATATGACGATGATCCATGCCTTGAGTACCGAACGCCTGCAGGAGCTGCTGCATTCCATGGGATACCGGGTGACCGTGTCCGAACGCGCTGGACAGCGCCAGCTGTTGAGTGCGGCCCAGGGCATAGGGTTTGCAGTGCGTCCGGGCAACCCGGCCAAGACCGAGGGTGAATTCATAGACTACACGCTCAGCTGCGCGCTGCGCGTTCAGGGCGAGCTCCCCGCCGGGCTGACCAGTACCTGGAACATTGGCAAGCGTTTTTCCAGGCTGACCAGCCAGGGCGAATTCCTGGTGCTGGAAAAAGACGTGATCATCACCGGGGGGGTGAGCCAGAACTACCTTCGCGCGACGGCCGATCTGTGGGACCGCCTGCTGCAGGAATTTGTCCTTTTCCTGCGCGAGTATGTGTCGACCAACACCACGCCATCCGCCAACCACCAGGACGATGCCGATCCCGCGTCTGCCGCCTTGCCTGCCGCCGAAGACAGGGCAGGCGATGAAGCAGACAAAGCGCCGGCCTCCGCTGGCGAGAAACCCTCCCCCCAGAAAACGCACAAAGCGAATGCAGGAGCTGCACTATGAACCGCAAGCACTGCCAATCCATGGTCCGAGGCCTGTTCAAGGCAGGTGTCTTGCTGGCCCTCCACGCGCCTGTGGCCTGGGGGCAAGAGGCGGATCACCCCGTGGCCTCCTCCGGCAACGTCTCGGTTTCCAGCCAGGAGATACAGACACAGCTCGCCGCCCTTCCGCCGGCGCAGCGCGAGCAACTCGCCAAGCACCCTGCTGCGCTGGAGCAATGGGTCCGGGCAAGGCTGGTCGACAAATTGCTGCGCCAAGAGGCCAGCACCCAGCAATGGGACAAGCGCCCCGAGGTCGCTAGCCAGATCGAGAAAATGAAGCAGGAGTTGGTGGTTCGCTCCTATCTGGCATCGGTCAGCAAGGTGCCTGATGACTACCCGACGGATACCGAAGTGGCCGCCGCGTACAGCCGGGTCAAGGACAGCCTGCTCAAACCGGCAGGCTATCGCGTCAGCCAAGTCTTTCTTGCAGCGCCCCGCACGGATACCGCCGCACAGGAACAGGCCCGAAAAACAGCCACCGAAGTGGTGAAAAAGGCGCGGCAACCCAAGGTGGATTTCTCCAAGCTGGCGTTGGAATACGGCAAGAAAGACGCACCACCGTCCACCGACACCGGCTGGGTCACATTGGAGCAGTTGCTGCCCGAGGTCCGCAGCGTAGTGGCCCGCCTGAAGCCGGGAGAGGTATCCGAGCCCGTGGCGTCGGCGGCGGGTCTGCATGTGCTCAAACTGGTGGATATGCGCCAGGCCCAGCCTGCGACGCTTGACGAATCCAGGGAAGTGCTGAAGACACGCCTGCGCCAGGAACGCCAAAGCCAGATCGCGCGCGCATACCTTGACAGCCTTGGCAACGCTGCAGCCATCAAGGTGGATACCCAGGCGGTGAAAGCCGCCCAGGAAAGCAGCAGCGCCGGTGCCAATACCCGCCAATAGGACGCAGCAAGTGGCCGCCACAAAGACCGGCCCCCGGCAGAGCCAGGGGGAGCGAAAAAGACCTTGGCATCGCATCTGGCACCGCCTCTTTCGGGCACTGCTGGGTGGTGTGATCGGTGCCGGCATGTCTGCGGCCCTGCAGGCCGAGGCCGGTCTGGTGACGGCAGACCGTGCTCCCCAGGCCTGGTTGGCCTATGCCGCCTTGGTCCAGACCCGCATAGAAGACGCCTTGGTCGCAGACGATGCGCTGCTGCACCAGTTGCAGCAAAGCGCGGAAAGTGCCGTGGTGGCACGGGTCTGGGTCAATACCGAGGGGCGCATCTCTGCCGTTGCACTGGCTGGTCAAGCCAGCGCAGGGGTCGAGCCAGCACTCCAGGCCCGGCTGATCGGCTTGCCAATCAGCCAGACGCCGCCATCAGGGCTGCGCTGGCCCATCGTCCTGCAATTGGATTGGTCGGGCATACAGGCGCTGGAGGCATCCACGCAGCCGGCGCTCACGCCATCCAAAGAGCAGGACATGATTTGAGGCAATGGAGTGTCTTTCGCACGCACTTCCGTGCGGGGACACTTTCTCAAGACCGCCGCAGTCCAGGCAGCATGCATCAGTGCACATGTTCAATGCCCTTGCTTGGCAACACAGGCCGCACAGGCGCATGGATACGAATGGCCCGACCGGCACGCTCCAGGACCACACCATCGGCATCGATCGCCTTCAGCGTGACGCTCTGCATCACGGGCTCGCCCACCAAATAGGGCTGTGGTGCAGCGCCATTGATGCTGAGCAGGGCCACCGCGCGGTCGCTGCGCTGCGCCAGCCCGAGCACCGCCACGTTCAGGCGCACCTCGCCCGGCCCCAGCCATTCCGCCAGGGCTTTGCCTGCGGGGTCTGCTGCCGGCAGCGCCTGTGCGGGCGGCGGCAGCACTTGCGTTTTGACGTCAAGCAGCTTCATGCCCCAAAAACACAGGCCGCCGGCAACGATCAGCGCGCCAACGGTATGCACCATGCGAACACGCTCAATGGATGAACTCTGGATTCGGATCACTGCAGCAGGCTCCTTGGAATAATCGCACGCTGGCCGTCGTCAATGGCAACGCGGAGAAACAGCAGTGATACCAGTCACATATTGAAGTTTCATGTCAACGCCATAATCGGCACCTACCATGTCCGCTATGGCCTGCATTTTGTTGCCCAGGCCTTTTGCTCAATAGCGCCATGAGTCCCAACCATCGAAAGCGTGGATTTTCTCTGATCGAAGTCATGGTGGTGCTGGTCATTATCGGCATCGCTACCGCGGCCATCAGTGTCAATATCAGCGCCAAGCCTTCCGACACGCTTCGGCTGGATGCGCGCGAGCTGGCGCAGCGGCTGACGGCCGCACAGAACGAGGTGCGTCTGGATGGGCGGGTGATCGCCTGGCAATCGCTGGGCGAGGGCTATCGGTTCACGCGCGGCGTCTGGGTCAGTGTGCCCGGCAGCGTCGTGCCGGCCCTGTCTACAGCGGGTGCGCTGGACCTCTTCGAACGCGACGATGTGCTGCGGCCGCGGCAATGGCGCGCTGGCGCGGTGGACGTGATGCCATCGCGGCCGCTGTTGCTCACCTCGGAGTGGATAGGCAGTCCGCTGCGGCTGGAGCTGCGCAGCGGCAACAACAAGGTGGTGCTCGAACGCGATGCCACCGGCGCTTTTGTGGTGCCTTGAACCATGACCCCACCTTGGCCTTCAGCGCTGCCGCCACGCCCGGCCCAAGCAGGTTTCACCTTGATCGAGGTGATGGTTGCACTCGCTATCGTCGCCGTGGCGCTGGCAGCATTCGTGCGCATGACCAGCCAGACCACCACCGACCTGGGCGCCATCGAGCAGCGCACGCTGGCAATGCTTTCGGCGGAAAACAGCATCGCCGAGTTGCGCATCGGCAATCTGCCTGCAGCCGGTGTCCAGTGGGTCGACTGCCCACAAGCCGACCAGGCCTTCGTCTGCCGCGTGCACATCGGCCCCTCACAACAGGGCATGCGCACGGTCTCCGTCGATGTCTATCCGGGGCGCAACAGCGACCAGCATCTGGGCAGTCTGCAAACACAGCTGGCGGAGCCGCAAAAATGAGCCCGCCTCTGCAGAGCAGCCCACCGCATGCGGCCAGACAGAGCGGCTTCACACTCATCGAGGTGATGATTGCCATCGTCATCATGGCGCTGATCAGCCTGATTGCCTGGCGTGGATTGGAAAGCATCAGCCGTGCCAACACCACCCTCCAGCTGCGCAGCGAGGAGAACGCCCGCTTGGTGCGCACCCTGCAACAGATCGAGCGCGACATCAGCTGGCGCACCACCATCGAGCTACCTTCGGCCAGCACCGACATCCCTCCGCAAGGCAAGGAAGCCGAGGCATCCAACCCGCCAAAGACAGGTGGCAGGCTCGGACAGCAGCCGCAGTTGCAGGCACTCCTTCCGGTTGGCATGGAAGTCCGCAGGGGCCATCCCGCCACCTTCTTCATCGAGCTGGTCCGGGCTGCCCCCGCAGCGCCGGGCCGCTGGCAACGCGTGCAGTGGTGGTTACAGGGCAGCACCCTCTACCGGGCCGCGGGTGAAACCGCCGCCCAATACCCCATCCCCGCACCGCGCAGTGCAGACCGCGTGGCCGTGCTGGAAGGCGTGGACTTCTTCGCCATCCAGGCCTGGGAGCCTGACCGGGGCTGGCGGAGCCTGCCTGCCAGCGCGCAGGCAAGGGCGTCGGCCTCGGGCCTGGAGGTCACGCTCAGGCTGGCGCATGGCGGCGGGCCGGCATGGCGCTATCGCAAGGTGATTGCGCTCCGCTGAATGGGTCCAGGCCGGCCTCCCCCCGCCCCACAACGGCCTGGCTTGCGCGCTCGCATGCATTGCGCATGGGCCTTTTTCCTTGTTCTATCTTGCCTTGCCTTGCTTTTTTTCCGCTAGTTGATAACGCCTTACTAATATTGCGGCCAAGGCCTGAAACTCCATTTCTCACCGCTAATCTCCGGGAATGCAACAGCGCAGAGGCGAGAAAAAATCAATATGACAAACACATGAAGAATGTTCGGGATAAATCTGGCAGTTAATCTAAAAAACACCTGATCCCGGGAATAAAGCGGGCTTTTTCTCCCGGATTTACTCCATCAACATGACACCGAAAAATGAGAGCATTTCCGGGTAGCAAAAAACATGACCTGGAGATGGAGATGGATCGAGTCGTCAGATCAATGCGTGGTGATCTGCCATATCAGCGTGGCTTCTCTTTGATCGAAATCATGGTCGTTTTGGTGATCATGGGCGTTCTTGCCGCATTGATCGTCCCCAACCTCATGGATCGCCCCGATCAAGCCCGCGCAACCGCTGCACGCCAAGATGTGGGCGCCCTCCTGCAAGCGCTCAAGCTCTACAAGCTGGACAACGGCCAGTACCCCTCCGCCGACCTGGGACTGCGTGCACTGGTGGAAAAGCCGAGCTCCGGGCGCGTGCCACAGAACTGGCGCCCATATTTACCCCGCTTGCCCAACGATCCCTGGGGCAATCCATACCACTACCTCAACCCCGGAATCAACGGAGAGATCGACGTATTCTCGCTTGGCGCAGATGGCCAGCCGGATGGGGAAGGTACCAGCGCCGATATCGGCTCCTGGCAACTCTAGGCAACACCATGGATGGATTCGAGGGACTGCCGGGAGGGTGCAGTCAAAGACCGCTGTGCTTGCGTCGGCAAGGTGGAATGGCTGTGGTCAGCGTGTTGTTGATCGTGGTGGTCATCGCGCTGTTGGCCGTGACGCTGATGGCCCGCCAGACGACAACGATTCGCGCAGCCCAGACAGAGCAAAACCGCGTAAAAGCCCATTGGCTGCTGCACGGTGAACTGAGCCGGGTGCAAGCCCTGCTGCGCACCGAAGCGCAGCGCACACCGCTCACACAGCGCGATGGCGCCTGGGCACGCCCTGTCGCGGGCATTGTGGTGGGTGAGATAGCGGGCGAGCCTGCACGCGCCTTTATCGAGGTCACCGACGAACAATCCAAGTTCAATCTGCGCAACCTGGTGGATGCCGGCCAGATCGACCTGCGCGAGCTAGAGGTGTTTCAGCGGCTGTGCGCCCTGCTCGGGGTGCCGGACGAGCAGGCATCACGGATTGCAAGGCGTGTGGTCCTGAGTTCGCTCGAAGCGGACCGGGAGACCACAGCCCCCCCATCCCCTGACCCTGAACAAGCAAAAGCCGCACTTGCCGCCGCGCAGCAATTGGGGCTTGCGCCCCTGGGCCATCGCGACCAGGCCCCCAGATTGCGTGACGTCTTCAACTTGCTTGCCGTGCCAGGTATTGACGCCGCCAGCGTGGCCCGGCTGAGTCCCCACATCACCATCTTGCCGCAGCGCACCTGGATCAATGCCAATACGGCTGGGCCGGAGGTGCTGGCCGCCTGGGTGCCAGGACTTTCCGTAGGCCGCGCGCAAACCTTGCTGGAGGCCCGCGACCACGGCCAGTGGTTCATCAATCGCGGCGATTTCACCAACCGGCTGCAAATGCCGGAGATCGAAGAAGCCGACATCCTCATCGGAATCACCAGCCAGTGGTTCCGCATGTCTGGCGCCTTGCGGACCCCGCACACAACGCTGCTGCTCCAGGGGCTGCTGCACGACGACAAAAAATCCCTGCCACAGGTGGTGTGGCTGCGGGAGGGTGCATGAGCGCTAGCAAAGTCGATTTGCTGCGGCTGGTCTTGCCGCCTTCCCATGCCTATGGCGGCGCTGCGATCCGCTGCGCCTGGCGCTTACCCGGAGGGCAATGGCACAGCGCGCTATTCGATGACTTGGGCGCAATCGCCGCACGCTACCTAGCCGGTCGCTTGGAAATCTGCCCCCATCCCAGCGATGTCTCGGTGACCGAGGCCGATCTGCCACCGCTGCCCCCCAAGCGCCTGCGCCTGGCAGTCCGCGGCGTGGTCGAGCTCTTGGCCCTGCTCCCACCTGACGAGCTGGCCATCGCCTTCGGCCCCCGCAGCGGCGCCGGCAAGGTGCCGGTCGCCTGGATGTCGGCGCAATGCCTGGCCCAAGCGCTGCACGCACTCCAGCAGCATGGTCTTCGTGCCGATGCGGTCTTGCCGCCACCGGCCTTTCTCCCTTCGCCAGACGGTGGCGACCCGGGCCATGCCGCCACCGCCATCGTCATCGACGATTGGGTGATCATGCGCACCGGCCCGAACGATGGCGCCCTCCACCCCCTGCCCATGCAGTGCAGTGCAGCCGAGCAGCTCGCACTCCGACTGCAGCCGCTACTGCCTCCCGCTGGCCAGATCCAATGGCTGTGTGAAACCGGCGTTGCCGATAAAGCAGACCCTGTGCCCTGGAGCGGTGCCGGCTGGGGATGGACATTGCCCCAAGCCCATTCCGGCACGCCATCTTCCGGATTTGCAGGGCTTCGTCCCGCGCTGGCCTGGGGCGCCGCAGCGCTGGCGGTGTGGTTGACCGGTCTCAACCTCCATGCGCTGCGTGTCGCGGCAGAGGGGCAGGCCTTGAAGCAGCAAATGGCTGCCCAGGTCAAAGCGGCATTTCCCGAGCTGCCCATCGTCCTCGACCCCTTGCAGCAGGCGCGCCAGTTGCGCGATGCACGCAAGGCCGGAACGGCAAGCACGGCCACACCGGACTTCAGCACATTGCTTCGGGCATCTACCGCCTTGCTGACGCAGTCCGCAGGCCAGGTCCAGCGCGTGGACTACCGTGACGGCCAGGTCGAAATCCGTTGGCGCGATGGGGCAATGCTCAGGGCGGCCGAGCTCGAGGCCCTGCAAGGCAAGGCCGGAGAAAGAGGCTTGGTGCTGGAGTCGGATGCCACGGCCGTTCGCCTGCGCGTCAACGCGGAAAAATCTGGCAAGTCCAAAACACGCCCCTCCCCGGAGCCTGCTTCATGACCAGGTGGCAGGACAGGCTTCGCACCCGACACATCTCCCCCCTGATGCACAACGCTCTCTCCAGCCTGGGTAGGCTTGCAACGCGCTGGCGTTCCCAGCTGCAGCCACTCCAGCAGCAAACCATCAGCCGCTGGCGTGGCCTGAGCGCGCGTGAGCGCCAGCAGATGAGGCTGATGGCTGGCGTGCTGGCCGGCGCACTCATCTGGTTTTTGCTCATGCGGCCGGCACTCCACACCTTGCGCTACTGGGGCAGCGAGCTGCCACGGCTGCGCGCGCAATCCACCGCCCTCCAGGAAGTCCTGGCCGAGGTCGGCGGACCACGGATGGCCCAGGACACAGCACCCGCCACGCCCGCCCAGCGCATCGCACACAGCCTTGATCAAGCCGGGCTGGCCGGCAGCTATCGCGTGGCCGAAGCCGACAAGGCACTGCACATCACTTTCGAAAAAGCGGTGGACGCATCCCGGCTGGCGACCTGGCTGCTCCATGCACCGGCAGCGCTGGAGCTGGCGGTTCAGCACGTCACGCTGGAGCGCATTGCAAGCAGCGCCTCCGCAACGCAGGACACCCTGGTGCAGGCCTCTGTGAGCCTGGCACCACAAACAAGAGACAACATATGAATTCCATCGGAGTCGGAGCAGACCAAGGCCTCAAACGGTGTGCGCTGGCGTACTGCCTTTTTCTTGCAGGCTGTGCCAGCACTGGGCCTGACGCACCACTCTTTCGGGAGGGGACCTATGTGCCCAGCTCCGGCAACGCGGCAGACACGGCATCAGCGGCCCAGCAGCCTTCGCCAGCCACGGCAATGCCCGTGGCAGATGCAACGCTGGGCCGAGGCGAGCGGGTGGTCCGTCCTCTGGCCAGCAGCCGGGCGGGCGGCAAGCACAGCACCACGCCCCCACCGCGCGAAGGCGATGAAGAGCGGGTGGTGCTGAACTTCCAGCAGGCCGATATCCATGCCGTCATCGGTGCGCTCTCGCGCTTCCTGAGGCGCAATTTCCTGATGGACCCGCGCGTCAAAGGCCAGATCGACCTGGTCTCCGACGGCCCCATAGGCGCCAAGACGGGCTATGACATGCTGGTCTCCGCACTGCGCATGCGTGGCTTCACCATCGTGGAGGTCGGCAACGTCAGCCGCGTGGTGCCGGTGGCCGACGCCAAGGTGCAAGGCGGCGCAGTCAACGACCCGCATACAGCCAGCGGCATCGCGACCCGCACCTTCCGCCTCGCCTATGAAAATGCCGACACCCTGGTCCCGGTGCTCAGGCCCATGATCGCGCCGGAAAACAGCATCGCCGCCTATGCCTCCAACAACACCATCGTCATCACCGACTACGTAGACAACCTCGAGCGCATCGCCAGCCTCATTGAAAGCATAGACACCCCGGCCTCGCTCAACACCGAAATGGTGAAGATCTACAACGGCGTGGCCGTCGACATCGCAGGTCTGGCCAATGACGTGCTGCAGCAGCAAAGCGGCGGCGGCAGCGGCGGGGGAGCCAGTGGCGGCAGTGCACGCCATGACATCATGGTCGTCGCCGATCCCCGCTCCAACAGCATCCTCATCCGCTCCAGCAGCCCATCGCGCACGGCACTGGCACGCGACCTGGTTCTCAAGCTCGACAACGCCCAGGATGACCCTGGCAACCTGTATGTGGTCTACCTGCGCAACGCGCAGGCCACGGCGTTGGCCGGAGTCCTCAAGGGGCTGCTCACCGGCGAGGCCAGTGACACGGCACGTGGCAGCGATAGCAGCGCCCGCGCCGCGCTGGGTGCGGGCGGCATGCTTGGCGGCGCAGGCAGCAGCAGTGGCACGTCGCCGGCCTCCTCCACCAGTGCCAGCAACAAGTCCGCCACGGGCGCCAGCAGCTCCGGCAGCCAGCGCTTCGCAGGCACAGGCAGCGGGGCCTCGTCGCATGGCACATCCGGCAACGCCAGCGGCGGCGCGTTCTCGGCCAATGGCGTCACCGTCCAGGCCGACGCTGCCACCAACACGCTCTTGATTTCCGCGCCCGAGCCCATGTACCGCAGCCTGCGCCGCGTCATCGACCTGCTCGACCAGCGCCGCGCACAAGTGCTGGTCGAGAGCCTGATCGTCGAGGTCACGGAAACCGACTCCGCAGAGCTCGGCGTCCAGTGGATGGCTGGCGGCGGGCGTGTGCGCGCCGGCACCAACCTCGGCGGCAGCGGCATCAACACCAGCGCCACCACAACCATCGATGCTATGCCCAGCGGGCTGAACATAGGCATCGTCGATGGAAGCATCAGCGTGCCCGGCATCGGCGACATCCTCAACCTCAAGATGCTGGCCAACGCCCTGGAGAGCAAGGGCGGTGCCAACATCCTGTCCACCCCCAACATCCTCACGCTGGACAACGAGATGGCCTCCATCATGGTTGGCAAAACCATCCCCTTCGTCACCGGCAGCTACGTCACCAGCGGCAGCAGCACCGACAACCCGTTCCAGACCATACAGCGCGAAGACATCGGCCTCAAGCTCAATATCCGCCCCCAAATTTCCGAAGGCGGAGCCGTCAAGCTCGACATCTACCAGGAAGTCTCCAGCATCGACGAGGCCAGCACCAGCAGCAGCACCTCCGGCACCATCACCAACAAACGGGCCATAGACACCAGCGTACTGCTGGACGACGGCCAGATCATGGTGCTGGGCGGCTTGATGGAAGACAGCGTCAACAACAACCGCGATGCAGTGCCTCTGCTGGGGCAAATCCCTTTTCTGGGCGCCCTGTTCCGCTCCGACAGCCGCCAGCGCTCCAAGACCAATTTGATGGTGTTCCTGCGCCCCTATGTGATACGTGACGCCAGCGCAGGGCGCGGGCTGACGCAGGACCGCTACAACTTCATGCGTGCCGCGCAAAGCCGCATGCAGCCTGGCGACACGCCCTTGCTGCCCGATCTGGCAGCCCCCATCCTGCCACCAGCGGGCGTGCCAGCGGCCGGGCGCAAGCCGGCCGTGGACCTGCGGCCCACGCAATGGGAAGAGACCCGCCAACAGACAGCGCCGCCCACCCAGGTCTCCAGCGAGGAGCGCGAGCGGCCCAAGCCCGCGCCATCCCAACCAGCCGTGCTGCATTCGCACCTGCCGGCCCCGCTCGGCGTGACCGGAGATCCTGCGCTGCTCTATGCCACCCCCGCCACCAACAAGACGGTGGTGCAAGTGGCGGATATGCCCGTGCAGGAAGACGCAGAGCGGGCGGCCAAGCGCTTGCGCGTCAGCGGCCTGCCGGCCTATATCGTCGGCGGCCCCGGCGGCATGGGCTTTGCCGTGCGGGTCGACCTGTCACGCGACGCCAGCACCGTAGACCGCGCAATCGCGCTGCTGCGCGAGCTGGGCTACCAGCCTGAGCTGGTGGTCACACCATGAACCAGCTGCCACCAGCCCATCAGGCTCTGCCCCACGCCTGGGCGCGCAGCCAGCGCATTGCCGTGGAGCGCGATGCTGCCAACCCGTGCCTGGCAACCAGCCCGCGCACGCCAGGCTGGGCCTTGGCCGAGGCCGTGCGCCTGACGGGCATTGGCGCCTGGCGCGAGATCGACGAGCCCGCCATGGAGGCCCTGCTCGCAGCCAGCTACGCCGAGGCTGGCAGCGCCGCCGATGTGGTCGGCGCCGCCGAATCGGAAGTGGATCTGGAGCGCCTGATGCAGGACATTCCGGCCATCACCGATCTGCTCGATGCCCAGGACGATGCCCCGGTCATTCGCATGATCAACGCCCTGCTGGCCCAGGCCGCGCGTGACGGCGCCAGCGACGTGCATTTCGAGGCCTTTGAAACCCATTCCGTCGTGCGCTACCGCGTCGACGGCGGCCTGCGCGACGTGGTCCAGCCGCGCAAGGCCTTGCATGCCGCGCTGATCTCGCGCATCAAAATCATGTCCCAGCTCGACATCGCCGAAAAACGCATACCGCAAGACGGCCGCATCACCTTGCGCGTGGGTGGGCGGCCCATTGACGTGCGCGTCTCCACCGTGCCCACCGTGCATGGCGAGCGCGCCGTGCTGCGCCTGCTGGAAAAAGACGCCGGCCGCCTGCAGCTGCAAAAGCTGGGCCTGGCCGCCGACACCCTGGACGAGCTGACCCGTCTGATCCGCCAGCCACATGGCATCGTCCTGGTCACAGGCCCCACCGGCAGCGGCAAAACCACCACACTCTACGCCGCGCTGGCCCAGCTCGACAAAAGCGTGAGCAACATCCTCACCGTCGAGGACCCGGTCGAATACGACCTGCCCGGCATCAACCAGATTCCCGTGCACAGCAAGATAGGCATGAGCTTTGGTGCGGCCCTGCGTGCAGCATTGCGGCAAGACCCGGACAACATCATGATCGGCGAGATCCGCGACCTGGAAACCGCGCAGATCGCCGTGCAATCCTCGCTCACCGGCCACGGCGTGCTGGCCTCGCTGCACACCAACGATGCCATCTCGGCCGTCACCCGCCTGACCGATATGGGCATAGAGCCTTTTTTGCTGGCCTCCTCGCTGCTTGGCGTGCTGGCGCAGCGCCTGGTGCGCTGTCTGTGCCCCGCATGCAAGCTGCAAGAGATCCAGGAAGACGGCCAAGAGCAGTGGATGCCCGTGGGCTGTGCCCACTGCAGCCATTCCGGTTTCAAGGGCCGCACCGGCATCCACGAGCTGTTTGTCATCGATGAGCAGATCCGCCGCATCATCCACGACGGCGGCAACGAGCAGGCCATGCGCGAGGCCGCACGCAGCCGTGGCATGCGCACCATGCGCGAGGACGGCCAGCGCTGGGTGGCCGCTGGCATCACCACGCCCAAGGAAATCCTGCGCGTCACACGCGACGACGGCTAGGAGCGCCCACCATGCCCCGCTTCCAGTTCGAGGCCGCCAACGCAGCCGGACAAATCCAGCACGGCGTCCTGGAGGCCGAGTCCTCGCGGGCAGCGCGCCTGCAACTGCGCGAACGCGGTCTGACCGCGATCGAGGTGCACGAGACCCTGGCCGGCAGCGCGCCCTCGTGGCTCAGTCCACGGCTCGGCGCCGCCGACCTCTGCTGGGCCACCCGTGAACTGGCCAGCCTGCTGGGCGCGCGCCTGCCACTGGAAGCGGCACTGACGGCCACCATCGAACAGGCAGAGAAAAAAGTCACCGCCGAGGCCATGGGCCATGTGCGCGGCCATGTGCGCAGCGGCATGCGGCTGGCCGACGCCCTGGCCCAGCGCCCACGCGATTTCCCCGATATCTACCGCGCCCTGATCAGCGCGGGAGAAGATTCTGGCGACCTTGCGCGCGTGATGGAAAAGCTGGCCGACTACCTGGAAAACCGGGACAACCTGCGCAGCAAGATGCTCACGGCCTTTATCTATCCCGGCGTCATCGCCCTGGTGTCGGTGTGCATCGTGATCTTTCTGCTGGGCTATGTCGTGCCCCAAGTCGTTGGTGCCTTCTCGCAGGCCCACCAGGACCTCCCCAGCATCACCCAGTTCATGCTGGCGTGCAGCGACTACGTGCGCGAATGGGGCTGGCTCTCCGCCAGCATGCTGGCAGGGGGTGTTTCGCTGTGGCGCTGGTCCTTGCGCGACCCGGCCATACGGCTGCGCTGGCACAGCACGGTGCTGCGCTTTCCCATGCTGGGAAAGTATGCGCTGGGCACCGACACCGCGCGCTTTGCCTCCACCCTGGCCATCCTCATGGATGCTGGCGTGCCCTTGCTGCGCGCGCTCGACGCTTCACGCCAGACGCTGGGTAATGAGCGCCTCAAGGCCTGCGTGCTCGACGCCACGGCCCGCGTGCGGGAAGGCACGCCGCTGGCTTCGGCCCTGCGCGTGCAAAAAATCTTTCCCTCCAACCTCATCCACCTGGTGGCCAGCGGCGAAAAAACCGGTGCCCTGGCGCAGATGTTGGACCGCGCCGCCACCAACCTCGCACGCGATCTGGAGCGGCGCGCAACACGCCTGATGGCCTTGCTGGAGCCGGTGATGATCCTGGGCATGGGCGGCATCGTGATGGTGATTGTGCTGGCCGTGCTCCTGCCCATCATGGAAATCAACCAGATGGTGCAGTGAGGGCTGCACGCACGCATGCGCGACCCGGGCCGTTGCGGCCCATGTTCGGGTGGGAAGACACCCGCAGTCGGGAGAGCGGGACTGGGGCCGACGGGCCGCAAAGAAGCGCCACATACACAAAGACCCAAGCCTAGGCCCTCAGCAATACATGCTGGGCCCTTGCCCGCCAATGCTTGATCGGGTTGGCGTGATGCATCTACAAGGCTTTTCGGCAGTTTTTCTCTACCGAAAAAGCACCATCAACGTTTGAAAAATCGGGAGAAATTTTATCCAGACTGGAGATTTTCTTTCGTCTCCATGTCACTGCCCGTCTTCAGGATGAAGTAGCCGCCCTGCAAGGCGACA
Source organism: Comamonas sp. GB3 AK4-5 (assembly GCF_041320665.1). Lineage (NCBI taxonomy): Bacteria > Pseudomonadati > Pseudomonadota > Betaproteobacteria > Burkholderiales > Comamonadaceae > Comamonas > Comamonas sp. GB3 AK4-5. The sequence continues at coordinate 3,809,243 of NZ_CP166730.1, forward strand.
AAGCCCCCACTTGGGGTGCGGGCCTTGTCTGGAATATGCCCGCACAAGGCCCTGGCTGGGCCCTTCAACGCTTTACTTTTCATCTTTGTTAAAGGAGCAATTTATGAAGCACAGCAAACTCAAACGGCAAGCGCTATTCGCCATCGTCGCGACCGGTGCCATGGCCGTAACGTGCGCGACCTCTGCACAAACCGTCCAGGGCGGCGGCTCCACACTGGCCCAGCCGCTGTACGAAGAGCTTTTTGGCATTATTGATGGCTGGCCCAGCCAGGTGACCGGCACCTGGTCCTATGTGGGCGTCAACAGCGGCACCGGTAAGTCGGCGTTTATAAACAACACAGCTTCGTCGTTCGGCAAGGCCGGCAATGTCCACTTTGCGGGTAGCGAGTCGGCGCTGACCGCGCAGGACATCGTCAACTACACCACAGCCCACAACAATGGCAGCAACTCCACGGGCACCAACTACGGCCGGCTGATTCAAATCCCCATCGCCCTGACTTCGGTAGTGCTGCCCTACAGCGCCCCCAACGGCAGCGGCATTACCGAACTCAATCTGACGCGCCAACAGGTGTGCCAGATCTTCTCCGGCCAAACCACCACCTGGGGCGCTTTGCTGAACAGCGCCGATTACACCCCCATCACCCTGGTCTACCACGCCAAAACCAGCGGCACCACCGAGCTGCTGTCCAACTTTTTGGCAGCGTCTTGCACTGACTATCTTCCAGCCGATCAATCGTTCACGGTCTCCAACAGCTTTGCCACGATGGTGTCCAATGCCGGCGGCATACGCAGCAACTGGGTGGCAGCCACCGGCAGCTTAGGCGTTTCAACTGCAATGGAGACATCCGGCCGCATTGCCTACCTAAGCCCGGCTTACACCTTCCCGCCCAGCGACGCCGAAAGGGTCGCCAAAATCGATGGTGCGCTGCCCTATTCCATCACATTTCCCAGCAGCGCCAAACCGCCGGCCAATGTGGTGGCCCGCAACAACCCGCTCAACTGGGTGCCCAGCTATGAGCTGCCCTGGGACAGCGCCGTCTACCCCATATACGGCACGGTCAATATGCTGTTCAACCAATGTTATGCCGACGGCACGGGCAGCGGCACCGTGGGCGCTGCGGTCAAGGACTTTTTGACCAAACTCTATGACGGCACCTTTGATGCCTCCATTGAAAGCAATTACTTCATCAAGCTGCCGGCCGAGTGGAATAGCGCCATCAGCACGGTCTTTCTGACACCCACCAACAGTCTGGGCATTGGCAATACCTCGGTATGCAACGGCATAGGCCGTCCTTCATAAGCGCTTTTCAGCCAGCGGCCAATTCCTGGCCGATGTTTTCAGCAGCGCCCCATCAGTCCGTCGGATGCACCCACATCCGGCGGATTTTTTTGCGTATTGCCGCTGCCCTGTAAATCTCCGATGGCGGATATGCCCGTGCGCGGCAGGGTCGCTGACTCTGTCCCACAGCCCATTCCAGGCGCCTCACCGCCCCACACATGGGCAGCCTCCCGTCAAAGCCGCATGCACTCTCAGCTCGGAATGCGCAGCGGTTTTTTTTGCACGGTAAAGCCCAAAAAAATCAGCACCGTAGACGCTTGATCAAGCCCATTGCGGCCCATGTTCGGGTGGGAAAGCATCCGCAGTCGGGAGAAGCTGACTTGGAGCGGTAGGCAAGGTGAGCGCCCCACGCTAGCAAAGGCGCATATCGCCGCCCCCGGCTACACAGGCCAAGCGCTTGTCTCTCAACACTTTGGCGGCTGTTTTGCGGGCCCAGACAAGGGGTTTAAAAGAGCGATACCTCACCACCCAAAATTGCCGTAAGCGCTTGAAAAATCGGGAGATTTTTTATCCACACCGGGGATTTCGTTTCGTCTCCATGTCACTGCCCATCTTCATGATGAAGACGTCGCCCCACATGGCGACAGAGCACCCACACAGGGTGCGGGCGTTGCCAGGAATTTACCGATACGACGCCCTGGCTTGGTTCTCGACTTCTTCCATTTTCATCCTTGCTAAAGGAGCAATTTATGAAACACGCAAACCTCAAACTGAAGGCGCTGTCCGCCATCGTCGTGGCCTGCACCATGGCGGTAGCGGGTGCAGCCTCGGCGCAAACCGTCCAGGGCGGTGGCGCCACACTGCCCCAGCCGCTGTATGAAGAACTCTTTGGCATCACAGCGGGCAAAGCCAGCCAGGTGCTGGGTACCTGGAGCTATGCCGGCACCGGCAGCGGCACCGGCAAGTCGGCCTTTCTGAACGACACGGCCACATCCTTCAGCAAAACCGGCCATGTCCACTTTGCCGGCAGCGATTCCGCGCTGACCGCCACCGAAGTCGACAACTACAACACGGCCCACAACAAAGGGAGCAGCTCCACGGGCGACAACTTCGGCCGGCTGATCCAGATTCCCTCGGTGCTGACCGCGGTGACGCTGCCCTACATGGCCCCCAGCGGCAGCGGCATTACCGAACTCAATCTGACGCGCAAGCAGGTGTGCGAGGTCTTCTCCGGCCAAACCACCACCTGGGGTACTTTGCTGGGTACTGCCGACACCACGCCCATCACCGTAGTCTACCGCTCCGAGGGCAGCGGCACCTCCGAGCTGCTGTCCAACTTTTTGTCAGCGGCTTGCGGCAGCTACCTGCCGACCGACCAATCCTTCACGGTCTCCAACAGCTTTGCCACGGTGGTGTCCAATGCCGGCGGCATACGCAGCAACTGGGTGGCTGCCACCGGCAGCGGCGGCGTTGCAACCGCAATGGAAACGGCTGGCAGCATTGCTTACCTGAGCCCGGATTACAAGTTCAAGCCCGACGATGCAACCCTGGTCGCCAAGATCGATGGTGCACTGCCCACGGCCATCTCCTTCCCCACCGACACCAAGCCGCCAGCCACCACAGTGACCCGCAACAACCCGCTCAACTGGGTTCCCAGCTATGTGCTGCCCACGGACAGCGCCGTCTACCCCATTTACGGCACGACGAATATGCTGTTCAACCAGTGCTATGCCGACGGCACGGGCAACGGCACCGTGGGCGCTGCGGTCAAGGACTTTTTGACCAAGCTCAGCAGCGGCGCCTTTGACACCACCATCACGGGCAACTACTTTGTTCCGCTGCCAACCGAGTGGAGCAGCGCCATCAGCTCGGTCTTTCTGAACTCGAAGGGCAGCCTGGGCATTGGCAATACCTCGGTCTGCAACGGCATAGGCCGTCCTTCCTGAGCCTGTACACCCCAGCAGTTGATCTCGGCGGAAACGGCGGCCGCTGTTTCCGCCCGGTCTGAACCGGGCCGCCGGATGCTCCCACATCCGGCGGATTTTTGGCGTATTCCTGCTGCCCAGCCCATCTCCCATGGCGGAACACGCCCATGCGCAGCAGGCAACCGATCAGGCGACCTCTTCCATGGCCCCTATCCACTCCGCGCTCCATTCCACTGCCCGCTCCCCGCGTTCCAAGCACACCGCAGGCGGGTGGCCACGGCAGCTTCCCCTGGTCGAGGCCATGGCCCTGGCCCTGCTGGGCCTGGCCTCGGCGCCCGTGGCCGCCCAGTCGGCCACGCCGGTGGGCAGTGCCTGGTTTGCCACCACCTCCAGCATCAACACGGCACGCAGCAGCGCGCGCGCGGCCAGTCTGGCGGGCACCGAGGCCGCCCGACTGCGCCAGCAGCAGGCCGCGCAGCAAACGCTGCAGGCCTCGGTAAGCAATCTGGAGCGCACCGCTGCGGCCATTGCAGCCCAGCAGGCAGCACAGCTCGCCGCGCGCCAGGCCGCCAGCCTGGCCAGCACCAGCGTGCCCGACGGCCTGGTGCAGGGAGGGTTGTGGGACAGAGATGACGACGGCCAGCTGTTGCAATGGACAGGGGCCGAACGCGCGCTGCAAACCGTGGACGATGAGGGCCAGACCACGGTCACCATAGAACAGACCGGCAGCAAGGCCTTGCTCAACTGGGACAGCTTCAACGTAGGCAGCCACACCAGCGTCGACTTTCTGCAAAACAGCAGCGATGCCGTGCTCAACCGCGTGGTTGGCAGCAGCGCCAGTCCCAGCCAGATTCTGGGCAGCATCCATGGCGACGGCACCGTCATGGTCCTCAACCAGAACGGCGTGGTCTTCACCGGCAGCAGCCAGGTCAATGTGCGCAATCTGGTGGTTGCCGCCGCCACCATCACCGACGCGCAGTTCCTCGACAACGGCCTGTATATCGACACCAACGGCACTGCGCCCACCTTCACCGCAGCGCAAGGCGACATCGTGGTCGAGGCCGGCGCGCAAATGAGCACGGCGGCGGCCGAGACCTCCACGGCCGACGGCGGCTATGTGCTGCTGCTGGGCGCCAATGTTGCCAATGCCGGCCAGATCACCACGCCCGGCGGGCAGACGGTTTTGGCCGCAGGCGACAGCTTCTACATCCGCAAGGGCGTGGGCACCGATGCCAATTTCAGCTCCACCACCGCCGGTAACGAGGTGTCCACCAGCACGGTAAACAACAACGGCAGTAGCAACGGCACCGTCACCCAGACCGGTCTGATCACCGCCACCACAGGCGACATCACACTCACCGGTCACGAGGTGGTGCAGGCCGGTGTGGTCGTGGCCAGCACCTCGGTGAGCAAGCGCGGCACGGTGCACCTGTCCAACCGCGTCAGTGACGCTGGCGGCACGATCACCCTGGCCCAGGGCGCCACCACCGCCGTGCTGGTCACGGACAGCGAGGACACCGCCTACGACAGCCAGCGCGACGCGGCGCTGCAAGACCTGGACAGCAGCAGCCCCAACCTCATCAGCGGGGTTTTTGACAATCTGAGCAAAGTCACCGACCGCAGCGATCTCTCGCGCATAGAGATCGTCAGCGGCCATACCGTCGAATTTCAAAGCGGCTCCCTGACCCTGGCCACGGGGGGGGAGATCGTGGTCAGCGCAAGCCTGCGCACGCAGGTCAACGACGGCGCCCTGCTCGATGTCTCCGGCGCCGTGGGCGTGCCAGTGACCATGGAGTCCAACAATGTGGCCGTCAACATCCAGGGCAACGAGCTGCGTGACAGCGCGGGCAACCGCGACAGCACCGATCTGAACAACAGCGATGTCTGGGTCGACCGCCGCAGCCTGGTCTATGTGGCCGCCTCCGACGACTACGACAGCGAGCGCTGGTATACCGCGGGCGGTCTGCTCGAAGTCAGCGGCTATCTGGCCACCAACGGCCACCAGGCCGGCGAATGGATGGCCCAGGGCGGCAGCGTCACCTTCACCGGGGGCGATCTGGTGACCCAGTCCGGCTCCAGCATCAATATCTCGGGCGGCACACTGGATGTGCAAAGCGGCTATATCTACCAAACTTGGCTGCAGGGCAGCGACGGCCGGCTGTACGAGCTGTCCAGCGCGCCCGGCGATCTGGTCTACGAAGGGCTGTACCAGGGCTATGCGCTCAGCAGCGAGCGCTGGGGCCAGACGCTGAGCTTCTACAACCCCTTGATAGGCAGCAGCCAGCGCTATGAGGCCGGCACCACCGTGGGCCGCGATGCCGGCAAGCTGGTGGTCTCCACCAGCAATGCGCTGCTGGAAGGCAGCGTGGTGAGCGCCGTCTACCAAGGAGACCAGCAGACCGAGGCCCCGCAGGCCGAGCTGGATGGCTACAGCCAATCACAGTCCGCCGTGGCCCGTGCGGGCCAGTTGATTGTGGGCCTGTACGCCCCGGTCTACGAGGCCGAAACCGGGGCGCTGGACTATGAGCTGTCGCCGCTGCTGGACAGCGTGACCCTGAGCGAGGCCGTGGAAAACATGGCCTCTGACCTGGCACTGGATGAGGCCGTTCCCACAGAGCGCCAGGGCAGGCTGCTGCTGGATGTGGGCGATGTCAACGGCTTGGGGCTGGGCACGCTCAAGATCGCGGCCAAGGCCGGCATTGCCGTTGACAGCCCGCTGCAAGTGGCCGCAGGCGGCGAGATCGTGCTCTATGCCCCGGCCGTGGAGGTGGCGGCCAATCTCACCGCCCGCAGCGGCAACATACGGCTGGGCAATGTGCTGGAGCAGCCGGACGCCGGCGCGAGCATCAAAACGGTGCAAGACACTTTCATCCCCCTGCCAGCCGGACTGGAAGGCGGCGTGACCGTGCATGCCGATGTCACGCTGGACGCCTCGGGCCTGGTCGGCGATCTGCGCGAGGACGGTGCCGAGGCCAGCGTCCAGGCCTATGTGGATGGCGGCACGGTCAGCCTGCGCTCCACCGAGAGCGTGACGCTGCAAGCAGGCTCGCTGATCGATGTGTCCTCCGGCACCACGGTGCTGGCCGACGGCAGCATCAGCGGCGGCACCGGGGGCAATGTGCAGCTGGGATCAGGTCTACAGGGGATCAATGCCGCGGCGGTATTGACGCTGGCCGGCGATATTCGGGGTTATGGCGTTGAGGGCGGCGGAACGCTGCAAATCGAATCGGCCAGTGCCATCTCCATTGGCGCAGATATTCTGGCCACCGATGGCATATTGGTGGCAGGCGAAACCACCGAGGCTGGTTTGATTTTACTGGAGGATTATGAAGTCAAGGCCGGAGAAATACTTCCGGTGGATTACTCCTATATCACCGATACCACGCCAGCGGGCGAAATTGCTGAACTTGGCCTTCGTGATGGGGTTAGCTTTATACTGACAGAGGATTGGTACCCTAGCGAGGAGCTGATTTCCTTGCTCGCGAGTAACTTTATGACCAGGGGAAATAATACAAGCTGGATAATTAATCTTCTCGCGTCGGAAAGCTATTATGTCAATGGTGTGCAGTTTACATTATCAGACGTCACCTTGACTTATGATGGATCCTTCAGGGCGAAGACAAAATTGGGTGAACCATACCAAAACTTCGAATATTTACCAGCAGGGTTGAAGATTTCTATTCACACTGGCAGTGGTAAATATTTCGCTGGATACGAGGTGGAGGCCAATGTCTTTCCTAATGGTCTTCCCTCGGTGGCGGTTACCCACACGGTGCCTGCTGGCTCGGTCTCCCCGGTCGATCTCACACTGGCAGCGGGCACGCTGATTTCGGCCAGCACCGCGCTCAGCCAGCAGGCCGTGGTGGCCGCTACCACCACCTTGCCCACAACGCTGTTCCAAAGTGGTTTTTCCAACTATGAATTGCGTGCCTACAACGGCGTGCTGGTGGCCGATGGCAGCAGCCTGGAAGTGCACATGCCGGTGCTGCAAGCCGACAGCGCCTGGCTGTTGGCCGCCAGCGGGCTGGACGGTTTGCTACAGCCCGTGCTGCCCGATCTGTATACCGAGAACGACGAGGAGCGCACGCTCAGCCAACGCGGTGGCGCCAGCCTGTCGCTGGCAGCCGGCACTGCCAATGAGGACTTCACCACGGTCGAAGCCGGCGACAGCGGCAAGCTCTCCCTGGGCGCCGGCACCAGCGTGTTGGTAGACCCGGGCCAGTCCATTGCCCTGTCCAGCCGCGGCAGCCTGAGCGTGGATGGCCTGCTGCAGGCCCAGGGCGGCAGCATCACCCTGCTGGGGCCCATGACTGCCACCTCAGAAACAGGTCTTCTGGAAGAAGGCGGCGGCGTGGGCGATGGCAGGGCCAATACCCGCTCCATCACGCTGGGGGCCAATGCCGTGCTGGACGCCTCGGCCGCCAGCCAGGTGGTCTATGACCTATTGGGCCGCCCCTATGGCCTGCTCAGCGATGGCGGCAGCATTGTCATCGGCGGCACGCTGCAGGAATCGGGCAGCCGCGCGCTGGCCTCAGATGCCTTTGTGCGCATCGCAGCCGGCGCACTGGTTGACGCATCGGGTGGGGCGGCGCTGCTCGATCTCGACAACACCGGCAGCAGCAGCACCGTGGTCAGCAACGGCGGCAGCATCAGCATTGCCTCGGCCAGCGGCCTGTACCTGGACGGCACGCTCAAGGCCGAGGCGGGCGGCACGGGCGCCTCGGGCGGCAGCCTCACGGTGGCACTGGAAGCGCCCAATTACCTGATCAGCGCGGCCGACAGCGCCGTGCTGGCGGTGCGCGAGCTGCTGCTGGTGCAGAGCGCGGCCGAGGAGAAAGACCAGAACGCCGCATCGGATGCGCTGGACTACGGCCATGCCATGCTGGGTGTGGACCAGGTGCAGGCCGGTGGTTTTTCCACACTCACGCTCTACAGCAATGGGGCCGTGAGTTTTGGCGGCGATATGGAACTGTCGCTGGAGCGCGAGCTGCGCATTTATTCGGGCGCGCTGACGGTGGCCGATGGCGTGGAGCCCTCCATCCTGGTGGCGCTGGCCGCACCTTATGTATTGCTGGCCGGCATCCACGACAACGGCAGCTTGTCCATTAAGTACACCAGGCCCTCCTACCAAGGCGGAGTCAGCACGCTGGACTCCGAGGCCACGCTGAGCGCCACGGCCGATCTGATCGACATCAAGGGCTATGTCACTCTGGGCCTGAGCGCCACCGTGAACCTCGTCAAGGAGGAGCGGGCCGGCTTTGACCAGCTCAACCTGGTCAGCAGCGGCGACATCCGCTTTGTCGATGCAGAGCTCATCCAGAACGGAGGAAACAGCGGCTATGTGACGCAGCTGCTGTCCAGCGGCGACATGCTGCTGCGCGCCGCCCAGCTCTACCCCGCCACCGGTGTGGGAGCGCGCGTGCTGGCCGGGCGGGCCAGCGCCAGCGCTTACGACCTCGAGGGGCTGCTACTGATAGAACGCTATGACGCCAGCGCCGCCGACCCCGCCCTGCCCTATTCGGTATATGGCAGCCTGACCCTGGGCGCGGCCACCGTGGTGCAAGACGGCGTGGTGCGCGCGCCGCTGGGAGAGATTGCGTTGGGCACCAATGCGTCCGATGCCGTGGGGCTCACCACCACGCTGACGCTGGGGGACGGCAGCCTGAGCTCGGTCAGCGCCAGCGGCCTGGTCTACCCCTATGGCGGCACCAGCGATGGGGTGAGCTGGACGTATGACGGCCTGGCGCCCACGCTGGAAGGCGTGGGCAGCGAGCCACGCATCACGCTGTCGGCAAGCAGCGTGGCGGTGGAAGATGGCGCCATGCTGGACCTGTCGGGCGGCGGCGAATTGACCGGTGCGGGCTTTGTGTCAGGCCGCGGCGGCTCCACCGATGCGCGCTACACCCCGCTAATGCAGGTGGGCGATGAGGGCTTTAGCCTGCCCGGCCTGGACACCAACCCCATTTATGCCATCGTGCCCGGCTATGCCAGTGCCTATGCACCGGCCGACAGCACGGGCGCGGTCGAGCCGCTGATAGGCCAGCAGATCACCATCGCCGCCAACGACATCCCCGGCCTGGCCGCCGGCACTTACACGCTGCTGCCATCCAGCTATGCGCTTTTGCCCGGGGCTTTTCGCGTAGAGCTCAATGGCAGCGCCACGGGCAGCCAGCTCAGCGCCAGCGCGGTGGCGCTGCGCAACGGCTCTTACGCGGTCACCAGCCTGCTCAGCACGGCCCACACCGGCATTGTCAGCAGCCTGGCCAGCCCGCTCATCATCACCCCGGCCGAGGTGCTGCGCACCTACTCGGAATACAACGAAACCAGCTACGCCGCCTTCATCACCGCGCAGGCCGAGCTCAACGGCACGGTGCGCGCGCTGATTCCAGCCGATGCCGGCACGCTGCTCCTGCGCCTACCGTCTTCGCCGGCCAGTTCCCTGAGCTTTGAGGGGCTGGCCGACTTCAGCCCCGATGAAAGCCAGGACGGCCATGGCGGCACGCTCACGTTGCTCGTCCAAGGCTCCTCTCTCAGTGACGGTGCCATCGAGATTCTGGCCGATGGCGCAGCCCCCACCACGGGCTTTGGCGGTGCCTCGGTCTATGCCCAGGACCTCAACGCCATAGGCGCATCCCGCATGGTCATTGGCGGCCTGCTGTATTCCACCTATGGCGTGACCAGTACCGGCGACAACAGCAACTACCTGCGGATCAACGCCTCACTGGGAACGGGCAGCATTGTGCTGCGTGAAGCGGCCGTGCTGCGCGCGGCCGAGGTCTTGCTGATTGCCTCCAGCCTCACGGAAGCCATCACCATAGAGCCCGGCGCGGGCATCAACACCCTGGGCCAGGGAAGCGTCCCCTATGACACCAGCGACGGCTATTACTACATGCCGGGCGACAGAGCCATGCTGGCCGTCTCCAACGGCTGGCTGGACATGCTGGCCCCCGTGGCTGCGAGTGCTCCACGGACAGCGGGTGCCGGCCCTATTTCCATAGGTGTCTGCGAGAGCGACAGCGGCTGCAGCAGCGGCACCACCCTGTATGCGGAAGGCACGCTGGCATTCGCCACGCTGGATGATTTTGCGCTGGACGAGGCCGTGAGCCTGGGGGCCCGCAATATGCTGCTCTCGGTGGGCACGGTCAATGTGGGCAGCAGCGCATCCCTGGCCGCGGTGGCGGCGGCCGGCAGCCTGAGCAGCGGCCTGGTCTTCAACCAGGACTTGCTGGACCTGCTGCTGCAGGGCAATACCGCCCAAGGCGTGCCGGCGCTGGAGCAGCTGGTGCTGAGCGCCAGCCAGTCCCTCAACTTCTTTGGCGACGTGAGCCTGGACACCACCGACGCCCAGACCGGCGAATCCAGGCTGGACCAGCTGGTGCTCTCCACCCTGGCCATCTACGGCTATGGCGATGCAGACGATGTAGCCAGCATCACCGTGGACACGCTGAGCTGGGCCGGCCTGGACGGCGAAGCGCCCACACCCATCAGCGGCGGGCGGGGCAGCGGTAGCGGCAGCCTGGTGATCAACACCCAGGTGCTCACATTCGGCTATGGCGACAACGCCCAGCCCAGCGGCGTGGACGCATACACACGCACCATCTTGGGCTTTGCCAATGTGACGCTCAACGCCAGCGAGCACATCACCGCCAACCAGCAGGGCGCGCTGGCGGTGTACCAATCACACAGCGTGGGCACGGACGGTACGCTGCTCTATCAGGGCGGCGAGCTGACCCTGGTCACACCGCTGCTCACCGGCGAGGGCGGCTCGGTCAACCACATCAGCGCCGGCGGCAGCCTGCAGCTGCTGGCACCCACAACCGGTGCGGCCGATGCGCAGGCCGTGGTGTTGAACGCGGCCATAGAGACCGGCGCCGAGCTGCAGCTGACGGCGTCCAGCATTCTGATCGACACCACGGTCGCCCTGCCCAGCGGCAAATTGAGCGCCACAGCCGAGGGCGATATCACCCTGGCCGACGGCGCCTACCTGGACCTGTCCGGCCGCACCATCCAGATGTATGACAGCAGCAACTACTCCTGGGGCGGCGATGTGCTGCTGAGCAGCAGCGCAGGCCATATCAGCCAGGCGCCAGGCTCCACCATCGATGTTTCGGCCGAGAACAACAGCGCCGGCCTGATCACCATCACCGCCTTGGCCGAGGGTGCAGGCATTGTCAGCCTGCAAGGCACGCTGCTGGGCAGCGCCAGCGGCGATTACGATGCCGGCGGCAGCAATGTGCCCTATAGCGCGGGCGGGGTGGAGATTCACGCCCAGTCGCTGGGCAGCAGCGGCACGCTGACCGAGCAGTTTGCGGCCCTGAATGCCCAGCTCAACCAGGGCGGGCTGACCGGCAAGCGCAGCTTTCAGCTCAAGCAGGGCGACCTGCTCATTGAAGACGAACTTCAGGCCAGCGAGGTCGACATCTCGCTCGACGCCGGCGCGCTGACCGTGAGCGGCACCATCGATGCCAGCGGCGAGCAGGTGGGCAGCATACGCCTGGCCGCCGCCAAGGGCCTGACCCTGACCGGCACGGCCTTGCTGGATGCCCACAGCAGCGCGCTGCGCGTGGACAGCTATGGCCAGATCATAGCCAGCCCGAACCGCGCCACGGTGGAGCTGGATGCCGGCACGGGCCGCCTGGTGCTGGAGGACGGCGCCAGCATAGACCTGCGCCATGGCACGCAATCCGAGGGCGGCGACGGCGCCAACCGCGGCACGCTGGACCTGTATGCCGCCCGCCTTGACGGCAGCGGCCAGGCCGGCACACCCCAGGCCGCCACTTTTGGTGATGTGGCCATCGATGCCAGCGGCGAGGTGAATGTGCTGGGCGCCCAGTCCATCGCTGTCTATGCCAGCTACAGCTATGGCGATGCGCCTTACGGCACGGATGCGGCCGCTGACGGCCTGCCCTATCAAGTTATCACCCAGGCCTATCTGGACAGCAAGAACGCCGAGGCGGCCAGCTTTGTCACCAACGCCTTGCAAAACACCGCGCTGCTGGGCACCCGGCTGGCCGGTCTGTACAACAGCCGCTATGCCGATGTCTTTCACCTGCGCCCGGCGGTGGAAATCACCAGCGCCACCAGCGACGGGAACATGATCGTCAGCGGCGACCTGGATCTGTCGGGCTACCGCTACACCAGCCTGAACGCCAGCACGCCACAAACCGCGCTCTATGGCTCCGGCGAAGTCGGGCAGCTGACGCTACGCGCCGGCGGCGATCTGCGCATTTACGGCAGCATCAACGACGGCTTTGCACCGCCACCGGCCAGACCGGACGACGAAGGCTGGGTGCTGACGTCGGGCCTGCAGTCCTTTGCCGGCGATGTGGTGATCCCCGTGGCGGGCATCACCCTGGCCGAGGGCACGGTCTACCCGGTGGGTAAGACGCTCAACTACGCCATCACCGCCAGCAATGTGACGCTGCCCAGCGGCACCACGCTGCCGCTGACCATCACACTGGGCAGTGCGCTGACCCTGCCCGAAGACACGGTGCTGGCCAGCGATGTGCTGGCCGCCAATGGCAGCGTGCTGCTGGCCGCCGGCACGCTGACAGGCCCGGGCGGGCTGACCCTGCCGGCCGGAGCGCGGTTGCAGGCCGGAACCACCTTGCCGGTGGCGGTGAAGCTGGCCAGCCTCACCTGGCCGGCCGGGGCCGCGCTGCCCGTGGCCATGACCCAGGCCGTGGCGCTGACGCTGCCCCTGGGCGCCGTCATCCCCTGGGGCACGAATGTGGTGCTCGCAGGCGGTGCCGACTATGTGGACCTGCGCCCCCAAGATGCCAATGGCGACTACATCACGCGCAGCAACTGGGCCGTGGCGGAAATGCTGCCCGCGGGCTCCCAGTCCTGGAGCCTGCGGCTGGTGGCCGGGGCTGACACCGAGGCCGCAGACAGCCGGCTGACAGGCCTCCATGGTGGCAGTCTCAGCCTGGCCGACACCGCTTATGTCGTCGAAAAAACCGAGGGCAGCTCGGCCATCTTGCTCAACCTGGCGGGGGCGCAGACATTGGCCGATGCCTTCGGGCTGCCCGATGGCTACGGCAGTGTCAGCGAGCTGATAGGCAAGACCGAGGCGGAGATTGTTGCCCTCTACGGCGGGCTTTCATGGGACGACTTTGAAATGCCCGGTTTTTGGGATGCCACGGCAGGCCATATCGTCGCCAGCGGGCTGACCCCGCAGGGCGCGAATGCGCTGGAGGCCGCATTCGGCCTACCGGACGGTATAGACAGCAGCGGCGGCCTGGTGGGCCAAAGCGAGGCCGAGATTGTGGTCCTCTATGGGGGGCTTTCCTGGGACGACTTCGAGATGCCGGGCTTTTGGGACGCAGACAGTGGCAACAGCCTCAGCCTGGCCACGACGGTGAGCGTCAAGGGCATGTCCTTGAGCGTAGTGCGCACCGGCACCGGCGACCTGGACATTGCCACGGCCGGCGATTTCGCCATGAAGTCGCCCTATGGCGTTTACACCGCGGGCACCCAGACCAGCCTGGGCGACGTCAGCCTGGACGCGGCCTACAACCAGGCACGCGCCCCTGCGGTCGACGGCAGCGTGCTGGGCGGCAATGGCAGTGCCTACGAGGCCCTGGTCAGCGGCAGCGACAGCCTCTACCAGGCCTGGTACCCGGATGGTGGCGGCAATCTGTGGATGGCCGTAGGCGGCGACCTGACCGGCGACTCCTGGAGCACCAGATTCAGCGGGATAACCGCCAGCACCAACCAAACAACGGCCAGCTCCAGTGTGAGCAACTGGTTGTGGACCCAGGGCACGGGCAGCACGCAGGCGGTGGACACGATTCCGACCGCCTGGTGGATCAACTTCGGCAGCTACACCTATACCGACGACCTCTATTCAAGTACCAGCAGCTGGCCTACGTTGACCGGCTTTAGCGGCCTGGGCACGCTGGGTGGCGGCAATGTGAGCGTGCGTGTGGGGGGCGATGCGGGCATGGTCCATGCCGTGTCCACCGGCCTGGCCACCGTCAACAACGCGGGCCGCAGCGAAGGCATTGTGCTGGCCGTGGGCAGCACCGGGCGGGTGCTGGAGGATGGCAGCCTGGTACTGACCGGTGGCGGCGACCTGGACCTGCACATAGGCGGCGGCTGGAACAGCGATGCGGATGCGCGGCTGACCGTCTCCGGCAACAGCGCCAACGCCCAGACCCACGAGCTGTATGGCGCCCTGGTCAATCTGCGCGGCAGCATGGTGGTGACGGCGGGCCAGATAGGCACCATAGAGCTGGACTATGGCAGCAGCGCACAAGACAGCCATGAAATCCGCGCGACCGATCCCTACACCTCCAGCCGCTCTTTGGCCACCGGTGGTCTGATGCTGGTGGAGGGCGACAGCACGGCCAGCATCTCCAGCCGCGGCGATCTGGTGCTGGGGGCCGTGGCCGATGCCGGCCTGCTGGATACCGACAGCTTTGTGGCCTATAGCGGCGAGATCTCGGGTGCGGCCGGGGTCAGCTGGTTCAGCCTGTGGACCGACAACACCGCCCTCAGCCTGTTGAGCGCGGGCGGCAATCTGGCCTTGGTCACCGCCCCCAGCGAAACCACGGCAGGCAGCAATTACGCCTGGGACTATGCCAGCAATAGCGGCTGGTTTTTGCTGCCGGGCAATGTCAGCGCGGTGGCCTTGCTAGGCAGTATTTACTACGGCACCTCGGCCGCCAACTACAACCTCAACAGCAAGGCCAACGACTGGAACACCGGCGGGCTGCTGCTGGCGCCACTGGGCAGCGGCAGCATCCAATTGCTGGCGGGCGATTCCATTTATGGCGGCGGCTATGCCATCAGCAGCTCCGGTGCTGACACCACAAGCATTGCCACGGTTGGCAACCCGGGCTTTGCGGGTTTCGACAGTGATGGAACTGCCGTCGTCAGCAATACCAGCGAAGATTTTGCGATGCTGGATGTGGACGCCCTCCCACTGTTTGCCTTTGGCGCCAATACCGTGGGCAGCGAGCGCGGCATCGCTGATGCTGGCAGCGAACAGTCCATATCGCGCTTTTACGCGGTAGAGGGCGATATCGTCGGCCTGCGCACCGGCTCCGTGGTGGTGTACGTAGCGGGGCCGCGAGCAAACGAAACCGACTATGTGGCGCTGGGGGCTGTTGCCGTGCGCGCGGGCCGTGACATTGTCTATACGGGCACGCGCACCGACGAGAACAGCTCCGGGGATTCAGACTTCATCAACGATTGGTTTTCAGCCAACACCACGGGCAATCTGATCGTCCACACCGATGCCACCGATGTGTCCGTAATCGAGGCCGGTCGCAACATCCTCTACGCCAATTTCAACATTGCCGGCCCGGGCACGCTGGAAATCAGCGCGGGCGGCAACCTGGTGCAAAACGATGTGGCCAACCTCACAAGCCTAGGCCCGGTGGTCACGGGCGACAGCCGCCTCGGCGCCAGCATTGTGGTGCAGGCCGGCGCCACCGCCAGCGCCAGCGCCAGCAATTACGCCGGCTTTTTGGCGCAGTACCTGGACAGCAGCAATCTGGCCGATGCCACGCAAGCGCTGGCCGACCAGGCGGGCAAGGTGGTCAAGACCTATGAAAACGAGCTGCTTGAATGGCTGGGCGAGCGCTATGGCTTCTCGGGCAGCGTGGAGGAAGGCCTGACCTACTTTGCCAGCTTGGCACCCGAGCAGCAGCGCATCTTTGCGCGCCTGGTGTATTTTGCCGAGCTGCGCGAGGGCGGGCGCGAATACAACGACGCGGACAGCAGCCGCTACGGCAGCTATCTGCGCGGCCGCAATGCCATCGCCTCGCTATTCCCCACCGAGGACGCAGAGGGCCAGGCCATCAGTTACGCCGGCGATGTGCTGGTCTACGGCGACGCGGGCATACACACCAATGTGGGCGGCGATATCCAGGTGCTGACCCCGGGCGGCGCCCAGACCTATGGTGTGGAGGGCGAGGCGCCGGCCGCTACCGCAGGCCTGATCACCCAGGGCCAGGGCGACATCCAGCTCTATGCGCTGGACAGCATATTGCTGGGGCAAAGCCGCATCATGACCACCTTTGGCGGCGACATTCTGGCCTGGTCTGCCGAGGGGGATATCAATGCCGGTCGTGGCAGCAAGACCACGGTGGTGTACACGCCGCCGCGCCGCGTCTACGACAACGTGGGCAATGTCACGCTCTCGCCCGATGTGCCCAGCACGGGCGCCGGCATTGCCACGCTGGCACCGATTGCCGAAGTGCCCGCCGGGGATGTGGACCTGATTGCGCCGCTGGGCACCATCGACGCGGGCGAGGCCGGCATCCGCGTTTCGGGCAATATCAACATCGCGGCGCTGCAGGTGGTCAATGCGGCCAATATCCAGGTGCAGGGCGAGTCTGTGGGCATCCCGCTGGTGGCCACGGTGAATGTCAATGCTTTGTCGTCGGCCAGTTCCTCGGCCAGCTCGGCCACGCAAGCGGCCCAGGAGGTCATGCGCCAGCAACAGGCCGCGGCACGCCAGAACCAGCGTTCGGCGGTCTCGGTGCAAATCCTGGGTTTTGGCAATGAAGCGCTGTGAGCCACGCCCTCCAGCGAGCTGCTCTTCGCTTTGCTGAAAACATGTTTGCGATCTCTATGCAGGCACGTTCTGAGCGCAGCAACCAGGATGCAGTGCGGGCGCTGTATGCCTGAGCATTGGAGGGGCAGATTGCTCTGCGGGCGGTACGGGCCTGGGCGCTGTGCCTGGCCAAGACCGGCCAGGGCCTCTGGCATACCTGGCACAGCGGGCACGCCTGGCTGACGGTGCTGCCCGCCGTGGCGCGGCAAGAGAGCGTCCTGCCCGTCCGCACCGCCATCCCCCCGAATTGTGGAGCTGGACCGCTTTTTTCCAGGCCTGCGGCCTCTCGAGCGCGCAGGCCTGGAGGCGTTTGGGTTGATGCCGTTTCAGGCTGTAGCGCCGTCCACACCGCCATCGATGCCAAGTGTCCAACAACGGCATTGAAAAAAAATTCAATTGAGCATGAAGGTGGGCAAAAACATACTTCAACGCAACAAAGGGAGACGGCCCTCGCCCACAAGCCGCCAGCTCCCCAAACCAGACCTTGAAGTTGGAAGGAAAGCGATCAGATGCCAGAGCAGAAAAGCCAAGGGGCGCTCACCGGGATACATGTGCTGGATCTCTCCCGCATTCTTGCCGGCCCGAGTGCCACGCAGTTATTGGGCGATCTGGGGGCGGATGTCATCAAGGTGGAACGGCCCGAAGAAGGTGACGACACCCGCAAATGGGGGCCTCCCTATATTGCCGACACCGAAGGCCAGCCCACCCGCGAGAGCGCCTACTACCTTGCCGCCAACCGCAACAAGCGCTCGATTGCCATCGACATCGCCAGTGAAGACGGCCGCCAACTGATTCACCAGCTGCTTGCCAAGGCCGATGTGCTGGTGGAGAACTACAAGGCCGGAGGACTGGCCAAATACGGTCTCTCCTACGAGCAGCTGCGCGCCCAATATCCGCGCCTTGTCTACTGCTCCATCACCGGCTTTGGCCACACCGGCCCCTATGCCAGCCGCCCAGGCTATGACTTTCTCATCCAGGGCATGGGCGGCATCATGAGCCTCACCGGGGTGCCCAAGGGTGAGCCCATGAAGGTGGGCGTCGGCATTGCCGATGTGATGACCGGCATGTACGCCACGGTGGGCATCCTGGCCGCACTCCAGCACCGCGACAAGACCGGAGAAGGGCAGCACATCGACATCTCGCTGCTGGACACGCAGATCGCCTGGCTGGTCAACGCGGGCACCAACTACCTGGCCGAAGGGAAACTGCCCACCAGGCTGGGCAACGGGCATCCCAACATCGTGCCCTACCAGGTGTTCCCCACCGCCGACGCACCGATGATTCTGGCGGTCGGCAACGACGCGCAGTTCCGCCGCTTCTGCCAGGTGGCGCAAGCCGAAGCACTGGCCGACGACCCACGCTATGCCACGAATGTGCAGCGCATCGCCCACCGCGAAGCACTGTGCGAACGCATATCCGAACTGCTGAGCACCAGCCCACGCAGCCACTGGCTGCAAGCGCTGGAGCATGCGGGCGTGCCCTGCGGGCCGGTCAACGATCTGGAAGATGTGTTCAGCGATCCGCATGTCATTGCACGGGGCTCCGAATTGCGCATGCCCTGCGAATGGGCCGAAGGCGGCGAAGTCCGGCTGCTGGCCAATCCGCTGAAGATGTCTGCCACGCCCCCCAGCTACCGCCGCCCTCCTCCGCGCCTGAACGAGCATGCCCAAAGCGTGCTGAGCGACTGGCTCGGTCAGCACTAAGAACGTGTTCAATGTCTCTACGCAGGCGCGTTGGAGCGCAATCGGGATGAGTTCGAGTCGATGGGGCACAGCTTGCACGCGTGTGCAAGCAAGCCCCAGCGCGAAGAAATCGCCCGATTTCGCTCCAACCCTTCGGGCCAGTGCCTTTGCGGGCGGTCTACTGTGTTGCGAATCCTCGCAATAGCGCGGCTATTGCTGCGGTATCGCGCCTTGTATTCCATCCCGCAAAGACACTGGCGCGCCGCGAGGAGACTTTGAACACGTTCTAAGCCGCCCCCGAATTCCATCCCCCCCTTCCGGAGACCATGTATGTACGAACTCACCAAAGAACAATTCGATCTGCAAGCACGTGCACGCGAACTCGCGCAAACGGCATTCGCCCCCACGGCTGCCGACACCGACCTCACCGAGCAATACCCCTGGGACAACATCGCCAAACTGCGTGATGCAGGTTTTATGGGCATGACGCTGCCCAAGCGCGCGGGCGGCCAGGGTTTGAGCTATCTGGATGCCGTCATCGTGGTCGAGGAAATGGCCAAGGCCTGCGCCACCATGGGCCGCATCACCGTGGAAGCCAATATGGGCGCCATCGGTGCCATCGCCACCTACGGCACGCCCGAGCAACTGAAGATCGCCGCAGAACTGGTGCTGGGCGGCGACAAACCTGCGATCTGCATTTCCGAACCCAATGCCGGCAGCGCCGCCAGCGAGATGACCACGCGTGCCGATCGCAAGGGCGACGAGTACATCCTCAACGGTGAGAAATACTGGATCACGGGGGGAGGCGTCTCCAATCTGCACCTGATCTTCGCGCGCGTGTTCGACGACGGCGTGGACCAGGGCGTGGGGGCCTTCATCTGCGTGCGCGACCGCACGCCGGCCGATCAGCTCGTTGTTGGCCGTCGTCTGTATGCCATGGGGGTGCGCGGCATTCCCGAGACGCATCTGGAGTTCCGCAACCTGCGCGTGCACAAGTCCATGCTGGTGGTGCCACCGGGCGGTCTCCAGCGTGGTTTTGCCTCGCTCATGAATGCCTACAATGCCCAGCGCGTCGGTGCCGGCACGGTGGCCCTGGGCATTGCACAAGGTGCGTTTGAGGAGGGCATGGCCTATCTGAAGACGCGCCAGCAGTTCGGCCGCCCCATCGCCGAGTTCCAGGGCCTGCAGTGGATGCTGGCCGACATGTCCACCCAATTGGAAGCGGCCCGCCTGATGCTGCGCCATGCCGCGGCCAGCGGAGAGCATTTCCCCGACCTCGACAAGGCGGCGCGCGCCAAGATCATGGCCGCCGAAACCGCCAACAAAGTCACCAACGATGCCTTGCAGTTCTATGGCTCATCGGGCTACGGCCGCCACAATCCCATGGAGCGCCATGTGCGCGATGCGCGCATGTTCACCATCGCTGGCGGTACGGCGCAAATCCTGCGCACACAGGTGGCGTCCAAGCTGCTCAATATGAAACTGCCGCAGACTCGCGATGGCTATGCAGCACAGAGCAAGACCTGAAAATCGCACCACCGACAACAAAAAAGGAGACAAGCCATGATGGCCATGCCAGAAAAATTCCAGCGATTCGTCACCGACTTCACCCAGGTGATCGACCAGCACCAGGGCGATGAGCCCTCCATCCTCCAACAAGGTGGCGCGGTGCTCAAACAGCTGATTGAAAAAGACGACTGGCTTCCAGAGCGCTACGCCAAGCCCGACCCGCAGTACTACCAGCAATACCTGCTGTACGCCGACCCGCAGGAGCGCTTCTCCGTCGTGAGCTTTGTCTGGGGCCCGGGCCAGAAGACCCCCATCCACAACCACACGGTATGGGCCTTGATCGGCATGATGCGTGGCTGCGAAGTCGGTGAGCTGTTCGAATCCGCAGAGGATGGAAAGAGTATGCGCTCACTGGGCTCGGAGCAGCTCAACCCCGGCGATGTGGACTGTGTCTCGCCCACCATTGGCGACATCCACCGCGTCTCCAACCTCTACGACGACCGCGTCTCCATCAGCATCCATGTCTACGGGGGCAACATCGGCCGCATCTCGCGCCATGTGTTCGTGGCGGAAACCGGTGAGCGCAAGCCCTTTATCTCCGGCTATTCCAACGAAGCAGAGCTGAAGGCCGCCTGACCGGCAGCGTTGCCGCAAAGCGCTGCCTCGTCTCCCTGGGCGCACGCTGGTAGGCCGCGGGATCTTGTACCATTCCTCCAGCCCATGACTCCATGGGTTCGGTGGGAAAAAGACGATGCACCGTGGCACAAGGTCGGTGAAAGCAAAAGGGATGGACGCTGTGAATCTGGGGGGCAAGCACGATTTTCCGACGCTCAAGCAACTGGAGCTCCTGCTGGCGCTGGTGCAGGCTGACGGCATCTCCAGCGCCGGTGCCAAGCTGGGCCTGTCGCCCTCCGCCACCAGCCATGCGCTGCGCGCCTTGGAATCCTCGCTCGGGGCCCCTCTCATTGACCGCAGTGCCCCCGGCGCCCCGCTGACCTATGCGGGCGAGCGCATTCTTCCCCTGGCCAAGGAGGTGTTCGCCTCCATGCAGCTGATGAAGTCCATCGCCCGCTCGGATGCAGACCTCAAGACCGGCCAGCTCTACATCGGCTCATTCGGCGCCAGCGGAACCTTGAAGGCCCTCCCCCCTCTGCTCAAGACCTTTCGCGCCAAACATCCCGGCGTTGATGTGCACATCATCGAAAAACCCGAGGACCAGGTCAGCCTGGACCTGATGGAGCACCGCATCGAACTGGCCGTGGTTCCGCTGCCCAAGCTCGAGCTGGAAACACAGACCCTGGCCATGGACGAGCTCGTGGCCGTGCTGCCCGAGGGCCATCCGCTGGCACAGCAAAGCGTTGTGCAACTGACGGAGTTGATGGAGTACCCGTTTTTACTCACCCGTGCGGGCTCCAAGCCGCTGATCTATCGCTTGCTGCTCAAGCATGATCTCAAGCCGCGCATTGCCCACGAGCTCCACCAGATCACATCGATCCTGCAGTACGTGGCCGATGGCCATGGCGTCTCCATCCTGGCCAGGCTGGCCCTCCCGGATGCGATTCCCGGCATTGTCTACAGGCCGCTCACACCCACGACCCAGCGCTACATTGCCCTGGCATGCCAGAACGCCAACCGGCTCTCGCCGGTGGCCCGCGCCTTCTGGAGCGAGGCCGCGAGAAGCCGCTGAAACACGGCCGGATCTAAAAATCCGCAGCGCCTTTCGAGGCTTTTTCAGACCTTTTTTGCCTCGCATTCGCGAGACGAACTGTTGCGCCCTGCTTGCGCCAAGCACCCCCTTGGCACACCCGCACTGCACCGCACTCCATGCTTTAAAAATATCCAGTTTCAGCCTCTAAAAAAGCTAGCCATCCCCTCTCATTCATTCAATACATTTTGTACTCGGATGACTTCGCGCCCTGCTCACCCAGGAGAACGCGCAGCACCGGATTCAAGAGCTATCAGAATCAAAGGAGACATTGGTGAAACGTATATTTCTCTCGGCTGTGGCCGTGGCAGCCAGCATGCTTGCAATGGGTGGAAACGCTGTTGCACAGGACTATCCCAAAAAAGGCAAGGCGATCAATTTGATTGTCCCGTTTGCGCCAGGTGGCGCATCGGACATCCTGGCGCGCATCGTCGGCCAGAAGCTCACCGAGCAATGGGAAACCCCCGTCATCGTGCAGAACAAGCCAGGTGGAGACATGGTGATTGCGCTGCAGTCCGTCGCCCGCTCGGAAAAAGACGGCTACATGATCGGCTTGACCACCAGCAGCTTTGCGCTCAACAAGGTGGTGAAGAAGGACTTCCCCGTCGACCCTATTGCGGACTTTGCCTTCATCGGCACCATAGGGCAGTCGCCTTATCTGCTGGCCGTGAGTTCGGACTCCAAGATCACGAACTTCAAGGAGCTGGAAGCCGCATCGCACGCCAAGAACAGCAAGTTCAGCTACGCCTCCTGCTGCTTCGGCACCTACTTCGCGGCCGAGATGATCAAGAACGCCACCAAGCTCGATGGTGTGCATGTCCCCTACAAGGGCAGCTCGCCAGCGCTCAACGCCATCCTGGCCAAGGAGGTGGAATACATCATCGACACCACCACGGCGACCAAGCCGTTTGTGACTTCCGGCAAGCTGCGTCCCTTGATGGTGACTGGCCGCAAGCGCTCGGCCTCTTTCCCCAATGTGCCCAATATGAGCGAAGCGGGCGTGCCCGGCGACTTTGAAGTGGGGGTCTGGTATGGGTTTGTCTTCCCCGCGGGAACACCTGCCGACATCGTCAAGAAGACCAATGCGGCGCTGAACAAGATTCTCGCCATGCCCGAGGTCAAGGCAAAGATCGAGAGCTTCGACATCGAAGTCATGACCTCCACACCGGAGCAAATGACCGCGCGCGTGCACAGCGATCTGCAGTCCTACATCACCACCGTGAAGGCCGCCAAACTGGAATTCGGCAACTAAGAACGTGTTCACGATCTAAGAACAAGGGTGCCTCGGCACCCTTTCCCATGGCTTGCCTGCAACCTCTCTCCCTCTTTCTCTCAGATGCTGGATTTATTGACCTGGGGCACACCCAACGGGCACAAGGTGCACATCATGCTGGAGGAATGCGATGCGGTTTATCGCATCCACCCCGCCGACCTCAACGACAAGCCAGGCTTTGCTGCGCTGATTGCGCCGCACAGCGTCAATGGCAAGATTCCGGTGCTCATCGACAGTGATGCCGGCCATGGTCAGCCCCTCACGGTGTTTGAGTCGGGCGCCATACTCATTTACCTGGCGGAAAAATACCAACGCTTTCTCTCGCAGCAGCCCGTGGAACGCTGCGCGGCCATGCAGTGGCTGATGTTCCAGATGAGCGCTGTCGGCCCCATGATGGGCCAGTTCAACCACTTCAGAGGGCGCGCCAACCCCGATGACGCCTACGCCCTGGAGCGCTTTGGTGGCGAGGTGCGCCGCATCCATGCGGTGATGGAGCAGCAGCTGCAAAACAATGCCTACTTTGCGGGCGATCAGTACTCCATCGCGGATATGGCCATTTTTCCTTGGCTACGATTGTCGGAAAGGCTGGGCATTGCATGGCCCGACTTTCCGCAGCTGCACGCTTGGTACCAGAAGATTCAGGCACGCCCTGCCGTGCAGCGTGCACTGGCGCTTCCCTCTCTCACCCCCACGACCAGGACATGACCATTTCCAATACATTCGATCTCATCGTCATCGGCGCAGGTTCGGGCGGCATTGCCGCCTCGCGCCGCGCTGCCAGCCATGGCGCCAAGGTATTGCTGATCGAGGGCACGCGCGTGGGCGGCACCTGTGTGCTACGTGGCTGCATTCCCAAAAAACTCATGATGTATGCCTCGGAAATGCGCAGCGTTTTCTCCGAGGCCGCGGCCTTTGGCTGGAACGCGGTGTCCACGGAGTTCGACGTCGCACGCTGGACACAGGCCAAGGACAAGGAGCTGGACAGGCTGGGGGCCGTCTATGACCAGATGCTGGCCAACTCCGGTGTGCAAACGCTGCATGGACATGCACGCATCGTCGGCAAACAACTGGTCGAGGCCAATGGCCAGCACTACCGGGCCGAGCGCATTCTGATCGCCACCGGCGGTGCGCCGTCCACGGATGGCATCCCCGGCATCGAGCAGGCCTGGACCTCCGACGACATCCTGCAGCTCGACGCGCTTCCCCAGTCGCTGCTGGTGATTGGCGCCGGATACATTGCCGTCGAGTTCGCCTCCATTCTTGCCAAGCTGGGCGTACAGGTGTCCATGGCCTACCGTGCCGATCTGCCGCTGCGCGGCTTCGATGAAGACCTGCGGCAGCAGGCGGTGCACGCGCTGGAGAGCAGCGGCGTGCAACTGCACCCAGGCATGCAGGCACAGGCACTGCTGAAAACCGAAGCAGGCTTTGCGCTGCAGCTCGCCAACGGAGATTCTCTGCGGGCCGATGCCGTGCTCAATGCCACAGGCCGGCGGCCCAATGTGCGCAATCTGGGGCTGGAGAGCGTGGGCATTCACACCGATGCGGCAGGCGCCATTCCCGTGGATGCGGACAGCCGCACCACGGCACCTGGCGTCTGGGCCATTGGTGACGTCACCAACCGCGTCAACCTCACGCCGGTGGCCATTGCGGAAGGCCGTGCGTTTGCAGATACGGAGTTTGGTGGGCGCGCTGTGCAGGCCAGCCATGCCAATGTGGCCAGTGCCGTGTTCTGCTCCCCTCCGATTGCCACCATTGGCCTGACCGAGGCCCAGGCCATGGAGAAAGGGCCTTGCGATGTCTACACCAGCCAGTTCCGCCCCATGAAGAAGGCTTTTGTGGGCAGCCAGGAACGCACCTATATGAAGCTCATCGTGGACCGGGCTTCCGATCGCGTGGTCGGCATCCATATGCTGGGCGCCGATGCCCCCGAAATCATTCAGGGCCTGGCCATTGCCATCAGTGCAGGAGCCACCAAGCGCGACTTCGACAACACCATGGCCATGCACCCGACTTCCGCCGAAGAGTTTGTGCTGATGCGAGACCCCGCGCGCAGGCACGGATGAATCCAGGCATGCGGGTGACGCTGACGTGGACGACCTCTGCGTCAGCGTCGCCCGCCGGCTTAGAGCGTGTTCACAATCTCTACGCAGGCGCGTTGGAACGCAATCGGGATGAGTTCGAAGCGATGGGGCGCAGCTTGCACCCGTGTGCAAGCAAGCCACAGCGCGAAGAAATCGCCCGATTTCGCTCCAACCCTCCGGGCCAGTGGCTTTGCGGGCGGTCTACTGTGTTGCGAATCCTCGCAATAGCACGGCTATTGCTGCGGTATCGCGCCTTGTATCCCATCCCGCAAAGACACTGGCGCGTCGCGAGGAGATCGTGAACACGCTCTTAAGAGTCCCAGTCCACCGTGCTGAACGATGAAAGCAGCAGCGCCGTGAGCGCATCGTGCGCATTGGATGCGCGCGTGATGAGCGATACAGGCCGTTCGAAATTGGGCAGGCGCACCACATGCAGATTGGGACTGGCATGCCAGGCCGCACCGCGAATCAGCGGCACGATGGAAATGCCCAGCCCCTGGCTGACCAGGGCCGCAATCGCATCCAGCGAATTGAGTTCCATCGACGGCTTGGTCATCACGCCACACTTCATCAGAAACTCATCGATGAGCTGCCCCGCCCAGGTGCTGCGCTCGAATGCGATATAGGGTGTGGCGGACTTGAAGGCCTGCGCGAGATCCTGATAGGGCACCTCTGCCGGCGCGAGCAATGCAAAAGGCTCGCTGTAGAGATAGTGCACATTCAGGTTGGTGGGAAAGCGCTGCGGCGGCTCGGTCACGATCGCCATATCGAGCGTGCCGCGGTTCACCTGTGTCAGCAGCTCTCCGGAGATGCCGGCAACAATCTTCACCTCCAGGCCGGGGTTCTTCTGCGTCATTTCCTTGAGCAGCTGCGGCAGCACGCCGCCCAGGGCGCTGTTGATCACCCCCAGCGACAGAAAACCACCGATGGGGCCGCCGCCCTCGAGCGCCTTCATCTCCTCGTAGATCGACACCATCTTCTCGGCCAGCGGAACCATCTGCCGGCCCGCAGAGGTGAACTCCAGCGAGCGCTTGGTGCGCACGAACAAGGCCACGCCCAGCTCGTCTTCCATGTTCTTGAGCTGAACGCTGACGGCGGCCTGAGAAAGGTGGACTTTCTCGGCGGCTGCGACGATGGTTCCATAGCGATGCAGCGCAAGAAACGAGTGCAGCGATCTGATCAACATGGCATAGCTCCCGAATTTCTGCCGTCCCCGGGCACGATCATGCCCGGGGATTCACGCCGAGCAGCGAACTATACGACGGGCTTGCGCGGCAACACGCTTTCGTAGGCGGCCGGGTCTATGCCCTGCTCCTTCAACACCTCGTCCGTGTGCTGGGCGAATGCCGGGGGACGGCTGCGATAGCTTGCCGGCGTGCGCGACAGCTTCACCGGCGCACCCGTGCCACGGTAGTCGTCGATATCGACGATCATTCCCCGGTGGTGGGTGTGCGGATCGTCCACCACCTGGTCGATGGTGCGCACCGGCCCGCAGGGCACACCCGCCGCCACCAGCTCCTGCGAGACTTGCAGGCCATCGCGTTGCGACAGCAGCCCCACCAGCTCCTCGCGCAATGCATCGCGATGGAGGTTGCGCGATGCATTCGTCACAAAGCGCTCATCCACACTCAGCCCCGGTTTGCCCAGCACCTTGCACAGCGTCACAAACTGGCGGTTGTTGCCCACGGCCAGAAACAGCGGCACGGTGCGGGTCTCGAAGGCGTCATAAGGGCAGATATTGGGGTGGCGATTGCCCGAGCGCTGCGGCACCTTGCCATTGAGATAGAAGTTGGGCAAATGCGGATGCAGCATGGACACGCCGGAGTCGTAGAGCGTGGCTTCGACGAACTGCCCTTCGCCGCTGCGGTTGCGTTCCTGCAGCGCCAGCAAAATGCCGATCACGCCATTCATGCCGGTGACCATGTCGATGATGGGAACGCCCATGCGCAGGGGCTCGCCCTGGGGCTCGCCGTTCACGCTCATCAGCCCCGTCATGGCCTGCACTGCGGCGTCGTAGCCGGGCTGGCCGCCGTAAGGGCCATCGGCACCGAAGCCGGAGATGCGGCAATGCACCAGGCGCGGAAAGCGCTTGCGCAGCGCATCGCCACCCAGTCCCCATTTCTCCAGCGTACCGATCTTGAAGTTCTCGATGAACACATCCGCATCTTCCAGCAGTCGCAGCAGCAGCTCCTGGCCAAGCGGCTGGGTCATATCGATGGGTACATCCCGCTTGTTGCGATTCACGCCAATGAAATAGCTCGCCGCATCGCCCACAAAGGGAGGGCCCCAGGCGCGCGTCTCGTCTCCCATGGGAGGCTCGACCTTGATCACATCGGCGCCGTGGTCTCCCAGAATCTGTCCACAGAAAGGGCCACCCAGCACCCGGCTGGCATCAATCACACGCACGCCTGCCAGCGCACCGGTACTCATTGGTTTAGTTTGCATGGGCCATCTCCTGGGTCAACTGTTTCGCAAAATCGGGATAGGTTTCTCGAAGCTCATCGAGCACCCGGCCTCTGAGCAGCGCCAGCGTGGCCGCATCGGGAGACGGCGTCACGCTCAACTGCGGATCCACGTCGAATGCAAAGCCCGTTGCGGCCTTGATCTCGTCCAGCGTGTGGCCTGGATGCATATGCAGCAGACGGAAACGCGCCAGCTGTGGATCGAACATGAACAGCGCCAGGCCGGTGAGCAAGGCGTACGGACCACCTTTGCGGTAGACGCTGGGGTCGCTCGTTCCAGGCGCGCTGATGAAGTCGACCTTGTCCACAAACACCCGCGGCGAATGCTCCTCACGAAACAGGATCACCTTGGGCACGGTGAAGTAGAGGTAGGCAGAGCCAAACGAGCCCGGCCAGCGCACACGGGTATTGGGGTACTCGCCCACGCCCACCAGGTTGATATTGCCCTGGCCATCGATCTGCCCGCCACCCAGGAAAAAGGCATCGATACGCCCCTGGCCTGCGCAATCGAACAGCTCTGCCGAGCCATTGGTGAACAGGTTGTGCTTGACCGAGCCCAGAATAGACAAGCGCACAGGAGGCTCTTTGAGCGCCTCCTTCTGCGCGCGCAGCAGCATGGCAGCGGCAGCAGGAATCGGTGAAGACGCGCCGACAGCCACATGGCGCGCCCCATCCAGGAGCGAGGCGATCGTGACGATCAGCCGCTCACGCAAAGTCACTTCGCTCATGCGTACACCTCCGCCATCCATTGCTGAAACCCTTCTTCGGTCTTGGCCTGTTGCGCGTAGCGCTGCAGCGCTGCGGTATCGGGTGCGTACTCGCCCCAGAGGCCATAGGGCCAGGCGCCTTTTTCGGCTACGGCAATGCCGTCGACATAGATGGCGGGCAGCACACCGGCTGCCGTGACCTCATCGTCCAGCAGGCGGTGGTCCACGATGCGTTCCACCGTCACGAAGTTCTTGCGGCTGGCATAGGCCATGGCCGCAAGTTCGCGCCGGCGGCCAATCCAGACATTGCCCTCCCGGTCTGCCATGGGCGCGTGAAACACCGAGACATCGGGGTGCAGCGCAGGAATCGCCACCACCGGATCCGGCTCCACCGAAAACAGGTTTTGCATGACGCGCCAGTCCGAGCGGTGCATCAACACATCCGTGCCGATCAGGCCGCGCAGCGTGGTGAATGGCGAGCCCTTCTGGGCCGCCATCAGCCCGGCATGAATGGCCGGGCAGGTGCTGTCCTTCATCTGAATCGAGCGGTTGGCAATGGCCCGCATAAAGCACGGTGCACCGCCCGCCTCTCCCAGGCTCACGGCACTGGTTTCCAGGCTGCGAACCAGCCCAGCGCCGATCAGAATGTCGAACGACAGACCGGCAGTGGGCACACCCACCAGATCCAGATTGCGCGGCGCGCGGCGCAGCAACGCAGGAACGATGGCCATGGGCACACCTGCGTAATCCACCGGCATGGCAAGCCGGCAGCCATCGCTGATTTGCGCGGCGATGTCATCCACGCTCATCGCTGCCATTGTCTGTGGCATGTTGTCTCCTTTTCATTCTCTTTAAATGCTTTTCCTGTCTTCTTCCGAGACATTGCCCATCATAGATATCGAAGTTTTTTGAGCAAAACTAAAAATTAAGCTGCTCAGCATCGGAAAAAACGATTCTTACGATGCCAAAGGCCTGCGGCTCGTCTCTTCCCCTTGCCAGATGCGCCCCCATGCCCCATTGCCCTGGCTGCAAGCACTTCGAGTGCCCACGTTAGCAATCCCGTATTGAAAAAAAGCTCAACTGGGCATGAATTTGCACGCAGTACCCAGGGCCCCATCCGGCGGTCCGCCCTTTGAATTGAAATCCACAAGGCACAAGCACAAGGCCGTCAGGAGCAGCAAACCAGCTGGCATGCCTGTGGATGAGAAATACCTGCTGCAGACGGTTTTCCCTCGCTAAAAAGACCCAGCGATTCGGCATCAGCAAGTGCAGCGAAGACCACCCGGCAAACCGCAGGTTTGCGGTCGAGACGAGGCGTGGAGCCGCAGACCGCACAGAGGTACGGCAAGGCGAAACAACGACGTATCGAGGGTGGTGTTAGTCGTTCTGCAGGTAAGGCGGTGGCCCTGGGTCAGGCCACCATCCCCCATTCAGGCATGTGCAGACTCAGTTCTGCACCAGACCGGAGTCGACAATCAACGGTGTCCAGGTTGCAAAGTCGGAAGCCATGACCTGGGCGAAGTCGGCCGCGCCCTTGTATTCCACCTCCATGATTTTGGAGATTTTTTCTCTGACCACAGGGTTGGCCAGCGTCTTTTGAACCGCGTCCTGAAAGCGCGTATTGAAGGCCGCACTGGCCTTGCTGGAGCCCAGGAACCCCAGCCACAGCTCGGACTCCACATTGGGAATGCCCTGCTCTGCCATGGTGGGCACATCGGGCAGCAGCGGGAATCGCTTGCTGCCGAAGACACCGAGCACTTTCAGCTTCTTGCCTTTGTGGCGCTCCACAAAGTCGCTTGCGGTGTCTATCCCCGCATCCACCTGGCCGCCCATCAAGTCATTCGCCATCGGGGCACCGCCCTGATAGCCGATGGGATTGGGTTTGAGCTGGGTCGCGAGAGCGAATCGCAAACCGGCCAGATGGGTCAAGGAACCCGGTCCCATATTGCCGTAGATGAAATCACCTTCCTGCTTGCGCAGGGCGATGAACTCCTTGGCGTTGCTGGCCTTGTGCATAGAGGGCACGGCCAGGGCTGCCGGCATGGTTCCAACCTGCGCCAGCCCCACGAAGTCCTCTTTGAACTTGAAGTCCTTGGCGTTTTGAAAAACGATGGAGTTCACCAGCACGCCATTGAAGGCGAACACCACGGCGGCACCGTCTCCCTGGGTGCTTTTCAGCGCCGACAGCGCAATCCGGCCTCCGGCACCCGGCTTGTTTTCGACGATGGCCATGCGCCCCGTGTGTTCCTTGATGCCATCGGTGAGCATGCGTGCAATGACATCGGCACTGCCCCCGGGGGCGTAAGGAACGATGATGCGCAAAGGCGTGCTCTGCGCCTTGGATGCCATGGGCACCGCCATCAAAAGTGCGGTAAGTGAGAGTGCGATGTAGTGTCTGCGATTTTTCATTGTCTGCCTCCTTGTGCCCGTGCTCTTTTGGCGCGGGCTTTTTTGTGCGTTGAAATTCACGTAACCATCGAATGTGAAAAATTCGTCTTCTTTACTGCTTTGACAGTTCTTTCTGGTTCATCCCCATTTTTCAAAGCCTGGCGCTTTCAAATCAGTGCCTGCGTTGAGGTCTCGATGGCCTTGCGGCCCATCACTCCGCCTTGATATTGGCCTGCTTGATGATCTTTCCGTTCTTCTCATAGGCCGATTGCACGGCCGCCGCGAACTGCGAGGGGGTTTGGGAAAGCGCAATGTTGTCCAACTTCTGCACCCGGTCACGCAACTCCGGCTGCTGCAGCGAGCGGTTGATTTCGGTGTTCAGGCGCTGCACGACCTCGGGGGCCATGCCAGTCGGGGCCACAAAGCCGAACAGCGAAGTCATATTGGCATCGGGATGACCCAGCTCGGCCAGGGTTGGCACATCGGGGACGGCTGGCAGGCGCTCCGGGGAGCCCACGGCAATGATGCGCAGCTTGCCGCGTTGAACCAAGGCGTTCACCGGCTCCGAGGGGTTGATCAACAGAATGTCGAACTGCGCGCCCACCGCATCCGGGAGCAGCTGCGAATCGCCTTTGTAGGGGATGGGAACCAGATTGCTGCCCGTCTGGCGGCGCAGCTGCTCGATGATGATGTGACCGACCGAACCAAAGCCCAGGCAGGCCATGGTCACACTGCCGGACTTGGCTTGTGCAAAAGCATCCGCCAGCGTTTTGCCCTTGAAGGCTTCCGTGGCGCAGACATAGACCGGCGAGTACATGACCGGTGCCACGGGGACGATGTCCTTCATGGGATCGAAGCCAACCTTCATCAGATGCGGGCTCAGCGTGATCGGGCTGATGGGCGTGAAGGCAAAGGTGTGGCCGTCCCCGCCCTCTTTGACCATGGCATTCATGCCCATGGTGCCTGCAGCGCCGGGGCGGTTGTCCACCACAATGGATTGCCCCAGCGCCGTGGACAGCCGCTGCGCCACCAGCCGCGCAACGATATCGGAGACACCGCCGGCCGAATAGGGAACGATGAGGCGCAAAGGCTTTTGCGGCCAGTTGCTTGCCGCAAGCGCTTTTCCGGCAACGCCCCAGACTGCAGCCGATGCCAGCAGGCTCAATGCCTGGCGACGCTGTGGGTTGAAGTGATTTTTCATTGTGTCTCCTTGTGGGTGGTGGCAAACCAGCGGCGCACCAGGCGGTCCCAGAAACGGGCGCCCAATGCAATGTTGTCGTCGTTGAAGTCGTAGCTCGGGCTGTGCAGGTTGACGCCCGGCTGGCCATTGGCGCCATTGCCTATGAAGCCGTAGGCGCCCGGCACCTGTTCGAGTATGAAACCGAAGTCCTCGGCCGTCATGGCGGGCTGCACATCGGTGTGCGCATGGGCATCCCCCACCAGCTCGCGCATCACCTCGCCCATGAAGCGTGCTTCATCCCGGGTGTTGCAGGTGCTGGGGTAGCCCGGCTTCCACAGCACCGTGGCCGTGGCGCCATGCGCGGCGGCCACATGCGTTGCGATGCGCTCAACCCCGTCCAGCATGCGCTGCAGCGTCTGGGGAGACAATGTGCGGCAGGTTCCATAGATGGCGGCATCGTCCGGAATGATGTTCTCCACCGTGCCGGACGCTATCTTTCCGACCGTGAGCGCCACGCTGTCGAGCGGATCCGTGGCCCGCGAGACCAGGGTCTGCAACTGGCCGACGATGGCGCACGCCACAGGGATGGGGTCTATGGTGGTGTGCGGCATGGCCGCATGCCCGCCACGCCCTTGCACACGAATCTCGAAGCGGTTGGCCGAGGCCATGATGGCTCCCACCCGCACCCCCATGGCCCCTGAGGGCAACGAGGGCCAGTTGTGCAGGGCAAAGACCGCATCGCAGGGGAACCGGGTGAAAAGTCCCTCTTCCATCATGACCCGCGCACCTGCGCCGCCCTCTTCTCCAGGCTGAAAAATCAGGTGCACCGTGCCTTCAAAATCCGCTTGTTTGGCCAGCAAGGTGGCCGCCCCCAGCAGCATGGCCGTGTGGCCATCATGGCCGCAGGCATGCATGCGGCCTTCGTGCGTGCTCTTGTGCGCAAAGCTGTTCAGCTCCTGCACCGGCAAGGCATCCATGTCGGCCCGAATGCCGATGGAGCGCACAGCGGCGCCAGCAGCGGGTTTGCGCCCCTGGATGGTGGCCACGATGCCGGTCTGTGCCAGCCCTCGGTGCACCGGCAGGCCCAGCGCCCCCAGATAGGCCGCAATCCTGTCGGCCGTGCGGTGCTCCTCAAACTTCAGCTCGGGATGCGCATGCAGATCGCGGCGAAACGCGACCAGCTTTCCCAGATAGGGAGCGATGTCGGGACTTTCAGGCTGAGGAGAGTGAGACAAGGTGTTCAGCATGAAAGCCTCTTCAATGGTTGCGAACGACGACGGAGCGGACGCTCAGATAGGCGTCCAGGGCTTCGGGGCCGCCCTCCGAGCCATAACCGGAGTCCTTGAGGCCACCAAATGGCAGCTCCGGGCTGGTAGAGGCCGGCATGTTCAGCCACATCATTCCCACCTCCACCTTGCGCGACAGCAGATCCGCATGCTTGAGCGACTCGGTGAAGCCGTAGCCGGCCAGACCGAATGGCAGGCGGTTCGCTTCAGTGATGGCCTCCTGCAGATCGGTAAAGGACCGAATGGAAGCAATCGGTCCAAAGGGTTCTTCATTGAAGACTCTGGCGGTCAGCGGAACCTCTGCCAGCACCGTGGGCGCCCAGAAATTCCCGCTATCGCCCATGCGCTTGCCACCCGCCAGCAGTTGCGCACCTTGCTGCAGGGCGTCGTCCACCAGCTCGGCCATCGCCGTCAGCCGCCTGGGGTTGGCCAGCGGCCCCATCTCCGTGTGCGCCTCCAGCCCATTGCCCACCTTCACGCCGGCCGCGTAGCGCGCCAGTGCATCGGAAAATGGCTGGACCACGCTCTCGTGTACCAGAAAACGTGTGGGGGAAATGCAGACCTGCCCCGCGTTGCGGAATTTGGCAAAGCCCGCCGACTGCACCGCCAGGTCCAGATCGGCATCCTCGCAAACAATCACCGGAGCATGGCCGCCCAGCTCCATGGTCACGCGCTTCATATGCGCGCCTGCCAGCGCCGCCAGCTGCTTGCCCACTGCGGTAGATCCGGTGAACGTGACCTTGCGCACCACGGGGTGGGCAATGAGGTAGTTCGATATCTCGCCGGGGTTGCCATACACCAGCCCCAGCACACCTGCAGGCAATCCCGCATCGGCCAACGCAGCCACCAAGGCCGCAGGTGCGGCCGGCGTTTCTTCTGCGGCCTTGGCGATCACCGAACAACCCGCAGCCAGTGCCGGGCCCAGCTTGAGCACCAGCTGGTTGATGGGAAAGTTCCAGGGCGTGAAAGCGGCCACCGGCCCCAGCGGATCGCGCACCACGGTTTGCCGTATGGCCTGGTCGCGCCGTGATGGAACAAGGCGCCCGTAGACGCGAAGGCCTTCGTCCGCAAACCACTCGATGCTGTCGGCCGCCGCCAAGGTCTCTGCCTTGGCCTCTGCCAGCGGCTTGCCCTGCTCCTGCGTCAAAACATGGGCAATGTCGGCCGCACGTTCACGCAGCAACGCCGCTGCCTGGCGCATGATCTTGCCGCGCGCTACGGGCAGCATGTCGCGCCACACCGCGAAACCGCGCTGCGCCGCGGCCAGTGCGGCATCGAGATCATCACGGCTGGCGCAAGCGACACGGCCTATCTCCGCGCCGGTTGCCGGATTCAAAACCGGCAGCGTCGCGCCGCCGGATGCAGGCCGCCAGCGGCCATCAATAAAAAGTTGCGTATCGGGATAAGTCATGGGGAGACCATTGCCCCCGGCGCGCGGATGCGCCGGGAGGCTGTATGACGGAAACGGGAGTGCGGACTTTTGTCTGGCACTGCTGGCTGAAAGCTGGTAGCGGGCCGCCCCGCCACGCGCTCAGATCATCAATTCGATGAGAAACGGCGCTTGCTTGTCGAAGCTGCGCGTCATCAGCTCGGCACAGGCTTCCAGCGTGGTCGCCCGGGCGGCGTCCACACCCATTCCGTTGGCCATGCGCACCCAATCCAGCGCGGGATTACCCAGATCCAGCATGCTCATTGCCGTTTCACCCGGCGTGGCGCCGACGTTGGCGTACTCGCCAATGAGGATGTTGTATTTGCTGTTGTTGAGGATGATGGTCGTCACCGGCAGTTGCTCGCGCGCCTGCGTCCAAAGCGACTGCAGCGAATACATGGCCGATCCATCGGCCTGCAGATTGATCACGCGGCGCTGCTTTTTCGCCCCCAGTGCAGCGCCTGTGGCCACGGGCATGCCATCCCCGATGGCGCCCCCGGCCAGGTGCAGCCAGTCATGCGCCGGCGCGGCATGCGTGAACTTGTAAAAGCCCCGCCC
Source organism: Comamonas sp. GB3 AK4-5 (assembly GCF_041320665.1). Lineage (NCBI taxonomy): Bacteria > Pseudomonadati > Pseudomonadota > Betaproteobacteria > Burkholderiales > Comamonadaceae > Comamonas > Comamonas sp. GB3 AK4-5. Next base: position 3,844,274 of record NZ_CP166730.1, read on the forward strand.
ATAGGAGATGCTTTCATCGGAAATGATGGCGTTTTCGGGCATCAATGCCGCCAGCGTCTGCGCCAGTCCTTCGGGTGTGGGGGCGCCACGCACGACCTCGGGACGTGGCCCCGGATCGGGCATGCGCACCTCGGGCGCGCCCAGCGCCTTGACCAATGCCTGCAGCGCTTCGACCGGGTCCTGGTCGGGGCGGGAAAGCGTATGGAAAACCGCATCGCTACGGTGCTGGATAGAGGGCATGCCGGGGTAGCCAAAGAAACCCACGGGAGGCGTGGCGTTCACCAGGATGATCTGGCGAAAGCGCTCCAAGGCCTTGATGGCAGCCTCCATGTTGTAAGGCACCCGCTCCAATTGCATGTTGCCGCGCCCGCGTGCCACATGGGAGGTGACATAGCTGGCCATCACGCTGGCACCGGTGGCCTGCGCGACCCGCCAGGCCAGCGCCTGCCCCTGGGCCAGCACGGCCGGGCCTGCCAGCAAAATCAGCACATCGGAGTTGTCACGCAGCGTGCGTGCGGCACGCTCCACCGCCCCGCCATCAATGGCCGGTGGCTGCGGTGCTTGCAGGGGCTGGCCCACCACTCCGCCCTCCTGCCACGACACATCGGCCGGCAGGATCAAGGTGGCGATCTGTCCGGGGTAGGTGCTGGCGGCACGCACCGCCTCCACCGCATCGCGGCCCAGGTCTGGCGTGCTGGTACTGGTGTGCACCCAGGCGGAGACCGTCTGCGCCATGCCTGCGGTGTCCCCCGTCAAAGGTGCATCGAAAGGACGGTGGTACACCGCTTGATCGCCCACGATGTTCACGATGCCGCTGCGCGCGCGGCGCGCGTTGTGCAGATTACCCATGCCGTTGGCCAAACCGGGCGCACAGTGCAGCAAGGTGCAGGCGGGCTTGCCTGCCAGGCGGTAATAACCGTCGGCCATGCCGGTGACCACGTTCTCCTGCAAACCCAGCACGCACTTCATGCCTGGCACCTGATCGAGTGCGGCCACAAAATGCATTTCACTGGTTCCGGGATTGGCAAAGCAGGTATCGATGCCTGCTGCCAACAATGTCTGCACCAGGCTCTTGGCTCCGTTCATATCTCTGTCTCCTTGAATCTATTTGTTGTGTTTGGGGCCCATTCTGGCAGTCAGGCAACAAGCGCCTGCGGGCTTCTCGCGGCCCGCGCAGCGGTCAGCGCCTCCCCCAGTCGCCTGCAGCCTTGCGCCACCTCTTCCAGCGAGGGCGTGGCAAAGGACAGGCGCAGCGTGAAGCGGTCGACACCATCGGCCTGGAATCCTTCCCCAGGCACAAACATCACACCGCGGGCAATGGCATGCGTCAGCAACTCGGCCGCGCTGATGTCTCCCGTCAGGCGCGCCCACACAAACATCCCGCCCGAGGGCTCATGAAAGCTGATGGCATCGCCCAGCTCCTGGCGCAGGCCGTGGGCCAGCGCGCGGCATTTGGCGCCGTAGGCAGCGCAGATATGGCCGAGATGGGTGTTCAGACGCCCGCTGGCCAGATACTCTGCAGCAATGCCCTGCACCCAGGGCGAGCTGCCCACATCCGCGCTTTGCTTGGCAACGGAGCAGCGCTTCAGGATTTCCACCGGCGCAACCGCCCAGCCCACACGCAATCCTGGGGCAACAATCTTTGAGAGGCTGGACATGTGCACCACCCAATCCTGCGCACCCGGGACCTGGCTTGCCAGCGCCATCAACGAAGGCACGGCATCGCCCGAAAAACGCAGACCGCCGTAGGGGTCGTCCTCCACCAAAACGAACTGGTATTGCACCGCCAACTGCAGCAAGCGGATACGTCGCTCCACGGTCAGCGTTGCGCCCGATGGGTTGCTGAAGTTCGGGATGGTGTAGAGCAGCTTGGGGATTTCCCCCTGCGCGCTCGCACTGGCGAGCATGCGCTCCAGGGCTTGTACATCCATGCCCTCGGCAGTCACCGGTACCGCACTCACCTGAGCCTGGTGCGCCTGCACGGCCTGGATGTTGGTGGAGTAGGTGGGTTGCTCGACGAACACGCTGTCGCCCTTTTCCACCAGAACGCGCAAGACCAGATCGAAGGCCTGCTGGGACCCCGTCGTCACGATGATGTTCTCGGGGGTGGTGTGCACATCTCTCTCATGCATCAACTGCACGATCGCTTCCTTCAACCGCGGCGTTCCCTCCGTGGCACCGTACTCCAGGCAAGCCTTGCTGTTGGCAAAAGCGCGCTCGGAAGCAGCGCCCAGCCCCTCCACATCGAACAGCTGTGGATCCGGATAGCCACCCGCAAAGGAAATCATCCCGGGCTCACTGAGGTGCTTGTAAAGCGCACGTATGGGAGAGCCTTTGGGATTGAGGTAGACGGAAGAAAATCGATACATGACAACTGCGCTGTGCGTAAGGTGGTTTGCTCTCGACATCGGGAAAACCCGTTGTGCTTAATACGTAGGTCTTTCCAAAAACTCATTCCTTGCCATTCACTTCAAATGCAATGGCTTGGTATTTATCTCTGGTTTTAGGGCATTCTTCCCCTAGCACAGCAAATGCGTAAAGCAATTTAAAATTACGATGTGATGACTTTTATGAATCAACATGCTGCGCAACCGCATTCCTCCCATGGCCGCATTGATCGCATTCGAGGCGGCGGCAAGACATGAAAGCTTCACGCTCGCTGCGCGAGAACTCTTTCTGACCGAGAGCGCCATCTCGCGCCAGATCAACGGCCTCGAATCCAATCTCAACATCCGCCTGTTCGTGCGTGTCAAGCAGCGGGTGGTGCTGACCAAGGCCGGCCGCCTCTATGGCGAACAGATCAGAGCGTCCCTGCGCGCCATCGAGCGTGACACGCGCTCCATCTCGGCGCATGGAAGCGGAGAAGGAAGCCTGGAGCTGGCCGTGCTTCCCACCTTCTCGCTGGAGTGGCTGATCCCGCGACTGCCCAGCTTCTATGCAAAACACCCCCATATCCGCGTGAACATGGGCGTTCGTTCCAACCCGTTTTCCTTCAACGAGGAGCATTTCGAGGCGGCCATCCACCACGGCAAGCCAATCTGGCCCTGGGCGACCTCCGAGCTGCTGTTTGGCGAGGAAATGGTCGTGATCGCACGCAAGGATCTCATCGGCGACAGCATCAAAGAGGCCGCCGACCTGCTCAAATTTCCCTTGCTGTTCTCGACCACCCGCCAGGAGTCATGGCGAAAGTGGTTTGATGCCGCCAAGCTGCCACCAGGCACAGCGCCCGAACGCAGCGTCGGCTTCGAGCAGCACTCCATGATGATCCGGGCGGCAGAGTCGGGACTCGGCATTGCACTGGTGCCCGAGTTCTTCGTGCCAAAGACGGCCTGGGACAACGGCGTGGTGCGCGCGCATCCCCTGTCCATCCCGGCAGAGGATTCCTACTACCTCGTCTACCCCAACAATATGCGCCACAGCGCCCCGCTGGAAGCGTTCCGCCTCTGGATTCTCGAAGAGGCCAAAACATTTGCACAAACGCTTCTACCGCACTCGCACACAGCGGCTTGAACAAAGCAAGAACGCCGCGCGAGACTTGCGCTATCGCGGAATTTCGATGGGTACAAACAAACGCGCCCCACCGCGCTGCACCAGCAGCGCGACAGCGCCATCGGCCTGCCGCACCAGCTCCGCCATGGCTTCCAGCGTGGCCACCGGCTGACCGTTGAGTGCCAGGATCAAATCGCCCACCATCACGCCGGCACGGGCGGCGGTCACATTGATCTGCTGGACTAGCAAACCACCTTCGATGCGCAGCAACTGGCGTTCTTTGCCCGTCAGCACCCGCACCCTCAGACCCAGCGGTGCTGCGGGTTCGGGTGCAGCCTGGGCCATGGGCATGCCCTCCAACCGCTCCACCAGCACCGTCAAGGACAGCGGCACCGCATCGCGCCACAACGACAGCACGGCCGGCTCGTCCGGTGGCAGATCGGCAATGCGCTCCAGCGCCTGGGCGGAGTGGGCGATGCGCTCTCCCGCCACCGCCACGATCACATCGCCCGGACGCATGCCTGCACGATCGGCCGCACCACGCGGCTGCACATAACTCACCAGAGCCCCCTGGGGTGACGGCAAACGAAACGACGTGGCCAGGGCCTGGCCGACTTCCTGCACAGCAATGCCTATGCGTCCACGCGTCACCACGCCGCGCTCTTGCAACTGGTGTTTGATGCGCATGGCCACATCAATGGGAATGGCAAACGACAGCCCCTGGTAGCCGCCGCTGCGGCTGTAGAGGCGGGCATTGATGCCAATCACCTCTCCCCGCAAATTGAACAGCGGCCCCCCGGAATTTCCGGGGTTCACCGCCACATCGGTCTGCAGAAACGGCATGTAGTCGGCCCCAGGAAGCACCCGGTTGCGAGCGCTCACAATGCCTGCAGTCACCGAGTTGCTGAAACCAAAGGGCGAGCCAATGGCCAGTGCCCAGTCCCCCACGGCCGTGGCGTCCGGATCACCGATGCGCACGGCAGGCAGCCCCTGGGCCTCGATCTTGAGCAGGGCAATATCCGATACCGTATCGGAGCCTACGAGCCGGGCCTTGAACTCGCGCCTATCGGTCAGCCGCACCTGGATATGGCTGCCGCTGGCCACCACATGCGCGTTGGTGAGGATGTATCCGTCATCCGAGACGATGAAGCCCGAGCCCAGACTGCCCTCCTCCACCCGCGACGACCCCGCAACCGCCGACCTTGCCGGCATATCGGTGGGAGCCACCGAAATATTGACCACGGATGGCCCCCAGGTGCGAGCCAATACCGAAAAATCCGACGCATTCCACGACTGAATCGGGGCGCATCCCATGCCGCCGGCCAAGGCCACGGCCATGCACAGAACCGCCAGCCATCGATGCAGTGGCAATGGACTGGGCCTGCCCATCAGCCCTTGTCCAATAGATGCAATGCCAACTCCATCGCCATGGGCTGGCGCAAATCGGCCGGCGGGGCTTCACGCAAAGGCTCGGTGCTGAGCAGCTGTCGCAAATCTGCATCGGCTTCCGCCTTGCCCAATGAGTCAAACTCCAGACGCTCCACCTGGCCTGCGGGCCCCACCCACAGGCGCAGCACCAAGGGCGTCGCCTGCGTCGCAGCGGTCCTGGCACCTGTCGGCACAGCCTGCATGCGTTCCTGCATCCAGGCATGCAGCCGCAATACGGCCTGATTGCCGGAGTCGGCCAACCTATCTTGAAACTGCTCGCTGACCTGTTGGGCATAGGCCATCCAGTGCGCTGGAATGGCGGTTGCCGCCTGCGCCGGTGTTTGCGCCAGCGCAGGCGTGGTGGACAAGCTCAGGCCCAGCCCCATGCCACCCAGCACATGGCGCATCAGCGACCACAGACCCGCCTTGGTGGTCGAGCGTTTTTTTGACACGGCGAAATCCCCCAAAATCATGCTGCTGCGCCGCCCTGGCAATGGCGCAGCAGCGCTCCCAAAAAACAGGGCCGAAGCCCTGTCCATCCCCCTCAGGCGGCCACCGCTTCAGCGGGCTCTACGGCAGCTGCCGTGGCCTGAGGCTGCTCCAAAGCGCTGTCCTGCGCAGCGGCAGCAGAAGCTGGTTTGAAGTTACGCAGGTGCTGGAAGAACTGGCCCATCATCTGGCTCCACAGCTGCAGCATCACATCCAGATGCCCGGGGGTGACGCCACCGGCGACCAGCACATCCATCTCCAGCACCACAAAGTCGCCATGCTGGGCCACACGCGCAAAGCGTTTGCTGCGATGCCAGTCGCTCACCACACCCTCGGGCAGCGTGCCGCCTTCCACCCGCAACGGGCAGCTCAGGGTCAGGTCCACATATTCACCGGCGCGCAGGGCATTGCCCCACAGCACCTGAAAGCCAATGCCCTGGCTGGCACTGTGCAGACGCACCACACCATCGTGCTCTACGGCGGTGACGGCGCAGCCCGAAGCCTTGATGGCTTCGGCCACCTGCTCGGCATTCATGGAGAAAAGCAGCTCGCCAGGGGTAGCGGCGGGCATGGATTCGGCGGCGTTTTTTGCGGATTGCTTGTTGCTCATATTCAGGCTCTGGATCAAAAAATGGGAAGGGAGTAAAGACGCGCCTTGCGCTCAGTTGACTTTTTTCAGCAGCGCGTCCAATGCCGCGCTGTCGATGCTGACGCTGGTGGCCGGCGCCAGCTTGGCCAGATAGGCATTGACCAGTTCCTGCTGCTTCTGCTCGCGCAGGGCCGCCTGCAGACGGGGTTTGACCTCGTCCAGCGTAGCCACCCGCGCGGGCTGGCTGGCCAGCAACTTGATCACGTGAAAGCCTGATGTCGATTGCACCGGCTCACTCACCTGGTTGGGCTGCAAGGCCGCGACGGTGCTGCGGATTTCCGGCAGCATCTGCTCCAGCGGCAGATTGCCCACCTCACCACCTTGCGCGGCGCTGCGGGCGTCTTGCGATCGGGCCTTGGCCAGGGCTGCGAAGTCGCCCTGGCGGGCCTGTCCGGCCAGCTTGACAGCGTCAGCGCGCACGGCTGCAATCGCCGCCGCATCCGCACCAGGAGCGGTCGGCAGATAGATTTGCGCCACACGGTAAGTGGCCGCCATGTTCAGATTGGGCTTGGCACGTTCATAGGCAGTGCTCACGTCGGCATCGCTGGGAAAGCCCGCAGGCAGTTGCGTCACCGACTCCAGATAGCTGCTGCTGACAATGCGGGCCGTGATGTCCTTGATGGCAGCATCGATGCGCGCCTTGACTTCAGGACGATCCGCCCATTTCTTTTGCTGGGATTCGCGCAGCAGCGCTTCACTGGCCAGGCGCTGGTGCAGCCAGTTCTCAAGGCCTACGCGGTTGCCGTTGACCTGGGTGCGCTCGGCCTCGGGCATGCTCTGCAGCAGTCGCTCGACTTCGGCAGGTGCGATGCTGATCGCACCCAATTTGGCAACCGCGCCCGCCGACGCCTGTGCGGAGGGCGAGGCAGCTTGCACGGCCGCGCTGCCCATCAGTGCTGCCAGCGCCAGGCTCAGGGCACTGCGCATACGGTTGTGACTCAAAACTTTCATGGATTTCCTCTTTGTTGGGGCACCGGATACGGCCCCATAGCCGCTGCGCTGCAGATACCGGCGCCTTGCCGCATCGCGCTCCTCGCCGTATTGAGCGCATAGCTGCATGTCATCCCTGTGACCCCAGGCCCAAAGGCCTAGCGATTCCAGCGGCAAAAGCAGCAACAGGGGAGCGAACATGGGGACGCCAGATGCACGCATAGCGATCTCAGGGCTTGGCTTCCGGTCCGATATGCAATGTGTCGCCCGTCTCCTGCGCTTGCTGCAGGGTCACGGCCTGGGCATCAAACTTGCCCTGGTACAGGCGGTCGCCATACTGCTGGGCAATTTGCTCGTACTTCACCCGGCTTTGTGCCGCAAAGGGCTGGCGCGCCGCCAGCAGCGTATTCAGGTCCATCTTTTCATAGGCCTGGAGCACCTCATGGCCCAAGGCGTACAGCTGCTGGTTCTTGGCTTCGCACTGGGCGATGGCGGTCTGCTGCAGCTTGGCATCGCTGGCTAGGCGCTGGCGCTCCGCCTCTGCGGTACGTGCCATTTTCAGCAGCTCGTCGTAGGCCAAGCGGAACTGCTGTACCTGGGCATTGGCCTTGGCTGTGGCCTCCCTGGCCTGCTGCACGTCGCTATCGTGACGGCCGCGCGCATCACGCTCACGGCTCAGTTGCTGGCGGCTTTGTGCCAACTCGGCCTTCAAGGCCTCGACGTCGGGCGATGGCGCGGCCTTGGCCGTCCCCGCCACACCGGCTCCACCTGCCGCAGCACCGGACTTGAGCAGGGCCAGCTCGTTGTTGGCCTGTTGCAGCTGGCTGGTCACCGAACGCAGCTGGGCACGCAGGCGCTCTTCCATGCTTTGCTCCTGGGCATGTGCCGTGGTCAGCCACGTCGCACAGGCCAGTGCCACCAAGGCCATGCAGACATGGGCTTTCCCCCCCTGGGCTTTAAACAGCTTCATGTGTTTTCCTTCTAGAAACGCGCATTGAATTCAAGCTGCAGCATGTCGACTTGATAGGGGGCGCCATAGACCTCCTTGGTGGACATCCAGCGGCCGGTGAACCAGGTGTTCTTGTCGATCGCATACGAGCCGCCGATGTAATAGCCGCGCGCATTGGTGCCGCCCATGTGGAAGGAGGAGTCGTTGTAGCCATCAGGCATGGCATCGGGCTCTATGCGCTTGTAGCCCGCCAGCACGTTCCAGTCGCCACGCGCTGCAGGGCTGGGCTTGCCCAGGGTGGCTTGCAGCATGTAGGCATTGCCACCGCTCTTGAAGTCGGCCTTGGTCGGAATCAAGGGGGCATTCGCACCATAGTTGTTGATGATGCCGCCATTGGCGCGGCGGAACATCTCATCCTTGTCGTAGGCCATGTTGCGCACCAGGTTGGCATCCAGGCGCAGACCGAAGCCACCGGCCACCTTGGTGTCCCAGCGCATGTTCACATCCAGCAGCTGGAATTTCGAGGCCAGGCCAAAGTACTGCGGCTGGGCCGTATTCGCCGGGTCGTTGGGGTTCAGCGCAATATTGCGCAACAGCATCAGCGTATTGCCCTTTTGCATAAAGGCGGGGCGCGCCCAGTCGGTGCTGCAGGTTTCAGCGCCGGCATACAGCGCGCAAGGGGTCGACAGCTGACCGTTGACATTGCGGAAGTCGTAGTACGCCAGCGCCCCGCGCAGGCGGTTGTGGTTATCGAGCTTCCAGTTGGCACCGGCCTGCAGGCCCAGCAGCCATTTGACCTGGCTGGATGCCTTTTCGAGCGAACGCGAAGGGAAGTTGTCCGACGAATACTCCAGCGGAATAATGCCCAGCGTGCCAAACAGCTCCAGGTCTTTGTTGGAAGGCAGCGGCTTTTGGTATTGCAGCGCAATACCGTCCAGATTCAGGTCACTGGAAAACAGCATGTCGGTCGCCACAAAGGGGTTGGCAAAACGTCCCCCGGTCACCGTCACCCCGTCAAATGGCTTGTGCGACAGCCAGGCCTGGTCCAGCCAGACATTCTTTTTTCCCAGGCCGCCGCCCAGGGTCTGGGTGGTCGACACCGGGCTGCTGTCGCTGCCGGTGGCAAGGCGCACGCCTGCCTGGGTGGACTCCGATATCTCGGCCACCACGCCGATACGCGCCCTGGCACGCAGCTGGTTCTGGCGGTTCTGGCGCGTGTTGAGCAGGGGCGGAAAACCGGCTGCCGTATTGAGGTTCACGTCATAGCCGTTGCCATTGTTGATGGCGCCGTAATCCACGACTTCGTTGCTGTTGCCCCCCGCGAAGAAACGCGACTCGCTGCGCACCCGCATATCGCCTTCAAAGCGTATGCGCTGGGTCCACTCCGGGGTCTCATTGGGCGCCGCCCAACCTTCGGCCTTGGCCTGGGCCATGACCTCGCCCTTGATCTCGTTGCGGATCTCATCGCGCACAGTCTGCGAAATATAGGGAACGCGCACATCGCCTGCAGCGGGTCGCAAGGCATTGGTGGAGCCCGCCGCCGTTCCTGCAGCCACAGCAGCAGCTTGGCGCTGTGTCTGCTGGGCGGCCATCGACTCGGTCTGCGCCTGGGCCAGCAAGGCCTCGCCCACATCCTTGGCAAGCGCCCCACTTTGGATCAGGCCGCGAATGAGCTGGACCATGGCGCTGTCCTTGACCGGAGCATCCCATTTCGAGGTTTGCGCGTGGGCCGTCAAGGAGGTCAGCGCAATGGCCGCTGCCACGGCGGCGGCCTGCGCACTGCGGGCCAGCGGAGGGCATCGCAGCGCAATACGCCTTGCGGCAATGGAGGGAGAGACGAAATAAGTCATGGTTGAAACAGAAATAGGGGGAGAAGCAAAAGAGCGGCCAAGAACTTGCAAAAGGCTCAAGGGCGGCGGCCGTTCATGGCAACGCGCATGGGGAAGCGCATGGAGGGCGGTGGTCGTTCATCCATGACCTGGAGTTCGCGCAGCATGGCCAGCACCAGCTCTTCGGTCTTGTCGTTGCTGCTGCCCTGGGCAAGCTGCACCTTGGTGATACGACCATCTGCCGCCAGCCACAGGTCAACGCGCAGATCGCTGAACACCAGGCTGCGGGTGCGGGGATCACGCGCAAGGGCCTGCTGCAGCTTGGCCGAGATGTAGCGCTGGTAAGAGCCGGCACCCAGCCCACCACCACCGCCGGTCATGCCCCCTCCGCCGCCTACGGCGATGCCGTCGGTGCCGGCCTGGGCATCTGCATTCATCGTCATGGGGTCACCCATATCCTGGGAGGGGCTGGGCGCGGCATCGTCCATGGGCTTTTCCATGGACTCGACCGGCGTGGGCTCGACCTCGGTGATCTGGGGCTCCACCTTTTCCGGCTCGGGCTCAGGCAGCTTCTCAGGCTCTGGCGGCGGTGGTGGAGGCGGCGGCAACATCACCATCGACGTTGCGGCCACCTCGCGTTTGGTGCTGGCCGTACCGGCCAGCAAATACCACAGCACCGCCAGCGCCACCAGGCCCACAGCCACACCCATCGCCCAACCGCCCCAACGACGCCACCAGGTGGCGGCCGGCGTGGGCTGCGGTGCATTGGAATTGCGCATAGTCAATTGGCACTCCTCACGCGGCAGGCTTGCCGGTCACGAGGCCAATCTGGTTCAGGTCGATGCGGCGCAGCAGGTCCAGCACCTCGACCACCTTGGCGTACTGCACGGCCGAGTCGCCGCGCACGATGACGGGGAAGTCCGGCGACAGCGCCTTTTCGGTGCGCAGACGCTCTTCCAGCTCGGGCAGGGTGACCGGATAGGCATCCAGGAACACGCGGCCGTCGTTGTCGATGGAAATCGCCTTGGTCTTGGGCTTTTCCAGGGCCACCGAAGCGCTGGCCTTGGGCAGATCCACCTTGATGCCGGGAATGCTGGCATTGCTGGTCAGGATGAAAATCACCAGCACTACCAGCAGCACGTCCACAAAGGGCGTGATGTTGATGCCCCCGGAGCGCTTCTTGGTGCCGAATTTGGCAGCTGCATTGGCCATGGCTCAGGCACTCCGCAGGTTGCGGCCCTCGCCCTGCTCTTCGGCAAGGCGGGTGGCGAACTCATCGACAAACACGGCCATGTCGGCGCCGATGGCGTCCGAGCGCGATGCCAGCCAGTTGTAGCCAAACAATGCGGGGATCGCCACACCCAGGCCGGCCGCGGTACACAAGAGCGCGGCCGCCATGCCGGGCGCCACCGAGTTGATGTCCACAGCCCCGGCCATGGCCGCCACCACGAACACCAGCATGATGCCGATCACCGTGCCGAACAGACCTACGTAAGGCGCACCTTCGATGGTGGTCGACAGCCAGTTCATGCGCTTGGACATGCTTTCGTTTTCGCGCACCATCACGCCGTCCATGGCGGCGCGGATGGCGCCGATGGTGGCCGTCGACACCGCATTCAGGTCATAGCCACGGGCATGGCGGCGGCCCATTTCTTCGATGGCCACCGCATACAGGCGCCACAGAGAGGAATCGCTTTTGACCGACTCAGGCACCCTGCTGCCCTTGGCCAAGCTGTCAAGCGGGGCTCCCGCCGTCTCGCGGAAGAAGCCCATGAAGACCGCATTGGCGCGCGAGATGGCGCCGTAGCTGCGGCCCTTGCCGATCATGATCATCCAGGAGAAAGCCATCATCAGGCCCAGCACGGCCACCACAATCCAGGCATCCAGCGGCATGGCGGCCAGGATGAAGCCAAAGTGGCTTTTGCCGGCCTGCTGCTCATCGGCACCAAAAGCCATCATGCGTGACTCGGCACCTTGCGATACGGCGTCAGCCAGCAGCAGGCTGTCGGGGCGGGCCAACTTGGAAATGCGCAGCTCGTCGATCGCGCCCACAAAGGGAGCAAAGCCGGCTGCGGCCACGGTGTCCACACCCAGCGATGCAGGCGTGTTGAGCGCCGGCAGGGCCACCGCCAGCGTGGCCGCGGGGTGGCCGCCAACCAGCAGGGTCACGGCCTGGCCTTCGGCCTTGACGGCCAGGTGCGACCACTGACCAGCCTGTATGGGCTGACCCGGGTTGCTGCGCTGGCCGTTGACCTGCACAAAGGGCACGCCCAGGTCCACCCCCACCACCAGCTCACCCGCGCCATCGCGGCGCGAATACACCACCTGGCGAGCGCCCAGCGTTTCGGGGCGCACCCAGGCGCTGAAGGTGAAAGCGCCACCGGCAGCCACCGCCAGCGAAGGCGAGGCAGGCAGCGCCAAGGCGGCATTGCCCAGCATGGCACCGCGGCCGATCAGGGTGGCTTCTGCCGAGGGCGTCATGGTTTGCGCATGGTTGCCATAGGCCGTGGTGTCGCGTGCGGGCACGCCGCTTTCGGCAAAGTGGTAGATCAGCGTGTAGTCCGGATCGAAAGTGCGCTGGCCATTGCCCGATGCAGGGGCTTTTTTGTTGCCGTAGTACATCCAGATCTGCTGGGGTGTGGCCACCGGCAGCGCGGGCATGTCCACCCAGATCAGGGCCATGCCCAGCAAGGGGTCGAACTGTTCGATCTGGTGGTTGAGCACCGTCTTGTCGTCGCCCGCGATAAAGCGCAGGTCCGCGCCGGTATCGCTCACGCCGTCAAAGTTGAAATTGCCGGTATGCAGGCGCACCAGCACGGGGGTGCGCCCCGCATCAGCGCCTATGGCCCCGCCTTGCGGGCCGGCATCGATGGTGATGGGTTTGCGGTAAGCCCAGTCAGCCTGCCACCAGGCCGCTTGCGCCAGGCTCGGCAAAAGAGCGCTCAACGCCGAGAAAATCAGGAAAAAAATACGTCGCATGACAGGATGTCTCCGAGGACTCGAGAAAACGAACTACGAGGAATCAGCGCCGGCTCAATAGCTGGCATTGAGGTTGAAGGTGAGACGAGGCTCATGCTTTTGCGTGCGCGGCCCGTCCTTGAGCGGATAGCCCAGGTCCAGTCGCGCGCTCAGGCCCTGACCCACACGGAAGCTGGTGCCGACACCCAGTGATGCCAGCGAAAATTTGGACTGCTGCTCGACCATGGGCGTGCGCAGGCGCAGGTGGGCGGCGTCGGCAAAGACATAGGCACGCCAGCCTTCTATGGAATCGCCCAGCCAGGTCAACGGGCGGGTGCGCCACTCCAGCGATGCCACGGTTCCGACATCTCCCGTGGTTTCGGCCGAGAGATAGCCGCGCACGGAGTTGGCACCGCCAGCGGCGATCTGCTCACCCGACACCAGCGGAGAGTCGGTCAGCTGGCCCGCGAAACGCCAGCCCAGCTGGGATGCATTGGCCAGCGCATAGCTGCCGTTGAAATCAGCCTTGAGCACCTGAAAGCTAGAAGAGGCCTTGTAGCGCTTGTAATGAAAAGCCCGCCAATCGCTGCCCCATCCCAGAAGACTGCGCGTACCGGTCACGACCGAGAAGCCCAGGCCGTACTGCAGTTGCTCCCCCTGATAAAAGCCCGAATAGGCCAGGGTGATGGGCGCGTACTTGAGCGGCACATCGTCACCGCCTTGGCCAAAGCGCAGGGATTCCTTGTTGTTCTTGAAGTCCACACCCGCGCTGAAGTTGTGCCACCAGGAGCCGCTGTCGGGCACGGTGTAACCGGCCTTCAGGCCCACGCCATAGCCCTTGCCGATCACGCTGGTTCCGCCCACGGTGGACACATTGCTGTCGGAGCTGTAGGCCGAGACGTCGAGACTCCAATGCGTGCCGCGCACAGGCGCCGAGTACGAACCAGACCAGACCCGGGTCTGGTTCAGATCTTCCGGCGTGGTGAAAATGCTGAGCGATGCGCTGTGCCCCAGCTGCCACAAATTATCATGACCGATGGAGGCAGACAGGCGCAAAGGCTTGGTGTCGGCGCTGCGGTCATTGTTCAGGCCCAGGCTGGCACGCCATGGACTGCTGTCCTCCACCTTCAGGTCCACGTCCATGGTGCCGGGCATGCTGCCCTGGCGTACCAGTGGCATGACCTGGCGTTTTCCGGTGCGGTTGAGCACGGTGAGCTCTTGCTGTGCCTGGTTGAAGTCGGGTACCGCACCTTCACGCAAGGCGGGAACCTGGTCACGCACTTCCACGGGGGAGCTGTATGCAGAGCCCACCACTCGCACCCGGCCCACACGGGTTTCATTGACCTGCAAAAACACCAGACCTTCCGTGACCTGTTGCTCCGGCAGGTCCACATACACGGACTGGTAGCCCCTGGCCTGGTAGACGGCCAGCAAGGCATCGCGTGCGCTTTCAATGTCCTTCAAGGTCTTTCCCGGGCCCAGAAAAGGCGTCACCGCTTGCTCGATGGCATAGGCATCCAGCACGGTATTGCCCCGCACGATGTACTCCATGACATCCACGGCGCGCTCTGCCTGCTGCGGTGCTGCGGAATCTAGCTGTTGGGCCTGCGCCCATACGGGCCCTACAACTGCGCACACGACCATGGCTGCCAGGCTTTTCGCACTTCGCTGCACAAGGCCTGCGCTCGTTCTCATTGCATTCATTGGATGAACTCGATTCCCAAAATCTGGTGTCCGGACACAAGGTGGCATTGCCATCGTGAAGTGTTCAGATGACAGAAAACACGTCCTGATACATAGACGTTTGGGGTTTGGCGAAACCGCTATTTGTCACGAAAACTTCATAAAAATCCTTGGCCGCCCTACAGGTCGCCGATGACAGAACCACAACCGTCATCAACACGCCTTGTGGTGCCCGGACAATGCCCAGCCTTGCGCCAAGCTGCGCCACACCCCTCATACGGAGTGACTTCGGATGGATACCCACAACCGCTCGGGCACGGCTGCGCATTGGCCGGCCTCTTGCACCGAACACAGGGGCAACTGGTTTGTTTCACCGCCAAGCTGGGCCGAGGGCCAGGCTGTGGGAGGCCCATGGCAACGGATGCCCGCAACAGGACTTGTGGCCGCGCTTTTGAGCACATGGCTGTGGCCAGCCACCTGCGCAGCGCAAGCCCCTGAGGCAGCGCTGCCTCAGGTGAATGTCTCGGCATCGTGCTTGGAGGTCGAGGTTGACGGGCAGCGTGTGCCGCCCTCGTTTGAATGCCTCACCAGCAAGCTCAGCCCCCAACCCCAGGCGGCGCCGACAGCGGCCCAGCGCCATGCCAGCGATCCCCTGGCGGCCGAGGCCATCACCCAACGGCCATCCAACCAGCTGGGTCTGTTCAACCGCGCGGCCACAGGCCATCGCATGGGCAATCAGTTCGGCATCTCGGCCTTTCCACAGCGCCCACCCGAAACGCCGGGGACACCCAGCCCGATTCCGTCCATTCCACGCTGAGCGCGCCCTCTTCCATCAAAACAGAGGCATGCGGGCCGGATGGCGCACGCACGCTCCAGCCTTCCCCAAAAGCAAATGCCCGCCCCTGCGCACGAGCGCAGGGGGCGGGCATGGGTGCGCGCTAGAACGTGCTTAGAGCCACTCACACAGCCCAGCAAATCGAGGATTTGCGTTTGAGACGAGGCGCAAAGTCGCAGGCAGTACAGAGGTACGAAAAGACAAAGCAACGACGTATCAAGGGTTGTGTGAGTGGGTCTTACTGCTGTAGCTGTCGACGCTGCTCTGGATTCAGGCGTGCGGCCTGCAGGGGATCGACATCCTTGCCCACGGCCACCAGTTGCAAGGCGCTTTGAGGATCGTAGGCAGCCACACCGGCGGGCTTGCTGGTCGCGGCCGAGGGCTGGGGCAGCTTGCCACCGCCCTCCATGGACTCATTACCGAAGCCCAGCACCCGCACCGTGAATACCGAGGGCATCGCCTGACGCGCTGCAGCCCGCTCGCGCTGCAGCACGTCCTGAGCCGCAGCCGTGGCCTGCGAGGCTGCGGCACTGGCATTGCTGAGCGCTCCCACGTTCACCGCAGCCACCATGGGTATGCCCACGGCCTTGCCCTGCACCTGGATGTTTTCGGCATTGACCACCTGCAGTGCGGCCAGATTCACATTGCCCGAGACACGGATACCGGCCTCGCCCGCATCAATGGTGCCCAAGGGGGCAATCAGGTCGATGTCTCCCGGCGGCACTTCGGCAATCGGGTTGAGCGTGGCAATACCCGCGCCGGTGTTCGGCGTGGACGGTGACAGCATCACATTGCCGATGTTGTCATAGACACGTCGCTGCGGCGTCGCCACCACCGTGGTCTTGGCGCCTCGGCCGGCGTTGATATCGCCTTCGGCCGACCAGCCCAGAATGTTGCCGCCGAAGGTGGTGAACACCCGGCTCTGGCCCATCAGGATATCGCTCTTGGAGAAGATGTTGATATCGCCTTCACCCTGGGTCAGTACACCGGAGCCCGCGCCCGGCGGATAACCACCGTCCACGCCAATCAGCGTGCGCCCACCCGGCACCAGCAGATTGATGTTGCCACCGAAGTCTGTGTGGATGCCTGCGTCGTTGATCTTGTAGTACGGCGTGTCGTAGCCGGGGCTTCCAGCTGCAATCCATTCCGCCTCGGAGAGGTATTTCACGCCCGGCTGCGGACGCCAGGTTCCCACCACGTCCACAAACTGCTTGAAGTAGCGCGCACTGCTGAACATGGTCAGATCGCCCTCATAGGCAATGGCCTTACCCTGCGCGTCCTTTGAAGGCAGCAGCGTTTCGATGGCTTCGCGGCCGCGCAGATAGCTGCCGTAGCGCTTGCCGTCCACATCGTTGTACTCGCGACCGGAGGCCTTGAGCTCCGCATAGTAGACATTGCGCAAGAAGGCGCTGCGTTGCTCGGGCGGCAGAGCGGCAAAGAAGCTGCGGGCGTCCATGCTCGCTGCATCGAAATGCAGGCCACGGCCATTGGCCCCGCCAAAGCGCTCCGTCAACCAGTTCACCAAATGCAACTGGCTTTCGAGTTTGTATTCGCGCGCCAGATCACGATTGGCCGCCGTGCTGCCGGCGGCCAACGCGCCATTGCGTACGCCATCCAGCTCCACCTGCTTGGCAGCCAGGAAGGCCGATGCACCGGCCTCGTCGCCGGTGTAGCCGAACTCATGCTTCAGCCACTGCGCCAGCGTGATCGAGCCGTCATAGATACGCACAGCCTTGCCCGGCTGGTCTGCCAACGGCAGCGACAGGTTGGCCAGGTTGGCGGGGTCCAGATAGCGGTCGGCGAAGGCGGTCCAATCGGCACCATGCTGACCCAGGCCTGCCGCCACCGAGATGGCGGCGCCACTGCTGCGGTCACCCGGCTTCACATTGACCACAGCCCCCAGGCTGCGCAGCTCGGCCTTGTCGGCCATGTAGACATTGCGTCCGGCGCTGATGTCGAGCAGACCCGGCCCCGCAATCTTGAAGCTGCTGAAACGGATGTCGCGCCCGGCTTGCACCACAGACACATCATCGGCACTGGTGTGCACAATGAGGTTGCCCACCATGGAGCCAAAACCCTGCGTGTCGATCTTGGGTGGTGCCGAGGGGTCGGCAAAGTACGCAATGTTGTACCAGTCCAGCGCCCCTCCTGGAGTTCCATAAGCAGAGTCCACAGGGTCATAGGCACCCAAGGTGGTACCTGAGTTCACGATGTCGCGACCGGCCCGCATGGCCAGTGCGCCACCGCCGTCATACCAGGTCGGCAGCGAACCCGGCTTGCCGGAGGATTTCCGGCCACGGTAGATGATGCTGCCTGTGCGCAGCCCCACCAGGTCGCCTTCCACCGCGTAGTAGCGCGCAGGCTCCTGGCCCACATAGACATGGCCCGAAGCCGTGGGCGGGGTAAAGGCGAACAGCGGGTAGCGCTGTTCCACATCACCCTTCAGAGCGCCAGACAGCATGGGGCCTGCAGCCATGGTGTTGGGGCTGACGTTGTGAATGACTTCCAGACCAAACCATGCGGGGTCACCACGTCCGACAAAGCCTGGTGTGAACGGATTGGGCAGGGCCGTAGGATCGGCACCCGAGACGGAGAAACCCGCCCCTTGTGCGTAGATCGAGCCCCGGGCCAGCAGCTCCAGCTGACCTGTGCCGTGGGCCACAAACTGCTCGGCCACTGGGGACGGTGCCAGCGTCACCGCAGGCTGGAAGGGATCGTTGTTTTCACCGGCCGTGATCGACTTGACGAACTTTCCGTAGTACACATTGCCACTGGCCGATGCTGCTCGCAGCACCGAGGGATACATGAAATTGAGATCGGTGATGAGGCTGTCCGTCCGTTTATGCCTGTCGTGCATGGCCATCGTGGGCGTGAGATTTCCGCCCGCCGCCAGCAGATCCACAGCGGTCGCAGGCGTCCACAGCGAGAACCAGCTCCAGCCGTTGCCCGCATAGGACTTGCCGTTGGCGCTAAAGGGCGTACCGCCATGGTATTGCGGCACGCGGCCGGCATCGGTGACATTGCCCAGCACCAGGTCGCCACGCGATTCGATGCGCACGCCGGCATCGCCCAGCACCAGCACGGGGCCGCCAGCCGTCGAGGCGTTGGAAGCGGTGAATGCGTCGTAGGGACGCGACTCCTTGGGGTCGCCGCCGCCAAAGCTCTGTGCTATCGAGCCCACCGCACCGGCCTGCATGCGCAGGGCACCGCGCAAATTGGTGAAGCTGCCGTTGAGGTCCAGCCGGTGCGTGCCACCCACGGCAAAGCTGTTGGCCTGGGGTGCACTGTTGCCCCCGGTGAAGGCGTTCAGCGTCGCGTCGCTGTTGAAGCCGCCGCCTATGCGGATGTCCAGATCGCCGCCCCCTGTCTGCACCAGCTTGCCATCGCTGCCTACGCGGCCGGTGCTGGCCACCGCCAGATTCAGGCCCGAACTGCGGTTGATGTAGTAGGCCCCATGGTCGCCACGGGCCTGCAGCATGCCGGCATTGCCGCCCGCCTCCAGCAGCAGATTGCCACCGCCCAGGGTGCCAAAGCCCGTGAAACCCGTGAAGCGCGGCATCGTGGCGAACACGTTGTAAGGGCTTTCCTCACGCGAGGGGACATAGGTGCCGAAATTGATCCACCAGGCCGTGGGCAGGGCTACATCATCCACACCGGCCACGCTGCCTGAGCCCTGGCGCCACAGCCAGTTGCCCACCGAAGCCGTACCGGTGATACGTTCTGTACGGTAACCCAGGGCATCGCTACGCAATGCTCCCGAGGTACGCCCTATGCTGTCGCCGCTGATGTTGCCACCCGCGCGCAGCAACAGATTGCCGCCGGCCTCGGGATACCAGGCCTGGTAGAGGCTTTCGCTCCCTCCATTAACCAAACCTTCAAATGATCCGCCGAACTCGCCCAGCACCGAGCCATTGAACACGCTGCGCGGCTGGTTATACGGGTCGGAAGCTCCCGCTGCGGCCAGCGCGGCCGAAGGCGTGCCCGCCGTATAGACACCAAACAACGAGCTGGTGGCAATGTTCTTGGCCGAGACCAAGCGCAGATCACCTGTGCCGGTGCGCACCACGCTGGGCAATTGCTCACGCGCCGGTTTGACCATAAAGACATAGTCCGGTGGTGTGGCGGGCGTCACCACGCTCACTGCCTCGCCATGGCCATATTCATTGAGATTGCTCATGGAGTCCCAGATCAAGCCGATCTCCAGCAGCAGCTCTATGTCACGCGCACCCACAAGGGCGCCGGGCACGATAGTGGGCACTTCGTAGCCCCAAGACGCATACATCTCTAAATCCGCCAGCAGGGCCGCCGGAAAGCTGTTGCTGTAACGGAAAACTGCGGGGGACCCCGTACCCGGCACGGCGGAGCGCTCCCCCCCCATGCCGTAGTGCATATCGGACAGGCGCAGATGGCCAGCGCCTCCCGGCAAGCTCGCCAGGCGATCGGCCGCAGCCGTATCGGCCCCTGCCACCAGGCTGATATCGAAGGACTGCGATCCCGCCGCCAGCATCGGCGCCAGCGCCCAGATGCGGCCCTGGTTGCCCTGGGCATCACGCGGGCGCAAGTCCACGCTGTCCACACCGCCAGGCAGCTTGACATCGGTTTCACTGGGGATGAAAGCGCCTTTTTTCAAATCGATAGCGCTGGACAGCACCACTGCATTGCCGGAAGGCGGTGCCGGCAGGGCCACGCCGGCCGGCCAGGTCATGGCAGCCATCCGCGCGGCCCCTGGCAGGCGAAAACCTGCATCCAGCTGCGTCTGGGCTGGCAGCGTCACCGCATCGGCCAGCACGCTGCCAGCGGCATACAGCAGTTGGCCATTGGCGTCATGCACGGCCGCACTCAACACCGTGCCACGCGCCAGCGACAGCGGTTGCGCCAACGCGGCCTTTGCCGGCAGCAGCGTACCTGCGGCCATTTGCATGGCGTTGATGGGCAGCTCGTAATTCAGCACCTTGCCGGAGTTGAACACCGTGCCGGCATCCAGCGTGACCATGCCGTCGCGCGGCACCACCACGTCGGAGGCCCATGGCTGCTGGCCCTTGGTCAGCAGCCAGCCCACGCTGTCAAACGATGGCTTGAGGCGGCTGCCGTCAAAACCGTCGCTGATGCTGCCGAACACATCCAGATCGCCCTGTGCGCGCAGTACCAAGGCACCGGCCTCACCCGAGCCATGCACCAGGGTCCGCTGCGTATGCGGATTCACGCTGGCATAGCGGTGGCCCGAAAGGTCGATGTCGCCATCCACATGCAGATTCCCGTCAGGATTGACCGCCAGGTTGGCCACGACCTCCACGCCGGGACGCAGGTGGAACTGATCCTGGTAGGCCCGCAGGCCTGCCAACTTGCCATTCATGAGCGTGCCGTTGGCCAGTGCCGCGTTGATAAAGGTACGGCTATCGTCATTCAGGCGGTTGAGGTAGTCCTGGTCTATGACCTGGTAGCTTTTGCCGTCGGTGGTGGTTTCGGTGCCCGCTGCGGCCGTGTTATCGGTGATAAAGGCATTGACATGGATGGACTTGGCACCCGCGATGGCAACCGTGCCTGCCGCATCAATGGCTACGTCATTGCTGCCCACGCGCGCTGCATTCAATGCCACGGTGCCAAAGTTCTGCGCGCTGCCAGCCACGCGCAAATCCATGCGCGCGCCGCTGGCAATGGCCAGCAGGCCCGTGCCGGAATCAATTTCGATCACGGCGCGATTGGGTGCCTCAATAGGCTTGCCATAGCTGTCCACGCGCAGCACGCTGGCGCTGGCATCGAGCACAGCAGCATTACCCAGGGTCACGCCGTTCTTGGCCGACAGGCGAATGCTGCCCGCCTGCTCGCCGCTGGCATCGATGCGGCCATTCACAGTGAGCTGCCCCTGGTCCAGCGAGACATTGATTTCATGGGCCTTGAGCTCGTTGCCCAGGTTCAGATCCCCCTGGCCCAGTCGGAAGCTGCGGCCGCCGAAAACACCGCCTTCAGTCAAGCGGTGGTTGAGGCCCGCAAAATCATCGATGCTCTGGCCATGCAGCTCGATACGGCCTGCCAGATACGGCACCAGGGTGCCGCCCGCATCGTAGTGGCCGCTGCTGTGGCCATCCATCTGCCCTGTGAGCGCGATATGGCCCTGGGTTGCGGCGACCGTCAGTTTGCCGGCCCGGTTGTGCTCCGCAGACAGATTGATATGCGATGCATCCGCTTGCACCACATCGCCCGCCCGGCTTTGCAGCGCCACATCGCCACCCCAGCTGTATTTGCTGACATCGAAGAAGTCAATCTTGCGGCCGGCAAGCTCCAGTTGGGCGCCGGCATTCAGCGTCACATCCCCTTGGGCAGACAGGCTGAGCTTGCCGCTGGGCAGCAGCACGGCAGTATCCAGCACCAGTTGGCCCCCCTTGCTGTCCAAGGCCAACTCGGCCCCCAAGGCGGCGGCCAGCGTCGCGTTGTCGGGAGCAGCTGCCCCACTGCCGCTCACATGGATGTCGCCACCGGCCGTGATCTTGTTGATGGAGCCGGCCGTGCCGGTCAGCAGCGGCGTGCTGATGAACAGGTCGCCGCCGCTGCGGGTATAGGCCTTGGCCACGGGGTCCCAGGCACCTTGCGTTGCATAGAAGGCCAGCGAGCCCTTGTGGGTCGCTGTCACACGCTCGCTGGCATTCAGATGCATGCTGGCAAAGCCCAGCGCCAGCCTGTCGTGGTCGCGCACGGTGTCGGGCTGGGTCTTGGGCCCGTAGCCGAATACGATTTCACGGGCATCAACCACCAACTGGCCTTGGCCCGTACCGGGGCCGCCAGCCACGATGCTGCCCGCTGGCGTACGAGAGCCGGTCCAGATCAGCGTGTCGGTGTGGATCCGGGCCACATCACCCGCATCGCCATACCCGTAGATGGCGGGCGTGCCCAATACCAGGCGCTGCAGGGCCGACTTTCCATCTGCGCCGTAGGTGGACAGGGTGACATCGCCGAAGAAGTTCACCGATTCGCGTGCCGTGAGCGACAGCGCTTCCAACGCCGGAGCCCCGGTGCTGGTGTCACCCAATAGCAGGCGGTCCAGCACCTGCTGGTTCAGCACCATGCCGGCCGGCAAGGCGCCACGGGCGGCTGCACTCTCCAGCGCCTGGGCACTGCCGATGTTGACCCCACCCAGCGCCAGCGACAGATTGCGCGTGCCATAACGCACCGCATCGCCCAACACAAAGCGGTTATCCGTGGCGGTGGCGATGGTGCCTTCGGAGTAAAGACGGGTGTCACCGCTGCAGTGAGCCCCCACGGCACAGACACCGAGTTCAATGGCGCCTGCGCCAACCCTCGGGTCGTTGGGATTGGGCGCTGCCGGCGCCAGCAAATCCAGTTGATTGTTGGACACGGCCAACACGGAGACGGGGCCTGGCTGGTAGATATAGCCCTGCTCGGCGCCGTAGCCAGTGCGTCCCTTGCCCAGGGTGTTGATGCTGGCCCCTTGCTCCAGAGTGATGCCACCATCGGTGCGCCCGCTCATGAGGAACACATCGGCCGCTTCCAGCTGGGCCCCGCTACGCACAATGATGTTGTGCGTTTCAGCACCACCGATCGCGATGGTATTAGCGTGTTGCAGTGAGCCGGTTTGGGAGTCGATATAGGTCGAACTCAGCCGCCCCCCGATTTCCATGCGCGAGGCACCCACCTGGTTGAGCATGTCGGCATGCACCGAAATACCGGTAAAGCCTGCGGTGGGTGCGGCATCTTGCGCCAGTATTTCGAAGTTCGTTCCTCCCAGCACACGCAGCACCGTTCCCTTACCCTGGTCAGCCGGTGTGCCTTGCACCTGGGCCGCGAAGCGCAGTTGCGGCAGCTGAAAGGAACCCGCTGCCGTGGACGAAATCAGCATCAGGTTCAGTGCCTTGCCATCACGCTCCAGCAGCGGTGCCGGAGCGCCTTCGCGGGCGGCCTGCTGCAGCGCAAATTCGGCATAGCTGGTTTCGTTGTACTGCGAGTAGGTGCGCAGTGTGTCTGCCGCCGTCAGGATGACCTGGGTCGGCAGCGCATCGCTGTAGCCGGTGTTGGCAATGCCCAATTGCGCCGAGGTGCTCCAGGAACCATTGCGCATGGCCGTGGTGCTGCCAAAGGCAATGTGGCTGCTGGCCAGGCCGTTGAGCTCAACCCGGAAGGCCCCCGGCAGCAAGGCGTAGGTAGACGGCATCAGCGTATAGGTGCCAGCCGGCAGCCCGGGCACGCCTTCACCAATGGTGATTTGGCGGCCTATGGCCGGATCGCCCGCACCCTTCTCCGACGCCACAGGCGCATAACCCGCCTGGGCGCCCGGCACAATGGCATAGACCGGGTTGGTGGCCAGGCCCGGCAGCACAAAGCGACCTTCGGCCATTTGCACCAGCGGGTTGATTCGGGCATCGGTGGAGCCGCCACGGCCTTGCAAAAAGGCTGCACCCGTGAGCTCACCGCCGCCAGACAGATCAATCACCGCACCATCCTGGGCATTCAATGCATGGGTCTTGAATTCGATGCTGGGCTCTCCGCCAATGCCGACATAGACCGCATCCTTGCCGTTGTAGTTATAGGTCAGCCCGTCGACCGTGCCGCCATAAGGCATGGCCAAACCCTTGGCGCTGACCGAGGTGATACTGCCTGGCAGCAAGTTGACGACGCCGGTATAGCCGTTGCTACCAGCATCTCCCAGCGTGATGGAGCCCAGCGGAGCGCGCAACACCCCCCCCTGGTTGATGGTGGCGGCAGTGAAGCCCATATTGCCGAACACGCTATAGGGCATGGCGGGCAAGGACGTGCCTATGCGCTCTATGTCGAGGCGGCGCTCCTGATCGTAGGAGCGCAGCACATTGCCCCATTCGTTGAGCTTGCTCACCAGGCCGACGGTGACGTTGCCCCCACCATAAATCTGCGCTGCTGCCAGCGTGGTGTCGCCCGGTGAATACAGGCTGGCGCTGCGCAGGCGCAGGTCACCCTGGCTGGCGATGCGCACCGTGCCGAAGGCATCGCGCTCCACTGCCAGATTGGTCGGACCGTTGAGTATGATGTGGCTCCTCGTACCAAAGCCGACCTCCCCCACGATATCCACCATGCTGCCTTCGAGCTGCAGATGCGCATTCTTGGCCAGCAGCGGCACGCCCAGTTGCCCCCCGCCAGCATTGACGTTGCCCGAGCCAAACACCGGATTCGGCATGATGGAGCCGTCAACCTCTCGACGTTCTGAGCCCGAGAGGCGCAGATAAGCAGCGCTCAGGCGTACCTGGCTGTCGCGGGCGGCCTGGGTCGAGAGACCTATGCTGCTGGCCGTGAGGTACAGCGCCTGCTTCATGTGCAGATCAATGCTGCCATCGAAGCTCAGCAAGCCATTGGCATACAACGCTGCCGTGTCAAAACCGCCAGCCTGGATTGCATCTACGCCAAAACGAGCCTTGCCGTAAACCAGGCTGTCATGCTTCTGACCGGCCTGCACGCTGTCATCCAGCCCGCTGCCACCAAACACCTGCTCGATCACCAACTCGCGCGGAACGCGCACAGCATCATCGACGGCGGCGCCTTTTTTGCTGAAGCGTTCAACGCCCAGGTACACCGGTGTTTCCAAATTGATGGCCAGTGTTCCGCCCTTGGCGCCTGCGCCACCGGCATGGGCCGAGAGCTGGCCGTCGATGAAAAGGCCGTTGGCGGCACTCAGCGCAATGGTCCCGCCGTTGCCGGCCAGGGAGATATCGCCCTGGCCTGGTACATGAATCAGCCCGCTGGCACCCGAGGCGTTGAGCACCGCGCCCTTCTTGACCACGAGGAAAGCGTCTATGGCGTCGACATTGCGCGACTCCAGGCTGTATTTCGCACCCAGCTCTATGCTGCCGCCGCTTTGCACCACGCCATAAGAATGGCCATTGCCATCCAGGGCGGTATGGGCCTGGCCAGACACGTCGAGAACGGCATGCTCGCCAATCCACAACGAACGTGCGTTGGGCACGCCAGCCGGACGGTTCAGATCCGTGCCAGAGCCGAAGTCCCCGCCCAGCACCGCAATCCGCCCACCATGCGCCCGCAGCTCACCCTCAATGGTGATCTGGGCATTGCCAGCCAAGCGGATGCTTTGCCCCGGATCGACCTTCAGCTCTGCGCCCTTGTCGATCAGCAACGAAGCTGTTTGGACCACGGAGCCGGCGTTGAGCGCAAGGCTGGCGCCTGCGCGCTGCTTCATCTGTTTGCGGGCGGGGTCTTGCACAAACAACGGCGCCTCCCAAACCTCCAGCACCTTGGAAGGATCAGCGCCAGTCTGCATACCCTGAGCCTTTGCCGAATCGATCCGCAGCACCGGCATGGACACTTCCAGCTTGGCGCCTTCGGCGACCGTCAGCCCACCCACCGCATTCACCTCGTAATGCGAAAAACCTTGTTTGAAAAGGCCTGTGTCCAGCAGCAAACCACCACTGCCACCAACTTGCCCGCCGATCACCACGGCCTCGCCGGTCTGCAGCATCATGGTGCCGCCTCCCTTGACGCCATGCCCCCGCAGCTCACCCTCCAGCACCAACTGCGTGGCTCCACCGACTCCTTGTGCAGGAATACCGGTAGCCAGCGTCACATCGCCACCTTTTCCGCCACTCAGGCTGCCCTTTGCATTGAGCGCGGCTCCCGAAGACACATCAATCAGGCTGGCATCACCCAGCTTGACGTCGCCAGAGCTACGCAGCACCACACGACCGCCATTCACAAAAGGCAGGCTGCTGTTGTCCGCATCGAGCACCTGATTGCTCCACAGGCCGCGAGCGTCCAGCGTCACATGCTTGCCCACCGTCACTTGCCGGGTATGGCCGCTCGCTGCGACACCGCCTATGGACTGCTCCTGCCACCCCGAACCGCTGCCGGTGTGCTGCGTCACCATGTCACCAAGCTGAATGCTGCCGCCACGCGCCGTGAGATTGGCCTCCACAGCCACATCGCTGGCATGCAGCGCAATCTGCCCCCCTGGCGTGACCTGCAAGGCTTCGTCTACGGCAATCCGGTCCTTGGCATAAACCTGCAATGCCCCCAGATTCTGCGCGTTGATCCAGGCTGCATCCAGATGCGTTCCAGCCCCGGGCTGCCCCCCCAGGGTGACATCAGACATGACTGCCGCAGGTGACTCACGCAAGCCCTTGGTATTGGCGTCATAAACAGGCGTCAAGGCGCCGATGATGAGCTGGCCGCGTTGTGCCACCGCGGTCTGGGCCTGCCGGTATCCGTCCAGCGCTGCATCGCGGCCTCGTGTCTGGCGCTCGCCCTGGAAGGTGCTGCCATCCACCGCCCCCTCCAGTTGGGCCCCTTGCGTGGCAATCACCAAACGGCCCGCATCGCGGCCCACGGTGTAGCCATTTTCCAGGCGACGCCCCGCCGCAATCAGCGGCGCGGCATAGGTTTCCGTCACGCCCCAGCGTGCATGGGTGGACTCAAACCCCTGGTACAGGCCTGTATAGCGCAGATCACCCGGCGCGGAAGAGGCGTTGTAAATGCGGCCATCAGCCCCCTTCAAATAGGTCTGGTTCACATAGCCGGTCTGCACATCCAGCGAGCCCCCCGCCAGATTGATCAGGCTGCCCTGGTGGGTGTGGACCTGGCCGCCCGCAAATTGCACGGTGCCGCCCTGCGCCATCCATTCACCAATGCCATGGCCCGTGATGCCCAGATACCCGCCCACTTCCAGCAGACCACCTGCGGTGTACCAGCGATCCGTCTCGTAGCCGTTGGTGCCAGCCGGCACAAACACCAGGTCGCGGCGGTCTACCCAGATGTTCTTGTTGTTAAGCCCTTTGGCGTCGCGGTTGACGGAGGCATCACGCTGCTCGTTGCCCTGGACGTTGATGAGCACATTGTTGGACTCCATGTCCACGCGCACGCCCACGGCACCCGAGACATCGATGACCGCGCCACTGGCCACATCTGCCTGCGCTGCCTTCACCAGCACCTGGCCGCCCGTGGCCACCGTCAGCGAATCGGTACGGAAATCCACAGCGCCGGCGCTGTCGATCAGCACCAGCGACTGATCGCGCCGATGCTGCACGCCGTCACCGGCTTTGTCCGACTCCTTGATCAAGGTCTCGCGCTGGGCGTCCAGCGCCGTGGTCGCAGACTCCTCGAGCAGCACGCTGGTCACGCTGCCCTCTTCCAGCGCGATGTGCCCACCGGCATCACCTGCGGCATTGCTCAGATGCACCGTGCCCCGCGTATGCACCGAGGTGCTGGCAACGGCCACCCCTTGCTGGCGCACATCGTGCCCGGTGAGTGTGATGTCGCCCGTGCTCGCCTGGATCAGGCCGCTATTGCGCACCAGGCCCGCTGCCGAACCCGGATTTCGCAGGCTGCCCACCACATTGCCGCGCGTGCTGGAGTTCTGGTTGGCGTCCGAGCCCTGGCCGCGCTGGATCACAAAGGCATCACCTGCCGCGAGCACGGTCTGGCCTGAGGCCGTGGTGATCTCGCCCGCGTTGTGCGTCTCGCGGCCGACCAGCAGCACATAGCCGCCGCCCTCGGTCACGCTGGCGGGCTTGTGGGTTTGCAGCCTGGCACCCGCTTCCACGACCACGTCGGCCGTGGCAGCGCCGTGGCTGAAGCTGCTGGCGTTGCTGCTCAGGTCATTCGCAAAGGTCGGAATATAGGCCGTACCCTGGGCGTCGCTGAACAGGCCTTTTTTGAACTGGGCATCCGACATGCCGACGGCCGCCGCCGCCAGGTTGCGGGTGTTGATCTGGCTGGAGCCGCTGAAGATGATGCCGTTTTGGTTGACGATGAGCACCGTGCCGTCGCCCTTGATCTGCCCCTGGATCTGCGAAGGCCGTGCATTCGGATCATTGACACGGTTGAGCACCGCCCAGTCTTTTTGCTGCAAAAACTCCAGCGTGGTGTTCTTGCCCACGTTGAAGCTTTCCCAGTTCAGAATGGCCTTGTCCGCGGTCTGCTCGACCGCCACATGGGTCTTGCCATCGGCCGTGGTCTGCTTGGGTGCGTTGGCGTTGATCCAACCCGCAGTGAGGCTGTTGCTGTCTATCTTCAGACCGCCTTCGCCCAGCCCATCCGGCACGCCACCACCTGCAGCCAAGGCCGCCGCACGCGCAGCAGCCTGGGCCGCCTGCTGGGCCGCGATACCGCGCGCTGCCAGGTTGAGATTGGTGATGGAGCGCACCAGTTGCTCATTGGCCTTGTTCTGCTGCGCGGCCGGGCTGCTCGAAGACATGGCTGGCAGACCATTGGGCAACATGCCGGTTTGCGCCGCCGTGTTCTGCACCGCGCCCTTGGCGGAAAACCAGCCGGGGCTGAAGGCCGTCTGCGCACTGGCTTGCACCATGGTGCCTCCGGCCACCAGGGTCAGGGCAATGGCCTGTGCGATGGGTGCCCGTCTAAACACACGGTAGCGGGTGCGTTGAGTGGCTTGATCCTTGCTGCTTGCGCGTGTGTTCATCTGAGTTCTGCCCAATGGTTGAGTCGACACCGTTCGGCTGCCCTCCCATATCGGCCAGCCTCATCGATGCAGGAGACCTGGCTGCACGTACACAAGCGTTTGCAGCAAAGCCCCTCCGATATGGCTACAACGAACTGTTCAACTCAAACCCGCAAGAGATTCCGCAAAATTTCTGCAACGCCTTGGCATGCATGGGCAGCACAGCATCTCTGTCCACGCGGCCTCACCGCAGAACATGAGACAGGACATGGCCCAGCAACCACCTAACTCAGCAGCAGCAAACCGCCCGGCAATGCACGCGCCTTCAATCCGAAGACATGCTGCAGCTGTATGAGGGCAAGATCCAGCGACGCGATGGCGAAGTGGCCCGTGACATTTTTGGTGCGCGCAGCAGCATTGACCAGCACTACGCGACCAGGGCGATAGCGGTTGATCTCATCCAATGCATCACCCAAAGGGGTCTGCTTGAAGACCAGCAGGCCACGTCGCCAGGACGAAAGCACCTGCGGATCCACTGCATTCACGCGGCTGACAGAGACCGCGTCATAAATGACTTGCTCGTTGGCCTTCAGCGTCTTGCCGCCCAGGGGGTGCGACAAATGCACCTCCCCGGCAATACAGCTCACGCAAACCTGCTGCGCCACATGGCGGACTTCAAATTGCCCGTATGCAGCCGCCGCACTGCCCACACCTGCCCGCACGAAAAAAGGCTGGCCCGAGAGCGTCAACTCAATAGCAGCCTCTCCGCTGACTAGGTCCAGGCCCACCACCTCATGTCCTTTCACCTGCGGGCTCGCATTGGTTCGGGTGTTCAAGGTGAGATGGACATGCTCTCCCAGGTCTATGGCGCGCTGCTCCCCCGTACCGGTTCGGTAATCTGCCCGCCATTCGGAAGATGTGGGCCAAAGTCCCCAGGGGGAGTAATTCACAGCGACCAATGCCACGACCGCCGTGCTGGCTGCCGCTCCGAGGAAGGCTCGACGCCCGCGCAGCCCATGCTCATACGCCCCCACCAAATCTGCTTGAGACTGCAGCAATGCGCCTGCTGGCTGCTTCAGCCTGTCCCAACGCCGCTTGGCTTCCTGGTAAGCGCTTTGATGCGCTGCACTGGCATGCACCCATTGCCGAAAACCTCGGGCATCTTCAGCGCTGGCAACACCGGAATGCAGCACACGCAGCCACTGCCAGGCCTGCTGCAGCAGCATCTCGCGGGAGGCATCCCGATGGTTCTCTGGTGTTTTCATTGTGTCGTGTCTAGCTGCCGGCGCTGCAAAACGCATTTTTGAATCATGCCGGCAGGCACGCCATAGCGCCGCCGGTCTTTTGATCCACTTCATGCAGTTGCAACGAACCACGGCCGGGGAAACCGCAATTATTTACGCCCCAGAAGGTCCATATGTGCATCAAGCACATCATGGGCACGCCGAAGTTCATATTCGACGGTTCGCAGCGAAGTCCCCAGCCGACCGGCCACATCTTTTTGCGCCAGACCCTCCCAGTGCACCAGCACCAAAATGACACGACGGCGCTCCGGCATCAATGCCATGATTTGCGACAGGGCGCTGAGATCCGAGCGCGCCTCAGCCGTTCGCTGTGGACAGGGCGCGGGATCCTCCATCTCCTCCAACAGCGCATCCACCTCTTCGCCCGACAAAGAGCGGCGCTGCCTGCGCTGAATATCGGCCGCAATATTCGTCGCCACGCGCATCAGATAGGCTCCAGGCTGCTCAATCAGTCGGCGATCGTCTTTGTCTTTGACCCGTACCCAGGTGTCATGCAAGGCATCACTGGCCAAATCGGCATTGCCCAGCACCAACGTCAGGCGCCGCTTGAGACTGGCATAGCTCTTGTTGAGATAGTCCAGCAAAACCGGTGGTGCTTCACCCGACATGCTCAGTGCCCTCCCCATACCGGGCCACAGGCTGCAGCCCCCGGCGCATCAGGTGTCAGCGACATCGTCAACGGCTGCTGCACCACCTCGGCCGGCGGTGCGCTGCCAAGGCGCAGTCCGCGCAAGGCATGGAGCAGCAGGGCATCGCGCTGTGCATCGCCGCTGCTGTCCAGCAAACGCGGTGACACCAGCTGCCCCTCTGTATCCAGCTGAAAACGGAACAAAGAGTGGTAGCTGCCGGGTGCAGTACGCGCGTCAGCGCACAAAGCCCTCAAGACGCCCTGCTGGATCTGGCCCGCATAGGCACTTTTTTGCAAACGCTGCAACATATCCATTGCGTTTGCACTGCCTGTGTCTGCCTCGGCTTTGAGCACATAAGTCTCACCAAACTCGGAGCGCAAACGCTCGGCCCTCAAACCCGTGCGCTCCAGCAGTTGACCCAAAGCCTGCTCGGCGCTCAGGCGGCCACGCACTGCGGAGGACATGCGTCCGTCAAGCATGCTCGCATCAAAAAGCGCAGGCTGCCCGGAGATCTCACCGAACCGATGCAGTGCGACCGCCAGCGGCTGTGCTGCAATATCAAAATCAAATACATGGGCCGTCGAGGTTGCAACACCTTGGGCTTGCGGGACGCGCGAAGTCTGCATGGGAAAGCTACTTATCTGCGGCGCTGCCTCGGCATATGCACACTGCATGCACACCATGGCAACCCAAGGAATCCAGTTGCCCCCTCCAGAATGCCCCACCATCAGCTCCCAGCGATGTCACAGCGAACGCTGCCGCATGCAGGCCAGCGCAAACTCAACATCGAGAAAGACACGAGGTTCTCCAGCACAAAGTCACTCTTCAGGGAGTGAGTAAATGCTAGTTTCAATCTGTGACATTTTGATGATGGGGCGCTGAGCCCCTGCCTGCGGCCGAGATCGCCTCCGGCGCCACTGGTGGCAGTACACCGTCCCGGAACTTCCGGGCCGCGCTGGCTCCACCCTGCCCATTCAGGGTGGCGTCACACCGCTAGACCCAGCGCCGCATGGCAATCCGCCGCGTTGCAGGCAGCCCATGCGCGACTTCGTCGGCCAATACATTCCGCAGGCGCTCCCCCAAGGGAGAGGCTGGCTGGAACCCCAACCTGGCATATGCAGGGGCGTTCCAAGCGATATCGGAGAAGGTGGTCAGGGTCAGCGCCGCCAGCCCCTTCGCTGAAGCATGGGTACAGGCACTGTGCATGAGCAACTTGCCCACACCTTTTCTCTGCCAGTCCGCATGCACCGAGAGCTCCCACAGGTGCAGCTCATCGTCAAAAACTTCCGCGCTGGCAAAGCCCACGGGCTGCCCTGCTTTTGTTTGTGCAAGCCACACCGTGCCCTGCGCAATCAAGCGCTCATGTTCTTGCAGTGCCATCACATCGCCCTCGGCCAGCCACGCGAGGCCGGGCGCGTTTTTGAACAATTGGCCAGCGGAATGTTCAATGGGCGGCAAAGCCGCTGCGTCTTCCAGGCGCGCGAGACGAACCAACATGGTGTGCAGATATCCAAAGCAATGGGCCGGTATTGTGCCAAGCACATGGGGCAATCAGCTAAGAGCGTGTTCACGAACTTATAGCGCATGCAGCAGGTGGTGCATTGTTGAATGCAAGGCACAGGAGGTTGTTCCTTGCGGGGCTTAATCTCCCCATGCAAACGCCGCACACTTCAGCCTTTCCCATTTTCCCCCTGCCATCTGAAGGAAAGGCTGCATGAAATCCTCAGCCGCTTTGTTTGCCCTGGCCATTGGCGCATTCGCCATAGGCACCACCGAATTCAGTCCCATGGGCCTGCTGCCCGTGATTGCCGACGGGGTGCAGGTCAGCATTCCCACCGCCGGCATGCTGGTGTCTGCCTACGCCGTGGGCGTGATGGTGGGTGCACCCGTCATGACCCTGCTGCTCAGCCGCTTTGGCAAGCGCAGCGCCCTGATGACGCTGATGCTCATCTTCACCCTGGGCAATCTGTTGTCCGCCATGGCACCAGGCTATGTCACCTTGCTGCTGTCGCGCCTGGTCACCAGCCTCAACCATGGTGCTTTCTTTGGCATAGGCGCCGTGGTGGCGGCCAGCGTGGTGCCCAAGGACAAACAGGCCAGTGCGATTGCCGCCATGTTCATGGGCCTGACCATTGCCAATATCGGCGGTGTGCCCGTGGCCACCTGGATTGGCCAGCAAGTGGGCTGGCGCCTGGCCTTTGGCGGCACGGCCGTGCTGGGTCTGATCACCATGGCGGCCCTGTGGCTGGCCTTGCCGAAAGGGCTGCCCGGCCAGCGCCCCGATGTGCGCCGAGAACTAAAGGTGCTGACCCGCCCCGAGGTGCTGCTGGCCATGGGCACCACCGTGCTGGGTGCGGGTGCGATGTTTACGCTCTACACCTATGTGGCACCGGTGCTGGCCGAGATCACCCAGGCCAGCCCGGGCTTTGTGGCCCTTGCACTGGTGCTGATTGGCATTGGCTTCACCCTGGGCAACAGCCTGGGCGGGCGCCTGGCCGACTGGTCACTCGATGGAGCCACCAAGCTCATCCTCGCCGCGCTGGCCGTCACCATGGCCTTGCTGCCGTGGCTGCTGAGCACCCATCTGGGTGCGGCCATAGGCCTGGTGGTCTGGGGTGCCGCGGCCTTTGGCATCGTACCGCCGGTGCAGATGCGTGTCATGCAGGCTGCGGCCCAGGCTCCGGGCCTGGCTTCATCCGTGAACGTCGGCGCCTTCAACCTGGGCAATGCCCTGGGGGCCGCGCTGGGCGGTGCCGTCATCAGCCAGGGGCTGGGCTATGCCGCCGTGCCTCTTGCGGGCGCAGCATTGGCCGCTGGTGGCCTGGTCCTGGTCTGGCTGGGCAGCGCAGGCCGCCGCCCTGCGGCCTCGACCCCCTCTCTCTGATTTCCCCTCTCACCCCAGGAATTTTTTCATGAGCAGCATTCCACTCTTTGGCGTCGGCACTTTTCGCCTGACCGGCCAGGCCGCGATCGATTCGGTGCGCAACGCACTGGACCTGGGCTACCGCACCATCGACACGGCACAGATTTACGGCAACGAGGCCGAAGTCGGCCAGGCGGTGGCAGAAAGCGGCATCCCGCGTTCCGAGCTGTTTGTCACCACCAAGATCTGGACCGCCAACTACGGCCAGGAAAAGCTGGTGCCCAGCCTGCGTGAAAGCCTGAAAAAACTGCGTAGCGACTATGTGGACCTGACCCTGATCCACTGGCCTGCCCCGGGCAACGGCGTGGAACTGGGCGAATACATGACCGCTCTTGCCGAAGCCAAGGCCCTGGGCCTGACCCGCCAGATCGGCATTTCCAACTTCAATATCGAACTGACCCGGCAAGCCATTGCCGCTGTTGGCCAAGGCGAGATTGCCACCAACCAGATCGAGCTCAGCCCCTATCTGCAAAACCGGCAGCTCACCGCCTTTCTCCAGGCACAGGGCATTGCCGTGACCTCGTACATGACCCTGGCCTATGGCAAGGTGCTGCAAGACCCGGTGCTCGCGGGCATCGCCGCCAAGCACCAGGCCACGGTGGCCCAGGTGGCGCTGGCCTGGGCGCTGCAGCAGGGCTATGCCGTGATTCCCTCCTCGACCCAGCGCAAGAACCTGGCCAGCAATCTGCGGGCCATAGACTTGAAGCTGGACACCGAGGACATGGCCCTGATCGCCACGCTGGAACGCAACGGCCGCGAGGTCAACCCCGAGGGACTGGCTCCGGTCTGGGATTGAGTCAGAGCCCCGCTTTGACGTAGAAGGCGCAGCTAATCCCCTGCACAGCGGGCTACCTCAAGAACCTCCTGATCACGGAACCAGCCGCCTATGCGTCGCACGCCCATGGGAAGCCCGCACGCATTCTCTTGCACGGGCACCTGGGTCACGCTTCTTCGCATGCGAGTGCGCCATCACTGCGCTGGACCACAAGGCCATATCGGCCAGCGCAGCGCTATCGGAAGATAAATGCCAGCACCGCCTCACAATGTGCCTCGATCGACTTCTCGCACATTGCATCCATGCCATGCGCATATTTCATTTCAGCGGTAAGCAGATAAGGCACCTGGGCGATGGCGGTAATCATGTACAGCAGCATGACTGGTTCGATGTCGCCCAGCACGCCAACCTGCTTGCTGACCTCTTGGATCAGTGGGAGCGTGTTTGCATCATGGCGCGGGCGAATAATGGTTTCGGCCATCCATTTCAAGCGCTCTGAATCGCGGTTGGCCTCCTGCATCATCAGCCGCGCATGTTCTGGGTGACGCGCGCAATAACGCACGTAGCTGCGAATGTGATCTTTCACAGCGTCCAGTGAGTATTCCTTCGTACCAGGCCTGGGCGCCACCACCTCCTTCGCATACCGGTCGAATAGGTAGGTGACGCTCTCGCGCCAAAGCGCCTCCTTGCTACCGAAGTAGTAGCGAATCATCGCGTGATTGACTCCCGCCATCTCCGCGATGCCGCGCAGGCTCACTGCCTCAAAACCACGCGTCGAGAACTGCTCCAGCGCAATGCCAAGTATCTCGGCGCGCGTATTTTCACTTCGTTCTTGTTGCGGCTGTCTGGCGACCGGCATCTTCACCTCCCTCACAAAGCGGGCCTCTTATCGTGCGTCTAGGGATTGTACGGAGCCGAAAACGACGCTTCCGTTCTTGACTCCTCGATACCGCCACGAATAAATTATCCACATGGATAGTTTATTCGTGCGTGACTTGCGGGCTGCCTTGAACTTGGTGTCTCCAGCGCCGTCACGCCCAGCGAACGCTAACGCGGTCGATCACAGAAATTTCGTATTGAGGAGACGACTCAATGGCGCTTGTGAATCTCGACCCCGCAGCGTTGCCTGCGTCCCTGGCTCCCGCGCAAGAGCGCACTGAAAGCCTCCCGTTCCGGACCAAGTTCGGCTTCGGTATCGGCGATTTTGCGTTCAACCTGTACTGGGAGACGACCACGCTCTACCTCCTGTACTACTACACCGACGTTTTGGGTCTGTCGCCCATCATCGCCGGTTGGATTTTTGGCGGAGCCATGCTGTGGGATGCCTTTTGCGACCCGGTGGCCGGATATATCGCCAACCGCACGCGCTCGCGCTGGGGTCGCTACCGCCCCTATCTGCTGTTCGGTTGCATCCCGCTTGCCATCAGCTTTGTCACCATGTTTATTCCAACCAGCGCCCAAGGCGCCAGCTTGGTGGCCTTGGTTCTGGGCTCGCACATGCTGTTCAGATCCTCCTATACCGTTTTGTCCATGCCCTATAACGCGCTGATGGCAACGCTGACGGATGACAGCAGGGAACGAGGAAGCCTTGCCGCCTACCGGATGCTGTGTGCAAAGGCCGCTGGTCTTTTTGTGGCCCTGTCCACTTTGGAGTTGGTACATGTCTTCAGCCCGGCGGACGAGAAGCATGGATTCCTGATGGTGATGATCCTGTACGCCGTACTGTCTCTTCCCGTCTTTCTCTTCACCTTCTTCGCCACCAAGGAGCGCACCCAGCCCGATGCACATACGCTTTCGGTACGCGACGCATTGGCGGTCGTGCTGCACAACCGCGCCCTGTTGCTGGTCTGTGGCATGGCCTGCGCCTTGTCAGCGACTGGAACCTTTTTGTCGAAGACGCTTCCTTACGTGATGAAGTACGCCTTGCTCAGGGAGGATTTGATCGGGCTTGCAGTGGGCATCGTCACACTCCAGGCCTTCATCACCATCCCGTTCTGGGCCTGGGTCATGCGCCGCACCTCGAAGCGGCTGGTCGCCCTGTCCGGCGGCATCCTTGGCATCTGCACCTATGCCGTCCTTGGCTGGCTGGGCACGCCAAGCATCACTGCCCTGCTCTTCCTGCTTGCCATCATCGGATTCGCCAGCGCCGCCACCATGCTTGCCATGTGGGCCATGATTCCCGATAGCGTGGAGTATGGCGAGTGGCGTACCGGCGTCCGTGGCGAGGGAACGATCTTCGGTGTCTTTGCCTTCACGCTGAAAAGCTCACTGGCCATCGCTGTAGGCGGTGTCGGGCACCTTCTCGACGCTGTCGGTTTCATCGCCAATCAACCCCAGACACCAGCGGCAATCTCGGGCATATGGGCCATGTTGTGGCAAGGCCCCATCACCTTGCTCAGCATTGCCATGCTGTTCGCCTTCTTCTATCCAGTCTCTCCTGCCGCGCACGCGCAGATACGGGGTGCGCTGCGCCAGCGCCAGAGGACTTCGCCCCCGCACTGATCTCCACATCCCTGCTTTTCACCTGGCTCAACCCTGCCGGCGAAAGTGCAATGCCCACGCCGCCCCTATCGTCATAAAAGGCACCACCAATGCGACTGATCTATATTGATATTGACACGTTGCGCCCCGATCACCTCGGATGCTATGGCTACCATCGCAACACCAGCCCCAACATCGACAAGCTTGCATCCCAAAGCCTGCTGTTCCGCAATGTCCACGCCTCGGACACGCCATGTCTACCAAGCCGTACCGCGTTGCTGACCGGCCGCTTCGGCATCCACAATGGCGTCGTCAATCACGGCGGCAAAGACGCTGATCCGGTCATCGACGACCTCAACCGAAAATTCCGATCGCAGCTTCACCTCGACAGCTTTCCCTTCCGCCTGCAACAAGCGGGATTGAAGACCGTGAGTGTCAGCTCATTCGCTCAACGGCACTCGGCATTTCACTGGTACGCCGGCTTTAATGAAGCCTACAACGTGGGAAAGTTTGGCAATGAGACTGCGGACGAGGTCCATGCCCTGGCATCGAACTGGCTGGCACGACATGGCCAGGAAGACAACTGGTTTTTGCATGTGCATATGTGGGACCCACACACGCCCTACCGGGCCGCTCCGGAGTATGGAGAGCCTTTTGCCCACACCCCCTTGCCTGCATGGTTGACCGAAGAGGTGCGCGGCAACCACTGGCGGGGCTGTGGCCCACACAGCGCACAGGAATGCACGGGCTTTGCACCAGACGAAGCCGCCCGCGCCCACTATCCACGCCAGCCTCAAAGCATCCCAGACATGGCGGCAGTTCGCGCCATGTTCGATGGCTACGACACCGGGGTGCTGGTTGCCGATGAATATGTGGGAAGGCTGCTGGCCCAGCTGGAGGAACTTGGCGTTGCAAGTGATACCGCCGTGCTGCTGTCATCCGACCATGGTGAAACCCTGGGCGAGCTCAATATCTACGGCGATCATCAGACAGCAGATCAATACACCACGAACATTCCCCTGCTCCTCAAATGGCCTGGCATCGAGGCGGGACGGGAACAGCATGCCTTTCACTACCAGATCGATGTCACCGCCACCATTTTGGAATTGCTAGGCCAGAGTGTTCCAGAAACCTGGGATGGTGTTTCGTTCAGCCAAAGCCTGAAGGCGGGAACGGATGCCGGACGCTCCCACCTTATTGTTTCGCAAGGTGCATGGACCTGCCAACGTGGCGTTCGCTTTGAAAACTGGATGATGATCTGCTCTTTGCATGACGGCTACCATTTGTTCGACGACGTCATGCTGTTCGACCTGGAGAGCGATCCACATGAACAACGCAATCTCGCCGATCAGCGGCCCGATATCGTTGAAAAGGGAATGGGCCTGCTCAAGTCCTGGGAAGCCGAAATGCTGCCCACTGCAGCGCGCGGAAGAGACCCCCTCGTCCATGTCGTAAAGGAGGGAGGCCCCTACCACGTCAGAGGCAGTTTGCGCAGCTATCTGGATCGCCTGGAGGAAACCGGGCGCAGCGCCCTGGCCCAGGCGCTGCGGTTCAAGCACGCAGAGGAAAATTGAACCGTCCCTCCTCTGTAGACCGCTGCTTGCTTGAAGGAGCGACGACAGTCATCCGGGATGCAGACGATTTTCCGAAATGGACATGAAGAATCCGGTGAACATGGTGGCGCGACATGACCGCTTCGCCGGCCGAAATGGCTGCATTCCAAGGCTTACTCAGCTGCGTATCCACATAGCGGGCCGCCTGCCCATACGCGCTCGGTGTGATCAGCTTGGATCGACAGCGGCCTGCTCCCAACCACCACCCAAGGCCTTGTACAGCCCCACGCTGGCCAACAAACGCTCCTGGTGCAGCTGCACTGCCATGCCCTGGGCCTGGTAGAGCGTTTGCTGCGTGGCCAGCAAGGTCATCAGCGTCTCGCTCCCAGCCCGGTAACGGGCTTCGGCCAGGGCCAAGGCCTTGCGGGCCTGGACCAGCTCCTGTGCCTGCGCCTCGGCCTGGGTCTGGGTTCCAGCCACGGCATGCAACGCCGTCTGCACATCGCCAAAGGCCTGGACAATGGCCTGCCGGTAGCCCACCAACAACTCCTCACGCCGGGCATCGGCCAGATCGCGGTCTGCAGCCAGGCGACCCGCGTCGAAGATGGGCGCGGCCAGGCCGGCTGCCAGCGAGTACAAGGGGTTGTCGAACACGCGGCGCAGGCTGTCGTCGCCGGAGCCCACCTGGGCCGACAGGGTCACGCGGGGCAGCATGGCGGCCCGTGCGGCCTGCAGATTGGCCTGTGCCGCCGCCAGCCTGGCCTCGGCCCGCGCGATATCGGGCCTGCGGGTCAGCAGTTCGGCGGGCGTTTCGGACTGAATCCCGGGGATGCGCAAAGACGACAGACTGTCTTGCACCAGCGGCATGCTCTGTGCCTGCCCCAACAGCAGCGCCAGCGCGGTGAGTGATGCGGCCTTTTGTTGCTGCATCAGCGCCAGAGCGCGCTGCTGTGCGGCCACCAGGCCACGCTGCTGGGCCAGCTCCAGCGCAGATGCCGCACCCAGCCCGGCCCGGGCCTGCACCAGTTGCAGCAGGCGCTGCGCGCTTGCCAGATTCGACTGTGCAATACCTTCACGCTCCTGCAAGGCCATGCTGGTCAACCAGGCGCTGGCCACCGCAGCCTCCACCGTCAAACGCACCGTATCCCTGTCGTAAACACTGGCCTGCAAACTGGCCTGTGCCGCATCCCGCGTGGCGGAGTTGCGCCCCCAGAAGTCCAGCTCATAGCTAGCCGACAGGCCTGCCTTGAAGCCATTGCCGGCGGCCTGGGAGTGCTTATCCAGACGGCCTTCGCGCGAGGCGTCCAGGCTGGCATTCACCTCAGGCAGCAGGCTCGCACCCGCATGGCGCAAACTTGCACGGGCCTGGTGCACGCGGGCAACTGCGGCCGCCACATCCCAGCTTTGCTGCTGGGCCTGCTCCACCAAGGTGTTGAGTTGGGCATTGCCAAAGCTGTGCCACCAGCGCTGGCGGACCACATCGCCCGCCGTCACACGTTCACCCGTGCGATCCTGCGCCCATTGCCCCGGCAGCGCCGGGGCTTGCGGCCCGCCCTGGCCTGTTCCTTGCGGAGCCGCACAGCCTGCCAGCACCAGGACAGCGCTCCAGGCCACCACCGTCTTTACCCTTTGCATGCCTACTCTCCTGCCAGGGCCCGCACGGGGTCCAGACGCGCCGCCGTCTTGGCGGGCATATATCCAAAAATCAGGCCCGTGAGCACCGCACACGCAAAAGCGCCCGCCATGGCACGCACGGAGAACACCACGGGCACGCCCGACGCCATGAGCACCACGCCCACGGCCAGGCCGGCCACCAGGCCCACGGAGCCTCCCACCAGAGTCACAAGGCTTGCCTCGGTCAAAAACTGGCGCAATATGTCACTCTGGCGCGCGCCCACGGCCATGCGTATGCCGATTTCGCGTGTGCGCTCGCGCACCGTCATCAACATCACATTCATCACGCCGATGCCACCCACGACCAGGGAGACCGCCGCAATCAGGCCCAGCATCACGGCCATGCTCTGGCGCGTGGCGGCCTCGGCCTGTATGCGTGCGGCGGCATTGCCTATGCCGAAGTCTTCGCGCCCGCCGTGGCGCGCCAGCAGCAGCTGGCGCATGGCCTGCTCGGCCTCGTTGACCACCTCCGAGGAAGCGGCCTCCACCACCACATAGTCGGGCTGGGTCTGCGCCTGGTAGACGCGCGCCCGCCCCGAGCGGTAAGGGATGAAGACCATGTCGTCATAGTTTTGCGCACCCGAGTCCGCGCCGCGTTCGCTCATCACGCCAATGACCTCGAAGGCCGAGCTGCCGATGATGAGCTGCTGGCCCAGCGGATGGGGGGTGTCGGGGAAGAAATGCTGGTGCGCCTTGTGGCCCAGCACCACCAGTGGCGCCAGATCCCGGTCCTCGGCCTCGGTGTAGTAGCGTCCCTGGGAGGGCTTCCAGTGGTGCACCAGGGGCATCTCCTCGCTGGCGGCAAAGACATAGACCTGCTTGTCCACCTTGCCAAAGCGCACCGTAACCGGGTCCCCGATGACGGGCATGACACGCCGTATCTCGGGCAGCTCGCGCAAGGCAGCCAGGTCTTCTTCGGTGATCTGGCCCGCAGGCCCGCCCGTTGCAGGCGGCTGGCTGCCCATGTAGAGAATGGCCGTGCCCATGGTGCCCATCTGTTCGACCACCTTGCGCCGCGCGCCCTCACCGATGGCCAGCATGACGATGACCGACACCACGCCGATGACGATGCCGAGCAAGGTGAGGCTGGTGCGTACACGGTTCATGCGCATGCCGCGCCAGGCGCTGCGTGCGGCCTCGGCCAGCTCAGCCAGCCCCACAGAGGCACGGCGGGCTGCGGACTGCGGCAGCTGCTGCAATGGCTGCTGCACAGGCATGGCAGGGGCCTCGCCCGCCGGCGCAGTCTGCAACGCGCTGTCGCCGATGATGCGCCCGTCACTGATCTCTATGACTCTTTTGGCCTGGGCCGCCACGGCCCGGTCGTGGGTGATGAGGATGATGGTGTGGCCCGCATCCGCCAGTTCCTGCAGCAAGGCCATGACTTCGGTGCCGCTGTGCGAATCCAGGGCACCTGTGGGCTCATCGGCCAGGATGATGCGCCCCCCATTCATCAAGGCCCGTGCTATCGACACACGCTGCTGCTGGCCGCCAGACAGCTGATTGGGCCGGTTTTGCAGGCGTTCGCCCAGGCCCAGGCGCCGCAGCAGCGCTTCGGCGCGCCTTGCGCGCTCCTCCTTGGGCAGGCCTGCGTAGATGGCGGGCATCTGCACGTTCTCGCTGGCGCTCTCGGCGGCAATCAGGTGATAGCCCTGAAAGACAAAGCCAAAGGCCTCGCGCCGCAACCAGGCCAGCGCATCCGCGTCGAGCTGCGAGACGTCCTGGCCCTGAAAGTGGTAGCTGCCTTCACTGGGCCGGTCCAGGCAGCCCAGAATGTTCATCAGCGTGGACTTGCCCGAGCCCGAGCTGCCCACCACGGCGACAAACTCACCGGCATGGATGTCCAGATCAATGCCGTGCAGCACGGTCACGGCAGGCTGGCCGCTGTCGCCGCCGCCGTAATGCTTGCGAATACCGCACAAAGCGATCAACGCGGGCTGCGCCTGCGGCGCGGCGCTCACGGCACTCACCATTGCAGCCACCGCAGGCCACGCTCTTGCGGCGCTTCGCCGACCACCACGCGATCGCCCTCCGCCAGGCCTTCCAGCACCTGCACCTGGTGGCGGCTGCGCACGCCCAGCTTCACGCTGCGCGCCTCGGGCTGACCCCGCGCATCCAGCACGCGCAGCTGCG
This sequence comes from Comamonas sp. GB3 AK4-5, assembly GCF_041320665.1. Lineage (NCBI taxonomy): Bacteria > Pseudomonadati > Pseudomonadota > Betaproteobacteria > Burkholderiales > Comamonadaceae > Comamonas > Comamonas sp. GB3 AK4-5. The sequence goes on from NZ_CP166730.1 coordinate 3,886,369, forward strand.
CCCCGCCTCCATCGCCCTCTTGCACGGCCGCCAGCGGCACGGTCAATGCCTGGCCGGCATGGGCGGTGACAAAGACCACCTGGGCCGTCATCTGCGGCATGAGCTCGGCGTCTTCGTTGTCCACATCGAACAGCACCGTATAGACCACGGCCTTGGTGGCCGGCGCAGGCGCCTGGCCCGTGCTGGCGGCCTGTGCCTGACCGGCTGCAGGGGCTGGCAGCACCTGGCGCACAGCGCCACTCCAGCGCCGGGGCTTGGCCTGGCCGGCGCCGCCCAACGTGGTGAAGTACACGGCCATGCCTTCCTTGACGCGGCGTACATCGGCCTCGGACACCTCGGTCCAGACCGTCATGGCCGAGAGGTCGGCAATGCGCAGAATGTTCGGTGTCTGGTAGGTGGCATTCAGCGTCTGGCCTTCGCGCGCATCCACCGACACCACGGTGCCCGCCATGGGGGCATAGATGCGTGTGTAGCCCAGGCGGGCCTCGTCGGCCTGGAGAATGGCCTGGGTCTGGCTGATCTGCGCCTTGAGGTGGTCCATGCGGGCCGCCGCCATGGCCTGGTTGGCCTCGGCGGTCTGCACATCCTCCTCGCGCGTGGCCTCATGCTGGTTCAGCTGCTGCTGGCGTGCCAGCTGCTGCCCGGCCAAGCGGGCCTGGGCCTGTTGCTCGGCCAGCTGGGCGCGCAGGCCTGCCAGCGAGGCGCGGCCCGCATCCACCGTGGCGCGCTGCACGCTGGGATCGATCTCCACCAGCAAATCACCCTTGGCCACCTGGGCCCCGGGCTCCACGGCCAAGCGCATGATCTGGCCCGACACCTGGGCGCCCACATCCACATAGCTGCGTGGCTGCAGCGTGCCTATGGCCGTGACCGTGGCCTCGATGTCCGTACGTCCTGCGGCCTCGGTCTGGTAGAGCGCAGCTGGAAGCTGCGAACGCCACAGGCCCCAGGCCGCAGCGACCAGCACCACCAGGGCCCCCAGACCCACCCAGCGTTTCTGCGCACCCGTCATAGCGCCTCCCCGTAGCTGTCGAGACGCAGTGAAAGCAGAAAACCCATGGCACAAACCCTGAAACTACGGAAAGAAGAATGACGGAAAGCAGTGACCCCGGAGGCCTCATGCCCCCCAGATGAAAGCGGGCGCACCCGCCAGCAGCGCCGCCCAGGCCAGGCCGGCGGCCCAGCGCGGTGCCGCGCTGATCAATCCCACCACGGCCAGGGCCGCCAGAGAAATCCAGCCCAGCCAGGCCACGGCACCCACCGTGGCGCCCCAGGCCGCCACGCAGGGAAAGACCGCAGCGGCCAGCGCCACCGTGCCCACGCAGCGCAGCATCCAGCGCTGCGCTGCAGGCAGTTCATACCTGCCGGTGAGCTGCTCGTAATGGCGGTCCATGGCAAAGGCCAAAGCCGCCATGCCGGCAAAGCTCAGGGCCAGTGCCCAAAAAGATGCGTACAGCGCATTCATGCCGCCACCTCGGCTTCCGCCTGGTCTGCCGGCTGTGTCGCGCACGCGGGACGGCTCTCTTTGTCCGCTGTGGTTTTGCGCCCCAGGCGGCCACCGCGCAAGGCCCAGACCGATGCCAGCCCGGATGCCAGACAGAACAGCTCCACGCCCGCACTCTCCCAATCGCCTTCGGCCATGTAAGCGGGCAAATGCTTGCCCATGGTCAGCCAGCTCAGCAGCGGCAGCAGCAGGCACAGCGCGGCCAGCGCAGCCAACTGCTGCCGCCACGCCACGGTGGGAGAGACCCACTGCGCATGCGCCAGCGTCAACAACCACAGACCGAAGAACACGGCCAGCTCCCAGTCATCGCGGTGTGCAATCCCCACCGGCACCAGCCGGTTGGCCCACAGATAGCCTATGCAGGCCACGCCCAGGCCGGCGATGGCGGCCACGTTCAGCCCCTCGATCAGTCGGTAGACGCGGGCCGTGGCCGCGCCGAACTCGCCTTGGTGCTTGCTGCGGCGCTTGACCATGAAAAGAATGGAGCCCGTGGCCATCAGCGCGCTGCCGGCCAGGCCGCAGACAAAATACAGCCATTTCATGGCCCAGCCACCAAACTTGACCATGTGCAGCCCACTCATGACGGACTGCGCCTGCGAGGACACGCCGCCATCCACCTCGCCCGGCAGGCGCACGCGCAGCACCTCGCCCGTAGCGGCCGAGAACATCACCATGCCGGAGGTCGCACTCAGGCGTTGGGTGGCTTGCGCATCGCTGTTCCAGCCGTAAATGCCGATGCGGGCCGACGACTCTCCGGGCTGGTAGATCACCACGGCGCGCACGGCCTGGCCCATCAACTCCTGGCCCTTGCGCGCAAAAGGCTCCAGGTCCGGCACGGCCAGCGGCTCGCCGCTGCGCTGCTGCAGATAGGGATTGTCCAGCTCACGCAAAAACTGCTGCTGCGCCTGCTCACCCAGGCCGTATTGGCTGATCTTGGGTGCCGGCATAAAGGTGATGCCGGAGATCACGATGCCGGTGAAGGCGATCATGAACAGAAAAGGCAGGGTCAGCACCCCGGTCGCGTTGTGGGCATCCAGCCAGCTGCGCTGGCCCTTGCGCGAGCGAAAGGTGAAAAAGTCCTTGAAGATGCGCCGGTGCGTGATGATGCCGCTCACCAGCGCCACCAACATGGCCATGGTGGCAAAGCCCACGATCCACAGACCCCAGCTGCCCGCATGCAGCTCGTGGTGGAACTCCACAAAATGGTGGCCACCCAGGGTCTGGCGGACGGTGGATGGCGGCAGGTCCACGGGTTGTCCCGTGGCATTGTCCAGGCGCTGCATGGCGTATTCGCGCTGGCCGTCAAACCAATAGGCCGTCAACCGACCGCCGCCTTGCGCATCCGCAGGCCATAACTCCCACATCTCCGCGCCCTGGTGCTCGCGGGCCATATAGCTCAACCCCCATGCCAGGCGCTGGGTCAGGTCAGCCCCCTTGGGCGCCTGGGCCTGTGCGGCCTCCTCGGCATGGTGCTCGGGCGTCATCCAGTGGGTAATGGATTCCTCGAACACCGCCAGCGTGCCCGTGAGAAACACGGCAAACAGCAGCCACGAAAACCACAGACCGCACCAGGTGTGCAGCCAGGCCTGGGCCTGGCGGAACCCGCCGGCGCCGGCTCCCGTCTGGTTGGCGGCAGCGGCCTGGGCGTTTTTCTTGTTGTCGGTCATTTCCATCTCAGCCTCCCAGCGCCCAGGCTGCGGCCAAGATCGCAGCGCTCAGTCCCAGCAACCAGCCCCACATGCGCGCCTGAGAGACCGGTGAAAAGGCCCAGATGGCCACCACCACATGGGCCACAAAGCTCCATTGCATGCCGGCCAGCACGGCCTCGGCCCTTGGGATGGGCAAGGCAGCAGCCAGCAGCACGGCCACGGCGCTGGCCAGGGCATAGCCGCCCAGCACGGCGGCCAGCAGGCGCGAAAGAATGGAAAAGCCCGGTCGGGCCGCAAAAGCAAAGGTCATGGAATCAATGGCCAAAAGCAAAAAGTGGGGAACGGCGGGGGCATGAATGTGCCCCTCTCATAAGACATGACAAACGAAACCGCAAAAAGGGCCATCCCATAGCCGGAATGGATTCGGACTCAGCCCTGCGCAGCGCACGCGTGAAGACGGAGCCTTGCTTCAAGGCGCCCAATGATACATTTGTAAAAAGAATCATTCCTATTTGTAGGCCAAAAGCAAACCACCGAGAGAGCCAGACATGGCGCTGGTCGCGGGGCTCCAGCATAGGTTTCAAAAACTTCTAGCCTCAAAACCTTTCCACGCCTGCACTACCAGCTACTGAATCAGGAGCATGGCTGTGCAGACGTGGCAGCACTCAGAAAGATCCACGCAATGTCAGCACCGCATTGCGCGGCGTGCCATACCAGTTGCCATTCGAGGTGGAGCCCACACGCTCGTAGTACACCTTGTCCAGCACATTGTTGAGATTCAATGCCAGCGTCCAGCGGGGATCGATGCGGTACTGAACCATGGCATTCAGCACCCCATAACCTCCCTCTTTGAAGCGGTAGGGCGTCGCGTTGAAGTTGGCGTCATACAGCGATCCATTGACCGAGGTCTTGCTCTGCACATGGGTAGAGCCGCCTACCTGCCAGTTCGACCATGCACCGGGCATGCGATAGACCGTGGACAGCTTGAGCAGATGCTTGGGCGTGATGGTGCTGTAGCTGGTCTCCGTGCTGCGGTCCTTGGTCTGGTTGAAGGTATAGCCTGCCGCCAGCTGCCAACCTGGCCGCACTTCCCCACCCACCTCGACATCAAAGCCGCGGCTGGTGACCTTGCCCTGGGGCAGATAGCAGCAGTTACCAGCCCAGGGATCGTTGCTGGTGGTGTAACGGGTATCGACCACACCGGCGCCTGTGCGCTCCACGTTGAACACGCTGAACGTGGCGTTCAGGCGGCCATCCAGCAGCTCGCCCTTGAACCCGGCCTCATAGCTTTTGCCCTTGACCGGTGCCAGCGAAGTTCCAGGCTGCGGGCCTGCCTTCAGCAGCGCCTGGGGCTTGAAGATCGAGGCATAGCTGACATACGCCGACCACTGCGAGTCCAGGTCATAGATCACACCACCATATGGCGTCACCTTGGTCGGCTCACCGAAATCGGTGCGCGAATCCAGGGTGCGGTTGCCAGCGGCATCGACACTGGAAATGCCCTGAAGAAAGTCATAGCGGCTGAGACGGGCACCTGCAATCACATGCAGGCGGTCCGAAGGGTGCAGCCGCAGCACACCGTAGGCGCCCTTTTGCTTCTGGCTCCATGGATCGAAGATCGAAGTCAGCGGCACGTTCATGTCGGGATTCCAGGCATTTCCGGCAAACACATCAGCAGGCACCATCCAGTTATCAACCGGCTTGCCCGTTGCCCAGGTTCCTTGCGCGCGCTGCCAGTCCATCCCGAGCAGGAATTCATGGTTCTTCCCCAGCAGGCCAAAGGTGCCACTCAGGTTGACGTCCACGATGTCCTGCTGGCTAGAGGTCGCATAGCGGCCACCGCCCCAAAAAGCTCCGGCTCCGGTTTGGGGGTCGATAGCGCCATCCACAAAGGCCGTGACCGCATTGGCATCGGCTTTCACCCGCGTCAGGCTGGTCTTGAGCTTCCAGCCATTGGAGAAGCGGTGATCCAGCTGGGCAAAAAGCTCGGTGTTCTTGGTGTCCCAGAAAGTCCATGGCTGCGTCAGGCTGGTGCTGCGCGGCAGATCCAGGGGGCGTCCGTCACTGTAGCGAGGCATGCCCGATCCAGAGCCATTTTCATGCCGTTTACCATAGCTTCCGCCCAGGGTCAGCAAGGTGCTGGGAGTCAGATCCGCCTCCAGCACGCCATAGATTGCAGGCTTTTCCAGGCTGCGGTCTTTCAGGTGATAGTCGCGCTTTTCATAGACGGCCACCGCTCGCCCGCGCACACGACCATCCGCGCTCAGCGCGCCCGTAGCATCCAGCATGGTGCGGCCACTGTCCCAGCGGCCAAGGGATTGCTCCAACACCAGCTTGCGCTCGGACAGCGGCTTCTTGCGGGCCAGATTGACGATGCCGCCCGGGTCCCCCATCCCACCCAGCAAACCAGAGGCACCGCGCATCACCTCGACACGGTCATAAAAAGCCATGTCCTGCTGCGGTTCATAGGTGTAGGCGCCCAAGGCCAGCGGTGCGCCACCGTCGATCTGCATGCTGGTGATCTGGAAGCCACGTGCATAGAAATCAAAGGAGCTGAAGCTGGAGCGGTTGACCGTGACACCAGGCATCTGCTTGAGCGCATCGCTGACGTTGAGCAACTGCTGGTCTTCGAGCTGCTGGCGCGTCACCACCGACACCGACTGCGGAATCTCCCGGAACGACTGGTCTGTTTTCGAGGCAATGCTGGTCACGCGGCTGGTGTAGGAGCCCGTTCCCTCGGTCGTCCCATCCGCTGCGCGACGTGCCGCGACCCGCACCTCTGCCAGGCCGGCCTCGGTGGCTTGCACCACCGGCATGGTCCGCAGCACATGGCTGCCATCGGCGCGGCGCACAGCCTCCAGCCCCGTCCCCCTCAGCAGCATGGCCAGGCCATCTGCTGCGCCAAAGCGGCCCTGCACACCGGCGCTGGTCTTACCCTGCACCAGCCCGGTGGTGCCGGCCAGCAGCAGGCCCGATTCACCCAGAAAGCGCGTCAGCACCTCGGCCAGAGGCCCTGCAGGAATGGCATAGCTGCGCACGTCCGCTTCCGCGGCGGCCTGGGCCTGCGGGGCTGGACTCCGGGCCTGGGCGGCAGACATTCCGGCACCTGCCATGCTGCCCATCAGCAGCAACTGGATGGCGGTGGCCACAGAACGGTGGCCTGGCATGCGACGCGGCACAGCCGCGCTGGGAGACAAGAGATGGCGACGGGACATGAAACCCTCTGGAACGGTGAAATGGTCAACTGCGATACGAACGCCCCGCCCCAGGCCATGGCCTGAATGCCGTGCCTGTAGGGCACCTTGGGGAGTTCTTCGCTCTGTTGATCGAACAGCTCCAGAAAAAGTGGAAGTCGCGCCGCAAAAAAGTCCCCACCAATGCGGCGCATGCCGTGCTAGCCACGTACGGCGGGCTCTATCCGGGTCCACCACGGCATGGTGTGGCGCAGCCGGATGGGTAGCACCGCCTGCAGCATGGCCAGGGCTGCATCGGTGTCATGCAGCGGGTAGCTGCCCAGCACGGGGAGCTCGGCCAGCTCAGGCGCCAGGGACAGATGCCCCTGGCGATAGCGCCCCAGTTCCTCCACAAAATTCGACAGCGCCATGCCATTGGCCAGCAGAACGCCCCGGTTCCAGGCTTCATGCACGGGATCGACCACTGCACTCGGGCCGACGGAGCGGACATCGAAACAGACTTGCCTGCCCGCAGGTACCGTGACGGACTGCGATGCATCCACAGGCTGGATACGCACCGCCCCCTCATACACCGCCAGCAGGCCTGCCTGCCCCTGCAGCCGGGTGGTAAAGCGCGTACCCAGCGCCTGCAGGCGTGCCCAGGGCGTGTCGACCACCAGGGGCCGCTGCGGATCGGGCGCGGTCTGCACCAGCATCTCCCCCGAGCGCAGCAGCAGACGGCGCAGATCGCGGGTGTAGTGCTGGTCCACCGCGCTCGCGGTGTTCAGCCAGATGCGCGTGCCGTCATCCAGCGCCAGCGCCCGCATTTCCCCCGTGGCCGTGCGGTGGTCGGCCGTCCAGGCCGCCAGTTGCTGCGGCAATGGCGTGTGCTGCCACAGGCCCCAGCCCAGCGTGCCCGAGCCGGCCAGCACCGCCATGCCACGCAGCAGCTGGCGCCGCGTCATGCGTTGGCGGGCCGTGCCATAGGCCTGGGCGGCCAGCCGGGAAGCGCTGCTGTCCAGCTGCAGCGGCTGAAACTGCTGGCTGACGCGCTCGACAAAAGCCCAGGCCGCTGGGGCTTCGCCCTCTGCCAGCCAGGCCTGCCACCGCGCCTGGTCGGCGGGCGTGGCCGTGCCGGACTGCAGCAGCGCAAACCATTCGGCCGCCTGCTCCATGGCGGCCAGGGAAGGCATCTGCACAGGTGGAAGCCCTGGCCCGGAAGGCAAAAAGCCCTGGCTCACGACGCAGTCATCCATGCCGCAGCCGGCTCCGGCGACGCCAGCTTACGCGCCTCCAGCTGCATGCAATGCAGCATGGCCTGGGCGATATAGCTGCCCACCATGCGCGAGGACACCCCCAACTCGGTCGCGGCCTCCTGGTGCGTCATACGACAGGCCATCACCAGCACAAAAGCCCGCGCGGCCTTGGGCGGCAGGCGGCGTAGCATCTGGTCGATTTCCTGCAGCGCCTGCAGCACCATGGCCTGGTGCTCCGCAGAAGGCTGCAATGCCTCGGGCTGGGCCGCCAGCGTGTCCAGCCAGGCCTGCTCGACCTCGCGCCGGCGCCACAGGTCAATGCACAGGCCATTGGCCATGGTGCGCAGATAGACGCGGGCCTCAGGCACCGTGCCGAAGTGGCGCGGCGTGACCAGCAAGCGCACAAAGGCATCCTGCGCCAGGTCGGCTGCGTCCAGGGCATTACCCAGGCGTTTGCGCAACCAGCCCTGCAACCAGCCATGGTGACTGAGGTACAGGCTGGCAATGTCGGAGTGCGGCGTGTTGGAAGCGGTGGACATGGAAAGCGGCGGCCGGCACAGCGGACCGGAATCGCCGGAATAAACGAGAATAATTCTTGTTCATTCTATATCTCCATTTCGCAGCCTGGCCTGGGGCGGCCTCCACCATGGCCTTGCAAATCGCGGTGATTTAGAGCGTGTTCATGATCTCCTCGCGGCGCGCCTGCGTAGAGATCGTGAACACGCTCTGAGGCCGCCAGCACAGACTGGATTTGCACCTACGGCTCCGCGATCAGGAGCAAGACAGGCAGGTATTTCCTGCGAACTGAATATGCCCAGGGAGCAAACCGGCGCCACGATTTGCGACACCAACACCTGATGCTGGCTTGGCAGCCAAGGCTGTCAAAACCTGCGTTCCCAGCAGACCTAGGGTTAACCGCAGATAGGGGCTGTACCGATCAACTGTACCTATTAATGTGGGTACAGTGAATTTACATTGCATCGTCGGCCATACAGAGCCGAACACATGGCAGGAAGGCGCACAGTCCTCTTCGCCTGCATGACATAAAAGGAGACAAGCATGAAGACGAGCAAGAAATTCGCCTACAGCGCGGTGGTAGCAGCCTTGTTGACGGGTGCAGGCGCATTCGCCCAGGACATCAAGATTGGCTACAACGCCGACCTGTCCGGTAGCGGTGTGGCCGAGCTGGGCATTTCGGGACGCTGGGCGTTTGAGGCCGCCATCGAAGACGTCAACAAGGCCGGCGGCATCCTGGGCCGCAAGGTGGTGGGCGTCATCCGTGACGACTTGGGCACGCCGCCCAAGTCCATCCAGAACATGACGGAGCTGATCGACAACGAAAAGGTGGCCGCCGTGGTCGGCCCCGCCAATTCCGGCAACGCCCTGGCCTGGCTGCATATCCCGCAGCAAAAGAAGATTCCGGTGGTGGTGCCGATTGCCACCGGCACGGAAGTCACGACCCGCTACGCCAAGGAAGCCCAGAACTACCTCTTCCGCGTCTCCATGGTCGACCGCGAGCAAACCGCCTTGCTGGGCGCTTATGCCGCCAAGAGCTCGAAGACCAAGAAGGTCGCCATCATTGCCGACTCCACGGGCTACGGCCAGGGCGGCACCAAGGACGCCACCGACATCCTGGCGCTGCACGGCATCAAACCGGTGGCCGTGGAAAAGTTCGGCCCCAAGGACACCGACATCACCTCCCAGCTGTCCAAGATCAAGGCTGCCGGCGCCGACACCGTCATCGTCTACGGTCTGGCGGATGGCACGGCCCAGGTCGTGCGCAGCATGGAAAAGATCAACTACCTGCCCACCACCCTGGGCGCCTGGGGCAATCTGAGCTCGCTGTTCCCCAAGATGACCGGCCCCACCCTGGCCCCCCACCTGATCATGGCGGCCTCCACCACGGAAGACACCAGCGCCAAGACCAAGGCACTGGGCGAGCGGATTCGCAAGAACTTCCCCACGCTGACCACCTTCCCCGCCGCCGCGCAAGCCTATGACTCGGTGATGCTGATTGCCGCCGCCATGAAGCTGGCCAACAGCACCGAGGGGCCCAAGGTTGCCGCCGCACTGGAAAACCTGGACTCCGTGCCCGGCGTCATCAAGACCTATAACAAGCCCTTCACCAAGGCCAACCACGAGGGCCTTGGTGTGCAGGACTTCTACCTGGCCCGCTGGAAAGGCAGCGATGTCGTCAAGTACGAGGACGACATCATCAAGGGCTTCCAGCCTGCTGACCTGAAAAAGTAAGCAGGCCATGACCTGCACCGCTCGGCGTTTGCGCCGGGCGGATTTTCCCGTTGGAAAAAGCGGCGCCACCCAGGTAGCGCTCGCTCTCGTGACATTGCATCCATTCATACAGACCTGCACTGCCCGCTTGCTTGCGGCAGCACATCTGCGTTTCCCAGGCTGATAGGAATCTCTCAAATGCAAGCCAGCATTCTTCAAGCCATCTTCAGTGGCCTGGCCTTGGGCAGCATCTATTCGCTGGTTGCCCTCGGCTTCAACATTACCTACAACACAACCAAGACCTTCAACTTCGGCCAAGGGGAGTTCCTGGTCGCGGGGGCCTTCATCGGGGTTTCCGTGCTGCTGCTGCTGGCCGGCCACGATCTGCAAGGCTCGCTGGAAATCGCCGAGGTCACCTTGGCGCGCTACGGCCTCAGCCTGGCCGCCACCTTTGTGCTGATGGGCGCGCTGGGCGTGGTCCTGTACTACACCGCCGTGCGGCCCTTTTTTGGCAAGCCCGGCTTGGCATGGGTGATGAGCACCATAGGCTTCGGCATCATTGTCCAGAACATTGCACTCGCCATCTGGGGCCCTTCACCCATGGTGATGCCCTCCCCGCTGGGCAACGATGTCATCCGCATCGGCGGCGCCGGCGTGCTGCCGCAAGAGATTCTGGTGCTGTGCATCAGCGTGGCCCTGATGCTGTGCCTGGACCTCATCATGCGCAAAACCCGTCTGGGCAAGGCCGTGCGCGCCGTGGCGCAAAGCGGCCCTGCAGCGGTGCTGATGGGCATCAATGTCACCGCCATCATCGTGCTGGCCTTCATCGTCAGCTCCAGCCTGGCAGGCATTGCCGGCCTGCTGATTGCCCCCATCACCACGGCTTCGGTCTTCATGGGCCTGACCTTGGCACTGAAGGCTTTTTCGGCCGCCATCGTCGGCGGCCTGAGCAACCCGCGCGGCTGCATGCTGGGTGGTTTCCTGCTGGGCATTCTGGAAGCCATGGTCGGTCTGTGGCAGGCCGAGCTGCGGGAAATCAGCATCTTCCTGCTCATTATTTTTGTTCTGGTGCTCAAGCCTGAAGGCCTGCTCGGCCAGCGTCTGGTGGAGAAAGTCTGATGGGGCAATACAAACATCTTGCCGGCGTGGCCATCTTTGCCGCCATCGCCGCACTGCTGCCACTGGTGACAGATAACGGCTTTTACCTGAAGGTCGTTTTCATGGTGGGCATCAACTATCTGGCTGCCTCCGGCCTCAATGTACTGGTGGGCTACACCGGGCAGAAGTCGCTGGGCCATGCCGGCCTGTTTGCGGTCGGTGCCTACACCGCAGCCTTGCTGACCGCCCGCATGGAGTGGAACCCCTGGATGGCCTTGCTGGCGGCCGGTGTCGTGGCCGGCGTCTTCGGCGTGTTGATTGCGCTGCCCGCCTTGCGCGTCAAAGGTCCGGCCCTGGCCATGGTGACCATCGGCTTTGGCGTGGTGGTGGAAAAAGTGGTCTCGGAATGGCAGGACGTTTTTGCCGGCCAGCAAGGCATTTACGGCGTGCTGCCCCTGTCCATCAACGGCCATATCTTCGAGATGCGCGAATGGGTCTGGCTGGTCCTGGCGCTGGGGGTCGCAGCCCATCTGATGATGCGCTCGCTGCTCAGCGGCAAGTTCGGCCGGGCCTTCATGGCGGTGAACACCGCTGAAGTCGCGGCAGAAAGCGTGGGCGTCAGCGTCTACAAATTCAAGGTGCTGGCCTTTGTGATCAGTGCCGTCACCTGCGGTCTGGCTGGCGCGCTGGTGGCACAGCAAAACCAGTACATCAACTCCGACTTCATCACCTTCAATCTGTCCATCTTCTTTCTGCTGATCGTGCTGTTCGGCGGCAAGTCGGTCTATGGCCCGCTGCTGGGCGCCCTGGTGCTCACGCTGCTGGACGCCTTCCTGGCCCGCTGGCCCGGTGTGCAGCATTTCACCTATGGTGCCCTGCTGCTGTTCGGTCTGTATGTCATGCCCGACGGACTGTCGGGCACAGTGTCCAAGCTGTTTGCCAAGCGCAAGCCTGCCTCGCAAGGCAAGGCCATACCGCTGCCAACCGCCTCCTTGCGCGAGCTGGCCAGCGCACGCACGGTCAATGTCCAAGGCCCGCTGCTGCAAACCGAAGGGCTGTACAAGGCCTATGGCGGCGTGGTGCCCACCAACAACATCACCATAGACCTCCAGCCAGGCCATGTGCATTCGCTGATCGGCCCCAATGGCGCGGGCAAGACCACGCTGCTCAACATCCTCTCGGGCATCATCCCGCCAAGCAAGGGAACGATCCGCTTTTGCGGCGAGAGCATTCTGTCCAAGCCGGCCCACCAGATCTGTGCCATGGGCCTGGGTCGCACCTTCCAGAACCTGAAGCTCTTTGCCGACATGAGCGTGATCGACAACGTCAAGGTGGGGCTGCACCAGCATATCTCCGCCGGCTTTGGAGCCTATCTGTTCGGGCTTCCCTCGGCGACAAGGCAAGAGCACGACGCCACGGCCCAGGCCATGCAGGTGCTGCAATTCCTGGGGCTGGACGCCAAGGCCCATGAAACCGCAGGCAGCCTGCCCTACGGCCTGCAGCGTCGGGTGGAGCTGGCGCGCGCGCTGGCCACCCGGCCCAGCCTGCTGCTGCTGGATGAGCCCGCAGCGGGCCTGAACCCTCAGGAAACGGAAGAGCTGACCGGCGTGATCCGCAGCATCAAGGAGCTAGGCATCACCGTGCTGCTGATCGAGCACCACATGGACCTGGTGATGGCGATTTCCGACCATGTGATCGTGCTCGATTACGGCGAAAAAATTGCCGAAGGCACGCCCACCCAAGTGCAGAAAAACCCACGCGTGATCACCGCCTACCTCGGTGCGCCGGACGATGACGAGGAGCTCGCTCCTGCCACCCACGTGAATTCATTGGAAAACAAGCATGCATGACACCCCTGTTTTGCAAGTGAAAGACTTGCAGGCCCGCTACGGCGCAGTGGAGGCACTCAAAGGCATTTCGCTGGAGGTCCATCCCGGCGAAGTCGTCACCATGATTGGCGGAAACGGTGCCGGGAAAAGCACGCTGATGAAGGTGATCTCGGGCCTGGAGCCCGCGCATTCCGGCAGCGTTTTCTTCAAGGGCCAGGACATCACCCGCATGCCCGGCCACCTGCGGGTGCCACTGGGCATTGCCCAATCGCCCGAGGGTCGCCAGGTCTTTGCCGACCAAAGCGTGCGCGACAACCTGATGCTGGGCGCCTACCACCGCAAGGCCAGCCGCGCCGAGCTGGAACACGACATCGAGGCCCAGTTCCAGGCCTTCCCTCGGCTCAAGGAACGCCAGCACCAGATGGCCGGCACCATGTCCGGCGGAGAGCAGCAGATGCTGGCCATTGCCCGCGCGCTGATGGCCAAGCCTCAGCTGCTGCTGCTCGACGAACCATCGCTGGGCCTGGCGCCCTTGATCGTCAAAGAGATTTTCGCCATTGTGCGCAGCCTCAAGCAGCGCGACATCACCATCTTGCTGGTGGAGCAAATGGCCAACCAGGCCCTGGGCGTTGCCGACCGCGGCTATGTGCTGGAAACCGGAAAAATCACCCTGGAAGGTTCCAGCGCCGCACTGCGCAGCGATGACAAGGTGCGTGCGGCCTATCTGGGCAGCCACTGACGACCGCGCCCTCCCTATCTCATTTCTCCCCCCTCGCTTCTTTCACCGGGCGACCAGGCCACAGCGCATGGCTCGCCTCCCCTTTTTGCAGACAAGGCGCCCTCGCGGCGCCTGGGAGTTCCCGTGATCGACATCCACGCCGACAGCACGATCGGAGAAGCCCTTTTCTCCGCTGCAGAACGCTATCGCCACCACAGCCTGTTGTGCATTCCCGAAAATCCGGCCCGCAACTACCTGCCCGCAGGTTGTGAAATCACCTACCAGCAGGCGGCCGATACCATCCGCCAGCTGATGCAGCACTACGCGGCTGCCGGCTATGGTCTGGGGCATCGCGTGGGGCTGCTGCTGGACAGCCGCCCCGAGCACATGTTGCACAAGCTGGCCTTGAATGCGCTGGGCGCATGCTGCGTCCCCGTCAACCCGGACTACCGGCCGCGCGAATACGCCTATCTGATCGACCATGCCCAGGTCGATCTGCTGGTGGTCTTGCAAGACCGGCTGGAGCACACACAGGCAGCGCTGGCACACAGCAGCCACCAGCCTCCCGTGGTGGCGCTGGAGGCATTCGCCACCGCCCTGCCGCCCTGCCCGCGCAGCGCGGAACCGGGCCTGGTCGGTGCCGACACGCCTGCCAGCATTCTGTACACCTCGGGCACCACGGGCAGGCCCAAGGGCTGCGTGCTGTCCCACCGCTACGAGCTGGCGGCGGGACAGGCCTATGCCCGCTTGGGCGGGCTGGCCACCATTGCAGCGCAAGACCGGCTGTACAACCCGCTGCCGCTGTTTCACGTCAACGCCTCCATCCTGTCCTTTTTCTGCATGTTGCTCACGGGCGGTTGCCAGATCCAGAGCGACCGTTTCCAGCCCTCTCGGTTCTGGAAGGAGGTGGTGCAGACCCGCGCCACCATTGCCCACTACCTGGGCGTCATCATGCAGATGCTGTTCGTCCAGCCGCCCTCCGATCTGGACCGCGCCCACCAGCTGCGCTTTGCGGCTGGAGCTGGCGTGGAGCCGCAGCTGCATGCCGCATTTGAAGAACGCTTTGGCGTGCCCTTGCTGGAGCTCTGGGGCATGACCGAAATGGTCAGGGTGATGATGGACTGCCATGCCCCGCGCCAGGTTGGCACACGCGCCTTTGGCCAGGACCGGCCCGGCGAAGGACTGGAGGCCCGCGCTGTGGACGAGCAAGACCAGCGAGTGCCCGACGGCAGCGTGGGCGAGCTGGTCATACGCCACTCGGAGCACAGCCCCAGGCAGGATTTCTTCTCCGGCTACTACAACGACCCCGAGGCCACCGAGCAGGCCTGGCGCAGCGGCTGGTTCCATACCGGCGACATGGTGGTGCGCGACGCCACAGGTGTTTTCCATTTCATGGACCGGCGCAAAAACATCATCCGGCGCTCCGGCGAAAACATTGCGGCCGCCGAAATCGAGGCCTTGCTGGTCACCCACCCCTGGGTGGAAAACGCCGCCGTCGTGGCGGTGCAGGACGAGATACGTGACGAAGAGGTGCTGGCCTGTGTGGTCCTCAAGCCCTTGTCCAGCGCTGCGGAGCAGGACCGCGACCAGATCGCGCAGGCACTGTTCGACTTCTGCCACCAGAACCTGGCCTATTACAAAGCTCCGGGCTGGCTGTGGTTCGCCCAGCATATTCCCACCACCGGCACGCAGAAGATCCAGAAGCACGCCATCTTCCCCAAGGACACGGACCCGCGCTCCTTGCCCGGCATGATCGATCTGCGCAAGCGCAAAAAGCGCGGCTAGACACGCGGAGAAAACGCTGAGAAAAGCCTTTTGCCAGCCTCCGCTTTACAGCAGGAGGCCGGCAGGGCTTTGCATCAAGGCGTTGCCAGCAGCTCCTTGGCGCGGTCCACGCTGACATTGCGCTCCGCCACCAGCGCCGCGGCAATGCGCTGCACCTGCTCGCCTTCAGCACCCGCCAGCATGGCGATGTTGCGGGCATGCAAGGCCATATGGCCGCGCTGAATGCCTTCCGTGGACAGTGCCCGCATGGCAGCCAGGTTTTGTGCCAGCCCCACTGCGGCAGCGATTTCACCCAGCTCCTGCGCGCTGCCCACCTGCATCAGGCGCAGCGCCCAGCGGGCCAGCGGATGGGTCTTGGTGGCACCGCCCACCAGGCCCACCGGCATGGGCAGCTCGATCGTGCCCACCAGATGGCCTGCCCGGTTCTTTTCCCAATGGGTCAGCGAGGTATAGCGCCCCGAACGCGCCGCATAGGCATGGGCCCCGGCCTCCACCGCACGCCAGTCGTTGCCGGTAGCCACGATCACGGGGTCGATGCCATTCATGATGCCTTTGTTGTGCGTGGCCGCCCGGTAGGGGTCGACCGCGGCAAAGGTGTAGGCATCCAAAATGCCTTCTATGACCTCCTCGCCCTGGTATTGGGCGCTGGTCAGCTGTTCGGGGCTCAAGGTGACAGATGCCCGCGCCAGCCGCAAATCCGCCAGGTTGGACAGGATGCGCAAGCGCACGCTGGAGCCGGTGATGCGCTCCAGCAAGGGCGCCACCATCTCGGCCATGGTGTTGACCGTGTTGGCACCCATGGCATCGCGCACATCCACGATCAGGTGCACCACCACCATGGGGCCACGCGGTGTGTGCTCGAACACATGCACTTCCAGGTCCTTGCAGCCACCGCCCAGGCCCACCAGCACCTTGTCCTTGGAGTTGGCCAACTCCACGATCTCGCTGCGGCGGGCCAGCACGGCCTGGCGTACGCCATGCGGGTCTGTCATGCCCACCATCTGCACCTGCGCACGCATCAGCGGCAAGGACGAAGAGGTGAGAAAGCCGCCGCTGCTGCGCGCCAGCTTGGCCATGAACGATGCCGCCGCCACCACCGAGGGTTCTTCCACCACCATGGGCACCAGCACATCGCGACCATTGACCTGGAAGTTGGTGGCCACGCCCATGGGCAGCTCAAACAGGCCGACCACGTTTTCGATCATGCCGTCGGCCGTGCCCAATGGCAGGGCGCCCGGCCCGGCCAGCAGCTGCGCATCCTCAGGACTCATGTCGGCCGCACGGGCCAGCACGGCCAAACGCTCTGCCGGCTGCATATCTCGCATGCCACTGACTCTGGAATCCATCCCCATTTGTGCTCCTTGGGCTTTTTTCTGCCCGCTGTGGACCGGTTGCCCGGCCCTGTCATGTTGGTGTTGCCACGCTGGTCATGACTCTAGGCGCGCTGTACCCTTTCAGACAGGTACAGTTCAGCGGAACAGAAATCATGACCCTCCCCATGCCAGGCTTTGAATCTTTGGCGGAATCGATAGAGCGCGAAATACGCCATGGCGCCTACAAAGCGGGCGAGAAGCTGCCCTCCATACGCGAGCTGGCGCGCTTACGCAAATGCGCCAAGAACACCGTGGTCGTGGCCTTTGAATTGCTGGTGGCGCGCGGCCTGGTGGAGCCGGTTCGGGGCTCGGGCTTTTATGTCAAGGAGCTGCCCATACGCGTGGAGCTGGACAGCTCCAACCACTCCCTGGGCCGGGCCCGCGACACGGCATGGCTGATCCGGGAGCAGCTCAAGAACGACCCCAGCTCCATCCCCGCAGCCGACGGCTTTCCGCCCACCGACTGGCTGGCCGGCGCCCGCCTGGACAAGGTGCACCACAAGGTCGCCCGCAGCGGCCTGGGCACGCTGTTCAACTACGGCAACCGCTTTGGCTATTTACCGCTGCGCCAGCAACTGGTGCGCAAGCTGGGCAGCCTGGAAATTACAGCCGACCTGCAGCAGATCATCCTCACCCATGGTGCCAACCAGGCCATGGACCTGGTCATGCGTTACTTTGTGCCGCCAGGCGCCACGGTGCTAGTGGATGACCCGGGCTACTACTTTCTGTTCGGCAAGCTCAAGGTGCATGGGGCCGCGATTGTGGGCATTCCCCGTACAGCCACAGGCCCCGATCTGGAGGCGCTGGAGCAGGCCATCATCCGCACCCGCCCGCGCATATTTTTCACCCAGTCGGTGGGCCACAACCCTACGGGCTCGGACCTGTCGGCCGCCACGGCCGTCAAGCTGGTGCAGCTGGCAGAAAAATACAATCTGCTGCTGGTGGAAATGGACCCGCTGGCAGACCTCAAGCCCAGCCAGAAGCTGCGCCTTTCCACCCTCGACCAGTTGCAGCGCACCATTTACATCGGCACGTTCTCCAAGTCTCTGTCGGCCGCGCTGCGCGTGGGCTTTATTGCCTGCAGCGCCGATCTGGCATCCGAGCTGGCCGACCTCAAGTCCATCATCCATGTGAGCAGCTCGGAGTATTCCGAGCGCACGGTCGATGCGATTTTGCGCGAGCGCTCTTACGACAAGCATTTGCTCAATCTGCAGTGCAAGCTCAGGGACGCCACGGCCAACGCCTACCGCTTTCTGGAAGGACTGGACGCCACGTTTTTTTGCCGCCCCCCCGAAAGCCTTTATGTGTGGGCCAGCTTTGCCGGCATCCCGGACTCCACGCGCCTGGCCGAATGGCTGGGCCAGCACAATGTGACCGTGGCCCCGGGCAAGATCTTTTGCCCCCACACCAACACCCCCTGCGCCACCATGCGCCTGAACACCGGGGTCGTGGCCAGCGAAAAACTGCAGACCATTTTGAGAACCGCCATTCCCCAGTACCGGGCGTTGGTGGCCGCGCAGGCCAGCAGCGACTAAGCAGCCGACCTCACAGCCCGCATGTATGACGTTGCAACCAACGTCTGCCAGTGACGTGACAAGCTTTGGAGACTTCGGCTGGAATTCCTCACGCGCCTTGGGTGCTACTGAATAAAAACTCTCAGCCCCCTGCATCAGAATTTCCCTCGCAGAATCACCGCCATATTGCGCGGCTCGCCGTAATAGTTGCCTGAAACCGAGGTTCCCATCGTTCGGTAATAGGTCTTGTCCAGCAGGTTGTTCACGTGAAAGGTCAGTGCCCAACGTGGGTCAAGGCGATACTCCGCCATCAGATTCCATACGGCATAGCCACCTTGGGTGTATTTGAACGGGACAGTAGGCCCATCGAATTTTCCGGTAGTTGCATTCCAGGTTGCAGCCGTGCCTGTCACATACTGCTTGCTTTGAATGTTGGCTCCGCCGCCGAGCTTCCACTGCGAAGCCTGATCCGGCAGCTGCCAAGTTCCCCAGAGCTTGAGCAAGTGCCGCGGCGTAATGCTGCTGAAGGGCGCATCGGTCGCTTTGTTACGGTTGTGGTTGTAGGTATAGCCCGCATAGAGGTTCACGCCACCTACCACCTCACCACTGATTTCCATGTCAAAGCCCTGGCTGACCGTCTTGCCGCTGGATACGTAGCAGCACTGCCCCGAACGCCAGGTAATGCCCTGCAGCGGATAATGAGGATCTAGCACGGCCTGGTCGTTCTGCTCTGTTCGATAGAGCGCAAAAGCTGTATTGAGCTTTCCATCCAACAACTCACCCTTGATGCCTAGCTCGGTGGTAGAGCCGTGCATGGGCTCCAGACCTGTTCCTGGTGCCGGGCCAGCCTTGTACTCTGCTTGCGGCTTGAATATCTCGGCATAGCTGGCATAGGCCGTCCATTGCCCATTCAGATCATGAACCAGGCCTGCAAACGGGACAGCCTTCGTCGGCTCGGAATAGCCCGTAGATTCCTGCGCCCCCCAGGCTCCTGAAACATCGCGTTCGCGGTAGGCCGCGCTGTACTTGTAGCGGTTCAGGCGTGCCCCGGCAATGAGCTTGGTTCCTTCTGCCAGTTCCATTCGCAAAGTGCCATACAACCCGTATTGCTTTTGTCCGTAGGGACCGTAGCTGCGCAGTGGATCCGCATTCATCACCGGCTCGGGCCATGGGGTGTTGCCTGGGTTGAATACGTCAAGCGGCCGCCCGATAGGGTTGGTGCTGTAACCGTAGTCATATTGGCGGCTGCTGATGTCCTGCATGTCTGCCCCGACCAACAGCTCATGCGTGCGACCCAGTAGCTTGAATGCGCCGCTGAGGTTCACATCCAGCAAGTTCTGGCGATTCCAATATTCGGTAGGGATACCAAGCCAGCGCGTTCCCTGCGCGGTCAGTGGGTCCACGGCCACCGCCCCAAATGCGGCCTTGGTCATCCCATGCTGACGCGCGCGGGTCGCATTGGCCCTCAGCGTCCATTGCGGCGCGACGCGCCAAGTGAGTTTGGCGAACGCCTCTTTGGAATATCCATCCATATAGGCCCAGTCTGTGGTCAGACTGGTGTGGCGTGGCAGTCCCAGGTCGGCGCCTGTGCTGTAGCGTGGCAGGCCTGCGCCGTTGCCATTTTCATGCAGGCGCTGCTCACGCATGCCCAAGGCCAGCGTGGCTGTCGGCCCAAGGTCGGCTTCGAGCACCCCGTAGAAGAAGGGTTTCTCGCTGGAGCGACGGTCCGTGAAGTATTTGCGGTTTTCATAAGCGATGACGGCTCGGCCACGCAATTTCCCATCAAAAGCCAAGGGGCCCGATGCATCGAATTCCGTGCGGTAGTTGTTCCAGCTGCCTGCACTTGCCGTGAAGCTGAACTGAGGCGTCGCTGTCGGCATCTTCCGTACAAGGTTCACCGCTCCCCCCGGATTTCCGGTGCCATTGAGCAAACCAGCCGCACCGCGCAACAACTCAATGCGATCGTATTCAGCCAGGTCATAGGCCACGTTGGCATACAGACCTGTGTCCATGGGTGCGCCGCCGTCCAGCTGGATGCTGTTGATCTGAAAACCACGCGAGTAGATGTTGGGCAATCGGTAATTGTTGTCCGTTACGGTCATACCCACGGCCTGTTCAGCAGCCTTGCCCAGGTCGGTGATGTTCTGGTCATCCAGCCGCTGCCGGGTCATCACCGCCACCGACTGCGGCATCTCACGCATCGCCTGTGCAGTCTTTCCCACGGTGATCGCATCACTGGTGTAGGAACCTGTGCCCTCCGTTTCCCCCAAGCGTTGGGCCGCAACGCGTACTTCGCGCAGGCTGTAGTCCACCGGCACATGCACTTCTGCCACGGGCTGCAGCATATAGCTGCCATCGGGTCTGCGCAGTGCTTGCAGCCCGGTGTTATGCAACAGCGCTGCGATCCCCTTTGCCTGCGTATGCCGCCCTTCCAGCCCCGGGCTGCGCAGGCCCTGCACCTGCTCCTGGGTGAAGGACAGCAACAGGCCCGAGGCGCGGCCGAAGCGGTTGAGTGCCTCATCCAGCGGGCCGGCGGGAATGCGGTAGTCGCGCAGGGCATCGGCCGCAGCGGCGGAAGGTGCAGGTGCCGCATTTTCTGCAGCCACCTGCGCCGCAGCGCTGGCGCACAGGCCGGCAGCAGCCAGGGCCAGCACCAGACGGTGAACAGCCCATGCAGGGGCCGTAGAGGAAGAGGAGAAATGCGCAGAATGCGCCTGCGCCAAAAGATCAGCCATGGTGGTCAGGGCCCGAAGGCCGAAAAAATGAAGTGCAACCCACCGGCAAAAGACCGCACCGGGTTGGCCCACAGGCGGTGCGCACCGCCTTCCTTAGCCATGTCCCGCAAGCTGCCAAAACAGCCCACCTCGGCTGAAAAAATGGGGGAAATGCGTGCATGTGCTGCCCAGGGCCACCGAAGCGGCTTTCTTTTTTCATAGCTGCCTGTGCAATAAACACCATAGTTTCAGCAGCTTTTAAGGCGAAGACTCCGACAGCATCTGCGCAAGCCGCTATCAGCTCCATAGCACTGCAATTTCGGCAGCTTGCGAGCACTTGCCGCAATGGCGCTCTACAACGCGCCCACCGGGCCTATGGCCAGCTCCTGACTGCCCCACCAGCGGGTCAGCGTGCGCACTTCCAGGTGCAGCAAGCTGCCCAAGGCCAGCATCACCCGGGGCACATCGTCCAGCGGATAAGTACCGGACACCTGCAGCCCCGCAACTGCCGGGTGGCAGACCAGGGTGGCGGTGCTGGCAGGCTGCAAGGCCTGCAACACGGCGTCCAGCCGCATGCCGCGCGCCACCAGCATGCCATCCACCCAGGCCCAGGCATCTTCCCGCGCGGGTTCGGGCGTTTGCACCTGGTGGGCATCCAGCCAGGCCTGCTGGCCGGCCGGCAGCACCTGCCCAGGTGCCAGGCGAGGCTGCAGCTGCACTGCACCTTCGTAGACGGCAACCAGGCTGCGGCCATCCTCCTCGGTGCGCACGGTGAAGCGGGTGCCCAGGGGGCGCATCTCACCCGCCATGGTCTGCACCACGAGGGGGCGTGCGGGCTGCTGGGTGTCGGGGGCCGAGGTGACATAGACCTCACCGGCGCGCAGCAGCAGCCGGCGTTCGCTGCGGTCATAGACCACATCCAGCGCGCTGCCGCCCTGCAGCACCAGCTGCGTGCCGTCATCCAGGGTCAGGCGCCGGCGTTCGCCACGCGGCGTGCGCACATCGGCCACCCAATTGCGCCAAGAATTGCGCCAGGGCATGTGCGACTCCATCTGCCAGGCCGCTCCACCACCAAACACCAGCAACACCAGGGCCTGGACCGCACGACGCCGGCCCGCACCGCGCCGAGGGGCCAGAGCGGCATGCGCCAAGGCCGTGTGCGGCGCATCCACCACGCCCTGCAGCCGCTGCTGCACCGCCTCAACGCGCTGCCAGGCCTGTTCATGCAAGGGGTTCTGGCAGCGCCAGGCCTGCCATTGCTGGTGCATGGCAGCGCTGTCCGGCGCTTCCTGCAGCTGCAGCCACCACTCCACGGCCTGCTGGGCAATGGCCTGCGGCAGGGCCTCCAAACCGGCCGGGGCGCTCATGCGGGTTCTGCGGCGATGGCCGCCATGCAATGCATGCCGGCCTGCACCAGATAGCGTTTGACGGTGGTCAGCGACAGATTCAGGGTGGTGGCGATATCGGCCTGCTTCATGCCATCGAGCTGGGCCAGCAAAAAGGCGCGGCGCACGGGCTCCGGCAGCCCGTCGAGCATGCGGTCTATGGCGTCCAGCGCCTCCAGCAGCAGGGCCCGCTCCTCGGGCGATGGGGCCATGGCCTGTGGCAACTGGGCCAGCGCCTCCAGATAGGCCCGTTCGAGTTTCTGACGGCGGTAGTGGTTAGCCAGCACGCGCTGCGCCACCGTGGTCAAAAAGGCCCGGGGCTCCCGCGCCTGCACCGGCTCCTCGCGCGCCAGCAGGCGCACAAAGGTGTCCTGCGCCAGGTCGGCAGCCTGGTGCACATCACCCAGCTTTTTGCGCAACCAGCCCTGCAACCAACCATGGTGGTCGGTGTAGAGGGTGGTGACTTCGCGGTGCAAAGCAGTTTCGGCGGCGGGCATGGGGAGCAGCGATGGATCTGGGAAACATCAAATGATATCAATTCTCATTTAATGTTTCCAGCTATGCAGAATTCTTTCTGCTCCGGCCCCACCGCCGGCTTTGCACGATGCAACTGCTTCAATGCAAAAACAAGAGCACCATGCGCTTTCATTTATTGGATCGTAGCCATAAAGGCACTTGAATCCCGGGTATGGAAAGCACAAGCCGCTCGCTTTTTAGAAGTCGTAGCGCATGCCCACATTGACGCTACGCGGTGCGCCCCAGGTGTACTGGATGCGGCCGGCGTCCCGCATGCTGGCGAAGTAGCTTTTGTCGAAGGCGTTTCTGACATTGAGGCTCAGGCTCAGGTACTGGTTCACGCGGTAGCGCGCCATCAGGTCCACAACCCAGAATGCGGGCTGCTCCAGCGCCCTGGCCGATGTCTTGCTTTGCCAGCGTGTGGATACACCTGCGGTCAGGCCACCCAATGCGCCGCCGAACTGGTAGGTTGTGCCCAGCTTGAATTGGTTTTTGGGAAGATAACTTGCGCTGCTCAGGCTGCTGCTGTTCATCACATAGCCGCCCTGTGCCTGCCAGCCACGGGCCAGTTCGCCCGAAAGCTCCAGCTCATAACCGTGCCGAGAGACGCCCGAGACGGAGCGGTAGATGCTGGTGCCATCTGGCATTTGGTCTCCGGTCAGCTCGGCTACGTTGTCGGTCTTCATCCAGAAATGGGCAATGCTGGCATTCAGGCGTTTGTCAAAGAACTCGCCCTTGGCGCCCACCTCATAGGTCTGGCCTTCTTCGGGGTCCAGCATCCGGCCTTGCGCGTCAATGGCGCTTTGCGGCTTGAAGATGCTGGCATAGCTGCCATAGAGCGAGACGTTCTCGTGCATGTCCAGCACCAACCCGGCATAGGGCGTGATGACGCCATTTTTCTTGTAGTCATTGTTCGACCAGGCATAGGGCGTGAGGTCGTACTGCTGGTAGTTTGTGATGCGCGCCCCCGTAATCAACTTGAGCGGATCGGCCAGGCTGAAGCGGCCTGTAGCGTAGAAAGAACTGCGCTTGGAGCTGAAATGGCTGTGGTTGTCTTCCGGGTAGCTGTCCAGATCGGGGCGCGCAATAGCGCCGCCACCGTTGGCGTAATCCAGCCCCAGATTGCTGAGACGGTCGCTGCCTGAATGGGCATCGGAGCGGGTGCGCGCAAAGTCGGCCCCGAACATCACTTCATGCCTGCGGCCGAAAAGCTGGAAGGGCCCTTGGAGTTCAAGCGCTAGCCCGCGGTTGCGGTTGGTGTAATCGCGCGTCCAGGACACATCGATGGCCTCGGGCACCGCAGTCCACCAGTAGCCCGATTCCGCATAGGGATTTTTCGTCTGCTCTTCGCTAGCCCGCAGCTTGGCTGTCCAGCCGCCGCCAAAGCGATGCTCCAGATTGGCAAAAAGCGTATGGGCGTCTTGTTCATAACCCGACCAGGGCGCCGCCACATTGAAGGAGCGCGGCCCCAGCCCCAGGTACTGGCCGTTGGCCGCATAGGCCTGGATCATGGCGGTGTCGCCTGCGCCGTAATACTCGCGGTGCCGGTAGATGAAGCCGACATTGAGCAGTGTGTCCGACGTCAAATCGACATCCAGCGTGCCGAAAAGCGTCTGGTTCTTGCGCTTGACGTTATCGCGAAAATCCTTGCCGTCCGCCGCCGCAGCCACGATGCGGCCACGCACCGTGCCGCTGGCGTTGAGCGGCCCACCCAAGTCCACGTCGGTGCGGTAGTTGCCCCAGCTTCCCGCGCTGGCCCCCACACTGGCCTTGAATTCATGTGTCGGGCGCTTTCGAACCATGTTGACGGTGGCCCCGTACTTGCCATCTCCATTCATCAAACCCGACGAGCCCTTGAGCACTTCGATGCGGTCGATCTCCACCATGTCGTCCATCGAATACTGTTTGTGCGTATCAACAGCCCAGCCGCCCGCCATCTGGCGCATCCCATCGACTTGCAGGTTGACGTTTTCACCACGCACAAAAAAGTTGTTGGCATCACCCTGGTGGTCAACGAACAGGCCTGGTGTCTGCTCCATCACATCCGTGAGCGTCTCCAGCTTGAAGTCGTCCATGCGCTGGCGTGTCATCACGCTGACGGACTGTGGCGTCTCGCGCAGCGACAGCGCCAGGCCCGTGGCCGTGCGGCTGGGGCCGGTCTGGGTGTAGCTGCCCGTGTCCTCGGTAGTGCCGCTGCGCTCGGCCTGGGCCTGCACCCGCACTTCGGCCAGCGTGGCGCCCGCAGCCGCTCCGGCCGGGAGCACTTCTGCAACGGCACGCAGCACATAGCTGCCCTGCCCGGCCGCCTCGGCCTGCAGGTCTGAGCCAGCGAGCAGCCGCTCCAGTGCCTCCCGCACGGTATAGCGCCCCTGCAGTCCTGCCGTGCGCTTTCCCTGCACCAACGCGGGCGGCACACTCACGCTCACGCCGGCATCGGCGGCAAATGCCGTCAGAGCCTGGGCCAGTGGCCCGGGTGGCACCAGGAACTGGCGTGGCGCCGACGCAGCTGCCTGTGTCTGCATCACCGGCTGGGCCAGGGCCATGCCTGGTGAGACCGCGAGCACAAGGCCCACGGCCATCAGCACGGCCAGGCCTGCCTGGGAAATGGGGTGAAGCGGAAAAGGTGCGCTGGACTGCGAAACCATGGTGTGTGTTTCCTTGAAAAATACGGGTCGATGAAATGGCTTGTCATCGAACAGGACACACCGGTTTCGGAAAAGGGGCCAAGCCTGGCTCCATCAGGGCAAAAAATCAGGCAGCGGGCAGCAAGGTGACCCAGTAGCGCGTGCGGTACAGCAGGCGCACGGGCAGCAGTTGCATGAGGTTGTGCAGCACGACCTCGGTATCGGCCAGCTGGAAGGCGCCCGTGAGGCGCAGGCCGGCCACGGCCGGATCACAGCGCAGCAAACCGTGGCGGTAGCGGCCCAGCTCGGCCACAAAATCGTCCAGACGCACATCGTCCACAGCCAGCACGCCGTGCACCCACTGGCCGGCGCCACTGGCCGCTGGCTGTGCCGCCTCAACCTGGTCGCGGTCAAAAGCCGCCTGCTCGCCAGCTTGCAGCCGCAGCACCGTCGCGCTATGGCGCGGGCACAGCTCCACCGCGCCCTGCTGCACAGCCACCTGGCTGCGCTCACCCTCTGTGCGCACGCTGAAGCGCGTGCCTATGGCCCGCACCCGGCCCTGGGGGGTCAACACCAGCAGGGGGCGGTGTACAGGTTGGGGGTCGGGCGCCGTTTCCAGCCAAACTGCCCCAGAGCGCAGATGGATAGTGCGCTGGTAGCTATCAAATTCAATGTCCACCGCGCTGGCCGTGTCCAGGGTCATGCGGCTGCCGTCGGCCAAGGTCCAGCCGCGCCATTCCCCCGTGGCCGTGGCGTGGCTGGCCGACCAGCGCTGCCAGGGCTCGACCCGCCAGGCCAGCCAGCCCGCAGGCGCGGCCACCATCAACACCGCCAGTGCACGGGCCGCATCGCGGCGCGCCAGGCGCTGGGGCCGGCGCAGGCTGGCACTGCCCAGTGCGGGCGGCACCCCAGCGGCGCGCTGGCTCACGGCCAGGGCACGCTGCCAGGCCAGCTCATGCTCGGGCGCCCGGGCACGCCAGGCCGCGCAGGCCTGGTGGTCGGCGGCAGGGGCATCACCCGCCTGCAGCCGCACAAACCATTCGGCGGCCTGCAGGGCCACTGCACGCGTCAGCACCGGCGGCATCTCAGCAACTGGGCCGGTCCGGTTCATGGCGCCAGCAAAATGCATTCGGCCATGGCCTGGGCCATATAGCGCTTGACGGAGCGCAGGCCCATGCCCAGCTCCTCGGCAATGGCCGCATAGGTGAGCCCATCGACCTGGGACAACACAAACACGGCCCTCACCTTGGGCGGCAGGCCATCGAGCATGGCATCCAGCTCCTGCAGGGCCTGCAAAATCACCAACTGCTGCTCGGGCGAAGGCGCCTGGGGTTCAGGCAAGGCGGCCAGCGCGGCCAGATAGGTCTGCTCCAGCGACTGGCGGCGCAGGTGGTTGATCAGCAGCCGCCGCGCCACCGTGGCCAGGTAGGCACGCGGCTCACGCAGCGGCGCTGCCTGCAGCCCGGACTGGCCCGCAGGCGTGGCCAGCAGGCGCACAAAGGTGTCCTGGGCCAGGTCTGCGGCCTCCCAGGCATTGCCCAGACGTCGGCGCAGCCAACCCTGCAGCCAGCCATGGTGGTCGGTGTAGAGGGTGGCGACTTCGCGGTGCAAAAGGCTGGGTGAAGAGGTCATGGCGAGAGCCCGGGTGTATTGCAGGCCCGGGTACCGCAATCAAACAAGAATCATTCTTATTCAATTGTACCTATAAGACCATCCCCACCGGCACCACGCTCAGAAGACGTAGCGCAGATTGGCCTTGAAACTGCGTGGCGCGCCCCAGAAAACCGAGTTGTAGTTGCCAATGCCCGCGTAGTAGTACTTGTCGAACAGATTGTCGACGCTGAAGGTGGCCTTGAGCTGGCGGCTCAGCTGCACCCCAGCCACCAGCCCCACGACGGTGTAAGCGGGTTGGCTGAAGCGCCGGTCTGCTCCCGCAATCTGCTGCGTGAAATAAGTCCCGCTTTGCCACTGGACATTGCCTCCCACGCTCACATGCTTCCAGGTCCCAGGCAGGCGATACATCGTGGCCAGCTTGAAGGTCTTCTCGGGCTGGTTCGCACTGACACGCTTGCCATAGGCATCGCGCGGCTGGATATAGGTGATGCCTGCGCCCAGCTGCCAGCCCGGCTGCAGCTCACCAAAGACCTCCAGCTCCACGCCCTTGGTGGTCACACCTTGAATGGCCACAGAGGCCACGCCGCCGTCGGGCCGTGTGGCACCACTGGGGTCGTTGATGGCGTAGTTGTCCTGCTTCAGCTGAAACAGTGCCGCGCTGGCGTTGAGTTTGTTCTCAAGGTAGCTGCCCTTGATACCGAGCTCATAGCTTTTGCCCGTCAAGGGGTTCAGCTGGCGATCCTGGGCATCGTAGTTGTATGCCTGGGGCTTGAAGACATCGGTGTAGGAGGCATAGACCGTGTGCTGGCCATCCACATCCAGGGTCACGCCCGCATAGGGGATGAACTTGCCATGGATCTTGGTGGAAGCGTAGCTGGAGCGCCCCAGCGCATTGATGCTGGCCAAACTCCACGCGTAGTCGGTGACACGGCCACCCAGGATCAGCGACAGCCGATCGGAAGGCTGCAGCACAGTGGCCGCATAGGCAATCTTCTGGCGGGCATTCACGTCAAACCGCGACCACCATTCATAAGCCGTGGGCTGGCTGGCGTTGTTGTCCCAGTGAAAAACATCCGGAATCAGGGCATCGGTATCGCCATCCGAGCGATTCGATACGGCCTTGGTACGCGCGCTGCCATAGCCCAGCACCAGCTTGTGATCACGCCCGCCCAAGGCGTATTTGCCGGACAGCTGCAGGTCCATGCTGTCTTCCGTCGTATCGGTATTGAACTGGGAAGCACCACCCGCATAAAACCCGTGGTCCACGCTGTGCGTAGTGGCGTCAATGGTGGCACTGCTGATGCCCGAGATGACCTCCCGCGACTGGTAGGTGCGCCGCCCCAGATGGGCCTTCAGATTCCAGCCGCTGCCCAGCTCATGCTCCAGCGTGGCAAACAGATGCTGTGTATCTTGGTCACGGTGCGCCCAGCGATCGGCCGCATTTGTGGAGCGGGAGAACCGCGCCACCGTCCCATCCGAGAAGAAGGCCGGCAGATGGCTGTTGGTCGTTCCCTGGCCTTTGTTCTGCTGGATGTTGAAGCCCAGCGACAGCGTGGTCGACGCCGCCAGATCGGCTTCCACAATGCCGTACAGCAGCGATTTGCGCGTCTTCAGGTAGTCGATAAAGCTGCGGCTGTCCTGGGCTGCAGCCACCAGGCGCCCACGGATGCGGCCATCTGCGCTCAAGGGGCTGGAGAGATCCACCTCGCTGCGGTAGTCATCCCAGGAGCCGACATCCACGGATGCATGCCCCTGAAAATCCGCCGTGGGCCGCTTGCGCACCAGGTTGATGACCCCGGAAGGATCACCCACGCCATTCACCAGGCCTGTTGCGCCCTTGAGGATTTCGACACGGTCATAAATGGCAGAGTCGGTCAGACTGTAGTTGTCACGCACATTGCCGCCGGCGCTGGACAGGCTGGGCACGCCGTCGAACTGAAAGTTCTCCACCTGAAAGCCCCGGGCATAAAAGCTGTAGCCC
This sequence comes from Comamonas sp. GB3 AK4-5, assembly GCF_041320665.1. NCBI lineage: Bacteria > Pseudomonadati > Pseudomonadota > Betaproteobacteria > Burkholderiales > Comamonadaceae > Comamonas > Comamonas sp. GB3 AK4-5. The sequence continues at coordinate 3,915,331 of NZ_CP166730.1, forward strand.
TCGGTGTTGTCGCGGTTCACCGCAATGCCTGGCGTCTGCCGCAGCACGTCGGCAATGCCCTGCAGGCCCTGGTCGTCCATTTGCTGGCGCGTGATCACCGTGATGGACTGCGGTGTCTTTTGCAAAGCCAAATCCAGCTTGGTGGCCGATTCACTGGAGCGGGCGATATAGCGCCCCGATCCCTCCGTGGGCATGCTGCGTCCGGCCTCGGCCGTCACCTTCACTTCGCCCAGCATGGCCCCCGGCCCTGCCGCAGCGCCCGGCACCACCACCGGCAAGGCCCGCAGGGTATAGACACCGCCGCTGCCGGCCACCGCCTCCAGCCCCGTGCCAGCCAGCAGGCCGGCCAGGCCATCGCGCAGGCCATAACGGCCCTGCAGGCCGGGCGAGGTCTTGCCCTGCACCAGGGCCGGCGGCATGGTGATGCTGATGCCCGCGCGCACGGCAAAGCTGGCCAGGGCCTCATCCAGTGCGCCCAGCGCGATCTGGTAGTTCTGCATGGTCTCGGCCTGCGCCGCAGCAGATGCGGCCAAGGTCTGCGCCTGGCCTGTGCCCGCCGTGCAGGCCATGGCAATCAGGGCGCAACGCGCCGCCAGCGCCAAGGCATGGCGCGGGGTTGCAGGGTGAAGGTGAAAAAACGGGCGTGCCATGGACGATCGGGCTCCTGAAGCTTGTTGTGCAAAGTTCTCCTAGGCTTCACACGCCAGAAAAATAAAAGGGACAGATTTTTTGCAAAAAATGCATCGCATTTGCTTTCCGTAATGTCTGGAATCAAGCGCTGTGGTTTTCGAGGCTGCCCCTCACCCCCACCCTCTCCCCGAAGGGGCGAGGGAGTCACACCAGGGGGCAGTACGCAAAACCGGCACAGCGCTGGCAGTACCCCAAAGCCAGAGCTGCCGCGCAAGGGCCGCCCCGCAGCGCGGGCAGCGTCCCCCTGCCCGCGAGCGCAGCGACGCGAGAGCGGGGGGAAGGCGCACAGCGCCTCAGGGGGGTGTCACCAGAGTCACCCAGTAGCGAGTGCGATAGCGCAGGGCCACGGGCAGTACCTGGGGCAGGCTTTCCAGCACGGCCGTGGTGTCGCCCTGCAGCTGAAAAGTCCCCGAGATACGCAACTCGGCCACGGCGGGGTCACAGTGCAGCACGCCGGGGCGGTAGCGGCCCAGCTCGGCCGCAAAGTCCGCCAGCCGCATATTGCGCACCTGGAGCACACCATGGGCCCAGCCCTCCGCGTCGGGCGTTACCACCTCCGCAGCAGCGATGGACTGTGCCGTCATACGGGTTTGCTGGCCGGCCTGCAGCACCAGCACCTGCTCGGGTGCTGCGCGCGGGCGCAGCTCCACCGCGCCGTCGAGCACGGCCACGCGCGTGGTATCGCCGTCCTGGCGCACGGTAAAGCGCGTACCCAGGGCACGCATGCGCCCCTGGGCCGTGGCCACCACCAGGGGGCGCGGCGGGAGGTGCGCATCGGCTGCAGTTTCTATGTAAATCGCCCCGTGCAGCAGGTGCAGCAAGCGTAGATCGCTATCAAACCTGATGTTGACGGCGCTGGCCGTGTCCAGCTGCAGCCGGCTGCCATCGGCCAGTTGCAGCGTGCGGCGCTCGCCCGTGGCGGTGTGCAGATCGGCCAGCAGGTCGGCAGCACCACCGTGGCGCCAGGCCAGCCAGCCCGTGGGCGCGGCCACCAGCAGCAGGGCCAAGGCCTTGACGGCCCGGCGCCTTTGCGCGGCAGCGCGGTTCAACACCGGCAGCGCCAGCGAGGGCGGCAGCCGGGCAAAGGTTTGCCCCACATGTTGTGCGCGCTCCCAGGCTACGGCATGCGCGGGATGGGCCGCATGCCAGTGCTGCCAGCGCTGCCGGTCCTGGCCGCTGGCCGCGCCGGACTGCAGCAGAAAAAACCACTCGGCCGCCTGCAGCGCCATCTGCTCGCTGATGGCCTCCGGGGCCACGGTCTGCACCCCGCTCATGGCTGCAGCAGAATGCAGCGCGCCATGGCCTGTGCCATATAGCGCTTGACGGTGCGCTCGCTCAGGCCCAGGCGGGCGGCGATCTCGGCATAGCCCAGGCCTTCGAGCTGGGCCAGCAAAAAGGCGGCGCGCACGGCTGGCTTGAGGCCGTCCAGCATGGCGTCCACCTGCTGCAGCGTCTCCAGGATGATGGCCTGGTCTTCGGGCGAAGGCGCCATGGGCTCGGGCAGTTGGGCCAGGGCCTCCAGATAGGCCTGCTCCAGCGAGCGGCGCCGGTACAGATTCGCCAGCAGGCGCTTGGCAATCAGCGTCAGATAGGCGCGCGGCTCGCGCAGCTGCCAGCCGCCCTGCTTCTCGGGCGTGGCGTCTGGCGCATCCAGCAGACGCACAAACGTGTCCTGCGCCAGATCGGCCGCATCGCCTGCATGGCCCAGCCTGCGGCGCAGCCAGCCCTGCAACCAGCCATGGTGGTCGGTGTACAGAGCGGCAATATGCTGATGGTCAGGGCTGTGCGCGGCAGACATGGCGTCCCGGTTCCTTGGCGGGACAACAGCCCCAATTAAACAAGAATCATTCTTATTCAATTGTAGCCGTTTCGCGCTGACCGCGAACATGGCTTCTTACCGCGGCTGCCAAGCGCCTCAAAAGTGGTAGCGGGCCGTCAGGTTCACATTGCGCTTGTCGCCATAGACGCCGGTGCCGTAGGAGCCCAGGCCGGGCATATAGGTCTTGTCGAACAGGTTGTTGATGTTCAGCGCCAGCGACCATTGCTTGTCCACCTCATAGCGCGCCATCAGTCCCACCAATGCATAGGCGCGCTGGTCCGCACGCCAGTAAGGGGCACTCGACTGCTGGAAGTAGGTCAGGCTCTGCCAGGTCAGCGAGCCGCCCACGGTCCAGCGCTGGCCCACGCCGGGCAGGCGGTAGCTGGTGCTGAGCTTGAACAGATGTTTGGGCTGGTTGGTGTTGACCGCGCTCAGAATCACATCGGGCTGCGCCGGCGCCTTCGATGTCCGATAGGTGTAGCCACCATAGACATTCCAGCCCGGTGTGATGGTGCCGGAGACCTCCATCTCCACGCCCTTGCTGGTCACCCCGTCCATGACCACATAGGCTTCCTCGCCAGAGCCGGGGTTGGTGCCGACAAACTGCGGCGCATTGCGCTGCTGGATATGGAACAGCGCCAGCGAGGTGTTGAGCTTGCCATCCAGCAACTCGCCCTTGACCCCCACCTCCTTGCTCTTGCCCGTCAACGGCGGCAGGGGATTGCCGGCCCGGTCCTTGTAATAGGTCTGGGGGTTGAAGATGTCGGTATAGCTGGCGTAGAGCGAGAACTGCGAGTCCAGGTCATACACCACGCCGGCATAGGGCACGGTCTTGTGTGCCACGCGCAGCTGATTGCCCACGCTGTAGCTGCCATTGAGGCCCGTGGTGTCGTCCAGCATGTCGTACCAGCTCACACGCGAACCCAGAATGACAGACAGCGCATCCGTAGGCCGCAGGCGTGCCGCCGCAAAAGCCCCCTTCTCCACAATGCGGGTCATGCGGTGGTTGCGCAGCACAAAGTTGGGCCGTGGCGCCGAGCCATCCCATTCAAAGTAATTGCCCACAGGGCCATAGGCGTTGTTGTAGCCGGGCGCATGCCGGCGCTGGCGCGACCAGCTGGTGCCAAAGCTCAGCTCATGCTCGCGCCCCAGCAGCTCAAACGGCCCGGACAGCACGGCATTCACCGCATGGGTTGTCGCATCCGAAGGAATCTTGTTGGACAGCATGTTCACCCCCAGCCCGGTGACCGGGTCCACCATGCCGTGGGCCGCCACGCCGACTTCCACATCACGCGACTGGCGCAAGCGGCCGGCCGAGACATCCAGCTTCCAGCCGTTGGCAAAACCATGTTTGAGCTCGGCAAACACATTGGTGCTGTCGTTGTCCCAGTACGACCAGCGCGCAGCGGGATTGAACGAGGTCGGGAAATGCGTGCGGCTGCCGTCCGTGAAGAACAAGGGAATGTGGCCAAAGCTCGCGCCCCGGGCGCGGGTCTGCATATGGTCCAGCCCCAGGCTCAGGGTGGTGTGTGCCGCCAGATCGGCTTCCACAATGGCGTAGAGATTGCGTGCATTGCGGCTGTAGTCATCCACCTGTGACTTGGCGTTCTGGGCCACGGCCACCACGCGGCCACGCACGCGCCCATCGGCCGTGATGGGGGTAGAGATGTCGGCTACGCCGCGCAAGCGCTCATGGCTGCCTATGCCGGCCTCCACCGAAGCCTGGAACTCACGGCTCGGGCGCTTGCGCACCAAATTCACCACGGCCGAGGGGTAGCCCGCCCCCGTCAGCAAGCCGGTTGCGCCCTTGACCACTTCCACCCGGTCATAGATGGCGCTGTCGGCCAGCGAGGTGGTGTATTGGTTGGCCGCGTCCATGGTGTTGGGCACACCATCGAACTGGAAGTTCTCTATGGAGTAACCACGTGAATAAAAGGTCGTGCGCTCGCTGTCATTGCGGCCCACGGTGACGCCCGTGGTCTTTTCCAGCACCTCGGGCAGGCTGGTCAGCCCTTGCTCGTCCATCATCTGCCGGGTGATCACCGTGGCAGACTGCGGCGTCTCGCGCAGCGACAAGCCCATGCGCGTGGCCGTTCCACTCTGGCGCACGGTGTAGGAGCCCGAGCCTTCGGTGGCCGTGCTGCGTTCCGCCTGGGCCGTCACCTTCACCTCGGCCAGGCTGCTGCCCGCATGCAGTGGCTGCGCCTTTTTTTCCAGGCTGTAGCTCCCGCTGGGCCGCTGCACCAGTTGCAAACCGCTGCCAGCCAGCAGGCGCTGCAGCGCCTCGTACGCAGTGAAGCTGCCCGCCACGGCGGGGCTGTGCAGGCCCTGGGTCAGCGCGGGGTCGAAAGACAGGGCCATGCCCGCGCCGGCGGCCACTTCGGCCAGGCTCAGGCCCAGCGGGCCGGCGGCGATGCGGTAGCTCTGGACAGTCTGGCTGGCTGCGGGCGCCTGCAGGGCGGCATCGGCCGCAGCATGGGCCGTGCCAGCAGCCAGGGCCATGCCCAGCAGGCTCAGACGGACAGCAGCCGCCACGGGGTGGTAAACAGGGCGCGGGGCCAGGGAAACAGACATGGGAAACAGTCCTTGCGCAAAAGCCATATGAAAGGGTTCACAGGCTTTGCCAAGCGAGAACGCAAAAGGTCTCAGCTGCGGTGCAATTTTTTTCAGGTGTGCGGCATTCACCGGGCCAGCAGCGTGACCCAGTGGCCACGCCAGCGGCGCGCCACCTGCAGCGGGTAGGTGGACTCCAGCATGGCCAGGGCCTGGTCGGTATCGGTCAGCGGGTAGGCCCCCGAGATGCGCAGCTGCGCCACCTCGGGCGCGCATTGCAAGACACCGGAGCGGTAGCGCGACAGCGCGGCGCAGACCGCATGCAACGGCATGGCGTCCGCCACCAGCATGCCTTGCACCCAGGCCTGTTGGGCAGCTGATACGGGCTGCAGCGCCTCCAGGCCTTGCGCCGTCAGCACGGTTTGCTGCCCGGCCTGCACCACCATGGCGGGAGCCAGGGCCTGGCTGGGCGTGGCCTCTACCGCCCCCTCGGTCACGGCCAGGTGCACGGCCGCATCGCTGCAGCGCACCGTAAAGCGCGTACCCAGGGCGCGCAGCAGCCCCAGCGCGGTGTGCACGGCAAAGGGCCGCTGCGCGCCACTGGGATCGGCCGCGGTTTGAATAGAAATCGCCCCCTTGCGCAAGTAGATCAAGCGCTGGCTGCTATCAAAAACAATGTCTACCGCCGTGGCCGTGTCCAGCAGCAGGCGGCTGCCATCGGCCAGGGTGAGGTGGCGTTGCTCGCCGATGGCGGTGTGCGCATCGGCCGTCCAGCCCTGCTGCTGTACCAGGCTCCAGCCCAGCCAGCCTGCAGGGGCCACGGCCAGCAAGGCGGCCAGCTTGGCCACCACGGCGCGGCGCTGGCGGTGGCCATGGCGCACCGACCGGTCCAGGGCCGGCATGGCCAGGGCGGCGGGCAAACCACCCAGCTTGCCCATCAGCGACTCGGCCCTGGCCCAGGCCTGGTGGTGGGCAGAGCTGGTCTGGCTCCAGCGCTCGAAGTCCGCGCGCTCGGCGGGGCTGAGCGCACCGCCATGCAGGCGCACCAACCAATCGGCAGCCTCGTCCAGCAGGCTTTCTGCCATGGCCTCTGGCGCCACGGCGCTCACGCCGTCAACGCCAGGCATTGGCGAAAGGCCTGGGCCATATAGCGTTTCACGCTGCTCAGCGACACGCCCAGCTGCTGGGCGATGTCTTCGTACTTCATGCCATCGAGCTGCGAGAGCAGAAAAGTCCGCCGCACCAGGGGCGGCAGCGCATCCAGCATGGCGTCGATCTCGTTGAGCGTCTCCAGCACCAGAGCACGCTGCTCGGGCGAAGGCGCCTCGGGCTCGGGCAGCAGGGCCAGCGCCTCCAGATAGGCCTGCTCCAGCGCCTGGCGCCGGTACCAGTTGACCAGCACGCCCTTGGCCACCGTGGTCAGGTAGGCACGCGGGGTTTGGAGGACGCCCACATCACGCGCTCGCAAAATGCGCACAAAAGTGTCCTGCGCCAGATCGGCCGCATCGCAGCTATTGCCCAGGCGCCGGCGCAACCAGCTCTGCAGCCAGCCATGGTGGTCAACATAGAGGGTGGCGACTTCGCCATGCGTGGCGCAGGAGGAAGAGTTCATGGCGGATGCCCGGGTCCTGTGCGGAGCCTGGCATCCGCATCAAACAAGAATCATTACTATTTGTGGATTCTAGCCTGGGCAGGCCCTGGGCTATCATCGCGGCCTTTTCCTTCCCCACACGCCGACAGCGTTTTTACGCGGCAGCCGCGCGACGATATGAGCGACTATCTCAAGGCCCTGGCGCTGTCCTCGGCGCTTTCCCTGGCAAGCGCCCCCACCCAGGCCGCGCCGCCCCAGGGCATACGGCTGCAGGACGCCAGGCACAAAGCGATTGCCCTGCCTCGCCCGGCCCAGCGCATCGTCTCGCTGCAGCCCTCGTTCACCGAGGCCATCTGCGCCCTGGGCGGCTGCGATGCCCTGGTGGGCGTGGACCGCTATTCCACCTGGCCGGCACAGGCCACCGCCCTGCCCCAGGTGGGCAGCATCCGGGACCCGGACATAGAACGCATCATCGCCCTCAAGCCCGATGTGGTGCTGGCCCGGCCCAACCACCGTGTGGACGAGCGCCTGGAGCGCCTGGGCATCACCGTGCTGACCCTGAATGCCCAGACCTATGAGGACATGGAGCGCGAGCTGGAAACCCTGGCCCAACTGCTGGGCCGCCCGGGTGACGGCACCAGGCTGTGGCGGCAGACGCGGGAGCGGCTGGAAGCCCTGCGCCGCCAGATGCCGGCGCAGTGGCAGGGGAAAAAAGTCTATTTCGAGCTGCACAGCGGCATGGCGGCTGCGGGCGAGGCCTCGTTCATAGGACAGACGCTGCAAAGCCTGGGCCTGGTCAACATCGCCGGGCGCGACCTGCCCATGTACCCCAAGCTCAGCCCCGAATATGTGGTGCGCGCCAACCCCGATCTGATCATCACCATGGCCGACCTGCCCGTGCCGCCCCCCGAGCGCCAGGGCTGGGGCCGCGTCACGGCCTTGCGCGGCAACCACTACTGCCGCATTCCCAATGCCGAGTTCGATGTGCTGGTGCGCCCCGGGCCCCGCATCGACGAGGCGGCGCGGCAAATCGTGCAATGCCTGCAGAAAATGAAAGTCTCCCCCTGAATCGCGATGCGCCGGAGGGGGACGACACCAGCGCGGCGGGGCGGCCCTTGCGCAGTGTCCCTGGCCTTGGTGTGCGCCAGTCTTAGAACGTGTTCAACGTCTCCTCGCGGCGCGCCAATGTCTTTGCGGGATGGGATACAAGGCGCGATACCGCAGCAATAGCCGCGCTATTGCGAAGATTCGCAACACAGTAGACCGCCCGCAAAGCCACTGGCCCGAAGGGTTGGAGCGAAATCGGGCGATTTCATCGCGCTGGCGCTTGCTTGCACACGAGTGCAAGCTGCGCCCCATCGCTTCGAACTCCTCCCGATTGCGCTCCAACGCGCCTGCGTAGAGACTTTGAACACGTTCTTAGACGCTACGCAGCATATTTCACGCGCTGTGCTCGCAGGTTGTTCAGAGCATTCCAGAAAATGACGTCGCCTGCCGGGGCGAGACCCGGTCTCGGAATGCAAACTCAGCACAACAACCCAATTCGGCGCCAAGGCTCATCTCAGGCATGGCAGGCGATCAACCCCATCCATCCTCACTCCGGCAACACCAAGCCCACCGCATCCGGCCAGGCCCGTACCAAGCGCTGTGCCCCAGCAAACTGCGGCCTGGCCGCCGGTGACTCGCAATCCACCAGCACCTGAGACAGGCCTTGGGGGCCGCGCTGCTGCTCCAGCGCCAGCACATCGGGGCTGCGAAAGTCGCTGAGTAGCCACAGGCAGGCGGGCTGGCCCTGCTGCTGCGCACGCCGGGCCAGCAGTTCCCAGGCCTGGTGCACGGCCAGGGCCAAAGGCGTGCCGCCGCCGCCACCTAAGGGTTCGATCAGCGCGGCATTCCAGCGCGGTGCGCGGCCGGGTGGCAGCCGCCAATGCACCTGGCCGGCGCCAAAGCACAGCAAGGCCACGGGCATGCGCTGCAAATAGGCCCAGCGCATCCATTGCAACACCAGGCCCTTGGCGCGCGCCAGGGCACCGCTGGCCATGGAGGCCGAACAGTCCAGGGCAAACACATGCAGGGTCTGGGGTGTCGTCAGGGCCTGGCGCCAGCGCAAATGCGCGGGCTGGAGGCCTGCCTCGGGGTCGGCCTCCAGCAGGCGGGCACGCAGGCTGGCCGGCCAGTCCAGCATGGCGCCGGCATCGCCGGGCATCACACCCGGGCGCGTCTGGCCGGCCAGGGCCGCACCCTGGGCTGGCGTGTTGGCTCGCCCTCGCCCCCGGCCCGCAGGGCTTAACGCGGCAGGCCGGGGGCGCGGGCTTTTTTTGCGGCCAGGGCCTCCATGGCGGCCTGGGCCAGGGCATCACCCAGCGGGGGCGCGCAGAGGGTACTTGCCTGGGGCAGGGGCTGACCCCAGCCCTGGGGAGGTTGTTCCAGGGCCTGGGGGGCGCTGCCAGCCTGGCCTTTTTGATCCGCACCAGGAGCCGGCGCCGGACTGTGCATGGACTGCGCCGGGGACGGTGCGGGTGCAGCAGCTGGCTTACTCGCGGCGCTCTGCGATGCCAGCACCTGCTGAGGCTGCGCATCGGAAGCCGGCGCGGACTGTGGCTGTGGCGGCTGGGTCAACGTCGGCTGCTGCGGCTCTGCCCCACGGTGGGCCAGCACCAGGGGCGCGACCCGGGCCACATGCTCGGCCTCTATGGCCGGGCTTTGCTCCCAGGCCGCCAGGGCCCGGGCCGCGCGCAGCATCACCAGATCGGCACGCAGGCCGTCCACCTGGGCCGCAATGCATTGCTGAGCCACGGCCTCGTGGATGGCATCGCTCCAGGGCAGTTCGTCGGGGTTGGCGCAGCGTGCACGCGCCACGCGCAAACGCTCTGCCAGCGCGGCCTGCTGGGGCGCATGCTCCCGGGCAAAGCCTGCAGGGTCCAGCTCAAAGCGCAGCCTGGATTTGACGATGGCGCTGCGCAGCTGCACGTCCTGGGCATTGGCCAGCTGCACGCACAGGCCCAGCCGGTCCAGCAGCTGCGGGCGCAGCATGCCTTCCTCGGGGTTCATGGTGCCTATCAGCACAAAGCGCGCCGCATGGCTGTGGGAGATGCCGTCGCGCTCCACACGGTTCACGCCCGAGGCGGCCACATCCAGCAGCACATCGACGATGGCATCGGGCAGCAGATTGATTTCGTCCACATAGAGCACGCCGCCATGGGCCTTGGCCACCATGCCGGGGGCGAACACCAGTTCGTTGCCGGCCAGGGCCTTGCCCAGGTCCAGGCTGCCCAGCACATGCTCCACCGAGGCCCCCAGCGGCAGCGTGGCAAACGGTGCGGGCGCCAGCAGCTCGGCCAGGGCCCGCGCCGCCGTGGACTTGGCCGTGCCGCGCGGCCCCTGTATCAGCACGCCCCCCAGGGCGGGCTCAATGGCAGCCAGCAGCAGGGCTTGAACCAGTTGAGGCTGCCCCTGAATGGCCACCAATGGAAACACTGGCGGTAATGTGGAGACCGTCATTGCGATGCCCGTCCTTCCATGAATTCTTCCTGCTCCAGCATGTGCGTCAGCAGTGTCTGGTGCATGTCCTCGGGTCGCTCCCACATGCCACGGTCTATGGCCTCCAGCAGGCGATTCACGATATCGCTCAAGGCCTGGGGATTGTGCGCGCGCAAAAAGCCGCGCACGGCCTCGTCTTCCACATAGGCCTGGGCCACCATCTGGTAGTGGCGGTCGGAGACCAGGGCCGTGGTGGCGTCAAAGCCAAACAGATAGTCCACCGTGGCCGCCATCTCAAAGCCGCCCTTGTAGCCGTGGCGCATGGCGCCGGCAATCCATTTGGGATTGGTCACGCGGGCGCGCACCACGCGGCCGATTTCCTCGGCCAGCGAGCGGATCTTGGCCGAAGCGGGATTGCCATGGTCGCCGTGGTAAATGGCCGGTTCACTGCCACCCAGATGGCGCACGGCGGCCACCATGCCGCCCTGGTGCTGGTAGTACTCGCTGGAGTCCAATAAATCGTGCTCGCGGCTGTCCTGGTTTTGCAGCACCACGTCCAGGGCCTGCAGGCGCGTTTCCAGTGCCTGGCGCGCGGGCAGGCCGTCGGCCTGCTGGCCGTAGGCATAGGCGCCCCAGTGCAGGTAGTGGCGGGCGAAATCGCCGGCATCGGTCCACTGCCCGGTGCGCAGCATCTCGTGCATGCTGGCGCCATAGCTGCCTGCGGGTGCGCCAAACACGCGCCACAGCGCCTGCTCGTGGGCCTGGTCTGCGTCCATGCCCTGGGCGGCCCAGGCGGCGGCATCGCGCTGCACGCGCGCACGCAGCGGGTTGTCTTCCGCGTCTTCTTCCTGCGCGGCCACGGCACGCACGGCGGCGTCGAACATCTGCACCACATTCGGAAAGGCATCGCGGAAAAAACCGCTGATGCGCAGCGTCACATCCACGCGCGGGCGCTGCAGGCCCACGCGGGGGATGACCTCAAAGTCCAGCACGCGCTGGCTGCCCGGCGCCCATTTGGGGCGCACACCGATCAGCGCAAAGGCCTGGGCGATATCGTCGCCGCCGGTGCGCATGGTGGCCGTGCCCCAGACCGAGATGCCTATGGCCTGGGGATACTCTCCATGCTCTTGCAGATAGCGCTCTATCAGCCGCTGCGCCGATTGCTGGCCCAGGGCCCAGGCGGTCTGCGTGGGAATGGCACGCGTATCCACGGTGTAGAAATTGCGGCCCGTGGGCAGGGTGTCGCAGCGCCCGCGCGAAGGCGATCCGCTGGGCCCGGGCGGCACAAAACGGCCCTGCAGCGCGCGCGAGAACTGGCGCAACTCTTCGCTGCCGCAGGCATCCAGGGCCGGCGCCACCTCCCGCCCCAGGCGTTCCAGCACGGCCTGGGTGTGAGGCCAGTCTTTTGCTATTTGTGGATCCTCCAGCAGCTGCAGGGCCAGCAGCTCCAGGCGCTCGCGCGTATCGCCGCCATGGCGCCAAGGGCCGGCATCAATGGCCGCCAGCAGCGCCGGGCGCGGGCCGGCCCAGGGGGCCGCCGCATCCATGTCCAGCGGGTTCCAATCGCAACCCGGTAAATCGGAAAAGAGATCGGCCACCAGCGCATGCAGCAAACCTTGGGCGCTGTCGCCCTTGCCGGCGCTGGGATAGCGGGCCAGGGACAGCAGCGTGGAGGTGCGCAGCGATCCCTCGGGCGAACGGCCAAAGATATGCAGGCCGTCGCGGATCTGGGTTTCCTTCAGCTCGCACAGATAGGAATCGATGCGCTCCAACAGTTGCGCGTCCGCATCGACCTTCTGCTCGGCGCTTGGACCGTCGCTCTGTACCTCGGCCTTGGCCTCCAGCCCCAGCTCGCGCAGCAAATCCTGCTCGCGGGCAAGCTCCAGAATCTGGCGGCGCAGCATGGTGGCGCGGCGCTGGTCCACCAGCAGGGCCTCGTAGTACTCGTCCACCAGCCGCTCCAGCTCCTGCATAGGGCCGTGGTTTTCAGCGCGCGTGAGCGGCGGCATCAGGTGGTCGATGATCACGGCCTGGCTGCGGCGCTTGGCCTGCGCACCCTCGCCGGGGTCATTGACGATAAAGGGATAGACATGGGGCAGCGGCCCCAGGATGGCATCGGGCCAGCATTGGCTGGACAGGGCCAGGCTTTTGCCCGGCAGCCATTCCAGATTGCCATGCTTGCCCACATGGACCATGGCGTCCACACCAAAGCTGTCGCGCAGCCAGAAGTAGAACGCCAGGTAATGGTGGGGCGGCACCAGCTCGGCGTCGTGGTAACTGGCGTAGTCGTTCTTGCCATCCAGCGCGCGTGTGGGCTGTATGCCCACAAACACATGACCCAGCTGCAGCCCCGCCACCATGAACCAGCCCTGGCGCAGCATGGGGTCTTGCTCGGGCGCGCCCCATTGGGCCTCCAATGCCGTGCGCATGGCCTCGGGCAGCTGCTGCAGGCGCTGGCGGTAGGCCGCCAGCGAATAGCCCTGGCGGGCCGGGCGCAACGCCCATTGTTTGGGGTCGTTGGCAATGCCTTGCTGCAGCTGCTCCATCAGCGCCAGGCCGCTGGTGGGGCGCGCTGCGGCATCGCCCAGGTTCCAGCCATCGCGCTCCAGCTGGGCCAGCAGCTGCATCACGGATTCGGGCGTATCCAGGCCCACGCCGCTGCCCATGCGGGCCTCGCTGCCGGGGTAGTTGGCCAGCACCAGGGCCACACGCTTGGCTGCGGCCGGCTTGCTGCGCAGCAGGCACCAGCGGGCCGCCAGCTCGGCAATCCATTGCACGCGGTCGGGCTCGGCCTGGTAGGCCACAACATCGGTCTGGGTCAGCTCGCAACGGTGCACCAGGCCTTTGAAACTCATGGCCCGGGTCATGATGCGGCCGTCCATTTCGGGCAGCACCACCTGCATGGCGATATCGCGCGGGCGCAGGCCCTGGGTGTCGGCCAGCCAGTCCTCGCGGTTGCTGCCGCTGGCAATCACCTGCAGCACGGGAATATCGCCGGCCAGGGTGTCGATCTCGCCCCCCGTCACGCCTGCGGCCCGAGCGTGTTCGCCCAGGGCCGCAAAAGCCGTGGTGTTGAGGATGAGCTGCACCTGGTGGGCGGTGCACAGCGTGCGCAGCGTTTGCAGGCACAGCCCGTCCTTGAGCGACTCCAGCGCCAGCGGCAGCGGGTTCAGGCCCTGGGCCAGCAAGGCCTGGGCCATGGCATCGAAGGCCTCGGTGTTGGCCGCCAGCAGATGCGAGCGATAGAACACCAGCATCACCACGGGTGCGCCCGGCGTCCAGCGGGACTGCAGATCGTCCAGGCCGGGAAGATGCGTGGCGCCGCCTTGTACCCCGCCTTGCACCCAATCCAGCGGCACATGCACGGCCACCGGCGGCAGCAGGCGCACGGGCGCCCCCTCTACCGCCCTGCCCAGGCCCCAGGCCGCGGCCATGCGCAAGAATTCGCGCGCATTGCCCAGGCCGCCCGCACGCAGGTATTGCCACAGCGCCCGGCTTTGCTCGGGCGCCAGCGTGCCCCTGGCCAACAGCTCGGCGTCTTCCTGGCTGTCGCCCGAGAACAGCGCCAGCTTCTGGCCTTTTTGCAGGGCAAGCTTGCGCAGCTGCTCTATGCCATAAGGCCAGCCCGACTCGGCGCCCAGGTGGTCGACGATGACGGTCTTGGCGTGCTGCAAGACCTCGTCGATGTACAGATCCAGCGAGGCGTTCTGGCGCAGATGCAGCAGATTCGCCAGGCGCAGCGAAGGAGCGTCAGGCTCGGCCTGCTGCCAGATACGGTAGGCATCGGCCAGCAGGGACAGCGTGGTGTCGGCCGAACTCAGCACCACGATCTCGGCCGGGGTCTGATCGAGGCGGTTGATGATGCTGTCGTCTTCGACAAAGCCACCGGGGCGGGTGCTGAGCAGGTGCATGCTTCAATAATAAGAGCTGTTGATGCTCTAGGGATAAGCGTTAGAGGCCGATTTTCCTTGTGAGGGCACGAGGCTCCCCCTCACCCCTGCCCTCTCCCGCAAGCGGGAGAGGGGGCGCAGACAGCGTGGTTTTTCTCCCTCGCCCGCCTGGGCGGGAGAGGGTTGGGGTGAGGGTGGAGGGATGCGTCACCAGGCTTCAAGCCGCAGCGTGCGCCAACTCCTGCTGCAGCACCTCGGCATTCAAACCCTTGCCAATAAACACCAGACGCGTTGCGGCCTTCTCATCCTCACGCCAGGCGCGGTCGAAGTAAGCGTCAAAGCGGCGGCCCACGCCCTGCACCAGCAGACGCATCTTCTTGCCCGGCAGGGCCACAAAGCCCTTGACGCGCAGCACCGCGTGCTTTTGCACAATGGCTTGCAGCGCCTGCATCAAACGGTCGCGGTCCACGGCGCCCAGGTCGATGAACAGCGAGTCGAATTCATCGTGGTCATGGTCTTCGTCATGGTCGTGGTTGGAGTGGCGCGCATCGATATGCAGCTCGGCCGCACGCTGCTGGCCCAGCAACACCGACAGGGGCACGCTGCCCTGCACGGCTTCGATCATCTTCACCTCGGCCGGCACCTCTTCGGCCACCAAGGCGCGCACCTGGGCCAGTTGCTCGGGCGTGACCAAGTCGGCCTTGGACAGCACCACCAGGTCGGCGGCCGAGAGCTGGTCTTCAAACAGCTCGTGCAGGCTGGCGTCATGGTCGAGGTTGGGATCGTCCTTGCGCTGGACGTCCACGGCATGGGGGTCATGGGCAAACTGGCCGGCGGCAGTGGCGGGGGTATCGACCACGGTGACCACGGAATCCACGGTGAACACGCTGGCAATCTCGGGCCACTGGAAGGCCTGAACCAGGGGCTTGGGCAGGGCCAGACCGCTGGTTTCGATCAGCAGCACATCGATGTCCGCGCGGCGCTCGGCCAGGGCCTTCATCACCGGGAAGAACTCCTCCTGCACCGTGCAGCACATGCAGCCATTGGCCAGCTCATAGATCTGCCCTGCCTGGCCCCCCTCTTCTGCGCAGCCTATGGCGCAGGTCTTGAGGATTTCGCCATCAATGCCCAGCTCGCCAAACTCGTTGACGATGACGGCCACACGCAGACCCTTGGCCTGCTCCAGGATATGGCGCATCAGCGTGGTCTTGCCGCTGCCGAGAAAGCCGGTGACGATGGTGGCGGGGATTTTGGTGGTTTGCATGGATCAAGCTCCTGAAGAGGTTTCGCGAGGAATCGGGGAAAGCGGTGGGGAAGATGTGGCGGATGCGGGATCGGTTTCTGTAGGCTGACCCGGCAGGCCATGCACACACAGCCTGCCATCAACCTCACCGTGCAGCACATGGCGGCTGAGCACGGTCTGCATCTCGCCTGCGTCGGTGATGGGCCCATACCAGGCGCCTTGGGGGTAGACAATCATCAGCGGGCCGTGGTTGCAGGGGTATTGGCAGCTGGTCTGCAGCAGCATGAGGCGCTTTTTGAGCTGTGGATTCTCGCGCACCACGCGCGCCAAATCCGGCCACAGCTGCACCGCCCCCTTGGCCGCACAGCGCGGCCCCATGCACCACAGCACATGGTGGCTGTGCTCCGGCACGCTGGACCAGCCCTTGGGGTCATGCTCCCAGGCATCGTCGCCCACCACGGCGGGCACATCGGCCGTATCGGGTGCAGACAGCAGCTGCCGCACCGTGCCTGCCAGCGTCTCGGCCAATTGGGGGGCCTCGGGCAGCGGGGGCGCAAAAATCAGCCTTGGGGTGCTTTCATGTTCACCACGCCCGACACGTCCAGCGCGCCAGCGCATGATGAGCTTGTGCATCCAGCGGCGCAGTGCGGGCTCGTCGGGCACCATGACCGGCACGATGACCACGGTGTGCGCGGCCTGGCAGGCGTCCAGGGCCTCGGGCAAGGCCGGCTGGTAACGGTCCACAAAGGCAGGCTGCACCACGATCTGCGTCCAGGTCGGCTCCATGCCCTGTGCCTGCATACCGGCCTGCAAGCTGGCATGCACATGCTCTGCCAGCAGCGCCAACTCGGCCTCGCTGGCGGCATAGACCGCACCACGTCCGAGCAGGATGACGGCCAGCGAATTCGAATGCGGAGGAGAGAGGACGGTGTTCAACGCTCGGCCTCCTGGTTGAAGTGCACAGCGTTGACGGTGATCTGCCGCTCGGGATGCAGCGCGGCCGCCAGCCGCTGCGCCGTCTCCACATTGCGCGGACCGGGCGTGGCCTCGGCATAGCTCATCACAAAAAAGCGGCGATGGCGAATCGCACTCACCGCTTCCAGCTCTTTTTTCTGCAGCAAAAAGTCAATCTTTCCCTGTGCATTGGGTGTGCCGTAGTCCACGATGATGATCCACTCGGGGTTGCGGTCGATCACATCTTCCCAGTTGCCCTTGGGCCAGTTATTGGCCAGGTCGGCAAAGATGTTGCTGGCGCCGGCCTCATCCATCATGGCCTGGGGCATGCCAAAGCGGCCCACGGTGGTGGGGAGTTTCTCGCCGCTGTCAAAGACAAAGACGCGGGGGCGCTGCGCCACACCCTGCATCTGCTGCCTCAGCTGCTGCAGCGCTGCGCGCAGCGGCGCCATGCGCGCCTCGGCCTGCGGCCGGATGCCAAAGATGCTGGCCACGTTCTCCATGTCCTGAAAGCCATCGTCCAACGCCACGCGCTCGCGCTGCTGTACGCGAATGCAGGACTCGGACAGCACATAGGACGCCACACCATGCTCGGCCAGGCGCTCGGGGGTGACGCCGCCCGGGCGAAAGCCGTAGCCCCAGCCGGCAAAAACAAAGTCGGCGTTCACGCCCAGCAGGCTCTCCATATTCATGCCCTGGGCCGACAGATTGGGCACCCGTTCCAGCCAAGGCGAGAGCTGTGGGCTGATGGTTTTTTGCGACGAGATACCGCCATAGCCTGCCAGCTTCTCGCCCAAACCAAGGAACAGAAACATCTCTGCAATATTCACATCATGTGTGACGGCGCGCTGGGGCACGCGGTCATAGCGTGCGGGCTGGCCGCACACATCGATGACCACGGGAGGATCATGCCGCTGAACATGGGCCTGCTCGCCTGCAGGCTGCTGCGCCTGCTGCTCGCCGCACCCGGCTGCGAGTACAGCCAGGGGCAGCATGCAGGCTTGAAACCAAAATCTGCGCATGCCCATCAGAAACGCAGCTGCGCCATCAGCTCCACGCTGCGGCTGGTGCCCAGAATCCACTGGGTGTTGTAGGCCGAGGTGGCATAAACGCGGTTGGTGAGGTTGCGACCAATCAGACTCAGCGTGGTCTTGGGGTTCACATTCCAGCTCACCACCGCATCCACCAGGGTGTAGGCAGGCAGGCGCTTGGCATCGCTGTTGGCGTTGTCGCCAAAGCGCTGGCCCACATGGCGCAGGCCCAGCGAGGTGCGCCAATCACCCATGCGGTAATGGCCCCACAAATTGGCCGTGACCTTGGGCACATTGGAGGGACGGTTGCCGGCGCGGTTGGCGCCTCCTGCCTCGATCAACTCGTCAAATTTGGCGCGGGTATAGGCCGCATTGGCTTCCAGGCGGAAGGCCGGGGTCACATTGAAGGCACCCGCCAGTTCCAGCCCATTCGAGGACTGCTTGCCGCCCTGAATCGACAGGGCCGAATTGTTCGGGTCGCGCGTGATGATGTCGTTCTTGGTGATCTGGAACAGCGCCGCCGTCCATTCACCACGGCCTGCTGCCAGTTGCTGCTTGAAGCCCAGCTCCTGCTGGCGGCCCTTGCTCAGCGTAAAGCCCGTCTGCGACTCTGCAAGAGACAACAGGCTGGTGACAGGATCATGCCCAGTGCTCATTTGCGCATAGACGCTGGACGCTTCGTCCAGCTTATAGGTCGCACCCAGACGCCATGAGGTGCCGTTCAAGTCTTTGTCAAAACCCGTATTGGCAGGCAAGTTCCGGCGCGAGAACTCATACCAGTCGCGCCGTATGCCGCCCATGAGCAGCCATTGCGCATTGATCTTCCAGGCATCTTCTATGAACAGCGCGTTCTGGCGCAGCGTAGAGTCCATGCGCGGCGTATAGGCGTTGGCGCTGATCCAGGAGCCCGGCACGGGATCGAACGCCGACACATTGGAAGTGCCGGTGTACGGCGAGTTGTTGCTGTTGCGGAAGTTGGTGTGAGACACATCCCAGCCCAGTGCCACCTGGTGGGCGCCGGCCTTCCAGTCCAACGCCATGCGATTGCCGTTTTGCTGCAGCGCATGACCAATCTCCAGATAGTCCGAGCGCGCCACCGTCCCTGCCAAGGGATCGTACTTATAAGCTTCAATGTTCTTCCAATGCCGGTCAGAACTGAAGTGGTAAAGCTCGTTGCGCAGGCTCAGTGCTTCATTGACCTGCCAACTGGCCTTGGCCTTGAAGCGCCGGTCACGGTAGTGAATATCGCTGTCCTCGGAGTTATAGCCCTGGTCCTTCAGCTCCCGCGCCAGGCGGCCATCCACCACCGGGGTGCCGTAGTAACGCGAAGGTGCCTGGCTGCTGATATCGGCCGTCAAATCGAAGGTGAGATCGCTGCGTGGCTGCCAGCGCAACGCACTCATCAGCTTGGCGCTCTTGCTGTCGTCAAAGGGGCGCGAACCATCGCTGCTGGCGCCATAGGCATCCACACGGTAGCTCAGGGTGTCGCTGATGGCACCGGTGCTGCCCACACCCACACGGGCCGTGCCGTGGTTGCCGCCGGTGAGCATGAGCTCGGTGGAGCGCTCGCGGCTGGGTTGCTTGCGGATGGCATTGACCGTGGCGCCCATGGTACCGCTGCCATACATCAACGAGGCCGGGCCGCGCAGCACCTCCAGGCGCTCATAGCCCCAGGTGTCCGAGGGATAGTTGATCGTGCCCGAGCCCACGCCCAGCATGATGCCGTCCTCGGCCACACCCACCGAATTCACGCCGGCAAAGCCACGACTGGAAAACGACAGCCCGCCATTGCCCGGCGAGCCAGCAGCCGTCAGGCCCACGGTGCGGGTCACCGCATCTACCGTGCCCCGGTCGGCGCGTTCTTCCATTTGCTCGGCCGACACGCCGCTGACACTGGCGGGCAGGTCCAGCACACGCACATCCACATGCGAGGCCGATGTGGCAGGACGGTTGGTGTCCAGGGCCGCTTCGACCTGGCGGGCCTCCTGCACCGTCACCTCGGGCAGAGCTTGCTGGGCCAGCACGGCTGCTGGCCACAGCAGCGCCAGTTGCAGCGCTGCGCTGCCGGTGCAAAGGGAAAAAGGAGGGGCCTTGCCGGAGAACGTAGAAGCGGCGAGAAGAGTTTGTGTATTGCGCATTTCAAAAAAGGCTGGAACCGCCTGATGGGAAAGCTGCGCAGACAAAGGCTTCGCCGGGGACGGCAATGCGCTCTGGAATTCCGGCCGCCATCCGCACCCCGCAGACAGTTATAGCAAGCGCCAGTCGCTGGGCGACGGCGCGCTGTGGCGTTTCTACAGGCCGGTCTCCGGGCTCACAGGCAGCGCATCACTGCGCCTTCTCACTCCGCCTTCCCGGGTGGCTCGCACACATGTTTTTGTGAGCAAACCGGCCCAGTGGCCGCAAGCGCGTGAAGCGACTTGCATGGGGTGTTTTCCTGCATACCGTTGCGGGGGCAGCCAAGGCATGGCGGTCTCAGAACATGTTCTCAAACCGGACCTTGTTCCCGTTTCACTTGCTGCAAAGCAAGCACCTGCTAAAACAACGTGTCCCTAAGGGCACGGGGCAGGAGTCTATCAGCCGATCCCGCGACCTGCCGGGGCAACCGTTGCGGGCCGAGGTCATTACCAGGGCCGGTTACAGCAGCGCTTGCGGCACATACTCGATCAAGAGCTTGCCCGTGCGCGGGCTGGTGCTGACCAGAGCGCGCACGCCGTAGACCTGGGCAATGGTGTCCGCCGTCAGCACCTGGGCTGGTGTGCCCTGGGCCACCAGGGCGCCGCCTTGCAACAGGTAAAGGCGGTCGCAGTAGTGTGCTGCCATCTGCAGCTCGTGCAGCGCGGCCAGCGTGGTCAGGCCCAGGCTGCGTATCAGATTCATCAGCTCGAACTGGTGGCGCACATCCAGGTGGTTGGTGGGCTCGTCCAGCACCAGCATGGGAGCCTGCTGGGCCAGGGCGCGGGCCATGAGCACGCGCTGCTTTTCTCCGCCGGAAAGCGTGGAAAACATGCGTTGGGCGAGGCTCTGCGCGTCCACGCGCTGCAAGGCCTGCGCGACGATGTCCAAATCCTCTTGGCTGTCGCGCGCCCATGCGGCCTGGTGGGGGATACGGCCCATCAACACCACGTCCTGCACGCTGAGGGCGAACTCGCTGCCGTTCTCCTGGGCCAGCACGGCCATGGCGCGCGCATTCTCGCGGGCACTGCTGCGCCAGACATCACGCCCCTCTAGCAGCACGCTGCCACTGGCAGGCTGGAGGATGCGGTAGATCATGCGCAGCAACGTGGATTTGCCACTGCCGTTGGGGCCCAGCAGACCCACAAACTCACCCCGGCCCACATGCAGGCTGACATCGCGCACGATATGGGCCGCCGCCGCCTGCCAGTGCAGGCCCTGGGCCTGCAGTTGCATGTCTAACTCGCTCATAGGCCCAGACCTTTGCTGCTGTTTTTGCGGCACAGCATCCAGACAAAAAATGGGCCCCCCAGCAGCGAGGTGATGACGCCCACCGGCACCTCGGCCGGCGCAAAGCTGATGCGCGAAACAACATCCACCCAGACCAGAAAGATGGCACCCAGCAGCGCTGCCACGGGCAGCACGCGCCGGTGCTCGGCACCCACCAGCATGCGGGTGATGTGGGGCACCATCAGGCCGACAAAACCGATGGGGCCGGTGAGCGCCACCAGCACACCGGTGACCATGGAGACCAACACAAACAGCCAGCGCCGCGTGCGCGTGGTGTCCACACCCAGCGTGGCCGCGCTTTCCTCGCCGGCCAGCAAGGCATTGAGAGCGCGCGCCTGCCCCAGCAACAAACCCATGCCCAGCAGCAGCAGGGCCGCAGGCAGGCCCAGATCATCCCAGCGTGTGCCGGCCAGGCTGCCCAAAGTCCATGTCAACACGGAGTTGGCGAGCTCGCGCTGGCCCGAGGTCAGCACCATCAGGCTGGTAACGCCGCCCAGGCAATAGGCCACGGCCACCCCGCCCAGAATCAGGCGCGAAGCCAGCAACTGCCCCTGGACATGGGCCAGCAGATAGACCGCCGTACAAGCCGTCAGCGCACCCGCAAAAGCCCCCAGTGGCAAGGCCAGATCGCCCGCAAACGCCAGCACGCCGAAGGCCAGCACAGCGACCGCCCCCACCGAGGCGCCCGAAGACACGCCCAGCAAATAGGGATCGGCCAGCGGGTTGCGCACCATGGCCTGCATGGCCACGCCCACCAGGGCCAGGCCGGCCCCAGCCAGGGCCGCCAGCAGCACGCGCGGCAGCCGTATGCGCCAGACGATTTGGTATTGGGACAGACTCCAGTCACCGGGCGGCAGCTCCAGGCCCAGCCGCAGCCCCAGCTCCTGGGCAGCGATATGCCAGGCCTGCTGCGGCGCGATGCGCACAGGGCCCAGGGTGATGGCCAGCGTCAGCGACAAGGCCAGCAGAGCCAGCAGGGCCAACAGCCAGTAGCGCAGGCGGCGGCGCTGCAGCGCGAAGTGCAAGCTGCTCATACTCATGGCTGCGCCACCCGCTCAGGGTGCAAGGCCTGGGCGATGCGGCGCACGGCCTGCACATTGCGAGGACCGGGCGTGGCCTCGGCAAAGTCCAGCAGCACAAAGCGCTGCTCGCGTATGGCCTTGAGATGGGAGAGCTCGGGCTTGCGCAGCAGAAATTCTTTTTTGCCCCCGGGCGTGGGCCTGTCGTTGTCGACGATGACGATCCAGTCCGGATCGCGGTCAACCACATCCTCCCAGTTGCCGCGCATCCAGCTGCTGCCCAGATCGTCAAAGATGTTGCTGCCGCCTGCAGCCTCGATCATGGCCTGGGGCATGGCGTAGCGGCCTGTGGTCACGGGAATGTCGGTGCCGCTGTCAAACACAAACACCTTGGGCCACTGCGTAATGCCTTGCAGGGCCTGGGCCAGGACCCGCAGCTCGGCGCGCTGCCCATCGACCAGATCCTGGGCACGCTCGGCAATGCCGAAGATACGGCCCAGGTTGAGCAGGTCGTCAAACGTGTCCTCCAGCGATACGCGCTCGCGCTGGATCTTGCGTATGCAGGATTCACTGAGCACGTAGCTGGCAATGCCCAGCTCGGCCAGGCTGGCAGGCGTGATCTGGCCTTCGCGAAAGCCATAGGACCAGCCGCTGAAGACAAAATCCGGCTGGGCATGGATCAGTGTTTCCAGGTTCATGTCCTGGCTGGACAGATCGGGGACCTGGGCCAGCTGGGCACGCATCTCCGGCGGCAGCCGACTCAGGTCACGCAGGCCCCCATAGCCCACCAGGCGATCGCCCAGGCCCAGGGCCAGAAACATCTCGGTGATGTTGATGCCATGGGTGACTGCGCGCTGGGGTATGCGCTCGTAGAGCACGGGCTGGCCACAGACCTGGAGGCGCAGTGGCGCGCGCGCTGCGGCCACCGCTGGGTCTGCGGGTGCAGCCGTCTCCAAGGCCTGCGCCGCTGGTTTTTCGCAGCCCGCAAGCCCCAGGGCCGCAGCACAGAGCAAAACGGGGCGTAGCAAAGACAGGAGCTGCATGCGCGCGTACTTTCTAGGTTTCACGGTGTTTTCCATCTGAATTCAAGTCCACATACGCACTAACAGCTATGGTTTTACTGCACTCAGAAGGTGAACTGCGCGCTCAGATCCACACGCCTTCCCTCACCAGGGTAGGCCTGGGCAGCTGCGGCATTCGACACCGCCGAATAGGTGTAGAGCTTGTCCGTGAGATTGCGCAGGCTGAGACGGTAGGTGGTGCCGGGCTTGGGCCGCCAGCTCAGCGCCGCATCCCAGACGGTGTAGCCTGCGCTGCTGGCGGTGTTGACATCATTCGCATAGCGCTGGCCCACGGCTCGCGCCCCCAACGAGGCCTGCCAACGGCCCCAGCGGCTGTCCGTGCTGTAGTGGGCCCAGAGATTGGCCATATGGCGCGGCACATTCAAAGGCCGCTTGCCTGCAAAGTCCACACCATCCTTGAGCAGCTCGTCGTACTGGGCATCGACCAAGGCGTAGTTGCCCTCCAGCCGCCAGTTCGGGCTCAGACGCAGCACGGCGCTGAGTTCCAGACCCTGAGACGATTGCTTGCCACCTTGAACCGATTTGGTTTTGTCGTACGTGTCTTGCGTGACGATGTCGGTTTTTTCAATGCGATAGGCTGCCGCAGTCCACTCGCCCCGTCCTTGCGCAAACTGCTGCTTGAGCCCCACCTCAAGCTGGCGTGCCTTGGTCAGCTTGTACCGGCTGTTAGCGAGATTCAGTGTGGCGATATTGCCCACCGGGTCATGACCCTGGGAGACCTGGCCGTAAACACTGGTGGCGGCGTCGAGCTTGTAGGTCAGCCCCAGGCGCCAGGCCGTGCCGCCCAAGGTGGTGTCAAACGATGAGGCCCCCAGCAGATCGCGGCGCGACATATCGGTCAGATCGCGGCGTATGCCGGCCAGCAGCAGCCACTGTGGGCTCAGCGTCCAGGCATCTTCGGCGTAGAAGTCATGCGTGGTGGTGGTGGTCTGAAAACGATCCACCATGGGGCTTGGACTGTCCCAAGGGCCATGGGGAGAGCTGTCCACTGGCAGGTCGATTTTTCGATTGTCGGAGTTGCCCGAGTAGCCAAACTTGGTCCGGCTCACCTCCCAGCCCAGCGCCAGCTGGTGGGCACCCGCATTGATGCGCGACTCCAGCCGGTTGCCGGTCTGTTCCAGGTCATGGGCCAACTCCAGATAGTCGCCGCGCTTGACCATACCGGTACTGCGATCGTAGCGATAGGACTCAATGTTGCGCCAATAGCGGTCGGCCTTGAAGTGGTAGAGCTCGTTGCTCACGTTCAGCCAGTCGTTGACCTGGTAGTTCACACGACCACGCACGCGCTGGTCTTTGATGCTGATGGCGCTGTCATCGGTGTTGTAGTTGCGGCCCAGCAGTTCCTTGACGATCTTGCCATTCTCCGTGGGCGTGCCAAAGTAGCGCGCTGGTTTTTGGTCGCTGTAATCGGCCAGCAGCTCCATGCGCAGCGCTGCGCTGGGCTGCCAGCGCAGCGTGCTCATCAGCTTGCCGCCATGGGCACGGGCCATGTCGTGCTCGCCATTGGTGTAGTGGCCATAGGCGTCCACCCGGTAGCTCAAGGTCTCGCCCAGCGGGCCTGCAGCGCCCAGGCCCAGCTTGGCCGCACCGTCCGAGCCCGCGCCCAACAGCACTTCGCGCACCGGCTCGCGGCTGGGCTGTTTGCGCACCAGATTGGCTGTGGCTCCCACCGTGCCGCTGCCATAAACAATGGAAGCGGGGCCGCGCAGTACTTCCACGCGCTCATAGCCCCAGCCATCGCTGGGATAAGGCACGGTGCTGGAGGCCACGCCCAGGCGCACGCCATCTTCGGCAATGCCCACGGAGTTGGTGCCGGTAAAACCACGCGCGCCAAACGACAGGCTGCTGTAACTGGTGGGCGACAAAGGTGCCATGCCCACGCTGCGGCCGATGATGTCGGCCGTGCGGATGTCGCCACGCTCCTGCCAGGTCTCGCTGTCCACCACATCCAGGCTGGCGGGCAAATCGCGCGTGACGATGCCGGTACGGCTGCCCGAAGTCGACGGCAGGGACAGGCCCAGACCGCCCTCGGAAGTCACGGGTGCCGACTTGACCTGCACGGTGGGCAGACTGGCATCAGCCTGGGCGGACGTCCTGGGCTTGCTTGCGGCGCCTTCAGCCGCCTCGGCTTCGGCAGCCTGGGCTGGCACGGCCAGGCCCAGCGAGGCCAATAGCGCAGCGCAGGTCCAGGAATTCCAGGTGGGTGAAGAAAATGGCAGCGCCTTGGCATGGCGGGCTGCGGGGTAAAGCTGGTGCTTCATCGTTGTCAGAGGCTCACGACTTGCACATGCCGCATGCACGCAAGGCCTCTGGTGTCCAGGGGCTGGCCTTGCTGTATGACGGCTTGCACAGTCTTGGCGCAGCGACGCCTGCCTGCCCATGACCGCCCCATGCCGAGGGCCACACGCCACCATGGCGCCAGCCGCAAAGCCTGTTGCTGCCACACTGCACCCCGCAGGCGTTTGCTGCAAATGCCGCACGCCACGGGTCCCTCAACCCATGGTGTGCGACGCTCAACAGGCCGGTCTCCGGGCTTGCAGACAGGCCACCAGAAGGTCCGGGGCCTTAGTCGCTTCGCCTTCCCAATGCCGCCGCGCAGCTCGCAGGAGCTCACGTAGGACATCAGTGGCCGGCGCCTGTCTTGCAGGACGCCATGAAGCGGTTCCATACGCTGCATCCACCATCGGGCCAGCAGGCCTTTGTGTGGATGGATGCCGCGTAATGTCTGTTTACCGTTGCGGGGGCAGCCAGGGCTTTGCACCCTGTTCCCGTTTCACCCGGAGCAAGCCCCGGGCACCTGTTGCATGACTGGTGAAGACGGGCCAGATCGGCCCCTTCCCAATGCGTCGCGCAGTATAAGGCCAGGTCTTGCGCCCACCGGGCTGGGCTGGCCTTGGTGGACGGCGGAGCAAAGCGCCCACCGATGCGGGCGGACATCCTCAGGCCTGCTGCTTAGAGCGTGTTCACACGGCCCAGCAAATCGAAGATTTGCGTTTGAGACGAGGCGCGAAGTCGCAGGCAGTACAGAGGTACGACAAGACGAAGCAACGACGTATCAAGGGTTGTGTGAGCGGGTCTCAGCGCAGCCAGCGCGCACTCACCCAACGGGCCAGCAGGTCGAGCGCAAAGCCCAGGCAGCCGATCAGCACAATACCCGCCATCAGCTCGTCATAGGCCAGGCGGTCCCGGGTGTCGAGAATAAAGTAACCCATGCCGGCCGAGACGCCCAGCATTTCTGCCGGCACCAGCACGATCCAGCCAATGCCCAGGGCCAGGCGAAAGCCGGTGAGCACGTGAGAGACGATGCCGGGCAACACAATCCGCCACACCACTTCAAGGCGTGTGGCTGACAGGCTGTGCGCCAGCTGCAGCCAGCTTTTGTCCAGCGCCGCCACGCCGGCTGCGGTGTTGAGCATGATGGGCCAGACTGCGGCAAAGCTGAGCAGAAAAATCACCGGTGCCTCGCCCACGCCCAGGGCCATCACGGCCAGCGGCATCCAGGACAGGGGCGAGACCATGCGCAGAAACTGGAACAAGGTGCCCGTGAGCTTGGCAAACAGCGGCGACAAGCCCAGCCAGATGCCCAGCGGCACGCCTATCAGCAGTGCCAGCAGCAGAGACAAGCCGATGCGCTGCAGGCTCAGCGCCATGTGCAGCCATATCAGCCCGTCCTGCAGCAGCCGCCACAGGGCGGAAAAACCTGCCTGGGGGCCGAAGGCCTGGCGCAGGGCATCCACATCAGACAGCTGCCGGGCGCCCAGGGCCCACAGGGCGACGGCCAGCAGCAGCCCCAGCACGGGCCAGCCCAGCCGACTCAGCCACGCAGTGCGCACCTGCCTCATACCGCGATCACCTCTTTGCGCGTAAAGCTCTCGGCATGGCCAAAGGCCTTGAGGCCGCCCACCTGCTGCAGGGCTTTTTTGACAAAGCGGTCGTCCACCAGGTCCTTGGCCACAAAGCCGGGATCGAGTTGGTGCAGAAATTCCACATTGCCTTCCAGCTGCGTGGTCTGCAAGGCCTTGACCAGGGCCTCGGTGTAGGAGGCATAGGGATAGGGCTGAAAGTCGATACGGCGCTGGTTCCAGGCCGGGTGGTGGATGACGCCATCGCGCTGGTATTGCGCCATTTCGGTGGCCACCAGCACCTTGGACAGCACGGGCAGGCTATGGGGCGTGTAGCGCCCTTCCCCGCTGCTGGCCAGCAGCTTGGCCGTGTCCAGCTGGTTGTTGCGTGTCCACAGCTGGGCCTTGACCATGGCATTGGTCACGCGCTGGGCCCACTCGGGGCGCTCGGCGATGTCGCGCTCGGCCAGGGTCAGCAGGCAGCAGGCGTGGTTCTGCCAGACATCCCCCACAAAGCGCAGCACCTTGCCCACGCCAGCCACCTCGGCCGCCGCCACAAAAGGCTCGGCCACGATGTAGCCGGCCACCGCCTTGGAGGCCAGGGCCGAGACCATTTCGGCCGGCGGCAACACCAGCAGATTGACCTCATCCGCCGCCAGGCTGGCCTGGCGCGCACGGCTGACGGCCTTGAGGCCGTTGGCCCGCAACAGCTGCTGCAGCACCACGTTGTGGATGGAATACCAGAACGGAATCGCCACCTGCTGGCCGCCCAGATCCTTCACCGACTGAATGTGTTTGGCCACGGCCAGAGCCGAGCCATTCATGTGATTCCAGGCCACGACCTTGGCACCAAACTTCGAGCCATAGCGCACAAACAGGGTGGAGGGCGAAAGCAGGTGCACCACATTCACCTGGCCGGCCACAAAGGCTTCGATGATTTGCGCCCAGGTGCGGAACATGCGCGGCTTTTCGGTGCGCAGGCCCTCGGCCTCGAACAATTGGCGGCTGTGGGCCACCAGCAGCGGCGTGGCGTCGGTGATGGGCAAATAGCCTATGCGCACCGGCACATCGTCACCCTTGCTGGCTTGCGCGGCCGCATCGCCGGCGCGCAGCAAGGGACTGGCGGCCGCGCCGCTGAGGGCGGCAATGCGCAGCCAGTCGCGGCGGCTGATGCCGCAGTCGCAGGTGGAAGCGGCGCAGACATGCTGGTAGGTGGAACGCAGAGATTCGTCGTGCATGGAAAAGACTCCCGGGTCAAACAGGAAGAAAAAACAGAGCAAGGTATGCGCAGCGCCAAAGCCGCGCGGGCCGATTCAGCGCGGACAGCTGACGTCGGATGTGTTGGCGGGGCGGGCTTCTGCCGCGCCGTGCAGCGTGCGCAGGGCCGCCAGGATTTCCAGCCGCAGTGCGGTGACCGCGACCGTCGCCTCCACGCGGGGATGGGGGATGTCCACCTTCCACATCCGCACGATGTGGCCGGCATGCGGCCCAAAGCGGCCCATCAGCACGATGCGGTCGGCCACCAAAATAGCTTCGTCAATATCGTGGGTGACCAGCAAGGCGGCGGTGTGCCAGCGCTGAACCAGCTCTACCAGCAGCTCCTGCATCTCGGCGCGGGTGATGGCGTCGAGTGCGGAAAACGGCTCGTCCGCCAGCAGCAGCTGCGGCTGCCGCGCCAGGGCGCGTGCCAGGGCCACGCGCTGGCGCAAACTGGCGGCATCCAGTGCCGGCTGGTGTTTGAAGTCCAGGCCAAAAGCCACGTTGTGCCAGACACTCAACCAGGGCAGCAAGCTGGCTTGCTGAAACACCACGGCAGCGCGGGGATGGGGCTGCGTCAGCGCCGTGCCCAGAAACTCCACCAGGCCTTGCGTGGGAGCTTGCAGGCCGGCCAAGGTGCGCAACAAGCTGGACTTTCCGCAGCCGCTGCCGCCCAACAGGCAGACGATTTCCTGGGCGTGAATGTCCAGATCAATGCCGCTGAACACCGGCGCACCCGGTGCATAGCCAAAGCCCAGGCCGCGCGCCTGCAAGGCCAGCGGGGCTGTGCGGGGCTGGGCAGCCAGCGCCGTCAGCTCCGCATCGGCCAGGGGCGCATTCATGCGGCAACACCGGGTGCAGCAGCTGCGGTGGCCGCCTGGGCTTGCCGCTGCAACTCGCCTTGCAGCTGCGTCAGGCTGGGCGTGACCACGGGCACAAAGGCCGACTCCTGCAGGCGGCGGCCAAAGTCGGGCAGCTGGTCACGCAGATAGGCTCGGCCACCCGAGCCCTGCAGCTCCAGCTGTATGGCTTCCTGCACCAACGCGGCCAGTTGCAGGCGCACCTGAAACAGCGCGGCGGCGTCGGCCTCGAAGCGGCCGCTTTCCAGGCCTTCACCCAGCGTGGCTTGCAAGCCCTCAAGCAGCTCCCAGGCATGGGCAATGCGCGGGCGCAGCACATCGCGTGCGGAGCCTACCTGCTCGGCCGCACGCAATGCCGCACGCACCAGGCCCACCGACATGCCGCATTGCAGGCTCAAAAACATGGGCCGGGCGCGCTTGAGAAAGGCCGGGCCATTCACCGCCAGCACCCCATGCAGGGGCACGGCCACATCGCTCAGCGTGATGGCGGCCGTGTTGCTGCCGCACAGGCCCAGCAGATCCAGGTCAGCCGAGCGCTGCACGCCCGCGGCCTGGCTGTCCAAGGTCACCACCAGGGGTGGGCTGCCGGCTTGCTCGGCCTGTACCGCAGCTGCCACCGTGAAATGGGGACTGCGCAAATTGGTCACCCAGGGCAGACGCCCCGAGACCCTGCGCTCGCCCTGGGGCGCAGCGTGCTCCTGTACCTGCAAGGGCTCCAGCGCCGAAAGAAACTTCATGGCGTTGGACAGGCCCGTGGCCCCCGCCGTGTGGCCGCTCAGCAGGCCGGGCAGCCAGGCCTCGCGTGCCACGGGGTTGTCGGTCACGCACAGATAGTCCACAAAGGCACGCTGGGCCCACAGCACAAACGCTGCCGTGAGTGAATGCTCGGCCACCTGAGAAAGTGCCTCCACCGCATGGCGGGCCTCACCGCCGGCGCCGCCCCACTTGGCTGGCACGCCAATGTGGGTCAGCCCGGCCTGGGTGAGCTGGGGCAACACGGCATCGGCCGCCTCGTTGCTGCTGTGCAGCGATTGCGCATGGCTTGCCAGCCAGGTTTGCAGCGCTGGCGCCACCCATTGCGTGCTCATGATGCAAACACGCCGGGGGCAAACGGCTGCAGCTCGGGGTTGATGGCGGGCTGGCCCAGGTTGTTGGCAAAGTTGCACAGCGTGGCCAGGCTCACGCCCAGCACCACCTCCAGGGCCTGCTGGTCGTCATAGCCTGCAGCCTTGAAGGCGGCCAGTGCCTCGTCAGAAACGGCACCACGGCTGGCGATCACCGCCTTGGTAAAGGTTTGCACCGTATCCAGCCTGGCATCGCCTGTGGCTTGGCCGCGCTGCAGCTGCAAGCTGGTGGAACGATCCAGGCCCAGCTTCTTGGTGACGATGGCGGTGTGGCCCGCCAGGCAGAAATCACAGCCGTGGGTGTGGGCGGCGGTCAGTTGCACCACTTCACGTTCGGCCAGAGACAGGCTGGCGCGGGCGTTGATACCGGACACCGTCAAATAGGTTTCCAGTGCCGCCGGAGCGTTGGCCAGCAGCGCAATCAGATTGGGCACAAAGCCGTTGTTGGTCAGCGCCTTCTCCACCAGGGGCTTGCTGGCCTCCGGGACCGTGGCGAGGGTTTGCAGGGGAATTCTGGACATACGACGCTCTCACTTCAAAGGACCGGACCATGGCATGCCAAAAATCAAGCCATAGAAAAATTGCAGCGATTATGCGTCGACCAGAAACCGAGATTCAAAGAATATTTATTTATTAGTATATAAAATATAAAAAGCGCATATGCTGTTTATAAATATGATTTCCAAATTATTAATCAATATATAAATACACCAGGCAGCAGTTATTCAATTCACTGAAATTTAATCAGTTTCGCATCCCAAGATGTACAGAAGCGTTGGAAGTGCTGCGGAGAGAGGCATATCCACTGCGCTTACCGAATGCCACCTGCCATATGCCACTGGCGGATCTTGGCACCAGGATCTTGGCACCAGGATCATTCAGCCATGCACAAGCCGTTGCCTGCCGCCGTCGCCCATAGGCAGCGCTGAAATGGGCTCAGTCCGGCTTTCTACCTGCAGGGATGCTGCGGCCAACGGCCATTTCCTTGGCCGGTCAAATCGATTTGGAATAGCAGTGAAAGCCAATGGAGGTGCGCTTTCTGCGCCGCTCTCTGCGGACTTCCTGAGGGGCTTCCACGGAAGGCGACATCGAAAGCTCGACCTTGCCCACCGCCACGTCAAACACCACCGAACAAGCCCCGTCTTTTCGGCTGAAATACACCAACGTTGCATCACAGCAGCCTTCGAAGGCGCCCAACACGATCTGCCCGCCCTGCTCCTGGAACACGGCTCTGGCGCTTGCACCCTGGCTCACCACCACCCTGTCACCCAGCTGGATCGCCTGCCCCACCTGGGCGGAGAAGACCTTGCCGTTGCGCATGATCCGCACCCCTTCGCTGCTTTCAATCAGCATCGCGTCGGGCTTGTCCTTTTTCAAGCTGGCCAATGGCGGCGAAGCGGCAAAACATGCACTCACAGTTGCGCCTCCTTGCGCGTTGTTTCGGCCTCGGCAATGGAGCGGCCACGGGGGCCCGAGCTTTCGATGCAGTCGATCGACAGGCGCTGGTAGTTGGCATCTTCGGTGACGGGGGGCAACTGGTAAGAAGCCTTGCAGGCCTTGCCCTCCCACTCCACGGTCAGCTCTCCTTGCTGGCTTTCCGCCGGGAGCATGACCAGCACACGGCCTCGGGTATCGGTCAGGCCAATGCGCTTGCCCCACAGGCCGACCTGGGCCCCAAAAGGAAAAGGCTTTCCTTCGGCGGTGCGCAGCTCGAACTGGACGCGGCGCCCCGTCTCTGCCTTGAAATGCGCCACGGTCATGGCGCCACGTGTGGGCACGAGATGCTGCGCAGCGTTGTCAAAGTCGACATTCTTGGGCGCACCACGCGTATCCAGGCTGACCAGGTTGGTGCGATAGGGGTTGGCATTCGGGATCACCGCGTAGCCATTGGAGCCGGTTTCCACGCCGGCATAGCTGGAGATGCCCACACCGGGCACCGGCGGCTCCACCTTGGCCAGGATAAAGGTTTCCCCCAGCGATTGGCTGACATTGACGCCGCCGCCGTGCGCCACCACCGAGCCGGCTGCGGCAAAGCTACCGGAGTGGTAGCCGCTGCCGTAGGAGTAGCCAGCGTCCATGCGGGCAAACGATGTCAGCATGCCCATGGAGGCTGCAGCATTCGCCTGGCCTTCGGCCGTGCGGCCACCGGACACCATGTAAGAGATTTCGCGCTCCGTGGGCAGCAACCCGGAAACACCGGCCTGCACCGACGTTCCATTCTTGTCACGGCTCAGGTTGCTGAATCCCTGCGGAGCCTTGGCATGTCGGCCCAGCGGGATATTCAGCGTCAGCATCAGGCTGTGGTTGTTGCCACTTTGGCTGCTGCCATAAGTGGAATAGATGTTGCGCGAATAGGTGTAGCCCAGGTTGTAGCTGACCTGGCCCCAGGTATTGCCATAGCTCAGCGACAGACTGCGCGCATTGGCGCCGCTCCAGCCCTTGTCAAAGGAGCCGCTGAAGTACAGATTGCCCTGCCCGATCTGCTGCGCCAGGCTGATATCCAGGCGCTGGCGCGAGGAACCTTGCCCCCAGAACATCCCGGGGCCGAACTGTGCTTCGCTGGCCAGCACGTGATCGCTCAGGGTTCTATAGCCCTGGCTCAGGCTGCGCTGAAGGTTGACGGAAATATTGGAGCGGCTGCTTTCGATGAATTTGCCGTAGCGCATCTTCAGACGCTCGCCACTGGCTCGCTCGCCATGCACGCTGCTGCTGGAGTGCGTCCCGTCCACGGAGATGGCACCCCAAGCGGTGTTCAGCCCCACGCCCAGAGAATAGGCACTGAAGCCTTCGGAGGCATTCAGACCCATGGCCAGCGTGGTGCTGGTGTTGAGGCCATACAAGGCCGAGCCGCTCAGGAAACTCGGCTTGGTCTGCATGTCGTTGTTCAGGCGCACCTGCCCCATCGCGGCGTCGTATTTGATACGGCCTTCACGCACCATCAAGGGCGGGCTCGAAAAGGCCTGACGCAGCGTGCGCCGCGTGCCATTGGCTTCGATGATGATGATCTCCAGGTCGCCGCTGCCGCCCGAAGGAGAAAGGTCTTGTATCTCGAAAGGGCCTGCCGCCACATTGGCGCTATAGATCAGATAGCCGTTTTGGCGCACCTCCACGGTGGCATTGCTTTCCGCCGTACCGCGAATCACCGGCGCATAGCCTTGCTCGCTATCGGGCCGCATGGCTTCGTCCGAGATCAGTTGCGCGCCCAGGAATCGCACGTTGTCAAACAGCTGCGAGCGGGTGTAGCTCTCGCCCAGTTGCAGCTGGGCGCTGAGCTTGGCAATGCCGCGCTGCGCATAGGTGTTCTGGCTGGTGAACTTGGTGGACTGCCCGCTGCCCGAGGTCACATAGGAGTTGTTGCGCACGCGCCAGGCACCCAGGTTGGCCCCCATTTGCAAGCCCGCGCTGATGCTGTTGTTGGAGCCTTCACCATCTGCCTTGTCCTGGCGTACGTTGACGTTGTAGTTGAGAAAGCCCGCACGCTCCCCATCGTCCCACAGCGATGGGTCCACATAGCCACGGCGGCTGACGGCCAGATAAAGCTGTGGAATGTCCAGGTTCAGGCGCAGGTTTGCCATGTCATAAACCGCCGTGGCACCGGGCACCCACTCGGGCAGGCGCAGGCAGCTTGCATCGGCATCCGGGGTCTGCGGCAGCTTGTCAAAATCCACCCCCATCTGCAGCAGCATTTCGGGGGTCAGGCAGGGCTCGACTTCACCCGTCTGCGGGTTATGGCTGAACTCAATATCACGCCGGCCCACCAGCAACTGGTTGACATGCAGCTCCGTACGCTGCACGCCTTCAGGCACACCGCTGCCGGCCAGCAAGGCCTGCAGGTCCGTCATGGACGCGCTGCCATACAAAAAGGCCATGTTGAAACTCTGGGAGATGGCGCCACTCAAGGCCGCCATCTGCACCACGCCCGGCGACTCGGGTGCCTGTGCTCCCGCCAGCAGCGCCCCGGCAGCCACAGAGGTGTTGGGCAGCACCAGCTCGGCCACCTGAATCACGTCCGCAGGCAAGGATGCGGATTTTTGGAGGGAATATGCGCCGGCATCGGCGGCCGCGACCTCCTGCTGGCCTGCTTCCAGCGCAGCCCAAGCGGCAGGCACCATCACAAACGGCAGCACGCCCACGCAAACCGCCTGGAGCAGTTGCTGGCGAACCGTCAGCGAAGAGGAAACAACAGCGTTTGGGGACATGGCTCTGCGCAATGGGGACGAAAGAGGGAACAACGCGGTGCGCAGCACCTAGCTGTCCTCGGACTCAGGCCAGGGAGGCATTCGTGATGCTGATCCGTGATGTGTCGTTGCTGCGCCCTGCCGCTGGGATGGGTAGGGAGCTGCTTGCAGCTTTCAGTGCATCCGGCGAGGACGCTTTGGCTGCTTGGCGCGTACCGAATTACTTGGCCGCAGACTCCACAGCCTTGGCCTGCGCCTTGGATTCACCGGCCAG
Organism: Comamonas sp. GB3 AK4-5; assembly: GCF_041320665.1. NCBI lineage: Bacteria > Pseudomonadati > Pseudomonadota > Betaproteobacteria > Burkholderiales > Comamonadaceae > Comamonas > Comamonas sp. GB3 AK4-5. The sequence goes on from NZ_CP166730.1 coordinate 3,949,680, forward strand.
CTGGACCTCATAGGACTCGGCACTGCCGTAGTCACTGATGGCCTTGAAGCTGAGCTTGGTATTGCCTGCCAGCGCAAACGGCAGCAGGCGGGTCTGGCCGGGCTCGACCATGCCCGGGCTTTTCAGCTCCTTGCCGCCAACGCTCTGCAGCAGGCTCATGGACACATGAAACGCGCTGGGGTTGTGAATCTGCAGCATGGACGCACCGTCCTTTTTCACCACAGACCATTGCAGGTCCGTCGGGGCCTGCTCTACCGTCCCCGGAAGCCCGGATGGACGAAAGAAAAGTTTGATTCGCTGGCGTATGGCGATTTGCAGATGGTTCTCTTCATCGCTGGCCTGCGGGATTTCCTGCACATTCAGCCAAACAACGGTTTCCCTGTCGCGAGGCAAATCATTTTTGCCACCCGCATAGAGGACACGCATGACCTGCTGTCCCTGGGGAAGCATCTTGGCCAGCGCCGGGCTGATGGCAAATGGCAGCTCTGCGCTGTCATTTTCAGAATTGGTTTCCAACCAGGATTGAATCAATACGGGAGATTCTTCATTGCGAACGACAATGGAGGCCTCTTGCTGTTTTTCCAGCAAGACCATACGGGTAGCGCTCAACGATATGGACGCCAATGCACTGCTGGCATGCAACATGGCTGCTGCAGTCAGGATTGCCGAGAACGTTTTTTTCATTGTTGAGGCTGCCATTATTTTTCTCCGATGATTCAAAATAAAAACCTTGGCAGGCGGCTGAATGTCCTGCCAAGGTTGACCAGGCCTTACTCGTAAGACAGGGTGTAGGCCACGGTGGCCTTGGCCGCACCGGCCTTCACATCAGCAGTCGACTTGCCGGCTTGCAAGGTGTAGTAAGCCGTCAGCGGGATGCTGAAAGTGCTGCTGCCGTTGTCAGGAGCGTCCACGGTTGCCATGCCGGAGGTGAAGTCCAGAACGGTGTCGTCGCTCACCAGCATGATCTGCACGCCCTGCGCGCCGCCGGCCACGGCAATACCCTTGCCCACGCGTGCCGAGGGCTTCAGATCCAGCGAAACCTTGGTGCCGCTGGCGCACTCGACGTTCAGGTCGATGTTCTTGGCAATGGTGCTCAGCTTGCCGCCAGACACTGCGGGGTTGGCTTCCGTGCCCAGCGTTTCAGCGGAGTGCGGGCCCATGGAAACCAGCATGTTGGCGCCCGAAGAAGAAGCTCCGGTGCTGGTCACCTTGCAGGAGTCCGCCGTGATGCTGCCTTCGAAGGTGATGGTCCCTGTCGCGCCGATAACGGGGGCAGCTTGTGCGCCGGTGATGGCAAAGGCGGAGAAAATGGCCATGCTGATGAATGATTTTTTCATGATTGAACTTCTCTTTTATTAAATGAATCGGCAAGCCTTTTCAATCTGGACCACAAGGCCATCCAAGGCTTATCGGCATATGCTTTTATCAAGCACACCGCCAGTGTAAAAAAGAAGATATGAAAATAATCTAGGAAAATTCCTAAAACCAAAATCCTAGAAATAAAATAAAAATCCCAAAAAAATAAAAAGTCAAATATCTTTAACAGAATAATTTCAGAATATTCTTATTTGACAAATTTTTATAATTCATAGCATGAGAGCATGCAAAAAAATAGCACTGGGCTACTTCCGGATCCCCAGAAGCCCCCGCGCATGCTCAACTTGCTGCTGCAGATGTTTGTCATCGCACTGATTACCTGCTCCATCATGGCAGTGGGTGCCTATGTATATGCGTCGGTGATGAGTACTGTTTCAGAGTACCGCAGGCTTTTGAATTCCGGTGCCTACAACGCGCAAATGTTCCTGAACCAGCGGGAGATGCTGCTGCGCTCGCTCGCAGCATCTGCGGTGCGGCCTCCCCCACCGTCCGCGCTGCGTTCTGCAGACCTGTCAGACAAAGTGGCGCCACAGCTGATGCTGCTGCCGTTTCCTTCACAGAATCAAGGCAATGATTGGGCACTGGCACTGACACCACGCCTGCACAGCGGCATAGAGCGCTCGAATGCGCGCCTGATCTTCAGCGCCCCCTCTCCCAACCGCAGCTATGCGCTGGAAAGCGACGCCAGCGGCAAGCTGCGCTGGGTGCCGCGCGAGCCGGAGCTGGTGTGCAGCATCCTGCATTTCGCCAACCTGCCTGAAAACGCCAACCACCCCGTGGTCTGGCTGCGCCAGCCCGGGGCCCGCGAGCGCATGGCCGTTTACGCCCCGATTGACCGCAACGACACCAGCAACGGCTGGCTGGGCATGGAGCTCAAGGATTTGCACCAGCTGCTGCTGCTCCAGCAGCCTTTGGAGAGCAACTACACCTTGATAGACAGCCACGGCAGCGTGGTGCTGCAAAGCCCCAATGCCGCCAACCTGGATGCCATGGAGCTGCATCAGGAGCTCGATCATTTCGGCTTCTCCGGCCCTGGGTGGATACCGCAGCACATCGTGTTGAGCAAGTCCATTGGCTCGGGTGGTCTGCGCGTGATTTATTCCATTCCCATTCGCCAATTGGTGCACGACAGCAAAGGTCGGCTGTACAAGGTGGCCTTGGCCGAGCTCATTTTCGTGGCTTATGTGCTGCTGGGCGTGCACGCACTCAGGCGTTTGTTTTTTATCCCGGCACAGCACCAATATGAGCAGCTGGTGGACAGCGTGGCACTCAACCGGGAGCTGATCACCGCAGCCCCCGTGGGACTGGCGCTGGTCAGCAGCGCCGAGCACAGCGTGTTGCGCGAGAACCCGCAGGCACGCGACTGGATAGAGCATGACCCAGGCTGGACCAGCCGCCTCGCCAAGCATGGTGCGCAAAGCATGCACAGCGATGTCGACCTGAGTGATGGACGCATTGTCCACGTCACCTCTATCGCGCTGACTTACCGTGGACAGCCTATTTCGCTGTGCACCGTCACCGACGTCACGGCACGCAAGCAGGTGGAAGCCTCGCTGATCAATGCGCGCCAGCTGGCAGAGGACGCCAGCCGGGCAAAAACCCGGTTTCTCGCCACGATGAGCCACGAGATCCGCATTCCCTTGTATGGCATCACCGGTGCAGTGGAGCTGCTGGACATGACAGAGGTCAGCGCGCAGCAACGGCACTACCTGGGAACCTTGCGCCGCTCCATGACCACGTTACGCCGCACGGTCGACGATTCGCTGGATCTGTCCCGCATCGAGGCAGGCCATGTGGAACTGGTGCAGCAGGATTTCTGTCTGCTGGAACTGGCGGATGAGGTGATTTCTGCTTTTGCGCCACATGCAGAAAGCAAAGGGCTGCGTATTTACGCCATTGTCGAACCCATGCAGGAAACCCGCTTGCATGGTGACCCACAGCGCATACGCCAGGTGCTGGACAACCTGATCAGCAACGCCGTCAAATTCACGGATGCGGGGCAGGTCGTGCTGCGCATCAAACAGCTCACGGCCGACAGCAGCGCACCCACCATCTTCTTCCAGGTCAGCGACACCGGCATCGGCGTGGAGGCCGAGCTGATGCCGCGCCTGTTTGATCCTTACTTCCGCTCCGACTCCGTGCAGGCCCAGCATATCCACGGGACTGGCCTGGGACTGGCCATTTGCCAGCATCTGGTGAAATTGATGCACGGCAGCTTGCGCACCATCAGCCAGCCGGGTCTGGGCACCAGTATTTCTTTTTCACTGCCGTTGCTGCCCGCCTTGGACAGTGGCGGGGTTCAAGCGCCTCGCCTGGAACCCGGCCCTGTCTATGTGGACGGTCTGCTGCCCGATGTGGTGCGCAACCTCTGCCAATGGCTGCGCCATTGGGGCGCGCTGGCCATTGCCTACCAGGGGCCCCAGCATGTGCTGTCTCCACATGGTGTTTTGGTCCAGGCATGGCCGCCATCGGGGCAGACACCGGATTGGTCTGGCCCGAGCGTCCTGGCCAGACCCTCCCCTGGAGCACCAGGGAACACCGAGAGTGTGGCCCCGGCCTATTCGCTGCGCGGCATCGCCGAAGCCGTGCAGCGTGCCCAGCAGGGACGGCCGTCGTTTCAGCAACCGCACCGACTCATCGGCCAGCAGCCGCAGCTGGGGCTGCGACTGCTGGTGGTGGATGACAGCCCTATCTGCCAGCAGATCTTGCAGGAACAGCTGGAAGCATTGCATTGCAGTGCCATCGCTGTGTACGAAGGACGTCAGGCACTGGGCCGCAATGACCTGCGGAACTTCGATGCCGTCATCGTCGACCTGAACATGCCCGGCATGTCGGGCTACCAGGTGGCTTCGGCTCTGCGAAGCCACGGCTACACCAGACCCATTGTGGGCATGACGGCCAATGCCTGGCCGGACCCCCAGTATCTGTGGCAAGCCGCCGGGATGAACAGCCTGCTGATCAAACCCCTCAGCCTGTCGATGCTGCACGAGCAACTGCAATCCATCACCAACAAGGAGACACCCCCTCATGCTTGACAACTACCACATCCTCATCCTCGATGACAGTCCTGTGCAATGCATGCATGTAGCGGCCATGTTGAAGGAAGTCGGCTTCAGCCGCATTGTTCAAGCCCACACGGCGGGGGAAGGTCTGGAGCGCATGCGACGGCAACCGGATCAGATCGTGGTCCTGGACCTGGACATGCCCGATACCGATGGGGTTCAGTTCATCGACCGAATTGCCAGCTGCGGATTCACGCCCATGCTGGCCATCTCCAGCTCGCACTCACGCCGCATTGTCAAAAGCGTCAGCCTGATGGCCAAGGAGCGCGGCTTCCCCGTCATCGGACATTTCCCCAAGCCCTTTTCGCTGCAACACGCCCATCAGCTGCGACGCCAGTGCCTGGCCTTTTGCGAAGCCAATCTCGATGCAGCGCCACAGCCTCCCGCGCTCCTGGCCCCCCTGCCTGCCGCACCGGATGCGCTGTGGAACATCGACATGCTGCGCCAAGCGCTGCGTGGAGACACCATACAAGGCAGGTTTCAGCCCAAGATGAGTCTGCACACGGGCCGCATCGTCGGCGCCGAGGTGCTGGCGCGCTACATCCCCGCGCATGGTCAGGAGACCCTCCCCGAGTTTTTTCTTCCGGCGGTTCGCCAACATGGACTGGAGCAGGAGCTGCTGTTCAAAATGCTCCATGACGGCCTGCAAGCCCACTGCACCTGGCGCAAGCTTGGCTACCACGTCCCGGTTGCGGTGAACCTGTCCGTTCCCCTGCTGCAGATTGCCGACCTGCCCGACCGCCTGCATGCCGTGGTGATCGCTGCCGGCGTCGCGCCTGGCAGCGTCACCTTCGAGCTGCTGGAGGACGATGCCGTCAACGCACCCAGCCTCTATCACATGGGCGCGAGCCGCATGCGCCTGAAAGGTTTTGGCTTGGCCCAGGATGATTTCGGCCGCGGACACAGCACCATGTACAACCTGATCTCCACCCCCTTTACCGAGCTCAAGATAGACCGGGCCTTTGTCAGCGGCGCCTGGAACGATGAAGTCCGTTCTGCCGCCCTGATGTGCGCTGTCACGCTGGGCAAGGAACTGGGCTTGAGTGTGACCGCCGAGGGGGTGGAAACCCAGGAGGACATGGACCTCATCAAACGCATCGGCTGCGATTATGCTCAGGGCTTCTTCATTGCGGCAGCAGTCAACACCGCCCAGTTTTTTCGCGTGCTCGAGCAGCCATCGACCATGGTGTGAACCACTTCCCCTGGTTGCTCCGGCCGGTCTTTTGCACCAAAGCAAGCAAGTTCCTGGCTAACCTGCGATGCTGGTGGTCACTATCACCCCCAAAAAAACCAGCTTCATCGACGCTATCCAGGGATGCCGAACACCTCTTTCAACGTCATCACACGGCATTTGCGCCGGCAAAGTCTGACCATACTCGGCAGCATCGTCATGATGCTGGTGCTTTGCGGCTTGCTACTCGCTGGTGCGCAGAACATCATCGAGCGCAAGCGCGACGCCTTGACCGACGACTTCGCCAACACCGTTTCCTACGTGCAGGAGCAGGAGCAATTCCTGCTGCAGCTCCGGGTCCAGAACGGACGCCTCACGTCGCTGTTCGACTCCCGCAGCATCCGGCCCGGCGCGGAAGGCCAAGCCAGCCATGTCGCCCTGGATCGCAGCCTGTATAGCGGCGACCTCCCTTTCTCCGTCATAGAAGAGACGCAAACCAGCAGTGAGAATCCGGCACCGCACCAGGTCTATCTGTCGCTGGGCCGCTATCTGGCCGACCACTATTTTTCATTCTGGGCCTTCTCCTACTTTCCCTCTCCCAGCGTGATGCTGCTGAATGAAAGCGATGACGTCCGCATCAGTGTTCCTGCCATCAGCGCACCGGGGTTTTCAGAGACCATGCGCTCGCAGGAGTTCGACCAGATTCTGTCGTTGATCCGCAAGCAAACCCAGGCAGCGGCCAGCAGCGCGCTGCAGCCGCCTTTGTCTGCACAGAGCACACAGGTCCTGTGGATCGCCATGCCCGGCCTGCCCAACAAAATGCTCGCTCTGGTGTCTGCCAATCTGCCATCGCAGGCATGGCAGGAGGCCATAGGGCATCGCCCGCAGACCTATCTGGCCTCTTTGATGAGCCGCCAACGCCTGAGCACGGCCGATGATGTCGAGCCTTTTGCATTCGAGAACGATTTCTGGCTCAGCCATGCCGAGCAAGGGCTGCTGCTGGGGTCGCCCGACCTGCCACAAACCCGTAGCGATGGATTCACGCTGACCGCCAAAGGCTTGGTGCTGCGCCTGCACAGCCGGCAAGGAGACTGGACGGGCCATTACCTCATCGGCTACGGCAGCTTCTTCCGGTCCAGTGCCTGGTGGCTTCCCGTGATTGGCCTGTGCATTGTGGCGCTGGCCCTGCTGATGGGGCTGGGCTATATACGCTGGTACCGACACAGCGTCATTGACCCTGCCCAGAAGGCCCAGAGCGATTTGCTGGAAAGCGAGTCCTTCAATCGCACCCTGATTGACACGGCCCCCATTGCGCTGTGCCTGCTCACACGCAGCCAGGGCGAGGTGGTGTTTGCCTCCAGCCAGGCCCAAAACTGGCTGCCGCTTGCACAGACATCGCTGCTGCCGCACCAGCCCGATCTCGAGACCGTGCGCAGACAGATCCTTCACGCCACACAGCCAGGCGTCATCGAACAACTCGACCTGGAAAACGGCCGCAGCCTGCATATTGCCTACGCACCCACGCGCTACCAAAAGCAGGACGTGGTGCTCTGCGCCATCACCGACCTCACGACCCGTGCGGAAGAGCAGCGTGCCTTGGAGCGCGCCAAGACGGCCGCCGACCAGGCCAATGAGGCCAAGACCACGTTCCTCGCCACCATGAGCCACGAGATTCGCACCCCGCTGTACGGGGTGATTGGCACGCTCGAGCTGCTGGCCCTCAGCAAGCTGGACCGGCAGCAAAGCCTGCATGTACAACGCATACAGGCCTCCTCGCAACTGCTGCTGCGGCAAATCAGCGACATATTGGACGTCAGCAAAATCGAAGCGGGCCAGCTGCAGCTGGAGATTGCCCCCTTCGATCCCCGCGAACTCGTTCAGCAGTGCACCGCGTCCTATGCGGCCATGGCGCAGCAAAAGAAGCTGCTGCTGTTTTCCTGCATCGACCCCGACATCCCGGAGCAGTTGCTGGGCGATGCCTCCCACCTCCGGCAGATCCTCACCAACCTCATCAGCAACGCCATCAAGTTCACGCAAGTCGGCCATGTCATTGTCCGCCTGCGTCTGGTGCAGCATGCAGGCTCGCAGTGCCTGCTGCGGCTGCAGGTGGCCGACACCGGCATGGGCATCACCAAAGACCAGATGGCCGAGCTGTTCACCCCCTTCTACCGTGCCCACACGGGCAAGCACACGGTTGGGGGAACCGGTCTCGGTTTGTCCATCTGCAACCGCTTGGCCCAGCTGATGCAAGGGCAGCTTCAAGTGACCAGTGAGCCCGGTCTGGGCAGCAGCTTCACGCTGGAGCTGAATCTGCTGCGCAGCAGCGCCGAGCCCAGCCAGCCACCGGATCTCCAAGGGATTGAGTTGCTGGTGCGCACCCCCCACAAGGAGCTGTCGGAGCATGTCTGTCGCTGGCTGAACCTGTGGGGCGCCAAGGCCCAGATCGCCCAAAGCGCCCTGCCTCCGGCAGCCGATGGACTGTGGCTGCTCGACCTCCTGATGCCCGCCAGCCAAGCACCCTCTGCAGACTGGCGCCCGCGCTACCTCAACCTGCCGCCCAGCACCATGCCCTCATCCCACCCAGACATCGACAGCTACAGCGTGGACAGCATTGCCAGAGGGCTGGAGCGCCTGGCGCGGCAGCGCGCACCGCAGGCACCCGCTGCACCGGACACCTTCGCCCTCAGCTCTCCATTGCATGTACTCATCGCAGAAGACAATCCGATCAACCAGGCCACGCTGAGCAACCAGCTGGAGCAGCTGGGTTGCACGGTCAGCATCGCAGGCAACGGCGAAGAAGCGCTGACGCAGTGGAACATAGAGCCGCACGACCTGGTGCTCACCGACGTCAACATGCCCTGCATGAATGGCTATGAGCTCACGCAGCAACTGCGTGCCATGGGGGTCAGCGCGCCCATCATTGGCGTGACGGCCAACGCCATGCGTGACGAAGAGCAGCGCTGCATGCAAAGTGGCATGAATGCCTGGTTGGTCAAACCCATAGAGCTCAAAGACCTGTACAAACTGCTGTGCCAGTTCACGCCGCAGTCCACAGAGAATGCGCGTGCCCTTGAGCCTGCGACGGCGGCTGCAGTGCAGCGCCAGCAGATGCTCTCCATCCCAGTGCCCGAGCAATACCGCAGCGTCTTTCGCAGTACCATGCAAAAAGACATTGCGCTGTTCGGGCAAAGCCTGCGGGAGCGCGACATTGCAACGGCCCTTCAGAAGCTGCACCGCATGCGGGGCGCTTTGGCCGCAGTCGGCAGCCTGGAGTTCGCCAATTTTCTGGGGCAACTGGAAGACAAGCTCTCCCAACAAGGCTGGGAGGCTAATATGGCCGATCAGCTGGCTGTCGCACATGACATGCTGGAAGAAATGCTGGCCAACACCTAACACTCCGATACCCAGGATTTCTGCATATAAAGATTCAGCAACGTTATGCAAAAAATACGTGTCATCATCGCCGATGACCATCCTTTGATGGTCATGGGAGTCAAAGATTTACTCGCCAAGGATGCCAATATCAGCGTTGAGGCCGAAGTATTCACGCCCACAGAGCTCTTCAATCAGCTGGAAAAATCCCTTCCGGATGTGGTCATTACCGACTACACCATGCCCGATGACGAATGCTACGGCGATGGCATCAAGTTCATTCAACTCCTTCTGCGCCGCTTTCCTGAAGTCAAGCTGATTGTGCTGACCATGCTGTCCAATCCCCTGATTATTTCCTCGCTTTACGAAGCCGGTGTGCAGGCAGTCGTGCTGAAAAAGCACAACCTCAATGAAATCAACCGCGCCCTGCATATGACGAGCATGGGCATCCAGTATTACCCACCAGGCTTTCAAAAAGAAATGCGTTCAGAGCATGGCAGTGCGGTGCAAGAGCGTATCAAAAACCTCTCCCCCAAGGAGTTTGAAGTCCTGCGTCTCTTCTACCAGGGCAAGACCGTCGGTGAAATTGCCGAACACCTGAACCGCAGCATCAAAACCGTCAGCACGCAAAAAACCACGGCCATGCGCAAGCTGGATGTGAAAAACAACCAGGACCTGATCACCTTCTGCATGGAGCATGGGCTTTTTCAGCACTGAACACTGAAACTGCTATCGACTCCCGTCTTGCGCAAAAGCTTCAGGTTTTCTTCTGAAATTTTTCTCCCCTTTCCGCATCAAATTTCCGGAAAGCATAAACACGGGAATCAACGCCATGTGTTGCCAATCTCGGGCATCCCACCCCGGAGGTTTGCCTGCTCATATATGAGCACCGCAAAAAATATAAATATTTGATATGCGTGATGCCGGGCGAAACCAAGGCCGTGGTCACCTTCATGTAGGGCTACGCCCTGTCGTGCGTTTCTGACATACCCAGAATATGTGCCCAACCACACCGTCCGTCGGACGCTCGACATTTCCTTACGTATACTCTGAAAGAGACCCTTCATCTCTGGCCAAGGTGACCATGTTGCGCATGCACAGAGCGCCCACGCAGCAAGACTGCAGGCCGCTCCATGCACCTGGAGACTGGCCACATTGCGTGGCCTGACCAGACATGCATTCCTGCACCACCGGATGGACCGGCTCACGCTCGCTCCCCAACCGCCCACGAAAACCGCCTAAACCGCGTTTTGCCCAGGAGGAATACATGCACCCCGCCCAAGCCCCCCAATTCAATCTGCCCTGGACCCTGGGCCGGATACAGCCCCAGGCCTGCAGCTGCGGCAGTGTGGTGTGCCACCTGCTGTGTGAGCGGGTAATGGCCGATATGTCCCGGCGCATGTTCGTCGGTGGTGTGGCCGCCACGCTGGCACCTTTTGCCGCGGCCGCCCAGCCTGGCAGCGATGCCAAGGAAAGCCCCAAGCAAGGCCCGCGCCCGCTGCTGTTCACCAATCTGCGGCTTTTCGACGGTTCGGGCAAGGCCCCCCGCACCAGTGTGCAAGTGCTGGTCGAAGGCAAGCTGATCACGGCCCTGCCCTCTGCAGCGGAAAAGGTCGAAGGCGCCCAGGTGATCGACTGCCAGGGCAAGCTGCTGATGCCCGGGCTCATCGACACCCACTGGCACACCATGCTGGCCGCCATCCCCCAGACCACGGCCATGACGGCCGATCTGGGCTATCTGTACCTGGCTGCGGCGCAGGAAGCCAAGCGCACGCTGCTGCGCGGTTTTACCTCGGTGCGTGATGCGGGCGGTCCGGCCTTTGCGCTGAAGCGCGCCATTGACGAGGGCATGGTGCCCGGCCCGCGCATCTACCCCAGCGGGGCCATGATTTCCCAGACCTCGGGCCATGGCGACTTCCGCCTGCGCAGCGAAGTCCCCCGCGCAGCCAACGAGCCACTGAGCCTGGTGGAACGCGTGGGCGTCTCCATGATTGCCGATGGCGAAGCCGAGGTGCTGCGCCGCGTGCGCGAGCAGCTGATGCTGGGCGCCTCCCAGATCAAGATGCTGGCCGGCGGCGGCGTGGCTTCGCTGTACGACCCGCTGGACAGCACGCAGTTCTCCGAACGTGAGCTGCGTGCCGGCGTGGAAGCGGCGGCGGACTGGAACACCTATGTGATGGCCCATGTCTACACCCCCAAGGGCATACAGCGCGCCATCCGGGCCGGCGTCAAGAGCATCGAGCACGGCCAGCTGGCAGACGAAGCCTCGGTGCGCATGATGCGCGACGAAGGCGTGTGGTGGAGCCTGCAGCCCTTTCTGCAGGACGAAGACAGCAATGCCTACCCCGACGCTGCACGGCGCGAAAGCCAGCGGCAGGTGGCCCAGGGCACCATCAAGGCCTATGAAATGGCCCAGAAATACGGCATCAAGACCGGCTGGGGCACGGACATTTTGTTCAACCCCAAGAACACGGCCACGCAAGGCCGCCAGCTGGCCAAGCTCACGCGCTTTTATGACCCGCTGACGCTGCTGAACCAGGCCACGGGCAAGAACGCCGATCTGCTGGCACTGTCGGGCGAGCGCAACCCTTACCCCAAGGCCCTGGGGCGCATTGTCCCCGGCGCATTCGCCGATCTGTTGATTGCCGATGGCGACCCCTCTGCCAACCTCGACTTCCTGGCCGATCCCGAGCGTAATCTGCGTTTGATCATGAAGGATGGCGCCATCCACAAGAACACACTCTGAGTCACTTGCATGCCTACATCCTCTTTTTCACACACGCTGCGCAGCACCGCGGCCTGGACCACGGGGCTGCTGATGCTGGGCACGGCATCGGCCCAGACTGCCGCAGAGGAGAGCTGGCGCGTCCAGCTCACGCCCTATGTATGGATGACGGGACTGGAAGGGCATATCCGCCCCGTCGAAGGCGCACCCACGGCCCATGTGGACAACTCCTTTTCCGACGTCCTGCAGAACCTGGATGCAGCCTTTTTCCTCACCGGGACTGCCCGCAAGGGCCGGCTGGTGCTGCAGGGGGATTTCAGCTATGCATCCACCTCGGACAGCGCCAGCCTGCCGCTGGGGCTGTCGGCCCATGCCAAGGTGCGCCAGACCTCGGCCACCCTGACCGGAGGCTATAACTGGCCGCTCACGCCCAGCTCCAGCGTGGACCTCATGGCTGGCATGCGCCTGTGGGACATCAAGGCCCATGTGCGCGTGCCCGGCCTGGCAGCCACGCAATCTACCACCCACTTTGTCGACCCCATCGTGGCTGCACGCTGGCGCCAGGATTGGGCTGCGCAATGGTCCACCCTGGTCTACCTGGATGTGGGCGGCTTTGGCATGGGCTCCGACTCCACCTGGCAGGCAGTGGGTGCGGTCAATTACCAATGGAGCGAGAACCTCTTCTTCTCGCTCGGCTACCGGCATCTGCATGTCAACTACCGCGATGACGGCAAGCGCCTGGATTTCAACCAAAGCGGACCCATGCTGGGCGCCACGCTGAAGTTCTGAAGGTCTGAAATTCCCCCTGTGGCCGCTGCGCTCATGGCACGGGGGGTGGGCTGATCTCCCCGCTGCTTCACGCGCTCCTGCATGCCGAGCGCGAAAACAGCGCTGCGGCACCCCAAACGCATGTGGCGCGCACACACCTTCTCGCCAGCCCACCATGGCCCCTATGCGGCCCATGTCCGGCCCCACACAGCGCATGCACATACCGGATCTATACCAAGGTATATCCGCGCCTTCCCAAAAGTGGCTAGACGCTGTCGGAGGGAATCTAGAGAATTACCCGTATTGTTCAAGCAGCGTTCTGCCTCCCCCCGGCCGCTGTCTTGTGTTCTTCCCTCTCCATGGAGATACCGCTATGGAACCCGGCCCTCATAGGTGCTTGTGCACCGCCTCTTCCCCGACCAGCACATGGCGCAGCGCGTGCCATGGCTCATCCATCTGGCTGCAGCCCGAAGGCCTTTGATCGCTTTGTGACAGGGGGTCTTCGCTCAGCCGCAATGACTGCGAGACCCTCATGACCCGTCAACAACTCAATATCGCCCTGCGCGCCGCCCTGATGTCGCGCAATGTGCACCAAGTCCGCGCCCTGCTGGCCACCTATGGCCTGCCTGCTTTCGCCAATGCAGTGGCGCATTGCTCCCCCCGCGTCGCTGCCGACGCCCTGAGCCTGCTCCCCCAAGACAACCGCAACGCCGTGCTGCGCCATCTGCCGCGCCAGCTGTGCGACAGCCTGCTGCCGCTGGGTATTGCCGTGACCACGCCCTATCCCACCCGCCGCATGCGCTGGGGCCTGCTGACCTGGAGCGATGCAGCAGCCCGCATCCACGCCTGACTCTCTAGGCCACCTCCACCGCAGCGTGGGGGTGGCCTTTGCCTTTTTCTTTTCCCGCAAGGAACTCCCATGACTTTCCGTATGGCCGCCATGCTGCGACCTGGCTCTGCCCTGCTCCTGGGCAGCCTGCTCAGCGCCTGTCACCCCAACACCGCCTCTACCGACGCCCAGACCGCGGAAGTGCCGGCCCTGCGCCGCCAGGGCAATGTCATCGAAGTTCCCCAGGGCTCGCCGCTGTTGGCCAAGCTGCAGGTGGAGGCCGTGACCACGGCCGAACTCTCCACCCCGGTCAGCGCACCGGCCAGCATCGAGGCTGCGCCGGAAAAGCTGGTGAAGCTGGCCCCGCCGGTGGCTGGCCGCCTGGTGCAAATCCACCGCGCACTGGGTGATGCCGTGCGCGCAGGCGATCCGCTGTTCACCATGGACTCGGCCGATATGGCCAATGTGCGCGCCGACCAGGCCAAGGCCCAGGCCACGCTGCTGCACGCCCAGCGCGAAGCCGATCGCCAGAAGCTGCTGCTGGATGCGGAAATCGCCGCCCGCAAGGACTACGAGGCCGCCGAGCTGGAGCTGGCCACAGCCCGTGCCGATGTGGCCGCCGTAGCCGACCAACTGGCACAAATGGGCGCGCCTTCCAAGGCCGGCAGCCGTGGTGCTTATGTGCTGCGCTCGCCCATCAACGGCCGTGTGGTGGAAATGAATGGCGCACAAGGTGCGTACTGGAACGACATCAACGAATCCGTGATGACGGTGGCCGATCTGTCCACCGTCTGGCTCAGCGCCAGCGTGAACGAGCGTGACCTGGCCAGCGTCACCGTGGGGCAGAACACCCACATCAGCCTGAACGCCTACCCCAACCAGACACTGGAGGGCAAGGTGCGCTACGTGGGTGAGCTGCTGGACCCCGAAACCCGCAGCGTGAAGGTGCGCGTGGCTGTGGACAACCAGGATGGCCGCCTGCGCCCGGGCATGTTCGCCCAGGTGCGTTTTGACGGCCCGGTCCACCAGGCCACCGTGGTGCCCACCTCGGCCCTGCTGCAAAGCGGTGTGGGCACACGCGTTTTTGTGGAGCAATCCGCAGGCCACTTTGTCCCGCGTGAAGTGCAGGTCGGTGCCCAACAAGGCCAGCAGGTGGAAATCACCGATGGCCTGAAGGCAGGCGAGCGCGTGGTCGTCAACGGAGGAGTGCTCCTCCATGATTGAGCGCATCGTCACCCTGTGCTTTCAGCGGCGCAGCCTGGTCTGGCTGGTGTTCGCCTTTGCCGCCCTGTATGGCGCCTTCAGCTGGAAGCAGCTGCCCATCGAGGCCTACCCCGACATTGCCGACACCACTTCGCAGATCGTGGTCCAGGTGCCGGGCCTGGCTGCCGAGGAAATCGAGCAGCAAATCACCGTGCCACTGGAGCGCGCCATGCTGGCCACGCCGGGCATGCATGTGCTGCGCTCGCGCAGCCTGTTTGCGCTGTCGCTGATCACCGTGGTGTTTGAAGACGGCGTGGAGGGCTACTGGGCGCGCCAGCGCCTGCAGGAGCGCATCAACGAAGTCGAGCTGCCCTATGACGCCAAGGCCGAGCTGGACCCCTACAGCTCGCCCACCGGCGAGGTCTATCGCTACACCTTGGAGAGCCCCACACGCAGCCTGCGTGAGCTGTCCGAGCTGCAGAACTGGACCGTCATTCCGCGCCTGAAAAAGGCGGCCGGCGTGGTGGATGTGACCAACTTCGGCGGTCTGACCACGCAGTACATGCTGGAGCTGCAGCCGCAGCGCCTGCTGCAGTACGGCGTGACACTGGCCGAGGTGGTGGAAGCCATCAACGACAACAACGCCAGCGGCGGGGGCAGCGTGCTGGACCGCGGTGAAATCTCCTATGTGATCCGCGGCGTGGGCCTGCTGCGCTCGCTGGACGATATGGGCCAGGTGGTCGTCAAGGCCACGGATGCCGGCGTGCCGGTGCTGGTGAAAGACCTGGGCCGCTTGACCTATGGCGAAGTGGAACGCCGCGGCGTGCTGGGCAAGGATGACGACAGCGACGCCGTCAGCGGCATCGTGCTGCTGCTCAAGGACACCAACCCCTCCCAGGCATTGGAAGGCATTCACGCGGCGGTCAATGAGCTCAACAGCCGCATGCTGCCCGCCGACGTCAAGGTCGTCCCCTACCTGGACCGCACCACGCTGATCGAGCGCACCATGGACACCGTAGGCCACACGCTGATTGAAGGCCTGGTCGTGGTCACCCTGGTGCTGCTGCTGTTCCTGGGCAGCCCGCGTGCCGCGCTGATCGTGGCGCTGACCATTCCCATGTCGCTGCTGCTGGCCTTTGTGTTCATGCACCACGCCCGCATCCCGGCCAATTTGCTGTCGCTAGGTGCCATCGACTTCGGCATCTTGGTGGATGGCGCCGTGGTGGTCGTCGAAGGCATGCTGCGCCTGCGTGAACGACATGCCGGCCGCCCGCTGTCCCCGCGCGACGCCGTGTCGGCCACTTTGCAGGTGGCCCGCCCCATCTTCTTTGGCATGTGCGTGATCGCTGCTGCCTACCTGCCCTTGTTCGCCTTTGAGCGCATCGAGTACAAGCTGTTCGCGCCCATGGCCAGCGCCGTGGCCGCTGCCCTGGCAGGCGCCCTGGCCGTGGCCTTGCTGCTGACACCAGCGCTGGCCTGGCTGGCCTTCCGCCGCCCGCGCAAGATCTTCCACAACCCGGCGCTGCACGCCATGGAAACGCGCTACAGCCGCTTTCTGCAGCGTGCCGTGGGCCGTGGCCGCTGGTGGGTGGCCACCTTGAGCGTGGCCCTGCTGACCCTGGTGGGCCTGGGTGCCACCATTGGCCGCGACTTCCTGCCCTATCTGGACGAGGGCTCGATCTGGCTGCAGGTACAGCTGCCACCGGGCATCACGCTGGACAAGGCCCAGCACATGGCCGACGAGCTGCGCAGCGCAGCCCGCGAGTTCCCCGAAGTCTCTTATGTCGTCACCCAGACCGGGCGCAATGACGACGGCACCGACTACTGGACTCCCTCGCACATCGAGGCCAGCGTGGGTCTGCACCCCTACAAGAGCTGGAAGTCCGGCTGGACCAAGCAGGAGCTGATCTCCCACATGGAAGCACGCTTTGCCCGCATGCCTGGCTATAGCGTGGGCTTTATGCAGCCCATGATCGATGGCGTGCAGGACAAGCTTTCCGGCGCGCACAGCGACCTGACGCTCAAGGTCTTTGGTGACGATCTGGACAACGACCGCCGTGTGGCCGACCAGGTGGTGGCCTTGCTCAAGAGCGTTCCCGGTGCCGCCGACGTGGCCGTGGACATCGAGCCGCCGCTGCCCAATCTGCGCATAGAACTGGACCGTCCCGCTGCAGCCCGCCTGGGTGTCAACGCGGCCGACGTGGCCCAGTTGATCTCCACCGGCATCGGTGGTGCCAGCATCGGCGATCTGTACGTGGGCGAGAAAAGCTACGACATCGCCGTGCGCTTCCCCCTGGAAGCACGGGGCAGCGTGGACGCCATCTCCCAGCTGCGCCTGACCTCAGCCAGCGGAGCCCAGGTGCCGCTGGCCGACGTGGCGCGCATCACCACCACCCAGGGCCAAAGCGTGATCGTGCGCGAAGGCGGCGAGCGCCACATCCTGGTCAAGCTCAATGTGCGAGGCCGCGATCTGTCCAGCTTCCTGGACGAGGCCCGCGCCGCCATTGACCAGCAGATCACGTTCGACCCGCAACATATCCGCCTGGAATGGGGTGGCCAGTTCGAGAACCTGCAGCGCGCCGAAGCGCGTATGGCCGTGATCCTGCCCCTGACGCTGAGCCTGATGCTGGTGCTGCTGTTCGGCGCCTTCGGCAATCTGCGCCAACCGCTGATGGTGTTGGGCATGGTGCCCCTGGCCATGATCGGTGGCCTGGCCGGCCTGCACCTGCGTGGCATGACGCTCAACGTCTCCAGCGCCGTGGGCTTTATTGCCCTGTTCGGTGTGGCCGTGCTGTCGGGCGTACTGCTGGTGTCGCAGATCAACCGCCTGCGCCAGGAAGCGGGCCTCTCGCTGCGCGAAGCCGTGCTCGAAGGTGCGGCCAGCCGCATGCGCCCGGTGCTGATGACTGCCACCGTGGCTGCCTTCGGCCTGATGCCGGCCATGCTGGCCTCCGACCTGGGCAGCGACGTGCAGCGCCCGCTGGCCACCGTGGTGGTCTGCGGCCTGATCAGCGCCACCGCGCTGACGCTGCTGCTGCTGCCCGCGATTTACTACGCCGTCGAAGCCCGGGCCGAGCGCCTGGCCCAACGCCGCGCTGCCCGCTCTGCGGCCCGTGGCGACATCGACTGGGACCTGCTGGATGCGCAAGCCGATGCAGACCTCCCCGTGCAAACCCACACCGGCCATTGAGGCCAGCGAGGACTGTCATGCGTTTTGTCTTTTCCCAACTCCGTCTGACGCAGGCCATGCGGCTGGCCTTGGGCGGCCTGGGCCTGGCCTGTGCCACGGCCGCCCTGGCCGGCCCGGCCGCGCCCGCCGGCACCGCTGCTACCGCAGCGGCCAAAGCACCTGTAAGCACCACGGCCAGTGCCCTGGCCAGCGCCCAGCCCCTGAAGTCCGTGCATTTCTCGGACTACCTGCAGGCCGTGGAAGCCCACAGCCTGGAGCTCAAGGCCCAGCAAACCACCATCACGGCTGCCGAGGCCGAAATTGGCATCGCCGGCCTGCGGCCCGACCCCGAACTGTCCATGGAATGGGAGCGTGAGCGCGTGCGCACCGGCGAGCCTCGCCCCACCACCTTCACCCCCACCCTCAGTTGGGAAGTGGAAACCGGCGGCAAGCGCAACGCCCGCATTCGTGCGGCCAAGAGCCAGGCGCGGGTTACGCAGGCCGAGGTCGATGGCTTTCGCAACACCTTGTTCAACGATGCCGCCACCGCCTTTACCGAGGCCTGCCGCACCCGCGATGTGCTGGCCCGCAAGGAGCAGACGCTGAAGGCATTGAGCGAGGTGGTGCGCGCCAACGAAGTGCGCCGCAAGGCGGGCGACGTGGGCGGCGTGGAGCTGCTGCAATCCCGCGTGGAACGCGACCAGTTCGCCGCCGACGTGACCTCTGCCCGGGCCGAGGCCCAGGCCGCCATGCTGGCCCTGTCGGTACCGCTGAGCCGTCGCATGGCCGAGGTGCTGGGCGCCGGCCAGGGCGATGTGGCGCTGTCCTGCGAGTTCACGCCCTTTGCCCAAGGCAATGATCTGCAGGCCCTGCTGCCCGAGGCCATGCGCGCCCGTGACGACATCCGCATCGCCGAAGCCACCCTGGCCAATGCCCGCGACAAGGCCGATCTGGCCCAGGCCGAGCGCTGGGTCAACCCCACGGTCTCCGTGGGCGTGGGCCGCACCCCCGGCCACGCTGGCGGCGTGGGCAGTGACGGCGAACCCTATGACGCTGCCATGCGTTCGCGCATGCTCAAGGTGGGCGTCAGCGTTCCGCTGCCGTTTTCACGCCTGAACAAGGGCACTTTGGTGCAGGCCGAGGCCGAGGTCACCCAGGCCATCCTGGAGCTGGACCAGGCCCGCCACAAGACCGAGGCCGAGGTGCGTGCCGCGCAATTCCGCTTCCTGGCCGCACATGAGAATGTGCAGCGCTATCGCAACGGCATGTTGGCCGATGCGCAAAAAGTGCTGGAGGGCATACGCTTGTCCTACCGCCATGGTGCAGCTTCGCTGCTGGAGTTGCTGGCTGCCCAGCACTCGGCCGATGAGGCCTACCAAGACTATTTGCAGGCCCAGGCCGATCTGGCCACTGCCACCGTAGAGTTACAGCTGAGCGTGGGACTGCGCCCAGCTCTTTGAAAAGCCTTGCAAGGAGCGAGCCATGCACTTCTTCACGTCCTGGTTTGGTGATTTTTTGCGCCGCCGCCACAACTTGCGGCTGTTTCGCCGCAGTGCGCTGCCAGGCATGGAACGTGGCCCCGGCGGCAAGCCCATCGCCCCGGCGGCCGTACCCGAACAGCTGACCCGCGCCCTGTGGCGTGCGGCCTGCGACGACATTCCCGGCGCGCTGGTGCGCCTGCAGTCCCATGAAGATGGGCTGAGCGATACCGAGGCGGCCGAGCGCCTGCAGCGCATAGGCCCCAACGAGGTGGACCACGAAAAGCCCCTGCCCTGGTGGCAACACCTGTGGCAGTGCTACCGCAACCCTTTCAACGTGTTGCTGACGCTGCTGGCCATCGTCTCCTGGGCCACCGAGGACATCCAGGCCACCGTGGTCATTGGCGCCATGGTGCTGCTGTCCACGGTGATCCGCTTTGTGCAGGAAGGGCGCTCGCAGCGCAGTGCCGAGCAGCTCAAGGCCATGGTGAGCAGCACCGCCACCGTGATCCGCCGCGACCTGGGCACCGAGGCCGCCGAAGTGGCCGAGCGCTACTTTGATGCCCGCATCAACTCCCGCCGCCCGGCAGCACGGCGTGAAGTGGCCATGCGCGAGCTGGTGCCTGGCGACCATATCTGGCTGTCCGCCGGCGACATGATTCCCGCCGACTGCCGCGTGCTGACGGCCAAGGACCTGTTTGTGGCACAAGCCGCCATGACGGGAGAGTCGCTGCCGGTGGAGAAATTCGCCGAACGCCAGCAGCTGTCCGACGGCATTCTGGAGCAGACCAATCTGCTGTTCATGGGCACCAATGTGGTGTCGGGCGTGGCCACGGCCGTGGTGGTGGCCACAGGCAACCAGACCTATTTCGGCCAACTGGCCCACCGCGCCATCGCCACCGACCGTGCGCCCACCTCTTTTCAGGCCGGAGTCAACAGCGTCTCCTGGTTGCTGATCCGCTTCGCCCTGGTCATGGTCCCCCTGGTGCTGCTGCTCAACGGCTTCACCAAGGGCGACTGGATGGAGGCCTTTCTCTTCGCGCTGTCCGTGGCCGTGGGCCTGACACCGGAGATGCTGCCCATGATCGTCACCTCCACTCTGGCCAAGGGTGCGGTGGTGCTCTCGCGCCAGAAAGTCATCGTCAAGCGGCTGGACGCCATCCAGAACTTCGGCGCCATGGATGTGCTGTGCACCGACAAGACCGGCACGCTGACGCAGGACCGCATCGTGCTGGAGCGCCACACCGATGTGTTCGGCAACCCCTCGCGAGAGACCTTGCGCCTGGCCTGGCTCAACAGCTTCCACCAGACCGGTCTGAAGAACCTGCTGGACCGCGCCGTCATCGAGCACATGGACCTGAACCCCGATGCCGCGCTCACGCAGAACTGGCAGAAGGTGGATGAGATCCCCTTTGACTTCGAGCGCCGGCGCATGTCGGTGCTGCTGCGCCCCGAGGACGCCCAGGGCGACACGCTGCTGGTGTGCAAGGGCGCGGTCGAGGAAATGCTGTCCGTGTGCACCCTGGTGCGCGACGGCGATGCCACCGTGGCCCTGGATGCCACCATGCTGGCACGCGTGCGCGCCGTGACCGAGGGGCTGAACACCCAGGGCCTGCGCGTGGTGGCCGTGGCCAGCCGCCAGCTGCCTGCCAGCCCCTTGTCCAGCTACAACTACGGCGTGGCCGATGAGGCCGAGCTGACACTGGTGGGTTACATCGCCTTTCTGGACCCACCCAAGGAGTCCACCGCACCCGCGCTGCAGGCCCTGGCCGAGCATGGTGTGGACGTGAAGGTGCTGACCGGCGACAACGAGCTGGTCGCCGCCCGAGTCTGCGAGCAGGTGGGCCTGGCCGTAGGCCAGCCCGTGACCGGCCCGCAGGTGGAGCGCATGAGCGACTCCGCACTGGCGGCTGCCGTGCAAAAACACCAGCTGTTCGCCCGCCTCACCCCGCTGCACAAGGAACGCATCGTGCACGCCCTGCGTGCCCAGGGCCGGGTGGTGGGCTTCATGGGAGATGGCATCAACGATGCACCCGCCCTGCGCGCCGCCGACATCGGCATCAGCGTGGACGGCGCGGTGGACATCGCCAAGGAAGCAGCCGACATCATCTTGCTGGAAAAAAGCCTGATGGTGCTGGAGCAAGGCGTGGTCGAAGGCCGCCGCACCTTCTGCAATATGCTGAAGTACATCCGCATGACGGCCAGCTCCAATTTTGGCAACGTGTTCTCGGTGCTGGTGGCCTCGGTGTTTCTGCCGTTTTTGCCCATGCTGCCACTGCAGCTGCTAGTGCAGAACCTGCTGTACGACATCTCGCAGATCGCCATCCCCTTCGACAAGGTGGACCCGGAATCGGTGCGCCAGCCCCTGCGCTGGAACCCCCAGGACATTGGCCGCTTCATGCTGTGTTTCGGGCCGCTGAGCTCGCTGTTCGACATTCTGTGCTTTGGCATGATGTGGTGGATCTTCCAGGCCAACACGCCCGAGCAGCAAACGCTGTTCCAGTCCGGCTGGTTTGTCGTCGGCCTGCTGACCCAGACCTTGATCGTGCACATGATCCGCACGCCACGCCTGCCCTTTATTGAAAGCCATGCCGCCTGGCCGCTGCTGCTGGCCACCGTGGTCATCATGGCCATCGGCGTGTTCCTGCCCATGGGACCGCTGGCCGACTACTTCAAGATGGAAGCGCTGCCGCCCCTGTACTGGCCCTTCCTGGTCGCCATCTTGCTGGGCTATGCCACGCTGACCACCGTGGTCAAGCGCCACTACATCCGCAAGTTTGGCTGGCAGTAAGACCATCACGGATGGGGGAATGCATGGAGCAGGCGGCTTGCTAAAGCAGGCGCCTGTTCTTGCGAAGCCTGGGGCTTCGTAGCTGCCCCTTTGGAAGACGGCCATACAGTGCTTGATGCTTTGTTGCCTGCCCTTGCCGTACCAAAGTACTGTCTGCGGGCACGCGTCGCGCCTCAAGCACTGTCTGGCCGTTGGGTTGTTACTTAAGGGCCCGCTGTACTGCGCTGGCCCACTCCGGCTGGCAAAAAACACCATGTTTTTTGGTCCCCATAAAAAGTGCATAGTTCGTCTGTGACAAATATGTCACGGCAAGGCGCTAGGCTTTGTCGTGCAACTCCCTGAACTCACATGCAACATTGGCCCGCCTTCGATCTTTCCGCCACGCTCAGCACGCTGGCCAGCCTGGCCTTGGCTTTCTGCCTGGGCGCATTGATTGGCTTTGAGCGCCAGATCCGCCAGCGCACGGCCGGCCTGCGCACCAACACCCTGGTGGCCGTGGGCGCAGCGGTGTTCGTCGATCTGGCGGTGCGCTTTTATGTCCTGTATGGCGGCTCCCCCAGCCCCATGCAGGTCATTGCCTATGTGGTGTCGGGCATCGGCTTTCTGGGCGCCGGCGCCATCATGAAGGAAGGCGCCAATGTCTCCGGCCTCAACACCGCCGCCACGCTGTGGGGCTCGGCCGCCGTGGGCTGCTGCGCCGGCGCCAAGCTGCTGCCCGAAGCCATTCTTGCCGCCCTGTTCGTGCTGGCGGCCAACACTTTGCTGCGCCCGGTGGTCAACCGCATCAACCGCCAGCCCATGCAGGAGGAGTTCAGCGAAGCCACCTATGCCGTCTATGTGATTTGCCGCCACCCCCACCAGTCCGAGATCCGCGAAAAACTGGTGGAGTGGATGGACCAGGCCAGCTACCCCGTGCGTGACATCGACCACCATGCCTTCGGCCAGGGCAACACCGAAATCGAGGCCACGCTGTACGCCACCGCCGTGGAGGGCGACGAGCTGGACAAGATCATGACGCGGCTGGAAGCCGAAGAAGGCGTGCTGCAGGCCTTCTGGAGTTCGCGGGCGGAGGATTGACCCCCTGAGCCGCCTGTGGCGCCTTCCTCCCCAGGGGGACGACACCGACGCGGCGGGGCGGCCCTTGCGTGCTGTCCTCGCATGGACAGTGTCTGTTTTATAGATGGTGGGACATGCCAATACCATGGGCGGCGAAAGCAAAACGCCCCCTGGCCCACCTTCGTGGTCCTGGCATAGGCTTCAGAGGATATGCAGTGTCTTGGATAGCTGATATGCCAGCGCTTGTTTGCACCCAAGTACCTGGCAGGCCCTCTACCATGTGCACAGCGTCCACGCTTTTTTGCCTACCTACCTTGCCGTGATGATTTCCAGCCTGCTCTCCTCCGCCCGACTGCGCCGCAGCCTGATCGCCATGGTGTTGGGCCTGGCCATGGCCGCCATCTTTGTGGCCGACACCATGACGGAATACGCGGTGGCAGCGGCGGTGTTCCACACGGCAGTCATTCTGGTTGCGGTGCGCTGGTTCAGCCCGCGTACCGTGGTGGCACTGACGGTGCTGTGCATTGTGCTGACGGTGGTGAGCTTTGCCCTCACGCCCGGCGGGCTGTACCGCGTGGGCCTGGTCAACACCGGCATCAGCATTCTGGCCATCGCCATCACCGCCTACCTGGGTCTAAAGATGGTGGCCGCCCAGACCGCCGCCCATGAGGCGCAAGCACAGCTGCTGCACATCGCACGGGCAACCAGCCTCGGCGAGTTGACGGCCTCCATCGCGCATGAAGTCAACCAGCCGCTGGCAGCCATCGTCACCAGCAGCCAGGCCGGCCAGCGCTGGCTCAACCACCAGCCGCCCCAGCTGGAAAAGGCCCACCAGGCATTGCAGCGCATCCTGGCCGATGCCGAGCGCGCCAGCAACGTCATCACCCGCATCCGTGGCATGGCGCGCGGCGAAGCCCCGCAGCGCCAGTCCTTTGTGCTTGAAGATGCAGCGCGTGAAATGGTGGCGCTGTCGCATGGTGCGCTGGAGCAACGCGGCATTGCCGTGCGCTGGGATTTCGCCCCCAATCTGCCTGCGGCCTGGGCCGATCGCATCCAGATACAGCAGGTGGTGGGTAATTTGCTGCTCAATGCCATTGACGCCATGGATGCCGACCATTTGCAGCCCGAGATCACCATCACTGCACGCCGCCTGGGCGAAGACCAGCTGCAGCTGACGCTGGCCGACTGCGGCAGCGGCCTGTCTCCCGCCGTCCAGTCCCATTTGTTCGATGCCTTCTGGACCACCAAATCGCACGGCATGGGTCTGGGCCTGACCATCAGCCGCAGCATGGTGGAAGCCCACGGCGGCCGCATCTGGGCCGAGCCGCGCGGCGAGGGCCTGCCCGGCACGCAGTTTCACATCAGCCTGCCGGCAGCACCAGCTGCCAAGGACGCCCACCCATGAACAGCCCAGCCTCCTCCTCACCCACCGCCATGGTCTATGTGGTGGACGACGACAGCTCGGTACGCGCCGCCATCGAAGACCTGCTGGCCTCCGTCGGGCTGGCCGTGCAGGGCTTTGGCTCCACCGGTGAATTCACCGAACACTGGCGCAGCACGGCCCGCGAGCTGCCTTCCTGCCTGGTGCTGGATATCCGCATGCCGGGCCAAAGCGGCCTGGAATTCCAGCGCCAGATGCAGGAGCTGGGTGTGGATCTGCCCGTGATCTTCGTCACCGGCCATGGCGACATCCCCATGAGCGTGCAGGCCATGAAGGGCGGTGCCATCGAGTTTCTGACCAAGCCCTTTCGCGAACAAGAGCTGCTGGACGCCATCCAGCAAGGCATTGAACTGGACCGCTCACGCCATGCCCAGGCCCAGACCGAGCAGTCACTGCAGGCCCAGTGGGACAGTCTGTCTGCCGGCGAAAAAGACGTGGTGCGGGGCGTGACGGCAGGGCTGCTGAACAAGCAGGTCGCGGCCGAGCTGGGTGTCAGCGAAATCACCGTCAAGGTGCGCCGCGCCCAGGCCATGCGCAAGCTGGAGATCAAGACCCTGGCTGAGTTGGTGCGCGTGGTGGACCGGCTGACCCCCCCCTGAGTCGCCTTCGGCGCCTTCCCCCCGCTCTCGCATCGCTACGCGCTGCGGGCAGGGGGACGCTGCCAGCGCTGCGGGGCGGCCCTTGCGCGGCAGCCCTGGTTCTAGGGCACGCCAGTTTTGTGAGCAGTGCCCTGGCTTCACCCCCTCGCCCCTTCGGGGAGAGGGCGGGGATGAGGGGCAGCCTGCCGGAGCGGGCCTGAGACGCGCAGCGGGCATTGAATCCCACCCCACAACGGCCAGACCGCACTTCAGGCGCGACGCGCGTCCGCGGACAGTACTGGGGTACGGCAAGGACGCGCAACAAAGCATGAAGCGCGGTATGGCCGCCACCAAATGGATCACCACGAAGCCGCCAGGCTTCGCTACCCATTCCGATAGAAATTCAAAAACGAAAAAACCGGCTGTTTGCACAGCCGGGTTTCGTATTTTGGCAGGGGAGGAAGGACTCGAACCCTCGCATGCCGGAATCAAAATCCGGTGCCTTGACCAACTTGGCGACTCCCCTAGCGAAGCCAAGATTCTAGCACGCATTTTTTGCGCACTTTTCAAACCTCGTTAAATTTTCGCAGCAAGCTGCCATTTTGCAGCCACCCCACTTTCCATAGCAGCCATTGCTGCCCCTGCCAGCCTCAGTGCGCCCCGCTCTTCACCGGCGTCTTGCGCAGCACGCTGAAGCAGCCGGCCAACACCGCAAAGCAGCCGGACAGCGCCAGCGCATATTGCTCGGCCTGGCCGGGCTCCTGGTTCCACAGCAGAAACGCCATGGCCAGCAGTACCGCACCCAGGCCCTGGCCCACATGGCGGGCCGAGCCCAGCATGCCGCTGGCAGCGCCGCTGCGGTGCAAGGGGGCCGAGGTGAGGATGGTGAAATTATTGGGCGACTGGAAAAGGGCAAAACCCATGCCGCACAAGGCCATGCGCCACACCACATCCCAGTTCGCCGCGTTCTGCGGCAGCAGGGCCAGGGCCCACAGGCCCAGCGCGAACAAGCCCATGCCTGCGGCACCCAGGCGGCCGGCCGGCCAGCGACCAATCATGCGCCCCACCCACGGCGCGGAAATGGCCAGGGCCAGCGGCCAGGCACTGATCAGCAGGCCCGCCTGCCCGGTAGGCAGGCCACGCACTTCGATCAGCAGGAACGGCAGTGCCAGAAACGCCATGGTCTGGGCACAGAAAGCGCTGATGGAGGCACACATGGACAGCGCAAACACCCGAATGCGCAGCAGGTCCACCGGGAACATGGGCGCACTCAGGGCACGCTGGCGCTGCACATACCAACTACCCACTCCCACGCCCAGCGACAACCACAGCACCGCAGGCCACGGGCTGTCACCGGGTTGCCAGTGGCTGATGCGGTCCACGCCCAGGAACAGGCTGGCGAACATCACCATGTTCAGCCCCCCATCCAGCCAGGACAGCGGCTGCCGCTGCACATCCTCGGCCGCTTCGGGTTGCGGCAGCGAACGCAGGCCCAGCCAGCTCACAGCCAGGGCCAGCGGCAAATGCAGAGCGAACAGCCAGCGCCAGTCCCCCAGGGAAATCACCGCCGCCGCCACAGCCGGCCCGGCCACAAAGGCCAGTGCCACCGTCAGCGAGTTCATTGCAATACCCTTGCCCAGCAGGGCACGCGGGTAGATCAGTCGCACCAGCGAGGCATTGACGCTCAGCACCCCGGCCGCCCCCAAGCCCTGCAACGCCCGCGCCACGATCAACCAATGCAGCGACGGCGCCAGCAAGGCCACCACACTGGCCAGGCCAAAAATCACCATGCCCCACAGATACACGCGGCGGTAGCCCATGCGGTCGCCCAGCGCCGCCAGCGGCAGCAGCAGCACCAATGTTGCAATTTGGTTGGCATTCACCACCCACAGCGTCTGTGCCGGCGCCACCTGCCACTGGCGCGCCACCTGGGGCAGGGCCATGTTCAGCATGGTGCTGTCCATCACGCACAGCACCAGGCCCAGCAAAATCACCGCCATGGCCACATGGCGCTGCGGCGGCGGCAGGCCGTCGCTCTGCTGCTGGCCGGCCTGCTTTGGCAAGGAAGGGGAAGTTTCAATCTGACGCACGCACTGCTCTTTCATTCAACTCTTCAAAAAGACCTAACCATCGCACAGCCTATAAAACTGGCACAGACCCTGGCCAGGGACAGCGAGCAAGGGCCGCCCCGCAGCGAGGCTGTCGTCCCCCTGCCCGCGAGCGCAGCGAGCGAAGAGCGGGGGGAAGGCGCCGCAGGCGACGCAGGGGGGTGTTGCTTCATCTCCCTCTCACACTCAACCACATGCTCAGCACACCGCACAACACCACACCGGCCATGCCCAGCAGGGACTGGGCATCCGGCACCTGACCAAACAGCAGCCAACCCACGGCCATGGCAAAGCCGATCTGGCTGTAGAGAAACGGCGAGATCACCGAGGGCGTGGCATGCGTGTAGGCCTGCAGCAGGATCAAATGCCCCACGCCGCTGCACAGCCCCATGGCGACCACTGCCAACCACAGCTGCCAGCCCTGCACGCTCTGCCAAAACCAGGGCAGCAAGGGCGTGGTCAACAACAGCGGCAACCAGGTGGAATACAGCTGCGTGGTGTGGGGCGCATCCAGCCTGGCCAGCCGGCTTCCCAGCAGCAAATAGCCGCTGCCGCTGAGCAGCAGCCCCACGGGCAGCAAGGCCTGCCAGCCCAGGGCCTGGTCGCTGCGCTCGGGCCGCACGATGACGATCACACAAACCAGCCCTAGCCCCAACAGCAACCAGCGCAGCGGACTGACCCGCTCCTGGTACAGCCAGGCCGAAGCCACCACCACCAACAAGGGACAGGCCGACCAGATGGCCGTGAAATTGCCCAAGGGCATGCTCTGTATACAAAAAAAGGCGCAAACCGAGGTGGTGATGCCAAACAGCGCGCGGCCTGCCTGAAACTGGGCATGACCCGTGCGCAGCGCCGCCAGGCCATGCCGGGGCAGCACCAGGGCCGTGGTGACCAAGGCCTGGGCCAGAAAACGCAGCCACAACACCAGCAACATGGGCAGCAGCTGGCCGGCGAATTTGGTGGCACTGTCCAGCAAGGCGAACAGCGCACAGGCCGACAGCGTGAGCGCAATACCCAGCAATGCCGAGCGCGAAACGGGGATGGACTCCCCTGGTGAAGCGAGGGCAGTCCCCCCGGGCAAGGAGGACATGGGTGTCCACCCTCTCTACAAAAAAAAGCCGGCACACTGTTGCACAGGCAACTTGCATTTTAGGAGCGGTATAAGGCCGCCGCATATGCCTGTTGCCCAGCCCCAGCGCCGCAAGTGGCGATGGCCTCCGTCGCTGGCGACCACGGCAGGCATACAGCTTGCGGCCGCGCCCAAGTCCCCGCCGCTGCAGCCCTGCCCCCATGCTGGGACAATATGGGCCTGCACCGGGCGCTGCCCCGCCCCGCACCACCTCCCCTTTTGCACCCATGACCACGCCCGCACCTGTCCGTGTGCTGTCGCTCATCCCGCCGATGACGCAGCTGAACACGCCCTATCCCTCGACCGCCTACCTCACGGGCTTTTTGCGCTCGCGCGGCGTGGACGCGGTACAGGAAGACCTGGCCCTGGCCCTGGTGCTCAAGCTGCTGTCCAAAGACGGGTTGCAGCAAATCATGGAACTGGTGCAGGCCCAGTACGACGAAGACCCTGATCGCGCCTTCAGCCCGGCCGTGCAAAGCTTTATGGCCCAGCGCGATCAGTACCTGGCCACCATAGACAAGGTCATTGCCTATCTGCAGGGCAAGGACAGCACGCTCAGCCACCGCATCGTGGGCCGCAACTGGCTGCCCGAAGGCCCGCGCTTTGCCGCGCTGGAGCATTACCTCGACGACGGCAGCGGCGACCCGCTGGGCTGGGCCTTTGGCGCCCTGGGCCAGGCCGACCGCGCCAAGCACCTGGCCACGCTGTATTTGAATGACCTGGCCGATGTGCTGCGCGACGCCGCAGACGAGCGCTTTGAGTTTGTGCGCTATGCCGAATCCCTGGCCGGCAGCCAGCCCACCTTCGAGCCACTGGCCGAAGCCCTGGCCGCGCCGCTGACGCTGGTGGACGAGGCCCTGGCCGAGCTGACGCGCAAAGCCATCTGGCGCCAGCGGCCCACAGTGGTGCTGCTGTCCGTGCCCTTTCCCGGCTCGGTGTATGCGGCGTTTCGCATTGCCCAGACCATCAAGGCCGAGTTCCCCCAGATCCAGACCGTGTTGGGCGGCGGCTTTGTCAACACCGAGCTGCGCGAGCTGACCGAGCCGCGCGTGTTCGACTATTTCGACTTTGTCACCCTGGACGCGGGCGAGCGCCCGCTGCTGGCCCTGATGGAGCATTTGCGCGGCGAGCGCGGCCGCTCCCGCCTGGTGCGCAGCTATGTGCGCAACGAACAAGGTGCGGTGCAGTACATCAACATGATGGAAGCCGATATCGCCTTTGCCGAAGTGGGCACGCCCACCTGGGACGGCCTGCCGATTCACGACTATCTGTCGCTGCTGGACATGCTCAACCCCATGCACCGGCTGTGGAGCGACGGGCGCTGGAACAAGCTGACCATCGCGCACGGCTGCTACTGGAAGAAATGCAGCTTTTGCGACGTCAGCCTGGACTACATAGGCCGCTACGAAGGCGCCAGCGCCGTGGAGCTGGCCAACCGCATCGAGGCCATCGTGCAGGAAACCGGGCAGACCGGCTTTCACTTTGTCGACGAGGCCGCACCGCCCAAGGCCTTGAAAGCCCTGGCCACCGAGCTGATTGAACGCGGCAGCGACATCAGCTGGTGGGGCAATATCCGCTTTGAAAAAACCTTCAGCCCCGAGCTGTGCCAGCTGCTGGCTGACAGCGGCTGCATTGCGGTCTCGGGCGGGCTGGAAGTGGCCTCAGACCGGCTGCTGGCGCTGATGAAAAAAGGCGTTTCTGTGGAGCAGGTGGCCCGCGTGACCAAGGCCTTCAGCGAGGCCGGCATTCTGGTCCACGCCTATTTGATGTATGGCTTTCCCACGCAGACCGTGCAGGACACGGTAGACGCGCTGGAATATGTGCGCCAGCTGTTCGAGAACGGCTGCATCCAAAGCGGTTTCTTCCACCGCTTTGCCTGCACCGTGCATTCACCCGTGGGCCAAAACCCCGAGGAATACGGCGTACAACTGGTGCCCCTGCCCGAGGTGACGTTTGCCAAGAACGACATCGCCTTCATCGACCCCACGGGCGTGGACCACGACGCCCTGGGCGCGGTGCTGAAAAAAGCCATCTACAACTTCATGCACGGCATTGGCGTGGAAGAAGATGTGCGCAACTGGTTCCCCTTCAAGGTGCCCAAGCCCACGGTGCCGCGTAACAAGATCGCGAAAGCGCTCCGATAACTCCCCCTGAGCGGCTACGCCGCTTCCCCCTCTCTGGCGCTTTGCGCCGGAGGGGGACGGCACCAGCGCCTGTCGGGGAGACAAGGCGGCCCTTGCGCGGCGCCCTGCGGTGGGCAGCGCCGGTTTTATACGGCGGCAAATCAAGCCACCTCCGTGGCCACGACATGCCTATTCCTTTTCTGGCGCCATGTGCCGAAGGGGACGCAGCGCCCTGACTTGGATCGGCTCCCTCGCCCCTTCGGGGAGAGGGCGGGGGTGAGGGGCTGCCAACCCCAACACAAGAAGCAAAAGGGTGACACAAACTCCAACACAATCACCCTGAAACGCTTATATATCAAGCAGTAACAGCTATCAAAACAAAGCCCCTGGGTTCACACTCAGGGGCTTTGTGACTATGCAGCGCGCTGGCTTATTGGGCCGGGGCCGGCGCTGCAGGCGCTGCAGGCGCTGCAGGCGCTGCAGGCGCTGCAGGCGCTTCTGCAGCAGGCGCTGGCGCTTCGGCAGGGGCCGGCACCACGGCAGCGGGGACGGCGGCGCGCTGGAGCTTGGCGGGCAGCAGCTTGTCCAGCCACTGCAGCTGCCAGGCGCCGGCCAGGGCCAGCACCGCCACCAACACGCCAATCGTGATCCAGCGACCACGGTGGCCGTCGGCATAGGGGTCGTTGGCGCTGAGCTTGGCCGAGGCCGGGACCTTGGCCGTCTGCGACAGGGCATCGCCCAGGCGCAGATTGATGATCATGCGTCCGTTGATGGCCCAGCCGCTGGCATCCAGGATGGGACCCAGGCTGCGCTGGCGCAGCTTGAGCCAGGCAATCAGCATGCTGGGGCAGGAAATGGCCAGCACAATGCCCAGCAGGCCCACGGGAATCCAGGGGCCCATCTCGATGAATTTGCCAAAGATGCCCACCATGACCGCGCTGATCGAGCCCAGAGCCACGCCAATGGCGGCCACGGTGCCCACATCGGTCTTGCGCGCAGCAGGAGCGGCAGGTGCTGCAGCGGGCGCCGCTTCCGTATTGGCGGCATCTGCCAGCTTGTTGGCCGAGGTGTCCAGCCTGACGGTCACGGCGTCTTGCTTGGCCGAGGCGCGCTTGGCCACCTGCTCTTCCACCATGCGCAGAAACTTCTTGTACGGCGAGAAGAAGGCCTGGGCAATGCTGGTGGGGTTCTCGATGATCTTGGTGATGGTGGCATCCCAGTCCTGGCCATCGCGGTCGTAGAACACGCCGTTGCGGCCCACCATCAAATAGTCCACATCACCGGCCGTGAAGGCGGCCACGATGTGGCGTTTGACGCCGTCACGGCGGCATTCGCAATAGGCCAGATAGACCTTGGCCAGCCCGGCCAGCCCGGCGTGGGCATTGGGGTCGGTCACATCCACGGTCAGGTCGCAGCTGCGACCATCCATGAACAGCGTGCCGGCCTGGAAGGCGGCGGCTTCGCTGCGGCTGTAGAAGTCGGCAAACGAGACAAAGTTGTTCAGCAGGCGCAGCAGGTCACGCTGCAGGCGGATGAGCTTTTCCAGATCCCTGGCCTGGGCACCATGGTCTTTTTCCTGGGTGTCACGCGCTATCAGTGCCTGCAGCGTGGCTTCGGCGCCGCCATCGAGCAAGTCCTGAACTTCGGCCTGGGTCAGCTGACCCAAGGGGCTGCTGGGGTGGTCGGCCAGCCACTGCTGGCAAGGGGCCAGCTGCGTCTTCAACGCCTGCCACTGCGCCGCATCCAGCGTGCGCTGCGCGCCCAGCAACGGGGCCACGGCATGGGTGGCCAGGGCCTGCAGCGCAGCCGCCCAGGCCGGGTTCACGCCCTCGGTCAGCGGCAGCACGCCTTCAGGGGTGATGGTGGCCAGCGGCAAGGCGGCAATCGCCTCCGAGGCCGAGGTCAGCTGCTCCGCACCCAGAAGGGCATAGCCTTCCACGCTGGGGCTCAGCGGGGCCTGGGCCTTGGCGTCAAAGGCAGCCAAGCGGCAGCGTGCAAAAAAGTCTTCCACTTTGGCATCCACGGCCGTCAGTGCCTGAGCAGCCGCCACGGCCTGCTCCTGCTCCTGCTCCAGCGTGCAGTGGTGCTCCTGCACCTTCACATGCCAGGCATGGATGGCGCGCACATCGGCAAAGAAGGCATCCAGCTGGGCCTGGCCCATGCCAGGTGCATCATCCACACCGGTTTCGCTGCCATACAGATCCATGATGCGTTGCACCAGGGCCTGCT
Organism: Comamonas sp. GB3 AK4-5; assembly: GCF_041320665.1. Taxonomy (NCBI): domain Bacteria; kingdom Pseudomonadati; phylum Pseudomonadota; class Betaproteobacteria; order Burkholderiales; family Comamonadaceae; genus Comamonas; species Comamonas sp. GB3 AK4-5. The sequence goes on from NZ_CP166730.1 coordinate 3,982,289, forward strand.
GGCCGCTTTCCTCCGGCAGCGTGACCGGGTTCAGCAAGCCATCGCCATTGAATGGCAGGGCATTGAGCATGACCAGACGCTCACGCACATCGGCCAGGCTGACGCTGTCCGCGCCTTCGCGGCCCAGCAGATTCAGCACGCGCTGCGCTTCGGCATGCAGGGCGGCGCCGCCAGGCTGGGCAATGTCCAGGCTGGCCAGTTGCAGCACATCGCTGCCGGAGGCCAGCACCTCGGGGTCGCGCACCTGGGCCACCGCCCACTGGCAGGCAGCAATCAGCTCTGGCGCACGGATGCGGCCGTCATGGTCCAGGTCAATCAGGTCCAGGGTTTCGGTATCGAACTCGATGCCCCGGGTCGGGCAGGCCAGGGCCACCCACAGTTTCTTGTCCAGCGAAGCGATGTTCGCAATATCTTGCCCCGTACGGATGGCCACCTGCTCCACGCCACCTGCGCGGAAGAACTGCCATGCGTACCCTGTCTGTTGCTGCTGCATGAAGATGATCTGACTTGAGGGATTCCAGGCCCGTAGGCCTGCGACGGCACGCAAGGTTGATGGCGTTCAGCGCCCATCCCTGCGCAAGAAGCGCCAGTGTAGGCATGCAAAACCGGTCCCAAAGAAAATAATTTTTATCGTCTTGGGCAATATGGCTGGGCTTTTATTGCTCCGCAATGGATAGCAGCGCCGCATAATGAAACACCGCATGCACTGCAGGCCGCGCCCTTTCTTGCCCGACAGCGAAGCAACCACCCGCATCCCATATTGCGAGCCCTCATGAGCGCGCCCGGTTTTTTTCCCAGACCGCTGGCGGCGATGCAGCCATGCCACGCTCCTGCCGGGCTGCGCGGGAAACACCGCTGTACATGACACAATTCGACGCATGTCCGCCCCCACCCCGCTTTCTGCCGACAACCCTTTGATGCCCCGCCTCTACCAGGCGGCTATTGGCCCGTTGCAGACCTCTTACTACCAGCAGCAGTTCGAGCGCTTTGACGTACTGGGCCGCCCGCTTCCCAGTTGGAACTGGGCAGCCGGCTGCTGCACCCTGGGCTGGATGGGCCTGCGCGGGCTGTGGAAGCCTGCCGCCGGCTATGCCGCCGTGCTGGCCTTGCTGATTGCCCTGTGGTGGGCGCTGGACTTGCACCATCTGCTGCCGGCCCCGGCCGCCTGGGCCCTGGCCCTGCTGCTGTTGCTGCTGTGCGTGGTTGTGCCCGGGCTGTGGGGCAATGCCCTCTACCACCACCATGTGCGCCAGCGCACCATGCAGGCGCTGACGCAGTCGCGCACGCTGGGCGAAGCCATGACCCTGCTGCAAGCCCAGGCCCCGACCCCGGCCCGCCTGCAGTGGGCCACCACCGGCCATGCCTTGGCCGCACTGCTGACCGCCGGCCTGGCATGGGCTGCCAGCACCAGCCTGACAACCTCGCCCACCCATTCGCCCGCACTCGCCCAGGCCCCTGCGGACCCTGGCGGCACCCACACCCAGCAGGACATGGCCCGCGCCCTGGCAGCGCTGCAGCCTGCTGCGCCTGCCGATGCAGACGGCACCCCGGCAGAGCCACCCGCCACAGCGCCCGAGCCTGTCGCATCTGCACCCGCCGCCGTAGAAACCCCGGCCGCCACGGCAGCAGACACCAGCGCCGCGACCACCGCAAGCACCACAGCCCCCGCGCTGGCAACCGCCACGACTGCAGCCGCTGCCGCCTTGAGCGCAGCGCCCGCAGCGTCCGGCGACGCCCCCAAGGAGGCGGCAACTCCTCCAGTTCCCCAGGCCGCGGTGGCGAGCAGCAAGGCCACGGACAAGACAGCCTCTGCGGACAAACCTGCCAAGGCCGAGAAGCCCGGCAAGAGTGCCCCTGCGGCCAAGGTCGAAAAAACCGAGAAAGCGACCAAGACCTCCAAGGCGGGCAAGACCGAAGCCAAGGCCGATGTTGCACAGAAAACGGCACTGCAACCGGGCAAGTACTATCTGAACAGCGGCCTCTATGCCCAGCCCGAGAACGCCCGCCGCGTGGCCCGCCAGCTGCGCGAGGCCGGCCAACCGGTGTTCACACAAGCAATCGCATCGCGCAAGGGCGAGGCCACCCGCGTGCGTGTGGGCCCGTTTGAGCAACGCGCCCAGGCCGAAGCGGCGGCCCGCAAGATTCAGGAACTGCAACTGGAAGCACAGCTGTTCCGCCACGCATCGGACTGAAACGCCTGAGCCGGCAGCCTTTCAAGCCTGGATGGCCGGCGGCCGTCGAGACATTTGCTTGCAACTCTATCCCCCGAAACAAGGGTCTGAACTGCTAAGGTCAGCGCTATAGTTTTGAGAGAGGAATCCGTATGCGTACTGCGCTCTGGACCTGGATGGCCATCACGACCGTACTGGCCGGCTGCGCCAGCGGACCGCGCCCCAAACCCGCTGCCCCGGCCCCGCTGCAGCGCTGCAACGCCGCTGCCGCGCAATGGGCGGTAGGCAAGACCAATACCAGCCAGCATGTGGATGAAGCCCGTCGCCGCTCGGGCGCACTGATGGCCCGTGTGCTGCGCGCCGACCAGCCCGGCAACCCGGCGGTCCCTCAGGTCGTCGATGTCGAGCGACTGAACCTGCAAGTCGATGCCACCGGCCGCATCATTGCGGCCACCTGCGGCTAAGCGCGTGTTGACGATCTCTACGCAACACCCTGCAAGCTGGAACCCCAGCCGTCACTGAAGAAGACCTGCTTCGGCAATAGACGCGCAGCCAACCCCGCTGCGGACGGGCTCAGTTATCCGCAAGAAAAAGTTCTTGCAGATCACTCAAAAAATCAAAGCCACGCTCGGTAGGCTGCACCCGGGCCATGTCCCGCTGAATCAAGCCCTTTCGCTCGGCCTCTTCCAAAGCGGTACGGATGGAGCTGATGGGCAGGCCCGTGCGGTCCAGATAGTCCTGGATGGCAAAGCCGCCGCGCAAACGCAGGGCATTGAGCATGTACTCAAACGGCAGGTCCTTGCGGCGCACATCCTCATCGCTGGCCAGGGCGTGACCGGCCAGGGCCGCATCCATATAGCGCTGGGGGTCGCGGATTTTCGCCTGGCGCACGATGCGGTGGGCAAAGCTCAGCTTGCCGTGGGCACCGGCACCAATGCCCAGGTAATCACCAAACTGCCAGTAGTTGGTGTTGTGAAAACACTGGTGGCCTTCTTTGGCGTAGGCCGAGATTTCATAGCGCTGCATGCCCGCCGCACCGGTCATGGCGGTGATGCGGTCCAACATGTCGTAGGCCTGATCGTCCTCGGGCACCAGGGGAGGGTACTTGGCGAAGTAGGTATTGGGCTCGATGGTGAGGTGGTAGATGGAGATATGCGGCGGCGCAAAGGACAGCGCGGTCTCCAGATCGCGCACCAGGTCCTGCTCGGTCTGGCCGGGCAGGGCATACATGATGTCCAGATTGAAGGTCTCGAAGGCGCTGGCCGCCTCTTCCACAGCCGCACGCGCTTGGTCGCCGCTGTGCACCCGGCCTATGGCGGTCAAAAAGCGGTCGTCAAAGCTCTGCACACCAATGGACAACCGGCTCACCCCGGCCTGGCGGAAGGCGCGAAAACGGTCCTTCTCGAAGGTGCCGGGGTTGGCTTCCAGCGTGATCTCGCAGTCCGGCTCCATGCGCAAACGTGCACGCAGGCCACCAATCAACTGGTCTATGGCCTCGGGGCTGAACAGACTGGGCGTGCCACCACCGATGAAGACACTGTGCACGGTGCGGCCCCAAATCAGCGGCAGGCTGGCCTCCAGATCGGCCATCAGCGCATCCAGATAGCGCTGCTCGGGAAAGCCGCGCGCACCGCCCTGGCCCTGGAATTCATGCGAGTTGAAGTCGCAATACGGGCATTTCTTGAGGCACCAGGGCAGGTGGATGTACAGCGACAGCGGTGGCAGCGCAGGCAGGCCCAGCAGGCCGGCGCGCATATAGTGCTGCACGTCCTTGGGCGCCTGGCCCAGCTGGGGCTCGCTGCCCACGGGGTGAAGAGGAATGCTCATGGAAGTGCGCCGCGCTCTGGTCAGGCTGCCAACCAGCTGTTTTTCAGCAACTCCATCATGGCCTTGGTGCTGCGGCCACGGTGGCTGTGGTCGTTCTTGAAGGCCGGGTCCATTTCGGCAAAGGTCTTGCCCTGCTCGGGAATGAGCAGCACCGGGTCGAAACCAAAGCCGTTGCTGCCTCGGCGCTCGGTGGCGATTTCCACGCGCACCCGGCCCACGGCAATCAGGGGCTCGGGGTCTTTGGGCGAACGCACGCCCACCAGGGTGCTGACCATGGCGGCGCGGCGGTTGGTCTCGCTGGCCATGTTCTGCAGCAGCGCCGTCACATTGTTGGCATCGCTTTTTTCCATGCCGAACTGGGTGCAGTAATACGCCGTGTCCACGCCAGGCAGGCCGCCAAAGGCGTCTACGCACAGACCTGCGTCGTCGGCAATGGCCGGCAGGCCGCTTTTCTCGGCGGCAAAGCGGGCCTTGGACAAGGCGTTTTCCACAAAGGTGCCAAAGGGCTCGGGGGCTTCGCCTTCAAACAGGTCGCCCTGGCAGATCAGCTCCACGCCCAGGGGCGCGAACATGGATTGCAACTCGGCCAGCTTGCCGCGGTTGTTGGAGGCGAGAACGATTTTCATGGTCAAAAGTGCGCTCAAGCACAGCAGATGTGCGCGAGAAGCTATGAATCAAGGAGTCTGAAACACCTGGCACCACGCTGCGTGGCCACCCGGCACAGCCCGCCAGTGTCGCCCATTGCACAAGGCCTTGCAGGCTGCCACGGCACCACAGAGCACAGGCCTTGGCACCCATGGGCGCAGGCTGCCCAGAGCGCGTAAAGACAGGGTCGGGCGGGGTGGCAGCTTGCCGGCAGGCTCTGCCAAGACAGGGCTTGCAGAGGCGTCTATAGGCCCCATCCAGTAGACATTTGTGCAGCTACTTATCAGGGATAGGACTAAAGCCGGATAATTGCAGATATTCGCAAGCAACCAATGAAAAGTCCGATGGCAGTTTACAGCATGACCGGTTACGCCAGCGCCCAGCACGCCAGCGGTGCGGACGCAGGGGAAACGTCCTCGCACAACATCCGTTTGGGACTGGAGATTCGTTCGGTCAACAGCCGGTTTCTGGACCTCACCTTCCGCCTTCCCGACGAGCTGCGGGCCCAAGAACCTGCCCTGCGCGCCCTGCTGACGGCCAAGCTCAAGCGCGGCAAGGTGGAAGTGCGCGCCGCCATCGACCAAGATGCTGCATCCAGCCTGCCCCAGCCTTCGCCCGCGCTGCTGCAGCGTCTGGTGTCGCTGCAGGATCAGGTGCAAGCCTGGCTGCCCAAAGCCAATGGCCTGTCGGTCTCCGACGCCTTGCGCCTGTGCGGCCAAGGCCCCAGCAGTGCCGCCAACTGGTCCGAGATTGCCCCGGCCCTGGCCGAACAGGCCCTGACCGAGCTGCTGGCCGCACGTGAACGCGAAGGCAAGCGCCTGGCCCAGATGCTGCGCGATCGCATCCAGCAGCTGCGCGCCCTGGCTACGCAAGCCGGCCCTCTGGTGCCCCAACTGGTAGAACAGCAGCGCCAGCGCTTTCTGGAGCGCTGGCAGGAAGCCATGGGTCTGGCCGAAGGCCAGGTAACGCCCGAAGCCGCCCAGGACCGCGCCCTGACCGAAGCCACGGCCTTTGCCATCCGCATTGACGTGGCCGAAGAGATCACCCGCCTGGACTCGCACCTGGATGAGGTCGAGCGCCTGCTGAAAAAGGGTGGCGACATCGGCAAGCGCCTGGATTTCCTGATCCAGGAAATGCACCGCGAAGCCAACACCCTGGGCTCCAAATCCGCCGCGATGGAGCTGACCCGCATCAGCGTGGACATGAAGGTCCTGATCGAGCAAATGCGCGAGCAGGTCCAGAACATCGAATAAACCGATACCACCAGGGCGCGCAAGCGCCCTTTTTGTAAGCCCTTTTTTTCAAAGCCTTACCAGGCAACCCAACTCCGTAGAGCCATGGAAACCCCAGGAAACCTCTTCGTCGTAGCAGCGCCCAGCGGCGCCGGCAAATCCAGTCTTGTCAAAGCCCTGCGCTCCTTCGATGCGCGCGTCTACCCCTCGGTCTCGCACACCACGCGTGCACCCCGCGGCCAGGAAAAACACGGGCGCGAGTACTACTTCGCCTCTGAATCCGAATTCGATGCCATGGTGGCCAACAACGCCTTCGTGGAATGGGCCAATGTGCACAGCAAGCGCTATGGCACCTCCAAGAAAGGCATCCAAGACCGCCTGGCCAAGGGCGAGGATGTGTTGCTGGAAATCGACTACCAGGGCGCCTTGCAGGTGCGTGCCGCCTTTTCGCAGGCCGTGCTGATCTTCATCCTCCCTCCCAGCTGGGAAGAGCTGCGTTCACGCCTGGAAAACCGGGGCGAAGATGCGCCCGAGGTGATCGAGCTGCGCATGAAAAACGCCGAAAAAGAGATGGCCCAGGTGGAAAAGTTCGACTTCGTTATAATCAACGAATTGTTCGAGAGTGCGCTTTTTGACCTGAAAGCGATCATCCACTCCCAGCGCCTGAAGTACGCCTCCCAGCGCCGCCTGCGGGCCGACGTCTTCGAGTCGCTCAATCTTTCCTGAATTGCATCCCCTGGAGAAACCCGATGGCACGCATCACCGTTGAAGACTGCCTGGAGCAGATCCCCAACCGCTTCCAGCTCGTGCTGGCAGCCACCTACCGCGCCCGCATGCTCAGCCAAGGCCACACCCCCAAGGTGGAGTGCCAGAACAAGCCTGCCGTGACCGCCCTGCGCGAAATCGCCGAAGGCAAGGTGGGCCTGGAAATGCTCAAAAAAGTACCAGGCTGAAATCTGGGCTGATATTTTGCAGCACAGCGTTTCCGCTGGACAATAGAAGCACCGTATCCCGGTGCTTTTTTCTTTCTCTCCGCGGAATATGCTGACCGCGCTACATTTGAGACATGAACGCGGCCCTACCTTCGTCACACGCTACTGATTCTGCCACTGCCCTCCCCTCAGAGACGGGCAGCGGCAAACCCACGGCCTTGGAGGTTTCGACCGCGCATTTCGCGCAGCTGCTAGAGCGCTTGCAGTACATGGACGCCGCCAGCATTGCCCAGGTCACGGAGGCATGGCGCTATGCAGACCAGGCCCACACAGACCAGTGGCGCAGCAGCGGTGACCCCTACATCACCCACCCGATTGCCGTCACCGCCATCTGTGCCAACTGGAAGCTCGATGCCCCGGCCCTGATGGCGGCACTGCTGCACGACTCCATGGAAGACTGCGGCATCACCAAGGATGATCTGCAGGAACGCTTTGGCGAAGCCGTGGCCGAGCTGGTGGATGGCTTGACCAAGCTGGACAAGCTGCAGTTCAACACCCGCGAAGAAAACCAGGCCGAGTCCTTCCGCAAGATGCTGCTGGCCATGGCGCGCGATGTGCGCGTCATCCTCATCAAGCTGGCGGACCGCACCCACAATATGCGCACCATGGGCGATATGCCGCGCAGCAAATGGGGGCGCATCTCGTCCGAGACGCTGGAAATCTACGCCCCCATTGCCCATCGCCTGGGGCTGAACCAGACCTACCGCGAACTGCAGGACCTGGCCTTCCGCCACCTGTATCCCTGGCGCTACAACACACTGGACAAGGCCATTGCCAAGTCCCGCGCACGCCGTCGTGACCTGGTCCAGCGCGTGCAGAGCGACATCGACGCCGCCTTTGCCCGCACCGGCATGCAGGTGCGGCTGATGGGGCGTGAAAGCACGCTGTATTCGCTCTATCAAAAGATGATCCGCCACGACCTGACCTTTGCCCAGGTCACGGACATCTATGGCTTTCGCGTGGTCGTGCCCAGCGTCATCGACTGCTACACGGCACTGGGCGTGCTGCACCAGCTCTACAAGCCGGTGCCCAACAAGTTCAAAGACCATATCGCCATTGCCAAGAACAACGGCTACCAGTCGCTGCACACCACCCTGGTCGGCCCCTCGGGCGTGAGCGTGGAATTCCAGATCCGCACCGAGCAGATGCACATCGTGGCCGAGGCCGGTGTGGCCGCGCACTGGCTGTACAAGGCCCAGGCCGGCGCAGATGCCAACCTGAACACCAAGTGGCTGCAGTCGCTGCTGGACATCCAGAACGAGAACAGCGACGCCACCGAGTTCTGGGACCATGTCAAGGTCGACCTGTTCCCCGACTCCATCTATGTGTTCACGCCCAAGAGCAAGATCTTGGCCATGCCGCGTGGCGCCACCGTGGTGGACTTTGCCTACGCCATCCACAGCAACATCGGCAACCATGTCACGGCCGCCCTGGTGAATGGCGAATATGTGGCGCTGCGTACCGAGCTCAAGAGCGGCGATGTGGTGGAGGTCATCACCTCCGAAGAAGCCAACCCCAATCCAGCATGGCTGGGCTTTGTCAAAACCGGGCGGGCGCGCTCCAAGATCCGCCACCACCTGAAGAACATTGCCCAAACCGAGTCCATCGAGCTGGGCGAGAAGCTGCTGACCCAGTCGCTGCGCCAGGAAGGCATTGCCGCCCTGCCCGATCTCTCGGAAAGCAACCAGGCGCTGTGGGACGAGGTGCTGCACAAGACCGGCAACCGCAGCCATGCCGAGCTGCTGGCCGACATTGGCATGGGCCGGCGCATTGCCAGCCTGGTGGCCAGCCAGATCATGGCCCAGCTCTCCACCCACGGACAGCGGCCCGATGCCCTGCTGCTGACCCAGGAGCGCTTTGCCGCCAAGGACAAGCTCAGCCAGGGCACGGTGATGCTGGACAACCCCAACACTGCCTCCATCCGTTATGCGCATTGCTGCAGGCCAGTGCCGGGCGACCCGATTCTGGGCTATCTGGGCCGCGGCGAAGGCCTGATGGTGCACCACGCCCTGTGCGCTACTGCCAAACGCCTGCAGGCCAAGGACCCTGACCGCTTCATCTCTGTGGAGTGGAGCGACGAAAGCCGCCAGCACCTGTTTGAGAGCGGCATTGTGCTCACCATCAAGAACAGCAAGGGCGTGCTGGCACGCGTGGCTGGCGAACTGGCCTCGCTGAACGTGGACATCCGCCATGTGGACATGGACGACGAGGCCGCCATGGAGACCACCGACCTGCGCTTCATCATCTCGGTACACCACCTGGAGCAACTGGAAGCGTCGCTGCGCAATCTGCGCCGCATTCCCACCGTGGTGCGTGCCACGCGCATTCTGGCGCAAGACTAGCCACCTCCTTCTCCCACCAGGGAGACGACAGCAGCGAGCAGTGCGGCCGGCGCAGGTTCTTGTGCGCGGCCCCTGGCCTGGGCTGCACCGGTTTGGTGTGCCTGGCCCTCACGCACTTGGGGGAGAAAAGCACAGCCTTTGCGGGCTGCCCCTGGCTTGGGCCGGCGCGACAAGATACAGCGCTGATTTTCCGCTTCTGCAGCTCCAGCAGGGCATCCAGGCCTCTGTCCGGCAAGCACACCGCTGCCAGTGCTGGTATACCTAGCGCATGCTGCAATCAGCCTCCATGCTCCAGCCCCTGCCCCAACCGCCTCTTTGCGCACGCACCGGCCACCCCACAGTCTCTCTCTTTTTTGCAGCGCACTGGCGGCGCTGGCTGGCCTCGTTGGCCTTGCTGTGTACCAGCCTGTGGCTGGCGGGCTGTGCGGGTCTGCCCGCCCATGTCCAGCGCACACCCTCCACGGCCTTGTCTCAGCCGGAGCAGACCGCCTTGGGCAAGATGGTGGCCGCACAGCGCATCCAGGCCAAAACGCCCTACCACTCTGGCTTTGTGCTGCTGGGCGGAGCCGAAGCTGCCTATACCGGTCGCCTCGCACTGATCCAGGCCGCACAAAAGACGCTGGACATCCAGTACTACGCCATCCATGCCGACGCCAGCACGGCCAAGCTGCTGCAGGAGATCGCACGGGCCGCAGGGCGCGGGGTACGCGTGCGCATTCTGCTGGATGACTTTCACAGCGCAGGCAAGGATGCGCAGGTCATGCGCATGGCCTTTGTCCCCGGTGTGGAAATGCGCATGTTCAACCCGGTGATGGGGGCACGCAGCTCACCGCCGCTGCGTGCACTGAGCACGCTGACCGACTTCTCCCGCGCCCAGCAGCGCATGCACAACAAGCAGCTGATTGCCGACAACATGGTGGGCATTGCCGGCGGCCGCAATCTGGGCGATGCCTATTTCGATGCGCTGGACAGCGACAACTTCATTGACCTGGACATCCTGGCCGCCGGCGCCGTGGTGCGCCAGCTCTCACGCAGCTTCGACAGCTATTGGAACAATGCGCGTGCCTACCCTGTGGAGTCCCTGCTCAGCCTGTCCGAGCTGGATGCCATGCTCAGCCCCGAGCAACAGGCTCGCATGCAGGCCCACCATAGCCGGAGCGAGCCCAATCCCCGCCAGGCCGAACAGGCCGCCACCCAACAGGCATTGCTGGCCTTGCCCCCCATGGTGCTGGAAAGCGCGCCCTGGATCTGGGCACCCGGCCTGGTGCTGGCCGACCAGCCCGCCAAGATCGCCCTGCCCTCAGACAACGAAGCCCCTGCGGCCGATGCCCTGGCCGAAGCCGAAGCCGAAGCCGCAGCCGCAGCCGCAGCCGCAGCCGCAGCCGAGCCTGCCCCGCTGATACAGACCAGTCCCGCCAGCCGCCGCCAGGCTGCATCTACCAACGCCGGCACAGGCAGCCAGCAGGCCTTGCGCCGGGTGCTGGCCCCCATGGATGCGCAAAGCAATGTGGTCGACGGGCTGTTGACCCTGGTCGACCTGGCACGCAGCAAGCTGCTCATCGTTTCGCCCTATTTCGTACCGGGCGCCGACATGAAGGCGGCCTTCGCCCGCGCCCTCGCCCGCGGTGTGCAGGTCCGCATCCTGACCAACTCCCTGGCCTCCAACGATGCGCCGCTGGCCCATGCCGGCTACGCCCGCCACCGCAAGGAGCTGCTGGCCATGGGGGTGCAGCTGTATGAGCTGCGCAGCCTGCAAACAGGTGATCAGCACTCCACCCTGCGCGGGGCCGCCAGCCAGGTCAATGGTGCCAGCGGTGCCTCCCGCGCCATGCTGCATAGCAAGCTGATGGTGGTGGACGAGCAACTCACCATCGTGGGCTCCATGAATCTGGACATGCGCTCCCAGCTGCAGAACACCGAAATCGCCCTGCTGGTGGCATCGCGCAAGCTGTCCGGGCAGGCGCAGCGCCACATCAGCGCCACCCTGGCCGAAAGCGCCTGGCATGTCACGCTGGGGGCCAACGGCAAGCTGCTGTGGCAGGCCCCGCCCGAGCGCGACTGGGGGGATCAGACCACCGAGCCCGATGCTAGCTTGCCGCTGCGCATGATGATTCACCTCATTGGCCCGTTAGCCCCCGACCACCTGCTGTAAACACATTGTCCAGACGGCTTGGTGGTGCCTCTTTTGGAGGCGGCCATACAGCGCTTGATGCTTTGTTGCACGCCCTGGCCGTATGGAAATACTGTCTGCGGGCGCGCGTCGCGCCTCAAGCGCTGTCTGGCCGTTGTGGGGCGAAGGCAAACGCCTTGCTATTTTTTCAGGCCCACTCCGGCCGGCGAACAACCGGGCTGCTGCTCTATAAAACCCGGGGCAGACTGTCCGGGTCGCTGGGGGCCCAGTCCAGTCCGTACTGTTGATGCTGGGCGCGAATCCAGTCGCCCACATCCTGCTGCACCGTCATCACGCGCACCGTCTGAAAAGCGGTTTCCGCTTCCGGATAGCGGCGGCGCATCAGGTTCAGCCATTGCTTGAGCCGGCCGGCGCGCTGGCCGGGGTTGAGGTCGCGGCAGACCATGTCCCAAAAGCGCTGCAAATGGGGCAGCATCTGCGCCCAGGGCACCACCGGAGGCTGCTCGGCGGGCACGGCATCGGCCAGGGGAAAGCCTTCAGCCACAGCGGCACGCAGCGCCAGCGCCAGGCCGGGGTCGGCCACGCTGCCACGGCCCAGCATCAGGTCCTCGCAGCCCGAACGCTCGCGGCAGCGCAGCGCATCCTGCACGTTCCAGATCTCGCCATTGGCAATCACCGGCACGCGCACCGCCGCTTTGATCGCGGGAATCAGCTCCCAATAGGCCGGCGGCCGATAGCCATCGGCCTTGGTCCGGGCATGGACCACGATTTCGCAGGCCCCGCTCTCGGCCATGGCCTGGGCGCACTCGCGCATCAGACCGGTGTCGTGAAAACCCAGGCGCATCTTGGCCGACACCGGTAATTCCGCCGGCACGGCGCGGCGCACGGCCGCCACCAGCCGGGCAATGGATTCCGGGTCTTGCAGCATGGACGCCCCGCCGCCATGGCGGTTCACCACCTTGGCCGGGCAGCCAAAGTTCAAATCTATCCCCTCAGGCCCCAGTCGGCACAGATTGGCCGCGTTTTCGGCCATGCTCACCGGGTCCGAGCCCAGCAGTTGGGCGCGCACCGGCACACCTGCCAGCGTGCGACTGCCGTGGTGCAGCTCGGGCATATAGCGCTGGAACACCCGGTCGGGCAGCAGCGAGCCGCTGACGCGGATGAATTCGGACACGCAGCGGTCCACACCACCCACCTGGGTCAGCACATCGCGCAAGACAAAGTCCAGCAGCCCTTCCATGGGAGCCAGCAATATTTTCATGGTGCTCATGCCGGCCCTCGCCGGGTCGACCCAAAATACAAGACAAAAAACGGTTTTACGCAGACCCCATCAGCACAGAATGCTCTGTTTTCAAGAGCAATCGCTGCACCCGCTGGCGCACGGCCACGTGGATGCAAGGCGCTGGAGCGCTATTGTCGCCATCTCCCCTGCTGGCTGCAGGGTTCATGGATTTGTCACCCAACGGTGCTGCAATAAGGCATGGTTGCTTCCGACCAGGCCCAGCTCTCCTGCCTCCCTTCTCCCCAAGCCCTCTTGCTGCGCACCCCGCTGGCGGCCCAGGCTTTGGCTGGCCGTACGGCCTTCACGCTGCGCCAGCGCTCCGTGCTGCTGATGGCGGAAGGCATTCCACGCCGCCTGCTGGAGGCCCTGTTCCACGGACAGGGCGCCGTCCTGGTGCAAGAGCTGCTGGACGCCGGCTACCTCATGCTGCTGCACCCGACCTATATGGATGCCCTTCACGCAGCCGACCTGCACCTGGCACGCCTGCGCGCCCAGTTGCAGGAGCTGTGCGAGCGCCTGCTGCATGAGCAAGAGGATGAGCTGGCCCCCCTGCTGCGTCGGTTGCTGTCCGATGCGCCAGACCTTCCCAGCCTGCGCGCTGCCTGCTCCCGCTGGATGCAGGCCCTGATTCACCAGGGCGGCAGCCGCCGCATCCACTGTCTGCGCACCCAGTTGCAGCTGCTGCTGGCGCCCCCAGTCGAGCTGGACGACATGGAAAGCGCCGACGATATGCCACCACCCTCACCGCCCCACACCCGCTGACGCCCTCGCCAGACAGCAAAAAGCCCGCACAGAGACGGGCTTTCAGGTGGAGGCAAACAGGGCTCAGCTTTGCGCTGCAAGGCGCCACAGCGAGGTGACTTCCTGCGCGCGGGCACTGTGCAGCGGGTCGCTGGCATCCTGGGCTTTGCCATGGGTAGGACGGGTGTCCCGCCGCTCCAGCACCTTCAGGCCGGCTTCTGCAATCCAGGTTTCCAACTGGGCACGGCTGCGCAGGCCCAGGTGCTCGGCCAGGTCGGACAGAATCAGCCAACCCTCACCCTGCGGCGCCAGATGGGCGCGCAGGCCTTGCAAAAAGCCGCGCAGCATGCGGCTGTCCGGGTCATACACCGACTGCTCCAGCGTGGTGTTGGCCTTGCCCGGCAACCATGGTGGGTTGCAGACGATCAGACCGGCCTGTCCTTCCGGGAACAGGTCACAGGCTTGCAAATCCACCTGATCGCTCAGCCCCATGCGCTTGAAATTGTCTTTGGCACAAGAGATGGCACGGGGCGAAAGATCGGTGGCCACCACGCGCTCCACGCCACGCTGCAGCAGCAGCGCCGACAGCACGCCGGTACCTACGCCAATATCAAAAGCCAGGGCTTCGCCAGCTGCCGGCAACGGCGCTTCAGCCACCAGATCCAGATATTCACCCCGCACCGGAGAGAACACGCCGTAGTGCGCATGGATGTGGACATCGTCACCCAGCAAAGGCATGGGCACGCCTTTTTTGCGCCATTCGTGCGCGGCAACCACGCCCAGCAATTCACGCAAGGCCACCACACGGGGGCCTTTGGTGACGGCCGCAGCCCCCCAGGCTTCGTTGAAAGCCAGCTTCCAATCGGGCGCACGGCGCAGCGAAATGACATAGTCAGGCTGCACCACCACCAACAGGCTGTTCAGCACGCGAGCGCGCTGGGCCTGGGACTGGCGATAGAGGTGAAAAGCATGGGGGAAGGTGGGCGCATCGGCCTTGGCGCCCACCTGGCGCCGCTGGTGCCTGGCCTTGGCAGACTCGGCGCGCACCGGCTTGTCCAGACGGCGCTTGAGCGCATCCAGCAAATGGCGGGCGTTCTGGAAATCGCCCTGCCACAGCAGGGCCGTGCCTTCACAGGCGAGGCGGTAGGCGGTGTCGGCAGACAGGCTGTCGTCCACCACTTGCAGGCGGCGCGGCGCGGCAGCAGCGCTTTCGCTGTGCCATGCTGCCTGGAAATCCTTGCCCTGGTGTTGCCATTGCAGCATGGGGGGTGCACTTTCTGGGCCTCACGGCCCGCAGGAAAAAAAGATCAGTTCAAGGGGCGCTTGAGGCGCACTTCCTCGATCTTGACGCCGCCAATGACATTGGTCTTGGCCGTGGTCATCTCGCGCTTGAAGCCTGCGGATTCGTGAAAGCGCAGCGCGCGTTCATTGCGCAGCGGCACCCAGCAGGTGACATTGGTACAGCCTTCTTCGGCCAGACCGTCGCGTGCGGCATCCCACAGGGCCACGCCCACGCCTTGGTCCCAATGGGTCGGGGCCGCGTAAATGGCCCAGATCTCACCGGTAGTCTGGCGCGACTTCTCGTCGCGGGAACGGTCAAAACCGACAAAGCCCACAATCTTGTCGCCATCAATGGCGACTTGCACTTGGGGCTCACTATATTCAATGGCCTCGCGCCAATAAGCCTGGCGCTTTTCAACAGACGACATGGCCTTCAATTGGTCGTCTGGCACGATACCTCGGTAGGCCTCCAAGGCGGACGAAGTGTGAATCTGTGCGATGGCCTTCGCATCGCGAAGCGTAGCGGGACGGACCTGGTAACTGGACATGGAAAACGAAACGAAAACAGCGGTTGAAAAACGAAAGCTGGCAATTGTCTGTGAAACGCTGCCGGGACGCACGTCCTATTGCTGTAGCCATTTGCACCAGTACGGCTGTCAGCAGCGCCTTGCCGTGGTATAGCGGATGTGATAGCAGGCGCTTTCACGCCGCGCCGCGCTGCAGGCACATCCATACAGCAGCGTGAAAGCGGGTGACTTCGCCAGAGACAGCGAGCAAGGGCCGCCCCGCCGCGAGGCTGTCGTCCCCCTGCTGCAAAAGTGGGGAGCGCGATCACGATGTCCCCATGGAGGTGGTTGGCCTCTCGCCCAACTCCCAAGCAACCCATACCGTGTGAGCCCGCACGACCCAACACAGAGACAGCGAGCAAGGGCCGCCCCGCCGCGAGGCTGTCGTCCCCCTGCCCGCGAGCGCAGCGAGCGAAGAGCGGGGGGAAGCCGCGTAGCGGCTCAGGGGGGTGTCGTGTGTTTATCCCCAGCGCTTCAACAGCGCCAAAATCTGGTCAAAGCGCACCCCATAGGGCGGGTACAGCCATTGCATGGCGCTCCAGGGCCCTTGCAGGCACACCGCCTTCTGGTGGCTGAAGCGCAAAAAACCATGCTCGCCATGGTAGGCACCCCAGCCGCTGTCGCCCACGCCACCAAAGGGCAAACTCTCATGGGCCACATGCAGCAGCGTGTCGTTGACGGTAACGCCGCCGCTGACCGTGCGCTGCAGCACCGCGTCCCGCGCTTTTTCGTCCTTGCCAAACCAGTACAGCGCCAAGGGACGTGGCCCGGCATTGATGGCGGCAATGGCGTCGTCCAGCCGGTCATAGGGCACCACGGGCAGGATGGGGCCAAAGATTTCTTCCTGCATCAACGCCATATCGGGCTGCACATTCCACACCAGGGTGGGCAGCATCTGGCGCTGGCTGGCATCGCCCCAGCCGGTGCTGGCTTCCTCCCCCTTGCCGGCAGCGGGGTCCAGGGTCTGCACCTGGGCGCCCTGAGCCTGGGCCTGCTGCAGCAGCTGGCGCAGACGCAGTGCATGGCGCTGGTTGATGATGGCCGCATAGTCCGGATTGCCCACCACCTTGGGATAGAGCTGGGCCACGGCCTGGCGATAGGCCTGCTCAAAGGCCAGCTCCTGGCCACGTGGCAGCAGCAGGTAGTCGGGTGCGATGCAGGTCTGCCCGGCGTTGAGCAACTTGCCATGGGCCACGCGCAACGCCGCCTGCTGCATATCGCAGTCGTTGGACAAAATGCAGGGTGATTTGCCCCCCAGCTCCAGCGTGGTGGGCGTCAGGTGCACGGCCGCGGCCTGGGCCACACGCCGGCCCACTGCCGTGGAGCCGGTGAACATCAGATGATCAAAAGGCAAACCGGCAAACTGGCTGGACAGATAGCTGTCCCCCTGCACCACACAAAACTCTTCAGGTGCAAAAAACTGCGCCACCACGGCAGCCAGCTGCGCGGCCGTATGGGGAGCCAATTCGCTGGGCTTGAGCATGACGCGGTTGCCCGCGGCCAAAGCCGCAATGGCCGGGCCCAATGCCATCTGCAGCGGGTAATTCCAGGGGGCGATGATGCCCACCACCCCCAGAGGCTGGCGCTCGATGCGCGCCCGTGCCGGCCACAGCTGCAACGGTGTCCAGACATGGCGCGGCCGCATCCAGCGCTCCAGTTTGCGCAGGGCCTGCTTGAGCTGGGTGCGCAGCATCAACAGATCGACAAACTCCGTGAGACGCACGGAGCGCACGCCAAAGTCGGCCTGCACCGCCGCCGTGAGCACCGCGCCATGCTCGTCGAGCATGCGCTGCACCCGCAGCAGCCGCTCCTTGCGCAGCATGGCGGGCACCGCCACCTGCTGGCGGCTGGCCTGGTATTGCAGCTCGAAAGCCTGTTGCAAAGCGGGAGAAGTCATGCGCCAGATATCCCTGCAAGAAAAGCATTACCGGGCGCCCAGGCCCGAAACCACAACGCGCTCAGTCAGCGCGCGTGAAAAAGGCTATAGACGCCATGCCGAAAGCCCCCTCACCCCAGCCCTCTCCCCGAAGGGCGAGGGAGTCAAACCAAGGGCACGAGGCAGAGAACTGACGTTGTCGCATGCAGCGGCCCTTTCGCCAGGGCACCGCGCAAGGGCCGCCCCGCAGCGACGGTGCCGTCCCCCTCCCGCATTGCGCAGCAAAGCGAGAGAGGGGGAAGCCGCAAAGCGGCTCAGGGGGTGCTTCACTTTATTTCACGCGGCTGCACATCGGTGATATCGCGGGCCACGCTGGCCAGCACACCGCTGCGCTTGCTGCCGGGAGCACTGGCATCGCTTTCAGAAGCTGCGGCTTCCGCTGCACCACCAGCGCTGCCGGCACCCATGGCACCGGCCCAGCTGTTCGGACTGTAGAAGGACCAGGCTGCGCCGGGGCGCATGGGCATGACCCAAGGCGTCACGGGCCGGCCCGTGAGCTTGGCCCAGAGGGCGCGAGCCCCCCAGACCAGGGCCAGCAGGCTGGCCACCGCCAGCAGGGACACCAGAAATACTGCGCCCGCTAGCAGCAGGAAGATGCGGGTGGCCCAACGTATGGCCGTGTGAGCGAAATTGTTCAAAACATCACCTTTCTTGCATGCCAGGCGTGCGGTTCATGCAGCGCTTACTTCCCAACAGGAGTCGCTTGCGAGAACTGGAACACGCCCGGCGCCTGCACCGGATCGACCGCCACCTCGATGACGCTCTTGGGTGGGAACTTACCCTCAAGCAGCAGCTTGGACAACGGATTTTCGATGCGTTGCTGTATGGCCCGCTTCAGCGGACGGGCACCGAAGATCGGGTCAAAGCCCACTTTAGCCAGTTCTGCCAAGGCCTGTTCGGAAACCTGCAAATACAGCTCCATTTTTTCCAGCCGGGACGCCAGCAAACGCAGCTGAATCCTGGCAATAGCCTCGATGTTCTTGGCATCCAGCCCATGGAAGACCACGGTTTCGTCGATGCGGTTCAGGAATTCGGGTCGGAAATGCGTCTTTAGTTCCCCCCACACCGCTTCCTTGATGTCTTCGGCATCCTGGCCCACCATGCTCTGGATCAGCTGCGAGCCGATGTTGCTGGTCATCACGATCACCGTGTTCTTGAAGTCCACGGTACGGCCCTGGCCATCGGTCAGGCGGCCATCGTCCAGCACCTGCAGCAGCACGTTGAAGACATCGGGATGGGCTTTTTCCACCTCGTCCAGCAGCACCACGCTATAGGGCTTGCGGCGCACGGCCTCGGTCAGATAGCCACCCTCTTCATAGCCCACATAGCCCGGAGGCGCGCCAATCAAGCGTGCCACGCTATGTTTTTCCATGAACTCGCTCATGTCGATGCGGATCAGGTGGTCCTGGCTGTCGAACAAAAAGCCCGCCAGCGCCTTGCACAACTCGGTCTTGCCCACACCCGTGGGGCCCAGGAACAGAAAGCTGCCCAGGGGCTTGTTGGGATCGGACAGGCCCGAACGCGAGCGGCGGATGGCGTTGGAGACCGCATTGATGGCCTCGTCCTGGCCCACCACGCGCTCATGCAGCTTGCCCTCCATCTGCAGCAGCTTGTCTTTTTCGCCCTGCATCATCTTGGCCACCGGAATGCCCGTGGCACGGCTCACCACCTCGGCGATTTCCTCCGCCCCCACCTGGGTGCGCAGCAAACGGTGCTGGGGCGCCTGGCCATCGGCCTCGCTGGCCTGGGCCGCCTTGAGCTTTTTCTCCAGCTCGGGCAATTTGCCGTACTGCAGCTCGGCCACCTTGTTGAAGTCGCCCTTGCGCTTCAAATCCTCGATCTGCACGCGGATCTGGTCGACCTCCTTGCGCAGTTGCTCCGAGCCCTGGGCACTGGCTTTTTCAGACTTCCACACCTCTTCCAGGTCGGCGTATTCGCGCTCCAGGTTCTCGAGCTCTTCCTCGATCAGCTGCAGGCGTTTTTGCGAGGCCTCGTCCTTTTCCTTCTTGACAGCCTCGCGCTCGATCTTGAGCTGGATCATGCGGCGCTCGAGCTTGTCCAGCGCCTCGGGCTTGGAATCGATCTCGATCTTGATCTTGGCAGCCGCCTCGTCGATCAGGTCAATGGCCTTGTCCGGCAGAAAACGGTCGGTGATGTAGCGGTTGGAGAGCTCGGCCGCCGCCACGATGGCGGGGTCGGTAATGTCCACGCCGTGGTGGGCCTCGTAGCGCACCTGCAGGCCGCGCAGAATGGCAATGGTGTCTTCCACGCTGGGCTCTTTGACCAGCACCTTCTGGAAGCGCCGCTCCAGCGCCGCGTCTTTTTCGATGTACTTGCGGTACTCGTCCAGCGTGGTCGCGCCTATGCAGTGCAGCTCGCCCCGCGCCAGAGCGGGCTTGAGCATATTGCCGGCATCCATGGCGCCATCGGCCTTGCCGGCGCCCACCATGGTGTGGATCTCGTCGATGAACAAAATCACGCGGCCCTCTTCCTTGGCCACTTCGTTGAGCACGGATTTCAGGCGCTCTTCAAACTCGCCGCGGTATTTGGCACCAGCCAGCAGGCCGGCCATATCCAGCACCAGCACGCGCTTGTCCTTGAGCGTCTCGGGCACCTCGCCCTCGACAATGCGTTGGGCCAGGCCTTCGACGATGGCGGTCTTGCCCACGCCGGGCTCGCCGATCAGCACCGGGTTGTTCTTGCTGCGGCGCTGCAGCACCTGGATGGAGCGGCGGATTTCATCGTCGCGGCCAATCACCGGGTCCAGCTTGCCGGCGCGGGCGCGCTCGGTCAGGTCCAGCGTGTATTTCTTCAGCGCCTCGCGCTGGCCTTCGGCCTCGGGGCTGTCCACTTTTTGGCCGCCCCGCACGGCCTCGATGGCGGCCTCCATGCGCTTGCGCGACAGGCCGTTGTCCTTGGCGATTTTTGCAGCCTGGGTATCGCTGTCGGCCAGGGCCAGCAGCAGCAGTTCGCTGGCGATGAACTGGTCACCGCGCTTGATGGCTTCTTTTTCGGTGGCCTGCAGCAGGCGGATCAGCTCGGAGTTCGGCTGCACCTCGGCGCCGCTGTCCCCCGTGGGCAAGGCCTTGATGGCGTTTTCCACGGCGGTCTGCATGGCAGCCACCTTGGCGCCCGAACGCTCCAGCAGCGCCCGTGGGCCATCCTGCTGGCGCAGCATGGCAGCCAGCAGGTGCAGGGGGTCGATACGGTTGTGGTCATTGCCCAGGGCCAGGGTCTGGGCCTCGGCCAGGGCTTCTTGGAATTTGGTCGTCAGCTTGTCGATACGCATGATGAAGGGCTCTCTCAACAGCAAAAATGGAACTGCTAGACAGGTGGGGACATCTCGGCCACCTTCAAGATATTGCCCCATGCAGCCGCCCTTGTGCACCTGATCTGCATCAAGTGTCGCGTAGGAGAACCTGCCTTGTGCTCGCAATGCTGCGCCCCAGAGAAAGAAGCGCGGAGGCGCAAAACTGACAAGGCCCACGCCAGGGCTGCCGCGCAAGGGCCGCCCCGCCGCGCTGGTAGCGTCCCCCTGCCCGCGAGCGCAGCGAGCGAAGAGCGGGGGGAAGGCGCCACAGGCGACTCAGGGGGGTGCCCCACCACCCCAACGCACAAACTGCGCCGGCGTCACCCCCCAATGGGCCTTGAAACAACGTACCAAATGGCTGGCGCTGGAAAAGCCGCTGTCCATGGCCAAAGCCTGCAGCGTCGTGGCTTGGCCGGCCGCTGCCAAGGCCTGTCTTGCCCATGCCAGACGCCGCTGCATCACCCAGGCATGGGGTGTGCAGCCCATGCTCTGGTGGAACATGCGGGCAAAGTGGTACTCCGACAAGCAGGCCACACCGGCAAGCGCGGGCAGGCTGAGCGCCCTGCTGTGCGCCAGATGGGCCTCCACATGCTCCAGCACCCGGCGCCGCGCCACGGTGGACAGGCCACCCTGCGGACGCTCTGCGGCCTGGCGCTGGTGCGGCGTGGCCGAGCGCAGCACCAACTGGTCCAGCACCTGCTGGCTCAATTGGTCGGCCCGCAGGGCGTCACCGGGCTGGCTCCAGTCCAGCGACTGCAGCTGCTGGGCCCATTGTTGGTAGAGCGGCTCCTGCATGTAGATTTGCGGCGCCAGCGTGCGGGCGCGCGGCTCTGCATCCAGCAGGCGCACCACGCGCTCCGCCCAGGCCAGATCGGAGACATAAAGGTGCAGAAACTGCACTGCCTCGCCCACCACCCAGTGGGACTCATGGGCCACCGGCAGCACGCAGCTGCGCCCCGGCGCCCCCAGGGCCTGGGGCTGCAGCTTGAGGCGCGAGCCATGGCCGCCCGCCAGATAGACCGACAGCGTGTGGTGGCCTTGCTGGGCATAGCGCACCTCATCGTTCTGGTTGGTCCAGACCGCCAGCTCCAGCCCATCACCCAGGCGTGCACGCCGCTGCAGCTGCGCCTTGGAGCGCCCCAGCACCTGGCTCAGGTGGCAAGCGGGCAAGGAGGACTGCGGCATGGGCGTCATGGCGATATTTTCGCGCCAAGCCCTCGCTCCCCTTGGCGGCGCCCCACAAAACCGCAGGAATCTGCCATGGGCTACGGCTGGCAGAGCGCATCATCACCCCCGCTTTTTCGCAGCTTTGGCTGCCCCACTTGGTTTTTTTGAATGATGACGATGCCTTTGTACGCCCTGGTCGTATTGATCTGGGGCTCCACCTGGTTGGCTTTGAAGCTGCAGCTCGGCGCTGTGCCGGTCGAGGTCTCGATTGCCTACCGCTTTGCCTTGGCCACGCTGGTGATGTTTGCCTGGCTGCTGCTCTCGCGCCAATGGCGCACGCCGCGCGGCGCGGCCATTCCCCGCGTGCTGGGCCAGGGCCTGTGCCTGTTCAGCCTGAACTTTGTCTGCTTTATGTACGCCAGCGAGACCCTGGCCAGCGGCCTGGCTGCCGTGGTGTTCTCCACCGCCAGCATCTGGAATGCCCTGCTGGCCCGCCTGGTCTACGGTCGCCGCCTGGCACCCCATGTGCTGGCCGGCAGCCTGCTGGGCCTGGGCGGCCTGGTACTGCTGTTCTGGCCCGAGCTGCAGCATGGCGCCCATGCCAGCTGGAGCGGGCTGCTGTGGGCCCTGGCAGGCACCTTGTGCTTTTCCTGCGGCAATATGCTGTCGGCCTCGCTGCAGCAACTGGGCTTTCGCCCGCTGCAGACCAATGCCTGGGGCATGCTGGCCGGCACGCTGCTGCTCACGGCCTATGCCTTGATCGCCGGCCTGCCCTGGACTTTCGATGCCCGCCCGGAATATGCAATGGGCCTGCTGTACCTGGCGATTCCCGGCTCGGTGATTGCCTTTACTGCCTACCTGACCCTGGTGGGCCGGCTGGGCCCGGAAAAAGCCGCCTATGCCACGGTGCTGTTCCCCATCGTGGCGCTGAATGTCTCGGCCATCTGGGAAGGCTATGTCTGGACCCCGCTGGCCGTGTTGGGCCTGTTGCTGACCTTGGCCGGCAATGTGCTGGTGTTCAAGCCGCCGCGCTGGCTGCAATATCAGCAAGCTCAAAAAGCATAGCTACCCATGCTTTTTACATAAGGCATGCAAGGCCATCACAACAAGAATTCCCACACGACTTGAGGAAAAATGTTGCGCCCCCAACCGCATAAAACTGGCGCGCTCCAGGCCAGCAGACAGCGAGCAAGGGCCGCCCCGCAGCGAGGCTGTCGTCCCCCAGGGGGAAGCGGCGCAGCCGCTCAGGGGGGGGCCTGTAGCCAGCGTGCCAGGGCCTGCTCATCGCTGACGCGCGCATCCACCCAGCGTGCGCCCTGCGCGGTCTGCTCTTTTTTCCAGAACGGGGCTTCGGACTTGAGATAGTCCATGATGAATTCGCAGGCCTGAAAGCTGCTGCCGCGGTGGGCCGAGGTCACGGCCACCAGCACAATCTGGTCCATGGGCTGCAAGGGCCCGACCCGGTGGATGACGCGGGCGCCATGAATGCCAAAGCGGGCCACGGCGCGATCGATGATGGCCTCTATGCTTTTTTCCGTCATGCCAGGGTAATGCTCCAGCTCCATGCAGCTGATGACATCGCCCTCTTGCGCCGCACGGCCGCCCATAGGCGCAAGGGCCCCCTCGGGGGGCAGCGAGGACACGCCAGTGCCGAGCGTGGGGGCTGCAGTCCGGTCACGTACCGTGCCCACAAAGCTGCAGACCGCGCCCACGCCAGCGTCGCCCGCACGCAGGGCTTGGACTTCGGTGCTCAGATCGAAGTCCTGGGTCTGTATGACCACGCGTGCGGTGGCGGGTGAAGTGGCAGCAATCGACATGCACCGCATTGTGGCAGCAGCCGGCCTGGGCAAAACCCGTCCGTGCCCATGCCCCGGCGGCTCGCGGTAGCATTGCCGCCCCGCCCGCACCCTTGATTCGCATGGCCACCGAAACCATACACACCCTGGAGTACATGCTCTACCCCTCGCCACGCAACGAGCACCGCGTGATCTTCGAGCACCAGAGCTTTGTGCCCCATATGTACACCCTGATCCACCTGCCCGACTACGGCTTTCGCGGCAAGGCCACGCTGTTTTCTGCCCAGCGCAAAAGCGATGGCAAGCAGGGCCAGTTGGTGACCTGCGAGCTGGCCGAAGACCAGGCCCGCTTCGAGCGCCTGTTCGAGGCCGATTGAGCCGGACTGCAGCGGATACGCCCATGGACGACACCAGCCAGATCCAGCCCCCAGACAGTTTTGCCGCGCTGTTCCGCGACCGCGCCGGCCGCATCCGCACGCCGCTGGCCGAGGTGGTGGAGCGCTACGAGCTGTGCGAAGACCTGGCCTGCCACCTGGTGGAGCAGGCGCAGACCCTCTACTACAGCGGCAACTCCAGCGAAGAAGGCGTGCTGCTGGGCTTTCACGCCGGCCTGGCGGCCGAGGGCTCGGTGGTCAGCACGCCGGAAGCCGGCTGGGTGATTCAGCGCCTGGCCGAGCTGCTGGAATGGCGCGCACCGCAGCTGCCACGGGGCGAACAAGCCAGCTGATCGCAGCACCAGCCGACTTACCCCCTTCCCCCAAGGGGCCGCAGAAAAAGCCCTTCAAGCACCACGCTGCAGCGCACGCAGACGTTGCCAGCTGAGGACTCGCCAAGCTTCAGAGCCATAGCCCGCCACCAAATCATGGTCTATGGCGGCCCATGCCGCATCCTGCGGGTCCAGCCCCAAAGCTTCAATGAATGGGGCCTGCACCATAAAACATTGGCGCCGGTAGGGCAGCAGAAAACCGCCGGGATCGTTGGCTACCACTGCCCTGCCCTCTTCGTGGCTGGCAAACCAGATGTGCAGCAAGATGCCTGTGCCTGCCGCATGCCAGAAGCTGCCCAGATCTTCACCAGGAGCCGCCAGACCGGACAGCACGCGGCGCGCATGCTCCCAGTCGGCAAAGCCTGACTCACGGGCCACTTCGTGCAGGGCATCGCGCAAACGGGTCGCGCCGGCCTGGCCTTCGCGCCGGGCCCGGTTCAGCTGCACGCGGGCACGCACCTTGAGCTCGTCAACCAGGGCCTCAGGCCGCAGCGCCCGGGGAGCGGCCATGGCCCTCATAGCCTGCCTCCCACGGGGGTGGCCAGCCGCTCCAGCAACCGCTGGCAGTTGGCCAGCGCGGGGGCATCCACCCCCAGCGCGCCCAAGACCTGGTCGTAGACGGCTTGCGTGGTGCGCTGCGCCTCCACCAGCAGTTGTCGGCCGACCGGGCGCAAGCGCACCAGGCCAGCCACACGCTCCAGCCAACCGGTTTTCTCCATGGGTTGCAGCTGGCGCAAGGTGGCCGCAGGTTTTTGCAGCAGCGCCTTGGCCAGGGCTGGCAAGGCCAGCCCGTCCCGGTCATGTTCCAGCGCCTGCAGCAACTGGTAGTCGGCCAGATTCAGCCCATGCCAGTCGCCCAGGCGCTCATCCAGGCGCTGCTGCAACACGGCCTGGGCGCGCTGCAAGCAGGTGCCAAAGTGCAGGGCATCGACCGCGGTATCGGCGCTCATGGCTGGCCTCCTGGTGCAGAGGGCGTGGGTTGCAATTCAGGCTGCAACTCTGACTGCCATAGCACCAGCAAGGTCTGCAGCTCGGCCTCGTAGTCGAAATCAGGATCGGCGCGTTCCTTGACGCGGTCCAGCACCTCAAAGCGAAAGGCCGCCGCACCATGGCGGACCCAGGCCTGGCGCAGTTCCACATCGCGGGGCAGGCCGGTGCTGAGCTCAAACCGTATGCGATTGAGCATGCCATCCACATTGCGGCTGGCGCCCAGACGCAACAGGCCCGCGGCCTCGCAGCGCACGGCATAAATACCCAAAGGGGGAAAGGATTGCTTGTAGTCCCGCACCAAGGCGCGGCGCGCCTGGGAGGAAAGCAGAAGAGAACTTGTCATGACAGTGCTCCGGGTTGCGTGCACAGCCCCCCGCGTTGGGCCCGTACGGCAACCATGGTCTGTCAAGAACATGTGTGATCGTGAAACAGGGGTGAGAGCCTCTTGTGCGGGCAGGCGCCCCCTTGGCACCTGAAGCGCTCATTGTAGAGGCACATGAAAAAGGCTGCCGAAGCAGCCTTGTTGGTTGTGAAAATCCGAGAAAAATCTGGCTGCAGCGCAATCAGCATCTGCGTATACAGCTATCAAACCCGGAGTTTCTGAACGCCGGCATTACTCCGCGGCCTGATCCGCTGCCGCCCAGTCCGCATAGCGGTTCAAGATGCGCTGCACCTGGCCATGGGTCCAGGGTCCGCCCTTGGCGGCGGCGATACCACGTGCGTTCAGCAGCTCGGCCATTTTGCGGTGGGTCAGGCCCTGGGCCGTGAACTCGGCAAACAGCGCAGCATGTTGGCGCGCAAAGGCGTCGGCCGCGCTTTTGCGCTTTTCCACGGTGGCGCGGATGTTCTGGGCCCCCGCCTTGCCCAGTTGCACGCCGCGGGCCTTGGCCTCGGACAAGGCCTGGCGCGTGCGGGCGCTGATGGCAGCATCAACCACTGGGGTGTCGGGGGTCTTGGAACTCATGGCATGACGGGTGGAATGTAGGCCAGCGATTGTCCCAGGAACCACAGCAGGAACAGCACCAGTGGGATATGCACCAGCAGCTGCACAAAGGTGAAGCCCACCAGGTCACGCGCCTTCAGGCCCAGCACGCCCAAAAGCGGCAGCATGTAGAAGGGGTTGATCAGATTGGGCAGTGCTTCGGCCGCGTTGTAGATCTGCACGGCCCAGCCCAGGTGGTATTGCAGGTCGTTGGCCACTTGCATCACATAGGGGGCTTCGATGATCCACTTGCCGCCACCCGAGGGCAGGAAGAAGCCCAGCACGGCCGAGTACACGCCCATCAGCAGCGCATAGGTGTCGTGCGTGGCGATCTGCGTGAAGAAGGTGGAGATATGGTGGGCAATCGTGGCCCCGTCCACACCCTTGACCTCGGTCATGATGGCGGCAATGGCGCCATACAGCGGGAACTGGATCAGCACACCGGTGGTGGTGGGCACGGCACGGGCCACGGCATCCAGAAAGCTGCGTGGGCGCCAGTGCAGCAGCGCACCCACCATCAAAAAGATCAGGTTGTAGGTGTTCAGACCCGAGATGGCCTGGATGAAGGGCTTGCTGCGGAATTCCTCCACCATCCAGCCCACCGACAGCAGCACCAGGAAGATGATCAGCAGCGGGCTGTATTCCAGCCACTCACCGGGGCGCGTGGGCTTGGCGATGGCATGCACTTCCACCGTGGTGTCCACCTGGCAGCTGGCAGCGTCGCGTGCGGTCTTGTCGCCGGGCGCGGTGATGTAGGCCACGATGACGGAGGCCACCATCAGCACGGCCAGCATGACGCCGGACTGCCACAGGAAAATGGTCTCGGTGAACGGGATCACACCAGTGATGTTCAGAATACCTGCGGGCAGGCTGGCCGGGTTGGCCTGGATCTGCGCGGCCGAGGACGAGATGCCCAGGGCCCACACGGCGCCCAGACCCAGATAGGCTGCGGCGCCAGCGGCGCGGTAGTCCAGCTTCAGGTCGGTGCGGCGGGCCAGGGCCTTGACCAGCAGGCCGCCAAACACCAGGCTCAGGCCCCAGTTCAGCAGCGATGCCGTCATGGACACCATGGCCACCCAGGCCACGGCGCTGCGGCCGTTCTTGGGCACACGTGCCAGGGCTTCAATCAGCTTGGAGGCCGGCTTGGAGCTGGCCACCACATAGCCCCCGATGACCACAAAGGCCATTTGCATGGTGAAGGGGATCAGGCTCCAGAAGCCCTTGCCAAAGGCCTTGCTGGTTTCCTGGGCCGGCACGCCGATGGCAAAGGCCGCCAGCACCACCAGGAAGATGCCGACCACGGCGAACACCCAGGAATCCGGGAACCACTTTTCCGCCCAGCTGGCGCAGCGCATGGCAAAGCGCGCAGAGCGGGTCTCCTCGATATGGACGTGAGTTGTCATGCGTTGAATACTTCTTCTGTAAAGAAGCGCTGCATTCTCTGCATGAACGAGGATGGCAATAAGGAAAACCCCAAAGGGATTTCCCTAGTAGGTAGTCACACGTTTGATGCGAATCAAGCCCTTGGCGCGGTGGGTTTCAGCCCCCGGTCACCGGCGGGAAAAATGCCACCTCGTCGCCCTCTTTCAGCAAGGCGTCGGCGCTGCACATGTCCTGATTCAGTGCCATGCGCACCGGCTTTTCCGGTGCCAGCGCCTGCTGCGCCGTGGCATGGCGCGCGCGCAGTTCCTCGCGCAGCGCGCCCACGGTGGCGGCCTGGGTATGTAACTCCTCGCTGCCCGTGTTCATGGCCTCACGCAGCGATGCAAAGTAACGCACGGTAATCTGCATGACGGGGCTCCTCACAGCAGTTCCGAGAATGGAATAAAACGCACGCGGTCGCCGCGTGCAATCGAGGTCTGGGCCGGGTTGTCCACCACACCATCGCCCCAGACGGCCGAGGTCAGCACGCCCGAGCTCTGGTTGCTGAAGATCTCCAATCCGCCCTGCGCGTTGTGGCGCACACGCAGGAATTCGCGGCGCGCATCGGGCTTGGGCAGGTCAAAATGGGCCACGGCCTCCACGGTACGCGGCGCCACGTCCTGCATGCCTTGCAGGCGCAGCACAAAGGGGCGCACCAGCACCAAAAAGGTCATGAAGCTGGAAACCGGGTTGCCCGGCAGGCCCATGAAATGGGCAAAACCGCCGCCTTCTTTGCGCAGCTTGCCATAGGCAAAAGGCTTGCCGGGCTTCATGGCGATCTTCCACAGGCCCAGCTCGCCCAGCTGTTCCACAGCGGGTTTGACATGGTCTTCCTCGCCCACTGACACGCCGGCGCTGGTCAGGATCAGATCGCAGTCCTGGGCCGCAGCACGCAGGGCTTGCACCGTCTGCGCACGGTGGTCGGGCAGGATGCCTCCATCCACCACTTCGCAGCCCAGACGCTGCAGCAGCGCGCGCAGAAAGTAGCGGTTGCTGTTGTAGATGGCGCCGGGCCGCATGTCCTGCGATGCCACGGTGCCGGGCAGCACCAGCTCATCGCCGGTGGAAAACAAGGCCACACGCGGCTTGCGCGACACGGGCAGCTGGGCCAGGCCTATGCTGGCGGCCAGGCCCAGGGCGGCCGGCGTCAAGCGTGTGCCGGCGGCCAGCACGCGGCTGCCCAGGGCAATGTCTTCACCCGCACGGCGGATATGCTGACCCGGTTTGGGCAGGGCGTTGATGCGTACGCTGCCATAGCCTTGGCTGCTTTCCACGGCCTCGCAGTCTTCCTGCATCAGCACCACATCGGCACCGGAGGGCACGGGCGCTCCTGTAAAGATGCGTGCCGCCGTGCCGGGGGCCAGCTCATGGCCTACCTGGCCGGCGGGAATGCGTTGGCTCACAGGCAGCACGGTGCCGGGCACGGCCACATCGGCCAGGCGCAACGCATAGCCATCCATGGCCGAGTTGTCCAGCGGCGGCACCTGCAGCGGCGAGATGCAATCTGCCCACAGCACGCGGCCATCGGCCTGGAACAGGTCCACGGCTTCGGGGGCATCGAGGCGCTGGGCCTGGGCCTGGGCCAGCACGGTGCTCAGGGCCTCGTCCAGCGAGATCAGAGGGGAAGGTTTCACGCAATTGCTCCTTGCAGGCCTGCCGGGCCTCGGTATTCAAAACAGCTGGCATGGGCCAGCATCCAGTCCACGATGGCAGCGGGCTGGTTCAGGTCCAGCAGCGCCACCGTGGCGGGCGGTTGCTGGGGCAAAGAGGCCGGGTCGTCGGTGGCCAGCGCCAGCACCTGGGGGTCATGGGGAAAGCGCAAGGCGCGTGGCTTGACTCCGGGCTCGGGCTGGCGCCACAGCTCCAGCTTGGGCAGCTCGCCCTGTTTGAAGCCCTCCACCAGCACCCAGTCCACCGCAGGGTTCAGCTCGGCCAGCATGGCGTGCACGTCCAGGTCGCGCTCCTCGCCAAACTCGCGCACCAAGGCCAGGCGCCGGTCGCAGACCAGCAGCACCTCTTGCGCGCCGGCCTTGCGGTGGCGCCAGCTGTCCTTGCCGGGGATGTCAATGTCCACATCATGGTGGGCATGCTTGACGGTGGACACGGTCTGCCCCCGCGCACGCAGCTCGGCAATGATCTGTTCCAGCAGCGTGGTCTTGCCCGCGCCGGAGTAGGCAGCAAAGCCCATGGCCTTCATATGCGTTTGCTCTCTTCCAAATAGCAACCGGCGCTTGGTAGCCAAGCGCCGGCATGCATTTTGACCTCAACAGAAGAACCGTATCAATCGCAATGCTGGGCAATGAATGCCTTGACTTGCTCCACGTCTGCAGCCATGACGGTGACGCGCTTGGGCAGGGCTTCGATGCCGTCGAACTTGGCCGGGCGATCGGGCGATCGGCCCAGGGCCTCTTCGATGGTGGCGGCAAACTTGATGGGCAACGCTGTTTCCAGCACCAGCATGGGCTCGGCCCCCAAATGCTCGCGCGCCACCTTCACGCCGTCGGCGGTGTGGGTGTCGATCATCTGGCCAAAACGCTGGAACGTGTCCTTGATGGTGGCCAGGCGATCGGCATGGGTGCTCTTGCCGCTGACAAAACCATACTTCGCCGCCGCATTCTTGAACACGGGGTCGGCGCTCAGATCGAACTGGCCGGCCTTGGCCACGCCATCGACAAACAAAGCCTTGGTACGCGCGCCGTCGCGGCCCACCAGGTCAAAGACAAAGCGCTCGAAATTGCTGGCCTTGCTGATGTCCATCGAAGGGCTGGAAGTCTCATAGGTGTTGGCCGCGCCACGCACCTGGTAGACGCCGGTGCGGAAGAACTCGTCCAGCACATCGTTTTCATTGGTGGCGACCACCAGCTTGGCAATCGGCAGACCCATTTGCCGCGCCACATGGCCGGCGCAGATATTACCGAAGTTGCCGCTGGGCACGGTGAAGCTCACCTTGTCGGCATTCGACTTAGTGGCCTGCAGATAGCCCGCAAAGTAGTACACCACCTGGGCCAGCAGACGGGCCCAGTTGATGGAGTTGACGGTGCCGATCTTGTACTTGGCCTTGAAGGCGTGGTCGTTGCTGACGGCCTTGACGATATCCTGACAGTCGTCGAACACGCCTTCGATGGCGAGGTTGTGGATGTTGGCGTCCTGCAGGCTGAACATCTGCGCCTGCTGGAAGGGGCTCATACGGCCATGGGGGCTGGTCATGAAGACGCGCACGCCCTTTTTGCCGCGCATGGCGTATTCGGCCGCGCTGCCGGTGTCACCGCTGGTGGCGCCCAGAATGTTCAGCTCGGCATTGCGGCGGCCCAGCTCGTACTCGAACAGATTGCCCAGCAGCTGCATGGCCATGTCCTTGAAGGCCAGCGTGGGGCCGTTGGACAGGGCTTCGATGTGCAGCACGCCGTCCAGTTGGCGCACGGGGACGATGGCCTCGGTGCCAAAGACCTCCTGGGTATAGGTCTTGGCGCACAAGGCCTTCAGGTCGGCCGCGGGAATATCGTCGATGTACAGCGACAGAATCTCAAAGGCCAGGCCCGCATAGCCCTGCGTAGCCAGCGTGCTGCGCAGCTGGCTCAGCTTGGCGTCGTCGATCTGAGGGTAGGCAACCGGCAGGTAGAGGCCGCCATCGGGGGCCAGACCTTCGAGCAGGATGTCACAAAAACGCTTGCGGTCGGCGTGACCGCGGGTGGACAGATACAGCATCAGGGACTCGTCAAAAAAACAGTCTGCAGAACGGGCAGCATCTGTGCCGCCAAGCCTGCCATTATCGGTCAGCCGTGGCTCAAGGCTGGAAATAGCGCTCTGCACCAGGCTTGGTATAGGGCTTCAGTTTCTGGAATGGAATCTGAATGCCACTGCCCAGACACACACCCAGGGCATGGCCTATGCCGGAGACCACAAAGCCCATCTTGCCCGGCTCTCGGAACATCAGCGCCATATACGCATCGGGCAGCAGGTCGGTGCATTCTGTTTCGTCTCTGGGCTCGGGCTGCGCCGCAATGCTGCTGCGGATGAACTCCTGCATGCGGGGGCTGAGCTCCAGCTTGTACTCACCGTATTTCGCACCCTTGAACAGCCGGGTGAAGTCCAGATAACCGCCATGCCTCAAATCCAGCGTGAATGGATCGAGATGGTTGTGGGGATGCGCCCCTCCACAATCGGTGGAGCCAGCCTCGACCACGCCCATCACGGCTTTGCTGAGGTAGGTGACATTGATTACTTCCGCGTCATAGCCCCCCAGCGATCCCGCTGCCGGGCCATCGTTGAGATAGATCGAGGCTTTGCAGGCCAAAGCCTCCAGACTCATACCCCAGTGACGCTGCTCCAGGATGGCATTGGTCTGGGCCAGAATCTTGGCGTCGGGATGACGGGTGAGGCGCGGATACCAGAGCTTGGTGCGTGCATCGCGCACGGGTCGCCAGGCCAGGTCGGGGGCCACCACCACTTCCTTGCCCAACTCCAGCCGCTGCTGGGCCAGGCGCAGATAGTCATAAGGCGTGACTTGCTCGCTGATGGCCACGCCTTGCGAAAGCCCGCCGCCAGCACCCCACACAATCGCCTTGCTCACAGCTTCCACGCCCCTGGGCTCCAGCACCTCGGGGTCGTAATGTGCAATGCGTCTGAGGCTGAGCGGCAGCTTTTTGCCATGGATGCCATCCACCCATTCGCCGCTCAGACTGTCGCCTTGCTGCTGCAGACGCCAGACCACGGCACGCCCGCTGGCATCGGTGAACAGCGGCCCCTGATGGCCCAGCGCTTCCGTCAGCTCCGGCCGCAGTGGCTGGCCCTCGGCCAGTGCATGCAACGGCCCCCCGAGTGGAATGTCCACGCCGTGGCGGCGATAGAAATAGCGGCCTTGGCGCGAACCATCGGCCTGGGGCTTGCCCAGCTCCATCACCACCTCGGAGCCGCCCAGCGTGCCGCGATACACATCCACAGGAGCGGCAAAAGCCACAGCAGCGGCGCCCACAGAAAAGGAAAAGGCCAGCGCCATCAGGCGCCAGCCTTTGCAAAAAAAGCCGGTGCGCCGATCGCACTGGCCAGGGATGAATCCGGGTTGCGTGCGATCGTGCATCAAGGCTTTCTTAGTTCAGCTCTTCCTTGCGGATGCGGGTGATGGGTGCCAGCACCGTGGGCAGGGCTTGGATCTCGGCCAGGGCCTGGTCCATATCGCCTTCGCGCGTGTCGTGGGTGAGGATGATGAGGTCGGTCTGGGTCGAGCCCTCGCCGCCCACTTCATCGGCTTCACGCTGCAGCACGGCATCGATGCTGATGCCGGCATTGGCCAGGATGCCGGTGATCTTGGCCAGCACGCCGGCCTCGTCGGCCACGCGGATGCGCAGGTAGTAGCTGGTGACCACCTCGGCCATGGGCAGCACAGGCAGCTCCTTGCCGGCAGCGCCCAGGGTGTTGCTCTGGAAGGCCAGCGGCGGCACGCTGTGGGCCAAGTCGGCGCCGTGCAGGCGGGCAATGTCCACCAGGTCGGCAATCACGGCCGAGGCGGTGGGCTCGGAGCCCGCGCCCTTGCCGTAGTACAGCGTGGTGCCCACGGCGTCGCCATGCACCACCACGGCGTTCATGGCGCCTTCCACATTGGCGATCAGGCGCTTGGCCGGCACCAGACTGGGGTGCACGCGCAGCTCGATGCCCTTGTCCGTGCGCTTGGTGATGCCCAAGAGCTTGATGCGGTAGCCCAGCTGCTCGGCGTAGCGGATGTCGGCGCCGGACAGCTTGGTGATGCCTTCCACATAGGCCTTGTCGAACTGCACGGGGATGCCAAAGGCAATGGCGCTCATCAGCGTGGCCTTGTGGGCGGCGTCCACACCTTCGATATCGAAGGTGGGGTCGGCCTCGGCATAGCCCAGCGCTTGGGCTTCTTTCAGCACCACGTCGAAGTCCAGACCCTTGTCACGCATCTCGGACAGGATGAAGTTGGTCGTGCCGTTGATGATGCCGGCCACCCATTGGATGGAGTTGGCGGTCAGGCCTTCGCGCAGTGCCTTGATGATGGGAATGCCACCGGCCACGGCCGCTTCATAGGCCACGATCACCCCCTTCTCGGCCGCGGCCTGGAAGATTTCGGTGCCATGCACGGCCAGCAGCGCCTTGTTGGCCGTGACCACATGCTTGCCGGCGGCAATGGCTTCCAGCACCAGGGCCTTGGCAATGCCGTAGCCACCGATCAGCTCCACCACCACGTCGATGTCGGGGTTGGCAATGACTTCGCGTGCATCGCCCACCACCTTGGCCGCATCACCGACCACCTGCTTGGCGCGTGTCATGTCCAAGTCGGCCACCATGGCAATCTCAATGCCACGACCCGCGCGGCGGCGAATCTCTTCTTGGTTGCGCTGCAGCACGTTGAAGGTGCCGCCGCCCACGGTGCCAATGCCCAACAGGCCTACTTGGATCGGTTTC
Source organism: Comamonas sp. GB3 AK4-5 (assembly GCF_041320665.1). Lineage (NCBI taxonomy): Bacteria > Pseudomonadati > Pseudomonadota > Betaproteobacteria > Burkholderiales > Comamonadaceae > Comamonas > Comamonas sp. GB3 AK4-5. The sequence goes on from NZ_CP166730.1 coordinate 4,016,288, forward strand.
ATAAGGTTTTAAAATTACCAGTCAAAAGGGACTGCATCGCTTACTGGATATGCGTGTGCAGCTATCAAAATAGGCACGATTTACGCCAACCCGGCAGGGGCAAGTACTTTGCCCTGGGGCACAAGCCATGCGCCCTCCTTGCTGGCGTAAGTCCTCATCGGTTTAGGCCACCGCTTTGTCGGCCTTGACCTTGGCGGGCTTGAGCAGGCTCAGCTTGTCCGTGCCATGGCGCTGGCGGTATTTGGCCAGGAAGGTGGCCAGGCGGTTGATGGCCTCGCGCAAATCGGTTTCATGCGGCAGGAAGACGATACGGAAGTGGTCCGGCTCGGGCCAGTTAAAGCCCGTGCCCTGCACCAGCATGACCTTGGTTTCCTGCAGCACTTCGAGGAAGAACTCCTGGTCGTCCTGGATGGGATAGACCACGGGATCCAGGCGCGGGAACATGTACAGCGCAGCCTGGGGCTTGACGCAGCTCACACCGGGAATGGCATTGATCATCTCCCAGGCCAGGTCGCGCTGCACACGCAGGCGGCCGCCGGCCTGCACCAGCTCATCGATGCTCTGGTGGCCACCCAGCGCCGTCTGCACGGCCCATTGGCCGGGCACGTTGGCACACAGGCGCATATTGGAGAGCATGTTCAGGCCCTCGATGTAATCCTTGGCGGGCTTTTTGTCGCCCGAGATCACCATCCAGCCGGCGCGGTAGCCGCAGCTGCGATAGGCCTTGGACAGGGAGTTGAAGGTGATGGTCAGCACATCGGTGGACAGGCTGCCCAGCGGGGTGTGCACCACATCGTCGTACAGCACCTTGTCATAGACCTCATCGGCAAAGATCACCAGGCCATGCTCGCGGGCGATCTGCACGATCTCCTGCAGCAACTCCTTGGAGTACAGGGCGCCCGTGGGGTTGTTGGGGTTGATGACCACAATGGCCTTGGTGCGCGGCGTGATCTTGGCGCGGATGTCGTCCAGCTTGGGCATCCAGCCATTGGCCTCGTCGCACATATAGTGCACCGGCGTGCCGCCGGACAGGCTGGTCACGGCCGTCCACAGGGGGTAGTCGGGTGCGGGCAGCAGCATCTCGTCGCCGTTGTCCAGCAAGGCGTTGGTGGCCAGGGCGATCAGCTCTGAGGCGCCATTGCCCAGATAGATGTCGTCCAGCGCCACACCCTTGATGCCCTGCTTTTGCGTCTCATGCATCACGGCCTTGCGCGCCCCAAAAATGCCCTTGCTGTCGGAGTAGCCAGCCGAGTTGGGCAGATTGCGGATCATGTCCTGCTGCACTTCCTCGGGCGCATCGAAGCCAAACACGGCCAGATTGCCGATGTTGAGCTTGATGATCTTCTGGCCGTCTTCTTCCATCTTCTTCGCCGCGTCCATGATCGGCCCGCGGATGTCATAGCAGACGTTGGCTAACTTGGCAGATTTCTGGACGGTCTTCATAAGAGGATTTCCGGTTTTTCAGAGGAGAGGCCAAGGCGCACCCGCGCCCCGGTGAAACCTATAATTTGACCACAGTTCCGCGCGTACGCCTTGTGCAGGCGCGGATTGCGGCTGCGCCCGTTGGGACGGTGTGGCATCTTGATCCCAGAAGGAGCACCCGCCCATGAAATTCCAACCCGACCAATCCGACGCGCAAACCATTACCGGCTATGGCCCGGGCTGGCTGGCCGTGAACAAGACCCCGCACAGCCACAGCCTGCTGGTGGGCTCGGACGGCCTGCTGCAAGCCTGGAACTGCAGCCGCTTTGAAGACCTGACGGCCGAGCATTTCGCGCTATTGGCCGAGCAGTCGGTGGAAGTGGTGATTTTTGGCAGCGGCGACAAGTTGCGCTTTGTGCCGCCGGCCTGGCTGGCCCCGCTGATGGCCAAGCGCATTGGCGTGGAAACCATGGGCACATCGGCCGCCTGCCGCACATTTAACGTTTTGTCACAAGAAGGCCGCCCAGTGCTGGCAGCCCTACTTGTTGAGTAGGCTCCTCAGCGGATTTCATTTTTAGGGGGATTCAGGGTAAAATCACAGGTTGCGGTCGGGGGCTTACAGAGTTTGATGCAGTACACCCATACCCTCGGCTTTTCGTAGTTTATATCCGAGAGATAGAAGCGCATGGCGATCGTTGTCAACAAACCCCTTCCTGAATTTGAAGCCAACGCTACCGGCGGGATCAAGGTGTCGAACACCTCCCATACAGGCCAGATCGTAATCCTGTATTTCTACCCTAAGGACAATACGCCTGGCTGCACCACAGAAGCCATGCAGTTCCGCGACAAATACAAGGATTTCGAAAAGGCAGGCGCCGCCGTGTTCGGCGTTTCGCGCGACAACATGAAGTCGCACGATGACTTCAAGACCAAGCTCGAACTCCCCTTCGAGCTGATTGCCGATACCGAAGAAAAAATGTGCCATATGTTCGGCGTGGTCAAGAACAAGATCATGTACGGCAAGAAGGTCAAGGGCATCGAGCGCTCCACCTTCCTGGTCGCACCCGACGGCACGCTGGCGCAAGAATGGCGCGGCTTGAAGGTCCCCGGCCATGTGGATGAAGTCCTCAAGGCCGTCAAGGGCCTGAAGGCAGCCATCAAGAAGGCGGCCTAATCCGACCTCCAGCACTAGCGGCTCGGCCAGTTCGGCCGCTAGATGTGCATAATGGGTCCATGCGTTTGTGCTTCGTGCCCTGCATTCCCTTCATCCGCTCCAAAGCCGCCTGGGTTCCTGACCCGGCGGCTTTGTGCTTTTCCAGCCCTGACATCAAGGCCTGAACACCATGCCCCTGCCTCCCGCACCGACCCGCCGCGCCTCCCGGCTCGCCAAGGAAGCTTTTGACGCGCCCATGCGCGCCACCAAGCGCGCGGCCGCCTCCCTGGCTGAAGCGGTGGATGACGACGCCATCGCACCCAGCGCAAGCCTCCCTGTCGCAAGCAAGGCTCCCGCCGCTCCTGCGGCCGGACGCAAGACGGCGACCAGCAAAGCCCACAGCGCAAGCCCTGCCGCCAACGGGGACAAGACCAACCCCAGCCGCGCCACCACGGCAGCCGCCCAAAGCCTGGCCCGCCAACGCGCCGCCTTGCTGAGCCCCGCCCCCGCCATGCCTGCAGCGCCCGCTGTCGCTGCGGCCGCCCCCGCCAAACCCACGGTGACAGCGGCCGCCGCACCGGCAGCCAAGCCTGCAGCGCCCCGCAGCCGCCAGGCCGTCGAGCCCGCCGCCGCAGCGCCCGCCCCCGCTGGCAACACTGGCCGCGGCAAGACCCACAAGAAGCGCACGGGCACCACCACCTTGTTTGTGCTGGACACCAATGTGCTGCTGCACGACCCGACCAGCCTGTTCCGCTTCGAGGAACACGACATCTACCTCCCCATGGTGGTGCTGGAAGAGCTCGACGCCCACAAAAAGGGCATGACCGAAGTGGCGCGCAACGGCCGCCAGGTGAGCCGCACACTGGATGCCTTGGTCGCCGCACAGGAAGACACCGACCTGGGCGCCGGCCTGCGCCTGAATGCCACGGGCAACAAGAGCAGCACCGGCCGCCTGTACTTCCAGACCGAGCCGCTGGACTACCACCTGCCCACCAGCCTGCCGCAAGGCAAGGCCGACAACCAGATCCTGGGCGTGGTCGAAGCCCTGCGCAGCCACAAGCAAGGCCAACAGGAAGTGGTGCTGGTGTCCAAGGACATCAATATGCGCGTCAAGGCGCGCGCCCTGGGCCTGCCCGCCGAGGACTACCAGAACGACAAGGCCCTGGACGACGGCGACCTGCTGTACTCCGGCGCCCTGGCCCTGCCCCAGGATTTCTGGGACAAGGCCGGCAAAAAGGTGGAGAGCTGGCAGGAGTCCGGGCGCAGCTTCTACCGCATCACGGGCAGCTTTGCGCAGCAGCTGATGATCAACCAGTTCGTCTACTACGAAGCACCGGGCGCATCCAGCCTGTATGCGCGCGTGGTGGAGATCCGCGACAAGACCGCCGTGCTGGAGACACTCAAGGACTACGGCAGCAGCAAGCATGCCGTATGGGGCGTGGCCACGCGCAACCGCGAGCAGAACTTCGCCATGAACCTGCTGATGGACCCCGAGGTGGACTTTGTCACCCTCACCGGCACGGCCGGCACCGGCAAGACACTGATGGCTCTGGCCGCCGGCCTGACCCAGGTGCTGGACGAGCGCCGCTACACCGAGATCATCATGACCCGCGCCACCGTCAGCGTGGGCGAGGACATCGGTTTTCTGCCCGGCACCGAGGAAGAGAAGATGGGCCCCTGGATGGGCGCCCTCGACGACAACCTGGAGTTCCTGGCCAAGGGCGATGGCGGCAATCCCGGCGAATGGGGGCGCGCAGCCACCAATGAGCTGATCCGCAGCCGCATCAAGATCAAGAGCATGAACTTCATGCGGGGCCGCACCTTCCTGAACAAGTACGTCATCATCGACGAGGCGCAGAACCTGACGCCCAAGCAGATGAAGACCTTGATCACCCGTGCCGGCCCCGGCACCAAGATCATCTGCATGGGCAATCTGGCCCAGATAGACACCCCCTACCTGACCGAGGGCAGCTCGGGCCTGACCTTTGCGGTGGACCGCTTCAAGGGCTGGCCACACAGCGGCCATATCCAGCTGGCCCGCGGCGAGCGCTCGCGTCTGGCGGACTTCGCCAGCGAGGTGCTGTAAGCCATGGCCTTCTGGGTTAGCGCACTGAAAATGGTGCCATGGGGCGATGTCATCCAGGCAGCGCCCCATGTACTCAAGGCAGCCAAGGGGCTGCTGAAAAAAACCGATGAGGCCGATGCAGCCGCAGCGGGCGAAGCAGCTGCCGCCATTGGCACGCCTTTGGTGGGCACACCCCACAACGCCGGCGAGCTGGCGCTGCAGCATGTCGTCCAACTGGAGGCCCGCGTGGCCCAGCTGGAGCAGGCGCAACGCGCCTCGGCCCAGCTCATCCAGCAAATGGCCGAGCAGCAGTCGCAAATCGTGCAGACCGTGGGCCTGCTGCGCACCGGCGCCACCCGCCTGGCCTGGGCCTGCGGGATACTGGGCATCGCCGTGGTGGGCTTGCTAATCCATCTCTGGCGTGGCTAAACGCAGCCCCAGCACAACGAAAAGGCCCTATCTGTGCATAGGGCCTTTTCACATCTGCAGCCAGCAGCATTAGCGCCCTCCACTTCACACCCCAGCTGCCATAGATATGCCACCCAGCCTAGGCCAAGGCATGGGTTTTGCCGCCCGCTTTTTGGACGATAGGCCACCGCGTTTGCGCTTAAGGTTGCGCCCTAAGAACGTGCTCACGATCTAAACCCTGGCTCCATTTCATTGCCGCTTCCGACACCGACTATGCAAGACTTCTTCCGCAACACCGATATGTACTCATGGATATTGCTGGTTTCCATTTTCAGCGGGCTGGGGCTTGCCGCCTTCCTGGGAAAGTACACCTGGGGCCGCAAATTCAAGCGTGATGCCGTGGCGGAAGATGAGCTGAAAATCGTGCTGGGTGCCACCCTCTCTCTTTTTGGCCTGTTGATCGGCTTCATCCTGTCATTCGCCATTGGCGGCTACAACACACGCGTGGCGGCAGAAGAGAACGAAGCCATTGCCGTGGGCAATGCATTCCAGCGCACCACCCTTTTGCAGGAAAGCCACCAGGGGCAAGCCAAGCAAATACTGCAGGACTACCTGACGCTGCGCATTCAGTTCTTTGACGCCGAGGACGATGCGCACCGTGCCCAGACCCGCATGGAATCCATTCGCATGCAAACCCGCATGTGGACGCTGATCAGCAAAATCGCCAAGAACGACCCCAACCCCGTCATCGCCACAGCGCTGAATGCCTGCAATGAGCTGTACACGGCCCAGCAAAAAACCATGGCCAGCTGGCGGCACCAGATTCCCAGTGCAGCCTGGGCGATATTGATCTTCTTTGGCCTGTGCTCCAACTTCCTGATTGGCTACAACATCCGAGGCAGCAGCGGACGCAACACCCTGATCTTCGTCATCCCGGCCGTGACGGCCCTGGCCTTGTTCATGATTGCCGAGATTGATGTGCCTGGCAAAGGCCTGATCCACGTCACCCCCGACAACCTCAAGGCCGTGCAGGTCACGGTTGCCAGTGGCGGCCTCATGCCCTGACGCGGTAAGTGCTGCGCGTCCGTGCAGCACATGTCCTGCTACTGGTGCGCTACGCGCTCAATACTCGCCACCGGTGTCATAGCCCATGGCCAGGTTTTCAAAGCGCGTCTGGTTCTTCTGGAAGAACAGCTTCACCGTGCCCGTGGGGCCGTTACGCTGCTTGCCGATGATGACTTCGGCAATGTTCGGCTCTTTCGAGTCCTTGTTGTAGTAGTCATCGCGGTAGATGAACATGATGATGTCCGCGTCCTGCTCGATGGCACCGGATTCACGCAGGTCGGACATCATGGGGCGCTTGTCGGTGCGCTGCTCCACCGATCGGTTCAGCTGGGACAGCGCAATCACCGGGCACTGCAACTCCTTGGCCAGCATCTTCAAGCCCCGGGAGATTTCACCCAGCTCGGTGGCACGGTTGTCGCTGCTGCCGGCGCCGGAGCCACTCATGAGCTGCAAATAGTCCACCACGATCAGACCCAGCTTGCCGCACTGGCGTGCCAGGCGCCGGGCATTGGCGCGCAACTCGGAAGGGGTCAGGCCTGGTGTTTCATCGATATGCAGGCTCACGGTGCGCAGGCGCTCGATGGCCTCGGTCAGGCGCGGCCATTCCTCATCGGTCAGCTTGCCGGTGCGCAGATTGCCCTGATTGACCTTGCCGATGGAGCCCACGATACGCACCGCCAACTGGGCGGCGCCCATTTCCATAGAGAAGATGGCCACGGGCAGGCCTTCATTCAGCGCCACATGCTCGGCGATATTCACCGCAAACGAGGTCTTGCCCATGGAAGGGCGCGCGGCCAGCACCACCATGTCACCGGCCTGCAGGCCCGAGGTCATGCGGTCCAGATCGGCAAAGCCCGTGGGCACGCCAGTGACGTCCATGGGGTTATCCGCCATGTCCTGCACGCGGTCCAGCAGGTCCACCACCAGGGTGTCCAGGGACTGAAAGCCCTGCTTCATGCGCGAGCCTTCTTCGCCAATGGCAAAGATCTTCTGCTCGGCCTCATCCAACACACGCTCCACCGGCTTGCCCTGGGGATTGAAGGCATTGGTGGCGATCTCGTCGCTGGCCGTCACCAGCTTGCGCAAGATCCCGCGCTCGCGCACGATTTCCGCATAGCGGCGGATGTTGGTGGCGCTGGGCACATACTGGGCCAGCTGGTTCAGATACAGCAGGCCGCCGATTTCCTCGGCCTTGCCCATGCCCTGCAGATGCTCATACACCGTGATCACGTCCGCCGGCTTGGAGGCGTTGATCATCTTGCTGATGGCTTCAAAGATCAGCTGGTGCTCGTGGCGGTAGAAGTCCCCCTCCTTGAGCAGGTCGCCCACACGGTCCCAGGCGCTGTTGTCCAGCAGCAGCCCTCCCAGCACACTGGATTCCGACTCCAGCGAATGCGGCGGCACGCGCAGCTGCGCCACCTGCAAGTCGCCCGCACCTGCCGCAGCAGAGGCGCCAAAAACATCATCGGTATCCAAAGGAGGCATCACGGAAGACATGGGGTTCCCAAACGAATCAAGCCTTGATCGTAGCGCCGCCGGCGCACTCCGTCATCCGGCAAGGCCATGCCAGCGCCATTGGCCGGCAACGGGAGCATCAGGCCGATGTAAAACTCCCGAAAAATGAGCAAGTACCGCGCTCTCCAACTGCTTTACAGGCCTGTTTGGCATGCAAAGCGGTGCTGCGCGCAAAACAAAAGCCGCCCAAGGGCGGCTTTTGTGACGGACCGAAAAGATCGGTGCGAAGCTTAGGCGTGATCGCCGGCCACTTCCACGTTCACTTCCACGATCACGTCGGTGTGCAGCGCCACTTCCACGGTGGAAGCGGACACGGTCTTGATAGGACCGTTGGGCATGCGCACTTGCGACTTGTGCACTTCGAAACCGGCCTTGACCAGCTCAGCAGCCAGGTCGTGGTTGGTGACGGAGCCGAACAGACGGCCATCCACACCAGCCTTTTGGCTCATGGCGATGGTGAAGCCGTTCAGCTTCTCGCCCACGGCTTGTGCAGCCACCAGCTTCTCAGCAGCAGCCTTTTCCAGTTCAGCGCGCTTGGCTTCGAACTCGGCCTTGGCGGCTTCGGTCGCACGGCGGGCCTTGCCAGTGGGGATCAGGAAGTTGCGAGCGAAGCCGTCCTTGACTTTGACGATCTCACCCAGGTTACCCAGGTTCACAACCTTGTCGAGCAGAATGATTTGCATGGTTGTGGCTCCTTAGATCTTGTGCTGGTCGGTGTAGGGCAGCATAGCCAGGAAGCGAGCGCGCTTGATGGCGGTGTTCAGCTGACGCTGGTAGATGGCGCGCGTGCCGGTCAGGCGTGCGGGGATGATCTTGCCGTTTTCAGCGATGAAGTCACGCAGGGTGTCGACATCCTTGTAATCGATCTCAACCACACCGGCCACGGTGAAGCGGCAGAAACGCTTGCGCTTGAACAGCAGCGACTGGTTGTTGCGCTTGGGGCGCTTGTCTTTGTTGAATTTCTTGAACGTGGCCATTGCTGGACCTCTTGAAAATTAATTTTGTTGAATGTCTTGGATGTGGAGCACCACAGACTTGCTGTTGCGCGGCGTGGCCAGAAAGCCCTGGAACTTCCAGCTGCTTCCCGGAGCCTGGCGAGCGAGTCGCTCTGCCAGAGCACCGAAGGCCACCGCCTTCACCGTTGCCACCACCTTGCGGGCCGTACCGGCTTCTTGCTGCTGCGATTCGTGATCGAGTCGCAGGTCCAAAGCGGGCAATCCGGCGGGCGTGTAGCGCAAAGGCTGAACCTCGGCGATACAGGCAGTCAAGGCAACGTGGTTTTCCACTCCCAAGGGATCAGGGACTACCGATCAGCTCAGGCCTGTTCGGCTTGGCTGGCCTTGCGGGCTTCTTCACGCTCGACGGTCTTCATCATCGAAGAGGCGGTCGTATCGGCCTTCTTCTTTTGAACCGTCAGGTGACGCAGCACAGCGTCGTTGAACTTGAAGGCATGCTCCAGTTCAGCCATCACAGCCTGGTCGGCTTCGATGTTCAGGCACAGGTAGTGAGCCTTGGCGAGCTTGTTGATCATGTAGGCCAGCTGACGACGGCCCCAGTCTTCTTCGCGGTGCACTTGACCGCCGCCGGCGGTGATCATGCCCTTGTAGCGCTCCAGCATGGCCGGAACTTGCTCGCTTTGATCCGGGTGGATCAACAAAATGATTTCGTAATGACGCATGAAAACTCCCTTTTGGGTTAGGCCCCCCGCTGCGCCTGTAGCGGTGTGGCAAGGTAAAACGATCGATTATAGACTCAGGCAGGTTTCGCTGTACAGTTGCCCACCACAAAATCCCCTGCGACTCCCCGGTCCATAGGCCGGATACCGCTCTGTCCCTTGTGGCTGTGCATCGCCTGGCGCCCTTGAAATCACCCGGCCTTGCCCCCACGGTAATAGGCATCTTTCCTTTTTCTTTCACCCTTAGACACTGCATCCATGTCCGATCAGAACACCAACCCCACCCCGGCTGACGCCTCCACCGAAGAAGTGGAGGCCGCCATGGCTGCCCATGCCACCGGCGAAATGGAACGTCTGCAGGCGGAGCTGGCCGAGCTGAAAGCCAAGAGTGCAGAGCTGGCTGACCAGTTCCTGCGTGCCAAGGCCGAGGCCGAAAACGCCCGCCGCCGCGCCGAGGAAGACGTGACCAAGGCCCGCAAGTTCGGCATCGAAAGCTTTGCCGAAAGCCTGCTGCCCGTCATTGACAGCCTAGACGCCGCACTCGCCATTCAGAACGCCACCCCCGAGCAACTGCGCGAAGGCTCTGACGCCACGCTGCGCCAACTGACCTCGGCGCTGGAGCGCAACAAGGTGGTGGCCATCAACCCCGCCGCCAGCGACAAGTTCGACCCCCACCACCACCAGGCCATCTCCATGGTGCCTGCAGAGCAGGAAGCCAACACCGTGGTCACCGTGCTGCAAAAGGGCTACCTGATCGCCGACCGCGTGCTGCGCCCGGCCCTGGTCACTGTGGCCGCCCCCAAGTAAGCAAAAAAATTAACCCTACTGGCTTGAAGCCCGGGGAAGTACCCCGACTTAAGGGCCAATCCAGTAAATATTTCACCAATTCGGAGCCTCAAAATGGGAAAAATCATCGGTATTGACCTGGGCACGACCAATAGCTGCGTCGCCATCTTGGAAGGCAACACCACCAAGGTCATCGAAAACAGCGAAGGTGCGCGCACCACGCCGTCCATCATTGCTTACCAGGAAGACGGCGAAATCCTGGTGGGTGCCTCCGCCAAGCGCCAGGCCGTCACCAACCCTCGCAACACCATCTACGCCGCCAAGCGCCTGATCGGTCGCAAGTTCGACGAGAAGGAAGTGCAAAAAGACATCAACCTGATGCCTTTTGAAATCGTCAAGGCCGACAACGGCGACGCCTGGGTGCAAGTGCGCGACCAGAAGCTGGCCCCGCCCCAGATCAGCGCCGAAGTGCTGCGCAAGATGAAGAAGACCGCCGAGGACTACCTGGGCGAGGCCGTGACCGAGGCCGTCATCACCGTGCCGGCCTACTTCAACGACGCACAGCGCCAGGCCACCAAGGACGCAGGCCGCATTGCCGGCCTGGAAGTCAAGCGCATCATCAACGAGCCCACCGCTGCAGCCCTGGCCTTTGGCCTGGACAAGAGCGGCAAGGAAGACCGCAAGATCGCCGTGTACGACCTGGGCGGCGGCACGTTTGACGTGTCCATCATCGAAATCGCTGACGTCGACGGCGAAAAGCAGTTCGAAGTGCTGTCCACCAATGGCGACACCTTCCTGGGCGGCGAAGACTTCGACCAGCGCATCATCGACTACATCATCGGCGAGTTCAAAAAGGAACAAGGCGTTGACCTGTCCAAGGACGTGCTGGCCCTGCAGCGCCTGAAGGAAGCCGCAGAAAAGGCCAAGATCGAGCTGTCCAGCTCGGCCGCCACCGACATCAACCTGCCCTACATCACCGCCGACGCTTCGGGCCCCAAGCACCTGAGCCTCAAGCTGACCCGCGCCAAGCTGGAGTCGCTGGTGGACGAGCTGGTCGAGCGCACCATTGCGCCCTGCCGCACCGCCATCAAGGATGCTGGCATCTCGGTGTCCGACATCGACGACGTGATCCTGGTCGGCGGCATGAGCCGCATGCCCAAGGTGCAGGAAAAGGTCAAGGAATTCTTCGGCAAGGATCCCCGCAAGGACGTGAACCCTGACGAAGCCGTGGCCGTGGGCGCTGCCGTGCAAGGCCAGGTGCTGGGTGGCGAGCGTTCCGACGTACTGCTGCTGGACGTGACCCCGCTGTCCCTGGGTATCGAAACCCTGGGTGGTGTCATGACCAAGATGATCACCAAGAACACCACCATCCCGACCAAGTTTGCCCAGACCTTCTCCACCGCCGACGACAACCAGCCGGCCGTGACCATCAAGGTCTACCAAGGCGAGCGCGAGATGGCATCCGGCAACAAGATGCTGGGCGAGTTCAACCTGGAAGGCATCCCGCCCGCAGCCCGTGGCGTGCCCCAGATTGAAGTGGCCTTCGACATCGACGCCAACGGCATCTTGAACGTCTCTGCCAAGGACAAGGCGTCCGGCAAGGAAAACAAGATCACCATCAAGGCCAACTCCGGTCTGTCCGAAGATGAGATCCAGCAAATGGTCAAGGATGCGGAACTGAACGCAGCCGAAGACAAGAAGAAGCTGGAAATCATCCAGGCCCGCAACCAGGGCGAAGCCGCCGTGCACAGCGTCAAGAAGAGCATGGGCGAGCATGGCGACCAGCTGGACGCCGGCGAGAAGGAAAAGATCGAAGCGGCGATCAAGGACCTGGAAGAAGCCCTGAAGGGTGAAGACAAGGCCGCCATCGACGAAAAGACCACAGCCCTGATGACCGCCAGCCAAAAGCTGGGCGAGAAGATGTACGCTGACGCGCAAGCTGCCGCCGGTGGCGCAGCAGGTGCCGAGGCTGCAGCCGGTGGCCAGCAACAAGCTGCTTCCAGCACCGGTGACGACGACATCGTCGACGCCGAAGTCAAGGAAGTGAAAAAGTAATTTGTCATTGACGCAGCGGCCGCATGGACCGCCTGCCGCCGCGCCCCATCCCCCGTTTCGGGGGTGTGCGCGGCTTTGTTGTTCTTGAGAGACTCACCGAATATGTCCAAACGCGACTACTACGAAGTGCTGGGCGTTGCCAAAAGCGCTTCGGACGATGAAATCAAAAAGGCCTACCGCAAGCTGGCCATGAAGCACCACCCTGACCGCAACCAGGGTGAGAAGGCCAAGCAAGCCGAGGAGCAGTTCAAGGAGGTCAAAGAGGCCTACGAGATGCTGTCCGACGCCCAGAAGCGCGCGGCCTATGACCAGTACGGCCATGCCGGCGTGGACCCCAACCGCGGCATGGGCGCAGGTGCGGAAGGCTTTGGCGGTTTCGCCGAGGCATTTGGCGACATTTTTGGCGACATGTTCGGCCAAAGCCGTGGGGGGGCCCAGGGCCGTGGAGGCCGCCAGGTCTACCGTGGCAACGACCTGAGCTACGCCATGGAAATCACGCTGGAAGAAGCGGCCAAGGGCAAGGACGCCCAGATCCGCATCCCCAGCTGGGAAAACTGCGACACCTGCCACGGCAGCGGCGCCAAGCCCGGCACCCAGCCCAAGACCTGCACCACCTGCGGTGGCCAGGGCTCGGTGCAGATGCGCCAGGGCTTTTTCAGCGTGCAGCAAACCTGCCCGCATTGCCGCGGCACGGGCAAGATCATTCCCGAGCCCTGCTCCAGCTGCCATGGCCAGGGCAAGCTGAAAAAGCAAAAGACGCTGGAAGTGAAGATCCCCGCCGGCATCGACGACGGCATGCGCATCCGCAGCATGGGCAACGGCGAGCCGGGCACCAATGGCGGCCCTGCAGGCGATCTCTACATCGAGATCCGCATCAAAAAGCACGACATCCTGGAGCGCGACGGCGACGATCTGCACTGCCAGGTGCCAGTGAGCTTCATCACCGCCGCCCTGGGTGGCGAGATCGAAGTGCCCACCCTGCAAGGCAAGGCCGCCATCGACATCCCCGAAGGCACCCAAGCCGGCAAGCAGTTCCGCCTGCGCGGCAAGGGCATCAAGGGCGTGCGCTCCAGCTACCCCGGCGATCTGTACTGCCACATCGTGGTGGAAACCCCGGTCAAGCTCACCGAGCACCAGCGCAAGCTGCTGCGCGAGCTGGAAGACTCGCTCAAAAAGGGCGGCCCCCGCCATTCCCCCAGCGGCGCCAGCTGGACCGACAAGCTCAAGAGCTTTTTCAGCTGATAGTCCCAGGACGCAGGCCTGTGCACCATGCACCGCGCCTGCCCTCACCCCCAGAAAACGCAGCCCCAGGGCTGCGTTTTTTCATAGCAGCCATCGCTGACGGGCTCTACATCTTCGACTAAAAATAACCGGAGATAAAAGCCACAAAAGCGATAGCCGCTTCGCTTTTGTGAGCAGCCATGCGGCAAGCCCGCGCCAGCCGCGATGCCCTCCCCCACCGCCGGCCACACAAGACATCGCGTTTGACGATGACGACAAGGTGATTTACCATGGAAAATCACCAACACTTCTCCAAACGAGAAGATAACAACGCACTCCCCCCGCCATGAGAAATTCCGAGCGCAGTTTTGCGCGCCGCATCGACCTGACTTCGCTGCAGCTGTTTGTCGCTGTGTGCGAGCTGGGCAGCATTGGCCGTGCTGCCGAGCGCGAATACATTGCCGCCTCCGCCGTCAGCAAGCGCCTGTCCGACCTCGAAGCCGCCGTCGACACGGCCCTGCTCTACCGCCACAGCCGTGGCGTCACCCTGACCCCCGCCGGCGAAAGCCTGCTGCACCATGCGCGCAATGTGCTGTATGGGCTGGAGCGCATGCAGGGCGAGCTGAGCGAGTACGCCGAAGGCGTGCGCGGCCATGTGCGCATGCACGCCAATATCTCGGCCATCGTGCAGTTTCTGCCCGAAGACCTGGGCGAATTTGCCCGCATGCACAGCCAGATCAAGATTGACCTGCAAGAGCACTTAAGCCCCGACGTGATCAGCGCCGTGGCCGAGGGCACGGCCGACATCGGTATCTGCTCCATGAGCGCCGGCAGCGACAGCGGCCTGCAAAGCAAGCCCTACCGCAGCGACCGCCTGATGCTGGTCTGCCCCGAGAACCACCCGCTGGCCGAGCGCGAAAGCCTGGCCTTCAGCGAGGTGCTGGATTGGGACGTGGTGGGCCTGCATGGCGGCAGCTCCATCAGCCTGGCCATGCGCGGCGCGGCCGCCCGCTCCGGCCAGCCTCTGCACCAGCGCATTCAGGTGACCAGCCTGGACGCCATGTGCCGCATGATCGACAACGGCCTGGGCGTGGGCCTGGTGCCGGACCGCGCCTTCGAGCTCATGCACGGCGTGGGCCAGCTGCGCGCCGTGCCCCTGACCGATGCCTGGGCGCAGCGCATGCTCAGCCTGGTGGCCCGCGACTTTGACACCCTGCCCGTCACGGCACGGCTGTTGGTGGAGCATCTCAGCCGCTCTGCTCCCGCCGCCGCTGCGCAGTAGCAAGTTAGCATTCACATATTCACAAAAACCAGTAACCACGAGCACACCATGGGACGCACCCTCTACGACAAGATCTTTGATGAGCATGTCATCCACACCGAGGAAGACGGCACCGCCATCCTGTATATCGACCGCCACCTGGTGCACGAAGTCACCAGCCCCCAGGCCTTTGAAGGCCTGCGTGAGGCCGGCCGCAAGCTGTGGCGCATCAGCTCCGTGGTGGCCACGGCCGACCACAACACGCCCACCACCGGCTGGGAGCGCGGCTATGACGGCATCGAAGATCCGATCAGCAAGGAACAGATCACCACGCTGAACAGCAACATCACCGAGTTCGGCGCGGCCGCCTTCTTCCCCTTCATGGACAAGGGCCAGGGCATCGTGCACGTCATGGGCCCCGAGCAAGGCGCCACCCTGCCCGGCATGACCGTGGTCTGCGGCGACAGCCACACCTCCACCCATGGCGCCTTTGGCGCGCTGGCCCACGGCATCGGCACCTCCGAGGTCGAGCATGTGATGGCCACCCAGACCCTGCTGGCCAAAAAGGCCAAGAACATGCTCATCAAGGTCAATGGCAAGGTCGCCCCCGGCGTGACGGCCAAGGACATTGTGCTGGCCATCATCGGCAAGATCGGCACGGCCGGCGGCACGGGCTACACCATTGAATTTGCCGGCGAAGCGATTCGCGACCTCTCCATCGAAGGCCGCATGACGGTGTGCAACATGGCCATCGAAGGCGGCGCCCGCGCCGGCCTGGTGGCCGTGGACGAAAAAACCATTGCCTATGTGAAGAACCGCCCGCTGGCCCCCAAGGGCGTGGAGTGGGATGCGGCCGTGGCCTATTGGAAGACGCTGCACTCCGACGTCGATGCCAAGTTCGACAGCGTGGTGGAACTGAACGCCGCCGACATCGTGCCCCAAGTCACCTGGGGCACCAACCCCGAGATGGTGCTGGGCATAGACGCGCGCGTGCCCGATCCCGACAAGGAAAAAGACGCCAACAAGCGCGGCGCCATCGAGCGCGCCCTGAGCTATATGGCCCTGGAGCCGGGCAAGCCGCTGAACGACATCTTTGTTGACAAGGTGTTCATTGGCTCCTGCACCAACAGCCGCATCGAAGACATGCGCGAGGCCGCCGCCGTGGTGAAGAAGCTGGGCCAGAAAGTGGCCAAGAACATCAAGCTGGCCATGGTGGTGCCCGGCTCCGGTCTGGTGAAAGAACAGGCCGAGCGCGAAGGCCTGGATGCCATCTTCAAGGCCGCAGGCTTTGAGTGGCGCGAGCCCGGCTGCAGCATGTGCCTGGCCATGAACGCCGACCGCCTCGAGCCCGGCGAGCGCTGTGCATCTACCAGCAACCGCAACTTCGAAGGCCGCCAGGGCGCCGGTGGTCGCACCCATTTGGTCAGCCCCGCCATGGCGGCGGCTGCGGCCATCCATGGCCACTTTGTCGACATCCGCAAGTTCGCTTAAAACTGCTCCACACCCTCACTCAGCGAGCCACACCATGAAGCCCTCTATCTCGATTCTGTTGATCGGCCTGGCCTTCACCCTGGGCGCCTGCAACACCGTTCAAGGCCTGGGCCAGGACGTGCAAAAAGCAGGCAACGCCATCGAGCGCGCGGCGCGCTGACCCTCTAGAACATTTGACCGCCATGCAAAAATTCACCGTGCACAAGGGCCTGGTGGCCCCCATGGACCGCGAGAACGTCGACACCGACGCCATCATTCCCAAGCAGTTTCTGAAGTCGATCAAAAAGACCGGCTTTGGCGTCAATGCCTTTGACGAGTGGCGCTATCTGGACCAACCCGGCCAGCCTGGCGTGCCCGAGTCGGCCCGCAAGCCCAACCCCGACTTTGTGCTCAACCAGCCGCGCTATCGTGGCGCCAGCGTGCTGATTGCGCGCAAGAACTTCGGCTGCGGCTCCAGCCGCGAGCACGCGCCCTGGGCGCTGGATCAATACGGCTTTCGCGCCATTTTGGCGCCCAGCTTTGCCGACATCTTCTTCAACAACTGCTTCAAGAACGGCCTGCTGCCCATCGTCCTGCCCGAGGCCACGATTGACCTGCTGTTCCATGAGATCCAGGCCTTCCCCGGCTACGAGCTGACGATTGACCTGGAGCGCCAGGTGATTGTTCGTCCCCAGGGCGAAGAGATCGCCTTTGACGTCATTCCTTTCCGCAAATACTGCTTGCTCAATGGCTTTGATGACATCGGCCTGACGCTGCGCCACAAGGACAAGATCCGCGCTTTCGAGGCCGAGCGCCTGGCGCAAAAACCCTGGCTGTCGCACAGCCTGGTGCAGGGCTGAACCCATTTCTATAAATAAGCATTAAAGCTTGCGCTGATGCAGACAGGGTCTGCATCAGCAGCTATCAAAACAGGAAAACAGGAAGAGATATGACCCATAAGATCGCCGTACTGCCCGGAGATGGCATTGGCCCCGAAATCGTTGCCGAAGCCGTCAAGGTGCTGGATGCGCTGAACCTGGACCTGGAGCTGCAATCCGCCCCCGTAGGCGGCGCGGCCTATGCGGCCCATGGCCACCCCCTGCCCGAAGCCACGCTGAAGCTGGCCCAGGAATCGGATGCGATTTTGTTCGGCGCCGTGGGCGACTGGAAGTACGACAGCCTGGAGCGCCATCTGCGCCCCGAGCAGGCCATTCTGGGCCTGCGCAAGGCCCTGGGCCTGTTTGCCAACTTCCGCCCCGCCATCTGCTACAAGGAACTGACCCACGCCTCCAGCCTCAAGCCCGAGCTGGTGGCGGGTCTCGATATCCTCATCATCCGCGAGCTGACCGGCGACATTTACTTCGGCCAGCCCCGTGGCCGCCGCGTGGCCACCGATGGCCATTTCCCCGGTGCCGAGGAAGCCTTCGACACCATGCGCTACTCCAAGCCCGAGATCGAGCGCATTGCCCATGTGGCCTTCCAGGCTGCGCAAAAGCGCGGCAAAAAAGTGACCAGCGTGGACAAAGCCAATGTGCTGGAAACCTTCCAGTTCTGGAAGGACGTGGTCACCGAAGTGGGCAAGCAATATCCCGATGTGCAGCTGGACCATATGTATGTGGACAACGCCGCCATGCAGCTGGTCAAGGAACCCAAGCGCTTTGACGTGGTAGTCACCGGCAATATGTTTGGCGACATCCTGTCCGACGAGGCATCCATGCTCACCGGCTCCATCGGCATGCTGCCCTCGGCCTCGCTGAACGACAAAAAGCAAGGCCTGTACGAACCCAGCCATGGCTCGGCCCCCGACATCGCCGGCAAGGGCATCGCCAATCCGCTGGCCACGATTTTGTCGGCCGCCATGATGCTGCGCTTCAGCCTGGGCCTGGAAGACGCGGCCCTGAAGATCGAAGCCGCGGTGCAAAAAGTGCTGGCCGACGGCCTGCGCACACCCGACATCTACAGCGAAGGCACGACCAAGGTCTCCACCCGCGAAATGGGTGACGCCGTGGTCGCCGCGCTGCAAGCCTGATGAGGGCCTACCTGCGGCCCCTGTGCGCCGCAGGTGGCTCATCCACACCCACTTTGCAAAACGTCAAAAAATAAAATTTGTTTTCGCCGATTCGACGAAGGCATTTGACATTCTCGCCAACGCAGCAGCGCTGGTCTTGGCTAGAATGGCGGCTCTTATGTGCGCCAACCGCTTCACCTCTTTGCTGAACCACGCCCCCGCCGCCCTGGCTGGCGTGATGGTCTGCGCGCACACCTCCACCACCATTAAGACGATTACAGGCTGACCCAGCCCGGTTCGTCTTGCGCCCTTTATCCGGCCTCTGACGAGCCGGACGACGACAGTCTGCACACACTGTTTTCACACTGAAAGGGCAATTTCAAATGAGCAAGCAACTGGTAGGCCTGGTCGGCTGGCGCGGCATGGTCGGCTCTGTGCTGATGGACCGCATGCAGGCCGAGGGCGATTTCGCACTGATCGAGCCGGTGTTCTTCTCCACCTCCAACGCCGGCGGCAAGGCCCCGGCCATGGCCACGGTGCACACCCAGCTGAAAGATGCGGGCGACATTGCTGCCCTGTCCCAATGCGACATCATCATCACCTGCCAGGGTGGCGACTACACCAAGGAAGTCTTCCCCCAGCTGCGCGCTGCGGGCTGGAAAGGCCACTGGATCGACGCGGCCTCCTCGCTGCGTATGGAAGACGACGCCGTCATCGTGCTGGACCCGGTCAACGATGACCTGATCAAGGCCAAGCTCGCTGCCGGCGGCAAGAACTGGATTGGCGGCAACTGCACCAACTCCATCCTGCTGATGGGCCTGGGTGGTCTGTTCAAGGCTGGGCTGGTGGAGTGGGTCTCTTCCATGACCTACCAGGCTGCATCGGGCGGTGGCGCCAACCATATGCGCGAGCTGCTCAAGGGCATGGGCGTCGTCCACGCTGCTGTGGCCGATGAGCTGGCCACGCCGGCCTCCGCCATTTTGGACATCGACCGCAAGGTAGCCGCCACCATCCGCGACGACGTGCCCACCGAATTCTTTGGCGCCCCCCTGGCTGGCGGCCTGATCCCCTGGATCGATGTGCAGCTGCCCAATGGTCAGTCCAAGGAAGAGTGGAAGGGCCAGGCCGAGGTCAACAAGATTCTGGGCACCGAGGCCGTCATCCCCGTGGACGGTCTGTGCGTGCGCATCGGTGCCATGCGCTGCCACTCCCTGGCCCTGACGCTCAAGCTCAAGAAGGACCTGCCCCTGGAAGAGATCGAAGCCCTGATCAAGGGCGGCAATCCCTGGGTGAAGTTCGTGGCCAATGACCGCGCACTCACCGTCAAGGAGCTCACGCCTGCCGCCACCACCGGCGGCCTCGAAGTGGCCGTGGGCCGCGTGCGCAAGCTGAACATGGGCCCCGAGTACCTGTCGGCCTTTGTCATCGGCGACCAGTTGCTGTGGGGCGCTGCCGAGCCGCTGCGCCGCATGCTGCGCATTCTGCTGGCGGCCTGATTCGCTTGCTGCTCCCTGTACAAGAGGCCTTCGGGCCTCTTTTTATGGCTCCGCCCATTCCAAAGTACGCACCCGCTTCTTGTACCCAGGCCCCTGCAGCTTGCGCCCTGCATGTCGCTTTGCTGCCACAATACGCCAGGTGCTGCCCGGAGCGCAGCGCGCATGGCCGGCCCGCCTCGGTGCATGGTTTTGCAGCGCAACCACTGGCGTTGGCCCATGCTTTGACCACAGCACAGCCCGTAAAGACAAGCCCCCGCAACGAAGTCCGCGCCCAGCTTGGTCATAATCACGGGGCCAGCTCACCCTAGACCGCTGCCCTGGCTGCGCCCATCTGCCTGGCCTGTGAGGCCGCTTGCATTGCTGCTAAGGTGGGTAAACCACCACTGGACGGGTCCACGGGAGTCCTTGGCGATCAACGACTGCCGCCCAGCGGCACCAACCTTATAAAAAGCACCATGCATCGTTGGAAACTCTCAGCCCTGGCCGCCGCGGCCTTTGTCTCTGCTGCATTGACCCCGACCGATGCCTCCGCTCTGGCATTGGGACGCATCAGCGTGCAATCCGCGCTGGGGGAGCCCTTGCGTGCCGAGATCGACATACCCCTCGCCACCCCTGCCGAGCTGGACGCCCTGAAAGCCGGCATTGCCACGCCCGAGGTCTTCAAGGCCCATGGCATGGAGTATTCGGGCAGTGCCCGCCTGGTGCAGATCGAGGTCGTGCGCCAGGCCGACGGCACGGCCAAGCTGCGCCTGAGCAGCCGTGGCCCGGTGAGCGACCCGTTTGTAGACCTGGTGATCGACGCCAACTGGAGCGCGGGCCAGCTGGTGCGCAGCTACACCCTGCTGCTGGACCCGCCTGCTGCGGCCCAGCCCGCACCGGCCCCCATCGTCACCGCCCCGCAAATCCGTGAAGCCGCCCCCGCCCCTGCAGCACCTGCTCCAGCCTCCGTCACCGGACGCAGCTATGGCAGCGACGGCGCAGCGCCAGCGCCAAGCCCTGCCGCAGCGCCAACAGCACCAGCCCGCACCGCAGCAGCAGCGCCCAGTGCTTCCGCGGCCACCAAGGGCGATGTCACCGTGCGTGCTGGCGACACCGCAGGCCGCATTGCCAACGCCAACCGCCCTGCCGGCGTGTCGTTGGACCAGATGCTGGTGGCCATGCTGCGCGCCAATCCGAACGCATTCATCAACGACAACGTCAACCTTTTGCGCGCAGGCAGCGTGGTCAAGCTGCCCGGCAAAGAGGAAGCCAGCGCCACCACGGCCAAAGAGGCCCGCCAGCTGGTGGCGGCCCAAAGCCGTGACTTCAACGAATTCCGCCGTCGCCTGGCCGCCAAGGCCCCGACGGCCAAGGTGGCGGCTGCCGATCGCGCCTCCTCCGGCCAGGTGCAAGCCCAGGTGCAGGACCACAGCGCCAACGCAGCGGCTGCCGACAAGCTGACCTTGAGCAAGGGCACCGTCCAGGGCCAGCATGCGGCCGAGGAGAAACTGGCCCAGGCCAAGCAGGCGTCGGCCCAGTCCGACCGGACCGATGAGCTCCAGCGCAATCTTGCCGAGCTGCAAAAGGTGGCGGCCGCTTCTGGCGCCCCCGCCCCCGAGGCTGGTGCCACAGCCGATGCATCAGCACCTGGCATCACCGTGCCGCTGACGGCACCCGCCGCACTGGATGCCCCTGCAGCCGAGGCTGTGACGCCCAACACGGCAGACGCAGCGGACTCCACAGCCGCGCCCCCCGCCGAAGCCAGTACAACCGACGCCAAGACGCCTCCCGAAGCCGCCACACCGCCAGCGCCCCCCCCCGATTTCCTGGATGAAATCACCCCCGTGGTACTGCCTGCTGCAGGCGGCATCCTGGCGCTGCTGCTCGGCCTGCTGGGCTGGAACCTGGTAAAGCGCCGCCGTGCACAAGCCGCCGCACCTGACAGCCCGCCCGCAGCAGATGCGACCGAGGCGCACAGCGATGTGCAACCCAGCGCGCAGGCCGCCAGCGCCGAAGCCGCCTCGCAGAACGCCAGCGAAGCCACCGACCCGGTGGCCGAGGCCGAGGTCTACCTGGCCTATGGCCGTGACGTACAAGCCGAGGACATCCTCAAGCAGGCGCTGCAGACCCAGCCCGACCGCCTGGATGTGCACATGAAGCTGGCCGAGATCTACGCCAAGCGCCGCGATGCCAAGGCCCTGGAAGCCGCAGCCCTGAGCGTGCAGTCCCTGACCCAAGGCACAGGCCCTGACTGGGACCGCGTGGTGGAATGGGGCTTGCAGGTCGACGCCAGCAACCCGCTCTACCAAGACCCATCCGCGCCTGCCAACAGCGCCTTCTCGGCGGCCCTGGCCAAGAGCCAGGGTGCTGCTGCCCCCATGGCAGCAGCAGCGGCAGCCACGACCAGCCTGGCCCAGCATCTGCCCCCCGATCTGGATCTGAGCCTGGACATGGACCTGCCCGGCGGCCTGTCCGATGCCTCGCCTGCGGCCGTCGCCAACCCGCCGGCAGCACCCACGCCTTCCGAGTCGGACTTTGCCGCGCTGGAGCCCGACTGGGACGATGCACTGGCCGAGTCCGCCACGCCCGCCACCACCCCGGTGAAGCCGCTGGACCTGAGCACGCTGGAGTTCTCGTTGGACACCCCGCCCGCCACTCCGGCACCGGCTGCGGCATCCGCCCTGGATACCAATCTGGACCTGAGTGCGCTGAACCTGGACCTGGGCGATGCGCCCCCGGCTGCGGCACCTGCCGTGGCGGCGGACGACCCCCTGGCCACCAAGCTGGACCTGGCACGCGAATTCCACGCCATTGGCGACAGCGAGGGTGCTCGCACCCTGGTGGAAGAAGTGATTGCCGAAGCCTCCGGCGAACTCAAGGAACGAGCCCAGCGCCTGCTGGCTGAAATCGACTGATGTTTTCGTGTTTTTCCCCGGCGCATGGCGCCGGACCTGAAGGTGGGCCATGCGCATAGCCCTGGGGGTTTCCTACAACGGCCAGGCCTATAGCGGCTGGCAGAGTCAGCTCTCGGGCAACACCGTGCAAGACCATCTGGAAGCGGCCTTGGGCCGCTTCACTGCGCAAAAGGTCTCCACCCTGTGCGCAGGCCGCACCGATGCCGGTGTGCACGGGCTGATGCAGGTGGTGCATTTCGACACCGCACTGCAACGCGCTGCCAACTCCTGGGTGCGCGGCACCAACGCATTTTTGCCCAAGGACATTGCCGTGCAATGGGCGGCCGAGGTGCCCGATGGCCCTGAAGGCTTTCACTCCCGCGCCTGCGCCACGGCCCGCCGCTACGCCTATGTGCTGCTGCAGTCGCCCGTGCGCCCCAGCGTGGACCATGGCCGCGTGGGCTGGGTATACCAGCCCCTGGATGGCGAGCGCATGCGCGCAGCGGCCGATCTGCTGCTGGGCGAGCATGACTTCTCCTCCTTTCGCGCTGCGGCCTGCCAGGCCAAGACCCCCATCAAGACGCTGCACCGCATTGACATGCACTACCGCCCTGCGGGCCAGGCTCCCATGCGTGAAGGGGAAATGGACTGCGGCTACTGGCGCTTCGAGTTCGAAGGCAATGCTTTTCTGCACCACATGATCCGCAACATCATGGGCTGCCTGCTGTGCGTGGGCCAGGGCGCCAAGCCGGTGGAATGGATGCAGCAGGTGCTCGATGCCCGCTCGCGCGAGGTGGCGGCCCCCACCTTCTCGCCCGATGGCCTGTACTTTCTGGGGCCTGTCTACGATGCCCGCTGGGGCCTGCCTGGCGACACGCCCCCGTTTGCCTGGCTGCCCTGAGCAGCCCCTGCCCTTTTGCCTTGTGCCGACCAGCCTGGGATAGCCATGTCTTCTTTTGCCCACCGCACCCGCATCAAGATCTGCGGCCTCACCCGCGAGGCCGATGTGGACGCCGCCGTCGCTGCCGGCGCGGACGCCATCGGCTTTGTACTCTACGCCCCCAGCCCCCGTGCCGTGTCCGCCGCGCGGGCGGCCGAGCTGGCGCGGCGCCTGCCACCTTTTGTGAGCCCGGTGCTGCTGTTCGTCAACGAGATCGCTTCCAATGTGATAGCTGCCTGTGCAGATATACCAAGCGCTATCGTGCAATTTCATGGTGATGAGACGCCTGAGCAATGCCTGGCTGCCACCCATGGTGGACGCAGGCCTTTTTTGCGCGCAGCGCGCATTCCCCTGGCCGGGGGCACGTTAGGGCTCGACCTCGTAGAATATGCCCAACGTTATTCCCAGGCCCAGGCCATCTTGCTGGACGCCCATGTAGAGGGCTACGGCGGCGGCGGGCAAACATTCAATTGGTCACTCCTGCCACCAAGCGTCGACTCTCACCTCGTTTTGTCTGGTGGACTCACGCCTGCAAACGTGACCGATGGCATCTTGCAAGTACGCCCGCGAGGACACTCGCTGGCGGTTGATGTCAGCTCCGGCGTCGAGGCCACAGGGCCTGATGGCAAGCCCATGAAGGGCATCAAAGACACCGGAAAAATCCAACGCTTCGTTGCGGCCGTACGCGCCGCCGATGCCCAACTTGCTTCTTTTACCGATGTTTGAATATTCCTATCCCGATGCACGCGGCCATTTCGGCCCCTATGGCGGCAGCTTTGCCAGCGAGACGCTGACCCACGCCCTCACCGAGCTGGGCCAGGCCTACGCCAAGTACTGGAGCGAGCCCGAGTTTCTGGCCGAGTTCCGCTACGAGCTGGCCCATTTTGTGGGCCGCCCCTCGCCCGTCTACCACGCGGACCGCATGAGCCGCGAAATGGGCGGCGCGCAGATCTATCTCAAGCGCGAAGACCTCAACCACACCGGTGCCCACAAGATCAACAACGTGATCGGCCAGGCCATGCTCGCCAGGCGCATGGGCAAGACCCGCATCATTGCCGAGACCGGCGCCGGCCAGCATGGCGTGGCCACGGCCACCATCTGCGCCCGCTATGGACTGGAATGCGTGGTCTATATGGGTGCGGAAGACGTCAAGCGCCAAAGCCCCAATGTGTTCCGCATGAAGCTGCTGGGCGCCACCGTGATCCCCGTGGAATCGGGCAGCAAGACGCTCAAGGACGCGCTGAACGAAGCCATGCGCGACTGGGTGGCTAATGTCGACAACACCTTCTACATCATCGGCACGGTGGCCGGCCCTGCGCCCTACCCGGCCATGGTGCGTGACTTTCAGAGCGTGATCGGCCAGGAATGCCTGACGCAAATGCCCGAGCTGCTGCAACGCCAAAAAATGGCGGCCGACCAGCCCGACGCCGTCGTGGCCTGCGTGGGCGGCGGCAGCAATGCCATGGGCATCTTCTACCCCTATATTCCCTTTGAGCACACCCGACTCATCGGCGTGGAAGCGGCCGGCGAGGGCCTGGAAACGGGCAAGCATTCCGCCTCGCTGCAGCGCGGCAGCTCCGGCGTGCTGCATGGCAACCGCACCTTCATCCTGCAGGACGAGCAGGGCCAGATCACCGAAACCCACAGCATCAGCGCCGGCCTGGACTACCCCGGCGTGGGCCCCGAACATGCCTGGCTGCAGGAAATCGGCCGCGCCGAATATGTGGGGGCCACCGACCAGGAAGCGCTGGAGGCCTTCCACTACCTGTGCCGCACCGAGGGCATCATCCCGGCGCTGGAATCCAGCCACGCCGTGGCCTATGCCATGCAACTGGCCAAGACCATGCGCGCCGACCAGTCCATCCTGGTCTGCCTGTCCGGCCGTGGCGACAAAGACATTGGCACCGTGGCCGACCTGACCGGCAACGACTACTACGACCGCCCCAGCATGCGCGGTCACATCGTCAAGGGAGGGCATGCAGCATGAAGCGCATCGCCACCACGTTTGAACAACTGCAAGCCCAGGGCCGCCAGGCCTTGATTCCCTACATCACGGCCGGCTACCCGTTTGCCGCCATCACACCGTCGCTGATGCACGGCATGGTGGAGGCCGGCGCCGACATCATCGAGCTGGGCGTGCCCTTCTCGGACCCCATGGCCGACGGCCCGGTGATCCAGAAGGCCGGCGAGCGCGCCATTGCCAACGGCGTGGGCCTCCAGCAAGTCCTCGCCTATGTGGCCGAGTTCCGCCAGAAGAACACCACCACGCCCGTGGTGCTGATGGGCTATGCCAACCCGGTGGAACGCTACGACCAGATCCACGGCGTGGATGCCTTCGTCAACGACGCGGCCGCTGCCGGCGTGGACGGCATCCTGGTGGTGGACTACCCACCGGAAGAATCCGAGGAGTTCGCCGCCAAGCTGCAGGCCCGGGGCATGGACCAGATCTTTCTGCTGGCCCCCACCAGCACGGTGGAACGCATGCAGCAAGTGGCCCGCGTGGCCAGCGGCTATGTCTACTACGTCTCGCTCAAGGGCGTGACCGGCTCGGGCGCACTGGACACCGACAGCGTGCAGCAGATGCTGTCCGTCATCCGCCAGCATGTGCATATCCCCCTGGGTGTGGGCTTTGGCATCCGTGATGCCCAGACCGCCCAGACGATTGCCCAGTTTTCGGACGCTGTCATCATCGGCAGCAAAATCATCCAGCTGCTCGAAGACCAGCCCCACGAAAAAATCATTCCCCTCGCCATTGATTTCCTGCGCGGCGTGCGCAAGGCGATGGACGCATAATGCGGCACCTTCACCGCATCCCCCTCCGGGAGGATGCGGTGACCCTGCCTGAAAGAAGGAAGACTCCATGTCCTGGCTCGAAAAACTCCTGCCCGCCACCATCCAGCAAACCAAGCCCACGGAACGCCACCAGCAGATTCCCGAAGGCCTGTGGATCAAGTGCCCCAGTTGCGAATCCGTGCTGTACAAGGCCGATCTGGAAAAAAACCAGAACGTCTGCCCCACCTGCAGCCACCATCACCGCGTGGGTGCCCGCGCACGCCTGAACCATTTTCTGGATGCCGAAGGCCGCTATGAAATCGGCCAGGAAGTCATCCCGGTCGACGCACTGAAGTTCCAGGACAGCCGCAAATACCCCCAGCGCTTGAAAGAGGCCCTGGAGAACACCGGTGAAACCGATGCCCTGGTGGTCATGGGCGGTGCCGTCAAGGGCATTGAGCTGGTCGTGGCCTGCTTTGAATTCGAATTCATGGGCGGCTCCATGGGCTCCGTGGTGGGCGAGCGCTTTGTACGCGGTGTGGAAACCGCCATCGAGCAAAAAGTGCCCTTTGTGTGCTTTACCGCCACCGGTGGCGCCCGCATGCAAGAAGGCCTGCTGTCCCTGATGCAGATGGCCAAGACCAATGCTGCCCTGACCCGTCTGGCCAAGAAGGGACTGCCCTACATCAGCGTGCTGACCGACCCCACCATGGGTGGCGTCTCTGCTGGCTTCGCCTTTGTGGGTGACGTGGTCATGGCCGAACCCAAGGCACTGGTCGGCTTTGCCGGCCCCCGCGTGATCGAAACCACGGTGCGCGTCAAGCTGCCCGAGGGCTTCCAGCGCTCCGAGTTCCTGCGGGACAAGGGTGCCGTTGACATGATTGTCGACCGCCGCGAGCTGCGTAGCCGCATCGCCACCAGCCTGGCCATGCTGCAGCGCCTGCCGGCCGATGCCGTGGTGGACAGCGCCGAATAAGCGCCAGCTTCGCAGCAAGCCCCCCACAAAAAAAGCGATCCCGAGGGATCGCTTTTTTCATGCCCGGCAGACGAGCAGCCTCACATCACACTCATGCCGGCCACCACCCCACCCAGCACGCTGAACTGCAGATGGGCCAGCACCATCAGCAGCACCTGCAGCAGCACCAGGGCCGCCAGCGGGGACAGGTCCACACCACCCACCAAGGGGATGATGCGCTGCAAGGGCCGCAGCACCGGCGCGCACAGCCGGGAGAGCACGCCATAAATGGGCGAATGCGGCGACACCCAGGAAAGAATGGCGTAAACGATCAGAAGACCGATCAAACCCGTCAGCACCATGCGCAGCAGGCCGAACAGCGCCAGCAGCGGCACCAGCACCACGGAGCCCGCAGCACCGGCCAGGGCCCACAGCAGCAGGTAGTGCACCAACTGGATCAACACGGCACCCACCAGGCTGGACAGGTCGTACTTGCCCGAGGGCTTGATCAGCTTGCGCAGCGGCATCACCAGCCAGTCCGTCAGCGCGAACACCAGTTGCCCCACCGGGTTGGAGAACGGCACGCGCTGCGTCTGCATATACAGGCGCAGCAAACAGGCCCCCGACACCAGGCCGGCGACCACTTCAAGGAGAAAAGACAGGATTTGTTCGATCATGGATAGCGTTGTGCCGCAAAAATGCTGCGGGAATGTAAAGCCACCAGGATGGGCCTTCCCCACACGCGGGTTTGGATGTAACAAGCTGAGACAACTGGGCTGTGCCAGCCGACCCGGCCCCATGGGAAGATGATAGCGATGGAAAGCGTCCCCCCATGACACACCCGCTGACCTTGACTTCGCTGCCACTGTTTCCGCTGAACACTGTGCTGTTCCCTGGCGGCCAGCTTCCTCTGCGGGTGTTTGAGCTGCGTTACCTGGACATGGTGCGCAAATGCCACCAGGCAGGTTCCCCCTTTGGCGTGGTGGCCTTGACCGGGGGCGACGAGGTACGCCGCCCAGACTCCCCCTCCGAGACTTTTCACACCATCGGCACGCTGGCACAAATCACCCAGCTCGACAGCCACCAGCCCGATCTGCTGCAGGTGCAGTGCCAGGGCCATGCCCGCATCCATGTGGACCGCAAACAAATGCTGCACCTGGGCCTGTGGGTGGCCGATGTGACCCTCATCCCCGTAGACCAGCATGTGGCCGTGCCCGATGACCTGCGCCCCACCAGCCTGGCCCTGGCCCAGGTGCTGCGCAATCTGCACCAGCGCCAGCAGGCCCAGGAAGACCGCATGCATGGCCCCGCCATCGAGCTGCCCCAGCCCCTGCAGCTGAGCGACTGCGGCTGGGTGGCCAACCGCTGGTGCGAGCTGCTGCCCATACCGCTGACACTCAAGCAGCAATTGCTGGAGCTGGACAGCCCGCTGCTGCGGCTGGAGCTGGTCAGCGATGTGCTGGAGCGCGCCGGTATCGTGTTCTGAGGCTGCAGCCTGCCCCATCAAAACCATAGCTGGCTGTGCTGTGGATACGCTGGTCTTGAAGCTATTTCGCTTTGAAACTCAGCAGCCATCAGCAATACACGCTCCTGATTTTTCAGCATCCACGCCCGCGTTTCCGCCCGCCAACATGTCCCACATGCACAAGCCCTGGCGCGGAGATGTCGCACTGCCACGCAGCTTTGGAGCAATAAACTTAAAATGCTGGGTTTTGGCATCTGCAACACCAGCAACAACAGCCTTTGGGCTGCGCTTTTTCATGTCTGACACCACCCATACCTCTGCGGCCGACGCGGCTGCACCCCAGGACGAAAACAAGCTCATCGCCGAACGCCGCGAAAAACTCAAGGCCCTGCGTGAGCAGGTCAAAGCCCAGGGTGGTGTCGCCTTCCCGAATGACTTCAAGCCTGGGCACCGTGCTGCGGCCCTGATTGCCGAGCACGCCGAGAAAGAAGCCGAAGCGCTGGACGCAGCGGCCGCCACCGTCAGCGTGGCCGGTCGCATGATGCTCAAGCGCGTGATGGGCAAGGCCAGCTTTGCCACCATCCAGGACAGCACCGGCCGCATCCAGATCTATGTGACCCGCGACGCCGTGGGCGAAGAGGTCTATGCCGACTTCAAGAAGTGGGACCTGGGCGACATCATTGCCGCCGAAGGCCAGCTGATGAAGACCAAGACCGGCGAGCTGTCGATCAAGGCCAGCAGCATCCGCATGCTCACCAAGAGCCTGCGCCCCATGCCCGACAAGTTCCACGGCATGGCAGACCTGGAGCAAAAGGTCCGCCAACGCTATGTGGACCTGATGATGAACGAGGACGCACGCGCCCGTTTCGTGGCCCGCAGCAAGGCCGTCTCCGGCCTGCGCGACTTCATGGTGGAACACGGCTTTCTGGAAGTCGAAACTCCCATGCTCCACCCCATTCCCGGTGGCGCCAATGCCAAGCCCTTCATCACCCACCACAATGCGCTGGACCAGGAGATGTATCTGCGCATTGCGCCGGAGCTGTACTTGAAGCGCCTGATCGTGGGCGGCTTTGAGCGCGTGTTCGAGATCAACCGCAACTTCCGCAACGAAGGCATCTCGGTCCGCCACAACCCCGAATTCACCATGATGGAGTTCTACGCGGCCTACTGGAACTACCGCGACGTCATGGACTACACCGAGCAGCTCATCCGCGACACCGCCATGAAGGCCGTGGGCACGCTGCAGCTGAGCTATGGCGGCAAGCCTGTGGACCTGGCCGCTCCCTTCGAGCGCCTGACCATTCCCGAGGCCATTGTCAAATACACCGATGCCGGCGAGAACGTCGCCAACCGCGAATGGCTGACCAATGCCCTGAAGAAGCTGGGCATGAAGGAAGACAAGGACAAGCTGTCCACCCGCACGCTGGCCAGCCTGCAGGTGCTGTACTTCGAAGAAG
Organism: Comamonas sp. GB3 AK4-5; assembly: GCF_041320665.1. Taxonomy (NCBI): domain Bacteria; kingdom Pseudomonadati; phylum Pseudomonadota; class Betaproteobacteria; order Burkholderiales; family Comamonadaceae; genus Comamonas; species Comamonas sp. GB3 AK4-5. Next base: position 4,046,350 of record NZ_CP166730.1, read on the forward strand.
TGGTGGAAGAAAAGCTGTGGAACCCCACCTTCATCATGGAGCACCCCACCGAAATCTCGCCACTGGCCCGCGCCAATGACGACCGCCCCGAGGTGACCGAGCGCTTTGAGCTCTACATCACCGGCCGCGAATTCGGCAACGGTTTCTCCGAGCTGAACGACGCCGAAGACCAGGCCGCCCGCTTCAACGCCCAGGTCGATGCCAAGGACGGCGGCGACGACGAGGCCATGTACTTCGACCACGACTTTGTGCGCGCCCTGGAATACGGCATGCCACCCACCGGCGGCTGCGGCATCGGCATCGACCGTTTCATGATGCTGCTCACCGACAGCGCCAGCATCCGCGACGTGATTCTGTTCCCGGCCCTGCGCCGCGAGCAAAACACCTGAGGACTGTCACGTTCAGCGGCCTGCGGTGGCCGCCTGCGTAACGAAACGCTACACTGGGTCGCACATCGCGGCCCTTTGTTTGTGCGGATGGCGGCGATGCTTTTCAGGAAACACAGGACCCTCGGATGCCTTCTTCCACAGCGTTAAACCCGAGCCTGTCTCAACCGGGCGCTTTGGCACCTCTGACCAACAGCTTCACGGTGCTGGTGGTGGACGATCAAGCATCGGTCCGCCATTCACTGACCCACGAACTGCGCCATGCCGGCGTCACCGAGGTGATGGAGGCTGCGGATGCGCCCTCTGCCGTGCAGATGTTCAAACTCCGCCGTCCGGACCTGGTGCTGCTGGACATCCGCCTGCCCACGCATGATGGCTACTGGGTGGCGCAGCAACTGCGTGAAGCCGAAACCGGCGACTGGACTCCCATCATCTTCCTCTCGGGCCTGGACAATGATCTGGACATCTGGCGCGGCATCGAATCCGGTGGCGACGACTACCTGATCAAGCCCGTCAAGCCCATTGTGCTGATCGCCAAGCTGCGCGCCATGCGCCGCCTGCTGGACATGCGCCGCCGCCTGGTCAGCCTCTCGGCAGAGCTGCATCTGGCCAACCAGCGCCTGAACGAGATGGTGGAGGTCGACGCCCTGACCGGCCTGGTCAACCGCCGCGGCTTTGACCGCATCCTGCACTCCGAGATCGAGGCCGCACGCCGCGAGCAGCAGCCACTGACCTTGATGCTCTGCGACCTGGACCATTTCAAGCGCTTCAACGACACCGCCGGCCATGTGCAAGGCGATATCTGCCTGCGCGAAGTGGGCCGTCTGCTCAAGGAAGTCTGTGTGCGCCCGCGCGATGTGGCCTCGCGCTATGGCGGTGAGGAGTTCGCACTGATCCTGCCCAACACCCCACGCTCGGGCGCCATGACCTTTGCCCGCGCCCTGGGCAGCATGCTGCAGCAGCGGGGCATTCCCCATCCCGACTCACCCATTGGCACGGTGCTGTCGCTGTCGGGCGGCATCACCACCTGCATACCGGACGCCAGCACCAGTGCCGAAAGCATGCTGATGCGCGCCGATGAAGCGCTGTATGCCGCCAAGGCCCAGGGCCGCAACCGGTTTTTCAGCTTCGAAATGCAGATGGATACCATTGAACAGCGCCGCAATTGAGCGCGTGTTTATGATCGCTGCCATACCGCAGCGACAACCTCCCATGCGCCGAGTGACTGGCATGCTGCCGTCACCCCGTCCAGGGCACCGCTGCGGTGCCCTGTTTTTTTGGTAAGAAAGGCTCCCCTCTTCGTGACCCTGCTGCAACGCTTGAAGCAACTTCCCAACCAGCTGCCCACCTGGATGCAGGACTGGCTGGACATCGTCGTCCCTCTGCTCCAAATCGCGCTGATCATCGTCGTCACCTGGCTGCTGCACCGTCTGCTCAAACGCCTGATCCTGCGCGCCAGCGACCACTACCAGTTCCCCCATGAGCTGCTGATGCCCATCAACACCGTGGTGCGCTGGCTGCTCATCGTCAGCGCGCTGCTGCTGACACTGGAGCGGCTGGGTTTCTCCGCCAGCGTGTTGTGGACGGCCTTCACCGGCTTTGCCACCGTGGGCGCCGTGGCCTTTTTTGCGGCCTGGAGCGTGCTGTCCAATCTGTTTTGCGCCTTTCTGATCTTCACCGTTGGCCCCTTCCGCGTGGGTGATCACATCGAGGTGCTGGACACCGCAGAAAAACAAGGTGCTGTGGGCAAGGTGGTCGACATCAACCTGCTCTACACCACGCTGGAGGACAGCACAGCTCCCGAACCCGGCACCCTGCTGCAGATCCCCAATGCGCTGATCTTCCAGCGCGTGGTGCGCCGCTGGCGTGCCGGCACCGAGCTGCCACCCAGCAAGCTGCATCAACCAACGCCTGTGCCACCCACACCAACGGCCGAGCCCGCGCCGGCCCCCAAGAGCCCGTCCTTTCCCTGAGCGCGCAGCCCCCAAAAAGCCCTGTGGTACTTCCACAGGGCTTTTTTCATACGCTGCCCGGCACAGGTGGGTGGCTTGGGCCCTGGCAGAGTATCCACACGGCAGCGCCTGGGTGGGGGTCGCGCCAACTGTTCAGCCAATAAATGCAACAGGTCTTGCCCGCGCATCACCTGTGCGCCATGCGCTTTGGGCTTTGCTGCAGCCCGGCCGCCGTGGCCTGCACTGCCACGGCAATCCAGCCTGCTGCCACCTGTGCAGGCCCCCATCCAGCCTCATACCAGGCCTTCACCAGCACACCGTTTTCCTTGGTGAACACTGGCATTGCTTTTAACTAAGCATCCGCGGCACCCAATTATTTTCCTTGCACATTTGCACATTTGCGCACGGGGTCATGGGCAGTGCGGCATTAGCCTGCATGCACGACGGCTTGAATGCCAGCGACGTGAACACAGCACAAGGCGCACGCAATGCTCACATCTTTTTTTTGCACATCGTCATGCGTTTTTCTTCATTGGGGTAGCGCCCACTCTCGCTGCACCATGGCGGCTATCGCCACCAGCGGGTGGTGGCGTCCCATAGGAAAACTGCAGCATGACCGCAACCACCATCGCATCGCATGTCCTCCCCCCCGTTCTGGAGCAGGCATCTGCACAGGCCCGGCAACAGAGCTTGGCCTACGCCGGCAGCGTGCCACCGCAGCAAGCCTGGCAGCTGGCACAGCAAGGCCTGGCCCTGATTGTCGATGTGCGCTCCACGGAGGAGCGCAAATTCGTCGGCCACATACCAGGCAGTCTGCATGTGGCCTGGGCTACGGGCACGGCGCTGAACCGCAATCCGCGCTTTGCACGCGAGCTGGCAGCCCTGCTCGCCAAGCAAGTACTGACGCAGGAACAACAACCTCCGGCCGTGCTGCTGCTGTGCCGCAGTGGCAAACGCTCGGCCCTGGCAGCGCAGGAGGCGACCAAGGCCGGCATCCCCCAGGTCTTCCACATCAGCGAAGGCTTCGAAGGCGACCTGGACGCACAACAGCAGCGCGGTCACTTCAACGGCTGGCGCTTCTACAGCCTTCCCTGGGTGCAGGACTAGTCACAGCATGAGTTTCGACATTTACCCCATCGTCCAGCAGCTGCGCCAGGTACGCGACCACTGGCGCGAGCAGCAAAATCGCACGGAAACCAGCCACCGCGAGTTCCCCTCCTGCGAAGCCATTGCCAAGGCCATGACAGACCTCAAGGGCGTGCTTTACCCCTTGCGTCTGGGGCCCGCAGATTTGCACCAGTCCGGCGAAGACTTCTATGTGGGGCACACCCTGGATCAGGCATTGCGAACGCTGCAAGCCCAGGCACAGATCGAGCTGCACTATCGCCATCGCAGCCAAGACACCTCCGCCGACTTCGAAGCCCAGGCCACCCAGACCGTATACACTTTTGCCCAAAGCCTTCCCGCGCTGCGCCAGTTGCTGGACAGCGATGTGCAGGCCGCTTTCCACGGCGATCCGGCTGCACACAGCGTGGATGAAATCGTCCTCAGCTATCCCGGCGTGCTGGCGCTCATACACCACCGTATTGCCCACGCCCTCTACCAGCTGAAGCTGCCTCTGCTGGCGCGCATCATCTCCGAGCAGGCCCATGGCCAGACGGGGATAGACATCCACCCCGGCGCGCAAATTGGCCCAGGTTTTTTTATCGACCACGGTACAGGCGTCGTGATCGGAGAAACGGCCATCATCGGCAGCAATGTGCGCATCTACCAGGCCGTGACGCTGGGTGCCAAGCGCTTCCCCAAAGACGCACAAGGCCATTTGCAAAAGGGCTGGGCTCGCCACCCCATCGTCCAAGACGATGTGGTGATTTACGCAGGCGCCACCATCCTTGGCCGGGTCACCCTGGGCCGGGGCGCCGTCATAGGCGGCAATGTCTGGATCACCGGTGACGTGCCCCCCGGCACCCATGTCAGCCAGGCCAGCGCCAATGTGCAACAGGCCCCGCAGCACCTGACCCTGCATCAGGCCTACGGCAACGCCGCGGCGCAGCCGGACTTCAGCGCCCCCGTGGCGAGCTGACATGCTGTCTCAGCGCTTTATCCAGGATTTCGGTCTGGCCGTACGCCAGCTACGCGAGGCCCGCAACTGGTCGCAAGAGCAGTTGGCCGCCCAATCCAACCTCAACCGCTCCTATGTCGGGGAAATCGAGCGCGGCAAGGTCGCGCCCTCGCTGGTCACGCTGCACAAACTGGCCCTGGCGCTGCTGATCAGCGCTTCCGAACTGCTGATCCATGCAGAGCACATCCATACCCTGCGCCAAAGCCAGCTCCAGCACTTGGTGGCTATAGCCGGTTGAGGCCCAAGGGCCTGCATTGAACACTGGGACCTACCTCGTTTTCCCTCAACACTCACCCAGAGGATGACCCATGACAGCACCTGCAAGCGGTACCCACACACTGAGCGACAGCGCTGCACGCCAGCTCGCCAATGCCACCAAGACCGCACCCCAGCTGGCCACCATCAGCCCGCGCTGGCTCACCCATCTGCTGCAATGGGCCCCTGTGGAGGCCGGCATTTACCGCGTCAACCAGGTCAAGCATCCCGAGGCCATCCAAGTCACCTGCACCGCCAAGGAGTCCGAGAACCAGCTGCCGCGCACCTATGTCGACTATGACGAAAACCCGCGCGAATATTTCCTCAACGCCGTCTCCACCGTGCTGGACGTGCACACCCGCATCTCCGACCTCTACAGCAGCCCGCATGACCAGATCAAGGAGCAGCTGCGCCTGACCATTGAAACCATCAAGGAGAACCAGGAAAGCGAGCTCATCAACAACCCCGACTACGGCCTGCTGGCCCAGGTTGCGGAGGAGCAGCGCATCTTCCCCTTGACCGGCGCCCCCACCCCCGACGATCTGGACGAGCTGCTCACCAAGGTCTGGAAAGAGCCGGCCTTCTTCCTGGCCCACCCGCTCACCATTGCGGCCTTTGGCCGCGAGGCCACGCGCCGTGGCACCCCCCCGCCCACCGTCAGCCTGTTCGGCTCGCAGTTCATCACCTGGCGTGGTGTGCCGCTGATTCCTTCGGACAAGGTGCCTGTGGCCGATGGCAAGAGCAAAATCCTGCTGCTGCGCGTGGGCGACCGTCGCCAGGGCGTGGTCGGCCTGTTCCAGCCCGGCCTGCCCGGCGAACAAAGCCCTGGCCTTTCGGTGCGCTTCATGGGCATCAACAGCCACGCCATCGCCTCCTACCTGATCTCGCTGTACTGCTCGCTGGCCGTACTCACTCCCGATGCGCTCGCCGTGCTCGACGACGTGGAGATCAACAAATACCACGACTACGCGGCGCTGGACAGCTACAAGTAAAGCGGGGAGCACCTTGTGACTTCCACCACTGCCCAACCCACGCTGCCCGCTGCGCCCCAAGGCCTGCACAGCAGCCCCATCGATACGGCGGCGCTCGCCCAACTGGCCTCTGCGTTCTTCCGTGCGCTGCCAGGCGAGGCAGCCTCGCCTGCGGGCCCGCAGTCAAGCGCGGGCAGTGCTGCAGCCCCAGCGCTGCCGGCCCCTTCCAGCGCCGGTACACGCAGCACCCGTTTGCCGCTGGGTGTACAGCCTCCCAGTAACCCGGCACCACCGGGCTCGCCCCTGGCCAGTCCCGTGGGGCTTTCACCCAATCTGCCTGGCACACCACTGCCCCTAGGCCAGGCCCCCGGCAGCAATTTGCTACCCAGCCATCCCTCAGAGGTCCTGGCGCTCGCCAACCGTGTACCGACCGGCCAACCCAAGGCCACGGCCGGCAATGGCGTGCCCGATGTGGCCCATACCGCCTTGCCTGCTTACGAGCCCCAGTTGCTCAGCCTGGCTGCGGGGGTACCCCAGGCCCATGCAGCCACGGCACAGAGCGCGGTGCAACCGCCCTCAGACAGCTCGGCGCCTCCGGTATCCGCATCACCCGCATCGCCGCCCACAGCTTCGCCCATTTCTTCGCCCTATTACTTCGCCAACCCGCAGTCCAGCGAGCGTCCATCCACCACAGGGCTGGACGCGCTCAGCAGCCAGGCGCTTGCTGCGCTGGTGGGTCAGCCGCCCGGGGTTCCGCCATTGCATGCCCCAGGTCTGCCAGGCAATCGCAGCCCTTCTGGTGCCCCTGCGGCCAGCCCAACCGCCCCGCAGTTCTACTTTGTCGATGCCGTGCAACTGCCCGGCGGCCATGTAACGCCTGCCACAGCGGGCGCGCGCGTACCAGCGCTCGATGGGGCCGGCGACCGCCACCCGGCCTTTGACGTGCAGGCCGTGCGCCGCGACTTTCCCATTCTGCAAGAGCGCATCCACGGCAAACAGCTGGTCTGGCTGGACAACGCAGCCACCACGCACAAGCCGCGCCAGGTGATAGAGCGCCTGCGCCAGTTCTACGAGCACGAAAACTCCAACATCCACCGGGCCGCCCACGCGCTGGCGGCCCGCGCCACCGATGCCTATGAGCATGCGCGCGAGGTGGTGCGCCGTTTCATCAACGCCCCCGATGTGAATGAAGTCATTTTTGTGCGCGGCACGACCGAAGCCATCAACCTGGTGGCCCAAAGCTGGGGCGGACAGAACGTGGGCACGGGCGATGAAGTCATCGTCAGCCATCTGGAGCACCACGCCAACATCGTTCCCTGGCAGCAGCTGGCCGCTGCCAAGGGCGCCAAGCTGCGCGTGATTCCCGTGGACGATCAGGGCCAGATCCTGCTGGAGGAATACCAAAAGCTGATCAACGAGCGCACCAAAATCGTCGCCATTACCCATGTCTCCAACGTGCTGGGCACGGTGGTGCCTGTCAAGCAGGTGGTTGACATCGCCAAGCGCCACGGCATTGTGACCCTGGTCGACGGCGCCCAGTCCATTGCCCACACGCCGGTGGATGTGCAGGACATCGGCGCCGACTTTTTTGTCTTCTCCGGCCACAAGATCTTTGCACCCACCGGCATCGGAGCCCTCTGGGGCCGCCGCGCGCTGCTGGAGGCCATGCCGCCCTGGCAAGGCGGCGGCAATATGATTGCCGACGTCACCTTCGAGAAAACCGTGTTCCAGCCCCTGCCCAACCGTTTCGAGGCCGGCACCGGCAATATTGCCGACGCCGTGGGGCTGGGAGCGGCGCTGGAATATGTGGAGCGCATCGGCATAGACAACATCAGCCGCTACGAGCATGCGCTGGTGGACTACGGCATGCAGCAGTTGGCCCAGATTCCCGGCCTGCGCCTGATAGGTACGGTGCCGGGCAAGGCCAGCGTGCTGTCCTTTACCCTGGAGGGCTATACCACCGACGAAGTGGGCAAGGCGCTGAACGCGGAGGGCATTGCCGTGCGCACCGGCCACCACTGCGCCCAGCCCATTCTGCGCCGCTATGGCGTGGAAAGCGCGGTGCGGCCTTCGCTGGCCTTCTACAACACCTTTGAAGAGGTCGACCTGTTGGTCTCGATCGTGCGCGGGCTGGCGGGGCAACGGCGTTAAAGCGCGCGCTGCCCCCTCAGAACGTGTTCAAAGTCTCCTCGTGACGCGCCAGCGTCTTTGCGGAATGGGATACAAGGCGCGATACCGCAGCAATAGCCGCGCTATTGCGAGGATTCGCAACACAGTAGGCCGCCCGCAAAGGCACTGGCCCGAAGGGTTGGAGCGAAATCGGGCGATTTCTTCGCACTGTGGCTTGCTTGCACACGCGTGCAAGCAAGCCCCATCGGCTCGAACTCATCCCGATTGCGTTCCAACGCGCCTGCGTAGAGACATTGAACACGTTCTCAGCCACCCCTCTGCCCGAAAGGGCGAGGGAAGAACCCATGGGCACTACGCGCAGAACTGGCGCAGCCCAGCCCAGGGCTCCCGTGCAAGGGCCGCCCCGCCGCACTGGCAGCGTCCCCCTGCCCGCATCGCTTTGCGATGCGAGAGCGGGGGGAAGGCACGAAGTGCCTCAGGGGGGTGTTTCAGTCCAGCGGCCGCAACAACAGCAGCGCGCACAAGGCCAGCATGAAGATGGCAATGCCACCATCCAGCGCACGCCAGGCCAGGGGCTTGCGAAAAACGGGCTCTAGAAAACGAGCGCCAAAGCCCAGCACAGAGAACCAGGTCACGCTGGCTACGCAGGCGCCCAGACCAAATGCCCATTGCGCCATGCCCGGATAGCGCGTGGAAAGGCTGCCCAGCAAAACCATGGTGTCGAGATACACATGCGGGTTCAGAAAGGTGAATGCCAGGCAGGCCAGCAACACCCGACGCCTGCTTCTCTCCTTGCCTTGCGCCACCACCAAGGTGGCGGCACCGCGCCAGGCCCTGTGTGCGGCCTGAAGGCCATACCACCCAAGGAAGATCGCACCACCAAAGCGCAGCGCCTGTAACAGCGCCGGCCACTCGCGCACCATGGCGCCCACGCCGGCAACGCCGCAGAGAATGAGTGCAATATCGCTGAGCGCACAGACCATGACCACCAAAGCCACATGGCTGCGTTCCAGCCCCTGCCGCAACACAAAGGCGTTTTGTGCGCCGATGGCGATGATGAGGCCCGCTCCGGCCACGAATCCGGTAGAGGCGGCTGCAAGAAACATTGGATGATCCACGGGTGCAAGAAAGTGCGCTATGGTGCGGTCGGCATGGAGTTAAGCAAAGCTATTAATTCTTTGTGTCGTCAAGAAAATCTAATCTTCGCCATCCCATGGATTTGGTCCACCCACAGCTGGCCGCCTTTGCGGCCGTACTGGAAGAAGGCAGCTTCGAGGCCGCAGGGCGCCGGCTTTCCGTGACCTCCTCCGCCGTGTCCCAACGCATCAAGGCACTGGAAGACCGGCTGGGGCAGGTGCTGGTTGTGCGCCAGCCGCCCTGCCGCCCCACGCCTGCTGGCGAGCTGCTGCTGCGCCGGGTGCGCCCCATGCAGACGCTGGAAGCAGAGGCCTTGACCGACTTTCTGCCGGAAAAAAACCTGAGTGCCCTGGCCCGGCCGATTGCCATCGCTGTCAACAGCGACTCGCTGGCCACCTGGTTTCTGCCCGCCCTCGCCCAGCTAAACAGACAATACGGTTATCTATTCGATGTGCGGGTGGACGATCAGGACCACACCTTGCATCTGCTGCGCGACGGCTCGGTGCTGGGCGCCGTGACCTCCGAAGCTGCGGCGCTGCAAGGCTGCGAAGTGCAGGCATTGGGAGCCATGCGCTACCAAGCCATCGCGGCACCGGACTTTGTGACGCGCTACTTCCCGGCTGGTGTGGATGCGGCCTCGCTCGCCCTGGCACCCATGATCGTGTTCAACCGCAAGGACGAGCTGCAATGGCGCTTTGTGCGCCGTGTCACCCGCGCCCGCCTTGCGCCACCCATGCACTATCTGCCGACCGCCACGGGGTTTGTGGAAGCCGCCGCACTGGGCCTGGGCTGGTGCCTGGCCCCCGAGTCGCTGGTGCAACCCGCGCTGGCAGCAGGCAGCATTGCGCTCATTGCACCGGAGCGGTGGCTCGACGTACACCTGTACTGGCAGCATGCAGCCGTACGCTCTGCCACCCTGCAAAACATCAGCGCGGAAATACGCCGCGCAGCCCCCACATCGCTGCGTAGCAAAGGCAAATAGGCACAGAAGTAGGCCGGGATATATGCGGCCCTCGGGCCAAGCCCAGCGGCCGGTCTATCCCACTTCATGTCCTTGGTACTTCTGTGCCAGCGCCATGGGCGTGAGGTGCAAGGCCTCGTGCTTCACCATCAGCGCATGCGACCAGTCGACAAAGCACCGAACCTTGGTGGAAAGGTGCTTTCGGGTGGGATAGACGATATGGATGGGCCGAGGCTTCCAATGCCACTGCGGCAGCACGGGCATGAGCAGGCCAGAGCGCACATAAGCCTCTACGGCAAACGGCGCTGCGGGGCAGACGCCCGCCCCAGCCACGCAGGCCGCGATGGCCACATCAGGGTCTTCAAACTGCAGCGCCTCCGCCTCCTGAAACGGTATGCACTGCCCACCATTTTCAAGCTGCCAGGCCAGTCTGCCGCCACCCCGGGGACTGAACCATGTCATGCGGCGGTGCTTCCACAAATCTTCGGGCGCTTGCAGCGGCGCGGCCGCTTTCAGATAGCCTGGGGCGGCATAAAGACCAATCGTCACATCCGCCACATGCCTTGCCACCATGGCCGAGTCTTCCAGGCTTCCCCCGCGGATGGCGCAGTCAATGCCTTCCTCCAGCAGGTTGCTGACACGGTCGCTGCTGCCCAAACGCAGGGCCAGGTTCGGGAACAGCCGCTGGAACTCGTGCAGCCTGGGCCCAATCACCCAGCGGGCAATCGAGCTCAGCACGTCCACATGGATGCTGCCCGCAGGCGCACTCGCGCTGCCCTTGAGGGCATCTTCCACCTCGTCAATGTCCTGCAGAATCTGGCGGCAGCGCTCCAGATACACCTCGCCATCCCTGGTCAGGCGCAAGGCTCTCGTGCTGCGATGCAGCAGCCGAACGCCCAATGCGGCCTCCAGGTCTGAAATACGCTGTGAGACCCGCGCCTTGGGCAGTGCCTGCAATTCAGCAGACCGCGTGAAGCTGCCAGCGTCCACCACAGCCACAAAGCTTTTCATTGCACTGAGCTTGTCCATTTGTTCGCAATAGTTGAACAGTGATTCCTGCAGTTTGGCATTTATCTAAAAATCCAATGCAACTACCCTCACCAAGACGATCAACCCACTGATGCGAGGCCTGAACCATGTTGAACTGCGATGCGAAAACAGGGGTGTGCAAACTCCCCGATCCATCCACCCCTCCATCCCCACTGCGCCCGGAGGCGATGACGGTCCCCACGGTCCGCTACATTGGCGACCCCATGTGCTCCTGGTGCTGGGGCATCTCCCCCGCTCTGCAAGCGCTGGCGGCCTACTGCAAGGACCACCACATCGACTTCAGCGTGCATGTGGGAGGCCTACGTGCTGGCGGCGGAGATGCATGGAACGCGCCCTTCAAGGCGTTTTTGCGCCATGAGTGGGAGACCATCCAGCGCGTCACGGGCCAGCCATTTGGATTTACCCTGCTGGATGAGGCCGCGTTCCATTACGACACCGAGCCGGCCTGCCGCGCCGTCGTGGCCATGTCGCAGCTGCTGGCAGAGCGCAAAGACGCCAGCCAGGCCGTGCTGGCCTTTTTCTCCGGCATACAAAAACAGTTCTATGTAGATGGTGCCGACCCCAAGCAAGCCGCGTTCTATCGCCCGCTGTGCACACAGGCCGGTGTGCCCTATGCGGAATTTCTCCAGCACTTTCTGTCCCCGCAAGCCCAGGCCGCCACCCTGGAGGAATTCCAGCGCTGCCGGAGCTGGGGCATCAGGGGGTTTCCCAGCATCTTGCTGGACAGAGGCGGTGAGATGCGTCTGCTGGCCTCGGGCCACACGACGGGCACCGCATTGATGGAAAAACTGGAATCGCTGTTGGGCGATGCCACTGCCACCTCTTGAGGAAAAAAATGCCTTATCTGCTGCAAGTCGACTTCCCCTACCAAGGTCCTTGGGGCGATGCCATGACGGCCACCATGCGTGGCCTGGCCGAATCCATTGCCAACGAACCCGGCTTGATCTGGAAGCTCTGGACCGAGAACCCCGCTACCGAAGAAGCCGGTGGCGTCTACCTGTTCCAGGATTTACCAACGGCCCAGGCCTATCTGTCCATGCACACCCTGCGCCTCAAAGGCTTTGGTGTGCCCTCGGTGAACGGCAAGATTTTCCAGGTCAACCAGGCCTTGTCCCAGATAGACCGGGCACCGCTTTAGAGCGTGTCCACGCGCAGCGCGACACCCGCCGCTGCGCGCTGGGAAGCCATGGGCGAGCAATCCATGCGGCCGCACCGCCAAAGGTTTCGTTCTTTGTTATTTTTGGTATACCATCTGACAATCAACAAAAATTGGCAAGCGATATGACACAGCCCATGCACCCCAAGGTCTCCAAAACAGACAAGCTCCAACCGGCGAACGCGGAAAGCCTGCGAGACAGCATGGCCGTTGAGCGCAGCTTCCCCACGCTACGGCAGCAGGCCTTGGAGAAGCTGAAGCGCGCCATCGTGGAGGGGCAGTTGCCCCCAGGCTCTCGCTTGGTGGAGCGCAAGCTCTGCGAGCTTCTGGATGTCAGCCGCTCCATCGTGCGCGAATGCCTGGGGCAGCTGGAGGCCGAGGGCTGGATCACCAAGGTGCCCTACAAGGGGCCCACGGTTGCCGTCATCGATGAAGACAGCATTCGCCAGATCTTCGAGATGCGTGCAGCCATCGAAGGCCGCGTGGCCGCCCTGTGCGCAGAGCGCGCCACCGCAGAACAGATGGCCGCGCTGGACGCCACGCTGACCGCGATGCACGCGGCCCAGGCTTCAGGCGATGTCGAAGCGCAGATCGAGACGATCGAAGCGTTTTACGAAGTCCTCCTGGAAGGAGCGGGCAACACCTTGATGGCGGACTACCTCACCTCGCAGCGCAACCGCCTCGCCAGACTGCGCCGGCTCTCACTGTCCCATGGTTCACGCTCCTCCAAGAGCGTGGAGGAAAAGCGCCACATCCTCAGCGCCATCCGCAGCCGTGATGCCCAAACGGCCCAGGCACTGGCCGAGCAGCATGTCTGGAAATCATCGGAGAGCCTGCTGGCCGTCATGCGCCAAGGCCCCCAGCGCAGCTGATCTCACCGCCCATATTTGAAGAATCCATACGCCCAATCTAAAGGAGAGCAGGATATGAAAAACGGTTTGTATATCGCTGGAGAATGGGTCGAAGCCGAGGAACGCTTCGACGCCATCAACCCCTACACGGGACAGGCATGGACCACCATCCCGCAAGCCAGCACCGAACAGGTGAGCGCCGCCATCAAGGCCGCGCGCCATGCCTTCGAGCATGGCTGGAAGCAGACCACCGGACTAGAGCGCGCGCGTCTCCTGTTCCGGCTCGCGGACCTGCTGGAGGAGTCGGCCGACGAGTTCAGCCGGCTGGAGTCCACCGACAACGGCAAGGTGATTCGAGAAACACGGGTGCAGATGAGCCTGGCCGCTCGGCAATACCGGTTTTATGCAGGTTACGCGGACAAGCTCTGGGGCCAGGTCATTCCCCTGGATCAGCGCGATGTGTTTGACTATGTCAGCAACGAGCCGCTGGGCGTCGTCGCTCTGATCACCCCCTGGAATTCGCCCCTGCTGCTGCTGTCCAACAAGCTCGCACCCGCCTTGGCGGCGGGCAACACGGTGGTGGTCAAGCCGTCGGAACATGCCTCGGCCACCACGCTGGAGTTCTGCCGCCTGCTTGAGAAGGCAGGCTTCCCCAAGGGAGTCATCAACGTGGTCACGGGCGACTACCGCGTCGGCCAGGCACTGGTGGGAAGCCGCGACCTGGATCGGATCAGCTTCACCGGCAGCCCTGAGGTAGGCAAAAGCATTGCCGCCACAGCAGGGCGAAATCTGGTGCCCGTGACCCTGGAATTGGGCGGCAAGTCTCCCAACATCATCTTTGAAGACGCCAACCTCCAGCGTGCCACCGTGGGTGCGCTGGCGGGCATCTTTGCGGCAACGGGCCAGACCTGTATTGCGGGCTCACGCCTTCTGGTCCAAAAAACGGTCTACCCACAGGTCGTCGAGGCATTGAAGCAGCGCGCCGAAGCCATTCGCCTGGGCAATCCGCTCGAGCTCGCCACCGAGATGGGCACGGTAGCCAACGAGCCGCAGTTCCTGCGGATCATGGGCAAGATCGCCGCTGCCATGGAAGAAGGCGCACGTCTCGTCACCGGGGGAAGCAGGGCTTCCGGTCCGGGCCTGGATCAAGGCTTTTTCGTGCGCCCGACCATCTTTGCCGATGTCGATAACGCCATGGACATTGCCCAGGAAGAAGTCTTTGGCCCCGTGCTCAGCATCATCCCGTTTGAGACCGAGGAAGATGCCGTGCGCATCGCCAACGGCACACGCTACGGCCTGGCATCCGGGGTCTGGACCAACGATCTTGCGCGCACCATGCGCATGACGCGCGCCATCAAGGCCGGCACGGTATGGGTGAACACCTACCGCGTGAGCGCTGCACAAGCCCCCTTTGGCGGCACCAAGGAAAGCGGTTTTGGCCGCGAAAGAGGGGAAGCCGGGCTGGCAGAGTTCTTGACCACCAAGAATGTGATGATCGACTTCTCCAACGATGAGCGCGATCCATTTGTGGTCAAAAGCTGAGCCGGCTTGTTGATGCATAACGGTAGCCCTTCGCTCGAAGCGGCTGCCTATTGAGATGGGCGCGCCGGCCACTTTTGACCATGGCCGGCGCCGCCCCACCCACAGACCTCCCCAAGCAGCGTGGCCCATACCGGGGCTGCCTCGCCGTGCCAGCTACGCCCCTCCCCTGCCCGCGAGCACCACGGTGCAAGAGCGAGAGAAGGCAGCAAAAACGATGCAGCGAAAATTGGAGCGGCTAAAAAACCGATATCGCCGGCCAAGTTGGGCACCGCATGGAATACGGCATGGGTTCCAGCAAGCACCCAACACCCGTTCTGTGCCGTACAAAAATCTGGAGTCGCTACTTTCCGTGGTGCGACCATCCAGCAAAGGCAGGCGGCCTCACCTGAGCGACGGGCTCACACGCAAGGGCATCGTGTTCATGATGCGCTCGTGTTCATGATGCGCACCGGCCTCCCATGGGAAGAGCGGCCACAAGAAGTCGATTCAGCGCAGATGGAGCAAGCCTTCCCAGCACCCGGGGATGCAGACGAGTCCAAACATCTAAATGCCTGTACGCTTGGCATGCATTCACTCGGCCATCCTATGCATATCGAAGAACGTATCCACATCGCCGTCCCCCCCACGGTCATCGACCATATTTGGAGTGAGGTCGAGCAATGGCATCTCTGGGACCCGGACACAAAACAAGCCCGTCTCCATGGGCCATTCGCCGTGGGAACCAAAGGCCGGATAACTCCCAGCAAAGGCATGGGCGTGCCGATGGCGGTCACAGAGCGGACCGAGGGCCGCTCGTTCACCGTAGAGGGCTACATACCGCTGTTTCGCATGCACTTTGAGCACACGGTTTCTCCGGTCGCCGGGGGCTCGGAAGTCGCCCACCGCGTGTGGTTCACGGGAGCCCTTGCCTTTCTGTTCGGGCCAGGCGTTGCCAAGCAGGTTCGCCAGGGACTTCCTCGAACCATGCGCTCACTCAAAGCATATGCCGAGCAACGCCACCAGCCTCTCAACAGCGATGCCTAAGCATTTGCTCCACCCGACAGCCTGCGACAGCCGCTGAGTTGCGTCGACCGGGCACCCGCTTCTCCCGGCTGCAGCTGGCAACAACTGACAGCTCCTCGCCGCCTTCTCCTCATCCCGCAAAGGCACTGGCGCGTCGCGAGGAGATCGTGAACACGCTCTCAGAGGTGTCGACTAATACACCTGCGGCACCATCATGGCCTCAGGCACCGGATGGCGGATGTAGTCCGCATGCCGCACGCGCTCGGGCAGGGTGATTTCGGGGCGCTGCACCTCGCTGTAGTCGAACTGCGACAGCAAATGGCGTATGCAGTTCAGCCGCGCCTGTTTTTTGTCGTCGGCAGGCACCACCCACCAGGGAGCTTCGGGGATGTGGGTGCGCTCCAGCATGGTCTCCTTGACGCGGGTGTAGTCCTCCCAGCGACGGCGTGACTCCAGGTCCATGGGGGACAGCTTCCACTGCTTGAGCGGGTCGTGGATGCGGCCCAGAAAGCGCAGGTGCTGTTCCTCATCGGTGATGGAGAACCAGTACTTGATCACGCGTATGCCCGAGCGCACCAACATACGCTCGAACTCAGGCACGGAGCGGAAGAACTCCTCGTACTCATCGTCCGAGCAAAAGTCCATCACCCGTTCCACACCGGCGCGGTTGTACCAGCTACGGTCGAACAGCACCATCTCGCCCGCAGCCGGCAGATGGGGCACATAGCGCTGGAAGTACCACTGCGTGCGCTCTCTGTCATTGGGCGCAGGCAGGGCCACCACGCGGCACACGCGCGGGTTCAAACGCTGGGTGATGCGCTTGATGACGCCGCCCTTGCCTGCGGCATCGCGCCCCTCAAAAATGATGACGGCTTTTTGCTTGGTGTTCGCCACCCAGTCTTGGAGCTTGACCAGCTCGGCCTGCAGGCGAAACAGCTCCTTGAAATAGGCCACACGCGCAGCGTTGCTGCTGGCGGTGGCAGATGGCGCCCCGGCCACCGCCGGCAGCCCGTCCGTGCGGTCTTCAATCTCCAGCTCCAGTTCTTCGTCCAGGCTGTCCAGCAAGTCGCTCTCTATGCGACGCAGCAGTTCTTCGCGGTTGTCCCAGTTCATTGCATACCTTGTTGGCTTGCCACGCAGAGGTTGTGGCTACAGCCACACAGGCTAGCGAGCGTCTGCGACGGTTTGATGACAACGCCTGGGCCTGTTGTGCAGCGCCAGCGATAGCGCACAAAAAAGCCGCTGCACCTGCCGGGCAGCGGCTTTCCAAGGCTTTATACGTTTTATGGTCTTTTAGCCATCTAGCGCAGAACCCATATACGCTAGCAGCTCACTTTTTTGATTTTCACGGCTTGCGTGGCTTGACCTTGCTGGCCGCCAGCTTGGAGTTGGAGCGGGCCTGGTCCACATCGGCAGCGCGGGCCAGGGCCACGCCCATGCGGCGCTTGACAAAGCTTTCGGGCTTGCCGAACAGGCGCAGATCGGTGCCGGGAATGGCCAGGGCCTCGTCCACGCCATCGAACACCAGGCCTTCGGCATCCTGGCCGCCATAGATCACGGCACTGGCGCCGGGGTTGCGCAGGCTGGCGTCCACGGGCAAGCCCAGGATGGCGCGGGCATGCAGCTCGAATTCGCTTTGCCATTGCGTGGCCAGCGTCACCAGGCCGGTGTCGTGGGGGCGGGGCGAAACCTCGCTGAACCAGACCTGGTCACCCTTCACAAACAGCTCCACGCCAAACAGGCCCAGGCCGCCCAGGTTGTCGGTCACGGCCTTGGCAATTTGCTGGGAGGTGGCCTGGGCTGCGGCCGACATGGGGTGGGGCTGCCAGCTTTCCACGTAGTCACCGGCCTGCTGGATATGGCCCACGGGCGCGCAGAAATGGGTTGCGATCTGGCCATCGCCACCCTTGGCGCGCACGGTGAGCTGGGTGATTTCGTAGTCAAAGTCGATAAAACCTTCGACGATGACGCGGCCCTTGGCCACGCGGCCGCCGGCCATGGCGTAGTCCCAGGCGGTGGCCACATCGGCCGGGCCGTCGAGCTTGCTCTGGCCCTTGCCTGAGCTGCTCATCACCGGCTTGACCACGCAGGGGTAGCCAATGGCGGCCTGGCCATCGCTGCCGTCAATGGCAGCCTGCAGCTCGGCCTGCGAGTCGCAAAAGCGGTAGGGGCTGGTGGGCAGGCCCAGGGTTTCGGCGGCCAGGCGGCGAATGCCTTCGCGGTCCATAGTCAGCCGCGTGGCGCGGGCCGTGGGGATGACGGTGACCACGCCTGCGGCCTCCAGCTCTTCCAGCATGGGCGTGGCAATGGCCTCGATCTCGGGCACCACCAGGTCGGGCTTTTCGGCCTCGATCAGCGCCTTGAGCTGGGCCGGATCGCTCATGGTGATGGTGCGCGCATGGTGGGCCACCTGGTGGCCGGGCGCGTTTTCGTAGCGGTCCACGGCAATGGTTTCCACGCCCAGGCGCTGCAGGGCGATCAGCACTTCCTTGCCGAGTTCACCGCTGCCCAGCAGCATGACTTTGGTGGCTTGAGGGGTGTAGGGGGTTCCTAAAGTGGTCATGGACAAATCCAGCGGTTGGCGTGAAAACAGCGAAGCCCTGGATCATAGGTGCCCACGATGGCCCATGGAGGCCCACGGCCCATGGACCGCAGGGCTCACCAGCCCTAGCCCAGCAAAATGCTATCGAAATAAAAGCTTCTGATGCTTGATGGCAAAGCGCTACAGCCTGTTTCCACCTGATTAGCTACATGCCTCAGATAAAGCTTCACTACGAATTCACTGCCGCGCGAACAAGATATTCCGAGGCCGGGACTCGCCCCGGCGGGCGACTTCATTTTCTTGAACGCTCAAGAAAACAGAAGCAAAAGAAACCGCCCCTGCTGCCCATGTCCCTACGCTCTGCTCCGGGCAAGCTCGGTGCTCGATCCCAGAGCGGCGCCGCAGAACTCGTTGCGCGGCATGGCCGCTGCACTCGAACAACCGCGGCGAGTCAGATGACGAAGCAGCTGTGTCCTGCGGCACAGCTGCCCGCCCCGGGCTCTGCGCGCCGAGCCATGGGCAGAAGGGGGTGAAAGCGGACACGGGAACCGAATACCTGCCTTGCGTGGGCTGCACTATCGGCAAACCTTATCTCCAAGCCCTCGACGCCAGGTGCTTCGTCACACCGCTGGCGCTGCGGTAATTCCCCTTCTATACACGCCTGCGGCGCACAGCACACAGGGCCGCATGGCTGCCGAAGGACAGCCATGCTTCGTCAACTGACTTGCCGCAGCTGTTCGAGCGGAGCGCTGAAAGCGCAAAGCGAGTTTTGCGGCAGGCCCTGTGTGTTGGGTGACGCAGGTTGCCCCGGCGCGACAGCGCCGGGGTCGGGGATAGCAGGGGCGCATTTTTGGCCTACCTTGTTGTGCGAGCAACAAGGTAGGTCGCCCGCCGGGGCGAATTCCCGGCTTCGGAACATTGCTTCACCACAGCGCCTGAGGCAAGCAGCTCATCACGTGTTTCAGCGCTACTCAGCGAATGACGGAATAGTGCTTGATACGGCAAGGCCCTCGGTCTTTGCACTCACCGTCCAGATAGCGAAAACGCACCCGCACGGTCTGGCCGGGTTTGGGCCATTGGCGGCGCGGCAGCATGCTTTGGTAGTCCTCGGTTTCGGGCTGAAAGCTCAAGGCCGTTCCCGGTTGCGGGCATTCCGCATCGTTGGGCGTGCTGCTGTCTTTGACCCGGGTTTGCAGCTCTGCCGGATTGTTTTGCTTCTCCCGCAGCTGCACCTGCAAGTCACAAATCTTCCACTCTGCGGCCAGGACGGTCTGGCTCTGGCCACACAGCATGGCGATGAAAAAGCCCGCCATCCATGGCAGCCGTGTAAGGCGTTGACGCATGATCCATCCTTATCTCGTGTGCAAGGCCTGCTCCAGATTGCGCCGGGCAGCTGCCTCGAAACGCGCGCTGAAAACCGGCGTGCTGTAGATGCACTCGCGGTCCATGAAAGACTGCAGCACCGCGCGGCGCTTGGAGCGGTAAATCCACGACGGCACCCAAAGATACTCCGCGCGTATCTGCTGCTCGTACTCGGCAAACCGCGCGGCATCGGCGGCCAGAATGCCCAGGTCGATATCGACCAGCAGCTGGGCATCGTACTGCTGCGGCAGGGCCGCATGGCAAGTGGCCATGATGAGGGCATGCACACGCTGCACTGCCGCCTCACCCAGTCCTTGCTGCTGCATGACCCTGGCAGCCCAGTGGGCGCTTTGCAGCTCGTTGTCCTTGGCCCGGGGCTGGTAGACCGCGTCGTGAAACCACAGTGCCAACTCCAGCTCGCCAGGATGCTGCGCTTGGCCCAGCAGGGGTTCGAGCAACGCAATCATCTCCTGCACATGCTGCAGCGTGTGGTAGCTGCGCTGCCCCTCCTGGTAGGCCGCCAGCAGACTGTCCAACACTGCCTGGGGCGCGGGCATGCCCAGCGCAGCCCAGCTGCGCTGCCAGGACTGGGTCAGCATGCCGGTGTGAGGCACATGCTGCGTCACGGGGCTGCGCCGCACAGGCCCGCTCATTCAGGCCTCCGCCCCCATATACACATGGTCGAAGAATGCACGCTCCAGCGCCACGGCGCGGGAGAAGAATCCCGCCGCCTCGGCCCTGGCTGCGGCATCCAGCTGCGGGCCCACGCGGTCCAGCTCGCTGCGCAGCCAGCCCACAAAGTCGCGGAAGAAATCATTGGCGTGCAGCGTGATCCACTCCGCATGCTCAAAGCGCGCCGGCAAGGGCTGCTGTTTCTTGGCAGGCTGGTCGGCCCAGTCCAGGTACAGGCCTTCGGCCACGGCCAGCACGGCAATGCAGTTGGCGTAGGAAAGGCTTTGCGCGGCCTCGTGCATCAACTGCTGAAAAGCCTGGGTCTGGGGCGTAAGCACCGGCGTCAGGCGCTGGTCCTCGGGTACACCCAGGCGGTCGAAGCTGCGCAGGAAATAGGTGTTCTCATCGCTGCAGATCATGGCGGCAAAGCGGCTGAGGCGCACACGCGACGCGAACACATCGGCACTGGCAATGGCCGCGCCCAGCAGGGCCACAAAGCGGTTGATGAACTGGTAGTCCTGCACCAGATAGTGACGCAGCACGGCGTCATCCAAGGTGCCGGCAAAAATCTCATCAACAAAGCGGTGCTGCACGCAGGCATCCCAGTCGGCGATGCTGGCTTGTCGCAGCTGTTCGGCAAAGCCTGGGGAAAGGGCCTGGTCGGCCGGGGTCGAAAAAGTCATGGCAATGCGGGAAAAAACCTGGAGATCAGCGAGCATAGCAAGCGGCCATGCATGCGTTCGCCCTGCAGCGCCTCTATTCCTATGCGGCCTCTTGTTCAATCCACGATGAACAGCTTGGCCCCCACGGGCGTAGACGAGCGATGTGGCTCGGCGTTGTCGGCCACCTGATAGCTCATGCCCGGGTGCAGCACAAAGCGGCGACCATCTTCCAGCTCGGTATGCAGCTCACCCTCCAGGCACAGCAAGATATGGCCTTTCACACACCAGTGATCGGCCAGATAGCCTGGCGTGTACTCCACCATGCGCACGCGCACGGCGCCAAACTGGCGCGTACGCCAAAGCGCGCACCCGGTCTCGCCCGGGTGCTCGGTACTGGGCACATCCGACCAGTCGGTGGTGCCAAAAGGAATCTGATGGAGTTGCATGGTTGCGATTCAGGAATGTGAAAAAGCAGCGGACAAGCTGCACTCAGTGCGTCAGCGGGGCCTTGACGGCACCGCGCTGCGGCACTTCGCCGCAGGCAAAGTCATAGTCCTCGGACCAGACGAGATCGGCCCAGTTCCAGTTGGCGCTGGCCTGCTCCAGGCTCAGCACATGCACACCGGACAGCTCATGCACACGCTCCCGCAACCAGGTGATCTGGTCGCTGCGCACAAAAACCAGGGTGTGAATGCTCCAGCTGGCATCGGTCACGCCCAGGCCTTGCAGTTGCAGCAGCAGCGGGGCATACCATTTGGCCACGCGCTCGTTGAGCTTGTTGACCAGGCCCAGCGGAAAGCCCGAGGCAGACACTTCCACCACATAAAGCTGGCGCTTGCTGGGCCGCAGCGCCACAAAGGCCGGGGCCTGCCAGCCGGCCGCCACATCGTAGTGGTGGGCCACAAAGGTTTCTCCGTTGGCGGTGAGCAGCTGCATCACGGCTTCTTCATGTCGGTCCATGGTGTGGGTCTTGCAAATTCAGCAGCCCACAACCTTAGCCGTTTTTGCACCGTGGCTGCGGCTTCCCACACCCGCCATGTCGTAACCAAGGGTGTGAAAAACGAGGGGGCAGCACACTACCCCATAGGGATAGCTTGCATCTCATGCTGCCTCAAACCAGCCGCAGTCACCAAAAACTGGCGCTCCCACACCAGGGCACCGCGCAAGGGCCGCCTTGTCTCCCCGGTAGGCGCCAGTGCCGCCACCCTCCCGAGCGTAGCGAAAGAGAGGGGGAAGAGGCGCAGCGGCTCAGGGGGTGTTTATCCCCCCTCGCCCAGGCTGATACCGATATCGCGCGCCATCACCAGCAAGCCATGCTGCAGCGGTACCTTGCGCTGGGTGTTGGCCACCTCGGAAATCGCCACGCTGCCGATGACACCGCGCTCCAGCGTGACCATGCGGCCATAGCTGCCTTGCAGCACCAGTTGGGCCGCGTGGTGGCCAAACTGCGTGGCCAGTACGCGGTCAAAGGGCGTGGGGTCGCCGCCGCGCTGCACATGGCCCAGCACCGTGGTGCGCACCTCGCTCTTGAGGTGGGGCTGCAGGCGCTCGCGCAGCACATGGCCCACGCCACCCAGGCGCACGGGGTCGGGGCTGTATTCGATGCGCTCGCGCACCGTCAGGCTGCTGCCTTTTTCCTTGGCGCCTTCGCCTATGCAGATGATGGTGTAGCGCTGGCGCTGCTCACGTTCCTGGCAGACCTGGACGATGGTCTGCAGGTCATAGTCGATCTCGGGCAGCAGGATGATGTCGGCCGCGCCGGCAATGCCGGACTCCAGCGCCAGCCAGCCGGCGTGCCGGCCCATGGTTTCGACAATCATCACCCGATGGTGGCTGTTGGCCGTGCTTTCGATGCGACGCAGGCTTTCTGTCACCGTGGATACGGCCGTATCAAAGCCAAAGCTGCGCTCGCAGTGGGCGATGTCGTTGTCAATGGTCTTGGGCACGCCCACGCACTGCAGGCCCACCTGGGCCAGGCCATGGGCCAGGCTCATGGTGCCGTCGCCACCAATGGCCACCACCACATCCAGACCCAGGGTTTTCACATTGCGGCCCACCTGCTCCAGCGTGGCGGCATCGCGCAGCGGGTTGGCACTGTTGCTGGTGCCCAGCACCGTGCCGCCCATGTGCAAAATGCCCGAAACCTCGTCCCAGTGCAGCGGCTTGACGCGGGGCTGGGCCTCCATCAGGCCTTCAAAGCCATCGGCAATGCCCAGCACCTCGCACTGGCCATGGTTGATCAGGGATTTGGTGACCGCACGGATCACCGCGTTCAGGCCCGGGCAATCGCCACCGCCGGTCAACACACCAACGCGCATGGTAGTTCTCCTTGTTCTGCCAACCCGGCTGCACAAGGCATGCCGGGCAAAGCCGGAATCATCCCATGCCTGCCCCCGTATCGGCTGCGCTCACCGACAAAAAACCAGGTCTTCTCTTCGCCCTTCATTTCAAGGGCGAACGGCCTCCGCCACGGTATGCACCTGCACCCGGTGCTGGCCCGGCTGCAACTGCCACTGCGTGCGGTGAAAGGCGCGCACGCTGTCGCGGTGGGCCACTGACACCAGGGCGCCGCCACGCTGCGCCACCAGTTCACGCAGGCGCTGGTAGAGCAGGGCTTCGGCGGGCCCGTCCAGGGCGCTGGTGCCCTCGTCCACCCACACCCAGGCCGGCCGCTTCAGAAACACCCGCGCCAGCGCCAGGCGCTGCTGCTCACCGCCTGAAAGCACTGCATTCCAGGCAGACTGGCGGTCCAGCTCCGCTGCCAAGCCGGGCAGTTCGGCATCACGCAAGGCCTGCTGCAGCTGGGTATCGGTATAGCGCTCCACAGCTTCGGGATAGGCCAGTGCCGCACGCAAGCTGCCTTCCGGCAGATAGGGCCGCTGAGGCACAAACATGGCGTCCTGCGGGCGCGCCACCTGCCCCTTGGCATAGGGCCAGATGCCCGCCAGACTGCGCAGCAGGGTGGATTTACCTCCGCCCGAGGGGCCGCTGACCAGCACGCTATCGCCGGGCTGCACCCGCAAATCGGACTGCTGCAGCAGCAGCTGGCCTTGTGGCAGGCGCACCTCCAGCGCCTGGGCATGGACGGCGGGGGCATCCTGCAGCTGCACACCGCCTTGCTCGGCCTGGGCCTGCAAGCTGCGGTCAAAACGGTCCAACCGCTCCGTGGTGGCTCGCCAGGCCGCAATATCGGGGTAGTTGTTGACGATCCAGCTCAGCGCGTCCTGCACCTGGTTGAAGGCCGAGGCAATCTGCATCAGCTGGCCCAGTTGTATGGCGCCGCTGAAAAAACGCGGTGCGGCAATCAAAAACGGAAACACCACCGCCGCCTGGCCAAAGAAATTGGTGAACCACACCAACCGTTTTTGGGTCTTGAGCAGTTGCAAATAATTGGCCAGTGCATCCGAAAACCGCAGCGTCAGCTGGCTGCCCTCCACGCGCTCACCGCCATCCAGGGCAATGGCCTCGGCATGCTCGCGCACCCGGATCATGTGGTGGCGGAAATTGGCTTCCAGCAATTGCTGGCGCTTGTTCAAGCCGACCTGGGACTTGCCTATGCAAAAGGTGATGGCACTGCCCGCCAGGCAATACAGCACGGCCATCCACACCATGAACCCCGGAATCTGTAGCACACCGCCGCCCAGCAACTGCGGCAGGCCCAGGTCCATGGCCGCGCTCAGCCCCCACAAAATGCCCACAAAGCTGGCAAAGGTCACGCAGGCATTGAGCAGCCCCATGGCCAGCGTGACGGTGTAGCTGGTGAACAGGTTCAGGTCTTCCTGTATGCGCTGGTCCGGGTTGTCCGGCACCTGGCCGCCGGCCGCATCCAGGCCATAGCGCCCCAGCTCCAACCGGTAGAACGCCTGGTGGACCAGCCAACGCTGCAGCAAATGCCCCGTCAACCAGCGCCGCCAGTTCAGCTGCAGCAACTGGGTCAGATAGAACTTGTAGACCGCAATCACGATATAGACCAGGGCCAGCCACAGAAAGCGCCACAGCTGCTGCCAGAACACCGCACTTTGCTTGTTTTGCAGCGCGTCGTAGAACACCCGGTTCCATTCATTGATCTGCACCAGCATGAACACGGCGGCCAGATTCAGCAGCACGATGGCCGCCAGCAGCCCCCAGGCCTTGGTCTTTTCTTCCGACACAAAATACGGCCGGGTCAGCCCCCATGCGTCTTTGAGCAATGCCAGCTTCTGGCGTCCCTGCGGCGATGGAGGGCGGGTGGTGTGCATAAGACCTCGCTAAAGCGTTGAAGTGCACAAGCTAAGCCCCGCGACTGAAGCCTGGCTTAAAAGATCACGCCGCACAGGCGTGGATCTACGCCTGGCATCTCCCAAAAAATCGCCCTCGCTTGATCTCCATACAATTTGCATTGCAAACACTATTGCTGGTCTATTGCCTGAGTCCCATACTCACCGGCAACCATGCACAAGCAAAACACCAAGGAAAACATGCAAACGTCAGAGCCAGACTGGGTCGTTCCGCTGCGCACAGGCAACGGGCCACGCTATCTGCAGATCGTGCGCATGATTGAAAACGCCGTGGAGACCGGCAACCTGCAGCCCGGTGACCAAATCCCTACGCAGCGCGCCCTGGCCCAACGGCTGGAGGTGGACCTGACCACGGTCACCCGCGCCTACGCCAGAGCCAGGGAACAAGGCCTGGTCAGCGCCACCACGGGGCGTGGCTCTTTCATCGCCACCCAGCCCCTGCACGCAGAAAGCAGCTTCACCGATCTGGGCATGAATGTGCCGCCCACGCCCAGTTGGCTGCACACCAGCCTGAACCAGGGCATCGAACAGCTGCTGCGCGCGCAGGGCATGCGCAACCTGAGCCTGTATGAACCTGCGGCCTTGCAAGCGCAGCTGCTCCAGGCCGGGCGCCAGTGGCTGGAGCCGGCCTTGCCCCAGTTGGTGCAGCGCCAGCCCCTGCTGCTGGCCGCCGGCACGCAAACCGCTTTGTGCGCCATTTTGCTGAGCCGCTGCCAGCGTGGCGAAGCCGTGCTGTGCGACAGCCTGACCTACCCCGGTTTTATGCTGGCCGCACGCAGTCTGGGGCTGCGCCTTGTTCCCGTGGCCGGCGACGCGCAAGGCATGCGGCCCGATGCACTGGACGAGGCCCAACGTGCCAGCGGTGCGCGCCTGCTCTACCTCAATCCCACACTGCACAATCCCAGCACGCTGACCATGGACGCCCGCCGGCGCCAGGAGATTGCCGCCCTGCTGGAGCAGCGCCAGCTCACATTGATTGAAGATGACCCCTACCGCAGCCTGCTGCCCGACGCCCCTCCGCCGCTGACCGAATACACGCAGGGGCGGCGCAGCTTCTACCTGGCCTCGCTGTCCAAATCCGTCTGGCCCGGCCTGCGCTGCAGCTTTGTGCTCGCACCCGATCAAGCCTCGGCCGATGATGTGCAGGACTGTCTGCGTGCCACGGGCATGGGGGCTTCCCCCTTGCTCGCCGGCCTGGCTGCGCAATGGATTGCATCGGGTCAGGCCTTGCGCATTGCCCATGAAGTCCAGCGCGAAAGCCAGCTGCGCCAGGCACTCGCACGTGAGCTGCTGCCCAAGGAGGCCCAGGCGCACAGCCACGGCCTGCATGTCTGGCTACCCCTGCCCGCCCATTGGCCGCAGCAGGTTTTCAGCCATGCCCTGCAGGAACGGGGCGTGGGTGTGGCCACGGCCCAGGCTTTTGCCAGTGCAGCGCACAGCCCCGATGCCGTGCGCATTTCCCTGGGCGCCGCCGACAGCCTGGCCCAGCTGCGCCCGGCGCTGGAGCATATTGCTGCGCTGTGGAACGCAGGCCAGGCCAGGGGAAGCCGGCGGCCTGTGGTCTAGTGTCCTGAAGTAGAAGTTCGTTGAAAAAAATCACCCGAATATCTTCGCCATGCCGCGTTGCCTATCCTCGCCATAGCTAGGTGCAAGCTGCGTTCCATCGGCTCGAACTCATCCCGGTTGCACTCCAACATGCCTGCGTAGAGATCGTAAACACGTTCTTAAAAAGTCTCCCAATCGCCATCGCCCTTGCCTGCGGGCTCTGCAGACTCAGCCATGGCAACAGGGCGGCGCGGCGACGAAGCTGGAGCGGTTGCCGCAACCGGGCGAGACAGCGCTGGCGGCTTTGCCGCCTTCACGGGCTTGGCCGTGCGAACAGGGGCCATGGGCGCTGCCACACCGGGGCGGCTGAGCTGCTCATGCTCGGAGAGCCTGAACACGGCCACCGTTTCCACCAACGATTGGGCCTGGTTGTTCAAACTGCTGGCGGCCGCGGCCATTTCCTCCACCAGTGCGGCGTTTTGCTGGGTGGTCTGGTCCATCTGGGTCACGGCTTCGCCAATCTGGGTGACACCCGAGCTTTGCTCATGGCTGGCGGCGCTGATCTCTCCCATGATGTCGGTCACGCGGCGAATGGCCGTCACCACTTCGGTCATCGTGCTGCCGGCCTTGTCCACCAACTGGCTGCCCTGCCCCACGCGCTCGACACTGGTGTCGATCAGCTGCTTGATCTCCTTGGCGGCATCGGCGCTGCGGCCCGCCAGCGCACGCACCTCACTGGCCACCACCGCAAAGCCCCGGCCTTGCTCACCGGCGCGGGCCGCTTCCACGGCGGCGTTCAAGGCCAGGATATTGGTCTGGAAGGCGATGCTGTCGATCACGCCAATGATGTCGGAGATTTTGTGGCTGCTTTCGTTGATGCTCTTCATGGTTTCAACCACCTCGGCCACGATCTCGCCGCCCTGCGCCGCCACCGTGGACGCATTCACGGCCATCTGGTTGGCTTGGCGGGCGTTGTCCGCGTTTTGGCGCACCGTGGAACT
This sequence comes from Comamonas sp. GB3 AK4-5, assembly GCF_041320665.1. NCBI lineage: Bacteria > Pseudomonadati > Pseudomonadota > Betaproteobacteria > Burkholderiales > Comamonadaceae > Comamonas > Comamonas sp. GB3 AK4-5. The sequence continues at coordinate 4,073,926 of NZ_CP166730.1, forward strand.
CAGCTCCTCCATGGAGGCTGCGGTCTGCTCCAAAGCACTGGCCTGCTCCTCCGTGCGGCCTGAGAGGTCATGGTTGCCAGCGGCAATCTGGGTACTGGCAGAAGCCACCCCTTGCGCATTGGTGCGCACGGCAGCCACGGTCTGGAGCAGGCTTTGCTGCATGCGCTGCAATGCACCCAGCAACTGCCCCATCTCATCCTTGGAGTCCAAGGTAATCCGGCCGCTGAGATCGCCTCCCGCCACGCGGTCGGCCACGGCAACGGCCTGCCCCAGCGGCGTGGTGATGGAGCGTGTGAGCACGATGGCAATCCCCGTACCCAGCGCCAGGGCGGTCAAAACCAGCACGCTCGCCAGGACGATGGCCTGCTGGTAGGTGCTGTTTGCAGCGGCCCGTGCCGCAGCAGCGCCGACGCGATTGAGTTCCACGCCATTGGAGATGAGGAGCGTGACCTCCGTAAAGGTCTTGGAGGATTCCCCCGAAGAGAGTGCGCGGGCCTCTGCAAAGCGGGCCTCTCCGGCCTCAGACAGCTCCAGCAGCCGCTTGTCGACTGCCAAATACGCGGCCCATGTGGCCTTGATTTTCTGGTTCAGCTGCTGCTCCTCGGTCGAGGAGACCAGCTTGTCATAGGCCTGCATGGCCGCGGCCATTTTGGCCACGGCCTCGTCATGCTGGGCCTGTTGCTCCCGCTTGCCTTCGGGCGTGGTTTCCAGCACCGCGCGCAAAGCGGTGCGGCGTACGACGTTGGCCTGCGCGAGCGTGTCGCCCAATGTCTGAATGCTGGGCAGCCAGTTGTCCGCGATCTGCTCCGTGCCTTCGTAGATGCGGGAGGCCTGAAAATACGCCGCGGCCCCCATCAAGCACAGCAGCAGCAAGATGATTGCAAAGCCCCCGCTCAGGCGCACGCCAATTTTGAAATTGCCAAGAATACCTGCCATTTTGAAAGCCTCCAGATGAAAAAATCTTCGGCATCGCGGGCAGAAAAAGGCCCGTGGGGCTTGGATTTTTTATATTTTTTGACATTTCAAATTTGGCCAGCACGCCTTTGAGGCAATGCGTTATCGCCGCCTGTCTATGGCCGTGCTGCAGATGGTGTTCACGGCCTCCGCTCAGGCCAGCATGCCCCCCAGGGCCATCAGCTTGCGCATCACCCAGGCAGCCAGGCCCAGCACGCTCACGCTGGCGCACCAGATGGCGAGCAGCCAGCCCAGCTGACGCAGACCGGTGTGTGTGGATGGTTTGCTCATCAGTGATAGGCCTCACCGTGGCGGACCTTGCCGCGAAACACGTAGTAGCTCCATGCGGTATAGCCCAGGATGATGGGGATGATGAACAGCGCGCCCACCAGGGCAAAGCCCTGGCTGGAGGCCGGTGCCGCAGCCTGCCAGATCGTCAGCGAGGGCGGCAGAATCACCGGCATGATGCTGATCACCAGGCCCGTATAGCCCAGGAACACCAAGACCAGGGACAGCGAGAACGGGCTGCCATGGCGGCGCTGCGAACCCAGGGTGCGCCACAGCAGGGCCAGGCAGGCCAGCACCAGCAGCGGCACGGGTAGGAACCAGTAAAAGGCCTGGGAGGCAAACCAGCGCTGGGCAATGCTTTCATGCAGCAACGGCGTCCACAGGCTCACCACCGCAATCGCAGCGGCCATGGCCACGGTGCTCAGCTTGGCCGCGCGGCGCAGGCCTTGCTGCAGCGTGCCCTCTGTCTTCAGCACCAGCCAGGTGCTGCCCAGCAACATATAGGCAGCCACCAGACCCAGGCCGGTGAATACGCTGAAGGGCGACAGCCAGTCGAAGGCTCCACCCACAAAAACGCCACCCTGCAGCTCCAGGCCGCTGAGCAAGGCACCCAGAGTCACGCCCTGCATGGCCGTGGCCAGCAGCGAGCCGCCGGAAAACGCCTTGTCCCAGATATGGCGTCGCTGGTCGCTGGCCCGAAAGCGGAATTCAAAGGCCACGCCACGCAGAATCAGGCCCACCAGCATCAGCATCATGGGCAGGTACAGCGCGCTGAGCACGGCCGAATACACCACGGGGAAGGCCGCCATCAGCCCCGCCCCACCCAGCACCAGCCAGGTTTCGTTGCCGTCCCAGACGGGGGCAATGGTGTTCATCATCACATCGCGGTCATGGCGGTTCTTGAAGAACGGAAACAGCATGCCGACCCCGAGGTCGAAGCCATCCATCACCACATACATGAACACACCCAGCACGATGATGCCGGCCCAAATCACAGACATGTCGATTCCCATCAGGGCGCTCCTTTAAAGTACTTGGCCCGAGGCCGAGGGGTTGGCGCCCGAGATGGGGCGCATGGGCTGGTTGTGCTCGCCAGGGCCACCCTCGGGTGGCAGCTCGCCCTCGTGCGGCGGCTGGGCCAACATCTTCAGTCCCATCCAGCTGCCGGTGCCGAACACCAGCAGATAGACCACGACCAGCACGGCCAGCGATACCGCAAGGTGCGAAAAATCATGGTTGGACACCCCATCCGCCGTGCGCATCACCCCATACACCACCCAGGGCTGGCGACCGGTCTCAGTCACAAACCAGCCTGCCAGCAGCGCCACCAGGCCCGAGGGCCCCATGGCCACGCAAAAGCGCTGGAACCAGGGCGCTGCATACAGGCGACCACGCCAGCGCAGCCACAGCCCCAAGGCGCCCATGAGCAGCATCAACATGCCCAGGCCCGCCATGATGCGAAAAGACCAGAACACCGTGGCCACGGGGGGCAGGTCTTCCTTGGGGAAGTCCTTGAGCGCGGGGATTTCGCCATCCCAGCTGCGGGTGAGTACCAGGCTGCCCAGGCGTGGAATCTCCAGCGCAAAGCGATTGTTCTGGGCCTCTTGATCGGGCAAGGCAAACAGCACCAGGGGCACGCCTTCACCGGCAGGTAGATGCTCCCAATGTCCCTCCATGGCGGCCAGCTTGGCGGGCTGGTGCTTCATGGTGTTGAGACCATGCATATCACCCACCAGGGCCTGCAGCGGCGCAGCGGCCAGCACCATCCACAGCGCCATCGATGTCATGCGCTGCACGGCCGCAGTGCGGTGTCCGCGCAGCAAATGCCAGGCACCCGTGCCTCCCACAATCAGCGCCGTGGACAAAAAGGCCGCAATCACCATATGCGCCAGGCGATAGGGGAAGGAGGGGTTGAACACAATGGCCAGCCAGTCGGTGGGCACTACCCGGCCATCCACGATCTCGTAGCCCACGGGGGTCTGCATCCAACTGTTGGAAGCCAGGATCCAGGTGGCCGAAATCAGCGTGCCCAGGGCCACCATCAGCGTGGCAAAAAAGTGCAGGCGCGGCCCCACCTTGTTCCAGCCGAACAGCATGACGCCCAGAAAACCCGCTTCCAGGAAGAAGGCCGTCAGCACCTCATAGGTCAGCAGCGGGCCGGTGATGCTGCCGGCAAAGTTGGAAAAACCACTCCAGTTCGTACCGAACTGGTAGGCCATCACCAGACCCGAGACCACGCCCATGCCAAAGCACAGCGAGAAAAACTTGACCCAGTAGTGGAACAAGTCCTTGTAGACCTCGCGGCGCGTCAACAGCCACAGGCCTTCGAGCACCGCCAGGTAGGAGGCCAGCCCTATGGTGATGGCGGGGAACACGATGTGGAATGACACCGTGAAGGCGAACTGCACCCGGGCCAGATCGAGCGCACCTATATCGGCAAGATTGAACATAGTTATTTACTGAAATTTCGGTAACTTCTGAAATATCAAATCGCAACAGCATGCATGCAACTCAATTTGCACGCATGCTATCCGCTTTTTTAAACCATGCAATCTACAGATAAATTTACATGCAATTTATATTGCATGCAAAACAACGCAGCAGTGCCCGCTGCATCTGGGGCGGGCAAGAGGTGGCAAAGCGGCTGTACGACCCGCTGCTCGGAAGAGGGAGAGCGCGTGCGCTGGGGACCAGGTGCTGTGCAACAGCCGTGCAGCGCAAAAAGGCGCGCAGTCCCGCCGCAATCAGAACGTGTTCACGATCGCAGAACGTGTTCAAAGTCTCCTCGCGGCGCGCCAGTGTCTTTGCGGGATGGGATACAAGGCGCGATACCGCAGCAATAGCCGCGCTATTGCGAGGATTCGCAACAACGTAGACCGCCCGCAAAGCCACTGGCCCGAAGGGTTGGAGCGAAATCGGGCGATTTCATCGCGCTGGCGCTTGCTTGCACACGAGTGCAAGCTGCGCCCCATCGGCTCGAACTCCTCCCGATTGCGCTCCAACGCGCCTGCGTAGAGACTTTGAACACGTTCTCAAGGCCTGCTGATCAGGCCGGGTTCACAGCGTGCGCTGTGGCGCATGGGCCTGGGAAGCGCGCCCAGCCTGCGCCGCTTCCTGCAGCTGGACCTGCTTCAACGGCAAGGTGCCCACACCCAGCGCCTTTTCGATCAGCACTTCGCCGCCTTCGCTGGCCAACTGGTTTTGCAGGCGCGTGAAATCGTTGCACCACAGCTGCTCGGCATCGATGTCGCGGCTGGCGTCACGCTGGGCCTGAAAGGCCACAGCACGGACCTGCATGCGCTGCGCTGCGGGCGCTGCGGCCAGCTCCACGCCGTAGTCGGACTGGCCGGGCTTTTGCACCACGATGCGCCCCTGCTCCAGCCAGGCGGTTTCCATACCCTCATGCACCGCATAGCCCAGTGCCGCCAGCCCTTTGAGCACCGCAGCACGCCGGTGCTGCGCGGCCTCTGCCTGCACCGCTGCTTGCTGCATGGCGTGGGCAGAAGCCAGCCACTGCTGCAGCGCTGCCAATTGCCGGGTCTCCACCACAGACTGCAGCTCCACGCGCATTTCCTGGTTGGCAGCAGGCAAGGCATCCAGCAGGGCCTGTGCCTCCTGATGCAGGGCCGCAAAGGCCTTCGCATCCTGCGCGGCACTGGCCAACTCGATCTGCAGGCTGTCGAGCAGCATGCTGCGGCGCGCATTGCCAGGCTCCGCGATCGCAGCAGCAAGGCGCTGCTCGAAAGCAGCCACGAAGGCCTTCTGACCGCTCCATTCCTGGGTGAGCTGGCGCAGGCGTTCGAGCTGAAGGGTGATGCTCTGCAAGCGTGCATCAGCCTGCTCATCCAGCCACTGGCGCTTCCAAGGAGCTGCGCCATCGCCCTTGTCGCTGTCTGCGGCAAGGCGCTGGGCCAAGGCCATTTGCGCGCTGCTGAGTGCAACCGGCTGCGGCGTCGGGGCGAGCATCTGAAAGCCTGCAGCCAGCGCCTGCTGGGCAGCGGCATCGCTGGCCTCCCCTTGCGCCACCGCATCCAGGCTTTGCTGCATGTCGGCCTGCAGCCCAACACCCTTGTCCTTGAGCGCCTGCAGCAACACCAGAGCGTTTTGCCGGCTGCGCAGGCGCGTGGCGCTGCGCTGGGCGCGCTGCACAGCGGCCTGCTCGTGGCGGCGCTCGGCATCGTCGTGCAGAAAAGTGATTTCGCGCTCTGCCGCGGCGTTGAAGCGCGCAAATGCATCGGATGCCAGCAGCGCCAGCAGCTGCTCTCGACGCGCTGCAGCCTGTGCACGCGCATCGCCGTCTTCTGTCGCCACGGATTTCAGCCAGTGGGCCTGTGCCTGGTCCATGCGCGCCAGCAGCGCATGGGATTGGGCCAGCAATTCTTCCCGCGTTACTACACGCACGACTTTGGGCCCGCTCATGGCAGCACCTCGCTGCGCTCTGTGTCGATGACAGCGGGCTCAGGAATGGCCTCCGGCAAAACCGCCAGCGCCTGCGCAATGGCAGTGCGCAGGCGTTCACGTTCGGCCGCGCCATCCTGGAACCAGGCCTGGGACGACACCCGGTGAATCACCGGCACCGCACGCTGCAGCACATTGCGCCGCCACACCTCGCGTGCCCGCGCATGCTCCAGCAGATCATGGCGCGGGGCATCGCATTCGATGCCGATGGCAAAAATCCCTGTCTGCGGGTGCTCGATGGCGTAGTCCAGTCCAAAGGCATCGCCCTCTGCCGTGGTCGTGGCCGCATGGCCCAGCCCCCGGATGTACGCGCCCACGGCGCTGCGAAAGCCATCGCCCACCGCAGACATATCCACCACGGCCGCTTGCGATGAGGGTGATGCCCAGCGCCCCAGCAAAGCCTTGGCCCCATCCAGATCTGCGCTGGACACCGTGCGCGCATACGCCATATAGCCTTGCAGAAAGTCGCGTGGTGAGGAAAGCGGACGGCGCGTGGTCAGCGCATCCGAAATGTCGTTGATGGGCATGGAGGTCACCATATAGATCTTGCACCGCGAGCGCGTGACCGCCACATTCAGCCGGCGCTCACCGCCTTTTTGCCCCAGCACGCCAAAATTGCGCCGGAACGTGCCCTGGGGGTTGCGGCCGAATGTGGAGGAGAAAACGATCACATCGCGCTCGTCCCCCTGCACGTTCTCCACATTCTTCACGAACACGCCCATGTCCTCGCCATCTTCGTTGCGTTGCAGCTCCAGGCGATAGGCCTCCCGGAAGCTTTCGTCGGCTTCTGCACGTGCCTCCATGGTGTCCTCGATGAGGTCGGCCTGCTTGCGGTTGAAGGTGACCACCCCCACCGAAGGGCGCTGGGCATACGGTGCCCGCCAGATCTCGGCCAGCAGGTCCACCACGCGCTTGGCTTCGGCCGGATTGGTTTGCTCCTGGTACACACCATCCACCCGGATCATCTCTATGGGCCGCGCCGCAGCCACGGCAGAGGGCGAATGGCGCACCGGCACATGCAGGTCGTTTCCATAGAAGGCTGCATTGGAATAGTTGATCAGCTCGCGGTAGGCAGAGCGGTAATGGATTTGCAGCCGCGCATTCGGCAAGCTGGTGCGGGCCAGCTGCAGCAGGTCCGGGCAATCCTTGATCTCGCGGCGGTTCCAGGTTTCGTCGTAGGCCTCGCGCTCTTCCTCGGAGGCGTCTTCCTCCGGCCCTTCGCCGTCGAAGGACTGGGCCTCGTCGCTCTCCACCTTGCTGGAGAAGAATGCCGTGGGCGGCATTTGTTTTTCGTCTCCACTGACCACGCTGACACGGGCACGGAACAGCGAGGGCAGCGCAAATTCCACCGGCATCTGCGAGGCCTCGTCATAGATCACCGTATCGAACAGGGCGGACTTGAGCGGCAGCACGCGGCTGGCCACATCCGGGTTCATCAGCCACACGGGCCGCAGCTTCATCAGCCCCAGTGGGCCGCCCAGGTCCAGAAACTCGCGCAGCCGGCGCGCACGCTGCCCGGTCAGGCGCGTGACGTCCTCCCACTCGCGCAACGGCCGTATCGCGGCCAGGTCATAGCTCTCGCGCAGCAGCGCGCGATTCAACCCGCGCAGCTGCCTATCCAGCTCGGCCAGATGCGCCACCTTGGCCTCCAACTCTTCACGCTCCAGCACCAGCTCGGGACTTGCCAGCTCCATGGAGCGCTTCCAACCCAGGCGCGCCTCGCGGCGCAGAATGCGGCGCACGGCCTCTTCCAACGTGCTCGGCGCCATGGCATCCAGTACATCCTGCTTGCCGCGCAGCTGCCGCAGGGCCTGCAGCGCTACGGGAGAAAGGCGCTCCGCCCGCGCACGGAAATACTGGTAGGCCGCCAGCGTGGGCAGCGCGGCGCACAACGGCTGCCATTGCTGGGCGCAGGCGGCATGGCTGGTCATGGCCTGCGCGCAGGCTTCCACCCAGGCGGGCTCCATCCACTGCGCCAGACGCGCCAGCGCCGCACGGCTGCGCTCGCGCACATCACAGCGCGCAAACACCGCGTCGTACTCGGCATAGAGATGGACGATGGCTTCACGCGAACCGGCCTGGGCTGCGCGGTCCATCTTGCCCACAGCTGGTGCCGACGCCAGCAATTCCGCGCGCTGCGCCGCACGCTGCAAGGCCGCCAATGTCTGGGCCGTGGCGGCGACCATCTCCGCGCCAGCATCCTCCGCCAAGGGCGGCAGCTGCAGCCGCTGGAGCACAGGCTGCAGCGCTGCACGCAGGGGGCGCAGCTGCTGCTCCAGCGCAGTGCAGGCGCGCACAACCGGCAGGCCTGCAGACCCTCCGGCCTCGCCCAGCCCCTGCAGCAAGGCCACCAGACGCCGCCCTCGCAGATAGCGCAGCGGACTCAAGCGGGCCAGCCAGCCTGCTGGCGTGAGGGCTTCACGTACCAGCTTTTCGAGCGTCTGGAGCTGCGAAACGCCCATCCGCGCAACAGCAGGTGAGAGCTTGGCATCCACATCCTCCAGGCGGCAGGCCGCCAGGGCATCACGCAGGCGCAGCAGCTCGGCGATCAGTGCCGCCCCTTCCGCCTCGCCCCCCTGTTGTGCGCGGAACAACGGCAGCCAGCGCGCCAGCTGCACTCTGTCGTCCTCCGCCAGCTCCAGAAACAGTGGCCCATGTGCGGCCAGCCATGCGCGGTGTGGGGCCGGGTCGTCCAGATCAAACGATGCCTGGCTGGACAGCAACACCTGCATGCGCGCGTCTTCCGCAGCCCCCAAAGCCTGCAAGGCCTCGGTGAAGTCCGTGACGGTGGCGGCATCGGCCGTGAAAGCGCGCAGCGCCACCAGCGCACTGTCTTCATAGCGCGCGGGCAGCCAATAGCGGGCCAGCGGCGCCAACTCTTCCTCCAACGCGGCCAGCTCGGCCAGGTTCAAAGGCTCCAGCGTGGGGCGCAGCGCCGGCACATCCAGCGGCGGCGTTCCGGCCTCCAGCTGAATCAGCTCACCCAGCAGCACACGGTAGCTGCTGCCTATGCGCTCATCCATGCGGTGCAAGGCCTCATGGTGGCTGTCCAGCGTGCGCTCCAGCGCCTCCACCCGCGCCGCCAGCTCCTGGCGGCTGCGGCGTATGGGTGCCGCCGGGTCGTCCTTGCGGCGCAGCAGCGCCTCCAGCTGCTCGCGCACAGAGCGGATCACGGGCATGCGGTCGCGGTTCACGTCATTGACCATGACCACACGGTGGCCCAGTCCCTCGGCCACCAGCCGCTTGTGCACCACCTCCAGCGCCGCATGCTTTTGGCAGACGATGAGCAGGCTGCGGCCACTGCCTATGGCATCACCCACCATGTTCACAATGGTCTGGCTTTTGCCGGTGCCCGGAGGCCCTTCCACCACCAGTCCAGGGGCTGTACGTGCACGCAGCACGGCATCCTCCTGCGAAGGGTCGCTGTGGACGGTGAAATAGCGCTCCACCTCCGGCGGGCGCGGCATGGATTCAGCTGTGACTTGCGGCCCCAGACGCAGCGCCGTCTCCAGCCCGGTGCCGGCCGCCGGCAGGGATTTGAGCTGGCGTATGTCCTCGCCAATCGCCTGACCGGAAAAGGTCACATGAAACAGCACGGCCGCACATTCCAGCTCCGTGCTGTGCGGGTCCAGCGGGGTGCGTGTGCCAGGCAGGGCCACCAGGGCCCGTGAACGCGGCAGCGCCAGCGTGCCCAGGGCATCCATCACATCTGCAGCGCGCAGGGCGGAACGGCCCAGCAACGCGTCCACGGCCTTGCGCCAGCGCCCCTCGGCCTCGGGTCCCACCAGGCCCTCCAAAGCGGGGTTGATGCGCACCTCTTCGCGCTCGCCATCAAAGGCCAGGGTGACCTTGCCACGTGCACCCACGGTGTGGCTGAGCTTGACCGGCCAGAGCAGTGCGGGGGCAATGCGCGTGGCCGCACCCGGACGCGCATCGCGGGTGAGCAAAAAGGGAAAGCCGAGGTAGCAGCCATCAATACCGGTATCGCGCTTGTGCAGCAGCGTGTTGCGCTCCAGCACGCTCAGCCGCATGGCAATGGTGGAATCTGTCGGGTCGAAGACCGCAGGATCGAGCGCAATCGCCCGGCCATTGCGTTGCACGATATGGTCCAGCAATGCGCCGGCATCCAGGCGCGGCGTGCTGAACTCGGTCAGGTCCACACGCCCCGTGGTACGCCCTATGGCCATGCGCACCAGCGGGCCGCGCATGACGCTGGTGACGATTTTTTTCTCAAAAAAATCGAGAATCTGCGCGATGTACTGCTGCTTTTGCGGCACCTGCCATTGCGCTTGCGGAATGGCCAGCAGCACCAGGGCCTGCGCCAGCGGAATGCGCTTGTCGATACGGAAGGTATCGGCCCAGCCATTCACCGTCTCGCTGGCACAGCGCGCAAAGCCTTCTATGCGCTCGGCCACCGCCTGCAAGATCTCGCTGCGCGGCCAGCGAATGGTCTCGCGTGCAGCGGCTTCCAGGAACTGGTGCACACCGTGTTGCAATGCCAGGCTACGTGCCTCTTGCACGATCAGCTCACAGGCACGGAATTGGCCGATCTCGGCGCTCAGCACCACGATCAGGTCTTCTTCGCTCAGGCTGCGCCGCTCCAGCAGATTGAGCAGGCCCAGGTGCTCGGTGTCGGGCAACAGCTTGCGCCGCTCTTCCCACTCCGCCGCCAGCCGCACGCGCGAGGTGCTCAGCAGATTGATGCGCAGCGTGTCCTCATCCAGCGCAATGTCCAGATTGCGCGCGCGGTTGCGCACCGCGCCCACACGGGTCTTGAGCTGGCCCAGCCAGCTCTCGGTGCCCAACTCATCCAACACATCCGGCACCGGGCCGGTAATGAGTTCATAAGCCTCCAGCGGATGCTCCAGCAGCCAGCGCGGTGTGACGATCGCGCCCGTGTGAATGGGCGGCATCTCTGAATTCAGCACCTTGAGCGCCAGCAGCAGCTTGAAGTCATCCCCCATCTCCAGCTGTGCAATGCGGCGCAATGCGGCCAACACCTGGGCCGGGGCCTCGGCCTCCTGCACCCAGGTGGTGAGCGCGCCACGCAGCAACTGCTCGCGCGCGGCCTCCCAATGCGGGGCTTCCGCAGCCGCCAGCGCATAAGCGGCCAGCGAATGGTGGGACTCTCCGGCCAGCGTGATCGCCGGCCCTGCCCCACCCTGCCCGGCTGCCTGAGCGCGTGCAGGTGCGGCAACGGCCTTGCCATCCAACCAGTCTTTCACCTGCGCCCAGCCCCAGCGCTGCATGCGGTCGCGTGCCAGCAGGCCGCGCAACAGCAGCTCCATGGATGCATCCAGCCCATCGGGAATGGGCGCACCATTGGCCAGCACATGGATCAAGAAGGCATGCTGGTTCACGCCGGCAAAGCATTCGCCCCGGGTGATCTGCTCCAGCAGCACCATGCCCAGGCTCCACCAGTCCGAGGCGGCGGCCACACCACCGGCCACAGCCTCGGGCGCGGTGTAGCAGGTGATCTCCAACGGCGAGACGATGTCGAGGTCAAACTCCGACAGCCGCGCCGAACCAAAGCCGCCGATGACCAGGTCCAGCGGGTCGCGGTTGCGCACCAGCAATGTGCCTGGCCGCAGATCCCGGTGGCGCAGACCCACCTCAGCCAGAGCCTGCAAGGCCATGCCCAGCTCGTAGACGATTTTGCGCACCGATGCGGTGTCGCCCGCCACCAAACCCAGGTCGGCCAGCGTGCCACCGGTCAACTCCTCGGCCACCTCGTAGGCGCGCTCGTTCCAGCGCCCTATGGCATAGAACTGTGGCACATGCACGGCGGGCACACGCTGCAGGGCCTCATACACCGAGGGGTCGGGCTCGGCACCCTGGTGGTAGAGCGTGAGCACGGCGCGGCGTTCGCCATCCACCTCCTCGGCCAGGTAGCGGTCGCGCAGGCCCACGGCGCTGCTGATGGGGTGCAGCACACGCCAGCCATCGATCACCGTTTCGGCAGCCTGCGCTTCAGCCTCGACATCGTCACCCTCGGCCGCAGGCGCTGGCACCGGCGTTTCTGCCAGGTCCGCACCGCATTGCGCGCACATCAAATCGCCCGCCTCCATGGGGTGGCCGTTGGTACAGACAGGCCCCGCATCCACTGGCGTGATGTGCTCGACAGTGACCTCCTGTGAGTGTTCTGCATCGGCGGGCACCACCACAGCAGGCCGCCAGCCCTGCGGGCGAATAGGCACTTCCACCAGGCTCCAACCGCAGTGGTGGCCATCGGGCATCTGGCCTTCGCAGAACATTTCATCCAGCGCCCGCTCGGTTTCGCAGCTGGGACAAAAGCGGATCATCGTGGTGTCGTGCATAAATTTCTGTCGGGTGCTTCGGTCGTGTGTGCACGGTGGCCATCGGCCTGCAGCAAGGCCTGCAGGCGCTGCATATCACCACGGCCGGGAATGCCTGCCAGCCATACCGTGCCCTGTGCATCGAGCATGAGGTCAAAGTGCCGCTGGCCATCGGCCTGTGCGCGCTCATAGCCTGCAAACAAGGCCTGGCCACGCGGCGTGAGGCAATGCAGGCGCTGGTTGTCGCTGCCGCGCAGGGCCAGGGTGTTCGGGGCCTCCTGCACAAAGGGCTCGGAGATCAGGGCGTCGATCAGCCCAGACATCTGCCCCAGATGCGGCTGCAATGCCTCCCAGGGGTGACCGGAATAAACCAGCACATTGGTGTCGCGCTCGGCGCGCAGGCATTGCAGCAGCGCATGCAAGGCCTCGGGCTGGTCAAAGGGCTCGCCGCCGGAAATGGTCACGCCGTCGCAAGCGGCCAGCCAGGGCGCGATCTGGGCCACCAGATCTGGCGCTGCGATCCGCTCCTGCGGTGCACGCCAGGTATCGGCCGAGATACAACCGGGGCAGCGTATCGAACAGCCCTGAAACCAGATGCCCAGCCGCTTTCCGGGGCCCAGCGTGGTCACCGGAAAATGCAGGCGCGAAAGGCCTAGGTGGGCAGCGTCCACGGTCTGCTCCGCCAGGGTCAACGCGCTGCCAGCGTGAGCGTCTGGGAGGCCAGCGCCGTCACTTCAAAGCGCTGCCCAGCTTGGGCATCGGCGTCAAACAAGGCGCGGGCCAGCGGGTTGAGCAAATGCGCCTCCATCTGGTTGCGTATGCCGCGGCCGCCGTTGGACAGGTCGCGCAGGCACAGTGTCCGCAGGGACGACAGCGCCGCCTCCGCCATGTCCACCTGCAGCTCCTGGGCGCGCAGGTCGGCCAGCGTCACCGCCACCATCTGCTCGAAGATCTGCTGCGCCACGTCTTCACGGATGAAGTCGAAAACGATGATGTTCTCGCCCATGCGGTTGAGGATTTCGGGGCGGTTGAGCACCAGCTTGAAATGCCTGTCGATCTCGGCATGCACCTTGGCGCTCACGGTTTCGTAGGACTCGCTGGCCGAGACATTCAGCGTGCGCCGGCCCTGTTCGTCCATCTTGTAAATGCCCAGATTGGAGGTGAAGACGATCAGGGCCTCGGAGAAATACACCCTGTCGCCACGCCCGCTGGTGAGTACGCCGTCATCCAGGATTTGCAGAAACTTGTCCAACACCCGCGGATGGGCTTTTTCGATCTCGTCGAACAGCACCACGCTGAAGGGACGTTCGCGAATCGCATTGGTGAGCTCGCCACCGGCGTCATAGCCCACATAGCCGGGCGGGGCACCGATGAGGCGTTGGTCCGCATGCTCGGCACTGAACTCCGACATATCGAAGCGGATGTAGGCGCTCTCGTCGCCAAACAGCAAGCTGGTGATGGTTTTGGCCAGCTCCGTCTTGCCCACGCCCGTGGGGCCGGCCAGAAAGGCCACGCCACGCGGGCGGTTGCCACGGCGGTTGCCGCCCACGCCGGTCATGGCGCGTTTGACAATGTCCAGCATGTGCACCACGGCCTGGGATTGCCCCTTCACGCGCTGGCGGATAAAGCGGTCCGCATCGCGGATCTTGCTGCGGTCGATCTTGAGCCAGGGGTCTTCGGTCACGCCCACCTTGTAGCGGCGCACGGCATCGGCCACACGCTCCACCGGCACGCCTTCCACCCGCGCCAGCACGGCGATGGCGTTCATGTCCAGCAGCAGCAGGCCTTCCGTGCCGTCAACAAAGGCGTTCTCGGCCTGCACACGGGCTTCGGGGGCGGCCTCGGCAAAGCCGGCCAGCGGGCGCAGCAAGCCGGGGGCCAGCGCACGCCGCGCCAGCCCGTCGGGCCGCGCCACCGGCACATGGCGAATGCGCGGGTTGCCCACCAGCAGCCAGTCGGGCAGATCGCCCTCCTTGTCCACCACCCAGATCACGGTGTTGAAAAAAGGCTTGCGCTCCGCCCCCGCTGGCCGCGTACGCGCCTGGTGGGACAGCATCAGCGCCCGCGTGAACAGCTGGTGCTCCACGGCCGTGAGGTCGCTGCTGCGTGTGAGCAGGCGCGAGGCGAAATCGATGACCAGTGCGCAGGGCGCGCCCTGGGCCAGGTTGGGGTCGGTCACCAGGCGCTCCAGCGCAGCCGAGAGCATGTCGACACCCGCAGGTGCCTGGCCGTTGGCCACCGTGAGGCCCAGCTGGGTGAGCACGGCGTCGGAGGCCTGGACCTCCTGGCCCGGGCCGTGGATGGCAGAAAAGCCCGACAGCGGCTGGTAGACCAGGGTGTGGGCATAGCCGTGGCGGCGCAGTGCATCGCCCAGCACCTGGTTGAGCGGCTGCGCCGTCACCATGCCGGGTGCAACTTCGGCACATTGCAGATCGCGCACATTGCCGGAGAGGACGAACTGGCTCTTGAGCGGCAAAAAACGCAGCAGATCACGCAGCCACCGACCCGGCTGATAGGCTGACTGGCCCATACATCTTCCTTCACACATGGATTGAATTCTTGGTAGCAGGCACGCGGCGGAAAGCCGCGCAGGCCCACTCCACCGCCGGCAGGCCGCCAGGGATCAGGGCAGCAAATCCAGCGCCTGCAGGTAAGCGGGCTGGCGCATCAAATCGTCCCAGGCCTGGGGTTCGGTCTCGGGCAGCAGGGCCAGGCGACGGGATTCGGAGTCTTCGTCCGGCACCCAGCGGCCATCGCGCAGCGCGGCGTCCATGCCGTCGAGCAACTGGTCCACATGCTCGCCAAAGCCCAGGCTCTGGTTGCACAGCAGCACCATGTCGCAGCCGGCGTTCAAGGCTTGGAGCGCGGCCTCGGTGTAGCTGATGAGCTGGCCATTGATACGGCGTGCACCTTCCATGCTCAGGTCGTCGCTGAAGATGGCGCCGTCATAACGCAATTGGCTGCGCAGAATGTCTTTGAGCCATTTTTCGCTGAAGCCTGCCGGGCGGGCATCCACCTTGGGGTAGATGACATGGGCCGGCATCACGGCCGTGAGCACGCTGGACAGCCAGGGATACGGCGCGGCGTCCTCATCCAAAATGGCCTTGAGGCTGCGCTTGTCCACGGGTATGTCCACATGCGAGTCGGCCTTCACAAAACCATGGCCGGGGAAATGCTTGCCGCAATTGCCCATGCCGGTCTGCAACAGGCCATGCATCAGGCTTTTAGCCAGCGCGACCACCACGCGCGGGTCACGGTGAAAGCTGCGGTCGCCGATGACGGAGCTCTCACCGTAATCCAGATCCAGCACCGGTGTGAAGCTGAAGTCCACGCCGCAGGCGCGCAATTCCGTGCCCAGCACATAGCCGGCCGCCGTGGCCGCATTCATGGCGCGCATGGCACCCGAGCCTTCGCGGTATTTTTTGCCCTTGCCGTCATCCATCCACATCTCACCCAGGGCGCGCATGGGCGGGATATGGGTGAAGCCATCGGTGCGAAAGCGCTGCACGCGCCCGCCTTCATGGTCCACGCAGATCAGCAGGTCGGGCTGCACGGCCTTGATGTCGGCGCACAGCTGCACCAGGGCCGCACGGTCTGCCCAGTTGCGCTTGAACAGGATGATGCCGCCCACCAGCGGATGGGCCAGCCGGGCGCGGTCCACATCGGTGAGGACGGTGCCGGCAATGTCGATGATCAAGGGGGCGTGCAGACGCATGTTGTTTACTCTTTTAAAAATAGCGGCTTATGCAATAGACATATGCATCCGCAGGCGATTTCAATCTTTTTTCTCGACGACACAAAAGCTGGCGGCGTACTCGGACTCATCGGACATGGTGATATGGACGCGCAAGCCCTGCGCCTCAAACCATTGTTTGAGTTCGCCATGCAAGACGATGCTGGGCTGGCCGCTGGGCAGGTTGACCACCTCGCAGTGCCGCCAGGTCATGGGCATGCGCATGCCCATGCCCACGGCCTTGCTGAAAGCTTCCTTGGCCGAAAAACGCGTGGCCACATAGCGCACGCCGCGCTCGGGCCAGCGCGCGCTGCGGCGGCGCCAAACCGCCATCTCGCCCTCGGCCAGCACCTTCTGGGCAAAGCGCTCGCCATGCCGCTCTAGGCTGGCACGTATGCGGCGGATATCGCAGATATCGGTGCCAATGCCGTAGATCATGGGGCCATCCTTTGCACAGGTTTTTTGCAGTCAAACAGGCCGCAAGCGCAATCACAGAACGCTTTAGCAGCTATCAAAACCAGGGTCACACCCGGGCCGCCATGCCGGCATCGATAGCCGCCTGATAGGCGCGCACTGTTTCGGCATAGCCCAGCTCCAGCGCGTCAGCGATCAGCGCATGGCCGATGGAGACTTCCGCCAGGCCAACGACCTGGGCCACAAAGGCGGGCAGGTTGTCGCGGTTCAGATCGTGGCCGGCATTCACCTGCAGGCCGGCATCCAGCGCGGCCTGGGCGGCGGCGGCATAGATGCGCAGCTGTTCGGCATGTCCGGGCGTGCCCCAGGAGGCGGCATAGGGCTCGGTGTAGAGCTCCACACGGTCCGCGCCCACGGCCTTGGCGGCCGCCATCTGTTCTGGCACCGGGTCCATGAACAGGCTGACGCGCACGCCCAGCTGCTTGCACTCGGCAATCAAAGGGCGCAGGCGCTCGGCGTCTTGCGGGAAGGTCCAGCCATGGTCGCTGGTGAACTGGTCTTCGCTGTCAGGCACAAAGGTTGCCTGGTGGGGGCGCACCTGGCGAATGAAGTCCATCAGGTTTTGCGTGGGATTGCCTTCGATGTTGAACTCTGCGGCAGGCCATTGCTGCATCAGCTCGGCCAGCTCGTAGACATCGCTGCTGCGGATATGGCGCTCGTCCGGACGCGGGTGGATGGTGATGCCCTGGGCGCCCGCCGCCAGGCACAGCTGGGCCGCGCGCGCGACGCTGGGAATGCCCAGGTGGCGCGTGTTGCGCACCAGCGCGACCTTGTTGACGTTGACGGACAAAGCGGTGCGGACATTGCCGGCAGAAGAAGCGACGGTAGAAGCGGTCATAGCGATTGAAGGTCCAGCAACAGCTGGCGGGTGCGCAGCGGCGGATGGCCGCAATGGTATTGCAGCAGCGCACGCAGCTGCGGCTTGAGCTTTGCTGCCCCCACTTCGCAAGCGCGGGCAAGGGCGGCAAAGCCATCCACACCGCCCTGACCATACAAGGCTGCATGCAGCGCCAGCCATTGCGCACCGCTGAGGCTGGCACGTGTCTGGCCTGCGGGCTGCAGGCCGGTTTCGGCACCCAGCACATAGTGGGTGTGGGCTTGCAGCGGCTGCAGGGTCTGGGTGTCGCTGTCCAGCGCGGGCAGCAGTCCCAGCTCGCGCAGCAGCAGCAGCTCAAACGCACGCAGCGTGGGCTCCAGCTGTGCGGCAGCGGCAGAGTCTGCACGGCGCGGCGCCGAGGCGGCCGCCAGCAGGCGCACCACGCTGGCATAGGCATCAAACAGCAGGGCGTAGGGGTCTTCACGCGCCAGCAGGCGCATGAGCAACTCGTTGAGGTACATGCCGGTGAGCAGGCCATCGCCCGTGGGCATGACATGGCCGCCCGCCCATTCCGCGCCCTTGAGCGTATGGATGTCTGCCGTGCCATCGCCCGCCAGCGTCCAGTTCAGTTTCAGCGGTTGCAGTGCCAGCAGCACCGGCCGAAAGTTGGAGGTGTGGCGCTTGACGCCCTTGGCCACCAGCGCCACCCGGCCGCGGTGGCGGGTGAAGCATTCCAGGATCAGACTGGATTCGCTCCAGTCGTACTGGTGCAGGATAAAGGCGGGTTCTTCGCTAACGCGTTTGGTGGCCATGATGCCTTGCGAAATAAAGCGTGCACTTTGTCGGCGGCGCTTGCCGTACTGAATGTACTGTCTGCGCGCCACCTTCGCGTTCACGCTTTATTGCGCAACGCATGGGAAGCAAGCGAAGACTGCCGCCGCCATCACAGGGTTTCAGACAGCCCTGCGTAGCGGTCAAGACAAGGCAACGACGTCTCGATGACGCTTATTCGTATCCAAAAGACTTGACGCGGGCTTCATCATCCGCCCAGCCAGACCGCACCTTGACCCACACTTCCAAAAACACCTTGGCGTCGAACTGCCTTTCCAGCTCCTGGCGGGCTTCGGTGCTGATGCGCTTGAGGCGCTCGCCACCCTGGCCAATCACCATGGCCTTGTGGCCGTCGCGCTCCACCACGATGGTGGCGGCCACGCGCATAAAGCGCTTGTGGGCCTTGCTGGGCTCTTCCTCGAACTTGTCGATGACCACGGTGGAGGTATAGGGCAGCTCGTCGCCGGTGAAGCGGAACAGCTTTTCGCGCACGGTTTCGGCGGCGAGGAATTTCTCGCTGCGGTCGGTCAGCTCGTCCTGGCCGTAGAACCAGGGCTGCTGCGGCAGGTATTTGGCGCAGATGCCGTACAGGCGCTCGATGTCCTTCTTGTTCTTGGCCGACATGGGCACGAACTCGGCGAAGGGGTGGCGCTCCTGCATGCTTTGCAGCCAGGGAGCGATTTCATGGCGGCGACCCACTGCGTCCAGCTTGTTGGCGATCAAGAGCGTGGGAATGCCGGGCTTGAACAGCGACAACACCTTGGCGTCGGCCAGGGTGAAGCTGCCCGCTTCGACCACGAACAAGATCAGGTCCACGTCGCCGATGGCACCCATAACCGTCTTGTTCAGCGACTTGTTCAAGGCGGTGGAATGCTTGGTCTGGAAGCCGGGCGTGTCCACGAAGACGAACTGGGTCTCTTCCTTGGTGTGGATGCCGGTGATGCGGTGGCGCGTGGTCTGCGCCTTGCGCGAGGTGATGGAGATTTTCTGCCCCACCAGCGCATTCATCAGTGTGGACTTGCCCACATTGGGCTTGCCCACGATGGCGATCAGGCCGCAGCGCTGCTCTTCCACCGGCACTTCGCGCACGGGCTCGGCAGCGGTTTCTTCTTCGCTGCGTATGGGCGTGGCAGTGGCGCCGGGCTTGGCGCCCGTCAGCATGGCACTGATGTAGTCCAGGCTAGGATCGTTGATGTCAATTTGGCTTTTAGCACGCTCTGCGCCTGCTTTGCCTGCTACTTTTTTCTTCGCAGCGTCGGTCATGGATGTTTCGCTTTCAGTTGATCGAGCAAGGCAGCGGCTGCCGCCTGCTCCGCAGCACGGCGCGAAGCGCCGTTGCCGTTGGCATGGAGGTGAAGTTCCGCAATGGAGCATTCCACCTCGAAGGTTTGCAAATGCGCGGCCCCGGTAATCGCAGCCACTTTGTACTGCGGCAGCTGCATGCGACGGCCTTGCAGCCATTCCTGCAGTGCGGTCTTGGGGTCTTTTTGCACCGCACGCATTTGCGGGTTGATGTCCACCCCTTCGTAGAGGTGGTGCACCAGGCGTTCGGCCTGCAGATAGTCTGCGTCGAGATAGACCGCGCCAATCAGCGCTTCCACCGCGTCCGCCAAGATGGAGGGACGCTGCTTGCCGCCGGATTTGAACTCGCCCTCACCCAGGCGCAGCAGGCTGGGCAGCTCCAGCTTCAGGGCGATCTGGTGCAGCGTACCTTCCTTGACCAGGTTGGCGCGCACGCGCGAGAGGTCGCCCTCGGGCAGCGACTGCAGCCGCTGGAACAGCAAGGTGGAGACGGCAAGACTCAGCACGGAGTCCCCGAGGAACTCCAGGCGTTCGTTGTTATCGGCCGAAAAGCTGCGATGCGTCAACGCACGCTGCAGCAAGGCGGGTTCGGAAAATGTGTGCTGCAGACGCTGCTGCAGAGCAAGAAGACCAGGTAGCACCTAGAAAAAACCTAGAAAAACAAAGGAGGGTTGACTCGGTAAACAAAAAACAGGCTGAACCTGTCAGCGGTGGTCTGGCGACCACAAGGCCCACATTGTCCGCCAAACGCAAAAAACCGGCACAGCGATCACCCCGCGAGGGGCGAACCGTGCCGGCTTATCAGAGCGTGTTCACGATCTCAGCACTGGCGTTTAGTTGAAAGCGCCAATGCGTTTGAAGTTGCCGAAGTTCATCCAGACAAAAAAGGCCTTGCCCACGATGTTCTCGTCCGGCACAAAACCCCAGTAGCGCGAGTCCAGCGAGTTGTCGCGGTTGTCGCCCATGACGAAGTAATTGCCCTCGGGCACCTTGCAGGTCACGCCTTCGACGCTGTAGGTGCAGTTGTCGCGGTAGGCATAGTTGCTGGCGCCTTGCACAAAGGCCGGCACACCCTGGGTGTTGAGCAATCGGTGCGGGGACAGGCCCAGGGTCTCTTCGTACTGGTTGAAGTAGCGCATGGCGTCTTCATCGAAGAAGTCCGGCAGGTCCTTGGTCTCCACGGGCTGGCCGTTGATGGTCAGGCGCTTGTTCAGATAGGCCACGGTGTCACCGGGCACACCCACCACGCGCTTGATGTAGTCCAGGCTGGGCTGCGGGGGATAGCGGAACACCATCACATCGCCGCGCTGCACGGGCGAGCCTTCGGTGATCTTTTTGTTGATCACGGGCAGGCGCACACCGTAGGTGAACTTGTTCACCAGGATCAAATCGCCCACCAGCAGCGTGGGGATCATGGAGCCCGAGGGGATCTTGAAAGGCTCGAACAGAAACGAGCGCAGCACGAACACCACGGCAATCACCGGGAACAGGCCAGCCGTCCAGTCCAGCCACCAGGGCTGAACCAGGGCTTTTTGCTGGCCTTCGGTGGTGTCCACATCCACCTTGGCAATGCCCATGCGGTCCAGCTCGGCGCGGCGCGTCTCCGCAGCCTCGGCCAGGGCCTGGGCGGTTTTCTTGCGGCGGGGCCAGAAGTACAGGCGCTCGGCCAGCCAATAGGCACCGGTCACCAGGGTGGCCGTCAGCATCAGCAGGGCAAAATTGCCCTCGATGGCGCCGGTATACCAGGCACCGACATAGCCCACGAAAGCCGCCAGAACCGCGGCCGTAATCCATTGCATGGCTTGCATCAATCCTCCACTTGCAAGATGGCCAGGAAGGCCTCTTGCGGCACTTCCACCGAGCCAATTTGCTTCATGCGCTTCTTGCCGGCCTTTTGCTTTTCCAGCAGCTTGCGCTTGCGGCTGATGTCACCGCCATAGCACTTGGCCAGCACGTTCTTGCGCATGGCCTTGACGGTCTCACGCGCGATGATGTTGGCGCCGATGGCGGCCTGGATGGCCACGTCGAACATCTGGCGGCTGATGATTTCGCGCATCTTAGCCACCACGGCGCGACCACGGTAGGTGGCCTGCGAGCGGTGGACGATGATGGACAGGGCATCCACTTTTTCGCCATTGAGCAAGATGTCGACCTTGACCACGTCGGAGGCGCGGTACTCCAGGAACTCGTAGTCCATGGAGGCATAGCCGCGCGAGACGCTCTTGAGCTTGTCAAAGAAGTCCAGCACGATTTCGCCCAGCGGCATCTCATAGGTCAGCATGACCTGGCGGCCGTGGTAGGCCATGTTCTTTTGTATGCCACGCTTTTGGTTGGCCAGCGTCATCACCGGGCCCACATAGTCCTGGGGCATGTACAGGTGCACGGTGACGATGGGCTCGCGGACTTCTTCCAGACGGCCCTGGTCGGGCATCTTGGAGGGGTTTTCCACGTCGATGACCTCGCCATCGGCCTTGACCACCTGGTAGACCACGCTGGGCGCGGTGGTGATCAGATCCTGGTCGAACTCGCGCTCCAGGCGCTCCTGCACGATCTCCATGTGCAGCAGGCCCAGGAAACCGCAGCGAAAGCCAAAGCCCAGGGCCTGGGAGACTTCGGGTTCGTACTGCAGGGCCGCATCATTGAGCTGCAGCTTTTCCAGTGCGTCACGCAGCTGGTCGTATTCGCTGGCTTCGGTGGGATACAGGCCGGCAAACACCTGGGGTTTGACTTCCTTGAAGCCAGGCAGGGCTTTTTCGGCAGGGCCCAGGTTGTTGGGCAGCTTTTTTTCCAGGGTGATGGTGTCACCCACCTTGGCGGCCTTGAGTTCCTTGATGCCGGCAATGATGTAACCCACCTCACCGGCCTTGAGTGCGTCGCGCGGCTCGTTGGCAGGGGTGAACACGCCGACGTTGTTGGCTTCATAGGCAGCGCCCGTGGCCATCATCTTGAAGCGCTCGCCCTTTTTGAGCTGACCGTCCACCACGCGCACCAGCATCACGACGCCCACATAGGGGTCGAACCAGCTGTCCACGATCATGGCGCGCAGCGGTGCGTCCAGATTGCCCGTGGGTGGCGGCACCTTGGCAACAACGGCTTCCAAAATATCGTCGATGCCCATGCCGGTCTTGGCCGAGCAGGGAATGGCGTCGCTGGCGTCAATGCCGATCACGTCTTCGATCTCGGCCTTGGCATTGTCCGGATCGGCATTGGGCAGATCCATTTTGTTCAGCACTGCAAACACTTCCACGCCCAGGTCCAGGGCGGTGTAGCAGTTGGCCACGGTCTGGGCTTCCACGCCCTGCGAGGCGTCGACCACCAGCAGCGCGCCTTCGCAGGCGGACAGGGAGCGCGAGACTTCATATGAGAAGTCCACGTGGCCGGGGGTGTCGATCAGGTTCAGGTTGTAGACCTGGCCATCCTTGGCCTTGTATTGCAACGCCGCAGTCTGCGCCTTGATGGTGATGCCGCGCTCTTTCTCGATGTCCATCGAGTCGAGCACCTGGGCCTCCATCTCGCGCTCTGCGAGACCGCCGCAACGCTGGATCAATCGGTCCGCCAGCGTGGATTTGCCGTGGTCAATATGCGCAATGATGGAAAAATTTCTGATGTGCTTCATCAACGAAAAACGTCTGGTAACGAAGTGAATGTGCCTCGCGCGAGGCATGGACAAGGCATGAAAAAAGGGCGCGTCGACGGTGACGCGCCCTGAACCAACAATCTTTGGCAACTGCGATGGTTGGGCTGCTGATTGTAGGCAAAAGGCCTGCGCAAAAGCACCGTTTTTTTGCCACCAGGGTCTTCACCCAAGGTCCGGCAAAACATTTAACCACAGCTTATCCACAGATGCGATTCAGCGAAAATTCGCTTTCGGCAAAGCCCTTCAGCTCCTGGCTCCGCAGCAAGCACCTGCTTGCCATGGCGCCTGGGCGCAGGATGAAAGGGGATTCTACCTAAGCAAGTCCTACAGCGTGGCAGGCATTCCCCATCACCTGGCGCGGCATAGCGACCGCGCCAGTACAGGGGGCATCAAGGCGCAGGGCGCACCAGCACGTACTGGGCCCATTCGCCACGCCGCACCAGCATGTTCACGGGCTTGTTCTTGTCGGCCTTGGCCAGCGCAGCCTCGAAGCCCTTGACATCGGCCACCTCGATATTGGCCACCGACAGCACCACATCGCCCTCGCGCAGGCCGGC
Organism: Comamonas sp. GB3 AK4-5; assembly: GCF_041320665.1. Taxonomy (NCBI): domain Bacteria; kingdom Pseudomonadati; phylum Pseudomonadota; class Betaproteobacteria; order Burkholderiales; family Comamonadaceae; genus Comamonas; species Comamonas sp. GB3 AK4-5. The sequence goes on from NZ_CP166730.1 coordinate 4,097,273, forward strand.
ACGGGCTGCGGCGTCGGTCGCGGTGACAATGCGCACCCCGCCCTTGACGCTCAGTTCTTTCTTCTGGGCGGCGCTCAGGTCGGAAACCACCAGACCCAGCGACTTGGCGCTGGCCGTGGCAGTGGAGCCTTCGGGGCCCTTGCGTGCGGCCACGGCGTCGTCGGGCTCGACCTCGGCAATGGTGATGCTCAGGTCCTTGGTGGCGCCACGGCGGAACACGGTGAGCGTGCCCTTGGAGCCCGGCTTGGTATTGCCCACCAGGCGCGGCAGGTCGGAAACCTTGTCGATGTCGGTGCCGTTGTATTTGATGATCACGTCACCGGCTTCCACACCGGCCTTGGCGGCAGGCGAGCCGGCTTCGGTGGCCGAGACCAGCGCACCACGCGGCTTGCCCAGGCCTATGGACTCGGCCACGTCCTTGGACACCGGTCCGATCTGCACGCCGATGCGACCGCGCGTGACCTTGCCGCTGGCGCGCAGCTGGTCGCTGACGCGCACGGCCTCGTCGATGGGGATGGCAAAGCTGATGCCCATAAAGCCGCCCGAGCGCGAGTAGATCTGGCTGTTGATGCCCACCACCTCGCCGCGCAGATTCAGCAGCGGCCCGCCCGAATTGCCGGGGTTGATGGCCACATCGGTCTGGATGAAAGGCAGGTAGTCGCCGGTGTCGCGCTGCTTGGCCGAGACAATGCCGGCCGTGACCGAGTTATCGAGGCCGAAGGGTGAGCCAATGGCCATCACCCATTCGCCCACCTTGAGCTTGCTGACATCGCCAATCTTCACGGCCGGCAGGCCCTTGGCGTCGATCTTGACCACGGCCACGTCGGTGCGCTTGTCGCTGCCGATGATCTTGGCCTTGAACTCGCGCTTGTCGGTCAGGGTGACGATGACCTCGTCCGCCCCTTCCACCACATGGGCATTGGTCATCACATAACCATCGGGCGTGAGGATGAAGCCGGAGCCCACGCCGCTGGGCTGGGATTCCCCCTCGCTGTCACCCGGCCCGGGGCGCTGCTGCTTGGGGATATTGGGCACCGGCAGGCCAAAGCGGCGGAAGAACTCCAGCATGTCTTCATCCATGCCCAGAGCCGCGGCGCCACCCTTGCTGACTTTTTCCGTGGTGCGGATATTGGCCACCGAGGGCCCTACCCGGTCCACCAGCGCGGTGAAATCCGGCAGGCCGCCCACGAGCGGCGCCGCAGGGGCCGCGGCGGCAGGCTGGGCCGGAGCGGCCTGGGCTTGCGCCTCCGGCAGTGCCCAGGCACCGCCACCAGCGGCGGCTGCGGCAATCAAGGCCGCCACGCCCAGGGTCTGCAGGGTTTTGCGTTGCTTTGCAGGCATCTTCATCCTTTCCAATCGATCGTGTAACTGGCTGTCATTTCCAACATCTCTGCGCCGCCTGGCGGCGCGGTCAGGGCGCATGCACGGCGATGGTGCGCAACTGGCGCCACCCACCAGCCTGTGCCCGCGCGCGAGAATTGTGAACTTAGAAGACGGGCCGGCATTTTGGTTCCATGCCGCATGGCGTTCCATCATGCACGCAAGCGTGCCCGGTGCTGTAACGCCTTGGCATAAAAAAATGAGCGCCTATCGCGCTCATATGGGGACCAGCGTGCTGTTTGGTGTTGGAAAGTGGCCCTGCATATGCACAAGCAACTCTCCAATCCATAGCATTGCGGCATCAGCGCGGCTGGGAAACCGGCATGGGGGTGTTGGCAAAGCTGGCGTTGCGCAGAAAGTCGGCCGGCATTTGCAGCGACGCCTTGCTGCCAAAGCGCTGGTGGGCCGCCAGCAACTCGTCCAGGCGCGGGTCACGCAAGATGACTTCGTTGCCATTGCCTGTGGCCACGGCGATCACGCCGCCGTCGGCCTGGGGCACGGACATCATGGGCGTTTGCGACGCCAGTTGGGCTGCGGGCGCGCTGCCGGCCTGGGCCAATTGGCTGCCCTGGCCTGCGGGCACCACCACCAGATTCCAGCCCAGGGCGGCCACGGCGGCCACCGAGGCCACGCCCGCCGCCATCTTCCATCGGAAGACCGAGGCGTTGGCCACGGGGTCTGGAACCCGCCCCGCCAGGGCCGAAGTCAGCGGCGGCTGGGCCGGGGCCAGTTGCTCCAACCTCGCGGGCTGCAGGGCCAGTGGCGGCTCCTTGGCCAGTTGGGCACGCAGACCGCCCAGCAGATCATGCTGGCTGTGATGGGCAAGCTCGGGCGAGCGCAGCACATCGCCCACCAGGTGGTAGAGCTGCCAGCTGCCGTGGCCTTCGTTGCCTTCCGCCCACGTCAATGCCTGGGCCAGCTCATCGCCCTGCAATTCACCATCGACCAGGGCCGACAGCAATTCCTTGTTTTTCAGATCATCCGTCATGGGGTTACCTGCTCAATCGGGCCTGCGCCCGCTCCGCGTTCCACACCACTTACTTACCACCGTTTGCCCGATTGGCGCTCCAGCAACGGTTTGACGCGTGCGGAGATGGCTTCTCGGGCTCGAAAGATGCGCGAACGCACCGTTCCGATAGGACAGCCCATGGCGGTGGCAATTTCTTCATAGCTCAAACCCTCGATCTCGCGCAGCGTGACCGCCTGGCGCAAATCCTCGGGTAAAGCCTCCATTGCAGCATTCACGGCAGCAGCAATTTCTCGCGCTGCCAGCACCGTCTCGGGAGTTTCCTCAGTGATTGGTTCGTTTGCAGGCCGAGAAGTTTCATCATCTTCACTCGCACCGTGCAAAGCACTCTCGGTCAGCACCGGATCGCGCTTCATATCCAGCAGCGCCTTCTTGGCCGTGTTCACGGCAATCCGGTACAGCCAGGTGTAGAACTGGGCCTCACCGCGGAACTGGTGCAGTGCCCGGTAGGCGCGCAAAAAGGTTTCCTGGGCGATGTCCTGCACCAGATCGGTGTCGCGCACCATGCGTGCAATCAGGCGTTCGATGCGGCGCTGGTACTTGAGCACCAGCAGCTCGTAAGCACGCTGATCCCCTGCGACCGTGCGCTCCACCAGTTGCAAATCGGTATCGGAAGGTGCGGGAGGTGGGGCGATATGGGGACTCATGCAGCGCGGATGGATTCAGACCCGCTCTTCCCTCAAAGGAGATACGGTGGCCGCCGAATATACCGCACGCCGCCAATCTCCCCAGCATGCGCCATCGCTGCCCGCCTGCAGCCAGCCCGACTGCCAGGCCCCATCCATGCCCTGCCAGGCCACCCACATGGCGGTTTGCAGATCCAGCCGCACCTGCATGGCCTGCAACGGCTGAGGCTCGGCACCGTTCTGCGGCCACCACCACCAGGCGCCGCCATCCCATTGCAACAGGCCTTGCGGCATTCGGCCTGCACTGCGCCACCAGATCCCGCCCACTGCAATCCACTGCGCCCAGCCGAGGGCCACCACCGCCCAGCCTAGAGGCCCGGCCCACAGCTGCCAGGCCAGCAGCAAACCACCCTCCAGTGCCCACAGGGCCGCGCCCAGGCGCAAAGGCCAGCGCAGCCCGGGCACCGGGTAACGCACGGCAGGCGGTTGGTAACGGATGGAAGCCATGGCGGCCACCTTGCCATGAAGGCAGCGCCCAAACAAAACCCGCAGGGCCGTTGCCAGACCTGCGGGTTTTGTAAAGCGAAACTGCTTTAGATGCGCTTGAAGATCAGCGAGCCATTCGTGCCGCCGAAACCGAAGTTGTTCTTCAACGCCACATCGATTTTTGCATCACGCGCGGTATTGGCGCAGTAGTCCAGATCGCAGTCCGGGTCCTGGTTCAGCAGGTTGATGGTCGGCGGGATCTTTTGATCATGCAGGGCCATCACGGTGAACACGCTCTCCACGCCACCAGCGCCACCCAGCAGGTGGCCGGTCATGGACTTGGTGGAGCTGACCACGGTCTTGTAAGCGGCATCGCCCAGCGCTGCCTTGATAGCATTGCTCTCGTTCTTGTCACCCAGTGGGGTGGAAGTACCGTGGGCGTTCAGATAGTTGATCTGGTCCGGATTCACACCGGCATTGCGCATGGCGTTCAACATGGCGCGGCGCGGGCCGTCCATATTGGGCGCGGTCATGTGACCGGCATCGGCACTCATGCCGTAGCCGCTCAATTCCGCATAGATCTTGGCGCCACGGGCCTTGGCATGCTCGTACTCTTCCAGCACCAGCACGCCTGCGCCTTCGCCCAGCACGAAGCCATCGCGGTCCTTGTCCCAGGGACGGGACGCCGCGGTGGGGTCGTCATTGCGGGTCGACAGCGCGCGCATGGCCGCAAAACCACCCACGCCCAGGGGCGAGACAGTGGATTCGGCGCCACCAGCGACGACGATGTCGGCGTCGCCGTACTCAATCATGCGCCCGGCTTCGCCGATGCAGTGCAGGCCTGTGGTACAGGCCGTCACCACGGACAGGTTCGGGCCCTTGAAGCCGAAACGCATGGAAACGTGACCAGCCACCATGTTGATGATGGAGGCGGGCACAAAAAATGGGGTGATGCGACGGGGTCCCCGGCTCGAGAGCTCAATCTGAGTGTTCTCGATCAGGGGCAAGCCCCCGATACCGGACCCGAGCACGCAACCGATGCGGGTCGCAAGGTCGTCGGACAAGGCCTCGCCCGTGGGCAGACCTGCATCCTTCACAGCCTGCTCCGCTGCCGCAATGCCATAGTGAATGAAGGTGTCCATGGAGCGCGCATCTTTGGCGCTCATGTAGTCCTCCACATTGAATCCTTTGACCTCACCTGCGATGCGGCACGAAAAATTCGTGGCATCGAACTTGGTGATGTGGCCAATGCCGGACTTGCCGGCCAAGAGATTGGCCCAGGCTTCAGTCACCGTGTTACCCACGGGACTGATGCAACCCAGGCCGGTCACGACAACGCGACGACGGCTCATGCGTTCAAACCTTATTTTTATCGCTCGGTGCGCTCAAAAGGGCTTAGCCCTTTTGGTGGGTGTTGGCGTAGTCGATGGCGTTTTGCACCGTCGTGATCTTTTCGGCGTCCTCATCGGGGATCTCGATGCCGAATTCATCTTCCAGGGCCATCACCAGTTCGACCGTGTCCAGGGAGTCAGCGCCCAGATCAGCCACGAAGGCCTTTTCGTTGGTCACTTGGGACTCTTCAACGCCGAGTTGTTCAGCAATGATTTTTTTGACACGTGCTTCGATATCGCTCATGGTTTCCCTCAGGGGGTTGTGAATGAACCCGCGATTCTAGCCGTTTCGGGGAAGTCCCTTTCATCCGGCCTGCCGTCGCGAGGAAACGGCATAACTTTCATCAATTACATGTACATGCCGCCATTGACAGCCAATTCCTGGCCTGTCACGTAGCCGGCTCCGGCAGATGCCAGATAGGCCACGGCATGTGCAATGTCCGAAGGCTGGCCCAGCTGACCCAAAGGGATCTGGGCAGCCAAGGCCTTTTGCTGCTCTTCTGGGAGCACGGCCGTCATATCTGTGGCGATAAAGCCCGGGGCCACGCAGTTCACGGTGATACCGCGGCTGCCCAGTTCACGGGCCAGTGCGCGGCTCATGCCGGCCACACCGGCCTTGGCGGCAGCATAGTTGGCCTGACCGGGATTGCCCATGGCACCCACCACGCTGGTGATGCTGATGATGCGACCAAAGCGCTGCTTCATCATGGGGCGAATAGCCGCGCGGCTCAGTCGGAATACGGCCTTCAGATTGGTGTCGATCACGGCATCCCAATCATCGTCCTTCATGCGCATGGAGATCTGGTCCTTGGTGATGCCGGCGTTGTTCACCAACACATGCAGACCACCTTGGTTCTTGACCAGATCGTCCACCAGCGCGTCCACGCCAGCGGCATCGGTCACATCCAGCTTCACGCCACGACCACCATGGGCCGCCAGGGCGGCGCTGATGCGGGCTGCACCCTCGTCGGACGTGGCAGTGCCAATCACCGTGTAGCCACGGGTGGCCAGTTCCTGGGCAATGGCGGCGCCAATGCCACGGGTGGCACCGGTCACCAGGGCCACCTGGGCTTGTTGGGTCGTCTCTGTCATGGGAGCAATTCCTTCACTTCCGCCAGTGTGGCAGGGTCATACAGGGCCACGCCCGTCAATTCCGCATCAATGCGCTTGGTCATGCCAGCCAGCACCTTGCCGGGACCGCACTCTACCAAAGTGTTGATGCCACGGGCCTTCATGGCCTGTACGCATTCCACCCAGCGCACAGGGCCAAAGGCCTGGCGATACAGGGCATCGCGAATGGAGTCGGCGTCCGTTTGCACGGCCACGTCGATGTTGTTGACCACGGGGATCTGGGGAGTCTTCAGCTCCAGTGCAGCCAGGGCGGCCTTGAGCTTTTCGGCCGCTGGCTTCATCAGACTGGAATGGAACGGCGCCGACACCGGCAGAGGCAACGCGCGCTTGGCGCCTGCGGCCTTGACGGCAGCGCTGGCAGCTTCCACGGCAGCCTTGGAGCCGGCGATCACGGTCTGGCCGGGGTCGTTGAAGTTCACTGCCTCCACCACTTCGGCACCACCCAACTGGGCCGTCACCTCGGCGCACACGGCCTTGACCTTGTCGGCATCCAGACCCAGCACGGCAGCCATGGCGCCAGTTCCCACAGGCACCGCTTCCTGCATGGCGGCGGCGCGCAGGCGCACCAGCGGTGCGGCCTGGGCCAGCGTCAGCACGCCGGAGGCCACCAGGGCGGAATATTCACCCAACGAATGGCCGGCCACGGCGGCCGGCATGGCGCCCCCCTCGGCCAGCCACACGCGCCAGGCAGCCACAGCGGCCACCAGCATCACGGGCTGGGTGTTGGTGGTCAGCGCCAGCGCTTCCTTGGGGCCGCTGTGGATCAGGGCCGCCACATCTTCACCCAGGGCGTCGGAGGCTTCCTTCAGCGTCTGGGCCACCACGGGGTGATCGCCCCAGGCGTCCAGCATGCCCACGGACTGCGAGCCCTGACCGGGGAAGACGAATGCAAATTGCGTCATGCGTTGCTCACTCAATAGGAATCAAAAAAGGCTCTACAGCGCACCCTGTGCGCTGCAGGCGCTACATCTTCAGGAGTACGGCACCCCAGGTGAAGCCGCCGCCCACGCCTTCGAGCAGGACGTTCTGGCCTTTTTTCACCTGACCGTTGCGCACCGCATGGTCCAGAGCCAGCGGAATCGATGCCGCCGAGGTATTGCCATGCTGGTCCACGGTGACCACCACCTTGTCCATGGAGAGTTTGAGCTTGCGGGCCGTGCTCTGCATGATGCGGATGTTCGCCTGGTGGGGAATCAGCCAGTCGATGTCGGCCTCGGTCAGGCCGGCCTTGTCCAGCGTGGCGCGGGCGGCCTTGTCCAACACACCCACGGCCAGCTTGAAGACGGCCTGGCCGTCCATGGTCAACAGGGGCGAGCCCAGAATCTCACCGCCGGACACATGGCCGGGCACGCACAGAATGCCCACATGGCTGCCGTCGGCATGCAGATCGCTGGCCAGAATGCCTGGCTCTTCCGAGGCTTCTAGCACCACGGCGCCTGCGCCGTCACCAAACAGCACACAGGTGGTGCGGTCTTCGAAATTCAGAATGTGGCTGAACACCTCGGCCCCCACCACCAGCGCACGGCGAACGCCGCCGGCACGGATCATGGCGTCGGCCACGGTCAGGGCGTAGACAAAGCCGCTGCACACGGCCTGTACGTCAAACACCGGGCAGCCGTTGGTGATGCCCAGCTTGTTTTGCAAGATGGCTGCGGTGGAGGGAAACACCATGTCCGGCGTGGACGTGGCGACGATGATCAGGTCAATGTCCTGGGCCGTGATGCCAGCGGCCTCAATGGCCTTGCGGCAGGCTTCCAGCGCCAGATCGCTGCTGCCCACATCGGGAGCGGCAAAGTGGCGCGCCCGGATACCGGTGCGCTCCACGATCCATTCATCAGAGGTCTCGATGCCGCGCTGGGCCAGCTCTGCAGCCAGATCGTTGTTGGTAAGTCGGCGGGGAGGCAGATAGCTGCCCGTGCCTGTAATGCGTGCGTAACTGGTCATGCGGTAGCTCACTCAGGGTCACCCGTAGTCCCTGCTCCGGGTGCAGCAGCCGGCGCCAACAAAGGGGCCGCTGTTGCAATCCGGGCCCGGACACGGTCAAGCAGGTTGTTGCGGGCCGCATCATACGCACGATTCAGAGCGTGCTCAAAAGCGATCGCATCGGCCGAGCCATGGCTTTTGAACACCAGGCCGCGCAGACCCAGCAGGGCCGCGCCGTTGTAACGACGGTGATCCATGCGCTTCATCAGTGCAGATAACACCGGATAAGCCACGATAGCAGCAAGTTTGGTGAATATATTGCGCTTGAACTCAGCCTTCAGACCACCCACAATCATGGACGCCACACCTTCACTGGCCTTGAGCGCGACATTTCCTACAAAACCGTCACACACCACGATGTCGACCGGGCCCTTGTAGATGTCATTGCCTTCCACATTGCCGTAGAAGTTCAGCGCCTTGGCTTCGCCAGCAGCGCGCAGCAACTCACCCGCGCGCTTGATGGTGTCATTGCCCTTGATGGCTTCTTCACCAATATTGAGCAAGCCCACCGAAGGCTCGCCCCCGTTGTTCAGCGCACTGACCAGGGCCGAGCCCATGACGGCGAATTGCAACAGGTGCTCCGGCGTGCAGTCCACATTGGCCCCCAGATCCAGCACCGTGGTGCTGCCGCCTTTGTCATTGGGCATCTGGGTGGCAATGGCCGGACGGTCAATCCCCTCCAGGGTCTTGAGCAGATAGCGCGACACCGCCATCAGCGCACCGGTATTGCCGGCCGACACCGCAGCCTGGGCCACACCCTCCTTGACCTGGGCAATGGCCACGCGCATCGAAGAATCCTTCTTCTTGCGCAACGCGACTTCCACCGGATCGTCCATACCCACCACTTCGCTGGCCTCAACCAGCGTGGCGCGCGGGTGTGCAAACGACTGCAGGCTGTCCTTGCGACCGACCAGCAGCAGCTGCGCGTCGGGGTGGGAATCCAGAAACTGGCGGCATGCGGCCAGCGTGACACGGGGGCCGTGGTCGCCACCCATGCAGTCAACTGCCAAAATGATCATGAGAGGATGTTGCGCAGGCCTGAGCGGCAGACCGGAACCGGTGCACGCAGGCGGTTTTCAAAAAAACAAAAGCCCGTGCTACCAGAAGTAGCGACGGGCCTTGCGGGTCCGAAGCGCTAGCTCTTAGGCTTCAGACTTGTTCTTCAGCACCTGGCGACCGCGGTACACACCGTTGGGGCTGATGTGGTGACGCAGGTGGGTTTCACCAGTGGTGGCTTCCACAGCGATACCCGGCACATTCAGTGCATTGTGCGAACGGTGCATGCCGCGCTTGGAAGGAGACTTTTTGTTTTGCTGAACAGCCATGATGGCTCCTGAGTCTTAAAAGGGTTGGGGAAAAACGCGATCAGCCCATTAAAGACACGAGGGGATTTCGCGCGAAGCTCCCGATTATAGCGCAAACGTTTTCAACAGGGTTATCCCATGAAACGAATGCTTTGTACCTGTGCCTTGGGCAGGCCAGCAGGGCGAAAAGCCGCCCTACTCAATCCGGGGCGCCATTTTTGCGCAAGCCTTGCAACATCGCAAATGGGTTGGTTTTTTCCGCAGCGGCTTGCTCAAATTCCTCGCTGCTGGACTGTGTGGGCAGATCGACAGGGCAGCTGTCATGGCGGGGCACCAGCGGCACCTCCATCAGCAGCTCATCTTCGATCAGCTGGTGCAGATCAAAGTCGCGGCTCAGCGCCAGCAGGTCTTCCTCGGCCTCGTCGTCCAGGGCCTCGGCCGTGGCCTCGTCGGCCACGAAGCGGAACGACCGCTCCACCTGCAGGTGCATGGGGTCGGCTTGCAGGCAGCGCTGGCAGACCAGGGGCAGATCGGCATCCACCTGCAGATACAACCAGACATGGCTGACGCCATCGGCCTCGGTATGCAGCTCGCCTTCGGCGCGCCAGCGCACCGAAAGACCGTCGGCAGGGCCTTGCGCCTCTTGGGCCAGGCGGGGGTAGTGTGACAAAGGATCATTTCCCGTCAGGGTGGCGCCGGCCTGGGCAAACGCTTTGACATCGAGGTGATCCACAGAGAAATCCTTGCTCATGGCGGCAGTGTAAGAGAATCCCCGCATGCCTGAATCCACCCATTTTTCCGCCCCTGCAGCCCGCCCGCTGATCCTGGGCTCCACCTCGCGCTACCGCCGCGAGCTGCTGGAGCGCCTGCGCCATCCCTTCACCACAGCTTCCCCCGAGGTGGACGAAACCCCACGCCCGGGCGAAACCCCGCATGACCTGGCCCTGCGCCTGGCCCTGGCCAAGGCCCAGGCCGTAGCCGCCCTGCACCCGGAGGCCATTGTGATTGGCTCCGACCAGGTGGCCGATCTGCATGGCGAGCCCCTGGGCAAGCCCGGCACCCATGAGCGCGCCGTGGCCCAGCTGCAACGCATGCGTGGCCAGACCATGCGCTTTCACACCGCCGTGGCCGTGGTCTGCCAGGCCACGGGCTTTGCCCAATGTGAGATGGCCGAGGTGGGCGTGCGCTTTCGCGCGCTGACGGATGCCGAGATCGAACGCTATCTGCGCGCCGAGCAGCCCTATGACTGCGCGGGCAGCGCCAAGAGCGAAGGTCTGGGCATTGCCCTGCTGGACGCCATCGACAGCGATGACCCCACGGCCTTGATCGGCCTGCCCCTGATCCGCACCTGCCGCATGGTGCGCGCTGCCGGGCTGGTGCTGCCATGAGCGCGCCCGCCACCGCCACACTGGGCCGCCTGTATCTGGTGCCGGCACCGCTGGACTTTGGCTGCGACAGCCAGGCTGCACTCACCGATGTTTTGCCCGAGCTGACGCTGCGTACCGCCGCAGGCCTGACGCACTGGGTGAGCGAAAACGCCAAAAGCTGCCGCGCCTATCTGAAACGCATAGACGCCCTGTTCCCGCTGGCCGCCCCGCTGCAGGCCCAGCAGATCCAGGAGCTGCCACGCGAAGCCCATAAAAAAGGTGACCACGGCGGCAAGGGCAGCGCCCAGTTCGACGCCAAGGCCTTGCTGGCCCCTGCACTGGCCGGCCATGACATGGGCCTGGTCAGCGAAGCCGGCATGCCCGCCGTGGCCGACCCGGGCAGCTCCATCGTGCGCGCCGCCCACGATCTGGGCCTGAGCGTGGTGCCGCTGGTAGGCCCAGTCTCCTTGCTGCTGACCCTGGCCGCCAGCGGGCTGAGTGGCCAGAACTTTGCCTTTGTCGGCTATCTGCCCCAGGACGCCAGCGCCCGCGCCCAGCGCATCAAGGAGCTGGAAAATCTGGCCGCACGCCAAGGCCAGACCCAGCAATTCATTGAGACGCCTTATCGCAACGCCGCGCTGTGGCAGGCGCTGCTGCAGACGCTGCAGCCCGGCACACGCCTGGCCGTTGCCAGCGGACTGACGCTGGCAACGGCCTGCATCCAGAGTCACAGCGCCAAGCAGTGGAAAAGCCTTCCCTGCCCGGTGGACAACCGCACGCCGGCCGTCTTTGCACTGGGAGTCTGAGCCACTGTGCAGCCACCAGCCGCGCACACCGCGAAAAACCGGGAAGGCGCGCCGCGTCAGCGTGCCGGCACGGCCGCATCAGCCGCCGCTGGTGCGGCCCTGAGCCACTCGACGATTTTGGCAACGCCGGGTTTCTCCAAGGACTGCACGGCATAACACAGGCCGATACGGCGTGACAGCTGTAATCCGTCCAGAGGTAACACCTCCACCTCTGCCTGCCCGCGCGCCAGCGACTCGGGTACTGCACAGCCTCCAAACCCCGCCGCCGTCAACTCCAGCGCCAGACGCAGCGAGCCCGCATGCGCAGCCGGTGTATTCGCCGCGGCGCCATAAAAAGGCAGCAAGCGCTGGTGCGTGGGATGCTCCGGGCAGACGATCCACGGCAAGGCGGCATCACCGCCATGCCCCGCAGGCACGGCCAGCACATAGGGGTCGAGGGACAACGTCAAAAAGAGCTCGTCCTCACAGCGCTCGTCTTCGGCCGCCAAACGGGCATCGCCAATACAGCCTTCCAGCAGACTCACAAAAAGCGCTGGCACCGCGCTGCGCACCGCGCACACAAAGGCCGCAACCTGTCCCACGGCGATATCCGGACCAATGCCGATGTCAATGCGCGCACCGCTGGCGCCATGGCGGAACTGCTGCGCCATCGCGTCTGTCTGCGACAGAATGCGCCGCGCCTGCGGGTAGAGAATGCGCGCGCTCTCGGTCACGGCCACCCCCCGCGCCTGGCGTATGAACAGCGGCGCACCCAACAAGTCTTCCAGGCTTTTGATCGTGCCCGACAGCGCGGGTTGGCTCAGATGCAGGCGGTTGGCCGCCAGGGTGATGTTGCGCTCTTCAAAGACGGCGGTGAAGGCCTTGAGCTGACGGATATCCATAATTTTTTCCGATGCCTGAAAAAAGAATAAACCATTTGTCCGCAGGAAAACGGCTTTCTAGAATTCATTTCATCGCAAACCATACATGAAACCGATATCTGGAGAGTACCATGTCCACAGAAAAGAAACCGCTCATCATCATCACCGGCGCCAGCTCCGGCATTGGCCTGGCCACCGCCCGCCTGTTTTCCGCGCACGGCCACGCCCTGCTGCTGCTGGCGCGCCGACTGGAGAAGATGCAGGCCCTGGACCTGCCCAACACCCTGGCGCTTTCCGTAGACGTCACCGATCGCGCCGCGCTGGCCGCCGCCGTACAGCAAGGTGAGGCACGCTTCGGCCCTGCCGACGCCATCATCAACAACGCGGGCGTCATGCTGCTGGGTGAAATCACCCGCCAAGATCCGGAGCAGTGGGACCGCATGCTGGACGTGAATGTCAAAGGTGTGTTGAACGGCGTGCACGCCGTAGCCACGGGCATGGTCCAGCGCAAGCGTGGCAGCATCATCAACGTCAGCTCGGTGGCCGGCCGCAAGGCCTTCCCCAACCACGTGGCTTATGTGGGCAGCAAGTTCGCCGTCCATGGGCTGTCGGAAAACCTGCGTGAGGAGCTGTCGACCCACAATGTGCGTGTCACCACCATCGCCCCCGGCGCTGTGGAGACCGAGTTGCTGGGTCACACCACCGACGAGGACATCAAGACCGGCTACCAAGCCTGGAAGGCCGATATGGGCGGCAAGGTGCTGTCGGCCGACGATGTGGCCAATGCCATCCACTATGCCTACGCACAGCCCGAGGGCGTGTGCATACGAGAAATTGTGCTGGCCGCCACCCGCCAGCAGGCGTAACGCGGCTTGCGGCAGGTAGGCCCATAAGAAGAGAGCGCCCATGGCGCTCTCTTCTTATTTATAGATAACGACCTTTTGTCAATGGATCGCTGGCGCCATGCCACGCACGGCCTGTACAGCGCCACCGCCAATGGCGGCGCCAAAGCGCTTAGCCAGGCGTTCGGCAATGTTGTCGCGGCGGGTGTAGTCGATCACCTCTTCGGCCTTGACGATTTCGCGCGCCACATAGTCCAAGCTGCCCAGCTTGTCGGCCAGGCCCATGTCGATGGCTTGCTGTCCGGTCCAGAACAGACCGCTGAAGGTCTCATCGGTTTCCTTGAGTCGATCGCCACGGCCACGCTTGACGGTGTCGATGAACTGCTGGTGGATCTGGCCCAGCATGGCTTCGGCATAGCCGCGCTGCTTTTCGCTCATGGGGCTGAAGGGGTCCAGAAAACCCTTGTTGGCGCCGGCGGTGAGCAGACGGCGCTCCACACCCACCTTGTCCATCACACCGGTAAAGCCAAAACCATCCATGAGCACGCCGATGCTGCCCACGATGCTGGCCTTGTCGACAAAGATTTCGTCAGCAGCCGAGGCAATGTAGTAGGCGGCCGAGGCGCAGCTTTCTTCCACCACCGCGTAGATGGGCTTTTGGTGGATGGCCTTGAGGCGCAGGATTTCGTCATTGATCATGCCAGCCTGCACCGGACTGCCGCCGGGGGAATTGATCAGCAGCACCAGTGCCTGGGCTCCCTGGTCTTCCAGCGCGCTGCGCATGGCGGCAATCACGAACTCGGCGCCGGCGTCCGCGCCATCGGCGATCTCGCCCTTGATGTCCACCACGGCGGTATGCGGACCGGAAACTGCCGCCGTCGACACCTCCTTGGACAGGATCGCCCACAGCAGCGCCAGGCCCAGCAACAGCCAGGCAAAGCGCCAGAACAGCTTCCAGCGGCGACTGCTGCGCTGCTCGTTGAGCGAGGCAAAAGCCAGCTTCTCGAGCAGGGCGCGCTCCCAGCCAGAGGGCTGGGCAGGCGCAGCAGGCCCGGACTCGGGGGCCGCAGAACGCGCCCACAGGTCTTGGCCCGGCAGGGAATCAGGGTGGTCGGAGCCTGGGGTGCCAGGCGTCTGCGAAGAACTCATCTCAAAACTCGACAGGTTGCAAGTTATAGGCAGTATGCCAGCGCACCACGCCCGCACTCTCGCTCAGTGGGATTTTGACCAGGCCACCGCGGCAAGGCCCACCCACGCAATGTCCGCTGTGCGGCGCATAGGCTGCACCGTGGGTGCTGCACAGCAGCCACTCGCCGCTGTCATCAAACAAGCGGCCGGGCTCATAGTCCAGTTCCATGGCCACATGGGTGCAGCGGTTCAGGTAGGCGTGGGCCACACCTTGGTAGCGGACAGCGAAGGCGCGCCAGGTTTGTCCGGAAAAAATCACGTCAAAGGGTACAGCCATGCCGCGCTCGACCAGATCGGTGCTGGTGCACAGGTCCACGGGCGTGTCGGGCGGCAGGGGCATGCGCCCACTATAGGGCTTAGGGCTGCGCCCGCGTAGATTCAGGCCTGCGCAGCCAACCAGCTGTGCAAATCCGCCACACTGTGGGCCACATGCAAGGGGCCGAAGGCGGCCAAGCCCTCGCTGCCATGGGCGCCATAGGCCACGGCCACGCTGTCGCAGCCGGCGTTGCGGGCCATTTCCAGATCATGCGTGGTGTCGCCAATCATCAGCGTGCGCTGGGGCTCCACCCCAAATTCGGCCATCAACTCCTGCAGCATCAGCGGATGGGGCTTGCCTGCGGTTTCGTCTGCCGTGCGCGAGCCATCGAACACGCCCTGCAGGGCCACCGTCTCCAGCGCCTCGTTCAGACCCCGGCGGCTTTTGCCGGTGGCCACCACCAGCCAGTGGTGGCGGGCACGCAGGGCTTGCAGCAGCGGCAGCACGCCGTCAAACAAGGTGACCTGCTCCTGCAGCTTCATATAGTGATGGCGGTAGCGATTGGCCAGCTCGGCGTACTTTTCCGGGGGCACATCGGGCGCTGCATGGGCCAGGGCCGGCGTCAAGGCCATGCCAATCACATAAGAGGCTTGTGCATCGGAGGGCACGGTACCGCCCACATCGCGCACCGCCGCCTGGATGCTGCGGGTGATGGCCACGGTGGAGTCGAACAGGGTGCCGTCCCAGTCAAAGGCGATCAGGTCATAGCGGCGCGGCCGCGACGAGGTGGGTACAGAAGACATTCGTGCTTTCAAACTCCGTAATTCAGATGCTGCATACAAGCTACAGCCCATACAGCCAGCGCCTCACGCATTCCAGGCCAGAGACACCGCACAAGAGCCGCTCCACCATGAGGCTGTCGGCCCTTGCTTCCCTATTTCAGGTAGCGCTCTCAGGAAGACGCGCAGCGGCTCAGAGCGTGTTCACGATCTCAGGGGGTGGCCACAAATACTTCGAGCTCCTCAGGCAACTCCGCCTGCAACGCCACCCGCTCCCCCGTGGCCGGATGGTTGAACTGCAGCCGCCAGGCATGGAGGAACATGCGCTTGAGCCCCTGTTTGGGCAGACGGCGGTTCAGGTCGAAGTCGCCATATTTCTCGTCGCCCACAATGCCATGGCCCTGGGAGGCTAGGTGCACACGGATCTGGTGGGTGCGACCGGTCTTGATGGTCACCTCCAGCAAGCTCATGGCCGGCAGCCCTTGCAACGAACGCGGCGCATGCTGGCTGCGCACCTTGACCTGGGTCAGGGCGTGCATGGCATCGGGGTCGTCGGCCGTGGTGGTGCGCACGCGGCGCTCGCCATCGGGCAGCAGGTATTTGTGCAGCGGGGTGTCAATCACCTTTTTGTTGGCCGCCCAACTGCCCGCTACCAGGGCCAGATAGGTTTTCCCGGTCTCGCGCTCGCGGAACTGGTCCTGCAACTGGACCAGGGCCGAGCGTTTTTTAGCCACCAGCAAAATGCCCGAGGTCTCGCGGTCCAGGCGGTGCACCAGCTCCAGAAACTTGGCCTGGGGCCGGGCCTGGCGCAGTTGCTCGATCACACCAAAGCTCACCCCCGAGCCACCATGCACGGCCACGCCAGCGGGCTTGTCCAGGGCAATCAGGTGGTCGTCCTCAAAAAGAATGGGGAATTCCCTGGGCGGTGCGGGGCGCTCGGCCTTGTCCTGTATTTTTTCCGAGACACGCACCGGCGGCACGCGCACCACATCGCCTATGGCCAGGCGCGAGTCGGCAGCGCAGCGGCCTTTGTTGATGCGCACTTCACCGCTGCGAATGATGCGGTAGACATGGGTCTTGGGCACGCCCTTGAGGTGGCGCATCAGAAAGTTGTCCAGGCGCTGGCCAGCAGCATCTTCATCGACCTGGAGCATGCGCACAGCCGCCTGCGTAGCTTGGGGGGATCGGCTGTCGGCCTGTTTGCCCTCTATAATGTGTTTCACCTGCGCGCTATCTTTGTAAGTGGTTGATTTTGATGGAGTTTAGTCCAGCCAGCCATTTCCTTCGCGCAGAAAGGTCGATGCCACAGACGGTGCACCCATGTTTTTCCAGGCGAATAGGCCTGACGGAGCGGCGCACTGGCTGGCTGGTTGACAGATTGAAACACTGAACGGAATCTTCACGCGGATGGTGGGTTAGAAGCACAGCGCTTCAAACCATCCGCCGAATAAACGTATAGCGAGTATGTGGGCTTTTTTTTCCTGGCTGGTGAGCATCACGCAACGGCATGTGCCGGTGCGGCTGTCTGCTGCCCCCAAGAAAATCCACCCACCGTCTTTTGTTGCCTCTGGCAAGGTCCGCTCACAGCGGCCCGAGCTTTTTGCACGTCTCGCTCCCTGCCCCCTGCCCTTGCCTCCTTTGCTGACCTGATTCAGCACGGCCGCAACCAGGCTTTCTTCGATTCCCTTCCTTTTCGTTTCAACGCGTCATCCAGGCATCACGGCTCCTGAAGAGCCTGTCTTTGATTGCAAAAATCAGGGGCGTGACGGCGAGACAGTCCAGCACTGCCGCCCCCGCCCCTCACGAAAAGGATACGCATCATGAAACGGATGCTGATTAACGCGACGCAGCCTGAAGAACGCCGCCTGGCCATCGTCGACGGCCAAAAGCTGCTCGATTACGAGATCGAAATCGAAGGCCGCGAACAACGCAAGGGCAATATCTACAAAGCGGTCGTGACCCGCGTGGAGCCCTCCCTGGAAGCCTGCTTTGTGGACTACGGTGAAGACCGCCACGGCTTCCTGCCCTTCAAAGAAATTTCCAAGCAGTACTTCGCCGAGGGCGTCTCGCCCAGCCAGGCGCGCATCAACGATGTGATTCGCGAAGGCCAGGAACTGATCGTCCAGGTCGAAAAGGAAGAACGCGGCAACAAGGGCGCCGCCCTGACCACCTTCATCTCGCTGGCCGGCCGCTATGTGGTGCTGATGCCCA
Source organism: Comamonas sp. GB3 AK4-5 (assembly GCF_041320665.1). NCBI lineage: Bacteria > Pseudomonadati > Pseudomonadota > Betaproteobacteria > Burkholderiales > Comamonadaceae > Comamonas > Comamonas sp. GB3 AK4-5. The sequence goes on from NZ_CP166730.1 coordinate 4,114,910, forward strand.
ACAACCCCCGTGGCGGTGGCGTGTCGCGCCGCATCGAAGGCGAGGACCGTGCCGAGCTCAAGGAGGCCATGGACCAGCTCGAGTACCCCAAGGGCATGTCCATCATTGCGCGCACCGCCGGCATCGGCCGCACCGCGCCCGAGCTGCAGTGGGACTTGAACTATCTGCTCAAGCTGTGGAGCGCCGTGGACGGCGCTGCCAAATCGGGCAAGGGCGCCTTCCTGATCTACCAGGAATCCAGCCTGGTGATCCGCGCCATCCGCGATTACTTCAACAGCGACATCGGCGACATCCTGATCGACACCGATGACATCTACGAGCAGGCCCAGCAGTTCATGGCGCATGTCATGCCCGAGCATGCCGCCCGCGTGAAGCGCTACCGCGATGACGCCCCGCTGTTCAGCCGCTTCCAGATCGAGCACCAGATCGAATCCGCCTACTCGCGCACCGTGACCCTGCCCTCGGGCGGCGCCATCGTGATCGACCACACCGAGGCCCTGGTCTCCGTGGACGTGAACTCGGCCCGCGCCATCAAGGGCGGCGACATCGAGGAAACCGCCACCCGCACCAACCTGGAAGCCGCCGACGAAGTGGCCCGCCAGATGCGCCTGCGTGACCTGGGCGGCCTGATCGTGATCGACTTCATCGACATGGAAGAGTCGAAGAACCGCCGCGAAGTGGAAAACCGCCTGCGCGATGCCCTGCGCCAGGACCGTGCCCGTGTGCAGTTCGGCACCATCAGCAAGTTCGGCCTGATGGAAATGAGCCGCCAGCGCCTCAAGCCCGCGCTGAGCGAAGGTGCCCACATCAACTGCCCGCGCTGCGGTGGCTCCGGCCATATCCGCGACACGGAAAGCTCTGCCCTGCAAATCCTGCGCATCATCCAGGAAGAGTCCATGAAGGACAACACGGCCGCCGTGCACTGCCAGGTGCCGGTGGAAGTGGCCTCCTTCCTGCTGAACGAAAAGCGCACCGAGATCACCAAGATCGAACTCAAGCAGCGCGTGTCCGTGCTGCTGGTGCCCAACAAGTCACTGGACACCCCGCACTACAAGCTCGAGCGCCTGAAGCACGACGACCCGCGCCTGGAAAACCTGGACGCCAGCTACAACCTGGCAGAAGTGGCCGACGACCAGACCAAGGTCACTCGCCGCTCGCAGGAACCCACCAACAAGCAAACCCCCATCATCAAGGGTGTGCTGCCCGATGTGCCGGCCCCCGTGGCCGAGCCACGTCCCCAGCCTGCGGCCCGCCCGGCCACGCAACGCGGCACCGCTGCCGCAGCACCGGCCGCCCAGCCCGCACGCCCCGAAGTGCGCGAGCAAGGCTTCTTCTCCTGGCTCAAGAGCCTGTTCGGCTTCGGCGCTCCGGCGGCACAGCCCGCGCCCGAGCCAACACCGGCCGCCAAACCCGAAGGCCAGCGCGATGCACGCCGTGACGGCCGCAACGGCGAAGGCCGTGGCCGCCGCAACGAACGCGGTGGCAACCGCGGCGAGCGCACCGAGGCCGCCGAAGGCCGTGGCGAACGCAATGGCAGCAACGGCCGCCGTGGTGAACGCAACGGCAATGGCAACGGCAGCACAGAAGCCCGCAACAGCCGCCCGCAGGACGGTGAACAACGCCCCGAACGCGCACCGCGCCGCGAACGCGGTGAGCGCAGTGAGCGCGCCGAACGTGGCGAACGCCGCGATGCCGAGCAGCGCCTGTCGCCCCAGGATGGCGGCGCACAGCAACTGGCCGAAGGCGTGAGCCTGGACGCCGGTAACGAGCAAGCCCGCAGCGAACGCGCCCCGCGCCGTGAACGTGGTGAGCGCACCGAACGTGGTGAGCGCACCGAACGTGGTGAAGGTCAAGGCCGCCGCGAACGTGGCGAGCGCGCTGAACGTGGTGAAGGCCAGGGCCGCCGTGAACGCAGCCAGCCCACCACCGAAGCCCCGCAAACCACCGAGCAGCTGGACGCTGCCGCCCTGCCCCAGGACGGCGAAGCTCCCACCGCCGCACCTGTGGGTGAAGACAGTGCACCACGCCAGCGCCGTTCGCGTGACCGCTATGGCCGCGACCGCCGCCGTGGCGGCCGTGAGCAGGACGGTGTGGAAGGCGAAGCCAGCGAATCCGCTCAGCCTGCAGCCTATGCAGAGCCTGCTGCCGACGCGGCCGTGACCAGCTTGGTCGCCGACAATGTGGTGGAAACCGCGGAAGCCGACGGTGGCGCACCGGCCCGCCGCAGCTACTTCGAGCGCAATGCAGCCGCCGCGGCATCTGCACCAGCCGCTATGGAAGTGCAAGCAGCACCTGCGCCCACCCCGGTGGCCCCAGCGCCTGCAGCCGAAGCACCCGCTCCGGTGGAAGCCCCTGTGGCAGCAGCGCCCGTAGCCCCGGTCCAAGCTCCCGTGGCTGCAGCACCGGTGGCTACAGCCGCCCCCGCAGCGTCTACGGCCCGCATGCCCCGCATCGGTGACTACCAGCTGCCCATGGATGCGCTGCAGCAGATCGCCACGGCCTCCGGCCTGGAGTGGATCAACTCCAACGCCGACAAGATCGCTGCCGTGCAGGCCGCGATTGCCGCCGAGCCCAAGCCCGTGCACATCCCGCGCGAGCGTCCGCCGGTGGTGATGATCGACCAAGGCCCTCTGGTGCTGGTTGAAACTCGCAAAGACCTGGCGGCCATGACGCTGCCCTTCGAGCGCGAAAACAGCACCGCTGTCTAAGCGCTGCACCAGATCACAGGGGCCCTAGCGGCCCCTGTTTTTTTACGCCGGCACTGAATACGGAGGGTTGGAGACTGCCGGAGTGGGACTTCCCAATACAGCGGGCATGCAATCCCACCCCACAACGACCAGACAGCGCTTCAGGCGCGGCGCGGGTCCGCAGACAGTGCACGTGCACGGCAAGGGCCCGCAACAAAGCATCAAGCGCTGTATGGGCGTCTCCCAACAAAGCCCGCCCCAGCTGCGACACTCCCCTGACATTCCCTCCATCACCCGTTTTCTGGGTCTTTCGTTTCACCGTTTGCCATGTTGTTTCTGCTTTCCCCGGCCAAATCTTTGGACTACGACAGCCCCATCCCTGCCGGGCTGCCCCACACCCTGCCCGCCTTCATTCCCCAATCCCAGGCCCTGATCGAGGTGCTGCGCCAACTGGCCCCGCAAGACGTGGCCAGCCTGATGTCCATCAGCGACAAGCTGGCCGCGCTGAATGTGGGCCGCTACGCCGCCTGGAGCACCACGTTCAACGCCGACAACGCCCGCCAGGCCTTGCTGGCCTTCAACGGCGATGTCTACACCGGCCTGCAAGCGCAAACGCTGTCGGTCCCGGAGCTGGAATGGGCGCAGGAGCATCTGTGCATCCTGAGCGGCCTGTACGGCGTGCTGCGCCCGCTGGACTGGATGCAGCCCTATCGCCTGGAAATGGGCACCCGCCTGACCACGCCACAGGGCAGCAGCCTCTACCAATACTGGGGCACGCGTATTGCCAACTACCTAAACCAGCGCCAGCAAAATGCCAAGGAACCCGTGGTGATCAACCTAGCATCACAGGAATATTTCAAATCGGTAGACCTGCAGCATCTCAAGGCCCGCGTCATCGAATGCGTGTTCGAAGACTTCAAGGGCGGCAAGTACAAGATCATCAGCTTCCACGCCAAGCGCGCACGCGGGCTGATGGCGCGTTACGCCATCGAGCAGCGCATCACCCGTCCGGCACAGCTTCAAGGTTTTGACAGCCAAGGCTATGCTTATGCGCCGGAAGCCTCGGCCACCGATCGCTGGGTCTTCCGCCGTACTGCCCCTTGAGCATGCGCTGACGGTCTCTGCAGACATCCCAGAGACCGCGCAGCGCGCGCTCTTCGGTCACTGCCATGGAGACCTGCCTATGCCCGAGCGCGACACCGCCACCTTCCCTCCGGAACAACTGTCTGCGGCCACCCCCGGCTCTACGCCCGAGTTGCTGCACTGGCTGCACCAGCAGCTGCAGGCAGGCCAGCGCGAAGCCAGCTTGCTGCAGTCGCTGCGCGACACCGGCTGGACCGACACCGTGGCCCACCAGGCACTGAAAGCCGTGGTGCAGTGGCGCACCAGCCAGGCACAAGCCCCCTGCGCGCCCACACCGCTGCCCGGCGCAGACCTGACACGCCGCCCCTGCCTGCTGGATGCCGGCGACCGCCAGGTGCAGGTGCTGATGTGCATGGAGCAGCCCCACATCCTGCTGCTGGGTGATCTGCTCAGCCCCGACGAATGCGAGGCCATCATCGCCGCCGCACAGCCGCAGATGGCACGCTCGCGCACCGTGGCCATACGCACAGGGGGTGAAGAAATCAATGCCGACCGCACCAGCGAAGGCATGTTTTTCCAGCGCGGCGAGACCCCTGAGGTGCAGCGCCTCGAAGCCCGGCTGGCCCGGCTGCTGCGCTGGCCGCTGGCAAATGGCGAGGGCCTGCAAGTGCTGCACTACGGCCCCGGCGCCGAATACAAGCCCCACCACGATTACTTTGACCCGGCCGAGCCCGGCACGCCCAGCATCTTGCGCCGTGGCGGCCAGCGCCTGGGTACGGTGGTGGTCTATCTGAACGAACCCGAGGAAGGTGGCGCCACCTACTTTCCCGAGACCGGGCTGCGCATCCAGCCGCGCAGGGGCAATGCCGTGTTCTTCCGCTATGCCCAGCCCCAAGCCCATACACTGACGCTGCATGGCGGCGACCCGGTGCTGCGCGGCGAGAAGTGGATTGCCACCAAATGGCTGCGCGAGCGCGAATTCCACTGAACACAGCCCCTGCCGCCACCCTTTACTTTTTCAGTCAAAACCGGCTCTAACGCTTATACAGAGAGCGTTGACAGCTCACTTTTCGATGAACACCCCTGAACAATCTCCGCTGGGCCACTCCTCGGCCTATGCCGACCAGTACGACCCCAGCCTGCTCTTTCCACTGCCACGCGCGGCCAAGCGTGAAGAGATTGGCATCCATGGCCAGCTGCCTTTTTTTGGTGCCGATCTGTGGACCGGCTACGAGCTGTCCTGGCTGAATGTGCGCGGCAAGCCCCAGGTGGCGCTGGTGCATTTCACCATCCCCTGCGAGACACCGAATATTGTGGAGAGCAAGTCCTTCAAGCTCTACCTGAACAGCTTCAACAACAGCCGTTTTGCCAGCGCCGACGAGGTCCTGGCCAAGCTGCGAGCCGATGTCAGCGCCGCCGTGTGGCGCGGCGCCCCGCATGCAGCCACCGTGGGCGTGCGCCTGGTGCTGTCCGAGGCCTTTGCCCAGCAAAAGGTTCAGGAGCTGCAAGGCCTGGAGCTGGACCGCCTGGATGTGGAATGCAGCGACTACCAGCCCCGCCCCGAGCTGCTGCGTGCCGATGCCGACAGCCCTCCGGTAAGCGAAACCCTGGTCAGCCACCTGCTCAAGAGCAACTGCCTGGTCACCGGCCAGCCCGACTGGGGCAGCGTGCAGATTGCCTATACCGGCCCTGCCATCGATCAGGAAGGCCTGCTGCGCTACATCGTGAGCTTTCGCAACCACAACGAATTCCACGAGCAATGCGTGGAGCGCATCTTCACCGACATCTGGCGCCAATGCCAGCCGCACAAGCTCAGCGTCTACGCCCGCTACACGCGCCGCGGCGGCCTGGACATCAGCCCCCTGCGCACCAGCCATCCACAAGCCATGCCCACCCCACAACGCACGGCAAGGCAGTAAAGGGACTCCAGCGCTACGACAAGGAGTGGGTTGGCATGCGTAGGTCTGCCGGAGCGGGCCTTGGATATTCAGCGGGCGCTCCACGCCCTCCACAACGGCCAGACAGCGCTTCAGGCGCGGCGCCTCGCCCGCAGGCAGTACTTGGGTACGACCAGGGCGAGCAACAAAGCATGAAGCGCTGTATGGCCGCCTCAACACGAGGCACCAGCCAAGCCGCAAGGCTTGGCAAAGCGTCTTTTTGAAATTCAGTGGCTGTTTTCCCAGGGCCAGTCGTCGCGCTGCAGCAGCACCTGGGTATAGCGCTGATCCTGCTTGCGCATCCACAACCCACGCGCCCCCTCGGTCAATCGCTCCACCTTGGCCTGGTCCCAGGCATTGCCGGCCACGGTATGCCGCGTGGCTGCCGCCGCCTCACCTTCTGCCACCTGGGTGCGAGGCCGGTCGCCATCGCGCCAGTGCAGGCCGCTGGCATCCCAGCCCAGCAGCAGCGGCATGCCCGCCCGCAGCTCCAGCGTGCGCACCTCCCGGGCATCGGGTCGCAGCCAGTGCAGCAGCCAGTGATGGGCATCGTCATTGGAGCGCGCCGCCAGCTCCAGCACCGCCCAGCCCTTGCCTTCCGGCTGCGGCACCGCACAGGGGCCGGTGCCGCACAACACGGCTCCGCCACTGGTCACGCTCACACCCTGGATGCGTGGCTCCTCGGGCGACCAGTAATTGTTCGCTCCCTGGTGGATACCGCCCCACCACCACAGCTCATCGCCCCCCGGGGCAAAACGCCAGACATAGTCCCCATCCGCGCAGGGGTGCTGCACCTGGTGGGTCTCGCGCCAACGCGGCTGCAGACGCCAGAAGCCATGTTCATCCTGGGCAATGTCCCGCCACTCATAGACAGCGGAGTTGTCGATCTGGCCCAGCGGGCCGGGTGAGGCCTCTTGTACCGGCCAACGCCAGGTGCCGGTACAGGCTTCCACCAGCTTGTCGGGCACGCAGCCTACCAACACCAGGGCCTGTACCCGGGCACCATGGCGCGCATCGGAAGGAGTGGGCCGCAGGCGCACCACGGCACCGGGCAAGTCCACGCGCTGCAACTGCTCGCCATCCCAGATCTGCACATAGCGCACACCACCATGGCGTGGCACGGCGCCGGAAGGCAGCAGCACGGCCCAGCGGCCACGCACCACCACATGCTCCAGCTCCCAGGTGTTGGGGAATTTCTGCCCCGCCCATTGCAGCTGGTAGCCTGCCGTGGCGCCATGCACATCGGCGGCCGCTTCGGTCAAGGTCCATTCCAGTGCTGTGCCGGCCACCGGCACACTGTGGGCCCGCCAGCGTTCGGGATGCTTCAGCTCGCGGCGCCAGAACAGCGGCGTGCGCGGCTGTGGACGCAGCAGCACGCGGCCATCGCGGGTATGGGCTACGGCGTTCTCTATGTCGCTGACCGTACAGCTGAGGCTGCGGCCGTCATGCAGGCGCTCCAGCTCCGGGGTGTCGATCAGCATGCGCTGCACCAACACCTCGCCATCCCATTCCAGCGCGGCCGGTGCGGCGGGTGCATCCGGATCCTGGGGTTCGGGCATGTCCACCATCAGCGACCAGGGTTTGCGGTCTTCCGGCATATTGCCGGACCAGTGCTGCCAGCCATAGGTCTGGCTCCACACGGCCAGTTGCTCCCGCCCGTCTTCGCCTTCGGACAGCAGCATTCCCATCAAGGCCAGTGCCTGGCCATCGCCACGCCATTGGATGCAAGGCTGGTGCGGCACGCCCCAGGGCTGGGCCGCATCGTCAAAGTACAGCTGCCATACGGGCGCCTCCAGCGCCTGCATGGGATGGCGCAGGGTGCGCAGCGAAGGCGGCAGATGGCGCTGCAGCGACAGCTTGACGGCGGCGTCCCTGGGCGGCTGGGGCAGAGTGGGCGGCAGCATGCGGCTGGCATCCGGCATGCAGTCCGGGGGAATCCACAAATCCAGGGCGGCAACCAGTTCCTGGGCGGAGTTGGAGACATGCTCGCCCAGCCAGCTGTCAAAGTCTTCATCACTCAGGGCGTTTTGGCCGTCTTCGGCCGCCGCCCCTTCTGCCAGGTTCCAGCGCGGCAGGCGGCCATATTCCGCCGTCACCACGGCCGCCTCATCGTGGCTCAGCAGCCAGCAGCGCCGCGTCTTGCGGTCCACCAGACGGGCCACCTGACCGGCATGGCTGCTGGTACGAATCCAGCGCCCGTCGAAGGAGGTATGGAAATGGTCTTCCCAGACATGGGGCAGGTAGATCCCGTCGGCGCAGAGCAGATCACCGTAGACCGGCCCACCCATGCCCCGCTCGCCCTGGGCGCGAAACTCCACATCCCTGGGCCCGACCTCTGGCGCAGCGGCTGCCAGATGGTGCTGCAGCGACGAGGGCCGCTTGGTGGCCGCCGCAGGCGCAGCCGCAGAAGCGGCCTGACCGGCCTCACGTTTGCCCGCTTTGAGCAAACCAAAGGCACGCCGGCTCCACCACAGCAGCCACACGCCCAATGCTGCCAGCAGCAGCCAACCCAACAGACTCATAACGGATTTCATAACCGCCGATGCTACCCAAGCCAGGCCGCTTGCATCAGGCATATTCAAGCTTCTGTGTACCCTGAAGCAAAAAGGCGGCCCAAGGACCGCCTTTTTGCACGTTCAGACCCGCACAGTGTTGCGCCCGGGCCGCATCGGCCCCATGGCACCGGCCCTCAGCGCATGGTGAACACATCCACCGAGCGTTCCAGCGTCTTGGCGCTGTGGCGCAGCGAATGGGCCGCACTGGTGGACTGCTCCACCAGGGCCGCGTTTTGCTGGGTGACCGAGTCCAGATGCGCCACGGCCTCGTTCACCTGGGCAATGCCCATGGACTGCTCGCGCGTGGCAATGCTGATCTGGTGCACCATATCGCTCACCCGCTCCACCGCCGTCACCATGCCGCTGATGGTCTGGCCTGCGGCATCCATGCGGGCATTGCCATCGTTGATGCCATCCACCGTGCGGTTGATCAGGACACTGATTTCCTTGGCGGCTTCGGCACTGCGCTGGGCCAGGGCCCGCACCTCGCCGGCCACCACGGCAAAGCCACGGCCTTGCTCGCCGGCCCGGGCCGCTTCCACCGCGGCATTCAGCGCCAGCAGATTGGTCTGGAAGGCAATACTCTCGATGACGCCAATGATTTCCCGCATGCGGGTCGAAGAGCCACGGATATGCTCCATGGCAGAGCCGACTTGCTGGATGGCCGAGCCGCTGTGACGGGCCACGTTCTTGCTGGCTTCACTTTCACGCTCCATCACCTGGGCCATGTCGGCGGTCTGGGCCACGGTGCCGGAGATCTCCTCCATCGAGGCTGCCGTTTCCTGCAGATTGCTGGACTGGGACTCGGTGCGGGTGGCCAGATCCTGGCTGCCATGGGCAATTTCCTGGGCCGTGATGGCAAAACCCCTGACCTCGCTGCGCACATCGCCCACCACGGCCCGCAGATTGATCTGGATCTGCAGCAGCCGCTGCATCAGCGCGCCCATGTCTCCGCCATAGTTGTGCTGGCAATCGGTGGACAGGTTGCAACTGGCAATGTCGGCAGCAAAGCGGCTGGCCTGCTCCAGACCGCGCACGCAGCGGTCATAAAAGCGCCAGGTGATCCAGGCACCACCGGCCAGCATCACGGCCAGTCGTGTGCCCCAGGCCTGCGCCCCTTGCCAGCCCAGCATGTCCGGCAGCAGCAGCAACAAGGCGAGCACTGCCAGCATCAGCTCCATGCGCACCACCATGCCCACGTCCTTGCGGCTGTCCCACCAGCCACGCAGGCCTTTGTGGCGCACCTCGCCGGAGCGCAGGCGGAAGCTCTCCTGGCCAGCTTCGGCTTCGGTGCGCATGTGCGCATACAGTGCTTCGGCGGCCTGGATTTCAGAGGCCGATGGCTTGGTACGCACCGACAGATAACCCCGGGGCTTGCCACCTTCCATGATGGGCGTGACATTGGCACGCACCCAGTAGTGATCCCCGTTCTTGCGCCGGTTCTTGACCAGGGCCGTCCACGGATAGCCATGGGCAATCGTGCGCCACAGGTCCTTGAACGCGGCCGCCGGCATATCGGGGTGGCGGATCAGGTTGTGGGGCTGGCCCAGCAATTCCTCATACGTGTAACCGCTCACACTGGCGAAAGCGGCATTGCAATGGGTGATCTCACCTTTGGGGTTGGTAATCGAGACCAGCAGCTCATCGCCAGGGAAATCGTAATTGTTCTGGGTAACTGGCAGATTGATGCGCATGTATGGATGCTTCCTCAACGATGCCTGAAACCTGCAGGCACATGAAAAAAGACCGCTGCGAAACGGTTGTGAGTTTCGCAGCGGCCCTCAACGATCTATGGATCATCGCACATGACGTCAGGGCCTAGAGCACTGCCGGCGGGGAAAATCCATGCTGTTTATGGCACTACCACCCTCGCGTGCCGCGCCTAGGCCACCGCCATGGCGACCACTTTTTGGGCGCCTGCCAGACTAGGGGCAGCCATGCTTGCCGTGGTCTGGGCGTGCGCCTGGTGCTGGTGTAGCGAGACATCGCCCGGCAGGCGAAACACATCCAGAGTGCGCCCCAGCACCCCTGCATTCAGGCTCATATCGTTGGCCGATGCGGCCGCCTCCTTGACCAGGCGCGCGTTGTCCTGCGTGGAGCGGTCCAGGTCCGTGACCACATCGTTCACCTGCGCAATGCCACTGGACTGCTCCCGCGTGGCATTGCCAATCTGGCCCATCAACCCATTCACATGCGCCACGGAGCTGACCACCTTCTCGATGGTGTGACTTGCCTGCACCATCTGCTCAGCACCCAGCCCGATCTGGGATTTGGACTCGCCAATCAGGTTGCGAATTTCACCGGCTGCCGCCGCACTGCGCTGGGCCAGGGCACGCACTTCGGTGGCCACCACGGCAAAACCGCGCCCCTGCTCTCCCGCACGCGCGGCCTCTACCGCCGCATTGAGCGCAAGAATATTGGTCTGGAATGCAATGCTTTCAATGGTGGTGATGATGTGGCCCATCTGCTGTGACGAATGCTCGATGCGCTGCACCACATCCGTGACCTTGCGCACCGCGTCTCCCCCTTGGCGGGCCAGCGATGCGCTGTGTTCGCTTTCCGTCATGATTTTCTGGGTGGTGTCTGCGGTCTGGCGCACCGTGCCGGAAAGCTGCTCCATGGCCGCCGCCGTTTCTTCCAGGCTGCTGGCCTGATGTTCGCTGCGTTCCGCCTGCTGGTGAGCGCTCTGGGCAATGGACAGCGCCAGCCGGCCAAAACCCTGAATCTCACGCCGCGCATCGCCCACCACCACACGCAAGTTGATGTGGATTTGGTGCAGGCGCTCCATCAGCAGGCCCATGGGGTGGTGCTCGCCGAGCGGTGGCAGCTCCTGGGACAGATTGCAGCCCGCCAGATCGCGCGCCAGATCATTGGCCTCCTGGAAAGCACCCGTAATGCGCCGGTGAAAACCGTAGAGCATCAGCAGTGACAAAACCGCCACCACGGCCAGCTGCAACCCTTGCTGCCAGGGCTGGTTCCAGCCCATAAAGCCCGGCAACAGGGCCGCCACCAGAATGGGCAGCAGCATGGCCGTCAGGCGCTGGGTGAACGTGGCGCGCCGCAGCCCGCCCCATGCATCGCGCCAGCCCTTTTGGCGGACATGGCCTGCGCACAGGGCAATGCTTTGCCTGCCGGCCTCACGCTCTTTTTCCAGCCGCTCATACAGGGCCTCAGCCTCTCGCACCTCTTCGCGCGAAGGCTTGGTACGCACCGACATATAGCCCCGGGGCTTGCCATGGACCACGATGGGCGTCACATGGGCGCGCACCCAGTAATAGTCGCCATTCTTGCGGCGGTTCTTGATGATGCCGCTCCAGTTGCGCCCACGACCGACGGTGGTCCACATGTCTTTGAAGGCCTCGCCTGGCATATGGGGATGGCGCACCAGGTTGTGCGGCTGCCCCATCAGCTCCTCCATGGTGAATCCGCTCACGCGGACAAAGGCGGCATTGCAGTGGGTGACCAAGCCCTTGTTGTCCGTCATGGACATCAACAGCTCTTCATGGGGGAAGTCGTACTCTTTTTCCGTGATGGGAAGATTGGTGCGCATGGTCCGGCTTTCATGGCTGACTTAGATGGTCATTCATACTCCGTTGCGGTATACGCTGCCCCCGCGCAGCCGACATCCACCGCTCAGCGCATTCTGAGGACTTTAGGTAGTCAGAACAACGACGCGGTAAACGGGTCTGTCCGGTGCGCCCGGTGCACGCCCGTCGCAGGCTGCAAAGGTTTGGGCTCACACACGGCATCGCCGGCCCCACCGGCCCGGGCCGCCAGACTCCCCACCCGAACACCCAGCAGGCGGATATGTTGCTTTAGTTCCACACGCTTGAGGCACTGCCCTGCAGCATGGCGAATCGCGGCGGCATCCTGGGTGAAGTAGTCCAGAGAGATGTCCCGCGTCACGCTGCGAAAGTCGGCATAGCGCAACTTGATGCCTATGGTGCGCCCCACATAGCCTTTGCGCTGCAAGTCTTCGGCCACGCGCTCGCACAGGCGCGTGAAGATGGCACCCAGCTCAGCCCTGTCCTTCACAGCGTGCAGATCGCGCTCGAAGGTGGTCTCCCGGCTCATGCTCACCGGCTCGCTTTCGGTGACCACGGGCCTATCGTCCTGCCCCTGCGCCGCGGCATGCAGCCAGGCGCCGTAGGAGCGGCCAAAGTGCTGCACCAGCCCTGGCAGCGAGCAAGCCGCCAGCTCGCCAATGGTGGTGATGCCCAGGGCCTGCAACTTGGCATCGGCCTTGGGGCCAACACCATTGATCTTGCGGCAGGGCAGCGGCCAGATGAGCCGCTCCAGATCCTGGGGCTGGACGATGGAAATGCCCTTGGGCTTGTGGAATTCGCTGGCCATCTTGGCCAGCAGCTTGTTGGGCGCCACGCCCACCGAGCAGCTCAAGCCCGTGGCCGCGTGGATGGCCTGCTGAATGCGCGCCGCCAGCGCGCGCCCGCCCTCTTCCTGACCGCCAGCCACCTGGGTGAAGTCGATATAGACCTCGTCCACCCCGCGGTCCTCCATCAGCGGCGCTATGGAAAGAATGACTTCCTTGAACTGGCGCGAATAGGTCCGGTAACGCTGAAAGTCTATGGGCAGCAAAACGGCCTGGGGGCAGCGGCGTGCAGCCTTCATCATGCCCATGGCAGAGCCCACGCCAAACTGCCGCGCCGCATAGGTGGCGGTGGTGATCACGCCCCGCCCCACATAGCGCCCCAGGCGCTCGAAGGCATCCAGCGGCACCTGGTCCAGCGCACCCCAGCGCGCCACCAGTTCGGCTTCTTGCTCGGGCGTATGCCGGCCCCCGCCAATCACCACCGGCAGCCCCTCCAACTGGGGATAGCGCAGCAGCTCCACGGAGGCAAAAAATGCATCCATATCCAGATGGGCAATGCGGCGGGGCAAGGCAGCGTTGGTCACCCCGCTATTGTGGCGGCTGACGCACGGCCTTGCAGGCCAGCAGCGCCACCATCACCTCGCTACACGGCCTGCAGACAGATCAGCACCAGGCCCAGCAGCATCAACCCCATGCCCCATTTCTCAGGGCGGCTCAGCGACTCGCTCAGCAGCCGGCGCGAGACCAGATAGCTGAACACCACCTCCACCATACCCAACGTGCGCACCGGCCCGGCACCCTGCATGGCATAGGCCGTGAACCAGGCCAGCGAGGCCGCCGCGCCCATGCTGCCCGCCACCAGCGAGATGCGCCAGGCCCTGAACAGCGGCATCAGCCCCTGCGGCGTGCGCAGCTGAACCCACAGCCCCAAGCCCAGGGTTTGCAGGGTTTGGGCAATCAACACGCCCCAGGCACCGGACAGCCAGGGCGACTCCGCCCCCAGCGCCAGCGCGCCGCCGCGAAAGCCCACGGTGGCAATGGCAAAACAGGCGCCGCAAATCAATCCATACAGCGCGCTCTTGCTCATCCAGGCTTGCAAAGACATCAGTTGGCCGCGCGGCGGCAGCGACAGCATCAGCACACCCACCGTGGCCACCACCATGGCCAGCAAGGCCAGCGGCGTGGGCAGTTCATGCAGAAACACCGTGGCAAACAGCGCCACCTGCAGCACCTCGGTCTTGGACAGGGTCACGGCCACGGCGAAGTTGCGCTCCTTCATGGCCATCAACAAAGCCACCGTGGCCCCTACCTGGAACAAGGCCCCCAACGCAATCCAGCCCAGATAGCTGTTGCTGAATGTGGGAACGGCAGGCATCTGCGCCGGCAGCCCGTACAACAGGGCCAGCCACAGCGCGGCAAACGGCAGGCCATAGAGAAAACGCACCAGCGTGGCCGACAGCGTGCCCAGCTCCTGGGTCAGGCTGCGCTGGGCCGTGTTGCGCACGGTCTGGGCCAGGGCGGCGAACAAGGTGATGGGCACCCAGAGCCAGGCAAGGTGTTGCAGGGAATCAGACATGGAACATTCAACAGACAGGGCAGCAAGCGGGTGCCCAGCATAGCCACGCCCCTGCGCGCTGCGCCCCAGCCATTGACGAGGAGCGCCCCACCCCGCAGCGATGCAATCGCCAGCGGCGAAGACCCTGTTGCCCGAGCAACAAGCCCCTGGCAGACCAAAATAAAAAAGAGAGCATTCAACGCCTATGAATCAACAGTTTCCAATGGTTTTTCATTGGAGGCCCAGATTCATCAAGCACTCAACGCTCTCTTTTTAGCAGTACCCACAGCACATGCGATGCCTTCCCATGGGGCTTGCAAAACATCAGCCAGGCCCGTTTTCACCCCTGCCGCCTAAAACCGGCGCAGCCCACGCCAGGGCACCGCGCAAGGGCCGCCCCTTACGCTCCGGTGCCGTCCCCCTCCATCGCGAAGCGATAGAGAGGGGGAAGACGCGCAGCGGCTCAGGGGGTGTTTGCAAAAGGTTTTGGGTAGGTCCCCGGCAGCAAGATCTCCTTGCCCACCTGGTCAATCTGGGTGTGGCCGCAAAAAGCCATGGTGGTGTCCAGTTCCTTCTGGATGATTTGCAGCGCGCGTGTCACGCCCGCCTGGCCGAAAGCACCCAGACCGTACAGGAAGCTGCGACCGATCAACGTGCCATGCGCACCCAACGCACGGGCCTTGAGCACATCCTGGCCGCTGCGTATGCCGCCATCCATCCACACCTCGATGTTCTTGCCCACGGCCTCGGCAATGCTGGGCAGGGCTTCGATGGACGAAGGCGCACCATCGAGCTGGCGACCGCCGTGGTTGCTGACCACCAGGGCATCGGCGCCGCTGTCCACGGCCAGACGTGCATCGGCCTCATCCATGATGCCTTTGAGGATCAGCTTGCCGCCCCAGCGCTGCTTGACCCATTCCACATCGGCCCAGCTCAAGGAAGGGTCGAACTGGTCCGCCGTCCACGAGGACAGCGAGCTCATATCGGCCACGCCGGTCACATGGCCGACGATGTTGCCAAAGCTGCGGCGCTTGGTTCCCAGCATGCCCAGGCACCAGCGTGGCTTGGTGGCCAGGTTGATGAGGTTGGCCAGCGTGGGCTTGGGCGGGGTGGACAGGCCGTTCTTGATGTCCTTGTGGCGCTGACCCAGGATTTGCAGATCCAGCGTCAGCTGCAGGGCCGAGCAGTTGGCGGCCTTGGCGCGGTCGATCAGGCGCTCCATGAATCCACGGTCGCGCATCATGTAGAGCTGGAACCAGAAGGGGTGGCGGCCGGTGTGCTCGGCAATGTCTTCCAACGAGCAAATGCTCATGGTCGACAGCGTGAACGGAATGCCGAATGCCTTGGCCGCCTTGGCCGCCAGGATTTCGCCATCCGCATGCTGCATGCCGGTCAGGCCGGTGGGGGCAATCGCCACCGGCATGACCACATCATGGCCGACCATGGTGGTGCGCGTGCTGCGCCCTTCCATGTTCACCGCCACGCGCTGACGCAGCTTGATGTGCTGGAACTGCTCCTCGTTGGCACGGTAGGTGCTCTGGGTGTAGGAGCCGGAATCGGCGTAGTCATAGAACATGCGCGGCACGCGGCGTTCGGCGATCACGCGCAGGTCTTCAATGCAGGTAATTTTGGAAAGGTCAGCGGACACAGGGCATCCCTCGCTATGCAACGGCGCCCATGGTAGTGCGCGTGTGCGGGCAGCGCTTTGAATGTATTTGTGCAGGGCGTGAATATTTTGAGAACGGCCTGTGGACACAGGGTTAACCCAGGCAAGCCTCCATGAAAATGGCCCGGAACCAGGGCTGATTCCGGGCCATTCACCGCGGTCGGCGGTTTGCACCAGGCTCAGCGCCTGGGCATATGCAGGCGCTCAACCACCCACGGCAGGAATGATGATGGCCACGCGCCGGTTCTCCTTGCGGGCATTCTGGCCCGATGCCATGGGCAGGGGCTTGGTATTGCCCCAGCCACGGGTGCTGACCTGGCTGGCGTTCATGCCCGCCTTGACCAGCTCTTCGGCCACCCGCTTGGCACGCCGCTCCGACAGCTTCTGGTTGTACGCCACCGTGCCCGTATCGTCCGTATGCCCTTCCACGCGCACGGTATAGAGGCCCACCTTCTGCAAGGCCTTGGCCAGCTGGTCCACGTAATCGGCCTGTCGGGGCTCGAGCTGGTCGGTGTCCACGGCAAACAGCAGCTTGGAAGGCATTTGCAGCGCCCAGTCGCCCTCCATGTCCTCAAAACCATAGCTCTGCAGCACCTGCAGCTGCTCGGCCGTCATACCCGGCTCCGGCTTCACCGGTGGGCTCTGGCAGGCCGCCAGAACCAGAGCCAAGCCACCCACCGCCACATACTTCACGAATCTGCGCCACATCCCCTATCCCCCCTCATTGACATTGATTGAAATCGCAAGCCTCCCGGATTGGCCTTTTGCTTGACCGCATACATGGCCGTGTCGGCGGCTTCCATCAAAGCCTCCATGCTCTGGCCATGCTCCGGGTACATGGCCATGCCAATGCTGATGGAGGGCTGGAGCACCAGGCCTCCATCGCAGGGCAGCGGCTTGCTCACGGCCGTCGCAATCTTGTGCAGCACATGTTGTACCGCAGCTTCCGAGCGCGGCTCCAGCAGCAGCACCACGAATTCATCGCCACCCAGGCGGGCCACCAGATCGGCATCCCGCACCTGGGCCTGAATGCGCTGGGCCACGGCGATGAGCAGCACATCGCCCATGCCATGGCCATAGGTGTCGTTGACTTCCTTGAAGCGGTTCAGATCCATGAACAGCACGGCCAACCGCCCCTGGGTCTGCCCGGCATGGCGCAGGGCAGACATCAGCCGCAGTTCGAAATACGCCCGGTTGAAAACGCCGGTCAGCGCATCGTGGCTGGCCTGGTGCTCCAACGCCATGTTCTCCTGCTGCAAATGCTGCTGGCGCGCCTCCAGCTCATCGAGCAAGGCGTTGAAGTGCTCGCCCAGCTCCTGCAGCTCATCGATATCGGCGCTGCGCACGCGCAGCCCCATGGCGCGGTCGCAGTGCACGGCCCGGGCCACACGGCCCAGCTCCTGCAGCGGCTGGACAATGTGGCGGTGCATGCGGCGCGAGACGATGTGCGCCACCACCATGCTGGCCGCCACGCACAGCCCCAGCGCCAGCAGGGCCCACAGCAAAAATCCCAGCAGGCCACGGCCGCTGCTCACCACGCCAATGCGGCCCACCACATGGCCATGGCTCAGCACATCCTGCTGCGCCACCTTCACACCCAGCACCCGCGCCAGCTGCGTGCCGCAGCGGCAGGGCAAGGCTTCCGGCGCCACCCACTGGGCAAATACCTGGCCCTGGGCATCCCACACCATGGCTTCGGCTACATCTTCGTTTTGCACCATGCGCTTCAGGGATTGCGCCGCATCGCCCTGGTCGCCAAAGATCAGCGCGGCCTCCACGTTGTAGAGCAGCGAACGCGCCATCAAATCCAGATTGTTCTGGGTGATGGTGCGCTGTGCCAGCAAGCCGGCAATCAGCAGCAGCACGCTGGCCACGGCCACGGCCGTGACGGCAATGCGCGTATGCGTACGGCGCAGGATCTGGCTCAAGCGCATCAGCCGCCCTCCTTGTGGCGCGCCAGGCTCAACACCCGGGGGTTCACACGGACACCGCTGCGCGCCATGGAGTCCAGGCTGAGCTCAAAACTCACGGGGGCCTTGGAAACATCCAGGCAGAACATGCCTCCCAACTGGCAGGCGCCAGCGTCTTCACTCAGGGTCAGCAGGGGCTGAGATTTGGGCCAAGCCGCCATCAGCTGCTGCCACTGGCCGCCGTGTAGCCGCCCCGCATAGACGGCGTGGCAGCCCTGCAAGGGCGCACTGCCTTCCAGCGCAATGCGCTTCACCTGTACCGTTCGCCCATCGGGCAGCTTGGTGCCAGCTTGCAGCGCTGCGGCATAAGGCGTTTCCCCCACCAGACACAGCTGCAAGGCTTCGGGCTGACCGGGCCAGCGTGCATAGCCCAAGATGCCCCACACCGTCTGGGTCAGCGATGCCACCGGCGCCCCCTGCGCTGCAGGCGTTTGGGCACCAGCTCCTGTGCTGCACAGTGCCAGCAGCACGCCTGCGGCAAGCAAGCGCATCCTGGCAGTCTGCAGCCGCAGCAAAGGTGAATTCATACATCCCGGCCCAAGTGAAAAAAACATTCTAGAAGCCCGCGCCCCTTCATGTCACGGGACAGCGCAGGCACTTTCCGGGTCTTGACATGGAACAGCTCTGTCACTCGGGTCTGCGCTGCCTTCGTTGCAGCACAGGGCCTTCCTGCCCGTGTTTGCTAGCGCACACCTGCGCCGCGCACCTCCAGCTGCACGCTATCCAGCACCTTGCCATCGGCCCCCAGCAACTCGATGCGGTGGCGCCCGGGCCAGGGCAGCCACTGGGCCTCGGGGCCCCGGCCCAGCTCACGGCGCGCGGCGGGCACGGTGTCTCCGGCCACACGCCAGCGCCACTGGCTGGATTCACGCTCCGTACTGGCGCGGGCACGCAACTGCACCCGCTGGCGGTTGGGCGGAATATCGGGGTCCAGAGCCAACACACTGCCACTCACGGGCTGGAGAATGCGCCCCGCGCCCACGGTGGCACTGCCTGGGCTGCTGCGTTCCATGCGGAACTCGGCCTGTGCCGTGCCGGGCAGAAACCATTCCTGGCGCGCGCTCTCCAGCGGCATGCCGGTGTGCGGATCACTGCCATAGCGCACGGCCTGTTGCACCAGGCCGGCCGGTGCCTGCGGTGCACGGCTGGCCTGGTTGGCATGCAAATGCCCCATGACTTCGGCCCATACCGGCGCTGCGCCACTGGCGCCGCTGACGCTGTGCATGGCCGCGCCGCTGGCATTACCCACCCACACCCCCACGGTGTAGCGCGCCGACCAGCCCACCACCCAGTTGTCGCGCATGTCCTTGCTGGTGCCGGTTTTCACGGCCGTCCAAAAGCGCGTGGCCAGCATGCTGTCCAGGCCAAACGTCATGGCACGCGCATTGCGGTCGGCCAGCATATCGCCCACGATAAAGGCCGCACCAGCATCCACGGCCTGCTGCGCGGCGGGCTGGGGGGTACTGCCCCAGCGCACGGGCTGCCAGCGTCCCTGGTTGGCCAGTGCGCGATAGGCATTGGTCAAATCCAGCAGCGTGACTTCGCTGCTGCCCAGGGCCAGGCTGTAGCCATAGTAACCACCGCTTTCGGGCAGGCGCAGGCCCAGGGCCTGCAGTTGCTCAAAGAATGCATCGGGCGTGACCATGACCAGGGTGCGCACCGCAGGCACATTCAGCGAGGCCCCCAGCGCCGTGCGTGCCGAGACCCAGCCCTTGAAGCTGCGGTCGTAGTTTTGCGGGATGTAAAGGCCGTTGGCCGTGCGAATCTGGGCCGATGAATCTTCGATCAACGAAGCTGCCGTCAGCCGCTTTTCGGCAATCGCCTGGGCATAGAGAAAAGGCTTGAGCGTGGAGCCGGGCTGGCGCCGCGCCAGCACACCATCGACCTCGGCCGCCTGGCTCAGGCTGCCCGACGAGCCCACCCAGGCCAGCACCTCACCACTGGCGTTGTCCAGTACCACCACGGCCCCGTCTTCTACATTGCGCCCCGACAGCTCGCGCAGATGCTGCTGCAAGCTGCGCAAGGCCAGACGCTGCACATCGGCACGCAAGCTGGTGCGCAGCTCGGCGGGCTTGCTTGGGTCGGGCACGCGCTGCAACCACTGGCGGGCAAAGTGCGGGGCATCGCCCTCGCTGGCCGGCCAGCGACGCTGCTGCAGCAATTGCCCCAGTTGCCACTCCAGCCCCTCGCAGTTTGGCTCTGCGCTCTCATTTTTGCTGTTTTTTGCAGCCTGGGCGCGCAGCATGTCGCGCCATACGCCGCAGGCGCGCTGGGCCACGCGCTGGGCACTGGCATTGGGCGCACGCACCAGGGCTGCGGCAATGGCGGCCTCTTGCAGGTCCAGCCCATGCGGTGCCTTGCCAAACAGGCTGCGTGCCAACGCGTCTATGCCCACAATCTCGCCGCGAAACGGCACCAGGTTCAGATAGGCCTCCAGAATCTGGTCCTTGCGCCAGCTGCGCTCCAGCCGCTGCGCCGCCACGGCCTGGCCCAGCTTCTGCGTCACGCTGCGGCCGCTGCCGCCCTGGCGCCAGTCCTCGTCCAGCAAACCCGCCAGCTGCATGGTGATGGTGCTGGCGCCGCGCGTGCGGGTGTTCCACAGATTGCCCCAGGCCGCGGCCGTGACGGCCGCCCAGTCCACGCCGCTGTGGGCATAAAAACGCTGGTCTTCGCTCAGCACCAGGGCCATGCGCAGCGCGGGCGAGATGTCGGTCAGCGGCGTCCAACTTCCGCGGCGCACCGTGGCGTCGGTGCGCAAACGCTGCAGGGGCTCACCCTCGCGCGAGAGCAGCCAGGTTTCCGAGGGGCGAAAGTCGCTGCGCACCTCCTGGTAGCTGGGCAAGGCCCAGGCGGCAGGCAGCAGGCCAACGGCCAGGCACAGGCGCAGCGCCCAACGCAGGCACCCCACTCGAAACAACGACAAAGACCCACGCACAGCAGCAGCCACGGACAACACCCACAAAAAACACCAGCCGCGGTTGTAGCAGAGCTGCAGCGGCTTTGCGCCGTGCATGGCCTCCGCAAAGCCCACCACAAAGCCCACAACCAGGGGGCCTATGCCCTGTTTTCCGCAACAGATGGGCGATGATGGGCGTTTGCCTGCGCACCCGCACCGGGTGTGCATCTGCCGACCGGAGAAAGAAAACATGAGCACGCCTTGCTTTACCGATGCTGCCTGGCAGCGCAACCTGCCCCTGTTCAATGCCACGCTGGCCCTGCCCTTCAACCGCGAACTGGCCGCCGGCACACTGTCGCGCGAGCGCTTTCAGCACTACATGATCCAGGACGCGCATTACCTGGTGGCCTTTGGCCGCAGCTTGGCCGTGGCCGCCGCCAAGGCCCATGACGCCGAGGGCGTGGTGCAGTTTGCCAAGGCTGCCGAAGAGGCCGTGGTGGTGGAGCGCGCCCTGCACGACGGATTCATGCGCGAATACGCGGTGAGCGCGGAGCAGTTTGAAGCCACACCGCTGTCCCCCGTCTGCCACCACTATGTGCACTATCTGCAGTCCATGGGCTGGAGCCGCAGCTACCCCGTGGCCCTGGCCGCGCTGCTGCCCTGCTTCTGGATCTACGCCGAAGTGGGCCGCGCCATCCTGGCCGAGGCACAGCCGAACAACCCTTACCAAAGCTGGGTGGACACCTATGCCGGCGAGGAATTCCACGCCCTGGTCGCCCGGGTGCGCACCACCATCGATGCGCTGGCGGCCCAGGCCGATGCGCGCACCTTGGAAGAGATGCACCAGGCGTATACCGATGCCGCACGACTCGAATGGATGTTCTGGGACAGTGCCTACCGACTCGGCCAATGGCCTTGCTAATTTGCTTTTAACTTGGCTTTTTTACCAGGTTGGGCGCTCCGTTTGGAGGCGCCCATACAGCGCTTCATGCTTTGTTGCGCGCCCTTGCCGTACATGCGTACTGTCTGCGGGCACACGCCGCGCCTGAAGCGCTGTTTGGGCGTTGTGGGTTGGGGTGCAAGGCCCGCTGCGCTGCATGGGCCCTCTCCGGCAAACCATCAGAAACCGTCCGACTTCTAGCCCAGGGTCACGCACACGGGCTGGTGGTCGGACAGCTGGGTGGCACTGTCCGTGTGCCAGCTGCGCACCTGACCCTGCAGGCTGTCGCTGACCAAGACGAAATCGCAGGCACCGGGCTCGGGGCCCCAGGTACGGTCGAACAGGCGAAAGGTGTCCGGCTGTTTTTTGCCAGGGTGCCGCAATGGCCAACAGTCGTGGAATACGGCTTCGCCCGGCCCGGCTGGTGCCACCAGTTGAGCGTATTCAGCCTCATGCGGCTCCAGGTTGAAGTCGCCGCAGAGCACGGCATGCTCGGTATGCACCGGCGTGGCATAGGGTGTGGCCACAGCGGCTGCACCGGGTTGGGCTGCACACTGCGCCAGCGCCTCGGCATGCAGGGCACGCAAGGCACGCACCTGCTCCTGGCGCTGCCTGGCACTGTGGTATTCCAGATGCGTGGTCATCACCCGCACCAGGCCCAATGCGGAGTCACACACCGTCACCACCAGGCAGCCGCGCGGCATGCTGACCACGCCGGCCTCGGCCCGCCAGGGCAGGCGGTGCTGGGCCACTTCGGCCACCGGCAAACGCGTGGCCACCAGATTGCCAAAGGCGCGGTGGCGGCCCTGGGCATCAAAGCCTTCGGTGGTAGCCGCGAAAAACACCTGCCAGCCCGGCAGCAGCGCACGCAGCTGCGCCACCTGGTCGCCCGGCCCGCCTTGCAGACCGCCATGGCCCACGGCGACTTCCTGCAAGCACAGCACATCCAAGCCACCGGCCTCGGCGCCCATGGCCAGCGCATGGGCCGCTATGCGCTCGGGGCTGACCACCGCATCCAGCCCGCAGCACCATTGCACATTCCAGCTCAGCAATTGCATGGGTTTTTCGCTGCGCGCTGCAGCGTCCTTGTTGGAGATTTTTGAATCAAATCGACCGCTCATTCAGCTGTAGCGCGCTACAGACGCTCCAGATACAGGAGCGGAATTCAACCATGTCGGCAGGAGCGGGCTCAGGCAGCGTAGCGGGCACCCAATCCCCTCCCACAACGGCCAGACCGCGCTTCAGGCTAGGCGCCTCGCCCGCAGACAGTACGCCTGTACGGCAAGGGCGAGCAACAACGCATGAAGCGCGGTATGGCCGCCTCAAAAAGAAGCCCCGCGAAGCCGCAAGGCTTCGCAAGTCCTTCCTTTTTATTTAATCCCAGCGCGCATAAAGCTTTGGACGAATTGGCGTTGGAAGAGGATAAAGGCCAGCAGCAGCGGCGCCGAAGTCATCAACGTGGCGGCGGTAATGGTGGACCAATCCACCCCCTGCTCCACGCTGGAAAAAACCTGCAGCCCCACGGTGAGCGGGCGCGACTCCACGCTGTTGGTGATGATCAGCGGCCAGAGAAAGTTGTTCCAGTGAAAGCTGACCGACACCAGCGCAAACGCGGTGTAGACCGGCTTGGCCAGCGGCACATAAACGCGCCACAGAATCTGCAGCGTACTGGCACCTTCCACCCGTGCGGCCTCGTCCAGCTCCTTGGGGATGCCCATAAAGGTCTGGCGCAACAAAAAGATGGCAAAGGCCGAGGCAAAGTACGGCAGGCCAATGGCGAACAAGGTATCCACCAAGCCGAGATTGGCCATGGTTTTGTAGTTCTCCACCAGCAAGATGTCCGGCATGATCATCAGCTGCACCAGCACCAGGGCAAAGGCAATGTGCTTGCCCCGGAATTCATAGCGTGCAAAGGCAAAAGCCGCCAGGGTGGACAGAATCATCTGCGCCACCAGGATGATGATCACCAGCAGCGTGGTGTTGAAAAAATAGCGCGCAAACGGCGCGGCTTCCCAGGCGTTGCGGAAGTTCTGCAGCGTCCACGGCGCGCTCAGGTCAAAGCGGATGGCGTAGTCGCTGGGGTGGAAAGCCGTCCACACCGCATAGGCCAGCGGCAGTATCCACAGCAGGGCCAGCACCCAGGCGGACAGGGTGTCCAACCAGCTGTGGCGGTAAATCACGGCAGGTGCTGCATTCATTTGTAGTGCACCTTTTTGTCTAGAACAAAGAACTGAAACAGCGCCACGCTGGCCAGCACCACCACCAGCACCACGGTGATGGCTGCGGCATAGGCCGTGTCCCAGAATTTGAAGCCCACCTCGTACAGGTGGTAGAGCAGCAGGCTGGTGGCGTTGTCCGGCCCGCCACGCGTCAAGATGAACACATGGTCCACCAGGCGGAAGGCGTTGACCACGGCATTCACCAGCACAAACAGCGTGGTGGGCATCAGCAGCGGCCATTGCACGCGGCGGAAGAAATACCAGCGCGATGCGCCTTCGATGGCCGCCGCCTCTTTCAGGCTGGGGTTGAGCGTCTGCAGCGCGGCCAGGTAGAAAATCATGAAGAAGCCGGCCTCCTTCCACACCGCCACCAAAGTCACGCAGGCCAGGGCCGTGCGCGGGTCACCCAGCCAGTTGTGCGAGGGCAGGCCCAGGGCGCCGGTCACCTGCTCCAGCAGGCCGTATTGCGGCGTGTAGAAAAACAGCCAGATATTGGCCACGGCAATCATGGGCAGCACCGTGGGCGTGAAATACGCCATGCGCACCCACATGCGCCCGGCGATGCGCTCGTTCACCCACAGCGCCATCAGCAGCGCCAGGCCAATGGATGCCGGAATCGTGGCCGCCGCAAACCACAGGTTGTTGCGCACAGCCTGCCAGAACACCGGGTCGTCCGCCATGACCTCGTAGTTCTCCAGCCCCACCCACACTGCGGCGCGCACGCCCTTGGGGGTGGAATAAAAGCTGTCGATCAAGGTGGCCACGGCCGGCCAGTGGGTGAAGGTCACCAGCAGCACCAGCGCAGGCAGCAGCAGCAACCAGGCGTGGATGCTGCGCTGGCCCGAACCGGCGATGGAGGAAGAAGAAGCACGCATTCCCAAAATTTCTCTGTTTGCCATCTCAAATCACCACCATCCAAGGTGGCAGCACAAGGTCTGAGACGAGGCGCCCAGCCGCAGGCAGTAGCAGCGCTACGGCAAGGCTGGGCAACGACATATCAGGCCTTGTGTTGACGCCGCTTACTTGTACGAACGCAGGATGCGGTCCGCTTCTCGCTGCGCATCCTTCATCGCCTGGGCCGACGTCTTGCTGCCATTCAATGCGGCCTGCACCGCATCGTTCAGCACCTTGGTCACGCGCTGGTTGTCGTGGGTGGAGAACTCGGCCACCGACACCGGCAGCTGGTCGCGGGCCACCAGAGCTTGCGGAAAGTCCTGGCCGTATTTTTTCAGCGCCGGCGTGTCATAGGCAGCGGGCGAGACGGCCACATAGCCGCTGTCCATGCTCCACTGCGCGGCGCGCTCGGGCTGGGTCACCCATTTGGCGAATTCAAAGGCAGCTTGCTGCTGCTCCTTGGCCGCCTTTTTGAAGATGTAGAAATTGCCGCCACCAGTGGGCGAGCCCTTGCGCACATTGCCAGCGATCTGGGCCACGCCAAAGTCAAACTTGGCATTGGCCTTGAGGTTGGTCAGATTGCCGGTGGTGGTGACGATGATGGCAGCCTTTTTCTCCATGAAGTCCTTGGGCGTGGTGCCCCACTCCACCACCCCCTTGGGGTGCACGCCCTGCTTGGTCAGATTCACCCAGAAGTCCAGCGCCTCGACCACCTTGGGGTTGTCGAACGTGACCTTGGTGCCGGCCTCGTTGGCCAGCAGCACGCCATTGGGCGTGGTCAGGGTCTGCAGCATCCAGTAGGCAAAACCGGTGGAGGGAATCTGGATGCCGTACTGCGTGACATTGCCATTGGCGTCCTTTTTGGTCAGCTTCTGGGCGGCCTCGCTCAGCTCCTTCCAGGTGGCGGGGGCCTTGTTCGGGTCCAGGCCTGCTTCCTTGAAGGCGTCCTTGTTGTAGTACATGACCACGGTGGAGCGCTGGAAGGGCACGCCCCAGGTCTTGCCCCCGGTCTGGCTGTTGGCCATGAAGGCGGGGTAAAAGCCCTTGAGCCAGGCCTTGTCGGCATCGGTCTTCACAAAGTCATCAATGGGGGCGATGGCGTCCTCATCAATCAGCGTGAACATATCGGTGGACAGCAGCACCGAGGTGGCAGGGGCCTTGCCGGACTTGTTGGCCGTCAGCGCCTTGACGATGGTTTCCTGGTAGGTGCCGGCGTAAATCGGCGTGATCTTGTATTGGGGATGGGCCTGATTGAACTCGGCCGCATAGCCATCAATCACCTTGGTGATGGGGCCACCCACGGCCACGGGGTAATAAAACGGTACTTCCAGCGGATTGGCAGCCTGGGCCACGGTGGCGCTCAGGCCCAGCATGGTGGCCGTGGTGGCGAGCATGGACTTCAAAAAGGTGTTGCGTTGCATGGGAACTCCAGGCGAGAGGGGAAAGAAACGAGAGGGGGAAATGGGCGAAAACGGGCAAGTGGGGGACAGAAAGCGCGGCCTGGCCCTTTGAACACGTTCTTAGGCCATGCGGCAGCCTTGCGCGTCAAAAAAATGCATGTCCTGCGGCAGCCAGGCCAGCGAGGCCGCAGCCCCTTGCGCGGCCTGCTGCTGGCCGGGCGCGCGCACCGCGAACTGCTCGCTGCCGATCTGGCAGCGCAGCACCACATCGGCGCCCAGGTATTCCTGCCCCACCACGGTGGCGGCCACGCCGTCGCGCCCGGCATCCACCCAGCGCACGGCTTCGGGCCGCAGGCCCAACCAGGCCGCACCGGCGGGCGCGGGCAGACGTATTTCGCTGCCGGCGATGGCATCACCCTGCAGCTGCAGCAAATTCATGGCCGGCGTGCCAATGAATTTTGCTGCGAAAGTGGTAGCAGGTTGTGCATACATGGTGCGCGGTGCAGCGCATTGCTCCACCTTACCCTGGTGCAGCAGCACCACCTGGTCGGCCATGCTCATGGCCTCGGCCTGGTCGTGGGTCACATAGACCACCGTGAGGCCCAGACGCTGCTGCAGCTCGCGCAGCTCGGCACGCATTTCCTGACGCAGCTGGGCGTCCAGATTGGACAGGGGCTCGTCCATCAAACACACATGGGCCTGGGCCACCAGCGCCCGACCCAGGGCCACGCGCTGCTGCTGACCACCCGAGAGCTGGCCGGGTTTGCGGTCCAGCAAATGGGTCAGGCCCAGCAGCTCGGCCGCCTCCTGCAGGCGCCGGCTGGCTTCCGCCTTGGGCACTTTGCGCACGGACAGGCCAAAGCCGATGTTCTCGCCCACGGAGAGATGGGGAAACAGGGCGTAGTTCTGAAACACCATGGCAATGCCGCGCTCTGCCGGTGGCAGATGGGTCACATCTTTTCCGCCGATGAGTACCCGGCCGGAACTGGCCGATTCCAGGCCGGCAATGATGCGCAAGGTGGTGGATTTGCCACAGCCCGAAGGGCCTAGCAGCACACAAAACGAGCCTGCAGGAATCTGCAGGTCCATCGCCCTCAGTGCCGTGGTGTTGCCCCAGGACTTGGCGATGGCTTCCAGTTGAATCGTCGACATGCAGCCAGTCTAGGCAATGCATGTGTCAAGGCCATGACGGGTAACTCCCTGTTGTCGGTCATGCACGTGACAGGGCCATGACAGGCAACACGCATGCACAGCTGTTGCGCTTTACCACAAGCACAAGCTCACAAAAACAGAGCTATCAGCGCAACAGGCATAAGCTTTACAGCCACTTCCCATGAAAATCAGGGCACTCGTGGATCATCGGCCCAGGAGATTTGTGCATCCCCCGAGATCGTCAACAGTTTGACGGGCTGGTGCGCCAGCTGCCGATGCCATAGACCTTGGGGCACGATGCAGACACTGCCTTGCCTCAGCATCGCTGTCTGCGGCCCAGCTTCTGTCAGCAACGTGAGTTCTACCTCCCCTTCCACGGCGTACAGCAGCTCATCCGTGTGGGGATGGTTTTCCCAAGGGGTCAATCCCACAAAGCTGCCGATGTAAAGCCCCCCAGTTCCGAAAGCGGTCTGCATGGGGAAAGCATCCACGTCCTGCGCTTCTGCCGCTCCCTGTGTGAGATTGGCCAGCGGAAGGGTATGGAGAATGGCGTTGACATCGAAAATGCGTAGAAGGTCTTGGGTCATGTCGTGCTCCTGAAGTGGAAAAACCCATGCTCAGCAAAAGCCTCCGACCTGTCTTGAAGAAATGTGACCTCGCCACGCAACGCAGGCTTGCAAAACCGTAGGCAATGAAAAGAAACTGCCCACGCTGATGGCCATCGGTTTTTTCAAGCAGCTCAACCACCAGGTATCTGCCATGCTGAACTGGATCGAAACCCCTGCCGGCCCTCTTCCTCCACCTGCGGCAGCTGTGAGCTTGCGCCGTCGGATTCCCCATGCCCTGCTCCGACACGCTGTGGTCGAAATCTCCGCCTACCAGGAAGGCGGCATGGTGCCGTTGCGGCAGGTTCAACCTGCACGGCTCGAAATCCCCTGGATCATCAGCTTTGGAGAGCCCTTCTTCGTCAAGATGGGCAAAGCGATACAGGCCTGCACCACGCCGGGGAGCTTTGTGGCCGGCCTCGTGGCCGGCCCTGCCGTGATCGATTCACAGGGCAAGAGCTCCTGCATCACGGTCAGCTTCACCCCTACCGGAGCCCGCCGTTTTTTTGCGCTGCCTCTGCACGAAATGACGGGATGCATGGTCACGCAGGAAGATCTGCTTGGAAACACAGGCGCCGCACTGCGCGAGCAGCTGAATTCCGAGGCCGATTGGGAGCGGCGCTTCGATATGGTGGAGCATTTTCTCGCCAGGCGTCTGCATCGCACAGAGGGGAGAGATGCCGCAACGGCGTGGGCCTTTGAGCGACTGCGGCAATCGCAGGGCAGGGGAAAAATAGAGGCTATTGCCCGTGAGATCGGCTGGAGCCGAAAGCATCTCGCCGTCAAATTCCGCGATGAGATAGGACTGACGCCCAAGACCGTTGCACAGATGGTGCGATTTCACTGCGTGCTCGCCCAGGCACGCCACCGGGCCGGCAGTTGGGCGGACCTTGCCTCAGCATGCGGCTATGCGGACCAGGTTCACATGGTGAGGGATTTCACCCGGTTCACAGGAGAAAGCCCGACGACTTGGTGGAAACGGCTGGCACCTTAGGCGCCCGTCAAGCCTCTGGCTCCCCATGGGTGAAGCGACGGCACAGCCCCCTCTCACGTCGGGCGGATCGGCGTCTTGGCGTCCTTGCCCACCACCGTGGTCCAGGGCTGGATCTCGTAGCGGGCGACCAGACCGTTCTGGTAGTAGGGGTCATCCTGCACAAAGGCTTCGATGGGCGCCGTGCTGGGCACGTCGAACACATAGACGGCGCGGTCTGGCGGGTCGCCCACCGCGCCGGCCAGCAGCAGCAGGCCCTGTGCCTGGGCCTGCCAGGCTTTGGCGATATGGACATTGCGGTAGGCGCCGCGACGCTCCAGGTAGTCGGCGGTGTAGTGGTAGGTCAGCAGATGGTGCATGGCAGTACCTCCAAAAGCTTGGTCCAGCAGATCCTGCCTTGGTGCAGCGACTCCAACAAGAGGATTTACGAAATGTCGTCGCGCCGTACAGATCCGCTCCAGCGGGCAGCGGCCAGGCCAGGAGCCGGCATAAGGCTTGGCCACAAAAAAACGCCGCAGCGGCAAAGCCGCGCGGCGCTGGTTCAAGGGCTGTGCTGCTGCCATCCATGGACAGCGGCAGCACAGTCTCGGCCCATCAGGGCTTGCCCTGGGTCACCTGCATGGTAGCGTTGGGCGCCTCACCAAACATTTCCGGGGCGTACAGCGCTTCGACCCGGGTGGGTGGCAGCGCAAACGTGCCGGCATTGTTCAGGCGCATGGTGTATTCCACCGCCGACTTGCCCTTGGGCAGGTAGGCGTAGTAGGCCCGGAAGCCGTCCTGCGCCCGCTCTTCAAAGGCGGGCCAGGCGCCTTCGGCCGGCTTCTGACCGACCACGGCGACTTCGGAGTCCCGGCCCAGGCCGCTGCCCAGGATGGTGGCGCCGGCCGGTATGGGGTCGTTGATTACGGCCCAGGTCATGTCGGCGCCAGCCTCCACTTCCAGCCGCACGCGCAGCACATCGCCGCGCTGGTAGCTACCGGCGCTGGCACCTTCACCCTGTTGCACCGCGGTGATGGTTTTGCGCACGGCATAGCCGGCGTTGAAGGCCTGCTTGCGAGGCACGGCGGCCAGCGATTGCAGCGTGACCCAGGGCTTGCCTGCGCCATGGTGGGTGATGCGCAGCTCGCCCTGGCGACGGTCACCCCAGGGCATGTAGATGCGCTGTGGCTGGGTCGGGTCTTGCTGCACGCCACCGGCCAGGACCGAGGTCAGTGCGTCCAGCGCGGCGCCGTCCTGCGCGGTGGCGGCCACGGCAGGCTGGGTCTGCACGTTCTTCCAGTCCACATTCACGGACTGGGCGCCCAGCACCGTGGTGGTGGTGCCATTGACCGGCGTGGACTCGAACTGGCGCGAGAACTGGCGCAGTGCCAGCCCACCCCAGACGTTGGCCGTGGTCGTGCCCCAGGCGCCGCCTTGCTGGCGGGCCAGCAGACCGGCCACCATGCGCGGCAGTTCCGCATGCCAGGAGCTGTCGCCCATGGCCAGCAGCAGCAGGCGTGCGGCATTGCTGTCGGTGTCCTGCATCAGCCACCACCAGCGGTCCTGGGCATCGGTGCTGAAGGCCAGCTGGCTGCCGTGGTAGCTCAATCGGCTGCGCAGCTGTTGCTGGGCTTCGGCCAGGCGCTCTTCGCGCTGGGGTACGTCCTGCACCTTGTGCAGCACGGTGATCCAGTCGATCAGCGTGTGCGTGGGCCATTGCACCGGCGTGATGTCGATGCTGCCCAGCATGCGGGCCTGGGCCTTGCCGCTCAATGCCAGGGCGGCAATGGCGGCCAGCTTGCGCTCTTGCAAGTCCTGGCGCGGGCTCCAGAACTTGCGCTGCAGACGCCCTTCGACAAAGGCGATCAGGCCGGACTCCATCTGGGCGCGCTGGGCGCCGGGGATGGCAAAGGCCGTATCCAGCTGGGCCGCAGCATGGGCCACGCTCAGCAGGTGGGCGGTGAGGCTGTCACTGCCCTGGGCGCGCTGGCCGTCCGATACCGGGAAGTACAGGGCCAGGCCGTCGCTGTCCAGGTAGGTGGGCAGGCTTTCCATGCTGCTGCGCCACAAATCGGCATTCTTCATGCCGATGGCGCGGCTGGTGGTCTGCTCCAGGCAGGTGTAGGGATAGCGTTCCCACCAGGCGCGCACGCCCGGCAGGCCATCCGGGCCACCGGCCAGTTGGGGGCTGAAGTTCAGGCGCAGGCCGCCGCGACCCGGCAGGGCATTGGCCGGCAAGCTGACCTGCTGGTTCCAGGGGCCGTCCAGCTGCTGCAGCACCGATTGCTGCACCGACAGCGGCACGGCCGCATCCACGCGCTGGCTGATCTTCAGCGTGTCGCTGGCACCGCTCTTCTTGTCCTTGGCCTGCACTTCCCACAGCAGTTGCTGGCTGCGGCTCTGGCCCAGGGCGGCGGGCACGGTTACCTCCCAGACCACCTCGCGCGATTCACCGGCAGGAATGTCCACGGTCTGGGCCTTGAGGTCCAGCCAGGTGGCACGTGGGCTCAACTCCACCTGCATGGCTGCGGTGGTGGTGTTGCGCAGCGTGAGCTGGGCGCGGAACTGGTCGCCCTCACGCACCAGCGGCGGCAGGCCGCTGACGATTTGCAGATCCTGCGTGGTGCGGATGGTGGCATCGCCGGTACCAAACCACTGCACGCCATCATCGGCCACGGCCGCAATGCGGAAGGCGGTGAGGGCATCGTTCAGCGGCACATCCACCGTGGCCTTGCCCTGGGCGTCCAGCACCACACGCGGGTTCCACAGCAGCAAGGTGTCCAGCAGCTCACGTGTGGGTGCGCGGCCACCGCCACCGCCGGCGGGTACGGCCTTTTTGCCATAGTGGCGGCGGCCGATGATTTCCATCTGCGCCGTGGCGGTCTGCACGCCCCAGCTGCGGCGCTGCCACATGGCGTCGCGCAGCTGCCAGCTGGCATTGGGCATCAGCTCCAGCAGGGCCTGGTCCACCGCGGCCAGGGCCACTTCGGCACCGGCTGCAGGCTTGCCATCGGGTCGCTTGACCTCGATGGTCACGCGGGCGGTTTCGCGGATGCGGTAGCTGTTCTTTTCCGGGGTCACGCTGACCTGCAGGGTCTGGCCCTTCTGGCCCACTTGCAGCTCAGCCATGCCCAGACGGTAGGCCGGCTTGGACAGATCGACCAGGGCCGTGGGTGCCACGTACTGCTTGCCGTCATGCCAGAAAGCCTGCCACCAGGCACGGGGGGTCTTGTAGCCCCAGGTGAAGAAGCTGTACCAGGGCACTTCGACCAGGCGGCCACGCAGCGCCATCACGCTGACGTAGACATTGGGGCCCCATTCCTTTTGGATGGGTACGTCCACCGTCGGGTTGTCGCCATGCAGCTCGACCACGCGGGCATCCAGAATGCCTTCGCGCTCCACCGTCACCAGGGCCGTGGCCTGGCGGAAGGGCATGCGCACCTGCAGGCGCGCGGTTTCGCCGGGCTCGTAGCTGCGCTTTTCGGGCAGCAAGTCCATGCGGTCATGGTCCTGGCCGCCAAACCACAGCTCGCCCTGGCGTGTGATCCACACGCTGGTGGCGGCCTGCACAGCATTGCCCTTGTCGTCCTTGGCAATGGCAATCAGCTCCACCTCGCCGGACTGCTCCAGCTTGGTGTTGCACAGCAGCAGGCCGCGGCTGTCGCTGCTGCCGCTGCAAACCTCACCCAGGTCTTTGCTGCTTTCGTGGTTGTCGTAGGTATAAAAGCCCCCCACCATGCGCTTGCGCGCCGACGTGGTGGTGTGCAGCACGGCCTTGACCGCCAGCGAGGCTCCGGCCTTGGGCTTGCCATCCAACCCCAGGGCCAGCGCCTGAAAGCGCAGTTGCTGACCGGCTGCGGCCCAACCTTCGGCGCGCACAGCGGCCACCACGGCCGAGGGCCACAGGGTGTGCGTGCTGCGCAGGGTCTGGATCTCGCCGTTCGGGTCGGCATAGGTGGCTTCCAGCACCAGGTCCTGGGCTTGCTCGGATGCGGGCAGCTTGTCGATCACTACCTGGCCCTGGCCTTGCTTGTCCAGCTTCAGCGGGGCACGGTCCAGCACGATGCGGTTGTGCTCGGTGGCTTCGCCACCGTCCTCACCTTCGCCGCCGCGCTGGGACTGGGGCGTGCCGAAGCTGTAGTCGTCCCAGCCGGGCAGGCTGGCGTAATGCGGACGCACCATGGCCGTGACCTGCACCGGCAGGCCAGCGGCGGCGCCACCGTTGACATAATCCAGGCGCACGCCCACTTCCAGCTTGGCCGGACGCACCAAGGGGCCCTTGGCCACCGGAGCCACCTGGCCTTGCAGCACGGGCAGGCGGAAGGCCTCCACACGGAAGCTGCCCGAGTCCATGGAACTGCCATCGGGCAGACGCAGCTCCACCATGTATTCACCCAGCTTGGCCGCGCGCGGCACGGCAAAGCTGCTTTCGGCGTTCTTGCCGCCGCTGGCCGTGGTGCGCCACTGCAGCGCCTGCTTGAACTGCTGACCGCTGCCCACATGGGTGATGACGGCCTCCTGCGGCCATTGCTTGGGCAGGCCCAGGCCAGCCAGCGTCTGGGTGCGCAGGAAATGCTTCATGGACACGGTTTCACCGGCACGCACCAGGGTGCGGTCCATCACCGTATGCGCCACCTGCTGGCGCTCGCCATACCAGGACACGGGCACGTTGAAGCGCCAGGGCTCTATGCCTTTTTGCCAATCGCTCCAGGTGAAAGCCATATCGGCCACACCGGCCTGGGTGGCGCGAGCGCTGATGAAGTAGGCGCCGCTGCCATGCTGGTCATCGCAGCGCGGTGCCTCATCGGGCAGCTGCGGCAAGCGCAACATGCCCTGGGCATCGGTGCGGCCCTGTGCCACGGACTTGCCACGGCAGTCGGAGACCTGGACCTGGGCGTCGGCCACGGACTTGCCCTTGTCCAGCGAAGTCACCCAGACCATGGAGCCTTCGCGGCCCAGCTTGAAGTGCACGGCCAGGTTGGTGACCAGGGTGGCGGTGCGCACATACATGGTGCGATTGTCGCCATAGCGCTCGTCCAGCAGGGCTTCGCCCAGACGGGGCGAGGCAATCTCGACCACATGAAAGCCCGTAGACAGCGGAATGCCCACCACCTCGAAGGGGCGTGGATCGTCCTTGCTGCCCTTGGGCAGCTGCAGGCGCTCGACACCGCTTTGGCCCTGCAGCAGGGAGAGCTGGCGCGTGGCGACATAGTGGCGCTGGTCTGCGTCGATCACCGGCGGCAGCGGGGACTTGAGATCGCTGCCCGCGCGTTTGCGGGACACCGAGCCCTCGTGGTAGCGGTGCACCTTGTCCAGCCAGCGGATGATGTCGGCGTCGCTTTGCGCCTTCAGCGTGCTGACCTGAGAGGCGGACAGATCCAGCTGCGGCTCCACCTTGCGCAGCGTGACGGGCAGCAGCGCCGGGCCGTCCGGCCCTTCAGCAAAGCGCTCCACGATGCCGAATGGTGCGGCCGCGAACTTGGCCAGCGGCGGCGTGTCACCCGTCTTGATGATCAGGGGGAACATGGAGGCATTGCGCAGCGGGCGGCCCGCGTCGTCGCGCAAATCCTTGGGCAGCTCCAGCTTGTAAGGCGTCAGCGGCTTGAGCCCGCCTTCAAAGCGCAGGCTGCGCACATCGCCGCCCTCGTTTTCCAGCACCGGCTTGAGGGTGTCGCCCCCGCCCACCAGGCGGATGCTTTCGGCCTGGGCACGCGGCACGGGCGCGGTGAAAGACAGGCGCATGGGGCGCACGGGCAGGCAGCCGGCCTGGGCGTTTTCGCGTTCGCAATGGGTTTCGGCGCTGAAGGCTTCGCGCACCGAGTAGTCAAAGCGCTTTTCCTCGCGGTTGGCCACGCCTTGCGGGCCGGCCACGCCCTTGCCATAGACCAGTTGCATGCTGCTGCCCGCGGTCAGGCGGCGGTTGCAGGCCAGCACGGCAAATTGGTCGGGCGATTTTTTCAGCAGTTCCTTGTCCCAGACCTGGGACTGCAGCAGGGCGTCGCGGTCCTTGCCCTCGATCCAGCGCACGGGAATGCGCTCGCCCACGTCTTCGGCCTGGCAATGCACATGCTCGCTCAGGCTTTTGCTTGTGGCCGCACCGCTGAGTTGCAGCACAAAGAACTGCTCCTCGTCGATGGACTGCCAGCTGCGCGGCCAGATTTGGCGCACAAAGGGGCCGGCCGTCTCGAATTGATAGCGTTTGCTGCTTGTCAGTGCTGCGCCTGCAAGCGATTTGAATGATTTTTTGGGCGTGACGGTGCAACGCGTGCCCGGGGGCAGCGGGCTGTTCCACTGCCAGACCCATTCACGGGCGTTGTTCCAGCGGCCGCTGCCACCGGGCAGCGCATCGGGGGTGCAGGCCATGTCGACCGGTGCCGGCCCCTCGGCCGAGCCCAATGCCACGGCGTCGGCATCCAGCCGGACCACCAGCTGGCGAATCTCCGCCACCTGCCCTTGCGGGGTGACGTTCTGTATATCCAATGCCTGGGCTTGCCCTGTCCACGCCACGGTGGCGGCTGCTGCCCATCCCAGCAAGTGCTTCATGCGGTCTCCTCTTGCGAAGCGACGAGCGTACCAAAGCATTGCGGGTGTTCAGCGTAGGAAAGCAAAGCATTGCAAGCAATGCCACTATCTTTTCCAGGCTGCGGCGGACCCTCACCCGCTTAGAACGTGTTCAAAGTCTCGCCAGATGTGAGAAGCTCGCAGGATGAGAAAAGGCTACCCCAGCGATATCAAGCGCGAGCAGTTCGAAGTGATCCGGCCAATGCTGGAGAGTGCGCGCAAAAGGACGGCCCCACGCAAGGTGGAGCTTTACGAGGTGTTCTGCGCCGTGCTGTATCTGCTGCGCACGGGCTGCCAGTGGCGAGCGCTGCCCAGCGACTTTCCCAAGTGGCGCACGGTGCATTCGTACTGGGCGATCTGGAGCGAGCCCCGCGAGGAAGGCAGCCTGCTGGAGCAGGCTTTAAAAAAATCAGGTTGGCGCGGCCCGCGAGAAACTGGGGCGCAACGCATGCAGCGCGTTCTTGATTGTGGACGCGCAGAGCGTGAAGAACACGGACACGGCGGGGCTGAAGGGCTATGACGCGGGCAAGAAGGTCTGTGGGATCAAGCGCCACATTGCGGTGGACACGCAGGGGCTGCCACATGCCATTGCGGTGACCACGGCCGAGGTAACGGACCGCAAAGGTGCCCTGCAGGCCCTGCAGCGCTGTAAGCGGACGTTGGGGCGAGTGCAAGGCGTGCTGTGCGACAGCGGCTACGTGGGCCAGCCCTTTGCGCAGGGCGTACAAGAGATTCTGGGCGAGCACGTGACGGTGCAAATCGCCAAGAGGAGCGAGATGCACAGCTTTAAGGTCATGCCCAAGCGCTGGGTAGTGGAGCGCAGCTTCGCCTGGCTGGAGAAGAACAGAAGGTTATGGAAAAACTGCGAGCGTTGGCTCAACACCAGCTTGCAGTTCGTCCATCTGGCGTTCTTGGGGCTCTTGCTCAGGAGACTTTGAACACGCTCTAAGCGCGCAGAGAGTTCTGCGCCAGGCCCTGTGTGCTGGGTGATGCAGGTTGCCCCGGCGCGGTAGCGCTGGGGTCGGGGATAGCAGGGGCGCATTCTTCGCCTACCTTCTTGTGCGAGCAAGAAGGTAGGTCGCCCGCCGGGGCGAGACCCGGCTTCGGAACATTACTTCACAACAGTGCCTGAGATAAGTACCTAATCAGGTAAAAAGCATTGAAAAGCAAGACAGCAAGCGCTATGGGTGCTCTGTTTTTGAGACTGGCTATGCAGCACGAAACCCATAAAAGGCGGCCGGAGTGGGCTGGAGAAGTCCGGCTGCGCTTTGGCTCTGCCCCAAATGATTCACACCAAGCCGCGAGGCTTTGCTTACTCTGCTGTGCGGCCGATTTCGGGCCAGCGGCGGTGCAGATAAATCCAGGAGCAAAGCCCTATCAACATCAGACCGCCAGAGGCCAGTGCCAGGGCGATGGCCGAATGCATCACCAACGGGGCCAGCACGCCGGCCACCACGCCGTTGGCGGTGGAGCCCACCACGGCCTGCAGCGAAGAAGCCATGCCTCGGCGCTGCGGGTACAGATCCAGCACCAGCAGGGTGACCACGGGCACCATCAGCGACCAGCCAAAGGCGTAAATGCCCACCGGCAGCAAGGCCCAGCCGGCATGGGCGGGGAACAGCAAATTGGCCACCACGTTGGCGATGGAGACCAGCGTCATGATCAGCAGGCCATGGCGAATCTGGCGCTTGGGCGCGATGCGCCCGGCCAGGCGGCCGCTGACCCAGGCACCACCCATGATGCCGCCAATGGTCAGCAAAAACAGCCAGAAAAACTGGGTGGGACCCAGACCTAGCAGATCACCCAGAAAAGCTGGTGACGACAGCACATAGAGGAAAAAGCCATTGAAGGGCACGCCGCTGGCCAGGGACAACAGCACAAAGCGTGGGTCCAGGCACAGCTGCTTGTAGCCCCGCATCAGGTGGCGCACATCAAAGGGCTGGCGCTGGGATGCGTGCAGCGACTCGGGCAGCTGGCGCCAGTTGACGATGAGCAGCAGCACGCCGATCAGGGTCAGTGCCCAGAAGATGCTGGCCCAGTCCAGGTGCACAAACAGCCAGCCACCCAGCATGGGGGCAATGGCCGGGGCCACGCCGAAGAAGATGGTGATCTGGCTCATCACCCGCTGGGCTTCGGTAGGGTGGAATAGGTCACGCACGATGGCGCGCGACACCACCACGCCTGCGCCGGTGGACAGGCCTTGCAGCGCGCGGAAGAACACCAGTTGGCCGATGCTGTCCGACAGCGCGCAGCCGGCCGAGGCCAGGGTGAACACGGCCAGGCCCCACAGAATCACGGGGCGGCGGCCAAAGCTGTCGGCCAGGGCTCCGTGGAACAGGTTCATGAAGGCAAAGCCGAACAGATAGGCCGACAGCGTTTGCTGCATCTGCACCGGCGTGGCGTCCAGTGCCTGGGCAATGCCGGTAAAGGCCGGCAAATAGGTGTCGATGGCAAAAGGCCCCAGCATGCCCAGCACGGCCAACAGCACGGCGAGGGTCCAGCGTGGGCCGCGCCACAGGGTATCGGCATGGGGGTGCATGGTGCGGGTTCCTTTGAACGAGGGGCAATGACTGCGCAATGCCACAGCGCTGTGCAGTGTGCCAGCTTAGGGTCGGGGTGCGCGCAGTAGGGGTGAGCGAAAAAGCACGCATGCAAGCCGGGCAGCGCCCAGCAAAAAGCCCACCGTGGACAGCCAGGGTGGGCGAAGAACATGTCGGCAATCTCTCTGCAGGCGTTCCGCGAGGAGATCGTTCACATGTCCTGAGAAAACTGGTGGGCCCTGAGTGATTCGAACACTCGACCAACGGATTAAGAGTCCGCTGCTCTACCAACTGAGCTAAGAGCCCTGGCGCAAGCGAGTGCTTGTGCAGGATGCCTGACCGATATGCACCGGAGGTGCTTCGGCAAAGCGAAAAAAACTGGTGGGCCCTGAGTGATTCGAACACTCGACCAACGGATTAAGAGTCCGCTGCTCTACCAACTGAGCTAAGAGCCCTTCCGAAAAGCCCTGAAAGCTTCCCGAAGGTGCCGGTCTGGCCAGGCAGCCAAGCCGGTGAAAAAGTGGTGGGCCCTGAGTGATTCGAACACTCGACCAACGGATTAAGAGTCCGCTGCTCTACCAACTGAGCTAAGAGCCCACTTCATTCGTATTCCGACTGCGTAGCACCCGGAAGCCCGCTATTATGCGCCAATTTTTTCCGACTGTCAGATTGCAGCCCCAAAAAAGGCAAAAAAACTCACTGCATGGCGTTGCGGCTGGCCAGTTCCACGAAGAGGCCGCTGTGGTCCAGCTCGTTGAGGCCATGCTCCACACCATCGGCGTAGAGCTGCTCGAACAGCTGGGTAATGGGTGCGTCAAAGCCGATTTCACTGGCCGTGGCCAGGGCATTGCGCATGTCCTTGAGCTGCACGCTCATCTTGGCGCGGGCGGCAAAGTCGCGCTCCACCATGCGCTGGCCATGCAACTGCAGGATGCGGCTGTCGGCAAAGCCGCCGGAGATGGCCTCGCGCACCTTGGCCATGTCGGCACCGCCCTTGGCGCACAGCAGCAAGGCCTCGGCCACGGCGCCAATGGTGATGCCCACAATCATCTGGTTGGCTGTTTTGGCCAGTTGGCCTGCGCCATGCGGGCCGACATGGGTGGCGCGGCCCAGCGGGGCAAAAAGCGGCTGGGCGCGGGCAAAGTCTTCGGCCTTGCCGCCGACCATGATGGCCAGGCTGCCGGCCTCGGCGCCCACGGTGCCGCCGGAGACGGGGGCGTCCAGGTGGCGCAGGCCGCGCTCGGCCAGGCGCGAGGCGTGGTCGCGTGCCTGGCGAGGCTGGATGGACGCCATGTCGATGAACAGGCCGCCGTCACGCATGCCATGCACCGCGCTTTCGCTGCCCATGCCGAACAGCACTTCACCGACCACACCGCCGTCCTGCAGCAGGCTGAGCACCATGTCGCTGCGCGCGGCTGCCGCACAAGGCGTGTCATGCACGATGGCTCCATGGGCCTGCAAGGCCTCGGCCTTGGCACGGGTGCGGTTCCACACCTGCACCTGGTGGCCGGCTTCGCACAGGCGGCGCACCACGGGGGCGCCCATCAGGCCGGTGCCCAGCACGGCGATGCGCAAAGAGGGTGGTGGGGTGGGGGTGGTCAATGCATGGTCTCCTAGGGCGGCTCTCGTCGGCGCCATGATGCCGAGTGTGGCGCGGCGGAGCTTGCAGATGGCTTGCACCAGTGGGCTGCGCCATGCCAATGCGCGATGCACGCAATCGGTAAAACGCTCCCAAAAAAGAAGCTGCCTGTGCGTATAGGCCAAGGATTCCACCGTGATATGGGCTGGGAATCCAAGGCCTGTGCGCACAGGCAGCTTCGGTTTTGCTGAGATGTAACTTTTTGCAGTCACACCTTGCAGCAGGACGGGCCTGCTGCCTGGGGCTTACATCAGCAGGTGTTCGCCCTGGTTGTCGCCACCCAGGACCACATAGTTCACCTTGCGGATGTCCATCAGCTTGTTCCCGCCGGCGTAGCTGATGGAAGACTGCACGTCCTGCTCCATCTCGATCAAGGTGTTTTGCAGCTTGCCCTTGATGGGCTCCAGAATGCGCTTGCCTTCCACATGCTTGTACTCGCCCTTGTTGAAGTCGCTGGCCGAGCCGTAGTATTCCTTGAACAGCTCGCCGTCCACTTCCACGGTCTGGCCGGGCGATTCTTCATGGCCGGCGAACAGCGAGCCAATCATCACCATGGTGGCGCCAAAGCGGATGCTCTTGGCAATGTCGCCATGGCTGCGGATCCCACCGTCGGCAATGATGGGCTTGGTGGCCACGCGGGCGCACCACTTCAGCGCCGACAGCTGCCAGCCGCCGGTGCCAAAACCGGTCTTGAGCTTGGTGATGCAGACCTTGCCCGGGCCCACGCCCACCTTGGTGGCGTCGGCGCCCCAGTTTTCCAGGTCGATCACGGCCTCGGGTGTGGCCACGTTGCCGGCAATCACAAAGGCCTCGGGCAGCTTGGCCTTGAGGTACTGGATCATGTTCTTCACGCTGTCGGCATGGCCGTGGGCAATGTCGATGGTGATGTATTCGGGGCAGATGTCTTCGGCCACGAAGCGGTCCACTATGGCGTAGTCCGGCTGCTTGACACCCAGCGAGATCGAGGCGAACAGGCCTTGCGACTGCATGGCCTTGGTGAAGGCCAGGTTGTCGATGTCAAAGCGGTGCATCACGTAGAAATAGCCGTGCTGCGCCAGAAATTTGCAGATCTTCTCGTCCAACACCGTTTTCATATTGGCCGGCACCACGGGCAGGCGGAAAGTGCGACGGCCCAGCTCCACGCTGGCATTGCATTCCGAGCGGCTTTCCACCACGCACTTGCGGGGCAGCAGCAGGATGTTGTCGTAGTCGAAGATTTCCATTGAATTCCAAGCTCCTGATAAGGATGCGGCAGTCTCGCCCACCGCAGAGATTGTCGAGAAAGGCGCTTGGCTTGGAGGCCGGTTCTGGGCCCTGTCACAAAACAATGGGCAAAAAAAACCGGACCACAAGAATCTTGGGCCCGGTGATTGATTCTACCCGGCAGCCTGCCGGAAAGGGCTAAGTCGGCATGCCATGCCGGGTATATGTAAAAGCATATAACCCCCTGAGTCGCTGCGCGCCTTCCCCCTCTCTGGTGCTATGCGCCGGAGGGGGACGACACCGGCGCTGCGGGGCGGCCCTTGCGCGGTGTCCTGGCGTGGGTTGCGCTGGTTGCGTGCAGATAGAAAGGCCTGGAGTTGGGACTTAGATGGAGAAACGCTCCGGAAGGGCTGGGGATTTCTACAATGCCGCTATGTTTCCGCTTGACCTGCTCGATGACGCCGAAGGCTCTTCCGCGTCCACCCACCACTCCCCCTTGCTGGCCAACCTCAATGAGGAGCAGCTGACGGCCGTCACGCTGCCGGCCGGCCATGCGCTGATCCTGGCCGGTGCCGGCTCGGGCAAGACGCGGGTGCTGACCACGCGCATCGCCTGGTTGCTGCAGACCGGGCAGGTCACGCCGGGCGGCATCATGGCCGTCACCTTCACCAACAAGGCTGCCAAGGAAATGGTGGCGCGGTTGACGGCCATGCTGCCGGTGAATGTGCGCGGCATGTGGATTGGCACGTTCCACGGTCTGTGCAACCGCCTGCTGCGCGCCCACCATGCGGCCGCCGGCCTGCCTGCCACCTTCCAGATCCTGGATACGCAAGACCAGCTCTCGGCCATCAAGCGCCTGTGCAAGCAGCACCAGGTGGACGAGGAGCGCTTTCCGCCCAAGCAGCTCTCCTGGTTCATCGCCGGCTGCAAGGAAGAAGGCATGCGGCCCAAGGACGTGGTGGCCGCCGACCCCGACACCAAGAAAAAAGTGGAGCTCTATCAGCTGTACGAAGACCAATGCCAGCGCGAAGGCGTGGTGGACTTTGGCGAGCTGATGCTGCGCAGCTTCGAGCTGCTGCGTGACGACACCCATTTGCGGGCCCACTACCAGCGCCGCTTTCGCTTTATTTTGGTGGACGAGTTTCAGGACACCAACAAGCTGCAATACGCCTGGCTCAAGCAACTGGCGGGCGAAATGGTGGCCGGCCGCATGCAGTCCGCCAGCAGCGTGCTGGCCGTGGGCGATGACGACCAAAGCATCTACGCCTTCCGCGGTGCGCGCGTGGGCAATATGAGCGACTTTGTGCGCGAGTTCGATGTGCAGCACCAGATCAAGCTGGAGCAGAACTACCGCTCCTTCAGCAACATCCTGGACTGTGCCAACCAGCTCATCAGCAACAACAGCCAGCGCCTGGGCAAGAACCTGCGCACCACCCAGGGTGCGGGCGAGCCGGTGCGCGTGTACGAGGCCCCCACCGATCTGGACGAAGCCAGCTGGATGGTGGAAGAAATCCGCAACCTGGTGCGGCAAGACGGGGTGGCGCGCCAGGAAATCGCCGTGCTCTACCGCAGCAATGCCCAGAGCCGGGTAATTGAAAGCAAGCTGTTCAACGCCGGCGTGCCCTACCGCGTGTATGGCGGTCTGCGCTTTTTCGAGCGGGCCGAAATCAAGCATGCCCTGGCCTATCTGCGCCTGTTGGAGAACCCGCACGACGACACCAGCTTTTTGCGCGTGGTGAATTTCCCTGCGCGCGGCATTGGCGCGCGCAGCGCGGAGACGCTGCAGGAAACCGCACGCGCCGCGGGCTGCTCGCTCAGCGATGCCGTCACCGCCGTGGGCGGCGCGGCAGGCAGCAAGCTGCAGGGCTTTGTGGCAAAAATCGATGTGCTGCGCGAAGAAACCCAGGGCAAAAGCCTGCGCCAGACCATTGAGCGCATGCTGGAAGTTAGCGGCCTGATCGACCACTACCTGAATGAAAAAGAAGGCCAGGACCGCATCGAGAACTTGAAGGAGTTGGTGAACGCGGCCGAGAGCTTTGTGACCCAGGAAGGCTTTGGCAAGGACGCGATTGCCCTGCCCATTGACGAACACAGCCGCCCCGATGCCGCGCTGACGCAAAGCCCGGCCAGCCAGGGTTTGGATGCTTCGCTCCCGCTACTGGACTTGCCTCTGGGTGGCGTGTCCAGGGACACGGACGCCGAAACCGGCGAAACCCTGTCGCCCCTGGCCGCCTTTCTGGTGCACGCGGCACTGGAGGCCGGTGACAACCAGGCCCAGGCCGGCCAAGAGGCCGTGCAACTGATGACGGTGCATGCCAGCAAGGGCCTGGAGTTTGACGTGGTCTTTATCGGCGGGCTGGAAGAAGGCCTGTTCCCGCACGAGAACGCCATGAGCGACCGCGGCGGCCTGGAGGAAGAACGCCGGCTGATGTATGTGGCCATCACCCGCGCACGCAAGCGCCTGTATCTGAGCCACTCGCAAAGCCGCATGCTGCATGGGCAAACGCGCTTCAACCTGCCCAGCCGCTTTCTGGATGAGCTGCCCGAGGGCTGCCTCAAATGGCTGACGGCCAAGGGCGGTTTTGG
Source organism: Comamonas sp. GB3 AK4-5 (assembly GCF_041320665.1). Lineage (NCBI taxonomy): Bacteria > Pseudomonadati > Pseudomonadota > Betaproteobacteria > Burkholderiales > Comamonadaceae > Comamonas > Comamonas sp. GB3 AK4-5. The sequence continues at coordinate 4,158,298 of NZ_CP166730.1, forward strand.
CAGTTTTGCTCCCAAGTCGGGAGCTGCTCCCGCATGGGGGACGGGCTCCAGGGGCTCATTTGGCTCCAAGTCTGCCGAGGTGTTTGCCAACCCCGTGGTGCCAGCGCAAAAGGCAGTGCCCGGTCATGGCATCGTCAAGGGCATCACGGTGTTCCACGCCAAGTTTGGCGAGGGCAAGGTGCTGGCGGTGGAGGGTACGGGCGACGACGCCCGCGCCCAGATCAACTTCCCGCGCCATGGCACCAAGTGGCTGGCGCTGGCGATTGCCAAGCTGACCATCGTCGAGTGAAGCGCTTCACGGCATTGCACGGCACAAAAAAAGCGATCCCAAGGGATCGCTTTTTTGATAGCTGAAAACGCCTGTATCTATTGGCGTGTCACGGGTTTTGGTGCGGGTCGTTGTAGGTCACATCGTCTGCCTCCAGTTCGTCATCCCCATCGGGGGCGGAGAAGCAGTCACGGAAGGTGAACACCACCGAGGTGAAGAACATGGCCGCCAACACCATGGCGGCGGCCACCATCAGACCGGCCGCCATATTGCCCACCAGGGTGGACAGCAAGGCCGTGAGAAGGGCCAGCACCAGGCCGGCGACGATGAACACGCCCACCCAGGACAGGAAGAACACCACAAAGGCGCCCAGATTGCGCCAGCAGGCCACAAAGCTGAAGAACAAGGCCTTGGTGGGCGGAATGGCATGCCAGTGCACCAGGCCGGGCGCATGCCAGAACAGCAGCGACAGCGGCAGATACAGCAGCATGGCGCACCACATGGCGGTCTGGAATTCGGGCTGCTGGGCCAGCTCGGGGGTCATAGGGATCTGGCCCAGATAGACCTGGGCGAACTGGCCGTCATCGATCAGGGCCGACAACCCCATGACCAGCAAAAAGCCCACGGCATAGAAAACGCCCAACTGGGCCATGGCGTGCAGGCGCTGGCGCCCGGTGTGAAAGGCCACCAGCAGCAGCGCGGGCGTGGGCATGCGGCCCTGCAATGTTTCGGCGGCACCCACCATCATCACCAGCGAAGCCGTGGGCAGCATGGCCAGCGCCAGTGCCGGCCCGATGAGGGGGAAAAGCGTGACCAGGGACATGGCGGCCATGCACAGCAGGAACAGGGCGGACAGCGCCATGGGATGGCGCCAGAAAGTCTGGATACCCAGCTTGACCCACTGGGTGCCGGTGGCGGCGGGAACGATATTGAGTTTCATGGCAGGCGAGAGAGGGGCGGGGCCGTGGCAGCGCCGCAGTGGCAGGCCGCGCTGCAGGGGCCTGGGGTAGCAGGACTGTACCCCAGCCGCCTGAAAGACCCTGTGCAGCGGGTCGGACGATGCCGCTGCGTTTTACCAGCAGGCCGACAGGGTGGCTTAGATCGTAAACACGCTCTTAGGCCAGTGCGGTTTCGTGCGCCGCGTGGGCGGACAGGGACAGCGGATGGGCTATGCGTTGGCGCAGCACGCGCTCGAAGTGGGTGGGGTCGTGGGGCTGCAGCAGCGCAGCTTCGCGCGGGAGGTAGAAGTCCCACAGGCGCGACACCCAAAAGCGCAGCGCCCCGGCACGCAGCATGGGGTTGAGCAGCTCGCGCTCGGCCGCCTCCAGCGGTCGCACGGCCTGGTAGGCGGCCAGCATGGCGCCGGCCTTGGCCGCATCGTGGGCGCCGCTGGCATGGTCTATGCACCAGTCGTTCAGGCACACGGCCAGATCGAACAGCCAGCTGTCGACGCCGGCGAAGTAGAAGTCAAAGAAGCCGGTCAGTGCCTCGCCGTCGAACATCACGTTGTCGCGGAACAGGTCGGCGTGGATGGGGCCGCGTGGCAGGGCCGCATAGTTGGGGCTGACAGCCACATGGTTCTGGAAGGCCAGCTCGCTGCGCAGCAGATCGGCTGCTTCCTGCTCCAGATGGGGCAGGACCACGGGTACGGTCTCGTTCCACCAGGGCAGGCCGCGCAGATTGGGTTGCTCGCGGTCATAGTCGCGCCCGGCCAGGTGCATGCGGGCCAGCATGTCGCCCACGGCGGCGCAGTGCACGGCCTGGGGCTGCAGCTGGCTGTGGCCACGGAGCTTTTGCACCACGGCCGCGGGCTTGCCGGCCACCTGGTGCAATATGTCGCCGCTCTTGGCATCGGCCTGGGGGGCGGGCACGGGAATGCCGGCCAGCGCCAGGTGCTTCATCAGATAGAGGTAAAAGGGCAACTGCTCGAACGTCAGGCGCTCGAACAGGGTCAGCACCCACTCGCCCTGGTCGGTGGTCAGGAAGTAGTTGGTGTTTTCAATCCCGCCTTGAATGCCGCGCAGTTCGGTCAGGTTGCCCAGGGGGATGCGGCGCAGCAGCTCGCGCGCTTCTTTGTCAGAGACTTCGGTAAAAACAGCCATCGCTCAAAAGATGCAAAACGGTGGGGATGGAATGGAAAGCGCCGGCGCAGTCCCCGGGGGCTGTGCCGGCGCAAAGCCGGAGGCGGGCGGAGAAATCCAGGCTTAGAAGCTCAGGTTCCAGACGCGGCGGCCATTGGTGCCGTCGCTGCCGCCCTGGTTGATGCCGTCCTTGCCGGCATTGCCGGGCTTGACCTCGTAGGCAGGCATATTGCCGGCCTTGGGCTGGACATTGATGCTTTGCGTCTGACCACCCACACGCAACTCGTCCACACGGCTGCCGGCATCTTCCTCGCGGATTCGCTCGATGCGCTGGTTCTGGCGCGATGGCGCCGTGCTGTTTTCCTGCGCGGAATCGCCGCTGGCAGACACCGCAGCAGGGGTGCTGGAAGCCGGCTCGCTGGAGGGCTGTGCCCACGCCGCAGCGGAGGTCAGAACGGCAATGGAAAAGAGGAGGGGTGCGCGCATGGTGAGATTGTAGTGGCGCGTGCACAATCTTGGTATGAGCAATTCCAAGACATTGGTGCTGGTGGATGGTTCCAGCTACCTCTACCGCGCCTACCACGCCATGCCCGATCTGCGGGCCATTCCCGGCGACCCGGCCAGTCCGGCTACGGGCGCCATTCGCGGCATGGTGAACATGATGCAGGCCCTGCGCAAGGACGTGCAGGCCGACTACGCCGTCTGCGTATTTGATGCCTCAGGCCCCACCTTCCGCGACAGCATGTACAGCGAGTACAAGGCCACGCGCTCCCCCATGCCCGATGACCTGCGCGAGCAGATTGCCCCTATCCACGAAGTGGTTCGGCTGCTGGGCTGGAAAGTGGTGGCCGTGCCCGGCGTGGAGGCGGACGACGTGATTGCCACGCTGGCCCAGATGGCCGCGGGCCAGGGTATTGATGTCATTGTTTCCAGTGGTGACAAGGACTTGAGCCAGTTGGTGAACGAGCGCGTCACCATCATCGACACCATGAATGGCAAAAAGCGCGACGTGGCCGGTGTGACGACCGAGTTCGGCGTGCCGCCCGCGCTGATGATCGACTACCAGGCCCTGGTGGGCGACACCGTGGACAACGTGCCCGGGGTGAGCAAGGTCGGCCCCAAGACCGCCGCCAAATGGCTGGAGGAGCATGGCACGCTAGACAATTTGATAGCGCATGCCGCAGACATCAAGGGCGTTGCAGGCCAAAACCTGCGCGATGCCATCGCCAGCGGCCAACTGGCGCTGAGCCGCCAGTTGGTGACCATGAAGACCGACTGCGATCTGGCCGGCCATATCGCCGGCCTGCCGCAGCTGGATGACATCACGCTGGCCGCACCGGACAGCGCTGCCCTGGTGCCTTTCTATGAAAAATACGGCTTCAAGGGCCTGGCGCGGGCCATGGGGGCTGCTGCTGCCGAAGCAGCGCCGGCCAAGAAAGCGCCTGCGACCGACCAGGGCGGGCTGTTTGACGCTGACGACGCCGCAGCCACCGAAGTGGCCGTGCAGGCCCAGCAACGTGATGTGGTTTACACCACCATCCTGACCGAGGCCCAACTGGAGGAATGGCTAGCCAAGATCCAGACGGCCGCGCTCACGGCCATCGATACCGAAACCGATTCGCTGGACGAAATGCAGGCGCAGATCGTGGGCATCTCGCTCAGCGTGCAGGTGGGGGAGGCCGCTTACATTCCGCTGCGCCACGAGGGCATGGACGTGCCCGAGCAACTGCCCATGGACTGGGTGCTGGCCAAGCTCAAGCCCTGGCTGGAAGATGGCTCCCGGAAAAAGCTGGGCCAGCATGTCAAATACGACCAGCATGTGTTTGCCAACCACGGCATCACCGTGCGCGGCTATGCCCATGACACCATGCTGCAGTCCTATGTGCTGGAAGTGCACCGTCCGCACAATCTGACCAGCCTTGCGCTGCGCCATGTGAACCGCACCGGCATCAGCTATGAAGACCTGTGCGGCAAGGGCAAGGGGCAGATTCCTTTTGCGCAGGTGGCGGTGGACCAGGCAGCGGCCTACAGCTGTGAGGACTCGGACCAGACCCTGGACGTGCACGGCGTGCTGTGGCCGCAGATCCAGGCCAATGCTGGCCTGCTGCATATCTACGAGCTGGAAATCCAGACCAGCGAAGCCCTGTTCCGCATGGAGCGCAACGGCGTGCGCATCGATGCCGGCGAGTTGGCGCGCCAGAGCAACGACCTGGGTGCGCGCATCTTGAAGCTGGAGGAAGAGGCTTATGAGATCGCCGGCCAGCCCTTCAACCTCGCAAGCCCCAAGCAGTTGGGTGAGATCTTTTTCGACAAGCTGAACATGCCCGTGGTGAAGAAGACTGCCACCGGCGCGCGCAGCACCGACGAGGAAGTGCTGGAAAAGCTGGCCGAGGACTACCCCCTGCCCGCCAAGCTGCTGGAGCACCGCAGCCTGTCCAAGCTCAAGGGCACCTATACCGACAAGCTGGCGCAGATGGCCTCGCCCAAGGATGGCCGCGTGCACACCCACTACGCCCAGGCCGTGGCCGTGACCGGGCGTTTGTCCAGCAACGACCCCAATCTGCAAAACATTCCGGTGCGCACCCCCGAGGGCCGGCGCGTGCGCGAGGCCTTCGTGGCGCCCGAGGGCAAGCTGATTGCCAGCGCCGACTACTCGCAGATCGAGCTGCGCATCATGGCCCATCTCTCGGGTGACGAGGCCTTGCTCAACGCCTTCAAGAACGGCCAGGACGTGCACCGCGCCACGGCGGCCGAGGTGTTTGGCGTGGCTGTGGACCAGGTCAGCAGCGAGCAGCGCCGTTACGCCAAGGTCATCAACTTCGGCCTGATTTACGGCATGAGCAGCTTTGGCCTGGCCAAGAACCTGGGCATTGAAACCAAGGCCGCGGCCGCCTATATCGACAAATACTTCCAGCGCTACCCCGGTGTGAAGCGCTATATGGACGAAACGGTGGAGCTGGCCCACAACCAGGGCTATGTGGAAACCGTGTTTGGTCGGCGTCTGTACCTGCCCGAGATCAATGGCGGCAGCGGCCCGCGCAAGAAGGCGGCAGAGCGCGCCGCCATCAATGCGCCCATGCAGGGCACTGCGGCCGATTTGATCAAGAAAGCCATGGTGGCCGTGCAGGCCAAGCTGGATGCGGACAGGCCGCAGATCCAGGTCATCATGCAGGTGCATGACGAACTGGTGTTCGAGCTGCCGGTGGCCGAGCAGGACTGGGTGCGAGCCGAAATCCCGGCACTGATGGCGGGTGTGGCCGATCTGCATGTGCCGCTGCTGGCCGAGATTGGCTTTGGCTCCAACTGGGAGAAGGCGCATTGATGCGCTTTTGAGCCCCAGGCGCTGCCATAAAGGCGTCTTGTAGGAGAAGTTCTGCTGGCTTTGTGGGGAAAGTGGTGAGCGGTATGCCGCGGGCCGCTTCTGTGCGAGATCATCTGCTAGCAGATTTTTTCAGCAGGAGTAAGCGGTAGATGCGGTATTCAGGGCCAGCGCGCCACCCCATGTCCCAGGTGCGGCGGGCCCTGGCGCGTTGGCGAGCCCGACTGCTTGCCGCAGGGCTCGCTGCCTGCATGGGCTGCAGCCTGGCGACGGAGAAACCACCGTTGCTGCTGGTGCAGCCTATGGACCGCCTGATGCCGGCCAATGCCGTGGTTCAACACTTTGCACATTGGCTGCCGCATTACCTGGGCGAAAAAGCGGTGCTGCACCGCGAAAGCAACGGCCAGGGCCTGGCCAGCATTGCCTGGGCCGCCAGTGCGGCGCCACCGGAGCGCACGGTGCTGCTGATGTCGCAGCTGTGGCAGTCCCGGCTGGATGCCTTGCCCGCATACACACCAGGAGCCCGCAACTGGGTGCCTTTGCAAATGGTGCTGCAGGGCACCTGGTGCTTGATGGCGGGAAAAGACCGCCACCTGCCCGACTATGCCGCGCTGCACCGCTGGCTGCGGACATTGCACCGCCCGGTGCGCCTGGGCGTTCCCCACAGCTTTGGTCTGCCTGATCTGTGGATGCAGGCAGTGGCCCGCAAAACCGATCTGCCCTGGGTGAGCACATCTTTTGCGCTGCAGCGCCAGGCCATCCATGCCCTGCTGGCCGGGCAGGTGGATCTGGTGCTGGAGCGTTGCAGCGATGCGTCCCTACACCCGGACAGCAAGGTGGCGGCCCGCATTGACTGGCAGGGCGTACAGCTGCTGGCACAGGTGGGTCTGCCGGCATCGGTGAGGGTGCCCTCGTTTGTCCAGTGGCAGCTGCCGCCGATTGCACCGGGCTGGATGGCCTGGTTTGTCCGTTCCGAGATGTCGGCAGACCGGCAGGAGGCGGTGGCCCGGGCCTTAAACGCCATCTTGTTGCGCGATGACACCCAGGCCTTGATTGCAGCCCTGCAGCAGCAGCCGGTGCGCATGAGTACCACGGACTCCCAGCGCTTTGTGCGCCATACCCAGACACAAGAGCAGTCGCTGCAGCAATGGCTGGAACGCGCCGCCAACCCGCTGCTGGACATGGGCAGCCTGGTGCCCTGAAAGCCCTTTCCGTCGAGTCTTTGCGCTCTCTTATCATGTGCTGCTGGCTTGGCCGGCTGCTGTCCTGCCGCCATGGGTATGCAGGCAGTCAAACCGCTGCTCCTGCAGCAGGGGAGCACATGAGGAGCTATGGTTTTGAGATCTTCTGATGCCGCTTTTGCGCCGCGATGGCGAGCGGGTCTTACACCCGCTGTGCGCATGGGCCTGTCCATTTCCGTGGCCACCGGGCTGTATGGCATTTCCTTTGGTGCGCTGGCCGTCGCCGCAGGCTTGCAGCTGTGGCAGGCCATGGCCTTGAGCGCACTGATGTTCACCGGTGGCTCGCAGTTCGCCTTCATTGGCGTCATTGCCGGTGGCGGCACGGGGGCTGCAGCGCTGGGGGCCGCCAGCCTGCTGGGTGTGCGCAATGCGGTCTACGGCATGCAGATGAACCGCATGCTGGGCCCGCGTGGCTGGCGCCGCTGGCTGAGCGCCCAGCTGACGATTGATGAATCGGCCGCCACGGCCGTAGGCCAGCTGGATGCGGCCGAGCAGCAGCGCGGCTTTTGGACTGCGGGCATTGGTGTGTTTGTGCTGTGGAATTTGTGCACATTGCTGGGTGCCTGGCTGGGCGATGCCCTGGGGGACCCGCGCCAATGGGGGCTGGATGGCGCGGCCGTGGCCGCCTTTCTGGGTCTGCTGTGGCCCCGGCTGCAGCAGCGCGAGCCTGTGGCGCTGGCCGTGCTGTGCGGCGTGGTGACGGCCTTGGCCGTGCCGCTGCTGCCGCCGGGCCTGCCCATCTTGCTGGCTGCGGTGGTGGGCGCCGTCTGGGGTTGCTGGCACCGCAGTGCCGCACAGGAGGCCGCATGAACCTGGTTGATAGCGGGCTGTGGCCCTGGATTTTGGCCGCCTGCGCCGTGGCCTTTGTCACCAAGCTGGCCGGTTACGCCGTGCCTGCGCGCTGGCTGCAAAGCCCGCGCATGGGCCAGGTGGCGGCTTGTATGACCGTGGCATTGCTGACGGCCCTGACGGTGATGAACACCTTTGCCAGCGGCATGGCCCTGGTGCTGGATGCGCGCTTGGCATCCCTGGTGGTGGCCGCTGTGGCCTTGTGGCTGCGAGCCCCGTTTTTGCTGGTGGTGGTGCTCGGTGCCGCGGCCGCGGCACTGGTGCGCTGGCTGGTGTGAAGCGGCCTGTTCTGGGGCAAGGCCTGGGCCTTGACCGGTTCAAAACCCTGGCCCTGGAAATGCTGGCCCGATCTGCACGGACAGCATGGAGCGGCGGGTGTAAGCTCTTGCCCCTTGTCTGACCAGGGTTGGCGGTATGTGTCTGCGGCCCCTGGTGCACAGCTTGTGGAGACCTGCCGCTGGGGCCGCATGCCCCGTGCCTTGCTGGATTTACCTTCTTTAGCGCGTTAAAGCGCTTACCAACTGCATAAGCAGCTATGACTTTAGTAGCGATCATCTTGGCCACATTGGCCGCCGGTATTGGCAGCGTCTGGGTGGCGGATCTGTTGTTGCGCATGGGCCTGGGGCGCGGCAGTGCCCAGCAGGGCATGCTCAGTCTGGCGGCGGGGGCGCTGCTGGCGACAGCTTTCATGCATTTGCTGCCGGAGGCCTTCGAGAGCGAAGCCGGAGCCCATGACTTGTTCATGACGCTGTTGATTGGCGTGGTGTTTTTCTTTTTGCTGACCAAGGCCGAGCTGTGGCACCACGGCCATGAGCACCACCATGCGCCCGTGGAGGTCGCACATGCCGAGGCCCACGATGGCCACCACGATCATGCACATGGGCATACGCACGGGCACGCCCATTCCCACCGCAGCGGTGGCGGGTGGTCGCTGTTGACGGGCGACAGCGTGCATTGCTTTGGTGACGGTATCTTGATTGCATCGGCTTTTCTGGCCGACATCCGCCTGGGTGTGATCGCCGCCGTTTCGGTGCTGGCCCATGAGGTACCGCACCATATGGGCGATCTGGTGGTGATGCGCCAGACCAGCCACCGCAGCGCGGCCGTGCTCAAGGTGTCGCTGGCTGGCGCCGTCACGGCCCTGGGTGGCCTGGCGGGCTATTTCCTGGTGGGACAGCTGCAGGACTGGCTGCCGTTCTTTCTGACCATTGCCTCCAGCAGCTTTGTCTATGTGGCCCTGTCCGACCTGATCCCCCAGCTGCAAAAACAGTTCTCGGCCCGCGAGACCCTGGCCCAGGTGGGCTGGTTGACGGTAGGCATTGTGCTGGTGACGGTGGTCAGCGGGCTTGCCCATGGAAGCCGCTGACCAGCGCTGCTGCAACGGCGGACCACGCTGGGCAAGCGCATAAAAAAACGCTGGTCGAATGACCAGCGTTTGGCGTGTGAGCTTGGGTGGGGTTATGCGGGCTCGGCCTGGATATGCACCAGCGGCTGGTTCATCACCGCACGCACGGCAGACAGTTGGCGGCGCGAGACCATCAACAGCTCGGGCACGGCATGCATGCGCAGAGCCCAGCCTTCGCCGTCGTCTTCGGTGTAGTGCTTTTCCAGACTGCGCATCTGTTCGCGGGTAACCAGGGCGTTGCGGTGGATGCGCACAAACTGCTGGGGGTAGCGGCCCTCCAGCTCGGTCAGCGAGTTGTCCAAGATATAGCTGCGGGTGGCGGTGCGCACGGTGACGTACTTTTGTTCTGCCTTGAGATAGATCACCTGGTGCAGCGGCACGCGCTCGGTGCGGCCACGGTCGCGGATCAGCAGCGCAGCGGCACTGCCCATGGGCATGGAGCTGGGCGATTTCATTTCCATGGCATAGAGCCGACGCACCTTGGCCACGGCCTGTTGCAGGCGATCCAGCCGCACCGGCTTGGTCAGGTAGTCCACGGCTTCCACTTCAAACGCATTGGCCGAGTACATGGCGTGGGCGGTCACAAACACCACCGCGGGCGGACGCGGCAGGGAGCGCAGGGTCTGGGCAAAGCGCAAACCATCCTGGCCCGGCATTTGCACATCCAGAAAAATCAGGTCCACCGGGTGGTGGTCCTTGGTGCGCTGTAATACATCCAGAGCTTGTGCTGCAGTGGCGGCCTCGGACACCAGAAAGGGTGCGCTGGGGTCTTCGCAGTCGCTGAGCAGTACGCGCAAGCGATTACGGGCCAAGAGTTCGTTGTCAACGATCAGGACGTGCATAGCTCCATCTCCCTTCATCTCTGTGTGGGTCATGCCTCGGGGACGGACAGCGTGGCGGTGCGCAGGCGTTTTTCTCTGGATCGAAACGCCGGCCTGGCGGTCATGCTGCGGTGCTCAAGGCGGTTGCACATTTGCGACAGTTTTTCCTTGACTTTTCGCAAACTCTCGCTGTTCTGCGGGAGTGAAACAAAGTGTATGGGTGACTAGAAAGATGCATTTGTGACTGATGAGTTTTGTTGTGACTGTGACGTTTTCGATGAATTTGCAGGCTTTTACACGCTGCTACACGGTGTTTTCCCCAGGTGTTTGCGCATGGTGCCGCCGTGAATGGGCGTGATTTCGGTTGGGCGGCATGCAAGGCGTTTCGTCTTCAGGCGCTGTGCAGCTGTCCTTGCAAAGCCCTGTGTAGTGGTGCTGCGCAGGGGGCCGATAGGGCGGAATCAGCGGGCCGCGGTGGGGCTCGATAAAATTGAGGGCTTTTGCATCGCTGCATCCGGGGCTCCGGGTGCTTGAACTACCGGAAACCCTGTCCCCGCTTATGTCCTCCAACACCACCGCGCAGCCCTCTCACAACCAGCTCGATACCAAGGCGCAAGCGTGGTCTGCCCTGTTCTCCGAGCCCATGAGCGATCTGGTCAAGCGCTTCACCTCCAGCGTGTTTTTTGACCAGCGCATGTGGAAGGCGGACATCACCGGCAGCCTGGCCCATGCCGAGATGCTGGCCGCTCAGGGCGTGATTGGCCAGGACGACTACGCAGCCATTCAAAAAGGCATGGCCCAGATCCAGTCGGAAATCGAAGCCGGCCAGTTCGAATGGAAGCTGGACCTGGAAGACGTGCACCTGAATATTGAGGCACGCTTGACCGCCCTGGTGGGCGATGCCGGCAAGCGCCTGCACACCGGCCGCAGCCGCAACGACCAGGTGGCCACCGATGTGCGCCTGTGGCTGCGCGATGAGATCGATTTGATCGCCGGCCTGCTCAAGGAGTTGCAGCTGTCCCTGGTGGATGTGGCGGGCAAGAACGTCGAAGTGATACTGCCCGGCTTCACCCACTTGCAGGTGGCCCAGCCGGTGAGCTTTGGCCACCACATGCTGGCCTATGTGGAAATGTTCAAGCGCGATGCCGAGCGCATGCAGGACGTGCGCCGCCGCGTCAACGTGCTGCCCCTGGGCTCGGCGGCCCTGGCCGGCACCACCTACCCGCTGGACCGCGAGCGCGTGGCCAAGACCCTGGGCATGGATGGCGTGTGCCAGAACAGCCTGGATGGCGTGAGCGACCGTGACTTTGCCATCGAGTTCACCGCCGCTGCCAGCCTGTGCATGGTGCATGTCTCGCGCCTGTCCGAGGAGCTCATCATCTGGATGAGCCAGAACTTCGGCTTCATCAAAATTGCCGACCGCTTCACCACCGGCTCGTCCATCATGCCGCAGAAGAAGAACCCCGACGTGCCAGAGCTGGCCCGTGGCAAGACCGGCCGCGTCGTCGGCCATCTGATGGGCCTGATCACCTTGATGAAGGGCCAGCCCCTGGCCTATAACAAAGACAACCAGGAAGACAAGGAGCCGCTGTTCGACACCGTGGACACCTTGAAGGACACGCTGCGCATCTTTGCCGAAATGATCGGTGGCCAGCTCAATCCCGCCACCGGCACCAAGGAAGGCGGCATCACCGTGAATGCCGAAGCCATGCGCGCTGCCGCACTCAAGGGCTATGCCACGGCCACCGACCTGGCCGACTACCTGGTCAAGAAGGGCCTGCCCTTCCGCGATGCCCACGAAACCGTGGCCCATGCCGTGAAGCTGGCCACCATGAAGGGGGTGGACCTGACCGAGCTGCCCCTGGTCGAGCTGCAGGCCTTCAACCCCCATATCGAAGCCGATGTGTTCGAGGCGCTGAGCCTGGAAGGCTCGCTCAATGCCCGCAACACCCTGGGCGGCACGGCACCGGCCCAGGTGCGCGCCCAGCTGGCCAAGCACCTGGCACGCCTGGCCTGATCCCTGCTTGCAGGCTTTCTGCTGAAGCGGCAAGCCCGCATCAGCCCCACAGCGCAGCGTCCGGTGGGCCCTGCGCTTTTTCTTTGTGCTTTGTCAGAGCGCCACACCATGTCCCATACCCGACGCCATTTCCTCTCCCGCACTGCACAGGCCGGCATGGCGCTGGCGGCGGCCTCCTCGGTAGGCCGGGCATGGGCCAAAAGCGGCAAGCCGTTGCGCATTCTGGTGGGCTTTCCTCCGGGCGGCGGCAGCGATGTGATTGCGCGGCTTCTGCAAGAACCCTTGTCCTCCATGCTGGATGTGCCGGTGATGGTGGAAAACCGTCCCGGTGCCGGTGGCCAGATAGCGGCCCAGCAGCTCAAGGCGGCCCAGCCCGACGGCAGCACGGTGTTTTTGACGCATGACCACACCATCTCCATCTTGCCGCAGGTGGTGCGCAACCCCGGTTTCGATCCGGCCAAGGACTTTGTGCCGGCCGGTGGTTTTGCCTCGTTTGTGAACTGCCTGGCCGTGCCCGGCAGCCACCCCGCCAAGACTTTTTCCGAGTATGTGCAGTGGGTGCGCACGGCGGCCCAGGGACGCAGCGCCATCGGCATTCCGGCGCCGGCATCCACCCCCGAGTTTCTGGTGCAGCAGCTGGCCCAGCATTTCCAGTTGGACCTGGTGGCTGCACCCTACAAGGGCAGCGCGCCCATGATCGGCGACCTGATGGGGCGGCAGATCGAAGCCGGCATTGGCTCGGTGCAGGACTTCATCGAATACCAGAAAACCGGCAAGCTGCGCGTGCTGGCCGTGTTGGGTGGCCAGCGGCAAAAAGCCTTTCCCGAGGCGCCCACCTTTGGTGAGCTGGGCCTGGCCGGCCTGGAAGACATGCCTTACTACGGCTTCTACGCCCCGCACGGCACCCATGCTGCCTGGATCCAGCGCTTTTCCCTGGCCTTGGCCGAAGCCGTGGCGCGCCCGGCCATACGCAGCCAGTTGGAGCAGCTGGGATTGACCGTGGGCGCCATGACGCCCGAACAGTTGCAGCAGCGAGAGCGCGCCTATACCGCTGCCTGGCAGACCATTATTCGAAAAAGCGGATTTCAGCCGCAGTGAGCGCGCGCTGACAAATTCACTCTAAGAGCGTGTTCACGATCTCCTCGCGGCGCTCCAGCGTCTTTGCGGGATGGGATACAAGGCGCGATACCGCAGCAATAGCCGTGCTATTGCGAGGATTCGCAACACCGTAGACCGCCCGCAAAGGCACTGGCCCTTCGGGTTGAAGCGAAATCGGGCGACTTCTTCGCGCTGGCTCTTGCTTGCACCCCGGTGCAAGCTGCGTCCCATCGGCTCGAACTCATTCCGATTGCGCTCCAACGCGTCTGCGTAGAGATTGTGAACACGCTCTAAGAGCGTGTTCAAAGTCTCCTGAGCAAGAGCCCCAAGAACGCCAGATGGACGAACTGCAAGCTGGTGTTGAGCCAACGCTCGCAGTTTTTCCATAACCTTCTGTTCTTCTCCAGCCAGGCGAAGCTGCGCTCCACTACCCAGCGCTTGGGCATGACCTTAAAGCTGTGCATCTCGCTCCTCTTGGCGATTTGCACCGTCACGTGCTCGCCCAGAATCTCTTGTACGCCCTGCGCAAAGGGCTGGCCCACGTAGCCGCTGTCGCACAGCACGCCTTGCACTCGCCCCAACGTCCGCTTACAGCGCTGCAGGGCCTGCAGGGCACCTTTGCGGTCCGTTACCTCGGCCGTGGTCACCGCAATGGCATGTGGCAGCCCCTGCGTGTCCACCGCAATGTGGCGCTTGATCCCACAGACCTTCTTGCCCGCGTCATAGCCCTTCAGCCCCGCCGTGTCCGTGTTCTTCACGCTCTGCGCGTCCACAATCAAGAACGCGCTGCATGCGTTGCGCCCCAGTTTCTCGCGGGCCGCGCCAACCTGATTTTTTTAAAGCCTGCTCCAGCAGGCTGCCTTCCTCGCGGGGCTCGCTCCAGATCGCCCAGTACGAATGCACCGTGCGCCACTTGGGAAAGTCGCTGGGCAGCGCTCGCCACTGGCAGCCCGTGCGCAGCAGATACAGCACGGCGCAGAACACCTCGTAAAGCTCCACCTTGCGTGGGGCCGTCCTTTTGCGCGCACTCTCCAGCATTGGCCGGATCACTTCGAACTGCTCGCGCTTGATATCGCTGGGGTAGCCTTTTCTCATCCTGCGAGCTTCTCACATCTGGCGAGACTTTGAACACGTTCTTACAGCGCTCCGCTCGAACAGCCGCGGCAAGTCAGTCTACGAAGCATGGCTGTCCTACGGCAGCCATGCGGCCCTGTGTGCTGTGCGCCGCAGGCGTGTATAGAAGGGGAATAACCGCAGCGCGAGCAGCGTGACGAAGCATCAGGTGTTTATGGCTTGGAGATAAAGTTCGTCAACGGCACAGCCTACGCAGGGCAGGTATCCGGTTCCCGCCTTCCCCTTTTGCCCATGGCTCGGCGCGCAGAGCCCGGGGCGGGCAGCTGTGCCGCAGGACACAGCTGCTTCGTGGTCAAGCTTGCCGCAGCATGTTTGAGCAGAGCGGCCGCGCCGCGAGTTCTGTGGCGTCGCCCAGGGATCGAGCACCGAGCTTGCCCGGAGCGAAGCGCAGGGACATGGGCAGCAGGGACGGCTTCTTTTGCTTCCGTTTTCTTGAGCGTTCAAGAAAATGAAGTCGCCTGCCTGGGCGAGACCCGGCCTCGGCACGTCATATCCGCGCAGCAGCGCAATTCGGAGTGAAGCTTCATCTGAGGCATGTAGCTAATCAGGGCTTTTTACTTTCAAACCTCGCACAGGAGCGCTATAGGCGCTCCTTTTTTCACAGCCTTCAATCAAACGCTAGCTCACCTGCCACGGGCTGACCCACGGTCAAGATCAGCCCTGCCCCCTGGGTAACGATAGCATTCATGCCAAAGGTGATGGCGCCACCCACACGCGCGTCGGCGCGGTAGCCGGCCAGGGTCTGGCTGACATGGGTGCTGCGCTGCGCCGTGGCCGGGTCGATGTCGGGAATCGGGCAGCGCGTGCAAGGCTTGACCGGACGCAGCGTGGCCACGCCCGCCGCCGTGCCGATGTGCAGCTGGGCCAGATGGTCTTCCTCATGCGCTTCCAACCCCGCCAGCACCACATTGGCGCGAAAGCGCAGCAGCTCCACATGCGGGCCGCCAGCCGCCTGGACACGCGCAGCCAGCTCGCTGCCTGCGGCCTCGGTGGCCAGCAGCAGCGGGTAGCCGTCGGAAAAATAGGTGCTGGCCGCGTCCTCTCCCGTCCACTTGCGGCTGCAGGGCCGCGTGCTGCGGCGGTCAAAGCGCACCAGGCGGCAAGGCGTACCCAGAAAGGCCGTCAACCACTGTGCCGCCGCATCCCCCTGATCCCAGGCGCTCACCTGGTCATCCCACACCTCCACCAAGCAGGGCAAGGCTTCAGCCGGGGGCTGCACCACCAGACGCTCGCAGTCCGGCGCCGTCAACGCCAGCACCATGTCGGTGGATGCACCGACTTCCAGCAGCTGCGGGCGGATCAAGGCCATGCGCGGGTGGCTGCGCTGGGTCAAGAAAACACCTTGCGGGTCCACCACCATCCATTCACGGTCATGGGCCAGGCCGGTAGCGTCCAGGCGCACCGTATCCACGGCCACACCGGCGCAGGATTTCACAGGAAACACCCAGAGCTGGGCGATATGCCCCTGCACATCGGCAGCGTTGGCAAAGCCGTCCCAAGCGGGGTGGACGGAGGCGGGAATGGCGGCGGAAGTGGTCATGCAAAGGCTTTCTTTCTCGGTCGCCAGCGATTGGAACATGGCCCGCGCTTTCGAGCGTGCTGGCGCGCCTCCTACAATGCAGGCCATGGCGCAAACCTTTGACGTATGTATCCGTGGGGCCGGCATTGTGGGCCGCACCCTGGCCCTGCTTTTGGCCCGCGAGCGACTGCGCGTGGCCCTGGTCGCAAGCCCGCAAGCCGCTGATGTGCCGCGCGATGTGCGCGCCTACGCGCTCAACACCGGCTCCAAGCAACTGCTGGAGTCGCTGCGCGTCTGGCCCGATCCCGACCACGCCACGGCCCTGCGCCACATGGAAGTGTTTGGCGACGAAGGCGGCTGCGTGCACTTTGATGCCGGCGCCCAGGCCGTGGAAGCCCTGGGCTGGATTGTGGATGTGCCCGCACTGGAAAACCGCTTGAGTGAAGCCGTGCGCTACCAGCCCCTGGTGGAAGTGGTGGCCAGCCCGGTGGACGCCCCGCTCACAGCCATCTGCGAAGGCCGGGCCAGCAGCACGCGCAGCGAGTTCGGCGTGGAATTCGACACCACCCCCTATCCCCAGCATGCCCTGGCCACCCGCCTGACTTGCGAGCACCCGCACGGCCAGGTGGCACGGCAGTGGTTCAGCGCCGACGGCATTCTGGCCTTTTTGCCCCTGGATGGCCCCGAGGGCCGCAGCGTGGCCGTGGTCTGGTCCACCGTCCCCGAACAGGCCCAGCAATGGAAAGAGGCCGAACCCGAGGCCTTTGCCAGCAAGCTGCAGGAACTCAGCCACTACGCCCTGGGCACGCTTGCGCTGCAAGGCCCGCGCCTGAGCTGGCCGCTGCAGCAGGCCGTGGCCCAGCGCTGGTGTGGCCAGCGACCCGATGGCAGCGGCCACTGGGTGCTGGCCGGCGATGCCGCCCACAATGTCCACCCCCTGGCCGGTCAGGGCCTGAACCTGGGCCTGGCCGATGTGCAGGCCCTGGCACGCATTCTGCAAGCCCGTGACAGCTGGCGCAGCACCGGCGATGTGAAGCTGCTGCGCCAGTACGAACGCGAGCGCAAGGCCGGCCTGGCTCCCATGGGCCTAGCCATGGATGGGCTGCAACAGCTGTTCAGCCGCCCCGAGGCGCCGCTGCAGGCCTTGCGCAACTGGGGCATGCTGGCCTTTGAACGCAGCGGACCGCTGAAGGATTGGATGGCCCGCCAGGCCATGGGCCTGTAGGCCCTCCCACAAGCAGCACAGCGCCCGGGCGCGATCCCGGGAACCTTTGCCGCTGTCCGCCCCCTAAGTTCCAGTTTTTGCTTTTTTAACGGTTGTATTCATGAAACTGATTTCCTCCGCCCTGCTGGCCGCCGCCGCACTCACTTTCGGCTTCGCTGCGCATGCCCAGGATGCCAATCTGAAGAAGACCCTGATCGAGCGCATTCCGCAGCTGGAAAAGATCGACGAAATCCGCAGCACCCCCATGCCCGGGCTGTACGAGGTGCGCGTGGGCACCGACCTGTTCTATTCCGACGCCAAGGGCAACTACCTGATCCAGGGCGAGCTGATCGACACCAAGGCCCGCCGCAATCTGACCGAGGACCGCATCACCAAGCTGACCGAGGTGCAGTTCAAGGATCTGCCGCTGCAGGACGCCATCACCATCGTCCACGGCAAGGGCGAGCGCAAGATAGCCGTGTTTGAAGACCCGAACTGCGGCTATTGCAAGCGCTTTGAAAAAGACATGCAAAAGGTGGACAACGTCACCGTCTACCTGTTTCTCTACCCCATCCTGAGCCCGGATTCTGCCGAGAAGTCGCGCAACATCTGGTGCGCCAAGGACAAGGCAGCTGCCTGGCATGACATGATGCTGCGCGACAAGGCCCCGGCCTCGGTCAGCTGCGATGTGACCGCCCTGCAGCGCAACCTGGCCCTGGGTAAAAAGCACAAGATCACCGGCACCCCCACCTTGATCTTTGAAGACAACAGCCGCGTGCCCGGCGCCATTTCCTCCGCCGAGGTGGAAAAACACCTGAACGCAGCCAAGCGCTGATATCCACCGGGGCCTGCCAGAACTGCAGGCCCCTGTTCTTTGTGCGGCGTGGCCGCTGTGGCACGCTGCAAACCTTGTTGCACCACTGCCGCCATGCCCACACCACAATCCAAGCACAACCCCAGCCCCACCCGCTCTGCTGCCGAATCCGCAGCACTGCCAATCAAGGCCGCGGCCTCCGGCACCGCCTTGGCCGGTGCGCCCCACGCCCCGCTGCACTATCGGGTGGAGCCGCTGGACCTGCATGCCCATTTGTTCGCCGTGCGCCTGCGCATTGCCGCGCCCCAGGCGGGCCAGCAGCTGTCGCTGCCGGTGTGGATTCCGGGCAGCTATCTGGTGCGCGAATTCGCCAAAAACCTGCAGGGGCTGACGGCCAAGCAAGGCCGCAAGACCATCGCCGTGCAGCAACTGGACAAGCAGCGCTGGCAACTCGACTGCCAGGCCGACCAGCCGGTGGAGCTGCAGTGGCAGGTCTGCGCCTACGACCACTCGGTGCGCACGGCCTGGCTGGACCCGCAACGTGGTTTTTTCAACGGCACCAGCCTGCTGCTGCGCGTGCATGGCCAGGAGCGTGCCCCGCATGCACTGGAAATCGCCCGCAGCGCCGCCACCCAGGACTGGCAACTGGCCACGGGCCTGACAGCCCATGCCGTGGATGCCCAGGGCTTTGGCCATTACCTGGCTGCCGACTATGACGAGCTGGTGGACTGCCCGGTGGAAATGGGGCACTTTTGGAGCGGCCATTTCACCGCCTGCGGCGTGCCCCATCGCTTTGTGGTGGCCGGCGCGCCCGCCAGCTTTGACGGCGAACGCCTGCTGCGCGACACCAAGACCATTTGCGAAGAGGAAATCCGCTTCTGGCATGGCAAGGGCAAAAAGCCTCCCCACCGCAGCTATGTCTTCATGCTCAACGCCACCGACGACAACTACGGTGGCCTGGAGCACCGCAACTCCACGGCCCTGATCTGCGGCCGCCGCGACCTACCCCAGCGCAGCGGCTGGGGTAGCGACAAGGGCAATGACAAACAATCCGATGGCTATACCCAGCTGCTGGGCCTGATCAGCCACGAGTACTTTCACACCTGGAGCGTCAAGCGCCTGCGCCCGGCCGAGTTCGCGCGCTACGACTACGACGCCGAAAACTACACCCAGCTGCTGTGGTTTTTTGAAGGTTTCACCAGCTACTACGACGACCTGCTGCTCCGCCGCGCCGGCCTGATCGACAACGCCCAGTACCTGGCCCTGCTGACCAAGACCATCAACCAGGTGCAGCAAACCCCGGGCCGCAAGGTGCAAAGCGTGGCCCAGTCGAGCTGGGATGCCTGGGTCAAGTACTACCGCCAGGACGAGAACACCGCCAACGCCACCGTCAGCTACTACACCAAGGGCGCCTTGGTGGCCCTGTGCCTGGACCTGGCGCTGCGCCGCGAAGGCCGTACCACGCTGGACCATGTGATGCGCGGCCTGTGGGCGCATTGCCATGGCGGCCCCATGAGCGAAGCCCATGTGCTGAGCGTGCTGGAAAGCCTGTCCGGCCGCAGCTGGCAGACCGAGCTTACGCAATGGGTGCACGGCAAGGACGAGCTGCCACTGGCCGAGCTGCTGGCCGCCCATGGCGTGAGCTTGCTGCCCGACCGTCCCGCCCTGGCCCAGCAACTGGGCCTGCGTGTGCAGGACGGCCACAGCGTGCAAATCAAGCTGGTGCTGCGCGGCGGCGCGGCCGAGCGCGCCGGCTTCATGGCCGGGGACGAGTGGCTGGGCCTGGAGCGTGACAACCAGGCGGGCGGCGAAGGCTGGCGCCTGGGCAAGTTGCAGGACCTGACGCTGTATGCCCGCCCGGGCGAAACTGTCACCGCCCTGGTGGCCCGTGACCGCCGCCTGCTGCGCCTGCCGCTGCAGCTTCCTTCCACAGAAAAACCCGCTGCCAAGCGCTCCAGCAAAGCACTAGTAGCACCCAAAAGCGAAGCGCCCGCCAACGTCAAACTGACGGTGCAGGATGTGGCCGTGGCCGCCAGCTGGCTGGCTGCGCAGTAAGAGCTGCTAACACGCCCCAGCAAACCGTAGGTTTGCGGTCGAGACGAGGCGTGAGGCCGTAGGCAGTACACCTAGTACGACAAGGCCGAGCAACGACGTATCGAGGGTTGTGTTAGCGGCTCTAAAGGGATGCGGCCAGGCCCAGGGTCTGGCCGTAGGTGACAGTACGGACCGGCGGCTTGGTTATAGTTTCCCTGTGTAAGAACGTGTTCTAAGCATCCATAACCACATCTCCGGAGATAGCCTTGGCCTACGAAAACATTGAAGTCCGCGTTGAAGCCGACAAAGTCGGCGTCATCACCCTGAACCGCCCCAAGCAGCTCAACGCCCTGAATGACCAGCTGATGGACGAGCTGGGCGCAGCGCTCAAGGCCCTCGAAGCGGACGAGAAGATCGGCTGCATGGTCATCACCGGCAGCGAAAAAGCCTTTGCCGCCGGCGCCGACATCAGCGTCATGGCCAAGTTCAGCTTTGCCGACGCCTACCGCGGTGACTTCATCACCCGCAACTGGGAAACCATTCGCTCCATCCGCAAGCCCGTGATTGCCGCCGTCAGCGGCTTTGCCCTGGGCGGTGGCTGCGAGCTGGCCATGATGTGCGACTTCATCATCGCCGCCGACAACGCCCGGTTCGGCCAGCCCGAGATCAAGCTGGGCGTGATCCCCGGCGCCGGTGGCACGCAGCGCCTGCCCCGCGCCATCGGCAAGGCCAAGGCCATGGACATGTGCCTGACGGCCCGCATGATGGACGCCACCGAGGCCGAGCGCAGCGGCCTGGTCAGCCGCGTGGTGCCCCTGGACAAGCTGATGGACGAAACCCTGGCCGCCGCCATCACCATCAGCGGCTTCTCGCAAATCACCGTGATGGCCGCCAAGGAGGCCGTGAACCGCGCCTACGAAGGCCAGCTGTCCGACGGCCTGATGTTCGAGCGTCGCCTGTTCCATTCCCTGTTCGCCACCCAGGACCAAAAGGAAGGCATGGACGCCTTTCTGAACAAGCGCCCCGCACAATTTACCAACCAGTGATTTTTGCGCTATAATTCCGCTTCTTAGGTCGTATAGCTCAGTTGGTTAGAGCGCAGCATTCATAATGCTGATGTCGAAGGTTCAAGTCCCTCTACGACCACCAGAACCGGAAACCGCAGTGTCTGCACAAGACACTGCGGTTTTTTTATGCCTTCGCACGGGCCTTGCGCAATGTCTCTTCAACCAGGGCTGCGCAATGGAACAGCGAAGATGCCGGCGCACAGCACGGCCCCTGCGCTGCCCCCACAAAAACCACCGGTGTTTTGTCCAAGCACCGCTTTTTTTCCTCTAGAATCTCGCTGCTTTGGTCGTATAGCTCAGTTGGTTAGAGCGCAGCATTCATAATGCTGATGTCGAAGGTTCAAGTCCCTCTACGACCACCACATACAAAAACCGCAGTGCCTGCAAAGACACTGCGGTTTTTTCTTGGGGACTGCCCAGCGACCGGGGCGGTCTTGCGACGGTGCTTACTGGCGCAGGCCTATGGCCAGGCGGTTGAAGGCACTCATCAGCGCCACGGCAAAGCTCAGGTCCGAGATTTCCGTATCGCTGAAGTAGGTCTTCAGCGGCGCAAAGTCGGCATCGGGCGCATGGGTCTGGGCCACATCCACCAGTGATTCGGTCCAGGCCAGGGCCGCACGCTCGCGCGCATCAAACAAACTGCTCACGCGCCAGCCGGCCAGGCTGTCGATCTTGGCGTTGGCCATGCCGTCTGCGCGCAAGGCCTTGGCATGCATCTCCAGGCAAAAGGCACAGCCATTGATTTGCGAAACGCGCAGATACACCAGCTCCACCAGGGGCTTGCCCAGCGTGCTGTGCTCCAGCGCGTTCTTGGTGGCGATAAAGCCTTGGTAAGCCTCGGCAGAGAGGCTGTGGTAGGGCAGGCGAAGAGTGCTCATGAACATGCTCCAGTCAAAGAAAAAGACCCCAGCCACGCCAGGAGCGCCTGCTGCGCGGGCTCCAGCCTGTCGGCGGCCAGCGGCCAGCCAGGGAGGTAAACAAACTGCAGCTGCTGCATGCCCAACAGGGACAGCGCAAAGCGCAGATAGGGCGTCAAAAAATCGGGCTGCCACGCGTCCTCACCGGCCACCGCGCTGCCCGAGCGCACCAGCACCAGTGCAGGACGGTCCCGCAGCAAGCTCTTCTTGCCCTGGGGCGTGCTGTGAAAGCTGCGTCCGTTGCGCACCACATAGTCCAGCCAGAGCTTGAGCGATGCAGGCACCGTGCAGTTGTACATGGGCGTGCTGATCAGCAGCGCGTCGCAGGCCTCCAGCTCGGCAATCAAGTGCTCGGAGAGGGCAAAGGCCGGGTCACTGCCCGGCGCCGCTGCCGTGAGTGCCTGGGCATAGTGTGCAGAAATCGGTGGCAGCGGCTCCTGCGCCAGGCTGCGGCTCGCAATGCGCAGCCCCTCCCGATCACCCAGGGCCGCCAGCACCTGCTGCGGGCCCAAAGCATTCACTCCAAAGGGGCTGCAGTCCAGAAAAAGAAGCTGTGACATCGTGGCCATGCTCACAGCACCTGGCAGAAATGCATGCCCTTGGACAACATTCCTTGGCGAAAGTAAAACCGCTGCGCCAGGGCATTGCCCAGACCGGTGTCGAGCACAAAGTGGGCACAGCCCTGCTGCCTGGCCATTTCCTGCATGGCTGCCATCAGCTGGGCACCTACGCCCTGGTTGCGGGAGAGGTCGGCCGTCACCAAATCGTCCAGGTAGAGAAAGCGCCCATACAGCAGATTCTCCTGCAGGCGATAACCCGCCAGCCCCAGCACCTGGTCTTCCTGCCACGCAGCCAGCAGGCGATAGCCCTGCGAGGCCTGGCGACGGGCCTGCGCCGCAAAGGCCACCGCATCGCCGAGGTGCGGACGCAGTGCCTGCATGGTGGCAAAACCGGCCTGGTAGTCCGCATCGCTGTGGAGGTGGCGCAATGTCAAAGTCTGCATCGCAGTTGCTGTCTTGTTTGCTGTCATGGCATTCACTATAAAAAACGGATGCCCCATCGCAAAGGTGCAAGAATGCATTGAATGACTAGGACATCTCTATGGACCTGCAGCAGCTAGCCTTCGCCCCCTTGCGCGGGCAAGAAATTCCCATGTACCTGCAGCTGCACCATCGCTACCGCGATGCCATCACCAGCGGCCAGCTGCAGCCGGGTGACCGCGTGCCCTCGGTGCGCAGCCTGGCCAGCGAGCTGAATCTGGCGCGTGGCACCGTGGAGCTGGCCTATCAGATGCTGACCAGCGAGGGCTATCTGCAGGCGCGTGGCCCTGCTGGCTGCTTTGTGTCTCCCAGCTTGGGGGCTTTTTCCAGCCCCAGCCCCTTGCATGCCAGCGCCCACGCACCACAGGCTTTGCACCGCCTGACCGCCGCCAGCGCGACCAGGCCCTTGCAACTGGGGCTGCCGGCGCTGGATGCCTTTCCCCGCAAGACCTGGACACGTTTGCTCAGCCGCAATGCGCGCAGCCTCGACCTGGCCGGCATGGCCTACCCTGACCCGGCGGGCCATGCACGCCTTCGGCAGGCCATTGCCACCTACCTGGGCATTGCGCGCGGCATTGCGTGCGCGCCGGAGCAGGTGTTTGTCACGGCCGGCTACCGAGGCGCGCTGGAGCTGATCTGCCG
Organism: Comamonas sp. GB3 AK4-5; assembly: GCF_041320665.1. Taxonomy (NCBI): domain Bacteria; kingdom Pseudomonadati; phylum Pseudomonadota; class Betaproteobacteria; order Burkholderiales; family Comamonadaceae; genus Comamonas; species Comamonas sp. GB3 AK4-5. Next base: position 4,181,768 of record NZ_CP166730.1, read on the forward strand.
CACGCTGCTGCACACTGGCGACACGGGGTGGTTGGAGGAGCCCGGCTACCTTTTTGCCCGGCAGTTTCTGCAGCGGGCCGGCATGCAGCTGGCAGCGGTGCCCGTGGATGCAGAAGGACTGAACGTGGCCCAGGGCCTGCGACTGGCACCCCAGGCCAGGTTTGCCGTGCTCACGCCCACGCACCAAAGCCCCATGGGCATGGCCTTGTCGCTGCCACGGCGACTGGAGCTGCTGGAATGGGCCAGGCAGCGCCAGGCCTGGATTATTGAAGACGATTACGACAGCGAATTCCGCTACCACGGCCGCCCTCTGCCCGCACTCAAAAGCCTGGACCACCACGGCCATGTGCTCTACAGCGGCACCTTCAGCAAGGTGCTTTTCCCCGGGCTGCGGCTGGCCTATCTGGTGGTGCCCACAGGGCAGATCAAGCACTTTCAAGATGCCGCACAGCATCTGCCCGGACCGGGCGCACTGTTGCAGCAGGCCACGGTGGCGGATTTCATGGAGCAAGGCCACTTTGCACGCCACCTGCGCAAGATGCGCGCCCTGTATGCCGTGCGGCGTGGCGATCTGGTGCAGGCGCTGGAGCAGGTGTTTGGCCCCTCCTTGCAGATACAGCCCCAGGCCGGTGGCATCCATGTGTTGGCCCGGCTGGCCCAAGAGGTGGACGGGCAGGCCTGGGCCGCCGCAGCCCAGGCCCAAGGCCTGGCGGTGCAAGCCCTGTCGGACTGGTGCCAGCACCCGCCCGCACAGGACGGGCTGCTGATGGGCTTCACCAATATCGCCAGCCCCCAGGCCGCCCAGGAACTGGCCCTGCGTCTGCACGATGCCCTCGCCCCGGCCTGATGCCGCCGCGCTAGCGCTCACACCGCACTCCAAGCCAAGCGGGGATGCGCCACAAACTGCGCATCCGCTTTTTTGCCGGGTATTTTGAACATTTATCTACGCTTTATCGCGCCCCGCCGCAGCTACAGTCTCTTCCGTCACCTCCACATAAAGCCCTGTCTTCATGTCAGAAGAAATCTGACAAGACGGGTGAGGAAACCAGACGCTGCGCACCGACGCACCCTGACTTCAGTTCCTTGCCAGGGTTTCGCACAATCCTTTCCAACAGATCGACACCAGCGCAAGACCGCGGCGATCTGCCTGGCCCACTTTTGTGGCTGGACTCCAAAGGAAAGGAACACCCAATGAACAACGACCAACTGCTCGCCGAGATCCGCGAAGCCAACCTCACCTATCTGATGCTGGCGCAGACGCTGATCCGCAAGGACAAGGCAGAAGCCGTATTCCGTCTGGGCCTCAACGAAGAAGCCTGCGACACCCTGGGTGCTCTTTCCGCCGCACAAGTGCTCAAGCTCTCCTCCCGCAACACGCTGCTGTGCAGCTTCCGTGTGGACGACGAGCTGGTCTGGAGCCTGCTGACCAACCACAGCAGCAACAAGATCGGCAACGAAGCCACCAACACGCTGCACGCCAACATCCTGATGGCCAGCCGCGTCTCCGAAGTGCTCTGATCCGCCTGCCGCAACACTGACACCGGAGAGAACAATGGCCACCACCGTCAAAAGCGTGCTGAACGAATCCAAACAGATCGAGCGCGCCGCCATGCTGATTCAGATGGGCGCCCGCATGCAGGTGCTGGAGTCGGAGACCACGCTGTCTTACGAACGCCTGATCCGCCTGTACAAGGAAATCGCCGGCAAGTCGCCGTCCAAGGGACAGCTGCCGTTTTCCACCGACTGGTTTCTGACCTGGCAAGAGAACATCCACAGCTCGCTGTTCCTGAACATCTACGAATACCTGTCCAAGGGCGTGGAGCTGGATGCGGTCGAGCAGCTGACCAAGGCCTATCGCCTGTACAGCGAACAGATCGAAGCCGCCGGCCTGGACCTGCTGCTGTCCTTCACCCGGGCCTGGCGTCTGGTGAAGTTTGTGGACGCCAATATGCTGACACGCACCAAATGCTCCAAGTGCACCGGCATGTTTGTGACCGAACCCTATGAAAATGCACGCCACTATGAATGTGGTCTGTGCACTCCGCCGGCCCGCGCCGGCAAGAGCAAAAGCGCCGGCGCGCTGATGCTGCACTAGTTCCCCTTTGGAAACCTCAACCCTTTCCGCTTCACACCGCCTGGTCGCAAGACCCGGCGGTTTTTTTATGCCCCATCCTGGTCTTTGATGGCATTCCCACATGCAGCGCTTGGACCGCCATCGCACTATTTTTTGAAGTGTTCTTTTTACATCCCATGCCTGACTCGGGCTTCGGGTGTTGCTTCAAAATCCACACATCACAACCACCCCGTTCTCTATCCGCATGAAGCCCAAAATCCGTGTTGCCCTGGTGTGTGGCGGTCAGTCCGCCGAGCATGAAGTCTCGTTGCAGTCGGCCCGCAACATCCTTGAGGCCCTGGACAAGGACCGCTTCGAAGCCATGCTGATCGGCATCGACAAACAAGGCCATTGGCATACGCAGCCGGCAGACGACTTTCTGCTCCATGCCAACGACCCGGCACAGATTGCGCTGGCGCCCAATACGGTGGAGCTGGCCCTGGTGCCGGGCCGGGCCGAGCAGCAACTGGTGGACATGCGGGCGCCCATGGCGGCGGTACTGGGGCAGATCGACGTGGTCTTTCCCATTGTTCACGGCACGCTGGGGGAAGACGGCTCGCTGCAAGGCCTGCTGCGTCTGGCCAACCTGCCTTTTGTGGGCTCGGACGTACTGGGCTCGGCCGTGTGCATGGACAAGGATGTGACCAAGCGCCTGCTGCGCGATGCCGGCCTGGACATGGCGCCTTTTGCCAGCTTTACCCGTTCCACCGCGCGCCATGCCGATTTCGACGCACTGAGCGCACAACTGGGCTTGCCGATGTTTGTCAAACCTGCCAACCAGGGCTCCTCGGTCGGCGTGAGCAAGGTGCGCAACCGCACAGAGTTCACCCAGGCCCTGGCGCTGGCGCTGCGCTTTGACCACAAGGCGCTGGTGGAGCAAGCCATTGCCGGGCGCGAAATCGAATGCGCCGTGCTGGGCAATGACGATGTGCTTCAGGCCAGCGTTTGCGGCGAGATCGTGGTGCACGACGATTTCTACGCCTACGACACCAAATACCTCAACGCCGACGGCGCCGCCGTGGTCGTGCCGGCCGACCTGCCCGCGGCCCTCCACGAGCGCATACGCCAGCTGGCGCTGCAGGCCTTTCAGGTGCTGGGCTGTGCCGGCCTGGCACGGGTGGATGTGTTTCTCACCCCCCAGGGCCGGGTGGTGGTCAACGAGGTCAACACCCTGCCCGGCTTCACCTCCATCAGCATGTACCCCAAGCTGTGGCAGGCCAGCGGCCTGGGCTATACGGCGCTGATCACCCGCTTGATTGAGCTGGCGCTGGAGCGCCATGTGCAGCATGCGCGTTGAAACGACCTCCCCCTGAGTCGCCTACGGCGCCTTCCCCAGAAATAGGGAGACCAGGGGGACGACAGCGGAGCGTAAGGGGCGGCGCAGCCGGCGTAGACCCTTGCTCGCTGTCTCTGAATTGGGTGCGCGCCAGAATGAGAAGATCATAAAAAAACGCCTCGCAATGCGAGGCGTTTTGCATGGGACCGTGGCGGTCAGAAGGGCAGCTTGGGCATGCCGCCACCGCCACCCATCATGCCCTTCATGGCTTTCATGCCACCCATTTTTTTCATCATCTTCATCAGGCCGCTGCCCTTCATCTTCTTCATCATGGTCTGCATCTGCTCAAACTCCTTGAGCAGGCGGTTGACCTCTTGCACCTGCACGCCGGCGCCGTCGGCAATGCGTTTTTTGCGGGTGGCCTTGATGATTTCGGGCTTTTTGCGCTCCTTGGCGGTCATGGAGCAGATGATGCCTTCCTTGCGCTTGATCTCGCGCTCGGCCTTGTCCATGTCCACGGCGCCGGCCTTGGCCGTCAATTCGGAAGGCAGCTTGTCCATCAGCTGCGACAGCCCGCCCATTTGCTTCATTTGCTGGATCTGGGCCAGGAAGTCGTTGAGGTCGAAACCGTCACCGCTCTTGACCTTTTCGGCCAGCTTTTGCGCGGCCTCCATGTCCACGCCCTTGGTGACCTGTTCCACCAGGGCCACGATGTCGCCCATGCCCAGCACACGCTGGGCGTGACGGTCGGCGTCAAAGACTTCCAGGCCGTCGATTTTTTCGGAGACACCGGCGAACTTGATGGGCGCGCCCGTGATCTGGCGCACCGACAGGGCCGCACCACCGCGCGAATCACCGTCCAACTTGGTCAGCACAATGCCCGTCAGCGGCAGCGCTTCCTTGAAGGCCTTGGCGGTGTTGATCGCATCCTGGCCCTGCATGGCATCCACCACGAACAGGGTTTCCACCGGCTTGAGCGTGGCGTGCAAGTCCTTGATTTCGGCCATCAACAGCTCGTCGATGGCCAGGCGGCCGGCCGTGTCCACCAGCAGCACGTCAAAGAAATGGCGCTTGGCATAGTCCAGCGCGGCCACGGCAATGTCGTGGGGCTTTTGGTCGGGCGTGGAGGGGAACCACTCCGCACCGGCCTGGGCCGTGACGGTCTTGAGCTGTTCGATGGCGGCGGGGCGGTAGACGTCGCCCGACACCGTCAGCACTTTTTTCTTGCGCTTTTCGATCAGATGCTTGGCCAATTTTGCCGTGGTGGTGGTTTTACCTGCACCTTGCAAGCCAGCCATGAGGATGATGGCGGGCGGCTGGGCATTCAGATTGATGTCGGCCACGCCCTCGCCCATGGTGGCGGACAGCTCTTTGTTGACGATGGAGACCAGCACCTGGCCGGGCTGCAGCGAAGCCAGCACCTCCTGGCCCAGCGCTTTTTCCTTGACGCGGGCGATGAAGTCGCGCACCACGGGCAGGGCCACGTCGGCTTCCAGCAAGGCCATGCGCACTTCGCGCAACATGTCCTGCACATTGGACTCGGTGATGCGGGCCTGGCCACGCATCTCCTTGACGAGTCGCGAGAGTTTGTCGGTGAGAGCGGATGCCATATCTGTCGATTCCAGGGAAATGGGGTGGATGGGTGCTGCACACCCTGCACCACGGGCCGGGCACTGCGCCCCTCAACAAGCCAGCGCGAAGAAGGTGGTCTTTGCATGCCCCCTCTGCAGGTCGCAATGCATGTCCACGGCCTGCGCCGGCCGGCAGCGCCAGCAAAGTTGTCAATTTTACATGGCCCACCCCCATGGGCTGCCGCTGCCGCCCGCATGCACCTACAGCGCGGCCCCGCCCTCGGCGGCAAACCCCTGCAGCGCAGGCCCATGCAAGCTTTTTTCAGCCGTATCTCTGATGCGGCCTTGCGCCAGCAGCACCGCACAGCCCCGGGCCGCCGCTATCATCCATGCATGGTTCCCACCCCTTTCTTCCTGCCTGGCGGCCTGCTGTCCCTGGCGGCCATGGTGGCCTACGCCGTCCCCACGCTGGGCATGCGCCGCCTCAGCCCTGTCCAGGCCCGCCTGGCCCTGCGCTGCGCCTGGGTGCTGCACGGCCTGACCCTGGCCGTCACCCTGTTGGCCAGCCCGGCGCATTTCGGCTTTGCCCCCGCCCTGTCCATCACCGCATGGCTGATGCTGACCGTGTACGCCGTCGAGCAGCAGCTGTTTCCGCAAATGCGGGCCCGCTGGGCATTGGCAGCATTGGGCGCCGCCAGTGTGGCCCTGGCCCTGGTGTTTCCGGGCCAGCCCATGCATGTGCAAGCCTCGGCCTGGCTGCCCCTGCACCTGGCCCTGGGCATTGCCTGCTACGGCTTGTTTGCCGCCGCCGTGGTGCATGCCACCTTGATGAGCCAGGCCGAGCAGCGCATGCGCCAGGGTGCGGAGTCCGACAGCGGCATGCCGCTGCTGTTGCTGGAGCGCCTGACGTTCCGCTTCGTCACCGCCGGCTTCATCTTGCTCACGGCCACCTTGCTGGCGGGCTGGCTATTTGGCGAACAGCTCTACGGCCGCAGCTGGCGCTGGAATCACAAGGAAGTGTTTTCCGTGCTGAGCTGGGGCGTGTTTGCCGTGCTGCTGCTGGGGCGCAAGCGCTTTGGCTGGCGCGGCCACCATGCCGTGCGCATGATTTACGCGGGCGCCCTGCTGCTGCTGCTGGCCTATGTGGGATCGCGCTTTGTGATGGAAGTGATGTTGCACCGCTTCGCATGAAATACCTGCTTGTGATCGCCGTGGTGGCGATCTTCTATCTGTACCTGAAAAAGCAGCGCACACCGCTGCGCCCGCCCCCCAAGGCCGGCCCGCCCCTGGCACCACCGCAGCCCATGCTGGCCTGCGCCCATTGCGGTCTGCACCTGCCCGCCCGCGATGCCCTGGTCGATGCTGCTGGCCAGCCCTATTGCAGCGAGGCCCACCGCCGCGCGGGCGCCCGCAGCGACAGCTAAGAACGTGTTCACGATCTAACCCCTGACCGCGGCCAGCCGACAGCCTGCGCTTCACGCGCCACAGCGATCGTGGTGTGATGCGGCGCATGCCCGCCACTGCCGCCACCCTCCTGGTCGTCGCTGACGACCCCGCCCTGCGTGTTTTGTATGAGCTGACCCTGCTGCGCGAGGGCTACCGCGTGGAAACCGCCACCAGCGTGAGCGACGCCAAGGAGCGGTTGGAAATCTGCCTCTTCGATGCGCTCATCACCGATATGCACCTGCCCGACGGCCTGGGCGCGCAGCTGCTGCACGGCCTGCGCACACAGCAGCGCAGCGAGCGCTGCATTCTGATTGCCAACCCTGGGGCGGCAGGCTGCGCGACCGCCAGCGAAGCACAGGCCCAGCACCCCCATGCCTTTGCTTGCCTGAGCCAACCCGTGGACCTCCAGCAGCTCCGCACCCTCATGGCCACGGCGGTGCGGAGCATGGACTGCATGGCCCCACCGCCCGCCCTCTTGCCTCGGCCCCTGCACCACTCGCCTGGCACCGACACCGGCACGGCCCAGCAGGCCCTTCAGCGCCTGACCGGCCTGTCGCCGGCCATGCAGCAGCTCCGGCAGCGCATACAAAAGGTGGCACCTGGCATGGCACCTGTGCTCATCCAGGGCGAATCAGGCACCGGCAAGGAGCTGGTGGCTCGCGCCCTGCATGCCTGCAGCCACCGCGCCAGCGGGGCCTGGGTGGCGGTGAACTGCGGAGCCATTCCCGAGCAATTGCTGGAGGCCGAATTCTTTGGCGTGCGCAAAGGCGCCTACACCGGCGCCACGGCCGACCGCGCCGGCTTCTTCCAAGCAGCCCACGGCGGCACCTTGTTCTTGGACGAGATTGGCGAGCTACCGCTGTCCATGCAGGCCAAGCTGCTGCGCGCCGTCCAGGAGCGCCGCGTGCGCCCGCTGGGGGCTCTGCTGGAAGAGGCCGTGGATGTGCGCCTGGTCAGCGCCACCCACCGTGCGCTGGCGGCCGACGTCCAGGCCGGTCTTTTTCGCCAGGACCTGTACTACCGGTTGAACGTGATCGAGCTGCAACTGGCCCCGCTGCGCGAGCGCCGCGAAGACCTGCAGCCGCTGTGCCAGGCCCTACTGGAGCGCATGGCCGCCGAGCAGCAGACTCCTGTGCCTGCGGCCCAGTTGCCGCCTTCGCTGCTCCAGCAATTGCAGCAGCACCCCTTGATGGGCAATGTGCGCGAGCTGGAAAACCTGCTGCACCGTGCCATGGCCCTGGGCGAAGACCTGCACTGCCCCGGTCTGCCCGCCCCTGCGGCCACGCCCCCCACGGCTCCTGCTTTGGCGGCCGGCACCGCCGCACCGCGCCAGGGCAAGGCCGAGCTGCCCCATCCGCTGCCCGAGAATTTGCAGGCCTGGCTGGATGATCAGGAGCGCCGCATCCTGCAGCACACCCTGTATCTGTATGGCTATAACCGCTCTGCCGCTGCGGCCCGTCTGGGCATCAGCCTGCGGCAGATGCGCTATCGTATAGCGCGACTCCACATCCCTTTGGTGCCCGAAGATGCGGGCCACCTCGCCCATGGACTTTGATGCCCCCCGGTGGCACGACGGCTGGCTGGCCGGCGTGCACCAGCTGCCCTCCCCCAATTTCGGCCCCCGCCCCACAGGCGCCCACATCGACTTGCTGGTGGTGCACTCCATCAGCCTGCCGCCGGGCCAGTACGGCACCGGCTGCGTGCAACAGCTGTTCACCAACCAGCTGGACTGGGACGCCCACCCCTACTTTCAGGGCATCCGCGGGCTGGAGGTGTCCTCGCATTTCTTCATAGAGCGCAGCGGCCAGGTCTGGCAGTTCGTCAGCGCCGATGCGCGGGCCTGGCATGCCGGCGCCTCCCGCTGGCGTGGCCGCGAGAACTGCAACGACGACTCCATCGGCGTAGAGCTCGAAGGCCTGGAAGGCCTGACATTTGAAGACCTCCAATACCAGGCGCTGCAACAGCTGTGCGAGGCCGTTGCCAGCCATTACCCGCTGCGCCATGTGGCCGGGCATGAGCATATCGCCCCGGGCCGCAAGCAAGACCCCGGCCCCGGTTTTGACTGGCCGCGCCTGCGCCGCCCGCTGGCACAGGCCCATCCGGACTGGGAGTTTCCGCCGGAGCACACCGCCACCTGAGCCCAGGCTTGCGCCGTGTGCCTGCACGCCGTGGTGTCTTTCACACTCCAATACCATAGCAGCCTTCGCTCTGACGGGGCTGAGTCCACATGGGTTTCTCGGTGCATTGCCGCGCAGCAAAGCGCCAGCGGCTCCTATTTTTGATAATCGCCAGCCCTGCGCACCAGCGCTAAAACCCAACAGCCTGTAACGTCAAGTCAGCCGCCATCCCATGCGGCCTGCATGCGACATGCCGCTGGCGACGACGGCTGGTAGAGCCAAGCACCACGGCGGCTGCCGCACGGAAATCCCCGTACATCCCGCAACAGGATTGGCTTGTGGCCGGCACAGCCGCATGCAAGCTGGCTTTGCGCGCAACCCGGGATTTTTCAGCGGCAAAAATCCGACAGAAATCTGGCACGGCAGCCGGGGGCACTCATCCACGGATGTACACTACCCCTAGTGTTTTCAGACACACAAAACACTACATCTAGCGTGCAACATCTTGTTGCAAATACCGCATACCGACGCAAGCGCCCGCAGCCGCCAGCCTTGCACTCCCATCTCCAGAGGACACCATGCAAAACGCATCGAACACCCTGTCTGACGCCCAGCCCACCACGGCCGCCGTGGCGCTCGAAACCTACCAGGTCATCCGCCGCAGTGGCGATGTCGTGCTTTTTGCCCCCCAGAAAATCGCCACCGCGGTCACCAAAGCCTTTTTGGCGGTGCGCGGCGCCCAAGGCGCTGCCTCGGCCAGCGTGCGCGAGACTGTTGACGAGCTGACACATACCGTCATCCGCGCCCTGGTGCGCTCGCGCCCGGGGGGCGGCACCTTCCACATCGAAGATATTCAAGACCATGTGGAGCTGAGCCTGATGCGCGGCGGCCACCAGGACGTGGCCCGCGCCTACGTGCTCTACCGTGAAGCCCGCCACCAGGAGCGCTTGGCCGCTCAGAAAAAGGCCGAGGAAGAAGCCGCAGCCGCTGCGGCCCCCAAGCATGTGCTGCATGTGACCGACAACGGCCAGCGCATTCCGCTGAACCAGGAACGCCTGCAAACCCTGTTCACCTCCGCCTGCCGCAACCTCAACCCCGACATCTCGGCCACGCCCATCCTGAGCGAGACCCTGCGCAATCTGTATGACGGCGTGCCGCTGGCCGAGGTCTACAAGGCCGCCATCCTGGCCGCGCGTACCCTGATCGAGACCGATCCCGACTACACCTATGTCACCGCCCGCCTGCTGCTGCACACCATCGTGCGCGAAGTACTGGGCCGCGACGTGCAGCCCGCCGACATGGATGCGGCCTATGCCGACTACTTCCCCGGCTTCATCGCCAAGGGCGTGGAAAACGAGCTGCTCAACCCCGAGCTGCTGACCTACGACCTGCCCCGTCTGGGCAAGGCACTGAAGGCCGAGCGCGACCAGCAGTTCGACTACCTGGGTCTGCAGACGCTGTATGACCGCTACTTCCTGCATGTGCGCAAGACGCGCATCGAGCTGCCCCAGTCCTTCTTCATGCGCGTGGCCATGGGCCTGGCGCTGAACGAAAGCGACCGCAACGCCCGCGCCATCGAGTTCTACGAGCTGCTGTCCTCGTTCGACTTCATGTCCTCCACCCCCACGCTGTTCAACAGCGGCACGCTGCGCTCGCAGCTGTCCAGCTGCTACCTGACCACCGTGGCAGACGACCTGGGCGGCATCTACGACGCCATCAAGGAAAACGCCCTGCTGTCCAAGTTTGCCGGCGGCCTGGGCAATGACTGGAGCCGTGTGCGCGCCCTGGGTGCCCGCATCAAGGGCACGAATGGCGAATCGCAGGGTGTGGTGCCCTTCCTGAAGGTGGTCAACGATACGGCCGTGGCCGTGAACCAGGGCGGCAAACGCAAGGGTGCGGTCTGCGCCTACCTGGAAACCTGGCACCTCGACATCGAAGAATTCCTGGAGCTGCGCAAGAACACCGGCGACGACCGCCGCCGCACCCACGACATGAACACGGCCAACTGGATTCCCGATCTGTTCATGCAGCGCGTGCTGGAAAAGGGCGACTGGACGCTGTTCTCGCCCTCCGATGTGCCCGAGCTGCACGATCTGTACGGCAAGGCATTCGAGAAGGCCTACACCGCCTATGAAGCCAAGGCCGCCAGCGGCGAGCTCAAGCTGTCCAAGCGCGTGCCGGCCACGGACCTGTGGCGCAAGATGCTGTCCATGCTGTTCGAGACCGGCCACCCCTGGATCACGTTCAAGGACCCTTGCAACATCCGCTCGCCCCAGCAGCATGTGGGCGTGGTGCACTCCTCCAATCTGTGCACCGAGATCACGCTGAACACCAGCGAGACCGAGACCGCCGTCTGCAACCTGGGCTCGGTGAACCTGGCACGCCACATCAGCAACGGCGCCATCGACCACACCAAGCTGCGCAAGACCATCACCACGGCCATGCGCATGCTGGACAACGTGATCGACATCAACTACTACGCCGTGGACAAGGCCCGCGACGCCAATATGCGCCACCGCCCCGTGGGCATGGGCATCATGGGCTTCCAGGACGCGCTGTATGAAATGCGCACGGCCTACGCCAGCCAGGCTGCGGTGGAGTTTGCCGACGCCTCCATGGAAGCCGTGTGCTACTACGCCTACTGGGCTTCGACCGAGCTGGCCAAGGAACGCGGCAGCTACTCCAGCTACCAGGGCTCGCTGTGGTCGCAAGGTATCTTGCCGCTGGACTCGCTGGAGCTGCTGGCCAAGGAGCGCGGTGGCAATCTGGAAGTCGACCGCACCGTGCGCCTGGACTGGGACGCTCTGCGCGCCAAGATCAAGGCCGACGGCATGCGCAACTCCAACTGCGTGGCCATTGCCCCCACCGCCACCATCTCCAACATCGTGGGTGTGGATGCATCCATCGAGCCCTCGTTCGGCAATCTGTCCGTGAAGTCCAATCTGTCGGGCGAATTCACCGTCATCAACCAGTTCCTGGTGCGTGACCTGAAGAAGCTGGGCCTGTGGGACGAGGTCATGGTCATGGACCTCAAGCATTTCGACGGTTCGCTGCGCCCCATCGAGCGCGTGCCCCACGACATCAAGCAGCTGTACGCCACCGCCTTCGAGGTGGAGCCGCAGTGGCTGGTGGAAGCCGCCAGCCGCCGCCAGAAGTGGATTGACCAGGCCCAGAGCCTGAACATCTACATGGCAGGCGCCTCGGGCAAGAAGCTGAACGACACCTATCTGCTGGCCTGGCAGCGTGGTCTCAAGACCACCTACTACCTGCGCACCATCAGCGCCACGCATGTGGAGAAATCCACCGTGCAAAGCCGTGTGTTGAATGCCGTGTCGGCCCATGCACCCGCCGCCATGAGCACCATGAGCGCACTGGAAAAAGCCGCTGCCACCGCCCGCGCCCAGCAGGCACCGGCAACGGACATCAAGTTCTGCGCCATCGACGATCCGGGCTGCGAGGCCTGCCAATAAAAGGCTTCACCCCCTGAGGCGCTTCGCGCCTTCCCCCTCTCTCTCGCTGCGCGAGGGAGGGGGACGCTACCAGCGCGGCGGGGCGGCCCTTGCGCGGTAGCCCTGGTACCGAGGGCGGCCGGCAAATCAAAGATTTTTGGTCCCAACAAGGTCGAGCACCTTCCGCGCCAGCGAAGCGACAACATCAAGGTTCAGGTTGTCAGCGGTCTGAAAAGCACCCGCTTTAGAGCCAGCGCAAAACGACAAATACATTGCAAGGCAGGATGCGACACGCACCTGTTTTCACCCGAGGAACACCATGCTGAATTTCGACGACGAAACCACCACCACTTCCAGCACTGCAGCCACCGGCGCCGCACCTGCTGGCAGCCAGCACCGCGTGAATGCGGCCGACAAGCGCATCATCAACGCCAAGACCGACGTCAACCAGCTGGTGCCCTTCAAGTACAAATGGGCCTGGGAAAAATACCTGGCCACCTGCGCCAACCACTGGATGCCGCAGGAAGTGAACATGACGCGCGACATCGCGCTCTGGAAAGACCCGAATGGCCTGACCGAAGACGAGCGCCGCATCGTCAAGCGCAATCTGGGCTTCTTCGTGACGGCCGATTCGTTGGCTGCGAACAACATCGTGCTGGGCACCTACCGCCACATCACCGCACCGGAATGCCGCCAGTTTCTGCTGCGCCAGGCCTTCGAAGAAGCCATCCACACCCATGCCTACCAGTACATCGTGGAGTCCATCGGACTGGATGAGAGCGAGATCTTCAACGCCTACAACGAGATCAAATCCATCCGCGACAAGGACGAGTTCCTGATCCCCTTCATCGAAGCGATCATGGACCCCCACTTCCACACCGGCACGCCCGAAACCGACCAGACCCTGCTCAAGAGCCTGATCGTTTTCGCCTGCCTGATGGAGGGCCTGTTTTTCTATGTGGGCTTCGCGCAAATCCTGGCACTGGGCCGCCAGAACAAGATGGTGGGCGCGGCCGAGCAGTACCAGTACATCCTGCGCGATGAGTCCATGCACTGCAATTTCGGCATCGACTTGATTAACCAGTTGAAGCTCGAGAATCCGCACCTGTGGACGGCCGAATTCAAGGAAGAAATCAATGCCCTGTTCCGCAAGGCCGTGGACCTGGAATATGCCTACGCAGAAGACACCATGCCACGCGGCGTGCTGGGCATGAATGCGTCGATGTTCAAGGGCTACCTGCGCTACATCGCCAATCGCCGGGCCACGCAAATCGGTTTGGAAGAGCTGTTCCCTGGCGAAGAAAACCCCTTCCCATGGATGAGCGAAATGATCGATTTGAAGAAAGAACGTAACTTCTTTGAGACACGCGTCATCGAGTATCAGTCCGGAGGGGCACTTTCTTGGGATTAATCCCTCCCCAAGTACTACAAGGGAATTCATAATGCGCCCCATGCCATCAGCAGCTTTGTTTGGTGGCATGGGGCGCTTTGTTGTGGTGCGTTGAAATCCTCCACAACGCACAGGGACCTGCTCAGCAAGCCAATAGCACAGGCGCTTTGTATAAACCAACGACGGAGAAAATGATGGCAACTGCAAAGAAGACCACCGCCAAAAAGGCGGCGACCACCACAACCGAAACCACCAAAAAAGCTGCAGTCAAAACGCAAGTGAAGAAAGCCGCAGCCCCCAAGGCCGCCGCCAAACCCGCTGCACCAAAGACTGCCACCAAGCCCGCAGCCAAGAAAGCCGTTGCCAAGCCCGCAGCCAAAGCCGCCGTGACCAAGGCTGCAGCAGCCCCCAAGGCCGCTGTCAAGAAGGTCGCTGCAAAGCCCGCAGCCAAGGCCGCCGTGACCAAGACTGCAGCCCCCAAGGCCGCCGCCAAGAAGGTCGCAGCCAAGCCCGCAGCCAAGGCCGCCGTGACCAAGACTGCAGCAGCCCCCAAGGCCGCTGCCAAGAAGGTCGCTGCAAAGCCCGCAGCCAAGGCCGCCGTGACCAAGACTGCAGCCCCCAAGGCCGCCGCCAAGAAGGTCGCAGCCAAGCCCGCAGCCAAGGCCGCCGTGACCAAGACTGCAGCAGCCCCCAAGGCCGCCGCCAAGAAGGTTGCTGCCAAGCCCGCAGCCAAGAAAGCCGTTGCCAAGCCCGCAGCCAAAGCCGCCGTGACCAAGGCTGCAGCAGCCCCCAAGGCCGCTGCCAAGAAGGTCGCTGCAAAGCCCGCAGCCAAGGCCGCCGTGACCAAGACTGCAGCCCCCAAGGCCGCCGCCAAGAAGGTCGCTGCAAAGCCCGCAGCCAAGGCCGCCGTGACCAAGACTGCAGCAGCCCCCAAGGCCGCCGCCAAGAAGGTCGCTGCCAAGCCCGCAGCCAAAGCTGCCGTGACCAAGGCCGCTCCAGTCAAGAAGGCTGCAACTCCCGCAGCAAAGAAGGTGGCTGCACCTGCAGTCAAGAAGGCAGCTCCTGCCAAAAAGGCTGCACCGGCCAAGAAAGCCGCCGCCAAGAAGGTGGCTGCACCTGCAGCCGAGGCCGCAGCGCCCGTGGCCCAGACCGTGCTGGCTCCGCAAGCCGCATGGCCTTTCCCCACAGGCGGCAAGCCCTGATCGGCGTTCGCGCTAGTCCATAAAAAAACCCGGCAGTGCCGGGTTTTTTTATGGGGCGATGCACCCTAGTGTCCTGCCTGCCACACCCTGCGGATGCAGCCTGCAGCCCACCTACATCAGGCTGCGGCGACTTCGGCGCGCAAAGCGTCCAGCTGGTAGTTCTGCGGTCCGCGATGGGCCACCTTGATGGCGCCCACACGGTTACCCAGCTCCGCGCAGCGCACCAGGGTCCAGCCTTGCTCCAGGCCATACAGCAGGGCCGCACGCCAGGCATCACCACAGCCCGTGGGGTCGATCACGGCTTCGGGCGTGACCGCAGGCACCAGCGTGCGCACGCCCTGCTCCCAGACTTCGCAGCCCTCGCCACCCAAGGTCACCACCAGGCCGCGCACCTTGTGCGACAAGGCCTCCAGCGACAGGCCGGTGCGGTCGCACAGCATCTTGGCCTCGTAATCGTTGACCGTCACCCAGGTGGCCTGTGCGATGAACTGCAGCAGCTCTTCGCCATTGAACATGGGCAGTCCCTGACCGGGGTCGAACACAAAGGGAATGTTTGTGGCCTGCAGCTGCGCGGCGTGCTGCAGCATGGCGTCACGCCCATCGGGCGAGATGATGGCAATGCCCGCACCGCAGTCCGCCGTGATCACATTGCCATGGGCCAGCGACATGGCGCCGGGGTGGAAGGCCGTGATCTGGTTGTTGTCGCGGTCGGTCATGATCATGCATTGCGCGGTGTGCGTGTCCTGCACCTGGCCCACATGGCGGGTGTCTATGCCCTGGTCACGCATGCGCTGCAGGTAGTCACCACCGTCGCTGCCCACCATGGCCATGGGCAGCGGCTGGCCCCCCAGTTGCTGCAGCGCATAGGCGATATTGCCGGCGCAGCCGCCAAAGTCGCGGCGCAGCGAAGGCACCAGGAACGAGACGTTCAGGATGTGCAGCTGCTCGGGCAGGATCTGGTCGGCGAACCGGCCCTCGAAGGTCATGATGTTGTCAAAGGCCAAAGAGCCACAGATCAAAGCGGGCATGGGAGCCGTCCTTACAAAAGAAGAATGAAGAAAGAAATCAGGGATAGAACAGCAGCACGCGGTAGCCTGCCACCTGCAAATTCAGGCCCGGGGTGGTGACGGGAAGCATCGCACTCCATTCGGCACCTGCACGCAATTCCTGGGGCGCTGCCAACTCCTTGGCCGTGATTACCTTGCGCGCAATGGCCTGGTCCTGGGCATCGGTCAGCGTCAGCTCCACCGCGGGCATGCCCACCGGGGCGCGGCTCTGGTTCTGGATGCTCAGGCTCAGTTGGTAGCTGCGCTCGGTATCGGTCTTGGTGAAGGCCGAGCCCGACACCACCATGGCGGCGATCTGCTGGCGCGGGCCCAGATGGCACTGCAAGGCCGTGCACATAAACTCCAGCGCCGGGCGCAAATCGGGCTGCCAGGCCACCAGCGCATTGCGCTCATGCAAGGCCACCTGCAGCACCAGGGCCACGGGCAAGACCACCACCGCAGCGCCCATGGCCACGCGCACCAGTGGCTTTTGCCACCAGGCCTGGCGGCGGGCAGCGCGCACAAAGCCAGGCTCCAGTGCAGGGTCGATGTCGGCCAGCTCGACGTCCACCTCTTGCGGCGCAAATAGCGAGGGCATGGCAGCGCCCGCTGCACCTGCGGCATGGGTTTCCGCCTGCATCAGTTTTTGGGCGGCGGATTCAATGGCTGCGGCCGTGGTCAAGGCCTCGACCACAGCAGTGGGGTGCACCTCGGCTTGCGCCGTGGGGGCATGTTCTGGCGCAAGCGGGGCAACGGGCTCGTCGGGCTCTGGAACATGTTCGGGCACAGGCTCGGTCCATGCAGGCTCGCTGGGCGCTGGCGTTTCGGTCAGGTCGGCAGGCGCTGACCATGTCTGCACGGGCAAGCTGTCCGGGGCTTCTTGCTCCTCTATGGGGAGCACCTCATGCGCATCCACAGTGCGGGAGAAGGCGGTTTCATCCCAAACCGGCTCGGCTGCGGTATCGGACGCAGCAGGCGAGAACGCCGAGGTGCTGCTCTCAAGCCCTGCAGGCGGCTGCGGCAGCACTGCCTCGGCTGCGGCATCCACATGGGGAAAATCGCTGTCCTCATCCCAGGCCGGAACGGGCAATTCGTAGCCGGGTGGCGCCGCCACGGCGGCAGCTGGCATGGGCAGCGGGGTGAAGGCCGCCGCGGCAGAAACATCTGCCGCTGTGGGCCCTGCAGGCGACTGCGGTTGCGGCTCCACCACCGCAACCGGCGGGTCAACGGGGAGCGGCTCCTCGGCCTTTGCGGGCGCCGCATCCGCATCCATATGCTGGCGGGCATCGAATACATCCTGGCACTGACCGCAACGCACCCAGCCTTCGGAGACGCGCAGCTGGTCTGCAACCACGCGAAAGCGTGTGCCGCAGGAAGGGCAGGTGGTGATCAGGCTCATGGCGCACTGATTGTAGAAGCAGGACGCCCAGGCGCCGTGCCGGCTGCAAGCCGGCAGGGGCGCAAGAGGGTCATGCCATGCTGCAGCTTCAGGCCTTGTGGGCCGTCATCAGAATCCAGCCATCTTCGCTGTCGGCCACTTCCAGGCGCACATAGGGCGCGTAAGCGGCTTTGAGCTCATCGGCCTGGCGCTCCAGAATGCCTGCCAGCACCAGATGGCCGCCGGCTTGCACATGGCTGCACAGCAGCGGTGCCAGCACCTTCAGCGGCGTGGCCAGGATGTTGGCCAGCACGGTCTGGTAGACGCCCTCGGCCTTGTCAGGCAGGCCGGCGTTCAGCGTGACCTCGTTGGCCTGGGCATTGAGCTCGCAGGAGGTGACGGCATCGGGGTCGATGTCCACGGCATCGATAGGCTGACCGCCGAACTTGGCAGCGCCAATGGCCAGGATGCCGGAGCCGCAGCCGTAATCCAGGGTGCGGCCCAGCGAAGCGGCCGGCTGCGTGGCAATCCAGCGCAGGCACATGCGTGTGGTGGGGTGGGTGCCGGTGCCAAAGGCCAGGCCCGGGTCCAGGCGGATGCTGACCTTGGCGGCCTCTGGCAGCTCGTGCCAGGTGGGCACGATCCAGAACTCCGGCGTGATCTCCACCGGCTGGAACTGCGACTGCGTCAGACGCACCCAGTCCTGCTGCTCCACTTCCTGCACGCCCAGCACCTGGCAGCCGTCGAAGAAGTCCTGCAGCATCAGCAGGGCTTGGGCCTGCTGCGCAGCGTCTTCGGAGGGGAACAGCGCCACGATGCGGCTGCGGTTCCAGCCCTCCTTGGGCGGCGGCATGCCGGGCTCGCCGAACAAGGCCTGCTCGGCCTCGGTCTGGGCGTCCATGTCTTCCACGGACACGCTCAGCGCATCCAGTGCGTCGAGCGCATCGCTCACATCTTCCACCCGGTCTTCCGGGCACATCAGGCTCAGCTCATGCATGAGGCAGCTCCTAGGGACATAAAAAACGAAATGCTGGCCCCCGTTGCCAAGGGCCAGCATGCTGGTCATCTACCGTGGTGGATCAGCGCTTTTTGCGGTGTTCCAGCCATTGCTCCAGATAGTGGATGTTGGTGCCGCCTTCCATGAACTTGGCGTCCACCATCAAATCCTGGTGCAGGGGCACATTGGTCTTGATGCCTTCCACCACCACTTCGGACAGCGCCGTGCGCATGCGGGCCAGGGCCTGCTCGCGGGTGTCGCCATACACGATCAGCTTGCCGATCATGGAGTCGTAGTTGGGCGGTACAAAGTAGTTGTTGTAGACATGGGAGTCCACACGCACACCGGGACCACCAGGCATATGCCACATGGTGACACGACCGGGCGATGGCATGAAGTTGTACGGATCTTCCGCGTTGATACGGCATTCGATGGCATGGCCACGCGTTTGCGTATTGATCTGACGCTGGGTGAAGGGCAGCTTTTCGCCGGCCGCCACCATGATCTGGGTGCGCACAATGTCCACGCCCGTGACCAACTCCGTCACCGGGTGTTCCACCTGCACGCGGGTGTTCATTTCAATGAAGTAGAACTCGCCGTTTTCATACAGGAACTCGAAAGTGCCCGCACCGCGGTAGCCGATCTTCTTGCAGGCGGCCACGCAACGCTCGCCGATCTTGTCGATCAGGCGGCGTGGGATGCCGGGCGCCGGAGCCTCTTCGATCACCTTCTGGTGGCGGCGCTGCATGGAGCAGTCGCGCTCGCCCAGATACACGGCGTTCTTGTGCTGGTCGCACATCACCTGGATTTCGATGTGGCGCGGGTTCTGGAGGTATTTCTCCATGTACACCGCAGGATTGCCGAAGGCAGCGCCGGCCTCGGCCTTGGTCATCTGCACGGCATTGACCAGGGCAGCTTCGGTGTGCACCACACGCATGCCACGGCCACCGCCGCCACCAGCGGCCTTGATGATCACCGGATAGCCAATGGCCTTGGCGATGCGGCGGATCTGGGCCGGGTCTTCGGGCAGTTCGCCATCCGAGCCGGGCACGCAGGGCACGCCGGCCTTGATCATGGCTTGCTTGGCCGAAACCTTGTCACCCATGACGCGGATGGAGTCGGCCGTGGGGCCGATGAAGGCGAAACCGCTTTGCTCGACACGCTCGGCGAAGTCAGCGTTTTCCGCCAAGAAACCATAGCCGGGGTGGATGGCTTCAGCGTCCGTCACCTCGGCAGCCGAAATAATGGCTGGCATGTTGAGGTAGCTCAGCGGCGACGGGCCCGGGCCAATGCACACGGCTTCGTCGGCCAGCTTGACGTACTTGGCATCGCGGTCGGCTTCCGAATAGACCATGACGGCCTTGATGCCCATTTCGCGGCAAGCACGCTGGATGCGCAGGGCAATTTCACCCCGGTTGGCAACCAAAATTTTCTTAAACATGGAGGTCCTCGTTGTTCATCGCCCGCACAGGGCGAACCGTGGAATCCGCAGGGCGGCAGCACTGCGCCGGCCCCGGGCCCTGGCAGATCACTCGATCACGAACAGCGGTTGTCCGTATTCCACGGCTTGGCCGTTGTCGGCCAGGATGCGGGTCACGGTGCCGGACTTGTCGGCCTCGATCTCATTGAGAATCTTCATGGCCTCAATAATGCACAGCGTGTCGCCTTCCTTGACCTGGGCGCCCACATCCACGAAAGCCTTGGCTCCGGGGCTGGACGAACGGTAGAAAGTACCCACCATGGGGGACTTCACCTGGTGGCCGGTCACGGCAGCAGGTGCGGGCAGCTCGGCCACAGGGGCAGCGGCGGCGGCCGGAGCGGCAGCCACTGGAGCGGTTTGCACCGGTGCAGCAACAAACTGTTGCACCACGGCGCCACCGCCCTTGACGATACGGACTTTGCCTTCGGCTTCGGTGATTTCCAGCTCCGAGACATTCGATTCGGACACCAGGTCAATCAGGGTTTTGAGTTTTCGCAGATCCATGGAAGCTCCAACGGCTAAAACTAAGTAGGGCGCGAATTTACCCTAAATTCGCCCTTCTTCGCACATTGGAGCGCATTTTTCGACAACACCAGTATGGTGAACACCCACTTTGGCACAAAGGCTTGCGCCAAATCAGCTATAGAGCCCGTGCCCAGGCCTGCAGCTCATCGGCAGACAATTCACCCATTTTACGTTGCTTCACATTTCCATCGGCCGTGAACAGGATGGAAAAGGGTAATCCCCCCTGCACATTGCCCAGCGAACGGGTCAATCCACTGCCTCCGGCACCCGCCATGGCCACGGGAAACGCCAGGGGCTGGCGGGCCAGAAACTTCTGCACCGGCACGGCCTGGTCCACCGCCAAGCCCAGCAATTGCAGGCCAGGCTGCTGCTGGGCAAAGGCCGACAACAACGGCAGCTCCCGCACACAGGGCGGGCACCAGGTGGCCCAGAAATTCACCAGCAACGGCTTGCCGGCAAACTGCTGCAGGGCCAGCGGCGCGCCGTCGGGGGTTTGCAGCTGCAGCGCCCAAAAGGCCTGCAAGGCCACATCATTGGGCGAAGGTTTTTGGCCACGCCACCAGGCCCAGCCCGCACCGGACAGGGCGGCAGCCGCGGCCACACCGGCCACCAGCTTGCGCCGGCCCGCCATGGAAGATGGGGTGGGTGTACTCATGCGGCCTCCTCGGTATTCAGCAGGACGCGAAGCGCCGCAGCATCGCCGCGCTGGGTGCGGCCTTGGGCATCGGGCTTGAGGGCACCGCGCAAATCGTCGAAGTCGTAGACCATCAAATGCACGCCAATGGTCTCATTCAAGGGTTTGCAAAAGCTGCTTATGCTGAGCGCATCCACGGTTTCACCGTGAAAACCCGTCACCTGGGTCGCATCGTAGGGCACGTTGTGGTCAATCAACGCGATCTCCGCCGACTTGGGGTCATCGCAGAACATCTGCACATACACATCCGACAGCCGCGTGGCGGTGCCGCGCCACACCGCGCCTGCCAGATAAGGCCTGAAGGCCTGCATGCGCCCCATCCACACCAGCGCCAGCTCGCGCAGGGCGCGCAGCTCCTGGGGCTGGGTGTCGGCGCAGAACAGCGCAATATGTTCGCGCACGGCGGCCTCCAACAGATCGTTGTCCGGCAAAGGCGTGCGCTGTGGCAGACCCAGCTGGCGCACCGCGCGCCGCTTGGCAGGGCCCCACTCCAGCCCTTCGTCGACCACCATGCGGGCAGCGGTCTGGGCTATTTCATGTGCGGTAGACGGAACATGCATGGCTGCATTGTGAATGAAGTTCCCCCCTTGGGCCGGCTTCCGCGCCTTCCCCCCAGAGGGACAACAGCGAAGCACAAGAGGCGGCTCGGCGCCAGTCCTTGCGGAGGCGCCCTACCGACGCGGGCTGTGCTGGCTCCGCTTGCTCTTAATGAAAACAAGAGCACGTATAGCATTCAACGCCTGCATCTCCATATGTTTTACCCCTGAATTCCAGAATGCAAGGACTGTCAATGCTGCGGAAAACAGAGCGATAGCGTAGGCAGGCAGCGCGCCAGCCGGTGGCAGGGCTTGGCGGCCCCGTAGAATCCCCTGCATGCATATTCACATCCTGGGGATTTGCGGCACCTTCATGGGCGGGGTGGCCGCATTGGCACGCGAGGCGGGCCATAAAGTGACCGGTTGCGACGCGGGGGTCTACCCGCCCATGAGCGACCAGTTGCGCGCCCTGGGCATAGAGCTGATCGAAGGCTATGACGCCAGCCAGCTCGACCTCAAGCCCGATATGTTTGTGGTGGGCAATGTGGTCAGCCGTGCGCGCCTGGCCGACGGCTCGCCCAAGTTCCCGCTGATGGAAGCCATTCTGGACGCCGGCCTGCCCTATACCAGTGGGCCGCAGTGGCTGAGTGAGCATGTGCTGCAAGGCCGCCATGTGCTGGCCGTGGCCGGCACCCATGGCAAGACCACCACGACCTCCATGCTGGCCTGGATTCTGGAATGCGCCGGCCTCACCCCCGGCTTTCTGGTGGGTGGGGTGCCGCTGGACTTTGGCGTCAGCGCCCGCCTGGGCCAGCAGGTGGCCGGCCAGCCGCGCCCATTGTTCGTGATCGAGGCCGACGAATACGACACAGCCTTCTTCGACAAGCGCAGCAAGTTTGTGCATTACCACCCGCGCACCGCCGTGCTGAACAACCTGGAATTCGATCACGCCGACATCTTTGATGATCTGGCCGCCATCGAACGCCAATTCCACCACCTGGTGCGCACCGTGCCGGCCGCAGGCCGCATCGTGGCCAATGGCCTGGAAGAGTCGCTGACCCGCGTGCTGGGCCAGGGCTGCTGGAGCGAGGTGACGCATTTCGGCAGCACCGTGTCCGAATTCAGCGCCCAAGGCCCGGCCCATGCCTTTGATGTGCTGCAGCGCGGCCAGAAGGTGGCCCATGTGGCGTGGGAGCTCAGCGGCGAGCACAACCAGCTCAATGCCCTGGCCGCCATCGCCGCCGCCGAGCATGTGGGTGTGGCGCCCGCTGTGGCGGCCGAAGCCCTGGGCCGCTTTCACAACGTCAAGCGCCGCATGGAGCTGCGCGGCACGGTGCGGGACATCACCGTCTACGACGACTTCGCCCACCACCCCACGGCCATCCGCACCACGCTGGAAGGCCTGCGCAAGCGCCTGGGCCAAAGCCCGCGCATCCTGGCCGTGTTCGAGCCCCGCAGCAACACCATGAAGCTGGGCGCCATGAAGGCCCAACTGCCCTGGGCGCTGAAGGAAGCCGATCTGGTGTTCTGCCACACCGCCGGCCTGGACTGGGACGCAGCCGCCGCCCTGGCGCCGTTGGGTGATGCCGCTTTCTGCAGCAATGAGCTGGCCGCGCTGATAGAGACCATTGCCGCAGCGGCCCGCCCGGGTGACCACATTGTCTGCATGAGCAATGGCGGCTTTGGTGGCATCCACGCCAAGCTGCTAGCGGCGCTGGAAGCGACAGCCTAAACCTTGCGCCCCGCAGCGCCCCCATCAAGCCCTGGAGCCAAGTTCCAGGGCTTTTTTCATATCACCGGGTCACAGCAGGTTTAGCTGGTGGTGCGTGGCGCAATGCCCGCCATCTCGGCCTGCATGGCAACGCGGTGCAGCAGCTGGTGCGAGGTGAGGCGCGCCGAATCGATGACGTAATGCGCCGTCTGAGCATAGAGGGCATCGCGCGCCGCAAACAGCTCGCGCAGGCGCTGGGCCGGGTCGGCCACTTGCAGCAAGGGCCGGGTCTTGTCATGGCGCAGCCGCTGGTAAAGCTCTTCCGGCGAGGCCTTCAGATAAAACACCTGGCCATGCTGGTGCAGCACCTGGCGATTGGCCTCGCGCAGCACCGCGCCACCGCCGGTGGCCACGATCTTGGGCGCCGGGTCTGCGCAGAGCTCGGCAATCACCGTCTGCTCCAGATCGCGAAAGGCTTCTTCTCCGTACAGGGCAAAGAAGTCGCGCACCGCACCGCCGGTGCGCTGCTCGATCACATGGTCCGAATCCAGAAAAGGAATGCCCCAGCGCTTGGCCAATTGCCGCCCTACCGTTGATTTGCCCGAGCCGGGCAAACCGATCAATGCCACCACTTTGCTGTTGGATTCCATGTACCTGCCTTCAAGCGCTGCCCTCAGCGTTTGATGCCATTTTCCGTCAACATGCGCGGCGTGATGAAAACCAGCATCTCGCGCTTGGAGGTTTCCCGGGTCTGGTTCTTGAACAAATGGCCCAGCACCGGCATATCGCCCAGCAGCGGAATTTTGTGGACCTGCCGGGTTTCCTCCATCTCGAAGATGCCGCCAATCACCACGGTGCCACCGTTTTCCACCAGCACCTGGGTCTGGATATGCTTGGTGTCGATGGCAATGCCCTGCTCGGTTTTTTCGCCACGGCTGTCCTTGTTGACGTCCAGATCGAGAATGATGTTGCCCTCCGGCGTGATCTGCGGCGTCACCTCCAGCTTGAGTACGGCTTTTTTGAAGGCAATCGTGGTGGCGCCATTGGGGGCCGTGATGGAGTAGGGGAACTCGGTGCCCTGCTCGATCAGCGCCTTGCTCTGGTCTGCCGTCACCAGGCGCGGGCTGGAGATGATCTTGCCCTGACCATCGGCCTCCATGGCCGACAGCTCCAGCGACAGAAAACGGGTGCTGGCACTGTTGAAGATGGAAAACGCCACCGAACCCACACTGCTGGCGCCCGACAAGCTGGCCGGCAGATTGACAAACGGGGAGGCCGAGGGCAAGGCACCACTGCTGGCATCGCCGTAGGTGCTGCCCACATTCCACTTGTTGTGGCCCAGAAAGTTGCCCCTGGTTCCCGCACCGAACTTCACTCCCAGTGACTGCCCAAAGCTGTCCCGCGCCTCCACGATGCGCGCTTCGATCATCACCTGGCGCACCGGCACATCCAGCTTCAGCAGCAACTGCTCCAGCTCGGCCAGCTTGCTGCCGGTGTCGGTCACAAAAATCTGGTTGGTCCGGTTCTCTGCAATGGCGCTGCCGCGCGGCGACAGAAAACGGGTGGAAGTTGCGCCGCCGCCCCCAGCGCCCGGCAGGCCGATCTGGGTGCTGTGGTTTGCTGCCAGCTGTTTGAGCACATCCGCAGCCTTGATGTAGTTCAGCTGAAAGCCCTGGGTACGCAAGGGCTCCAGCTTTTCCAGTGCCTGGGCAGCCTCATAGTCCTTGCGGGTGCGGGCATCAATCTCGTCCTTGGGGGCAATCCACAGCACCGAGCCATTTTTCTTCAGCCCCAGGCCCTTGGCATCCATGATGATCTGCAGAGCCTGGTCCCAGGGCACATCCTTGAGGCGTAGCGTCAGCGCACCGCTCACGGTGTCCGAGGTGACGATGTTGAAGTTGGTGAAATCCGCAATCACCTGCAGCAAGGCGCGCACCTCGATGTTCTGGAAGTTCAGCGACAGCCGCTCGCCGGTGTAGCCAGGCCCCTGGTGCAGCTTGCTGGGGTCGGCTTTTTTCTGGCGGACTTCCAGCACAAAGCGCTGCCGGCTCTGGTAGGCGCTGTGCTCCCAGTCTCCGCTGATGTCGATGCGCATGCGCACACGGTCGCCTTGCTGGGTGGTGGAGATGCTTTGCACCGGCGTACCAAAGTCCACCACATCCAGCTTGCGGCGCAGGCCTTCGGGCAGGCTGGTGCGCAGAAACTCCACCACCAGGCTGTGCCCCTCCTCGCGCACATCGATGCCTACCGAGTCGCGACCCACACCCACCACCACGCGGCCAGCACCATCGCTGCCCCGGCGAAAATCCACATCGGACAGCGGCTGCAGGCTTTCACCGCCCAGCACAGGGGCTGCCAGTATCTGGTGGTGGCTGGCGGCCCTGGTCAACGCAGCAGGCGCCAGGGGGCTGAGGAACACCAGCAGCGATTTGCCCTGTACCTCGGTACGGTAGCTGGCGGGGCTTTTCAAATTGAGCACCACACGGGTGCGCTCTGCTGCCTCGACCACCTGCACCGCATTGAGCTGGCCTTTGTGCACCTCGACCATCGAATGTCCCAGGCCATTGGTGGTGTGCGCAAAATCCAGCGCAATGCGCGCCGGCGTCTGGGTTGCAAAACCCGTGGGCTCGGCAGTCAAAGGCTCGGAGAAATCGATGCGCAGCACATCGCCGCCGGCTTGCGCGGATGCCGTCACGGACTCGATGGCCCCACCCGCCCCGGCCTCCGCAACCCAGCACAGTGCGGCGGCCAGCATGCTGCGCAATACCCGGGCTGCGAGATGTTGGTGCTTGCCAGTCATGGAGGCCCTTCTTGCAAATCCAGTGTGCTCATCTTTTCCACCCAGCCCCCGGCCGCGTCCTGGACCAGCTCACGCAGCTGGATGCGGTCCTCCGAGATCTGCACGATACGGCCATGGTTCTGCCCCAGGTACTGGCCTGCGCGCACCGGGTAGAGCAACTGCTCGACCCGCAGCAGCGCCGTTCTCTGCCCCTGTCGCTCCAGGCTGCCCACCATCACCATGGCGTCCAGCGGAAACGACTCCAGCACTTCCTTGCGGCGGCTGGGCTCCGGCGATACCTGGGCTGTGCGGGGAGCCCCGCCTGCCGTATCACGCGGCCCGCCACGGTGGAGCTTGGCCACATCGAAAGGGTCTACTGACGGCTCGGCCATATAGCTGCGCGGCTGGAACAACCTGGGCGCAGTCAAGGGCACGATACTCGGGCGGGCCGCCGCACGCTGCGCCAGCAGCCATGCCTGCACATCCCCCTCCGGCGCACCCGAGCAGCCGGCCAACAGCAAGGCGGTCCATAGGCAGCGCCCTCGCCGCATCAGCCGCCTCCTTTCTTGCCACCCTCTGCCGCCTTCTGCCCCGCCACCTCTTCGGCATCGAGATAGCGGTAGGTACGCACCGTGGCATCCATCACCAGACTGCCACTGCTGCCTGGCACGGCCACTGGGGCCATGCTGATATTGCCCAGCGTGACAATGCGCGGCATCTGGGCGATGTCGGCAGCAAATGCGCCCATATCGTGGTAGCTGCCGCTGACCCGCAGGGCAATGGGCAGTTCGGCGTAGTAGTCCCGCAGCAGCACCGCTCCGGGGCGGAACAGCTCAAACTGCAGCTTGCGCCCCAGCCCCGCCTGGCTGATGTCGGAAAGCAGCACCGCCATCTCGGCCTTGCTGGGCAGTTGCTTTTCCAGCTGGGTCACATAGCGCTGCACCTGCTCGCGCTGCTGCTTCAGGCCTTCCAGACCCACGACCCTGGTCAGCTTGCTCCGGTAGCTTTCACGCAGCGGTATTTCCTGCTGGCGTGCCGCCTGCAACGCGGCCGCGTCACGCTGCAAAAGCAGCTGCCAGGCCAGAAGCATCGTCAAAACCGCCATGCCCGTACACAGCAGCAGCCTGGGCACTGCGGGCCAGAGGGAAGGATCCTTGGGATCAAGGCGGCGGAACTGGCCCGCCAGCTGCTCCCATAGAACGGCAAAGTCCTGTGGCCCGCTTGTGTGAGGTGTTTGCATCACCCTCCCGCCTTGGCGGCAGCTTCGCCTGCCATGGATGGCTGGGCCTCGGCCGTGCGCAGCAGCCGAAAGCGCAGATGAAAGCTCACCGCCTGGTGCGCCCCCTGGGCCGAGCGTTGCGGGGCCGTGGCCGCAATCTCCTGCAGCTCT
The DNA here is from genome assembly GCF_041320665.1 of Comamonas sp. GB3 AK4-5. Classification (NCBI taxonomy): domain Bacteria; kingdom Pseudomonadati; phylum Pseudomonadota; class Betaproteobacteria; order Burkholderiales; family Comamonadaceae; genus Comamonas; species Comamonas sp. GB3 AK4-5. The sequence continues at coordinate 4,208,868 of NZ_CP166730.1, forward strand.
GGCTTGGCAAACCAGGGGGCATAGCCGGCAATATTGCGCAGCATCTCCGAGACTCGCTCGTTGGACTGCGCCACCCCCTTCATCTCGATACTCTGCTCCTGCTGGCGCAGCTGCTGCAGATAAACGCCATCCGGAATCTGCAGCGCCAGCCCGGTCAGCAAATGCACCGGCAGATTGCGGTCCATCTGCAAGTCCTCCACGGCCTTCTGGTGTGCGCGCAGCGAGGCGATCTCGCCCTCCAGGCCCGCGACCTCCTGAATCTGCGCATCCAGCAGCGCAATCTCTGACTGCAAAAAGCGGTTGCGTCCCTGCTGCTGCTCCAACTGGTATTGCAGCCACCCATTCATCAGTGCCACCAGGACCACGCCTGCCAGCAGGGACAGCAGCAGCTGGGTCTGAAAGACCTGCTTGCGGCGTTTGCGCGCAGCTTCTCGGTGGGGGAGGAGGTTGATCAGCAGCATGGCCCAAACCTCCGCATGGCCAGGCCACATGCCGTCACATAGGCCGGCGCATCCTGCGCCAGACACGCCGGGTGCAGGCGCGCACCCGATTGCATGCCTTGAAAGGGATTGGCGACCACCACGGGCATCTGCAACTGCTGGGCCATGGCCTGCGCCATACCAGGCAACCCTGCCGAGCCGCCAAAGACCAGGATCTGCTGCACGCTCTGCTGGGCGCTGCTGCTGAAGAAGAATTGCAGGCTGCGCTGCACCTCGGCCGCCAAACCGTGCAAGAACGGCTGCAGCACTGCACTGGCACCGTCGCCCGGCAGATCACCGGCATGTTTCTTGGCCTCGGCCTCTGCCAGCGAACAGCCATAGTGGCTGGCGAGCATCTGCGTGAGCTGCACGCCCCCCAGCGCCTGTTCGCGCTCGAACAGCAGCTCGCCGTGCAGCACCAGTTGCACATGGCTGCTGAGCCCCCCGATCTTGAGCAAGGCCACCACGGCATCCCTGCCGCCTTGCGGCTGCGCAGCAATCAGGCGCGAGGCCGCCAACCGGACGGCATGGGTCTCGATGTCGAGCAGCGTGGCCTGCAGGCCCACGGCCTGTGCCAGCGCCTGGCGCTCCTCCACCTTGTCCCGGCGCGAAGCGGCCAGCAGCACATCCACATCCTCGGCACTCTTGGCGTTTGGGCCGATCACGCAGAAATCCAGGCACACCTCGTCCAACGAGAAAGGGATGCAGTGGCCAGCCTCAGCCTCCACCAGCAATGCCATCTCGTCCTCCTTCAGAAGGGCGGGCAGCACCACACGCTGGGTGATGACGGCCGTATGCGGCAGCGCCAAGGCCGCGAGCCTGGCCTTGCTGCCCGACTGCTTGAGCACGCGGCGCAAGGCATCAACCACGGCATCGAACTGCTCGATGTTGCCGTCGACCACGCATCCTTTTTCCAGCGGCTCCATGGCGCAGCACTCCAGCACCCAGCGGCCTTGCGCATGCTGGCCCAACTCCACCAATTTGATGCTGGAGGCGCCGATATCCACACCCAGCATGGGCGGCGGCGACCTCCGGAGCCAGGACCTCAAGGCCATCGGGCAGCCCTCCCTTGGTGATGGATTGCGATGCAAAAGCCCACAGCCACAGCTGCGCGCCCCATGCTAGGGGAAGGCCTGCATGTCAGCCAAACACCAGCGGCCGGCCGGGCTGTACAAGAGGCCAGAGGGTAGGCCAAGGCCGCGCCGCCCTGTGCGAATACAGCGCAGCCCGCTCTACCGCCACCGCGTGCGGCCGCTCAGCAACCCGATCAAGGCCTGGACAGGCGACAACCTGTTTCAGCCCTGCCTCCCTCCCACTTCCTATAATGGCCCTCCGCTTTTGCGTGGAGCGACATGCCTACTTCTTCTTCAAATAACGCGAAGACCACCTCCAACGCCTCCTCCAAGTCCCCCCGAAAAATGCACTGGCTCCCCAAGTCGCTGCTGTGGCTTTTGGGTGTGGCAATTGCTGGCGTGGTGGCCATTGTGCTGACCGTTGCCGTGGCCCTGTCCATGGCTTTTCCCAATCTGCCCGACGTTTCCGAGCTGGCCGACTATCGTCCCAAGCTGCCGCTGCGGGTCTATTCGACCGAGGGCGCCTTGCTGGGCGAGTTCGGTGAGGAACGCCGAACCCTCACCCCCGTGGCCGAGATCCCCAAGGTCATGGTCGATGCCGTGCTGGCCATCGAGGACACCCGCTTCTTCGAGCATGGTGGCGTCGACTACAAGGGCATGCTGCGTGCGGCCCTGGCCAATCTGGGCCGTGTCAAAAGCCAGGGTGCGTCCACCATCACCATGCAGGTGGCGCGCAATGTCTACCTGTCGTCAGAGAAGACCTATACCCGCAAGATCTACGAGATCTTGCTGACCTTCAAGCTGGAGCATCAGCTCTCCAAGGAGCAAATCCTGGAGATCTACATGAACCAGATCTTCCTGGGCAACCGTGCCTATGGCTTTGCGGCCGCCTGCGAAACCTATTTCGGCAAGCCCCTCAAGGACATCACGGTGGCCGAGGCCGCCATGCTGGCCGGTCTGCCCAAGGCCCCTTCGGCCTACAACCCCATCAGCAACCCCAAGCGCGCCCATATCCGCCAGCAATACATCATCGATCGCATGGAGGAGAACGGCTTCATCACCGCCCAGCAGGCCCAGCAGGCCCGGGCCGAGCCGTTGCAACTCAAGAGCGCCAACGCGGCCAACACCCGCGTGCACGCCGAGTACGTGGCCGAAATGGTGCGCCAGCTGGTGTTTGCCCAGTACGGCAACGAGGCCTACACCCGTGGCCTCAACGTCTACACCACCCTCAATGCCGGTGAACAGGAAGCTGCCTACAAGGCGCTGCGCCAGGGCCTGATGGACTATGAGCGCCGCCAGCGCTACCGAGGTCCGGAAAAATTCATCGCCCTGCCTTCCGAGCCCCAGGCCCAGGAAGATGTGATCGACGACGCACTGGCCGCCCACCCCGACAACGGCGATGTGCTGGCCGCCGTGGTGCTGGAGGCCTCTGCCCGCAAGATCGTGGCCCAGCGCCCCGATGGCGAGAAGGTCGAGATCACCGGCGACGGCCTCAAACCCGTGCAGTCCGGCCTGAGCGACAAGTCGCCGCCCAATATCAAGCTGCGCCCGGGTGCCATCATCCGCGTGGTCAAAACTGCCAAGGGCAGCTGGGAAGCCACGCAGCTGCCCGAGGTCGAAGGTGCTTTTATCGCCCTCACCCCGCAGACCGGCGCCATCCGCGCCCTGGTCGGTGGCTTTGACTTCGACAAGAACAAGTTCAACCATGTGACCCAGGCTTGGCGTCAGCCGGGCTCCAGCTTCAAGCCCTTCATCTACTCGGCGGCGCTGGAAAAAGGCTTCACACCGGCCACCATGATCAACGACGCACCGCTGTTCTTCAGCGCCGGCGTCACCGGTGGCCAGCCCTGGGAGCCCAAGAACTACGACAGCCGCTACGACGGCCCCATGACCATGCGCACGGGCTTGAACAAGTCCAAGAACATGATCTCCATCCGCTTGCTGCAGGCCATTGGCCCCAAGGCCGGCCAGGAATGGGTCACCCACTTTGGCTTTGACGCTGCCAAGCACCCGGCCTATCTGACCATGGCGCTGGGCGCAGGCTCGGTCACCCCCATGCAGATGGCGGCGGGCTATGCGGTGTTTGCCAACGGCGGCCACCGCGTCAACCCCTGGCTGATCGCCAAGATCACCGACTTCAAGGGCCGCGTACTGTCCGAGTACATCCCGCCACCGCTGGACCAGCTGCCCCAAGGCATCGATGCCCGCAACGCCTTCGTCATGAGCAGCATGCTCAACGACGTGGCCCGCGTGGGCACGGCGGCACGCGCCCAGGCCACGCTCAAGCGTCCCGACCTGTATGGCAAGACCGGCACCACCAACGACTCCATGGACGCCTGGTTTGCCGGTTTTCAGCCCACGCTGGCGGCCGTCTCCTGGATTGGCTACGACACGCCGCGCAATCTGGGCGCCCGTGAAACCGGCGGCGGCCTGAGCCTGCCGGTGTGGATCAGCTTTATGCAGCACGCGCTCAAAGGCGTCCCTGTGGCCGACATGCCCGTGCCCCCCGGCGTGGTGAATATCGGTGGCGACTGGATCTACGAGGAATATGCGCGCAACGCCGGTGTCAGCAGCTTAGGGCTGGACGATGCTCCCGCCCCAGGCAGCAATGGCGGCACGGCACCTCCGGCACCCGAAGAGCGCAACAAGATTCTGGATCTGTTCCGCAATTGAGACGGCGCCCTGCCCACTGCAAAAACCGCATGCCAAGGCATGCGGTTTTTTTATGCAGTCCACAACACAGAATGCAGACCTGAGCGGATCTGCACAGCCTCGGCTGGCCTAGCCTGGCACCTTCACTTTGGCACGGCACTCCAGGGCTGCAACGCAGAAAGCGCGCGGCCTGCGTGCCCCAGGCCCGCTCTGCCGGCTCAGCCCTGGGCGCTGAACTGCAGCGGCAGGCTCGACTGCTCGGCCGCGTACTGGGTCAGATTGGCAAAGAACTCGCCCGCGCCCTTGGTGTCCTGCCAATGCTGGCCATCAAAGCGGTAGTGAAAGCCACCCGCCTTGGCCGCCATCCAGATTTCCTGCAAGGGCTTTTGCTGGTTGATGATGATCTGGCTGCGGTTGGCAAACACCAGGGTCACCATGCCGCCCACGCGCTGGGCATCGATGTCGGCATCGGTTTCGTCGTTGATGCGGTCTACGCACTGTTCTACGGCCAGCAGCAGTTGCTCGGCACGGTCCTGGTATTCAAGGTCGGTCATTACAATTCGCACATGTTGAAAGCTCCCCAAATTTTAGTCAGGACCATTGTCCTTGCCTCTTGTGCGGCAGCCCTGGCTGGCTGCGGCCAGCGCGGGCCCCTGTTTCTGCCGAATGATCCAGCCGCTTCCCAGCGTGCCACCTTGCCGGAGGCACTGAACCCCATGGGCGATAAGCCGGCCACGGAGCAAGCCCCCTCGTCCACGGAACGCTGAGCGCGCCCGGGGCGGCATGCGCCGGATCTGCAGCCTTCAGCCGCCTGACTCACCCTGACGGTGCTGGCCCCAGCGCCGGCGCAGGCGCGCGCCCAACAGCAAGACCAGCAACGCGGCATAGACCGCCACCTCGGAGCTGTCGTTCTTGCCGCTGCGCATCCAGTAGAAATGCAGCAGGGCCAGCAAGGCGGCGCCATAGACGGCACGGTGCAGCAGCTTCCAGCGGGTGCCCCCCAGCCAGCGCAGAACGGCCTGTGGCGATGTCACAGCCAGCGCCAAAAGAACACAAAAGGTGAGCATCCCAACAAGGATGAATGGGCGCTGCAGCACATCGCCCGCCATGTCTTGCCACACCCAGCCCTGGTCCAGCCAGGCATAGCTGAGCAGGTGCAGACAGGCGTAGAAAAAGGCGAAAAGCCCCAGCAACCGGCGCAGCCTGGCCAACGCCGTCAGCTGCAGGCCCTGGCGCAACGGCGTCACAGCCAGGGCCAGCCACAGCGCGCGCAAGGCCCAGTCGCCCGTGCCGCGAATCAAGGCCTCGGCCGGATTGGCGCCCAGCCTATCGGCCAGCACGCCCCACACCATCCAGGCCAGCGGTGCCAGCCACAGCAGCCACACCACAGGCTTGGCTGCGCGTGACAGCAAGGCCCGCTGCAACGGGGCGCGCCAGCCCACTTTCACGCGGGGAACCGCGGCGGAAGGCATCAGAAATTGGCCTTCAAATCCATGCCGGCATACAGACTGGCCACCTGCTCGGCATAGCCGTTGAACGGCTGCGTCTTGCGCTTGGGTGCCAACAGGCCACCTTCTCCGATGCGCCGCTCACTGGCCTGGCTCCAACGCGGATGGGGCACATCGGGGTTCACATTGGAATAAAAGCCATATTCATGGCGCGCGGCCTTGTTCCAGGCCGTGGCGGGCATGGCCTCCACAAAGCGGATCTTGACAAGGCTCTTGGCACTTTTGAAGCCATATTTCCACGGCACGACCAGGCGCACCGGCGCACCGTTTTGCTTGGGCAGGACCTCGCCATACATGCCAAAGGCCAGCAGGGTCAGCGGGTGCAGGGCCTCGTCCAGCCGCAGGCCTTCGGTGTAGGGCCAGTCCAGCACGCGCGCGCGCAGGCCGCGCATATGCGGAGCATCGGCCAGGGTGACGAACTGCACAAACTTGGCGCTGCCCAGCGGCTGCACCTTGCGGATCAGCGCCGCCAGCGAGTAACCCACCCAGGGGATCACCATGCTCCAGCCCTCCACGCAGCGCAGGCGGTAGATGCGTTCTTCCATGGGGCTGAGCTTGAGCAGGTCTTCCAGCGCCCAGGTGCCGGGCCGCTGCACCAGGCCTTCGACCTGCACGCTCCAGGGCGTGATGGGCATGGACTCGGCATAGCGGGCCGGGTCGTCCTTGCCGGTGCCGAATTCATAGAAGTTGTTGTAGCTGCTGGCATCCCCGTAGGGAGTGATTTTTTCCATGCTGGCCGCACCGGCTACTTGCGTGGGCATGCCCGGCAAGGCCGGCAGCTTGCCGCCGCCGGGGCTGGCGGCCGCCAGGGCATCGCGCCCGGCCCAGCTGGCCAGAGCGCTGCCCGCCGCCCCGCTGGCCGCCCATTGCAGCCAGGCCCGCCGGCTGGCATAGACTGCAGCCGGCGTGATCTCACTGGCTAGCGGTGTGGGGAAACCGGGAGAGCTGCAAGAAGAACGATGTAAAAAGCGATGTGAAGGACCCATGGTCACGCTCCTGATACCGCGTAGCGCGGCACTGCAGGAATAGATCATGCCCGGGCCCGGCTGGTTCCATCAAATCAAAACAAGAGCGCCTTGTGCCTGCCCTGCTTTGGTTTCACGCTGTTTTACAGCTGAAACCCGCAGAACTACAGCACAAGGCGCTCTGTTTTTTGAGGGCTGTATTTACAGCTCGCCGTAGCTGTGCAGCCCCGACAGGAACATGTTCACACCCAGGAAGGCAAAGGTGGTGACGGCCAGGCCCGTCAATGCCCACCAGGCCGACACCGTGCCGCGCAAGCCCTTCATCAAGCGCATATGCAGCCAGGCCGCGTAGTTGAGCCAGACAATCAGCGCCCAGGTTTCCTTGGGGTCCCAGCTCCAGTAGCCGCCCCAGGCCTCGGCGGCCCACAGCGCGCCCAACACGGTGGCAATGGTGAAAAAGGCAAAGCCCACGGCGATGGACTTGTACATCACATCGTCCAGGATTTCGAAGGCCGGCAGGCGTGCCGCAATGGTTTTGCGTGCGGCCAGAATCGCCCCCACGATCAGCGCCGAGATGCCAAAGTACACCAGCCAGTAGCTGCTGCCGCTTTCCTGGCTCTGGCGAAAGGCCAGGGGCTCAAAACACAGGGCCACGCCCAGCAGCCACAGCGGCGCCAGCTTGTACCAGCGGGTTTCCTGGGCTTGTTGCTTGATCAGGTAGGCAAAGGCCACCATGGCCGCCATGGCGAAGGTGCCGTAGCCAATGAAGTTGGCGGGCACATGCAGCTTCATCCACCAGCTTTGCAGCGCCGGCACCAGGGGCTGGATTTCATGCGCCTCGCGCACCACCGTGTACCACAGCAAAAAGCCCACGGCCGCGCTGACCACCAGCATCACAAAGCCGCCCAGGGCGCGGGTGTTGTACTGCTCTTCGTAGTAGAGATAGAACACCGTGGTCATCCAGATGAACATCACAAACACTTCGTAGAGATTGCTCACCGGGATATGGCCGATGTCTGCGCCCAGCAGATAGCTCTCATACCAGCGCACCATGGTTCCGACCAAGGCCATGGTCACGGCCGCCCAGGCCAGGCGCGAGCCCAGCAGGCCCATGGTGCTGCGCTCGGCCTTGGAGAACAGGCCAAACCAGTAAAACACCGTGGTGATGAAGCACAGCACGCACATCCACAAGATGGCGGACTGGCTGGAGAGGAAGTATTTGAGGCCGAACACGGCATCGGCCCGGTCGATGTGCGCCGCGCCATCCGGGCCCTGGTAGAGCCAGATGGCCAGCAGCGACAGCACGGCCACCCCCAGCATCAGCTTTTGCAGCGGCCGCCAGAACCAGCCCAGCCAGATGGCGCAGGGCACGGTGCCCACCAGGATGGCTTTTTCATAGCCATCCATATAGGCGCCATAGCGCTGCAGCGCGATGGCGCCGCCGGCCAGTACCAGCACGGCGAACAGCCAGTCCTGCCAGTTGCGGCGGGCCAGAAAGCTTTCGTTCAAGGCCATGGTGGTGGTGGAAGTTGCGGTATTCATGCAGATGGCTCCTGGGATGCAGCAGCTGCCGCCGGGGCGGCCCATAGTTTTTCTTGCAGCCGGGCGAACTCGCGGTCCGTATCCAGCATCTTGCGGTTGGTGGACAAGGCCATCTGGCCCTGGCTACCGCCCTCCGTGGGTGTCAACCAGATCCACAGGCGACGGTCACGCACGTAGAGCATGGCAAAAACACCCAGAATCAGGAAGAGGCAGCCCAGATAGACCACATTCTTGCCGGGCGCGCGGGCCACCTGGAAGACGCTGGCCTGCACCTGCTTGAAGTCTTCCATCATGAAGGCCATGGGTGCGGGGTAGTACTGCGCATCGCTGAGCGAGAACACGGCCTGCGTCATAAAGGACAGGGTCTGCTCGCCCGGCTCCAGTGGCTTCACGCCGGCTTTTTCACGCGACAGCTGTGCCAGGTCAAACAGCACGCCGTTGAGGATACGGATCAGCACCTCGCTGGCGCGGTCGCGCTCGGCCTCGGGCACATTGCTTTCCATGAACTGCGAGATGGCCTGCAGGCCACCATTGGGCTTGCCATCTGCCGTGGGCGTACCCGCAAACAGCGAAACCGCGCGCAGTGCGGACTGGGTCAGCGCCTCGCGCAGGTCAGCACGCTCCTGGGGCACGGCCTGGCGGGCATAGCGGCGCACGGCCTCTTCCAGCATGGCTGGATCGCCCAGTGCGGCGCGCAAACGCATAAAGCCGTCCAGGCTGCCCTGCTCATCCGCAGGCACGCGCAGGTAACGGAAAGGATCGCTGGGGGACTCGCGCACGCCCAGCAGGAACACGGGCACGCCCTCTTCCATGTCCACGGGCACCATGTAGTTCTGGTACTCACGGGCCTGGCCCGAGGCATCACGCAGCTTGTAGCCAATGCTGGGGCCGATGTTGCGCAGCTCTTTTTCGGTGGCCGTCTTGTGGCCGGCACCCAGACGCGACTCGATGGAGCTGCGCAGGTCGACCTTGCGCACATCCACTCCAGCCCCGCCGGTCTTCTGGCCGGCAAAGTTTTCGACGTTGATGGTGCGCAGCTCGGTGAATTCCAGGCTCATCTGCTGACCGGGCGCACCGCCCACCTGCTCCAGCTCGGTGCTGCTGCCAATGACGCCCTGCACCTCGAAAGGCTTGCCACCGGCCACAAACGGCACGGCGCGCAGCTTGACGCTGGAGCCACCGTCGTCAAAGCTGGATTGGTAAATCTCCACGCCCTTGTAGCTGGCCGGATGGTTGACCTCGATGCGCTTTTCCACCTGCTCGCCCGTGGCGCGGTCATGGATGACGACATCGCTGGCAAACAGCTTGGGCATGCCGGTGGAGTAGTACTCGACGATGAACTTCTTCAGCTCCACCGAGAACGGCAGGTCCTGCAGCAGCACGCCATCCGACTGGGCCAGGATGGCAGTGCCCGCCTGCGTGCCCTCGGCCACCAGCAAGTTGCCACGGAAGGTGGGGTTATTCAAGGACAGCCTGTGCTCGGCCGGCACATCGGAAATGCGGCCACCGCCGGCATAGGGCGTCTTGCCACCCAGCCACATCTGGGCGCGCACGATCAAATCACCGTCTAGCAAGCCCCCCAGGCAGATCAGCACAATGGCCGAGTGCGCGGCGATATAGCCAATCTTGTTGGCCGCGCCGGACTTGGCCGCCAGCATATAACCCTTGCCGCCAGCGGTATCGCGCTCTTGCAGCTTCACCTTCCAGCCGCCGCCCACCAGCATGGCACCCATGCGCTGGGCTGCGGCCTGGGGTGTTTCGGCCAGGGTCGCCTGGCCCTTGTGGTGAAAAGCCTGCAGGCTTTTTTCGCGGATGTTTTCCTTGTAGTTGCGCAGGTCCGCCAGGTATTTGGGCACATGGCGCATCAGGCACAGCGTGGTGCTGGTCACCAAAAAGGCCAGGATCAGCAAAAACCACCAGGCGCTGTAGACCGCGTTGAGCTTGAGCGCCAGAAACAGCTCGGCCCAGAACGGCCCGAACTGATTGACGTAATTCACCGCCGCCTCATGTTGCTTGACCACGGTGCCTATGACCGAGGCAATGCAGATGATGGTCAGCAACGCGATGGCGAAGCGCATGGAAGCCAGCAGCTCCAAAAAGGCACGCCCATCAAAAACGCGCACCTGGGAGCTGGCTGGGGGAGAGTTTTCAGACATGTGGGGAAACGAACACAGCGCGTATATGCAAACAGGCGGGACCATCACTCCTCGGATGGCCCCGCCTGTTTGGGTGGATTATGGGCGGTAAGTTCCTGGCATATGCAAGGCGCACACACCAGGTGACTGTGAATCAGCGCAGGCCAGCGATGTAATCGGCCACGGCCTTGATTTCACGGTCGTTCATCTTAGCAGCCACATCTTTCATTTGCGGGCTGTTCTTGCGCTGGCCGTCACGGAAGGACTGCAGCTGCTTGACCGTGTAGTCAGCGTGCTGACCAGAAAGGCGGGGGTACTGTGCAGGCATGCCTGCACCATTGGGGCTGTGGCAGCCCACGCAAGCGGCCACCTTGCGGTCGGCAATGCCGCCGCGGTAGATGCGCTCACCCAGCTGCACCAGTTCCTTGTCGGTGGCAAAACCGGTCTTGGCGGGCTGCTTGGCCAGCCAGGCCGAGATGTTGTGCATATCGCCGTCCGACAGCATGCTGGAGAAGCCCTTCATCACGGGATCTGCGCGCTTGTCGTTCTTGAACTCTTGCAGCTGCTTGACCAAATACTCTGGATGCTGGTGTGCCAATTTCGGATTGGCGACAATAGTCGAGTTGCCATCCACTCCGTGGCATGCCGCACAGACGGCCGTAAAACTTGCCTCTCCTTTCACCAGATCTGGTTTGGCGAGATTTTCACCGGCCGCAAAGGCCGAAAAAGCGGGTGCTGCCAATGCGGCAGCCGTCAGCAAAGAGGCAAGCAGCTTCATAAATCGAGGGTCTGGTTATATGCGCGAAACCACCGGATTCTACAATGAGGCTTCTTTGCCCACCTATACCCCATGACCAACATCAACCCCGCCTTTGCTGCGGGTCAAGAAACTGCGTTGATTGACCCCAAACAGGCGATGGGCTGGATGCATACGGCACGGTTTTTGACAACCGCCGCCCAGCTTCACCAATTGCCTCCCATCTCCGTGCCGGAAATCGCCTTTGTTGGACGCTCCAACGCAGGCAAATCCACCGCCATCAATACTTTGACGCAACAAAAGCAATTGGCTTTTGCGTCCAAGAAGCCCGGCCGCACCCAGCACATCAATCTGTTCTCCCTGGGCAAGCAAGGCGTGACCGATGCCGTGCTGGCCGACCTGCCCGGCTACGGCTATGCCGCAGTGTCCCGCTCGGATAAAGAGCGCTGGCAGCGCGTGATGCTGAACTATTTGATGCAGCGCGAAAGCCTCTCGGCCGTGGTGCTGCTGTGCGACCCCCGCCTGGGCCTGACCGAGCTGGACGAGGCCTTGTTGGACGCCATACGCCCACGCGTGGCCGCCGGTCTGAAGTTCTTGATCGTGCTGACCAAGGCCGACAAGCTGACCCGCGCCGAACAGGCCAAGATCCTGTCCATCACCAAGCTCAACGCCGGTGGTGGTGAGGTGCGCCTGTTCTCCGCCCTCAAAAAACAGGGCGTCTCCGACGTGGCCCAACTGCTGTGGCATTGGTGCCACCCCGATGGGCTGCAGCCTGCGGCCCCGGCCGCAGAAGCCGTCGATACAGCCGCCGACGCAGACAAGGCCTGAGCGCCGGACCCTGGTCCACCCGCATAGACGCAGCCCTTGGTCTGCCCGAGCATGGAGCCCCACCCCGGAGGCTTCCATGATCGACACCATCCGCCACCACCTGCCCCACGGCATCACGCTGGACTGCCGCAGCTGCGGCGCACCGGGCCAACCGCTGCTGCTGTTTTTGCATGGTTTTCCCGAGGGAGCCTTTATCTGGGATGGCCTCATGCCCGCCTTTGCCGATCGCTGGCGCTGTGTGGCGCCCGATCTGCGCGGTTATGGCCATTCCAGCCGCCCCGAAGGCCTGAACGCCTACCGCCCCGAGGCCCTGGTGCAAGACCTGGTGGCACTCATCGCCTGCGAAAGCCCGGGCAGCCCTGCGGCCTGCGTCATCGCCCACGACTGGGGTGGCGCCTTGGCGTGGAAGCTGGCCATTCAGCACCCTGCCATGCTGCAGCGGCTGCTGATTCTCAATGCGCCCCACCCCGGCACCTTTCTGCGGGAGCTGCAACACAGCCCTGCACAACAGGCGGCCAGCCAGTACATCCACTATCTGCGCCGGCCTGACGCCGCAGAACGCCTGCTGGCCGATGGCGGCCGGCGTCTGCTGGATTTTTTCCGCACCCCACAGGGCGGCCTGCCCGACTGGCTGACTCCGGCGCTGCAAGCGCGCTACCACGCGCATTGGCAATCCTCGCTGGCGGCAGCCTGCCGCTATTACGCTGCCAACCCGCTGCGGCCACCGCGCGGGGAAGACCAGAAAATTCAGAGCCTGCAATTGCCGGATGCGCTGCTGCACACCGATGTGCTCACCCGCGTCCTGTGGGGCCTGGACGATGCCGCGCTGCTACCCGCTTTGCTGGATGGCCTGGAGCAATGGGTGCCGCATCTGACCGTGGAACGCCTGCCCGGCGCCAGCCATTGGCTGCTGCATGAGCACCCCACGGCGGTGCTGCGCAATCTGCGCCAGCTGCTGATGACATCGCTCCCCAAAAATGAGCAATCTCTGCGTACCACAGCTGCGCCAGAGGCTGATTTCCCTTTGGACTATGGGTAAAGCGAGGCCTGGCCGTCCGGGCGGGTCTTGAAGCGCTTGTGCACCCAGTAGTACTGAGCCGGCATGGCGCGGATGGCGGCTTCCAGCTCGCGGTTCATGCGGGCGGTGTCGGCCACATGGTCGTCGGTGGGAAAGTGCTCCCATGCCGGGGTGAGCTCGGCCACATAGCCCTCGGGCGTCATGCGGTTGTACAGCGCCACCACCTTGGCCTTGCCCAGGCGGGCAAAGCGCGACAGCGAGGGAATGGTGGCCACTTCGGGTACGGCAAAAAACGGCACAAAAACCGAGTCGTTCTTGCCATAGTCCATATCGGGCAGCAAATACAGCAGGCCACCCTTGCGCAGGCACTGGATGATGGGCTTGACGCCATCGGCGCGGTTGAGCATCTTCACGTTGCCAAAGCGCTGGCGACCGGTCATGAACCAGTCGTCCAGCACCGGGTCGGGGTTGGTGGCAAAGATGGAGGTGAACTCGCGCTCGGTAGAAAGCGGCAGCGCCAGGCCACCGGCATCCATGCTGTAGAAATGCGGGGCAAAAACAATGGTGGGAGTGTCGCCCTCCAGCTCGTGCGTGGCGCCCACCAGCTTGACGCGGCTGCGCACCAGGGCTTCCGAGCCAAACCACAGCCAGCTGCGGTCCAGAAAAGTCTGGCAGAAGACGACAAAGCTTTCCCTGGCCCAGGCCTTGCGCTGGGCCTCGGGCACTTCGGGAAAGCACAGTTCGAAATTGCGCAGCGCCACCTTGCGCCGCGGCCGGGCCAGCACAAACAGCAGATTGCCCAGACCCCGCCCCAGACCACGCAGCACCGGCAGCGGCAGCTTGGCCAGGCCATGCATCATGGCCACACCCCATCGGCTCCAGCTCATGCGCCCGCCTCCGGCGTGGTGGCGCCCACAGGCGCATCCTGGCGCGGCTGCTTGTAGCGGCCATAACCCCAGAGGTATTGCTTGGGGCATTGGCGAATGGTGCGCTCCATGGCCTGGTTGATCTGCAACACGGCAGTGTCCAGCTCGGCAGACAGCTCCATGGGAAGGCCTTCAAAAAACAACTCAAACCCGCGCCCCCAGGACTGGCGCTCGCAGCGCGCCAACACCACGGTGGCACCAGTCTGCAGCGCCAGCCGGGCCGCCAGCGTCATGGTGTAGGCGTCCTTGCCAAAAAACGGTGCCCATTGGCCCTGCCCGTCCGGTGGCACCTGGTCGGGCAGCAGGCCCACGGCCTCGCCCTTGCGCAAGGCCTTGATCATCTGGCGCACGCCCGACAGAGTGGTGGGCACGGCCTGGATGCCGGCGCGGTTGCGCGCCGTCAGCATCAGCTCGGCCAGCCAGGCCTGCTTGGCCGGGCGATACAAAATGGTGATGGGGCCATGTTCGCCTGACCAGCGCTGGGCTGCGGCCTGCACCGACAGCTCGAAGCAGCCCAGATGGGGCGTCAGGTACAGAATGCCTTTGCCGCGCGCCCAGGCGGCCTCGACCACTTCGGCGCCGTGGATGGCGTTGACCTGGGTGGTGCGCATCCACAGACGCGGCGACTCCAGCACCATGCGGCCGGCATGACCCACGGCGGCCGCCACCTCGCTAAAGCGATAACCCGCCTGCGCCGTGTTGGCAATGAAACGCCGGCGGTAGGTGGGCGACAGCAACCAGGCCATCCACCCCATGGCACCGCCAATGGCATGCAGCACGCCCAATGGCAGTGCGGACAGTAAGCGAAACAGGGAAAGCATTAGAATAGGGGCTGTCGCCGAGTTAAAGAGCAACTTGCAGGGCGACGTTAAAACAAAAACTGCTAAAGCGTTCGCCAAGCTCCTGCAGCTCGGGTGACGCAATTGCCCGAACAACCAGGAGTTTATTTTTTATGGCGAACAGCGACTTTCTCTTCACCTCAGAATCGGTTTCGGAAGGCCACCCCGACAAGGTGGCAGACCAAATCTCAGACGCGATTCTGGACGCTATTTTCACCCAAGACCCACATTCCCGCGTGGCAGCCGAGACACTGACCAATACCGGTCTGGTGGTATTGGCCGGTGAAATCACCACCGGCGCCAACGTGGACTACATCCAGGTAGCCCGCGACACCATCAAGCGCATAGGCTACGACAATACCGACTACGGCATCGACTACAAGGGCTGCGCCGTGCTGGTGGCCTATGACAAGCAGAGCCAGGACATCGCCCAGGGCGTGGACAAGGCCAGCGATGACGAGCTGAACACCGGCGCCGGCGACCAGGGCCTGATGTTTGGCTACGCCTGCGATGAAACGCCCGAGCTGATGCCCGCGCCCATCTACTACGCCCACCGTCTGGTGGAGCGCCAGGCCCAGCTGCGCAAGGACGGCCGCCTGCCTTTCCTGCGCCCCGACGCCAAGAGCCAGGTGACCATGCGCTATGTGGACGGCAAGCCCCACAGCATCGACACCGTGGTGCTGTCCACCCAGCACAGCCCCGACCAGTCGGAAACCGCCACCAAGATGAAGGCCTCGTTCACCGAAGCCATCATCGAAGAAATCATCAAGCCCGTGCTGCCCAAGGAGTGGCTGCAGGACACCAAATACCTGATCAACCCCACCGGCCGCTTTGTGGTCGGCGGCCCCCAGGGCGACTGCGGCCTGACCGGTCGCAAGATCATTGTGGACACCTACGGCGGCGCCTGCCCCCACGGCGGCGGTGCCTTCTCCGGCAAAGACCCAACCAAGGTGGACCGCTCGGCCGCCTACGCTGCGCGCTATGTGGCCAAGAACGTGGTGGCAGCCGGCCTGGCGCGCCAGTGCCAGGTGCAGGTGGCCTATGCGATCGGCGTGGCCCGCCCAATGAACATCACCGTCTACACCGAAGGCACGGGCGTGATCCCCGATGCTGAAATCGCCAAGCTGGTGGCTGCGCACTTTGACCTGCGCCCCAAGGGCATCATCCAGATGCTGGACCTGCTGCGCCCCATCTACGCCAAGACCGCCGCCTACGGCCACTTCGGCCGCGAAGAACCCGAGTTCACTTGGGAGCGAACCGATAAGGCAGCTGTGCTGCGCGCAGCTGCCGGCCTGAAGTAAACATCTCAGGCCCACGCGTCAGCGTGGTATCGGTGAGCGGGTGGAGTTCATATCACGCAGTGATGTGAACGCAGACCAAAAGACGGATAAAGCAGCAGTACTATGCGCTGCTGCCGGGCTGTAAGCCCGCTGCGCGAAAGCGCAGTTTCCGTACACGGGCGGAGTTCATATCGCTTGCGATGTGAACGCAGACCAAAAGAACCGATAAAGCTGCATCACTGCTTGCTGCAACTGATCTGAAGCAATTCACTTCAGACACCTTACCCAAAGCCACCCGGCCCCTGCCCGGTGGCTTTTTTCATGGCAAAACGCCGACCCGGCAGCTAGCTGACCTCTGACTGACGACCTGCCTCCATAAGCCAGCAAAACCAAGGGTTAACCCCTGGCAAATCCCCAACAACGCAGCATGAATGCCCTGCTGCCTCCCTACACTGCGGCTCTGGGTGCAAGCACCCACCTCACCCAATTAACTTCATATATCAAAGGGTTCATCATGCAGCAGCAAGGGAAGAGCTGGCTGAACCACGTTGGCTGGATTGTCCTGGCCATTGTGGGCGCCGGTTGCCTGGGCGTCGTCGCATTGCGGCGCGGGGAAGCCATCAATGCCATCTGGTTGGTCGCCGCAGCGGTCAGCCTCTATCTGGTGGCCTATCGTTACTACAGCCTGTTCATCGCCAACAAGGTGATGGGGCTGGATCCACGCCGTGCCACTCCCGCCGTTTTGAACAACGACGGTCTGGACTATGTGCCCACCAACAAGCACATTCTGTTCGGCCACCACTTTGCCGCCATTGCAGGTGCCGGCCCGTTGGTGGGCCCGGTGCTGGCAGCGCAAATGGGCTATCTGCCCGGCACGCTGTGGCTGATTGCCGGGGTGGTGCTGGCGGGGGCGGTGCAGGACTTCATGGTCTTGTTCATCTCCACGCGCCGCAACGGCCGCTCCCTGGGCGAGCTGGTGCGCGAAGAAATGGGCCAGGTGCCCGGCACCATCGCCCTGTTCGGCACCTACATGATCATGATCATCATCCTGGCGGTGCTGGCCCTGATCGTGGTGAAGGCGCTGGCCGAAAGCCCCTGGGGCATGTTCACGGTGATGGCCACCATTCCCATCGCCCTGTTCATGGGCGTGTACATGCGCTACATCCGCCCGGGCCGCATCGGAGAAATCTCCGTCATCGGCCTGGTGCTGCTGATGCTGTCCATCTGGGCCGGTGGCAAGGTCGCGGCCGACCCGGCCTGGGGCCCGGCCTTCACCTTCACCGGTGTGCAAATCACCTGGATGCTGATCGGCTACGGCGCCGTGGCTTCCATGCTGCCCGTGTGGCTGCTGCTGGCACCGCGTGACTACCTGTCCACCTTCCTCAAAATCGGCACCATCATCGGTCTGGCCCTGGGCATTTTGTTTGTCGCCCCCCAGTTCAAGATGCCGGCGCTGACCCAGTTTGTCGACGGTACAGGCCCGGTGTGGAAGGGCAGCATGTTTCCCTTTCTGTTCATCACCATCGCCTGCGGCGCGGTCTCGGGCTTTCACGCCCTGATCTCGTCCGGCACCACGCCCAAGCTGCTGGACAACGAGGTCAACGCCCGCTACATCGGCTACGGCGGCATGCTGATGGAATCTTTTGTGGCCATCATGGCCATGGTCGCCGCCTGCGTGATCGAGCCCGGTGTTTACTTTGCAATGAACAGCCCAGCCGCTCTGGTGGGCAGCGATGCCCAGAGCGTGGCCACGGCCGTCAGCGGCTGGGGCTTTCACATCACAGCTGACCAGTTGAACCAAGTTGCCAAGGACGTGGGCGAGCACACCATTTTGGCCCGCGCAGGCGGCGCACCCACGCTGGCTGTGGGCATTGCCTTCATCCTGCACCAGGTGCTGCCAGGCGAAAACACCATGGCCTTCTGGTACCACTTCGCCATTTTGTTTGAGGCGCTGTTCATCCTCACGGCCGTGGACGCTGGCACCCGTGCCGGCCGCTTCATGCTGCAGGACCTGCTGGGCAACTTCGTCCCCGCGCTGAAGAAGACCGACTCCTGGGTGGCCAATGCCGTGGGCACCGGTGGCTGCGTGGCCATGTGGGGCTGGCTGCTCTACCAGGGCGTGGTCGATCCGCTGGGTGGCGTGAACACGCTGTGGCCGCTGTTCGGCATCTCCAACCAGATGCTGGCTGCCATTGCGCTGATGCTGGGCACCGTGGTGCTGATCAAGATGAAGCGCGCCCGCTACGCCTGGGTCACCGCGCTACCTGCCACCTGGCTGCTGCTGTGCACCACGGCCGCCGGCCTGATCAAGCTGCTCGATCCCAACCCGGCCGTGGGCTTTACCAGCCTGGGCCTGAAGTACAGCGACGCCATCGCCTCCGGCCAAATCCTGGCACCGGCCAAGAGCATGGAGCAGATGAAGGCCATTGCCTTCAATGCCTACACCAATGCCACGCTGACCGCCATCTTCCTGGTGGTGGTCTTCAGCGTGCTGTGCTATGCCATCAAGGTGGGCCGGCAAGCCCATAGACAGACCGAGCGCAGCGACCGCGAAACCCCGTTCCAGCCCATGCCCTCGGGCTCGGGTGTTTGACACCCAAGAAAGGACACACCATGCTCAAAAAACTGCAGCAAGCCGGCAGCTACCTCGGCCAGGCCGCCCGCATGATGGTGGGCATGCCCGACTACGGCACCTATGTGCGCCATATGGAGCAAACCCACCCGGGCCAGCCCTATATGAGCTATGAGGAGTTCTTCAAGGAACGCCTCAACGCCCGCTACGGCGGCGGCGCTGGTCGCCCGGTGCGCTGCTGCTGAGGCTGTGCGCTTTAACGAAAAAGCATGCCTCGGCATGCTTTTTTTACGTCCAGAGAATCTGGAGTTGCAGCGGGAGCGGGCCTGCGCAACCCCGCAGGCGCTGACCCCACCCCACAAGGCCCATATAAAGCACTCACCCCATCCAAAAGCAATTACAAACCGCGAACGCTGAGGGCCAGCTCCTGCCGATAAGGAGCCCGCACGCGGTAAAGCTGGGCAGGCCTGTGCGCGCCACCACTTTGCATGGCACCCGGCACGGCCTCCAGCAGCGCCATCTCGTCCATCTTGCGGCGAAAGCTCACCTTGTTCAGCGGCTCACCCAACAAATGCTCATACACCTGCTGCAGCTGCGGCAGCGTGAAGCTGGGCCCGCACAAATGCACCGGCAGCGAGGAGTACTGGCTTTTGTTGCGCACCCGCTGCAGCGCAGCGTCGACGATGGCGCGGTGGTCAAAAGGCAGCGTGCCCAGTGCCTCCACCGGCACCAGCTGCACATCGGCGCACTGCGGCACCTGCTCCCAAGGCAGTAGCGCGCAATAGGCAATGGCCACCGACCAGCCTCGCGGGTCACGCGCCGGGCCGCTGAAAGTGGCCAGCTGCTCCAGATAGGCGCCGGTGATGCCCAATTTGTCTTTCAGCACGCGCAGGGCACTGGCCTTGGCATCGGCGTCTTCATCGGCATGCACATAGCCACCTGGCAAGGCCCATACGCCCTGAAACGGCGGCTGGGCACGGCGCAGCAGCAACAGCTGCAACGCACCATCACGCAGCGTGAGCACCACCGTGTCCACGCTGACCAGCACCGCAGGAAAGCCACCATCAGTTTGATTCATTTTTTTACCAAGTCAACTTTCTCAGCCACACAGTATGCCTACATCTCGCGAATTTCCTTGTGCTACTGGATCTGTCTTGATTGCTGCCCCATGCCATACATATCCAGCACAGTCTATGAGACTGGCGCAACCCAAGCCAGTGGCAGCCAGCAAGGGCCGCCCCGCAGCAAAGGCTGTCGTCCCCTGGGGGAAGCCGCAAAGCGGCTCAGGGGGGAGTCAGCCACTTAGTTGCAATATTGAATTAACTAGACTACACTGCCCTCCAACACAGGAGGAATGACATGGCACACCGCACCCAGCTGCTGATCATCGACCCGCAAAACGACTTCTGCGATTTGCCCCGCGCCTGGTGGCCGGCCGCCCTTCCTGGCCAGGCCGATTCCAGCGGCCCCGCCCTGCCCGTCACCGGTGCCCATGCCGATATGCAGCGCCTGGCGGCCTGGATTCAGCGCCATGGCAGCAAGCTGGAGGGCATCACCCTCACGCTGGACTCCCACCAGGCCTATGACCTGGCCCACCCGGCCTTCTGGCAGCAGCGCGATGGCAGCGCCGTGGCGCCCTTCACCACGATTGCCGCAGCCCAGGTACGCAACGGCGACTTCGCCCCGCGCGACGCCAGCGCCCTGGCCCGTGTGCTGCAGTATCTGGATACGCTGGAGGCCGAAGGCCGCTACCAGCTGATGGTCTGGCCGCTGCACTGCGAGATCGGCAGCTGGGGCCATGGCGTGCATGCCGATGTGCTGGCCGCCTGCCGCCGCTGGCAGGCCACGCAGCACCGCGCCGTCCACCATGTGTTCAAGGGCATGAACCCCTGGACCGAGCACTACAGCGCCATCCGCGCCGAAGTGCCCGACCCGCAAGACCCAGAGACCGGGCTGAACCAAGCCTTGCTCACCCGATTGGCGGACTGTGAACAGTTGGTGATTGCCGGCGAGGCCAGCAGCCACTGCGTGCGTGCCACCACCGAGCACATCGTGCAGCACAGCGGCATGGCGCCCGATCGACTGGTGCTGCTCACCGACTGCATGAGCCCGGTGAGCGGCTTCGAGGCAGCCCATGCGGCTTTCCTGCAGCAGATGGCAAACCTGGGTGTACGCTGCACCAGCAGCACGCACTTCGATTTATAAGCAACAAGCCACAAACGCAATCTGCATCTGCACCAGCAGCTCCTTTTTTCATAGAGACATCGGTATATGGCCCCCATCATCACCAGCCTGCTCGACACAGACCTCTACAAGTTCACCATGTGGCAGGCCATGCTGCACCGCAACCCGCAGACCGCCGCCCACTACCGCTTTGCCTGCCGCAACGCCACGGCCTTTCCACTGGCCGAGCTGGCGGCCGAGGTACAGGCCGAGATCGACCAGTTGTGCAGCCTGCGCTTTACCAAGGATGAGCTCGATTACGTGGCCAGCCTGCGCTATATCAAGAGCGACTTCATCGACTTTCTGCGCCTGTTCCAGTACCAGCGCGACTTCATCACCGTCAAGGGCCAGGCCGACGGCAGCCTGTCCATCGAAGCCGACGGCCCCCAGGTGCATGTGATGGGCTTTGAGATTCCCGTCCTCTGCATCGTCAACGAGCTGTACTTCCGCCGCCTGCAGCAACCCGGCACGCTGGATGAAGGCCGAAAGCGCCTGCAGGCCAAGATCGCGCAGCTGCGTGCCATCAAGAGTGGCCCCACGCTGGCCCACCCCTTCGAGGTCTCGGACTTCGGCCTGCGCAGGCGCTTTTCCGGTCCCTGGCAGCGCGAGGTGGTGACCACGCTGGCACGTGAGGTGCCGCAGTGGTTCAAGGGCACCTCCAGCGTGCTGCTGGCGCGTGACCTGGACATCTCCCCCATTGGCACCATGGCCCATGAGTACATGCAGAGCTACCAGTCCCAGGGCGTGCGCCTGCGCGATTTTCAAAAGGCCGCGCTGGAAGACTGGGTGCAGGAATACCGCGGCGACCTGGGCATTGCGCTCACCGACACCGTGGGCATGAACGCCTTTCTGGCCGACTTTGACCTGTACTTTGCCAAGCTGTTTGATGGCCTGCGCCATGACTCGGGCGACCCCTTTGAATGGGGCGAAAAAGCCCTGGCGCATTACCGCCAGCTGCGCATCAACACCCACAGCAAGCGCCTGGTGTTCTCCGACGGCCTGGACCTGGAACGCGCCCTGGCCCTGTGGCGCCACTTTGGCCCGCATATCCAGCTGGGCTTTGGCATTGGCACCAATCTCACCAACGACCTGAGCCTGACGCCGTTGAACATTGTGATGAAGCTCACCCACGCCAACGGCCAGCCGGTGGCCAAGATTTCGGATACCCCCGGCAAGACCTTGTGCGAGGACGAGACTTACTTGGCTTACCTGCGCCAGGTGTTTCATATAGAAGCTTGAACACCCCCCTGAGTCGCTGCGCGCCTTCCCCCCGCTCTTCGCGAGCTGCGCTCGCGGGCAGGGGGACGACAGCCTCGCTGCGGGGCGGCCCTTGCTCGCTGTCCCTGACATTGAGCCGCGCTCAGTTTTATGCGGCTCTACACACTGCACTTTTGAGGAGGCTTTTATGCTGCGCATCACCCTGGCCCAACTGAATATGACGGTGGGCGACATTGCCGGCAATACTGCCAAGATGGAGGCCGCCGCGCGCCAGGCCCATGAGGCTCAGGCCAACCTGGTGGTGTTTTCCGAGCTCTCGCTGTGCGGCTACTACCCCGAGGACATGCTGGACGAGCCCGCTTTCTTGCAGCGCTGCGAGCGCGGCCTGCAGGAGCTGCTGGCGACCACCCGCCAATGGCCCTCGCTGTACTGGGTGGTGGGTGCGCCCACCGCCGCACAAGGGCCGGGCAAGCGCTTGCACAACAGTCTGCTGGTGCTGCAGAACGGCCAAGTACGGCTGCAGTACGACAAGCAGCTGCTGCCCACCTACAACATCTTTGACGAGCGCCGCCATTTCGAGCCCGGCCGCGACGTGGCCAAGGTGCTGCGCATAGGCGATGCCCAGGTGGGTTTTCTGATCTGCGAGGACGGCTGGAACGACAGCGGCACCGACTATGCCGTCAACCCCTTCGAGCGCATGGCCGACGCTGCACCCGATGTGGTGGTCAGCATCAATGCCAGCCCCTCCAACATCGGCAGGCGCGAGCAGCGCCACCAGGTCTTCAGCGCTGCGGCCCGTCGCCATGGCCTGCCCATTGTGTATGTGAACCAGGTGGGTGGTCAGGACCAGGTCGTGTTCGACGGCGCCTCCTTCGCCGTGGAGCCCATGGCCGGCGTGGTGTTCGAGGCCGAGCGCTTTAGCGAACAGGTCGTCACCCTGCAGCTGGCACGCGGCTGCTTTGCCCAGGGCGACGGCAGCGAGCCCGAGCCGGTGGCAGCGCAAGGCCTGTCCACCATGGCGTTCTACCGCGCGCAAATCCAGCTGGGCCTGCGCGACTACGCCCGGCGCTGCGGTTTCACCCGCGCCGTGGTGGGCTGCAGCGGCGGCATAGACAGCGCCCTGACCCTGGCCCTGGCCGCCGAGGCCCTGGGCCCGGACAACGTCACCGCCATCACCATGCCTTCGCGCATTTCCAGCAGCGGCTCGGTGGATGACTCCATCGCCCTGTGCCAGCAGCTGGGAGTTGCACTGATCCAGCACCCCATTGCGGCCCAGGTGGATGCCTATGTCCAGCAGTTCCAGGCCAGCTTTGGCCAGCCCCTTTCAGGCCTGGCGCTGGAAAACCTGCAGGCCCGCGTGCGCGGCACGGTGCTGATGGAGTACTCCAACAGCTACGGCCATTTGCTGCTGACCACGGGCAACAAGTCCGAGCTGTCGGTGGGCTACTGCACGCTGTATGGCGACACCAATGGCGGCCTGGGCCTGCTGGGCGATCTGTACAAGACCGAGGTCTTCGAGCTGTGCCGCCACCTCAACCAGGCCAACGGACGCGAGCTGATTCCCCAGACCATCATTGACAAACCACCTTCGGCCGAGCTGGCCCCGGGCCAGACCGACCAGGACAGCCTGCCGCCCTACCCGCTGCTGGATGCCATGCTCAAGCTGCTGATCGAGGGCGAGCGCCTGTCCGATGCCGAATACCAGGCCGCCCAGGAGACGGTGAACATGCTGCAGCTCACCCCTGAGGGCCGTGCCATGGTGAGCAAGGTGCGCCGCCTGCTGCATGGCAGCGAGTACAAGCGCCACCAGACGCCCCCCGTCATCCGCCTGCGCCCGCGCGCCTTTGGCAGCGGCCGGCAGATGCCCATCGCTGCGAGCTATGCATGGGATTGAGACGCTCCCCCCTGAGTCGCCTACGGCGCCTTCCCCCCCAGGGGGACGGCACCAGCGCGGCGGGGCGGCCCTTGCGCGGTGCCCTGGCATGGGCAGCGCCAGTTTTATGCGCTGCGCCCTGGCGAAAGGAGCCAGCCATGCGACAGGGGTCGTTTGCACCATGCCTTGGGTGTTGCCCCTTCCCCCGCCGGGGGAAGGTTGGGATGGGGGCTTGACCCCGGTACGACTCCCTCGCCCCTATGGGGAGAGGGTCGGGGTGAGGGGCTTCCCGGCATGGCAGCACGCCCATGGCCCATCGTCTTCTCTACCAAATTCGCAGCAGCCTATGCTTGTGTAGACTGCTTGCAAGCCCAAAAACACTGATATCGCACAAACGCTCCGTCGCCATCGGCCACGGGCGCTGCACCAGGAGACCGTATATGCCACCCGCACAGACCACCACTGCCCCCCACACCGCTGTGCTGATCGGGCGCTTTCAGCCGCTGCACCGTGGCCATCTGGCCCTGGTGCAGCAGGCCCTGGCCCTGGCCGAGCAGGTGGTGGTGGTGATTGGCAGCGCCTGGCAGGCGCGCAATCCCAAGAACCCCTTTACCTGGCAGGAGCGCGCCGCGCTGCTGCGCGAATCGCTGTCTGCGGCCGACCAGGCCCGGCTGCGCCTGGTGCCGCTGCGCGATTTTTATGACGAGCCGCGCTGGGTGGCGGCCGTGCAGCAGGCCGTGCAGGCCCAGGTACCTGCGGGTGCCCGCGTGGCCCTGGTGGGCCATTTCAAGGATGTGAGCAGTGCCTATCTGGCACGCTTTCCCGGCTGGGAGCTGACAAGCCTTCCGCGCCAGGGCGACTTTGATGCCACACCGGTGCGCGATGCCTATCTGGGCACGCCGGCCGAGCAACTGTCTGCACTGTGGCCGGCGCTGGACACCCAGGTGCCGCCGCCCGTGCTGCGCTTTTTGCAGGAATGGGCACGCACGCCGGAATATGCCGAGATGCAGCAGGAGTGGCAGATGATTCGCCGCTATCAGGCCGCCTGGTCGCACGCGCCCTATCCGCCGGTGTTTGTCACCGTGGACGGCTTTGTGCGCTGCGCCGGCCACCTGCTGCTGGTGCAGCGCGGCCACCGTCCCGGCAAGGGCCTGTGGGCCCTGCCCGGCGGCTTTGTGGAGCCGCGCGACACGCTGTGGCAGTCCTGCCTGCGCGAGCTGCAGGAAGAAACCCAGTTCCCGCTGAGCGAGGCCCAGCTGCGTGAACGCCTGCAGGGCGTCGAAGTCTTTGACCACCCGGACCGCAGCCTGCGCGGGCGCACCATCACCCATGTGCATGCCCTGGACCTGGGGCCGGACTTGCCTTTGCCCGAAGTGGTCGGCGGCGACGACGCTGCGCGCGCCGAGTGGGTGCCGGAGTCTGCCCTGGCCGATATGGAAGGCCAGTTCTTCGAGGATCACTTCCACATCGTGCGCCGCTGCATGACCCGCTTTGCCGGCTGGGAACTGCCGCTGCGCGCAGAATAAACAGGCAACCGTCCACTCCCATTTACCTAGCTTCTGCAGCGCTCCCGGTATGCGTTGCGGCCATTTTTGACTGATAGCCTCCAATGTCCTCTCTGCACATCCGCCCCGCCACGCCGGGCGACACCGACACCATCCTGCACTTCATCCGCGAGCTGGCCATCTACGAAAAAGCCGAGCATGAGGCCCAGGCCACGCCCGAGCATCTGCAGCGCACCCTGTTTGCACCACAGCCCGCGGTGTTCGGCCTGGTCTGCGAACTCGATGGCGCGCCCATAGGCTTTGCCGTCTACTTCTTCAACTACTCCACCTGGCAGGGCCAGCACGGCCTGTACCTGGAAGACCTCTACATCACCCCCCAGGCCCGTGGCGTGGGGGCCGGCAAGGCCATGCTGCAGCACCTGGCCAAGATTGCCGTGGACAAGGACTGCGGCCGCTTCGAATGGAGCGTGCTGGACTGGAACACCCCGGCCATCGACTTCTACGACACCCTGGGCGCCCTGCCGCAAAGCGAGTGGATTCGCTATCGCATGACAGGCGCTGCGCTGAAAAAAATGGCCACCCCCTGAGCCGCTTTCGCGTCTTCCCCCTCTCTCACGCTACGCGTGGGAGGGGGACGGCACCAGCGCGGCGGGGCGGCCCTTGCGCGGTGCCCTGACATGGGCTGCGCCAGTTTCACGGGCTGCGTGCTATGGATGGCCGGAGCGGGCCCGCGCAGCGCAACGGGCGCAGGGTCCACCACCACAACGCCCAGACAGCGCTTGAGGCGCGGCGCGGCGCCTCGCCCGCAGACAGTATTCCTATACGGCAAGGGCGAGCAACAAAGCATCAAGCGCTGTATGGGCGCCTCCACACGACCCACCCATACAGAGCAGCAAATAGATTGCGTCAGAACGCCACGGCCATACCGGGCACGTCGACGCGGATCACGGGGCGCGCCAGCACGGCAGCTGCGGCACGGGCATAGCTTTCGCGCCAGGCGCTGTCTTCCTGTAGCAGGCGCTGAGCCGCGCGGGCCACCACCAGCACCTTGTCGGCAAGCAGCACCTTGCCGCTGGGGCGCAGGGGCTCGCACTCCAGTGCGGTGAATTGCTCGTCCAGCCAGCGGCGGCCGGCTTCATGTTCCATGGGGGTGGCATGGCTCAGGTCCACGCGCAGTTCCACGCCTTCGGGCAGGTTGATGATGACTTCGTGCTGCATGTCTCGCCTTTCGTGATCAGAAATCGGGCGCGGGCGCCTGTGCGCTCCGCTTGACGCTTGGCCTGCCTGCCCCGGCCCACCCTGGGCAGGTTTCGGCCCTGACCCGCAGTGTCCATGAAAAAAGGAGCTGCCAGTGTTGGCAACTCCTTGTTTTCAGGGCAATCACTGATGGAAATCAGCCACAGGAGCGCTTGTGAAGCTCTTGTTTTGGTAGCAAAAGTCGCCCCCGCTACATTCAGGCCGCAGCCAGTGCCTTGCCGGCCTGACCCGCGCGGGCGCGGCGGGCTTGCACGGCATCGGCCAGCACCTGCAGCGTGGCCACAGTGTCATCCCAACCTATGCAGGCATCGGTAATGCTCTGGCCGTAGGCCAGCTTGCAGGCGTCGTCCTGGCCCGGGGTGAACTTCTGGGCACCGGCCACCAGATGGCTTTCCAGCATCACACCGAAGATCTGTGTGGAGCCGTCACGCATCTGGCCGGCGATATCGGCCGCCACATCTTTCTGGCGCTCATGCTGCTTGGCACTGTTGGCGTGGCTGCAGTCCACCATCAGCGTGGCGGGCAGGCCGGCTTTTTCCAGATCGATGCAGGCCGCAGCCACATGGGCAGCGTCGTAGTTGGGCGTCTTGCCGCCACGCAAAATGACGTGGCAGTCCGGGTTGCCCGAGGTGTTGACGATGGCCACCTGGCCGTTTTTGTGCACCGACAGAAAATGGTGGCCACGGCTGGCGGACTGGATGGCGTCGGTGGCAATGCGGATATTGCCGTCCGTGCCGTTCTTGAAACCAATGGGCGCCGAGATGCCCGAGGCCAGCTCGCGGTGCACCTGGCTCTCCGTCGTGCGGGCACCAATCGCGCCCCAGCTGATGAGATCACCGATGTACTGGGGCGAGATCACGTCCAGGAACTCGCTGCCCGCCGGCACGCCCAGGCGGTTGATGTCGATCAGCAGCTGGCGCGCCATGCGCAGGCCTTCGTCGATGCGGTAGCTGCCGTCCAGGTAGGGGTCGTTGATCAGGCCCTTCCAGCCCACGGTGGTGCGGGGCTTTTCGAAGTACACACGCATCACCACTTCCAGGCTGCCTTGGAACTGCTCGCGCACCTTGGCCAGGCGGCGGGCATAGTCCAGCGCAGCGGCCGGGTCATGGATGGAGCAGGGGCCGACGATGACCAGCAGGCGGTCATCCTCGTTGCGCATGATGCGCTGAATGCTTTGGCGGGTATTGCTCACCAACCCTTCCACAGGCGTGCCTTGGATGGGGAAGAAGCGGATCAAATGCTCTGGTGGGGGCAACACGGTAATTTCCTCAATGCGTTCATCGTCAGTCTGGCCAGTCTTTTCTTGCACAGAGCTGCGATACCAAGCATCGCCAGAGGAGGTGTGGTGAGCGTTCATATCTGCCTCGTTCCTAGTGGGGTGTTTTGGGGGAGTGATGGGTAAAAAAAAACCGCCGGGCTTTTCAGCTTCGGCGGTTTTTTTGGGAGGGTGTGTTCGTGTGTGCGAGCGCTGGCCTCTCATCCGCCTGGGACCGAGAGCCAAAAGTAAAAATAGAAAGCGCTGCGTACTTGCATAGCGAACGAATGTAGCACTGCTTATGCGGCAGCGCAACACCAGCGCCGCACACCAAAGCAATAAAACTCCAAATAAGACACAAAAAAGCACCGCCATATTCAGATACAGCGGTGATTTTACTTTTTCACACAGTAATCCTGCGTATTTTTAGAAATTAAGCGGTTCCACCCACCGTGAGTCCGTCGATGCGCATGGTGGGCTGGCCCACGCCCACGGGCACGCTCTGGCCTTCCTTGCCGCAGGTGCCCACGCCACTGTCCAGGCGCATGTCGTTGCCGATCAGGCTGACCTTTTTCATGCATTCCGGGCCGTTGCCCACCAGCGTGGCACCCTTGACGGGGTACTGGATCTTGCCGTTTTCCACCCAGTAGGCCTGGCTGGCCGAGAACACAAACTTGCCGCTGGTGATGTCCACCTGACCGCCGCCGAAGTTGGTGGCGTACAGGCCTTTTTTGATGGAGGCGACGATTTCCTGCGGATCCTTGTCGCCGCCCAACATATAGGTGTTGGTCATGCGCGGCATGGGCAAGTGGGCATAGCTTTCACGGCGGCCGTTGCCTGTTGGCTTGACGCCCATCAGGCGGGCATTCAGGGCGTCTTGCATATAGCCCTTCAGGATGCCGTCCTCGATCAGCACATTGGCCTGGGAGGGGCAGCCCTCGTCGTCCACATTCAGCGAGCCACGGCGGTCGGCCAAGGTGCCGTCGTCCAAAATGGTGACGCCCTTGGCGGCCACGCGCTGGCCGATGCGGCCGCTGAAGGCGCTGGAGCCCTTGCGGTTGAAGTCGCCTTCCAGGCCATGGCCCACGGCCTCGTGCAGCAGCACGCCGGGCCAGCCCGAGCCCAGCACCACGGTCATCATGCCGGCAGGGGCCGGACGCGATTCGAGGTTGACCAGAGCCTGGTCCACGGCCTCGTCCACATACTGGGCTATCTGCTCGTCGCTGAAATAGGCCAGGCCAAAACGGCCACCGCCGCCGGACGAGCCCACCTCGCGGCGGCCTTTTTGCTCGGCAATCACCGTCACCGACAGGCGCACCAGGGGGCGCACATCGGCGGCCAGCGTGCCGTCGGCCCTGGCCACCATGACCACGTCGTATTCACTGGCCAGGCCGGCCATGACCTGCACCACGCGCGGGTCCTTGGCACGGGCCAGCTTTTCCACCTTGCCCAGCAGCTCGACCTTGGCCGTGCTGTCCATGGAGGCAATGGGGTCCAGTTCGGGGTAGAGGCTGCGGCTGGGCGCAATCTTGGCCTTGGGAATGCGCACCTTGCGGCCTTCCCGGGCCGAGGAGATGGCGCGCACGGTGCGGGCCGCATCCAGCAGCGAAGCCTGCGAAATATCGTCGGAATAGGCGAAAGCCGTCTTCTCGCCGCTGACTGCGCGCACACCCACGCCCTGGTCGATGGAGAAGGAGCCGGTCTTGACGATGCCCTCTTCCAGGCTCCAGCCTTCGGCACGGGTGTACTGGAAGTACAGGTCGGCATCGTCAACCTGGTGGGCCCGGATCTCGGCCAGGGCCTGGGCCAGGTGGCGCTCATCCAAGCCAAAGGGTTCAAGCAGCAGTTGCCGGGCCGTGGCCAGGCGCTCAATGGTCGGTTCGCGGGAGATCATTCATAGATTGTAGGCATGCGCCCATGTCCCCGCCATGCTGCGGGCCGCTGACTACAGTCTTTGCATGCTGTCCTTGGGCGCACCGCGGTGGGTGCGTGCCACCGCCATCAGCACGCCCAGCGCCAGCCCCAGCGTCACCATGGCCGTGCCGCCATAGCTCACGAATGGCAGGGGCACGCCCACCACCGGCAAGATGCCGCTGACCATGCCCATGTTCACAAAGGCATAGGTAAAGAAAATCATGGCCACGGCGGCAGCCATCAGGCGTGTAAACAAGGTGTTGGCATGCATGGCAATCGCCAGGCCACGCCAGACCAGCAGCAAAAAGCCGGTGATCAGCACCAGATTGCCCAGCAGGCCGAACTCCTCGGAGTACGCCGCAAAAATGAAGTCGGTGGTGCGCTCGGGAATGAATTCCAGATGGGTCTGGGTGCCGGCCATAAAGCCCTTGCCCCAGATGCCGCCCGAGCCGATGGCAATCATGCCCTGGATGATGTGAAAGCCCTTGCCCAACGGATCGCGCGTGGGGTCCAGCAAGGTGCAGACCCGGGTGCGCTGGTAGTCGTGCAAAAAATACCAGCTCACGCCATCGGCGCACAGCGTGGGTTCGTTCCAGATGATCAGGGCCACGCCCACCACACCCAGCAGCACCGGCGGCACGATCAGCTTCCAGGGCAGGCCGGCAAAAAAGATCACCGACAGGCCGGCCGCCATCACCAGCAAGGCCGTTCCCAGGTCAGGCTGCTTCATGATCAGGCCCACCGGCAGCAGCAGCAAGATGAAGGCGATGACGAAGTCCGAGGTCCGGCGCTGGCCCTCGCGCTTCTGAAACCACCAGGCCAGCATCAGCGGCGTGGCAATTTTCAGCAGCTCCGAAGGCTGGACCACCACCCCCAGGTTCACCCAGCGCTGCGCCCCCTTTTTGGTGATGCCAAAAAGCAGCACCGCCACCAGCAACGCCACGCCCAAGGTGTAAAGCGGCACGGCCAGCAGCATCAAGCGCTGCGGCGGCACCTGGGAGACCAGGAACAAAATGCCCGCTGCCAGCAGCATGTTGCGACCATGGTCGGCAAAGCGCGATCCATGGTCGTAGCCCGCCGAGTACATGGCCAGCAGACCCACGCTGGCCAGCACCCCTATGAGCAACAGCAAGACATAGTCGAAGTTGCGAAACAGCGGCACAAAGCGCTGCAGCAGGGACGGTTTGTCGATTTCGGCGGACATAGCCCTACATTATCGCGGGCCGCTCGCTGCCCCGCAGCCCCACAGGGTCACAGAGGCCTCCATCCAGGTACAGGCCGGCCAGGCGCTACCATGGGCCCATGGCCACCACCACCCATTTGCTGTATCTGCACGGCTTTCGCTCCTCTCCGCAATCGGCCAAGGCCCAGGCCATGGCCACCTATGTGAGAGACCAGCACCCCGATGTGCAATGGTGGTGCCCGCAGCTGCCCCCCTCGCCCCAGGACGCCATGGACATGGTGGCCGAAGGCTTGCGCGACTGGCCAGCCGCACACATGGCGGTGATCGGCTCCTCGCTGGGCGGGTTCTACGCCAGTTGGGTGGCCCATCTCAAGGGCTGCCCCAGCGTGCTGCTCAATCCTGCCTCCTACCCCGACCGCGATCTGGAGCGCTACATCGGCGAGCACAGCAGCTGGCACGATCCCGAAACCCGCTTTTTCTTCAAGCCCGAATACATTGCCCAGCTGCAGGCCCTAAGCCTGCATAGCAAGGCTCCAGCCGGGCCGGAACTGGGTCTGTTTGCCAAGGGCGATGAGCTGCTGGACTGGCGCGAGATGCTGGCCCGCTACCCCCTGGCCGAGCACATTCTCATTGAAGGCAGCGACCATGCCCTGAGCGGCTTTGAGGCCCATATCCCCGAGATTTGCAACTTTTTGCACCTGGCCTGAGCCGCGCCAGCCCCGGCCGCTGTCCAAGGACAAGGGCGGCATGGGAAAATGCCGCCCATGCACGCATTGTTTGAAGACGCCGGCAAATTCCTGGCTGGCCGTATCCTGTCCGAGGCCGACGCCTCTTCCCAAATCGAACTTGGCACCGGCAAACGGGTCAAGGTCAAGGCTGCTGCCATCTTGCTGAAGTTCGACAAGCCCGAGCCCGCAGCGCTGATGGCCGAGGCCGAATCCATTGCCGCCGACGTGGAGCTGGACCTGGCCTGGGAGTTCGCCCCCGAGGAAGAGTTCGGCTTTGCCGACATTGCGCGCGACTATTTCTCCGAGAGCGCGCCGCTGGCCCAGCAGGCCGGCATGCTGTTTGCACTGTATGGCGCACCGCACTACTTCCGCCGCGCCGGCAAGGGCCGCTTCAAGAAGGCGCCGGCCGAAATCCTGCAGCAGGCCCTGGCCGCCATCGAGAAGAAAAAGCAGATCCAGGCCCAGATCGATGGCTGGGCCCAGGAGCTGGCCGGCGGCAGCTGCCCCCAGCCCATACGCGAACAGCTCTACAAGATTCTGTTCCGCCCCGACAAGAACGCCCCCGAATACAAGGCCGTGGTCGAAGCCAGCCGCAGCGCGCAGAAAGCGCCACTGGACCTGCTGCAGGCCTCCGGCGCCATCGACTCGGCCTACCAGTTCCACTGGCAGCGCTTTCTGTTCGACAACTTCCCCAAGGGCACGGGCTTCCCGCAGCTGACGGCCCCCCAGCCGCCGCAAGACCTGCCACTGGCCGAGGTGCAGGCCTATTCCATCGACGACTCCATGACCACCGAGATCGACGATGCCCTGTCCGTGCAGGGCCTGGGCAGCGGCAAGGTCACGCTGGGCATCCACATTGCCGCGCCCGGCCTGGCGATTCAGCCCGGCTCCGAGCTGGACAAGCTGGGCCGCCATCGTCTGTCCACCGTCTATATGCCGGGCTACAAGATCACCATGCTGCCCGATGAGGTGGTGCAGATCTACACCCTGGACGAGGGCCGCGCCAACCCGGCCGTATCGCTGTATGTGACCTATGACGAGGCCACGTTCGAAGTGCTCGCCAAGGAAACCAAACTGGAGCGCGTGCCGGTGGTGACCAACTTCCGCCACGACAAGCTGGACCACATCGTCACCGAAGACTGGCTGAGCGACAGCAGCATTCAGGTCGAGAACACCCCCCAGAGCTTGCTGGATGTGCGTGAGCAGCTCACCTTTTTGCACAAACTGGCCAAGCACCTCAAGGCCCAGCGCGAAGTGGTGCGCGGCAAGCCCGAGAACTTCTCCCGCCCCGACTACAGCTTCCGCCTGGAAGGCAATGGCGACGATGTGCCCAATGGCAGCGAAAAGGTCAGCATCACCGTGCGCAAGCGCGGTGCGGCGCTGGACCTGATCGTGGCCGAGGCCGCCATCGTGGCCAACAGCAGCTGGGGCCAGTTGCTGGCCGACTGCGGCGTGCCCGGCATCTACCGCAGCCAGGCCAGCCTGGCGCCGGGCGTCAAGGTGCGCATGTCCACCAAGGCCCTGCCCCACGCCGGTATCGGCGTGAAGAGCTACTCCTGGGCCACCTCACCGCTGCGCCGCTATGTGGACCTGGTCAACCAGTGGCAAATCATTGCCTGCGCCCGCCACGGCGCCACGGCCGCGCTGGTCGCGCCCTTCAAGCCCAAGGATGCCGAGCTGTTCGGCATCATCAGCAGCTTTGACGGTGCCTACAGCGCCTACAACGGCTACCAGGCCGGCATGGAGCGTTTCTGGACGCTCAAATACCTGGAGCAAAACGCCATCACCGAGCTGGACTGCGCCGTCATCAAGGACAACGGCCCCGGTGGCATGCTGGCCCGTGCCGACACCCTGCCCCTGGTGATCTCGGTGCTGGGCGCACAAAACCTGCCGCGCGGTGCGCGCGTGCGCGTCAAGCTCGGCGAGATTGACGAGATCACCCTGGACATCCACGGCACCGTGCTGGAGCGCCTGGACAACCCGGATGACAGCAGCGACGACGCGCCGGTGGACGAAGTGTCGGATGAAGACGACAACGTGGCCGGCCCCATCGCCATTGCGGTGGACATGAACGACAGCGAAGGCGCCAGCGCGGATAATCCCGCTCCGTGACCCGGCTGCCCAGCTCCTCCCGCTCCACCTCCCCCCTGACCATCGCGCTGGGGGTGTCGATTGCCGTGCACCTTGCACTGCTGGGCCTGCGCTTTGCCGCGCCCCAGCATTTCAACCGCGTGTTCCAGGACACGCCGCTGGAAGTGATTCTGGTCAACGCCCAGACAGCTGCGCAGCAGGAGCCGCTGGAAAAAGCCCAGGCCATTGCCCAGGCCACATTGGTCGGTGGCGGCGACGCGGCCCAGGGCCGGGCCACCAGCCCCATGCCCTATTCGGCGCTGACGGCCGTGGGCGATGATTTTGAAAACCGCCAGCGCCAGATCGACGCCATGCAGACCCAGCAGGCCGTGCTGCTGACCCAGCTGCGCAAACAGCTGGCTTCGCTGCCGCAATCAGCCCCCAGCCAGGCTGCATCCAGCCCGCAGCAGGCCCAGGAGGAGGAGCGCCGCCAGCAACTGGTGAAGCTGCTGGCCGAGATCGAAAAGCGCATCAACGAAGAAAACGCCCGCCCCAAAAAGCGCTACATCAGCCCCGCCACACGCGAAGCGGTGTACGCCGTGTACTACGACGCGCTGCGCCGCAAGGTGGAAGACAAGGGCACGGAGAACTTCCCCGAGCAGGGTGGCAAAAAACTCTACGGCGAGCTGGTGATGATTTTGACGGTGAACCATGACGGCAAGGTCCTGGCCACCGAGGTGGTGCAGGGCTCGGGCAACCGCCTGCTCGACACCCGCGCCGAGGCCATTGCCCGCGCCGCCGGCCCCTATGGCCATTTTGGTCCGGCCATGCGTGCCAAGGCCGACCAGATTGCCGTGGTCTCGCGCTTCAAGTTCACCCGCGACCAGACCTTGCAGACGGATGTGCGGTGAAATAAAGCGCCCCCTGAGGCGCTACGCGCCTTCCCCCTCTCTGGCTTCGCCGGAGGGGGACGACACCAGCGCGGCGGGGCGGCCCTTGCGCGGTGTCTCTGACCTTGGAGCGCGCCGGTTTTGTACGCCCCGCCCTGCTCGCCCCTTGTGGGGGAGGGCTGGGGTGAGGGGAGGCCTTCGCGGCTCTTGCGTGGCAGCCCTGGCGAAAGGGGTTGGGCATGCGACGAGGGCATTCTTGCGCCGCACCTTGGGTATTGCTCCTTCCCCCGCCGGGGGAAGGTTGGGATGGGGGATGGGGGCTTGGCCCCTGGTCTTACTCCCTCGCCCCTTTGGGGAGAGGGCGGGGGTGAGGGGCAGCCCGTCACCGTCTTTGCAAACTTTCTGACATGACCTCTGCTGTTGACTCCTACTGCGTGATGGGCAACCCCGTGGCCCACAGCCGCTCGCCCTGGATCCATGCCCGCTTTGCCGCGTTGACCGGCCAGGCCCTGCATTACGAGCGCTGCCTGGTGGCGCTGGATGGCTTTGGCCAGGCCCTGGCCGACTTTGCCGCTGCCGGTGGCAAGGGCTGCAACATCACCGTGCCCTTCAAGCTAGAGGCTGCCCGGGCCGCCACGCAGCGCAGCCCGCGCGTGGCACTGGCGGGTGCGGCCAATACCTTGGTCTGGCAGGCCGATGGCAGCCTGTACGCCGACAACACCGACGGCCTGGGCCTGGTGGCCGACATCACGCGCAATGCGGGTGTGACGCTGGCAAGGCGCGATATGTTGCTGCTGGGCGCCGGTGGTGCGGCCGCCGGCGTGCTGGGCCCGCTGTTGGAGCAGGCGCCGCGCCGCATCGTGGTCTGCAACCGCACGGTCGCCAAGGCCGAGGCCCTGGTGGCCCAGCATGCAGACCTGGCTGCGCTACACAAAGTGGAGCTGCTGGCGCAATCACCGCAAGCGCTGCAAGGCAGTTTCGATGTAATCATCAACGGCACAGCCGCCAGCTTGCAAGGCGCGGGCGTGCCTGCGCCGGCCAGCGTGCTGCGCGCAGGATCTCTGGCCTACGACATGATGTACGGCCCGGCCGCTCAGCCCTTTCTGGACTGGGCCGCCCAGCATGGCGCCACCGGCCGCGATGGCCTGGGCATGCTGGTAGAACAAGCCGCCGAAGCCTTTGCCCTGTGGCGTGGCGTGCGCCCACCTTCGGCCCAGGTGCTGACAGAGTTGCGCGCCCTGCTGGCCGCATAAGCCACGCACCAAGGCGACAGCACGGAGGCCCCTATATGCAAGCACTCTGGCGATGGGTAGGACTGGTGCTGCTGGCCGCCCTGGGCCTGCAGCTGTTCTTTGTGCTGCGCATTGCGCTGATGACCGTGGTGGCACCGGAGTCCACCAGCTTTCAGCGCTCCGAGATGTGGCAGCAGTGGAAAGACGGTGCCGAGCGCCCCTGGCAGCAGCATTGGGTGGATTACGACCAGATTTCCGACCACCTCAAGCGTGCGGTGCTGACCTCGGAAGACGATCAGTTCGTGGAGCATGGCGGCGTGCGCTGGGATGCCATTGAGCGCGCCATGGAGCGCAACGCCAAGGAAGAGCTGCGCGCAGCCCGCAAACAGTCCACACGTCCGGCCCGGGTGTTTGGCGGCTCCACCATCACCCAGCAGCTGGCCAAAAACCTGCTGCTCTCGGGCGAGCGCAATATGCTGCGCAAAGGCCAGGAGCTGGTGCTGGCCCAATTGCTGGAGCTGCTGCTTTCCAAGCGCCGCATTCTGGAGATTTACCTCAACAATGTGGAATGGGGCAACGGCATCTTTGGCGCCGAGGCCGCAGCCCAGCATTACTTTGGCAAAAGCGCGGCCCGCCTCACTGCGGCCGAAGCCGCGCGCCTGGCCGTGATGCTGCCCAACCCGCGCCACTTCGAGGCCAATCCGCGCTCGGCCTATCTGAACCAGCGCAGCAACGCCATCCAGCGCCGCATGGCCGCCACGCCGCTGCCGTAAGCACAGCGCTTAGAGCGGCTCACAAACTCAGAAAATCGCAGAATTTCGCTGGAGACGAGGCGTGGAGCCGCAGGCAGTACCAGGGTACGACAAGGCTGAACAACGACGTATCAAGGGTTTTGTGAGTCGGTCTTAGCTGTCCAGCTCACCATACAACAGCAGCACCTGCAGCGCCGTCAGCGTCTCCTCGTGCAACTGCGTGAGTTGCGCATCACGGTCTGCAGGAATGATGGCCCGACCCTGCACATCGAGCGCAAAGGGCCGACCCAGCAGCTCGGCCATGTCGATGGTGTAGTAGGAGCGGTCCCCATAGGGGCGCTTGCCGTCGATATAAGGCATGGGCCACAGCGGTGCCTCTTCCGTGCTCTCGGCCAGCAGGCCGCCCAGGCTGTCACCGTCCACCTCGTTCCACATGGCGGCGCGCAACAGCGTCAAATGCTCGGCACGCAGCGTGAACTGGCCCTGGCACACACCAGGCAGCAGCGCCTGCATGTCCTCGGGCACGGCATAGCGCCCCGGCGCCAGCCTGGCCCGCTCCACAAAGGGCAGCACCCAGCGCGCCACCTCCACCAACCGCCGGGTGGCCAGGGCTGCATCCTCGGTCGCCAGCAGCTGCTGCACCATCTGCACCGCAGGCGCTTCACCCCGCAACGGCTGGGCCGGATCCACGCCCGGCGCACCGGACTCCACTGGCAGCCACCACACGCGCAATGCGCGCAGCAGCTGCAGATGCTGGGGTGTGAAAGCAGGCAAGGCCTGGGAACTGAGCACCTGCTGCACGATATCTGCATGCCGGGGGGCGGATGCCGTAGCCAGCACGGCAATGCGCCAGCCCACAAACACCACCACCACGGCCCCCAGCCCCAGCAGCAAACGGCGCAAGAAACGAAACAGACAGCGTGAGAAATGCAAGGACATGGGAGGACACAGCGGGCCGGTAAACAGGCTGCGCAGTGTACCCAGCACTGCACAGGGTTGCGTCGCTGCGGCCTGGGGCTTGCTTTGCGCTTGCGGCACAATTCCCGCACCGGCGCGGCGTGCGCCGGCATCTTCTGTTCACGGCATCTTTCATGCGCATTCTTGGCATCGACCCCGGTCTACAAACCACCGGCTTTGGCGTGGTGGAACGCGAGGGCCAGCAGCTGCGCTATGTGGCCTGCGGCACCATACGCACCACCCGGACACCGGGGGTGGAGCTGGGCGACCTGCCGGCACGGCTGAAGATTCTCTACGAGGGCATTGGCGAGGTCATCACCCGCTACCAGCCCGAGAGCGCCTCGGTCGAAATCGTCTTCGTCAACGTCAACCCCCAGTCCACGCTGCTGCTGGGCCAGGCGCGTGGCGCCGCCATTGCGGCACTGGTCATGCATGGGCTGCCGGTATCGGAATACACCGCGCTGCAGATGAAAAAAGCCATCACCGGCCATGGCCGTGCGGCCAAGGAACAGATCCAGGAAATGGTCAAGCGCATGCTGCACCTGCCCAGCCTGCCCGGCCCGGATGCGGCCGACGCCCTGGGCATGGCCATCACCCATGCCCATGCCGGCCATGTGATGGACCGCCTCGCGCAGGAGACGTCACTCCAGCGCCGCCAGCATGCCTTGTACAAGGGCGGAAGAACGTACTGAATGAAAGCCCCCGGTGCCGCTGCGCGTCTTCCCCTTCTCTCTCGCTGTGCGAGGGAGGGGAACGGCACCAGCGCCTACCGAGGAACAAGGCGGCCCTTGCGCGGTGCCCTGACCTGAGCAGCGCCAGTTTTGCACGCAGCGCATGCAGCCATAGGCGCACGCCCAAGCTGGAACCCGCCTGCAAAGACTGCCCCCCGGCGCGTAGTGCCTCAGAGCGTGTTCACGATCTCAGGGGGTGTGTAGCGTTTTCGACGGCAAAGCACCAAACAGGCGCTTGTAGTCCTGGGAAAAATGGCCCATGTGATAAAAGCCCCAGCGCGCTGCGATGTCCTGCACGGTCTGCTGGCCCTGGGCATCGCGCAATGCCCGCCGGCAGGCGTTGAGGCGCACGGCCTTGAGGAAGTCGGAGGGCGACTGGCCCAACACGCTTTGGAAATGGTTTTGCAGCGTGCGGCGGGTGACATGCAACTGCTGGCACAGCGCGTCCACGCCCAATGCCTGGTAGAGCGGACGGCTCACCATGTCACGTGCAGCCATCACCAAGGCCAGCCGCCTTTGCGCAGCCTGGTGCGCCGGCGAGAACGGACTGGCATCACACAGCAGAGCCAGGAGTTGGGGTAGCAAGGCCTCGGTGGCGGCCATGTCCCATCCCCCCTGGCTCTGGCCTGCCATGCCCTGCCCCAGCGCCAGCAACTGCTCCATGATGCTGCACAGCGCTGCATGCCGCCCGGGGTCCAGCAAGGCCATATGGACGCCACGTTCCGGAAACAGGCGGTCATGGCCCAGCCCCAGCCATTCCATTTGCGCCTGCAGCCACTGCAGGTCCATGACCACTCCGTAAATACCGAAATTCGCAGGCGTGCGCAGCGTAAAGCCAGCACTGGCACTGGCACACATCAGGGCCCTGCCCGGCCCTCCGCTGGCCGCCTGTTCGCTGCCGCAGAAATGCAGGGGCTGGTGGCTGTGCACATCGGCAAAGCCCACCCATACCGAGCCTGGCCAGGAAGCGCAGCGCTGGCTGGTGGCGGGCCAGGTGTATTCATGAAAGAGCTGGAGCCGCGCTTCGGGCAGCCACAGCTCCCGCACCCGGCCGCAAAAGCGCCCGCTCGATATCTGGTCGTACTCCTGCTCCCAGGCTGAAATATGGCCCGCATGCTCGTCCACATCGGTGCTGTTGCGCACGCAATACGCCACCGCTTGCGGGTGGCCTGTAGGCGTGCCGTTGCCGCTTGCAAAGTTCATACGGCATGAGACCAAATTTCGCCCCGGCCTGATGCAATCGGCATGTAAAGAATGCGTGCAAGCTGTTTGGCGTTTCGCGTACTCACCCTCACAGCGCCCTTGGCAAGCCATAACGTCAAGAAACAACTCCGCTCCGACCTGTTCCAGCGCCGCTATCCCAGATAGGAAAAAGCGTCCCCATCCATCCGGATTGCCGATTCAGGATAGGTACAGCCTCTGGCCTTTGATGCAATGGCCTGCAACTGCCTCACTCAGGAGACGCCGGTATGAGCAATGCATCCACATCCACACAGCCCGCACACCTGAAAAAGGTTTTGGGGACCTTCCAGCTCTGGGGCATTGCCGTCGGCCTGGTGATCTCCGGCGAGTACTTTGGCTGGAGTTATGGCTGGGCCAGCGCGGGCACGCTGGGCTTTCTGGTTGCCACCACGCTGGTGGCCCTGATGTACACCAGCTTCATCTTCAGCTTTACCGAGCTGACCACGGCCATTCCCCATGCAGGCGGGCCCTTCGCCTATGCGCGCCGCGCCTTCGGTCCCGTGGGTGGCT
This sequence comes from Comamonas sp. GB3 AK4-5, assembly GCF_041320665.1. Lineage (NCBI taxonomy): Bacteria > Pseudomonadati > Pseudomonadota > Betaproteobacteria > Burkholderiales > Comamonadaceae > Comamonas > Comamonas sp. GB3 AK4-5. Next base: position 4,248,982 of record NZ_CP166730.1, read on the forward strand.
TTGTGGCCGGCTTTGCCACCCTGGTGGAGTTTGTGTTTGCGCCGCCCGCTATTTCCCTGGCCATCGGCGCTTATCTGAACGTGCAGTTTCCGTCCATCAACCCCAAGTACATCGCTCTGGGCGCCTATGCCTTGTTCATCGGTCTGAACTGGCTGGGCGTGGGCATTGCGGCCACCTTCGAGCTGCTGGTGACGCTGCTGGCCATCTTCGAGCTGCTGGTCTTCATGGGCGTGGTCAGCCCGGGCTGGAGCTGGGCGCAGTTTGCTTCCATGGGCTGGGCAGGTTCGGACACGTTCAACGGCACCGCCCTGTCCGGCATCTTTGCCTCCATCCCGTTTGCCATCTGGTTCTTTCTGGCCATTGAAGGCGCGGCCATGGCAGCCGAAGAAGCGCGCGACCCGCAGCGCACCATTCCCAAGGCCTATATCGCCGGCATTCTGACCCTGGTGAGCCTGGCCTTTGGCGTGATGATCATGGCCGGTGGCGTGGCCGACTGGCGCCAGCTGGCCAACATCAACGACCCGCTGCCTCAGGCCATGAAGGCCGTGCTGGGCGGGCAAAGCGGCTGGCTGCACATGATGGTGTGGATCGGTTTGTTCGGCCTTATCGCCTCCTTCCACGGCATCTTGATGGGCTATTCGCGCCAGATCTTTGCACTGGCCCGCGCCGGCTATCTGCCCGCATATTTCGCCCAGCTCAGCCCACGCTTTCAGACCCCGCACCGGGCCCTGCTGGCCGGTGGTGTGGTCGGCGTGGCCGCCATCTTCAGCGATGAGTGGATCACCTTGGGCGGCCAGACGCTGACGGCCAACATCGTCACCATGTCGGTGTTCGGCGCAATCGTCATGTACATCACCTCCATGGCGGCGCTGTTCCGGCTGCGCCAGACCGAGCCCCATATGCAGCGCAGCTACCGCGCACCGCTCTACCCCTTCTTCCCATTGCTGGCCTTGGCCCTGGGCCTGGTCTGCCTGGGCGCCATGCTGTGGTTCAACCCGGTGCTGGCCTGTGTCTTCCTGGGCTTGATGGGGCTGAGCTGGCTGTACTTCCAGCACACGGCCGAACACCGCTCCCAGCTGGAGCCTGATGCCATGTTGGAAGGTTGAAACGGTCCCCCCTGAGCGGCTACGCCGCTTCCCCCTGGAAGGGGGACGACGCCTTCGCCGCGAGGCGGCTCTTGCTCGGCGTCTCTGAGCTGTGCCCCGCCAGTTTGTGTGCTGCGTGCATGGGTTTACGTCCTCGCCCCAAAGGGGAGAGGGTTGGGGTGAGGGGGAGCCCCCTGAATCACTGAGATGAGACACAAGGAAGCACCAACATGCGCTACCACACCACATTGGGCGGCCAAGTCTATGACTTTGAGGATCTGCGCCAGCTCATGGCCCATGCCAGTCCGGCCCGCTCCGGCGACTATCTGGCGGGCCTGGGCGCACCCACGGCCCAGCAGCGCATGGCGGCCCGCCATGTGCTGGCCGACCTCCCGCTCAAGATCTTTTTGAGCGAGGCCCTCATCCCTTATGAGCAGGATTGCATCACCCGCCTGATCATGGACAGCCATGACGCGGCCGCCTTTGCGCCTGTGGCCCATCTCACGGTGGGGGACTTTCGCAACTGGCTGCTCAGCGATGCGGCGTCCACGCCCGTGCTCCAGGCTCTGGCACCTGGACTGATGCCGGAAATGGTGGCCGCCGTGAGCAAGATCATGCGCAACCAGGATCTGATTGCCGTGGCACGCAAATGCACGGTCATCAGCCAGTTTCGCAACACCCTGGGGCTGCCCGGCCACCTGGCCGTGCGCCTGCAGCCCAACCACCCCACGGACGATGTGCGCGGCGTGGCCGCCTCGGTGCTGGATGGGCTGATGCTGGGCGCAGGCGATGCGGTCATCGGTATCAACCCCGTCTCGGACAGCATGGCCACCCTGGGCCGGCTGTGCCATCTGTTTGACGAGCTGATCGCGCGCTTTGCGATTCCCACTCAGGCCTGCGTGCTCACCCATGTGACCAACACCCTGGCGCTGATGAACAGCGGCGTGCCCGTGGACCTGGTGTTCCAGTCCATAGGCGGCACCGAAAAAACCAACCAGAGCTTTGGTGTCACCCTGCCCATCCTGGACGAGGCCCATGACGCAGCCCAGGCCCAAAAACGCGGCACGCTGGGCCACAACCTCATGTACTTTGAAACCGGCCAGGGCAGTGCCTTGTCGGCCAATGCCCACCATGGCGTGGACCAGCAAACCTGCGAGGCCCGTGCCTATGCGCTGGCGCGGCGCTACCAGCCACTGCTGGTCAACACCGTGGTCGGCTTCATAGGGCCGGAATACCTGTACGACGGCAAGCAAATCATCCGCGCCGGCCTGGAAGATCACTTCTGCGGCAAGCTGCTGGGCCTGCCCATGGGCTGCGACATTTGCTACACCAACCACGCCGAGGCCGACCAGGACGATATGGACACGCTGATGCTGCTGCTGGGCAGTGCGGGGCTGAACTTTCTGATTGGCGTGCCGGGCGCGGACGACATCATGCTCAACTACCAGAGCACCTCGTTTCACGACGCCTTGTTTCTGCGCGAGACCCTGGGCCTGGCACGGGCGCCCGAGTTCGAGGCCTGGCTGCAGGCCCAGCACATCACCGACCGCTTCACCGGGCTCAACAATGCGGCCCCCGCCCGCCTGGCAGGCGCATTCGCCCAACTCACCTACCTGGGAGCCGCTGTATGAACAAGCTGTCAGACCTGTCACGACATCCAGAGCAAGCTGCACCCGGGGTCACGGTCATGCCATGGCAAGGCTGGCGCAACGCCACCCCGGCCCGCATTGCCCTGGGCCGCGCCGGCGTGGCCACGCCCACGCGTGAAAGCCTGGACTTTGGCTGGGCCCATGCCATGGCCCGCGATGCCATCCACACCCCCCTGGATGTGCCAGCGCTGGTCCAGTCCCTGCAGGCCGCAGGCCATGTCTGTTGGCAGGTGCACAGCCAGGCCAAGGACCGCGCCACCTACCTGCGCCGCCCCGACCTTGGCCGCCAGCTGACACCCGAGGATGCCCATGACCTGCAGCAGCGCGCAGCCCTGTTGCCCAGCCACCCCGATCTGTGCCTGGTCGTGGGCGACGGCCTGTCATCGCTGGCCGTGCAACGCCATGCCCAACCCCTCATTCAGGCCTTGCTGCCCTTGTTGCCTCCGGACTGCAGCGTCTCCCCCATCGTGGTGGTGCAACAGGCCCGCGTGGCCGTGGCCGACGAGGTTGGCGAGCTGCTGCAGGCGCGCTGCAGCGCCATGCTGATCGGCGAACGTCCGGGCCTGAGCTCGCCCGACAGCCTGGGCATTTACCTCACCTACAGACCACGCCGCGGCCGCCTGGATGCCGAGCGCAACTGCATCTCGAACGTCCGCCCTCAGGGTCTGAGCTACCGCCATGCGGCCTTCAAGCTGGCCTGGCTGCTGCGCCAGGCACAGCGCCTGGACCACAGCGGCGTGGTTCTCAAAGACGACAGCGACCCTGCATGGGCACTGCACCCACGCATTGGTGCGGCCCCGCCTCATCTTGCAGCCACCAAAACGTGAACGTGCAAGCACACCACAACCACCGTCTTTGCGCACTGTCCCTGGCCGCTTGCATGGCCTCAGCCTTGCTTTTGGGCGGCTGTGCGGCACCCCAGCCTCCTGCGGCAGCCAGCCAAGCTCGGCAAGTTTTGGCGGCAGGGCATTGGGACGATTTCAACCGCCAGCAAATTGACGACTTGATCCAGCAGTTGGGCAAGAGCAGCCCCGGCTTCGATGCCACGCATCCGCCCTACGCGGTCTTCGACTGGGACAACACCAGTATTTTTCTGGACATCGAAGAAGCCGTGCTGGTCTACCAGCTGGAGCATCTGCGCTTCGGCGCCACACCCCAGCAGTTGGAAGTGGCACTACGCCGCAACATTCCCAGCACCGCCTTCAAGCCCGAATACCGCAACTCCAAGGGTCGTGAGGTGAACATCAACACCATCGTCCCCGACATTTTGCGCAGCTACCGTTGGCTCTACAGCCACTACCAGGGCCTGGCCGGCACGCAGCCGCTGGAGCAGGTGCGCCAAAGCCCGCACTACCAGGCCTTTGTCACCAAGGTCCGCTATCTGTACGAGGCCATTGGCGGCACGTTCGACCACGACACCGCCTACCCCTGGGTCACGTATCTGTTCACGGGGCTGACGGAAGCCGAAGTCCGCAGCATGACGCGTGAAACCGTGCAGTGGCAGCTGGAGCAGCCCATAGAAAAGCGGCGCTGGACCACTCCTGCGCAACTGCCAGGGCGGGCAGGCATGGTGGAAGTCAGCTGGAAGAACGGGTTGCGCCTGGTGCCCGAGATGCAGAACCTGTACGCCCACCTGCGAGACGCGGGCTTTGATATCTGGATCTGCTCGGCGTCTTTTGTCGATGTAGTGCGCGAGATCGCCTCCAACCCCAGCTTTGGCTACCAACAGCCCTCCGACAGGGTGCTGGCCATGGAGCTAGAGCGCGATGCCCAAGGACGTATCCAGCCCATATTCCGCAAGACCTACGACCAGACCCAGGGCCCGGGCAAGACACGCGCCATACAGCGCTTTCTGGTCAGCCGCTACGGCTACGGCCCGGCCCTGGTCGCGGGCGACAGCGAAGGCGACCAGAACATGATGGCGGGCTTTGCCGACACAAAAAAGGTGTTGATCATCAACCGCCTGCGCGACCCCAGCACCGCCATAGGCCAATTCTCCGCCGAGGCCGTGCGCCAGCACGGCAAACCCGAAGCCCGCTATCTGCTCCAGGGCCGCGATGACAACAGCGGGCAGTTTGTGCCTTCACAGCTGCACACCCCGCTGCAATCAGCCACCGGCAAGGTCTTGCCATAGAGCACCGGCCCTCCTCATGGCTGCATGCTGAGCGGCGACCCAGCGATGCACCACCCCACCGCACTGCGCCAAAAACAAAAGGCTTCCTGTGGAAGCCTTTTGCAGCAGAGAGAACAACACGCAATACGTGCGGCCTGCGTGCTGTCAAACAGATCAATAGCTGCTGAGAATCAGCTGGGCAATCACGCCAGAGGCAATGGCCACCAGCATGTAGTCGCCGCCGTACTGCACCCAGTGGTAGCCACGGGGCGGCGCACTCAGGCGGTGACCGCGCCAGTCCTGCACCACATACTGGGGCCCACGGTACTGGGGTGGCACGCGATAGCCCTTGACCCAGCGGTGATCCGGGCCTGCGCCATGGCGGCGATCATGGTCACGGTCGTCACGGCGTTGCTCGCGCGCCCAGTCACGCTGGTCTTTGCGTCGATCATCGTGCTTGTAATGGCCTTTGGCCTGGCCACGGGGGCCGTCGTGGTCATCACGGGCCTGGGCCAGGGTGGCCGTCATACCCAAGCCCACGGCCAGCATGGCGGCTACGGCAGACATTTTTTTCATGGAGCACTCCTCTCTGGGGTGAAAGCTACCCATCCGGTTGATGGGGTTTGGGCTCCATGATGCGTGGAATGCCCGCTGCGCGCGAGCGCGTACAGCGGGTTTTACGAACACTTTGCGCGGGACATACAGAGTTTGCAAAGTGCAAAGCTCAGCTTCACTCACCAGCACGCAACACGCTCTCAGGATGAAGCTGCCGCGCAAATCCAGAAGGCGCTAAACCAGTCTGCCGAAGATCAACACGGCAAAAAAGGCCAGGCCTGCAATCACCGTCCACTTGAACACCAGCAGCCCCCAGCGCTTGTACAGCACGCGGCCCGTGCCCAGGTAGAAGACAAAGCACAGGGCCGAGGCCAGCAGCAGCAGCGAGGCCATCCAGCGAAACAGCAGCATCTCAGCAGTCCTCCCAGACGCGGAGCCTTCCAGGACATAGCCTCACTGCCGCCCTTTTCCCTTGGGTGCGAGGGAGCCGGCTCTGGGCGCTGTGCATCAACCCGGCGTGCTTCACGCCAGGGCACCGCGCAAGGGCCGCCTTGTCCTCGGCTTGGCGCTGGAGCCGTCCCCCTCCGGCGCAGCCAGAGAGGAGGAAGACGCGCAGCGGCTCAGGGGGCGTCATCCAGCTCTACCAGGCTTTCGCCAGCTGTGCAAAGCCCGCAGGGGCCTTGCGATCGCTGTCGAAGCTGACCTCTTCCCAGGCCGTGGGGTCGGCCAGCAAGGCGCGCAGCAGTTGGTTGTTCATGCCGTGGCCGGAGCGAAAAGCGCTATAGCCCGCCAGCAACGGCTTGCCGATCACATACAGATCGCCCATGGCGTCCAGGATCTTGTGCTTGGCAAATTCGTCGTCATAGCGCAGGCCGTCGCTGTTGAGGACTTTATAGTCGTCCATGACGATGGCGTTGTCCAGGCCGCCACCCAGCGCCAGGCCGTTGTTGCGCAGCATTTCCACATCCTTGGTGAAGCCAAAGGTGCGGGCCCGGGCGATGTCGCGCGGGTAGTTGCCGGCGCCCAGGTCGAACTCCACCGACTGGCCGGTGGAATCCACCGCCGGATGGGAAAAATCGATCTCAAAGCGCAGCTTGAAGCCGTGGTAGGGATCAAAGCGCGCCCACTTGAGCTTTTCGCCCTCGCCCTCGCGCACCTCCACGGGCTTGAGCACCCGGATGAAGCGACGCGGCGCGTTCTGCACCTCGACCCCTGCGCTTTGCAGCAAAAACACAAAGGAGGAAGAAGAGCCGTCCAGAATCGGTACTTCCTCGGCCGTGATGTCGATGTAGAGGTTGTCTATGCCCAGGCCACACAGCGCCGACATCAGATGCTCGATGGTGTGCACCTTGGCGCTGCCCGTGGCGATGGTGGTGGCCATGCGGGTGTCGGACACCGACTGCGCCGTCACCGGGATATCGACAGGCTCCGGCAAGTCCACACGCCGAAAGACGATGCCCGTGTCGGGCTGGGCCGGGCGCAGGGTCATCTCGACCCGCTGGCCGCTGTGCAGACCCATGCCCACGGCACGGGTGATGGTCTTGAGGGTGCGTTGCTGGAGCATAGAGAGATTTTACCGACGAGAGGAATATTCCTGCAGCCCTAGGCCATGGGAAATCCCAATCACGGCCATTACCTCCAACAGGCTGCAGCATTGCAGCGGCTCATAAAAAAGAGAGCACCTATGGCGCTCTCTTCCTACGCTCCAAATACTTTTCACCTTGAAACCCAGAGGCATCAAGCTGCGGATGCTCTCTTTTCGGAGGCCTTACGCACTGCCCGCAGTCTATGCAACTGGCGCGGCCCAGATCAGGGGCAGCGAGCAAGGGCCGCCCCGCAGCGAGGCTGCCGTCCCCCTCCATCGCGCAGCGATAGAGAGGGGGAAGGCGCGCAGCGCCTCAGGGGGTGTCAATCCGCCTGCTTGCGCAGAAAGGCAGGGATCTCCAGATCGTCCATGCCGCCCGAAGACAGGGCATCCACGCGGGCTGCGGCCTGGGTGCGGTTGGTACGCCACACGCTGGGCACGTTCATGCCGCCGTAGTCGGCCTGGCCTGCGGCACCACCCATGGTGGGCATGCCTGCCGTCACTGCCGCGCCCATGGAGGCCGTGGGCATGGCGTACATACCGTCGGTGCCGGTGCGCAGACCGCCTTGCACCACCGACATGGGCTGGCGGCGGGCGTTCTGGCGTGCCAGACCCGTGGCCACCACGGTCACGCGGATGTCGTCACCCAGGGTGTCGTCATAGGCCGCGCCGTAGATGACATGGGCATCGGGCGATGCGTAGGCGTTGATGGTGGACATGGCCAGGCGCGACTCGGACAGCTTCAGGCTGCCCTTGGCGGCCGTCACCAGCACCAGCACGCCGCGTGCGCCGGACAGATCGATCCCTTCCAGCAGCGGGCAGGCCACGGCCTGCTCGGCAGCGATACGGGCGCGGTCGGGACCGGAGGCACGGGCCGTGCCCATCATGGCCTTTCCGGGCTCGCCCATCACGGTGCGCACGTCTTCAAAGTCGACGTTCACATGGCCGTACTCGTTGATGATTTCGGCAATGCCGCCCACGGCGTTCTTCAGCACGTCGTTGGCATGGGAGAAGGCCTCGTCCTGGGAGATGTCATCGCCCAGCACTTCCAGCAGCTTCTCGTTGAGCACCACGATCAGCGAGTCCACATTGGCTTCCAGCTCGGTCAGACCGCCGTCGGCATTGGTCATGCGGCGGCTGCCTTCCCACTCGAAGGGCTTGGTGACCACGCCCACGGTGAGAATGCCCATTTCCTTGGCCACGCGGGCAATCACCGGCGCAGCGCCGGTGCCGGTGCCGCCACCCATGCCGGCCGTGATGAACAGCATGTGGGCGCCTTCGATGGCCGCGCGGATGTCCTGGTCCGCGACTTCGGCCGCTTCACGGCCCTTGTCGGGCTTGCTGCCAGCGCCCAGGCCGCTTTGGCCCAGCTGGATGGTGCGATGTGCATTGCTGCGGATGAGCGCCTGCGCGTCGGTGTTCGCGCACACGAACTCCACGCCTTGCACATTGCAGGCGATCATGTGCTCCACGGCATTGCTGCCGCCGCCGCCCACGCCGATCACCTTGATTCGTGTGCCCTGGTTGAACTCTTCGGCTTCGATCATTTCGATGGTCATGTTGCTGCTCCTGAAATTGGGTAATGGGTCACTGCTGTTGTTCTGGTTTCACTTCGGTATCGCTGGTATCGAAAGTCCGTGGGCGGGCCTGTGATGCGTAAACGTCGGGAGCACATGGTTAGAAGTTCCCCACGATGAAGTCTTTGAAACGGCCAAAGGCGGTCTTCACGGACCCACTCTTCTGTGCCACTTTGAATCCACGCATACGTGCCATGCGAGCCTCCTCTAACAATCCCATCACCGTGGCCGAGCGCGGCTGCGCCACCATGTCGGCCAAGGCGCTGGCGTACTTCGGAATACCGCGGCGCACGGGTTTGAGAAAAATGTCTTCGCCCAGTTCCACCATGCCGGGCATCACGGCGCTACCACCTGTAAGCACGATGCCGGAGGACAGGACTTCTTCGTAGCCGGACTCGCGGATGACCTGGTGCACCAGCGAGAAAATCTCTTCCACACGCGGCTCGATCACGCCGGCCAGGGCCTGCTTGCTCAGCATGCGCGGGCTGCGATCGCCCAGGCCGGGCACTTCCACCTGGCTGTCGGGGTCGGCCAGCATCTGCTTGGCATAGCCGCTTTCGACCTTGATGTCTTCCGCGTCCTTGGTGGGCGTGCGCAGCGCCATGGCGATGTCGCTGGTGATCAGATCGCCCGCGATGGGGATCACCGCCGTGTGGCGAATCGCACCACCGGTGAAGATGGCCACATCCGTGGTGCCGGCGCCGATGTCCACCAGGGCCACGCCCAGCTCGCGTTCGTCATCGGTGAGTACGGCCTGGCTGGCGGCCAGCGGGTTCAGCAGCAGCTGCTCCACTTCCAGGCCGCAACGGCGCACGCATTTGATGATGTTCTCGGCCGCGCTTTGCGCGCCGGTGACGATGTGCACCTTGGCTTCCAGGCGGATGCCGCTCATGCCGATGGGCTCTTTCACGTCCTGGCCATCGATGACGAATTCCTGCGGCTCCACCAGCAGCAGGCGCTGGTCCGAGGAGATGCTCACGGCCTTGGCTGTCTCGATCACGCGGGCCACATCGGCCTGCGTCACTTCCTTGTCCTTGATGGCCACCATGCCGCTTTGGTTCAGGCCACGGATGTGGCTGCCCGTGATGCCGGTGTGCACACGCTGGATCTTGCAGTCCGCCATCAGCTCGGCTTCCTTGAGCGCCTGCTGAATGCTCTGCACCGTGGCGTCGATGTTGACCACCACGCCGCGCTTGAGCCCGTTGCTGGGCGCCACGCCCAGGCCGGCCAGCTTCAACTCCCCGCCGGGCATGACTTCAGCAACGACGGCCATGACCTTGGCGGTGCCAATGTCCAGTCCCACGACCACGTCTTTGTATTCTCTTGCCATATCAGTGTCTGCCCTCAGTTGTTCGGGGTTTGTTCTTTTCTCTCTGTGCCGCGGACCGGCTGAGCTGCAAGGCCTTTTCGCGCGACACCGTGGTCACGCCCTTGAGGCGCAGCGCATAACCGTCGGGGTAGCGCAGATCGGCATATTCCAGGGCATCGGCCCGGCGCTGGTACTGGCCCGTCACCTGGCTCAGCGTGCGCACAAAACGCTGGGCACGCTGCAGCACCTGCTCGGGCGAGCCATTGCCCAGCTCGACCACGGCATCGTTGTCCAGCCGCGCCACCCAGCTGCCGCGATCGCGCAGCGTCAAGGCATCGACTTCCACATGCAGCTGTGCAAACGCCGGCTCCAGTGCATAGAACATGGCCAGCACCTGCGAGGCCGAGCCTTCCGGGCCCTGCAGGCGCGGCAGGCCTTCGCGCTCCACCTCGCCCACATTGGCCTCAAACACCTCGCCCATGTCGTTGACCATGGCGGCGCCGCTTTCCGGCCCCCAATAGGCCTGGGCCACATGCTCTTTCAGGATCACGCGCAGGCTGTTGGGGAACTCGCGGCGCACCTCGGCGCTGCGCACCCAGGGCACTTGCTCAAAGGCGCCGCGCGCCTTCGCCAGGTCCACGGTGAAGAAGTTTCCGGTCAGGCTGGGCGCCACATTGGCGCGCAGCGTGACTGCGTTGTTGTGCACCAGCTCGCCCTCGACCACGATGCGCGCGATCGCAAACGCCGGGTGGCGCACGGCCCACCAGCTCAACACTGCCAGCAACAGGACGGCACAGCCCGCGAACAGGACCGAAGCGGTCACATTCATCAGGCGGACGTCCAAAGGCAGTGTGTGGCGCATCAGGCAGCTCCCTCGGCCATGGCGTGGACGTCGCCATCCAGCGAGGCCATGGACAGAATGTGCAGGCACAGCGCCTCATACGAGAGGCCTTGTGCGCGTGCGGCCATGGGCACCAGCGAATGCCCGGTCATGCCGGGCGAGGTGTTGATTTCCAGCAGGAAAGGCTTGCGATCGCTGGCGCGGATCATCACGTCGGCACGCGCCCAGCCACGGCAGCCCAGCGTGCGGAAGGCCTGCTCCACGATGCGCTGGATGGTGGTCTCTTCCTCGGCCGGCAAGCCACTGGGGCAGTGGTATTGCGTGACGTCGGTGAAGTATTTGTTCTGGTAGTCGTAATTGCCTTCGGGGGCCACGATGTGAATCACCGGCAGGGCCGCAGCGGCGGCGCCCTCGCCCAGCACGGCGCAGGTGGTTTCGTCCCCGGAGATGAACTGCTCGCACAGCACCTCGTCGTCGTACTTGGCGGCCAGGGCATAGGCGGCTTCGCACTGGCTGGCATCCACCACCTTGGTCAGGCCCATGCTGGAGCCGTCGCGCGCGGGCTTGACGATCATGGGTGCGCCCAGGGCCGCAAAGGCCGCGCGGGTCTGTTCGGCATTGGCCACCATGCGCCAGTCCGGCGTGGGCAGGCCTTCAAAGCGCCAGATGCGCTTGGTCATGACCTTGTCCATGGAAATACTGGAGGCCATCACGCCCGAGCCGGTGTAGGGAATACGCAGCAGCTCCAACGCGCCCTGCACCGTGCCGTCCTCGCCGTGGCGGCCATGCAAAGCGATGAAGCAGCGGGCAAAGCCCAGTTTTTTCAGATCACCGAGGTCGCGCTCGGCGGGGTCAAATGCATGGGCATCGACACCTTGGGAACGCAGGGCCTGCAAGACCCCGTTGCCCGACATCAGCGACACCTCGCGTTCCGACGAGCTGCCGCCCATCAGCACGGCTACCTTGCCCAGTGCCTGAACATCAATTTGGGGTGTTTTCTGGCTCATAGCGCAATCCCCGCCGGCACAGACAGCTCACTCTTCGATAGCATTTCAACCAATTTTCCCGGTACGGCCCCGATGGAGCCCGCCCCCATGCACAGCACCACATCGCCAGAGCGCGCATTGTCCGCAATTGCCCGAGGCATGTCCCCGATTTGCTCAACAAAAATCGGTTCTACGCGACCGGCCACACGCAGGGCACGGGCCAGGGCACGGCCATCGGCCGCCACAATGGGCTGCTCGCTGGCGGCATAGACCTCGCCCAGCAGCACGCTGTCGGCCTGGCCTATGACCTGGACAAAGTCTTCAAAGCAGTCGCGCGTGCGGGTGTAGCGGTGGGGCTGGAAGGCCAGCACCAGCCGACGGCCCGGGAAGGCGCCACGTGCCGCAGCCAGCGTGGCCGCCATTTCCACCGGGTGGTGGCCGTAGTCGTCGATGACGGTGAAGTGGCCGCCATCGGCCGTGGGCAGCTCGCCGTAACGCTGGAAGCGTCGGCCCACGCCCTTGAAACCTTCCAGCGCGCGCAGCAGCGCAGCGTCGGGAATCTCCAGCTCCATGGCCACGGCCACGGCGGACAGGGCGTTGAGCACGTTGTGCTCGCCCGGCAGGCTGAGCACAACGTCCAGATCGGGGTAGCGCTGGCCGTTGCTGCGGCGCACGGTGAAATGCATCTGGCCGGCTTCGGCACGCACATTCACGGCGCGCACCTGGGCATCTTCGGCAAAGCCGTAGGTGGTCACCGGACGGGCCAGCATGGGCAGGATGTCGCGCACGGCCGGGCTGTCCACGCAGACGATGGCGCGGCCATAAAACGGCATGCGGTGCAGAAAGTCCACAAAGGCCTGCTTCAACTTGCCGAAGTCATGGCCATAGGTCTCCATGTGGTCGGCATCGATGTTGGTGACCACGGCCATCACCGGCAGCAGGTTCAGGAAGGAGGCGTCGGATTCGTCCGCCTCGACCACGATGTAGTCACCGCTGCCCAGCTTGGCATTGGCATCGGCGCTGTTGAGCTTGCCGCCGATGACGAAAGTCGGGTCCAGCCCGGCCTCGGCCAGCACGCTGGTCACCAGGCTGGTGGTGGTGGTCTTGCCATGGGCGCCGGCAATGGCAATGCCCTGCTTGAAGCGCATCAGCTCGGCCAGCATCAGGGCGCGCGGCACGACGGGAATCTTCTTGGCGCGCGCCGCCAGCACCTCGGGGTTGTCGCTTTGCACGGCGGTGGAGGTCACCACCACATCGGCATGGCCGATATGGGCGGCCGCATGGCCGACATGGGTCTGCATGCCCAGCTGCTGCAGGCGCTGCAGCACGGCGGAATCCGACAGGTCCGAGCCCGAGACGCTATAGCCCAGGTTGTGCAGCACTTCGGCAATGCCGCTCATGCCGGCACCACCGATGCCGACGAAATGAATGTTCTGGATGGCGTGCTTCATGCGGACAACTCCTCGCATGCAGCCACCACCTCGTGGGTAGCCTGAATCTTTTGCATCTTTTTAGCGTTTCTCGCCCGTTCAATCAGCGTAGAACGCTCCGTATTCTGTAGCATTTCGGCCAATTTTTCAGCCGTCAGCTGCTTTTGGGGAATCAGCCAGCCGCCGCCCTGCTCCACCAGGAAGCGGGCGTTGGCGGTCTGGTGGTCATCCACCGCATGCGGGAAGGGCACAAACACCGCGGCAGCGCCCACGGCGGCGATCTCGGTCACCGTGCTGGCGCCTGCGCGGCAGACGATGAGGTCGGCATCGGCAAAGGCCTGGGCCGTGTCGTCGATAAAGGGGGTCAGCTCGGCCTGCACGCCGGCGGCCGCGTAATTGGCGCGCAGCGCATCGATCTGGCTGGCGCCGCTTTGGTGCATCACGCTGGGGCGTTGCGCGGCCGGAATCAGGGCCAGGGCCTGGGGCACGATGTCGTTCAGCGCCTTGGCACCCAGGCTGCCGCCCACCACCAAGAGCTTGAGCGAGCCGCTGCGGCCGGCAAAGCGGGCCTCGGGCTCGGGCTGGCGCACAAAGGCTTCGCGCAGCGGATTGCCCACCCACAGGCCCTTGGCAAACACCTGGGGAAAGGCGGTGAACACCCGGTCGGCCACGCTGGCCAACACCTTGTTGGCCGTGCCGGCCACAGAGTTCTGCTCGTGCAGCACCAGTTTTTTACCGGCCAGCTTGCCCATCATGCCGCCGGGGAAGGTGATGTAGCCGCCAAAGCCCACCAGCACATCGGGCTGGACCCGGCGTACCACGCGCCAGGCCTGCCAAAAGGCCTTGAGCAATCGCAGCGGCAGCAGGGCCAGGGTCTTCAAACCCTTGCCGCGCACGCCACCGAATTCAATGGTTTCCAGCGGGAAACCCTGGGGCGGCACCAGGCGCGCCTCCATGCTGCCGGGCGCGCCCAGCCAGTGCACGCGCCAGCCGCGCTCCCGCAATGCCTGCGCCACGGCCAGGCCGGGGAAGATATGCCCCCCCGTGCCGCCCGCCATGACCAGTGCCACTTTCTCTGTCATTTCACTGCTCCCCTGCTCTGTGGCATGAGGACCTTGTTTTCGTAATCAATGCGCAGCACCACGGCGATGGCGATGAGGTTCATCAACACGGCCGAGCCGCCGAAGCTCATCAGCGGCAGCGTCAGGCCCTTGGTGGGCAGGGCCCCCAGGTTCACACCCATGTTGATAAAGGCCTGAAAGCCTATCCAGATGGCCACGCCCTGCGCCACCAGGCCGGAGAAGACCCGGTCCAGTGCAATGGCCTGGCGGCCGATTTCCATGATGCGGCGCGTCAGCCAGACAAAGGCCACGATCAGCACCAGCAGGCCGACCAGGCCGAATTCCTCGCCAATCACCGACAGCAAGAAGTCGGTATGGGCTTCCGGCAGCCAGTGCAGCTTTTCCACGCTGCGGCCCAGGCCCACGCCAAACAGCTCGCCCCGGCCGATGGCAATCAGCGCATGCGAGAGCTGGTAGCCCTTGCCCAGCGCATGCTTCATGTCCCAGGGGTCCAGGTAGGCGAAGATGCGCTCGCGGCGCCAGTCGGAGAAGGCGATCATGAGGACGAAGGCCCCCACCACCAGGCCCGCCATCAAGAAGAACATGCGGGCGTTGACGCCACCCAGAAACAGAATGCCCATGGAGATCACCACGATCACCATGAAAGCGCCCATGTCCGGCTCGGCCAGCAGCAGCACGCCGCAGAAAAACACGGCGGCAGCCATGGGCAGCACGGCGCGGAAGAAGCGCTCCTTCACATCCATGCGCCGCACCATGTAGTCGGCGGCATAGACCAGCACCCCGAACTTGGCCAGCTCGGAGGGCTGGAAGTTCATGATGCCCAGCGAAATCCAGCGCCGCGCACCGTTGACCACCAGGCCCACATGGGGCACCAGCACGGCCACCAGCAGCACCAGCGAGAGGATGAACAGCTTGCGCGCCATGCGCTCCCAGGTCTTCATCGAGATCTGGAAGGCCAGCAGCGCACCCACAAAGCCCACGCTCAGCGCAATCACATGGCGCAGCACAAAGTGGTAGGGCTCGATCTTGCCGAAGCGCGGGTTGTCCGGCATGGCGATGGAGGCCGAATACACCATCACCAGCCCCCAGGCCAGCAAGGCCACCACCACCCACACCAGCGCCTGGTCCAGGCCCAGCATCTGCACCGGGCGCGCGGTGGCACGGTATTCCGTGCCGCCCACGCGCACAGGCAGCACATCCACCGGCTTGTCGGCCTGCTGTCCTCCAAACCAGTTGGAAAAACGCTGGAGCACGCTGGACAGGGGCATTACTCGGCTCCTTCCAGTTCCTGGCCGGCCTCATGCGCCAGGGCGCGCACGGCCTGCACAAACACCTCGGCGCGGTGGCCGTAGTCGCGGAACATGTCCATGCTGGCGCATGCAGGTGACATCAGCACGGCGTCGCCGGAACGCGCCAGGGTGGCGGCCTGCTGCACGGCGGCTTCCATGCTGGCGGCATCCGACAGCGGCACGCCCTCGCCCTGCAAGGCAGCGCGAATCTGCGGCGCATCGCGGCCAATCAGCACCACGGCGCGGACATAGCGGGACACCGGCGCTGCCAGCGGCGCAAAGTCCTGGCCCTTGCCCAGGCCGCCCAGAATCAACACGATGCGACGGTCCGCACCCAGGCCGGTGAGTGCGGCCACGGTGGCCCCCACATTCGTGCCCTTGCTGTCGTCGAAATACTCCACATCCTGCACCATGCCAATGGGCTGCACGCGGTGGGGCTCGCCCCGGTATTCGCGCAGGCCGAACAGCATGGGGGCCAGCGCGCAGCCTGCGGCATGCGCCAGGGCCAGAGCGGCCAGGGCATTGGTGGCGTTGTGGCGACCTCGTATGCGCAGGGCATCGGCCGGCATCAGGCGCTGGAGGTGCAAATCATCCTGCGGGTCGCGCGAGCGGCGGCCGGTTTCGTCGGCTTCCAGGGCGCGCACCAGCCAGGCCATACCGCCCACCACCTCGATGCCAAAGTCACCCGGGTTGCGGGGCATGTCGGCGCCAAAGCTGATGTGGGCGCGCAGCTGGGGTTTTTGCAGCTTGACCTTGACCGGGGGCGGCAGCATGTCCATCACAGCCCGGTCTTCGCGGTTGAGCACCATCAGCGCCTTGCTGCCAAAGATACGCGCCTTGGCCGCGGCGTAGGCGGCCATGGAGCCATGCCAGTCCAGATGGTCCTGGGAGATGTTGAGCACCGTGGCGGCCGTGGGCTCGAAGCCCTGCACATCTTCCAGCTGGAAGCTGGACAGCTCCAGCACCCAGGCCTGGGGCAGGGTCTCGGCATCAATGCGGGCCGTCAGCGTATCCAGCAGTGTGGGGCCGATGTTGCCGGCCACGGCCACCGTCATGCCGGCATGTTCCAGCAACTGGCCGGTGAGCGAGGTGACCGTGGTCTTGCCATTGGTGCCGGTGATGGCCAGCAGCTTGGGCGCATAACCATGGGCCTGGTCCAGGCCCTTGAGGGCCATGGCGAACAGATCGAGCTCGCCGCCCACGGGCAGGCCGATGGCGCGGGCCGCATCGAACACCGGCGCCACCTCGGCCGGACTCAGGCCGGGAGAGCGGTAGACCGCACCCAGGTTCTGGCCGTCGACCAGGCTGGCGGCAAAAGCACCAGCAACAAAGCGCACGCCGGGCAGCTCGGCCTGCAGCGTGGGCAGATGGGGCGGGGTTTCGCGCGTGTCGGCCACGGTGACTTCGGCACCGGCGCGCACGCACCAGCGGGCCATGGCGATGCCGGAAATACCCAGGCCCAGCACCAGCACACGCTGGCCTTGCAGATGCTGTGCCTGTCCCAGGGGCCACTGTGCGGGCACGGGGGGCAGCACGATGACGGGGGCCTCTTCCTCGGGCTCGGCCACGACCGTCACATCGGCGCTGCCGGCATCGGACATGCTGGGGTCGGTGAAGATCTGCGCCACAAAGGCGGCGGCGTCCTTGGCGGCCGTCAGCGTGGCGACATCGGGAATGGGCTCGGCCACCAGGGGGGCAGCGACCGCGTTCATGGACTCCGGCGCATCGGCGGGGATGGTGTCCTGCGCTTCCGTCGCTTCCGCTACCTCAGTCACCTCAGCTACTTCCGTCACCTCGACCACTTCGGTTTCAGGAGCACCGACTGCGCCGTGCTCCAGCATGTCCGAGTGGTTTGACTCTGCATCCGGCGCCACATGCGCAGCGGCCGCTACAGTTGTTGCAGCGGCCAGGGCAGCCTCTTGCGGCACCGGCAACGCGGTGCGCGGTGTGCAAGGGTTCAGGCTGTCGTCGTGCGTCATGCTGTTCACCTCAGCTTCAGCGTGGACAGGCCAATCAGGCACAGCAGCATGGTGATGATCCAGAAACGAATCACCACCTGGGTTTCTTTCCAACCGCTTTTTTCAAAGTGGTGGTGCAGGGGCGCCATCTTCAACAAGCGCCGGCCTTCGCCATAGCGCTTCTTGGTGTATTTGAAATAGGTGACCTGCAGCATCACCGACAGGGCCTCGGCCACAAAGATGCCGCCCATGATGGCCAGCACGATTTCCTGGCGCACGATGACGGCGATGGTGCCCAGCGCAGCGCCCAGGGCCAGGGCGCCCACATCGCCCATGAAGATCTGGGCCGGGTGGGCGTTGAACCACAGAAAGGCCAGGCCGGCGCCGGCCATGGCGCCGCAAAAAATCATCAGCTCGCCAGTGCCGGCAATGTGCGGAAAGTGCAGGTATTTGGCGTAGCCGGCATTGCCCGTGACATAGGCGAAGATGCCCAGGGCCGTGCCCACCATGATGACGGGCATGATGGCCAGGCCATCCAGGCCGTCGGTGAGGTTCACCGCATTGCTGGCGCCCACGATGACCAGATAGGTCATGATGACAAAGCCCAGCACGCCCAGCGGGTAGCTCACTTCCTTGAAAAAGGGCACGGTCAGGCCGGCCTTGGGCGGCAGGTCCAGCGAGAAGCCGGACTGCACCCAGGTGATGAACAGTTCCAGCACGCGGCCGTTGGAGTTTTCGGAGATGCTGAACACCAGGTACAGCGCGGCCACCAGACCGATGACCGACTGCCAGAAATACTTCTCGCCCGAGCGCATGCCTTCGGGGTCTTTGTTGACCACCTTGCGCCAGTCGTCCACCCAGCCAATCGCGCCAAAGCCCAGCGTGACCAACAGCACGATCCAGACAAAGCGGTTGGACAGATCAAACCACAGCAGGGTGGAGACGGAGATCGCAAACAGGATCAGCACGCCGCCCATGGTGGGCGTACCGTTCTTGACCAAATGGGTTTGCATGGCATAGCCGCGCACCGGCTGGCCCACTTTCAGGGCGGTGAGCATGCGAATGGCCTTGGGGCCAATCCACAGGCCGATGACCAGGGCGGTGAGCGCTGCCATCACGGCACGGAAGGTGATGTACTGCACCACGCGCAAAAAGCTCAGATCAGGAGACAGCTCCTGCAACCATTGGGCCAGGATCAGCAGCATGCCGAGCCCTCCTCTTGCGCCAACTCCAGTGCCTGCACCACTTCTTCCATCTTCATGCTTCGCGAACCCTTGACCAGCACGCTGCCCATCTGGGCGCGCAATGCCAGCACCGCCTCTACCAGGGCGGTCTTGTCTGAAAAATGACGACCCGCGTCGCCGCAAGCCGCAACGGCATGCTGCATCAGCGGGCCATAAGCCAATACATGGTCAATACCGGCAGCCTTGGCCGCAGCACCCACCTCGGTATGGAATGCCGGGCCTTGCGTGCCCACCTCACCCATATCGCCCAGCACCAGCACGCGCGGCGCCGGCAGCTCGGCCAGCACGGCAATCGCCGCCTGCACCGAATCGGGGTTGGCATTGTAGGTATCGTCCACCAGGGCCACGCAGCGGCCTGCCAGTTGCAGCAAGGCCGAGCGCGAGCGCCCCTTGACCGGGCGGAAGGCCGTCAGCCCCTGGGCGATGGCCGTGGGCGAGACGCCAGCGGCCAAGGCGCAGGCGGCCGCGGCCTGGGCATTGCGCACGTTGTGGCGACCGGCAATGTGCAGCGCACATTCCAGCGCACCGGCCGGTGTGGCCAGCGCAACCTGCCAGGCGCTGCCCTGCCATTGCGCACGGGTGGCGTGCACATCGGCGTTGGCTGCGCCAAAGGTGAGCTGCTTGCGGCGGCCTGCCAGCTCACGCCACAGCGGGGTGAATTCCTCATCGGCGGGGAAAACGGCCGTGCCATCGGCGGGCAAAAAGGCGAACACGCTGCCGTTTTCCTCGGCCACGGCCTGCACGGTGTGCATGAATTCCTGGTGCTCGCGCTGGGCGTTGTTCACCAGGGCCACCGTGGGCTGTGTGATGCGCGCCAGCGCAGCAATTTCACCCGGGTGGTTCATGCCCAGCTCCACCACGCCCAGGCGGTGGGCCGCGTTCAGGCGCAGCAGGGTCAAGGGCACGCCGATGGCGTTGTTGAAATTGCCCTGGGTGGCGAAGGCGGCATCGCCGGCCGCCGCATGCAGGATGCTGGCCAGCATTTGCGTCACCGTGGTCTTGCCGTTGCTGCCGGTGATGGCCACCAGCGGCAGCTCAAACTGGGCGCGCCAGCCGGCAGCGATATCGCCCAGGGCCAGCGTGCTGTCGCCCACCTCGATACCGGCCAGGCCGGCGGCTTCCAGCCCCCGGTGGGCCACGGCGGCCACAGCCCCGGCCGCCTGAGCCTGGGGCAGGAAGTCGTTGGCATCCATGCGCTCGCCCTGGAGCGCCACGAACAGGTCACCGGCCTGCAGCTGGCGCGTGTCGGTGCACACGCGCTGCAGGGGCGTGGCGCCATCGCCCACCAGCCGCGCTGCGGGCTGGGAGCGCTGGATCCACACCAGGGCCTGTTGCAATGTCATCATCACTTTGCTTGTCCTTCACGGGCCGACAGCGCGCTGTGCGCCTCGGCCATATCGGAGAACGGGCGCTTGACGCCCATCACTTCCTGGTAATCCTCATGGCCCTTGCCGGCCAGCAGCACCACGTCCTGGGGGGCGGCCTGGGCAATAGCCTGTGCAATGGCAGCCGCGCGGTCCACCTCCACCTGCAGGTCTGCGGGCTGCATGCCGGCCACGATCTGGTCGACGATGGCCTGGGGCGCTTCGCCGCGCGGGTTGTCGCTGGTCACCAGCACCAGGTCGGCATGGCGCTGCGCGGCCTGCCCCATCAGCGGGCGCTTGGTGGCATCGCGGTTGCCGCCACAGCCAAACACGCACCACAGCTGGCCGCCACGCTCGCGCGCCACGGGCTGCAGGGCTTGCAAGGCCTGTTCCAGCGCGTCAGGGGTGTGGGCATAGTCCACGGCCACCAGGGGCTGGCCGGCGCGGGCAATTTGCTGCATGCGGCCGGGCACGGGCTCCAGATGGGCGCAGGCTTGCACGGCCTGATCCAGCGGCATGCCCAGGCTGCGCAGCGTGGCGATCACGCCCAGCAGATTGCTGATGTTGTAGTGCCCCACCACCTGGGTTTGCAGCGAAACAAAGGCATCGCCCTCCACCACGGTGAAGCGCAGGCCTTCGGTGCCATGGCCTATGTCTTTGGCCCACAGGCGTGCGGGTTGCTGTATAGACAGGGTCCACAGATCCAGGTCGCTGCGGCTGTGCAGCTGCTGGGCCAGCAGGCGGCCATGGGCGTCGTCGATATTCACCACGGCGGTCTGCAGACCGTCCCAGTCAAACAGGCGGCGCTTGGCCTCCCAATAGGCGTCCATGGAGCCGTGGTAGTCCAGGTGGTCCTGGGTGAAATTGGTGAAGATGGCGCAGCGCAGGCGCGTGCCATCCAGGCGGTGTTCTTCTATGCCTATGGACGAGGCCTCGATGGCACAGGCCGCCAGGCCCTGGTCCACATAGCCGCGAAAGGCTTGCTGCAGGCAGACCGGGTCGGGGGTGGTCATGCCCGTAGACTCCAGTGCCGGCGGCACGCCAATACCTAAAGTACCCACCAAGGCGCAGCCAGACTGGACACCCTGCTTCCAATCTGCGAGCGCATGCGCCAGCCACCAGGCGGTGGAGGTTTTGCCATTGGTGCCAGTCACGGCCACCACGGCAAGCGCCTGCGAGGGATGGGCCAGCCACAAATCGGCAATCTGGCCGGTGACGGCCTTCAAACCGTGGAAAGCGGCCACGGTGTCGGCTGGCAGATCAAACGTCTCGGCCCCTTCGGCCTCCACCAGGCAGGCCACGGCGCCGCGCTCCAGGGCTGATGCCACATAGGCACGGCCATCGCTCACGCCGCCGGGCCAGGCAATAAAGGCATCGCCAGGCTGGACCTGGCGGCTGTCGGTGCGCAGCTGGCCGGTGACGCGGTTGCGCAGCCACTGGACGGCGTCCTGGACCGAGGTCAATATGTGCAAGCTGCTCACAGCGATTCCTCCACCGGGTCCGCCACAATCTGGGGCTGCACGGCCACATCGGGGTGTACCCCCATCAGGCGCAGCGTTTGCTGCACCACATCGCTGAAGACCGGCGCTGCCACCGTACCTCCGTAATAGGTTCCGTTCATGGGTTCATCCACCATCACCGAGACGATGACGCGCGGGTTCTCAATGGGGGCCATGCCGGCAAACCAGGCGCGGTACTTGCCGGCGGCATAGCCCTTGCCTTCTTGTTTGCGTGCCGTGCCGGACTTGCCGCCCACGGAGTAGCCCACGGTCTGGGCGCGTTGGCCGGTGCCGCCAGGGGCGGTGGCCATGGCCAGCATCTTGCGCACGGCGCTGGCGGTCCGCTCCGTGAAAATCGGCACGCCCACGGGGGGGCGGTCGAGCTTGAGCATGCTGGCCGGAATCACCTTGCCGTCGTTGGAGAACACCGTGTAGGCCCGGCTGATCTGCAACAAGCTGGCCGACAGGCCGTAGCCATAGGACATGGTGGCCTGCTCCACCGGCCGCCAGCTCTTGTAGGGACGCAAGCGCCCGCTTTGGGCACCGGGGAAGGAGATTTGCGGCTTCTGGCCAAAGCCCAGGGCCGAATAGGTTTCCCACATCTCCTGGGCGCTCAGTTGCTGGGAGATCTTGGTCATGCCCACGTTGCTGGACTTCTGGATCACCCCTTCCACCGTCAGCACACCCCAGTTGTGGGTGTCCGAAATGGTGGAGCCGGTCACATTGATGCGGCCGGGCGTGGTATCCACAATGGTCGAGGGCTTGAACTTGCCGCTTTCCAGCGCCGTGCCGACGATGATGGGCTTGGCGGTGGAGCCGGGCTCGAACACGTCGGTGATGGCGCGGTTGCGCAGCTGCTCGCCCGTCAGGCGCTTGCGGTTGCCGGGGTCGTAGCTGGGGTAGTTGGCCAGGGCCAGCAGCTCGCCGGTCTTGGCATCCATGACCACCACGGTGCCGGCCTTGGCCTTGTGGGCAATCACCTGGTCGCGCAGCTTCTGGTAGGCATAGAACTGCACCTTGCTGTCGATGGACAGCTGGATGTCGCGCCCGTCCATGGGCGGAATCTCTTCGCCCAGGCCTTCAACCACGCGGCCAAAACGGTCCTTGATGACGCGGCGCGACCCGGGCTTGCCGCCCAGGTCTTTGTCAAAGGCCAGCTCCATGCCTTCCTGGCCATGGTCTTCCACATTGGTAAAGCCCACGACGTGGGCCACCGATTCCCCTTCGGGGTACTCGCGCTTGTATTCCTTGGTCTGGTAGATGCCCTTGATGCCCAGGGCCTTGATCTTCTGACCAACCTCCCAGTCCAGCTGGCGCTTGAGCCAGACAAAGCTTTTGTCGTTGTCCAGCTTGGTTTTGATAGTGGCCAGGGGCATATCCATCAACTTGGCCAACTGAGGCAGCTTGGCCTTGACCTCGGCGCTGTCCAGCTCCACATCTTCAGGGATGGCCCAGATGCTGGCCGCCGGCACGCTGGATGCCAGGATCAGGCCGTTGCGGTCCAGAATGCGGCCGCGGTTGGCCGGCAGCTCCAGGGTACGGGCATAGCGCACCTCACCCTGGCGCTGGAAGAAATCATTGCCAAAGACCTGCACATAGGCAGCCCGCACGGCCAGGCCGGAAAAGCCCAGCACCATCAAGCCCATGATGAACTTGCTGCGCCATTTGGGCGTCTTGCTCGCCAGCAGCGGGCTGGAGGCATAGGTGACGCTGCGGTGCACGCTCATGACGCACCTCCCGCCGCTGCGCGCACCTTGTCCTCCACATACTGGGTGATGGCGGGCGTGGAGTTTTGCATGCCCTGGCTCACCGCCAGACGCTCGATGCGCAGCGGCGTGGCCTGGGCCCGCTTTTCCACCTGCAGGCGCTGGTATTCGGTCGCCAGCTCACGCGCCTCGTGCTGGGCACGCTCGCGCTCGGTAAACAGACGACGCGACTCGTACTGGGTGTGCACCAGAAACAGCGCACTCGCCATGACGAAGCCCAGGAGCAGGATGTTCAGGCGCAGCATGGGCCCTCCTGGCATGCCAGCGGCAGCCATGCAGAGCGAATGCGCGCCGGGCCTGTCATGCAGGCACCTCAGTGCGTTCGGCCACGCGCATCACGGCACTGCGTGAGCGGGGGTTGCCTGCCACTTCGCCCGCGCTGGGCTTGATGCGCTCCAACGCCTTGAGCCGCATGGGCTGGGGCACGGCGAATGGCGCACGACGGTCATAGACCTCTTTGGAATGCTGGGCGATGAACTGCTTGACGATGCGGTCTTCCAGCGAATGAAAGCTGATCACCGCCAGGCGTCCGCCCGGCTGCAAGACCTTCAACGCCGCGGCAAGCGCTTGCTGCAGCTCTTCCAGCTCGGCATTGATGAAAATCCGAAAAGCCTGAAAGGTCCTGGTAGCGGGGTGCTGCCCCGCCTCCCGTGTGCGGACCGTACCAGCCACGAGACTGGCCAGTTCGGCAGTGGTTGTGAGCGGGCCTTTGTCTGTGCGCCACGCCGCAATCGCCTTTGCAATGGGGCCAGCAAACCGTTCTTCGCCATAGTCACGTATCACCTCCGCGATCTGGTGGACCTCCGCATCGGCCAGCCACTCGGCCACGCTCTGGCCACGGGTCGTGTCCATGCGCATGTCCAGCGGGCCTTCGAAGCGGAAACTGAAACCCCGCTCGGGGCTGTCGATCTGGGGCGAGCTCACCCCCAGGTCCATCAGCACGCCGGCGCAGCTGCCTGCGGGCAGCTCGTCCAGGTGACGAAAGCCTTCGTGGCGGATGGAAAAACGCGGGTCCGTGATGCGTGCCGCTTCGGCAATCGCTTCCGGGTCTTTATCGAAAGCGACCAGGCGGCCGTCCGGCCCCAGTCGCTGCAGGATCAGGCGCGAATGGCCACCACGGCCAAACGTCGCGTCCACCCACTGACCGGCAGGCGAAGGCCCCGCGCCGCCCAGCAGGGCGTCGACGGCTTCGTCCAGCAGGACGGTGATGTGTTGGAGGGGCTGGTTCAACGCTCGCCCTTTTCAAAAAGCAAAATCTTGGAAAACGCTCGGCATTTCGGCCTGCATGGCCTCTGCCTCTTGTGCTTCGTAAGTGGCGCGGTCCCACAACTCAAAGTGGTTGCCCATGCCCAGCAGCACCGCGTCCTTGCTCAGGCCCACGGCCTGGCGCAGCTCGGGCGCCACCAGCACCCGGCCCGTGCCATCCATGTCCACGTCCTGGGCGTTGCCCAGGAAGATGCGCTTCCACCACTGCGCAGACATGGGAAGCTCTGCGATGCGCTCGCGGAACTTCAACCATTCGGGACGGGGGAAAAGCATCAGACAGCCATGCGGGTGCTTGGTGATGGTGACCTGGCCTTCTGCCATAGCCATGAGGGCGTCACGATGCCGGGTCGGCACGGAAAGCCGACCCTTCGCATCCAGACTTAGCGAAGACGCCCCTTGAAACACGGCAGTAGACCTCGGGTAGGTTGGACCTGATCACCTCTGCGCCTGGGCTGCAAAGGCAACTTTCACCACTTAATTGCACTTTTTTGCACTGTATCAGCAAATCCACCACTTGCTACAGGCCTCGTCACAAACATTTGCAATGAAATCAATGACTTAGCTTGAAATTTTTGATATGAGATATACAAAAGTCCTTTACCCACAAGCACTTAGGCACTAGTGCAAATGAAAAGCATGAGCTCACTTCCGCTTGACATTTACCAAACAAAACACCCCCGATGCCTCAGCGGCGTCGGGGGTGTGCGGGCTGCACTTTATGTGTCAGAGAATGTAACGCGAGAGATCTTCGTCCTGGCTGAGCATCTGCAGGCGGGCATCCACATAGGCTGCATCGATGGTCACGCTCTGGCCGGACAGTTTGGCGGCATCAAAGCTCACCTCGTCCAGCAGACGCTCCATCACCGTGGACAGCCGACGCGCGCCGATGTTCTCGGTGCGTTCGTTGACCTGGAAGGCCGTGTGGGCCAGGCGGGTGATGCCTTCGGGGGTGAAGGCCAGGGTCACCCCCTCGGTGGCCAGCAATGCCTGGTATTGCTTGACCAGGGAGGCATGGGTCTGGGTGAGTATGGATTCGAAGTCCTGCACCGACAGCGAGCCCAGCTCCACACGGATGGGGAAGCGCCCCTGCAGCTCGGGGATCAGATCACTGGGCTTCGCCAGGTGGAAGGCACCCGAGGCGATGAACAGGATGTGGTCGGTCTTGACCATGCCGTACTTGGTGGAGACGGTGGTGCCCTCCACCAGCGGCAGCAGGTCGCGCTGCACGCCCTGGCGGGAGACATCGGCGCCACTGCTGTCCTGGCGTGATGCCACCTTGTCGATCTCGTCGATGAAGACGATGCCGTTTTGCTCGGCATTGGCAATGGCGCGGGTCTTGATGTCTTCCTCGTTGACCAGCTTTCCGGCTTCTTCGTCGGTCAAGAGCTTGAGCGCTTCCTTGATGGGCAGCTTGCGCGTCTTGCGGCGCTCCTGGCCCATCTGGCTGAACATGCCGCGCAACTGCTCGGTCATCTCTTCCATGCCCTGGGGGCCCATGATTTCCAGCTGGGGCTTGGCCTCGGCCAGGTCGATTTCGATTTCCTTGTCGTCCAGCTCGCCCTGGCGCAGCTTTTTGCGGAAGACCTGGCGCGTGGCGCTGTCGGCCGGCACGGCGTCATGGGTGCGTGCCTGGGGCAGCAGCACATCCAGCACACGCTCCTCGGCCGCATCTTCGGCACGCACGCGCAGCTTTTTGATCTCGGCCTCGCGGGTTTGCTTGACGGCGATTTCCGCCAGGTCGCGGATGATGGCGTCCACATCCTTGCCCACATAGCCCACTTCGGTGAACTTGGTGGCCTCCACCTTGATGAAGGGGGCATCGGCCAACTTGGCCAGGCGGCGGGCGATCTCGGTCTTGCCCACGCCGGTGGGGCCAATCATCAAGATGTTCTTGGGGGTGATTTCCTGGCGCAGGCCCTCTTCCACCTGCTGGCGACGCCAGCGGTTGCGCAGCGCAATGGCCACGGCGCGCTTGGCAGCGGCCTGGCCCACAATGTGATGGTCCAGCTCGGAGACGATTTCCTGCGGGGTCATGGACGACATGGTTTTCAAGCTCAATAAGGGCGCTCAAGCTTGGTATACATGCTTGAGCAGCTATAAAAAATAGAGTCAGCGCAAAGCAGGCCGGCAGCGGCTTACAGCGTCTCGATGGTGTGGTGCATATTGGTGTAGATGCACAGCTCGCCGGCAATCTCCAACGATTTCTTGACCACGTCCTGTGCCGACAGCTCGGTGTTGTTCAGCAGCGCCTTGGCCGCCGAATGCGCGTAGGCCCCACCGGAGCCAATGGCCACAATGCCCTGCTCGGGCTCCAGCACGTCGCCGTTGCCGGTGATGATGAGCGAGGCCGAATGGTCGGCCACGGCCAGCATGGCTTCCAGGCGGCGCAGCACGCGGTCGGTGCGCCAGTCCTTGGTCAGCTCGATGGCGGCGCGCGTCAAATGGCCCTGGTGCTTGTCCAGCTTGGCTTCAAAACGCTCGAACAAGGTGAAGGCATCGGCCGTGGCGCCGGCAAAACCGGCCAATACGCGGCCGTTGTAGAGCTTGCGCACCTTGCGGGCCGTGCCCTTGACGACGATGTGGCCCAGGGTGACCTGGCCGTCGCCGCCAATAGCGACCTGGATGCCGTCCGGCGTTTCGCGCCGCACGCTGAGAATGGTGGTGCCGTGGTACTGTTCCATAGCTGCTGCACATGGGGGTCTTGCGCCCGGGTTGCAAGGGCTGCGGCGCTTTTTTTCCGCTCTGTTGCGGCATAGCCTGCAAGACCAGCGACAGCGCC
Source organism: Comamonas sp. GB3 AK4-5 (assembly GCF_041320665.1). Taxonomy (NCBI): domain Bacteria; kingdom Pseudomonadati; phylum Pseudomonadota; class Betaproteobacteria; order Burkholderiales; family Comamonadaceae; genus Comamonas; species Comamonas sp. GB3 AK4-5. Next base: position 4,276,359 of record NZ_CP166730.1, read on the forward strand.
GGTCCACCTGCTTCACCACAGGCAAAAAGAAACCGCCGGCCTGGGTCCACCTTCCATGCATGAAGGCTTGCCCGTGACGGCGGTTTCAGTGTCTCACCCACCTCTTCGACACCCGCTGGAGACAGCGGGCCAGAGGCTGGTGGAGAAGATCAGTCACCAAACATTTTTTGCTTCAGCTCGCGGCGCTGCTGGGCTTCCAACGACAGCGTGGCCGTGGGGCGAGCCAGCAGACGGCCCACACCGATGGGCTCGCCGGTTTCGTCGCAATAGCCATAGTCACCAGCGTCGATGCGGGCAATGGACTGCTCGATCTTCTTCAGCAGCTTGCGCTCGCGGTCGCGGGTGCGCAGCTCCAGGGCATGCTCTTCCTCGATGGTGGCGCGGTCGGCCGGGTCGGGCACCACCACCGTGTCTTCACGCAGGTTTTCGGCCGTCTCGCCTGCGTTGTTGTGCATGTCCTGCTTCAACTTCATCAGCTTGTGACGGAAGAAGGCCATCTGCTTGTCGTTCATGTACTCGTCGTCGGGCATGGCGATGACTTCGGCATCGTTCAGCTCTTCGGCCGTCTTGTTCTTCCAGTTGTTGGCCAACTTGGGGTCACGTTTGAGTGCTGCAGGTACAGAGATAGTGGAGGACATTGCTTTGGTATCAGTGATGGGCCGGGTGGCAACCGTGGGGGCTGCCGACTGCGGCGGGATGGGGGCACTGCGCGCAGTGCTGCGAGCAGGAGAAGATGAGGAGGACGCCGTCGCCGGTTCCGAGGCCTTCGTGGCGGAGGCCTTTACAGATGACTTCGCGGCTGCGGTTTTCTTGGCCGCAGGGGCCGCTACTTTCGTTGCGGCTTTCTTTTTACTGGTCTCGGCTGTCACTTCTTGTCTCCTCAAGTACGACCGTCCCAGTGGTCACCCCGCAGGCTGACCAACCGGGTTCTCTTTAGGGGCGCGATTGTAGCCATCTCCTCCAAGACCCAACGCAAAGTTGCGGATATCACACAACCTGCCTTGGTAAAACCATGTCAAGTGCCAGCGCGCTCTGACGATGCAGAGCGTTGGCGGGCGATTCTGCCCCACCACAGCAGGCGCCAATGGCCGGTGGTAGGGCGTTTTGCGACCAGTGGGCCGGATCAGACCAGGCTTTGCTCCAAGCCTTGCTTGAAGATGTCCTGCGGCAGGTCAATGCCGATGAACACCATGCGGCTTTCGCGTTTTTCGTCGGCCGTCCATTCAGGGCCCAGATCGCTGCCCATGAGCTGGTGCACACCCTGGAAGATGACCTTGCGCTCGGTTCCCTTCATGTTCAGCACGCCCTTGTAGCGCAGCATGCGCGGGCCGTAGATGTTGACAATGGCGCCCAGGAAGTCTTCCAGCTTGGCCGGATCAAACGGGCGTTCTGCACGGTAGACAAAGCTTTTCACATCATCGTCATGGTGATGGTGGTGTGGGTGCTTGCAGTGCTCGCCATGCGCGTGGTCATGGCCGCAATCCGCGCCATGGGCATGGTCGTGGTGCGCATGGTCATGCGCGTGGTCGTGATCGCACTTGCCGTGGTCATGGTCGCAATGGCTGTGGTCGTGTTCGTCTTCCTTGAGGAAGTCGGGGTCGATATCGAGCTTGGCGTTCAGGTTGAAGCCGCGCAGATCGAACACATCCGTCAAGGGCACCTCGCCAAAATGCACGGCCGTGATGGGCGCACGCGGGTTCATGTGCTTGAGGCGGTGGACCAGCGCGTCCTTGTCGGCCTCGCTCACCAGGTCGGTCTTGGACAGAAAGAGCTGGTCGGCAAAGCCCACCTGGCGACGCGCTTCCTGGCGGTCGTCCAGCTGCTGGTTGGCATGCTTGGCATCCACCAGGGTGATGATGGAGTCGATCAGATAGCTCTCGGCAATCTCATCGTCCATGAAGAAGGTCTGGGCCACGGGGCCGGGATCGGCCAGGCCGGTGGTTTCGATCACGATGCGGTCGAACTCCACCTGGCCCTGGCGGCGCTTGGCGGCCAGCAGTTGCAGGGCTTCGCGCAGGTCTTCACGGATGGTGCAGCAGATGCAGCCATTGCTCATCTGCAGAATCTGCTCTTTCGATTCGGTCTTCAGAATATCGGTGTCGATGTTTTCTTCGCCGAACTCGTTTTCAATCACGGCAATCTTCATGCCGTGCGATTCGTGCAGCACGCGCTTAAGCAGCGTGGTCTTGCCCGAACCCAGAAAGCCCGTGAGGATGGTGACGGGAATCAATGCCATGGTGTGGTGTGCCTTGTTGTCTGCAGAGCGCCGCACGCGGCCGCGCCTTAAAAGAGGAAACCTGAAGCAAATGGGGACGCCACCCCAAAATACAAGGTGGCGCTGCTTTATTCAGTGTAGTCAGCCTGTCAAGCACCCGGTGCTGGCGGGGGCGTCCAGCCCACCGTGTTTTCTACCCCCAGCGCTTACCCCATGCGCTTTGGCCGCTATGCTTTCCACATCACCATGCAACTGGCGCAACCCAGGTCAGGGACAGCGAGCAAGGGCCGCCCCGCAGCGAGGCTGTCGTCCCCCTCCCTCGCGCAGCGAGAGAGAGGGGGAAGGCGCGCAGCGCCTCAGGGGGTGTCTTTTCTTTTCGCTCTTGGGTGCGCCAGCTCGTAAGCCTGGGCCAGATGCTGAAAGTCCAGCCGCGTATAGATTTGCGTGGTGGCGATGTTGGCATGGCCCAGCAGCTCCTGCACGGCGCGCAGGTCGCCGCTGGACTGCAGCACATGGCTGGCAAACGAGTGGCGCAGCACATGGGGGTGTACGGACTGGGCCAGGCCCGCCTGCTGGCCGCGCTGGCGCAGCCGCGCCCACACACTTTGGGCCGAGATGCGGGCGCCGCGCACGCCCACAAACAGTGCGGCCTCGTTCCAAGCCGGTGCAAAGGGCTGGGCACGCAGCTGGCGCCAACGTGCCAATGCCGCCAGCGCCGCCGCACCTACCGGCACGGTGCGGCGCTTCTGCCCCTTGCCCAGCACATGGGCCTCGCCGGCCTCCGCATCGATCCAGCCGCTCTCTGCGGCGTCGCCTGGCTGCAGGTTCAGCCCCACCAGCTCGCCCACGCGCAAACCGCTGCTGTAGAGCAGCTCGGTCATGGCGGCATCGCGCGCCTCGGTCCAGGGGTCTGCCTCGGTGCTGCGGTAGCTGGCCAGCTGCACGGCGTCGTCCACGCCCAGGGCCTTGGGCAGAGGTTTGCCCTGCTTGGGCGCGCGCACACCCTGCACCGGGTTGTGTGGCACCAGGCCTTGCACCGCCGCCCAATGAAAGAAGCCGCGCCAGCCCGACAAGATGAGGGCAATGCCACGCCCGCTGCGCCCCTGGCTGTGCATCTGGGCCACAAAGCGGCGCAGCTGTGGAGGCTGCAGCTGCAGCAGCGGCTGCTGAATGGCCGCGGCCTGCGTGCTCAGCCGCTCCAGATCCAGCCGGTACAGGGCCAGGGTGCGTGCGGACAGGCGTTTTTCCACCCGCACATACTCCAGATACTGCTGCGCCACCGCATCCAGCTCCGGATGGGGCATGGCGGGCTGGCCGGCGCGCGGCCGCCCTGAGGAAAGTTTGCCTGTGGCTGCCATGGCACCGCTTTCAGCCCCCTGCCTCAGGAGCAGGCATGCCCCAGGCCAGAGACAGCGAGCAAGGACCTTCCCGCAGCGAGGCTGCCCCCCCCCTTCCCACAGCGCGCAGCGATGTGAGAGAAGGGAGAAGGCGCACAGCGCCTCAGGGGGATGTACACCATCAATTACCGGGATGCGTACGCAAGCGCCCCAGGGCCGCGCTGGCATGCTCGGCAATGCGGGCCAGGAATTCCGTGCCCATGGTGGCGTCAAAACGCAGCGGGTCGGGCGAGCCCAGCACCAGCAGGCCAAAGGCCGGGGCGGCGCTGTCATTGGGGCCTTCGCGCAGCGTCAGCAGCGCCAGCGATTGCACCTCGCTGGCATTGCTCAGCCAACTGGTGGGCTCAAAGCCCAGGTTGGGGCCGCAAAAAGGCATGGTCAGCGAAGTGGCAAAGGCCTTGGCGTCGTCGCTGACACCCATGGTGTAGATGCCGTTTTGGTAGGGGCCGGCCACATCCCACACGCGCACGGCCACCTGGGGCACGTCGAATTCGCGCTGAATGCCTTCGCTCACCGTGTGCGGCAGCTGGCGCGGATCTTGCACCTTGGCCAGGGCACAGCTCCAGCGATGGATCTTGTGGGCCGTGTTAGCGTTGTCGCTGCTGTTGCGCACCATTTCGATGATGCGCTGCTCCAGGCCCTTGATCTTGTCGCGCAGCATTTCGGCCTGGCGTTCCTGCAGGCTCACGGCGCGGCCGCCATGGCCGCTGCTCAGCTGCACGGTGGACAGCAGCTCGGCATGGCGTTCGAAAAATGCAGGGCTCTGCCGCAGGTAATCAGCAATGCTGTCTTCATTCATGGTGGAGACGTTGGAAGTCATAAAGCGTCAGGAATCTCGATCTGGCCTTCGAACACCGTAGTGGCCGGGCCGGTCATGAACACATGGTCTTGCGCACCGCCCTCCCAGGCAATAGTCAGCAAGCCCCCCCGGGTTTGTACATCGACACGCGCATCCAGCAAACCCTGCCGGATGCCCGCCACCACGGCCGCGCAAGCGCCTGTGCCGCAGGCCAGAGTCTCGCCCGTGCCGCGTTCATAGACACGCAGCCTGGCCTGGCTGCGGTTTTGCACCTGCAAAAAGCCGGCATTCACGCGTTGCGGAAAACGCACATGGCGCTCCACCTGCGGGCCCACCACAGCCACCGCGAACTGGTCGACATCATCCACCAGTTGCACGGCATGGGGGTTGCCCATGGACACCACCACCACATCCACCTGGGCCGGTGCGGGCGCTTGCAGCGCCAGCGGCCACAGCTGGGCCTGGTGGCGCAGCGCAGGCTGCAGGCCTTGCGTGTCGAAAGGCACGCGCGGCGCATCCAGCACCGGTGCCCCCATGTCCACGGTGACGCGGCCATCGGCCATGAGCTGCGGCGCAATCACACCGCTCATGGTCTGCACGCGGATGGTGGTCTTCTGGGTCAGCCCCTTGTCATACACAAAGCGAGCAAAGCAGCGCGAGCCATTGCCGCATTGCTCCACCTCGCCACCGTCGGCATTGTGGATCACATATTCAAAATCCACGCCCTCGGCCGGCGAGGGCCGCACGGTGAGGATTTGGTCAGCCCCCACGCCAAAGTGGCGATCGGCCAGAAAACGGTAATGCGCCTCCGTCAGGCCCAGGCTGCCCTGGGTTTCGTCGAGCACGACAAAGTCGTTGCCCGCGCCCTGCATCTTGGTGAAACGTATGTGCATGGCTGTACCGTGGAGTGAAAGATCAGGCCTTGGCGGCCTGGGCTACCTTGAGCTGGGCCAGCGCGCGGTCCACAAAGGCCAGGCGATCCTGGCCCCAGAAGCGCTCGCCATTCAGCACAAACGTGGGCGCACCAAACACGCCCAGGGCCACGGCTTCTTCGCTGTTGGCGGCGTACTGGGCCTGCACGGCATCCGAGGTTTCCAGCGCATGCAGGGCCACGCCGTCATAGCCGGCTGCGTTGGCAATGGCAATGCGCACGGCCGCATCCGAGGTCTGGCGCTCTTCGGCCCACAGGGCACGCAGCAGCGCGTGCGACAGCGGGAAGGCGTCCAGCCCCTGCAGCTGAGCGGCGATCACCATCCAGCCCGGGCTCTTGTTCCAGTTCACATCGGCGGCCACGCCCTTGGGGTAATGGGCGGGCTCCAGGTTCAGCGGCAGGCCCAGGTAGTCGCTCCAGCGCGCCAGTTCCTGTGCGTGGTAGGTCTTGCGGGGCTCGGGTCGGGTCTTGAGCGGGATGCCGCCGGTTTGCGGCACCACCAGCTGAAAGTCATAGGGCTTGAGCACCAGCTGCACGCCGTGACGGCGTACGATGTCCTGCAACTGCGGGCCAGCCAGATAGGCCCAGGGCGAAGAAAGGCTATAGAAACAATCCAGACGGGTCATCCATGGATTATCTTCCCGGCTGTGACCGATAAAAGCTTTTCTCCGATTTCGGGCACCGAACTCCCTCCGGTGCCACAGCAAAACCTCTCCAGTCCCCGCAACCAGGCCGCACTTGATGCACAGGCCCTCGAGGCACGGCGCGATCTGGAGCGCCTCAACTACCCCGCGCCCAATTGGGTGCAAGGCAGCACCGCCGCAGGCAAGTCCACCTTGGATGTGCTGGTGGTGGGCGCCGGCATGTGCGGCCAGACCGCCGCTTTCGCCCTGCTGCGCGAAGGCGTGCGCAATCTCCGCGTGATCGACGCGACCACCCGTGGCAACGAAGGCCCTTGGGCCACCTATGCCCGCATGCTCACCCTGCGCAGCCCCAAGCAGCTGACAGGCCCTGACCTGGGCGTGCCCAGCCTGACCTTTCGCGCCTGGTACGAGGCCCAGCATGGTGTGGGTGAGATGTCCACATTCGATGCCGCCACGCCCGGCTGGGCCGGTCTGCACAAGATTGGCCGCGTGGACTGGCGCGACTATCTGCTGTGGGTGCGCGACACCGCCGACCTGCCCGTGGACAACGGCGTGCGCCTGCTGGAAGTCAGCGACGAAGGCAGCGAGCTCATCGCCCGCCTGCAAGGCCCGCAGGGTGAAGAAACCGTGCGCGCACGCAAAATCATTCTGGCCCTGGGGCGCGACGGCAGCGGCGCACCGCGCTGGCCCGACTTCCCCTCCTTGTCCATGACCGATCCACTGGCCGCTGGCCGCGTGTTCCACACCATGGACGCTGTCGATTTCGACAGCCTGCGCGGCCAGCGCATTGCCGTGCTGGGCGCCGGCGCCTCGGCCTTTGACAACGCCGCCTGCGCGCTGGAGGCCGGCGCCCAGGTGGACCAGTACGCCCGCCGCGCCGTGCTGCCCCAGATCAACAAGAGCAAGGCCGCGTCCTTTCCCGGCTTTTTGCGCGGCTACTCGGCCCTGGACGATGGCCGCAAATGGCGTAGCTACACCTATATCTTTGACGAGCAGGTGCCACCGCCCTGGGAAACCGTGCGCCGCTGCGATGCCCACGACAGCTTTGCCCTGCACCTGGGCTGCGGCTGGAAGGACGTGCAGCCCCAGGCCGATGGCGTGGCGGTGACGCTGGCCGATGGAACTGTGCAGCGCTTTGACGCGGTGATTCTGGGTACAGGCTTTGATGTGGACCTGCTGGACCGGCCCGAGCTGGCCCGCTACACCCCGCACATCGACACCTGGGCCCGCCATGTGGCGCCCGAGCAGGCCGCGGCCCACCCCGAGCCCGCACGCTTTCCCTATCTGGCGCCCAACTTCGCGCTGCAAAGCGCGGACGGCCAGCAGGCCCAGACCCTCTCGCGCCTGCATTTGTTCAACTGGGGCGCCACCATGAGCCATGCCGCCCTGGGCAGCGATATTCCCGGTCTGGGCATTGGCGCCGCACGCCTGGCGCAGGCCCTGGTCAGCGATTTGTTTGTGGAAGACGCCGACCTGCACTGGCAACAGCTGCTGGCCCACAGCGAACCCGAGCTGATCGCCACTCGCTGGCACCGGGACTGACGCCGCACGGAGCAACTCGCATTTCAATAGCTGCGACCGCAATATCCATCAGCGTTTGAAGCCACTCCACACCTGTTCAGGCATAAAAAAAGACCGGCAACCGCCGGTCTTTTGGCAGGGCCGAAGCCCTGGGCTTACATATTGATCTTGCTGATCTTGCTGCCGTTGACCGACACGCCGGCTTCCAGGCCGGTGTTGTTCAGCACATAGCTGCTGACGGGGGCATTGGCGGTGGTAGTGTCGATGCCGCCATTGGCACCGGCCTTGGCCACGGCCACATTGGCGTCGGCGCCCACAGCCCAGCCATCGCTGGCCAGGAACTTGTTGTAGGCATCCTTGGCGCTGAACACATAGATCACCGCCTTGGACTGGCCGCCAGCCTGCCAGCCGATGGAGGCGGCCGTGGTGCTGTAGTAGCCACGGGTGGTGCCATTGGAGCGCAGCACGCATTTGCCATGCTCGGCGCCGATCACAAAGCTGCCGCCGATCACGGCCGGGCAGACCAGCACACCGCTGGACTTGGCCACCAGCTCGCGGGTGCCGGGCATGGCGTTGTACAGGCGATTCAGCGCAGCGGTCGATTGGGCTTCCAGCTCGGCCTTGCCCGAAGGAGCGCCACCCTTGCCCTTGGTCTCGCCCGTGGTGGTGCAACCCACCAACCCCACGGCGGCCACCATGGCAGCAGCGGCCAGCCAGGTCGAACGGTTCTGGATTTTTTGCATATCAGACCTCCTCATTGAAAACCTTGATGGGAAGATGCAGCGAGCCACGCCAAACCGCTGTGTCGCGCTGCATCCCTATAGTACGAAAGCTGTACGGCCCCGTCCCATCTTTCTACCACGCCAGCCATGGTCAGATGAAGCGGCGCCCGCCGCGGTGTCGCTTCGAGCTTCGCGCCGACACAAAGCATGACAATCGCCTACGCCCTCTGTACGTGCTTGGCTGACACCCCGAATGCGCAGGTCTGTGCATTACTATGCCTCGCAACTGAATTGCCGAACGGATGCCCATGAACAACTTTCTGCGTTTCTTTCACCACCCCCGCGCTGCCATGGTGCTGCTGCGGGTCACGCTGGCCGTGCTCATGCTGTTTCACGGCTGGGCCAAGATCACCCATGGGGTGGGCGGCATCGAATCCATGGTGGTCAGGGCCGGCCTGCCCGGCTGGCTGGCCTATGGCGTCTACCTGGGCGAGGTGGTGGCGCCGCTGCTGGTGCTGGTGGGCCTGTGGGTGGTTCCGGCCGCGCTGGTCATGGCCTGCAGCATGCTGTTTGCCTTGTTTTTGGCGCATACCGGGCAGTTTCTCAGCCTGAATGGGACGGGGGGCTGGATGCTGGAGCTGCAGGCTTTCTTCCTGATCTGCTCCATCGTCGTGGCCATGGGTTACAGCAAAGGGAAGTAGCTTTCAAGGCTCCTTAGCTCGTTTGGAGGCGGCCATACAGCGCTTGATGCTTTGTTGCGTACCCTTGCCGTGCACATGCACTGTCTGCGGGCACGCGCCGCGCCTGAAGCGCTGTCTGGCCGTTGTGGGGGCGACTTTCTTGCCCTCTGTGCTGCAAAGGCCCGCTCCAGCCAGCCAAAAACCATAGCTACTCCAACCCTATGCACCTTCCTCTCAGGTGCTTTCACACAGAAAACCCAAGAGGCAATTGCGTATGAAGCTCCTCTTTGAGGAGCAGAGCATCCCGCTTTTTTACTGGATGGTGATCTTCGCGGCCTTGACGATTTCGGCGGACTGCAGCCGGTTGCGGTGCACGGTCTGGCGAAACTGCTCAGGCGTTTCATAGCGCAGCGTGTTGCCGCTGTCTTCCAGGCGTTTTTTGATTTCGGGCTGGTGCAGCACCTGCTGGATGGCGGCGTTGAGCCTGGCCACCACGGGGGCTGGCGTGTGCTTGGGGGCAAACACGCCAAACCAGATGGCGCTGTCAAAACCCTTGGTGCCGGGCAGGCCGCTGGCGGCCACGGGTGGCACCTCGGGCACGGCGGCAATGGGCTTGGCGGTGGTGACGGCCAGCAGCTTGAGCTTGCCGCTCTTGGAATGGGGCAGCACGGTCTGCACCTGGTTCATGATGCAGCAGGTCTCGCCGCGCAGCACCGAGGTGATGGCGTCCGGCCCGCCCTTGTAGGGCACATGCACCATGTCCAGGCCCAGACGCCAGTTCAGCTCGGCAAACGCCATGTGTGTGCCCGTGCCATTGCCGGTGGAGGCAAAGTTGTACTTGCCGGGATTGGCCTTGATTTCCTTGACGAACTCGGCCAGCGAGTTCACCTTGATCACCTCAGGGTTGATAGTCAGCACATTCGACACATCGACGATGGGCGCCACGGGCTCGAAGTCTTTTTCCACGTCAAAGGGCAGCTTGGGGTACAGCGCTGCATTCGTGCCGTGGGTGGCGGCCGTGCCGAACACCAGGGTGTAGCCATCGGGCTTGGCGCGGGACACATATTCGCTGGCGATGTTGCCGGCCGCACCGGGCTTGTAATCGATGATGACGGGCTGGCCCAGCAGCCTGGACAGCGGCTCCTGGATCAAGCGACCCACCACATCCACGCCGGAGCCGGCATTGAAGGTCATGAAAATCGTCACCGGCTGGCTGGGCCAGTCGCCCTGCGCCAGCACGGCGGGGGCGGAAACAGTCAAGGCGCTGGCGGCAAGAGCACCCAGCAGGGCGCGGCGGCGGAAAACGGTCATATCGGAGCGGGAGAAATTCTGATCTGCATCAATGGAGGGCCATGGTAGCCGGGCTTTCATAAGCAAAACGGCATGTGTTTATGCGCCTGCAGGTGACAGCCCACCCGCGCGCCCAGGCCCAATAATGGCAGCCATGCTCCGCGACACCATGCTTCTTCACCCCCAGCGCGTGCCCGTCACGCCGCTGGATGCCTCCACCTTGCTGCTGCTGCGCGACCGCGCCGACGGCCAGCTGGAGGTGCTAATGACCCGCCGCTCCGGCCGCGCCAGCTTTGCGCCGGGCATGTATGTGTTTCCCGGCGGCGGCATCGAAGCCCAGGACGCAGAGGCCGGCGGCGAGCTGCTGCACGCCCGCGCCGATCTGCGTGGCCAGGGCCATGGCGGCCATGCGCCCGCCGTCGCAGCGCTGCGTGAAACCTTTGAGGAAATGGGCCTGCTGCTGGCCCTGCATGCCGACGGTCGCCCCGCCACCCAGGCCGATGTAGACGCCATGGACCGCCACGCCACGCTGTGGCCCCAGCTGCGCGCGCGCGGGCTGCGGCTGGATGTGGCCGCCACCTGGCAAATCGGCCATTTCACCGCCGACCGCAACCTGCCCAAGCGCTTTGCCGTGCCCTTTTTCGTGGCCCGCATGCCCCAGGGCCAGGAGCCGGTGCCGGACAACCGCGAGCAGTTCGAACCCGTGTGGGTGCAGCCCGCCGAGGCCTTGGCGCGCTCCAAGGCCGGGGAAATGCCCATGATCTTCCCCACCATCCGCACCTTGAAGCGCCTGACCCAGCTGGGCAACACCCAGGCCGTGCTGGACGCCGTGGCCCAGGGCCCGCTGTGGCAGCATTCCCCCCGCACCGGCCTGCGCGCCGGCAAGGAGGCACGCTTTACCGAGGACGAAGCCCCTTATGGCGAGCTGGCCATGGTCTGCCCCGACGGCCAATGCCTGCACACCATCGACTGGCAGCACGAAAACGCCGTGCCCCTGCGCAAAAACCTGCTGCGGCTGACCGCCCCCAACGCCAATGTCATGACCGGCCCCGGTACCAACAGCTATCTGGTGGGCGAAGCCGCCACGGGCTATCTCGCCATAGACCCCGGCCCGCATGACAGCGAACATGTGCAGCGCCTGTTTGACGCAGCGGGCGGCGCCATCCGCGCCATCGTCTGCACCCATTCCCATGCAGACCACTCCCCTGGCGCGTTTTTGCTGCAGCAGCTGTGCGAACAGCGGGGCCAGCAACGGCCGCTGATTTACGGCCTGGCCTCGGCACCCACGGCCTCGCCATCGGCCCAGTTCACCCCCGACCGCACGCTACAAGATGGGGAGCAGCTCACGCTGTCCCACACTGCACCAGAGGGCGAAACCACCCATACGCTGCGCGCCATCCACACGCCCGGCCATGCGGCCAACCACCTCTGCCTGCTGCTGGAGGAAGACGCCCTGCTGTTCAGCGGTGACCACATCCTCAACGGCAGCACCCCCATCGTGAACCCACCCGACGGCAATATGGATGCCTATCTGCGCTCGCTGGACAAGCTGGATGCGGTCTGCACCGAACGCAATGTGGAATTCATTCTTCCGGCCCACGGCTATGTGCTGGGTGCGGCCCGCAGCGTGATCGCCAGGCTCAAGGCCCACCGCCTGGCCCGCGAAGCCAAAGTGCGCGCCGCCATGCTGGCCCTGCCCCAGGGCAGCATGCAGGACTGGGTACAGCACGCCTATGCCGACACCCCGAGCGCGCTGTGGCCGCTGGCCGAGCGCAGCCTGCTGGCCCATGTGGAACGCCTGCGCCTGCTGGAAGACAGCGCCAACTGAGTGCGGCCCCCGTGGCGCGGCAGATTCCGCGTGCGCCACAGGACTTGGCCGGGGCCGTAGACTGCGCGCATGTCTGCCCCCGAACATTCCGAACATTCCGAACATTCCGACGACGGCATACGTCTGTCCAAACGCCTGGCCGAACAGCTGGGCTGCTCGCGCCGTGAGGCCGAGATCTATATTGAAAACGGCGCCGTCCAGGTGGATGGCATCACCGTCCAGGCCCTGGGCAGCCGCGTGCACCCCGCGCAAACCGTTACCGTCAACGAAGGTGCCAAACTGCAGGAGGCGCCCCCCGTCACCCTGCTGCTGCACAAGCCTGCCGGCTACACCGTGCGCAACCCCCAGGGCGCGCGCGGCCACACCCGGGGCAAGGTGGGCAATGCCTACGACCTGCTGGTGCCCGCCAATCTGGCCGACATGGACACCCCCGCCCCCTTGCTGGTGCTGGACAAGCATTTCCGCAACCTGGAATGCCTGCTGCCCGTGCCCGTGCCCGCCAGCGGCCTGATGGTCTTCACCCAGGACCACCGCGTGGCCCGCAAGCTGCAGGAAGATGCGCTGCACCTGGAGCAGGAATGCATTGTCGAAGTGCGCGGCACCATCGACGAGGACGGCCTGGAGCGCCTGTGCGACGGCACGGCCATTGACGGCAAGCGCCTGCCCAGGATCAAGGTCAGCTGGCAGAACGAAACCCATCTGCGCTTTGCCCTCAAAGGCATCTTCCCCGAAGAGATTGCCGAGATGTGCGAATGCGTGGGCCTGGAAGTGACGGGCATGAAGCGCCAGCGCATAGGCCGCATCTCGCTGGCCAAGCTGCCCGAGGGGCAATGGCGGTATGCGATGCCTTGGGAGAGGTTTTAACCCCCTGAGTCGCCTGCGGCGCCTTCCCCCCTGGGGGACGACACCAGCGCGGCGGGGCGGCCCTTGCGCGGTGTCTCTGAGATGGGACCGTGCCGGTTTTATGCGCCGGAGCCTGATTGGGGTCTGGGTGAGATGCAAACCATACCCCATTGGTATCTTGTGCTGTTTTCCCCGCTCTTCGCTCGCTGCACTCGCGGGTAGGGAGACAACACCGGTGGTGCGGCCGGCGTAGGCCCTTGAAATGCGCTTGCATGGGGAATGCAAATGCACAAATGAGAATCATTTCATAGAATGCGGGTTGACTGTGCTGTTCTCCCCCTGCCCGCATGCCTTCGCCCGCCCCCTCTTCGCCCCTGCTGACCGCCTTCCACGACAGCTACCATGAGCTGGTGCGCTTTGTGGCGCGCCGCACCGGTCCGCAGTCTGCGCGTGACCTGGTACATGACGCCTGGATACGCCTGGCCGAGCGCCAGCGCAGCGAGGGCCGGCGTCCTGAGGCGCCCTCTGACGAGCGCAGCACGCCAAGCCCCCAGAACATTGCGCCGCGCGCCTATCTCTACACGGTGGCAGACCATATCGCCATCGACCATTTGCGGCGCGGCCAGCGCACGGCGCAGCGCTTTGACAGCAGTGGCAAAGAGGATGGCCCCGCCTTCGCCGCCAGCCCGGATGTGGCCGACACCCATACCTACCGCCAGGCACTGGCCGAAGTCGAAAACGCCCTGCAGCAGCTGCCCGCGCGCTGCCGCGACATTTTTCTGGCCGACCGCATCGACGGGGCCTCGCACGCCGAGCTGGCCCTGCGCCATGGCGTCTCGGTCAAGACCGTGGAGCGCGAGGTCATGCGCGCCATGGACGGGGTCGAAGCCGCGCTGCACCGCTGGCGTGGCGAAACGGCCGCACCACGCACCGGCCGCCGCCGTGCGCTGTCCAGCCTGCTGGGCCTGGCAGGCCTGGGCGTCAGCAGCTCGGCCCTCTGGCTGGGCTGGCGCCAATGGGTGCCCCAGTACCAGCTGCAGCTGGCCACGGCCAAGCGCCGCCTGCTACGCCAGCCCCTGCCCGACGGCAGCACCCTCACCCTGGATGCGGACAGCCGCGCCGAGCTGCGCTATTACGCGGCCCGGCGCCAGGTGCAGCTGCTGGCTGGCAGTGCATTCTTTGCGGTCGCCCGTGACACGGAGCGGCCCTTCACGGTCGAGGCCAGCGATGTGCAAGTCACCGTGCTGGGCACGCGTTTTGAAGTGGCGCTGGAGGGCGATGCCGTGCTGGTGGCCGTGGATACGGGCCGGGTGCGCGTGCGGGACGGCAGCGGTGGCGTGCAAACGCTCCTCGCCGGCCAGATGCTGCGCCTGCCTGCCGGGCAAAGCGCCCAGCCCCAGGCCATCACCGCCGTAGCGCCCTGGCGCGATGGCTGGCTGGACTTTCAGAACACGCCGCTGGCCGAGGTGGTGGAGCGGCTTGCGCGCTACAGCCCGCACCCGCTGCGCGTGGAGGCCGATGCCGCCACCCTGCCCGTGCTGGGCCGCGTGCACACCACCGCCGTGTCTGGCTGGCTGCAGCTGCTGGCGCGCACCCTGCCCGTCAGCGTGCAGCCGGAGGAGGCGGAGGGTGGGATCTCCACCCTGGTGATACGCCGGCGCAGCTGATCTGCATTTTTCGCGGCGTTCCGGTGAGGGAATGTCCGCCCTCGTGCGTAAAGACATGAGAACCCCGCCAACCCGGGATTGTCTCGGCCCAGGCCGAAGCCACCGCACAGGAGCCTCCATGTCTTCACCCTTTCCCCAGTCCAGCCTGCTTGCACGCCACCATGTGGCCGCAGCCGCCATTGCTCTGCTGGCCTTGCATGCCCCCTTGCCCGCGCTGGCACAAGGCGCTGCCGCCACGGACATGGCCGCCACGGCCGACTTTCACATTGCCGCCCAGCCCCTGGGCCAGGCACTGACCCAGCTGGCACGCCAGGCCGGCCTGCAGCTGCTGGTGGCCCCCGAGCTGGTACAGGAGCGCCGGGCGCCGGCCGTGGAAGGCCGCTTCACCACGGCGGTGGCCGTGGACCGACTGCTGCGTGGCAGCGGGCTGGAAGGCCATGTGAGCCAGGGCACGCTGGTGGTCGACAAGCCCGCCGGCACCAGCACCCTGCCCGAGGTCACGGTCTCCGCCGTGGGCGAAACCACGACCACCGAGGGCTCGGGCTCCTACACCACGGGGCTGATGAGCACCTCCACCAAGCTGCCGCTGTCGATACGTGAAACGCCCCAGTCGCTCACCGTGGTCACGCGCCAGAAGATGGACGACCAGGGCATGCTATCCATCGACGATGTGGCCAACAGCACCACCGGCGTCACCCTCAACCGCATCAGCGATGACCGCTCCAGCTATTACGCGCGCGGCTTTGCCATCGGCTCCTTCCTGCAGGATGGCGTGCCCATCTCCTATGAAGCCGATACCTCCACCTACGACACCATGGCCATGTACGACCATGTGGAGGTGGTGCGCGGCCCCACGGGGCTGATGACGGGCGTGGGCGATCCATCCGGCACCATCAACTTTGTGCGCAAGCGGGCACCGCGCGAGACCCAGCGCTCCCTCACCCTGCGCGGCGGCAGCTGGAACCAGGCCGTGGGCGAGCTCGACCTGGGCGGCGCCCTCAACGAAGACGGCTCGGCACGCGGGCGCGTGGTGGCCTCGCTGCAGTCGCGTGACCACTTCACCGATGGCTACAGCAGCAAGCGCCAGCTGCTCTACGGTACTGCCGAGCTGGACCTGGGCCGCGACACCACGCTGAGCGTGGGCGGCTCCTATGTCAACGAAGACAACCCCGGCTCCCAATGGATGGGCGTGCCCAGGGCCTTCGACGGCGCCCCCTTGCCCATCTCCCGGTCGCAGCGCTTTTCGCCCTCGTGGAGCAAATGGGACAAAAAAGAGGTCAGCCTCTTCGCCGACCTGGAACACCGCTTCGACAGCGGCTGGAAGGCCAGACTGGCCGCGCGGGCCCTTCAGGCCAAGTCAGCACTGGACGGCGCCTACCTAGTCTACGGGGGCATCGACCACCAGGGTCGCACACTCTACGACGTGGCAGGCGGCCCGTACGACTATGACAAAAAACAGCTCAGTCTCGACGCCTCGGCCCAGGGGCCTGTGCGCCTGTTCGGGCGCGAGCATGACCTGGCCTTTGGCATCAGCCGCCGCACCATACGCTGGAACGACCTGGGCTATAGCTACCTGTCTCCCAATGGCGACTGGCTGATCGCCGAGGGCGTGGACCCGCTGACCTGGAACCCCGATTCCCTGGACCGCTCCAGCCTGCTGGCCGAAGACCTGTGGTCACGCAAGCAGAAGACCACGCTGACCTCGGCCTACGCCACCGGCCGCTTTCTGCTGGCCGCACCCCTGAGCCTGATTGCCGGCGCCCGTCTGGACTGGTATGACTTCAGCAACTCCCAGCGCCAGGGCAGCTGGAGCAAGGACCGCGCGTTCAAGGAAAGCGCCCATGTCACGCCCTATGCGGCGCTGACCTATGACCTCAATGACACCTACTCGGTCTATGCCAGCTACACCAGCATCTTCCGCCCGCAGGATTACCTGGATGTCTCGGGCAGCATGCTGCCCCCGGTGGAAGGCCGCAACTTCGAGCTGGGCCTCAAGGGCAGCTATCTGCATGACCGCGTCAACCTGGCCATGGCCGTCTTCAACACCACGCAGGACAACCTGCCCCAGGCGATTGCCAACATTGCGTCATGCACGGTGCCGACCAATTGCTACCGCTCCGTGGGCAAGGTCAAAAGCCGGGGCGTGGATGTGGACATCAACGGCGAGATCTTGCCGCGCCTGAACGCCGGCCTGGGCTACACCTACACCCAGGCCAAGATCGCCGGCGAGAGCACGGATGGCAGCCATGGCGCGCCCTATGCCAGCCATACGCCCCGCCACCAGCTCAAGCTGTCGGCCATGTACCACCTGAGTGGAGATCTGGATGCCTGGCGTGTGGGCGGTGGCCTGCGCTACCAGAGCCGGACCACCTCGGAATCGACCACCCGTGCCGAGGGCTATGTCATGCGCCAGTCGGCCTATGCCGTGGCCGACCTGGTGGTGGGCTATCGCGTGAGCCGGCAACTGGACCTGCAGCTCAACATCAGCAACCTGTTCGACAAGCACTACTACCAGACCCTGGGCACCAACAACGGCGCCAACTACTTCGGCACGCCACGCAGGCTGCTGCTGAGCGCCAAGTACCAGTTCTGAGCGCGTGTTCAAAGTACGGTCGCAAACCGCTGTCCCCACAGGCTGGGGACAGTGGAGGCTGTCACAGCGGTAACCTGCCAAGTTGCAAAGTTCTTTTCAGTCGCGCAGCAAGCAGGCGCTTGCAAAAGCATAGCTGCCATCGCATACCCTGCATCCTCTCTCGAAGAAAAGGGCTTGCAGCTGAAGCCTGCATGCGCACAGGCAGCTATGGAAGTTGAAAAGTTCTTTTCAACCTCCACAAACACGCCCGCCAAGACCATCGTCCTCCTGGACGAAGACACGCAGCGGCTCAGGGCGCTGCGCTGGAAACAAAAACCGCGCTTTCAGTGACCGAAAGCGCGGTTTTGTGAGGCATTCAAAGTGTGAAGTCTGCCTATAAGCCGGATTCTGTGTACAGCGGTTTCCCGCTGCATGACCGCCATTACTCTGGGCCGGGTGTCGCCACCACGGCTCGATGCTACCTACCCGCACACTCCGGGGGCCCCGTCAACGTGTGCCTACTTGGTATTGCTGCGCGTAGAGATTGCCCGTTTCACCCAGGGCGCTACGTGCCCCGGGTGGCTATGTGCTTGCACAGCTTGCGCTGTGCGGCCCATAGAACACCCCAAACACACAGTTTGGTCGCCCTGACTCGTCTCTGTTGCTCTGATCCTCACCTCACGGTGGACAGCCGTTAGCTGCTACGCCGCCCTATGCAGTCCGGACGTTCCTCCAGTACGGTGTTTCCACCCGATGCAAGCATCGGCCTTTCGGCTAGTACCAGCGGCAGTCCAGCAAACTTCACGGCGCGCATTATCCCGCGTTCACAAAGCACTTGCACAGAACTCGCGCCGAAATTGTTCGGGCGACATATGGGCCTCGCGCTGGAACATGGCGATAAAGGCCGAGGGTGTGCCATAGCCCAGGTCGAAAGCGATCTGCTGCACGCTGTGCCCGGCCTGCAGGCCGTCAATGGCCTGCAGATAGCGCATGCGCTGGCGCCATTCACCCAGGCTCATGCCCAGCTCGCGCTGGCAGTGGCGGGCCAGGGTGCGCTCCGTCATGTGCACGCTGCTCGCCCATTCGGCCAGGCTGCGGTGGTCGTCGGGGGCCGCATACATGGCGTCCAGCACCTGGGCCAGGGCCGGGAGCTGGGCCGCAGGCAGATAGCCGCGTTCCACGGGCGTGGCCTGCAACTGGTCATAGAGCACGCGCGCCAGACGCAGGTCGGCCTCGCTGCGCGGAATGTGCAGATTGCGCGCGGCAAAGTCCGCCAAGATGGCCTTGACGATGGGGCTCATGCGCAACGAACAGGCCTTTGCGGGCATGGTCTGACTCAGCGCCGGCGTCAGATAGACCGCGCGGTAGACCACGGCCTGGCGCACATAGCAGCTGTGCACCATATTTGGTGGAATCCAGATGCCGTACTGCGGCGGCGACACCCAGCGCAGGTGCTCGGTGTCCATGCGCATGCTGCCGTGCAAGGCGTAGTTCAGATGCCCCCAGCTGTGGCTGTGCGGCGGCGCCTCGGTATGGGCGCCGAACTCGTCGTATCGAAAGAAATAATCGCCCTGCACATCCTCCACATCCTGGACGGGCATGAGCTGGTTGCGACGCTGCATATGAATGACTCCCCCAACAAAGGTCTGACTTGCGCTACGACTTGTCCGAAACAAGCTATGCAGTTCAAGTAAGACAGGTCCATCATAGCCAGCCTTAGAACGTGTGCAAGGTCTCTACGCAGTCGCGTTGGAGCGCAATCGGGATGAGTTCGAGTCGATGGGGCGCAGCTTGCACTCGTGTGCAGGCAAGCCACAGCGCGAAGAAATCGCCCGATTGCGCTCCAACCCTTCGGGCCAGTGGCTTTGCGGGCGGTCTACGGCGTTGCGAATCCTCGCAATAGCACAGCTATTGCTGCGGTATCGCGCCTTGTACCCCATCCCGCAAAGACACTGGCGCGCCGCGAGGAGACTTTGAACACGTTCTTACAGGAGTTGTTTCATGGGGTCTTATTTATTCCCGCTGCTGGCGGTGCTGATCTGGTCGGTCAACACCGTGGTCAGCAAGCTGGCGGCCGACAGCATTGGCGCGGCCGAGATCGGTTTTTTCCGCTGGGTCGTGGCGGCCGTGTTGTTCACGCCTTTCTTGCTGCGCTCGGTATGGCGTGAGCGCAGCTACATCCGCCCTCTGCTGCCCAAACTCATCGTGCTGGGCACCCTGGGCATGGTGATCTACCAAAGCCTGGCCTACTACGCGGCTCATATGACATCGGCCACGCACATGGGGCTGATCGGCTCACTCACGCCCATGATGGTGCTGGGTCTGTCCACCGTCATGCTGGGTCAGCGCCTGAGCTGGGGTGCCGTGGTGGGCTGCCTGCTGGCCGTTTTCGGCGTGGCCACCGTGGTGTCTTCGGGCGATCCGGCCAGCCTGCTGACCCAGGGCATCAACGGCGGTGATGTGCTGATGTTCATCGCCATGCTGGCCTATGCGGTCTACAACATTCTGCTCAAGCGCTGGCCCATGCCGCGCCTGGCCACGGTGCAGCTGCTGTATCTGCAAATCCTGGTGGCCGTGGCGGCCCAGCTGCCGCTGTATGTGCTCTCGCCCAAGATTGGACTGAATGCGGCCAATCTGCCACTGGTGGGCTTTGCCGGCATCATGGCCTCGATTGCCGCGCCCCTGCTGTGGATGATTTCGGTGGCCCGCATAGGCCCGGGGCGCTCCAGCATGTTCTTCAACCTGGTGCCCATCTTCACGGCCATGATTGCCTATGTGGCCCTCAGCGAGCCCCTGGCCGCCTACCACGCCGTGGGTGGTGTGCTGACCATTGCCGGCCTGCTGCTGGCCGAACTGTGGAAGCAGCCGCTGCGTGCGCCCCGCCCAGCCCCTCACACGGCAGAGCCCTGCGCCCCTTGCAAGTGAGGCGGCGCAGCAGCCTGGGGGCTTGCACGGCCCCGCGCGGGGAAAGAAAACGGGGAGTGCCGCATGGAATCAAAGGCGCTTGTATGCAGGCAGGAACGGGGCTACACAGCTCCGCCCAGAAAACGGCCTTCCCTGCCGCAGTGAACTCAGTCCAGCAGGCTGATGATGGTGCCACTCATCAGCGCCAGCAGCGCCACCACGGCCACCAGCATGGCCCAGGGGCCCCAGCGCCGGTCACGATAGGAAAAACCCACGAGCAGCAGCAGGCAGCTGGGCGCCAGGGCCCACAGAACGGGGTGGTAGTTCAGAAACATGGCCGCTTCTCCTTGCAGACTTTGCTGCAATGCATTGTCGGCGGCAAAGCGTAGAACTCTGCTCAGGCAAGCCCTATGTCTTGATGAAGATCAAGTACAGCCTGCGCAATCCCGCCGCCACGCAACAACATGGGCCCTGCATATCCATATAGCTGGCAGGCGGAACAAGTGCGCCACAATGGTTCACGGTCATTCCCCATCACCTTGCAGGAGCCACCATGAAATTCGACAACGTGCTGCAAACCATTGGCAACACGCCCAGCATCCACATCAACCGCCTGTTTGGTGCCGGCGCCAATGTCTGGATCAAGTCCGAGCGCAGCAACCCGGGCGGCTCCATCAAGGACCGCATTGCCCTGGCCATGGTGGAAGATGCCGAAAAATCCGGCGCCCTCCAGCCTGGTGGCGTGATCATCGAGCCCACCAGCGGCAACACCGGCGTGGGCCTGGCCCTGGTGGCTGCGGTCAAGGGCTACAAGCTGATTTTGGTGATGCCCGAGAGCATGAGCATAGAGCGCCGCCGTCTGATGCTGGCCTATGGCGCCAGCTTTGACCTGACGCCCAAGGAAAAAGGCATGAAGGGCGCCATCGCCCGCGCCCAGGAACTGGCCGAGCAGACCCCGGGCGCCTGGGTTCCCCAGCAGTTCGAGAACCCCGCCAATGTGGCCGCGCATGAAGCCACCACGGCCCAGGAAATCCTGGCCGACTTCCCCGAAGGCCTGGACGCCATCATCACCGGCGTGGGCACAGGCGGCCACCTGAGCGGCGTCGCCAAGGTGCTCAAGGCCAAGTTCCCGAATCTGAAGGTTTTTGCCGTGGAGCCCAGCGCTTCGCCTGTGATTTCTGGTGGACAACCTGCCCCCCACCCCATCCAGGGCATTGGCGCCGGCTTTGTGCCCAAGAACCTGGACACCAGCTTGCTCAATGGCGTGATCCAGGTGGAAGCCGAACCCGCCCGCGAGTACGCCCGCCGCATGGCACGCGAAGAAGGTCTGCTGGTGGGCATATCCTCCGGCGCCACCCTGGCCGCCATCGCCCAGAAACTGCCCGAGCTTCCCCCAGGCGCCAAGGTGCTGGGCTTTGCCTACGACACGGGCGAGCGCTATCTGTCGGTGGAAGGCTTTTTGCCTACGGCCTGAGTGCCCTGGGCACGGCCCCACACCGCTACACACCCTCTGCCAAGGCCTGCATCTGCAGGCCTTTTTTCATATGGATTACGCAGATGCCGGCCAGAGCGAAAGCCCGCCCTCTGCCTGAAATCCTCTTGGCCGGCCTGGATTTCCCCTTTACTTGACGACATCTGCGAATGGCTCACACAATTAAGGAACGATCATTCCAATTCACACTATTTATTTATGCGCGCCAAAGAATTCGAGCCCGACGAGATTGCCGATGCCGCCATGCAGGTGTTCTGGCAGCGCGGCTATGCCGCAACCTCGGTGCAGGATTTGGTGCAAGGCACAGGCTTGTCGCGCAGCAGCCTCTACAGCACTTTTGAGAGCAAACAAGGGCTTTACCAAAAGGCTTTGCAGCGCTATGCCGCCGTCACCACCAGCAATGTGGAGTTGCTGTCTGGCCCAGGTCTGCCGCAGGCATTGATCCGGCAATTGCTGGAGCAGGTGGCCCAAAGCGAATGCAGCGACCCACAACGGCGAGGCTGCCTGGTTGCCAATGCCTCATTGGAGCTCGGCGCCCATGACCCCGCCGTAGCCACCCTGGTGTCACAGAACTTTCAACGCCTGCAAAAAGCGCTGGAAAAGCTGATCCAGCGCGGACAGCAGGCCGGCGACATCCGCAGCACCCAGAGCCCGCGTGCACTGGCCCGTTTTTTGGTCAACACCATGCAAGGCATGCGGGTACTGGGAAAAGGCAGCCCCGCTTCACAGCGTCGTCAATGCCTGCAGGAGGTGGTGGATGTGGCACTGAGCACCTTGTAATCCTCGTACCGAAACATGGCGTATACGCAGGTTTCGGTTTTTCTTCACCCATTTCTGGAACGATCATTCCACAAAAACCAGGAGCTCCTATGCAGCAAGACCAGCAACCCACCATCGCCGTGCTCGGCACGGGTCTTATCGGCGCCCCCATGGCCCGCAATCTGCGCAAGCGCGGCTTTGCTGTACATGCCTGGAATCGCACACCTTCCAAAGCACAGGCGCTGGCCATAGACGGTGTTCAGGCATTCCACCACCCGCAAGATGCCGTGCGCAATGCAGACATCATCATGACCGTGCTCAACGATGGCGCCAGCGTCCACAGCGCCATGCAGGCTGCCGCACCCGCCGTGCGCCAAGGCGCCATCTGGCTGCAGGCCAGTACCGTTGGCATGGAGGCCATCGCCATGCTGGCCGAACAGGCCAGGCAACAAGGCCTGGTGTTTTACGACGCACCGGTACAGGGAACGCGCCAGCCTGCAGAACTGGCGCAGCTGATCATCCTGGCATCCGGCCCCCTGACACAGCGCAGCGCCGTGCAGCCAGTCTTCGATGCCATTGGCAAGCGCACCCTGTGGGTGGCGGAGCAAGCAGGAGCCAGCAGCCGCCTGAAGCTGGCGCTCAACAGCTGGGCCTTTGCCTTGACCCACGGGCTGGCGGAAAGCCTGGCCTTGGCAAAGGCCTTGGGAGTGGACCCGGCCCTGGTGGTGGATGTGGTCGCCAGCGGCCCCATGGACAGCGGTTATTTCCAGGCCAAGGCTGCTGCCATGCTGGCCGAGAACTACAGCACCAGTTTTTCCATTGCCAATGCGGCCAAGGACGCGCGCCTGGTCATGGAGGCTGCGGAACAAGCCGGGGTGCAATTGGATACGGCACAAGCAGGGCTGCGGCGCTTTGAGCGCGCCCTGACAGCAGGGCATGGCAGCAAGGACATGGCAGCAACCTACCTCGCATGACGGCCCAAGAGCGCATGCACATGTCCTCTACACTGACCAGCCGCTGATTCAGCGGCTTTTTTTGCGCCGTCCCTTAAAACGTGTTCACGATCTTATGGAATGCCGGCGCCGCGAGACAAACCCATGGCACAAAAAATCGTCTTCATCGTCCACGCCGCGCCCTATGGCAGCGAGCGTTGTCTGTCCGCCCTGCGCGTGGCCAACACCCTGTCCGGGCGCGACGACGCGCCCGAAGTCAAGCTGTTCCTGATGTCGGATGCCACCGTCGTTGGCCTGCCCCACCAACACGATGGTGCCGGCAGCGGCCTGCAGGCCCAGGTGGAACAGCTGATCGCGGCCGGCACCCACATTCGCCTGTGCCGCACCTGCGCACTGGCGCGTGGCCTGGCCGAGCTGACGCTGATTGAGGGCGTATCGATAGGCACGCTGCCCGAGCTGGGTGACTGGATCATGGCCGCCGACAAGGTCATCACGTTTTAAACGCTTCAAAAAACTGGCGCAGCCCAAGCCAGGCACCCGCACGCTGCGGCTGTTGTCCACTTGAGAGTCAGCATGCATCTCCCGCGGGGAGTTCTGTGATATTGCGAGGGCTGATGCTGGCCCTAGCCACACAAAACTGGCGCTACCCAGGCCAGCAGACAGCGAGCAAGGGCCGCCCCGCAGCGAGGCTGTCGTCCCCCTGGGGGGAAGCCGCAAAGCGGCTCAGGGGGGATTACATCCCCCCAAATAACGGTAGTCCTGCACCAGCAGCATGCGGGGGCCAGTGGCCCCCATCTGCAGCTGAGACTCTGCATGCAGGCGCTCCTTGGCGGGCCTGGTGAAGGTCATCACCGCCGGCAGAGAATCTTTCCCATCCCGATGGCAGCGCAGCTCCAGCTTCCCTTCGGTGGCCGTGTTCACAGGTAGCTGTACGCTGCAGATCTGCCCGGACTGGACCGTCTCCACCAGCTCCTGCAGATCACGGGTAATGGCCTGCGGGGTGATGCAGCCCTGCTCCGGCGCCTCATCAGACGAAGCCGGTTCGGTGCGGCTGCGCAGCTCCCACAGGCCCGATGGAATGTCCTGCAACACCTGAATCTGGGTCACAGCCCCGGCTTCAGCGGGTTGGGCCTGGGCCGAAAGCGCCAGCGCGCCACAGCCCAACCAGATGCTCCAACCCAGCCACTGTGATGGCTTGCTCTGCCCGTTTTTTCGCACGCACTACCTGCTTTCTTGTTCCAAGGTTTTTCCAGCGCCACCTGTTTGCGGCGCCGCGCGGCGCAGTATAGACAGCGGGAAACAGCGGTGTGCGTCTGGGCATGGACCGCAGCAGTGCGGAAGATGGCGGGCGGAATCCCCTGCCGCTGCCCGGGCATCTTGAGGCCGGCGCCTGCGCCGAGGCGCTCCATCTACCATAGACAGGCCAAGGAGTCCTGCATCGTGTTTGGTTTATTCGAAAAACAAATTTCCCCCTATCCGGCCACAGAGCCCCCCGTGCCACCCCAGGGCTTTTTTGCCTTTATCTGGGTTTGCACCCGGGGCATGCGCGGCTGGATTGCGCTGCTCACGCTGACCTCGGCCCTGCTGTCCGTGTACGAGGCTTTGCTGTTTGCCATCATGGGCCGCGTGGTGGATTGGCTGGGTACGGTCTCGCCCAGCAATTTCTGGGCCGAGCAACAGGGCACGGTGCTGGGCATTGCCGGTATCTTGCTGGGCAGCGGCCTGCTGCTGGCCTTGCACACCATCGTCATGCACCAGGTGCTGGCCATCAACTTTCCCATGCGGCTGCGCTGGGTGTTTCACAAGCTGATGCTGGGCCAGAGCATGTCGTTCTATGCCGACGAGTTTGCCGGCCGCATCACCACCAAGATCATGCAGACCGCGCTGTCGGTGCGTGAAGTGCTGTTCATGGTGGTGGACGTGCTGGTGGGCGTGGGCGTCTACATGATCGGCATTCTGATTCTGGCCGCCAGCTTCGAGTGGCGCATGATGATTCCGTTTGCGCTGTGGTTTGCCGCGTACACGGCGGCCTGTTGCTACTTTGTGCCGCGCCTGGGCAAGATAGGCAAGGACCAGGCCGATGCGCGCTCCATGATGACGGGCCGCGTGACCGATGCCTACACCAATATCGCCACCGTCAAGCTCTTCGCCCATACGCGCCGCGAGGCCGAATACGCCCGCAACGCCATGGAGGCCTTCAAGACCACGGGCTATGCGCAGATGCGCCTGGTCAGCCAGTTCGAGATCGCCAACCACCTGATGATTGCCCTGCTGCTGCTGGGCAGCGGCGGCACGGCGCTGTATCTGTGGACCCAGGGCCAGGCCTCTGCCGGCGTGGTGGCGGCCGTGATTGCCATGGCGCTGCGCCTGATGGGCTATTCCCACTGGGTGATGTGGCAAATGACGGGCCTGTTCGAGAACGTGGGCACCATCCAGGACGGCATCACCACGCTGACCAAGCCCCGCACCATCGTCGATGCACCCAACGCCCAGCCGCTGCAGGTCACCCAGGGCGCCATCGCCTTTGAAGACCTGCGCTTTGGCTACAAGGACGGTGGCAAGCAGGTGATCGATCAGCTGAACCTGCACATCCGCCCCGGCGAGCGCATCGGCCTGATCGGCCGCTCGGGTGCGGGCAAGTCCACCCTGGTCAATCTGCTGCTGCGCTTTCACGAGGCGCAGGGCGGGCGCATCACCATCGATGGCCAGGACATCCGCGCCGTGACACAGGACAGCCTGCGCAGCGCCATCGGCATGGTCACGCAAGACACCTCGCTCTTGCACCGCTCCATGCGCGACAACATCCTCTACGGCAGGCCCGATGCCAGCGAAGAAGAAATGCGCGCCGCCGCCCACAAGGCCGAGGCCTCGGACTTCATTGACACGCTGACCGACCTCAAGGGCCGCAGCGGCTATGACGCCCAGGTGGGCGAGCGCGGCGTCAAGCTCTCGGGCGGCCAGCGCCAGCGCGTGGCCATTGCCCGCGTGATGCTGAAAGACGCGCCCATCCTGCTGCTGGACGAAGCCACCAGCGCCCTGGACAGCGAGGTGGAAGCCGCCATCCAGCAAAGCCTGGACGGCCTCATGCACGGCAAGACGGTGATCGCCATTGCCCACCGCCTCTCCACCATTGCGGCCATGGACAGGCTCATCGTCATGGACCAGGGCCATATCGTCGAAGAAGGCACCCACCAGCAACTGCTGGCCAAGGGCGGCATCTACGCCAAGCTCTGGGCCCACCAAAGCGGTGGTTTCCTGGCCGAGGCGGATGACGCCACGGCCTGAAGCGGCTCTTTATCCACAGATATTGCCTGCCAACGCAGGCAATATCTGCATTGACAGCTTCGCTTTTCATAGCACCCGCATCTTCTTCCCGCCTGCATGGCGGGATTTTTTTGGCCTGCTGCAGGCGCTGGCCCGGCATCGATTCACGCCCGGCGGCCATGCACCAGCACCTCAGAACGTGTTCACGATCTCAATACCGCTGCCCTGGCGGTGGCCGACGGTCCCCGTCATAGTGGCCGTGATCATGCCCATGGGGCGGTGCAATGATGCAACCGGTCAACATCCAGCAGACGGCCAGGGCACCGGCCCATGCCAGCAGTCGTTGCTTACGCATAACGCTATCCTTTGATGAGCGGGGCAGCGAGCCCCGATGGCCTTCACCATGCCAGCAAGCCCTGTTCATAAACAGCCCATGGCGTAAGCGAAGTAACCGCATGTGCGCCTCTGGCTGCGGTGCAGAGCGGCCCGCACGCCCGTAGAGACCGCTACCATGGCGGTCACACCCGCCCGGGTGCAGCAGCCCTCTTTTTTCCGCTTCCCGCATGCGCATTCTTCACACCTCCGACTGGCATCTGGGCCAGCATTTCATGGGCCACAGCCGCCAGAGCGAACATGCAGCGCTGATAGCCTGGCTGCTGGAGCAGGTGCACGCCCAGGCCGTGGATGCCGTGCTGATTGCCGGCGACATCTTCGACACCGGCGCTCCTCCCAGCTATGCACGCGAGCTCTACCACCAGCTCATTGCCCGCCTGCACGGCGCCGGCGTGGCCTTGCTGCTGCTGGGGGGCAACCATGATTCCGTCAGCGTGCTGGGCGAAAGCCTGCCGCTGCTGCAGCATCTGCACACCACGGTGATCGCCAGCACCGGCGCGGCCGTGCAGCATGTGGTGGTGCTGCCGCAGCGCCGCCATGCAGACGGTGCCGACGGCGCGCCGGGCTGCATCGTCTGCGCCCTGCCCTTTATTCGCCCCCGCGATGTGCTGCTCAGCCAGGCCGGCCAGAGTGCACAAGACAAGCAGCTGGCCCTGCAAACTGCCATTCAGGAGACCTATGCCCAGGTCTATGCCGCCGCCCAGGCACGCCAGGCCGCGCTGGAGCAGTCCACGGGCCAGCGCCTGCCCATCATTGCCACCGGCCACCTGACCACGGTGGGTGCCAGCAGCAATGAGTCGGTGCGCGAAATCTATGTGGGCGCGCTGGAGGCCTTTCCCACCAAGGCCTTCCCTGCTGCCGACTACATCGCCCTGGGCCATATCCACCAGCCGCAAAAAGTGGGGGGGCTGGAACATATACGCTACTGCGGCTCGCCCATTGCCCTGGGCTTTGATGAGGCGCGCCAAACCAAGCAGGTGCTGCTGGTGGATGTGAACGCGCAGGGGCTGCAGGCCGTCACCTCACTGCCCGTGCCAGTGTTCCAGTCGCTGTTCAGCCTGCGCGGCACGCTGGAGAGCCTGCCCGCCGCCTTGCAAGAGGCCGCCAGCCAGGCCAGTGCGACCTGCCCGGCCTGGCTGGAAATCACCGTCGTCCAGGACGACTACCTGCCCGACCTGGCCGCCCGCCTGGACGCCATGACCCAGGGCCTGCCGCTGGAGGTGCTGCGCATCAAGCGCCAGCGCGGCAGCGCCGCCCCCCAGTTGGAGGCCGATGCCGGCGTCTCTTTGCAGGAGCTGGGCCCCCACGATGTGTTTGCCCGCCGCCTGGCCCAGGAGCAGCTGGATGACGCCCAGCAGCAAGCCTTGAGCGAACGCTACCGCGCCGTGCTGCACAGCCTGCAGGGCCAGGAGGATGCGGTATGAAGATACTGCGCCTGCGTCTGAAGAATCTGAACTCGCTGGCCGGGGAATGGAGCGTGGATTTCAGCTCCGGCCCGCTGGCCGACAACGGCCTGTTTGCCATCACCGGCCCCACGGGCGCCGGCAAGTCCACGCTGCTGGACGCCATCTGCCTGGCGCTGTACCACCAGACGCCACGGCTGTCCGCCATCAGCGCCAGCCAGAACGATTTGATGACCCGCCATACGGCCGACTGCCTGGCCGAGGTGGAGTTTGAATCCCAGGGCCGCAGCTACCGCGCCTTCTGGAGCCAGCGCCGTGCCCACGCCAGGCCCGACGGGGCACTGCAGCCCCCCAAGGTGGAGCTGGCCGAAATCACCGGCCCTGATGGCCAGGCCACCATTTTGGCCACCCACAGCCGGGACAAGCTGGAACGCATTGCCGCCCTCACCGGCCTGGACTTTGCGCGCTTCACCAAGTCCATGCTGCTGGCCCAGGGCGGCTTTGCCGCGTTTTTGAACGCCGGCGCCAATGACCGCGCCGAGCTGCTGGAAGAGCTCACCGGCACCGAGATTTACGGCCAGATTTCACAGGCCGTGTTCGAACGCGCCCGCGATGCCCGCCAGGCGCTGGAGCGCGCCCAGGCCCAGGCCGACGGCGTGCAACTGCTGGCCCCCGAAGACCGCGCGGCCCTGGAGGCCGGCAGCCAGCAGTTGCAGCAGGAGCTCACCACCACCCAGGACGCCTGCCGCCAAACCCAGACCCAGCTGCAATGGCTGCAGCAATGCGCACAGGCCACCCAGGCCGTGGCGCAAGCCACCCTGTCCGAGCAGCAGGCCCGCCAGGCCCAGGATGATGCCCAAGCCGCACTGCAACGCCTGGCGCTGGATGCACCCGCCCAAAGCCTGCAGCCGCTGCACAACAGCTGGCAGCAACGCCAGGCCGCGCATGCCCAGCAGCTGGATGCACTACAAAATCTGCAGCACAAGCAGCGCTCCACACAAGCGCTACAGGCTGGTTTACACCACCATGCCGCGCAGCTGACCGAGGCCGAGGCCGCTGCGGCCCAGCAGCGGCTGGCAGCCCTGCAAGCCAACATCAGCAAACACCAGACCTACCAGCAGCAGCATGCTGACCATGGCCAGCTGGGCGAGCAGCTGGGCAGCTGGCGCGCACAGCTGCAGCAGCGCCAGCAACTGCAGCAAGGCCAGGCCGAGCAGCAGACTGCAGCCCGGCAACTGGCAGCTGATGCCACAAGACTGCAAGCAGACCTTGACGCCCAACAGCAACAGCTGCAAGCCGCCACCCAGGCCCAGCAAACGGCCGACCAGACACTGCAAGACGCCCGAAGCGCACAGCAAACCCTGCTGGCACGGCACAGCGGCGAAGCATCGCTGGCCGCCTTGCGCCAGCGCTGGCAAAACGCGCAAGCCGATGTGGCGCGCCGCCAGCAGCTGTGCGAGCTGGCTGCCACCCGGCGTGAGCAGGCCCAGCAACTGAGGCAGCAGGCCTTGGCCCTGGAAGCCGGCGCAGCGGCCATCGCCCAGCAACATGACGCGCTGGGCGCGCTGCGCCAGCGCTACAGCGCACAGCGCTCCGTGGTGGCCGACAAGCGCCAGCTGCTCCAGCAGGAGCAGCGCATCCAAAGCCTGGAGGCCCACCGCCACGCCCTGCAGCCCGGCGAGGCCTGCCCGCTGTGCGGCGCACTGGAACACCCTGCCATTGCGGCCTACCAGGCCCTGGATGTCTCGGCCACGGAAACCGCACTGCAGGCCGCCGAGACCGAACTGGAGCAACTGAAGGAGCAAGGGGAAAACGGCAAGGCCGCCCTGGCTACAGCGCAAGAGCGGCACAGCACGCAGCAGGAGCAGCACCAGCAACTGCAGGCCGCCAGCGAACACAGCGCCCTGCAATGGCAAGCGCTGCAGCCAGAAGATGCAAGCGCATCGGACTGGCAGCAGCCCGCCCCCCTGGCCTCTGCGCTGCAGCAGGCCAAGGCCGAACAAGCCGCGCTGCAGACCGCGCTGCAACAGGCCGAGGATGGTGAGCGTGCCGTGCAAAACACCACGGCGGCCCACTACCAGGCCACCCAGGCGCAGCAAAGCGCGGCCCACCAGCACAGCAGCCTGCAACAAAGCCTGGGCGAGCTGCAAGCACACGCCCGGCAACAGCAACAAGCGCTGCAGCAGCACAGCGACGCGCTCGCTGCGCTGCACACGCAGTTGGAAACCAGCCTGGCCGACAGCGGCCATCTCCCGCCCGCGCCGGCCGACAGCGCAAGCTGGCTGGAGGCGCGCCAGCAGGAATGGCAGCGCTGGCAAACCAGCGTGCAAGCGCTGCAGCAACTGGCCCCCCAGCTGGCGCTGCAGCAGCAGGCCTGCGAGCAGGCCTTGCGCGAGGCCGCACAGTGGCAGCAGCGCAGCAGCGCCTTCCCGGCCAGTACGGCCTCCACGGGCGCGCTGCCTGCCACGCTGGCCGACTGCATCCAGGCGATGACCGAGCAGGCCCAGCAACTGGCCCAGCTGCAAGGCCAGATCAGCCAGGCCCAGGCCACGGCAAACACCGAGCAAGCCGCCGCCGCACAGGCCCAGGCCGCATGGCAGCAGGCCCTGGACGCCAGCCCCTTTGCTGACGCAGAGGCCTTTTTGCACGCCTGTCTGCCCGAGGCCGAGCGCACCCGCTTGCAGCAGCTGCAGCAGCAACTGGCTGCCAGCCTGCAGCGCGCCACGGCCTTGCTGGAGCAAGCCCACGCACAGCAGGCCCAGTTGCAAGCCCAGGCGCTGACCGATGCCCCCCAGGACGCCATGCAAACCCGGCTACAGGAGTTGGAAGCCCAGCGTGCCGCCCAGACCGAGCAACTGGGCGCAGCCCGCGCCCGCCTGCAGGACGATGACCGCTACCGCCAAGGCCAGCAGGCCTTGCTGGCACAGATCGCCGCACAGCAACAGGACAGCGAGCTGTGGCAACGGCTGAATGCGCTGATCGGTTCGGCCCAGGGCGACAAGTTCCGCAAGTTCGCCCAGGGGCTGACGCTGGACCATTTGCTGCACCTGGCCAACCAGCATCTGGCACGCCTGCATGGCCGCTATCTGCTGCGCCGCAAGCCCACGGGCGAGCTGGAGCTGGACATCGTGGACCGCTGGCAGGGCGATGTGGCACGCGACACGCGCACGCTCTCGGGCGGAGAGGCCTTTCTGGTCAGCCTGGCCCTGGCGCTGGCCCTGTCCGACCTGGTGAGCCACAAGACCTCGATCGACTCGTTGTTCCTGGACGAAGGCTTTGGCACCCTGGATGGCGACACCCTGGAAGTGGCCCTGGCCGCACTGGATGCGCTGAATGCCAGCGGCAAGATGATTGGCATCATCAGCCATGTGGAAGCGCTCAAGGAACGCATCCCTGCCCAGATCCGCGTGGAAAAAGGCGGCGGCATAGGCCATTCGCGGCTGGTGATCTAAGCGCCGCGGCGCTGGCTGCGCCACCATTCCAGCAGCCCCACCGTGACCCCGCTGGCGCAGATCACGCCAATGCCCAGCCAGGTCAGCGCATCGGGGAAATGCCCCCAGAACAACCAGCCCACCGTGGTGGCGCTGATGATCTGCAAATACACAAATGGCGCCAGCGTGGACGCCCCCGCGCTGCGGTAGGCCGCAATCTGCAGCAAATGGCCCAGGGCTCCGGTCAGCCCCATGGACAGCAGCAGGGCCCATTCCAGCGGCGACAGACCGCGCAGCACGGGCAGCGCTTCAGACCAGGCAAAAGGCAGGGTCAGCGTCAAGCCCAGCGTGCCCACAGCGCCACTCCAGATCAGCGAGGTGAAAGCGTCATCCGCTGCCACCCGCCGTGTGGTGATGAACTGGGCTGCAATGCAACAGGCCGTCAGCAGACCGAACACCACACCCAGCGGATGCAAGCCGCCACCGGGGCGGATGATGAGCAGCACTCCCGCAAACGCCACGGCGCAGGCCAGCCAGCGCGACAGGCGCGGCGGCTCCTTGAGCAACCAGGGGGCCAGCGCCAGCACCAGCAGCGGCGCCAGAAAATTGATGGCCGTGGCCTCGGCCTGGTGCAGATAGCTCAGCGTGGTGAAAAACATCAGCGTGGCCAGCAGCATGGACAGGCCGCGCGCCACCTGTTCGCGCGGGCGCCTGCTGCGCAGCACCGCCAGGCCGCGTTGCGGCAGCACCAGGGCCAACACCAGCACCAGGTGCACGGCGTAGCGAAACCACGACAGCACCAGCAGCGGCACGCCCACCCCCATCATCCATTTGCCACTGGCGTCCAGACAGGACAGCACCCACATCGACAGCACCAGCAGACCAATACCCAGCAGGGGGTGCTGGACCAATGCCTGTGTCGCGGTGCGCGCCGCACCGGTGGAGGAAGAAGAGCGAAATGGCACGATGGCTGCAATCTGAAAAAAAATGGGGGCCAGTTGGCCGCCGCAGATGATACGCAGGCAAGGTGTCGTAGGCTGTCTCCAACAAACGTGCACGCCGACAAATTTTCACGACACTGAGGCACAGACGCTGTGCATACCCCAAATGCTCCGCAGACATGCAGTTCCCAGCCCTCCATTCATGACTTGCGCATTGCTGAACCAAAATCAGAAACTTATGGACCTCAGCCTTCAAACTGGGCGTAAGAACACGCTCTAAGGGTTCTCCGTGGTGCACTTATGCGTACGGATTGATAAAAACGCACCCTTATCAGAGCAGCAAGCCTCGCCGTGTGGCGGGGCTTTGCGCCCCATCAAGTCCAAACACCCTTCTCTCCACAGCAGTGACCGCCAGAATGCTGTGAGCCGCCGAATCGATTTCAAAACTCCCGGAGACTTCTCCCATGTCTAGCAACCCCAGCCAAGCGCCGCAGCGCACTGGCGCCCAACGCATTGGCGTCCCCAGAGAAACCTTTGCGCTGGAAAAACGCGTGGCCACCGTCCCCGATGTGGTCGAAAAGCTCATCAAACTGGGCTTTGAGGTGTGCATCGAATCCGGCGCAGGCGCCGCCGCCAACTTCAGCGACGACACCTACCGCGCCGCCGGCGCCCAGGTGCTGCCCGATGCGGCCGCCGTCTGGGCCGCAGCCGACATCGTCTTCAAGGTGCGCTCGCCCTCCAGCGAAGAAGTCGCGTGGATGCGTGAGGGCCAGATCCTGATCGACTTCATCTGGCCCGCACAAAACCCCGAGCTGATGCAGCAACTGGCGGCCAAGAAGGTGACCGTGCTGGCCATCGACGCGCTGCCACGCACGCTCTCACGCGCCCAGAAAATGGATGCGCTGACCTCCATGGCGGGCGTCTCCGGCTACCGCGCCGTGATCGAGGCCGCCAATGCCTTTGGCCGCTATTTCAACGGCCAGATCACGGCTGCAGGCAAGGTGCCGCCGGCCAAGGTCTTCATCGCCGGTGCCGGTGTGGCCGGCCTGTCGGCCATCGGCACGGCAGCCAGCCTGGGCGCCATCGTGCGCGCCAATGACACCCGCGCCGAAGTGGCCGACCAGGTGGTCTCGCTGGGCGGCGAATTCGTCAAGGTCGACTACGAGGAAGAAGGCTCGGGCGGTGGCGGCTACGCCAAGGTCATGAGCGAAGGCTTTCAGGCCGCGCAGCGCCAGATGTATGCCCAGCAGGCCCGGGAGGTGGACATCATCATCACCACCGCCCTGATCCCCGGCAAGCCCGCGCCCAAGCTGATCACGGCCGAGATGGTGCAGAGCATGAAGCCCGGCAGCGTGATCGTGGACATGGCCGCCGAACAAGGCGGCAACTGCGAGCTGACCGTGCCCGGCGAGGCCGTGGAGCGCCATGGCGTGACGATCATCGGCTACACCGACCTGGCCTCGCGCCTGGCCAAGCAGTCGTCCACGCTGTACGCCACCAACCTGCTGCGCCTGACGGAGGAGCTGTGCAAGGCCAAGGATGGCCTGGCCTTGGTCAATATGGAAGACGATGCCATCCGCGGCCTGACGGTGGTCAAGGACGGTGCCATCACCTGGCCCGCACCGCCTATTGCGCAAGCGCCCAAGCCCGCCCCCAAGCCTGCGGCCGCGCCCATGGAGCAGAAAAAAGGCGGACATGGCCATGGCGCTACAGGACCGCTGCCCGCCAAGACCTTGACCATCATTTTTGCCGTGGCGGCCTTGGCCTTCTGGTTCATAGGCGCCTATGCACCTGCCGCCTTCCTGGGCCACTTCACGGTCTTTGTGCTGGCCTGCTTCATCGGCTACATGGTGGTGTGGAATGTGACACCGGCCCTGCACACACCGCTGATGAGCGTGACCAATGCCATCTCCAGCATCATCGCCATCGGCGCACTGGTGCAGATTGCCCCGCCGGAGACGGGCCTGGATGGCCGCCCTGACACGCTGATCCGCTGGTTGGCCTTTGCCGCACTGGTGCTCACCGCCGTCAATATGTTCGGCGGCTTTGCCGTCACACGCCGCATGCTGGCCATGTTCCGCAAATAAGAAGAACGCGTAAGAGAGAGCACCATGTCCCAAAGTCTCGCAACGGTGGCCTATCTGGGCGCCGCTATTTTGTTCATCCTCAGCCTGGGTGGACTGTCCAATCCCGAAACCTCGCGCCGCGGCAATCTGTTCGGCATGGTTGGCATGGCCCTGGCCGTGCTGGCCACGGTATTCGGCCCCCATGTCGGCCCCAGTGGCGTCGCCTGGATCGTCACGGCCCTGGTTCTCGGTGGTGGCATAGGCCTGTATGCCGCCAAGGTCGTGAAGATGACCCAGATGCCCGAACTGGTGGCCTTGATGCACAGCCTGGTCGGTCTGGCCGCCTGCCTGGTGGGTTTTGCCAGCTACGCCGACACCTCGCACCAGCTGCAAGGCGTGGAAAAAACCATCCATGAGGTGGAGATCTATATCGGCATCCTGATTGGTGCCGTGACCTTCTCCGGCTCCCTGATTGCCTTTGGCAAGCTCAACGGCAAGATCGGGGGCAAGCCCCTGCTGCTGCCTGCGCGCCACTGGCTGAATCTGCTGGCACTGCTGGTGGTGATCTGGTTCGGCCGCGCATTTTTGCAGGCCGAAACCGTGGAGCAAGGCATGCTGCCACTGGCGGTGATGACCACCATCGCCCTGCTGTTTGGCGTGCACATGGTCATGGCCATCGGCGGCGCCGATATGCCCGTCGTGGTCTCCATGCTCAACAGCTACTCCGGCTGGGCTGCTGCCGCCACGGGCTTTATGCTGAGCAACGACCTGTTGATCGTCACCGGCGCTCTGGTGGGTTCCTCGGGCGCCATCCTCTCCTACATCATGTGCCAGGCCATGAACCGCAACTTCATCAGCGTGATCGCGGGCGGCTTTGGCTCCGGCACCACGGCCAAGAAGAAGAGCGGCGACGCTGCCGCCAGCGAGCCCCAGGGCGAAGTCACGCCCATCAGCGCGGCAGAAACCGCCGAGCTGCTGCGCGACGCCAAGAGCGTCATCATCGTGCCCGGCTACGGCATGGCGGTGGCCCAGGCACAGCACACGGTCAACGACATCACCCGCACCCTGCGCGACAAGGGCGTGAACGTGCGCTTTGCCATCCACCCCGTGGCGGGCCGCATGCCGGGTCATATGAATGTGCTGCTGGCCGAGGCCAAGGTGCCCTATGACATCGTGATGGAGATGGACGAGATCAACGAAGACTTCCCCCAGGCCGACGTAGCCATGGTCATCGGCGCCAACGACATCGTCAACCCTGCGGCCCAGGATGACCCCAGCAGCCCCATCGCCGGCATGCCCGTGCTGGAAGTGTGGAAGGCCAAGCAGTCCATCGTGATGAAGCGCTCCATGGCCTCGGGCTATGCCGGCGTCGACAACCCGCTGTTCTACAAGGACAACAACCGCATGCTGTTTGGCGACGCCAAAAAAATGCTCGACGAGGTGCTGCTGGCGCTCAAGCGCTGATGCCCAGGGCCTGGACCGGGCGGAGTCCAGGCCTTTGTGGGGTGGGCCATGCACAAGGTGGCCCACCAGTCCAGAGGCCCCGCCACCCTCGCTCTCCACGGTATGGCCACCCCGGGTACCCGATGACGCCATATGGATGCCAGGGCCACGCCCGCTGCAATCGCTTCCGGCACGCTACCATGCCTGCCCTTGCTTGATAGGTACAAGCCATGATCCGGATTGCAGAACTCAAACTCCCTCTCTCGCAGGTGGGCTACCACCCCGAAAACCACAGCGAATACATCCCCACGGCCAAGCTCACGCAGCTGGCGGCCGAGCGCCTGGAAATCGCCCCCGCCGACATCGCCCAGCTGCAGGTGCACAAGCGCAGCTTTGACGCCCGCAAGAGCGCGCTGCTGGCGGTCTATATCGTCGACATCACACTGACCGACCCTGGGCAGGAAACCGCGCTGCTGGAGCGCTTTGCCGATCAGGCCCATGTGGGCCCCACGCCCGACATGGCCTGGAAGCCCGTGGGGCTGGCGCCTGCCCTGGCCGAGGGCGAACGCCCGGTGGTGGTGGGCTTTGGCCCCTGCGGCATTTTTGCGGCCCTGGTGCTGGCGCAAATGGGCTTCAAGCCCATCGTGCTGGAGCGCGGCAAACAGGTGCGCGAACGCACCAAAGACACCTGGCGCCTGTGGCGCCAGCGCGAGCTGACGCCCGAATCGAATGTGCAGTTTGGCGAAGGCGGGGCTGGCACCTTCTCGGACGGCAAGCTCTACAGCCAGATCAAGGACCCGCGCCACCTGAGCCGCAAGGTGATGACGGAGTTTGTGCAGCACGGCGCACCCGAAGAAATCCTCTACGCGGCCCACCCCCATATCGGCACCTTCAAGCTGGTGAAGGTGGTGGAGGGCATGCGCGAGGAAATCATCCGCCTGGGCGGCGAGATCCGCTTTTCCCAGCGCGTGACCGATGTGCAGATCGAAGGCACTGGCGAAGCGCGCCAGCTGGTCGGTCTGCAGGTGCAGGACCAGGCCACGGGCGCGCACTACCAGCTGCCCACCCGCCATGCCGTGATGGCCCTGGGCCACAGCGCGCGCGACAGCTTTGCCATGTTCTACGAGCGCGGCGTGGCCATGGAGGCCAAGCCCTTCTCGGTGGGTTTTCGCATCGAGCACCCGCAAAGCGTGATCGACCAGGCCCGCTGGGGCCGGCATGCCGGCCACCCCCTGCTGGGCGCCGCCGATTACAAGCTGGTCCACCACGCGGCCAATGGCCGCGCCGTCTACAGCTTTTGCATGTGCCCGGGCGGCACCGTGGTGGCTGCCACCAGCGAGCCCGAGCGCGTGGTCACCAATGGCATGAGCCAGTATTCGCGCGCCGAGCGCAATGCCAATGCCGGCATGGTCTGCGCCATTAGCCCAGAGGACTACCCCCGTGATGCCAAGAGCTTTGCCTGGGCGTTTGACGGCAAGACCTATGGGGTGGAAGACCTGCAGGATGGTGAATTCCATCCGCTGTCGGGCATCGTCTTTCAGCGCCAGCTGGAGTCCAAGGCCTTTTTGCTGGGCGGGCGCGACTACAGCGCACCGGGACAGTTGGTGGGTGACTTTGTCGCAGGCAAGGCCTCCACGGCCTTTGGCAAGGTGGAGCCCTCATACAAGCCCGGCATCCACCTGACCAATCTGCACCATGCTCTGCCGGCCTATGCCATCGAAGCCATGCGCGAAGCCCTGCCCGCCTTTGGCAAGAAGATGCATGACTACGACATGCATGACGCCGTGCTGACCGGCGTGGAAACGCGCACCTCTTCGCCGGTGAAGATCGGCCGTGGCGCCGACTTCCAGAGCGAAAACACGCGTGGCCTCTACCCTGCCGGTGAAGGCGCCAGCTATGCCGGCGGCATTTTGTCGGCCGGCGTGGATGGCATCAAGGTGGGTGAGGCCGTGGCCTGCGCCATGCTGGAGCTGCCCCTGCCCTCATCGGGGGTACGCGGCTCCGGCGGCGCGGCCTGATAGGGTCTAGTCTTCGACAGCGCCACACGATGTGGCACTGCCGAAGACCAGCGCTTAAAAGTCCACCGATGCCGACAGCGCCAATGTGCGCGGTGCGCCCAGCGCCAGGCTGGACAGCAGGGGCTGGCCCCAATAGGCCTTGTTGGTGACGTTCAGCAGCGTGGCCCGCAGCAGCACGGGCTTGCCGGCAACGCGGGTGGCATAGCGCGCGCCCAGGTCATAGGTGGTGCGTCCCGAGGCCCACAGGCCGTTGTCTGCGCTGATGTACTGCTTGGAGACTGCCGTGGCATTGGCGTTCAGCGTCAACCCCGGCACGGCCGGCATGTCCCACTCCGCGCCCAGCTTTCCCTGTAGTTTGGGCACACCCGTGGCCATCTTGCCCTGGGCCCCTGCCACCGTGGTCTTGGTGACCTTGGGCTGCACATAGGCCACGCCCCCCATCAGCCGCACGCCGCGCAGGGGCGAGCCAAAAAAGCCCCATTCCACCCCGCGGTTGCGCTGCTCGCCACCAAAAGAAAAGAGATTGCTCACCGGGTCGGTATAGCTGCTGGGGCGTGTGATCTCGTACAAGCTGAAGGTGTGGGCAAACTCCCCCAGGTCCAGCTTCATGCCCAGTTCTTTTTGCTTGGTCTTGTAGGGGGGAAAGACATCGTTGGCATTGGCTGCCGTCAACGGTGCCCTGGCACCCTGGCTCAGGCCTTCGATGTAATTGGCATACAGCGACATTTTCTCTGTGGCCTTGACCAGCAGTGCCACGGCTGGCGTGGTGGCGCTCTCGTTGTAGCGGGGAGCGCGCACGCCGTTCATGGCGTTGAGCGAATCGCTGACCACCTGCTGGTAGCGCACCCCCAGCGTCAGCTGCACCCTGTCTTGCGCAAACGACAGCGTGTCTGCCAGGCCATAGCTGGTCAGACGCACCTCGGTTTCGGAGATATGCGGACCCACGAATGCCGGTGCGGGTCCCCACTGGGGATGGTAGATGTTGGTGGTCCAGTCCGCACCGGGCACGGTGCGGCGGCCGTAGTCGTTTTGCTTGTGCGCGTAATGCGTGGCGTTCAGCGCCCACTGGTGCTTGACGCTGCCGGTGTAGAGCCTGCCCTTGAGACCCACCTCACCGGATTGTTTTTTGACGTTGAAGGCCAACTGCCCCATCTTGGTCTCGAAGTCACCTGCGGCATTGAGCACCTGCGACGACATGGCGCCGTTGTACTGGTAGTCCGACTCGCTGAAGCCGAAAGCCGCATAGGCGCTCACGCTGTCGCTGATATCGAACTCGCCGCGCAGCACGGCGGCCTTGTCCTTGGTCTCGGCATAGGACCAGTCGGGGTTGAGCAAGGTATCGGGCCTGGGTGGCTTGGGCACGCCCACACCGGGCGCCAGGCCTATGCCCCGGGTCACACCGTTGACACGGTCGTCGCTGCTGTAAAGGTCAGCCGAGATGCGCACGCGATCACCACGCCAGTCCAGGCCCAGCGCTGCCAGCTGTGCCTTTTTCTGCTGCGCACCCACGGCGCCATCACCATCGCGGTACACACCGTTGAAGCGTATGCCGAACTGCCGCGCCTCACCAAAACGCCGGCCCAGGTCCAGATGGGTGCCGAACTGGGCATCCGACATATAGGTGGCCGTGATGCGGGTCAGCGGATCCTTTCCGGCGCGCTTGGGCACCAGGTTCACCGTGCCGCCTACCGAGCCTCCGGGCGGCATGCCATTGAGCAGGGCCGACGGGCCTTTGAGCACCTCGATGCGCTCGAACATCTCGGGCGTGGTCCGGTAATACGGCGCCATGCCAAACAGGCCACCGAAAGTCATATCGCTGGCACCGGAGGCAAAGCCCCGAATCGCATAGTTCTCGCTCCAGGCACCGGAGGCGCCGTTGCTGAACACCGTGGGGTCGGTAGCGGCAATCACATCGGTGATGCTCTGGGCCTGGCGGTCTTCAATGAATTGCTCCGTATAGCCCACGGTGTTGAACGGGGTCTCCATGAAGTCCTTGTCCCCCAGCAGACCGACGCGGCCACCCGAGGTGACCTGGCCGCCTGCATAGGCCGAGGTTGGCCCTGCGGCCTGCTCTTTCACCGTGACCTGGGGCAGGGCAGCGGCGCTGCCTTCTTCGGCCCAGGCCTGCGGCTGCGTGGCCAGGCCCAGCAGCAAGGCCATGGGAATGAACGCGCTGCGCTTGCGTGCAAACGGTGGATGCAGCGGTGCGAAGCGGGCGCTGCGAGAGGATGAATAACGGTGGGCCATGCCAGGTTCCTTTGGAGTCAGGGGCGAATAACGCGGGGTCGCGGCCGCAGCACGGCATGCCTTGGGGCATGCGCGCAGCGCTCCACGAACACCCCGTCGAATAAAAGCTTTTGGCTAGGCTGTAGACCTGGCTACCAAGCGAGAAATACCGGGTGTTGTGGTTGAGGGATCAGAAAGGAGATCGGCGAAAAGTTCAGGGCCGTCAGCCCTGGTAGCCCTTGATGACGTCGTCTATCAACAGCCTGAGTGCGGTGGGACTGGCACCGGTGGTGTACCAGGCGTCCGCATCGACGAAGACCACGCGGCCGTTCTTCCAGGCATTGGTCTGGCGCAGCAACGGGTTGGCCAGGCTGTCGGCATTCATCACGGGGCGGCGCTCCATGACGGCGGTGCGGTCCACCACATACAGAATATCGGGATTGGCCTGCTGTATGAATTCGCTGGAGATGGGCTGACCATGCAAGCTGGCTTCCACTGCGGAGCTGGCCGGCTGCACGCCCAGATCGCTGAAGACAAAGCCGTAGCGGGACTGCACACCGAAGGCGCTGAAGGCGCCGTTGTTGTGCAGCACGATCAAGGCCTTTTCCGGGCGCCCCGCGGTCACGCTTTTCGCCTGCTGTATCTGGGCCTCCAGCGCTGCCACCTTCTCACGGGCCAGCGCATCCTTGTCGAAGATGCGGCCCAGGGTCAGCAAATGCGCCTTGACCACATCGATGTGGCGACGCTGGCTGTTTTTGAAGTCCACATCAAAGTGCAGCGTGGGCGCGATCTCTGTCAACTCCTGGTAGTGATTGGCCTGCAGCGGCGTGATCAGAATCAGGTCGGGGCGCAGGGCATGCACGCGCTCCAGATTGGGTTGGACGATGGCCCCCAGGTCCTGCACGGCAGCGTCGCTGCGGTACTTCGACAAGAAATGGGGCACATAGTCCTTGACCATGCCCGCCACCGGAATGCCGAGCTGGTCCAGAAAGTCCACCTCATTCATCTCCAGCGCCGCCACCCGCTGCGGGCACTGGGCGATCACCGTGGTGCCCAGCTGGTGCTGCACGGTAATGGGTGCCGCGGCCGGCGCGGCCTCGGCCTGGCTGCCACGGTCTGCCGACTGCGGGCCGCAGGCCGCCAAGGTGGCTGCTGCAGCCACGCCCACGGCGGCCCGCAGCCATGCTCTACGCTGTAGTGTCATATGCGCTTTCTGGAGGAATGAAATAGTTGCAGAAACAGCCACGGGCGTGGCGCGTGATCTCGAAGTCCACCCCGTACAGCGCACGCATGTGCGCCTCGGTCACCACCTCCCGGGCCGGGCCGCTGAAGCACAGAGCTCCACCCTTCAAGGCCACGATGTGGTCGGCGTAATTGGCGGCAAAGTTGATGTCGTGAATCACCAGAATCACGGTGCGTCCCTGCTCGTCACACAGACGGCGCAGGGCCTGCATGATTTGCGCGGCGTGTTTGATGTCGAGGTTGTTCAGGGGCTCGTCCAGCAGCAGCACATCGGTCTGCTGGGCCATGGTCATGGCCAGAAACGCCATCTGGCGCTGGCCCCCGCTGATCTCGTCGATAGAGGCTTGGCGCAGCGGCGCAAGCGATAGAAAGGCAATGGCCTCGTCCACCGCACGCTGGTCCTGCGCCGTCATGGCGCCACGGCTGTGCGGAAAGCGGCCGAAAGCCACCAGTTCTTCCACCGTCAGCCGCATATTCAAACCAGGCGACTGGCGCAAGGTGGCCACATGGCGGGCGTATTCGGCCGGCCGCATGCCTGCCACGCTGCGCCCCTCCAGCAAGACCTCGCCGGCATCGGGCGTCTGCAGCCTTGCCATCAGCATCAGCAAGGTGGACTTTCCAGCCCCATTGGGGCCTATCAGGGCACTCACCTTCCGGGCGGGAAAAGCAGTGCTGATACCGGCCAGCACGGTTTTCTTGCCGTAGTTTTTCTGAAGTTTTCTCACAGAAATCATGTCAGTTCCCCAAGGATCTGGCGCAGCCCACAGCGCATAAAACTGGCGCAGACCAGGCCGGGGCACCACGCAAGGGCCGCCCCGAAGCAACGGTGCCGTTCCCCTCTGGCGAAGCCAGAGAGGGGGAAGATGCGAAGCGGCTCAGGGGGCGCTTCATTGCAGCCCTCTACGACGCACCATCAGCGCCAGAAAGTACACGCCGCACACCAGATTGACGATGATGCTGACGCTGGTCTTGTAGTTGAAAACATGTTCCACCAGCAGCTGGGCCGCGAGGAAGATGGCAATGGCCAGACCACAGCCCAGAGGCAAGGTGGTGCGGTGCCGCGCGCTGGGGGACAGCGCATAGGCGATGTTGGCCACGAAGATGCTCATAAAGGCCGTCGGCCCGATCAGGCTGGTGGACACGGCCACCAGCAGCGCAATACCGGCCAGGCAACGCCGCAGATACCAGGCATGGTCCACGCCCAGCGAGATGGACTGCTCCCGCCCCAATGCCAGCACATCCAGCACCGGCAAGCTCTTGCGCGCCAGCAGGCCCACGCACAGCAAGGCCGCAACGGCATACAGCAGCGTCTCGGGCCGGGCGCGGTTGAACGAGGCATAGCTCATGCCCTGGAACACCGCGAACTCGCCGGGGCTGATGCGCAGCTGCACAAACTGCGTGAAGCTGCCAATCACCATGGTCAACACCAGGCCGAGCAGGAGCAGCACATACACATCCCGCCCAGCGCGTTGCAGCAGCCAGCGCTGCAACGCCCAGGAGTAGCCCAGCATCAGGCCGCAGGACACCAGAAAATTGCCCGATCCCCCCAGCATGGCCATGCCGTGCGCTCCCATGAGCAGCAGCAACAAGGCCTGCCACAGCAGATAGACCGCCTCGTAGCCCATGACGGCCGGCGTCAGAATGCGGTTGCCCACCAGGGTCTGGAATGCAATGGAAGCACAGGCCACGCAGATGCCCCCCACCACAATGGCGGCCAGGCGCAGCAGGCGCTTGGGGATGACGTAGTCGAAATCCAGCCCCGCGCCGGCGAGCACAAAAATGGCGGCCAACAAGGCCACCACCAGCCAGATGATCCATGGCGTCTTGGCGCGCATCACCGTTGCCCCTTCAGGATCAGCAGCAGGAACAGCACACCGCCCAGGCCACCCGCCATCAGGCCTATGGGTACTTCAAACGGGTAGATCAACAAGCGCCCGGCGATATCGCACACCAGCAGCAGCGAGGCGCCGCCCAGGGCCACCAGGGGCAGGGTGCGGCGCAGATGATCGCCACGGCGCATGGCCACCCATTGCGGTACCACCAGGCCCACAAAGGGAATGGCACCCACGGCGATGACCGAGACCGAGACGGTGAGCGCCACCAGCAGCAGCCCGATGGCGGCCGTGGCGGCATAGCCCAGGCCCAGGCTGGCGGCCATGTCCTCGCCCATGCCCAGCATGGTGAAGCGGTGGGCATAGACATAGGCCAGCAGCACGGCCGGCACGATGAGGTAGAGGATTTCGTAATGCCCCTGGACCACGCGGGAAAAATCCCCCATCAACCAGCCCTGCATGCTTTGCAGAATGTTGTGGCGGTAGGCATAGAACTCGGCCAGGGCGCTGAGCACGCTGCC
This sequence comes from Comamonas sp. GB3 AK4-5, assembly GCF_041320665.1. NCBI lineage: Bacteria > Pseudomonadati > Pseudomonadota > Betaproteobacteria > Burkholderiales > Comamonadaceae > Comamonas > Comamonas sp. GB3 AK4-5. Next base: position 4,320,356 of record NZ_CP166730.1, read on the forward strand.
ATACATCAGGCCGATCACGGGCACCAGCACCGTGTTGCGAAACTGGATGCGCCGGATGACGGCGATATAGACCAGGCTGGCCAGCAGGCAAAACAGCAGCGCCGACAGCATGCGCCCCCAGGTACCTGCACCGGGCAGCAGCACCATGGACACCAGAATGCCCAGCTTGGCAGCATCCAGCCCGCCCGTGGTGCCGGGCTCCACAAACTTGTTGCGCACAATGTGCTGCAGGATCACGCCACACACGGCCAGGCCGGCTCCGGTCAGCACCAGGGCGACCAGGCGCGGCAGGCGGCTGGCCGTCAGCGTCAGCCAGGCATCGCTGGACAGTGAGAAAAGCCCCGCCCAATGCAACTGGCTGGCACCCACCATCAGCGAAGCCGCGCACAACAGCGCAAAAAAACCCAACAGCCGGGGCATCAATGGCTCGCTTCGCTGGCCGCCGACGCCATGCGCCAGCCCTTGGCCATCTGACGCTGGGCCAGGAAATGGGCGTAGCGGCCCTGGCTGGCCAGCAAGGCCGCAGGCGCGCCCTGCTCCACCACCTGACCGCCTTCCAGCACCACGATCTGGTCGGCCATGGCCACGGTAGAGAGCTGGTGGGCAATCACCAGCATGGTGCGCTGGCCGCGCAGCCGCGCCAGGGTCTGGGCAATGATGGCCTGGTTGCCGGCATCCAGCGCGGCCGTGGCCTCGTCCACCAGCAAGATGGGAGCATCCTTGATCAGCGCACGGGCAATGGCAATGCGCTGGCGCTCTCCACCGGACAGCCGTGCCCCGCCCTCGCCCACCTGGGTCTCCAGGCCTTGCGGCAGACGCTCAATGAGTTCGGTGACACCGGCCTGCTCTGCAGCCTGCAGCAGCTCTTGCTCACTGGCCGCGGGCTTGCCCACGCGGATGTTGTCAGCCACGCTGCCGGCAAACAAATAGCTGTCCTGGAAGATCTGGCTGATCTGCCCTGCCAGCTGCGCCTCGGACATCTGGCGCAGGTCCACCCCGCCTATGCTGATCTGCCCCTGGCTCACATCGAAGAAACGTGCGATCAGGCGGGCCAAGGTGCTCTTGCCCGATCCCGATGCGCCAATCAGTGCCGTCATGCTGCTGGGTGCCAGCTGCAGATTCACGCCGCGCAAGACATCGGGAGCCTGCGGCGCATAGCGGAAATGCACGTCGCGCAGCGTGATCGCTGCATTCTGTGGCGCCTGGGGCACAGACGCCTGCGGCAAAGGCTTTGCCTCCAGAATCTCACGCACTGCCTCCAGCTGGCCGCCGGCGCTGCGCAGCACCTCGCCGTAGCTGGCCACTTCCAGCAGCGGATCGATAAAACGCACCACCAGCAGCAAGACCACGGTGAGCACCACCGCATCGCCGGCCACCACACTACCCACTCCAGCACTTGCCAGCCCCCACAAGGCGGCCGCCAGCAAGGCCACCAACACGGCTTGCACAGCCCAGGTGTTGAGCACCACCGACAGCGCAGACAGCAGCATCAGCCGCAGCGCAGACTGGTGCTGCCGTGCCACGGCCTGCTCCAGAAAGCGGGTGCCGCCACCCTCGCCCTGGAAGGCCCGCAGCACCGATTGCGCCTGGGCAAACTCCACCATGCGCTGGCTGGTCTGGGCAAAGTGCTGCTGAAAGACGCGGTCGGCATAGGCGGCCAGGCGCGCCGTGCACCACAGCACCGCTGCCAGCAGAGGCAAGGCCGCCAGGGCCAGCCAACCCACCGGGTGGTACAACACCAGCAAGGCCAGGGCCAGCACCAGCGGCGTCACCACCCCACTGATGACCGGGGTGAACACATGGGCCGGCAGCTGGGCCACGGCCATCATGCCCTGGGTGACCACATGGCCCATGCGCGCCGTGTTCTGCGGCGTGAACCAGCCCACGGGCAGGCGCGCCACATGCTCGCCCACACAGTGGCGACCGTTGCGCAGCACCGCCACGCCCACACGCACACCGGCCTGCTCCACCTGGCTGCGCCAGGCCCAGCAGAGCAACACGCCCGCCAGCAACGCGGCCAACCAGGACCAGGCCTGCTGCGGCTCGCCGGCCAGCAGCAGCTGGCACAAGGGCACCAGCGCCACCATGGTCAGGCCACACAGCAGGCCATAGCCCACCGCCAGCCACAGATAGCGGCGCAGGGCGCGCACATCCTCGCCCAGCAGGTGAACAAATGTGCTCAGCATGGCTGCACCTCCGCGCCGTCACCGCGCGCATCACGCCCTTCATAGCCGCCCTGCGCCCACAGCTGGGCATAACGCCCTTGCAAGGCCAGCAGTTCAGCGTGGCGGCCTTGCTCGATCACACCGCCTTGCTCCAGCACCAGAATGCGGTCGGCATGCATGATGGTGTCCAGCCTATGGGCAATCACCAGCACGGTGCGCCCCCGGGCAAAGCGCGACAGCGCGTTTTGAATGGCCACCTCGTTCTCGACGTCCGCCGCCGCCGTGGCTTCGTCCAAGACCAGCACCGGTGGGTCCAGCAGCACGGCACGGGCAATGCTCACGCGCTGCAACTCGCCACCGGAGAGCTGGGCGCCCTCACCCACCACGGTGTCATAGCCTTGCGGCAGGGCCAGAATGCGCTCGTGGATGTTGGCCACACGCGCGGCCTGCTCAATCTCTTGCTGGCTGGCGTCCGGCCGGCCCAGCGCGATGTTGTCGCGCACGCTGGCGTGCAGCAGGCGCACGTCCTGCAGCACAAAACCGATATGGCGGTAGAGCACGGAAGCCTCCATATCGCGCAGGTCCACCCCCCCCAGGGTGATGCGCCCTTGCTGCGGATCGAAAAAGCGCAGCAGCAGCCGCGCCAGCGTGGACTTGCCCGAGCCCGAGGCTCCCACCACGGCCGTCACCGTGCCTTGCGGCAGCGTGCAGTGGATATCGGTCAGCACCGGCTGCTCCGCCGTATAGCCATAGCCCACATGCTCGAAAGCAATGGCGTGACCTTGGGGCTGCTGCGGCTGAGTTGGAGCTGCCAGCACCGGGGTGTCCAGCAAGTCGCCCACCCGCTGCGCGGCAGCGACAGCCCCCTGCAGGTCATGCAGCAAGGTGTGCAACAACAAAACAGGCGCGCAGATGCCGGGTGCCACCAGGGCAAAAGGCAGCAGCGCCACCGGCGTCATCCAACCCAGGGCCACAAAGCACGCGCCACCACCCAGCACCACGCCCAACACCGTGATGGGGGCAATCAGCGCATGGGCATGGGCCATGGAGGCCACCAGGGGACGGGCAAAGCCGGAAAAGGCCTGGGCAAAGGCGTCGACGGCCGCGCGGTATCCACCATGGGCCTGGCCGTTGCCGCCAAAGGCCTTGACCACGGGTATGCCGTGGACGAACTCCACGGTGGCGCTGTTGATGCGCGCAAACTGCTTGGCAAATACCGGCATGTGGACGCTGCTGGCCGCCATGGCTTTCTTCAGAAACAGAAAAAAACCGGGGAATGGCAGCAGGGCCACGATGGCCAATCGCCAATCCAGGGCGAACAGATAGACCACGGCAATGGCGATGGCGCCCACGGCACGGCCCACGGCCGTATAGAAATGGGCCGTGAGGCTGTGCAGGGTGGCAATGTCGTCCTGCATGGCACGCTGCACATCGCCCGAGGCCTGGCTGGTGAACCAGCCCAGTGGCACCTGAGCCAGGCGGCGGGCTGCAGCCACACGCAGGCCATGGGTGAGGCGGTTGTCTGCCAGGTGTGCCAGCAGCTCCCCCGCCAGCAACAGCAACATGCCCACGGCCAGGCTGGCCGCACACAGGCCCAGCACCTGCCAGACGCCATCGATGGGCGCCGTCTGCGCCCATGCGCGCTGAGCCAGGTGCGCAATCCCCGCCAGCGGGACCAGGGACAGCATGGTGCCGACAGCGGCCAGCACGGCAGCCAGGCTCAGCTGCCCACGTATGGGAGACAGGATGCGACGGATAGGCCCCGGCTGGGGCGGTGCGGCGGTGGCCGCGTCAGCAGCAGACATGAGAAAAAGATGTCCAGAAAGTCCAAGGCAGGCATTGCGCAAGCAGCTCCTTCTCCAGGAGCACATCGCATGCGCTGCGGCGCTGGGCAGCGCCCGCAACGCAAAACGAAATGCCAATGCGAATTAGTTTAATGATACTAAACTAATTAAATGCGACGCAAGAATGCAGCGCGCAAACACCTGCTGCTGCCATGACAATGGCCGCCAACAGCAGAGCACTGCGGAGAACAAGATGCCCCCCACCAAACCCTCTTCCCCACGCGGGCGCCCCCCCTCCATCACGCGCGCCCGCATTGCCGATGCAGGCATTGCCATCGGCCTGCCCCAGGTGACTTTCGTGGGCGTGGCCACGGCCCTGGGCGTCAGCCACATGGCGCTGTACAAGCATGTCTCGGGTCTGGCCGCGCTCAAGCACCTGATTGCCGAAGAGATCTTCCAGCGCTGGGAACTGCCACGCGCCCCCGAGGCCGAGCAAGGCACGCTGCAGGACTACATGCAGGTCTTCATCGCCTCGGTCCAGGCCTTCGTTAAGGCCCACCCGGGGGTGACGCCCTATGTGATACGCCGCGTGGTGGCCACACCGGCCATGCTGGACAAGATCGACGCCCACCAAAGCCATATTGCCCAGGCCTATGGCATGCAAAAGGAACAGGCGCGCTGGTTGCTGGCCACGGTGACCTTCAACTGCATTGCGGCGGCCGACACGGTGTATGCCGCCGTGGACCGCGGCCCCGAGACCGATGCCAGCCGCGAGATGGAAGAAGGCGAGCTGGAGGCCGAGTTTGCACAAGGCATGCAGGCCCTGGTGGCAGGAGCGCTGGCCATGCTGGAGCTGCCCGGCAGCCAGAAGACCCAGCGCCGCACAAGGTGACCAGCGCGATGCGGCCTCTGGATTGATGCACCCAAGAGCGGCCTACCTGGCCAACGCCTTGTGCTGCACTCTCGCAGCAGCACAAGGCGCGCAATAAAAAAAAGAGCTGCCTCAGTGCATGGCACCTGGTTTTCCTAGTGTTTCATGACGGAAAACCAAGTTGCATATGCACAGGCAGCTCTTGTTTTTTATAGCCTGCTCACTTCTTGCGCAGCGGAGACAGGCCTGGATACCGGGGTCACTGGTCCACGTGCAACTTGCCCTGGCTGATCAGCTCCTGCAGCAGCTTGGCCTGGTTGCTGGTGTCCAGCTGCAGGCCTTCCAGCACGATCTTCTGGTCTGCTCCGCTGACGCCATCGGCACCCAAATGACCGTTGCTGGAGATGTTCAGCACCGTGCTGACCCGGCCATTCACCGTCTCGATGCTGGCACCCAGATAGCTGCTCAGGTTGGAGGCGTTCTCGCCTTGCAGCAGATCACTGAGGTCCAGCACATCGTGGCCGTTGCCGAAATCCTTCACCACATCCACGGCCGGGGTGTTGACCGTGCCCTGGTCGCCGTGTTGCCAGACAAAGCGATCGTCACCGCCCCCTCCAAGCAAGGTGTCGTGGCCTGCCCCTCCAAGCAGCATGTCATGCCCGTCAGAGCCCAGCAGGGTATCGGCTGCATCCGTGCCGGCCAGCACATTGACGGTGTCATCACCCGTCGCAGTGGACGATGCATGCTGCCCATCGCTGGACTCGGCATGCACCGTCAGTGTGAAGTGGCTGTCTTGCACCTGGCTGATGGAGAGGTTGGCACTCACCGTGTGTCCATCTGCAGACAGCTCACCCGCAATGGTGATCTTGCCGTCCGCACCCACAGGAACATCGACGCCGTGGTAGCTGACCTTGGCCCCCACAGGAATGCCCTCCAGCACCAGTTGGGCGTGGAGCTTTCCATCGCTGCCAGCCACCACAGGCAGGGTGGCGGTGATGGCCACGTCATACACGGTGTCGTGGGTAACGGTGTCCGGCACATTCACTACTTTTTCCAGCGTAGTCAGGTTGCTATGGCCCGCCACCAGCAGCTCGCCGCCGGCAATCACGCCCTCCACCCGGTTGCCGCCGTTCACCACCTTGGCTCCCAAGCTGGTCATGATGCTGACGCTTTCCAACACGTTGGCGTTGCTGTTGCCATTGTTGCTGGTGGGCTTGTTGAGCACCGCACCCTGGGCTGCATCGCCAATCAGCACCACATAGTCAGGGGCCGTGCTGCCCAGCTTGCCGCTGTTGCCGGTGAAGTTGTTGAAGTCACGCCAGTTGCCCTTGTCGCCATCCGGCGTGTTTCCATTGCCAGCCCAGAAGCCGCTTTGGCTGTGCAGCAGAAACAGGTCGGTACTGCCCGCATGGTCCTTGCTGGCGTTGGCATTGGACTGGCCATTGGTTTCATAGCCATAGCGGATCAGGTTGACGCCAAACTGGGCCGCCGAGAAGCTGCCGTCCTTGTAGACCTGAATGCCGTTGGCAAAGTCGTTGATGGCCGTGTGGCCATCAGGGCCCTTGGTGGTTTGTGTTCCCCACACGTGGACATTGAAGCCAATCGCCACCACGTTGCCGGCCGCATCCAGATTGAAACCGTTGCCGCTGGGGTCCGTGGCACCGCCATTCACGGCCATGGTGCCCGCCAGCGGATCCTTGGGTGTGCTGACCGCGGTGTCCACGGTGCGGGACGAGACCTCCAGATGCACCTCGGGCACATGCGTCGTAGGGTCGGTGCCACCACCGTCTCCACCACCCGTATCCACTGCAGCCACATGGATCAACAGATCATCATGCGCAGAGTCTTGGCCGTAATGGTTGGTGGCCGAGACTTCGGCGTGCAGATTCAGATCTGGGCTCCCCAGCGGCACCTGCAGCTTGATCTGTACATCCGCCATGCTCAAGCCGGAGCCGTTGTACAGCGTCAACACACCACCGCTCACGCGGTAGTCGCTGCCCTCAACCAAGGCGTGGCCCTGGTATTGGACGGACACCACTGCGGCATTGCCCAGGCCACTGACTGTGACATCAGACATGTGATCGCTGGGATCACCAGGCATACCCAGCACGGCATCCAGTTGCAGCGTCACCAGGTCATGCCCTGTGACCGGCGTTTGGTGGTCAAAGCCCGGCATGCCGTTGTCCACGGTCTGACCATCACCGAACAAGATACCTGCAAAGCGGTCCAGTGTCAGCGACAAGGTGTCAGGCGACGCCTTGTCCTTGATCGTGCCCTTCCAGACGCCCCCCACATAAACCAGACCGGAAAGGTCATAGTCGGCCAGCGCCTTGGGCAGCACCAAAATGTCCAGAGGCTTTTGGTGCACCTGGTCCCAGGTACCGGTCACATTGGTGGTGCCCAGCACCGTGGTGTGGTTGTAACCCACCTTGTCAATGATCACGGCATGGGGCTGTGTACCTGTACCCATGTCTGAGGTCACGGCCGTCACCTCGACCTTGTCCATGCCAACCACCGCAACACCACCGTTACCCACGGAGATGGAGCTTCCATCCTTGGTGTAGATGGTTTCACCCGGAATGCGCACTTGCTCCACATCCGTCTGCTTCAACGAGATGGTGACGGAGGGTGGCGGGCCCGAAGGGTCCACCGGCGTCGTCGGTGTCGTGGGGTCGGTCGGATCCACCGGCGTTGTCGGTGTCGTGGGATCGGTTGGATCTACCGGCGTCGTCGGTGTCGTGGGATCGGTCGGATCTACCGGCGTTGTCGGCGTCGTGGGATCGGTCGGATCCACTGGAGTCGTCGGTGTCGTGGGATCAGTTGGATCTACCGGCGTTGTCGGCGTCGTAGGGTCGGTCGGGTCCACCGGCGTTGTCGGTGTCGTGGGATCGGTTGGATCTACCGGCGTCGTTGGCGTCGTGGGGTCGGTCGGATCCACCGGCGTCGTTGGTGTGGTGGGATCGGTTGGATCTACCGGGGTCGTCGGTGTCGTAGGGTCGGTCGGATCTACCGGCGTCGTTGGCGTGGTCGGATCCGTCGGATCTACCGGTGTTGTCGGCGTCGTAGGATCAGTCGGATCTACCGGTGTTGTCGGCGTCGTGGGATCGGTCGGATCTACCGGTGTTGTCGGCGTCGTGGGGTCGGTCGGGTCCACCGGCGTCGTTGGTGTCGTGGGATCTGTTGGATCCACCGGCGTCGTTGGTGTCGTGGGATCTGTCGGATCCACCGGGGTCGTCGGTGTCGTGGGATCGGTTGGATCTACCGGCGTCGTTGGCGTGGTCGGATCCGTCGGATCTACCGGTGTTGTCGGCGTCGTAGGATCAGTCGGATCTACCGGTGTTGTCGGCGTCGTGGGATCGGTCGGATCCACCGGGGTCGTCGGTGTCGTGGGATCGGTTGGATCCACCGGCGTCGTTGGCGTGGTGGGATCGGTCGGATCTACCGGGGTCGTCGGGGTCGTGGGGTCGGTCGGGTCCACCGGGGTCGTTGGTGTCGTGGGATCGGTTGGATCTACCGGGGTCGTTGGTGTCGTGGGATCGATTGGATCCACCGGTGTTGTCGGTGTCGTGGGGTCGGTCGGATCCACCGGCGTCGTCGGCGTAGAGGGATCCGTCGGATCTACCGGTGTTGTCGGCGTGGTGGGATCCGTGGGGTCCACCGGCGTCGTCGGGGTCGTGGGGTCAGTCGGATCCACTGGCGTCGTCGGTGTCGTGGGATCCGTGGGGTCCACCGGCGTCGTTGGCGTGGTCGGATCCGTCGGATCTACCGGTGTTGTCGGCGTCGTGGGATCGGTTGGATCCACCGGTGTTGTCGGTGTCGTGGGGTCGGTCGGATCCACCGGCGTCGTCGGCGTGGTGGGATCGGTCGGATCTACCGGCGTTGTCGGCGTGGTGGGATCGGTCGGATCCACCGGAGTCGTCGGTGTCGTGGGATCGGTTGGATCTACCGGCGTTGTCGGCGTCGTGGGGTCGGTCGGATCTACCGGTGTTGTCGGGGTCGTGGGGTCAGTCGGATCCACCGGCGTCGTCGGTGTGGTCGGATCCGTCGGAACTCCAGGCGCTGCGGCCATTGCAGCGCTTGCATCCCCGCTGTTGCGGTCTTCCGCCACTCCGGTAGCGCCACGCGGGTAGGCCAGATTCAGCGGTGCAGTGCTTTCCAGCACCTGGGACAAACGCACAAAAGTACTGCCACCACCACCGCCGCCAGACAAGGTGGCCGCAGCGGGCTCCAGGACATCCAACGGATCCTGACCCGCGTTGATGGCGGCGATCAGTTGATCCACCATGGGATCCACTGCAGCAGGTGCGGCGGCCTCGCTGGCGGGAATATCGTCAAACAGCTCCGGGGCCAGTGCCACATTCTGGCTTTCGCCCAGCGTCAGCGGTGGCTGGCCATCGGCCTGCAGTTGCACGGTGCTGCCGGAAGCGGTCACCACCTGGGCATCTGCAGCAATGCGCATGCCTTCGCGCAGCGCGGTCAAGTTGCCATCGGCATCCCGCACCCAGGCTTGCCCGGTTAATTGCGTGACGAGAACGGTGGTCGTGGCCATTGGGCGTATTCCTTTTGCTGATTTCAGTGAGAAAAGTTAAGGCCCTAGGGCCACCCTTTCCATTGCTGACAGCATAGTAGGAACACACCTACATCCTCGCCATTGGCGACCTCGCCATTTTCCGTTACTTACAAATTACTATTCTGTAAGCTTGCGCCAGAACAAGGGGATGCGCTTTGTGCAGGCAGGCAGCCCTTGTCCGACTGCAGCAACTTGCAGCTACCGCGCAATGGCGGGGCCTATTGCACGGCATTTTCCAGGCGCACACTCAAGCCTGTGCGCGGCCTTCGGCCTGGGGTACGTAGACGCCTTGCTGCTGCAGTGCGGCGGCCGTTTCGGCATCGACATGGCCGGCCAGGAAGACCTGCACCTGCAACGTCTTGGCTGTAGCCACCATGGCATGCAACAGGTGCTGGCTGCCGGGGCTGGAGGCGGCTTGCAAGGCAAAGTCGCTGCCCAGCTTGACATAGGACAGCGGCAGGCGGTGCAACCGCGCCAAGGCCATGGGTTCGTGCTCCAGCCGGCGCAGTCCAACCTGTACACCGGCTTCTGCAGCAACGCGGGCCAGGGCCGCCATCTCTTCGGGATAGGTTGCCAGGCCGTGGGCATCCAGCTCCACCAGCAAACGCTGTTGCCACTGGCCAGGCTGCAGCCAGATGGCACGTAGCTGGGGCAGGAAGTTGTTCTCGGCCAGGGAAGGCAGCGACACCTTGACCACCAGTTTCTGCCCAGGATGCTGCTCCAGCCAGTGCTGGGCCAGCCGCACAGCACGCACGTCGAATGCGGCCGACAGCCCCAGGCGCACCGCCACGGGCAGGAACAAGGCGCCTTGCAGCTGGGCTCCGCTCGCGTCTTGCAGGCTCAGTGAGCCCTCATGCCGCTGCACATGATCGCTGGCAGCGTCGTAAGCTTGAGCGCTGATCTGCAGTTGCAGACGTTCCTCGGCCAGGGCCTGGACCAGCACCTGCTGCCATTGCTGCTCACCCACGCTGCTGCGCGGGCCGTTGTCGGTCAGGTATTCCACCTCATCCTGGCCCACGCTTTCGCTGCGCATCAAGGCTTCATCCAGGCGCGACAGCAGACCGCTGACGGTGGCACCGCTGCCGTAGTCGGTCAGCGCGTAGGCCCAGCGACACCACTGCCCCGGGCCAATGGGCTGGCGCAGCGCCTGGAGCTCGTGCTTGACCTGCTGCACCAGGTGCAGGGCTGCCGGCCCTTCCATATCGGGTAGAAGCAGCACAAAGTCCGAACCATTCAGGCGCGCCAGCATGGTGTTGGCCGAACCACCTTCGTCCAGACTCAGGCTCAAACCCACACGCTCTGCCACCGAGGCCAGCCAGGCATCGGCCTGGGCACGGCTCATATGGGTGTTCAAGGCTTGCAGATCGCGCTGGCGGAACAGCAGCACATGGCCACCCACAGGCGCGGGCTGGCCATCGCTACCGGTTTCGCCTTGCAGCACGCGGCGCAACTCGTTCATGAAGTATTTGCGGTTGGGCAGCTGCGTGACCGGGTCGCGGTTGACCTCCACCTCCAGCGACTCGATGCGCTGTGTCTGCTCTTGCGCGGTGGCACGCACGCGTTCGCGGGTATCGCTGATGGCGTGCATCACCGCCTTCAGCTCGGCCATCACCGGGCGCGCCGACGGAGCCGGCGCCTGTGCATTCGAGCCAATGGCCATCACCTGGGCCGAGATCTCCTCACGCAGCACGCGGCGGAACCAACGAATCAGCAAAGCCACAAAGACAGCCCATACGCCACCCGCAAGCACCACCAGCAGCAAGGTGCGCACACTGCTACGCCACAAGGCGTCACGGGCAAAGGCGTTGTCCACCTTCACCGTCAACTGGCCCACCTGGGTCCAGCCGTCGCTGATGGCGCGCGCTGCTTCGGGCGTGCTCAAGGGTAGCAGGCGAGAAAACCAGCGCGGCGCCGTGGCGCTGTCATGGCTTTCGGGGTGGCTGCGCTCGAACAAGGTCTGGCCATTGGGATCTGCCAGGCGGATGGCGCGGAACTGGCCGCTGTCGAACAAGGCCATCATCAGCAGCTCGCGGGTGACCGGATCCTGGTTGCCTGGCTGGGACAGTGACAGCGCCAGGGCCGAGACGGCGTTCTCGCTTTGTGACTGCAGCTGGCCATCCAGATACTGGCGGGCCGAGCTCATGCTCAACCACAGCGTACCTCCCAGGATGACCACAATGGCCACGCTCACACTCAGCAGCAAATGTCTTAACAACGACATGTCAACCTCGTTCCTCTTTGCACCACCACCGGCACGCGCCAGTTGCACGCAGCACCGTCATGGAGTGAATCCTTCTTGTTGCATGCGCGCCAGCAACCCTTTCCAGCGGCTGATGCGCTCCACCGACGCGGGCTGGGCCCCCGTCACATAAATGCCCTGGGCATTGAAGCTGAACACAGGCGTCAAGTCCTTACGCTGGCTGGCTGGCAGCATATTGCCCATCAGATTGTCCAGCACCAGAGGCTCGGACTGCGGTGTCTCGTAATAGCCCAGCACCATGTGGGCAATGCTTTGCGTGCTGCCCATACCGCCCACCCGGGCTCGCACATAGATGAAGCGCAGTTTTTCCACCGGCACGCCCAGGCGCTGCAGCGAAAAATACTTGCCGATCACATAGTCCTCGCAATCCCCTTGGCGCTTGCCCAGGGTCTCCAGCGGCGTGGCCCAGTACTCCTGCTCACCCCAGATCAGAATGTCCTCGGAGCCCACCACGTTCTGGTTCCAGAAATCATTCACCGCCTTCAGTTGCCCCTGCACCGAGCGCCCCGCTTGCTGGTCCAGCATGGCCAGCCAGGCCTCCAGCCGCTGCACGCCGCCCTCGCCAAAGCGCGCCAGCATGCTCTGGCGCATCTGTGCCACCTTGAAGTCCAGTGCCTGTGCCGGAACCACCGGCCACAGACTGACCGGCAGCACAGCCGCAACAGCCGCTGCGCGCAAGGCCCACAGCAACTGCCGGCGAGAAAGCCGGGCAGGCGATGAAGTCAGCGGAGTCGTCACGGGCGGAGTGTGTAGATCAAAAGGACAAGCTGGGGCAAGAACGATCGGCGCCGGGCACCAATCAACAGCGGCAGTTCACCGCAAAACGCACAAAGTGTGCAAGTACTTCAGTACAGAAGCCTGAGGCGGAGAGCAAAGCGCATGGTGCGGGCACCACAGCCGCCGCCATCAAAAAAAGAGCGCATGTAGCAATGTACATGCGCTCTAGAGATGCTTTTCAGCATTTAACAGTGCTGGAGAAAACCTTCATCTTCCCCGACATCTGTTATTGGTGATTGCCGTCGACAACCAGCTTGCCTTGTTTGATCAAGTCTTTGATCAGCTCATTCTGAGCATTGGCGTCATTTCCAGGATCCTTCCACGTCACACCTTCCAAGGTGATTTTCTGGTCGAAGTTCGTACCATCGGCCGCCAAAGTGCCATCGCTGGAGACCTTGATCACCGTGCTACCACCTTCGACACCAAAGTGCAGGAACTTGCTGAGATCCGCTGCATTTTCCTCGCCTTGCAACAGGTCATGCAGATCCAGCTTGTCGTGGCCTGCGGAATTGTCGGAGCTAGAGATCCCAAAGCCTTGGACCACATCCTCGGCAGGCGCAGCCACCGTTCCCTCATCGCCCTGGTGCCAGATGAACAAGTCATCCTTACCAGTGCCAATTAGGATATCGTTTCCAGAGGTGCCATGCACCTCATGGTCCTGGTCAACACTGGCCTCATCCACTGCCATGACCGACATGGACTGCATTAGCGGGCTGACACCAAACGAGTTGCTAATCGAGACATCAAAATTCGTAGAAGCCTTGTCACCTGTGCCATCCGTCACGGTCGCACCCAAGTGGAGCTGGAGGGCATCATTCGTGACCGGGTAATCTGTAATTTTAGCATCGACACTCCAGTCCACCTTGATATTCCGATCCAGTGAGAACGTACTGTCGGTATCCCCAGCACCGATGACAATGCTTTGGATATCCTTGCCCGCTGGTGCCTCAATGACCACGGATTTTGTTCCTGTATCAGCATTGCTGCTCTGTCCCCAGGTGCGTGCATCCGCTGCAACGTCGATTACAGCACTTTTTCCATCGGTATAGAAAACGGTGATTTGGGCCTTATCTTCATTCCCTTTCGCCTCCCTCCGGGCATCGGCCTCTCTATCACCAAATTGATTGAGCGTCAGCTGAACCTTGGAAATATGCTTGCTACCCTCGATATTTGCGCTGAAATCAAGCACCAATTTTTCGCCGTAGGCACCATCTGAATTATTCCCATTCTCCGTATTATTCTGAATATAACGATCGTCCGCCCCACTGCTGCTCCAATTGGGATTATCAATACTAACCCCCCTGTTACTTCCTGTATCCACAATCAGCTTCGCAGCAGTATCGCTGGCATCCTTAACACTATCAACCCCTCCCTTATCCAGGAAAGCTGACAGCGTCAACTTCACGCCTGAGGAGGTATGCTCAATGGTACTGGTGCTACTGGCTTTAACCAGGCTGATGGAGGCCTCACCACTAGCACCCGGTGTGAAATCGCTATAGCTATTGACGGGGTCAACTATGCCCTTCATCTCCACCGAGTATGTGCCATTGATGGCGGAACCTGTCACTACAAACACCTCATTCCAGACCCCACCCGACTGGTAACCAGCGGACAACGAGCCATCGACATTGGCCTTATAGCTCAAGGCATGACCGCCTGATGTCAGCGTGATTTCATGCTCTGCGCCATTGGCAGTAACCAGAGCCGTCACAGGCTTGCCATGCAGACTCTGCTGATTTGCGCCAGTGACTGCCATTTGGGCACCCAGGATATCGCGGCCCACATTGATACCCGTAGACCCGACAATAACCACGCCAGTAGCATTACCCACTTCGACATGCTCAGCAGGGGCCTCCACCAACGGTATCGAAGGAAGATTCTTAATGCCATGCATGTCAATCGTCAATGTCCCTTGCTGAAAATCTCCATCCGCATCCTTTACGGTGTAGGCGTAGACCAATGGCTTATCGCCAGCCTTGAAGTTATCGCGTGCATCACGACTCATGACAAACGAATAATGTCCATTGGCATCAACCGTCAACGTTCCGTATTCATTGGTAATTACTGTCTTACCATTAACGGTTTTCACATCACCGCCGCCCCAGGTCACAGAACCTGCACCATCAGCACCGTAATTCCATGCTGGGGGGGTATCAGACATATTCCCCTCCACCCGAGGCAAATCATCGGTTGATTCAATGGATGCATACAATTTGTAGGAGTTTGACTTATCTTCCCACGTATTAATCTTGGAGACTAATTTTCCGCTCTCATCGAGGAAACCCAAAATATTCAACACATAAGTTCGCCCACCCACTGTAAATGTCTGAATCGCCGTTGAATTGGTTATCTCAACAATATCCCTATTTTGTTCAGCCGTTCCATTATTACTGGTTTCCGTATGTTTGAAGCTGATGGTTTTTTTAACCATAGTCTCAACACCATCAATAACGACGTAAATCGAAACTTCCAGATCTACAGACGTCAGAGCATTTCCAGAAATTGGGAAATTATTATGAGTAAATGTCCCCAGCTCAAATTTCGTGTTAAGCAAGTCAGGCTTATCTGCTCGCAAACCTTCGTTATCGACGAACTCATAGCCGGAAGGCTTACTCCCCCCGCCCCAGGTGATTTTATCGATGCCAGGATCACTATCAGTATTAGAGCCTGCCGGAGCCCCGCCTCCTTCAAGCTTTCCATTGACAAAGCCCGTACTCAGCTTACCCACCGTGATTGAACTCACCAGAACATCCAGACCATCTACCTTGATGGGATTACCAGATGGGCTGTCGTCCTCAATATTCACAGTCAACGTTGCCGATCCCTTGGCACCATGGGGGTCAGTTACTTCCACACTGACATGGAACGAACTCAAGTCTTCCTTGCCTGCATCTGGATGATCTACAGGGGCCTTGAGCTCCACCTTGTAGCCTCCACCATCATCCATTGTGATTTCCATCACGGTCTTACCACCAGCACCCGCTGTTTTTCCGGTCAGCGTGTGCCCGTCGGAAGACAGGGACCAGATCACAGGCTTGCCACCAGAAGTCAAGTTAGCCGTCGGGACAAGCAACCTGACTTTGTGTCCTGAAGCATCGTCCACGTCACTGATGGCCAATGCCCCAGTCGCAATGCGGCTATTCGTCGTGTCTGAGCTACCTTGTGTGTCGGCTATTCCTCCAGCCAGGCCTTCTTCGGACACATTGGCAGTCCCTGAAGAAATCTCAGGCGCATCGTTGACTGCATCCACCGTGATGGTGCCCGTTGCCGGTGTCGGATCTTCCAGCCCGTCGTTGTCCACCGAGGCGTAGGTGAACGTGGTTTGGCCGTTCCAGTTGGCGTTCGGCTCAAACGTGATCTGTGCGCCATCGTTCGTGGCAGGCACCTTCGAGCCCACGGCCAGCTCCTGGCCGTTGAACATCAGCTTGCCATCCGTTGGCAAGCTCTTGATCACGAACTCCTTGACCGTCCCATCCACGTCCGAGCCCTTCAGCTCCACGGTGACCGGCTTGTCCTCATCGCCCTTGCCTGCCGTGTTTTCTGTCTCAGGCGCATCGTTGACTGCATCCACCGTGATGGTGCCCGTTGCCGGTGTCGGATCTTCCAGCCCGTCGTTGTCCACCGAGGCGTAGGTGAACGTGGTTTGGCCGTTCCAGTTGGCGTTCGGCTCAAACGTGATCTGTGCGCCATCGTTCGTGGCAGGCACCTTCGAGCCCACGGCCAGCTCCTGGCCGTTGAACATCAGCTTGCCATCCGTTGGCAAGCTCTTGATCACGAACTCCTTGACCGTCCCATCCACGTCCGAGCCCTTCAGCTCCACGGTGACCGGCTTGTCCTCATCGCCCTTGCCTGCCGTGTTTTCTGTCTCAGGCGCATCGTTGACTGCATCCACCGTGATGGTGCCCGTTGCCGGTGTCGGATCTTCCAGCCCGTCGTTGTCCACCGAGGCGTAGGTGAACGTGGTTTGGCCGTTCCAGTTGGCGTTCGGCTCAAACGTGATCTGTGCGCCATCGTTCGTGGCAGGCACCTTCGAGCCCACGGCCAGCTCCTGGCCGTTGAACATCAGCTTGCCATCCGTTGGCAAGCTCTTGATCACGAACTCCTTGACCGTCCCATCCACGTCCGAGCCCTTCAGCTCCACGGTGACCGGCTTGTCCTCATCGCCCTTGCCTGCCGTGTTTTCTGTCTCAGGCGCATCGTTGACTGCATCCACCGTGATGGTGCCCGTTGCCGGTGTCGGATCTTCCAGCCCGTCGTTGTCCACCGAGGCGTAGGTGAACGTGGTTTGGCCGTTCCAGTTGGCGTTCGGCTCAAACGTGATCTGTGCGCCATCGTTCGTGGCAGGCACCTTCGAGCCCACGGCCAGCTCCTGGCCGTTGAACATCAGCTTGCCATCCGTTGGCAAGCTCTTGATCACGAACTCCTTGACCGTCCCATCCACGTCCGAGCCCTTCAGCTCCACGGTGACCGGCTTGTCCTCATCGCCCTTGCCTGCCGTGTTTTCTGTCTCAGGCGCATCGTTGACTGCATCCACCGTGATGGTGCCCGTTGCCGGTGTCGGATCTTCCAGCCCGTCGTTGTCCACCGAGGCGTAGGTGAACGTGGTTTGGCCGTTCCAGTTGGCGTTCGGCTCAAACGTGATCTGTGCGCCATCGTTCGTGGCAGGCACCTTCGAGCCCACGGCCAGCTCCTGGCCGTTGAACATCAGCTTGCCATCCGTTGGCAAGCTCTTGATCACGAACTCCTTGACCGTCCCATCCACGTCCGAGCCCTTCAGCTCCACGGTGACCGGCTTGTCCTCATCGCCCTTGCCTGCCGTGTTTTCTGTCTCAGGCGCATCGTTGACTGCATCCACCGTGATGGTGCCCGTTGCCGGTGTCGGATCTTCCAGCCCGTCGTTGTCCACCGAGGCGTAGGTGAACGTGGTTTGGCCGTTCCAGTTGGCGTTCGGCTCAAACGTGATCTGTGCGCCATCGTTCGTGGCAGGCACCTTCGAGCCCACGGCCAGCTCCTGGCCGTTGAACATCAGCTTGCCATCCGTTGGCAAGCTCTTGATCACGAACTCCTTGACCGTCCCATCCACGTCCGAGCCCTTCAGCTCCACGGTGACCGGCTTGTCCTCATCGCCCTTGCCTGCCGTGTTTTCTGTCTCAGGCGCATCGTTGACTGCATCCACCGTGATGGTGCCCGTTGCCGGTGTCGGATCTTCCAGCCCGTCGTTGTCCACCGAGGCGTAGGTGAACGTGGTTTGGCCGTTCCAGTTGGCGTTCGGCTCAAACGTGATCTGTGCGCCATCGTTCGTGGCAGGCACCTTCGAGCCCACGGCCAGCTCCTGGCCGTTGAACATCAGCTTGCCATCCGTTGGCAAGCTCTTGATCACGAACTCCTTGACCGTCCCATCCACGTCCGAGCCCTTCAGCTCCACGGTGACCGGCTTGTCCTCATCGCCCTTGCCTGCCGTGTTTTCTGTCTCAGGCGCATCGTTGACTGCATCCACCGTGATGGTGCCCGTTGCCGGTGTCGGATCTTCCAGCCCGTCGTTGTCCACCGAGGCGTAGGTGAACGTGGTTTGGCCGTTCCAGTTGGCGTTCGGCTCAAACGTGATCTGTGCGCCATCGTTCGTGGCAGGCACCTTCGAGCCCACGGCCAGCTCCTGGCCGTTGAACATCAGCTTGCCATCCGTTGGCAAGCTCTTGATCACGAACTCCTTGACCGTCCCATCCACGTCCGAGCCCTTCAGCTCCACGGTGACCGGCTTGTCCTCATCGCCCTTGCCTGCCGTGTTTTCTGTCTCAGGCGCATCGTTGACTGCATCCACCGTGATGGTGCCCGTTGCCGGTGTCGGATCTTCCAGCCCGTCGTTGTCCACCGAGGCGTAGGTGAACGTGGTTTGGCCGTTCCAGTTGGCGTTCGGCTCAAACGTGATCTGTGCGCCATCGTTCGTGGCAGGCACCTTCGAGCCCACGGCCAGCTCCTGGCCGTTGAACATCAGCTTGCCATCCGTTGGCAAGCTCTTGATCACGAACTCCTTGACCGTCCCATCCACGTCCGAGCCCTTCAGCTCCACGGTGACCGGCTTGTCCTCATCGCCCTTGCCTGCCGTGTTTTCTGTCTCAGGCGCATCGTTGACTGCATCCACCGTGATGGTGCCCGTTGCCGGTGTCGGATCTTCCAGCCCGTCGTTGTCCACCGAGGCGTAGGTGAACGTGGTTTGGCCGTTCCAGTTGGCGTTCGGCTCAAACGTGATCTGTGCGCCATCGTTCGTGGCAGGCACCTTCGAGCCCACGGCCAGCTCCTGGCCGTTGAACATCAGCTTGCCATCCGTTGGCAAGCTCTTGATCACGAACTCCTTGACCGTCCCATCCACGTCCGAGCCCTTCAGCTCCACGGTGACCGGCTTGTCCTCATCGCCCTTGCCTGCCGTGTTTTCTGTCTCAGGCGCATCGTTGACTGCATCCACCGTGATGGTGCCCGTTGCCGGTGTCGGATCTTCCAGCCCGTCGTTGTCCACCGAGGCGTAGGTGAACGTGGTTTGGCCGTTCCAGTTGGCGTTCGGCTCAAACGTGATCTGTGCGCCATCGTTCGTGGCAGGCACCTTCGAGCCCACGGCCAGCTCCTGGCCGTTGAACATCAGCTTGCCATCCGTTGGCAAGCTCTTGATCACGAACTCCTTGACCGTCCCATCCACGTCCGAGCCCTTCAGCTCCACGGTGACCGGCTTGTCCTCATCGCCCTTGCCTGCCGTGTTTTCTGTCTCAGGCGCATCGTTGACTGCATCCACCGTGATGGTGCCCGTTGCCGGTGTCGGATCTTCCAGCCCGTCGTTGTCCACCGAGGCGTAGGTGAACGTGGTTTGGCCGTTCCAGTTGGCGTTCGGCTCAAACGTGATCTGTGCGCCATCGTTCGTGGCAGGCACCTTCGAGCCCACGGCCAGCTCCTGGCCGTTGAACATCAGCTTGCCATCCGTTGGCAAGCTCTTGATCACGAACTCCTTGACCGTCCCATCCACGTCCGAGCCCTTCAGCTCCACGGTGACCGGCTTGTCCTCATCGCCCTTGCCTGCCGTGTTTTCTGTCTCAGGCGCATCGTTGACTGCATCCACCGTGATGGTGCCCGTTGCCGGTGTCGGATCTTCCAGCCCGTCGTTGTCCACCGAGGCGTAGGTGAACGTGGTTTGGCCGTTCCAGTTGGCGTTCGGCTCAAACGTGATCTGTGCGCCATCGTTCGTGGCAGGCACCTTCGAGCCCACGGCCAGCTCCTGGCCGTTGAACATCAGCTTGCCATCCGTTGGCAAGCTCTTGATCACGAACTCCTTGACCGTCCCATCCACGTCCGAGCCCTTCAGCTCCACGGTGACCGGCTTGTCCTCATCGCCCTTGCCTGCCGTGTTTTCTGTCTCAGGCGCATCGTTGACTGCATCCACCGTGATGGTGCCCGTTGCCGGTGTCGGATCTTCCAGCCCGTCGTTGTCCACCGAGGCGTAGGTGAACGTGGTTTGGCCGTTCCAGTTGGCGTTCGGCTCAAACGTGATCTGTGCGCCATCGTTCGTGGCAGGCACCTTCGAGCCCACGGCCAGCTCCTGGCCGTTGAACATCAGCTTGCCATCCGTTGGCAAGCTCTTGATCACGAACTCCTTGACCGTCCCATCCACGTCCGAGCCCTTCAGCTCCACGGTGACCGGCTTGTCCTCATCGCCCTTGCCTGCCGTGTTTTCTGTCTCAGGCGCATCGTTGACTGCATCCACCGTGATGGTGCCCGTTGCCGGTGTCGGATCTTCCAGCCCGTCGTTGTCCACCGAGGCGTAGGTGAACGTGGTTTGGCCGTTCCAGTTGGCGTTCGGCTCAAACGTGATCTGTGCGCCATCGTTCGTGGCAGGCACCTTCGAGCCCACGGCCAGCTCCTGGCCGTTGAACATCAGCTTGCCATCCGTTGGCAAGCTCTTGATCACGAACTCCTTGACCGTCCCATCCACGTCCGAGCCCTTCAGCTCCACGGTGACCGGCTTGTCCTCATCGCCCTTGCCTGCCGTGTTTTCTGTCTCAGGCGCATCGTTGACTGCATCCACCGTGATGGTGCCCGTTGCCGGTGTCGGATCTTCCAGCCCGTCGTTGTCCACCGAGGCGTAGGTGAACGTGGTTTGGCCGTTCCAGTTGGCGTTCGGCTCAAACGTGATCTGTGCGCCATCGTTCGTGGCAGGCACCTTCGAGCCCACGGCCAGCTCCTGGCCGTTGAACATCAGCTTGCCATCCGTTGGCAAGCTCTTGATCACGAACTCCTTGACCGTCCCATCCACGTCCGAGCCCTTCAGCTCCACGGTGACCGGCTTGTCCTCATCGCCCTTGCCTGCCGTGTTTTCTGTCTCAGGCGCATCGTTGACTGCATCCACCGTGATGGTGCCCGTTGCCGGTGTCGGATCTTCCAGCCCGTCGTTGTCCACCGAGGCGTAGGTGAACGTGGTTTGGCCGTTCCAGTTGGCGTTCGGCTCAAACGTGATCTGTGCGCCATCGTTCGTGGCAGGCACCTTCGAGCCCACGGCCAGCTCCTGGCCGTTGAACATCAGCTTGCCATCCGTTGGCAAGCTCTTGATCACGAACTCCTTGACCGTCCCATCCACGTCCGAGCCCTTCAGCTCCACGGTGACCGGCTTGTCCTCATCGCCCTTGCCTGCCGTGTTTTCTGTCTCAGGCGCATCGTTGACTGCATCCACCGTGATGGTGCCCGTTGCCGGTGTCGGATCTTCCAGCCCGTCGTTGTCCACCGAGGCGTAGGTGAACGTGGTTTGGCCGTTCCAGTTGGCGTTCGGCTCAAACGTGATCTGTGCGCCATCGTTCGTGGCAGGCACCTTCGAGCCCACGGCCAGCTCCTGGCCGTTGAACATCAGCTTGCCATCCGTTGGCAAGCTCTTGATCACGAACTCCTTGACCGTCCCATCCACGTCCGAGCCCTTCAGCTCCACGGTGACCGGCTTGTCCTCATCGCCCTTGCCTGCCGTGTTTTCTGTCTCAGGCGCATCGTTGACTGCATCCACCGTGATGGTGCCCGTTGCCGGTGTCGGATCTTCCAGCCCGTCGTTGTCCACCGAGGCGTAGGTGAACGTGGTTTGGCCGTTCCAGTTGGCGTTCGGCTCAAACGTGATCTGTGCGCCATCGTTCGTGGCAGGCACCTTCGAGCCCACGGCCAGCTCCTGGCCGTTGAACATCAGCTTGCCATCCGTTGGCAAGCTCTTGATCACGAACTCCTTGACCGTCCCATCCACGTCCGAGCCCTTCAGCTCCACGGTGACCGGCTTGTCCTCATCGCCCTTGCCTGCCGTGTTTTCTGTCTCAGGCGCATCGTTGACTGCATCCACCGTGATGGTGCCCGTTGCCGGTGTCGGATCTTCCAGCCCGTCGTTGTCCACCGAGGCGTAGGTGAACGTGGTTTGGCCGTTCCAGTTGGCGTTCGGCTCAAACGTGATCTGTGCGCCATCGTTCGTGGCAGGCACCTTCGAGCCCACGGCCAGCTCCTGGCCGTTGAACATCAGCTTGCCATCCGTTGGCAAGCTCTTGATCACGAACTCCTTGACCGTCCCATCCACGTCCGAGCCCTTCAGCTCCACGGTGACCGGCTTGTCCTCATCGCCCTTGCCTGCCGTGTTTTCTGTCTCAGGCGCATCGTTGACTGCATCCACCGTGATGGTGCCCGTTGCCGGTGTCGGATCTTCCAGCCCGTCGTTGTCCACCGAGGCGTAGGTGAACGTGGTTTGGCCGTTCCAGTTGGCGTTCGGCTCAAACGTGATCTGTGCGCCATCGTTCGTGGCAGGCACCTTCGAGCCCACGGCCAGCTCCTGGCCGTTGAACATCAGCTTGCCATCCGTTGGCAAGCTCTTGATCACGAACTCCTTGACCGTCCCATCCACGTCCGAGCCCTTCAGCTCCACGGTGACCGGCTTGTCCTCATCGCCCTTGCCTGCCGTGTTTTCTGTCTCAGGCGCATCGTTGACTGCATCCACCGTGATGGTGCCCGTTGCCGGTGTCGGATCTTCCAGCCCGTCGTTGTCCACCGAGGCGTAGGTGAACGTGGTTTGGCCGTTCCAGTTGGCGTTCGGCTCAAACGTGATCTGTGCGCCATCGTTCGTGGCAGGCACCTTCGAGCCCACGGCCAGCTCCTGGCCGTTGAACATCAGCTTGCCATCCGTTGGCAAGCTCTTGATCACGAACTCCTTGACCGTCCCATCCACGTCCGAGCCCTTCAGCTCCACGGTGACCGGCTTGTCCTCATCGCCCTTGCCTGCCGTGTTTTCTGTCTCAGGCGCATCGTTGACTGGCGTTACTTCAATGCCCAGCGTCGAAGTGTCCGTGCTCGCACCATCGCTAACTGTATAGGTTACTTGTGGTACCTTGCCGCTCCAGTTTGCTTCTGGCATAAAGGCATATACCCCATCGCGTCCAATGGTCAGCGAACCAATGCCTACGATGGTAGCAACTTCTCCGACCTGATAGGCCTTGCCATCAACAACGAACTGCGTCACCTGCAGCGGCTGATTTTCTGGATCGCTGTCGTTGTTCAATACATTACCGGTCACTGGACCCGAATCCTCCTCGGCGATGGCCATGTCAGGCCGAGCAAGAGGGGGAGCATTCTCTACCGGGGATTCCGCCGTATCAACTGCCGCTGCTGCCCCGCCACGACGTTCTTCCGGCACCTCCGAAGCACCACGGGGATAGGCCAACGCCAAGGGCGAAGTGCCTTCCACTACACTGGACAAGCGCACAAAGGTGCCACCACCACCGCCACCACCGGCCATGGTTGCCGCCGTGGGGTCCAGCTCAGCCAGAGGGTCTTGACCGCTGTTGATGGCCGCAATCAGGTTGTCCACCAACGGATCTGCAGCAGCCGGTACAGCAGCTTCTGCTGCGGGGATGTCTTCGAACACGCCCTGGTTCAATGCCACATTCTGGTTCTCGCCTAACGTCAGCGGAGGCTGACCATCCGCCTGCAGCTGCACAGTGCTACCAGAGGCAGTGATGACATTGGCATCGGAGGGGATGCTCATGCCTTCACGCAGCGGCATGAGGTTGCCATCCGCATCGCGAATCCATGCTTGGCCAGTCAGCTGCGTAACGAGAACGGTGGTGGTTGCCATTTTTACTCTCTCAGTAATGGTGACTTTTGTGGTGTTCGGGCGCACAAACACCTATCTAAATTTCTAACGCAATCGTAAGAATTCACCCCACCTCCAGCTATTGGCCGCTGCGCCAATTAGCCAAGCTTTATGAAAGCTGAACAGATACAAAAAAACAGGCCTGCCATACGGCAGGCCTGTTTTTGACAGGGCCAGCACTCAGGTCGAGACCCAAGGCGCAATTAATTCAACAGCAGCAACTGCCTGTATAGCAACCCCATTACCAAAGATGACTCGATTTCGCTTTGAGCTTACGCCGCTTGCCCCCGGCCAATGCCATGCACCTTGAGGGCCAACATCAAGCGGTCCTGCACCTGCAGCTTTTCAAAAATGGCCGACAAATGGGCGCGTACAGTGCGCTCACTGATGGACAAGCGCTCGGCGATATCCGCATTGCTTTGCCCCATCGCGGCCAAGCGCGCCACCTCCTGCTCTCGCCGTGACAGCTGATCCGCCCATTGCACTCCGGGCTCCGGCAGACGGGCATCAACATCCTGTAGCAGACGCTGCAGCAGCGAGCGCCCCATCCAGATATTGCCTGTCGCAATGCTGTGCAAGATGTTGGTCAACGTGGTCAGCGTGGAATAGGCATGGGCATAGCCGCAGCAACCTACTGCCAGCGCCTGGCGTGCATCCTCGTCACTGGGACGGCTGCTGAGCACCAGCAGTTTCACATCTCCCACCACCGCTGCCCAGCGAGAATCGGTCCAGCTCGGCAGCTGTGGCAAGGCAGCGTCAAGCACCACCAGACTGCGGTTTTTCTGCTTCCAGCGCTCCAGGTCCGCCAGAGTGCTACCGCGCGCTGGTAGCCATTGCGCACTGGCGATCTGCTGCCAGTGCTGCCACAGCGCTGCATCTTGTGTGAGCATCAAGACAGGCAATGCATGCATTCCACTTTCCCTCTCTTCATTCGTCGTTATAGGTGTCTGGTGCGCGGCGCGACTAACGCTCCGTGAAGGCGTTCGACTTGGCTCGCAAAATGGGCTTGAGCAGGTACTGCATCAAGGTGCGCTTTCCCGTCAGGATGTGCACCTCTGCCTGCATGCCCGGAATAATGGGCCGCGAGTCATCACCCACATTGGTGCGATCGGTACGCACCTTGCCGATGTAGAAGGAGTTACCTTTTTCATCGGTGATGGTGTTGGCACCAATCTGCTCGACCACTCCTGGCAAGCCACCGTAGATGGCAAAGTCATACGCAGTGAACTTGACTTCGGCCTTCTGGCCGTAGTGCAGAAAACCGATATCCCGCGGGTTGATCTGCACTTCCAGCAGCAAGGTGTCGTCCAGAGGCACGATATCCAGAATGTCCTTGCCTGGCTGTACCACTCCGCCGACCGTGTTGGCCATCAGCGTGTTGACCGTGCCGCGCACAGGCGCACGCACCTCGGCCAATTTGACGCGGTCTTCCAGCGCCACCTGACCTTGCTCCAGATTGCTGAGCTTGGCACGGGTCTCAGCCAGTTCCACGCGTGCTTGGTTGCGCACATTGAGCTCGGCCTCCTGAATTTTCTTTTCTGCCTCTTGAATGGCTGCACGGATGCGGTCGCTCTGCGCACTGGCCGCCTTGGCTTCGCCGCAAAAGCGGGCCACATCACGCTGCAGGCGCAACAGATCCACTTCCGACACAGCGCCGCTCTTGAGCAAAGGCCGGGTCACAGCCAGCTCTTCCGACGTCAAGCTGCAGCTGGAAGAGGCCTGGTCACGGTTGGCCAGCGTTTCTCGCAGCTCCTGTTGCCGTTGCCGCAACTGGTCGCGTGCAATATTGATGGTGGTGTTGAACTCCTGCGTGCGGCTTTCCCAGACACGGCGCTCCATCTCCGCCAGCTTGGGGGCGGCTGTTTGCACCTCTTCCGGCATTTGCAATATCTCGCCCGAAGCCAATGCCTCCAGGCGTGCGGCCTTGGCCTTCAGGGACAGCGTGTCAGCTTTGTTTTCGCCCAGCGAGGAGCTGTAGCGTGTGGGATCGATGCGCAGCAGCACCTGACCTTCTTCGACTCGCTGACCAGGGCGTACCAGAATCTCTTCCACGACACCACCGTCCAGGCTTTGCACCACCTGCACCTGGCGCGAAGGCACCACCTTGCCCTGACCGCGCACGACCTCGTCGATATGCCCCAGACTGGCCCACAGCACCAGCACCAACACGACGGCCAATGCCAGCCAGATCAGCAGACGCGAGCCCCTGGCCTGCTGCTGGGCAGTTGCCCATTGCGCATCGGCGGCAAAGTCGGCGGCGTTGTGCTGGCTGACTGCTTCGCTGCCTTCCATCAGCCAATTCAGGCCCTGGCGCAGACGGTCTTTCAGATTGAGTTTGTTCTGCTTCATGCGCGGCCTGCCACACTTCCAATGCGGCCTTGCTTGAGGGCCTGCACCACTTGTTCCTTGGGTCCGTCGGCGACGATTTTTCCGCCATCCACCACAATCAAACGCTCCACCAACTCCAGCAAGGCCGTGCGATGGGTGACCAGCAGCATGGTCTTGTCGCTTCCGGCGTCCACCAAGCGACGTCGAAGCATTGCTTCACTTTGGTTGTCCAGATTGCTGCTGGGCTCATCCAGCAGCAGAACAGCGGGGTCATGGATCATGGCCCGTGCTACGGCAATGGATTGCCGCTGACCACCTGAAAGTGACTCACCCCGCTCACCGATGGGCATGTCATAGCCATCTGGATGCTGGTCGGCGAATTCATTGACGCCTGCAAGGCGTGCGGCCTGCAGCATGTCTTCCTCACTGGCATAGGGCGCGCCAATCAGCAGGTTTTGCTTGAGGCTGCCATAGAACAGCATAGGGTCCTGAGGCACATGGCCGATAGCGCGGCGCAGATCGCTAGGATCGATTTGGCGCACATCCACGCCATCCACCAGCACGGCGCCCTCGGTCGGCTGGTACAGGCCCAACACCAATTTTTCCAGCGTACTCTTGCCCGATCCGATACGGCCAATGATGCCGACGCGCTCGCCCGCTGCCACTTTGAAAGACAGATTATTGAGCACGGGGTGCTTGCCACCCGGGTAGGTAAAGCTGACGTTGCGAAACTCGATTGCCCCTTCCAGACTGGGCCGGCTGACGTATTCCTTGTCCTGCGTACGCTCCACCGGCATCTTCATATAGTTGTCGATGGAGTTCAGCGAGGTGCGGGCGTTCTGGTACTGCATCATCAGCCCAGCCACTTGGCCCAGCGGCGCCAGGCAGCGCCCCGCGATCATGGATGCCGCAATGATGCCGCCCATGGACAGGGCCGCGTCCTGCACCAGATAGACACCGATCACCACCACGGCCACCGACACCATCTGCTGCATGGTCTGCACAAAGTTGACGGTGGCCGAAGAGATGAGCTTGATCTTGCCGCCCATGAAGGCCAGATATTCCGTGGAGCTTTCCCACAGACGCTGCACACTGCTCTGGGCGTTCAAGGTCTTCACGGCTTCCAGGTTGGTCAGCGACTCCACCAAGAGGCCGTTGCGCTGAGAGGCTGCCTGGAAGGTCTTGATGGTCATAGCCTCCATACGTGCCTGTGCGACAAACGACACGGCCAGCACCGCCACAATGGCTACCACCGGCGGAATCAGCATCCAAGGAGACACCCAGGCCAGCACCGCCAGGAACAACAGCACAAAGGGAAGGTCCACCAGCGTGGTCAGACTGGCAGAGGCGATGAAATCGCGCACCGACTCGAACGAACGAAGATTGGAAGCAAACGAGCCCACAGAGGCCGGACGGGCTTCCATGCGCAGGTCCAGCACACGCTCCATGATCTGGGCCGACAATTTGACATCGACACGCTTGCTGGCGGTATCCACCACATAAGAGCGCACCGTGGTCAACACAAAGTTGAACAGCAGCACCAGGCTGATGCCAATGGCCAGCACCCACAAGGTTTCCACCGCGTTATTGGGCACCACCCGGTCATACACATTCATGGAGAACAAGGGCATGGCCAATGCGAACACATTGATCAGCACGGCGGCCACCAGCGCGTCCCGATACAGGCGCCAGTTCTCCCAAATCACAGCCCAGAACCAGTGGCTGCTGCGCGCCTCGACGCCGGCCTGGATGGAGCGCTTCTCCAACCTGAACTGCGGACGCACAAAACAGATCACACCGCTATAGATGGCCTGCAGCTCGGCATGCTCCATGCTGACAGGGCTGTCTGATTCGGGGAACTGCACCAAGAGGCGGCCATCCGCCAACTCCTGCAACAGCAGTGCTGCACGACTGCCTTCCAGCAACACAATGGCTGGCAGCAAAGCGGCGGGCAGACGCTCCAGATCACGACGCACTACGCGTGCAGTGCAATGGGCCCGGGCCGCGGCCCGTGGTAACAAAGAAGGCGTGAGGCGCTGCGCCACCAGCGGCAGGCCATTGCTCAGCGCCTGTGCGGTCAGCGGATGCCCGTGAAGGCGGGTGAGCTCAACCAGACAGGCAAGCAAAGGGTCGTCATGCACCACATGGGGCGGCGGCATGCCTGGCACGGGAGACGAAGGCACCTTCGCACGCGCCGCTGCTGCAGCAGCAGCGGCCTCGGATGCCAGCTTGGTGATCGCAGCCGAGTCTTTTTGCTCTGCTGCCGGAATTTTTTCAGTGGCAGAAACCGCAGGTTCTGCCACCGGATCAGTAGGGCGCTCTGCCGTCGCGGCGGCGCTGTGGGGGTCTTGCACGGACATGGGTTCTCAGATCAGCTCTTCGTCGTCATTGATCAGGCTGTTTGCATCACGGATACGCAGCCGCGTCGCCTTGCGCCGCTCCAGCTTTTCCAGCGCCTGGGGCGGCAGATCGGTCAAGCGCAGCGTGCCATTGGCCAGCAGCGCATCGATCAGATCTTCCAGCACACGAATAAAGCCATCGTCGAGATCGTGCATCTCTCGCTCGCCAGGTACGCTGGGATCTTCTTGGGGCTTGTGAGGGTCGTCCATGTCTTTCAGGCCCGGAAAAACCGGGCCTGCTCGTTGCAATGTGATCGCTCAGATTACCGGGTCGTTTTCAGCACCGGAGGCTTGTCGCCTTCACCATACGCGATCACGGGAGCCAGATTGGTGGTATCTGGCAGCGGAGTCATGCAAGCTTGCAGCAGATCATCCGGGAGCGTCAACGATTGTTGCTCTTGCGGCAGGTCACCCGAGTGAGGCTGCGCCAAACCCAGAGTCTCCAACAGCTTGCTCGACAGTGCCAGCCACTGGTATTCGGCCTTTTTGAGGTCGTATTGCGCATTCAGCAATGCACGACGGGCGTCAAACAACTCGTTTTCCGTATTCAACAAGTCCAGCAACGTACGCTGACCGATCTGGAACTGCTGCTGATAGGCCAACCGGACCTTGGCCGTTGACTGCTCATGCTCCTGCAGGAAAGGCATCTGCTGACGCAGGCGCATGATGTTGTTCCACGAGATCGAGAGTTCCTGCTGCACATTGCGGCAGGTGTAGTCCGCCACATCGCGGGCAGCATAGGCCTGGGCAGCCGTCTGGCGCACGCGGGCCTCATCCGAGCCACCGCGGTAGAGGTTGTAGGTCATCAACACCTGGACATGCGCGCTCTGCATGTCGCGATAGATGCCATCGGGCTGCGAACGATCACGCCCCACGCCGGCACGCAGCTCCACCAACGGAGCGCGTGAGCCCTTGGCCGATTTCTCGCCCGCTTGTGCCGCCTGAACCAGAGCCTGCTTGGACAGCAGGCTGGGATTGGCGCGCAGCGAGTCGACAAAGTTAGCGGTCCCGGTCGACGCAGGCAGCTTTCCCCCTATATCGGCTACAGGCTCGAGCTCCGCAACGGGGTATTCGCCCACCACGCGTCGGTAGCGCTGCGACACATCGTTGAGGTTGTTGCTCTCCGTCATCAGATTGCTCTGCGCCAATGCCAGACGACCGTTGGCCTGCTCCAGGTCCACACCGCGCCCCACACCAGACTGCTGGCGCTCACGCAGCTGTTTCAGCGTGGTTTCGTGCACGCTGTAGTTGTCACGCGCCAGGATTTGCATTTCGCGATAGCGCTGCACATCCAGGTAGGCGGCTGTCGCCTCATTGGCCAGATTGTTTGAAGTGGCCATCAACTCGTAATAGCCGGACAGCTTTTCAAAGCCCCACTGGCTGATGTTGTTGCTGGTGATACCGCCATCAAAAATCAGTTGGCGCAAATCCAGATTCCATCCCGGACGGTTCCAGTCATAGTTGGACTGGCCTGGCATATGGCTGCGCCACTCCTTGCCCACCCAGCCTTGCGCCGTCACCTGGGGACGCCATCCGCCGCGTGCGACGTTCTGACCTTCCAGCGACGACATAAAGTCCTGGTAGCGCGCACGCACCTCGGGGTGCGTGGTCACGGCTTTTTCCACCACTTTGGGCAGTTGCAGCACATTGCCTGCAGTTTGCGCGGCGGCACCCAGCGAAAGCGCGGCTGCGCCCATGGCGATCACAATTTGAGCAATAGGTTTGAGTTGCATTTTTCTGCCCTCCTCAGTTGGCGGTGTCTCTCGCGCCTTCTCTTTGGCGCGAGCACGGGGATAGAGGCACGACGGCCCACTTCCTCGAAAATGTTTTACTTGGAAACAAATGGCAAGCATTGCCTTGGCACAGCATATGGCGCATGGCCACAGCACAGTGCTGCATAGAGCGAGCCTGCGAGATAACCGCAGCAGACGGAGCCAAAGCCCCTGACTGTCTTACAGAAAATCTCACAATACGGCCCGCCCTTGCATGTCTCGCATGCTTGTGCGACACGAACATGGTGGGAGTCTCCCCCTCGGCAAGGCGGAGCTACCGGCTTCCGACCGGTATTCTTGGAGCATGACCTTGCGTCCTGGCGAATCGATTCAATCTTCAGTCGACGCTCCAATGTCATTAAAAACAAATCGATTCTCCGATGATTATAGTAATCAGCTATCGAAATGAACCACCTTTAACCTTCCTGAGAACGTAAAAAATCCTCAAAAAACCGAGAGTACACACCCACTTTCTGCGTCAGTCATTCTCCGACAAGCGCCATATTCTCAAATACATATTGTTTCAGCAGGCCATTGTTTTTTGCCGTGGCTGAAAACAACAAACCATGTTCATGTTACAAAAAAGGAGCCCGAAGGCTCCTTGAAATGGATACACGGTACGCTTGCTTACAGCTTGCTCACCAGTTCCGGCACAGCCTGGAACAGGTCGGCCTCCAGACCGTAGTCAGCCACCGAGAAGATCGGCGCTTCCGGGTCCTTGTTGATCGCCACGATCACCTTGGAGTCCTTCATGCCGGCCAAATGCTGGATGGCGCCCGAGATGCCGGCAGCGATATACAGCTGCGGCGCCACGATCTTGCCGGTCTGGCCCACTTGCAGGTCGTTGGGCGCATAGCCTGCGTCCACCGCCGCGCGCGAGGCGCCAATAGCCGCGCCCAGCTTGTCGGCCAGCGGGGTCATCACTTCGTTGAACTTCTCGGCGCTGCCCAGGGCACGGCCGCCGGAGACGATGATCTTGGCGGCCGTCAGCTCGGGGCGGTCGTTCTTGGTGACTTCGCGGCCCACAAAGCTGCTCTTGCCGGCGTCGGCCACAGCCGCCACGGTTTCCACAGCGGCCGAACCACCGGTGGTGGCAGCGGCGTCAAAGCCCGTGCCGCGCACGGTGATCACCTTCACGGTATCCGTGCTCTGCACAGTGGCCACGGCGTTGCCGGCATAGATGGGGCGCTCGAAGGTGTCGGCGCTGTCCACCTTGGTGATGTCGCTGATCTGGCCCACGTCCAGCTTGGCAGCCACGCGCGGGGCCACGTTCTTGCCCGAGGCCGTGGCCGAGAACAGGATGTGGCTGTAGTTGCCGGAGGCCTGCACAGCCAGCACCTGGGCGGTCAGGTTTTCTGCCAGGCCGTCTTTGAGGCTTGCGCCGTCGGCATGGATCACCTTGCTCACACCAGCGATCTGGGCAGCGGCAGCGGCAGCAGCGCCGGCATTTTCGCCAGCCACCAGCACATGCACCTCACCGCCGCAGGCCTTGGCGGCCGTCACGGTGTTCAAAGTAGCGCCCTTGAGCGAAGCGTTGTCGTGTTCTGCGATGACGAGAGAAGTCATGTTCAACCTCTAAATTCTTTACGTTCTTGCGAAGTCTGGGATGGAAAGACAGGCCCCTGAAACTGACGCAGCCCAGGTCAGGGCAGCGCGCGAGGGCCGCCCCGAAGCGCGGCTGCCGTCCCCCTTGGGGGAAGACGCGAAGCGGCTCAGGGGGTCAAATCACCTTCGCTTCGTTTTTGAGCTTGTCGACCAGAGCGGCCACATCGGCCACCTTCACACCGGCGCCGCGCTTGGCGGGCTCGGAGACCTTCAGCGTCTTGATGCGGGCCGTCACGTCCACACCCAAGTCCTCGGGCTTCACCGTGTCCAGCTGCTTTTTCTTGGCCTTCATGATGTTGGGCAGCGTCACATAACGCGGCTCGTTCAGGCGCAGGTCGGTGGTGATGATGGCGGGCGTGCTCAGGGCCAGGGTCTCCAGGCCGCCGTCCACTTCACGCGTCACATTCACCTTGTCGCCGGCCACTTCCACCTTGGAGGCAAAGGTGGCCTGGGGCAGATCAGCCAGCGCCGCCAGCATCTGGCCGGTCTGGTTGTTGTCGCCGTCGATGGCCTGCTTGCCCAGAATCACCAAGCCGGGTTGCTCTTTGTCCACCAGGGCCTTGAGCAGCTTGGCCACGGCCAGGGGCTGCAGCTCGACATCGGTTTCCACCAGAATGCCGCGGTCGGCGCCAATGGCCATGGCCGTGCGCAGCGTCTCCTGGCATTGCGCCACGCCGCAGGACACCGCGATCACTTCCGTGACCACGCCTTTTTCCTTCAGGCGCACGGCTTCTTCCACCGCAATCTCGTCAAACGGGTTCATGCTCATCTTGACGTTGGCGATGTCCACGCCTGTGCCATCGCTCTTGACGCGGACCTTGACGTTGTAGTCCACCACCCGCTTGACTGGGACCAATACTTTCATGGTTTTCTCTTTCGGAAGTTGTTGGTTGAAATGGTTGCCAGAGCTTATACAGCAAGCACCGGCAGCTATGAATTCAGTATTTCAGAAACAGGGATTCACGAATGGCGAATACAGGCTGCGCGGACTGTGCATGCGCGCCAGCCAGGCCGCGCATGCACCGCGTGCTTATTCCGCGACCATGCCCTTTTCCTTCACCACCTTGCTCCACTTGGCAAAGTCTGCCGTCAGGCTTTGCTGCAGGGCTTGCGCTGGCAGGAAGCGGGCAATGGCACCGGCGCCCAGGATGCGCTCCTGCACTTCTTTTTGCCCCAGGATGTCCTTGATCTCCTTGTTCAGGCGCACCACCACCTCTGCGGGCATGCCCTTGGGGCCCAGCAAGGCCCCCAGAGATACGGCGGAGAAACCTTGAATACCCTGCTCGGCAATGGTCTTGACCTCGGGCACCACGCTCACACGCTCGGGCGAACCCACGGCCACCGCCACCAGCTTGCCGGATTTGATGTGGGGCAGCGCAGCCACCAGGTCGGCATACATGATGGGCACCTGGCCACCGATGGTGTCGGTGATCGCCGGCACGCCGCCCTTGTAGGCCACATGCTGCATGTCGAACTTGCCCAGATCCTTGAGCAACTCCATGCTCATATGGCCAAAGCTGCCGGCACCGCTGGTGGTGTAGTTCAGCGGGTCCTTCTGTGCACGCGCGGTTTCAATCAGCTTAGGCAAGGTGGTGACACCGGGCAGCTTGCTGGGATTGACCACCATCACAATGGGCAGGTCGTAAATCATGGAGATGGCCGTGAAATCCTTCACCACGTCATAGCCAGCGCCCTTGTAGAACAAGGGAGCAAACAGCGTGGGCGTGGCCAAGGTCATCAGGGTATAGCCGTCGGGTGCGGCACGCTTGACCTGGCTGGCCGCAATGGAGCCCGAGGCACCCGCGCGGTTTTCCACAATCACGGGTTGCTTGAGACGGTCTGACAGCTCCTTGCCCACAATGCGTGAGATCACATCGGTCGGCCCCCCCGCAGGGAAAGGCACGATCAAGGTGATGGGCTTGCTCGGCCAGGCCTGCTGGGCCAGGGCCGTGCCAGCCAGCAACGGCGCTGCCAGAAAAGCCAGCGCCGTGCGCCGGGGAAAAGAAAAACGGGATGCGCCCTGTGCGCGGTCCATGCTACTCATGCTGTCTCCATCAAGCGTCTTGTATCTACATGGCCTGCGCGCGGACGCCCACACGCGCGCCAGGATTTTTTTGAATCAGTCGATCCGGGCTTCTGCCAGTTCAACCAAGTGCTTCCACACAGGCATCTCACTGGCATAGGCCTTGGCAAATTCATCCGGTCTGCTGAAAACAGGCAAGAAGCCCGCCCCCGCAATGCGCTCCAGCACCTTGGCATCCTTGACAGACTCGCGCACCTGGGCATAGATCTGGTCCACGAGGTCCTGGGGTATGCCTGCCGGCGCCGCCATGGCCACCCAACCCACAACGGCATAGGCCTCGTCGGTCACACCCTGCTCGTAAATCGTGGGCAGATTGGGCAGCACCGTCATGCGCTGGCGGCCCGTGACGCCAATGGCCTTGAGGCGGCCGGCATCGATAAAGGCCTTTGTGTTCTGCGCACTCGCAAAACACAGCTGCAGCTGGCCACCGATCAGCTCCTGGAGCATGGGGGCTTCGCCCTTGTAGGCCACATGGGTCATATCGGCGTTCATGGTCTTGCTCATATAGGCACCGCCCAAATGGGCGTACGAGCCCACGCCCCAGGAGCCGTAGGACACCTTGCCCTTGTTGGCCTTGACCCAGGCCAACAGCTCCTTCATGTTGTTGGCCGGTACCGAAGGATGGACCACCAGCGTGACCGGCGCCGACGCGATCAGCGACAGCATCCGCAAGTCCTTCTGCGGGTTGTAGGCCATCTTGCTGTAGAGGAACTGGTTGGTCATCAGCGAGGTGCTGAGCGACACCACCAGCGTGTAGCCATCGGCCGCGGCCTTGGCCACCTGGTCGGTGCCCAGCATGCCGGCAGCGCCGCCCTTGTTTTCCACCAGAATGGGCTGACCCATGCGCTTGGACATGGATTCACCCAGCACGCGGGCCACGATGTCGGTCGCCCCTCCGGGGTTGAAGGGCACGATGAAGCGCACCGGCTTGCTGGGATAAGCCGCCTTGGCCCAGCTCGCGTGTGGCAGCAAGCTGCTCCCCGCCAGAGCGGCCATGCCCTGCAGGGCGTTGCGTCGATTGAAAGCGTTGAAACCCATATCCTTGTCTCCTGAAGTGGTCGGTCTGGGAAGGGAAATCGCACTCCTTGACCATCGTGGCGTGGTCTTTGCAGAAATGCGGTCTTGGCTCAGTTCCTCGCCATCAATGGCCTCATGTCCAAGCACCCACGCAGCAACGCAGTGGGTGCGTCATTTCAGGCCTTCGGCAGCGTCAGCACGCCCTTGGCCTGCAACTCCTGCAGCACTTCTTCGGGCAGCTGCAGCAACTGCTGCAGCACCTCGCGTGTGCCCTCTCCCAATGTGGGCGGCGCACTGCGGATGGGCAGGCGCTGGCCATCCAGGCGATAAGGCGGTGCAAACACCCAGGTCTGGCCCGCCACCGGATGGGGCATTTGCTGAAACACACCGGCCTGGCGCGTGCGCTCGCTGGTCAATGCCTCATACAACCCGGCCACCTGGCCACTGGGAATGCCGCAGGCCGCCATGCGCTCCAGCAGCACATCGCGTTCAAAGCTTTTGATGATCTCGGTCATCAAGGGCTGCAGCTCCATGCGATTTCTGGCGCGCTCCACATTGGTGGCAAAGCGCGGGTCTTCGACGATATCGGGGCGGCCAATGACCTGGCGGCAGAATTTGTCGAACTGGCTGTTGTTGCCCACGGCAATGATCAGCGGGCCATCAGTTGCCTCGAACATGCCATAGGGCACGATGGAGGGGTGGGCATTGCCATAGCGCTGCGTGTCATGGCCCAGCAGCATGGCATCCAGCGCGTAGTAGCCGTTGATGCCCAGGCCACAGTCGTAGAGCGACAGCTCGATCTGCCGGCCTCGGCCCGTTTTGCTGCGCTGAAACAGGGCCGCCAGCACGGCCTGTGCGGCATACATGCCCGTCATCAAATCCACCACGGCCACGCCAAACTTCAGCGGCGGCGTGCCGGCTTCGCCGTTGATGGCCATCAGCCCGGCCTCGGCCTGGATCACCAGGTCGTAGCCAGGTCGTTTGGCTTCGGGCGTGCTGCTGTTGTAGCCAGCCACGCTGCAGTAAATCAGCTCGGGCTTGATGGCCTTGAGCTGCTCGTAGCCTATGCCCAGCTTCTCCGCTCCGCCATGCTTGAAGTTGTGGATCACCACATCGCACTGGGGCAGCAGCTCATACACCAGTTGCACACCTTCGGGCGTTTGCAGGTCCAGCGTGATGGACCGCTTGTTGCGGTTCATGCTGTTGTAGTAGGTGGTCTCGGTCTTGCCTATGCGCATGCCCCAGTCGCGCGTATCGTCACCGCGCCCCGGGTGCTCCACCTTGATCACATCCGCGCCAAAGTCGGCCAGCACCTGGCCGCACAGCGGGCCGGCAAATACCCGCGAAAGGTCCAGCACGCGCACGCCTTCCAAGGGAAAGTCCATCTCCTGGGCCTGCGCCGTCTTCTCCGTCATTGCTCTTGTCTCCTTGCTTGTGCTTGCGTTCAGCGGGGCTGGTGGCGCAGCTTCCCAAAATCGGGGCTGCGTTTTTCCAGAAAGGCGCCAATGCCTTCGCGCGACTCTTCGGTTTCCTGGGACCGCACCATGTACCGGGCTTCCAGTTCCAGCTGCTGCTCCAGCGTGTTGCGTGGTGCCTGGCGGCACAGGTCCTTGATGCGGGCCATGGCCTGATCGGGTCCGGTGGCCACCTGCTGGGCCAAGGCCACCGCCTCGGCCAGCGCGGCACCGGCTTCGGTCAGCCGGTTCACCGGGCCCAGCTGGGCCAGGCGTTCGCCGCTGATGCGCTCACCCGTGAGGCACAGCTCGGTCAGCACCTGGCGCGAGACAAACTCCGCCAGAAAAGCCGTGGCGCCGCCATCCGGCGTGAGTCCCACCTTCACATAGGCCACCGAGAACACCGCGTTCTTCGCGGCCACCAGCATGTCGCAGGCCAGGGCCAGCGACAGGCCCGCGCCTGCAGCTGCACCTTCGACGGCGGCAATCACCGGCTTGGGGCAGTCACGCACGGCCCGGATCAGGTCATGCAAACCTTCCAGCTTGGCCCTGCGCTCTTCCATGGGCAGCTCGCGGCGCTTGGCCAATTGGCGCAAATCGCCACCGGCACAAAAATGCCCACCCTCGCCCGTCAGCACCACGGCACCCACGCTGGCGTCTGCAGCAGCATCAGTCAAAGCCGTCGTCACCGCCGCATAAAACTCCGGCGACAGCGCATTGCGCGCCGCCACATTGTTGTTGGACAACACCAGCACCGCGCCTTCACGGCGCACCAGCAATGCTTCACTCATCTTGTTCTCCTTGAATCCAAAGCACGGCCTTCCAAGAGAGGAAAGCCGCACCGAACACAGCTCAGGTGGTGAGCGTCATATACCTTGCGAGGTGATGGTCCTCATCCCCGAACTGGTGATCGATCAGCACCAGGCGCTTGGCGTAATGGGCCAGCGGCAGCTCCCAGGTCATGCCGATGCCGCCGTGCATTTGTATGCTTTCCTCGGCCACCAAGGTGCCCACATAGCCGGCCGTGTACTTGGCGGCAGACAGTGCTTTGGCGCGCACCGCTCCCTCTGCGTTGTCGATGGCATCGGCCGCATTGGTCACGGCCGAACGCATTTGCTCGACCTCCAGCAACAGGTCGGCCATGCGGTGCTGCAAGGCCTGGAAGCTGCCGATCGCCACGCCAAACTGCTTGCGGGTCTGCAGGTATTCCAGCGTGTATTGCTTGGCCACATCCATGGCGCCCAGTGCCTCGGCCGCCAGCGCCAGCAGCGCATAGCCCTGGATATGCTCCAGCACGGCGTAGCCCTGGCCTTCTGCGCCCAGCAGGGCATCGCCCGCCAGCTGCACATTGCTGAACGTCAGCTCGGCAGCACGGCCGCCATCAAAGCGGCTGTAGCCCCGCTTGGCAATGCCTGCGGCGCTGCCATCCACCAGGAACAGGCTGATGCCAGCCGTATCGAACTGGCCGCCGGAGGTGCGGGCGGAGACCAGCAACAGATCAGCCTTTTCGCCAAAGGCCACCACGGCCTTGGCGCCGTTCACGGTCCAGCCCGTGGCCGTTTTGGTGGCCGTGGCTCCCACATTGCTCGGCTCGTAATGGCTGCCCGGCTCGTCATGGGCCAGCGCGGCCATCAGCTCACCGGCCATGATGGCTTCGAGCTTGGCTTTTTGCGATTCCGTGCCTGCGGCGATCAGCGCCTGGCCCACCACAAGTGCATCCAGCAAGGGCTCGGCCACCAGGCCACGGCCCAGGGCCTCAAACACCACGCTGATGTCAAAGCCGGCACCGCCAAAACCTCCCGCACTTTCCGGGAACAGGGCGCCAATGGCACCCAGCTCGGCAAATTGCGCATACAGCGCGGGGCTGTGGCCTTCATCGCCATAGGCGATCTGGTTGCGATGCTCTATGCCGTACTGCTCGGAGACAAAGCGGTTCAAGGTATCCGCCAGCATGCGGCGGTCTTCGGTGTGTACGAAGTTCATATTCAGTCTTCCTTGGAGCTTTGCTCGATCACAACCCAAGAATCATTTTCGAAATGATGTTCTTCTGGATTTCATTAGAGCCACCGAAAATCGACAGCTTGCGGTAGTTGAAATAGTTGGCTGCTGCCGTCGCGGCTTCTGCGGGCCCCACAGGCGCATCGCTATAGCCCTCGTACTGCGCGGCGTCGATATAGGGCGTGGCATACACGCCCATGGCACGGCGGATCAGCGACAGAATCTCCTGGCGGATTTCAGTGCCACGAATCTTCAGCATCGAGCTTTCCGCGCCCGGAACGCCACCACCGGCCACAGCGGCAATCACGCGCAGATTGGTGGTCTTCATGTTTTCCAGGTCAATCTCTACACGGGCCAGACGGGCCGCAAACAGCGGGTCCTGGTTCAAAGGCTTGCCGTTTTTGTGCACCTTGGCCGCAATCACCTGCAACTTGGCCAGGGCCGAGATGCACAGGCCCACGCCGGCAATGCCGGTGCGCTCATAGGTCAGCAGGTATTTGGCGTAGGTCCAGCCCTTGTTCTCTTCGCCCACCAGGTTTTCCACCGGCACTCTCACATCGGTGAAGAAGACTTCGTTGACCTCATGGTCGCCATCCAGGGTGCGAATCGGGCGCAGCTCCACACCGGGCGTGTTCATGTCCACCAGCAAAAAGCTGATGCCGGACTGCGCCTTCACATCCTTGTTGGTGCGCACCAGGCAAAAAATCATGTTGGCGTACTGGCCCTGGGTGGTCCAGGTTTTCTGGCCGTTGACGATGTAGTGGTCTCCATCGCGCACCGCCGTGGTCTTGACCGAGGCCAGGTCCGAGCCCGCACCCGGCTCCGAATAGCCCTGGCACCACCAGTCATCACCATTCAGGATGCGGGGTAGCCAATAGTTTTTTTGCGCTTCGTTGCCGTATTTGATGAGCACCGGGCCCAGCATATTCACGCCAAAGGGCACGATGCGCGGGCCGCCGGCCAGGGCGCATTCGGTGTCGAAGATGAATTTTTCCACCGCCCCCCAGCCCGGGCCGCCATGGGCCTCGGGCCAGTGGTTGGCATACCAGCCACGCGCATTCAGGATGGCATGCCACTCGGCCTGGTCCTCTTTGCTCAGGCGTTGGCCTGCCTTGACCTTGTCGGCAATGCGCTTGGGCAGCTTGTCCTTCAGAAAACCCTGCACCTCCGCGCGGAAGGCTTGTTCTTGGGGGGTGAATTGCAAATCCATTGCGTTCTTCCTCAATCATTCAGGCGCTAAGGCCTCTAAAACTGGCGCAGCCCCAGGTCAGAGACACCGCGCAAGGGCCGCCCCGCAGCGCTGGTGTCGTCCTCCTCCGGCGAAGCCAGAGAGGGGGAAGGCGCGCAGCGACTCAGGGGGTGTTGTTCAAAATATCTCGAAGAGCCCAGCCGCCCCCATGCCACCGGCAATGCACATGGTCACCACGCCGTATTTCACGGACGGGTTCTTGGCCTTGCGGCGCTGGCCTTCCAGCAGGATGTGGCCGGCCAGACGGGCACCGGTCATGCCAAAGGGGTGGCCGATGGAAATGGCGCCGCCGTTGACGTTGAGCCGCTCCATGGGAATGTCCAACTGGCGTTGGCAGTACAGGGCTTGGGAGGCAAAGGCCTCATTCAGCTCCCACAGGTCGATGTCATCCACCGTGAGGCCATGGCGCTTGAGCAGCTTGGGCACGGCAAACACCGGGCCAATGCCCATCTCGTCGGG
This sequence comes from Comamonas sp. GB3 AK4-5, assembly GCF_041320665.1. Lineage (NCBI taxonomy): Bacteria > Pseudomonadati > Pseudomonadota > Betaproteobacteria > Burkholderiales > Comamonadaceae > Comamonas > Comamonas sp. GB3 AK4-5. The sequence continues at coordinate 4,360,290 of NZ_CP166730.1, forward strand.
CTCGCAGCCGGCAATGGCCAGGCCACGGAAAGCACCCAGGGGTTGGAGGCCCAGGCGCTCGGCCACCTTGGCCTCCACCACCACGCAGGCGCTGGAGCCGTCGGACAGCTGCGAGGCATTGCCGGCGGTGACAAAGTTGCCTGCGCCCTTCACGGGCTCCAGCTTGGCCAGGCCTTCCAAGGTAGTGCCGGGGCGGTTGCAGTTGTCCTGGGTGGCCACCACGTCGCGGTAAGTGATCTCGCCGGTGTCCTTGTTTTTTTCCGCCATGCGCGCGGCACAGGGGATGATTTCGCTGTCGAAGATGCCGGCGGCCTGGGCAGCGGCCGTGCGCTGCTGGCTCAGCAGCGAGAAGGCGTCCTGGTCTTCGCGCGAGATGCCATAGCGCTTGGCCACCACATCGGCGGTGTCGATCATGGCCATGAACAGCTCGGGCTTGCGCTCTACCAGCCAAGGGTCCAGATCGGCCGGCGTGCCCAGGGCGCGCGCGCCGGAGATGCTTTCCACACCACCGGCCAGCATGGCATCCACGCCCTCGGCCACGATGCGGCCGGCGGCGATGGCAATCGATTGCAGGCCCGAGGCACAAAAGCGCGTCACCGTGGCGCCCCCCATGGCCAGCGGCAGGCCGGCGCGGATCACGGTCTGGCGGCCCAGGTTCTTGCCCTGCATGCCTTCGGGGTTGCCGCAGCCCAGGATCAGATCCTCGATCAGCGCCGGGTCCATGCCCGAGCGCTCCACCGCAGCCTTGACGGAATACGCCGCCAGCTGCGCTGCAGGGGTGACATTGAACTCACCACGATGGGACTTGGCCAAAGGGGTGCGGGCGGTGGAAACGATGACGGCTTCACGCATGATTTTTGTCTCTCTGTACTTATAGGTTTTGATAGCAGCCATCGCCTTCATCTACTTGATTTCAAATACTTTTTCATTTGAAACCTAGCGATATCAGGCGTAGCAAGCTCTCTTTTTTGATGCAAGCGCATCCACAGCTGCAACGCTGTGCAGCCTCTGCAACGGGCACGGCCCCATCCAGGAGCACCGCGCAAGGGCCGCCCCGCAGCGCTGGTGCCGTCCCCCTCCGGCGCAGCCAGAGAGGGGGAAGCGGCGCAGCCGCTCAGGGGGAGCTTTACTTATTCAAGCTGTCAAAATTCTTGCCCTCGGCCACCAGCTTTTGCAGCAGGGCGGCGGGCTTCCAGAACAGCGCGTCTTCCTTGGCGAACTCATTGATGTCGGCCAGCACCTTGGGAAGGCCCACCATGTCGGCCCACTTCATGGGGCCGCCGCGCCAGCGCGGGAAGCCATAGCCGGAGATAAAGGTCACGTCCACATCCAGGGGGCGCAGGGCAATGCCCTCTTCCACCACCTTGGCGCCTTCGTTGACCATGGCAGCCATGTAGCGGCGCATGATTTCATCCGGCGTAAAGCTGCGCGGCGTCACGCCCTTTTTGGCGCGCTCTGCATCCACAATCGCCAGCACCTCGGGGTCGGGCTGGCCCACGCGGGCGCCCTGGGGGTAGAGGTAGAAACCACGGCCGGTCTTTTGACCAAACCAGCCGTTTTCGCAAATGCGGTCGGCCACTTCAACGTAGCGGGCCTTGGGGTCTCGCGTGGCTGCGCGGCGCTTGCGCGTGGCCCAGCCGATGTCGCCGCCGGCCAGGTCGGTCACCTGGAAGGGGCCCATGGGATAGCCAAAGCCGCGCACGGCCTCGTCCACCTCGTAAGGGCTGGCACCGTCTTCCATGATGAAGTCGGCGGCCTGCTTGTACACAGCCAGAATGCGGTTGCCGATAAAGCCGTCGCACACACCGGCGCGCACGGGCACCTTCTTCATCTGCTTGGCCAGGGCAAAAGCCGTGGTCACCACATCGGGCGCGACCTTGGCCGGCACCACGATTTCCAGCAGCTTCATGATGTTGGCCGGGCTGAAGAAATGCAGGCCAATCACGTCCTGCGGACGGCTGGTGGCATCGGCAATGGCGTCGATGTCCAGGTAGGAGGTGTTGGTGGCCAGCACGGCACCGGGCTTGCACACGCGATCCAGCTCCTTGAACACGGCCTTTTTCACTTCCAGATCTTCGAATACGGCCTCAATCACCAGGTCCACATCGGCGATATCGTCATAGCTGGTCGAGGGTGTGTAGCGCGCCATGACGGCGGCCTTGGCGGCCTCGGTCATGCGGCCCTTGGCGATCAGGCCGTTGTAGACCTTTTCCACATTGGCCTGACCACGGGCAATGGATTCGGCATCGCGCTCGATCATGGTCACGGTGAGACCGGCGTCCAGGGCCGAGACGGTGATGCCCGCGCCCATGGTGCCGCCGCCGATGATGGCGATCTTGGCAAAGTGGCGCGGTGCGGCGGCCTTGGCTTCGGGGATCTTGGCGGTCTCGCGCTCGGCAAAAAAGGCGTGGACCAGGCCTTGGCGCTGCGGGCTGTTCAGGCATTCGACAAACAGCTCGCGCTCCTTGGCCAGGCCTTGGTCGAAGGGCAGGTTCACTGCGGCTTGCACGCATTCGATGATCTTCATGGGCGAGAACAGGCCGCGCGCCTTTTTGGCGGTCTCCAGGGCCAGGGCCTGCAGATCGGCCAGGGCCATGGCCTTGTCGGCGATGGCGATGTCACGGGTGGGGCGCACCGCCGCCTTGGCAGCCAGCAATTCGTTGGCATAGGCCAGGCCTGCGGCCACGGGGTCTTCGCCCTCCACCAACTGGTCCACCAGGCCGGCAGCCAGACCGGCCTTGGCCGACAAATGCTTGCCGCTGAGCATCAGCTCGGTGGCGGCCTTCACGCCCATCAGACGCGGCGCGCGCTGCGTGCCACCGGCGCCGGGCAGCAGGCCCAGGCTGACCTCGGGCAGACCTAACTTCGCCGCAGGAAGGGCCAGGCGGTAGTGGGCCGACATGGCCACTTCCAGGCCACCGCCCAGGGCGGCGCCGTGGATGGCGGCCACGACGATCTTGCTCGAGGCTTCAATGCGGTTGCAGACCTCGGGCAGCGAAGGCGCCACGGGCGGCTTGCCGAATTCACGGATATCGGCGCCCGCAATAAAAGCCTTGCCTTCGCCCACGATCAACAGCGCCTGCACGCCAGCGTCGGCCTCCGCCTGCTCCACGGCCGCCAACAGGCCGGCACGCACGGCCTGGCCCAGGGCATTCACGGGAGGGTTGTCAATGCGGACCACCAGCACAGCGCCTTCAAGGCGGGTCTGGACAGCGGGAGCGTGGACTTCAGCGTTCATTGCACGGGTCTCCAATGTTCTTTGATAAACAGATGCCCCATTCTTGACGCGATAAATCTTCTTTACAATCCCATGAATTATTGACAGACTGTTCAATGAAATTTGACACCCCCTGAGGCGCTACGCGCCTTCCCCCTCTCTAGCGCAATGCGCCGGAGGGGGACGACACCAGCGCGGCGGGGCGGCCCTTGCGCGGTGTCCTGGCGAATGGGGTCTCGGCACTCCATGCTGGGAAATTGAGCCTTCTGGCTGGCCGGAGCGAGCCTGCGAAGTCCAGTGGGCAACGAGCTCTCCTCCACAACGCCCAGACGGCGCTTCAGGCAAGGCGCGCGCCCGCAGACAGTACTTTGGTACGGCAAGGGCAAGCAACACCGCATGAAGTGCCGTATGGGCGCCTGCCAACGATTCACCCATCAAAGCCGCAAGGCTTTGGTTCTTTACAAGCCTGTCTTATGGATTTAAACGCTTTGACTTTGCTGGTGGAAATCATCGACAGCGGCAATCTGAGCCAGGCCGCCCGCAAGCTGAAGATGACGCGCGCCAACGTCAGCTACCACCTGAACCAGCTGGAAAAAAGCCTGGGCGTGCAGCTGGTGCAGCGCACCACCCGGCGCATGGAACCCACCGAAGTGGGGCTGCGCCTGTACGAGCATGGGCGCAACATCCGCAACGAGCTGGCCGCCGCCCAGGAGACCATCACCAGCCTGGGCGAGGAGCTGCAGGGCCGTGTGGGCATCAGCGTGCCCAGCGGCTATGGGCAGATCGTGGTGAGCGACTGGCTGATTGAATTCAAGCGCCTGTACCCCGGCATCGTGCTGGACGTGCTGTTTGAAAACCGCGCCGACAATCTGCGTGACGAGGTGGACATTGCCATCCGCGTGATCCAGGAGCCGCCGCTGTCCGTGGTGGCGCGCAGCCTGGGCAATGTGCGCTATGTGGCCTGCGCCTCGCTCGCCTATGCGGCGGCACATGGCCTGCCACGCACGCTGCTGGAGCTGCGCAACACGCCCCTGATCACCGCCGGCGTCATGGGCCGCCAGCTGCGCCTGTCCGCCTACCAGGGGCTGGAACGCCAGGAAGTGACGCTGGAGCCCACGCTGATCTCCGAGCATTTTCCCTTTCTGCGCCAGGGCATCATGGCCGGCCTGGGCGTGGGCCTGGTGCCCGACTATGTGGTGCAGGACGCCATCACCAACGGCGAGGTGTTGACCACGCTACAGGAATACCGGCTGAGCATTTTTGGCACGCATTTGTACCTGCTCTACCTGCCCAACCGCCACCAGACCAAGGCGGTGCGCACCTGCATAGACTTTTTGCTCGACAAGGCCCGCTCGCGCGAAGCCCTGCAATAGCCTGGCTGCTTTGGCGGGTGAATCGTCAATACCGTCCCCGCCACCGCCCACCACCACCCCAGCCATGGTGGTGTGACGGGCCCCAGTAGCCGGGGCGCCAGTTGTAGCGGGCACCGCCCCACATCCAGACCCCCGGGGTCCAGACATAGGCCGGATAAGGCGACACCGGCACCACCTCATAGCGCACAGGAGGTGGATCACCGTAGGTGGTGTAGGTATAGCCCGGGCTGACAGGCGCCACCACGCAGCCCCCGAGCAGGGCTGCCATGCCGATGGCGGTCGCGCCCAGCCAGCGGCGGGCATGGGGAAGAGATGGAACGGTCATGCGGTGTGTCCTTCTTTGTCGAGTATCCGGGCGAGGGGCTTTACCCCTGGCATGGTTAGAGCGTGTTTACGATCTCCTCGCGGCGCGCCAGCGTAGAGATCGTAAACACGCTCTTACTCACGGTTGCGGTTGTGGTCCCTATCGCGCTGTGGTCGCTCGGCCCGGTCCGGACGGCTGGGCCGCTCTCCTTGCTCTTGCGGGCGTGGCGGCCTTGGGGTCATCTGGCCTGGCAGTTGGCCCGGCTGTGGAGGCCGGGGGCGCTGCATGCCTGGCCCATTCCAGGGGCGCTGCCCCCAAGGCGGCTGCTGCGTATGCGGCGGTGGCCCTGGCGGTGATGGCTGCACCTGGGGAGGCTCACGCCATGGGCGCGGGCGAGGTGACGGGGGCGGCGGATTCCAGCCCGGGCGCGATGGCTCACGCCAGTGCGGCGGGCGTTGCGGCGGCTCCCAGCGACCGGGGCGCCAGTCATAGCGGCGCCCACCCCAGACCCAGTCGCCGCCCATCCAGACATAGTCGGGATAAGGCGCGGCCATGCGGTATTCCACCCGGGGCGGCGGCGGCGCGCCGTACTGGGTATAGACCACGGTGTTGCTTTCCACATAGCCACCGCCTGCGTAGCCCCCGCCAGCTGGCGGCACCACGCAGCCCGTGAGCAGCGCTGCGCCGGCGGCTGCAGCCAGCCAGGCCAGGGCGCGGCGCGCCGACCTGGTGGGTGGCACCCAGGGTTTCCCGTTCATCGTGAAGCGCATGCTGATGGCCCCCTACCGCGTAGCGATCATGTTCATGCCCTTATTAACGAACAACCCCGGCCAGAAGCTGACCGGGGTTGGTATCGCAGGGGTAAAGCACGGGTAAAGACCGTGCTTGCATGTTGCCCGCCACAGGCCTGTGGCGCAGAGCCTGTGTGCAACGGCTTATTGCGCGCGGTTTTGCAGCGCAGCAATGCGCTCTTCGATGGGTGGGTGGCTGGAGAACAGCTTGCCAATCCCCCCGGCAATACCCATGGCGGCCATGCTCTTGGGCAGTTCGCCGGGCACCATGCCACCCAGGCGGGCCAGAGCGTTGACCATGGGCTGCTTGCGGCCCATCAGCTGGGCGGCGCCGGCATCGGCGCGGAATTCGCGCTGGCGCGAGAACCAGGCCACGATCATGGCAGCCACAAAGCCCAGCAGAATGTCCATCACGATGGTGGTCACGTAGTAGCCAATGCCGGGGCCGGAGCTGTTTTCGTCGTTCTTGCGCAAAAAGCTGTCCACGGCATAGCCGATGACGCGCGACAGAAACACCACAAAGGTGTTCATCACACCCTGGATCAGGGTCATGGTCACCATGTCGCCATTGGCCACGTGGGCCACTTCATGGCCGATCACGGCCTCGACCTCTTCGCGGGTCATGCCTTGCAGCAGACCGGTGGACACCGCCACCAGGGCCGAGTTCTTGAAGGCGCCGGTAGCAAAGGCATTGGGCTCGCCTTCGTAGATGCCGACTTCGGGCATGCCAATGCCGGCCTTCTGGGCGAAGTTCTGCACCGTCTGCAGAATCCAGGCCTCATCGGCATTGCGCGGCTGGTCAATCACATGCACGCCCGAGGTCCACTTGGCCATGGGCTTGGAGATCAGCAGCGAGATGATGGCGCCGCCAAAGCCCATGATGAAGGCAAAGCCCAGCAGGGCGCCCAGGTTCAGGCCGTTGGCGGTGAGAAAGCGGTTCACGCCCAGCAGGCTGGCCACGATACCGAGCACCACCACCACGGCGATGTTCGTCAGTAAGAAGAGTGCAATACGTTTCATGGGGATTTTTGCTCCATACGGAGAAAGCCAAAAAGGGAAAAGCGCCGAAAAAGGGCCGCCCCGACCCGAGGGAAATGGGGCCGGGCCCAGCCATTTCAAGCAGATGTCACCTGTACGGTCCCGGTGTTGTCATGTTTATGTCGGGGCACTGGCTGCGAAATAGGAGGGATGCATCATAGAAGCAAAAGTTCTGCGCAGCCTGGCAAAAATCCGGCAGATGCACGGGGCGACCATTACAGATAGCAGCGGCCCCGGCAGATCGCCCTCAAACGAACCCCTGACCGCCAGGCGCGGGGCGCTTGTCCAAGTCAGCCTGCAGCGCCTGCTTGCGCTGGCTGCTGGCCCGCAGGCGCAGCACCAGCATGGTCCCGCCCAGCAACAGCAAGCCTGCCACCAGCAATGCCAGGCACAACTTCGCCAGGGCCTGAGGCAGGCTGGTTTGTGCCAAGCCGGGGTCCAGGGCGATACGCAAGGCTCCACCATCCCCCTGCCCCACGGCTGTCACCATGCCGGTGAGGGTGAAGCTGCGCAGGCCGCTGTCGCCGGCATTGGTTTGCAGCAGCTTCCAGCGCTCCAGCTGGTTGAGCCGCTCATCATTTTTCGACGCATAGGGCTGCAGCTCCTCAGCCGAAGGCAGGACAACCAGCACGCCACCCTGGGCCGCTTGTATGCGCCCCATGGCGGCCTTTGCACGCTCGCTCACGGCATGGTCCACGGCGGTGGTCAGTGCAGCACGCAGCTCGCTCTGCTCTCGCTCGGTCATGAGCAAGCTGGCATATTCCTCCCCCGGCTGGGCCAGACGTTTGAAGGCCTCCCAGTCGCGCACGGCTTCTGCTTCATCGGCCCCATCGTTGGCAACCACCATCAGCTTGGTCCTGAGCATCTGGCAGTCCCGTGCCGACAGGCCGCCCTCGGCCTCGCAGGCTGCATCCAGCACCGCGATCTTGCGGTCCATGCCATCCCACTGCTGGGGAATATCTATCTGCCGCCCCGCCATCAATGCGGCGGCGCTCAGGCTGCGGTCCCCGCCCATCATGCGCATCAAGGCCAGGTTTTGCAGCATGCGCACCGTGGCAGAGCCAACGCTGTCCCTGGGCTGGAAGAAATCCGCAGCCCCCACTTGGGCCACGGCCTCGGGCAGTTCCAGCGCCGGCAGCTGGGGTGCGGTTCCTCCCCAGCGCAACACGCTGCAGTCGCGCTCGGGCAGGCCCTGGCCCAAGGGCGGCATGCGTATTTCGCAGCGGCCCTGGCCGTGCAGCTGCACTTCACTGGCCCAACGCGGAGGCTGTGCCAGCAGCGCCGCCGGATCGCTATGGCTGCTGCTGTTCGTCTGCAGCACGCCATGGGCCACGCGGGCCGCACTGGCACCCAGTTGCGGGCCGCTCAAGCACAAGACCAGCAGCCCCAGCAGGCCGGCAATGCACAGCAGCACATAGCGCCCCCACTGCACCGGCGGAAAGCGCCGCCATTCATCCGCCAGCGACCAGCCACGGCCAAAGCCCACCGCAGCGTGGTCCTTGACGCGAACATCGACCTCCACCAGACGGCCCACTGGCATGCCCTGGGCGGCATGCTGCCAATGCGCGGGAAAGCTCACCTCCACCTGGTCACCGATGAAGAACTTCTGCACGCTCACCGCGGCATTGTCAGGATTGACCCACTGAATCCCGTTCAGTACACCGCGCACCTTGTTCACGGTTTGCGCAGCCTCCTGCAAGGCCGGCTTGCGGCGCAGCGTCAGCCACAGGGCCCAGAGCACGGCCAATCCTGCCAGGCCCAGGGCCACGGTCTGGGCGATTTCCGGCAGCTCCCAGTTGCCCACCCACAGAGCGATCAACGCCAGCAGCCAGACGAAGGCTGCACCCCAGCCCCCGATGCCACCTTCGCGCTCAGCCACCTCTTCGGCGCTCTCGTTACGCTGGCTCACGATTTCCACGGCATTGCTGTCCGCGGCGGCCTTGGTCGCATGGGCATCGTCCGTGGATTCGGCTGCAGGCTCGGCAGATTGCAGCAAACTGCCAGGCTTGGCCTGTTCCCAATCGGCCTGGGCTTGCTGTGCCTGCTGGCTGCGCTCGCGGCCTTCGAGTAAATCGAAGTCATTGAGCTTGACCACCACCGCGTGTTTGCCAGCGAGCACCACTTCCGCCTGGTTGTATTCGTCCAGGAAAATAAAGGCGTCATAGGGCAGCACCACATCCACACCACCCAGGGTGTCGTGTACGGTGCGACTGCCCTGGGTCTCGATGCCATGGCGCACAAATACGCCCGAGAGCGCCCGCACTTCCCCATCCACCTCCAGACCGCCCAGAAAAGGGGTCAAGGCCAGCTTTTCCTCGGCACTGAGTTGGCGCATCACAGGCGCCTTGCGCAGCTGGGCCAGATCGTTTTTGTTGCCCGAACGCCTGACCATATAGGTAATGCCGCTGTAGACCGCATAGGCCAGCAGACCTAGCTTCAGGAAGATGATGAGGCTGTCCATGTCTTTTTTTCTCTTTCGACTGTTTGATGGTTTTTCTGCAAAGACGTTGGCTCACATGAGCAGGCTGTGGCCTACCGTATCCCCCATGGGACGGCGTGCAGGCCGGAAGACGGCTGTATTGGCGTAAAAAGCTGCTGCTGCATTGCTGGCATGCCAGCCGGGAATGCCGGACAGCGGCAACGGTGTGAAAGGCTTGCGGGCCAGGTGCTCACGGGTGAACACCGCAGCCATGGCCGCATCGTCAGGGGCAATGCTGCGGTCGGCCTGAAAGCCTACCGGCGGAGCCAGCAGCACCTGGGCGGTGACATCCATGCGATCCACCAGCAACTTTTCCATCAGCGCATGGCCAAACACCAGCAGACGCGCATGCTGCCACAGGTCGCGGTGGGTGAGGAACAAAGCCTGCCAGTCGCGCGCCAGCAAGGCCTGCCACAGCGGCGCGGGGGCGTGGAGCACGGCCCCGCTCTCATCGAACAAGGTGGCAGCATCGCGCACCGGCCCGCGCTGCGCGCCCACACCCTGGGCCGCAATCACCTCGGCCTGCAAGGCATTGAGGCGGCGCTTGGTCTCGGGGTAGTGCAGCCACACCAAGCCGTTGAAAAAATCGTGAAAGTTGTCGCGCGTGGGCACGCAGCGCTGGGCCGCGATAAAGGCCTCATAGGCCATGCCCGCCGGCAGATCGGCCTGAGGCACAAAGCATTGGCCCAGGACCTGCAACGCGGGCGGCAGTGCGCTGTTCAGCACCGCATGCACCGAGCCGCCTTGCAGCAGCTGCCAGGTCAGCAGCGCGCCCTGCGTACGCAGCGGCGCCAACCAGGGCTGGGACCAATCCACGCTCTGCCAATCTGCGTCCTTGACGCCCGCCGGATCGGCAGAAAAAACCATAGCTGTCTACGCTTTATATGCTTGATGTTAGGAGTCAATTCAACCGTAAAGGCAGAGTTGAAGCGCTATGAATGCTATGTTTTTCCTAAAACATCGCACTCTAGCTACTACCAGTCCATGCCACCGGCGCGGCCCAGGCCAGGGCACCGCGCAAGGGCCGCCCCGCAGCGCCAGTGCCGTCCCCCTCCGGTGAAGCCTGAGAGAGGGAAGCGGCATAGCCGCTCAGGGGGTGCTACTTGATCACTTTCCAGGGCAGGCTATCGCCCGCGCGCAGCGGCTTGAGCTGGGCTTCGCCATAGGCAAAGCTGTCCGGCGGGGTCCAGCTTTCGCGGCGCAGCGTGATGGTGTCGCTGTTGCGCGGCAGGCCGTAAAAATCGGCGCCGTGAAAGCTGGCAAAGCCTTCGAGCTTGTCCAACGCGCCGGCATTGTCAAAGGCCTCGGCATACATCTCGATGGCAGCATGGGCGCTGTAGCAACCAGCGCAGCCCGTGGCCGCTTCCTTGAGATGGGCTGCGTGCGGTGCGCTGTCGGTGCCCAGGAAGAACTTGGTGCTGCCGCTGGTGGCGGCCTGGACCAGGGCCAGTCTATGGGTTTCGCGCTTGAGCACCGGCAGGCAGTAGAAATGCGGGCGTATGCCACCGGTGAAGATGGCGTTGCGGTTGAACAGCAAATGCTGGGGCGTGATGGTGGCGGCCACAAAGCGGTCGGCCGCGGCCACGTACTCGGCGCCCTCTTTGGTAGTGATGTGCTCCATCACAATCTTCAACTCGGGGAAGTCGCGGCGCAGCGGAATCAGCTGCTGCTCGATAAAGGCGGCCTCGCGATCGAACAGGTCCACGCTGGGGTCGGTCACCTCGCCGTGCACCAGAAAAATCAAGCCCTCGCGCTGCATGGCAGCCAGGGTGGGGTAAATCTTGCGCAGATCGGTCACGCCATGGTCGCTGTTGGTGGTGGCACCGGCCGGGTAGAGCTTGCAGGCCACGACGCCGGCTGCCTTGGCGGCGGCAATGTCCTCAGGCGAGAGCTTGTCCGTCAGGTACAGCGTCATCAAGGGCGTAAAGGCCAGACCCTGGGGCACGGCCGCCAGAATGCGGGCGCGGTAGTCCAATGCCATCTGCGCCGTGGTCACCGGCGGCTTGAGGTTGGGCATGATGACGGCGCGGCCCATCTGGGCGGCGCTGTGGGGCACCACGGCGCGCAGGGCGTCGCCGTCACGCACATGCAGGTGCCAGTCGTCGGGTCGGGTGATGGTGAGAGAGTCGAGTTGGGCGGTCATGGGACGCTATTGTCCCATCGCCGCCATGACCGGGCTGCCGAGAGCCTGTTCTCCCACCTGCAAGCGCCTGGACGCTTAGTTGCTGGAGATGTTGTTGTCGGCAATCACCTTGCCCCATTTGCTCAGGTCGGCGGCAATGCGGTTGTGCATGGACTGGCCGGGCGCATAGGCCGCCGTGGTGCCGACTTGCTGCAGCTTCTCCTGCACGCTCTTGTCTTCCAGCGCCTTCTTCAGGGCAGAACCCAGCTGGTCCACGATGGGCTGCGGCGTGCCGCGCGGGGCCATCAGGCCACCCCAGGCCACGGCATCAAAGCCGGGGAAGCCCTGCTCGGCCACTGTTTTCACATTCGGGGTGAAGACCACGCGCTGGGGAGAACCCACGGCAATCGGGCGCAGCTTGCCGGACTTGATGTGGGGCAGCGCGGCAATCATGTCCGAGAACATCATCGGCACCTGGCCACCCAGCAAATCGGTAATGGCCGGGGCGCTGCCCTTGTACGAGATGTGCAGCATCTCGAACTTGCCCTGGCTCTTGAGCAGCTCGGTGGACAAATGCCCGAAGCTGCCCGTGCCCGCGCTGTTGTAGTTCAGCAGCTGCTTTTTCGAAGCGGCGATCAGTTGGGGCAAATCCTGCACATCCAGCACCTTGGGATTGACCACCATCACGATGGGCAGGTCATAGGCCACGCCAATGTGGGCAAAGTCCTTCAGCAGATCGTATTTCTTCTGGCCATAGAGCTTGTCACCCAGCACGGTGGGCGATGCCAGCATGGTCAGCGTATAGCCATCAGCCGGGCTCTTGGCCACGACATCCGTGCCCAGCATGCCGGAAGCACCTGCGCGGTTTTCCACGATCACGGGTTTGCCCAGCGTCTCCCCCATGTGCTGGCCCAGGATGCGGGCAGCCGTATCGGTGGGACCGCCAGGAGGGAAAGGCACGACCAGTTTGATGGGTTGGTTGGGATAGGTCCCAGCATTCGATGCCAGGGCCGCAACGCTCCAGCTGCCGGCACACAAAGCGGCAGCGGCCACGCAGACCGCACGGCGACCCAGGCGAGAGGAAATCGGGAACATAGGGAGGTCTCCAAGGGAAATGGCAGCACGCGATTTCTGATGTGTCGCGCATCTGTCAGGCAGAAAGAAATTAATTTGCGAACATTTGTTCGGGAATAATGCTATCCAACTTCTTTCATCACCTGCTGTCTAGCAGGCGACAGTCATAAGCCACCAACCATGCCTTCACGCCAAGCCCCCTCTTCCGCCGAAGCGTCCGACACCCAGCATCTGCAGAGCGAACGGCTGGAATCGCTGGCCAACGGCCTCGCCCTGCTGCGCGTGTTTGCCGAAGGCACACCATCGCTCACTGTGCAGGAGGCGGCCCAGCGGCTCGGCATGACACGCGCCGCAGCCCGACGTCTGCTGATCACGCTGCAGCTGGAGGGCTATCTGCGCTGCGAGGGCAATCTCTACTACGTCACCCCCAGGGTCATGGACCTGGGCTTTGCCTACTACGCCTCCATGAGCCTTCCCCAGTTGGCGCACGCCACCTTGCAGTCGCTGGGCGATCAGGTGTCGGAGGCCTGCTCTCTGGGTGTATGGGACAGCGGCCATGTGGTGATCGTGGCCCGCCATGAGCCGGCACGGGTGCTGCGTGTCAATGTGGACATTGGCCGCAGGCTGCCGGCATTTGCCCACTCCATGGGCCGCGTGCTGCTGGCCAACCAGCCCGTGGCGGCCCAGCGTGCCCACCTCAAGGCCTGGCCGCCCGAGGCCTTCACCAAAGAAACGGTGACGGCCAAAGAAAAGCTGCTGCAGATCTTCCAGCAGGTCGGCCAACAGGGCTGGTGCATCCTGGCGGGGGAACTGGCGGAAGGTTTTTGCGGCATCTCCGTGCCCATCCAGGGCAGCACGGGCAAGGTGCTGGCGGCGCTGAGCATCACCATGGTGCAAGGGCGGCGCACGGTGCAAGACCTGGAGGCCGATTACCTCCCCAAACTGCAGGCCGCAGCACAGCAACTGGAGGCGCTGGTGCATGGCCGCGAGCGCTTTCACGGCTTCAATTTCTAGCCGTCAGGCCATGGCCGCTGGCAGACAGAAGAGATAAAAAAAAGGAGCACCCAAGGTGCTCCTTTGCTGCGGTGTCGCCCTGGGGCGACGCCCCATCAGTGCTGCAGGATCTTGCTGAGAAAGTCCTTGGTCCGCGGCTGGCGTGCATCGGGATTGCCAAAGAACTCTTCCTTGCTGCAGTCCTCAAGGATCTTGCCGCCCACGTCCATGAAGATCACGCGGCTGGCCACCTTCTTGGCAAAACCCATTTCGTGCGTCACGCACATCATGGTCATGCCTTCATGGGCCAGGCCCACCATCACGTCCAGCACTTCGCCCACCATTTCGGGGTCGAGTGCGGAAGTGGGCTCGTCAAACAGCATGACCACGGGGTCCATGGACAGGGCGCGAGCAATGGCCACGCGCTGCTGCTGCCCACCGGAAAGCTGGCCGGGGAACTTGTCCTTGTGCGCCATCAGGCCCACGCGGTCCAGCATCTTCAGACCACGCTCCCGGGCGTCATCGGCCGAACGGCCCAGCACCTTGATCTGCGCAATCGTCAGGTTCTCCGTCACCGTCAGATGGGGAAACAGCTCGAAATGCTGGAACACCATGCCCACCTTGGAGCGCAGCTTGGGCAGATCGGTCTTGGGGTCGTGAATGGCCGTGCCGTTCACATAGATCTCGCCCTTCTGGACGGGCTCCAGCGCGTTGATGGTCTTGATCAGCGTGGACTTGCCAGAACCCGACGGGCCGCACACCACCACCACTTCACCCTTTTTGATCTGGGTCGAGCAGTCGTTCAGCACCTGAAAGCTGCCATACCACTTGGAAACGTTTTTGAGTTCGATCATGAATTTTCCTCAGTCAGGGTGCCTATCAGCGAATGATGGCGATCTTCTTGTGCAGGCGCTTGACCAGCCACGACAGCAAGTAGCAAAGAATGAAGTAGGCAACGGCGGCGGCGATATAGGCCTCCATCGGGCGGCCATAGTTTTTGCCAGCCACTTCAAAGCCCTTCAACATATCGTAGGCGCCGATGGCGTAGACCAGCGATGTGTCCTGGAACAGGATGATGGTCTGCGTCAGCAGCACCGGCAGCATGTTGCGGAAGGCCTGGGGCAGCACCACCAGGCGCATGTTCTGGCCATAGGTCATGCCCAGCGCCTGGCCGGCAAACACCTGGCCACGCGGAATGGACTGGATGCCCGCACGCATGATTTCCGAGAAGTAAGCCGCCTCAAACGCCACAAAGGTGATGACGGCCGACATCTCGGCACCAATGGGCTTGCCGATCACCAGGGGCACCAGCAGGAAGAACCACAGGATCACCATCACCAGCGGAACGGAGCGCATGCCGTTGACGTAGACCGTGGCCGGCCCGGCCAACCACGGGTTGCCCGACAGGCGCATCAGTGCCAGCAGCGTGCCGAAGAAAATACCGCCCAGCGTGGCCACCACCGTCAAGGTGATGCTGAACATCAAGCCCTTGAGAATGAAGTTCTGGAACAGGTCGGCGTTGTAGAACGAAAAGTCGAGTGCCAAGTTCATGTCAGTGTCCTCCCGCACTCGATGCGCTGATCATGCCCGGCACGCGGGAGCGCTTTTCGATGAACGCCATGATGCGGTTGATGGCGAAGGCCGAGATGATGTACAGCCCCGTCACTGCCAGATAGACCTCGATGCCACGGCCGGTTTCTTCCTGGGCCTGCATGGCGAACATGGTCAGCTCGGTCACCGACACGGCGAACGCCACCGACGAGTTCTTGAAGATGTTCATCGTCTCGCTGGTCAGCGGCGGAATGATGATGCGAAACGCGTTCGGCAGCAGCACATAGCGGTAGGTCTGCCAGGTGGTGAAGCCCATGGCCATGCCCGCATAGCGCTGGCCGCGCGGCAAGGCCTGAATGCCCGAGCGCAGCTGCTCGGCAATCCGTGCCGAGGTGAAAAAGCCCAGTGCCAGCACCACCAGCACAAAGCCAGAGACCGACTTCATCGCAGGAAAGATAGCGGGTACCACGTGGTACCAGAGAAAAATTTGCACCAGCAAGGGGATGTTGCGGAAGAACTCCACCCACGCATCGCCGAACCGCACCACCCAGGGGTGGTCAGGCAAGGTGCGCAAGGTGCCAATCACGATGCCCACCAGCAGTGCCAGCGCCAATGCCAGCAGCGACACCGACACCGTCCAGCCCCAGGCAGACAGCATCCAGTCGAGGTAGGTGACGTCACCGTTCTTGCCAAAACAGCCCTGAACCGCCGTGCGCTCCAGGGTGTCTTCGCAGAACATTTGCCAATCCCATGCCATAGGATTTCCTTCAATACAAAACTTCAACCACGGGTGTGCGCCGACACACCCGCCCAACAAAAAACGCCCCAGACAGTGACATGCACCGTCGGGGCGTCACTTGGCCGATTTACTTGTTGAAATCTTCCTTGGGCTTGTTGTTGGGATGCTGCCAGGCATTCTTGGTGGCGTCAGACAGGGCCAGACCCACTTGCTGGTTGGCCGGGGGGATGGGCTGCATGAACCACTTGTTGTAGAGCTTTTCCAGCGAGCCATCCTTGACCTGGCGGGCGATGGAATCGTTCACGGCCTTCAGGAAAGCGGTGTCGCTCTTGCGCAGCATGCAGGCGATGGGTTCGGTCGACAGAGGCTCGCCCACCAGCTTGAATTCCTTGGCGTTCTTGGACTTGGAGATGTTGCCCATCAGGATGGAGCCATCCATCACGAAGGCATCAGCACGACCGGTTTCCAGCAGCAGGAAACTGTCGGCATGGTCCTTGCCCATGATGTTCTTGAAGTCGATGCCTTCGGCACGCTTGTTCTGGCGCAGCAGCTGCACCGAGGTGGTGCCGGTGGTGGTGGCCACGGTCTTGCCGTTCAGGTCCTTGATGTCGTTGATGCCGGAGTTGGTCCGCACCGCAATACGCACCTGCTCCATATAGGTGGTGTTGGCGAAGTCCACATCCTTTTGACGGTTCAGGTCATTGGTGGTGGAGCCGCACTCCAGATCCACCGTGCCATTCACCACCAGAGGGATACGGTTTTGCGACGTCACGGGCTGGTACTTCACATTGACCTTGGCCAGGCCCAGTTGCTTCTGGATGTCCTTGACGATGTTCTCGGCCATTTCGGTGTGAAAGCCCACGTACTTGCCGTCGCCCAGGGTATAGGCCAGGGCACCGGAGGACTCACGCACACCCAGGGTGACGCTCTCGGAGGACTTGATCTTGGCCAGCGTGTCGTTGGCTTGTGCCATTGCGCTGCCCGCCGCCAATGCGGCTACGGCCACCGCCAGCAAATGCTTTTTCATAACGTATCTCCTCAAAATTTAAGTTCCAACGCAAGGTGTCAAGTCTCGCAGCCAGCAAAGCTGCATTGCTCACATCCTTGAAGCACATTGTGCAACCAAGCATGCGGGAATCTGCAGTATGTGTCCGCCCTGTGACTTTGTCGTCAGGATTTAACAGTAGACCGGCATGAGGTTTCCGTAAGAAAAAACCGTGCCAGGTCGCACGTTCTGCGACAACGTGGCCGCATCATATGCAAGCCACCACTCACTGCCAATGCCGCATTGTTTTACAAGTATGCACGCTGCGCATCACCCCGGAAGGCGAGCTTGGGCATCTGTTTGCAAAAAATTCCACAAGGCATCGGCCACGCTGTTGCGGACTTCTTTGCCCACCGGCTTTTCCCGGTAGGCACGCACATCCATGGGCATTTGCAGCTGGCTGAGCTCCTCGGGCACAGCCCGCACCAGGCGGCCGTTCTCCAGATCCTTGCGCACCGCGCTATAGGGCAAAAAGGCGACACCATGCCCCTCCAGCGCCATGGCCTTCAGACCCTCAGCCATATCGGTTTCATACACCCGCTCCAGGTGCACCGGCACGCCCGCATCTTTCAAAATCAGCTCTGTCACCCGCCCCAGATAGGCACCCGGCGCATAGCCCAGAAAAGGCAGGGGCTGGCCTGCCGCACCGGGCAGTGCGTACAGCGGCTGCCCCTGTGCATCGGGCTTGGAATACGGGGCCAGCAGCTCCTGCCCCAGGCTGACCATTTCGTATTTGTTCGGGTCCAGCTGCAGCGGCTGCGAGGGGTGGTAGTAGGCAATCAACAGATTGCAGCCGCCCTCCACCAGGCGCATCACGGCGTCGTGCACATTCAGGGCAATCAAACGGCTCTTGAAGGGGCCGAACTGTTCGTGCAGCGACGACACCCAGGCGGGGAAAAAGGTGAACGCCAGCGTGTGCGGCACGGCAAAGCCCACCATGTCCTTGTCGGCACTGGAATGCGAGCGCAGCATGGTGCGCGTGCTCTGCAGCGACTGCAGCATCTCCAGCGCCTGGTCGTACATGGTCTTGCCCGCCGGCGTCAGGCGCGTAGGGTAGGAGCTGCGGTCCACCAGATCGGTGCCCGCCCAGGCCTCCAACGCCTGAATGCGCCGCGAAAACGCGGGCTGCGTCACATGGCGCAATTGCGCGGACCGGCTGAAACTGCGCGTTTCAGCCAAGCTGACAAAGTCTTCAAGCCATTTGGTTTCCATAGATTGCCATTATCTGCTGAGCGCGCCCGGCCATCGTCATGCGCGAGTCACCCCGCTGGGGCTGCGCAGCCTGACAGTGGTCTGACCACTTGCGGTCTAACGGCTGTATCAGCCTGTTTTCTAAGGGAAATGCCTGCCGCATTCGCTACAGATAGCAACAGTTGATCCGGGATAATGCCCTGGCGCTTCCACCCGATGCGCTCTTTCTTCCACACCCCTCGGTGCACAACGCCGCGTCGGTCCAGGAACTGCATTTCGCCCATGTGTGTTTTTCTGACTTTCCGCGTTCATGTCCTCCACTCCCCCAGAGACCGATGGAGCGCCCGCTGCCGGCGCGCCCACGGATGCACCGCGTTCCCTGCGCTTTGAAGACTGGCTCACCGTGATCATCATGGCCGCCCTGGCCCTGATCACCTTTGCCAATGTGCTGGTGCGCTACTTCACCGACTCCTCCTTCGCCTGGACCGAGGAGTTCTCCGTATTCCTGATGATCTTGCTGGCTCTGGTGGCCGGCTCGGGTGCCGTGGCCCGCAACCAGCATATCCGCATCGAATTCTTTGCCGATGCCGGCTCGCCGCGCCGTCGCCGGGCGCTGGCGCGTTTTGGCTCGCTGATGGTGGCCCTGCTGTTTGCGCTGATTGCCGTGCTCAGCGTGCGCGTGGTCTGGGACGACTTCCGCTTCGAGGAAACCTCGCCCGGCATTGGTGTGCCGCAGTGGTGGTATTCGGTCTGGCTACCCATTGTGTCGGCATTGATCACGCTGCGCGCCCTGGGCCTTTTTGTGCGCCAGGGCAGGCCCGGTGCCTTCGACGTTGAGCTCACCGAAGACAGCGACAAGGAGGCCCCATGATCGCCACCTTGTTGTTTGTGGCCTTTCTGGGCCTGATGTTTGTGGGCGTGCCCATTGGCGCCGCCCTGGGCCTGGCGGGCGCCGCCGCCATTGCACTGGCCAATGCCGATGCCCAGTGGTTCGGCCTGCTGGCCGTGCCGCAGAACTTCTACGCTGGCCTGGGCAAATACCCGCTGCTGGCCATTCCCATGTTTGTGCTGGTGGGCTCCATTTTTGACCGCTCGGGCGTGGCCCTGCGCTTGGTGAACTTTGCCGTCGCCATCGTCGGCCGCGGCCCCGGCATGCTGCCCCTGGTGGCCATTTGTGTGGCCATGTTCCTGGGCGGCATCTCCGGCTCCGGCCCTGCCAATGCGGCTGCCGTGGGCGGGGTGATGGTGGCTGCCATGGCCCGCGCCGGCTACCCGGCCAGCTTCTCGGCCAGTGTGGTGGGCGCAGCCGCTGCCACCGATATTTTGATTCCACCCTCGGTGGCCTTCATCATCTACTCGGTGCTGGTGCCTGGCGCCTCGGTGCCGGCCCTGTTTGCCGCCGGCATGGTGCCCGGCGTGCTGGCCGGTATTGCGCTGATTGTGCCGGCCGTGTGGCTGGCACGCCGCCACAAAATGGGCGCCCTGGAAGCCACGCTGCCGCGCCCAGCTTTTTGGAAAAGCCTGAAGGAAGCGGCCTGGGGCCTGGCCGCGCCGGTCTTGATTCTGGGCGGCATGCGCGCCGGCTGGTTCACCCCCACTGAGGCCGCCGTGGTCGCCGTGTTCTACGGCCTGTTCGTGGGCATGTGCATACACCGCACGATTGGCCTGCGCGATCTGTACCCCATCTTGCGCGAGGCCGGCGAGCTGTCGGCCGTGATCTTGCTGGTGGTGTCGCTGGCCGGGATTTTTGCCTTCTCGCTGTCCACGCTGGGCGTGATTGATCCGGTGGCCGCGGCCATCGTCAACTCCGGCCTGGGCGAATACGGCGTGATGGCGCTGTTGATCCTGCTCTTGATCACCGTGGGCATGTTTTTGGACGGCATCTCCATCTTCCTGATCTTTGTGCCGCTGCTGCTGCCCATCATGAACCATTACCACTGGGACCCCGTGTGGTTTGGCGTGATCCTGACGCTGAAGGTGGCGCTGGGCCAGTTCACCCCGCCGCTGGCCGTGAACCTGATGGTGAGCTGCCGCATCGCCGGTGTGCGCATGGAGTCCACCGTGCGCTGGGTGGGCTGGATGCTGCTGGCCATGTTCATGGTCATGGTGCTGGTGATTGCCTTCCCGCAACTGGCGCTGTGGTTACCTGCAAAGCTGGGGTATTGAAATGAAACACCCCCTGAGTCGCTTCCGCGCCTTCCCCCTCAAGGGGGACGACAGCCTCGCTGCGGGGCGGCCCTTGCTCGCTGTCCCTGGCTTTGGGCAGCGCCTGTTTCACATGCGGTGCTGCTAACGCGCTTCGCTATGGAGAACTGAGCCTGCCGTGCGAGATTCCAGACATGATCCGACAGGCACTCTTTCCCGAATCGAGAGAGCACAACAACAACTTTCAACACTGGAGACAAACCATGCAACTGCGTACCTTTTTGACCACCGCCGTGGCCGCTGCCGCCACCCTGGCCCTGGCCCCTTCCTTGGGCCTGGCACAAGCCAAGTACAAAAGCGAATACCGCATGTCCCTGGTGCTGGGTACGGCCTTCCCCTGGGGCAAGGGCGGTGAGATCTGGGCCGACAAGGTGCGCGAGCGCACCCAGGGCCGTATCAACATCAAGCTCTATCCCGGCACCTCTCTGGTCCAGGGCGACCAGACGCGCGAGTTCAGCGCCATCCGCCAGGGCGTGATCGACATGGCCGTGGGCTCCACCATCAACTGGTCGCCCCAGGTCAAGGCGCTGAATTTGTTCTCCCTGCCCTTCCTCTTCCCCGACTACGCCGCCGTGGACGCCGTGGTGCAAGGCGAAGTGGGCCAGGAAATTTTCAAGACCATAGACAAGGCCGGCGTGCTGCCGCTGGCCTGGGGTGAGAACGGCTACCGCGAAATCTCCAACTCCAAGCACGCCATCAAGGCGCCCGGCGACCTCAAGGGCATGAAGATCCGCGTGGTCGGCTCGCCGCTGTTCCTGGACACCTTCACCACCCTGGGCGCCAACCCCACGCAGATGAGCTGGGCCGACGCCCAGCCCGCCATGGCCAGCAGCGCCGTGGACGGCCAGGAAAACCCCATCGCCGTCTACATGGCCGCCAAGCTGCAGTCAGTGGGCCAAAAATACATGACGCTGTGGGGCTATATGAACGACCCGCTGATCTTTGTGGTGAATAAGGAAGTGTGGGCCAGCTGGACACCCGCCGACCAGGCCATCGTCAAGCAAGCCGCGCTGGATGCCGCCAAGGAACAGATCGCCATCGCCCGCAAGGGACTGGTGGAGCCGGGCAAGCCCCTGGTCAAGGAACTGGAAGGCCTGGGCGTCACGGTGACCGACCTGAACGCACAGCAGCGCAAGGTGTTTGCCGATGCCACCAAGAGCGTCTACACCAAGTGGAAGCCGCAAATTGGCACCAACCTGGTGGACATGGCCGAGAAGTCGATCGCGGCGAGTAGGAAGTAAAACACCCCCCTGTGCCGCTTCGCGTCTTCCCCCTCTCTGGCGCTACGCACCGGAGGGGGACGGCACCAGCGCGGCGGGGCGGCCCTTGCGCGGTGCCCTGGCATAGGGCATGCCAGTTTTATGCCATGTGGACGCAAGCAGGCCTTGGCTGTTCCACCACTGCCCCATTGGCACGGCATGCATGCTCTCTGGCGCTACGCGCCGGAGGGGACGGCGTAGGCCCTTGCGCGGCGCCCTGGCGTGGGCCGTGCCGGTTTTAAGCGCCTGGGTTATGCACAGCGCTATCGAGACAGTGCTACAGAAAACAAAGCTGTGAATGCAGACACCACCTGCATTCACAGCTTTTTGATTGGAATCTCAAAGCATCCCCCTGAGCGGCTGTGCCGCTCAGGGGGATGCTTTATTTCACAAGCCTTCAATCAGCGGCGCATCACCCATCAGCAGGTGCAGCTGGCGCGCGGCGGCGTGGCTTTCGCCCAGCAGCAGCAGCTGGCGCAGGCTGGAGAGCATGTGCTGGGCAAAGCCCAGGTCGTTCATCAGCGAGCTGGCGGCCAGGCTGGGCAGGGTTTCGTTGCGTATGCAGGCGAACAGATGCTGGCGGAACTGAGATTCAAACTGCTGGCCACGGTCATCCAGGGCCTGCAGCTGCAGCGCCCATTCCGCGTCCGGCAGCTCGGACAGGCCCAGCGTCCGCAGATCGCGCAGCGTCAGCAGCACATGGTGGCGCAGCTCGATATAGCTGCTGCGCGCGCTGCTGTCCGTCTGCTCCAGCAGATAGCGGTGCATATTGCGCTGCAGGCGGTGGGCATGTTTGACGGCATCCACCATCTGAAAGCCTGCCACCTGGCTGTCGCGCCAGAACTGTTGCTGGGCCGGGTCGGCCGGCATGTCCACCCGCCCCATGAAGGCCAGCAACTGGGCATACACCCCCTTGATGTGCAGCTGGTAGAGGCGGTCGGCATCCACGCGCTGCTGCTCCACACGGGTACGCAGCTGGGCGTCGTCGCGCGGAGGGTCTTCCAGCATGGCCAGCGGGCAATACAGGGCGTGGCAGATCACTTCCAGGCTCAGCCGGCCCATGTGCTGCAGCTCCTGCGTCACGGCGCGCGCCGCGCTCTCGGGGGTCTGCAGTGCATTGCTTTGCAGATAGCGTGCCTTGGTGGCCTCGGCCGCATGCTCGCTTTGTGTGGCAATCAGCACCTCGGGCTCCACCTTGTCGGGCAGCCAGCGCGTGAGCAAGGCTGCCAGCTGCGGCTGCCAGGGCCAGAACAGCAGCACGCCCAGGGCATTGAACAAGGTGTGGAACAGCGCCAGCTGAATCAGCTGGTTGCTCCCCTGGCCCACCCAGCCGGTGAGCACCACCACCAGGCCGGACAGCGGCGCCAGCAGTGCAAAGCTGACCACGGCCGTGCTGCAATTGAACAGCACATGGGCAATGGCCAGGCGCTGGCCGCTGCGGCTGCTGCCAATCATGCCCATCACGGCCGTGGACACGCTGGAGCCCACGTTGGAGCCTATGGCAATGCACAGTGCCTGCTGCAGCTCCAGCTGCCGGCTGGCCAGGGCCGCCAGCGTCAGCATCAAGGTGGCATGGCTGGACTGCACCACCACGGTGATCAAGGTGCCCACGCCCACGAACAGCAAGGCACCCTGCAGGCCTTCGGCGCTGTAGCGCTGCAGATCCAGATCGCCAAAGCTGGTGAAGCCTTGCTTGATCTCGTCGATGCCCAGGAAAATCATGCCAATGCCCAGCAGCAGCCGGCCCGCAGCCGCACCGCGCGGGCCGGAAAAGCCCAGCAGCACGCCAAACACCAACAGCGGCATGGCCAGCGGCGCCATGCTGAGGTTTTGCCCCGCCATGGCCAGCAGCCAGATGCCGCTGGTGGCACCCAGGTTGGCACCAAACAGCACGGCCAGGCTACCGATCAAGGTGATGAGCCCGGTGCTCAAAAACGCAATCGTCAGCAGCGACACCAAGGTGCTGGACTGCAGCAAAAACGTGGCCACGCAGCCAAACAGCAAGCCCTTGGCCGGCGTGGCCGTGCTGGCGGCCAGCAAGGCCTGCAGCCGCCCGCCCGCCAGGCTTTTGAGGCCTTGCTCCAGCTGCTGCATGCCAAACAAAAACAAGGCCAGGCCGGCACACAGCGTGAGCCAGCCCGGGCTGAACCAGAACGACCAGGCCAAGGCCCCGCCGGCCAAAGCAATCAGGGAATGCTTGGAATAGGTGGAATATGCAGCGATCTGCATGGCGGGCCTCCCTTGGTATTTTTGTTGGGCGAAAAGGGAGCGAGCTTAGCGGAAGCGGCGCCGCCAGCGCCCTCAGGCACTTGCGCTACGTCAAGAGCGGTCTGCCGCTGCTGGGGGCTTTTTTGCGAATCTTTCAGCCCTCTGATGCAATACAGGCGGGCTATAGAAGCTATGAATTCTGAAGCACCTCTCCCTCCAAGAGATGCTCAGCCCGCCTGCGCCAAGGACGGGCCCCGCAGATGTCCTTGCATAGGGAAGATGAAACAAGACAGAGCGAAAGAAGGCAGCACCGCCATCGCGGTAACCCAGCCCCCATGCCGGTGCTGGCTGCCCGTATTGCGCTCGGAGCCTGTGGTTTAAAACCGGTGGCTCAGCCCCATGCCAAAGCCGGTCTGGTTCACGCCCGGCATCGGCGTCCCTCCCGCCTGGGCGTTACTGGCGCCGAAAGCGGCGTTGCCACTGTTTTTGATATAGCCCAGCGAGCCATAGACTGCCGTGCGCTTGGACAGCTTGTAGATGCTGCGCAGCACCACCAACTGGCCCTTGTCCGCGCTGCCCTGGTAGCTCAGCAGGTTGTACTGGGCGTCGAACGTCCACTGCCCCACGGGGTAGCTCAGCCCCACAAACCACAGCTTGCTGCGGGGCTCGGTCTGATCGCCATCGTTCTTGCGGCGCATATAGCCGGCCCCGATCTTGGTGCCGCCGAGCAGCGCATAGCCGCTGAGCATGGCGCGCTTGTCGCGTTTGTCGCTGCTGTCCAGGCCCGCGAAAGCGCCGGGGCCACCACGCAGCTCGTCGTAGGCCAGCGCCACACCCCATGCGGCCGCGTCGTACTTGAGCATGGCAGACCATTCGCGGCAGGCCTTGGCATCCGTGCTGCTCTCACCAGGGCAGTTGGTGCCCCCGGGGTTGCCAGCATCGACGGTGTCACGGCCAAAGCTATAGCTTGCCCCCAGCGTCACACCCGAGAATGTGCCCTTGTAGGAGATCGCATTGTCGGCGCGCGCATTGGCCAGGTAGCTGTCCAGGCCGGACATGCTGTGCATATTCGGCCCAATGACATCGGCATCCAGCGAGGACCAAAACAGCATGGTGTATTGGCGACCCAGCCCCAGCGCGCCCCAGGCGTTTTGCACGCTGACAAAGGACTGGCGACCAAAGCCCCGCCCTCCCTGGTTGAGCCCACCCGAGTCGGGCGCAATGCCCATCTCCAGCGTGAAGCCGGCGCTGAGGCCGCCACCCAGGTCCTCGCGACCGCGAAAGCCCAGCAGTGAAGGCACGCTGCCCGTCAGGCCGGGCATGCGCGTGAGACCGGACCGGCTCTCACCCACATGGTTCATGTACTCGACGGCGGTGTCCAAGACACCATAGATTTGCACGGACGATTGCGCATGGGCAAGCGTTCCCAGGCACACCAATGCGATGGCAGCAGCTGTTCTTTTCCACATTTCCTACCTCCGTTGTACAAACGTTTGGAAATCTCCTGTCGTGTTCCTCTGGTGGTTTTCAAGTGGTGGTATCTGTGTCTGCGGCCTCCTTGCTTTCATGCATTCATGGCGTCACAAGTCCAGCACCAGCCGTGCCGATCTGGCACGCGAGCAGCAGGGCGTGAACTGGTCGTTCGCGGCCCGCTCCTCTTCGGTCAGGTACATGTCACGGTGATCGGGCTCGCCCGCCAGAACCCGCGTCAGGCAGGTGCCGCAAACACCTTGCTCACAGGAAGTCGGCACGCATACGCCTATGGATTCCAGCGCCTGCACCACGGTCTGCCCGGCAGCCACGCACACCACCTCGCCGGTGCTGGCCAGCTCCACCTCAAAGCTCTGGTCCTCGTCGTGGTGGACCACCTCACCCGCAAAGCATTCCCAGTGCAGCCGCTCCTGAGGCCAGCCTGCGGCCTCGGCCGCGCCCAGCACCGCATCCATAAAGCCCTTGGGCCCGCAGACATACAAATGCGTGTCCGGACTGGCCTGCTCCAGTAGCGCGGCTAGCTGGAGTTGCGGCCTGTTGTGCTCATCGTCCACATACAGATGTGCCTGGTGCGCCCAGGGGGCAGACTCGATGGCATCGGCAAAGGCCATGCGCTCACGCGTGCGGGCGCAGTAATGCAGCGCAAAGTCCGCACCCTCACGCGCCAGGCAGCGCGCCATGGCCAGCATCGGGGTGATCCCTATGCCCCCGGCCAGCAACAGGTGTTTGCAGGCCTGGGCGTCCAGGGCAAAGTGATTGCGCGGCGCGCTGATGCTCAGTTGCTGGCCGGTTTGCAACTGCTCATGCACGGCAGCCGAGCCGCCACGCGAGGCGCTTTCGCGCAGCACGGCGATCACATAGCGGTCAGGCTCGGCGCAGTCGTTGCACAGCGAATACGGGCGCACCAGACCACCGGGCAAATGCACATCGATATGCGCCCCGGCTGCGAAGGCCGGCAGGCTTTGCCCCTCCAGCGGCCGCAGCTCCAGGCTGCAGATGTCCAGAGCCTCGGTCTTCTTGCAGGCGATGCGCACACCAAGGCGGGTGCTCTCACGCAGGGGAAAGATTTTTTCTTCCTTGCTCATGCGGGCTCTCCCTGCTGGACCTTGGCACTGGCGGTGCGCAGGCGCTCGATGACACGCCGCGCGCGATTCGGGCCCACATCCACATGGATGTCGACCACGGGGCGCACGCCAAAGCGCTGCTGATTGCGGAACTGGGCCTCAATCACCACCTTGTCTTCTGCGAAGGTGGCCGCCGTCTGCTCGATCACCAGTTGCGTGGGGTCCTGCATCTGCGGGTGCGGGTTGGTGGCGATGGTCCAGAAGTAATGGGACGAGGTCTCGGTCTCCGGCGTCACGCCGTGAAAGCCGCGCATGTGAAAACCTTCGCGCTGCGGGTTGTCGAGCCGGTCTGCCCCCTGGTCCATGGCACCTGTCCAGATGCACACATGGGAGGGGTGAAATTCCACCTCCTGCCAGCGGTCTATGCGGCCCTTGAAAGGCCAGGCTGCGCTATAGGTCGGCGGCGGCGCGGAATCAGGCATCCAGCGCACCACCTTGACCGAATCGCCCTCCTGGCTGACCTTGAGCTCGGCATTCATGTGCGCGCTGGCATTGCCGCCTATGGTCTTGAGGTGCACATAGCCCAGATGGCTCAAATCCAGCAGGTTGTCGTGAATCAGCTGGTAGGGCGCCTCGTAGTGATAAATGCCGCCGCCAAAGCGATAGGCCGGATCGCTGTGCACGCCATAGGCTGGCGGCGCTTCTGCTGGCAGGGCGTCTGGCGTGGCCCCCATCCAGATCCAGAGGATCTGGTCGCGCTCGCGCAATTCAAAGGACTTGACGCAGGCCTTGGCCGGAATGCGCTCCTGACCTGGTATTTCCAGGCAGCGCCCGCCACGGTCGAACAGCAGACCGTGGTAGCCACAGCGCAGGCCTCGGCCTTCCACCGTACCGCAAGACAAGGGGAGCTCGCGGTGGCAGCAGCGGTCTTCCAGCGCCGCGACCTGACCGTCTGCACAACGAAACAGCACCAGGGGGTGGCCGAGCAGCGTGCGTGCCAGCGGCGCCTCTTTCAGCTCCCAGGAAAAACCTGCCACATACCATTGGTTCAAAGGAAAAGCCGGCATCGATGCGCACAGCGCATCAGCGGTTGGGGTCATCACATACTCTCCAGATCTCAGGGTTCCAAATGCGCTCAGTGCGCGGCGAGTGCGGCCATTCCGTCCTTGCCTGTGCGGGAGGCTGAAGGGCTCGCAATCCTGTGCAGGGAAACGATGACTGCGGCAAACACAAAGGCCAGGCCATAGCCGACATACAGCTGGTTGGGTGACCAGGCGGCATCCAGCAAGCTGCCGGCAGCCAGGGGGGACACGATGGCGCCTATGCGCCCCACGCCTATGCCCCAGCCCATGCCGGTGGCGCGCACGTCGCTGCCATAAACGACGGGGGCAATCGCATACAGGCCGGCCACGCAGGCGTTCACAAAGATGCCAATCAAAAAGGCCAGCGCATACAGCACCCACAGCGCACCGGAGCTGCCGACCAAAAAACACAGCAGCGCGGCCGTGACCAGCATGAAGACCGCCAGCACACGGTGAATCGCAAAACGCGCGGCCAGCAGCCCCAGCAAGGTGGCCCCCAGAATGCCGCCCAGGCTGAGCAGCACGCCGCAGGTCACGCCCTGCTCTGCGCTCAGGCCCGATGCCGCCAGTAACTTGGGCGTCCAGCTCATCACAAAGTAAAAGCCGAACATCACCGCAAAAAACGACAGCCAGACCAGCATGGTGGGCCGGCGCAGACCGGGGGAAAACAGTTGCAGCGGGCCACGCGGCTTGGCCGCACCCACTCGTGCAACGGGAGCAGGCAGGCCGGACAGCTCTGGCAGACCCAGCCGGCCGAGCAAGGCATTGAGCTTTTCCAGCGCCTTCTTGGGGCGGCGGGCCAGCAAGAAGTCCAGCGACTCCGGCAGGGCCAAGCAGGCGATCACAAAGACCGCCAGCGTACAAAGGCCTCCGAACAGAAAGACCGAGCGCCAGCCGTGGTGTGCGAGCAACCAGACCGCAATGCTGCCGCCGATGGTGGCGCCCAGTGCATAGCCTGTGGACTGCAGGGTCACGGCCAGGCTGCGCCAGCGCAGCGAGGCGTATTCGCTGGCAATCACATTGCTGCAGGCCAGGATGCCGCCTACCCCAAGCCCGGTGACCACCCGCGAGGCCGCCAGCTGCATCGCGGTCTGGCTCCATGCGGATGCCAGCATGCCCAGGCCTGCGATCAGCAGACAGGCCAGCACCAGGGGCCGGCGCCCGAGCTTGTCGGCCCAGGGCGCGAGCAGCAGCGATCCCCCGGCCATGCCAAACAGTCCGGCGCTGAGCAAAAAGCCCAGCTCGGAACCGCTGAGATGCCAGTGCGCCGAGACGGCAGAAGCGGTAAAGGCCATGACCATCACATCAAAGCCATCGATCATGTTGAGGGCCATGCAGACCCCCACGACAGCCCACTGGAATCCAGTCATGGGCTGCTGGTCCAGATGCGTGCGCAGGTCTGGATGCCTCGCGCTGTCTCCTGCGGCAGACGCTGCTGTGCCGCTTGCGGATTGGGCTCTGGGAATGGGCCATTTCATGGGTGTCTCCTGTGTTGACTTAATCATTCAGCACACTGAACCTTATTCAGCTTACTGAATGAATGTAGGCACAATCACAGGGCTTTCCCGCGCAGAGAGCGATCGCTTACATCATGAAATCAAATACAGAATGACCCAGCATGGCCAGGCCCTGCCACACGCGGCGGCCACTGAAAGCTATTCGCAGCTTTTTTCGGCCACTTCCGCCCGCAAAACGGCCGATGCCGCCGCAGCCTCACCGACATCGTGCAGCTGCACGAACTTGTGCAACAGGCGCTTGAATTCCACCTGTTCCTCGGGCTCCAGCGGCGAGAGCATGCGCTGGCGCAACGCATGCACATGGGGCACAAAAGATGCCAGCATGGCCTCCCCCTCAGGCGTGAGGCTCAGGCTACGCTGGCGCCGGGGCAATATCTCGCGATGAATCCAGCCCTTGCTCTCCAGGCGCGCGGCAATGTCGGCCGTCGTGGAAGTGTCCAGCGCCACCAGCCGCGCCAGCGTGACCTGGTCTATGCCTGGCGCCTCCTGCAGCATGCGCAAAACAGCGTACTGCACCGGCGTGACATCAGGCCCCAGCGCATCGCGAAACAGCTGCATGGCAATCTGCTGCGCGCGGCGGATCAAATGGCCGGGCTGGTGGTACAGGTCCAGGGAAAGCGGGTCGGTGGCAGAAGATGGCATGCTGCAGCGAAACAAAGGCTACCGAGAGGTGAGTCTTTGAGGGTACAGCATTCATACATTCTTCGTACATTGCCATTTCCGCCAGGCTGGCCAAGCCTGGCCCTTAGGCTTGTGCCGCAGCAGGCCTCTGCACCGGCTGCTCACGGTCAATCCACTGCGCGATGAGCTTGCGCGACTGCACACCGCCCGCATCGATGCTGAGCTTGAGCAGCTGGCGCTCGGGATGCTCCGCCAGATTGCGCTGCTGCCGCTCCAGCATTTCCAGATCCTCGCTGAAGATCTTGTGCTGACCCGCACGAATCTGCTCGGTGACCGCCGCATCGCCCGGATTGAACTTGCGCGCCATGCCCCAGAAATACCACATGGAGTCTTCGGTCTCGGGGGTGATGAAGTCCACGACCACGCTGTAGACCTTGTGTGCATCCTCCGCCGCATAGCCCCCTTTGCCCGCATGGGCCACGCCGACCTCGATCAGCACATGACTGGGCGGCGTGAAGCGGCAGATCTGCCAGCGGTCCACCTTCACATCGTCGGCCAGGCCGTTGCTGCGCAGCGCCATCTGCCAAAACGGTGGCGCGGGAATATCGTGCATGAAGCGACTGGTCACCACCTCGGTCTCGCCATGCACCTCGGTCTTGCAAGGCGTCTCGTCAATCTCGGCCTGGCCAATGCTGGCGGCATGCACATAGGTCTCGTGCGTGAGGTCCATGAGGTTGTCAACCATCAGCCGGTAGTCTGCCTGGATGTGGAACAGCCCCCCGCCGTAAGCCCACTCGGGATTGGCATGCCAGTGCAGCGGCGGAATCAACGCGGCGTCGGCCTGTTCCCGGTCACCGGGCCAGACCCAGATAAAACCATAGCGCTCCTCCACCGCATAACTCTTGATCGCAGGAAAGCCGCGCACACGCTGGCCCGGCATGGCAATCACCCGGCCATCACAACCCATCTCCAGGCCGTGGTAGCCGCAGACCAGCTTGCCCTCGCAGACCCGCCCCAGGGACAGGGGTGCACCCCGGTGCGGGCAAAAGTCCTCGACGCAGGCAATCTGGCCCTGCTGCGCCCGGTAGAACACCATGCGCGCATTGCAGATCTGGCGGCCCAGGGGCTTGTCCTGGACTTCGGCCGCCATCGCGGCCACATACCAGGCGTTGCGCGGAAAAGTGCTTGGCTCGGAGGTTCGCATAGGGGCTCCTTGTCGTCGTGGGAATGCGCTGCCAACGCGACCCGCACAAGCTCGAAATGGGCTCTCGCAAGTCACGGCCCATCATGCCCCCCACGGCCACCGGCATGCAGAAACCCACGCCGCAACCAATTGCAATTCACAGTACCTGCTGTAACGTTCCTATTTCAGTCTTTCAGGCCGCTCAGGCAATGCAGAAAAGCGATAGACGCTATTAATTCAAAAGCATCCGCACCCCATCCCTGAACACGGCCACTCAGACCGCCGACACCAGGGGCTGGCCCTGCAGATGCGCCTGCACATTGGCCACAAAGCGGTCCACCGTGGCCTGCACCGAGGCGGGCGACCAGCCCGCCACATGGGGGGTGAGCAGCACATTGGGCAAGTCCAGCAGGGCCTGCGGCGGCAGCGGCTCGCTCTCGTACACATCCAGGGCGGCGGCGCCCAGGGCACCGCTGCGCAGCACAGCGGCCAGGGCGGCAGTGTCGATCACGCTGCCGCGTGCAATGTTCACCACATGGCCTTGCGGGCCCAGGGCGCGCAGCACCGGCGCATTCACCAGATGCTGGGTGGTCGCGCCACCGGGCGTGGCCACCACCAGCACATCGGCCCAGTCGGCCAGCGCCAGCAGGCTGTCGAAATACTGCCAGGGCGCATCGGCCTTGGGACTGCGGTTGTGGTAGCCCACCTGCATCTCAAAAACCTGGGCGCGCAGCGCAATCTTGCGGCCTATGGTGCCCAGGCCCAGCACGCCCAGGCGCTTGCCGGTAATGCCTGCAGGCAGCGGCAATGCCGTGCGCCAGACTCCCGCTCGCAATTGCTGGTCGTAGTGCTTCAACTGGCGCACGCTGGCCAGCACCAGGGCCATGGCATGGTCGGCCACGCAGCTGTCGTTGGTGCCTGCGCCGTTGCCGGTGGCAATGCCGTGGGCACGGGCATGGGCCACGTCCACTTTTTCATAGCCCGCGCCCAGGGCACACACCAGCTGTAGTGCAGGCAGCAAGTCCATTTCGGCCGCACTCAAGCCAATCGAGCCAATGGTCAGCACCACCTGCACGCGTGCGGCGTGCTGGCGCATGGCAGCCTGGGCCGCCTCGGCTTCCGGGGCGTAAACCAGCTCCAGCGCGGGCAGTTGCTGGGCCATCTGCTGCAGATGGAAATCAGCCATGACGGTGTTGACCAGCAGGACGGGGCGGGGGGGAGATGAAGCGGGCAAAGCAGGTGCAGGGGTCGGGGAAGTCATCAACGTCTTTCTAGGCAGGCTCACAGTACACGGCCATGCTCTTATAACGCGTTCTTTTATGTCTTACGTGCAGTTGCTTCTTCCGTCGGTGCGCGCCGGGCTTTCCGGTCATGTTCACGGAGATAATCCGTCGCCCATGTCCACACCCCACCCACTTCGACTGCGGAGCACCGGCCTCTGGGGCCGCTGGGTGTGGCTATGGTTCATGGCGTCTTTGCT
This sequence comes from Comamonas sp. GB3 AK4-5, assembly GCF_041320665.1. NCBI lineage: Bacteria > Pseudomonadati > Pseudomonadota > Betaproteobacteria > Burkholderiales > Comamonadaceae > Comamonas > Comamonas sp. GB3 AK4-5. The sequence goes on from NZ_CP166730.1 coordinate 4,392,317, forward strand.
GGCCGCGGCGGCATCGCCCATGGTGCACCCCAGGGAAATGGAATGGGTGTGCGCCAGCGCCGGCACGATGAAGCTGGTGCCCAAGACCGAAGACGGTGTGCAAGAAGTCGGGGCCGCCCATGCCGATTGCCCCATGTGCATGCCGTTGGATGCACCACCCCCTGGAGCACTGCCCCGGCTGCATCCCCCGCTGCCACAGCCTTTGCGCCATGCATTGCGGCCCATTCCTGCGGCCCGCATTGCCGCCCTCACGGCCGCCCCGTTGCCGGCGCGTGGCCCACCTCTCTCGCTCTGATTGGCCATTGTCTTCACCGCGCAGCCCGCAGCAGCGGAGCTGTGCATGCCATCTGCACATTGCTGCCCCCAAGGGGCACAGAGGGGTTTTCATGCAACACCTTGCATTGCCGCGCGCGCTGGGCGCCGCCGCGGTTTCTTTTCTTTGCGGGCTTCCCGCATCGGCCCAGCAAACCACGGTTGCGGATGAGCTGCCCGAGCGCACCAAGTCCTTGGGCGTGGTCACCGTCACCGGTGGCCAGCCCAGCTCCCTGCCTACGCAGATACCGACCACGATCGAGGGCATGACGCGGGAAGAGATAGACACCCGCATCAACGCCACCGACAGCGAGGACGCGCTCAAATACCTGCCCAGCCTGCTGGTGCGCAAGCGCTATATCGGCGATTACAACCACGCCATTTTGTCCACCCGGGCCTCGGGCACGGGCAACAGCGCGCGCTCGGCCGTGTATGCCGATGGCATTCTGCTGTCCAACTACCTGGGCAATGGCATTGCCAATGGCAGCAACTACGCCCCACGCTGGGGCATGGTCAGCCCGAAAGAGATCGAGCGTGTCGACGTGATGTATGGGCCGTTTTCCGCTGCCTACCTCGGCAATTCCGCCGGTGCCGTGGTGGACTATGTGACGCGCATGCCCAGCAAGTTTGAGGCCCATGTCAGCGCGGGCTACACCGCACAACCCAACCATCTCTACAACACCCACCAGACCTTCAACAGCTGGCAGACCAGCGCCAGCCTGGGCAGCAAGTCCGGAGACTGGTCCTGGTGGCTGAGCCTGAACCATGGCAGCAACCAGGGCCAGCCGCAAACCTTCACCACGGCCACGCAGGCCTCGGGCCGGCCCGGGGCGGCAGGCGTCCCCGTCACCGGCTATGTAGCAGGCCTCAACACCAGCAACCAGCCCTGGTATATCCTGGGGACCGGCACCCAGTACCAGTCGGTCCAAGACCAGGCCAAGCTCAAGCTGGCCTATGACATTTCGCCCACCTTGCGCGCCAGCTACACGCTGGGATGGTGGCAAAACAGCAGCCAAGGCCGCTCGCAAAGCTATCTGAGCGGCCCCGATGGCCAGCCCATCTACAGCGGTGACATCAACATCCAGGGCAACAGCTATACGCTGGGCGCCACGGCCTTTCCGCTCACCGACGAGGCCCAGACCCATGTGATGCATGGCTTCTCACTCAAAAGCCATACCCAAGGGCTTTTTGACTGGGAGCTCGCGGCCAGTGTGTTCGACTACCTCAAGGACCAGCAGCGCGCACCCACCGTGGCCCTGCCCCAGGCAGCCAGCAGCGGTGCCGGCACCCTGCAGGACCAAAACGGCACCGGCTGGCGCACGGTGGCGGCCAAGGGCACATGGCGACCGAGCGGCCTCCAGGGCGCGCACATCGTGGACTTTGGCCTGGGCCATGACCGCTACCAACTCGCCATCGCCAAGCACAGCGTGGTCGGCAACTGGATGGATGGGAGCGTCAACCCTGCTGCCCTGATCAGCCAGGTGGGCGGCAACACGCAGACCAGCCACCTCTGGGCTCAGGACAGCTGGCGCTTTGCCCCCCAATGGAAAGCCGTGCTGGGCATGCGCTGGGAGTACTGGCAAGCCCGCAACGGCTACACCGCCACGGCCAGCAGCCTGCTGCCATACGACGCGCGCAGCGAATCGCATTTCTCACCCAAGGCCGCCCTGGCCTACCAATGGAATGCGGACACCGTGCTCAAGGCCTCGCTGGGCCGCTCCGTGCGCTTTCCCACCGTGGGCGAGCTGTATGGAGCCACCAGCGGCGGCGCCCTGTCCTTTGTCAACGACCCGGCCCTCAAGCCCGAGCGCTCCTGGACCGGAGAACTCAGTCTGGAACAGGCCCTGGGCGCCGGCCTGGCCCGCGCCACGCTGTTCCACGAGACCACGCGCGATGCGCTCTACAGCCAGCCCATTCCCGACAGCACCGTCTCACGGGTGCAGAACGTAGACCGCATGCGCACCACCGGCCTGGAGCTGGCCTACAACGGCAGCAATGTGCTGCAGGCCTGGGGGCTGCGGGGCGTGGACCTGGGCAGCAGCCTGACCTATGCCCACTCCAAGACGGTGGCCGATGCGGCCTACCCCCAGGCCGTGGGCAAATGGCAGCCACGTGTGCCCCGCTGGCGCGCCACGGCCTGGGCCACCTATGCGCCGGATGCGCAGTGGTCCTTCACCGTGGCCGCCCGCTACAGCGGCAAGCAATTCTCCAATCTGGACAACAGCGATGTGAATGCTGCCGCCTACTTCGGCGCCAGCAAATACTTCACCGTGGACCTGCGTGTGCGCTATCGCATCGACCGGCAGTGGTCGGCCAGCTTCGGCATAGACAATGCCAACAACGACCAGTACTGGAACTTCCATCCCTATCCACAGCGCACGTTCACCGCTTCATTGAAATGGGATACCCCCTGAGCCGCTGATGCGCCGTCCCCCGGGAAGGAGGACAACACCAGCGCGACACGGGCTGTGCCGCTTGCATGCGATGGCGCCCCGCTTGAAACCCAGGCCGTGCTCAGGCCTGCGTCACAGGCTCCTGTTCTTGGGCCTCACCGCTTTGCTGCAGCGCCCACATCTGGGCATAGCGCCCGCCCAGCGCCAGCAGCTCGGCGTGGCGACCGCGCTCCAGAATGCGGCCGGCTTCCATCACCAGAATCTCGTGGGCGTCGACCACGGTGGACAGGCGATGGGCAATCAAGAGCGTGGTCTTGTTGCGTGCCACCTGGGCCAGCTCGGCCTGGATGGCGCGCTCGTTGGCGCTGTCCAGGGCCGAGGTGGCTTCGTCAAAGATCAGCACCGGTGGGTTTTTCAGCAGGGTGCGGGCAATGGCCACACGCTGTTTTTCGCCACCGGAAAGCTTGAGCCCGCGCTCGCCCACGCGCGTGGCATAGCCCAGGGGCGTGGCGGCGATGAAGTCGTGGATGCGCGCAGCCCGGGCCACGGCCACCACCTCGTCATGGCTGGCGCCGGGCCGGCCGTAGGCAATGTTGTATTCCACCGTGTCGTTGAACAGCACCGTGTCCTGGGGGACTATGCCTATCGCCCGGCGCAGGCTGTCCTGGGTAACGGTGCGCAGGTCCTGCCCGTCCAGGCTGATGGAGCCGCTCTGGATGTCATAGAAGCGAAACAACAGCCGCGCCAGCGTGCTCTTGCCCGAGCCCGAAGGGCCGACCACGGCCACGGTCTTGCCAGCGGGGATGTCAAAGCTCACGTCCTGCAGAATTGGCCGCGCCGGGTCGTAGGCAAAGGACACGCCCTCAAAGCGCAGCGCAGGCTCGCCCACCAACGCCAGCGCCGCCGCGCCCGGGGCATCGGCCACTTCACGCTCCTTGTCCATCAGCGTGAACATGCGGTCCAGGTCCACCAGGCTTTGCTTGATCTCGCGGTAGAGCACGCCCAGAAAGTTCAGCGGGATGTAGAGCTGGATCATGAAGGCGTTGATCATCACCAGATCGCCCAGCGTCAGCTGGCCCGCCACCACGCCCTGGGTGGCACGCCACAGAATCGCCACCAGGGCGGTGGCGATGATGAGCTGCTGGCCGCTGTTGAGCAGCGTTAATGTGGTCTGGCTTTTCAGCCGCACCAGGCGCAGGCGCTCCAGGTTCTCGTCGTAGCGGCGGGCCTCGAAGGCCTCGTTGTTGAAGTATTTGACGGTTTCGTAGTTGATCAGCGAATCCACCGCCTGGGTGTGGGCGGCCGAGTCATGCTGGTTGGCGGCGCGGCGAAACTGCGTGCGCCACTCGGTCACCTTCACCGTGAAGGTGATGTAGAAGGCCAGCGCCAGCGCCGTGATGCCGGCAAACCAGGGATCGAACTGCAGGGCCAGAATGCCCAGCACCAGCGTCACCTCGATCAGCGTGGGAACAATGCTATAGAGCGAGTACGAGATCAACGACTCCACACCCTTGACGCCGCGCTCGATGTCGCGCGTCATGCCCCCGGTCTGTCGCTCCAGGTGAAAGCGCATGCTCAAGGCGTGCAAATGCTCGAAAGTGGCCAGCGCAATGCTGCGGGCCGCGCCCTGCGTGGCCTTGGCAAACACCAGCTCGCGCAGCTCCGAAAACAGCGAGGTGCACAGCCGCAGCAGGCCATAGGCCAGCAGCAGGCCCGCAGGCACGACCAGTACGGCGGCCGGATCGCCGGGCTTGAGGGTCAGCGCATCCACCAGCTGCTTCAGCAGCACCGGCACGCCCACATTGGCGACCTTGGCGCCCACCATGAACAACAGGGCCGCCAGCACCCGCCATTTGTATTCCCACAGATAGGGAAGCAGGCGGCGCAAGGTGTGCCAGCCATCGGCATTAGCCACGCCAGGTGCTGTGGGATAGGGGGGTGGGGACTCGCCGCTACGACGCATAGGAGACAATTCGGGTGTTACTCAGTTACCGGATTGTCCTCCATGCCTCCCCGCTCTCCCGACCTGCCCAGCACCCCCCTGCCCACCGACAAGGAATTGGTGCTCAAAGTCGTGCCCATGCCTGCCGACTGCAATGCCAACGGCGACATCTTTGGCGGCTGGGTCATGGCCCAGGTGGACCTGGCGGGCGCGGTGCTGCCATCGCGCCTGGCCCAGGGCCGCACAGCCACGGTGGCGGTCAAGGAGTTTGTCTTCAAGCAGCCGGTGCGCGTGGGCGATCTGCTGTCGTTTTATGCCGGCGTGCAGCATGTGGGCCGCACCTCGGTGACGGTGGCGGTCGAAGTCTTTGCCGAAAGCATGCAGCGCCAGGGCCACTACGCCAAGGTGACCGAGGCCACCCTGACCTATGTGGCCATCGACGAAACCGGACATCCCCGCCAGATTGCCAGCGCAACGCCAGGCGACCACACGCGCTAAGCGCGGCCCATGAACCGGAGGTTCGCGGTCGATACGGGGCGCGACACCGCACCATGCACCGCATGCAAAAGGCCTGCAGCCCCAAGGGGTTGCAGGCCTTTTTGCGTTGCGGCCCTATGCCCTGTGACGCCAGAGCGCGCAGCCGCGCTCTGGCCTCAGCGGCCGCTTTGCATGTGTCAGGCCGACAGAGAGGACGAAGCGTCCACCGCGGTGCTGCTGGTGCTTGCGCTGCTGGTACTGGTGCTGGTGGAGCCTCCCGCCTTGCTGCCACCGACCTGGATGTCACCGCTGAGCCGGCCGCCCTCTTCGATCACGATCTTGCCGTAGCGGATGGTGCCGCTGACCTGGCCGGTGCTGAAGATGACCAGCTTGTCGCGCACCGTCAGATTGCCATCGAAGCGGCCATGGATTTCGGCAATGTCGATTTCGGCGGAGCCCCGGAACGCCCCCTGCTCGGCAATCTGGATCACGCGTGAATCCATGGTGGCCTCGACCGTGCCTTCCACCACCAGGGTGTCGCAGTCGGTGATTTCCACGCCCTTGAGCTTGATGTTGGGGCCCACCGTCAGCTTGCTGCCGCCGCCCTCGGCTGCCGCGCTCGGCGTTGTGCTGCGCACGGTGCTGACACTGCTGGAGGAGCTGCTGCTTCCCGTCGCCGGGCTGGACGCGGTGGCGGAGCTTCCGTAGCCGTTTCCATTGCCGTTACCGTTGCCACCGCTCAGCGTGCTGCCGACCGTGGTGCGGGTATTGAAAGCTTCCGAGTCTCGCTTGCCGAAAAAGGGGTTTTGCACAGCCATTCAAGTTCTCCTTACGCGAAAAGCCCATGCTATGCACAGCAAATGACGTGTTTCCCCCATATCTCGCAATATCAGTAACCAAACCATTCATCGGTCACGTTGACTTGCATGTATTGCCTTTGCACACAGATTTACCGTCTCTGAATCGCTGTGCACTCACCACAGCATGGCCAGCAGCACCATGGCCAGCAAGCCCACATAAATCTGCGCATGCAAGCGGTCTGGAATGCGGCCAATCCACGGCGCCGCACAGCGCATGCCCAACAGCGAGCCGGCTACCAGCAATGCCAGGGCCCACAGGTCCACATAGCCCCAGTGCAGCCCGGGCAGCACGGGCGCCTGTTGCGCACCCACCAGCATGAAGGTGGCGGCACCGGCCACGCCCACCGGCAAGGTCAGCGGGCTGGCCATGGCGGTGGCCACCGTCATGCTCAGGCCCCGGCGGCGCATCAGCGGCACCGTCATCACGCTGCCGCCCACGCCCAGGCCGGCGGCAATCGTGCCAATGCCCAGGCCCAGCACGGCGGTGGTCGCCGGCGGCGGCTGGTAACCAGTGGCAGACAGGCCGGTGCTTTGCACAAAACCCGGGCGCAGCACGCAGTCGGCAATGCTCACCACCATATAGGCCACAAAGGCCCAGCGCACCCAGTTACCTGGCAGCGCCATGGCCAGCGCCGCGCCAACGATAGCGCCCAGCGCAATCCAGCCGGCCAGCGGCCACAGCTGCTCACGCACCAGATTGCCGCGCAGGGCGTGGCGGCGGGTTGCCAAGGTCGACGACACCACCATCACGCAGGCCGAGGTGGCCACCGCCACCTGCATAGCCGCATCCGCCGTGGCGCTGGCTTCACCACCCAGCACCCGCACCGCGTGGTAGAGCAGCGGCACCACCACAAAACCACCGCCAAAGCCAAACAGCACCGTGCTCACACCAGCCCCCACGCTGGCCAGCGCCAGCGCACCGTAAATACCCATCACCGTCGCATCCATGCTCTGCGTCCTTTCCTGACAAGACTGCAAGCGTATGCCGCCCTCGAATGGCTTGTTTACGTAAACTTGCCAACACCTTCTTTGAAAACGCCAGAATCTGCCGACACACCCCATGCATGACCTGCCACTGGACCTGCTGGACGCCACCGACCGCACGGTGCTGGCCCTCAGCACCCGCTATGCCCCCGACACGCTGCTGCCCTGGCACCAGCACCGGCGCGCCCAGCTGCTGTATGGCGCCACCGGGGTGATGCAGGTGCAAACCGCCCAGGGCGCATGGGCCGTGCCACCGCAGCAGGCGGTCTGGATTCCGGCCGCCGTGCCGCACCAGGTGCGCATGCTGGGCGTGACCACGCGCAGCCTGTACATAGAACCTGCCCAGGCGCCGCGCGCCGACATGGGCTGTGTGGTGCTGGCGGCCAGCGCCCTGCTGCGCCAGCTGCTGGCCGAGGCCGTGCAGATGCCGCTGCACTACGACCCGGCTGGGCGCGATGGCGCCCTGGTCGCGCTGCTGCTGCATGAGGTAGCGGCAGCACCGCCGCTGCCGCTGCACCTGCCCCAGCCCGCCGACCCCAGGCTGGCCGCGCTGTGTGCGGATTTTCTGCAGGCACCGGACATTCACCAGCCGGCCCAGGACTGGGCACAGCGCCTGCACCTGAGCCTGCGCAGCTTTGGACGGCATTTCCAGGCGCAGACCGGCATCAGCTTTCAGCAATGGCGCCAGCGGGCCTGCGTGGCCCACGCCCTGGCCCGGCTGGCCGCCGGCGCTGCCGTGGGCACGGTGGCGCTGGAGATGGGCTATGACAGCGCGGGCGCTTTTTCCACCATGTTCCGCCGCATCACGGGCCGCTCACCGTCGGCTCTGAACGCTCACGACACGATATAAGCCGCCGCGCCGGTGGACAGCAGCGTGCCGTCTTCGGCCAAAAACTCCATGCGCGTGGACGCCACGCGCGAGCCCAGACGCAGCACCTGGCCACGCACGGTGAAGGCCTCGCCAATGCCCTGGCGCAGAAAATCCACGCGCAAATCGATGGTGCCCAGGCGGCCAAAGCGCTGCATGCGCTGGGCCAGCGGCTCATCCATATGCTTGGCCGCAATGGCCGCCATCACCGCCACGCCCCCTATGGAATCCAGCGCCGCGCTGATGGCGCCGCCATGGATGCGCTGGTAGGCGAAATGCCCAATCAGCTCGGGCTTCATCACCAGGCGGGCGCAGGCCTCGTCCGGGGTGACGGACACCAGCTTCAGACCCAGCACCTTATTGAAGCTGATCAGCTCCTCGGTCAGCTGGCGCATACCGGCAATGAATTCCGGCTCAAAAACCACAGGGGCAGCTGCTGCCGCAGGCTTGGGGGTCATAGGTATTCCTTGTAAAAAGCAGAGCAACCTGAGCGCTATCCGCCTCGGTTTCAAGCGGTTTTGGCTCTGGTGTACGCGCTACGTGGAGGCGGCACCTCACCCCCACACTCTCCCCAAAGGGGCGAGGGAGTCAATCCAGGGCGCAGCGCACAAAACTGCCGCAGCCCATACCAGGGCACCGCGCAAGGGCCGCCCCGCCGCGCTGGTGTCGTCCCCCTGCCCGCGAGCGCAGCTCGCGAAGAGCGGGGGGAAGGCGCGCAGCGCCTCAGGGGGGTGTCGCCCGTTTTCAGCACTTGCTGAAATCGGGCTTTCTCTTCTCCATGAACGCGGTGAAGGCTTCCTTGGCGGCGGGGGCGGTGAGCATGCGGCCAAAGCTGGCGCCTTCTTCGGCCATTTGCGCCTTCACGGCGCCTTGCTGGCCGGACTTCATCAGGCGCTTGGTTTCCACCAATGCCGAGAGCGGCTTGGCAGCCAGCTTGCGGGCCTGGGCCTGGGCATAGGCATTGACCTCGGTGGGCGGCAGCACGCGGTTGACCAGGCCCACTTCCAGCGCGGCCTCGGCCATGAAGGGCTCGCCCAGCAGCAGGGCTTCGGCGGCGCGGTGGTAGCCCAGCATCTGCGGCAGCAGCAGGCTGGATGCGGCTTCCGGGCACAGGCCCAGGTTCACAAAAGGCATGGAGAAGGCGGCGTTGTCACCGGCATAGACCAGGTCGCAGTGCAGCAGCATGGTCGTACCAATGCCCACGGCCGGGCCGGCCACGGCGGCCAGAATGGGCTTGGGAAAGGCCGAGATCGCGTGCAGAAAGCGGAAGGTGGGCGATTCCTGCGGCAGGCCCTGGCCGTCCTGGCGACCCAGGAAATCGCCGATGTCATTGCCGGCGCTGAAGATCGTGGCATGGCCCTGGAGCACCACCACGCGCACGGCGTCATCGGTGGCGGCGCTGGTCAATGCCTCGGCCATGGAGCTGTACATGGCCTGGGTGATGGAGTTCTTTTTGTCGACGCGGTTGAAGGTGATGGTGCGCACACCAGCTTCGGTGTGGACCAGGATATCGGCCGTGGTTTCGCTCATGTCTGGGCTTCCTTAGGGGGAGAAGGAGATCAAGGGGAAAAACGCCCTCGGCGCAATCAGGCTGCGCAAAGGGTGCTTCACTCTTTGTAGTAAACGGTTTGGTGTGTAGTGGCCAGTAGCTGGCCCGCGCTGTCCCAGACCTGGGAGGTCTGGTCGAAGAATCCGTTGCGAAAAGCCTGGGCATCGGCCTGGCCCAGCAGGAACTGCTCACCCTGGGCCGCCAGCTGCGCGCTGTCGGCATGGAAGTAGATGGTCAGCGACACCGTACCCGCCGGCACCCGGCGCGCACGGCGCAGCCAGATGCGGGGAAAGAACACATCGCACAACGCGGCCAGCGCCGGAAAATCCAGCGCACGCGGGGGATTGTCGCGCACCCACAGCTGCGAGATGGGCTCGTGCGCGCTGTCGTCCCAGGTTTGCGGGATGCCCCCCGTCACCACGCGCATGTCGTAGCGCTGCAGCCATTCCATGGCTCCCACGGTGTCAAAGCGCTCGCAGCTTTCGGGCGTAGGCATATGGGGTGGGCCAATGCCGTCCACGCTGAAGGTCTCGCGCCGCACGGCCGTCACCGCCGTGGCGGTGGTGGTGACCTGGGGCTGGCCCTGCTCATCGTCTTGCAGCAGCGTCACCGTCCAATGTTGGGTGGAGCGATTGGTGCGCACCGGCGTGGCCTCGATGCGATAGGGTCCGGCCGCTACCGGGCCGGCAAAGTTCACCGTCAAGGCCACCGGCTCGCCCAGGCATTTGGGGTGCTGCAGCACGCTTTGGAGCAGCACGGCAGCGGTCGCGCCGCCATAGGGGCCCACCATGTTCCAGTAGCTGGCGTGGGTGTGGCCGTCATACAGACCAGGGGCGCGCGGCGCAAGCGCCAGCATGGCATCCAGGGGGTGGGGGTTGGCATCAGTCATAAGGTCTCCGTCTTATACCGCCCTAGCCCACACGGTGATCCATGTCCGGTGGCAGGCGTTTCTCAGCCACTGTAGCGGAGTTGGCCTCCGGCATCTGCCCCCCAGGTGCCAGTGCTGCGCCAGCGCCGCCCTGCAGCCAGGCCTGCAGCACAGCGCCCGCCCTGGGCCACAGAGCGCCAGCCATCTCACGGCGGAAAAAGCCGAAATGCCCTATGCGCGCCACGCCTGCATCGCCGGGCGCAATGCGCTCCAGTTGCTGCGGCGCCTGGCTGTACCAGCCCACCAAGGATTGGGTGCTGCGCAGCGACATCATTTCATCGTCGGTGATGGAGAGCGCATGCACCGGATAGCGCACTGCCGCAAAGCGCTGGCGTACGGCCTCGCCCTCCACGCCCAGGCTGTAGTCGGGGTGCATGCACCAGCGCCGCCATTGCCAGGCCACACCGGCTGGCAAGTCGCCCACCAGGCCCAGACGCTTGCCCGGCAGGCAGCCGCACAGCGTGGTCACCACGGGCTGAACCAGCCACCACCACAGCAGCGCCTTGCGTTTGGTGGGCGGCGCGTTGTCGCGCCAGTAGCCGCTGCCGCAGGCGATGGCCAGCAGGCCATCCACCGGCAGCATGGGCTGGCACAGCCCCGGCAGCTGCGCCCCCACGCTGTGGCCCACCCACAGCAGCTGGCGCTGCAGGCCTTCTTCCGCATCCTGGGCACGCAGCTGCTGGGCCACGGCCAGGCAGTCCTGGGCCCAGTCCATCAAATCGGCCTTGGCCTGGCGCAAGGGGCCATGCAGCGATGCGCCATGGCCCCGGTAGTCAAAGGTGGTGACGGCATAGCCGCGCGCGGCCAGCCATTCGGCAAAGGCGCTGTAGAACGTCTGCGGCACGCCTATGGCCGCAGCCAGCACCACACGCGCCTGGAGCTGGGCTTGAGCCTGGCCTTGCGGGCTGCAGTGGCGCAGCGCCAGCCGGGCGCTGCTGCCCGGCACGGCCAGTTGGGTGGAGGTCCACCCAACTGGTTGCAGTGGGGTGGTCATGGCCTCAGACCCGCTCGAAGATGCCGGCCGCGCCCTGGCCCGTGCCCACGCACATGGTGACCATGCCGTACTTCAAGTTGTGGCGGCGCAGCGCATGCACCACGGTGGCGGCGCGGATGGCGCCGGTGGCGCCCAGCGGGTGGCCCAGGGCGATGGCGCCGCCCATGGGGTTAACCTTGGAAGGGTCTAGCCCCAGGGAGTTGATGACGGCCAGCGACTGGGCCGCAAAGGCCTCGTTCAACTCATACCAGCCAATGTCCTCGCTCTTCAGGCCGGCATAGCGCAGCGCAGCGGGAATGGCCTCGATAGGGCCTATGCCCATGATCTCGGGCGGCACACCGCGTGCTGCAAAGCTGACAAAGCGGGCCAGGGGCGTGAGGCCGAACTGCTTGACGGCTTTTTCGCTGGCCAGAATCAGGGCGCCCGCACCATCGCTGGTCTGCGAGCTGTTGCCGGCCGTGACCGAGCCACGGGCATTGAACACCGGGCGCAGCTTGGCCAGGGCCTCCAGCGTGGTGTCGGGGCGGGGACCTTCATCCAAGTTGACGCTGCGGGTCTTGGTGATGACCTCACCGGTGGCCAGATTCGGGCTGCGCTCCACGATGTCGATGGGCGTGATCTCGTCCGCAAACTCACCGGCCTGCTGGGCACGCACGGCACGCAGGTGGGACTCCAGCGCGAAGGCGTCCTGCATCTCGCGCGTCACCTTCCACTGCTGGGCCACCTTCTCGGCCGTCAGCCCCATGCCGTAGGCGATGCCCACGTTCTCATCGCGCGCAAAGATTTCGGGATTGAACGAGGGCTTGTTGCCGCCCATGGGCACCATGCTCATGGACTCGGCGCCGCCGGCGATCAGCACATCGGCCTCGCCCACGCGAATGCGGTCGGCCGCCATCTGGATGGCGGTCACGCCCGAAGCGCAAAAGCGGTTCACCGTCACACCGCCAATGGGGTGGTCAAAGGCGAGGCCCACGGCAATGCGCGCCATGTTCATGCCCTGCTCGCCCTCTGGGAAGGAGCAGCCGATGATGGCGTCTTCAATCGCCTTGGGGTCCAGCGTGGGCACCTGGGCCATGGCGCTTTTCAGCGCGGCCACCAGCAGATCGTCCGGGCGCGTGTTCTTGAAATAACCACGACCCGAACGGCCAATGGGCGTGCGCGTAGCGGCAACGATGTAGGCGTCTTGTACTTGTTTCATGGAGATTGCTCCTGCAAGGTATGACTCCTTCCCCCCTCGGGGGAAGGTGGGGATGGGGGCTGTTTTTGAAGCGTGCCAAGCCGGTTGGCAATGGCTTGCAACACCCCATCCAGATGAAGAAATGGCTCGTTGGATGCAAACCGCATCACATCAAAGCCCTGGCCACGGAAAAAGACATCGCGCTGAGCGTCGTAGCCTTGTTGCAGCTGATGCTGGGAGCCATCGAGCTCCACGATCAGCTTGGGCTCCAGACAGGCAAAGTCCGCCACATAGGCCCCCAGCGGATGCTGGCGGCGAAACTTCACGCCCAGTTGCTCCCTGCGCAGCCCGGCCCAGAGCTTGCGCTCGGAGTCGGTCATCTCACGGCGAAGCACAGGCGCATTCGCTCTGGCGTTGGCTGTGGCTTGGTTGCGCATGGTGGTGAAGTGTGGAGAGCCCCCATCCCAACCTTCCCCCGGCGGGGGAAGGAGTGGAGACAGGCTTAGTTCCGTACAGGTTTTCCGGTGTTCAACATGCCCAGAATGCGCTCATGCGTCTTGGGCTGGCCGATCAGGTGGCAGAAGGCCTTGCGCTCCAGCGCCAGCAGGTATTCCTCGGTCACCAGCGAGCCGGCATCCACATCGCCGCCGCAGACCACTTCACCAATCATGGAAGCGATCTTGAAGTCGTAGGCGCTGATAAATCCACCGTCGCGCATGTTCACCAGTTGGGCCTTGATGGTGGCCAGGCCGCTGCGGCCGGCAACCGGGAACAAACGCTTGAGCGGCGCACGCCAGCCACCGGCTGCCATGGACTTGGCCTCATTGATGGCGGTGAACAGCACCTCGTCCTTGTGGGGCACGATGAGGTCGGAATCCAGCAGATAGCCCAGCTTGCGCGATTCAATGGCGCTGGTGCCCACCTTGGCCATGGCGGCGGCGGTAAAGCCTTCGGTGAGGAAGGGCAGCACATCCTTGCTGGTGCTGAGGGCCATGTTCTCGGCCGCGCGGCGGGCGATATAGGTCAGGCCGCCGGCGCCGGGCACCAGGCCCACGCCCACTTCCACCAGGCCGATATAGCTTTCCATATGGGCCACGCGGCGGGCGCTGTAAACGGCCAGCTCGCAGCCACCGCCCAGGGCCATGCCATGGATGGCAGCCACCACGGGCACCTGCGCATAGCGTATGCGCAACATCATGTTCTGCAGCTCGGCCTCTATGCTTTCGATGGCATCGGCGCCGCCGATGACAAAGGCCGGCATGGTGGCTTCCAGGTCGGCGCCCACGCTGAAGGGCGCATCGCCGGACCAGATCACCATGGCGTCGAAATCGCGCTCGGCCGTCTCCACGGCTTCCACCAGGGCCTCCATCACTTCGGGGCTGATGGCGTGCATCTTGTTCTTGATGCTTGCGATCAGCACCCGCTTACCGAAGGGGCCTTCCGCGCCATCGTCCAGCGTCCAGCTGCGCAGCGCCTTGGATTCTGCAATCGTCGTGCCTGCGGTTTTCCAGTCGGGCAGATTGGTTTCGCCCAGCAGCTTCTCAGGGAACAGCTGGCGCTCGTACACCGGCAGCACGCGGCGGGCAATGAACTTGCCCTGGGCAGCGCTCCACGAGCCTGCCGCCGTGTGCACACCACCGGCTTCGGCCACCGGGCCTTCAAACACCCACTTGGGCAGCGGCGTCTTGCACAGCGCCTTGCCGGCATCAATGTCTTGCTGCACCAGCTTGGCGACTTGCAGCCAGCCGGCTTCCTGCCACAGCTCGAACGGGCCTTGCTTCATGCCAAAGCCCCAGCGCATAGCCTGGTCCACATCGCGGGCAGACTCGGCAATATGCTCCAGGTGGATGGCGGCGTAGTGGAAGCTGTCGCGCAGAATGGCCCACAGAAACTGGCCTGCAGCGCCTTCGGCATTGCGCAGCAGTGGCAGGCGCTCGGCAGCAGGCTTTTTCAGCATGCGGGCATAGACCTCATCGGCCTTGCCACCTGCGGGCACGTAGTCCTCGCTGTCCAGCTCGAACTGCAGGATGTCGCGGCCCACTTTCTTGAAGAAGCCTTTCTTGACCTTCTGGCCCAGGTTGCCCAGGTCCAGCAGTTTTTGCAGCACGGCGGGCGTGCCAAAGTTGCCGTAGAAGGGGTCGGTGTCCAGACTGAGGTTGTCCTGCAGCGTCTTGATGACATGGGCCATGGTGTCCAGGCCCACCACATCGGCGGTGCGGAAGGTGCCGCTGGAGGCGCGGCCCAGCTTTTTGCCCGTGAGGTCGTCCACCACGTCAAAGGAGAGGCCGAAGTTCTCGGCCTGCTTCATGGTGGAGAGCATGCCGGCAATGCCGATGCGGTTGGCGATGAAGTTGGGCGTGTCGTGGGCACGCACCACACCCTTGCCCAGGCCGCTGGTGACAAAGGCTTCCAGCTGGTCCAGCACCTCGGCGTTGGTGGTGGGGGTGTTGATCAGCTCCACCAGCGGCATATAGCGCGGGGGGTTGAAGAAGTGGATGCCGCAAAAGCGCGGCTTGATGGCGTCGGGCAGGGCCTCGCTGAGCTTGGTGATGGACAGGCCCGAGGTGTTGGAGGCCACCAGCGCATGCTTGGCCACAAAGGGGGCGATCTTGTTGTAGAGGTCCAGCTTCCAATCCATGCGCTCGGCAATGGCCTCGATGATGAGGTCGCAGCCCTTGAGCAGCTTCAGATGCTCTTCGTAGTTGGCGGCCTGGATCAGGTCGGCATCTTCGGCCACGCCGATGGGCGAGGGCTTGAGCTTTTTCAGATTGGCGATGGCACGCTCGGCAATGCCACTCTTGGGGCCTTCTTTCGCGGGCAGGTCAAACAAGATGACCGGCACTTTGACGTTGACCAGATGGGCTGCGATCTGCGCGCCCATCACGCCGGCGCCGAGTACGGCGACTTTCTTGACGTTGAATCGGGACATGGGGTGTGGGGTGAAAGGACGCAGCCCAGCCTGGGCCGGGCTGCGTCGAAATGGGGAAAAATAAGCGAGGCAAAAGGCCTAGGGCGGGCGGGCTTACTGCACGCGCACCCAGGTCTGGGTACGGCCGAAGGGGCCTATGGAGCCGCGCACTTCCAGCTTTTTGCCGTCTTCGATGGGTGTCAGGCGCAGGGTGTAGCTCTTGCCGCTTTCGGGGTCGAGGATCTTGCCGCCCTCCCAGACGTCCTTGCCCTCGGCCTTTTTGGCACCGGTGATGATGGGCAGGCCCACCATGGGCTTGTCTTTGAGCGCGTCCTTGCATTCGGTGCACAGGGCCGTCGGGTCCACGCCCTTGCGCAGCAGCTTGGTGACCTGGCCATTGACCACGCCGGCGCTTTCGCTGATCTGGATTTCCGACTTGGCTTCGCCGGTCTTGTCGTCCACGCTGCGCCAGGTGCCCACAGGCGTCATCTCCGCCCAGGCGGCAGACATGCCGCCCGCTACCAAAACCGCAGCTGCCAGTGCTTGAATCTTCTTCATCTTCAGGCCCTTTCTATTGGAACTTCAGGATTTGTCTGCACCAGCCGCTGCACTTTTTGAAGCAGCGCAGCGGCATCTCTTCCCTGTCAGGCCAGCGCGGCGTCGCTGTCCATCAGCGTCTTGCTGCCGGCGCGGGCGGTGCGCATCAGCGTGGCGGTTTCGGGGAACAGCTTGGCGAAGTAAAAGCGTGCCACCTGCAGCTTGGCCAGGTAGAAGGGGTCTGCATTGCCAGCGGCAATGGCGCGCAGCGACACCTGGGCCATGCGGGCAAACAGATAGCCAAACACCAGGTGGCCGGCCACACGCAGATAGTCCACCGAAGCGGCGCCGACTTCATCAGGGTTTTGCATGCCCTTGAAGCCAATCTCGGTAGTGAACTTGGTCATCTGCTCGCCCAGCATGGCCACGGGGGTGATGAACTCACTCATCTTTTCGTTGACGCCCTCTTCCTCCACCAGCTTGGCAATCAGCTTGCCGAACTTCTTCAGCGAGGCACCCTGGTTGCCCAGCACCTTGCGACCCAGCAGGTCCAGGGCCTGCACGCCATTCGTGCCTTCATAGATCATGTTGATGCGGTTGTCGCGCACATACTGCTCCATGCCCCATTCCTTGATGAAGCCATGGCCGCCAAACACCTGCTGGCTTTGCGTGGTGGCGATCCAGCCGTTGTCGGTCAAGAAGGCTTTGACGATGGGGGTCAGCAGGGCCACCAGGTCGGCGCTGTCGGCACGCACTTTTTCGTCGGGGTGGTTGAGCTCCTGGTCGATCAGCAGCGCGCAGAAAGTCGACAGCGCGCGGCCGCCTTCGGCATAGGCCTTGGCCGTGAGCAGCATGCGGCGCACATCGGGGTGGACGATGATGGGGTCGGCCGGCTTGTCCTTGGCCTTGGTGCCGGACAGCGAGCGCATTTGCAGGCGGTCCTTGGCATAGGCCAGGGCGTTCTGGAAGGCCACTTCGGTCAGGCCCAGCGACTGGTTGCCCACGCCCAGGCGTGCGGCATTCATCATCACAAACATGGCTTGCAGGCCCTTGTGGGGCTGGCCCACCAGCTCGCCCACGGCGTCTTCCATCACGATCTGGGCCGTGGCGTTGGACTTGATGCCCATCTTGTGCTCCAGGCCGCCGCAGTAAATGCTGTTGCGCGCGCCTTGCGAGCCATCGGCATTCACCAGGTATTTGGGCACCACAAACAGGCTGATGCCCTTGGAGCCGGCCGGCGCGTCAGGCAGACGGGCCAGCACCAGGTGGACGATGTTGTCGGTGAAGTCGTGCTCGCCGGCGGAGATGAAGATCTTGTTGCCGGTGATCTTGTACGTGCCATCGGCCTGGGGTTCGGCCTTGCTGCGCAGCAGGCCCAGGTCGGTGCCGCAATGGGGCTCGGTCAGGCACATGGTGCCGGTCCACTCGCCGCTGGTGAGCTTGGGCAGGTATTTGGCCTGCAACTCGGGCGAGCCGTGGGCGTGCAGGGCTTCATAAGCGCCGTGCGACAGGCCGGGGTACATGGTCCAGGCCTGGTTGGCGCTGTTGAGCATTTCGTACAGCGCGGAATTCACCACAAAGGGCAGGCCCTGGCCGCCGTATTTGGGGTCGCAGGACAGTGCGGGCCAGCCGCCTTCGACGAACTGGGCGTAGGCCTCTTTGTAGCCTTTGGGCGTGGTCACCTCGTGGGTGGTCTTGTCCAGCTGGCAGCCCTCTTCGTCACCGCTGACATTCAGCGGAAAGGTCACGTTGGCGGCGAACTTGCCCGCTTCTTCCAGCACGGCATTGATGGTGTCGGCATCGACCTCCGCATGCGTGGGCATCTGCTGGTAGGCCTCGGTGACCTTGAACACCTCGTGCATCAGGAACTGCATATCGCGCAGAGGCGGGTTGTAGCTGGGCATGGATAGGTCTCCTCTTGGTGTGTACGTATGGGTATCGAAAAAAAGGGGCAGGCAGCAGCCTGGGCAAGGCCGGTGGGGCGCTCAGGCTTCGGGCATGCCGTAGCGCTGCAGGATGTTGTCAAAGCCACGCTGGGCGCGGGGCAGGGAGTCGGGCAGGCGCATGAAACGCGCCTCGTAGTGCAGCACCAGGATCAGGCCATGCACTTCAAACAGCATCTGGGAGGCATCGGTGTCGGCGCGCAGATCGCCGCTTTCCTTGCACTGGACGATGGCGCGGCGCAGCGCGGCATGCCAGGTGCTGACCGACTCCACCAGCGAATCGCGCACGGGGCCGATGCGCTCATCAAACTCAATGGCGCCACTGATGTAGATGCAACCGGAATCCAGCTCAATGGAGGTGCGCTTCATCCAATTGGCAAACAGGGCGCGCAGCCGTGGCAGACCGCGCTGCACGCGGATGGCGGGGAAGAACACTTCCTGCTCGAAACGGCGGTGGTATTCCAGCACCACGGAGATCTGCAGCTCCTCGCGCGAGCCGAAATGGGCGAACACGCCGGACTTGCTCATGCCCAGCGCCTGGGCCAATGCGCCTATGGACAGGCCTTCCAGGCCGATGTGCATGGCCATGTTCAAGGCCGCATCGATGATGGCGGCCTTGGTCTGCTGACCCTTTTGGGCCGAGCGCGGGCGGGCTCCGGCCACGGGCGGCAGCGGCTGCTCGCCCATCGGCAGGTCTTCGGGAGCAGAGGCGGGAGAGGTGGCGGAGTGGGCCTTGAAAGCGGTCATGACACAAATAAAACGAACGATCGTTCTATTTTGTACAAACTCTCGGCTTTCGGAAAGCTGACCAAGGGTAAATACTCAAGCCCTTGGTCAGAAAAATGTCGCGTTTAACCGACAAAAAGTAACCGACTGGCAACCCTGGGAACAGGGTTTACTTCCCTGGCGGCCTGTGCCAGTGGTGCAAAAACATGCCAGCGCCCTCGCGGGTGACGCCGGCATACCGCATGCAGGCTCAGAGCATCATGGCCAGGCTGGCGTCCAGATGCTCGGTGGGCAGGCGGCGGAAACCGGTGCGGGCAAAGCGTTGCATGCGACCCAGCATGAACGAGGTCAGCACGCTGGCGGCCACGTTGGCGTCCACCGTCGGAGTGGTCGAGCCCAGGGCATCGGCAGCGGGGCGCAGACATTGGCGCAACGTGGACTCGATGCGCTCAAAGAACTGGTTCATGCGCAGCTGCAGGCGCTCATGTTCGAAAAGAATGGCGTCGCCCACCATGACGCGCACCATGCCGGGGTTGCGCTCTGCAAATTGGAGCACCACAGCCACAGCGCGCGCGGCGCGGCGGGCTCCGTCCTCGGGAGTGACGCTACCCTCCTCAACCTCGCGGGTGACGATTTGCTGCACCAGCGTGAACACCGATTGCTCGATGAATTCGATCAGGCCTTCATACATCTGGGCCTTGCTGGCGAAATGGCGGTAAAGCGCCGCTTCACTCACCGACAGGCTGGCAGCCAGCGCAGCCGTGGTGATGCGCTCGGAACCGGGCTTTTCCAGCATGGCTGCCAATGCCTGCAGGATTTGCTCGCGCCGCTCACCAGGTTTGGGGCGTTTGCGCGTGCGTGTTGTCTCGGCAGCGGCGGCCACAGGCGCTTCGGTTTCGGCGGATGGGCAAATCTCTTCGGACACAGACGCAGACATAAGACTCTCAAATGTAACAACCGTTCCATTCTCTCACAGCACTTTTCAAAAGTAACCGCTTGTCGGATGTTACGTAACCAGATGCGTCAATAGGATTTTGCTGAAAACAGCTTGCTGCGTTGCAACAAATATCCCGCGTCCTTATTCCGGGAAGCACAAAGCCACCAGCAGCCCCTTCTGCCCCACAGCAGACGACAGCCGCAGCGTGGCCTGGTGCCCTTGCGCAATCTCGTTGGCGATCGCCAAGCCCAGGCCTGAACCAGCGCCCGCACTGCCGGGAAGGCGGTAAAAACGCTCCAGAATGCGCGCCTGCTCGGCTTCGGGTACACCGGGGCCATCGTCCTCCACCTCCAGAAATGCAGGCCCCTGGCGCCCGCCTATGCGCTGGCGTCCGCAGCGCACGGTCACCTGGCCGCCTGCCGGCGTGTATTTGATGGCGTTGTCCACCAGGTTGGACAGCAGCTCGCGCAGCAACCAGGCCTGGCCGGACACATGGGCTGGTGCGACTTCCAGCCCCAGGTCGATCTGCTTGGCCGAGGCGCTTTCCCAGAAGGCCTCCAGCATGTTCTCGCACAGCGCCTTCAGGTCCACGCGCTCGGGCGTCTGGGATTGCATCTGGCGCGCATCCGCGCGCGACAGGGCCAGAAGTTGGTGGGCCAGCTGCGAGGTGCGGCGCGTGGCATTGCGCAGCTTTTCAATCTGCTCGCTGGGCAAGAAGAGGCCATCTGGCTGCGGCGCTGCCGCCTTGCGGGCCGCCGCAGCGCCCTGGCGCTCGGCCTGCGCGGCCATCAGCGCCCAGGCTTCCACCTGGGCCTGCAGTGCGGCCAGTGGCGTGCGCAGCTGGTGGGCGGCATCGGCCACAAAGCGGCGCTGGGTTTCGGCCTGGTCCTGCACCAGCCCGAACAAGCGGTTGAGCGATTGCACCAGGGGCCGCACTTCGGCCGGCGAGGTGGATTCATCGATGGCGCTGAGGTCACGCGGGGAGCGGCTTTCCACCGTCTGGGCCAGGGCCACCAGGGGCTGAAACGCCTTGCGCACCGACCAATAAATCAGCCAGGCCGCCACAATCACCAGCAGCATATTGGGCATGAGCACATGGGTAAGCAGCTGGTGGCGCCACTGCTGGCGCACGTCCGAGCCATCGGCCAGGGCCACCACCATTTCGCCCGCTCCAGCCGTCATGCCGCGCTGGACGGCCACACGGTAGGTGATGCCGCCAAACTCCTGGCTGTGGAATTCCGCCGCCGGCGTGGTGGGCACGACCACGCTGATCCAGGGATCGCCCGCCAGCACATGGCCGTCCAGATCGGCCACGGCATAGCCAGTGATGCCGCTGCGGTTGCGTAGGAATTCGTCGATGGCGGGGGAGAAGGCCATCAGCGGTTCCATATTGGCCGCCATGGCGGGCGCCATGACCGAGTCCAGCATCTGCGGCAGCAGACGCAGCAGACGCTGGTCATGCTGGCCGGCTGCGGTCTCGGCCGAGCGATAGCCCCACCAACTGCCCACCGCGCCCAGCATGCAGACCGGCAGCACCAGCAGCAGCAGCAGGCGGTTGCGCAGCGTGGTGGTCATGGTGCCGCGCTGTGTCATGCCTGCGCCCTGGTCTGGCCCATGGGTAAAGCGGAGGTCATAGAAGGACTATGCTTTGAGGAGCACGCATTGCTTATATATAGACAATCTCCAGGCCAAATACATGGAAGATTGGCTTTACCCAAGCCTTAGATGCTCATGTTTTTTCAGACTGCCAGCGGCTGCGACTCAGGCTGCAGCAGCTCCAGCCGATAGCCAAAGCCGCGAATGGAGCGCAGCGCCACGCCATGCGGCTCCAGCTTGCCGCGCAGACGCGAGACATAGACCTCCACTGCGTTGGGCGTGATCTCCTTGTCCCAGCCCGTCAGCGCTTGCAGCAGCTTGTCCTTGCTGGCCGGCTTGGGCGCGTGGATCAGCAGGTATTCCAGCACCGTCCACTCGCGCGGGCCCAGGTCGATGGCCTGCAGCTGCTCACCCAACAGCGGGTCTTTGCTGCGCACGCCGGCACTGCGCCCGGCCGTGTCCAGCTCCAAGGGGCCAAAGCTCAGCACCGCCGAGGTCGCCGCCTGGGAACGGCGCAGCAGCGCCCGCAGGCGCGCCAGCAGCTCGGGCAGCTCAAAGGGTTTGACCATGTAATCGTCGGCCCCCAGGTCCAGGCCTTGCACACGGTCTTGCAGCGCGTCGCGCGCCGTCAGAATCAGCACCGGCATGGCGTTGCTGGCCATATCGCGGTGGCGCAGGCGGCGCGTCAGCTCCAGGCCATCGATGCCCGGCAGGCCTATGTCGATCACCGCCACATCGAAGGACTCGGTCGCCAGCACCTCCAGCGCCCGCTCACCGCTGCCCACCCAGTCCACGGCATAGCCCGCATCGGCCAGACCCAGCTTGATGCCGCTGGCCACCATCACATCGTCTTCCACCAACAGCAAACGCATGCGGCGCTCTCCTGATTCGTTGAATCCATGTTGTCCGCCCACGCAGGGCCCTTCCTGTGCGCATGCGGCCCTGGCGCTGCAGCCGCACCGGCCCGCGCTGTGGCGGGGCGGCTCACGCCGAGGGACAAGCGGGCGAGTGTACGCGGCTGCGCGCTGCTCCAGCTATGCAGCAGCCCAGGGCGCAGCACTGAACCTCTGGCCTGCACACGCAAAAACGCCTGCCGGGGCAGCGAGGCTGCTCGGGCAGGCGTGGGCCCAGCGGGAACTTGCGGCAGGCCGCAAGTTCATGCTCAGTGGCTGCGAATCATGGTGCCGTAGGCCTGGTCAGTCAGGATTTCCAGCAGCATGGAATGCGGCACGCGGCCGTCGATGATGTGCACGGCATTCACGCCGGCCTTGGCCGCGTCCAGCGCACCACTGATCTTGGGCAGCATGCCGCCGGAGATGGTGCCGTCGGCAAACAGGCCGTCGATTTCACGCGCCGTCAGATCGGTCAGCAGCTTGCCCGCCTTGTCCAGCACGCCGGGGGTGTTGGTCAGCAGCACCAGCTTTTCGGCCTGCAACACCGTAGCCAGCTTGCTGGCCACCACGTCGGCGTTGATGTTGTAGCTCTCGTTTTCTTCACCAAAACCAATGGGGCTGATGACGGGAATGAAGGCATCATCCTGCAGCGCCTTGACCACGCTGGGGTCGATTGCCACGATGTCACCCACCTGGCCCACGTCGTACTCGATGCTGGGATCCTTGTTGTCCAGCAGCTTCAGCTTCTTGGCACGAATCAAACCACCATCACGCCCCGTCAGGCCCACAGCCTTGCCGCCGGCCTGGTGGATCAAGCCCACGATGTCCTGCTGCACCTCGCCGGCCAGCACCCACTCCACCACTTCCATGGTTTCTTCGTCGGTCACCCGCATGCCCTGGATGAACTCGCCCTTCTTGCCCAATCGGTTCAGCGCGGTTTCAATCTGCGGTCCCCCACCATGCACCACCACCGGATTGATCCCCACCAACTTGAGCAACACCACGTCTTCCGCAAAATCCGCCTGCAAGGCGGGATCGGTCATGGCGTTGCCGCCATACTTGATGACCATGGTCTTGCCATGGAACTTGCGAATGTAGGGCAGTGCCTGGGCGAGGATTTCGGCTTTGTCGCGGGGGGCGATGTGGGTGATGGTGTCGGTCATGGGGAAGAAAGCGCCTGCGATCACAGGACAATGAGAAGTTCAAAAAGAATCAAAGGCCGCTGACCCAGCGGCCTTTGCCCGTGGCTGTGGATTCTGCCCCAACTGTCACAGGTTTCTGCGATGCAGCCCTATTGGATTCAATTGGTATCACTCGCCAGACGCTGCGTGGCCTGACTACCCAGGCATTCCTGCTCAGAGCTGCCCGCGGGCACATAGCCGCTCACCAGCTGTGACAGCAGCTGGTGAATCGCAGGCGCGTCGCCGATTTTGGCCGCGGTGCGCAGGCTGAGCAGGTGCGGCAGCAGCTCTTCCCAAGGCAGAAAGCCCTCATGGGCCTTCATGATGCGCGGGTGCTCCGTGGTCTCCGGGTTGTCGCCGATCAACAGCTCCTCGTACAGCTTCTCACCGGGACGCAGGCCCACGACCTGGATCGCTATATCGCCTGAGGCATGGGCGCCGTCCTTGACAGTCAAGCCTGACAAACGAATCATGCGCCGCGCCAGATCAACAATCTTTACCGGTTGGCCCATGTCCAGTACAAACACATCGCCACCGCGCCCCATGGCCCCGGCCTGCAGCACCAGCTGCGCAGCCTCGGGAATGGTCATGAAGTAGCGCGTAACCTGGGCATGGGTCACCGTCAGCGGCCCGCCGGCACGCAGCTGCTGGCGAAACAGCGGCACCACGCTGCCGCTGCTGCCCAGCACATTGCCAAAGCGCACCATGCAAAAACAGGTCCGGTTGCGAGTCGGCGTCTCGGTCTTGAAGGGTTGCTCGTCGATGGGGCAGTAATCCACCTGCTGCGCGCTGGCCAGGGCCTGCAAGGCCAACTCGGCCATGCGCTTGCTGGCGCCCATGACGTTGGTGGGGCGCACAGCCTTGTCGGTGGAGATCAGAACGAACTGCTCCACCCCCACCTCCATGGCGGCCCGCGCCACATTGAGGGTGCCGAACACATTGTTCAAAATGCCTTCGGAAGGGTTGTCCTGCACCAGGGGCACATGCTTGTAGGCTGCGGCATGGTAGACGGTATGCGGCCTGTGCTGCTCGAAAACCGCGCGCACGCGGCGCAGATTCCGAATACTGCCCATCTGGGCATGAATCTCCACCGGCAGCTGATGCTCCTTGCACAGCAGCTGCAGCTCCTGGTGAATCGCATACAGCCCGTACTCGTTGTGCTCCAGCAGCACCAGTTTTTGTGGCCGCTCGCGCACGATCTGGCGGCACAGCTCGCTGCCTATGCTGCCGCCAGCCCCCGTCACCAACACCACCTTGTGGCCCAGATTCTGGGCCAGCAGCTGGCGGTCTGGCCTGACGGGCTCGCGCCCGAGCAGGTCCTCAATGTCCAGCTCCTGAAAATCAGACACCGAAACCTTGCCCGAAGCCAGGTCCAACATGCCCGGCAGCGAGCGCACATGTACGGGCAACAGTTGGAGCTGGTCGATGATCTCGCGGCGGCGCTGGCGGTCCAGGGAAGGGATGGCCAGCAGGATGTCGGAAATCTTCAAATGTTCTACCTGCGCAGACAAATGATCGGGGCCGTAAATTTTGACGCCATTGATGGTTCTTCCCACTTTGGAAGCGTCCTCGTCAACGAACCCCATCAACACAAAGTCCCGCACCCCACTCATGGCAGCGGCCGTTTGCACCCCTGCCTCTCCCGCCCCATAGATCAATAAGCGGCCCTTTTCATTGAGATGGGCTGTGACCCCCTCTCCCATCAGCCAAAAGCGCGCCATGGCCCGGCTAACACCAACAAGCACCAGAAAAATCAGCGGCTGTATTAGACCGATGCTGCGTGGAACCCCCTGCCGATTCAGCAGCAACAAACTGCAGAAAAAAAGCCCCCCATAGACCATCACAGCAATCGCCGTAGTGGCCATTGCACTCATACCGGTGTAGCGGAAAATAGCCCGATACAAACCCATGCGGATGAAAACCGGCAGGAACAGCAGCGCGGCCAGCACATAGACAAAATTCTGCTCATGCAAGGGGAGTCCGACCTGGTCAATACGCAGATAAAACGCCAGCCATACAGCGATGAGCGACATCACCATATCCAGCCCGATGACCAAGGCCTGCTTCGCACGCCGGGGAAGCTCTAGCAAGGGCTCTGCAAATCTGTCAAGCATCATTTTTCGCGCCATCGCCTTATAGAGCACCATAATTTTTATCGCACCAGCGCCATCAACGTGGCAAAAATAATATGAATATCACCCCAGAAAGTGCGGCCCTGCACATATTCGGTGTAATAGCGCAGTTTGACTGGTAAGACCTCATTCACATATGCCTGCTGCGGATCGCTAGAGCGTGAAAGAACCTCGTTTTCATCCTTGTATTGAATAGAGGCCCAGTCTGTAATACCAGGTTTGACCGAGAGCACCAGTTGGCGTACTTCCTCCGGATAGCAAGCTACATAGCGCGGCACTTCCGGCCTTGGGCCCACCAAGCTCATCTTTCCTCTAAAAACGTCTATCAGCTGGGCCAGTTCGTCCAGCTTATATTTGCGCAAGAAGCCCCCCACTTTCGTGACACGCGCATCAGAGCCTACGGTAATCTGCAGCCCCCGCAACTCTGCGTTGGACACCATGGTTCGGAATTTATGAATCCGAAATAATTTTCCGTATTGTCCCACCCGCTCCTGTCGAAAAAAAACTGCACCAGACGAGTCCAGCTTCACCGCCACGGCAATCAGCAGCAGCACCGGTGAAAGCAGCAACAACCCCAAACCGCTGGCTAAGCAATCAAATAAACGTTTCAGCATCAGTTGAGTACGGCCTTGATTGCATTGCTCACTCGGTTTACATCTGCCTGCGTCATGCGCGAGTACATGGGCAGAGACAGCGTACGTTCATAAATACGCTGACTCACAGGGAACATCTCTGGTATCAGATGATAAGTGTCGCGCCAATAAGGTTGTAGATGCAGCGGAATGTAATGCACGCTACAGCCTATGCCTTGGGAAAAAAGGCGCTCAATAAGCTGATCACGCGACACCATCACGCCCTGGGCTAACTGCACCACGTACAAGTGCCAGGAATGCACATCGCCCTGGGCCGCATGTGGCGGCAAAACAATGGGCAACTCGGCCAAGGCTTCGTCGTACCACGCAGCCACTTGGGCACGTTTTTCGGCAAAGACTCTCACCTTTTTGAGTTGCTCAACACCCATGGCAGCAGCGATATCTGTCATGTTGTACTTGAAGCCTGGCGCCACGATCTCGTAGTACCAGCTTGGCACCTTGGCCGTAAAGCGGTCAAACGCATCACGGTTGATACCGTGTAGACGCATCACCCGTGCACGCTTGGCAATCTCCGGGTCCCGAGTGACCAGCATGCCTCCCTCACCCGTGGTCATGGTCTTGTTGGCGTAAAAACTGAACACCGTCACATCGCTACCAAGCGTGCCCACCAATTGACCACCACAGGTAGTAGGCAGTGCATGTGCCGCATCTTCCATTACGCGCAAACCGTGCTTTTTGGCCATTGCGAGCAAGGGCTGCATCTGCGCGGCACGCCCGGCGAAGTGCACAGGAATGATGGCCTTGGTTCGCGGAGTGATGGCGGCTTCTACCGCAGCCACATCCATACACAGCGTGCTCGCGTCCACATCCACAAATACGGGGTCAGCACCAAGATAGCGAATGACTTCTGCCGTGGCGGTAAATGTGTGGGTGGTCGTGATCACCTCATCGCCAGGACCAACGCCCAACGCCTCAAGCCCCAGGTGCAAGCCGGCTGTGG
Organism: Comamonas sp. GB3 AK4-5; assembly: GCF_041320665.1. Taxonomy (NCBI): domain Bacteria; kingdom Pseudomonadati; phylum Pseudomonadota; class Betaproteobacteria; order Burkholderiales; family Comamonadaceae; genus Comamonas; species Comamonas sp. GB3 AK4-5. The sequence continues at coordinate 4,419,247 of NZ_CP166730.1, forward strand.
CGGAATTGACCGCAATGACCTCCACCGCACCTCCCAAAAAGGCGGCGAAATCCGCTTCAAACTGCCTCGCCTTAGGCCCTGTCGTAATCCAACCGGAACGCAGAGCCTGCACTACAGCAGCGATCTCCTCTTCACCAATTTCTGGCAATGCAAAAGGCAAAAAATCAGACGTCATTTTTTTGAATCCAGCAAAGCACATGCGTGCGTAAAAACGGCAAGGCGTTAAAAACCCCGTAGAGCGTAGGGCGCACCTTCACCACCCCGCGAGTAATCGGAGGAGCTAATGTGACGCGTCGCGTGGACATTACGCCTTGAGGGAAAAGCTCACGAATCCGTGACACCGTTACACCACGCACATCCGGGTTGCGCGGGTTGTTGAACGTGAAGTCATACCACAGCACTCCCCCGCCAGGGCGCACCAAGCTCCACATTTTCTGTGCCAGCGCCTGCTGTAGATCGTCGTCCAAGATAGAGCTGAACACGGTAGACTGATAAACCATGTCAAACGATGCATCTGGCAGCGGCAACTTCGACGCATCACCCGCATACAACGCCACGTCTTGGGGAAGCCTTGCACGCGCCGCATCCAAGCGACCAGGCAATAACTCATTGCCCACCAGGTTTGCCGGTGTCGCGCCCAATTGCACGAGCTCCAGCAGGTTCGCGCCACTGCCGCAGCCCACCTCCAACACCTTGTGTGCAGACAAATCGCGAATGCCTTGCTGCGCAAACAGCTTGATCAGCGCCGTCTGCCTCTCCTGCACCACGGCATTGACCGCAGGGTTCAAGCGGGCATAGCGGTCACCAGCAATGTGTTTACGTCGTTCGTAGCGTTCGGAAATTGCATCAAGTTCATTGCTCATATCGTCTCTTACATCAAGCTGCTACCGCGCCCACAAACTTTTGAGCCAATTGCGTATAAGTCTGATTGCGCAAAATAAAGGCGCGCCCTGCCTGCCCCATGGCCTCGCGCTCGGCAGTTGGCAACGCCGTCAAACGCAGCACAGCCTGGGTAATCGCCTCCACATCTCCTGCGGGCACCGTAATGCCGCAACCTGCCTCACCGACGGGGTCATTTCCAGCACATACAGCGTGCACCACAGGCTTGGCCGCCATCATGTAGTCCATCAGTTTGTTAGGCGAGATACCAAAACGATATAACGGGTTTAAATGCCAGCCGATATAGGCGATATCGAATTCCTTCAACAAGTTTGGTACAGCCCTTTTAGGCACTGAAGGCAGCATATGCACATTGCCTAGCCCTTCTTGCTCTACACGCGCCAGCAACCGCTCACGTTCTGGCCCATTGCCCACCAGCACAACCTCTGCCTGCCCTTGCAAGCATTGAGCAGCGCTCAGCAAATCATCAAGTGCATTCGCAAGGCCGTGTGTTCCGGCATAGCCCACAACAGGCCGTCCAGCCTGACGAATTGCCTGTAACCGCTGCGCCACCTCAACAGGCAGAGACTGCGGGTCACTCCACTCCTCTTCATCCACGCCGTTGGGGACGTAGACAAACTTATCCGCGGCCATTCCACGCGACTGCATATAAGACAACGCCTTGGGCAGCATCGACACCACCTTGTCCGCGTGGCGGTAGGCTGCATCCTCAGCCATCTGCACCCACAGAATGAACGGGTGCCACTTCGACATCCCACCGAGCTCCATAGGCGATAGCGGCCACAAGTCATGCACCTCATACACTAGCTTGGCCCCTGCAGCTTTCGCAATACGCCGTGCGGGCCAAATATCCATCGGATAGGTGCTGGATGCAATCACCACATCAGGCTTGAAATCGCACGCCAACGCTTTGTTATCGCGCCATAGGTGCCATAAGAAGGAGAGCATACTCTTAACGCGCCCCACCCCATTGCCACGGTAGCTCGGCGTAGCATACCAACAATAGTGAATACCATCCCTGATTTCCTCTTGCTGATGTGCGCCAGAAGATATCTGAGGCTGTCGTGCTCGAATATGCGAATAGGCCCCGGCAACGATTTTCACCTGATGGCCCATACGTACCCATTCACGCGCCAAGTAGTAGGGGCGGAACTCCATGCCATGTAAGGGAGAACCTGCGTAATGGTTGATGAGTAATACCCTCATTTTTTCAATAACCCTTTTCTTCTCACACCATACACTTTATTCTTAACAATATTTAAAGAACCTGCTTCTAAAGCATCTAAAAATATAAAGTTTACAAGATTCAGATAAATTTTCAGAATGATGCCAATTCTTCCAAGAAATACATTTTTATTCAATTACGGAAGATGCTCTAGAGAAAATTTACGCAGATATAGCCAAGTGATTATAAAACTTCAATAGTTTTTCTTCTTCAATGGTCCAGTTGTATTTTTCGTGTATTGCTCGCTGCCCACAGCGCGCCATAGATTCTGCCTCAAGCGGATGGGAAACCAAGTAATTAATGGCACGAGCAATAGCTGCCGGGTCCAAAGGGTCGACGCATACTCCACAATTATTCCCTTCAATAATTTCACGCCACAAAGGAAAGGAGGAAGCAATAACTGGCACGCCAGCCGCCATATATTCAAACATTTTCACTGGTAGTGCATCGATATAGTTGATGATGGGATGCAAAGTAACCAACCCCGCCACTGAGCGATATAAAACCACCTTGACTCCGTCCCTATCCAACCACCCCAACGCGTCCACTTGTGACCAGCCTGCTTCTGAGTGCACTTGCTTTTCAAAATCAGGCTCTGAGAAATTCCCCCCTAATTGCAAGCGAGTTCCGCTACCCACCAGATTTATCGCTTGTACTATTTCTAAAACCCCGCGAACACGACCTATACCTCCAACATAACATACTTTATTTTCTTTGCACGCCCAGTCCACCTCACCGCTAGAAAGCTCCCCAAGCAGCGGAAAGTTGTTTATATCCACTGCTTGCACACCCATGGCTAAAAATTTATCACGGATAAAAGGTGTAGCAGCTATCACAGCATCCAGCTTTCGGCATGCCCAACGCTCATAGAAAGCAAATACCCGAGATAACACCCAACGAGCAAGTCGGTTCAGATAGGGCTTGCTCAGCAACTGCTTAGGCACATCCTCATGCGCATCAAAAACCACTTTCTTGCCAAATTTTTTCAATCGGAGGCCAATGGGTATCAGCTCCGGATCGTGCAGATGGTACAAGTCGGCATCCAACTCCAGAGCCTTTACCAGCACCCTTCCAGGTGCTTGGCATATGCGATTAATCCGCCCTTTAGATGCACCTACATCATAAATGGCCACATTATTCTTTATCTCGTCACCTTTGCCATCAGCGACAATCAAATTGACCTCGTAGCCATGCTTAGCAAGCGATATACACTCCTTAAGGAAAATTCGTGTATCAGCGCGAGAGTGAGCCGAAGTGAGATGGACAATTCTGGTTTTATTCATTTCAATTCTATTGAATTTAAGTTTGGCTTCATTGATATCAGAAGAATCAATGCCAAAAAAAGACCATGAGTAATAAAGAGAGTAAGAAAGTCCGTGGCTGTAAGTGCAGCAATAACCTGCTGAGCAAACAGGGCAATCACAATCCGTCCACCAATTTTTTTCGAATACGCATTCAAAAAAGAAAATACCACTCCAAGGAGAATCGAATAGATAAAAATCCCTAAATATCCAGCCTGTGCGAATCCACTACCGATCCACCCCGTATTTGCAGACGCTTCATTAGTGCCGAAATAAGCTTCGCCATAATTTTGACCAATCAGTCTCGGAGCACTCAAATCATAAGGAGGGTCCAACAAACCCAGCGTAACCTTAGAGTCTGCCCAATAATATTTATCGGTGTGAGAAAAAAATTCAATATAAAGACTATTTATCTCAGCAGGAAGTAAAAGTGTACGCCTCAAAAACAAGGAACCAAACCAACCAAAGACCCCCCTATCATTGCCTTCCGACAACCAAAAATCAATACCCGATACTACAACAATTGCAATCAAAAAGAATGCTAGATTTCTTTTAATATTCCCATTGGCCATGATATAAATCGCGACAACCAGAATCGGAACAAATATTGGCGCCTTATGCTGCGTTAAAGCAAAAATCAAAAACGAGCAAATAGAAACCATTAATAAATATATCCATCTTTTCTGCAAGAGTGACATAACAACAGCGAAAGGGATAATAGTTTTAGAGACAGCAGAATTGATATATGCATAAAAACCCGGCAACACCTCAGCAGCACCTTCTCGAAGGTCATAGACCTTAGAAAGATCAATATTAAAATAAGATCCACCACCAAATGAAAAAACACTAACAATATGTAAACATGCAAAAAAAACAAGTGAATTTAAAATTTTTTTATCGTCCAATCCATTAAATGAAATTGGCTTTAATTTGATTAATCTCGAAGAAAATGAAACAATAAGAAATGACAAGGTGGTTACAAAAATAAATTCCCATGCAGCTCCACCCCCAGCATAAAGAACAGCAGAAGGAACGAATAAAATCAAAATTCCAACATGAATAAAAATATTGGATGGCCTATTGTCTTTTCCGATTGAAAAAATCAATAAAAACAAGAAAAACAAACTAAATAAAAATTTCTCTATTTGAAAGAGATCCAAAAAACCAGCATATTCATAAATATCCGTTACCCATTTCTGATAAACAAATTGAAAAACAACAAAATATAAAAAATAATATAAAAATACTGACACCCTAGATGAGGCCTCATTTATTCTCATTGAGCGGCCTTCTTTACGAGATAATTATCAAAAATATTTATCATATCACTCCAGTAGGAATAAATCTAATATCGAAAAACAACTTAACAATCTAAAATTATAACGCACCTAGCAAAATAAAAATTCTCACCTAAAAGATGAGAGTAAAATTTCCTCATACAGAGCCTGCTTTGATTGCATCTCAAACTGGGAGTTGTGCCACAACAGCGTGAAGCAACCTCCGAGCGCACAACAAGCATTCTTGATTTGTTGAAATTTATTCAATGCAATATCGCCTGTTCCCAAACCCATATATAGAGGAGACATCACAGTGCACTCCATTGCCACCAGCGGACGCACTCTCAGTGGTAATTCTTTATTCTCAATAGGGTCAAATGCAGGGTACTCAAAGCAAGTACCGCAACGGAATCCGGGACGATCAGCGTAACCCAAAGTACTGTCATAACTCATCCCGGCATCAGCCCAGGCGCGCAGCGTCGTGGGCTGCTCCCAGCGCAGGTAGTGCATACGCCCCCCCCATTCAGATTGAACAAGGCCTTCCTCTTCTGCAATACGACGCAGTCGTAGGGCTTCCGTACGAATCACGTCAGGTTTTTGATAGCTTCCATAACTAGGGTGCAAACCGATTTCATGTCCACGCTGGTGAATACGACGCATCAGCGTGCGAATGGCAGGGTGTTCAGGTTGGTAATCAGCGTCCAGGGAAGAAGTGCGCCCACAGATGAAATAAAACGCACTAACTAAACCATGACGCTCGGATAAATCCATGATCCATTCAAAGGTGTTGGAAGGATCGAGCGGATGTAGCTCAGTCTTCGTGCGCCAGCGAATCCATGGTGCTCGCAGCGCACCTACGAGATCACCACGCCTAAAAACGTCCCCCCCCATGCCACGCACAATACCCCTCCAACTTCTAAAGCCATAGCGGCTAGGCCCATCTACATCATGCGACACCTTGATACTGAATGTGTGTTGGCGCAGTATCAGAGTGGGCCAAGTTTTAGCGACCACCTGCCCCAGCACATGCAGCCACTCATCAACGACTGGCCTTTCCAGATAATTATGCCGATAAGCATGGGATGCAACAGCAGGAAAGCGCCCATGCTCATCTAAGTCCGTTCGGCCCACTTCCTCTTGGCGTGTCAGCATCCAATACGCAAGACCCAAGATGTCATAGTCAATATGCAAGCCGTTGGCAGTTGACGTGATCAATACTTTATCCAACGCTGCTTTCCCAGGAGCAGGGAGATTGCCAAGCAAGGCAGTATGCCAACCTTCAGCAGCAGCGCTCCACTGAGCACAAGGCAAATTGGAGTCAGTGCGGGAAAAAGTGGAGGAATCTAGGGCTAGTGATATGCAACGCAAATCACCGGGCAAGCTCATTATCAGCGTGTTGTCAGGCCTAGTATGCAGAGAAAATGCATGACCAAAACGCTCCTCCAGAATGACTTGCAACCAAGCCAAGGCGGCGGAGGACACCCATGTATTCATAAATCCACCTTTTCAGCAGCGCTGTCCATTGGCTGCAAGCTCCTCGGGCCGCCGACAAAAAGCTGGTACCAAGTTGCGAGATTCAGCCAACGGACTTTCTCTCTCATGGAAGGGCCCGAGCGCTCCAGTGGGAGATCAGCAGGACCGACACCCAACCACTGCATGAACGCAGGCTCGTTCACTCGCTCCAGCATCCACTCTTTGAGCGGCCCCTCAAACCAGTGTTTCTCTGGAATTGACCACCCCATTTTGTCTTTACGCCACACGATTTCATCAGGCAACCTTCCTTCAAACGCACGCCGCGCCAGATACTTTGTCCAACCGCCATGTAATTTGTATGCAGCTGGCACAGATGCCAGAAACTCAACCACCCGGTAATCCATAAACGGCATGCGAGATTCAATAGAATGTGCCATAGAAACGCGATCTGAATAATGAATTAATACACGAAGTGAAACTTTTAAATCCTGTACTAGTTTCTGATTCAAATGAATGAACGGGTCGATTCGATAGCCTAATTTTCGAATTAAATCCATAGTAAAAGGCTTGCCGAGAACACGCCGTGCTATCCCTGCAACAACCCCACGCAGCGCATACCCGGCCCCCCCAGGAATAGCGAACAGCTTAGGAAACTCGACAAGTACTTGTGATAGCGGCATTTGCGCGAACCAGTACGACAAATAAGGTAAATAACCTGCCAGCTGCTCATCAGCCCCTTGACCATCCAAGGTGACGGTCACATCCGTCTGCGCCACCCGTTTAAAAGTATGCCAGCCGGACATACAGGTGCTTTCCGGGGGACAATCCATGGCATAGATCATTTTTTCATGCTCATCAGGCACCTCGTCCACCTGCGGCTCAATCTGGTTAGAGCGTACATCTAACACCTGGGCCAGATGATCTATAAAACGCGACTCATCGCAATCCTGCGTTCCTGGAGACTTATAAACGCTAGAAAATGTTTCTTGCCGATCAGCAACACCTTGCTCTGATAATATTTTGTTAATCAGATACACAATAGATGAGCTATCTAAGCCACCAGAAAGGGCCGAGCCCACCTTAACATCGGCGCGCAAACGAAGTCGCACCGCATCTTCCAATAATTGGTAATAGGTATTCGCTAGTTGCTTTGCCTTGGCTTCATCAAATCCCTCCGTGCTCAGATTGGGCTCAACATCCCAATACAGAGTCGGCACAAAATTTTCTTTATATATTTGCTCCAGATTGCATTCTAAAAAACACGCAGCAGGAAATCGAGAAATACCCTGCCATGCTGTTTGACGTCCCTCCTCTGTCGGACCACTTTTCAAATAATTACGACAAAACTCTTTATCTGGGCTCGCTTGTACCGCAGGGTGCACCAACAAAGCTTTAATCTCTGAGGCAAAAACGAAAGTGCTATCACCTTGATAATAATACAGTGGCTTGATACCAAAGCGGTCACGCGCCATAAAAACGCGATTCTGAACGACATCAACAATAACAAACGCCCACATGCCATTGAATTTATTCAAACAGTCCGAGCCCCAGGCATCATAGGCAGCCAGAATGACCTCGGTATCCGAATGCGATGCAAATCGATAACCAATCACCTCCAGCTCTGCGCGCAGTTCGATATGGTTGTAAATTTCACCATTGAAGGTGATGACATAGCGTTGCTGCCGAACCATAGGCTGATGGCCTAGCGGACTCAAGTCTACAATCGCCAAACGCTGATGAGCTAAGGCTATATGACAAGGTGTTTCAGGATGAAAGTCCGCCAATCCTGGTATTTTCTGCGCTATCTGCACCTCTCGCGAGAACATAAAGCCTTGACCATCTGGTCCGCGGTGCACTTGGGCATCGCTCATACGCTGTATGTCTACTACATTAATTGGATGGCCTGAAAAAACACCTAAGATTCCACACATAAGTCTGCCCTTTTATTTCTCATGGAGCCTAAAAGCTCTACCAGCCAACCTTCAATTCATGCACCCCCTGTAATACCCTTAACATCCGCGAAGGAGTTTTTTTAATCGAGAAATATGGAATTTGCACAGCACCAAATTGACGAAAAGAGCGCTCAACAGGCTCTATCATTGAGCCTTCAAAGTCAAACTTATTAACAAATCTTGAAACATAGATAATAACATCTCTTATCAATAAAGATGCAGCGCCATAAACTCTAAAATCAGGATCGATTGTACTAATCAAATTATACGCACTATTTTTATCCCAAACCACAAAGAGCGCCGCATGTAAATTACCAAGTTCATCATATGCTGCAATAGTTTTTGCAGAATTATTCGCATAACCATTTTTATATAATTTATAAAAAACTTCAAAAGAATACGAAATAGTTTGCCCTTGTTTTTTCAATGTCATTTTATGATTCTCATAAAACTCCTCAGGACTGATATCAAAAACAATTTTTACGATTTTTTCACTCTTTTTTATATTTTTTCTTTTTGAATGTTCAAAATCACTCACCACTTTATCAATATTTGATATATCTGGTATTATGTATGTATATTTTGTCGTCTGCTGATAATCAAGCCAATAGAGAGGCAACCAATTCGTACGATCATAATGCCAGTTTTGATTGTAAAAATCATGTTTTGGCAGTTTAGCGTATAACTCTTGTATTAAATCCTTCTCCAGAGCTAGCTTTTTGGAGTTCTTCACAGCATTTGGCCTCAACCATGGCCCAAGATTTTGAGTTAATACTGGTTGAGTTAACAATTTAAAACCGTAACGCTTCTTAGTGACATAAGGTAGAGAAGCCAGTATCTCCCCCCCCTTCTCCAACAAGACCACATCCCAGCAATCCCCTGCCGTAGAGTCTAGCCACCAAGCTTGACTAAAAATAGGGATAGACAATTCTTGAGAACAGAGATCGCGATATTTTTCTTTATTAGTAATCATATATACATTCATTTATTGAGAAATTTCAAAACAACCCTTTTCGGATCAAATTTGACACTCAAAAAAATCACCCCCCCTCGTACAAACAAGCAACGCCGACCTTTGTAACGCCCAATATCCCCAGGTCTTCCAATACCATCTTGAATCTTTTCATATGCATCTATCGACCAACGTTGTCCGGCCATAAATCCGACTGGCTGTGCAATAGCATTTAGCCACGACTCCGTTCCACGCAATATATGCCATATTTTCTCTATATCCCAGTGCTCCCAGTCAATAATATTTGCATGCTCTTCAGGTATCAAGTTACGTGCACGAGGCGTTGGACTTATTTCCGACTGCTTCAACCTTGACACCTTACCTTCAGCAATCGCATCTATAGATTTCAGAAGCAATGAGACCCCTAAACCGCCCACCAGTTTATCTAGGCGCTCAGGCGATTTAGTTCCCAAAGGAATAGGCAAACGATCTTGAAAAAGGATATCACCAGTATCCTCCCCAAGATCAATATAATGCACCGTCGCTCCGGGATTAAGCTCCATACTACAATACTGCCAAAAGTCAGGATTTGGCCCTCTGTAACTAGGCAAGTATGAAGGATGCAGATTAATCGCCCCCATAGGAGGAATACTTAAAATATCCCTCCTCAACAATTGCGACATACTAAAAACCACAATTAAATCTGGTGCTATTTCTCGAATCCATTGAGCTGCATCACTTGAATTTTTTTTCCAAATAAAATAATAAGGAATATTTTTTTTCGCACAAAATCTCCTTAACGATATTTCACGCCTGGAGAGTATAGAATATGTTTTTTTAATAAATTCAAAAACAATCCCTTTACTATTAATTCCAGAAAAATTTCTAGGCATCGACTCCAAAACACCAACCACTTCATGCTTAGATGTAATTATTGGATCTACGATGCGAGAAATACCTTGCGTGATCAATAGAATTTTCAACTCATTCCCCATATAGTTATTTGTTTTTAGAAAATCCGTAACTCATCCACAAATTTATCGATTGCATAAAACAATGTCCTATCGAATAAAATATCAAAGAAATTTTAACGTCAGACATAATATATCCGAGAACAATAGAAATAACTGCTATTGAAATCAAGGATATCTGCCATACCAAATCAAGCCTTTGCTTCTCTGCAATCATAAACATAGCACTTAGCGGCCCAGCAAAGAAATCGAAAAGAAATTTAGGCGTCAAAATTTGAGCATACTCACCAGCTATACGCCACTGCTCACCAAAAACCCATGCAAAAAATCCAGGAGCAATGAAGAAAAAAATACAAAACGGCAATAATGAAATAAAAACCAGGCGCTTTAATGTTTTTTTATAGATATTTTCACAATTACCTTGATGAATATAGGCTTTGCTTGCTTCTTGCCGAAAAACGTCGCCCAACGCGGAAGCAATCAAAGACATTGGAGCCCCTAGTACGCGCTGAGTCAGGGTAAATAATCCAGCCGTAGCAGTACCAAATAAAGTACTTAACAACAACACAGGCATCTGGCCCGAGGCTGTATTAAAGCCATGAGCGACAACTAGATATTTGGGGAAATTAATATATTTTCCAGCCAGTACTACAACGCGTCGGATATTTAAGGAGCGGATCACGGCTTGGTCTTCTCGCCAAATCATCCGCGCCAGTATGCTAGTCGCCAAGACTTGCCCCGTGACCTGTCCCATCACCAGCCCCGAGGCCCCAAAGCGAGCGTAAGCCAGCTGCGCCAATGCACCACTGCCGCTTTGCACCGTACGACTGATTGCCAAGCGTTTGTATTGAGCTTTACGATTGCTCCAATAATTCAGCCCTTGGTACATACCCATGAGCCAAGTCGATAGCGGCACCCAATACAGCCAAGGTGCCAGGTCTGGGTTCCCCAGAAAAATCGCAATATGCTGATTGAACAGAGCGATCAGCAGTGCCAGAGTAGCACTGATTACACTGCTGAGCAGCAGAACCAGCATCGTGATGTGAAGTGCATCTCTATCCCTCCTCGGCAACAGAATAGCTTGCTCATAGCGCCCCGTTACCAGCACAACAGCGATTGATACCACTGCCATATAAAATGCAAATAGACCAAATTCCCCAGGACTGTACATTCTTGTCAGAATGGGGCTGATGGCAATTGGTATGGCCTGTGCTAGACCAGTGCCAGTCATCAGCGTAAGCACGTTACGTGCATAAGTGCTTCGAGGAATTAATTTTCGCATCCGTTCAATCAATTATTTTGTGTACTATTTCCAAATAACACTTAGCTCCACCTAACTAATTGAGGTTAATTCAGATAAATACGATTATTTTTCAAGATGGAAAATTTTTCAAAAACTATCCTCTACCGCTTCAATCAGGTTTTCGCAATATAATATTAAGAAACTGATGCCAAGATCCACAGTCAAAATATATTATTGCACATGAAATAATATATTTATATATAACCCCTTCATAAAGTATTCTAAATATCAAACAGAATGATGTGCTAATTGCTCACAGGCATTAGAAACGGCCTGAACCACACGTTGGACAGACTTTTCATCCAAATACGGATGCATAGGCAGACTCATCACTCTTTGCGCCACGGCATCTCCCACAGACAGCTGCACGTTGAAATCGGCCACGGCTGGCTGCTTGTTGATGGGAATGGGGTAGTGCACGGCCGTGGGTATGCCTGCCGCCTTGAGCTGCTCTTGCACCTGCTCCCGACGGTCCACCTGGATGGTGTATTGCGCCCAGGCACTGGTGTTATGAGCTTCCACATAGGGGGGGGTGCTGATGCCTTTCTGCCCCAGCAATTGGGTGTACTGCAGAGCAACTTGCTGACGCAGCGCTATTTCCTCATCCAACACCGCTAACTTGGGCAACAGAATGGCGGCTTGTAAGGTATCCAGGCGGCTGTTCACGCCCACACGCACATGGTGATAGCGGCGATCCTGCCCATGGCGTGCAATCTGGCGCATGACTTTGGCCAGCTCATCGTCATTGGTGAAGATGGCGCCGCCATCGCCATAACAGCCCAAAGGCTTGCTCGGGAAAAAACTGGTGCATGCAATGGTTGTCAGATTGCAGCTTTTGCGCCCTTTGTAGGTGGCACCAAAGCTTTGCGCAGAGTCCTCAATCACAGGGATACCGTGCTTTCGTGCAATGGCGTCGATGGCGTCATAGTCAGCGCACTGGCCATACAAGCTGACCGGGATGATGGCCTTGGTTCTAGAAGTGATGGCGGCCTCAAGCTTTGCCGGGTCCAGGTTATAGGTGCGAGGGTCCACATCCACATAAACCGGCTTGGCTCCTAACAGCGCCACTGTTTCAGCGGTGGCAATGTAGGTGAACCCCGGCGTGATGACTTCATCACCAGGCCCAATGCCCAGGGCCATCTGTGCAATCTGCAGCGCATCGGTCCCATTGGCCACGCTGATGCAATATTTGGCGCCGGTGTAGGCAACCAGTTTTTCCTCCAGTTCCGCCACTTCAGGGCCCAGGATGTATTGACCATGCTCCAGCACACGCTGGATGCCAGCATCAATATCGGATTTCAGACGTTGGTATTGGTTTTTGAGATCGATGAAGTCCATGGGTCGAAGTGTTGTACTGCTTTCAATATCACCCAAGCGGGCGATGCGGAGAGCGAAAGATCAAGGGAGTTGAGTCACCGTCTTATCGTGGAGCACATAGCGCCTGCCGCTGTGCATACAGGTTGTTTCAGCCCTGCCTTCCTGAGGGAGATCCAGCTGTTCGCCGTACTCGCTCATCCAGCCAATTTGCCGCGCAGGGACACCAACCATCAGGGCATAGGCAGGAACGTCCTTGTTGACCACAGCTCCCGCGCCAATAAAAGCGTATTCGCCTATGGTTGTGCCGCAGACGATGGTGCAGTTGGCCCCTAGCGTTGCCCCTTTTTTCACCAAGGTGTTGCGGTATTCGCTTTTACGCTCAATGAGTGACCTGGGGTTGTACACATTGGTAAATACCATACTGGGGCCGCAGAACACACCGTCTTCCAGCGTGACGTTGTCATACACGCTGACGTTGTTCTGCACCTTGCAGTGGTTGCCAATCTGTACCTTGTTGCCCACGAAGACGTTTTGCCCCAGCGAGACGCCCTTGCCAATACGGGCACCACCGCATACGTGCACAAAGTGCCAGATACGGCTGCCCTCACCAATTTGCGCCCCTTCATCCACGATAGCGCTGGGGTGGACGGTGTATTCCATCACTTCACCAACTTGGCTACGTAGGGGTGCACTTCTCCGGCCTCTCCGCGCACAGTGTTGGCAGTGCGGATGACATTCACCGTTTCGATGCAATGTCGCGCATCAGCCAGGCCGTAACCGCGCCCAGCCAAAATCTCGCGGTAGCTGGTGGTGTGCAAATCTGTGAAGCCTTCCGAGAACTCCAGTTGCTCACCGCTGATGTCGATATTGCGATAGGTAGGCTTCTTATCCTTAACCTCTTCAGGGAGGTCATTCGCATCAATCGACAAGAACCAGCGAACACGGGCACGCTCGTACTCCAGATAGCCCGCCGCCTTGGCTACGCCGCTGTAATGCACCACGTTGCGCTGCAGCTTGCCGAAAATGAAGTGCAGCATGTCATAGAAGTGCACGCCAATATTGGTGGCGACACCAAACGACTTGCGGTTGTCGCCCTTCCAGCTCTCCATGTACCACTTGCCGCGCGAAGTGATGTAGGTCAGCTCCACATCGAACTTGGTATCCGCCGGTGCAGCGGCCACTTTTTCGCGCAGCTTAAGAATGGCTTCGTGGTGGCGCAGCTGCAAAATGTTGTAGACACGCTTGCCCGTTTCGCGCTCGATCAGCGCCAGCTCATCCATCAACTCCGGTGTGGGAACCAGAGGCTTCTCACAAATTACATCAGCGCCCAAACGCAGCCCTGCCGCAATATGGGGGTGATGCAGATAGTTGGGGGAGCAGATGGCCACATAGTCCAAAGCTGTTGCCGCACTGCGCTGGAGCTGATGGGCATGCTCGTAGAAACGCTCAAACTCGGTGAAGAACTCGCTTTGCGGCGAAATGCTGTCGATGATGCCTACCGAATCGTTGATGTCATAAGCCACCGCCAAGTGATGGCCAGTGTCCTTGATCGCACGCATATGGCGCGGTGCGATATAGCCTGCGGCACCGATCAGGGCAAAGTTTTTGGACATGGGTAAGAAAACTCCTGCTATCTTTTTTAGCTTCAAGGCCGCCCTGACCTGAGACATGGGCGACTGTTTTATTTCGCTTGCGGCTGCATCAGAGGCGGAACACCGTGAAGCCGGCCTTGGCCGCTGCGTCACGATCAAAAAGGCTTTTTACATCGGCTAGTACCGGAGCATCACCACGCGTCCAGCCGCGCAGCTCCTGCAGCTGTGCTTGGCGAAACTCCTGGTGTCCGACAGCCACGACCAAAGCATCAACTTGGTGATTGCCATCAATTTTTCCGAGCTGAATGCCATATTCGTGGGCCACTTCCGCAGAATCTGCCCATGGATCGGCCACGACCACCTCCGCGCCCCATGCCTGCAGTTCACGCACCAAATCGGCAACCTTGCTATTGCGAATGTCAGGGCAGTTTTCCTTGAAGGTCACCCCCAACACGCCCACACGGGAGCGCGGTACATCAACACCGTTTTGCAACATACGCTTGATGGTGTTGCGCGCCACATAACGCGCCATGTTGTCGTTGATACGACGACCCGCTAGGATGACCTGGGGGTGGTAACCCACCTGCTCGGCCTTGTGCGTCAGGTAGTAGGGATCCACACCGATGCAATGTCCCCCTACCAGACCAGGACGGAAGGGCAGGAAATTCCATTTGGTTCCCGCCGCCTCCAGCACGTCCAGAGTGTCGATTCCCAAGCGATCAAAGATTACCGACAGCTCATTCACCAAGGCGATATTCAGATCGCGCTGCGTATTCTCAATCACCTTGGCAGCTTCCGCCACCTTAATGCTCGTCGCCATATGGGTTCCGGCCGTGATGATGCTGGAATACAGCTCACTCACTACCGTAGCAATCTCCGGGGTGCTGCCACTGATGATCTTCTTAATCTTGGTCAGCGTGTTGACCTTGTCACCTGGATTGATACGCTCAGGGCTATAGCCGGCAAAAAAGTCCTTGTTAAACTTCAGACCCGACACCCGCTCCAGCACAGGGACACACGCCTCTTCCGTGGCTCCTGGATAGACCGTGGACTCATAGATGACAATGGATCCCGGAGTCATGACCCGGCCCACCGTTTCGCTGGCCTTGATCAGGGGCGTCAGATCCGGTCGATTGACCTCATCAACTGGCGTGGGCACTGTGACGATAAAAATCTTCGCTTGACGCAAGTCGTCCAGCGTGTAGCTATAACGCAGCAAGCTCGCGGACTTGAGTTGCTCTGGCTCAACTTCCAGCGTGCTGTCCTTACCAGCCTTCAGCTCCGCAATACGCGGCTGGCTGATGTCGAAACCAATCACATTTCTTTTTTTACCAAACTCGACCGCCAGCGGCAGGCCTACGTAGCCCAGCCCAATTACGGCGATGTCTTGTTCTTTGTAATTCACCACCATCATCTCTCTTTCCGATAAATATGCAGTACCGATTGGAACACCGATGCAGACCTAGAAATGTGCTTTATGCGTCTGGGCGCCAATAAAGTATTCATTCACAGTTGCATCGAATAGCTCTTGCACCACAACGCCGAAAAAATCTTCAGCTCACTACCTGACCTGAGGATTTATGTGTTTGCCCACTGTTGGCTTTTAAGCGGCCAATCGTGACAAATCCGCCACCCGATTCATGGCCTGATGCAGCGTAGCCAACAGCCCCAAGCGATTCGCCTTGAGTGCAGCGTCTTCCGCATTCACCATCACGTGCTCGAAGAAGGCGTCGACGGGTACACGCAAGGCTGCCAGGGTTTGCAAGCTGGCAGTGTAATCACCTGCTGCAAATTGCTGCTCAGCCTTGGGCGCCACTTGCTGCAAGGCTGCGTACAGGTCTTTCTCAGCCTGCTCTGCCAACAGCGCAGCGTTGACCTGGGGCTGCACGGCCGTCTCGGCCTTCTTCAGGATATTGCCCACGCGCTTGTTGGCGGCGGCAAGGGCCGGGGCCTCGGGCAACGCGGCAAAGGCGCGCACGGCCTCCAGGCGTTTTTGCACGTCGGACAGGCGCTGGGGTTGCAGGGCCAGCACGGCTTCGACTTCCTGGGCGCTAAAGCCTTGCTCGCGCAGCAGATTGGCCAGGCGGTCGTAGATGAATTCGACCAGCTGAGGCGTGGCATCCTGAATCTTGTCGCCAAAGGCAGGCAAGGTGCTGACCAGCAGCGTTTCCAGATCCAGCTCCAGGTCTTTTTCCACCAGCATGCGGATCACGCCAAGGGCGTGGCGGCGCAGGGCGAAGGGGTCGCGGTCACCGGTGGGCAGATTGCCGATGCCGAACATGCCGACCAGGGTTTCCAGCTTGTCGGCCAGGGCCACGACCACGCCCACATCACCACGGGGCAGTTCGTCGCCGGCAAAGCGGGGCTTGTAGTGGTCTTCAATGGCGTCGGCCACGGCCACATCCAGCTGATCGTTCAGGGCGTAGTAGCGGCCCATGGTGCCTTGCAGCTCGGGGAACTCGCCCACCATGTCGGTAACCAGATCGGTCTTGGCCAGCATGGCAGCCTGGTCGGCCTGGCGGCCGAGTTCGGGCTTGCCCAGTTGCTGGGCAATGGCCTTGGCAATGGCGCGCACGCGGGCAATGCGCTCGCCCTGGGTGCCCAGCTTGTTGTGGTAGACCACCTTGTCCAGCAGCTCCACGCGGCTGGAGAGGGTCTTTTTGCGGTCCTGGTCAAAGAAGAACTTGGCGTCGGCCAGGCGGGGGCGCACCACGCGCTCGTTGCCGCCAGTGACGGCCGATGCGTCTTGCGGGCTGATGTTGCTGACCACCAGGAACTGGTGGGTCAACCGGCCTGCAGCATCCAGCAGCGGGAAGTACTTCTGGTTGGCCTTCATGGTCAGAATCAGGCATTCCTGGGGCACGTCCAGGAATTCCTTCTCGAACTCGCAAACCAGCACATGGGGGCGCTCGACCAGGGCCGTCACCTCATCCAGCAGCGCTTCGTCTTCGATAGCACGCACACCGCTACCCACACGCTCTGCAGCCGCTTTCAGCTGGCGGGCGATCTCAGCACGGCGCTCGGTGAAGCTGGCGATCACAGCGCCCTCTTCGCGCAGTTGTTCGGCATAGCTGTCGGCGCTCTGGAGCACCACTGGGTCCACAGCCGCTTCAAAGCGGTGGCCATGGGTGGCCACACCTGCGGTCAGGCCCAGGGCCTTCACGCCGATCAGCACTTCCGTGCCATGCATCACCACCAAGCCATGGGCCGGGCGCACAAAGTGCACGCTGGTCCAGCCATCCTGCAGCTGGTAGCGCATCACCTTGGGGATGGGCAGTTTGGCCAGGCTTTCATCCAGCGCTTTTTGCACGCCATCCGTGAGCATCACGCCCTTGGCCGTGGATGCATAGAACAAGGCTTCCGCCTTGCCTTCGCCCTGGCGCTGCAGGCTGTCCGCAGCGGATGCGTCAGCACCCAGCGCAGCCAGCTTCTTGAGCAGGGCGGGCGTGGGCTTGCCTTCGGCATCCAGCCCCACGGAGACGGGCATCAGCTTTTGCGAGACGGCCTTGTCGTCGGCCTGGGGCAGCACTTCGGTGATGTGCACGGCCAGGCGGCGAGGCGAGGCATAGGCCGTCAGGCGCGATTCAGTCGAGGCCAGCAGGCCCTGGGCCTTGAGTTGCTCAAACAGCACGGCGGCGAAAGCATCACCCAGCTTTTGCAGCGCCTTGGGAGGCAGCTCTTCGACAAACAGTTCAACGAGTAGATTCTGGGAGGAACTCATGGGGATTTCCGGATATGGCGCAGCGCAAAACACGACAGGCCCAGGGCCATCAAGGGCAGCCATATGGTGAGCAGTTCATTGCTCACCACCTGCCAGCCGCGCTGCGAGAAAAACTGGCTTGCAACAATGGGCGACACCTTGATGGGTCGCCAGGGACTGAAAAACCGCTGTTCACTCAAGGGCCACAGCGCCGCGATCCCGCTGCCGCCACTGGTCAACATGTCCAGCAGCGGATGGGAAAAGCAGCACAGCGCCATCCAGGCAAAGCCCGCCAGGCGCGATACCGTCCAGTGCTTTGCCAATCCCAGGCCGATCAGGCCCATGAGTAGCGCAAAACCCAGGGTATGGGTATAGCCCCGGTGGTCCCACATGCCGTGCAGGTGGGTGCCGAACTGGCGCGTGATGCCATCAAAGTCCGGCGCAATGCTGGCCAGCATGCCCGCCAGCAGCATGCTGGGCGGCACGCGGCGTGTGCCCAGGGCCAGCGTGGCGGCTATGGGCACGGCAATGTGCGAGAAGATGGTGGGCATGGAGGGCGTTGAAGGCTTGGGAGTGAAAGCGGCGACCGCAGAACTCAGGCCGCGGCCTTCTTGGGAGCCTGCTCTGCGGCCTTGGCCAACTCGGCCAGTACCTCGTCGGCATGGGCCTTGGGCGCCATGGGAAAGCCCAGACGCGCACGGCTTTCGTAGTAGCTCTTACCCACGGCCCGGGCCAGGTTACGGATGCGGCCAATATAGGCTGCGCGCTCGGTCACGCTGATGGCGCCACGGGCATCCAGCAGGTTGAAGGTGTGGGCCGCTTTGAGCACCTGCTCGTAGGCGGGCAGCGCCAGCTGGGCGTCGATCAGCTTGACCGCCGTTTCTTCATGGGCCGTGAAGGCCGTGAACAAAAAGTCCGCGTTTGAATGCTCGAAGTTGTAGGTGGACTGCTCCACCT
This sequence comes from Comamonas sp. GB3 AK4-5, assembly GCF_041320665.1. Classification (NCBI taxonomy): domain Bacteria; kingdom Pseudomonadati; phylum Pseudomonadota; class Betaproteobacteria; order Burkholderiales; family Comamonadaceae; genus Comamonas; species Comamonas sp. GB3 AK4-5. The sequence goes on from NZ_CP166730.1 coordinate 4,438,167, forward strand.
CGTTCTGGTGGAACACATCACCATAGCTCAGGCCGTCGGTATAGACCAGGTCATACACCGACTCCTTGCCTTGCAGATACATAGCCAGACGCTCCAGGCCATAGGTGATCTCGCCAGTGGCGGGCTTGCAGTCAATGCCGGCCACTTGCTGGAAATAGGTGAACTGCGTCACCTCCATGCCATTGAGCCAGACTTCCCAGCCCAGGCCCCAGGCGCCCAGCGTGGGGTTCTCCCAGTCGTCTTCGACAAAGCGGATGTCGTTCTTCTTCAGATCAAAGCCCAGGGCCTCGAGCGAGCCCAGGTACAGCTCCAGGATGTTGTCCGGCGCGGGCTTGAGCACCACCTGGAACTGGTAGTAATGCTGCAGGCGGTTGGGGTTCTCGCCATAGCGGCCATCCTTGGGACGGCGGCTGGGCTGCACGTAGGCGGCCTTCCAGGGCTCGGGCCCAATGGCGCGCAAAAAGGTGGCGGTGTGCGAGGTACCGGCGCCGACTTCCATGTCGTAGGGCTGGAGCAAGGCACAGCCATGGTCGGCCCAGTAGGACTGCAGTTTCAGAATGATTTGTTGGAAGGTCAGCATGGATGGTCGTTCAGTCGGTGCGGCAATGGGGCATGCCCGTTGGATAAAGGCAGTCTTTCGCTGCACAAGATTGTGATTTTACGACCCTGGCTGAAGGGCCTGGCTTTGCGATAAAACGCGTTCGCCTCCCGGTCAGGTTATTTCATAGCACCTCGAACCTGATCTGCCGTGTTTTCAAGCACGCGCACTCTTGGCAACTTGGCAGATCAGGCTCAGAGAACTTAGTTTTGGCTGTCTCTTACGGGCTTGCTGCCCGCCCCATCGACGGATGCAAGCACACGCTGACCCTGCGTCACACCGGCATCCCCCTCGGTGCTTCGCTCCGTCTTGCTCTGCGCAGATTTCGGCTTTTCTCCGTGGTGCGCCTGAATGTCACGGGTATTTTTCTGCACCGCTATGGCGCCAAAAAGGGCAAGCAAAAAGGCCATCGCATAAAAGCCTTTTTCGCTCAACGCCAACGTGGCATTGAACAGGCCCACCGCCAACAACCCCACACCGATGAGCAAAGCCACCCAGCTGATGCCGTAGTAGATGCCTGTAACGGGAATGTCTTCGATACGGTCACGCACCACTTTTTGCAGCGAAATCGCCGCATACAGGCCAAGCACCAGCACGGCGAAGTAGTAGCCCTTTTCGTTGAGCGCCATGCCCGCATTCCACAACCCCACCATATAGGCAGCGCCCCCCAGTAAAAGAGCGGCCCAAGATGCCCCCACAAACGCTGCTGACGGCTGCTGAACCTGCGGTTTCTCCATATATATCTCCTGTGATAGTGATTGAAAGCGCCAGATGTTAGCTGGTGCTCGCTCCGAACTCCAGCTCTGGAGCGCAGTCAAAGCCACATCCGACGAAACTGCTTGATATACAAGCAACTACAGCTACGTTTTTTGATAATTTGGCAACCACCCCGCTTCTGGCAGGGCCCTACAATGGATTGCCCATTTTTCCGCCCCCGGACCAAGAGGTTGTGCATGGACTTTCTGAAAATCATCAAAAACCAGCTGATCGAAGTCATCGAATGGACCGATGACTCACGCGACACCCTGTCCTACCGCTGGCCGGACGAGGACAAGGAAATCAAGAACGGCGCACAGCTGATCGTGCGCGAATCGCAGCAGGTGCAATTTGTCTCGGCCGGCGAATATGCCGACCTGTTCGGCCCCGGCAAGCACACCCTGTCGACCGAGAACATCCCCGTGCTGTCCACCATCCGGGGCTGGAAATACGGCTTTCAGTCGCCGTTCAAGTGCGATGTCTACTACATCAACACGCGCTTGTTCACCGGCAACAAATGGGGGACTTCCAACCCCGTGATGGTGCGCGACAAGGACTTTGGCGTGGTGCGCCTGCGTGCCTTCGGCACCTACGACTTTCGCATCGTGGAGCCGGCCAAGTTCCTCAAGGAAGTGGCGGGCACGGACCAGAACTTCCGCCTGGATGAGTTTGCCGACACCATGCGCTCGCGCATCGTCAGCATCTTCACCGAAGCCCTGGCCAAGGCCCAGGTGCCGGTGTTGGATGTAGCCACCCGCTACAGCGACCTGGGCGAGGCGCTGCTGCAGCTCATCAACCCCGCCGTCACAGACAAGTACGGCCTGGAGATCACCAGCTTCATTCTGGAAAACGTCTCCGTGCCACCCGAGGTGGAGCAGGCCATCGACAAGCGCTCCAGCATGACGGCCATTGGCAACCTCAACGACTATGTGAAGTACCAAATGGGCCAGGCCATGGCCAACGGCGGTGAAGGCGCGGCTGCGGCCACCATGCCCGCCACCATGGCCATGGGCTTTGGCATGGCCCAGGAGATGATGAAGAGCATGCAAGGTGGTGGCGCAGGTGGTGCGGCCGGTGCTCCTGCAACAGGAGCTGCCGCTGCAGACCCCTTCTCGCCTGCAGCAGCCCAGGCCGCACAAACCCAGGCAGCGCCTGCACAAGCTGCTATGCAAGTTTTGACTCCGGCCCAGGCCGCCCAGGTGCTGGGCGTGGCCGAAGCCGATGTGCTGGCCGAGATCCAGGCCGGCAATCTCAAAGCCCGCCAAATCGGCAGCCAGTGGCGCATCGCGCAGTCGGCGCTGGATGAGTTTTTAAAGGGCTAGTCACCCCCTGAGTCGCTGCGCGCCTTCCCCCTCTCTGGCTTCGCCGGAGGGGGACGACACCAGCGCCTACCCGGGATACAAGGCGGCCCTTGCGCGGTGTCCTGACCTTGGGCCGCGCCGGTTTTAAGCGCCGCGCCCTGCCGCTTGATACGAGTTTCTGTCCTTTTCCATCGTGTCTGATAACGCTTCCTCCTCGCCCTATTCCGCAGCACCTAACGCGGCGCCGCCTTCCATGGTGGGCAAGCATGCCTGCCCGGAGTGCGGCGCCAATCTGGAGTGGAATGCCAAGGCCCAGTCGCTCAAATGCCCGTACTGCGGCACCGAGATGGCGTGGAGCGAGGAAACACGTGAACAGCTGGGCCAACAGGTGGCCGAGCAGGATCTGGAAGCCGCGCTGCGCAACCCGGCTGCGGCCCGGGGCTGGGGTGATGGGCGCTACGAGGTGCAATGCCAGAACTGCCGGGCCATCTCGGTGCTGACCAGCAAGACCGCGGCCCAGCGCTGTGATTTTTGTGGCTCCCCCGCCATCGTCGCGCATGAAGCGGCGCAAGACGCCATCACCCCGCAAAGCATTCTGCCTTTCAAGATCAGTGACGGACAAATACGTGACCGCATCCGCCAGTGGTATGGCAGCCGCTGGTTTGCCCCCAACAAGCTCAAAACGGCCGCGCTGACCGACACCTTGCACGGCGTCTACCTGCCCTATTGGACGTTTGACGCCCACGCCGATGCCCAGTGGCGGGCAGAGGCTGGCTTTTACTACTACACCACCGAAACCTACCGCGACAGCAACGGCAACACCCAGACCCGCGAGGTGCGCCATGTGCGCTGGGAGCCCGCCGCCGGCCGCTTGCAGCATTTTTTTGACGACGAACTGGTGCCCGGCACTGTGGGCGTGCAACCCCAGTTGCTGCGCCAGGTGGAGCCCTTCCCCACCACCACCGACCTGCAGCCCTATACACCCGAGTTTGTGCGCGGCTGGACCGTGGAGCGCTACCAGGTGGACCTGGCTAAAGCCGCCCAGATCAACGAGGGCGATATGGACGATCAGCTGCGCAGCTTGTGTGCAAGCCAGGTGCCCGGCGACACGCAGCGCAATCTGCAGGTGCGGTGTGACTACAGCGGCCGCAGCTTCAAACACATACTGGTGCCGGTCTGGCTGGTGGGCTATACCTATGGCCGCACCACCTACCAGATCGTGGCCAATGGCTACACCGGCCAGATTGCAGGTGAACGCCCCTATAGCTGGGTGAAGATCACGTTGGCCGTGCTGTGCGGCTTGCTGCTGCTGGCCCTGGTCTTGGGCCTGCTGCAGGGCAGCTAAACCGCACGCCCCAGGCTATACGGAAAAAACTTCCGCATCCTGTAGCAAGGGCTGTTGGCAGTCCTTATCCGACAGCAGCCACTCCATGCCCAGATCCGGCCAAGGAATGGCGATCTGCGGATCATTCCAACGCAGCCCGCGATCGGATTGCGGCGCGTAGTAGTCCGTGGTTTTGTACAGGAAGTCGGCCGACTCGCTCAGCACCACAAATCCATGGGCAAAGCCTGGCGGAATCCAGAACTGCTTGTGGCTGTACTCCGTCAACTCCTCAGCCACCCAGCGGCCAAAGGTGGAAGAGCCCTGGCGAATATCCACAGCCACATCCCACACCGCGCCGCGCACCACACGCACCAGCTTGCCCTGGGCATGAGGCGGCAGCTGGTAGTGCAGTCCGCGCAGCACACCTTTGCTGCTGCGGCTGTGGTTGTCTTGAACAAACTGGTAGTCCGTTCCCGTGGCCGTATTGAAAGCCTGCTGGTTGAAGCTTTCATAGAAGAAGCCGCGGGCGTCGCCAAACACCTTGGGCTCCACCACCATGACATCGGGAATGGCTGTGGGCGTGGCTTTCATCGCACACCACCTTTGAGGCATTGCATCAAATATTTGCCATAGCCGTTTTTCAGCAGGGGCTGGGCCAGCTTTTCCACCTGTGCCGCGTCAATCCAGCCGCTGCGAAACGCGATTTCTTCCGGACAGGCTACTTTCAGGCCCTGGCGCTGCTCCAGCGTGGCGATGAACTGCCCTGCTTCCAGCAGGCTGTCATGGGTTCCGGTGTCCAGCCAGGCATAGCCACGCCCCATCAGCTGCACATTGAGCTGGCCTTGCTCCAGGTACAGGCGATTGAGGTCGGTGATTTCCAACTCGCCACGCGGCGAAGGCTTGAGCGACTTGGCCATATCCACCACCTGGCTGTCGTAGAAGTACAAACCCGTCACCGCATAGTTGGACTTGGGCTGGGCGGGCTTTTCTTCCAGCGACAGCACCTGGCCTGTGGCGTCAAACTCCGCCACGCCATAGCGCTCGGGATCCTGCACATGGTAGGCAAACACGGTAGCGCCCTGCTGGGAATCGGCCTTTTTCAGCAGGCCCTGGAAGTCATGCCCATAGAAAATATTGTCGCCCAGCACCAGGGCGCTGGGCGCCCCATCCAAAAAGGTTTCGCCAATCAAAAACGCCTGCGCCAGCCCATCGGGCGATGGCTGCACCGCATATTGCAATCGCAAACCCCATTGGCTGCCATCCCCCAGCAGCTGCTCAAAACGCGGCGTGTCCTGCGGTGTGCTGATGATGAGGATGTCGCGTATGCCCGCCAGCATCAGCGTGCTGAGCGGGTAGTAAATCATGGGCTTGTCGTAGACCGGTAGCAGCTGCTTGCTGATGGCCAGCGTGGCCGGGTGCAACCGGGTGCCGGAGCCGCCGGCCAAGATGATGCCTTTGCGTGCTTGCGTCATGGTGTGGGGTATTCAGTTTGACAAAATTTCATGCAGCATGCGCGTCACGCCCTGCTGCCAGGCGGGAAGCTGCAGCGAGAACGTGGTCTGCAGCTTGTGCGTATCCAGCCGCGAGCTCTGCGGTCGCCTGGCGGGTGTGGGAAAAGCGCTACTGGGCACAGGGCGAATCTCCCGGGCCTTGATGGCAAGCGTTGGCTGAATCTGCAGCGCCTGCTCCACCACATACCGGGCATAGGCATGCCAGTTGGTCGCGCCCTGGGCCACCAAGTGGTACAGGCCCACATCCTGCTTACGCTGGACCACATGCCGGATGGCATGGGCCGTCACATCGGCGATCAGATCCGCCCCTGTCGGCGCACCCCATTGATCATCGACCACGGTCAGCGTTTCGCGCTCCTGGGCCAGGCGCAGCATGGTCTTGGCAAAGTTGCCACCGCGCGCGGCGTAGACCCAACTGGTGCGGAAGATCAGATGTGAACAGCCCACGGCCTGTATGCGCTGCTCGCCCTCCAGCTTGCTGCTGCCGTAGACCGACAGCGGCGCCACGGCATCGGTCTCAGCACGCGGCGCTGTGCCGCTGCCATCGAACACATAGTCGGTGCTGTAGTGCACCAGCAGCGCCCCCAGTGCCAGGGCCTCTCGCGCCAGGACCTCGGGCGCCAAGGCATTGAGGGTTCGGGCCAGCGCAGGCGCGGGCTCTGCGCGGTCCACGGCCGTATGGGCTGCGGCGTTGACGATGACATCGGGTCGCAGCTGGCGCACCGTCTGCGCCAGGCCCTCCAGATTGCCCAGGTCACCACACAACCCTTGCGCCCCAGAGCGGCCCAGCGCTACCAACTCACCCAGCGGCGCCAGGCTGCGCTGCAACTCCCAGCCGACCTGGCCGTCTTTGCCCAACAGCAAGATCTTCATATTCACTTCGCCGTGGCGGTGTACTGCTTTTGCACCCAGTCACGGTAGGCACCGGACTGCACATTGACCACCCACTGCGGGTGGTCCAGATACCACTGCACCGTCTTGCGGATGCCGGTCTCAAAGGTTTCCGCTGGCTTCCAGCCCAATTCGCGCTCCAGCTTGCGTGCATCGATGGCATAGCGGCGGTCATGCCCAGGGCGGTCCGTGACGTAGCTGATCTGCTCGGCATAGGACTTGCCATCGCTGCGCGGGCGCAGGCGGTCCAGCAAGCCACACACTGTTTTGACGATGTCGATATTGGCTTTCTCGTTCCAGCCACCCACGTTGTAGGTCTCGCCCAGCTTGCCGGCTTCCAGCACGCGGCGGATGGCGCTGCAGTGATCACGGACATACAGCCAGTCACGCACCTGCATGCCGTCGCCGTAGACCGGCAGCGGCTTGCCCGCCAAGGCATTGACGATCACCAGCGGAATCAGTTTTTCGGGGAAGTGCAGCGGGCCGTAGTTGTTGCTGCAATTGGTGGTCAGCACCGGTAGGCCATAGGTATGGTGCCAGGCTCGCACCAGGTGGTCGCTGGCCGCCTTGCTGGCCGAATACGGGCTGTTGGGCTCGTAGTTGTTGGCTTCCGTGAAGGCGGGATCGGAGGGCGACAGGCTTCCATACACCTCGTCCGTGGACACATGCAGAAAACGGAAATCCGCCTTGGCCTGCTCTTCCAAGCCATTCCAGTAGCCGCGCACGGCCTCCAGCAGGCGAAAGGTGCCCACCACATTGGTCTGGATAAAGTCTTCCGGTCCATGGATGGAGCGGTCCACATGGCTCTCCGCCGCAAAGTGGATGACAGCGCGGGGCTGGTGTTCAGCCAACAGACGCTCCATGGTGGCGCTGTCTGCAATATCGGCCTGCACCAGCACATGGCGGGCATCGCCCTCCAGCGCAGCCAGGTTCTCCAGATTGCCGGCATAGGTCAGCTTGTCCACATTGAGCACAGGCTCGGCGTGGTGCGCCAACCAGTCCAACACAAAGTTGGCGCCAATAAAGCCTGCGCCGCCGGTCACCAGAATCATTTGCCTTCTCCCCGTCTGGACATGGCTTGCCTGAGCCGCACCACTGGGTCTGTGAGCCGGCGTTCCCAGCCCTCACCCCCAGCGCTTGTGCGCCATCACCAGCAGGCCATCAAAAATCAGGTTGTCCAGCAGCTGGAAGGGCCGCGTCATGCTGGGCGCCATCTTCCAGCCCGCACCACCGGCCATGATGCACAGGGGATCGGCCTGGTGTTTGGCTTGGCAATGGGTGGACAGATGCTGGTACATGCGCTCCACCGCACCGGCGATGGCATAGGTGCCGCCGCTGGTGAGGGCGTCGCTGGTATTCTTGGGGAACAGCTTGACCTCGCCCGTGGGCACATGCAGGCCGGCCGTGCCCCCTTCCAGGGCGCGCAGCATGATGCCATGGCCCGGAATGATCAGCCCGCCCAGAAAATTACCATCTGCATCCAGGGCATCCACGGTCACGGCCGTACCCACCATCACCACAATCAAAGGCCGTGCCGGCCCCTGCTGCAGCATCTGGTGGCGTGCGCCAATCATGGCCACCCAGCGGTCCGCACCCAGGCGCGAGGGATGGTCATAGCCATTGGCCACGCCCGCCTCTTCCTGCGCCGGCACCACCCACTGCGGCTCGACATGCCAGCCCAGCATCAGCTCGATCTGGTCATGCACACGGCGCTTGGCCGTGTCTCCGGCCACCACACAGCCCAGCATGCGCGTGGGCGCCGGCAAGCCGGCCCAGCAGCCTTCGGCCAGCCGCTCAATATGCTCCAGGAACTCGGCACCATGGGCCAGCAAGGCAGCCCCAGGTCGGTAATCGTCGTACATCGCCCACTTCAAGCGGGTGTTGCCAATGTCGATGGCCAGAAAAGTCATGCGGCGGATTATCAGGATTTTTTATGGAGGCGATCGAACAGATTGTCACAGGCAGCACCCGGTATCTGGTCTCTCCCCCTGAAATAGTCAAGAAATGCCACCGCAGCACACGCAGCGCTAGAGCGACCATTTTCCCGCTACAGTGGGCGCTCTTGCCCCAACCACCTCAAGGAGTACACCCATGGGACTGATCAGTTTTATCAAAGAAGCCGGCGAAAAGCTGTTCGGTGGCAAAGAAGCCCAGGCGGCCACCGCGCCAGAGGATTTGAACCTCAAGGCAGCGCAGGCCATTGCCACCTACATCCAGACCCTGAACCTGGGCGTCAGCGATCTGCAGGTCACGTATGACGGCAGCCAGGCCAAGGTCACGGTCGCCGGTGTGGCACCCACCCAGGCCGCCAAGGAAAAAATCACGCTGTGCTGTGGCAATGTCTCCAGCGTGACCAGCGTGGACAACCAAATGACCGTGAGCCACCCCGAGCCCGAAGCCCAATACCACGATGTGGTGCGCGGCGACACGCTGTCGGCCATCGCCAAAAAATACTATGGCGACGCCAACAAATACCCAGCGATCTTCGAGGCCAACAAGCCCATGCTGAGCCACCCGGACAAGATCTACCCCGGCCAGAAGCTGCGCATCCCTGCGCTGTAAACGCGCCCCGCAAAATGCCAAAGGCTCCCGATGGGAGCCTTTTTGCACCTGGGCTCAGGCGACCGGAGCGGGCCTGAAAAAGCCAGTGGGCGCTGCCTCGGCCACCACAACGGTCAGACAGCGCTTCAGGCGCGGCGTCTCGCCCGCAGACAGTACGCCGGTACGGCCAGGGCGAGCAACAAAGCATGAAGCGCTGTCTGAGCGCCTCCAAACGACTCACCCACCCAAATTCAAGCTTTTACTGACTCCATGGGAGGCCTTGGAGGCGCCAGCCGCCGAGCTTACCGCGCTGGTTGCTCCCATCCACATCGCCTTCAAAACCTTCGAGGATGCTGTAGGCCTCTATCCCCAGCGCCGCTGCACGCTGGGCGGCCACCACCGAGCGCACGCCGCTGCGGCACAGCAGCAGCACTTTCTGGCCCGCAGGCACCGCCGCGCGCAGATGGGCGTCAAAGTCGGGATCGGTCTGCATGCCCGGCCACTGCTTGAGCGCCACGGCCACAGCGCCCGGCACCCGGCCTACCCAGGCCCGCTCGGCATCGGTGCGCACATCCACCAGCACGGCCTGGCCGGCCTGGGCCCATTGCCAGGCCAAAGCGGCTGGAATATCGCCCGCGTAGCCCGCAGCGGGCTGAACATGCAAGGAAGTGGTGTCAGCGTTCATGGTGCGAAATCCGGTGGTGAAGGGCGGCGGGCCGGCGGCCCATGGCAAGCACATATTGTGCCCCCATGGCCGTGGAGCAGGTGGTGCGCGACCGGGCTATGCCCACAACGGCGATGCGTGCTCGCGCAGCTCGGCCCGCAGCGCGGCGTAGCCGGGCGAGGCCTCGGCCACCACGGCCCAAAAGCGGGGGCTGTGGTCCATCACACGCAGGTGGGACAGCTCATGCACCACCACATAGTCCAGCACGGCCAGCCTGCAGTGCAGCAGCCGCCAGTTCAGCATGATGCTGCCGTCACTCTTGGCACTGCCCCAGCGCGTGCGGGCATTGGACAGGCGCAGGCTGCGCCACTGCACACCCAGCTGCGGGGCATAGTGCTGCAGCCGCTCGGTGAACAGGCCGCGCGCATGGCGCAGCCACCAGGCTGCTACGCCGGCGCGCACCTGGGCCGCGCCGGCATTGGCGGCCACCGGCAGATGCAGCGACCAAGCCCCCTCGCCCACGGCCAGCAGGCTGCCGCCGCGCGGGGCTGCGAGGTTCAGGTGCAGCGTCAGCAGGCCGCCCAAAAAAGGCAGAGCAGCTCCATCCACCCAGGCAATGCGCTGCGCTTGCACCTGGCCTGCACGCTCGCGCTGCTCCTGCAGCTTTTGCGCAATCCAGCGGGATTTTTCATGGATGGAGGCTTCCAGCTGTGCCATGGACAGCCCACGTGGCGCGCGGATGGACAGGCCATGCTCGCTCACCTGAAAGCCAATGGAGCGCCGCGCCGCACGCTCCAGCTTGTAGGCCACGCGGATGCCGTCTTGCAGCAGGATCTGGTGCGTGGCGGCAGGGTGCTGAAAATCCTGGCTGCCCCACAGCAGCGCCTGACCCGGGGCCTGCAACAAGTGGCTCGCTATCGAAGCAAGAGCACTTCGTGCGCTTTGGTATTGCGCTGCAGGGCTTTTTGGCATGTCAGCCGCCATGAAGATCGCGAACGCAGCGGCTCAGTCCTGGGCAGGTGCCGAGGGTGCAGGCAGCGGCGCCGCTGCCGCCGGATAGGCCTCGGGGTCCAGGCGGCGCATTTCGGCCTCGATCCAGGCCTGCACCTCGGCCATCAGCTCTTCATGCTTGCGGCCTTCGGTGGGAATGGGCTTGCCTATGGACACCTCCACCATGCCGGGCGTCTTCACAAAGGCCTTGCGCGGCCAGCATTTGGCCGAGGTCACGGCCACCGGCACCACCGGCTTGCCCGCCATGATGGCCAGGCGCGTGGCGCCGGTCTTGTACTCACCCGCTTCACCGCGCGCAATGCGCGTGCCTTCGGGGAACATGATGACCCACACGCCTTTTTCCAGCAGGCGCTTGCCCTGCTCCACCACCTTGTGGAAAGCGCGCGAGCCATGCTTGCGGTCGATGTGGATCATGTCCAGGCTGCCTATGGACCAGCCAAAGAATGGAATCTGCAGCAGCTCCTTCTTGAACACATAGGCCAGCGGGCGCGGCATGATGGCCGGCAGCAAAAAAGTCTCATAGGTGGACTGGTGCTTGGACAGCAGCACCACCCCATCGGTGGGGTTGGTGGGCAGATGCTCCATGCCCTGCACCCGATAGCGCACACCGCAGAACCAGCCGGCCGCATCCACGCTCAGCGCCAGCCAGGCACGGGCCACCTTCCAGCGCGTATCCGGCGAGGCGCCGCACACCCGGAGCAACAAGATGAGCAAGGTGTAGGGAATGACGGTGACGCACATGAACAGCATGTGCAGCAAAGAGCGAAGAAAGGCCATGGATAGTCAAACGTTCAAATGGGGCCGGCACCGTTGCCATGCTGCCATATAGCCAGGGCAGCGGGCCGGTGGGTTCACGATTGTGGCAGGTTCAATGCACCGCAGGCCGCGGCGCGGAAATGGACCGCGCCTGTACCGGCTCTGCATCCTCGGCTGGTGCGGGCGCCAGCGCCTGGGCCAGGGCCAGCCAATCGGCGTAGTGCTGCACCTCCCCGGACGGGGGCTGGCCCGGCATAGGGCCGCCGCAGCCCTGCTCCACCCACAGCAGATGGGCGCCCACAGCGGCGCCGGCATTCAGATGCTGGTGGTCCTGGCCCACCACCCAGATCTCGTGTGGCTCGGCACCGTAGCGGGCGGCAATCTGCTGCATCAGCCCCGGAGCCGGCTTGCGGCAGTGACAGCCTTCATCCGGCGCATGGGGGCAGTAGAACACCGCCTCTATCCGCGCACCGGCCAGGGCCAGCTCACGGTGCATGCGCTGGTGCAAGGCATTGAGCTCGTTCACGTCCACGCTGCCCCGGCCCAGGCCGGGCTGGTTGGTGGCCACCACCACATGCCAGCCGGCGCGGTTGAGCTGGGCAATGGCATCCACCACGCCAGGCTGGGGCTGCCAATCCTGGGCGGGGACAATGGCATCCTCACCCTCCGGGAGAAAGGTGCCAATACGGTCCAGGATGGCGAGCTTCATGGTGGGCATAGCGGGCCTCGGCGCCCTGCATGCCACACCGGCGGTGCAGCAGGGGCTGTGGCTGACATTTTAGATGCGCCCCGGTGCTCACCGTTTGATGCGCTTCAATCCATAGCAACTTCAGCGCACACCGTCTGCTTGCAAGCCTGTTTTGATGGCCAGGCGCCCTGTGCACTCACCAGCTGTTCCACACCGATTCGGCCAGGCCAAAGGCCGTGCTGGCGCCCGAGCCGCTGGTGACGGCCACCACGCGCGTGGCTGCATCCGGCGCCTTGACCAGGCAGGGCGCATCGGGCGAGACGGGGTAGGTGCCCACCCAATGCTCCACCACCTGCTCGCCCTCCAGGCGCAGAGCCTCGCGCAAATGGCGCAGCATCAACTGGTCCACGGCCTGGCTGGCAAATGGCGGGGGCGCGCTACCGTAGTGGTGGGAGTCGCCCACCACCAGCGAGCCATCGGCACTTTGCACGGCAATCAGGTGGATGCCGTGGGCCAGGCTGTCGGCCTCGTCCCGCTGCAGCTCGGCGCGCAGGGCTGCGGCTTCGGGCAAGGCGCTATAGCCTTCATAGCGCACCATGCTCAGATCCCCCATGACGGAGCCCGCCAGATGAAAGCCTGCCTGCGGCCGCACGCGCAGCATCTGCAGCTGGCACAGCTGCACCTGGTGCGGCGCCCACTCCCCGGCAAACAGGCCACCAAGGTCGGCGTTGTTGCAGACCACCACACGCTCGGCGTGATAGAGCCCACGCGAGGTGCTCACACGCGGCGTGGCTACTTGCTGCACGGCTTCGCCAAAACGGAAGTCCACGCCCAACGCCTGCTGCAGCCACTGCGCCAGCAGCGGGATGGCGGTGCGCGACTCCACCCGCAGCTCGTGCGGGCTGTAGAGCACGGACTGCAGGCCCTCGGTGCGCAGCGCAGGGTGACGGGCTCCAGCCTGGGCCGGCGTCAGCAGTTCACAGCCCTCGGCCATGTCGGTGCGCATAAAGGCCTCGGCCACGGCGGCGGCGGCCGGGCGGCGGGCCGTCAGCCACAGGCCTTGGTGCATCACGTCAATGCCGGCCTGGGGCGCAATCTCGGCCCAGATCTGGCGCGAGCGCATGGCCCGCTGCCAATGGTCTCCGGCGCGCTGGCCGGTGATGGTGACAAAGCCGAAGTTGCGAATGGAGGCGCCCAGGCAGGCGGCATCGCGCTCGAGCACCAGCACGGACTTGCCGCGCGAGGCAGCGGTATAGGCATGGGCCAGGCCGACGATGCCGGCGCCCACCACGATGAGGTCGTAATGTTTCATAGCAAATCAGAAAAAAGGTAAAGCTCGCCCCTTCCGCGCAGCAGGACGGCGCGGAGAAGGCATAAAAGCGAAAGGGGAAGGAAGTGGTGCGCGAAGTGCTTAGAGCGTGTTCACGCTCTTAACGCTGGCGCCAGAGTTGGGTGCGCTTTTGCATCCAGGCGTCCAGGCCCGCGATCAGCAAGCGCCCCGCCGCAGCGGTGGCAAAGATCAGCGTGGCCATGGCCGCGGCCGGGGCGATGTCGCCTGCATCGTCCATGGCCAGCACGGCCACCGAGGCCAGTGTGGTTTCGGGCGAATACAAAAAGACCACCGCCGACACCGTGGTCATCGCGTTCACAAAAAAGTAGCCCGCCACCTGCATCACGGCCGGCAGGCACACCGGCAGGTGCACGCGCCACAGCAGTGTCCAGAAAGGCACGCCCATGGAGTCGGCCACGCGCTCGTATTCCGCATCCAGCTGCTGCAGGGCCGTGAGCTGGGTGATATGGGCCACCGAGAAGAAATGCGCCACCGTGCACAGCACCAGAATGCCGAGAGAGCCGTAGAGAAAGTGCAGCGGGTTGCCGGCAGCATTGAAGAACAGGATGTAGCCCAGACCCAGCGCCAGCCCCGGCACCGCCATGGGCAGCGTGGCCATGGCATGCAGCCATTGGCGCGCCCGCGCCCAGCCCGTGGGCTTGGCCACCAGGTAAGCGCTCAAAAAGCTCAGCAAGGCCCCCAGCACGGCCGTGGCCGCCGCCAGCATCAGCGAGTTGCCGTAGCTGGCCCAGCCACCGCCATCCACCATGTCGAACTGGTAGTTCTTCAGACTCAGACTCAGGTTGTAAGGCCAGAACGTGACCAGCGAGGCCAGCACCGCCGTGCCCATCACCACCAGCAGCACCAGGGCCACCAGGCTGCAATACAGCAGCAGCGCGCGGTCCAGCGGCGCATGGGGTTGGGGCTGCAAGGGCACGGCACGCACCGCCATGGCAGCGGCCTGCTTGGCACGCAGATGGCGCTCGGCAGCAAAGGCCAGACCGGCCGGCACCAGCAGCAGCATGGCCACCACAGCGCCCATGGACAGGTTTTGCTGGCCAATCACCTGTTTGTAGATATCGGTGGCCAGCATTTGCGTGTTGCCGCCAATGACCTTGGGCACGCCAAAATCCGTCATCACCAGCACAAAGACCACCACCCAGGCAATCATCAACCCATAGCGGCTGCCCGGCAGCGTGACCTGGCAAAAGCTGCGCCAGCGGCCCGCGCCCAGCGTGGCAGCGGCCTCATACAAACGGGCATCGCCCGAACCCAGTGTGGTGCACAACATCATCAGCGCATGCGGGAAGGTCCACAGCACCGAGCCGACCACGATGCCAAAGGGCCCATAGGCCGAGCCCCCCAGCAGCAGCGACTTGAGCAGGCCTTGCGTGCCGAACAGATAGATCAGGCTGATGGCCATCAACAGCGACGGCGCCAGCAGCGGCACCAGGGCCATGGCACGAAACCATTTGGCCAGCGGCATGCAAGAGCGCATCACCCCGTAGGCATAGCCGTAGGCCAGGGCCACGCACAGCGTGCTGCTGATGGCGGACAGCAGCACGCTGTTGAGCAACGACTGCCCCACGCCGGGCGTGCGGGCGTAAACCCAGTACTGGGCCAGGCCCGAGAACTTGTCATCGGCCGACCAGAAGCTGCGCCCCAGCAGCGTCCCCACCGGCAAGGCAATCGCCACCAGCAGCACCGCTAGCAGGCCCAGCACCAGCAAGCCCAGCCACAGCTTTTCCCAGTTGAACACCCGCGATTGCGGGGGCGTGGCCGGGCCGGAGGCCTGGCGACGGTCCACCTCCACCGCAGCAGAAGGCATGGGCACGCCAACGCCCAATGGGGACACCGGCAGCACAGCAGACAGCACGCTCATGCGGCCCTCCGCAAGGTGTCGGGTGCGGCCAGCGGCTGCAGCGCGGCGGCGGGCAGCTCCACCAGCACCTCGCCCTGCAACCAATCCGGCAGCTGGGCGTCATGGCGCAGCGGCCATTGCACATCGATCTGGCACTGCAAGGTGGGGCTGTAGACCCGCACCAGCACCATGGAGCCCAGGAAGGATGTTTCCATCACCCGCGCACGGAACAGATTCATCAGCGCAATCGGTTGCGCCGGATGCAGCACCACGCTCTCGGGCCGCACGCCCACCAGCAGGGCATCGCCGGCGTCAAAGCCGCGGGTGGTGCAATCCAGCCGGCCCTCGCCCACACGCACCACATCACCGGCCTCGGCCACGGCGGGCAGCAGATTCATGCGCCCCACAAAGCCGGCAGCAAAATGGCTCACCGGCTGGGCATAGAGCTGCTCGGGCGAGCCCTGCTGCTCAATGCGGCCCTGGTGCATCAGCACCACGCGATCGGCCATGGACAGGGCCTCCTCCTGGTCGTGCGTGACCATGATGGCGGCAATGCCCAGTTGGCGCTGCAGCTGGCGGATTTCGCTGCGCAACTCGGTGCGCACCTGGGCATCCAGGGCCGACAGCGGCTCATCCAGCAGCAGCAGGCGCGGCCGTGGCGCCAAAGCCCGTGCCAACGCAATGCGCTGCTGCTGGCCGCCCGAGAGCTGGGCCGGATAACGCTGGGCCTGGGCGCCCAGGCCCACCAGGGCCAGCATCTCCTGCACGCGGGCCTGGGCCTGTTTGGCGGCCTGACCCTTGAGGCCAAACGCCACGTTCTGCGCCGCCGTCAGATTGGGAAACAGCGCATAGCTCTGAAACACCACACCAAAGCCACGCCGCGCAGCCGGCCAGCGCGTGATGTCCTCACCCTGAAAGCGTATGCAGCCCTCATCCGGCTGCTCGATACCGCACAGAATGCGCAGCAGCGTGGTCTTGCCGCAGCCCGAAGGGCCCAGCAGGCTGACGAACTCGCCGCTGTCCACCGCCAGTTCAATGCCCCGCAGCACCGGCTGGTCCTTGTATTGCTTGGCGATATGTTCTATGCGCAGCATGTATCTCTTTCAACGTTCAAGCCTGGAGAGGGGAAAAAAGCCCCCTCACCCCCACCCTCTCCCGCAAGCGGGCGAGGGAGACATACCAGGGCCAGACCGGCCCCCATCCCCGCCTTCCCCCGGTGGGGGAAGGAGCAACACCCAAGCAGCCGAGCCAACGTGCCCCAGTCCTCTGTCGCATGCCGAGCACTCGTTCGCCAGAGACACCGCGCAAGGGCCGCCCCGCCGCGCTGGTGTCGTCCCCCTCCGGCGAAGCCAGAGAGGGGAAGCGGCGCAGCCGCTCAGGGGGTGCTTATTTCTTCTCTGCCTTGGCCTCATAACGACGCGCCCACTCGGCCAGAATGCGGTCGCGGTTGGTGGCCGACCAGTTGAAGTCGTTCTTGGCCAGGCGCTTTTCCAGATCGGCAGGGATGAACTCGTGCTTTTCCTGGGCTTCGGGCAGGGCCAGCACGGCAAAGTTGGCAGCGTAGAGCTGGTTGGCCTCGGGCGTCACGGCCCAGTCAGCCAGGGCCTTGGCGGCTTCCTGCTTTTTGCTGGTCTTCAAAATGGCCGTGGCCTCCACATCCCAGCCCAGGCCTTCCTTGGGGAAGATGATGTCGATCGGCGCCCCGTCCTTCTTGGTCTTGTTGGCGCGGTATTCAAAGCTCAGGCCCACGGGAAATTCGCCCGCGCCGGCCTGGCGGCAGGGCTTGGAGCCGCTGTGGGTGTAGACGCCGATGTTCTGGTGCAGCGCGTCCATATAGGCCCAGCCTTTTTCCTCGCCCATCATCTGCAGCCAGGCCGCCACCATCAAATAGCCTGTGCCGCTGGATGCGGGGTGGGGCATGGTGATGCTGCCCTTGAATGCAGGCTGGGTCAGGTCAGCCCAGCTGGTGGGCGTGGGCAGCTTGCGCTTTTGGCCTTCCACGGTGTTGAAGCACACGGCGGACGACCACAGGTCCATGCCCACCCAGGTGGGGGTCGCGGCCGGGTCACGCATGGTGGAACGCACCTTGGCCAGGTTCTTGGGCGCATAGGGCAGGAGCATGCCCTGCTTGTCCAGCAGCATCAGCGAAGTGGCGGCCACACCCCAGACCGCATCGGCCTGGGGATTGGATTTTTCGGCCAGCAGGCGGGCGGTGATGATCCCCGTGCTGTCGCGCACAAACTTCAACTCGATCTCGGGATGGGCTTTTTCAAAACCAACCTTGTAGGCCTTGATCTGGTCGGCCTCCAGGGCCGAATACACCAACAATTCGGTCTTGGCCGCCAGGGCCGAGCCGGCAGCACCCAGCAGCGAGCAGGCAGCGGCAGTCAGCAAGGCAAGGCGGCGGGAGCGGGAAGCAAGGGCGAGGCGCATGGCAGATTCCTGAAAAGTGAGGGCATGAAAGCCGTGGTGGAGCCAGCCCCAGAGGCGCTGACTCCCTGCCTTGCACTGTAGGAAACAGATGTGAAACCTGCGTGTCACAGAACCGAAATTTGCCGAAGCGTTTATTGGAAAATTTGCGCCCCTTCGCTATGGGAGATCTGCCCACCGCCGCTGCCGCCGTGGTGAAATGCTGCCAGCCGGCTGGAGCCGCTTCCTGGCCACCCCACACACCATGTTCGTCACGCAACTGCAGTCCTTTTTCTGGGTGGCCCGGCTGGGCAGCATCACCCTGGCGGCACGCCATCTGGGGCTGAGCCAGCCCACCGTCACCACCCAGATCCGCGCGCTGGAAGCGCATTACGGCGTGGAACTTTTCCAGCGCCAGGGCGGACGCCTGAACCTGTCGGGTGAGGGCCTGCAGTTGCTACCCCAGGTGGAGCAGCTGCTGCTGCAGACGGTGGAGTTGGAGTCGGCCCTGCGCCATGCGGGCGACGGCAGCCAGGGCGGGCTGCTGCGCATAGGCGCCACCGCCCCCTATTACGTGTTGGACATCGTGCAGCGCTTTACCCTGCAGTTCCCGCGCGTGCAGCTGTCCATTTGCAGCGGCAACTCGCAGCAGATGGTGCAGGCCCTGTCGGCCTACCAGGTGGACCTGGCCACCTCGTCCACGCCCGAAAGCGACCCACGCCTGCTGCGTCTGGAGCTGGGCCAGGACCCTCTGGCCCTGGTGGTACACCGCAGCCACAGACTGGCTGGCCACACCCAGGTGGAAGTGGCCGAGCTGGCGGCAGAGACCTTGATCCTGCGCGAGCCCGGCTCGGTGACCCGGCGGCTGACCGAACAGCTGCTGGCCGATGCCGGCGTCGCCCCGACGCGGGTGCTGGAAATTGCCAGCCGCGAAGGCATACGCGAGGCGGTGATACGCGCCATGGGCGTCAGCGCCTTTGCCCGCCACGAGGCCACGGCCCACCCCGAGCTGGTGGTGCTGCCCTTTGCCGGACCCGTACCCCATTTACCCGAATACCTGTACTGCCTGCAAAGCCGCAGCCAGGCACCGCTGATTGCGGCTTTTCTGGCGGCCAGCCAGGTGAAAACATACCAAAAAACATAGCTGACTACGCATACACAGAGCACGCTAGATGCTTTTTTTCTGCAAAACAGCATTGCACGAGCAGCGGTAGGCTGGAGTGGGCCTGAGAAGACCAACCTGGCGCCAGAACCTTCTCCACAACGACCAGACGGCACTGCAGGCTAGGCGCACGCCCGCAGACAGTATCGAGATACGGCAAGGGCGAGCAACAACGCATGAAGTGCCGTATGGGCGCCTCCCAACGAATCACCTACCAAGCGAAGACAGGCTTCTAAGCAAAAAGCCCTGGGCTCATGCACAGGGCTTTTTCTTGGGGCAAGTTGCGTCCGCGCTTACTGGCCGTCCCAGCGCTGGAGCACCAGCGAGGCATTGGTGCCGCCAAAACCAAAGCTGTTGGACAGCACGGTCTTCAGTGCGGCGTCACGCGTCTGGGTCACCAGGGGCATATCGCCCAGCAGCGGGTCAGGCGTTTCCACATTCGCCGAGCCGGCGATAAAGCCCTTGTTCAGCATGATCAGGCAGTAGATGGCTTCCTGCACGCCGGTGGCGCCCAGCGAGTGGCCAGTCAAGGACTTGGTCGACGAGAACGGGGGCACGGCGTCGCCAAACAATGTACGCATGGCGCGCACTTCCTGCATATCGCCCACGGGGGTCGAGGTGCCATGGGTGTTGATGTAGTCGATGGGGCCATCCACGGTGTCCATTGCCTGCTGCATGCAGGCAATGGCGCCGTCTCCGGAAGGGGCCACCATGTCTTCGCCGTCGCTGGTGGCACCAAAGCCCACCACTTCAGCCAAGATGGTGGCGCCACGGGCCAGGGCGTGGTCCAGGCTTTCCAGCACCACGGCGCCGCCGCCGCCGGCGATGACAAAGCCATCGCGGTTGGCGTCATAGGCACGCGATGCCAGCTCGGGCGTGGCGTTGTACTTGCTGGACATGGCACCCATGCCGTCAAACAGCAGCGACATGCCCCAGGACAGCTCTTCGCCGCCGCCGGCAAACATCACGTCCTGCATGCCCCAGGCGATCTGCTGCGCAGCCGCGCCAATGCAGTGGGCCGAGGTACTGCAGGCCGAGGTGATGGAGTAGTTGATGCCCTTGACCTTGAAATTGGTCGCCAGGCAAGCGGAGACGGTGGAGCTCATGCAACGCGTGACCTGGTAGGGCCCCACGCGGCGTATGCCTTTTTCGCGCAGCGTGTCGGCCGCCTCGATCTGGTTGGCGGGCGAGCCGCCGCCCGACCCCATGATCAGGCCGGTGCGCGGATGGCTCACCTGCTCGGGCGTCAGCCCGGCTTGCTTGATGGCATCTTCCAGCGCAATTTGCGAGTAGGCCGCGGCATCACCCATGAAGCGCAGCTGCTTGCGGTCAATGCGCGCTTCCACGTCGATCTCGGGAATGCCAGCCACTTGACTGCGCATACCCAGCTCGGTGAACTGGGGCATGGCCTTGATGCCGGAGCGGCTCGCGCGCAGCGAGGCCTCCACCGTCTCGAGGTCGTTGCCGATGCAGGACACAATGCCTGCACCCGTGATCACTACCCGCTTCTTGCTCATGCTGCCTTACCTTGGGCTTGGCCTTCGCGCAGAAACAGACCCACGCGCAGGTCATTGGCTACATAGATTTCTTTGCCGTCGGCCAACAGGCGGGCATCGCCGATGGCCATGATCAGCTTGCGCTTGATCACACGCTTGATATCAATTTCATATGTCACGAGTTTGACGTCGGGACCCACTTCGCCGGTGAATTTCACCTCGCCAGCGCCCAGGGCGCGGCCACGACCGGGCAAGCGCAGCCAGGTCAGGTAAAAACCGATCAGCTGCCACATGGCGTCCAGGCCCAGGCAACCGGGCATGACGGGGTCGCCCTGGAAGTGGCACTTGAAGAACCACAGCTCGGGATTGACGTCCAGCTCGGCCACGATCTTGCCCAGGCCGTGCGCGCCGCCGTCTTCGGAGATATGCGTGATGCGATCAAACATCAGCATGGGAGGCAGGGGCAGACGCCCACTGTCCGGGGTGAACAGCTTGCCTTCACCCGAGGCAATCAGTTGTTCGAAGGAAAACGATTCGGCCATTTTTTACGTTAACTCCAGCGCGGCAAATGCCATCGCATATTGATGTTGTGCTTCGCCGCAGAGTGTACGGGCGCCGCAGGCGGGCATTATCGAAGCTATTTGTTGTTAGGGCACCACTAACCCTGTAGGTATAGTCCGACTTTGCACGGTCTCAGCGACGGCGCAGCCGCCATGCAGCCAGGCCCAGCACCACCGCACACAGCAGCGACAGCGGCCACAGCCCCAGCGCCGCTACCCAGCGGGCATAGGGCGTCAGCTGCTCCCGGCCCTGGGTAGTGGCCAGCAACACACCGCGTTTCAAAGCAGGCAAATGGTGGGTGACCACCCCGCGGTGATCGATCGCAACTGTAGCCCCAGTGTTGGTTGCACGCAGCATGGGGCGCTCAAATTCCAAGGAGCGCATGCGGCTAATGTGCAAATGCTGGTCGATGGCGCTGCTGTCGCCGAACCAGGCAATATTGCTCATATTGATGAGCACCGTAGGCGCCTGGGCCGCATCGGCAAAGCGTGCGCCCAGCTCTTCGCCGAACAAGTCCTCATAGCAGATATTGGCGCCCAGGCGCTCGCCCTGCCACAGCATGGGCGGCTGGGCCACGGCGCCGCGCGCAAAGTCGCCCAGGGGAATGTTCATCATGCGCACAAACCACTGGAACATGGGCGGAATGAATTCGCCAAAAGGCACCAGATGGTGCTTGTCGTAGCGGTACACACCTTGGCCGCCGGGCTGCCAGCCCAGGGCCGCATTGGCATAGCCGCGCTCATCCAGCAGCGGGATGCCCACCAGGGCCGCATGGGCGCCGCGCCCGCTTTCCTGGTAGCGGTAGGGGGCACTGATGGCATCCAGATAGCCTTCGGGCAGCTGATTGGGCAACAGCGGCAACGCGGTTTCCGGGGCCACCACCAAGGGGGCTGCCGGCTGCAGCAGCTGGCGGGCATACCAGTCCAGGGACTGGGCAATGCCTTCACCGGGCTCGAACTTCACGTCCTGCGCAATATTTCCCTGCAGCAGCGCCACCTCCAGCACCGGGCGGTCTGCGGCCAGGGCATCGCCCTCGGCCAGCGCCTTCAGGCGCCAGCTGCCCAGGGCCGCCAGGGCCGCCGCCGTCAGCACCAGAGGCAAGCCCCAGCGCAGCACACGGCGGCGCGGGCTGTCCACGGCCTGGGCCAGCAGCATGGCCAGCCAGGCCGCCACAGCGCCCGTGCCATACACGCCCACCCAGCGCGGCAACGCGGCCAGCGGGCCGTCCACATGGGCGTAACCCGCTGCGCCCCAGGGGAAGCCGGTCCACAGCCAGCCCCGGGCCAGCTCCGCCAAGCTCCAGGCAGCGGCAAACACCAGGGCCGCCCAGGCCGGGTGCAGCGGCCGCAGCCGCACAAAACCCCAACAGGCGATGGCGTAGTAGCTGCCTAAAAAAGCCGCCAGCGCCAGCACCGCCAGGGCCGCCAGCGGCGCGGGCAGCCCACCATAGGTGTGCATGGAGATGAACAGCCACCAGAAGGTGCCGCAGAGCCAGGCCGTGGCAAACACCCCGCCGCGCCAGGCCGCGCTGCGCGCCGTGGGGGCATGCAACAGGCCGACGGCCAGCACGGCCAGGCTCAGTAGTTGCAACCACCACAGCGCCTGGCCTGTACCCGGCCAGGCCAGGGCAGCGGCCTGCAGCTCGCCCGCCAGCAGCATGGCAACCAACCAGCCAAGGCCCACAAAGCGGTGGCCGGCGCTAGATAAAACAGGAGCAGCGTGAGCAGGTGGCATGGGCATGAGGCCAAAAAGACGCAGAACAACACAGTCAAGCAGCAGGCAGACAACGCAGGCCTATGACCCAGGCGCTGCCTGCCCGTGGACACAGAGCGGCGATCAGCTCTGCAGGCGCGTGACCTTGAACCAGTGCACGGCACCGCCCTTGGCGTGCAGCACTTCGAAACGCAGACCGGCCAGGTCCATGAATTCTCCCCGGAACGGCACCCGCCCCAGTTCATGGGCCACCAGGCCGCCTATGGTGTCGAAGTCTTCGTCCGGGTCGGTGGCCTCCAGGGTCACCTCAAAGAAGTCTGCCACGCGCTCCACCGGGGTGGAGCCCGCCACGCGGTAGGTGGCATCGGCCAGGGCGAAGATATCGCCCTCTTCCTCGGGCAGGTCGAACTCGTCCTCGATCTCGCCTACGATCTCTTCCAGCACATCCTCAATGGTCACCAGGCCGGCGATGACACCGAACTCATCCACCACGATGGCCAGATGGTTGCGGTTGCTGCGGAAGACGCGCAGCAAATCATTCAGGGGCTTGCTTTCCGGCACAAAGATGGCGGGGCGCAGCAAAGCACGCAGGCTCAGGCTGGGTGCGCGCTGGAGCTTGAGCAAATCCTTGGCCAGCAGCACGCCGATGATGTTGTCGCGCTCGCCCTCGAACACGGGGAAGCGCGAATGCGCGGTGTTGATGATCTGGCGCAGCTGCTCTTCGTAGGACTCGTCGATGTCCAGCAGATCCATGCGTGGCGCAGCCACCATGACGTCGCCGGCCGTGCGATCGGCCATGCGGATGACGCCTTCCAACATGACGCGGGCGTCGGTGCCTATGACGGCGTTGTCTTCGGCATCGGCCAGGGTCTCGATCAGCTCATCGGGGCTGTCGGGGCCTGGGTGTATGAATTCGGCGACTTTCTGCAGAAAGCTGCGCTTGTCTTCGCGTTCGGAAGGGCGCTGCGGAAGCGGGTCGGACACTGTCTGTGGTGCAGGACGTGCGGTAGTAAAACAAGCCTCAAGGATAGCGGATTCGAAAATCTTGTGACTTGGGTGGCACCCTGAATGAGGGTGGTCACTCCCCAGCACCCCCTCGAAAAACCAGAGCTCAAGATGCTTATGCAGCCTGCATCTCAGGCCTTTTTTGTGGATGCAGAGCCCTCACCCCGCCCCTCTCCCGCAAGCGGGCGAGGGAGAAATACCGAGGAGCACCAAAGCCCCCATCCCCAACTTCCCCCCGACGGGGGAAGGAGTAACACCCAAGGCGCAGGACAAGAGCACCCCTACCGCATGCAAAGTCCCTTTCGCCAGGGCAGCGCGCAAGGGCCGCCCCGCCGCGCTGCTGCCGTCCCCCTCCCGCGCGTAGCGCGAAGAGAGGGGGAAGCCGCAAAGCGGCTCAGGGGGTGTTATTCACCAGCCTGATGCCGCCCGTCCTGCACACCTTTGCGGATTTCCTGCACATCGGCCAGCAGCTCCCAGAACTGCTTGGCCTGCTTTTTGAACTGGTAGTCGACGGCGGCCACATGGGTTTCCACCATCTCGGCCATGCGCGAGTCAAAGTCGCCCGGGGGCAGCTGCAGATAGGCCTCGGATTCCGTGCCGTCACGCTGCACCTTGGCGCCAGCGCTGCGGGCAATCTTCAGCATGGCGGTGTTTTCCGACAGGGCGTGGATGAACATCATGTCCACGCCATGGTTGCGGGCATGCAGGGCGGCACGGGCAAACAGCCGGCCGCCCAGACCCTTGCCACGGGCGGTCTTGAGCACGGACACGCCGAACTCCGCACAGTTGCTGTGCTGGGCCAGGTCCACATAGGCCAGGTGGGCCATGGCCACCAGCTCCAGGCGGCGGTTGAAGATGCCGAAGATGTCGTCACGCTCGAAATCCAGCTGGTCCACATAGCGGCGCACCTGCTCGTCGTTGGCCGCATAGCCAAAACGCAGATAGCGGTCGCCCGTATCCAGCTTCAGCAAATGGGCCTGGATGCGCTCGCGGTGGCGCGGCGCCAGCTCGCGTATGGGCACCAGGCTGGGCAAGCGGTTCGATGCGAACCGGGGCAAAAACAGCGTGGAACCTGCCTTCAATGAAGCGGAAAGCCATTCACTGCTCATCACCTACCTCCTTCAAGCCCCGTGGGGCACGGTTAACCGACCTCTGGCCGGAAGTGCCGGCCTGCACAATTTGCTGCATTGCAACATAAAACACGTTGGAATGCCCCAAGTTGTCCACATTGCCACAGGGTTTACCCGGAAACCAGACGGCCGAAACCTGCTTTTGCGCTGGCACAAGGCCTGCGCCCGCGCGGACACCGAACTACAGCGGAATTGCCGTGGTGGCCTTGACACGGTCCAGCACAAAGCTGGTTTTGCAGTCCTGCACGCTGGGGTGCTTGAGCAAGGTATCCATGATGAAGCGGCTGTAGTGCTGCATATCGGACACCACCACACGCAGCAAATAATCCATCTCCCCCGTCAGCGAGGCACATTCCACCACCTCGGGCCAGGTTTGCACACTGGCCTTGAACAGGTCCATGGGGTTGCGCTTGTGGGTTTCGGTGTTCTTCTCCAGCCGCACGTTCAGATAGGCCGTCAGGCCCAGGCCCACGCTTTCCGGAGGCACCAGCGCCACATAGCGGTCGATGACACCGCATTCCTCCAGCCGTTTGACGCGGCGCAGCACGGCGCTGGGAGACAGGCCGACCTGCTCGCCAATGACGTCATAGGTCTCTCTGCCATTTTCCATCAAGCGGCGCAAAATTGCCCGATCAAGCTTATCTATTGCGTGGAGTGAACTCATGACGCAGGATTCTACACCTTAAGGATAAGTATTAACCCTATACCTCTTTGAATTATGCGCAAACACCACATTTCGCGCACTTTTCCTGCCAAGCAAGCGCCATACCAACGCAGGACGCAGCATTCTTGACCCAGGGCAAACCTACAGTGGAGCACCCCACCCACTGGAGACCTGCATGAACGCTCCCCTGCCCGCCACAGACCTCGACACCACCTCGGCCTGGGACAATCCCATGGGCACCGACGGCTTCGAGTTCATCGAATTCGCCGCCCCCGACCCGCAGGCCATGGGCAAGGTGTTCGAGCGCATGGGCTTTCGCGCCGTGGCCCGCCACCGCCACAAAAACGTGCTGCTCTACCGCCAGGGCGAGATCAACTTCATCGTCAACGCCGAGCCCGACAGCTTTGCCCAGCGCTTTGCCCGCCTGCACGGCCCCAGCGTCTGCGCCATCGCCTTTCGCGTGCACGACGCCAAGGCCGCCTACGAGCGCGCCGTCAACCTGGGCGCCTGGGGCTATGCCGGCACGGCCGCTCCGGGTGAACTCCAGATCCCTGCCATCAAGGGCGTGGGCGACAGCCTGATCTATCTGGTGGACCGCTGGCGCGGCAAGCACAACGCCCAGCCGGGCGACATCGGCAACATCGGATTTTTTGACGTGGACTTTGTGCCCCTGCCCGGCGTCAGCACCGCCGACATGCTGCAAGTGCCAGGCCATGGGCTGACCTATATCGACCACCTGACCCACAACGTGCACCGTGGCCGCATGGTGGAGTGGGCCAATTTCTACGAGCGCTTGTTCAACTTCCGCGAGGTCAAGTACTTCGACATCGAGGGCCAGGTCACCGGAGTCAAGAGCAAGGCCATGACCAGCCCCTGCGGCAAGATCCGCATTCCCATCAACGAGGAAGGCAAGGAAAAGGCCGGGCAGATCCAGGAGTACCTGGACATGTACCAGGGCGAGGGCATACAGCACATTGCCATGGGCTCGGACGATTTGTACGCCACCGTGGACGGCCTGCGCGCCGGCGGCATGCGTTTGCTGGACACCATAGACACCTACTACGAACTGATCAACAAGCGCCTGCCCGAGCACGGTGAGCCCGTGGCAGAGTTGAAGAAACGCAAGATCTTGATCGATGGCAGCGGCCAGAAGCTGCTGCTGCAGATCTTCAGCGAAAACCAGCTCGGCCCCATCTTCTTCGAGTTCATTCAGCGCAAGGGCGACGACGGCTTTGGCAATGGCAACTTCAAGGCGCTGTTCGAGAGCATTGAGCTAGACCAAATGCGCCGCGGCGTTCTTTGAGCGGCGTCCACACGCCCCTGCATGTGTCGTTGGCCCGCCTGGTCGTAGCGCTGCTACTGCCTGCGGCGGGCCGCCTCGCCTGCATCGCGCATCTGGCGATGCGCAGGGCCGTGTGAACCCCCGAACTTCCGGCGAAGTCCAAATCGCCGACCAGCAAGGAGAAGACCATGGGAGCCACTCCCGCCGTTTACGGCCAATCCAGCCGCCCACCACGGGGCGACTACAGCCGCGCAGCCAACGACTACACCTGCTCGCAGGACTACGCGGCCTATACCGAGGCGGAACATGCCACCTGGCGCCAGCTGTACACACGCCAAAGTGCGTTGCTGCCGGGGCGGGCCAGCAGCGACTTCATCGCCTGCCTGCCGCAGCTGGGCGCCAGCGAGCGCATTCCCCACTTCGATGACATCAACCTGCGCCTGAGCGCCGCCACGGGCTGGCAGATTGTGGGCGTGCCGGGGTTAATCCCCGAGCTGGATTTCTTTCGCCTGCTCAGCCAGCGCCGCTTTCCGGTGACGGACTGGATACGCACGCCCCAGGAGCTGGACTACATCGTCGAGCCCGACATCTTTCACGACCTGTTCGGCCATGTACCGCTGCTGTTCCATCCGGTACTGGCCGACTACATGCAGGCCTATGGCGCGGGCGGGCTGAAAGCTGCCGAGCTGGGCGCCACCGAGCTGCTGGCGCGCCTGTACTGGTACAGCATAGAGTTCGGCCTGATCCGCGAATCCGGTGGCCTGCGCGCCTATGGCGCCGGCATCTTGAGTTCCGCCGGCGAGCTGGCCTACAGCGTCAGCAGCCCCCAGCCCCAGCGCCTGCCGCTGCAGCTGACGCGCACCATGCGCACGCGCTACCGCATCGACGCCTACCAGCAGACCTATTTCGTCATCGACGATATGCAGCAGCTGCTGGACTTTGCCAACACCGACTTTGCGCCGCTGTACGCCGATTTGCGCGGCCAGCCCGCCATCGAGGCCGGCGCCCTCCAGCCCGGCGAACAAGCCCTGGCCTTGCCCGCCACCGCGTAAGTCTTCATAGCCACCAGCACTGATGGCCCGCGGGCTTTCATGCCTGGGGGCTGCAGACGGCGGCGGATCGGCCCGTCTGCCCCCAGGCTTGCACAGCCCTAGCCAGAACTCGGAAACCACGGCTGTGCCTATAGTGGCGGTTTGATGGGCATGCGGCCCCGCAGCCCCATTCACCCGAGCGACCACCATGCAGTCCTTTTGCACCCATTTGCTGCGCTGGCTTGTGGCCTTGCACCTGTGCATGGGCCTGGCCCATGCGGCCGACCCACTGATCCTGCCCGACTCCGGCATGGATCCACAGGCCCAGCTCCAAAGCGTTGCCTCCACCCTGGAGAAAGTGCATGCATCCCTGGATGATGCCGAAGCCACCGACACGCTGCAGACGCTGGTGGAGCAGTCGATCAAGGCCAAGCGCGACGCCGACGCCGCCGTGACCCAGCTGGAGCCGCTGCTCAAACAGCTGGATGCCCGCATGGCCCAGTTGGGCCCTGCAGCCGACGGCGCCGCCGAAGGCAGCGACATCCGCGAGCAGCGCAAGCTGCTGGGCCAGCAGCAAACCGATCTGGGCTCCTCCATCAAGCGCGGCAAGCTGCTGTCCGTGGAAGCGCAGCAGACCGCCAGCTCCATCGAGCAGATGCGCGCCCAGCAATTCAACGCCCAGATCGCCAGCAAGGCCATCTCACCGCTGTCGCCCGCGCTGTGGCGGCAATTTGCCGAGCAGCTGCCGGCCGATATGCAGCGCCAGGCCGCGCTGATGCGTCAGGGCCAGGCCAGCCTGATCAGCGCCATCGAACAACATGGCTGGAGCAAGCCGCTGCGAGGCCTGCTGATAGCCCTGGTGTTGATGTTCCCGCTGCGCATGTGGCTGCGCCACCTGGGCCGCCAGTTCGCCATGTCCAAGCGCGCACCCGATGGCCGCTTGCGCCGCACCGGCCTGGCCGTGTGGCAGCTGGTGGTGGGCACCGTGCTGCCCGGTCTGGCCAGCCTGGTGTTCATCGAACATCTGCGCGACATCGAGGCCATTGCACCGCGCCTGCAAAGCGTGGCGGACACCTGGATCAAGTCCTCGTTCGTGGCAGCCTTCTTCCTGTCCATCAGCGCCAGCCTGCTGGTGCCCAAGCGGCCGTCCTGGCGATTGCTGGCCATCGACGACATCGCCGCGCCGGCCCTGACCCGCTACGCCTGGGGCGCTGCGCTGCTGACCTGGTTTTCCATGATGCTCAACGCCGTGGACATTGCCGCACGCACCAGCACCGTCAGCACCGTGGCACTGGATGGACTGGTGGCGCTGACCTATGTGGGCCTGATCCTGGGCGTGCAGCTCACCATCAACCAACAGCGCAAGCGCCAGGCTGCCCCCCATTCCACCGAAAGCGGCCACCACGAGCCCCAGACACGCAGCGGCTGGCTGCTGCTGGCCTGGCTGGGCGGCCATATCACCGTGCTGGCCGCACTGGTGGCGGCACTGCTGGGCTATCTGAATTTTTCCGTGTTCGTGGCCACGCAAATGGTGTGGATCACCGTGGTGGTGCTGGCCACTTCGCTGCTGATGAAGTTTGCCGACGACTGCTGTACCTGGATGTTCGAGAGCGCAAGCCGCATGAACCAGGCCATCAGCCAGGGCACCGGCCTGAGGCCGGCCCGGCTGGAGCAGTTGGGCGTGCTGCTGTCGGCCCTGCTGCGCGTATGCCTGCTGCTGCTGGGCGTGGCCGCGCTGACGGCCCCGTTTGGCAATGCCAACTACCTGATGGGTTGGGGCTCTGCCCTGGCCCAGGGGGTGTCTGTGGGCGGCAGCACGCTGACCCCCATGACCTTGCTGCGTGCCGCCCTGGTGCTGGTGCTGGGCCTGACCTTTTTCCGCGCCCTGCAGCACTGGCTGGTGGACACCTATCTGCCCAAGACCGAGCTGGACATTGGCGCACGCAACTCCATCAGCACGGTGACGCGCTATGTGGGCATCATCCTGTCCGGCCTGTGGACGCTGGCCGCCCTGGGCATAGGCTTTGAGCGGGTGGCCCTGCTGGCCAGTGCGCTGTCGGTGGGCATCGGTTTTGGTCTGCAGGCCATCACGCAGAACTTTGTCTCCGGCTTGATTTTGCTGGCTGAGCGCCCCGTCAAACTGGGTGACCGCGTGCGCATCGGCGACCAGGTGGGCGACATCCGCCGCATCAGCGTGCGCGCCACCGAGATCCAGATGGACGACCGCTCCACGCTGATCGTGCCCAACTCCGAGCTCATCACCAAGTCGGTGCAGAACCTGACCATGGACAACCCCGTGGGCCGTGTCACCATCGCCTTTTCTGTGCCGTTGAATACCGACATCGTGCGCCTCAAGGAGCTGCTGCTGGGCATTTACACCGCCCATGTGGCCGTGCTCGAGACGCCGGCCCCCAATATGTATGTGGACTCCATCAACGGCAGCGTGGTGAACATCGTCTGCCATGGCTATGTGGGCAGCCCGCGCAATGCCTATTCCACGCGCAGCGACCTGCTTTTTGCCCTGCTGCGGGACGCTGCCCAGGCTGGCATCCCCCTGGTCTCGGCCACGGACATCCACCTGGTGCAGTCCCCGCCGTCCCAGGCTGCGGCCGCCCCGGCAGCGCCCCCTGCGGCGAATCCGGCCACGCCCAGCACCTAAGAGCGTGTTCAAAGTCTCCATGCCAGAAGCGACCCACAGGGTCGCTTCTTTTTTTGCAGCAGCTTGCGCTGATGCAGATTGCGCTGCAGACCTTTTCTACACCAAGATCACATGATGGAGCTGGCCGCATCCGGGCCGGTGCCCGGGCTTGTGCCAGGCTCTGCGCTGCCTTGTTCGACCAGCTGCCGCACCAGGGCCCACAGGGCCGGCGCCTGCAGCATCTGCACATGGGCCATGCCATGCAGCCACAGCGGCGTGGCCCCCGGCAGCAAGGCCGTGGTGCCGGGGAACACGATGTTGTCGACCTCGGACAGGGCGCAGTGCCAGCGTATCTGGCTGGCCGCGCTGCCAGCGCGCGCCTCCTCGGTTTGCAGCTGACGCAACCAGGGGTTGCCCGGGCGCATCTGCGCCACATTCGGCCCCCAGGCCATAAAGGCGATGGCCGTACCCTGGTGCGGGGTGGCCACGGTAAGCACGGCCTGCGGGCGCTGCGGTGCGCAGTCCTGCGGCAGGCTGCGCAACCAGTCGCGCACCATCAGGCCCCCCATGCTGTGGGCCACCACCACCGGACGCAGGCCCGTGGCGGCCCGTATGCGCTGCGCCGCCGCATCCAGCCGCGCCCGCCCCGTGCCGATACGGTGCAGCAGCAGCGGCATGCTGACGGCCACACAGGGCACGCCCGCCGCGCGCAGCTGGTGCAGGGCATCGGCCCATATGCCGCGGTTGCACAGCCAGCCATGGACCAGCACCACCCCGGCACTGCCCACGGGCCGGTCGGGCACATAGTCGGCCTGGGCATCTTCGGCCCAGGCCATGTCCCAGCCAAAGGCGCGCAGCGCGGCCCGGCATTCCGCATTCCAGACCCGCCACAGCACGGCCACCGGCGGCAAGGGCTCTTTGCGGCGGCGCTTGGCCAGCACCATGCAGGCAAACTGCCCGCCCACCCACAGCCGCCCGCCCAACAGGCACAGCAGCGCCCCGGCCAATGCCAAGGGAATGGAGCGCGGCCAGGCCCAGGCCAGCCACGCAAGCAGCACCAGCAGATTCATCACCATCACGCACCGCAACCACCAGGCCACCATGAGCTGTTCCTCCTGCGTGCATTGTGGCGGGGTTGGCGGATGCCGAACAGCATGGGTTTCAGGGCCTTCCCTAGTGCCTGCCCAGCCCTAGTACAAGCCCGATGGCGCCGCTCACCGTTGACTCCAGAATGGCCGCACAACGCGTGGACGGCAGGAGGTGGCCGATCCCGGCACCTCCCGTACCGGTCCCGTGCCGCGCAAGCTTTTCCCTTTTCCTGGAGACGGTATGGAACGTATCTGGCTGCAGCACTATCCCGAAGGCGTCCCCCATGAGGTGGACACCACGCAATACCGCTCGGTCGCGGCCTTGCTGGAAGACGCCTTCGCCCGCCATGCCCGCAACCCGTTTTCGGTGTGCATGGATGTGTGGATGGACTACGCCGAGCTGGACCGCCGCTCTGCCCATCTGGGCGCCTGGCTGCAAAGCCTGGGCCTGGAACCCGGTGCGCGCGTGGCCATCATGCTGCCCAATGTGCCGCAGTTCGCCGTGGCCATGGCCGCCGTGCTGCGCGCCGGCTACACCTGCGTCAACGTCAACCCGCTCTACACCCCGCGCGAGCTGGAGCACCAGCTCAAGGACTCCGGCGCCACGGCCATCATCGTGCTGGAGAACTTTGCCCACACCCTGGCCAGCGTGGTCGAGCGCACCGCCGTGCGCCATATCTGCCTGAGCGCCATGGGCGATCTGCTGGGCCCGGCCTACGGCCGCTGGATCACCTTTGCCGTGCGCCATCTGGCCAAGATGGTGCCGGCCTTCACGCTGCCCCTGTCGGGTGAATCCGGTGGCCGCGTGGTCACACCGCTTCTGCAGGCGCTGCAGCAGGGCGCCCAGCGCAAGCTGGTCCCCAGCCAGGCCACACACGACTCCATCGCCTTTTTGCAATACACCGGCGGCACCACCGGCCTGTCCAAGGGTGCGGTGCTGACCCACGGCAACATCATCGCCGCCACGCTGCAGGCCGAGGCCTGGTTCAGCCCGGCGATGAAAGACCTGCCCGACCTGTCCAAGGTCCACAGCATCGCGGCCCTGCCGCTCTATCACATCTTTGCGCTCACCCTGTGTTTTCTGGCCATGCGCCAGGGCTCCAGCCTGAGCCTGATTCCCAACCCGCGCGACATCCCCAAGTTCGTCGCCGTGCTGGCCAAGCGCCCGTTTCAGCTGCTGCCCGGCGTGAACACCTTGTTCAATGCCCTGCTGCAAAACCCCAAGTTCCGCACCCTGGATTTTTCGCAGCTGCGCGTGTCCCAGGCCGGCGGCATGGCCGCCAGCGAAGGCACGGCCAAGCAATGGCAGCAGGTGACGGGCTGCCCCATGATCGAAGGCTGGGGCATGAGCGAGACCTGCGCCATAGGCAGCAACAACCCGGTCACGGCCCGGCAATTCAGCGGCAGCATAGGCCTGCCGCTGCCGGGCATAGACATTGCCATCAAGGACGATGAGGGCCGCGATGTCCCCCTGGGCGAAACCGGCGAGCTGTGCATACGCGGCCCCAATGTGACGGTGGGCTATTACAAGCAACCCGAGGAGACACGCGCCGCCTTCACCGCCGATGGATTCATGCGCACCGGCGACATCGGCGTCATGGACGCGCAAGGCTTTTCGCGCATCATTGACCGCAAGAAAGACATGATGGTGGTCAGCGGCTTCAACGTCTATCCCAATGAGATCGAGAACGTGATCTCCCTGTGCCCCGGCGTGGTGGAGTGTGCGGCCATCGGCGTGGAGAGCGCCCATTCGGGCGAAGCCGTCAAGGTGTTCGTGGTGCGCAACGACCCGGCCTTGACCGAAGAGGCCGTGATCCGCTTTTGCCAGCAGCACCTGACGGGCTATAAATGCCCACGTTCGGTGGAGTTCCGCGACGAGCTGCCCAAAACCAATGTGGGCAAGATCTTGCGGCGCGCACTGCGCACCGAGGCCAGCCCGGCCGCCGCTGCCCACTGAGCCCGGTCTTTCGACACCGGTATTTCAGCCCGCCCGCGCCCAGCCAACACATCTGCGCGGGCCTCTCTTTTGTAGCTTTGCATGACTGCTTCCGCTTCCCTGCTCTGGCCCGAAATCACTGTGCTGGAGCGCGGTTGGCTCTCCGCCAACAACTATCTCTTTCAAGGCCCGGAAGGCGCTGCGCTGGTGGACAGCGGCTACTGCATCCACGCCGAGCAGACCGTGGCCCTGGTGCAGGATGCGCTGGGCCAGCAGCCGCTGACGCACCTGCTCAACACCCATTTGCACAGTGACCACTGCGGCGGCAATGCCGCGCTGCAAGCGGTCTGGCCCCAGGTGCAGACCTGGATTCCTCCGGGCGAAGCCGAGGCCGTGCGCGCCTGGGATGAAGCACGCTTGAGCTACCGCCCCACGGGCCAGAACTGCCCGCGCTTTCGCATCGACGGACTGCTGCAGCCCGGCAGCGAATGGCAATTGGGCGGCCGCCCCTGGCAGGTACATGCTGCCCCCGGCCATGACCCGCATTCCGTCATCCTCTTCGAGCCGGAAAAGCGCTTGCTGATCTCGGCCGATGCGCTGTGGGAGCATGGCTTTGGCGTGGTGTTTCCCGAGATCGAAGGCGAGCATGCCTTTGCCGAGGTGGGTGCCACGCTGGACCTGATTGAAGCACTGCAACCCGCCGTGGTGCTGCCCGGCCACGGCCCGCTGTTCACCGGCGTGGACGCTGCCCTGCAAGAGGCCAGACGCAAGCTGGCCGGCTTTGTGGCCGACCCGCTCAAACACGCGCGCTACGCCGCCAAGGTGCTGCTGAAATACAAGCTGCTGGAATGGCAGCGCATTGCCGTGCCGGACGCCAGCACCTGGGCCCTGGCCACGCCCTACTACCGCACGCTGCACCAGCGCTACTTTGCTGACAGCACGCCCGAGGCATGGGTGCAGTCGCTACTGGATGACCTGGAGCGCTCGGGCGCCGCCAAGGTCCAGGACGGTCTGCTCTACAACCGCTGACCTAGAGCGCGCTGTAGCGCTCCGGACAACTGCACCCAGCGCGCTACGCCAACCCCGCTCAATCCCGCACAAACGAGACGGGGAAGCTGTACTCGTACAGCGGCACATTCGCCAGCGCCTGGCGGGCATGGGCCTCGGGGTTGCGGGCCACCGTCCAGCTTTTACCAATGCGGGCCGTGGCACGCTGGCCGCGCTCGTAGCGACTCCAGTCCTTGACGCCGCTGACCGAGGAGTTGGGGTTGCCGGTGCGGGCAAACTGCCCCCAGATGGCGCCGATGCGGTCACGCACCTGCAACTGGTCGGGGCTGTCCTGCACCAGGGCGCGTGCTGCATCCAGCGTGCCGAAAATGAAGGGCACCTCCGCAGTGTGGGCCGCGCCCAATACACCGCCGCGCGCAGGCGATGCCCATTCGAACGCATAGGCATGCACGGGTGCAGCGCCCAGGTCGGCTTGCCGGTCGGCAAACGCCAGTGTCGGCAGCTTGTAGTTGTAGTCGCTGGCCAGCGCAATCAGGCGCTGCGATGGCGTACTGCCCGGGTACTGCGCCGCGTAGCTTTGCAGCAGCTCACGGGTGGCGGGAGCGGAAAGGCGCAGAAACTTCTGCACCCGCGCCTGCAACTGCGCGTCGCTGATGGTGAAGTTGGCCGGGTTGCCCGCCAGGAAGAAGGTGGCTTCCTGCTGGGCATAGCCCACCAGCACCGGCACGTCGGAGGCCAGGCGCGTGGCGCGCGGATCATAGGGCTCTTCGTGGAACACCACGTGGTCCAGGGTGGGACGGAACTCGCTCACGCCACCGGTTTGGCCCAGCAGCTTGCTGTAGGCCACCACGATCTGCGCAACTGGCAGTTGGTGGATGCGCCCCGCAGTGCTGCGGTCCAGCCCCAGCTCGCGCAACAGGGCGTGGGTAGCCTGCCGGGCTTTTTCCTGACTGCCCAGACGCCACAGTCCCGAGCCGCTTTGCACAATGGCCTTGTGGAACAGCCCCTTGGCTGCCGGCGCGCCCAGCAACGCCGTGACCTTGGCCGCACCACCGGACTGGCCAAAGATCGTGACATTGCCCGCATCGCCGCCAAACTGGGCAATGTGGTCGCGCACCCAGCGCAGAGCTTCCACCTGGTCCAGTACACCCAGGTTGGCCGACTCCGCTGCAAAACCGGGCGCATGCTCACCCACGTACAGGGAGCCAAACACATTCAGACGGTGGTTGATGGAGACCACCACCACGTCCTGGCTCTGCGCCAGGTGGCTGCCGTCAAAGCCCGGCGAAGTGCCGGCGCCCGTGGCAAAGCCGCCGCCGTGCAGCCACAGCAGCACCGGGCGCTTCTTGCCATCCAGCGCAGGGGTGTAGACCGCCAGCGACAGGCAATCTTCGCTGGCCTCGATGTCCGACCAGTACCAGGCAAATTCCGGCACGGATGCGCCCTTGGGCTGCGGGGCGCTGGCACCGTGCTGGGTGGCATCCAGCACGCCGGCCCAGGCCTTTTTGGTCACGGGTGGCTGAAAGCGGTTGGCGCCACCAGTGCTCTCGCCATAGGGGATGCCCTTGAAGGCAAAGCCCTTGCCGGTACGCAGACCACGCAGCTTGCCCACGGCGGTTTCCACCACCGGGGTTTGGCCGGCCGTTGTGCTGGCGCAGGCCACCAGACCACCTGGCAGGCTGATCACGGCACCGGCCTTCAGGCCCGACACCAAAAATTCACGCTTATTCATCTTGCTCACTGGCTCTTCCTCGTCGCTGCCGGGTGCGGGGGTTGCATCCGGCCAGGCGAGGGACTCTAGGCGCGGAGGGCCGCAGCACCAACGAAGATTTGCGCATGAGCTCAGATACAAAATGCACAAGAGCGGCAAGTCGCAAGGGCGCAAGGCACCAGCCCGCCCGGTCTAGGCGGGCAGGCCTATCGCGCTGTGTCGCCCGGTGCGCGCTGCTCTGCCAGCAGGTGCATCACCAGCCGCACCGTGTCGGCCAATTGCTGCGCGGGCCGCACGAATGGCAGGCGCAGGTGCTCGCCATAGCTTTCACTCACCGAGTAGCCGGGCCCCACCGTCAGCAGCACACCCTGCCGGGCAGCAGCTTCGCTCAGCGCCACCATGTCCGCGCCGGGAATGTGAATCCACAGTGCCGTTCCCCCGTCGGGTGTGGTCCAGCGCCAGTCCACCCCGCCCTCGCTGCGCAGCAATTGTTCGGCGTGCTGCAGATGGTGCTGAATCTGCGCCAGGCGCTGCGCACGCGCCTCGTGCAGGGACTCGAACAGCTCCACGGCAATGCTCTGGTCAAAGCG
This sequence comes from Comamonas sp. GB3 AK4-5, assembly GCF_041320665.1. Taxonomy (NCBI): domain Bacteria; kingdom Pseudomonadati; phylum Pseudomonadota; class Betaproteobacteria; order Burkholderiales; family Comamonadaceae; genus Comamonas; species Comamonas sp. GB3 AK4-5. Next base: position 4,474,823 of record NZ_CP166730.1, read on the forward strand.
TGACGATCCCAGGTCGTTCACCGCTTTCATGCTGGCCAGGCGCTGCAGCAGTGCCGGATCGGCCCGCACCCAGCCCACCCGCAGGCCACCCCAAAACAGCTTGGACATGGTGCCGATAGTGGCCACGCGGTGGGGCTCGCACAGGGCCGCCAGCGGGCGTGGCTGCCGGCTCGGGTCCACATGCAGCTCGCTTTGCGAGCCATCCTCCACCAGCAGCACATCGTGCTGGCGCAGCAGCGCCACCAGGCGCTGGCGGGCAGCCTCGTCCATGGTGCGGCCCGTGGGGTTCTGGCATTCGGCAAACAGGTACACCAGCCGGGGGCGCTGCTGCAGTTGCTGCTCCAGCGCCGGCCAGTCCAGGCCCTGTGCCGTGACGGCCACGCCCAACAGCCTGGCATTGCGCCGGCGAAAGGCTTCCAGCGAACCTCGGTAGCAGGGGTCTTCCACCACCACGGCGTCCGCCGCATCGAGCAGCGCATTGGCCAGCAGCCACACGGCCTGCTGGGCACCGCTGGTGATCAGGATCTGCTCGGCCCGCGTCGGCAGCCCAAGGTCGTTGTAGTAGCGCGCCACCACCGCACGCAGCTCTGGCAGGCCGTAGGCGTCATAGCCCAGGCCGCTCACGATGCGCGCCAGATCGGCACCCTGCAAGCCTGAGAGCAGGCGCGCCAGCGTAGGCGATGCGGGCAGCGCACCGCTGCTCATGTCCAGCTGCTGCGGCAGGGCCGAGACCTCGCCCACCAGCCGCGTGTGCACGGCGCCCGGTGAGTTCGACGAGGCTACGATGCGATAGCCACTACCTTGCTGGCTGGCGACCAATTGCGCATCGCGCAGCAGGCCATAGGCCGCCACCACGGTGCCACGACTCAGCCCCAGCGCACCGGCCAATGCGCGCTCGGACGGCAGCAGCGCCCCCACCGGCAGCTCGCGCGCGGCCACCAGACGCCCCAGAGCACTGCCCAGTTGCTGTGGCAAGGTGCCGGGTAGGCTCTGCCAGCCCGCAATCAGGCGGCTGATGCGCGCCACGGCAATGCGTTTCACAGGGGTTTTGGTCCAGTTTCCATCAACTGGACTTTGCCACGACCCGTGGCTTGCGGCAACTTCGGCAGGGTGCGGCCTGGACTGCACCACCACTGAGGAGACACCAACCCATGAGCACGGAAAAAACGGTTTACGTCGTCGGCTGCTGCGACACCAAGGAAACAGAGCTGGCCTATGTGGCCACGCGCATTCGCCAGCAGGGCCTGCGGGTGCAGGTGGTCGATGTGTCCACGCACCAGCCTTCGACCATGGCCGATATCGACGCCCGCCAGGTTGCGGCCTGCCACCCCGGTGGGGCCGATGCCGTCTTCACCGGCGACCGCGGCACGGCCGTGGCCGCCATGGGCGACGCCTTCGAACACTTCATGCGCGCCCGCAGCGATGTGGCCGGCGTGATCGGCCTGGGCGGCTCGGGCGGCACCTCCATCGTCACCCAGGGCATGCGCACGCTGCCGGTGGGTACCCCACGCCTGATGGTCTCCACCGTCGCTGCCGGCAATGTGAGCAGCTATGTCGGCCCGAACGACATTGCGATGGTCAACTCCATCACCGACATCGCGGGCCTCAACAGCATCTCGCGCGTGGTGCTCTCCAACGCGGCCAATGCCATGGCCGGCATGGCGCGCGGCGAGCGTGACCAAACGCAAGACGACAAGCCCGCCATCGGCCTGACCATGTTCGGCGTGACCACGCCCTGCATCACCGAGATCTCCGCGCAGCTGCAGGACCGCTATGAATGCATGGTGTTCCACGCCACCGGCATCGGCGGGCAATCGATGGAAAAGCTGGCCGCCAGCGGATTTTTTCAGGGTGTACTGGACATCACCACCACCGAGGTCTGCGACCTGCTGTTCGGCGGTGTGCTGCCCGCCACGCAGGACCGCTTCGGCTTTCTGGCCGAGCGCGCCCTGCCCTATGTGGGCTCCTGCGGCGCGCTGGACATGGTGAACTTCGGCGCCAAGGACAGCGTGCCCGCGCACTACCGCGAGCGCAATCTCTATGTGCACAACCCGCAGATCACGCTGATGCGCACCACGCGCGAGGAAAACATCGCCATGGGCCGCTGGATTGGCGAGCGCCTGAACCGCGCCATAGGGCCGGTGCGCTTTCTGCTGCCCGAGGGCGGCGTGTCCGTGCTGGACGCCCCGGGCATGCCGTTTCACGATCCCGAGGCCGATGCGGCCCTGTTCCAGGCCATTGAAGACACGGTGCAGCAGACCGCTCTGCGCCAAATCATCCGCGTGCCCCACGCCATCAATTCGCCCGAGTTTGCGGCGCTGGCGGTGCAGCACTTTCACGACATCACCCAAGGCTAAATTTCCATGAGCATCGAACGCAGCGCCATCCTGGCGAAATTCCGTGAACAGATCCGCGCCGGCCGCCCCATCATTGGCGGCGGCGCCGGCACCGGCCTGTCGGCCAAGTGCGAAGAGGCCGGCGACATCGACCTCATCGTCATCTACAACTCGGGCCGCTACCGCATGGCCGGCCGGGGCTCGCTGGCCGGCCTGCTGGCCTATGGCAACGCCAACGACATCGTGGTGGAGATGGCGCGCGAGGTCCTGCCCGTGGTCAAGCACACGCCGGTGCTGGCCGGCGTGAATGGCACCGACCCTTTCTGCAGCTTTGGCCCCTTCCTCGACCAACTGAAGGCCCTGGGTTTTTCCGGCATCCAGAACTTCCCCACCGTGGGTTTGATCGATGGCAAGTTCCGCGCCAACCTGGAAGAGACCGGCATGGGCTATGCGCTTGAAGTGGACCTGGTGCGCCTGGCCCGCGCCAAGGACATGCTGACCACGCCCTATGTCTTCAACGTGCAGGATGCCCGCGCCATGGCAGCCGCCGGCGCCGACATCATCGTGGCCCATATGGGGCTGACCACGGGCGGCAGCATTGGTGCCGACACCGCGCTGACGCTGGCCGATTGCGTGGGCGAGATCAACGCCATCGCCGCTGCGGCCCGCGAGGTCAACCCCGAGGTGCTGGTGCTCTGCCACGGCGGCCCCATTGCCCAGCCGGAGGATGCGCGCTTCATCCTGGCGCATTGCCCCGGCTGCAACGGTTTTTACGGCGCCTCCAGCATGGAACGCCTGCCGGTGGAGACCGCTCTGGTCGAGCAAACCCGTGCCTTCAAACAGCTTTCCCTCACTGCCTGACGGCATCCCCCAAAGCAACGACAAGGAGACAAAAACCATGGCCAAAGCCTATGCCAGCGCGATCATTCCAGCCCCCATCGAAAAGGTCTGGCGCACGGTGCGCGACTTCAACGGCCTGCCGGGCTGGCACCCCGGCATTGCGCGCAGCGAGATCGAGGATGGCCGCGCCGCCGATGCGGTGGGCTGCGTGCGCTCCTTTTACCTCCAGGACGGCACCCATGTGCGCGAGCAGCTGGTGGCGCTGGACGATGTGCAGCACCAGCTCAGCTATGTGTTCGCCACGCCCGCCTTCCCAGTGCGGAACTACCTGGCCTGGATGCGGCTGAGCCCGGTCACCGCCACGGGCGCCACCTTTGCCGAATGGTGTGCCACCTTTGACGAAGCGCCCGAAGACGCAGGCAAGTACGAGGCCATCGTGGCCCAGCATGTGTTTGCCCCGGGCTGGCAGGCACTGGCTGCCCAACTGGGCTGAGCGCGGCGGGGCGGCGCCCACATCCACCGGCCCTGCAGCACGCCTTGCACTCCCTCAGCGCAGCCAGGCGGGAGAGAGCAAGCGCAGGCCGATGGACACCCAGTGCCCGCCACCGCCCACGCGGTTGCCATAGGTGGTGTCAACCTGCACGCGGTCAGGCACCACCCAGTGGCGCACGCCTACCTGGTAGAGCGGCTGGTCGCTACCGCGCCCAAAGGTCTCGGCCACCAGCCAGGAACGGGCGCCCAACTGGGTCTCGCAGCCCAGACCCCAGGTGAAGCGATGGGCACGCGACTCCTGCTCCCGGGCCCAGCCCAGATTGGCATGCACCACCACCCGGTCCTCCAGCAGCGAGCGGCTGATGGGGGCATAGGCATACCATTCGCGCCCTCTGCCGGCCTGCGGGTCCTGCACCGTCCCCACCACGACACCCCACCCCCAGTCATTGGGCTGCAGCGTGCGCATCAACGTCTTGGCCTGCAGCACGCGGGCCGCAAGATGGGTCGATCCTTCTGCGTTGCGCACCGCGCCCCCGGCCGTCAACTCCAGATTGCCGGTGACATTGCAGCCCGGCAAGGCCCAGGCCTCGGTACGGCCCTGCTCCCGGCGCACCCAGCTCTCGACCTGGCAGGCATAGGGGTCCACCAAGCGGGCATCGTCGGTCACCATGGGCCGCGCCGCATGGGCATTCTGCGTACACACCAGTGCAGCGCCCACGCAGGCTGCGGCCCGGGCCGCGTAGCCTGCAAAGCGGGGCACATTCAAAACAAGCATCCGTCCAATTCTCCTGTGCAGGTGGGGGAAGTCGCCTCCCCAGCTCGCCCCGATGGCATGGCCTGCACTGACTGCAAACCCCGAAATGTAGCGGCGAAACATGACAAATCACCCAGGGAGACATCTCTACAAAAAACATAGCTGCTTGTGAAGTAAAAAAGCCAACTTCAGTACCCAAACAGTCTGAAGTTGGCTTTCCGACGGCATAAGCCGCTCACTTTTCATGCAGCGCCAGCGATACGCCGGTACCGCCGAGGCTTCACGGCAGATCGGCGTTTTCCACCGCGGCCTCCACCGGCTTGGGGCCCACGGTGCCCAGGCGGCTGCGCAGGCTTTGCGGCTGGCCGGTGATCAGGGCGGCGTAGTTGGTGGTGTTGGCCAGTACCTTCTTGACGTAGTCGCGGGTTTCGGTGAAGGGCACGTTCTCGGCCCAGATGGCGCCATCCAGCTCCGGGCCGTTGCGCCAGCTGCGCGGGCGGCCGGGACCGGCGTTATAGCCGGCCGCAGCCAGGGCCATGGAGCCCTGGAAGTCGTCCAGCGCCAGCTTGAGATAGGCCGTGCCGATGGTGATGTTCACCTCACGGTCGTTGATCATGCCGGGCGTGAAATCGGTCATGCCGATCTTGCGCGCCGTCCACTTGGCCGTGGCCGGCATCACTTGCATCAGACCCGAAGCACCGACATGGGAGCGCGCATCCATGATGAAACGGCTCTCCTGGCGGATCAGGCCGTAGACATAGGCCGGCTCCAGGCCTATGCCGCCGGCACGGGCGATCACCGCGTCGTGGAAGGGCATGGGGTAGCGCTGCTGCCAGTCCACAAAGCCACGGGTGCGCTCGCTGGTGTTGATGCAGCGGTCCCACACCTGGGCGCGGCAGGCGCGGTCGGCCGCAGCGTACAGGGCGCGGTCGCCCATGCCGCCGGGTTCATGCAGATTGGTGGCGTAGTTCCACTCCCGCACACCCTCGCTGCGCAGGCCCATGCGAATCGCATACAGCGCCCGTGTCAGGCTGGGGTTCTTCTCGGCTGCGTCTTTTTCGGCCGCCGTCACCGGCTGGGGTGCGGGCGGCACGGTCACGCGCTGGCCCAGCTCGTCCAGGGCCAGCTGTTCGTAGAAACCGTCCACGCCGGCAATGCGCTCGAACAGGGCGCGGGCCTCGTTCTTTTCGCGCTCGGTCACCACGCGGCCGGAGATCAGGGTCTTGCCCTTCCAGTACACCCAGCTGGGGTCGGCCTGGCCCGCAGCGCTCATGCCATCAATGGCCTTGCGTGCCAGGCTCCAGTTGCCGGCGCGCAGCGCGGCGCGGGTCTTCCAGGCCAGGGCGTCATCGTCCAGATCGCTGCTGCGCGTGACCTTGTCGAAATAGCCCACGGCGGCAGGGTCGAGCTTGCGCGCGGCCAGCTTGCCGATCACACCCCAGGCCCAGTTGCGTTCTTCGGTGCGCAGCTGGTTGGCCCAGCGCGCTTCCATCTGCGTAGCGGCCTGGGCCGGGTCGCCTGCGGCCATGCGGATGATGGCCAGCAGCGCCAGCTCGCGCCGCACATTGCCGCGCGCGTTCTTGCTGGTGCCGGTCAGGTATTTGATGGGCGAGGCAAACACATCGCCCACCTGGGCCAGGGCATCGGGGGCGACAATGCCCACCGCTGCGCGCACCTGGGCCTGGCGGTTGAGCTCGGCACCCAAACGGGCACGGCGCCAGATGTCGTCTTCCTTCAGCAGCTTGGCCTCATACAGCGTGGCAGCCAAGTTGGTGCAGCCGTCGTCATTGGCGCCCTGTGCGTACCACAGGCGCTTGGACTCCTGGGCCGCATCGGCCGGCACCTTGCCCTGCAGCACATCGGCGGTGATGGCGTAGCAGCGCACCTCGCGGTCGTCCTGCATGCGGAAGTCGGGGTGCAACTGGGCAAAGCCGGCCCAGTCGCGCTTTTTGCCCAGCTGCAGCAGCCAGTCGTTGCGCAACCGGTCTTCCTGGTAGGTGCCGCGCCAGCGCTGCAAAAAGGCCTGCACCTCCTCGGGGCTGGCCGTGTCCAGGCGGGCCTTCAGTTCCCAGTAAGCTGCCCAGGGTTCCAGCAAATGCCCTTGGGCTGCCGGAAGCAATCGGGTGAGCGCTTGCTTGTCGTTTTTTCGGAATGCCTGCTGCATTTGCAGCAGTGCCTCATCCCCGGCGACCTGGGCAGAACCCAAGGACGGTGCGATGGAAAGCAGGGAGGCCGCGCAAAGCGGTGTCAGAATCTTCAGCCAATGCATGGGGGAATTATGTGATGGACAAAGCAGCCCTACGCCACCAATTGGTGGAGCAACGCCGCAATATGCCTGATCGCCTACAACGCTGCGACTTGTTGCAGCAGGTGATGCGCATCTGGCTGGTGGATAGACCCGACGCCGTGATCGGTGCCTACTGGCCCATCAAGGGCGAGTTCGATCCGCTACCTATTTTGCACCGCTGGAAGGAAGACGGTGAATTGCTGGACAAGCCCCAGCGCCGCCGCATCGGCCTGCCGGTGATAGACAAGCAGCACAAGACGCTGAGCTTTCACATCTGGTATCCGGGCTGCCCCATGGAGGAAGACGCCTACGGCATTCCCAAGCCCAAGGACACCGAGGTCATCACCCCCACGCTGCTGTTCGTGCCCTGCGTGGGCTACAGCGCCGGGGGCTATCGCCTGGGCTATGGCGGCGGCTTCTACGACCGCACGCTGGCCTCGCTGCAGCCCAAGCCCTTCACCGTGGGCCTGGGTTTTACCGAGGGCTATGTGGATGACTTCGAGCCCGAGGCCCATGACCAGCCGCTGGATGCCATCCTCAACGACAACGGTGTGGTCTGGCCCGTGGCCGGCCTGCCCAGCCGGTGACGCCATGAGCAGCCACACCCACCCGCCTGCGGCCAACGACGCACAGGCCGCCCAGGCGCTGCACACCACCAGCCACCCCGGTGGCGAGCGTGATTTGTTTTCCGAGCTGGAAGAGGCGCCCGCCCTGCCGCCGCAGATGGCACCCGCACCACAGCGGCCAGCGCCGCCTTCGGAGCAGTCCACGGCACACACCGTGGCGCAGCCCGAGCCCCCCTCCCTCTCGTACACCGAAGCCTTGCAGCTGATGGCCCTGGGCCGCGCGCAAGGCCCACAAGCGCTGACGCCCGAGCAACACCATGCCATCTGGGATTGCCTGCTGGCACAGCCCGAAAGCCAGGCCTGGCTGGCCACACAGCTGCAGGCACTGCAGGGCGAGTTACAGGAGCGGGGGTTGGTGCCCTGCCGGGATGGCGAGCCCTGCTGAGCCCGCACCGACCGCAAGCGGTCAAACCATGAAAAGCCGCCAAGCCCAGCGCCAAGCTGGGGGCAGCTTTCAGCGCATGGCCCGCCAGCGCTGCCAGCCCTTGGCCCGCAGCTCACAGGCCGGGCAGCTGCCGCAGCCATAGCCCCAGTCGTGCAGCTGCTCACGCGTGCCTGCATAGCAGGTGTGGGTGTCGCGCACCACCAGGTCCACCAGGGCCTGGCCACCCAGGTCTTGCGCCATCTGCCAAGTCTGGGCCTTGTCTATCCACATCAGCGGAGTCTCGATGCACAAGCGCCGGTCCAGCCCCAGGTTCAGCGCCAGTTGCATGGCCTTCATGGTGTCGTCACGGCAATCGGGGTAGCCGGAGAAATCCGTCTCGCACACGCCGGTGATGATGACCTGCAGCCCACGCCGATAGGCCAGGGCCCCCGCCACGGTCAGAAACAGGAGATTGCGCCCGGGCACAAAGGTGTTGGGCAGGCCATCGGCCTGCATGGCAAATGCCACATCTTCCGTCAGGGAGGAGCCCCCGATCTGCTGCAACACGTCCAGCTGCAGCACATGGTCTTCGCCCAGCTTGGGCGCCCATTGCGGGAACTGGGCTGCCAGTTGCTGGCGCACGGTGTGGCGCACTTCCAGCTCCACGCTGTGGCGCTGGCCGTAGTCGAAGCCCAGGGTTTCGACGCGGTCGTATTTGGAAAGGGCGAGGGCCAGGCAGGTGGTGGAATCCTGCCCACCCGAGAACATCACAAGGGCCGAGGTATGCATGGCCGTCATTAGAACGGGTTTGCGATGCCCTCATGCCACACGGATTTCATGCTTTTCATCCGTACCGGGCCCAACCGATGCAGGGGAGGCTTGATTGCGCAAAATTCTTAATGAGCGGAAACAGGGAGAAAGGAAGCGATGCAAGGATTTTTTCCGTTGAAAGCCGCAAAAAATCAGCACCCCAATATGTGATAACTTCTTCGGATTACCCCATGTTTTTTGCAGCAGAAATTTCTGCAAAGTCATCTCTGCGGTAAAAAACGGCTGCCTTGTGTCTGCCTTGTTTTTTGTGCTTGCACATTCTGGTTTGTGCAATCGTTCGAACCTCCCATTTGCTCCTGAACACAATATTTTTCGAGAGGTGTTGCGCATGTCGACAGTGGCGCAGGAATCCGGTCCCAAGCACAGCATGGCAGGTAGAACTGCCCTGATTCTGGAGACCAATAATCTGCGCGGTGGCGCAGATATGGCGCAGGCCGCAGACAGTCTGCAACGGCTGATCATCCGGCTGGCCCAGCAGACCCTGCCTCCTGCAGCAATGGCGCAGTGGATCATCACACATGACGGCTTTCCGGCTGAAGTCTGCGCAAAAATCCAAGCCCTTGCGGGTTGCCACATCGACTTTGTCGAAATCAACGCGAGCACAGGTTATTACGACGCCAAAAATGCAGGCTTTGACCATATCGATGCCCAGCGCTGCGACTATGTCGTATTTGGCGACGCCGATTGCCTGCCCGCAAACGACTGGCTTGAGCAGCTGCTCGCACCATTCTCACGCGATGAAGCAGCGCCCTCTGCCGTGGCGGGCCGTACAAGCTACGCCCCCAATGTGCTTGGCGCCGCGCTGACTTCGATCGATTTCATGTATTTCCCCAGCCCCTTGCGCCAGGGAGCCACCCGCAATTTCTACGCCAACAATGTTGCGTTCAAGCGCGAGGTGTTTGAGCAGTACCGCTACCAAGCTCTGGATGGCGTGTACCGCGCGCACTGCCAAGTCATGGGGCTGCGCATGCAGGCAGCAGGCGTGGTCATCGCGTATGCGCCCACTGCCCATACGGAGCACCGTCTGCCCGACACCCGTGGCGAGACGCTCAAGCTGCGCTGGATGCGCGGCAAGGACAGCGTGGGATTGACCCCCTATCTGGTCAAGGCTTATTTGCCGGGCAGTTGGCAATGGCTGGGCCGTAGCGGCCCCATCGGGCCGCTGTGCGTCATGTTCATGCGGCTGGGTTACAGCTTGCGCGCACTCAACCGGCAGGACCTGCCCCGACTCGGCGCCCTGCCTTACCTGGCCGCAGCGATGGTCACGGTGGGCATCTCCATGGTGGACATGGCGGGGGCACTGATGCGCGGTTTGGGTCTTGCAGGACGCAACGCGGCGCTGGGCGACACCGAAGCGCTGTCCTATCACCGCCATTAAGCCCATTTTCTGCGGTGTTCCCCGCCGCGTCTGCTTTGCTTTCTGAAGGATGAGCATGCACTTGACCACCACTGCCCGTCTCGCTGGCCTCGCCTTGTTGGCCACTACCTTGATGCCTGCAGCGCATGCAGAGCCCGTGACCTATGCGGATCGGGGGGTGTATCACTTTGAGTCGCAAAGCGGCTGCCCATTTGCCACCGCTGTGGGCGGCAAGGACTGCAATCGCATCGTGCTGGATGCCTCTGACGTGCAAGCCAGGGTCGACGCCAAGGCCCATGCCATTGTCTTTTCCAGCAGCACCCAGCACCGGGAACAGGAGGTTCTGGGCGATGTGCTGCTGCAAGGCTCGGGGTTGGACGCAAGCGGTATGCGAGTGCCGCTCAGAGTGCGCCTGCTGCTGCGCCGTGACGGCCGGAAATGGGAGCCCGACATCTATGTCCATGCCCCAGTCCGAGGCAAGTTTCGCGACGTGCAAATTGACGCTTACAGCGTGCGCGTCAAACAGGGCGATGGCGATGCCGGCCCCGAGCAGGAAGTGCTCCCCGCGCCCAAAACGCTGGCGTTACTGGAGCAGCCATCGGTTGCAGCGCGGCTTGCTCGCCATTTTGTAAAGGTTCTGCCCAGCAATGCACAGCGGCCATCCGGCGATGACATCACGGTGGCACTGGGCCTGGGCAAACTCACCAAGTCGGTGGCGCGGGCGCGCTTTGTGTCCAACGCGTCGCAAGAGGCCAGCCTGGATGAGGCGCTGGCGTCGGGCACCTGGTCGATACAGCTCGACGCATTGAGCGGCCAGATCCCGCAATGGGTGGTGCGGCGTGAACTCTTCACCTTGGGCCTGGAGGACAGCCCCCTGGTCAAGGACTTGCGCGCGCACGGGCTCAAAAAGCATGACCGGATCGAGATCGGCGCCCACGAGGGCAAGGGCTATCTGCGCGTGAACGAGAAGCAAACGGAATTCCCCGGCGCTCTTGCATCTGCCCAGGCCTTTATGCGGGAAAGCTTTATGGGCCTGATTCTGGGCTGGAGCCGCCATCCTGCGGCGACAGGCACGGCCCCCAAGAATGCATCTGCGCCAGGCAACGCTACATGAGTGCACCCAGTGATTTGCCACTGCTGAACAGAGCGCAGCGGGATGGCTTTTTTGACTGCCTGGATACGCCAGAGCCGCGTGGTGCAGCGCGCGTTCAGGCTCGCCTTGTCGACCGCATCAAGCGGGCGGCCCTGCGCAGACTGCACAGCAACATCCATGGCGAACGCTGGCTGCTGCGCATGTATTTGATTGGCGAAGAGGCCACGGAACGTGCCCTGCACGAAGACTGGGCCGGCGAACCACCGCCCTGGCTGGTCCCGCGCATGCGCCAGCATCTGGCCGATGAACAGCGCCATGCCCAGGCCTTCACCCAGGCCTTGCAGGACCGGGGGGTCAAAGTCGATGCACCCCATGAACCCGATTGGCTGAGCCAACGCAAGATCATGCGCTGGCGCAAGCTGGCCCAACACCATGCTCCGTTTTTTGCACAGGGCGTGCTGGTGCCGGCCTATGCCATCGGCCTTTGCGCCGAGCAAATGGCCATGCGCGTGCTGGCCCGCCACTGCGCAACCCTAGACAAGCACCACGCCATGCATGCCTTGCTCGCCAGTGTGCTGGCCGATGAAGCACGCCATGTCAGGCTCTGCGAAGACAGCTTGCAGCGGCTTGTGGCCCCCTCCGAGGCCAAGCCGCTGGCCGCATTGCTGGCCGAAGTCCGCGCCGTGGACGCCAGCTTTGGCGTGTCCGGCGCGCTGGCCATGTATGCCATCGCCTGGTTTCAATCGCTGCGCCCGGTGCCAGAGCAGGTCTGAACATTTCGGTCTCTACGTCCATGCCACGCATTGTTTATCTCGCCACCGCCGACGCGCGTGGCCATTTGATGCGCGCACAGCTGCTGGTCCATGGCCTGCGGGCCGCGGGTGCGCAAGTCCAGGTGCTGACCACGTCGGATGCAGGCCAGGCCTTTTTGCAGGAGTTTGGGATAGAGGCGCAGATACTCTCGCACCACTACGGCGTGCAGTTCGATGCGCAGCAGAACATGCTGCGTGGCGCAACCGACAGCAACGTGGCCCACTATGTGTTCAGGCCCACACGCATGCTGCGCGACATCGCCAGGCTGCATGCGGTTTTTCGTGCGGCGGATCTGGTCATCAACGACTCTTTTCACCCCGCACTGCTGTTCATGGGGGCCATGCCGCACTGGCGGCGAAAAGTCGTGCATGTGTATGGCGCCAGCCTCAGAAAAGCACTGAGCGCCAACTTTGAAGGCCGGATTCCGCGCCTGCTGGCCCGCGCATTCGCAGGCATTGTGGGCTGGCAAATCGATGCGGCGCTGTGCCGCATAGAGCATGACTTTGCCTATGACCTGGTTGACGCCACAGCCCAGCCTTCACACATCCGGCTTCCCACCCCGGTGGTTGTGGCTGATGGCCAGGCAAATGCTGCAGAGGCGGTGGCCGTTTACCTGAACCCGCACTTCCGGGATGTGGCCCTGGCCGACGCACTGGCTGCGGGCCTGGACCATGCAGGCAGGCATGCGCACCTGGTGGGTGAAGGCTATGCCGGACATGGAGCCTGGGTGGGCATAGACGCCAATTGGGTGTCCTGCGCTGCACAAGCGCCTTTCATTGTCTCCGCGCCAGGGATGGCCGCACTCTCCATCGCCTTGGTATATCGCCGTCCCATTTTGCTGGTCCTCACCGATCAACCCGAGCAGGCCAGCAATGCTGCGCGGGCGGCCCAGCTGGGGCTGCGGCATGAAGTCGTGGTCTGGCGCGGTGATGCGGCCGCGTTTAGCCGTGATGTTGCAAGCGCCGCAGGCCGGCTGATGCGCGCGCCCGGTACTTTGGCCGAGAGCGATGCAGGCCGTGCCCAGGCGCATGCGCGCATCCAGGCCTGGGTGGACTGCCTGCTCGCTCTGGGTGCAGGAAAGACCGGGCATAAAGCCGCAGCGCAGCCATGACCCGGCCAACGCCCAGCCACCTGCTTGCGCGCCTTGGTGATACACCGCAGACAGACCTGAAGCGCCCCGTATGAAGCACCCCAACCCCTATGCCGGCCCCAATGCAGCGCTCGCACAGTTCCTGCCCGATGCCCATTTATTGGAGCCAAGGCCTTGGCGCATTGCCGCCGCACTTCTGGGTGACTGGGCACTGATCACTGCGGCGTTTGCTGCTGCGATATGGATGCCGCACCCCTTGGTTTATCTGCTCGCGGCGATTGTGATTGCGCGCAGCCAATTGGCGCTCGCCGTCATGATGCATGAAGCTGCACACGGACTGATGGCAGGCAACAAGCGCCTGAACGACGGACTGGGGCAGCTGCTGACGGCTGGCCCCTTGTGGCTGTCCCTGCGCAGCTACCGCGCAGGCCATATCCAGCACCACCATGCCCCCATGGCAGACGACGATCCCGTCGCGCTGATGTTTGCTGTGCATGACTATCCCGTGACGCGGGCCCAACTCATGCGCCGACTGCTGGCCTACGCCTGTGGAATTGGCTATGTGACAAGCATCGCCAGACTTGCACGTGGCGAGCTGGCCCATGCCTTGCCTCCGGTAAAAAAGTCGCGTGCTTATATCGCTTGGGAGCTGGCCTCCATCTTCATCACCAACGGCTTGCTGTGCGGCCTGCTCGCATGGTCAGGCCATGCCTGGCTCTACCTTGGTCTGTGGCTTGTGCCCTCCATGACGCTGCTGCCACTGGCAGGGCAGATACGCGCCATATTTGAGCATGGGGGTCTGCCAGCGAGCGCCGACCAAAGCAGCAACGCACGCACGATCACGCACCGTTCCTGGCAAACCTTTCTTTTTGGCCCCCACGCTATCCACTACCACGTGGAGCACCATTTATTCCCGCGCATGCCGTTTCACAGCCTGAGGGCCGTGCATAGACAGCTGGCCGCACAGCAGCTCTTGCCCCAAGCCAATTTGTATACGGGTTATGGCGCCGTGCTGCGCGATGTGAGTACCCAGCGTGAATCTGCCTGAGCACTTTTGAATATCCAGAAAATCTCCACGGATTTCATGAAATTTGTGCGGCACCCACTCTCTATTCACTGATATCAAAATGAAAATCACCGTTGTCGGAGCAGGTTATGTGGGTCTGGCAAATGCCATTCTTCTCGCACAATATAACGAGGTGCTTGTTTTTGACATTTCACGGCCCAAAGTCGACCTGATCAACCAAAGAAAATCTCCTATCTCCGATGCGGAAATTGAAGACTACCTTGCCAACAAGCCGCTCCGTATCAAGGCCACGTCCGACTCCGCAGAAGCCTACAGAGGTGCAGATTTCATCATTGTCTGCACCCCGACCAACTACGACGAAAAAACCGGCCAACTCAATACCCAAATTATTGAGTCTGTCATCTCCGATGCACTGTCCACGGCCCCAGGCGCAACGATAGTGATTAAATCCACCGTTCCCATCGGGTATACCCAGAAACTACGCGAGACTTTGGCGGAGTTTTATCAGCGCACCATCCATTTAATATTCTGCCCCGAATTCCTTCGTGAAGGCAAAGCGCTGCATGACAACCTCTACCCATCACGCATCATCATCGGTGATCAAGGCGAGCGCGGGGAAATGTTGGCCGCCCTTCTGACACAGGCAGCGCTGAAGCAGGAAATACCCACCCTCTTCACCAGCGGCACCGAGGCCGAAGCCATCAAGCTGTTCTCCAATACTTATCTTGCGTTGCGGGTCGCCTATTTCAACGAGCTTGACACCTATGCGGCCTCACATGCGTTGGACACCCAGCGCATCATCTACGGTGTCTGTCTCGACCCTCGCATTGGTGATTATTACAACAACCCCAGTTTTGGCTATGGTGGTTATTGCCTCCCCAAAGATACCCAACAGCTGCTGGCAAACTATCAAGAAATTCCGCAAAAACTGATTCACACCATCATCGACGCCAACAAAATACGCCAAGATTTCATCACGCGCGAGGTCCTCAAAAAGAATCCCAAGGTTGTAGGAATACATCGCCTGACGATGAAAGCACAATCAGACAATATTCGCACATCCAGTGTTCAAGAAATCATCAAAAATCTACAAAACCATGGAATAGAGACCATCATTTATGAGCCTACGCTAGAAGCGCATTCATTCTCCCAAGCTCCTGTAATTAAAGACCTCGCCGTTTTCAAGAATATGTCCGACATCATTCTGTCCAACCGAATGAGCGCAGAACTACATGATGTCAAGCCCAAAGTCTATACAAGAGATATATTTGGCACTGATTAATTTGAGAATTTCTGATGCCAGGCTGGGCAACACCTCGTCTTTGCCCGCTCGTTTTCCCCTTGTCTGAAACGACGAAGCGCAAGATCATTCGCATCACGGTCTCCAACCCTTCTGCCGCTACAGCAAGGCACGACATCAGCGTCACCACGATCCCATACAGGGGTATGTACCCCTGCCACAGTTCACACGGAAAGGAATCTCCATGCTCCAGCTGTATATAGGCAACAAGAACTACTCCTCCTGGTCGCTGCGTCCCTGGCTGGCCCTGCGCCAGCTGGGCATTGCGTTTGAAGAGATGCAGGTGCGCTTTGACAGCTTTGCCCCCGACTCGCACTTCAAGCAAACCTTGCTGGCCCTGGGGCCCACCGGCAAGGTGCCGTTGTTGGTGGACGATGGGCTGGCCGTCTGGGATTCGTTGGCGATTGCCGAGTACCTGCATGAGCGCTTTCCCCAGGCCGGCATCTGGCCCACACCGATGGCCGACCGTGCCCGTGCCCGCAGCCTGTGCGCCGAGATGCACAGCGGCTTTGGCGCACTGCGCAGCCACTGCCCCATGAATGTGGAAGCCCATCTGCACGAGGTGGGCGCCAAGATCTGGGCCGAGGAAGCCGGCGTGCGCGATGACGTCTACCGCCTGATCGATATGTGGGGCCAGCAGCTGTCCACCCATGGCGGCCCCATGCTGTTTGGCGCCTTCAGCATGGCCGATGCCTTCTTCGCCCCGGTGTGCCTGCGCCTGGACCGCTATGGCCTGCCTATTCCGGCCAATATCCAGGCCTATGTCGAGCGCGTGCTGGCCCTACCCGCCCTGCGCGAATGGATTGTGGCGGCCCTGGAAGAAAAAGACTTTCGCGATTTTGAAGAGCCTTACCGCAAGGCCAGCGGCATGCTGTCGCGGGACTCGGGGACATCCTCCTGAGCAGCTTTGCTGCGCAAATCGGGAAAGGGGACGGCGCCAAGGCCGCGGCAGGCCCTTGCTGGGCGCCCCTGAATGGGCAGCGTCCATTGCCAGAAAGCCGAGTGCGGGAAATGGCCGCCATTCCGCGTGCCGCCACCTACACTTTGGCCTATGAAGATTTACATGGTGGGCGGCGCGGTGCGCGACCGTCTTTTAGGGCGTGCGGTGCATGACACCGACTGGGTGGTGGTAGGTGCCACGCCCGAGCAAATGACGGCCCAGGGCTATATGCCCGTGGGCAAGGATTTCCCAGTGTTCCTCCACCCCCAAACGCATGAGGAATACGCGCTGGCCCGCACCGAGCGCAAGAGTGGCATGGGATATCGCGGCTTTGTGGTGCATACCTCGCCCGATGTGACGCTGGAAGAAGACCTGGCGCGGCGCGACCTCACTATCAACGCCATAGCTGCACCCGCAGACTGGGCAAGCGCTGCAGCCGTTTTTGACCCCTATAACGGCCAGGCCGATCTGCAGGCCAAGGTGCTGCGCCATGTGACCGACGCCTTTCGCGAAGACCCGGTGCGCATTCTGCGCGTGGCCCGCTTTGCAGCGCGCTTCACCGACTTCACCTTGGCCCCCGAAACCCTGGAGCTGATGCGGGAGATAGTGGCAGCCGGCGAGGTCGACCACCTGGTGCCCGAGCGCGTGTGGCAGGAAATCAGCCGCGGGCTGATGGAGGAAAAGCCCTCGCGCATGTTCGAGCTGCTGCGCGCCTGCGGCGCCTTGCAGGTGCTGCTGCCCGAGCTGGACCGCCTCTGGGGCGTGCCCCAGCGCGCCGAATACCACCCTGAGGTGGACACCGGCGTGCACGCCATGCTGGTGCTGGACATGGCGGCCCAGCTGCAAGCCCCGCTGACCGTGCGCTTTGCCTGCCTGTGCCATGACTTTGGCAAGGGCACGACGCCGGCCGATATGCTGCCGCGCCATATCGGCCACGAGCAGCGCAGCGCCCGCTTGCTGCAGACCGTGTGCGAACGCTGGCGCGTACCCACTGACAGCAAGGAGCTGGCCGATGTGGTGGCGCGCGAGCACGGCAACATCCACCGCAGTGGCGAGCTGAATGCCGCCGCCGTGCTGCGCCTGCTGGAGCGCTGCGACGCCATCCGCAAACCCGCGCGCTTTGCCCAGGCCCTGCTCGCCTGCGAATGCGATGCGCGCGGCCGCACCGGTTTTGAAAACACGCCCTACCCCCAGCGCCCACGCCTGCTGGCCGCGCTACAAGCCGCCCTGGCCGTGGAAACCGCCCCCGTCGCCCAGGCCGCCGCAGCCCAAGGGCTTAAGGGCAAGGCCATTGGCGACGCCGTGAGCAAAGCGCGTGAACAAGCGATTGCGAACTGGATGGCAGGCTGAGCAACGCCGACCTGCCAACCAATCAGCCAGGCCCCTCACTCCCCTTCCTGCACGCGGATAAAGCCCGGCGCCAGCGTCAGATTCGGCACGCCGCCCGCCACGGACAGGCTGCCGCCAGCCTGCGGCAAGACCGGGGACATGACGCTCAACCAGGATTGGCTATCAGACGCAACGCTTTCATGCCGGCTCTGTGCCAGCCAGATGGCGCCGCCTGACGGAACGTCGATGACAGGGCTGCCCGGTGGTGGCACAGGGCTTGCCGCCACCGTCAGCTGGCCTTTTTCGTAGGTAATGGCGTAGTTGCCGGCATCAAAGCCACCGCTGCCGCTGGCACCGCTGGCGTGGATGTCGTAACGACCCACCGCCGCGCCAGCCGGTGTGCCGGGGCTACTCAGTTGCACGCTGCCCACGGTCTCGCCAGAGACCAAGCCTGTGCCCACGGTAAAGCCGGTGCTGCTGCCCAGCGCCAGCACCTCGCCCTGGGTTTTGCGGGCATCGCCAGCGCTAATCGTCAGCGCCGCCTTATCAATGGTGCTGCCGGTATTGGCCACATAGCTCACGTCGTAGTTGCCGCCGTTGTTGCCATCATTCACCGCCATGCCGCTGACGTTCACGGTCTTGTTCGCGCCTGCGTTCTTGTCGGTATAGGCAAAGCTGCCGCCAGACAGCGCATCGCTACCGAACAACTGCCCAACGATCACCTTGGCTGCACCGCCCGCCACGCTGGTCGTGCCGTCGTACGTTTTGCTCACCGCATCGGTGCTGATGGTGATGGCTGCCCTGTCGATGTCTGCCTGCAGGCCCGTGGGCTGGCTGACGGTGTAGTTGCCCGCATCGTCGCCGCCCAAGGTGATGCCGCTGACGGTGACGGTTTTGCCGGTGCCCGCGTTCTTGTTGGCAAACGCACCGTTCTGGCCGCTGAAGGTTACGGTGTCAGTCCCCAGCACACCGCTCAGGCTGCCGCCGCTCAAGGTGGCTGTGGTGCCGCCGTCGTAGGCTTTGTTGTCCGCCGTCATGCCGGTGACGGTCAAGGCCTTGGCGGTGATGTTGGCCGTCAAACCCGTGGGCTGAGTGACGGTGTAGTTGCCCGCATCGTCGCCGCCCAAGGTGATGCCGCTGACGGTGACGGTTTTGCCGGTGCCCGCGTTCTTGTTGGCAAACGCACCGTTCTGGCCGCTGAAGGTTACGGCGTCAGTCCCCAGTACACCGCTCAGGCTGCCGCCGCTCAAGGTGGCTGTGGTGCCGCCGTCGTAGGTTTTGTTGGCGGCCGTCATGCCGGTGACGGTCAAGGCCTTGGCGGTGATGTTGGCCGTCAAACCCGTGGGCTGAGTGACGGTGTAGTTGCCCGCATCGTCGCCGCCCAAGGTGATGCTGCTGACGGTGACAGTTTTTCCGATGCCCGCGTTCTTGTTGGCAAACGCACCGTTCTGGCCGCTTAAGGTTACGGTGTCAGTCCCCAGCACACCGCTCAGGCTGCCGCCGCTCAAGGTGGCTGTGGTGCCGCCGTCGTAGGCTTTGTTGTCCGCCGTCATGCCGGTGACGGTCAAGGCCTTGGCGGTGATGTTGGCCGTCAAATCCGTGGGCTGAGTGACGGTGTAGTTGCCCGCATCGTCGCCGCCCAAGGTGATGCTGCTGACGGTGACAGTTTTGCCGATGCCCGCGTTCTTGTTGGCAAACGCACCGTTCTGGCCGCTTAAGGTTACGGCGTCAGTCCCCAGTACACCGCTCAGGCTGCCGCCGCTCAAGGTGGCTGTGGTGCCGCCGTCGTAGGCTTTGTTGTCCGCCGTCATGCCGGTGACGGTCAAGGCCTTGGCGGTGATGTTGGCCGTCAAACCCGTGGGCTGAGTGACGGTGTAGTTGCCCGCATCGTCGCCGCCCAAGGTGATGCTGCTGACGGTGACAGTTTTGCCGATGCCCGCGTTCTTGTTGGCAAACGCACCGTTCTGGCCGCTTAAGGTTACGGTGTCAGTCCCCAGCACACCGCTCAGGCTGCCGCCGCTCAAGGTGGCTGTGGTGGTGCCGTCGTAGGCTTTGTTGTCCGCCGTCATGCCGGTGACTGTGATGGCTTTTTGGACAATGGTCAGCGCCGCATTGGTCGTGGCGTAGCTGATGTCATAGCCTTGCTGGCCGGAATACAGGTTTTTGCTCAGCGTCAAGCCGCCGCCTGCCGTGCTGTAGTCGCCCGCGTTTTTGCTGTTGGTGGCGTAGTCCAGGCTGCCGTTCAGCGTTGCACCAGTCACGTTGGTGGTGTAAGTGGCCGTGCCGCTGGCGGCTGTACCGTCGTAGGTTTTTCCAGTTTGCGAGGCATCTGCCGTCACCGTGATCTGCTTCAAAAAGCCGCGCAGCAGTGGGCCACTTTGGCCTTCGTAAATGCGCCAGATAGTGGCCTCGCCGCCGTTGGCGGAAAGGTCCCAGCCTGCAAAAGTGCTGGCCTGCTTGAGTTCTTCGGCGGTTTTGCCAGTGCCGCCTTTGCTCTCGCTGATCAAACTGCTGTTCCAAAAGCTGTTGGTCGCGGTGCTGCTGAACTGCCCAGTGGTGGAAAACGCCCCCGTCAGCCCCCCTGCATAGATGTAACCACTTGTGCTCTCTGCGCTGACAGTGGTGCTGACGTAACTTTGGTCAATATCGCCTCCGCCCATCGCCCCCACCAAGCCACCAGCTTCGCTGAACTGGCTGCCACCTTGTGCTTGGACCGTGCCGCCGCTGACATAGTTGTGCGTAATGTTTGGCCTGCCTGTGGCAGCAATGCCAGAAGAGCGGCCCAGCAAGCCGCCTGCATAGCTGCTAGTGCCGCCCGATGCCGTCACGTTGGCGTTGCTGACATAGCTTTGGATAATGGTTGTGTTACCCCAAACAGACCCCACCAGCGCTCCTGCCCGGTTGATATCCGCCCCGCTGGCCGATACCGTGGCATTTATTAAGCCGACTTGCTCAATCCATGCATCCCTGGTAGTGCCAAACAACCCCGCATCGCTATAAGTCTCCCCGTTGCCCGCGGTGAAGTTGGGACTGGTGACCTTCACTACCAGATCGCCAATGGTGTGCCCCTGGCCTTTGAAGACGCCCATAAAGCGATCGGTATTTCCATCGCCAATCGGCCGCCACCCCAGGCCGCCATTGGCTGTGGCGCTGGCAAAATCAGAGTAGCCCACGCTGTTCTTATTCAAGTCGGCATTTAGCTGGTAATACCCGGCCAGCGTGTCCGCGCCGTGGTTGATGTTCTGCAACTGCTGCCAGTCGGTAATGCTGTAGGCATCGCCCACTGTGCCCATGCCGCCCGCGAACAGAGTGATGCCCTGCACATCCTGCGTGCGGGTCATGCCTGCCAGCGAGGGCAGGCGGGCCATTTCATAGCCTGCCACCGTGCTGCCACGGCCTGTCAAATTCAGATTCCAGACGCTGCTGTCCCAGTTGCTGTAGAGGTTGGCGTCGGCCAGCTCTGCCGCCATTTTGCCCAGGCCGCCTGCGCTGTTGGATCGACCGGTGGTGGTAATACTCCAAAAACTCTCGGTAATGCTGCCGCCGCCCCTTTTGTCACCTACCAGCCCGCCCACAGAAGACCGAGTGCCCGTGACAGCCCCCGTGGCATAGGCATGGCTGATGCTGGCGCTGGCGCTGTCCCAAAAGCCGCTGTTTTCGCCTACCAGCCCGCCCACATAGTCAGCGCCTGTGACAGCCCCCGTGGCATAGGCATGGCTGATGCTGGCGCTGGCGCTGTCCCAGGCGCTGCTGTTGGAGCCCACCAGCCCGCCCACATAGTTAGCGCCTGTGACAGCCCCCGTGGCATAGGCATGGCTGATGCTGGCGCTGGCGTTGTTCCGGGAGCTGCTGTTTTCGCCCACCAGCCCACCCACATAGTTAGCGCCTGTGACAGCCCCCGTGGCATAGGCATGGCTGATGCTGGCGCTGGCGTTGTTCCAGGAGCTGCTGTTTTTTCCCACCAGCCCGCCCACATATTTAGCACCTGTGACAGCCCCCGTGGCATAGGCATGGCTGATGCTGGCGTTGGCGCTGTAGCCCACCAGTCCGCCCACATAGTCTTTCCCCGTCACGCTGCCGCCCTCCAACCCCACATTGCGCAGCGTGGCAGCGTCGGTTGCACGAAACAGGCCTACCCTATCCTGGTCGGGCCGGTTGATAGTCAGGTCGCTGACGGTGTGGCCCAGACCGTCAAAGACGCCGGTGAATGCAGAGGCGGGGCTGCTGCCAATAGGCACAAAGTCCGTCACGCCGCTGGCGTCAATGTCGCCGCCCAGCACGTGTTTGCCAGACAGGTTGCCGTTCATGGCCTGCAAAGCCGCCGCATCCTTGATGACGGTGTAGCCGCTGCCGTTGATGTCCAGCAGGCCCGTGCCCGATTGTGCAAAGTTCACCTTGCCCGCAAAGCCGCCGTTTGCGCCAAAGCTGGCGTTGATGTTGCCCTGCGTGCCGTAGTTCAGCGCCAGCGTGCCCATGCCGTTGACGCTGATGGCAGCATTCAGGTTGATGTTGCGGTCGGCGTTGAGCGTGAGCTTGTTTTGCGTGTATGTGATGGCGGCATTGACGTGGATGTCGCCAGGGTCGCTGCCGTTGTTGGCGTCACTTTCACCAGGGTTGGTGTGGCCGTTGCTGGTGGAGACGGTCACATTACCGGTGCCCAGCGCAGCTTCAATGGCCTGCGCCTTGCTGGCGTCGATGGTGATGTCCACCGGGTCAATCAGCCATTGGCCGCCATGGGTGTTGACCTTCAGGTCTTTGTCGATGCTGACCGTGGCCGCGCTGGTGTCGACGAACTTGGCTTCAAGCTGGCCCGCTGCTTTGGTCTCGCCGTGGCGCATGTCGGCAATCAGCAGGATTTTTCCGTCCTTGGCCTGCAAGCTGTTCGCTTGAATCGTGCCGGTGTTGGCCACCACGCTGGCCGACAGCGCATCGGCGGCCTTGCCGGTCATGATGACCTGGCCGCCGTCAGCGACGATGAGCTGTTTGTTCTCGATCAAGGTGCGCACGGTGGCGGGATCGACCTGCACATTGAGCAGGCCGTTGGCCCCGGCTTGCAAGGTGATCTGGTCGCCTGCGGCCATGGCTACGGTGCCGAGCTGGGCGCGGATGATGCGGTCGTTGCGGACGGTGGGGGCTAGCAGGGCGACATACCCGCCGTCCTTGGCCGTGAGTTCGCCCTGATTGACGATGCTGCCGGTGGCGCCGTTGCGGGTGAAGCGGTAGTTGCCGTTGTTGAAGTCGGCGTTGGTGATGTTCAGCGTGGATGCGACCAAGCCGCCCACATCGACCTTGCTGCCCTGGCCGAAGACCACGCCGTTGGGGTTGATGAGCCAGACCTGGCCGTTGGCGTTGAGCTGCCCATGAATCTGGCTGGCATCGCCCGCCGTGACACGGTTGAGCGCTACGGCATTGGCATTGGGCTGGACGAAGGTGACGCCTGCGTTTTTGCCGATGTCAAAGCTGGTCCAGTCGATGATGGCTTTTGGGCTGCTCTGGTTCACCGTCATCTGGCTGCCGGACTGGCCGATGCTGGCGTTGCCGGAGACGACCTGGCCGCCCGTGGGCAAGGCGTTGGCCGCTGGCGGCGCTGCCCAGGTGGGCAGGGCAAAGGCGGCTGCCAGCAGGACGGCAGCGGGGGCCAGGGCTTTGCCAGCTTTGGATTTGCCTCGGCCCTTGGCGCATTCAGGGGCGGGGACGTAACGTTGGGCTTCTTGGTTCCAGACCAGGCGGTAGCTGTGGTTCATGGCGGGCTTTCTTAAATTGCTTTGTTTTTAATAGCTGTAGCCGCTTGCATACCAAACGGTTACAGCAGTTTTATTAATTTTTTGGCGAAGGCCACTGCCTCACTGCACCTCGGGCACGCGGATGTAGCCAGGCTCCAGCTCCAGGAAGGGCACGCCGCCGGCCGGCTGGCCTGCGGGCAGGGTGGCGAAGGCCGGTGCACCAGCCAGCAGCTGCGGGTGCTGGGCGTGCCAGATGTTGCCGCCCTCGGGGACGCCAGGGGTGACGGTGAGCGTGCCGGCCTCGTAAGTGAGGTCGTAGTTGCTTGCGTCAAAACCCCAGCCGCCCTGGGCGTTGCTGGCCAGGATGCCGTGCTTGCCCACCTTGGCGTCGGCCCGGGTGCCGTCGCTGGCCAGGGTGACGCTGGCGATGCGCTCACCGCCCTGCAGGCCGGTGGCGGTAAAGCCGGTGCTGCCGTTGAGCGAGCCCGTCATGCCCTGGAGCTTGCTGGCGTCATTGACGGTGATGGTCAGCCCGGCCCGGTCGATGGTGGCCGTGTGGGTGCTGCTATCGACCCGGTAGTTGCTGGCCAGGCCGGCGTTGGGCCCGCTGCCATCGGCCAGGGTGTACTGGGCGGTGACAGTCTTTCCGACGCCGGCGTTCTTGGAATCAAAGTAGCCGCTGGCGCTGACGCCCAGGGTTTCGCCTGCCACCAGGCCGACGAGGCTGCCCGCCGTGACGCTGGCGTCGCGGCTGGCGTCGTAGGTTTTGTTGGCCACGGTGGTGCCGCTGACGGTCAGCGTGGCCCGGTCGATGGTGTAGCTGCCGGCATAGCTGATGTCGTAGCCCTGCTGGCTGTCGGACCACAGGCCGCTGACGCCTAGCGTGCCGCCTTGCACACGGTAGGTGCCGGCGTTCGCGCTGGTCGTGGTGAAGCGGGCCTGGCCCTGCAGGGCCGCGCCGGGAACATTGGGGGTGTAGCTGCCGACGCTCCCGCTGCGGATGGTGCCGTCGTAGGCCGTAACGCTGGTGAAGTCGCCGATATCGGCCGTCACCTGCGTCAGGAAGCCGCGCAGCAGCGGGCCGCTGTGACCGTCGTAGATACGCCAGACCTTGCCGGAGCCGCCGGCGTCGTCAATGTCCCAGCCGGCGTCGGCAAAGGTTTTCAGCTGCTGCAGCTCGGCGGTGGTCTTGCCAGTGACGGAAACGGTGGGGTCACCATGTCCCCCCCCTACCCCCGACATTCCGGGTTGCGTCTCGGTATTCCAGAAGCTGGCAGTGATGTCGTCGGAAGTAAAGCCCGCCAGAGCCCCTACGCTCGAACTCGTAGCAGAGGTCACCGTCCCGCTGGCATAGGTGTTGGCGATGCGGCCGTTGTTGAGGCCTATCAGCCCGCCGACGTAGCCGTCGCTCGCATGCACTGCACCAGTGGCGTAGGCATTGGTGATGCGGCTCGATTCAAAGCCTCGGCCCACCAGCCCGCCCACATCCTGGTAGCCCGACACAGAGGTCGTGGCATAGACATTGGTAATGACGCCGTTGTTCAGACCCGCCAGCGCACCGGTGAAGAGCCTACCGACGATGCTGCCGCCCACCAGCCCGACGTTGCGCAGCGTGCCGGCGGACCAGCCAAACAGGCCCACATAGTTCTGCCCGCCGCGGTTGATGGTCAGGCCGCCGATGGTGTGGCCCTGGCCGTCGAAGGCGCCGGTGAACGGGCGCTTATCCACCCCAGATTCGCCGGTACCCACCGGGCTGAAACCCTGGCTGCTCCACATGCCACTGGCGTTGCTGCCGGCAGTGGCGCTGGCATCGATGTGACTCGTCAGGCGGTAGCTGGCGCCCAGGTCGTAGGCCATCAGCTGCAGCTGGTGGGCGTTGCGGATGGTGGTGCTGTATTCGCTGGCCAGGAAGGGACGGGTCTGGCCCTCGATCATGATCCACTGCACGCCGGCGGCGTCGGCGGCCTGCCAGACACCGGAGCCGGTGGTGGTTTCCGACCAGGTGCCGAGCTGGGCGTAGCTGGCGTGCTGGTAGCGGTTGGTGTCGTCGATGGCCGCGTTGTTGTTGATGTCCAGCGTGCCTCCATTCTCTGAAGCTCCCTCGCCCACACCTGCCTTTCCGGTGCTTGCGCGATCCCAATAGGTGTTGCGGATACGCACCGTGCCGCCATTGGCGTAGTTCAAGCCCACCAGGCCGCCGGTGATGGTCGTCCCCGAAACAGCCCCTGTAGCGTAGGCCTGTTCGATGTGGGTCACGCCATTAGAGCCAACCGTGTTGTAGCCCAGCAGCCCGCCTGCGTAGGCGCCACCCTGCACTCGGCCGGTGGCGTAGGCGTGGGTGATGCTGCTGGTCGCGCCTGCGCCGCCTGCGCTCAGGGTGCCAACCAGGCCGCCAGTGTGGCTGGGGCCTGTCACATTGCCCGTTGCATAGGCATGGCTGATGATGGCCGTGCCCCCATTGGCGGCGCTGGAGCCCACCAACCCGCCGATGCTCGTGCCGTTGCCCGTGACGTTGCCCGTGGCGTAGGCGTTAGTGATGCGGGCCGTGCCACCGCTATGCGCTACGTTCCAGCCTACCAAGGCGCCGACATCGTTACGGCCTGCCACACTTCCACCCACCAATCCCACGTTGCGCAGCGTGGAATTTTCGGCTCTGCCAAACAGGCCCACGTTGTCTAGGTCTGGGCGGTTGATGGTCAGCCCGCTGATGGTGTGACCCAAGCCGTCGAAAACGCCGCCGGACAAGCCCAAGGGGTTAAAGCCCGCACCACCGTTCCAACCCGCCGTGGCGCTGGCGTCAATGTGACCACCTAAAGCGAAATGGCTGGTGCCGGACATGCCTTGCAAGGCCGTCACGTCCTTGATGACGGTGTAGTTCGCGCCGTTGATGGCCAGCAGGTCGGTGCCGGTTTTCTCAAAATTCACCTGGCCCTTGACGTTCACGTTGGCGCTGCTGCCGTGGTTAAGTGCCAGCGTGCCTGCTCCATTCACGTTGATGTGCGCATTGACGTTGATGTCGCGGTCGGCACGGAGGGTCAGCTGGTTGGCGGTGTAGGTGATGTCGGCATTGACGTGGATGTCGCCCGGATCGGAGCCCGTGCCGTTGGTTCCACCTCCCCAGCCGGTGTTGTTGGCGACATCAGCAGTGGAAACCGTTACGTTGCCCTTGCCCAGCGCAGCTTCAATGGCCTGCGCCTTGTTGGCGTCGATGGTGATGTTCACCGGGTCAATCAGCCACTCGCCGCCAGCGGTGTTGACCTTCAGGTCTTTGTCGATGCTGACCGTGGCGGCGCTGGTGTCGACGAACTTGGCTTCGAACTGGCCCGCCGCTTTGGTCTCGCCGTGGCGCATGTCGGCAATCAGCAGGATTTTTCCGTCTTTGGCTTGCAAGCTGTTCGCTTGAATCGTGCCGGTGTTGGCCACCACGCTGGCCGACAGCGCATCGGCGGCCTTGCCGGTCATGATGACCTGGCCGCCGTCAGCGACGATGAGCTGTTTGTTCTCGATCAAGGTGCGCACGGTGGCGGGATCGACCTGCACATTGAGCAGGCCGTTGGCCCCGGCTTGCAAGGTGATCTGGTCGCCTGCGGCCATGGCTACGGTGCCGAGCTGGGCGCGGATGATGCGGTCGTTGCGGACGGTGGGGGCCAGCAGGGCAATAGTGCCGCCATCCTTGGCCGTGATTTCGCCCTGGTTGCTGATGCTGCCGGTGGCGCCGTTGCGGGTGAAGCGGTAGTTGCCGTTGTTGAAGTCGGCGTTGGTGATGTTCAGCGTGGATGCGACCAGGCCGCCCACATCGACCTTGCTGCCCTGGCCAAACACCACGCCGTTGGGGTTGATGAGCCAGACCTGCCCGTTGGCGTTGAGCTGCCCATGAATCTGGCTGGCATCGCCCGCCGTGACGCGGTTGAGCGCTACGGCATTGGCATTGGGCTGGACGAAGGTGACGCCGGCGTTTTTGCCGATGTCAAAGCTGGTCCAGTCGATGATGGCTTTTGGGCTGCTCTGGTTCACCGTCATCTGGCTGCCGGACTGGCCGATGCTGGCGTTGCCGGAGACGACCTGGCCGCCCGTGGGCAAGGCGTTGGCCGCTGGCGGCGCTGCCCAGGTGGGCAGGGCAAAGGCGGCTGCCAGCAGGACGGCAGCGGGGGCCAGGGCTTTGCCAGCTTTGGATTTGCCTCGGCCCTTGGCGCATTCAGGGGCGGGGACGTAACGTTGGGCTTCTTGGTTCCAGACCAGGCGGTAGCTGTGGTTCATGGTGTGGGCTCCTGGAATATTCGGTGAGGACTTCTGAACCTGATTGGCGTAAGTCGTTTCGGTTTTGAGAGCTGCCAGCGCTTGTTCTGTCTTTGTTTCAGATGGTTTTTGCTTTGAAACTCTTTAGAAGAAAGCGCAAGCAGCTTTGTTTTTGATAGTGCTCAGAACAGCCGCGTCAGACTGAGCCAGCCGCGCACGCTACTGGCTTTGCTGCCGTCGTTATTGCGTCCCTGGGCGTCTTCCCCCCGGTTGCTGCCTATGGGTGCGGCGATGCTGGCGGCCAGTTGCCAGTTTTGCGTTCTCCAGTTCACGCCCAGGCCTGCGCCTTGCAGGCTGTAGCGGTTGGGCTGGCCGTTGGGGCTCCAGCCCGCCCAGGTGTTTTTGTGCTGGCGGATGTGGCCCGCGTCGTAGAAGGCCACGGCCTGCCAGCCCTGGCCCAGCTCTTTTTGCAGCTCAAGCTTGAGCAACAGGCCCTGGTCGCCGCTGGCTTCGTTGACGGGGTAGGCGCGCACCTGGCTGGGGCCGCCCAGGGTCATGCGCTCGCTGCTGGCGAGGTTGCCGCTGGCAAATTGGCCGCTGGCGCTGGCCTGGACTTGCCAGCCGGGGCCCAGGGCGCCCAGGCTTTGCACGCGGGCCAGGTTCCAGGCCAGTTTGGTGTAGCTGCCCTGGGTTTTGGCGGTGACGGCGTCCTGGGCGGCGTCGCTGGCAATGCCATTCAGGTTCAGGCGGCCGCTGGCCAGGCTGACCCCGCCCCAGCTGATGCCGCCGCCGCCCAGGCTGTCGCGCAGGTCGCCGCTGATTCCCAGGGTCAAGGCGTTGATGCGATGGCGGCGCAGGGCCAGGCTTTGCATGTCGTCGTCGTAGCGGCGGTGCTCGTAGCCCGCGCTGAGGCTCAGGTTGCGCTCGGCCTGGCGGATCAGGGGGTAGCTGAGGCTCAGGCCACCGGTATGGGCCTTGCCTTCGGCATCCAGCGCCTTGTAGCTGCCACCCAACTGGTAGTCCAGGGTGGAGGCATGGGCGGCCAGGCGCAGGCCGCTGCGGCCCAGGGGCAGGCTGTAGCGGACCAGGGCGCTGCGGATGTCCTGGGCCGCCAGCAGGCGCAAGGCCAGTTGGTCACCACTGCCATTCATATTGTTCAAGGCCAGGCCACCCGAGGCCTGCACCCGGCCCGTGGATTTGATGCCGTGGTTGCTCAGGCCCGCGTCGCCGGTGATGAAGGCCGTGTCCTGCACGCTGACGACCAGGGCGGTGTCGCCCTGCGCCTGGCCCGCCTGCAGGGTGCCGCTGGCGGCGATGCCGGGCAGGTCGTTGGCGATCAGCAGGCCGCGCTCCAGGTCGGCGGAGGACAGGGGCTGGCCGGGCTGCAGGCGCTGGGTGACGGTGGCTTGCACGGCAGCGGCGTCGGCGCGTTCACCGCTGTGCTGCACGCTGGAGCCGCTGTAGCGGCCTTCGAGCACCTGGATGCGCACCGTGCCGCCCGTCACATCCTGCTGGGGCAGGTAGACGCGGGCATACCAGCCGCGCTGGCGGTAGTGCTCGGCCAGGGTCTGGGCGGCGTGTTCGAGTTCGGCCAGGGTCAGCGACTGACCCAGCTGGCTGGCGACCAGGGCCTCCAGTTCGGCCGTGGGGATCAGGGTCGCGCCTTCGATGGCGATGCGCTGCACGGTGACGCGCACGGCCTTGGCATCGGCTGCCATGGGCCTGGTGGCGGGGGCCGCCTGGGGCGCGGGGGCAAGGTGCGGGGCCTGCAGGCTGCGCTCGGTCTCACGCTGCAGGCTGCCGGCGTCGGGTACAGACTGAGCGTGGGCAACCGCGCCGGTCAGCAGCAAGGCAGCCAGCGGCAAAACCGCCGACTGCGCCGCAGTGCGCTTGGCCTCAGGATGGAAAAGAGAGTGTGGGTGCATGGCCTTGAGTCCTTGACGGCCCGCCGTCTGCGGCGGGTTTTCAGGCCATGATTAAACTGAATCAAATAGTTACAGACCATCCCCAAACTTAGGTATTTTGGGGCGGCGTTGTCCCCAGTACCGCCTCGATCAGGGTCTCGCCGGGCCGGGAGCTGACTTGCAGGCTGCCGCCCATGCGCTCCATGCGGGCGCGCATGCTGGAAAAGCCTATGCCCAAGCCCAGCGCGGCCGGAGCGTCGAAGCCTATGCCGTCGTCCGCGATGCGCAGCACCAGGGTGGCAGTGCCGGCCTGGGGAGCTGCATGGCCCAGGCCCAGACCCAACCGCACCAGGCGGACGGCGGTGCTTGACGATATTGGTCAGGGCCTCCTGAGAGCGTGTTCACAATCTCCTCGCGGTGCGCCAGTGTCTTTGCGGGATGGGATACAAGGCGCGATACCGCAGCAATAGCCGCGCTATTGCGAGGATTCGCAACACCGTAGACCGCCCGCAAAGGCACTGGCCCGAAGGGTTGGAGCGAAATCGGGCGATTTCTTCGCGCTGGCTCTTGCTTGCACCCCGGTGCAAGCTGCGCCCCATCACTTCGAACTCATCCCGATTGCGCTTCAACGCGCCTGCGTAGAGATCGTGAACACGCTCTGAGCCACCCGCTGCAGCAGCATGCCTTGCAAGGCCCTGGGCTGCACCTGCCAGTGCGGCGGGCTATGGCGAGCGAGCCACGCACGCAAGTCCAACTTCCTCAAGGGTCTGGATGCCTTGCCACGGCGCTGGGCTTGCGCCCGCCTGCACGCTTTCGTAACCTCTGGTTTCGTAACCAGAGGTTTGTATCACCACGTCTGCAGCACGTAGCAAATAGCTGCTTTTTCCGTCTGCCGTCCTCTGCTGACGGCGCGGGCAAGCGCCGTCTGTCCTGCCTCGCTGCAGGATGACCCGAAGAGGGAAAACCGTAACGTATGCCCAGCGCCTCCAGGGGGAATATGCAAGGGTCGGAGCCTGCCGCTGCACAACGGTGGTGCGCCACAACCCATTTGCTATTCACTTGTTTTCTGGAGGCTTGTCATGACTTATGTTCTCCCTGGCCAGACTGGCGCGCTGCACCGCTACCAAGACCAATACGACAACTACATCGGCGGCCAATGGGTGCCGCCCAGCAATGGCGAGTATTTCGACGTGGTCACCCCCATCAACGGCAGCGTCTACACCCGTGTGGCACGCGGCACGGCGGCCGACATTGAAAAGGCGCTGGACGCCGCCCATGCCGCAGCCGACGCCTGGGGCAAGACCTCGACCACCGAGCGCAGCAATTTGCTGCTGCAGATTGCCGACCGCATCGATGCCCACCGCGAGCTACTGGCCTATGTGGAGACCGTAGACAACGGCAAGGCCATACGCGAAACACTGGCCGCCGACATTCCGCTGTCAGCCGACCATTTCCGCTACTTTGCCGGCGCCATACGCGCCCAGGAAGGCGGCATCAGCCAGATCGACAACGACACCGTGGCCTACCACTTCCACGAGCCGCTGGGCGTGGTGGGGCAGATCATTCCCTGGAATTTTCCCATTCTGATGGCGGCCTGGAAGCTGGCGCCCGCGCTAGCCGCAGGCAACTGCGTGGTGCTCAAGCCCGCCGAGCAAACGCCGGTTTCCATCCTGATCCTGGCCGGGCTGATTGGTGACCTGCTGCCCCCGGGCGTGCTCAACATCGTTAACGGTTTTGGCCGCGAGGCCGGTATGCCCCTGGCCACCAGCAAGCGCATTGGCAAAATCGCCTTCACCGGCTCCACCAGCACCGGCCGGGTGATTGCCCAGGCGGCGGCCAACAGCCTGATTCCGGCCACGCTGGAGCTGGGCGGCAAATCGCCCAATATCTTCTTCGCCGACGTGATGGACAAGGACGACGGCTTTCTGGACAAGGCCATCGAAGGCCTGGTGCTGTTTGCCTTCAACCAGGGCGAGGTCTGTACCTGCCCCAGCCGGGCACTGATCCATGAATCCATCTACGACAAGTTCATGGAGCGGGTGCTCCAACGCGTGGCCGCCATCCAGCATGGCAACCCGCTGGACCCCAGCACCATGATGGGCGCCCAGGCCAGCAAGGAGCAGCTCACCAAAATCCTCTCCTACCTGGACCTGGGCAAGCAAGAAGGGGCCGAGGTGCTGATTGGTGGCGCACAGGCCAAGCTGGGCAAGGAGCTGGACAGCGGCTACTACGTGCAGCCCACCATCTTCAAGGGCCACAACAAGATGCGCATCTTCCAGGAGGAAATCTTCGGCCCCGTGCTGGCCGTGACCACCTTCAAGACCGAGGAAGAGGCCCTGGCCCTTGCCAATGACACCCTCTACGGCCTGGGCGCCGGCGTCTGGAGCCGCAACGGCAATGTGGCCTACCGCATGGGCCGCGCCATCAAGGCCGGCCGCGTATGGACCAATTGCTACCACCACTATCCGGCCCACGCCGCGTTTGGCGGCTACAAGGAGTCCGGCATTGGTCGGGAGAACCACAAGATGATGTTGGACCATTACCAGCAGACCAAGAATTTGCTGGTGAGTTACACCGAATCCAAACTCGGCTTCTTCTGATCTGGGCGGTGGAGGGAGAACGCCGGATGCTTCGTTGCAGACCCTCGCCGTAGCGCTGCTACTGTCTTCGGGTCTGCGCCTCGCCTGCGGCGACCTCCGTCAACCGAACTTCCGGCAAGCTGTATTGAAAAGAAATTTTCAACAAATCGGCCGCTAGCGCAGATACGGCGCGCACAAGGCCATCAAGTTGCATAGCAAGGAGAGCACCATGGTCGAGCGTGTGATCGCCACTCCTGCGACCCTGGAGTTGATTGAACTCCTCCAGGTCAAATACGGGCCGAAACTGTTTTTTCACCAATCCGGTGGCTGCTGCGACAACAGCGCGGCCAACTGCTACATCGAGGGCGAGCTGACCATAGGCCCGGGCGATGTGCTGCTGGGCCATATCGGCGGCCTGCCGTTCTACATGAGCCGCTCGCAGTTCGAGTATTGGCAGCACACCCAGCTCATCATCGACGTCATCAACGGCCATGGCGGCGGCACGCTGTCGCTGGAAGGGCCGGAGGGCAAGGCCTTTCTCACCCGCTCGCGCGTGTTCACCGACGATGAGCTGGCGCAGCTGCGCACCCAGGCTGCGCTGTAAATCTGCAGGCAGTAGCGGGCTTGGTTACAGACGGCGTGGGCAGCATGCCCTAGGATTTGCTGCTGCCTTCTACCATCTTCCATCCTCTCCCCCATGCACTATTTCAACCAAGCCGCCGGCGGTCTGATGCCGGGCAATGTGCTCCAGACCGTCGCCGATTACATGCAGCGCGAGCAGACCATGGGCTCTTTTGTTGCTGCCCAGCAGGTACAGCCCCAGCTGCAGCAGCTGTACGCCCGGCTGGCCGAGCTGCTGCACTGCGCCCCGTCCGATATCGCCCTGACCACGGGCAACAGCCATGGCTGGAATGCCGTGGTCGGCGCCTTGCCGCTGGCCGCAGGCGACCGGGTGCTGGTGGCGCCCGGCGAATGGGGTGGCAACTACGCCATGCTGCTGCAGCTTTCGGCCCGCACCGGTTGCGTGGTGGAGACCATGCCCTGCACGCCCGAGGGCGCGCTGGACCTGGTGGCCTTGGAGACGCAGCTGGAGCGCGTCAAGCTCATCACCCTGACCTGGGTGCCGGCCAATGGCTGCACCGTGTACGACGCCCACGCCCTGGGCCGGCTCTGCGCCCGCCATGGCATTGCCTATGTGATCGATGCAGCCCAGGCCCTGGGCCATATCCCCGTGGATGTGCAGGCCCTGCAATGCGATGCGCTCACGGCCCCCGGCCGCAAATGGCTGTGCGCCCCGCGCGGCACCGGTGTGGTCTACCTCAAACCCGGCTTTGTCGAGAAGCTGCGCCCCCAGGTGGTGGATCACCTGTCTTGCCCCATCACCGCCAACGGCCCCGTACTGCGGCGCGACGCGCGCGTGCTGGAGCAGTCCGAAGCCTCCATGGCGCTCAAACTCGGCCTGCTGGCCGCGCTGGACACTGCCCAGGCCCAAGGCTGGGCCCAGCGCTTTGCCGCCATCGCCCAGCGTGCCAACCAGCTGCGCACCGCCCTGGCCGGCGTGCCGGGGCTGACGCTGCAGCACCTGGGCGACGTGCCCGCCGACTGCGGCATCCTGCCCTTCACGCTGGAGGGCTACACCCCTGCCCAAGTGCAGCAGGCGTTGTTGGAACAAGAGATTCAGGTGGCCGCCAGCGGCATGGGCTATACGCCACTGGACATGCAGGCCAGAGGCCTGCCCGCCGTGGTGCGGGCCTCGGTGGCCTGGCATACCAGCGAGGCCGATATCGCCGCGCTGACCCGTGCATTGAAACAGCTTGCAGCGCAAGCCGTAGCTGCATAAAGAGCTACGTTTTTTGCAGCTTCAGCCTTGACCACAGCGCCAAGGCCTGCAAATCCCTCTACAGCACCGACTGCACCCAGCGCACGATTTCCCCGGGTGGCATGGCGCCGGAAACGCGGGCTTTCTCCACACCGTTTTCAAACAAAATCATGGTGGGAATGCTGCGCACATTGAAGGGTGCAGCCACATGGGGATAGGCCTCGGTGTCCAGCTTGGCAAAGCGCACGGCAGGTTCCATCTGCTGCGCAGCCTGGGCAAAGCCCGGGGCCATCATGCGGCAGGGGCCGCACCAGGGCGCCCAGAAATCCACCACCACAGGAATCTGGTTGCGCCCCACCTGCTTGGCAAAGCTGTCCGCATCCAGCTGCACGGGCTCACCGGTAAACAAGGGCTGATGGCAGCTGCCGCAATCCGGCCCACTTCCCAGCTGCGCGCTCTGCACGCGGTTGGTTTTATGGCAATGGGGGCAGACGATGTGCTGGGTGTCGGGCGTGGTCATGCAAATCCTTCAAAAAGCTCCAGCCTTGTACGTGAAGCCGGAGATCGCTTTTACAAGCTAGCGCAAGCGTCCATGCAAAAACAAGAGCATCCATAGCGCTTGCTGCATGGGTTTGAGTGAGTTCAATCTGTTCGCATCCTGCAGAAACCGATATGCGATGGCCATGGAGTTCTCTGTGCTACGGCAAAGCGGGCTTGGCCCCAACCGCATAAACCTGACACGCCCATACCAGGGCTGCCGCGCAAGGGCCGCCCCGCCGCGCTGGCAGCGTCCCCCAGCCCGCGAGCGCAGCGAAGCGAGAGCGGGGGGAAGGCGCCGAAGGCGACTCAGGGGGGGTCTTACATCATCCAAGCCAGCAGCTTGATGGCACTGAACATCAGCATCGTCATCAGCACCGCGCTGGCGCAGGGCAAAAACACCTCGCGGCCCAGAATGCGCAAGCTGAAGTCACCAGGCAGCCGGCCCAGGCCAATCTTGCGCACCCAGCCCGTGGCGCTGTTGACCAGCACCAGCAAGATGAACATCAGCAGCATCCAGCGAATCATGGCCTGCAGTGTAGACCGGCTGCCGCTGGGTGCGGCGCTTCGTCACGGTCACGACATATGGCCTGCCTACATTGCCCACAGCCAGCACCTGCCCGCAGAGGGCAGGCTGCCGGCAAACGCCTTCTCTTTCGCCTCTACCGCAGTCCCTGTCATGTCTTACCTCTCCCGCTTCCACCTTCTCGCCCTCATTCCCAGCGCTGTGTTGCTGAGCGCCTGCGGCAGCACCGCCCCTGGCGCAGCCTCCCAAGGAGTGGACAACAAGGCATTGGCCAGCAGCGAGTTCCGCGCCCACCAGACCACCTATGGACTGGTGTATCGCCTGCCCGCGGACGCCACCTTTGTGCTGGACAGCCAGGTCACCCCCGTGGTGCTGCAGGCCCTGCAGCGCCAGCAACTCAACGCCGAGGCCCTCACCTTCAACCTGCCCCATATCACCGTGGTGCATATCCACAGTGCCGATCCGGCCACGCCGCGCAAGATGCTGGCTGCCCTGCCCACGCTGCCGCCCGTGCTCAAGGATGTGCACCTGAAGAACTTCTACCCCACCGAGGCCGCCAAAGGTGCAGGCAAGCCCTGGTGGCTGGACCTGGGCGTGGTCAAGTCGGGAGCGGCCTATACGGCCATGATGGACTTCAACACCCGTGCCACTGCAGCCCTGGCCCCGCTGCGTGACGGCCCGCTGCCGCGCGTGACCGGGCCGGTTTACACCCGCATGAACGACTCGGCCAAGTCCATGGTGCAAACCGTGGGCGTCAGCGGCGTGAACGTGGAGCAAGGCGGCAAGCTGGTCAGCAGCCACAACCCGCACAACACCCTGGTCTATAGCGAGACCCGCTACACGCCCGAGATCGAACAAGCCATGGCCGAGACTGCCAAGCGCCTGAACCAGGTTCTGCCCTCGGGCTTTACCACCACGCTGGACACGGTGTCCATCGTCGAGCTGGGCTTTGCCGGCAATGTCACGCGCGAGATCTACCGCATAGACCTCAAGGACCAGCAGGCCTACGACGTGCGCAACGGCAGCCGCGTGGCGCGCTGAACCCGCTCCCGCTGTCCCCACCCCACCAGCGCGTCATGCGGAGCCCGTGCGCGCTGGTGGTCGTGCATGCCAGCACAACAGGCCATGCACCAGCAACGCGGCCCCTGTGTAGCCTGCGGCCAGCCAGGGCTGCTGCGTCAGCAGCAGCGTGAGCGCGATCAGCACATCGCCCAGCGCGCTGAGCAGGCGATAGCTCCGTGCCAAGGGCACAGGCCGCAGGTGGTCTATGGATGCGCCAAACACCTGGTGCACCCGCCAGGTCAGCCAGAGGCGACGCAGCCCATGCCACCATGCCTGGATGGTGCACAGCATCGTCAGCAAGCTGCCCAAGGCAAAAGGCATGGCTGCAGGACGCAGGTGCTCATGCCAGAGCAGGGCCAGCAGCAAGCCATCCAGACCCAGCATCCAGCACCAGCGCGCAGCAGTGACATGGGCGGGGGCAGAGTGGTTCGCTGCACCCATGCTGGATTACAGCCTGTGCGTGCGGTCGCCGTTGGCAAAGCCGCGTGTATCCCAAGGCTCCAGCCCCTTGACCAGGCCTATCACCTTGAACAGCTCGCCCATTTCGTGTTCCAGCATCAATTTGAGTGCTGGAGCGCGCTGGACCAGCGTGAGCTGCTCCAGTTTTTGCTGCAGCCCGCAGTTGATGAGAAAGTGCGCCTGGGTGGTGTAGCCCAGCAGCTCAAAGCCGGCGTCCTGGGCTGCCACGGCCGTGCCGGTGAAGTTGACGTGGGCGGTGATGTCTTTCAGGCCCACCTTGTCCAGCGGGTCGCTGTCCACCTGGTGCTGGTAGTGGCAGACCAGCGTGCCCATATGGCGCTGCGGGTGGTAGTACTCCGACTCGCCAAAGCCATAGTCGATGAAAAAGGCCGCACCACGCGCCAGGCGTTCGCCCAGGGTGCGGATAAAGGCCTCGCCCTGGGCGTGGATCTCGGTCAGGTAGTCGTGCTCGCCCTCAATGTCCAGCGGCGGGCGCAGATCGCTCAGCCGGTCCTGCCAGGC
Organism: Comamonas sp. GB3 AK4-5; assembly: GCF_041320665.1. Taxonomy (NCBI): domain Bacteria; kingdom Pseudomonadati; phylum Pseudomonadota; class Betaproteobacteria; order Burkholderiales; family Comamonadaceae; genus Comamonas; species Comamonas sp. GB3 AK4-5. The sequence continues at coordinate 4,511,669 of NZ_CP166730.1, forward strand.
AAATCCCGCCCCCTCGGCCACCACACCGCGCTCGTGCCAGCGGCCCTGGCTGCGCTGCAGCAGTTGCACCGGCATGGCGTCCAGCACCTCGTTGCCCACCACCACGCCGCCGAATTGTTCCGGCAGTTGGTCCACCCAGTGCACCAGGCCGGCAAACGCGGAAAGCGTCTCTTGCTGGCGTGCGCGCAGCGTGCCCGACAGGTCGACAATGGTGTAGCGGCGAATCTGCACGCCCAGCGCTTGCAGCGCCTGCAACAGTTGCAGCGCCAGTGCCCCGGTGCCGGCGCCGAACTCCCAGACCTCGTCGGTGCCGGTGCGCGCCAAGGCCTCGGCCAGTTGCACGGCCAGCAGTTGGCCAAACACCGGTGACAGCTCGGGCGCGGTCACAAAATCGCTGCCGGACTGGGGCATCTGGCCGAACTTGGCCCTGTCATTGGCGTAATAGCCCAGGCCGGGCTGGTACAGCGCCAGCGCCATGAAGCGGTCGAACGGCAGCCAGCCTCCCTGTGCGGCAATGGCCTGCTGGATGTGGGACGTCAGTGCGCCCGGTAAACTTTCAGAGCTTTCCATCTTGTCGCTTTCTCTCGGCCGCCCGCCGCTGCCGGCGCCCTGTGCAATCCGGGGATTGTCGCCGCTGGCGGCCCGCCGAACCGCTGCGCAAGCTGGAGGCCCCACCCGGCCCTGGGCTGCCCGCTCCAGCGCCGCCTTTTTCCACTGCTGCGCGATGTACATGACACCCTGGGTTTTGATCACCGGCGGCGGCCTGCGCCTGGGCCGCGAATTCTGTCTGGCCTTTGCCCGCGCCGGCTGGAACGTGGCCTGCCACTACCGCCACAGCGCCGATGCGGCCGCCGCCACCTGCGCCGAAGCGCAGGCCCTGGGCGTGCAGGCCGTGGCGCTGCAGGCCGACCTGGCCGACCGCCAGGCCCTGCCCGACCTGCTGGACGCCTTCACGGCCGCCACCGCCACCTTGCCCACGGCCCTGGTCCACAGCGCCTCCACCTTCGAGCCCGACAGCGCCCAGGACTTTCACCAGGACTGGGCCAAGGTCGACCACCAGCTGCACACCAACACCCTGGCGCCGCTGGCACTGACGGCGGAATGGGCCAATCGCCTGGCGCGCTCGCCCTTGGAAGGCAGCCACAGCCCTGTAGCCATCCATGTGCTGGACCAGAAGGTGCACAACCTCAACCCCGATTATTTTTCCTACACCCTGTCCAAACTGGCGCTGGAGCGGGCCGTGGCCCTGCAGGCCCAGGCCCTGGCACCGGCCGTGCGGGTGGTGGGCATCTCGCCGGGGCTGATGTACCCCAGCGGCCCGCAAAGCGATGCCAATTACCAGCGCACCGCCCGCATCAACCTGCTGCGCCGCCCGCTGGCCGCAGCCGATGTGGCGCGCACCGGCGTGTTTCTGGCCGAAAACCCGGCCATTACCGGCTGCACGCTGAGTGTGGACAATGGCCAGCACCTGGTTCCGCTGGCGCGCGATGTGATGTTTCTGGCCGGGGACGTCCCCGCCGCCTAAAGCCGCCACGCCGCTTTCCCCCTTTGTTTGGCCTTTTTTGCCCTGGATACCCATGCACCCGATTGACCCGCTCCCGCACGCAACTGCCGCCTTGCTGGCACAATGCCGCCGGCTGTTTCTGCGCGGCCTGCAGGTGCAGGCGTCCATAGGCATCCATGGTTTCGAGCGCGCCGCCCCCCAGCGGCTGCGACTGGACATCGACCTGTATGTGCCGCTGGCTGCCAGCACGCCGCAGCGCGATGCCCTTGATGAGGTGGTGGATTACGACTTTGTGCGCCAGGTGGTGCACCAGGCCGTGGCCGCCGGCCATATCGGGCTGCAGGAAACCCTGGGCGACGCTGTTTTGGACGCGCTGCTGGCCCACCCTGGCGTGGTGGCCGCCCGCGTGGCCACCAGCAAGCCCGACGTATACCCCGACTGCGAGGCCGTGGGCGTGGAGACTTTCCGTCTGCGCCCCGACGCCGCAGCGCTTTTACCCAACGCACAACCATGAACCACGCTGCGACAGGCAGCCAGACGCTCACCCTGACGGGCCTGCGTTTCGACGCCAACCTGGGCATTCTGGCCCACGAAAAAACCGCGCCCCAGCCCATTCAGGTGGATGCGGAGCTGAACCTGGGCCCGCAGGCGTTGCGCCCGCAGGATGACGACATCACCCATGTGCTGGACTACCGCAAGGTGCGCCAGATCATCATCGATGAATGCACGTCCGAGCACATGAACCTGCTGGAAAGCCTGATCGGCAAGCTGGCCCAGCGCCTGATGCAGCTGCCCGGCGTGCTGGGTGTACGCGTGAAAATCGCAAAACTGGAAATCTTTGAGGACTGCGAAGTGGCCATTCGCATCGAAACCGGACAATGGTGAACCCCATGAACGCTGTGACTGACAACCCCTGGATCGCCGAAGACGCTGCCGACGCCGCAGCCCCGGCCGCTACCGACAACGGCGCCGAAGCCAAGCCCGGCAAGATCAAGATCGAACGCGAGCAGATCAAGCTGGAAAAGCGCCTGTGCCGCGAAGTGGGCAAGGCCATCGTCGACTTCAACATGATTGAAGAAGGCGACAAAATCATGGTCTGCATGTCCGGCGGCAAGGACAGCTACACCCTGCTGGACATTCTGCGCAAGCTGCAAAAGCGCGCGCCGGTGAAGTTTGACCTGGTGGCCGTGAACCTGGACCAGAAGCAACCCGGCTTTCCCGACCACATCCTGCCCGAGTACTTCAAGTCCATCGGCGTGGACTACCACATCGAAACCCAGGACACCTACAGCGTGGTCAAGCGCGTGGTGCCCGAGGGCAAGACCACCTGTGGCCTGTGCTCGCGCCTGCGCCGCGCCATCTTGTACAAGGTGGCCGACGAGCTGGGCTGCACCAAGGTGGCGCTGGGCCACCACCGCGACGACATCGTGCAGACGCTGATGCTCAATATGTTCTACGGCGGCCGCATGAAGGGCATGCCGCCCAAGCTGGTGAGCGACGACGGCAAGCATGTGGTGATCCGCCCCATGGCCTATGTGACCGAGAAGGACACCATCCGCTGGGCCCAGTACCAGAACTTCCCCATCATCCCCTGCAACCTCTGCGGCAGCCAGGATGGCCTGCAGCGCGTGGCCGTGGGCGAGATGCTGCGCGAGTGGGACAAGAAATTCCCCGGCCGCATCGAGAGCATGTTCCGCGCCATGGGCCATATCGTGACCACGCACATGATGGACCCCAATCTGCAGGACTTCAAAAACGCCAAGGCCACCGGCATTGCCGACCCCAACGGCGACACGGCCTTCGACCATGAAGAGCTGCCCACCATGGCCCAGCTCCCCGGCGGTGTGCAGGTGGTGCAACTGGGCTGATCGCCTGACCCAGCCCCTTTCCCAAGCCCCGCAATGCGGGGCTTTTTGCTGCCCGTAGCCCAGAAACTGCCACGACGCAGGAACTTGCAGCCCCCGAATTTGGTCACAATGCCATGCAAGGCTGCGCACACAGCGCAGCCACCCGATGGGAGACCTGTATGTCACACACACTGTGGATCCGCCGCCTGGGCCTGGCCGCTGCCAGCGCCACCGCGCTGGTGCTGGCCGGTTGCGCCAGCGGCCCGCGTGAAATCACCAGCCATGTCACCAGCTACTCCACGCTGGCCCAGCTGCCCGCGCCCCCCACTTACCGCCTGGAGCTGCTGCCCTCCATGACCCAGCAGCAAAGCTGGGCCATGGTCGAGCGCCAGGCCGAGCAATCGCTGCAACGCGTGGGCCTGACCCGCGACGAAACCCCGGGCAAGGCCAAGTTGGTGGTGCAGATCATGGCCGCCGCCAGCTACGGCCGCGCCAGCAACTGGCCCTACTACGGCCCGCCCGGCCCTGCATGGGGCTGGGGCCTGGGCTACGGCGGCCGCTGGGGCGGCGGTTTTGGCATGAGCTGGATGGATGCCCCCCCCATGGTGTATTACCGCTCCGTCAAGCTGGTGATGCGGGACCAGCAGACGCAGAAAATCGTCTACGAAACCTCGGCCGCCTATGACGAGGTCTGGACCGATGACCGCGTGATCTACAGCGTGCTCTTTGATGCCGCCCTCAGCGGCTTCCCCCAGCCGCCACAGGGCAGCCGCGCCGTGCGCGCCACCGTCCAGCAGTTGCCGGCCGATCAGGCCCCCAGCGCCGGCAATGCGACGGCTACGGAGCCCAAGCCCGGTGCGGCCATGCCGACACCGGCATCCACGCCCGCGCCCGCCAAGTAAGAAGGCCCGGCGCTGCTCATCGCAGCGCCCGCCAAGCCCCTCCATCCTGGGCCTGCAGCGCAGGCCTTTTTCACGCCTTTTCGCATCTGCCCCTATCTGCCCATGAGTGAGCCAAGCTTTTCCCTGTCCCCCGATTTGCTGGCCCTGCTGCACGCGCCCGTCTCAGGAGAGCGGCCTACGCCGGCCGAGTTCTTTGCCCAACCCGAAGTCTCCGCGCTCTACACCCTGGCCCGTGACCCGGCGCACAGCGCCGCCGCGCTGCAGGCCCTGGCCGGGTTGCTGCCCGAACTCCCGCCCTATCCGGCCTCGCTGCTGGCCTTGATGAGTGGCTCGCTGGTGGAAAGCGGCGCCGATCCCACTTTGCTCTTTCCCTGCTGCCTGACGCTGATGCAGCGCTGGCAGGAGCGCCTGGCGCCGTACTGCGCACGCGAGGTGGAGGAAGAAGAGGCCCAGGACGACCCCCAAGCGGCCCAGGCCTGGGCCGATACGCAGGCGCGCGTAGAGGCTTTGGACGGTGCCGAAGCCGATGCCATTGATGAGCTGTTCGAGGCCGTGGAGCTGCTGGTCCTGCCCATGATGACCATGGTGCTGCGCGACGAGGGCAACCACCAGCGCTTTCTTGCCAACCCTGCGCTGCAGGAGCACATCGCCAGCCTGCATGACAACGACAGCCTGCCCTTTGAGCAGCTGTACTTTCTGTGGCTGGCGGCCTGCGTGAGCTACGAGAACGAACTGGTGGTGGTACTGCCCGCCACAGGCACCGGCCTGGTGGTGCGCGCCCATGGGGTGAACAACAACTTTCACACCTTCACCCTGCTGCAGCAGCTGATGGCCGAACACCAGCAACCGCTGGGCATCACGCTGACCGCCACCCACGATGGCAATGGTGCAGACCGCGCCGCCTTTGCCTGGCTGCAGGCCACGGCCTATGCCCAGGGCAAGCTGGTCAACGAGATGGCCTGGTCCTGGGGCGAGGCACCGCTGCGCCACAACGCCCGCCGCCTGGGCCGCTGCGTGCTGATCGCCCTCGACAAAAAAGACGCCTGCCGGCGCAATTGGTCAGGTTTTGACAGCGCCTGCCACGAAGCCCAGAACCCGCACCTGGTGTTCCAGCGCTATCTGACGCCCGAAGAGGTTGCCGCTTTCCTGGATTGATGCGGCCCGCAGACAGCGGCTGGCCCATTGCACAAAGCAATCGGGGCGTTCCCGTTGTGTGCTACCTTGTGTAACTTCGCCCACGCTGGGCTTACAGGAAAGGACGCACCCATGAAAATCACAGTGGCCACCGCTTTGCTGAGCACCACCCTCGCCCTCATCGCGCTACCGGCCCAGGCCGGCCTGGGCGACACGCTGCGCGACAGCGCTTCCAAGTTGGGCGGCGGCTCCAGCGCCGCCAGCGAAAGCAGCGGCTCCGGCCTGGGCAGCCTGGTGGGCGGTGCAGGCGGCAGTGCCGGTGGCCTGGGCGCTCTGGGCGGCATGGCCGGCTCGGGCACGGCCAGCAATGCGGCTGGCGTCATCACCTACTGCATGAAGAACAACTACCTGAACGCCAACAAGGCCGCCCAGGTCAAGGACCAGCTGCTGGGCAAGATCGGCCTGGGCAAAAAGGAAGAGCCCAAGGACCAGGGCTACAAGGACGGCCTGATGGGCGTGATCAAGGGCGATGGCGGCAAAAGCTTCAATATGGACAAGATCAAGGGCGATCTGAAGGAGAAAGCCTGCGACATGGTGTTGGACAACGCCAAGTCCTTCTTGTGAAGAGCAGGCTTTACTCCATCGCTCCTGAAAAAAAGCTATCTAAGCGCAGCACCATTGCGCTAGAAGCGAAAAAGGCTTGCATGTTTGCAAGCCTTTTTTCGTTCATGGCGGTTCCCGGCACCCTCTTTGCTCACACGACGCGTAGATGGTCCAACGCCAAGCCGCCATCATTCATACAACATCTAAAAAAATCGATTACACAAAAACAATGAATAAATAGATGCCAAACATGGCGAGTCAGGCAATATTTAATTCATTGTTTTTCATAAATATCAATTTCATCTAATATTTATGAATGCCACGCCAAAACACTGCCCCCGCTGACTTCCCCCTGGCCGTGCTCCAGCAGATTGCGCAGTTGGGCCAGCACATCGCCATTGCACGCAAGCGGCGTGGCGAGTCGCAGGCGCAATGGGCAAAAAAACTGGGGGTTTCGCAGCCCACCATGGCCCGTATCGAGCGCGGCGATCCCGCCGTCTCCATGGCGTTCTATGTGATGTGCATATGGCTGATCAACCCCGCCCAAGGACAGGGGCTGGCCGAGTTGATTGCCCCGCAGCACGACCATGCGGCACTGGAGCTAGAGGTGGCCAAGGTCCGGACCAAGCGGCGGCCCGTCGGCCCCAAGGCCGTGCCGGCAACGCCGCTGCACACCGGTGCGCCCTCCGCACCGGCCCATCTCTCCAGCGCCGCCCCCCAAGTGGCAGAGCCCACCCTCAACTATGGCGCCTTGAGAAAAGCGGTGGCACAGGCGAGCCAGGCCGACACGGCACAAACGATGCTGCAGACAGCCCCCCATAGCGTGGGCCAGCAAGTGCAGCCGGCACGACCCGGCTCCATCCTGGCCGCTGCACAGGCCGCAGCGCTGCTCGTCAGGGCCAAGCCTGGCTCAGAGAAAGACCCCTTATGACGCTCCCGCACAGCATCACACCGGGCCTATACGAGCCCCAGGACCAGTTGTTCCTCTGGGCCTTGCTCGTCCCTGATACACCCACGCTGCTAGGCGAGATCCGCCTTTCACCCTTTGTTGCGGACTGCGCCACGTTTTCCTATGCCTCGAGCTGGCAGGACTTTGCACTCAGCGAAGACCTGCCCTTGATGGCAGGGCAGAGCTTCTCTGCCGGCGAACGCGGCTCCGCGCCCGGCGCCCTGGATGATGCCCGGCCAGACCGCTGGGGCGAGCGCATCATCCGCCACGTCGACCGCCCCAAGCGGCTGTCCATTCTGGAGATGCTGCTGTTTGCAGGGGATGACCGCTTTGGCGCACTCGGCGTGTCCGTCTCTGCCGAGCACTACATTCCACGCAACCTGGGGCCTTACCCACAGCTACGCGATGTGGGCGAGCTGGCCCGCGCCGTCGAAGACGTGCAGGCACAAGCGCCCATCACGCCAGCAATGCAGCGCCTGCTCCAGCCCGGTGTCACCTTGGGCGGTGCCCGCCCCAAGGCCTTGCTGCAGACCGACAGCGGACCCTGCATCATCAAGTTCAGCGAACTCGATGACGAGGTGGATACGCCGCTGATAGAGCATGCCACCATGACACTGGCCCGACTGGCCGGCATACGCACCGCAGACACGGATGTGCTGGCACTGCCTGTGCGCCATGGCAAAAAGCGGCATGCACTGACCATCCAACGCTTTGACCGCATAGGACAGGCACGCATGCATTGCCTCTCCGCGAAAACCGCGCTGCGGGCCGCAGGGCTGCCCGAGGACTACAGCGCACTGGCTGGCATCTTGCTGCGCCTGGGCCATCCCGATCGGCAAAACGCCCAGCGCGAAGAGCTCTTCAAACGCATGGTGTTCAACATCCTGATGGACAACACCGACGACCACGAGCGCAACCACAGCATCATGCTGAACTTTGACGGCTACTACGACCTGACGCCGGCCTACGACATGGTGCCCAGCTTGCAAAACCTGGGCTACCAGGCCATGGGTGTAGGTCGATTGGGTGCCGAGTCCAGCCTGGAGAACGCACTCTCGGACATCAACGAATACGGCATCAAGCTGCCACGCGCCATAGAGCTCATGCAGCAGGTGGCCGCCGTGGTCGAACACTGGCCCGCGCATTTCAGCGCCCTGGGCGTGAGCAGGGGCGACATGGAGCTCCTGAGCGCCAGCATTGACCGGGATGCGCTGCGCGCACAACGCCGCGTGGTGCTGGGCGCATAAGCTCCTCCATTCAGAGCAGCCCGCGCTGACCCAGGCTGCGAAAAACGCAAAAAAGGCTTGCATTTCTGCAAGCCTTTTTTACATCTGTACGCCTCTTATTTCATCTGATAGTTGATTTAGAGCAAATGAGAATTAATTAGAATCGTATTCCCACAGATTCTCTGCTCACAGCAACGCAGGCCGCTTTGCGTTCGCTCTTGTTTTCACGCCATCGTGACCCTCTGCCCTCGTCCCCTTCTGGGCCTGGCCGCCTGCCTGGCCATGCCCGCCCTCGCACAAACCGCCGCCACCGCGGACAGCGACACCCGCCAGCAGTCACTGCTGCCCGAGATCATCGTCCAGGAAAAAGCCCAGGAAATCGGCTACCAGCCCAAGCGAGCCACCACGGCCACCCGCACCGATGCGGCCTTGCGCGATCTGCCTCAGGCCGTGGCCGTGGTGCCGGCCCAGGTGCTGCAAGACCAGCAGGTGCGCAATATTGACGAGGCGCTGTACTACGTCAGCGGCATCACCCAGGCCAACACCCTGGGCGGCACGCAGGACGCGCTGATCAAGCGCGGCTTTGGCTTCAACCGCGACGGCTCCATCCTGCGCGACGGCGTACGCACCGTGCTGGCGCGCAACCTGACCTACACCACCGACCGAGTGGAAGTGCTCAAGGGCCCGTCCTCCATCCTCTACGGCAGCATGGACCCGGGCGGCGTGATCAATATGGTCACCAAAAAACCCCAGCTGGAATTTGCCGGCCAGGCTGCGCTCAGCGTCTCCAGCTATGGCGGCGGCGGCGCCTCTGTGGACCTGACCGGCCCGCTGGGTGACAAGGGCCTGGCCTACCGTCTGATTGCCGACACCAGCCATGTCGACTACTGGCGCAACTTTGGCGTGAACAAGCAGACTGTGATCGCCCCCTCGCTGGCCTGGTATGGCCGCGACAGCTATGTGCGCGTGTCCTATGAACACAGCGATTACGAGCAGCCTTTTGACCGTGGCACCGTCATCGACAAGCGCACGGGCAAGCCGCTGGACATAGACCCCCGCCGCCGTCTGGACGAGGCCTACAACCGCACCCTGGGCGACTCGGACTTTTTCACCGTGCAAGGCCAGCACACGCTGAGCCCGCAGTGGAAGCTGGGCGCCACCTACAGCTACAACCGCAACCGCTACGACGACTACCAGGCCCGGCCGGTGTCGCTCAACCCGGTGACCGGCGTGCTCACCCGCCGCCCCGACGGCACGCGCGGCGCCGTGAGCCAGCAGCATGTGGCCCAGTTCAATCTGCAGGGCAGCGTGCAATGGGGCGGGCTGCGCCACGACGTCCTCACCGGCCTGGACCTGGAGGACAGCGACATCTACCGCCGCGACCTGATTCGCGGCCGCAACAACAGCGGCTTCAACGTCTACGACCCGGTCTACGGCCAGATGCCCCACTCCACCAGCATCAGTGCCGCCGACAGCGAGCAGAGCGACAAAATCCGCCAGCAAGCCCTGTTCTTCCAGGACAACATCCGCCTGGGTGCGCACTGGATTGCCCAGGCCGGCGGCCGCTGGCTGCACTACAAGCAGGAGGCCGGCAAGGGCCGGCCCTTCCAGGTCAACAGCGCCTCCAATGGCTGGCAGTTTGTGCCGCGCGTGGGCCTGGTGTGGCAGCCCGACCAGCGCTGGTCGGTCTATGGCAGCTACAGCGAATCCTTCAAGCCGCAAAGCAGCGTGGGCACGCTGCTGGTGGGCGCCCTGCCGCCAGAGCAGGCCAAGTCCTGGGAACTGGGCGCCAAGCTGGAGCTGGCCCGCGGCCTCAGCGCCACCGCAGCTGTCTACGACATCCGCAAGCGCAATGTGCAGGGCAAGGATGTGGTCGACGGCGAAACCGTCACCCGTGTCATGGGTGGTGCCCGCTCGCGCGGGCTGGAGCTGGACATTGCAGGCCAGCTCAGCCGCCAGTGGCAGCTGATTGGCAGCTATGCCTACACCGACGCCTGGGTCAGCGATGACCCGCAATACCAGGGCAATCGCCTGGCCAATGTGGCAAGGCACAGCGCCTCGCTGTTTGCGGCCTACAGCTTTGCGCGTGACAGCAGCAATGGCCAGTGGCGCGCCGGTGCCGGCGTGCGCCATGTGGGCAAGCGGGCGGGCGACGCCAAGAACAGTTTTGACAACGATGCCTACAACGTCACCGACGCCTTTGTCTCTTACGAAACGCAGTGGAACCAGCGCCCGGTACGCCTGCAGCTGAACATCAAAAACCTGTTCGACAAAACCTATGTGGCCTCATCGGGCAGTGACATCTATGTCTCGCTGGGCGAGCGCCGCCAGGCAGTGCTGCGCGCCGTGTTGGACTTTTAAGATCCACTCACACAAGCCTCGATACGTCGTTGCTCAGCCTTGTCGTACGAGGTGTACTGCCTACGGCCTCACGCCTCGTCTCGACCGCAAACCTACGGTTTGCTGGGTCGTGTGAGTGGTTCTAAGCAGCAAGCTGCACGCCACGCCTTCGCTCACGCCTCGCCCTGGTAACGCCCCAGCACCAGCGAGGCATTCACCCCGCCAAAACCAAAGCCGTTGAGCAAGGCGTGCTGCATGGCCACGGGCCGGGCCGCGCCGCGCACCAGGTCCAGCCCCTCGGCCAGCACATCGGGCTGCTCCAGGTTCAGCACCGGCGGCACCATCTGATCGCGCAGGGCCAGCACGGTGAAGATGCTGGCCACACCACCGGCCGCGCCCAGCAAATGGCCCAGGGCGGATTTGGTGGCGGTGATGGCGGGGCCTGTCCCTTCAGCCATGGCCTGGCCAAACACGGCACGTATGGCGGCCAGCTCGCCCCGGTCACCTACCGGGGTGGAGGTGGCATGGGCGTTCAAATGCTGAATCTGGCCTGGCTGTAGCTGCGCCTGGGCCAGGGCGGTTTCCATGGCGCGGCGCGCGCCGTTGCCGTCTTCCGGGCCGGAGGTGATGTGGTAGGCATCGGCGCTGGTGCCATAGCCCAGCACCTCGGCCAGCGGCGTGGCGCCGCGCGCCAGCGCATGCTCCAGGGATTCGAGCACCAGCATGCCTGCGCCCTCACCCATCACAAAGCCGTCACGCGCCGCATCGAAGGGGCGCGAGGCTTGCTCAGGCCTATCGTTAAAGCCGCTGGACAAGGCCTTGGCCGCTGCAAAGCCACCCAGGCTGACGCGGTCTATGCAGGCCTCGCTGCCGCCGCACAGGGCCACATCGGCCTCACCAGCGCGAATCAGCCGGGCCGCATCGCCCACGGCCTGGATGCTGGCGGCGCAGGCCGTGACCGGCGCGCCAATCGGGCCCTTGAGCCCATGGCGTATGGAGACATGGCCTGCAGCCAGATTGACCAGAAACGCCGGCACGGTAAAGGGCGACAGCCGCGAAGGGCCGCGCGTATCCGTGGTGCGCACCGCCTCGGCAATGGCACCAAAGCCGCCCACGCCCGAGGCAATCACCGTGGCCGTGCGCTCCTGCTGCGCAGCCGTCTGCGGCTGCCAGCCGGCATGGGCCAGGGCCTGGCCGGCCGCACCCAGGGCCATGGCGCTAAAGCGGTCCATGCGCCGCTGCTCCTTGGGGGAGACCACGGCATCGGCATTCCAGCCGCCTTCTGCATCCTCGTCCAGCTCCGGCACACGGCCCGCAATGCGGGTGTCCAGGCCTTCGCAGACGGCGGGGGCCAGCGCACGTATGCCGGACTGGCCGGCCAGCAGGCGCTGCCAAGCCAGCTCCACCGAGCAACCCAACGGCGAGACCAGGCCCAGGCCGGTGATGACCACGCGGCGGCTCATGGGCGGCCTCCGGCCTGTGCGGCAACGCAGAGAAAAAACGGCTTCATCGGCTTCATGGGTCGCGGCCGGCGGTGCCGGCATTTATGATGAGGAGCATCATCATAAATTGTTTTGATGATGGACATCATCTAAACCCATGAAAGTCTCCAAGGCCCAAGCGGCCGAAAACCGCGCCGGCATCGTCGATGCCGCGGCCCGCCTCTACCGCGAGCACGGCCTGGCCGGCGTGGGCGTGGCCGACATCACCCGCGACGCCGGCCTGACCCATGGCGGCCTGTACCGCCATTTCGAATCCAAGGACGCGCTGGCGCGCGAAGCCTGTCTGCGCGCCTTTGACTGGACCATCACGCCCCTGGCCGCACTGGATAACCAGCATGGTGATGGCGACACCGATCCCCAGGCCAGGCTGCAGGCGCTGGTGCACGGCTATCTGTCCAGCAGCCACCGCGACCACCCCGGCGAGGGCTGCCCCGCCGCCGCCCTGGCCGTGGATGCGGCCCGGGCCGGGCCAGAAATGTCGGAGGTGTTTGCCCAGGGCGTGGAGAGCAATATCCAGCGCTTTGCTCGCGCCCTGATGTCTGCGGACGAGGACGCCCAGCGCCCGCTGACACCCGAGGAACGCGCCACCACCATCACCACCCTGGCCAGCATGGTGGGCGCCCTGGTGCTGGCCCGCGCCACCGCCGCCGGCAACCCCGCGCTGTCCGAGGAAATCCTGGCCACGCTGCGTGCGCAGTTGGCGCCGCAGGACCAAGCCTAAGCAGCCCAGCCCGAGCCTGTCCCTCCACTCCCGCACTAGGCATGCTGGGCAACGGCGCCCCGTCGTTGGGGTGAGCCCCGCTGGCCCTGTTGCTCCTGTTGCTCCTGAAAAAAGAAACTGCACCAGCGCACTACCATTGCGCTGAAAGAAAAAAGGCTTGAATTTTTACAAACCTTTTTGAGGATATTCAACACAGCCCGAACCTGCGCTTTTCCATAGCCTATCTCAGCTTAAAAAGAAGGGCGTGGTTGCAGGCCGATTTACGACTGGCCATAGATCAGCCTGATGCTGCCATATGGCATTGCATTATTTAGGATAAATTTCACACAGATCGGAAAATTTTTCACGCATGATGCGTGCAGCAGCTCCATATTTTTCATATTCAATTTTCTTTTTCATTGCAGTTGCTGAAGCTAACCATTCAGTGCCAATGCAGTTAGCAGCATTCTTCGATTTGCATAAGGCCCCTTCCGCTGAAAATGATTCAGCCTGCAGAACAGTATCGCCTCTCATCGCATCGATGCCGATAGTTTTATAGAGCGTTAACAAATATTGGATTTCAATTTGAAGCTTTTCTCGAAGAGATTCGGAGTCAAGCTGTTTTTCAAAAAAATCCGTCAAGCTTTGCAGATATTTATCATCGACTGCAGTCCGTTGGCTCTGAATCAATCCATCAATATCACGGCGATTGAGCATGGCTTGATCTTCTGCATTAGCGTTCGCAAGAAGTAACGGAAATATTTTGCTTTGCTGTAGATAGGACAATGCTGCTGCAGCAATCCAAGGAGCTTTCTTTCCAGTATTGACGTCTTCAAACCCATCTGCAATTTCAGATTCAGCGCGCTCGAACGATAGATACTCTATAAAATCGCCGTAATGAGGTGACTCCATGATTCTTTTAATTATGGTGATTTGAGCATCCGTCAGAGCATTTTGAATCGTTGCATCTTGTATACGACCTGCGGCTGTAAAAATAGTAAGCACATCCGGATCCGGTGAACCCATTTCGTTAAGGATTGCTTCACCAAACTCATCAAACCGCGGGTTCTCGACCAAATTTTGAAAATTTCTACACCTATTGAGCATTAGTGTTCGATAAGCCAGTTCACGAGCAATTTCCAAATGATATATGCGATGTTCAAGTTGGACGAGTTCTTCCTTCGGACCTCGAATAACATCATGCAAGAACGTCGAGATATTTTGTGCATGACTTGTTCCGCCAAAAGCCAGCAAAGCAATCATTGCAGCCCGACACCGAAGGCTTAAGAAAATTTTTCGCATACTTTAAACTCGTGCTACATGATTGCTATTTGTATGGGATGCACCAGCCCATGGCTCTACCTCCGAAAGGCGGCTAGCTGCGAGGCCGTGATGATCGACTGCGCATAATTACGGAATCAACTGGTCAATGCACCACAATCTCCGCCTCTGGCGAGAGGATTTTTGCCATAAATCAAAGGCTGCAGATTTAGAAAGCACGGATGTGGGATCACTGGAAATCTGGCGATACCTTGCACGAGAGATCGTTAATTTTTTTGGCCAACTGGCACCTCCATTTACTCCCTCCTGAGTGCAACGTGCGGCGTCCGGCCACCAGTCAGGCATCCGTCTAACTTGACATTGGTCATGCCTGAGCTAAAAGAAATATTCAGAGTGTTGATCGCAGTTGAATCTATCACTACGTTACCAGGTGATTAAACACTATGCAAGCGAGATTTCAAAGGTGTAACGAATAGTCTGAAGTATCACTAGCCAAAGGAGCCCGGAGAATACAAAAGGACCAGACGAAAGATGCATCTGAACCATGTCTTTGTGTGGTGCAGAGCGCCCCTCCATCTCTGCTCGGCAGTTCTCCTCTCGTTGCTGCATATGGAGATGCCCAATGACGGCAGTCGGCGTGTTCATAGCACGCCAGCATCCAAACACCATGACACCTGCTCCAACATAAGAGCCAAGGTTTATAAGCGATGCGAGGGTTCGACCATTGAAGAATGCCACTGCCAACGAGAGCAAGATACAGCAGCCAAAGATGAGAAAAAAATTCTTGGATGGTGATTTCATACAAGCTTTTTTAATAGTGATAGGGGCTGAAGTTTATTCTGTTGTGTACACAGATACGCTAATGCATCATTGGCCGCTTCTGTCCCCCCCCAGCCCTCACCCATGCACATGCGCAATATCCGGTATCGCCGCCATCAGCTCCCGCGTATACGCATGCTGCGGAGCATCCAGCACGGCTTGCGCATCCCCCACCTCCACCAAACGACCGCGCTGCATCACGCCGATGTCGTCGCACATATGGCGGATCACGGCCAGGTTGTGGCTGATGAGCAGATAGGTCAGGCCGAATTCGTCCTGCAGATCGCGCATCAGGTTCAGCACCTGGGCCTGGACCGACACATCGAGTGCCGATGTTGGCTCGTCGCAGATGATGAATTCGGGCTGGCTGGCCAGGGCCCGCGCCACGGCGATGCGCTGGCGTTGGCCGCCTGAGAATTGGTGCGGGTATTTCTTGGCGTCGTCGGGCTGCATGCGCACGCGGCGCAGGGCCTCTTGCACGCGCTCGGCCGTCTCCTCTTTCGAGCTTGTGATGCCCAGCACCTGCAGCGGCTCAGCAATCAAGGCCTCCACGGTCCAGCGCGGGTTCAGGCTGGCGTAGGGGTCTTGAAAAATCATCTGAAAGCGCCGGCGCATGGCCACGGTCTGGGCCTCGGGGCTCCACTTGTCCACGCCATCAAACAAGATGCTGCCACTGGTGGGCGGCGTCAGCCCCGCCACCATGCGCGCCACGGTGGACTTGCCCGAGCCGGACTCGCCCACCAGGCCAAAGGTAGCTCCCTTGCGGATGGAGAAGCTCACATGGTCGGCAGCCTTGAGGATTTTCTTTTCCTCGCGCGCCAGCATGCGGGCCAGCCAGCCGCTGGAGAGGTCGTAATCCTTGCACAACTCTTTGACTTCCAAAAGCGGTTTCACGCTGGCTGCATCGGCAGATTCAGCTATTACTTTGGGAGTCCACGGCTGGGCCTTGGGCGCAGGGCCGCCGCCCACTTCCGGCACGGGCAGGCGTTGCACGCGCTGGTGCACGCTGGGAATGGCGGCCATCAGCACCTGGGTGTAGGCCTGCTGGGGGGCATCCAGCACCTGGCGCACCGGCCCGGTTTCCAGCACCCGGCCGTGGTACATGACCATGACGCGGTCGGCCGTCTCGGCAATCACGCCCATGTCGTGGGTGATGAGCATGGCGGCCGCGCCGCGCTCCTTGCAGACGCGGCGCAGCAGGGCAATGATTTGCGCCTGCACCGATACATCGAGCGCCGTGGTGGGCTCGTCGGCAATGATCAGCTCGGGCTCGGCGCACAGCGCCAGCGCAATCGCCACCCGCTGGCGCATGCCGCCCGAAAACTGGTGCGGATACTGGGCCAGGCGCGCCTTGGCGTGGGGGATTTCCACCTCTTCCAGCAGCGCCAGGGCGCGGGCCTCGGCCTCTTTTTCCGACAGGTCCAGATGGGTGCGGATGGTCTCCACCAGATGCCGGCCCACGGTGTAGACCGGGTTCAGGCTGGTCAGCGGGTCTTGAAAAATGGTGCCTATGCGCTTGCCGCGTATGCGGCGCAGGTCTTCGCCGGTGAGCGTATCGATGCGCTCGCCGAACAGCTCCACCGTGCCGCCGGAGATGCGGCCAGGCGCCTCGATCAGGCCGGTGACGGCCGAGCCGGTCATGGACTTGCCCGCGCCCGACTCACCCACCACGCCCAGAATTTCACCGCGCGCAATGTCAAAGCTCACGTCGTGCAGCACCTGCACCGGGCCTTTGTAGGTGTCGAAGGTGACGCTCAGATGGCGCACGCTCAGCACAGGCTGCACATCACTGGCAGCCACGGGAGAAAGAGTGTCTGTGTGCATGGTCATTGCAGCTTGGGGTTCAGGGCGTCGCGCAGCCAGTCGCCGACCAGATTCACGGACAGGGCCAGGGCCAACAGCACCAGCGAGGGGAACAACAAAATCCACCATTCGCCCGAGAACAAAAAGCTCTGGCCGATGCGAATCAACGTGCCCAGCGAGGGCGAGGTGGGTGGCAGGCCCACGCCCAGATAGGACAGCGTGGACTCGGCCACGATGGCATGGGCAAAGCTGATGGTGGCAATCACCAGAATCGGGGCCAGCAGATTGGGCAGGATGTGCTTGGCCAGAATGGCCGCCTTGCTGCGGCCAATCAGCTGGGCCGCCAGCACATAGTCTTTCTGCTTTTCCACCATCACCGCGCCGCGCACGGTGCGGGCGTACTGCACCCAGTCAGACAGGCCAATGGCCACGATGATGACGTACACCGCCATGTCGTCGCGGTAGCCCTCGGGCAGCAGGCCGCGGGCAATGCCAAAGACCAGCAGCGCCACCAGGATCACGGGGAAGGTGAGCTGCACATCGGCAACGCGCATCAGCAGCGTGTCGAACCAGCCACCCACATAGCCCGCCAGCAGGCCCAGGGGCACACCAATCGCCAGCGACAGGGCCACGGCCGAGACGCCGACAAACACCGACATGCGCAGGCCATACAAAATGGCGCTCCACACATCACGGCCCTGGTCATCCGAGCCCAGTGCATACAGCGCGCCGCTGCTGCCTTGCGCGCCGGGAGCGGTGAAGGCGTCCATCAGGTCCAGATTGGCGGGATCGAACGGGTTTTGCCAGGCCAGCAGCGGCGCAAAAATCGTAGCCAGCACGATGGCGGCCAGCACCGCCGCCGCCAGCTGCACCAGACGCGAGCGCGCAAACGCCCGCTTGACCGGTGAGTCGCTGGCCTTCCAGCCGGTGGGAATAGTTGCCTGTTTCACGAATTCATTTCCTTCAATCTCTGCACGCCCCAAAAGGGTTTCAAGCCTGGGAAGCGGCAAGCAAGCCCCTCACCCCCACCCTCTCCCCGAAGGGGCGAGGGAGAAAGTCCAGATACACAACCTACAAAATTGGCGCACCCCATGCGAGGGCACCGCGCAAGGGCCGCCCCGCCGCGCTGGTGCCGTCCCCATCCCGCGCTTGCGCGAGAGAGGGGGAAGGCGCACAGCGCCTCAGGGGGTGGCTCGCCGCAACCTCGGGTCCACCAGCACGTACAAAAAGTCCACGAACAGATTGATCACCACGTACAAGAGCGCGATGAACATCAGGTAGGCCGCAATCAAGGGCACGTCCACGCCCTGGATGGACGAGATAAACAGCAGGCCCACGCCCGGCCACTGGAACACCGTCTCGGTGACGATGGCAAAGGCAATCAGCGAGCCGATCTGCAGGCCGGCAATGGTGATCACCGGGATCAAGGTATTGCGCAGCGCATGGCCAAAGTACAGATCGCGCTCTTTCAGCCCACGTGCGCGGCCAAAGCGGATGTAGTCGGAGCGCAGCACCTCCAGCATCTCGGCCCGCACCAGGCGCATGATCAGCGTCATGTTGTAAAAGCCCAGCGTGATGGCCGGCATGATGAGTGCAGCCAGCCCCGAGCTGGTCAGCAGACCGGTTTCCCAGCCGCCGATATTCACCGTCTCGCCCCGGCCGAACGAGGGCAGCCAGCGCAGCTCCACGGCAAACAGATAAATCAGGCCTATGCCTATCAAAAATGTGGGCAGGGACACGCCCACCAGCGACACCGTCATGATGGCGCGGCTCAAGAACCCGTCCTTGCGCAGCGCGGTGTACACGCCCAGCACAATGCCTATGGCCAGCGCAAAAAAGGCGGCGGTCAGCGCCAGCTCCAGCGTGGCGGGCAGGCGCTCAAAGATGATGTCGGCCACCGGCCGCTTGAGTCGGTAGGAAATGCCCAGATCACCCTGCAACACCTTGCCCACATAGTGCAGGTATTGCAGGGGAACAGACTTGTTGAAACCCAGCTCTTCGGTGAGCGCTTCGCGCTCTTCGAGCGTTGCGTCCTCTCCCAGCAGGCTGATGGTGGGATCGCCGATATGGCGAAACACCATGAAGGAAATAAAGGAAACGGCCAGCAGTACCAGGACTGACTGGCCCAACCTGCGCAGCAGATGGACCAGCATGGGCAATTACTTCACGAACTTCACGTCTTTGAAATGGATGGCGTTGTCCGGGTGCACCGGCACGTTGATCTTCTTCACCGAGGCAAAGTGGATCACCTGGTCGTGCAGCGGAATGTAGAAACGCTCTTTGTTCACGGTCTGCCAGATGTCCTTGATGGTGGCGTCGCGCTTGGCCTTGTCGCTTTCGGACGAGAGCGAAATGATCTTGTTGTCCAGCTCGGCATTGCTGTAGCCGGTGGCGTTTTGCGCGCCACGGCCTTCCTTGCCACGGCTGGCGACCAGGAAGTCGAAGATATAGGCCGAGTCATAGGTGGGCACGCCCCAGCCGTAGAGGTAGAAGTCGGACTCGGCCTTCACAATCGCCACGCTGTGCTGGGCAATGGGGCGCGAGGAGACTTCGGTCTTGATGCCGACACGGCCCAGAAAGCCTGCGACGGCGGTGCTGATGGCCTCGTCGTTCACATAGCGGTCATTGGGCGAATGCAGGGTGACGGTAAAGCCATTGGGGTAGCCGGCCTCGGCCAGCAAGGCCTTGGATTTGGCCACATCGGCCTTGGGGTAGGCCGCCATGGCCTTGTCGTAGCCGTTGACGAACGACGGCGCCATCATGCCGGTGGGAATGGACAGGCCACGCATCACCGAGCGCTTGATGGCGTCACGGTCAATGGCCAGCTCCACGGCCTGGCGCACCTTCAGATCGGCAAAGGGGTTCTTGCCCTTGACGTTGCTGCTTTTCAGCTCGGGCACGCTCACATTCATGGCCAGGAAGATGGAGCGGTTTTCCGGCCCTTCGTTGATGCGCAGCTTGCTGTCTTGCTTGAGGCGGGCCACGTCCTGGGCGGGAATGTCCTGGGCAAAGTCCACCTCGCCCGACAGCAGTGCGGCCACGCGGGTAGCGGGCGACTTGATGGGCAGGAACACCAGCTCCGTCACCTGCAGCGGGGCCTGGCCCTTGCCCCAGTAATTGGGGTTGAGCTTCATCACCGTCTTGGAGTCCACCTCGCGACTGGCCAGCACATAGGGGCCGGTGCCGTTTTCGGCGCGGGTGGCGCCGTTTTCGGTCTTGCTGGCGGCGTCCTGGGTGTCCGCCGCACCATTGGCCTTGGACCATTTCTCGCTCATGATGAAGAGATTGGTCAGGTTGTCCGGGAAGATCAGGTTCGGGCCCTTGGTCTTGACCTGCACCGTCAGATCATCCAAGGCCTTGACCTCTTCCATCGACGCCAGCAGCGACTTCACCTGGGCGTTCGGGCCCTTGGCACGGTTCAGCGAGAACACCACGTCCTTGGCAGTAAAGGGCGTGCCGTCGTGGAACTTCACGTTCGGACGCAGCTTGAACTCCCACACCGTGGGGTCGCTGGTCATCTTCCACGACAGGGCCAGCGTGGGCACCAGCTTGCCGTCGGCGCTGCGGTTGACCAGGGTCTCGTACATCTGGTGCATCAAGACAAAGTTGGTGCCGGTGTTGAACACATGGGGGTCCAATGTGGTCACGTCGGCGGAGCGCGCCCAGCGCACGGTTTCCGCTTGGGCCAGGCCCACCGAGGTCAACAGGCCAGCGGCCAGCAGGGCAGTGCCCAGGGTCTTCAAAGTCATGAAAGTCTCCGCAAGTGGTGGCGCCCGGTATGGGCAGTCAAAGGGGAATACCGCCGAAGCAAAAGACATGCCCGGCATGCGCAACATATAACCAGAACGATGTTATATCTTGTTCGTTATTCAATCTGGTAGTTAGCATCTAGGACTTTCCCTAGAGGCCGCGCGCTTTCCGCTTTGTAGCGCGACTGCGCGGGCCGCCGCTGACAGAGAGCTTGCATCGTCGGCCGCGAAGCCCTATTGCGTGACTGCAGATGGCTGGCAGACCCGCCAAAAGCCTTGAACCCAGGGTATGCACCTACGACGCATCACCAGATCGTGCAGTGCAGCAAAACCGCGCAACCACGGCAGCGGCGCTTTTGCATGACAATGGTTTGACAGGCCTCAAGGCCGCACGCTGGGCCACCCTTGCGGGTGCGCACCGTCTTTTGGTTTTCCTGCCCCGGATGCGGCCTGCTGCGCACACCGGGCTCACATTGCATGCAAGCCACCCGCATCATTGCCATTCGCCACGGCGAAACTGCCTGGAACGTGGATGCCCGCATCCAGGGCCATCTGGATATTCCGCTCAATGACATCGGCCTGTGGCAGGCGGGGCGCGCCGGCGCCGCGCTGGCCAACGAGCCCCTGGCCACCATCTACAGCAGCGACCTGGCCCGCGCCCAGGCCACGGCCCAGGCGGTGGCCGACACCACGGGCGCGTCCCTGGTACTGGACAGCGGCCTGCGCGAACGCTGCTTTGGCAACTTCGAGGGCCGCACCTTCAAGGAAATCGAGCAGGAGCTGCCCGAACAAGCGCTGCGCTGGCGCAAGCGCGACCCCGACTTTGTGCCCGATGGCGGCGGTGAATCGCTGGCCATGCTCAAAAGCCGTATCCAGCACACGCTGGACCGGCTGGCAGCCCCCCACATGGGCCAGCAAATCGCCCTGGTCGCCCATGGCGGCGTGATGGATGTGCTGTACCGCCTGGCCACGCACCAGGACTTGCAGGCCCCACGCACCTGGGAGCTGGGCAATGCGGCCATCAACCGCCTGCTGTGGACGCCCGAGGGGCTCAGCCTGGTCGGCTGGGGTGATGCCCAGCACCTCGAAGGCGCCGCCCGCGACGAGATCTTTAGCTAAGGATTCGTCTCAAATTTTCAAAGCCTTACGGCTTTGTAGTCGCCTCGTGTGGAGGCGGCCATACAGCGCTTCATGCTTTGTTGCGCGCCCTGGCCGTATCCCGATACTGTCTGCGGGCACGCGCCGCGCCTGCTGCGCTGTCTGGCCGTTGGGCTTGTGTTTGGGCGCCCGTTGCGCTGCACAGGCCCGCTTTGGCAGGCATAAAAAACAGAGCATCTATCGCATGTACTGCATAGATTTCAACCATTAAAGGCATTGAAACCCAGCATGTACAAGCAGTAACTGCTCTTCTTTTATTCAGCGAACAACGGCATAAGCAAGCATGCAGCTGGAGCGGGCCTGCACAAAACAGCGGGCCTGGGTGATCCCCCACAACGCCCAGACAGCGCCTCAAATTTCAATCAATGGCTTTTACGCCGGGCGGCCGTAGGTCGCGGTGAATGTGGCCTTGGCAATGGTGTTGGCATTGATCATGAAGCCGCAGATGGCCGCCGTGGCGTCATCGGGAATGTCCAGGCGCGGCAGCGACAGCGCATGCACGGTGAAGATGTAGCGGTGGGGCTTGTCACCCGGCGGCGGGCACATGCCACCCCAGGCGAAAGCGCCGTAGTCATTGCGCATCTGGCGTGCGCCTGCGGGCAAGGTCTGGCTGCCCTTGACGCCGGCATTCGCGGCCAGTTGGGTGGTGGTGGCCGGCAGGTCCACCACGATCCAGTGCCACCAGCCGCTGCCGGTCGGCGCATCGGGGTCGTACACGGTCACGGCAAAGCTCTTGGCATCGGCGGGGGCGCCGCTCCACTGCAGCACGGGCGATTCGTTGCGGCCGCCACAGCCAAAAACATCGGCCTCGAAATGCGCGGGCACGCTGCCGCCTGCGGGAATGTCGGGGCTGCTCAGGGTGAAAGTGGTCATGGCTTGGGTCTCCTGGTCACAAGCCTTTCAGTATGCCCGCCCCCACGCCATGCCCCTATCGCCTGGTGGACGCCCCTGGCGCAGCGATATTTATTGAGAATGAATATCATCTGCAAATTCTCCGCCAGCGCCCCGGCTCTGGCCCCCATGTCTGCTACTGCTTTTGCACTCCCCATGTCCGTACCTCCTGCTTCTTCGCCCGATTGCACCTCGCGCCGCCACTGGCTGGCAGCCGCCCTGGCCACGCCGGCCCTGTCGCTGGCGGGCTGTGCCACAGCGGCAGGCCCGTCGACGCTGGCTGCCACGGCGGCGAACTGGCAGGCCTGGCCCATGCCGGGCGTGCGCAGCTTCGACCTCCCCGCCAGCCCGCTGCCCGGCAGCGGCGCACCGCGCCAGCACCGGGTGATGGTGTATGTGCCGCAAGGGCCTGCACCGGCTGCGGGCTGGCCGGTGATCTATGTGTTGGATGGCAATCTGATGTTCACCATGGTGGCCCAGTTGGTGCACAACCGCGGCGCACGCGGTGGTGATTTGCGCGGCGGCAGCGCCATCGTCGTGGGCCTGGGCCATGTGCTGCCCGAAGGCAGCACCGAGGTGCATGACCGCGCCGCCCGCACCTATGACTACACCCTGCCCTATAACGGCGTGGGCCCGGATGGCCAGGGCCGCGCCCAGGGTGGTGCCGACCGGTTTCTGGACTTTATCGCCCAGCAGCTGCAGCCCAGGCTGCAGGCCGCCCTGCCCATGCATCTGCAGCAGCAAACCCTGGTGGGCCATTCCTACGGCGGCTTGTGCACGCTGCATGCGCTGTTCACCCGGCCCGGCATGTTCCAGCGCCATGTGGCGGCCAGCCCGTCCTTGTGGTGGGGCGGCGGCGCGGTGCTGCGCGAATGCCAGGCCTTTATGGACCGCTACCGCGCCAGCGGCCTGCCCAGCGCTTTGAGCCTGTATCTGAGCCAGGGCAGCGAAGAGCTGGCCAGCCGCAGCAGCGCCAGCCGCCCACCCAACCCCGAGCGCGAGGCTGCCGCCCAGGCGGCCCGTGCCCAAGGCTTTGGCAACACGGCCGACCTGCCGGCCGTGCTGGCCGCCGTGGCCGGACTGCGCTGCAGCTACCAGGTCTGGCCCAGTGCCAACCATGGCGGCACCCAGCTCTATGCCTGCATGCAGGCGGCGCAGGTGGGTTTGGCGGCATAAGCGGCCAACGCGACCAACATAGGCAAGCACCGATAATGCGCCCAGGTGGCTGCTGCACGGCAGCCTTTGTGCATCCCTTCACTGACTGAACCCGCCATGCGACTGCTTCTGGCCCTGCTGCTGCCTTTTTCCGTGTTCTTCACCATCGGCCGCCCGTTTGTCGGGTTGCTGTGCCTGATCCTGCAGATCACGCTGATTGGCTGGATTCCTGCCGCCATCTGGGCCGTGTATGCCCTGAGCCAGTACAAGACCGATCAAAAAATCAAGGAAGCATTGGGCAAACGCTGAGCCAGCTGCAAAGATTTTTTCATCGCAGCTGCGGCAAGCGTCCTCGCACACCCCATGCACCTCTCGATGTGTGCATGGGTTGAAAGAATCTTTTCAAGACCCTGCCGTAATTCATACCCCTTTATGGGCGCTACCCCTCAAACAGGCACGCACTACGCCAGGGCACCGCGCAAGGGCCGCCCCGCAGCGCTGGTGCCGTCCCCCTCCGGCGCGTAGCGCCAGAGAGGGGGAAGCCGCGCAGCGGCTCAGGGGGAGCTTCAACCCTCCGGCCACCAACCATCGGCCCGCTTTTCCATGCGCGGGCAGTCATAGGCGCCCACCACGGGAATGGGGCTGCCATCGGCTTGGCGCAGCTTTTGCTGCCATTGCCGGCCCTGGCGCATGGCCACGGCAATCGCCACCACATCGGCGCCGCAGCGCGCCAGCAGGTTCAGGCCGGAGACCATGGTGGTGCCCGAGCTCACGGCATCGTCCACCACCAGCACGCGCTTGCCCGCGATCAGGCTGAGCTGGTTCGGGTCGATATAGAGCAGCTTGCCCTTGCCCGGCGTGGTGATGGAGCTGACGGGTTCGGAGAGCGCCTCGCGATACCAATATTTGCGCGAGTAGCCCAGGGGCACATAGCGGCGGTGGCCCAGATGCTTGGCCACCAGCGGGGCAAAGGCCAGGCCCAGCGTGGGCAGGCCCACGACTACATCAAACGCATGTGCGCGGGCGGCCTCGGCCATGTGCAGCGCCAGCTGTTCCACCACCTCCATCGAGGCCTGGTTGGCAATCAGCGAGGCCACGCAGCGGTCTGGGCTGGAAGGCATGCCGCGCAGCGGCAGCAGCAGATAGCGGCCATCGGGCAGGCGCGCCGGGTAGCTTGTTGCATAGGGCGGCAGCGGCGACTGGTCCAGCTCGGCCTCGCTGACGGTGCGCTGCCAGTAGTCGGTGGTGGCATCAAAGCCGGGCAGGTTCTGGCCGGAAAGATCGATCGCGCTCATTGCCTGGCTCCACCTTCACGCAAATAGACCTGGGCCAGCTTCACCCAATAGCTGGCCGTCACCGGCAGCAGGTTGTCGTTGAAGTCATAGCCGGCGTTGTGCACCATGCAACCGCCCTCCCCCATGCCGTTGCCGACGATGAAGTAGTTGCCGGGCACGGCGTTGAGCATGATGGCGAAGTCATCGCTGGCCTGCAGCGGCTGCAGGTCGGGAATCAACCAGTCTTTGCCCAGAAAGTCTCGCGCCACGTCCACGGCGAAATCGGTGGCGGCCGCATCATTCATGACCGGGGGATAGCGCCATTTGTAGTCCACCTCGGCCGTGGCGCGGTGCACAGCGGCCTGGGCATGGGCCATGGCGGTAATGCGCTCGCGCAGTTGCTGGCGCACCTCGGGGCAACGCGCGCGGATGGTCACGCGCAGCTCGCAGGTTTCGGGAATCACATTCGGCGCGTCGCCGGCGTGGATGGCGCCGATGGTGACCACGGCCATGTCGTTGGGGTCGATCTCGCGCGAGCGAATGGTCTGCAGCGCCAGCACCAGGTGGGAAGCAACCACGATGGGGTCCACCGCCACATGGGGCATGGCGCCATGGCCGCCCTTGCCGCGTATGGTGATGATGGCCGTGTCCGAGCTGGAATACATCACGCCGGCGCGAAAGCCGAAGTGGCCCGCGGGGTAGCCAGGCTCGTTGTGGAAGGCGTAGAGGGCGTCGCAGGGAAACTGTTCAAACAGGCCCTGGTCGACCATTTTTTGCGCACCGCCATGGCCTTCTTCGGCCGGCTGGAAAATCAGGTTCAGCGTGCCATTCAGTTGGTGCTTGTGCCGGGCCAGCACCTGGGCGGCCGCCAGCAGCGTGGCCGTGTGGCCGTCATGGCCGCAGGCGTGCATCTTGCCCTCGTGCCGGCTGGCATAGGGCAGGCCGGTGGTTTCACGGATCGGCAGCGCATCCATGTCGGCGCGCAGGCCCAGGCGCTTGCCGCTTGCGTGGTCACCGCAGCGCAGCTGGCCCACCACGCCGGTGTCGCCCAGACCGCGGTGGACTTCATAACCCCACTCGGCCAGCTTGGCGGCCACGATGTCGCCGGTGCGGTGTTCCTCATAAGCCAGTTCGGGGTGGGCATGCAGGTCATGGCGCAGGGCCAGCATGTCCTGGGCGATGGCCGCCACCTCGGGCAGCACCGGCGGGTGGATTTCGGCGTGGACGGGATTCAGCGGCGCGGCCATGGCTTATTCCTGCTCGATCTTGGCGGACGTGACGATGGCCGCGTAGGCCGCTTTTTCCTTTTTCAGAAAGGCGGCGAACTGGGCCGGCGTGCCCTGGCCGGGCGTGGCGCCTCCATCTTTCAGGCGCTGGCGCACCTCGGGCTGCTGCAGCACTGCGGCCAGCTCGGTGGCCAGTCGCGCGACGATGGGGGCCGGCGTGTTCTTGGGCGCAAACAGGCCGGTCCAGGTGTTGATCTCCAGGCCCTTGAGGGCCGGGGTTTCGGCAAAGGCCGGCACATTGGGAATAGCGTCGATGCGCTTGGCCGAGGTCACGCCCAGGGCCTGCAGCTTGCCCTGCTGCACCAGGGGCGTGGCGCTGGTGGTGACCAGGTAGCCGGTATCCACCTGGCCGCCCATGACGTCATTGGTGATCTGGGCGCCGCCCCGGTAGGGCACATGCACCATCTGCACGCCCGCGCGCTCCTGCACCATTTCCATGGCCAGGTGCAGCACCGTGCCCACGCCCGAGGTGGCATAGGTGATCTTGCCGGGCTGGGCCTTGGCCAGGGCAATCAGCTCGGCCATGTTCTTGGCTGGCAGGCCGGGGCGGGCCATCAGCACCACGGGCGCCACGCTGACCTGGCCAATCGGTGTCAGATCACGCTCGGCGTCGTATTTCACCGCCTTGTTCACCAGCTGGGCCACGCTGACAGGGCCGTCAAAGCCCATGACAATGGTGTAGCCGTCGGCCTTGGCGTTGATGGCCTTGGCCACGCCCAGCACACCACCGGCGCCGGGCATGTTGTCCACAATCACCGACTGGCCCAGGCGCTCGCCCAGCTTCTGGCCGATCAGCCGGGCCTGGAAATCCACATTGCCGCCGGCGCTAAAGGGCACGATCAAGGTGATGGGTTTGGCGGCAGGCCAGGCGTTGGCGGCATGCGCCAGCGGCAGGCCGGCTGCGGCAATGGCTGCGCCTGCGGCAGCCGCAAGCAAGGTGCGTCGAATCATGGAAGTAGGAGCGGCAAGAGCAGGTGCCGGGCACGAAAAACCGGTGCCGACTGCCTGCGGGGGGAGAGATGCCGGCGATTGTGGCACACGCTCTAAAGCTATGTACGGGCCAGGCTACATCCAGAAATTCCCCTGCTCACACAGACAGCATGGGCTTTTCACGCTCCTGTTTTTACCCATCACCCCCTGGACAGATTGTCCACGCACACACCAGCACCAAAGCAGCCCGGTAAAATTGCGACACATCAAACAATATGCAGTTTCATCCGCTGCGCCGTACCGCCTGCGGTGCACTTGATGCCGTGTCCGGGGCACAGCGTCTTCCTCGCGAAGACCGGCCGTGACGGGGTTGCCCCCAACACACCGTGGCGCAAGCCCACGCCATGATGGGTCTATGCCCGCTTTGTCGCCGACACACCTCACCACCCCACGAAGCGGCCCTGACAGACCTTGCGGTCTTGGAGCCGGTAGAAAGATTTGAACGCCGTAGGCCAGGCCTGCGGTTTGTGCCACAGGGCAAGGAGCATTGATGACCGAGCAGTCGCTGTACGACCTGGCCCCCGTGCTGGAGTTGATGCTGCTGGGCGCCCTCATCGCCCTGGTGCCGCTGCTGTGGGTGTGGCGGCGCAACCGCCATGCCGGGCCCCAGCGCCGCTGGCAGGCCTTGGCCGTGCTGACGCTGTTTCTCACCTTTGACCTGGTGCTGTTCGGCGCCTTCACGCGGCTGACCGATTCCGGCCTGGGCTGCCCCGACTGGCCGGGCTGCTACGGCAATGCCAGCCCCCTGGGCGCCCATGCCGAAATCACTGCCGCCCAGACCGCCATGCCCACCGGCCCCGTCACCCATGGCAAGGCCTGGGTGGAGATGGTGCACCGCTATCTGGCCACCAGCGTGGGCGTGCTCATCATTGCCCTCACCGTGCTGGCCTGGCGCCAGCACCTGCGCCAACCCCATGGCCAGCGCCTGCGTGGCGCCATGCACCCGGCCTGGGCCACGTTCACTCTGTTCTGGGTCTGTCTGCAGGGCGCTTTTGGCGCGCTGACGGTGACCATGAAGCTGTTCCCCGCCATC
The DNA here is from genome assembly GCF_041320665.1 of Comamonas sp. GB3 AK4-5. NCBI lineage: Bacteria > Pseudomonadati > Pseudomonadota > Betaproteobacteria > Burkholderiales > Comamonadaceae > Comamonas > Comamonas sp. GB3 AK4-5. Next base: position 4,539,815 of record NZ_CP166730.1, read on the forward strand.
GTCACCCTGCACCTGCTGGGGGGCACTATTTTGCTGATGCTGCTGTGCGTGCAGGCCGTGGCCCACCAGCAGTTCAGCAACCAGCAGCCCGCTGCAGGCCTGGCCGCACCGCTGCGCCTGGCGCTGGCCGCCTGCCTGGGCCTGGTGCTGCTGCAGGCCGCGCTGGGTGGCTGGGTGAGTACCAATTACGCCGTGCTGGCCTGCTCCAGCTTCCCCCAATGCCAGGACAGCTGGTGGCCGGCCATGGACTTTGCCCAGGGCTTTGAGCTGTGGCGCCCGCTGGGTCTGCAGGGCAATGGCGCAGCGATTCATTTCGAGGCGCTCACCGCCATCCACTACGCCCACCGCCTGATGGCCTATGCCGTGGTGGCGGCCTTGCTGGCCCTGGCCTGGAAGCTGCGCGGCCAGGCCGCGCTCAAAGTGCAACGCCAATGGTTGCTGGGCCTGCTGGCCTTGCAAGTGGCCACCGGCCTGTCGAATGTGGTGCTGGACTGGCCGCTGGTGGCCGCCGTGCTGCACACCGGTGGCGCTGCCGCCCTGGTGCTGGTGTTGACCTGGTCGCTGGTGGCCACACGCACGGTTCCCCTTGTTTCTGTTTTGCATGCGCCCGAAGGCGCCCGGAGAGTTCGCGCATGAATGCCGAAGCCCTTACCTCCCCGTCGCGTTGGACCCAGTTCTACGCACTGACCAAGCCCCGCGTGGTCCAGCTGATTGTGTTTTGTGCCTTTATCGGCATGGTGCTGGCCGTGCCCGGTCTGCCCACGGCAGCGCAGTGGGTGCATATGGCCGTGGCCTGTATCGGCATCTGGCTAGTGGCCGGTGCGGCAGCGGCCTTCAACTGCCTGGTGGAACGCCATATCGATGCGCGCATGAAGCGCACCAGCTGGCGCCCCACGGCCAAGGGCGAACTCTCGCCCCAGCAGGCACTGGCCTTCTCGGCCATCTTGTGCATGGCCGGTGCGGCCATTTTGGTGAGCTTCACCAATGCGCTGACCATGTGGCTGACGCTGGCCACTTTCATCGGCTACGCCGTGATCTACACCGTGGTGCTCAAGCCGGCCACGCCGCAGAACATCGTCATCGGCGGTGCCTCCGGCGCCATGCCCCCGGTGCTGGGCTGGGCCGCCATGACGGGCGATGTGGGCCCCGAGGCCCTGGTGCTGTTCCTCATCATCTTTTTGTGGACGCCACCCCATTTCTGGGCCCTGGCCCTGTACCGCGTCGAAGACTATAAAAAGTCCGGTCTGCCCATGCTGCCCGTGACCCACGGCCCACGCTACACCCAGCTGCAAATCCTGCTCTACACCCTGGTGCTGTTTGCAGGCTGCCTGCTGCCCGTGATCTTTGGCATGAGCGGCTGGCTCTACCTGGCCGTCGCCAGCGTGCTATGCCTGGGTTTCAGCTGGTATGCGCTGCGCCTGTGGATGAACTATTCCGACGCCCTGGCACGCAAGACCTTCCGCTTTTCGCTGATCCACCTCAGCGGCGTTTTTGCCGCCCTGCTGATCGACCACTACCTGGTCGGAACGCTGTATTGACGCTCTCCCATTGATAGCTGCCTGTGCGCTTGTAGAAATCGTTACAGGCTGATTGAATGCAAAAACCCGCTGTGCATGCAGCGGGTTTTTTGATGGAGGCCATGGCAAACCGGGGAGCGCCCTCACCCCCACACATTCCCCCTGCGGGGGAAGCCCCCTCACCCCCGCCCTCTCCCGCAAGCGGGAGAGGGAGTAATACCAGAGCGCAGCGCGAAAACTGGCGCGGCCCACGCCAGAGCTGCCGCGCAAGGGCCGCCCCGCCGCGCTGGCAGCGTCCCCCTGCCCGCGAGCGCAGCGAAGCGAGAGCGGGGGGAAGGCGCCGCAGGCGACTCAGGGGGGTGTCTAACTCACCCTTCGTTTTTCGAGTTTGCGGGCGAGGGTGCGGCGGTGCATGCCGAGCCGGCGTGCCGCTTCGGAAATGTTGAAATCCACCTCCGCCAGCGTCTCGTGGATATGTTCCCACTCCAGCGTCTTGATGGAGGTGGCGCGCGCCGTCAGCTCGACTTCGGTGTCACCCTCCAGGCGACCGAAAGCGGCCTCGATGTCATCGGTGTTGGAGGGCTTGGCCAGGTAGTGGCAGGCGCCCAGCTTCACGGCCTCCACGGCCGTGGCAATGCTGGCATAGCCCGTCAGCACCACGATCAGCGCCTCGGGGTTGTGCTGGTGCAGCATCTGCACGCAGCTCAGGCCCGAGGCATTGCCGGCCAGCTTGAGGTCCATCACCGCATACTGCGGCGTGTGCTGGCTCAGCAGCGCCGCCACTTCTTCGGCACTGGCGGCCTGGAGCACCTGGTAGCCGCGCCGCTCGAAAGAGCGCGCCAGCGTCCGGGCGAAGGCGGCGTCGTCCTCAACCAGCAGCAGTTGGCGTGGGGTGTCCATGATTGTTCTCCAAAGTGATGGAGGCCAGCGGCAGGCGTATGCTGACCTCGGCGCCGCCGTGCACGCGGTTGCCCGCCTGCACGCTGCCCCCCAGCGAGCGCACCACATTCACCACCAGGAACAGGCCCACGCCCCGGCCGGGGCGGCCCTTCTTGGTGGACTGATAGGGCTTGCCCAGCTTGGCCAGAATGGCCTGGTCAAAGCCCGGTCCGCGGTCGCGCACCACCAGCTCCAGCATGTCGCCTGTACGCTCCAGGTGCAGATGCACTTCCTGGGGCGAGGCCTCGTAGGCATTGTCCAGCACATTGCAAATCACCTGCTCCAGTGCGGTGTCCGAGAGAATGGGCACATCGCGTTCAAGCTGGTGGGTGAAGAAGAATTTCTGCGGCTCATGGTGTGACCGCCAGCGCTCCACCAGTTGCTCCAGAAAACGCAGCAAGGTGGTGGACTCCAACCCTGCGGCCCGGGTTTCACCGGCCGACAACAGCACGCCGTTGACGATGGCCTTGCAACGCAGCAGCTGTGCCTGCATCTCGGCCAGGTCGGCCATCAGGTCGGCATCGCCCCGCACCTGGGGCATGCGCTGCCAGTCGCCCAAAATCACCGACATGGTGGCCAGCGGCGTGCCCAGCTCATGGGCCGCGCCGGTGGCCAGCAGGCCCATGCGCACGATGTGCTCTTCCTCGCTGGCGCGCTGGCGCATATCGGCCAGGCGGCTGTCGCGCTGGCGCAAATTGGACACCACCTGGGTGATGAACACCACCATCAACACCGTGGTCAGCGCAAAGCAGATCAACAAGCCTAGGGTGTAGAGATTGGGCAGGCCGCTGCCCAGTACCACCGGCAGCGGCCGGTAATAAAAGCTCAGCCCCACCACGCTCACCGCCGTGATGGCCACCATGGCCCAGGCATAGCGCGGGCGCAGCAGCACCGTGCCCAGAATGACCTGCAGCAAAAACAGATAGATAAAGGGGTTGTGGGCGCCACCGCTCCAATACAGCTGCAGCGTGAGGGCCGCCACATCGATCAGCAAGGCCACAAACAGCACCCTTGGCGTCACCGTGGCCGGGCGCCATTGCAGCCACCACCCATAGCCCAGATTGGTCAATGCCAGCGCCAGCGCCACCGCCATCATGGGCAGCATGGGCAGGGCGATGTCCATGCCCGAATGCACCAGCGAGATAGTGATGACCTGACCCAGCACCGCCAGCCAGCGCAGCTGGATGAGCAAGCGCATGTTCTTGCGCTCGGTATTGCGCTCCACGCGGTGGGTCTGGGGGGTGGCGGTAAACAACACGCGGTGATTCTGCCCCGGTACGGTCTGCCCACAAGATCATGAGGTTTTGCGGGCCGCTGCCCCTCACCCTCTCCCCGGCCTATACCCTCCCCAAGGGGCGAGGGAGAAATACCGGGGCCAGCCACCCCGTCGCATGCAGAGCCCTCTTTCGCCAGGGCTGCCGCGCAAGGGCCGCCCCGCCGCGCTGGCAGCGTCCCCCTCCGGCGAAGCCAGAGAGGGGGAAGCGGCGCAGCCGCTCAGGGGGTGCTATTTCTTTCTTTCATGCCGCACCACAATCCACGCGGCCAGCAGCACCATGGCGGCCAGGCCATACCAGGTGACGGCATAGACCAGATGGCTGTTGTGAAAGCGGATCACCGTCATGCCGTCCTTGGGCTCGCCCACGGCGGCAGCCTGCGCCTGCCCGGGCAGGCCGGCATCGACAAAAAACGGTGCCGTCTGCGCCAGGCCTGCCGCGGCCGTCATGGCGGCCACGTCGCGGGCATGCCAGCGGCCTTCTTCCGGCGCGTTCTGGCGCAGAAAGCCGCCGCCTGGCTCGCTCAAGCGCAGCAAACCGGTCACGGTCTGGGGCTGGGCCGTGGTGTTGCTGCTGGCCAGCTCGCGCTGGAATTCCAGCCCTGTGGGCAGCCACAGGCGGCGCTGCTCGTTGGGGATAAAGCCGCGGTTGACCCAGACGGTAAAGCCCTCTTCGGTCCGCAGCGGCGTCATCACCCAAAAGCCACCGCCGTCTTCGGTCAGGGCCTGTGCCAGCAGTGTTTTGTCGTGCAGCCAGCGCCCCTGGGTCTGCACCGGCAGGTATTCGTAGCCGCTGGCATCCACCTGGGGCCACTGCGCCTCTCCCGGCAAGGCCACGGGCTGGGCATGCACGCGCTGGTCCACACGCTCCATCAGGTCCAGCTTCCAGGCACGGCGCTGCACCTGCCAGGTGCCCAGGCTGATGAAGCCAAGAAAAAGGGCGATGCCTACCACCGCAAGCACCGCCCTTCGCAGAATGGAAAAAGGGCGCCGGGGCGCCCCCTTTTGCTGCATGGAACGCATCAGCGCGCCACGGCGGTCTCTGCGGCCGATTGGGCTGCAGGCAGCATCACATGCTCGGGCATCATGTTGGCATTCATGTGGAACATGACCCACAGGGTGCCGGCAATGCCGATGGCCACGAAGATGATGGTGAAGATGGTGGACAGCAGCGTCCAGCCGCCCTGGATCTTGCCGTTCATGTGCAGGAAGTAGACCATGTGGACCACGATCTGCACCACGGCGAACAGGCCCAGCACCATGGCCGCAGTGGCCCGGTCCTCGATGACGTTGTTCATGACCAGGTAGAACGGAATCACCGTCAGGATCACGGCCAGGATGAAGCCCTTGACGTAGTCGCCCATGGACACATGCAGGTCGTCATGTGCGTGGTGATCGCCGTGCTCGGCGTGAATATCGTGTGCGCTCATTTACAGCACCCCCATCAGATACACAAAGGTGAACACGCCCACCCAGACCACGTCCAAGAAGTGCCAGAACATGGACAGGCAGTTGATGCGGCGCACATTGGCCTCGATCAGGCCATGCTTCTTGATCTGAATCATCAGCGTGATCAGCCAGATCAAACCGAAGCTCACGTGCAGACCGTGGGTGCCCACCAGGGTGAAGAAGGCCGACAGAAAGGCGCTGCGCTGGGGCGTGGCACCGGCGTGGATCAAATGCTGGAACTCATAGAGCTCCACCGCCAGAAAGGCTGCGCCCAGCAGGCCGGTGATGGCCAGCCACAGCAAGGTGCCGTTGACGTTCTTCTTCTGCTTTTGCAGCATGGCAAAGCCGAAGGTGATGGAGGACATCAACAGGAAAGCCGTGTTGATGGCCACCAGCGACAGGTCGAACAGTTCCTTGCCCGTGGGGCCTGCCGCATAGTTGCGGCCCAGCACACCATAGGTGGCGAACAGCCCGGCAAAGATCAGGCAGTCGCTCATCAGATAGAGCCAGAAGCCCAGCGAGGTGCCGTTCTCCGGATGCGGCTCGTGCGCGGGGTGGTACTCGCGCGTCGCCAGGGCGGCAGCGCCGCCAGCGTTGATATGTGTATTAGACATGGGCTGCTGCAAGTTGCTTGGTGCGTGCGTCTTCCGTGGCGGCCACGTCGGCTGCCGGGATGTAGTAGTCACGCTTGTAGTTGAAGGTGTGGATGATCGAAGCCAGAACAACGGCCGCGAACGACACGCCAGCCAGCCACCAGATGTGCCAGATCAGCGCAAAGCCCAACACCAGGGACAGGCCGGAGATCACCACGCCAGCGCCGGTATTGGCAGGCATGTGGACCGCCTGGAAGCCGGTCAGCGGACGCTGGTAGCCGTGCTTCTTCATGTCCCACCAGGCATCGATTTCATGCACCACGGGGGTGAAGGCGAAGTTGTACTGGGGAGGAGGCGAGGAAGTCGCCCACTCCAGCGTACGGCCTTCCCATGGGTCGCCGGTTTCGTCGCGCAGCTGGTCGCGCTTGATGTAGCTGACCACCAGTTGCAGGATGAAGCAGCCGATGCCGGCAGCGATCAGTGCAGCACCGCAGGCAGCGATGATGAACCAGATCTGCAGCGAGGGATCGTCAAAGTGGTTGGCACGGCGTGTCACGCCCATCAGGCCCAGGATGTACAGCGGGGTGAAGGCCACCCAGAAGCCCACCAGCCAGAACCAGAAGCAGCACTTGCCCCAGAACTCATCGAGCTTGTAGCCGAAGGCCTTGGGATACCAGTAGTTGATGGCGGCAAACACGCCAAACACCACGCCGCCGATGATCACGTTGTGGAAGTGGGCGATCAGGAACAGCGAGTTGTGCAGCACAAAGTCGGCAGGCGGCACGGCCAGCAACACACCGGTCATGCCACCGATGGCGAAGGTGACCATAAAGCCCACGGTCCACATCATGGGCACGGTGAAGCGAATGCGCCCCTTGTACATGGTGAACAGCCAGTTGAAGATCTTCGCCCCCGTGGGGATGGAGATGATCATGGTGGTGATACCGAAGAAGGTATTCACGCTGGCGCCCGAGCCCATGGTGAAGAAGTGGTGCAGCCACACCAGGTAGGACAGCACGGTGATACACACCGTGGCATACACCATGGAGGTGTAGCCGAACAGACGCTTGCGCGAGAACGTGGACACGATTTCCGAGAACACGCCAAAGCAAGGCAGGATCAGGATGTAGACCTCGGGGTGGCCCCAGATCCAGATCAGGTTCACGTACAACATGGCGTTGCCGCCGAAGTCGTTCGAGAAGAAATGCGTGCCTACGTAGCGATCCAGGGACATCAGCACCAGGGCTGCGGTCAACATGGGGAAGGACGCCACGATCAGGGCGTTGGTGCACAGGGCGGTCCAGGTGAAGACGGGCATCTTCATCATGTTCATGCCGGGTGCGCGCATCTTGATGATGGTGACAATCAGGTTGATACCCGACAGCGTCGTGCCCACCCCCGCGATCTGCAGCGCCCAGATGTAGTAGTCCAGACCCGTGCTGCCGCTTTGGTTGCCCAGATTGGACAAGGCCAGCCAGCCCGAGGTGGAGAACTCACCCAGGAACAGGGAGATCATCACCAGCACAGCGCCGGCGGTGGTCATCCAGAAGCTGAAGTTGTTCAGGAACGGGAAGGACACGTCGCGCGCACCGATTTGCAGCGGCACCACGTAGTTCATCAGACCGGTCACAAAGGGCATGGCCACGAAGAAGATCATGATCACGCCGTGGGCGGTGAAGATCTGGTCGTAGTGGTGCGGGGGCAGATAGCCCAGGTTGTCACCAAAGGCCATGGCCTGCTGCAGGCGCATCATCACCGCGTCGGCAAAGCCGCGCAGCAGCATGACCACACCCAGGATCATGTACATGATGCCGATCTTCTTGTGGTCGATCGTGCAGATCCAGTCACGCCACAGCGGTCCCCACAGGCGGAACTTGGTCAGCGCGGCCATGACGACCATGCCGCCCAGCACCACAGCAATAAAAGTCCATAGCACGATGGGCTCATGCGCCATCGGTACGGCGTCCCAGCTGATCCGCCCGATGAGCGGATCGTTGGGCAAGGTTGTATTTCCAGACATATCGAGTCTCTTGCTAAGTGGCAGCGGCCCCGCTTGGTGCAGAGCCTGTGCCGTCAATGCTTACTGCTGTGTCACAGCGCCCGGCTGGGCTTGCTGTTCCAGGAAGGCCACCACGCTGTCGGCGTTTTGCACCGTGCACACGTCGTCCGGCAGGTTCAGGCCGGCCGCTTTCATGTAGGCAGCGCCACCAGCGGCGTCGATGGCCATCATGTGGTGCATGCACATCTGACCGTCTTCCACGCAACGGTTCAGCACCTTGTCGTACAGGCCCTCTTCCACGGAAGAGAAGCGCGCCACAGGGTTGCGCTCGCTGGGCTGTGCCAGTGCCTGGTAGGCCTCGCGGGTCAGCGCCTGGCCTTCGCTCTTGGCCTTGGCCACCCAGGCGTCAAAGCCTTCGTTGCTCAGGCCATGGAACTTGAAGGTCATGCCCGAGAAGCCCGAACCGCTGTAGTGCGAGGACATGCCCTTGAAGACACCTTCCTTGTTGATGACGGCGTTCAGCTCGGTCTGCATACCGGGCATGGCATAGATCATGCCGGCCAGATCAGGCACGTAGAACGCATTCATGGTGTGCGTGGCCGTGAGCTTGAAGTGGATGGGACGGTCCACCGGCGCAGCCAGCTCGTTCACCGTGGCAATACCTTGCTCGGGCAGGAAGAACAGCCACTTCCAGTCCATGGCCACCACCTGCACTTCCAGGGGCTTGATTTCAGGCGGCAAGGCCTTAGATGCAGAGACACGGTCCAGCGGGCGATAGGGGTCGAGCTTGTGGGTGCTGATCCAGGTCAGCGCACCCAGGGCGATGATGATGATCAGCGGCACGCTCCAGATCACCAGCTCCAGGGCGGTGGAGTGGTGCCACTCGGGATCGTATTCGGCCTCGGTGTTCGACTGGCGATATTTCCAGGCGAACAACAGCGTCAACAAGATCACCGGCACGATGATGATCAACATCAGCAGGGTGGCAGTCACCACCAGCTGGCCCTGCTGGGCTGCGATGTCACCTGCTGGATTGAGAACGACAACCTTGCTGCAGCCCGTAAGACTGGCTATCAAGGCGGCCGCTGCGAGCCACGCGGGCCCGCGGATTTCCTTGGATTGAAACATGCTATAGACGCGAAAAGACACGCACAGGCGGATGCCGGTGCGGATTACAAGAGGTTGCGAATTTACTTCGATCAAGCTTTGTGACGATTGGACATTTTGTCCACCAGCCTCCTGCCTCAAGTCATTGCAAGCTTTACGCATATCCGCTAGGCATGTTTTGAAAAATAAAAAACACGCATAAGCATTTGTTTTTACACAGATTTTTATGCAACAAGCTGTTTGTGAATCTTAAAAAAATACATACCCAACAGCCTCGCAGCCGCAGCGAAGTGCGGACTAACCCTGTGCACCTGCGGGTCTTGAGCGCCCCCGCCCAGCCCTTTCCACGGTCTTGACCCCCATCAAGATCGGGAACTTCCCGTACAAAACCACTTCACAGCCACTTCCCCGATTGCGGCCATGGGCACATGGGCGTAGAACGGGTGCACACCTTAGTCTCAGAGGAGTGCGCGGCATGAGTGGCATCGCTTATTCAAACACTGGGTCTGCTGGCGGTTTTCACGCATCGGAATCGCTGTCCAGCAGCGACACCCATGAAACCGCCTCTCCGGGCGAGATCGCGGCCGGCGTCATCATCGGGCGTTCGTCGGAGTATTTCGACTTCTTCGTCTTCGGCATCGCCTGCGTGCTGGTCTTTCCCCATGTGTTCTTCCCTTATCTGACGCTGCTGAACGGCATGCTGGCCTCGTTTGCCATGTTTGCCGTGGCCTTTGTCGCGCGCCCCATAGGCACGGCCGTCTCCATGGCCATACAGCGCCGCTGGGGTCGGGCCACCAAGCTCACACTGGCGCTGCTGATGCTGGGCTCGGCCACCGTGGGCATTGCCCTGTTGCCCGGTTATGGCGAGTTGGGCCACTACGCCATCTGGCTGCTGGTGCTGTTTCGCGTGCTGCAGGGACTGGCCCTGGGCGGCTCCTGGGATGGCCTGCCCTCGCTGCTGGCCCTGAGCGCCCCGCCCGAAAAACGCGGCTGGTATTCCATGCTGGGCCAGCTTGGCGCCCCGCTGGGCTTTGTGGTGGCGGCGGCCCTTTTTGCTTATCTGTACGGCGCCCTCAGCCATGAGGAATTTGTGGAGTGGGGCTGGCGCTTTCCCTTCTGCGTAGCATTTGCCATCAATGTCGTGGCACTGTTTGCCCGCCTGCGCCTGGTGGCGAGCCAAGACTATGAACGCATGCTGGAGGCGCTGGAGCTGGAGCCCGCTCCTGCCCTGGAACTGGCGCGCAGCGGCGAGGGCCGCAATGTGCTGCTGGGCGCGCTGGCAGCCCTGGCCAGCTTTGCACTGTTCCACCTGGTCACGGTGTTCCCCCTGTCGTGGATGACCATGTTCGGCGTGGACAGCGTCACCAGCATTCTGTGGATGCAGGTGCTGGGCGCCCTGCTGGCCGCAGCGGCCATCGTGCTGTCGGGCAAGATCGCCGACCGCTTTGGTCGCCGCAACACCCTGGGCACCATGGCCGTGCTGATAGGTCTGTTCAGCCTGGCCACCCCCTTCCTGCTGGATGGCGGCAGCGCCGGGCAGAACACCTTCATTTTGCTGGGCTTTGTGCTGCTGGGCCTGTCCTACGGCCAGTCCTCGGGCACGGTGACGGCCAACTTCTCACGTCGCCTGCGCTATGTGGGCGCGGCCTACTCGTCCGATCTGGCCTGGCTGCTGGGCGCGGCCTTTGCCCCCCTGGTGGCCCTGGGCCTGTCGGCCCGCTTCGGCCCGGTGGCCGTGGGCCTGTACCTGCTGTCGGGCGCCATCAGCACCTTGGCCGCACTGGGCATCAACCGCGCCATAGAAGCCAAAGGAAGTGACAATTAGCTCCCCCTGAGTCGCCTGCGGCGCCTTCCCCCAGGGGACGGCATCATCGCTGCGGGGCGGCCCTTGCTTGATGCCCCTGACTTGGATCGCGCCAGTTTTTTGCGACCTGGGTAAACCCGACGCTACAGGAGCACATAAATTCCCATGGGCACGCATTGCCCAAAAAACGGCAGGCAGCAGGCGCTGAGTTTTGAGGCAGCATTGAACAATGCAGGGGGCTATTTCAGCTGCCGGTGCAGCAACCAGGCCGTATAGGCCGGAGCCAGCGCAAACAGCACAAACAGCCAGGCCGCCGCGCTTTGCGCACCGGCTACGCCGCCAGGCTGGGTCAACCCGGCCATATTCGCCACCAGGCCGGCCAGCGCCGCGCCTATGGCCATGCCATAGAGCTGCACCGTGGTGATGGCGGCCGAGGCCATGTCCTCCTGGCCCTTGGGTGCCACCGTCAGCACACGGGTCAGCAAATGCGGCCAGCCCATGCCCACACCGGCACCCACGCCAGCCAACGCCAGCGCGAACAGGCTGAGCAGCAAAGCCGCAGGCCAGGCCGCAGCATCCAGCGGAATCAACACACCCAGGGCCAGCAGGCTGACCGCGCACAAAATGGGCCCCACGCGCTGCAGCGTCACTGCCATGGCACCGCTGCGCCCCGAAGACAGCAGCGAGCCCGCGCTCCAGCCAGCGGCCATGGCCGCCGTCAGATAGCCCGCCGCCAGGGGCGAAAGCCCGTGCAGGGTCTGCAGAAAATACGGCACAAAAATCTCGGTGGTCGTGCCCAGCAGCAGCAGGGCCACACAGGCGTAGATGCCGCCCAGGGCGGTCGCCGTATGGGTCGCACCATCGGGCAGCAGGCACACACCGCGCCCGCCCTGGTTGCGCCGGTCCACCGCAATCGCTGCGGCGCCCAGGCCCAGGCCCAGCACCACACCCAAGCCCTGCCACGGCAGTTGCGTGGACAGGCTGCCACCGGCCACGGCCAACACCGATGCCGCCAGCAAGGCGATTTGCAGCGAGGCCACCTGGGGTGCACCCTGCTCCTGCTGGCCGCTCTCGTGCTCATTGGCGCCCAGTTGCCAGCTCACCAAAAACGCCTGCCAGACGGCCACCGGCAGCAGCGCCCAGAAGGCCCAGCGCCAATGCCCTGCCTGGGCAAACAAGCCGCCCACGGCCGGCCCACACAGCGTGGCCACACCCCACATGCCGGAGACCAGGGCCACGGCCCGCGGCCACAGCGCGGGGACAAAGACCACGCGGATCAGCGCATAGCTGAGGGCGGCCAGCATGCCGCCGCCAAAACCCTGCACGCTGCGCCCCGCCAGCATCCAGGCCATGGACGGCGCGCTGGCACAAGCCACCGAACCCAGCGCAAACACCCCCAGGGCCAGCAGGTAGGCACCGCGCGGCCCCAGGGCCGCCAGAAAACGCACCGACAGGGCCGCGCCGATGATGGAAGTCACCACAAACAGCGTGGTGCTCCAGGCATACCAGTCCAGCCCACCGATGTCGGCCACCACCGAAGGCAGCACCGTGGTCACGATATGCACATTGATGGCATGCAAGGCCACGCCCCCGGTCAAGGCCAGGGCCAGCCAGCCGTTGCGACCGCTGAACAACTGGCCCCAGGAGGCAGTGGCAAACGAAGGGGTGGGGGGAGAGGAAGATGTCATCAGCGTGGGTCGACAACCCTGCTGAGGTCATCTAATATACAAGCAATGTCTTGGATATTAGACAGACCCCAGCAATTACGCAAGAGACAACTTGGAAAACCCTGAACCCACCACGGCCGACCGCATGCTGCAACTGCTCAAGACCCGGGGGCCCTGTTCCACGGCCGAAGTGGCCGAAGCCCTGGGCCTGACGGGAGAGGCTGCGCGCCAGCAAATCCAGAAGCTGATCGCCCAGGGCTGGCTGGCCGGCGAGCTGCAGGCCCCGTCCAGCGTGGGCCGGCCGCGCCAGCGCTGGTTTCTCACCCCGGCCGGCCACCGGCGCTTTCCCGACGCCCATGCCCAGCTCAGCGTGCAGCTCATCCACCAGGTGCGCCAGGTGTTTGGCGAGCGGGGCCTGGACCAGCTGATCACCCAACGCGAAGCCGAGATGCTGGCCAGCTACCGCCAGCGCTGCAACGCCAAGCCCCTGGGCGAACGCCTGCAGCAACTGGCCGCGCTGCGTGCCGAGGAAGGCTATATGGCGCGACTGGAAACCGACGGCCCCGACTGGCTGCTGATCGAAGACCACTGCCCGATTTGTGCGGCAGCCCAGGCCTGCCAGGGCTTTTGCCGCTCCGAGTTGCAGATCTTCGAGGCCATTGCCGGCCCCCAGGCCCAGGTGCGGCGCGAGCAGCATCTGCTGGGCGAAGGCGAATCCGCGGGGTTGCGCTGTGTGTATAGGATTAGCTCCCCCTGAGACGCTTCGCGTCTTCCCCCTCTCTCGCGCAAGCGCGGGAGGGGGACGGCACCAGCGCGGCGGGGCGGCCCTTGCGCGGTGCCCTGGCCTGGGCTGTGCCGGTTTTAGACGAAAGAGGTCTGATTCGAGGTTTGCGCGTATGCCACCCCTCCCCCATGGGGTCTGCGTGGATCCTCAGACGGAAAACGGCCGGCGCAGGCACTTGCGCGAAGCCCTTACGCAGGCTGCGCCGGTTGCATCCAAGGCGGTCGCCTCCAAATTCTCAGCGTGAGCGCTTGCCGGCATGGCCCCTTCCCCCACCGGGGGAAGGCGGGGATGGGGGCTGCAGCGTATACGGCATCACCTCTGTTGTTGGTGCACTTGGCCTCCAAAGATCGCTCACGCACCACACCAGCCTAGGGAAGATGCGGGGCGGCGCACTTGCAAGCAGTTGCAACAATCCTGGGCCATGTACTCTCCCAGCCAAGTCATTGTCCTGGTGACACCCGTCTTCTTTGCCTTGATGGCCTTGGAATGGGCCGTGGCCCGGCGCAGGGGGCTGCGGGCCTACCAGCAAAGCGATGCCATCAGCTCGCTCAATCTGGGCATGCTCAGCCAGACCAGTGCCGTCTTCGTCAAGCTGCTCACCTTGGGCATTTACACCATGGCCGTCGGCCAGGTGGCGCTGGTGCACAACGATGCCTTCTGGTTCAGCCTGCCGGGCTGGCTGCTGGCCCTGCTGTTCTACGACTTTTGCTACTACTGGTTGCACCGCATGGGCCACCAGGTAGCCGTGCTGTGGGCTGCGCACGCGGTGCACCACCAGAGCCAGGACTACAACCTGTCCACGGCCCTGCGCCAGACCAGCTCGGGCCCGCTGCTGGCCTGGATCTTCTATCTGCCCATGGCCCTGGCCGGCGTGCCACCGCTGGTGTTTGCCGTGGTGGGCCTGATTGATCTGCTCTACCAGTTCTGGGTGCACACCGAGCAGGTAGGGCGGCTGGGCTGGTTTGACCGCTGGTTCTGCGCCCCCAGCAACCACCGCGTGCACCACGCCATCAACGACCGTTATGTGGACAAAAACTACGGCGGCATCTTGATTGTCTGGGACCGGCTGTTTGGCACTTTCCAGCCCGAAGAAGACAGCGAGCCCTGCGTCTACGGCACGCGCGGCCTGCTCAACAGCTGGGACCCGCTGTGGGCCAATGCCACCATCTACCGCCAGCTGCTGCATGACAGCTGGCATGCCCAGCGCCTGGGCGACAAGCTGCGCGTCTGGCTCAAGCCCCCGGGCTGGCGTCCGGCCGATGTGGCCCAGCGCTTTCCCAAACCGGCGTTCGATCTGGAGGCCCACCGCCAGCGCTTTGATCCCCCGCTGTCCCGCGCCATGGCCGGGTTTGCCTGGCTGCAATTTGCCGCGCTGGTGGCCGGGGTGGCCGCTTTCCTGTGGCAGGCCGACCAGGCGCCACAGGCCCAGAACCTGCTGTGGTTTGGCGTGCTGCTGACTGGCCAGTGGGCGCTGGGCGCCGCCATGCAGGGGCGCATCAGCCCGTGGATGGCGCTGCTGCTGCAATCCGCCGCCCTGGCCACCGCCACCGCGGCCTTGGGCCTGCGCGAATGGCATTGGCTGTTCAAGCCGCTGGCGCTGGCGATTGCTCTTGTTTATGTAGCATCTTATGCAGATCGCACTTTGATCTCACAATCAAAACATGGCAAGAAGCAGAAGGCGTGGTTTCTGGGTGCTCTGTTTTTCTCTCTGTTGGGCGATATCAGCCTGATGCTCGATGGCCTGTTCATCCCCGGCCTGGTCTTCTTTTTGCTGGCCCACCTCTGCTACGTCGCCTGCTTTCGCTGCGACGCGCCCTGGCTCGCCCATCGCGGTGCTTTGATCGGCATTGGCCTGCTGGCCTGCATGGTCTACACCTTGTTGTGCCTGGGCGGGCTGCCTGCGGCGCTGCGCCTGCCCGTGCTGGCCTATGTGGCGGTGATTGCCGTCATGGCGGCCCAGGCCTGGGGGCGCTTCAGCGTGCAACGCAGCCAGCCCGCCTGGCTGGTGGCCCTGGGCAGCAGCTTCTTCATGGCCAGCGACACGCTGCTGGCCTTTGACCGCTTTGTGCAACCCCTGCCCTGGGCGATCGTGGGCGTGCTGTCCACCTACTTTGTGGCCCAGGCGCTGATCGTGCAGGGCTGTGTGGCGGGGCTGGGGCTGGGGCTGAAGCAGGCCAGCCATATCCCAGACTAGCAGGGCTATTCGGTGAACAGCCCGCCCGGGGCCTGGGGCGCCACCAGGCCCAGGTGGCGGTAGGCCGCCTGCGTGGCAATGCGCCCGCGCGGCGTGCGCTGCAAATAGCCTTGCTGGATGAGATAGGGCTCTATCACATCTTCAATCGTGCCGGCATCTTCGCCAATGCTGGCGGCGATGTTGTCCACGCCCACGGGGCCGCCGTCAAAGCGGTGGACCACGGCTTCCAGCAGCTTGCGGTCCATCACGTCAAAGCCGCGCGGGTCCACATCCAGCATGGACAGCGCCTTGTGCGCCATGGCCTGGGTGATGCTGCCGTCGCCCTTGACCTCGGCGTAGTCGCGCACACGGCGCAGCAAGCGGTTGGCAATACGCGGTGTGCCGCGCGAGCGGTTGGCAATCTCCTGCGCGCCCTCGGCGTCGATGGGAGCCCCCAGCAAACCGGCGCTGCGGGTGACGATGCGGGCCAGCTCCTCGGGCGAGTAAAACTCCAGCCGCGCCACGATGCCGAAGCGGTCGCGCAGCGGGTTGGTGAGCATGCCGGCGCGCGTAGTGGCGCCCACCAGGGTGAAGGGCTGGAGATCAAGCTTGATAGAGCGCGCCGCCGGCCCCTCGCCAATCATGATGTCGATCTGGTAGTCCTCCAGCGCGGGGTAGAGGATTTCTTCCACCACGGGGCTGAGGCGGTGGATTTCATCGATGAAGAGCACATCGTTGGCCTCCAGATTGGTCAGCAGCGCCGCCAGGTCCTTGGGCTTTTCCAGCACCGGGCCGCTGGTTTGGCGCAGGCTCACCCCCAACTCGGCCGCGATGATGTGGGACAGCGTGGTCTTGCCCAGGCCGGGCGGGCCGAAGAGCAGCACATGGTCCAGCGCCTCGCCACGCTTTCTGGCCGCGCCGATGAAGATCTCCAGCTGCTCGCGCACCTTGGCCTGGCCCACGTACTCATCCAGCAGCTTGGGCCGCAGCGCGCGCTCCAGCTGCTCCTCACCCTTGGAGGCAGCACCCGCCGACACCACGCGCGGCGCGGGCTCCGATGCCGGGCCCAGATCTTCAACAACAATGGTCATGGCAGGGATTGTGCCGCGTCCTGATCGGAGCGTGGCATGCTGCGCTGTGTTGCCCTTTCCCAAAGAGAAGCCATGCATTCCATGCCCAAAGCCTTGGCCGCACTGGCCTTGTTCTGCGCCGCCACCGCCCAGGCCGCCCTGCCCGTGGGCGCCACGGCCCCGGCCTTTCAAACCGCGGCCGCCGTGGCCGGTAAGGCCTTTGACTTCGACCTGGCCGCCGCGCTGAAGAAGGGGCCGGTGGTGCTGTACTTCTTCCCCAAGGCCTTTACCCAGGGCTGCACCCTGGAAGCCCACGCCTTTGCCGAAGCCACGCCCCGCTTTGCGGCCCTGGGCGCCACGGTGGTGGGCATGTCGCACGACGACATCGCCACGCTGCAGCGCTTCTCCACCGAAGCCTGCCGCGACCAGTTTGCCGTGGCCTCCGACCCCAAGGCCCAGACCATCAAGGCCTACGACGCCGCAGCCGCCACCAACCCGGAACGCGCCGACCGCATCTCCTACGTGATCGGCCAGGACGGCAAGATCAAGTTTGTCCACATAGGCTCAGACCCCGAGGCCCATGTGCAAAAAACCGAGGCGGCGGTGCGGCAGCTGCAAGCGGCCAAGCAGTAAGCCGCACTCATGGGGGCTGCAAGCAGCGCAATGCCTTGCGAGGCGGCCCTCACCCCAACCCTCTCCCCCGAAGGGGTGAGGGAGTAAGGCCACAGAGCGTATCCGCATAAAGAGGCTCTTTTCCCAGCCCCAGAGAACGGCGGCTTGGCATCGCCCCTTTCGCTAGGGCACCGCGCAAGGGCCGCCCCGCCGCGCTGGTGCCGTCCCCCCCCGGCGCATAGCGCCAGAGAGGGGGAAGACGCGCAGCGGCTCAGGGGGAGCTACTTATTCAATCCTTTGAGGGCCAGCTTGATGCCTTCGGAGACACCCACATCGGCCGGCAGCAGTTTGAGGCTGGCCGATGCCTCCTTGTCGGAATAGCCCAGGGCCAGCAGCGCCTGCAGGATGTCGCCCTGGGCATCGCTCTTGACCTGGGCAGCCGCGCCGCCCACGATGGCATCACCCAGCTTGCCCTTGAGCTCCAGCAGCAGGCGCTCGGCAGTTTTCTTGCCAATGCCGGGCACTTTCACCAAACGACCGGCTTCCTGCAGCGCCACGGCCTGGGCCAGATCATCGGCGCCCATGCCCGAAAGCACCGACAGCGCGGTGCGCGGGCCCACGCCGCTGACCTTGATCAGCTCGCGGAATGTCTGACGCTCCTGGGTGGTGGCAAACCCATACAGCAGCTGCGCATCCTCACGCACGATAAAGTGCGTCAGCAAGCTCACCTGCTCGCCCAGCCCCGGCAGGTGGTAGAACGTGCTCATGGGCACCTGCACCTCATAGCCCACACCGTGGACGTCCAGCAGGACTTCGGGAGGGTTCTTCTCGAGCAGCTTGCCCGTCAGTTTGCCTATCATTGGTTTCCTTTAGCTGCCGTTTTGGCAGCCCTTTGGATGGAATTATCCGCGTGATCCTCCGCCACACCTTCACACCCCATAACAACCTGCGCCTGGCCAATCTCTGCGGCCCGGCAGACGCCCATTTGCGCACCATCGAGGTGGGCCTGCAGGTCAAGATCGCCCACCGCCACGAGCAGTTCAAGGTGGACGGCCCCAAGGCCAAGGCCCAGCAGGCGCTGGAGCTGCTGCAGGCCCTGTATGAAATGGCCGATGCCCCCATCTCGGAAGACACGCTGCAGCTGATGCTGGCCGGCGACGCCGAAATGCTGGAGCCCGACACCACCGCCGTGCAGCTGACCACGCGCCGCGCCGACCTGCGCGCGCGCACGCCCAACCAGGCCATCTACCTGGACAACATCGGCAAGCACGACATCACCTTCGGCATTGGCCCGGCCGGCACCGGCAAGACCTATCTGGCCGTGGCCTGCGCCGTGGATGCACTGGAGCGCAGCGCCGTGCAGCGCATTGTGCTGACCCGCCCGGCCGTGGAGGCCGGCGAGCGCCTGGGCTTTCTGCCTGGCGATTTGACGCAGAAGGTCGACCCCTATCTGCGCCCGCTGTACGACGCGCTGTACGACCTGATGGGCTACGACAAGGTGCAAAAGGCCTTTGAGCGCAACACGCTGGAAATCGCCCCACTGGCCTTTATGCGCGGGCGCACGCTGAACAACGCCTTTGTGATCCTGGACGAAGCCCAAAACACCACGCCCGAGCAGATGAAGATGTTCCTCACCCGCATAGGCTTTGGCGCCAGGGCCGTGGTCACCGGCGACGTGAGCCAGATCGACCTGCCCAAGGGGGCATTGAGCGGCCTGATCGACGCCGAGCGCGTGCTCAAGCGCGTCAAAGGCATCTCCATCAACCGCTTCACCAGCGCCGACGTGGTGCGCCACCCGCTGGTGGCGCGCATTGTGGATGCTTACGACGCGAACGGCACAGGACGTAGCCCACGCTAAAAGCACCCCCTGAGCCGCTTCGCGTCTTCCCCCTCTCTCGCTACGTGGGAGGGAGACGGCACCAGCGCGGCGGGGCGGCCCTTGCGCGGTGCCCTGACATTGGGCCGCGCCTGCTCCATGCGATATGGCTCGCGCACCACGGATTACTGATATGGCATTGAACCAACTCGAACTCTCTTTGCAATTCGGCAAATTTGACAGCGTGGCCGAGCACCGCGCCCTGCTGAGCCGCACCCTGGTCACCAAATGGATTCGCCATGCCCTGGCCGTGAATGCCGAGATGACGGTGCGCATCGTCGGCACCGAAGAAGGCCAGCAGCTCAACCGCGAGTACCGCAAGAAGGACTACGCCACCAATGTGCTGACCTTTGACTACCAGCAAGAACCCACGGTGATGGCCGACCTGGTGATCTGCGGCCCGGTGGTGGCGCGCGAAGCCCAGGAGCAAAACAAGACGCTGGAAGAGCATTACGCCCATTTGCTGGTGCACGGCACCCTGCATGCCCAGGGCTGGGACCATGAAACCAGCGAGGCCGACGCCGACGAGATGGAGGCCTATGAGACCGACATCATGGCCGAGCTAGGCTACGCCGATCCCTACGCCAAATAACAGCCAAATAAAAACAAGAGCTGCTCTTACTGATGGCGTCAAGGTTTCAAGGCTTTATCACCCTGAAATCAAACTACCACCTGCACTAGAAGCTCTCTTTTTGAATTCACCCCTTCCCTGCCGGGAAGGTTGGGATGGGGCCGCAGCAGCCCCTTATTCCACGCTCAGCCCAATGGTCTGCACCAGCTGGGCCATGCGCACATCGTCGCTCTGGATCTGGCGGACAAAGCGCTGTTGGCCCTCGCCCACGGGCGTGATGCCCTGCTGCAGCAGGCTGCGGCGCAGCTCGGGGTTTTGCAGGGCGCGGTCGGCGTCCCTGGCAATGGCCTGCACCAGCGCGGCCGGCGTGCCCTTGGGAGCGAACAGGCCAAACCAGGCCCCGGCCTCAAAGCCCTTGTAGGTCTCGGCCACGGTGGGCACCTGGGGCAGCAGCGGGTGACGCTGCAGACCGGACACGGCCAGCGCCGTCAGCTTGCCGGCCTGGATTTGCGCCAGGGCTGGCGCCACGGCAATCAGCATCACATCCACCTGGCCGCCCAGCACATCCTGCAGACCCTGGGGCCCGCCACGGTAGGGAATGTGGGTGGCAAAAAAGCCGGCCTTTTGCTTGAACAACTCCATGGCCAGATGCTGGGCACCGCCCGTGCCCGAGGAGGCGTAGTTGATAGACCCCGGATGCGCCTTGGCGTAGCCCACAAAGTCCTGCAGGCTTTTGAAGCCGCGCTTGGGGTTGGCCACCAGCACAAAGTCGGACTGGCCCAGCTTGGTCACCGGCACCAGGTCCTGCTTGATGTCATAGGGCAGGTGACGCTGCACATTGGGCATGATGGTGATGGCGCTGTCGCCCGCCACCAGCAGGGTGTAGCCATCGGGCTGGGCCTTGGCCACGGCGTCCACGGCCGAGACGCCACCCGCCGCACCGCGGTTGTCCACCACCACGGACTGCTTCCAGTCCTTGGAGACGAGCTGGCCCACCTGGCGCGCCAGCAGGTCGGGCGCGCTGCCCGCGCCATTGGCCACGATCAGCTTCACCGGCCGTGCCGGGAAATCCGGCTGCTGCGCCATGGCCTGGCCCTGCACGCAAGCGGCGGCCAGCAAGGCCCAGGTGGTGCGAGAAAAAAGGCGAGGCAGATACATGACGAAACTCCAGCAAAGGAGGCGAATTCTGCAGAGCCGCGCTTATTTCTCAAACGATTGTTTTTGAATTTTCTTATGCCTGCAAAACGTGGGCCAAGGCCAGTACCTGCACGCAGCGCACAACTGCTTTGCCACGCCCATGGCTGGTCTGCAGGCAGCCCCGCCTAAGATAGACAGCAGACCGGCCCATGCCGGCCATCACAAGACAAACAAGATCCGCAGGATTCAGGGAGACATCGCATGGACATTCTGGGACTGGGCTCCGCCAGCCATATCGCACTCTTGCTGGCCGCCGCCTTTGTGGCCGGTGCCTTGAACGCCGTGGCCGGCGGGGGCAGCTTTCTCACGCTGCCGGCCCTGGTCTTTACCGGCGTGCCCCCCGTGGTGGCCAATGCCACCGGCACCGTGGCCCTGCTGCCGGGCTATGCAGCCGGCGCCTGGGGCTTCAAGGAAGACATGGCCTCGCCCCCCGGCCTTTCCATGCGGCAAAGCGTGCTGCTGTCCCTGGTGGGCGGCACGGCCGGCGCCGCCCTGCTGCTGTTCACGCCCGATGCCATCTTCCGCAAGGTCGTGCCCTGGCTGCTGCTGGCCGCCACCGCCTTGTTCGCCTTCGGCCCCCAGCTGCGCGCCTGGGCCGCCGGCAAGAATGCAGACCACCACGCCCCCAGCGCCACCAAGGCCGCCCTGGGCATGCTGGCCGTGGCCGTGTACGGCGGCTACTTCAACGGCGGTCTGGGCATTTTGCTGCTGGCCCTGTTCGGCCTGCTGGGGCAAACCCAGCTCAACGCCATGAATGGCATGAAGAACCTGGTCTCCGCCCTGCTCACCGCCATCGCCGTGGCCATCTACGCCGTGGGCGGCATTGTGCAATGGCCCCAGGCCCTGCTGATGATGGTGGCCGCCACCGCAGGCGGCTACGGTGGCGCCCGCGTGGCCCGCAAGATTCCGGCACCCGCGCTGCGCTGGGGAATTGTGGTGACGGGGCTGGTGATGGCGGGGCTGTTTTTTATCAAGGGGTGAGTCCTGCGGCTTACGCTATTTCCATAGCTGCAGGAGCAAGCAACACACGCTGTACAGGCTGATCAGACGTGTGTTGAAACACCACTGCGATTTCTCTGCAAGCAAGCCCAGTCGTCATCAAACCAGGCCCCTGGCCAGGATGCCGCGCAAGGGCCGCCCCGCCGCGCCGGCATCGTCCCCTCCCGCGCAGCGAGAGAGGGGGAAGACGCGAAGCGGCTCAGGGGGAGCATTTCACAGCAAGCGCGCCTTCACCGTCTTACCCTTGACCTTGCCCGCATTCAGCTTGGCGCAGGCCGCAGCGGCAATCTTGCGGTCCACGGCCACATAGGTGGACCAGTCGTTGACGCTGATCTTGCCGATCTGCTCGCGGGTGTAGCCAAAGTCGGCGCACATGGCGCCCATGACGTCGCCGGCACGGATTTTTTCGCGGCGGCCGCCGATGATCTGGATGGTCATCATGGGGGGCAGCAGCTCGCCACCGGCTGCGGGCGTGAGTTCATCCACGGGGAAGAATTCCGAGGCGCGGCCCTGCAGCTGTTCGATCTTGCCCACGCTGCCCATCTCGTCCATGGACACCAGGTTCAAGGCCAAGCCTTCGGCATCACCCCGGCCGGTGCGGCCGATGCGGTGGATGTGGACTTCGGAGTCGGGCGTCACGTCCACATTGATGACGGCGGACAGATCGGCAATGTCCAGGCCGCGCGCGGCCACGTCGGTGGCCACCAGCACGCTGCAGCTCTTGTTGGCAAACTGCACCAGCACCTCGTCGCGTTCACGCTGTTCCAGCTCGCCAAACAGGGCCAAAGCACTAAAGCCCTGGGCCTGCAGCTCGGCCACCACATCACGGCATTGCTGCTTGGTGTTGCAAAAGGCAATCGTCGATTCGGGGCGGAAATGCGCCAGCACCTTGGCCACGGTGTAGATCTTGTCGTCGGCATCGACCTCGTACCAGCGCTGCTGGATCTTGTTCGAGCTGTGCTGGGCCGCCACCTTCACGGTTTGCGGCTCGCGCATAAAGCGCTGGGCCAGGCCGGCAATGCCTTCGGGGTAGGTGGCGGAAAACAGCAGGGTCTGGCGATCGGGCGGACATTGGCGCACCACGGTTTCGATGTCGGCCAGAAAGCCCATGTCCAGCATGCGATCGGCCTCATCCAGCACCAGGGTCTTGAGATTGCTGATGTCGAGGGCACCGCGCTCCATCAGGTCCATCACGCGGCCGGGCGTGCCGACCACGATGTGGGCACCATTTTCCAGCGAAGCGATCTGGTTGCGCGAGGGCACACCGCCGTACACGGTGACCACCTTGATGTTGTCCTGGGCCCGGGCCAGGCGGCGGATTTCCGTGGCCACCTGGTCGGCCAGCTCACGCGTGGGGCACAACACCAGGGCTTGCACGGCAAACCAGCGCGGGTTGAGGCGGTCCACCATGGGCAGGCCGAAGGCGGCGGTCTTGCCGCTGCCAGTGCTGGCCTGGGCGATCAAGTCCTTGCCCTGCAAGGTCAGCGGCAGGCTGGCCGCCTGGATGGGCGTCATCTGCGCATAGCCCAGCTGCTGCAGATTGGCCAGCATCTCGGGCGACAGGGGAAGGGCCGAAAACGCGGTGGATGCAGCGGCGGGGGCAGAGGCGGAGGTATTCATGGGCGAATTATCCGGGGACTGCGCCCACCGCAGTGCCTGCCACCCACAAAACCTTCGGCGGGTGTCCAGCGCCCGCCTCTGAGGCACAACTTACTGCATCTGCTGCAGATTGCCTATGCGCACCAGCATCTCGGTGAACATCTGCATATCGGTGCGCAGATCGGCCAGCTCCTGGTATTCCAGCGCGTTGTGGGCCGTGTACTTTTTGCCGGGCATGGCCGGGCCAAAGTTGATGGCATTGGGCAGGAATTTGGCCGTGGTGCTGCCGGCCGTGGGCACGGGTTTGGCTTCAAGCCCCGTGGTGTCACCAAAGATGTTGAGCAGCGTGGACAGCCAGGCCCCCTTGGGGTCGCGCGCCATCCAGTTGCCCTGGGTGTAGTGCACCGTCACCGGCACCTGGGCGCTGGCACTCCAGCGGGCAATCCCCTGCTCTACTTCGGTGCGCAGCTGCTCTGGCGTTTTGCCACGCGGCATGCGCACATTGGTGATGACCTCCAGCTTGCCATCGGCTGCCTTGATCAGATTGGGCGACAGCGTCAGCGGGCCCATGAAGTCGTCGGCATAGGCCAGGCCCAGTTGCTTGCCCAAATAGTCCAGACCGAACACGCCGTTGATATAGCGCACGGCCTGGCTGTAGGCACTGGGCTGGACCAGGGCCTGGCCTTGAGCGGGCAGCAGCACGCTTTGCAGGAACAGCGCCAGACGCGGCACGGGGTTCACCCCCTCTTCGGGGCGCGAGCCATGGGCCGAGCTACCGGTGACTTTGACCGTGACCGCGCCATCGCCCTGCTGCACCGCTATGGCGAATGGACCGCTCTGGCCCTGGTGCTGGGCCACAAACGCATCTTTGGCAGCATTCAGCCGCTGGGCAATCGCCGCCAGAGCCAGGGCATTGCCACCCGAAATGGTGGCCGTGGCGGTTTGCGCAATCGCATTCGCCGAGGCCGCGCCCGCCATGGCAGTGATGGCGGGCTGCGCCGCATCCACGGGCGCATCCGCAAACACGGCCTTGAGTGCACCACTGCCTTTTTCGGCCACCACGGCCGGGTATTTGCTGTCGAGCACGATGTTGTAGGCCGGTAGCTGCGTCTGCCCCTGGTAGTACTTCATGGCGTCGCCACCGGTTTCCTCGGTGGTCTCGATCATCAGGCGGATGCTGCGCGACAACGGCAGGCCGCTGTCCTTGACAGCCTTCATGGCATAGAGCACGGTGGCGATGGAGCCCTTGTCGTCAATGGTGCCGCGGCCATAAAGCCTGTCGCCCACACGGGTGACCTGAAAAGGGTTGAGCTGCTTGCCATCCAGCACCCATTCGGCAGTCACCACAGGCACCACATCGGCGTGGGTGAGGATGCCGAACTCATCCGTACCCTTCCCTGCCAAGTTCGCCGGCAACGTGACCTCAAAAATCCGGTTGTCCACATTGCGAAAGCGCAAGCCAAAGTCGCGCGCCATGGTCTCGACCAGCTTGCCGAAATCGATGATGGCGGGGCTCTCATGCGGTGCCACCTTGGCATCACGCACCGTGGTGCAGGGCCACCATGCGCTCCAGCGTGCCCAGCACGGCCGCTTCTTGCGTGAGGCGGGTGTAAGCCCCCAGCAGGCGGGCGATATCGACCAGCTCGTCGCCGGCCAGCGCCTCGCCCCGGGCATAGCGCTGCACGGCAGCGGCCACCGAAGGCTGGGACTGCGCGGCCTGCTGCGCGAAAGCGGCGAACGTGGCAGGCACGGGCTGGGCCAGCAGCGCATCCAGCGCGGGTTTTTTCAGCGTTTGCGCCTGGGCCGGCAGGCTGCAGGTCAGGGCGGTGCTGGCGGCCAGTGCCAGCAAGGGGAGAGAGGCGAAATGCTTCATAAAAATGCCCATCCATGCGGGAAAGAAATGTTTAGGCCTGGGGCGCTATGCGCACGGGAATGGTCACCGGCCCGTCGTTGACCAGATGCACCTGCATGTCAGCGGCAAAGATGCCGGTCTGCACCACAGGGTGGCAGGCCCGGGCCTGGGCCACAAAGTAGTCATACAGGCGCTGGCCCTCTGCCGGTGCGGCTGCGCCGGTGAAGCTGGGGCGGTTGCCGCCCTTGGTGTCGGCCGCCAGCGTGAACTGGCTGACCACAAGCAAACCGCCACCCACATCCTGCAGGCTGCGGTTCATCTTGCCGGCCTCGTCCTGAAAAATGCGCAACTTGAGCAGCTTGGCCAGCAGCTTGTCGGCCTCGGCCTCGCGGTCGCCCTGCTCGGCACACACCAGGGCCAGCAGGCCATGTTCAATCTGGCCGGTGATCTGGCCATCCACTTCCACGCGCGCGCTTTTCACGCGCTGCACCACACTCAACATGGCTTGTTTCTCTCGTCTTAGTTTGTCGATGGAGGCTGCTGCGCCATGGCCTGCTCATAGGCCGTAGCCATGCCATCGGGCAACACTTCGATGCGTGCCTGCAAACCGGGAATGGCCTGCATCAGCGCCTGCTCCACCCGGGTACGCCATTGTGCGGCGTGGGCCAGCGTCCACTGGCCCGGGGCATGCATATGCAGATCCACAAAGCTGCGCTCGCCCGCACGGCGGGTCGTGATGCTGTCAAAGGCCAGGGCCACGCCCTCTTCGCTTTGCACCTGCTCGGCGCACTGCTGCAAGCAGCGGTCGATGGCACTGCGCGCTTCGGCATCGACCGCGCTGTCCATCAGCCCTTGCGAGGACTCCCACACCAGTTGCCCGCCCTGCACCAGAATGTGCAGGCCCACGGCCACGGCCACGGCGGCATCCAGCCACAGCCAGCCTGTGACATGGGCCAGCACCAGGCCGGCCACCACCCCCACCGAGGTCCAGACATCGGTCAGCAGATGGCGGGCATCGCCCTCCAGCGCCATGGAGCGGTATTGCCGCGCCGAGCGCAGCATCACCCAGGCCAGCCAACCATTCAAGGCCGTGCTCAGCAGCGACAGGCCCAGGCCCCAGTCCAGGCGCTCCAGCGGCTGCGGGTTGATCCAGCGGGCCACGCCCACCCAGATGATGGCCAGGCTGGCGCCCATCACCAGCAGGCCTTCAAAGCCGGCCGAAAAATACTCGGCCTTGTGGTGGCCATAGGGGTGATCGGCATCGGCCGGGCGCTGGGCAATGGTGACCATGGCCAGGGCGAACATGGCACCCGCCAGGTTGACAAAGGATTCCAGCGCATCCGACAGCAAGCCCACCGAGCCGGTGAGCCACCAGGCCATCATCTTCAGCACGATGGTGACCACCGCCACCACCACAGACAGGCGCAGCAGGCCGTGTGGAGAGCGCCAGCCACCAGCCTTGGGCGATGGAGCAATGTGGTTTGCCATGGACCCTCTCAAAAAGCAGTTCGCAATGCCCGGCATTAGACCACCGCCATGGCGAATCTCAGCTGCGGTGGCATCTGCCAACGCTGCACCGAGGCGGTCTATGCATATGCCCACAACACATACCAGCCGTGGTGAAATGTGGCCACTACCTCCCCCACGCACACAGCCACCGCCATGTCCGCAAGCCCTGATTCCGCCGCCACCACCGTCATCGGCGCCTGCCCGCATGACTGCCCCGACACCTGTTCGCTGCGCACCACCGTGGTCGACGGCGTGGCCACGCGGGTGCAGGGCAATACCGCGCACCCGCACACCGGCGGCGTGCTGTGCGCCAAGGTCAGCAAATACACCGAGCGCAGCTACCACGCACAGCGTGTGCTGCAGCCCTTGAAGCGCAGCGGCCCCAAAGGAAGCGGCCAGTTCACTCCCGTGGGCTGGGACGAAGCCCTCAGCGACATTGCCCAGCGCCTGCACGCCATTGCCCAGCGTGCGCCCGAGGCCATTCTTCCCTACAGCTACGCCGGCACCATGGGCCAGGTCCAGGGTGAGAGCATGGACCGGCGCTTTTTCCACCAGTTGGGCGCCAGCCTGCTGGACCGCACCATCTGCTCCAGCGCTGGCGGCGAAGCCCTGGCCCACACCTATGGTGGCAAGCTGGGCATGCGGGTGGAGTTCTTTGCCGAAAGCCAGCTGATCCTCATCTGGGGCAGCAATTCGATTGCCAGCAATCTGCATTTCTGGCGCTATGCCCAGGAGGCCAAGCGCAACGGCGCCAAGCTGGTATGCATAGACCCGCGCCACAGCGAGACGGCAGACAAATGCCATGAACATCTGCAGCTGCTGCCCGGCACCGACGCCGCCCTGGCCCTGGCGCTGATGCACGAGCTGATTCGCAACGACTGGCTGGACCACGACTACATTGCCCGGCACACCCAGGGCTGGGAGCAGCTCAAGGCACGCGCCCTGCAATGGCCGCCCGAGCGTGCCGCCCAGGTCTGTGGCCTGCCCGTGGAACAGATCCAGCAGCTGGCACGCGACTACGGCACCATGCGCCCCGCCGCCATCCGCCTGAACTACGGCATGCAACGCGTGCGCGGCGGCGGCAATGCGGTACGCGCCGTGGCCTGCTTGCCGGCCCTGGTAGGTGCCTGGCGCCACCGCGCCGGCGGCCTGCTGCTGTCCAGCTCGGGCGTGGCGCCGTTTCAAAAAGCCGCGCTGCAGCGCCCCGACCTGCTGGGCGCGCGCCGCCCACGCACCCTGAATATGAGCCAGATTGGCGATGTGCTGCTCCACCCCGGCGATGCCCAGTTCGGCCCCCGGGTCGAGGCCGTGGTGGTCTACAACAGCAACCCTGTGACCGTGGCGCCCGAGTCGGTCAAGGTGGCTGCCGGCTTTGCGCGCAATGACCTGTTCACCGTGGTGTTGGAGCATTTCATGACCGACACCGCCGACCATGCCGACTATGTGCTGCCGGCCACCACGCAGCTGGAGCATTGGGACATTCACGGCAGCTACGGCCACACCGATGTGCTGCTGAACCGCCCCGCCATTGCCCCCCAAGGCCTGGCCCGCAGCAATGCGCAAATCTTTCGCGACCTGGCCGCGCAAATGGCCTGCCTGGACGCGGACTTTGCCGCAGCGCATTTTCACGACTCCGATGAGGCGCTGTGCCGCACTGCAGTAGCAGGAACAGCTATCGATTTTGATGCCTTGCTGCAAAACGGCTTTGCCACCATCCCCGTGGCAGAGGCCCCGTTTGCGGAAGGAGGCTTTGCCACACCCTCGGGCAAATGCGAGTTCGACAACCCCAGGCTGGTCGCACTGGGCATCAACACCTTGCCGGACTATGTGCCCAATTACGAGGCGCCCACGCCCGCATTTCCGCTGGCCATGATCTCGCCGCCGGCGCGCAACTTCCTCAACAGCACCTTCGCCAATGTGGCCAGTCTGCAGCGCATGGAGCAGCGCCCGCTGCTGGAGCTGCACCCCGACGACGCCACCGCGCGCGGCATTGCCGACGGCGACCGGCTGCGCGTATTCAACGCCCGGGGCGAGCATGTCTGCCACGCCGCCCTGAACGGCCGCGCCCGCACTGGCGTGGTGGTGGGGCTGGGCATCTGGTGGCGCAAACAGGGCGACAACGGCACGAATGTGAACGAGCTCACCCACCAGCAGCTCACCGACATCGGCCGTGGCCCCTGTTTTTATGACTGCGCAGTGGAGGTGGAAAAATTAAACACCCCCTGAGGCGCTAACGCGCCTTCCCCCTCTTTCTCGCTGCGCGAGGGAGGGGGACGGCAGCCTCGCTGCGGGGCGGCCCTTGCTCGCTGCCCCTGGCGAATGGGGCGAGGCATGCGCCATGGGTGCGCTCTTGCGCCGTGTTCTCTGATCTTTCTCCCTCGCCCGCTTGCGGGAGAGGGCGGGGGTGAGGGTGTAATCCGGCAAAGCAGCAGGCACGAAAAAGTGCTGTAGCAGTGACTGGAAAGGCAACAGCTCCAAACCGACTCCTGGCCTACGACACGGACACGGCCCAGGCCAGGACACCGCGCAAGGGCCGCCTTGCAGCCTAGGCCAGCGCTGGTGTCGTCCCCCTGCCCGCGCAGCGTACCGAGCGAAGAGCGGGGGGAAGGCGCGCAGCGCCTCAGGGGGTGACCTCAATCCTCATCCATGTCATCAAACTGCTGCACCAGATGGTCCAGCAGCGCACGCACGGCCGGCAGCTGACCTCTGCGTGAGGCAAAGACGGCGTGCACGATTTCCGCGCGCGGCGCCCAGCCCGGCAGCACCTGGACCAACGCGCCGCTGCGCAGCTCTTCCTGCACAAACATCTTGGGCAGTTGCACCACGCCCACGCCTTGCATGGCCGCGTCACGCAAGGTGCCCATGGACTGCGTCACCAGGCGCGGCTGGTGGCGTACCTCGGCGCGCTCGCCATTCGGCCCCAGCAGCAACCAGCGGTGCGTCTCCTGCAGCTGGCCCATGTCCAGACTGGGCCAGGCCGCCATATCCATGGGCCCGCTGGCCTGACCCATGCGCTCCACCAGGGCCGGACTGGCCAGCAGGCATTGCCGGCGCTCGGCCAGGCGGCGCAGCACCAGGTCGCTGTCTTCCAATGGCGGCGGGCGCACGCGGATGGCCAGATCCAGGCCCTCGCCCACCACATCCACGCGGCGGTTGGTTTCGTCCACCTGCAGCGTCACCTCGGGATAGCGCGCCATAAAGCTGGCCAGCATGGCCCCCACCCGCGCGGTCAGCAGGGCCACGGGGCAGCTCAGCCGCACCACGCCGCAGGGCATGCTGTGGGCCATGACCACCGAGGCCTCGGCCGCCTCGGCCTCGGTCAACATGGCGCGGCAATGCTCGTAGTAGCGCTGGCCCATGTCGGTGACGGAAAAGCTGCGCGTGGAGCGCCGCAGCAGCTGCGCGCCCAGGCGCTCTTCCAGTTGGGCCACACGGCGGCTGAGCTTGGATTTGGGAATGCCCAAGGCGCGCCCGGCGGCAGCAAAACCGCCGTGCTCCACCACCAGGGCGTAGTAGGAGAGGTCGTTGAGATCGGGCAGGCTCATTGTTTTAAAAATAGAACGCTGAAGGTGAATATTGTGGACTACTCAGACTAGCGTCCCAAATTCATACTCTGCCTCATGTTCAACGGATGGAGACGCGGCACCGCCAGCGCCCATCCCTCACCAGGAGAAATGCCATGCTCAAGCGCGTTCTGGGCGTTTACGAAGCCCCCCGCCCCCACTGGGTTGGCGACGGCTTTCCCGTGCGTTCGCTGTTCAGCTATGGCGACCACGGCAAGGCACTGAGCCCCTTCTTGCTGCTGGACCATGCCGGCCCGCACCAGTTCACCCCCACCACCAAGCGCCGTGGCGTGGGCACCCACCCGCACCGGGGATTCGAGACCGTGACCATCGTCTACGAAGGCGAAGTGGCCCACAGCGACTCCACCGGCGCGGGCGGCACCATCGGCCCCGGTGATGTGCAGTGGATGACGGCGGCCTCGGGCATCTTGCATGAGGAGTACCACTCCGACGCCTATGCCAAGGCCGGCGGCAACTTCGAGATGGTGCAGCTGTGGGTCAACCTGCCTGCCAAGGACAAGCTGACCGCCCCCGGCTACCAGACGCTGCTGAATGCCGACATTCCCACCGTGGCCCTGCCCGATGGGGCCGGCAGCCTGCGGGTGATTGCCGGTGACTACACCGCTGCGAATGCCAAGGCGCAGGGCCCGGCCCGCACTTTTACCCCCATCAATGTGTGGGATGTGCGGCTTGCGGCCGGTGCCAGCACCGAGCTGCATGCCATGCCCGGCCACACGCTGGCCCTGGTGGTGCTGCATGGCACGGTGCTGCTCAACGGCCAGGAAGTGGCACGCGCCGGGCAACTGGTGCACCTGGACCGCGCCGGTGATGTGGTGCAGCTGGAGGCCAACAACGACGTCACGCTGCTGTGGCTGTCGGGCGAGCCGATCGAGGAGCCGGTGGTGGGCTATGGCCCGTTCGTAATGAACACCGAGGACGAGATTGCGCAAGCCATGGCGGACTTCCGCAGCGGCCACTTTGGCCAGATCCCGGCGGCGGAGCGCAGCGCCACGCTGTCGCACTGACCGGTTCTGGCACCACGCCAACGCCTGCCTCCCGCAGGTGTTGGCCCCGCACACCCTTTCTACCTTCCCTCCACCCTTTCGCAAAGGAAACACCATGCGCGCTAAACCCTATGTTCGCCTCGACAAAGACAACGCCGCCGTGCTGCTGGTTGACCACCAGACCGGGCTTTTATCCCTGGTGCGCGACATCGATCCCGACAAGTTCAAGAACAATGTGCTGGCCCTGGCCGACATGGCCGAGTACTTCAAGCTGCCCACCATCTTGACCACCAGCTTTGAAGATGGTCCCAACGGCCCGCTGGTGCCCGAGCTGAAGGAAAAATTCCCCACCGCGCCCTATATCGCCCGCCCCGGCCAGATCAATGCCTGGGACAACGAGGACTTCGTCAAGGCGGTGAAAGCCACCGGCAAGAAGCAGCTCATCGTGGCCGGCGTGGTGACCGAGGTCTGCGTGGCCTTCCCCGTGCTCTCGGCCCTGGAAGAAGGTTTTGATGTGTTTGTGCTGACCGACGCATCGGGCACCTTCAACGCCATGACCCAGCAGGCCGCCTGGAGCCGAATGGAGCAAGCCGGCGCCCAACTGATGACCTGGTTTGGCGCGGCCTGCGAGCTGCACCGCGACTGGCGCAACGACGTGCATGGACTGGGCACTTTGTTCAGCAACCACATCCCCGACTACCGCAACCTGATGAACAGCTACGCCACGCTGACTGCGGGCAAGTGAACCCCAGCGCGCCCCTGAGCCGCTTCGCGTCTTTCCCCTCTTTAGGCGCTACGCGCCGGAGGGGGCGGCACCGGCGCGGCGGGGCGATGCGGCCGGCGTAAGCCCTTGCGCGGTGCCACTGACATAGGCCAGGCCGTTTCATGCGCTGCGCGTAACGCGCTCGCCCCGTGCAAGCACATCTGACGGCGCCTTGCTTGAACCCTCTTCTTTCAGAAAGCTTTTATGACCATCGTTTCCTCGACCCTGCCCGCCAACTTCCACGGCGCTGCGCCCGTCATCGACCCCCACAACGTGGCCATGCTGCTGATTGACCACCAAAGCGGCTTGTTCCAGACCGTGCAGGACATGCCCTTCACCACGCTGCGTCGCCTGGTGGCTTCGCTGGCCAAGGTGGCCACGCTGTCCAAGATTCCGGTGATCACCACGGCCTCCGTTCCGCAAGGCCCCAACGGCCCTCTGATTCCCGAGATCCATGCCAATGCCCCCCATGCCGTCTACGTGGCACGCAAGGGCGAGATCAACGCCTGGGACAACCCCGACTTTGTGCAGGCCGTCAAGGCCACGGGCAAGAAGCAGCTCATCATCGCCGGCACCATCACCAGCGTGTGCATGGCCTTTCCCTCCATCGCTGCCGTGGCGGCGGGCTACCAGGTGTTTGCGGTGATCGACGCCTCAGGCACCTATTCCAAGATGGCCCAGGAAATCACCCTGGCGCGCATGATGCAGGCGGGCGTGGTGCCCATCGACACGGCCGCCGTCGCCTCCGAGCTGCAAAAGACCTGGAACCGCGACGACGCAGCCCAGTGGGCCGAGGCCTATACCGGCATCTTCCCCCACTACCAACTGCTGATCGAAAGCTATGCCAAGGCCCAGGAAGTCGTTCAAAACAACGAACAGCTGGACTCCGCACGCAAGTAAGCGTGCAGTAGAGCGGGCGAGGTCTAGCCTCCGTCAGGCCTGGTCGCCACCGGGTGTGCAGGCCGGCGGCGACCCTGCCTCGTGCAGCTGCTCCTGGGCATAAGCCGCCCCCCAGTCGCGCATGGCCAGCAGCACGGGCTGGAGCGACAGGCCCAGCGCGGTCAGCGCATAGTCCACGCGCGGCGGCACCTCGGCATACACGGTGCGCAGCACAATGCCGGCCTCTTCCAGCTCGCGCAGCTGCAGGGTCAGCATGCGCTGGGTGATGCCGCCAATGGCGCGGCCCAGCTCGCTGAAACGTTTGCTGCCTGGCATCAGGTGAAACAGGATGATGGGCTTCCAGGTTCCGCCCATCACGGACAGCGTGACCTCCACGGCGCAGCCGCTTTTGCGGTTCAGTTTTTTCATGGTGGCGGCCTTTTGGGGGAATGCAGAGCCTAGCGCCAGCCCTGCTGTGATGCATTACTTACATTTTTAATACTACGCCACAAATATGTTGGTTCTGGCGCTCTGGAATGTGGCCGGGCACCATGCAACACATCTGCTTCATCCCGAAAGACTGTCATGAAAGCCCTGCGACTTGCCGCCCCTGGCGGACTCGATCAACTGCAACTGGTGGACCTGCCCGCCGCCCCGACTCCTGGCCCCGGTGAAATCCAGGTGCGCGTGCACGCCAGCTCGCTCAACTACCACGATCTGCTGGTCGTCACCCTGCCCAATGCCGCGGCCGATGGCCGCATCCCCATGGCCGATGGAGCCGGCGTGGTCACGGCCGTGGGCGCTGGCGTGCAGGAATTCGCCGTGGGCGACCATGTGGTCTCCACCTTTTTTCCGCAATGGCTGGCGGGCCGCCATATGCCCACCGATTTCCAGCAAGTGCCTGGCGACGGTGTGGATGGCTTTGCCCGCGAAAGCGTCAACCTGCCCGCCACGGCCTTCACCCATGCCCCCAAGGGCTGGACCCATGCGGAAGCCGCCACGCTGACCACGGCCGGCCTCACGGCCTGGCGCGCCCTGGTGGTGGATGGCCGCATCCAGGCCGGTGACACCGTGCTGGTGCTGGGCACGGGGGGCGTTTCCATTTTTGCGTTGCAACTGGCCAAACACATGGGCGCGCGCGTGATTGCCACCACCTCCAGCGCTGCCAAGGCCGAGCGCCTACGGGCCCTGGGTGCCGATGTGGTCATCAACTACCGCGAGCAGCCCGACTGGGGCGATGCCGTGCTGGCGGCCTCCGGCGGACGCGGCGCCGACATCGTGGTGGAAGTGGGCGGCCCCGGCACCCTGCCACAGTCCATACGCGCTTGCGCGGCAGGCGGCCATATTGCGTTGATTGGCGTACTCACCGGCTTTGCCGGCGATGTACCCACCACCGAGATGATGCGCAAACAGGTCACGCTGCAAGGCCTGATCGTGGGCAGCCGGGAAATGCAGCAGGACATGGTGCGCGCGCTGGAGTGCTTTGACTGGCGCCCCGTCATCGACCGCAGCTACCCCCTGGAGCAAACCGCCCAAGCCTTTGCCCACCAGCAATCGGGCCAGCACTTTGGCAAGATCTGCCTGACGCTCTAGCCGCATCTACCCACTTGAGCGCCCTCCTTGGCCTGCTGCGCCAGGGAGGGTGCA
Organism: Comamonas sp. GB3 AK4-5; assembly: GCF_041320665.1. Lineage (NCBI taxonomy): Bacteria > Pseudomonadati > Pseudomonadota > Betaproteobacteria > Burkholderiales > Comamonadaceae > Comamonas > Comamonas sp. GB3 AK4-5. The sequence goes on from NZ_CP166730.1 coordinate 4,574,261, forward strand.
GGCACGTGACTGGCTGACGTGGTGCACAACCGACACATAGCGTTACATGCTCACCCGATAATGGCCGCAACCGCGTGGGTTCCCCTCATGGCCGCCAGCCAGGCGGTCCTCCCCCGCCCACCACGCTTTTTGCCTGTTTGATTGGCCGGCCGCCTGCGTCCGGCCTTGCCGCCATGGATTTACGCCGTCTGATTCTGGTGCTGACGCTGTGCAGCGCCCTCATTCCCTTTGCCAATACTTTTTATGCCGGCTACGCGGCCCAGCGCCAGCAACTGATAGACAACACCCTGGAAGCCAACTATGCCTATGCCACCAAGCTGGCCAAGAGCACGGATGACTTTCTGCAGTCCGCCCTGCAGCAGCTGGCCTATACGGCCCAGCTGCTGTCCACGCACATGGACAGCCCCGAACAGCTGTCCAGCGAGGCCACGCGCCTGCGCTTGCAGACCAAGAGCTTCAACTCCATCACCATCCATGACGCCAGCGGCCTGGTGCTTGCCACCTCGCCCGAAGCACTGAAGCTCAAGGGCCGCACGCTGTACAGCGATGTGGTGCGGGAGTCGATTGCCACGCAAAAGCCGGCGATCAGCGAGCCCTATATGGCGTCCACCGGCAACTTCATTGTCTTGCTGACCCACCCGGTGTTCAGCCCCCAGGGCCAGTACCTGGGCGCCGTGGCAGGCAGCGTCTACCTGAAGCAGGAAAACATTCTCGACCGCCTGCTGGGCACGCATTTCTACAAGGACGGCTCCTACCTGTACGTGGTGGACAAGTCCAAACGCATCATCTACCACCCCAATAGCGACCGGATCGGCATGGTGGTCGATGGCAACCCCGCCATCGATCAGGTGGTGAAGGGGGATTCGGGCAAGGTTGCCAGCACCAACAGCCAGGGCACGGCCATGCTGGCCGGATTTTCCGTGGTGCAAAGCACGGGCTGGGGCATCATCTCGCAGCGCCCCAAGGCGTCGACCCTGGCCCCGCTGGACCGGCTGGTGCGCCATATGTGGCAGCAGACTCTGCCCATGGCCGTGGTCATGCTGCTGGTGATCTGGTGGAGCGCCCACCGCATTGCCAGCCCGCTGCGCCAACTGGCCAACGGCGCCCGCACCATGGACCGGCCGGAGACGGCACAGAACATCCAGTCCGTCTCCTCCTGGTACTACGAAGCGCAGGAGCTGAAAAAAGCCCTGCTGGTGGGCATAGGCCTTTTGCACCAGAACATCTCCAAGCTGCGCCAGGATGTGCACACCGACCCGCTGACCGGCCTGGGCAACCGCCGCCATCTGGATGCGGCCCTGGCCAACCTGGAAGCCAACCAGACGCCGTTCTCGGTGGTGGCCGTGGACATCGACCATTTCAAGCATGTCAACGACAGCTTTGGCCACGGCGTGGGGGACACCGTGCTCAAGCAGCTGGCCGTGCAGATGCGCGAAGTCTCCCGCGCCCACGACCTGCCTTGCCGCGTAGGCGGAGAGGAGTTTGTGCTGCTGCTGCCCAACGCCTCCTGCCACATCGCCGCCCAAGTGGCCGAGCGCCTGCGCCGTCTGGTAGAGGCCACCGAGCTGCCCACCGTGGGCCGCATCACCATCTCGCTGGGGGTGGCCGGCTGGCCCGAAAACTCCAGCAGCATCCCCTCGGTGTTTACCTACGCCGACGAGATGCTCTACGCCGCCAAGCGCAACGGCCGTAACCGCGTCGAAATCTACGAGGCCAAGGAAGCACAGAGCTTGCCGGCTGAGTGAAGAGGAACGGGCTGCGCGTGCCTGACCTGCCAGGCACGCCGCCCTCGGCCTCAATCCAGCCGTACACCTGCCTGTTCGATGATGGCGCCCCAGCGCCGTGCCTCTTCACGGGCCAGGGTATAGAACTGGGTGGGCGTGCCGGCCAGTGGCTCCATGCCCAGCTCCTGCATGCGCAGCACCACGGCGGGGCTGGCCAGGGCCTGGTTGAGCAGCCCGTTGAAGCGCTGCACCACGGCATCGGGCAGGCCGGCCGGGCCCAGCACACCTTGAAAAGCATAGACCTCGGCACCGCTGACGCCGGCTTCGGCCAGCGTGGGCACATCAGGCAGGGCTTTCAGGCGCTGGGCCGAGCCCACGGCCAGGGCGCGCAGCTTGCCGGTTTGCATCAGCGGCAGGCCGGCCGCCAGGTCCAGAAACATGCAGGGCAGCTGGCCCCCCATCACATCCGCCACGGCAGGTGCGGCGCCTTTGTAGGGCACATGGGTGAGGCGCACGCCCGCGCGCTGCTGGAACAGCTCCATGGCCAGGTGGTGGGGCGAGCCATTGCCGGGTGAAGCGTAGTTGATCTGCCCCGGCTGTGCACGGGCCTGCTGCAGCAGCTGGGCCAGGGTCTGCGCCGGAAAAGCCGGGTTCACCACCAGCACCAGCGGAAAGCGGCTGATGCCGCCGATATAGCTGAAGTCCTTGGCGGGGCTGAAGGGCAGCTTGCGGAACAAATGCTCGTTAAAGGCCAGCACCGCGTTGTCGGCCGACATCAGGGTGTAGCCGTCAGCCCGGGCCGTGGCCACCTGCTGGGCCGCAATATTGGTGGCGGCGCCGGGCTTGTTCTCGATGACGATGGCCTGGCCCAGTGCCGGGCGCATGGCCTCGGCCACGGTGCGGGCCAGCACATCGGTGCCGCCCCCGGGCGGATAAGGCACCAGCCAACGCAGGCTTTGGCGCGGCCAGGCGCTGCTGCCCCCTGCGGCCTGCGCCCATGCGGTGTGAGAAAGAAATCCACCTGCCGCCGCTGCGGTGCGGGCCAGCCACTGTCTGCGATCCATATCGTGCTCCTGCGGATGCGATATCCGCCCATGACAGCCATGGTGCAGCAACTTTGTTTTGATAGCAGCCCGCGCTTGTCGCTATTGCATTTCAGGCGTTTTTGCTTCAGCAATGGCTGCACGGGACTGCGCCGTTGGAGCAGGCCAGGACACGCGCTGCACTGCAAAGCCCTGTGCCGCCAGCAGTGCCGGCAGGCCCTGCGGCCCCGTCAGATGCAGCGACCCTACCGCCACAAACGGGGTTTCTCCGGCCCGCAGCTGCGCCGCAATCTGCGCGGCCATGGCCTGGTTACGTACCTGAATCCGCTGAACCAAGTTGGCCCTTTCCTGGTCGGATCCCACGCAATGGCACCACTGAAAATAGGTTTCCAGCAGATTGAGCCTGCCATCCGCCCAGATCTGTGTCAGCTGGGCCACGCCTTGGGCAGTGGCTCCGCTTTCCAACTGTTCCAGGCCAAAGCGCACACTGTTTTGCAAGGCCTCTGGCTCATCCGTCATCAGCGCACGCAACTGCTGCTCCGGCGCCTCCAGCGACAGAATTGGTTTGCCCAGCTTCTGGGCCACACCCGCCAGCATCATGTCTACGCCATAGTCCGGATAAATACCCTGCCTGCGGGCCGACAGTGTCACCAGCTTCAAGATCAGGGCATCAGGCCGCATCTGCTGCTGTAAAGATGCGGGCAGACAGGCTGCCTGCAGCTGCGCCGCCAACCGATCTGCCAGGTCCTGAGGCAAGGGCTGGGCGTCCGGCCTGGCAGTCATCCCGTCCTGCACAGGGCGCAACAACGCCGGGTCCTGTAGGTTCAGCTCCAACGCCAGGCTGCCCGCACTGCGCAGCGCCTCCCTCACCGTAGGGCCTGGAAGGCTTCTGCGTAAGGAGGCCACATGCAGGGTGCCGTACAACCAGGCCGTGCGCCCCTGGTGATCCACCCGCCACAAAAAACCGCGATCGCGCGCCTGCAATGCCATGCGGTGCAGCTTAGCGCTCGGTGGAAGACGGGCCTGGGGAGGGCAGGCCTGGTCGGCCTGTGCTGGCGGCACCACAGGCTGTGGCGGTATGGGCTCCGTGGACTGTGCCTGCACGCTGTGCGGCCCCCACAGCACCGCCAACAGCAAGGCGACACAGCAAGCCCGCTGCCATGCCCATATCCAAGAAGATCCGAAGGGTCCCTGCAACCACGGCCTGCGCACCATGCTGACCTCCTGTGGGGTTATGTCAGGCCGGCGCCCAACTGGCGCAATGGTGCAGCAGTTCTCGCGGACTGACCTCGTTGGTTGCTACGGCGTTGTGGTCTTGTCGGTCCCTGCCGCTGCAGGCACGGCGCCCAACACCACGGGCTGTACCTTGAAGCCCTGTGCCGCCAGCAACGCGGGCAGGCCTTGCGGCCCCACCAGGTGCAGCGCCCCCACGGCCACAAACAGGCTGTGGCCCTGGCGCAGCTGCTGGGCAATGCCGGCCGCCATGCCGGGGTTGCGCCCATCCACCACGCGGGCGTATTCGGCACGCTCGGCCTCGGTGTTCAAGCAGTCGCACCACTGGGGGTAGTTTTCCAGCGCCTGCACATCGCCATCGGCCCAGGCCTGGGCCAGGCGCATCAGTTGCTGCGCCGCGTCGCCACGTTCCAGATGCTCCAGGCCGGTGGCCACGCGCTGCTGCACCTCGGCCGGGTCGTCGGACACCAGCTCGCGCAGCTGTGTGTCCGGGCTCTCCAGCCCGATGATGGACTTGCCCAGGCCCAGGGCGATGCTGGCCAGCGCCAGGTCTACGCCCAGCTGCGGCTCCAGTCCCTGGCTGCGGCCCACCAGGGCCAGCAAGGTGATGATTTGCGCCTCTGGCCGCAGCGTGGCCACCGGCGCTGGCGCGCACGCGGCCTGCAGCAACCGGTCCAGGCGCTGGCGCAACGCAGCCGGCAAGGGCTGGGCATTGGCCGGCGCACGCATGCCCCGGGCCAGTTCCTGCTGCACAGCGGGGTCCATCAAGTCCAGCTCCAGCGCCAGCAAATCCGTGCCCTGCAGGGCCTGGGCAATGCCCGGCCCCGGCAGAAACCAGGCCCGCTGATTGACGTGGATGGTGCCGTACAGCCAGCTGGTGCGGCCCTCATGCTCCAGCCGCCACAACAGCCCCCGGTCACGCGCCTGCTGGTGCAGCTGGACCAGCTCGGCCTCGGTCGGCGGTTGCGGCTCCGGCAAGCAGGTGGAGGCCGGCGTCTGGGCCTGGGCCAGACCGCAGCACAACAGGCTGGCAGCCAGCAGACGCTTTCCTATCGATAGCAGCCCGCGCATATGCAGACTGCCTGGGCGGCGGTTTTGCATATCAACGCCCTCGGTGCTGCGCAGCAGCCGCATCGCATGCCAGGGGCGCCACCCGAGAGGGAAAAAATTCGCGAGACCGCTCAGGGGCTGCGTCATTCCTCACCACCGGGAGACGCCACGTTCTGGTCGATGGCGCCAAAGATGCTGTGGCCATCCTTGCCCTTCATTTCGATGCGGATGGTGTCGCCAAACTGCATGAAGGCGGTCTGCGGTGCACCGTCCTGAATGGTTTCGATGCAGCGCTTTTCGGCAATGCAGCTATAGCCCTTGGGCCATTCCATGCGCCTGGCCTTGCCCCTGCCGCTTTCCACGCCGGGGTTGCTCACGGTGCCGCTGCCCACGATGGAGCCGGCGCGCACATTGCGGGTTTTGCAGATATGGGCAATGAGCTGGCCGAAGTGGAAGGTCATGTCCTCACCGGCATCGCACATGCCCACCTTGCGGCCATTCCAGGTGCTCTGCAGTGTCAGGTGCAGGCGGCCGTTTTTCCAGCTGTCGCCCAGCTCGTCCAGCGTCACTGCCACGGGGCTGAAAGCCGTGGCCGGCTTGGCCTGGAAGAAGCCAAAGCCCTTGGCCAACTCGTTGGGGATGAGGTTGCGCAGGCTCACATCGTTGGCCAGCATCACCAGGCGTATGCCGTCCAGTGCCTGCACCGGCGTGCTGCCCATGGGCACATCGGTGGTGATGACGGCGATCTCGGCCTCGAAGTCGATGCCCATGGCCTCGCTGGGCACGACGATGTCGTCGCAGGGGCCGATGAAGTCATCGCTGCCGCCCTGGTACATCAGCGGGTCGGTGTAGAAATTGGCCGGCACCTCGGCGCCACGCGCCTTGCGCACCAGCTCCACATGGTTGATATAGGCCGAGCCATCGGCCCATTGGTAGGCACGCGGCAGCGGCGCCATGCATTGCTGCGGATCGAAGGGAAAGGCATGGGGCGCCTTGCCGTGGTTGAGCTGGTGGTAGAGGTCTTGCAGCTGCGGGGCCATGAAGGCCCAGTCATCGAGCACCTGCTGCAGGCGGCTGGCGATGCCGGTCGCATAATGCGCCAGACGCAAATCACGCGAGACAACGACCAGTTGGCCGTCGCGGGAGCCGTCCTTGTAGGTGGCGAGTTTCATGGGCCTGTACCTCCGTGTCGCAGACTGTTGCGGTCTGCCAAAATTACGTTCATACGGCTTGTGCCAATCCGGTGGATGCAAGTGCTTCACTTTGCGGCACCGCCATGCTCCGTGCTGGTTTGCGCAAGCCCTCGTTCTGTCAAACCCGTTTAACTCAAGCAAAACCTGAAATTCTAGGCCAATGGACAAGGAACGCGCGGGCATTCAATCGGTGGAGGTGGGCTTCACGCTGCTGCAGGCCCTGGGCCGTGCGCCCGGCGCGCTGATGCTCAAGGACCTGGCCTTTGCGGCCGGCATGGGTGCGGCCAAGGCCCACCGTTATCTGGTGAGCTACCAAAGACTGGGCCTGGTGGTGCAGGACGGGCGCAGCGGCCATTACGACCTGGGCCCCGCCGCCCTGCACCTGGGCCTGGCCGCGCTCACGCGCCTAGACCCTGTGCAGCTGGCGCGCGAGCGCCTGCCCGCACTCATGGAGCAGATGCAGCACACGCTGGCCCTGGCCGTGTGGGGCAACCAGGGCCCTACCCTGGTCCACTGGATGCCCAGCCCACAAACCGTGGTGGCCCATTTGCGCCTGGGCGATGTGATGCCGCTGCTGAGCTCGGCCACCGGCCGCTGCTTTGCGGCCTGGCTGCCCGCCGCCACCACCGCTCCCCTGTTACAGGCCGAGCTGCAGCAGACCCATGGCGCCGATGCGCCTACTGCGCCTGCCATTGCCGCGCTGCAGCCGCTGTGGGCCGAGGTCCGCGCCCAGGGCGCGGCCCGCGTGGAAGGCCATCTGCTGCCCGGCACTGCCGCCTTCTGCGCCCCCGTGTTCGATGCCAGCGGCCAGCTGGCCCTGGGCGTGCTGTGCCTGGGCCCCAGCACCCGCTTTGACGCCCGCTGGCAGGGCGCTGTGCATGGCCCGCTGTCGGCCTGGGCCCGCCAGCTTTCCCACGACCTGGGCCATGCCCCGGCCGTGCAGGCCTGAAGACCGCCATGCGCCGCCTGCTTGCTCTGTCGGCCCTGACTGTCGCCGTGCTCGCGCTGCATGCCTGGCTTCTGACCGAATTGCCCTGGGGCAGCCACACCGACGCCCCCGCCTCCACCGCCTCCGAGGCTCCGGTGTTTGCCACCCGCACCGTGGTGCCACCACCGCCGCCCCCTCCTCCAGCACCACCCCCGGCACCCAAACCCAAACCCCGGCCTGCGCCCCCGCCGCCACCACCACCACTGCCCACGCCAGAGCCCGCTGCAGACCCCGTGCCCGACGCCAGCGAAGCGGCCGAAACCGCTGCAGAGCCCGTAGAACCCGTGGAGCCCCCGGTCTCCGATGCCGCGGCCGAACCGACCGAGGCCGCAGCACAAGCCGCCGCAACAGACTCCAGCGCTACCCCCACGCCCGAGGCAGAGCCCCCCGCTGCCGGCATGCCGGCAGACGATGCCGAAGCCGAAGCCGCACAGGCCAACGCACCTGCGGCCGGCACGCCCCCGCCCCAGCGCATCACCTTGCGCACAGCGGCCGGCCAGCCGGCGCAGACCGATATGCCCTACCAGGCACCGCCCGCGCAGCTGCTGCGCTTTCAGGTGCAAGGCCAGGTCAAAGGCTTTCACTACAGCGCCAGCGCGCGGCTGCAATGGCAGCCCCAACTCCAGCAGTACCAGGCCAGCCAGGAGATCAGCGCCTTTTTGCTGGGCGCACGCAGCCAGAACAGCCGAGGCCAGATCACCGCCGAAGGCCTGCAGCCCGAACGCTTTGAAGACCGCGCCCGCAGCAAGCTACGCGCGGCCCATATGGACTGGGTGACCGGCCTAGCCCGCTTCGAGCCCGAGGCACCACTGGCCCGCATTGCCACCGGCACGCAGGACCGGTTGAGCGTGTTTCTGCAACTGGCCGGCATGCTGGCCGCTGCGCCCCAGCGCTATCCCCAGGGCGCCGAAATCACCCTGCCCACGGCCAGCACCAAGGCCGTGGAGCCCTGGACCTTTCTGGTGCAGGACAGTGGCACCGAAGAGCTGCCCGTGGGCAGCCTGCCCACGCTGCGGCTGGAACGGCTGCCCCGCCACCCAGGCGACCAAAAGGCCGAGCTGTGGCTGTCGCCGGCCCTGGGCTATCTGCCGGTGCGCATCCGCCTGAGCGAGGACAACGGCGACCATGTCGACATGCGGCTGCAGTCCCACAGCGCCCCCTGAACCCCGCCCCGCCTGCGAAAGCGGGGCAAGGCTGTTGTCGGCATGCCCTGCACGCTGTGCCGTTTCCATGGAATACTGGTCCCGAGACGTCCGCCCCAGGGGCTGCGCCCCTTGAAACTATCGCTGCGGCGTCCACCTAGGTAGAACCGGCAACAGGAGGTGCACCATGAAAATGCTTTACGACTCGGATTCCTTTGTGGTGCTGCACATGCAGCCCGAGCCCGATATTGCCTCCGCCATCACCCTGTCGGACGGAAAGACACCGGCCCCACCTATGCCACGCCATGGGTTTGAGATCGTGGACAAGCGCTCGGGCAAGGAGGTCTACCTCGATGGCTCCTGGGCCGAGCTGTTCCAGCAAACCATACTGGCCTGGCAGCGCGAATCGCCCACCCAGGAAGAGGTGGAAGACACGCTGGAGCGCTACACCGGCCTGGCACAGAACCCGGTACTGGTGCATTGAGAAATGGGACACCCCCTGAGCCGCTTCGCGTCTTCCCCCTCTCTGTCGCTACGCGATGGAGGGGGACGGCACCAGCACGGCGGGGCGGCCCTTGTGCGGTGCCCTGGTGTGGGCTGCGCCAGCTTCATGTGCTCGTTGGATCATTGACCAGTTCGCTCCTTCTCCCCAGGCCGCCTTGTGCGGCCTTTTTCATGGCCATGTGGAGGTGTTGCTACATACCGCAGCCTGCCCCTCTTGAATGCCATGGCACATATATTCAAGGGCATTATCTCTGGCATGCTGGCTAAAGCTCAATAATCGCTATCAATACAATATTAACTGGGCATTAAGCAAAATGTTTGCTAGAGAATATCGCTAAGACAATCCAGGCAACACCATCTGGCCTGCCGATAATCCAGCACAGAGCCGCACCTACTTTCATAGCACCTCAAGCGCTATGAATCTGCACATACAGCGGAATTCACTCCCAGTCACCCGCGCACCACTCCTCTCGCCGCAGCCTTACATCACTTGGAACGGCGGGTTATCTCCTGCGCGAATGATTTGCACTGGGTTTTGAAACACCGCATTATTTGCTGATGCAAATCAACGCTGCATCGCAGGCGTGGATACGTATGACATGCAGTGGGTGCAATATCACATCACCCCTCTATTCCCATGTGGAGAAAATGGCATGAGAACCTCATACAAATATGGCCTGATTCCCCTGGCCGCCGTGCTGGGCCTGTGTTGGCAGCTGTCCACGGCCGCCGTGCAGGAGCACACCGAAGCCTCTGCTCCCGCCCCCCAGGTCATTGACGACCTGCCCGCCAACTACGCCGCCGATCTGAGCACCGAGCAGCGCGCCCTGGTCGAACGCGGCCGCTATGTGGCCCGCCTGGGTGACTGCGTGGCCTGCCACACCGGCACCAAAAACCAGCCCATGGCCGGCGGCCTGGCGCTGGAGACGCCTTTCGGCAAGCTCTACTCCACCAACATCACGCCCGACAAAAACAGCGGCATGGGTGGCTACAGCTTCGAGCAATTCGACCGCGCCATGCGCAAGGGCGTGGCCGCTGATGGCCGCAACCTCTACCCGGCCATGCCCTACCCGTCCTACGCCAAGATGACCGAGGACGATATGCAGGCGCTGTACGCCTACCTGATGCAGGGCGTGGAGCCGGTGCAGGCGGCCAACAAGCCTTCGGAAATGGGCTTCCCCTTCAACCAGCGCTGGGGCCTGTCGCTGTGGAACTGGATGTTCCTGGACAACACCCCCTTCCAGCCCCAGACCAGCCAAAGCGCTGAATGGAACCGCGGCGCCTACCTGGTGCAAGGCCTGGGCCACTGCGGCGCCTGCCACACCCCACGCGGCGTGGCTTTCCAGGAAAAGACCATGACCGGCGAAGGCAAGGATGGCGTGCATTTCCTGGCCGGCGAGATCGTTGAAGGCTGGCGCGCACTGAGCCTGCGCAATCTGTGGACCCCCGAGGAAACCGCCGAGCTGCTGAAGACCGGGCGCAACCGCCACGGCACCGTCTCCGGCAACATGGTGGACGTGGTGCAGCACAGCACCCAGTACATGAGCGACGGCGATCTGCTGGCCATTGGCACCTACCTCAAGGCCCTGCCGGCCGGCAAGGCTGACCTGCCCATGCAAGTGGTTCAGGGCCCTGCGCCGCAAATCGCCATTCCGGCACGCGCCGTGGGCAGCACCGAGGCCCTGGTGGCCTCCAACGCTGCGCACTACAACGTGCCTGCCGACCTCTACACCACCCGTGGTGGCCTGGGCTATCTGCAGTTCTGCGCCGACTGCCACCGTGCAGACGGCGGCGGCGTGAAGGATGTATTCCCGCCCCTGGAAGGCAACCGCTCGCTGCGCGGCGGTGACCCCAGCACCCTGGTGCACATCATGCTGACCGGCTGGACCACGCCCGTGACCCAGACCCACTCGCACCCGCTGACCATGCCCTCCTTCGCCCAGCTGCACGACCAGGAGATTGCCGAAATCCTGAACTTTGCGCGCCGCAACTGGGGCAGCAAGGAGGCCGCCGAGATCAAGGCCAAGGACATTGCCAGCCAGCGCAAGCAGCTCAATGCCCAGCCCGACAACTCGCGCCCCTTCGAGACCCCACGCCTGGCCAATATGCTCAAGGAAAAGAACGCCGAGCAACTGGTCTACGGTGCACGCCTGAACATCGAAACCCGTGACCTGCTGCCCAAGAACGTGGGCAATGCGCTGAACTGCGCCAGCTGCCACTTGAACGCTGGCACCGTGGCCGATGGCTCGCCCTATATCGGTGTCTCGGCCTTCTTCCCCAGCTACGCACCGCGCGCCGGCCGCACCATCGTGCTGGAAGACCGCATCAACGGCTGCTTCCTGCGCTCCATGAATGGCAAGCCGCTGCCGCTGGACTCTGAAGAGATGAAGTCCATGGTCGCGCTGTTCGACTGGATGCGCAACGAAACCAAGCCCGAGGACAAGGTCGAGGGCCGTGGCGTGGGCAAGATCAGCCAGGACATCATCCCCAACCCCGAAAACGGCAAGAAGATCTACACCGCCCAATGCGCCATCTGCCACGGCAGCGACGGTGAAGGCATCAAGAACGCCAAGGGCCAGTGGGTCTACCCACCGCTGTGGGGCGATGAATCCTTCAACCTGGGCGCCGGCCTGGCCCGCACCTACACGGCTGCGGCCTTCGTCAAGCGCAACATGCCCATCGCCATGCACAACAAGTTCCCGCTGGGACAAGGCGGCCTCTCCGACCAGGAAGCCGTGGACGTGGCCGAGTACTTCAGCCACCAGCCGCGCCCGGACTTTGCCAACAAGCACAAGGACTGGCCGAATGGGAAAAAACCTGCTGATGCGCGCTACTAAACCTTAGCGATAGCTCCGCCCATGCCTGCATGGGCTCTTCCGCCGCAGTGCTTCACCGCCCTGCGGCTTTTTTTATGGTGCATGGTCATGCGCACCGCACAAAGATTTGGAACAGGCGTTTCCAACGCCAGGTGGCAGAATTTCCTGCAGGCTTCACCTGGAATCTCCATATGCACCCACCACCATGGATGGCTGCCGCCCATGCAGAGCAAGGTGTTCGCGCCTTGGGGGCTGGCGAAAGCAATCCCCGCATCACCGCCTACCACGCGGGGACCAATGTCGAGGGCTATGACGACAAGGTATCTTGGTGCTCGTCATTTGCGCATTGGACGCTGTCGCAGCGTTGGCATACCCGGCACAGCCTCTGCATTGGCCCGTTCCTGGCTGGAGTGGGGCCAAGGTCTTGATGCACCTGTTGTGGGTTGCATCACCGTTTTATGGCGCGATGACCCGGAGAGCTGGAAAGGTCATGTCGGTTTTTTCCAGAAGATGGAGGGTGACCGCATTTTTCTGCTCGGAGGCAACCAGCAAGGAGAAGTGCGCGTGCACGCTTATCCAGCCTCCAGCGTGCTGGCATACCGCTGGCCAGCATGCAACCATGGGACATACGCCATGTCTTGAACAAGCCCCCCCTCCACCTCAAGCCACCATCAAGCAATCCGAGGTGTCTACGTACGCAACACTGCCCCGGGAACCCTTGCTTCGACTCCGGCTCGTCGTGATTCGACAGCTATCGAACTCTGCGCCCAAAGAGATAGAGCACCACAGGCCCAAACACCGTATTCACCACATCATGCAGGCTGGCACGCCAGCGCCAATAGCCCAGGCTGCGGATGTCATCGCGCATATCCAGCGCCTCACCCAGGCAGGCGACGCACACCACCAGCAGCACCGGCCACCAGTTGCGCGCTGACTTACGCAGTGCCAAGCAGGCGACCAGGTACACCGTCAGACCGATGTAGATATGAAGGGCGTCCTTGGAAAGGCCAGTAACGCTGACGACGGCAAGCTTGATGGCCTGAAAGGCAGTGGTCTCCATCGATCTCTCCTGCTGTGTTCCCCTACCTAAGGTCTGCTCTTATTTTTTGAGCAGCCTAAGACTCCAGATGAGCAGCGCCCCCAGCACCATGCACACCGCAGCCCCCTGCGGCGCCCAGCGTCAGCCAGTAGCCCCAGTCCACGCCCAGCTCGGCGCAGTGGATCTCGCATTGCGCGTTCTCCTGCCAGGCCATCCACATCAGCAGGCCTGCACACACCCAGCCCACCATCAGGCTGGTCATGGTGCAAAGCAACCAGGGCTGTCTCATGCCGGCCTCTCAATCCGGTGCGCCATAGCGCCAGCGGTACAGTGGCGCCACCACCAGCAGCACGGCAATCAGGCGGCAGACCTGGAAGGCGGTCACCACCGGCACGCCCAGTTGCAGCACCTTGGCGGTGATGGCCATTTCGGCAATACCGCCGGGTGAGGTGCCCAGCACCAGCGTGACCCAGGGCAGGCCCGTGCCTGCATGCAGCAACCAGGCAAAGGCGGCGCACAAGATGGTCAGTGCCACGGTGCCCACGGCCACCGAACCCAGCCACTGCGGCGCGGCACTCAGGAACTCGCGCCGAAAGCGCACGCCCAGGCTGACGCCGATGACCAACTGGGCCGCATTCACCCAGCTGCCCGGCAGGGCCGACAGCTGCACATCGGCCACCGTCAGGCCCACGGACACGCCCAGCGCCCCCAGAAACCAGGGATTGGGCCGGCCGGTGCGCAGCATCAGGCCCGCGCCACACAGGGTCAGCGCGGCCAGCAGGGCCAGGCCGCTGTAGCTCACCGTGCGGATGGCGGGCGGCATCAGATCGGGCAGGGGCTGCACGCCGAACCATTGCAGCGCAAAGGGAATGGACAGGGTGACGATCAGCACCCGCAGGATGTGGCTGGCGGCCACCAGATCGGTGCGCGCATGCTCGCGCTCGGCCAGCAGCGTCATCTCGGAGGCGGCGCCGATCGCACCGGCGAAATAGGTGGTGGCGCGCAGCTGCCGGGCGGGGATCTCCGGCATGCGCGCTGCCGTGCGGCGGTACAGCCAGCTGCTGAACAACCAGCCCAGCAGCAATGCCCAGACCACGCCCAGGGCAATCGCCCACCACAGACTGCCCACCATGCGCGCCACTTCAGGGCTAAAGTACAGGCCCAGCGCGGCCCCCATGGTCCACTGGCCCAGATTGCGCAGCGGAATCCAGCTGGCCATGGGCGCACCCGCCACGGCGCACAAGGCCGTAGCCAGCAGCGGGCCAATCATCCAGGGCAGGGGCGTGTGCAGGGCCACACACAGCAGCGCAGCGCCCCAGGCCAGCAGCAAGGTGAGGACAACGCGCAAAGGGAAAGAGAGTCGGGACAGCATGGGACAAACCGGTGCAGGCCGCACGCCCACCGCAGTCAAAAGGAAAGCAAAAGGAAAGCGCAAGTATCCTCGGTTTGCCCCTCTGCCTTTATTCCATGCCAAACAGGCCACTAGCGCTTATGGCACAAGCATGAGCAGCTATCAAAACCAAGACGTGGCCCATAGCATTGGAAATGCAGGATTGCTGTAATCCACCGCGCTGGTGCCCACCGTGATATCCCCCACTGCCCCCTCAATCAAGGCACCGTGCAAGGGCCGCCCCGCAGCGCCGGTGCCGTCTCCCTCCCGCGCAGCGAGTGAGAAGGGCAAGGCGCGAAGCGGCTCAGGGGGTGGGCATTCTGCGTGCGGCCATCTCCCGGCCCATGGTCTGCTGGCTGGGCGCATCCACCACCGCCTTGGCGGTGGGGTAGATCAACCGGTCCTCATGCTGCAAATGCTGGTCATACATGGCGGCAAAGCGCTGCAGCAATGCACTTTCAGCTGGCGAAAACGCATCCTGCACACCATCGACCAAGGCCAGCAGCGGCCGCCTGGCCTGGGCCCAGCAGGCAGCCATGTCCACATGGTCTTGCTGCAGCTGGCGCACCACGGCCTGGGTGGCCGCGTCGATGTCACCGCGCAGCAGCGGGGGAAAGATATGCAGCTCCTCATCCTCATGGTGCAGCGGTGCGGCCTTGTCAAAGTAGCGCAGCACATCGCGCGCAGCCTGGCGGGCGTTGTCGTCTACGCCTTTTTCCGCCACATGGGCCTGCAAGCGCTGCAGCAAATCCAGCGTACGCGCCACGCGCTCATGGCAGGCGGCCAGCATCTCGAAAGGCTGGTCAAAGCCGGCGCCGGGCGTGCGCAGGCCGGGCAAGGAAACGCGGCTGGTCATGGGGATTCCTGGTGGTGCAAAGCTGCATGGTGCATAAAAAAACGGCTGGTGCCTTGATGCAACCAGCCGTTGGTGTTGTGACAGCGCGCTCCAGCCCTTAGCAGCGGGTCGGACAGGCCAAGCCACCGCAGGTGGCTGGTGCAAGCGCGACGCCACACCGAAGACAGTACAAGCGTACGGCGAGGTGTGGCAACAAAGCCTGCAGGCCTGTCAGGCCCGCCGCCACTCAACCGCAGCTGCCGAGGTGGCCGCAGGACGTGCAGTACTCACAACCATCCTTGCGAATCATGGCGTGGGCGCCGCATTCCGGGCATTTCTTGCCTGCCATCAGCTGGGCACCGGCCTTGTCGGCATGTTGCTCCTGCACCGTGGGGGCCACGGCTTCGGCGGCATCGGTCAGCGCCAGCTGCATCTGCTCGGGGGCGCGGGCGCGCTCGGCCAGGATTTGCTGGATGGCGTAGGCGATGGCGGCCACTTCCGAGTCATGCCACATGGGCACGCGGGCGCCATCGGGACGCTCGAAGCTGCCCAGGCGCACGGGCCCACGGTCCCAAACCACTTTGCGCATATCTTCCAGCGCACGCTCCAGGAAGCCGCCACGTGCGGCCAGCGACAGCAAGCGCATGCTGGAGGTGATCCACTGCTGCGACTCGCCGTTCTGGCCCACGGGCATGAAGAACTCGATGGCGCGGTCCACGCTGCCGCCTTCGGGCCGCTCCACCGGCAGGAAGGAGACGATCAGGTACAGGCGCTTCTGGCCTTCCTGGGTCCAGTATTCGATCTTGTCGGTCACGGAAGACAGCGCACCCTTGGGACGGCTCTCGATCACCGTGCGCATGGGGTCGACCACGGCTTGCGCGGGCGCTTCCTGGGCGGCCGGCTTGGCTTCTTCCTTGGGCTTGGTGGTCTCCAGCACCGCGCCCAGAATGGAGTTGGGGCGGTAGGTGGCGCAGCCCTTGAGGCCGGCCTTCCAGGCGCCCAGGTACAGGTTTTTGAAGTCCTCGAAGGGGTAGTCCTCGGGGATGTTCACCGTCTTGGAGATTGAGGTGTCGATAAAGGGCTGGACCACTTGCATCATGCCGATGTGGTCGGCCGCGCTCATCGTCAGCGCCGAGACAAAGTAGTCGGGCAGCTGCTCCACATCACCGCCCATGGAGCGGTACAGGCGCCAGGCATGGTCTTCCACCTGGTAGCTGCTGGTGGAGCCGTCGGCCTCGCGCTTGCGGCGGGTGTAGGTCCAGGAGAACGGTGGCTCGATGCCATTGGAGGCGTTGTCGGCAAAGGCCAGCGACACCGTGCCCGTGGGCGCAATCGACAGCAGATGGCTGTTGCGGATGCCGTGTTTTCTGATGGCGTCCTGCAGCGCCTTGGGCAGGCGGCTGGCGAAGGTGCCGGCCTTGAGATAGCCCTTGGCATCGAACTTGGGGAAGGCACCCTTTTCCTTGGCCAGCTCCACCGAAGCGGCATAGGCCGCGTTGCGCATGGTTTCGGTGATGCGTGCGGCCATGGCACGGCCTTCTTCCGAGTCATAGCGCAGCTGCAACATGCACAGCGTATTGCCCATGCCGGTAAAGCCCACGCCGATGCGGCGCTTAGCCATGGCTTCCTCGCGCTGCTGGGGCAGGGGCCAGAAGGTGGCGTCCAGCACGTTGTCCAGCATGCGCACTTCGGTGGCCACCACGGCTTCGAAGGCGGCAAAGTCGAAGGCCGCAGCGCCCGCGATGCCGAAGGGGTTCTGGACGAAGCGCGTCAGGATGATGGGGCCCAGATCGCAGCAGCCATAGGACGGCAGCGGCTGCTCGCCACAGGGGTTGGTGGCGTTGATGGTTTCGCAATACGACAGGTTGTTGTCGGTATTGATGTTGTCGATGAACAGAATGCCGGGCTCGGCAAAGTCATAGGCCGACAGCATGATGCTGTCCCACAGCGCACGGGCCTTGATGGTCTTGTAAACCCATTGGCCGTCAGCTCGCTGGTGGGCGCCCTTGGACACCAGGCCGGCGCCGGGCTTGGCGCCATGCACCAGCTCCCAGTCGGCGTCCTGCTCCACGGCCTGCATAAAGCCGCCGGTGACGCCCACGGACACATTGAAGTTGTTCCAGCGGCCTGGCGTGCGCTTGGCGGTGATGAACTCCTGCACATCGGGGTGGTCGATGCGCAGCACACCCATCTGGGCGCCACGGCGCGCACCGGCCGACTCCACGGTGGAGCAGCTCTGGTCGAACACATTGATGTAGCTGCAAGGACCGGAGGCCATGGAGGCCGTGCCCTTGACCTCGGCACCGCGCGGGCGGATGCGCGAGAAGTCATAGCCCACACCACCGCCACGGCGCATGGTTTCGGCGGCTTCGCGCAGGGCTTCATAGATGCCCGGGAAGCCTTCGTCGTCCACCCCCTGGATGCAGTCGCCCACGGGCTGCACAAAGCAGTTGATCAGCGTGGCCTGGATGTTGGTGCCCGCGGCGCTCATGATGCGGCCGGCGCCAATGCCGCCGGCACGCAGGTTTTGCAGAAAACGGGCTTCCTGCAGCTCGCGCTGGTCTTCAGCTTCCACCGAGGCCAGGGAGCGGGCCACGCGGCGGAACAGGTCTTCCACACCGGATTCACCGGCCTTCAGGTATTTTTCCTTCAGCACATCCAGGCTGATGGGCTGTTCAGCCAGACCATTGCGGGCAGTCAGGTCCATATCTTCGCGCTTCATAATTTGCTTCAACCTTTGAGTAGGCAATCCCATCTTCGGGCTCTGGGATATTCCGCCATTTGCATCTTCACGTCCACCAAGAAATCCACGGCTTCTTTGCGCCAAAGCACAGCCTTTGGCATCTTGCCCATCCTTGCCTGCGACAGGGGCTTTAGGGCCGTGCAATGCAGCGGCCCAGCCTGCTCGCAGTGAGCAGGCTCAGCGTCCTGGTGTGGGGAATGAACAAGGCAAGTCCGGCCGCTGACAGTTGCCATGTCAGCGCGCAAGAACTTGGTGTGAAGCCGCTATTGTGCCGCTGTTTGCCAGCCCGGGCCATGGGGCTGCGGCATGTGCACATGGAAGCTGCGCACATGCCGGCGAGCGCATCCTGCGGCGCTTTTTTCTGGTATTTATGCGGCCTGTGCGGGGGGCTGTGCTGCGGCTTGCGGGTCGGCACTGCCGCCGCTGTCGGCCTGCCCGTCCGGGCCTGCGCTGCGGGCCAGCAACAGGGCAAACTCGGCCGCAGGCACCGGTTTGCTGCACAGATAGCCCTGGTAGTAGTCGCAGCCGTTGCGGCGCAAAAACTCCAGCTGCGCGGCCGTTTCCACCCCTTCGGCCAGCACATGCAGCTCCAGGCTGCGGCCCATGGCAATGATGGCGCGGCTGATGGCCATGTCGTCGCTGCTGTGCGGAATATCGCGGATAAAGCCCTGGTCGATCTTGAGCACATCGATGGGGAAGCGCTTGAGGTGGGCCAGCGAGGAATAGCCGGTACCGAAATCGTCAATCGCCAGGCGCACCCCCAGCTCGCGCAGGCGGCGCAGCACCACCAGGGCTTCGTCCGGACGCTCGGCCAATGCGCTTTCGGTGATTTCCAGCTCCAGCCCCTGGGCTGCATAGCCCGAGACCTCCAGCGCCTGGGCGGTGCAGCTGGCGATGTCGGTGAGCAAGAACTGGTGTTGCGAGACATTCACGGCCACCGAGATGGGCGGCAGCCCCTGGTTGCGCCACTGCTGGGCCTGGCGGCAGGCCTGGTGGATCACCCACTCGCCCAACGGCCCGATCAGGCCCGTGCTTTCCGCCACCGGAATAAAGCGCGCCGGGGAGATAAAACCCTCCTGCGGGTCGTTCCAGCGCAGCAGCGCCTCGGCGCCCATGATGCGGCCGCTGACAATGTCCACCTGCGGCTGGTAGTACAGCTGCAGCCGCTCCTGGCTGACGGCCAGGCGCAGCTTGGCTTCCAGCGCAATGCGTTCGCGGGCCGCAGCCGTCATGTTCTCGTCGAAGAAGCACCAGGCACTGCTTTCGCCCCGGCCACTCTTGGCGCCATAGACGGCCGCATGCGCGCCCTGCAGCAGGGCGGCTGTGGTCGAGGCATGCTCCGGGAACATGCAGATGCCGGCGCTGACACTGACCACCACGGCAAAGCCGTCGGGTGAATGCCAGGGCTGAGCTGCGGCGCGGATCAGGCGGTCGGCAATTTCCTCGGCATCGCTGCGGCTGTGCAGATGGCGGGCCACGACGATGATTTCATCGCCCGCCATGCGGCCTATCATGTCGCCCGGGCGCAGCGCAGCCTGTACCTGGCGGGCAATGTGCTTGAGCACCTCATCGCCCACCAGATGGCCGTAGCTGTCGTTCACATCCTTGAAGCGGTCCAGATTCAGCAGCAACACGGCCATGGTCTCGTTGCTGTCATTGGCCTGCTGCACCGTGCGCTCCAGCTCCTGGCCAAACCAGGTGCGGTTGGACAGGCCGGTCAAGGGATCGCGGTGTGCCAGGAATTCCAGGCGCTGCTGCTGCTCCTTCTCTTCCGAGATGTCGGTGAACATGCAGACATAGTGGGTCACCGCGCCCTGTCCATCGCGCACCGAGCTCAGCGACATGCGCTCGGGGAAGACCTCGCCGTTCTTGCGCCGGTTCCAGATCTCGCCACGCCAATGACCGGTCTGCTCCAGGCTGTTCCACAGCTCGGCGTAGAAGGCCTGACCATGGCGGCCCGACTTGAACATGCGCGGCGTCTTGCCCAGCATTTCCTCTGCCGAGTAGCCCAGCAGCCGCGTGAAGGCGGCGTTCACCGAAAGGATGCGGCTTTGCGCGTCGGTGACGATCACGCCTTCCATGGTGTTGTCCACCACGCTGGCGGCCAGGCGCAGGCGGTCTTGCTCCTGGCGCTGGGATGTCTGGTCGGTGAGGATGCCGGAGAAACGCACCACCCGGCCCTGCGCGTCCAGATGGCGCATGCCCCGGGCATGGAACCAGCGATAGACACCATCAAAGCAGAGCACACGGGCGGCGGCCTCAAAAGGCGCGCCGGTCTGCATGGAGCGCTCCACTGCCTGCCGCACCCGTTCGCGGTCCTCGGCGTGCACGGTCTGCTTGAAGCGCAGATCGCGCCCCAGGTCGTTGCCGCTATAGCGCACCATGGCCGCCACCCCGTCGGAGAAGGTGTAGCAGCGGCGCTCCATGTCCCAGTCCCACATGCCGCTGCCGCTGCCATCCAGGGCCAGGCGCAGTTGGTGGGCACTGAGGGCCAGCGCACGCCGGGTCGACTCGATCTCGCTGACGTCCTGCAGCACATAGACCAGCACCGGCTCGCCGCGCTGGCTGCGCACCACGGCCACGGTGCACAGCACCGTGAAAATCTGGCCGGAGGTGGCATGGCGCAGGCTGCGCTGATCCTGGAAATGGTCGAGCTCGCCCGAAAGCAAGCGTTCCACCTGGCTCTGCGCCTCCTGCGGGTCGCCCGAGGGCGCCAGCGCGCGAAAGTCCCGCTGCACCAGCTCCGAAAGCGACAGCCCCAGCATGCGGCACAGGCGACCATTGGCCCACAGCACATGGCCGTCTTCCGGCTGCACGCGGGCAATGCCTGCGGGCGCGTGGCGCACGATGTGAAAGAACTCCTGCATGGTGGCCGCGCGCTGGGCTTCGGCACGCATCATGCGGTGCACCTGCCACGCGGCCAGCAGGCCGGTGACAAAGACAAAAAGGTAGATGGACCAGCGATGCAATGCGGTGAGCACGGCCGCATCGGTGGACAGGGTCGCCAACGCCTCGGCCGCACCGAACCAGAGCAGTCCGAAAGCCAGATAAAAAACCATGGCGCGCCAGGGCGCCATATGGGGGACTGAGCCCTCGTACTGCATGTATGTCCTCAATCCCTCGGTCACCACCCAGCTTGCTGCGACAATCGCCGAGCTATGACCCAAGCCTATATTCTTACTCTCTCATGCCCAGACCGCCGCGGCCTGGTGCACGCTGTATCCGGCTTCTTGCTGGAGCAGGGCGCCAATATTGAAGAGGCGGCCCAGTACAACGACAACATCACCGGCCTGTTTTTCATGCGCGTGCAGTTCGCCTGTGACAGCCAGGACCTGCAGTCGCTCAAGGTGGCCACCGCACAGATGGCCGAGCCCTACCAGATGCAGTGGAGCCTGCACGCCAATTCAGAGGCCATGAAGACCGTGATCATGGTCAGCAAGGAAGGCCACTGCCTCAACGACTTGCTGTTCCGCTGGAAGTCCGGCCTGTTGCCCGTGGACATCCGCGCCATCGTCAGCAACCACCGCGAGTTCTATCAACTCGCCGCCAGCTACAACATTCCCTTCCACTACATCCCGGTGACGGCTGCCACCAAGGCCCAGGCCGAAGCACGCCAGCTTGAGATTATCGAGGCGGAAGGTGCCGAGCTGGTGGTGCTTGCACGATATATGCAAGTCCTGTCGGATAATTTGTGTCAAAAGTTATCAGGCCGTGCTATTAACATTCACCACAGCTTTTTGCCCAGCTTCAAGGGCGCCAAGCCCTACTACCAGGCCCATGACCGTGGTGTGAAGCTGATCGGTGCAACCGCCCACTATGTGACGGCCGATCTGGATGAAGGCCCCATCATCGAGCAGGACGTGGCCCGCGCCGACCACACGGACACCGTGGAAGACCTCACCGCCCGCGGCCGCGACACCGAAAGCCAGGTGCTGGCCCGCGCCGTGAAATGGCACAGCGAGCACCGCGTAATCTTGAACGGCAGCAAAACCGTCGTTTTCCGCTGACACTGTCTGCATGTTCACGCCAGCCCCGAAATCCTCGTCCTTGGCGGTCACCACCCCGCCACAGGCGTACTTCAACAGCAGCGCAGCGCGGCGCATTCCGCCGATTCAGTGTCTGCTCACCTTCGAGGCTCTGGCGCGATTGCGCAGCGTCACGCTGACGGCCGAGGAACTGTGCGTCACGCCCAGCGCCGTCAGCCACCGGGTCAAGCAACTGGAGCAGGCCCTGGGCACGCGATTGTTCGGGCGTGCGGATTTCTCGCTCACCACCGACGGCAGCGCCTACCTGGCCCAGGTGCGCGAGGGCCTGGGCGCGCTGCAGCGCTTTCCCGGCGCCAGCATGCCCACGGGCCGGCGCCGGCTGAAGCTGGCCGTCACCCCCACGTTTGCGCGCTGCGTGCTCATCCCCCGGCTGAGCCAGTTCACCACGGCCTACCCCGAAATCGATTTGACGCTGCAGGTCGCCATTCCGCTGCTGGACGTGGTGGCCGAAGACGCCGACCTGATGGTGCGCTACGGCCCCGGCCACTATGCCGATGTGGAGCATCTGGAAATCGTCCGCGACGTACTCACCCCGCTGGCCTCGCCCGCTTTTGTGCGCGAGCACGGCCCCTTTGAAACCCCGGCCGATCTGGAAGGCGTGCCCCTGCTGCGCAGCCCGCTGGAGCCCTGGCGCACCTGGCTGGATGCCGTGGGCCTGGACTGGCCCGAGCCCTCCGAAGGCTCGCAGTTCAACGACATCGGCCTAATGTGCGATGCCGCATCCGCCGGCATGGGCGTGGCGCCCGTGCGCCTCAAGCTGGGCGGCCCCTGGCTGGACAACGGCCTGCTGGTGCGCCTCTTCGATGTGGATGTGCCCAGCCCCCACGCCCACTATCTGTGCTGGAAGACCGGCACCATGGATCGCTGGGAATGTGCGGCCTTTGCCGAATGGATCAGCAAGGCCATTTGAGCCTGCCGCCCTGTTTGGCAGGCAAACAGGCCTCTGATGCAGAACCCATCTGCATCGACAGCTCTTTTTTCTGAAGCAAGACCATGACCGAGCCGCAGGACCTCGCCTTCAAAAAGCGCTACCCCACGCTGGAGCAAAACGAGGTGCTGAACGCCACGGCCAGCTCGGTGCTGATCAGCGCCCTGGCCGGCACGGGCAAGACCACCACCCTGGCCATCAAGGCCGCCGACCTGATCCGCCACCATGGCGCCAGCCGGATTCTGATGCTGGCCTATTCCGACGCCGGCCTGGCCGCCATGGCCCAGCGCCTGCAGCAGTTCGCCCCGCAGGCCGCGCCTGCGCTGCAGATTCTGACGGTGGAGCAGCTCTGCGCCCAGCTGCTGCAAGAGCAAGGCGACCCGCTGCTGTGCATCACCGAGCCACTGCAGCGCCAGCTGCTGATACGCCAGGCACACAGCGCGCTGCTGCAAGACCAGGCCTTGCACACCACGCCCGAGCTGGCCGAGTTCCTGTCGCACGCCCTGGATGTGCCGGCCTTTCTGCGCTTCGAGGCCCTGGCCAAACAGCAGCTCTTGCTGCGCAGCATCGACAACGCCGGTCTCAGCCCGCTGCAATACTGCCGCGAACATGCGCTGGACTACGGTCTCTACCTGCTGCTGGCCAAATACGAGCGCCTGCGCGTGGGGCTGAACGACGAGGCTCTGTTCTACACCCCGGGCGACTGCACCTACGAAATCGCCCGCCAGCTGTGCGAGCTGGACTTTGAGGATGGTTTTGCGCCGCTGCAGGGCCGCTTCGATGCCGTGCTCTTCGACGAGCTGCAGGATCTCGACGAAGCCGCCATGCTGGTGCTGCGCCATCTGGTGCGTGGCGGCAACGGGCGGTTTGTGGGAGCGGGCGACTTCAACCAGCACATTCTGCCCGGCGCCTTTTCGGTGTTTGGCGACGGCCAGGCCCGCATACGCCAGGAGCTGCCGGCCGACACCCTGGTGCTATCGCTCAGCACCACCTACCGCTTTGGCAACCGCATCTGCCAGGCCTTGAATCCCTTGTTCGCGGTGGATTTTTCGTCCCACTACCCGCGCAAGCCGGCCTGGTTCGAGCCGCTGCGCTACCGCGACGACGCCGACTGCGCCCGCCAGCTGCTGGCCATACACCAGAGCGTGCTGCAGCAGGGCCCCGACCACAGCGGCCAACCGCCGGCCCTGCATGTGGTGTTGCGCGCCCCCGAAGACACGGTGCTGCTGGAATGGATGTTTGCCCACGAAGGCGTGCACTACGCCTGCAAGGGCATGCAACGCTTCTACCAGCGCCCCGAGCTGGCCCTGGTGCTGACGCTGATGGCCGCCCTGCCCGGCTGCCGCAGCAGCGCGCTGCTGACCCAGGGCATCGTCAGCCACGCCCTCGCAGGACTGCAGCGCTATGTGCGTCGCAGCCGCGAACCCGATGGCGACATGCTGGCCAATGGCCAGTTCGACATGCCGGCCCTGGGCGACGATGTGATCGAGTTCGACAGCAAGGCCGTGGCCGCACAGCTGTTGGGCAGGCCCGACAAGCTGCGCCATTTCCTGGTCCACGCCAGTCCCGCACTTGATGCGCCCGTGGCCTCGGCCCTGATCGAGCGCCTGCTGGAGCTCCCCCCCGAAGCCTGCGCCGATGCCGGTGCGCTGTGCCAGCACCCGCTGCTGCTGCAGTTCTTTGAGCAAGCCCCCATCAGCCCGCAGGCGCTGCGCAGCTGCCTGGACAGCCTGCAGGCGCTGGCCCATATCTGCACCGGCCTGGCTGTGGACGAGTTTCTGGGCCGCCTGACGCTGATGGTCCAGGCCAGCATCCAGCAACACCAGCAGCGCGAAATCCCCAGCCTGCAGCTGCTCACCGTGGAACGCTGCAAAGGCCATGAATACGACAACGTGGCCGTCCCTCTGGTGGAACGCGGGCGCTTTCCGCGCAGCGTGGCCCGGCAAGACGCCTACCGCGAACGCAATATGCTCTACGTGGCCATGACCCGGGCCAGCAAGCGGCTGTGGCTGCTGGAGGGGGAGCGGCGGCCGGTCAGCCCCGGGCCGGTGTAGCGCCCGGCCTTGGCCATTGGCTTCAATGCACCTCCCCGTACAAGATCAACATTCCGAGGCCGGGACTCGCCCCGGCAGGCGAGATCCTTTCTTGCTCGTGCAAGAAAGGATCCAAAGTCCACGCCCTTCTATACCCGACCCCAGCGCTATCGCGCCGGGGCCGGGTATAGAAGGGGAAGGCGGGGACCGGATACCTGCCCTGCGTAGACTGCGCCGCAAACGAGCGCATTGCGCCCCACGGCATATTTGGGCTTCCATAGGGCTGTGCCATATCCACAGCCCATGAAACTGGCGCGCCTCCATGCCAGGGCACCGCGCAAGGGCCGCCCCGCCGCGCTGGTGCCGTCCCCCTCCGGCGCATAGCGCCAGAGAGGGGGAAGGCGCGCAGCGCCTCAGGGGGTGATTTCACAACCTCCTTCAAGAAAACTCACGCACAGCCGCGCGCCCTTAATCTACAGTGGCGGGCTATGAGCTTCGCCAGCCCCACCCCTACGCCCAGTGCACAAGAACGCGCTGCCCGCCAGGCCGAAGTGGTCGCCACCCTGAGCGCCCATGTGCCTGCCCACGCCTTGCTCTACCAGAGCGAGGACACCACGCCCTATGAGTGCGACGGCCTCACCGCCTACCGCCAGCGCCCGCTGGTGGTCTGCCTGCCCGAAACCTATGCTCAGGTGCAAGCCGTGCTCAAGGCCTGCCATGCCATCCAGGTGCCCGTGGTGGCGCGCGGTGCAGGCACGGGCCTGTCGGGCGGGGCCATGCCCCATGCCATGGGCGTGACGCTGTCGCTGGCCAAGTTCAACCAGATTCTGAAAGTGGATGCCCACAGCCGCACGGCCCTGGTGCAATGCGGTGTGCGCAACCTGGCCATCAGCGAAGCCGCCTCGCCTTTCGGCCTGTACTACGCGCCCGACCCCAGCAGCCAGATTGCCTGCACCATAGGCGGCAATGTGGCCGAGAACTCCGGCGGCGTGCACTGCCTGAAATACGGCCTCACCGTGCACAACGTGCTGAAGGTAAAGGGTTTCACCATTGAGGGCGATGCGGTGGAGTTCGGCTCCGACGCGCTGGATGCCCCCGGCTACGACCTGCTGGCCGCCATGATCGGCAGCGAAGGCATGCTGGCCGTGGCCACCGAAGTCACCGTCAAGCTCATACCCAAGCCCCAGTTGGCGCGCTGCATCATGGCCAGCTTTGACGATGTGCGCAAAGCCGGCGACGCCGTGGCCGCCGTGATTGCTGCCGGCATCATTCCGGCCGGGTTGGAGATGATGGACAAGCCCATGACCGCCGCCGTGGAGGACTTCGTCAAGGCCGGCTACGACCTGACGGCCGAGGCCATTTTGCTGTGCGAATCCGACGGCACGCCCGAAGAGGTGGAAGAGGAAATCGGCCGCATGAGCGCCGTGCTGACCGCGGCCGGCGCCACCGCCATCACCGTGAGCAACAGCGAGGAAGAGCGCATGCGTTTCTGGAGCGGGCGCAAGAACGCCTTCCCCGCCAGCGGCCGCATCAGCCCGGACTATATGTGCATGGACTCCACCATCCCGCGCAAGCGCCTGGCCGACATCCTGCTGGCCATCCAGGAGATGGAGCAGAAATACCAGCTGCGCTGCGCCAATGTCTTCCACGCCGGCGACGGCAATCTGCACCCGCTGATTCTGTTCGACGCCAACGACCCGGACGAGCTGCACCGCTGCGAGCTGTTCGGCGCCGACATCCTGGAAACCAGCGTGGCCATGGGCGGCACGGTGACGGGCGAGCATGGCGTGGGCGTGGAAAAGCTCAACAGCATGTGCACCCAGTTCACCACCGAAGAGAATCTGCAGATGTTCGCGCTGAAGGCGGCCTTCGACCCCGCAGGCCTGCTCAACCCCGGCAAGGTGATCCCCACCCACAACCGCTGCGCCGAGTACGGCAAGATGCTGGTGCGCGGCGGCCAGATCAGCCACCCCGATCTGCCGCGTTTTTAAACACCCATCCTGGGCCCGCGCCAGCGCAGGCGTGGGCCCAACCCTGGGGGCAGATGCCCCTGTACCCTTCACACCGCCCTTCCGCCGCCCGCAGCTTGGGCGGCGCTGCGCCCCTCCAACAGCCGTCGTTTGCCTCATCCGCTGATGGCGGCATGCCTGTGTGCAGCAGCAGATTACCGATTCGTTAAAAACCAACCGGTCGGTAACAGTCTTGATCTAGCTCAAGACCGCTCATCCCTCGCAGCTCCACACTTGTCTACAAGCTGCCCCTTGCCATGTCCCATGGCTTGCCTGGGACTGGCCATTTGGGATGCCTTGCAATGAACACATTTGCCACCTTGCCCTTTTCCCGCCCCGTCACCTGGGCGGCCATGGGGCTGTGTGCCGCCTTGCTGGCCGGCTGCGCTCCGGGTGCCCGGCCACTGGCCCAGCCGGATGCGGCTGTCCTGCCCAGCCAGTGGCCGGCCGACAGCCCCCTGGGCCGCAGCGGGGCCGCAGCGCTGCCCGACTGGGGCGCCTTGGTACAAGACCCCACGTTGACCCGGCTGCAACAGCAGGCCCTGCTCCACAACCACGACCTGCGCCTGGCGCTGCTGCGCGTGGAAGAAGCGCGTGCCGCCCATGGCATTCAGCGGGCCGACCGCTTCCCCACCATCGGCGTGGGCAGCAGCCATGGCCGCGCCCGGGTGCCGGGTGACCTGAACGTCAGCGGCCGCCCGGTGATTGGCAGCGACCACGAGGTTTTTGTGGGCCTGAGCAGCTGGGAGCTGGACCTCTGGGGCCGCGTACGCAGCCTGGACCAGGCCGCCATGCAGCAATACCTGGCCACAGAAGCCGGCGCCCGCGCCACACGGCTGAGCCTGCTGGGCCAGGTGGCCCGCAGCTATCTTGCATTGCGTGAAATGGACGAGCGCCTGCAGCTGGCACGCAGCACGGTGGAAACCCGTGCGGAGACGCTGCGCATCTTCACGCGCCGCTATGAAGTGGGTAGCACCTCCAAATACGCCCTGACCCAGGTGCAAAGCCTGCACCACCAGGCCCTGTCGCTGGCCGTGTCGCTGGAGCAGGCACGTGCCCCCATTGCCCACGCCCTGGCACAGATGACCGGCCAGGACATGGCCCAGTTGCCCGCCGCTGCGCGCGGTGCACTGATCTTCCGCGAAGTCCCTGCCGGCCTGCCCTCAAGCCTGTTGCAGGCCCGGCCCGACATCGTGGCGGCCGAGCACCAGCTGCAGGCCGCCCATGCCCAGGTGAGCGCCGCACGCGCCGCCTTTTTCCCGCGCATTGCCCTGACCGGCAGCTGGGGCACGGCCAGCGCCCAGCTCGACGGCCTGTTCGATTCCGGCAGCCGGGCCTGGAGTTTTGCGCCCAGCATCTCGCTGCCGATTTTTGACGGCGGCCGCCGCAGCGCCAATCTGGACTTGGCCGCCGTGCGCCAGCACAGCGCCGTGGTGGGCTACGAGCAGCGCGTGCAAACCGCCTTCCGCGAAGTGGCCGACGCCCTGGCCGCCCGCCACAGCCTGGCCCAGCAAACCCTGGTGCAGCAGGACAACCTCAAGGCCTTGCAGGAACGTGCCCGCCTGGCCCAGCTGCGCTATGACAACGGCGCCTCGCCCTATCTGGATGTGCTGGACGCCCAGCGCGATCTGCTGACCGCCGCACAGCAAGCCGTGCAAGCCCATTACGCCCTGCAGACCGCCCAGGTCAGCCTCTACACCGCCCTGGGGGGTGCACCACAAGCCGCTGCGGATTCCGCCAGCGCAGCCCCCTCCACCACCGCCCCCACCACCCACTGAGACCTCTGCCATGCCTCTGTCCCCCTCTACCAAGAAGACGCTGACCCTGGTGGCCGTGGCCGCCGCCCTGGTGCTGGCCGGCGGCTACGCCTGGAAGCAATGGCAGGCCAGCCATGCCAATGAAGGCCTGGCCGGCGGCAACGGCCGCATCGAGGCCACCGAAATCGACGTGGCCACCAAACTCGGTGGCCGGGTCGATGAGGTCCTGGTCACCGAAGGTGCTTTTGTGAAGGCTGGCGAGCCCTTGGCCCGCATGCAGATCTACACGCTGCAGGCCCAGCATGCCGAAGCCGTCGCCGGCAAGGACCGCGCCGTGCATGGCGTGGCCGCTGCCCGCGCCCAGGTGGCGCTGCGTGAAAGCGACCATGCAGCCGCCCAAGCCATGATCAGCCAGCGCGAAGCCGAGCTGGACGCGGCCCGCCGCCGCCTGGCCCGCTCCGAAACCCTGACCAAGGAAGGCGCCAGCGCCGTGCAGGAGCTGGACGACGACCGCGCCCGCGTGCGCAGCGCCGAGGCTGCGCTCAAGGCCACCCAGGCCCAGGCCGCAGCGGCCAAGTCCGCCATCGAAGCGGCCCAGGCCAATGTCACCGGCGCCGACTCCTCGGTCAAAGCCGCCGCCGCCACGGTGCAGCGCATCGATGCCGAGCTGGACGACAGCACCCTGGTGGCCCCGCGCGACGGGCGCGTGCAGTTCCGCCTGGCCCAGCCTGGCGAGGTGCTGGGCGCCGGCGGCAAGGTGCTGAACCTGGTGGACCTGGCAGATGTCTACATGAGCTTCTTCCTGCCCGAAACCGTGGCCGGCCGTGTGGCCCTGGGCGCGGATGTGCGCATCGTGCTGGACGCCGCGCCGCAGTGGGTGATCCCCGCCAAGGTGAGCTTTGTGGCCAGCACCGCCCAGTTCACGCCCAAGACGGTGGAGACCGCCAGCGAGCGTCAAAAACTCATGTTCCGCGTCAAGGCCCAGATCGATCCGCAGCTGCTGCAAAAGCATTTGCAGCAGGTCAAGACCGGCCTGCCCGGCCAGGCCTGGGTGCTGGCCGAGCCCGGTGCGCAATGGCCGGCCCATCTGCAGGTGAAGTTGCCGGAGTAAGAAGGCATGGCCCAGGCGCACCCCTCTTCCCCCCCGGCTGGCACAGCCTCCGTGGCCAGTCTGCGCAATGTGCGGCTGCGCTACGGCGCCACCGAGGCATTGCGCGACATCACGCTGGACATTCCTGCCGGCGGCATGGTGGGCCTGATAGGCCCTGACGGCGTGGGCAAATCCAGCCTGCTGTCACTGCTGGCCGGTGCCCGTGCGGTGCAGGAGGGCGAAGTCTTTGCCCTGGGCGGCGACATGGCCAGCCGCACCCACCGCAACGCGGTCTGCCCGCGCATTGCCTATATGCCCCAGGGCCTGGGCAAAAACCTCTACCCCACGCTGTCGGTGGAAGAGAATTTGCAGTTCTTCGGCCGCCTGTTCGGCCACAACGCGGCCGAGCGCCGCGCCCGCATTGACGACCTGACGCAAAGCACCGGCCTGTACAAGTTCTTGCAGCGCCCGGCGGGCAAGCTCTCGGGCGGCATGAAACAAAAGCTGGGGCTGTGCTGCGCACTGATCCACGACCCGGATCTGCTGATCCTGGACGAGCCCACCACCGGCGTGGACCCGCTGGCACGCGCCCAGTTCTGGGACCTGATCCAGCGCATCCGCATCACACGCCCCCATATGAGCGTGCTGGTGGCCACGGCCTATATGGACGAGGCCCAGCGCTTTGGCTGGCTGGTGGCCATGGACGACGGCCAGGTGCTGGCCACCGGCACCCCTGCCGAGCTGCTGGCGCAAACGCAGACCCAGTCGCTGGAGGCAGCCTTTATCGCCCTGCTGCCGGAGTCGCGCAAGCGCGGCCATGCCGAGGTGGTGATTCCGCCCCTGCCCGACAGCGTCGACGGTGTGGATGACATTGCCATCGAAGCCCAGGACCTGACCATGCGTTTTGGCGACTTTGTGGCCGTGGACCATGTGAACTTCCGCATCCGCCGGGGCGAGATTTTTGGCTTTCTCGGCTCCAACGGCTGCGGCAAGTCCACCACCATGAAGATGCTCACCGGCTTGCTGCCGGCCAGCGAAGGCCAGGCCAGCCTGTTCGGCCAGGCCGTGAACCCCAAGGACATCGCCACGCGCCGGCGCGTGGGCTATATGTCGCAGGCGTTTTCGCTGTATGGCGAGCTGACGGTGGAGCAAAACCTGGTGCTGCATGCCCAGCTGTTCCACGTCCCTGAAAGCCAGGTGCCGGCGCGCGTGCAGGAAATGCTGGAGCGCTTCGGCCTGACCGAAGAACGCCAGGCCCTGCCCGAGAAACTGCCCCTGGGCCTGCGCCAGCGCCTGTCGCTGGCCGTGGCCATGGTGCACCGCCCCGAACTGCTGATTCTGGACGAGCCCACCTCGGGCGTGGACCCGGTGGCGCGCGACCAGTTCTGGCGCCTGCTGGTGGAGCTGTCGCGCCGCGACCAGGTGACCATCTTCATCTCCACCCACTTCATGAACGAGGCCGCGCGCTGCGACCGCATGTCCATGATGCACGCCGGCAAGGTGCTGGACAGCGACACGCCCGCCGCCCTCACGGCCAAGCGCGGCGCAGCCACGCTGGAGGAGGCCTTCATCGGCTATCTGGTCGAGGCTTCGGGCGAAGCCGCCCCCCAGCTCGACGCCCAGCCTGCTCCGAAAAAAGAAGCAGCCTCTGCACAGACATCCAGTGTTTCAGCATCACAGGCATCTGAAACCCAGGCAACCAAAGCACAGGATGCTGCGATTTCTGCAGCACCCTCCGCCCACGCTCACGCAGCCCGGCCTGCGCGCTTCAGCCTGCAAAGGCTGTGGAGCTATCTGTGGCGCGAAGCGCTGGAGCTGCAGCGCGACCCGGTGCGCGCCACGCTGGCCCTGGTGGGCTCGCTGGTGCTGATGGTGGTGATCGGCTTTGGCATCAGCATGGACGTGGAAGACCTGAAGTTCGCCGTGCTGGACCGCGACCAGAGCACACTGAGCCAGAGCTACACACAAAGCCTTTCGGGCTCGCGTTACTTCATCGAGCAGCCCCCGCTGACCTCGTATGAAGACCTGGACCAGCGCATGCGCGCCGGCCAGATTGCGCTGGCCATCGAGATCCCGCCCGGCTTTGGCCGCGATGTGCTGCGCGGCAGCCCGGTGGCCGTGGCCGCCTGGTTCGACGGCGCCATGCCCCAGCGCGGCGAAACCATCAAGGGCTATGTGCAAGGCATGCACCAGACCTGGCTGGTGCAGCAGCTGCGCGAGCGCACCGGCATGCGCCCGGCCAGTGCCGTCAGCGTGGAAACCCGCTTTCGCTACAACCCCGACGTGAAGAGCCTGCCCGCCATCGTGCCGGCCGTGATCCCGCTGTTGATGCTGATGCTGCCGGCCATGCTCACGGCCCTGGCCGTGGTGCGGGAAAAAGAGCTGGGCTCCATCGTCAACCTGTATGTGACACCGGTGACGCGCACCGAATTCCTGGTGGGCAAGCAACTGCCCTATGTGGCCCTGGCCTTGCTGAACTATTTGCTGATGTGTGCCATGGCGGTGTTCGTCTTTGACGTGGTGCCCAAGGGCAGCCTGCTCACGCTGACACTGGCGGCCTTCTTGCTCAGCATCATCGCCACAGGCATGGGCCTGCTGGCATCGGCCGTCACGCGCAGCCAGATCGCTGCCATGTTCTTTGCCATCCTGGGCACGCTGATCCCGGCCGTGCAGTTCTCCGGCCTGCTGGACCCAGTGTCTGCCCTGGAAGGCGCCGGCCGCTGGATTGGCGAGGCCTACCCCGCCACCTATATGTTCATCATCAGCCGAGGCGTGTTCAGCAAGTCCCTGGGCATGTCCGATCTGAGCGCCGCCTTCTGGCCTCTGCTGCTGATGATTCCGGTGATCATGGGCATTGCGATTTGGGCGCTGCCCAAGCAAGAAAAATGACGATGGAACACCCCCCTGAGTCGCTACGCGCCTTCCCCCCGCTCTCGCATCGCGTTGCGATGCGGGCAGGGGGACGACACCAGCGCGGCGGGGCGGCCCTTGCGCGGTGTCCCTGGCGAATGGGGTCTCAGCATGCGATATGCCTGTGCTGTAGGGCCAAGGCCTCAGGCATGTGGAATGTCGGCCGGAGCGAGCATGCGCAGCACAGCGGGGCTCCGTTTCACCACCACAACGCCCAGACAGCGCTTCAGGCGCGGCGTGCGTCCGCAGACAGTACTGGGGTACGGCCAGGGCGCGCAACAAAGCATGAAGCGCTGTATGGGCGCTTCCAAACGAATCACACACCCAAGTCCTTCAACAAAGTATTGGGAGTCCAACCATGCTGCATAGTTTGAAAAATATTTGGCGCTTGGGCGTGAAGGAACTGTGGAGCCTGTGGCGCGATCCTGTGATGCTGCTGCTCATCGTCTACACCTTCACGCTGTCGGTCTACACCGCCGCCACGGCCATGCCGGAGACGCTGCACCACGCACCGATTGCCATCGTCGACCAGGACCAGTCGCCGCTGTCGGCGCGCATTGCCTCGGCGTTCTATCCGCCGCAGTTCATGCCGCCGCAGATGCTGGACTGGCAGCAGGTGGACCCCGGCATGGATGCCGGCAGCTTCAGCTTTGCATTGACCATTCCCCCCGGTTTCCAGCGCGATGTGCTGGCCGGCAAAAAAACCGAGCTGCAGCTGAATGTGGACGCCACGCGCATGAGCCAGGCGTTTTCGGGCAGCGGCTATATCCAGCAGATCGCGCTGGCCGAGGTCAATGAATTTGTGCAGCGCCACCGCCAGGCCACGGCGCTGCCGGTGGACCTGGAAATCCGCGCGCGCTTCAATCCCTCGCTGAACAAGATCTGGTTTGGCGGGCTGATGCAGATCATCAACAACGTGACCATGCTGTCCATCATCCTCACCGGCGCGGCCCTGATCCGCGAACGCGAGCACGGCACCATCGAGCATTTGCTGGTGATGCCGGTCACGCCCACCGAGATCATGCTGGCCAAGGTCTGGTCCATGGGCGCGGTGGTGCTGCTGGCCGTGGGCGTGTCGCTGAACCTGGTGGTGCGCGGCCTGCTGCAAGTGCCCATCGAGGGCAGCCTGCTGCTGTTCATGGCCGGTGCGGCGCTGTGCCTTTTTGCCACCACCTCCATGGGCATCTTCATGGCCACGGTGGCGCGCTCCATGCCGCAGTTCGGCCTGCTGATGGTGCTCACCCTGCTGCCGCTGCAGCTGCTGTCGGGCGGCATGACACCGCGCGAATCCATGCCCCAGCTGGTGCAGGACATCATGCAGCTGGCACCCACCACCCACTTTGTGGAACTGGGCCAGGCCATTCTCTACCGCGGTGCCGGCCTGGAAGTGGTGTGGAAGCCCTTCCTGGCACTGGCAGCCATCGGCAGCACGCTGTTTGCGCTGTCGCTGGCGCGCTTTCGCAAAACCATCAGCCAGATGGCCTGAGCACCGCTCACGGCGCCTTGCTGCACCCCATCAAATGCAAGGCCAATGTCTGGTAGGCCGGTAGCGATGTGGCATCGTTGGCCGCATTGCCGGCCACCGGGTGCGAGGCAAAGCGGGCAATCACCATCTCCGCTTTGGGATCGATGTAAATGGTCTGCCCATGCACACCCCGCGCGGCAAAAGCGCCATGGCTGTTGTGCGTGACCCACCACATATTCCGGTACGACCAGCCGGGCAGCTGGCTGTATCCGGCCTGGGCAAAAGCGGCCTTGTCACCGCCGCGCTGAATGTCGGCCACGGCAGCAGCCGGCAGAATGCGTCGGCCCTGGAACACACCACCGTTGCGGACCATTTCGCCAAAGCGTGCCATATCGCGCAGGCCCAAGTTCAAACCGCCACCGGCAAACGGCGTACCTGTGGAGTCCACGCTCATATAGGCGTCTTGCTCCGCGCCCAGCTTGCTCCAGATGCGCTCGGCCAATAGATCGGCCACCGACTGCCCGCTGACCCGCGCCAGCACCCAGCCCAGGGCATCGGTATTGGCCGTGCGGTAGCCAAAGGCCGCGCCATGCATGCCCTGCGGCTGCACGGTCTGCAAAAACGCGTAATAGCTGCGCGGGCCGGTGTAGTCCACGGGTTTGGGCAGTGGGCTGCCCGCTGCCGCGTGCGCCCAGACTTCGGCATTCGGGTCGGCATAGTCTTCGCTGAAGCGGATGCCCGTGGTCATGTCCATCAGCTGGCGCACCGTGGCGCTGCCAAAGGCCGAGGCGGCCAGCTCGGGCACATAGTCGGCCACACGGCGCTCCGGGTCCAGCCGGCCTTCGGCCACCAGCATGGCGGCCAGCGTGCCAATAAAGGACTTGGTCACCGACATGGCTGCGTGCTGGCCTTCGGGCTTGAGCACGCCAAAGTAGCGCTCATACACCACCTTGCCGCGGTGCAGCACCACAATGCCATCGGTGTAATTGGCCGCCAGCGACTGCTGCCAGCTCATGGGTTGACCGGAGCCCAGGGGCTGAAACTGCAGCGCATCGATATCGCTGCGCAGTGCGCGCGGCAGTGCTGCGGGGACACCCAGCCCGCGCGAGACATTCACCGTCGGCATCAATTGGCGAAAGTGCGCCACGCTCCAGCGCAGCGCCGGAAAGCGGAAGTACGAACCATCGTCAAACCGCAGCATGCGATCGGGCGACGGTGGCGAGCCCACCATCCAGCCCAACTTGGCGGGGTCGCTGGCAGCAGCATCGGGGTAAGTGGCCACCGGCGTGGCCGCCCATGCAGCCGGTGTCGCAAACAAAGCGGCCACACAGGCTGTGGCAGCACAACAGGTTTTGAGGCGCATGGCGCGAGACTTTCTCTCGGAGTGACAGCCCTCCATGCTGCCAGATGAGGCGCCCTCCCAGGGCATTGCTCCGCCGCGCTCAGCGCTGCACCCCCCACCTCCGCACCGTCAAACGCTCCAGTTGGTGAAAGCCCAGGGTCTCCACCGCCAGGCCGATGGCGATCACGGTGAGCAAGCCGGCAAACACC
The DNA here is from genome assembly GCF_041320665.1 of Comamonas sp. GB3 AK4-5. Lineage (NCBI taxonomy): Bacteria > Pseudomonadati > Pseudomonadota > Betaproteobacteria > Burkholderiales > Comamonadaceae > Comamonas > Comamonas sp. GB3 AK4-5. The sequence goes on from NZ_CP166730.1 coordinate 4,609,750, forward strand.
TTGTCGGTATAGAGCTCGTTGCGGTTCTGGAAGATGTACCAGCCCAGGCCGCCCTTGCCGGATGAGGCGCCAAACACCAGCTCGGCCGCGATCAGCGTGCGCCAGGCAAAGGCCCAGGCAATCTTGAGCCCCGAAAGAATCGCCGGCAGGGCAGCGGGGATCAGAATCTGCAGCACATAGCGCACACCGCTGAGGCCGTAGTTGCGCCCGGCCATGCGCAGGGTCTCGGGCACGGCCTGAAAGCCGGCATAGGTGTTCAGCGCCAGCGGCCACAGCACCGAGTGCACCAGCACCAACAGCAAGCTGCCCTGGCCCAGGCCAAACCACAGCAGGGCCAGCGGCAGCAGGGCAATGGCGGGCAGCGGGTTGAACATGCTGGTCAGCGTGGTCAAGAGATCGCGGCCCAGCTGGGTGGACACGGCCAGTGTGGTCAGCAGCAGCGCCGCCGCAATGCCCAGCAGATAGCCCTGGGCCAGCACGGCCAGCGAGGTGGCGGTCTTGCGCCACAGCTCGCCGCTGGCCCAGTCCTCTACCAGCGCACGCAGGGTGGCGGTGAAGCTGGGCAGCAGCAAATCATTGTCCTGCCACAGCGCCAGGGCCTGCCAGGCCGCAGCCAGCAGGGCCAGAATCAGCACGCGGCGCACGGCAGCCAGACCCCACAGCCGGGAGAGCCAGGGCAGAGGTTGATGGGGGGCGATGCGACCCAGCGGCGGCAGCGCGTTTTCGTACTCGGGCCGCACCGGCGGTTGCGCAATGGCCGTGGCGGCAAGCGGGGAAGGCGTGACAGTGGTCAAGGACATGGGCGGCTCACAAAGTGATGGGTATGCTGGCCCAGGCCGGGGGCGCAGAGGCAGCCGCCTCCCGCTGTGCCGGGCTCTGGGGCGAGGCAGGCTCTGCCGCAGCAGCCGCAGAGTCCGGTACCGCTGACTCTGCGGCCGGCTCGAACAGCAGGCGGTGAATGCGCTGGGCCGTGGCCTGAAAGGCGGCACCGCCCTGGCTGGCCAGATCAAAGTCATGGCTGTTGACCTCGGCCCGCACGCGGCCCGGATGGGGCGAGAGAATGGCAATGCGGTTGCCCACCACCAGCGCCTCTTCGATGGAATGGGTGACAAACACCAGGGTGAAGCGCAGCTCCTCCCACAGCGCCAGCAACTCTTCCTGCATGTGGCGGCGGGTCAGCGCGTCCAGCGCGGCAAAAGGCTCGTCCATCAGCAACACACGCGGCTGCATGGCCAGTGCGCGGGCAATGGCCACACGCTGCTTCATGCCGCCGGAAAGCTGGTGCGGGTGCGCCTGGGCAAACTGCGCCAGCCCCACCTTGGCAATCATGGCGTCGGCCCGCTCGCCTGCAGCCTTGCGGCCCAGCTGGCCCGACGCCAGCAGCGGAAACATCACGTTCTCACGCACCGTCTTCCACGGCGGCAGCTGGTCAAACTCCTGGAACACCACCACCCGGTCCGGCCCCGGACCATGGACGGGCTGGCCGCCCAGCAGGATCTGGCCTTCGGCAGGCTGCAGAAAACCGCCCAAGGCCTTGAGCAGACTGCTCTTGCCGCAACCCGATGCGCCCAGCAGCACAAAACGGTCGCCCTCGAACACCTCCAGGCTGACCCGTTGCGTAGCCCGCACCTGCTGGCTGGCCGTGGCATAGACCAGGCTGACGTTTTGCAGCTGCAGCAGGGGGACCGCAGTGGTGGTTGGCGCAGCGTCATTGGCGCTTATTGCTCCAGGTATGGGAGCGCCGAATGCTTTATCCCCTAGCTTTACATGCTGTTTTTTCAGCCGTTCGATGCGCTGTGGCGCCAGGGGCGTGGCTTCGAACGTGTGCAACGCGTCCGGGCCTTCCCATTCGGCCGCCAATTGTTGAAAAAAACGCTGGCGAATACCGGCGGCAACGGGGGCAAAGCGAGGCATCAAAAGCTCCTTTCTTGCGTGGGGGATCAATTCCCGCCCGCTACACGTGGGTCGTCAAAAAAGTAGTCCGAGATTTGTGTGGGTGTGGCCTTGATGGCACCCACGCGCTGCATGAACTGGCCCAGCGCCAGCGTGTTCTGCGGCTGCACCTTGAACTGCACCTGCGGGTTGCGAATCACCTGCAACAGCAGCTTGCGGTCCACATTGCTGTGGTTGACCTTGAGATAGATGTCGGCGGCCTGCTCAGGCTGTGCGGCCACAAAGCGTGCGGCCTCGTCCAGCGCATCGACAAAGGCGCGGTAGGTCTTGGGGCTGTCGTTTTTGAACTTCTCGGTGGCGTAGAGCACGGTGCTGGAAGCCGGCCCCCCTTGCACGTCATACGAATTGAGCACGATATGGGCCTGCGGGTTGCCGGCCAGCTCCTGCTCCTGAAACGGTGGGTTGCCGAAATGGCCGGTGATCTCGGTGCCGCCCTTGATGATGGCGGCCGTGGCCTCAGGGTGGGGAATGGCCACCTGCAGCTTGTCCAGCTTGTTGAACTGGGCCTCGCCCCACAACTTGGCCGAGGCGAACTGCAGAATGCGCGACTGCACCGACACGCCCACGGCGGGCAGGGCAATGCGGTCCTTGTCCGTGAAGTCGGCAATGGTCTTCACCGCCGGGTTGTTGCTCACCAGGTAGTAGGGAAAGTTGCCCAGCGAGGCCACGCCCTTGACGTTTTGCCTGCCCTTGGTGCGGTCCCAAATCGTGAACAGCGGGCCCACGCCGGCACCGGCAATATCGATGCTGCCGGACAGCAGCGCGTCATTCACGGCCGGGCCACCGGAGAGCTTGACGAAGTCCACCTGGATGTCCACGCCCTGGGTCTTGCCGTGCTTTTCGATCAGCTTTTGCTCTTGGGCCACATTCAGCAGCAAATAGACAATGCCGAACTGCTGGGCAATGCGCAGCTGGCCCTCCTTGGCCTGGGCCGTGCTGGCTGCCAGGCCGGCCGCCAGCATGGCCCAGGCCAAGGCGCCGGTGAGGCGGCGGCGCAGAGGTGAGCGCGGAGTGCGGGGTGAGATGAAAGCAGTTGGTGTCATGCGCAGGTCCAAAAAAGGGGGAAGGCTTTTGCCAAAAATTTCAGGCAAAACAGCCCCTAGAGCCCACTGCAAAAGCAGTGGAAGCTATCAATTTCAAAGCAATAAAGATCCGTCAGCGGAAGGAATCAGGCCAGGGGCGTATCGCCTTCGACCGTGGTGCGATAGAGCCTGCGGCGCAGATGCGCCGGCGTGCCGGCCGCCAGGTGCAGCACCGAGCGGTTGTCCCAAAACACCATGTCGTACGGCTGCCACTGGTGGCGGTAGACGAATTGCGGCTGCACGCTGTGGGCAAACAGCTGGTCCAGCAGATCGCGGCTTTCATCACCGGGCAGGCCCAGGATGCGGCTGGTGAAATGCTCGCTGACAAACAGCGCCTTGCGGCCATTGCCCGGGTGGGTAGTGACCACGGGGTGTACGGTGGGCCGGACCTCGTCGATCTGCGACTGGGTCAGCGCCGGGCGCCAGGGGCTCTTGGCACGCAGCGTCTCGTAATGCAGCAAATAGCTGTGCTCGGCCTGCAGGCCGACCAGCTGTTTTTTCAGCGCCTCGGGCAGGGCGTCGTAGGCTGCATGCTGGTCGGCAAACAAGGTGTCGCCGCCCTCGCTGGGCAGCTCCTGGGCATGGAGCAAGCTGCCCAGCGAAGGCTTTTCCTTGTACGAGAGATCGGAATGCCAGAGCTGCCCCGCATCGCCCAGCCCCTCGGGCTGGCCTTGTGCATTGCGCACATTCGAAACCTGCAGGATTTCCGGATGGCCTTGAAGCTGAAACTGGCGCAGCACATGGATTTGCAGCGGCCCCCAGCGGCGGCTGAAAGCGACCTGCTGCGCCGGCGTGATGCGCTGGTCGCGGAACACCAGCACATGATGCTGCCAATGCGCCCGCTGCAGGCGATTGAAGTCGGCATCAGACAGTGGTCGGGACAAATCCAGCCCCAGCACCTGTGCCCCCAAATCCCCGGCCGCGCCGGGAACGGGCCGGATCACAAAATCTTGCGCACCTGCCGCCCCCTGTGCGGGCTGCAGACGGGCATTGCGAGAAAAATCGTAGGTGGCGAGAACGGCAGACATGGCGGACTTCCTTTTTTTCTGGCGCTCGTATGCGCTTGGAGGCCAGTCTAGGAAGCCGCCGTTCTTCTGAGAACGAATAATTTTCGACTTGCTTATGCAGCAATCATCTTTGCTCCGTCTCCCCTGCGAAGTGCAGGGAAAAGAAGGATTCAGAGTGTGAGCACACCATTGGCTTGCAGCAGAGCAAGCACCACGGACAGTTACGCGTTTTAAACACGGAAGCACAAGCCGCAGCCCGTCCGTGGAAGCATGCCAAGTTCGGCGCCAAGCGGTACGCCATCTTGCGCACATCTACGGTCTCATCGCTTCCTATGCTTACTGCCTATTCCGCTGACCTTGCCAGCCTGCTCACCCCCGTCACCCTCAGCGCCGACGCCCGCCTGTACCGCGTGGAACTGGCTCCCGGCCGTTCAGATTCCACAGCAGCCCAAACCATGGTGCAAGCCCTGCAGCCCGAGGCCTGGATTGCACGCGAAGCGCTGAGCGAGATCGGTGAGATACGTCTGCTGTGCCTGAGCTTAGAGGCCGATTTGGTGCTGGACGATCTGCTCGGCCAAGGCCTGCTGCTGCACACGGTCTGCGCGGACGGCAGCCTTTACACCCGCAGCGGCTTGGTGCGCCTGGCCGAGCGCCTGGATGCACAAGGCGGCCTGGCACGCTACCGTTTTACCCTCGCTCCCTGGCTGTGGCTGGCCACCCAGCAAGGGCGCAGCCAGATCTTTCAAGACCGGTCGCTGGCAGACATCATCGAGCAGCTCCTCGCGCCCTATGCGGCCCAAGGTGCGGTCTGGCGCTGCAGCAGCGATGCCAGCGCCCTGCTGCAGCAAATCCCTGCCCGCAGCTACTGCACCCAGTGGCGTGAGAGCGACTACGCCTTCCTGTCCCGTCTGCTGTCCGAAGAAGGCCTGGGCTGGCGCGTTCAACCTCAGCCCGAAGCCGCCTGGGGCCACGAGATCGTCATCTTTGCCGACAGTACCCAGGACAGCGCAACCCCGCAGAGCCAGGCCTCGCCCGCACGCTTTCACCGCCAGGATGCGCAAGAGACGGATGACGCCGTGCAGGCCCTGGCACGCCGCAGCCGCATGGGTGCCTCCAGCGTCAGCGTGGCCATCTGGAACCCCGATGCCCGCAGCCTGCACGAGGCCAGCACCCAGGTACGCACACCGGCGGCCCATGCACCACGGCTGGCATACGACCATTTGCTCGGCCAGGATGACCACAGCAAAGCCCTGGAAGGCAGCCGCGCGGTAGAGCGCAGCGCACAGCGTTTGATCGAAGGCATAGAAGCCCACAGCGATACATTTTTAGGCCACTCCAGCCTGCGCAGCGCCCACTACGGCACCCGGTTGACCGTGCAAGAGGCTCCCGCCCTGGGCCTGTCCTCGGAGTCCAGCAGTGCCGAAGTCGCCCTGCTGCTGGATGCCCTGGAGCAAGTCGGCTTCAACGATCTGCCCACGGGCAGTGTGCAAGCCATAGAGGCCAGCCTGGGCAGGCCTGAAGACCACCTCTGGTTCGATACGGCCCCTGCCGCCCCTGATATCCAAGCGTCCTCCCTTGGCGTCAGCGATCTCGCGCCTGTTTCCGTTTCCGAAACCCCAGCGGCAGACAGCAAGACCTGGGAGAGCCGCTTTTGGGAAGGCGATCAAGCACCTCTGGCGCCGGATTTCTCCGCTGTGCTGATCGCCTCCTTCACCACCACCCAAGGCGGCCACAAGCCCAGGCCCGAACCCACGCTGATCGCAGCCGCCCGTGCCCATGGCTATGCCAATCGCTTCCGGGCCAGCCAAGCCGCCCTGCCCTGGCGCCCGCCATTGCTCCAGCCGCAGCCCAGCGCACCCAGCAGCTTTATGGCCAACCGCCCCCAGGTTTTCGGGGTGCACAGCGCCATCGTCGTAGGCCCCGATGGCAACCCCCAGGCCAATGGCGCCGACGAGATCTACACCAATGCCCGGGGCGATGTGCGCCTGCGTTTCCACTGGCAGGGCGAGCAGGTGCAGCAGCAAGACAGCAATCCCCGTCCCGACAACCGCAGCACCCGCTGGGTGCGCGTCGCGCAGCGCCAGGCCGGCCCCGGCCTGGGCTGGCAATGGCTGCCACGCATAGGCCAGGAGGTCTTGGTCAAATTCACCGATGGCGACCCTGACCAGCCCATCGTCATCTCTGCCCTCTACAACGGCCAGGGTGCGGGTGGCATCACGCCCACACCCGGCGGTCAAGCCGCGGCGGACAACGACAACAGCCTGTTTGCCCAGGCCCATGACGGCATGGTCAGCGCCCAGCACAATCTGGCCGCAGGCCTGGGTGGCGGCCACGCCCCCGCATGGCATGCGGCCTCGCCCCAGCCCGAAGGCCACCGCAATGCCACGGCACTGTGGGGCTTCAAATCCAAAGAGTTGGGCGGCAGCGGTCACAACCAGCTGGTGTTTGACGACAGCGACCAACAGCTGCGTGTGCAGCTGGCCAGCAGCGCCCAGCACTCCCAGCTCAATCTGGGCCATGTGATTCACCAGCAGGACAACTACCGCGGCGGCCTGCGCGGCCAGGGCTTTGAGCTGCGCACCGATGGCTATGCCGCAGTCCGGGGCGGCGCAGGCGTGCTGCTCACCACCTACCATGGCCCTGCCGGTAGCAAGCTCGAGCCCACGGCCGACTTTGCCCCCGGCATGGCCTTGCTCAAGCAACTCAGCACGCTCTCAGAAGGGCTGGATCAAGCCGCCGCCACCCACCAAACCGTGCGCCTGCCCGGCCATGCGGGCAGCCACAAGGCCGCAGCCAGCAGCATGGACAGCGAACATGCCCCGCATGCCGCCATGCTGCGCACGGCCAGCACCCTGGTCAACGCCGACGCCACCGAGCAAGCCCTCAGCCAAGCCAGCGAGAAAGACCCCAGCACGGGCGACAAGCGCGTGCCCCACACCGGTGACGCTGTGATCGCCGCAGCCGCCCAAGACGGCTTGCTTGCCATTGCCGGCCAGCACATGCAACTGGTGGCGGGTGAAGACATCAGCCTGGCCGCAGGCGGTGCCATCAACCTGGCTTTGAATGCCCAGGCCAGACTGCACACAGGCCAGGCCATTGGGCTGGTGGCTGCAGCCGCCAAGGCAGACCATGACGGCACGGGCCTGAGCATCATCGCCGCCCAGGACGCCATCGATGTGCAGGCACAAAGCAGCACGCTGAAGGTTCAAGCCAAGGAGCAGCTAACGCTGCAAAGCGCCAATGCCGCCGTGGAAATAGCAGCCTCTCGCAAGCTGCGCATCGCCACGGCCCAGGGCGCGGCCATAGAGCTAGAGGGCGGCAGCATCACGTTTGAGGCACCGGGAACCATTACCTACAAAACGTCTATGCGCACGCTGCAGGGGCCGGTGCGGGGTGGGTATGCGCTGCCGCTTTTCCCTCAGAGTGTGTGCGTTGCCTGCTTGCTCAAGGCCGCCCAAAGCGGCTCGCCCTTTGCAATCCATCAATAAACCACCGGCAGAAAGCTTTGCTGTTCTTATTCGACCCCATTTCTCCTGCCAGCATCGAAGCGATGGCCCAGGCCTTGCGAGCACCAGCCTCGTCCCACCAGTCTTGGCTACTGGTAGATGGTGCGCTGGTGGAGCCCCAGCATTTAAAGCCGGCGCTGCGCTTTCTGGGCTGGGCAAGCCAGCGGGCATTGGAGTTCACTCCGCTGGCTGCCTATGGTGAGCACGGCCTGCTGCTGGTGGAGCTTCCCCAAGAAGCCGAAAAATTGACTTCGAGCTTGCAGCGGCTGATAAGCACAGCCCCTGACGCTCCCGCCTGGAGCTGTTTTGCTGCCACGCAGCCGTTACCGGTACTGCAGCAATGCTTTGCCTACCTGGCCCAGGCACAACATGAGCAGCTCAAAGTGCACTGCCGGGTCGCAGATACCCGAGTGCTCCCCGTGTTGCTGGCCCAGCTGTCTGACGCGCAGCGGCTGCGCATCACAACATCCATCACCCATTGGCACTGGTTTCACAGAGAAGAAGGGAGCCTGCAAACCTGGAAAGCGCCAAGCCCCATGCACGAGCCTGTGGACCCCCTCCCTCATCTGCAAATCAATGACTCGCAATTCACCGCCATGCTGGATGCAGCCGAGCCGGACGGCATTTTTTTACAGCTACAAGAAGTGCTCCCCGCTCTGATGCCCAAGCAGCATCGCGGCCGCTTCTATTCAAGCTTGCTGCGTATTTTGCAAACAGCTACCCAGCTGCAGCTGCAAGGCAACCCCGACCGTTTGCAGTTTGTTGTGCTGTCCCTCGGTTTTGGCGAGCATTTTCACAAACACCCGCAGCTCCAGAACACCTGGAAAGCCGTACAGCAAGGCCAGAGCTTTACCGCACTGAAAAATGCATGGAGCGATGTACTGTGGGATACCTTGGAGCAGGAAAAATCATGAATACTTTTAAATCTCTCAACCTGGCAACAGGTCACATCCATACCACGCGATTTTTATTTATTGCATTTTTTTCGCTGCTTCTTTCTGCCTGCAGTAGCCATCAAAAACCTGTAGCCCCAGCCCGCATACCTATTCAAATCACAGCTTACAACCATACACAAGATTATATTCATCAATATTATATTGATGGAAAATCAGGTGGAAATGTTCGTGCTTACGGAATCGATGGAATATTATGCTGTACTACCATCCCTGAAAAATGGCATGAAGGTCTCACCGCCACGGTTAAGTGGACTACGTCCAGTGGAATCCCAGGGGACCGCAGACCAGGAGCTGAAAAAGAGACTTGGCATGAGCAAAAAGTGGCTATTGAGCCATATACCAGACCTGTTGACTATATCGCCCCGCATTTTTTACCCAATGGAGAGGTACGTTTGATTGTTTCACCTCAACTTGCGGGAGGAAAGGGGTATCCAGGGCCAGATGAGCCTATAGCTCCTCCAGGATGGAAAAAATGACTTCCATAAAAATATCTGTTGGAGCAACTTATGAGTGAATTTACGACAGGCTGGTATGAGATTGGTTTTGACAAGCAAACCCAGGAGCGTCGCCATCGTTTCTTTAAAAGCACCATTTTGGTATTGGCTGAATTTATTGAAAAGCCCAGCGGCCGTACCCTGGTGAGCTGGGTAGATGAAAAAGGCAGGTCAGACCAATGGTCTGCGAATTACCCCAAAGCTAAAAATACCACACCAGAGGCCTGGATTAGCACCACCAGCGGCAATCAGTGCCAATTCAAAACCCCGGAAGACAAATCACGCAAAGAAGTGGTGCTTTCCACTCGGGAGGCCAGCCAAAGAGCGGAAAAGGCCGATGCCGCGCAGGCTGATGGCCTGAGCTGCGAAAAAGAAATCCATGTGGGTCTTTTTTTTGATGGCACCAATAACAATATGGACCGAGACCTGAATGATCTGAGTCATAGCAATGTAGTCAGCCTTTTCAGAGCACATAAAAATGATCGTTCCAACCATCTTAGATTTTACGCTGCAGGGGTAGGCACAGCTTTTCCAGAAGTTGACGAAGACAAAGAATCCGATAATGGAAAACGCTGGGGAACAGGGGGAGAGGCCCGTATCCACTGGGGTATAATTCAAATTTACAATGCCATCCACATATCTCATTTTCGGAATCCATTAATCCCCTTCGATGAAGCAAAAAATCTTTGTATAAAATCCAAGCTACCCGGCGCCTGGTCTTCCAAAAGAGCCTCGGATATGGTCGACGTTTTTGCAGACATACAGCAGCGCCTTTGCAATGCCATTGCAGACCAGCGCCCCCGCATCACCAAAATCCATTTATCGGTTTTTGGTTTTTCACGCGGCGCCGCTCAAGCCCGAGCTTTCTGCCAATGGATTCAGCTGGTGGCCAAAGAGAAAAAAATAGGCTTTGCCACTTTAGAAATTAATTTTTTGGGTATTTTTGATACCGTAGCCTCTTCCGGCCTGCCTGCCAGCTCAGGCATAGCCAATGGTTTTCAGAATTGGGCGAATAAAACCATGGATATACGCGGCGTGCAACGCTGCGTACACTATGTGGCGGCGCATGAAATCCGCCAGAACTTTCCCCTGTCTTCCGCTCGCATCAAGGGAAATGGCTACCCTGCAAACACCCAGGAATATGTGTACCCGGGCGCCCATTCCGATGTAGGGGGAGGCTATGCAGCCGGTAGCCAAGGCAAGGGAGTGGGAGGCCGCAGCAACCTGGTGTCCCAAGTCCCATTGATGGACATGTATGCGCAAGCGCTGATTTCCGGCGTTCGCCTGGACTTCAAAGATGAGATGGCAGGGAAAATTTCAGCCGATTTTGAAATAGACCCAAAGCTGGACAAGGCTTTTAGCGATTATATTCAGTGGACAAAATTCAGTGAAAAACAAGATATTTCCCAAGGCGGTGCAGCCGTAGAAAATCGCTTGCGCAGCCAGATGGGGCTATACTGGAGCTGGCGGGCATCCAAGGCACAAGCATCGGAATTTGAAGCCATGCAAAGCTACCAAGCGGCCAATGCGCAAGACAGGCAAAACCTTGCAGATGCAGAAACCGATTGGAAAGCAGATGTGCGCGCGGCCGAAAAAGCGGTGCAAAGAGCACAGTCGCAACCCAGTGCTTACGATTCCACACCTGCACCGCGCAAGCCTTCAGAGGTTCAGCAGCGCTTGTTGGCCGCTGTGGCCAAGGCCAATGATATTCCCAAAGCCGTGGATCAATTTCTTGACCAATACATCCATGATTCACACGCCGGCTTCTATATGCTGGGCCCTATTACCCAACAAGATACCGACGAGTTCATCGCCAAAGTCAAGGAAAAGAAAGAGGCCCACGATGCCTGGATGGCGCGGCAGACCAAAATTGGCAATTTCTCCGAAAGCGGCTCATTCGAAGAAATCGATGAATATCGGTCACCCTACAAGCTCAATCAATTTGAAAAGCGAGTGATTGAGCAAGATGCCAAGCAGCCGGGCACCATGGCTTTGATGTCTGATGTCGATGCCCCGGAATTGAGAGAGAGCATGGGCATCATCATGGGAACGGGCGTCCGCATCTTTGCCTCCAGCACTCGGCGGGAATCTGACGGCCATGGGCGCTACCGCGAGGTGTTTGACTGGAGCTGATGCAGCAGAGACTACAGTTTTGTGACGCAGCACGCTTGAGCAGCGATGCCAGCACCCTGCTGCAGCAAATCCCTGCCCGCAGCTACTGCACCCAGTGGCGTGAGAGCGACTACGCATTCCTGTCCCGCCTGCTGGCCGAAGAAGGCCTAGGCTGGCGCGTTCAACCCCAACCCGAAGCGGCCTGGGGCCACGAAATCGTCATCTTTGCCGACAGCAGCCAGGACAGCGCTGCACCGCAAAGCCAGGCCTCGCCCGCACGCTTTCACCGCCAGGCCGCGCAAGAGAGTGAAGACGCCGTGCAAGCCCTGGCACGCCAGAGCCCAGCGCCCTGGCGCACACGCCCCCCCATATGCAGCAGCTGGAGTACAACCATTTACTCGGCAGCCTGGAAAGCAAAGAGCTGATCACCTTCATAGCGCACAACAGGAGCTCCTGAAATGGCTCACTACAAGCTTCAACCGGATGCTTCCCAGCCGGGCGCAAACACAGCCGATATTCCATTTCGCCGCCGAATGCTTTTAGCCACATTAGGAGCTTTATCTGCGGGACTTTCAGCTTGTCGTCCCTCTGAAGGGAGTTCCAATATTTGGAAAATATTTTCAATGAATGCAACAAAAAAACAAGCTGAATTTGCATATTTTGATGTGACACTCATTAGCTATCTTGATTACGCAATATTTGATGTTTACATCAACAAAAAAGACATTGGCGTTGCCAGCGCTTTTGGTGGTGGGGGACTTATAACAGGCATCCCAATGAAGTTAGGAGAACAACATATTGAATGGTGCGATGCAGGAACCGGGGAAAATTTTCAAGCGATCAAATCGCCCAATTTTATCCTCCACGCCCCCCAATCACCGCTATCTCGGTGTTCACATTTATCCCGATAACACAGTGGATTTGATCCCCGAAAAATTCTGACCGCGCACGCGCACAGAGAAAGGTGAGGCACTTTTCCAGCGATGGCAAAAAATCTAGCCAACTACTCAAAAATAAACCAACGATTAGCCTCTCTAAAGACCTGCTCGTCCCACCGCTATGTCGTTCACACCTACACGCCGTCATGCTCTCTTCGCAAGTCTAGGTTTGCTTGCAATCCATATAGCAGCTTGCCGCCCTGATGAGAAAGAGCAAGCTATACATGGCCAATCCATGCCTCACATCCCCAAACCAGAAATCATCTATTTCAGCGTCAACCTTTTAAGCTATCTTGAACGTCCTATATTCGATGTTCTGCTGAACGGAAAATTCATAGGAGATTCTGCAGGCCAACTCCATAGAGGTAATGGAGGGATTATTACTGGAATTCCTGTTCCCCTTGGTCCGCAAACCGTGACTTGGCGATTAGATGGTCCTGAAGGTATGCCAGGCAATGGAGACACCACTCACTCCAGCAACACCCCTATACTTAATCGCCCTGACAAAAAATTCACCTATCTTGGTGTTCATATTTACCCAGATAACACCGTGGAATTAATTCCAGAAAAATTTTGGCCCGAAAAAACGCCAAGAGGATTAGAAATTAATCGCCAATGGGAGATTTTGCATAACCAATGAATAATCCCCAATTGACTAGGTTCACGCTTGGGAAAATTTGGTTCATTGAACCTCGTGGAAAGGTGCAGATTTTATTCAAATCTTCTAAATTATTTCTTAGGAGCAATACATGAAGAAAATAAAAAATTTGATTTACATCTCGATTTTTCTAATTTTCTTACCGGTCTTGACATCGTGTAAAGAGTCTTCCTATCCTGCAAATATTATTGGATATAACCATACCGACAAAAGTATAGGGGATTTTTTCGTTAATGGTTATGGAGGAGGATTTTTAGATGCTCATAAAGGCGGCGGAGTATTTGTGTGCTGCATTAGTATCCCGAAGAAATGGTCACCCGATCAAAAAGTCACTATCAAGTGGACAAATGACCATGGAAAGAGTTTCCAAGAACGAACGATTCCCATCCCTGAGTACAAAGAATCAGGTCAATTTGATGTCCATTTTCTTTATAATGGGGAGATCAAGGTTTTTGTTACCCCCATGTCTCTATGGCACCCCGACTCTCCTCTCAAAGGACCTGAAGCAGAAATGACTCCAGGAGTTCCTCTTAGAAAAATAAAAAATTAATCAATGGGATTTATAGCCTCGAATAATACTTCTCAGCAAATAATAAAAAACGTGTCAAAAAATCGGCCGCGATTGCGGCCGATTTTTATGGTTTTAGCTGCATTTAAAACTTCATATCCGCCCGCACCCACCAGGTACGCCCCGGCTCGTTGATGCGTGTATTTCCGGGGAAGCCAAAGCCGGAATTACCCACCAGGTTCAAGTGCTCTGCATAGGCCTTGTCGAACAGGTTGTCCACGCCCATCAGCAGCTTCCACTGGTGGTTCACGCGGTAGCTGGCGTTGAGCGACAGCACGCCAAAACCGCTGCTTGCGCCCATGTCCTTGCCCACCACATTGCCCTGGTTCAGCGCATAGCGGTGCTGGGGCGCGACCAGGCGCCACAGCGCGCCTGCGGTCCAGGGGCCCTGGGCATAATAGTCCAGGCCCAGACGCAGCTCGGCCGGCGGGGTTTGGGGCAAGGGGCGGCCGTCGCTTCGGTTATCTCCCCAGGTGGTGGCCAGCGTGGCCTGTGCCGTCCACGCTGGGGTGAGCTTGTAGTTACCACCCAGCTCGAAGCCAGCCGTGCGTGCATCCACATTGCGCACGGCAGAGCCCATGCCCATGTAGTCGAACAGCATGTAGTCACGCACATAGCCCAGATAGCCCGAGGCCCAGGCCTGCCAGCCCTGGCCCTTCCATTGCGCGCCCACGTCCAGCTGGGTGGTTTTTTCGGGCTGCAGCGTGGTGAAGGCGTTGCCCTTGTTGGCCGTACTGTTGCCAGGCGAGATCAGCTCCCAGTAGTCCGGAAAGCGCTGCACATGGCCCAGGCCGGCGTAGACCGTGGTGCTTTGGGTGAGTTGCTGCTCCCAGCGCACAAAGCCGCTGGGCATGGCGTTTTTGCTGCGTTCGTTGTCGGCAGCAATGGGGCTGACGCCGCCGTAGCCGGTGGCATAGCGCCAGGCCTGGGCCTTATCCAGCCGCAGGCCGCCCACCCAGCGCGTCTGCGCACTGGCCTGCCAGCCCAGCTCGGCAAACCAGCCGAAGTTGGCGAACTTGGCATTGCGTTCCCAGTCCTTGTTGGCGTAGGAGTCTGCGGGCGTGCCCTTGCGCATGTCATGCGGGCTGTACTGGCCGTCAAAGCCTGTGACCAGCTGCCAGCCTGCGCCCGGCTCCAAGGTCGCGGCCACGCGGCCGCCGGTGGTGGTGCGACGCACGCTGCTGGCCATGCCACCCGCCATCATGCCGGTGGTGGGCGGGGTGCGCAGCGTGAAGTTGTCCATCACATGGTCGGCCTTGTTGCTGTAGACCTGGGCCTCCAGCTTGGTCAGCCAGGGGGTGAGGTGTTTTTTCTCCGCACGCAGGCCCCAGCTGTCGCGGCGGAACTGGCTGCCATCCATGCCGCGGCCGCCATAGCGGGCCCAGCCATCGCCAGCGCCGGCGCTCAGCTCCAGCAAGGTATTGGCGTCGGGCGTCCAGCCCAGGGCCACATCGGTATTCCATTTGTCATAGGCCGAGGGCACGCGCTGGCCACGGCCGTCGCGGTAGTCCTGGCTGTGGGAATGGTTGGCCGTGGCACGCAGATAGACCTGGTTGTTGCCCACCTCCAGCGTGGCGGTCTGGTCGTTGCGGCCATGGCCGCCGCCCAGCAGGCTGGCCTCCAGCCTGGCACCGGGCTCGGTGAATTCGGGCGGCAGCCGGTCAAAACGCACCACGCCGGCCGAGGCGCCCGGGCCCCAGACCACGGTCTGCGGGCCTTTGACCACGGTGAGCTGGTCAAAGGTTTCGGGCGAGATATAGGAGCTGGGTGAATCCATGCGCCCGGGGCAGGCCCCCTGCAGCTGGGTGCCATTGGTGAGCAGTGGCAGACGCGAGCCGAACTGGCCGCGAAACACCGGATCGCTGTTGGAGCCGCCGCTGCGAATGGCCGAGAAGCCGGGAATGGTCTTGAGGTAGTCGGCCGCATCGCTGGCCGGGATGGGCTGGCGCGGCTGCTTGGGGTCGGTCACCACCTGTACGGGCGAATGGTCATGCACGGCGGTGACCACCACCTCTTGCAAGGTATCGCTGGCGGCGGCATCGGCCGTGCTGGCGGCTTGCGCTGCGACCGGCAGCAGCAGGCTGGCGGCACAGGCCAGGGCCATGGGGGAGAAAGCAAAAGGCAGGGGCGGCAGGGCGATATGGCCCGCGCGCGCAAAGGCGAGAAAGGGGTAAGACATGCGAAGTTCCACGACTCCAGCCCATGTTCACAGGCAGGGCCGCATGCGGCCGCGCCCCATGGACATGGGCGAGGAGCTAATCAAAAAGTGATGAGTGAAGCGCGCAGCCGCAGGGGCTGGGCGCTGTCAGGCGTGGAACCTGGCAGGGGGGCCGCGCGGGGGCAGCGGCGCTGCCGCCTGCAGGGCGGGTGGGAAATAGGCAGGCGCCAGCCAGACCGGGCCATGCACGGGCCGAGGCGGCTTGTAGACCTGCAGCGCCACCGTGGCCGGGGGGCTGAGGGCGATACACAGCAAACAGTCCGGGTCCTGATGGCTGTGGGAGGAAGCGGGAGCATCGCCATGCGCGCCGGCATGAGCACCGGGCGAAGGCGCTGCGGCGGGCGTGTTTGGCGTGGCTTGGCCGTCGACCAAGCCCAAGGGCTGGGCCGCATCGTCCATCACCGTGCAGATATCGTGCTGCACGGCCAGCTCCATGGCGGCCTCTGGTGTCGTCGCAGCCGCCTCTGGCCAGGGCATGACGCGCACGCGCACGCCCGCCAGCATGGCCACCAGCCACAGCATGGCGCACAGCGCGAGCACCCAGCGGCCCAGGCGGCGATTGCGACGGATCAACTCCAACATGGGCGGGGATTATGGTGCTGCCTGCCACACCCACTTCCTGCGTTGGCGCAAAAAATGGCGCCGACACCGTGGCTGCGCTGCGACAATCGCCCCATGTCTGCAGACTCCTACAACACCGAACTGGCCGCCGGCAATGCCCTGGTGCAACAAGCCCAGGCCGTGGCCACCACCGACTTTGCACAGGCCCGCGGGCTGTGGCAGCGGGCAGGCCAGCATTTCCACCGCGCCCACCAGGCCGACCGCGACCAGCCCGAAGCCGCTTTCCGCCTGGCCCAGGCCTGGATGGCCGAGGCCTATGCCCTGCAAAAAGAAGACTCGCCCAACGCCCTGGTGATGTGGAGCAATGCCGCCGCCCAGTGCGAGCTGGCCTTTGACCTGGACAGCGAGAACGCCCGCATCGCCATGACGGCCGCCAGCTGCCACCACTTTGCCGGCGAGATGGACGCAGCCAGTGCCTGGAAGCGCATTGGCGAGCATCTGCTGCCCGGGGACGCCAACGCAGCACATGGCCAGCCACACACCGAGAACGATGGCGACTGAGCCCGTCCACGTACCCCCCAAAAAACAAGAGCAGCCACTGCTTATGCAGGGCTGCTCTTGCTATTTAAACCCTCTCAAAACCAGGCTGTATCAGCAATAGAAGCTATGGTTTTGATGGTGACCGCAGGCTGCCTCAGCGCGCTGCCGCATAGGCCTTTTTGAGCTGGGCCACATTGCGCAACATGGCCGTAGGGCCGGCGCTGCCCATCAAATACCAGCCCTTGGGGTCGAGAAACACCACCTGGTTTTTTTGCCCGGCCGGCGTGCCGCGGACCTGGGCGTTGTCGAACACCTGGGTGGACGGAACGATGGCGCCGCCGCCCGGGGCCGAGCCGGTGGCGGTGTTGCGGTCGATCACATAAATCCACTGCGGCTGCAGCTTGGCCAGATCGTCAAAGCCAAAGGCCGGACCACCGCGCGCCGGCACATCCTTGGCCGTCAGCAGCGACGGGGCGCCGAACACATCAAACAAAAAGCCAAAGCGCGCCCCCGGTGCCTGGGGCATGATTTTTTCATTGATGGCCATCAGCAGCACACCAGGCGCCGCCTTGCCGGCCACGGCCCGCAACGCCCCAACCTCCTGTTGCACCTGGGCCATCAGCGCCTGGCCCTGGGCCTGCTTGCCATACAGGCCCGCCAGCGCCGTCACATTGCGCTCCATATCCGCCAGCATCTGCTGGGGATTGACCGTGAAATCCAGCGTGGGGGCGATCTTGCTCAGCAGCTCGAACTTGCCAGCCGAGCGGCCACCGACGATGACCAGATCCGGCCGGATGCGACTCAAGGCCTCGTAGTCAGGCTCAAACAGCGAACCCGCCACGGTGTAGCGGGCATCGGCATAGCCGCTCAGATAGTCCGGCCACTGCAGCTTGGGTACGCCCGCAACGGGGATGCCCAGGGCCTGCATGGCGTCCAACGCCCCCAGGTCATACACCACCACGCGCAGCGGCTTGGCGGGGACTTGGGTCACGCCGCGGGCGTGCGCTACCGCAATGGTCTGGGACGGGCCCGCCCAGGCTGCTGGTGCCAGCGTGCACATGCTGGCCACGGCACAAGCCAACCAATGGCGACGCGATGAGAAGAGGGAGATAGAGGGCATCTGCTTTTCCATGAAGTTGACAATTAACAACTTCTTGCTCGCATCTGAAGTCATCAAACTTCATTTTTCGATGAAATAACAACGAAACAAGAACAAGAATAATTATCAATCGTACATCATGTTGCTAGAATTAAATAAGAATGATTCCCGTTAGCAATTTACTGATTGTCCGTTGATGTCCAGCTCTCCAACTTTCCGCCTCTTTGCCCTTTCTGCCATCGCCTTGGCAGCCCACAGCGCCGTGACGGCCCAAACCAGCACAGACCAGGTGCTGAGCGAAACCACGGTTCGCGCCACTGCGGAGGAAGAGCTCAAGCAAGCGCTGGGGGTGTCTGTCATCACCCAGGAAGAGCTGACCGAGCGCGCACCGGCCAACGATATTTCCGAGCTGGTGCGCACCATGCCCGGCGTCAACCTGACTGGTAACTCCGCCTCGGGCCAATACGGCAACAACCGCCAGATCGACCTGCGCGGCATGGGCCCGGAAAACACGCTGATCCTGATCGATGGCAAGCCTGTGCAATCGCGCAATGGCGCCAAGATGGGCCGCAGCGGTGAGCGTGACACCCGTGGTGACTCCAACTGGGTGCCGGTGGAAGCCATCGAGCGCATCGAAGTCATCCGTGGCCCTGCGGCCGCACGCTACGGCTCGGGCGCAGCAGGTGGCGTGGTGAACATCATCACCAAAAAGCCCTCTGGCAAGCTACAGGGCTCGGTCACCGTCTATGGCAAGTTCCAGGAAGACGGCAACGAGGGCGACACCAAGCGCAGCAGCTTCAATCTGTCTGGCCCGCTGGCAGAGAACTTCTCTTTCCGCCTGTTTGGCAATGTCGCCAAGACCGATGCCGACAGCCCTGACCTGAACCGCACGTCCAGCACCACTTCGCAAATTGCCCCGGCAGGCCGCGAAGGCGTGCGCAACAAGGACATCAACGCCATGCTGCGCTGGGATCTGACGCCCCGCCAGGTGCTGGAACTGGAGCTGGGAGCCAGCCGCCAGACCAATATCTACACCGGCGAGACCCCGGTCAGCATCGACGCGAATGCCCCCATCCGTGAATCCATGATGGGCAAGGAAACCAACCGCACCAACCGCAACACTGTGGGCCTGAACCACCGTGGCACCTGGGATTGGGGTACATCGCGTCTGCTGTTCCAGTATGAAAACACGCGCCGTTGGCAAAACCCGGTGGGCCTGGCGGGTGGTCCGGAAGGCTCCATCACCGATGCTACGGACAAGGTGTCATCCAAGCTGGGCAACTACTTTCTGACGGGTGAGATCAACACCCCGTTCAAATTGGGCAGCACCTCGCACATGCTCACCAGCGGCTTTGAGTACCGCAACGAGAAGCTCGATGACGCAGCGGCCATGGGCCAGGGCACGGGTACGGGTGGCAACAACATCGGCGGCCTGACCGGTGGCTCTGGCGTGCGCAGCGGCAAGTCCGATGCCCAGACTTTTGCCCTGTTCGTGGAAGACAACTTCGAGCTGGTGCGCAATCTGATCGTGACACCGGGCATGCGCTTCGACCACCACAGCCAGTCGGGCAACAACTGGAGCCCCAGTCTGAACACCACCTACCATGTGAATGACAACTGGCAGCTCAAGGGCGGCATTGCACGGGCCTTCAAGGCGCCCAACCTCTACCAGACCAATATCAACTACCTGTATTACACGCGTGGCAATGGCTGCCCGATCAATTCGCCCAACATGGGCTCTGGCTGCTACATCGTCGGCAACCCCGATCTGAAGGCCGAAACCAGCATCAACAAAGAGCTGGGCGTGGCCTATACCAACCACAACGGTCTGGATGCCAGCCTGAGCTACTTCCAGAACGACTACAAGAACAAGATTTACTCGGAGATGAGCGAGGGCGCTCCCGTGGTGGTCGGCACCTCGCAGGTGTTTCAGTGGATGAACGCCAGCAAGGCCATCGTCAAGGGCTTTGAAGGTAATCTGACCTTGCCGCTGGATGGCAAGGATGGCCGCAGCCTGAAGCTGGTGAACAACTTCACCTACATGCTGAAGAACCACAACAAGAGCAATGACCAGCCACTGTCCGTGATTCCCAAGTACACCGTGAACTCCACCCTGGACTGGAAGGTCAACGCCGTGCTCTCGGCCCAGCTGAATGCCACCTTCTACGGCCGCCAGGAGCCTCGCACCATCCAGTCCGGTGGCGCGGCCTCCACCGGCAACCAGCTGCAGCCACTGAGCTCGTATGCCTTGTTCGGCATTGGCGCGCAATACCAGCTCGCCAAGGACTATTCGCTGAACTTTGGCATCACCAACCTGGCCGACAAGCGCCTGTACCGCGAGTCCAACAGCTCGGGCGCTGGTGCAGCGTCGTACAACGAATTGGGCCGCGCCTACTATGTGTCGCTGACGGGCCGCTTCTGATGCTCATCTGCTGACCCGCATCTGCTGACCCGCAGCGGTGCAGGTGGAGCACAAGCCCGAAGCCATCCTTCGGGCTTTTTTGCGCCTGGCTGCGCCCCATCACCCCGCCTTGCGACAGGGCGCCAGCATGTCCAGCTCCGGCTTGTAGGTGGGGCTGTGCACGTCCAGCATGCCCAGCACGGTGTGGAAGTAGTTGTCGTGGGTGTAGGCCTTGTCGATGCTGGCGCGCGCGCACTGCTCGTCCATGCCGGTACGGGCCTGCAGGCTACCGGGCCACAACACCCAGGGCACATGCTTTTGTGCCTGGGGCGCAATGGCATAGGGCATGCCATGCAGGTACAGCCCGTTCTCACCCAGCGATTCGCCATGGTCGGAAACATAGAGCAGTGATGTGGCGTACTGGTCCTGCTGCGTCTTGAGCCAGTCGATCACGCGACCCACAAAGCGGTCGGTCTCGCGCATGCTGTTGTCGTAGACATTGATCAGCTCGGTGTGGCTGCAGTCGGAGGTGACCTGTGTCGTGCATTCGGGCTGAAAGGTCTTGTTCTGCGCGCTCGAGCGGCGGTAGTAGGCCGGGCCGTGGCTACCCATCTGGTGCAGCACCAGCACCGCACCTTGGTGGCGCGCGGCTTCGGGCAGGGCCTGCAGTCGCTGGTCCAGCTGGTCCACCATCAACTGGTCCAGGCATTCGCCGTCCTTGCACCACTGGCGCAGCGCCTGGGGTGTGGCAATGGCGTCCGCCTGTGCATGGGGCACGCGGTCGCATACGCCCTTGCAGCCGGACTGGTTTTCCAGCCACTCCACGCCCAAGCCTGCGGCCTGCAGCACATCCAGCAAATTGCCGTACTCGAATTTGCGGCGCTCGTAGCCCGCCTTGCCCAGCGACGAGAACATGCAGGGCACGGATGCCTGCGTGTTGGTGCCGCAGGACTGCACCTGGCGCCAGCTGATGACCTGGTGTGCCTCCATCTCGGGCGTGGTGTCGCGCGGGTAGCCGTTCAGACCGAAATGGTCGGCCCGCGCGGTCTCGCCCACCACCAGCACCAGCAGCGGCGGTTTGGTTGCCGCATTGGCATAGCTCGCGCCCAGCAGTGCGCCTGCCGTGATGGGCTGGAACGGCCGCTGCGGCTGCAGCAAGGGCTTGATGGTGACGCTGGCGAATGACACCACGCTGGCCAGCGGGTTGATCTGGTAGCGGATTTCCGTGTGGTTGCGCAGCAGCGGCGCCAGCTCCCGGTACATGCCCATGGCACCGCCCACCAGAAGGCCCAGGCAGGCCAGCAGCACCAGGGCAGAACAGCCCCAGGACTTCCGCGCCGACTCTTCCTTGAAGCGCAGGCCCCGGTACAGCCACAGCAGCGGCAGGCCGGCCAGCACCAGGACATGGCCCACCAGGGTCATGCTGAACAGCGCCAGGCCTTCGGTGAAATTGGTTTGCAGCACGTTGTGGGCCATGCTGCTGTCCATCACCATGCCATAGCGCAGCATGTAGTACTGCACCACGGCAGCCACCACCAGCGTCAGACTCCACATGGGCCGGCGCAGCCGTGGCCAGGACCAGAGCATGAACCACAGGTAGGTAGCGCAGGCAACCAGCACCGCGATCACGGTGCGGCGCAGCAGCCAGGGATCGGAGAAGTCCGGCAGACCCGCCAGCTTGTGCCACAGGGCCTGGTTCAGCGCCACGGTGCACCAAAGCGACAGCAGCACGGCCACGGTGCGCGGTGCCAGCACAGGCTGCGGCCAGGTGCGCAGCAGATGCGATAGGAAGTCAGGGACAGCACGGCCGGGCGTGCGGGGCATGGAAGTCTGCATGGGCCGCGAAGTTAGGCCCCGCAACTGAACTTGCAGTGAACCCCATGTTCAGCTTTCGTTCAGGTGCAGGTCTGCGCCAGACTCCCTACACTTGGGGTTTTACGCCGTTACTGCCCTGCCCCATGCGTATTTTGTTGGTCGAAGACGATCCCGTCCTGGCCCATGCGGTCCTGGACTATCTCCAAAGCAAGCAATTCCAGGTGGACCTGGCTCCCGATCTGCGCGCGGCCCGCGCCCTGGTGGCCGTCACCCACTACGCCACGATCTTGCTGGACCTGAACCTGCCCGACGGCGAAGGCCTGGAGCTGCTGGGCTCCATCCCCGCACGCAAGGACCCGCCCACCATCGTGGTGGTGACGGCCCGCGACCAGGTCAGCGACCGCATTCGCGGCCTGGATTCGGGTGCCGACGACTACCTGGTCAAGCCCTATGACCCCGAAGAGCTGCTGGCGCGGCTGCGCGCCATCGAGCGCCGCCGCAGCGCCCAGGCCAGCCCCGTGCTGGTGCGCGGTGTGGTCAGCATCGATCTGGCACGCGAAACCGTGAAGGTGCAGCAGTTGCCCGTGGTGCTGACGCCCAAGGAATGGGCCTTGCTGCGTGTGATGGCCAGCCGCCCGGAGCAGACCTTCACCCGCGAACGCCTGCAAGAAGCCCTCTACCAATGGGACCAGACCTCGGACAGCAACACGCTGGAGGTCTTCATCAGCCGGCTGCGCCGCAAGCTGGGCAGCGAGCTGATCCAGACCGTGCGCGGCACCGGATACCGACTGGCTACGGCATGACGCCCACGACAGCACCCCAAGCCCTGCCCACCAGCCTTGCCCACCGCCTGACCAAACCCCTGGTGGTGGCCGTGGTCACGGTCTGGGCGCTCAGCACGGCCATGGTGGTCTGGTATGTGGACGCACAGATCCAGCGCAACTTCGACACCGAGCTGGTGGAAAGTGCCTACCGCCAGCTCTATCCGGCCCTGCTGGATGTGGCCCATGCCCGCAGCCTTGGCAAGCAACCGGAGCTGCGCACCATCACCATGGGTGAGGTGCCGGGCGATGGCCATCCGGAGCCCTTGCTGCTGCAGCTGCGCGACCAGCAAGGCCATGTGCTGCTGCGCTCGCGCGGAGCTCCCATGGCCCCGTTTGATGCGCCCTTGCGCGAAGGCTTTCACAACTCTATAGAACACCGCATCTACACCCTCTACACCTCGCAGGAGCAGGTGTGGCTGCAGCTGGCCGACCCGCTGGCAGAGCGCTCCGAGGCCAGCCGCCGCACCCTGACCGGCCTGGTGTTGGTGCTGCTGCTGATGCTGCCCGTATTGGGCTGGTTGATCCACCGCATCGCCCGCAATGAGTTGCGCAGCGTGCAATGGCTGCAGCAGCAAATCACCGACCGCAGCAGCAACAACCTGGAGCCGCTGTCACTGCAAGGCCTGCCGCGCGAGCTGCACCAGGTGGGCGAAGGTGTGAACCAACTCATGCACCGCTTGCACGAGGCCCTGGATGTGGAGCGCGCCCTGGCCGCCAATGCCGCCCATGAGCTGCGCACGCCCCTGGCCTCCGTGCGGCTGCGCCTGCACCTGGCACTGGACCATGCCCGCCAGCAAGAAAGCGAGCACATCACTGTGGCGGAGGCCCAGGCCGCGCTGTCCGCACTGGAGACCCTCAGCCACCGCACCGAACGGCTGTTGCAGCTGTCACGCGCCGAATCCGACAGCGCAGCGCGCCAGCACCGCATCGACCTCGTTCAGCTCTCCAGCACCATGGCCCAGGAGTTTTGGCAGCAACCCCGCGCCCAGCGCCGCCTGGACTGGGAGGCCCCGGCATCGGCCACCCCGGTCTGGGTGCAAGGCGATATGGACACCCTGGCCATTGCCTTGCGCAACCTGGTGGACAACGCCCTGACCTATTCCAGCGGCGAGGTGACGCTGGCCGTCACCACCGAGCCCCCGGCCCTGGTCGTGCGCGACCAGGGACCAGGCCTGGACAGCACACAGCAAACGCAGATGCTGCAACGCCATGTGCGCGCCGACACCCAGCACATAGGCTATGGCCTGGGTATGTCCATTGTGCGCAGCATTGCCGACAAGCATGGGGCGCAGCTGACCCTGGTGTCACCAGTGCCCGGCCAGACCCGCGGGCTGGAAGTGCGCTTGGTTTTCTCAGAGGTTTCCCCCGAGGTCATTGTTCCAGCCGAAGCACCCTCGGCCACCTGAACGCCATGGCGCTGCGCGCGCCCCTTACGCTCCGCTGTCGCCCCATCGGGGGGCAGGCACCAAAGCGGCCCCAGGCAATTCCCTTCAGCGTGCGGTACCGCTCACAGCCCATGAAACTGGCGCGCGCCCTGTCAGAGACAGCGAGCAAGGGCCGCCCCGCCGCGAAGCTGTCGTCCCCCGGGGGGGGAGGGCGCCGAAGGCGACTCAGGGGGGCTCAGAGGCAGCTCAGGTCCGCAGCAAATGGGTCAGCGTGAACAGCAGCAGGCCAATGGCGCCCCCCACCAGGGTGCCGTTGATGCGTATGAACTGCAGGTCCTTGCCCATATGGTGCTCCACCAGGGCCGACAGCTCCTGTGCATCCCAGCGCTGCACGGTCTCGCGGATATGGCGGGCAATGAACTCCGACACCTCGGGTGCCAGCGCCTGGGCCCACCCCTCCAGCCGCGTATTCATGGAGGCGCGCAGGGCCGCATCCTGCGCCAGCGCCTGGCCCAAACCCCGGCCCATGCCCGCCAGCTTGCGCGCAATGTGAGAGTTGGGGTTGGCCAGATCGGCCTCCAGCCGCTGGCGCATACGGCCCCACATCTCGCGCAGATAGGCCGCCAGCTTCTCGTCATGCAGCAGGTAGTGGCGCAGTTGCTCGGCCCGCTGTGCGTAGTCCGGATCTTGCTGCAGCCGGGTGATCAAGCGCTGCACCGCACCATCGAAGGCCTCGCGCATGCGGTGCTGCGGGTTGTGGGCAATGTCATGGAGCAGGCTTTCCAGCGCATCGGCCACCAGCTCTGCGCCCTTGTCACCCAGCCAGTCTGTGGGCAGCAGCTTTTCCTTCACCGGGTGCTCGCGTTTGAGCCATTGCACAATCGACTCGGCCACCAGATGGTGGGTATCGGTCTGCCGCAGCACGCCGCTGATGCGGCGCAGCACATCGTCCAGCACCGCCTGGTGACGGCCATCCTGGGTCAGTGCCTGCAGCACCGAGGCCATAGAGCGAGCGAAGTCCACCTGCGCCAGCACACCGCGCAGCGCTTGCGTCAGCAAGCGCTCCACCTGGCGGTCCTGCACCATTTCCAGCCCGGCCAATGCCAGGCGCGCCAGCTGCCGCCCCAGCAACGGGCTGTTGCCCGGGGCGCCCAACCAGTCCGCCAGCGACTGGGCAGCATCATGGCGGCGCAGCAGCGCCACCAAGGAAACAGGGTCCAGAAACCGGTCGCGCACAAACACCGCAAGGTTCTCGCCGATGCGGTCCTTGTTGCGCGGGATGATGGCCGTGTGCCGCTGCACCCAGGGAATGGGAATGCGGCGAAACAGCGCCGACACCGCAAACCAGTCGGCCAACGCCCCCACCATGGCGGCTTCTGCCACGGCCTGCAGGCACTGCACGGCCAAGGTCTGTGCCAGAAAGTGGGTGGCAATGAACACTGCCGTCACCAGCAGCAGCAGCCCCAGCGCCAGGCGCTTGGAGCGGGTCAGAGCGGAAGCAGTGGAGGACATGACATTCAGCCTAGCATGGCCCTGCCCGTTTTCCATGGCGCTGTGCAGCACCCTGCAGCGCCCTGCAACCTGCACATGGCACATAGCCGCCGGCACCAAAGGCGACCCAGGGGGTTACTTCAAAATCCCGGACAATCCGGGCATTCCCATTTTTTGCCAGCTACACACCATGAGCGACACCCGCCCCACTCTGCCCGATCACCTGTCCATCGACCCACGCAGCCCCCACCATGTGGCCGCGATTTTTGAACACGACATCGGCATCCGCTTCAACGGCAAGGAACGCTTTGATGTGGAGGAATACTGCATCAGCGAAGGCTGGGTGAAAGTGCCCGCCGGCAAGACCGTGGACCGCCGTGGCTACCCGCTGCTGATCAAGCTCAAGGGCCTGGTTGAGGTGTTCTACAAGTAAACCGGCCCCTGCATTCAAAGCCTGTGGTGAAAGGGTCGCCACAGGCTTTTCCGTTTCTGCCCATACCGGTGTCTTGTCTGTGTTTTGCAACGCGCAACACAAATACTCATGCGATTGATAACAATTATCAACATCCTCACGCATAATCTACGGCGCCGGCCTCCATAAAACAATCCATAGCACAGGAACGGCAGTCACCCGCACGCGCTGGCCACTGCGCCCAGCCCCCGCGTTCCTACCCCTTCCTGACCTCCGCCAGCCTCGCCTGGTGAGGCGTAGCTATGTCTTTTTCTGCCGCACCCAGCTCCTTCCTCTCGCCCACCTTATTGGCCTTGGCCGCTGCAGCGGCCTGCGCTTCAGCCACCGCCCAACAAGCCCCCGCTGCAGCAACCCAGACCCTGTCGGAAGTGGTGGTCTCCGCCTCCGGTTTTGAACAAGACATCAAGGAGGCGCCCGCCTCCATCACTGTCATCTCTCGCAAGGATCTGGAGAAGAAGAGCTTCAGCAACCTGGCCCAGGCTTTGGAAGATGTGGAAGGCGTGGACATTGGTGCGGCCACCGACAAAACCGGCGGCCTGAACATCAGCATCCGGGGTATGCCCAGCGAATACACCCTGGTGCTGATTGATGGTCGCCGCCAGAATTCGGCAGGCAATGTCACCCCCAATGACTTTGGCGGGACACAGACCAGCTTTCTTCCGCCCCTCTCTGCCATTGAGCGCATCGAAGTCATCCGTGGCCCCATGTCCACGCTGTATGGCTCGGATGCCATGGGCGGCGTGATCAACATCATCACGCGCAAGGTGGGCAAGACCTGGAGCGGCTCGGTGGGCGTGGACTACACCATGCAGCAAGAATCCGCATTTGGAGACACCCATGCAGGCAAGTTCTATCTGAGTGGTCCCATCAAGCAAGACTTGCTGGGTCTGACCCTGCGCGGCAGCACATTTCATCGCGACGGTGCAGACATGCACTATGTCGGCAGCAACGGGCAAGAAGTCGTTCCGGTCATGGGCTCCAACCCCGTCAAGTCCACCGTCAACACGGTGGGGGCACGTCTGTCGCTCACCCCGAGCCGCCACCACGACATCGTGCTGGACGTGGATACCGGCCGCCAAACCTATGACAACGGACGCGGGCAAATGGGGTCTTTGACAGGTGGCTATGCGCCCGAGCAGAAATACAACCGTGACCAATGGAGCCTGGCCCATACCGGACGCTATGGCTTTGGCACCTGGGAGACCAGCTTCATGGTCAACCAGACCGAGACCATTGGCCGCACCATACCCAGCGGCACACCCGGTGCGGTAGCCGGCGCTCCACGCACGCTGGAAGTAGAAAGCAAGGTGCTGGACACCAAGCTGGTCATGCCCTGGGGCAATCACTTGACGACTCTCGGCGGCCAATGGTGGAAGGCTGAAATGGAAGACGGCGTCGCGCCCAGCCCCTTTGAGTTCACACAAAAAGCCATCTTTGCCGAAGACGAATGGAGCTTGGCCGAGGCCTTCAAACTCACCCTGGGTGCACGTTACGACCGCCACAGCATTTTTGGCGGCAAGGTCAGCCCACGCGCCTACGGTGTATGGCAGGCAGCGCCGCAATGGACCGTCAAGGGGGGCATGAGCCATGGCTACAAGACGCCACGCGTGGAGCAACTGGCTCCCGGCATCAACGGCTTTGGCAACCAGGGCAAGACCCCGCTGGTGGGCAGCCCCAACCTGAAGCCCGAAACTAGCCGCAGCACCGAGCTGGGTGTGTATTTTGACAATGCCCGAGGTCTGTCTGCCAGCGCCATGCTGTTCAACAACCAGTTCAAGGACAAGATCACCAGTGGTCCTGGTTTGCCCAACTGCTCCTTTGCAGGCGACCCCAACCGCCCCGGCTGTGCCGATTTCGGCAACTGGCCCTTGGTGGATACCTTTGGGCAATCCATCAACGTGGATGAGGCTGTCACGCGCGGCATGGAGCTGAGCGCACGCTACACCTTCAATCCCCAATGGAGCAGCAGCGCCAACTACACCTACACCAAGAGCAAACAGCAAAGCGGCCCCAATCAAGGCAAGCCGCTGACCGACACGCCCAAGCATGCGCTGAACGCCCGCGTGGACTGGAAGCCGACAGCCCAATGGAGTGGCTGGGTACGCGCCGAGTACCGCAGCGAACGCTACCGCGACCCAGGTACCACCGCCACAACCATTGCCGCAGCCCAGGTGTTGGGAGACTACAAGGCCTACACCCAGTTCCACCTGGGTGGCAGCTACCGTGTCACGCCCAAATTCACCATCAACGCAGCGGTCTACAACCTGTTCAACAAGGACTTTGTGGACTATCAGCCTTACTACCGCAGCGGCAACACCGTGACCTATGGCAACCGCTATCGCAACCCGCAAGATGGCCGCCGCCTCTGGATCTCGGCCAACTACGAGTTCTAAAAACCGCCGCGAGGCGCAAAAACAAAGGGAGGCCATGCCTCCCTTTTTGCGTTCTGCTCACAGAACATCGCTCATCAAAAATGAGCTGCTTGTGCAGTCCAGCCTTGATTTCACGCACTATTGATGTGTGAAACCAAGTGGGTCACTGCATAGGCAGCTCCTGTTTTCTTCAGGCCCTTGGCTCACTTGCCATTGATGCCCAGCAGCTCCACCTCGAACATCAGCGTGGCGTTTGGTGGAATCACCCGGCCTGCCCCACGGCTGCCGTAGGCAATGCTGGATGGGCAGGTCAGGCGGGCCTTGCCGCCCACCTTCATCTTCTGCACGCCCTCGGTCCAGCAGGGAATCACGCCATTCAGGGGAAACTCGATGGGCTCGCCCCGGGCAATGGAGCTGTCGAAATCCTTGCCGGTATCGGGGAAGTAGCCGCGGTAATGCACCTTGACCTTGTCGCTGGCCTTGGGGCTGAGGCCTGTGCCCTCCTTCAGGCTTTCGTAGACCAGGCCGCTGGCAGTGGTGACGGGCTGGGCCAGTGCATGACCGGCCAACAAGGCGCCCATCAGGCAGGCAGCGCCTGCAATGCGTGTGAACATGGTTTTCTCTCCAATCTGGTGCCCAAGCAATCGGTAAGCGCTTGAGCAGCTATCAAAAAATCAGTGGGCCGTCAGTTCCCATAACGCCACGTCGCCGGCCTATGAAACTGGCGCAGGCCCCATGCCAGGGCACCGCGCAAGGGCCGCCCCGCCGCGCCGGTGCCGTCCCCCTCCATCGCGTAGCGATAGAGAGGGGGAAGGCGCCGCAGGCGACTCAGGGGGTGCTTATTTTTTCCAGGGCATCCCGCAAATGCTCCACCGTGCGGTCCACGTTGTGCCATTTTTCCAGGCCAAACAGGCCGATGCGGAAGGTCTGGAAGTCGGGGCCTTCGTCGCACATCAGTGGCACGCCCGAGGCCGTTTGCAGGCCCACGGCCAAAAAGGCCTTGCCGTTCTGGATCTCGGGGTTGGTGGTGTAGCTCACCACCACGCCAGGGGCCTTGAAGCCGCCGCCCGCCACGCTGGGAAAACCGCGCGACTCCAGCAGCTTGCGCACCTTGTCGCCCAGGGCGATTTGTTCTTCGCGCACTTTTTCAAAGCCGTAGGCACGGGTTTCCAGCATCACATCGCGCAGGCGCACCAGAGCGTCGGTGGGCATGGTGGTGTGGTAGGCGTGCTGGCCTTTTTCGTAGCCTTCGGCAATCTGCATCCACTTCTTCAGATCGCAGGAGAAGCTGGAGCTTTGCGTGGGCTCTATGGCTTCACGCGCACGGGCCGAGAGCATGACCATGGCGCAGCAGGGCGAGCTGCTCCAGCCCTTTTGCGGGGCGCTGATCAGCACGTCCACGCCGGTCTTTTCCATGTTCACCCACATGGCACCGGAGGCCACGCAATCCAGCACCATCAAGGCACCCACGTCATGGGCGGCTTCGGAGATGGTGCGCAGATAGTCGTCGGGCAGCATGATGCCACTGGCGGTTTCCACATGCGGGGCAAACACCACCTTGGGGCGCTCGGCACGAATGGCCTCGGCCACATCCTGGGCCGGGCAGGGGGTCCATGGGTCCTGGCTGCCTGCGCCCTGCTTGCGCGCCTTGCAGACCACGGCGCCGCCGCCCAGGCCGAAGTTGCCGGCCTCGAAGATCTGCGTCCAGCGGTAGCTGAACCAGCCATTGCGCACGATCAGCACCTTCTGGTTGTTGGCGAACTGGCGGGCCACGGCTTCCATGCCAAAGGTGCCGCTGCCGGGCACCAGCACGGCGGTGTGGGCGCTGTAGACCTCTTTGAGCATGCCCAGAATGTCTTGCATCACGCCGGTGAAGCGCTTGGACATGTGGTTGAGCGCGCGGTCGGTGTAGACCACCGAGAATTCCAGCAGACCATCGGGGTCGATATCGGGCAAAAGTCCGGGCATAGGTTTTTATCTCCAGTCACAGGGGCCGCGCGCTGTTGTCCAGCGCTGCGGCCGATGCCGCATCCGGTGCGGCCAAATATTGCATTGAGATTTTCAGCTTAGCATGGGATGCAGCCCCCTCCTGCGCGACCGGCACCCAGCGGCGCTTGCCACATCCCTTCTCTCTGGCATCTCTCGTACCTCCCGTATCCCGCATGCGGCCCTGCCCGAAAGCGCCCGGCCTCCACCGCGGCGGCTACCAGGTGTCAACAAACCGGGGCGGAATCTCCCGCAAGCGGGCGCTGGCCAAGCCCCGCACCAGCCAGGCGCGTGTGTCGGCCGGGTCGATGACGGCATCGATTTCCAGCGTGGACGCCATGTGCTGGGCCTCGCCATGTGCGTATTGCTGGGCCAGCAGTTTCTGGAACAGGGCATCGCGCTCGGGGCCTTCGGCCAGGGCCTCCAGTTCCTTGCGATAGCCCAGGCGCACCGCGCCCTCCAGGCCCATGCCACCGAATTCGCCCGTGGGCCAGGCCACGTTGAACAGCGGTGCATGAAAGCCGCCCGCCGCCATGCCCATGGCACCCAGGCCATAACCCTTGCGCAGCACCACGCTGAAATACGGCACACGCAGCTTGGCGGCGGTGACAAACAGCCGGCTCACATGGCGCACCTGGGCCGTTTTTTCGATCTCTGGCCCCACCATAAAACCGGGGGTGTCCACCAGGCTGACCATGGCAATGCCATGCGCATTGCACAGCTGCATAAAGCGCGCGGCCTTGTCTGCGGCATCGGCGTCGATGGCACCGCCCAGATGCGAGGGGTTGTTGGCCATGATGCCCACGGCGCGCCCCTCTATGCGCGCCAACGCCGTGTGAATGCCGACACCAAAACCGGTGCGCAGCGGCAGCAGGCTGCCCTCGTCCACCAGGTGCCGCATGGCTGCGCGCGTGTCATAGGCGCGCAAGCGGTTTTCGGGCACCACATGGCGCAGGGCACGCGCATCGGGCGCGCTCCAGTCCCGGGCCCGGCCCTGGAAGAAGGAGAGGTAATGCTTGGCAGCGGCCACGGCCTGGGCTTCGTCCTCCACCAGGATGTCGATCACGCCATTGGCATGCTGCACGCCGCTGGGGCCAATTTGCTCGGGCTTGAAAACACCCAGGCCGCCGCCTTCGATCATGGCCGGCCCGCCCATGCCAATGGTGCTGGCGCGCGTGGCGATGATGACGTCGCTGCAGCCCAAAAGCGCCGCATTGCCCGCAAAGCAGCGCCCGTGGGCAATGCCCACCACGGGCACCTGACCGGACAGCGCCGCATAGGCCGCAAAGGTGTGCACATGCAGGCCGGCCACCACGGGCATGTCGGTATCGCCGGGGCGCCCGCCACCGCCTTCGGCGAACAACACCACGGGCAGTTGCTGCTGCAGGGCCACACCCAGCATGCGGTCGGTCTTGGCGTGGTTGCGCATGCCTTGCGTGCCGGCCAGCACGGTGGCGTCGTAAGACATGACGACGGCGCGCGCTTTCTCTTCACCACACTGCGCGCCGTTGATGCTGCCTATGCCGGTGACCATGCCGTCCGCCGGGGTGTTGGCCACCAGGTCTTCCATGCTGCGCCGGCGCGTTTGCGCGGCAATGGCCAGCGCCCCATATTCGATGAAGCTGCCGGCATCACACAAATCAGCAATGTTCTCGCGTGCGCTGCGCCCGCCCTGGGCATGGCGCTTGGCCATGGCTTCGGGCCGGGCCGCATCCTGCGTGAACACATGGCGGTCCATCACGCGCTGCAGGTCGGCGCGGATATGGGCGGGGTCTTGCGTCTGCTGCGACGCCCCCGCTTCGGCCACCTCACCCTGGATGGCCTCGAACACCAACAAGGCCTGGCCCTGGGCCACATAGGCACCGGCCTCGGTCAGCAGATCTGCAATGCGCCCGGCATGCGGCGCGCACAGCACATGCTCCATCTTCATGGCCTCGAGTACGCCCAGCTCGGCGCCCTGCGCCACCACATCGCCCACCGCCACGCTCCACTGCAGCACCCGCGCCGGCATGGGGGCCAGCACTGCGTTTTCAGGAGCTGCTTGTGCAGTATCTGCGGTCGATACAGAGGGATTCATCCCTGCATTGCTTGCGCCATCTGCACTGGTAGCTATCTTTTCTGCTTGCTCTGCGGCCGCCACCAGCGCGGGCAGGGCCTCTTCCAGCCAGCGCGTGTGTACCTTCTGGCTGTCCATCTCCGGCCGCTGCGCCAGGGCCTGCAGCAGCGGCAGATTGGTGGGCAGGCCTGCAATGCGGCATTCGGCCAGGGCGCGGCGCGAACGCGCCAGCACATCAGCAAAGCGTGGCGAATGGCTGTGGACGATGAGCTTGGCCAGCAGCGTGTCGTAATGCGGCGAAGGTGCCACGCCCAGGCGCGCATGGCTGTCTATGCGCATGCCCGGGCCGGCGGGCCAATCCAGCTGGCGGACGCGGCCGCTGCCCGCCGTGGCTGCGCCCTGAGCATCCAGGGTTTCGGCATTGATGCGCCATTGCATGGCATAGCCGCGCGGCGCGGGGGGCGGGCTCAGGCCCAACTCGCTCAGATGCTCGCCTGCCGCAATGCGGATCTGGGCCTGCACCAGGTCCACGCCAAACACCTCTTCGGTGATGGTGTGCTCCACCTGCAGGCGCGGATTGGCCTCGATGAACACATAGGGCAGGTCTTGCGAGGCCATGTCGACCAGAAACTCGAAGGTGCCCAGGCTCTCGTAGCGGATATGCGATGCCAGCGCCAGCGCATCGCGGGTGATGCGCTCGCGCAGTGCCTGGCTCAGGCTGGGGCTGGGCGCAATCTCCACCAGCTTTTGAAAGCGCCGCTGCAGCGTGCATTCGCGCTCGCCCAGGGCCACGGGCCATTCGCTGCCATCGCCCAGCACCTGGATCTCGATATGGCGCGCCCCCGTCATCAAACGCTCCACATAGACGCCGTCCACGCCAAAGGCGGCGCGCGCCTCGCTGCGGCAGCGCTCGTAGGCGGCGGGCAGGTCCTCGGCATGGATCACGGCGCGCATGCCGCGCCCGCCACCACCGCCTATGGCCTTGACCATGATGCCGGGCGCGCCCGCGGCCTGCTGGGCCGCGAAAAACGCCTGGGCCTGCTCCAGGCTCACGGCCTCGCTGCTGCCGGGCATCACGGGCACGCCGCATTCCAGCGCCAGCGCGCGCGCCCTGGCCTTGTCGCCCAGCAGGGCCAGTTGCTGTGGCGTGGGGCCGATAAAGCGCAGGCCGGCATCCGCACAGGTCTGGGCAAAGCCGGCATGCTCGCTCAAAAAACCGTAGCCGGGGTGGATGGCATCGCAGCCCGCCTCACGGGCAATGCGCAGCAGGCTCTCTCCATCCAGATAGGCCGCGGGGCCGCTGGCGCCCAGGGCCTGGGCCGCATCGGCGGCCGCCACATGGGGGGCATCTGCATCGTCGGCCGCGTACACGGCCAGGCTAGCAATGCCCAGCTCGTTCAAGGCGCGCACGATACGCAAGGCGATTTCGCCACGGTTGGCGATCAGTACTTTGTCAAACATTCGATTTCCTATTCAGCGGCACATGGCGCCACGCTTGCCAGCGGTCTTCACCCCCTCCTCCGGGAAGGAGCCTGCCAGCACTCAGGGGATATCACGCAGCAAACGGCGCAGCACCTTGCCTGCGCCGGTGGCCGGCAAGGCCGCGATAAAGCGCAGCTCGCGCGGCGCCTTGTAGCTGGCCATGTTCTGTTTGGACCAATGCAGCAGCGCCTCGGCCTCCAGCGTCTGCCCGGGTTTGGTGACGATGAAGGCGCGCACGATCTCGCCCTTCTCCGCATCGGGCACGCCGATGACGGCGGCCTGGGCCACGGCCGGGTGCTTGATCAAAATGGTCTCCACTTCCTCGGGGAACACGCTGTAGCCCGAGACCTTGATCATTTCCTTGAAGCGGCCGATGAAGGTGAGGTAGCCATCGGCATCCATCTTGCCCATGTCACCGGTATGCACCCAGCCGTCTTTCAGGGTCTTGGCCGTGGCCTCGGGCTTGTTCCAATAGCCTTTGAAGTTGCCTGGGCCGCGCACGATGATTTCACCCACCTCGCCTGCAGGCAGTGGCTCGCCACTCAAGGGGTCGATGATGCGAATTTCATTCCCCGCCACGGGCTTGCCGTGCGTGCCCCAGCGTATGGCGTCCATGGGCATGGTGGTGTCCATGGTGTGGGTCTCTGACAGGCCGTAGGCCGCCTCGCAGGAGATGCAATCGGGCGCGAACTGGCGCCACTTGGCAGCCAACTCCTCGGTATAGGCAATGCCAAAGCTGGTGACGGTGTTGCGGCGCAGCGAACGCAGGTCCATGTTCTGCACGCCGGGCAGCTGCATCACGGCCACGTTCATGGGCGCAATGCTGTACCACCAGCTCACGCGGTAGCGCTCTATGGCCTGGGCCACGGCCAGCGGGTCAAAGCGGTAGAGCAGCACACAGGGCGCGCCGGCCTGCACCGGCATGTTCACCCCCATGGACATGCCGGCAATGTGATAGAGCGGCGCCACGGCCAGCAGCATGTCCTGCGCGCCCACCTGGCTGGCCTGGCAGGCTGCGGCCGTCTTGCTGGCCGCGTTGGCAAAGCTCAGCATGGCGCCCTTGGGCAGACCGGTGGTGCCCGAGGTATAGGTCATCAGCGCCACATCGTCCATGCCAACTTCAACGGGCGCAGGCCTGGCGCCGCTGTGCATCACGCTCCAGAAGGATTCCACGCCGTCAGGCAGGGGCTGCACCGGCGCCTGCAATTCGGCCGGCAGGGGCAGCGTGGGCACCTCGGGCAGCCAATCCGCATAGCGCACGCCCAACACATGCTGCAACGCCGTGCTGCTGCGCACCTGGTCCACGATGGGCAGCAACACATCGGCGGCGATGATGATGCGCGCCTGCAGATCCCCCAGCTGGTAGGCCAGCTCATGCTCCTTGTTCAGCGGGCCGCAGGGGCAAACGATGGCGCCCGCCTTCTGCACGCCGTAGTGGGCCACGATGTACTGCGGGCAGTTGTTCATGAACAGCGCCACGGGCTCGCCTTTTTGCACGCCCAGGGTTTGCAAATGCGCCGCCACGGCATCACTGGCATCGTCCAGCTGCCGCCAGCTGATGTGCCTGCCATACCAGATATAGGCCGTGGCATCGGACTGCTGGCGCGCATTGCGGCGCAGGGCTTGGTGCAAGGGAACGAGGGTTTCGGAATCCGCCATGGCTTGTCTCCTGGGTGTCGGGTGGAGTGCGAGGTCTGGCACGGTATGTTTCCGTGCTTCCAGGGATGGTCACAGGCCTTCCCGCCTCGCTGTCTTGCCAATATATACCGCTTGGTAGAACAATAATACCCATTGGTATAACCTAGATGACACGGAGCCACCGCATGGCCAGCACCTCCCGAAAAGCCCCTGTTTCTCCCCGTGGCCGGCAGCGCCTTCCCACCGCAGGCTCCGACGAAAAGCGCGAGCGCATCCTCAAGGCCGCCGAGGCCCTGTTCGACCGCAATGGCTACGCGAACACCACCATGGAGCAAATCGTGCAGGCTCTGGGCGTGACCAAGCCCTTTGTGTATTACTACTTTCGCAGCAAGCAGGAGATCTTCGAGACCCTATGCTGGGCACCTACCGAGGCTTGTTTCACGGTGCTGGATTTCGAGGCCGACGATGCGCGCCCGGCACATGAAAAAGCCATAGACGGGCTGCAGCGCCTGATTGCGGCCACCATCGCCCATTACCCGGCGGCCTTTTTCCCTTACCGCGAGCCCCAGGCCTTCAGCCCGGCCTACAACAAGGCCTCGCGCGCCGTGGCCAAGCGCTTTTACACCCAGCTCTGTGCGCTGCTGGAAGAGGGCCGCGCCAGCGGCCATTTCGACTTTAAAGAAACGCGCATCACGGCCCAGGCCGCCTGCAGCCTGCCTGGTTTTCTCTACCACTGGTACCGCCCCAGTGGGCGCCTGGGCCCGGCGGAAATGGTGGCCGAGCTGACGGCGCTGGCCACCCGCGTCCTGGGTCTGCAGTCTCTGCCTGCCGCACCGCAGCGCCGCACCAGCAAGGCCCGTACGGCCCAGCCGAGCGAGGCCACCGCCAAGCCCGCCAAAACACGTAAGCGAGCCGCGAGCCAGGCCAGAGAACTTCAGGCTGCGGGGTAGCTTCTTTTACCGAACACGCCGCTGCCCACACGCACCATGGTGCTGCCGGCCGCAACGGCCAGTTCCAGGTCGTCAGTCATGCCCAGGCTCAGGGTGTCAAAGGCATCCAGCCCCGGCAGGCCGCTGTCACGGATCTGCGCAAACACGGCGGCCACACGCTGGTGCACGGCCAGCATGGCCTCGGGCGTGGGCTGGGGGTCGGGAATGCTCATCACCCCGCGCAGTTGCAGCTGCGGCAAGGCGGTGATGGCCTGGGCCAGGGCCAGGGCCTCCTCGGGGCTGCAGCCGGACTTGGTCTCGCCCCCGTCCACATTCACCTGCACGCAGACCTGCAGCGGCGCCAGCGCGGCCGGGCGCTGCTCGGACAGGCGCTGGGCAATCTTCAGGCGGTCCACGGTGTGTACCCAATCAAAATGCGTGGCCACCAGCCGCGTCTTGTTGCTTTGTATCGGGCCTATGCAATGCCATACAGGCTGGGGCATATCGGCCATGGCGCGCAGCTGGGCGATCTTGTCCACGCCTTCCTGGATGTAGTTCTCGCCAAAGGCGCGTTGGCCCGCCAGTGCGGCTTCGCGCACGGCGTCGGCGCCAAAGGTTTTGGAGACCGCCAGCAAGGCCACGCTGTCCTGGGGTCGCTGCGCAGCATCACAGGCATGCGCCATGCGGCGGTGTATCTGCTGAAGGTTCTCGGCTATGGTCGTCATAAGGACTTGAGGTTACCAAACCCCTGGAGGAAGGTGGAGACGGTGGACATCACCCGCTTGCTGGCCTTTGGCGTGCAGCACCAGGCCTCGGACCTGCATCTTTCGGCCGGGCTGCCTCCCATGGTCCGCGTGCACGGTGATATGCGCCGCATCCATGCCCAAGCGCTAGACCACAGAACCGTGCTCGGCATGCTCCATGAAACCATGGGCGATTTGCAGCGCAAGGTATTTGAAGCCTCGCTGGAGGTGGATTTTGCGTTCGAGATCCCGGGCCTGGCACGCTTTCGGGTGAATGCATTCCAGCAAAGCCGGGGCGCTGCCGCGGTGTTCCGCACCATTCCCAGCACCGTGCCGACGCTGGAGCAACTGGGCAGCCCCCCGATTCTTGCCGAGCTGGCCCTCAAGCCCCGTGGCCTGGTGTTGGTCACCGGCCCTACGGGCTCGGGCAAGTCCACCACGCTGGCGGCCATGCTCAACCACCTCAACGACCACTTGCACGGCCATATCCTGACCGTGGAAGACCCCATCGAGTTTGTCCATGCCTCCAAGAAATGCCTGGTCAACCAGCGTGAGGTGGGGCCCATGACCCAGTCGTTTTCCGCCGCACTGCGCTCGGCGCTGCGTGAAGACCCCGACGCCATCCTGGTGGGCGAGATGCGCGATCTGGAAACCATACGCCTGGCCATGACGGCAGCCGAGACCGGCCACCTGGTCTTTGCCACGCTGCACACCGCCAGCGCAGCCAAGACCATAGACCGCATCATTGACGTCTTCCCCGCTGGCGAAAAAGACATGGTGCGCAGCATGCTGTCCGAATCGCTGCAGGCCGTGGTCTCGCAGACGCTGTGCAAAACCAGGGAAGGCACAGGCCGCGTGGCGGCGCACGAGATCATGCTGGGCAGCAGTGCCATACGCCACCTGATCCGCGAGTCCAAGGTGGCGCAGATGTATTCCACCATCCAGACCAGCCAGAGCCTGGGCATGCAGACCCTGGACCAGAGCCTGAGCGATCTGCTGCGCCGCCAGTGCATCAGCGCTGCAGAGGCCCGCAGCAAGGCCAGGACGCCTGAGAGCTTCCCCGGCGGCTGACCGCTGTCATCCCCTGTCCGCAGCACGGCACCATGGTGTGCTGCCCGGCTACTCGCCCATCTGTAGCACCACAGGCTGCCGGCACTGTGTCACCATGTCGGCCTCGCCACAGTGCCTGTGCACTGTTTTTTTGCATTCCTGATCCACCGACATGTCGAGCATTCACCACCGCGAATACGCTGCCACCGCTTCCCGCAAAGTTGCCTTTCTGGGCCTGGGCGTCATGGGCTTTCCCATGGCCGGCCACCTGGCCAAGGCCGGTCACCAGGTCACCGTGTACAACCGCAGCCCCGCCAAGCGCCAGGCCTGGGTGGCGGAGTTCGGCGGTGCCGAGGCCGCCACACCGCGCGAGGCCGTGCAAGGCGCCGAGATGGTGTTCTGCTGCGTGGGCAATGACGATGACCTGCGCTCCGTGGTGCTGGGCGAGCATGGCGCTCTGGCCGGCATGCAAGCCGGCGCGATTTTTGTGGACCACACCACGGCCTCGGCCGAGGTGGCCCGCGAGCTGTATGCCACCGCCCAGGCCCAGGGCTTGCACTTCATCGATGCACCCGTCTCCGGCGGCCAGGCCGGCGCGCAAAACGGCCAGCTCACCGTGATGTGCGGTGGCGATCAAACTCAGTTCGACGCCGTGGCACCGGTTGCGGCATGCTTTGCCCGGGCCTTCACGCTGATGGGCGAAAGCGGCGCCGGCCAGCTGACCAAGATGATCAACCAGATCTGCATTGCCGGCGTGGTCCAAGGCCTGTCCGAGGCCGTGGCCTTTGGCGAAAAAGCCGGCCTGGATGTGCACAAGGCACTGGATGTGGTCAGCAAGGGCGCAGCCCAGAGCTGGCAGATGGAAAACCGTGGCAAGACCATGGTGGAAGGCAAGTTCGACTTCGGCTTTGCCGTGGACTGGATGCGCAAGGACCTGGGCCTGGTGCTGGACGAAGCCAAGCGCAACGGCGCCCGCCTGCCCCTGACGGCCCTGGTGGACCAGTTCTACGCCGATGTGCAGGCCATGGGCGGTGGCCGCAACGACACCTCCAGCTTGATACGCAGGCTGCGCTGATTGGAAGTTTCAGACACAAAAACGGCAGCCCAGGCTGCCGTTTTTTGCTTGTGGTGTTGTGTCCGCGCTCAACTATCCATAGCGTTGAAAACTGTCCGCACCGGCTGAAATCGGCGCAGCCCACGCCAGGGCACCGCGCAAGGGCCGCCTTGTATCCCTGTCAGGCGCCGGTGCCGTCCCCTTCCGGCGAAGCCAGAGAGGGGGAAGACGCGCAGCGGCTCAGGGGGAGCCTCAATTCTCCGTAGCAGGATCGCGCGTGACCGGTGCCGTGCCTGGCATGTAGTTGGCCAGTGCGTCCTCGGTGGTGATCTCGAACAGACGTACCACCTTGCGCACATCGTTGATGCCGCGCGCCACCTCGGCCGCACGCTTGGATTCGCGCTCGGTCACGATGCCCAGCAGGTAGACCACCTTGTTCTCTGTGACCACCTTGATGGCCGAGGCCTGGAGGTCCTTGGAGTCCAGCAAGCTGGCCTTGAC
Source organism: Comamonas sp. GB3 AK4-5 (assembly GCF_041320665.1). Taxonomy (NCBI): domain Bacteria; kingdom Pseudomonadati; phylum Pseudomonadota; class Betaproteobacteria; order Burkholderiales; family Comamonadaceae; genus Comamonas; species Comamonas sp. GB3 AK4-5. The sequence goes on from NZ_CP166730.1 coordinate 4,649,641, forward strand.
CTGGGTGGTGATGATGGAGTCCTTGCCGCGCTGCGTCAGCGAAGAGGTGAAGGGCAGCACCTCAAGCTCGTTGAACACGCCTTCGACGTTGTTCACCTCGCGCACCAGGCGCTCGACTTCCTGCTTGTCCTTTTCGGTACGCGCTTCACCGCTGATGAGCACCTTGCGGTTGTAGCTGGTGGTGTTGACGCGCACCTGGTCGCCCAATGGGGACTGGCGAATACGGTCCGAGGCCCGCAGCTCGATGCCCTGGTCTTCCACCTGGGCGCCCGTGGTGCGACGGTCTGCCGCCGACAGGGCTGCCGTGGCCATGCCACCGCCCACCACCAAGGGCACGCAGCCCGACAATGCGCCCACCATGCCGGCGGTCGCCAAGGCCATACAGACCCAACGGGAGGAACCCGTACGCTTCATAACACCTCCTGATCACCTAGCAACTGGGTGTCCAAGCCATCGCACAGGCAATGGATCACCAACTCATGGGCCTCTCGCACGCGGGCGGCCCTCTCGTGCGGAACGCAGACCAGTACATCGGTCTCGCGCACCCTGGCGGCCAGCGCACCGCCGGTGTGGCCGCTGAGCACGACCACCATCATTTCGCGCTCATGGGCCGCTTCCACGGCTTCGAGCAGGCTTTGTTCATTGCCCGAGACCGAAATCACCAACAGCACATCGCCGGCCTGGCCCAGGGCCCGGACCTGGCGTGCCAGGTATTGCGAACCAGGTGCCGTGCCGGCCGAGCCGCCCAGCAGCCCGCCGTCACTGCTCAGCGCCAGGGCTGCCAGCTCGGGGCGTTCGCGTTCAAAACCGGTGATACACAGGGCGGCAAAGGTCTGCGCCTGCTGGGCAGATACCCCGCTGCCGCAGGCCAGCACTTTGCCGCCGCTGGTGACACTGGCCAAAATGGCCTGCACAGCGGCGGTGATGGGTTGACTCAACGTCTGGGCGGCCTGGTACTTCAGGTCGGCACTGTCGATAAAGTGCTGTTGGATACGTAGCTCAAGCATGGGACTGCGATGATACCTGTGTGCGGTTACACCTTTCGTAGCAGAACGTTTGTGCGGTAACTGCACCACGCAGCGTCACTCGGCATCAAACGCCGCCTCCAGCCATTGCAGCTGCATGCCTTGCACCAGTACCGCGTCAAAGCGGCAGCGTGGCAAGCTGGGCTGGCGTGCCAGCCAATGCCTGGCCGCCAGCACAATGCGCCGGCGCTTGGTGGCATCAATGCTGCCACCAGCTCCGCCATAGTCCTGCAGGCTGCGGCTGCGCACTTCTACAAACACCACCACGCCGTCGCCGGTGCGCAGAATCAGGTCTATCTCGCCACCGCCACGGCCGGGCGTCCGATAATTGCGTGCTATCAGCCGCCAGCCCCGCGCCTGTGCGTGCTGCAAGGCCGCATCTTCGGCCAGCTGGCCCGGCGTGCGCTGCGCAGCAGCCAACGTCTTTGGCGGCGGCTTTTTTCCAAGGAAACCCATTGAGTGCCTCTTTCGCTCCGGCCCTGAGCGCTGCCCGCGAGGCAGCGGCTGCCCAGAATTATCCGCAGGCCACGCTGTACGTGATGGCCACGCCCATCGGCAATCTGGCCGACATCTCGCTGCGTGCCCTGCATGTGCTGCAACTGGTGGACGCGGTGGCCTGCGAGGACACCCGCCACACCCAGGGCATGCTGCGCTCCTATGGCATGGAACGCCCCGGCAGCCAGCTGCTGGCCGTGCACCAGCACAACGAGGCCGAGGCCGCCGCCGGCATCATCGCCCGGCTGCAGCAAGGCCAGCGCATTGCCTATGTCAGCGATGCCGGCACGCCCGGCGTCAGCGACCCCGGCGCGCGCCTGTGTGCGGCCGTGCAGGCCGCCGGCCTGCGCTGCATGCCGCTGCCGGGTGCCAGCAGCATCACCAGCGCCATCAGCGTGGCCGGCTGTGTGCCACCCGGGCAAACCGATGGCGGTTTTGTGTTTGCCGGTTTTTTGCCGACCAAGAATGCGGAACGCCAGGCCGCTGTGCAGCAGTTGGCTGGGGAGCCGCGCTGCACCGTGCTGCTGGAGGCACCCCACCGCATCCACGAGCTGGCCAAGGCCCTGGCCGTGCTGGGCGAGCGACCGGTGACGCTGGCGCGTGAGATCACCAAGCAGTTTGAGCAGATCAGCACCCATGCGGCCCAAGACCTGCCGGAGTGGCTGGCGGGCGAGTCCTCCCGCGCCAGGGGCGAGTTTGTGGTGGTGCTACACCCCGTGGCCGTGCAGCAGGACGACGGCGATGCCGAGCGCGTGCTGCGCCTGTTGCTGGCCGAGCTGCCGACCAAGAGCGCGGTGAAGCTGGCGGCCGACATCAGCGGCGGCAACCGCAACCAGCTCTATGAGCTGGCGTTGGCCATCAAACGGGAAGCGGAATAAGGAAGAAGCCGCGCGCTGCGGCCTTCGAAATCGACTGAAAAAATAGACCAGGAATGTGGTCTTTTCGGCTGCTCACGTAAGCCACATCTGCATGGCAAGCTCCCGATTCAGGAGCATAGAAAGCATCAGGCGTAGGCCAGGCCCGTGGCCACACCGCCAAACAAATCACCTTCGACCTGCTCCACACCGGGCAGGGCCTGGGCCAGGGCATGGCGCAGCGTGCGCAGGGCCGAGGAGCCGCCAGTGAGGTAGACCGCATCCAGCTGCGTGGGCGCCAAGCCCGCCAGTTGCACGCATTCCAGGGCGCACACCATGACCTGGGCCAGCGGGGCCTGCAGCGATTGCTCCAGCTGCGCCTGGGTGATGGCCGCCTGCAAGCCGGCCTCCAGCCAGCCGAGATCCAACGCGGCATCACCGCCGCTGGATGAGGCCTGGATCTTGCCCTGCTCCACCGCATCGGCCAGGCGGTGGCCGGCGCGCTCCTCCAGCACCGTCATCAGGCGCTGGTGCAGCTGTGGGTCACGGTAGTCGCTGCGCAGCGCCTGGGCCTCGCGCAAGGCCTTGGCGCTGTACTGCCATTGAATCAAATGCCAGGTGGCCAGGTCGTAGAACACGCGGCTGGGCACTTCTCGGCCATGCGGGCCGATATGGCGCAGGCCCAGCAGCGGCATCACTGTGTCCACACTCAGGCGATGGTCGAAGTCAGTACCGCCTATGTGCACACCGCTGGTGGCCAGGATGTCAGCCTGGCGATCGGCCTTGCCCGCATGCTGCGGGCCCAGGCGCACCACGGTGAAGTCCGAGGTGCCGCCGCCGAGGTCCACCACCAGCACCACGGCTTCGCCGGTAAGGCGCTGCTCGTAGTCCAGCGCGGCGGCAATCGGCTCCAGCTGGAACTGCACCTGGGCAAAGCCTGCAGCCTGCGCCGCCTGTTCCAGTGCGTCCTGGGCCTGGCGGTCGCGTTCGGGGTGGGCATCGACAAAATGTACCGGCCTGCCCAGCACCACGCGCTCGGGCAGACCGCCGAGCTGGGCCTGGGCGCGCTGAGCGAATTGCTTCAGAAACAGGGCAATGATGTCCTGATAGCTGATCAACTGCTCATGCACCAAGGTCTTGTCCTGCAGCAGGCTGCTGCCCAGCAGGCTTTTGAGCGAGCGCATCAGCCGGCCATCCTCACCCGCCAGGTACTGGCGCATGGCGTCGCGGCCAAAGTGCGTGCTGTGGGTTTCGGTGTTGAAGAACAGCGCCGTGGGCATGCCTGTGGCTCCACCTTCCAACGGCACCAGCTGCGCAGCACTGCTGCCCTGGCGCAGGGCCATGGCGGAGTTGGAGGTGCCGAAGTCGATACCCAAGGTGGTGCCAGCCAGTGCTTGCATAGGAAATTCCGGTGATGACAGAGGGCCGCTACAGGCCAACAGGCCACAGCAATAGGAAAAAGAGAGCTGTCTGCGCTGACAGGCAGCGCTTTTGCGCATTCCAGCAGCCGCTATCGCACACTGCAGGCGTAGAGCATGCTCATCAAAATGATGCCGCAGCCAAGCAGCAAACAAAAAATGCACAAACAAAAACGCCTGCTGAAAACTCAGCAGGCGTTTTGAACTTGGTTGCGAGGGCTGGATTTGAACCAACGACCTTTGGGTTATGAGCCCAACGAGCTACCAGACTGCTCCACCTCGCGATATTTCCAAATTATAGCACGGAATTATTCAGCAGCTTGGGTTTGAGCGACTTCTTCTTGCTCAACCAGCTCCACATAGGCCATGGGAGCGTTGTCGCCCACGCGGAAGCCCATCTTCAGGATACGGGTGTAGCCGCCAGGACGCTTGGCGTTGCGGGGACCCAGCACGTTGAACAGCTTGGTCACGCTGTCACGGTCGCGCAGGCGGTCGAAAGCCAGGCGGCGGTTGGCGACGGAGTCGACCTTGGCCAGGGTGATCATGGGCTCGATCACGCGGCGCAGTTCCTTGGCCTTGGGCACAGTGGTCTTGATGGCTTCGTGCTCGATGAGCGAGTTCATCATGTTCTGCAGCATTGCCTTGCGGTGTGCAGAAGTGCGGTTCAGTTTGCGGAGGCCGTGACCGTGACGCATGGTGCTTTTCCTTGAATTTGATGTTTGCGGGCAAGCCGTATCAGGTACTGCCCGGTGCACTGTTAAATATTTACGGTATCAAATCGTATCAACAGTATCGATACCGTGTAAATATTGCGGCTCCCAGCCCTCATCGAGCAGGGAGCCGCAAATTATAGCGTGATGCCGAAATGGGCGCTAATGCTTAGCGCTTTTCTAGGCCAACCGGTGGCCAGTTTTCCAGCTTCATGCCCAAGGTCAGACCACGCGAAGCGAGGACTTCCTTGATTTCGTTGAGCGACTTGCGACCCAGATTCGGGGTCTTGAGCAGCTCGTTCTCGGTGCGCTGAATCAGATCACCGATGTAGTAGATGTTTTCTGCCTTCAGGCAGTTGGCGGAACGCACGGTCAGCTCCAGCTCGTCCACAGGACGTAGCAAGATAGGATCGAACGTAGCGTTGGAGCGCTGGTTGCCGGCCTGCAGGATGCCGCCTTCACCGAACTCACCTTCCAGCTGCGCGAACACGGCCAGCTGTTCCACCAGGATCTTGGCGGATGCGCGCACTGCGTCTTCCGCATTGATGGCGCCATTGGTTTCGATTTCGACGACCAGCTTGTCCAGGTCGGTACGTTGCTCCACGCGGGCGGATTCCACGTTGTAGCTCACGCGGCGCACGGGCGAGAACGATGCGTCCAGCACGATGCGGCCGATCGACTTGGTCGACTCGTCACCATAGCGGCGCACGTTGCCAGGCACATAGCCACGGCCTTTTTCCACCTTGATCTGCATATCCAGCTTGCCGCCTTGCGACAGGGTGGCGATGACATGATCGGGGTTGATGATTTCAACGTCGTGGGGCGTCTGGATGTCACCAGCAGTGACAACACCTTCGCCGTCCTTGCGCAGGCTCAGCGTGACTTCGTCGCGATTGTGAAGCTTGAACACCACGCCCTTGAGGTTCAGGAGGATGCTCACCACATCTTCTTGCACACCGTCGATGGACGAGTACTCATGCAGCACGCCAGCAATCGTGACTTCCGTCGCTGCATAACCCACCATGGACGACAGCAGCACGCGACGCAGAGCATTGCCCAGCGTGTGGCCGTAGCCGCGCTCGAAAGGCTCCAGAGTCACCTTGGCACGGTTGTGGCCCAGTTGCTCCACATTGATCGTCTTGGGTTTCAGCAGATTTGTTTGCATGCAGACTTCCTCTCAATACCCCCGGCTCGTTACACCGGTAAGGCTGGCGAAGCACCCACGGTGCGATGCCTCGCGCCGTGGGGACGGGTTGCTAAAAGCCGGAGAATTAACGCGAGTACAACTCAACGATCAGGGATTCGTTGATGTCGGCGCCGAATTCGTCGCGGTCCGGTGCCTTCTTGAAGGTACCTTCAGCCTTGTCCAGGCTCACTTCCACCCATGCCGGGAAGCCCACTTGCGAAGCCAGTTGCAGTGCTTCCACCACACGAGCTTGCTTCTTGGACTTTTCGCGCACAGCGATCACATCGCCTTCCTTCACGGAGTAGGAAGGAATGTTCACCGACTTGGCGTTCACGGTGATGGCCTTGTGCGACACCAGCTGACGTGCTTCAGCGCGGGTCGAGGCGTAGCCCATGCGGTACACCACGTTGTCCAGACGCGACTCCAGCAGGGACAGCAGGTTGGCGCCAGTGTTGCCACGGCGACGGTCGGCTTCAGCGAAGTAGCGGCGGAATTGCTTTTCCAGCACGCCGTACATGCGCTTGACCTTCTGCTTTTCACGCAGCTGCAGACCGAAGTCGGAGGTGCGCTGACCCGAGGTGCGGCCGTGTTGACCGGGCTTGGTGTCGAACTTGGACTTGTCCGCGATGGAGCGACGGGCGCTCTTCAGGAACAGGTCGGTGCCTTCACGGCGGGAGAGTTTGGCCTTGGGGCCGAGATAACGTGCCACTTGAGCTTCCTTTGTGTCATCTACCGTGCGTAAAACGCACGGGAGCCGCCAGGAGTGAAACACCCCTGGCGGCGGTGGTCTTCAAAAAGATTAGATACGACGACGCTTTTGAGGGCGGCAGCCGTTGTGGGGCACCGGAGTCACGTCCGAGATGGAAGTGATACGGATACCCAGAGCGCCCAGGGCGCGCACCGAGGATTCACGGCCGGGGCCGGGACCCTTGATTTCCACGTCCAGGTTCTTGATGCCCTGTTCAATGGCAGCACGGCCAGCCACTTCCGAAGCCACTTGAGCTGCAAAGGGAGTCGACTTGCGCGAACCCTTGAAGCCCTGGCCACCCGACGAGGCCCACGACAGAGCGTTGCCTTGGCGGTCGGTGATGGTGATGATCGTGTTGTTGAACGAGGCGTGAACGTGAGCGATACCGTCGGAAATGTTCTTGCGAACTTTCTTACGCACGCGTGCAGCAGCGTTGTTTTGTGCCTTTGCCATAGTGATCTCTCAGTCCCTTATTTCTTCAGAGCCGCGGCGCCCTTGCGCGGACCCTTGCGGGTGCGGGCGTTGGTGCGGGTACGTTGACCACGCATGGGCAGGCCACGACGATGACGGAAACCACGATAGCAACCGATGTCCATCAGACGCTTGATGTTCATCGTGGTCTCGCGACGCAGGTCGCCTTCCAGGGTCATGGGATTCAGCTGGTCGCGGATCTTTTCCAGATCAGCGTCCGTCAGGTCCTTAACCTTCTTGGAATATTCGATGCCGCATGCGTCGCAAATCTTGCGTGCAGTGGTACGACCCACGCCGTAGATGGCGGTCAGGCCGATTTCAGCATGCTTGTGCGGCGGGATGTTAATGCCGGCGATACGTGCCATATTAGTAGTCCTCTAATACTTTCAATCAACCTTGGCGCTGCTTGTGGCGCTGGTCGGTACAGATCACGCGCACCACACCCTTGCGGCGGATGATCTTGCAGTTGCGGCAGATTTTCTTGACCGAAGCCGAAACTCTCATTTCATTCTCCTAAAACTTTTCATCCGAGCTCTTTCTTGTCCTGGACACTGCCTGTGACCGACAAAAATGCGCAGGGCTCTTCACTAGGTTGGGGGCACCTTACGGGCGAACCCGCAAGGATAGACCATTTCTTGCTTAATTGCCAGATGTCTTGAAGTTAGCCTTCTTCAGCAGTGACTCGTACTGCTGGGACATCATGTAGTTCTGCACCTGTGCCATGAAGTCCATGGTCACCACCACAATAATCAGCAGTGATGTACCACCGAAGTAGAACGGAACGTTGTACTTCAGGATCAGGAATTCGGGCAGCAAGCACACAAAGGTGATGTAGATCGCGCCGGCCAATGTCAGACGCACCAGGATCTTGTCAATGTAGCGAGCCGTCTGGTCACCAGGACGAATCCCGGGGATGAAGGCACCGCTCTTCTTCAGGTTGTCGGCAGTTTCCCGGCTATTGAACACCAGGGCCGTGTAGAAGAAGCAGAAGAAGATGATGGCGGCGGCATACAGCAACACATAGATGGGCTGACCGGGGGTCAGAGCACCTGCGATGTCCTTCAGCCAGCGCATCGACTCTCCAGCACTGAACCAGTTCACCACCGTTGCGGGCAGCAAGATGATGGACGAAGCGAAGATGGGAGGAATCACACCTGCCATATTCAGCTTCAGTGGCAAGTGCGAAGACTGGCCACCATACACCTTGTTGCCGACTTGACGGCGTGCGTAATTCACCAGGATCTTTCGTTGGCCTCGCTCGACAAACACGACGAAATACGTCACGGCTGCCACTACGAGAACAATGATGATCGCGGCCAGAATGCTCATGGCGCCGGTGCGCACCAGCTCCAGCAATCCACCGATCGAGCTGGGCAGGCCTGCGGCGATACCAGCAAAGATCAGAATGGAAATACCGTTGCCCAGACCACGTTCCGTGATCTGCTCACCCAACCACATCAGGAACAGCGTACCTGCCGTCAGAGTCACCACCGCCGTGAGACGGAAGCCGAACCCTGGGGCGTACACCAGACCCGCCTGGCTTTCCAGAGCGACTGCGATACCCAATGATTGAAAGAGGGCCAAGGCCACAGTGCCGTAGCGGGTGTATTGGGTAATCTTGCGACGACCCGCCTCACCTTCCTTCTTCATCTGTTCGAATGTCGGGATGACGTAAGTCATCAGCTGCATGATGATCGATGCCGAGATGTACGGCATGATCCCCAGTGCAAACACCGAGAAGCGCGACAAAGCGCCACCGGAGAACATGTTGAACAGATTGAGGATACCGCCCTGTTGGCCATTGAACAGCTGCTGCAGTTGCGCAGGGTCGATGCCCGGCACCGGGATGTGAGTCCCGATGCGGTACACGACCAGCGCGAGCAGCAGAAAAACCAGTCGGCGACGCAAGTCACCGAACTTGCCAGTTTTTGCAATTTGCGCTGCGCTAGTAGCCACGGATGTCTTCTTTCAGTTCTTGATCAGGCGGCGATGCTGCCACCGGCTGCTTCGATGGCGGCCTTGGCGCCAGCAGTGGCACCAATTCCGCTCAGCTTCACAGCCTTGCTGATTTCGCCACTCTTGATCACCTTCACCACCTGGGCAATAGCGGGCACGAGGCCAGCTTGCTTCAGGGCGGCGAGGTCGACTTCAGCCAGACCCAGTTGCTCCAGGGTGGACAAGGTCACTTCTGCATTGAACTTCAGCAGATGCGACTTGAAACCACGCTTGGGCAGGCGACGCTGCAGAGGCATTTGACCGCCTTCGAAGCCCACCTTGTGGTAGCCACCCGAACGCGATTTCTGACCCTTGTGACCACGGCCGGCGGTCTTACCCAGACCAGAACCGATACCACGGCCAACGCGACGCTTGGCGTGCTTGGCGCCGTCTGCAGGCTTGATGCTATTGAGTTCCATCATCAATCCTTTCAGAGCACTTTGACCAGATAGCTGATCTTGTTGATCATGCCGCGCACTTCAGGGCTGTCCTTCAGTTCGCTGATGCTGTTCAGCTTGCGCAGACCCAGACCGCGCACGGTAGCGCGGTGATCTTGCTTGGTGCCAATGGGGCTGCGCACCAATTGCACCTTAACGGTTTGTTGCGTTGTCATGTAATTGACTCCGATCAGGCCGCGAAGATATCTTCGACCGACTTGCCGCGCTTAGAAGCCACTTCCGCAGGGGTCGTAGCGTTTTGCAGAGCGTCGAAGGTGGCGCGAACCATGTTGTAGGGATTCGAAGAACCGTGGCTCTTGGCCACGATGTCGGTGATACCGACGACTTCGAACACGGCGCGCATAGGGCCGCCAGCGATGATGCCGGTACCCTTGGGGGCGGGGTGCAGCTCAACGCGAGCAGCACCGTGGTGACCGGTCACAGAGTGGTGGATGGTGCCGCTCTTGAGCGAAACCTTCACCAGATTGCGACGGCACTCTTCCATTGCCTTTTGCACGGCGGCGGGCACTTCCTTGGACTTGCCCTTACCCATACCCACGCGGCCATCACCGTCGCCAACCACGGTCAGTGCAGCGAAGCCGAGGATACGACCGCCCTTCACGACCTTGGTGACGCGGTTCACCGCGATCATTTTTTCGCGCAGACCGTCGTCATTACCTTGGTCTTGCACTTTGGGGGAAAATTTAGCCATTTCTATCCGCTCCGCTTAGAACTGCAGGCCCGCTTCGCGAGCGGCTTCAGCCAAGGCCTTCACGCGGCCGTGGTATGCAAAACCAGCGCGATCGAAAGCCACCTTCTCAACGCCAGCAGCCTTGGCCTTTTCAGCAATGCGCTTGCCGATCAGTGCGGCAGCAGCCACGTTGCCACCCTTGCCTGCGGCGCCCAGCTGAGAGCGCACTTCGACTTCGGCAGTCGAGGCGCAAGCCAGCACCTTGGTGCCGTCTTCCGACGTCACGCTGGCGTAGATGTGGAGGTTGGTACGGTTCACGCTCAGACGCGCTACGCCTTGCTGTGCAATGCGAATGCGGGTTTGGCGTGCACGGCGCAGACGCTGCTCTTTCTTGTTCAACATCATGCAGCTCCTTACTTCTTCTTGGTCTCTTTGATCACGACCTTCTCATTCGCATAGCGAATGCCCTTGCCCTTGTAAGGCTCGGGAGGACGAACGGCGCGGATCTCAGCGGCCAACTGACCCACCACTTGGCGGTCAGCACCCTTGATCACGATTTCAGTCGGAGTGGGGGTAGCGACAGTGATACCGGCAGGCATCTCGAAGTTCACGGGGTGCGAGAAACCGATAGCCAGGTTCAGCTTGGAACCTTGTGCAGCGGCCTTGAAGCCCACGCCAACCAGCGTCAACTTCTTCTCGAAACCCTCGGTCACACCCTTGACCATGTTGTTGACCAACTGGCGGAAAGTACCGGCCAGGGCGTCAGCATCACGGGAGTCATTGGCGGGAGCGAACGACAGCTTGCCGTCGTTGTTGCTGATGGACACCAGGGCATGCAGGGCTTGGGACAGCTCGCCGCCCTTGCCCTTGACCTTGATGGAATCAGCATTGATAGACACATCCACGCCAGCGGGGATGGTCACATTTGCTTTTGCTACGCGAGACATTTCAGTATTTCTCCTTAATGTCCGTTAGGCCACATAGCACAGCACTTCGCCGCCGACACCGGTAGCGCGCGCTTTGCGATCGGTCATCACGCCCTGGGGAGTGGTGACGATGGCCACGCCCAGGCCGTTTTGGACCTGAGGGATTGCGTGACGGCCCTTGTACACGCGCAGGCCAGGACGGCTCACGCGCTCAATGCGCTCGATCACAGGGCGGCCGGCGTAGTACTTCAGGCTGATAACCAGCTCGGACTTGCCTTCTTCGGTCTTCACTTCGAAGCCGTCGATATAGCCTTCGTCTTTCAGCACTTGTGCAATGGCAACCTTCACTTTGGAGGAAGGAGCCGACACGGTGGCCTTGGACACCATTTGGGCGTTGCGGATGCGGGTCAGCAAGTCGGCGATAGGATCACTCATGCTCATCTTGTATCTCTCCTGCTTGCTTACCAGCTGGCCTTGGTCACGCCGGGAATCTCACCGGCAAAGGCCATTTCACGGATCTTGGCGCGGCCCAGACCGAATTGACGGAAGGTGCCACGGGGACGGCCCGTGATCTCGCAACGGTTACGTTGGCGAGTGGGGTTGGAGTTACGGGGCAGCTTTTGCAGACCCAGGCGGGCTGCATCACGCTCTTCGTCGGAACGCTTGGCGTCGCCGGCGATGGCCTTCAATTCAGCGTACTTGGCAGCAAACTTGGCGGCCAGTTTTTCGCGCTTCAGTTCGCGCTCGATCAAAGCTTTCTTAGCCATGCGCTACCTCAGTTCTTGAAGGGAAATTTGAACGCTGCGAGCAGTGCCTTGCACTCTTCGTCGTTCTTTGCCGAAGTCGTGATGCTGATGTTCAGACCACGCAGAGCATCCACTTTGTCGTATTCGATTTCAGGGAAGATGATCTGTTCTTTAACGCCAACGTTGTAGTTGCCGCGGCCGTCGAACGAGCGACCCGAAATACCACGGAAGTCACGCACGCGGGGCAGAGCCACGGTGACGAAACGGTCCAGGAATTCGTACATTTGAACGCCACGCAGGGTCACCATGCAGCCAATCGCTTGGCCTTCGCGGATCTTGAAACCAGCGATAGCCTTCTTGGCCTTGGTCACCACAGGCTTCTGACCAGCAATCTTGGTCAGGTCAGCCACGGCGTTGTCCATCACCTTCTTGTCGGCCACGGCTTCGCTCACACCCATGTTCAGGGTGATCTTGGTCAGGCGGGGCACTTCCATAGCGGAGGTGTAGCCGAACTTTTCTTTCAGTTCAGCCGCGATCTTTTCGCGATAGAGTTTTTGCAGTCGTGCCATGTGTTACTCCTCAGGCGACCGTGATTTCAGCGCCGCTGGACTTGAACACGCGAGCACGCGTGCCGTCTGCGTTCACCTTGATGCCCACGCGATCGGCCTTGCCGGTCGCAGCATTGAAGATGGCCACGTTGGACTGGTGGATAGGCATGGCCTTTTCCACGATGCCGCCAGTGGTGCCCTTCATGGGGTTTGGCTTGACGTGCTTCTTCACCAGGTTGACGCCGTCCACCACCAGGTGGGAGTCATCCTTGCGCAGTGCAACCACGCCACGCTTGCCTTTGTCACGGCCGGTCAGCACGATGACTTCGTCGCCCTTGCGAATCTTGTTCATGATGTGCTTTCCTTTAGAGAACTTCAGGCGCCAGGGACACGATCTTCATGAACTTTTCGGTACGCAGTTCACGGGTCACGGGGCCAAAGATGCGGGTGCCGATAGGCTCCAGCTTGGCGTTCAGCAGAACGGCGGCATTGCCGTCGAACTTCACGAGCGAGCCGTCTGCACGACGGATGCCCTTGGCAGTGCGCACCACCACAGCGCTGTAGACCTCGCCTTTTTTGACGCGGCCACGCGGAGCGGCTTCTTTGATGCTCACCTTGATGATGTCGCCAACACTTGCGTAGCGACGATGAGAACCGCCCAGCACTTTGATGCACTGGACAGACTTCGCGCCGGTGTTGTCGGCAACCTCTAAACGAGATTCTGTTTGGATCATTTCAATATTCCCAACTTGCTCCAGCTATTCCAACAGCCCCAGAGAACTTCTCAAGGGCTGAACAAAGCAGCCAGTCAGTCTTGGGCCCGTCGTCCACCTCTCGGCTCATTCCGAAAGGCTTCCCGCTGGGCAGAAACTTTCACGCTTTTACACGTGAAGCAGGAGAGTGTCGCAGAAATTCCTTTGCGCGTCAACCCTTTAGCCCGGATTGGACGCAGGATTTGCAGGCCTTGGCGTGAGCACTGCACAGCACGGCAGCAACACCCCAAAAACCAGAGCACCTTCTGCTTTCAGCACCTTGATTTCAAAGGGTTTTAAACGCAAGAGCCAAGGCGCACCAGCGATCAATGCTCCTGTTTTATGCAGGCCCTGGCTACCCAGGCTTGGGCCCTGCCTGCGCCCAGAATTACACCGGCAGATACTGCTGGGCCAGCGCCAGAAAGTCATCCAGGCGCGCATCCTGGCCCAGCTCCTCCTGCACGATGGCCGCCACACGCGGCGCCACCTGGGCCGCCAGGCGCGCATCCAGGAACAGCAGGCGGCTGCGACGCGCCAGCACATCTTCCACGGTGCGGGCGTATTCATGGCGCACGGCAAAGCGCACCATGGCCTCGTCCAGGGCCAGGCCGGGCGCCAGGGCCACGCCCGCACCAGGCAGAGCTTGCACAACCTGGGCCTCGGTGCCGTAGCTGTGCAGGCCCTGCGAGACCGCCATGCTCTGGCGGGTGTTGGTGGCCAAGGCCACGGCAGCGGGCGCCCCCACCAGCGGCAGGTGCACGGTCACACCGCCAGCACGCGCATCCATCAAGCCCCGCGTGAAGCATTCCTTGAGCACGTCTTCGGCCATGGCGCGGTAGGTGGTCCATTTGCCACCGGTGACCGTGACCAGACCCGACTTGCTGGTCAGCACCGTGTGCTCGCGGCTGATGCTCTTGGTGTTCTCACCATCGTCGTCCTGGGGCTTGACCAGGGGACGCAGGCCCACCCAGATGCTGCGGATATCGGCGCGTGTGGGTTGGCGGCTCAGGTAGTTGCCGGCCTCGCGCAAGATGAAATCGACCTCTTCCGGGAAAGCCAGGGGCTCGCGCGCCAGGTCATGGCGCGGGGTGTCCGTGGTGCCCAGGATGACCTTGCCCAGCCATGGCACGGCAAACAGCACGCGGCCATCGGCGGTCTTGGGCACCAGCAGTGCGTGGTCGGAAGGCAGAAAATCACGGTCCACCACCACATGCACGCCCTGGCTGGGCGCCACCATGGGTTTGACGGGCTTGCCCAGCAGTTCGGCATCCTGCTGGCGGAACAGGTCCACCCAGGGGCCTGTGGCATTCACCACGCAGCGCGCCTTCACGGTGAAGCGGCGGCCGGCTTCTGCGTCTTCACAGACCACGCCAGCCACCTTGCCCGCCTCATGCACCAGTTCCTTGGCCGGGCAGTAATTCACCAACAGCGCGCCCTTGGTGGCGGCCGTGCGGGCCAGCGCCAGCGCCAGGCGGGCATCGTCAAACTGGCCGTCCCAGTACTTGACGCCGCCCTTCAGGCCATCGCTGCGCACGGTGGGCAGATAGCGCAAGGTCTTGTCGCGGCTGAGGAATTCGGTGCGACCCAGGCCGTCCTTGCCGGCCAGGGCGTCATACATCTTCAGACCTGCGCCGTAGAACGGCGTATCCAGCAGGCGGTAGGACGGCATCACAAACGGCAGCGGCTGCGCCAGGTGGGGGGCGTTGTTCAGCAGCGTGCTGCGCTCGTGCAAGGCCTCGCGCACCAGGGCGATATTGCCCTGGGCCAGGTAGCGCACCCCGCCATGCACCAATTTGGTGGCGCGCGAGGAAGTGCCCTTGGCGAAGTCATCCGACTCCAGCAACACCACCTTGAAGCCGCGCGCCGCCGCATCCAGCGCCGTACCCAGGCCCGTGGCACCGCCGCCGATGATGGCCAGGTCATAGGTCTCGGGGGCCGCCAGGCGCTCCAGCAAGGCAGCGCGATCAGTCAGCAAGGGGGCTGTGGTGGTGTTCATGGGCAAATTCGAGAATCGTGCCGGAGCACGGTGCGGACTGCACGGGCGACGGCGGTTGCAAGTATTTCTATATTTTCGCTCTTTTTCGGTTTTTGTGCGTATTCACCCGGTTGAATGTTTCGTTTTTGATCGTTATTACCTCAAACATCCACCATACGAAAAAACAAGCGGCCCGCAGCCGCTTGTTTGTACCAGAGCCTGGTGACAGGCTCTCAGCGCACCTTGCCGTTTTTCCAGGCGTTCAACAGGCTGTCATAGGCAATGGTCTCGCCCTTGGGCTTTTCATTGCCCAGCTTTTTCCAGGGCGCGTGCTGGTCGCTGAGCCATTTGCCCGGATCGCCCTTGGGATTGAGCTTGGGCGCGCAATGGGCCATGCCGGCGCGCTGCAGCCGGGCCATGACCTGGTCCATCTCCTCGGCCAGCGTGTCCATGGCGGCCTGGGGCGTTTTCTCCCCCGTCACAGCCTGGGCCACGTTCTTCCACCACAGCTGGGCCAGCTTGGGGTAGTCGGGCACATTGGTGCCGGTGGGCGTCCAGGCCACACGCGCCGGGCTGCGGTAGAACTCCACCAGGCCGCCCAGCTTGGGCGCCATATCGCTCATGGCCTTGGAGCGGATGTCGGATTCACGAATCGGCGTCAGCCCCACCATGGTCTTTTTCAGGCTGGTGGTCTTGGCCGTCACAAACTGGGCGTACAACCAGGCTGCGGCCTTGCGGTTGGCGTCATGGTCTTTGAAGAAGGTCCAGCTGCCCACGTCCTGGTAGCCGTTTTGCATGCCCTGCTTCCAATACGGGCCGTTGGGCCCGGGCGCCATGCGCCATTTGGGCGTGCCGTCGGCATTCACCACCGGCAGGCCGGGCTTGGTCATATCGGCCGTGAACCCCGTGTACCAAAAGATCTGCTGGGCAATATGGCCTTGGGCCGGCACGGGGCCGGACTCGCCAAACGTCATGCCCATGGCCTCCTTGGGCGCGTACTTCTTCATCCAGTCCACATATTTGGTGAGCGCATACACGGCCGCCGGCGAGTTGGTCGCCCCGCCGCGCGAGACCGAGGCCCCCACGGGCGTGCATTTGTCGTCAGCCACGCGAATGCCCCACTCATCCACCGGCATGCCATTGGGAATGCCCTTGTCGGCGCTGCCGGCCATGGACAGCCAGGCATCGGTGAAACGCCAGCCCAGCGAAGGGTCTTTTTTGCCGTAGTCCATATGGCCGTAAATGGGCTTGCCATCGATGTTCTTCACATCGTTGGTGAAGAACTCGGCAATGTCCTCATAGGCGCTCCAGTTCAATGGCACGCCCAGCTCATAGCCGTACTTGGCCTTGAACTTGTCCTTGAGGTCCTTGCGCTCGAACAGGTCGGCACGGAACCAGTAGAGGTTGGCAAACTGCTGATCCGGCAACTGATAGACCTTGCCATCCGGCGCGGTGGTGAAGCTGATGCCGATGAAATCCTTGATGTCCAGACCGGGGGTGCTCCATTCCTTGCCCTCACCGCTCATGTAGTCGGTGAGGTTCATGATCTTGCCGTAGCGGTAGTGGGTGCCGATGAGGTCGGAGTCGGAAATCCAGCCGTCGTAAATGCTCTTGCCCGACTGCATGGAGGTCTGCAGCTTCTCCACCACATCGCCTTCCTGGATCAGGTCATGCGTCACCTTGATGCCGGTGATCTCGGCAAAGGCCTTGGCCAGGGTCTTGCTTTCGTATTCGTGCGTGGTGAGGGTCTCGGACACCACGGAGATTTCCTTCACCCCCTTGGCCTGCAGCTTTTTGGCGGCCTCGATGAACCATTTCATCTCGGCCATCTGCTGGTCCTTGCTCAAGGTGCTGGGCTGGAATTCGCTGTCCACCCACTTCTTGGCCTCGGCTTCGCCCGCCCAGGCGGAATGGCCCGCCACCAATGCCGCAGCGGCAAAGGCAATGGCCCGAAATTGCACGTTCATAGCTGTCTCCTGTTGGTGTCATTCGCAAGCACTCCCCGCCGTCACTCGCATCCAGGCCACGGGAGAGAATCGGGCCTGTTGAAAACCAATACCTACTGCGCAGGCCACCACCCACGCCCACACCGGCGAGCCCCCATCAGGGACAGCGAGCAAGGGCCACCCCGCAGCGAGGCTGTCGTCCCCCTTCCTGGGGGAAGCGGCGCAGCCGCTCAGGGGGTCAGCCTTTTTTCATCACGATGGCCAGCGCCAGCATGGACAGCCCAAAGCTGATCCACACCGATGGCTCTTCAGCCAAGGCAAACCACTGCACCATCTTCTCGCCCAGCCCTACCCAGGTCAGATTGATATAGGCCGCCAGCAGCAGCCCCATGAACAAGCGATCTCCGCGCGTGGTAGCCATGGGCAACCAGCCCTTGCGCAGCGTGGTGGGCGACTTGATCTCCCACCATGTCATCCCCACCAGCATCAGCGCGATGCAGACAAAAAACACCGCCACCGGCGTGGTCCAGGCCATCCAGGAAAACATGGTCAAACCCTCCCCATGGCAAAGCCCTTGGCGATGTAATGCCGCACAAACCAGATCACCACCGCACCCGGCAGAATGGTCAGCACGCCGGCCGCCGCCAGCGTGGCCCAGTCCATGCCCGAGGCACTCACCGTGCGCGTCATGGTGGCCACAATGGGCTTGGCATTCACACTGGTCAGCGTGCGCGCCAGCAGCAATTCCACCCAGCTGAACATGAAGCAAAAAAAGGCCGCCACGCCCACACCGGCCTTGATCAGCGGCAGAAAGATGGTGAGGAAAAAGCGCGGGAAGCTGTAGCCATCGATGTATGCGGTCTCATCAATCTCGCGCGGTATGCCGCTCATGAATCCTTCCAGAATCCACACCGCCAGCGGCACGTTGAACAGCAAATGCGCCAGCGCCACGGCAAGATGTGTATCCATCAGCCCCACCGTGGTGTAGAGCTGAAAAAACGGCAGCAAAAACACGGCAGGCGGCGTCATGCGGTTGGTCAGCAGCCAGAAGAACACATGCTTGTCGCCCAGAAAGCGGTAGCGCGAAAAAGCATAGGCCGCAGGCAGGGCCACCGTCAGTGAAATCACGGTGTTGATGGCCACATAGATCAGGCTGTTGATATAGCCCGAATACCAGGATGGGTCGGTGAAGATGGTGCGGTAGTTGTCCCAGGTGAAATGCTGGGGCCACAGCGAAAAGCTGGACAGAATCTCCTCATTGGTCTTGAAGCTCATGTTCACCATCCAGTAGATGGGCAGCACGGCAAACACCAGGTAGAGCAGCAGAAACAGGCTGCGCTTGTGAATGCGACGCTCAGTCATGGCCCACCTCCGGGCTTTGGGTGCCCACGCGCTGCATCCAGTTGTAGAGGATGAAGCACAGCAGCAAGATGATGAGAAAGTAGATCAGCGAGAACGCTGCGGCAGGCCCCAGGTCGAACTGGCCCACGGCTTTTTGCGTCAGGTACTGGGAGAGAAAGGTGGTGGCATTGCCCGGCCCGCCACCGGTGAGCACAAAGGGCTCGGTGTAGATCATGAAGCTGTCCATGAAGCGCAGCAGCACGGCAATCATCAGCACCCCGCGCATCTTGGGCAGCTGGATATAGCGAAACACCGCCCATTTGCTGGCCCCGTCGATGCGGGCAGCCTGGTAGTAGGCGTCGGGTATGGAGCGCAGGCCGGCATAGCCCAGCAAGGCCACCAAGGGCGTCCAGTGCCAGACATCCATGACCAGCACCGTCAGCCAGGCATCCAGGGCATGGCCGGTGTAGCTGTAGTCCACACCCAGGCCGTTGAGTGCTGCACCCAGCAGGCCGATGTCCGAGCGGCCATAGATTTGCCAGATGGTACCCACCACATTCCACGGAATCAGCAGCGACAGCGCCACCACCACCAGCACGGCCGAGGCCTTCCAGCCCTGGGCCGGCATGGACAGGGCCAGGGCAATGCCCAGCGGAATCTCCACCGCCAGCACCGCCAGCGAAAAGCCCAGCTGGCGCCACAGCGCGGCATGCAGCTCTTCGTCGCGCATCACGGCGGCAAACCACTCGGTGCCGACAAACACGCGCCGCTCGGGGCTGATGATGTCTTGCACCGAGTAATTCACCACCGTCATCAAGGGTACGATGGCCGAGAAGGCCACGCACAGCATCACCGGCAGGATCAGCAGCCAGGCGCGCTGGTTCACCGGTTTGTTCGACGGGTTCATGCCAGCAGCTCCTCATTGCGGTAGTAGCAGGTGTGCGGGCCCAGCAGCTGCAGCCACACGGTCTGCCCCACGGCGGGCAGTGGCGTGCCTGCGGCAAAGCGGGCCTTGAGCACCTGGCCGGCGGCCTGGGCGCTCAGCAGCGCGTGGGTGCCCAGGTCTTGCACCTTCAGCACCTGGGCAGGCAAGGCGCCGGGGGCTTGGGGCTGCGCCAGCCGCAGGTATTCCGGCCGGATACCCAGTTGCAAGGACTGTGGCTGCATGCCGGCGGCGGCCTGCAGCACCTGGGCCATGGGCATGGACTGCTGCCCCACCCACATGGCGCCATCACGGCATTGCAGGGGCAAAAAATTCATGCCGGGCGAGCCTATGAAATGCCCCGCAAAGGCATGGCTGGGTCGCTCGAACAAGGCATCCGGCGCGCCCAGCTGCATCACCCGCCCGCGCGACATCACCACCACCTGCTCAGCAAAGGTCAGCGCCTCCACCTGGTCGTGGGTGACGTAGATCAGCGTAAGCTTGAGCTCCTGGTGGATCTGTTTGAGCTTGCGCCGCAGCTGCCATTTCAGGTGCGGGTCGATCACGGTGAGTGGTTCGTCAAACAGCACGGCCGCCACGTCCGAGCGCACCAGGCCACGGCCCAGCGAGATCTTCTGCTTGGTGTCCGCCGCCAGACCGGCAGCACGCTGATCCAGCTGCGCACTGAGCTCCAGCATCTCGGCAATAACGCCCACGCGCTGGCGGATTTCGACCTCGGGCACTTGGCGGTTGCGCAACGGAAACGCCAGGTTCTCGGCCACGGTCATGGTGTCGTAGATCACCGGGAACTGAAACACCTGGGCGATGTTGCGCTGCTGCGGGCTGTCGCGCGTCACATCACGGCCATCGAACAGCACCTGGCCCTGCGAGGGCGCCAGCAGGCCGGACATGATGTTCAGCAGCGTGGTCTTGCCGCAGCCCGAGGGTCCCAGCAGCGCATAGGCTCCACCGTCGGCAAATTCCATCTGCAGCGGCAGCAGGGCGTAGTCGCTGTCCTGCTGCGGGTGGGGGTGATAGGCATGGGCCAGATCCAGGGTAATGCGTGCCATGGCTTAGCTCCTGCTTTCGGCCTGTGGCAGCTGCAGCAAACCGCCGCCGCTGCCATCCGGTTGTTCGCTCTCAAACACATAGCAATCCAAGGGTGACAGGTACACGCTGATGGCCTGGTTGATCTCTACCTGGTGCACCCCCGTCAGCTGCGCCACCCAATCCCCCCAGGGCAGCTGTACGTGGACAAAAGTGTCGGAGCCCGAGATTTCCGCCAGATGCACCTGGCCGCGCAGCTGCACATCGCCGGGCGCGGCCTGCAGCCGCAGCGCATGGGCGCGCACCCCCAGCACCGCCATGCTCTGGCCCTGGGCCAAGGGCTGGAGCAGGTCCAGCACACTGCCATCGGGCAGCTGCAATTGCCTGCCGCCCTGGGCCAGTTGCACCGGCGCCAGGTTGATGGGGGGATCGCTGAATGCCCGGGCCACACGCAACGAGCACGGCGCATGGAACACCTGGGCCGTGGGGCCGTATTGCAGCAGCTCGCCCGCATCCAGCACGGCGGTATAGCCGCCCAGCAGCAAGGCCTCGCCCGGCTCGGTGGTGGCATAGACCACGGTGGAGCGACCGACCTCAAACAGCTGGCCCAGCTCGTCACGCAGGCCTTCACGCAGCTTGTAGTCCAAGTTCACCAAGGGCTCGTCCAGCAGCATCAGCGGGGCATCTTTGGCCAAGGCCCTGGCCAGGGCCACGCGCTGCTGCTGGCCGCCCGAGAGCTCGGCCGGCAAGCGTTCCAGAAAGCCATCAATGTGCAAACGCTTTGCCAGCGCGCGTACCTTGCTATCAATGTCTTGGTCTCCGCGCAGCCTCAACGGCGAGGCAATGTTGTCGGCCACCGTCATCGCCGGGTAGTTGATGAACTGCTGGTAGACCATGGCCACATTGCGCTGGCGCACGGGCATGCCGGTCACGTCCTGCCCATCCACCAGCACGCGGCCGCTGGTGGGGGCGTCCAGCCCGGCCATGATGCGCATCAGGCTGGTCTTGCCCGCCTGGGTGGCGCCCAGCAGCACCGTGACGGCATGGCTTTGCAGGGCCAGACTCAAGGGGTAGAGCCAGGTCTGCCCCCAACGCGCTGCTCCACGTTTTCCAGCACCAGCTGCATCGCCACCTCTCTGCTCCGCACCGGGAGCCCATGTGTACTTGCACGTCGTTGAAAGCTGTTGCTTTCGGTTTGCATGAGTTTTTGTTCTTTTTCGCCACTACCCCATAGAAAATTACCCTAGGCCATGTTCGTTTTACTTCGGTCTACATTGCGCATACATGCCGCAGGTGTGCTGCTGCGTGCGCTATAAAGCTGCCGGGTTTGCTTTTTTCCCCTTTGCCCCACCCTTACCTTTTTGCGCCGTGAATTCCAATCCCCGCCAACTGCAACTGCTCGAAGAAGTCCGTCAACGCCAATCCGCCACCGTGGAGCAGTTGGCCGACATCCTGGGGGTGACCCTGCAGACCGTGCGCCGTGACGTGCAGAAGATGGCGGACATGGGCCTGTTGGTGCGTTTTCACGGCGGTGTGCGCATGCCCAGCGCCACCGTGGAGAACATCGCCCACCCGCAGCGCCTGACCATGAATGCAGAGGGCAAGACCCGCATCGCCCAGGCCGTGGCCCAGTCCATCCCCAATGGTTGCTCGCTGATCCTCAACATCGGCACCACCACCGAGGCCGTGGCCAAGGCGCTCTTACGCCACCAGGGTCTGCGCGTCATCACCAACAACCTGAACGTGGCCGCCATCCTCAGCAGCAATGCGGACTGCGAAGTCATCGTCGCCGGTGGCGTGGTGCGCACGCGCGACCGCGGCATCGTGGGGGAGGCGGCGGTGGACTTCATGCGCCAGTTCAAGGTGGACATTGCCGTGATCGGCATCTCTGCCATCGAGGCCGACGGCACGCTGCGCGACTTCGACCTGCGTGAGGTGAAAGTGGCGCAAACCATCATCCAGCAGTCGCGCGAGGTCTGGCTGGCGGCCGACCACAGCAAGTTCGACCGCCAGGCCATGGTGCAGCTGGCCACGCTGCAGCAGGTGGACCGGCTGTTCACCGATGCGCCGCCACCGGCCCACTTCATTCCCTTGCTGGAACAGGCCGAGGTGGAGTACACCGTGGCCGGCCAGAGCTGACGCGGCCTCCGGAGGCTTGCGGGCAGCACCTAGCGGCATGCCGCGCTTTTGCCTCTATCCTCTCTCCATGAAGACCGATCTGCTTGCCGCCTCGGGCCCTGGCACGGCCACCCACCGCATTCGCCCCGCCCAGCCGGCCGATGCCGCAGGCATCAGCGCCCTGCTGCACGGCATGGGCTGGTTTGCCGCCTATGAAGGCCGCAGCGCGGCCCAGAATGTCGAGGCCGTGCAGGCCCTGCTGCAGGCCCAAGCCCAGACCGATCGCAGCCTGCTGCTGGTGGCCGAAGACGAGCAGCAGCAGATTCATGGCTACTGCGCCGTGCACTGGCTGCCCGCAGCCATCATCCGGGGCTGGGAAGCCTATCTGAGCGAGCTGTTTGTGGCCGACACCGCACGCGGGCTGGGCCTGGGCAGCCGCTTGCTGGATACCGCCGTGCAGGCCGCACGCCAGCAAGGCTGTGCGCGCATCTGGCTGGTGAACAACCGCCAGCGCAGCTCCTACGAGCGCGGTTTCTACGCCAAGCTGGGCTGGAGCGAACAGGTCCAGATGGCCCGCTTTGTACTGCCTTTGACGGCACCTTAAGTTGCGCGCTGCCGCTGGCAGCGCCTGGAAGACACCCTCTTATGACGACCTATCTGCTTGCCCTGGACCAGGGTACCTCCAGCTCCCGCTCCATTGTTTTTGACGCCCAGGGTCGCCTGGTGGCCTCGGCCCAGCTGGAGCTGCCCCAGATCTACCCGCGCCCGGGCTGGGTGGAGCATGACCCGCGCGAAATCTGGCGCACCCAGCTGAGTACAGCCAAAGAGGCCCTGGCCAAGGCCGGCCTCACGGCCCGTGACATCCGCGCCGTGGGCATTACCAACCAGCGTGAGACCACGGTGGTGTGGAACCGCAAGACCGGCGCCCCCATTCACCACGCCATCGTCTGGCAGGACCGGCGGGCCGAGCCGATTTGCGCCCAATTGCGCGAAGCCGGCATGGCCGAGACCATCCAGCAAAAAACCGGCCTGCTGATCGATGCCTATTTCTCCGGCAGCAAGCTGCAGTGGCTGCTGGACCATGTGCCCGGCGCCCGCGCTGCGGCCGAGGCCGGCGAGCTGGCCTTTGGTACCGTGGACAGCTGGCTGGTCTGGCAGCTCACCGGCGGCAAGCGCCATGTCACCGATGTGAGCAATGCCAGCCGCACCATGCTGTTCAACGTCCACACCAACCAGTGGGACGAGGAGCTACTGGCCGCGCTGCACATTCCCAAAAGCCTGCTGCCCGAAGTCCTGCCCTCGGCCGCCGACTTTGGCCGCACCGCAGCCGATGTGCTGGGCGACGAGATCGCCATCGGCGGCGTGGCCGGCGACCAGCAAAGCGCACTGTTCGGCCAGGCCTGTTTCTCGGCCGGCATGGCCAAGAACACCTATGGCACGGGCTGCTTCATGCTGATGCACACCGGTGGCAACTTTCAGCGATCCGCCAATGGCCTGCTGACCACCTCGGCAGCCCAGGCGACAGCCACGCCCCAGTTCGCGCTGGAAGGCAGCGTGTTTGTCGGTGGCGCCGTGGTGCAGTGGCTGCGCGACGGCCTGCGCGCCATCGAACACAGCGGCCAGGTGCAGCAGCTGGCGGAAAGCGTGCCCGACAGCGGCGGTGTGATGCTGGTGCCCGCCTTCACCGGCCTGGGCGCGCCCTACTGGAAGCCCGATGCCCGCGGCACCATCACCGGCCTCACCCGCGGCTCCACCATGGCCCATATCGCCCGCGCGGCGCTGGAATCCATTGCCTACCAAAGCGCCGCCCTGCTGCTGGCCATGAGCCGCGATGCCGTGGCCAACGGTGGCGCTGCCGTGAGTGAGCTGCGTGTGGATGGCGGCGCCTGCGTGAACAATCTGCTGATGCAGTTCCAGGCCGATTTGCTGGGCATTCCCGTGGTGCGCCCGGCCTGCGTGGAAACCACCGCCCTGGGCGCGGCCTATCTGGCCGGCCTGTCCACCGGCGTCTACCAGAGCACGCAGGAGCTGTCCGCGCTGTGGAAGGCCGAGCGCCGCTTTGTCCCCACCATGGACCAGCACCGGGCCGAGGAGTTGATGGCACGCTGGGAGCATGCGGTCGCCCAAACGGTATTGGAGTGACACCCCCTGAGGCACTTCGTGCCTTCCCCCCGCTCTCGCTCGCTGCCCTCGCGGGAGGGGGGCGCTGCCAGCGCGGCGGGGCGGCCCTTGCGCGGCAGCCCTGACTTGGGGTCCGCCAGTTTTATACGCCTGGGCCCGATTGGAACGTGGCGACAGGCTGGCCACACCCATAGAGGCGTCATCCGGGAGAAAGGCTTTTGCTCCCTGCCTTGGGTGTTGCCCCTTCCCCACCGGGGGAAGGCGGGGATGGGGGCCGGCCTCCGGTATCCCTCCCTCGCCCGCTTGCGGGAGAGGGTGGGGGTGAGGGGTAGCCCGCTACGCCAGCATGGCTTGACTAAAAGCAGAGCACCTATCGCTCTTATGTATTGGGTTTGTCGCAGTTTTAATTCGCAAATCCATATTTGAAGCGCACAAGCCGCTACCATTTTCTTGAGCGCCACCAACCGCACCGCGCCACAATGGCCAGGCCTTCGGCGCGTAGACGGATTCGGACAAAGCCCTTCTGCCCACGTACCAGGCACCCCCTTCTTCTCATTGCGAGCCCTTTATGAGCACTCCTGCCTCTCTTCCCCGCGCCATCGCCTTCGTCGGCGGCGGCAATATGGCCAGCGCCATCATCGGTGGCCTGATCGCCCAGGGCCTGCCGGCCGAACGCATCACCGTGGTCGAGCCGTTTGAGGCCGCACGCGATGCGCTGCGCAGCAAGTTCGGCATTGAGGCCCTGCCCTCCGCCACCGAGGCACTGCAAGAGGCCGAGCTGGTGGTCTGGGCCACCAAGCCCCAGACCTTCAAGGATGCAGCCTATGCCGTCGGCCCCTTCACCCGCCATGCCCTGCATCTGAGCGTGGCCGCCGGCATCACCACCGACAGCGTGGCCCAGTGGCTGGGCACCGGCCGCGTGGTGCGCGCCATGCCCAACACCCCAGCCCTGGTGGGCAAGGGCATGACCGGCCTCTACGCCCGCGCCGATGTGGACGCCGCAGGCCGCACGCTGGTGGATGGCGTGATCGCCAGCACCGGCCAGTTCATCTGGGTGGCGCAAGAGGGCCAGCTGGATGCCGTGACCGCCTTGTCCGGTTCCGGCCCGGCCTATGTGTTCTTGTTCCTCGAAGCCATGACCCAGGCCGGCGTAGACATGGGCCTGCCCCAGGCCCAGGCCTACCAGTTGGCCGTGGCCACCTTCCAGGGCGCATCCGAGCTGGCGGCCCGTTCCGACGAACCCGCCAGCGTGCTGCGCGAACGCGTCACCAGCAAGGGCGGCACCACCCACGCTGCCATCACCCATATGCAAGCCACCCAGGTGCCCGAGCATTTTGTGCAGGCCATGCGCAATGCCGAAAGCCGGGCCAAGGAGCTGGCGGCTGAATTTGGCAAGTAACAGTGATGCTGTGGGGCGCTATGCGCCCCACAGCATCACTTCAATCCATAGCCCAGTACCACGCCGGCAAAAATGGCGGCGCCAATCCAGTGGCTTTTGCTGAAAGCGACAAAGCAGCCTTCGCGCGTGCGGTGGCGGATCAGCGTGAAATGCCAGGCGATCTGCGCCGCGGCCACGGCCATGCCCAGCCAGAAAGGCCAGCCCAGCTGGTAGGGCAGCAGCACCCAGGCGGTGAGCGCCCAGCACAGCACGAAAAAGGCCATGATGCCGGCCACATCGAAGCGGCCCAGGGTGATGGCCGAGGTCTTCATGCCGATCTTGAGGTCGTCGTCACGGTCCACCATGGCGTATTCGGTGTCATAGGCCAGCACCAGGCACATATTGGCCAGCCACAGAATCCAGGCCGTCAGCGGCACATGGCCCGTGACGGCGGCAAAGGCGATGACGATGCCGAAGTTGAAGGCAATGCCCAGAAAAGCCTGGGGCATGGCAAAAAACCGTTTGGTGAACGGGTAGAGGATGGTGAACAGCACGGCCGGCACCGACCAGGCCACGGCCTCCCAGCGCGTGGTCAGCACCAGCACCAGGGACACCAGGGTCAGCGCCAGACCCACCAGGGCGGCTTCTTTCACGCTGACCTGGCCGCTGGTGATGGGCCGCTGCGTGGTGCGCTTCACATGCTTGTCAAAGTCGCGGTCGGCAATGTCGTTGATGGTGCAACCGGCGCTGCGCATCAACACCGTGCCCAGCACGAACACCGCCAGCAAATGCCAGCCCGGAAAACCATCTGCCGCCACCCACAAAGCGCCCAACGTGGGCCAGACCAGCACCAACCAGCCTGCGGGGCGGTTCCAGCGGACCAGGTCCAGGTACAGCGCAAGACGGCTGCGGCGTGGGGCAGTGGGAGGCAAGGAGGCATTCATAAATCGTCAACTCACAAAAAAACCGGCCTGCGGAACGGGTGAACGCTCCACCGGCCGGCGGTCATTGTGCATGCTGCCCACGGGCGCTGCGGCACAGCGGGTATAGCGGCCTGGCATGTGGGCACGCTCCAGGCGCTCAGCCCCGGGGCCGCTGCAGTCCCTGCCCTGCCGCCTTGCGCGCCAGCTCGGCCATGCCAATCACCAGGGACAACCAGGCCAGGCCCAACAGCCAACCGGCCAGCACATCGCTCACATAGTGCACCCCCAGCAGCACCCGGCTGATGCCCACGCCCAGCACCACGGCCACCGTGCCGGCCACCACCCAGCGCGGCTGCGCGGGCCTTGCCAGCGCCAGGCATACCCAGGCCAGCAGCCCGTAGCACACCACCGTGCCGGCGCTGTGGCCGCTGGGAAAGCTATAGCCATGCTCCATGGCCCAGCGCACCTCGGGTCGCTCCCGTGCCACCTGGGTTTTGAGGATGCGCACCCACAGCCCCACACCGGCCACGCCCACCACCCAGGCACCCAGCAACAGCCAGGCGCGGCGGTAGAGCAGCCAGATGCAGGCCAACATGCCCAGCGCTGCCATCCAGAGCACATGGCCCAATTGGGTCCAGGCGCGCACCACGGGCATCCAGGCGGCCTGGCCCAGGGTCTGTACCCAGACCTGCACCCGGTGGTCCAGCACCAGCCAGTCCACGCCCACACTGCCTTGCGCTGCAGCGGGGACCATGCCCTGCGCCACGCTCCAGGTCATGCCGGCCATGGCCAGCGCAGCCAATCCGCCCAGGGCCAGCCAGGGCCATGCAGACCCCGGCACACCGGCGGGAGAAGGACGCAGCCCCAGACGTTGGTGCACAAAAAAGCCGCCCAGGGCGGCTGTCAAAAGCAGCGCCAGCAAGGGCGCTGCATAGATATCGATCCACTGCATCATGGGATGCAGTGTGCCGAAAAACCGCTCAGGCTTCCAACAGCGAGCGCAACATCCACGCGGTTTGCTCGTGGATTGTCAGGCGCTGGGTCAGCAGGTCGGCCGTGGGCTCATCGCTGGCCTTGTCGGCCAGGGGGAAGAGCTCGCGCGCCGTACGGGCCACGGCCTCATGGCCTTGCACCAGGATGCGAATCATCTCGTCCGCCTTGGGTGGCGTGGCCGGCACATCGGGCAGGGTGGCCAGCAGGCCGAACTGGGCATAGGAGCCCGGTGCGAAATGGCCCAGCGAGCGAATGCGCTCGGCAATCGGGTCCACCGCATTCCACAGCTCGGTGTACTGGCCCATGAACATGGTGTGCAGGGTGTTGAACATCGGCCCCGTCACGTTCCAGTGGAAATTGTGCGTGGTCAGGTACAGGGTGTAGGTATCGGCCAGCAGCACCGACAGCCCTTTGGCAATGGCTGCGCGGTCCTTTTCGCTGATGCCGATGTTGATGGCGGGCACGCCAGTTGTAGCAGCGCTGTCAGGCTTGCTGGTCTTGCTAGGGGTTTTGCGGGAATCCTTGGCCATGAATACACACTCCTTGAAAAACGCCCTGCGCGAGGGCTATGCAAAACTGTAGCGCCGCCTGCGCAGCAGATGCTGCGCACCATCAAGTTTTTGCCTATGGCGGCGATTGCCACCCACTGGCTTCAGGACAGCCTGCTCACCCCGGGCAGCACGCAGGCGTAGACCGCATTGCGCAGCGCAGCAATGGCTTCATAGCGGGTAAAGCTGCGGCGCCAGACCAGCACCACGCGACGGCTGGGAGGGAGGGCACCGTCTTCCTCGACGATGGGCAGATAGCGGATATGGGGCTCGTCCGACTTGCGTCGGCGCGGTGTGTCCAGCGCGTCCTTGGGCACGGACAGGCGCGGCACCAGGGTCACGCCCATGCCGGCCGCCACCATGTGCTTGATGGTTTCCAGCGAAGAGCCTTCAAACGTGCGGCGGATACCTTCGGCGTTGCTGGCGTAGCGCGCGAACTCGGGGCAGACCTCGAGCACATGGTCGCGAAAGCAGTGGCCCGTACCCAGCAGCAACATGGTTTCGTTCTTCAGATCCTGCGTGGACACCGAAGCTTTTTGCGCCAGCGGGTGGCTGCTGGGCACAGCAGCCATAAAGGGCTCGTCATACAGCGGCGCAATGGCCAGGCCGGTGTCGGGAAAGGGTTCGGCCACGATGGCGCAATCGATCTCGCCGGTGCGCAGCATCTCCAGCAGCTTGACGGTGAAGTTCTCCTGCAGCATCAGCGGCATCTGCGGCGTGCGGTCTATGGAGTTGCGCACCAGATCGGGCAGCAGATAGGGGCCTATGGTGTAGATCACGCCCAGGGTCAGCACGCCGGACAGTGGATCCTTGCCGCGCTTGGCGATTTCCTTGATGGCAGCGGCCTGCTCCAGCACGCTTTGGGCCTGGCGCACGATTTCCTCACCCAGGGGGGTGACGGTGACTTCACCCGCGCTGCGCTCGAACAATTTGACATCCAGCTCGTCTTCGAGCTTTTTGATCGCCACAGACAACGTGGGTTGCGAAACATAGCAGGCGTCAGCCGCACGGCCGAAATGCTTTTCTCGGGCAACCGCAACGATGTATTTCAGTTCTGTGAGCGTCATGGCGTCTTGGGATTCTCTTCACATAAAAGGGGCCGTTCATTGTGCATGCACCTACAGCTGGCGCAGGTCAAATGCCCTTTTTTTTCCAGCATATGTCAGGGAAGCTGCGGGGTAAGAATGCTTGGCCCGCATCCACCCTCTTGGCGAGTGTCGCCAGAGCCGCCAGAGCCATCACGGCCACGGCCCGGCCATTGGCACAGGCTCAAGCCTTCAGGTATTCGGCCTTGCCACCCAACCAGCGGGAGATATGCACCTCCGCCAGCAGCGCATGCTGCTCCAGCATGGGGGGCGCCAACTCGCGCGCCCATTCCAGCAAGGCCACGTCCTGCTCCAGATCGGCAAAGCGCAGCATGGCGGCACCGGACTGGCGTGCGCCCAGAAACTCACCAGGGCCACGGATTTCCAGATCGCGCCGGGCGATCTCGAAGCCGTCATTGGTTTCGGCCATGGCACGCAGCCGCTCCTTGCCGGTGTCGGACAGGCGACCGTTGTCATTGACGGCATACAGCAGCACACAGGCCGATGCCGCCGCGCCCCGCCCCACGCGGCCGCGCAGCTGGTGCAGCTGGGACAGGCCAAAGCGTTCGGCATGCTCAATCACCATCAGCGATGCATTCGGCACGTCCACACCCACCTCGATCACCGTGGTGGACACCAGCACGCCCATGATGCCGGCGGTGAACAGCTCCATCACCGCCTTCTTCTCGGCAGTGGGCATGCGTGAATGCAGCAGGCCCACCATCACGCCGGGCAGGGCTTCGCTCAGATCAGTGTGGGTGGCCGTGGCGTTGGACAGGTCCAGGGCCTCGCTCTCTTCAATCAGCGGGCACACCCAGTACACCTGGCGGCCGGCCGCCACCTGGGCGCCGATGCGGGCAACGACCTCGTCCTTGCGGCTGTCCGAGATCACCTTGGTGACAATGGGGGTGCGGCCCGGCGGCAGCTCGTCAATCACCGACACATCCAGGTCGGCGTAATAGCTCATGGCCAGGGTGCGCGGAATGGGGGTGGCGCTCATCATCAACAGATGCGGCTCCAGCCCGGCATGGGCGAGTTTTTGCCGCAGTGCCAGGCGCTGGGCCACGCCAAAGCGGTGCTGCTCGTCGATCACGGCCAGCGCCAGGTTGTGGAACTCCACCTGCTGCTGAATGACGGCATGCGTGCCCACCACCAAGGCGGCTTCGCCACTGGCCACCAGGGCCAGCATGGCGGCGCGTTCCTTTTTCTTTTGCGCGCCCGACAGCCAGGCCACCTTCTTGCCCAGCGGCGCAAGAATAGGCTCCAGCCAGCCCACCAGCTTGCCAAAGTGCTGCTCGGCCAGGATTTCGGTGGGGGCCATCAGCGCACATTGCCAGCCGGCCGCAATGCAGACCATGGCCGACATGGCAGCCACCACGGTCTTGCCCGAGCCCACATCGCCCTGCAGCAGGCGGTGCATGGGCATGGGGCGGGCCATGTCGTCGGCGATCTCACGGCAGACCCGTTGCTGGGCGCCGGTCAGGCCAAAGGGCAGCACGGCCAGGAATTGCTCCACCAATGTGGCGTCGCCGGCCTGCGGCAGGGGCACCGTCAACGACGGCGCTTTCAGCCGTGCGCGCTCGCGTTTGGCCTGGTACTGGGACAGCTGCTGGGCCAACAGCTCTTCGGCCTTGAGGCGCTGCCAGGCCGGGTGGCTGTGGTCTTCCAGCGTGGCCAGGGCCACATCGGGCGTGGGATTGTGCAAAAACAGAAGCGCATCACGCAATCCCATCAAAGGCTGCAGGCCTGTTTCATTCCAATAAGGCAGCACCGGTGGCCGCGTGCCGGGCGGCAGCGTCTCGGGCAGCTGCACGCGCTGCAAGGCACTGGCAATGGCCCGGCGCAGATAGGGCTGGGGCAGGCCGGCCGTGGTGGGGTAGATGGGCGTGAGCGCCTGTGGCAATTCACCACCGGCCAGCTTGAATGCGGGGTGCAGCATTTGCCGGCCCCAGAAGCCACCCTTGACCTCGCCCCGAATACGCAGCACAGCGCCTGGCGACAGCGTCTTCTGGTGCGAGGGGTAGAAGCTGAAGAAGGTGAGCACGCAAGTGCCCGTTCCGTCATCCACCGTGACTTTCAGCATGCGGCGCGGGCGCAGCTGCACCTCGCTGTGGGTCACGGTGGCCTCGATCTGTACCGTGTCGCCATCGCGCGCATTCTTCAGCGGGGTGATGCGGGTTTCATCCTCATAGCGCAGCGGCAGGTGCAATGCCAGGTCGATGTCACGCACCAGCCCTAATTTGTGCATGGCCTGCAAGGCAGCACTGGGGGCGGTTTTTTTGGCGGGCGATGGAGCGGACATGAGGCGGATCAAAGGGCAGACAAGCTGCAACACAAGCACAAGGGGAAAGGCTACCATGGCCCTCGACCCGCTTTGGCCACCGTTTCCCGCTTTGCATGTTCAAACGCATTTCCGTCCAACATCTCGCCACGGGCATGTACATCTATGAGATGTGCGGCCCCTGGATGTCCCATCCCTTCTGGCGGCGGGCGTTTTTGCTGACTTCGTTGGCCGATCTCCAGCGCCTGCGGCAAAGCCCGGTGACCGAGGTCTGGATCGACACACGCCGCGGCAAGGACATTCCGCCCGACGTGCCCTGCGTGGTCTGGGACCCGCAAAAAGGCAGCCCCCAGGCCGTGCCTGTGGCCCCGCCCCCCCAGCCGCAGGCCAGCATCAACACCACACCGGCCACCCTGGGCAAAGAGCTGAACCAGGCCATTGCGCTGTGCGAGCAATCACGTGAGGCCATGCTGGACATGTTCAGCGAGGCCCGCATGGGCAGCGCCATCAGCATGGATATGGCCGAGACCCTGGTCAACGAGATCACGGGGTCTGTGCTGCGCAACCCCGATGCACTGCTGAGCGTGGCGCGACTGAAAACCGCCGACAACTACACCTATATGCACTCCGTGGCCGTCAGCGGCCTGATGGTGGCACTGGCGCGCAACCTGGGCATGGATGAGGCACAGGCGCGCCGCGCCGGTCTCGCGGGTCTGCTGCATGACCTGGGCAAGGCCCGCATGGACCCGGCCATTCTGAACAAGCCCGGCAAGCTGAACGATGCAGAGTTTGCCCATATGCAAGGCCACCCCCGTGCCAGCTACGAGATGCTGCTGGGCAGCGAAGGCATTGACGAGGCCGTGCTGGATGCCTGCCTGCACCACCACGAGCGCATGGATGGGCGTGGCTACCCTGATGGACTCGCGGGCGAGAACATCAGCCTGCTGGCGCGCATGACGGCCATCTGCGATGTCTACGACGCCATCACCTCGGACCGTCCCTACAAGAAAGGCTGGCCGCCTTCGGTGTCACTCAAGCGCATGGCCGAGTGGACCGACACCCATCTGGACAAGCGCCTCTTCGAGACCTTTGTGCGCACCGTGGGCATCTACCCCGTGGGTTCGCTGGTGCGCCTGCAATCGGGCCGGCTGGCTGTGGTGAGCGAGCCGTCCACCAAGAGCCTGACAGCGCCGCGCGTGGTGGCGTTTTACTGCACCAAAAGCGAGAAGCTGCTCAACCCTCAGCTGCTGGACCTGGCACAGACACGGCAAGACCGCATCGTGGCCCAGGAAGACCCGGCCAACTGGCCGTTCACCAATCTGGACAGCCTGTGGCACAAAGGCGCGGCGGCCACGGCTTGACATAGCCCCCTGAGTCGCCTTTGGCGCCGTCCCCTGCAATAGGGAGACGAGGGGACGACAGCGGAGCGTAAGGGGCAACACCGCTACATCACCAGCACGGTTCCCGCTGACTCGGCGCATGCCAATTGACAACCATTGCGGCCCTGAGCCTTGGCGCGGTAGAGGGCAGCATCGGCCAAGGCCACCAGATCGGCCGGCGCAGCACGGCTGGCCGAACCGCCCGGTGGCACCAGGCTGGCGGCTCCGGCGCTCACGGTCACATGGGGCCATACCGACGAAGCCCCGTGCACCAGTTCCAGCGCACGCACATTGCGCACCATCTGCCTGGCCACCGCCAATGCGCCATCGGCGTCGGTATCGGGCAGTATCACCGCCAGCTCTTCCCCGCCATAACGCGCCACCAGATCGGTCACGCGGAGCACGCTGGTACGCAGCGCCTCGGCCACGGCCTGCAGGCAGCGGTCGCCCTGCTGGTGACCATGGTGGTCGTTGTAGCGTTTGAAGTGGTCCACATCGACCATGATCAGGCCCACCGGCCGGCCGCTGCGCCCGGCCTGCGCACAGGCCTGCAGCAAACGCTCGTCGAAATAGGCGCGGTTGGCGATCTGCAGCAATCCATCGGTGCGGGACATGGACTCCAGCCGGGCATTGACCTGCTCCAGCTCCTGCGTGCGCTGCGCCACACGCTCCTCCAGATGCAAATTGGCTTCAGCCAGCTGCATGTTCTGTTGCGACAGCACGTTGTAGAGCTTGCCAATCATCTTCAGCAGCGCTTGCGTGCTGTTGTCATGGTTCTCGCGCTCCAGGTCGAAAGCCTGAGTGGGTGGCATGCCGGCACGCACACAGGCAATCTGCCGCGCCATGGACTGGTCTATGCCCAGGATATGCAGCCCCAGCCACGAGGTGAGAAAGCCCACCAGCGTGGTGCCGGGGTCGCTCATGTTCTTGCGCTGGCGCCACAGCAGCGCCACCTGCTCCACAAACTGCTGGTGCAGATGATGGTGGGGCTGTATGTGTCTATCGTCCAGCCCATGCTCCTGCATCAGCGCCTCTTCCTCGGCAAAGTGGTATTCGGTATAGGCCAGCAGGCGGCGATAGATGTCTTCCAGCAGAACTTCGCTGTCGCTGTCCTGGCGAAACAGGGCTGCGCTGAGCTCATTGAACAGGTCCACCAATGCATGATGCTGCGTATCCACCGTATCCAGCTCGGTGATGAAGTTGTCGTCCCAGACAAAGGTGGTGTCCATGGCCATGCGCCGCACTTGTTTCAATAAGTAACCAACAAGTCTATCTGCGCGCCCACCATCACATGCTGATGCTGCGCAAAAAGCAGGCGGAAGATGACCCTGGCAGCATGATCAGCACCACGCTTTCAGGGTAATTCCCAGGTGTTTCAGCGCCGCCACTGCACGGATTTGCGACAATCTGTTTTTCGGTTTCGACCTTGGAACGGGCTTGTCAAGCCCTCAAGAACAGCATGTCTTTCAGTCCCCGCGCCCATACCCTCAGTGATTTCGACTTTGCTCTGCCCGAGCATCTGATTGCCCAACACCCTGCCGCCGAGCGCAGTGCCTCGCGCCTGCTGGATGGCCGCCAGCAGCCTTTTGTGGACCGCGTGTTCAAAGAGCTGCCAGAGCTGCTGCACGAAGGCGATCTACTGGTCTTCAACGACACCAAGGTCGTCAAGGCCCGCG
Source organism: Comamonas sp. GB3 AK4-5 (assembly GCF_041320665.1). Classification (NCBI taxonomy): domain Bacteria; kingdom Pseudomonadati; phylum Pseudomonadota; class Betaproteobacteria; order Burkholderiales; family Comamonadaceae; genus Comamonas; species Comamonas sp. GB3 AK4-5. The sequence continues at coordinate 4,684,376 of NZ_CP166730.1, forward strand.
TGTTTGGAGAGAAGGCCAGCGGCGGAAAGCTGGAGCTGCTGATCGAGCGCGTGCTCGAAGGCAACGAGGTTGTGGCCCATATGAAGGTCAGCAAAAAACCACTGCCCGGAGCCAAGGTGCATCTGCACGGCGGCAAGGGCCGTGGCGGTTTTGACGGCGTGCTGCTGGGCCGCTGGCCCGATGAAAGCGGCCCGCTGTTTCGCTTTGCCCTGGAAGGTGAACAGGGCCAAACCCCATGGGAGCTGATGGAGCAGTTCGGCCATCTGCCGCTGCCGCCCTATATCGCCCGCAACCAGAACAGTGACGAGGACCCGGACGAAGCCGAGGACACCGAGCGCTACCAGACCGTATTCGCCAGCCACCCCGGCGCCGTGGCAGCCCCCACCGCCGCCCTGCACTTTGATGCACAGGTGCTGGCCGCGCTGAAAGAAAAAGGCGTGGAAACCGCTGCCGTCACGCTGCATGTGGGCGCGGGCACCTTCCAGCCTGTGAAGGTGGAAAACATTGCAGAGCACCAGATGCACAGCGAGCGGTACAACATTCCGCTGACCACCCTGGCCGCTCTCGAGCGCTGCCGCCAGCGGCGCGGCCGCATTGTGGCCGTGGGTACCACCAGCGTGCGCACCCTGGAATCCTGGGCGCGGACCGGGCAGATCTCGGGCGACACCAATATCTTCATCACCCCCGGTTTTGAATTCCGCGTCGTGGACTGCCTGGTCACCAACTTCCACCTGCCCAAAAGCACGCTGATGATGCTGGTCAGTGCCTTTGCAGGCTACAAGCACATCACGGAGCTCTACCAGCACGCGGTGCAAAACGAATACCGCTTCTTCAGCTACGGCGACTCCATGTTGCTGGAGAGACGCCGCTGAGGCCTTTCAAACTCCATTAAAAACGGAAGCAGCCAACGCTTTAATAAGCATCGCATCCCGGACGAGGCGCTGTTGCACAAATCCGCTGAGGCCAAGCCTCCCCCAACCCCAGGCGTAGCTATGCCACAGCGGTCGTCTGCGGACGGCCCAGCTCTATGAATCGATTGAGGATGGCGCATCGAATGTGCAGTTCGTTGACTTGGCGCTCGAACGTTCTGGACATCACCCGCTCGCCCAGCCGTTTGATGCAGTTCATCTTGGTCTCTACCAGACTGCGTCGGTGATAGCCGCTCCAGCATTTCCAGATCTTGCGCCCCAGTCGCCTGCATGCGGCGATAGCCGCATTGCGCAACGCAAAGGCATCGCCTGTGCGATCCGGGCATTCTTTCTCGGGGGAATGATAGGGATGGCGCTGCGCTCTATCACGGTGGCATATACAGTCTGCGTGTCATAAGCGCCGTCACCCGTGAGGCTCAGCAAGGGTTCCTCGGCAGGAAGCTGTGCCAGCAACTCAGGCACGACAGCAGCATCACTGACATCGTTGGTTGTGACGCAGATAGCCCGCACCTGCAGTGTCTGGGCATTCGATGCCGATGTGCAGCTTGCTCCATTGGCGTCGGCGTTCAGCACCGTGTTTTTTGCATTTCCATTCGCCTTCCCCCAGGAACTTGATGCCTGTAGAGTCGAGCAGCAAATGCAACCCGCCGGAGCTGGGTTGGTACGGAACCTGCACATCCAGGCTGCGCTGCCTGCGGCACAGCGTGCTGAAGTCTGGCACAGGCCAATGCAGGCCTGACAGGGTGAGCAAGGGCTGCACGAAGCCGGTGGTTTGCCGCAAAGCCAAGCCAAATAGGTTCTTGATAGTCAGGCAGAACTGGATGGCAGCATCCGAGAACTTCGGGCTTCGCCCGCGTTTGCCGCTGGCTGCGGCAAACCAGCCCATGCGTCTGTCAAACCAGACCGCCAGCGATCCGCGTGCCTTGAGCGCTGCGTTGTACTGCGCCCAGTTGGTGGTGCGATATCGGGGCTTGGTCTGAAGGGGCTTGCTCATCTCCCAAGCCTACCTGCTGCCAAGAGATGATTTGTGCAACAGCGCCGCTCAAAACATGGGTTACAAATAAAATACCGATATTGCAAATCAATGTAAAGTGGCACAAAGAAGCAAGATGAAATGCTAGATTCGATACATTTCGTTCTGGTATTCCATGCTCATGCCACCCAGCACACCCGCAGTCATAGCCCCTTCCCCAGCCGCAGCAGAAAACACGGATGAGATTGACCTGCTGGATCTCTTGATCGTGCTGGCCGAACACATCAAGCTGCTCACCATTGCCCCTCTGGTCATAGGCCTCTCCTGCTTGCTGGTGAGTCTGTGGTTGCCAAAAAGCTTTGAGAGCGTTTCCATGCTGGATGCAGACAAATCCGGCATCCGCATTTCTCCCTCTGCCATCATCAGCCTGAGCAATTCGGCCGATTTTCTGGACAGTGTTGCACTCGATTTGGGCATTGCCAAAGACCAGTCAAAGGCTGCACGGCACCAGTTGATGTCCCAATTGGTGCACGCCAGCACAGGGCGCCAAGACAAGCTGGTCACCTTGCGAACTTTCGGCCCATCACCCGAGCAGGCGCAACAACTCAATGCAGCGGTTTGGCTCCATCTGCGCCCACTCTCTGTTCCCCGTGGAGACGAGCTGCGCAGGCTACAAGGACTTTTGCAGACCGAGCAAGATCGCCTGGCCGAGGGCAATCAGCTGGAACAAACCATCACCCAACAGCTGCAAAAAGGCCGTGTCACCGACCAGATGGCCAGGCTGTATGGTGAGCTGCTGGATGCCAACAGCAATCGCATGCGGGCCATTGTCACGCTGCAAACCCAAATGGAGGGGCTGACCGATGAGGACATGGTGCAAACGCCCACGCTGCCCGAGCACTCCATAAAACCCAAGCCTCTGCTGATTGTCAGCATTGCCACATTGGCCAGCGCCATGTTGCTACTGCTTTTCGTCCTGACCCGCCATGCCATGCAAAGCAATTGGCAGCGACCGGAGCAAGCCCAAAAAGTCACACGTCTGCGCGCCGCTTTCGGCCGATCTGACAGCAAGCGCTAAGAACGTGTTCAAAGTCTCCTGAGCAAGGACCCCAAGAACGCCAGATGGACGAACTGCAAGCTGGTGTTGAGCCAACGCTCGCAGTTTTTCCACAACCTCCTGTTCTTCTCCAGCCAGGCGAAGCTGCGCTCCACTACCCAGCGCTTGGGCATGACCTTGAAGCTGTGCATCTCGCTTCTCTTGGCGATTTGCACCGTCACGTGCTCGCCCAGAATCTCTTGTACGCCCTGCGCAAAGGGCTGACCCACGTAGCCGCTGTCGCACAACACGCCTTGCACCCGCCCCAGCGTCCGCTTACAGCGCTGCAGGGCACCTTTGCGGTCCGTTACCTCAGCCGTGGTCACCGCAATGGCATGTGGCAGCCCCTGGGTGTCCACCGCAATGTGCCGCTTGATCCCACAGACCTTGTCATAGCCCTTCAGCCCCACCGTGTCCCTGTTCTTCACGCTCTGCGCGTCGATGATCAAGAACGCGCTGCATGCGTTGCGCCCCAGTTTCTCGCGGGCCGCGCCAACCTGATTTTTTTAAAGCCTGCTCCAGCAGGCTGCCTTCCTCGCGGGGCTCGCTCCAGATCGCCCAGTACGAATGCACCGTGCGCCACTTGGGAAAGTCGCTGGGCAGCGCTCGCCACTGGCAGCCCGTGCGCAGCAGATACAGCACGGCGCAGAACACCTCGTAAAGCTCCACCTTGCGTGGGGCCGTCCTTTTGCGCGCACTCTCCAGCATTGGCCGGATCACTTCGAACTGCTCGCGCTTGATATCGCTGGGGTAGCCTTTTCTCATCCTGCGAGCTTCTCACATCTGGCGAGACTTTGAACACGCTCTAAGAACGGCTAACAAAAGCCTGTCATCACCAAGGGCAGGCTGTGCGTTTGATAGTGCATGGGAAGAAAGAGAAACAAGGAAGTTGGCGCGGCGCTGTACAAAAGGATCGAGCCGTTGCTACCCTTCGTGAAGCTATCGCCCAAGGGAGGCAGACCACGACTGAGTGACGAGTTGGCCTTGAATGGCATCCTTTTTGTGCTGCGCACTGGCATCCCTTGGGAAGAACTTCCGCAGGAGCTGGGCTTCGGCAGTGGCATGACGTGCTGGAGGTGGCTGCGAGACTGGCAAGCTGCGGGCGTTTGGCACAGCCTGCATCTGCAGTTGCTGAGCGAACTGCGCAACGCCGACAAGCTCGACTTCAGCCGAGTCAGCGTGGATGGGGCCAGCGTGCCCAGCCCCCGGGGGGCCCGTACACGGGGCCCAACCCCACGGATCGGAGCAAACTCGGCAGCAAGCGCCATCTCATCACGGATCGCCAAGGCATCCCATTGATCTTCTGCGTGACCGGGGCCAACCGTCATGACTCGGTGGTCTTCGAGGAATTGGTTGACGCTCTGCCGGCTGTGGGCGGCAAGCAGGGCAGGCCGCGCAGGTGTCCAGACAAGCTGCATGCGGACAAGGGCTATGACTATGCGAGGTGCCGCGCCCACCTCAAGCGCCGCGGAATCAAGAATCGCATCGCACGCAGGGGGATCGAGCGTAATGACCGTCTCAGGCGCCACCGCTGGGCGGTCGAACGCACTCACTCTTGGCTGGCCACCTTCGGCAAGCTGCGTACCCGTTTCGAGCGTCGCATCGACGTTCATCTGGCCCTGCTTTCCCTGGGGTGCGGTGTCATATGCGCTCGCAACCTGCCTGTGTTTTATTAGCCGCTCTAAATGCGGCCAACACCTCTCGGCGAATCGCAGGTTTGTGTTTAAAACCAAGCTGCGAAATTTCGGGCCGAGAGCTGAATAAGCATCCCTCAATATGGGGAGTGCATATTTTCTGCATTGTGTGACTTCTGAACCGATAGTCAAAAGCTTTCCTTAAGTGGCACCGACGTAATTCATCAGACTGGTTGGGTCTTCGCGAAGCCTGGCAAACCATATAAACTTGGCAGGTTTTTGGCCTTTATCCGGGTTTTATCCTTCGTGCGTACTGACAATTCTTTACTTTCTCATGCTTTTGTTTTTTTCAAACGCCAGAGACTCTTAATAGGCGGAACATTTTTTGCTGGCTTGCTCATTTCTGCAGCCAGCGTTGCAATGCGCCAGCCTCTATATGAGGTTCGAGCCTATTTGGATGCACCCTATAACAATGAATTGATCCAGCTCAACCAAGGACGCTCTCCAGACTCTGGGCTGGAGCCATTCACTCCTGAGCAGGTCTATACCTATTTCACACGCCGCCTGCTGAGCGACGAGGCTCTACAGCGCTTCTTTGCCGAGACCTATTTGCCAGCTCAAGCACAGCGACCGGCTTCAGCTGCTGCTGAACAAGCGCTTTTTTCTGGCATGAAGCACCATGTTTTGCGCATGACACCTCCGCCACCCAAAGGGCGGATGCTATACAGCATCCAGGTCGTTGCGCCCACGGGGAGTCAAGCAGCACAGTGGGCAACGGACTTTCTGACACAAGTGGAGCAGGATGCCAAAACAGCCTTGCTTACCGACTCGGAAAAATCGGTCTCCTTGCTCATACACAATACGGAGCAAGACTGGCAGGAGCGTTTGCGGGTCTCACAAACCATGCGTCAAGATCGTCTGGCGCTGTTGGATGAGGCATTGCAGGTGGCCCAGGCCGTGGGCCAGCATGAGCCGCAAATCACGCGCATGCAACCACCTCAACAAGACGGTTTGGCCCCCTATATGGATGGTTCGCAACTCTATGCACGTGGCACCAGATCGTTGCAAGCCGAAATTGATGTCCTCAAGCGCCGAGAGGACGAGGCACCTTTTGTTGACGGATTGCGAGCGGCTGAAGCGCAGCTACGTTTGCTCAAGGAACACCAGGCCGCGGCACGCGACTTTGCCATCATCCATATGGATGGTCAGATCATTGCACCGGAGCGTTCAAAATCACCGCAACCATGGCTCATTCTGCTGCTAGGCAGTGTACTGGGGGGACTCCTAGGTGGGTTGCTAGCACTGTGGCGAGAAGGTGCTCTACAACGACTGCTGGACAACGATGACGGGGAGTGAATCGACCAGAGTTTTGTAGATAGTTCAAAGCCTCCTATTTCCGTTCCAATAGGAGTCCTTATGAGCAGTCAACGTTACCCCGAAGAATTCAGGATTGAAGCAGCCAAGCAAATCCTGGAACACGGCCACAGCGTGGCCGATGTCTCACGCCGCCTAGGCGTGAGTGCACATAGCCTGTACAAATGGGTTCGCCAGCAACAAATCCCAGCAGCGCAACGAGCCCAGCAAGTGAGCCAAAGCGAAGAGCTGCGTCGCCTGAAGTCCGAGCTCAAGCGGGTCACAGAGGAGCGTGACATCCTAAAAAAAGCGGCGGCGTACTTCGCTCGCCAGTCCGACTGAAGTACGCCTTTATCGCCAGGCATCAGAAGGTCTACAGCGTCTTGCGGATGTGTCGCATGCTGCGGCTGCACCCCAGCGGCTACTACACCTGGAAGGCCAAACCAGAAAGCAAACGTGCGGTTGATGACCGCAGGTTGCTGGGCTTGCTCAAACAGGCTTGGCTGGAGAGCGGCGGCGTTTATGGCTATCGCAAACTGACCCTGGATATGCGTGACTTGGGTGAAGGTTGCAGTAGGCATCGCGTTGCCAAGCTATTGCGTCATGAAGGATTGAAGGCACAAAGAGGCTATGGCAAGCGGCCACGTCCACGGGGCGGTGCTGCAGCCATAGTTGCGCCTAACCTGTTGGAGCAACAGTTCAAAGTCAGTGAACCCAATACCGCCTGGGTCACCGACATCACGTATATCGCTACGCACGAGGGCTGGCTGTACTTGGCTGCGGTGATCGACCTGTATTCCCGGCAAGTAGTTGGCTGGTCCACGGGCAGCCGCATTGACACCCAGTTGGCTCTTGATGCCTTGCACATGGCTGTCTGGCGGAGAAGGCCCCGCAATACGGTCGTTGTGCATTCCGATCAAGGCTGCCAATTCACCAGCCATGAATGGCAGCGCTTCCTCGCAGGCCACAACCTGCAGCCCAGCATGAGCAGGCGAGGCAATTGCCACGACAACGCCGTGGCGGAGAGTTTCTTCCAGTTGCTCAAGTGTGAGCGCATTCGCAAACACACCTATGCGACAAGGCAAGAAGCGCGCAGCGCAATCTTTGGCTACATCGAGATGTTCTATAACCCCATCCGCAGACATTCGTCTGCGGATGGCATGTCTCCCGTAGAGTTCGAGAGACGCAATTCCGTGAGGCCGGTAGCTATCTAGGAAAAGCTGGTCGATTCACTCACGTAAAATAGTGACACAGCCTTTGTCCCTGAACCTCATGCACCGAGACTGGGATACCGTAGAGCTGGCTCAACACCTCATCGCGCACCACGGCCTCGGGCGGGCCGGCATGGGCCATGCGGCCGGCCTGCATGGCCAGGATATGGTCGGCATAGCAGCTGGCAAAGTTGATGTCGTGCAGCACCACCACCACGGTCTTGCCACGCTCGTCCACCATGCGGCGCAGCAGCTTCATCATGGTCACAGCATGGGCCATGTCCAGGTTGTTCAGAGGCTCGTCCAGCAAGATGTAAGGCGTGTCCTGGCATAGCACCATGGCGATGTAGGCGCGCTGACGCTGGCCGCCGGAGAGCTCGTCCAGAAAGCGCCCTGCCAGCTCCTGCAGGTGCAGATATTCCAGCGCCTCGTCCACATGGCGCAGGTCTTCTTCCGTCATGCGGCCCTTGCTGTGCGGAAAGCGGCCAAAGCCCACCAGATCGCGCACCGTCAGGCGCAGCGTGCTCTGGTTTTCCTGGCGCAAAATGGCCATCACCCTGGCCAGCGCATCGCTGGCTGTGGTGGTCACATCCAGCCCGGCCACGCTGGCACTGCCGCTGGAAATCGGCATCAACCGGCTCACCAGCGACAGCAGCGTGCTCTTACCCGCGCCATTGGGGCCGATGATGGCCGTGAACTTTTGCTCCGGAATCTGCACCGTCACGCCATGCAACACCGTGGTGCTGCCGTGGCGCTTGACGATGTCACGCGTCTCAATCATTGCTTTCCCTTGCGCATCAGCAGCCAGATAAAGACCAGGCCACCCACAAACTCCACCACCACCGACAGCGCCGAGTTGAAGCCCAGCACCCGCTCCAGCGCCACCTGACCGCCCAGCAGCAAGATGGCACCCCACAGCACCACGGCGGGCAGCACCCAGGCATGGCGGCGCGTGCCCATCCACTGGTAGGCCATATTCGCCACCAGCAGGCCAAAGAAGGTCACCGGCCCCACCAGCGCGGTCGATATGGCCACCATGGTGCAGACCACCACCAGCAGCTGCAGCACCTGGCGGCGGTAGTTCAAACCCAGGTTGATGGCCGCCTCACGCCCCAGGGCCAGCACATCCAGCACATGGCGCTGTCGCCAGAAAAAAAGGCCGCCCAACAGCAGCAGAGCACCTGCTGGCAGCAGCAACGGTGTCTGTATGGTGTTGAAGTTGGCGAACATGCGGTCCTGCAGCGTGGCGAACTCATTGGGGTCGATCATGCGCATGGCAAAGCTGGTCAGGCTGCGAAACAAAATGCCCGCCACCATGCCCACCAACAGCATCAGATGCAGGCTGCTGGCATGGCCGGCAAACAGCCAGCGCACCAGCAGCACGCTCAGGCCTGCCATGCAGACAATCTCCAGCCCGAACTTGGGCACCATGCCCAGGGCCACCACGCCCACCGCTCCCAGCGTCAACACCAGCACGGCCTGCAGCAGCTGGTAAAGCGCATCCAGACCCATCACCGCTGGCGTGAGGATGGTGTTGTGTGTCACGGTCTGGAACACCACGGTGGACATGCCCAGGGCCGCAGCCACCACCACCATGGCCACCAGCTTGGTGCCCCGATGCTGCAGCACAAAGGCCCAGTCGGCCTCCACGCCCACGGTCATAAAGGCGGTAATCGCCAGCAGGGCCAGTAGCGCCAAAGCGCCCAGCCGCACACCCATGCGCTGCCAGCGGCCGGGCTGCATGCCCACGCGCTCGACGGCCACTGCAGCCCTCGCATTCACTGTCTGCATGGCTCAGCCCTCACGCTTTCTTTGGCGCAGCAAAATGACCAGGAACAACGCGCTGCCCACCACGCCCATCACCGTGCCCACGGGGATCTCATAGGGCGCAATCACCAGGCGCCCCACCAGATCGCAGGCCAGCGTCAGGCCGGCACCGGCCGCCGCCACCCACAGCACGCTGCGGCGCACGTTGTCGCCCACCAGCAGGCGCACCACATTCGGCACGATCAGGCCCACAAAGGGAATGCTGCCCACGGTGACCACAATGCAGGCCGTCACCACGGCCACCACGATCAGGCCCTGCCAGACCAAGGCCTTGTAGTTCAGACCCAGGTTGGTGGCAAAGGATTCGCCCAGGCCGGCCACGGTAAAGCGGTCCGCCGCCAGGCAGGCCACCACGGTGACGGCCAGCGACAAATACAGCATTTCATAGCGGCCATCGACAATGGCGGAAAAGTCACCATTCGACCAGGCACGCAGCGACTGGATCATGTCGTGCTGGTAGGCCAGGAACATGGTGCCGGCCTCGATCACCCCGGCCAGAATCAGGCCCACCAGGGGCACGATCCAGGCCGAACGCAGGCGTATGCGCGACAGCGCGCCAATGAACAACCCCGTGCCCGCCAGCGCAAACAGCGCCGCCACACCCATCTTGGCCATCACCGGCCAATCCGGCGCCCACAGCATGCACACCAGCATGCCCAGCGTGGCCGACTCCACCGTGCCCACGGTGGAGGGCTCCACAAAATGGTTGCGCGCCAGCATCTGCATCAGCAGCCCGGCCACGGCCATGGCCGAGCCCGCCAGCACCAGGGCCAGGGTGCGCGGCACGCGCGAATACATCAGCACCTGGGCCATCACATCATCTTCGCTGTGGCTCCACAGCGTGTCCCAGCGCACATCGCTGACACCCACGGCCAAGCTGCCCACGGCCAAAGCGGTCAACACGACCGCAGTGAGCATGAGCTGGACGCTGCCCTGCAGCCAGCGCTGCGGTGAACGCGCGCGGCTGCAGTGGACCGGGGAGACGGAAGGGTTACTGGCCGAAGGCATCGGACAGCTGCTTCAGGTTCTCCCTGAGCGCGCCCGGGCCAGCGTTGGACAGCAAATACCAGTTGGCCGCGTTCAGATAGACGATGTGCTGGTTGCGCCAGGCCTTGGTGGCGTGCACCAGCTTGTTGTCCAGCAGCTTGCGTGCCGAAGCGCCTTCGCGGCCGATGGCGGCATCACGGTCCAGCACCAGCAACCAATCGGGATTGGTCTTGAGCAGGTACTCAAAAGACACGGCCTGGCCATGCTTGGAGACCTCGATCTTGTCCTTGACCGGCTGCACACCAAACACCGCATACAGCATGTCAAAGCGCGATCCCGGGCCGTAGACGCTCATCTTGCCGCCATTGGTCATCAGCATCAGGGCGCTGCCCTGCTTTTGTGCCTTGGTCTTCAGTGCGGCGATTTCCGACGCGATGGTCTGGATCTGCTCCTCGCCCTTTTGCGGCATGCCGTAGATGGCGGAAATCGAGCGGATGTTGCGGTAGATCTGCGTCAGCTGGTCCCCGTCACCCACCGTCACATCCAGCACGGGCGCGAACTTGGAAAGCTCGGCAATCTTGGGCAGCGTGCGGTTGCCGGCAATGATGAGGTCGGGCTTGAGCGCCTTGAGTTTTTCGTAGTCAGGCTCGAACAGGCTGCCCACTTGCGGGTACTTGGCCTGGTCCTTGTACGCGGCCAGCAACGGCGGCAGTGCCTGGTTGGGCACGCCATGCACGGCGCCGCCCAGGCTCTGGATGATGTCCAGCGCGCCCAGGTCATACACCACCACGGTCTTGGGCTGCAGCGGCAGCGACACCTCACCCCGGTTGTCCTTCACCGTCACATTTGCGGCCTGCGCCGCCGACCACGACAGGCTCAACGCCAATCCCAAGCCCGCCAGCGTCTGGCGGCGTGTCCACAAACCTTGCATAGCTTCCATCCTTTGCATTGCACCGGGCCATGTAGCCCATTGAAACAATTTTATGAGAATCATTCTCAGTAAAAGTTCAATACCAATGCAGGATGTGCGATATCCACGCCGCCCGCTGCCAAGCGTGCGTGTTAGCTCCCCAAGCCCAGGGCCGGCTTCTCAGTAGCCGTGCTGTTCGCGGAAATGCTTGGCCGCGCTGAAATGGCCGTTGCCAATAAAAGGCACGGGTGGGCGCAGTGCAGACAGGGGCGAGGGGTGGTTGCTGGTCAGCACCAGATGGCCACGGTCCTGGGGAATCAGCACGCGCTTGGACTGGGCATGGTTGCCCCAGAGCATGAAGACCGTGGGCCGGCCCTGCTCGGCCACCTGGCGAATGATGGCATCGGTCAGCAGCTCCCAGCCACGCTTGCTGTGGCTGGCGGCCTGGCCCTCTTCCACCGTCAAACAGGTGTTGAGCAGCAGCACACCGTTTTGCGCCCACTTCACCAGGCTGCCACCCGGTTGCGGAAACGGCGGAAATGGCTGACCCAGATCGCGCTGGATTTCCTTGAATATGTTCTGCAGCGAGGGCGGCAGGCGCACGCCCGAGGCCACGGAAAACGCCAGCCCCTCGGCCTGGCCACGGCCGTGGTAGGGATCCTGGCCCAGGATGACCAGGCGCACATCTTCCGGCGCCGTCAGCTCCAACGCACGCAGCGGCTGGGGCGGAAAAATGGCAGCGCCCTCATCCAGGCGCTGCTGCAGATAGTCCAGCAATTGCTGGCCGGTGGGCGAGAAAAAAAACGCATCCACCGCAGCCTGCCAGCCCGGTGCCACCGCCCAATCGCTGGGGTTGGCACTCATCAATTGCGTAGCAGCTGGTGCGCTTGTATCGGTCATTTCAGGCCACATTCATACTCAAGAACAAGAAAGGCAAGCACAGACCGCTCACTTTTTTGGGAGCACTGTGCTTGCCTGCATCCTAGCGCGATCGCCGTGAACTGGCGAAGCAAGGCCGGGCTTTGGAATACCTGCCGGAGTGGGCCTGTGCAGCGTCACTGCAATCCAACCAGCCCCCACAACGGCCAGACGGCGCTTCAGGCGCGGCGCGGGCCCGCAGACAGTACGCCGGTACGGCAAGGGCGCGCAACAAAGCATGAAGCGCCGTATGGACGCCTTGCCACAGGGCAGCCACAAAGCCGCAAGGCTTTAACTTACTTCTTGGGGTGAGCGAACAGGGCGGCCAGAGCTTCACCCGGTTCATCCGCACGCATGAATGCCTCGCCCACCAAGAAGGCGTTGATGCCCGCGTCGCGCATGGTCTTCACATCGTCCTTGGTCTGGATGCCAGACTCGGTCACCAGCAGGCGATCGGCCGGCACATTCTTTTGCAGCGCCAGTGTGGTCTGGATGTCGACCTCAAAGCTGCGCAGATTGCGGTTGTTGATGCCCACCAGCGGCGTCTTGAGCTTGAGCGCCCGCTCCAGCTCGGCGCCGTCATGCACCTCCACCAGCACGGCCATATCCAGGCTGCGGGCGATCTGCTCCATCTCGGCCATCAGACCGTCTTCCAGGCAGGCGGCGATCAGTAGCACGCAGTCGGCCCCCATGGCGCGCGACTCATAGATTTGGTAGGGGTCGACCATGAAGTCCTTGCGCAGCACGGGCAGCAAGGTGCTGGCGCGGGCCTGCTTCAGAAAGTCGGGCTCGCCCTGAAAAAACTGGCGGTCGGTCAGCACCGACAGGCAGGCCGCCGTGGCATTGCCGTGGATCTTGGCCTTGGTGTTGCTATTGCCCACCATATAGCTTTGGGCGATGTCGGCCGGATCAAAATCCGCACGGATCACGCCTTTGCTGGGGCTGGCTTTTTTGATTTCGGCAATCACCGCGGCCTGGCCGTGGGCGATCTTGGCGCGCATGGCGCCCACAAAGTCGCGCGTGCTGACGCGGCTTTCGGCGTCGCGGCGCATGGCTTCCAGCGGCATGCGCTGCTTGGCAGCGGCCACTTCCTCGACCTTGACGTCGCAGATTTTTTTCAGAATGTCAGACATGGAAAATTCTTTCTCGGTAGCCCAGCTGGCGCCCAGCCGGGGAAATCAGGGGGGCACGGATGCCGCAGCAAGGGCCGCGCCCGAGCGACGTATGCCCAGGCGTGCAGCCATATGGTTCACCAGCGTATCGAGCGCATCCAGCTGCTGCACCGCGTGACCTTCATGCAGCACTGTACACAGGCGCAGCACCGGCCCACGGCGGACATGGCGTAATTCCACACGCCAGCCATAGCGCCTGCGGGGCCGGTCGGTGAAAGCCACACAGCCCACGCTCCAATCCTGAGCGTGCTCCAGCGTGCATTGCAGCGCCGGCTCCACACCCTGTGTAGACACCACCCGCTGCAACACCTCCACGCAGCAACCACGCCCCTGGTCGGCACGCAAGCTGCCTTCTCCCAGCAGCAGGCTGCGACGTCGGCCCAGTCGGACATGCGCCACACAACCCACTCCGAGCACGGCCGTCAGTACTGCCAACTCCATGGTGCCGGCCGACCCGGCAAAGGCCAGCCACAACAACACGGCCAAGGCCGGCACCAGCAGGCGCGGCAACGCCATCCAGGCGGGCGGCGTCAGCTGCACATATTCCGGCAACTGCCAACGGGTGTCGCACTCCACCATCTGCTGCAACGATGCCAGTGCTTCGCGCAACGAAGGTGTACCCATACGCTCAGGCAGTCAGCGCGCTGGTGTAAGCCGCCAGCTGCTGCAGCTTTTGCAGGGCGGCGCCGCTGTCCAGCGCCTGCTGGGCGCGCAGGAGGCCATCTTCAATGCTGCTGGCCACATTGGCCGCATAGAGCGCGGCGCCCGCATTCAGGCAGACGATGTCGCGCGCCGGGCCTTGCTCGCCCTGCAGCACGCCCAGCAGCATGGCCTTGGATTCCTCGGGATTCTCCACCTTCAGCGCCCGGGTGCCAGCCATGCGCAGGCCAAAGTCCTCGGGGTGGACCTCGTATTCGCGCACCACGCCGTCTTTGAGCTCGCCCACCAGGGTGCCCGCGCCCAGGCTGATTTCGTCCAGACCGTCGCGGCCATAGACCACCAGCGCATGCTCGGCGCCCAGGCGCTGCAGGGCACGCACCTGGATGCCGACCAGGTCTTCGTGGAACACGCCCATGAGGATGTTGGGCGCCCCGGCCGGGTTGGTCAGCGGACCCAGGATGTTGAAGATGGTGCGCACGCCCAGCTCCTTGCGCACCGGGGCCACATTCTTCATGGCCGGGTGGTGGTTGGGCGCGAACATGAATCCTATGCCCACATCGCGTATACAGTCGGCAATCTGGGCCGGCTGCAGCATGATGTTGATGCCCAGGGCTTCCATGGCGTCGGCGCTGCCGCTTTTGCTGCTGACGCTGCGCCCACCATGTTTGCTGACCTTGCCGCCGGCGGCCGCGATCACAAAGGTGGAGCAGGTGGAGATATTGAAGGTGTTGGCGCCGTCGCCGCCGGTGCCCACGATGTCCACCAGGCCGCTCTTGTCGTGTACGACCACCTTGTTGGAGAACTCGCGCATCACCTCGGCGGCGGCGGCGATTTCGCCAATGGTTTCCTTCTTCACACGCAGACCGGTGACGATGGCCGCCGTCATCACGGGCGAGAGCTCGCCGCGCATGATCATGCGCATCAGGTGCAGCATCTCGTCGTGAAAGATTTCGCGGTGCTCGATGGTGCGCTGCAGCGCTTCCTGGGGGGTGATGGTGTTGATGGTCGCCATGGCCCAATTCCTTTGCTATTGCTTGTGAAGCTGCAGATGCGCTCTGCGCCTGGTGTTGCGTTTGTTTTTGCTTGAAAACCCAGGCAGCACGCGCACCAGCAGCTCTCTCAAAATGAAAAGGCCGGCTGTGGTGCAGCGCGGCCCGGGGTCTTAGTTTTGTTCGAGGAAGTTTTTCAGCATGGCGTGGCCATGCTCGGTGAGTATGCTTTCCGGGTGGAACTGCACGCCCTCCACGGCCAGCGTTTTGTGGCGCACGCCCTGAATCTCGCCGTCCTCGCTGGTGGCGGTGATGGCCAGGCAGTCCGGAATCGTCTGGCGGTCAATCACCAGCGAGTGGTAGCGGTTCACAGTGAACTGCGCAGGCAGGCCGGCAAACACGCCTTGCTGGTCGGTGGTGATGACGCTGGTCTTGCCATGCATTTGCTGCTGTGCGCGGATGATGTCGCCGCCAAAGGCCGCGCCAATGGCCTGGTGGCCCAGGCACACGCCCAGCAGCGGCAGCTTGCCGGCAAAGTGCTGGATGGCGGCCACCGAGATGCCGGCCTCGGCCGGCGAGCAAGGGCCGGGCGAGACCACGATGCGCTCAATGCCTTTTTCAGCCACCAGCGTAATCACGGCGTCCAGCGTGGTTTCGTCGTTGCGCACCACGGTCACGTCAGCGCCCAGCTCGCCCAGGTACTGGACGATGTTGTAGGTAAAGCTGTCGTAGTTGTCGATCATCAAGAGCTTCATGCAGGCTCTCCTCTGGGCTTGAGGCCTTGGGCACGCAGACGCGCCAGCTCGTCATGCTCGTAGGCGATGTAGCACTCCATCATGGCGCGGTAGAGGCGCTCGATCAGGTCGGCATTGCCGCCCTGGGCTTCGGCCATGGGGCGCACGCGGTCGATGATGGTCTGGATGCGGGCTTCATCGCGCACCAGGCCTTCGTCGTTCTTCACCGTGGCGGCCTGGGTCATATAGCCGCTGCGCTCCACCAGCAGGGGCACCAGAATGTCGTCCAGCGCATTCACGCCGGCACGCACTTCGGTCATGGTGCTGCAGGTTTTCACTTTATCGATTGCGCGGGTCATTACTCGAGTCCTTCTTCCACCAGTTCTGCGGCGCGCAACACGGCGCGCGCCTTGTGTTCGGTTTCTTTCCACTCCATCTCGGGGACGGAGTCGGCCACCACGCCGGCAGCGGCCTGCACATACAGCACACCGTCCTTGATGACGCCGGTGCGGATGGCGATGGCCATGTCCATATGGCCGGCAAAGCTCAGATAGCCCACGGCGCCGCCGTAGATGCCACGCTTGGTGGGTTCGAGCTGGTCGATGATTTCCATGGCATGCACCTTGGGTGCGCCCGACAGCGTGCCGGCCGGGAAGGTGGCCTTGAGCACATCCATGCTGGTCATGCCGTCCTGCAAAATGCCTTCGACATTGCTGACGATGTGCATCACATGGCTGTAGCGCTCCACCGCAAAGGCTTCCGTCACCTTGACAGAGCCGGTCTTGGCGATGCGACCGATGTCGTTGCGCGCCAGGTCGATCAGCATCACATGCTCGGCGCGTTCCTTGGGGTCGTTCACCAGCTCCAGCTCGGCCGCCTTGTCTTTTTCGGGCGTGGCGCCGCGCGGGCGTGTGCCGGCCAGGGGGCGTATGGTGATCTTCTCGCCGCCGCCTTCCGAGTCCGCCACCTTCTCCTGGCGCACCAGAATCTCGGGGCTGGCGCCCACCACCTGGAAGTCTCCAAAGTGGTAGTAATACATATAGGGCGAGGGGTTGAGCGAGCGCAGCGCGCGGTACAGCGCCAGGGGCGACTCGGTATAGCGCTTGTGGATGCGCTGGCCCACCTGGACCTGCATGAAGTCGCCCGCGGCAATCAGCTCCTTGGCCTGGTCCACGGCCTTCAGGTAGTCCTGCTTGGCAAAGCTGCGCTGGGCCGGGTGGCTGTCGCCGCCCTTGATCTGCGGCGCGCTCACCGAGTAGCGCAGCTGGTCCTTGAGCTGGCGCATGCGGCGTTTGGCCTTGGCGTAAGCCTCGGCCTCGGCCGGGTTGGCATAGACGATGAAGTACAGCCGCCCCGACAGGTTGTCGATGACGGCCACTTCCTCACACTGCAGCAGCATGATGTCGGGCGTGCCCAGCGAGTCGGGAGGGCAACTGGCTTCGAGTTTTTTCTCGATATAGCGCACGGCGTCATAGCCGAAGTAGCCGGCCAGGCCACCACAAAAACGCGGCAGACCGGGCACCAGGGCCACCTTGAAGCGCTTTTGGTAGTCAGCAATAAAGTCCAGCGGGTTGCCGGCATGCGTCTCCACCACCACGCCGTCGCTCACCACCTCAGTTTTGGCTTCAGCACCAAAACCGCTGGCGCGCAAAAAGCTGCGTGCCGGCAGGCCGATAAAGCTGTAGCGCCCAAAGCGCTCGCCACCCACCACGGACTCCAGCAAAAAGCTGTATTTGCCGTCACCGCTGGCATGGGCCAGCTTGAGGTAGAGGGAGAGCGGGGTTTCGAGGTCGGCAAAGGCCTCGGTCACCAGGGGGATGCGGTTATAGCCTTCGCTGGCCAGGCTTTTGAATTCGAGTTCCGTGATCACAGGAGCAAGTTCCCATCGCGGGGCGGCGCTGTGTGCGTGGGCGGGTTCCGCCGGCGCAGCGCCGCAGGTTCATTCATGGCCCCTGTGGAGGTGCAGGGGCTGAGGGTGCACGCGCGGCATGGCACCCGCGGCGATTCAGGCGGTCATGAATGGCTTGCGCCAGGGCCAGGCTCCCCGGTCTGCGCAACCTGTGATGAACACGTAGTGAATGAACATAGCGCCAAAGTGTAGCAAACCTGGGCGCTGTGCGGCGGCAAGCCCCTGCCTGTCAGGCATGGGGGCTTGCCTTCACCATGCCGCAGAGCTTATGCCGTGGCCACTTCCGTAGCGTCTTCGACCTCCACCACGCCGTAGGCCGCAGGCCCCACCAGGGCGCGGTAGTAGTTGGGCAGGGCAAACAGGGCACCATGCACCTCGGGGTTGTAGTACTGCAGATCGCCCACACCCCGGGCCTGCAGGCGCTGGGCCGCAGCGGCAGGCGTCAGGCGCGAGGCATCCAGGCTGTCCGACACCACGGCCATGCCCCAGTACGCGCCATACAGCGGCACATACAGGCCGTAGCAGCGCACCTTGAGGAATTGCTGCTGCAGCTCGGCCACCAGGTCTTGCACCTGCTCGGGGTGAAATACCGGGCTGCCCAGGTGCAGCACCAGGGCCCCACCCGGCGCCATGGCCCGGCGTATGCGTTGCCAGGCGCTGCCGGTGTACAGGCATTCGGCCGGTGTGTCGGGGTCGGTCAGGTCCATGAACACCAGGTCAAAGCGCTCTTCCGTCTGGTCCAGGTAGAGCATGCCGTCGCCCTCCAGTACCTGCAGGCGCGGGTCGTCCCACACGCCGCGGTGCACAGCCTGCAACTCGGCCTTGGCCGTGGCAATCACCTCGCTGTCCAGCTCGGCCAGCACCACCTGCTCCAGCGTGTTGTGCTTGAGCAGCTCTTCGGCCGCGCCCCCGTCACCACCGCCAATGATCAAGGCCTTGCGCGGTTGTGGATGGGCCAGCGTGGCCGGGTGTATCAGGGCCTCGTGGTAGAAAAACTCCTCGCGCTCCGAGGTCATGAAGCGGCCATCCAGGCGCAGCACCTTGCCAAAGCGCGGCGTGTCCAGCAGCTCCAACTGCTGGTAGGCAGTCTGGCGTCGCTGCAGCAGCTCGGCCTGCAGGCCAAAGCTGGCATCCGGGGTCAGGGCTTCCATCACCTGGCTGCCCTCGCCTTCGCCCGCACCGCTGATGTCTCCGCGCCACAGTTGCTGGCGCACCACCCGGCGCGGCGCATAGGCCGCCACCACGCCCTCCATCAAGGCCTGGGCCTTGCCCGTGTTGTCGCCCGAGAAGTTGCACACATAAACGTCGACAGTGACGTTGCCGGTTTCCGGCCAAGTGTGAATCGCCAGGTGCGACTCGGCCAGCAAGACCGTTCCTGTCACCCCGCCGGGCTGGCCCTGGTAGGGCGGAAACTTCACCCACTGTGCCCCCACCTCGGTCAGCCCCGCACTCAGGGTCTGTGCGGTGCACAAGGCGGCGATCTGGGCGTCATCCAGCATCAAGTCATCGGAACAGCGGCAGTCGTAGAGGTCAGCGGTCAGGTGCAAGCCTTGCATGTCGGTGGGTTCTCCTTGTCTTGCGTCAAACGCAAAAAAAATTACAGAAAAGCGCAAGATCCTAACAACTTAGGAAAATATAGCCACCGATACACGCACACTGCCTGCCAGTACTCCGTCCCCAAAAGTACTGCCATTCCAGCCCGGCTCTCCAAGAACGTGTTCAAAGTCTCCTCGCGGCGCGCCAGTCCACATATCTGGCGCTATCCATGGCGGGGCACCGCGCCAGTGCCGCCGCGCCGGTGTCGTCCCCCTCCGGCGAAGCCAGAGAGAGGGAAGGCGCGCAGCGACTCAGGGGGTGATCACCGTCAACTCCATCAGGCTGTCCACATACCCGTCCGCATCCACGCCTTTAATGGGCTGGCCATGGTTGTAGCCATAGGACACCAGCACCACCGGACAACCTGCAGCGCGCGCGGCCTGGGCATCGTTGCTGGAGTCGCCCAGCATCAGCGTGCGCGCGGGTGCGCTGCCCAGGGCTTCACAGGTTTTGAGCAGCGGCAGCGGGTCGGGCTTCTTCACCGGGAAGGAGTCACCACCAAACACCTGCTCGAACAAGCCATCCAACCCCTTGGCCGCCAGCAGCGGCACGGTGAAGGCCATGGGCTTGTTGGTGACGCAAGCCAGGCGCAGGCCTGCGTCTTTCAAGGCCTGCAAGCCCTCTTTCACCCCGGCATACACGGCAGAGTGGTCGCCGTTGATGGCGATGTAGTGGTACTCGTAGCGCGCCAGCGCGGTGGGGAACAGAGCCTGTACCGCATCCGCCATATCGGCATCTGACTGCCCGCAGCGCGGCAGCACATAGGCCAGCACGCTGCGCAGCAAATGCTCGGTACCCTTGCCCACCATATGCTCCACCGCCGTGGCCGGCAGGCCGGGCAGCTTGAGGTCATCCAGCATGCGGCGTATGGCCTCGGCAAAGTCGCCGATGGTGTCGACCATGGTGCCATCCAGGTCGACGATGGCGGCGTCTACGTCAACGTGGGAAACATGAGAATGGGGAAAACGGATCAGGGTCACGGTACAGACAGAGCAGATGCAAAGCGGTCTATCGTAAGCCCCAGGCTGAACCGGCCCCAGAAATCGGGGCCATGGAGTTGCAAGGCAAGTCCCCAAACGGGGGCTTTTACTCTCTGCTGGAGCGGGCCTGGGAGACCCACCAAAGCCCCCCTTTCGGGGGAGGGTTGAGATGGGGCCTGCGTCCTCTGCGAATCCCTCGGCAAGGGTGCACGCTGCTGCCCCCATCCCTGCCTTCCCCCAACGTGGGAAGGATTCACACCCACCTCGCCTGCATCAAACGCTCTGGCGCAGCGTCTTGGCGGCGGCCACCATATGGGTCAGCGCAGCCACCACCTCGGGCCATTGGCGGGTCTTCAAACCGCAGTCGGGGTTGACCCAGAGACGCTGTGCCGGGATGCGCTCGGCGGCCTTTCGCATCAGGTTGACGATATGCGCCTCGGAAGGGATGTTGGGCGAGTGGATGTCGTACACACCGGGGCCGATTTCGTTGGGGTACTGGAAATGCTCGAAGGCAGCCAGCAGTTCCATGTCCGAGCGCGAGGTTTCGATGGTGATGACATCGGCGTCCATGTCGGCGATCGAGGCGATGATGTCGTTGAACTCCGAATAGCACATATGGGTGTGGATTTGCGTTGCATCCTGCACGCCGTTGGCGGTGATCCGGAAGGCCTCCACGGCCCAGTCCAGATAGGTCTTCCACTGCGACTTGCGCAGCGGCAGGCCTTCGCGCAGCGCGGCCTCGTCGATCTGGATCACCTGCACGCCGGCTTTTTCCAGGTCCAGCACCTCCTGCCGCATCGCCAGCGCCAGCTGGTAGCAGGACAGCGAACGCGGCTGGTCGTCACGCACAAACGACCAGTTCAGGATGGTGACCGGGCCGGTCAGCATGCCCTTCATGGGCTTGTCCGTCAGCGACTGGGCGTACGTGGTCCACTCCACCGTCATGGCCTTGGTGCCATGGTTCTGGCGGCTGATATCGCCAAACAGAATCGGCGGCTTCACGCAGCGCGAGCCATAGGACTGCACCCAGCCGAACTGGCTGAAGACATAGCCATCGAGCTGTTCGCCAAAGTACTCCACCATGTCGTTGCGCTCGGCCTCGCCATGCACCAATACATCCAGACCCAGGGCCTCCTGCTCACGCACGCTGCGTGCGATCTCGGCACGCATCGCGGCCTGGTAGCCGGCAGCGTCCAGGCGGCCGGCCTTGAAGGCACTGCGGGCCTGGCGGATTTCTGCGGTCTGCGGAAAGGAGCCGATGGTGGTGGTGGGAAAAGCGGGCAGCTTGAGTAGCGCGGCCTGCTTGGCGGCACGCACGCTATAGGGCTGCTGGCGCTGCCCCAGCTTGGCCGTGATCTGGGCCACCGCAGCGCGCACGGCGGGGTTGTGCACGCGCGGCGAGGCGCGGCGGGCCGCCAGGGCAGCGGCGTTGGCGGCCAGCTCATTGCGGACGGCATCGCGACCTTGCGTGAGCGCCTTGCCCAGCACGCGCAGCTCCTCCAGCTTTTGCAGCGCAAAGGCCAGCCAGGACTTCACTTCCGCATCCAGTTTTTGCTCGCTGTTCAGGTCCACCGGCACATGCAGCAGCGAGCACGACGGCGCAATCCACAAACGCTCGCCCAGGCGATCGGCCAGCGGCTCGATCCAGTCCAGCACGGCGACCAGATCGCTCTTCCAGATGTTGCGGCCGCTGATCACGCCCACCGACAGCACCTTGTGCCCGGGCAGCAGGCCGATGAGTTGCTGCACATCGTCGCGGCTGCCGTTAACGGCATCCACATGCAGACCGGCCACGGGCAGGTTGGCCGCCAGATGCTTGTTGTCCAGTAGCTGGCCGAAATAAGTGGCCACCAGAATCTTGATTTTGGCGCTCTTGAGCTGGTGATAGGCCAGGTTGAAGGCATGCTGCCAATCGGCATCCAGCTCGGTCACCAGAATGGGCTCGTCCATCTGCACCCACTCCACACCCTGGGCGGCCAGTTGCTCCAGCAGCTCGGCGTACACGGGCAATATGCGCTCCAGCAGCGCCAGCTTGTTGGAGTCGTCCTTGGCCTTGCCGATGGCCAGATAGGTCACGGGGCCGATGAGCACGGGCTTGGACTGCACGCCCTGGGCCTTGGCTTCGGCCAGTTGCGCCAGCAGGCGCGAGGCGTCCAGCTTGAACTGGGTGGCGGCGGTGAACTCGGGGACGATGTAGTGGTAGTTGGTGTCAAACCACTTGGTCATCTCACCTGCGGCCACGCCGCCACAGCAGCCGCTGTGCTCCTCCCCACCCTTGGCCGAACGACCACGGGCCACGCGGAAATAGTTGTCCAGCGCATCGCCGTGGAAGCCCTGCACACGCTCGGGCAGATGGCCCAGGGTGAAGCTGGTGTCCAGCACCTGGTCGTAAAAAGAAAAATCGCCCACGGGCACCAGGTCCAGGCCTTGCTGGTCGGCCCAGTGGCGGGCACGCAGTTCGGCACCCAACTGCTGCAGTGCGTCGCGGGAGGACTCGCCCTTCCAGTAGGACTCCAGCGCGAACTTCAGTTCACGCTGGGCGCCGATGCGGGGAAAGCCGAGGTTGTGGATGGTCGTCATGGCAATGCGGGCTCGAAAAAATACGGTTGCAGGGAAGGAATGCCCGGATGCTAAGAAAAGTACTCCATGAAGTAAAATGGTCTTATCTCACGAGTCCATGAGCATGATTCATAAGAAAAAACGCTCATATTCATATCCACATCGGATTCCCCATGCTCGAACGCATCCACCTGGCCATCGTCCAGGAAGTCGAAAAACAGGGCTCGCTGACCGCCGCCGCCGATGTGCTGTGCGTGACCCAATCGGCGCTGAGCCACAGCATGAAAAAGCTGGAAAACCAGCTGGGCACCGACATCTGGCTGCGCGAAGGCCGCAGCCTGCGCCTGACCCAGGCCGGCCAGTATTTGCTGGCCGTGGCGGGCCGCGTGCTGCCCCAACTGGACCTGGCCGAAACCCGGCTGCAGCAATACGCCCAGGGTGAGCGCGGCGCTTTGCGCATCGGCATGGAATGCCACCCCTGCTACCAGTGGCTGCTGAAAATCGTCTCGCCCTATCTGGCCGCCTGGCCCGATGTGGATGTGGACGTGAAGCAGAAATTTCAGTTCGGCGGCATCGGCGCGCTGTTTGGCTATGAGATCGATTTGCTGGTGACGCCCGACCCGCTGGACAAGCCCGGCATCGTGTTTCAGCCGGTGTTCGACTACGAACAGGTGCTGGCCGTGGCGCGCAATCACCCGCTGGCCCAGCGCGCCCAGGTGCGGCCCAAGGATTTGGCGGGCGAGGTACTGATCACCTACCCCGTGGCCACGGAGCGGCTGGACATCTTCAACCAGTTTCTGCTGCCCCAGAACATCACACCACGCCGCCACAAAACCATCGAAACCACGGACATCATGATGCAGATGGTGGCCAGTGGCCGCGGCGTCACGGCACTGCCGCGCTGGCTAGTGGAGGAATACGCCAGCAAGATGGATGTGGTGCCGGTGCGCCTGGGCGCCAAAGGCATACCCAAGCAGATCTACCTGGGCGCACGCGAGGCCGATTTGCAGACCGACTATGTGCAGGCTTTTATCGCGCTGGCCAAAAGCGCCACGCCTGCCGTCTCAGCAGACCGGTGAGCTGTCACGCCCGCTATGGAAGCGCTTTCGAATCCGTAGCACGCATAGCCCTACCGGCCTACACCAGGTGGCAAAAATACCTGCGTCGATGCCGGTTTGAAATTCAGTTGTGAAGTGATGTTCCGAGGCCGGGACTCGCCCCCCCATCCCAACCTTCCCCCGGCAGGGGAAGGAGACAAAAAGAAAAGCCTTCCAGCACCAGGCCTGGAAGGCTTTCCTCCGCCATCACAGCGGATCGCAAATCAACCGCGAGGGTTCAAGACAAGAGCGCAGCGCATAAAACTGGCGCGCCCCACGCCAGAGACACCGCGCAAGGGCCGCCCCGCCGCGCTGGTGTCGTCCCCCTGCCCGCGAGCGCAGCGACGCGAGAGCGGGGGGAAGGCACGCTAGTGCCTCAGGGGGGTGTTCATCAGAACGTGCTCAGCACGTTGATAAACCAACCTCGGCTGCGGTAGGACAGATCGGTCAAATCGTCCGAGTAGTTGGTGAAGTTATAGCCCACGCCTGCCTTCACATGCTTGCCCACATGCTTGTAGACAGCCACCAGCGCGCCGGCGCGGGAGTCCTGCGCTTCCTTGACGCGCAGATTGCGCAGCTCGGTCACGATGTCCCATTCGCGCACCCAGTGCCAGTCTGCACGCAGCACCACCAGGTCGGCACGGCTGGAGAACCATTCACCCTCGGTCTTGTTCATGCGCAGCTTGCCTGTGCGCAGGCCGTACTTGAAGCCCAGCGACACCCAGGGCTTGACGTCCCAGATGGTGTCGATGGAGAAGATCTGGCTTTTCTGCGCGTAGTCGGCGATCTGGCCATTGCTGTCCAGCTGACCTGCCGTGGGCACGTTGTGGTAGCTGGTCAGCTTGACCAGGGTGTTCCAGCGATCGTTGTCCACGGGGCGGTAGGCCGCACCCAGCACGGCTTCGTGGAAGTTGCCGTCATAGAAAGCACCTTCCGAATTGCTGCTGCGCGAGATGTTGAACTTGCCCAGCAAACGCCAGGCCTGGCTCAGCTGCTGGCCATAGCTGTTGCGCATCAACCAGGTGTTGCGGGTCTGGCCGTTGGTGTTTTTGTCACGGCGCAGTTCCACGGCACCAGCGTACTTCAGACCGTCGAACTTGTAGCTGGTCGAGAAGCCCACGGCCTTGCGGTCGTAGTCGCCACCCAGCTCATCGCTGATGGTGCCGAACTCCATCTTGGAGCCGAAGTTCCAGCGGTCGTTCGGCGCCAGGTCCACACCAAAGGCCTGTACCAGGCTTTGCGAGCCCGCACCATCGGTGGCGCGCACCTCGCCAAAGAGGCGTGTGCTGTCGTTGAGGCGGTAGTTGGAGCCCGTCACCCAGCTGCCGTAGCGGCCACGGTAGTTGCTGTCCGGGTTCTCGCTTTCCAGGCGGTAGTTCAAATAGGCATTGCTGCGGTCGCTGATGCGGTAGTCCGCGCCCAACATGCCGCCCGCGCCCAGGTTGCCACCCGAGGCTTCGGCATTCAGCGCCCAGCGATCGTTCAGGCGCAGCTGGCCGCCCACGCCGGCGCGGTTGTTGGCATCGCGCTCTTCGGTGCGCTCCACCGTGCCTTGCACAAAACCGTAGATGGACCAGTCTTCCTTCTCGCCAGGCTTGCCGCCTTCCTTCAGCGGCACGTAGTCGGCGCGCAGCTGCAGGTCGGTACGGGCACCGTTTTGCGACAGCGTAGGGCTGGCGTTGGCCATCTTCAGCTGGCGCTTGTCGTGGCGCATGCCGGCCGTGACGGCCCATTCCTCACCCAGCTGATGGCGCAGGCCCAGTTCAGCGTTATTGGAAGTTTGGTAGTCGCCCTCGCGGTCATCGGCCTTGGCCTGCAGCGTGGTGCGCTCGGTCAGCGGCAGCTGGGCCTTCAGGCCCATTTGCCGAATGGCCTCGCCGTTGTAGGCGATTTGGCCGGGGGCCGAATAGCCTTTTTCCCGGTCCTGCACATAGGCGCTGAGCTGGCCCTTGTGGTTGTCGGTGACTTCGGCCAGGTCCAGCGTGGCTTCCACGCGGTAGGCCTGGGCATTGGCCGAGCTGGCGCCGTTGATGGCGTTGAAGTCGTAGCCACCATCCACCGATGAGGTGCTGGTGATGTCGCTGACACCGCTGGAACGGGCCACCTCGGCCTTGACCTGCGTGCCGGCTGCCACACGCACTGTGGCATCCACGCCTTGCAGCGTCTGGCGGTATTCATGCTCGCCCTGGCGGTAGCCTGTTAGGCCCACACGCAAATGGTCATTCACCCAGTGGCTGACACGGCCACCATAGGCCATGGAGTCCACCGCGCTCACGCCCGGCACGTATTCGTAGGTCACCACCAGGTGCAGCGGATTGCCCGACAGCGCGCTGGTGTAGATGATGCCGCCCGCCGACGCAGTCGATGGCAGGGGTGCGCTCAGCATGATGCGGCCCTGCAGGTAGTTAACCTCGTAGTCCTGGCCGGGCGCCAGTTGGCGGCGCTCTATCACCATGCCCGAGTCACGGTCACGCACTTCCACCCACACGCGTTCCGAACCCACGGTCACATCCTGGTGGCGCATGTAGTAAAGCGAGCCACCCGTGCCACGGAATTCCTCGCGCGCACCCATGGTGCCGGGGTCGGCCGCAAAGGCGTCCAGGCCTGTGCGGCGCTCGCCGAAGCCGGTGGCATCTTCCGAGCGCAGCTTGAGACGCGCACCGTACAGACCACGCGAATACTGGATCAGCTCCGAGCCGCTCCACGAGGTCTGAAAGTTACCCCACATGACCTGGGATTCACCCTTTTCCAGGCGCACAAAAAACTTGCCCTGGGTGGGCGCATCGTCCACCGTGGTGCTGTCGTCGCCATAGACCGGGTAATACGCATCGGGATCAATGCGGCGCAGCAGATAGCGCGGGTCCTTGGCGGTGAAGTTGCTGAACAGGTCTTTCAAGGGCTGCTCGCGCGTGTCGGCAGCGGCCGTCAGCAGCCATTCGCCCTTGATCTTGCCCTTGAGATAAAAAGCTCCGCGCCCGTCCACATAGGTGTTGTCGCGGTAGTGCTGCAGGTCGTTGGTGACCAACTCGGCCGGACCGGTGGTCTTGTTCTGGCCTATGGTCAGATCGCCCACGGCCACATAGAACCAGTCGTTGTCAGGGATGGAGACGTTGCGGCGGAAGGTGGCTGTGCGGCCGTCCGTGCCCTTGACGCTCACATCCACACCATGCGGACCGGTGGCCAGAATCTGGCGCGCCACAAAGCGGCCGTTGTCGTCCACGGGAATCTGCTGGCCCAGCACGGTGACGGTTTCACCGGGCTTGATCTTGGTGCCACTGACGGTGATGGTGCCGCCGCGCACGGGGATGTTGCTGACATGCAGCGCGTTCTCGCCCCAGCCCACCAGTGCCTCGCGGCTGGGCTTGTCCAGATCGTTCAAAGGCCGTGCACGGGTGGCGATGTTCAGCGACTTGGTCGCCGTTTCATCGAAGCGGCCCTTGCGGTCGTAAACACGCAGCACATAGATGTATTCGTCCTGGCCTTCCACCGGCACGGTCCAGGCCGTGGTGGTTTCCCAGTGCAGCGGCAGCACGGCCAGCGCCTTGCCATCGGTGGGCTCGCCCTTGCGGAAGACGCGCACCTCGGCCTTGTCAATCCAGCTGGCGTAGTTGCTCCAACCGCGGAACTGCACGGCCTCGCCACGCAGCGTCACATCGGTGGCGGCCCACACGTTCAGCGCCGGCTTGGCAGCCAGGTCGTCGTACTTGATCTGGATGTCGGCACGCTCCAGGGCCACGTCCACGCAGCGCTGGCGGTCGGCCTCGTTCACGGCAGCGCCGGACATGTCCTCGCCATCCACGGTGATGCGGAAAGGCAGATCGGCCGTCTCCCGCGCCGGGGCGCAGGCATCGGCCGGGGCGGCCACGACAGGCGCAGGGGCCGCCACGGGCGCGGCGACCTCGTCCCACCACAGAGTGATGATGACGCGGCGGTTCTGCGCCATGCCCTGGGGGTTGGCATTGCTGGCCACGGGCTGGGCCTCGCCCTTGCCGCTCATGGCCACGGCCTCGGCCGGCAGGCCCAGACCACGGCGCAAATAGCTGGCCACGGCCAGGGCACGCGCTTCGGACAGGCCTTGGTTGTCACGGAACAAGCGCTTGGTCTGCGGTGCCAGACGCTGGCTGTCGGTGTGGCCCTCCACGGCAATGCGCACACCCTGCTTGCCTTGCAACTGCGCCACGACGGCGTCCAGCGCGGACAGCGATGCAGCCGTCAGATCGGCCTTGCCGGAGGCAAACAAGGCCCCCGAAGTATCGGACTCCGCCAAGGCCACGGCCTGCTGGGCCGGGGCCTGGGGCAACGTGGCATTGGCGGCGCGCATGGCCTCGGCATCGGCCCGCGTCACCCCGGAGGGCAGTGCGTAGCCAAAGCCTTGCGGCACCTGCTCGGACGGCGGCGGCATGGCCACCGTCATCTGGCGCGCGTTATCCACGCGCTTGCCTTGCTGGGTGTCAGCCTCTGGCTGGCTGGCCCAGGCGGCGCTGCTGCCCAGCAGCACCAGGGCAGCTGCGCAAGCGACAGACGAACGACTCCACTCGGGGCACACCGCAGCGTGCCCGCTTTGCTTCAACGGGTTCATTAACGGACTCCCTCTGCCTTGTTCTGTTCAAAGGATTCCGTCTCGATCACCAGCGGTGGTGTGTCGTCCTCCTGTTGCTTTTTCTGCTGTGCCTGTTGGGCATAGCCATCCTGGATGCGCTGGGTCAGTGCCTTCAGGCGCTGCTCGGCCACATCCTTGCTCTCACCCGTCATGCGATAGGCGATACGCAGCACCGTGGGGCGCTCGGCCAGCTGCGTGAGCAGCTGTGCAATCTGCTCGTTCCACTGCGTGGACAGCTGCTTGCCGTCTTCTGCAAAGGCACGACCATCGACTTCCAGACGCAGCACCTTGTGCACCGTGGCGCCAAAGTTCAGCTTCACCATCTTGCCGCGGGTCACGCGCACATCACGGGGGTTTTCCGTGGTCATGCGGTAGCCCGAAGGCAGGGTGCGCTCGTCCAGCTTCATCACAAAGTTGCTGCCGCGGTCCGCCTGCGGAATCGCTGCACAAGCCACGTGAAAGCGCCCATCGGCATCGGTGGTGACCAGCAGGCCACGCGCCGTCACCACGCGCACATTGGGAACACCGGGCTCGCCCTGGTCCTGGTAGCCGTTGGCGTTCTTGTCGTCAAACACCTTGCCAATCAGGTCGGAGCAGTCAAAGGTCGGATCTGGCACCACACGCACCAGCGCACTGGCCACGTTGGAGATGCGCTCGTTCACCTGGCTGTTCAGCGCCCAGGCCTGGTTCACGTATTCGCCTTCGCCCACACCGGCACCCACCACCAGCAGCAGCTTGAAGGTCTTTTTCTCGCCTGCCGCGAAAGTCTGACTCTTCCAGTCCAGCAAACGGCCTGCAACCACAGGCTCCATGGGCATGCCGTTGTAGGTGGCAGACCCCACGCGGTAGCGAAAGCCCGGCGGAATATGGTCTTGCACATTCACATTGCCCAGCGCTGCCTGCAACGTATTGGTCGCCGTGATGGTGTAGGGCACCAGATCACCCTTGGCCACATTCACCTTGGGCGTGGTCTTGCTCACCACGATGGCACCGCCCAGGATGGGGTCGATGGGGATGTGGTTGTTCAGCACGTTGTGCGACCTTTGCGCATCGATCACAAAGCTGAAGTAGTACTGCGTTGTCGCCGGTCCCACGCCGCCCACGCAAGCCGCAGACCCAGCGGGGGCATGCAGCGGCACGCCGGCCGCAGGAGCATTCGAACTCGCTTGGATCAGCTCGGGATTGTTGGTTCCTGCACTCACATCCAGCGTACTGGAAGTACATGCCGGAATCATGGCAGACG
Source organism: Comamonas sp. GB3 AK4-5 (assembly GCF_041320665.1). NCBI lineage: Bacteria > Pseudomonadati > Pseudomonadota > Betaproteobacteria > Burkholderiales > Comamonadaceae > Comamonas > Comamonas sp. GB3 AK4-5. Next base: position 4,713,753 of record NZ_CP166730.1, read on the forward strand.
GTGCAGGCAAATATCCTGCAGGAACCGCCACGGTCAAGGTGTACGTGCCCACAGGGGCCGTACCGTTCAGCCAGAACTGGTAGAGGCCGTCCGCACCCGTAGTCTGGCTGGCAGAGTTCGCTCCAAAAAGATGCTGCACGGGATCAAATCCGCCAGGCCCGCTGATGGTCACCACCGCGCCCTTGACCGGCTGGCGCGTCACCGCGTCATAGACCACGCCACTGGGATCCAGCGGCAGACTTTGCTGTGTGATGTTGTCACCGGGCAGCAATGTTAGCCCCATCAGCACACCATTTTTGACGGAGGCACCGCCGGGGTTGCCGTTGTTGGTGCCCTGCTCGTTGGCCTCCTCTGTGTCACGTTGGCCATCTATGGTGTTGCGCCCGTCCTCGTTGGTCACGCCGCCCGCATAAATCACACCACCGTTGGCGGGATCGCGGAAGCGCAGCTCATAGCCAGAGCCTGGTGGCAAATCCTGGATCTGGTAAGCGCCATTGGCATCCGTCAGCGCAGTGGCAACCACCACGCCATTGCGCAGCAACTCCACCAACACACCCGCCACACGCGGCTTGCTGCCATCAAGCTTGCGGCTGTGGTCTGTATCGCGCCACACGGTTCCACTGATGCGAGCGCCCTTGGCCACAGGCACCGGGTCTTTCACGATGTTGTTGCCATCCAGCCCCGGAGGCTCGCCACCACCCTCCACTGTTGCTGTGTTGACGGCAATCGTGCCGTCCAGCGCATCGTCCGAGCGCACCTTGAGCGTGATGGGGTTGCCATCGCTGCCCGCCGCAATCGGCGTGGTGCTGGTACAGGTCACCACCGCTGCACCCACTGCGCTGGAACAGGTCCAGCCCATGCCATAGGCAGGTGCCGCCAGCGTCATGCCATGGGGCAAGGTGTCAACCACCGTGATCATGCCAACAGTGGGCTGTCCACCCACGTTATGGGCCGTGAGGGTGAAGACTCCGAAGATGTCCGAACCCGCAGCAAACGACTCACCTTGGTGCGTCTTTTTAATGGAGAGGTCTACGGCGTTGCCAGGCAACTCTGCGAAGTTGTTGTCCGCAGAGGCTTTGTTGTTTCCCTTCAGGTCGATATCGGCAATCGTGCTGCCTTGGCCTGTAGATGGATTTGCCGGAGTCACACTGCCAGTTGTGGTGCCTACTTTGATCTGACCTTCGGTTGTCCCTGCCGGCTGCACGGGTTGGGTCACGGTGTAGGTACCCTCTGGCAGATTCTCGAAGCGGTAATTGCCGCTGGCATCCGTATACACCTCACGGTTGACCGGGTTGTTCAACACATCCGTGCCAGTCAAGACGATTTTTTGCTTAGGCAGGCCATAGTCCTTGCCATTGAACAGACCGTCGTTTTCGAAGTCCAGGAACACCTTGCCGGAAATACTGCGCGAAGAAGGGATCTCCGCAAAATTATTGCTCTTCGACACGGTATTGGGCGGCAGGTCAATGCCCTCAATCCGGCTGGTGTTGCCCTCTACATTCGGGTTCGATGGTGTGCCTCCCGTGCTGCCCTTGGTAGTCTGACCATTGCTGGCGCCTGCGGGCTGCTCAGGCTGCACCACAGTGTATTTGCCTGGGGGCAAATCGTCGAAACGGTAGTCCCCATTCGCATCCGTGGTGGTCGTGCAGGGGTTCTTGCTGACTCCGCCCACCGAACACACCGCAGGCAGGCCCTGCTCGTTCAACAGCTTGATGGGGACGCCGGCAATGCCCTTGTCAGAGCCATTGAATTCGCCATCGTTGTTCTGGTCCAGAAATACCTTGCCGGTGATGCTGGAGTAGCCAATCTCAGGAAAGTCGTTGCCCGTGCTGCTCGCCACCTGGCCCGAGGTCTCCTCCAGCTTGATGCCTGCGATCTGGCTGCTGGTGGACGAGCCATTTGAAGGCGTGCCCTTGGTGCCTGTACCACCAGTAATAACACCCGCTTGCGGCGTTCCATTGCCCGTGCCAGCAGGTTGATTCGGCTGGCATACGGTGTATTCGCCTGCAGCCAAATCGGCAAACAGGTAATTGCCCAGGGGGTCGGTCTTCACCGTTTTCAACAGCGCGCCGGAGCAGCTTGTGCCTTGGTGCAGCTCAATGGTTTCCCCTGCAATCGGACTGTCCTTGACGGGATCAAAGAGACCTCCATCCACCAGGTTGTCCTTGAACACCTTCCCTGAAATCGCACCCTTGGCGCTGACACTCAAGATGGCATTGGCCGGCTCGGGGTTCTTGCCCACATTGGTGTCCAGCGCACCTGCGGGGATGGTGTTGTTGTAGTCACCGGCTACATTCCCGGCCTGCACCTGCACCGTGATGTAGCAGCCACCTGCGGGCACCGAAGCGCCACTCTTGTAGGTGATGGCGGTTTCGCCACCAGCGGCCTTCACCTGGGCCACCGCACAGGTTCCGCCAATGGCGGGAGTCGCTGCCACCTTCATCTGTGCGGGCATGACAGGCAATGTATCCACCATGTCCTTGCTCAGCGTGATCGCAGTCGCATTGTCATTGGCAATGCGAATGGTCAAGGTGGACTCGCCATTGGCGGCCACCACGGCCGGAGAGAACTGCTTGCTCACCGAAGGTGGCATGCTCACCACCAGCTCGGCGCTGGTGCGCTCCTCGTTGTGCACACCTTCCTTGGTCGTCACCGCGCCGCTGGGAATGGTGTTCACATAGTTGCCAGGTTGGTTGCTCAACACGTCAACCTTCACCGTGCAACTGGCTTTGGCGGCCAGGGTTGCACCGCTCAGACGAACCTCGCGCGCCGAGGCAGTCGCTGTCACCACACCCGCAGGGCAGGTGGTACTGGCATTCGGGGTTTGCGCCACCACCAGGCCATCCGGCAGCGCGTCAGTAAACGCCAGCTCCGTCAACACCAGATCGGGGTTTTTGTTTTCCAGAACAATGGTCAGCACCGCTGACTCACCCGCCTTGCGGGCGGCCGAGCCTTTGCTCCAGCCATTGGGCAACGCGCCGGAATCCAGCGTCTTGGTACCAATGGCTTTGTGCACCACCAGCGGCTGCACCGCATGCATGGTGTTTTCAGCAGGCGGATGCTTGACCGGCTTGTCCTGCACGGTCAGGCTATTTTCCAGAATTTTGTTGGCGTAAGAGCCGTCCTTGTCGGCCACCACATCCAGCTCCACATAGCACACCACCACGGACACGCCCGCACCGGCGCCTGCTAGGCTGGCATTGCTGATGACCACCTTTTTCGGATCACTCACATCCACCTTGGTGACATCACCACAGGTCTGAACAATGTTGGGGCCAGGTGCCACCGTCATCTGGCCTCCGCCCGATGCAGCAGCTGGTAGAGAGTCCACCAGGCCCACATTGCCCAGTGCCACTGGCGTGGGGTTGTAGAAGTTGATGCGCAGACGCGAACGCTCACCGGCCGTGACCACGGACGGCGTGAATTCCTTGCTCACCCCCACCTTGCTACCGGTCTGGAACGAGGCAGTAGCAGGCGCATTGGTGGTTTGACCTTCGCTGCTCACCAAGGCCTTGCTGGGAATGATGTTCTCGAACGCACCGGGCACGGTGGTCATCACATCGACACTGATGGTGCAGGTGTTCTTGCCTGGTTCATCGGCTCCGGTGCGCGCCTTCAGCGATGCACCGGTCATGGCCACCGACACACCGCCAGTTTCGGCCTGTACATGGCCACCAGGGCATGTCGTAGCCGCATTCGCTGGGCTCGCGACCTTCAAACCCGTCGCCACGCCGCTGGCCGTACCGTCCTTGGTAAACCAGTCCGTCAGCGCCATACCGGTCAAATCCTGCGCGCCATTTTTGATTTCAATGGTCAGGCGGTTGGGCTGACCCGGAGAGACATTGGCTGCCGCAAACGTCTTGGTAATGCTGGGCACTTGCGTGCCTGCACGCGTCAGTGTTGCCAACACATCCTGCTGGTTCTGCACGCCACCATCGGCCAGGATATCGCCCACCTTCAAGGTGTTCACCCAATTCCCGGAAGGCTTGCTGCCGTTGTCCACCACATCAAAAATAAAGTCGCAGGTCCCTGATGGCGGCAGCGTGGCTCCGCGCATCACGGCCTTGCCCGCGCCGGGTGCGCCTTCAAAGGTTTTGCTGCCACCGCAGGTGCTGTACATCTTGGCGGGATCCGCCAGCTTCAGGCCCGCAGCAGCCAGGTCATCGCTCACCGAAATACCGGCCAAGGGTGCTGCCGCATCGCTGTTCTTGAGCTGGATGGTGACCGTGGACTTGCCGTCAGCCGTCATCACATTCGGCGAAAACGCCTTGGCAGCTGTCAAAGAACCAATGACCGTCAGCTTCGGCGTATTGGTGTCCACCGATTCCACCGGGCCCGTGCTGCCATCGGCATAGGTCTGGGTCGCGGTCACCTGTGCTGTGTTCGGATAGACGCCTGCGGGGCCCACCACATCGACTTGAATTTCACACTGACCGGGCTTGTTGTTGCTGGCATTGCGTTTGACCACGGTGGCGCCATTCAAGGCCAGCGAGGTGCTGCCGGGGTCTGCCGTGATCGCGCCGCCGCAGGTGCTGCCGGGCTTGGCCGGAGAGGCAATGCGCAGTTGGCCCGTGCCACCAGTTGCAAGCTGCAGCGTGTCATTGAGGGTGACGCTGGCCAAATCCTTGTCGGTGTAGTTGGACAAGCGAATCTTCAGGGTCACCGGCGTGCCTTCGCGCACCGAGAAATCGGGAGTGCTGCCCGTGCCATAGTTACCGCTAAAGGTTTTTTCCGCCTTCAAAGGGGCGATCACATCCACGCTAGGGGAGTCGGATGCCCAGCCATTGCAAGCGCCACGAGCTTTGGCGGTGGCTTCATCGCCCGTAAACACGCCGCATGCTGCAATCTGATTGCTGACGTTCTTGCCAATGGACGCGATGTCCGTCGAGGTCTGCGCCCAGAAGGTGATCTTGCAAGCGCCCGGGGTATTGCCTGTGGCTTTGGGAATGCTGGCCAGGTCGAACAGCAAGTTGGTATCGCCCTGCGCATTGCTGGTCGTCAACCCACCGCAGCTGCTGACCGGGTCGTATGCACCGCCCTTGAGAAAGGTGCTGCCGTTCTTCAAGATGTCGCGCACATGCACATTGCTTGCGGACACCTGGTCGTAGTTCTGCACCGTCACCTGGTATTGCACTGGGCTGCCCGGGGCCGCATTCGCAGGCGACTGCGTCTTGCTGACCCAGAACTGATCGACCACGGTCACCGACGCGCTGTCTGGCTGGCTCACAATGGCGGAATCACCAACGTTCACCGCCTTCTCAGGGATGGTGTTGGTATAGGATCGCGGCTGGTTGGAGGCATCCAGCGACCCCTTGAAATCCACGGTAATCGTGCAGGAACCTGCGGTATTGCCAACGGCGGCGGGAATGACATAGCCCCCAGTTTGAAAGCCCTTGTCCCCACCTGTGAGAGTGGGAGCTCCTCCGCTGCAGCTGTTTTTCACATTGATGGCTTGCAAATACTTGCCGCCTGGGGTGACCTCACTGATGCTGGCTTCCGAAAAATCCGTCACATTCAACGGCGTGCTGCCATCGTTGAACAGCTGCACGGTGAACTGCCCCGTCTGGCCCGCACTCACCGTGGTGGGCGAGAAACTTTTGACAAGACGCAGCGGTGAACGCACATTGATGCTGGCTTGGGCGGGCGATGCCGGCACCAGACCTTGCTTGCTGCTGAAGTCTTTCACCAACAACTGATTTTGCTGAGCACTTAGCTGGTACTGGCCACCAGTGTGACGGGCTTTGACAGGCACGGTAATTGTGCAAGTCGCCCCCGGCGCCACGCTGACATTGCTGACGTTTACCGCTGCACCAGGGCCTGTGGTGAGGGCAGCCGTGCCAGCACCACAGCTGCTCAACGTGGCTGGCGTGCCCGTAGGCTCTATCACAGCGCCACCAGCACCGCTCACGGGGAAAGTATCCCTGAAGCTGACATTGCTCAGCGGCACGCCATCGACAGGATTGATGACCTGCAACACCAGGCTCACTGCGTCCCCACCAAGCACTGCCACAGAGGGGGAGGGGGAAAAGCTTTTACTCCATGTCGGACGGCCCGCCTTATCGACCACAAAGGTGTGGGTGCCGGGGCCGGAGTTGCTACCTTGGTCCGAGCCTACCGAGCCCGCAGGCAAGGCATAGGTCAGGCCGCTCTGCTGCTGGCCGCTGGGCGACTGTGCAATCAATGGAATATCGATATAGCAGCTGACCTTGTCCGCAGCTGATCCGCTTTTTTGGGGCACCTTAAAGCCAGAGACCTTGATGATTGTTGCATCGCTGAGGTCTACCGTGCTGCCGCTGTTCACGCTGCAGCCAGGGTCCCCCGAAATCACGGCAGACCCATTGACCTGTAGCGACCCATGGGTAGCGGATGGCAGCACCTTGGAGAAGTTCACCCCTGTCAAATCAGCCGAGCTGCTGTCATTTCCCAAGGTAATGCGCAGCGTGGTGGTTTCCCCGGGCCGCAGACTGGACTTGTCCGAGCCGGAAGCGACGCCCACGGATACGGAGAAATCGGCCAGTTCGCCCGCAGCCAACAAGCTCCCCGTACCCCACATGCCACCAGCGACCACACTTCCCCAAAGCACGCCATGGCGCACAACTCGCGCTGGAGAGGCGGCTTTGAGCGAGGCCGCTAAGCGGCGGGCTCGGTCACTCGATGGCAACAGCTTGCCCCAATCGACAAGGCGGGAATTCAACATGTAAAGCTTTCAGCAACCCGAAGTGATCACGCGCACGATCACTCAGGCAAGACAAAACGAAAAAAGGAACGGGATGGCCACACGTCAGGCGCAGACCATCAATCGACCAGCGGGCCGACAATTGACTCTAATTTTAGGAATTGTCTGATTTACATGTAGGACGATGTCTATAAAGTCACAATTTTTGACCTTTAGATACGAAATTTTCTACTGTTTAACAACATTTACCATGTTGACGAAAAGATAAGAACGCGTAAAAAAGAATATTTCGAATAAATACGAAAAATAAAGAACTACACACTGTGTGCATTCTTTGGACTGTCACAGGGTCTTGACAGGGCCTGAGGCTGCCCAGTCACGGGCTTCGGGGAGTGAGGTGCGAGATGTGCATGGCGAGCGGCATAAGCCATGTGCGCGGGAGTCCGGGGGCCTTTCAGCCCGGGCTCCAAGACCCATCTCGCCAAAGAGAAAAAGGGATAGCCTTGCACCATCCCATGGCCATGTTCTCAGCCTTGCTCCAGGCTGAGCCCGCGCACCCTTTGCCGGCGGGCGAAGAGCGTGCGGAGGCTGTGCTTGGCTTGTTAAGCCGCCAGGTTGGCGCGCATGGTGTCGATCACGGCCTTGTAGTCGGGCTTGCCGAAGATGGCACTGCCGGCCACAAAGGTATCGGCGCCGGCATTGGCCACGGCGCGGATATTGCTTTCCTTGATGCCGCCATCCACTTCCAGGCGGATGTCTTTACCAGAGGCTTCAATCAGCTTGCGAGCGGCTTCCACCTTGCGCAGCGTGCTATCAATAAAGCTTTGGCCGCCAAAACCGGGGTTCACGCTCATCAAGAGGATGAGGTCGATGTCCTCGATCACCCAGTCCAGCACCTCCAGGGAGGCCGCAGGGTTGAACACCAGGCCGGCCTTGCAGCCATGGCTTTTGATGTTCTGGATGCTGCGGTGGACATGCAGCGAGGCATCGGGGTGGAAGCTGATGAAATCAGCGCCGGCCTTGGCAAAGGCGCTGGCCAGCTCGTCCACGGGCTGGACCATCAGGTGCACGTCGATGGGCACGGGCTTGCCATCGGGCGTCACCGCGTGGGGCTTCACGGCCTGGCAGATCATGGGGCCGAAGGTGAGGTTCGGCACATAGTGGTTGTCCATCACGTCGAAGTGGACCCAGTCAGCGCCGGCAGCGATGACGTTGCGCACTTCTTCACCCAGGCGGGCGAAATCGGCAGACAAGATGGAAGGGGCAATGCGGTAGGTGGGGCTCATGGCCTGGCATTGTCGCAGTTACCATTGCGCCATGCCGACGTATGAGTTTCAAGTGGAAGTCGACACCCAATACCTGCCCATGCAATCCGATCCGGAGCAGGGGGTGTACCGCTTTGCCTACACCATCACCATCACCAACGCGGGCGACACGGCCGCGCAGTTGGTGGCGCGCGAATGGCACATCCATGATGCCCGTGGGGGCGAGCAACAGGTGCGCGGCCTGGGGGTGGTGGGGCGCCAGCCTTTGCTGCAGCCCGGCGAGTCGCACCGCTACACCAGTGGCTGCGAGTTGCCCACGCCCCAGGGCAGCATGCATGGCAGCTATCTGTGCGTGGCTGAAGACGCGGAAATCTTCCACACGCCCATTCCCTTGTTCGTGCTGGACGCAGAAGACGCCAGTGACGGGTCTGCGCCCCTCACTTCGCCGCCATCACGCGTGCTGCACTGACGCCACCATGCACTGGAACGCATGAAGCGCAACACTTACGACCTTCCCCGCCTGCTGGCGGAACTAGACCCCCATGCCGATCTGGCCCACCGCCATCTCTGGCTGATCCATGTGATTGACTGGGTGCGCGCCGCGCGCCCTTCCACCGAAGCTGCCGTGGAGCGGGTGCGCCTGCTGCTGGACGCCTTGGAGGCCGACCCCGACGCCGCCGCCCGGCTGCAGCTGTGGTGGCAGCACTGCATCAACACCGTGGACATCACCACGCTGCTGGCCGATTTTGGCTTTGCGCCCCGCACGGCCTTCTTCAGCGAAGTCACAGAGCGCCTGCGCTACAAGCTGCTGCCGCACACGCCGGAGACCATAGACGCCTCCGAGCTGTTCGTGCTGGCCCTGCACGATGATTTTGATGTGCGCTGGCTGCAGGCGCTGGACGAGCCTCTGCTGCTGCGCCTGTCCGCGCTGTTGCAGCCCGAGGGCAGCGCCGGCGCCGGCTTCTGGCAGCACGCGCTGCTGGGCGCCATCACCTATTGCGCAGGGCAGATTCTGTCCACCGGCTTTGCGCCCGAGCTGCGCTTGCGCATGAGCGAGGAGATTCGCGACGCCCAACCGTTTCACGCCCTGATCCACGACGTGGAGAGTCTGCGTGTGGAGGTGGTGCACGGCCTGCGCACACCGGACCGGCTGGAGCAGGCCGAGGCCCGCTTGCGCGAGCGTCTGGATGCCTGCCGCGCCGCCGTCGGCTCGGTGTATGCGCATTTCGCTTCCGAAGGCATTTCCGTGGGCCTGGTGTTCCGCCTGCGCCAGCTGCGCACCCGCATCGTGCGCGTGCGCCAGTTGCTGGACTGCTTGCTGTCCGAGCGCCCCCAACTGGAAGCCGCCCGCCTGCTGGCCGGCTTTGTCTCCGTGGGCCGCGACCGCCACAGCCTGCGGGCGCTGTATGACGCCAACTCCTCGCTGCTGGCCGCCAAGATCACCGAGCGCAGCGCGGAAACCGGCGACCACTACATCACCCGCACCCCGCGTGAATACCTGGGCATGGTGCGCCGCGCCGCCGGCGGTGGCCTGGTCATGTCCCTCACCACGCTGATCAAGCTGCTGCTGCATGCCCTGGCACTGTCGGCCTTCTGGGGCGGGTTTATTGCGGGCATCAACTACGCCCTCAGCTTTGTGCTGATCCAGCTGCTGCATTTCACCGTCGCTACCAAGCAGCCGGCCATGACGGCGCCCGCCATGGCAGCCAAGCTCAAGGACCTGGAAGCCAGCAACGCCGTCGAAGACTTCGTCGACGAGGTGGCCAACCTCACCCGCTCGCAGGTCGCCGCCATCCTGGGCAATGTGCTGGTGGTGGCACCGGCCGCCTTGGGCCTGTCGCTGCTGTACCTGCACCTGTGGGGCAAGACTCCGCTGGACGCCATCCACGCGGTGCAGACGCTGGACTCGCTCAGCCTGCTGGGCCCTTCGCTGCTGTTTGCCGCCTTCACCGGCGTGCTGCTGTATGCCAGCAGCATTCTGGGCGGCTGGGCCGAGAACTGGTTTGTGCTGCGGCGCATGGACTCGGCCATACGCTACAACCCCAGCATCACCCAATTGCTGGGCAGCCAGCGTGCACAGCGCTGGTCCGACTTCCTGCGCCAGAACATCTCGGGTTTTACCTCCAATATCTCGCTGGGCTTTATGCTGGGCCTCACGCCCGCGATTGCGGGGTTTTTCGGACTCGGCCTGGAAGTGCGCCATGTCACACTGTCTTCAGGCCAGATCGGCGTGGCTACTGCCTCGCTGGGCCTGGAAGTGCTGCACCTGCCTGCCTTCTGGTGGGCCGTGGCCATGCTGCCATTCAACGGCGCACTGAACGTGCTGGTCAGTTTCTCCCTGGCATTTCGCACCGCCTTGCGCGCACACAACGTCACAGGCAAGGAGCGTTCGCGCATTTATGCTGCCATCCGCCATCGGCTGCGTACCCGGCCGTTGAGCTTCTTCACTCCCTGACGTCGGCCATCGCCCTCTGCAGGAGGGCAGCGGCGGCCTTGCACCAGTGCGCTAGTTCATGGCGCCCACCGTGCTCCCTTGTGGGAGGGCGGCGGGCCCGGATACAACGACAACAAAGGAGGCGCCATGGGCGACATGCTGAGTTTTTGGTCCCAGTGGCTGCGCCCCTCGGCGGGCCTGCCCACCGTGCAATGGGCCTTGCTGCTGGCCCTGGCCTCCATCGGCGGTTACTGGTGCCAGCGCTTCACAGGCGTGCCCAAGGTGGTGGGCTATGCCGTGGTCGGCACACTGGCCGGCCTACTGGGCATGACCGAGGCGCAATGGCCGCTGCACGGCCCCGTGCAATTCCTGTTGGAGCTGGGCGTGGCCGTGGTGCTGTTTGAATGCGGGGCACGCATCACGCTGCGCTGGTTTCGCCACAACCCCATGGTGCTGGTGCAAAGCGTGCTGGAGTCGGTGCTGACCTATGCGGCGGTCTACAGCACGCTGCGCTGGCTGGACATGCCGGCGGCAATCGCGGCATCGCTGGGCCTGATTGCCATGGCCTCTTCACCGCTGCTGCTGCGCCGTGTCAGCGACGATATGCACGCCAGCGGACCGGTCACCGACCGCGCCATGGTGCTGGCCACGCTGTCCACGCTGTATGCGCTGACGCTGGGCAGCGCCAAGGCGGAAATCTTTGCCCGCCCCAGCAATTCGCTGTTGGACGACCTCTCTCCCGTGCTGGTGGTGCTGGGCGTTTCGGTGCTGATGGCCGCCGTGCTGGCAGGGCTGATACGCCTGTCGCTGCGGGTGATGAACCCCAGCAGCGAGAACACCTCCATCTTGATTCTGGCGCTGATTGCCGCCGCATCGGCCGTGGCCGCCCACCTGGGGGGCTCGGCACCGCTGGCGGCGCTGCTGGCAGGCATGGTGCTCAAACAGCTGCACCCGCGCCCCTGGGTCTGGCCACGCCAGTTGGGCACGGCCTCCAGTCTGCTGACCATGCTGAGCTTTGTGCTGGTGGCCAGCGTGTCCGCCAGCGCACCCTGGAACCTGTCGGTCACCGTGGCCGTTCTGGCCCTGGTGGCCGCACGGCTGCTGGCCAAGGCCGTGGGCGTGTCGCTGGGCAATATCGGCTCGGGCAGCAGCTGGCGCCAATCGGTCTGGGTGGCAGGTGCCATGGCCCCCATGTCCGCCGTGGCGCTGCTGCTGACCTCCCAATTCGCCCATGCCGCACCGGAGGCCGGGCAGCTGATTGCCAGCATCGCCCTGCCCGCCATCTTGCTGCTGGAGCTGGCCGGCGCCATGCTGGCCACGCTGTCCCTGTACCGCGCTGGCGAAGGCACGGGCTGGCGCGGTCTGCGGCGTACCCCGTCGCGGCCTCCGGCTGCCACCACCGAAGGAGAGCGCGATGCCACTTGAAGCCTTTCACCGCTCTGCGCCACTGACCCTGGGCGTGGAGCTGGAGTTGCAGCTGGTCAACACCCACGACTACGACCTGGCCCCCTACGCCGAAGACATGCTGCGCCTGATGCACAGGACACCGCTGCCCGGCTCCGTGGTGCCGGAGATGACCAGCAGCATGATCGAAATCTCCACCGACATCTGCCACAGCGCGGCCGAGGTGCTGAGCCAGCTCTCGCCGATACGCGACGCCCTGGTCAAGAGCGCGGACAAGCTCAACATCGCCGTGATTGGCGGCGGCACCCACCCCTTCCAGCTGTGGCACCAGCAGCGCATCTACGACAAGCCACGCTTTCAGGAGCTGTCGGCGCTGTATGGCTATCTCTCCAAGCAATTCACCATCTTTGGCCAGCATGTGCACATCGGCTGCCCCGGCCCGGACGAAGCCCTGCTGATGCTGCACCGCATGAGCCGCTACATCCCGCATTGCATTGCGCTGTCGGCCAGCAGCCCTTATGTGCAGGGCCAGGACACGGCCTTTGACTCGGCCCGACTGAACTCGGTGTTTGCCTTTCCGCTGTCGGGCCGCGCGCCCTGCCTGCTCACCTGGCAGGAATTCGAGCAGTACTTCGACAAGATGACCGCCACCGGCGTGGTCAAGAGCATGAAGGACTTCTACTGGGACATACGCCCCAAGCCCGAGTTCGGCACCATCGAAATCCGCGTCTTCGACACCCCGCTGACCATTGAACGCGCCGCCGCCCTGGCCGGCTATGTGCAATCGCTGGCAGCCTGGTTCATCGACACCCAGCCCTTCACGCCGCAGGAAGACGACTACCTGGTCTATACCTACAACCGCTTCCAGGCCTGCCGCTTTGGCCTGGATGCGGTCTATGTGGACCCCGCCACCGGCGGCCACCTGCCGCTGGCCGAGCATATTCTGCAGACCATGGACCTGATTGCCCCGCAGGCCGAACGCCTGGGCGCCATGCCCGCGCTGCAGATGCTGCGCACCGACATCCAGCGCCGCCACAACGACGCCCGCTGGCTGCGCGAGCGCCAGCAGGACGAGCAGTTGCTGGCCGAAGTGGTGCGGCAAGCGGGATTGAGGTTTAGAGGCTCCCCCTGAGTCGCCTACGGCGCCTTCCCCCTCTCTGGCGCTGCGCGCCGGAGGGAGAGGCAGCCTCGCTGCCCCAGGCCTGGGACACGCCAGTTTTTTGCGCGCAGCCCTGGCGAAAGGGGCATGGCATGCGGCAGGGGAGTGCGCGCCCCTGTCTTGGGTGCTGCCCCCTCCCCCGCCGGGGGGAGGCAGGGATGGGACTTGGCTCCGGTATTTCTCCCTCGCCCCTTCGGGGAGAGGGCTGGGGTGAGGGGGCTCCCGCAAAAAAGCACCTCCGGCCTGGGCCAGGATTTCAAGCCAAATCCCCTGATTAGCTACATGCCTCAGATGAAGCCTCACTCCGAATTGCGCTACTGCGCGGATATGACGTCCTGAGGCCGGGTCTCGCCCCGGCAGGCGAGGTACTTTTCTTGCTCGTGCAAGCAAAGTACCCAAAAGAACACGCCCCTACTGCCCATGTCCCTTCGCTTCGCTGCGGGCAAGCTCGGTGCTCGATCCCAGGGCGGTGCCGCAGAACTCGCGGCGCGGCTATGCCGCTCTGCTCAAACATGCTGCGGCAAGCTTGACCACGAAGCAGCTGTGTCCTGCGGCACAGCTGCCCGCCCCGCGCTCTGCGCGCCGAGCCATGGGCAGAAGGGGAAAACGGGAACCGAATACCCGCCCTGCGCGGGCTGCGCTGTAGACGAGCCTTATCTCCAAACCCTCGACGCCTGGTGCTTCGCCACACTGCTGGCGCCGCGGCTCTTCCCCTTCTATACACGCCTGCGGCGCACAGCACACAGGGCCGCATGGCTGCCGTAGGACAGCCATGCTTCGTAGACTGACTTGCCGCGGCTGTTCGAGCGGAGCGCTGCAAGCGCGCAGCGAGTTTTGCGGCAGGCCCTGTGTGTTGGGTGGCGCAGGTTGCCCCAGCGCGACAGCGCAGGGGTCGGGGATAGCAAGGGCGTGTTCTTTGGCTCCTTTCTTGCACGAGCAAGAAAGGAGCTCGCCCGCCGGGGCGAACTCCCGGCTTCGGAACATCACTTCACAACAGTGCCTGAGACAAGTATCCAATCAGGTCAAACCTTCTTGAAACCCTTTATACAAAAGCATGAGAAGCTCTTTTTTCAAGAGCATCAACGCACGGCCTCAATGGTCTTTTTCGGCCAGGTCGCCAACGCCAGCCCGGCCACCACCACCAAGGTGCCCCACACATCGCTGCCGCGCAAAGCGGTGCCAAACACCAGGGCCGACAGCACAATGCCAAAGACCGGATTGAGCAAATGAAAGCTGCTGGCCTGGGCCACGCCAATGCGGCGCAGCAGGGCCAGCCAGAGCAGGAAGTCGGCAATCGATACCAGCAGCACCAGATGGGCAAAGGCCAACAGGTAGTCGGGGTGCTGCAAGGCGGAAAACGCCTGCGGCAGATGTGGTGCAAAAGGCAGCATGGCCAAAGCCCCCACCAGGTTTTGCAGGCCGTTGAGCAGCAGCGGATCATGCTGCGCAGCACGGCGCCGGTACCACACGGTGCTGGCGGCAAATGACAGGGTGCCCAGCAGCACCAGCAACATGCCATAGGGCTCGGCGCCGCCCTGCATGCGTGCGGACAGCACCAGGTAGACGCCGCCAAAACCGGTGACCACGCCCGCCAGTTGCGGCCAGGTACAGCGGCTGCCGCTGATGACGGACAACGCAATGGCAAAGAACGGGGCGGTGGACACAATCAGTACCGTGGCCTCGGGCGACACCGTGCGCAGCCCAAGAAAAGACAGGCCCAGGTACAAGGCATTGTTGAAGACACCCAGCACCACCGCATTCGCCAACAGCGCCTGGCTGCGCCATGCAGCCGCAGGCCGCGTCCGCAATGCCCAGGCCAGCATCAGGCAACCGGCCACGGCAAAACGGGCGCACAGCAAGGACATGGGATCGATGTGGACCAAAGCCACTTTGCCGGCCACAAAGGCCGAGGCCCACAGCACACTGAACAGACTGCCCGCCCAAAAAATCGGCATCCGCTGCATAGGACGTACTCCCCGGTGCAAGCCAGGCTGCGCACCACCCGCAAGCTGCCCGCAACCCTTCATTGTGGGCAGCCAGGCGCGCAAAAGACAAGCGTGAAAAACCTGTGCCTGCGGCAAGCCCAGGTTGATGCCACCGCGCCGAAGCCGCCGCACAAAACCCCGACAATCCGGGGCTTGTGCTTGGAGGACATAGCCCGTGGGTGAATTCGATCTGATCCGCCGTTTTTTCCAGCGCCCCGTGCGCCGCGCCGCCTTGGGCGTGGGCGATGACTGCGCGCTGCTGGCGCCCGCGCCCGGCATGCAGCTGGCCGTGTCCTGCGACATGCTGGTAGAGGGCCGGCATTTTTTTGCCGATGTGGAGCCGCGCCTGCTGGGCCACAAGGCCCTGGCCGTCAACCTCAGCGATCTGGCCGCCAGCGGCACCGCGCCCCTGGCCTTTACGCTGGCCCTGTCGCTGCCCCGTGCCGATGAGGCATGGTGCGCCGCCTTTGCCCAGGGCCTGCTGGCCCTGGCCGACCAGCATGACTGCGAGCTCATAGGCGGCGACACCACGGCCGGGCCGCTGAATATCTGCATCACCGTCTTTGGGGAAGTGCCCAGCGGCCAGGCCCTGCTGCGCAGCGGCGCACGGGCGGGGGATGACATCTGGGTCAGCGGCCATCTGGGCGACGCCCGCCTCGCGCTGGAGGCACTGCTGGACCAACACCCGCTGCCCCCAGATTTGCTGGCCGCCACCCGCACGCGGCTGGAAGCGCCCACGCCCCGCGTGGCTCTGGGTCTGGCGCTGCGCGGCATTGCCAGCAGCGCGCTGGACGTGAGCGACGGCCTGCTGGGTGACCTGGGCCATATCCTGAAAGCCAGCGGCGTGGGCGCCTGCATAGACTGCAGCCTGACTACGCCTTTGATAGCGGCCTACGCAGACATACAGCGTTCCGACACCATTTTTGACCGTGATTTCCTGCGCCTGTGCACCCTGGCAGGTGGCGATGATTACGAGCTGTGCTTTACCGCCCCGGCAGCGGCCCGCGCAGCCGTGCTGCAGGCCGGCGCCAGCAGCGCCACCCCCGTGACGCGCATAGGCCGCATCGAGGCCGAACCCGGCCTGCGGGTGGTCGATGGCGAAGGCCTGCCGGTGACCACACGGTTCGCCTCCTTCGACCATTTCGCGGGTTGAAACCCTCTATGATGCGAATGGGTGGCTATGCAGATCCTTCCTTCTCACTCTTTTGAAATCTAGGGTCTGCGCTCTCCATCCTCTTGATATGGGCGCGTGCAGCAATGCAGGCGCTCTTTTTTTTGCCATGCCCATGAACAGCTCCATGTATTTGCGTCGCCGCCGCCTTGTGCTCCCTCTGCAAGAGGGCGGCAGCTTGCCGCTGGCCCAACTGGCCACGCTCTACCAGGAGCTGGAGCCCCTGGGCTTCACGCTGTCCGCCGCGCTGGATGCGCATCTGCGCAAGGTCGATGCGCAGGTTTTCACCACTTTCTACCGCGGCCTGATGGCTGACGTGCGAAAAATGCTGGGCGCCCACCACATATGGCGCCCGCTCTACCCTGGGTTTCCACAGCAGGTGATGCGAGCCAGCGAGGCCGAGCTCTACCTCAACGCCATCTTTCACTACGCCAGCTCCGGCCAGTGGCTGCCGGCGCTGGGCCGCAATGGCCAGGAGCCCGGGCGCAAAGCCCTGGCACAGGCCGAGCGCCGCGCCTGGCTCAAGCCCATAGACCTGGGATCGCAGCAAGACTTCGAGACCATCTTCACCCAGCTTGCGGGTGCCAAGTCCTCCCTCTCCGAGCAGGACGCCAAAGACCTCGCCTGGTTTGTGCAGCAGCACGGCCACCGCGTGTATGGGCTGATGCCGCCCGCCTTCCACTCCCGTGAGAACCTGGCGCTGCTGGGCGCGGCGCTGCTGAAGGTCAACCATGCGCGGGCCCAGGAGTTTCTGTCGCCCCTGCTCAAGACCGCCACCGACGTGCTGCGCCTGGCCGTGGCGCTGGGCGGTGGCGATGTCTCGCTGGCCACGCCTTCGCGTTGCGGCAAGCTGGCGCGGCCCCTGCGGCGCTGGCTGCTGTCGATGTTGGAGGGCTGCGGTCAGTTGGAAGAAGACATGTGGCGCCGCCCCGAAGTCTTCAAACGCCTGGGCGAGGTGCTGCACCCGGGCGAATATGGCCAACGCTTTCCGCGCACGCTGCAGGCCTTTGCCGGTGTGCGCAGCGGCCAGCGGCCAGCGTCCTTCAGCAGCCTGGTCGAGCAGCAATTGCGCGAAGGTGCTGTGCAGGATGCGGCGCAGACCCTGGCCCAGCGCCCGGGCGAGCTGGCCCGCAGGCTGGACCACCTGCTGCGCTGCAGCGCCACGCCCGAGGCGGTGCTGGCGGACTTTACCAAGGTGGCGGACCAGGTGTCCACCACCGTGTTGTTGCAGGCCATGGTGCATTTTCGCCGGCGTGACGCCGTGCAGCTGCGCAGCTTTTTCCCCAAGGGCAGCGTGGCCAAGGTGTTTGCCATTGCGGATGAGCGCCCTGCCATCCGCACGGAATTGGCGCAGCAGGCGGCCGACCTTTGCGAGCAAGCCCTGCTGGCGCGCTTTGCAGCCCTGCCACCGCTGGGGCGCTGCCATGTGGAAGCCGACCTGGCCAACTACCTGGTGCCCTTTTCCCAGCGCTCAGCCGCCAAGGCCTTGCGCACCCTGGTGCGTGGCAGCCGCATGCCGTTGCCAGGCAGTGACTTCATCCGCCTTTTTCTGTGGTGGAAGAACGGCCGCTCGCGCACCGATATCGACCTGTCCGCCGCCCTTTACGGGCCGGACTTCAACTACCTGGACGTGCTCTCCTACTACAACCTCAAAAGCTTTGGCGGCTGCCACAGCGGCGACGTGGTGGACGCCCCACAAGGGGCTGCGGAGTTCATCGATCTGGATGTGCAAAAACTCCAGGCCGCAGGTGTGCGCTTTGTCGTGGCCTCCATCAACGCCTACACCACGCAGGCCTTTTGCGACCTGCCCGAGTGCTTTGCGGGCTGGATGGCGCGCAGCGATTCGGACTCCGGCGAGATCTTCGAGCCCGCCACCGTGCAGGACCGGGTGGACATTGCCAGCGACACCACCATCTGCCTGCCCATGGTGTTCGACCTGCAGCAGCGTCAGGTGATCTGGGCCGATATCGCGCTGGAGCGCCATCCGCGTTGGAACAACAATGTGGCTGGCAATCTGTCCGGCGTATCGCTGATGCTGCGTGCGCTGACCGGCCTGGTCAAACCGGATCTGCACACGCTTTTCATGCTGCATGCACGCGCACGCGGGCAGCTGGTGGAGCATGCGCAAGAGGCCGACACCGTGTTTGGCGTCCACCAGGGCATCACCCCTTTTGCGCTGGACCGCATCCGCGCCGAATTTTTGTAAGACGACGGCCGCAACGATGCGGCCACGCTGCCCAGCACAGGGTCTGGGCTTTCTACAATGCCCCCCATGGACCAGCCCATTCCCGACATTTCCGACGTCGAACCCAAACGCATCATCGAAGCCGACGGCCCTGCCGCACAACCGCAGGGCACTGCCCCTCCGCGCCCTGTCCGGACCACGGTGGGCTTCATGATGGCCCACCCGGCCCACTTCATCGCCATGGGCCTGGGCAGCGGCCTCAGCCGCGTGGCCCCGGGCACCGTGGGCACGCTGTGGGGCTGGCTGTCGTTTCTGGTGCTGATGCAGTGGCTGGACCCGGCCCAGATCGGCCGCTTGCTGCTGGTGGGATTCTTTGTCGGTTGGTGGGCCTGCACGGTCACCGCCCGCCATATGCGCGTGGCCGACCCTGGGGCCGTGGTCTGGGATGAAATCCTGGCCATCTGGCTGGTGCTGTGGCTGACCATGCCCATGGGCTTTTGGGGGCAGCTTGCGGCCTTTGCGCTGTTCCGCTTCTTCGATGCCGTCAAACCCCAGCCCGTGAAGTGGGCCGACCGGCAGTTCAAGGGCTTTGGCTGGAAAGGCGGCTTCGGCATCATGTTTGACGATCTGGTCGCCGCCTTTTGCACGCTGCTGGTCATGGCCTTGTGGCGCCACTTCACCGTCTGAGGCACGACACGCTCACACCGCCACGGCGCGTTGGCGCGTGCCCAGCAGCGCCAGCGCAGCCAGCGCCATCAACATGCCGCCGTAGACATAGGTGGTGGCTTCCAGGCCAATGCGCTGCGTCATCAGTCCGGCGGCAATCGCCGGCAGGCTAAAGGCCAGGTAGCTCAGGATGTAGACCGCCGACAGCAGGCCCGCACGTTCATGGCCAGCAGCCAGCGGCATCACGCTGCGCAGCGCTCCCTGAAAGCCCACACCAAAGCCCACGCCCGCCACCACTGAGGCACTGAGCATCCACACCAGGCTGTGCTGGTGAACCCCCGCCAGCAGCAACGCCACACCCGCCAGCAAAGCCACACCACCCAGGCGCAACAGCCCGCGCGCCGGCCAGGCACGCAGGCACCAAATGCCCACAGCCGCGCTCACGGTGTTGATGCACACGGCCAGGCCGGCGGCCATTTCCGAGCCGGTCACCACGCGCAGCAACGTGGGGGCAAGCGACAGGTAAAAACCACCCAGTGCCCACACGGCCATGTCCATGGGTGCCATGCGCACAAAGGCGGCGCGCACCTGCTGCGGCAGCCGTACACGCGGGCGCAATGTGGCCCAGGCACCGGGCCGGCGCTGCCCACTTTCGGGCATGCACAGCACCGCACAGGCCGCCAGTGCGAACAACACCAACAGCAGCCAGAACACCAGCGTGCGGCCCAGGTCAGGCAGCAAGGCCACCAGCTCGTTGGCACCCAGCACACCTGCGGCCATGCCCAGCATGGGCGCCAGCGTGTTGATCAGGGCTCCGCGATCGCGGTCCACGTCCAGCAAAGCCGCACCCACCGCTGCGCCCGCTACGCCGGTGGCCACGCCCTGCAGCACGCGCGCCCACAGCAGGCCCTGCACATCATGGGCCGTGGCAAACACCGCCATGGACAGGGCTTCCAGCACCAACGCTCCCAGCAGCACCGGGCGACGGCCCAGGTGGTCAGACAGCGCGCCCATGGTCAGCAGCGCCAGCAGCAGGCTGAAGGCGTAGACCGCGAACACCAGAGTCAGCATGCCCGAGGAAAAGCCCCAGTCCTGCTGGTAGAGCCTGTACAGCGGCGTGGGCGCGCTGGAGGCTGCAAAAAAAGCGGCCAGCGTCAACGCCAGCACGGCCAGGCTACGGCCTGGGCGGGGAGCTACAGAGGAGGGAAACATGGTCAAGCAGCCTTGGAGTACCATAAAAGCAAAATATTTGCGTTTGTAGATTGTGCCGCTTTGCCACACTAACGCAAATAATTAGCTTTAATGACCATGATTGCCAAAGACCTACCCCAAAGCCGCCCTGGAGGCCGCAGTGCGCGGGTACAAGCCACCGTGCACCAGGCCGTGCAGCAACTGCTGGCGTGCATGCCGCGCGAGGCTCTGTCGTTTCCGCTGATTGCCGCCGAGGCTGGCGTGACGCCTTCCACCCTGTACCGCCGCTGGGGTGATATGCAGCAGTTGCTGGCCGATGTGGCGCTACAGAACATCCGCCCCACGAGCCCGCCTGCCGACACCGGCAGCCTGCGTGGCGATCTGCTGGCCTGGACCGAGCAGTACCTCGAGGAAATGGGCTCGCCCCTGGGCCGCACCATGTTGCGCGACATGCTGGTCAGCTCGCAGGACGACAAAGTCACTTCCTGCTGCGCAGACATCATCCGTGAACAGTTTCAGACCCTGTGCGCACGTGCCTCCGCGCGCGGTGAGCCCACGCCCGAGGTGGAGGTGCTGCTGGACCAACTGGTGGCGCCCATCGTCTACCGCATCCTCTACGGGTTGCAGCCCGACCAGGCCTATGGGCAGCGGTTGGTGCAGACATTGATGCCGCCCCCCTGAGCGACAGAACGGCCCATACCTTTGCTGTCGTGGGTTAGATGCCAGTTGCATCGCTACGCAGCGCCATGCTGTGTGGCAGAACACGCTGCCAGCAATGCCACAATGGGCCATCCATCGTCTTGCTTTGTGCCCATGCAAAAAACAGCTTTGCTCTGGCTGGCCGCTCTGGCCTGCTCCGCCCAGGCCCAGCCCGCTCCCGATACCTCCCGCATCACCCAGGTCACGCTCTACCCCGGCAGCGCCACCGTGGAGCGCACGCTGCAGCTACCTGCCGGCGCGCGCCAGGCCGTGCTGGCCTGTCTGCCCGCCGGCCTGGATATGCAGGCCTTGCAAGTCAGCGCCCCAGCCAGCGTGGCCGTGGGCGAGATTGCCGTGCGCCAGCAGCCCCGCGCCCAGGTGCCGGGCTGCGCCAGCCCGCAGGAAGCCCGTGTGCGTGCCTTGGAAGACCAGATTGCCACCTTACAAGCCGAGGCCCAGGGCCTGGAGCAGGCCAGCGGCTGGCTGAACCGCTACACCCAGCCCACGAGCGCGGCCCAGATTGCCGGCACGACCGATGCCCTGCGCCGTTCCGGCCAGACCGTGGCCCTGCGCCAGCACCAGCTGGCACGCGAGCAGCAGGCACTAGAGGCCCTGCTGAAACCACTGCAGGCCGAGCAACAGCGCACGGCCAACACCCAGGTCAGCCAGGTGCAGATCACCCTGTCCGCCCCGCAAGGTGGTGCGCTGCAGCTGCGCTACCAGGTACGCGGCCCGGGCTGGCAGCCCGGCTACCGCGCCACGCTGGACACCAGCAGCCAGCAGGTCAAGCTGGAGCGCACGGCCCTGGTCGCCCAAAGCAGTGGCGAAGACTGGCGCGATGTGCCGCTGACCCTGTCCACCGGCCAACCCACGGCCCACACCGTGGCCCCGCTGCCCCTCCCCTGGCGCATTGCCCAGGCCCAGCCCGAGCCACCGCGCCCGGCCCCTGCCCCCATGGCCCGCGCCGCAAAGTCCAGGGCCATGGTTGAAATGGCCGCCGACGCAGCCCCGGAGCCCTCGTTCGACGCCAGCGTCTTCGAAGGCAGCCATGCCACCTTGTTCAAGCTGCCCCAGCGCATCAATGTGCCATCGCATGGCGAGCAGCTCACCCTGTCGCTGGGCACGCAGCAGCTCGATACCCGCATGGTGGTGCGCACCGTGCCGGCACGTGACCTGGGCGCCTATCTGATCGCCAGTTTCACCCTGCCCGAAGGCGTGTGGCCCGACGGCGCAGTGACCCTCTACCGCGACAGCGCCTATGTGGGCCAGGGCCGCTTGCAGGCCGCCGATGTGGCCAAGAACGGCCTGGGCTTTGGCCGCGACGAGCGCGTGCAGGTGCAGGCCTTGCCCGCCAGCCAGCAGCAAGGCAGCAGCGGCCTGCTGGGCAGCCGCCAGCAACGTGAAGTGCGCACGGCCTGGGAAGTGCGCAACCAGCACCGCAACCCCATCACACTGCAGCTGCTGGACGCCGCCCCCGTGGCCGAGCAGCAGGACATCCGCGTGCAGTCGCGCTACCAGCCCTTGCCCACCACCACCTCGTGGAACGAGCAGCCCGGCAGCCTGCTGTGGGAGCAGACCCTGCCAGCCGGTGCCAGCACGCGCATCAGCGCCGAGCACCAGATCAGCTGGCCCGGCGATATGCAGCTGCGCGAGCGCCGCTGACCCACACAGCCAAGCAATGGAGTTGCCCATGGAACCCGTCCCCGCACTGGCCCAGGCGCTGTCGGCGCGCGGCTGGATGATGGCCACGGCCGAGAGCTGCACCGGCGGCCTGATCGCCGCCGCCTGCACCGATATGGCCGGCTCCAGCCGCTGGTTTGAGCGCGGCTTTGTCAGCTATTCCAACGCCGCAAAATCCGAGCTGCTGGGCGTGCCTTCGGAGCTCATTGCCCAACACGGCGCCGTCAGCGAAGCCGTGGCCCGCGCCATGGCTGCCGGTGCTGCGGCCCACGCCCCGGTGCAGGCCAGCGTGGCCGTGACCGGCATTGCCGGCCCCGATGGCGGCAGCCCTGACAAGCCCGTGGGCACGGTGTGGTTCGGCTGGTGGGTGCAAGGCCAGCTGCACAGCGAGCGCATGCTGTTTGCCGGTGACCGCGCCGCCGTGCGCCAGGCCACAGTGGCCCATGCCCTCACCAGGCTGCTGGCCCTGCTGCCCGCATAGCCGCGCTGCAAGCAAAGCGCTGAGAGTGGAGAGCGGCCATGCCAGCCGCCTCCCACAACATCTTGCAAGCATTGGGAGCGACGAACGGCCCATCCAGGGCTTATGCTGCACAGCTCGCAGCAGCCACCCAGGCTGCGGTCTTTTTCCCCTGAATTCCCACAATGCCCAGCCTCATCGTCCACGGCGGCACGCCCTTGCACGGCCGCATCATTCCTTCCGCCAACAAAAATGCCGTGCTGCCGGTGCTCTGCGCCACGCTGCTCACGGCCGAACCGTTGCGCCTGCATGGCGTGCCCGACATCACCGATGTGCGCAAGATCCTGGAGATCTTCCGTGCCCTGGGCAGCGAGGTGAAGCTGGACGAAACCACCCGGGTGCTGGAGCTGCACCACCGCGACACCCACTTTGATGCGGCGCTGCACCGGCTACCCGAGGAAATGCGCTCCTCCATCATGCTGGTGCCACCGCTGCTGGCCCGTTTTGGCGTGGCCAGGCTGGAGGACAACGTCAAGGGCTGCACCCTGGGCGTGCGCGAGATCGACCCCCATGTGGAGATCTTCCGCAGCTTTGGTGGCCAGGTCGAGCGCAGCAGCGGCTCGCTGCTGATCCGCAGCGCGGGCCCGCTCACGCCCAACCACCATTGGCTGGACTATGCCTCGGTGACCAGCACCGAGAATTTTGTGCTGTGCGCGGCCGCAGCCCCCGGCGAATCCACGCTGACCAATGCCGCGTCCGAGCCCCATGTGCAGGAGTTCTGCCGCTTCATGGCCATGATGGGAGCGGACATCGATGGCATTGGCACCTCCCGGCTCGCCGTGCGCGGAGGCAAACCTTTATCCGGCGGCGAGTTTCACTTCGAGGAAGACTTCCACGAAATCACCACCTTTTTGGCACTGGGCGCCATTACCGGCGGTGATATCCAGGTGCGCAACAGCACGCCCGCCAACTTCCCGCTGCTGGACCGCAGCTTCGCCAAGTTCGGCGTGCGCATCGTGCACGAAAACGGCTGGTCGCGGGCCGTGCGCTCCGGCCCGCTCCAGGTGCAGCAGCCCTTTACCAGCAATGTGCTGACCAAGATCGAAGCCGCGCCCTGGCCTTATTTTCCGGTCGACCTGCTCCCCATCTTCATAGCGCTGGGGGTCTGCGCCCAGGGCAACGCCATGTTCTGGAACAAGGTCTACGACGGCGCCCTGGGCTGGACCAGCGAGCTGTCCAAATTCGGCGCCCATGTGTTCTCTTCGGACCCCCATCGCGTGGTCACCTTTGGCGGTAACGCGCTGACGCCGGCCGTGGTCGACAGCCCCTACATCATCCGGGTGGCGATCTCGCTGTTCATGGTGGCCAGCAGCATCCAGGGCCGCTCCGAAATCCGCCACGCCACCCCCATACGCCGCGCCCACCCCAACTTTGTCGAAAA
The DNA here is from genome assembly GCF_041320665.1 of Comamonas sp. GB3 AK4-5. Taxonomy (NCBI): domain Bacteria; kingdom Pseudomonadati; phylum Pseudomonadota; class Betaproteobacteria; order Burkholderiales; family Comamonadaceae; genus Comamonas; species Comamonas sp. GB3 AK4-5. The sequence continues at coordinate 4,738,166 of NZ_CP166730.1, forward strand.
CCTGCGCAGCCTGGGCGCACGCGTCGAATGGGCCGACGAGGAGTGATGGCCCCCAGGCCTTGAGCGGCCTGGCCTGCCCGCAGCCCTGTGCGCAATGGCAGGCCCGGCGCCCCTCTCGCATCCCTGGGTTGACGCAGCCCATCCCGGGCCCCACCATGGCCCGGTTGTCTTTTCCCACACCGCCATGTGCCAAGTCTTTGTCAGCGCCGATCCGCAGCTCTGGGCCCACCGGACCCGCTCCATCCGCCTGCATGGCGTGGCCACCAGCATCCGGCTGGAAAACCTGTTCTGGCAGGTGCTCCATGACATCGCCACCCGCGACGGCTACAGCGTGCCCCAGCTGTGTACCCGGCTGTACGACGAGCTGGTGGCCGAGCGTGGTGCGGTGGAAAACTTCACCTCGTTCCTGCGCGTGTGCTGCACCCGCTATCTGGCGCTGCAGCTGTCGGGCGAGATTCCGCAGGACGCCCGCATCCCGATTCGCTCGTTGACCGTGGGCTCAGGCCTAGAACGCCAGCCTGCACCTATAGCGCTGCGGCATTAGGGCACTACCTCTAAACACGTTAGGCTTGAGTAAACCACCATGCTGCTGTGCCATGACTTCCGAGCTCACAACCCCAACGTTTGAAACTGCATTATAAAATGCAGCCACCACACACGAATGGATGCGCAGGAATAATCAAACTACTATAGGTAGTAGATTTTCTATGGAAATAGCGCCGTCACCACAGCACTGCGACTATTCGATAGCAAAGAAGGTTTCAATGTCAAAACAAGCGCCAACGTTGTTCACTGGAACACTTTATGGAAGCGCGCAGCTCGAAGTTCTTTACTGTAATGGAAATATGCTCACCAGCAGCCCAGTTTGGGTGCGCTTGCAGTTAGAGAGACTGCAATGGCAGATTGCCATACCTCAAAGATATTTTTCCCATCAGCTTTATAACAATAGCTACCTAGGAAAGCTGTCAAATATCGTTTTTCCACCCAATGCAACAGATGCTGGACTGAACATACCAGAGCTGAATCTGGAAGAAATCCGTTCTCCGATGCCTGCCTGTATTAACGAGGAGCTCTTTGCAGATTGGCTACCATCAACCTATTTTGCTGGGGATTTTCCTTCGCAATATGAGTTACTCAACGTCCTAGCTACAAATGGAAGCAGTCTGTGCACTCATAGCCCTGAATCACCAGCCTTATATGCAAGCATATATCAGTTGGCTAACCGAATCACTCCCCAGTGCATAACACTCCCCAGCCAAGCCACCCTACACATTGCTTGTGAACCCTCTAACGAGCATTTCCTCGTATCGCTTTGGAGTGATAGTGATTGGAGTACATACCAAGATGCAACTTTGCTGGCCGTCGAGCTCTTGGCAAACTCGCCAGCCCAAAAAATACGCAGCATTAACAACACAGAACACACATTTTATCTAACTGCACGCCATGTCCCCAACGCACGGCAACTCACCCGACTTAAGCTCCCAGATTTTTGGTGTCTGGAGCAAATCGTTCACCGCTTGGCATCGCTGCCACCAGAAGATTTTCAGCGCTTCAAGATTTCAACCCTACATCACCTGCACGCCAAAGCCTTGAATGGCCCCATAGAAATCCGTTACATCATGGAAATGACATGGGTGGAAATACTGGATGGTGAAAATACACTTCAAGCGACCAGTACAGCGGCATTGCTCGGGATCGACGAAATCGGAGCACATTTCATAAACGTAGTCCGCCACAAACTCATCCATGAGACCGGAACATTAAGTGATGCAGTAACCGCAGCAAGAGTGAAAATTTTTCAGACAAACGCTATAAATAATAAAATAGAACAATTGGCCTACACACACCGAATTGAGCGTTCCCTGGACCTTGACCTAAAAAATGTGCCAGAAATAGAAATAGCGCTGGCCTTTCGACTGTGTGAGCGCATCGACACCGCAATATGGACATTTTTAGGCTTTGCGCCAAACAGCATTGAGCGCTCTAGACTTGTCCGCTGGCCTAATCATCAAAGCGCTCCCATTCCGGTTGAGCACCCAAAGCCCTTTGCCCATCTACCGATTTTCCCCCAATTAACCCATCAACAAAAAAGCAGCCCGGAGGCTGCTTCTAAAATAGCTGGCTGATAACGTCAATTGAGCGCCATGCTCAGCTTGCGTCGGTAGCTGTTGATCAAGGCCGTGGCTTCATCCTGCTCGGCCGCACCCTTGCCCAGCAGCTCGATGCCACCGGCGCTCTTGCCAGGTACGGCATCCTGCTTCTTGGGCTTGGGCGGGGTCAGCAACTCAAGGATGCCCACATACAGCTTGCGTGCGGCCTGTTCGTTCCAGACCTTGTCGCGCATGATGATTTCCAGCAGCTCGTCCAGACTGGCCGTCCACTGGCCTTCGGCGGCCAGCACGCGGGCCTTGGCAAAGCGGGTGTCGAAGTCGCGCTTGTTCTGAGCGATGGCGGCGTCAAACTGCTCCAGCGGCCAGTTGCCGCGATCGTCCTGTTCCACAAACACCATGGCCTGCAGCCACTGGTGCAGGGCTTCAAAGCGCTGGGACTGGGGAATGCGCTTGAGCGGCTCCACCAGCAGGCCGGCAGCCTCTTCGTAGCCGCCGGTGGCGATCAACAGGCGCACATAGTCAAAGCGGGCATCGTCATTGGCCGGGTCGGCCTCCAGGGCATCGGCCAGCTTTTGCAGCGCGGCCTGGGTGTCGCCGGACTCCAGCATTTGCTGGGCCTCGTCCACCTCGGCCTCGGCCACCAGCTCGCCTTCGGAGGGCAGGTGTTTGTTCAGAAACTCACGCACCTGGCCTTCGGTTTGCGCGCCCATGAAGCCGTCCACCGGGCGGCCACCGATCATCAAGATGCAGGTGGGCACGCTGCGGATGCCGAACATGCCGGCGATTTGCTGGTTGGCGTCCACATCCACCTTGGCCAGAGTGAAGCGACCGGCGTATTCGGCCTCCAGCTTCTCCAGCGTGGGCACCAGGGTCTTGCAGGGGCCGCACCAGGTGGCCCAGAAGTCCACCAGCACCGGGGTCTGCATCGAGGCGGCCACGACTTCGGTTTCAAAATTCTCGATGGTGACGTCAATCATGTAATTTCCCATGCTGTGCGCGGCGCTGTAAGGGCCGCGCGAAAAACTTCAGTGCTTCGGCATCCACCCCATGGCTGCCGCACGATGCGGGGATTCTCCCCGCAAATACCGGTCTGCCACCCATAGGCCGGCGCAGCCTGGGTGTTATGGCAGACACTCGCTGCGAAAATGGGAGCATGCAGTGCATATTTCAAGTGCGGTCCGTGGCAATACGATTGCACCGCCAGCAGCAGCCCGCAGTGCGGACACATTCCCCGGCCCTGTGGCGCACCCACCAAGGAGCAAAAGCTTGATCGAAGTTTCACAACTGGTGTTTGAATACCCAGGCCACCGCGCACTGGATGGCGTGAGTGTCTCCATCGCTGCCGGCAGCGTGACCGCGCTGGTGGGCCCCAATGGCGCCGGCAAGTCCACGCTGATGCGCTGCATCGCGGGGCTGGACCAGCCGCTGTCCGGCCATATCCGCGTCAAAGGTCTGTCCGTGGAAGACCAGCCGCGCGAGGTGCACCAGCATCTGGGTTATCTGTCGGATTTCTACGGCCTGTACAACCGACTGACCGTGGCCCGCTGCCTGCAGTATTCGGCCCTGTCCATGGGCGTGGCCGAAAACATGGTCGCCGCCCGCGTGCAGCAGGTGGCCGCGCAGCTAGGCCTGTCAGAGCTGCTGCAACGCTATCCCACAGAGCTGTCGCGCGGCCAGCGCCAGCGTGTGGCCATTGGCCAGGCCATCGTCCACCAGCCCAGTGTGCTGCTGCTCGACGAACCCGCCAGCGGCCTGGACCCCGAGGCGCGCAGCAGCCTGTCGCAGCTGTTTCGCCAGCTGCAAGCCCAGGGCATGACGCTGGTGGTGTCCAGCCACATCCTCAGCGAGCTGGACGAGTACTGCAGCCATATTCTGAGCATACGCAAGGGCCGCATCGAAAGCCACGAGGCCTTGCAAACCGGCCAGTTGCCAGCCACAGCTACGGCAGATGGGCTGGAGGCCGCAGAGTCGCAAGCCCTTTATGCGCTGGAGATTGCACCGCACCAGGCCGAAGGTTTTGAAGCCCTGCTGCGCCAGGCCCTGCAAGGCAGCGTCGTGCAAGACTTTGACGCCACGGGCAGCAGCCCCATTCAGCTGTGGTTGCCCGCCGAGGCCGCCGCCCGCGCGGCCTGGCTGGCCCGCCTGGTGCAGGCCGGCATTCCCGTGGCTGCGCTCTCCCCTCTGCGCGAACGGCTGCAAGACCGCTACACCCGCACCGCCCAGGCCCGCAACTCCAGCCATCAGGAGCAGCCATGAGCACGCGCAACCCCGAATTCCAGCGCCAGATTTGGCTGAACTGGCACCCTTCTTTGCTGGCATGGAGCCTGGGCCTGACCCTGCTGCTGCTGGCGCTTCCGCTGGCCCTGTCTTCTGCCGAAGAACTGCCCGACTCCCTGAAAAACACCGCCATCACCGGACTGTGGCTGGCGTCCTGCCTCTACGGCAGCATATTGGCAGGCCGCAGTCTGACCGAAGAGGCCACCCACAACACCTGGGACTGGCAGCGCCTGTCCGCCCTCTCCCCATGGCAGATGGCCTGGGGCAAGCTGCTGGGCGCCGCACTCCCCGCCTGGCTGTATGTGCTGTGGTTTGCCGCTGCCATCGCGGGCATCTATAGCATCTGGCATTTTGAGGGCCTGGGTCTGAACGCGGCCCATGTCATAGGCATGGCCATGCTCTGGGGCCTGGGCGCACAGGCCTGGGCCATGAATGCGGTGCTGATGAGCTGGGGCCAGCAAGACCTTCCCGCCAACCGCAAACGCGTGGTCTTTTTGCCGCTGCTGTTGCTGTCCTTTATGTCCGGCCCCATTTTCGACGGGACCTATGGCGCAGTTTTCAACCACGACGCGGACGCTGTGAACTGGTGGGGCATGGAGGTCGGCAGCCTGGGCGTTGTCTATCTCACAGGCGGCCTGGTACTGGGCCTGGGCCTGCTCGGCCTGTGGCGGCTGCTGTGCACGCGGCTGGATGTCCGCACCCTGCCCTGGGCCTGGCCTCTGGGCATTGTGCTCAGCGGTTTTGTCCTCAGCGGCGTACAGCACGCAGACGCGCTGACCCTGCTCACCAAAACGGGCTGGATTGCGGTGCTGGCCACGGTCTACATCGCCCTGCAACATATGGACCAACATCTGCGCGCCTGGCGCCAGGTGCAATGGTCGGCCAGCCAGGGCCGCTGGCGCGAGATGCTGGAAGCCCTGCCCCTGTGGCCGGTCAGTCTGCTGCTGGGCATGCTGATTTCCATCGCGGCGCTGTTAATACCGGCTTCGGACGAAATCTCCTCCTCCCAGGTTCTGGGCCGTTTCTCCATCTTGATCCACCTGCAGCTGCTGCGCGACTGCCTGCTGCTCACGGGCTTTGCCCTGCTCGCAGGCAAGCTCAAATCGCCCATGCTGTCCTTTGTGATTGCCTGGCTCATCCTCAACATCGTGGCGCCGCTGCTGGCTTATGGCATAGCCGACTTCAGCGGCGCCATGTTGCTACAGCCCGTGCTGGCCGTGCGCTTTTTCATTGATGCCATTGAGCCACTGAGCCCGTGGCAGCAGTACGCACCCTGGGCCTCGCTGGGCCTGCAAACCCTGCTGGTGCTGGGCTGGGTCCTCCACATCTTCAAGGACCGCGTACTGGGCTTTGCCCAGGACCACAGCGCCGCGAAGGTCTGATACGGCTTTGCATTCAATGGGATAACTAGGCGGGGAGGCGCAAACAGGGGGCCAAGACCCGAAACCACCCACAGCTATGGCGAAACCGTAAAATCAGGGGTTCCACTAGGCCGGGCCGCAGCCGCCCTCACAAGACAACATGAACCCCATCCAAGTTGGCGTAGTCATGGGTTCCAGCAGCGACTGGGACACCATGCAGCACGCAGTTGCCATCCTCCAGCAATTCGGTATCGCCTTCGAGGCCCAGGTCGTTTCGGCCCACCGCATGCCGGACGACATGTTCCGTTTTGCCGAGGCTGCCGCAGGCCGTGGTCTGAAAGCCATCATCGCCGGTGCCGGGGGCGCCGCCCACCTGCCGGGCATGATTGCCGCCAAGACCACCGTGCCCGTGCTGGGCGTGCCCGTGGCCAGCCGCCATCTGCAGGGCGTGGATTCGCTGCACTCCATCGTGCAAATGCCCAAGGGCGTGCCCGTGGCCACCTTTGCCATCGGCAATGCCGGCGCCGCCAACGCCGCCCTGTTTGCCGTGGCAATGCTGGCGGGTGAAGACCCGGCCCTGCGCGCCAAGCTTGACGCCTTCCGCGCCGAGCAGACCGAGGCCGCCCGCAATATGACGCTGCCGGTGAACGAATGAGCACCGCCGACGTGATCCTGCCCGGGGCCACCCTGGGCGTTCTGGGTGGCGGCCAGCTGGGCCGCATGTTTGTGCATGCCGCCCAGTCCATGGGCTATTTCACCGCCGTGCTGGACCAGGACGCCACCAGCCCTGCCGGCCTGGTCAGCCACCGCCATGTGCGCACCGGCTATGAAGACCCGCAAGGCCTGGCCGAGCTGGCCCAAACCTGCGCCGCGGTGACCACCGAATTCGAAAACGTGCCCGCTGGCGCCCTGAACCAGCTGGCACAAAGCCTGCCGGTCTCGCCCGCAGGCAGCGCCGTGGCCATTGCCCAGGACCGCGCTGCCGAAAAGGCCCACTTTGTGAAATGCGGCGTGCCCTGCGCGCCCTATGCCGTGATCGAAACGCCCGCGCAACTGGCGGCCGTGAGCGACGGCTTGCTGCCCGGCATTTTGAAAACGGCCCGCATGGGCTATGACGGCAAGGGCCAAATCCGCGTCAAGACCCGCGAAGAGCTGGTCAAAGCGTGGGACGAGCTGAAGAACGTGGCCTGCGTGCTGGAAAAGATGCTGCCTCTGGCCCATGAATGCTCGGTCATCGTGGCCCGTGGCCGCAGCGGCGCCATCGTCAATCTGCCCGTGCAGCGCAATTTGCACCGCGACGGCATTCTGGCCGTGACCGAGGTGTATGAAGGAAATCTGCCTGCAGCCCAGGTGGAGCAAGCGATTACCGCTGCAAAGTCCGTAGCAGAAGGCCTGAACTATGTGGGCGTTCTGTGCGTGGAATTTTTTGTGCTCGAAGGCGGCCAACTGGTGGTCAACGAGATCGCCCCGCGCCCGCACAACAGCGGCCACTACAGCCAGAACGCCATGGATGTGTCGCAGTTCGAGCTGCAGGTGCGCTGCATGACCAATCTGCCCCTGGTGCAACCGCGCCAGCACAGTGCCACCATCATGCTGAATCTGCTGGGTGATCTGTGGTTCCAGCACAGTGACACCGCCCAGGCCCCGGCCTGGGACCAGATCCTGGCCCTGCCCGGCGCCCATCTGCACCTGTATGGCAAGACGGACGCCAAACGCGCCCGCAAGATGGGCCACCTCAACATCACCGCTGCCACGCCCGAGCAGGCCCGCGCCACCGCCCTCAAGGCGGCAGAAATCCTCGGCATCGAGCCGTTCTAAGGAAGCCACGTGATTCTGGATGGAAAGCTGGACGCCTCGGTCCAGGCCGCTGCCGCAGCCCTGCAAGCAGGCCAGTTGCTGGGCCTGCCCACCGAAACCGTGTACGGCCTGGCCGCCGGCAGCGACAACGATGCTGCCGTGGCGCAGATTTTTGCGGCCAAGGGCCGGCCAGCCAACCATCCCCTGATCGTGCATGTGGCCGACAGCACGGCCATCACCCGCTATGCCAAGGAGGTGCCGCTGTTTGCCCAGCAACTGATCGACGCCTTCTGGCCCGGCCCGCTGACCCTCATCCTGCCGCGCCTACCCCATGCGGCCAAGGCCTCCACCGGCGGCCAGGACAGCGTGGGCCTGCGCTGCCCTTCCCATCCCGTGGCCCATGCCGTGCTCAAGGCCTGCCAGAGTTTGAACCCGCCGGTGTGGGGCGTGTCCGCGCCCAGCGCCAACAAGTTCGGCCGCGTCAGCCCCACCACGGCAGCCCATGTGGCCAGCGAGTTTGGCGACGATCTGTTGGTGCTGGACGGTGGCGCCTGCGAGGTGGGCATTGAATCAACCATAGTGGACTGCACACGCGGCGTACCCGTGCTGCTGCGCCCCGGCGCCATCACGCGTGACGACATAGAGCGCGCCTGCGGCCTGCGCCCGCTCTCGAAAGAAGAGCTACCTGCGCATACCCCACGCGCCTCCGGCACGCTTTTGGCCCATTACGCGCCAAACGCCAAGGTCAGGCTGATGGATGCAGCCCAGCTGCAAGCCGCCCTGAACACCCTGACGGCAGACAGCCCACGCCTTGCCCTCTACCACCGCAGCCCGCTGGCTGTGCCGGCATCGGCCTCCAGCGCCAGCCTGCATGCCATGCCATCGGACGCGCTGGCCACGGCCCGCGTGCTGTTTGGCCAGCTGCGCGATTTTGACGAGCTGGGCGCCCAGCAGATCTGGATCGAAACCCCACCCGCCAGCGCCGACTGGGAAGGCGTGTGCGACCGCCTACAACGCGCCGCAGCGGCGGGCTGAGCCGCACCATTCCCCTGCCCTGTGCAGGCCAGGCTCTGCATGGTTTTCCCCAGGCTCTTAGACTCTCTCACCATGCAAGTTTCTGACAGCGGACGCGGCACACGCGCCCTTTCCTGGGCCGGCGCTGCCATGCTGGCCCTTGCCCCCTTCTGGGCCCAGGCCCAACCCACGACCAAAACCAGCGCCGTCACCATGCCGGCACCCGTGCAGCGCGTGGCCCTGCCCGCCAACGTGGATGCCGCCCTGCAGCGGGCCAAGATTCCGCGCGAAGCCGTGGCCTTTTACGTGGCCGAGGCCGAAGGCCGCAGCAACCCGCGCCTGGCCTGGCGCGAGCGCGAGGGCATGAACCCGGCCTCGGTGATGAAGCTGGTCACCACCTATGCCGCACTCGACCTGCTGGGCCCCGCCTATGTCTGGCGCACACCGGTCTATCTGGGTGGCCCCGTGGACAACGGCAACCTGCAAGGCAATCTCTATCTGCAGGGCCGGGGTGACCCCAAGCTGGTGATGGAACGCCTGTGGCTGCTGCTGCGCCGCCTGCAGGGCATGGGGGTGAAGACGATTGCCGGCGACATCATCCTGGACCGCACGGCCTTTGCCCTGCCCGCCCACGATGCCGCCGCCTTTGATGGCGAGCCCTTCCGCCCCTATAACGTGGCGCCCGATGCCCTGCTGCTGAACTACAAGTCCGCCGTCATGACCCTGGTGCCGGACGAGCGCGCCGGCGTGGCCCGCGTGCAGTGGGAGCCGCCGCTGGCCGGCGTGCGCCAGCAGGCCACGGTGCCGCTGGCCCCGGCCGGCTCGGACTGCGGCGACTGGCGCACCACGCTGCAGGGCGAATGGGCCGACCCCACGCGCATGGGCTTTTCCGGCCAGTACCCGGCCAGCTGCGGCGACAAGGCCTGGTCCATCGCCCCGGCCGATCCCCAGCAATTCGCGGCCCGGGCCGTGGAAGGCATGTGGCGCGAGCTGGGTGGCAAGCTGGGCGGCAGCGTGCGCGAAGGCCGCGTGCCCGCCGGCCTCAAGCCCGCTTTTGCGGCCGAATCGCCCACGCTGGGCGAGGTGGTGCGCGACATCAACAAATACAGCAACAACGTGATGACCCAGCAGGTCTTTCTCACCCTGGGGCTGGAGCAATCCGGCCTGGGCAGCCTGCAAACCGCCAACGAGGCCGTGGCCCGCTGGTGGAGCAGCCGCTGGGCCGCCAGCGAGCTGCCGGTGGTGGACAACGGCGCCGGCCTGAGCCGTGAGGCCCGCATCAGCGCCCATGCCCTGGGCCGCATGCTGCACACGGCCTGGCTGTCGCCGGTGATGCCGGAGTTCATCGCCTCTTTGCCCATTGCCGGGGTGGATGGCACGCTGCGCCGCAGCCGGACCCAGGCCTCGGCCCATCTGAAAACCGGCACGCTGCGCGACAGCAGCGCCCTGGCCGGCTATGTCGACAGCAGCAGTGGCAAGCGCTATGTGCTGGTGGCCCTGGTCAACCACGCCAATGCCGCAGCAGCCCGCCCCGCCATGGAAGCCCTGGTGGACTGGGCGGCGCGCGACAGCGGCCCGGTCACCGCCGCGGTGCAGCGCTGACCGTGGTGGGGCACCGCGCCCCAAGGCCACTCAGTGGCCTGGGAATGGCCCTGCGCCCGATAATCCCCTGTTGCCCCTTGCGGGTTTGAGACCTTTGGGCCCGCCCGCCGCCCTGGAAAGCCCCCGCCATGAAACTGCTTGCCTTCGATACCAGCACGGACCAGCTGTCCATCGCCATCCAGCATGGCGATCGCCTGTGGGAGCACGCAGGCGCAGGCGGCGCGCAGTCCTCGGCCACCTTGATTCCCGCCATCCAGCAAGGCATGCAGGCCATGGGCCTGGCGTTTGAGCAGCTGGATGCCATCGCCTTCGGCAGGGGCCCGGGCTCGTTCACCGGCCTGCGCACGGCCTGCGCCATTGCCCAGGGCCTGGGCCTGGGCAGCGGCCTGCCCCTGCTGCCGCTCGATACCCTGCTGGCCGTGGCCGAAGAGGGCCGCGCCCGCCATGGCTGCACCGAGCTGCTGGCCGTGCTGGATGCGCGCATGCACGAGGTCTATTACGCCGGCTACCGCTATGTGGTGGATGCCGGCCAGGGCCACTGGCTCGAAACCCAGGCCCTGGGCCTGTGCGCCCCCGAACAACTGCCCCTGCCCGCCGGCCTGCCGGTGGTGGGCAATGCCCAGCCCGCCTACCCCGAGCAGCTGGCCCCCGGCGCCACCCATCTGGCAGCCCTGCCCACGGCCGCCGCCCTGCTGCGCCTGGCGCCCTACGCCATGCAATCCGGCGCCCTGGTGGCCGCGGCCGATGCCCTGCCGCGCTACATCCGCGACAAAGTGGCGCAAACCACGGCCGAGCGCGAAGCCGCCAAGCTGGCCGCCACCCAGACCGCTGCATGAACACCAGCGCCGACGCACCACAGCTGATCCCGCTGGTGCCCGACTGGCTGGACCGCGTCGTGGCCGTGGAGACTGCGGCCTATCCCCATCCCTGGACGCCCGGCAACTTCCGCGACGCCCTGGCCTCGGGCTACCACACCCAGATGCTGGTGGCCGGCGAGCAACTGCTGGGCTACTACGTGGCCATGCAGGTGCTGGACGAGGTGCATCTGCTGAACATTGCCGTGGCCCCAGCCTGCCAGGGCCAGGGCTGTGCCCGGCTGCTGCTGGACCGCCTCAATCTGTGGGCCCGCCTGCAAAGCGCGCAATGGCTGTGGCTGGAGGTGCGCGAGAGCAACACCCGTGCCCGCGCCATCTATGAACGCCACGGCTATCGCCAGGTCGGCGAGCGCAAGCGTTACTATCCCGTGGACCACGGCGAGCGCGAGACCGCCATCATCATGAGCATGCCCCTCTATGGCCCTGAACCTTGACGCCCGCCAGCGCGCCATGTTGCAAGACATGGGCATCACCCTCTGGGTGCCGGCCACACCACCTGCGGCCCCGGCCTCTGCACCGGCGCCTGCGCCCTCCACCGCTGTAGCAGCAGCTGTGCCCGTGGCATCGCCGACGCCGGAAACCGTGGTGGCTGCGCCTGTGGCCTCTGCCACCCCGCAGCCCACCACGTCCCCCCAGGCCGTCGAGGTTTCCACAAAAAATCCGCCTGTAGAGCACACTGCATCTACACAGGCAGCTCCTGATTCAGAAGCATCCGCCACACAAGCCGGCGCAGCCGATACCGCCACTGCCCACGCCACCCCGGTCTACCGCGCACCTGCCGCTGCCAGCGCGCCCTGGTTTATGGCGCCCGTGGTCCACGCCTACGCCGATACGGCCGCCGACGACAGCGCCGACGCGGGCTGGCTGGTGCTGGTGGAATGTGCCGACCCGCAAGACCCCTGGGCCGGCGACGCCGGTGCGCTGCTGAACCAGATGCTGCGAGCCCTGCGCCTGCACCACCATCCGCAGGTGCGCATTGCCCCACTGACACGCCAGGCACCGGCCGATGCCGAACAGGCCGCCAACGGCCCGCTGCAGCCGCTGGCCCCAGCGCTGCAGAGTGCCATCACCGAACACCGCCCCGCCCGGGTGCTGCTGATGGGCCTGCACGCAGCACGCGCCGTGCTGGGCCGCAGCGAAGCCCTGGGCCCGCTGCGCGCCATGGAACATGCTTTGCACGCGGTGCCCACCGTGGTCACCTACGACCCGGCCTATCTGCTGCGTGCACCGCACGCCAAACCCGGCGCCTGGTCCGACCTGTGCCGCGCCCATGCGCTACGGCCTCCGACCGCCTGATCTGCCCCCTGCCGGCCTATGTCCGTTGCACTGCAAAAAAACAGTGCCAAAGGCATAATTGCCGGTTTGTCACATTGAAGAGATATCTCCGTGGAACCCTACCCCAGTTGGTAGCTTCCGCCTCCCAGACTGGTGCTGTGGAGCCGGAAGCGCACCCCGCCCCGCACACCGCAAGAACAAGTCCTGGGAGTGAGCCCGCATGCTCAATATCTTTACGCTGTCCAATGGACGGCTGGTACAAGAAGAAATCGAATCGCTGGAAGAGCTCAAGCAGTTCCAGCCCATCTGGGTTGACCTCGAGTCCCCTTCCGTAGACGAAAAGCGCTGGATCAAGCAGCACTACGGCCTGTCCATCCCTGAAGACGCGACCGATGAGGACATTGAAGAGTCCGCGCGTTTTTATGAAGAGGACAACGGCGATCTGCATATCCGTAGCGACTTTTTGCTCGGCGATGAGGAAGACCCGCGCAGCGTGCGTGTGGCCTTTATCGTCAACCAGCACAACACCGAGCTCAAGAGCTACGGCGTGCTGTTCTCCATCCACGAGGAAGACATCCCCGTCTTTCGCCTGCTGCGATTGCGCGCACGCCGTGCACCGGGGCTGATCGAAGATGCCAAGGAAGTGCTGCTCAAGCTCTTCGACGCCGACGCCGAGTACTCGGCCGACACGCTGGAAGGCATTTACGACGACCTGAAACTGGTCAGCGCCAAGGTGCTGGCCGGCAATATGACCGACGACAACGCCCAGGGCGTGCTGTCCGACATTGCACGCCAGGAAGACCTGAACGGCCGCATCCGCCGCAACATGCTGGACACGCGCCGCGCCGTGAGCTTCATGATGCGCTCCAAGATGCTCAACGCCGAGCAGTTCGAGGACGCGCGCCAGATCCTGCGCGACATCGAATCGCTGGACAGCCACACCGCCTTTCTGTTCGACAAGATCAACTTCCTGATGGACGCCACCGTCGGTTTCCTGAACATCAACCAGAACAAGATCATCAAGATCTTCTCGGTGGCCAGCGTGGCCTTGCTGCCGCCCACGCTGATCGCCAGCGTCTACGGCATGAACTTCAAGTTCATGCCCGAGCTGGACTGGGAATTCGGCTATGGCTATGTGGTGCTGCTGATGATTGCCAGCGCGCTCGGCCCCATGCTGTATTTCCGCAAACGGGGTTGGTTGAAGTAGCAGAGCACCCCCTGAGGCGCGTAGCGCCTTCCCCCTCTCTGGCTTCGCCGGAGGGGAACGACACCAGCGCGGCGGGGCGGCCCTTGCGCGGTGTCCTCGCATGGGCTGCGCTAGTTTTAGCAGCCGAGGTCACCACAAAATCCTTGCATGGGGAAGCCGCCCCAGGGGCGCCACAGCGCGTCACCGGAGGCAACGACAGCCTCGCGGCGTGGTCGGCGTAGGCCCTTGCTCCCTGTCTGCTTGCCTGGAGCGCGCCAGCTTTAGTCGCCAATGTCACCACAAAATCCTTGCGTGAGCTAACCATTCCCCCATGGGCGCCACAGCGCTTCCCCGGAGAAACGACTGTCTCGCAGCAGCGCTGGGCCGCATCAGCTTTGCGGCAGATGGGGCAGATCGGGCCGCTGCACCTGGCTGCCCTGCAAAAAAGCGCGCTCCACCAAGGAGGCCAGTTCCGCGCGGGCCACGCGGCCGCGGCGTTCGGCGTCGGCCAGGCCGAGCAGTGTGGAAATCCAGATTTCCGCCAACGCGGCAGCGCTGAAGTCAATGCGAAACACGCCCTCTTGCTGGCCGCGTAGAAAAAACGCGTCCAGCAGCGCGTCCCAACTCGCGCATTCCTGCTCCGCCGCAGCGTCCACTTCCTTCCAGTAATAGGTCAGAAAGCCCACGAATTCGCGCTGCTCCAGGTTGAGCGCCGTCAGGCGCTGCAGGGCTTGCAGCGGGTGGTCTTCCTGCAGCCTCGCCTGGGCCAGGGCGGCCGACATGGCTTTCATGCTGTGTGCCAGCAGCCTGGCCACCAGCTCTTCGCGCGTGCGACTGAAGCGGTAGAGCGTGGCCTTGCTGATGCCTATGGCCTTGGCCAGTTCCTGCAGCGAAGCCCGGGGGTGGTTGGTCAAGGCCAGAGCCAGGGCCGGCAGTATGGATGCCTCTTGAGCGGAGCTGTTGGTCATCATGGAATAGTTCTCACCACTATTTGAAGCAAAAAGGATTCAACCTAAGCAGGATTGTGCCTTTCAACCAGTGTGAATTGTTGTTTCCAGACGAAAGAGAGACCTTACAGCATTTGAACCTTTTTAGATTCATTTGGATTTTTGAAATACTATCCACCACTTTCCAAAGTTCAAAAGATAGCGTCATGTCAATGCGACAACCCGGCCTGTGGCGGCCCGTGGCCACAGCGGCACTCCTGGTACTGATGGCCGGCTGCAGCAAATCTCCCGCCAGCAATGCCTCTGACTCCCCGCCCGAGACCGTGGATGTGCTCATGGTGCAGTCCCAGACCTTTACCGTGCGCAGCGAGCTGCCGGGCCGCGTGGAACCCGTGCGCGTGGCCGAGGTGCGCGCCCGCGTGCCCGGCATTGTGCTGAGCCGCCATTTCCGCGAAGGGGCCGACGTCAAGGCCGGCGACCTGCTGTTCCGCATCGACCCCGCCCCCCTGCGCGCCGCGCTGTCGCGCGCCCAGGGCGAGCTGGCGCGCGCCGAAGCCGCCCTGGCCGAAGCCCAGGCCTTGCTGCGCCGCTACGAGCCCCTGGTCGCCATCGAAGCCGTGAGCCGCCAGGACTTCGACAGCGCCCAGGCGGCCCAGCGCAGCGCCAAGGCCGCGCGCCAGTCGGCCCAGGCCGAGGTGGAAGCCGCCCAGCTCAACCTCGACTACGCCGCTGTCAAAGCCCCCATTGCCGGCCGCATAGGCCGCGCGCTGGTGACCGAGGGCGCCCTGGTGGGTCAGAACGAGGCCACGCCCATGGCGCTGATCCAGCAGATCTCGCCGGTGTATGTGGACTTCCAGCAGCCTGCGGCCGAGGCCCAGCGCCTGCGCGTGGCCATGGCCGAGGGCAAGCTCCAGGGCGCTTCGGGCAAGGATGCCCCGGTGAGCTTGACCTTGGAGGGCACCAGCGTGCAACGCCAGGGCCGGCTGCTGTTCTCCGACATCAGCGTGGACCGCGCCACCGGCCAGCTGTCGCTGCGTGGCGAGTTCGACAACCGCGACGGCCTGCTGCTACCCGGCATGTATGTGCGCGTGCAGCTCAACCAGGGCCAGGACCCGGCCGCCATCCTGCTGCCCCAGCGTGCCGTGCAGCGCGGTGCCGATGGCTCGGCCCATGTGCTGGTGGTCGACAAGGACCACCAGGCCCAGGTCCGCCCCGTGCGCACCGGCGCCATGCAGGGTGCGCTGTGGCAGATCACCGAAGGGCTGGCGCCCGGCGACCAGGTCATCGTGGGCCGCATGGCCAAGGTCCAGCCTGGCAGCAAGGTCGTGCCCGAGCCTGTGAAGCCACAGGCCGCAGACGCTGCGGCGCCGGAGGCTGCCGCCGCCGAAGCCCCGGCGCCCGCCGCAACGAAATAAAGCGATATGTCCCAGTTTTTTATCAACCGCCCCAATTTCGCCTGGGTGGTGGCCATCTTCATCACGCTGGCAGGCCTGCTGTCCATCACGGCCCTGCCGGTGTCGCAGTTCCCGAACGTGGCGCCGCCCCAGATCTCGATCTGGGCTTCCTACCCGGGTGCTTCGGCCACCACGGTCATGGAGTCCGTGACCAGTGTGATCGAGGAAGAGCTCAACGGCACCAAGGGCCTGCTGTACTTTGACTCGTCCAGCGACTCCACGGGCCAGTCCGAAATCTCGGCCACTTTTGCGCCGGGCACCGACCCGGCCATGGCCCAGGTGGACGTGCAAAACCGCATCAAAAAAGCCGAGGCACGCCTGCCCGGTGCGGTGATGCAAATGGGCCTGCAGGTGGAGCAGGCCAGCGCCAACTTCCTCTTGATCTACTCGCTGACCTACAAGGGCAGCGACGCGGGCAAGAACGAGGTGGCCCTGTCCGACTACGCCGTGCGCAGCGTGAACAACGAGATCCGCCGCATTCCCGGCGTGGGCAAGGTGCAGTTCTTCAGCGCCGACGTGGCCATGCGCGTGTGGATCGATCCGCAAAAGCTGCTGGGCTATGGCCTGTCGGTGGCCGATGTGAATGCCGCCATTGCCGCGCAGAACGTGCAAGTGCCTGCGGGAAGCTTTGGCGCCCAGCCGGGCTCGCCCGAGCAGGAGCTGAGTGCCTCCATCGTGGTGCATGGCGCTTTGAGCTCGCCCGAGGAGTTCGGCCAGATCGTGCTGCGCGCCAAGGCCGACGGCGCCACCGTGCGCCTGGCCGATGTGGCCCGCCTGGAAGTGGGCCAGCTGGACTACACCTTCTCCTCGCGCGAGGACGGCCGCAAGGGCGTGGCCGCCGCCGTGCTGCTGGCGCCCGGCGCCAATGCCCTGGCCACGTCCAAGGCCGTCAAGGCGCGCCTGGCCGAGCTGTCCCAGAACTTCCCCAGCGACATCCAGTACGCCGTGCCCTATGACACCTCGCGCTTTGTGCAGGTGGCCATCGGCAAGGTGATCCAGACCCTGATCGAAGCCGTGGTGCTGGTGTTTCTGGTGATGTGGCTGTTTCTGCAGAACCTGCGCTACACGCTGATTCCCACCATCGTCGTGCCCGTGTGCCTGGCAGGCACGCTGGCCGTCATGTATGGCCTGGGCTTCTCGGTGAACATGATGACCATGTTCGGCATGGTGCTGGCCATCGGCATCCTGGTGGACGACGCCATCGTGGTGGTGGAGAACGTGGAACGCCTCATGGCCGAGGAAGGCCTGGGCCCGCGCGAGGCGACGATCAAGGCCATGCAACAGGTCTCGGGCGCCATCGTGGGCATCACCCTGGTACTGTCAGCGGTGTTCATCCCGCTGGCTTTCATGAGCGGCTCGGTGGGTGTGATCTACCGCCAGTTCTCGCTGTCGCTGGCCGTGTCCATTCTGTTCTCGGGCTTTTTGGCACTGACCTTCACGCCGGCGCTGTGCGCCACGCTGCTCAAGCCCATCCCTCAGGGTGAGCACCATGAAAAGCGCGGCTTCTTCGGCTGGTTCAACCGCCGCTTTGCGCGGCTGACCGAGCGCTTCAACCTGCTGAACCAGAAGCTGGTCAAGCGCGTGGGCCGCTATATGCTGCTCTACGCCGCCCTGGTCGGCCTGCTGGGCGGCATGTATGTGCGCATGCCCGAGTCCTTTGTGCCTTATGAGGACATGGGCTATTACATCGTCAGCCTGCAGCTGCCGCCGGGTGCCACCGAGTCGCGCACCGCGGCCATGGTGCGCGATATGGAAGCCTATCTGCAGGAGCGCCCGGCCACCGAGCAGGTGGAGTTCTTGCTGGGCTGGAGCTTCTCTGGCTCGGGCCAGAACGCGGCCATGGCCTTCATCACGCTCAAGGACTGGTCGTTGCGCCCGCCCGAGCAAGCCTCCTGGCATGAGGTCGAAGCCTTTAACAAGCGCTTTGGCAGCATCCGGGACGGCACGGCCATGGCGGTGGACCCACCTCCCATCGACGGCCTGGGCAATTCCGGCGGCTTCTCGCTGCGCCTGCAGGACCGCGCCAATCTGGGCCGCGAAGCCCTGGTGGCCGCCCGCAACGAGCTGCTGAAAAAGGCCAATGCCTCGCCCGTGATCGCCTACGCCATGATGGAAAACCTGGAGGAGGCACCCCAGCTGCGTCTGGACATTGACCGCCGCCAGGCCATGGCCCAGGGCGTGGACTTCACCGCCATCAGCACGGCGCTGTCCACGGCCTATGGCTCGGCCGTGATCAACGAGTTCCCCAACGCCGGCCGCCTGCAGCGCGTGGTGGTGCAGGCCGATACCTCGGCACGCATGAAGCCCGAGGATCTGCTGCAGCTGTATGTGCCCAACGACCAGGGCCAACAAGTGCCGCTGGCCTCGTTCGCCACGGTGAAGTGGGAAATGGGCCCGGTACAGATCTCGCGCTACAACGGCTATCCGGCCTTCCGCATCGCGGGTGACGCCAAGCCCGGCTACACCACGGGCCAGGCCATGGCCGAGCTGGAGCGCATCGTGGCCGAGCTGCCCCAGGGCATAGGCTATGAATGGACCGGCCTGTCCTACCAGGAAAGAGCGGCAGGTGCCCAGGCGCCCAAGCTGTTTGCGCTGGCGATTCTGGTGGTGTTTCTGCTGCTGGTGGCCCTGTATGAGAGCTGGAGCATTCCGGCGGCCGTGATGCTCATCGTGCCCATTGGCGCCCTGGGTGCCGTGGCGGCGGTCTCGGCCGTGGGTCTGTCCAACGATGTGTACTTCAAGGTGGGCCTGATCACCATCATCGGCCTGGCGGCCAAGAACGCGATTTTGATCGTGGAGTTCGCCAAGAGCCTGCACGAGCAGGGCATGAGCCTGCGGGATGCCGCCTTGCAGGCCGCACGCCTGCGCTTTCGGCCCATCATCATGACCTCGCTGGCCTTCATCCTGGGCGTGGTGCCGCTGGCATTGGCCACGGGGGCTGGTGCCTCCAGCCAGGCCGCCATCGGTATTGCCGTCATCGGCGGCATGCTCAGCGCCACCTTGCTGGGCGTGATTTTTGTGCCGGTGTTTTTTGTCTGGGTGCTCTCGCTGTGGCGTGGGCGCACCAAGGAGGACGGCAAGAAAACCGACCTCCCCGAGCAAGGAGAGTCCGCATGATGCGCGGCATACCCCTGTCCATGGCGAAATCGGCCCAGGTGCCGGGCCGCCTGGCATTGATGGCGGTCGCGGCCGCCCTGGTGGCAGGTTGCTCCATGGCGCCCGTCTACCAACGGCCGGCGGCTCCGGTGCCAGCGGTCTGGGCCTGGAGCGCTGACAGCGGCACGACCACGGCCCCCGCTGCCAGCACCCTGGCCTGGCAGGACTTTGTCACCGATGCCTTGCTGCGCCAGCGCATAGAACAAGCCCTGACCCATAACCGCGACCTGCGCCAGGCCCTGCTGGATGTGGAGGCCGCGCGTGCCATGTATGGCGTGCAGCGGGCCGACCGCCTGCCCGGCGTGGAGGTACAGGCCTCGGGCAACCGCCAGCGCCTGCCCGGCGATCTCAGCGCCACGGGCACCTCTGCCGTGCAAAGCAGCTACCAGGCCGGCGTGGGCCTGGCCGCCTTCGAGCTGGACCTGTTCGGCCGCGTGCGCAATCTGTCGGAAGCCGCGCTGCAGGAATACCTGGCCAGCGAGGAAGCCGCGCGCAGCGTGCAGATCAGCCTGGTGGCCGAGGTGGTACAGGCCTCGCTGCTGCACGACAGCGCCCGCCAGCGCGTGGCGCTGACCCAGCGCACCCTGGCCTCGCGCGAAGCGGCGCTGCAGCTGGTGCAACAACGCCGCCAGCATGGCCTGGACACGGCCCTGGACCTGCACGAAGCCGAAAGCCTGACCGAGCAGGCCCGTACCGAGCTGGAGCGTTCCGAGCGCCAGTACCGCCAGGCCGGCAACGCACTGGAACTGCTGCTGGGCCAAGGCCAGAACCCGCAGGACCAGGTCCTGAACCAAGCCCTTGCCAACCTGCCCCTGGTGCAGGACATCGGTGCTGGCATGCCAGCCGATCTGCTGACGCAGCGCCCCGACATCCGTGCGGCCGAGCGCCAGCTGCAGTCTCGCAACGCCAGCATTGGTGCTGCACGCGCGGCATTCTTCCCGCGCATCTCGCTAACAGGCAGCTTAGGTAGCAGCAGCGCCGAGCTGTCCAATCTGTTCCACAGCGGCCAGCGCAGCTGGTCCTTTATGCCGCAGTTGCAGCTACCCATTTTTGATGGGGGCCGCAACCAGGCCAATCTGGACCTGGCCCAGGTGCGCAAGGACATGGCCGTGGTGGCCTACGAGAAAAGCATTCAGACCGCTTTCCGTGAAGTGGCCGATGCCCTGGCTGCTACCGACACCCTGCGGCGAGAAGAAGCGGCCCAGCGCAAGCTGGTCACCAGCAGTGCCAAAAGCCTGACCCTGGCCCAGGCCCGCTACCGCGCCGGTGTGGACAGCCATTTGCGCTACCTCGATGCCGAGCGCAGCCACTTCGCCAGCCAGCTGGCTCTGATCGATGTGGCCACCGAACGCCAGATTGCGCTGACTACGTTGTACAAGGCCTTGGGGGGAGGCTGGAGCACGAAAAACACCCCCTGAGCCGCTGCGCGTCTTCCCCCTCTTTAGGCGCTACGCGCCGGAGGGGGACGGCACTGGCGCTGCGGGGCGGCCCTTGCGCGGTGCCCTGGCGAAAGGGGCATGGCATGCGATAACGCCAGTTTTTGGCACTGCGCCCTGGCCTGGCTTTACTCCCTCGCCCGCTTGCGGGAGAGGGTGAGAGGCCTGCCTCAGGCGCTGGGCTGCAGCTTCACCCAATGCTGCACGATATGCAGCGCATAGCGGCTGGCGACGACCTGGACAAAGGCGGGGAAGTCCACATGGGCGCTGTCGTCGGCGCGGTCGGAGATGGTGCGCACGGCGGCAAAGGGTACGCCGTAGTCGGCGCAGGCCTGGGCGATGGCAGCGCCTTCCATTTCCACGGCCAGCGGCAGATGGCCTTCGGCCTGCAGCTCGCTGGTGATGCGGCCGGACACGGCGGCCGAGACGATGAACTGGTCACCGCTGGCCACCAGGCCGGCATGGGCCCGTGGCACAGATCCGGCCAGCAACGGTTCGCCCCATTGCACGGCCTGGATCACGCAGGCCTGGGCGGCGGCCAGCAGCGCGGCGCTCATGGTGGCATCGCAGTCCAGCGTGGGCGCGGCATAGCCTGGCACCTGCCAGCGCGGGAGCATTGGGCGCACATCCATGTCGTGCTGCAAAAACTGCTGGGCCACCACCACATCGCCCACCTGCACGCCCGCACCCACGCCGCCGGCCACGCCGGTGAACAACAGCTGGCGGGCGCCAAAGCGCTCCACCACCGCAGCGGCCGTGGTAGCCGCGGCCACCTTGCCTATGCCGGTCAGCGCCAGCACCACGGCGCGGCCATGCAACTGGCCCAGGGTGAAATCGCGCCCGGCATGGCGCAGGGTCTGGGCGCCGGTCAGCAAATGCTGCAGCCCCTGTTGTTCTTCGGGCAGGGCACTGAGGATGGCAAGGGTCACGGAAGCATCTTTACACATCAAAACTGCCTGAAACGCTTTGTACAAAAGCGAAAGCAGCTATGGTTTTTGAATATTCGCAGCCGGCATGACCGCTGCGATCAGAACCCGGCATTCTCGCCCAGCAGACACTGCTCCTGCCCTGCGGCACCCCATAGCCCCGCGCAGTCAGATGGCCAGCGGTGCCACCGCATTGCGCAACGCCCGCAGCACGCTGAACACCGTCAGCGCCGAGGTCTTGGGATTGGCCGCCAGTGGCTGGCCCGCCAGCTCCAGTGCCAGGCGGCCAAAGGCGCCATGGGCCTGAATCTGGTGCACATTTTCCTGGCTGTGCGGATGGGCTACCAGCCGCACCTGGGTGGCGTCCAACCCCAGGCCGGCCAGGGCCACGGTGGCTGCCACATTGGCATTGCGCGGGAACTGGCGTGCGGCCTCGCGGGCACTGCCGCTGAAAAAACAGACAGGCTGCTGCAGGCCTTGCAGATCGCACAGCGCCTCGGCCGGCGTACCCGTCCAGGCCAGCGCAGGTTTGGTGCCGGTATAGGTCACGCTGTCCAGCCCGCCTTCGCGTGCAGCAGCCAAGGCGTCGATGGCACCGATGGCACCGGCCAGCAGCTGCACACGCGTGCGGCCTTGTTGCGCGGCATCCGCCAACTGCTCCACCAGGCCGGGGGTACCCAGCGCCCCCACCGACACCACCAGGCAAGGAATGCCACGGCGCAGTGCCGGCAGCACATGGCTGGCGATGGCAGCATGGCCGGCGCATTCCACCAGCAGATCGGGCATGGCATCGGCCGGCAAGGCCGACACCAGTTGGGCCGCAGGCGCATGCCGGGCCAGCAGGGCCTGGGTTGCGGGGCGCGGCTGGCGTGCCAGCACCCAGTCCACGCGCAAGCCAGCAAGGCCAGGCTCCTGAGACAGGCGCTGCAGCACTTCGCTGCCGATGGCACCGCAGCCCACCAGGGCTACGCGCAGCGGCGAAGCGGAGGGCGCCCGTGCTTCCTTATGTTCTTTTTCCATGGCGGCCGAGGGTACGCCATGGCGTGACTCTCTGTGGACTGCCCACGTAAAAAGGAGCGCAGAGCGCTCCTTCAGAGATACAACGTGGCGCTGCGTTTTAGTGGGCAGCGACCGGTGCCACCGTGCTGTCACGCAGCTCGCGGCGCAGGATCTTGCCCACGGGGGTCTTGGGCAGCTCGGTGCGGAACTCGATGACCTTGGGGCGCTTGTAGCCCGTGAGGTTTTCCTTGCAGAAGGCACGCAACTGCTCCTCGGTCAGGCTGGCGTCCTTGCGCACCACCACCAGTTTCACGGCCTCGCCGGAATTGGCATCGGGAATGCCCACCACGGCACACTCCAGCACACCGGGGCAGGCGGCCACAATGTCT
Organism: Comamonas sp. GB3 AK4-5; assembly: GCF_041320665.1. Classification (NCBI taxonomy): domain Bacteria; kingdom Pseudomonadati; phylum Pseudomonadota; class Betaproteobacteria; order Burkholderiales; family Comamonadaceae; genus Comamonas; species Comamonas sp. GB3 AK4-5. Next base: position 4,760,971 of record NZ_CP166730.1, read on the forward strand.
TCGACCTCGTTGGGGTAGACGTTGAAGCCGCTGACCAGCACCATGTCTTTCTTGCGGTCCACGATCTTGATGTAGCCGCGCTCGTCCATGAGACCGATGTCGCCGGTGAGGAAATAGCCGTCGGCTGTGGTCACCTTGGCGGTTTCATCCGGGCGCTGCCAGTAGCCTGCCATCACCTGCGGGCCCTTGACGGCAATCTCCCCGGTCTGGCCCAGCTCGGTCACGGTCTGACCTGCGTCATCCACCAGCTTCACATAGGTGCTGGGCTTGGGTACGCCGATGGTGCCAGTGAACTCAGTGACCGTCACGGGGTTGCAGCTGACCACGGGGCTGGTTTCCGACAGGCCATAGCCTTCAACGACGGGGCAGCCGGTCTTTTCCAGCCACAGCTTGGCCACAGCACCCTGCACGGCCATGCCGCCGCCCACCGAGACTTTGAGGTGGCTCCAGTCCACAGTGTTGAAGTCCGGGTGGTGGGCCAGGCCGTTGAACAGCGTGTTCACGGCCGGGAAGTTGTGAAAGACCTGGCCTTGCAGGTCTTTGAACACCGACTTCAGGTCACGCGGATTGGCGATCAGGATGTTGCGCCCGCCGGTGTGCATGGCCAGCATCATGTTCACCGTGAAAGCGAAGATGTGATAGAGCGGCAGCGCGCACACGCTGGTGACTTGCTCACCGCTTTTGCGGATATTTTTCAGCACCGGATTGAACCAGGCTTCGCACTGCAGGGTGTTGGCAATGATGTTGCGATGCAGCAGCACCGCACCCTTGCTGATGCCCGTCGTGCCGCCGGTGTACTGCAGCACGGCGATGTCGTCCGAGCCCACGGCCACAGGCACAAAGCGGGCCTGGCGGCCCTTGCTCAGCGCGGTGTTGTAGCGCACGGCGCCGGGCAGCTGGAACGGGGGCACCAGCTTTTTCACCTTGCGCACCACGTAGTTGACGATCAGGCCCTTGAGCAGGCCCAGCTCATCGCCCATGCTGCACAACACCACATGCTTGACCTCGGTCTTGGCAATGCATTGCTGCAGCGTGTGGGCAAAGTTCTCGATGATGACGATGGCCTGCGCCCCCGAGTCCTTGAGCTGGTGCTCCAGCTCGCGTGCGGTGTAGAGCGGGTTGACGTTCACCACCACATAGCCGGCCCGCAGGATGGCGGCCACGGCCACGGGGTACTGGGGCACGTTGGGCATCATGATGGCCACGCGGTCGCCCTTTTTCAGGCCCAGGGACTGCAGATAGGCCGCAAACACCTGGCTGTGCCGGTCCACATGGGCAAAGCTGATGTCCTTGCCCATGAAGGTGTAGGCGGTGCGGTCGGCATAGGCCTTGAATGCCTGCTCCATCAACGCCACCAGCGAGGTGTAACGCGAAGGATCGATATCAGCCGGCACGCCTTCAGGATAGGCAGCCAGCCATGGACGCTCTGTCGTCATGCCCGGGTCTCCGTTTTGTTTGTATCTGGTGAATCGTGAGATTGTGCAAAAAAGCACGTACGTTCGATACTTGTGCTTACCCTAGTAAACACCCGTAGAGGCTGCAGCCTTTTGACCCTGCGCAGCCTGGACGAAGAAAGCCTGAGCACGCCAGGTGCAGCCAGACCATGCACAGTCACAAAAAAACCCGCAGGCCAGGGGCGTTGCGGGTTTTGCATGTTTCAGGCTTCTAACGCTTGCAGCACAGGCACCAGAAGCTATCAAAAACAGAGTATTTACTTGACCAGCTGGGCCAACTCACCTGCCTGGTACTTCTTGGCCATCTGCTCCAGGCTATAGCCCTTGATCTTGCCGCCCTGGCCTTCGCAGCCAAACTCGATGTAGCGGGCCTTGCAGACCAGCTTGGCCGCTTCGCGGGCGGGCTTGAGCCATTCGCGGGCGTCGAACTTGTCGGGGTTCTCGGCCAGGAACTTGCGCACCGCGCCGGTCATGGCCAAGCGGATGTCGGTGTCGATATTGATCTTGCGCACGCCGAACTTGATGGCTTCCTGGATTTCCTTGACGGGCACGCCGTAGGTTTCCTTCATCTTGCCGCCGTACTGGTTGATGATGGCCAGCAGCTCCTGGGGCACGGAAGACGAGCCATGCATCACCAGGTGGGTGTTGGGGATGCGGGCGTGGATTTCCTTGACGCGGGAAATCGCCAGGATGTCACCTGTGGGGGGACGGCTGAACTTGTAGGCGCCGTGGCTAGTGCCGATGGCGATCGCCAGCGCGTCCAGCTGCGTGGCCTTCACGAACTGGGCGGCTTCCTCGGGGTCGGTCAGCATCTGGCTGTGGTCCAGCTTGCCTTCGGCGCCAACGCCGTCTTCCTCGCCGGCTTCACCGGTTTCCAGGTTGCCCAGGCAGCCCAGCTCGCCTTCCACGGTGGCGCCGATCTTGTGGGCCATGGCCACGACCTGCTGGGTCACGTCGACGTTGTAGTCGAAGGACGAAGGGGTCTTGCCATCGCTCATCAGCGAGCCATCCATCATCACCGAGCCAAAGCCCAGGTTCAGAGCGCCTTGGCAGATATCGGGCGTGGTGCCATGGTCCTGGTGCATGACCAGGGGGATATGGGGGTATTGCTCGGCAGCGGCCTGGATCAAATGCTTGATGAAGGGCTCGCCTGCGTATTTGCGGGCGCCAGCGCTGGCCTGCAGGATCACGGGTGCGCCGACTTCGTCAGCCGCCGACATCACGGCCTGAACTTGTTCCAGGTTGTTGACGTTGAAGGCGGGAATGCCATAGCCGTTTTCAGCAGCATGGTCGAGCATTTCGCGCATCGAGATAAGAGGCATAGGAAATCCGTTCAAAGTGGGCAGAGGCGGAGCCCCGGCGACAAACAAGCGCAGTTTGCATGCCGCTGCACGCCTGACAAGGCACGCAGGCAGCGGCCGTAACCGCTTCGTAACTCGCAATTTTAGCGGCTGCGCACCGATCCTGGTACGTGGGCTTGTTCACTCTGGCTACACACAGACAACAAAGTGCGTACTCACTGAGTAAATAATGCTTTCCCAGTGGAATGTACCGCCATTCACGGAACATTCATCCGCGCTGTCTACGGTTACGCACTTGCTCACCCGCTGCGGCATTGCAGGCCCATGGTCTCCACGCGGTCGCCGGGTCTGCACAACGCCCACTGTTTTTGCCTCACCCCACAGGACACCTCCATGCTGCAGGCCATAGACCTTCCGCTGTTTCACCTGCTCAATGCCGGTGCCGGCAGCCCCGCCTGGTGGATTGCCAGCGCACGCGGGGCATCGGCCTGGCTGCCCGGCGCCTGCATGGCGGCCCTCGGCCTGTGGATGTGCCTGCAAGGCCCTGCCGGGCTGCGCAAGCTGGGCCGCACCGCTGCTGCACTGTCCCTGGCCTGGCTGGCATGCAGGCTGATCCGCTGGGGGCTGCCCATGCCCCGCCCCGCCTTCTATGGCCTGGGCGTGCAATGGATTGCCCACAACACCGGCGCCGGCATGCCCAGCCTGCATGCGGCCGGCGCCTTTGCACTGGCCATGGCCATACAGCTGGGCTGGGCACGCCAGAAGCGCTGGCTGCCTCCCCTGGTCTGGGCCCTGGCCACGCTGGTGGCCCTCAGCCGCGTGGTGCTGGGCGTGCATTTCCCCAGCGACATCCTGGCCGGCCTGCTGGTGGGCTGCGCCAGCGCCTGGCTGGCCTGGCGCGTGGCGCGGGCGCCTGCACCGCAGCCCCCAGAGCTGCCCCGCCACGGCCACCTGCCCGCCTGATTTTCTGTCACCCAAACGGCTGATCATTCGCGCCAGGGGCGCTATGGTGCGGGCAGTTGCGCACCTGCCGCGATGGCGGGCTGCGCCCTCCCCGTGCACACTCCCCCCTCTGCAGTCCCATGCGCCTTCTTGATCACCCCGGCCGTTCCACGGTCATGGCCCGCCACGGCATGGCCGCCACCTCCCATGTGATTGCCACCCAAACGGCAATCGATGTATTGAAAGATGGCGGCAACGCCATGGACGCGGCCATTGCCGCCTGCGCCGTGCAAGGCGTGGTGGAGCCAGGCTCCACCGGCATAGGTGGCGACTGCTTTGCGCTGTACAGCGCCGGCGGCAGCAACAACATCCTGGCCTTCAACGGATCGGGCTGGGCTCCGGCCGCTGCCACGCCGGCCGCGCTGCGCGCACGCGGCGTCACCCAGATCGAGCGCCAGAGCGCCCATGCCGTGACCGTACCCGGTGCCGTGGACGCCTGGGACCAACTGCTGCGCCGCTGCGGTACGCGGCCGCTTTCCGTGCTGCTGGAGCCCGCCATACGCTATGCCGAAGAAGGCTTTGCCCTGATGCAGCGCAGCCATGCCGACTGGGCCAACCAGGAGGCGCTGCTGCGCGGCGAGGCGAATGCTGCGCGCATTTACCTGGTGGATGGTGCCGCGCCCGCCATGGGCAGCGTGTACCGCTTTCCCGAGATGGCGCAATCGCTGCGCCAGGTTGCCGCCGAAGGCCGCGACGCCTTCTACCGTGGCAGCCTGGCACAAGACATGGTGGCCTATCTGCAGTCCCGCGGCGGCCTGCACAGCCTGGACGACTTTGCCCAGTACCAGGGCAAGTTCGAGACCCCGATACGCAGCCGTTTTCGCGATGTGGAGGTGGTGGAATGCCCGCCCAATGGCCAGGGCGTGATCGCGCTGCTCATCCTCAACATCCTGGCCCGCTTTGACGTCGACCCCGACCCGCTATCGCCCGCGCGCCAGCAGCTGGAGGTGGATGCCACCCGCCTGGCCTACGGCGTGCGCAATGCCTTGCTGGCCGATGGCGCCCATGCCCGCGTGGATGTGGACTGGCTGCTGTCCGACGCCCTGGCCGACGAGCTCGCAGCCCGCATACGCGCTGGCGATGTGGCCCAGGACGGCGGCTATGTTCCGCCTGCCGCGCACAAGGACACCGTCTACCTCACCGTGGTGGACAAGGACCGCAACTGCGTGAGCCTGATCAACTCCATCTTCACCAACTTCGGCAGCGGCCAGGTAGCCCCCGGCGGCATCCTGCTGCACAACCGGGGCATGGGCTTTGAGCTGATCGAGGGCCACCCCAATGCCATAGGCCCACACAAGCGTCCGTTGCACACCATCATCCCGGCCATGGTGGTCAAAGACGGGCGCTGCGTGCTGCCCTTTGGCGTCATGGGCGGCCAGTACCAGGCCATGGGCCATGCCCATCTGGTGAGCAAATGGGTGGATTACGGCATGGAGCTGCAGCACATCATCGACCTGCCCCGCCTCTTCCCCCTGCCCGGCGCCGCCACACCCGCACAGGTGGAAGTCGAAGCCCGCATGCCCGCCGCCGTGCGCGCGCAATTACAGGCCGCCGGCTACCACTGCGTGACACCCAAGCTGCCCCTGGGAGGCGCACAGGCAATCTGGATAGACTGGGAACGCGGCGTGCTGCACGGCGCCTCCGACCCACGCAAGGACGGCTGCGCCCTGGGGTATTGAGACCTAGACTTTTATAGCTGAATTGGCCGCCAACGCTTATACAGAGCGCATTGGCAGCTATCAAAACAAAAGCTGCGGCACCGACAAGCAGTACCGCAGCTTTGCAATCCCTCAGAAGTCAGCCAAGCCCCCTCTACCAAAGACACCGCGCAAGGGCCGCCCCGCCGCGCCGGTGTCGTCCCCCTCCAGCGCATAGTGCCAGAGAGGGGGAAGGCGCGCAGCGCCTCAGGGGGTGCCTTCCCAGCTCATGGGGTGACCTTGCAAATCTTCAGCATATTCGTGCCCCCCGGCTGCCCCATGGGCTCGCCGCAGGTAATCGCATACACATCGCCGGCCTGCACGATGCCGCGCATGCGCAAATGCTTTTCGGCCTGCTCCAGCGCGGTGTCGCGGTCGGCGCTGGTGTCCATCAGCAGCGGGCGCACATTGCGGTACAGCGCCATCTTGCGCTGGGTGGCAATCTTGGGCGTCAGGGCGTAGATGGGAATGTGGATGCGATGGCGGCTCATCCACAGCGCGGTGGAGCCGCTTTCCGTCATGGCCACAATGGCCTTGGCCCCCAGGTGGTGAGCGGTGAACAGGGCACCGATGGCGATCGACTGGTCGATGCGGCGGAACTGGCGGTCCATGAAGTCGGCGTCCTTGCGCGGCTCTTCGGCGGCCTCGGCGGCGGCGCAGATCTCGGCCATGGCGCGCACCGTCTCCAGCGGGTATTTGCCGGCAGCGGTTTCGGCGCTGAGCATCACGGCGTCGGTGCCGTCCAGCACGGCATTCGCCACATCACTCACCTCGGCGCGCGTGGGCACGGGGTTGGTGATCATGCTCTCCATCATCTGCGTGGCGGTGATGACCACCTTGTCCATCTCCCGTGCCATGCGGATCATTTTCTTTTGCAGCGCCGGCACGGCGGCATTGCCCACTTCCACGGCCAGGTCGCCCCGCGCCACCATGATGCCGTCGGAGACGCGCAAAATGGCCTCCAGCTCGGGGATGGCCTCGGCGCGTTCAATCTTGGCGATCAGCCCCGGGCGCTGGCCCGAGCCGGCGGCCGCCACGCTGCACAGCTGGCGCGCCATTTCCATGTCGGTGGCGTTCTTGGGAAAGCTCACGGCCACATAGTCGGCACCCAGGCCGATGGCGGTCTTGATGTCCTCCATGTCCTTGGCCGTCAGCGCCGGCGCCGTCAGCCCGCCGCCCTGTTTGTTGATGCCCTTGTTGTTGGACAGCTCGCCGCCGATGGTGACGGTGGTGTAGACCGCATCCCCCAGCACACGCTCCACGGTGAGCACGATCAGGCCATCGTTGAGCAGCAGCACATCGCCCGCCTTCACATCGCGCGGCAGCTCCTTGTAGTCCAGGCCCACACCGTTGATGTCACCCGGCTCGGTGCGGCCCGCATCCAGCACAAAGGGCTGGCCCACCTCCAGCTGCACCCGGCCTTCGGTGAACTTGCCCACGCGAATCTTGGGGCCCTGCAGGTCGGCCATGATGGCCACTTCGCGGCCCTCGCGCTGCGCAGCGGCACGCACCATGGCGGCGCGGTCGATATGGTCCTGCGCCGTGCCGTGGCTGAAGTTCAGGCGCACCACGTTGACGCCGACGGCAATCATCTGGGCCAGCAGCTCGGGGTCGCTGGAAGCCGGGCCCAGCGTGGCCACGATCTTGGTGGCGCGACGCACACGGGATGGCGAAGAAGTGACGGAACAAGGGGATGCAGCGGTCATCGGTTTCAGTCAAAAAGAGGGGGGAAAAGGCTCGCCACCAGGGCGCGCCCATCAGGTCAGTCCATGGGAAAAGGCCAAGGCCAGCATGTGGGTGACGATGGCGGCCTCCAGTCCATAACGCCAGTAGATATAACCCACAAGCAAGCCAAAAACCGTGTTACCCAGCAGTACAAAGCACAGAATTTGCGGCGTCAGAGTGCCCAGCAGCGCCACCGCCGGGGGCAGGCTGCTCAAGGCAAACAGCAGGGCCGACAACAGCACGGCCACGGCCACCAGCCAGGGGCGGGGAGCCCCACCCTGCGGCTGCAGCAAGCGCCACAGTGCAAACAGCAACATGCTCATCATGCCCCAGCGCAGCAGCAGCTCCTGGCTGATGCCGCCATACAGCAGCTGGGTCCACAGCGGCAAGGTCTGCAGCGGGTCACTGGGCACCAGCACATCGGGCACCAGTTGGGCCAGCGACACCATCCAGGCCGCGCCCAGCACACCGCCGCCAGCACCAGGCAGCCACAGAGAGGCCAGCAGCGGGCGCAGGCGCTGGCCGGTGAGCCAGGCCGTCAGCAGCGGCGCACCCAGGCCCACGCGCGGCGCCACCCAGGCGCCAAAGAACACGGCGGCCGCCAGCAGCAGACTGCTTTGCAGCCCGCCCATGGCGGGCAGCAGCCAGTCCGGCAACATGCCGCCCGGCAAACGCTGGCCCACGACCCAGGCCATGCGCCACACGCCGGGCAGGCCCAGCAGCCACAGCAGCAGGCTCAGTTGCAGCAACAGCCGGCTTTCACTGGGCGCAGGCATGGCGTGGGCGTCATCGTCGATAGGGTCCAACATGGCGGCGTCCATCCGAATGAACAAAGCAGACAAGGGCGCAGGCGCACGGAAGTCGCCTGCATAGACATCAACCCCGCATCAATGCCTCGATCTCGTCGGGCTCCACGGGCACGCCACGGGTCAGCAGCTCGCAGTCGCCTTCGGTGACCACGGCGTCGTCCTCGATGCGGATACCGATGTGGTGAAAAGCCTCAGGCACACCGGGTGCAGGGCGCACATAGATGCCGGGCTCGATGGTGGTCACCATGCCGGGCCGCAATATGCGGCTGGGACGGTTGGTGATGTGCTCGCCCGACAGCGGGTCCTTGCGGGTGCTGGTCTGGCCCAGCTCGCTGGGCTCGACATAGCTGCCGCAGTCGTGCACATCCATGCCCAGCCAGTGGCCGGTGCGGTGCATATAGAACTGGAAGTAGGCGCGGTTGGCGATCACGTCCTGGGCCATGCCGTACTTGTTTTTGTCCAGCAGGCCCAGGTCCAGCATGCCCTGGGCCAGCACGGCCACGGTGGCGTCATGCGGGTCGTTGAAGCGCTGGCCGGCACGGGTGACGGCAATGGCGGCCTTTTGGCTGTCCAGCACCAGCTCATACAGCGCGCGCTGCGGACCGGAGAAAACACCATTGGCCGGGAAGGTGCGAGTGATGTCGCTGGCATAGCTGTCCAGCTCGCAGCCAGCATCAATCAGCACCAGATCGCCGTTCGCCACCCGGGTGTCGCCGGCGCGGTAGTGCAGCACGCAGGCATTCGCCCCGGCGGCCACGATGGAGTCATAGGCCACACCCTGGGCACCACTCTGGCGGAATTCGTGCAGCAGCTCGGCATCCAGATGGTATTCACGGCAGTCCTCGCCGGCACGCAGCATGCGGGCCGAACGCTGCATGGCGCGGATATGGGCGCGCGCGCTGATGATGCCGGCACGGCGCATCAAGTCCAGCTCGGTGTCGTCCTTGACCAGGCGCATCTCGTCCAGCAGGGTGCAGACATCGCCCTGCTGCGTGGGGCACAGCGCACCGTAGCGCACACGGGCACGCACGGTGGTCAGCCAGCCTTCCACCTGGGCGGCCAGGCCTTCATGCGTGGCAAACGGATACCAGACACGGTCCTGGTTCTCCAGCAGACGCGGCAGGCGGCTGCCCAGCTCGGTGATGGAGTGGGCCGCATCCATGCCCAACTGGGCCACGGCGGCATCTGGGCCGAGGCGGTAGCCGTCCCAGATCTCGCGTTCCAGATCCTTGGGCTGGCAAAACAGCGTGCTGCGGCCATCTGCGGCCAGCACCAGCGTGGCATTGGGCTCGGTAAAGCCGGTCAGATAGTAGAAGTAGCTGTCGTGCCGGTAGAGATAGCTGTTGTCGCGGTTGCGGCCCCGCTCCGGCGCGGTGGGAATGATGGCGATGCCGCCCGCACCCAAAAGGGCTGCCAGGCGCGCACGGCGTTGGGCATAAACAGAGGTCATACAGCTATCGTACTGCGGCCACAGACCTCTTCGCACCAGATGCACCCGCACGACGCGCCAGCCGGAGACATTCGTGGCGCCACGCCTGCATTTGCCGCCTTAAATGGACAGATGTACCGCCAAAATCGCCGGCAACTGGCGCAGCCCATGCCAGGGCTGCCGCGCAAGGGCCGCCCCGCCGCGCCGGTGCTGTCCCACTCCGACGCATCGCGCCAGAGAGGGGGAAGACGCCGAAGGCGGCACGGGGGGTGTTTTATTTCAAGCCACCAACATGCTGACCCCCGCCACCATCAACAGGCTGCACACCATCCACTGCAGCACGCGGGTGGACAGCGGCGGCGGGTATTTGGCCAGCAGCCAGGTGACGCCTGCCACCACGGGCACGGCCACGGCAGCCGTGATCAGGGACGGCAGCGACAGCCCGCCCGAGGGAATGACAATGCCCAGGCGCAGCACGGTATTGGCCAGAAACATCACCAGCAGGCATTGGCGCACCAGCTGGGCCGGCAGCGGCTGGCGGTACAGGTGATAGACCATGGGTGGCCCCGAGGTAGAAAACAGCCCGCCCAACAGACCGGACAGGCCGCCCGCCACCCACATGGGGCCCGGGCCCGACAACGTGGCGCGCTGGCCTTTTTGCAGCAGCAGCACGATGGCGCAGGCGATGATGGTCACGCCCAGCAGCATGCGCAGCAGATTGACCAAATCACCGCTGAGCCAGTGCAGCAGCGCCAGCCCGCCCAGCACACCGATCAGGCTGCTGATCAGAATCGGCTTCAGCAAATCCCAGCGCGGCTGGAAAGGGTGGCTGCGCAGATAGACCACGCCATTCACCAGGGACAGCAGACCGGCCACATTGGCCGCATCGGCAATCGGCATCAGGTGCAAGGCCCCGGCCATGCCGACAAAAATCAGGCCGAAGGCAAAGCCCGTGAGGTTCTGGCAGGCCGAGGCCAACACCACCACGCCCAGCAACCACCCGTAGGTGCTCCAATCCACTTGCATGTCCGTATCCATGGCCGACGCCTGCCCTGGCCAGCCCTTGAGGGGTTAAAAAATCAGGAGCACCTATCGCTCACCATGCTTGCGATTGCAGCACTTTCACACCTGCAATGCCCAGCATATGCGCGACAGCTGCTCACCTTTTGAGGGCGCGTAGACCCGCGTGCAGCGCCTCGGGGCAGCACACCCTGACATGCTGCGCAGACCATTGCAGCAGCTCGCCGCGCTGACGGTGCAGGCCTTGCGGGGCAAAGTCCTGCGCATGGGCCAGCAGCGCGCGCGTGGTCACATCCCACAGCCAGCTCTGGCCTTGGGCCACCACGCACAAGATGCCGGCCATGCAGTGCAGATGCTGGGCTCTGGGCAGCTCCGGCATGGGCCAGGCTATGCCGCCATGGCCGTCCTCAGGGCGGGGAGCATGGATGTCGAACACCGCCACCCCAGGCACATGGCCGCCGTCGCCAAAACCGTCTTCCTCCCAGTTGCCCAGGTTCCAGATGGCGATGTGTGCATCGTCCAGCCACACACAGGGTTCGGCCCAGCCTTCGCCCTGCGCCAGCCGCTTGCGTGTGGGGCCGTCTTCGGACTCCCAGCGATTGCCCTCCAGCCAGGCCGGCAGCGACCAGACCGTGGGAATGCCTACCGGCGCCCAGACCCAACCGTCGTCCAGCACATGCTCCCGCGAGGGGCTGAGCAGCAAAGCGCCGTGGAAAAAATCCAGATAGTGGGGCTGCTCATATTGCGTGCCGTCGCGCTCGGTCAAATTGGTGCCCGTGGCGCAATCCATCACATCCAGCCGGTTCCAGTCCGTGCGGTGGATCAGCACATCGCGCCCCTGGTGCTGGGTGAAGGCAATGGAAAACGGCACGGTATGGGTGTGGTAATCACCACCATGGAGCGGCGCCACAACGTCGCCCGTGCCCAGGTTCACCAGCACGCCAAAGCTGCCGCCGTCATCGACTACCACCGCGTAGCCACCGCTGAGGGCGCAATGCAGCTTGAAGCCGTGCGGCCCATACGGCCTGGGCGGCGTGGGTGTGGGCAACTCCAACTGCGCCAGTCGCTGGCTGTGGCCGCTGTCCAGGTCCATGCCATGCAGACCACCGCTCTCAGTGAGCAGCAGCAACTGCCCCCATGCGGCCTGCGCGGTGCAGGCCGTGACGATGGCGGGGCCCTGCCAGTCCAGGGTGCGTACCGGGCCCAGCGCAAGCAGCGCCGTCATGCCTGGCTCTGATTCAGCTGGGCCAGCCGCTCGGGCGTGCCCACATCCACCCATTGCCCACGGTAAACCGTGGCGCCCACGCGGCCGGCATCCATGGCGCGGCGCAGCAGCAGCACCAAGGGCATGGCAATGCCCTGGGGGTTGCCGGCGAGAATATCGCACCAGGGCAGGCCAAACAGCTCGGCCTTGAGCAGTGCAATCGTGCTGTAGGTGTAGCGCGGCAGGGCGGCCTGCTCGGGCGTAGCCCCCTCCTTGGGCACATTCACGGCGCGGCCATGGTCTCTGCCGGGAGCGCTTTCGCGCAGGCCAAAGTCCCCTTGCGGGTGCTGCACCGGATTGGGCACCAGCCACAGATGGGCCAGATCGTCGCTGGCCGCAAAAGCCTGGGCAGCTGCGGCATCAAACACAAAGTCGGGCGCAAACACATCGCCCGCTGCCAGCCAGAACACCGTGGGCAACAGCGGCAGGGCGCGGGCAATGCCGCCGGCGGTTTCCAGGGCCTGGCCAAAGTCCTGGCCCTCTTGCGAATAGCGCAGGCCACCGGCTGCGGCCAGCGCCGGCCAGGCCGCATTCAAATGGGCGGGGATCTGTTCCCCCAACCAGGCCGTGTTCACCACCAGTTGCTGCACCCCATCGCGCTGCAGCGCCGCCACATGCCAGTCCAGCAGCGCACGGCCCTGCACGGCCAGCAAGGGCTTGGGCGTGGTATCGGTCAGCGGGCGCATGCGCGAGCCCCGGCCTGCGGCCAGCAGCATGGCAGCAGGAGAGGAAAGACGAGGCTGGGAGTGGGCCTGGGAGCGGTGTTCCACCGGCAAAGCATTCATGGGAAATCCTGTGGTGCGCGGCGCCACATGCTGGGCCGCCAGCCGCTACTTTAGGGCCTTGGATGCTGCCCAGGCCCGACGGCCAACAGGGGGCTCTGTAACCCGTTGGAAACCGCGATCTGCCACATCGGTAAAATCCCGCCCATCTTTCGCACACTCACCCCTCGGAGCTGCCCTCCATGGCAAACACCCACATGATGGCCAACGCAATCCGTGCGCTGGCTATGGACGCTGTTCAACAAGCAAATTCCGGCCACCCCGGAGCCCCCATGGGCATGGCCGACATGGCCGTCGCCCTGTGGAGCCGCCACCTCCAGCACAACCCGGTGAACCCTCAGTGGGCCAACCGTGACCGCTTCATTTTGTCGAACGGCCACGGTTCCATGCTGATTTATTCGCTGCTGCACCTCACCGGCTACAACCTGCCGCTGCAGGAGCTGAAGGACTTCCGCAAGCTGCACAGCAAGACCGCAGGCCACCCCGAAGTGGGCGTGACCCCCGGCGTGGAAACCACCACCGGCCCCCTGGGCCAGGGCATCACCAATGCCGTGGGCTTTGCGCTGGCCGAAAAGCTGCTGGCTGCCGAGTTCAACCAGGGCAAGCACCGCATCGTTGACCACCACACTTTTGTGTTCATGGGCGATGGCTGCCTCATGGAAGGCATCAGCCACGAAGCCGCCGCACTGGCCGGCGCCTGGAAACTCAACAAGCTGATCGCCCTGTGGGACGACAACGGCATCTCCATCGACGGCCAGGTCACCCCCTGGTTTGGCGACGACACCGCCGCACGTTTTGAAGCCTATGGCTGGAACGTGATCCGCGCCGTGGACGGCCACAATGTGGACGCCGTGGACGCCGCCATTGCCGCTGCCAAGAAGAGCGCCGCCAAGCCCACGCTGATCTGCTGCAAGACCAGCATCGGCAAGGGTTCGCCCAACCGCCAGGACACCTCCAAGGCCCACGGCGAGCCCCTGGGCGCCGAGGAAATCGCGCTGACCCGCGCCGCCCTGGGCTGGGAGCATGGCCCGTTTGAAATCCCCGCCGATGTCTACACCGACTGGGATGCCAAGGCCGCCGGCAAAAAGGCCGAAGCCGCCTGGAACCGCAAGTTCAACGCCTACGCCAAGGACTTCCCCGAGCTGGCCGCCGCCTTCACCCGTCGCATGGCCGGCAACCTGCCCGAGAACTTCGTCGAAGTGGCAGCGCAGATCGCCTCCGACGCGCATGACGCCGCCGCCACCGTGGCCAGCCGCAAGGCCAGCCAGCTGGCCCTGGAAGGCCTGACCGCAGCCCTGCCCGAGCTGCTGGGCGGCTCGGCCGACCTGACCGGCTCCAACCTGACCAACACCAAGAGCACCCCCGCTTTCCGCGTGGATGCCAAGGGTGCCGTGGTCAAGACCGAAGAAGGCAAGATCGGCCGCCACATCAACTACGGTGTGCGCGAGTTCGGCATGGCCGCCATCATGAACGGTGTGGCGCTGCATGGCGGCTACATCCCCTACGGCGGCACCTTCCTGACCTTCTCCGACTACAGCCGCAATGCCATCCGCATGGCGGCGCTGATGAAGCAGCGCGTGATCCATGTGTTCACCCACGACTCCATCGGCCTGGGCGAAGACGGCCCCACCCACCAGTCCATCGAGCATGCAGCCAGCCTGCGCCTGATCCCTGGCCTGGATGTGTGGCGCCCCGCTGACACCACCGAAACCGCCATGGCCTGGGCCGTGGCACTGAGCCAGAAGAACCGCCCCACGGCCATGCTGCTGAGCCGCCAGAACCTGGCCTACGCTCCCAAGAGCGAAGAAGCGCTGGACAACATCGCCTGCGGCGCCTATGTGCTGTCCGAGCCCAAGGATGTGGGCCTCTTGGGCAAGAAGGCCCAGGCCGTGATCATTGCCACCGGCTCCGAAGTGCAGCTGGCCCTGGCCGCCCAAAAGCAGCTGGCCGAGCAGAAGATTGCTGTGCGCGTGGTCTCCATGCCCAGCACCACCACTTTTGACCGCCAGGACATGGCCTACAAGCAATCCGTGCTGCCCGCCGGCCTGCCCCGCGTGGCCGTGGAAATGGGCGTGACCGACTTCTGGTGGAAGTACGGCTGCGCCGCCGTGGTCGGCATCGACAGCTACGGCGAGTCGGCCCCCGCACCGGTGCTGTTCGAGCATTTCGGCTTTACCGCCGACAATGTGGCCGCCACCGTGCAGGAAACGCTGCGCCGCGCCAAGTAATCACCGTCAAACACCTGCACAGGCCCGCCCCAGCAGGTGTTTGACAGAGAGTGACCGATTTTTTTAGCTCCACTATCCCTAGAGACGAGGCAACTATGACGATCAAGGTAGGTATCAACGGTTTTGGCCGCATCGGCCGCAATGTGCTGCGTTCGGCAGTGCAGAACTTCAGCGACATCGAAATCGTTGGCATCAACGACCTGCTCGAGCCCGACTACCTGGCGTACATGCTGAAGTACGACAGCGTGCACGGCCGTTTTGACGGTGAAGTCTCCGTCGAAGGCAACACCCTGGTCGTCAACGGCAAGAAGATCCGCCTGACCCAAGAGCGCGACCCCGCTGCCCTGAAGTGGAACGAAGTCGGCGCCGACATCGTGATCGAATCCACCGGCCTGTTCCTGACCAAGGAAACCGCCCAGAAGCACATCGACGCGGGCGCCAAGAAGGTGATCATGTCGGCCCCTTCCAAGGACGACACCCCCATGTTCGTCTTCGGCGTGAACTGCAAGACCTACGCCGGCCAGGCCATCATCTCCAACGCCTCGTGCACCACCAACTGCCTGGCCCCCGTGGCCAAGGTGCTGAACGACAAGTGGGGCATCAAGCGCGGCCTGATGACCACCGTGCACGCAGCCACTGCCACGCAAAAGACCGTGGACGGCCCGTCCAACAAGGACTGGCGCGGTGGCCGTGGCATTCTGGAAAACATCATCCCCTCCAGCACTGGCGCCGCCAAGGCCGTGGGCGTGGTGATTCCCGAGCTGAACAAGAAGCTGACCGGTATGTCCTTCCGCGTGCCCACTTCCGATGTGTCCGTGGTCGACCTGACCGTGGAGCTGAACAAGGAAGCTTCCTACGAAGAGATCTGCGCCGAAATGAAGGCCCAGTCCCAAGGCGCTCTGAAGGGCGTGCTGGGTTACACCGAAGACAAGGTGGTGGCCACCGACTTCCGCGGTGAAACCTGCACCTCGGTGTTCGATGCCGAAGCCGGTATCGCCCTGGACAAGACCTTCGTCAAGGTCGTGGCCTGGTACGACAACGAGTGGGGCTACTCCAACAAGTGCCTGGAAATGGTGCGCGTGGTGTCCGCCAAGTAAATGGCGGCCCTGGACTGATTTTTTCGGTCTAATCTAGCGCCAGCGCTTGTCCATCAAGCGTTGGCAGCTATCAAAATCAAAAAGCCAGCACCGTGAGGCGCTGGCTTTTTGCTTGGCTACTTTCGAATATTCTCTATCGCACGCCCGGCACAGACCAGGTCCATCACGTCTACCTCCATGAAACCACTGAGCTCACTTTCCGCACTCACTCTCGCCCTGCTGCTGGGCATGCAAACGGCCGGCGCACAACCCGCCGACATGCTGCGCGATGCCCGCAACGGCGACGCCGCCGCACAGACCGCGCTGGGCACGGTCTATGTCAAGGGCGAGGTGGTGGAGGCCAACCCGGTCGAGGCGGCCAAGTGGTACCGCCGCGCCGCCGAACAAGGCTATGCCCAGGGCCAATACAACCTGGGCGTGATGTTCGACGATGGCCTGGGTGTGGAAGAGAACCAGACCGAGGCCGCACAATGGTTTCGCCGCGCGGGTGAGCAAGGCCATGTGGGCGGGCAATACAACCTGGGGCTGATGCTGGCCCATGGCCTGGGCGTGCCAGTCAATCTGGCCGAGGCCGCACAGTGGTTCCGCCGCGCTGCCGACCAAGGCTTTGTGCTGGCCCAATACAACATGGGCACCATGCTGTTCGAAGGCAATGGCCTGGAGCAAAACCTCCCCGAGGCGGCCAAGTGGTTTCGCCTGGCTGCCGAACAAGGCGATGCCGATTCGCAGTTCAACCTGGGGGCGATGCTGGCCGACGGCAACGGCATTCCCCAGGACCTGAGCGAGGCCGTCAAGTGGTACCGACTGGCTGCCGCGCAAGGCGATGTATCCGCCCAGAACAACCTGGGCGTGGCCTACGAAAACGGCCGGGGCGTGCCCCGCGACCTGGCCCAGGCCGTGCAGTGGTACCAGCGCGCCGCCGCGCAAGGTCTGGCGGAAGGGCAAAGCAATCTGGGCGCCATGCTCAGCCAAGGCCGTGGTGTGGCGGCGGACCAGGAGCAGGCCTATTTCTGGCTGAGCCTGGCAGCAGCCGAGGACGCCACCGCACGCGCGGCCCGTGAGCAGGTTGCCCGCAAGCTCAGCGCTGCACAAAGGCAGCGCCTGGAAGCGAAAGCAGCGGCCTGGAGCCCGCAAAAATAAAAGTGCAGCCCGCAGTGCCAGCACAGTGGCACGGCACAAGGCCGCCCCCGCAAATGCCTGCAAAGGGTGCGCGCGGTGCTCCGCTTTGGCCTGCAGACATGCAGCCCCACCGGCCTCGCCAGCGCGTCCAGGGGGCGTGGGCTGCTATCAAAAATCCAGCGACAAGGCGGCTGGATTCTTTCCTGCCATAGCCAAAGCCTACACCGTGTTACTGAATGTTATATGACATTCTCCAGGCACATTTTGACCCTCTGATGCGCAGGCCGCCGCTATAGTCTCGCCACCTATAACAGCGCCTTCCATGGGGGAGGGGAAAATCATGAATTTCATTTTGGGCTACGCACGCTATGTGCTGCTGGCTGGACTGGCCTTGTTCGGTTTCAGCGCTTATTTGCTCTACCAAAGCGCCAACGGCGGCGGCATTCCCGAGCAGGCCGCACTCACCGTCATCAGCGGTGACATGCAGGAGGCACGCAAGGTCACCGTGACCAAGAAGCGCCGCCGTGGCGGCGAAACCAAGTCCCATTACTACGAGGTGGACCTCAAGCCCCAGGACGGCGAAGTGCTGACCATCAAGCTGCCTTCGCTGGTGCCCGAGTCTGCCGTGCAGGCCATGGCCGATGCCGACATGCTTGAGGTGGGCTACGACGCCACCAGCGATGCGCACAATGCCTACTCCGTCAGCGGCGACGGCCAGCCCCTGCTGCCCTACGAGCAGATGGCCCAATACATGCAGGAAGACGCCGACCACAGCAGCGCCGAAGCCCCCACGATGATGGGTCTGGGCCTGGTGCTGGCCATCATCGGTGGCCTGGGCATGCGCTGGCGCAAACAGCGCATCGCGCGCGAAGAACAGGAGCAGGCCGCAGCCTGATTGCGACCGCTCCCTCGCCGGGCCTGTGCATACGGCCCGGCGCAAGCCGCTGCCATCAGGCAGCGGCTTTTTTTATCTCACGGCCAGACGCACATGGCTTGCGCCGGCCACACCATCTGCGCACACTGGTGCCTCCGCCATCCCCTGCACCATGGCCGCCCACACCACCACCGCCGCCACACTCGTCGTACTCCTGCCCCTGCTGGTATGGCGGCTGCGCGCGCGTTGGCGGCGTCTGGTGGGGCGCCAGCGCACCAGCAAATACCGGCCCTGGATCAGCATTGCCATTTATGCACTGCTGCTGGGCCTGATCAGCTGGGCCTGCTGGGGCCGGTGGACGGCCCTGGCCACGCTGGGCACAGGGCTGGCAGCAGGCGGTCTGCTGTCGCGCTGGGCCTGGAAAAAAACCGTGCTGGAACCCACGCCGCAAGGGCTGTACTACACGCCCCACACGCGCCTGGGGATTGCGCTGTCACTGCTGTTTCTGGCCCGCATCGCCTACCGGGTGGTGGAGGTGCTCTGGCTGCTGCCGCCTTCGGACGCCGGCCTGCATGCGCTGGTCATCAGCCCGCTGACCCTGGCCGTGTTCGGGCTCATGGCCGGCCACACCATGGGCTATGCCCTGGCCCTGTTTGCCTGGCGCCAGCGCGTGCTGGCGGCCAAGCGCGCCCGCGAGGCAGTCACCTGACACAGCTGCTGCGCGCGTCCAGACGCACAGGCAAGGCGTGGTGCACCAGCCAATACGCCGCTACAGCATGTTGTGCATGCCTTGGCTGCTATAAAAATTCAGTGCCGCAATGGCACTGCCCGGCGTCTCTTCAGCGCTGTGGACTTATTCGATGCGCACGTCGGCGGCCTTCACCACGCGAGCGGATGCGGCCCAGTCGTCCCGCAGCAGTTGCTGGAATTCCTTGACCGGCAGCGTGCCGGCTTCCACCCCCACGCGGGCCAGGCGCTCCTGCACCACGGGTTCGGTCAACACCTTGCGCACGGCGGCGTTGATGCGCTCCACCTCGGCGGGTGGTGTGCCGGCCGGCGCCAGCAGGCCCAGCCAGGAATCAAACACAAAGCCAGGCACGCCAGCCTCGGCCACCGTGGGCAGCTGGGGCAGGAAGCGCGAGCGCTGCGCACCCGAATAGGCCAGCAGCTTCACGCGAGGATCTTTCTCGAAGGCCAGCATGCCGATGGTGGCTCCGGTCACCAGCTGCACCCGTCCGGCCAGCAACTCAGTGACCGCGTCGCCCGTGGACTTCATCGGGATGTGCTGCAGCTGCACGCCGGCCTGGGCCGCCAGCAGGGCGCTGGCCAGGTGCGAGGCGCTGCCGTTGCCGGCCGATGCGTAGTTCAGCGTACCGGGCTGGGCCTTGGCCCGCTGCAGCATGGCTTGCAGCGAGGAGATGCCACTGCTGGCGGGCACACCCACCACATAGCCGGTGCGCCCCAGGAAGGAGACGCCCACAAAATCCTTCTGCGCGTCATACGGCAGCTTGGCATACAGATGGCTGGCCAGGTTGTGGCTGGCAGCCGCCAGCACCAGGGTGTTGCCGTCGGGGGCGGACTTGGCCACCTGGGCCGTACCCACGCTACCACCCGCACCGGCGCGGTTTTCCACCACCACGGTGGCGCCCAGGGCCTGGCCCAGCTCATTGCTGAAGGTGCGGGCCACGGTGTCCTGTGTGGCGCCAGCACCAAAGGGCACGACGATGCGGATCAGGCGCTCGGCCTGGGCGGTGGATGCAAAAGACAGGGCTAGGGCAGCGGCCAGCAGGGAGCGGCAAGCAAGAAGGGAGGCAAACATCACGGGAGGTAGGCAGAAAACGGAAAAAGCACCCGCCTGTGCGGCGCCGTAGCGGCTGAAAGCCTGTGCGCGGCGGAGGGTGCGAGAAGCGGATTCTCGGCACCTACCTCGCCAAACCCAACCAATCATTCGCCATGTGCAAACAACCAAATCAACCAAGCACCAGTGTTGCGCGACATTTGCGAACCCCGGTGCGCAGCATGATGGGGCCATGACAGCAATTGACACCACCCTGCACGCACCCATTGGTTTTGATGATTTTCTGCAGGTGGAGCTGCGCGTGGGCCGCATTGTGGCGGCCGAAGTTTTCAAGGAAGCGCGCCGCCCTGCCTATATCCTGCAAGTGGACTTTGGCCCCGAGCTGGGCCTGCGCAAGTCCAGCGCCCAGATCACCCAGCTCTACACCCCGGAGTCACTGATTGGCCGGCAGGTGGTGGCGGTGCTGAACTTTCCCAAAAAGCAGATCGGACCCATCCAGTCGGAATGCCTGGTCACAGGTTTTCACAATACTGACGGCCATGTGGCCTTGTGCGTGCCCGACCAGGAGGTGCCTCTGGGCACCAAGCTGCTGTAAACAGCGTACGGCCTCCTCGCGGCACACCTGCGGCCCTTTCCCCATGCTGCGGGCAGCAAAAAGCCCCTGAAAGGGGCTGCGGTGGAGGGCTGTGGGCCGCCCCGGTGCGTTCTGTATGCGCCTGCGCGCCGGCAGGCTCACGCCACAATCTGGATGGCGCCGATGTCCACATATTCCAGGAACTCCTCACGCGCCAATGTGACGGTCACGGGCTGTGCATCGCTGACCCAGGACAGCACCATGCTGGCAATGGCCACATCCACCTGCACCTGCAGGTTTTGCGGAATCGGCTCCAGCACCCCGTCGCCGACGCGGTGCTGCACCGGGCCCACGATGCGGGCCTGAAAGTGCGGGGGCAGTCCTGCGGTGTCATCCTCGTCATTCAGAGGGAAATGCTGGGAGTGGGTCATGCAGTGGCTCCTTGTAGAGGCCGCCGCTGCGGCCAGATGCTGCGAGCAGCGAAAGATGGCCCTTGACTCTATCCCGCACCCTGCCTGCCAAGGTGCAAAAACGGCCACGGTCTTGCAAGCAAATGTGCAGGCAACAAAAAGCCACCTCGCAAGGTGGCTGGTCGGGGCCTTGCGGCCCATGGTGCTCAGGGGGCTTCAGCCCACCGCAGAATCTTCCACGCCGCGCACGCTTTCACGGCCATGCTTGTCCTTGAGCTTGCCCAGATCGGTCTCCACCGCACGCAGCAGTTTCTCCAGGGCCGCAGTCAAGGCTTCCTGCACTTTTTCGGCCTCGGCATTGACAGCAATCGGTGGCCGGCCGTTGGCACGGGTTTCGAGCACGCATTTCTTGCCCGGTCCGCCATTGCTCTTGAGCGCATCCACCTCGGTCAGGTACACCTCCACACGCTGCACATACTCCTTGAGCCGTGCCAGACGGTTGTGAATTTCCTCTTGCACCCATTGGGCCAGCGATTCTCCGCCCTGGATGGAATCGTCGGCATGAACTTGCACTTGCATCAGCGTCCTCCTTGTTGCCATATGGGGGGTGGACTTGTTCCACCTCGGCCCGCACAGTGACCGCCGTCAGCGCCAGCAAAGGCCGGACGGGCGACACTGCTGAGACCCATGATGCCCCAGTTCACCAGGCTTGTCGCCCTTTCATCGACCTGGGCCAGGTGATTTTTGATGCGCATCAAGTCGCCAGCGGCCCGCCCGCATCGGCCAAGTCCCTACATGTAACAGCGCTATCGCGTACACACAGAAGCCTGCAGGCGCACTAGCATGCAAGGCCATGACCGCGCCCGCCTCCCGCCGACTCAAGATTGGCCTGTCGGCCTGCTTTTCCCACGCCGATCCCTACCGCCCGCTGTTCACCGGCAAGACGCTGCAGTATGTGGAGCAGTCGATTGCGCACTGGATCATGTCCAGTGGCGCCATGGTGGTGATGGTGCCCTGCCCCACGGGCGAAACGGCCCAGGGCGATGTCACATTGGCGCATTACGCCGATTGGCTGGATGGGGTGGTCATGCATGGCGGGGCCGATGTCTGGCCCGGCAGCTATGGCGAGGAGCCCCTCAAACCCGAATGGATGGGCGACCGCGTGCGCGACCTGTATGACATGGCCGTGGTGGAGGCTTTTTCACAGGCCGGCAAGCCCATCTTTGGCGTCTGCCGTGGCCTGCAGCTCATCAACGTGGCCTTTGGCGGCACGCTCTACCAGGACATCAGCACCCAGGTGCCCGGCGCCCAGCAGCACCGCAACCCCGCCACCTACGACAGGCACCAGCACGATATTGCCATCGTGCCCGGCAGCCGGCTGGACCGGCTCTACCCCAACCTGCCGCGCGCCCGGGTCAACAGCATCCACCACCAGGGCATCAAGACCGTGGCGCCGGGCTTTGACGTAGAGGCCTTCAGCCTGCCCGACCGCATCCCCGAAGCCATACACCGCCGCATAGGCGGCAAAAGCTATATCGCAGCCACGCAGTGGCACCCCGAGTTCCGCGACCCCGAAGGCCGCACCCTGGACGACCGCGTGCTGCTGGACGACTTTCTCACCGCCTGCGCCAAAGCCCAGCTCCGCCCCGCCCTGAGCCACAGCCCCTTCCGCATCCGCGACCGCGCCGCCCGCATGCTGCGCCGCGCCCTGCTGCGCAGCAAGTAAAAGCCATAGCGTCCATAGCGTCCGGGCTCTTCACATCCGAATGATTCATGTCGGAAATCAAGGCCTGCTGCGCTACAACAGCTCACATTTTTTTAAAGCACCACAAAAAACAAAGCCGCCCAAAAGGGCGGCTTGTGAGCCGGGCGTTCACCGGCCGTTGAGACCGCTGCAGCGCCGCTGAGACAAGGCGCGGGCCCGCAGACAGTGGCAGCGCCACGGCAAGGGCCTGCAACGCCGTATCAGCGGTGCTGAAGCGGGCTTCCCATCAATGGTGATGGCCGTGGGCGCCATGCACATGGCGGTGGGCGATTTCCTCTTCCGACGCCGCACGCACCTCGGTCACGGTGCAGGCAAAGCGCAGTGCCTGGCCGGCCAGGGGATGGTTACCATCGAGCTGCACCACGGGGCCCTTGATCTTCACCACGTTGTAGATCTGGGGCAGGCCCTGGTCGTTGCTGCCGCGCAGCTGGCCGCCCACCTTCACGCCTGCGGGGAATTCACCCTTGGGAATGGTGCGCTTGAGGCTTTCATCGCGCTCGCCAAAAGCATCTGCTATGGCCAGGTCCACGGTCAGCGCATCGCCTTTTTGCTTGCCTTCCAGGGCGGCCTCGACCTTGGCGAAGATGTTGTCATAGCCACCATGCAGATAGGCCACATCGCCCTTGTCCAGCAGCGGGCCGGCCAGGCCGCCTTGCAGCAGGGCGTGGATTTTGTAGGTGATGGTGACGGCGGTGTCTTTGGAGATGTTCATGGTCTAGATCGCGTGCAGGGGCAGCGGGCGCCGCCCCTCTCAATGGAAATTGCAGGGCATTGTCCGCTATCTGCCCTGCGTCCGGCCGCGCTGGGGCCTTGGCCCCAGTTGCGATGCAGGGCTCAGAAGTGGGTCCACTCCTCGGTGTCCGAAGCCGTCGCCGGTACGGCGGGGATGACGGCGGGGGCACGCGAGGTCACCGAAGACGCTGCTGTGGGCGCGGATGTGGGCGCCGGTGCCAAGGCGGGAGCCTTGCCCGGATGCGGCCCGTGGGCGGCCGCCTGAATGACTCTGGCCGTGGCCGTGGCCGTGGCGGCTTGCTGGGCCTGGGCCCGGCGCTGGCCGCCTTGCACGCGAAACACCGCAACGGCTTCCAGCAGGGATTCGGACTGCTGGCGCAGGCTGGCGGCCGCACCGGCCATTTCTTCCACCAGGGCCGCGTTCTTCTGCGTAGCCTGGTCCATATTGGTCACGGCCTCGCCTACCTGGGCCACGCCGCTGCTTTGCTCGGCGCTGGCATGGCTGATGTTGCTGATCAGCTGGGTCACCTTCTGGATTTCCACCACGGCCTGCTCCATGGTCTGGCCGGCCTGGGCGGCACGGTTATTGCCCTGGCTGACTTCGGCCACGCTGGTGCTGATGAGCTGCTGGATTTCCTTGGCGGCTTCGGCGCTGCGCTGGGCCAGGGCCCGCACCTCGCCTGCCACCACGGCAAAGCCGCGGCCATGCTCTCCGGCGCGGGCGGCTTCCACGGCAGCGTTCAGCGCCAGGATATTGGTCTGGAAGGCGATGCCATCGATAACGCCTGTGATGTCGGCAATCTTGCGGCTGCCAGCATCAATGCCCTGCATGGCCTGCACCACCTGGCGCACGGCAAGGCCGCCCTCGGTCACCACCTGCTCGGCGCTGCGCGCCAGCTGGTCGGCCGTGCGGGCGTGGTCGGCGTTGTGGGCTACGGTGCTGCCCAGTTCCTCCATGGCGGCCGCGGTTTCTTCCAGCGCGCTGGCTTCGCTTTCGGTCCGGCTGGCCAGGTCCATATTGCCCTGGGCAATTTCGGCGCTGGCCATGGCCACGCTCTCGGCCTGGGCCTGCACGGTGCGCACCACGCTGCTCAGGCCATCCACAGTGTGGTTCATGGCGTCCAGCAACTGACCGATTTCGTCCTGGCGCACATGCGGAATCTTCACCGTCAGATCACCTGCGGCAATGGTGCGAGCCAACTGGCTGGCCTCGTTCAGCGGGCGCACGATCATGCGGCGCAGCAGCAGCCACCACACGCCGGCCAGCACCAGCACGGCGCCCAGCCCCATGACGGCGAACATGCCGATCAGGCGGCGGGTTTCGGCCACGGCCTCGTCCTTGTAGGCACTGGCCACGAACACCCAGTTCCAGGGCGCGTACTGGCCAAAAACGGCCAGCTTCTCGCGCGGCACCTGCTCACCGGGGTTGGCCCAGGGGTAGCTGATGACCCCTTGCTTGCGTTCCACGATTTCGCGGATGAAAGCGCGGCCGTCGCTGTCCTTGGACTCCAGAATGCTCTGCCCCTCCTTCGCCGGGTGGACCACCAGGGTTCCCGCTTCAGCCGCGTCGCTGCGCAGCACGTAGTAATAGCCGCCGTCACCCACCTGGAGCGCACGAATGGAGGCCTTGAGGTTGGCCAGCAGCTCCGAGAAGTCCTGGCCCACAAAGGCGATGCCCACGGTGGCGCCGCTGGCGTCCTTGAGCGGGCGGTATTGCGCCATGTACTGGCGGCCGAACAAGGTGGCCAGGCCCATATAGCTGCGGCCGGCATTGATCTCGGCATAGGCCGGATGCTGGTGGTCCAGCAGCGTGCCGGTGGCCGGCTCGCCCTTGTCGGTCTTCAGCGACGAGGCCACGCGCAGATAATCCTGGCCCTGTTTGACGAACACCGTGGCCACGGCGCTGGTGGTGCGGGTGAAGCGCTCGATGCGGCTGTTGTCGCCCTGCAGCGGCTCGCCGTTGAGCCACAGCTCGGCCTGGCGGCCCTCGCCTTGCAATTCCAGCCGACCCGCCAGGCTGGCGCTCAGGCTGTCCGACAGGAATTGCGTGCGCTGGCGCAGGTCACGGTCATTGGCCTCGACAAAGCGACCCAGCATGGCCACGCCCTGCTCCAGATCGGCCTGCACCTTGTGCTGCACCACCCGTGCAACGCTCCATGCAATGCCCAGCAGCAGGGTCGCCAAAATGGCGGCAACCCAGACAAAGTTGGTGATGGCCAGCTTGGTTCCCAGCCCTTGGCGGCGCCAGTATCGTTGTCCTATGTGCATATCGCCCTTTGCTTGTGTAGTGAAAGCGATATGTCCCCGCCGGCCCCTCGCCGACGTACCAGGTCTGCGCTGCCGGGGTGTCATCCCCCGGTCTGGCGCAACATTCGCTCCCTCATTTCAAGGCTAGCGTCCAGGGCCACGTTGCACTTGACCCACATCAATATGCAACAAAACATTACAAAGCCTCTCGCTCAGGCAAAAAAATGCCTGCAGGGCAGCAGGCAGGGTGTGAGGTGAAAGACCGGGCCTAGTTGGGCGGGATCTGCAGGCCGCGCTGCACGGCCGGGCGCTTTTCCCAGGCTGCCAGCACCCGCAGCACATTGGGGTACTTGCCCAGGCCCACCAGCTCGCCGGCGTCGTAATGCTCGATCAGGCAGCGCACCCAGGGCAGCACGGCCATGTCGGCAATGGTGTAGCTGTCGCCCATGATCCAGGACTGGCCCTTGAGCTGCTGCTCCAGCACCTTCAGGAGTCGCTGGGCTTCGCTCACATAGCGCTGCAGCGGGCGCTTGTCCTCGTAGTCCTTGCCGCCATAGCGGTAGAAGAAGCCAATCTGCCCGAACATGGGC
Organism: Comamonas sp. GB3 AK4-5; assembly: GCF_041320665.1. Classification (NCBI taxonomy): domain Bacteria; kingdom Pseudomonadati; phylum Pseudomonadota; class Betaproteobacteria; order Burkholderiales; family Comamonadaceae; genus Comamonas; species Comamonas sp. GB3 AK4-5. The sequence continues at coordinate 4,786,888 of NZ_CP166730.1, forward strand.
CCTATGCCCCCCATCTGGAACATCAGCCACTGCAGCGTCTGATAACGCGCCACGGCATCCATGGGCAGGAACTGGCCCGATTTCTCGGCCAGGTAGACCAAAATGGCGCCGCTTTCGGCCAGCACCAGGGGGTGGCCACCGGGACCGCGCGGGTCCAGGATGGCCGGGATCTTGTTGTTCGGATTGACGCTCAGAAACTCCGGCGTGAACTGGTCGCCGGTCTGGATGTCCACCCGGTGGGCTTCGTAGGGAATGCCGGTTTCCTCCAGCATCACGGAGACCTTGACCCCGTTGGGGGTAGGCAGGGAGTACAGCTGCAACCAGTCCGGAAACTGGGCGGGCCACTTACGGGTGACGGGGAATTTGCTCAGATCAGTCATGCAGGTGCCTTGGAAACGCAACAGCCACTGGCGCCAACGCCAGCTTGACTGTCATGGTAGCGGGCTTGCGCGACAGACTGTTACCACCCCGGCCCAGACCCCGTGAATGCCTGCTGAAATGTCGCGCGCAGCCCACGCCGCAGCCAATTTTGGTTACGTTTTTTTACGATCTAATGCCACCGTCAGTCCCTGGGGCGTGACGGTGATGGCCCCGGGCTGCAAGCCCATGGTGTCGGCCAGAGCCATGTCTTTTTCCTCCAGCTGGTAGAGCACCAGGCTCTCCAGCATCTGCTCGCCCAGACGCGGGCCATAGGTGGTCAGCATGGCGCTCAGCGCCTCGGGCGCATCGTCCACCTGCAGCGTGTTCACCTCCACGCGGTGGGCGCGCACCGTGCGGTCACTGGCCTCGTAGCGCAGGCCGAAATTCACATCCAGCCGGCCCTGAAAATGCTGCTTGAGCACCGGCCCCGACAGCAGCACCGGCAGCAGCGCACGGATCAGGTTGCGCTCCGGCAGCATGCTCAGCGTCGGCGCGGCCAGCTCCAGTTGCAGCAGGCCGGCCACGGGATAGGCCTTGGGAAATTTGCTGGCCAGCTTGGCCTGCAACTGCTGGGTGCTCATGCTGAGCTGACGCGGCAAGGCGCGGCCCGAGCAGGCGGTGGTCAAAAGAGGGGCTGCACAGGCGGCACTGAGCAAAAAACGGCGGCGTTGCATGGCGCGGCGATCCGGAAAAACATGACGAAGCCCGTTGGAGCCGGGCAGCAGCCCGTGGTTCCCTGCCCTTGGTCACCAGGGCGCTCCATCCTGCGACCGTCCCGGCCCACCGTCAAGCCAGGCACCGCGATTTTCCACACCGGCAACGCTTTCTGCCCGGCTGCGGCACACTGGCCGGCGTCAACGCCGCAGCGCCAACTGGCGTTGGAAACCCTGTGCCACGCAAGCGGCCCCACGCAGCTTCTATATGGCCCTGGCCTCGACCACGGCTTTTTTGCAGACCATGCACCTGCCTTCTTCCCTCACTGCTGCCCTGGTGCAGCTGCAGTCCCGACTGCGCACCGGCTGGCAAGCGCTGCGCCAGTTTCTCGCCACCCGCACCCGCCGCCAATGGTGGCTGGCTGCGGCCTGCATTCCAGCCGCCCTGGTGCTGCTGCTGGGCCTGCTGGTGCTGCTCACCCCCAGCCTTACCGATATCCGCAAGGCCAAGCAGGACAGCCCGGCCCAGATTCTCTCGGCCGATGGCAAGGAACTGGCCCTGTTCACCCGCAGCAACCGCCGCTGGATAGCGCTAGACCAGGTCTCGCCCCATGTCATCAAGGCGCTGATCGCCACCGAAGACCACCGTTTCTACGAGCACCATGGCCTGGACTGGTTCCGCACGGCGGCCTCGGTGGTGCACACGCTGTCGGGCAGCCCGCAAGGCGGCTCCACGCTGACCCAGCAGCTGGCACGCAATCTCTATCCCGAAAAAGTGGGGCGTGATGCCTCGCTGACGCGCAAGCTCAAGGAAGCCGTCACCGCCTACAAGATCGAGGCGCTCTACACCAAGGACGAGATCCTGGAGACCTATCTGAACACGGTCCCGTTTCTGTACAACGCCTTTGGCATCGAGATGGCGGCGCGCACCTATTTCGACAAACGTGCCGACCAGCTCAATGTGCTGGAAGCCGCCACCCTGGTGGGCATGCTCAAGGGCAATAGCTACTACAACCCGGTGCGCAACCCCGAGCGCGCCCTGCAGCGGCGCAACACGGTGCTGAGCCAGATGGTCAAGCACGAGGTGCTGGCACAGGCCGAATTCGACAAGCTCAAGACCCGACCGCTGCGCCTGGACTTCGAGCGCCAGGAAGAGGCCGAAGGCCCGGCCCCGCATTTTGTGCGTGCCCTGCGCCCCTGGCTGGTGGACTGGGCCGACCGCCATGGCTACGACATCCACAGCGACGGCCTGGTCGTGCACACCACGGTGGATGCGCGCATGCAGGCCTGGGCCAACCAGGCCGTGGCGCGCCAGGGCCGTACGCTGCAAGGCGTGGCCCAGCGCAACTGGTCGCAGGCCAATGCCTTCAGCCCACAGCAACCCCTGGTACAGGCCCTGGTCAAGGAAAGCGCGGCCTACCGCAATGCCGTAGCTGGCGGCGAGCCGCCTGAGGCCGCCCTCAAACGCCTGCTGGCGGATCGCAAATTCATGGCCGATCTGCGCGAGGAGAAGACCCGGGTGCAAGCCGGCTTTCTGGCCGTGGACCCACAGACCGGCCATATCCTGGCCTGGGTGGGTAGCCGCGACTACCAGCAAGACCCCTTCGACCATGTGCAGCAGGCCCGGCGCCAGCCCGGCTCTACCTTCAAGCCCTTTGTCTATGGCGCGGCCCTGCTGAACGGCCGCCAGCCCGGCGACCAGCTGGAAGACAAGGCCGTAGAGATTGCCCTGCCCGGTGGTGAAGTCTGGCGCCCCTCGGATGCCGGCCCGCCCAGCAACCAGTCCATGAGCTTGGCCGACGGCCTGGCCTACTCCAAGAACACCATCACCGCCCAGGTGATGCAGCAGGTAGGCCCCACCAAGGTGGTACGCCTGGCCCAGGCCCTGGGCGTGCGCAGCAGCCCGTTGGACCCCGTGCCTGCCCTGGCCCTGGGCAGCAGCCCGGTCACGCTGCAGGAGATGGTCACCGCCTATGCCAGCCTGGCACGCGGCGGTCAGTACCTGCCGCCGGTAATGGTCACCCGCATCACCAACCGCGACGGCGAGGTGTTGGCCGACTTTGCCCCACCCAAGGCAGAAGCCGCCATGGACACCCCGGCCGCACTGACCCTGGTGGACATGTTGCGCGGCGTGATCGACAAGGGCACGGGCCGCGCCATACGCAGTACCTACGGCATACGCGCTGATGTGGCGGGCAAGACCGGCACCACCCAGGGCAATGCCGACGGCTGGTTCATCTTGATGCACCCCCAGCTGGTGGTGGGCGCCTGGGCCGGCTTCAACGACGGCCGCATCACCCTGCGCAGTGACTACTGGGGCCAGGGCGCGCGCAGCGCCCTGCCCATGGTGGGCGACTTCACCAGCCGCGTGCTGGGCGCACGCCGCATTGATGTAAAGGCCCGCTTTGCCGAGGCTGACACCCGCAGTTGGTGGAGCGATCTGGTGGATGGCCTGGGCGAGAAGCTCCACAGCTGGTGGGGAGAGCTCATGCAGCCCAACAACCCGCCCGCCAAGCCGGCACCAGCCCCGCAGCCCCGCCAGCCCGGCCCTGCCCCGCAAGCGCCGCAGAGCACCGACACGCCGGATACGCCCCCCATGCCGGGCGCCGGCGACTTCCCGGGCTTTGGCTCATGCCCGCAGCCAGCCCCGCAGGGCAATGAAGGCCCGGTGGAGGAGCGCACGCCCACGCTGCAGGAGCAAGGCCTGCCAGCGCCGGCACCTCAACCCGCCCCGGTACAACCGCCTCCGGCGGGTGAGGATGGGGCTTACAACCCCTACCAGTTGCCGCCCCTGCCCGGCCAACAACCGCGCCAGCAGGACCGTGAGGCCTACCCCATGCCGGCGTATGGGGGATGACCCCCTGAGGCGCTTACGCCGCAGCCCCGACTTGGGCCACGTCAGTTGCACAGACTGTGGATGAAGTGAACCGATAGAGGTGTGCAAGGCACTTTTCAGCTCAAGCTGAAAGATCCATTGCCATATCACCCGCTAACGTAGAAAGAGAGCGCATGAGGCGCTCTCTTTTTTGGGAAATCAAGGCGCTGCTGCGCCGAGCTGAAAAATTCTTTTCAAGAGCGCAGGCATCAGCCTTCCAGGTACATGCGGGCCAGTTTTTCGCGAGCTGCGGCATCCATGCCCAAGGCTTCGGTCAGGTAGCGGTCCATGGTGCCGTAGCGCTCTTCCGCCAGTGCGAAAGCGCTGTCCAGAAAGGGCATTTGCACGCGCCACAGCACGTCCAGAATCTCTTGCGGCACCGTCTGTGCGGCCCTGGAAGCCAGCTCGACCGGGCGGCGGTAGAGCTGGTTGGTCAGCAGATAGTCTTGCTCCACCACTTCACGCGACACGCCCAGCGCCAGCAGGATCAAGGCCGCAGCCCAGCCTGTGCGGTCCTTGCCGGCTGTGCAGTGAAAGACCAGGGGCTGGTCGCTGTCCAGCAGCATGCGAAACAGGCTGACAAAGCGCCCGGCGTTGTCGATGACAAAGCTGCGGTAGGTGTCCTGCATCAGGACCACGGTTTCCTCTGCCGTCAGGCGATGGCCTTGCTGCACCAGGGCCAGGGCACGTTGCACCACGGTGGGTTCGATGGACAGCACATGCTGGTCCAGACCGGGCCACTGGTAGCCATGGGCGGCGCGCTCGTCCACGCCGCGAAAATCCACGGCCCGCACCACACCCAGCGTTTGCAGTGCCTGCAGGTCCTGTGCGCTCAGATCGGCCAGATGGTCGGAGCGGTACAGCTGGCGCCAGCGCAGCGTGCGGCCGTCGGCCCCGGCGTAGCCGCCCAGATCACGGAAGTTGGTCGTGCCCTGCAGCGCAATGCTGCGTGGCAAGGAGGCGGGGGCAATGGCCAGGTCCATGGAGACTCCAGTACAGGGGGAAGAGAAGCTACCCATGGTGCCTGCGCTGTGTGACCAACGCATGCACCCGGGCGACAGGCCTGGGGACAGGCAAGGAACAGACCCAGCACCGGCAGGCCGGCCAGCAGCCGGCTCTGCCAGAGTCTGTCAGCTGTTGCTGGTCAGATGCTGGCCCACGATGCCGGTGAGCTCAAACATATTGATGCGCTCCTTGCCAAACACCGGCAGCAGCTTGGCATCGGCCACGATGACGCGCTTGTCCTTGGGGTCTTGCAGGTTGTTGGCCTTCACATAGTCCCAGACCTTTTTCACCACCTCGGTGCGGGCCACGGCGCCGTCACCGATGACAGCGGCCAGTGCGGCATCCGGGCGGTAATTGGCGGCCGCGGGCTTGCGGGCCGTGGTCTTGGTGGCGGCCTTTTTGGCAGCAGGTGCTTTCTTGGCTGCCGCGCTGGTCTTGGCCGGGGTCTTGGCGGCGGCACCCGCAGCCGTCTTGCGCGGAGGGTATTTGGATTCGCGCTGCTCGAACTCGAAGTTCACCTTGCTGGCGGTCGCATCCCAGACCAAAAAGGCCTTGAAGTTACGGCGCGTGCGGTTGGAGACGAACTTCTCCAGCAGGTCGGTCTTGCCGGCAGACAGCAGCTTGCTCATCTGCTCGCGCTCTATGGGCTGCTGCAGGATGATCTGGCCGCTCTTGAAGTCGCAGCTGGGCACGGGTTGCGACTCCGTGGGCACAGCCTTGGAGCAGACATAGTTGGCGCCATGCTCGAACACCGGTGCGCCGCATTTGGGGCAGTTACCCAGGGTCTGCTGGGCAGAGAAATCCACGATCTCGCCGGACTCTTCCTGCTTGTCGTCGCCGAAGTCGAATTCCAGCTTGTAGTTCTTGGCCTCCTCGTCGTGGACGATGGCCACTTCGGCAGTAAAGGGCCAGCCCGCCTTGGAGCGGAAGCCCTCCAGCGGGCCAATGCGGCGATCGCGCAGCAGGGCCTCGGCCTCGGCGGGCTCAAAGGTGCGTCCGGCAGGCGATTTGGTGAACGAGAAGCCGCAGCCCTCGCTCGCGCCCTGGCTGCCCGTGCAGGCGTAGCGGCGGTAGTTTTCCTTGACCACGCCACCGCAGTTGGGGCAGGGCGTGGCCAGGGTGGTGTAGTCACCGGGCACGGTGTCGCGGTCGTATTCCTTGGCCTTTTTGACCAGCTTCTCGGTCATGGCGGCAATTTGCTGCATGAAGGCGGCGCGCGAGAGCTCGCCCTTTTCCATCTGCGCCAGCTTGTATTCCCATTCACCGGTCAGGTCGGCGCGCGAGAGCTCGTCCACCTGCAGGCCGCGCAGCAGCGTCATCAGCTGGAAAGCCTTGGCCGTGGGGATGAGCTCGCGGCCTTCGCGCAGCATGTATTTCTCGGTCAGAAGGCCTTCGATGATGGCCGCGCGCGTAGCGGGCGTGCCCAGGCCTTTTTCCTGCATGGCGGAGCGCAGCTCTTCGTCGTCGATCTGCTTGCCAGCGCCTTCCATAGCGCCCAGCAGCGTGGCTTCCGAGTAGCGTGCCGGGGGCTTGGTCCGCAGGCCCTTCACATCGGCGTGATCGGTACGGGGCTGCTCACCCGGCTGCACCGCGACCAGGGGCTGGCCCTTGTCGCCTTCCTTGGCATCTTCCACCTCGTTGGCGGCTTCCTTGCCGTAGATGGCCAGCCAGCCCGGCTTGACCAGCACCTTGCCCTCGGTCTTGAAGCTGTGCTGTTCCACCTTGCTGATGCGGGTGGTCACCTGGTGCTCGGCGCTGGGGAAGAACACCGCCATGAAGCGACGCACCACCAGGTCATAGAGTTTTTGCTCGGCCTCGGACAGGCCAGAAGGCGCTTGCGTGGTGGGGATGATGGCAAAGTGATCCGAGACCTTGCTGTTGTCAAAAATGCGCTTGGTCGGGCGGATGTAGTTGTCGTTGATGGCCTGCTGGGCAAAGGGCGCCAGGTGGCGCATGCCGCTGGTGGCCAGCATCTCGAAGGTCTGCTTGGCCACGGGCACATAGTCTTCGGGCAGGGCGCGCGAATCGGTACGCGGGTAGGTCAAGGCCTTGTGGCGCTCGTACAGGCTTTGCGCCAGCGCCAGCGTGGTCTTGGCCGAGAAGCCGAACTTGCCGTTGGCCTCGCGCTGCAGGCTGGTCAGGTCGAACAACAGGGGCGAGGCTTGCGTGGTGGGCTTGCTCTCTTCCGTCACCGTAGCGGGCTTGCCCTGCACGGCGGCGGCAATGGCCTCGGCCTCGGCCTTGTTCCACAGACGGTCGGCCTTGGCCTCGGCGTCTTCCGACTTCTTCCACTGGGGGTTGAACCATTTGCCCAGGTACTGGCCGGCCTGGGCGTTGAACGCACCATGCACCTCCCAGTAGTCGCGGCTGACGAATTTGCGAATCTTCTCTTCGCGCTCCACCACCAGCGACAGCGTGGGCGTCTGCACCCGGCCCACGGTGGTCAGGAAGAAGCCACCATCGCGCGAGTTGAAGGCCGTCATGGCGCGTGTGCCGTTGATGCCCACCAGCCAGTCGGCCTCGGAGCGGCTGCGCGCGGCGTCGGCCAGGCCCTGCATCTGCTGCTCGCTGCGCAGCTTGTCAAAGCCTTCACGAATCGCCTGGGGCGTCATGGACTGCAGCCACAGGCGCGAGATCGGCTTGCCCAGCCCGCCCTTGGCACCGCCGGCGTACTGCTCGATCAAACGGAAGATCAGCTCACCTTCGCGGCCCGCGTCACAGGCATTGATGAGTTGGGTCACGTCCTTGCGCTTGGCCTGCTTGACCACGGCGTTCAGCCGGCTCTTGGTCTTGTCCACGGGTTTGAGATCAAAGCGCGGGGGAATCACCGGCAGATTGGCAAAACTCCATTTGCCGCGCTTGACGTCGAATTCTTCCGGCGCCTGGATTTCCACCAGGTGGCCGACGGCGCTGGTCACCACAAAGCGCTCGTTTTCGAAATGGTCTTCGTGCTTGTCGAACTTACCGTAGGCGGGGGTGAGGGCGCGCACGATGTCTTGTGCCACAGAGGGCTTTTCCGCAATCACCAGGGTCTTTGTCATGGGTGGTTCTCGTTCCATTACCACGGCGGCCCTCCAGCGGGTGCCGCCGCTTCTACAATGTGTCTCTCACACGCGCGCACATGTGCGTACGTGTGTGCATATTCAAGTTATCAGAGATTCATATGCCCCGCACCGCCGATTCCCCTTCCAGCCAACGCCGAATCCAGGCCAAGCGCTCCGGCGTGCACGGCAAAGGCGTGTTCGCCGTGCAGCCCATTGCCGAGGGCGAGACCCTGATCGAGTACACCGGCGAGGTGATCGGCTGGCAGGAAGCCCAGGATCGCCACCCCCACGACCCCAGCCAGCCCAACCACACTTTCTACTTCCACGTGGACGAGGACCGGGTGATTGATGCCAACTACGGCGGCAACTCGGCGCGCTGGATCAACCACAGCTGCGCGCCCAACTGCTACACGGACGAGCGGGACGGCCGCATCTACATCGTGGCCCTGCGCAATATCGCCGCTGGCGAAGAGCTGAACTACGACTACGGCCTGATGGTGGAAGAGCGCTACACGGCCAAGCTCAAGGCCGAATATGTCTGCTGGTGCGGCGCGCCCAACTGCCGCGGCACCATGCTGGCGCCCAAGCGGGGCTGGCGGCCGCCGATGCCCACGAACACCCCCTGAGCGGCTGCGCCGCTTCCCCCTCTTTAGGCGCTACGCGCCGGAGGGGAACGGCACCAGCGCCAATCGGGGAGACAAGGCGGCCCTTGCGCGGTGCCCCTGAGGTGGAGGGAGCGCCAGTTTCATAGGACGTGTGACGATGGCCGCACAACAAGAAGAAAGCACAACGATGACCCAAGTGATTCACTGGAACGCCGAAGCCCTGTGGGAGGCGGTGGCGCCGCAGTTGCCGGGTTTTACGGTGGAGATTCTGCCCAGCGTGGACTCGAGCAACACCGAGCTGATGCGCCGCGCGCGCAGCGGTGATACCGCGCCTACGTTGCTGGTGGCGGAGCAGCAGACCGCAGGCCGTGGCCGCATGGGCAAGCCCTGGGCCAGCAGCCTGGGCGATTCGCTGATGTTTTCGCTGGGCCTGCCACTGGCTCCCAGCGACTGGTCCGGCCTGTCGCTGGCCGTGGGCCAGGTGCTGGCCGAGGCGCTGCAGCCCGGCATTGCCCCCATCGCAGACAGCCCATCCGCCACGCCGCGCATTGGCATCAAATGGCCCAATGATTTGTGGCTGGAGGGCGACCGCAAGCTGGCCGGCATTCTGATCGAGACCGCCCATTTCGGCGGCCATGGGCCGCGCCAGGTGATCGTGGGCGTGGGCATCAATGTGCGGCCCCGGCATGAGCAAGGCCTGTCCACCCCGCCCGCCTGCCTGCAGGACCTGGACCCACGCTGGGACGCCCCCGCCGCACTAGCTGCCGTGATCCCGGCCCTGGTGAACTGCCTGCAGCGCTTTGAGACCCAAGGTTTTGCCCCTTTCCAACCGGCCTTTGCCCAGCGCGATCTGCTGCGTGGCCGGCCGGTGCGGCTGAGCGATGGCACCCAGGGCATGGCCGAGGGTGTGGGCCTGGATGGCGCCCTGCTGGTGCGCACGGCCCAGGGCCTGGAACGCATCACCAGCGCCGAGGTCAGCGTGCGCCCCCAGACCGCTGCCACGGCCGGATAAACTGCGCCCATGCTGCGTCTTTCACTGCTTGTCCTGCTGCTGGCCAATGCCGGCTACCTTGCCTGGAGCCAGGGCTGGATGGCCTCGCTGGGCTGGCAGCCTGAGACCCAGTCCGAGGCTTTTCGCCTCAAGCAGCAGATGCGGCCCGAGACCATCCAGGTTGGGGCCCCCAACAAGACCCACAGCCCGACCACGCCGGCACAGGCCACGCCAGCCCCGCCCCCCGTTGACGGCCCCAGCCGCTGCTGGCAGGCCGGCCCCTTCGATGCGACGCAGGCGGCCCAGCTGCGCCAGGCGCTGTACGCACTGGAGCTGCCCAGCAGCGCCTGGGAGCTGCCTGCCAGCGCCGTCCCCGGCCGCTGGATGGTGTACCTGGGCAAATTCCCCAGCGAGCGGGCACTGGAGCAGCGCCGTACCGAGCTCAGCAAGCAGGGCATGACGGTGGAGGCCGCAGGCGGCACGCTGGAGCCCGGCCTGTCGCTGGGCCGCTTCCCCACCGAATCCGCCGCCACACGCGAGCTGACCCAGGCCCTGCGCCAGGGCGTACGCGGCGCCCGCGTGGTGCAGGAGCGCACCGAGGCCACCATCTACACCTTGCGCCTGCCCCAGGTCACCCCCGCCATGCACCCTCGCGTGGAGCAACTGCAAGCTGCGCTGGCGGGCAAGCCATTGGTGTTATGCACACCCTCCTGAGGCGCTGCGCGCCTTCCTCCCGCTCTCGCATCGCGTAGCGACGCGGGCAGGAGGACGCTGCCAGCGCGGCGGGGCGGCCCTTGCGCGGCAGCACTGGAATAGGCCGTGTCAGTTTTGTGCGCAGCGTCGCATCCTCGCAAGTCCAGCGTCCAATAAAAAAAGCCCACGAGCCAAGGCCGTGGGCTTTTTGCTGAATGGAGAGTGATCAGTCCAGCTGGATCTTGGCGTCCACGGCCACTTTTTTCATGGTGACGATGGCGGTCTGGATCTGCTTGCTGAATTCGGCGGTGCTGGAGCCCGAGGGGTACAGGCCTTGGGCGGCCATGCGCTTTTGCACGGCGGGGTCCTTGAGCGCTGCCACCACGGCTTTTTGCACACGCTCCACCTGGGCGGCAGGCATGCTCTTGGGGGCCACCAGGCCGAACCACGAGGGGTTGTTCAGGTCAGCGTGACCGGCTTCGGCGTAGGTGGGCACATCGGGCAGCACGTCCAGGCGCTGCGGCCAGGACACGGCGATGGCCAGGAGCTTGCCGGACTTGATGTGCGCCAGCGACGAGGCCACCTGGTCAAAATACACCGGCACCTGGCCGCCCAGCACGTCGTTGATGGCCGGGCCTGCGCCACGGTAGGGGATGTGCAGCATGTCGGTGCCGGTGCTGCGCTTGAACTGCTCGCCCCACATATGGCCGATGGTGCCGTTGCCCGGCGTGGCGTAAGACACCTTGCCGGGATGGGCCTTGAGATAGGCCACCAGCTCGGCAAAGTTCTTCACCGGCAGGTTGGCGGGGTTGACCATGATGACGCCGGGGGCCTTGACGATTTCCGTCACGCCCACAAAGTCCTTCACGGCGTCATAGGGCAGCTTGCTCAGCACGGCAGGGTTCACGCCGTGGGTGGACAGCGTGGCGATGCCAAAGGTCAGGCCGTCGGTGGAGCGGGCCACTTCGGCCATGCCGATGGAGCCACCGGCACCGGCCTTGTTCTCGATAATCACGGGCTGGCCCAGCAGCTTGCCCAGCACGTCCTGCAGGTTGCGCGGCACCATGTCGGTGGAACCTCCCGGAGGGAAGGGCACGACGATGCGCAGAGGACGGCTGGTGTCCTGGGCCAGGGCCACGCCGGGCGCAACCGTCACGGCGGCGGCCGCAGCCACGGAGGAGAGGAAATGACGACGTTGCATCAGAGGAGTCCTTGAGGAGGAGAGATGTTGCCAAGCGTACGTGATTTGGAGCGCTGTAAAAAGCAATAGCTGTGCCTGTTATCATTCCATAAAGGAATCAAAACAGTGTCCTCCAGCCTATTGCCTTTGCGGCGCCTGACGCCACCTATCCACCTGCTGCGGGCCTTTTCCACCGTGGCCCGGTTTGGCGGTGTCTCCCGTGCAGCCGAGGCCTTGCACCTGACGCAAAGCGCCGTCAGCAAACAGGTGCAGGAGCTGGAAAAATGGGTGGGTGTGCCCTTATTTGAGCGCAACCGCAAGCGATTGACGCTCAGCTCCGCCGGCGAGCGCTATGAAAAATCCGTGCGCGCCCTGCTCTCGCAACTGGAGTCGGCCACGCTGGAATTGATCACCAGCAGCGACGGCGGCGGGGCCTTGCACCTGTCCACCCTGCCCACGTTTGGCGCCAAGTGGCTCATTCCAAAACTTCCTGATTTCCAGTCCCACAACCCCCAGGTGACGCTGCACTTCGTGCCCTATGTGCAAAGCTACGATTTCGAGAGTCCGGCGCTGGACTGCTCCATTTTGTTCGGCGACGGCCACTGGCCTGGCACCCGCGCCCATTACCTCAGCGGGCGCGAGGTGGTGCTGATCGCACCGCGCAACCAGGCCCAGTTGCACCCCATCCACAGCCCGGACGATGTGCGCCATTGCACGCGGCTGCGCCATGTGACCGTGCCCCAGGCCTGGTCGCGTTGGAGCGAGGTCTATGGGGTCGAGGCGCTGGACCCGCTCAGTGGCCCGCAGTTCGACCAGTTCCAGACCATCATTCGCGCCGTGCAGGCCGGCATGGGCGTGGCCCTGGTGCCGCGCTGCCTGGTGCAGGACGAGATCACGGCCGGCCTGGTCAGCGAGCCTCTGCCCGAGCACCGCATCACCAGCGACCGGGGCTATTGGCTGTGCTATCCCGAGACCCGCGCCAACCTGACCACGCTGCAGCAGTTCCGCGACTGGCTGCTGACCAAGGCCGAGCCGCTGCCCGCAGATTAAGGAGCAGCCTCCGCTTATGTCTGCTGGATTTCAGGCATAAAACGCTTTAAAAACAAGCTGGCACCAGCACGCCAAGCTCCCGAATCAAGAGCATCCCTATTCCGCCGCCTGCGCCGGAAAGCGCACGGTAAAGCGTGCACCCGGCATGGGCAGACCGGGGCGGGCATCTTCCAGCGCCACCTGGGCGCCATGCTGGCGAGCGATTTCCAGCACGATGGGCAGGCCCAGGCCGGAGCCGTCGGCCTCGGTGCCCAGCGCGCGGTAAAAGGGCTGGAAGACCAGGTCGCGCTCGCTCTCGGGCACGCCGGGGCCGGTGTCTTCCACCTGCAGCAGCATCTGGCGCGACAAGGTATCGGCCAGCACGCGCACCGTCACCACGCCGGCCTGCTCGGGGTCAGAGGGGGTGTAGTTGATGGCGTTGTCCACCAGGTTGCGCACCAGCTCCTGCAGCAGCGTGACATTGCCCCAGACCTGCAGCGGCGCGCTGCCGGGCAAAAGGCCGTCATAGCCCAGGTCGATGCGCTTGTCCATGGCGCGCGGCAGGCAGTCCTGCACCACGTCGATCACCAGCGTCGCCAGATCGCAGGGCGTGCGCGCCAGCGCCGTGCCGGCGCCTTCGGCCCGCGCCAGCGCCAGCAGCTGGTTGACGGTGTGGGTGGCGCGTATGGAGCTGCGCCCTATCTGCTGCAGCGAGCGCTTGAGCTCTTCGGTGCTGGTGCCCGGGCGCTGGGCCAGATCGGCCTGCATGCGCAGGCCTGCCAGCGGGGTCTTGAGCTGGTGGGCCGCATCGGCCAGAAAGCGCTTTTGCGTGGCAATGGAGTCGTTCAAGCGCCGCAGCAAGTCGTTCACCGCGTCCACCAGCGGCGCCACTTCCATGGGCACGGCCTTGTGGTTCAGCGGTGAAAGATCGTCGGGCTTGCGCGCGCGGATGCGCTCTTCCAGCCGGTGCAGCGGCTTGATGCCACGCGCCAGCGCCAGCCACACCAGCAGCACCGAAAGCGGCAATATGACGAACTGCGGCAGCATCACGCCCTTGATGATTTCCGCCGCCAGCACGCTGCGCTTTTCACGGGTTTCGGCCACCTGCACCAGGGCCAGCACCTCGCGGTCCAGCGGCACGCGCACCCACAGGGCTGCCACGCGGATGGGCACACCGCGCAGCTCGTCGTCACGCAGCTGCACCTGACCTATGGGAGGGTCGTCGCGCACATCGCGCTCGGGCGGCATGGGCATGTCGCGCTCCCCTGCCAGCTGCTCGCTGCCGGCACCCAGAATCTGGTAGTACACCATGTCCGAGTCGTCGGCCCGCAGCAGCTCACTGGCCGGGCGCGGCAGGTAGAACTGCACCTCGCCGTTTTCCACCACCAGCAGCTGGGCCAGGGCCTGGGCGTTGTATTCCAGCGCACGGTCAAAAGGCTTGTTGGCCAGCTCCTGGGCCACCAGCCAGGTCAGCGCCAGCGACACCGGCCACAGCAGCAGCAGGGGCGTGAGCATCCAGTCGAGAATCTCGCCAAAAAGAGACCGCTGCTCGCGCTGAAAAATATTCATGCAGTGTGTGTCAGGAATGCCATGCCGGACTGTGGGACACAGGCCCCGATCTGGACTGCAGTCTAGGTGTTTGCATTCGATGGAATCACGAGGCGGTGGGCTGCAGACCGTGCCGCAGCACGGCAAGCCGACCCCACAAAGTTAGGCGCTCGAAGACAACACCGTATCAGTGGTGGATTTTTTCCAGGCAGTAGCCCAGGCCACGCACGGTGGCGATGCGAACGGGACCGCGCTCGATCTTTTTGCGCAGGCGGTGGATGTAGACCTCGATGGCGTTGTTGCTCACCTCTTCGCCCCACTCGCACAGGCGCTCCACCAACTGGTCCTTGCTGACCAGGCGGCCCGCGCGCTGCAACAGCACTTCCAGCAGGCCCAGCTCGCGGGCAGACAGCTCCACCATCTTGCCGTCTATGGTGGCCACACGCCCGGCCTGGTCATAGACCAGGGGGCCGTGCTTGATGGTGCTGCTGGTGCCGCCCATGCCGCGCCGCGTCAACGCGCGCACCCGCGCTTCGAGCTCCTGCAGCGAAAACGGTTTGGCCATGTAATCGTCCGCACCGAAGTCCAGGCCCTGGACACGCTCTTCCACACTGTCAGCGGCAGTGAGGATCAGCACCGGCAACGCATCGCCACGGCTGCGCATCTTCTTCAGGACTTCCAACCCATGCATCTTGGGCAGGCCAAGATCCAGGATCAGCAGATCGAACTGGTCATTGGCCAGCAGGGCGGCATCGGCTTCGGTGCCGCTGGCCACATGGTCCACCACGGCCCCTGCGCCGCGCAGGCTGCGCAGCAGTCCATCGGCCAGCACCTGGTCGTCTTCGGCGATGAGGATGCGCATGGGAAATCTCCTGGGTTCGCCGCGGTCGGGCCACGGTCATTTATATGTGGTGCTGCCAGGGCGCCCCTGCTACCGCCGGCCAGCCGTCGTATTTTAGAAGCCGTCCATCCCGGCCACCAGCGGACTTTCCCCGGGGAAATGACAGCCACCCCGAATCTTGACCTGCAGCAAGCCTCCAGGGCGCACAGGCCAGGCTCAGGCCAGGGTGCCGCTGTCGCTGGCGTAGGCCTCCAGGCCAATCTTCACCACCGTGGCCACCTCCTCGCCCACGGCCTCCACAAACTCGGCCTCGGCCTGGGCCACCGCGTCGTGAAAGGCCTGCAGCCAGGCCAGGCCGGTGGCGGTAAAGCGCACACGCCGGGCCCTGGCATCCAGCGGGTCCACCTCGCGCGTGACCAGGCCCCAGGCCTCGCACTGGCCCACCAGGTCGGCCATGGACTGCTTGGCTATCCCGGCCTTGTCCGCCAGGTCGGTGATGCGGTCGCCCACCAGCGACAAATGCCGCGTGATGTGGATATGGGCAGCGCTCACCTGGTCGCGTGCCGCCAGGTTGGACAGGGCCAGCGGCACCTCCACCGCACGCGCCATCAGCTGCAGCACACGGGCATCGAAACGGCGCATGGCATGGCCCAGCAGGCGGCCCAGATGGGTCTGGCGCCAGGCATCAGCAGGGGGAATAGCGGGTTGCAGCTCGGTCATGGCGACATGGTAGCAATAGACAGGCAAACTGACTAAATATTGTTAGATTTCATTTTTACTCTCGCCTAAACTACTGTTCAAGCATCCAGCCTGGTAAAGATTCCAGTGGCTGCACCTTCTACCCCAACCACCTCTTCCAGGAGCGCACCATGAACGCCACCGCCGCCAAGACCGCCGACGCCAACAGCGAAAAAGCCAAAGCCCTGGCCGCTGCCCTTGCCCAGATTGAAAAGCAGTTCGGCAAAGGCACCATCATGAAGCTGGGTGAAGGCGAAGCCATCCAGGACATCCAGGTGGTGTCCACCGGTTCGCTGGGCCTGGATATCGCCCTGGGCGTGGGCGGCCTGCCCCGTGGCCGCGTGATTGAAATCTACGGCCCGGAATCCTCCGGCAAGACCACGCTGACCCTGCAGGTGATTGCCGAGATGCAAAAGCTGAGCGGCACCTGCGCCTTCATCGACGCCGAACACGCCCTGGACACCGGCTACGCCCAAAAGCTGGGCGTGAACCTGAGCGAGGTGCTGATCAGCCAGCCCGACACCGGCGAGCAAGCCCTGGAGATCTGCGACAGTCTGGTGCGCTCCGGCGCTGTGGACCTGATCGTCATCGACTCGGTGGCCGCCCTGACCCCCAAGGCCGAAATCGAAGGCGAAATGGGTGACCAACTGCCCGGCCTGCAGGCCCGCTTGATGAGCCAGGCATTGCGCAAGCTGACCGCCACCATCAAGAAGACCAATTGCACGGTCATCTTCATCAACCAGATCCGCATGAAGATCGGCGTGATGTTCGGTTCGCCCGAAACCACCACCGGCGGCAATGCGCTGAAGTTCTACGCCTCGGTGCGCCTCGATATCCGCCGCACCGGCACCATCAAAAAGGGTGACGAGGCCATCGGCAACGAAACCAAGGTCAAGGTGGTGAAGAACAAGGTCTCGCCCCCGTTCAAGACGGCCGAATTCGACATTCTGTTTGGCGCCGGCATCTCGCGCGAAGGCGAAATCCTGGACCTGGGCGTGAACGCAAAGATTCTGGAAAAGTCCGGTGCCTGGTATGCCTACAACGGCGAAAAAATCGGCCAGGGCCGCGACAACTCGCGTGAATTCCTACGCGAAAACCCGGCACTGGCCATCGAAATCGAAAACAAGGTGCGCGACAGCCTGGGCATCACCCTGATCCCCGTGGCCGCCGGCGAAGAAGCCGCCAAGCCCACCGCCAAAGGCAAAAAGGGCGACAAGAACGCTGCCATCGACGAAGACGGTGTGATTCAAGCCTGAGAAAACACCCCCTGAGGCGCTGTGCGCCTTCCCCCCTCTCTCGCTACGCGGAAGGGGGACGGCACCAGCGCTTACCGGGGAGACAAGGCGGCCCTTGCGCGGTACCCTGACATGGGCCGCGCCGGTTGAAGACTGCTCCCTGCTGGCGCGGAAAATCGCTTCGATCCCGCCGTAAAAGTTAGCCATCTTCGCGCAGGGGTTCCTGCGCTTTTTTTGTTTGTGGAGCATCACGGCATGGGCTTTGCCAAACTGTCCCTCACCGGCCGCGCGCTGCGGCTGTTGGCCCAGCGCGAGCATTCACGGCTGGAGCTGGAACGCAAGCTGGCGGCCCATGTGGAAGAAGGCGAAGACCTGGCCACCGTGCTGGACGCGCTGGAGGCCAAGAACTTCATCAGCCCCGAGCGGATGGCCCAGTCCGTGGTCTACACCCGCAGCAAAAAGCTGGGCACGGCCCGTGTGGTGCAGGAGCTGCGCAGCAAAGGGCTGGACGACGATATCGTGCGGGCCGCCGCCGAACAGCTGCGCGCCACCGAACACGCCCGCGCCCATGCCGTGTGGCTGCAAAAATTCGGCAGCCCACCCACCACGCCGCAAGAGCGCATGAAGCAAATGCGCTTTCTGGCCAGCCGTGGCTTTGGCGGTGACGTGGTGCGCCGCGTGCTGCAAGGCCGCGAGGACGAGGACTTCGGCTGAAGCCCTGCCTGCGGCAGCAAGCTGCCAATCTGCAGCGTGGATGAAACACACCCGAGACACTACCAATGCACGCCCCCTGTGCTTTGGATACGCTGCCCCTGGCTGCTATCAGGCAGGCACGCAGCAAAATTCATAGCTTTCAACGCTTGATGCACAAGCCACACAGGCTGTTTTTGCTGTGAGACCCGCGCAATGCGCAGCCCTTCGGCCCAATGGGCTTGGCGGTCCAAAGGTGCTTGCACCACAGTGCAACTGCCTTTTGGCACGCATGGATCCCGTGGTCCCCACCACCGCAAAGGAGACAGATATGCCCCTGCACATGCTCCACTCCAAGCCGGCCCGCCACAAACGGCCGGCATTGCCCTCCTTCCTCGCGCTGCTGGCCTGCAGCCTTGCCTTGCTGGGCATCGGCACGGCACAGGCCGATCAGCTCGACAGCATCATGACCGCCAAAAAGCTGCGCGTGGCCATTGACCTGGCCGTGCCACCCTATGGCATGAAGAACAGCCAGCAACAGCCCACGGGCTCGGACATGGAAACCGCCCAGTTGCTGGCCAAGGACCTGGGCCTGGCGCTGGAGATCGTGCCCACCAACGGCGCCAGCCGGATTGCGCTGCTGCTGGGCAACAAGGCCGACGTCGTGATCTCCAGCCTCTCCATCACCCCCGAACGGGAGCGGATCATTGATTTTTCCCGGCCCTATGCCGGCATCTTGTCGGTCGTGGGCGCGCCCAAAAGCCTGGTGGTCAAAAAGGCCGCCGACCTGGAAGGCAAGACCATCGCCACGGCGCGCGGCACCACCAATGACCAGGAGCTCAGCAAGATCGCGCCCCAGAGTGCGACCGTAGTGCGCTTTGACGATGATGCCGGCAGCCTCGCGGCCGTGGTCAGTGGCCAGGCCCAGGTGTTTGCCACCGCACCCTCTTTGCTCAAGGCCGTGAACGACGCCAACCCGGCCCGGCAGATGGAAGTCAAGCTGGTCATGAAGGTCAACCCCCTGGCCATAGGCATGCGCAAAGGCGAGACCCGGCTCAAGGCCAAGGTCGACACCTGGATAGGGAGCCAGCTCAAAAACGGCCAGCTCAACACCATCTACAAAAAGTTCCACGGCACCGACCTGCCCGAGCTGATCCTGCACGCCGGGGGCTGACACCCCGTCTGCGCCGCCCCGGCGCTGGCCCACGGATTACTGCCCCTGAGATCGCGAACACATTCTGAGAGCTTGTTGACGATCTCCTCGCGGCGGGCACCGCAGGCTGTGCTGCAGCACAGCAAGGCAACCACGTTGACGACCTGCACCCACCCTCGCGCCTGGTGAGCCTCCGCCGTGCTCCGGCATGGCTGCGCGCCTACGCCCATCTGCCGCCACCCCACCCGGCGGGCCGGCACAGGCCCCGCAGCCCAGGAGCCCAGGAGCCCAGGAGCCCAGGAGCCCAGGACCATAGTCTCCCCCGCGATGAAGCAACAGCGGACCCACAGCAGCCGCATCAAGGCTTGTCCCCAACACAGTCCTACGGGCCGGGAACGGCCTGAAAGCGCCCACTACACGGCCTTGCCCATGCTTCAATTTCTTAGGTAAAAATTTTTTACAATCTGAAGACAGAAGAGGAATCAACCAAAGAAGCTGCTTTTTACCTTAGTGAAAACGCTTAAATACATGCTCTACCTCTGGACTTCTGGTGTGATGGGTCTAGTATTAATTTCACATAAGAAATTAATTTTCAAATACAAACCCATCAGCAAGGAGTTGGTATGCAACGCGTCAGCGGAAAAACAGCCCTGGTCACGGCCGCAGGCAAGGGCATAGGCAAGGCCAGCGCATTGGCGCTGGCACAGGAGGATGCTCTGGTCTGGGCGACCGATGCAGACGAACAGGCCTTGGCCGAACTCCACGAGCAAGCCAAGGCCCAAGGGCTTGCCAATCTGCGCACGGCCCGGCTGGATGTACGCGATACCGCTGCCGTGCATGCTTTTGCCAACCGGGTGGGCCGCCTTGATGTGCTGTTCAACTGCGCGGGCTTTGTGCACCACGGCAGCATTCAAGAATGCAGCGAAGCGGATTGGGACTTCAGCATGGACCTGAACGTCAAGTCCATGTACCGCACGATCAGCGCCTTCTTGCCCGCCATGCTGGCCCACGGCAACGGCTCCATCATCAACATGGCTTCAGCGGCCTCCAGCGTCAAGGGCGTGGCCAAGCGCTTTGCCTATGGCACTTCCAAGGCCGCCGTCATCGGCCTGAGCAAGGCCGTGGCTGCCGACCATGTGCAGCAAGGCATTCGCTGCAATGCCATCTGCCCGGGCACGGTCGAGTCGCCCTCGCTGCAAGGCCGCATACGCGAACAGGCAAGGCAGGCCGGCATGGACGAGGCCGCCGTACGCGCCGGTTTTGTGGCCCGTCAGCCCATAGGCCGTGTGGGCCGAGCCGAAGAGATTGCTGCCCTGGTGGTCTACCTGGCCAGTGACGAATCTGCGTTCACCACCGGAACGATTCACATGATTGACGGGGGTTGGTCGAATTGAGACGAGCACCCTCCTAGTCGCTTCGCGCCTTCTCCCTCAATGGGGCGACAGCCTCGCGGCGGGGTGAGGGGCTAGTGCCAACCTAGAAACAAACAAGGAGACAAACATGAAATTGGTTCGCTATGGACATATCGGCCAGGAAAAACCCGGTCTGATCGACACCCAGGGACAGCTGCGCGACCTCTCGGCTCATGTGGCCGATATCAACGGCACAACCCTGGCACCCGGGGCCTTGCAGCAACTGGCTGCTTTGGATGCCGCCAGTCTGCCCCTGGTCAGCCAGCCCCAGCGCTACGGCGCCCCCGTAGCCCAGGTGGGCAAGATTGTGTGCGTAGGTCTCAACTACGCCGACCATGCGGCCGAAACCGGGGCCCCGATTCCGGCAGAGCCGATTCTGTTTTTAAAACCCAGCTCCTCCATCGTGGGCCCCTATGACGAGGTGGTGATTCCGCGTGGCTCGGTCAAAACCGACTGGGAGGTCGAGCTGGGCGTGGTCATCGGCACAAAGGCCTCTTATGTGAGCGAGGAAGAAGCGCTGGACTATGTGGCCGGCTACACCGTGATCAACGATGTCTCGGAGCGCGAATACCAGTTGGAACGCGGCGGCCAGTGGGACAAGGGCAAGGGCTGCGACAGCTTCTCGCCCATAGGCCCCTGGATGGTGACCCGCGACGAGGTGGCCAACCCACAGGCGCTCAAACTGTGGCTGGAGGTCAACGGCAAGCGCTTTCAGGACGGCAGCACCCAGACCATGATTTTTTCGGTGCCCAAACTGGTCAGCTACATCAGCGAGTTCATGTCGCTGCTGCCCGGCGACATCATCAGCACGGGCACACCACCCGGAGTGGGCCTGGGCCAAAGACCTCCGGTGTACCTCCGACCTGGCGACCACATGCGCCTGGGCATAGAAGGCCTGGGCGAACAGCGCCAAACCACCAGGGCATGGCGCGCCCTCTGAGTGTCTTTGTGACTTTGCCGCTTCCCTCTCTCTGCGGGAGGAGGACGCGGCCTCAGCAGGACGGCCCTGGCTCGCTGCCTCTGATTCGGGCTCTGCCAGTTTGATGCGCCAAGAGCGGCACATAGCGCCATGGACCGCTGAGATATTCATCAAATTCAGTAGCCATCAGCGCTTGCTACGCATAGGAGACAGGCTGTTTTTATGCAATACCAGTTCGATTTTTCTGCCGTTCTGGCTCAGTGGCCTTTGCTGCTGGAAGGCGCCTGGACCACGGTGCAGCTGTCATTTCTGGCCACATTGCTGGGCTTTGTGCTGGGCACGCTCTGCGCCATAGGCCGAGGCAGCAGCCTGCCCTGGCTGCGCCGCCTGGTGGGTCTCTACGTCGAAGCCATACGCAATACACCGCTGCTGATCCAGAGCTATTTCCTGATCTTCGGCATGTCCTCGGTCGGCATCACCCTGCCCATCATGGCCGGCGCCGTGCTGGCCTTGGTGATCAATATCGGCGCGTACAGCTGCGAGATCATCCGCGCAGGCATCGAGTCCATACACAAAGGCCAGCTTGAGGCGGCCGAGTGCCTGGGTCTGTCGCGCGCCCAAACCCTGTGGCATGTGGTGCTGCGCCCTGCCGTGGAACGCGTCTGGCCCGCACTGACCAGCCAGTTCGTGCTGCTGATGCTGGCCTCCAGCATCATGTCCTCGGTGGGCGCCGAGGAGCTGCTGGGCGTGGCCAATCGCATCCAGTCAGACACCTTCCGCAACTTTGAGGTTTTTTTGGTGCTATGGGCCGTGTATTGGCTGCTGTCCTGTCTGATGCGCATGGGCTTTTGGTTGCTGGCCCAGTTGGTGTTCACGCGCCGGCGCAAGCTGGGAACGGCCTTGTGAAGGAGCAGCCATGAGCCAAGAACAACTGCTTTTTTTGCTGCAGGGCGCCTGGGGTACGGTACAGCTCTCGCTGCTGACCTTTGTGGTTGGTGGCCTCGCCGGCATGGCACTGGCCATGGCGCGCATCGCGCCGGCCAGGCCGCTGCGCTGGTGTGCCATCGCATGGATACAGCTGATCCAGGGCACGCCGCTGCTGGTGCTCATGGGCCTGTGTTTTTATGGGCCCAGCATCGCGGGAATGGGATCGGTCCCAGCCCTGCTGGCAGCGGCCCTGGCCATGTCGATGTATTCCAGTGCATTTCTGGGCGAGATCTGGCGCGGGTGCATAGAGGCCGTGCACAAAAGCCAGTGGGAGGCCGCCGAATGCCTGGGCCTTTCACGCTGGCAGCGCATGCGCCTGGTCATCCTGCCCCAGGCCCTGCGCATGGCCACGCCTCCGACCGTGGGCTTTGCGGTGCAAATCGTCAAAAACACCTCGGTGGCTTCGCTGGTGATTGGCTTTGCCGAGCTTTCATACAACGCCAAGGTACTCAACAACTCCACCTTCCAGCCCTTTGTCTACTTTGGCAGTGCTGCCGTCCTGTACTTCGCCATCTGCTACCCGCTTTCGCGCTGGAGCATGGTTCTTGAAAGGAAACTCAATGCAAGCCGTAGTTGAACTCGACGCCATCCACAAGCGCTTTGGCAACTTGCATGTGCTGCGCGGCGTCTCATTTTCCGTGGCCAAAGGCCAGGTGGTGGCCATTGTTGGCAAAAGCGGCTCGGGCAAGAGTACGGCCCTGCGCTGCATCAACCGGCTGGAAAGCGTGGACCAGGGCCGCATCCAGGTCTGCAACCATGGTGTACATGCACCGGATCTGGACCTGAGCGCCCTGCGCCGCGATGTGGGCATGGTGTTCCAGGGCTACAACCTGTTCCCCCATTTGACGGTGCTGCAAAACATCACGCTGGGGCTGACGGCGGTCAAGCACCAGGGCGCCCATGCAGCACGCGAACTGGCCCACGAGGTGTTGGCCAAAGTCGGTCTGGCCGACAAGGCCCATGCCTATCCCGAGCAGCTATCAGGCGGGCAACAGCAGCGCGTGGCCATTGCCCGCTCGCTGGCTATGCAGCCCCAGGTCATGCTGTTCGACGAGGTGACATCGGCCCTGGACCCGGAGCTCACGGGCGAGGTACTCAAGGTCATAGAGCAGTTGGCCGCTCAGGGCATGACCATGATTTTGGTGACCCACGAAATGGCTTTTGCCCGCCATGTGGCCGACCAGGTGATCTTTATGCACCAGGGCCAAGTTTGGGAGCAGGGCGCGGCCTGTGTGCTGAGTGCCCCTTCCACGCCTGAACTCCAACAGTTTGTAGGCAGCGGACTGTGACCGCAGCCGCCGTGTGAGCAATCCCCATCACCACTACCACCACGAGGAGACCCATATGACAACGCACCGTATCCAACCCGCTCTCGGCCTGCGCACCGCTTTGCTGGCCCTCGGCCTGACCCTGCTGGGCAGCGGCTCCGCCCTGGCCGACCAGCTCGACAGCATCCTGGCGGCCAAAAAGCTGCGCGTGGCCATCGACCTGGCCGTGCCGCCCTATGGCATGAAGGACGACAAGCTGCAGTCCACCGGTTCGGACGTGGAAACCGCCCAACTGCTGGCCAAGGACCTGGGGCTGGCGTTGGAGATCATTCCCACCACGGGCGCCAACCGGATTCCGTTTTTGCAGACCGACAAGGCCGACATCGTGATCTCCAGCCTCTCCGTCACGCCCGAGCGCGAGAAGGTCGTCGCCTTCTCCCGAGCTTATGCAGGCATCTTGTCTGTGGTGGGGGCCCCCAAAGGCATGGACATCAAGAGTGCAGCCGACCTTGAGGGCAAGAAGATCGCCACGGCACGCGGCACCACCAATGACCAGGAAATCAGCAAGATCGTTCCCAAGAGCGCCGCCTTGCTGCGCTTTGACGATGACGCCACCAGCACCACGGCCGTGGTCAGCGGCCAGGCCCAAATCTTTGCCACAGCACCCGCGCTGCTCAAGGCCGTGAACGACAAAAACCCGGCCAAGCAGATGGAGGTCAAGTGGGTCATGAAGGTCAACCTGCTGGCCATGGGCCTGCGCAAGGGCGAGGACCGGCTCAAGGCCAAGATTGATGAATGGGTGCAGCTGAATCTGAAAAACGGCCAGCTCAATGCCATCTACAAAAAATTCCATGGCGCAGACCTGCCCGAGCAGGTGCTGCAAGCAGGCTCTTGAAGAAAAACCATAGCAACCAGCGCTTACCCACCAAACGCCGACCATCCATTCCAGCAAGGATTTACATGCAGCCCTTCATTCGCCTCCACCCTGCAGACGATGTCGTGATTGCCCGCACCCAGCTGCTGGCAGGCACATCCATTGAAGCGTTTACCAGCCGCGGCCTGGTGCCCCCTGGCCACAAGATTGCCGCCCGTGCCCTGGCCACTGGCGCGCCCGTGCGCCGCTACAACCAGGTCATAGGCTTTGCCAGCCAGCCGATTGCGGCCGGCGAGCATGTACATGTCCACAACCTGGACATGGGGCCGGACAAGGGTGACTTTGCGCGCGACTATGCATTCGGCGCCGACCTCAAACCCGAGCCCGCACGGCGCGAGGCCGTCTTCATGGGCATACGCCGTGCAGACGGGCGTGTGGCCACGCGCAACTACATCGGCATCTTGACCAGCGTGAACTGCTCGGCCACGGCTGCCCGTGCCATTGCCGAGTATTTCTCCCGTCGCAGCAATCCAGCAGCGCTGGCGCCCTACCCGCAGGTGGATGGCGTGGTCGCACTCACCCATGGCACCGGCTGCGGCATGGCCAGCCAGGGCCTGGCCATGGACATGCTCAGGCGCACGCTGACCGGCTATGCCAGCCACGCCAATTTTGCTGGCGTGCTGGTGCTGGGCCTGGGCTGCGAGGCCAACCAGATCCGGGCCTGGATGGAATCGGGTTCCTTGTCCGAGGGAAACAACCTGAAGGTCTTCAATATCCAGGACAGCGGCGGCACACAGAAAACCGTGGACAAGGGGATTGCCTTGGTTACGCAGATGCTGGAGGGTGCCAACGCCGTGCAGCGCGTGCCCTGCAGCGCTGCCGCGCTGCGCATAGGCCTGCAGTGCGGCGGATCGGATGGTTATAGCGGCGTCAGCGCCAACCCGGCCCTGGGAGCCGCCGTAGACCTGCTGATCGCCCATGGCGGCACGGCCATCCTGAGCGAGACACCTGAAATCTATGGCGCCGAGCATTTGCTCACACGCCGTGCCGTCTCCACCAAGGTCGGACACAAGCTGGTGCAGCGCATACATTGGTGGGAGGAATACACGCGCATCAACGGCGGCGAGATGAACAACAACCCCTCGCCGGGCAACAAGGCCGGCGGCCTGACCACCATTCTTGAAAAATCCCTGGGCGCCGTGGCCAAGGGCGGCACCGGAAATCTGCAAGCAGTCTACGAATATGCCGAAACCGTGCAAACACCAGGCCTGGTGTTTATGGACACCCCCGGCTACGACCCGGTGAGTGCCACTGGCCAGGTGGCGGGCGGCGCCAACCTCATCTGCTTTACCACGGGGCGTGGCAGTGCCTATGGCTGCGCCCCCTCACCCTCGCTCAAGCTGGCCACCAACAGCGCCCTCTGGCAGCGCCAGCAGGAGGACATGGACATCAACTGCGGTGAAATCATTGACGGCAGCTGCTCCATTGCCGAAATGGGTGAGCGCATCTTCACGCGCATGCTGGCCACGGCCTCGGGCGAAAAGACCAGGAGCGAGCTGCATGGCTATGGGCAAAACGAGTTTGTGCCCTGGCAGTTGGGGGCGGTGATGTGACCCCCTGAGCCGCCTTCGGCGCCTTCCCCCGGGGGACAACGGACTTTGCTGCGGGGTGGCCCTTGCTTGGGAACGTGCCTGTTTCCAAGCCTGCGCCAATGGCGTGCGAAGGGGGTGGATTGCAGCCCCCGCAGATCACGACTTCCCAAGCACAGCGCCAGCCAAGAACCTTTCCCACACTCCCTTAAGATTCGCCTTGAAATGAAAGCACCTGGACCCCGTACCACCTCTTCCAAGCGCCACAGCACCGCTGCCGAGAGCGTCCCCCCCGCGTCCGGCCCGGAGGCTGAAGGAGACACGCCGCGCTACAGTGCCCCGGCCCTGGACAAGGGACTGGACATTCTGGAGCTACTTTCCCAGGCCCAAAGCGGGCTGACGCTCAATGAGATCGCGCAAAGCCTGGGGCGCAGCGTGAATGAAATTTTCCGCATGGTGGTGACGCTGGAGCGCCGAGGCTATGCGCTGCTCGATGCCAATGACCGCTACAGCCTGTCGCTCAAGCTGTTCGAGCTCGCGCACAAGCAGCATTTCCTGCGCTCCCTGGTTGCCTCGGCCCTGCCTCTGCTGCGCGAGCTGGCCCAGCGCGCGCGCCAGTCCTGTCACCTGGCGATCTACCAAGGCGGACGGGTTGTGATCATTGCCCAGGTGGACAGCCCCGAGCGCTGGTCCTTCGGCCTCAAGGTGGGCGTCATGCTGGGACTGACCGACACCTCCTCAGGCCATGTGTTGCTGGCCTTCAGAGATGAGGTTGAGCGCGCGCGTATGCTGGCCGCCCATGTCAAGGTGGATGGCGAGCTCAGTCTGGACCCGGGCGAGCTGTTTGAGATCCTGGCGCAGGTGCGCCAGCAGGCCCATGCCACCATGCCCAGCCGCCAGATACGCGGGGTCACGAATATGGCCTTTCCCATCATGGGGACCGCAGAGCACGTGATCGCCGCACTCAACGTACCCTATATCGAGCGCATAGACGCACAGTCCAGCCCCGACCTGGAGGAGGTCAAAGCCATCGTCAGCGCCATTGCCGCACGCATCTCCAAGGCCATGGGAGCGAGCTAGCCCCTCGGAGACACTGCGCAGGGACAGCGTATTTGCGGTCTTTAAGGCCACAGGCATGCACTCGCCAGTCATTCCCCCAGTAGCATCACAGCTTGTGCACGCCGCTGCCGTCTGGCCCTCCAAGCGAGAGGCCTGCGCGCAGCGCCCGCATTGACCGCTACAACCAAAGAATGACCTCCATGACCTCTGCTTCGCACACTCCCGATGCCCCTTCTGCCTTGCACACAGGACTGAGTGCCGGAAAGTCCTTGCTCGCAGGCATGGCCCTCGGCCTGGTACTGGCCACGGTGCTGGGCGGGGGCTCAGTGGCTTTTTATCTGCTGCGCTTGATGGGGAGCACGGGGCCAGGCCTCGCCAACGTCGGATTCATCGGCATGCTGAGCGCGCCACCTGTGCTCGTGGCTCTGGTGCTGCTCCTCAGCATTCCGGCCTATGCCTTTGCGGGTGTGCAGCTGGGGCGCGCCCGTGCCAGCCGCAAACTGGTGCAGCGCTATGGCCCCAGCCTGGCCCAGCATCTGGCCGAACTGCTGGCCAGGCGCATCGAGGCCCTTCCCGGCGCGCACAAAGCCCTGCACAAAACGGCCGACCTGCTCTCTCCCGATACGGCCATGGAGTATCTGCAGCCTTGGGTGGGCAATGGCCGGGCCGTGCGCCTCATGGTCCACGGCGTGCTCCAGCGCCTGCCTGTATCGGAGCTGCTGGAGGAGTGGCAGCACCAACGTGCCCAGTGGGATGCACAGGCTCAGCCCGACGACCCGGCCCTGCGTGCTTTTCTGGGCAATGCCATTCAGGACAAGCTGACGGATCTGGCCACGCCCTCCCTGGGCCTGCTGGGGGCGTTGATGGCCGCCCATGCCGCCGTGCTGGGCCTTGGCCTGTGGCTGACGGCCTAGCCGCCGCTCAAATCCGCGTTGCCCGCCAGCACACCAGCGAGCCCAGCGTGACCAGCACCACGCCCTGCCAGAATGGCCAGCCCGGCTGCACCGCCAGCCAGATGCTGGCCCACAGGGCCGACAGCACGGGGGTGAAGTAAGAGCCGGCCGCCATCACCGCCAGATTGCCGCGCTGTATGCCGTGTTCCCAGCAGCTGTAGCCTATGGCGGTGCAGGCGCCCACCGCCAGCACCTCCAGCGCCACGCCCCAGGACCAGCGCATGGGCACGGTGTCCACCACCAGCCATTGCGCCCACAGCACCACGGCCGTCAGCAGTACAAACAGGCCCACACCGTTGAAGCCACCGCCGTGCATGCGCGAGAGCACCGAGTACACCGGCCACAGCAGAGCCGCAGCAAAGGCCAGGGCGTAAGCCAGGGGGTTGCTGTGCATATGGGTGAGCAATGCCTGCCACCAGGGCATGGCCTGGCCGCCATCCCCATCCAGCACCCGCACCAGGCCCCAGATGCACAGGGCCACACCCGGCCACAGCCACCAACGTGCCCGCTGCTGGCGGCACAGCACGGCCAGCACAATCGTCAGGCAGGGCCAGAGGTAGTTGATCATGCCCAGCTCCATGGACTGGGCCCGGTCCTGGGCCAGGCCTATGGCCACGGATAGGCAAACCTCGTACAGCGCAAACAGCACGCCGCAGCCGATCAGATAGACCTTGGACACGCTGCGCAGCTGGGCCCTGCGGGGCAGACCCAGCACCGCAAACAGCAGCACCGCGCTGACGCTGTAGAGCATGGCAGCACCACCCAGGGCCCCCAGGGCCTCGGAAACCGAGCGAATCAAGCCCACGGTGCTGCTCCAGCACAGCACGGCCACCAGGCCGATCCAGGTGGCGCGGCGCACGCTGGCCGCATCGCGGGCAAGGGGAGACGGAGATGTGGACATGGAAAACCGCTCTACAAAAATGAGCTGCTGATGCGCTTTGAGCCTGGGTTTACAGCTTCAAACCACCGCAAAACCAGCACCACCAAGCAAAGACAGCTCCGCCAAACAGAGCACGCGCCGGCCTGCATGGGCTCGCCAGGCATTGTGCCCGGGGCTGCAGCCCATCCACACGCGCAGAAAAAAGGCCTCGAACGAGGCCTGGGTGGAATGGGCTTGCAGCTGCGTCAACCCCGCGCGGCCGCCGTCACCACGCGGCGGCGTACGAATTGGTAAGCCACGACCAGCAGCACAAACCACAGCGGCGTCACCACCAGCGCCTGGCGTGTGTCGTCTTTGAGGGTCAGCAGCACCAGAATGCCGGCAAAAAACGCCAGGCAGGCCACGCACATGGCCACGCCGCCAGGCATTTTGAAGCGCGAGGCCGCATGCAGGGCCGCACGCTGGCGGCGGTAAACCATGTACGACAGCAGGATCAGCGACCAGACAAACATGAACAAAATCGCCGACACCGTGGTCACCAGCGTGAAGGCTTCCACCAGATCGGGAATCACCCACATCAGAAAAGCGCCCAGCAGCAGGCAGATGCAGGAGAACAACAGGCCACGCGAAGGTACGCCGCCGCGCGAGAGGCGGTAGAAGGCCTTGGGCGCGTCGCCCTTGAGCGCCAGACCGTAGAGCATGCGACTGGTGGAGAACACGCCGCTGTTGGCCGAAGAGGCCGCCGAGGTCAGCACCACAAAGTTGATCACACCGGCGGCGGCAGGCAGGCCGGCCAGCACAAACAGTTCCACGAATGGGCTTTTGTCGGGCACCACGTCGCGCCAGGGCGTGACGGCCATGATGGCAATCAGCGCCAGCACGTAGAACACAATGATGCGCACCGGAATCGAGTTGATGGCGCGCGGCAGCGTGCGCTCGGGGTCCTTGGCCTCGGCCGCCGTGGTGCCTACCAGCTCGATGCCGACAAAGGCAAACACCGCGATCTGAAAGCCGGCGAAAAAGCCCAGCAGCCCGTTGGGGAACATGCCGCCGTCGTTCCACAGATTGGACAGCGAGGCCGCACGCCCGGCCGGAGACACAAAGCCGCCCCCCACCATGTACAAGCCGGTGGCGATCAGGCCCACGATGGCCACGATCTTGATCATGGCGAACCAGAACTCGGTCTCACCAAACAGCTTCACCGTCAGCAGGTTCAGGCCCAGCAGCACCAGCACACAGGCAATGGCCGGGGCCCATTGCGGCAGGTCGGGCCACCAGAACTGGGCATAGGCCGAGATGGCGATCACATCGGCAATGCCGGTGACGATCCAGCAGAACCAGTAAGTCCAGCCGGTGAAAAAGCCCGCCCAGGGGCCCAGCAGATCGGCCGAGAAATCGATGAAGGACTTGTACTGCAGATTGGACAGCAGCAGCTCGCCCATGGCCCGCATCACAAAGAACAACATGGCGCCGATGGCCATGTAGACAAAGATGATGGAGGGGCCTGCCAGGCTGATGGTCTTGCCCGAGCCCATGAACAGGCCGGTGCCTATGGCGCCGCCAATGGCGATCAGCTGGATATGGCGATTGGTGAGATTGCGTTGCAGGTCGTCCTGGCCATGGGAGGCCGGCGTGCCTGATGCCTTGCGCGTCATCGGGGAAACCTTTGCAAAAGCTGCCACCACCCGCAGCCCGCAACACCGCCGCTGCGGTGCCGGACCGCGAGGGCGGACGAAAAACCTGAAATCCGAAAAAGTCCGCCAGCATAAACCAGGCCGACAAATCTCAGCCCACACCCACGCAACATGCCTGGCACCACATCAGAGGCATGCGCGCCCCTGCAGCGGCGACGGCCAGGCTGCGCTGCTACGGAGTTTTTCTGCGCATATGCAGGTGGCGCCTACACATGCAGCTGCGCAATAGATAGCAAAAAGGGGGCAGTGCCCCCTTTTGCGACGCGGCCCTGGTGCAGGGCCGGGCTATGGCTTACAAGCCCAGCATCAGCTGCAGGTTTTGCACCGCCGCGCCGCTGGCGCCCTTGCCCAGATTGTCCAGGCGGGCAATCAGCACGGCCTGGCGGTGCTGCTCGTTGGCAAACACGCGCAGCTCCAGCTGGTTGGTATTGGCCAGCGTGTCGGCGGCCAGCTTCAGGTCGTCGGTGGGCGGCAACACCTTGACCCAGTTGGCGCTGGTGTTGGTGCGGGCATAGTGGCTGGCCAGGGCGTCATGCAGATCGGCCGCCTTGGGCGCGCCGGGCAACAGGTCCAGGTGCAGCGGCAGCTGCACCAGCATGCCCTGGGCGAAATTGCCCACGGCCGGGATGAACACCGGACGGCGCGTCATGCCGGTGTAGTGCAGGATTTCGGGGATGTGCTTGTGCGACAGGCCCAGGGCATAGGCCTCGTAAGGCGCAGCCGTGCCGGCCTCGTAGGCTTCCATCATGGGACGGCCACCGCCGGAGTAGCCCGACACCGAGGGCAGGCTCACCGGGTAGTCGGCGGGCATCAGGCCCGCTGCCACCAGCGGCGCCAACAGGGCGATGGCACCCGTGGCGTAGCAGCCGGGGTTGCTCACGCGGGTGGCGGCCTTGACCGCATCCAGCTGGCCTGCGCGCAGCTCGGGGAAGCCATAAACCCAGTCCGCTGCGGTGCGGTGGGCGGTGGAGGCGTCGATGATCTTGATGGCACGGCCGGTTTCAGCGGTGATGGCGTCGACCATGGCCACGGTCTCGCGGGCGGCATCGTCGTGCAGGCACAGGATGACCAGGTCCACACCTGCCATCAGCTGTCGCTTGGCGGCGGGGTCCTTTCGCAGCGCGGGGTCAATGCTGACCAGCTCCACACCGGTCATTCCCTGCAGGCGGTCACGGATTTGCAGCCCCGTGGTTCCGGCCTCGCCATCGATAAAGACTTTGGACATTCCTAGCTCCCGCGCGCTCTGGCGCACACCCCTAAACTCCGCCTGGCGGCATGTTGCATTCCGAAGAATCAAGGGCCGCATTGTCACTGAAATCGCACCCCGATCTATTGTCCTGATGTAAGTGACAGCTTGGCGTCAATGTCGCGCAACCACGTACGCATATACGTATATGCCACTTGACAATGCCCTTTTTCGTTGCGATGCAGCATGGTACATTCGTCAGTCGCCATGTCATTCGAGCCCGGCCGCCTGACCACGCGTCCATGGCAAACGGGTATTTCCCCTCCGTTCAAAGAGACAATCTCATGAAGATTCATGAATACCAAGGCAAGGAAATCTTGCGTCAGTTTGGTGTGCCCGTTCCCCGTGGCATTCCGGCGTTCACCGTCCAAGAAGCTGTAGAGGCAGCACAAAAGCTTGGTGGCCCCGTGTGGGTGGTGAAGGCGCAGATCCACGCCGGTGGCCGCGGTAAAGGCGGCGGTGTGAAGGTGGCCAAGACCATCGACGACGTGAAAAAGCTGGCCGAGCAAATTCTGGGCATGCAGCTGATCACCCACCAAACCGGCCCCGAAGGCCAGAAGGTGCGTCGCCTGTACATCGAAGACGGCGCCGACATCAAGAACGAACTGTATGTGTCGCTGGTGACTGACCGCGCTACACAAAAGGTTGCACTGATCGCTTCGAGCGAAGGTGGCATGGACATCGAGGAAGTGGCCCACTCCACTCCCGAGAAGATCGTCACCGAGATGATCGATCCCCTGACCGGCATCACCGTCGAGCAGAGCAAGAAGGTTGCCGCAGCCATTGGTCTGACCGGCGCTTCCATCGACCAGGCTGTAGACATCTTCGCCAAGATCTACAAGTGCTACATGGACACCGACGCGTCGCTGGTGGAAATCAACCCCCTGAACTGCGACTCCAAGGGCGACCTGATGGCCCTGGACGCCAAGTTCAACTTTGACGCCAACGCCCTGTTCCGTCACCCCGAAATCGTGGCCTTCCGCGATCTGGACGAAGAAGATCCCGCTGAAGTCGAGGCTTCCAAGTTCGACCTGGCCTACATCTCCCTGGACGGCAACATCGGCTGCCTGGTGAACGGTGCCGGTCTGGCCATGGCCACCATGGACACCATCAAGCTGTTCGGCGGCGAGCCTGCCAACTTCCTGGACGTGGGCGGCGGCGCTACCCCCGAGAAGGTCACCGAAGCCTTCAAGATCATGCTCAAGAACCCCAAGGTCAAGGGCATCCTGGTCAACATCTTCGGCGGCATCATGAAGTGCGACACCATCGCCACCGGCGTGATCACGGCTTGCAAGGCCGTGAACCTGCAAGTG
The DNA here is from genome assembly GCF_041320665.1 of Comamonas sp. GB3 AK4-5. Classification (NCBI taxonomy): domain Bacteria; kingdom Pseudomonadati; phylum Pseudomonadota; class Betaproteobacteria; order Burkholderiales; family Comamonadaceae; genus Comamonas; species Comamonas sp. GB3 AK4-5. Next base: position 4,819,782 of record NZ_CP166730.1, read on the forward strand.
CCTCTGGTGGTGCGCATGAAGGGCACCAACGAAGAGCTGGGCAAGAAGATGCTGGCCGAATCCGGTCTGCCCATCATCAGCGCCGACACCATGGCCGAAGCGGCCACCAAGATCGTCGAAGCCGTCAAGTAAGAAGCCCTCGGAGATAAACACATGTCGATCTTTATCAACAAAGACACCAAAGTCATCACCCAGGGCATCACCGGCAAGACCGGCCAGTTCCACACGGAAAAGTGCCAGGAATACGCGAACGGCAAGAACTGCTTCGTGGCCGGCGTGAACCCCAAGAAGGCCGGTGAGTCGATCTTCAACATCCCCATCTACGCCTCCGTCAAGGAAGCAGCCAGCGACACCGGCGCCACCGTGTCGGTGATCTATGTGCCGCCCGCAGGCGCTGCTGCAGCCATCTGGGAAGCCGTGGAAGCCGATCTGGACCTGGCCATCTGCATCACCGAAGGCATTCCAGTGCGCGACATGCTGGAAGTGCGCAACAAGATGAAGGCCAAGGAAGCCGCTGGTGGCAAGCGCACCCTGCTGCTGGGCCCCAACTGCCCCGGCCTGATCACGCCTGACGAGATCAAGATCGGCATCATGCCCGGTCACATCCACAAGAAGGGCCGCGTGGGCGTGGTGAGCCGTTCCGGCACGCTGACCTACGAAGCCGTGGCACAGCTGTCCGAGCTGGGCATCGGCCAGTCCTCCGCTGTCGGCATTGGTGGCGACCCCATCAACGGCCTGAAGCACATCGATGTGATGCGCGCCTTCAACGACGATCCCGACACCGATGCCGTGATCATGATTGGCGAAATCGGCGGCCCCGATGAAGCCGAAGCCGCCATGTGGTGCAAGGCCAATATGAAGAAGCCTATCGTGGGCTTCATCGCTGGCGTGACTGCCCCTCCCGGCAAGCGCATGGGCCACGCAGGTGCCCTGATCTCCGGTGGCGCCGACACGGCCGATGCCAAGCTGGCCATCATGGAAGAGTGCGGCTTCACCATCACCCGCAATCCTTCCGAAATGGGCCGCCTGCTGAAGGGCCTGCTGTAATTGTTGTAATCGCGCGTAGTCGGGCCGCTGAGCGCTGCCCGGCTTACGCAGAATTACGAATCGGTTAGCGACTCCAGTCCCACTACACTGGATGCTCCCATAAAAGAAACGCCAGCTTGGGGTCCCCCACGCTGGCGTTTTTATTCATAACAGCGGAGTAAAAATGGAGTTCCTGAGCACTGCCGATTTCTGGATCGGCCTGATGAAGATCGTCTGGATCAACATCATTCTCTCTGGCGACAATGCCGTCGTCATTGCCCTGGCGGCCCGTTCGCTACCCCCTGAACAACAGAAAAAAGCCATCATGTTCGGCTCCGGCGCGGCCGTGGTGCTGCGCATCGTGCTGACCGTGGTGGCGGCCAAGCTGCTGGAGCTGTCCTTTTTGCAGGTCATCGGCGGCGTTCTGCTGCTGTGGATCGGCTACCAACTGCTCACCGGTGGCGACGACGACGAAGGCGAAGCCAAGGGCACGGGCTCCATGGCTGCAGCCATCCGCACCATTCTGATTGCCGACCTGGTGATGAGCCTGGACAACGTGATTGCCGTGGCGGCCACCGCCCAAGGCAATATGGTGCTGCTGATTTTGGGCCTGGCCATTTCCATCCCCCTGGTGATCTTCGGCTCCACGCTGATGATCAAGCTGATGGACCGCTTCCCCGTCATCGTCACCCTGGGCGCTGCCCTGATCGGCTGGGTAGGCGGCGAAACCATCGTCAACGACAACCTGCTGCACGGCTACACCTTGGCCCACCCGTGGCTGCACTATGTCGCTGCTGCGGCAGGCGCTGTGCTGGTGGTGGGTCTGGGCAAGCTCATGCAAGCCCGCCAAGCCAAGACGGCCTGACCCCCCAGACTGCGTTCCCTACGGAACACAGCACACAAGGCGCCTGCTGGCGCCTTTGTTTTTGGCAGCTTGCACTGCACCCTGCCCCGGATACATATCCGCAACCTTGGTCGGACCGATGGAGTGACCATGTCGCACAAAACGTCACCTCGCCAGACCTGCGGCCAAAGAAACGGCAGAAATCGCCTATTTCACCGCCCAAACACCACCGATCGACCTGGCACAGCGATTGCGCGGGGATTGCACATTCACAACCCGGGAGCAATCCATGCGGCGTTCCGTGCAACAGGGCTTTACCTTGATCGAGTTGATGATTGTGGTGGCCATCATCGGCGTCTTGGCGGCCGTGGCCTTGCCGGCCTACCAGGACTACACCAAGCGCGCCAAGATGGCGGAGGTGGTGCTGGCGGCTTCAACCTGCCGCACCACCATCACGGAAGTCGTGCAGTTCATGCCCGCCGACAAAGTCACCACGGCCGCCGCAGATGCCAATCACTGGGGCTGCGAGGCCAACCCGGTTGCTGCCTCCGCGACTGCAGACCCCAAGGGCCCCAGCAAATATGTGCAATCGGTTTCGGCAGATGCGCAGGGCGTGGTCTCCGTCGTGGCCCAGAATTTCAACGACAACAATATCGACGGCAAAACCCTGCAACTGCGCCCCTACTTCAAGGACAGCAGCAACACCGCCGTCCCGCTGGATTTGAGCGTTGCCAGCAAAGGCCAGGGCAAGCCGATCTCCGAATGGCGCTGCGGCCCGCTGGCCGCCGACAAAGCCGCACTGCTCAAGTTCCTGCCCGGCTCCTGCCGGGAATAAACGCCTCGCCGCCTCTGGCAAAAAAAGCGCCGAAGGCGCTTTTTGAGTTTTAGGCTGCGTCTATGGCCCAGTCACCCGACTTGCCGCCTTGTTTAGCAAGCACCCGCACCCCTTCCATGCACATGCGCTTGTCCACGGCCTTGCACATGTCGTAGATGGTCAACAGCGCCACCTGCACGGCCGTCAGTGCCTCCATTTCCACGCCGGTCTGGCCACGGGTTTCCACAGTGGCCGTGCAATGCACAGCGTTTTCGGCTTCCTGGAGCGCAAAGTCCACGGCCACGCGGGTCAAAGCCAGGGGGTGGCACAGCGGGATCAGCTCGCTGGTTTTCTTGGCGGCCATGATGCCGGCGATGCGGGCAATGCCCAGCACATCCCCCTTCTTGGCCGTGCCGCTGGCGATCAGGCCCAGGGTGGCAGGCGCCATCACGATGCGGCCTTCGGCCACTGCCACGCGGTGGGTGTCGGGCTTGCCGCCGACGTCCACCATATGGGCTTGGCCATGGGCGTCGAAGTGTGTGAGTTGGTCGGTCATAGAGGTCATGCACAGAAGCGGCCACCACCTCCTGCGCCACGGGTGGGCATACAGGGACAGGGGTACAGCGCGGAACGTTTGGGGATTACAGGCATCATAGAGGGGCAAGCCCCCTGCAGCCTGCGGCTGTCGCCAAGGGTATAGCGCCAGCCATAACCCATGGGGCTGCGGGCGCAATGCGCGCTGCAGCGGGCCGTACAGACTGTGTTTCTCACCCGATTTTTGCCATGCACCATTCACAGCGAAAAAAGCCTTTGGCGTATATCCTGTCAGCACTGGGTGCTACGATTTTTCTGAATCTTGCGCCAACCTATCTGCCTTTGGCGCAGGCGCAAAGCCAGGGCACGCCCCTGCCGCGCATGGGCGATGGCGCCGACATCACCACCAATGACGAGCGCCGCATCGGCGACAGCATTGCCCGCCAGCTCTACCGCGACCCGGACTACCTAGACGACCCCGTGGTGCACAGCTATGTGATGGGCATCTGGTATCCGCTGAAAGAGACTTCGGAGCAACGCGGCGAGCTGTCACCCGAGCTGAACGAGCGCTTTGCCTGGGAGGTACTGCTGGGCCGTGACCGCAGCATCAACGCCTTTGCCCTGCCGGGCGGCTTTCTGGGCGTGCACCTGGGCCTGGTGAGCGCCGTGGCCACGCGCGATGAGCTGGCCTCGGTGCTGGCCCACGAGTTAAGCCACGTCACCCAGCGCCATATCTCCCGGCTGATTGCCCAGGACAAGCGCAGCACGCCCTTGATGATTGGCAGCATGATTTTGGGCGCGCTGGCCGCCACCAAGAGCCCGGATGCAGGCATGGCCATGATGATGGGGGGCCAGGCCCTGGCGGTGCAGAACCAGCTGAATTTCTCACGCGACATGGAGCGTGAGGCCGACCGCGTGGGGTACAGCCTGATGGCGCCAGCAGGCTTTGCACCAGCAGGCTTTGCCAGCATGTTCGAGCGCCTGCAGCAGGCCAACCGCATCAACGACAACGGCAGCTGGCCCTATCTACGCAGCCACCCGCTGACCACCGAGCGCATGGCCGATATGCAGGCCCGCACCCAGATGCTGGGCCAGGCCGCAGCCGCCAAGCCGCCCACCATGGAGCACACCATGGTCAGCTCCCGCGCCCGGGTGCTGACCCGCCCCGGGCCCGACGCCCTGCGCCAGTGGGCCGCCCTGCCCGCCAGCAGCGGCTTTGCCCAGCAATCGCCCGCGCAGCAAGCCGGTGCACTGTATGCGGCCATCTTCGGCTTGTTGCAGCTGCGCGATCTGTCCGCTGCCGAAGCCATGCTGCCCACGCTGCAGGCCCTGACCCAGAGCGATGCCGCAGCCCAGCGCCAAACGCTGTGGCTGGCGGCCGAACTGGCCCTGGCACGCAACCAGCCGCAGCTGGCATTGCAAAGATTGGAGCAACTGCCGCCCGCCCCCGCTGCGCCGCACCACAATCCGGAAGATGAGCGCGCCACGCTACTGCTGCGCGCCCAGGCGACCTCCATGCTGCGCCGCAGCGGCGATGTGGCGGCTACCCTGCAAACCTGGGTCAGCGAGCATCTGCACGATGCTGCAGCCTGGCAGGCCCTGGCACGTGCCTCACGCGAAACCGGCCAGCCGCTGCGCGCGCTGCGGGCCGAGGCCGAGGCCTTTGTCGCTCAGTATGACTACGCGGCCGCCGTGGACCGCTTCAAGGCAGGCCAGCAACTGGCCCAGCGCAGTGGTGCCCAGGCCGACCATTTCGAGGCCTCCATTATCGACACCCGCTTGCGCGAGGTGCAATCACTGCTGCGGGAACAGACGAGCCAGCGCTGACTCGATGACCATGCCCAGCACGGAGTAGAGGATGGCGGCCCACACGGCCGCCCAGAACCCGTTCACATGCAGGCCGGACAGCATATTGGCGGCGGCCCAGAACATCAGGCCGTTGAGCACAAAGAGAAAAAGCCCCACGGTCAGCAGCGTGACGGGCAGCGTCAACACCACCAAGATGGGGCGCACCAGCATGTTGAGCAAGCTGATGACCACCACCGCCCACAGGGCCGAGCCAAAGCTTTGCACCTGCACCCCGCTGTAGACCGAGGCCACGAGCAGCAGCGCGCAAGCGCTGAGAATCCATTTGAATAGCAGCTTCATGGGCCGCAGCATAGCGCACCGGCTCGCGCTGCGACAGATGGGCGCCAGCGCCACACCGACCTGGTGACGCTGGCTGCAGCCCTTATTACTGCAGTACTTGCAACCGTATTTACTGCAGCACTTCTTCCAGCAAAAAGCCCAGGCCCAACAGGCTGGCCAGCAGCGATGGGAAGGAGCGGCCGGCCTGCAGCTTGGCCGGCGCAGCCATGTCGGCCCCCACCTGCACGGCATTGCCCTGGGTCTCCAGCTTGGGGCGACGCAAGTCCACGATCTGTGGGGAGATAGCCAACTCGGTGCGCAACTGCTCCACCACCTCAGCCAAGGGGCCACGGGCCAGCAACGAGGTCACCTTGCCGCCGCTGCGCTCCAGCTGGGGCAGGGCTTCGGCAAACAGCTTGTCGGCCCATTTGCTGCGCCAGTTTTCGCGGGCACGGTTGCTGACCCATTTGCTCACCCGGTGGGTGATGCGCGGCGCGCAGGCGACCACCACCCAGTGGGTGCGTGCAGCATGCGGCGCCTGGGACATGGACTGCAGCAACGGCTGGGCGTAAGCAGCGTCGTCCAGGTACACGATGATGGTTTCCATGGAATTCCTCGGGTTCGGTGTCGCCCTGCAAAACAGGTGCATCACGGCTGGGGATAAAAAAAAGGCAGGCCGGCGATAGAGCAGCTCCGGGGGAACTTGGTTCCCGCGCTGTGCGGAGTCTGGCTTCACGCCGGCCTGCCCGGCCAGCAGCGGCCCACTTAGGCCGCCGCAGGTGGCAGTCGCAGTGAGCGCTGCTTAGGCAGCGTGGCTTTCGCCGCTCGACTTACCCTTCTTGGCCGCAACCATCTTGCCCAGGGCCAGCACCAGCAGTGCACCGCCGATGTGGGCAGCCCAGTACAAAGTGGTGGAGATCTGGGCCATGCCGTTTTCATCCAGCGTACCCAGCTTCGGCATCCAGGTCCACTTCGCCGTGTTGACGAACAGCGGGTCGGTCACCAGCATGCCGCCGGCAATCCAGCCCAGCAGCATGCCGCCGGCCACGATGATGATAGGGAAGCGCTCCATCAGCTTGATGACCAGCTGCGAGCCCCAGACGATGATGGGGATGGAGATCAGCAGGCCCAGGGTCACCAGCAGCATCTGGTGCTCGCCCGAGCTTTGGGCAGCGCCGGCAATGGCGATCACGTTGTCCACCGACATCACCAGGTCGGCGACGATGATGGTCTTGATGGCGGCAAACAGCTTGTCGCTGCCCTGGATGTTGTCGTGGCCTTCTTCATCGGGGGCAATCAGCTTGATACCGATCCACACCAGCAGCAGTGCGCCAACCAGCTTCAATGCGGGCAGCGCCAGCAGCGTCATGGCAAAAGCGATCAGGATGACGCGCAAGATGATGGCACCCGCCGTGCCGTAAATAATGCCCTTTCTGCGCTGCTCGGGCGGCAGCTTGCGGCAGGCCAGCGCGATCACCACCGCGTTGTCGCCACCCAGCAAGATGTCTATGATGATGATCTGACCCAGTGCAATCCAGAACGGGGTGTGGGTGAGAAAGTCCAAATCCATAGTCAAAAGTCCTCGTTGTCGCATGATGGCCGCACTCGGCCGCACCTTGGAAACCAGGCTTTCAGGATCGGAAGTAGAAGCAATACCCGCCACGCGCGATGTGTGCGGTGGGGAGCGCTTTGAGCCGACCTTTGAAAACCAGTGGCTCAAAGGTCTTGTTCGACAGCGGCTGTTGCCGTGCCTGACAGGCCGGAAGCACAAGGCTTCGTATTGACGACCTGCCATCCGTTTGTAGCGCGCAGCAAGTGATGCGCCACAAACGAGGAACTACTCCCCTTTGAATGACTGCCGATTCTACGTAAAAATGGAACAAACCGCGAGTACGCCGAGATTGACCCACACCAAAACACAACACTCCATCAAAATTGCGGCGACCGGTGTTGCGCTCCCCGAACAACGGGTGACCTCTTCTGAGTTGGATACAAGGCTGGGAAAGCCCCGCGGCTATGTGGAAAAACGCTCGGGCATTGCATGGCGCTACCACGCCAGCGACAACGCCAGCCAGGCCGAACTGGCAGCCGCGGCCCTGCATGACGCGCTGGACCGCCATCACATCCCAGCCGACTCCGTGGACCTGCTGATTTCTGCCTCGGCCATCGCGGTGCAGGCTCTGCCTTATAGCGCGGTGCACATTCTGAAGGCCGCAGGCCTGCCTGCCGGCACGCCCGGGTTTGATGTCAACAGCAGCTGTGTCAGCTTCATCACGGCCATGCAGGTGGCCGCGGGCCTGCTGCAAAGCGGCGCCTATCAACGCATTGCCATTGTCTCGGCCGATATCGCCTCGCGCGGTATCGACTGGCAGCACGAGGAGTCGTCCTTTATTTTTGGCGATGGCGCGGCCTGCGCCATCGTGGAGCGGGGCGATGGCAGCAGCGGCATCCTGGGCTGCTTGACCGAGGTCTACACCCAGGGCAGCGACTTCTGTGAAATTCGCGCCGGAGGAACCCGCAAAAACCCCAGGGCAGGCATGCAGGAAAGCGATTTTTTGTTCCACATGCAAGGCAAGCCCCTGTTCCGCCTGGCGTCCTCTTTGATCGAAGACTATTTCGAGCGCCTGCTGCAATGCAGCGGTCTGACACTGGACGACATCGCCACCGTGGTGCCCCACCAGGCCAGCCATCTGTCTCTGGAACATATGCGCCAGCGCCTGCATGTCCCCACGGAAAAGCTCATCGACATCTACCGCCACCACGGCAACCAGGTGGCGGCCTCCATCCCCACGGCACTGCACCACGCCTACAGCGAAGGGCGGGTGCAGCCCGGCAAGCCCCTGATGCTGATTGGCACCGCCGCAGGTTTGACGCTGTCAGGCATGGTGCTGCTGCCATGAAGGTGCTGGTCACGGGGGCCACCAGTGGGTTGGGGCGCAATGCAACGGCCTGGCTGTTGGAGCAAGGCTGGCAGGTGCGCGCGGTCGGTCGCAACCTTGAGGCCGGCGCAGCGCTGCAGCAGCTGGGCGCAGACTTTGTGTCCATGGACCTCGGCCATGCCTCGCCGGAGGATGGCCTGCGCCTGGTCGCAGGCTGCGATGCCGTCTGGCATTGCGCCGCACGCTCTGCCCCCTGGGGGGCGGCCCATGACTTTCACCGCGACAATGTGCAAGCCACCCGGATGCTGGCCCAGGCCGCCGGACAGCAGGGCGTGCCCCGCTTTGTGCATATCTCCACGCCTGCGGTGTACTTTGATTTCCAGCACCACCTGATGCTGCCGGAGAGCTACCGGGCGCGCCGCTTTTCCAGCCATTACGCCCACAGCAAATGGCAGGCTGAGCAAGAAATCACCCAGGCCGTTGCCCAGTACCCCGGAACGCAATGGAGCATGCTACGCCCGCGCGGCCTGTACGGTCCCCATGACCGCGTCATCCTGCCCCGCCTGCTGCAGCAACTGGACCGCAAACGCGGCATATTGCGCCTGCCACGCGGTGGCCAGGCCATTTGCGATCTGAGCTTTGTGCACAACGTGGTGCACGCCATGCACCTGGCCACCACCCAGGCCAACTTGCCCAATGGCGCGGTCTTCAACATCAGCGACCAGCAACCTCGCACACTGGCCGAAATGCTGCACCAGCTGCTGCAACAAGAGCTTGGTCTTCACTACCGCATACGCGCCCTGCCCTATCCGCTGCTCTATGGGCTGGCGACGCTGCTGGAAGGCCTGGCCAGCGTCACCCACAAGGAGCCGCTGTTGACACGCTACAGCGTAGGCGCCGTCTGCTTCGATATGACGCTGGACGCCAGCCAGGCCCGCTCGCTGCTGGGCTACCAGCCGCGCTTCACCCAGCAGCAAGGCATTGCACACACAGCGGCATGGCTGCGGCAACAGGGATTTTGAGTTGGCAAAGATCACAAGCTTTGAAGCGGGCTACTGCACCCATATCGCTTGCATGGCACTGAAGGGCGCGGGTTTCAGGGTCTGCAAATTTCCGGCCCGCACCTGGCTGCTTTCCGTGGGCGACAGGCACTGGCTGTGGGACACCGGCTATGCCGAGTGGTTTGAACGCGCCACCCGTCAAGGCATCTTCCACCTTTACCGCCGCATCACCCCCGTGTATTTCGACCCGCGCGAGGCCATGGTGGCCCAGCTGGCGGCGCACGGGCTGCAGCCGGCCGATCTCCAGGGCATTTTGCTTTCACACCTGCATGGCGACCATATGGCCGGGCTGCGCGACTTTCCCGGCACACCGGTTCTCTGTTCGGAAGAAGGCTGGAACCGCATCCACCGCCTGGAAGGCCTGGCCGCCCTCCGACAAGCTTTTGTGCCGGCCCTGGTGCCCGAGGACATTGCCGGCCGGCTGCAGTTCTTCGAGCATTTCCCCGAAACCGCCCTGCCCCCCGAGCTCCAGCCTTTCACCCAGGGCTATGCCCTGCCCCACAGCCAGGGCGACATCGTTTTCGTCCCCTTGCCCGGCCATGCGGCTGGGCATTTCGGCGCCTTTGTGCGCGGCGAGCAAGGCTGGGTGCTGCTGGCCGGCGACGCGGCCTGGTCGCCCACGGGCTACCAGCAGCTGCGCGGCCCCTCGGTGCTGGCGAATGTGGTGATGGACCAGCCCCGCGCCTACTACCAAACCCTGGAACGCCTTCACCAGCTGTGGCGCGGCGGCAAGGTGCAAATCCTGCTCTCGCACGAGGGCGATCTATGAACCTCCCCTGGACACTGTGGCATTACTGGCGCGCCAAGCGCCTGCGCTTTGCCACGCGCGCCGCACTGGAGGCCTGGCAGCAGCGGCAGCTGCAGCGCTTTATCCGCCGCACCCTGGCCCACAGCCCCTGGTTCAGCCGCTTGATCGACCAGCCCTTCACGCGCTGGCCCGAGATGAACAAGGCGCTGATGATGGCGCATTTCGATGCCATGAACACGGCCGGTCTGCGCAAGGACATGCTGCTGGACTGTGCACTGCGCAGCGAGCAGGAGCGCGACTTTGTGCCCAAGGTGGGCCGATTCAGCGTGGGCCTGTCTTCCGGCACCTCGGGGCAACGTGGCCTGTTTGTGGTCAGCCCACGTGAGCAGCAGATCTGGGCCGGCGGCATGCTGGCCAAGATGCTGCCCGACGGACTGATGGCAGGCGAGCGCGTAGCCTTGTTTTTGCGTGCCGACAGCAATCTCTATCAGGCCGTCAACAGCCGCTGGCTCAGCCTGGACTTCTACGATTTGTTCAGCCCTTTTGCGGGGCATTTACAGCGTTTGCAACAGCAGGCGCCGACCATTATCGTGGCGCCGGCCCAGGTGCTGCGCGCGCTGGCCCTGGAACATGCCGCAGGCCGGCTGGCACTGCCAGGCCTCAAAAAAATGATCTCGGTGGCCGAAGTACTGGAACCCCAGGACCGCCAGCTGCTGCAGCGCTGCGCCCCACAGGTGGCCGAGGTCTACCAGGCCACCGAAGGTTTTCTCGCCGCCAGCTGCGCCCATGGCGCCCTGCATCTCAACGAAGAATTTGTGCACATAGAGCCGCAGTGGCTGGATGGCCAGCGCTTCATCCCCGTCATCACCGATTTCACGCGCCACACCCAGCCCATAGTCCGTTACCGGCTGGACGATGTGCTGCACACCACCCACCAGGCTTGTCCCTGCGGTAATCCCGCGCGCGTCATCACGGCCATCGAAGGCCGCCAGGATGACCAGCTGCTGCTGGCCAATGCACAAGGCCAGCGCCAGACGATTTTTGCCGACCTGCTAAGCCGGGCTCTGGCGCAGCAGCTGCCCCTGGAAAGCGACTACCGCCTGGAGCAGCGGTCTGCCGACACCCTGCACCTGAGCGCCACCTGCGATGCGCCCACGCTGGAGCGGGTACGCCAGGGCCTGGTCCAATGTCTGCAGCAGCAGGGGGTAGACACCGCACAGCTGCACTGGGAAACCCAGGCGGCACAGCCCATTCCCGCGCAGTTCGACCGCAAACGCCGCCGCATCATCCGGCGCTGGGAGCCCAGCGCATGAAGCTGTTATCCCTGCGTCTTTGGCAGATGCTGCTGGGCTGGGGCAGCGTGGGCATCGTCTACCACTTCAGCGATCGCTGGCAGGCGCCCGGGCGCCTGATGGCCCCGGGTTGGGTAGACCAGCTCATTCCCTTCTCGCCCCAAGCCATCTGGCTGTATCTCTCGTTCTTTCTGCTGATCCCCTGCGGCTATCTGCTGACACCGCTGTCCACTCTGCCCTGGCTGCGCCGCGCCATGCAACTGGCCGCGCTGGGTGCAGGCATGGTCTATATGCTGTGGCCTACCACCATGGTCTACCCCAAGGTGATTGACACCGGCCTCAGCGCCCGGCTGCTGACCCTGCTGACCCAGTTCGATTCAGCGCAAAACTGCCTGCCCTCTTTGCACATGGCACTTAGTCTGCTGGCCGTGTGGGCCATTGCCAAGGCCCGTCACAAGGGGCTGACGATACTAGCCCTGCTCTGGGCCTTGCTGATCGGTTTTTCCATACTGCAGCTGCGCCGCCACCTCTTTGTCGATGTGCTGGCGGGCACGGCGCTGGCCTTGGCTGCCGGGGTGCTGGCACAGGCCATAGGCCAACGCCGGCTGCGAGCGACAGGAGATATGCCATGAGTGAATTGGTCATTCCGGTGCTGATGATGGCCGTGCTGGTGCTGGGCGAAGCCGCGGTGCTGCAGTGGGGCCTGGCACGCAAGGTGTGCTGGCAGGACGTGATCTTCAACCTCAACTCCGGCCACATCATGCTGTGGCTGTTTCGCGGTCTGGAAGTGCTGTGCTATGGCGCCGTGGCCCAGCACTTCAGCTTGCAGCTGCTGGAGCATGTGGCGCCCGTCTGGCGCTGGCTGTTTGCTTTTCTGGCCTGGGATTTCTGCTTTTACTGGCTGCATCGCAGCCACCACAACTGGCGCTGGCTGTGGGCCGTGCACAGCGTGCACCACCAGGGCGAACATTTCAATCTGTCGCTGGGGGTGCGCAACTCCTGGTATTCGTCGCTCACCTCAATCCCTTTCTTCCTCCCACTGGCCCTCATCGGTGTGTCGCTGTCGGAGTTCATCACCGTCTCCCTGATCCACTACACCTTGCAGCTGATCAACCACAACGCCCTGGTCGGCTCCCTGGGCTGGCTGGAAAAAATTCTGGTGACCCCCAGCCACCACCGCGTGCACCACCTGCATGAACGTGCCTGGAGCAACAGCAACTTCAGCGGCAGCCTGATTCTGTGGGACAAATGCTTTGGCACTTTCCGACAGTCTGCGGACCGCAGCCAGCACGTCTATGGCATCAAAGGCAGCCAGGCATCGCACAACCCGGGGCTGGAAAGCAATCTGCCCTTTGTGCGCCTGCTGCGCCCCGGCAGCCAGCCCACACCGCGCCCGCAAGCGCCCGCTTTCCAAAGCCATGCGCTGATGGTCTTCCTCGGCGCTGCCCCGCTGTTTGCCCTGGTGTTGGGCTATATCCAACGCTATGACTACGGCTGGCAGGCGTTTTCTGCCGCGCAAGCGGCCTTGCTGGTCGTGCTGGCTGTGGGCTCGGTCGCCCTGGGCGCCATCGCGGACGGGCGCCGCTGGGGTCTGTATGTCTGGTGGTGGACCACCCTGGCCTATGCCCTGATTTTCCCGCTATGGCTGGGATGGCATGCACCGCTGTGGCTGGGCTGCGCTGCGCTTCTGGTGCTGCATGCCACCTGCGTGCTGGCAGGCTGGGGGCGCAAGCCACTACCTGTCCCGGCACCGGCCCAGGAGGAGCACCTCCATGCCTGATACCCTGCCACCGCTGCGCTTTGCTTCCGGCCAGGAGCAGGCCTTCCACCGCGCGCTGCACCAGGCCGCCCGCGCCTATTTGCAAGCCAGCGGCGACCATCGCTATGCCAGCCGCTTCGACCAACTCAAGGCCTTGTTCTTGCTGCTGCTGGCCTGTGGCAGCTACGGGGTGATGCTTGCCAGCAGCCACGATGCCGTGTTTTTTGCCGGCTATTTCCTGGCCATTGCCCTCAGCATGCTGCTGAATGTGGTGGTCAACCACGATGCCTCGCACAACGTCTTTTTCCGCAAAGCCTGGCTCAACCGGCTCGCAGGGCGCGTCGTCACCTTGCCCCTGGGCATAGAGCCAGAGTTCTGGCGACTGCGCCATGTGCGCTTTCACCATCTCTACGCCAATATCGAGCACTACGACCTCGACACCGAAGAGAACGGCTTTTTCCGGCAAACGCCCTTCCAGCGCAGACATGCTTATATGCGCTACCAGCATCTGTATTGGCCCATGATTGCCGGCCTGTCGCTGCCGTGGATTGCCTGGGTCTTCGATTGGTCGGACCGCCTGGGCCGCACGCCGCTGCGCCAGGAGCGGGAGCTGGCGTCCACCCAAGGCTGGTGCCTTTTTCTGCTGAGCAAGCTCGGCCATGTGCTGCTGGTGCTGGCGCTGCCGCTGTGGGCCGCCCACGCCCACGGTGTGGCCACCAGCACCATGCTGCTGGCCTATGTGCTGAGCCAGATGTTTGCCTCGCTGCTGGTGGTCTATCTGCTGCTGGGCACGCACTGGGCAGAAGCCGATTTTTTCCAGGCCGCTCCCGGTGGGGTCATGGAGCATGGCTGGTACCGGCACAACTTTGTCACCGCCTGTGATTGGGAGACCTCGCCGCGCTGGCTGAACCAGTTCACCGGTGGCCTGAACTACCACCTGACCCACCACCTCTTCCCTGGCTGGCACCACCGCCACTACCCCGCACTGGCGGATAGGGTGGCCCAGCTGGCACACCAGCATGGGATGCCGTACCGCCGCATCAGCTACCGCGAGCTGCTGGCCTCACAGCGCCGTTTTCTGCGCCGCATGGGGCAGGAGGATGCGGTGTGAGCCCACAGCGCCTGCCCCCTCTGCCCTTTGGCCACCAGGACCGGGCGCTGTCGCAGGCGCTGCGCCAGGCCTCGCAGGATTGGCTGGTTGAGCACCAGGAACACCGCTTTGCCGACCTGGGCATGCTGGCCAAGCTGTGCCTGCTGTGTGTTGTGTGCGGGCTGTGCTATTTGGGGGTGCTCGGCGCCACCAGCGCCAGCGGATTTTTTGCGGTCTATCTGGGCTTTATCACCAGCGGCATGCTGCTGACGGTGAATGTGGTGCACGACGCATCGCACAGCGCTTTTTTTCGCCGCCCTCGCGCGAACCTGTGGCTCAACCGCCTCGTCACCCTGCCGCTGGGGCTGGACCCTGAATGCTGGCGGGTGCGCCATGTGCAGCTGCACCATGCCCACGTCAACATCGAAGACTATGACCCGGACATCGATGCCAACGGCGTGCTGCGCCAGGCGCCCTGGCACCGCTGGAAGCCCTTTATGCGCTACCAGCCGCTGTACTGGCCCTTGGTGGCCGCACTGACCTTCCCCTGGTATATCTGGCTGATGGACTGGCTGGACCGCGCCGGCCAAACCAAGGTCAGCGCCCGCCTGCCTGCCGGCTGGCGTGGCTGGGGCTTTTTCCTGCTGGGCAAGAGCGGGCATTTTCTGCTGGCCCTGTGGCTGCCCTGGCAGCTCGGCCTGGGCCAGTTTTCCTGGTCCTACATCCTGCTGTGCTATTTGCTCAGCCAGATGCTGTCCTCGCTGTTCTTCGTGATGCTGCTGGTGGGCACCCACTGGGCCACGGCCCGCTTCTTCGAGCGCCCCGCCAGCGGAGGCATGGCACATGGCCGCTGCACGCATATCCTGCTCACCACCTTGGACTGGAACACCCGGCCACGCTGGCTGGGCTATTGGCTGGGCGGCGGCAATCTGCATTTGACGCACCACCTGTTTCCCCACTGGAGTCACCGCCATTACCCGGCGCTCAGCCACATCATTGCCCGCACCGCGCCGCAGCATGGCCTGCCCTACCAGGCCCTGAGCCTGTCGGAAGTGCTGCAACTGCAGCAGCGCTTTTTGCGGGCGATGGGAACCGCCCCCAGCCAGCCCAAAAACTGATGGCGGCCACGCCGCAGGACCGCCTCTGCGCGTATGGATTTTGTGTGCCGCTGCCACCGCGCCGCAGACTTTGGTCTACGCTTGCGGCCAATGGCATCCATCCACATTTCCGACATCGAAGCCGCCATCAACCACTGGCGGCGCCTGCGTCCCAGCCCTGACGGCGTGCGCCTGGCACCCGAGGTACGGGCGCTGGCTCCGGTGTATGCGCGGCTGATCCATGCCGGCGCACAAGAAGTGAGCCCGGCCAGCCTGTCCACCGCCGCCATGCAAGCCTGGCTGGCCTGGTACGAGACGCAGCCGGACACGCCCTGTATCGCGATTTGCTCCACCAGCCAGGGCGATGCCCAGTGCAAGGGCTGCGGGCGCAGTTTTGCCGAAGTGCAGCAGTGGCTGGAACTCACTCCCGTGCAAAAACGCGCCGTGTGGCAGCGCATCCAGGCCGAAGGCCAGGCCCTGCGCTTTACGCGCTATGCAGAAAGAGGGAAGTAACTCCACCCCCTGAGCGGCTGCGCCGCTTCCCCCTCTCTCTCGCTGCGCGAGGGGGGGGACGGCACCAGCGCGGCGGGGCGGCCCTTGCGCGGTGCCCTGGCATGGGCAGCGCCAACTGCGTGCGCCGTATACCCGCAAAAGAATCGAATAAAAAAGGAGCGCCTGATGCGCTCCTTTGCGGGGTTTCAGATGATTTTGATCTGCAAACCGGCTTTCTGCTTGCAGGAGCAGCTCCTGTTTTTCACCACCCCAGGCCGATGTGCAGCGGCAAATACACCACCATGCCCACCACGATGGTGCCCAGAATGCCGCGCTTCCACCAGAAGTAGGCGGTGGCGCAGACCAGGGCCGGCAGGCGCGCATCCACCAGGGTGTGAATCAGCTGGCCGTTGCTCATCACCAGTTCGGGGGCAATCACGGCCGCCAAGGCTGCCAGTGGCGCATAGCGCAGGCCGCGCTTGAGCCATTCCGGCATGGGCAGTTCTTTGTCGGGAATCATGAAAAAGGCGCGCGTGAGCAGCGTGATCGCCGCCAGCCCCAGGCCGGCCACATAACCCCAGATCCAATGTTCTCCGCCACTCATGCGCACTCCTTTTGCGCAGCCGCACGGGCGGCTTCGCTGCCATGGGGCGGGGTCTCATCCAGCGGCAGCACCGGGTGGTGCTCGCCCTTGGCCGGATCGGGGGCACGCACGGCCGGCAGCGGGCGCAGGCGGGCGGCGCGGCGCTCGGCCTGCTCCATCAGCAGGCCCACGGCCACGGCAGCGGCAATCGCCGTCAGGATGTTGAGCTTGAGCGGCAATGCAAACGCGGCCACGGCGGCCAGTGAGGCCACGGCACAGGCCACCCAGGTGGCGCGATCGTTGAGCATGGAATACAGCACGCCCAGCAGCGCCAGCACGCCGGCAAAGCCCAGGCCCCAGGACAGGGGAATCTCGTTGGCCAGGTAGACGCCGGCCAGCGAAGGGATTTGCCAGCCCAGCCAGTTGGAGATCGCCGCACCCCAGAAGTAGGGCACCTGCTCGGGCTGCTTGGCCGTTGTGGGGTAGCGCTTGCTGAAGGCCACAAAGATCACATCGCCGCTGAAGTAGCCGATCGCCAGGCGATGGCGCAGGCGCAGATGCGAGAAGAAGTTGCGCCACATGGTGCTCAAAATCACAAAGCGCAGGTTCACGCAGAACGCGGTGAACCACAGCACCCACAGCGGTGCACCCACGGCCAGCAGCGGCAGCACGGCCAGTTGGGCACTGCCGGCGTAGACGGTGAGCGTCATGAACACGGCCAGCGGCAGCGGCATGCCGCTTTTGACCATGGCCACACCCGTCACCAAACCCCAGGCAGAGATGCCGGGCATGGTGCCCAGCACGTCGCGTACGCCCAGTCGGAAAGCAGGCTGGCGTGCGATACCCGTGGCACGCTGCCACAGGACGGTGGCTTGGTTCATGGCTGCTCCGGCAGCTGGAGCATGGTGCCCACGGGAATCTCAAAGCCGCGCAGAAAGTCGCCGGCCGCCAGTTTTTTGCCGCCGGCGCGCTGCAGCTGTGTCAGGCGCAGCGCGCCTTGGCCGCAGGCCACCAGCACGCCGTCGGCATCCGCTGCCAGCACCTGGCCGGGACGGGCGTCGCCGCCCGGTGCTTCGGGCAAGGCCTCGGGGGTGGCCGTCCAGAGCTTGATGGTCTCGTCACCCAGCTGCGTGCTGCCGCCGGGGAAGGGGTTGAAGGCGCGCAGGCGCCGGTCCAGCACTTCTGCATCCAGGCGCCAGTCCATGGCGCTTTCGGCCTTTTCGATCTTGTGGGCGTAGTTCACACCCTCTAGAGGCTGGGGCGTGCGCGGCAGGCCGCCGCAGGCCGCCATCTCCAGTGCTTCCACAATCAGGCGACCGCCCAGCGTCGCCAGCTTGTCGTGCAGGCTGGCCGTGGTGTCGCGGGCTTCGATGGGCAGACGCTCCAGCAGGCACATATCGCCGGTGTCCAGGCCTATGTCCATCTGCATGATGGTCACGCCGGTTTCGACATCACCGGCCTCGATGGCGCGGTGTATGGGCGCCGCACCGCGCCAGCGCGGCAGGATGGAGGCGTGGATGTTGAGACATCCTTTGGGCGGCAGATCGAGCACCCACTGCGGCAGGATCAGGCCGTAGGCGGCCACCACCATCACGTCGGCACCGGCATCCAGCAGGGCCTGGCGGGCCAGGGCTGCGTCTTCGGGGTATTTACCATCCAGACGCAGGCTGCGCGGCTGGGCCACGCGGATACCGTGCTCCAGCGCGCACTGCTTGACGGGCGATGCCTGCAGCTTCATGCCACGACCAGCGGGGCGGTCGGGCTGGGTCAGCACCAGGGGAACTTCAAAACCGGCCTGTAAAAGCCGTTCCAGGGCCACGCGCGCAAAATCGGGCGTGCCGGCAAAAATCACTTTCATGCACTCTCAGACGCAAAGGAGCCCGGCATAGGGCCGGCAGGCCCTGGGCCAAACTCAGGCGGCGGGGGAATGGCAGGCCGCCTCAGTGGCGGTCGTCATCACGGTGTCGTTCATCGGTGAACATGACGCGCTGCACGACGTACTGCGGGTCGAGGAAAACATGGGCCTGCCTATCGCTTCCGTTCTCGTAGATGCGGTAGGTCCAGATATCGCCCTTGAAGCTGGCGACATGTTCCACCATCGCAGGCTTGCCAAAGACCTGGTAGACGCTGTCGCGGGTGTCCACGCCGGGGCGCAGCCGATTGAACTCGGAAGCCTCCAGCACCTGGCGCACGCTCAGCAGATGCTTGGCGCTATCAAAATCAAAGTGGTAGACCTGCTGGCCCATGGGCTGGCGGCTGTAGACCCAGCGTTCGCCACCCTCGGGCAGGGGGCTACGCACCTGGGGGCTGCCCATGTCTTTCTGGATCTGGCTGGCCGGCGTGCCAGGCTTTTGCCATTCGGGGACGGCGCAGCCGACCAGGGCTGCAGCGCAGGCGAGGGCGCAGGCCCAGCGTACGGTATGAAGGTGCAGAGATAGGGACGGCGTCATATGCGTTCTGCCTCGCGCTGCAGCTTGACCATCTTGGTCTTGATGCGGTTGCGCTTCAATGGAGAAAGATATTCGACGAAGACCTTGCCCATCAGGTGGTCCATCTCATGCTGAATGCAGATGGCCAGCAGGCCGTCGGCTTCGATCACACGGCTTTGGCCATGCTCGTCCAACGCCTGCACCTTCACAGCGATGGAGCGCTCCACTCCATCGTAAATACCGGGGACGGACAGACAGCCTTCCTCGCCCAGTTGTTTCTCCTCGCTGGCCCACAAAATTTCGGGATTGATCAGTACCAGGGGCTGGTCCCTGTCCTGCGAGACGTCAATAACAAGCAGGCGCTGGTGAAAATCCACCTGCGTGGCGGCCAGGCCTATGCCATTGGCGTCATACATGGTCTCGAACATGTCCGCTATCTGCAGGCGAATGCGGTCGTCCACCTGGGCAACAGGTTGGGCCACTTTGTGCAGGCGCGAGTCGGGGTAGCAGAGAATATTGAGAATGGACATGGTTAGACGCGAGGATTGACCTTTTTATTGTCCTCTTTTTCCCCGCTGCCAGCTGCACGGTGCCCGATACATCTTGTTTCCGCATGGGCATGCCACCAGAATGACTTCTCGCCCTGCTGCTGACTGCCACCAGGGTGCTGCACCATCTCCGAGGAGGACTTGCATGCTCACCGCCGCCGCCGCCGCCGCACGCGCCTGGATGCTGGCAGGTCCGCTGCTCGTCAGCCTCGCGACCACGGCCGGCGCAGAGGTCGGGGCTGCCGGCCTGCCCGCCTCGCCCCCACGCAGCCTTCCCGAGTCCGCACTTGCAACCCAGGCCCCCACGCACTACACCGTCCAGCCCGGTGACACGCTGTGGCGCATCGCGGGCCTGTTTCTGCAGCAGCCCTGGCGCTGGCCCGCGCTGTGGGGCATGAACCCCGAGCGCATCCACAACCCGCAGCTGATCTACCCCGGCCAGCAGTTGGTGCTGGAGCGGCACAACGGATATGCCCGCCTGCACATCGCGCCCCCCGGCAGCGGCGAAGGCGAGACCCTGCACCTGTCCCCTCGCAGCCGTGCAGACCCTCCGCCCCAGCAGGCCCTGGCCACGCTGCCGCCCCATCTGATCGCGCCCTTTCTGGCCGAGCCTCTGGTGGTTTCCCCGGAACAGCTACAGGCCGCCCCCCGCCTGGTGGCCACCACGGACGAGCGTGTGCTCATGGCACAGGGCGACCGCGTCTACGCCCGTGGCGATGCCCACAGCCCCCTGCGCACGGCCGATGCGCCCCTGCAGTTCCGCATCTTTCGCGATGCTCTTGCGCTCCAGGACCCGGTCAGCAGCGAGCTGCTGGGCTATGAGGCCCATTACCTGGGCACGGCCGCCCTGGTACGCAGCGAGCAGCCCAACCCCGAGGCCGCGCAAAGCCGCACCGCACCCTATCTACCCGCCACGCTGGAGCTGCTGCGCAGCAAGGAAGAAATCCGCGCCGGCGACCGGCTGCTACCTGAACCCGCGCGCAGCTTTCGCAGCTATACCCCGCATGCGCCCGACTTCGCGCTGGAGGCGCGGGTGCTCAAGCTCTACACCAGCACCGCCCTGCGCTACGGCGCTCCCCAGCAGGTGGTGGCCATCAACAAAGGCCTGCGCGACGGACTGGAAATGGGCCATGTGCTGGCCGTGGTGGCCCAAGGCCAACGCCTGCGCGACCAGACCAGCGCCACGCAAGACTGGATCCAGCTGCCGGACGAGGACAACGGCGCCGCCCTGGTGTTCCTGGCCTTCGAGCGCGTAGCCTATGTGCTGCTGATGGAGGGGCGCTACGGCGTGCAAGTGGGCGACAAGATGGTCACACCGCAATGAACACCACGCCCACCAACCTGCAACTGCCCCCTGCCGAGCTGGCCGCCTGGCTGCGCCTGGCCCTGACGCCGGGCGTTGGCAACACCGCAGCCCGTCGCCTGCTGGCCCGCTTTGGCACGCCCCAGGCCGTGCTGGCGCAAACCTGCAGCGCGCTGCAAGCCTGCGTCAGCCCCGCACAGGCCACCGCCCTCGCCAGCCTCCCGCCCGACTGGGACAACGCCCTGGCCCGCGCTCAGGACTGGTTGCAGACCCGCGAGCATGGCCGCGCCCATGCCCTGATCACCCTGGGTGACCCGCGCTATCCACCCGCACTGCTGCAGACCGAAGACCCGCCGCTGATGCTTTACGTCGCCGGCCCCAGCCACTGGCTGGACCAACCCGCGCCCCTGGTGGACCACCGCCGCGCACTGGCCATCGTCGGCTCGCGCAACCCCACGCCGCAGGGCGATGCCAATGCCCGCCAATTCGGCCTGGCGCTGGCATCCCAGGGCTGGTGTGTGATCTCCGGCCTGGCCCTGGGGGTGGACGCAGCCGCCCACCAGGGCGCGCTGCAGGCGGCCCGCGCCGACAGCCCCTGCACCGTGGCCGTGCTGGGCACCGGGCTGGATGTGATCTACCCCCGCCGCCATGCCGCGCTGGCCCAGCAGGTGATGACCCACGGCCTGCTGCTCAGCGAATACCCGCTGGGCACGCCCCCGTTGGCCCCCAACTTTCCCAAACGCAACCGGCTGATTGCCGGGCTGTCCGCCGGCACCCTGGTGGTGGAGGCGGCCCTGGCCTCGGGCTCGCTGATCACGGCCCGGCTCGCGGCCGAGCAGGGACGAGAAGTGTTTGCCATTCCCGGCTCCATCCACGCCCCCCAGTCCAAAGGCTGCCACGCCCTGCTGCGCCAGGGCGCCAAGCTGGTGGAGACGGTACAGGACATGCTGGAGGAGCTGCTCCCCTGGCCCGACGTTGCAGCACCCACGGCCGCCGCAGCGGCAACCGCGACAGCAGCAAGCACACCGGCACCAGCGTCGGCACACAAAGAACACCCCGTGCTGGCCGCGCTGGGCTTTGACCCCATGGGCCTGGACCAGTTGCAAGCCCTCACCGGCTGGGACACCGCCGCCCTGCAGGCCTGGCTGCTGGAGCAGGAGCTGGATGGTCTGGTAGCACGCCTGCCCGGCGGGCTATTCCAGCGCATGGTGCGCGGCTGAAGACTTCTCGAACCAAACGCCCGCTCACGCAACACCAGCGCGCCCAACACGCTCTTGAATAAATAGCGATATTGGCTGGGATTTCAGCAGGAGTGGGGCTGTGCAGCCCAGTGGGCGAGCACATCTCCTCCACAAGGCTTTCACTCTGATGCTCCAAAAACAAAAAAGCAGCCGAAGCTGCTTTTTTGCAATCTGTCAGAGGCGCACAGCCTGAAGAACTGGCGCGGCCCAAAGTCAGGGACAGCGAGCAAGGGCCGCCCCGCAGCGAGGCTGTCGTCCCCCTGCCCGCATCGCCGTGCGATGCGAGAGCGGGGGGAAGGCGCGCAGCGCCTCAGGGGGGTGTCTCAAACTACCGCGCCCGAATTAGGGTCGCCGGCATCGCCTTCGCGCTTGACTGGCACCTTCACCAGGTCTTCACGCTTCACGCCCAGCCACATGGCAATGGCTGCGGCCACAAACACCGAGGAATAGATGCCGAACAAGATGCCAATGGTCAGCGCCAGCGCAAAGTAATGCAGGCTGGGGCCGCCAAAGAAGAACATGGACAGCACCATGGCTTCGGTCGAAGCGTGGGTGATGATGGTGCGGCTCATGGTCGAGGTGATGGCGTGGTCGATCACCTCGGACGTGGACAGCTTGCGGAACTTGCGGAAGGCCTCGCGGATCCGGTCAAAAATCACCACGGATTCGTTGACCGAGTAACCCAGCACGGCCAGCACGCCGGCCAGCACGGACAGCGAGAACTCCCACTGGAAGAAGGCGAAAAAGCCCAGGATGATGATCACGTCGTGCAGATTGGCGATCACCGCGGCCACACCGAACTTCCACTCGAAGCGGAAGGCCAGGTAGATCACAATGCCCAGCACCACCATGCCCAGGGCCATCAGGCCGCCATGCACCAGCTCCTCACCCACCTGCGGGCCGACGAATTCGGTGCGGCGCAGCGTGACTTCGGGGTCTTCGGCCTTCAGCGCCGTCAGCACCTGCTCGCTTTGCTGGGCCGAGGTCACGCCTTTTTGCACCGGCAGGCGAATCATCACGTCGCGCGAGGTGCCGAAGTTCTGCACCGTCACGTCCTGGTAGCCCAGGCTGGACACCTTGTCGCGCACCTTGCCGATGTCAGCCGTCTGCTGGTAGGCCACTTCCATGACCGTGCCACCGGTGAACTCCACCGACAGGTGCAGGCCGCGCGAGAACAGAAAGAACACCGCCAGGGCAAAGGTAATGAAGGACACCGCGTTGAGGATCAACGCGTACTTCATAAAGGGGATGTCTTTTTTGATGCGGAAGAATTCCATAGTCCGCCTCCTTAATTGCTGTTGCCGCGAGCGGCCACGGAACGGTGCTCATCGCCTTCCGGCTTCCACACCTGGCCGATGGACACGCTCTTGAGCTTCTTGCGGCGGCCATACCAGAGGTTGACCAGGCCACGCGAGAAGAACACGGCCGAGAACATGCTGGTGACGATGCCGATGCAGTGCACCACGGCAAAGCCGCGCACCACACCGGAACCAAAGGCCAGCAGGGCCAGACCAGCGATCAGCGTGGTCACGTTCGAGTCCAGGATGGTGTGCCAGGCGTTCTCGTAGCCGGCCTGGATGGCCGCCTGCGGCGAAGCGCCGGCGCGCAGCTCTTCACGGATGCGTTCGTTGATCAGCACGTTGGAGTCGATGGCCACGCCAATGGCCAAGGCCATGGCGGCAATGCCGGGCAGGGTCAGCGTGGCCTGCATCATGGACAGCACGGCCATCAGCAGCAGCACGTTGACCGACAGCGCGATGGTGGAGATCACGCCAAACACCATGTAGTACAGGCACATGAAGACGGCAATCGCCACCATGCCCCAGACCACGGAGTGAATGCCGCGGTTGATGTTGTCGGCGCCCAGGCTGGGGCCGATGGTGTATTCCTCGATGATTTCCATGGGCGCGGCCAGCGAGCCGGCGCGCAGCAGCAGCGCGGTGTCGCTGGCTTCCATGGTGGTCATGCGACCGGAAATCTGCACGCGGCCACCCGCAATTTCGGTGCGGATCACTGGCGCCGTGACCACCTCGCCCTTGCCCTTTTCGAACAAGACGATGGCCATGCGCTTGCCCACGCTCTCGCGCGTCACGTCCTTGAAGACGCGGGCGCCCTTGGCGTCCAGCGTCAGGTTGACGGTGGGCTCCTGGGTCTGGCTGTCAAAGCCGGGCTGGGCGTCGGTCAGGTTCTCGCCAGTCAGCACCACCTGCTTTTTGACGATCAGCGACTGGCCGTTGCGGTCCGGGTATTTTTCGGCGCCGAAGGGCACGGGGCCGGAGCCCATTTCGGCGGCGCGCGCCTCGGTGGACTCGTCCACCATGCGCACTTCCAGCGTGGCCGTGCGGCCCAGAATGTCCTTGGCCTTGGCCGTGTCCTGCACGCCGGGCAGCTGCACCACGATGCGGTCCAGGCCCTGCTGCTGAATCACCGGCTCGGCCACGCCCAGCTCGTTGATACGGTTGTGCAGCGTGGTCATGTTCTGCTTGAGCGCCTGTTCTTGCACCTTGCGCAGGGCTTCGGGCTTGATGGTGGCGCGCAGCACAAAGCCGTCGTTGCCATCGGCGGCGTCCGTGGCCTGCAGGTCGGGGAACTGGTCGGCAACCAGGTTGCGCGCAGCGGTGAGCGTGGCCTGGTCGCGTGCGCGCACCTCCACGGTCTGGCCATCGCGGCTGATGCCGCCATGGCGGATGTTCTTGTCGCGCAGCATGGTGCGCAGGTCACCGGCCAGCGACTCGGCCTTCTTGGTCAGCGCGGCCTGCATGTCCACCTGGAGCATGAAGTGCACGCCACCGCGCAGGTCCAGGCCCAGGTACATGGGCTTGGCGCCCAGGGCGGTGAGCCAATCGGGCGAGCGCGACACCAGGTTCAGCGCCACGATATAGGCGGGGTCCGTGGGGTCGGTGATCAGGGCGCGCTGCAGCACGTCCTTGGCCTTGAGCTGCTCGTCCGGCGTCTCAAAGCGGGCCCGCACCGAAGTGCCTTCCAGGGCCAGGTGGTTGGTGGGCAGATTGGCCGCTTCCAGCGCGGATCTCGCACGCAGCAGCACAGACTCGTCCACCTTGACGGTGGACTTGCCCGAGGACACCTGCACGGCAGGCGCCTCACCAAAAAAGTTCGGCAGGGTGTAGACCACCCCCACCAGTAGCGCGATCACGATGATCGCGTACTTCCAGACCGGGTATCGGTTCATGATCGCGCTTTTCTCTCACACGGGGCGTGAGAGGGCTGGGCGCGCCAACGGCCGTCCGGCCCACTCACAAAAGTGGGCTTACTTGGTAGTCACGGTGCCCTTGGGCAGCACCTGCAGCACGGCGCCGCGCTGCACTTGCACGACAACGCCAGCGGCCACTTCGATGAACAGGAATTGCTCGTTCAGGTCGCTGATCTTGCCCAGCAGGCCACCATTGGTGGCCACTTCGTCACCCTTGGCCAGCGCCTCCACCATGGCGCGCTGCTCTTTCTGGCGCTTCATCTGGGGGCGGATCATCACAAAATACAGCACCACAAACATCAGCACCAGCGGCAGCATGCCGGTGAGCGAGGACATCATGTCGCTGCCACCAGCGGCTGCGGGGGCGGTCTGTGCAAAAGCGGAAGAAATAAACACGGAAGAGACTCCAGTTTGGAATGTTCTAGGTCAAAAAATGGCTGCCCACGGTCGCAAGCGGCGCAGGGTAGGGTAGGAACGATTCATTACTGAATCATTCCCCCCTAAGAACCGGACTTGCGACTTTCATCGCATCCGGCTCAAGCACAACCAGGCATTGACGATGGGCGAATCTCCCATTCTACCCAGCGTTGTCAATGCCCTTCAAAGCCCTTATGGGGCCGGCTTTGTAACTGTCAACCCTAGGGCATGCAGCCGTGTATGACAAACCGGATGCAGAAGCACCCGGTTGGACATGGCGTCTGACCCTCCATCCACCTTGCGAACAATGTGGTGGTCGTGCCATCCGCCTTCGTAGGCCAAAGATTCTGCGCAAAGCGCACAACGCCCGTCTTGCTTGATGAACAGCATCGAAGTCTCGTACTGGTACGCCATGCTCTTGAGCATGCGCTTCGTCCTCAACTTCTCGCCATAGACCTCCCAAGCAGGGTCAAAGGGGTTGTAGTCCCCTTTGATCTTTTCGTGGCGCACGATCTCTGTATCCGCAAGCTTCAACAGTCTCCACGTACGCGAACCCTCTGCCGTTTTCACGGTTGCAGCGAACTCATCCCTGTCCTTGATGCGCTGCCAGTAACGGCTTTTGCACCATGGCCGAGACTTATTCGGATGCCGCCTTCTCGACCAACGCACAAGGCGCCAGTAGATCAAGCTGTCCATCCGACTGAAGGCTTCTTTCGCCACCACCGGCTGGTGGTACTGCGCCCAACCCCGAAGGACTGGATTCAGTTTGGCGATGAGATCCTCCTGCTTCACCGATATGTGCGTTTTCAGGATTCCCCTCACCTTGCTATAGAACGCTTTCACATTCTTTTTGCTCGGTTTGATGAGTAGTTTTCCCTTGTATTTGCGGAAATTCCACCCCAGGAAATCAAAGCCCTCATCTATGCGCACGACCTTGGTCTTCTCCGGCGACAGTCGCAATCCTCGTTGTGCAAGGAACGCTGCTATCCACGGCCTGATTTCGGTTTCCAGAAGCTCCTGGGAGCTACCTGTAACGACGAAATCGTCAGCGTACCGGACCACATTGACTTTCAGCTTCTTTGCCTTCTTCACACCATGGCGCGTATCCAGATACGTAGCCAGGTTTGTTTCCAGCCCGTTCAACGTCATATTCGCCAAAGTTGGCGAGATGATTCCACCTTGCGGTGTTCCTTCCTCGGTTGGCGATAAGCGGCCCTGGTGGACCACCCCGGCCTTCAGCCACTTGCGCAGGATTGTCTTGTTCATAGGAACATGACGCACCAGCCAGTCGTGGTTGATATGGTCAAAACAGCCTTCGATATCCGCTTCCAACACCCACTGAGCCGAAGCTTTTCGCGAGGTGCAAATAAATATCTGCCCCATAGCATCCGCCGTAGAACGATTCCGTCTAAAGCCGTAGCTATTCGGATCGCTCGTGGTTTCCGCCACAGGCTCCAGGCCCAACAGGTGTAACGCCTGCATGGCCCGGTCCAACATCGTCGGAATACCCAGAGGGCGTTCCTTTCCGTTGGACTTGGGGATATAGACCCGCCGAAGCGGTTTAGCTCTATACCCCCGTTGCTGCTTTAACCGACCTATCGCCGCCCGTTTCAGGGCAGGTGAATCCCAAAGCTGGCGATCGACTCCCGCCGTTCGCTTGCCCTGGTTTTCAGTAACTCGCCTTACCGCCAGTGCCCTGGCGGAAAACGAGTGGTTCAAAGACCGTTGCAAGGCTTTCACCTTGCGCCAGTCCTTCTCCAGCGTAGCCTTCGCTATACGTCTCTGCGTCGTTCTCACAAACTGCTCGACCCGATGCCAATCAATGGCATGCCAGTCCTGCGGTTCGCGTGAGGACGCAGATTCGCCGTCGCCGGTGAGTTTTCTCATGCTTTCCTCCTACCGAGTTGAACCCAGCAAGAAGGCGCACGTCTCCCCGAAGGGATGCGCACACCATCCCTTCGGGTTAGGTTTAAACAAATGCAGTCGTTTAACGACGGTTGCACCAAGTGGAAGTGGGCACGCTTTCACGTCAGGGCAAGAACCCCTATACCACCCATTACAGGCAGCCCTTCGCTTTTTCCACCATCCCATACCCCCTCATCCAACAGGTCGCCTTACGGCTTCCCTGCCCACACGCCAAGGCGTGCGGGCGGACAGTGGGGCTTACCACGTTCCCTGATCTACCGACATTCCACGGCGCACACCGCTTCCTGTCTGTCCGTTTAGGACTCATCTCTCCTGGGACTGCTCTATGACGACGATCACGCACGTTGGACGCGTGATACCGGCAGCGCACCTTTTGGTTATGGCCTATCAGCAGATTTGGCCATTTAATGTTCACCCAGGTTCAGACGATGATTCACTTTACGTTGCCCATGCGAAACTAGCCTAGCCCCTCCACCGCCTTTCTGCTGGCAGCTTCCAAAGACATCCTCACGGATTGCCTCTGCCGCTTGCGCGGGGGTACGTTGTCAGGTGAGCTTCGCACAGACCCATTACTGGTTCTGCACGTCACCGTAGGCTACTTGTGGTCGCACACAAGGTCGCAGCAACCCATTGCTGGGTGTGCGACAAGGCAGATCAGAGTTGCGCTCTGCGGTTTCTCCCATTGTCAAATCGCATGCACGGTCGAACACCTCCTACAGGAGGATGCTCTGCTTTGAGTCCAGACACTTGTGGTGTCGGTTAAAGGTGTGAAGCGACCCAGGCGCACGTGAAAACGTGTCCCGTGATCTTGCATGGGCAATGACGCCCGCGCAGGTAGAGAGCAGTCGGCAAGCCGATGCTTCTGTGACAAGTGCCGACCCAATGGGTACGGCCGATAGGAAGAATGTGCCTTGAGCCAGTCCCTTGAGAGGTCTGGCCGTACGATTTTCAAAGGCTCAATCGTCGCGGATGGATATGCTCCACCCAAGCAGAACGACACAACGTGTCGCACCCAACGGGACATTGTATGCGGGCCTCCCCGTGAGCGCGGGGGCTATTCCAAGCTGGCGGCGGGTTTTTGCCCCCGGCACCATGCAGCGGCACCGCCTGCGCGAAATACCAGCCAAAACTGACTCCAGCGCATACCCCATCAGCGCAGGCAGCTATGTATTTCATAAGAAAACGCCCACCTGCCCGCCTGAAGGGTGGGCAGGTGGGCGCAGAGCCCATACAAAGCAGATGGGCTGGCCTGGAAGCGCTTAGGCCTGCTTCCGCGCTGCGGCGCTCCCCGTAGCCGGGGCACGCCATTGCTGCATCAGCTGCGTCCACTTGCTGCGCGCGGCCAGCAGGTGGCGTTCCTTCACATGGCCGTAGCCACGGATGTCTTCGGGAATGCGGGCAATCTGCACGGCCAGGGCCAGCTTCTCGGCGGTCAGTCCGGTCAGCAGCTCTTCCACGCTGGCGCGGTATTCACCAATCAAGGCGCGCTCGGTGCGGCGTTCCTCGGTTTTGCCGAACGGGTCGAGTGCCGTGCCGCGCAAGCCCTTGAGCTTGGCCAGCACGCCAAAGGCGGTACGCACCCAGGGCTGGTAAGACTTTTTCACCAGGCGTCCATGCTCGTCCTTGGCCGCCGTGGTGGGCGGGGCCAGGTGATGGACCAGCTTGTAGTCGCCCTCGAACATGGCGGCAATCTTCTGGGTGAAGACCGGGTCGGTGTGCAGACGGGCCACCTCGTACTCGTCCTTATAAGCCATCAGCTTGAACAGATAGCGCGCCACGGCTTCGCTCAGCTGCGTGCCCTGGCCCAGGCCCTGCTCGGCCGCATGCACCTGGTCCACCAGAGCCTGGTACTGGGCCGCATAGGCCGCGTTCTGGTAGCCGGTGAGGAATTCCACCCGCTTGGCCACCATCTCCTGCAGCGAAGGTTTTTTGACGAACTGGATCACCT
The DNA here is from genome assembly GCF_041320665.1 of Comamonas sp. GB3 AK4-5. Classification (NCBI taxonomy): domain Bacteria; kingdom Pseudomonadati; phylum Pseudomonadota; class Betaproteobacteria; order Burkholderiales; family Comamonadaceae; genus Comamonas; species Comamonas sp. GB3 AK4-5. The sequence goes on from NZ_CP166730.1 coordinate 4,849,151, forward strand.
GGGCCGCCTGGTACAGCGATTGCACCTCGGCCAGGTTGTGGGCGCAGCGGCGGCCCCATTCAAACGCGGCCTGGTTGTTGGCCACCTGCACGCCGTTGAGCTCCATGGCACGCATCAGCGCAGCATGGGACAGCGGCACGCGCCCCTTTTGCCAGGCATAGCCCAGCAGCAACGGGTTGGTGTAAATGCTGTCGCCCAGCAGTTGCACAGCGGCCTGCTCGGCGTTGAAGCTGCCCACCAGCTCGGCGCCCACGGCGCTGGCCAGCACGGCTTCGCAGCTGCTGCCGGGGAATTGCCAGTCCGGGTTGTGCACAAAGGCGGCCGTGGGCGTGCCATGGTTGTTCAGCGCCACAAAGGTGCGGCCGGTCTGCATCACGGCCAGCGAGGCCTTGTTGGCGGCGACGATGGGGTCGCAGCCAATCACCAGATCTGCCTTGGCCATGTCCACCTTGGTGGTGTAGATGGCTTCGGGACGGTTGGCGATCTGGATATGGCTCCAGGTGGCACCGCCTTTTTGCGCCAGGCCGCCGGCATCCTGGGTGACCACACCCTTGCCTTCCAGATGGGCCGCCATGCCCAGCAAAGAGCCAATGGTGATGACGCCGGTGCCACCCACACCGCCCACCACAATGCCCCAGGCGGTTTCAGCCACCGGCAGCACGGGTTCGGGAATGGCAGGCAGAGAGGCCAGATCGCCCTTTTGCTCTTTCTTGGGCTTCTTCAGCGATCCGCCTTCGACGGTGACAAAGCTGGGGCAAAAGCCGTTGACGCAGGAGTAATCCTTGTTGCAGGTGTTTTGGTTGATGCGGCGCTTGCGGCCGAACTCGGTTTCCACCGGCTCCACAGACAGGCAGTTCGACGCCACACCGCAGTCACCGCAGCCTTCGCAGACCAGCTCGTTGATGACCACGGTTTTGTCCGGCGTGGCCAGGGTGCCGCGTTTGCGGCGGCGGCGCTTTTCGGTGGCGCAGGTCTGGTCGTAGATGATGATGGAGCAGCCGGTGATCTCGCGGAACTCGCGCTGTATGCGGTCCAGCTCATCGCGGTGGAAGACTTCGATGCCAGCAGGCAGGTCGTTCAGCAGCTCCTGGTGCTTGGCGCGTGCGGCATTGGCCGGGAGCTGGTGGGTGCGGCCCTGGTATTTGCCGGGGTCGTCGGTCACCACCACCAGCTTCACCACGCCCTCGGCGCGCAGGCTGTGGGCAATCTGCGCCACCGAGTGGCCCTCGGGCCGCTCGCCCACGGTCTGGCCACCGGTCATGGCCACGGCGTCGTTGTAGAGGATTTTGTAGGTGATGTTGGCGCCCGAGGCAATGCTCTGGCGTATGGCCAGCAGGCCGCTGTGGAAGTAGGTGCCGTCGCCCAGGTTGGCGAAGACATGGCTTTCCTTGGTGAACGGCGCCTGGCCCACCCAGGTCACACCTTCACCGCCCATTTGCGTGAAGGTGCTGGTGTTGCGGTCCGGCATCCAGGTAGTCATGTAGTGGCAGCCAATGCCGGCCACGGCGCGCGAGCCTTCGGGCACGCGGGTGCTGGTGTTGTGCGGGCAGCCGCTGCAGAACCAGGGTGTGCGCTCGCCCGTGGCGGCTGGCACCTCGGCCAGGGCTTGTTCGCGCGCGGCGATCACGGCCAGACGCTCTTGCATGCGCGTTTCGATGTCGGCAGGCACACCCAGCTTTTTCAACCGCTTGGCAATGGCCTGGGCAATGATGGCCGGTGTCAGATCGGCCTTGGGACGCAGCAGCCAGTTCTGGCTGGGGTTGGGCATGGACCATTCGCCGCCCGAGTCGTCGCCGGGCTGCTCGTCGAACTTGCCCAGCACATTGGGGCGCACATCGGGACGCCAGTTGTAGAGCTCTTCCTTGATCTGGTATTCGATGACCTGGCGCTTTTCTTCCACCACCAGAATCTCTTGCAGGCCCTGGGCAAAGTCACGCGTGATGGAGGCTTCCAGCGGCCAGACCACATTGACCTTGTGCACGCGAATGCCCAACTGGCGGCAGGTGTCGTCGTCCAGACCCAGATCGACCAGCGCCTGACGCATGTCGTTATAGGCCTTGCCGCTGGCAATCAGGCCAAAGCGGTCATTGCGGCCCTGCACCACGTTGTAGTTCAGCTTGTTGGCCCGTACATAGGCCAGCGCGGCATACCACTTGTAGTCCATCAGCCGCGCTTCCTGCTCCAGGGGCACATCGGGCCAGCGGATATGCAGGCCGCCCTCTGGCATGGCGAAGTCTTCGGGCAGGATGATGTTGACGCGGTCCGGGTCCACCGACACGCTGGCCGAGGACTCCACCACCTCCTGAATCGTTTTCAGGCCAGACCACAGGCCGGAAAAACGGCTCATGGCAAAGGCGTGCAGCCCCATGTCCAGGATGTCCTGCACATTGCTGGGGAAGAACACCGGCGTGCCGCAGGCCTTGAAGATGTGGTCGCTCTGGTGCGCGGCGGTGGAGGACTTGCTGATGTGGTCATCGCCCGCAATGGCGATCACGCCGCCATGCTGTGCCGTGCCGGCCATATTGGCGTGCTTGAACACGTCGGAGCAGCGGTCCACACCCGGACCCTTGCCATACCAGATGCCGAAGACGCCGTCGTACTTCTTGGAGTCCGGGTAGAGGTCGAGCTGCTGCGTACCCCAGACGGCGGTGGCGGCCAGTTCCTCGTTCACGCCGGGCTGAAAGACGATGTGGTTGTCCTGCAAATGCTTTTTGGCGGCCCACAGCGACTGGTCATAAGTGCCCAGGGGCGAGCCCCGGTAGCCGCTGACAAAACCTGCGGTGTTCAGGCCCGCCACCGCATCGCGCTGGCGCTGCAGCATGGGCAGGCGCACCAGGGCCTGCACACCGCTCATAAAGGCGCGGCCATGCTCCAGGGAGTACTTGTCCTCTAGGGTGACGCTATCGAGCGCCTTGCGAATGTGCTCGGGCAGAGGGGCATTCATAGCACACCTCCAGAGACACCATGTTCAGCAGCCATGCAGCTTGTGGCTGCGAAAAAGGCGCAAGGCGCAGCGTGTGGCTGCGCGGCAAAGGGGTGCGCGCACGCACCTCCGGCGTAGGGATAGGCTTTCATCGCTTGTCTCCATGGGCGGCACGGTGGTCCCGGCTGGCGTGCTTCCAGCAGACAGGGCCCCACGCCTTTTGTATGTAATTTCGATGACGGTGGTCAAGTGTATGCGCCGCTGTCCGGAAGGTGATTGCTTTCTTTGCCGTCCTCACGCAGTCTTGCGCAAGAAGCTTTCTCCAAAAGGCCTTTAATTGAACAGATTAGACAAATTCGACCTGGGCATACTCGCCGCCCTGCAGGCCGACGGGCGCCTAACCAATGCCGAGCTGGCACAGCGCGTGGGCCTGTCGGCCGCGCCCTGCTGGCGGCGCGTGCGAGCGCTGGAAGAGGCCGGTTTTATCCGCGGCTACCACGCCGAAATCGACCGCCACAAGATCGGCCTGGGCGTGCTGGCCTTTGTGCGCATCGATGCCGAAATCAGCACCGGCGTGCGCACACGCGAGATGGAGGAAGCCATACGCGCCATTCCCGAGGTGGTGTCCTGCCACTACATCAGCGGCAAGGGCATGTTCGAGCTGCAGGTGGTAGCCCAGGATCTGGAAAGCTTTTCGCACTTCACCCGCACCGTGCTGCTGAACCTACCCAATGTGAAGGACATGCACACCAGTTTTTCGCTGGGCGAGGTTAAGACCAGCAGCGCGTGGCCGTTGGGGCATCTGGCCCCCCCCTGAGTCGCCTTCGGCGCCTTCCCCCCCAGGGGGACGACAGCCTTTGCTGCGGGGCGGCCCTTGCTGGCTGTCTCGCCCTTGGGTTGCGCCAGTTTTGTACAACCTGGGCTCTACCCGGCCCTTGAAAAATCACAGACATCCCTGTCGGCACTGCATGTATTTCCCCAGGGACGACGGCTTGGCTACGGGACGGCGCGGCTGCCCTTGCAGGCTGTCACTGAGCTGGAGCTCACCGGCTTGGTATAGCGGGACTCCACCTCGCAGACATCCAAGTGCCAGCAAAGCTGGCCACTTGCCCGCACAATCAAGCCGCCATGTCTGATTCCTCTTCTCCCCCCGCTTTCGACATTCCAGGCACCCCAGGCAACAGCGCGGCTAGTGCGTCTGCTGCTGCCGGCAAGGTGCTGGAAGACCCATCCAGCCCGCACAGCCGCTCGCCCCAGGCGGGTAAACCGGTGTCCACCTGGGCGCCGCTGGCGGCCTCGCCTGGCTTTCGCATGCTGTGGTGCGTCACGCTGGCGGCCAATATCTGCATGTGGATGAACGATGTGGCCGCAGCGTGGATGATGACCTCGCTGACCACCTCGCCCGTGCTGGTGGCCCTGGTGCAGACCGCGTCCACCCTGCCGGTGTTTCTGCTGGGCCTGCCCAGCGGGGCGCTGGCCGACATCCTGGACCGCCGCCGCTATGTGATTGCCACGCAGTTTCTGGTGGCCACGGTGGCCGTGCTGCTGTGCGTGACGGTGGCCATGGACTGGATGACGGCGCCGCTGCTGCTGGCCCTCACCTTTGCCAATGGCATTGGCACGGCCATGCGCTGGCCGGTGTTCTCGGCCCTGCTGCCGGAGATGGTGAGCAAGGCCCATCTGCCCTCGGCCATGGCCCTCAATGGCGTGGCCATGAATGCCTCGCGCATTGTCGGCCCCCTGCTGGCCGGCGCCATCATTGCCAGCCTGGGCAGCGCCTGGGTGTTTGTGCTGAATGCCGTGCTGTCCCTGATCTCGGCCGTGGTGCTGGTGCGCTGGAAGCGCGAGCAACCCGAAAACCCGCTGGGCCGCGAACGCCTGCACAGCGCCATGCGCGTGGGCCTGCAGTTCGTCAAGGAATCGCCACGCATGCGCGCCGTGATTGCCCGCACCGTGGCCTTCTTTTTCATGTCCACGGCCATCATGGCCCTGCTGCCGCTGACGGCCCAACGCTTTGAGGGCCACTTCGTCGGCGGTGCCGGCACATTCACCATTCTGTTGGCCTCCATGGGCGCGGGCGCCATAGGCAGCGCCATGTTCTTGCCGCGCCTGCGCCAGGCCTTGGGTGAAAAACTGGTCATCGTCGGCACCTGCCTGATGGCCCTGGCCACGGTGGGCGTGGCCCTGGCGCCGCATTTGCTGCTGGCCATTGCCTGCATGATGCTGGCCGGCATGGCCTTGATCTCCACCGCCAACAGCCTGGGCGTGAAGGCCCAGATGGCCTTGCCCAACTGGGTGCGCGCACGCGGCATGGCGGCCTACCAGATGTCCATCATGGGCGGCACGGCCGTGGGCGCGGCGCTGTGGGGCAAGGTGGCCTCGCTGACCAGCGTGCCCACCAGCCTGATCGCTGCCGCTGTCACCGGCGTGCTGGTGATGCTGCTGGTGCAGCGCCTGGTGACCGAACGCCAGGCATTGGAAGACCTGAGCCCCTCCAAGGCCTGGACCCCGCCCACCCACGACCAGCCCGAAAGCGGCCGCGTGGTGGTGCAGATCGAATACCGCATCAACCCGGCCAAGGCCAAGCGCTTTCGCACGCTGATGCAGGAAAGCCGCCGCAGCCGACTGCGCCAGGGCGCCGTGGGCTGGAACCTGCTGCACAGCATGGAGCAGCCCGAGCGCTATGTGGAGCAGATCGTGGACGAGTCCTGGACCGAGCATTTGCGCCGCTTTGAACGCGTCACCGCCGCCGATGTGGCGCTGCGCGAGCGCAAGCTGGCGTTTCATGTGCACGACACTCCCCCCATCGTGCGCCGATATTTTGAGTCCCCCTGAGACGCTGCGCGTCTTCCCCCTCTCTGGCGCTACGCGCCGGAGGGGGACAGCACCAACGCGGCGGGGCGGCCCTTGCGCGGTGCCCTGGCATGAGACGGCGCCGGTTTCATAGGCTGCAGCTCTCTCCGTCAGCCACTCTCAAATGCAGAGCATCTAGAGCGCTAAAACCAACAGCTTCCGCGACAAAGTGGCTTGGGTCTGGCTCTGCGAGAGCACATGGCGCTATTTTTTAAAAACCAACTGGATTTCAGCCAGAGCAGGCCCGCGCAGCGCAGCGAGCGCTGGGTCCCCCCCCCAACGCCCAGACAGCGCTTGAGGCGCGGCGTCTCGCCCGCAGACAGTATCGAGATACGGCAAGTGCGAGCAGCACCAAGCGCTGTCTACCCGCAAACGCTGCGCCATTTGGATGGCCCATAGGCCCTGCACCACGAAACTGGCGCGGCCTAAGTCAGGGCTGCCGCGCAAGGGCCGCCCCGCCGCGCTGGCAGCGTCCCCCTCCGGCGAAGCCAGAGAGGGGGAAGGCGCAAAGCGCCTCAGGGGATGCTAGCTACCGCGGACCGGGGCGCCCTTGGGCCAGAGCACCCAGAGGCGCAGGTTCTGCTTGATCCGCCCGGCCAAATCACCCGCCTCATGCCCCCAACCCATGAAGTAGTCGGCGCGCACGGCGCCGACAATGGCGCTGCCCGTGTCCTGGGCCATCACCAGCCGGCTCAGATTGACCTGGGGGCCGGTGGAATGCAGCCACACCGGCGTGCCATAGGGAATGCTGCCGCGGTCCACGGCGATGGAGCGGCCAGGGGTCAGCGGCACGCCCTGCGCACCCTTGGGGCCGAAGTTGACGTCCACGCCCTCCAGCGCCTCCTCGCGGAAGAAGACATAGCGCGGATTGCTCCACATCAGCTCATTGGTGCGGCCGGGGTTTTGCGCAATCCAGGCCTTGATACCGGGCCAGGTGGCATCGCGCACCAGGCCCTGGTCCAGCAGCCATTTGCCAATGCTGCGGTAGGGCTGGTCATTGGTGCCGGCATAGGCCACGCGCACCTGGCGCACACGGCCATCGGCCTCGGTCAGCTCCAGCCGGCCCGAGCCCTGGATATGCAGCACCATGGCTTCCACCGGATCGTTCATCCAGGCGATGACCTTGCCCTGCAGCGCGGCCTGGGCCGCGGGCAGGGTTTCGATCTGCTGGCGCGTGTACCAGGGGCCGCCCTTGGCCGTGCGGCCGGCCGGCAGCGCGTAGAGCGGGATGTTGAATTCGGCCGTGGGCAAGCGGCTGGCGATGATTTGCGGCTCGTAATAGCTGGTCAGCATGCCGTCCACGCGGCCATCATGTCCTTCGACGCGATAGGGCTGCAGACGCGAGCGCAGCCACAGCTGCTGCTCGGCCTCGCTGGACAGGCTCATGCGCCGCACCTCGCCGCACAAGGGGGCAAATGTGGGGCTGGGCCGCTCGCAGTTTTTCAGAAAGGCATTCCAGGCCTCGTGCAGCGCATCCTGCTCCAGACCGGGCAACTCGGCCCAGCGCACAGGCACCCAGCGGCTCTTGGCCTGCAGTGCCGTGCCCGGCAGCGGCGCCGTATCGCTGCCATCGCCCAGGGCAATTGGCTGCTCGCCGGGCAGGCGCCCCGAGGGTCCGGGTTTGGGGGGACTGGAGCAGGCCACCAGGCTTCCTACAATGACAGCCATCAACGCACGCAGCGGGAGAGAGACATTCATGACCCTGATTTTGCTTGAAGCGCTGCTAGCCCTGCTGGTTCTGGTGCTGATTGTCTGGTGGACCATGTTCTCGGGCCGCCCCAAGGGCGAGCCGCCGCGCCGCCCCGGCCCCCCGCCACCCGAGCCTTGAGGCAGCTGCAAAGGTGCAAAGCTGGCGGACACATTGTCAGCATTTGCCATCGCTGCTGGCACGACCTTGCCAACTCCTGCTGTCTTACGCATTACCTGCTTACAACTTGCTATCCTTCCCTCCAGGTTGGCGTGCCCAGGTCGCCACTGTGTGCCGCAGGCCCCCGATATTCCAGGTCTGTGCCGTGGGCATCTCCACCACGCATACTTTTCACCACCTGTTAAGGAGGACTTCATGCACCGCAAAATCATCCTGGCCGCCGCCACTGCGGCCGTACTGACCATCACCGGCTGCGCCAACACCGGCATGAGCGACACCCAACGCCGCACCGCCACCGGCGCGGGCGTAGGCGCACTCGCGGGTGCTGCCATCGGCGCTGCCACCGGCGGCAAGGCCGGTGTGGGCGCCTTGGCCGGCGCCGCCGTGGGCGGCCTGGGCACCTACATCTGGTCGAACAACATGGAAAAGCAAAAGCGCGAGATGGAAGCCGCCACCCAGGGCACGGGCGTCCAGGTCACGCAGACCCATGACAACCAGCTGAAACTGGACATCCCCAGCGACATCTCGTTCGACACCGGCCGCTACGACATCAAGGGCAACTTCGCCCCCATCCTGGATCGCTTCGCCGAAGGCCTGCGCAACAATCCCAATACCCAGCTGCGCATCGTCGGCCACACCGACAGCACCGGCACCGATGCCATCAACAACCCGCTGTCGCTGCACCGCGCCGAGTCCACCCGCAACTACCTGACGGCACGCGGCGTCAATGGCAGCCGCATTCAGGTGGAAGGCCGTGGCTCCATGCAACCCATTGCCACCAACGACACTGCCGACGGCCGCGGCCGCAACCGCCGCGTGGAAATCTTTGTGGGCGAGCCCCCGGCACAGCAGCGCTGATCTCCGCGCCACGCAGTCCACCATCACCAGGTGGGGGCTACGCCACCCACAACAAAGGCCGCATTCAGCGGCCTTTGTTTTTTGGGGAGAAGTGGGAAGAAAAGGCCGGAGCCTGGGGGCTCAGGATTCGGACAGCTGCCCGTGGGCGCGCAGCAGGTTGGCCAGCTCCACCGCCGACTTGACCTGCATCTTGTCAAACACCCGGGCGCGGTGCACTTCCACGGTGCGCACGCTGATGTCCAGTTGATCGGCGATCAGCTTGTTGGGAACGCCCTCGATCACCAGGCCCATCACGGCGCGTTCGCGCTCGGTCAGCTCGGAAAGGCGGGTGCGCACCACTTCCTGCTGGGCCTCGCCCTCCAGCCATTGCGCAGACACGGCCAGGGCCTGCTCGATGCGGTCCACCAGGCCGTTGTCGGAGAACGGTTTTTCGCAGAAGTCGAAGGCGCCGCGCTTGACCGTGTCCACTGCTGTGGGCACGTCGGCATGGCCGGTGAGAAAGATCACCGGCATGCGCCCTATCAGGCCCTGGGCCTTGAGGTCGTCAAACAGCGTCAGCCCGCTTTTGCCACCCATGCGCACATCCAGCAGCAGGCAGCAGGGCGAGCGCGCAGGCCCGCGCTCTGCCAGCATGGCTTCAAAGGATTCGGCGCTGTCGAAAGATTCGCTCAGCAGCCGGCGCGAGCGCAGCAGCCAGGCAAGCGCTTCGCGAACATCGGTATCGTCATCGACGATGTAGACGATGGCATTGGGGACTGGTTCCATGGTGTGTATCGGGGGAGAGAGCGCTGTCACGCAGACTCCGCAATGGGTAGCGTGAAAGTGAATACCGTACCACGCGGCAGGTTGGGGGTGAACTGCAATTGTCCGCCATGCTGCTCGACCACCGTGCGGCACAGGCTCAGACCCAGGCCCATGCCCTCAGGCCGGGTGGTGAAAAAAGCCCCGAACAGCTGCTGGGCCACGCTGTCCGGAATGCCCACGCCCCAGTCGCTGACCGAGAAAACCAGGCGGTCCGGCACCTCATGGGCCCGGGGGTGGCGCACGGTCACGGTCAGCTGGCGTGGCTCGATCTGCGCGTCATCCATGGCCTGCATGCCGTTGCGCGTCAGATTCAGCAGCACCTGCTCCACCATGGTCACATCGCACAGCACGGCGGGCAGCAGCGCGTCCTGCTCCACATCCACCTGCACGCCCAGCTTGCGGGCCTGCATGCGCACCAGAGGCATCACCGCATCCAGCAGCTCCTGGGGCTGCACGGCTTCACGCGACTGGTCACGGCGGCGCACAAAGTCGCGCACGCTTTTGATGACCCGGCCGGCACGGTCGGCCTGAAAGCCGATCTTGCGCATCACCGTGACCAGTTCCTGCAGCTGGTCACGCGCCTGTTCGGCCGGCAGCTGTGCCACGGGCGTGCTGCCCGTACCTTCCAGCAAGTGCAGCGAACCCGAGGCATAGCTGGCGATGGCCATCAGCGGCTGGGTCAGCTCATGGCTGAGCAGCGAGGCCATCTCACCCACCGTGGCCAAACGGGCCGTGGCCTGCAGGCGCTCCTGCGAGGCGCGGGAGATTTCCTCGATGCGACGTTGCTCGCTGATGTCGATGAAGGCACTCATCCAGCCCGTGTGCTGGCCCTGGGCGTTGATCAGCGGGGCCTCGAAAATCAGCACCGGAAAGCGCGTTCCATCCTTGCGCATGAACATGGATTCATGGCCTTCGCGCACCGTGGGAATGGCGCCGGACAGACGCCACCCCTGGCGCTTGCGGTATTCCTGGGCCAGCTCGGGCGGCCAGTAGGGCGCGATGTCCAGACCCAGCAGCTCCTCGGTGGTAAAGCCCACCATGGCGCAGAACGCGGGGTTCACATAGCTGATGCGGCCCTGCAAATCGCGCGCACGCAGGCCGGTGATCAGCGAATCCTCCATGGCCTTGCGAAACGCCAGCGCATCCCCCAGGTCACGCTCGGCGCGCAAGCGGCGGCGGTTGTCCCGCACCAGCACGATCAGCACGCTCACCAGGGCGATGGACATGGCCGTGACCAGGGCCGTCAGCACATTGGGGAACACGCTGGGCGCCCGGTGCCAGCTGTCCATGCGCAACACCAGGGTGTGGCCCGGCAGGTCCAGCAGTTGCTGGGCCGAGAACACCCGCGTGCCCCGCCAGACTGCCCCCACCAGGGCCAGACGCGTGCCATCGGGCTCGGTGAACGACACCTCCTGGTTGCGCGTGAGATTTTTGCTCACCTGGGCCGAGAGAATATAGGGCAGCGAATAGGTGACGACCTCATAGCCGTCGAACCGGCCCTGGTGCTGCAGAGGCAGGCAGGCCTCGATCAGCTCCATGCCCATGCCTTCGCCCAGCACCTGGAAATAGCTGCTGGAGTAGGCGGTGGTATTGGTGCGGCGCGCGCTTGCGCAGGCGGCCAGCGCATGGCTGTCGCTGTCTTCGCGAAAGTTGCCGCTCCAGTATTCGTTGCGGTAGGGCGTCTCGGCATGGGCGACGATGGCCATGTCCGGGTTGCGCCACTCGATGCGCAGCATCTCCCGGCGCACCTGCAGCAGTTCGGCGGCACGCACCCGCCAGTCTTCTTTCCCGACCTCGCCGGCGTTCAAGGCCTGCAGGTCTTGCGTATTGCGCGCCAGTGCGGCGCGGACCTCCGAGACGGCGCCCGCCGTGTCCCGCTCCAGCTTGTCCTGCACCTGGCTGGCCTCGTAGCGCCCCGCCAGCCACACCATGGTGACCAGCATGCTGACCACCAGCGCCACCAACAGCGTCCACAAAGACCAGCGCCGCCAGGCGCTATGCCAACGGCGCCATGGCCAGGTCTGAAAAGGTTTCACAAGACTCGATGCTCCAAAGCCGGCAGCTGCTGACGCACCTGCCGCAAAAATGCGCGGTCCAGTTCGGCGCTCACCACCCCTGCGCCTTCGGCGCTGCGCACCGCCTGCACCTGTCCCCACGGGTTCACCAGCATGCTGTGGCCCCAGGTATGGCGCCCATTGTCATGCACACCGCCCTGCGCCGGCGCCAGCACATAGCACTGGTTTTCGATAGCACGCGCCCGCAGCAACACTTCCCAGTGGGCCTTCCCCGTGGTGTGGGTGAAGGCGCTGGGCACCAGCATCAGGTCGGCCCCTGCAGCGGCATGGGCGCGGTACAGCTCGGGAAAGCGCAGGTCATAGCAAACGCTCAGCCCCAGGGTCCAGTCCGCGCCACTGCGGTCGGTGATGCGGGCCGTGACGGGCTGCTGGCCGGCCTGCACCACCTGGGCCTCGTCGTACTGCTCCGCACCGGTCGCAAAGCGGAACAAATGCACTTTGTCATAGCGCGCTGTGCATTCCCCGTGCGGGCTGAAGAGCAAAAGGCTGTTGAAAACATGGTCGGCGCTGGCCGTGCGCAGCGGCAGCGTGCCGCCAGCCAGCCAGATGCCGTGCTGCGCCGCCCATTGGGACAAGGCCTGCTGCAGCGGACCGTCGCCCCAGGCCTCGGCATAGGCCAGCTTGTCGGTGTCACGGCGCCCCAGGCCGCAGAAGTACTCGGGCAGTGCCACCAGCTCCGCCCCTTGCTGGGCCGCCTCGCTCACCAAGGCCTGGGCAAGGCGCAGGTTCTCCGCCACATCGGGGGAAGACCGCATCTGGATGGCTGCAACTTTCATGGCATGGACTCCTGGGTGGCAGAGGGATCGGGAGGGGACTGGGCCGTGGCCGCCGTGTCCGGCAGCGTGGCACGCTTGGAGACGACCTTGACCTGGGGGTCTACCCAGCTGCCCGTGACTTCAAACTCCCGCGTGGCCGCCGCAATCAGCGGCCCCCGCAGCACGGCCTGGGCCAAAAAGCTGCCCAGGCCAATCACCGGGTTGATGGCCGAGGCCACCAGCGATGCCGTCATGGCGTTGATCTCGGGCACCACCACCACGCGCAGCTGCTGGGTTTCGTCGACCAGGCTGGCCTGGCCCTCCATCAGCACGGCGGCATTCACCCCCTTCATTTGCAGGTTGTTGGTGCGCGCCACCCCCTGGGTGACGGCCACATCGCCGCGCACAAAGTCAAAGGCAAAGCCGCTGCTGAACACATCGCGGAAATCCAGGCCTATGCGCCGTGGCAGCGACTGCAGGCTGAGCACGCTCAGCAGCTTGGCCAGGCCCGGCTCGGCCTTCAGAAACTGGCCCTGGCCCACGTCCAGGTGCAGCTGGCCGGACATGCTGCGCCAGTCGGGCGCAATCGGGGCGCCCCGCCATGTCAGCTGGCCTTCCAGCAGCCCCTTGCCCCCGCGCACCACCCCCGGCATGGCCAGGCGCCCCAGCAACGCGCCGGAGTCCTTGAGCTGCAAGGTAAAGCGCAGCTGGGTGCGGCGGCGCAGCACATCCGGCCCGCCCCAGGTGCCCGAGGTGGTCAGCACCGCCTCCGGCATCGTCAGGTCCAGATGGTCCAGCACCCATTGCGCGCTCCCGTCGCGGCGCATGTTGCGGGCCTGCACAGCCAGGCTGCCCAGCTCACGCCCGGCCAGCGCGAATTCCTTGACCACAATATCCAGCGCCGGCATCTGCCGGGGCTGAGACTGCAGCAGATTGTCGGCCTGCTCCCCTGCCCCCTCCGGCAGCAGCAGATGCGAGAGGCGCGCAAACACCATCCCTTGGGGATTCGCCGCACCGGGCTCGCGGTACTCCACATAGCCGCCCAGTTGCCGGGACTGCACATTGCCGCGCCACACCGCGTCCGCATGGCTGAGCCCCGCCACCACGTCGTATAGCGTGCGGCCATGCAGGCGCAGGCTGCCGGTGCGCAATGCCAGGTTCTGCGGCAGATATTCCTGCATGGCCGTGGCCGGCGCGGCACCGGTTTCGGCCTTGCCCTCCTTGGGCCACAAGGCCAGCCATGCATCCAGGTCCAGGCTGTCCAGCTGGACATGGGCCTGCACCTCCCGGCTGCTTTCCAGGCCCGCAGACCAGGCGCCTGCCGCACCCACATTCCCGCCCAGCTCCAGCCAGCCCGCCACCACCTGGGATGCCTGGCCGCCTTGGTCAAACACATAGGTCAGCGCGGCACGGTCCTGCACATGCACCTGCAGCATGTCCCGCAGCGGGGCCTGCGCGCTGGCCGCTGCCTGCGGCGTCAGACGCTGCGTAATCTGCAAGGGCACAGCCCCTTCAGCCGGCTTGCCCAGGGGGGCTGGCAGCTGCACGGCCATGCCCTGCAAGCTGGAGCGCACAGTGATCTGCGGCAGCCCACGCAGCAGGCCGACCTGCACGTCGTAATCGGCAGCACCAGCCGCATGCTGGGCCAACGCAGCCACCGGCGCCAGAAAGCCGTCACTGCGCATGCCTTCGGCCGTGGCGCGGCCACGGGCGCGCACATCCAGCACCGGTGCGCCCTTGCCCAGCTTCATGCCGCCATTGACCCGAACCTTGCCGCCCATGGACTGGGCCTGTACCTCGGCAATCTCGAAACCCTGTTCGCTGAAGTGCACGGCGCCGCGCGCATCCTGCAACTCGGGCACATCGGGGCGCAGCCGCAGGCGGTTGCCCTGCAGCCCCACCGTGCCCTGGACACGGGCCTGGTCCAGATGGTCTATGGGCAGAGTCAGGTCCAGATCCAGCGTGGCTGCCCCTGCGGAACTGGCCTGGTCCAGCGCATGCTCGGTCAGCGCCGCCAGCGGAGAGCGGGCCACCACCTCCAGCCAGGCAGGCAGTGCCGCCTTGCCATGACCCTTCACCTTCAGCACGGGATAGGACAGGTCGGGAATCGATGCCTGTATGCCCTCCATGGGCACTTTGCCGCCTTCGCCGAACAGGCCCTGGGCGTTGCGCACCTGCATGCCGCTTTTATCGAACACCAGCTCACCCGCGAGCCGGCTGATCAAGGGCCAGGGCGCCTCGCCCGGCGCGCGCACGGACGGTGGCGCGTAGTCGTAGACCACATCGCGCACCGGCGCCGTGATCTGGAACACCCCGGCGGGGTGGTGATCGAAGGGGAACTCGGCCAGCGGCCCCTGCACCTTGAAGCGCACACCCGCGGCCTGGCCGGAGCGCACGCTGTCGCGCACATAGTGGCGCGCATCGGCTGGCACTTCCAGCGGCAGATAGCGGTGCACGCGCGCACCGTTGGCACGGGTCAGCACCCCTTCCAGATTCAGCTCTCCGGGCAGGCGCTGGGCCGCGTCGGCGCCCATCTGCCACTGTGCCTTGAACTGGCCCTGGGCGTCGGCATTGGCAAACTGGGCCTGGGGCAGCTGTACCGACCAGCGCCCGTTGGCATCCTGGCTCCAGCGCAGCTGGGCCTGCAAGCGGTCGACAGGGATGCGTGGCTCTTCAAAGATGCCCGGAAATTCGAGCGCGCCCTGGCGCATGCTGACATCGGCCGATCCGCCTTGCTGGTCCAGCGTGAAGCTGGCGCTCAAGCCCTGAACACCCGGCAGGCGCTCGGCCTCTTCCTGGGTATCGAGCAGTTGCAGTGCCTGCACCTGCCCCTGGGCGCGGTAGCGCAAGGACTGATTCGGCGCAGCCGGCTGCCAGTGCACGCGCAGGTCACGGGCCTGGCCCTGCAGCGCCCAGCGCCGCAGCGGTGCGGCAGCCGCCTCTGGCAATGGCAGGCGCGCTGCCAATGCCTGCACCAGCCCCAGATCCAGAAAATTGGTCTCCAGCGCATGGGGAGACGGGCTGCCGGCCTGGGGCCAGCGCACGGTCAGCGCGCTCTGCGGCCAGCGGCGCCCATCATCCAGGGTGAAGGTCCACCCTGTTGCCTTGGCCTGCCAGCCACCATCCAGGGCCTGCAGATCCAGACGTCCCGCCACATCGCGCAGCGCCAGCGGCGCAGGTTGCGCCCCGGTCCATTGCACCTCGGCCTGGGGCAGTTGCAGATCGACCGTGAGCCCCGCCAGGCTGCCTTTGCGCACATCGGCCCAGGCGCGGAAATCGCCGGCTGCCTGCACCTGGTTGACCCCCCATTCCTGTGGCCAGGGTAAGGCGGGTAGCTGCTGCAAGCGCCCCTGGGCATACCACTGCCCCTGCCAGCGCTCCCAAGGTTTGCGGCCTGTAGGCAGCAAGGGCTCGCGCAGCTGCCCCAACACCTGCACGGCGCCACCGCCCTGCGCGGGGTCCAGTTGGGCATCCAGCCGCAGCGCATGGCGCCAATGGCCGCTGCGCAGCACCAGGTCCACGGCATGCAACTGTTGTTGTGGCGTGCCACGCAACTCATCCACCCAGCGCAATGTGCCGCCGCGCACGGCGATTTCGGGCTGGTTCAACACCCATTCCAGGGCGGCGCCGTCGTCGGCACGGTCATCGCGCTGCAGCAGGCCCGCCACTTCCCAGCGGCCATCGGCCAGGCGGCGCAGCTGCAGCTCCGGCGACTCCACCACGATTTGCTCCACCCCTTGCCGCCACAGCGAACGTGCAGAGATGGCCACCAGCACCCGGGGCAGGCGCAATGCGGTCTGGCCCTGGCTGTCCAGCAGCTGCACCTCGCGCAGCTCCAGGGAAGGCACCAGCCCATCCGAGAATGCGGCCACCGAACCTATGTGCACCGGTACCCCCAAGGCCTGAGCGGCCAGCTGTTCCAGCTTGCCGCGGTAGTCACCGATTCGCGGCACAATCAATCCATGGAGCACCCCGGCCGTGGCGCCCAGCAGCAGCCAAAAAGCCACCAGCCCCGCCAGGGTCCAACGCGCCAATCCCGCCAGTAAGCGGAGCATGCGTGAGGGGTGCGGTTTCGGATCGATCATTGGCAAGACAGAGTGTGGCTGGAAATTATGACCCGCCGCTCCGTTCGCAAGGCGGCCATAGGGGCATGCTTCTTGCAGAGCACCCTGCCTCCCCTTTCCCTTGGTGAACATGCACAGCGCAGACCTTCCCCCGGCCGAACACGCAACATCCGCCCCGGCAACCGCCGCCTACTCGCGCTTCTGGCAACGTCTGCACCGGCGCTATGACGCGCTGTTTTCGCTGCTCCCCCCCGGTCCACCCACCCGCGCCACCATGGAAGTTGCGCTGCAGGCGCTGCGCGACCAGGCCTATGACGTGGGCGCGGCGCTGCGCATCCTGCGCCAGCTGGTGATGGAGCGCACCATGGCGCTGGACTGCGCCGGCGAGGCCGATCTGGCCGCCGTGACACGCAGTGTCACCGAGCTGGCCGAACTGGCCCTGGACCAGGCCTGCCAGGCTGCGCGCGCTGACCTGGACAGCCGCCATGGCGCGCCCCTGGGCCCGGACGGCCAGCCCGTGCAGCTGTGGATCATCGGCATGGGCAAACTGGGTGCTCGCGAGCTGAATGTGTCCAGCGACATCGACCTGATCTATGTCTACGAGCATGACGGCGACACGGCAGGCCTGCCCGATGGCCGTGGCAAGCTCTCCAACCACGAATACTTTGGCCGCGTGGTCAAGGCCATCTACACCTTGATCGGCGACACCACCGAGCATGGCTTTGTCTTCCGTGTGGACCTGGCGTTGCGCCCCAATGGCAACTCCGGGCCGGCGGCCGTCTCTCTGGGCTCGCTGGAGGAATACCTGCTGGTGCAAGGCCGCGAGTGGGAGCGTTTTGCCTGGCTCAAGAGCCGCATCTGCGCGCCCTCGGCCTGCATTGCCACACCCAATGTGCAAGGCCTGCGCGGCGTGGTCCTGCCCTTTGTGTTCCGCCGCTACCTGGACTACAGCGTGTTCGATGCGCTGCGCAATCTGCACCGCCAGATCCGCGAACATGCCACCCGCCGCAGCGCCGGCCACCCCGAGCGGGCCAACGACGTCAAGCTCTCGCGCGGCGGCATCCGTGAGATCGAATTCACCGTGCAGCTGCTGCAGGTGGTACGCGGCGGCCAGTTCCCCGAGCTGCGCTGCCGCCCCACATTGGAAGCGCTACAGCGCCTGGCACGCGCCAATCTGATGCCACAGGAAACCGCGCAGCAGCTGGCCCAGGCCTACACTTTCTTACGCAATGTGGAACACCGCATCCAGTACCTGGATGACCAGCAGACCCATGTGCTGCCCACACGCGACGATGATTTGCAGTGGATCGCCCAGACCATGGGCTATGCCGATTGCCGCGACTTTCTGCACCAGCTCGACGCACACCGTGAGCTGGTGGCCCAGGAGTTCGACACGCTGCTGGGCGGTGACCCCTCCCAACAATGCACCACCGGCAGTTGCGGCAGCCCACGCGTCGCCGCCGGCCCGGTCATTGCCGACCTGGACGGCCTGCTGGAGCAACTGCCCTCCGCCCTGGCCAGCCGCGTGGCCGAGTGGCGCCAACTGCCCCGGGTACAAGGCCTGCGCGACGAGGCCCGCACCCGCTTGTTCCGCCTGGTGTTGCGCACCGCGCAATGGGTGCAGCAAGGCCGGGTCGGCGAAGAGGCCGCCGTGCGCATGGTGAACTGGCTGGAGCCACTGCTGCGCCGCGAGAGCTATCTGGCCCTGCTGCTGGAGCGCCCTGCCGTGCACGAGCGCCTGCTGCACATGCTGGGCGCGGCCAAATGGCCGGCGCGCTATCTGCAACAGCACCCCGGCGTGATCGACGAGCTGGCTGGTGAGGCCCTGTTCCAGGAGCGCTTCTCGGCCGCCGACTTCGAGCATGAAATGGCGCTGCGCCTGCAGGCGTTGGAATCCACCGGCGAAGACGACGACGAAACCCTGCTGAACCTGCTGCGCCGCGCCCACCATGCGGAGACCTTCCGCACCCTGGCCCGCGACGTGGAAGGCGCCATCACCGTGGAGCAGGTGGCCGACGACCTCAGCGCCCTGGCCGACACCGTGCTGCGTGTGACCGCCGCCTGGTGCTGGCAGCGCCTGAAGAACCGCCACCGCGAAGTGCCGCAATTCGCCATCATTGGCTACGGCAAGCTGGGCGGCAAGGAGCTGGGCTATGGCAGCGATCTGGACATCGTCTTCGTCTTTGACGACGACGATGACAACGCCCCCGAGGTCTATGCCGCCTTTGTGCGCAAGTTGATCAACTGGCTCACGGTGAAGACCGGCGAAGGCGATCTGTTCGAGATCGACACCGCCTTGCGCCCCAATGGCAGCTCGGGCCTGCTGATCACCAGCTTCAAGGCCTATGCCGACTACCAGCAGCAGCGCGGCAGCAACACCGCCTGGACCTGGGAGCACCAGGCCATGACACGCGCCCGCTTTGTGCTGGGCAGCGATGACCTGGCCGCCCGCTTCGACGCCGTGCGCGAAGCCGTGATCACCGCACCACGCGACCCCGAGGCCCTGCGCACCGAAATCGTCGCCATGCGCGAACGCGTGCGTGCCGCCCACCCTGTGCGCGGCACAGTCTTTGATGTCAAACACAGTGTGGGCGGCATGGTGGATGCAGAATTTGCCGTCCAATACCTAGTGTTGTCCCAGGCTGCCAAATATCGCGAACTCATTGACAATGCGGGCAATATCGCATTGCTGCAGCGCGCCGAAGCCGCAGGGCTTTTACCCGCAGGCCAAGGCCAGGCGGCGGCCACCGCCTACCGCGAGCTGCGCCGTGTGCAGCACCAGTCCCGCCTGAATGAAGGCAATGGCCAGGTGGAGCCTGCGAGCGTGGAACCCCAGGCCATGGCCATACGCCAGCTGTGGCACACGGTATTTGCTGCGAATCACCCTTGAAAATGCATGCATGTCGTCTCGCCCCGTGGCTTGTTGCGATAGCAGCGGCCTGAAATGTAAGAATATGTCACATTTCCTGTGCCCACTATGAACCTCGTTGAACTGAACATCGACACCATCCCGCTGGGGCAGCCTCTGCCCTTCGCCCTGCGCGGTGTGGCGGGCGCCTTGCTGGCGCAAAAGGGCTATGTCATCCGCTCCCATAAAGAGCTGGAAATCCTGCTGGCGCGCGGCCAGACCCTGTGTGTGGACACCGACGAGTCGGGCGAGAGCTTTCGCGCCTTCAAGGCCCACCTGCAGGAGATTTTGCTGTCGGACAAGCCCCTGGGCATGATTTCGACCATAACCATGAGCGCCACGCTGGCCCAGGAGGACGCTGCCGACCGGGAGCGCCAGACGCCGCACTGGCCCACCTGGCAGGCCAGGCTGACCCAGCTGATGCGCAGCCCCGATGTGGACAGCTTTCTGCCGCGCTTCGAGAACATGCACCAGAACCTGGCACGCCACAGCCTGGACAACCCCGACGCCGCCCTGCTGGCGCTGGTGCAGATGTCGGCCGAGGAAACCCGCCATTACTGCGCCACCCACGCCATGCTGGTGGCGGCCGTGTGCATGATTACCGCCCGCGAAACCCTGCGCTGGCCGGCCGAGCGCATCCACCAGCTCGGCCGCGCCGGCCTGAGCATGAACCTGGGCATGGGCCATTTGCAGGACGATCTGGCCCAGCAGATCTCCCCACTGAGCCCCACCCAGGCCCAGATGGTGGAAGAGCATGCCCAGCGCTCCGAAACCATGCTGCGCGGCATGGGGGTGGAAGACGAGGTCTGGCTTCTGGGTGTGCGCGGCCACCATCTGCGCTCCCCCGGCCGGCTGGCCGACAAGACACCCGCCAACCAGGTGGCCCGGCTGCTGCAGCGCGCCGACATCTTCGGCGCCCGCATTGCACCCCGTGCCAACCGCCACCCCATGTCCGTCACCTCGGCCATGCAGGCCACCTACCACGACGAAACCAAGTCGGTGGACGAGGCAGGCGCAGCCATGGTCAAGGCCCTGGGCATCTACCCACCAGGCGCCTGGGTGAAACTGGCCAGCGGCGAAACCGCCGTGGTGGTGCGCCGCGGCAGCACGGCGGCCACCCCCAGAGTGGCGGTGCTGGTGAACAAGGAAGGCATGCCCACCGGCGAGCCCATTCCGCGTGACACCGCCCACCCCAACTGGAAAATCGCTGCCCCCGTGGCCCACCGCGATGTGCGCGTGCGCCTGCCCCTGGACCGGCTGCTGGACATCGCGTTCTGAGCCAAGATACCAAACGAAGCACACCGTTACATTATTTTTCCCCCGGAAAAACGGAACTTCTGTCCAATGCATAGATCGAAAAAGCGTAGAAAGATGAGCAACTCGTCTTTTCTCGCTGTACCGGTTTAGTGTTGTGAAGCCTGCATGCTTGGCATCTGTCCGTCCTGGGGCGTTTCTCCTCCCTCCCTCTCTTAATTCGTTTCGGGACGCTTCACAACGTTTTTTATGCAGACAAAAAGGCCACCTTGCAGGTGGCCTTTTTGCGATGGCAGCCAGAGGCGACTGGGCTATCTGCCCAAGTCAGAGGCGGCCCGCAAGGGCCTCGGCACGCAGTGCCTCAGAGAGCCCCATTCACTTCGGCGCCGTCTCCACAAAGCACGGTCTGGTCGCCAGCTTGGCGTGCAGCTGGGCCAGTGCGGGTCGGTCCTGTAACCAATCGCGCTGCGGAAAGCGAAAGGCCAGCCAGTCGAGCGCCGTGACCACGGCGATATCGGCCAGGCTCAGGTGCGGCCCGGTGAGAAAGGCCTGGCCCGCTGGCGCCTGGGCCTGCATGGCGTCCAGTCCCCGCAGCACCTTGGTCAGCGAGCGCTCCACCCAGGCCTGGCAACGCTCAGCCTCGGTACGGCCGGCCCAGGTCTGCTCCAGCCGCATGGCCACGCCCGCATCCACCACCCCGTCGGCCAGGGCCTCCCAGGTTTTGACATGGGCACGCTCACGGCCTCTGGCGGGAATCAAGCGGCCCACGGGCGACAGCGTGTCCAGGTATTCGACGATGACGCGCGAGTCATACAGCACCTCTTTGCCATCCAGCACCAGGGCGGGCACCTTGCCCAGGGGGTTGGTCTGGGCCAGCCGGGAATCGATGTCCCAGGGGTTTTCTTCCTGAAACCGGTAGTCCAGCTTCTTCTCGGCCAGCACGATGCGCACCTTGCGCACATAGGGGCTGCTCAGGGAACCAATCAGCAACAAGGTCATGGCGGCAACTTTCGCTGCGGACAGCAAGGCAGTGGTTTCTGCGCCGTGGAGGGTTCCGCGGCGCGCGGAAAGGCAAATTCTAGCGAGGCTGTAGGGGGCAGGCACAGCGCGTGTCAGCGCGCACACCTACAATCGGCGCCCATGAGTCTGTCCTCCATCTCCGCCCTTTCCCCGCTGGACGGCCGCTACGCCGCCAAGCTCTCCGACCTGCGCCCCATCATGAGCGAGCAGGGTTACATGCACCGCCGTGTGCAAGTGGAAGTCACCTGGTTCATCGCCTTGTCCGATGCCGGGTTTGCCGAATTCCCCCCCCTAACCGAGGGTGCACGCACCTATCTGCACGGTCTGGTGAGCCATTTCAGCGAGGCTGATGCAGCCGCGATCAAGGAAATCGAAAAGACCACCAACCACGACGTCAAGGCCGTGGAGTACTGGATCAAGGCCAAGTTCGACGCCCGCCCCGAGCTGCAAAAAGCCGCCGAGTTCGTGCACTTTGCCTGCACCAGCGAAGACATCAACAACACCAGCCACGCCCTGCAGATCCGCGTGGGCCGCGACATGGTGGTGCTGCCTGCCCTGGACCGCATCATCCTGAAGCTGCGCGAAATGGCGCGCCAGTACGCCGAAGTGCCCATGCTCAGCCGCACCCACGGCCAGACCGCCAGCCCCACCACCGTGGGCAAGGAACTGGCCAATGTGGTGATGCGCCTGCAAAAGGCTTCGGACAACATTGCCAACGTCCAGGTGCTGGGCAAGATGAATGGCGCCGTGGGCAACTACAACGCCCACCTCTCGGCCTGGCCCGACTTTGACTGGGAAGCCTTCAGCAAGAAGGTCATCGAAACGCCCGAGCCCGCCGGCCTGGGCCTGACCTTCCAGCCCTACTCGATCCAGATCGAGCCGCACGACTACATGGCCGAGATCTTCGACGCCCTGGCCCGTGCCAACACCATCTTGATCGACCTGTCGCGCGACATCTGGGGCTATGTCTCCCTGGGCTACTTCAAGCAGCGCCTGAAGGCCGGCGAGATCGGCTCGTCCACCATGCCGCACAAGGTCAACCCCATCGACTTCGAGAACGCCGAAGGCAATCTGGGCCTGGCCAACGCCATCCTCAAGCACCTGTCCGAAAAGCTGCCCGTCAGCCGCTGGCAGCGTGACCTGACCGACTCCACCGTGCTGCGCAACATCGGCGTGGCCTTTGGCTACGCCACGCTGGCCTACACCTCGCTGATGACCGGCTTGAACAAGCTGGAGCTCAACGAGGAACGCCTGCAGGACGACCTGAACCATGCCTGGGAAGTGCTGGCCGAGCCCATCCAGACCGTGATGCGCCGCTACGGCGTGGCCGGTGCCTACGAAAAGCTCAAGGAAGTCACGCGCGGCAAAACCGTGCTGGCCGAAGACCTGCACCGCCTCATCAACGGACTGGAAATCCCCCAGTCCGACAAGGACCGCCTGCTGGCCATGACGCCGGCCAGCTACATCGGCAAGGCTGCCGAGCTGGCCAAGCGCGTCTAAAAAACCATAGCTGCATGTGCTTGAAATTCAAGCACTTCAGCATCAAAGAGCTGCCAAAGCGAGGACAGACCCGCGCTGGCAGCTCTTGTTTTTGAGAACCCTATGAAAGGACTGCCTGCGGGCAGAACGCCCCATGGCCATCAAGTCCACCATCTTCAAAGCCAATCTCTCGATTGCCGACATCGACCACGGCTACTACGCCGACCACAACCTGACCCTGGCCCGCCACCCCAGCGAAACCGACGAGCGCATGATGGTGCGCCTGGTGGCCATGGCCCTCAACGCCTGGCAGCTGCAGGCCCTGTGCAACGGCGACGGCACGCTGGCCTTTGGCGTGGGCCTGAGCGACCCGGATGATCCGGACGTGCACATCACCGACTACACCGGCCAGAAACGCCTGTGGATCGAAGTGGGCCAGCCCGAAGAAAAGCCCATAACCAAGGCCTGCAACAAATCCGACCACATGCTGGTCTACCCCTTCAACCACGCCGCCCATGTGTGGTGGAAAGGCCTGGAAGGCAAGCTGGGCCGCCAGGACAAGCTGGAAGTGCTCTACATCGACTCGGACATCGCCCAGCAGCTGGGCAGCCTGGCCGAGCGCAGCATGCAGCTGCAGGCCACCATCCAGGAGGGGCAGTTGACCTTGTCCAGCAATCTGGGCACGGTCTTTGTCGAGCCTACGCGCTGGAAATAAAAACATCCATGTCCTTGCCTGCGAAGCCTTGCGGCTTCGTGGGTGAATCGTTTGGAGGCGCCCAGACAGCGCTTGATGCTTTGTTGCGCGCCCTTGCCGTGCAAAAGCACTGTCTGCGGACACGCGCCGCGCTTGAAGCGCTGTCTGGCCGTTGGGGAGGTGCATAACTGCCCGCTGCGCTGCTCAAGCCCGCTCCGGCGGCCCCTGTGGTCGCATTTAGCCCATGCGTACCACCTGGGCAAACTCCTCCAGCTCCCAGCCCGCGCCCAACAACAGGCGGCGGGTGCTCAGTTGGTCCAGCACTGCGTCCTGCGGCATGCTGGCGCCCAGATACTGCAACGATTTGTCGTCGGCAATGGCCACGTAATGGTCGGCATAGCTGCGTGCCAGCCGGTTCCACAGGCCATGGGCACCCGGTGACTGGCGTGCCCCGCTGAGCAGGCACACCCCTTGGTCCAGCACCTGCTGGTAGAGCGCACTGGCAATGCCCCGGCGCTGGTAGGCCGGCGCAAAACGCGAATGGGGCGAGCGCACGCGGCGGTCGGTGCGCTTGTCCACCTCCACCAGGCGATTGAACACCGTATAGCCCGCCAGGCAGGCGTTGGCCACATCCTCCACATAGGCAAACCACTCGCCATCAACCTCGCGCCAGCGCAGCACAAACTGCGGGTCATGCAGAGGGCGACGCTCCAGCCCGTAAAGCTTGCTGCCCGGCTGGTACAGGCGCTCATACAGCGCTTCCAGCTCGCCCTCCACCAGCGGCAGCATGACGTCGATGCGCAGCTCGGTGGCCTGCGGTGTGGCAGCTGCGCTCATGCGCTGGAACGGAGCCTTGACCGCCGCGATGGCGGCAGACCAGGGCGCAGTCAGGGATGACAGAGGATGGGGGCTCCACGGCCCGGTGGCGGTCAGATGCACCACGCACTCCTTCAACAGTGCGGCCAGCAGAAGACCGGCGTGACGGCAACGCGCGGCGCATCCGGTCACGGGCGCCATGCCCGTGCAAGGGAAAGAGGAGGTTGTGCCTGTCCGCCGGCGTGCACTACGGGCTGGCCAAGGCCCAAGAGTGCAATGTCGCCCTGGTCACGCTGGCCTGCGGCACCCAGACCAACGCCCTAGGGCCGTGCGGCCTGTCGGGGGCCGATTTCGCTGCGCCCCACAGCGCGCTCGCTCAGGCGCGCCATGGCGGGCAACAGCAAAGCCTGCACGCGCACGGCCAGGCCTTGCCCGCAGGGGCAAAGCGGCGTGAGCTGCAGCAGACGGCGGCCATGGAACATGCACAGTGCAGGCGGCAAAGCGCCACCCCGAAAAAAGAAAGCCGCCATCCTAGGCCGACCAGTGCAGCAGGGCCAGCACCCTCAGCAATTCGCAGCAAATGGGTGCGAATTGGAGACCCCCTCCTCCAGGCCTTCCGTGCAGGCTGCCTCTGTCCGCGAGCGCAACCATGCGAGAGCAGGGACAAGGTGCAACCTGCCCCAGGGGGAGTTTTTATAATCCCCGCTTCCACACTTCTATAAGACCTGGCTTCTCCACCATGAATATTCTTCGCTTCTCCGACCTGTGTGCCCAAGGCAAAGTCCAAGGCCAGCGCGTTTTCATCCGTGCCGATCTGAACGTGCCATTGAACGATGCCGGCCAGATTACCGAAGACACACGCGTGCGCGCCTCGGTGCCGGCCATTGAGATGGCACTCAAGGCCGGTGCGGCCGTGATGGTCACCAGCCACCTGGGCCGCCCCACGGAGGGCGAGTTCAAGCCACAGGATTCGCTGGCCCCCGTGGCCCAGCGCCTGGCCGAGTTGCTGGGCCGTGAAGTGCCCCTGGTGGCCAACTGGGTGGATGGCGTGCAGGTCGCGCCCGGCCAGGTCGTGCTGCTGGAGAACTGCCGCGTCAACGTGGGCGAGAAAAAGAACAAGCCCGAGCTGGCCCAAAAGCTGGCCAAGCTCTGCGACATCTTTGTCAACGACGCTTTCGGCACAGCCCACCGTGCCGAAGGCACGACCTATGGCATTGCCGAGTACGCCCCCATCGCCTGCGCCGGCCCGCTGCTGTCGGCCGAGATCGATGCCCTGAACAAGGCCCTGGCCGCGCCCGCACGCCCGCTGGCCGCCATCGTCGCCGGCTCCAAGGTCTCGACCAAGCTGACCATTTTGAAGAGCCTGGCCGACAAGGTGGACCAGCTCATCGTGGGCGGCGGCATTGCCAACACCTTCATGCTGGCCGCCGGCCTCAAAATCGGCAAATCCCTGGCCGAGCCCGACCTGGTGGCCGATGCCAAGGCCGTGATCGACGCCATGGCTGCACGCGGCGCCAAGGTGCCCGTGCCCACCGATGTGGTCACCGCCAAGACCTTTGCTGCCGACGCCCCCGCCACGGTGAAGAAGGCCACTGAGGTCGAAGACGACGACATGATTCTGGACATCGGCCCCGAAACCGCAGCCCTGCTGGCCGAACAGCTGAAGAAGGCCGGCACCATCGTCTGGAACGGCCCCGTGGGCGTGTTCGAGTTCGACCAGTTCGCCAATGGCACCAAGGTGATTGCGCAGGCGATTGCCGAGTCCCCCGCCTTCAGCATTGCCGGCGGTGGCGACACCCTGGCCGCCATTGCCAAGTACGGCATCGAAAAAGACGTGGGCTACATCTCCACCGGCGGCGGCGCCTTCCTGGAAGTGCTGGAAGGCAAGACCTTGCCCGCCTTCGAGATCCTGCAAAAGCGCGCCAAGGGTTAAGCCGGAATTTTCAATCCAACAGGCTGCCCGCGCAGGTCGCACCTGCGTGGGCAGCTATCAAAAACAAAGCCCGCACGGCCATGGCCTGCGGGCTTTGTCATGGGGAAAGCCTGCTCAAGGTTTAGCCCAACAGGTAGCTGCCCCCGGTCCAGGCCAGATAACCCAGCACGCTGAAATACGCCACGCTCAGCACCAGGCCCAGGTAGCCCAGTAGCACGCACAGGCCATCGCGCTGCACCAGGCCCACTGTGAGCAGCAAGATGCCCACGGCCGGCGCGGTGTTGGAAAACGGGATCGGCCCCAGCGGTGCCATCAGCAACAGGCCGCCAAAAGCCAGCACCGCGCTGTTGACGCGCAGCATGGTCCGGTTCGTCAGCGCCATCCAGCGCGGCCGCACCCAACGATCGATCTTGCTGACCACGCCCACACCCTTTCGCAACACGGGCTTGAGCTTGGCCGCATCCAACGGCCTGTCCAGAATGCGGCGCGGCAGCCAGGGCAGGCGATGGAGGAACAGCGCACAGGCCAGCAGCACAATGGCTGCCCCGAATACCGTTGACACACCGGGAATCGACACCGGAATCAAAAACGGCAGCGACGACAGCGCACAGATCAGCAACATGCCCTGGCGGCCACTGGCCTCCAACAGCGCCTGCAGAGTGACGGTGTCACCCTCGATATCGTCGATGAGCGTGGTGAGCAAATGGCTCAGCATGGCATTCCCGGGAAAGTGAAAAATGGGCGGACCGCATGCCATCCGAGCCAGAAAACCGCGAAAAGTTGCAGGCCTGGATGGGCCGAGCTGCGCTATCGCATGGCCCCGCTGCTGTGACCCACAAGCCCGAGCGATTCAGTCAAGCGGGTCATTTTTGGCCCGACCGGGTCAAAAATGACCCGATTTTTCTTCAATGATTTCAATGACTTGCAAATAACGGGTCAGAAATGACCCGATTTCAGGGGGTAAAAAACCGCTTTTTAGGCTTGCGGGCTGCGATTTCTGGACTGCAACATTCGCAAGTCATTGATAGATAAAGGAAATATCTCCATCCACAAAGTTGGCACATGAATTGCCTTAAGACGTCTGTCATCGGCCGATGGCGAGCCTGGCCCTGCGGCCACCTACGTTTTCACTACAAGGAATTCATCACATGCCAACTCCCGCCTACATCAGCATCCATGGCAAGACCCAGGGCCATATCACCCAGGGGGCCTTCACCTCCGACTCCGTGGGCAACGTCTACCAGGAAGGCCATGAAGACCAGATCCTGGTGCAGGAAATCGAGCACCTGATCGCCACCCCCACCGACCCGCAAAGCGGCCAACCTTCGGGCCAGCGCGTGCACAAGCCCTTTGTCTTCACCGCCCCGCTGAACAAGGCCACGCCGCTGCTCTACCAGGCCCTGGCTTCCGGCGAAATGCTGCCCGAGGTCGAGGTCAAGTGGTACCGCACCTCGGTGGAAGGCAAGCAAGAGCACTTCTTCACCACCAAGCTCGAAGACGCCACCATCGTCAACATCAACACCGTGCTGCCCCACGCCCAGGACCCCAGCAAGTCCGAGTACACCCAGCTGGTCAAGGTATCCATGGCCTACCGCAAGATCACCTGGACCCACGCCATTGCCGGTACCGAGGCCTCGGACGACTGGCGCAAGCCCCAGGAAGCCTGAGCCTGACTACCCCTGAGCCGCTTTGCGGCTTCCCCCAAGGGGGACGACGGCCTTTGCTGGGGGGCGGCTCTTGCTGGCCGTCCCTGAGTGGAGCCGCGCCGGTTTGGTACAGCTTGGGTCAAGCCAATTCTTGAAGACGCCACAGGCCCAAGGACGCGGCCGGCATAGGACCGGGATCACTGTGGCGGCGCCCGTGTCATACGGCTGGTGCAACGCGCCAGCCGCTTCCTTTTTTGCAATCGGCTGCCAGCCCTTTCACGGGCCGGCAAGGATTTTCCATGGCTGTTCAATCCGATCTGCGTTTCAGCTTCACCGTGGGTGAGGTTTCTTTCGAGGTGGTGGAGTTCACGCTGCACGAGGACCTGTCTGAGGCCTTTCCCCAATACCCCAACAACCCGCCACGCGACTGGACCAACGATATCCCGGCCTATAACCTGGCCCGGCGCCTGGCGCCCAAGGTGCAATGGCCGGCCGATATGGACCGTGAATCGCGCACTGCGCCGTAAAACAGCCTGAGCCAGCCACCCGAGCAGGCAGCCGATTTCAGCCTGAGCGCTCCAGCAATGTCCCTGTCAACCGACGCTGGCCATCCAGCCGGCTGTAGGGACCGCGCGAATACGGGGGCCAAAGCTGGTGATGGCGGGCAGCGTGGCATTTTCGTGGGTGCGGATTTGCTCCGCTGTGGCATGGGGCTTGTCGTGTGTGGTGTGGGCATCTGCCACCAGCGTCACGGCATAGCCCAGGGCTGCGGCGCGACGCACCGTGGTGTCTATGCAAAACTCGCTGGCATAGCCCGTGACCACGAGTTCGGTGATGCCGCGCTGGCGCAGCAAGGCATCCAGATCTGTGCCCTGAAAAGCATCGGGCGTGGTCTTGCCTACCCGCAAGTCTTCCGCTGTGGTTTGCAGCGCTGGCAGCAGCCGCCAGCCCTCCGATTGCGGAGCCAGCGCAGTCCCCGCATGCTGCACCAGGACCACGGGGCAGCCCATGGTCCGCGCATGGGCCATGACCCGATTGATACGCTCCACCGTGCCCATGGCATCGCCAGGTGGGGGCATGGTTTCAAAAAGTCCTCGCTGCACATCAATCGTCAGCACGGCAATGGTGGTCATGGGTCATCCTTCTCCGCACTAGCTGCTCGTACAAGCTGCAGATGTTGCACGGGTAACCGCCAGTAGCAGGCTACCTCAAGCCCTTTTAGGCCACAGCACCGACGCAATGGCCAGCATGATCAGTGCCACGGCGGCCCAGTCCTGCCAGCGCAATTGCTCGCCCAGCCACCAGGCGCCGCTGAACACGCCGATCACGGGGATGAGCATCACGCTCAGCGTGGAGGCCACGGGTGGCAGGGTGCGGGCCAGGAAGAACCAGGTCACCTGGGCAAAGCCAATGGCCAGCGGGCCGTTGTAGAGGATGGTGACCAGGGCCGTGTGGTCCGGCCAGTGCCACAGCTGGCGCTCGAACAGCGTGGACAGCAGGCTCAGGAAGATGGCGGTGAGCAGCACCATCCAGAACGACAGCGTCATCAAGGGCACGGGCATGTCCGTGCGGCGCAGCAGCTGGGTGCCCATGGCCCAGCCGGCGGCGGCCGTCAGAATCAGGGCCACGCCCAGCGGGCTGCCCAGCGAGGCCACGGCATGCCACAGCAGCAGCACCACGCCCAGGGCGGCGGCGGCCACGCCGGCCCAGGCCCGGCCGGCCAGGTGCTCGCCAAACACCACCACGCCAATCACGGCCGAGAAGATGGGCATGGTGTAGCCCAGGATGGCGGCTCGCCCGCTGGACAGCAGCGGCATGGACAGAATCATCAGGCAGTGCCACAGCAGCATATTCGTCAACGTCAGCAGGGCCAGCTTGCCCCAGGCCGCGCGCGGCACCGTCCATGGCGCTTTTTGCTGCCACAGCACCAGCGCCAGCACCGGCACGGCCAGCCACATGGCAATCATGCGGAAGGTGAGCGGGGGGAAATGCGCCACGCCCACTTTCATGATGGGCCAGTTCAGGCCCCAGACCACGGTGAGCAGCACCAGTAAAACGAGTTGGCGGGGGGTAAAGCGGGGCAGAGAGGCAGACATAGGTAAGCAATTGTGCCCACAAGCTGGCGCGAAAGCAGGGACTCCCCCAGCAGCCAACGCCGGTGTAAGCCTGCCCCTTTAAAATTGCGCCCCATGAATTTTCTCGACATGCTGCGCGACGCGTCCACGCGCAATGACTCCATGCTGTGCGTGGGTCTGGACCCCGAACCCAGCCGCTTTCCTGCGGCCATGCGGGGCGACGCGTCGAAGATTTACGATTTCTGCGCCGCCATCGTCGATGCCACCCACGATCTGGTAAACAGCTTCAAGCCCCAGATTGCCTACTTCGCCGCCCACCGCGCCGAAGACCAGCTGGAAAAGCTGATGGCCCATATGCGCGCCGTGGCCCCCCATGTGCCGGTGATTCTGGATGCCAAGCGCGGCGATATCGGCTCCACGGCCGAGCAGTACGCCAAGGAGGCCTTCGAGCGCTACGGCGCCGACGCCGTGACCCTGTCGCCCTTCATGGGTTTTGACTCGATCACGCCCTATCTGAAGTACAAGGGCAAGGGCGCCTTCCTGCTGTGCCGCACCTCCAACCCCGGTGGCGACGATCTGCAGGCCCAGCGCATGGCCGATCTGCCGGGCCAGCCCGCCATGTTCGAGCATGTGGCCAAGCTGGCCCAGGGCCCGTGGAACACCAATGGCCAGCTGGGCCTGGTGGTGGGCGCCACCCGCCCACATGAAATCGAGCGCGTGCGCGCCGTGGCTCCCAGCCTGCCGCTGCTGATCCCCGGCGTGGGTGCCCAGGGCGGCGACGCCGTGGCCACGGTGAAGGCGGCCCGCATCGGCGGCGGCCCCATCATCATCAACTCCTCGCGCGCCATTTTGTATGCCTCGCAAGGCGAGGACTTTGCCGCCGCCGCCCGCAAGGCGGCGCTGGACACCCGCGCCACATTGCAGGCTGCGGCGCGCAGCTAAGCCCTCCCCCGCAGCGCACAGACCGTCGTCATGCAGCTCAAGTGGCTGGAAGACTTTGTGGCCCTGGCGCAGGAGCGCAGCTTCACCCGTGCCGCCGAGCTGCGCCATGTGACCCATCCGGCCTTTGGCCGGCGCATACGCGCGCTGGAGGCCTGGGCCGGTTCGCCGCTGGTGGAGCGTGAAGGCAGCCCGGTGCGGCTGACGCCGGCCGGCGAGGTGTTTCTGGATTCGGCCGAGCAAATCGTGCGCACCCTGGCCCAGTCGCAGGAAGAGCTGCGCGCTGCCGCCGGCCGCCAGGCCCACACCATCACCCTGGCCACCGGCCGCACGCTGGCGCGCACCGTGGTGGCCGACTGGCTGGCACTGCAACCCACGCTGCTGCAGTCCAGCGAGTTGGTGGTACGCACCACCGCCATGCAGCAGGCTGCGCAAATGCTGGTGCAAGGCCAGGCCGACTTTGCCCTGCTCTACCACCACCCCACGCTGGCACCGGGCCTGGATACCCGCCAGTTCCACTATCTGCATGTGGCCTCGGACAAGCTGGTGCCCGTCTCCCGCGCCGATGCCACGGGCGCGGCCCGCTACCCTTTTCAGAGCCACTCCCCGGTGCCCTATCTGGCCTATGCGCGCCCGTTGGCCCTCGGGCGGCTGGTGGAAGACCATTTGGCCAACCACCGCCAGGCCCCACGCCTGCACCGGCTGGTGGAGTGCGACAGCGCCGATGCCGTGCACGAATACGCCCTCAAAGGCCTGGGCGTGGCCTGGCTGCCCTGGTCCATGGTGCATGCCGACTGCAAGAGCGGCATGCTGGCCGTGGCTGGAGGCTCGGCCATGGAAATCCGCTTCGATGTGCGTATTTACCGCCCCAAAAGACGACTGAATTCCTCGGCCGAAGGCTTCTGGCAAGCTCTGCACGCTGTGTAATGCACTTTTTGCATACCCTGATAACAGCACGGACATGTGCCGTTTTGGCACCAGACTTGCAAGTCTTGGTCGCACAATT
The DNA here is from genome assembly GCF_041320665.1 of Comamonas sp. GB3 AK4-5. Classification (NCBI taxonomy): domain Bacteria; kingdom Pseudomonadati; phylum Pseudomonadota; class Betaproteobacteria; order Burkholderiales; family Comamonadaceae; genus Comamonas; species Comamonas sp. GB3 AK4-5. The sequence goes on from NZ_CP166730.1 coordinate 4,881,120, forward strand.
CGCAACAAATTTCCTGAAGAACGCTCCCCCTCTTCCCTGAAGGACAGATATTCATGACCCGCACAATCCTGCGCCGCACCCTGCTGGCCTGCGCCGCTGCTCTGGTGGCTGCCCCCGCCCTGGCCGCTGACGCTGCCTACCCCACCAAGCCCGTGACCATCGTCGTCGGCTACCCCGCAGGTGGCTCTACCGACCTGGTGGGCCGCCTGGTGGCCAACGAGATCGAAAAACACCTGGGCCAGACCGTGGTGGTGGAAAACCTGGGCGGCGCTGGTGGCGCCATCGGTGCCCAGAAGGTGGCCAATGCCAAGCCCGACGGCTACACCCTGCTGGTGGGCGCCAACAACGAGCTGGCCATTGCCGGCCTGGTGAACAAGGCCGTGAAGTACAAGCCCACGGACTTCACCGCCATTGGCATGGTGGCTTCCCAGCCCATGGTGCTGGTGGCTTCGCAAAAAGCCCATGTGAAGAACACGCGTGAGTTCATCGATCTGGTGAAGTCCAAGCCCGGCGCCGCCAGCTACGGCTCGTCCGGCGTGGGCACGGCTCTGCACCTGGCCGGCGAGATGATGAAGGACCAGGGCAAGATCGACATGCAGCATGTGCCCTACCGCGGCGTGCCGGCACTGACCAACGACATCCTGGGCAACAACATCGAGTTCGGCGTGTTCGTGCTGTCCTCGGGCCTGCCCCTGATCAAGTCCGGCAAGGTCGTGGCCCTGGGCACCACCGAAGCCAAGCGCTATGCACAGACGCCGGACATCCCGGCCCTGGCCGAGCAGCCCGAGTTCAAGAACGTGAACATCAACAGCTGGTTCTCGCTGATGGGCCCGGCCAATCTGCCCGCCCCCATCGTCGCCAAGATCAAGGCTGCGCTGGACAAGACCATGGCCGCCCCCGAGTTCCGCAAGAAGATGGAAGACGCTGGCGCCCAGGTGATGGACCCCAAGATCAACCCCACCCAGTACATCAACACCGAAATCGGCAAGTACAAAAAGATTGTGGACGTGGCCAAGATCGAACTCTGATCACCCGCCACCGCGCCCCGGACATTCGCTGTCTGGGGTGCAACGCCCTGCAAAAAAAAGCCCCTGCAGCCTTGACCGCAGGGGCTTTTTCATGGGGCAAAGTGCCTCAGGGACGGCTCACATCAAGCCCCACAGCATTTCTTGAACTTCTTGCCACTGCCACAGCTGCAAGGGTCGTTGCGGCCGGGCTGCTCGCCCTTGACCACGGACTCCACGCGCGAGCCCATGCTGCGCCACAGCTGGCGCAGGTCATACACGGCCCAGACGGCTTCGCCGAATGCGTCCACGCGCTCCTGGCTGGTGGAGGCGGGGCCGGTCTCTTCATACAGATTCAGCTCGGGCTCACCGGTGTCGTCTTCGGTCAGGTCGACCACGAATTCCATGGCGGCATCCAGCCACTGGGCGGCTTCCTTGTCGCGGGGAGCGGCCCATTCCTCAGCCCAGTTTTCCACCACAAACATAAAGCCCAGCGCCCACACCTGCGCGAAGGAGGGCACTTCCTCGTCTTCCACTTCCTTTTGCTCGGCTTCGGGCAGCATCAGGATGGCGCCACGCGTATCCAGCACTTCGGGCTGGAAAGCGGTGTCATCGGCCAGGGACTTCACCTCGGTGTCCAGCTGGGTGCGGATCTCGTCGATGCGGCGCTGCGCCAGTTCCAGGAAACGGGCTTGCTGCTCGGCGCTGGCAAAAACCTCCAGCAGCGGCAGGGGCTGGCCGTCGGCCACTTCCAGGTCTTCACCATCACCCAGCAGCATGGGCAGCCATTCGCCCACGCTGATGGGACGGCGGGTGCAGATCACGGCGGTCAGGAAGCCGTCGCAGAACTCCCACTGCGGCACTTCTTCGGAGCGCTCGCGCAGGCTGTCCAGCAGCTCGTCCAGCTCTTGCAGCTCCTCATTGCTGAGGGCGTACTGGGCGGTGTCGGTCTCGTTATCCGAGGGGGTTGGTGTGTGGTTTTCCATGGCGAGGTCCTGCGCGTCAAAGACTTTTATGATCGCCCGGCAGGCATATGCAGGTCGGTTTGACCTGCTTTCCCGCAGAGCATGGGCCGTACGCGCTTGCCGCGCCAGCCGAACGCCGGCAGTTTAGCCGGCCCCCCATGCCCGTGCACCCTACACAGGAGTTCAAGAAAATATGGCATCCCCCTCTTCCCGCAGCGCAGGCCTTTTCCCGGTGCGCTACACCACGCTGGTGCTGTGCCTGCTGGGTGGCTTTTTCTGCCTGGTGATGGCGCTCACCGCCGCACCACTGTGGTGGGGCCTGGCCTCGGCCGTGCTGCTGGCGCTGTCCGCACTGGGTCTGTATGACCTGCGCCAGACACGCCACTCCATCTTGCGCAACTACCCGGTGCTGGGCCATCTGCGCTTTATGTTCGAGTACATCCGCCCCGAGATGCGCCAGTACTTCATCGAGTCGGACAACGAAAACCTGCCTTTCTCCCGTGCCCAACGCTCCCTGGTCTACCAGCGCAGCAAGGGTGAGCCCGACAGCCGCCCCTTCGGCACGCAAATGGATGTGAGTGCGGATGGCTACGAGTGGGTCAACCACTCGATGCAACCGTCCCAGCTTGGCAGCCATGACTTCCGCACCTGGATTGGCGGCCAGCCCGACCAGCCGCTGGAGGGCGCTGCCGCCTGTACCCAGCCCTATCACGCCAGCGTGTTCAACATCTCGGCCATGAGCTTTGGCGCGCTGTCTGCCAATGCCGTGCTGGCACTGAACCAGGGCGCCAAGGCCGGCGGTTTTGCACACGATACGGGCGAGGGCTCCATCAGCCAGTACCACCGCGTGCATGGCGGGGATCTGATCTGGGAAATCGGCTCGGGCTATTTCGGTTGCCGCAACGATGACGGCACATTCAACGCCGAGAAATTCGGCGCCAATGCCTGTGACCCACAGGTGAAGATGATTGAGCTCAAGCTCAGCCAGGGCGCCAAGCCCGGCCATGGTGGCATGTTGCTGGGCGCCAAGGTCACTCCTGAAATCGCAGCAGCCCGTGGCGTACCCGTGGGTCAAGACTGCATTTCGCCCTCCAGTCACAGCGCCTTCACCACGCCATTGGAGATGATGCTTTTCATCGGCCAGCTGCGGCGTTTGTCCGGCGGCAAGCCCGTGGGCTTCAAGTTCTGCGTGGGCCACCCCTGGGAATGGTTTGCCATGGTCAAGGCCATGCAGCAAACCGACATCACCCCCGACTTCATCGTGGTCGATGGTGCCGAAGGCGGCACCGGCGCCGCACCGGTGGAGTTCACCGACCATGTGGGCGTGCCGCTGCAAGAAGGTTTGCTGCTGGTGCACAACACCCTGGTGGGCGTAAACCTGCGCCACCGCATCCAGCTGGGTGCTGCGGGCAAGGTGATCACGGCCTTCGACATCGCACGCATGATGGCGCTGGGTGCCGACTGGTGCAACTGCGGCCGCGGCTTCATGATGGCCCTGGGCTGTATCCAGGCACAGGCCTGCCACACCGGCATGTGCCCCACCGGCGTGACCACCCAGGACCCGCTGCGCCAAAAAGCCCTGATGGTGCCCGACAAGGCCACGCGCGTGGCCTCCTACCACCGCAAGACGCTGCATGCCCTGCAAGAGCTGGTACAGGCCTCCGGCCTGCAGCACCCCCAGGACTTCACACCCCACCACATCGTGCGCCGCACCAGCGACAGCCAGGTTCATGCCCTGTCCAATCTGGTCATGCACGTGGAGCCCGGCGCCCTGCTGGGCCCGCTGGAGCAACAGCACAGCGTGTTCAAGCAGTATTGGCCGCACACCAGCGCCGAGAGCTTTCAGATCACACCGCCCCCTATGGTGCCTTCGGCGCAGCGTCCACAAAGCGTGCCAGCGTGACATAGCGCCCCCCTGAGTCTTCCCCCCAAGGGGACGGCAGCCTTTGCTGCGGGGCGGCGCGGCTGGCGTAGGCCCTTGCTGGCTGCCCTTGACCTGGGCCGTGCCCGTTTGGAGGCGATGCGGGTCCAACCCAGTCTTTGCCGCAGCACAAAAGCGGCATGCCCAAGCCATGGTGCCGGCAGCCTTTGCTGCGGGGCCTGGCCCGTGCACCGTGCCCTGGTCTGGGCCACGCCAGCATGGCTGCGCAGCGTCCAGGCCAGGCCAGGCAAGTGCCAACACGGCACAATCCCCCATTTCGCGCCGCTGTTGCGGCACGCCTTGCCCTGTTCCCGGACTGCTGACCGTGCCTTCTACTGCCTTGCCCTCCACCGCCCTGGATTACGACGCTTTCCTGCTGGCCCATGTGCACAGCCAGCCCCATGCGGTGATGCGCTATGTACAGCCCTCCGAAACACTGTGGCTCAAGCGCGCGGGCCGCAGCCATGGGGCCTGGCGCTACCGCCTGCTGGGCGCCGTGGCGCGCGGGCTGCACATGCCGGTGCTGGCCCCCGTGCCCAATCTGGGCGGCCACACCGCCATTGCCACCGAGGTCAGCCGCCTGCGTGATCTGGCCGCCCGCGGCCTGCGGGTGCCCGAGGTGCTGGCGGCCTGTGATGACGGCTTCTTGATGCGCCACCTGGGCGCTCCCGGCGAGGACACACCCAGCCTGGGCAATGAGATGGAGCAGGCCGTGGCACGCGGCAGCGCCGCCGTGCTGGCGCTGTGGAAGCAGGGGCTGCAATCCCTCACCAAGGTACACAAGACCGGCACCTGCCTGAGCCAGGCCTTTGCCCGCAACCTGGTGCGCTGCCCGGATGGCGTGATCGGCTATATCGACTTCGAAGACGACCCCTCCGCCACCTTGCCCCTGCCCCTGTGCCACGCCCGCGATGCCTTGTGCTTTGCCCATTCCACCGCCTGGATTCTCCAGGCCGCAGCAGCCTTGCCCGCTGCCCGTGCCCAATGGCAGGCCTGGGCCCAGACGCTGTCGCCTGACGCCCAGCAAGCCCTGTCGGACAGTGTGGCCCGCATGGCCTGGGCCGGGCGCTTGCCCGACAGCAAAAAGCTGGGCCGAGATGCGCAACGCATCCGCATGGCCTGGGAGCTGCTGCGGCCCTGAGAGCGTTTTTACGGTCTCCTCGCCCAGGCAGTGCGCACTTCAGGCAGGCGAGGAATCGCCAGACTTGCCGCCCTTGGCCGCTACAAAGGGAATGGCATGCTCGATCGTGTCCCAGATGAAGCGCCCCGAGGGGTCACGCTGCTCCTCCACGATGTGCGAGACCAGGCCCGCCGCACGGGAGATCACGGCAAAGCCGCGCATCACATTGGTCGGCACCTCCAGCTCACCCAATAAGGCGGCCACCGCACCAGTGGCATTGATGGTGATGGGCTTGCCGGCCACAGCATCCACCGCGCGGGACAGGGCTTCCAACGCGCGCACGCGGTCGCCCTTGAGATCGGGCTCGGCACGTGCCAGCTCCAGCAGCTTGTAGGCACGCGGATCGACCGGCTTGTGCAGGTGGTGGCCAAAGCCTGGCACCAGGCTTTTTTGCGCCTTGTAGTGGTGCGCAATCTCCAGCGCTTCGGCATCCGCATCGGGCGCGGCCACGATGCGGTCCAGCATCCGGGAGCAATTCTCCATCGTGCCCACAAACGAGCTGCCCACCGCCAGCAGGCCAGCGGATACGGCACCTTGCAGGTTCTCCGGCGCGCTCATGTAGATCAGCCTGGTGGCGATAGCACTGGGTGTCAGGCCATGCTCCATCAACACGATCAGCACCACATCGGTGATGCGCAAATCCACCGGCCGGGGTGTACGGCCCAGGATCTGCATCAGCATGACTTCGGTGAAGGTTTTCTGGCCCATCAGGTCTTCCACCAGATTGGTGTTGCCGTAATGCAAGCTGGTGAGCGTGTGGGTGCACAGGCTGGTGGTGGGGGTCTTGGAGTGGGTAGTCATAACGGTCTTTCTCAATTGCTCTGGATGGCCAGCTCGCGCACGGCGGTCTTCAGCACCTTGCCCACGGGCGAGCGCGGCAGGTCCTGGTGAAAATGAATGCGCTTGGGGGTCTGCACCGGGCCCAGTTGCTCACGCACAAAAGCGATGAGGTCGGCCTCGCTCACCTGCTGCTGCGGGCGCAGCTGCACGGCGGCCTGCACGCACTCGCCCCATTTGTCATCGGGGATACCGAAGACGGCGCACTCGTGCACGGCAGGGTGCTTGCCGAGCGCGTTCTCGACCTCGACGGGATAAACGTTGAAGCCCCCGGTGATCACCATGTCCTTGAGGCGGTCCTTGAGGTAGAGGTAGCCGCGCGCATCAAACATGCCGCGATCACCGGTGTGCAGCCAGCCATCGACCAAGGTCTCGGCCGTCTTCTCGGGCAGCTTCCAGTACCCGCTCATTACCAGCGGCCCCCGGGCCACCACCTCGCCCACTTCTCCGACCGGCAGGATGTCGCCCTGGGGCGACATCACAGCCACATCGCTGTACCAGGTCTTGCGGCCCACGGCTGCCCAGTTGCGCTCGTCCTCGAAATCTTCCGGGCGCATCACCGTCAGAATCTGCGGCGCTTCCGTCTGGCCGTAGGTGGTACCCAGCACCGGGCCAAAGAATGCACGCACCTCGCGAATCTTTTCGGGGGGCATGGGCGCTCCGCCGTAGATCAGGCGCTTGAGCTGTGGGAAGTCCGCGCGGGATGCGCCTTCCAGCGCCATCAGCATGTACACCAGCGTCGGCGGCATGAAGCAGACCGTGCCGCCGCGCTCCTTGAAAGTGCGGTGCACAGCAGTAGCACCCACGCCCTCCATGATCAGGTGGCAGCCACCTTGCGCCAGGATGGGCAGGACATAGGTCGAGGTGCCGTGGGTGATGGGGGCAGCCATCACATAGCGGTCGTGCTCATCAAAGCCCCAGGCATGGATCTGGTTGACGATGTTGGTCATCCAGGCCCGATAGGGTTGCATCACGCCCTTGGGCGCACCGGTGGTGCCGCCCGTGAACTTGATGGCCTGCGTGGCGTCGTCGGGCAGCGAAAACACCGGCGCCAACGCACCAGCGTGCGTGGCCATCAGCTGCGCCAGCGTCGTGCCCTCTTGCGCACTGTCACCAATCAACACGCGCTGCGCCGTGCGCTCCGTCACCAGGTGGGCATAGGCCGCATCGACCACCACAATGCTGGCGTCGATGGCATCCGTCACGCGGCGAATCTCGGGCTGCGTGCTCTTGGGGTTGAGCGGCACCCAGACCTTGCCGCAAGCCAGTACGGCCAGCAGCACCACGATGTGGTCTGCGCTGTTGCCCGCGCAGATGCCCACGCGCGACTGCGGCATGGCATCCAGCGCCACCAGGCCTGCCGCCGTGGCACACACGCGCTCGGCGAGTTCCTGGTAAGTGATGCAACCCTCGGGCGCATCGATCGCCACACGCTGCGGCCAGCGCGCAGCTGCGCGCCAGAAGAAATCTATCGGGTACATGGAATCTCTCTCGAACGGGGAAAAATCACTCGACCGTGGCGCCGGATGCCTTGACCACGTCACGCCAGCTCACCACCTGGCTGGCGACCAAATCACGCATCTCGCCTGGGGTGCTCAGCGATGCAGTGGCGCCCATGTCCGCCAAACGCTGGCGCACGGAAGCATCTGACAGCGCTTTGTTCAGCGCGGCATTGGCCTTGACGACGATGGCCTGCGGCGTGCCGGCGGGCGCAGAAAGCCCAAACCAGGACTCCACCTCGAAACCGGGAATCCCCGACTCCGCCACCGTGGGCACATCGGGCAACAGCGGCGATCGTTCCTTGCTGGTGATGGCCACGGCTCGCAGCTTGCCGCTCTTCACATGGCCGATGGCCGAAGGCGCGTTGTCGAACATGGACTGCACCTGGCCGCCCAGCAAATCGGTAATGGCCGGCGCACTGCCGCGGTACGGCACATGCAACATGTGGATGCCGGTCTTTTGCTTGAACATCTCGCCCGACAGGTGAATCGACGAACCGCTGCCGGAAGAAGCAAAGGTGATGCCGTCCTTGGACGTCTTCGCAAACTGGATGTAGTCCTGCACGGTCTTGACCGGCAGCTGGGGAGTGACCACCAGCAGGTTCGGAATCTTGGCGATCATGCCGATGTGCTCGAAGCCCTTGACCGGCTCGTAGCCCAGCTTCTTGTAGAGTGTGGCATTGATCGTGTTGGCAATCACATAGACATACAGCGTGTAGCCATCGGCCGGCGATTTGGACACCACCTCGGCCGCCACATTGCTGTTCGCACCGGTGCGGTTTTCCACAATGATGGGCTGACCCAACTCGGTGCCCAGCTTGTGGGCCACCAGGCGGGCCACCACATCCGTGGCACCACCTGCCGCGTAGCCCACCACCAGCTTCACGGGCTTGGTGGGCCACTGCGCCTCCTGAGCCTGAACGGCACATGGCAGTGCTGCGGCAACGCAGGCGGCGCTCAGTGCCATCACAAGGGATCGACGGGGAATTTCTGTCTTCATGTTTGTCTCCTTGGCCTCTGTCATCCGGGCATCTGTCGCTGCGGTTTTTGTCTATGCAGCCGTACCCAGTGCGCCGAATTGTTCTCCTGCATCTCCGAAAAAATGAATGAAAATGTCCGCAGAATGGACAAAATACCCACAGACAAACCCTCTGCCCATGACGACAGCCGCACCCTGCGCCGTGGCCTACAGGTCATGGATGCGGTGCTTGCAGGCCCACCGGAAGGCCTGCGGGTCACAGCGCTGTGCCAGGCAGCCGGGCTGGAAAGGGCCACGGTCTACCGCTTGCTGGCGACGCTGCAGCAAGCGGGCTATGTGACCCAGGTGGCGCGCTTTCACTACGCCCCGGGTGAGCGCTGGGGGCCTTTGGCGCCCTCAGTCCAACAGCGGCAGGACCTGGCCCAGCGCCTGGCCCCCGTGCTGTCCGCCATCAGCACGGCCTGCGGCGATGCGGCCTATGCCGTGGTCCGTGAAGGCGGCCTGTCGCACTGCATCGCACGCCAGATGGGCAGCTATCCCGTGCAGGTGCTGGAGATCCAGGTCGGCACACGGCAACCCCTGGGGGTGGGCGCTGCGGGCCTGGCCTTGCTCTCTGCCCTGTCCGACCGCGAGGCGGAAGCAGTCATCGGCCTCAACACGCCCGCACTGCCGCTGTATGGCGACATGACGCCAGCGCTGCTGCGCCTGCTGGTCGGCGCCACCCGCGAAAGAGGCTGGTCGACCGTAGGCAACCACGCCACCAAGGGCGTACTGGCAGTGGGCATGCCGGTCTACGACACCGGTCGCGAACCGATTGCAGGCATCAGCGTGGCCACCATCGAGGAAAGAATGCCCAAGGAGCGTCAAAAGCAAATCGCCCAAGCCATCCGCAAGGCATTGAAGGCCGCACAGCTCAGTGCCTATTGAGTCGCATATTGAGCAGCAGGCAGCGCGTGCAGACTGCATGTTTTATGTCTTTAACGCTGACCACTCCTGCACAAACAGCTATTGAATTGGATAAACACGCTGGCAACCGACTCCCAAGAGCACCGCGCCGGCCCATGCCCAAAAAATGGCTTGACCCTCACGTTGCGACAGGGACCACAGTGGGCTTCAGAAGGAGAGCGATCCCTGTTTTCAAAGTCGGCGCATTGGCCCAACGCACGGGCCTGACCGTGCGCACCCTGCACCACTACGACGAGATTGGATTGCTTGTGCCTTCGCACCGATCCGAGGCCGGCTACCGCATGTACAACCGCGACGACCTGGCACGCCTGCACCAGATCCAGGCCCTCAAACAACTGGGCTTTGGCCTGGCACAGATCGGTGACACGCTGGCCCACAACGGCGTCTCACTGGAACAGCTCATCGTGCAGCAAATTGCTGCGCTGGACCAGCAGGTGGAGCTGGCAGCACGCCTGCACGCCCAGCTGCTGCGCCCGAAAGCGGTGATGGACCGTGGCGAGACACCGGAGATGGCCGAATGGACCACGCAGGCCCAGGAAACCACGGGTGGCGACCCCGGCCTGCTGATCAAGCTGGGCAGCATGACCCGCAATGAAAGGGCCACGCAGCAGCACAGTGGTATCGACAGCACCTGCGCCAAGCCAGCCTCCAACCCGGTGGCTTCGCACAAGACACGCGGCACCCTCCGACTCCAGCAGGGACGGTCTTCTGCAGCAGCTTGATCTCGAACGCGGTACGAGATCACGACTCACGCCCATACCGTCACTGCCGAAGCACGACACCAGCGCCTACTGCTTGACCACCGAGATGTTGGAGACGATGGCGTCGCCGGCCACACCGTGGAAACCCAGCTGCAAATGGCCGTCCTTCACCGCCACCTTGAAACTGGCCGAGGTGGCCGTATTGACGGCGCCAGCGCGGGCAAAGACGTCCATACCGGCAATCACCTGCGCCCCGTTGGCCATCACGTTGAACACCCGCTTTCCAGCCTCTTTGACCGTAGGCTCAAAAAAGCCCAGCGTGACGGCATAGTCACCGTTGGCCAGCGGAATGTCGTAGCTAAACGAGGGCCCATGGCGGTAGGCATCCCAGACCAGTCCGGTCTCCGGCATGGTCGCAAAGCCCAGGCCTTTGATGCTGCGGGTCAATGTGAAGTTGCTAGGCTTGCCTCCTTCAAAGAAATGGTCGGAGCCGAACTTGTGACTGCCCAGCAGCGGATCGTTCGAGACCAAACCCGAGGCCAGCTGGCCTGCGGCGATGAAGCGGTGGCGCATGGCCTCAGGCGACACATGCCACACCACGGTGTCGGTCTGCAGCTGGGCACCATGCCGGCCTTCGGCCACGAATTCGTTGCGCCCCTCCGACAAAGTCTGCGCCTTGAAAGTGCAGACCTTGGTCGGGCATTGCTTCGCCTCCATGCGTCCCACCATGACGCCGTTGTGCTTGAGCGTCACCGACTGGGCGTTGGAATAGACCTTCACATCGGCCACCGGATAGGCGCGATCGGTGTAGCGTCGGTCCGTGATGTGGGTCACAGCCTCCTTGGACCAATGCGCCTTGTAGAAGAAGAACGGGTCCTTCCTGACTTGCCGGTCAAAGGTGACCAGCCCCTTGGTATTGGTGTAGCCCACATCTCCCTCATGGCGTCTGCCGGAGCCGAAATCAAACATATTCCACGCATAAGTGCCATACAAGAAAGGCCGTGCCGCAATCGCCGCATAGCTCTTCTCGTGCACGTAGCTGGCATAGCCTTCAGGCTGGTAGCAAATTCGCTCGGCCGACGGTGCCCAAGAGCAGATACGGCCACCCAAGGGGTTGTCTGTGTAATGGGTCAGCGCCGCGCCAGCACCGTACTCGGTGAGCCCTACGGGCTTGTCCGAGGTCTCTGCATGCAGCTCGTCCAGGAACTTGCCCAGCAGCTCCGGATCCGTCGTCCCGCCATACCAAAGGAAATAGCGGTTGACCCCGTAGGCGTCTGGAATGTGGCTGAGATTGACCACGGCACCTTCCGCCGCCAGCGTTGTGGAACGTGCCGGATTCTCTGCTTTGGCGAGCCCCTGCAGCGAAAGCATCAAGTCCTTCAAATTGTTGTTGGCATCTGTCTGCCCACATTTTCGACTGTCCAGGGTGACCTCATTACCCAGGGACCAAAGGCCGATGGACGCATGGTTGAAATGCTGGCGGATCATCTCCTGCAATTGCGCACGCGCATTGGCAGCAAAGCCTGTGGTTTCGGGATCCACCGTGCAGGGCACACCCGCAGCGACCACGGAGGCGCTGTTGACAAAAGGGATCTCTGATATCGCCACCAAGCCCAGCTTGTCTGCCTGCTCCAGGGTGTATTGCGAGTGGGGGTAGTGCGGCAAACGCACAGTATTGGCGCCAATCTCCTTGATAAGTGCAATGGACCGATCCGTTTCCGCCCGGCTGATGGCCCAGCCCTTGTGCAAAAAATCCTGGTGCATGCTGACACCCCGCAGCAGCACGGGCTTGCCATTCAGGACAAAGCCTTTTTGCTTGTCAAAGACCATCTGCCGAATCCCGAAGTCCTGGACCACCTTGTCCAGCACGACGCCGCTGGCATCCCGCACTTCGACCACCAACTTGTAGAGGTAGGGATCGGCCAGCCCTTGCCACAAATGTGCCTGCGGTACGGCCAGGGCTTGCTCCACATCCACCTGCGCGCCAGCCTCAAGCTCCACGGTCTGCACACTGGTGTGCTTGACGGTCTTGGCATCGGCCTCCAACAGGGCTGCGCGCACCGTCAAGGGTGTGCGGGTATCCAGCCCGTTCTTGAGCTTGGTACGCACGCTGACCGTAGCCTTGCCATCCTGTATCGCCTGGGTTTGGGCAAATACGCCGGAGCTGCCGAAGTCATCCAGAGCGATATGGGTGCGGCTCGGCGTGCTCAGTAGCAGCACATCCCGGTACAGGCCACCAGACACATTGAAGTCGCCAGCCAGCGGGGCTATGGCGGTGGGGCTGTCGTTGCTCTGTGCCTGGCGGTTATCCGCCTTGACCAGCAACACATTGCGCTGCCCCGGGCGCAACTTGCTGCTGACGTCGTAGCGAAACCGGGTGAAGCCCCCTTTGTGCTGGCCCAGTTTCTCGCCGTTGAGCCATACATCCGTCACCAGACTGGCTCCATCGAACTGTAGCCACCGGGTGGCAGCAGAGGCCAAAGCGCCGGATACCGGGACATCGATTTCCAATCGGTACCAGCCCAGACCGCGCTTATAGCCCACGCTGGCAGGCGTTGTTTGCTCAATCTTGGCCGCATCTATCGCATTCCAGGTGTGGGGTAGCGTGACCGCGCTCCAAGCCGCCGCATCACTGGCCAGCGCTTGTGCATCCGTCAGTGCATCGTCCTGGATGAACTTCCATCCCGCTGCCAGCGTGCTCACGCCACGCACAGCCTCCACGGTCACCGGTGCATTACGGGGGATGCTGCCCGTGGCGGCGGTGGCCGGCAACAAGGCCATCACCAGCGCCACGGCAAGCACCGTGTGTTTGACTTGACAACGAAGAGCCACAGGGATCTCCTTGAAAAAAATAGCAAGTTGATGAGCACCGCAAACCTCAAGCCGACACCTATGCGCTGCAGGACCGGGGAACTTGCACCCGCGTGGCCTGGGAGCTGCTGCGGCCCTGATGGCGGAGCGGAGCAGAGCAGCGCCACCCGCTCTGGATAGCAAGGTTTTCGGCCTTATACGCAGCTCCCCTGCGCTGAGGCAGCTATCTTTTTGACGGACCGCAGGTGGCAGTGCACCCTGCACCGGCGCACTGCCTTCGACCTTACTGTCGGACCACCGAGATGTTGGAAACGATGGCGTCGCCAGCCACGCCGTGGAAACCCAGCTGCAAACGGCCATCCTTCACCGCCACCTTAAAATTGGCCGAGGTGGCCGTGTTAACGGCGCCAGCGCGGGCGAAGATGTCCATATCGGCAACCACCTTGGCGCCATTGGCCATCACGTTGAATACACGCTCGCCAGCAGCCTTGGCCGTGGGTTCAAAAAAGCCCAGCGTGACGGCGTAGTCACCGTTGGCCAGCGGAATGTCGTAGCTGAACGAAGGCCCATGGCGGTAGGCATCCCAGACCAGTCCTTGCTCCGGCATGTCAGCAAGACCCAGGCCTTTGATGCTGCGGGCCAGCGTGAAGTTGCTGGGCTTGCCTCCCGCAAAGAAATGGTCGGAGCCGAATTTGTGGCTGCCCAGCAAGGCATCGTTTGAGACCAGGCCCGAAGCCAGTTGGCCGGCAGCAATGAAGCGGCTTTGCATGGCTTCAGGAGACACATGCCAGACCACCGTATCGGCCTGCCGCTGGCTGCCGTGCTGGCCTTCGGCCACCAGCTCGTTGCGACCAGCCGACAATGGCACGGCCTTGAAGGTGCAGACTTTGAGCGGGCATTGCGCCGCGTCCATGCGGCCCACGGAGGTGCCGTTGTGCTTGAGCGTCACCGACTGGCCGTTGGAGTAGACCTTCACATCGGCCACCGGGTAGGCCCGGTCGGTGTAGCGACGGTCCGTGATGTGGGTCACAGCCTCCTTGGACCACTGTGCCTTGTAGTAGTAGAAGACATCTTTTTTGACCAGCCGGTCAAAGGTGACCAAGCCCTTGGTATTGGTGCCGCCGATATCGCCTTCGTGGCGTGTGCCCGAGCCGAAATCAAACATATTCCACGCGTAAGTGCCATACAGGAAGGGACGGGCCGCAATCGCCGCATAGCTCTTCTCGTGCACATAGTTGGCATAGCCTTCAGGCTGGTAGCAGATGCGCTTGGCCGCACGGTTGCTGGCACAGATACGGCCACCCAAGGGGTTGTCCGTGTAATGGGTCAGCGCCGCGCCAGCACCGTACTCGGTGATCCCAATGGGCTTGTTGGGAGTCTGCGTCTGCAGCTTGTCCAGCAACCTGCCGAGTTCCTGCGGATCATCCCCGCCGTACCAGAGAAAGTAGCGGTTGACGCTGTAGGCGTCCGGAATGGGGCTGAGTGTCACCGCCGGTGCATTGGAGCCGCCTTCCGACGCCAGCGTGGTGATGCGCCCCGGGTCCTCTGCCTTGGCCAAGGCATGCAACGTCCGCAGCAGGCCCTGCACATTGTTGCTGGCATCGTTCTGCCCGCACTTGTGGGGGTCCATGGTGACCTCGTTGCCTATGGACCAGAGACCGATGGAGGCATGGTTGAAGTTCTGGCGGATCGAGGTTCTCAGCTGCTCACGCGCATTCTCCGCAAAGCCCGTGGTTTCAGGGTCCACATTGCAGGACACCCCAGGAGAGGCGACCGAAGCCGCATTGACAAAAGGGATCTCTGCAATCACCACCAGGCCCATCTTGTCGGCTTGCTCGAAGGTGTATGTGGAGTGGGGGTAGTGAGACAGGCGCACGGTGGTGGCGCCGATTTCCTTGATCAGGGCCAGCGACTGATCGGTGTCGGCCTTGTTGATGGCCCAGCCCTTGTGCAAAAAGTCCTGGTGCATGTTGACGCCCCGCAGCGGCACAGGCTTGCCATTCAGGACAAAGCCTTTTTGCTTGTCGAAGTTCATCTGCCGAATGCCAAAGCCCTGGACCACCTTGTCCAGAACCTTGCCCTGGGCGTCTTGCACTTCGACCACCAATTGGTAGAGGTAGGGATCGGCCAGTCCCTGCCAAAGATGGGCCTGCGGCACGGCCAGGGCTTGCGCCACATCCACCTGCGCACCTGCCTCAAGCTCCAAGGTGCGCGCACTGGTGCTCTTGACGGTCTTGGCATCGGCCTCCAGCAAGGAGGTCCGTACCGTCAAGGGTGTGCGGGTATCCAGCCCGTTCTTGAGCTTGGTGCGCACGCTGACCGTGGCCTTGCCGCCCTGTATGGACTGGGTCTGTGCAAAGACGCCGGAGCTGCCCAGGTCATCCAGAGCGATGTGGACCAGGCTCGGTGTGCTCAGCAGTTGCACATCCCTGTACAGGCCACCAGACACATTGAAGTCACCGCTGAATGGAGCAATCGCCGTGGGGTCGGTATTGGTTTTGGCCTCGCTGTTGTCTGCCTTGACCAGCAGCACATTGCGCTGGCCCGGACGCAGCTTGCTGCTGACGTCATAGCGAAACCCGGAAAACCCCCCTTTGTGCTGGCCCAGCTTCTCGCCGTTGAGCCATACATCCGACACCAGGCTGGCTGCGTTGAATTGCAGCCACCGGGTGGCGCCGGAAGCCAAAGCGCCGGAGACCGGAACGTCGACTTCCAGTCGGTACCAGCCAATGCCGCGCTTGTAGCCCACGCTGGTGGACGAGGTCTGCGCCGTGCTGGCCGCATCGAGCGCATTCCAGGTATGGGGCAGCGTGACCGTACTCCACGTTGCGCCATCGCTGGCCAGTGCCTGCGCATCCGTCAGTGCATCGTCCTGGATGAACTTCCACCCCACTGCCAGCGTACTCACCCCGCGCACGGCCTCCACCGTCACTGGCGCCATGCGGGGTTCGCTGCTGCTGCGTGCAGCCATGGCAGATGAGAAGGCCATCATCAACACCACAGCGAGCGCTGTGTGCTTGGCTTGAAAACGAGGGGGCACTTGAAGTCTCCTTGAATAATTGAAGTTGATGAACCACGTAGAAAGCAAAGAAACGCTGGCATGGCTGCGGAGCCGGTGTCTGCCGGCAGCTTTGCCATGCACCCAGCGCTGAAACCGCTCAGCCCCAGGGCTGCAGCCATGCCAGCACAGACCACCACCCCAAACGCGCCCCAGCATCTTTTTTGGTACAAGTTTTGCCAAAAAAAGGAAACCGGTTAACTTTTCATAAAAAGCAATATTTCATTTTCAAGATTGATAATTTCTTTGTACTTTTCAGAAATAAAGTGAACCGGTTAACTTTCTGGGCAAAAAAAATGGCGGTCGCTATGGGCCGCAATGGTGATCGATAAGCCCGCCAAGGGTCAATGGTGAATAGCAAGGATTTTCCCTAGATACAGAGAAAGCAAGCACCAACTTAAAAATCTTGCAATCTCCGGGTGGTGGACTCCCTCACCACCAGCCGGCTGCTCAAAATGCTGTGGCTGGAGACGGGCGCACCCGCAATGACTTCGGCCAGGCGCTGCATGGCCTGCTCGCCCATTTGCTCGCTTTGCATGTCGACGCTGGTCAGCGAAGGGTGCTGCAGCCGCCCATAGGCCGTGTTGTCAAACCCGGCCAAGGCCACCTGCTCGGGGACACGCACACCCAACGCGCGCGCCTCGGCCAGCAAGCCCAGCGCCATCAGATCGTTGAAGGCCACCACGGCATCGGGCAGCGCACCCGACAGCAGCACCTGCGATGCCAGTCGCTCGCCCTCTTCGGTGGTGGGTGATGCGGCATCAAACGCCGTGAACACGGCGTCCTGCCCTTCAAACGCATGCTGCAGTCCGCACCAGCGGACTTCGCTCCACGGTGCGACGGAAAAACCCAGATAGCTGATCTTGCGAAAGCCGCGCTCACGCAGATGCAGGCCCAGCATACGGCCTGCCTGCTCGTTGTCGCAGCTGATGCTGTGCTGGTCGGGCGCCGGCGAGGGCCCACCATACAAAACCACGGGCGTGCCTGCAGCAAAAAGCGCTTCCAAAATCGGGCGGGGCAGCCGTGCGCTGACGATCAAACCATCCACCCTGCGCGCCAGGGCTTGCAGCACGGCCAGCTCGGGCGCCTGGGTTTCTTCGGCATCGGCCACCATCAAATTGAGCTGGGCTGCGGCGGCTGCCCGCGCCGCACCTTTGACCATGCTGGTGAAATGCGGGTTGCGGATGTCCTGCACCACCATGCCGACATTGCCCGTCCGCCCCGTGGTCATGCTGCGCGCCATGGGATTGAGCGACCAGCCCAACTGCTGCACGGCCTTGGCAACCCGCGCTTCCACTTCAGCGCTGAAGCGCTGCGTGCCACTCATGAATTTGGAGACAGTGGCCGTGGAAACTTCTGCGGCCTTGGCCACATCGCGGATCGTGGGGCCGCGCTTGCGGGAGGTCGTCATCGGGTCTTGCGATGGAGGTTCGCGATCTGGCTGAACATCTGGCGCAGTGTAATGGGCCGCTACCCATTGCAAACATGCCGCTGCCACCAGATGCCGGCAACCTCTGCATCAAAAAACCGCCCCGGCTTTGCAGCGGGGGCGGCTCTCATGGAATATCCAGTCAGCAGGGCCACAGCCCATCAGGCATGGTGTGCGTCGGGCTCCGGCATGGTGGCACCGGACAGGGCGGCGTCCAGCTTGTCATGGTCCAGCGCCTTTTCCCACTTGGACACCACCACGGTGGCCACGGCATTGCCGATGAAGTTGGTCAGCGAGCGGCATTCGCTCATGAAGCGGTCCACGCCCAGAATCAGGGCCATGCCGGCCACGGGCACTTCGGGCACCACGGCCAGGGTGGCGGCCAGGGTGATGAAGCCGGCGCCAGTCACGCCGGCCGCACCCTTGGACGACAGCATGGCAACCAGCAGCAGGGCGATCTGGTGGCCCAGCGTCAGATTGATGTCGGTGGCCTGTGCAATGAACAGCGCAGCCAGCGTCATGTAGATGTTGGTGCCATCCAGATTGAAGGAGTAGCCGGTGGGAACCACCAGGCCCACCACGGACTTGCTGCAGCCGGCCTTTTCCATCTTGTGCATCAGCGAAGGCAGGGCCGACTCCGACGAAGAGGTGCCCAGCACCAGCAGCAGCTCGTCCTTCAGGTAGCGGATCAGCTTGATGACCGAGAAGCCGCAAGCGCGGGCCACGGCACCCAGAATCACCAACACAAACAGTGCCGAGGTGATGTAGAAGGTCAGCACCAGCTCGGCCAGGTTCACCAGCGAGCCCAGACCGAACTTGCCAATCGTGAAGGCCATGGCACCGAAGGCACCGATGGGGGCGGCCTTCATCACGATGTTCACCAGCTTGAACACCGGCTTGGTCAGCGATTCCAGAAAGCTCAGGATGGGCTTACCGGCCTCCCCCGTCATGGCCAGCGACACGCCGAACAGCACGGCCACCAGCAGCACCTGCAGGATGTTGTCACCCACGAAAGGGCTCACCAGGGTCTTGGGGATGATGTCCATCACAAAACCGGTCAGCGTCATCTCGTGCGACTTGGCCACATAGCCCTTGACGGCGGTCTGGTCCAAATCGGCCACGTTGATGTGCATGCCGGCGCCCGGCTGCATGACGTTGGCCACGATCAGGCCCACGATCAGCGCCAGCGTGGAGAAGGTCAGGAAATACGCCATGGCCTTGCCGAACACGCGGCCCACGGCGCTCAGGTGGGTCATGCTGGCAATGCCGGTGACGATGGTCAGAAAGATCACCGGCGCGATGATCATCTTGATCAGCTTGATGAAGGCATCGCCAAAAGGCTTCATCGCCGCGCCATACTCGGGCTCAAAGTGGCCCAGCAGCACGCCGACGATGATGGCGAACACCACCTGGAAATACAGCTGACGATAGAAAGGCAGGCGCACCGGATGGGCGGCTGCGGCAGGAATAGCATGCATGGAGCAGGTTCCAATCAACGCAAAAAAAAGCACCACCTCGGTGCATCACTGCCTGCATTGGACTGCTGCCCGTTTCCTCTGCCGATAACCTATTGGTATTAGACGCTGCCGCCTCCCTAGGCAAAATACCGCCACCCAAGGGTAAACACCTAACTCACGCACCCCTGCGTCACCGCACTGCAGCGCCCACGCCATGGCTTCCGACCTGTTCTCTCCCCGCCGCCACCCCTTCTGGACCTTGCTGATCCTGCTGGGTGGCATGGCCCTGTGCATGGCACTGGCCAGCCAGCTGGCCTGGCGCCATGCCCTGCACGCCGAGAGCGCCAATGTGCAGCGCCAGCTGGACCTCTATGCCCAGGCGCTGCTGCAGCGCATTGACCGCTACCGCACCCTGCCCGAGGTGCTGTCGCTGGACCCCGAGCTGCGCGGCGCACTCAGCCAGGCCCTGACCATGCCGCTCTCCGCCACCCAGGTGGAATACCTCAACCGCAAGCTGGAGCAGGCCAACGGCGCCAGCCAGGCCTCCACCCTGACACTGATCGACCGCAGCGGCCGCGCCCTGGCCGCCAGCAACTGGCGCGATGTGAACAGCAATGTGGGCGAAGACTACAGCTACCGCCCCTATGTGCAGCAGGCCTTGAACCAGGGCAGCGGGCGCTTTTACGGCATCGGCATGACCACGGGGCTGGCGGGCTATTTTCTGTCGCGCGCCATCGAGGACGACCAGGGCCGCGTCACCGGCCTGGTGGCCATCAAGATCCTGCTGCACGAGCTGGAGCGCGAGTGGCGACAGATTGACGACACCGTACTGGTATCCGACGCCCACGGCGTGGTCTTTCTGGCCAGTGCCGATGCCTGGCGCTACCGCCTGTTGCGTCCGCTGTCGAAAAGCGACGAGGCCGAGATGAACGCCACCCGCCAGTACGCCGACCAGCCGCTGCACCCGCTGCGCTACCGGCTGGACGAACCCCTGGAGGACGGCGGCATGCTGGCCCGCCTGGACGACCCGCAGCTGCCCGGCCGCACGCTGTGGCAAACCCAGCCCCTGCACGGCAGCCCCTGGCAACTGCACTTGCTGCACCACACCGATGCCAGCACCGCCACCAGCCGCTGGGCTGCCGCTGCCGCCGGCGGCAGCTGGCTGGCCCTGTGCCTGCTGTGGCTGTTTGTGCGCCAGCGCAATCGCCTGGCCCGCTTGCGCCAGCGCAGCCGCCAGGAGCTGGAAACCGTGCTGCACCAGCATGCCCAGGAACTGCGCACCGCCCAGGACGGCATCGTGCAGGCCGCGCAACAGGCCGCGCGCACCACGGACACCGGCCTGTCGCCCAGCCTGGAGCATCTGCCTCAGGGCGTGGTCATCGTTGATGCCCATTTGCTGCTGGTGGCCTGGAACTCCCGCTATGTGGAGCTGTTCCGCTACCCACCGGCGCTGATGCGCGTGGGCCAGCCCATCGAAATCCTGCTGCGCTACAACGCCCGCCGGGGCCTGCTGGGCAGCGGCGATCTGGAAGAGGCCATACAGCGCCGCCTGGAACATTTGCGCAGCGGCAAACCCCATTTGCACGAAAGCGCCAAGGGCGATGGCTCGGTGCTGGAGATCCGCGGCAACCCCTTGCCCGGCGGCGGCTTTGTCACCAGCTATGCCGACATCACCAGCTACAAAAATGCCGCGCGCGAGCTGCGTTCCCTGGCCGACGCACTGGAGCAACGCATCGCCGAGCGCACCCGCGACCTGGACGCCGCCCGCGAAGAGGCCGAGCGTGCCAACCGCTACAAAACCCGCTTTGTGAACGCCGCCGTGCACGACCTGCTGCAGCCGCTGAATGCCGCACGCATGTACACCAGCCTGCTGCCCGCCCATTTGCACGACAGCCGTGGCCGCCAGGTGGCCCACAGCATCGACCAGGCCCTGGCCTCGCAGGACGCCATCCTCACCAGCTTGCTGGACATTGCCCGCATGGAATCCGGCCAGCTGCAAGTGCATGTGCGCGACTTCGCCCTGGGCGCCCTGCTGGAAGTGGTGCAGAACAATTTCGGCATGCAGGCCGAAAGCGAGGGCCTGCAGCTGCGCTGCCTGCCCACGCGGGCCGTGGTGCGCAGCGACGAGGCGCTGCTGCGCCGCATCCTGCAGAACTTTGTCTCCAACGCCATCCGCTACACACGCCGTGGCCGCATCGTGGTGGGTTGCCGCCGCGATGGCGAATATGTGCGCATCGAGGTGCACGACCAGGGCCCCGGCATTCCCGAAAGCCTGCAGCAAGAGGTATTCGAAGAATTCCGCCGCCTGGATGAAGGCCATGCCGACGACCGCGGCACCGGCCTGGGCCTGGCCATCGTCGAGCGCCTGGGCAGGCTGCTGGGCCATGAGGTGGGCCTGCGCTCCCAGCTGGGCAAGGGCAGCGTGTTCTGGGTGCGCGTGCCCCAGGGCAATATTGCCGCCCTGCCCGCGCCCCCCTCACCCAACGATGCCGTGGTCGACACTGGCCCACTGCAAGGCGCCAGTGCCTGGTATGTGGAAGACGACCCCGCCACCCGCGATGCCACCTGCGCCCTGCTGCAGCGCTGGGGCTGCCAGCTGCCTTTTGCTGGCGACGCGGCCCAGGCCCTGGCCCAGGCCGCCCCCGGCAATGCCCCCCAACTGGTGCTGCTGGACGTGCACCTGGGCGCGCACTACGGCCCGGACGTCTACACCCTGCTGTGCGAACGCTGGGGCAGCAGCCCCCCGGTGATTTTGCTCACCGCCGAACGCGACGCCACCTTGCGCCGCCAGGCCGCCGAACGCGGCTGGGGCTTTCTGGCCAAGCCGGTGCGGCCGCCAGCGCTGCGGGCCTTGATGAGCCAGACCTTGGTGCGGGTCAGAGATGGAGCAAGCGGAGCGGACGGAGCGTGAGCCGCCTTGCTTCCGCCCCGCTTTTTGGGGGGGACGGCATTGCAGTGTTTTAGGCCTCTCACGCAGCCTGGTGGCGCAAAGCCAGCTATCAAATCCGGTGCAAAAACCGTCGGTGCCGCTTATGCACAATGCAGACCATGCACAACTATTTTGAGAGTCCCTTCAAAGGCGAGCTGCTGAGCGAGCAAGTCACCAACCCCAATATCCGTGTCGGCCGATACAGCTACTACTCGGGCTACTACCACGGCCACAGCTTTGACGACTGCGCGCGCTATCTGATGCCGGATCGCAGCGATGTGGACCAGCTCATCATCGGCAGCTTTTGCTCGATTGGCAGCGGCGCCTCTTTCATCATGGCGGGCAACCAGGGGCACAGGCACGACTGGGTGTCATCGTTCCCCTTCTTCTACATGCAGGAGGAGCCGGCCTTTGCCAATGCCGTCAACGCCTACCAGCCTGCGGGCAACACCGTGGTGGGCCATGACGTATGGATAGGCTCCGAAGCCATGATTTCGGCCAGCGTCACCATCGGCCATGGCGCGGTGATTGGCAGCCGGGCCCTGGTCACCAAAGACGTGGCGCCCTATGCCATCGTGGGCGGCAATCCCGCCAAGGAAATCCGCAAGCGATTCGCTGAGGAACACATCGCCATGCTGCTGGAAATGCAGTGGTGGGACTGGCCACTGGATGCGATCAAGGCCGCCATGCCCCTGCTCTGCTCGGGTGACATCGAAGGCCTCTTCCGGCACTGGCGCGCTGCAGACATCGGCAAGCGTTGATGCCAGAAAGCGGCTTGCATCAACGCATCCGCAATGCCAAAAGCAAGGCCACAAACCACAGCTGCGGCGCCTACAACTCCTGGTCGTTCTCCAGGCTCTTGACCAGCACCGCCGCCTGGGTGCGTGAGTAGCACTCCAGCTTTTTCAAAATCGCCGTCACATGCACTTTGACGGTGTTCTCGGCCAGGCCCAGCTCATGGGCAATTTGCTTGTTGAGCAGGCCATCGGCCAGGCACAGCAGAACACGGAACTGCTGGGGGGTGAGCTGGGCCAGGCGGGCGGCCAGGGCGGCATCGGCCTCGGAGCGCTCGGCCTCCATGGGCGGAAACCAGCTGTCACCGGCCAGCACCGCGTCCAATGCGGCGGCCATGGTGTCGGCCGGGGCAGACTTGGGAATGAAGCCGGCCGCGCCAAACTGCTGGGCGCGGCGGATGACGCGGGGGTGGTCATTGGACGAGATGATGACCACCGGAATCTCCGGATACTCGCCCCGCACATGCAGCAGCGCGGAAAAGCCGCGCGCGCCGGGCATGGCCAGGTCCAGCAGCACCAGCTCCACCTCGGGATGGGCCTGCAGGGCCTGGCCCAGGGTGGCGGCGCTGGCCGCTTCGACAATGGCATGCTGCGGCAGATGTTCGCGCAGCATGTGAATCACCGCTGCGCGAAACAGGGGGTGGTCGTCAGCGACCAAAAGCGTGGGGGGGAGCATGGTGGCAGTCTGCCATGGCCTTGCCATCCCGGAACAGGCCTGGATCAGAAAATCGCCACCAGACCCGACCCGCCGCCCTCAGTCCTTGGCCGCAGCTGGGCCGTAGCGCAGCACCAGCAGCGTGCCCAGCGTCATGGCCACCAGCGAGAACGCCGGCGCACCCAATGCGCCCAGCTGGTCCACCATCAGCCCGCCGCCCACGGCGCCGGCGGCAATGGCCACTTGGAAGCCGGCCACCATCAGACCGCCAGCGCCCTCGGCCTGGTCTGGCGCGGCCCGCACAATCCAGGTCTGAAAGCCCACGGGAAAGGCGCCAAAGGCAAAGCCCCACAGCGCGATGGCCACGGCCGTCACCACCACCGAGCTGGCCCCCAGCAGCAAGGCCGCCGCCAGCACCGCCACCAGACCGCTGCCGCAGACGATGGCCAACCGCTCGCTGCGCCCCGCCAGCCAGCCGCCGACGAAATTGCCCAGAAAACCGCCTATGCCATAGCCCAGCAGCACGGCCGAGATGGTGCCCGCAGACAGGTGCGTGACCTGCTCC
Source organism: Comamonas sp. GB3 AK4-5 (assembly GCF_041320665.1). Taxonomy (NCBI): domain Bacteria; kingdom Pseudomonadati; phylum Pseudomonadota; class Betaproteobacteria; order Burkholderiales; family Comamonadaceae; genus Comamonas; species Comamonas sp. GB3 AK4-5. The sequence continues at coordinate 4,904,870 of NZ_CP166730.1, forward strand.
ATCAACGGGCGGATATAGGTAAAGCCGGCAAAGTGCCCCGAGATGATCAGCAGCACCGCCAGCAGTGCCACCTGCACCTTGCGACGCAGCAACAGCTGCCCCAGGGAGCGCAGGTTGGGGTTGTCGCGCGGGGGCAGGGCCGGCAGCGTGAAGATCTGCGCCAGCAGCGTGACCACGCTGACCACGCCTGCAGCCACAAAGGCGCTGCGCCAGCCCCAGACCTCGCCCATCCAGGCGCCCACGGGCGCCGCGCAGACGGTGGCAATCGACACCCCGGCCAGAATGATGGACATGGCCCGGGCAAACAGCGATGCGGGCACCATCCGCATGGCCAGCGCCGCCGACATGGACCAAAAGCCCCCCAGCGCCACGCCCAGCAACACCCGGGCCACCAGCAGTGCGGGCAGGCTGGTGGCCAGCACCGACAGCACATTCGAGGCCAGCAGCAGCACGGTGAGGGCAATCATCACCATGCGCCGGTCCAGGCGGCGGGTGAGCAGCGGAATGCTGGGCGCAGCAATGGCCCCGACCACGGCGGTGGCGGTCACGGCCTGGCCGGCGGCGCCGTTGCTGACTTCCAGGCTGGCGGCAATGCCGGTGAGCAAGCTGGCGGGCAAAAACTCGGCCGTGACCAGGCCGAACACACCCAGGGCCATGGCAGCCACAGCAGGCCAATTGGCCGCCCTGAGAGCGGGCGTATCGGTGGCGGCCACTGCGGCGCAGGATGCGGGCGAAGGCGCTGCCGCTGCGCCGGCCTCCAGAGAGGCTGTGCATGAGGAGGAGGACATGGGAGTAATCACTTGCAAAACAGAAGGCTGTGAGCTTAGGGCTAAGATTTCAGAGCTTCCATGACAGAAAGCCCTGAATGCTTGGCAATTCCTCCGAAGTGCGGTGCGAGGCGAAGAACAACGCCCTGCCCGCCGACAACGCCAACGATCTGCTGTCGCAAATCCTGGTGGGTCTGCGCCTGGATGGCGTGGAATACAACCGCTGCGAGCTGCGTGGCCCCTGGGCCGTGGCCCATCCCGCGCAGAGCTGGGCGCGGTTTCACTTTGTGGGCAGCGGCAGCTGCTGGCTGCGCACGGCGGGTTCGGACTGGCTGCAGCTGCGCCAGGGCGATGCGGTGCTGCTGCCGCGCGGCAGCTTGCACATACTGGCCAGCGCGCCCGAGGTGCCGGCGGTGGACATCGATTCGCTGGCCCGCACCACGATCACCGACAACATCCACCTGGTAGGCCCCTGCGGCGCCGTGCGCGGCCGGCATCTGCACCATGCCGGGCATGGACATGACCACGCAGCCGCCAGCGCTGCGGCGGGCCTGGCGCCCACCGTGGTGTTTTCCGGGGCGCTGCGTTTCAACCTCGACCCTCTGCACCCGCTGCTGGCCATGATGCCCGAGGTGATGCAGGCCAGCGATCTGGCCGCGCGCGACCCGGCCGTACCGGCCCTGCTCGACGCCATGGAACGCGAAGTGGCCTTTGACCGCATAGGTGCCTGCGGCATCCTGGCGCGGCTGGCCGATGTGCTGGCCGCCACCGTCATCCGCGGCTGGCTGGAGTCGCGCAGCAGCGACAACTGCGCCGGAAGCGGCTGGATCACCGCCGTGCGCTGCCCCAAGATCGGCAAGGTGATCGCCGCCATCCACGCCGAGCCCGAGCGCAGCTGGACCGTGCCCATGCTGGCCGAGCTGATCAATGTCTCACGCTCCAGCTTTGCCGAATCCTTTACCCGCACCATGGGCGAAAGCCCGGCCAAATACGTGGCCAAGGTGCGCATGTTCGAGGCGCGGCGCTGGATTGCCCAGGACCAGTTGCGCATTGCCACCGTGGCCGACCGGCTGGGCTATGACTCCGAGGCCTCGTTCAGCCGCGCCTTCAAACGCATCATCGGCCACCCGCCCAGCGCGGCCAGGGGCTCTGCCGCCATGGCATCGGCCTGAGGCCTGCTGCGCTATATATTTTTTGATAGCGCTTCATGCTGATGGGCAATTTGCTTCAATGCCATACAGCATTGAAAACAAGTACTCATCTGCACAAGCAGCTCCTGTTTTTTTGGAACCGCCATAAAAAAATGCCCTGCAGCCAGCGCTGGAGGGCATTATTTCGGGCCGCGCAGCTCCACGCGGCAGGCAAACCCAGTCTTACTGGCTGGCCACTTCCAGGTGGGCTTCGCGGGCTTCTTGGATGAAGTGGATCAGGGAGTTCAGAGCTTGGCGCATAACAGACCTTTTCGTAAGACTACGGAGAGAGATGCACTTCCACTGCGGGTGGGGGATGGCTGCATCTCAATCAACCAACCCAGGGTTAACTCTATAAGTGTTAACCCCTAGGCGCTAAGTATAAACCACAATCCTATTTTGTGCACCACGGCGGGGCAGGCACCCACAGAAGCACCGCCAGGCAACAGCAGGCCCACCGGCGCAGCAGATGGCGCAGGGAGGCAAAAGAAGGGAATGCGGGAGTGCCGGGTGGGAGGTGAAGGGGCCGCAGCATGTCCGAGACATCACGGCTGTTGGAGCCGGTGGGGTCGCAAGCGCCCACTCGTCCCCGAGAGGAGGAGGGCTTTGTGGCCCTGGATTTGGGATGCGATGGCCGGGCAGCAACGAAAACGGCGCTCACTTATGCAAAGCAAGCGCCGCTTGAATTTCCAGCGTTTCAGCTGTTCTAGAGTCTGGAGCTGGCGGCCTGACTGCGCAGGCCGCTATCGTTTCAAGAGCCGCTGCGGTCTGCGCGGCGCGTGCGCACGGCTTCGGCCAGCTGCTGCAGCACGGGCACGGTCTGTTCCATGCTGATGCAGGCGTCCGTCAGCGACACGCCATACTGCAGCTCGGCACCGTCCACGATGTCCTGGCGGCCTTCGTGGAGATGGCTTTCAATCATCACGCCGGTGATGCGGGCATCGCCGCCCGCAATTTGCTGAGCCACATCGGCGGCCACATCGATCTGGCGGCGGTGCTGCTTGCTGCTGTTGGCATGCGACAGGTCCACCATCACCTGCGGGCGCAGGCCGGATTTTTCCAGCATCTCGCAGGCGGCCTGCACATGGGCGGCGTCGTAATTGGGCGCCTTGCCGCCGCGCAAGATGATGTGGCAGTCCTGGTTGCCACGCGTCTCGAAGATGGCGCTCTGACCCATCTTGGTCATGCCCATGAAGGCATGGGAGGACGCGGCTGCCAGCATGGCGTCGCTGGCCACTTTGACGCCACCATCGGTGCCGTTCTTGAAGCCCACGGGGCAGCTCAGGCCGCTGGCCAGCTGGCGGTGGCTCTGGCTTTCGGTGGTGCGGGCACCAATGGCGCCCCAGCTGACCAGGTCGCTGATGAACTGCGGCGACAGCAGATCCAGAAACTCCGTGCCCGCCGGCAGGCCCAGCTCCAGCACATCCAGCAGCAGGCGGCGCGCCAGCTCCAGGCCTTCGTTGACGGCAAAGCTGCCATCACGGTAGGGGTCGTTGATATAGCCCTTCCAGCCCACGGTGGTACGCGGCTTTTCAAAGTACACGCGCATCACGATCAGCAAATCGTCCTTGAGCGCATCGGCCTGCACCTTCAGCTGGCGGGCATAGTCCATGGCCTGGTCATGGTCGTGGATGGAGCAGGGCCCCACCACCACGATCAAGCGGTCGTCCTGCCCATGCAGCACGCGCGAGATGGCGGCGCGGCTGGACTCCACCAGGTGATAGGCCTCGTCCGGAATCGGCAGCCACTCTTCCAGCAGCGCCGGCGTGAGCAGCGGACGCACGATCTTGATGCGTGTGTCGTCGATACGGGTCTTGTCCAAGGTGCTCAGCTTGGGGGTGGCGGGCACGGCCTTGCGGACCGATGCAGCAGAGGGAGGCAGGGGCGTCGTGGAGGAAGTCATGCCGCTATTGTCGGCGACGGCCCGGTCCACGTCTCGCAGCCGGCCCCATCTCCGACTGCGGCTCTCACTCGCCCGAGGACAGCTTCATCAGCACCAGACCGCTGACGATCAACACCGCAGCAGCAACGCGCATGGCGCTCACCTGCTCGCCCAGCACGGTGATGCCCACCACAAACGCGCCCACGGCGCCTATGCCGGTCCAGATGGTGTAGGCCGTACCCAGGGGCAGCGTGCGCATGGCAATCGACAGCAAGCCAAAGCTGGCAATCATGGCCACGATGGTGATGGCGCTGTATTTGACATTGGTGAAGCCATGCGACTGCTTCATGGTGAAGGCCCACACCACTTCGAGCGCGCCCGCGATCAACAGATAAACCCATGCCATAACCAACTCCTGAAGATGTGGATGGCCAGGTCGTCCCGGCTGCCGGAGCCAGCCCCTTGCGGGCTGTGGTGCAAGGCCGTCCCTGCACACCGAAAGAGACTGAATCTTAACGGTGTCTGGCGTTGGCGGCATGTCGCGCCCCCATGCCCCAGAACGGTCTGGGTGGTTGCAGCGCCACAGTGGCGCGCCGCGCGCTCGCCCAGTGCGGGCATGCCGTTCTACGCCGGGTCAGGCAGTCGCAGTGTCAGCGTCTGCTGCGGCCGCAGGCGCTACAGCCTCCGCTGCATCGGCGATCAGCAGGATATTGCCCACCGTGGCGCCATAGTAGGTCGCCACGCGCTTGCGCTGTTTGAGCACGGCCTTGTCCTTGCTGACCAAGAGCGCCTGGTGTTGGCTGGCCAGGTCGAGGAAATGCTGGTCGTCCGGGTCGGTGCAGGTGAAGCGGATCTTGGGCGCCTCGGCCACATATTCCACGGCGGCGTCAAAGGCCGCCATCACGCCCTCCGGCGTCTTGCCGTAGAAGGACACGCGCGGTGCGATCTGGCTGTAGTGCAGCACGCGTTCCAGCTCGATGCGCTGGGTCTGGTCGGCAATCCAGCGAATGGCACCTTGGGCCACCAGCTCACGGATGGGGGGGATATGCGGGTCGTCAAAGATCAGCATGTCCAGCACCACATTGGTGTCCAGCACCACGGGACGCGGCAGCGGGCCCTCGTAGCCGTCGTTGCAGGACGGCCACTTCAACACGATTTTCATTCGGCCTGACCTTCCGCCCCGCGCCCATCCGATGCGCTGTTGCCGCTCTCATTCTTGCGTGGCTTGGTCGAGCCCTTGACCATGTCAAAGCAAAACAGCCGGCATTCGATGGGGCCGTTCCACATGGGTGTGCGGCGCGATTCCTTCAGACGCATCTTGCCGGGCAGCTTGAGGTCGGGCGTCAGCATCCAGGCGCTCCAGCCGCTGTAGTTTTTCTTCCAGTGGCTGGCCAGCTGGCCAAAGAATTCGCCGCCGTCTTCGGTCTGCGCGGTTTCACGACCGGCCCGTTCCACCTGGCCCATGCGCTCGGCCGCATTGCGGCCTGCCGCGCCCGCAGCAGCAATACGTTCACCATAGGGCGGGTTGAGCAGCATCATGCCGGGCTGCTCGCAAGGCGGCATGCGTTGCAGCGCATCGCCTCCGCGCAGCTCGATGGTGTCGGCCACGCCGGCGCGCTCGGCATTGCGCTGGGAAAAGTCCACCATGCGAAAAGCAATGTCCGAGCCATAAATACCCACCGGCGACTTGGCCAGGATCTGGCTTTCGGCCTCGTCCAGCATGGCTTCCCACACATGGCGCTGGAAGGGCACCAGCTTCTCGAAGGCAAAGCGGCGCAAGATGCCGGCGGGGATCTTGCGGGCAATCTGTGCGGCCTCGATCAGCACGGTGCCGCTGCCGCAGCAGGGGTCGTACAGCGGCTGGGGATTGGGGCCATGCGGGTCCCAGCCCGAGGCGGCAATCATGGCGGCGGCCAGGGTTTCCTTCAGCGGCGCGTCGCCCTTGTCCTCGCGCCAGCCGCGCTTGAACAGCGCCTCGCCCGAGGTGTCGATGTAGATGGTGGCGCCGTCGGTGGTCAGGTGCAGGTGCACGCGCACATCGGGGTGGTGGGTTTCCACGCTGGGGCGCACGCCGTTGCGCTTGGCGCGAAAGCGGTCGGCAATCGCGTCCTTCACACGCAAGGCGGCAAAGTTCAGGCTGGTCAGCGGGCTGTGCTGCGAGGTGACTTCAATCTTGAAGGTCTCCTTGGGCGAGAACCAGATTTCCCAGGCCACTTCGCTGGCCGCGCGGTAGAGGTCGTTCTCGCTGCGGTACATGCTGTGCGAGAGCTCGATCAGCACACGCTGGGCCAGGCGGCTGTGCAGGTTCAGCAGCATGGCGTCGCGCCACATGCCGCGCAGCATCACCCCGCCCCGGCCCACCAGCAGGTCTTGCCCTGTGGCACCGGTGATGGCGTGGACCTCGTCGGCCAAAAGACCCTCGACGCCGGCGGCGCAGGGCAAAAACAAATGCAGTTGGTTCATAGCAGGCCGCCAAGGATACGCGAGACGCCCCAGCCACGGCAGGCACTGGAGTTCTTCGCACCACAGCCCCCGGTGCTGCCGTGGGCTTGCGCCGTTGCAAATCCTTGCCGTCCACCCGCCATGGCTGCGCTATGGTGGCCCGGCCCTACGGGCAGCGCCCGCGCGCAAAGCCACTTTATGCGCCAAATTCCGTCAATACCGCTTGTCTACCTTTTGATACAGTCAAACGCACGCTGAGTTCTCTTCCCATTCACCCTTTCGGAATCGCCACCATGTTTCAAAGTTTGCGTGCTCGTCTGATTGGTATTTGCGTGGCCATCACCACGCTGTCGCTGGTGGTCTTGGCCCTCGTGACCTTCTTCGGTGTCCGCAGCAACACCCTGTCGTCTCTGAATGACCGCATCGGCCAGCTCACCCGCGTGCATGCCCATGAGATCGAGACCTGGCTGGAGGAAAAGCAGCGCGTGGTCGGCTCCATGCGCCATGCCTCCGACGCGGCAGACCCACAGCCTTTGATGCTGGCGGTGCAGCAAGCAGGCGGCTTTGACGCCGCTTTTGTGTCCTATGCCGACAAGCGCCATGTCTCTACCTCCCCGCCCCCCGAAGGTTTCGACGGCACCACCCGCCCCTGGTACCAGCAGGCTGCGCAAGCCGGCAAGCCCATCGTCACCCAGGCCTATGTGGACGCGACCTCGGGCAAGCTGACCGTCACCCTGGCCGCACCCTTGAGCCAACCCGGCCAGGCCGTGGTCGGCGTCATGGGCGCCGACCTGTTTCTGGACAGCGTGGTGCAGAAAGTGGCCACCATCCACCCCATGGCCAAGAGCTTTGCCTTTTTGCTGGATGGGCAATCGAACATTCTGGCCCATGCCCAGGCGGACCTGATCCTCAAACCCTCCACCGCTCTGGCACCCGAGCTGACACCCGCATTGCTCAATGGCCTGGCCGATGCTGGCGGCCACACCCAGGTGCAGATAGGTGGCGCCACCCAGATGCTGTATGCCGCCCGCGTGGAAGGCACGCCCTGGGTGCTGGCCATGGCCGTGGACCGCGATGCAGCCACCCTGCCCGTGCGCGAGCTGCTGCAGGTGTCCGCCCTGATCACCGTGCTGTGCGTGCTGGCCGCCGTGGTCCTGGTGGCTGCGGCCGTCAGCCACCAGCTGCGCCGCCTGGCCGTGGTGCGCGATGCGCTCAACGATATCGCCTCCGGCGACGGCGACCTGACCCGCCGCCTGGGCACCGAGGGCAATGACGAGCTCACCCAGATTGCCCGGGCCTTCAACCAGTTTGTGGACAAGATCGCCTCGGTACTGGTGCGCATACGCGATTCCTCGGAGTCGGTGCGCCTGGCCACAAGCGAAATCGCCAGCGGCAACCAGGACCTGTCTTCGCGCACCGAGCAGCAGGCCAGCGCGCTGGAGCAGACCGCCGCGGCCATGGAGCAGCTCACCGCCACCGTGCAGCAAAACGCGGCCAATGCCCAGCAGGCCAACCAGCTGGCCACCAATGCATCTGACATCGCCTCCCACGGCGGCACCGTGGTGAACCAGGTGGTGCAGACCATGGGTGGCATCGACACGGCATCGCGCAAGATCGTGGACATCATTGCCGTCATTGACGGCATCGCTTTCCAGACCAATATCCTGGCGCTGAACGCTGCCGTGGAAGCGGCCCGCGCCGGCGAGCAAGGCCGCGGTTTTGCCGTGGTGGCCGGCGAGGTGCGCACCCTGGCCCAGCGCAGCGCCGAAGCCGCCAAGGAAATCAAGCAGCTGATCGACGACTCCGTCAGCCAGGTCAGCACCGGCAGCCGCCTGGTGCAAGACGCCGGCACCACCATGCAGGACGTGGTGGACAGCGTGCGCCGCGTCACCGCCATCGTCTCCGAGATCAGCAACGCCAGCCAGGAGCAAAGCCGGGGCATTGCCGAAATCGGCGGCGCCGTCAGCCAGATGGACCAAGGCACGCAGCAAAACGCCGCCTTGGTGGAAGAGGCCACGGCCGCCGCACAGGCCCTGCAGCAACAGGCCCACCAACTGGCCGACGCGGTGGCGGGCTTCCGACTGGATGCCAACCACGGCACCGCGTCCTCGCACCCGGCACTGCTGCAGCGCTGAGCAGCCTGCCCACGCCCCATGCATCCTGGGTGCGTGGGGCAGTGCTGCACCCTAAATCCCGAGAGGCCTATCCTCCCAAACGGGGCCGCCGCCTTGGTAGGCTTTGGTTACATTTGGCTCACCCTTTCCCTCTCGGAATCACAGCCATGTTCCAAAGTCTGCGCGCCCGCCTGATCGGTATTTGCGTGGCCATCACCACGCTGTCACTGGTGGTCCTGGCCCTGGTGAGCTTCTTCATCGTCCGTGGCAACACGCTGTCGGGTCTGGACGAACGCATAGGCCAGCTCACGCATGTCCACGCCCATGTGCTGACGGAATGGGTACAGGAAAAGCAGCGCATCACCGGCGCCATCCAATATGCGCTGGGCCAGGCCGATCCTCTGCCCTTTTTGCGTGCAGCCAAACAGGCCGGTGGCTTTGACGACGCATACATAGGCTTTGCCGACAAGCGCCATGTGTTTCTCGACCCGGTGGATGCGGGCTACGACCCCACACAGCGCCCCTGGTACCAGCTGGCCATGCAGGCCGGAAAACCCATTTTGACGCCGCCCTATGTCGACGCCACCAATGGCAAGCTGACCCTCAGCTTTGCCGAGCCAGCCGGCCCCAAAGGCAAGCCCAATACCGTGGTGGCCGCCGATATGTACATGGACAGCGTGGTCCAGCAGGTGGCGGCCATCCACCCCATGGCCAAGAGCTTTGCCTTTTTGCTGGATGGCCAATCGAATATCTTGGTCCACACCCAGCAGGAGCTGATCCTCAAGCCCTCCACCGCCCTGGCACCCGAGCTGACGCCCGCGCTGCTGAGCAAGCTGGCCAGCGAGGGAGGCCATGCCCAGGCCCAGATTGGCGGCGCCACCCAGATGCTGTATGCCGCCCGTGTGGAAGGCACGCCCTGGGTGCTGGCCGTGGCCGTGGACCGTGACGAAGCCACCCTGCCGCTGCGCCGCCTGCTGCAGGTGTCCGTGCTGATCACCGTGCTGTGCGTGCTGGCCGCCGTGGTCCTGGTGGCAGCAGCCGTCAGCCACCAGCTGCGCCGCCTGGCCGTGGTGCGCGATGCGCTCAACGACATCGCCTCCGGCGACGGCGACCTCACCCGCCGCCTGGGCACCGAGGGCAATGACGAGCTCACCCAGATTGCCCGCGCCTTCAACCAATTTGTGGACAAGATCGCTTCGGTGCTGGTGCGCATACGCGATTCCTCGGAATCGGTGCGCCTGGCCACAAGCGAAATCGCCAGCGGCAACCAGGACCTGTCTTCGCGCACCGAGCAGCAGGCCAGCGCGCTGGAACAAACCGCCGCGGCCATGGAACAGCTCACCGCCACCGTGCAGCAAAACGCGGCCAATGCCCAGCAGGCCAACCAGCTGGCCGCCAATGCCTCCGACATTGCCTCCCACGGCGGCACCGTGGTGAACCAGGTGGTGCAAACCATGGGGGGTATCGATGCGGCGTCACGCAAGATCGTGGACATCATTGCCGTCATTGACGGCATCGCTTTCCAGACCAATATCCTGGCGCTGAATGCCGCCGTGGAAGCGGCCCGCGCCGGCGAGCAAGGCCGCGGTTTTGCCGTGGTGGCCGGCGAGGTGCGCACCCTGGCCCAGCGCAGCGCCGAAGCCGCCAAGGAAATCAAGCAGCTGATCGACGACTCCGTCAGCCAGGTGAGTACCGGCAGCCTGTTGGTGCAGGATGCCGGCACCACCATGCAGGACGTGGTGGACAGCGTGCGCCGCGTCACCGCCATCGTCTCCGAGATCAGCAATGCCAGCCAGGAACAAAGCCGGGGCATTGCCGAAATCGGCGGCGCTGTCAGCCAGATGGACCAGGGCACGCAGCAAAACGCCGCCCTGGTGGAAGAGGCCACGGCCGCCGCACAGGCCCTGCAGCAGCAGGCCCACCAGCTGGCCGATGCGGTGGCGGGCTTCAGGCTGGAAGGCCACCACGGCACCGCGTCCTCACACCCGGCACTGCTACGGGGCTAAGAACCATGAGACGCCGCATAAGATAGGCGTATGCCATTGCCCTCTTTGCTTTCCATCGCGGCCCAGCCCCGCGCCCTGCTGGGCGCTCTGGCGCTGACCTTGCTCGGTGCCTGCCAGTCCGCGCCCACTGCAGCACCCGCTGTGCCATCCGCCGCGCAGCCCGCTGCAGCGGCAGTCAGTGCACCCCAGACTTCCAGCGAAGCCGCGCCAGAGGCCCTCATTCTGGGTGGCCACACCGATGCCCATGGCTGCAAGCCATCCACCGGGAATTCCTGGTGCCAACGTACCCAGCGCTGCGAGCGCCCCTGGGAGCTGGCCCTGCAGCGCGGCTTTGAGAACACGCCGGCAGGCTGGCACGCCTACTGCGACGGCAGCACGCGCTGAAGCGCAGCCTGGTGGCGTCGCTGCATCACTCCTTGTTCAGGAGCGGCTTATGCAAGCGTCATCAGCAGAATGTCTCACTCCAGCTCGCGCACCAGCGCCAGCGCTTCCACCTGCGCCCGGGTGGGAATAGAGGGCTGTGCACCGGCTTTGCCCATGCACAGGCTGGCCGCACGAATGCCCCAGTCCACGGCATCGGCCAGGCTGTCGCCTTCGGCCAAGCGGGTGACCATGGCCCCTAGAAAGCTGTCGCCCGCGCCCGTGGTGTCCACCACGGGCAAGTCCAGGGCGGCATGGTGACGCGGCGAGCCCCGGGCCACCCCGGCCACCGCGCCTTGTGCCCCCAGGGTGAGCACCACCTGCTGCACCCCACGCGCGAGCAAGGCCTGGCAGGTCTGCTGCGCCGCAGCCGGGCCGTCGACCTCCAGACCGGTCAGTGCCGCGGCCTCCTGCGCATTCACCACCAGGGTGTGCACCAGGGGCCACCAAGCCGCAGGCAGCATGCGCACGGGTGATGGGTTGAGCACCACGCGGCAGCCCGCGCTGTGGGCCGCCTGCAGGGCCTGCAGGACCACGGCATCGGGCACTTCCAGCTGCAGCAGCAGAAAATCTGCCTGGGCCAACGCATAGAGCAAAGCCTCCTCGGGCAGCACCAGCTCGGCATTGGCACCGGCCACCACGCAGATGCGGTTTTCGCCCCCTGGCTCGACCATGACCACGGCCGTGCCCGTGGGCACGCTTTCCTGCACCGCCACATGCTCCACGTTGATACCGGCCGCGTGCAGCGCCAGCCGCAGCTGGTTGCCGGGCTGGTCGCGCCCCACGCTGGCAAACAGCGTGACTTCAGCCCCCTGGCGCGCACAGGCCAGGGCCTGGTTGCCGCCTTTGCCACCCGGGGTGGACTGCAGGGTCTGGGCCAACACCGTCTCGCCCGCCTGGGGCATGCGCTCCAGGGTCAGCACCAGGTCCATGTTCAGACTGCCCACCACGGCCATGTGTGCCACGCGGTGCGGCAGGCCTGCTGCGGCCCTTTCGGCCGCCGAGGTGGTGCGGGGCAAGGCCCCGGAAGAAAGCGGTGCAACCATGGTCTGTCTCCTGCCTGTAGGGGGTTGCCAAGCCAAGGCCTGCTTGCCACGCAAGCCGCCAGCGCGTGGCTCCCAATGTGCCTGTTTCCACCGGCCCGCGCCATGGCGGTAGCTACTGACCCGCAGGGGTATGTCCACCCTGTCTACCCAGCCGGCATGCTGCGCAGTGCGGTGGGTACCGCAGCCCGGCTTTCGCTACTGCTTTGGTAGCTATCCACGCTGATATTTACAGCTTTTTGCGCAGATTGGCTGGTGCAATCTTCAGCGCATCGCGGTATTTGGCCACGGTGCGGCGGGCGCAATCAATGCCCTGTTCCTTGAGCATGTCGGCGATCTGGCTGTCCGACAGCGGCTTTTTCACGCTCTCTGCCGAGACGAATTGCTTGATCAGCGCCCGCACTGCCGTGCTCGAGGCATTGCCGCCGGTTTCCGTGCCCAGGCCGGAGCCGAAAAAGTACTTCAGCTCATAAGTGCCATGGGGCGTGGCCATGTACTTGGCCGTGGTCACGCGGCTGATGGTGGACTCATGCAGGCCCAGCTCATCGGCAATATCGCGCAACACCAGCGGGCGCATGGCCAGGTCGCCATGCACAAAGAAATTCTTCTGCCGCTCCACGATGGCGCGCGAGACACGCAAGATGGTGTCAAAGCGCTGCTGCACGTTCTTGATGAACCAGCGCGCCTCCTGCAGGCGCTGCTGCAGGCCGGCATGGCCTTCGCTGCCCTTGTGGCCGCGCAACGCACCGGCATAGATGTCGTGCACGCGCAGCCGCGGCATCACATCGGCATTGAGCTGCACATTGAACTGGGGTGTGCCTTCGCTGGCACGGCGACTGGAGCGGGTGACGATCACATCCGGCACAACGATGTGGCGCTCCACATCGGCAAAGCGCCGGCCGGGCCGGGGCTCGAGCCGGGCAATCAGCGCCATGGCGGCGCGAACGCGCTCCTCATGGTGGCCGGTGAGCTGCAGCAGACGGCGCACATCGCGCCGCGCCAGCAGGTCCAGCGGCTGTGCGCAAATGGCCAGCGCCGTTTCCAGTACGGCGGGATCGGCTTCGCGGCGCTGCTGCAAATGCTGCAGCTGCAGTTGCAGGCATTCGCCCAGATCACGCGCCCCCACGCCCACGGGTTCCAGGCTGTGCAGCAAACGCAGCGCCACGGTGAAGCGGTGCACCAGCTCTTCCAGGCGCTCCGGGTCTTCGCAGCCCGCCAAGCCTTCGGCCAGGGACTGCAGCGTGTCTTCCAGATAGCCGTCGTCGTTCAGGTTTTCAATCAGATAGCGCAGCACATGGCCGTCCAGCTCGGACAGGTGCAGCGACAGCGCCTGGCGCAGCAGGTGGTCGGTCAGCGATTCATGGGCACGCGCCAGATCCAGTGCGCTGATGCCCTCCTCCCCGTCCTTGAGCGCGCCGCGCGCCGGGGCGTCCCCGCCCCATTCGCTGTCATCGGGCTGCAGGTCGTGGCCGCCGTCGCCGTCCCAGTCGGGGGCATCGAAATCGGCGGCACTTTCTGCATTGTTTGGGCCTTCAGCGCTTTCTGCACCAGCGTCTGAAGCTCCTGAAAGTGCAGCTTGTTCGGCCCCGTAGTCATCGGCCTGGGCCGGGGCATCGGATTGGGACAGCCCGAAGTCTTCGCGCGGGGCTTCTTCGGGGGAAAGCTCCAGAAAAGGGTTGTCGTCGAGCATCTGCTCGACTTCCTGGGCCAGCTCCAGGGTGGACAGCTGCAGCAGCCGGATCGACTGCTGCAATTGCGGCGTCAAAGCCAAATGTTGCGAGACTCGCAAGGACAAACCTGGCTTCAACGTGGCGCTCCCTTGGTGCTCGGTGTCTTCGGCGTGGTGATGGTGGAGGCTGGTGGTGGAAGCCGGGCTTACATGCGGAAATGTTCGCCCAGGTAGACCCTCCGGACTTCGGCGTTCTCCACGATCTCTTCCGGCGTACCCTGCGCCAGCACATGGCCGTCGCTGATGATGAAGGCGTGGTCGCAGATGCCCAGCGTCTCGCGCACGTTGTGGTCGGTGATGAGCACGCCGATACCGCGTTCCTTGAGGAAGCCGATGATGCGCTGGATCTCGATCACCGCGATGGGGTCGATACCGGCAAAGGGCTCGTCCAGCAGGATGAAGCGCGGCTGCGTGGCCAGCGCCCGGGCGATTTCCACACGGCGGCGCTCGCCACCGGACAGGGCGATCGCGGGCGAGGAACGCAGATGGTCCACCCGCAGCTCCTTGAGCAGATCTGTCAGGCGCTGCTCCACCTCGGCCTTGGACAGGGGCTTGTCCTGGGCGTCGCGCTGCAGCTCCAGCACGGCGCGCACATTCTCTTCCACGCTGAGCTTGCGGAAGATGGAGGCCTCCTGCGGCAGATAGGACAGCCCCAGACGCGAGCGCTGGTGGATGGGCATGTTCGCCACCGAGTGGCCATCGATGTGGATGTCACCGGCATCGCTGCGCACCAGGCCCACGATCATGTAAAACGAGGTGGTCTTGCCCGCTCCATTGGGGCCGAGCAAGCCCACCACCTCGCCCTTTTGCACGGTGAGCGACACATCCTTGACCACCTTGCGGCTGCCATAGGATTTGGCCAGATGGCGTACTTCCAGGCTGCTGGCAGCGGGGGACGGGGTCTCGGCGGCAGTGGTCACGGTTTGCGCGGGTTCAGGTTGTTGGACGGCTGCAGTGGCGACACGGTGTTCGCCGGTGCCGCAGGCGCTGCGGCCGGTGGGGTCTTGGGCACCAGTACGGCACGCACCCGGCTGCCGGAGCTGTTGGCCGCTTCCGCGCTGCCCGGCGTGGGTCGGCGGCTGCCGTCCACGGTGAACACGTCGGTCAGGTTGTTGTAGGTGATGATGGTGCCGGTGATGTCGTCACTCAACGTGGCACCGGTGTAGCGGCGCAGCTGACCGCGCTGGATCAGGCGCACATCATCTTTTTTGCCGTCGTACTCGATGATCTCGCCTTCGCCTTCCACATATTCCTCGGGCGCGCCCGCCAGGGTGTCGCGCTTTTGGCGGAAGAAGGCGCGCTTGCCCTTCTCGGCCCAGACCTTGCCGAACTGGTAGCCCTCGGCATCCTGGCGCACTTCGAGCCTGGCTCCGCGCAGCAAGATGGTGCCCTTGGTGAGCACCACGTTGCCGGTGAAGGTGCTGACCTGCTGCAACTCGTCGTGGTGCAGCGCGTCAGCCTCAATGTTCATGGGTTTGTTGCGATCGGCCTTTTCGGCCTGGGCCGGACCCATGGCACCAGCCAGGGCTGCCAGCAGAAGCAGCGGGAGGAGTTTGCGTGTCATAGAAGGCATGAATCTTGCTGCCATTGTAGGGGGTACGGACATCAGCCCAGCGTGTGCTGGGCCAGCGATGATGTTACGGTCTGCTCCAGCACATTGCAGACAACAAAAAGCCCGCACAACGGCGGGCTTCCACTGCGGCAGATCACCGCACAACAAACACTGCACTCACTCGCAGCGTTGAGACTGGCACGGCCCATACCAGGGCACCGCGCAAGGGCCGCCCCGCAGCGCCGGTGCCGTCCCCCTCCGGCGAAGCCAGAGAGGGGGAAGGCGCACAGCGCCTCAGGGGGTGTCCTTACTTCTGCCCGCCAGATACTCCACCACAGCCAGCACGTTCTGCATGCTGCCGGCACGGGGGCCATCGGTGTAGTACTTGCCGGCCACGCCCATGGAAGGCACGCCCTCCACGTCGTACTCCTGCTGCAGCTGCGTGGCCTTGCGGATCTGGTTGGAGACCGAGAAGGAGTTGTAGACCTCCTTGAACTTGGCCACGTCCACACCCTGCTTGCCCACCCAGGCAAAGATGTCCTCGTCCTTGGCCAGCCTGTTGCGCTCCGCATGGATGGCGTGGAACACCTTGATATGCAGGGCATCAAAATTGGGCATGGCCTGCAGCGCAAAGAAAAGCTTTTGCTGGGGCACGAAGCTGGCGTTGAAGGCCACGGGCACGCGGCGCACGCTCACATTGGCAGGTGCTTTTTGCTTCCACGCGGCGAACAAGGGCTCGAAGTCCTTGCAATGCGGGCAGCTGTACCAGAAGAACTCGACCACCTCCACCTTGCCAGCAGGCGCTTCCGTGGTGGCGGGCTTGGACAGCTTCACATAGTCCTTGCCTTCCTTGGGCGCAGCCGCCTGGGCGTGGACGCTGGATGCGGCGCCCAGCGCCAGTGTGGATGCGACCGAAGTGACGGCCAGGGAAAACTCACGGCGTTTCATCAAAGCTACTCCTGTTGATTGTTTGCGTAGTGCCACATCAGAGCCCTGGCGAGGCAAAAAGTTCGGTGTGATGCAAAAGCCCTGGGGCGCCCCTGGCCCATGTCAGGGCTGCCGTGCAAGGGCCGCCCCGCAGCACCGGCAGCGTCCCCCTGCCCGCAAGCGCAGCGAAGCGAGAGCGGGGGGAAGGCGCGCAGCGCCTCAGGGGGGTGCTCCTTACTTCGCCACCCTCACCAAAGCCGAATCCACTCCGGCCCCATCGAGCTTGCCCTTGAGCTGCTCAGCGTCATCACGCTTGCCAAACGGGCCCACGCGCACACGGAACACGGTGCGGCCGTTTTGCTCGCGCTCGCTCACGCGGGACTCCCAGCCCAGCATGGCCAGCTTGGCGCGCTGGGCGTCGGCATCGGCCTGGGTGCGGAAGGCTCCGGCCTGCACAAAGTAGTCAAAGCCATCGGCTGCCGCAGCGGACTTGGCCTCGGACTGCTTGAGCTTCTGGTTGGCCAGATCACCCAGCGGGTCGGAAGAAGTCGTCTTGCCTTCGGGCTTTTTGACCTCGGGCGCCGTGGTCGGCGGCGGAGTCACCCCTGTGGCCGGACCGGAAGTGGCCGGTGCCGTAGGTGTACCCTCGACCGGCGCGGTCGGCGCTGGCGTGGCAGGCTGCGTCACGGGCTGGGTCGGCGCCGTGGCCGGGTTCTTGCCATACAGCGGCGAGTTGGGGTCCCAGTTCTTGTTGCGCTCGGCTTCCTTGGCATCGGTGTCCTTGGGGGTCTTGGTGAGAAAGGGCACAGGCACCTTGGTCACATACACCGCCACCGCCAGAGCGGCACCCAGGCCGATGATGATGCCCAGGATCAGGCCGATCAGCGTTCCACCACGTTGCTTGGTCTTCATAATTTCAAGAGTCAATGCTTACATGCGTTCAGGCGCGGACACACCCAGTACGGCCAGGCCATTGTGCAGCACCTGGGCCGTGGCGGCGACCAGGGCCAAGCGCGCCAGCTTGACCGCTTCATCGTCCACCAGGATGCGCTCGGCGTCATAGTAGCTGTGGTAGCTGGAGGCCAGGTCGCGCAGGTAGAAGGTCACGTCGTGCGGGGCATTGCCGGCGGCGGCGGCCGTCAGCATTTCCGGGTACTTGGCCAGCAGCAGCATCAACGCCTGGGCCTGCGGGCCTTGCAGCGCGGACAGGTCCACGCTTTGCAGCAGCTCCTGCTTGCCGCCTTGCTCCTGCCAAGCCCGCAGCACCGACTGGATGCGCGCATGGGCGTATTGCACGTAGTACACCGGGTTGTCGTTGTTCTGGGCCACGGCCAGATCCACGTCAAAGGTGTATTCGGTGTCGGGCTTGCGTGACAGCAGGAAGAAGCGCACCGCATCCTTGCTGGTCCACTCGATCAGGTCGCGCAGCGTCACATAGCTGCCGGCGCGCTTGCTGATCTTCACCTCTTCGCCATTGCGCACCACGCGCACCATGGTGTGCAGCACATAGTCCGGGTAGCCCTGGGGAATGCCCACATTGGCCGCCTGCAGGCCGGCGCGCACGCGGGCGATGGTGCCGTGGTGGTCCGTGCCCTGGATGTTCACCACCTTGCCGTAGCCACGCTGGAACTTCTGGATGTGGTAGGCCACATCGGGCAGAAAGTAGGTGTAGGTGCCATCGGACTTGCGCATCACGCGGTCCTTGTCGTCACCGAACTCGGTGGACTTGAGCCACAGCGCGCCATCTTGCTCGTAGGTGTAGCCGCTGGCGATCAAGCGCTTTACGGTCTCTTCCACATGGCCGTTCTGGTAGAGGCTGGACTCCAGGTAGTACGCGTCGAACTTCAGATTGAAGGCCAGCAAGTCCTTGTCCTGCTCGTTGCGCAGATAGGCCACGGCAAAGTTGCGGATGTTGTCGTAGTCATCCACATCGCCATTGGCGGTGAATTCACGGTCATCGGCGCTGACGGTTTCCTTGGCCAAAAAGGCCTGGGCGATGTCGGCGATGTAGTCGCCGTTGTAGAAATTCTTGGCCAGCGGGTTGTCGCTGTCCGTGGGCCAGCAGTCGTCACCGGGCTTGAAGCCCTTGGCACGCAGCTGGGTGCTCTTGGTCAGGGTGTCGATCTGCACACCCGCGTCGTTGTAATAGAACTCGCGGTGCACCTTCCAGCCCTGGCTGGCGTAGAGGTTGCTGATGGCATCACCAATCGCAGCCTGGCGACCATGGCCCACGTGCAGCGGGCCGGTGGGGTTGGCGGAAACGAATTCGACCAGGATGTTCTCACCGCGCGCCGCCTGCTGGCCGAACTGGGTGCCCTGCGCCAGCACCTCGCGCACCACTTCCTGCTTGGCTGCGGGCTTGAGGCGAATGTTCAAAAAGCCGGGGCCGGCGATCTCGATGGCGTCCACCCATTGCTGGAAAGCCGGTGTGGCTTCCAGCGCGGCCTTGAGCTGCTCACCCAGGGCACGCGGATTGGCCTTGAGGGGCTTGGCCAGTTGCATGGCGGCCGTGCAAGCGAAGTCGCCATGGGCTGCCACCTTGGGGTTTTCAAATGCAGCGCGGGCGCCTGCGCCGGGCGAGAGTGTTTCGAGCTCGCCGGCCAGGGCCGCGAGCAAATCCTGTTTGACGGAAAGCATCCAGAGATTTTACGTGGCCGCCCAAGTTCCACGTTTTTGCCGGCTTTCACAACACCGGCCCACCGGCTTTTACCAGCCCCGCGCCCAGAACACGGCGATGACGGCCATCACCGGAATCAGGTGCGACTGCCACATCAGCCAGCGGCGCGTGCTGCGCACGGCGGCTTCGGGCGGCAAGCTGCCATCGGCCTGCAAGGCCTTGCGCCAGCGGCGAAATTCCAGCGAGGGTTTGATGGACATCAGCGCCACCAGCACAAACAACGTGATCTTCAGATGGAACAGCGGCTGGCCCACATACCAGCCCATGCCCTTGGCGCCCCAGACCAGGCGCGCAAGACCAGTGAGCAGCAGCACGACGGCCGAGATGCCATAGATCAGGTCCAGCCGCACCAGGCGCTGCACCACGGCGGCGTTCATCCACTCAGCACGGCACAGCGCCACTTCGCTGGTCAAAAACACCACCAGCGTCAGGATGGCCACGATATGCAGGGCGGCCAGCACGGCTTCCAGGGTCATGGAGTCACTCCTTCGCGCCAGAACTCCGGGCGCTCATAGTGCATTTTGAGGTAGTCAATCCACAGCCGCACGCGCAGCGGCAGGTGTTTGCGCTGGGGGAACACCACGTAAATGCCATTGGGAGGCGCGGCAAAGTCTTCCAGCACGGCCACCAGGCGGCCGGCCGCGATTTCGGTTTCCACCTCCCAGGTGCTGCGCCAGGCAATGCCCCAGCCGCCCAGGCACCAGTCATGCAGCACCTGGCCGTCCGAGCAATCCAGGGGCCCACCGGGCTTGATGTGCACCACCTCGCTGCCGCCGCTGTCCTGTGGCATGCGAAATGCCCAGCCCCGGGTCTGCGAGGCATCGCTGGACAGGGTCAGGCAGCGGTGCTGGACCAGCTCGCCCGGGTGGCGCGGTGTGCCGTGGCGCGCCAGATAGGCCGGCGTGGCCACGCACAGGCGACGGTTGTCGGCCATGCGCACGCTGACCAGGGAGGAGTCGGGCAGATCGCCCACGCGCACGGCGCAGTCATAGCCTTCGCCAGCCAGGTCCACCACGCGGTCGCTGAGGTTCAGCGAGATGGTCACATCGGGGTGGAGATCGTGAAAGCGCGGCACCAGCGGCGCCACATGGCGGCGGCCAAAACCGGCCGGCGCGGTGACGCGCAAATGGCCCGTGGCCTTGACGCCGCCGGCCGAGACGCTGGCCTCGGCGTTGGCCACATCGGCCAGCAGGCGCTGGCAGTCCTCCAGAAAGGCGCTGCCCTCGTGCGTGAGGCTGATGCGCCGCGTGGTGCGCACCAACAGCTTGACGCCCAGATGCTCTTCCAGCGCGTCCAGGCGCCGGCCCATGATGGCGGGCGCCACGCCCTCCGCCCTGGCAGCGGCCGTGAGGCTGCCCTTGGTGGCCACGGAAACGAAGGAGTCAAAAGCTTTGAGTTTGTCCATACACCACAGTGCAATGCGCGGTCTGGCGGCGCGGAGGCGGATTCCTGGCCTGTGCGTGAAATCGACCGCTAACGCTTGCTGTACCTGCGCAGCCAGCTATCAAAACATCTAGCCATTTCAGCGCGCGCCCTCCGCTGCTGCGGGCTGTCACGCACTTTGCAGCAGCATGCGTCACTTTTGCAAAAAAGTCATTAGTTTCTACATGTTTGCCCAGTTTATTAACTTAATTATTTCTAATACAGTGTATCCATCACCCTGACGAGCGGACCGCTCGCGGCCCATCTGCTTCTCTTTTCTGCACACGAGGCTTCCATGACCCAACGCACCAACGCCCACGGCCTGCAAGTGGCCAACACGCTGTATGACTTTGTGAACACCCAAGTGCTGCCCGGCACCGGTGTTCAGCAAGACGCCTTCTGGAAGGGTTTCAGCACCCTGGTCAGCGAACTGGCGCCCAAGAACGCCGCCCTGCTGGCCGAGCGCGATCGCCTGCAGACCGCGCTGGACGGCTGGCACAAGGCCCACCCCGGCCCCATCGCCAACATGGCCGCGTACAAGCAGTTTCTGACGCAGATCGGCTACCTGGTCGAGCCGCCCAAGGGTGCCCGCGCCACGACCGAGAACGTGGACGCCGAGCTGGCCCAGATCGCCGGCCCGCAGCTGGTGGTGCCCATCCTGAATGCCCGCTATGCCCTGAACGCCGCCAACGCCCGCTGGGGTTCGCTGTATGACGCGCTGTATGGCACGGACGCCATCGGCGAGGACGGCGGCGCCGAAAAGGGCAAGGGCTACAACCCCGTGCGCGGCGCCAAGGTGATTGCCTTTGCCCGCAACTTCCTGGACCAGGCCGTGCCATTGGCTGCCGGCTCGCATGCCGATTCCACCGGCTACGCCGTCGAAGCGGGCAAGCTGGTCGTCACGCTCAAGAACGGCAGCAAGACCGGCCTGAAGGACGCGGCCAAGTTCGTGGGCTTCCAGGGTGATGCCACAGCCCCCAGCTCGGTGCTGCTGAAGAACCACGGCCTGCACATCGACATCATCGTCAGCAAGTCCACCCCCATTGGCAGCAGCGATGCGGCCGGTGTCTCCGACGTGGTGGTGGAGGCGGCTGTGTCCACCATCCTGGACCTGGAAGACTCCGTGGCCGCCGTGGACGCCGAAGACAAGGTGCTGGGCTACAGCAACTGGCTGGGCATTTTGAAGGGCACGCTGACCGAGTCCTTTGACAAGGGCGGCAAGACCATGACCCGCGGCCTCAATGGCGACCGCAGCTACACCGGCGCCGATGGCCAGAGCGTGAAGCTGCACGGCCGCTCGCTGATGTTCCTGCGCAATGTGGGCCATCTGATGACCAATCCCGCTGTTTTGTGGGGCGCGGAAAACAAGGAAATCCCCGAAGGCATTCTGGACGCTGTGGTGACCACCGCCATCGCCATGCATGACCTGCAAGGCCATGGCGCCAACGGCATTCGCAACAGCCGCACCGGCAGCGTCTACATCGTCAAGCCCAAGATGCACGGCCCCACCGAAGTGGGCTTTGCCGACGAATTGTTCGGCCGTGTCGAACAGCTGCTGGGCCTTGCGGCCAACACCGTGAAGCTGGGCATCATGGACGAGGAGCGCCGCACCAGCGTGAACCTGAAGGCCTCGATTGCCGCCGCCCCCGCCCGCGTGGCCTTTATCAACACCGGCTTCCTGGACCGCACCGGCGACGAGATGCACACCGCCATGCAGGCCGGCCCCATGGTGCGCAAGGGCGATATGAAGACCAGCGCCTGGCTGGCCGCCTATGAACGCAACAACGTGCTGGTAGGCCTGACCATGGGCCTGCGCGGCCGCGCCCAGATCGGCAAGGGCATGTGGGCCATGCCCGACCTGATGAAGGCCATGCTGGAACAAAAGATTGCCCACCCCAAGGCCGGCGCCAACACCGCCTGGGTGCCTTCGCCCACCGGTGCCACGCTGCACGCCCTGCACTACCACCAGGTGAGCGTGGACGCTGTGCAAAAGGAGCTGGAAAAGATCAGCGCCGACACCGAGCGCGACAACATCCTGGCCGACCTGCTGCAAATCCCCGTGGCCAAGGACCCCAAGTGGACCGACGCTGAAAAGCAGCAGGAGCTGGACAACAACGTGCAAGGCATCCTGGGCTATGTGGTGCGCTGGGTGGACGCCGGCGTGGGCTGCTCCAAGGTGCCCGACATCCACAACGTGGGCCTGATGGAAGACCGTGCCACGCTGCGCATCTCCAGCCAGCACATTGCCAACTGGCTGCTGCACGGCATCGTCACGGAGCAGCAGGTGCGCGACACCTTTGCCCGCATGGCCAAGGTGGTGGACCAGCAAAACGCCGGTGACGCCAGCTACAAAAGCCTGGCCGCCAACCCGCAGGGCGCCGCCATGCAGGCCGCGCTGGACCTGGTGTTCAAGGGCGTGGCCCAGCCCTCCGGCTACACCGAGCCCCTGCTGCATGCCTGGCGCCTGAAGGTCAAGGCCGGCGCGTAAGCCTGTCCTAGCGGCATCCGCACCATCTGATGTAGCGCAAGCACGGCACCTTTGGGTGCCATTTTTGCGGGCAAAACCCTCTTCTGTAAGCCGGTGAAAGGGTTGCGCTGCTACATATTGCGAGAATCTGTTTCCTGTCTCCCTTTCACACCACAAGCACATGCGCACTCTTCACCTGCTTTCTCTGGCGGCCGTCGTGGCCACTCCCTTGCTGCTGGCCGGCTGCGCCACCGAGACCTCCCAGGCGCTGAGCGCTACCCAAACCCAGAGCGCCACCCGCAGCTACCACGGCCCGCGCAGCCCGATCGCCGTGGGCAAGTTCGACAACCGCTCCAGCTATCTGCGCGGCGCTTTCTCGGATGGCGTGGACCGCCTCGGCAGCCAGGCCAAGACGATTCTGATCTCCCACCTGCAGCAGACCAACCGCTTCAATGTGCTGGACCGCGACAACATGGCCGAGATCAAGCAGGAAGCGGCCATCCAGGGCACGGCGCAGCAGCTCAAGGGCGCGGACTATGTGGTGACTGGCGACATCTCCGAATTCGGCCGCAAGGAAGTGGGCGACAAGCAATTCTTCGGCGTGCTGGGCCGTGGCAAGACCCAAACCGCCTATGCCAAGGTGACGCTGAACATCGTCAGCATCCGCACCTCGGAAGTGGTGCGCTCGGTGCAGGGCGTGGGCGAATACCAGCTCTCCAACCGTGAGATCGTGGGCTTTGGCGGCACCGCCAGCTATGACTCCACCCTCAACGGCAAGGTGCTGGACCTGGCCATCCGCGAAGCCGTGGACCGCCTGGGCGAAGCCGTGGATGCCGGTGCCCTGCCCGCCATTGCCCCCGCACAGCGCTGAAAGGCCAGGCCACCATGAAGACTCCCTCGGCAATCCGCACGGGTGCAGCGCTGGCGCTGGCCGGGCTGCTGGTGGGCTGCGTGGCAGCCCCCAAGCCGCTCTACAGCTGGAACGGCTACCAGACACAGGTCTACAGCTACCTCAAGAACGACGCACCGGCTGCGGAAGAGCAGATTCTGGAGCTGGAAAAAGGCGTGCAGCAAACCGCCAGCAAAGGCGCGCAGCTGCCCCCCGGCTACCAGGCCCACCTGGGCTTGCTGTACCTGAACACCGGCCGCACCGACCAGGCGCTGGCCGCCTGGGCGCAAGAAAAAAAGCAGTTCCCCGAATCGGCCCAGTACATCGACTACCTGGTCAACAACATGAAGAAGAACGGAACCTGAGATGGAACACCCCCTGAGCCGCTGCGCGGCTTCCCCCTCTCTGGCTTCGCCGGAGGGGAACGACACCAGCGCGGCGGGGCGGCCCTTGCGCGGTGTCTCTGGCCTTGGGCTACGCCAGTTTCATGCAATGTGGGTCGTGCACAGCCCCATGGAGAATTGATATGTTCCGCAGTACCTTTTTTCGCACGCTGAAATGCTGCGCCCTGCTGGCCGTGAGCGCCTGGCTGGCTGGCTGCGCCGCGCCCAAGAGCAAGGACTACAGCGCCTTCCGCGCGGCCAAACCGGCCTCCATCCTCGTGCTGCCCCCTGCCAACGACTCGCCGGAAATCCAGGCCAGTGCCAGCGTGCTGTCCCAGGCCACCTTGCCATTGGCCGAAGCCGGCTACTACGTCATGCCCGTGACGCTGGTGAGCGAAACCTTCCGCCAGAACGGCCTGGAAATCGCCCACGACATCCATGAGCTGCCGCCCGCCAAGCTCAAGGAAATCTTTGGTGCCGATGCCGCGCTGTACATCCGCGTCACCAAATACGGCACCAGCTACCAGGTCATCCAAAGCGCCACCGTGGTCAGTGCCGAAGCCAGGCTGGTGGATCTGCGCAGCGGCGAGCTGCTGTGGGACGGCAGTGCCACCGCCTCCAACCAGGAAGGCGGCAACAACTCGGGCGGCGGCCTGCTGGGCATGCTGGTGACCGCACTGGTGAACCAGGTCATCAGCTCTGCCACCGATGCGGCCCACCCCGTGGCCGGCATTGCCACCAATCGCCTGCTGACAGCGGGCACGCCAGATGGGCTGCTCTACGGCCCGCGCTCGCCCAGCTACAGCAAGAACTAAGAGCGTGTTTACGATCTCCTCGCGGCGCGCCAGTGTCTTTGCGGGATGGAATACAAGGCGCGATACCGCAGCAATAGCCGCGCTATTGCGAGGATTCGCAACACAGTAGACCGCCCGCAAAGGCACTGGCCCGCAGGGTTGGAGCGAAATCGGGCGATTTCTTCGCGCTGGCTCTTGCTTGCACCCCGGTGCAAGCTACGCTCCATCACTTCGAACTCATCCCGATTGCACTCCAACGCGCCTGCGTAGAGATCGTAAACACGCTCTAAGGCCTGCAGGCCCTGCGGCTCAGCCCAAGCCCACCGGCGGAAATCCGCGGTGGGCTTTTTTTCGGGCCATGCCTGCGCAGAGGCCATAGGCAGGTATTACGATGCGCCCATGCTGTTGAAAACCATTCTCATTCACATGCCTGCGCGCCACATTCTGCTCGCGACCTTGTTCGCCGCTGCCTTGACGGGCTGCAGCAGCTTGCAGCCTGATGCCGCGCCTGTGCCGCCCGGCGAGATGGATGCCCTGGGTTGGCAACAGCAACTCATCCGCACCGCACGTACCCAGGCCCTGCCTGCCGTGCTGCTGCTGGGCGAACAACATGACGCGCCCGCGCACCAGCAATGGGAGCATGACACCGTGCAGGCCCTGGCGCAGCAAAACCATCTGGCTGCAGTGGTGCTGGAGATGGCCCATGCCGGCCATGACACCCGTGCCCTGGCACCCGACGCCAGCGAGGGCGATGTGCAGGCCGCGCTGCAATGGGAGAGCGCAGGCTGGCCCTGGGCCCGCTACGCCCCCGTGGTGATGGCGGCCGTACAGGCTGGCGTGCCCGTCTACGGCGGAAACCTGGTGCGCAACGCCATGCGCGGCGTGATGCAGCAAAGCCATTGGGAGCAGCACCTGGAGAGCACGGCCTGGGAGCGCCAGCGCGAGGCCATCCGTACCGGCCACTGCGGCCTGCTGCCGGAGAACCAACTCACGCCCATGGCCCGCATCCAGTTGGCCAAGGACGAGCGCCTGGCCCAAACGGCCAAGGCGCTGCTGCAGCCGGGCAAGACCGTGCTCATCGTGGCCGGGAGGGGCCATGTGCTGCGCGACGTGGGCATTCCCACCTGGCTGCCGCCCCATATCAGCACCGGCGTGGCCGTGGCCCAGGCCCAAGGCGCCGAGCCCACCTTGCCCAGCGACCGCGACTGGCTGGTGCACACCCCGGCCGTGGCGCCCCAGGATCATTGCGCCACCTTGGAGCAGCGCTGGAAAGCAGGCGCCCCGGGCACAGCCTCCCAGCACAAGCCCTGATGACAGCGCTTTATTGCGGCCCCATGCCTGCCAGCCCTGGACTTTGGTAGCTCAACACCCACTGGATGGTGAAGGGCGCATCGACTGTTTTGGCCGCCGTGCTGCAGCGAATGCTGGTTTTCAGCGCACCACTGGGCGTGTGGTAGTTCACGTCCTGGCTGACATCGGCCGGCACGCAGTGGTCCAGGCCCTTGATCTCAAACCCGGTCACATCGCCACGGCCAAACCGAAACTGCATGCTCCCATCAGCATGTACGGCTTCTGAAAACGAAGCGAATTCCAGCTCGATCTTGGCCAGCTGCAGCGCAGATTTGGGGGTATAGGTTTCGGTGCGCGTGATGCGGCCGGGCTCAAAACTGTATTGCGTGGCCACGGTGAAGCGCTCGTCTTTCAGCGGCTGCCGGCCACTGCCCGCACCGCTGACCCGGTCCATGCCATCCAGGCGATAGCTCACTCCCAATGTCCGGCCGCCATCGCTGGTCTGCACTTGCAGCTGCTGCTGGTAGGCGGCGGGGATCAGTGCCTGCTCCTCTCCGTCAGCACCGCGCACGGTAATGCGCGGCTGCAACTGGGGCCACTGGGCACCGGCCGCCCCAGACAGCATGTTGTAGGAATAGGGAATGGCGAAGTAGGGATTGGTACGGTGGTAGTTGGCGGCCCCATTGACTATGGGCAGGCTGATGACGCGCAGACCATCGCGGTAGGTCACCAAACCACGGTCATAGGTGTCGGGCTTGCCATCGAACCCTGCAAACTTCGTCAGCGTGCTGGCCGGCAATGTCTGCAGCGCCTTCAGAAACTCTGCCGTCGGCATCGGTGGGGATTGCGCATAACCGGCTTTTTTCCACAGCTGGTTGGTATAGAGCAGTTGGTGGGACAGGCTGAGGTTCTCTCCCAGAATGCGTCCTCGGTCGCGGTAGGCATCGGTGCGGCGGCCTTTGCTCCAGATATTGAGCGAGTCCAGCTCCGCGTCATACCAGAACTGCACGTACTTGGCCGTGATGCGCGTGGCGAATGCATAAGCCAGCTTTTTTTCGTCCCGATTCAGCACGCCCATATGCTCTGCCGC
The DNA here is from genome assembly GCF_041320665.1 of Comamonas sp. GB3 AK4-5. Taxonomy (NCBI): domain Bacteria; kingdom Pseudomonadati; phylum Pseudomonadota; class Betaproteobacteria; order Burkholderiales; family Comamonadaceae; genus Comamonas; species Comamonas sp. GB3 AK4-5. Next base: position 4,931,954 of record NZ_CP166730.1, read on the forward strand.
AGACAGCACCTCGGCAAAAGCGGTGTCGGCAAAGGCACTCAGGCTGCGGCCATAGTCGATGCCATTGCCCGCCGGGTTCATGCGCAGCTTGATCACGTCCACGGACTTGCGCAACCAGGCCTTGAGCTGGGCCTCGTCTTGCGCCGAGACCTGCATATCGGTCTCGATCAGACGCTGCATGATTTCACCAATCAGCAAGATGCTGTAGCGGTCAAAGCGCCCATGGCCGTCGGTTTCGTCCGAAAAGCCTTGCGCCGAAAACGCCTTGTAGTGGTGAATCATTTTTTGCAGCAAGGCCTCACTGGCTTCGGGCCCCTCCCACCCCATGAGATAGCGCAGCCTCGCCACGCTGAAGGCCACGCCGTAGTAGTTGGTCGGGAGTCTGTGCTTGAGCGAATAGTCCGATGCCTCCACAAACTGGCGCCAGTCCAGCTTGCGCTGCAGCCCCTGCAACGTCTGCGCCCGAATGGCCGCATCAGGACCGTCCAACAAGCCCGCCTGCTTGAGCTTCCACAGCGCGGACATGTAGTAATACATGCCCCAGGTCTCGTTCGGTGCCTCCAGCGTCATATCCGCCATATCCCGGTAGCCTTGCAGATAGGCTTTGTGCTTGGACTCCGGCACCGAACTGTCGAGCAGCAAATAAGAAAATCCCATGGCCATCATGCCCGGCAGAAACTTGTCGCCATTGCGCTTCGGAAACATGGGAACGCCTTGCATCTCCGCTGCCAGGCCCTTTTTTTGCACCAGAGCAAACAGGCGATCGAGCACCGGATACAGCTGCTGCACCGCAATGGCATCCATGGCTTGCTCGGATAGCAGCGGCTGGGCCACCAGCACGGAAGGGTCTACGGGGGCATTCGCCGCAACATCGCCTGTACAGGCCACCATGGCCATGCTCACAGAGGCCGTGAGCCATCGAATGGGGTACATGTTTTGCTCCTTTATTGATTATTCAAAGCACCCTGGCATGCACATGCCAGCCGGGCAGCACCCTGCCCGTCAACAGCTTCGCATGCGATGTGGCGCATGAGAAACCGCGTTGCTTCCAATTAAGGAGCAGCCTGTACAGGCCCAGCCTGCATCAACCGCTTGTGTAGTGGCTGTGTCGCGTCATGCTGTCGAACGCTCTACACCGGGGGCAGCGCTTGCGGTGTCACTCCGCGCCCGCCACACCGCTACCAAATGCCGCCAGCACTTGCAGCACGCTGTCTACCGCCGGATTGGGCACGGCAGTCTGGCGGTGTGCCACGGCCATGGGACGCAGCAGCGGGGGATACAGCGGGCGGATCTGCACATCGGCCGCATGCTGCTGGTCTTCAACTTCTTCCAGTGGCAACAGGGCAGCACTCTGGCTGGCTGCCGCCAGGCTTTTGAGTGCGCCGGGGTAGCTCAATGCCAGAAATGGCCTGGGACGATAACCCGCCTGGCCAAACCAGGTAGAGATCAGACCATGCATCTGCGTGGATGCGGAAAATGAGGCCCAACGCCGCAGGGACAGCCATTGCGGCGTCACCTGATCCGGCACATCCCAGGCAGCGGGCAGCAATGCCACCATTGGGTCAATGCGCCAGGGCGTCAGCACGATTTCCGCAACCGCTGGCTGCGGACTGGCGACAATGGCAATGTCCAGCGTTCCGCCTCCCAGACGCCGCATGGATTCCGCAGAGCCCACAGCCTCCAGCCGCACCTCCACGCCCGGGTTGCGCTGGCTGAGTGCCTCCAGCATCAACGGCAGCAGCCGAGTGCTGACGCCGGCCGACACGCCCACACGTACCAGGCCTTCGCGCCCGCTGGCCCGACGCTGGACTTGCTCCACCAAGTCATCGCTGGCCGCCAGCAACTTGCGCCCCTGCTCCACCAGCACCTGGCCTGCGGGCGTCAGCTCGGCCTGGCGCCGCCCGCGCAGCAACAACACGGCATCCAGGCGGGCTTCCAGCTCCTTGATATGCAGGCTCACCGTGGGCGGTGCCAGGTGCAGGGCTTGGGCAGCTGCAGCAAACGTGCCCAGGTCCGCAATGGCAACAAGGGTCTGCAACTGGTCGAGATTGAGGTTACGCATCAGAACTTCTGAATTGAATGTTCACTTAATTCAACTTTACAGATGGTAGGGCAAAACAGAGCATAGCGCCCATGCCCCATGAAAAGCAGCCTCCGCATTTGGACCACACAACACCGCCTGAGCACCGTGGCTGGTCTGCACATCTCTGTGCCTGGCTGGCCCGTGCACGCGCAGCGCTGTTGCGTGCAGAGCAGCGCATCACCGAAAACTTTCGCCTGCCGCCCCATGGCGGTTAAGCCGTTTCGGCTGCGCAAACGCACCGGTGCCCAAGCGTCCTACACTCCCCGCATGGACACAGCCCTGCCCACCGATCTCGATCCCCTGCGCTGCCCTCTGTGCGGCCAGAGCAACCAATGCGCCATCAGCGCCGGCCTGGCCCCGGAAAGCTGCTGGTGCATGACGGCAAATATCGCGGCCGCCGCACTGGCCGCCATTCCCGAGGCCCAGCGCCGCCAGGCCTGTCTGTGCCCACGCTGTGCAGCGGGACAGTTTCCTGGTGCGGGAGAAAAGTAGCAGCTATTGCTTGAGGAGCAGCCACAGCGCTTCAGGCCTCAATCCCCAATATCAATCAGCCCATAAACAAACAGGAGCACGCGTAGCGTGCTCCTGTTTTTCTTTGCTCTGCCGGTGAATCAATCCATAAGCTGTTTCTCTGCGTCCCAAAGACAACACCCCCAGCCTCTTGCGAGAGCTGGGGGTGTTGCGCTTGTAAGAGCCTGACGATGACCTACTTTCACACGGGAACCCGCACTATCATCGGCGCAAATTCGTTTCACTGTCCTGTTCGGGATGGGAAGGAGTGGTACCAAATCGCTATGGTCATCAGGCATAACTTGTAAAGCTGCAGATATTCCTATCTACAACTCAAATTCATAGAGTCTTTAATCAGCGATTATCTTGATTGCGTAAAACTTGGCATAACTAGTCTGAACTGCATGGCAGTCAAAGTTATAGGGTCAAGCCTCTCGGGCAATTAGTACTGGTTAGCTTAACGCATTACTGCGCTTCCACACCCAGCCTATCAACGTCGTGGTCTACAACGACCCTTCAGGGGGCTCAGGGCCCCGGCAGATCTCATCTTGAAACGAGTTTCCCGCTTAGATGCTTTCAGCGGTTATCTCTTCCACACGTAGCTACCCTGCGATGCCACTGGCGTGACAACAGGTACACCAGAGGTGTGTCCACTCCGGTCCTCTCGTACTAGGAGCAGGCTTCCTCAAATCTGCAACGCCCACGGAAGATAGGGACCAAACTGTCTCACGACGTTTTAAACCCAGCTCACGTACCTCTTTAAATGGCGAACAGCCATACCCTTGGGACCGACTACAGCCCCAGGATGAGATGAGCCGACATCGAGGTGCCAAACACCGCCGTCGATATGAACTCTTGGGCGGTATCAGCCTGTTATCCCCAGAGTACCTTTTATCCGTTGAGCGATGGCCCTTCCATACAGAACCACCGGATCACTATGTCCTGCTTTCGCATCTGCTCGACTTGTCAGTCTCGCAGTTAAGCACGCTTATGCCATTGCACTATCGTCACGATGTCCGACCGTAACTAGCGTACCTTCGAACTCCTCCGTTACGCTTTGGGAGGAGACCGCCCCAGTCAAACTGCCTACCATGCACTGTCCCCGATCCAGATAATGGACCTAGGTTAGAACCTCAAACGCACCAGGGTGGTATTTCAACGTTGGCTCCACCAGAACTAGCGTCCTGGCTTCAAAGCCTCCCACCTATCCTACACAGATCCGTTCAAAGTCCAATACAAAGCTACAGTAAAGGTTCATGGGGTCTTTCCGTCTTTCCGCGGGGAGATTGCATCATCACAAACATTTCAACTTCGCTGAGTCTCAGGAGGAGACAGTGTGGCCATCGTTACGCCATTCGTGCAGGTCGGAACTTACCCGACAAGGAATTTCGCTACCTTAGGACCGTTATAGTTACGGCCGCCGTTTACTGGGACTTCAATCAAGAGCTTGCACCCCATCATTTAATCTTCCAGCACCGGGCAGGCGTCACACCCTATACGTCCACTTTCGTGTTTGCAGAGTGCTGTGTTTTTATTAAACAGTCGCAGCCACCGATTTTTTGCAACCCCTTTTAGCTCCGTTTGTTCAACTTCACTTACTTGGGGCATACCTTCTCCCGAAGTTACGGTATCAATTTGCCGAGTTCCTTCTCCTGAGTTCTCTCAAGCGCCTTAGAATACTCATCTCGCGCACCAGTGTCGGTTTGCGGTACGGTCGTCAATAGCTGAAGCTTAGTGGCTTTTCCTGGAAGCAGGGTATCACTCACTTCGTGTGCAAGCACACTCGTTATCACCCCTCATCTAAGCCCGGCGGATTTGCCTACCAGGCACGACTACAGGCTTGAACCAACATATCCAACAGTTGGCTGAGCTAACCTTCTCCGTCCCCACATCGCACTATTGATCGGTACAGGAATATTGACCTGTTTCCCATCAGCTACGCATCTCTGCCTCGCCTTAGGGGCCGACTCACCCTACGCCGATGAACGTTGCGTAGGAAACCTTGCGCTTACGGCGAGGGGGCTTTTCACCCCCTTTAACGCTACTCATGTCAGCATTCGCACTTCTGATACCTCCAGCACCCGTCTCCAGGCACCTTCACAGGCTTACAGAACGCTCTCCTACCACGTGCAATAAATTGCACATCCGCAGCTTCGGTAACTGGCTTAGCCCCGTTACATCTTCCGCGCAGGACGACTCGATCAGTGAGCTATTACGCTTTCTTTAAATGATGGCTGCTTCTAAGCCAACATCCTGACTGTTTTAGCCTTCCCACTTCGTTTCCCACTTAGCCAATTTTAGGGACCTTAGCTGGCGGTCTGGGTTGTTTCCCTCTTGAGTCCGGACGTTAGCACCCGGTGCTCTGTCTCCCAAGCTGTACTCGTCGGTATTCGGAGTTTGCATAGGTTTGGTAAGTCGCCATGACCCCCTAGCCTAAACAGTGCTCTACCCCCGACGGTAATACTTGAGGCACTACCTAAATAGTTTTCGGAGAGAACCAGCTATTTCCAAGTTTGTTTAGCCTTTCACCCCTATCCACAGCTCATCCGCTGATTTTGCAACATCAGTCGGTTCGGACCTCCAGTACCTGTTACGGCACCTTCATCCTGGCCATGGATAGATCACTTGGTTTCGGGTCTACACCCAGCGACTGGACGCCCTATTCGGACTCGATTTCTCTACGCCTCCCCTATTCGGTTAAGCTTGCCACTGAATGTAAGTCGCTGACCCATTATACAAAAGGTACGCAGTCACCCCTTAGGGCTCCTACTTTTTGTAAGCATGCGGTTTCAGGATCTATTTCACTCCCCTCCCGGGGTTCTTTTCGCCTTTCCCTCACGGTACTGGTTCACTATCGGTCGATTACGAGTATTTAGCCTTGGAGGATGGTCCCCCCATATTCAGACAAGGTTTCTCGTGCCCCGCCCTACTTTTCTCTAGCTTAGTACCACCGTTCGGTTTTCACATACGGGGCTATCACCCACTATGGCCGGACTTTCCATTCCGTTTTGTTAACCAATCGACTATCACTAGAAGGCTGTTCCGAATTCGCTCGCCACTACTATCGGAATCTCGGTTGATGTCTTTTCCTCTGGGTACTTAGATGTTTCAGTTCTCCAGGTTCGCCTCGCATACCTATGTATTCAGTATGCGATACCCTTGCGGGTGGGTTTCCCCATTCAGAAATCTCCGGATCAAAGCTTATTTGCCAGCTCCCCGAAGCTTATCGCAGGCTATCACGTCTTTCGTCGCCTGTAATCGCCAAGGCATCCACCACATGCTCTTAGTCACTTGACCCTATAACTTTGACCTCTATCGCTAGAGATCGCCATTTCGGTGTTCAAAGACTTGTGAGGTCTCTCACCTCACGCGTTATGCCGTAATGTGAATAATTCCTCGATATTGCTATCTTGGAGATATTCGTCATTACTAGATAATTTCGCATTCGCAAAATATCTGTTTTGACGCAATCAAAATGTTGCTGGCGGCACGGTGCGAATATCTTTCGACTTCGCTTTCCACCAGCAACGCTGATTTCGACTCTATGAATTTTTAAAGAACAGCCTATTGATCGTGTCGATCAATACAAAAGCAGTCTTTGCAAGACTGCTTTTGTATTAAACGCTTTTCAGTGCGAAGCCAACGATTGTAGCACCTTCTCAGGCGCAGTTTTCGTTGGTGGAGGATGACGGGATCGAACCGACGACCCCCTGCTTGCAAAGCAGGTGCTCTCCCAGCTGAGCTAATCCCCCGGGATCCTCTGCACTGGCATTGGAATTTGATGGTGGGTCTAGTTGGGCTCGAACCAACGACCCCTGCGTTATCAACACAGTGCTCTAACCAGCTGAGCTACAGACCCATTCCTCAACGCCGCAAATCTCTTTGCAGCCTTGCGGCTTGTTCCAACAACCGATAAGTGTGGACGTTCAAACTTGATTGCTCTGTTTTCCAGAAAGGAGGTGATCCAGCCGCACCTTCCGATACGGCTACCTTGTTACGACTTCACCCCAGTCACGAACCCCGCCGTGGTAAGCGCCCTCCTTGCGGTTAGGCTACCTACTTCTGGCGAGACCCGCTCCCATGGTGTGACGGGCGGTGTGTACAAGACCCGGGAACGTATTCACCGTGACATTCTGATCCACGATTACTAGCGATTCCGACTTCACGCAGTCGAGTTGCAGACTGCGATCCGGACTACGACTGGCTTTATGGGATTAGCTCCCCCTCGCGGGTTGGCAACCCTTTGTACCAGCCATTGTATGACGTGTGTAGCCCCACCTATAAGGGCCATGAGGACTTGACGTCATCCCCACCTTCCTCCGGTTTGTCACCGGCAGTCCCATTAGAGTGCTCAACTAAATGTAGCAACTAATGGCAAGGGTTGCGCTCGTTGCGGGACTTAACCCAACATCTCACGACACGAGCTGACGACAGCCATGCAGCACCTGTGTTACGGCTCTCTTTCGAGCACTCCTCTATCTCTAAAGGATTCCGTACATGTCAAAGGTGGGTAAGGTTTTTCGCGTTGCATCGAATTAAACCACATCATCCACCGCTTGTGCGGGTCCCCGTCAATTCCTTTGAGTTTCAACCTTGCGGCCGTACTCCCCAGGCGGTCAACTTCACGCGTTAGCTTCGTTACTGAGTCAGTTAAGACCCAACAACCAGTTGACATCGTTTAGGGCGTGGACTACCAGGGTATCTAATCCTGTTTGCTCCCCACGCTTTCGTGCATGAGCGTCAGTGCAGGCCCAGGGGATTGCCTTCGCCATCGGTGTTCCTCCGCATATCTACGCATTTCACTGCTACACGCGGAATTCCATCCCCCTCTGCCGCACTCCAGCCTTGCAGTCACAATGGCAGTTCCCAGGTTGAGCCCGGGGATTTCACCACTGTCTTACAAAACCGCCTGCGCACGCTTTACGCCCAGTAATTCCGATTAACGCTTGCACCCTACGTATTACCGCGGCTGCTGGCACGTAGTTAGCCGGTGCTTATTCTTACGGTACCGTCATGACCTCTCTTTATTAGAAAAAGGCTTTTCGTTCCGTACAAAAGCAGTTTACAACCCGAGGGCCTTCATCCTGCACGCGGCATTGCTGGATCAGGCTTTCGCCCATTGTCCAAAATTCCCCACTGCTGCCTCCCGTAGGAGTCTGGGCCGTGTCTCAGTCCCAGTGTGGCTGGTCGTCCTCTCAGACCAGCTACAGATCGCAGGCTTGGTAAGCCTTTACCCCACCAACTACCTAATCTGCCATCGGCCGCTCCAGTTGCGCAAGGCCTTGCGGTCCCCTGCTTTCAACCTCAGTTCTCATGCGGTATTAGCCACTCTTTCGAGTAGTTATCCCCCACAACTGGGCACGTTCCGATGTATTACTCACCCGTTCGCCACTCGCCACCAGACCGAAGTCCGTGCTGCCGTTCGACTTGCATGTGTAAAGCATGCCGCCAGCGTTCAATCTGAGCCAGGATCAAACTCTACAGTTCGATCTTGAATTTAAAGTCTTTCGACTACTCACTCACTTGACGGAATCAAGAAAGATTTCTCTTTCCTCATTACTGTTTTTGTGAGCGTTTGTTTTAGTTCCAAAGAACTTGGCAATCGCCTTCAAACGCCCACGCTTATCGGCTGTACATTTTTAATGAATCCACTCAAAAACCACCAGGCCTTCAAGCTTGACTCGCTGCGATCAGCGAAGCCTTGTATTGTAGCACAACTTTCATTGCGCTTTTAAAACATTTTCACGTTTTCTTTTCACCCCTGATTCAGGAGGGAGAAGAAAACGCCCGGCAGCTTGCCGGGCGTTTTGGCGTAAGAGCCTGACGATGACCTACTTTCACACGGGAACCCGCACTATCATCGGCGCAAATTCGTTTCACTGTCCTGTTCGGGATGGGAAGGAGTGGTACCAAATCGCTATGGTCATCAGGCATAACTTGTAAAGCTGCAGATATTCCTATCTACAACTCAAATTCATAGAGTCTTTAATCAGCGATTATCTTGATTGCGTAAAACTTGGCATAACTAGTCTGAACTGCATGGCAGTCAAAGTTATAGGGTCAAGCCTCTCGGGCAATTAGTACTGGTTAGCTTAACGCATTACTGCGCTTCCACACCCAGCCTATCAACGTCGTGGTCTACAACGACCCTTCAGGGGGCTCAGGGCCCCGGCAGATCTCATCTTGAAACGAGTTTCCCGCTTAGATGCTTTCAGCGGTTATCTCTTCCACACGTAGCTACCCTGCGATGCCACTGGCGTGACAACAGGTACACCAGAGGTGTGTCCACTCCGGTCCTCTCGTACTAGGAGCAGGCTTCCTCAAATCTGCAACGCCCACGGAAGATAGGGACCAAACTGTCTCACGACGTTTTAAACCCAGCTCACGTACCTCTTTAAATGGCGAACAGCCATACCCTTGGGACCGACTACAGCCCCAGGATGAGATGAGCCGACATCGAGGTGCCAAACACCGCCGTCGATATGAACTCTTGGGCGGTATCAGCCTGTTATCCCCAGAGTACCTTTTATCCGTTGAGCGATGGCCCTTCCATACAGAACCACCGGATCACTATGTCCTGCTTTCGCATCTGCTCGACTTGTCAGTCTCGCAGTTAAGCACGCTTATGCCATTGCACTATCGTCACGATGTCCGACCGTAACTAGCGTACCTTCGAACTCCTCCGTTACGCTTTGGGAGGAGACCGCCCCAGTCAAACTGCCTACCATGCACTGTCCCCGATCCAGATAATGGACCTAGGTTAGAACCTCAAACGCACCAGGGTGGTATTTCAACGTTGGCTCCACCAGAACTAGCGTCCTGGCTTCAAAGCCTCCCACCTATCCTACACAGATCCGTTCAAAGTCCAATACAAAGCTACAGTAAAGGTTCATGGGGTCTTTCCGTCTTTCCGCGGGGAGATTGCATCATCACAAACATTTCAACTTCGCTGAGTCTCAGGAGGAGACAGTGTGGCCATCGTTACGCCATTCGTGCAGGTCGGAACTTACCCGACAAGGAATTTCGCTACCTTAGGACCGTTATAGTTACGGCCGCCGTTTACTGGGACTTCAATCAAGAGCTTGCACCCCATCATTTAATCTTCCAGCACCGGGCAGGCGTCACACCCTATACGTCCACTTTCGTGTTTGCAGAGTGCTGTGTTTTTATTAAACAGTCGCAGCCACCGATTTTTTGCAACCCCTTTTAGCTCCGTTTGTTCAACTTCACTTACTTGGGGCATACCTTCTCCCGAAGTTACGGTATCAATTTGCCGAGTTCCTTCTCCTGAGTTCTCTCAAGCGCCTTAGAATACTCATCTCGCGCACCAGTGTCGGTTTGCGGTACGGTCGTCAATAGCTGAAGCTTAGTGGCTTTTCCTGGAAGCAGGGTATCACTCACTTCGTGTGCAAGCACACTCGTTATCACCCCTCATCTAAGCCCGGCGGATTTGCCTACCAGGCACGACTACAGGCTTGAACCAACATATCCAACAGTTGGCTGAGCTAACCTTCTCCGTCCCCACATCGCACTATTGATCGGTACAGGAATATTGACCTGTTTCCCATCAGCTACGCATCTCTGCCTCGCCTTAGGGGCCGACTCACCCTACGCCGATGAACGTTGCGTAGGAAACCTTGCGCTTACGGCGAGGGGGCTTTTCACCCCCTTTAACGCTACTCATGTCAGCATTCGCACTTCTGATACCTCCAGCACCCGTCTCCAGGCACCTTCACAGGCTTACAGAACGCTCTCCTACCACGTGCAATAAATTGCACATCCGCAGCTTCGGTAACTGGCTTAGCCCCGTTACATCTTCCGCGCAGGACGACTCGATCAGTGAGCTATTACGCTTTCTTTAAATGATGGCTGCTTCTAAGCCAACATCCTGACTGTTTTAGCCTTCCCACTTCGTTTCCCACTTAGCCAATTTTAGGGACCTTAGCTGGCGGTCTGGGTTGTTTCCCTCTTGAGTCCGGACGTTAGCACCCGGTGCTCTGTCTCCCAAGCTGTACTCGTCGGTATTCGGAGTTTGCATAGGTTTGGTAAGTCGCCATGACCCCCTAGCCTAAACAGTGCTCTACCCCCGACGGTAATACTTGAGGCACTACCTAAATAGTTTTCGGAGAGAACCAGCTATTTCCAAGTTTGTTTAGCCTTTCACCCCTATCCACAGCTCATCCGCTGATTTTGCAACATCAGTCGGTTCGGACCTCCAGTACCTGTTACGGCACCTTCATCCTGGCCATGGATAGATCACTTGGTTTCGGGTCTACACCCAGCGACTGGACGCCCTATTCGGACTCGATTTCTCTACGCCTCCCCTATTCGGTTAAGCTTGCCACTGAATGTAAGTCGCTGACCCATTATACAAAAGGTACGCAGTCACCCCTTAGGGCTCCTACTTTTTGTAAGCATGCGGTTTCAGGATCTATTTCACTCCCCTCCCGGGGTTCTTTTCGCCTTTCCCTCACGGTACTGGTTCACTATCGGTCGATTACGAGTATTTAGCCTTGGAGGATGGTCCCCCCATATTCAGACAAGGTTTCTCGTGCCCCGCCCTACTTTTCTCTAGCTTAGTACCACCGTTCGGTTTTCACATACGGGGCTATCACCCACTATGGCCGGACTTTCCATTCCGTTTTGTTAACCAATCGACTATCACTAGAAGGCTGTTCCGAATTCGCTCGCCACTACTATCGGAATCTCGGTTGATGTCTTTTCCTCTGGGTACTTAGATGTTTCAGTTCTCCAGGTTCGCCTCGCATACCTATGTATTCAGTATGCGATACCCTTGCGGGTGGGTTTCCCCATTCAGAAATCTCCGGATCAAAGCTTATTTGCCAGCTCCCCGAAGCTTATCGCAGGCTATCACGTCTTTCGTCGCCTGTAATCGCCAAGGCATCCACCACATGCTCTTAGTCACTTGACCCTATAACTTTGACCTCTATCGCTAGAGATCGCCATTTCGGTGTTCAAAGACTTGTGAGGTCTCTCACCTCACGCGTTATGCCGTAATGTGAATAATTCCTCGATATTGCTATCTTGGAGATATTCGTCATTACTAGATAATTTCGCATTCGCAAAATATCTGTTTTGACGCAATCAAAATGTTGCTGGCGGCACGGTGCGAATATCTTTCGACTTCGCTTTCCACCAGCAACGCTGATTTCGACTCTATGAATTTTTAAAGAACAGCCTATTGATCGTGTCGATCAATACAAAAGCAGTCTTTGCAAGACTGCTTTTGTATTAAACGCTTTTCAGTGCGAAGCCAACGATTGTAGCACCTTCTCAGGCGCAGTTTTCGTTGGTGGAGGATGACGGGATCGAACCGACGACCCCCTGCTTGCAAAGCAGGTGCTCTCCCAGCTGAGCTAATCCCCCGGGATCCTCTGCACTGGCATTGGAATTTGATGGTGGGTCTAGTTGGGCTCGAACCAACGACCCCTGCGTTATCAACACAGTGCTCTAACCAGCTGAGCTACAGACCCATTCCTCAACGCCGCAAATCTCTTTGCAGCCTTGCGGCTTGTTCCAACAACCGATAAGTGTGGACGTTCAAACTTGATTGCTCTGTTTTCCAGAAAGGAGGTGATCCAGCCGCACCTTCCGATACGGCTACCTTGTTACGACTTCACCCCAGTCACGAACCCCGCCGTGGTAAGCGCCCTCCTTGCGGTTAGGCTACCTACTTCTGGCGAGACCCGCTCCCATGGTGTGACGGGCGGTGTGTACAAGACCCGGGAACGTATTCACCGTGACATTCTGATCCACGATTACTAGCGATTCCGACTTCACGCAGTCGAGTTGCAGACTGCGATCCGGACTACGACTGGCTTTATGGGATTAGCTCCCCCTCGCGGGTTGGCAACCCTTTGTACCAGCCATTGTATGACGTGTGTAGCCCCACCTATAAGGGCCATGAGGACTTGACGTCATCCCCACCTTCCTCCGGTTTGTCACCGGCAGTCCCATTAGAGTGCTCAACTAAATGTAGCAACTAATGGCAAGGGTTGCGCTCGTTGCGGGACTTAACCCAACATCTCACGACACGAGCTGACGACAGCCATGCAGCACCTGTGTTACGGCTCTCTTTCGAGCACTCCTCTATCTCTAAAGGATTCCGTACATGTCAAAGGTGGGTAAGGTTTTTCGCGTTGCATCGAATTAAACCACATCATCCACCGCTTGTGCGGGTCCCCGTCAATTCCTTTGAGTTTCAACCTTGCGGCCGTACTCCCCAGGCGGTCAACTTCACGCGTTAGCTTCGTTACTGAGTCAGTTAAGACCCAACAACCAGTTGACATCGTTTAGGGCGTGGACTACCAGGGTATCTAATCCTGTTTGCTCCCCACGCTTTCGTGCATGAGCGTCAGTGCAGGCCCAGGGGATTGCCTTCGCCATCGGTGTTCCTCCGCATATCTACGCATTTCACTGCTACACGCGGAATTCCATCCCCCTCTGCCGCACTCCAGCCTTGCAGTCACAATGGCAGTTCCCAGGTTGAGCCCGGGGATTTCACCACTGTCTTACAAAACCGCCTGCGCACGCTTTACGCCCAGTAATTCCGATTAACGCTTGCACCCTACGTATTACCGCGGCTGCTGGCACGTAGTTAGCCGGTGCTTATTCTTACGGTACCGTCATGACCTCTCTTTATTAGAAAAAGGCTTTTCGTTCCGTACAAAAGCAGTTTACAACCCGAGGGCCTTCATCCTGCACGCGGCATTGCTGGATCAGGCTTTCGCCCATTGTCCAAAATTCCCCACTGCTGCCTCCCGTAGGAGTCTGGGCCGTGTCTCAGTCCCAGTGTGGCTGGTCGTCCTCTCAGACCAGCTACAGATCGCAGGCTTGGTAAGCCTTTACCCCACCAACTACCTAATCTGCCATCGGCCGCTCCAGTTGCGCAAGGCCTTGCGGTCCCCTGCTTTCAACCTCAGTTCTCATGCGGTATTAGCCACTCTTTCGAGTAGTTATCCCCCACAACTGGGCACGTTCCGATGTATTACTCACCCGTTCGCCACTCGCCACCAGACCGAAGTCCGTGCTGCCGTTCGACTTGCATGTGTAAAGCATGCCGCCAGCGTTCAATCTGAGCCAGGATCAAACTCTACAGTTCGATCTTGAATTTAAAGTCTTTCGACTACTCACTCACTTGACGGAATCAAGAAAGATTTCTCTTTCCTCATTACTGTTTTTGTGAGCGTTTGTTTTAGTTCCAAAGAACTTGGCAATCGCCTTCAAACGCCCACGCTTATCGGCTGTACATTTTTAATGAATCCACTCAAAAACCACCAGGCCTTCAAGCTTGACTCGCTGCGATCAGCGAAGCCTTGTATTGTAGCACAACTTTCATCGTGCAGATCAAAGAATTTTTGATCTTTTCGCCACCGAGAAAAGCATCTCTTGGTAGCGAAGCCTTGCATTGTACATCGAAATTTGAAGCACTTCGATGAAGTCCTGAAGACTTCACTCAACAGCACTGCGGTGCAGCGCTGTTGAGCAAGGAGGCGAACTATAGCAGCCTTTTGTCGCCCAGACGGCAAAGCGCTCAGGCTTTTTGCGCAATGGCCTTTTCCAGCGCATCCACAAAGAGCGCTGCCACATTGCAGCCCGTCTGGTCTGCAATCTCCTGGAAGCAGGTAGGGCTGGTGACATTGATCTCGGTGACGCTGTCACCAATCACATCCACACCCACCAGCAGCAAGCCCCGCTCGACCAGCACCGGCCCCAGGGTTTCGGCGATCTGACGGTCTCGATCCGTCAAGGGGCGGGCCACGCCTTTGCCACCAGCGGCCAGGTTGCCACGCACTTCATTGCCTTGCGGGATGCGGGCCAAGCAATAAGGCACGGCCTGGCCACCAATGATGAGCACGCGTTTGTCACCATCGGCAATGGCGGGGAGAAAGCGCTGCACCATGACGCTGGTGGCGCCCTCGTGGTTCAGCGTCTCGATGACGCTGCCCAGGTTCATGCCATCCTTGCCAATGCGGAAGATGCCCATGCCCCCCATGCCGTCCAGAGGCTTGAGGATGATGTCGCCATGTTCGGCATGAAAAGCGCGAATCTGCGCAGCATCCCGCGTCACCAGCGTGGGGCCCAAGAGCTGCGGAAACTCCATGATGGAGAGTTTTTCCGGGTGCTCACGCAGCGCCGAGGGCTTGTTGAAAACCTTGGTCCCCTCCCGCTCTGCCTGGCTGAGCATATGGGTGCTGTAGAAGAACTCGCTGTCGAAGGGCGGGTCCTTGCGCATCACCACGCCATCGAAGCTGGCCAGCACGGCCACGGCTTCCTGCTCGACCGTGAACCAATCGGGCTTGGTGCCCGTCAGGCGGATTTGGCGCACCAAGGCCTGCACCTTGCCGCCGGTTTGCCAGGACACATGGCGGGGCTCGCAGGCGTAGATGACATGACCACGCGACTGGGCCTCGCGCATCATGGCGAAGGTGGTGTCCTTCTTGATGTTGAAAGATTCCAGCGGATCGGCGATGAACAGCAGTTTCATGGGAGTGCGGGCGGTGCAGGCCCGGTGTCAGCAACAAAGAAAGCGGCAGCCTCAGCCACCACGACGCCCATACTTTTGCACAAACAGCGCCACCACGCCGGCCACCACACCCCAAAACGCCGAACCCACTCCGGCTATCACCACACCGCTCAAGGTCACGAGGAAGGTAATCAGCGCCGCTTCACGGTGTGTTTCTTCCTTAAGGGCACTGGCCAAGCCCCCGCCAATGCTGCCCAGCAGCGCCAGGCCGGCAATGGCCAGCACCAGCTCCTGCGGAAAAGCGATCAGCAGGCCGGTGACCACGGCACCGAAAACGCCAATCACCATATACATGGCACCGCAGACCACGGCTGCGGTGTAGCGCCGGTCTTTATCCTCATGCGCTTCCGGCCCCATGCAGATGGCAGCGGTGATGGCAGAGAAGTTCAGTGCATAACCACCAAATGGCGCCAACAGCAGCGTGGCGATGCCCGTCATGCTGACCAGGCGCGACACCGGCAGCGCATAGCCGGTGGCACGGATCACCGCCACGCCCGGCATGTTCTGCGATGCCATGGTGACCACAAACAGCGGCAGCGCCAGGCTGACAAAGGCCTGCCAGGTGAACTCCGGGGCGGTGAACACGGGCAGGGCCAGCTCCCACTGCACACGGGACCACTCCATCTTGCCGGCCGTCGCAGCCCAGGCCACCCCCACCAGCAGCGTCAACACCACGGCATAGCGAGGCAGCAGGCGCCGGCCCAACAGATAAGCAGCCAGCATGGCCAACACCATGCCCAATGCGGTCTGCGCCGCAGCAAAGGCCTGCAGGCCAAAGCGGGCCAGCACACCGGCCAGCAGGGCTGCGGCGATTTCCATGGGAATGCGGTCCATCAGCTTCTCGAACCAGCCCGTCACCCCGCACAAGGTGATGAGTGCCGCACACACCAGAAAAGCGCCCACGGCTTCGGGCATGGTGAAGCTACCCGCCATGCCGGCCGATGCCAGCACCGCAGCGCCGGGTGTGGACCAGGCCACCATCACCGGCTTGCGCAGCAGCAGCGAAGGCACCAGACAGCACAGGCCCACGCCCAGGCCCAGCGCCCACATCCATGAGGTAATTTGTGCCGGTGTGGCACCAAAGGCCTGTGCGGCCTGAAACACCAGGGCCACCGAGCTGGTGAAACCCACCAGCACGGCCACGAATCCTGCCGTGAAGGCAGACAAGCTCAGGTCTCGAAAGAAGCGCATGGACGCAGATTCTGTCCCACTCCGCACTACAGAAGCTGACACTTAGGCAGCTACCCGCCAGGCTTTCCTAAAAGGTGAGCAACTTATGCAGACTCTGCCTGCATCAAAAGGCATTTCACCTTTGAATCATTGCCTGGCAATGCAGCCGCCTCCTCCCCAAGCAGCACGGCTTGCGCCGGTTAGGCTGTGGAAAGGCTGCAGCCCACGCTCAGATATGGACCTTGGTGCCCAGCTCCACCACGGCATTGGCCGGCAGATGCAAAAAGCCCGCCACGCCGCTGGCGCCGGCATGCATTTGTGCAAACAGCTTTTCACGCCACAGCGCCATGCGCCCGCCCATGCGAGGCACGATCACTTCGCGCGACAGGAAATAGCTGGTGCGCATGGGGTCCAGCTTCCAGCCCGGCAACTCGGCCTGGCGCAAGGCCTCGGGCACATTGGGATCGTTCTTGAAGCCAAAGTGCAGCTCCACCTGCCAGCAGCCGCGGCCCAGCGGCTCCACCTGCGCCCGCTGGCTCAGGCCAATCCATGGCACCTCATGCTGGCGCAACACCACAAACAGGTTCTGCGTGTGCAGCACCTTGTTGTGCTTGAGGTTGTGCAGCAGCGCGGGGGGCACCAGGCCCGCTTCGCTGGTGATGAACACGGCCGTGCCATCCACACGCTGCAAATTGGCATGCTGCAGGCCTTCCAGAAAACTGGTGAGGTCGACGGCCTCGGCCCGGTGCTGCTCGGACAGCAGCATGCGCCCACGGCGCCAGGTACGCATCAGCAAATAAATGCAGCAGGCAATCAGCAGCGGGAACCAGCCACCGGCCGCCAGCTTCAACGCGTTGGAGGCAAAGAACAGAATGTCTACCACGAAGAAGCAGCTGGTAGAGAGCACGCACAACCACAGCGGATAACGCCAGAGGTAACGGATGACGAAGAAGGTCAGCGTGGTGGTGATCAGCATGTCCAGCGTCACGGCCAAACCATAGGCCGCAGCCAGGTTGTCGCTGGAACGGAACATGATCACCGCCATGGCGATGGCAATGAACAGCGCCCAGTTCACAAAGGGCATGTAGATCTGGCCGGTGTCGCGCGTGCTGGTGTGCAGCACCGTCAGCCGTGGCAGGTAGCCCAGCTGCATGACCTGCTTGGTGATGCTGAAGGCCCCCGAGATCAGCGCCTGCGAGGCAATCACCGTGGCCATGGTGGCGAGCACCACCAACGGCAAGGTGGCCCAGCTGGGCGCCATCAGAAAGAAGGGGTTGCGCACGGCATCGGGCTGGTCCAGCAGCAATGCACCCTGGCCCAGGTAGTTCAGCGTCAGCGCCGGCATGGCCACCGAGAACCAGGCCAGGCGGATGGGCTTTTTGCCAAAGTGGCCCAGGTCGGCATACAGCGCCTCGGCGCCCGTGACGCACAGCACCACAGCACCCAGCAAGATGAAGGCGGTACCAGGCTGGTTCAGCACAAAGCCCAGGGCATGGCCGGGCCACAGTGCGCTCAAAATTTCCGGGTGGTGAACGATCTGCCCCACACCCAAGGCAGCCAGCACGGCAAACCACAGCAAGGTGATGGGGCCGAACCAGCGGCCAATGCTGGCCGTGCCACGCTTTTGCATGCTGAACAGAAACAGCAGCACCGCCAGTGTGACGGGGATCACCACATGCTCCATGGCCGGTGCCACCACCTCCAGGCCTTCCACGGCCGAGAGCACCGAGATGGCCGGGGTGATCACCCCATCACCGTAGAACAGGCTGGCGCCAAACAGGCCCACGGCCATCAGCACACCATGCAGCCTGGGCTTGTCCTTCACCGCCTCGGCCGCCAGGGCCAGCATGGCCACCAGGCCACCTTCGCCACGGTTGTCGGCGCGCAGCACCAGCACCACGTATTTGAGGGAGACGATGACGGTGAGCGTCCAGAATAGCAGCGACAGCACACCATAGACATTGGCTGGCGTGTACGCCACATGGCCGCTGCGAAAGACTTCCTTGACGGCATACAGCACGCTGGTGCCGATGTCGCCATACACAACGCCAATGGCGCCCAAGGTCAATGCGGCCAGGGAAGAGCGGGATGAGGATTGCTGCATCCAATGCAAACCGGGCCCTCTGGGCCCGGTCCTGTCTGAGGAAATGCCGCCATTGTGCTTGAGCGCCAGCCCCCTTGCCAGCAGCTCATCGTTTGCACCACAAGCCGTCATCGCGATGACAGCCGGCAGTGCAAGCGCCCGCTCAGTCGTAGATTTCTGCGTCGGGGTTGGTGGCTTCCAGCTCGTAGCTGGCGGCCAACATGGCCAGGCGCGCGATCACGCCATACATGTAAAAGCGGTTGGGCGCGCTGGCTCCGGCACGGGCACCGATCTGCGGCAGCTGCGTGCTTTGCGGAGGGAAGGCCAGCGGCACATAGCCCGCGCCGGGGGCGTTCAGGTTCTCGTCCTCACCGCGCTCGGGGTGCATGCGGTAGAAGCCGCCCACCACATAGCGGTCCATCATGTAGACCACGGGCTCTGCCACGGCATTGCTCATGCGCTCATAGGTCAGCACGCCCTCTTGCACCAGCACGTCATGCACAGGCTGGCCGTCCTTGATGACGCCCATCTTGCTGCGCGTGCGCTTGTCCTTGAGCACTTCCAGCTCCTTGGCATCGCGCACCGTCATCACGCCCATGCCATAGGTGCCGTTGTCGGCCTTGACCACGGCGAACGGCTTTTCCTTGATGCCGTACTCCTTGTACTTGCGGCGCACCTTGGTGAGGATGGCATCCACCTGCACCGCGAGCTGGTCCAGGCCCTTGCCTTCCACGTAGTCGATGTTCTCGCACTTGCCGAAGACGGGGTTGATCAGCCAGGGGTCTATGCCCAGCAGCTTGCCAAAGCGCTTGGAGACTTCCTCGTAGCTCTGGAAGTGGCGGCTCTTGCGGCGCACGCTCCAGCCCGCATGCAGCGGCGGCATCAGGAACTGCTCATACAGCTCTTCCAGAATGCCTGGGGCGCCGGCCGACAGATCGTTGTTCAGCAAGATGGTGCAGGGGTCGAAATTCTTCAGCCCCAGGCGACGCTTGGTGCGCAGAGCAGGCTCCAGCGTGATGGTGTCGCCATGCGGCAGCTTGATCTCGGTGGGACGCTTGATGTCCGGGCTGATCGAGCCGATGCGCACATTCAGACCCGCCATGCGGAAAATACGCTGCAGCTGCAAAATGTTGCTCAGATACGACGGATTTTTCTGCTGGTTCTCCGGAACGATCAGCAGATTGCGTGCCTCGGGGCAGATTTTCTCGATGGCAGCCATGGCGGCCTGCACCGCCAGGGGCAGCATCTCATCGGTCAGATTGTTCCAGCCGCCGGGAAAAAGATTGGTGTCCACCGGGGCCAGCTTGAAGCCCGCATTGCGGATGTCCACCGAGCTGTAAAACGGCGGTGTGTGCTCCATCCACTCAAGGCGGAACCAGCGCTCAATGGCAGGCATGGAGTCGATGATGCGCTGCTCAAGCTCGTTGATCGGGCCAGTCAAAGCGGTGATGAGATGTGGAACCATGAAGCCCTCAAGAGACGGTGGTGAGCTGGATTTTAGGGATTTGCGAAACGAATAGGTGGAAACCCTTAACTATCGTCACAAAAGAGTAGGCACTCACCGCCTCCAAAAAGAAGGGGTCAGCAGCGCCAGAAAGCTCAGAATCTCCAGTCGACCCAACAGCATACCCAGAGTACAGACCCAAATCTGAAAATCGTCGAGCACAGCGTAGGTGGACGAAGGTCCAATGCTACCCAGTCCTGGTCCGGTGCAGTGCACACTTGCAACGATGGCAGAGAAGGCGGTGATAGGGTCCAGATCGGTCAGCATCAACACCATGCTCAGCACGATGATGGTGGCCCCATAGACCAGCATGAAAGCCAGCACCGAGAAAATCATGCGGTTGTCCACCACGCTGCGCCCCAGCAGCATGGGCTGCACGGCGCGGGGATGGACCAGGCGGGTGATCTCCATGCGGGCCTGCTTCACCAGAATCAGCATGCGCACCATCTTGATGCCACCACCCGTAGAACCCGCGCTGGTCGCCACACCGGACAGAAACAGCATGAACACCGGAGCAAACGTGGGCCAGGTCAGATAGTCCACCGTGGCAAAGCCGGTGGTGGTGGCCACGGACACCACGTTGAACACCCCATAGCGCAGCGCATCCAGCGGGCCATACACCCCTTTGACCCACAGCAGCAAGGCCACAAACAGGCCGCTGCCCAACAGCACAGCAATGGTGGCCCGCATCTCGGGGTCCTGCCAGAAGCCGCGCCAGTTGCCTTTGCGCATGGCCACGAAGTACAGCGCGAAATTACAGCTGGCCAGCAGCATGAACACCAGGGCAATGCCCTCGATCAGCGGCGACTTGTAAAAACCCAGGCTGGCATCGTGGGACGACAGCCCACCCAGGCTGACGGTGGTGAACATATGCATGACCGCATCCAGCGGCGCCATGCCACCCAGCCAGAAGGCCAGGGCACAGCTGGCAGAAAACAGGCCATACACCCCCCACAGCCCCTTGGCCGTGCCGGTGATGCGGGGCGTGAGTTTGGTGTCCTTGACCGGCCCTGCCGCCTCGGCGCGGAACATCTGGCTGCCCCCCACACCCAGCAGCGGCAGGATGGCCACGGCCAGAATCAAAATCCCCATGCCGCCCAGCCACTGCAGAAAAGTGCGCCAGATGTTGATGGACACCGGCAGCGCATCCAGCTCCGACAGCACGGTGGCGCCCGAGGTGGTCAGGCCCGAGACCGCCTCGAAATACGCATGCGTGAAAGACAGGGACCGCCCGATCTCGGCATAGGCCAACAGCAGCGGCACGCTGGCGCACAGCGGCAGACACACCCAGACCAGGGTCACCAGGATCACGCCGTGGCGCGGCTGCATTTCCTTGCGGTAACGGTTCATGCTGGACCACAGCAATGCACCGGCCAGCACCGTGCCCACCAGCGACCACAGCCAGACCCGCCAGATGCCTTCCTGGGTGAACCAGGACACGCCCAAGGGCAGGCCCATGGATAGGCCAAACATCACCATCAGCGCCCCCAGCAGACGCAGGACGGGAAGCAGGTCACGCATGGAAGTCTCCGGGGATCAGAAGAAGGTGGCGCTGACGCGGAACAGCTTTTCCACATCCTGCACCAGGCGCTTGTTGGGCAGGAAGAACACCACATGGTCGTTGCTCTCGATCACGGTATGGCTGCGCGGGATGATGACTTCGGGCTCTGCGGCAGGCGACTCGGCAGGCTCGCCGTTTTCACCGGGCACCGGCAGACCGCGCACGATCAGGCCAATGTTCACCTCCGGCGGCAAGCGCAGCTCGTCCACCCTGCGCCCCACCACGCGCGAGCTTTTGCGATCGCCGCGCGCCACAATCTCCAGCGCCTCGGCCACACCACGGCGCAGGCTGTGCACGGCCTGCACATCGCCGCGGCGCACATGGGCCAGCAGCTCGCCCAGCATGGCCTGCGCGGGCGACAGGGCGATATCGATCTGCGTGCCATGCATCAAATCGGCATAGCTGCGGCGGTTGATCAGCGCCAGCACCCGCGCCGCGCCCATGCGCTTGGCCTGCAGGCAGGCCATGATGTTGTTCTCGTCGTCATTGGTCAAGGCCAGGAACAGGTCCACATCCTCGATGCCTTCGTCATCGAGCAGGTTCTCGTCCGTGGCATCACCCTGCAGCACCAGCACATCCTCGGGCAAGGCCGAGGCCAGCTCCATGCAGCGCTTGGCGTCCACCTCCACAATCTTGATGTGAAAGCGCCCCGGCTGCTCGGCCAGCAACTCCGCCAGGCGCATGGCCACACGGCCGCCACCGGCAATCAGCACCCTGCGCACCGGCCGCGCAGGCTGGCCCTCGGGCCGGTGCAGGGCCGCCAGAATGCCCGGCAGGGTTTCCCGCGCCGACAGCACAAAGACTTCATCCCCCGGCTCGATCCGGGTGCCGCCATCGCAGCGCACGAAACGGTCGGGCTCATCGGCAAAGCGGCGGTAAATGGCCACGATGCGCAGCCCCATCTCCGGGTTGTGGGTGCGCAGCTCACCAATGCGCAGGCCCACGGCCGGCGCCCCCGGGCGGGCGCGCACCGAGGCCAGACAGGCCCGGCCGCCGGCAAATGCGCGCACCTGCAATGCCTCCGGGTATTCGGTGAGTTTGCCTATGTAGCGGGTCAGCGAGGCCTCGGGGCAGATGATGGCGTCCACCCCCAGCCCATCCTTGCCCAGCACAGCCTCATCGTCGGTCAGGCCGGAAGAGCGCACGCGCGCAATCCGCGTGGGGATGTTGAACAGCAACTGCCCCAGCTTGCAGCACACCAGATTGGTTTCATCCAGGGCCGCACAGGCAATCAGCAAATCGGTATCGGCCGCGCCGGCCTCGGCCAGCACCTGGGGGTCAATGCCGCTGCCCACCACACCGCGCAGGTCAAAGCGGCTCTCCAGCTCGCGCAGGCGCTGCGCGTCCTGGTCGATCACGGTGATGTCGTTGCGTTCGGACACCAGGCTTTCAGCCACGCTGAAACCCACGCGCCCCGCGCCCAAGATAATGATTTTCATGCGCTACCTGCTGCTTGTGACATGGAGGTGCGGGCGTGCGGCGCACACCCACTGCGGGCTTCAGCCGCGCACCTGCCCTTCGCCCAGCACAATGTATTTGAGTGACGTCAGGCCTTCAATGCCCACGGGCCCACGGGCGTGGAACTTGTCGGTGCTGATCCCGATTTCCGCGCCCAGCCCGTATTCAAAGCCATCGGCAAAGCGCGTGCTGGCGTTGACCATGCAGCTTGCCGAGTCCACCTCACGCAGAAACTGCTGGGCGTGCATATGGTCGCGGGTCAGGATGGCCTCGGTGTGGTGGCTGGAATAGCGGTTGATGTGGGCAATGGCCTCATCCACCCCGGCCACCACCTTCACGCTGATGATGGGCGCCAGGTATTCCTCGCTCCAGTCCTGCTCGGTGGCCTCTGCCAGCTTGGCGCCCGCCACCTGCTGCAAGATGGCGAGAGCCTCAGCATCACCGCGCATTTCCACGCCCTTGGCCGCGTAAATGGCGCCAATCTGGGGCAGAAATTCTGCAGCCACGCCGCGCGCCACCAGCAGGCTTTCGCTGGCATTGCAAGGGCTGTATTTGTGAGTTTTGGCGTTGTCGGCCACCTTCACCGCCATGGCGATGTCGCAGGGATCGTCCACATAGGTGTGGCAGTTGCCATCCAGATGCTTGATCACCGGCACCTTGGCATCGCGGCTGATGCGCTCGATCAAGCCCTTGCCGCCGCGCGGAATGATGACATCCACATAGGCCGGCATGGCAATGAGATGGCCTACGGCCTCGCGGTCGGTGGTGGGCACCAGCTGCACGGCGTTTTCGGGCAGGCCGGCCTCAAGCAGGGCCTGGGCCACCAGTGCGGCCAGGGCCTTGTTGGATTCGATGGCCTCGGAGCCGCCGCGCAAGATGCAGGCATTGCCGCTCTTGATCGACAGGCTGGCCGCCTCGATGGTCACATTCGGGCGGCTTTCGTAAATCATGCCGAACACGCCGATGGGCACACGCATCTGGCCCACACGAATGCCGCTGGGCATTTGCTTCATGCCCGAGATTTCGCCAATCACGTCCGGCATGGCGGCCAGCTGCTCGCAGCCCTGGGCGCAGGTTTCCAGCACCTTGGGGCTCAGGCGCAGACGGTCCACCATCGGGGCGGACAGGCCATTGGCCTCGGCACGTTCCAAATCCTTGGCGTTGTCGACCTGCAGCGGTTGCTCGCGCTCGCGCAGCAAACGGGCCAGGGCCCGCAATGCCTTGTTTTTGGTAGCAGCATCTGCACTGGCCATCAGCGCGGATGCCTGTTTGGCCTGCGCACCCAACTGGTGCATGATTTCAGCAATATTCAGCGCGTTCATGGCGCCATTCTCCTCGAAATGGAAGCACCCTCTGAGGCGCTGCGGGGCGGCCCTTGCGTGGTGCCCTGGTATGGGGCGCGCCAGTTTGAGATCGTGAATACGCTCTGAAAGAACTGGGACAGAACCAAGCCTGGCGCTGGCGGCATCCCCCAGCCCACGAGCGCAGCGAGGCGAGAGGGGCGCCGGGCTACGGGGAAGGCGACTCAGGGAAGTGTTCCATCAGCCCTCGGCAACCAAAGGCTGGCGCGCACGCCCGTCTCGGGTGCAACGGCATTGGCCACCGTCAAATCACCGCCGCAGGCCTGGGCCAGGTCACGGCAGATGGCCAGGCCCAGGCCCACGCCCTGGCCGCCGCCACTCACAAATGGCGTGAACAGCGCCTGGGCTACCGCTGGCGCCAGGCCTGGCCCGCGGTCCCAGACCTGCAGCAGCCAGCCCGCACGGCCTTGCTGAGCCTGGGCCTGCAGCCGCATGCCCAGGGCTCCATGCACCGGCGTGTGCTCAATGGCATTGGTGAGCAGGTTTTTCAATACTTCCTCCACCATCCAGGGCGCGCCGCGCCACTGCGCCACCGTTTCGGGCGCCTCCAGGCCAAAGTCCAGCTGCTTGCGCGCCAGCAGCGGCGACAGCTCCACCGCCACGGCCTGCAAGGTGGCATGCAAGTCCACCAAGGCATCGGGCTGTGCGCGGGCTGCCGCATCTGCATGCATGCGGTTCCACATCAGCAGCTGATGCACCATGCGCCCCGTGCGCTGGGTGGTGGCATGGATGCTGCGCAACGCCTCCTGCGCGGGCACATCGCCATGCAGTCCGGCCTCGGCATGCAGCTGCAACACCGCCAGTGGCGTGCGCAGCTGGTGCGAGGCATCGCCCACAAAGCGCTGCTGGCGCTGCTGCGCCTGGTGCATGCGTTCCAGCAGGCCGTTGAAGGCCTGCAACAGCGGCTGCACCTCCTGGGGCGTGCCTTCGGCCTGCAACCGGTCCACGTCTTCGGGGCGACGCTGGGCCACCGTACGCGCCAGCTGGCGCAGCGGCCGCAAAGCCACCGTGGCCACGCCCCACAGCGTGACCAGCAGCAACACCAGCAAACTGCCCTGGCGCAGCAGCGTGTCCCACAAAATGGACTGGCCCATGGCGTAGCGGTAAGCCGAAAACTCACCCACCTGCACCACCACGTAGCGCATGCCTTCGGCCGACTCCACCGGCTGCCACAGCGCCACAAAGCGGGCAGGCGCACCATCCACCTGGCTGTCGTAGAACTGCAGCCGCGCGGCATAGGCCGTATCCACCGGCGGCAAATCGGCATAGGGGCGCAGGCTGGCATCTCCGGCCAGAAACTCACCGTTCAGAAAACCCACGCGGTACAGCAGCGGGCTGCGCCCGGGCTGGGCACGCAGATCCGGGCGCACATCGCCGGCATACAACTCCAGGGCCGCATGCGGCAGGCTCACCTGCAACTCGCCACGCTCCAGGCGAATCATGTCGCCCAGCGAATGCGCCGCCGTCACCAGCAGCCTGTCAAACGCCTTTTGCGCCGTGGCCAGGGCAGCGTGGTAGCTGGCCCAGGCATCGAGCAACACAAAGGCCAGCAGCGGCACCGCCATCCACCACAGCAGACGCTGGCGCAAGCTGAAAGCCTTGGTCGATATGTGTGTCATACCAGCACGACAACCCGTGCAACTGGCACGATCCACCTCAGGGCACCGCGCAAGGGCCGCCCCGCAGCGCCGGTGCCGTCCCCCTCCGGCGCGTAGCGCCAGAGGGAGGGGGAAGACGCGCAGCGGCTCAGGGGGTGCTTCATTGTTCTTCTTGCACCAGGTACCCCACCCCGCGCAGCGTGGTGATCTGCACCCCGGTGTTCACCAGCTTTTTGCGCAGCCGGTGCACCACCACCTCCACGGCATCGGCCTGGGTGGGCTGGCCGGAGGGGAAGACCAGGGCCATCAGCCTTTCCTTGGTCACCGCATGGCCGGGCCGCTCCATCAGCGCCGCCAGCAGGGCGGATTCGCGCGGCGTCAGCTCCATGGCCTGGCCGTCGGCATAGCACACGCCCGTGTCTCGTTCCAGGCGCAGCCGGCCGCAATGCATCTCGCCAGGGGCCACGCCCGCGCGGCGGCACAGGGCGCGCAATCGCGCCTCCAGCTCGTCCAGGTCAAAAGGCTTGGCCAGATAGTCGTCGGCGCCGGCATTCAGCCCGGCCACCCGGTCTCCCACCGCACCGCGCGCCGTGACCACCAGCACCGGAACCCCCTGGCCGCGGCCGCGTATGCGTGACAGCAGTTGCAGGCCGTCGAGCACCGGCAGCCCCAGGTCCAGCATGACCACGTCATAGGTCCCCACACCCAGGCGCTCCAGCGCCAGAACCCCGTCGGCGCAATGCTCGACCTGCATGCCCCGGCGCGTGAGCACCCGCGACAGCGCCAGGCTCAGGTCCCAATCATCTTCAACCAACAGCACTTTCATAAGCGACAGAGAGCAGCCGGCACGGTTACCGGAGGGTTACGGGAAAACACGGTGTTTGGGGCGGAAACGATGATTTTGAAAGGAACTTGAAAGCAGACCGAAAGCCAAGCGAAAGACTGGGCACACATGGGCCACCGGCCCTGCCTATAGTCTGCCCAAACCCGAATACCTCCCCCTCAAAGGATTGAGATGACCCTGCACCGCACTACCCGCGCCGCCTTGGTGGGCGCCGCCCTGCTGGCTTCGACCGCTGTTTTTGCCCAGGATGCCTGCCCCCACCGTGGCGACCTGGACAGCCAGTTCTGCGATGCCAACAAGGACCTGGTGGCCGACACGCCCACTGACGCCAAGAAGCTACGCGACCCCAGCACCCTGGTGTTTGCCTTCACCCCGGTGGAAGACCCCTCGGTCTACGAAAAGCTGTTCCGCCCCTTCATGGGTCATCTGTCGCAATGCGTGGGCAAGAAGGTCGTCTTCTTCCCGGTGCAGTCGAATGCTGCCCAGATCGAAGCCATGCGCTCGGGCCGCTTGCACATTGCGGCCTTCTCGCCCGGCCCGGTGAACTTCGCGGTCAACCTCTCCGGCGCCGTGCCCTTTGCCATCCGTGGCAACGAGCAAGGCCCTGTGGGCATGAATCTGAAGATGATTGTGCGCAAGGAAAGCAGCTACCAGAAGCTGGACGACCTCAAGGGCAAGCGCATTGCCCACACCTCGCCCTCGTCCAACTCCGGCAATCTGGCGCCACGCGCGCTGTTCCCCAAGCTGGGCCTGACGCCCGACACCGACTACAAGGTGGTGTATTCCGGCAAACACGACCAGTCCATCCTGGGCGTGAAGACCGGCGACTACGACGCAGCCCCCGTGGCCAGCGACGTGCTGCAGCACATGACCGACCGCGGCGTGGTGGCCAAGGACGAGTTCCGCGTGCTCTACACCAGCGAGATGTTCCCCACCGACGCCTACGCCTACGCCCACAACCTGGTGCCGGCGCTGCAGGACAAGATCAAGCAGTGCTTCTTTGACTACAAGGTGCCGGCCGAGATGGCCAAGGGCCTGGGCGGCGACCGCTTCCTGCCCATCACCTACAAGAAGGACTGGGAGCTGGTGCGCACCGTGGCCAAGGCCTCGGGCGAATCCTTCACCCGCGATGCCTTTGAAAAGGCTGCCCAAAAGAAGTAAGAGCTGAGCCTCGTCCACGCGGGCCCGCGCATTCTCTGCGCCGGCCCGCGTTGTCGTTGGCGCTCCCATTGTTGAAAGCTTTCGCATGACTGCCACCGCACACACAGGCGCCATCCAGATCCAGCGCCTGATCAAAGAATACCGGCCCGGCCAGCCCGTGCTCAAGGGCATAGACCTGAGCATTCCCGCCACGGGTCTCACCAGCATCATCGGGCCTTCGGGCACCGGCAAATCCACGCTGCTGCGCTGTATCAACCGCCTGATTGACCCCAGCACCGGCGCCATCCTGGTGCAGATCGAAGGCCAGCAGGTCGACATGGCCCAGCTGCAGGGCAGCGCGCTGCGCCGCGCACGCCGCCACATCGGCATGGTGTTCCAGGAATACAACCTGGTGGACCGGCTGACCGTGATGGAGAACGTGCTCACCGGCCGCCTGGGCTATCTCTCGGCCTGGCGTGCATGGCGCCGCAAGTTCGATGCGCGCGACTTCACCGAAGCCCAGCAGCTGCTGGACGAAGTGGGCCTGGGTGACTTCTCCCACCGCCGCGCCGATGCGCTCAGCGGCGGCCAGCGCCAGCGCGTAGGCATTGCCCGGGCGCTGATGCAGCGCCCCGCCGTGCTGCTGGCCGATGAGCCCACCTCCTCGCTGGACCCCAAGACCTCGATCGAAATCATCCAGCTGCTACGCGCCCAGGGCGTGCAGCGCAATATCCCGGTGATGGTCAACATCCACGACGTGGAGCTGGCCCGCAAGTTCTCGGACCGTATCGTCGGCATGACCGGTGGCCATGTGGTCTACGACGGCGCACCCGAAGGCCTGACCGAGGACCACCTCACCACCATCTACGGCGGCAAAGCATGGCTGGAATGACCCCCACCCCATCCGCCACGCCCGCGGGCCGCAAGGCCTTTGGCTGGAGCTGGAGCCAAAAGGCCATGCTCGCCCTGCTGCTGGGCTATGCCATCTGGGCCCTGTCCACCATGGGCGTCTCGGCCGAGCGCCTGGGCTCGGGCGGCGCTGCCGCGGCCCGTTTTCTGGGCCTGATGTTTCCGCCCGAGCTGGGCAAGATGGACGAGCTCTGGCAGGGCATCAAGGAAACCATGCAGATTGCCGTGCTGGCCACGGCCATAGGCATTGTGCTGAGCCTGCCCGTGGGCCTGATGTCGGCGTCCAACATGGCTCCGGCCCCGTTGCGCGCCGTGGGCCGCACGCTGATTGCCGTGTGCCGCGCCCTGCATCCGGTAATCAGCGCCATCTTGTTCGTCAAGGCCGTGGGTTTTGGCCCGCTGGCCGGCATTTTGTCGCTGGTAGTGGCCACCGTGGGCTTTGTCGGCAAACTGTTTGCCGATGCCATCGAGGAAATCTCGCCCAAGCCCATCGAGGCCATACGCGCCACCGGCGCCTCGTTCATGAACGTGGTGCTGTTCGGTGTGCTGCCCCAGGTCATCAGCCGCTTTGTGGGCTTTACCACCTACCAGCTGGACTCCAATCTGCGCAACTCCACCATGGTGGGCATCGTGGGCGCGGGCGGCATTGGCGGCGTGCTGTTCGCCGCCTTCCTGCGCTATGAGTACAACTTCGTCTTCACCATCCTCGCCACCGTGATCGCCATCATCGTGGCCGGAGAGCTGGTGGTGAATGCCGTGCGAAAGGCCCTCCATGTCTGAACTGGCCGCAACCTCTTCCACTCCCGTGCAATGGGAGCGCTTCACCCCGGGCCAGCGCCTGCTGCGCTACGGCCTGTGGCTGTTCTGCATCTGGGCCATTGCGCAGTCGGTGCGCCATATCGAGGTCATCCCCGAGTTTCTGTATGACGCGCCCGAGCAGATGGCCGACATGCTGGGCCGCATGTGGCCTGTGGACTGGGCCTACTACCAGCCCGATGTGCACCAGGGCCTGATGGAGACCCTGCACATGGCCACGCTGGGCACGGTGCTGTCGCTGGGCCTGGCCCTGCCACTGGGCGTGATGGTGGCCCCCAATGTGACCAAGAGCCGTTTGCTCAACATGATTGCCCGTGTGATTCTGGTGTCCAGCCGCTCGGTGAACTCCCTGGTCTGGGCCATGTTGTTCGTGGCCATCTTCGGGCCCGGCCCGCTGGCGGGCATGTTTGCCATCGCGCTGCGTTCGGTGGGCTTTGTGGGCAAGCTCATGGGCGAGGCACTGGAGCAGACACCCCAGGGCAGCATCGAGGCCTTGCAGGCCACCGGCGCCGGCAAGTTCGCCCAGCTCTGGTATGGCTACTGGCCGCAGATCAAGCCGGCCTTCTGGTCGGTGGCCCTGCTGCGCTGGGACATCAATGTGCGTGAGTCCGGCGTGCTGGGTCTGGTGGGCGCCGGCGGCATCGGCGTGGTGCTGAACACCAGCATCGACCTGTTCCAGTGGGACCGCGTGGCCCTGGTTTTGATTACCATCTTTACCGTCGTGGCACTGGCCGAAATCGTGGTGCTACAAATTCGCAAGCGCGTTTTGTGACACCTTGGATTGGGCCGCGCGCCCATTGGAGGCGGCCATACAGCGCTTGATGCTTTGTTGCACGCCCTTGCCGTACAGGCGTACTGTCTACGGGCGCGCGTCGCGCCTCAAGCGCTGTCTGACCGTTGTGGGGTGGGCGTTGGCCTCAGGCGGGATTTTTCAGGCTCGCTCCTGCAGACCACAGAGGTCCAGAGGAAACATAAAAAATCCACAAGCATTGCCTGTGGCTTTTTTTGCGGCCGCATCCCCGAGCGCAGGACAACGTCCAGCGTCCCGAGATGCATGCAGGAGCGGGCCGTCGAAATGCAGCGGGCGCTGAATCACACCCCACAACGGCCAGACGGCGCTGGAGGCACGGCGTCTCGCCCGCAGGCAGTATTCGAATACGACCAGGGCGTGCAACAAAGCATCAAGCGCCGTATGGACGCCTTCCCACGTGGCGCAGCCTAAATTACCGCGTCATGCGCGGAGGGGGGCTTTGCAGGGTCTGCACGACATCCGTGGCCAGCTTGCGCAGCGCCTGCCAGCCGTTCTGCGGCCAACCTGCGGCCGGCAGGCCTTTGACAATGCCATCCACCACATGGGCCGAGTGCAGCAGGCGCGCAGCGCCGGCATCGGTCAGGCGGGGCAGCACGCGCTCGAACAAGCGCTCCTTCACGCCCCAGATGCGCTGGGCACGCAGTGCCATGGGCAGGGGCTGTCCTGCGGCCATGGCGTCACGCACGCGCTTCATGGAGCGTATGTCTTCGGCCAGCGTCCAGTGCACCAGCACCTCGGCCGTGCCTTCGGCCTGCAGTCCGTCCAGCATGCGCAGCACCCGGGCCAACTGGCCGGAGAGCACGGCCTCGGACAGCTTGAACACGTCGTAACGCGCCACATTCAACACTGCCTGCTCCACCTGGGCAAAGCCCAGCTCACCGGCGGGGTGGAGCAGACCCAGCTTCTGGATTTCCTGGTGGGCAGCCAGCAGATTGCCTTCCACCCGGTCGGCAAAGAACTGCAACGTGCGCTGCCCTTCCTCGCCCGGCACCACACGCTGGCCTTGCAGCGCCAAACGCTGGGCGATCCAGGTGGGCAGTGCATTGCGCTCTATGGGGTCGACCTGGATGGTGATGCCCTGGGCCTCCAGCGCGCCAAACCAGGCGCCGCTCTTGGTCTGCTTGTCCAGGCGCGGCAGGGTGAGAATGGTCAGCGTGTTTTCGTCCTGCGCAGCTTGCGCAGCGAGTTGCTGGATGGCGGCGCTGCCGTCCTTACCCGGCTTGCCGGAGGGGATGCGAATTTCCACCATCTGCTTGTCGGCAAACAGGGACAGCGAGCCACCTGCTGCCAGCACCGCACTCCAGTCGAAATGCGCACCGGCCACGGTGTAGACGCTGCGCTCCGTATGGCCGGAAGCCCGGGCTGCGGCGCGAATGGCATCGGCCGCCTCCTGCAGCTGCAGCGGCTCATCGCCATGCAGGGTGTAGAGCGGGCGCAACCCTTTTTGCAAATGGGCGCCCAGCTGGTTCAGAGCCAGTTGCATGCTGTGGTGCCGCTCACTCCGCCTTGGGCGGCTGGGCCGATGCCAGGCGGCGTATGACCTGCTGCACCAGGTCGGACTGCATGGTCTGGTAGATCATTTCCGCCTCCTGGTCCTTGGCCAGGGCCAGGGTTTCGTCATAGCTCATGTCGCGCTCCTGCTCCAGCTCGGTGGGGGGCGTCCACTCCAGGCCGTCCGGGCTGTACAGGCGAAACGTCATGCGATAGCGCAGCTGCAGATCGCGCACCTGGCCGGCAGCGTTCTTGCTGACGATGATGCGCTCGCGCCGCTCACCCAGCAACTGCCAGATCACCTGGGCATCCTCCGGCTTGGCGGGTGCCCGCAGCACACGCAGGCGGTCGCTGGCCGTGGCCAGATTGCGCTGCAGATCGCGGGCGAAGGTCGAGCTTGGCGCCGCATTCAGGTAGATGGAGGAAAACGGAAAATCCGGCACCCCGCGTATGCGGAAGCCACAGGCCGAGACCACGGGGGCCAGGGCCATCAGGGAAAGCAGCGTGCGCTTGCGCATGGGTGCTCCTCGTTGCGTCAAACGACGATGTTGACCAGGCGGCCCGGCACCACCACCACCTTCTTCGGTGTGGCGCCCAGGATGAACTTCTGTGCTTCTTCGTTGGCCAGGGCCGCGGCTTCGATCTGCGCCTTGTCGGCCTGGGCCGGCACGCGGATGGAACCGCGCAGCTTGCCGTTGACCTGCAGCATCAGCTCCAGCTCGTCCTGCACCAGGGCAGAGGCGTCCACCTGCGGCCAGGCCGCATCCAGCAGCTCACCTTGCTTGTTGGCATAGCCCAGCTCGCTCCACAGCACATGGGTCAGGTGGGGCGTGGCGGGGTAGAGCACGCGCAGCAAGATACCAAAGCCTTCGATGGCGGCGATCTGGCCGTCGGCCGTGTCGGTAGCCTTGAAGGCCTCCAGCGCGTTGATCATCTTCATCGCGCCCGAGACCACGGTGTTGTACTGCATGCGCTGGTAGTCGTATTCCACCTGCTTGAGCACGGTGTGGATCTCCAGGCGCAGCGCCTTGGCCTCCTTGCCGAACTGCACCTGCGAGAAATCAGTCAGGCCGTTGGTGGCGGCGCTGGCGGCTTCATAGTCCAGCGTCAGCAGCTTGCTGCCGAAGTTGTAGACGCGGCGCAGGAAGCGGTAGCTGCCTTCCACGGCGGCGTCGTTCCACTCCAGCGTCAGCTCGGGCGGCGAGGTGAACATGGTGTACAGGCGGGCCGTGTCGGCGCCGTACTTGCCGATCAGCTCCTGCGGATCGACGCCGTTGTTCTTGGACTTGGACATGGTGCCCACGCCCTCGTAGTCAATGGCGGTGCCCACGGGCAGCATGCCGTCGGCGCTGTCCACTTCGACCTTGAGCTTGGCGCCGATGATCTTGCCCGTCTCGTCAAACACATGCTCCACATCCTTGGGCCAGAAATATTCCTTGGCGCCCTTGGCCGTGCGACGGCTGTAGATGTGGTTGAGCACCATGCCCTGGGTCAGCAGCTTGGAGAAGGGTTCATCGACCTTGACCAGGCCCAGGTCACGCATGACCTTGGTCCAGAAGCGCGCATACAGCAGATGAAGAATCGCGTGCTCGATGCCGCCGATGTACTGGTCCATGGGCATCCAGTAATTGGCTGCGTCCTGGCCCACCATTTGCTCGCTGTTCTTGGCGTCGCAATAGCGCATGAAATACCAGGACGAGTCCACAAAGGTGTCCATGGTGTCGGTCTCGCGGCGTGCGGCCTTGCCGCAGCAGGGGCAGACCACGCCGGCGTGGAATTCCTCGCTCTTGACCAGGGGGTTGCCCGAACCGTCCGGCACCAGGCCTTCGGGCAGCACCACGGGCAGGTCTTTTTCCGGCACGGGCTGGGGGCCGCAGTCCTCGCAATGGATGATGGGGATGGGCGTGCCCCAGTAGCGCTGGCGGCTCACACCCCAGTCGCGCAGACGCCAGGTGGTCTTCAGCTCGCCCAGGCCCTTGCCTGCCAGCAGCTTGGCCACGGCCTGCACCGCGTCCTGGTGGCCCAGGCCGTCGAACTCGCCGGAGGCCATCAGCACACCGCGTTCCTTGTCGCCGTACCAGTCGTGCCACTGCTTGCAGTCGTAGTCGCCCTGGCCTTCCACGGCCACGACCTGCTTGATGGGCAGACCGTACTTGTTGGCAAAGGCAAAGTCGCGCTCGTCATGGGCGGGCACGCCCATCACGGCACCGTCGCCATAGCTCATCAGCACATAGTTGCCGACCCAGACCTCGACCTGTGCACCGGTGATGGGGTGGGTGACGAACAGGCCCGTGGGCATGCCCTCTTTTTCCTTCAGCGCCAGCTCGGCCTCGGTGGTGCCGCCTTTTTTGCATTCTTCAATAAAGGCAGCCAGCGCGGGCTGCGTGGCCGCCGCATGCGTGGCCAGCGGGTGCTCGGGGGCCACGGCGCAGAAGGTGACGCCCATGACGGTGTCGGCACGCGTGGTGAAGACAAACATCTTGCCGTCCTGGATCAGCTGGCCATCTGCACCCTGGATGTCATGGGTGAAGGCAAAGCGCACACCGGCGCTCTTGCCTATCCAGTTCTCCTGCATCAGACGCACCTTGTCGGGCCAGCCGTTCAAGGTTGCTTGCTCACCGCCGACCTGCACATGGTCCAGCAGCTCCTGGGCATAGTGGGTGATGGCCAGGTAGTAGCCGGGGATTTCACGCTTTTCCACGGGAGCGCCGGTGCGCCAGCCACGGCCATCGATCACCTGCTCGTTGGCCAGCACGGTCTGGTCCACCGGGTCCCAGTTCACGACCTGGGTTTTGCGGTAGGCAATGCCTTTTTCCAGCATCTTCAGGAACAGCCACTGGTTCCACTTGTAGTAGTCGGGGTCGCAGGTGGCGAACTCGCGGCTCCAGTCGATGGCCAGGCCCATGGCCTGCATCTGGCCCTTCATGTAGGCGATGTTGTCGTAGGTCCACTGGGCCGGCGGCACCTTGTTCTTCAGCGCCGCGTTCTCGGCCGGCAGGCCGAAGGCATCCCATCCCATGGGCATCAAGACGTTAAAGCCCTTCATGCGCAGCTGGCGCGTGAGCATGTCGTTGATGGTGTAGTTGCGCACATGGCCCATGTGCAGCTTGCCGCTGGGGTAGGGCAGCATGGAGCAGGCGTAGAACTTGGGCTTCGCCTGATCTTCGGTGACGCAGTAAGCGTCCTGGGCATTCCAGTGGCTTTGCGCGGCGCGCTCGACCTCGATGTGGTTGTATTTGTCTTGCATGGAACTTGGGGTGGATGCTGCAGTCACACTACTGCCTTCGCCTGGATTTTAGGCTGCGGGCGGTCCCCCCTTGCTGCACTGGGCGACATGTCCATTCACCCGTCCGCTCTCCGGCCTCTTCCCTCGCCTTTTTCGGGCCCGGGCAAAGCCCTCCTCATTTTTCAATCTTTCATGGCCCGGCAGCCTTGCCTGGGCCCAGGTGGTGTTTGTGAATTTGACTGCGTTTTCCTTCTATACCGAGCTTCAACCCTGGGCCCAGGCGGCCCTGGGCCTGGCCCTGCTGGCCCTGCTGGCCCTGGCCCTGCGCCTGGCCTTGCAACAGGTGTTGTTCCATTTTGTGCGCGCATGGCGCAATGCCCTGCCTGCCATGGGCTGGGCCCAGATCATCTGGCATGACCATGTGCTGCTGCGCATTGCCAAGATCGCGCCCTCGCTGGTGGTGCAGCTGGGCATACGCTGGGTGGAGCATCTGCCGCCCCAGGCCACCCAGACGATTGGCAATATCGCGGCGGCCTTCACCATCTACCACGTGGTGCGCGTCGTGGCCGAGCTGCTCAACGAGATCAATGCCGCCCATGACCGCCATGACGGCCCCAAGGCCACGCGCACCCATTCCATCAAAAGCTATGTGCAGCTGGGCAAGCTGGTGGCCTATATCGTGGGCGTGCTGCTGGTGGTGGCCACCATCATGGATCGCTCCCCCCTGCTGCTGCTGTCCGGCCTGGGTGCGGCCTCGGCGATCTTGATGCTGGTGTTCAAGGACACCATCATGTCGTTTGTGGCCGGCGTGCTGCTGAGCAGCAACGACATGCTGCGCGTGGGTGACTGGATTGAAATGCCCCAGGTGGGGGCCGATGGCTTTGTGGTGGACATTGCCCTGCACACCGTGAAGGTGCAGAACTGGGACAAGACCATGACCACCATCCCGACCTGGCGGCTGATGAGCGACAGCTACAAGAACTGGCGCGGCATGTTCGAGTCTGGCGGCCGCCGCATACGCCGTGCCTTGCCCATCGATGCCCACAGCATCCATGTGCTGACGGACACCGAGCGCCAGCGCCTGGCTGCCCTGCCCCTGCTGCAGGCCTATTGGGACAGCCCGCTCTTTGGCGCCGACCCCAGCCAGTCCAGCAACTTGGCGGCCTTCAAGGCCTATGTCCAGGCCTATCTGGTGGCCCACCCCGGCATCCACAAGGCGCCCAATATGTTCATGCTGGTGCGCACCATGGAGCCCACGCCCATGGGCGTTCCGCTGGAGCTGTTTTGCTATACGGCCACCACGGTCTGGGTGGAGTACGAGGCCATTCAGGGCCAGATTTTTGACCACCTGATGAGCATGCTGCCGCTGTTCGGCCTGTGCCTGTACCAGCGTTCCTCGGACTACAACCAACACTACTCTAGCCCCCCCTGAGCCGCTTCGCGTCTTCCCCCTCTCTGGCACTACGCGCCGGAGGGGGACGGCACCAGCGCGGCGGGGCGGCCCTTGCGCGGTGCCCTGACGAGGGGAGCGCCAGTTTTGTGGCTCCTTTTTATTTAGCCGTCTCCACCGCAATCGGCTGTCCCTGGTCATCGGCCAGGCCCACCAGCAGGGCGCGCCCATCGGGCAGCACGCGGAAGTCACCAAAGCGCGCTTTCTCAAAGCGCTCGCCCTGGCCTTCGGGGAAGAAGTAGGCGTCGGACACCAGCACCCACTGGCCCTTGAGGCGTTTCAGCGGCAGCAGGATTTCACCTGCGCCGGCCAGCTCCCCGGGCTGTGCCAGGCGCAGCACCTGGGCCTGGCCTTGTGCGTCTAGGCTGGCCACCACCGGGGCGGTGGCGGCAAACTGCTGATCTAGGGCCTGCGTCACCTCGTAGGGCAGGTCAAAACGCAGGCTCATATAGTCGCCCTGCATGATGGAGCGCGGGTCCACCGGCACCAGGGGCACCAGAATCGGCTGGCCCTTGGCAATCACCGCCTCCTTGCGCGCCACATCCCAATTCACCAGGCCAAACACCAGGGCCGCGCCCAGCAGCACGCCGATGACGGCATGGCGCTGGCGCAGCGGCCCGCCCTGCACCGCTTCTGCGGCCTTGCCGGGCACGGCAGCGGTATCGACCGCACGGTGCCGCAGCGCGACCCGCACCAGGCCTATGCCCAGCAGCAGGCCCGCGCCCAGCAAGGCCAGGACCAGGCCCTTATAGGCCAGGGGCCAGCCTATCCAGTAGTAAAACTGCCCCAGCAGCCACAGCGCGCCCACGGCACACAGGGCCAGCATGCGCCAGCGCGCACCGGCCACGGCAGCGGCCGCAATCACGGCCAGCACGGCCACCGAGGCACTGAACCAAGCGCACACCGCCAGGCCCAGGCCGGCAATCACCAACAGCGCCGCCAGCTCCGGCGTCAGCCGACCGACCTGGTGCCAGTGCCATAACAAGCCGGCCAGGGCCAGCAGGGTCAACACCACCGATGCCAGCGACCACAGCCACCAGTCGCCCAGCAGCTCGGGCATGCCTCTGAGCATCTCCCAGGCGAGGGAATGCCCCCCGCCGCCCAGCAGCACGGCCACCAGCCCCACGGCAACGGCATCAACAAACACCGCCCAGCCCAGGGCCTGCGCCCGTGCAGCCCAGCGCGGCTCGCACAGCACCCAGGCGGCCCAGGCCAGGGCCAGCAGCACCGCAGCGGGGTGCAGCGGCGCCAGCAACAGGCGCTCGCCCATGAGCGCCACCAGGGCGGTATACAGCGCCACACCACAGACCGCGCCCAGAATTTGCCGCATCCACAGCGCGGCCGTCATGGAAGCCGCCAGCACCTGTACCCCGGCCACGACCGCCCCTGCCAGGGCCAGCTCCAGCAGCGCATGCCGCGACCAGCCCACCCAGCCCACGAGGAAAATGCCCAGGCCCGCCCCCAGCAGCACCAGGGCCAGGCAGAGCGAAAAAATCTCGGATGCGCTTTTGATCAGGACCAGCGCTCCCACCATCAGCACCATGCCCAGCACCACGGCGCTACTGCCGTTTTCCAGCAAACGCCACAGATCAAAACCCAGGAACAGCAGGCCGATCAGCAAGGCCGAGCACACCGCAGCACCCACCATGGCCAGGGCGATCACAAACAACGAGGGCTGTTCTGCATCCGGCGGTACATAGGTCGCATCGCCGGCCTCGTCGCTGACCAGGCCCTGGGCCCGTGCCGCCGCCCACCAGGAGGGCGTGTGAGAGAAGAATTTCATGCACCCACCTCTGCTTCAGTCTTCACAGCAGCCTGCGCCTGCACCTGCATGCGCCGCTGCACCGCCATCAGGCCCGTCACCGAACCCCACAATCCGCCCAGCCCCAGCAACAGACACAGCAGGATCAGGCCCATGATGTCCTGCGGCTCGGCCAGGTGCAGCACGGCCGCCATGGCCAGCGCATTGGCCGCCAGGGTGGCCATGCACAGGCTGGGAAAGTCCTGCAAGCGGCCCTTGAAGGACACAAAGGCAATGCCCGCCGTGAGCGCACAGGCCATGGCGAACACCTGGCCCTGGCCCCCATCCAACCAATGCCGCACGCCATAGGTGCACCAGACCAGCAGGCTCAGCCCCAGGCCCAGACGGTGCGAGATACGGCCCAGGCCTTGCGGACTGCGCAGCCAGGGCAGGCAGGAGACCAGCCAGGGCACCAGGGCCAGGCCCAACCACAGCAGCATCTGCGGCAGCACCACGGCCAGAGGCTCGGGGCGGGAGAACCACCAGTCCAGGCCATCGATGCGCCCCTGCCAGCTGGCCAGACCCAGCGCGCCCACGGCCATCCACAGGGTCCACAGCAGATCGCTGCGTGCCAGCAAGGTCCAGATCAGGGACAGCGCGGCCCAGACGGCAAACAGCTGCCAGGCATCGGCGCCGGTCTGGTAGGTCTGGCCCACAAAAGCCAGCAGGCCGCCCAGCACCAAATGGGCGCACAGCAGCGCCGCCAGGCGCGCACGCGGCCACAGGCAGGCGGCCACAATGCTCAGGGCCAGGGCCGCTTCAATCAGCCCCAGCTTGAACATGCGCGTCTGCGCCTGCCAATTGGCAGCAATCCAGAAGATCAGCCCCGAAGCCAGCAGCAAGCCCGCCACCAGCAGCAAGCCCCAACGCAATGCGCGCGCCACCGCCGGCGGCTCGCCGGCCGAAGTGGCCAGCCCATAAAGCTGCGCCCTGCGCGGTGCAGAAAGCCCCGCAAGCGCCTTGTACAAACTTGGATCCATGAAAAATGCGCTCCGTGTTCAGGCCAACCCCTTGGCGGGGCGCCATACCGGTGCACTGTAACCAAGTACATGGCGCTCACGCGGGGTGCCAGGCAAGCCTGGCCTGTCAGACGAATGCGTGAAAGCCAAATCTGCGCCATGCTGGCAACCCCTCACCCCCACCCTCTCCCCGAAGGGGCGAGGGAGTAAGTCCAGGGAGCAAGGTACGAAACCGGTGCAGCCCAAGACCAGGGCTGTCCACAAAGAGCTGGCGCCACCAGCCAAGGACATCGCGCAAGGGCCGCGCCGCTGCGCTGGTGTCGTCCCCCTCCGGCGCAGCCAGAGAGGGGGAAGGCGCGCAGTGCGTAAAACTGGCGCGGTGCGGGCAGTACCCCAAAGTCAGGGCTGCCACGCAAGGGCCGCCCCGCCGCGCTGGCAGCGTCCCCCTGCCCGTGAGCGCAGCGAGCGAGAGCGGGGGGAAGGCGCCGTAGGCGACTCAGGGGGGTGTTGCCGGTTTCTCCGCCACAAACCCAATCCGGCTCAGCCCGCTGGCATGGGCCCAGCCCATGACCTCCACCACCCGGCCATAGGGCACGGCGCGGTCGGCGCGCAATTGCAGCTCGGCCTGGGGGTCTTTGGCGGCGAGATCGGCCAGCCGCTGGCGCACCGCCGCCTCATCCACGGCCTGGGTTCCCAGGTGCAGCGCGCCTTGCGCATCCACCACCAGGGTCAGCGAGGGATGCTGGGCCGGCGCCGCCTGCGCGCCTTCGGCCTGGGGCAGCTGCACGCGCAAACTGGCCGCCAGAATGGGCGCGGCCAGGATGAAGATCACCACCAGCACCAGCATCACATCCACCAGCGGCGTGACGTTGATGGATGCCACCGGCTGTGTGGCCGGGCTGGCATTGCGCGTGGCGTTGAATTGACCGAATGCCATGGCTGCTCAACGATGCCGTAGCGCTCAGTCCTGCAGCGGCTGCGCCGCTGCAAAATGCGCATGCAAATCGTGGGTAAAGCCGTCGAGCTGGGCTTCCAGCACCGCAATGCTGCGGCCCAGCAGGTTGTAGGCCAGCACGGCGGGAATGGCTACGGCCAGGCCGGCAGCGGTCATCACCAGGGCCTCGCCCACGGGGCCGGCCAGTTGGTCCAGCGACACCTGCTGCACACCGGTCAGTGCCGACAGCGCATGGTGAATGCCCCAGACCGTGCCCAGCAGGCCCACAAAAGGCGCCAGCGCGCCGATGGAGGCCAGCAAGGTCTGTCCCCATTGCAGCCGCGCTGCCACCAGTTGCAGCGCGCCGCGCAGATGGCGCACCAGGCGGTCGCCATGGGCGCTTTGGCCGGCCAGGGTGGCAGAGGCCACGGCTTCGGCCTGGGCGATGTGCACGGCCTGCACCAAGGGCTGCAGCCAAGGCGTCTGGCGCCCCAGCTGCTGCTGGGCCGTGTCCAGATCACGCGCCTGCCAGAAGGCGGCCATGGCGGGCTGCGCCTGGCGACGGCGGCGCAGCAGCACCAGCCACTGCGCCAAGATCACCACCCAGCTGACCACCGACATGGCCAGCAGCAGCAGCGCCGTGGCGCGCGTGACCGCATCGCCCTGCGCCAGCCATTGCCATCGTGCATCCATGGGCTGCTCCGGTGCCTGGTGATGGGCTGCGCCTCAGCGCAGACCCAGCACGTCGTTCATGTCGAAAAGGCCGCTGGGGCGGGCCGCCAGATAGCGGGCCGCACGCAGGCTGCCCTGGGCGTAGCCCGCACGGCTGCTGGACTTGTGCGAGATTTCCACGCGCTCGCCAGTGCCGGCAAACAGCACGGTGTGGTCGCCCACGATGTCGCCGCCGCGCACGGTGGCAAAACCGATGGTGTTTTCCTGGCGCTCGCCGGTGTGGCCAAAGCGTTCGTATACGGCGCGGTCGGCCAGCTTGGTGCCCTGGGCCTCGGCAATCACCTCGCCCATCTTCAGCGCCGTGCCCGAGGGGGCATCCACCTTGTGCTTGTGGTGGGCCTCGATGATTTCGATGTCATAACCGCCCTCTTGCAGGGCCTTGGCCGCCATCTCCAGCAGCTTGAAGGTCACGTTCACGCCCACGCTCATATTGGGCGACAGCATGACGGCCGTCTTTTGGGCGAATGCAGCGACCTGGGCCTTTTCGGCCTCGCTGAAGCCGGTGGTGCCGATCACCACCTTCACACCCAGCTCGGCCGCCACGGCCAGGTGGGCCAGCGTGCCTTCGGGGCGGGTGAAGTCGATCAGCACATCGGCCTTGGCCAGGGCCGCGCGCACATCGCTTTCGATCAGCACGCCCGTGGTCTTGCCCAAGAAGGCGGCAGCTTCCTGGCCCAGGCTGGGGCTGGCAGAGTGGTCCAGTGCAGCGGCCAGTTGGCAATCGCCGCTGGCGAGCACGGCCTCGATCAACATATGGCCCATGCGGCCGGAAGCGCCGGCGATGGCCACGCGCAGCAAGGGAGCAGAAGAGGAGGAAGCGGTCATGGTGAACGTGCGAAATCAGGT
Source organism: Comamonas sp. GB3 AK4-5 (assembly GCF_041320665.1). Classification (NCBI taxonomy): domain Bacteria; kingdom Pseudomonadati; phylum Pseudomonadota; class Betaproteobacteria; order Burkholderiales; family Comamonadaceae; genus Comamonas; species Comamonas sp. GB3 AK4-5. Next base: position 4,973,788 of record NZ_CP166730.1, read on the forward strand.
CCAGGCGCTGTACGGCCCAGGTTCATACGACAAAAAGGCCGCCAGCGCGCATGGCGGTTCGGCGGCCCTTCTCAAAAAGATAGCGCGGCAGGTGCAGCAAGGCAAGCACGGCCACGGCGGCAGCATCAGCGTGCCGGGGCATCCAGCGGCGGATAGGACTGTGCGACGGGCGCCACCGGCACTTCAGGTGCAGGCTCGGCCTCGGCCGACTTTTTGACCGGGTAGCGCGCCAGCTGGGCCTCGGTGGCTTCGAGCGGAGGCACCTTGATCTTGTCCATCTTTTTGCCCAGCGAGGCCACGAAGTCGGCTTCGGACGGCATTTCGTCGCCCTCGGCGCGGTCAAACTGCTCGCCAGTGAAGAACACGGCCAGCTTGCGCGTCTGGGGCTCCAGGCCGGCACGCTTGAGGGTAAACACATAGTCCCAGCGGTCGGTGTGGAACACGCTGGTCACCAGGGGCGTACCCAGGACTTCCCGCACCTGTTGACGGCTCATGCCAGGCTGCAAGGCGGCGACCTGTTCTTGGGAGACGAAGTTGCCCTGCACCACGTCCACCTTGTACGGCGTGATGGAATTGGCAAGACTGCGTGTGGCGCTGTTGAAGCTGCCGCAGGCGGTAAGCAGACCGCCCAGCGACAGGGTCACGAGCACAGAAACACAACGGCGGGCTTTGACATGCATGGGTAATGGCTACGGGATATGATCCAGTCCATTGTAGCGGCAGCACTCCGGACCCCATCGGGCATGGGACCCGCCGCTGCAAGGGCCATTCCTGCCGCCGCTGGCATATCGTCGACCGCGACGAGCCAGGCCAACCAGAGACCCTGACATGAAAAATATCGAAGAGCTCAAGAGCACGGGACTGAAAGCCACGCTCCCTCGTCTGAAAATTTTGGAGATTTTCCAGACGGGCAAACAGCGCCACATGACGGCCGAAGACGTGTTCCGCGTGCTGCTGGACGAGCGCTCGGACATCGGCCTGGCCACGGTCTACCGCGTGCTGACCCAGTTTGAGCAGGCCGGCATCTTGCTGCGCAGCAATTTCGAGAGCGGCAAGGCCGTCTACGAGCTCAACGAGGGCCAGCACCACGACCACTTCGTCTGCACCAGCTGTGGCAAGGTGGAAGAGTTCTATGACCCCGAGATCGAAAAGCGCCAGCAGCTGATTGCCAACGAAATGGGCTGGACCATCCAGGACCACTCCATGTCGTTGTACGGCCAATGCGCCGAGTGCGCGGCACGCGCCACCAAATAAGCCGCTCGGCTCAACAGCCAAGAGGGCAAGGCATGCAAATGTCTTGCCCTTTTTGCATGGGGCGCAGGGTGCTGTGCTGCTTGGGTTGGTGCCCGGCCAAGGCGCAGGGCCGGGCTGCAGCCTATTCGATGCCTTGCTCCATGGCTCGGCGATGGCGGTCCACAAACTCCTGGTAGGTGTCTATGCCCCGCAGCTGCAAGATGGTGTTGCGCACGGCGGCTTCCACCAGCACGGCGATGTTGCGGCCTGCCACCACCTGGATGATCACTTTGAGCACCGGCACACCCAGCACGTCCTGGGTCAAGGGCTCCTGGGGCAGGCGCTCGTAGTCACGCTCCATGGTTTCCTTGCGCACCAGATGCACGATGAGCTTGAGCCGCATCTTGCGGCGCACCGCCGTTTCGCCAAAGATGGCACGGATGTCCAGCAGGCCTATGCCGCGCACTTCCAGCAGGTTTTGCAGCAGGTCGGGGCATTTGCCTTCGATGGTGGTCTGGTTGATGCGAAACAGGTCCACCGCATCGTCGGCCACCAGACCGTTGCCACGGGTGATCAGCTCCAGCCCCAGCTCGCTCTTGCCCAGGCCGGATTCGCCGGTGATGAGCACGCCCATGCCCAAAATGTCCATGAACACGCCGTGCATGGTGATGCGGTCGGCAAAGTGCTTGGACAGATAGGCACGCAGCACGTCGATGACGAAGGCAGCCGCCTCGTGCGTGGCGAACATGGGGATTTGCGCGCGTTCGCACATGGACAGCAGCGCGGCCGGCGCCTGCTGCCCGTCGGCCAGCACCAGCACCGGCGGCTCCAGCGTGACGATGCGCGCCACGCGGCGGGCGCAGTCTTCCGGCGTGGCGTTGGTGAGGTAGGCGACTTCGCGCTCACCGATCACCTGCACGCGGTAGGGATGGATGTAATTGAGATAGCCCACCAGGTCCGCCCCGGAGCGGGCAGAGCGCACGGCCATTTCATCGAAACGGCGCTCCGAGGCACCCAGACCGGCCAACCATTCCCAGCGAAGGCTTTCGCGGAAAGCCTCGAACATCCGGTCGGCGTTAACGGCGGTGGGTTTCACTGTGTCAGACGGCGGTGGCGGATTTCCAGCCGGCAATCAAACCATGCAGCTCCACGGCATCGGCACAGTGCACCAGATGCTCGCGCAGTGCGGAATCGCTCAGCAGCTCGGCAATCTCGGACAGGATTTCCAGGTGCTGCTGGGTGGCGGCCTCGGGCACGAGCAAAAAGATCAGCAGGCTGACGGGTTGCTCGTCGGGGGCGTCAAAGCCAATGGGGCGCGCCATCTGGAACACGGCGGCCATGGGGGACTTGAGGCCCTTGATGCGACCATGCGGAATGGCCACGCCATGGCCCAGGCCGGTAGAGCCCAGACGCTCCCGTGCGAACAGGCTGTCTGTGATGAGCGCGCGGGACAGACCGTGCAGGCTTTCAAACAAAAGCCCGGCTTCTTCGAAAGCGCGCTTCTTACTGGTGGCGTCCACGCTCACAAGGACTTGTGTGGACGGCAGGATGGAGGCAAGACGGTTCATGTGTGGGGAATTATGCACCGCACGGCTTACAGGCGACAGATAGCCCGGACCGCACAAAAAAGAGCCGCGCTCGGCGGCTCCCTGTAGTATGCATTGTGCGGTGTCAAGCTGCTGCAAGCCCTGGCATATTGCGTTTGCTTGCATCTCCCCGGCGTTCTTGCAGACGGGTTTTGTGTTTGACGACCTTGCGATCCAGCTTGTCGACCAGGGTGTCCACGGCCGCATACAGATCGAAATGCGAGCTGCCCGCATACAGGTCCGTGCCTTTGACGCGCACATTGCATTCAGCGCGTTGGCGTTTGTCCTTCTCGCTTTCGTTGTGTACCGAAAGCAGTACCTTGACATCAATCACCTGGTCGAAATGGCGCAGCACACGACCGAGCTTTTCCATGACGTAATTGCGCAGTGCGGGGGTCACATCCAGATGGTGCCCGCTGATGGTCAAGTTCATAAACCAGCCTCCTGTGGTCTCTAGGTCCAGAGTGCATCCGTGGCGGCCTGGGGCCGCTGGATGCGGTGGGCGTTGAATGCGCATTCGTCTCGCTTGGAGCCCACTGTGCGCGAACTGCGCCGCGAAATCAACGGCATTCCGACATGTCCGGCGGGGATATGGGCGGGGGTCCGAATTCAGCGCACAATGCATAAGTTTGCTGACAATGACACCGGACAAAAACACCGCTTTTTGTAGGCGCCCGCCTCGCGGGGCCAGCGCTTACCAGTCCAGACCACCTCCAGCCTGCGTGCCCTTGCGCTGCCACGTAGAATTCCGCCCTGGCGCGGGCCTGCCGCAGGACGGCGACACGCGCACCCGCCGCCCCATTTCCCTGTGAGCCCCATGACCACCCAGCCCAGCACCTCCTCCCTGCACACTTCCACGATCACTTCCCTGCCGCTGCTGGCGCGCGGCAAGGTGCGCGACAACTACGCCGTGGGCGATGACCGCATTCTGATGGTGGCCTCCGACCGCCTCTCCGCCTTCGACGTGATCATGGGCGAGCCCATTCCCGGCAAGGGCGAGCTGCTGACGCAGATGGCGCTGTTCTGGTTCGACAAGCTGGGCCATATCTGCCCCAACCACCTGACCGGCGCCGCGCCCGAATCCGTGGTCACCCCCGCAGAAGTGCCCCAGGTCAGCGGCCGCTCCATGCTGGTCAAGCGCCTCAAGCCCGTGCTGATCGAAGCCGTGGTGCGCGGCTACCTGGCCGGCAGCGGCTGGCAGGAATACCAGGCCTCGCAATCGGTCTGCGGCGTGAAGCTGCCCGCCGGCCTGACCAATGCCGCCAAGCTGCCCGAGCCCATCTACACCCCGGCCGCCAAGGCCGAAATGGGCGACCACGACGAAAACATCACCTACGAGCGCACCGTGGAAATGGTGGGCGAGAAGCTGGCGGCCCAGATCCGCGACACCGCCATCCGCATCTACAAGGAAGCGGCCGAGATCGCGCTGACCAAGGGCATGATCATTGCTGACACCAAGTTCGAATTCGGCCTGACCGAAGACGGCACCCTGGTGCTGATGGACGAGGTGCTGACCCCCGACAGCTCGCGCTACTGGCCCGTGGAAGGCTATGACGCTGCCCTCCAGGCCGGCGCCAACCCTCCCAGCTACGACAAGCAATTTGTGCGCGACTGGCTGGAGCAAGCCCAGGTCAACGGCAAGCCCTGGGACAAGACCGCCCCCGCGCCCCGCCTGCCCCAGGAAGTGATCACCAAGACCGCGGCCAAGTACCGCGAAGCACTGCAGCGCCTGACGGCCTGATAACCCCCTCTTGCATCGCCCTCCCTCGGGGGCGACTGCAAACAAACATAGCGCCCTTCGCCCATCGGCCCTGCATTTCGCGCAGTTTTTGCGCGCAAATCCAGTGCTGGTGGGCGAAGGGCGCTTTGTTTTGGGGAGCACCTGCCCGCCAGTGCGGCCATAGGGCAGGCACTGGCCGGGAAGCAACGCGTCAACTGCGAGCATTTGCAATGATTCGAAAACATGTGCAACAGCGCCCGCCATGCCCCTTTTCAGCAAGCCCCCACACGGCCCGCGTAGTAAGCGGTTAATACCCGCTGCCCACCCCTCTGCCTACCATGGAAGCGCCCGCACCGAACGGGCGCTTTTTTTCACTCCCTTGTTCATCCACCAGGAGACACCCATGGCCGGCAAGAAGATTTTGATGATTTGTGGCGACTACTGCGAAGACTATGAAACCATGGTGCCCTTCCAGGCCCTGCTGGCCGTGGGCCACCAGGTGCATGCGGTCTGCCCCGGCAAAAAGGCGGGTGAGCAGATCAAGACCGCCATCCACGACTTTGAAGGCGCGCAGACCTATAGCGAAAAGCCCGGCCACAACTTCACGCTCAACGCCACGTTCGCCGAGATCAAGGCCGAGAGCTATGACGCCCTGGTCATCCCCGGCGGCCGTGGCCCCGAATACCTGCGCAACGACGCCGCCGTGCTGACCGCCGTGCGCCACTTCTTCAGCGCCAACAAGCCCGTGGCCGCCGTTTGCCATGGCGCCCAGTTGCTGGCCGGCGCCGGCGTGCTCAAGGGCCGTAGCTGCTCGGCCTATCCCGCCTGCAAGGCCGAGGTGGAGTTGGCTGGCGGCCACTACGCCGACATCGCCGTGGACCAGGCCCACACCGAGGGCAATCTGGTCAGCGCCCCGGCCTGGCCCGCACACCCGGCCTGGATTGCGCAGTTCCTGGCCTTGCTGGGCACCAAAATCACGCACGCCTCCTGAGCGGCTTTGCGGCTGGTCGTAAAAAGTGAGCTGCTTGTGCAGTCACTCCAGCGGTTTCAGGTGTTTTTCTGCCTGAAACCTAGGCCACAAGCGCGACGACTGCTCTTGTTTTAGTTTTGCACGCGGGCAGGCGAGAGCAAGGCGGGGTCCACGCCCTGGGCCGTCAATGCGGCATCCAGGGTCTGACCCAGGATCAGATTGCGCGCCAGCAGGCCGTAGCCGGCCGCGCTCTGTATGCCGTAGCCGCCCTGGGCCGCCAGCCAGAAAAAGCCGGGCAGTGGCTGGGGCGAGGCGTCCCAGCCCACCACCAGCTCACCGTCAGCCACAAAGCTGCGCAGCCCGGCCCAGGTGTGGCTGGGGCGGCGAATTTGCAAGGTGGTGGCCTCCTCGATATGCCAGATGCCGGTGGCCACATCCAGCGCCTCGGACTGCACATCGTGGGGCGTGGTGTCGTCGGCATTGGCGGGCGAGCCCAGCAACTGGCCGGCGTCGGGCTTGAAGTAAAAGCTTTCGTCGGCGCTGATCACCGCCGGCCAGTGCGCGGCGTCCATGCCCTCGGGGGCGCTGAAGGTGAAGGCGCTGCGGCGCTTGGGCGTGAGGCCTATGGGCGCGGCACCGGCCAGTTGGCCCAGCACATCGGCCCAGGCGCCGGCGGCGTTGACCACCACGGCGGCACAGGCGCTGCGGCCATCGGCCAGTGTGAGCGTCCATGTGCTGGCGGAGCGGTCCAGGGCCGTCACCTCGGCATCGCACCACAGCGATCCCCCGGCCTGGCGCAGGCCACGCAGATAGCCCTGGTGCAGGCCGTGCACATCGATGTCACGCGCGCCCTGGTCCAGAAAACCGTCGACCATGTGCTCCCCCAGCACCGGCACCAGCGCCTGCAGGCCCTGGGTATCCAGGCGGCGGGCGTCGGGGGAATGCGGCAGGGCCTGGGCGTAGGCCGCATCCAGCAGTTCGCGCTGTTCGGCCGTGGCGATATAGAGCACGCCGCGCGGGCTGAGGATGGGGGCGTCGGCAAAGCCGGCCGGAGGCGCGTCGTAGAAAGCGCGGCTGGCGCGGGTCAAAGCCTGGACCTGGGCCGGGCCGTAATGCTCTTCAAACAGCGCGGCCGAGCGGCCAGTGGTGTGGTAGCCGGGCTGGGCTTCGCGCTCCAGCACCAGCACCTGCTTGCCGGCCTGCGCCAGCTGCCAGCCCACTGCGGCGCCGGCCATGCCTGCGCCCACGACCACCACATCCCATGTGCCTGTCTGCATACCTGTCATTGCTTTGATTTTTTCCCTGATTTCACGGTTTTTTCTGACTCTGCATGCGTTTGCAGATACGGAGCCAGATAGCGGCCGGTATGGCTTTCCGGGTTTTGCGCCACCTGCTCGGGCGTGCCCACGGCCACCACCTGGCCGCCGCCGGCCCCGCCTTCGGGGCCCATGTCGATGATCCAGTCCGCCGTCTTGATCACATCGAGGTTGTGCTCGATGACGACGATGGTGTTGCCCGCGTCACGCAGCTGGTGCAGCACCTTGAGCAGCAGGTCCACATCGGCAAAGTGCAGGCCGGTGGTGGGCTCGTCCAATATGTACAGCGTGCGGCCGGTGTCGCGCTTGGACAGCTCCTGCGCCAGCTTGACGCGCTGGGCCTCGCCGCCCGACAGCGTGGTCGCGCTCTGGCCCAGGCGGATATAACTCAGGCCCACATCCAGCAGCGTCTGCAGCTTGCGGGCAATGCCGGGTACATCCTTGAAGAAGGCATGGGCATCTTCCACCGTCATTTCCAGCACGGAGGCAATGTCGCGCCCCTTCCACTGCACCTCCAGGGTTTCGCGGTTGTAGCGCCGGCCATGGCAGATGTCGCAGGGCACGTAGACATCGGGCAGAAAGTGCATTTCCACCTTGACCACGCCATCGCCCTGGCAGGCTTCGCAGCGGCCGCCGGCCACGTTGAAGGAGAAGCGCCCGGGACCATAGCCGCGCTCGCGGGCGGTATTGGTTTCGGCAAACAGATCGCGTATGGGCGCAAACAGGCCGGTATAGGTGGCCGGGTTGCTGCGCGGCGTGCGGCCAATCGGCGCCTGGTCGACATTGATGACCTTGTCGAAATAGTCCAGGCCTTCCATGGCCGCATGCGGCGCAGGCTCGGTGCCGGCGCGGTGCAGCTGGCGCGCCACCTCGGCATACAAGGTGTCGTTGACCAGGGTGGACTTGCCCGAGCCGGACACCCCGGTCACGCAGGTGAACAGGCCCACGGGGAAATCCGCCGTCACCTGCTGCAGGTTGTGGCCGCTGGCGCCCACCACGCGCAAGGCCTGCACGCCATGGTGCTGGGGTGCTTGCTGGGCGGCGGCGGGCTGGTCGCTGCCAGGCACCAGGGGAAAGCCACTGGCCGGGGGCGCAGCCGCCACAGCGCCCTCGTCTTGCTTGACCGGCAGCCAGGGCGTACGGCGCGCGGGCACGGCAATGCAGCGCTCGCCGCGCAAAAACTGGCCGGTGGGCGAATCCGGCGTAGCCGCCACTTCGTCAAACGTACCCTGGGCCATGATGCGGCCGCCATGCACGCCGGCGCCTGGTCCCATGTCGATCAACTGGTCGGCAGCGCGCATCATGTCTTCGTCATGCTCCACCACGATGACGGTGTTGCCGATGTTGCGCAGGTGTTGCAGCGTGGCGATGAGTCTGTCGTTGTCGCGCTGGTGCAGGCCGATGCTGGGCTCGTCCAGCACATACATCACGCCGGTAAGGCCCGAGCCGATCTGGCTGGCCAGGCGTATGCGCTGGGCCTCGCCACCAGAGAGCGTGTCGGCACTGCGGTTGAGGCTGAGATAACCCAGACCCACATCGTTGAGAAAGCGCAGGCGGGCAGCAATCTCGCCCACCACCTTGGCGGCGATATCGGCCTTGGCACCCAGCAGCTGCAGGGTCTCGAACCAGTTCTGGGCATTGGCCAGGGTGTCACCACCGATTTCGTAAATCGCCTTGCGCTGCGCACCCTCGCCCACACGCACAAAGCGCGCCTCGCGGCGCAGGCGCGTGCCATGGCAGTCCGGGCAGATGGCCGTGCTGCGCAGCTTGGCCAGATCGTCGCGCACCACCTGGGAATCGGTCTCGCGCCAGCGCCGCTGGATGTTGGGGATGATGCCCTCGAAGGGGTGGCTTTTGACCAGGGTCTCGCCCTTGCGCGCGCCACTGTCCAGGGTGTAGGTGAAGGCAATCTCTTCCTTGCCCGAACCCCACAGCACCACCTGCCGCACGGCTTCGGGCAGCTCGTCGAAAGGTGTATCAACGCTGACCTCGTAATGCAGGGCCAGGCTTTGCAGCATGGAAAAATAGTAGCCATTGCGCCGGTCCCAGCCCTTGATGGCACCGCTGGCCAGGCTGAGCGTGGGGAAGGCCACCACGCGCTCGACATCAAAGGCCTCGCTCAGGCCCAGGCCGTCGCAGCTGGGGCAGGCGCCCTGGGGCGAGTTGAAGGAGAACAGCCGTGGTTCCAGCTCGGGCAGCGAGTAGGTGCATTGCGGGCAGGCAAAGCGGCTGCTGAACAAATGCTCTTTGCCCGTGTCCATCTCCACCACCACGATGCGGCCGTTGGCCGCCGCGCCGCCTATGCGCAGCGCGGCTTCAATGCTTTCGGCCAGGCGCTGCTGCATATCGGCACGCACCTTGAGGCGGTCCACCACCACGTCCACATCGTGGCGGGCATTTTTGTCCAGCTGCGGCAGGTTGGCGGCGTCCACCACGGCACCATCGATGCGAAAGCGGATATAGCCCTGGGCCTGCATCTGGGTGAACAGCTCGACGAACTCGCCCTTCTTGCCGCGCGCCACCGGCGCCAACACCATGATGCGGGTTTCTTCGGGCAGGGCCAACACGCTGTCCACCATCTGGCTCACGGTCTGGGACTGCAGCGGCAGGTCATGCTCGGGGCAATACGGCGTGCCGGCGCGGGCGTAGAGCAGGCGCAGGTAGTCGTTGATCTCGGTCACTGTGCCCACGGTGGAGCGCGGGTTGTGGCTGGCGGCCTTTTGCTCGATGGCGATGGCGGGCGACAGGCCTTCGATCAAATCCACATCGGGTTTGTCGAGCCGGCCCAGAAACTGGCGCGCATAGGTCGACAGACTTTCCACATAACGGCGCTGGCCTTCGGCGTACAGCGTGTCAAAAGCCAGGCTGGACTTGCCCGATCCGGACAGGCCGGTGAGCACCACCAGTTGGTTGCGCGGAATGTCCAGATCGATGTTTTGCAGGTTGTGCGTGCGGGCGCCGCGCACGCTGATGCAGGCGCGGCCCATCACGTCGCCCAGGTAGCGGCCTGCGGGGGCTGCGGGCGCGTCCGATGGACTCACGCGGGCAGTGGAATCTGAGGATGACGCGGAGGATGACGGTTTCACAAAAAATGGCCTTCTCGACGCAAGCCCCGCCAAGGGGAAACCCACCATGATAAAGATTCGCCCCCAACCCTGCCTGGCGGCGTGCAGCCGGATGACCGACAATGCGGGCTCTGCGGTGCTTGCCGGCCGCCTTCTTTCTTCACCGCCCTCCTGACTTCGCTCGCGTGTCTGCCACCTCTGCTGCCCCCACCACCCCCACTTCCAAGATGACGCCCCAGGAGCGCAGTGCAAGCGCCAGCCTGGCGCTGATTTTTGCGCTGCGCATGCTGGGCCTGTTCCTGGTGCTGCCGGTGTTTGCACTGGAAGCGGCCCGTTACCCCGGTGGCGATGACCCGGCCCTGGTGGGCCTGGCCATTGGCATGTATGGGCTGACGCAGGCCCTGTTCCAGCTGCCGCTGGGCCTGGCCTCGGACCGCTGGGGCCGCAAGCGCGTCATCGTGGCCGGCCTGCTGGTGTTTGCTGCTGGCAGCCTGCTGGCCGCCATGGCCGACTCGGTCACCGGCCTGCTGGCAGGCCGGGCGCTGCAGGGCGCGGGCGCGGTGTCCGCCGCCGTCACCGCCTTGCTGGCTGATTTGACGCGCGACAGCGTGCGCACCAAGGCCATGGCCATGGTGGGCGGCAGCATAGGCCTGACCTTTGCGCTGGCCCTGGTGCTGAGCCCGCTGTTGGCCGCCTGGGGCGGTCTGCCCGGCATCTTTGGCCTGACCTGCGCCCTGGCCCTGGCCGGCATCTGCGCCGTGCTGTGGGTGGTGCCGGCCGAGCCCGTGCAGCACGCCGATGCCCCGCGTGCAGGCTTTGCCGAGCTGCTGCGCCATGGCGATCTGCTGCGCCTGAACCTGGGCGTTTTCGTGCTGCACACCGTGCAGATGGCCATGTGGGTGGCCGTGCCGGCCATGCTGGTGCAGGCCGGCCTGCTCAAGGCCGCGCACTGGCAGGTGTATCTGCCGGCCGTGCTGCTGTCCTTTCTGGCCATGGGCCTGCTGTTTTCCATGGAACGCAAGGGCCGGCTGCGCGCCGCGCTGCTGGGCGCCATCGCCCTGGTGCTGGTGGTGCAAATCGGTCTGGGCATGCTGGCCGCCAGCGGCAGCATTCCCACCATCTGGTGCATGGCTCTGCTGATGTTTGTGTTTTTCTGCGGCTTCAACGCCCTGGAGGCCAGTCAGCCCAGCATGGTCTCGCGCATGGCTCCGGCGCCGCTGCGCGGCACGGCCCTGGGGGCCTACAACACCTTGCAGTCGCTGGGTCTTTTTGCCGGTGGCGCCCTGGGCGGCGCCCTGGCCAAATGGGCGGGTGCCCCCGCGCTGTTTGCCACCACCGCCCTGCTGTGCGTGCTGTGGCTGGTGGTGAGCTGGCCGCTGCGCCCGGTGGGCCGCACAGGACATTGAAGACAGGCCCCTGCGGCCGGTGTGGCCGCTGCCCCGCAAGCCCCGAGAAAAGGGGAGCAGTTTGTGCTTACTGCGCAACAGTTTCAGATCATAGAACCGCTGAAACCTTTGTATTAAAAGCGTAGGGCGCTCACTTTTTTCATTTCCTCACGGTCAAGCGCGGGTCGCTAGGCACGATCCGGCCGAGCTGCGTTATGCTGCGTGCCTGCAGCCTACCGGAGGGGGCTGCACCTACCGATTTGGCCGGGGACCCTCCCCCTTTTCTCCGGCTAGCTGCACAGGATTTTTTACCCATGGCATCCGTCAACAAAGTCATCATCGTCGGCAATCTGGGGCGCGACCCCGAAATGCGCACCTTCCCCAGTGGGGACCAAGTGGCCAACGTCACCATCGCCACCACCGACAAATGGCGTGACAAAAACACTGGCGAAAACAAGGAAGCCACCGAGTGGCACCGCGTGGTGTTCAATGGCCGCCTGGCCGAGATCGTGGGCCAGTACCTGCGCAAGGGCTCCCAGGTGTATGTGGAAGGCTCCATCCGCACCCGCAAGTGGACCGACCAGGCTGGCCAGGAGCGCTACAGCACCGAAATCCGCGCCGACACCATGCAGATGCTGGGCGCCCGCCAAGGCATGGGCGGCGGCCAGAGCCAGGGTTATGGCGATGACGCCGGCTACGGCGACAACGGTGGTGGTGGCTATGACGCGGCCCCGCGCCGCCCGGCCGCAGCCCCTGCACAACGCCCCGCTGCCGCACCGCGCATGGCCCCGCCCGCACCGGCAGCCGCCGCACCCATGGCCCCTCCGCCCCAGCGCGCTGCTTCGGGCTTTGACGATATGGATGACGACATCCCGTTCTGACCGGCAAAAGCACCTTCAGAAAAAAGCCCCAAGTGATAAGCACTTGGGGCTTTTTTTATGGGCCGCGCCAGCTGTAAGTTGTGCGATTATTTCTCACATATTTTCGACAGCACCTGGATTTTCAGCAGCTCGATAGCTGGCACTACAGCAATACACCAGACACTAGTCGACGGATTTTTTCCGATTCGGTTTTATCTGCCGAAAAATATGCTAACTTGGCTGCACGCCGTGCTCTGAAGCACTGTTATTTTCATTAATTATTTTGGTATTTTTTAAAATATTTATCGCATCAGATAAATCCCTAAGCATTCCCGTAAAACCCAAAACAATAAATACATTACGGACATGTGCGGGGTCCATTGCCGCTCAAATCAACAATTCTTTCATTTATAAACAATACCGGCGTCTTGCCCCACGCGACCGTCTGGCATATTCAAATCACTGAGTCCGCATTCGCAAACTTCCCCGCCCGCTCCACAGTGCAGCCGATTATGGGAAAGGTGTGAAGGCGGTGATTCCCAGCAACAAAACCCAGACGCCACCTTGCGTGGCCAGAGGAATGCGCCATGCAAAACCACGTTATTGAAAGCCTGGTCAAGGGGAAGCACTCTGCGGACCTCTGCGAGGATAGGCTGCATATCTCTGATGACTACATCGCCATCATCGACGGCGCCACCTCCTTGGTGGACCACGGCGAACGCAAGCGACCCGGCAGAATCATTGCCGAACTGGTGGATGCTTTATTGCATGCGATGGAGCCACAGCTGGAGGCGCCCGATTTTTTCAGGGCACTGAGCCACCACGTTGCCCAAGGGCTTGCGCCTCTCTGGCATGACACCGATGAGCGCCCCACTGCTTCCATGCTGGTGTATTCGCGCAGCCGCGCAGAAATATGGGTGCTGGGAGACGGCTGGGCTGGCATCGACGACGAGGTACAACAATTCAGCATCCCTTATGCCGATGCATACACTTTTCTACGCTGTGGCTATCTGCACGCACTGATCGCCTCGGGCACGACGGTGGAGTCCTTGCTGGAGCATGACCAAGCGTTTGCACTGATCTCACCATTCATTCGCAAGCAACCAAAAATACAAAACCGCTTGCCACCGCCCTATGGTTATGGCGTCATGGATGGATCACCGAACTGCAGCCAGTATGTGCGCGTGTTGCCCGTGGGCCAGGGCCGGCAGGTGATTCTGGCGTCCGATGGCTATCCCACGATCAAAAGCAGCCTCGCGGCCTCCGAGGACTATCTGCAGGCGCTGTTAAGCAGAGATCCGCTGATGATTCATGAGCATCCGCAGGTCAAAGGGCTACGGCCTGGGCAGGTCTCTTTCGATGACCGCAGCTATATACGGTTCACAACTTAGAGCGGGCGAGTCTTGAAGCTGTCCAAGCGCTGCACCATCCGCTCTTTCATCTTGTCCGTGATCCCGGCTTGGGCCACCAGCGCAGGCCAAGTCTCAAATGCCCTATGCGCGCAGCGGCGCAACGCAGTCTGCGCGGGCTTTTCCGGAATGCCCAGGCGAGCGCAGAAACTGCGCACCACCGCAGGCGTGAGCCTTTGGTGTTCGTACTTCTTTCCCGCCTCGGGCGCGATCAGCTGCAGGGCCCGGCCGCTTTGCAAGACGCCATATGCGGCGTACGCCACGAGGTCATAGGCGGGTGGCAGATCCGGTGTGCGGCCATCAGCGTAGCGCAGGCCCATGTTTTTGAGGTGCATGTCCGGGTTGCCCATCAAATCATTCACCAGAATGCGCCGCAGCAACTCATGCACCGCTGCCTCGCCCAGCGTGGGTTTGAGCATCATCACCGCAGCAATAGAGAGGTAGTCGCGCGTGTACTTGGCCTCGGGCTGCACACCCAGGATCTGCGCGAAGTCCTCGCAATGCACACGGCCTGTGGCAGTCGGTGCATCGCGGTCGTAGCGATACACCGCGAGAAACTGGGTGTCCCCATCCACATCACCCAGATCGTAGTGGTGCTCGGCGGCCAGGAGGGCCAGAGGCGCTAGCTCTGCCTCGACCACTTGCACGCCGGCAGCTTTGGCCAGGCACAACGACAGCGCCTCCAGCTCCGGCAGAAGCGGTTGGCCGGCCACTGGCAGCTTGGCGATAACGTGGCGCACCTCGCTGGCCTCGGTCAGCTTGGTACGGCCCACAAACCGGCCATCGCTCTTGAGCACGGCCAGCTTGGCCTGCACACCAGAAACCGAGATGGCGTCTTCCAGCGGGTCGGCCACCACCGACATCTCCAGTGCATCATTGTTTTGCGTGACGATGCGGCTCAACTCGGAGCGGCCAAGCTCTATCGGCAAGGCCTGCACATCTCCAGGCAGGTCTTTGCCCGTGGCCGCCAGAATCTCGAAATGGTCCTCGGGCTCACAGCCCCGCATCTCGGCAATGCGCGTGCGCAGCGGCCCTTCCGGCAACAGGTTTTGAAAGAACGCTGGCAGCAGCCATCCGCGCTTGGCATCCACCGACAAGCTGCCGTTGAGCTGCGCGGCCCCCAAGGCACGCCAGAAAGCGGCCTGGGCCTGGGGGTCGCTGGCCCGGTAGGACAGCGAGAGCATGGCCTGTTCAGGATCGCTGGCAAAGTCGTCGTCCGCAACAAAGCGATTGATCGTCTGGTCCTGGGCCAATGGGTACTGGAACAACACGCCTACGCGCCTGGTAGCCAGCCGGATTTCGAGTGCTTTGACCTGCATGGCGCTTCTCAGCTGTTGGCGTCTTGCAGCCGCTTCAAGGCACTGTCCACCAGGCTCTCCACAGGGCTTTGCACCGGCGCTTGCAGGACCTGGGCCATGCCTTTGGGCACCAGCATCAGCTCCAGATCCAATCGGTCCGCAATCGACAGCAGCGTGCTCAGTTTGTAGTCCTCCTGGCCACCGATCACATTGGCAAAGGTCTGGCGCGATACGCCCGCTGCATCACGCACTGCCTGCTGGGTTCGGCCGCTACGCTTAAGCGTCTGGCGCAAGGTTGCAGAGACTTCAGGGATGGTTTTCATATCGCCTCTAAAGTAGGATTATTTTCAATAAATCTACTTTATTAGGCACATGAGTGCAAATAACAGCCACCAAAGTAGAATATTTTTTGATAGTTCTACTATGGCAGGCAAATTCTTTGAGGTCGCTGCAATCCCGGAGAAGCATGCCAACGGCCACCAAGCAGTGGCATGGGATCGCGCCAAAGAAAGGTGCCAATGACCTGAGCTCGCGGCCCAGCCTGCTTTGCAGGCCAGCCCCATCGCCAGGCTGCAGTAGACTCCTGCCAGTGCCCTCTTTGGGGGCGCTCACTCTCAACATCTGCACAAGCGCGCTAGAGCCCCTCCTCGGCAGCCGCTTTTCTGGCTTCCGGCCTCTCCCGCCATGCCCTCCTACCCCGATGACCATTACGCTGCCGAATGGCAGCACTGCCTGCAGGCCACGCCTGCTGCTGCCCTGGCCCAGGTGCAGCACCTGGCGCAGGAACACCAGCAAGCGCTGGCCCGGCATTTCTATGACCAGATGCTGCAGGACAGCGTGGCGGCGCCGCTGCTGGACCATGAGCAGGTGCAGCGCCGCCTGAATGCCTCCATGCAAGTCTGGATTGCCGGGGTGTTCCAGGCCGCGCCGGGCTCCGACCTGTTGCCCCTGGTGGCCCAGCAAAAGCGCATTGGCGATGTGCATGCGCGCATCAACATTCCCATGCATGTGGTGCTGCGCGGCGCCCGCGCGCTCAAGGACCGCATGTATGCGCTGCTGCAACCCGCTGCGGAACCTGGTGCCGAGGGGCTGATCTCTCGCGTGATGGACCTGACCATGGAAATCATGGGCCAGGCCTATGCCCAATCGCATGACCAGCATTCCCAGGCCAAGGAGGCCTACCGGCACTTTGCCCTGGCCCAGAACGTGTCCACCGAGCGTGAGCGCCGCCGCGCCAATTTGCTGGACTGGGAAAACCAGCTGATGTTTGCCCATGCCGTAGGCAGCGACACCGCCCAGTTGCCGCAGCTGGGCCAGTCGGAGTTTGGCCTGTGGTTCCGCCACAAGGGTGCCCATGTGTTCCAGGGCACGCCGGAGTGCACCACCATCCTGGCCACCATAGAGGCCATAGACCAGCAGCATCTGCCCGCCATTCTTCGGGTGGATGCATCTGCCGCCGACAAGCTGGCCCTGCTGCACACGCTGCGCGACAACGCCCGGCGCATTGCGTTCTTGCTGGATTCGCTGTTCGAGCAATCGGGCGCCATCGAGACCGGCCGCGACGTGCTGACCCGCTTGCTCAACCGCAAGTTCCTGCCCGTGGTGCTGGACAAGGAGGTGCACTACGCCCGCCGAGGCGGCCACAGCTTTGCGGTGCTGTCCATAGACCTCGACCACTTCAAGGCGGTCAACGACAGCTATGGCCACGAGGCCGGCGACCTGGTGCTACAGCAGGTGGCTACGGTGCTGAGCCAGCACAGCCGGGGGGGCGACTACCTGTTCCGCCAGGGCGGCGAGGAGTTCATCTTGCTGTTGGTGGACTGCTCGGCCGAGATGGCACAGCGCACCGCCGAGCGCATGCGCGCGCAGCTGGCTGGCGAATTGTTCAATCTGCCGCATGGCCAGACCCTGCACATGACCATCAGCGTGGGCGTGGCCTTGTTCAACGGCCACCCCGACTACCAAACCCTGCTGCGCCGCGCCGATGCGGCCCTCTACCAGGCCAAGCACCTGGGCCGCAACCGCGTGGAAATGGCCCGCGACTAGGCTGTGCGCTGCGCGGGTTGGTGAGAGGGCTGAGGGGCCAGCCATGGCCATGCGATGGCGTGGATGGGCGCACCAGCAGGCTGCCGGCAGCTGCTGGCAAGCCCACAAAATACCCAATTACAGGGATAGGCGCGCGGGCCAGGCTGGGCCATAGTCGCTTATTGCTATTCACACCACCATGTCCCTATTCGCCCACCTCACTCCCGATCTCACCCTGCCTGCGCCTGTGCTGGTGGTCGAAGATGACGCCTTCATTCGCCAGCGCCTGGTGCGCATCATGGAACTGCTGGGCTACCACGACGATGCCCTGCTGCTGGCCGACACCCTGGCTGAAGCCCGCCGCATCACCGCCGAAACGCCTGTGGCCCTGGCCCTGGTGGACCTGGGCCTGCCCGATGGCAATGGCATCGAGCTGATTGCCGAGCTGCGCAACGCCGACCCGGCCCTGGGCATTTTGGTGATTTCCGCCTGGAGCACCGAGGATGTGTTGCTGGGCGCGCTGCGCGCCGGCGCCACCGGCTATGTGCTCAAGGAGCGCGATGACCTCGAGGTCACCCTGTCCATACGCAGTGTGCTGCGTGGCGGGGCCCCCATAGACCCCTTTATTGCCCGCCGTATCATTGCCGAGCTGCGCCCCTCCGAGTCCCCCAAGGAACCCGAGGCTGCAGAAGCCACGCTCAGCACCCGCGAGGCCCAGATCCTGGGCCTGGTGGCCGAGGGCCTGGCCAACCGCGAAATTGCCGAGCAGCTCCACCTCTCCCGCTACACGGTCGAATGCCATATCAAGCACATCTACCGCAAGCTGGCCGTGTCGTCCCGCGTGCGCGCCATCAGCGAGGCCCGCTCACGCGGCCTGCTCGGCTGAACATGCTCTGGCGCTGGTGGCTATGGCTGCTGCTGTGCATGGCCTGGGCCGTACCCGCAGGGGCCCAGACGCCCGCCCAGCCTTCCTGCGCGCCGCGCATTCTGTCCGTCCACGCCCAGCCCACCACGGGTGAAGGTCCGCCCCCGGCCGATGCCAACGCCGGAGACTGGACCGCTGTGCAACTGCCGGACCAGTGGCAGCGCCGCTGGCCCGACCACGACGGCGCCGTCTGGTATCGCATGGATTGGCAACTGGACTGCCTGGACGCCGATGCCCCCATCGCCCTGGCGGTCGACTACATGGTCATGGCCGGTGCGGTCTACCTCAACCAGGACCTGCTGTGGCGCGACCAGCACCTGCAGGAGCCGCTGTCGCGCAGCTGGAACCTGCCGCGCTACGCGCTGCTGCCCACTTCCGCACTGCGCCCCGGGCTCAACCATATCTGGGTGCGGGTCCATGGGCTTGCCGCACAAACCCCCGGCCTGGGAGGCGTACACCTGGGTGACCCCACCACGCTGTACCAGCGCCATACACAGCGTTGGTGGAACCAGCGCACCTTGCCCATTGCCAATCTGATGGTTTCCGGCGTGCTGGGCACCTTGTTTCTGTGCGCCTGGCTGCTGCGCCGCTCCCACACTGTCTACGGCTGGTATGCCTTCAACTGTGCCTGCTGGGTGCTGTTCACCGCCAATATGCTGGCCACCGAGGCCTGGCCGTATCCGGGGACCATGGCCATGGCGCGCGCCAACCTGCTGTTGTTTGTGCTGTTTTGCTTCAGCTACTGCCTGTTCACCTGGCGCTATGGCGCACAGCGCTTTCCCCGGGTGGAGTGCGCGCTGTGGTGGGTCACCAGCCTGTCTTGTGCCTGTGCAGCCCTGGTGCCGGATACGCTGCTGCCCGTCCTCTCCCCCGTGACCCAGCTTTTCCTGCTGATTGCCCTGGTCAACAGCCTGCAATTCCCCTTCCATGCCTGGCGCACGCGCAAGCTGACCGATCTGGTCTACGCCCTGTGCCTGCTGGTCTGCATGGCCGCCGGGCTGCACGACATGGCCTTGCTCATGCACTGGACACAGGGCGCGCCATGGATTCCCTACACCGCCTTGCTCACCATGCTGGCCCTGTCGGTGATGCTGGGGCGTGAGGTCACACGCAATATGCAGCGCGTCGAGGGCTTCAACCAGGAGCTGACCGAGAGCGTGTCTCAGGCCTGCACCGAGCTCAGCCATACGCTGGAGCGCGAACACCAGCTGGCGCTGCGCCATTCGCGGCTGCAAGAGCGCATGCAGCTGACCCACGACTTGCACGACAGCCTGGGCGGCGCACTGGTGCGCTCCATTGCCTATGTGCAGCAGGCCCCACAACCGCTGCCCAATACCCAGATACTGTCCATGCTGAAGCTGATGCGCGACGACCTGCGCCAGATGATCGACCACAGCACCAGCTCCCAGGCCGAAGTGCCTGCCACCCCGGTGGCCTGGGCAGCGCCGCTGCGCCACCGCTTCATGGGCCTTTTCGATGCGCTGGACATTGCCTCCCACTGGCTGATTCCTGCGCACTGGCAGCAGCCCCCCACCGCCTTGCAGTGCCTGAATCTGGCCCGGGTGGCAGAAGAGTCGCTGACCAATGTGCTCAAGCACAGCCAGGCCACCGAGGTATACATCGAGCTGCTACAGCCCTGGCCCCAGACGCTGCTGCTGCGGGTGCGCGACAACGGCGTGGGCTTTGATGTGGCGGCCGTGCACCAGCACAGCCTGGGTGTGGGCATGCGCAGCATGCGTGCGCGCCTGGAACGTTTTCAGGGCGGACTGCAGATACAGTCAGCACCAGGCGCTACGATTATCGAAGCACAGTTGCAGCTACAGGCCTGTGCAGCCAGCGCCCCCTCGCCTGCGGCGCCACAGGCGCAGCAGGCTCTCAGCGCGGATCGACCGCCGCGATAATGCCGCCGCCCAGGCAGACATCCCCGTCGTACAGCACGGCCGACTGACCGGGCGTGACGGCCCATTGCGCTTCGGGAAAGTCCAGGCGAAAGCCCTCGCTGGTGGCCTGCGAGATCAGCGCTGGCGAGTCCGGCTGGCGGTAACGGGTCTTGGACCCATATTCCCGGCCTTCGGCAGGCGCATGGCCGGCCACCCAGCTGATCTGGTCGGCCAGCAGCGACTGTGACAGCAGCCAGGGGTGGTCATGGCCTTGCACCACGCGCAAGGTGTTTTTGTCCAGCTCCTTGCGGGCCACAAACCAGGGCGCATGGTCGCCAGCGCCGCGCGCCGCGCCCTTTTCCTTGACACCGCCTATGCCCAGGCCGGAGCGCTGGCCCAGGGTGTAGAAGGACAGGCCCACATGCTTGCCCAGCTTGCGGTTGCGGTCGTCCAGAATGGGGCCCGGCTCCTTGCTGATGTAGCGGTTCAGAAAGTCACGGAAAGGCCGCTCGCCAATGAAGCAGATGCCGGTGGAGTCTTTCTTCTTGGCATTGGGCAGGCCGATTTCCTCGGCAATGCGGCGCACCTCGGTCTTGCACAGCTCGCCCACAGGGAACATGGCTTTCGACAGCTGGCCCTGGCTCAGGCGGTGCAGAAAATAGCTCTGGTCCTTGGACGCATCCACCCCCTTGAGCAACTCGAACAGACCGGACTCGGGGTTCTGGCGCACGCGCGCATAGTGGCCGGTGGCGATTTTTTCCGCCCCCAGCCGCATGGCGTGGTCCAAAAAGGCCTTGAACTTGATCTCGGCATTGCACAGCACGTCCGGATTGGGCGTGCGGCCCGCCTGGTATTCGCGCAGGAACTCGGCGAACACCCGGTCCTTGTACTCGGCGGCGAAGTTCACATGCTCGATCTCGATACCGATCACGTCAGCCACCGCAGCCGCGTCCAGGAAATCCTGGCGGCTGGAGCAGAACTCGCTGTCGTCGTCATCTTCCCAGTTCTTCATGAAGATGCCGACCACGTCATGGCCTTGCTGTTTCAACAGATGGGCCGTCACCGCGGAGTCCACGCCGCCCGAAAGTCCCACCACAACCCGATGTTTCGTCATAGCGGTGGATTATCCCAGCCCGCCAACAGGCAGGGGGCTGCGGGGATAAACAGGAGGTAGCCGTCGCTCAGGCCGCCGCCACAATCGGCACCGTAGGCTGGGGCGTGGAGAAAATGCTGGGATCGGCGTGGAACATGTCCAGGCCAAAGCGCTGGCCCGCCAGGTAGTCGCGCGCGCTTTGCAGTACCACGGGGCTGCGGTGGCGGGCGGCGCTGGCTTCCAGCTCTTCCAGCGTCATCCACAGGGTGCGAATGACGCCGTGGTCCAGCGCCCGGCCTTCGTGGAAGGCCCCCAGCTCACCGGTATAGGTGAAGCGCAGGTAGGTGATGTCCGAGCCGGTGCGGGTGCGCACAAAGCGGTTCATGTACACGCCCACCAGCGCCGTGGGCGTGAAATCGTGTGCCGTCTCCTCCAGTACCTCGCGCACGCAGGCCTGGGTGGGCGTTTCCGCCGGATCCAGGTGGCCGGCCGGCATGTTCAGGCGCAGGCCGTCCGCCGTGTCTTCTTCCACGAGCAGAAAGCGGCCCTCGCGCTCGATCACGGCCGCTACGGTCACATTGGGTTTCCATCGATTGGGCATGGCGGGCATTATCACCATGCGGCCTGACTTCACCTGTCCAGAACCCCTGACGTTCGTGTCAGACGGTAGACAAGGCGGGCAGAACCTGTTGGGCAGAGCTCTACCAGTGCCGCACCATGTAGACCGCATCCTCGCCATAGCTGCGCAAATGGGCCTGCTGCTGTCCGTCCTGCAGCGGATCCGGCACGAAGCCCTGGCGGGCCCAGTAGCGATCCGCCCCCTGCACCGCTACCAGGGCTGCCTGGCGCACGCCGCGCGCACTGGCCTGGTCGAGGGCGACCTGCAGCAGCTTGCGGGCCACGCCCTGGCCAGCCTGGGCCGGATTCACGGCCATGTCGTGCAGATACAGCACCGAGGCCTGTGGCAAGGCCGCAAAGTCGCCCTCCAATGGCGTGACCTTGCCATGACCGGACCAGTAAGCCGCCAGATAGGCCACCAGTTGCCCGCCCTGCTGCGCCGCCCAGGAGCAGTGGTGGGCCGCTTGCAGGCGGCGAGTGAAGACCGCTTCGCTTTCTGCAAAGTCCGCGCCATAGCACAGGGTCTGGATATGCAGCACGCCACCCACATCGGCCGGCGTGAGCGTGCGCAGCTGCAGGGAATGGCGAAGCGCAGTAGAGGCAACAGAATTCGACATGCAAGGATTATCGGCCGCGGCCCCAGCACAGGTCTTGCGCCGACGCAGTAGCCGCCGGCCGAACTTCGCTATCAATTTAATTGCAGACTATGCCCACCCCTCTGGCGATCCCGCATCGCAACTCCCAGATCGTGAAGCGGGGCAGACGCCGCAGACGCCTCAGGGGTGACTCCACCTCAATCCATCCACTCCGTGCGTATGGCGCCGATCTCCGCACCCAGCCCCAGGAAATGCTCGACCAGAAGCGGGTCGAAATGCAGCCCCGCCTGTGCACGCAGGTGGGCAAAGGCGTCTTCCACGCTCCACGCCTGCTTGTAGGGGCGCACCGTGGTCAGGGCATCGAACACATCGGCAATGGCCACGATGCGGGCCTCCAGCGGGATGTCGGTGCCCTCCAGGCCATGGGGATAGCCTTTGCCATCCCATTTTTCATGGTGGGTCAGCGCAATGGTGCGCGCCATCTGCAGCATGGGAAAAGCGTGCTCACCAATGATGTCCGCGCCCAGCTGCGGGTGGGAGCGCATGACGGTCCATTCCTCCGCATCCAGCGGCCCGGGCTTGAGCAGCACGGCATCGGGAATGCCGATCTTTCCCACATCGTGCATGGGGGCGGCATTGAACAGGTCTTCCACCCACTCGGGGCCACAGCCATAGGCCTGGGCCAGGGCTCTGGCGTACAGGCTCATGCGGATCACATGCTTGCCGGTTTCGTTGTCCTTGTATTCCGCCGCGCGGCCCAGGCATTGCACGATCTGCAGGCGCGACTGGCGCAGCGACTCGGCACGCACCAGCGACAGATGGGTGCGCACACGGGCCCGCACCACAGGCGCGCGCACGGGCTTGACGATGTAGTCCACCCCTCCCAGGGCAAAGCCGCGCTCCTCGTCCTCGCTGTCGGACAGGGCGGTGACAAAGATCACCGGAATGGCGGCCGTGGCGCTGTCGGCCTTGAGGTGCTGGCACACGGCGTAGCCATCCATGCCCGGCATCATCACGTCCAGCAAGATGAGGTCGGGCTTTTGCTGTGCTAGCTGCAGCGCCTTGGGGCCATCGGTGGCAAACAGCAGGCGGTATTCATCCTGCAGCAGCTGGCGCAGCACATGCAGATTGGTGGGTTCGTCGTCCACCACCAGAATGCGCTTGCGCTGATCCACCGGGGGCGCCGTCCTGGCATGGGCAGCAGCGGTTTCTAGGCGGGTATCCATTGTTTCTTCAAAGCATGTGCGCAGGCCAGGGCGCGGTCAAAGTCAAAAGCGTCCACCGCTTCTTGCAGTGGCAGCATGGCATCGGCAGGTAAATGCTGTTGCAGTGCGGCCAGCGCACCGGCCGCCAGTTCACCGCCTTCCAGCGCCTGGATGGTCTCCGCCAGCCATTGCTGCAGCTGGCCTACCGGCACCTGGGACATGGGGGGCTGGGCAACCAACGCTTCGCTGCTGCCCACGGCCCCCGGCTGCTGGGCCAGCAAGGCGTTCAGCTGCGCCAGGGCCTCGAACAGACCGCCCAGTTGCTGGTCGGCCTGCAAGCCGTCGGCCTGGCGGGCGGCGGCCTCCAGCGTGGAGGCCAGGGCGTAGAGCGCCGTCAGCGCCAGATTGCCTGCCGCACCACGCATGCGGTGGGCGCCACCGGCCAGGGCCTCCCAGTCTTCGGCCGCTCGCAGATCCTGCAGGCGGTGCACATGGCCGGGCTGCTCTTTGGCGAAGCGGCGCAGCGCCTTTTGCAGCACCTCCATGCTGCCCCAGCGCTGCAGGCCCACCGTCCAGTCGATGACATGGGCATCGACCATGGCCTGGCGTGAGGCTGCATGGGTGACGGGTACGGCCTCGCGCAGCTGGGCATCGATGCGCAGCACACGGGCCATTTCGGCATACAGCTTGGACAACTCCAGCGGCTTGTTGGCAAAACCATCCATGCCGGCAGCGCTGGCGGCGCGGCGGTCTTCCTCCAGCACGCTGGCCGACAGCGCCACGATGGGCACCGGCATGCGCTTTTCCTGCACCTCCCAGGCGCGGATGGCGCGCGCGGCCTCCAGGCCGTCCATGCCGGGCATCTGCAGGTCCATCAGCACCAGATCGAAGCGCTGCTGCTGGAACAGGGCCAGCGCCTCGGCACCGTCACTGGCCAGGGTGACGCGGTGGTGGGCCTTGCCCAGGTGAATGTCCAGCAGCTCCAGGTTCTCGCGCACATCGTCGGCCGCCAGAATGCGCAGCGACGGCAGCTCGGCAAAGCGACGTGGGCTCGTGGCGTCGGGCCGCTCGCCCGGTAAAAGCGGCAGCACCACGCGAAAGACGCTGCCCGCGCCCTGTGCACTTTCCACTTCGATGCGCCCGCCCATCAACTCGGCCAGCTGGCGCGAGATGGTGGTGCCCAGCCCCGTGCCACCGTACTGGCGGGTGGTGGAGGCGTCGGCCTGGGCAAAGGGGTCGAAGATGCGGCGAATCTGCTCGGCCGCAATGCCGATGCCGGTGTCCTGCACCGCCAGGCACAGCTGCCCATCGCGGTAGTCCACGGCCACGGTCACTCCGCCCTGCTCGGTGAACTTGACGGCATTGCCCACCAGGTTGATCAGAATCTGCTGCACACGCAGCGCATCGCCCACCAGGAATTCAGGGACGGCAGGGGCAAAGTCCTGCCGCAGATACAGGCCTTTTTTGTCGGCATTGATGCGCAGCGAGGCCAGGATCTGCTCACACAACTCGCGCGGACTGAAGGCTTCCTGCTCCAGCATCATGGCGCCCTTGTCCAGCTTGGCTGTGTCCAGGATGTCGTTGAGCAGGCGCAGCATGGAACGCGCCGAGTAGTGCACCGTGCTGAGGTAGCGCGATTGCTGGGTTTGCAGCGGGGTGTCCAGCAGCGCTTCGGTGAAGCCGATGATGGCGTTCATGGGCGTACGGATCTCGTGGCTCATATTGGCCAGGAAGGTGCTGCGCGCAGCGGCCGCGGCCTCGGCATGCTCCTTGGACAGCAGCAGCTCCTGCTCCATCTTGCGCCGCTCCGTCAGGTCGGTGATGAGCTGCACGATCTTGAATGGCTTGCCACCCGCATCCAGAATGGGGTGGTAGCTGCTTTGCACCCACAGCAGCCGTCCGCCCTGGCCCACGCACTGGTATTCGCCGCTCTCGGCCTTGCCGCTGCGCAGCGTCTGCCACAGCTGTTGGTAGCTGGAATCGGCCACACGCCCAGGCGTGCACAGCAGGCTGTGGGGCTGGCCCAGCAGCTCCTGCTCCGCGTAGCCAAACAATTGGCAGAAGTTGCCGTTGACCGATATCAGCCGGCCTTCCAGGTCGTACTCCACCACGGCCAGCGCGCTGTTGATGGCCGTCATCGTGCCCTCGAACTCGGCATTGCGGGCCTTGAGCGCGGTGTTGTCCATCATCACGCCATCGATCCACTGCAGCTGGCCGTCGGCCCCGTAGATGCCGCGCGCGCTTTCGGTCACCCAGCGCACACCGCCATCGCGGTGCAGGATGCGGTACTCCACGGTGTAGGGCTCGTTGTTTGCGATCGCATCGCACACCTGGCGGCTGAAAACGTCGGCATCATCCGGGTGCAGGATGTCGGCGAAGCATGCGCGTGCCTCCATGAAATCCTCTGGCAGCCAGCCCGTCAGCGTTTGCACCGAGCCCCCCAGAAACAGCGGTGCACCATGCCGGTCCTGCTGGCTGCGGAAGGTCACGCCGGGGATGTTGCTGATCAGCGTGCGGTGCTGCTTTTCGCTGTGACGCAGCGACTCCTCCATCTGCTTGCGGCTGCGAATATCGGTCAGAAAACCCACAAACAGCGGCATGCCCGGCAGCGGCACCCGTCCCAGCGCCAGGCGCACATCGACCAGGTAGCCGTCCTTGTGCAGAGCCTTCACCTCACGGCCCACACCGATGATGCTGGAATGCCCGGTCGCAATATGCCGGTGCAGATAGCCATCGTGCTCGCGCTGCATGGGCTGGGGCATGAGCATGCTGACGTTCTTGCCAATGACCTCCTCGGCCTTCCAGCCCAGCAGGCGCTCGGCCGCGCCGTTGTAGGTGCTGACCAGGCCGTTGCCCTCGATCATGATGATGGCGTCCACCGCCGTGTCCACCACGGCGCGCAGCCGGGTTTCGCTGCGCTGGACATCGCGGAAAAACTGGCGATAGCGCAGGCCCAGGTTCAGCACCACCACGACCAGGCTGAGCACCAGCACAAAACCGGTCAGTGCCGCCACCATGCCGATGCGGCCACCGGCCACTGCGCTGCCCATGTCTTCTGGCACCACATCCACATAGCGGATGGCAGCCATGGCGGTGTAATGCATACCAGCAATGGCCGTGCCCATGATGCTGCCGCCCAACAGGGTGGGCCACAGCTTGCGGCCGCTCTCCCCCAGGCGAAAGCGCACGCCCAGCGCAGCAGCGGCCAGCAGCACGCTCATGGCCACAGCCACTACCACCAGCAACGGGTCGTAGCGCATGAAGTCGCGCAGGTTGGAGGCCGCCATGCCGATGAAGTGCATGCTGCCTATGGCCACGCCCATCAACATGGCCGACAGCGCCAGCTGCCGACCAGAAATCTCCTCGCGCATCATCACCCGCAACGCCAGCCAGGAGGCCAGCAGAGCCGGCAAGGTGGACAACAAGGTGATCCACGGACTGAACGCGCTTTGTGCGCAAGGCCCATAGGCCAGCATGCCCACAAAATGCATGCTCCAGATGCCGCCGCCCATGGCCAGCGCCCCGGTGCTCAATGCCGTGGTTCGCGCCCAGGCATGGGTGCTGCGCCGCGCCAGCACCGCCATCTGCAATGCCACCATGGCGGACAGCAGGGCAATGCCCAGAGAAATGGCCACCAGGGATGGGTCCATCCAGCTCCACAGCGGGGGGTTGAAGGCTTCGCCTTGCACAAAGAACAGATCCAGGATCACGGTGGTCGCAGGCCGGTGAAATCACGAAAAGAATGCAGCGCCCCAAGGCGCTGCGCACATGCGGTCCATAACCTTAGCCATGGCGCCGTAGCGGCGGTGATGCTGACATGCCACCCAGTTTCCTGTACAAATTTTTACAAATACCCATGAACAGGCCACGGAAAAGCGGAAGGGCGCTACCGATTGATTGTTCTTATCGAGCGCATTCCCCCTCGCAATTGGCCTTGGGCCAGCATGCCCTCTACCATGGCAACCAGCACATCTTCTTGCGCAGAGCCACCTCCAGCAGAAAGAATGAATCTCATTCCACAAGATTTTCGCGAGCACGCCCATGACCTGCATCCACCGCCTCATTGCCCCGCATCGCACCACCTTGCGCAAGACCGCCAGCTACTATCTGGTGCACATCGCCGTGGCGGCGGTGGTGGCCTATGCCGTCACGGGCAATCTGTATGCCGCGCTCACGCTGAGCCTGCTGGAGCCCACGGTGCAGGCCTTTGCCTTCTTCTTTCATGAGAAAGGCTGGGAGCGCATCCCCCAGCGCCGTGGCCACACCCTGGCAAAGACGGGCAGCTACTACCTGCTGCACATGTCGGTGGCCACGGCCGTGGCCTACACCGTGACCGGCAACTGGGTGCAGGCCCTCACGCTCAGCCTGCTGGAGCCTGCCGTGCAAATGGTGTTCTTCTATGCCCACGAGAAGCTCTGGGAGCGCCGCCTCCAGCAGCAGGCCCTGGCCGCCTGAGCCGAAAGAACAGCCATGCCAGCACTTGCCACCTTCCCCAGTTGGTTGGCCGACCACCTCGCCAACTGGGCCCGCGCCAGCTGACCCCAAACTACCTTCAGGCCTCTGTCAGTGCTGCAGCGCAAGGGCCTACCCGGCCGCGCGGAAAATGGCACGATGCGCCTATGCGTGTGGTTTGTACATCACCAGGCCCTCCATCACCCCCCAGCGCGTAACACCGGCACTGTCCCATGCCAGGACACCGCGCAAGGGCCGCCTTGTATCCCTGCTAGGCGCCGGTGTCGTCCCCCTGCCCGCGAGCACAGCGAGCAAAGAGCGGGGGAAGGCACGCAGTGCCTCAAGGGGGTGTCGTTTTTCTCATGCTTTCACATCCAACAACGCGCCCTGCATGCGGTCGTTGGTGCGCAGCACCTGCAGATTGGCCAGGTAGGCGTAGCTGGCGCTGACCTGCTCCACCGCTTCCTGCACCGGCGCCACACCGGCCTCCACGGCGCGCGTGGTCTGGCCCTGTACACCGCCCTGCGCCAGCGCCTGCTGCTGCACCTGCTGGCGGCGAAAGTCTGCGGTGGACTGGTTGGCCACGTTGTGTGCCGAGGCATCCAGGCGCTGCTGCGCCACTTGCAGGCCCGACTGGGCAATGGAGGACAAAGTGGTCATGACGGTGTTCCGGTGCGGGAGGGAAGCCCCAGCATGCCACGGCCCACATGCAAATACCAGACCTGCAGGAACTTTCCTGCCCGAAGCCCATCCAAGCCATGTCAACAAACTGTGGAAAACTGCCGCACAACTGGCATTTTCACTGTGTACAAGCCATTAATATGCTGTGCATGGCAACAGGCTGCACCGCTTTGCGGTACAGGCTTTGCAGGGCATGCGGCCTGTCATGGCCGCGTCACACATACGCGGGAGACTGCTTGGCAGTGCCCTTGGGCATGCTGCTGGCTGTTTGTCATCTTTTTCCTTGTGGCTCTTTCAGGGCTACTTTTCAAGCCGTCCTCTGGACGGCTTTTTTTTGTTCTGCATCCCGCTCCTTGTTTTAGAGCATCCGCTGCGCATAAGCACTTGATATCAAAGATGTTTCAGCTTGACTTAAGAACCCATGCGCTGCAGCCGCTCTCTTTTTCGCAGAATGTGGATAAACCTGTTGGCAAGCCTGTGTACACCCCGGTATAGGCTGTCAACAGCCGTGGATAACTAGCCCGCATCTCCACCATGGGCCCGCACCAGGCAGTCGATAAAGGCCTGGGCGGCGCGGCTGGGCTGGGGGGACAGCCGCCACATGGCGACAAATTGGCAGTCGTAGTGAAAGCGCGCGGGCGCCACGGCCTGCAGGCGGCCCGCGGCCTCCAGTGCCTGGGCATAGTGGTCGGGCAGAAAACCCAGGTAGCAGCCCGAGAGGATCAGCGTGGCGATCGCCTCCTGGTCAAAGCCCGTGGCCTTGCGCGGCAGGCAGGCACTGTGGCTGAGTTCCATATTCGGCGAATGCTCACCCAGGCCGGCAAAGGGATAGCGGCGCAGGCCCTCCCAGTCCAGCTGGCTGTGGTCGGCCCCATGCAACGGGTGGCCGGCGGCGCAATACAGCTGCATATGCTCGGCAAACAGGTCGCGGTAAACCAGGCTGGCCGAGGCCCGGTGCGCCGGGATGATGCCCACCTGAAAGCGCCCCTCCATCAGCCCGCGCTCTATGGTGTTGATGCTGCAGACATGCAGCTGCAGATTCACCTCGGGCGCCTGCTGGTGGAAGGCGCGTATGGCGGCATCGATCTGCGCCGCCGGGTTGGTGACGGTCTTGTCAAACACCGCCAGTTCCAGATTGCCCCCCATGCGGTCGTGGATGTCGTCGATCTGGCTGCGAAACAGGTCCACCCCACCCAGCAGTTGCAGCGTGGCCTCATACACCTTCAGCCCCTCGGCCGTGGTGGCAAAGCCGGCACGGCCCCGGCGGCACAGCACCAGGCCCAGGCGCTCTTCCAGGTCTTTCATATGGCGGCTGAGGGTGGAGGCGCTGATGTTCAGCTCCAGCTCCGCTGCCGACATGCCGCCGCACTCCACCACGCTCTTGAAGATGCGCAGCAGGCGCAAATCCATATCGCTCAACTGGCCCAGCACCGCACGGGCGCGGGCCATGGGAGCGGCAGGAGCGGTGACAGCGGGAGCAGAGCGGGCAGAACTGGACGTCATGGCAGGCATTAGAGCAAGTTTCGCGGCCGCCACCATCGGGCCCAACGCTGGTGTAATGGTGACCGCGCACTTTGTCGCTCTCTTTTGGATCGCCCATGATTCCCACCCACGATCTGCTGGTGTTTGCCGGTGCCTCCCTGCTGCTGGTGCTCACGCCCGGCCCCAATATGCTGTATTTGATCTCGCGCTCCATCTGCCAGGGGCGCGGCGCGGGCGTGGTCTCGCTGGCGGGCGTGGTGCTGGGCTTTTTTGTGCACATGCTGGCCGCCAGCCTGGGGCTGACCGCCTTGTTCATGGCCGTGCCCCTGGCCTTTGAGCTGCTGAAATGGGCCGGCGCCGCCTACCTGCTGTGGATGGCTTGGCAGGCGCTGCGCCCCGGCGGCGCCTCGCCTTTTGCACAGACCGTGGAGCTGCCGCCCGAGTCGCCGCGCAAGCTGTTTGCCATGGGCTTGTTCACCAGCATCCTCAACCCCAAGGTGGCGATTTTTTACCTCTCCATCTTTCCGCAGTTCGTCAGCACCGAACATGGCTCGGTGTTCTGGCAAAGCGTGACGCTGGGCCTGGTGCAGATCAGCACCAGCTTCAGCGTCAACCTGCTGATCACGCTGTTTGCCGCGCGCATTGCGCTGTGGTTCAAGGACAACCCGCACTGGCTGCGGGCACAGAAATGGGTCATGGGCGCCGTGCTGGGCGGGCTGGCCGTGCGCCTGGCCATGGAGCAGCGCCGCTGATGGCGGTGATACTTGCGCAAAAACGCAAGTAAACATGGGTTTACGGCTATTCAAGAAAACGTAGCCCCCTCCAACAATGGCCCTCACCCGCTTTTCCCCCTGTGAGGAGTTCACCATGGACTTTGCCGACATCACCCAACCCGCCGCCACCGCATCCCGCATGGACGCGGCCTGGCTGGACGCCCACTGGATGCCCTTTACCGGCAACCGCAACTTCAAGGCCAAGCCCCGCATGATCGTGGGCGCCCAGGGCGCCTATCTGCAGGACAGCGCCGGGCGCAAGATTTTTGACGGCCTCTCCGGCCTGTGGTGCTCGGGCCTGGGCCATGGCCGCAAGGAAATCGCCGAGGCCGTGGGCAAGGCCGCGCTGAACCTGGACTACGCCCCCGCCTTCCAGTTCGGCCACCCGGCCGCATTTGCGCTGGCCAACCAGATCAAGGAGCTGACCCCCGCCGGCCTGGACTATGTGTTCTTCACCGGCTCGGGCTCGGAAGCGGCCGACACCTCGCTCAAAATGGCCCGCGCCTACTGGCGCGCCAAGGGCCAGGCCGGCAAAACGCGGCTGATTGGCCGCGAAAAAGGCTACCACGGCGTGAACTACGGCGGCATCTCGGTCGGTGGCATGGTGGGCAACCGCAAGCTGTTTGGCCAGGGCATTGAGGCCGACCACCTGCCCCACACCCAGCCCGCGTTTGGCGGCTTTCACAAGGGCATGCCCGATATCGACGGCCGCGCCCTGGCCGACCGCCTGCTGGACGTGATTGCCCTGCATGACGCCAGCAATATCGCCGCCGTCATCGTCGAGCCCTTCTCCGGCTCGGCCGGCGTGGTGATTCCGCCCGCAGGCTATCTGCAGCGCCTGCGCGAGATCTGCACGCAAAACAACATCCTGCTGATCTTTGACGAAGTCATCACCGGCTTTGGCCGCTGCGGCGGCTGGACCGGCTCCGAGGTGTTTGGCGTCACCCCCGACATCCTGAACTTTGCCAAGCAGGTCACCAATGGCGCCCAGCCCCTGGGCGGCTGCGTGGCCAGCAAAGAGATTTACGACACCTTTATGGCGGCGGGCGGCCCCGAGTACATGCTGGAATTTGCCCACGGCTACACCTACTCGGCCCACCCCGTGGCCTGCGCTGCCGGCCTGGCTTCGCTAGACCTGCTGCAAAAAGAAGATGCCCCCGGCCGCGTCAAGGCACTGGCGCCGTATTTTGAGAAAGCCGTGCACGGCCTCAAGGGCGCCAAGCATGTGCTGGACATCCGCAACTTTGGCCTGGCCGCCGGCTTCAGCATTGACCCGCTGCCAGGCGAGCCCGCCAAGCGCCCCTATGAGGTGGCGATGAAGCTGTGGGAGCAAGGCTTTTACGTGCGCTACGGCGGCGACACCATCCAACTGGCCCCGCCCTTTATCAGTACCGAGACCGAGATTGACCGCCTGGTCAGCGCCCTGGGCGATGCACTGAACGCCACCGCCTAAAGCACTCCTTGCCAGCGCCTGTCTCCCAGGCGCTGGTCTCTTGTTTCGCAGCTGCGGATACTGCCGCACTCTCCTGAAACCATAGCTGCCCAAGCGCTACACGTATGCGCCGCAGCCCATTCGAGCCCCAAAGCCATGCACAAGGATTCCGCCATCACCGCCACCGTGGGCCATTTGATTGATGGCCAGATCGTGGCCGACAACGCCCGCACCCAGCCGGTGTTCAACCCCGCCACCGGCCAGAGCCAGCTGAACGTGGCCCTGGCCTCCAAGGCCACCGTGGAGGCGGCGATTGCCTCCGCTGAAAAAGCCTTTCCCGCCTGGCGCAATACCCCGCCGCTCAAGCGCGCCCGGGTGATGAGCAAGCTGAAAGTGCTGCTGGAAGAAAACGCCGACAAGATTGCCGCCCTCATCACCGCCGAGCACGGCAAGGTGCTGGCCGACGCCCATGGCGAGCTGCAGCGCGGCATAGAGAACGTGGAATACGCCAGCTACGCGCCCGAGCTGCTCAAGGGCGAGCACAGCCGCAACGTGGGCCCGGGCATTGATTCCTGGAGCGAGTTCCAGGCGCTGGGCGTCACCGCCGGCATCACGCCGTTCAACTTCCCCGCCATGGTGCCGCTGTGGATGTGGCCCATGGCCGTGGCCTGCGGCAACACCTTTGTGCTCAAACCTTCGGAGCGCGACCCCAGCAGCACGCTGTTCATTGCCCAGCTGGCGCTGGAAGCCGGCCTGCCCCCGGGCGTGCTGAACGTGGTCAACGGCGACAAGACCGCTGTGGACACGCTGCTGCAAGACCCGCGCGTCAAGGCCGTGAGCTTTGTGGGCTCCACCCCGATTGCCGAATACATCTACGCCGAAGGCTGCAAACACGGCAAGCGCGTGCAGGCCCTCGGCGGCGCCAAAAACCACGCCATCTTGATGCCCGACGCCGATGTGCCCAACGCCGTGAACGCCTTGATGGGTGCGGCCTACGGCAGCTGCGGCGAGCGCTGCATGGCCATCCCGCTGCTGGTGGCCGTGGGTGATGAAGTGGGCGATGCCGTGGTGGCCGGCCTGAAGGCCGAAATCGCCAAGATGAAGGTCGGCCCCGGCACCGACAACAGCAACGACATGGGCCCCCTGGTCACCAAACCCCACTTCGACAAGGTCAAGGCCTATGTAGACAGCGGCGTGGCCGAAGGTGCCACGCTGGTGGTCGACGGCCGCGGCGTGAAGGTGGCCGGCCACGAGCAAGGCTATTTCCTCGGCGCCTGCCTGTTTGACCATGTCAAACCCGGCATGAAGATTTACCAGGAAGAAATCTTCGGCCCGGTGCTGGGCGTGGTGCGCGTCAAAACGCTGCAAGAAGCCATGGACCTGATCGACGCCCATGAATACGGCAACGGCACCTGCATCTTCACCCGCGACGGCGAGGCCGCGCGCTACTTCACTGACCACATCCAGGTCGGCATGGTGGGCGTGAACGTGCCCCTTCCCGTGCCCGTGGCCTACCACTCGTTTGGCGGCTGGAAGCGCTCGCTGTTTGGCGACCTGCACGCCTATGGGCCCGACGCCGTGCGCTTTTACACCAAGCGCAAGACCATCACCCAGCGCTGGCCCAGCGCCGGCGTGCGCGAGGGCGCGGTGTTCAGCTTCCCCAGCAGCCGCTGAAAACGGTTTTTCACCTGCATGAGACAGCCCCGCTTTGGCGGGGCTTTTTCTTGAACCATCCTGGGCGCGTTGTTTGCCATGCTGCAAAGAATTTTTCAGCTGCGTGCAGACATGGGCGGCCTGGCTGCCGCCTTCAAAAACATGAGCGCCTTGTGCAGGCTATCCACCAGGCTTGGCGTTCTTTGTCATTAAGGCCTGCCCTAGCAAAGCATTGGCAGCTCACTTTTTTGCAGTGCTGCGCCGGGGTTTGGCCGGAGTTTCTGCCGGTTCTACAGCGGGTGCGGCCACTGTTTCCGCCGTCTTGGGCGCACGCTTTGTCGCCGGTTTTTTCACGGATTTAGCAGCGGCTTTCACCGGCTTGCCAGCGGCCGGGGCCAGCGCTGCAGAGCGCGGCTTGGGGTCCGTCTCCACGCGAAAGCGCCGCAAGGAATCCGCATCCAGAATCAGCCGCCCCTGCAGCCGCCCCTTCATGCGCTGCACGCTGCGGGCTGCTGATGCCATGTGCTCCTGCATCAGCGCTCTCACCTGCTCCACATCACGGGCCCGCGCCGCCTGCACGATGCGGCCGTGAAACTCCACGTTCTCGGCCCCAAAACGCCGGTGCTCTGCCTGCGCCGTGCGGTTGCCGAACACGATCAGCTGGCGAATCATTTCGTTGATCAGCTCGCAGGTGAAACGCAAAAAAGGATTGGGGTTGGCCGCCGCCAGAATGTCGTGAAAGTTCACGTCTTCGCGGCGCTGCTCCAGCAGATCGCTGTGGCTGTGCGAAGGATCGCAGCAGCTGATGCTGTGCTCCAGCGCATGGAAGTCGGCTTCGGTGAGGTGGGGCACCGCACCTGCGGCCAGCTCGGGCTCCAGCATCAGGCGCACGGCGTAGATGCTGTCTATCGTCACCTCCTGGAAAAAGAGGTAGTTCTGCATGAATTGCAGCGTGCGGTCCAGCGGCACTTTGACGATGGTGCCGCCCCCGGAAGGGCCGGTAGAGATGGACACCAGGCCTTGCACCTCCAGCGACTTGAGCGCCTCGCGGATCGTGCCCTTGCTCACCTGGAACTGCGCCTGCAGCTCGCTCTCACGCGGCAGGCGGTCGCCGGGGCTGAGGTTTTTTTCGGTGATGAGGCGCTTGATTTCCTGGGCCACCAGATCGGGACGTTTGAGCGGTTTGATGGGCTGATGGGACGCCATAAGAAGAGTTCAGTAAAGAAAAGAGTGAGCCGAGAGTGCACCGAGAAGAAGCACGATGCCACATTGCAACGCAGCACCGAATGCAGCGCAACGCTAGGGTTTGCACGCGGCAGATTCTTCCTATTTATCACTATAAATAGAAAACCGACATCTGCACGCCACACCTGATTTCTGGCATGCCACAACGTCTTGTTCTTTTGTGCTCTCCCTTCACCCACAGGAGCTTGTCCATGCAACGTCGCCACTTTCTGCAGCTTTCCGCACTGGGCGCTGTGCCCGCCTCTCTGGGTCTGCTGCCCAGAGCCTGGGCCCAGAACACCATCCAGTTCGGCTGCCCGGTTCCCATGTCCGGCCCTTTTGCAGCCAATGGCAAGTTCGCAGACATCGGCATGAAGCTGGCCATCGAGCAGTACGGCAAGGCCCTGGGCATGCCCCTGGCCTACACCTTGCTGGACACCGAAGGCAAGCCCGCCACGGCCATACGCAAGGTGCAGGAAAGCTCGCAGCAAAAAGGCACACGCTTTTTTGCCGGCGGCATCTTGTCGTCCGAGTCCCTGGCCATGGGCAAGGAGGCAGAAAAAACAGGCGGTGTCTTCATCACCACGGCGGGGGCAGACGAGTTGACGGGCAAGGACTGCAACAGCGCCACATTCCGCTGGTCGGTCCCCACTTTTGGCGCCATTGAGCAAACCGTGCGGCCCTTGCTGGAGGCCTTGCCCAAGGCCAAGCGCGTCTACACCATCACGCCGCAATATGTGTTTGGCGACGGCCTGCTGACGGCCGCCAAAAACATCTTCAAGGAAAAAGGCATAGAGCATGTGGGCAACAGCTACCACTCGCTGACCGAGAAGGAATTCAGCGGCTACCTGACGAATGCCGCAGCGGCCAAGCCCGATGTACTGCTGATCCTGAACTTCGGTGCCCAGTCTTCCGACACGCTGCGCCAGGCCGTCAGCTTTGGCATGAACAAGAACATGACCATCTTGATTGCCTGGGCCTCGGGCCTGGAGCAATTCGAAGCACTGGGCGCCGACCTGTGCGAAGGCGTGTACTTTGGCGCCCAGTACTGGCACACGGTCAACACGCCGCTGAACAACGAGCTGGTCAAGATGACGCAGGCCAAGCACAAGTACAACCCCAACTACAGCCTGGCGGGCTCCTACATCGGCACCAAGCTGTTGATCGACGCCATCATCAAGGCCGGCAAGACCGATCAAAAAGCCGTGATCGCCGCGCTGGAGGGCATGAAATACCAGGGCCTGACGGGCGAGGAAGAGGTGCGCAAGGCCGACCACCAGGTGCTCAAGGACTACTACCTGCTCAAGGGCAAGCCCAAGTCCAAGATGGCCAACAAGGATGACTATGTGGATGTCATCAGCGCCGGGAAGTCCTTCCTCCCGGTAGACCAGACAGGCTGCAAGCTGGCCTAAAAACATGCACAGCCCAGGGCTCCTCGTCCGGGCTGTGCAGGCCCCATAGCGCGGCGCCTATCGCCTGCTGATCTTCCACACCGCAGCGCACGCCTTCACAACGCCCCACCCTCACGGGGTGCGGGGTGGCTTGCGCCTGCAGTCTTCTTTGTTTCGGACCCTGTATGAGCATCTACCTGCTACAGACCATCAACGGGATAGGCATTGGCATGCTGTATTTCCTGTTGGCCGTGGGCCTGTCGATTGTGTTTGGTCTCTTGCGCTTTGTGAATTTTGCGCATGGAGCCTTCTACCTGCTGGGCGCGTATTTCTGCTTTCAGCTCACCCGCTGGGGCATGAGTTTCTGGCTCACGCTGCTCATCGCGCCGCTGGCCGTGGGCGCTTTGGGCTGGCTGACCGAAAAACTGCTGCTGCGTCATGTGTATGCCAAGCCCCATGAGTTCCACATTCTGATCACCGCAGGCCTGGCCCTGGTGGTGCAGGAGCTGGTCATCATCCAGTGGGGGCCGCTGGGCGACAGCGTGGCGGTGCCGGATCTGCTGCAAGGCGTGGTCATGTGGGGCAGCTTTGTCTATCCCAAATACCGCCTGTTTGTCATCGCCTTCACCGCCGTGCTGGCCGTGCTGCTGTGGTGGGTGCTGGAAGGCACACGCCTGGGCAGTGCCGTGCGTGCCGGCAGCGAATCCACGGAGATGGTGTCCCTGCTGGGCTACAACGTGTTCGGCATTTTCAGCCTGGTGTTTGCGCTGGGCGCGGCAACGGCCGCACTGGCCGGTGTGCTGGCCGCCCCCATACGCGGGGCCGAACCCTTTATGGGCATCGAGGCCCTGGGCATTGCCTTTGTGATTGTGGTGGTGGGAGGCCTGGGCAGCTTTGGCGGCGCCCTGGTGGGGGGGCTTTTGATCGGCATTGTGCAAAGCGTGATGAGCACGCTGTGGCCGGAAGGTGCCCGCCTGATGATTTATGTCGCCATGGCCGCCGTGCTGCTGCTGCGCCCCCATGGTCTGCTGGGACGGAAAGGCTGAACACCATGTCCAAACACATACAAATGATTCTGGCGCTGGCCATTGTGCTGGCGATGCCACTGTGCATGCAGTCGGGCTCACTGGCCACCGAGGTGCTGATCTATTCGCTGGCCGCCATGGCCTGCAATCTGCTGCTGGGCTACACCGGGCTGCTGTCATTCGGCCAGGGCGTGTTCTTTGGCCTGGGCAGCTACACCATCGCCCTGTTTCTGACGCGCTGGCAGCTGCCCATGCCCATCGCGCTGCTCACGGCCGTGCTGATGGGGGCGGTGGGCGCTGCCGTGGTGGGCTGGGTCGCCATACGCCAGAAAGGCACTTACTTTGTGATGCTGACCCTGGCGTTCTCGCAGATGTTTTATTTTCTGGCCTACACGGCCACCGGCCTCACGGGCGGTGACAACGGCTTGATGGACATACCGCGCCCATCGCTGCAGATTGCCGGCTACACCCTGTGGTCGCTGCAAACACCCTGGCAGTTCTACACCCTGGTGGCCACGCTGTTCATCCTGGTGTTCTGGCTGCTGCGCCGCGTGTGCAACTCCATGTTCGGCCGCACCCTGCTGGCCGTGCGCGACAACGAAGAGCGCGCTGCCGCCGTGGGCTACAACCTGCGGCTGCTCAAGCTCCAGGCCTTTGTCATCTCCGGTGCCGTCACCGGCCTGGCCGGGGGGCTGCACGCCATGATGTCCGGGATTGCCCCGCTGTCCAGCGCGGAGTTCCACACCAGCGAAATGATTCTGGTGATGACGGTGATTGGTGGCACCGGCAACCTGCTGGCCTCCGTGCTGGGCGCAGCCTTTTATGTGCTGCTGGGCGACTGGCTGTCCACACTGTGGCCGCGCTGGCTGCTGCTGCTGGGGGTGGTGCTGATGGTGGTGAGCCTGGGCATGCAACGTGGCCTGTGGGGCCTGCTGGAGGACATCTGGCAGTTGATTCGCCGCGACAAAAAAGCCGCGGACAACGCCAAGCGAGGGGAGCACGCCTGATGAACAACACCGCATCCCATCCCATCTTGCTGCAGGCCTTTGGCGTAGAAAAACGCTATGACAAATTCATAGCCCTGGGTGGCGTGGACCTGCAGGTACGCGCCAACACCGTGCACTCGGTGATTGGCCCCAATGGCGCTGGCAAGACCACGCTGTTTCACATGCTGACCGGCACCAAATCGGTCAGCGCCGGGCGCATCGAGTTCGATGGCCATGATGTGACCCAGGAACCCGATCACCGCCGCGTGCAGCGCGGCATGGCCCGCTCCTTTCAGGTGACCAGCCTGTTCCTCACCTTGTCGGTGCAGGAAAACCTGCGTCTGGCCGCACAAGGCGTGGCACCGCTGCATGCGCTGAACTGCTGGAGCCCGCCCACGGGAGCCCGCGCCCAGCAGCAGACGGTGGAGCATGTGCTGGACCGCCTGGGTCTGGAGCGCTTTGCCCACACGCCTGCCGGCAGCCTGTCCCATGGCCAGCAGCGCCGCCTGGAAGTCGGCATGGCCCTCGCGGCCAGGCCCAAGGCCATTTTTCTGGACGAGCCCACCTCGGGCATGGGCATAGACGATCTGGAAGACATGAAGCAGCTCATCCAGGGGCTCAAGCAGGAGCACACCGTGGTGCTGATCGAGCACAACATGAACATCGTGATGGACATCTCGGACACCATCACCGTCATGCAGCAAGGCCGTGTGCTGGCGGAAGGCGTGCCCAACGACATCCGCAGCGATGCGCGTGTGCGCACAGCCTACCTGGGCAATATGATCACCGGAGGCAAGGCATGAGCACCATCCTCAACGTGGACCATATCCACGGCTATTACGGCAAAAGCCATGTGCTGCAGGGCGTGAGCCTGCAGGTGCGCGATGGAGAGCTGGTCACCCTGCTGGGCCGCAACGGTGCTGGCAAGACCACCACCCTCAAATCGATTGCAGGGGTGATGCGCCCACCACAGGGCCGCATTGAATTCGCCGGCCAAGCCGTGCACCAGCTGGCCACCCACCAGGTGGCGCAACGCGGCATCTGTCTGGTGCCCGAGCACCGCGGCATCTTCAAGCTGCTGACGGTGGAAGAAAACCTGCTGCTGGCCCAGCGCAAGCAATCGCCTTGGCAACTGGCCGACATCTACCGCATCTTCCCGCGCCTGAAAGAGCGCCGCAGCAACGGCGGCGGCCAGCTCTCGGGCGGCGAGCAGCAGATGCTGGCCATTGGCCGCGCCCTGATGAATGCGCCGCGCCTGCTGATGCTGGACGAGCCGGTGGAAGGCCTGGCCCCTGTCATCGTCGAAGAGATCGTGGCCCAACTCAAGGTCATCAAGGCCGCCGGTGTCTCCATCTTGCTGGTGGAACAGAACCTGGAGGTCTGTACCCAGCTGGCCGACCGCCACTACATCATCGAGCAGGGCGCCATCGTGCATGAAGCCAGCAACGCCGACTTTGTGGCGGACGAGGTCGTCAAGGACCGCTATCTGGGCGTTGGCATCGCCTGAAACCGCTATTTCAGCCATCCGGAGCATGAACATGAATATGACGGCAGCACACGCAAGCGCAGCCACGGTGCGCAGCAATGGCGAACGCCTGTGGCAATCACTGATGGACCTGGCGCGCATAGGCGCTACACCCAAGGGCGGCGTATG
This sequence comes from Comamonas sp. GB3 AK4-5, assembly GCF_041320665.1. Lineage (NCBI taxonomy): Bacteria > Pseudomonadati > Pseudomonadota > Betaproteobacteria > Burkholderiales > Comamonadaceae > Comamonas > Comamonas sp. GB3 AK4-5. The sequence goes on from NZ_CP166730.1 coordinate 5,013,725, forward strand.
CCGCCTGGCCTTGACCGAGCTGGACCGCCAGGCACGCGACCAGTTCGTGCGCTGGGCCGAGGAAGCGGGCTGCAGCGTGCGGGTGGATGCCATAGGCAATATCTTTGCGCGCCGTGCAGGCAGCGACGACAGCCTGCCTCCGGTGATGACGGGCAGCCACATCGACACCCAGCCCACGGGTGGGAAATTTGACGGCAACTACGGCGTGATGGCCGGCCTGGAAGTGGTGCGCACCCTGAATGCCCATGGCATACAGACCCGGGCGCCCATCGAAGTCGCGGTCTGGACCAATGAAGAGGGCTCGCGCTTTGTGCCGGTCATGATGGGCTCCGGGGTGTTTGCCAGCGCCTTCACGCTGGAGCATGCGCTGCAGCAGCGCGACGCCCAAGGGGTGAGCGTGGGCGAGGCGCTACAAGCCATAGGCTATGCCGGGCCTGCAGGGCCCGCAGCCCACCCGGTAGGCGCCTATTTCGAGGCCCATATCGAACAAGGCCCGGTGCTGGAGACGCATGACAAGGTGATTGGCGTGGTGCAGGCCGCCCTGGGCCAGCGCTGGTATGACGTGACCCTGACCGGCATGGAGGCCCATGCCGGCCCCACGCCCATGGAGATGCGCAAGGACGCCTTGCTGGCCGCCAGTGATTTGATTGCCGCCGTGAACCGCATTGCCACCGACCGCAAACCGCATGGCCGCGGTACGGTGGGCCAGCTGGGGGTGTATCCCAATTCGCGCAATGTGATTCCGGGCGGCGTGACCATGACGGTGGACCTGCGCGCGCCCGATGACGCCATGCTCACCAGCATGGACGCGGCACTGAAGGCGGTCTGTGCGGACATCCGCGCCACCCGCAATGTCGGCATTCAGCTGCAGCAGGTGGTGTACTTCCCGCCCCAACCTTTCACCCCGCAGCTGGTGGAGGCCGTGCGCCGCAATGCCACGGCCCTGGGCTATAGCGCCATGGATGTGGTCAGCGGCGCCGGCCACGATGCGGTGTATGTGGCGCGCCTGGCGCCCACGGCCATGATTTTTGTGCCTTGCGCCGACGGCATCAGCCACAACGAGATTGAAGATGCCGAGCCCGCCCACCTGGAGGCCGGCTGCAATGTGCTGCTGCGAGCCATGCTGGACACGGCCGGGGTGGTGGCATGAAGCTCTTGATTGCCCGCCTCAACCACGAGACCAATACCTTCTCGCCCGTCCCCACGCCGCTACAGGCCTTCAATCCCAGCTACGGCCACGATGCTTATCTGGCCAACAAGGGCATGCGCACGCCCATGGCGGCCTTTATCGACGCGGCCGAGGCATTGAACGCCACCCTGGTCACGCCGGTCTCCGCCATGGCCAACCCCAGCGGGCCGGTGCATGCCGCAGCCTACGACGCGCTGACCCAGCGCATCATCGATGCCCTGCCCGGCTGCGATGCCATCTTGCTGGACCTGCATGGCGCCATGGTGGCCGAACACATGGCCGATGGTGAAGGCAGTTTGCTGGCGCGCGTGCGCGCCGCAGCACCAGGCATCCCGATTGGCGTGGCCTTGGACCTGCATGGCAATCTGACCGAGCAAATGGTGGCCAATGCGGACGTGATGGTGGGCTTCAAGACCTACCCCCATATCGATATGTACGAAACCGGCGCCCATGCCGCGCGCCTGCTGCTGGCCATGGCCACGGGTGGGCCGCGCTACCGGGTGATCTGGCGGCAACTGCCCTTGATGAGCCACACGCTGCGCAGCACCACGCTGAGCGGCGCCATGGTGAAGGCCGTGAACCAGGCCAGGGCTGCCGAGGACCAAGGCGTGGCGGCAGTGACGGTGTTTGGTGGTTTCTCGCTGTCCGATATTCCCCAGCCCTTTGTCAGCGTGGTGGCCACGGTGCAGGACAGCGGCGCTGCCCATGCCCGCGCCAAGGACCAGGTCGACCAGATCGCCAGCTGGATCTGGAACCACCGCCGCGACTTCTTCTACCAAAGCGCGGCGCTGGAGGCATCGCTGCAGCAGGCACAGCTGCTGGCAAGCACTGCCACACGCCCCATCTTGCTGCTGGACCATGGCGACAACTGCATGTCCGGCGGCACCTGCGACACCATGGATGTGCTGCAGACCGCACTGAAACAGGGCTTGACGGGCATGGCCATGGGCCCGCTGTGCGACCCCGAGGCCGTGGCCCAGCTGATTGCTGCCGGCGAAGGCGCCAGCGTGGAGCTGGGCGTGGGCAACAAGGTGGCCATGCCACAGATAGGCCGCCCTGCCGCCCCCTTGCGGCTGACCGGCCAGGTGCGCGCCATCAGCGATGGCAGCTACACGGTGACTGGCCCCATCTACACCGGCCAAACCTTCGGCATGGGCCGCACGGTGCTGCTGGATGCGGGCGCGGTGCAAATCGTCATCACCGAGCAGACCCACGAGCCCTGGGACCTGGGCGTGTTCCATTGCGTGGGGCTGGACCCGACGCAATTTCGCTATCTGCTGCTGAAATCGCGCATGTACTGTCGCCCGGTTTTTGTGCCCTTGTCGGATGGGCTGGTGGAATGCGACAGCCCGGGCGTCACCACCTCGGACTACAGCCGCTTTGCCTTCCACCATGTGCAGCGCCCGGCGTTTCCGCTGGATGCCATCTGAGCTGGTGGCGCCAAGCCTTCCCGCAGCGCAGCTGCGGCCCTTCGGGGTGAAAGCGTTTTTTCAATACCGCTGCATGGACCTGCTTCGCCAGCCCCATACCTGGGAGCCGGCATTCCGCAGATTGAAAAGTATTTTTCAAACGCTCTGAAAAAATGAGCTGTTGCTGCCTATGCAGCCCCGAACTCCGAATGCAATCACATGGAAACAATGGATGCATGCGCGCATGGCGCTCATTTTTTCACAGACCTCGAAAACACAGGCCTTGAGGGCAGACCCACCCGGGCCACCGGACATGGCAAAGGCCAGGGTGAGCCGGGCCGCCCAGGGCGGCCCTTTCGCATCAGTCCAGCGTGATCTTGGCGGTCTTGATCACTTCACGCCATTTGGCGACTTCGCTGTGCAGGAAAGCGGCGGATGCCTTGGGATCCATGCCGGTGGGCAGCACGCCCACGGCGTCGAGCTTGGTCTTCATCTCGGGGTCGGGCAAGGCCTTGGCGATTTCCGCGTACAGCTTGTCCACAATCGGCTTGGGCGTGCCGGCAGGCACGGCGGCCATGAACCAGGCGTCGGCCGTGAAGCCCTTCAGGCCGGCTTCGCTCATGGTGGGCACATCGGGCATGGAGGGCAGGCGCTCGTTGTGGGCCACGGCCAGGGCGCGCACATTGCCGGCCTTGAGCTGGGAGTTGATGGTGACGGCGGTCAGAAAGCCGAAATCCGTCTCACCCGCCACCAGGGACACCACCGAAGGCGCGCTGCCCTTGTAGGGCACATGCGTGACCTTGACCTTGGACTGGATGGCATACAGCTCGCCACCCATGTGGTTGGGGCCACCCGTGCCGGAAGACGGGTAGTTCAGCTTGCCTGGCTGGGCCTTGGCAGCGGCCGTCAGCTCGGCCAGCGATTTGAACGGGCTGTTGACGCCCACCGTCAGCACCAGCGGGCTGCGGCCCACCAGGCTCACGGGGATCAGGTCCTTGAGCGGGTTGTAGGGCAGCTTGGGGTACAGGCCCGGTGCCATGGACATGCCACCCACATCACCCAGCACCACGGTGTAGCCGTCGGCAGGCGCCTTGGCCACACGGTCCACGCCAATGGTGCCGTTGGCGCCGGGCTTGTTCTCCACCACCACCGAAACATGCATGTTCTCGCTCATCTTCTGCGCCAGCAGACGGCCCAGGATGTCGGTAGAGCCCCCGGCCGAAAACGGAATCACCAGGGTGATGGGCTTGCTAGGGTAGTCAGCGGCCTGGACCGAGGGGGCCACCAAAGTGGCCACGGCAGCCACCAGACCACACAGCATGGTCAGCGGGCGAAATGGGGAAACAGCGGCGGGGCGTGTCATGAAGAACCTCTAATGCATGTTTAGCAAAATTGAAGACGCGCAGCTTAGCGGCAAAAACCACTGCTGGCAGCAAGCGGAATGCAGGATATGCATCTTCGACATAAAGACAGAATGTTTTTTGCATGCATTTACAGCATGCAGGGTGAAGTTGTTTGACCTCACAGAGGGAGAAGACCCCGATTTTTTGTGAAGCACGCGGCCTACAATGCTTGTCCTATTTCGAGAAATGCATGTGCTGCATCCTGCAGCTCCCGCCGAAAAGCCCCTCTGCAAGAGTCTGGAGACGTCCGATGTCCAACCCCACCACGACCGACAAGCGCGCCCTGCTGCGCCAGGCCGCCCTTGAATACCACGAGTTTCCCAAGCCAGGCAAGCTGGCCATCACGGCCACCAAGCCCATGGCCAACCAGCGCGATCTGGCACTGGCTTACTCGCCCGGCGTGGCCGCTCCTTGCGAAGAAATCGTCAAAGACCCCTCTACGGCCTTCAAATACACCGGCCGTGGCAACCTGGTGGGTGTGATCTCCAACGGCACGGCCGTGCTGGGTCTGGGTGACATCGGCGCCCTGGCCTCCAAGCCGGTGATGGAGGGCAAGGCCGTCCTGTTCAAGAAATTCGCCGGCGTCGACGTGTTCGACATCGAAATCGACGAAAAAGACCCGCAAAAACTGGTCGAAGTGATTGCCGCGCTGGAGCCCACCTTCGGCGCACTGAATCTGGAAGACATCAAGGCGCCCGAGTGCTTTTATGTGGAGCGTGAGCTGCGCAAGCGCATGAACATTCCCGTCTTCCACGACGACCAGCATGGCACGGCCATCACCGTGGCGGCCGCCATGGTCAATGCGCTGAAGGTGGCAGGCAAAAAGATCGAAGAGATCAAGCTGGTGACCTCGGGCGCCGGCGCCGCCGCCCTGGCCTGCCTGAACCTGCTGCTGAAAGTGGGCCTGAAGCGCGAGAACGTGTTTGTCACCGACATTGCCGGTCTGGTCTACGAAGGCCGCACCGAGCTGATGGACGAGGACAAGGCGCAGTTCGCCCAGAAGACCGATCTGCGCTCGCTGGGCCAGGTGATCGAGGGTGCCGACGCCTTCCTGGGCCTGTCCGCTGGCGGCGTGCTCAAGCAGGACATGGTCAAGAAGATGGCGGCCAAGCCCGTCATCTTCGCCCTGGCCAATCCCAACCCCGAAATCATTCCCGAAGATGTGAAGGAAGTGCGCGATGACGCCATCATCGCCACCGGACGCACGGACTACCCCAACCAGGTGAACAACGTCCTGTGCTTCCCCTACATCTTCCGTGGTGCGCTGGACTGTGGCGCCACCACCATCACCACCGAGATGGAGATTGCCGCTGTCTACGCCATTGCCGAGCTGGCCGAGGCCGAGCAGTCGGAAGAGGTGGCCGCAGCCTATGTGGGCCATGAGCTGTCCTTCGGCCCCGAATACCTGATCCCCAAGCCCTTTGACCCGCGCCTGATGCTGATCGTGGCACCCGCCGTGGCCAAGGCCGCCGCCGAATGCGGCGTGGCCCAGCGCCCCATTCAGGACATGGACGCCTACCGCGAGCACCTGAAGACCTTTGTCTACGCCTCGGGCACGGTGATGAAGCCCATCTTCATGGTGGCCAAAAAGGCAGCCAAAAAGCGCGTGGCCTATGCCGAAGGTGAGGACGAGCGCATTTTGCGTGCCTGCCAGATCGTGGTGGACGAACGCATCGCCCGCCCCACGCTGATCGGCCGCCCGGCCATCATTGCCCAGCGCGTCGAAAAATTTGGCCTGCGCCTGAAGGAAGGCGTGGACTACGACGTGGTCAACGTGGAGCAGGACGAGCGCTACCGCGACTTCTGGCAAAGCTACCACCGCATGAACGAGCGCAAGGGCGTGACCGAGGCCATTGCCAAGATCGAAATGCGCCGCCGCCTGACGCTGATTGGCTCCATGCTGCTGCACAAGGGCGAGGTCGATGGCCTGATCTGCGGCACCTGGAACACCACCAATCTGCACCTGCACTACATAGACCAGGTGATTGGCAAGCGCGCTGGCGTGGGCACCTATGCCTGCATGAACGGCCTGCTGCTGCCCGACCGCCAGGTGTTCCTGGTCGACACCCATGTCAACTACGACCCCACGGCCGAGCAGTTGACGGAAATCACCATCATGGCGGCCGAGGAGATGAAGCGCTTTGGCATCCACCCCAAGGTGGCCCTGCTCAGCCATTCCAACTTTGGCTCCAGCAACCAGCCCAGCGCGCTGAAAATGCGCCAGACCCTGGAGCTGCTGCGCGTGCAAGCGCCCTGGCTGGAAGTGGATGGCGAAATGCACGGCGATGTCGCCATCGACAGCGAAGCGCGCAAAAAGCTCATGCCCCACAGCACGCTGACGGGCGATGCCAATTTGCTGGTGCTGCCCAATATCGATGCGGCCAACATCTCCTACAACCTGCTCAAGCAGGTGGCAGGCGGCGGCATTGCCATCGGCCCCGTGCTGCTGGGCGCCTCCCAGCCGGTGCATGTGCTCACCCCCAGCACCACCGTGCGCCGCATCGTCAACATGACGGCCTTGACCGTGGCGGAAGCCAACACCGCGCGCGCATCCGCCTAAGCGAGCACAAAAACCAAGGTGCACAAGGCCCCCATGAGGCGGCCTGCGTACACCGCTGCATTTGACACGGCACAAAGCGCTGGCTTCCTGCAAGGGACCAGCGCTTGCTTTTTAGGGGGGGCTGCGTCACACTTGCGGGTCGAAATTTCGGGCTTTCCCGGGTTTCTGAAAGGTGTGTTTGACGTGCATGTGATGCTGAGAGCGGCTACCGCGGTTACCGGCCAGGCTTTGCGAACGGGTTGCGCAGTGCTGCTGAGTGCAGTGTACGTGCTGTCAGCAGCACCGGCCGGAGCGCGTGGCGTGCCGCCAGTCGCAGAAGGTGTAGAGGGCTACGCCACCACGATCGCGCTACAGGAATTGCCGCCCCAGGGCCGCACCACGTATGCACTGATCTTGCAAGGGGGGCCGTTTCCGTACGACAAGGACGGCACGGTGTTTGGCAACCGCGAGCGGCTGCTGCCCACTTCCAAGCGTGGCTACTACCGCGAATACACCGTCAAGACACCCCGCTCTCGCGACCGTGGAGCCCGCCGCATCATCTGCGGCGGCCTGCAGCCGCAGCAACCCGATGCCTGCTACTACACCAGTGACCACTACAGCAGTTTCCGGAAGATCACGCCATGAGCCTCCTCGATCTGGATTGGGACCGTCAAAGCAGCAGCAGCGCCTGGGGGAACTTCCTGAGCCACCCAGCCTCCACCACTGCATTGCAGCGCCCCCACGGGCCCCAACACACCACAGAAAGCACCACGGAGATGGAAAAGCGCCCACTTCGTCCTGACAACGAATCCCCCTTGCGCGGGGTGCGCAGCAATATTGTGCAGTCCATCCGTGCCTTCCATATTCCGGACCTGCAGCAGGCCGCCAGCACCCTGGGCCAGCATTTTCTGTACGCCAACCTGGCGCATGCGCAGAACAAGCAGGACATCCTGGAGCTGATCTCCACGCAGTTTCACTTCCCGGCGCATTTCGGCAAGAACTTCGACGCCCTGTACGACTGCCTGACCGACCCGCTGCACAAGGCTGGCCCGCAGCCGGGCTTTGTGCTGGTGCTCGACCAGATTCCCACCACCGGCAAGTTCGACAAGGAAGTGCGCGAGCAGTTTCTGGACTGCTTCCGCGACGCGGCCGAATACTGGGCCGAGCGCAAGATCGCCTTCCGCTGCTTCTACTCCTTCCTGTAGAAACACCAAAAAGCGCTGGCCGCATGCAAAAAGCCCGGGATTCCCGGGCTTTTTGCATGGACAGCTCGCTCCTTAAAAGGGAGCTTATATCGCATATAACAGCTTCATCTCCGGTATAAAAACACCGGAAATCCTTGCTGTGATTGCGTAAGCAGCTCTCAATTTAGCTAGTTGTTTGTGAGAGCTGGGCCGCCAGCGCCTCGTATTCGGCCACCGGCACCTCCTCGGCACGGCGCTGCAGATCGATCTCGCCGGCAAAGCCTTTCTCCTCCAGCCATTTGCCCAGGGTGTTGCGCAGCATTTTGCGGCGTTGGCTGAAGGCCACGCGCACCAGCTCTTCCAGCAGCTGCGGGTTCAGCGCCGCAGGGGCCGCCTTGGGAACCATGCGCACCACGGCGCTGTTGACCTTGGGCGGCGGGTCAAAGCTCTCGGGCGGCACGAACAGCACGTTCTCCATCTGGTAGCGCCATTGCAGCATCACCGAAAGACGCCCGTAGTCGGACGAGCCAGCATCGGCCACCATGCGGTCAATCACCTCTTTTTGCAGCATGAAATGCTGGTCCTGCACCACGTCCACGCAGTCCATCAGGTGAAACAGAATGGGTGAGGAGATGTTGTAGGGCAGATTGCCCACCACACGCAGCTTGGGTACCTCCAGACGCTGGGCCAGCGCGCGGAAGTCCACCTTCAGCACATCGGACTCCACCACGTCCAGATCGGCACGCAGACGCAGGCGCACGGCCAGGTCGCGGTCCAGCTCGATCACCGTCATCTTGCCCAGGCGCTCCACCAGCGGCTGGGTCAGCGCCATCAGGCCCGGGCCGATTTCCACCACCGGTTCGCCGGCCTGGGGGTGGATGGCATCCACGATGGCGTCAATGATGGCCTGGTCGGTCAGAAAATTCTGGCCAAAGCGCTTGCGGGGAATATGTTTCATGCCAAGCAAAAACGGTGCCTCGGCACCGTTCGATAAAAAAGAGAAAGGGTGCAGCGGCAATGATCGCACTGCCGCTCCCGCCCACGGGGATACAGGGGCATAGGCCCCTATGCCGTTTATTGCGGAGGTTCGCGGTATTCCACGTAGGTGCGACCACGCAGCTCCTGCAGCCAGGTCTCGTAGTCTTTCTCGGTCTTTTGCGCACGGACCACATCGCGCAGCATTTCGCGCTGCTCGCGGGGGCTGAGGGCGGCCTCGCGGCGCTCCACCAGCTGGATCAGGTGCACGCCAAAGCGCGAGACCACAGGCGGGCTGATTTCACCGGGCTGAAGGCGCTCGAGCACCTGTTCGAACTCGGGCACATAGCGGCCCGGGCCGGCCCAGCCCAGATCACCGCCTTGCGGGGCGCTGCCGTCTTGCGAGTACTGGCGTGCCAGCGCTTCAAAGTTGGCGGAGCCTTGCAGCACGCGGTTGCGCAGCTCGGCCAGTTGGGCCGCAGCTTCACGCTCACCCAACTGGGCCGAGGGGCGCAGCAGAATGTGGCGGGCATGGTTCTGGGTGACCACCATGGGCACACCGGACATGCTCTTGTCGATCACCTTCAGCACGTGAAAGCCTGCCGACGAGCGCACCGGCCCCACCACCGCGCCCACCTGTGCCGAGCGCACGGCCTGCACAAACAGCTCGGGGTAGCGCTCTGCAGGGCGCAGCCCCATCACGGCGTTGTCCTTGATATCGGAGTACTGCTTGGCTGCTGCTTCAAAGCTGCCGCTGCGTGCGGCCTGCGCCGCCTCTTCTGCGCGGGCCTTGTATTGGGCCAGCTGGGCCTCGGTCGCGCCTTCGGGCACTACGACCAGGATATGCCCCAGGTTGAGCGCCGCAGCGGCGGCATCGCCGGCCTTGCTGCGCTGCTCCAGCTGGTAGCGGTCGATGTCGTGGTCACTGACCTTGACGCGGTTGTCCACCTCGCGCTCGCGCAGGCGCTGCAAGGTGATCTGGCGGCGCAGCTCTTCGCGGAACAGGCTTTCGGAAATGCCTTCCTTCTTCAGCTCACGCGCCAGCTGTTCCCGGCTGATGCTGTTGTTGCGCGCCACGGCTTCCAGGCCCTGGTCCACCGCGTAGTCGTCCACCTTGATGCCGACTTCCTTGGCGTACTGCACCTGGGCTTTTTCCAGGATCAGGCGCTCCAACACCTCGCGGGCCAGCGCGGCCTGCGCCGGACGCTGGGCGCCTTCGCGCGACAGGCTTTCCTGCACCCGGGCCATGCGCTCGCGCACCTCGTTGTTGGTGATGGGCTCGGAATTGACCACGGCGACGATGTAATCGGCCGAACGCAGGCCGCCGCGCCCTGCTTGCAGGCCCACGTCAGGGGCCTGGGTTTGCTCCAGCGCTCGGGACAGCGCAGGCGCGCTGACACCCGGTGCGCCACCAGCGCGCAGGCCTTGGGCCTGGGCACCGGCCCAGGCAGACAGACACAGCACGCCCAGGGCGGCTGCACGGTATGAGATAGCAGGCAAACGCATGATTCGGTTCATGAAAAATTAGTCGTAATTGCTGAAGCGGCTGGGCGCTGGTGCATTGCCATCGCGCAGATTGCGATAGCGCGGAATCTGTTCCTTGAGCGTGCCCAAGGGGTCATTGCCCACGCCGAGGCGGGAGAAGCCCACGAATTCCATCTGGAACGAGAGCTTGGTGGCCGATGAGCTGATGCTGTTGGTGTGCCGCTCCAGCAGCACGCGGCCAATCCAGCAGCAGCTGTCGTACTCGATGCCCAGCACCGTGTCGATCATCTTGCTGTCCTGCATGCTGTAGTTCAGCCGGCCCACGGTGTACCAGCGGCTTCCGCCAGGTTGGCTGCCGCCCTTGGGCGGGGTGAAATCACCGCCGAACAGCGCGGCCAGCGGCCATTGCCAGCCCAGGTCCACCTGCTCGCTGAAGTCACGCTGCAGCCGATAGGCCATGCTGACCGTGCGATAGGCCCCAGGGCTGTAGCGGGCGCTGATGGTGGAGCGCTTGACGCGGCGCTCATCCTGGTTGAATTGCACGGCGCTGTCGAAAGCCCAGCGCTGGCTCCAGTTGAAGCCCGCGCCCAGCAGCAGATCGGACAGGCTTTCCGTGCCCGGGGCTTCGCCCGGCAGGGTGACAAGCTGGTCCTTGAAACGCAGGCGCTGGGCCACGGCCAGGCGCACGGCCTCGGCGCCGGTCTGGCGGTCCAGCCAGCGTGTGGTCAGGCCCGCCGTCAGCATATTGTTGTCAGCAATGCGGTCCTGGCCCACATAGCTGTTCTCGGCAAAAATGGAGGCGAAGTTGAAGTCTGTACGCGCCGTGTCATACGCCGGCAGCATGGACTGGTCGCGGTAAGGGGTGTTTGTATAGAACAGGCGCGGCTCCAGCGTCTGCACATAGTCCTTGCCGAAGAAGGTGGTGTCGCGCTCAAACACCAGGCCGCTGTCCACACTGAAGGTCGGCAGGGTGCGCTGGAAGCTGGTCTGGCCGTTGATGGCCGTATCCATCTGGTAGCTGCTGGTGTGCAGCTGCAGCTTGGGCTTGATGAACCAACCGGGTGCCAGAATGGGCCGTGTCAGCTGGGCCAGCCCATAGCTGCGCTGGCCATTCCAGACATTGTCGCGGCCATCGAGATTGCGGGCCTGAAAGCGCGTGGTGTCGGCCTCCCAGGCGAAATCAAAGCCCCCGGGCAGGTCATAGGGCGTGTAGCGCCACTGCAGCTGCGGCATCCGGTCAAAGGGCGGCGTGATGGGCGAATCCAGCTGCTGCTGCACCTGCCACTTTTGCGCACGCAGCACCACGCTGTGGTCGTTACGCCCCCAGCTCAGCGTGCCTTCGCTATTGACCAGCCTCTCCCGCAAGTGCTTATCGGTACGCATGAAATCGCGCCAGTAATCACCATCGCTGACCCGGTTCAGATTCAGGTTCAGACCCAGGCCACCAATGGGAGTGTTCCAGTTCTGCAGGTGTTGCCAGGAATAGGCCCAGCGATCCCGATCACGCAGCTTGTCGCGGGTCATGCCCTCCAGCCGCAGCGTGCCGCTGTAAGCGGGTTCCAGATAGCGGAACTCGCCGGCCAGGCCCAGGCCACGCTTGCTCATCAGCGTGGGCGTGATCATGGCGTCCCGGTTGGGGGCAATGTTCCAGTAATAGGGCTGGGCGTATTCGATGCCGTTGATGCTGTCTATGCCAATGCTGGGCGGAAGCAGGCCAGACTTGCGCTTGGTGGACAGCGGAAAACTTACCGCTGGCACGGGCAGCACCGGAATGCCCTTGAACTCCAGCACCGCGCTCTTGGCATAGCCCACTTCTTCGGCGCGGTCCAGCTCAATGCGCTTGGCCCGCAACACCCAGTCGGGCTCCCAGGTGGTGGAGTCATCGCGCAAGCAGGTGGTGTAGGTGGCGTCATGCACCACCGAACGGTCGCGGTCGATGAAGTCCACGCGCACGGCATCACCGTGGGCCTGAGTCTGCAAAAACTGGTAGCTGGCGTCGTTGAACTGCCCCTTGAAGGCGTCCACATGCAGCTTCAGCGCTGTGCCCTGGTAGACATCGCCATTCTTGTTGATGTGCACATTGCCTTCGGCGTCGACCAGGTCGTCGGCCAAGGTGTAGTCCACCTGGTCGGCGCGCACCACGGTATCGCCCTTGCGCAGCTCGGCGTGGCCTTGGACCTGGGCACGCACATCGGCCTGGCCGGTGACATGGTCACCACGAATAAAGGAAGGCAGCTGGTCTGCCACCTCTGCAGGAATATGTTCCTGCAGCAATGGGGAAGACTTCAGCGGCGCGGGAATGAGCGCCTCGGGGGTGTCGGATGTCTGGGCCCAGACACCGGAGCAGGCGAGCACGGCCGCCGCTGCCAGTGGACGCACCACGGCACCGCGCGGCGAGGAACACCGGGAGGTCGCAAAGCAAGCGGAGGGCAACAAACGGACAGACACTTTCAGAAAGAAGCGGGGAAGAGACCGGGAGTTTCCGGCGGCAGCCGGACGATTTGTAGAATCGGATTATCCATGAGCGATTCCATCTCCCCCATTTCCAGCGTGGTATGGCCTGATCCGGCCCGCGAACGCACCTTCCAGTCCTGGCTGACACCGCTGGCGGCCCAGCATGGTCTGGACCCGTCCACCCTGCGCATCGCCTCGGCCGATGCCAGCTTTCGCCGCTATCTGCGCCTGGACCGTGCCCAGGGCCATCCCGGGGGCAGCCTGATTGTCATGGACGCGCCGCCAGACAGGGAGAACTGTACGCCGTTCGTCCAGGTTCAGCAGCTGATGCAGCAGGCCGGCCTCAACGTGCCTGCGGTTTTGGACTGGGACCAGGCCCACGGTTTCATGCTGATCTCCGACCTGGGCAGCCGCACCCTGATCGAGGTGCTGAACCCGGATCAGCCGCGCGAGGCCGAGGTCTGGTATCGCCAGGCCGTAGACCAGTTGCTGCAGTGGCAGCTGGCCTCCAAGCCCGGCGTGTTGCCAGCCTATGACGAAGCCTTGCTGCGCCGCGAGCTGCAGCTGTTTCCCGACTGGTACATCGCCCAGCACCGCAAGCTGCAGCTGGACGACAAGCAGCAAGCCACGCTGAGCAAGGCCTTCGACCAGATCGTGGCCCACAATCTGCAAGCGCCCAGCGTCTATGTGCACCGCGACTTCATGGCCCGCAACCTGATGCTGCCCACCGACCCGGCCCAGGCACTGGGGGTGCTGGACTTCCAGGATGCGGTCTACGGCCCCATCACCTATGACATCGCCAGCCTGCTGCGCGACGCCTTCCTGACCTGGGAAGAGGACTTTGTCATCGACATTACCGTGCGTTACTGGGAAAAAGCCCGCAAGGCCGGTCTGGTCGGCGCCAACAGCGCCAGCGGCTGGGGTGATGACTTCGGCGAGTTCTACCGCGCCGTGGAATGGATGGGCCTGCAGCGCCACCTGAAGGTGGCCGGTATCTTCGCCCGCCTCACACTGCGCGACGGCAAGCCCAAATACCTGGCGGACACGCCGCGTTTCATCCACTACATACGCACCACCTGCAGCCGCTACCGCGAGCTGGGCCCGCTGCTGCGCCTGGTCGATCAGATTGAGGGCATACAGGTGCAAACCGGCTATGCCTACGGCCGGATGTAACCCTCAAATTTCATAGCTACCGCAGCGCGCACCGCATGCATTACATGGAGAAAACCATTTGAGAGCATTGCGGTAAGCGTTATCCACGCTCTCTTTTTTTGATTGAACGCCATGCCGCGCTTTCACTGCCCCTTGCCGCTTGCTGCCGACGCCGAGCTGGAGCTTCCCGCCGGCGCCGCCCGCCATGTGCAGGTGCTGCGCATGCAGCCCGGCCAACACATCACCTTGTTTGACGGCTCGGGCGATGGCGAGTGGAACGCCACCATCACCCGCATGGGCCGCAGCGATGTGGCCGTGCGCGTGGATGCGTTCCAGGCCACGGCCCGCGAAGCCAGCCGCGCCGTGCACCTGCTGGCCGGCATCACCGCCAACGAGCGCATGGACTGGCTGGTGGAAAAAGCCACCGAAATCGGTGTGGCCAGCATCACCCCGCTGCTGGCAGAACGCAGCGTGCTCAAGCTCAAGGGCGAGCGCGGCGACAAAAAACGCGCCCATTGGCAGGCCGTGGCCGTAGCCGCCTGCGAGCAATGCGGTGGCAACCGCGTGCCCACCATCCACCCCGCGGTGACGCTGGCCGAATGGGCTGCCGCCAACGTCGATACCGCAGACACCCAGCGCGTGCTGCTGTCGCTGGCCGAGGGCACGCGCCCGCTGCTGCAGGCCGTGGAGCCTGGTGCGCAACCGGTGCTGTTTCTCTCCGGCCCCGAAGGCGGCCTCAGCCCGGCCGAAGAGGCACTGGCCCGCGCCCAGGGCTTTGCCCCGGTCACCCTGGGCCCGCGCGTGCTGCGTGCCGAAACCGCACCGCTGATGGCCTTGTCGGCCCTGGTTCTGCGCTGATCCAGCTTCGCAAGCGAAGTTTGCTTTTCCCCCACCTTGGAGTTTTTGCATGACCGTGTCCACCTCCGGCCCCATCACCCGCCACCATGTGGGCGCTCGCCTGTCTGAGACCGCCGTCCACCACGGCACGGTGTATCTGGCCGGACAGATCCCCGAAAACAATCCCGACGGCGATATGCGCGTGCAGACCCAAGAGGTGCTGGGCCATGTGGAACGCCTGCTCAACGAAGCCGGCAGCAGCAAGGCCCATATCCTGTCGTGCAACATCTTCATCCGCGACGCGGCCGACATCACGGTGATGAACGAGGTCTGGGACGCCTGGATCGTCCCCGGCCACACCCCGCCGCGCTGCACCGTGATCGCCCCCGCCATCAACCCCAAGTACCGTATTGAGGTGGTGGTGATCGGCGCGCAGATCGAGGGCTAAACCGCTGGAAACTGCTGCACCAGCCACTGCTGCAGCCGGGCAAACACCGGCGCCGCCAGGTCCTCGCTTTCGTTGAAGATCTCGTGAAACGCCTGCGCAAAGCACTGGGCCTGCAGCACCGCCTGCGGCGCCTGCCGCGCCAGGGCTGCACTGCCCGCAGGGTCGACCAGGCTGTCCAGCCCGGCCCACAGCAGCAGCGTGGGCACATGCCAGGCCGCTGCCTGGGCCAACACGCGGGCACCGCCTTGGGCCATATAGCGCGCCATCCGCGCGCTGATGTGCCGGTGCTGTAGAGGATCGCTGTCATAGGCCTCTCCCACGGCCGGGTCGTGGGAGAGCTTGCCGGAATCCACGCCATTGTTGACGCGCAGATTCGGCAGCAGACTGGGCAGGCTGGCCAGCAAGGCTTTTTGCAGCCCCGACAAATGCAGCGCCAGCGCGGGCGAGGACAGCACCAGCCCCTCCACCTGGCGCACACCGGACGCCACAAAGTCCGCAGCCACCAGCCCGCCCATGCTGTGCCCCAAAAGCACCAGCGGCTGCGCGCCCGGCATGCTGGCGCGGGTGGCATCCAGCACCAGGGCCAGATCCTCCTGCAGTCGCCCATCATGGCTCAGCCCACCCCGGGGGCCACCCGAGCGGCCATGGCCGTATTGGTCATAGGCCCGCACGGCAAATCCCCAGCCATTCAGGCGCCGGGCCAGTGGGGCATAGCGGCCCGCGTGCTCGCCCATGCCATGCACGATCAACACCGTGGCGCGCCGCTGCAGCGCGGGTGCCAGCGGCCAGTCGTAAATCGCCAGGGGCGTGCCGTCGGGCGCATGCAGCAAGCTGGGTTCTGTCGTGCACATCCCGTGGTGGCTTTCCATGTAGTGCCCGGCTCGGGCCTGGTTGAAGTATCAAAAAAATAGCTGCCTGCGCAATCTGTATGCGCTGCGGCAGCTATTTTTTATCGCTTGCTGGTGGTGCTCAAGCTGTGGTTTCCTCGGCTTGCGCCACCGGCATGGCGGCCATCACCTGGGCCACGGCGGCGGTGAGTTTCTTGGCATAGGGCACATGCAGAAACTCATTGGGGCCATGGGCATTGCTCTTGGGGCCCAGCACGCCGCAGACCATCATCTGCGCCTTGGGGAAGCCCTGGCTGAGCAGATTCATCAGCGGAATCGTGCCGCCCTGGCCGATATAGCCGCAGTCAGCGCCGAAATGGGCCTGACTGGCGGCGTTCAAGGCGTTTTCAAACCAGGGCGTCATGCCCGGTGCATTCCAGCCGCTGGAGCTGGACAGGCCCTCCCAGGTCACCTTGGCCTGGTAGGGGGCGTTGTCTTCCAGCAAGGCCTTCATCTCCTGCACGCAGGCGGCGGCGTCCACCAGCGGCGGCAGGCGCAGGCTGAGCTTGAAGGCCGTGTAGGGCCGCAGCACATTGCCCGCGTTTTGCAGCGTGGGAAAGCCTTCGGCGCCGGTGACGGACAGCGTGGGCTCCCAGGTGCGCTTGAGCAGGGCCTGGACCGGGTCGGTGGTGGTGGGCAGAGCAAACAGCGTGCTGCCGCCGCAATCATGGTGGGCCCAGGGGAAGCGGCTGTACGTGGCATCGCCCAGGATGGCGGCCGTGGCACGGGTCTGTGCCAGGCGCTCGGTGGGTACATCGCAGTGGAAGCTGGCGGGCAGCAGCCGGCCGCTGGCACTGTCTTCCAGGCGGTCCAGCACCTGGCGCATGATGCGAAAAGACGAGGGCACCACGCCCGAGGCATCACCGGAGTGGATGCCCTCGGTGAGGATTTCCACCTTCAGCGTGCCGCTGGCCATGCCGCGCAGGCTGGTGGTCAGCCACAGCTGGTCGTAATTGCCGGCGCCGCTGTCCAGGCAGATCACCAACTCCACCGCACCCAGGCGGGGGCGCAGCGCGTCCACATAGGGCAGCAGGTCGCGCGAGCCGCTTTCCTCGGCCGTTTCGATGATGCCCACGATGCGTGGGTGGGGCATGTTCTGGCTCTTGAGCGCCTGCACGGCCGCCACGCTGGCGTAGACGGCATAGCCGTCATCCGCACCGCCGCGGCCATAGAGCTTGCCGTCCTCATACACCGGGGTCCAGGGGCCCAGATCGCTGCGCCAGCCTTCGAATTCGGGCTGCTTGTCCAGGTGGCCATACATCAGCACCGTGGGCGCGCCGGCGGCATTGGCGCCGGGCTGCGTGCCTTCGACCTCGAAGAACAGCACCGGTGTGCGGCCTTCCAGGCGCACGATTTCCAACTTCAGGCCAGGTACTTTCTGCGCCTCCACCCAGGTGGCGGCGTTGCGCAGCACCAGGTCCAGCAGGCCTTGCTGCTGCCAGTCGGGCGCGAACATGGGCGACTTGGCCGGAATGGCAATGTAGTCCTTGAGCTGGCCGACGATGTCCTGGTCCCACTTCTGGCTGACCTGGTCCAGGGCCTGGCTGGCGTTCAGCGCAGCGGGCGGAATGCGTGCGTTCATGGGGCGGCTCTCCTATGCAAATCTAGGCCTGTATTGTCCTGCAGCCGCCCACCTCCTTGTGCCAAGGCAGCCTTGACTGCACGGGTATGCCGTCGCAAGCCGGGCGCTCAATGCCGGGCATCGTCGTGGCGCTCCCCAGCGTCCGGGCCGCGGTGGGGCGGGCCGTGCCCCGGCTCGGGCTGGGCCGGCGCCAGCTGGGCACGGCTGACGGCAGAGAGCACCACCCGGTCACCGCCCTCGTGCTTGGCCTCGTAGAACGCCGCATCGGCCGTGGCCAGCAGCTCTTCCCAGCACAGCCCTGGAGAGGCATGTTGCACATGGCCGCCCAGGCTGACCGTCACCTCCATGCGGGCGCCTTCGGCCACCACGGCCTCGGCCCGCACGGCATCGACAATGCGCTGGGCCGTGGACAACAGCACCGCCGGCGAGGCCTGGGGCAGCAGCACCACAAACTCCTCCCCCGCATAGCGTGCCGCAAAGTCCTGCTGGCGCAACTGGTTGCGCAGCACCCAGGCCACGCGCCGCACCACCGCATCGCCGGCCAACGGGCCATGGCGATCACTGACCTGCTGGAAATGGTCGATGTCCAGCACCAGCACCCCCAGCGTTGTGCCCTCGTGCGCGGCCTGGGTCAGGGCCAGAGCGGCATATTCCGTCAGCGTGCGCCGGCTGGGCAGCTGGGTGAGTGCGTCCAGGGTGGCGGCCCGGCGTTCACGCTCGCCGTGGTAGTCGTGCAGCATGCGCACATACCCACCCGCCAGGGTCTGCCAACCCAGGAACTGGGACAGGCACAGCGCCCACAACATCCAGGCAGGGGCTTGTGCCTCCCCCGCAGCCAGCCAGGCCAGCAAGCCCCCTAGCTGCACCAGCACCGCCCCCACCACCATGACCCAGCCGCTGCCGGGTGTGTAGCGGCGCAGGCGTTGCAGCCGATAGAGCAACCATCCCAGTTGCAGCCCGCAAATGCCAACGCCCAGCGTCCACTGCATGGGCCCGTCGCTGGGCAGCAGCCACAGGCCCAGGAACAGCAGCAGCCAGGGCAGGCCCAGCAGACACAGTGTTTCGTCGCTCCAGGAGGGCGGGCGCAGGCGTTGCACACACACAGACAGCAGGCTGACACCGCCGATGAGGAGAAAAAGCCCGGCCAGCAGGCTGGTCTGGTAGGGCCAGCTGCTTTGCATGGCCAGGCACAGGCTGGCACCTCCGAAACAGGCGGTGGCCCCCATGGCATAGGGAAGGCCCAGGCCCCAGAAACGGCGCCCCAGCAGCCAGAGCAACCCGATCTGGGCCCAGGCCGAGAGCGCCGTCATGGCAAAAGCGGTGTGGAAATCCAATACAGGCAGTGGCATGGCAGCGGCGCGAGCAAAGCGAAGGCCATGATAGGAAGCGGCCCCGGTTTTGCCGCGCACGGCTGTCCAGCCGCCAGTGGGTGTGCAGGCCACCCCATCGCTCTCAAAACAAGAGCATCCAGCGCTGGTCTGCTATACCTGCAACAGCGTTTTCATACAAAAACTCTGCAGCCTTCGCCCGCCCGACGGCTCAGGCCGGCAGACGCGGCGCTGCCATGGAGGGCGGCAGGGAAGGCATGGGCGCCTGCGCGGACATGCCGCGCGCCTGGGCCTCCAGCCGAAAGCGTGAAACCGCTCCCATCAAGCCCTGGGCCTGCTGGCGCAGGGCGCCCGCCGCCGCCGCGCTTTCTTCCACCAGGGCGGCGTTCTGCTGCGTGGCCTGGTCCATCTGGCTGATGGCCTCGCCCACCTGGCCCACGCCCGCGCTTTGCTCGTGGCTGGCGGCGCTGATCTCGCCCATGATGTCGGCCACCCGCTGGATGGAGGCCACGATGTCGCCCATGGTGGCTCCGGCCTGGTCCACCAATTGGGTGCCCTGGGCCACCTGCTGCACGCTGGCGTCGATGAGCTGCTTGATTTGCTTGGCCGCATCGGCACTGCGCCCAGCCAGGGTGCGCACCTCGGTGGCCACCACGGCAAAGCCCCGGCCCTGCTCGCCGGCGCGGGCGGCTTCCACAGCGGCATTCAGCGCCAGGATATTGGTCTGAAAGGCGATGGAGTCGATCACGCCAATGATGTCGGCAATCTGGCGGCTGCTGCTCTGAATGCCCTGCATGGTCTGCACCACCTGGCCCACCACGGCGCCGCCCTGTGTGGCCACGGTGCTGGCCTGCTGGGCCAGCTGGTTGGCCTGCTGGGCGTTGTCAGCGTTCTGGCGCACGGTGGTGCTGAGCTCTTCCATGGAAGCGGCCGTTTCCTCCAGCGCACTGGCCTGGCTTTCGGTACGGGCCGACAGGTCCTGGTTGCCCTGGGCGATTTCCTGGGCCGCATGGGTGATTTCCTGGGTGACGTGCTGCACCTGGTGCACCAGGTCGCGCAGACCTTGCTGCATGCCGCCCAGCTCGGCCATCAGGCCCTGGGCCTTTCCCCCTGCAACGGGCTGGTGGCGCAGATCGCCATCGGCCACGCGGCGCAAGGTGGCGCGGGCCTCGGCAGGCTCGCCGCCCAATTCATGGCGCAGCGTGCGCACCATCACCCACAGCAGCACTGCAGCCACGGCTGCGGCCAACAGCGCCAATGCGGCCGTCAGCCACTGGGCACGCTGGATGGCGGCCTGGGCCTCAGCATGCACCTGGCTGGCAGCGGTGCGGGCGGCCTGCAACTGCTCCAGCAAGGCCGCGCGCAGCTGGCGCCAGGCCGGGGTTTCCTGGGCCTTCAGGGCCGCAGCCGCAGCGGCCTGGTCGTGCGCGGCCAAGGCCACAACGGCGTCCTGTGCCTGGTTCTGCGCTTCACGCAAGGCCTGCAGCGCCTGTACGGCGCTTTGCTGCGGCTGGCCTTGCACCACGCCCAGCATGGCGCGATAGCTGCTGTCGTAGTGCTCGCGTGCGCTGCGCAGATTGTCCACGGCCTGGCGGTCTTCGGGGTTGAGCACGATGTTGCGCAATGCCTGGCCGCTTTGCAGGCCCTGGGCATACAGCTCCTGCAGGTGGTTGACCAAGGTCTGCTCGGTAGCGATATAGCGCTGGAACTGGGCTTCGGTGCGGGACAGCCCCCACAGGCTGGCGGCCAGCGCCATCACAAACAGCAGTGCCGGTGCCACGGTGCACCAGATCAATCGGGCAGAAAAACGCATCACAAGTCCTTGCAGCACCGGTGCGCGCCAAAGACTGGGCGCCCCGTCCATCAAACGGCGCAAGTGTGCCCGATCGCGATGAAGACACCATGTCGGGAGCCGCTAGCCCTTGGCAGGCCCGCAGGCACCCCAGGGCTGCGCCACTGGCTTTCAGCGTGCCTGGTAGGCCTGGATGGCGGCGCGGCCCACGGCCGGGTCGTCGCAGAAGAATCCGTCCACACCCGCGCGCAAAAAGGCGGTGATGTCGGACTGCACATCGCCGCGCGTGGCGCCGTTTTCCACCGGGTGGGCCTTGAGGCTGGCGGGCAGAAAAGCGTTCTCGGGCCGCAGCGTCCACACATGCACCAGCAGGCCCGCACGGTGGGCCGCGCCCACCAGGCCCGTGGGTGCGGCGTTCTTGCCGGCCTTGACCGGCACCACCAGGCTTTTGTGCGGGCCTATGCCCTGGGCGTAGCTAGCGATCTGCGCCAGCCCCTCGGGCGTGAGCATGTCGGCATAGCGGGTGCTGCGGCCGGCGGCCACGGCGTCATAGGGCTGGCCTTCGGCGTCCAACAGCTGCACCAGACGGACCTGGCTGCGCGCGCGTATCCAGCGCAGGTTCTCCACCTCAAAGGACTGGACGAACACCGGCGCCTTGGCGTCGTTCCAGCCATTGGCATCCAGCGCCTTCAGCAGCACCGGCTCCAGCGGCTGGCCTATGGACTGGAAGTAGCTGGGATGCTTGGTCTCTGGGTAGATGCCTATGGTGCGGCCGGTGCGCACGGTTTCGGCCTTGGCCAGGTCAATGATTTCCTGCAGCGTGGGGATCTGCAGTTGGTCGTTGAAGCGCACATTGGCCGGGCGTATGGCCGGTATGCGTTCGCGGGCGCGCAGGGTCTTGAGTTCGGCCAGGGTGAAGTCTTCGGCAAACCAGCCGGTGAGCCGCTGGCCGTCAATGGTTTTGCTGCGGCGGCGGGCGGCGAATTCGCGGCGCTCGGCCACATCGGTGGTGGCCTCCTGCAGGCTGCCATCGGCATTCAGCAGGGCCAGAGCGTTTTCATGCCGCGCCACCAGCACGCCGTCGCGGGTGATGACCAGGTCGGGCTCGATGAAGTCGGCCCCGGCAGCAATCGCCTCGCGGTAGGCCGCCAGCGTGTGCTCCGGCCGCAGGGCCGAGGCGCCGCGGTGGGCAATCAAGGTGGGCTTGGGCGGCCAGCCACCCAGGGGACGCGGCGCGGCCGCAGCAGGTGCCGTGGTGGCTTCCGTGGTGGAGCTGCCGGCGCAGCCGGCCACGGTACTCAGGCCAAATGCGGCCGCAGTGGCGGCGGCGGTGCCCAGCCATTGGCGGCGATTGGTGGGGTGCATGCAGGCCTCCGTTGCAAAGGATTTTTCAAACATAGCAGCATCTGCCGCGCTTGCCACCTCGCTTTTGCCTATGCAGGCCTTGCAAGTGCAAGCGTGGCGCGCAGATGCTGCTCCGATTTTTTCAGCTGTCCAAGCCGGCGGCACAGCTTGCTCGGGCAGCGTGCAGCCAGCCCAGCCCCTGGGTCGTTCCGGCACGCGGGCGGTATTCGCAGCCTACCCAGCCGCTGTAGCCCAGTTGGTCCAACAGCGCGAACAGATAGGGATGATGCAGCTCTCCGATGTCGGGTTCGTGGCGGTCGGGCACACCCGCAACCTGGATATGGCCCACGCGGCCCGTGGGCAGGTAGTGGCGCAGCTTCATGGCCACATCGCCTTCGACGATCTGGCAGTGGTAGAGGTCCATCTGCACCTGCACATGGGCCACGCCAATTTCGGCCACCAAGGCATGGGCCTGGTCCTGGCGCTGCAGGTAGTAGCCGGGCATGTCGCGGCCGTTGATGGGCTCGATCATCAGCTGCACTCCCTGCTGGGCCGCGGCGGCTGCCGCGTACTGCAGATTGGCGATATAGGTGTGGCGCAGCTGCGCGTCGTTGGCGTCACGGCCTGCTGGCAACAGGCCTGCCATCACATGGATGCGCGGGCAACCCAGCACAGCGGCATAGGCCAGGGCCTGGTGAATGCCCTCTCTGAATTCCGGCTCCCGCCCAGGCAGACAGGCCAGGCCGCGCTCACCCGCATCCCAGTCCCCCGGCGGCGCGTTGAACAGCACCTGGGTCAGACCGTGGCGCTGCAGCTGCTCGGCAATGGCCTGGGGCGTATGGGCATAGGGAAACAGGTATTCCACCCCGGTAAAGCCGTCGCGGGCTGCGGCGGCAAAGCGGTCGAGAAACGCCAGCTCGGTATAGAGCATGGACAGATTGGCGGCAAAGCGTGGCATGCACCCATTATGCGAAGGACTGCACCCATGGACGAGCGCCGCCCCATGCCGGGGCACAGCCTATAAAACTGGCACAGCCTAAGTCAGGGCACCGCGCAAGGGCCGCCCCGCCGCGCCGGTGCCGTCCCCTGCCCGCGAGCGTAGCGGCCTAGCCGCTCAGGGGGTGCTTCAACTCACCCGCGTTCCAAACAAAACACCGCCGTGCTGGCCCGCAGATTGGGCAGGCTGCGGATGACCTGGCCTTCGCGCAGGCCGAAGGAATCCACCACGTTCAGCTGGTTTTTGTGCGCCAGCAGCTCGAAGTCCTTGTAGGTGCCCACGCGGATATTGGGCGTGTCATACCACTGGTAGGGCAGGTGGCGCGTGACGGGCATGCGCCCGCGCAGCACGGAAAAACGGTTGGGCCAATGGGCGAAATTGGGGAAGCTCACCACGCTCATGCGACCGACGCGCGCGGTTTCGCGCAACATCGTTTCGGCATTGCGCAGATGTTGCAGAGTGTTTATCTGCAACACCATATCGAAGCTGTTGTCTTCAAAAATGGCCAGGCCTTCATCCAGGTTCAGCTGCAGCACGTTGACGCCGCGCTGCACGCAGGCCAGCAGGTTGGCGTCGTCGATTTCCACGCCATAGCCGCTGCAGCCGCGCTCGCGCTGCAAATACTGCAAAAAGGCGCCGTCGCCGCAGCCCAGATCGAGCACACGGGCGCCCTGGGGCACCAACTGGGCCAGTGCTTGCATGGTGGGGGTAGCAGTCATGCGGCAATCTCCTTGGCAATGCCTTCGAAATAGGCGCGCATCGCAGACAGATAGCGCGGGTCGTCCAGCAAAAAGGCGTCGTGGCCATGCGGGGCGTCGATCTCGGCGTAGCTCACGTCGCGGCCGTTTTGTAGCAGGGCCTGTACGATTTCACGGCTGCGTCCCGGGGCAAAGCGCCAGTCCGTGGTGAAGCTGACCAGAAAGAACTTGGCCAGCGAGCGCGCCAATGCGGCATGCAGGCTGCCGCCATAGGCCTTGGCGGGATCAAAGTAATCCAGCGCCCGGGTGATGAGCAGATAGGTGTTGGCGTCGAAGTAGCTGCTGAACTTGTCGCCCTGGTAGCGCAGATAGCTTTCGATCTGGAACTCGATGTCCTGCGTGGTGAACTTGATGTCCGGTCCGTCGCGCAGCTCGCGGCCAAACTTCTGGTTCATCACGTCATCGCTCAGATAGGTGATGTGGCCGATCATGCGCGCGATGCGCAGACCGCGCTCCGGCACCACACCATGGGCGTAGAAGTCGCCGCCGTGAAAGTCCGGATCGGTGACGATGGCGCGGCGCGCCACCTCGTTGAAGGCGATGTTCTCGGCGTTCAGATTGGGCGCGCTAGCCACCACCACGGCGTGGCGCATGCGCTCGGGGTATTGCAGCGTCCAGCTCAGGGCCTGCATGCCGCCCAGGCTGCCACCCAGCACGGCGGCCAGCTGCTGAATGCCCAACCGGTCCAGCAGCAGGGCCTGGGCATGGACCCAGTCCTCCACCGTCAGCACCGGAAAGCTGGAGCCATAGACGGCACCGGTATCGGGATGGGTGTGCATGGGGCCGGTGGAACCAAAACACGAGCCCAGGTTGTTGACGCCGATGACGAAGAACTTGTTCGTGTCCACCGACTTGCCGGGGCCGATCATGTTGTCCCACCAGCCCTCGCTCTTGGGCTGGTCTTCGTAGACGCCGGCCACATGGTGGGAGGCATTCAACGCGTGGCAGACCAACACAGCGTTGGACCGGTCGGCATTCAGCGTGCCATAGGTTTCAAACGCGAGGGTGTAGTCACGGATGTGTTTGCCGCTTTGTAAGGGCAATGCATCCGAGAAATGCATGGATTGCGGTGTGGCGATGAAGGACATGAAAAAACCCGGCATCGCTAAAAACGAGGCCGGGTTCATACAAGCGGTTCGTCTTTAGCAGGATTTATAAAGCGCCCGCAAGCAGAAGCAAATCGGCGCATGAAAAGCCATTATGCCAAATCATTCACCACAGGCGTGAACAAGGCCAGCAGGCCCAGCACCAGGAAAATGACGGCCGACACCATATGCACCGTGCGCACGGGCACGCGCTTGACCAGCTTGTCGCCCAGCCACACCACCGGGGCATTGGCCAGCATCATGCCCAGCGTGGTGCCCGCCACCACCCAGACATAGGCCTGGTATTTGGCCGCCAGGGCCACGGTGGCAATTTGCGTCTTGTCACCCATCTCGGCCAGGAAGAAGGCCACCACCGTGCTGCCGAACACGCCCCAGTGGGAGTGGTCCGAGCTGCCTTCATCGTCCAGCTTGTCGGGAATCAGCATCCACACGGCCATGGCGATAAAGGACAGGCCCAGCACCCAGCGCATGACATCCGGCCCCGCCATCTGCGTCAACCAGGAGCCGACCGCGCCCGCCAGGGCATGGTTGACCAGCGTGGCCACCAAAATGCCCATGACAATGGGCCAGGGTTTGCGAAAGCGTGCCGCCAGTACGAGAGCGAGCAACTGGGTTTTATCGCCCATTTCAGCAAGGGCGACGATGGCGGTAGAGACGAAGAAGGCTTCCATGGGGATTTCTGTGTTGTGAATGGCCGGATGGTTGCGAGCACGCATTGACCACACTCCGACTCCGGCACGGGATCGGTGTGCAGTCAATGGTCTCGCCCAGTTCCACAGAAACCGCATGTGCCATAGGGCATGGGGCCCCAAGTTTGTTGACACATGCCTTTGGCGCATTGCGCGCCAAACGGGCTACTCCCCAAAGACAATCCTGGATTTTACTGCTATTTCGCAGAGAGCGTACTTTGTATCTCTGTGAACCGTGCAGCGGAGAAACACCGCCTTAACCGAAAAAGATGTTGTAACAAGCACAAAGCTCTCAATACCCTTCCAACCGCTGCAAGCATTTGTTCGATAATGCCCGAAGCGATTGCGCTCGCGCGCAATAGCCAGTGCGTTAGCGTCTCTACCGTTGTCACGTTTGCGGACCACCTAGGGCTCCATCGCGTTTCTCTCTCTTTTTCCTGGAGTCTTCCATGGGTAACAAACTTTACGTCGGCAATCTGCCGTACTCCTTCCGTGACAACGATCTGCAACAAGCCTTCAGCGCTTTCGGCACCGTGGCCAGCGCCAAGGTCATGATGGAACGCGACACTGGCCGCTCCAAGGGCTTCGGCTTTGTGGAAATGGGCAGCGATGCAGAAGCCCAAGCCGCTATTCAAGGCATGCACGGCCAAAACCACAGCGGTCGCGACCTGGTGGTGAATGAAGCCCGTCCCATGACCCCCCGCCCTCCCCGTAGCGGTGGCTTCGGTGGTGGCAATTTCGGTGGCGGTGGTGGCGATTTTGGCGGTGGCCGTCGCAACAGCTACTAATCCCACGATTTATACGCTTTCTCATAAAAGCGAAAACAAAGGAACCTACGGGTTCCTTTGTTGTTTAGAAATGTCACAAATTTACCGCCCCGGCGGTAATGCTTCTTTTCCTACGCAATTAATAATGCGCAACGGGAATACCTCCCAACGAGATCGGCAGGTCGGTTTTTCATCGCAGGGGCGGTCCAGGCTTGTTTAGGTCCAATCAAGAGACAGGGATTTAGAGGAGCGATGATGGGAAATAAGCTGTACGTTGGCAACCTGCCCTATACCGTACGGGACAATGATCTGCAACAAGCCTTCACACAGTTTGGCACCGTGGCCAGCGCCAAGGTCATGATGGAGCGTGATACTGGTCGCTCCAAAGGCTTTGGCTTCGTGGAAATGGCCAATGATGCAGAAGCCAGTGCCGCCATCCAAGGGATGAACGGCCAGCCACTGGGCGGACGCAGCCTGGTGGTGAATGAGGCCCGCCCCATGGAACCGCGCCCACCGCGTAATTTTGGCGGCGGTGGTGGTGGCCGCGGTGGTTATGGCGGCGGTGGTTACGGCCATGACCAGGACGGCGGCTATGGCAGTGGCCGCCAGGACAGCGGTTTCCGCAGCCCCTACGGCTCTGGCCCTCGCGGCCGGGGTGGTTATGGCGGCGGAGGAACAGGTGGTGGCTACAACGGCGAATAAGCCTTGGCTTCCTCACGAAAAAGGCCTCTTTTCAGAGGCCTTTTTCGTTGCACGCGGTCCGTCATCAAGGCGCAACGCGCCCGGGCTGCAGCGAGCCTCGCACCCGGCCCTGCATCTGCACCACCTGAGAGACGTTGTCGTATTCCAGCTTGTCGCTGGTGAAGCGGTCCTCGCCCCGGGTCAGCACCACAGGCAAATGGGAGCGCACGCGCTCTTCCTGGGTCCATGCATGGAGAAACTCGCCTTCAAACTTCAATGCCGTCCTGGGCGGCAGCGGTTGGCGCACCACCACGGCGTTGCCCCATAGCTGCACCTCGGATGCATCGGAGTTGCTGATGCCCTTGCGCGCCGTGGCCGTGGTCTTGGTGCCGTCCGGGGCAAAGCCGCGCAGGTCCACCTGCTGGATTTCCATGGTGTCGGTGTCGGGGTAGTGATCGCCGCGATCGCCCCGAATCTCACTTTGCATACGGCCCTTGGCGTCAAAGTCCTTCACCATGAAGTGCAGCATGGTGTAGTCGGGCTCGTGCAGCACCGGGCGCTCGGCCACAGGGCGGGACACCGTAGGCGCATTGCGCACCAGCCACCACGAGCCCAGCGCCAGCAGCGCCATCAGCAGCACCGGCAGATACAGCGAGACCTGCTCCCAGGAGCGACGCACAGCAGCCATCATGGTAGGTAGGTCTCCAGCAAACGACGGTAAGCGCCCGTGGCCGTCAGCAGCAAATCACACACCGCACGCACCGCGCCATGGCCGCCCGCCTGGGGCGTGACCCAATGCGCCAGCGCCGCACACTCCGCATGGGCATTGGCGGGGGCACAGGCCAGGGCACTGCGCTGCATCATCGGCAGATCGGGCCAGTCATCGCCCATGGCGGCGGCCTGGCTCCAGTCCAAGCCCAGCGCATCCAAGATGGACTGGGCCGCCGGCAACTTGTCTTCCGTGCCATAGCGCACATGCACCACGCCCAGCTGTGCAAGGCGCAGTCGCAGCGGCTTGGAATCCCGCCCCGTCACCACGGCAGGGGTGATGCCGGCTTTTTGCAGCAGCTTGATGCCATGGCCGTCCAGGGTGTTGAAACGCTTGAACGTTTCGCCCTCTTCGGAAAACAGCAGCCCGCCATCGGTGAGCACGCCATCCACATCCAGAAACAGCACACGCACCGGCTGGGCCTGCAGCAGCAGCTCGGTGGGGAATTGCAGGGCAGCATGGACCATCAGATCACCTTGGCGCGCATCAGGTCGCGGATATGCACCACACCGGCCAGGCGGCCGTCGGCCTCTACCGCCATCACCGAGGTGATGCCGTGCTGCTCCATCAGCTGCGCGGCATCCACCGCCAGCGCGTCCACCGCAATGGTTTTGGGGCGAGCATGCATCAAGGCCTGGGCCGTGGCGCCACGCAGCTCGGTGCCCACTTCGATGCAGCGGCGCAAATCTCCATCGGTGAAGATGCCCTGCACCTGCTGCTGCGCATCCACCACCACGGCACAACCCAGGCCCTTGGCCCCCATCATGCGCATCAGCGTGCTGAAGTCTGCCTCAGGCAGCACCGTGGGCAAATCGTCGCCCTTGCGCATCACATCGGCCACATGGGTCAGCAGCTTGCGACCCAGCGAGCCACCGGGGTGGGAACGGGCAAAATCCTCGGCCCTAAAGCCCCGGGCATCCAACAGCGCCATGGCCAGGGCATCACCCAGGGCCATTTGCGCCGTGGTGCTGGCCGTGGGCGCCAGGTTCAACGGACAGGCTTCGCGCTCGACACTGGTGTCCAGCACCCAGTCGGCATGGCGGGCCAGGCTGGATGCCACGCCACCGGTCATGGCCACCAGGGCCACGCCCTGGCGCTTGAGGGCCGTCAACAACGAGGTGATCTCATCGGTCTCGCCGCTGTTGGACAGGGCCAGCACCAGGTCCTGGGCCGTGACCATGCCCAGATCGCCGTGGCTGGCCTCGGCCGGGTGCACAAAAAAAGCGGGGGTGCCGGTGGAGGCCAATGTGGCCGCCAGCTTGCGGCCCACATGGCCGCTCTTGCCCATGCCCATGACCACCACGCGCCCGGGCAGCTGCAAAATTTTGCGCACCACCTGAGAAAAAGCATCGTCCAGCCGCGCGGACATGGCCTGCAGGGCTTGCACCTCAATGGCCAGAGTACTGCGGGCCAACTCCAGGGCCCGCCCGCTGTCCCGGGACGGGGTGCGGGCCGAAGTATCAGAAACTTGCATGGCGAAATTCTAGGGCTTGTTCACTTTCGCCCCCGCGATTGCGGGCTATGGCCCGGTGATGGACTCGCCAGCGCTGCGAACTCATCCCGATTGCGCTCCAACGCGCCTGCATAGAGATCGTGAACACGTTCTTACTGCGCCAGCATCACCTCGGCCTCGTCCGGTCGGCCAAACAGATAGCCCTGGAAGCGCCGGCAGCCATTGCGCACCAGAAACTCCAGCTGGCCCTGTGTTTCCACCCCTTCGGCCACCACCTCCAGCCCCAGGCTCTGGCCCAGGGCAATCACCGTGCGCACGATGGCGGCATCGTTGGCGTCCAGCAGCACATCGCGCACAAAGCTCTGGTCGATCTTCAGCTGCGACAGCGGCAGGCGCTTGAGGTAGCCCAGCGAGGAGTAGCCCATGCCAAAGTCGTCCAGCGAAAAGCGTATGCCCATGGCCCGCAGCGATTGCATCTTGGCAATGCTGTCCTCCACGGCCTCCAGCATCAGGCTCTCGGTCAGCTCCAGCTTGAGCAGGTCGGGGCGTGCCCCGGTGTCGCGCAGAATGTCCTGGATACGGCACAGAAAATCGGCGTGGCGGAACTCCTGGGCACTCAGGTTCACCGCCAAGGTCCAGCAGGCCGAGATCGGGTGACGGGCCCAGGCCGCCAGTTGCAGGCAGGCCTGGCGCAGCACCCAGCGGTCCAAGGCAAAAATCAGCCCCAGCTGCTCGGCCACCGGGATAAAACTCCCCGGCGGCACCATGCCGCGCTCGGGGTGGGCCCAGCGCACCAGGGCTTCGGCGCCCAGCACGCTGCCCTGGTCGTCCACCACGGGCTGGTAGTGCAGCACAAAGTCCCCGCGATCCAGGGCGATGTGCAGATCGGCCTCCAGCGCTGCCCGGGCGCGCAGACTGCGCTGCAGCTCGGGGTCGAAAACGCTCCAGGCATTGCGCCCCTGGGCCTTGGCCTCACCCAGGGCCAACTCCACGCACTGCCGCATGTCATCCACCGAGCGGTCGCGCCCCCAAAACCCGGCCGCCCCGATGCCGAATGAGGCATGGACTGCCCGGCCCTGCAGCTCATAGGCCTGGTCCAGCACCCCCATCAGGCTCACAGCCATGGCGCTGGCCCGCGCCTGAGCCTGGGCCATGTCGGGTGCCAGGGCTTCGATCAGCACCAGAAACTCATCCCCCCCCACGCGCCCCACCACATCGCCGGGGCGGCACCAGGCCCGCAGGCGGCGCGCCACCTCTTGCAGCAGGGCGTCGCCCCAGCTGTGGCCCATGGCGTCGTTGATGCCCTTGAAATGGTCCACATCCAGCAGCAGCAAGGCGCCCGCACCATGTTTGAGGCTGCGCTCCAGCGCCTGGTCAATCTGCTGCAGCATGGCGGCACGGTTGGGCAGCTCGGTCAAATCATCCCGGTAGGCCAGGCGGCGGATGGCGACCTCGGTCTGCTTGCGCTCGGTGATGTTGCGCGCCACGCCACGGTAGCCCGTGAAAACGCCCTCTTCATCCCAGACCGGGGTGCCGCTGAGGGACAGCCAGGTGAGCTGGTCATTGCCGTCGTGGTGGCACAGCTCCCAGTCGTGAAAGGCTTCACGCCGCGCCATCAACGCCTGGCGTTCTGCTATTTTTTCAGAAGCTTCATATGCTTGCTGCCACAGTGTTTGCGCCCAAAAATACTGGGTATGCAGGCTTTGCTGCAGCGCGTCCGGGCAACCATCCAGATGTACAAAGCGCAGACGGCCATCCAGCTCCCAGAACCAGTCGGACGACAGCGCCGTCATGCTGCGCCAGCGCTGCTCGCTCTGGCTGAGCTGCTGCTGGGTCTGCACATAGTCGGTCACATCGGTATAGGTGCGCACCTTGCGGCCATCGCGCTCGGGGTGGGTGCGCACCTCCAGATAGCGGCCTTCCTGCGTACGGCGGATATAGACCGATGGGCAATAGCGCCCGTCAATGCCTCCTACCGTCGCGCCCGGAGGCCAGTACAGGGCGCGGTCGAATTCACCACGCTCGCGCTGAAAAGCCACCAGCTCGCGCAAAAAAGGCTGCTGCTCCATGCGCGCTTCGGGAATGTCCAGCAGCTCCAGCGCGCGCTCGTTGTACAGCTGCACACGGCCCTGGGCATCCATGCTGATCACCCCCTGCGAAATACTCGACAGCGTGGAGTGCAGCTCGCGGCTGTGCTCGGCCAGGGCCCGCTCGGTGGCCCGCTGGCGGGCCAGGCTTTCCAGCTGCTCGGGCAGCGGCTGCAAATGCTGACTGGAGCCAGGCTGCGGAGGACACACCACAAAATCGGCAAAGCCCGCACGCATGGACAAGGCGGCCAGCTCTTCCTGCCCAAACTCCACCATCACCAGGGCCATGGTAGAACCCAGCCAGCGCAGGGCCTGCAGCGCATCGCCATCGGTTTGCTCGAAGGCCACCATGGCCATTTGCGGCAGATGCTGGGCGTGCAGGATCTGGCCACCGGCCAGGTCGGTGGCATGCAGCACACGCCATCGCGGTCGCACGCTGAACAAAAACTGCTGTACCTGTTCCGCGTGGGCACAGTCACCATCGATCAGCAGAACAGTCAATTCCATATGTTCCAGGCGCCAGGGGATGGACGAGGCCACAATACCGACTGGCGGCATTGCACATGGGCAAGCATTATGCTCAGCTCCCAAGTGCCATCCGGTCACCTGTACTGCCGGCCGTAATCCACGGCTGCCGCTTGTCCCACCTCTTGCCTACGGCACACGGTGCCGAATCTTGAGCGCTTTGTGCGTCCCTGCCACTTTGCCATGACCCATCTCAGCGTCACCGACTACCTCCGCGGCCATATCCGCACCGTGCCCGACTGGCCTGCACCCGGCGTGCAATTCCGCGACATCACCCCGCTGCTGCAAGACCCCAAGGTCTTCCGCGTGCTGATCGATGCCTTTGTCCACCGCTATATGGACAAGGACATGCGCCCCGACGTGGTCGCCGGCCTGGATGCACGCGGCTTCATCCTGGGCTCGGTCATTGCCTACGAACTGGGCGTGGGCTTTGTGCCCATCCGCAAAAAGGGCAAGCTGCCCTTCACCACCGTGGAAGAAACCTACGAGCTGGAATACGGCAGCGCCACCGTGGAGCTGCACACCGACGCCGTCAAGGCCGGTGACAAGGTGCTGCTGATTGACGACCTGATCGCCACCGGTGGCACCATGATGGCGGGCAAGAAGCTGCTGGAAAAGCTGGGCGCCACCGTGACGGAGGGTGCGGCCATTGTGGACCTGCCCGAGCTCGGCGGCTCCAACCGCCTGCGCGGGGAAGGCCAGCTGAAGCTGTTCACTTTGGTGGATTTTGCGGGGCACTGACTCCCCCCCTGAGTCGCCTGCGGCGCCTTCCCCCCAGGGGGACGACAGCCTCGCTGCGGGGCGGCCCTTGCTCGCTGTCCCTGAGTTGGGCCACGCCAGTTTCCTACCCTGCTCCCTGGACTTGCTCCCTCGCCCCTTCGGGGAGAGGGCTGGGGTGAGGGGCTGCCAATTGCGTGTAATACGCCCACCTTGCCCTTCACATCTGCATAGAACGCTATGGTTTTAAAGCATTCCTTTCCCTGGTGGCTGTTGGCGCTGCGTGCCCTGGGCTGGTTGGTCAGCGGCCTGGCTGCCCTGCTGGGTCTGTTGTGGGGCCTGGGCGCCTTGTACTACCAAGGGCCGCAGCGCCCGCTGCTGCTGTGGCCGGTGCTGGCGCTGTGGGCGCTGGCCTGGCTGACGGCCAGCGTCTGGGCCTGGCGCAGCGGCCGCATGCTGCTGCTGTGGGGTGTGGGGGCCTTGCTGCTGGCGGCCATGCTGGTTTGGTGGAGCACCATAGCCCCCCGCCAGGACCGGGACTGGGCCGACGATGTGGCCCATATCACCAGCCTGCAGCGCGATGCTGAAGATGGCGACCGGGTGGTGCTGCAGCATGTGCGCAACTTCAGCTGGCGCAGCGAGACCGACTACACCGCCCGCTGGGACACGCGCAGCTACGACCTCTCCCAGCTGCGCAGCGTGGACATGGCGGTGTCGTACTGGATGGGCCCTGCCATTGCCCACACCCTGGTGTCGTTTGGTTTTGCCGATGGCCAGCAGTTGGTGTTTTCCTTCGAGATCCGCAAGGAAAAAGGCGAGGCCTTCGACGCCCTGGCCGGCTTCTTCAAGCGCTATGAGCTGGCGCTGATCGCGGCCGATGAGCGCGACATCCTGGCCGTGCGCACCAATGCGCGCGGCGAGCAGGTGTTTTTGTACCGCGTGGACATGCCCCAGCCCGCCATGCGTAACCTGCTGCTGTCCTATGCCCAGCAGGCAGATCGGCTCCATGCCCAGCCGCGCTGGTACCACACGCTCACCGCCAACTGCACAACCATCGTCTGGGACATGGCGCGCAGCCTGGTGGGCGGTCTGCCACTGAACTGGCAGCTGCTGGCCTCGGGCTATCTGCCCGAATACCTGCACGCCGTGGGCGGCCTCACGCCCGGCCAGCCGCTGTCCGCCCTGCGTGCTGCCGGTGACATCACGGACCGCGCCCAGCAATGGCAAGCGCCAGCGGGTGCAGATGATCTGACCGCCAGCATCGATTTTTCACGGGCAATTCGCCAGGGTATTCCGCCGCTACCACAGCCATAGCAGCCCACGCTTTGCCGACGCGCTGCGCTGGCTGTTAACGCTGTGCAGGCTGCCCTGCGTCAAGCACAAGCGGTGCAGCCTGCCTACACTGGTGCGTTGCACCGTCTGCACCTCGACCTGCTCCCATGTTCTCCCTTGCCCGCTTTCACAGCCCCGCGCGATGGCTGCTGCCCGCCTGCCTGGCCCTGTTGACCGGCTGCGCCGGCGTCAAAGTCAGCTCCATCCAGCCCTCGGACTATCTGGCCCAGCGCCGTGCCGATGTACTCACCAGCGGCCAGCTCAGCCCTGCCACGCGCGAATCACTGCGCGTCATGGGCAGTGAGTCCAAGCCTTGCCTGGCCGACGCCAGCGCCTGCCGCGACCAGTTGCGCAGCAGCGCCGGGCTGACGGATGAGCAACGCCTCTCCGCCCTGTCCGAGCTGTGGGCCAAGCAGGCCATGGACCAGGAGCGCGAGACCCCCGGCAGCGCCATTGCGGCCTGGCTGGAATCGGCGCGCTATGCCTGGGCCTACCTGTTCTTCACCGAACGCTCGCCCAGCGAGCGCGCCTTTGAAGACCGGCAAACCCAGGTACGCGACTACTACAACTACGCCGCACAACAGGCCGTGACCGGGCTGTTCAAGCACCGTGACGAGCTCTCGGTGGAGCTGCCCACCGACCTGGACGAGCTGCATGGCGACCGCATACGCTGGCAGCAATGGCAGCTGACGGTGGAGCTCTCCGGCCTGCGCCAGCCCGCCCACCGGGTGCTGCCGCAGGAGCTGGTGGCGGCCGCCTCGCTCACCTTCTCCGGCCTGCGCAACATCTACCGGCGCGACGGCTTTGGCGCCGAGCTGGTGGCCGTCTTCCCACCGCCCCCCGAAGC
The DNA here is from genome assembly GCF_041320665.1 of Comamonas sp. GB3 AK4-5. Classification (NCBI taxonomy): domain Bacteria; kingdom Pseudomonadati; phylum Pseudomonadota; class Betaproteobacteria; order Burkholderiales; family Comamonadaceae; genus Comamonas; species Comamonas sp. GB3 AK4-5. The sequence goes on from NZ_CP166730.1 coordinate 5,048,461, forward strand.
CGCCGGCCCCGACCCGCGCTGGGGCCGCATGCAGGGACCGCCCTACCAGGAGGCCCTGTTCCCCGCCATCACTGCCCTGCTGCAGTTCGAGGGCAGCAACCTGGCCCAGGTGCTGGCCACCCAGGCCCTGAGCGTGCGCCTGATGGACCCTTACCGCCAAAGCGAGGTGAAGCTGGCCGGCAACCGCGTGCCGCTGGCGGGCAACTTCACCTCAGGCTACGGCCTGTGGCTGGCGCGCTCGGGCTTTTCCACCCAGGCGGTGCGCAGCCTGCTGGGCATGGGCAATGGCATCGTGCAGCCGCAAATCTATCTGATGCAGCCCTACGACCCCGACCGCCGCGTGGTGGTCATGCTGCACGGCCTGGCCAGCAGCCCCGAGGCCTGGATCAACGTGGCCAACGAGGTGCTGGGGGACGAGCTGCTGCGCAGCAACTACCAGATCTGGCAGGTCTACTACCCCACCAACGCCCCGCTGGCACTGAACCACCACGCCATACGCGAAGCCCTGACGGAGACGCTGCAGCATTTCGACCCCGACGGCAAAGCTCCAGCCTCTCACCACCTGACCCTGGTGGGCCACAGCATGGGCGGCGTGCTGTCGCGGCTGATGGTCAGCAGCACTCAGGGCCAGTTGCTGAATGCCATGACCACGGAACTGGAGCTGGAGCTGTCCGCCAGCGCCAAGCGCCAGCTGGAGGGACATCTGTCCGAATACCTGGAATTCGAGCCCTTCCCGCAGGTGGACAGCGCCATCTTTATTGCGGCCCCCCATCGCGGCACCGGCTTTGCCAGCAACCGCCTGGCCCGCTGGGTGGCCAATCTCATCACGCTGCCCATTTCCATGGTGGAGCAATTCACCGACGTGGCCCGCGCCGTGGCCAACGCCGCCCCACGCACCGGCAAACAAGGCCTGCTGCGCATTCCCAACGGCATAGACAACCTCAGCGACAAAGACCCCTTTGTACGCGCAGCGGCCGAGCTGCCCATCTCCAGCAAGGTGCGCTACCACTCCATCATCGGCATCGACAACCCCAAATTGCCGCTGGAAGAGAGCAGCGACAGCATCGTGCCCTACTCCAGCGCCCACCTGGCCGGCGCAGCGTCGGAACGCATCGTGCCCTCCGGCCACAGCGTGCAGGAGCAGCCCCAGTCCATCGTCGAAATCCGCCGCATTCTGCGCAGCCAGCTGCAGCCGCAGTAAGTCCCCCTCACCCTCTCCCGCCAGCGGGCGAGGGAGAAAGGCAGGGGACCAAGCCCCCATCCCAGCCTTCCCCCGAAGGGGAAGGGGCAACAACCCAGGTACAACGCAAGCCTGCTTCAGACGCGGTGAGGCTGCTCATCCAAACATAGCTTGCTGTGCATACACAGCAAGCTATTCAGGTGGTTTTGGTTTGAAATATGCACCTTGCTGTGCGGAGAGCCCCTCACCCCAACCCTCTCCCCAAAGGGGCGAGGGAGCAAAAGCAGGCGCGCAACGCAGAAAACCGGCGCGCCCCATACCAGGGGCACCGCGCAAGGGCCGCCCCGCCGCGCTGGTGCCGTCCCCCTCCGGCGCGTAGCGCCTAAAGAGGGGGAAGACGCGCAGCGGCACAGGGGGAGCCAGACTTTATTTCCCTATACAGAAGCTAGAGAAGATCACGCCCAGCAGGTCATCGGATGTGAACTCACCGGTGATGCTGTTCAGCGCGGTTTGCGCCAGGCGCAGCTCCTCGGCCAGGATGTCCAGTGCCGGGCCGGGCACATGCAGCTGCGCATGCGCCTCCTCCAAATGGGCACCCACGGCCTGCAGCGCCTCCACATGGCGGGCGCGGGCAATGTACAGGCCTTCGGCGGCAGACTGCCAACCCGCCACTTCCAGCAGGCGCTGGCGCACGGCGTCCAGGCCGGTGCCGGTGCGGGCGGACAGGCTCAGCCCTTGCGCGGCCCCTGCACGCTCGGCCAGGGGCGCCAGCGGCCGCATCTGCGCGCCGGGTGCGGCCAGGTCGGTCTTGTTCCACAGGTCAATCACCGGCACGCTGGGCAGGATGCGTTCGGCCAGGGTCTGGGCAATCTCCAGGTCGGCGGCCACGTAGTCGGCCTCGCCCATGCGCGAGAGGTCGTGCAGAAACAGCACGGCATCGGCGGCGGCAATCTCGTCCCAGGCGCGGGCAATGCCGATGCGCTCCACCTCGTCCTCGCTGTCGCGCAGGCCGGCGGTGTCGATCACATGCAGGGGCACGCCATCGATTTGGATGGTTTGCTGCACCTTGTCGCGCGTGGTGCCGGCAATGGGGGTGACGATGGCCAGCTCGGCCCCGGCCAGGGCATTGAGCAGCGAGCTTTTGCCGGCATTGGGCTGGCCAGCAATCACCACCTTGATGCCTTCGCGCAGCAAGGCGCCCTGCTGGGTGCGGGACAGCACCAGGCCCAGTTGCGCCTGCAAGCGGTCCAGCTGACCGTAAGCGTCGGCTTTTTGCAGGAAATCGATCTCTTCTTCCGGGAAGTCCAGCGTGGCCTCGACCAGCATGCGCAAATGCACCAGGGCATCGCGCAGTTCACGGATTTCACGGGAGAAATCGCCCGATAGCGAGCGGCTGGCGCTGCGGGCTGCAGCTTCGGTGCTGGCATCGATCAGGTCGGCAATGGCCTCGGCCTGGGCCAGGTCGATCTTGTCGTTCAGAAAGGCGCGCTCGGTGAACTCGCCCGGCTGGGCCAGGCGCAGACCGGGCAACACGGGCTTGCCATCGGCACCGGCGGCCTGCGCAGCCTCCAGGCAGCGGGCCAGCAGCAGCTGCAGCACCACGGGGCCGCCATGGGCCTGCAGCTCCAGCACGTCTTCGCCGGTGTAGCTGTGCGGGCCGGGGAAGTACAGGGCCAGGCCATGGTCTATGGGGGCACCCATGGCGTCCTTGAAGGGCAGGTAAGTGGCTTCGCGGGCCCGGAGGTCGCGCCCGCAGAGCAGGCGCACCAGGGGCGCAATCTGCTTGCCCGAGACCCGCACAATGCCCACGGCCCCCCGGCCGGGGGCGGTGGCGATGGCGGCAATGGGGTCGGCGTGGCGGGCAAGCATGGGTGAAAGCTTTCGGTGGGGAAGACGGTGGCCCATGATAGCCAGCGGGCCGGCAGGGCAGGACTCACAAAAACCGGAGCACTCTGTGCTGATTGCCATTGGACTTCAGATAGATAAGCATCTGAAACCAAGGCAGCGCATGCACAAAGCGCTCTGGTTTTTGCTGCGCCACCAGCAGGGCGCAAAGCACAACGGCCGCTTGCGGCGGCCGTTGTGGATTCAGCTCAGACGCTGCTTACTTCTTGCTATCAGCCGCTGCGGCAGCCTTGAAGTTGGGCAGATTGAACTGCGGGGGCACGCCCATGCGGGTGTTGATCACCCACTGCTGGGCGATGGACAGAATGTTGTTGGTCAGCCAGTACAGCACCAGGCCAGCCGGGAAGAAGAAGAACATCACGCTGAACATCAGCGGCATGATCCACATCATCTTGGCCTGCATGGGGTCCGGTGGCACGGGGTTGAGTGCGGTCTGCAGCAGCGAGGACAGCATCATCAGCACTGGCAGAATGAACCAGGGGTCCTTGGCCGACAGGTCGGTGATCCACAGAATCCAGGGCGCCTGGCGCATTTCCACCGAGGACAGCAGCACCCAGTACAGCGTCATGAACACGGGGATCTGGATCATGATGGGCAGGCAGCCGCCCATGGGGTTGACCTTTTCCTCGCGGTAGATGCGCATCATCTCCTGCTGCATCTGCTGGGGCTTGTCCTTCAGGCGCTCGCGCATTTCCTGAATCTTGGGGTTGATGGCCTTCATCTTGGCCATGCTGGAGTAGGCCTTGGCGTTCAGCCAGTAGAACAGGATCTTCAGCAGCAGCACCAGACCGATGATGGCCCAGCCCCAGTTGCCCAGCACGCTGTGGATCTGGTCCAGCAGCCAGTACATGGGCTTGGCCAGGATGGTGAACATGCCGTAGTCCTTGACCAGCTCCAGACCGGGGTAGATGGTTTCCAGCATCTTCTCCAGCTGTGGGCCGGCAAAGAGCTGGGCGTCCACCGCCTTGGTCTCGCCAGGCTGCAGGGCGCCAACGGCCACGATCTGGCCGGCGGCATACAGGTTGTCGCCCACCTTGCGTGCGAAGTTGTCGCGCTGCTGGCCATCGCTCAGCAACCAGGCGCTGGCGAAGTAATGCTGCACCATGGCCACATAGCCGTCCGGCGTGGCCTTCACGAACTCGGCCTTGCCCTTTTCGATGTCCTTGAAGTCCACCTTCTGGAACTTCTTCTCATGCGAGTACACGGCCGGACCGGTGAAGGTGGAGTACATGGCCGACTGCTCGCCCTCGGGTGCATTACCGTCACGCAGCAGCTGCAGATACAGCTGGGGGTTCACGGCGGCAGCGCCCTGGTTGACGATCTCGTGCTTGACGCCGATGGCGTAGTCGCCACGCTTCAAGGTGTAGGTCTTGACCAGCTTCACACCGTCCATGACGGGCGACTCGAAACGCACTTGCAGTTCGTTGGCGCCATCGGCCAGCTCGCGTGCACCGGGCATCAGCTGCATGGTGGTCTTGTGCGTGGGGAAGTTGCCACCCACCAGACCGGTCTGGGCCAGGTAGACACGGCTGGCGCTCTCGTCGAACAGCACAAAGGGCTTGCTCTTGTCCACATGGTCGGCGTATTTGAGCAGCTCGGCATGGCCGATGGTGCCGCCCTGGCCGTCAAAGCTCAGGCGCAGCACATCGGTGCTGACGGTGACTTTTTCACGGGCAATGGCGTTGGCGGCTGGTGCATCGCTGGCCGGCACATCGCTGGCCGTAGCCGTGGGAACAGGGGCAGCTGCCGGCACCTCCGCAGGCTTGGCCGCTGCCGTGGCAGGGGCCGTCGCAGCCGACGGGAAGAACGTGGCTTGCTTGCCGTTGTGGATTTGCCACTTGTCCCACAGCAGAACCAGGGAAAAGCCAAATATCACCCACAGGATGGTGCGGCGAATGTCGTTCATGAAGACTTCTTTGGTGAGGAAGAGGAGGTCAAACCGGTGAACAGCCCCGGCACCTTTTCGGGCACAGGGTCATGCCCGCCAGCACACCAGGGGTGACAGCGCGCCAACCGGCGCAGTGTCAGATAGGTTCCGGCTGCAGCACCGTGCTGCTCCAGAGCTTGCAAGGAATAGGCCGAGCAGGTGGGCTCAAAGCGGCAGGCCGAGCCCAGCCACGGGCTGAGTGTGAGGCGGTAGCCCCGCACCAAGGCCATGAGCAAGGCGCGCACCATATCAGACCACCCCTTGGAGAGGCGGCGCAGCAGCGGGCTGCGCTTTCGCGGACGCCGCCGCTTTGCGCGCGGCTGAAGCAAACAGCTGCTCCAGCTCGGCCCGAACGGCAGCCTTGAGTGTATCGGAGCAAGCGCTGATGAACTGCTTGCGGTCAAAACCCGCACGCAGTCGCACCACATAGGCCGCCCGGATGGGCTGGGCCTGGAAAGCGGGCGCACTCGCCTGCGCCACGGCATAGGCCTGGCGTTTGATGGCATGACGGGTCACGGAGCGCTTGGCCCAGCGCTTGGGAATCAGCGGACCGATCCAGTCCTGTGGATAAACCGAACCAGGAACGGAAAACAGGGCCTGCGGTCCTTGCGCAGATGGCAAGGAACCGGGCCCGGTAGAGATGGTGGCGTCGGCAGCCTGGATGGGTTCCAGCACCAGCCGGTGCAAGGCGAAATGCGCCGTCCGGGAGATGATTCCCCCCGACATGGCCGCCTGGAACTGCGCGCGCGTCTTCAGCCGCTGCATATCCGCAACACCCTGACCTGCAGGGCGTGGAAGTGGACAGGCTGCCAAACAGTCCGGCCTTAGACGGCCAGACGCTTGCGACCCTTGGCGCGGCGTGCGTTGATCACGGCACGGCCACCCTTGGTCTTCATGCGCACCAGGAAACCATGGGTGCGGGCGCGGCGGGTCTTGGAAGGTTGGTAAGTACGTTTCATGTTGGTTCCTTGAAAAGGTTCAGCTTTGCACTGGCTGGGTCAAAACGCCCGGCCCGTATCGCCCAGCATGGGCCCCTGCAAAAGTGCGTCTGCACCTTGCCGGGCCCGCCAAAAAGCCGAAGACTGTTGAATCAAGCGCGGCCAACGCACCAGGGCTTTGGCCTACTCTTTTCCGATTTTTCTCAGCTTTTTTTGCGCCGCGCGGGACATATCACCCTGAACACATTCAGGGAAACCCGAAATTATCTCAGCGTTGCACGTATGTTGCAATGCCCCTCAAAATCTTCCGTCAAAATACGCGGCCTTCTTCACCAGGGGGCAAGGCGGGAGTTTTTTGTGGATAACCCTTTGAAAAGCTACAATCACCACCCCGCAACCGTTCCTCCTATCCACAAGAAGACCTAGC